>NZ_JAJONA010000002.1 GCF_024699985.1 Phenylobacterium sp. J367 | reverse complement strand
TCGACGCGATCATCTACCGGTCGGCCCAGCACCCGGAAGTGAAGAACACCGTCCCCGCTGGCGAGGTTGCGCTCGTGGGCTCCGCACTCCGGCGCGGGCCCGGAGCCCGTAGACGAATAGACGACTGGGGCCGAGCCTGACCTTTCGAGCCCAACCAAGCCCTTGCGTAAGCGATCGTCCCGGTTGCCGACAGCCTTGTAAACACAAGGTGTCGGGCGCGAGCTTTCCGACACAGCCCTTATCTCGACGCCGGCGACTACGACCCCTACGACGTCGATCAGGATTATTGATTGCGGCCCGGCATGCATGAATGCGGCCCCCGCCAGAGCCTGACGAGGGCCGTTTCAGGCTGGCGCTAGGCGGCGATCGACACCTCGGGCGCACAGACGGCGCCGGCGTCCGGCTGGGCCTCGTCCTCCTCGGGATCGGCCTCGGTCTCAGTGTCTTCCGCCGCCTCTACCTCCAGCGGCCGATCCCAGGCCAGCGCGGCCGGGGGCCCACTGACGCTCGGCCGCCGCCTCGCCAACAAAGGCGACCAGGTCGTCCTTCTTCAGCGTCCTGGCCCGGTCATCCTCGGCCTCCATCTCGTCCAGCAGCGCCAGCAGCTGCTTCTTGGAGTGGACGGCGAGATAGCCCGCGTCCGGGGTCCAGTGGGCGGAGATGTCGGCGCCGCAGAGCGCGGCGATCTCAGCGGCCTCGGCGCGGGCCGCGTGGCGGATCATCGAGGTGCGGGCCTCGCGCAGGTTCAGGGACATGGCGGTCAGTTCGGCCAGCAGGGCCATCTTCTCCCCGTGCGCCAGGGTCTCGACCCAGGTGATCGGCCGCAGGCCCGAGGCCTTGTAGGCCGCCCGCCTGGCGTCGAGACGGGCCTTCACCTCGCCGTCCAAGGACGCGATCGGCGGCGTGGAGCCCCGGCTATAGCGCACGCCCTGAGATCTGCAGGGCCGAGGCGTCGAGGCCGCCGGAGGAGTGCAGGGCCAGCTGCTTGAACAGTTGCGCCACCAGCACCGTCAGCGCCGCGGACGGGTCATCCGCCAGGTCGCGGATCAAGCCGCGCGTGGCGACATCGGTGCGGGTCTCGTGAAGGACGTGGCTGGAGCCTTCGACCTCGACATCGGCCTGAGGCACCTCGATGTCGGCCACAGCGCGGCCGTAGCGGCCGCCGACCTCGACCTCGTCCTCCTCGTCCGCCTCATCCTCGATCTCCTCCGGCAGCTCACTGGCCGGCAGCGGGACCGAGTAGAAGCTCGCCGCGATGCCGTAGTCGGACCCCGCCGGCGACAGGATCACCGCGCCGATCTTGCAGCGGCTGAGTGGAGCGCCGGCGACGGCGGCCATGGCGCTGACCAGGGGGCCGAACGCCTGGGCGCCTCGTCCGCCTCAGGATCGATGTCCTGCAGCGCGGAGGACAGCTGGGTGACCCGGTAATGGCCTCGTTCAGCGCCGTGGTCTGCGCCTCGGTCAGGTCCGGGCAAGATAGACATAGGGCAGGCGGGAGAAGCCTTCCGGCGCCCCGAAGTCGCCGTCGTCGCCGAGATAGACGGCCAGGCCCTCGGCCTGCAGGTGCGCCACGATGGGCTGCACGCGGTCGCGCCAGGCCGCCGACAGGATCTCCGGATCGGAGGGCGTCGGGCAGCTCGGCAAACAGGTCCGAGCTCACCCGGCCGCCGGCGGCGACGTAGCGGTCCATGCCCACGAGGGTGAAGCGCGGGTCGTCGACCGTGACCCGGCCGCGGGTCACCAGCCCCTTCAGCTGATAGTCCTGGAAGTAGCCGTCGAGCGCGGTCTGGGCGATCTCCGCCTGCTGCTTCTTGTCGCCGATGCGCGCGAACAGGCGGACCTGCTTCAAGGTCAGCTTGCCCGCCCGCAGGGCCTTCGGAACGTTGGGATGGACGGCCGCCGGGCCTCCAGCCGCTTGATCTCCAGCTCGGCGTAGCCCAGGGCGGCAGCGATGGCCCCCGGTGTCCAGCTTGGTCTTGCGCAGCTTGCCAATCGCGGTGATCGCGTCGGCGATATGGACCGGGGCGTGTTCGGTCGCCGGCAGCATGACGCCGGCCACCTGCTGGGCCTTGGTCTCGGCCACCAGGCAGTCGATCTCATAGTCGTCGGTCAGGTCGCCGCGCTCGCGCAGCAGCAGGAGGCCCAGCCGGCGGCGGCCGTCGAGCGCCATGAAGCGCTGCTCGCCCTTGCGACCCGGGCGCACGATCGGCGGGATCACCACGCCGGCGGCCAGGATGGTTTCGGCCAGCTGGGGCACGCCGTCGTCCGCGGGCTCCTTGAAACGGACGTTCTCGGGCGCGAGGCCGAGGTCGCCGAGGCGGACCTTGATGGAGGTCATCGGGGTCGGCGGCGCGGCCGGGACGGTCTGGGTGTCGGTCATTGGGGTCAGGCTCCAGCACCCGGGCGAGGGACATCCTGCCCTTGGGCGCACCCGCCCCATCCCTTCCTCCCTTCTTTGACCCCTCAGGCCCTGACCGGATCAAGCAAGCCGGCGGCCTCCGCCTCGTTCAATCCCCAAACCCGTCGGGCGGCAGCGCCACGGGCCTTCAGGCCGGCCGCCGCCAGGCCCGCCCGCAGCTGCTCGGCCGAGGCCTCGCCGTCCGTCCCGCGATCGGCGGCGATCAGCACCTCGCGCACGCCCGCTGTGCGGACGCCAGCGGCGCAGGGTTGCGGGTCGACATCAGCGCCCAGGCCGGCGGGCCAAAGCGCGCGCTGGCCGAGGGCGTCGTGAACAGGCCCTCGCCGACGAGCATCTGCGGCGCGGCCGCATCGATCCGGACCGCGCAGCTGGCCGGCGACGGCCCCACGGTCTTGCGCTCAGGCGCAGGTCGATCGCGCGGCGGGCGTTCGGGGCCAGATAGGTGACCTCGACGGCGGTGAAGGCGCCCGTCCTTGTCGCTGATCGCCGCCAGCAGGGCGGGACGGTGATGCCGGCTCTCCGCATAGGCCGAGACGGGCGTCTGGCCGCCGTGGCGCAGCACATCCGGGCCGGGTGAGGGGCCGACTGACGCCGCGCTGAGCGCAGTGGCGCGCCGACAAAGTGCCCGCCAGCGGCCGGCCGGCCTCCCAGATCCGCAAGGCGGCCTGGCGCCGCTCGAGTCCGGTCGCGGCGGCGGCTGCACCCGGCGGGATTGGGCAAGACTGGTCGGCGCATTCTGCGCATCGACCAGGCCCTCGCCGCGCAGGTGGTCGAGCACGTCCTTCCAGTCGCCATCACCGAAGGTGTGGACGATCACCCGCCCTCCCGCAGCAGCAGCGAGACCGAACGGTCGGCGGCGCTATGGCCAGGGGCCGGGATATTCGCCCGCAGGCCGCGATCATAGAGATCGCCGCCCAGGGCCTGGACGATGGGTTTCAAGGACATGGGTCGAACCTCCTTTGGCCCTCAAGGGGTCGCCTCGATGCGCCCTTTCTCCAACCCTACGGCCGCACCGCGGGTCGGCCCACAACGCTGACAGGGGGCGTTGCGGGGACCGCCCCGCTGAGGGGGTAGGCGCTCAAGGCTCACCTTTGCGACTCAGGGGGGCGCTCCCCCATCCTCGCGCACGCCAAACCCACACGCCGATGTTGGCCCACTGCACAGGTCTCAACGAAGACGTTCAAAATTACGACGTCTGCCCGGCAAAACCGGGCGGGCTTTGCGGCTGGCGACCAAGCGGCCCGCGACACAACAGTGCTTTTGTGACAAGTTAAGCACGATTCAAGGGGAGCAGGCTTTGCCGCAGCAGACGATGGCTGACCGCGAGACAGAGATCGACGCGCGCAGCGAAGAGGCCCTGGGTCATCGCGACCAACCCCGACTTCCCGATCCGCGCCCGCAACGTCATTGGTTCCTGGAGCGCGGCGGCTCGATCAGGGAAGTCCGGCTCACAGGATCGAGGAACCGGCGAGTGGAGCGTCTGGCTGCGCCTGGCCGGCCGCTCGGGCGAGCACCGCCTGGCCATGTTCGAGTCCGGACGAGCCCCGCGTCCTATCGCGACGTCGCACGCGCCATCGCCATGTGCCGTGACGACTTCGGCTACTTCGGACCCATCACGCTCTCGACGGACCGACAGCCTGATGGCGCTGCGGAACCCCGCGGGCCAGCCTCGGCATAAAGGCCGCCCCTGGCCCTACGTGAGCCATCGCGCGTAAGCCCGCGCATCGTGCCGGCACTGTCCCGAGGGCCTGAAGCCGAGCGATGAGCTCGAATAGGAACGCCGTCGCTGCCGTGCTCTTGTCATTAATCAGGATGGCGTCGCCGTCGCGCACGAAAAAGCCGTTCGAAGCAAAGCAGCCCATGTCCAGGCTGCTGTCAGCGCCAGCTGCGAGAAGAAGATTCTTCAACGGCTCTCCAAACTCCGGCTTCCCAGTCGCTCTCGAGCGTTGGCGGTCCCGCCAGATCGGCTGGGGGTACCTTGCCCGGTGTTTGCGCGCTCCCATTGATGAAGGGGGCGCTGGTCCGGTGCAGCCTGCGCACGCTAGCCGCCTTCTCGTGCGCCTGCCTGAGGTTGTCGGCGTTGGCCGTCTGCTTAGCTTCGAAGACAGCGTAGACGCTCTCGGCTGGGATGATCGTCACTGCGCCCATCGCGAACACCGGAGGCGTGTAGAGCTCGTCGAAGATCACGACGTCGAGCTGCAGGCTGAACTCGTTGTTGCTATCCGCAATGAACGCCTTGGCGGCGCGATAGCGCCGCGGCAGGTAGGTGTTGAAGAGGTGCAACCAGACGTCCTCGCTGGCGTCGCCCTTTGTCGTCGGATGGGCATACGCCCGCCGCGCCAACTCCAGTTCGGCATGCACCTTCTCATGCACGCCCTCAAAGAGCGTCGGGAGCGACCAGTGCGTCGTACGACGATGTGCTTCCAATAGTGCGTTGCGCGCGCGCGCCCCCGACGCTTATCCGCTCCTTCTCCGCGACGGTCAGATCGTCGGAGATGATGTTGTTTCCGTTGGCGGGATCCCACGATGCGCGCCCGTAGGAATTCATCGCGGAGGAATTCGAATACCTTCGAGAACATTCGCCGCCAGGTCGCCATACGTCGAGAAGACGCCCAACGCGCGGATGACCGTCAGCTCCAGATAGAAGGACGGCCAGTCCAGGCCCAGCTGATCGCGCCAGAGCTTCATGATCCGGATTTCTTCGGTCCGGCCGGAGTGTGCGACGTGAAGCGCATGGGCGGCAACGTTCGTCTTCGTCCAACTGTCAACCTTGCGCCGGTAGAGGCTGTGATCCTCGACAAGCCAGTTCTGGCGCTTCGCGGGCACGAGGTCGACGGACTGGCCGGCGACGTTGATGTTGATCGACACATTCTGCCGGCGCGTCTTGTAACCGGCGGTCTGAAGGGCGCGGTCGAGCGGTGTTGTAGATTTCGCGCAGGCCTTCGACCGCAGTCGACGAGACTGAAAAATGAAGAGGTCGATGTCCGTCCCGCTGGCGTTCGCCGTGCCCTTCGAGAAGGAGCCGCTCGGGACGACGCTGAGGAGATGGCCGTTGGCCCAGGGCGAGATGACGGGCCACAGCGTGGTCTGAACCAGTCGCAGCGTCGACGTCGGCGACGTGTCGACCGCTTCGCGCCGAAGGATGCCCCCGCAGTGGAGGTCCGCCTGGTTCGCTGGCGGGTTGAGCATACGTGCGACGAGCAGTGCGTCAGCCAGCGTCACCGGCTTAGGCGGTTCCAGCATTGCGTTGCGCGCGAGATCACCGAGGAAAGTGCTGCGTGGCCGCGGGTTGTCCAGCAGCGCGTTTGCCAGACCGCCAGGGTTGGCACCCCGGGCCGACCAAGGGAAGGTTGTAGTTGGTCGTCATGTTCACCCCCGCCACAACACGGCGTCTAGCTCGACATGGGATGCGGCAGTCGGAGTTCAAGATGCGGGGGTCGAGTATCTTCGACCCGCTACATATAGGGGCCAGGCATCCCCGGAGCCGGACCGAAGGTCGGCTTCTCGCCACGATCTCAACGTCGGCAACTGGCGCAAGAGCGGGAACTAGAGGATACTCTCAAGTATCAGCGCTTCGCTGCGCTCCAACCTGCGGCTTGCGCCTCCGCCGCGGAACAGAACCAGCGCTCGCCCCGGGCCGTGTCGATGCGGGTGGCCGCATAGTCCTCCTGACCTGGGACGTGGAAGATCCGCCGACCCTTGGCGTTGATATTGCCCTTGATCACGCAGCCGGCCTGAGGCGGCGCGGCCGGCGCCGGTCGCGCTTGCCGCTCATCGGCCCGCCAGGTCGAGGGCGTCTCGAAGCGGCCGGCCCAAAGGCCGCGCCGCGCCCGGCGCGCCTCAGCCTCGGTCGACGCATAGGCGCCGCGGCTGAACTGGGCGTAGTCGACCGCCCACCCGGCCCGAACCATGGCCCCGCCGAGATCGGTCGCGCCGGCTTGGCAGCGTGAGACGGCGCGGCCATACGGGTCACGGTCCCGGATTTCGCAGCGCACGATCCGGCCGCCGATCAAGCCGACGAGTTGGTCGCGGGCGACGTCACCGCAGGCATAACCCTGACCCTTGGCGTTTTGGCAGACCTGCCGGCCCTCGGGTGCATCAACGCCCCACAGCCGGACCCGCTCGGCGCCGATGCTGAAGGTGTCACCATCGACGACCCGGGCCGGCCCGGTGAACTCGGCCGGGGAGGCCGCCGCCAGACCCGCCGCCAGGACTATGACGCCCAAGCGCCGGATCATCGCCGATCCTTGCGCAGGGTCACGATCACCCGGTCGACGAAGACCTCGGCGACCTCGGCCGCATGCAGGATCGCATCGACGTAGTCGCGCTTGATCCGGTCGGCGGCGATCTGGCTCAGCGTCGATAAGGTCATCACCCCGTCGTCGATCCCATGGAAGCCGACGCGGCTGAACCAGCTCCCCATAGGCGCCCTCGCGAACCAGCCGGCGCAGCGGCTCATCAATCTTCCGCCAGATGGGATCATCGACCCCGGGCGCCGCCATGAGGGTCGGCGGCGGTTCGGCCGGCGGGATGTCGCCCTTGGCCTTGAGAACGCGGGCGAAGTTGAGCCGCAGGTCCGGCGCCCCGTTCGGCTCGTATGAGGCCATCCGGCCGAAGTATTTGCAGGGGCTACGGACGTCGGGATCCTCGATGGCGATCGCCAGCATGGCGATGGCGCGGACCCCATGTCGCTTGAGGGCCCAGGCGAAGGTCTGGTCGTTGTTGCGCTCGCGTTCGGGCAACAGCTCGTCGACGGCCGCCGCCACGCGGGCGAGGTCGGCAGGCGTGACGCTGGCCGGATCGGCCACGGAGGCAGGCCCCACTAGCGCGGCGATGCGCGGAGAGACCTGGAAGGCGGCCCTAAGCTCCTGGCGGACCATTTCCGCGGGCGCGGACCCCTCCGAAAAGGCGCTGGAGAAACCGCTTGCTCCCTCCGGAGAGCAAATGGCGCTGGCCTGCCCGCTGTTGCGAGGTTTGCCCGAGGATTTCGTGTCCTGGCCGTGCTCGGCGGACGTAGACCGCCGCTCACCAGATTGATGTCGTGCCGAAGGCGCGTCCTTTCCTCGTACAGAAGAACTGGCGTTCTGATGGGACTGTTCTAGGTGAGTGAATCTTGGCGCCCGGGCGGTATTTCTTTGATTGAAGACGACGGGTTCGGAATAGGCGGCCCTGCGGGCCTGAGCGGCCTCGCGGACGGCGAGATCCGCCGCCTCCAGCTCGTCCAGCCGCGCCACGAGGGGGCGAGGTCATAGGCCTCGACGCCGGCCGGCCGATTGGCGCGGGTGTAGTCGCGCACCATGAAGCCGGCGGCCTCCAGGGCGCGCCTGTGGGCCCGGGCGTTGCTCTCGGTGCATCCCAGATAGTCGGCGATTAGGCTGGTCCCAGGCCACACGGTTGCTACGTCCTGTTCAAGCCGGTCCTGGTTGAGGTGCTCGACATAGAGCAACAGCGTCATCCGCTGCTGCACGGTGAGCGTGGGCGTGCCCTTCAGCACCGCCGCGGCGATCCGCGCCACGGAGACGCCGGGCTGCCAGCGCCAGGCGCGGGCCTGCGCGCAGACCGCGTCAAAGTTAGGGGCGCGCTTGGCGAAACCTGGTCGCCAGTCGTCGCCGGATAAGGCCGTTCGCATACCGTCCCTTCCTGGCTGGGACGAGGCCGATTCACGGGCGCGAAACCGGCAGGCAAAAGACCATAGGTCTTCTGTTCGAGGCCTTGACGACGCAAAATGCGCCGCTTAGGCTTACTCGATCAAATCAAGCCGCTACCACACGGCGCCTGCGATTTCCGAGAGCCTCCCGCGCCAACGGGGGCTCTCGCCGTTTAGGGGTCTCGTCTAGGTCAAGATGAAGTCCTCTGGGGCGACCGAGCGCGCGCGGAGGGTCCGCGACGCGACTCAGTCGACGGTAGCGTTCAGTGAGTCTGACGAATCCTGAAGGCTTGGAATTGCACCCTTTTGGGCAAAAAGGGCCGATTCGGGCGGTTGACGTCGTTCGGGAAACGAGGTCCGCCAAGCTGCGACTCAGCTTGCTAGGGATTGTGGTTGCGCGCACCCAACCACGCCACCCCTAGCGAAGGTCCGGACGAGGCGCGGTTACGACGTGGCAGGCTGCGCCTTGCGCCAAGCCTGGAAGCCTTTGTCCGCATCGATGAAGGCCGCGAGGATGTGGGGCACCAGCTGCTCGAGCTCGAGGGTCTGGTCATTGGCTTGGGCGAAGGCCCGCTGATAGTCGGCCAGGTCCACGGCGAGCTTGCCCTTCAGCTTCAAGCGCAGATCGGTCGTCTTCTCCTCGAGATCGATCTTGCCCAGGGCGAGGGCGGTCTTGGCGGGGCGCGTCATGGGCGTTTCCTCGAGTGGCCTGGAGGAAGCGGTCGATCGCTGTGAAAGCGAAGTCCGTGAGCTTGAGGTTGAGGGCATCGGTCTGTCGCCGGATCCGCACGCACAGGGGGCTTGGACAACCGCACCGAGACGCGGTCCTTAGCGCCGCGCACGGCCGGGAAGGTCACCACCTCGCCGCCGTCGAGCGCCTCGACCAGCTCGCGGAAGGCGCGTTCGTAGATCAGCCGAACACTGCCCCGTGGGTTCTTGCGGGTGTTCAGGCGCTCGGCCGTTTTGAGCATCGCCTTGTGGAGGCCTTCCGGCAGGAAGAGGCCGAGTTTTTCTGCAGATGGGGTCACGCGAAACACTCATGCTTACGGGTACGGGGCGAGGATCATGTCCTTGCTGACGAGCACGCGGACCGGCCAGCCGGCGCGCACGCGCAAGGTGGGCTGACGATTGAGATCGCGGCCGGTGATCTGCTGGCCAACCTGCTGGGCGGCGTTGGAAACGCCGCTGCCGGCCGAGTTGACGACGATGGCCCCGGAGCTGCGGCTGCTGGCGTCCTGGGCGGCGGCCGCCCCGACGCTGAACAGGGTCGAGAGGATCACCCCACGGGCCAGCTGGCCAAAGTGGCCGTCGGTCTTGTCCTGAACCCCCGCCGCACCGGACAGGTCCGCGCCCGCCATCGACCCGATGTTGATCGAGCGGCCGTCGGGCATGATGATCCGGTTCCAGGCGATCAGGGCCCGGTTCTGACCGTAGGCGATCTGGCTGTCGTATTGCCCGATGAGCCTCGACCCCTGCGGGATCAGCACGGTCCGCCCGGTCTTGTGGTCGTAGACCGGCTCGGTGACCTGGGCGATCACCTGGCCAGGTAGATCGGAGTTGATCGCCGTCACGAGGGCGGCCGAGATGATGCTGCCGGCCTTCACTTCCCAGGGGCTGAGCGCCGGCTGCAGTGGATTGGTCAGGTAGTCGTCCGTCCGGGCGTTGGCGGCGAATTGGCGTTTCGCCGCCTGGCCGTTGGCGGGCTGCACCTCGGCGACCGCCGGCTCTCCCGCGGCCGCAGCGGACGTCGCGATCGGGCCAGCGAGCGCGGCAAGATCGCCAGCCGGGCGCCGGCGGCGGTGCACCGAAGAAGGGGCTGGAGGACCGCGCGGCAAGCGCCTGTTCTCGCGCGGCCTGGACAGCAGGATCGACCTGGCCAGGCGGCGTAGGTGGCGGCGTCGTCCCCGCCGGCAAAGAGCCCGGCGCGCCTTCCGGCGGCGGCAGGGCGGCGGTCCCGGGCAGGGCCTGAGCCTGCAGCGCCGGATCGGCGTAGCCCGCCGCATATTTGGTGGAGATAGCGGGCGTCTGAACCTGGCCGGTATCGGCGGCGTCGGACAGCGCTTCCGGTCGCGCCTGGGGCGCATGGGCGCCGCCAAAGCCAAGATAGAACCCCAGGGCGACGATCCCGGCGAGCCCCGTGGCGCTGGCGATCAGGTACTTGCGGTTCCAGCGCGTCACCGGGTTGCGGGGGGCGGCGAGGACACTCTCCGGCGCCGCCTTGCGCGGCTGCGGCGCCAAGGCCGGATCAGGCGGAAGCTGGGTCACGATCCACCCCGTTCGCCGGTGCGGGTGATGCGCACGACGGTCTGCTTGCGCTCGCCAAGCCTCAGCTCGGCGACGTCGATCAGCCGGTCCACGACATAGTAGCCGCCGAGGTAGCGGTAGTTGACGAGCTGGGCCTGCTTGTCGGGGCCGATCAGGAAGAGCGGCGGCGCCCTCGGTCGTGGCCATGTCGCGCGGAAACTGGATGTAGGTCTTCAGGCCATCGTCGAAGACGCGAACCGGCTGCCAGCGCGGGGCCCGAAGACCACTGGCCTTGATGCGGTAGCCGAAGTGCAGGGAATCCACGGCCAAGCCCGACGCGGCGATCCCTCGGCTCTCTGCCGCCTGGGCGGCCTGCGCCTCGCGGGCTTCGTCTTGCGGATAGTTCCAGGCGACGACGCTGGTGTAGGTATCGCCCTCGTGACTGACGGCCTCGAGCAGATAGGTCCGCTGATCGGTCGTCAGGATGATGTTGGTGCGCAAGGACCCGCGGATCGGCTTGACCATCACGATGACCTGTTGGGTCGCGCCGGATCCCTGAACGGTCTCCCCGAGCACCCAACGGACGGTGTCGCCCGCCGCTTTGGAAACGAGCTTTTCCCCCGGGCGCAGCGAGATCGCGGTCAGGAATCGCGGGCTGGTGTTGACCGTGTAGAGCCGGCCCGGTTCGAAGTCGTAGTAGAGCGCGGCGTTCACATAGGAGCCTGCCCTCGGGTAATCGCGCGCGCTGCTGTTGGCCGACTGGACCGTCGTCAGGGCTGTTGGCCGCGCATAGGTGCGGGGCGGCGACCGACGTTGCGGGGCCGGCCGGGCGGTCGATGAGGGCGCCCACTCGGCGAGGGTGACCGGCGCTTGAGCCACGGGCCGGGCAGGCGCTGTCGTCCCCGAGCGGGGGGCGATGGTCTGCGCCGCCGACGGGCTCGCGGACGCCGCCAGCAACACCAACAAGCCGGCCGCAGCGCCCATGGAAAGCCGTCTAGGGGACAAGGCGCTCATAGCTCACGACTCCATTGAAACTCGGTGATGTAGATCCCCAGCGGGTTGGCCCTCAGCTCGGCCTCGTTCTTCGGCGCCACGACCTTGGTCGTGAACAGGCCGGTCCAGGCCTCCGTCACGCCGGAGGTCCCGGCGTTGAACTGCGTCTCGCGCCATTGGACCTGGTAGGTGTGCGCGCTGCGCGGCAGGACCGACACGATCTCGACGTTCACCGCCTGGGTTCCGGCGTTGGCGAAGGGGTCGTTGGCCTTGGCGAAGGCGTTCAGCTGTCCGATCGCAGGGCCGGAGACGAAGTGATAGGCCGCCGTCCAGTTGTCCCGGATGACGATGGGGTCGATGCTCTTCGAGCGGGTCCGCCGGACCCAGTCCGCGAGGAAGTAGCCGGTCTCGGCCGTCGTGGGCTCATAGGTCCGGCCGGCCATCTCGATGCGACCGGGCCGAGCGTAGCGGTCGATTGGCACGACATAGGTGGCGATGTTGGTGTTGTTGGCCTCATAGATGAAACCGCCGAGCGCCAGCGCCGCGAGGCCAAGCCCACCAAAGGCCGCCATCCGCCAATTCTTGGCCTGCACCACGGCCGAGCCGATCCGCGTGTCCCACTCCCGCGAGGCGCGCAAGTACGGGCTCTCGACCGGCGCGGAGCTGCCATAGCGATCATTGGGTCGTTTGAAGGGGTTCATCGGCGCACTCTCGACTGGGCTCACTCTTCGGGATCGTCATCGCGGCGGGTCGGGGTGGCGCTGAGGCCAGGGCCACTACCGTCACCGCCGGCGGTCGCCGCGGCGGCGCTGTCCCGAGCCACACCCGAAAGCCCGCCCCCCGGCGCGCCTCAGCCCGCGACACGACGGACGATCCGGAGGATGGAGACGCCTGCGGCGGCGGAGGGGGTGGGGAGGTGCCTCGCCGTCAGACGCGTTGCGAGATGAGAACAGACGGCTCCCGGCGGCGCGTCCCTCGGCCGCCATGGTCGAGACTGGAGCTCTGGCGAAGTCGGCCGCCATGGCGCTGCCTGAGCCGCCGGTCGGACGAGACCCGCCGGAATTGAGGCTTCCCGAGGCTGCGCGGGCGGCGGCGATCTTCTCGCCTCCAGCGGCCCAGCCACCCGCCACAGCGCCACCGGCAGCGCGGGCAGCGAGACCCACACCGGCCGCGCCAGCGGCGACGCCTGCCGCACCCATAAGGCGCCACCCGTGTTCAGTTGCGGTCCGCCGGAGATCATCGCGCCTGCAATTGCCGGCACCTTCAGCGAAAGCATCATGAGAAAAATCGCCGACAAAAGGAGGCCGGCTTCCTCCGCCACCGTCGGCTGGGGCGACAGGGTATAGGTCTCAAAGATGTTGATCCCGACCCCCGCGATCACCGCGAGGGCCATGAACTTGAACCCCACAGAAACGACGTACCCGATGGCCTTCTCAGCCAAGAAGGAGGTCTGCGAAAGCACTCCAAACGGGACCACGACGAAGGCGATCAGGGTGACTATGTAGAACTCGATGATCGTGACAGCGATCTCGATCGCCAGGATGATGAAGGCTAAGAGGATGCCGATCGCGGCAACCGCCGCGACGATGATCATGTCGATGTGCATGAGCGCACCGAAGCCGGCGTTCTGCTGGGCGAGGTCGCCAATGTGCTTGATGAGGTCGATTACGACTGGAGAGCCCTGCTTCGACCGCCTTGGTCGGGGCCCGCGTGAAATCACCAATCGATCCGCCGCCGCTCGCCTGAAGGCCCAGCTTCGCAAAGCCGTTGATGACGGTAAGTGTGAGGGAGTGCCAGTTTGTGACGAGCCAAGCGAAAAACCCGATCAGGAGGATCTTCCTGACGAGGGCAGCCATGATGTTCTGGGTCTCATCGATCGCCCAGAGAATGGCCGATATCGTGATGCTGATGACGACCAGCGTCGCGAGTACGCCCTGCACGGGGCCGGCGATAGCACCGAACCCACTGCCAACTTGGCCAGTGAACGCACTGATGAATTGATCAAGAGCAGCGGGATCTGCGGTCGCCACGGGAATCCTCGGCGCACTGCCAGCCTAGAGGCTGTCTTTGTCGGGAAGGCTGCTGCCCTTCTTTTTGAAGTACAGCGGTGAGCAGGGATCGTTGCGGTCACGGTTGTTTACGTCCGGACACGGTTTCACCTTGGCCGGAGGGTCTGTCTGGCTCTGCTCTGAGGCGGGTTTTCCGCAGCCGGCGAGGCCAATTGCGACGAGGCAGCTGATGGCGAATAACGACCGCATCATTGGAAGTCCGAGATATTAGGCAGCCGGCTGCCGGTCTTGTGTAGGCGGTCGCCCGCTCCGTCTCGGCCCTAGCTGCGATGGCCCCCGCCTGCTGCTGCGCCAGGATCGTTTCCTGCGTTCGCGCTTGCGCGATCAGAATTGTCTGCAGGCCTTGGAGCTGACTGCTCAGCGCAGCGAGCAGCTGATTGGTCGCCTGGATCGCCGCTGTCTGCCCAGCAGCCCCTTGAGATGCGGACACTGCGCTGTTCACCGCGCCGGCTGTCGTCCCCTGGGATCTCACCAGCTGGTTCTGCACGGCCATCGAGTCCTGAAGGGGTCAACCGGCTGTTGGCCTCCCAGCTCGCCAGCCGCTGCTGGATCTGAGCGAAACTCTGACCGGACATGCTGGCCGGATAGAACTGCTGAAACTGCCCGGCGATATTCTGGCTGTTGTAGCCGATCGCCTGGGCCTGCTGCATGAGCTGGGTCGCCTGTGCGTTGATCTGGGCCAACGGCTGGGTGACGTCCGTCCCCAGCCTTTGCAGCATCGCCATCTGGTTGGTGACTTGCGCCTGCAACTGCTGGATCTGGGCCACGCCCTGTCGCACTTGCTGGATCGCCTGCGCCACAGCGCGCGGATCGAAAACGATCTGCTGAGCGGCTGCCGATTGTGGCGGCATGGGCCCCAGCCCCAGGGACATCGCGACGATCGCCGCCCCGGCCAAAGCTGCTTACGCATCTGGAGAGTCCTTGTGACTGGCGGAGTGGGGAGATGGGAGCAGGTCGTCGCTGGCCGCCTGGACGAACAGGGGTTCAGAGACCGCGCGAAAGGCGACGGCGGCGCCGAACAACGCAAAGCCCGCCAGCATGACGAAGAAGTTGTGGTGGTAGGTGGTGCCGAAGACCGCGAGGAAGCCGGGCGCGGCCAAGGCCAGGAACAGGATTCGACGGCGACGGCGGGTGGAGGTCCAAACGCCCGGAAGGTGACGGTTCAGCCAAGCCAGACGCGCGAAGTCGCGCGGGCTCATAGCCGGACGAGAAGCTGCAAAGGACACATCGAGCGCCCCCCATCACGCCACCCTCGGGAAGGCGGCGCGCCGCTGGTCGCCGAGATAGCGGGCGACGTCGGCCTGGCCTTTGGCGGCGAAGAACCGCTCGGCAAATTCCCCACGATCATGGTCGGCGAGAAGCTGGCTGATGAGTTGTTGATCGCCGGGCGAGGACGAACCCACGGCCGCGAGGGACAAACCACCCAAGCCCAGCTCGAAGAGCCGGTTCCCGGACGTGGACTGGTAGTAGTATTCGCGCTTGGGGGTGGCGGTGGCGATGATCCGCACCTGCTGCGGGTTCAAGCCGAAGTCCTGATAGAGCGCGGCGATCTGCGGCGTCTGGGCGTCGGGATTGGGCAGGAAGATGCGGGTCGGGCAGCTCTCGATCAGCGCTGGCGCGATCGACGAGCGCGCGACGTCCGCCAGGCTCTGGGTGGCGAACACCACGGCGACATTGAACTTCCGCAGGGTCTTGAGCCATTCGCGGATCTTGGCCGCGAAGGCCCTGGTCGAGAAACAGCCAAGCCTCATCGAGCACCAACAACGTCGGCCGGCCATCGAAGCGCCGCTCGAGACTGCGGAAGATGTAGGTGAGCACCGGGGCCAGCGCCGACTTGCTGGCCATCAGTTCGGCCATCTCGAAGGTCTGCCAGGCGGCCGGCTTCAGGGCGTTCTGACTGGCGTCGAGCAGATGGCCGTAAGGGCCGCTCAGCGTGTAGGGGGCGAGCGCCGCCTTGACGGCCTGATCCTGGATGGTTGCGGCCAGGAGGGTGAGGTGCGCTGGTCCCGCGGCCCTTCGGCGAGATTGCGCAGGCCACTCCAGATCTCGTCCTTGACCGGCGGGGTGATCGGCACGCCTTCGGCGGCGACGATGTCCTGCACCCATTCCTGCGCCCAGGCCCGGTCATCTGGGGCGTCGATCGCCGCGAGCGGCTGGAAGGCCAGCTCGCTCTGGTCGCCGCCGAGCACATAGAATTGCCCGTCGACCAACAGCGTCGAGGCCCGCGAGCTCGCGCCCTTGTCGAAATAGAAGACCTGAGCCTCAGGGTAGCGCAGCCACTGCATGGCCAGGGTGTTGAGCAGGACCGATTTCCCGGCCCCGGTCGGCCCGACGATCATCGTGTGGCCGACATCGCCCTGGTGCAGGTCAAACCGAAAGGGCGTGGTGCCGGCCAGGCGGGTGACCAGCAGCGCCGGCTGAAGCCCAGGGTAACCGCGCTTCTGACACTCCGCCGACAGGTGGGCGTTGATGGTCGGACCGGGCCAGATGGCCGACATCGGCATCATGTCGCAAAGGTTCAGCGACGACACCAATGGCCGCCGCAGGTCGGCATAGGCCTGGCCGGGGAGGCTGCCGATCCACGCCTCAACGGCATTGACGTCTTCGACCTTGCAGACGAAGCCCGCCCGATTGATGGCGCCCTCGACCTCGCGGACCCGGTTGGCGAGTCGGTCGGGATCGGCGTCCATCAGGGTGACGGTCGGCGTGAAGTAGCCGATGGAGGCGTAGTCGCCGCCCAGGATCGCCAGGGCTGCATCGGCGTCGACTGCCTTGGCCGCCGCGTCCGGATCCTCCAGGAGCGAGGGCTCGCGGGTGATGGCCTCCTTCAGGAGCGCCATCACGCCCTTGCGCTTGGCGAACCAGCGCTTTCGGACCGTGGTCACCGCCTTGCGAGCATCTTCCTTGTCCAGCGGCAGATACCGGCAGACCCAGCGATAGCTAATGCCCAGCTCATTGAGCCGGTCGAGCAGGCCGGGACACGAGGTCGGGTAGGGCCCTCACCGAAATGGTGCGCAGGTATTGCCCACCGAGCCGGGGCAGCAGGCCGCCCTGGAAATCGTCGTCGGTCAGGAAGGCGTCGAGATAAGCCGGCGTCTCGGGCGTGGCGACCGGGTGCCGCTTCGTCGAGATGCAGCTATGCAGATAGGTGAGGGTCTCGTCGTCGGTCAGTTCGCTGACCTCGGGCATGATCGCGGTCAGGATGTCGGCGATCTGGTGGACGGTGCTCAGAAAGTCGCTCAGGGCGGCCCGGTACATGCCCTCGGCGCCGCGACCCGACGGGGCGTTTTCGAGCAGAAGGCTTTCAGCCGTCGAGATCGCCTCCTCGGGCGGCAGATAGGTGAAAGTGAGGAAGTAGCGGCTCTCGAAGTGACGCTCCTGCGCCTCGAAGCCCTCGCGGCGTTCCTCATCGACAAGGTCCGAGACCGGGTCGGGAAATTGGCTCGTGGGGTAGGTCTGCGACGGGGATCGGACGGCCTCGATGTGTAAGCACCAGCGTGAACCGAGCCGCCGAAGCGCGTTGTTCAACTGGGCGCGGGTGGCGACCAAGCCTGCGTCTGTGGCGCTGGCCAGGTCCGGGCCCCGAAACGCCAGGGTCTTTTGAAAGCTGCCGTCCTTATTGAGCACCAGGCCGGGCCCGATCAGGGCGACCCAGGGGAGATGATCGAACAGGCGATCAGCCCTCGGCCGGTACTCACGCAAATACAGCACGGCGGACCTCTATGAGACCGGAAAAGGGGGAAGGGTGAAGCCGCGCGCGCACGTCAGGCGTCCAGGTAGGGCTTCTGGCGAATGTGTCGGCCGAGCGCGTCGAAGAAGTAGGGATCGCGCTTGTTCAGCCAGTAGCAGGCCCCATGGATGGCCAAGCCGACCGGGATGCCGATCAAGGGGACCTGCAGGCCCAGCGCCAGGACGGCTGTCAGCGTCCCGTTGAGCACCGCGATCATCCGGGGCACGCCCGCGATGGTCACCGGCTCCGACAGCGAGCTGTGAAAGGCGATCTCGAAGCCTTCGACGTCGGACCGGGCCATCTCAGAACGCGCCCCGGCGGTCATGTTGAAGAAGGTCGAGATGAAGGTCGTGGCGGTGAAAGCGATCGCCAGACCGAAGACGATGCCGATCCCCTTGCGCATGGCCGAGCCGCCTTCCGCAAAGGCGAAGCCGAGCCCTGTCAGGACGATGGCGATGATGCCGACCGCCTTGGCGACGGGCCCCGACAGGGACTGCATGATCGTGTCGAGCGGACCTTCCCACGGCATGGCGGTGCCGGCGCCGGCGGCCCACGCCGGGCTAACCGCGAGGAAGAAGGCTGCGCCGGCGACGAGGGCCAGGGCGGTCGATGCACGCCCCCGAACTTGGCTTGAACCGGCATTTTTCATCACAGCTGACCCCTTGATTGCGTCCGCCCGCCTTCACCGGGCATCACAACCCTGAGGTCGCGGATAGGGCGAGGTCAAGGGCATTATTGGATAAAAAAGTGCGATTCGTTCTTTTTCTATAGTAAAGCTACGCGCCTATTGGGCGAGCTTCTAGTCGCACTTGAGCAGCCTGATTCAAGCAGGCATGCGCGCGCATTTCCCCCGAAAGCCGGTAAGGTTTCGGCCCGAGAAGGGGCGACTTTGGGGCAAACGCCCGAGTTCTGTGGGCTGTTGATTCGCGCCTATGGCGCAGAAGCCGCCTTGGCCACTAGGGGGCGCGACGCTCTTGCGGGACTTCAAGGTGAAGCACGCGACCCTCGCATGCGTGCGTTGCAAATCCCTTCGCTAGTGACGGCGAAGCGCACGCTTGGCAGGCGCAGGCCTAGGCTCCTTGCCTCCGGTCAGATCCGTCAGGACTCGGGCAGTCGGGCCGATCGTCGCCCGCGCAGCAGTGGGAGAGGTGCCGCAGGTGTCGGCCATCGCCTGCATCTCGGCGATGCGCGCGTCGAGATCGGCCACGTGCTGATCGGCGATGACCTTGACCTCGCGGCTCGGGCGGCCTCGGTCGCGCCACGGGACAGGAGCTGGGTGATCTCTTCCATCGAAAAGCCCAGGCTGCGGGCGCGCTTTGAACCGCAGCTCGTTGATCTGCCGCTCGCCGTACTCCCGGTAGTTGGCATCCGTCCGGCTCGCCGGCTGAACCAGACCGATCTCGTCGTAGTAACGGATCATCTTGGTGGTGACGCCTGAGGCCTTCGACGCCTGACCGATGTTCATGGAAGCCTCCTAGACCGCCGCGGCGCGGAAGCGCCGCAGGCGAAGAGCGTTGGTGAGCACGCTGACGCTGGACAGCGCCATGGCGCCTGCGGCGATCATCGGCGACAGCAGAAGGCCGAACACCGGATAGAGCAGCCCCGCCGCGACCGGGATCAGCACGATGTTGTAGTCAAACGCCCAGACGAGGTTCTCGCGGATGTTGCGTAGGACCGCCCGGCTCAGGGTGATCGCCGCCAGACGCGGCGGTCGCCAACGGCAGCATCAGCAGCACCGTCCCGGCGAGGATCGCCGCCAGGAACGCCAGCGGGACCGCCCGCGTCGGATGGAGAACGACCTGCTTCCACCGCACCTTTGTGGCTCGCGCTCCTGTAGTATCGTGGCCCATGCGCCAAGAACGTCCTAAGCTGAGACTACTCGCCCGCGCCGTCGCTGAGGTGAACGGCCAGACCTTCGAGATCGATGTCGTCGATAGCCACTATTTCCTAGTGGCCCAAGCCCGGGCAGCCGGGAAGACGATCCTTAATGTTCGGCTCTCGACCAGCGCCGCACCGCAGATTCTTCCCTCTCAGCTCGCTGGCGATCCGATGGAACGCGCGGAAAGCCTCGTGAAGATCGTTCGCAGCATCTTGGTGGGCAGCAGCCGACGCTCAAAGTCCAGCTCGGGGCTTTGCGCCCAGGTTGGATCTAGCGGCATGCGCCGTCACCGCTCTGGCAGACCAACCGCGCTTATTGTCGGTGCGCTGAATTGCTGAGATTCCAGAGCGTTGGTTTTGCTCACTCTCTATATCTCCGACGCTGAGATTCTCACTACAGCGACCGCCCAAGCTCTCGCGTGCATAGTGACCAAGACCCGTGATCGCGGTGCTGTTCACCGACGCGAGCACGCGACCTGATGGGCTGGGCCTTGCACGCCTCGTTCACGAGCGCTGGCCCAACACCCGAATTCTCTTCGCCTCCGTGCAAGTCAGGGCCCTAGTTGAGCATGGAAGTGATCACAGCGGCGGCCGTGACTCCCACGACCACGAGCCACGGCGGCACCTTCCAGGCGATGAGCGCGACGAAACCCGCCGCCGCGATCACGAAATCCGCAGGGCCGGTGACGGCGCTGGTGAACACGGGATCGTAGAGCGCCCCCGTCAGGATCCCGACGACTGCCGCGTTGGCTCCCCGGAGCGCCGATTGAGCGGCCGGAACCAGGCACAGCGCGTCCCGTTCGATCACCTGATGTATTGCTCAGTTAGACCGACCGCCACACTCGTTCTGGAACGCGCTCACGGCCGCGCAGGCGGTCACCCCTGACGGCCAGTGCAACGCCGGAGGACCACGCGCCGCGCGTCGGGCCACTTCCATGCGTTTCGGGGGGATTGCTTCAACGCCCGCGGCCATGCTGCCTTCACCCTCGTCGGCGCGTGGGTGAACGCCAAGCTTTAAGGCAGTTTTAGAACCGGGCGGCGGGGCTCTTAATTCGCCCCTAAAGATGCAGCCGCAGGGTGGCGGCGGACGCAGAAGGCAAGGAACAAGGCGGCATGCGCCTGCTGGTGATCGAGGACGAGCCCCGCATGCGGGAGCTGATCGCCGGCGGCCTTGAGCGCGCCGGCTTCGTCGTCGACACTGTGCCAACGCTCGGCGACGCCGAGGCCACCTTGCGGGCGACGCCCTATGACGCCGCCGTGCTCGACCTCGGACTGCCGGACGGGGACGGCCTCGCCCTGCTGGAGACGTTAAGGCAGCGGCCCAAGCGGCCGCCAGTCCTCGTGCTGACGGCGCGGGACAGCGTCGAAGACCGGGTGAACGGCCTCGACGCCGGCGCCGACGACTATCTGGTCAAGCCGTTCGCCATGGCCGAGCTGGTGGCGCGGCTCAAGGCGCTGCTGCGCCCCCCGGCGGGGCCTCGGCGTCCGGCTAGAGGCTGGCAACCTCTCGCTCGACACCATCGGCCGCGATGTTCGCGTCGGCGAGCATGTGCTTCCCTTGCCGCGGCAGGAGCTCGCCATTCTTGAGCACCTGATGCGGCGCCTCGGCCGGGTAGTCCCGAAGGTGGTTCTCGAAGAGAAGCTGTACGGCATGGGCGAGGAGCTCGGCTCGAACGCCATCCCCGTGCACGTGCACCACCTCCGCCGCAAGCTGGCGGACGCCAACGCGACCTGTGCGATCCATACAGTCCGTGGGATCGGCTACTTCCTGCAGGAAGGGCGCCTGACATGCGCGCATCCTGGCGTAAGTCGCTCGAGGGGCGTCTGGTCCTTCGCCTGGCCGCCGTGCTGCTTGCGACCCTCGCCGTCGGCCTTCTAGCCGTGGTTATCGCCAGCTATAAGGCGGCGGAGGAACTCTCGAACGAGGCCCTAGCTCACGAGTTCGTCGCCGAGGTGCTTGGCGACGGCGCCTGGTTCTTCCCGGTCTTCGCGGTCTTGGTGCTTGCGGTGGCGGCCTGGACCATTCGGACTGCGTTGAAGCCGGTCCACGCCGCGTCCGAACAAGCGGCGTCGATCGCTCCGGGGGTGAATGGCGTGCGCCTTCCGACGGACGATCTTCCCTCCGAGCTCGCGCCGCTGGTCGCGGCGATCAACGGCGCCCTGGAGCGGCTGGAGCACGGCTTCGAGGTCCAGCGCCAGTTCACGGCCGACGCCGCCCATGAGCTTCGCACGCCGCTTGCCATCCTCACCGCCGCCCTGGACGATCTGCAGGACACTCCCGAGGTCGCGCGGCTGCGGCTTGACGCCCAGCGCATGAACCGGATCGTGGCGCAGCTTCTCGGCATCGCTCGCCTGGACGGCCCGCCAATGGTTCGCCGACCCCTGGACCTGCGGGGGACCGCCGCGCATGTGGTCGAGCACCTGGCGCCCTGGGCCTCTGCGGCCGGCCGCAGCCTGGCCTTCGAGGCACCCGACGAGCCTGTCTGGGTCCAGGGGAACCACGACGCCCTCGCCGACGCGCTGCGCAACCTCGTCGAGAACGCCATCGGTCACACTCCGCCCGATACGGAGGTCGTCGTCCGCGTCGAAACCGACGGCGCCGTTTCGGTCGCGGACGCCGGGCCGGGCGTGGCGCCAGAGCACCGCGAGATGGTGTTTGACCGCTTCTGGCGCGCACCCTCGCAACGCGCGGGCAGCTCCGGCGCGGGGCTGGGGCTGGCGATCGTGGCGGAGATCGCGCGAGCGCACGACGGCTCGATCACCGTGAGCGAGGCTTGCGGAGGCGGCGCGCTTTTTCCGGCTCTGCCTGCCAGCCATCGCGCCGCCGGAGAACGCCAAAGCTCAGGGTTAGCCGAACCCGACGCCACACGGCCGCCAAGGGAGACCGGAGCAGTCGGCTCCTGGCCATCACGGGATTCGCTCTGCCGCGCCCAGCCGCTCAGCGGGAGGGCGCGGAATGCTCGCGCCCAGGCCCCCGCTTACGCCGATGCCCGACGGAAGGCCTCGTTGGCGTTCCGCCAGGAGAACGCCTTCATGAACGCCTCCACGTAGGCCGCGGCCTTGGGCGCCATAATCCATGTGATAGGCGTGCTCATACATGTCGAGCGCCAACAGCGGGGCGCCGTCGGCGAGCGTCATGGTGTGGTCGGCGGCCCAGGTGTTGACCAGCCGCCCGTCGCGGCGGCTCCAGGCGAGCAGCACCCAGCCGGAGCCGCCGCCGAGCGCCTTGCCCATGCCCGAGAACTCGGCCGCCCAACGGTCGTGGCTGCCGAAATCGCGTTCAATGGCCTGCGCGAGCGCCGCGTTCGGCCGCTCCGCCGGCCCGAAGCCCGCGAAATAGACCTCGTGCAGAATCATGGAGTTCCAGGCGATCAGCTCCTCACGCTTCAGCCCGTTAACCCGGAAACCCGGCGCCGTCGCCGGATCCAGGCTCGCGAACTCGGCGGCGATCACGCCCAGGCGGGTCAGGCGCCTGTGTAGTTGTTGTCGTAATGGCTGCGGAGCAGCTTCTCCGAGAGCCCGGGCACGGCGGTCGGATCGAATACGAGGGGTTTGGGCTGCGGCTTGGGCGGCGCGGCCGCGGCGCTGGCGGCGCTCATGCCCGCCGCCAGAAAGCGCCGGCGCCCAGTAGGGCGCGGCGGTCCGGGGTGATGTCCGACATCCTGAATTCCTCCTCGATGGATTAATGAGTGTTGGGGTTCTCATGCGTAGGGCCTCCTGTTTACTGCCGGAGGGGAACTGGTGGTCAGCCACAGGTTCAGGCCGACGTCTGGAGCGGCCGGAGTCAGGCCGACGTGGACGCCGGTCCGAAGGTCGAAACCTCCCAGGTCGTAGATCAAGCCTGCGCCGGCCCTCACGTCGGGCCGACCGCGATTGGAATCCTTGCCGAACAGCTCGACTCCGAGCCGCTGATCACCGTGAGGAAACTCGCTCAGCGCGCTCGCACGCCATCCCGACTCCGCCGGGCCGGCGCGCGGGTCGTGGAAGCCGCCCGCATTGAGGTGCAGCTCGTAGCCATCCATCCGCAACGTCGCGAGCAGCGTGGTCTCCACGCCCACGCCGCTGGTCGAGCGGCTGACCGGCGCCAGCGCCAGGATCTCCACGCCGATGCTGAGCCTGGCAGACACCGGCGCCGCCCATTTCGCCCCCAAGCGCTCCGTCCTTCAGCCCCTCGCCGCGTGGCGAGTACTCAAGCTCGGAGATCAGCTCGAACCCATTCGGTAGGCCGAGATTGGCCTGCAGCAGCGGACTGAGCACCTCAGTGCGACCCGAGTCGCGTTCGACCTCGCCGAGACCCAGGCGCAGCTCAACCTCGTGCGGATCAGCCGTTCCGGCGTCCGTCGAGCGGTACGGCGGGGAACGCGTACGCGTTCGCGGGCGCGCCGGCGACAGCCGTCATGAGCGCGACGCACGCCCGCACAAGAAGGACCGAGGTTGGGCTCGTCATGCGCCGACACCCCCCACACGCTCGGGCGGCGCCGCCAGCAGCACGGCAGAAGGCGCTAGTAGCTGATCCAACCCGCCAGACCCGCCGCCAGAACGATCACCACAACGTTGAGCTTGCTCTTCCACAAATAGAGGACGGCCAAAGGCGCCGGCGAAGATCGCCGCGGCCGGCCAGAGCGAAGGAACGCGCCCGGCCGTCGCTTGCGCCAGTTGCAGCGTCGTGGCCGCGATAAGCCCCACGACGCCGGCGGCCACCCCTTCCAAGAGAGCGTGCAGCGCCTTCACCTCGAGCACGGCTTCGAGCCGATCGTACAGCACGAGGGAGAAGGCGAAGGCAGGAAGGAAGATGCCGACGGTCATCGCGACGGCCCCGAGGGGGCCTCCGGCCACGTAGCCCACGAATGTGGAGAAGATGATCAGCGGCGCCGGAAGCACGCCCGAGAGCGCCAGCCCGTCGAGGAACTGGCCGTCGCTCATCCAGCCGCGCCCGACCGCATCGTTGCGCAGGAACGGGATCGCCGTATAGGCGCCCGCCGAAGGTCAGCAAGCCGGCCTTCAGCCCCGACAGGAACAGAAGCAGCGGCCCGGCGCGCGCCTGGTCTGCGAGTCCCGCAACTGTCGCGCCGGGCTGGGCCGCGGGAGCCCACACCACGACGGCGGCTGCGGCCGCGATGGCGACGCCAGCGACGATGACCCCCAGCCACCGGCGGCCTGAGGCGGCCAGGGCATAGATGACGCCAGCTGCGGGCAGGGTGATCCAGAAGCTCGCGCCAAGAAGGGCGGCGAGGCCACAGCCGATGGCCAGGGCCCATAACCAACGGTCGACGAGGATGTGCTCGCCGATGCGATGGACGGCGCGGACGATCAGGGCGATCACGGCTACCTGCACGCCGAGGAAGGCGGCGCCGAGCCGGACCCGGCGAGGTCGATGGCGAAGTAAAGCCACGACAGCGCCAGCATGAGCAGGAAGCCAGGCAGCATGAAGCCGAGCCCTGCCAGCATGCCGCCGAGCCGGCCCTTGGCGCGCATGCCGAGATGGACGCACAGCTCGTGCGCCTCTGGTCCCGGCAAGACCTGCATCACCGCGAGCAGCCGGTTGAACCGATCGCTGGAGATCCAGCGCTCCTCTTCGACCAGTTCCTTCCGCAACATCGCGATCTGGGCGACAGGGCCGCCCCAGGCCATCAGGCCGAAACGCAGGAAGCGCAGAAAAAGCTGAGAATAGGTCAGCGCCGGCGGCTGCGGCTCGGCCGCCGACGGGGCGTCGCTCACCACTGTCGCAGTCATGCGCCCGCCCCTGCGAAAACGACTGGGATTCTGACAGGCGGTCCGCCCGGCTCGAAAGAATAGGTAAAAGACTGTCCGACCATCCGCGCACGCTCCAAACGCCCGGGCACGAGGCCTGGGGGAGCGGGTCTTGGACGGACATCCGTCTATGGGCGGGGCGCCCGCATGGCCCGCGCAGGGAGGTGTATCATCGCGGGCGGTCCGATTGAAGTCTTGCCACACGCATGTCCTCCGGCCTGGGCTCCATGCCTTGACCGAGTAGGGGGCCGCTCGGCCATTCCCGACCCAGGGGCGTGGCCTCCCGCAGCGGCGGGGGCGGCGAATCTCACAGACCTGACCACGTAAGCCCTTCCAGCAACTCCCGAACGAGCGGCTCGGGCGAACCTCGCAATGCATCAATTGCGCCTACCGCCACTACGCCTCCGGCGTTCATCACCGCGATGCGGTCGCCCAGAGCCACCGCCTCGCGGATGTCATGGGTCACGTAGACCGCCGTCATCCGGCGTTGGGCGAACAGACCCTTCAACAGGCCCAGCAGCTCTCGCCTGAGGCGGAGGTCGAGGTTCGATAGCGGTTCATCCAACAGCACCGCGGCCGGTTCCGTGACGAGCGCGCGCGCGATCGCAACCCGCTGGCGTTCCCCGCCGGAGAGCTCGCCCGGGTGCGCCGCGGCGCGCTCCTGGAGCTCCACCTGCTCGAGCATCCGGATGATCCGCTCCTCCTGATCCCGCTTGGGCACGCCTACCGAGCTCAGCACGAAGCGCAGGTGGGCTTCGACCGACAGGTGCGGCCATAGCGCGAGGTCCTGGAACACCATCGCCAGGCGCCGGCGCTCAGGGGGCACGAGGACCTGTCCGTCCGCGCTCAGGCGCGTCGCGCCGGCCCAGACCGTCCCTCGCGTCGGCGCATCCAGTCCGAGCGCCACGCGAAGGAGGCTGGTCTTGCCGCAGCCGGAGGGTCCCAGGACGGCCACGACCTCTCCGGACTCCACGACCAGCGAGAGGTCAGAGAGCGCCGGCGTGCTCCCGAAACTCAGGCTGACGTTGTCGAACCGAAGTGTCGTCATGGGCCCTTGGCCGCATCGCCGCCGCTCCCAGGGCAAAGCCGAGCAGCGCCAGCGTGAGAAGGACCTGCACGCTGGCGAGCGCCGCGACGACAGGTTCGGGGCCGTTGGCCTCGAGGGTGAAGACGCGGACCGCCAGCGGCGCTCGGCCGGGCGGATAGTAGAGGACGGCCGTCTCCAGGTCGCGCAGGCAAAACACCATGGCGAACACCCAGGCGCCGAGAATGGCCCGCCAGTGGAGCGGGACCACGATGCCCGCCAACGTCCGCAGATAGCCTGCACCGAAGACCCGGGCGGCGTCCTCGATCTGCGCGGGCGTCTGCGTGCATGCGACGGCGAGGGTCCGCACGCCGACGACGGCGTAGCGGCCGACGAAGCCCAGCACGATGATGGCGGACGTCTGATACACCCAGGCCGTTTCCGGCTGGTTCCAGATCGCCGCCAAGCCGACGCCCAGCAGCGCGCCGGGCGCCACGAAGGCCAGTAGTGCGACGAGGTCGAGGCGGGTCGCCGCACGATCTCTGCGGCTCAGCAGCGGGCCGAGCACGACGCCCAGGGCCACGATGGCCGAGGCGGCCCAGGCCGCCGGGACGAGGCTGTTCCAGACCGCGCCGCCGATCCAGAGCGGCAGGTCGGCGAAGCCGCGCAACCCAGCGCGCCACCCGAGCGCGAGGAGCGGCGTGATCGACAGGCCGGTGACGCTCCAGCAGAACACCGCGGCGGGCCACCGCCATCGGCCAAGCGCGAACGGCGCGCTCCGGAAGCTGCGTAGGCCGAGGACGGCGAACGACCGACGCCCGATGCTCCGTCGCTCCACGGCTGCGAGCGCCAGCGCGACGACCAGGACAGGCAGCAGGAGGACGAAGGCCTCGGCGGGGGCGAAGTCGACTCCACCCAATCGGGCGAAGACCGCGGCCGCGTAGGTGCGCACGCGCAGAAACATCGGCGCGCCCACTTCAGAGAGCGTCAGCGCGGCGACGACCACTGCGGCGAGGGCGATCGCGGGCAAGATCGCCGGCAGCAGGATTCGCGCGACGATCCGTGGAGGCCGCGCGACGACGCGAGCGGCCTCCTCCTGCGACGGATCGACGTTCCATAGGGCGAGCGCGGCCAGGGAGGTGACGATCGGTGCGAACGTGAGCCCGAGCACCAGCACGGCGCCGAGGTCGCTGAACAGGAGGCCGGCGGAGGCTTCCCCGCCGATCAGGCCGTTCCGGCCAAATAGGTAGAACCATCCCAGCGCCGGCAACAGGGGCGGAACGAACATCGGCGCGGCGTGCGCGACAAGCGCGATGCGGCGCCCCGGTGTGTCCGTCCGCGCAACCAGCAAGCCCATGGGAAGGCCGATGGCGAGCGTGACGGCCAGCACCGCGGCCGTGAGCGCCAGCGTGCGAGCCAGCAGCAGCCACGGCTCCACGGCACGGAGCGGCGCGAAGCTGGGCGCGGCCTCGTCGCTCCCGGCGAGGAGGACGAACAGCGGCCAGAGCAACGGCGCCCAGGCAGGCGACGACCACGACCGCCCCGGCCGCGCTGATCGCGAGGTCCCGCGCCTTCACGAGCGCGCCGGAACTATAGCCCGGACCATTTGCGAAGTTGCGGCTGAATGCGATCCATCACCGCGGCGAGCGCCGCATAGTCGATGTTCATCGCGCGGATGCGTGCCACCGGCACGACATGGGCGGGCGTCGCCACATCGGCGTGCAATGGCATGTGAGCCGCGGCGTCGACCATCATGCGCTCCGCCTGCGGCGAGACCAGGTAGTCCGCCAGACGCCGCGCCGCCTCGGGATGCGGCGCGCCGCGGATGAGCACGACGCTGGTGGGCATGACGAGCGTGCCGCCGGCGTCCTGATCCGGATAGACGATGTCCACGGGCGCGCCGCTCTTCACCGCGTCGAATGCGTCGTCGGTGTCGGTCAGGCCGAACACGACCTCGCCCGAAGTGACCAGCCGCTTGACCTCGCCGTTGGAGCTGGCGATCCGCACGTCGTTGGCCTTGAGCGCGTCCAGGAAGCGCGTCGCCTCGGCGTCTCCCCCAGTTTGCGAACCAGGCGGCGACATGCATCGTCGTGGTGCCGTAGAGCGGGTTGGCGATGGCGGCCTGCCCCCGCCAGCGCGAGTCGGCCAGATCGCGCACGGACCGCGGCGCCGGCGCCCCGCCAGCCTTTCGCGGTTGACGAGCAGGACGCGGGCGCGTGCCGCTGACCCGGTCCAGTGCCCCTGGGCGCTCTTGAAGGCGGGCGGAATTCCAGCTGCACTTGTGGGTGTGTACGGCTCGACCAGGCCACGGCTGACCAGCAGGAAAGGTCGGACCGGATCTCCTGACCAGAACACATCGGCCTGCGGATTGGCGCGCTCGGCGATGAGCCGGTTCAAGATGCCCGTGCTCTTCGTCTCCTCAGTGTCGAAGACACTGCGCACCCGCACGCCGGTGTCCGCCTCGAAGCGGCGGAACACGGGCTCGGAGAACACCTGGTCGACGGAGGTGTACACCACCACCTCCGGCTTCGTGGGCGGCCTTTCCGAACAAGCGCCGGCCGTGACGAGCAGCGCGATCGCGACGAGCATCTGGAGCGGGTGGCGCATCAGCTGTTCCCCTCAGCGCGGCGTGTCGAGGTTGGCGATTGAAAGGTCATCGAACTGGGTGACGCTGTCGGCCTTGGTCCACAGCCCAACCTTTCCGGCGCCGCGGAAGGTGACGTCCTCGACCTCGAAGAGCTTGCGCCCCTCCAAATATACCTCGAACAGGGGACCGCGGGCTGCGACCCGCAGCGTGCCCCAGCCCTGGCCGGGCACGTCGGCGTCGACGCCGTAGGTCTTTCCGCTCACGCCCTTGACGGGCAGGTCGATGCGTTTGCCATTCTCGACCTTGTAGAGAACGACGTTGTCCTCCAGGGCGTTCGCACGCACGACGTAGTAGTTGTCGGCGTCGCGGTATCGCCAGACGAGACCTGCGGCCTGGTCGACGCGGCCGGACACGGTGCGGAAGCGGACGCTCACGTCGACGTCCGTCGCTGACACGCCGTCGTAGACGAGCACCGGGAAGCGGTAGTTCGTGCGGTCGGCGTCGGTTTGGACCACGACCAGGGCGCCCGAAGGGGCGCCTTCGGCCCGCTGCACCTGCCAAACCCCGGGACGTCCCCGACCGGTAAGGGCGGTCGTGAAGCCGGCCGGCGCCTGGCCGGCGGCCGCGGCCTCGAAGTCCACTACCTGCACCGTCGCGGGCATCGCCCTGGCCGGCTGCATCGCGCTCGCCGCCGGCGGCGGCGCCGAGGCGTCG
Organism: Phenylobacterium sp. J367; assembly: GCF_024699985.1. GTDB lineage: Bacteria > Pseudomonadota > Alphaproteobacteria > Caulobacterales > Caulobacteraceae > Phenylobacterium. The sequence goes on along the minus strand of NZ_JAJONA010000002.1, from coordinate 115,431 downwards.
CACCCTGAGAGAAGCCCCGTCAGAAGCATCAGCACCGTTCTCATCACTGCCGTCTCCTCATCGAAGAGTATGCGCCCCCATCGGCGCGGGTTGCAGATGCTTGAGCGGTGCTCGCGCGCCATGGCGGCGACCTCGTGCGGTCCGCGCGATAGACGACGTCAGCCGCATGGCCACGCCTCGCGGAACGCCAGGTTGACACCTGCCATCATTGGAAACTCCGCGAAGTCCGGGTTGCGCTTCGACCAGCCGACAAGGATCGGCGCAAGCTGCTCCGGGGTGTAGTTCAACCCGCAAGTGCCGGCCTTGTGCCCTCCGGCCCCGAAGGCCTGGGTCGCATCCAGCGCCCCCAGCAGATAGGCGGCGCACCAGCTCCGGGGATCGGCTCCATTGGCTTCGCAGATCGCCGCCAGCCCGCCCACCGTCGGCTTGAGCGGAGGTCCGTTGGTTCCGATCGCGGCCGGCGCAGGACGCGTCGGCGGGTTGTCGCGCGCCACCACCCACGTCACGGCGCTCGCGACCAAAATGAAGGCGGCTGCGACCGCGAGCGCGAAGCGCCCGCGGGTCATGGTCGCGAAACCTTCACGTGGTCGAGGGCGGAGCGCAGCCCGCGCGCGAGCTTCTGGGCCTCGTCATTGGCCCAGAAGTGCAGGAAGAACAGCCGTGGCTGGTCGTCGAGCATGTGGTTGTGCAGCGCCGTGACCTCGATGCCGCTGGCCCGCAGGGCCCGGATCACAGGGTTCACCTCGTCGGCCGTGAGCACGAAGTCGCCGGTGATGGCCGCCTTGCCGCCGCCTGTGGACTGGAAGTTTAGGACGATGGCGGAGCCCATCGCTTCCGGGACCACGGCCCCGCCTTCCTTTACTGGCTCGGCACGCGGGATGCTGAACTGATAGACGCCGCCGTTGGCCTTTCCCGTGTAGCCCAGGAGCTGTTCCACCCTCGCGGTCTGGAACTCGATCGGCGGCGCCGTGGCGGCCGTCGCGGGGCTCAGAGGCGTCCGGCTTAGCGTCAGAGCTTTGTTCAGGGTGGACGCTAGCTTCACGGCGTCGCCGTGACCGCCGACATGCATGTACATCGTGGCCGGCTGCGAGCGCAGCAGGTGGTTATGGAGGGCCGTGATCTCGAGGCCGTTCTCCACAAGCACCTTCATGACCGGGTTCACCTCGTCATGCGTCAAGACGAGGTCGCCCATCACCATGGCGTGGTCGCCCATGTCCTGAAAGGCCAGCCAGGACCCGAGGGCGAGAGCAGGGCGGATGGGCGTCCCATCCAGCGTAACCCGCAAGTCGGTCCGCGGAAGCCCTACACGGTAGATTCCATCGGCCTGCACGGAGCCGTCCTTGCCCAGGGCCTTGCCCACCGCGGCCCAGTCGGTAGCGGCGGCCGCTGGCCCGGCGGAAGCAGCGAAGGCGGCGAGCGTGGCCAGCAGACCGATCCACCGTTGCTTGGGCATGTGCGCGAACCTCCGGGATGGGTGGCCGCCGCCCCCTCAAGGAGGGGCGGCCGGCGCTTCGGAGCCAAGTCATGGACGCTGCGGTTTAAGGCAGTTTTAGATGAGGCCGCGCAGCATCGAACAAACCGCAAAATACGGGCGACCAGGCCATGCCGCACAATGTCGGCCAAACCCCAGGTCCGGCGGAGCTTATCTCAGCCTCATCGCCGTGACAGGCGTCGCACGACTGTCGCGGCGATGGCGGCAGGCGCCTCCTGCGGCATTGGCGATACGGAGCTGACGTTAATTTCGCAGAGCACGAAGCTGTCCTCACCTGCCGAATTCTTCGGCCCGAGCAGGAAGTCCGCGTCCCAGAGCGCCGGAAGGTCTTCCGTGGCAAGCCTCAGCGATCGAACGAGCGCCGGCGCCCAGCGGTCCTCAAGCGCCCGGCGCAGGGCCTGGAATCTCGGGTCGTCCGGGCCGGAGTAGGTGCGCGGCGGCGTCGGCTCACCGTCAGGATCGAGCAGCGCCCGCACCTTCTGCCACCCGAAGCCCGCCAGGCGTTCACCCGACATGTAGCAGCGGACCATGCCGTCGGAGAGGCGGTGCTGATAGGCCTGGTCCACGAAGCCGCCGACCCGCACGAGCTCGTCCGCGCGGGCTGCGAGGAAGTCAGCGAGCGGTTGCTCCGCCGCTCGCGTGCGGTCCCGCGCCTCGATCAGCCGCACTTGGCCAGAATCCAGCAGTTCCACGCGCCAGACGCCGATGCCGCTGTGGCCGCGGTTCTGCTTGAGCACCCGCGGACCGGTCGCGAGCCGCGCGGGGAAGCCCTCGATGAGTTCGGCGACCGTGGGGTAGAATCGCGCGTCGCCGCTCCAGCCCAACTCGGCCGTGCTCGCGAGCACGGCCTTGACGCCCATCCGGTCGATCACATCCGGATGGGCGCTGACCAGGACGCCTTCGGCGGCGGCCGCGCGAAGCAACCGGTCGAGCCCGTGCCGGAATCGACCGTCCTGCACCGGATTCACCCAGACCAGGGCTGCGTCGCAGTCCCGAAGCTCGCGCTCAAACTCCGCTTCGCGCCCCTCATCGTAGACGCAGGCTATCGGCTCCAGCCCCGTCTCCCGGAGGCTCGCGGCGACATGGCGGAACCGCCCGTTGTCCAGGTCCAGGGGGTTGTCTCGCGAAATGATGGCGACCTTCGGCATGGCCCTCTCGCGTCTGCGGTTGCCCGGAGGGGCGGCGGACTTCGCGCGCCAACACCCGCCCCGAGTCGACCCAGGTCAGGGCAGCGCTTGGATGAGGATCGTCTTGAAAGCCGGGCGTCTGCCGAAGGCCCGACAGCCAAGATGTAGCGGCCCGTCGCCGCGCCTTCAAGGCGGCCGGGGCGAGCCCCGAGCACCATCATTTCTCGGAAGCGCGGCCTTGGCGGCCTGTAGCCTGGAGTAAATTCGGCCTGAGACTTCGGCGAACCTGCGGAGAGCACCGTTTCCTGATCATCGCCACCTTTGCCAAGGACGGCCCGAGCCGCTGCAGCGAGGTGGATGTGCAGCAGTTCGAACCAGCCAAACTGGCGGAGGAGATCGGGCCAGACTACCAGACGCTCTACGCCGCCAAGCATGATCACATCACCCCTGCCGGCAACCTGCAGCGCTTCTCCTGGTGCGTCCTGCAACGCGGCGGTTCTGGCGAAGTCTCGCCCGGAGCTGCATGCGCCCACGGGGAAGGGTGAACACCCATTTTCATCCATCTCCACGTAAGCGGTGTTGCGAGGCCACCGTCAGTCGGTCACTGACCGAGCGGTCACAGCCATCCGCGACGTCGGAAGTAAAAGTAGGGGACAGCGGCCGAAAGAAACATGAATGCGAGCGCCCATGGGTAGCCAAGTCTCCAGCGCAACTCGGGCATGTGGTCGAAGTTCATGCCGTAGATGGACGCAATCAGGGTCGGAGGCAGCAGCGCAACGGCCGCGACGGAAAAGAGCTTGATAATCTGGTTCTGCTCCAGATTGATCAAGCCGAGGGTCGCGTCGAGCAGGAAGTTGATCTTGCCGGACATGCTGTCGGTCAGTTCGCTCAGCGCCGACGCGTCGCGTTGGAGAAGGCGAAGGCGCTGCCTGGCTTCCTTGTTGGTGCGCGGGGCGCTAACGTCGAGAGCCGCATGGTAGCTCAACACCCGCTGCACGCTCGACAGGCTCTCCCGGATCATGGCGAGAAGCTCACCCCTGCCTGCCGATCTGTTCGATCATGCCTTGGAGGTTCTGGCTGACCAGTGCCTTGCCCCGGCGTTTGCGGAAGACGGCCCGCGAGATGCCGTCGATCTCGGCCCCGGTCCGCTCCAGGGCGTCCGCATAGCGGTCGATCACGGCCTCGATCAGCCCCAGCATGACGGCTTCGCCTGATGCGAGCGGCTCGCCGGCCTTTTGGGTCGTTCGCGCCACGAACGCGGAGACCGCCCGTGTGTCGGTGTAGCGGACCGTCACCAGTTGCGGTCCCTTCAGGATGAAGGTGACCGGCGTTTTGACCGGGTCGTCCGTTTCCAGCCCCGCCGCGACCGTCGCGATCATGAATGATCCCCCGCCTTCAACGTAAAGACGGGCCGAAGGCTCGACGTCATCCATCTCGTCTCGTGTCGGGATGTCCAGGCCGACGAGCTTCTCGACGAAGAGGTCCTCCTCCTGTGTCGGAGCGAGCAGGTCGATCCACACCGCATGCATGGCCAGATCGTCGGCGGGCTCCAGCCGCGCCAGTTTGTCGTCGCTCCAGCGGTACGCGTTGAGCATCGGGGCTTCCTTATCGAGGACGCCCCAGGAGCCGAACGCCCTCAGCGCGTCGCTAACAGAGGGGACTTCGACCTTCCGGGTTCATGTCACGGGGTCCAGGGCGTCGCCTGGATCGGCGACGGATTGCGCTTTGCTGTGTTCGGCGCGATGCGTCAATGGCTGCGAGAGCTAACGCTCTATCGCTTCTCGCACGACGAGCTTCGCGGATAAGCCTGGTGAGCGGCGCGTCGGGGTAGCTGGTCCTCATTGCGGCGATGACCAGTCCTCATCCGCGGGTGGCTTGAAGCGCCGCTGCGGCCTTTCCACCTCCTGAAAGCAGCCGGGCCCCTCTGGCGGTCTCAAGACCGCGATGTCGGCGGCGCTGGACGTTGCCGCGCCTGAGCACGTCCCTTGAGGAGGCTCGCATGAGGCGGTTCAACTTCATCTGCCCCGACGCCAGGACAGATGCGGCCACCACGGGCGCTTGCAATGGTCTGACGCGCCGGAATGTCCATGCGGCATCGGAGGAGCCGACGGGAGGCCAACCGCAGCTGACGCATGTGGCAGCCGCGATGCGCCGCCGCGATCGTTGGCAGACCGCCGCGGCGCTGCTGGCCGTGACTGCAGCCTGGGTCGGATGGGGAATGGCGATCAGCGCCGATGGCCAGCTGGGCGGTCACCTAACCTGGAGCGGCCTTCTCATAACCACGGTTCTGCCTGCGGCGCTCTCGATCGGTGCGTTACTCCTCACCGCGCTGCAGACGCCTGCAGCCGCAACTCCCAAATCCAGGTCCGCCGTCGCGAGACTATGTCGAGCGCGCCGCTGCCAGGACGGCTACCGCCGTAGAACGGCTTCGACCAGATCGCTGCGGAGACGAGTCGGTTTTCAGTACGATGATGGCCCGGCCGGGTCGAGGGTGCGGCCGCCCTGTAGGCGAACCGCGAACTTGACCCGACCGCGCCGACAGCGCCAGGTGGGCGATGCCTTCTAGGACCTGTCAGGCGCCGGCTGCTGGGTGTGCGGTCGGCTTGCTGCCCGGCAGAGAAACGCCTGCGCCCGACAGCGCTCCTTGAAGCTGCTTCTCCTGTTCTGGCGAAAGGGACGAGCGGAGGACCTGGCCGCGGAAGCCGGAGAGCTCACCCAGCACCTTCTCCGGTTGCACCTTGCGCACCAGGATGAACAGGGCCGAGGTGTCCGGCTTCAGGGTCTTCCCAAGGTTGCGGATGAAGTCGTCGTTGATCCCGTAGTCGGTAAGCGTCGCAGACAGCGCCCCCGCCCCCGCGCCAAGCGCCGCGCCGCTTACTAGGCCGATCAGCGGATTGAGGAAGAGCAGGCCGACAAGGGAGCCCCACGCCGCCCCCCCACAGGCCACCCGTCGCTGTGCCGGCCCGAAGGAGGTCTACGCTCTGCTTCATGTGCAAGCGTCCGTCGTGGTCCCGTATAACGACCACGGCGTCTTCTAAATCAATGAGGTACTCCTTCCGCAGCCGGGTGAGCTCGGCGAGCGCTCGATCCGCTTCCTTCGGGTCCTCGAACCCGACAACAACCAGTTCAGCCATGATGTCCTCCAGACTTGTTTCGATGAGTACTTTTGCGAAGTGAGACACGCTTTGATGCCTGGCCCGAGCAGGCGGCCGTGACCGCAGAGCCGCGCTCCGAGCCGCTCGGGCGAAGGCGTCAGTTGGCGATGAGCAACGGCAGGATGGGCTTCTCGAGGGCGGTGCGGGTGACGCCGCCGAAAACGAGTTCCTTCACCCGCGGCGTCCCGTAGGCCCCCATGACCATGAGGTTCGCTCCTTCCGACAGCGCCGTCTCGATCAACTGAGCGCCAGGCTTGCGGCCATCGGGCGACAGGGTTCTAGGATGGGCGGGCACGCCGTGACGACGCAGGTAATTCGCCGCCGCACGAGCCGACCCGGGCGCGGCCTGGACGCGGCCGGTGTCGAGAGTGACAACGTCGACCCGCTCCGCGCATTTGAGGATTGGCAGGGCCAGAGACAGGGTGCGAGCCGCCGGTTCACTGTGGTCCCAGGCGACGCAGACCCGGTTTAGAACGAGCGGCTCCACTTGGCTGGCGGGGAGGACGAGCACCGGCCGGCCGCTTCCGAACACGAGATCCTCCACGGTTCGGCGTGCGTCGCCGTCTCCTTCCGCTAGCCCCACGATGCTGAGATCGTGCGTACGCGCCGTACGCCCTGGGCGCCGATCGGCAACCTGATCGACGACGTAGGACGTGACGTGGTGCTCCACGCCGTGCGCCGCGCAGATATCGGCTACCATCTTCGCGAAAGCCTCGCCGCGCGTGCGCGAAGTCGTTTTCCAGCTCCAGGATGGCCCCCGCGAAGTAGGGACTGGACCAATGGCCCATCGGCGCAACGTCGATAACGGAGATCGTCGCTTCGATCTCTGCGCCCAGGCGCTGCGCGAGCTCCACGGCGCGGGTAATCGTCGCGGTGTTCGCGCCGGAGGAAACGGTCGAGAGGTGCAGATGAAGGCTGCCGCCCATGGTGCAATGCTCCTTCCAATGTGGGGCCTCTCAGCGCCCCGTATGAAGGCTAGAGCCATGGATGGCTCGCCTTGCTTCAAGGTGGCTCGGCAGTGGAAATCCGCAATGCGATTCAAGATAGATAGATGAATGAAATACAATGAGCTTTATAGATCATGCGCTTTGCAGTCTTGACTGCAGCTCCTGGGCGCCTATTACTTCTGCCTCAGTCGCGCTCTTGGCGGCCCCGCGCATGCCAACGACGACGTGCAACTCTGGACGGCGGTAAGCGCGACGGGGCCGGTGAAAGGGGAGCTGGCGCTGTGGGTCGAAGGACAGCTCCGCGCCGGTACCGGCATCAGCCGTGTGACCCAGAGAAACCTTCGGGTGGGCATTGGATGGGAGTCGGATCCCTGCTTTTTCAGCCTACGCAGGCTATGCGGTCCCACGCCTCACTCACGCCCGACGGCGCTTCCACAACGGAGCATCGCCCGTGGCAACAGCTACGCGCGCGCCCGTTCATTGGCAAACCGCTCGACTGACCAGAGGGCTGCGCCCAGATCCACCACAACTTCTTCGATAGGCTGTGGCTGTCGCAAGAAAGGCAGGCTTTCGATTAGCCCGAACGCTGCCGCGGCAGCAAATTGATCCCCGCGGACCGGGCACCTCTAGTTAGAGCTTCAGAGCTCTTTCTGTGTCGGACCGCGTCGAACTCGCACGCCGGCGCTTTCGACTTGCGCTCGCGAGCTTCGATCCTTTATGAACAGTCTTTTTGAGCGGCTAATCGCTGCTCGCCGCCTATCAAATCGCGAAATCCGCAGAGAGGGTAGCCGCAAGCTTCCCGATCAGACGCGCCTGTCTCGGCTCAAGAAGGAGCGACTGGCGACCAAGGATTGTTTTTGCTCGCCATGTCCCGCATAAGGAAAGCACGCTGCGGTTCGTCAAGGCCATCCTGATACGCATGCGGTGTGCCCGAGCGTAAGGAATTAGGGTGACCGTACCCTGATCGCGCACCAACCAGGGTCGACGGCCTGCACCGGACCTTCGGGCGGCAAGCTCAACGAGGAAGCTATGATCGCCTCCCCCCAACATGCCGGGACGCACTCTGCCCGGAGGCTATAAGCTTGCCTATTTCAAGGGCGATCTGTCCGGCGGGCTAGTGGCCGGCGTCATCGCTTTGCCGCTCGCGCTGGCATTCGGTGTGCAATCGGGGCTCGGCGCAGCCGCAGGCTTGTACGGCGCCATCGCGCTCGGAATCCCTGCGGCGGCACTCGGCGGCACCCGTACGCAAGCGTCGGGTCCGACCGGACCCATGACCGTCGTCTCAGCCTCCGTGGTGGCGACGGCTGTCGCGACGACCGGCAGCGTGGAGGCGGGACTGGGGATCGCTCTGCTCGCTTTCCTTTGCGGCGGCGTCCTGCAAATCCTGCTCGGACTTGTTGGCGTCGGCAGGTACGTCAAGTTCTTCCCCTATCCCGTCGTGTCAGGGTTCATGAGCGGTGTCGGGCTGATCATCATCGTGCTCCAGATCTGGCCGTTCCTTGGCTCCGCGTCGCCAAAATCGCCGCTGGAGGTCTTCACGCGCATTGCCGAACCGATCGCCGCCGTGAACTGGAGCGCGGTGATGCTGGGGGCGATCACCGTAGCGGTGTACTATCTGTTCCCGCGTGTGACCAAAGCGGTGCCAAACGTGCTCGTAGCCCTCCTGGTGGGCACGTTGGTCGCTGTTTTCGCGGACCTAGACGTGCCCAATGTGGGTGCAATCCCCAGCGCCGTTCCCGGGCTGCAGCTGGACCAGATGTTCTCGGTGTCGCCTGAGCACTATCCGCTCATCATCGGGTTCGGCGTCACCCTGGCACTGCTCGGTTCAATCGACCCCTGCTGACCTCAGTGATCGCCGATAACATCACCAAGACCAAGCATGACAGCCGGCGCGAACTGATCGGACAAGGCATCGGGAACAGCGTCGCGGCGATCTTCGGCGGCATCCCAGGCGCCGGTGCCACGAAGGGAACGGTGGTCAACATCAACGCGGGCGGGACGACGCGGCTGTCCGGCGTTGTGCATGGCCTGTTCCTGCTGGCCGTGCTCCTCGGGCTCGGCCGGTTCGTCGGCTACATACCCCTAAGCGTTCTTTCCGGGCTCCTGATTCCCGTTGGCCTCGCCATCATAGACTACAAGGGCTTCCGGCATCTCGTCCGGATACCCCGTGCCGACGCCGCCGTGCTGCTCATCGTCATGGGTATGACCGTGTTCGGAAACCTCATCCATGCCGTCGCGATCGGCGTGGTCCTGGCCAGCATTCTGTTCATGAAGAAGATGAGCGACCTGACCGAGGCGAACTCCCATGTCGGCGAACTCACCGATCAGCCTTGGGCCGACGAAGAGAAGGCACTCGACGCCCATGCAGGGCAAATCTACATCAAGCACATGTACGGACCACTCTTCTTCGGCTCCGCATCGCGGTTCCAGGAGATGGCGAGCACGGTCGACGCGAACGCCGCGCTGCTGGTGATCCGCATGGAAGAGGTTCCCTATGTCGACCAATCAGGGCTTTACGCACTGGAGCAGGTCGCCTTCGACCTGCGCCAGAAGGGCGCTCAGGTGGCCCCTCACAGGCGTTCAGGAACAGCCCCTCGCCATGCTGCGGGACCTGAAGATTGTCCCTGACCTGATCAGCGAGGACATGCTGTTCGCCGACATGGAGTCCGTAAGCGACTGGCTGAAACGCCACGGGCCGCCGGCTCGCGAGGATGGAAACACCATCGCCCCCGTCAGGGTGACTTGATCAAGGGAGAAAACAATGCAGACCGGATCCGAAATTGCGAAGGTGGAAAAGCAGGGCCTTGTCGAGGAGGTCCTCACCAAGGAAGAGCAAGCCAACCTGACGCCGGACAGGGTGATCGCCCTGCTCACGGAGGGCAACCATCGCTTTGTGAGTGGCGAGATGACCCTCCGCAACCACAACGAACAGATCCGCCGCGCAGTCGCCGGTCAGTATCCGAAGGCGGTGGTGCTGTCCTGTCTCGATCCGCGGATCCCGGTGGAGGATGTGTTCGACCGCGGCATAGGCGACATGTTCGTGGCGCGAGTGGCAGGCAACACCGTCAACGTCGACATCCTCGGCAGCATGGAGTTCGCCTGCAAGGTCGCGGGCGCCAAGCTCGTGGTCGTCATGGGTCACGAGCTTTGCGGTGCGGTCATGGGGGGCCATTGATGGCGTCCAGATGGGCCACATCACCGCGCTTCTGGCTAAGATCCGGCCAGCTACGCTCAGAACGGATGGCTTCGGAGGCGCCCGAACCAGCGCAAACACCGACTATGTCCGCTGGGTCGCCGAGCAGAACGTCAGGCTGGGCGTCGAGCGGGTGCGTGCCGAAAGCGTCATCCTGGCCGAGATGGAACAGGCTGGAGAAATCAAGATCGTCGGAGCGATGTACGCGATGGAGACTGGCGAGGTCGAGTTCTTGACTGCCTGAATTGTGGCAGGCCGTTCGCGCGGGTGGTGCACTACAGTCCAGTCGTCCGGTCCAGTGCTGTCCTGTTACTGTCACGCCACCAGCATAGACCCCGCGCAAGAACTCGACGGCCCGGGCGGGCGATCAAGCGGCCATGCGATCCTGAGGAACACAACTGCACCGCTTCGAGCCGCCGCGGCAGATAAATGGGAAAGAACAGAGCAATCTCGAGCTCGGTACTACAGCCTCCGACCTGACCTCCCGCTCGGACCGGGCGTTAGGCAGGGCGCAGCTTCTCGCAGGTTCTGATCGTCAGCGGTTCGGTTCCGGACACCATAGAACGTTGCCGCCGAGCGCGGGTGCGCCCTGATCGCCACGGGCATCGCCAGCTTCGACAGTCCGAAAGATTACACACTTGGGACCACGGTCGACTTGGTCCGGCAAGCAAGCGTTGCGGTCCTCATCGCGACACGCAAGCCGCGACATCCCTATCGCTCGCTAATCGTCGCCACACCGACTTTTCGTCTTGTTCGCGTCGCGCGCTGGAAGCCGCGACACGGCTTGGCGCCGCGATCACGCGCCTCGACGATCTGCGAGGCCGCCCAGATGAGCACGTCGGCGTCCCAGATGGTCGCCATGCCGTGCTGGGGCACGGCCTCGACGCGGATGGCGACGTCGCCGGCGTGGAAGTCAATCGGCGCGACGCCTCGACTTCGCCAGGGAGAAGAACGGATAGGCCAGCCCGGCGCGCTCTGGTCTGTAGGCTTGTCGCTGGACCCGGCAGCCGCCGCGTCGTTTGGCCTGAGCCGGGGTTCCACCTTTCTCCCCGGCCGCTTCAGTCGAGGAGGACCGGAGTGGCGATGAGGGGCCGACTCCCGGGACGGAGATTTGACGCAGCGGCGAAGGCACAGCCGAGCCGCCGACTGGTGGAGAGCCGCCGGGAGATCCGCCTCCAGGGCGAGGCATGCCACCGGTTCCGGCCGCACCTGCGGTGGGTCCGGCGCGCGAGGCGCCACCGGCAATCGAAGCGGCTCCGCGCCCTGCGCCAACGGCCGCGCCGCCGGCCAGGCGAGGCGAGCCAGGCGACCTCGCCCTGGACCAGCCCGAACCCGCTGTCGATGTAACGGGTGAAGACCTCGAGGAACCGGTCGATCGGCCTGTGCCTTGCACGTCAGTGCTCCCGCGAGCCGGGCAGCAGGCGCAACCTGCTCGCGGTTGAAGTATGATCCGCGCCGAAGCCGCCGCATCGCTCGGCTCAGTCGTGGAACATGGCTCCTGCGCAGGAGTGTCGATGCATGTCCCGACCCTTCCGACCCGTAAGCCGTTCGCCTGGCGGCGCTCTTAACAGGCGCCGCCGCATGCGGCTTGCTCGCCCTCACGACCGCCATCGAGCTGCCCACGCGGCTCGCCTGGAACGCCTCGGCGAGCATGTCGATCGGGCCCTACGCCGTGCTGGACGATGATCGCGTTCGGCCCGGAGTGACGGTGCTGGTTGAACCGCCCGAACCGCTGGCCGCGTTCCTCGGCGATGGTGGCTACCTGCCGCGTGGTGTCCCGCTCCTGAAGCGCGTGGAGGCGCTTTCAGGCGCGACCGTATCTCGTGCCGACACGATCGGCCTGATGCAGGTGATGCCCGGCACCTACGCCGAGCTGCGCGCGCGCTACGGGCTTGGAGCCGACCCGTTTGACGTGCGGGACAACGTGCTCGCGGGCACGGCCTACCTTCGGGAGATGCACGATCGCTACGGTGTGCAAGGTATGCTCGCGGCTTCCTTGGGTTGCCACAAGGAGTACGCCCGCATCCATTCCGCCATGTCTTGTTCAGTTGAACCGGACTCAGCGCTCAAGCGCCCGCCGTGCAGGTCCCCCCCGTCCTGAGATGCCAGCAGGCCAGGCCCTTGGATTAACGAGACAGGAAGAGCGGGACCCTGAGATCGCTCAACATGTACTCGGTTGCTCCGCCCAAGACGAACTCCCGAAGTCTCGATCGACCATAAGCCCCCATGACGAGCAGGTCGGACTTGTGACGGATCGCGTACTCGGCGATCGCTTCGCCGGCTTTGCGGCCATCGCTCGGGATTTCGTCCGCGAGCGCCTCGACGCCATGGGCCTTCAGGTGTCGCAGGGCGTCCTCGTTCATGCCGACGCGGGCGTCCGGCTTGTCGTTGAGGATGGTCACCAGGCGCACCACACGGGCCTTGGGTAGGAGCGGCAGGGCGTCCGCCATGGCGCGCGCGGCGGCGCGGCTGCCATCCCAGGCGATGACGATGGTGCTCAGTCCCCGGCCCATGAGGTTCGCCGCGCCTGGCCGGTAAACCACCACAGGACGGCCAGAGCCGAAGATCACGGACTCGGCCACAGAGCGTTCGTCTCCGAGCCGCTCCATGATCGGCACCAGGCACAGATCCCGGGTGCGGGCGTGATAGGCGAGATGTTCGCCGACACGATACATGTCGGCCTTGATGATCTGAGCCTGTCCTTTGCGCTTCTGCTTCGCCAGCGCTTCCGAGAAGTGCCTCACACGGTCTTCGCAATAGCCCAGGCTCTTCTTCTCCTGCTCGGCGCACATCCCGCTGAGCCCAATCATGTGATCGGCGAGCCAGCTGCTGGGGGCCCGAAGATCGACCTGAACGGCCAACGCACTCAGGTCGCCGCCCACCGCCCCGGCGAAACGCACGGCCTGATCAATCGCTTCCGGCGTGACAGGCTCTGGATAGCTGTCGATGTAGAGTAAGATGTCCTTGAACGGCATCGCGTCCTCCTTGGTGTGGGCCGCAGTCGCCTGTCTCCACAGGCGCGCCCGTCGTTCCCGGGCCGCGGCAAGCTTCACCTGATATGGGGAGAGCTCTCACCGTCGCCGCTCAGAAGTGCGCATGTGCAAGATTTGGAATGCTCATCGACAAGTTTGTTTCGCCCAAGCGAAGGCAAATTCTGAAATCGCTTTGTCATTTGCGAAAGCAATCAGCCTTCTCAGCAGATTTCATCTTGCGGTGTCTTGCCCGGAGCTTCGGCGCGCCGATATCAAGAGAGCGGGACCGGGCCCCTCTGACGATCGATGGTCGATCGTGATGTCGGTCCCCATCGGGAGTGCTGGCGCCACGGGGCGATAGCCTCTTCATGAGGAGGACTGCCTTGAGACATCTGAACCTCGCCAACCGTGTGAGGGCCGAGATCAACAAGCTGCGAGGCGCGATCGCGGAGGAACGCCGCAGGGGTCGCACCGAGAGGCTGCAACGGCTTCAGGAACGCAAATCGCAGCTTACCGATAAGCTCGTGGCGCTCGAAATCGAAGCCTATGCCGCCAAGTGGCGATAGGCCCCGGCGCTGCGCCGGGGCCAACCCTCAACAACTCAACGCCAATCGAGACATAGATCATGCAAACCTTTCCTTCCGACCGCCAGGCGAGGACGAAGACCCTGGCGCTCGACGCTTCCGTGGACGCGGGCCTGCGCAGCTACATGCTGGGGGTCTACAACAAGCTCGGCCTTGGCTTGCTCGCCTCGGCCGCAGCCGCCTGGGCCGCCAGCAGCTGGCCGCCGCTGCGTGACGCGCTGTTCGTCATGGAGGCTGGCGCGGTGCGCGGCTACACCCCGCTTGGGATGATCGTGGCCTTCGCGCCGCTCGTCATCCTTCTGGGAGCGGCGTTCTTCATGCGCAAGGCCGCCGCCAAGGGAGCCGGCGCGCTGTATTGGACGATCGTCACGCTTGTCGGCCTTTCGTTGGGCGTCCTCGCACTCACCTACACAGGTCAGAGTCTCGTCACGACCTTCCTCGTCACCGCCGCCGCTTTCGGGGGCCTGAGCCTCGTCGGCTACACCACCAAAAAGGACCTGACTGGTTTCGGGAGCTTCCTGATCATGGGCGTGATCGGCTTGATCATCGCCAGCTTGGTCAATCTATTCCTGCAGTCGTCGGCGGTCGGTTTCGCCGTCAGTGCGCTGGGGGTTCTGATCTTTGCCGGCCTCACCGCTTACGACACACAGCGCCTCAAGCTCGCGTACTACGAACTCGGCGGCGACGAGGCCGCCCGCTCGGTGACGACCAATTACGGCGCGCTCAGCCTGTATCTGAACTTCATCAACATGTTCCAGTTTCTCCTGGCGCTCTTTGGGCAGCGGCGCTGATGTCGCCGTTCTCCCGCCAGTGGGCCTGCCGTCAGGCGCCGCCCCGGGATCGGTTTCCCGGGCGCTTAACCGCCGCCGTGGAGGATTGCGCTTTAGGCGGTGTCACCACGCGACGGCCGAGGCGCCACGTGCTCCTGATCGCCAACCAGCAGTCGAGGCGCGGGCGCGAGGGCCTGGGGGCGGCGAAGGCCGCCCTGAAAGAGGGCGGCTACTCGTTCGAAACCGTGCCCCTGGATCGTGACTGGACGCTCGGTCAGCGCATTCACACACGCCGGCATCTCGTGGACGCTGTCGCGGTGGCGGGCGGCGACGGCACGCTGAACGCGGTCGCTCAGCCGCTGATCGACACGGGTCTGCCGCTTCTCATCTTGCCGACCGGGTCGGCGAATGACCTGGCCCGCACCCTCGGAATACCCACAGATCTGGCCCGCGCAGTTGATCTGCTGAAATCCGGTCAGATCAGGGAGATCGATGTCGGGATCGCCAACGGCCACGCCTTCTTCAACGTCGCCAGTATCGGCTTGGCGGCGCTGGTGACGCAGTTGGTCCACCCGAAGGTGAAGAAGTTGCTGGGGCCTGCGGCGTACGGCCTAGCCGCGCTGCAAGCCCTCACGAAGGTTCGGCCCTTCACAGCGCGCATTCGCGGCGCCGGGTGGAACGTCGAAGTGAAGACATTTCAGATTTCCGTTGGCAACGGGCGTTACTATGGCGGCGGGACGCCTGTGGAGGCGAGGGCGCAGATCGACGACGGGCAGCTCGATCTCTACAGCCTGGAAGCCTCGGACCTCCTTCGCCTCCTGTTGATAGCGCCGAAGATCCGCCACGGCCGGCAGGGGCTCGCCGCGCAGGTGCGCGTGGGCGCCTGCACCCGGTTCGAAGTACACACCCGGCGCGTCCATCCCGTAAGTCTGGACGGGGAGATCGTGACTCAGACGCCGGTGATCTTCACGATCCGCCCCCGCGCCGTCCGGGTGTTGACGCCCCAAGACACACCGCGCCCCTAGGCGAAGACCAGGAGCACGTCGCCCACCCCAAGAAAAGAAGCGCTTGCTGCCCGGATGAAGCAGGCACCCGATCACGAGCGCGACCGCGGCCCAATCAGCACCGGCCAGCGGCTGGCGAGTAGGGCGAGGCCTTTCACACTTGACCTTCGCGCGCCCGGGCAAGACGGTGTCCCGGCACAACCTTCGAACGATCGCCGGCTAGGGGCTCGTTATCAGCTGGAGCGTTTCGCATGAGCAACACGACACGGATCCCCGGGCGCCTTGTCGCTGCCGCACGAGCCCTCGCTGGCGTCAGTCGGGCTGATTTCGCTGGAGCCGCAGGCTTGCTCTCTAAGACCCTCGATGAGATCGAAGAGGCTGGCAGCGCCTGTGTCCAGTCCGAGCAGGACGTGGCGGCCCTCCTGCGTGGCCTCGACTACTACGGCGTTTTGCTGATCGACGAGCGGGATGGCCTGGGTGCCGGGGTCAGGCTAAAGTTCACGCGCCAGGATGTCCGGCAGATCGTCCGCCTTGAAGGCGAGGGCGGTATCGTCGCTTCAGATGACGCGCCCTGATCACAGCGCAGTCGAAGCTGTTTGCAAGGCGCTGGGAACAACCCGAACACCAGGCACTTAACGTGTTCAGCGCGACGTGCCGTTCGGGTGCTGACGCCCCAAGACAAACCGCGCCGCTAGGCGAATACGCGGTAGACTTGCCACGCTGCGAGGCACAGGACGAGCAGCCCGACTGCGATGGTCATGTGGCGCGGCGGCGCCACCCGCGCCACCAATCCGGCCAAAGGCGCGGCGGCGATCCCCCCGACAACAAGGCCGGCCACCTCCACAAGATAGGTCTTGAGGTCGAGCGGCAGGACACCCCGCAGCAGCGCCACCAGGAACGTCGCTGAAATCGCGCTGGCTAGGAAGAACTCCGCGGCGCTCACCGTTCCGACGACGCGGCGCGGCGCGTGACCTCCGCTCATGAGCGTTGACGCCACGATGGGCCCCCAGCCGCCGCCCCATGAATCCAGAAACCCACCGGCCGCGCCGAGCGGAATGGCCCACTTGGCGTTAGGATTGTGCAGCTGAATTTTCCGGAAGGCGCGGACCAGAAGGTATACGCCAATGACTGTAAGGTAGGCTGCCAGGAGGGGGCCGATTAGATGCTTGGGCGCCGCCGTCAGCACGTAGGCCCCGAGCACGCCTCCGGCGACTCCCGCCGGCGCGAGGCGAAGGAACAGACGACGGTCGATGTTCTTGTGCGCCGCGTGGCTAGTCGCAGCGGTCGCCGTCGTGAAAACCTCCGCGGCGTGGACGACAGCCGAGGCCGCGGCGGGGGAACACCCAGCGCCGACAGGACCGCGATGCAGACCACACCGTAGGCCATCCCCAAGGCGCCATCAATCAATTGGGCGAAGAAGCCGACCCCGCAGAAAATCCAGAAAGTTTGTGAGGTCAGGATGTCGGCCAGCATTCCTATGACGAGCCTTTGGCGAGGGACGGTCGAAAGCCGACCGGCGCCGATGCGATGTGTCGAGGGGTCACCATTGGGCGACGACAGCCGCTCCGAATAGCGTGGCGCCCAGGAGCGCGAGCAGAAGAGCGCCGAAGCTCCAGGTCTGAGTGGCGCGTTCGACGCGATCGGCGATTTCGACGCTCTGTTCGCTCCGGCGCGTCCAAACCGCGGTGGGCGATGCCCGTCGCGTTGCGGGACCCGCCCACGAGGGCTTCAACCGTTCCAGGAGCACCAGCACGTCACCCGGCGGGATCCAAGGCTTGCCGCGCGGATGAAGCAGCCGCCCGATCACAAGTGCGACGGCAGCCCCAATCAGTACCGGCCAGAGGCTTGCGAGCATGGCTTTGCCGCCGATGCTGTGACCCAGCCAAGCAGCGGCAGGCGGCCAAAGCCAGACAAAACTGGCAGATGCAGCGACCGCAGTCGCCCACGGCAGCTGGGTGCCAGACGGCTCCGCGCCGTCCTGCCTCAGCATCAATGAGACGAACCTGACCATCAACAGCGTCGTGCCTAAGCTGCTCAGGGAGAGGAAGAGGTCGATCCACCCCGGTCCGACGTCGAGCGCTTTCAGGGCTCCTTTCGCTATCGCTCCGCTGGTCAGCGGCGCGCCGGCAAGGGCGATCGCCGGGAGTATCAGCGCCACGATGCGGAGCTTTCGGCGCCAGCCCGTGAAGGCTCTAGGTCGTCCTGCAGCGCCAAGAAAGAGCGCCGCCTTGGCGAACCCGTGGTGTAGAGCGAAGACAAGCGTCGCGGCCACCGCCGCGTCCGATGCGCTGGCGTCGGTGGCCAGAGCGACACCGACGGCGATCAATCCCATCTGGCTGATGCTGGAGTAGGCCAGCACCGTCTTTGGATTGGTCTGCAGGACCCCGACTGCCACACCGTAGATGGCCGTTGCACATCCAAGCAGCACAAGGAGGTCACTGGCGGCGCCGAGCCCCTCCGGCGGCATGAACCGCAGCGCGCCGAGCAGCCCGACCTTGATCATGGCTCCGCTCAAGACCGCGCTGGCCGGCGCAGGCGCGGCCGGATGGGCGAGCGGCAGCCAGAAGTGCGTCGGAACCAGCCCGGCTTTGATCGCAAAGGCCAGGCCCACGAGGGCGAGACCCAGGGGGGCGGCTGGAAACCCGTACCGAAAACCACGCCCGTCTTAGCCGCCGAGAGCACCGCGCCGCCGAACAGCGCCAGCTCACCGAACACGACAAGGGCTATGTAGACCCCTGCCGCTCTCATTGAGGCGGGCTCCCGGTCGTGCGCCACCAGCCCGTAGGCGGAAAAGCTCATCAGCGCGAAGAAGGCGTAGAAGGTCACCACGTCGCCGGCCAGAGCCACGCCGAAATTCCCGGCCATGGCGAGCAGGAAAACGGCTGCGTAGCTATCGCGCCGCTCTTTTCGCCGCAGGTAGAAGAAGCTGTGCCATGCCGAGATCGCGTACAGAACCGCGAAAAGCGTCAGGAACGTGCGGCCCACGGCGTCGAGCGTCAGACGCGCGTCAAGCATGATCCAAGGCAGGTGTAAGGTGACCTCGGGACTTGTCAGGGCGACCGCCAGAGCGGGCGCCGGCGCAACGAGGCAAAGAATTGGCAGCCATCGCCTGAACGCTTGGACTAGGCCAAGGGCCGCCATCGCGAGCGGCGCCAGTATCGTCGCCAGGATAAGCCAAGCTTCGGGCGTCACCGGATCAATCCTTCCGGAAGCCGCGGGATCTCACCGGTGGCGATCAGGCGCGCCCAGCTCAGCGGACTGAACGGCGCATTGGCGAACAGTCCTACACCGATGACTAGTGCGGCGGTCACCAAAGGCGGCGCCAGCAGGGTCCACTTGATCTCGAGGCGTCCGCTCGCCGCTCCCGCCGTCGCCGCGGTCGGAGCCTTGAACCATGCGCGGTGAAGGATCGGCAGGAGATAGAGCGCGTTGAGGCCGCTGCTGGCGAGCAGGACGAGCACCACCCAGGCGTTCTGGTCGTCGATCCCGCCGGCCGCCAGGTACCACTTGCTGACAAAGCCGGCGAGCGGCGGCACCCCGATCATCCCCAGCGCCGCGACCGTGAACGCGGTCATCGTCCAGGGGAGGCGGCGACCGATCCCGTCGAGATCGCTGACCTTATACAGGTGGACCGCCTCAGCGATGTTGCCCGCGCACATGAAGAGCGTGATCTTCATCAGGCCTTGATGGACGAGATGCATCAGTGCGCCGATCAGGGCCAAGGGGCTGAAGAGCGCGGCCCCCAGCACGATGTAGGACACCTGGCTCACGGTCGAATAGGCCAGCCGACGTTTCAGATCGTCTTGGCGAAGGGCCTGTAGTGAGCCGTAGATGATGGTGAAGGCCGCGAGCCCGGCCAGCGGCAGGGCCAGTCCGAGCTTGACCGTGAGGGCGATGCCGAACACCTCCTCGACGACGCGGATAATGCCGAAGGCTCCAGCCTTGACCACGGCGACGGCGTGCAAGAGCGCGCTAACCGGGGCCGGCGCCACCATCGCCTGAGGCAGCCACCCGTGCGCGGGAAAGAGCGCCGCCTTGACGCCCAAGCCCGCCAGCAGCAGCGCGAAGATGGCGGTGAGCGTGATGGGATCGACCGAGGCCAGCGCTGGGTTTCCAGCGGTGACGAAGTCGAGAGAGCCTGCGGCCGATCCTAACCACACTGTCCCGACAAGCAGCAGCATGCCCCCCGTTAAAGTGTAGGCGAGATAGATTCGCCCGCCACGCAACGCCTCGGGCGTCTGGCGATGGACGACGAGGGG
Organism: Phenylobacterium sp. J367; assembly: GCF_024699985.1. Classification (GTDB taxonomy): domain Bacteria; phylum Pseudomonadota; class Alphaproteobacteria; order Caulobacterales; family Caulobacteraceae; genus Phenylobacterium. The sequence goes on along the minus strand of NZ_JAJONA010000002.1, from coordinate 95,928 downwards.
GTAGGTCGCCAGCGTCAGCAATTCGTAGAAGATCAGGAAGGTGTACAGATTGCCGGCAAGGGCGATACCCGTCGTCGCCGCCACGCAGAGGCTGAAGAACCCGAAGAACCGGCTGCGATGCGGGGCATCCTCAAGGTAGCCGATGGCGTAGATGGTCGTGAGCAGCCAAAGGCCAGCGGAGAGCGACAGGAAGAGCAAGGCCAGGGGATCGACCTGGAGGACGAGGTCAGATCCGGCCGCCATCGGCCAGCGCCACGCGTAACGGGCGCCCTCGAAGGCGACCTGCCAAGTCAGATAGGCGACGAGCCCCAGCTTCAGCACAGCCGCGCAGAGATTGATCGTCGTCCTAAGCGCGACGCGCCGCTCGGCGGTCGCGAAGATCAGCGGCGCTGCGATCAGCGAGATGCTGAGCACGACAATTGGCAGCCAGGCGCCGCTCACTGCACGGTCTCCCCGACATTGACCAGTTCCGCAGGCCAGGCGCCCAGCAGCCCGATGCCGACGGCCGCCGCGGCAAGCAGGAGCGGCGTCAGGCTGAATCGCCATGAGGCTGCGTCGCCCACCACCAAGTCCTGGGCGACAGCTTGCTCCTCGGGCGCGAAGAAACGAGCCAGGACACGGGCCATGGCCGCAGCGGAGAGAAGAGTTCCGCAGAGCACGGCGACGGTCCACACGGTAGGACCGTGCAAGAGGGTGGAGTCCAGCAACAGCCATTTGCCGATGAAGCCCCCGCTCGGCGGCAGGCCGACCAGACTGACCGCTGCGAGCGCGAAGGTGATCTTCACGGCGCCCGGCAGCTCGGGCCTGGAGAGGCTGGACATCTGGTCGTCGCCGAGCGCGCGCTGGACTTGCTCACAAGCCAGGAAGAGCGCCGATTTCGCGAACGCGTGAGCCACCGCCAGATAGACGAAGGCTGTAAGCGCCTCTCGGCCACCCGCCCACAAGGGAAAGCACATGAACAGGTAGCCGACCTGCGCCACTGTGGAGTACGCGACCACCAGTTTGAGTCGCTTGGCGATGAGGGCTTGCAATCCGCCCCAAAGGACAGCGCAGGCGCCAAGGATTCCAAGAACCGTGGCGACGGCTCCGGCGCCGACCCCAGTCGGCTCGAAGAGGTCGAGCCAAAGCCGCACAGCAATATAAAGGCTCGCCTTAACAACAAGCGCCGACAGCAAGGCGCTGACCGGCGCGGTGGCGTTGCCGTGGGCCGGTGGCAGCCAGCCGTGAAGCGGAAAGAGCGCCGACTTCATCGCCAGCGCCGCGAGCATGGCGACCATGGCGAGCTGGGTGGCCGGCGCCGGAATCATAACCTGACGCAAGGTTGCGAGGTCGAGGACGCCATACTGAGCGTACAGCAGTGTGACGCCCAGAAGGTAGACAAGCGAAGCAATGATCCCCACGAGCAGGTACCGCATCGCGGCCTTGAAGGCGTCAGCCTTCCCCGAGAGCGCCGCCAGGCCAACCGCCGAGAGGCCGACCATTTCCAGGGTCACATAGAGGTTGAAGATGTCCGCCGAGAGGTAGAGCGCGTTCAAGCCCGCCAGCAGCAGCAGCCAAAGGGGCCAGAAGCCCCAAGCCGCGACCCCTGCCTCGGGGTCGTTCTTTGTCGCTCTGCCGGTCAAGGCCACGTGGACGGCGACGCTCGCGCCGACTAGGTTCGTCATGCCGAGCAAGGCGGCGGACAAGCCATCGGCGGCAAGCCGTATCCCGAGTGGCGCGCTCCACCCACCGACGGCGAGATCGTAAGGCCCGCCTGTCGCGATGAGCCAGACCAGCGCGACCGCGGCCGCCGCCGTTGCGCCGCTCGCCGCCACCCCAATGGCTCGGGCGCGGTTCGGCAAGACAAACGCCGCGGCCCCGCCGACAAGCGGCGTCAGGATGGCGACGGCGGCCCAGTCCACGCCAGCGAGCAGAGCGCCGGCGGCGTCAGACATCCTCAGGCCTTGCACCGGCGGCATGCATCCGTGCCGCCAGGGCCAATGCAAGCCCGGTGGCGCTCACCGCGACGACGATGCCGGTCAGCACCAAGCCGTGAGGGGGTGGGATCGGGCGGAGCGCCTTCGCCGCGATAGCCGAGCGCGACCAGGATCACGAAGATTCCCGTGCCGAACGCATTTGCCGCGACGATGCGCCGGAGGAGATCGCGCGCCAAGACAAGCGGATAGATCGACAGCGCCAGGACGGCTGCGCCGAGGAGGGCATACCCCAACGAGACCGTCATGCGCGCCCGTCCGGAGGTGCGGGCCGGCCGCCCTGGAACAGAACCAGGAAGGTGAACGCCACGGATAAGGTGAGCGCCGCTTCGATCACCAGGATCAGGTGTTTAGCTAAGCCAGGCGGGTACTGCAGCAGCGTGGACTGAGACATTGCAGTCGCGGCGGCCACGACCACGAAAACCAGCAGCCCTGCTGCGATCGTGACGCGCAGACGGAGCGTGTCCATCTGGCCGGGCGCCCGCGGCAGACCGGCGACGAGCAACAGCAGGAGCGCGCCCGACAGGACCGCGCCCGCCTGGAAGGCGCCGCCGGGTGCAAAGGCCCCCAGCCACAGGAGATAGCCCGCCACGATGCAGAGCAGGGGAATAAGCGGGCGCAGCAGCGCCAGATACAACGGGTCCCCAGGCGGAAGCCGGGGTGTTTCGGGGCTGCGGCCCAGGCACCACACCGCCGCTGTCGCGATCAGGAGAACAGCCACCTCCAGCAAGGTGTCGTAGCCTCGGAAGTTCAGCAGCACGGCGGTCACCGGGTTGGTGACGCCGCTTTCAGGCAGGCGAGCCTCGACGGCGCCCTCCAGCCCAGGCCGTACCTGCCAGTCCAGCGAGATCAGCGCCCAGGCGAGCGCGCTGAAGACCGCGACTGAAAGCCCCGCCACCAGGCCCCGAATGATCCAGGGTAGGCTTCGTTCAGGCAGAGGCGACGGCACGCTCCCCTGGGCCCGCAGGATCAAGGCTCCGGTGAGCGCAGCACCGACCGCGGCTTCCGCCAGCGCCACGTCAGGCGCTCCCAATCGCATCCAGACCAAGGCCACCACGCCACCGAAGCCGATGAAAAGCATGGTCATTCGCGCACGGCTGCCGCTCCACAGCATGGCGGCCACCAATCCCAGAACAACAGCGCCGAGAACGAGGTCGAGGAGCACAAGGGGCGTCACTTCGGCTTTTCCAGGTCGGAGGTGTGCGCCTGGTCTGCGAGGAGGTAGCCGCAGGTCGCGCTCGTGAGCATCACGACCAACCAAATCAATAGAACCTTGAGCCCGACCCACGCATTGTCGGCGAGGGTGGCGGCTCCCAGCGCGATTAGACCCAGGCCGAGGTTGTCGGCCTTGGTGAAGGCGTGAAGCCGCGTGTACACATCCGGGAAGCGCAGCAGCCCCGCAGCCCCGCCCACGAAGAAGAAGCACCCCGCGGCGAACAGCGCAGTCGCCAGGATTTCGGTCCAGTTCATGCGCGATCACTTTCGGCGTCTCTCGTCCGCTGGCGCATGCTTGCGATAAAGACGGCTGCGGTGGGCGAGGCGAGCACCGCGAAAACCAACGCGATGTCCCACAGACGCGGCCGATCAAGCGCGACGCCAAGCAGGAGGGCAAGCGCTGTGAGGCTCGTTCCCAACAGCTGCAGCCCCAGCATCCGATCGCTGTCGCGGGCCCGCGGGCGACGCGAACCAACGCGACGGCGGTGACGAGTATCAGGAGGGCCGCGAAGACCGTCGCCACCGTCGCCATCATGGGTGATCACCCTTGACGCCGAACAGTCGCGCGACCCGATCCTCCAGTTCCTTGATCTGCTCATGGGAATGGGCATCGACGTCGATGACGTGCATGCGCATCTCTGCACCCTTAACATCGGCGCTGAGGGTTCCGGGCAAGAGCGTCAAGGTGTCGAGGAAGACCGCCCGCGGAAGACCCTCCGGCAGGCTCATACAATAAGGCACGAAGCCGGGTTGGACCAGACTGCGCGGTCCCAAGGCGCGCCGCGCCACGTCCCACCCCCCGACGGCCGCCTGCCACAGGAAATAGACGATGAACTCGAGGAGTCCCCGGGGGGACACGTGGCTTCTCGCCGCCGCGGGAAGGCGGCGAGACAGGGCTAACCCAGTCAGCGCGGCCGGCACACCGACGACGAGACTAGAAAGGTCGCCCTCGTTGAGCAGCAGAAAGAGCGCTAAACCGCTACCGAGAACAGTTGCGTACTCAAGAACGCGAGGAGCCGTCGGGCCTGTTCCCTTGATGTGAGGGTACGCGTCACGACCCCCTCAGTCATTGGGTGGGGGCGCCCATGGTCGCGGTGGATCATTTTGGCCAGATCCACCACACATAGACCACGTAGCCGGCGATTAGGCACGCGCCTTCGAGACGGCTGAGCCGCCGTCCGGTCCAAAGCAGCAGGAGGAGGAGGATGGAGACGCCGACCATCACCCAGCTATCGAAACCGGCGATCTGCGCCGGGACGGCGGTCGGCGCGATGAGGGCCGTGACCCCGCCAATGCCCAGGACGTTGTAAATGTTCGAGCCGAGCACGTTGCCGATTGCGACATCCGCCTGCTTACGCAGGGCCGCGATCGTCGATGTGGCGAGTTCGGGCATCGAGGTGCCGGCCGCCACGATGGTCAGCCCTATTACTGTCTCGCTCACCCCGAGCAGACGGGCCAGTTCGACAGACGCTGTCACGAAATTGCTTGCGCCGAACACAAGCAGGGCTAATCCGCCGAGGCACAGGCCCAACGGCAACACCCAGCCCAATGCCTTGGGCTTGGCTGTCGCCGCTGGCCGCAAGCCAGGATCAAGTTGTTCAAGCGCCTCGGCCTTCTCAAAGATCGCCGTGTGCTCGCTTCCACCAGGAGCGACGCGACGCTCCTGTCGCCACGCGCGGACCAGATAAACGGTCAACAGCACGAGCAGGCCGGCCGCCACAAAGCGATCTAAAGTCCAGATCACACCTACGAGCGCCAACAGCAATGCTGTGCCGATCACCCACGAGCCATCCCGGCGCAGAGCCGTCGATGACACCGCTATGGGGCAGATCAGAGCCGACGCGCCCAGTATGATGAGGACATTGAATATGTTGGAGCCGACGATATTGCCTACGGCGATACCCGGAGAGTTCAGCAGAGCGGCCTCAACGCTGGTGACGAGTTCGGGGGTGGACGTGCCGAACCCCACGATCGTCAGCCCGATGAGCAGCGAAGACACGCCCATCCCTTCCGCAAGACGGACAGCGCCGCGGACCAGCAATTCGGCCCCCCGCGATCAGCAATGCGAGACCGCCAATCAGCGGGATCCAAATTTCCATATCCTCGCTCCGGTGTGGTCGCGTTAGTGCTCAGATACCGCCGGTCCCGCCAGCATCCTTACGGGGCCACAGCAGGCGCGGCCGCTTTGGTCTTGATCAGGGAGTACACAACGCCGCCAGCTAGCAACGCGGCGGTCACCGTAAGAGAGACAATGGCGGGGAATTTCTCCCACCCCATGGCCTCCGCCACGAACACCTTGGCGCCGATGAAGACCAGCAGCAAGGCCAACGCCTTCTTCAGGTAAGCAAACCGCGCGACGACCGCGGCCAGGGCGAAGTACAGCGCGCGCAAACCTAGGATGGCGAAGATGTTGGAGGTGTAGACGAGGTAGGGATCTGTGGTGATGGCGAAGATGGCCGGCACCGAGTCCACGGCAAAGATGACGTCCGCCAGTTCAACCATGACCAGCGCCATGAATAGCGGTGTCGCCCACAGCACAGTCTTTCCGCCGGGGCCAGGCTCGCGCACAAAAAACCGGTGCTCGCGAAGTCCGTCGGTCAAGCGCATCCGGCTCGCGACCCACCGGTACATCTTTGAGTCGAGGGGATTCTTAGGCGCGGTCGAAGCTCCGAACATCTTGATTCCCATCAGGATGAGGAAGCCCGCGAAGACCAGCAGGAGCCATTCGAATTGGGAAACGAGCGCAGCCCCGGCGCCAATCATGATCCCGCGCAGAACGATGACGCCCAACACACCCCAGAACAGAACGCGATGCTGGTACGCGGCAGGGATGGCGAAGGCCGCGAAAATAGTGGCGATGACGAAGACGTTGTCGAGCGCCAAGCTCTTCTCCACGAGGAAGCCCGTCAGGTATTCGACCCCCGCCTGGCGGCCGAGTTCGAACCAAACCCATGCGCCAAAGCCCAGACCCAAGGTGATGTAGCCCGCTGAAAGCGCGAGGCTTTCGCGCACGCCGATTTCCTTGTGTTTCCGATGGAGAACGCCGAGGTCGAGCGCGAGCAGCACGACGACGATGCCGGCGAAGGACGCCCACATCCAGATCGGCTTTCCCAGCCAGGGCTCAGTCATCAACTCAAGCATCAACCCGTTCCAAGATAAGCGGAGGGGCGCTTTCGCGCCCCTTGTTAAGGTGTCTCGGCACGGTCAATCAGCGGATACGACCGTACTCGACTTCGAAGATTTGGTGTCCCACCTGTACCTTACGCTGGTTTAGGTCCCGCACGAGAAAATCATTCGGGCAGGGGCGGCTAAGCTCAGCGCTCAGGCGCGCCTCCAGATGGCGGTGCTCGCTTTGCAGGCGGCTCAGTTTTTGGACCTCCATGGGCTCCTCCTTCGCTGGAGGCGCGCCCGGCCGGCGGGGCGTTGGGGGAGCTGGCCGGACGCGCCTTTGGCGGTCCGACATCACGACCGCCGTCGGTCGTCAGAGGGGCCCGGGCCACCTTTCAAAGATGGTGCGGCGTAATGATTGCGCCACTGGTTTGTTGATCAGATCCGCTCATCGTCGCGATATACTGAGGTGATCATATGCTGGCAGTGAAATTGAAAGGCGTGGCGAGTGTCGGGGCTATCTGAGGCTGCCGGTTGCGACAACTAACCTTTGCAATCTCTACATTTACAGTTGTGCCCGCAGATTTGACCTGGCCTGGAAGACCGCCGCGGCCTGAACGCATTTGGGAGCCTCGCCTCAAAGGAGCCTTCTATAGACCCCGTCTCGCTCAAGAGGGCTTGGCTCGCGTGGCCGGCACGGCCGAATGCGACTTCGCCCTCGTCGGCCTCGGTCGGCTCTGACGCCTGGCCGCGAGTTCAGATCCTGACCGCGCGCTGAGGGACGAGCAGGACATCGCCGGGCGCGGTCTCAAGGATGCGTTTGGCCGTGCCACCAAGCCGTCGGTCCAAGACCCCTTTTCCGCTATGGGCGGCGACGACCACGAGATCGACACCGTGGTCCCGCATATAGGCGTGAACAAGCATCTCAGGCGGCCCGTGCTCGACCAACGTCTTGATGCGACCGCGCTGCTCATCGCTTAAGGCGGCCTGGCCGACGAACACTTCGCTCGCCCTGAGCGTCTCCGCGCGCCAGTCCTCGCGGAACTCTCCCTTGTCCAGAAAGCCTGCGAACGGCACCTGCCAGCCATGCAGCAGCGTGAGGCGCGCAAAGGGGGAAGTAACTGGCCGCCGTCGAAAGCGCATTGGCCGAATAGGCGGAGAAATCAGTCCCGACCAGCACCTCCTCGTAGATGCGCGGCCGGGTCTTGGCGATCAGAATTGGGACTTCAGCCTGCGGCGCAAGTCGATCGACCGTGGTTCCGACGAGGTAGCGGCCGAACGTTTCATCGCGTGCGATCCCGGTTACAATGAGATCGGCCTTCTCGTACTTAGCCACATCGAGGATAGCGGCCACAGGCTCCCCGTCGACCACCCTCACTTCGATTGGATGTCCGCACCCTTGCAGGTCTCGCCGCAATTGGGCTTCGACGGCATTCGTGCGCCCAGCCGGGCGGCGCCAGCTCGGCGTCCTCAAAAACGGAGTCGCGCGCGGGCGTCTCTGGCTCGACCACGGTCACCAAGACCAGCCGCGCGTTCCATCGCCGAGCCAATTGCAGGGATCGGTCCTGCGCGCGATCGCAGCGACTGCTCAGGTCCGTCGCGAGCAGCACTGTTTTCGGACATTCGCTCGTCATGAGCCGCTCGAACAATGGCGATGAGCCCGCGCCACCGACCGCGGTGGCCGAGCACGCCGGTCACCGCGCGTCATCGATGCCGATCTCCGCTGGGGGCACCCCGATGGCGCGGCAGATGCGCAGCGCCACCTCGCGCTCGACCTGGTCATAACCTCCGTCGGCCATCGCCACCGCGTTGCAAGCGTGGGCAAGCGCGACCGCTAGATCCGGAACATCTTTCACGGGTTCGATCAGAACCAAACAGGCCGCCTCGGCCCTAGGGGGATCGGACACCCAGGCCTCTAGCAGCTGATCGAACGTTCTCGTGAGGCTGTCACAATCCAGGAGCCCGGCCCCGGCGAGGCGGTGAATCCGCTGCAGCAACTGAGCGCGCTCCTCGTCCGACGGCCAGCCATCAGCGCTAGCGACCATGGCGCAGGCCGCGGCGAGGGCTGGCCCGAACGCATGGTGGACAGGTTGAGGGACCTCGGCGCGAACCCTGTCGTAGTTTCGGTGTCTCTGCGTCATGGTTGGGGTCATTCTGCGGCCATCAGCATCGGCGCAGACGGCGCTCTGAAACTTGGGCGCTCATCATCGCTAGGTTTCGGCGCAGGCCCTTGGGAGTTTGAACCGCTCCCGAACCAGATATTGGCTAAGGCCCAATATGGACCCCACACGATCTGCGCGGCGATGATCGCCTCCATGGCCCGGCGTTCACACGCCTCGAGCTCCCTTATGCGCTGCGGGTCCGGCTGCGCCTTGCAGCGCTCGTCGATCAGCGCGGCCCGCGCAGCGCGGACCTCCTGCTGGCAGCCGCTCATCATCGTCAAGAACATTGAACCCTCCGGTCGCTGTAGGGCCGCGCCCGTTGGGGCGCGGCTTCTCGTCTGACCGACATCGCGTCGCGGCTGCATGCGCAGGGCGGCGCCAGAGGGGCCCGGTCTGCTGTAGATGTCGTCGGTCGACGGCGGCAGCGCAATGGGGGAGGTGATGAGTAAAGCCGATCCGGGTGACAAGTCTCGCTCATCCTAGCCCAGCAACGCAGACGCAAGCCAGGCATAGAGCGGGATGCCGACGAGGAGGTTGAATGGAAATGTTACGGCAAGCGGGAGGGTCACATAGACCCCAGCATTCGCCTCGGGCAGCGCCAGCCGCATGGCCGCCGGGACTGCGATGTAGGACGCCGAACCCGCCAGGACCATGAGCATCGCCGCTTCGGGTACAGGCAAGCTCAGGACATGCGCCGCCAAAAGGGCCACCCCTGCGCCCGCTAGGGGGATGGCGATGCCGAGCGCCACCAGGTTGGGATGCAAAGGCCTGCGGCCCCGGAGGCTCCTCGCGGCCGTGAGCCCCATGTCGAGCAGGAAGAAACACAGCGCGCCCTGAAAAATCCCATTCACGAAGGGATCGAGCTTGGCCATTCCCGACCCGCCCGTGGCTAAGCCCACGAGAAAGCTGCCGACGAGCAGCAGAAGGGCGCCGTTGAAGAGGACTTCATGCACTGTGCGCCCAGCTGTGGCCGACCTCGCCGACGCCGGCGCGCGCCGGGCCAGCAGCAGGCCCGCGAGGATCGCCGGCGTTTCCATCACCGCGAGAACCGCAGCCATGTAGCCAGCGGGCGCCAAACCAACGCTCTTGAGGAACTCGCTCGCCGCCGCGAAGGTGACGACAGAGACCGAACCGTAGGCCGCCGCGGTCGCAGCACTGGTGGCGCGATCGATGCGGCCGAGGCGCTCGAGCAGACCAAAGACCAGGAAGGGTGTGACAAAGCTCAGAAGGAGCCCGGCGACGCCGGCGCTCAGCATCACGGGGGTCCGCGCCATGGAGCCGAGCCTCCACGCCGCCTTTGAACCCGATGCAGAGCATCAGGTAGAGCGCCAGTCCGCGTGAAACCTGTTCCGGAACGCTCAGATCGGAACGGGCGAAGCCCGCTATCGCGCCGAGGATGAAGAACAATGTCCCCGGCGCAGCCAGGGCTTGAAGGGTGCTGAAGTCCATCGGGTGCTCACAGGATGCGAGCGGCGGCCTTACCCCGGCTGCGCTGAAGCGTAGCCTTGATATTCGACATGGAACCGATATGCTTATTCAATCATGCCCCATCGCACTCACCGGAACGTAAATCTTGATCTGGATCTGATCCGGACGTTTGTCACTGTCGTGGAGGCGCAGAATTTCACGCGGGCGGGTCAGCGGCTGGGGCGGAGCCAGTCGGCCGTCAGCCTCCAAATGCGCCGGCTCGAGGATCAGGTAGGGGGTGACCCTGCTGTCGCGCGATCCACGGCATGTGGTGCTGACCGAAGAAGGCGAGATGTTCCTCCCGCAGGCGCGGCGGCTTCTGCGCGTCAACGACGAAATCCTGGCGGAGGTGCGAGGCGATGACATCGAGGGCGAGGTCCGCCTCGGCGCCCCGAGGATTTTGCGACGGTTCACCTGCCCGACATCCTCGGGCAATTCGCGAGGCTTCATCCGAAGGTGGCGCTGACCGTCACCTGCGACTTGACCCTTCACCTGATCGAGAAGCTTCGCGAGGGTCAATTGGACGTCGCCCTGGTGAAGCGAGAGCCCCTGGGCCCGGACCAGGGCGTGCGTGTCTGGCGCGAGCACCTGGTGTGGGTGGCCTCGGACAAGAGCGTGCTCGAAACAACGTCGATCGCGCCTTTGATCCTGGGCGCCTTCGCCTTGCGTCTATCGAAAGCGGGCCATCGCCGCGCTGGAAGCCGCCGGCCGCCCGTGGCGCTGCGCCTATACGAGCCCGTCGCTGGCTGGCCAGCACGCGGCCTTGCGGGCCGGGCTCGGCATTACGGTGCTGCCCCGGGATATGGCGCCAGCTGATCTGGTTGTGCTTGGAGAATCTGAGGGGCTTCCAAACCTGCCCGACGCGGAGATCGCTCTTCTGCGGGCTCGCACCGCGGTGCCGATAGCGGCGGCGCGGCTCGCAGAGTTCGTGCTGAGCGCGCTGGACCGTCGCCACGCGCTCCACGCCGCCGCCTAGAGCGGTAAGATCCGCGTAGGCGCCTGGGCGAGCTGCGAGGAGAGACCCTTCTTGGCTCGGCCAGGCGCTGTGCCGGGGCTCATACGCGGATGTCGACCAGGTGGGCGCTTGGTCGTGGCATTTGTGGAGACTCATTCATGGGGGGCGATCGGCTCTACCGGTCGATCCGTCGCGCTACTGCGCTGACTGGCGGCCAAGGCGACAGTTTGCGCAAGTTGAGCCGACCAGGCCACACTCCACAGGGGCAGGGCTGACGGTCCGATCCTCATGACATCGCCCCTTCGGGGTTCTGCGCCGCGCACGCGGACGGCGGAATGCCCAGCAGTTCACAAAGCCGAAGCACAACCGTGCGCTCTTCGGGAGCAAAGTCCCCGTCCGCATGGGCGACGGCCGATGCTGTCTCGATCAGGAGTCGAGAGACGCCTGCCTGGCCGGCGAGCCGGCGAACCGCTGCCTCCGCCACGGTCGCGCCATCCTCGGGATCGCGAGAGAGACGCTCGCTCAGCGTCTCGAACCCCAGCAACACCTCCTGCACACCGAAGACCGCGACTGCGGGGGTCCGCTGCATCCGCTCGATCATGCGCTGGTGTTCTTCAGGCCTGACGCGCCCGTCGGCGTGCGCTACCAGCGTGCAGGCCGCGATCAACGCGTCCATCTGAATCTCGTCACCGGGGGTCCAGATGTCGCTGGCCAGGATCTCGGGAGGAGATCGATGGCGGCGGGTGTCATGGTGCATAGTATTATCCCTCTTGCGAGGGTGTGCCTGGTTACGGCTGGCGTCCACGACAGCGGACTTCCGGACCCTTCATCGAGCACACCCGATGCGGTCCGACATCACGATCACCATGATCGTCAGAGGGGCCCGGCCCGCCGATAGAAGATGCTCACGGCTGCAGCAAAAGCGAACGAGAAATGCTAATGCCGGCCATTTCCAGCGCTCATTTCTCGGGAGATGTTCGCACTAGGGAGGAGAGTCATCGCGTCGGCGCATCTCTACTTCGGCATATCTAACCTTCTCACCTCTGCTGAGATTTGTTCTGCATATCATCCACATGGCGTTTTCGAATTCTCCTTGAAGATTTGGGTCGGCTACCAAGATCAGAAAAACGGCGCGGTTGTCCGTCTTCGAGGGGCCAACCAAATGATGGGTCCGACCTCCTCCTGGCAGGCAACCCGGCCAACCGCAGGAAGCGCGTCGTCTGCTGCAAGCGCCTAGTACGCCGTTCCAGGAGCATCCTATGTCGAACTTGAAGGCCCCGCTGCACCTCTTTGGTGCTCCATTTGACGGAAGGAACGCTGGTTGTTCCGTGTTCGACGCTCTGCTCGAGGCGCGTCGGCAATCGGGCGGTGATCGCGCGGTGTTGGAGGACCACGAGCGCCGCGTCCTGACCTATGATGATCTGATACGCGCTTGCTTTGCCGTCGGCCATCGCATCGCGCGTCAGACCACGGCTGACGAGACGAGTCGGACTATTGTTGCCGTCCAGCATCGGCGGCGCGATCGCCTTCTTCGCCGTGCAGGCCGTCGGCCGCGTCCCCGTGATGCTCAATTTCAGCGCCGGGTCACGTAACGTCACGCGAGCCGCCCACCTTGCCGGCGTCCGCCGCATCTACACCTCCAGGCGCTTCCTGGAGCTGGCGCGGCTGCAACCGCTTATGGTGGCGCTAGAGCGAGAGTTTCAGCTGGTCTATCTGGAGGACCTCCGCCAATCGATCACACCATTCGAGAAGGCCCGCGCGGCCTTCGCCGGAGCTTGCCCGACGATCTTCAGGCTGCGCCGCGTCGCTAGCGACCCGGCTGTCATCCTGTTTACCTCGGGAACGACCGGAGACCCTAAGGGTGTGGTGCTCACCCACGCCAATATCGTCGGCAACGCTGAGCAGATTGCTCAGCATATCGCGCCCGACCGCGACTGGATCATCTTCAACCCGCTGCCGCTGTTCCACGCTTTCGGCCTCGTTGGCCTGCTTCTTCCCCTGCTTCGAGGCATGAAGGCCGTGCTCTACCCCTCACCTGTACAGGCTGAGCCCATCGTGAAGCTCATTCGCGAGACCAAAGCAGACATCCTGCTCGGCGTGGACAGTTTCGTGAGCCAATACGCACGCGTCGCTGCGCCCGGGGATCTGGATAGCTTGCGGTTCGTCGTCTGCGGCGCGGAGCGCGTGCGGGAGGAGACTCACAAGTTGTTCGCGTCACCCGTGCTGGAGGGGTACGGCGCGACAGAATGCTCTCCTGTGGTGGCGGTGAACCAGCCAGATCGCAACCGTCCAGGAACTGTTGGGCCGCTGCTCCCGGGCATCGAGGCTTATATCGAGCCCGTTGGAGGGATTGCTCGTGGCGGCCGCCTACGCGTGCGCGGCCCCAACGTCATGGCAGGCTACTTGACGCCGGAGGGGCTCTCCAGTCCCCCCGGACGGGTGGTACGATACAGGTGATGTCTGCGATGTGACCGATGACGGCGCGCTGGTCGTGCTTGGACGTCTCAAGCGTTTCGCGAAAATCGGCGGAGAAATGGTGTCGCTCGCCGGCGTTGAGCAGATGGTCTCAACGGTATGGGCGAAAAATCGGCATGCGGTCGTCGCCGTTCCAGACGAGCAGCGTGGAGAGCGGCTCATACTGATCACAGATCACCCCAGCCCCAATGAAACGGAGCTGCAAGAGGGAATGAAGCGCGCCGGTTCGGCTCGCTTGTGGATCCCGACACGTATTGTCGGCGCCACGGAAATTCCGCTCCTGGCCAGCGGCAAGACTGACTACGGTGCTCTTCAGCGCTTGGCCGAACAGGAACGGGTTGTGGTCTGAGCGGGAGAGCGGTGCTCGCGCCGGCCTCGCGATGGCGTATACGCACCCGCATCTAGAGCTCTGGCGCATTTGAGCGTCCAGTGCCCGCCTAGCCCAAGATATGTTCTGCATATCATCTGAATGGCGCTTTCGAATTCTACATGAGGATTTGGATCGGATACCAAGATCAGGAAAGCGGCGCTGTTGCGTCGGCCCCTGAGGGGGGCAAGCCACAAGCGAGGTTGGACATGGGCCTTCACCAACGCCTGCAGAGTATAGCCCTCGCCGACGCGGCGCCGCTGGCGATGTTGGATCAAGAAGCCGATCATCGCATCGCCAACCATCTGTCGATGTTAGCCGGGCTTGCGCAGCTCCGAGGCCGCCAAGCTGCGGCAAGGTCCTGAAGCCTACTCTCGCGGAGAGGTGGCGCAGATTCTCGAAAGGTTGAGGGCTCAAGTGCTGGCGACGGCCGATCTGCATCGCGCCTTGGCCCTCCGCCCCGGCCAGAACATCCATCTCTCCGAGCATCTTCGTCGGGTGACTGGAATCATCGCCCTGGCCTGCGCCGGGCGGATTCTTCTCCACCAGGAGCTCGCAGACGACTGCGCGGTTTCGCCAGAAGCTGTCCTGCCTCTCGGGCAGATCGTCTCCGAGGCGATGACTAACGCCGTCAAACACGCGAGGCCTGACGGCGACCTGGTGCGGCTGGTGGTGCGCTGCTGGCGCGATGACCTCGACACCATCTGTGTCGAGGTGGCCGACAATGGTTGCGGGCTGGCGCCCGATCCGGCGAACTCAGGGGGTCTCGGGCTCCGCCTGATCCGACAACTCGCGCGGAAAGCTGGCGGGGCGGCAGAATTCCACTCTGGAGATGACGGTCTGCGTGTCCTGGTTCGCCTCCCGGATCGGAATCTTTCTACCTGCTACGTCATTTGATCGCGCACCGCCAAAACCTTAGAACCAGAGAGCCTCCATGAAAATCGGTCCTAGTTGGCATTTCGCAGAAGCCTTGTGCGCGACGCTTATAGCGCTTGGTTTCCTGCTCGCTCACGCATGGGGTGGGCCGCTGCGACCCCGGCGGGCGTTGGCGCGACAATCGCCACGTCGGTCTTGGCTGAAACCATAGCCGCTTCGGCGGACGGTAGCCTCGCTCTCACCCATCAAAGGAGATTTCAAATGTACAGTCACATTCTGCTGCCGACCGATGGATCTGAGGTCGCCGCGACGGGCATCCAGCACGGTATCGATCTGGCTTCACGTTTGGGCGCGAAGGTCACCATCATCACCGTGACAGAGCCTCTCACACTCTATGTGGGGGCAGAGAGTGCAGGCTGGAGCGCTGCATCGGCGCTGGCTGACTATGACGAGCATCAAACAAGCTCAGCGAAGTCGCTTCTTGCGACGATACAGCAGCAAGCTGAGGCCGCGGGACTGGATGCGGAAACGCTGCACGTGCCTCGAGCCCAGCCCGCTAGCTCAATCGTTGATGCGGCTCGCGATCAAGATTGCGATTTGATCGTCATGGCATCGCATGGTCGCCGGGGCTTCAGACGCCTAATCCTTGGAAGCCAAACCGCAGAGGTGTTGGCGAGAACGTCCGTGCCAGTCCTTGTCGTCGCAACAACGCCTACGCCTTCCTGACCACTATTACTTGTTTGAGCGTTTGCGACGTGTCTTGCTGGCTAAGCACCTCAGGAGTTCGCAAGATAGCCGGGCGAAGGCCAGACTAAGCGACCGCAAGGGGAGGGTGTGTTACGATAACGCGGTCAGATGGCGAAAGCGCCCACCACGGCAGTGAGGTCAATAAAGCCACTCGGGTCGGGCTCCTCATCGATACTGAGGCCTACTATCACGCTCTCGCCGCAGCCTTTGAAGCCGCCGAAAGGTCGATCCATATCCTCGGTTGGAGCTTCGATCCCCGCACGCGGCTCGCCCCTGATGGCCATGAAGGGCCGGATGATCCCGACGAAATCGGCCGCGTCCTAATGGGGCTTGCGCACGCCAAACCCAAGCTGGACATCCGCATTCTGGTGTGGGACGCGACCTTCGCCATCTCGGCCGCCCACGGCGGCTACCCTGATCCTCCCTCGTTTCAGTGGACACCCATGCTAGCTCTGAGGAGCTGGAGAGGAGTGTCAGATGAGCGGTACGCGCCGGGTGTTTCCGGAGGCCTTCAAGCGGGAGGCGGTGGATCGTGTGAGGAGCAGCGGGCTATCGGCCGGCGCCGTGGCTCGCGAGTTGGGACTGCACGAGACGGTGCTGCGACGATGGATGATGCGGTTCGGGGCGCAGGCGACGGGGGCGGCGTGGCGCCCACCACGCAGGCGCCGGCCCCGTCGCCGTCTGATCTGGCCGCGGAGGTCGCCCGGTTGCGTCGCGAGAACGAGCGGCTGCGGATGGAGCGCGACATCCTAAAAAAAGCCGCGCTCATCTTCGGAGCGGCCTCCCGATGAAGTTCGGGTTCGTCGATGAGCATCGAGCGGTCTGGCCGGTTCGGGTGATGTGCGCGGTCCTGGGGCTGTCGGCCAGCGGCTACTACGCCTGGCGCGCCCGGCCCGAGAGCCGGCGCGCTGCGGCCAACCGGGCTCTGCTCGACGACATCCGCCTGATCCACGCCGAGAGCAGCGGGACCTACGGCTCGCCCCGGGTCCACGCCATCCTGCGCGGCCACGGACGTCGGGTCGGCCGCTCACGTATCGAGCGCCTGATGCGCCGCGCCGGCATCCGCGGGCTGGCGGCGCTGCCTCGCCGGGCCCGGACCACGGACAGCCGTCATGGCTATCCGATCGCCCCCAACCGGCTCGCCCGCAACTTCCAGGCCGCCGCTCCCAACCAGATCTGGCTCGCCGACCTCACCTACATCCCCACCGGCGAGGGGTGGCTCTACCTCGCCGCGATACTCGACATGCACACCCGCAAGATCGTCGGTTGGTCGATGCGCCAGACCCTGCACACTGAGATCGCGCTCGACGCGCTCACCATGGCCGTCCAGCGCCAGCGACCGGCGCCTGGGCTGATCCATCACTCCGACCGCGGCATCCAGTACGCCGCCGAGGCCTACCGCCAGGCCCTTGCCGGCTCAGGGATTACGCCCTCCATGAGCCGCAAGGGCGACTGCTGG
Source organism: Phenylobacterium sp. J367 (assembly GCF_024699985.1). Taxonomy (GTDB): domain Bacteria; phylum Pseudomonadota; class Alphaproteobacteria; order Caulobacterales; family Caulobacteraceae; genus Phenylobacterium. Next base: position 79,124 of record NZ_JAJONA010000002.1, on the reverse strand, counting down.
GACAACGCCCCGATGGAGAGCTTCTTCCACACCCTCAAGACCGAGCGCGTCCACCACCGGGTCTACGCCACCCGCGACCAGGCCCGGCGCGATCTGTTCCAGTACATCGAGGGCTTCTACAATCCCCGCCGCCTGCACTCAGCCCTGGGCTACGTCAGCCCAGCCGACGCCAAGCGCCGAGCGGCCTAACCCCGTCCACTTTTTCGGGGGAAGATCAGGCCGCTGGATCTCCTTCGACTACCTTCACGTCGACGACCGTCCCGTGCTCGTGCAGATCTCGGCGCAGGCGAGCCTCGACAGCGCTCGGTCGGTCAGGCGGGCGGCGCCAGCTCGGCAGCTCGAACACGGGCTCGCGCCTGGGCGGCTCAGGTTCGACGACCGTCAGCACGACAAGTCGCGCGTTCCAGCGCCGAGCTAGCTGCAGCGATCGGTCCAGCGCGCGATCACAGCGGCTGCTCAGGTCCGTCGCAAGCAGCATGGTCTTCGGTGGCGAGCAGCCGAGCGTCTGGCGCCGCGTATCGGTCCGATCGCTCACGCCGGCGGAACGGTCAGGTCTACCGCGCACTTTCAATGCCGATCTCCTCCGGTGCGACCTTGATGGCTCGGCAGATGCGGAGGGCGACATTGCGCTCTGCCTCGTCGTAGCCGCCGTCAGCCATCGCTACGGCGTTGCAGGCGTGGGCGAGGGCGAGCCTTAGGTCGGGTTCTTCACTGAGGGGCTCAATGAGCGCCAGACACCTCGCCTCCGCTTTCCCGGGGTCTGAGAGCAGGGCCTCGAGCAAGCCGTCGAAGGTCTCGACAAGCCCGTTCAGGTCCAGGGTCCCGCCGGCGGCCAGAAGGCGCATTCGCTGGAGAAGCTGAGTGCGCTCCTCATCCGACGGCCAGCCGTCAGCGCTTGCAACCATTGCGCATGCGGCCGCGAGCGCGGGCCCGAACACCGGATGGCTCGGCTGCGGGAGTTCGGTTCGGACAGCCTCGTAGTCTCGGCGGTTTCCGGGCATTTGCTTGACTACTCCGCTGCCATCAACATGGGCGTGGGCTGCGTCCGGGGTCTCGGATGTTCGCCCGGGCCATCCGAGGCTGAACCCGTATCGGCATCGGCTCCGCGTCCCCACCAGAGGTCAGCGACGGCCCAGTACGGACCCCACCAGATCTGCCCCAGGATCGCTGTCGCCAGCGCGCGACGCTCACAAGCTTCCAGCGCGGCGATGCGCGTCGGATCCGGCTGCGCCTTGCACCGCTCATCGCTGAGCGCTGCGCGAGCGGCGCGAACTTCCTGCTGACAGCTCCTCATCATCGTCAAGAACATCAAACCCTCCGGTCGCTGCGGCCGCGCCCCCAAGGCGGGCGGCCTTCTGTGTGGACCGACATCGTGTCGCGCTGCACGCCGCAGGCTGCACCAGAGGGGCCCGGTCCGCTGTAGATGTCAGCGGCGCTGCTATCGGACGCAAGGCCGCGGCCGATGAGTAAAGGCGATGTGGATGACAAGCGCCGCTCATCCTAACCAAGCAACGCAGAAGCGATCCAGGCATAGAGCGGAATGCCCACGAGCAGATTGAAAGGGAAGGTCACCGCAAGCGGAAGCGTGACATAGACGCCGGCATTCGCTTCCGGCAGCGCAAGGCGCATCGCCGCGGGAACAGCGATGTAGGACGCCGAGCCGGCCAGCACCATGAGCATGGCGGCTTCCGGAACTGGCAGGCTCAGGATCGCCGCCGCCGCGAGCGCCACGGCCGCGCACGCCAGAGGAATGGCGATGCCGAGTCCAATGAGGCTTGGATGTAGCGGCCGCCGAGCCTGCAGGCTCCTTGCTGCTGTCAGCCCCATATCGAGAAGGAAGAAGCAGAGCGCGCCTTGGAAAATTGCGTTCACGAAAGGTTCCAGCTTGCTCATCCCGGATTCGCCCGTCGCCAAGCCGACGACGAAGCTTCCTACGAGCAGCATCAGAGCGCCGTTGAAGAACACCTCATGCAGCGCGCGAGCGGCGGTCGCCGAACGGGCGGAGGCCGGCGCGCGACGCGCCAACAGCAAGCCAGCGAGGATCGCCGGCGTCTCCATGACGGCGAGAACCGCGGCCATATAACCCGCCGGCGCCAAGCCGATGCTTCTGAGAAACTCGCTCGCGGCCGCAAAGGTTACCACCGAAACCGAACCGTAGGCCGCGCCGGTTGCGGCGCTGGTTGACCGATCGATGCGGCCCAGGCGTTGGAGGAGCCCGAAGACGACGAAGGGGGTGACAAAGCTCAGCAGCAGGCCGGCGATACCCGCGCTGATCATCGCGGCGTCCGCGCCATGAACACGAGCCTCCACGCCCCCTTTGAACCCAATGCATAGCATCAGGTAGAGCGCCAGACCGCGCGAGACCTGCTCTGGAACGCTGAGATCGGAACGGGCGAAGCCTGCGACCCGCCCAAGATGAAGAACAGAGTGCCGGGCGCGGCCAGGGCCTGGGTGTGCTGAGGTCCATCGGGTGCTCACAGGATGCAGGCGGCGGCCTTACCCTGGCAGCTGCAAAGGCGTAACCTTGATATTTGGCATCGAACCGATATGCTGCGCTAATTATGCCTCACCGCACCCAAAGAAACGTCAATCTTGATCTGGACCTGATCCGGACCTTCGTCACCGTGGTGGAGGCGCAAAACTTCACACGGGCAGGGCAGCGCTTGGGCCGCAGCCAGTCCGCCGTCAGCCTGCAGATGCGCCGGCTCGAAGATCAGGTGGGTGTCACCCTGCTATCGCGAGATCCACGTCATGTCGTGCTCACCGAAGAAGGCGAAATCTTCCTTCCGCAGGCGCGCCGGCTTCTGCGCGTGAACGACGAAATACTCGCGGAGGTGAGAGGCGACGACATCGAAGGCGAGGTCCGACTCGGAGCGCCGGAGGATTTCGCGACGGTCCATCTGCCCGACATCCTCGGGCAATTCGCACGGCTCCATCCGAAGGTCGCGCTCACCGTCACCTGCGACCTCACCCTTCACCTTCTCGAAAGCTTCGCGAGGGGCAGCTTGATGTCGCGCTTGTGAAGCGAGAACCTTTAGGACCTGACCAGGGCGTGCGCGTGTGGCGCGAGCATCTCGTGTGGGTCGCGGCGGACAAGAGCGTCCTAGAGGGGGCATCGGTCGCTCCCTGATCCTCGCTCCATCGCCCTGCGTGTACCGCAAGCGCGCCATTGCCGCGCTCGAAGCCTCCGGCCGGCCCTGGCGCTGCGCCTATACGAGTCCCTCGCTCGCCGGCCAGCATGCCGCTTTGCGGGCGGGGCTGGGCGTTACGGTGTTGCCGCGAGATATGGCGCCGGCGGATCTGGTCGTGTTGGGAGAAAGCGACGGCTTGCCCATTCTGCCCGATGCGGAGATCGCGCTGCTGCGCGCCCGGACCGCTGTCCCCATGGCGGCGGCCCGGCTCGCAGAGTTTGTGCTCAGCGCGCTCGATCGCCGCCACGCCCTGCACGCCGCTGCTTAGGCGTGCAGGCCTCACGCCCTGAGGAGGGTGTGGCGGCGCGGGGCGCTAGAGCGAGGTGGTGCAGGTTCACACCCGGATGTCGACGATGCGAGGACCGGGCCGCGGCGTGGCTGCGGGCTCTTGCACAGGCGCGATGGCCTCCACCGGACGATCCGTCGCGCTGCTGCGGTGACTTGCGGCCAGCACGACCGTCTGCGCCAGCTGAGCTGACCAGGCTGCGCTCCAAAGCGGCAGGGTGGATGGGCCGATCCTCACGTGGGCGCGTCCAAATCGACTCGCGCAGCACAGGCGGCAACTGGAAGGCCGAGAAGCTCGCACAGCTGCAGCACAACAGAGTGTTCTTCGGCATCGTAATCGCCGTCCGCCTGAGCGATCGCAGCCGCGGTGTCGATCAGGCGTCGCGAGACACCTGCCTGTCCGGCCAGCCGGCGGACCGCCGCTTCGGCCACAGCCGCCCCGTCCTGCCGATCGCGGGCGAGATGATCGCTGAGGGTTTCGAAGCCCTGCAACACCTCCTGCATGCCGAAGACCGCGGCCGCCGAAGTGCTCCGCATCCGGGCGATCATGCGGTGGCGTTCCTCGGGTCGTACGCAGCCATCGGCTTGGGCCACGAGGGCGCAGGCCGCAATCAGCGCGTTCAACTGGATCTCATCACCGGGGGTCCAGATATCGCTGGCCATGATTTCAGGCGGAGACCGGCGACGACGGACAACATGGTTCATGGCTAGTTCCCTCTTCAAAGGGGGGCGCCGACGCCAGATGGTGTGCGCGCACAGGCAACGACACCGGACCCAGCTTCGAGGCACCCGATGCGGTCCGACATCACGACCAGGATGATCGTCAGAGGGGCCCGGCCCGCCAGCTAGAGATGATGACTGCTGCGCCCGACTGCGAATGAGAAATGACAATGAAGGTCATTGCCTTGGCTCATCCCTCCAAAACTCCCTCGTCACCCGCCTGAGTGAAAGGAAAACTCATCTCCCAGGCGCGGAGCTAGGCAAACGACGTCCTTGAATGGCCGCGTGACTAAGATCAGTTCTTCAAATCATCTAGATCTGGCCTTTGAATTCTACTTGATATTCTGCAGCGGCTACCAAGATCAGGCTAGCGGCGCTGTTGCGTCGCCCTCAGGCGAGGCGCGCCACAAGCAAAGGAGCTGGACATGGGTTTTCATCAGCAGGTGCGGAACCTGGGCTTTGCCAACGCCGAACTCCTGACGACGCCGGCTCAGGAAGCCGACCACCGGATCGCCAATCACCTTGCGATGCTCGCGGGCCTGGCACAGCTCGAAACGACCAAGTTGCGCCAGGGGCGGAAGCTTACTCAATAGACGACGTGGCGCAGATCCTAGAGCGTTTGCGGGCCCAGGTGCTCGCAATGGCGGAACTGCACCGCGCCTTGGCCCTCCACCCCGGCCAGGACATTCCCCTCTCGGACCATCTGCGCCGCGTCGCCGGGAGCGCCGCCCTGACGTCTCCTGGGCGCGTCTTGCTCCACCAAGAGTTGGCTGACGACTGCGCTGTCCGGCCTGAGGCCGTGCTGCCTCTTGGGCAGATTGTGTCCGAAGCGATGACCAACGCCCTGAAGCATGCGAAGCCGCGCAGCGCCATGGTGCAGATCGCCGTGCGGTGCTGGCGCGACGACCTCAACAGGGTCTGCGTCGAGGTGGCGGACAATGGCCCTGGGCTGGCCCCTGATGCGGCCTCTTCCAACAGCTTGGGGCTTCGGCTGATCCGTCAACTGGCGCGCAAGGCTGGCGGCGCCGCTGAGTTTGTCTCCACGAAGACAGGTCTGCGGGTGCTCGTTCGGATCCCGCGGCACCCCCCTTCCGGCGCCTGGAGCTGAGCGCCAAAGCCCCCGACGCAACAACAGGAGCACCACCATGCGGATCGGTCTTAGCTGGCAGATAGCTCAAGCCCTGGGCGCCTGTTTCCTGGTAGCCGGCTTCCTCCTCGCCCACGCCTGGGGCGAGCCGAGGCGATGCCGTGAAAGGTTGCGCCCAACTGGTTCCGCCGCATCCGCCTCAAGCGCTAGCTCCGCTGGCGGGTACAGCGCGAGGACACAGCGGCGGCCCTCGCGCGCAAAGCGGCGCGCCGTAATCCCTGCGCCTTCAGCGTACCCAACATCAAAACAAGGAACGAGACATGCCTTTCGAGTTCGACCCTCATTGGACTAGCGCGTTCGCCGTCTGGGCTCCGCGCCTCCTCAGCGCCGTGATCGTCCTCCTTCTAGCCTGGTTTCTGGCTAAGGGTGCGCGATGGTCCCTGGCGCGCATTATCGACCGGGTGCCGGGTGCGGCGGCCCACAACACCGGCAAGCCGGCGAAGGAATCCTTGGGCCATCAGCTCGGGTCCCTCGGCTACTGGCTCGTGCTCCTGATCGGCGTGGTCGCCGCAGTCAGCATCCTCGGCGTGCGCGGCCTGACGGAAGCTGTCGGACCCCTGAACGTGCTTGTCACCGACGTAGCGCATTTCATCCCCAATCTTGTGGGGGCGGCGCTGATTTTCTTCATCGGCTACATCGTCGCGACCCTCGCGCGCCGAGTGGTGGAAGCGGCGATGAGCGCGGCTGCCGTGGACAGGACACTCGATCGGGCCGGGTTCGGCCGTCTCACGGGAGCCACGGGCCTAGCGCCCACCGCCGGGATCGTCGTATTCGTGCTCATCCTGATTCCAGCCGCCATCGCGGCGCTCCAGCAACTTGGAATCGCGGCTATCTCCGACCCCGCCGTTGCTGTCCTGACCACCGTACTTGACGCGCTCCCGCGCCTGCTTGCAGCGGCCATGGTGCTGGCGATCGCCTTCGTCATCGCCCGCTGGGTCGCGACCCTGATCGAGCAGATCCTGCCCTCGCTCGGCTTCGACAAAGCGGTCGCTGGTCTCTACAGCGCGGGAGCGGAGACCTCGTCCGATCCGGCCGTCGCCAGCGATCCTGCGACCGTCAGCATCGCGCCTTCCAAAGTGGTGGCCCAGATCGCCCTCTACGCGGTGATGCTCTTCTCGGCCGTCGAAGCGGCTCGGCTGCTCAACTTCAGCGTCGTGGCTGACCTGCTGCGCCAAATGCTGGAGCTCGGCGGGCAGGTGGTGTTTGGCGCCGTAATCATCACGGCGGGCGTACTGATCGCCCATTTCCTGGCCACCTTCATCGCTCGATCGATGGGGAGCAAACACGGCTTCGCTTCGACGCTCGTGCGCTGGTCCACCATCGCTCTGGCCACGGCGATGGGCCTTCAGTTCATGGGTATCGCTGACGAAATCGTAATCCTCGCGTTCGGCCTCATCCTCGGGTCTGCAGCGGTCGCCGCCGCCCTGGCTTTCGGGCTTGGCGGGCGTGAGGCCGCCGGCCGGCTTGCCGAGCGGTGGACCACGAAGGCGGCGGTGGACAAGACGTCGGAGACCGGGCCGGCTTGAGGCCCCCGCGAGGCGCTCCCGGAAGCAGTTGTGGAGGAAGCGGCGCTCCCTCCACAACGTCTTGGACATCTTCTGCTCCCAGACGGACTACGGCGACGGCTTAGGCGGCCTTTGCAGCCGTAGAGTCAGGATCACCGCCCCAGCCACGATCACCGCCAGGCCGAAGGCGAGCACGCGCGGACGGGTCGCCGCCTGAGCCAAGGCGGAGGCGGCCTTCACCACGGCGATCGGCGCCAGGTCCATGGCGTCCCGGAGGTTCTCGCCGGTGTCGCCGAAATCCCGCGTCAGATCTTGCGCTACCGCCTTCAAGGCGACCTCCACCTCGGGCGGCTCAGGCGGGAGATCTGCGGCGTCTGTTTCGGCAGAACGGGTGGTCCTCATCATGGCTCATCGCGGCTGCGCTCGTCGCTCCGCCAGAGTTGCCTGCCGCGGGGCCGAGCGCAAGCCGTCACCGGACGCCAGGCGTCGTGTTCGACCGCAGGCGGGGCCGGTGAGGGCCGCCGCCGCCGCCGACATTTCCACAAGGGCCGTCAGCAAGCAACCGGAGGGCCGCCACCTTGACAGTCATGTTTGTTCGGATCGTTGTTGTAGAGCTTCAATGCACGTAGTCGTGCGGCGTGCGTAATGCCGGCTGCTGGTCGAGGCGTACACTGGCGAGCAAACGCGGGGGCGGGGCAGACTGAGCAGCCTCTTCCCCGAATGTGGAGCTCATGAACGAGGACACACCGTGTTTACTCATATGCTGCTGCCGACCGACGGGTCCGAGATCGCTGCAAAGGGGGTCGAAAAGGGGATCGATCTTGCCACACGGCTTGGCGCCAAGATCACGATCATCACGGTTTCAGAGCCGCTGATCCTCTACGTCGGCGCTGAAGGGGGCTGGAACGCAGCTTCCGCCATGGCGGACTACGACGAGTACCAGGCGAAGACGGCCGCTGCTCTGCTGCTCGCGCTGCGCAAGCAAGCCGAGGCTGCCGCCTTGAACGTCGAGACGCTGCATGTCCCGAAAGCGCAGCCGGCCGACGCAATCGTCGAAACCGCTAAGAGCCGTGGCTGCGATCTGATCGTGATGGCCTCGCATGGGCGGCGTGGTTTCCGCCGCCTCATCCTGGGCAGCCAAACAGCCGAGGTCGTGGCACGCAGCTCCGCGCCTGTTCTGGTGGTGCCGCCGGACCCTTCCCAAGGCTGATGCACGATTGCTCATGGCCGACCACATCGAGGCTCGCAGGGTCGGCGCGAGTTCTTCCGCCGTCCCCGGCCTCCGGCCGGCATTCGACAGCGAATGGCTGCAGCCTATTGGCCTCGACGGGTACATGGAGGGCCCAATCGAGAGTCCGACAGTGCATAATGTGCCGAACTCATCAGAACTATCGGCCGAACTCAATGCAGGTAAGTGGGGTGAAAGCGTTAAGCAGATGAGACGCAGCAGGGAGTACTGCCGATGAGTGTGGAACTGCATCGCCTCAAAGGCGTCATTGGGCGCATCAAGGCGGCTGTCGCAGCAGAACTGATCCTGCCCCAGCCGTCACCCGTCAGGGTCTGTGCGCTGACTGACCGGGAGCGCCTCATCGCCGCGCGCCTTGAACATCTCCGGCGGTTGTCCCAGACCGTTCAACGCTGAAGGCGCCAACGCAAGGCTCCGGCCGCGGGCGCGGCGTTATGATCGCTGGCGTCATGACCGTGCGAGATGGTGCGCAAGAGGTAGGCTCAGAGCCATGATGGTCAGCGTGGGGTTCGCCCAACCTGCTGTAGGGAACACCGAACTGCCGGCGACATAAAGATTGGAGATCCCGTGCACCCTGCCGTTAGGGTCGATCATCCCGGTCTCCGGTGTTTCGGACATGCGAGTGGCCCCATATGGGGGCAGCCCGCGATGGGATTCTTCGAAATCAGCGGGTCAAATTCCAACTTCTCGTGGCGTCCTCCAGCCATGAAGCCAGCGCCGCACTGCCAAGGTCTAGCCGGCTGAGCTCCTATTGAGCACGAGCATCGCAACCTTCACGGCGCGCTTGTCGAGATCGTTCAACCGGCAGTCCTATCGCACGACGGGCATGTTCAATTGGCCCCGCCGAGCAAGGGGGACTTCCATCCGGCTCTCCGCGGCAGGGCTCCTGAACCGCCGCATTGAAGTCGAACCCGCCGCTTTCGAGCAGGATCACGTGACGGCCACGATCGGATAATGCTCGCGCGACGGCCTATCCGGTGCGCCCGCCTCGACGACGCAGACATCCGCCTCCACCCGTCCCGGCGCCGCAAATGAACCCAGGTCTCCTGTGTAAGCTCGCCCCTTGAAGGATTGGCGGCCGAGCTTAAGCGTGGTTCTATCTCTACGCATAAACTTCATGGCAGCATCGTAGATCGCGCCCTCCCGCGCACCCGATTGTCGATCGGTCAGGGTCATGCGCTGGGATCTGGCGTTTACGGAGTTAGACAACATTACTGGCAGTCGGCGCATGGCTTGGCACTCCGCGTCCGTATGGTTTGGCGGGCGCGCTGACGGCAGTGAGCCCGCGAAGTTCTGCCCGAGATGAGCTTCGTCCCTCGCCGCGACGAGTGTGCGCAGAATGAAGCCACAACCCCCTCGCGTCGGGCTCCTGATCGACACCGAAGCCTACTACCAAGCGCTAGCGAACGCGATCGAGGTCGCGCAGAAGTCGGTCTATGTTCTGGGATGGAGCTTCGATCCCCGGACGCGCCTTGCGCCCGATGGTAACGAAGGACCGGATGATCCCGACGAAATCGGGCACGTCCTAATCCGTCTCGCGAACGCCAAGCCCGATCTGGATATCCGGATCCTGGTCTGGGACACGACCTTCATGATTTCAGCAGCCCATAGCGGCTACCCGCAGAGGGCAAGGCGCTGGTTCGCTGGAACCCGGATCCGCTTTGAGCTGGACGGCTCTATTCCGCTCGGCGCGTGCCACCATCAAAAGCTGGCGGTCATCGACGACGCCCTCGCCTTCTGCGGCGGGGGCGACATCGTGCCTGGACGATGGGACACGCACCACCACCTGCATAAGGAGCCCCGGCGCCTGCTGCCGCACTTCGTGCATCATCTGCCGCGCCACGAGGTGATGGCGCTTGTGGATGGCGCAGCGGCGGCTGCGCTCGGTGACGTCTTCCGAGAGCGATGGAAGGCCGCCTGTGGCGAAGCGCTGCCGGTCCATCCGCCGGCGCCCAAGCCGCCCTGGCCGTCACCGCGACCGCCCGCGCTTGTGAACTCACAGGTTCGGATCGCCCGCACATACCCGCGCACGAAGACCCGCCAAGCCGTGGCGGGAGATCCACGCGCTGCGATTGGAGTGCATCGCGCAGGCGAGCCGTCTCATCTTCCTCGAGAACCAGTACTTCACCTCTCACGAGCTCTGCGAAGCTCTCGCCAAGCGCCTGCAAGAGCCAAATGGGCCAGAGATCGTGTTGATCAGCACCCTCCAGTCGCCAAGCTGGTTCGATCGTATGACAATGGACACAGCGCGAGCACCTCTCCTCGAACGCCTCCAGCGTGCTGACCGCAACCGCCGCTTCCGCGCCCTTGGACCCCGGACCACGGGGCGCGCGCCTATCCTTGTTCATTCGAAAGTGGCGATCTTCGACGATGAGGTGGTGTGTGTTGGCTCCGCCAACTTGAACAACCGCGCCGAGGCGTTCGACAGCGAGCTCGAGGTCGCGGTGACGGCCACCGATATTTCAGGGCGACAGGGCGTTCGGGAGCTGCGGAACGAACTGATCAGCCACTTCCTGGAGATGCCGTCCGCGCGCCTCGCCGCGCTGGAGACCGAGACTGGCAGCCTGACAGCGGCTCTGGACCTCAGCCCAAACGCGCGGCTTACACCCTTGCGCGCCTCCCCCACGCCGCTCGAGAGGGTTATCGCCTCGCTCCGTCTCGGAGATCCGCGAAATGTCGAGGAAAACTGGCGTCTGCTCGGCCGTCGGACCTTGGGTAGATGAAAGCCGCGGCTGCTCGGCTACCGCCAGCGGCCGCGGCCCGTCATCAGTTGGCGATGAGCAGGGGCAGTAGCGGCTGCTCGAGCGCCGTGCGGGTGACGCCGCCGAAGATCAGCTCCTGGGCCTTTGGCGTGCCGTAGGCCCCATCACCAGGAGACCCGCCTTGTCGGCGACCGCCGTTTCCATGAGCTGGATGCCGAGTTTGCGTCCGTCCGCCCAGAGCGTCCTCGGCGTGGCGGCCACGCCGTGGCGCTTGAGATAGTCTGCGGCCAACCCGACGCCTTCGGGCACGCTGGCGGCCTTGCCAGCGTCGATGCTGACCACGTCCACCGACTGCGCCAGTTTGAGCAGGGGCAGGGCGAACGCCATGGTCCGGGCCGCCGCCTCGCTGTGGTCCCAGGCCACGAAGACCTTGCCCAGCGAAACAGGCTTCTCCTGACGCCAGGGGAGAACAAGCACCGGACGTCCGCTGCCGAACGCCAGGTTTTCCACCGCCCTACGTCCATCGCCGTCGCCGTCGTCGAGGCCGGCGACGCTGAGGTCGTGGGTACGGGCGATCACCGCGAGGCGTGGATTGGAGCGCTGACTGGCTATGTAGCTCGATACGGTGTGGCGCACGCCGAGCCGCGTGCAAACCTCGCGCACCATGGCCACCAGCTCTTCACCCCGCGCCCGGCTGTCGGATTTGAGGGCCACCATCGATGCCGCGAAATGCGGCGGCACCGCATAGGCCATCGGGACCACGTCGATCACCGAGACCGTCACCTCGAGCTCCGCCTTTAGCCGGTGGGCTAGGTCAACCGCGCGCTGGATGACGGCGTCTGGTTCAGAAGGGGAAAGGGTCGATAGATGGAGGTGAAAGCTGCCGGCCATGAAACTGCTCCTCTTGCGGGGCTTCGAGCCCGCTGTTCGCCCCGCCGTGATGCCGGGGCCATCGCCTTCAGGTGAGCGCGCAAGGAGCGAAGGCAAGGCCGTGAGGGATGCGTTGTAGTGAGCCCCCAGATGAGTTCTTGAAATGCACTGGATCGCAATCGAACAGCAAGTGGCTTAGACCTCAGATATCAGGGTAGGTCGACGCGATTTAACGCATCATCTTGGAGAAGCTCGATCGCTGGTGGAGACGTCCCGGTACGGCGACCAGGCGCTAAGGTTCCGCCCACATCCGGATGAGATTGCTGATCCCCTTGTCGAGAAGCAGGCGTCCGTGCCCGTCAGGTGTTTCACGACGCGCGCACGCCAGATCGAAGAGGAGCTCGCGCTGGTCGGCACTGCGAATGGCACTTTGGGCCCACCCCACACACGCCGATCTAGTCCCCCGAGTTATGGCCGTTACCTCATGTAGGAACCCAGTCGGATAGATAACCGCCGCACCGGCGGGCGGCTTGAAGCTGCTGTCGCCAAGTGGACCCATGATCCGGAGCTCACCACCTTCGTAGGTCGATGGATCGGAGAGGAAGACGGTGAAACTCACATCAGTTCGAAGCGGAAAACCGTGCTCATCGTAGGCGGCGGCGTCGTCTGTATGCAGGCCATATCGGTGTCCCTCCGAATATCGGGAGAAGATGAGACCGGACCAGCGAACGGGCCTTACCGCGGTCTGGAATTCCGATCGACCTTCCAGCGCTCCTCTGATGCCGCGCGCCAACTCCAACACAAGCGGATCGTCTCCTCGCGCCTGTTCGTTCAACTTCACCTTCCGCGCGCTGGAGCCCGCCGTCGCCCGGCCGTCGCGGAAGGACACACGGGCTAAACTGGCTGAGATATGAGCCAGTTCATCTGGCGTCAGCACGCCTTCGAAAATCATGCCGCACCTGCTCGGGATCGAAAACGCTCCGCCATGTGGTCGGGGCTTTCGGCGGTTCGATTGCTCGAAGGGGAAATCTTGAACCGCCCGTAGGCGACTCTCCTCTCGTCCGCGATCGCATTCAGTCAAAAATATCGAATATCGAGCGCTTCCTCGCGCGCCCGTGGCCGAACTCTCCCCGTTCTCCGAATTCGCCGCGCTCCCCGAATTCGCCAGGACCGGACGGCCAAGGCCGCGCCGTTGGCGTGGGCGGCGAGGGCGGGGCTGGACGGTGAGTGGATCTGGACGCGCCTTCCTCGGTCGCTACGGCCATGAGCTTCTCCAGCTCCCCGCGATCGAGCCAAACCCCTCGGCACGTTGGGCACATATCAAACTGTACGCCGCCGCGTTCAACGGTCGTCATAGAGCCGTTGTCATTAGGACAGAGAAGAAGCGGCATGGGGTTCCTCCGGTGAAGTCATTCGCATAAGAGCGAAGTTCACCAGCTAAGTCGCATGAGAAGCGGACATGACGCTGATCACGGACGTGTATCATGAATACCCGCAACCGACCGCATGTCGATGCCGACGCCGTGGATTTCCGATAATGCTTATTCCAGGCGTTGGGTAAGCCATTGAAATATATCGGTTATTTCTGATAAGATATATTAGGCGCAAAATGTATGTAGCCGCCATTTAGTAATGTCACCGGTGTGGACAGACTGCCCGCCGCCCAGTCGCGCGACAGCCCGTAGGTCTACGGCTTTTTCGAAACACACTGGTCGATGAAATCGACGATCACTCCCTCGTAGTGATCCGGAGCGACCTCATCGATCTTGAAGTCGGGGATCTTCCGGCCGGTGTGAGGAATGAGGGTAACGGGCTGGACCAGACCAAGTGCCGACACGTTAAAAACAACCTGCCGCTCCTTGGTGTAGCCCTCTTCTTCGAGAGTGATGAAAAGCTGCGCCAGCCCAGCGTGGTCGTCGCCTCGAGGCTTTTCCGACCAAGACAACGACATGCCTGTGGCCGCAATCTCGGCGTTCACGGCATCGACGGCCGCACCGATCTCTTCCTTGGCGAGAGTCCACCGCCGGCGAATAGCCTCGCGATGAGCTTCTTTCTGGGACTCCGCAGCCACGCGGGCCAGTTGCTCGACCGCCGCAGCGGCTTTGTCCCGCGCTCGGCGTTCGAGCACTTCAGCTAGTTTGGATTTGGCGTCGCCATTCATTCCACGGTCTCGCGGGACAGGTTAGCTCGATTCGGCCATGTCACCGGAAGCCGACGTCAAATCCGGACGCAGCCCATGGCCTGCAGGACGCAGCATCCCTATTCGTCGTCACCGACTATGAAACGGGCGCGCTCGTACAGCTCGTCAAAGGTGATGATTTCCGGGTGGCGAGTGTTTCGGCGAAATGTCTCGAAGGACCGAAGCTTCGACTCATTTACCCCGGCAGGCGTCCGGAATTGCTGGAGCGTGCCGACGACGAGGAACGACTTCGGCTCGACGTTGAACAGCACCTCCCCTGTCGGATTTCCTTCGGCGTCCTTGGGCTCGAATTTTTGCCGAAACGCTTGGGCCGCGGCCATGACCGTCGCTTGGGCCTGGGCGACGCCTCCGCTGATTTCGCTCGAAGGCTGCCATGCGCCTGGGCGATATTCCCGGCCTAGCAGCGGCTCGTCATGCCGCTTGATCTCGACGTAGCACAGTGAGCTGATCTGCCCGCGGGTTTTGAGGAGCGCGTCTGCGCGCTTGCCGCGTTCCGCAATACTGGCGCCGAGGACCACCTGCTCCGGGTCGCGGTCGGATAGCGGCGTCAGGAATTGGTAGCAAAGGCCGTAACCGAAGATCCAACTGTTGCCGGTGAAGAACTGCTGCCACAGGGCCTCGGGATTTAGGCTTAGCCGCTGCTGCTCCGCCGCAAAGAAGCTCGCGTCCTCCAGAAGCCGCTTGAAGCGGTTCAACTGCTCGCGTCGATAACCGACAGCGACGAGATCGTGCTTCGTGAATTTGTTCTGGACGATTTCCGACAACACGTCCGGGTTGGCCTCGTAAACACGGAGCGCATCTGCGCGATCGGATATCAAACGGCGCAGGGTTTCCGGGGATATGCGCGCCTTCTCAGGTGACTCCAAATTGATCGATTGAAGGCCGATAAGAAATTCGACCAGCCGTTCGACTTCATGCGGCAAGAAGCTGAAGTGGAATTTGTCGGATGGACCGCTGCGCGCGTTATACTTCTGAATAGTGAGAACCTGGACCGATCGATCCGTCTCGACCAAGGTTGCTTTGATTTCGTAGCGTTCGCCTGGGGTAACGCGGAGGACAACCTCGTCTTTTATTTTGGCTGACCGAAGGCCCCTGTCGGTGTCGATAGCTTGAGTGACGATCCGCATCCGCTGTTCGGGCAGACCAAAGGCTCTGCTCGGATAGGACCAACCTTCCTTCCGGCCGTAGTGGATGTCACGCTCGTCAACGTCCTGCACCATTTGGCAGCCTCCCCGTTGGCCCATCCTGGCTCCTCAGCAGGTATTCCTCGGCCTTCATTTATTGTCTGACGCGCGTCTCGTTCAAGAACTTGCGACTGGCGAGTCAGCTCTCCGGCCATCGCGATAGAGCATATCACGCGCCGCGAACAAAACGAGAAACATTGCTCGACGTGGCGCCACGCAGGCGCCACCCTGGCTCCATGAATTCCGATTCGAAAACCGCGACGGTCCGCAGTCTGGACCGCATCAATCTGCGCCTGGCCGGCGAGACGTTCACCGCGATTGACGCGGCCTGCGCGGGCCGGCCAGGCAACATCTCCCGCAACACCTGGATCGCTGAAGCGATCGAGGAAAAACTGGCCCGCGATGGCAAGGGCGCCCTACTCCAAGACGTTGAGCGCCGCGCCCATGTCTGAGTTCTATGAATTTTTCGCTGGCGGCGGCATGGCGCGAAAGGGCCTGGGCCCCGAGTGGACCTGCCTTTTCGCCAACGACTTCGACTTCAAGAAGGGCCTCACCTACCAGGCCAATTTCGGCTCGGACGAGCTGAAGGTAGCTGACATCCGCGAGGTCACCCCCGCCGATCTGCCCGGCGTCGCCGACCTGATGTGGGGCTCGTTCCCGTGCCAAGACCTGTCGCTTGCCGGTATCGGCGCCGGGCTGAAGGGGAGCGGTCAGGCACCTTCTACCCCTTCTGGGACGTGGTCCGGGCGCTCAAGGCCGAAGGCCGGGCGCCGAAGCTGATCGCCCTGGAGAATGTGTGCGGGACGCTGACCTCACACGGCGGCAAGGATTTCGAGGCGATCTGCCGGACGTTCGCCCAGGCGGGCTACCGCTGCGGCGCCCTGGTGATCAACGCGGACCTGTTCGTTCCTCAGTCGCGGCCGCGGTTGTTTGTCATCGGCGTGCGCGCCGATGTGCCGATCGACCCGGCGCTGTTGTCGCCCGAGCCGCTGGACCCCTTCCATACCCGTGGCCTGCGCAGCGCCGTCGAAGCGCTTCCGACGGCGCTACGAGGCGGAATGCTCTGGTGGAACGTTCCGACGCCGGTTCACCGGGTTCGGACCTTCGCCGACGAGATCGAGGAAAATCCGACGAGCGTCGCTTGGCACACGCCAGCCGAGACCGACCGCCTGTTGGCAAAGATGTCTCCGGTGAACCGAGCCAAGGTCGCCGCCGCCGTGCGCGCGGGCCGCCGCATGGTCGGCGGCGTCTACAACCGAACCCGCCTTGATGAGCGTGGCGCGAAGGTGCAGCGGGCCGAGGTAAGGTTCGACGATGTGTCCGGCTGCCTGCGGACTCCGGCCGGCGGGTCCAGCCGGCAGGTCATTCTGGTCATCGACGGCAAGAAGATCCGCTCGCGCCTGATCTCAACGCGCGAGACGGCCCGGCTGATGGGCCTGCCCGACGACTACAAGCTGCCCAAGAACTACAACGAGGCCTACCACCTGACCGGCGACGGCGTCGTCGTCGACGTCGTGCGCCACCTGGCGAAGCATGTGTTCGAACCGCTGCTGGCCGAGGCGCGCGAGGCACGCGAGGTCGCGTGACCGACTTGTCCCAACGCGACCCCGATGCGGTCAACTTTCCGCCGTTCGAGACCGAGGATCTGCGGACGAACCTGACGACATTCCTCGATACGCCGTTCGACGATCCGTCCGGCGCTCAGCCATTCGTCGGCAACTACCGTTGGGGCGTCTACGCCTTCTTCGACTATGACGGCGAGCCGATCTACGTCGGCCAAACCAACGAACGGCTGCGGACTCGCATCCGCCGCCATCTGACCAACCAACGGACCGACGCCGTAGCCATGTCGGTGCTCGACCCCTTCGAGGTGTTCGAGATCGAAGTTTGGCCCCTCCCCCAGTTCCAGGACTCGAACCGCGCCGACCAGGCCGCCCGCCAGCACCTAGACGCGCTGGAGCGGCTGATCACCGAACGCGCGGTCGAGGGATCACAGTTCAAGGCTATCCTCAACGAGAAGGACCCGCCGCCTGGCGCCCCTCGCGGTCCAGGCGCCGCCTTCGTTTCGAGGCCGCATCGTCTCCGAGCGCGTCTTCGAGCTTCGCTCTCATCCCGATTTTCGCATCGCCCGACGCGCGCTGATCATTTCTCGACTTGCCCAGGTGATTTCTGAACGAAAGGTCCAGGGCGGTTTGCGGCGGGTTCTGCTGACACAGGCCAAACGCCTGCAATGGCTTTCCGCCAGGCGCTACGAGGCCCTGGGCGGAGCTGCGTCGGTGGCTGAGGAAGCCGAAGGCGAAGAGGTCTAAGGCACGTCGGGTCTCGCCGCCCTGGCGGCCGTCTGCGCCGGGGGTGGAAACATGTTATCGACCGACCACCCTAATCTTCTGCCCGACCTGCGCCAGCTTCGGTACGGCGTGATGCCGGTGAAGTGGCCGGACGGCTCCGTCGCTTTGGTCCTCAAGGTGACCAAGGAAGCGATCCTGGCCGCGCGACTCCGCGGCGAACTGAAAGTCTATCTGTTCAGCGATCCGGATCAGACGGACCGCCATCTGGGGATCGTGACCGCGTCTTTCGACGACCATGACGAGCCTCTCACCGTGGTCACCGCCCTCTTCGATGGCGACGAGCTGTTGGCGGACGTCACGGCTGCGCTGGGCCAAGCCGAATTCGACGTCTACTTCTTCGACGAACACGACCGAGAGCTGATGGGTGTGCGGGTCTGCAACACGGCGGCCGGTCGGTTTCAACGCGAGGTCGCCGCCGCAGCGTTCGGGCCGTTCGACCTGGAGACCTATGGCGCCCTGGCGGAAAGGCTGGCCCAGCGGTTCGCCATTCGGGACGACGCTGACGACCAGGCGGCCTTCACGCTGACGCTCGGCGAGCGGCTCTATCCCGATGACCTGGTGCTCTATGACACCAGGCCAGAGGCCTACGCCTTCCGGGATGCACACCAACACCCTGCGATCTCAGAGCTCGTCCGGGAGGATCCTGGTCCGCCCCAGGAGCGGGATATCGCCATGATGCTCGGTCGAGTTTTCCCGGCCGAGAGCATCTACCTCAACCCCTTCAGAGCTGACACCGGCAAGGAACTCAGTGATGTGATGGTCGCCACCAACAAGGTGATGCTGTTCATCGAGGCAAAAGACAGCCCCAACACCGCCGTGTCGCTCGGCCGAACGATGGATCGCAAGCGGTTGACGATCCAAAACCAGATCAAAAAGGCGACCAAGCAGCTGAAGCGGGCCTTGGTCTATGCCCAGGGAGACCGACGGCGTCGTCATCGCCGGCCGACCAGAGCCGATCGGCGTTCCGTTAGCCGGACGCCAGCTGCTCGGGCTGATCGTGGTCCGCGAGATGTTCGACCACGACCAGGTCGCCAACAGCGAACCGGTTCTCGCCATGGTCGACGAACTGCAGCTGCCGATCATGCTGATCGACTACCCCGGTCTGCATGTGGTGTCGCAGAACCTGCGGACGCCGGCGAGATTTCTGAACGCCCTGCACGACCTTTTCGATATGGCGCTGGAACGCGGTCAATTCCCCAGGTCGGTCTGGAATGGGCCGCCCCTGGATGGCTAGTCTCGCCGTTGGCGACAAGTTCCAGAGAGATGTCTGGGGCCAGGCCGAAGAGTTGGGCTAGGATTGCCGCCCTGAGCGGAGTAAAACCGGGTGTCGGTCATTTTTCTTGGCCCCTCCGCCGGACACACGGGCCTCCCTAGGGGGGCAGGTGTGTCTCCCAGGCGGCGACCTTAGTGTCTCCCAGTGGGTGGACCCGGGCACCCTACAGAATCAGGACGTCCGGCCAAACTGTATTCCGGCATCCCGCATTCCCCGCGTACCATTCATAGACCCATGGTGGGGGGTGACCCACGTGCCTCCCCCCTCAAAGTTGCGGCGGGGCCGTCGGCGCCTCATATCGGTTTCAACAGATCGGAGCCGCCGCCATGAGCGCAAAAGAAGAAGGCAAGTCCGCCGAGGCGGAGTTGCGCACGAACGAGAAGAAATGGTCGAAGCCGCTGATGGACGCCGGTTGGACCGTCTTCCCCAGCGTCATCATCGAGAACCAGAAGCAGCTCGGCCTCGACGCCATCGATGTGAACATCATCCTTCACCTTGCGTCGAAGTGGTGGAAGGCGGAAGGCAAGCCGCACCCCTCGAAGGGCACGATCGCCCTGGCGATGGACGTCGACCCCCGCACCATCCAACGGCGGATCGCCAAGATGGAAGGGGCTGGCTACATCCGCCGTGAAGAGCGGCGCGAAACCAGCACCGGCAGCAAGACCAACATCTACCACCTGGAGGGTCTGATCGAGGCGGCTCGGCCGTTCGCCGAAGAGAAGATCGCCGAGATCGCCGAGAAGGTGGAGATCGCCAGGATCAAGGCCACCCGCAAGGGCGCGCCGAAGCCCAAGCTCAAGCTGGTCAAGTCGGAGTAACCCCCCATCGCGGCGTAGCTCAGTTGGATAGAGCCCCTGTTTTCGACATGCACTGGTCGGTCGCACGCCAGGTCATGGGCAGGGAGGTCGCGGGTTCGAGTCCCGCCGCCGCGAGCCAAATTCACAGTCGATGGGGAGGGCCGGACACCCTCCCCTCCAAGAGATCGCGACGTAGCTCAGCCGGATAGAGCTCCTGTTTTCGACATGCACTTGGTCGGTCGCACGCCAGATGTATGGGCAGGAAGGTCGCGGGTTCAAGTCCCGCCGTCGCGCGCCAACGCTGCCAACCCGTCGAACGGCCGGCCGGCGGCACCCAAAAATGAAGATCCGATGGGGCGGCGTAGGGATCTCGCCGGCCCCTGCCAGTCTTTGCGAGGTTGAAGACAAACGCTTCCCAAACGCTCGGCCCTTGCTTGGACTCGCGGTCCCTCCTCGGCTTCAGGGGCGCGGGGGCATTACCGCCGCGTCCAGCCGGCGATGGATCAGCGACACCAGCGAGAGCAGGTCCTCAGCATCCTCGAGACTCATGTCCCAACGGATCCTCGCCTCGTGGGCGGTCGGATTGCGGAACATGCCGAACGTCCCGATCACGAGATTGGCGAAGCCGCGCTGCTCGTCCTGCTCGCTCTTGGTGCGGCGAGCGTTGATGGCCAGCATCGGCGCGTCGCCGCCGAGGGCGCGATTGACCAGGGTGGCGCCATCGTCCGTCAACCCCGTCCGGGTGCGCAGCTTGTCGCCGACGCTCTTCACCGCCTCCAAGACGGCGTGGAAGTAGTTCTCGGCCAGCCACTCCGGGCGGCAGAAGGCCAGGACGTCTGGATGGATGTTTCGCCGAAGGAGATCAGCTCTGAGATCCCGCGCCCGCTTCTCCGCCTCGGATATGGTCGCCGCAACCTTGGCCGTGGATAGCGTTCCGGCGGCGTCCACCTCCAAGCCCATGAACGCGAGCGCCTCGTTCAGTCGCAGACGAAGGGGCTCGTAGCCGTCGCGTTTGCCGAGCCAACGGGCAGGCGCCATGGCGCGCCGGATGAATTCCAGGATGCCGGTGCGCTTCTGGCGGCGATTCTGATCCGCCGCGAAAGCCGCAAGGAGGCGATGTCGCTTCGTGGCAGTCGGGTCGGGATCGGCCATCTTCAGGGTGCTGAGGATGTGACCGATCTCGCTGCCGCTGAGGCCGATGGCCGTGTCCCCCATTGCGGCCGCGATCCCTTCAACCTCGATCTGTGAAAATACGGCCATCCCCTCCCCTTCCCGTCGATGGCCGAACGTCTGCGATCGTCGGGGTCACAAGGCCCCGCAGGTTCTCCACGAGCGTGCGATGCAGGGTCTCCGTCGTGACGCCGCGCAGCCGCGCGAGATCAGGCAGCATCAGGGCGACATCGGACGGGCGCGAGGGCCGACCGTCGGCCTGGGTGAACGGGCCATCGGTCTCCGTGAGCAAGCGGTCCAGCGGCAGGCCCGCCACGATCTCGCGGTGACGCGGTTGGATCAGCATCTGGGCGTTGATCGAGAAGTAGTAACCGAAAGCGGCCGCGCGCCGGGCTTCGGACTTCGAGCCGGTGAACCAGTGCAGGACCACCCTGCCCCGGTCCGGCGGCAGGTGCCGCTCAAGGTGATCGAGCACCTGGCCAACCGCCCGGACGCTGTGGACGGTGAGGATCTTCCCGCCGGCTTCCGCGCTGGCGCGAAGGACACGCTCGAAGACCGCCTTCTGGTCGTCGAAGGATCGATAGAACCGCGGGCCGGCGTCGAGGCCGACCTCCCCGACATAAGTGGCTTCGGGCAGGAGCTGCTCCCAAAGCGCGATCTCCGACTTGCGCTCAGCCACCACCTGCGGATGGAGGCCCAAGGCCACCCGCACGTGGGTGGACCGGCTAGCGAGCTCCACGTTCCGCCGCCACGCCTTGGGCGTAGTCGTCACCGCCAGGGTCGCCACCTGGTCCCGGTCGCACTCGGCGATCAGGGCCTCATGATCAGGGTAGAGGTCGAGGTGGCAATGCAGGTCGATCAGCTTCGGCGTCGCGATCGTCATCAGAGGGGCCTTGCCACAACCCCGGCCAGCAGTGCCCCCACTTCGTTCAGGCCGTTCACATAGACCTGTTCATAGGCGCCAAGCTCAGCCGGCGCGTCGTTCAGCGGGCCGGGCTGATGGATACGAAACCGCGCGGACCCGGGCCGCGCCCTATGCCGGGCGATCGCCAGCTGGAACGACCGGACGTGCTCGCCTTCCGCCTTCGCCGCGTCGAGCGGGCGGCGCGCAGATCTTGCAGGGTATAGGTGGTGTTATCCGTGCCCAGTCCGGCGACCAGGGCAGCGCGACGGATCAGGCAGGGAACGCAATGGCCACAGTGCTGCGGCGGGGCGCCGGACCAGCGCGCCTTGGCCGGCGAGCTGCAGGACATCGTCCCCTTCGCGGTGCGTTCGAGGAAGGCGCGATCGGCGCAACCGGCGACCATCTCGCCCTTGGTCTGGTGGCGGTAGCGGTTGTTGAGGTTTGCCTTGATGCCCAACCGGCGGAGGAGCTCATTCCATCGCGCCATGTAAAAGGGATGCGTCGTGCGGGTGCTGAGGGATCCAAGCCGCAGGGGGTCGAGTGGTACGTTCAGGGAGATGAGCCCGTTCTCGGGCACGTGGATCGTCACATCATCCTTGATCGCGTCCGCGGCTAGGGCCGCGAGGGCGAAGAATAGGAAGGAGCGGCCGCGAAGCGAGTTCTCGACGCCCGAACCGGCGACGGCGTCGGTTGGGAAGCCGACGCGCGCCCGAAGGTGCATGAATCCCGCCTTGGGGTAATGTTTCTCCAGCCGGTTGCCGCAATAGGTTTGATGGGCGCTCGTTACCCCATCCCAGTAGTGGCTGACGAACAGGGGCGCACGGCCGCCGGCCAGCAGGTCGATGGCGCCGATGAAACTGTCGAGGCCGCCCGAAAACAGGCAGACGTCCGGCGGGCGATACATCGCAAGCCGAGGTCGGCGCCGGCGCGAGGCGTTTCAGCCCCGCCGGCCGCGCGCGGAAACGCAATCCCCACCGGTCGCCGGTGAGGAAATTGAGCATGCGGACCACCAAGTCTTCTACCGATGTCCACAGCGCCGGGTCGGAGACAGGGACTTCGAGGGTGATCTCACGCGTCCAGCCATCCTGCGATTCCGAGCGCCGATTGATCCGCGTGTCGGCGGCGGTGAGGGTCGCCGCCAGCACACCAAGGTCAACGGCGATCTCGCTGGGCCGCAGACCCACCGCCGCCAATTGATCGAGCGCATGGCCCAGGCCGAAATCCAGCCGGCGATCCGCCGCGATGAAAGAGATCTCCGTCTGCTGAACCCCCGCGGCGGCGGGAATCCGCGCGCGGTCCCGGTCGCCGAGTCGGCACACGACGCTGTGGGGTCTCATGCGTCGTCTCCCAGGATGGCCAACATCTCGAACGCCGCCTCGTAGATGCCGTTCGCCGCGCCGACGACCGCGCGATCACTTAGGCTTTCGACACCGCTGAGCCGGCCCGCCAGTTCGCCACGCACTGTGCCGGCGACGAAATCGTGCAGCTGCGCCTGCAGCCTGTCGATCGCCCCGACATCGTCGGGAATACTCACGCCCTTAATTCCGATGTCGTTGAGAATCCGGGCTTCGATGGTGCGGGCGACCACATCGAGGAAGAACTCTTCGAGCTGGCCCGCGGTCAGCGTATCGAAGCGCCCAGCCCTTCCTCAGCCAAGCTGTCGATCGCCTCCAGCATCCCCTGTCTGGCGATCGCTTCGTCGAGCGAGCCTCCCGGCGGGCAGATCACTTCCAGGAGGGAGAGCAGCACGTCCTCGGCGGGGCGGCCGGCCAGACCGGCCAGATCGACCCGCCGCAACGCCTCGGCGGCCCCATCCCGCGCGACGTCGCGAACGACCCCGAGGAGCCGGCCGGCGGCCGCGCGTGCTTCGCCCATCCGGCGCGCGGCCCGCCCGCTGCCGCCGACGCCATCGCGCACGTAACGGGAGACGCCCCGGGCGAGTGCGTCTCGGTTGCCCGTGCGCGCAAACTGGTTGAAGGCGATCCGGGCGCTGCGGAACGATCCCGCGCCGCTGAGGTCCGGCGTGATGCGCGGCGGACCGGACGCCGCCGCGGGGTCGACGGGAGCCGTCTCGGGTGCGGCCACGCCCGTGGCGGGGTCGTCTACCCAACTGGGGATCAACCCGATTTGAGGCCCGCCATAACTGCTGGAGGTCCCCATCAGGTGGCCCGTTTGAGTTTCGAAGAGGCCACCGCCGCCGCTTTGAGGCCGGCGCTGGTCGCGCTCGTCGCCCAGGTCTGCTGCAGGCTGGCGAATTCGCTGACGATCCCGGGCTCGACGAACGCGCCGCCCCAGCTGGTGACCGCCCAACCGCCGACGCTGTCGACGGGAAGGCCCTGCAGGAAGCCGAGAAGCCGCCGCTGCAGGGGCGGGCGCAGACGCGCGAGAAGCGCCAGTCCCGGCACGCCCGCTGGCGCGCTGGTTAGTTTCTCGGCCGATAGGATCCGCGACTGCAGAGCGTCGAACACCTGTTCGGCCTCCGCATCGTTCAGGCGCGCCACCTCCCCTCGGCCGACCGGGCGGCCATGGCAGAGCCGCTCAGACGCTCCACCAGGGCTTCCAGGTGATCGGCGGCGATCACGCCGGCGAAGAAGCTTCGCTTGTCGCGGGTCACGAACACATAGGGCCGCAGGTCGATGTCGGCGAGCGCCGGCTCGATCGCCGCCCAGCCCTTGGCCCAATCACTCTTCAGCCAGTCTTCAACCTCAGGCTCCGCCGCCGTCGTGCTGGTCTTCGCGTTCCGCGAGGGGGTGGCGGCTTCACTTTCCGGGGAAGAGGCCTCAAGCACGGCGAGCGCCGCGACCTTGCCGTTCGCAGCCGTCGCCGCCAGGCGAGAGAGCTGCTCGTAGAGGTCGGGGGCGAACCGCTCGGCGAGCATGACCTTGGCGAGCACCGGCAGTTCGATCTCCTCGCCGAAGCCCCGCTCGTCAGCGATCGCCCGGCGCAGCGCCATCGAATTGAGGAAGCGCTTGATCTGACGCGGATTGCCACGCGTCCCGTCGGTCAGCAGCCGCGTCACTTGCGCGCTAATGCGCAAAGCCTCCTCGACCGGCTGGGGAATGACGCCGGAGAGCGCCGTCTGGACCGCCTTGCGGTCGAGGCCACGGCTGGCCCACGGCCGCCGCAGGTCCTCGCGCGCCGCGGCCAACAGCGCCTGGAACGGCGCCGCCCCCTCGCCCAGGGCGCGCTGCGTCAGGAGCAAGGTGACGTAAGCCCGTGTCTCGGCCAGGCCGAGCGCGGGAATGCGGAACGGGACCTGGATCAGCTTTTCGAGATAGTTGCGCGCATAGGTCATTGGCCCGGAACTGGCCGGTAGATCGGGGAAATGGCGGCGCACGGAATATTCGATCATCGCCTCGTCGGCGGCGATGACGAAGGCGGTGCGCGGGACGAACAGGAAGAGCCGGATCGCTTCGAGCGTCGAGATCGCAGTTTCGGGTAGGCAGCGGTCGAGATCGTCGATCAGCACCACCAGCTGATCGATATCGGCGGCGTCCAACAGCGCATCGAATTCCTCGCGGAAGGCATGCATCTGATCCGGGACCGTCTCTGATGACGACTCCGCCGCCCTCAGCAGGCCGCCGGCCTGCTCGGTCACCGCTTTCAGGTTCTCCGCGTTGAGCATCTGCCCGGGGTTGGCGACCAATCCGGAAAGGCCGTCATAGAGGCTCTTCAGGAGGTCGGGCGACGGGATACCCGTCGTCGCCGTAAACGCCAGCCCGCCGGCCTTTTGGGCGACCTTGAGCCAGTCTACCCGCTTCAACACCTTCTTCGCCGCTTCAGCGACCTTGGTGGAGGTCGGACGCGCCCGCCGCAATTCGGCGACCAGCGTCTCTATGACGACGGTCTTGGCGTCCTCGAAGCCCTCGAACACCCAGCCGTTGAACCACAGGGTCACGATCCGCTTCTCGCCCTCGAAGGCCTGGGCCGTCATCTTCAGGACGCTCGACTTGCCCGCCCCCCAGTCGCCGTGGACGCCGATGGTTACGGGCACGCTGGCGCTCTGACGGATAAGTCGCACAACGGTCCGCGCGACCGCCTCGTAATAGAGGAGATCGACCGCGGTCTCCTGGTCGCTGAGAAAAAGCGTTTCCGGCGGTGCAGTCATCGTGAAAGCTCACCGGTCCCTTAAGGGTCGGCGATGCGCTTCCCCGCGTTGTGTCGAAAGACGAAACCTAAACATTCGCAGCGGAAACTGTCCAGAAGACGGGATTGACCGGCTAGGCGCTCGAAGGGGGCCGCCCCGTAGGAGCCGCGTCAGCGGCGGGACCAGGACGCGCGCCGGCCACTCTCCGTATCCGGGGCGTTGCGGGGTGTCCCTGCAGAAGGGGT
Organism: Phenylobacterium sp. J367; assembly: GCF_024699985.1. Taxonomy (GTDB): domain Bacteria; phylum Pseudomonadota; class Alphaproteobacteria; order Caulobacterales; family Caulobacteraceae; genus Phenylobacterium. The sequence goes on along the minus strand of NZ_JAJONA010000002.1, from coordinate 53,250 downwards.
CGGACGAGACTTGGGCTCAGCCGCAGGGGAAAACTTTCCCGTCCCCCCATCGGGAACCGCCCCTTTCCAGACCTTCACCTCGTCACAGATTGCATGGATTTTTAATGACATTCCTTGCAAAATCACCCCGGAGGCCTAGATTGCAGCCATGAGCAAGTTCGACCAGTTCAAGGCCAAGCTCCGTCCCGGGCAGACCTACCGCCGGGCGGACTTGGCCCAGTGGTCGACGGCGGTCGACCGCCACCTCAAGGAAGCCGTGCAGGCCGGCGTGCTGACCAAGCTCGCCGGCGGCCTCTACTATGCGCCCAAGCAGACCCCCTTCGGCAAGGCGCCGCCCGAGGACGACACCCTGGTGTCGACCTTCCTGAAGGGCGGCCCATTCCTGCTGGCGTCGCCGAACGCCTACAACATGCTCGGCGTCGGCACGACCCAGCTGCAGAATAGGACTGTGGTCTACAACCATAAGCGCCACGGCAAGTTCACCCTGGGCGGCCGCACCTATGACTTCCGCATGAAGCCGGCCTTCCCCAAGAAGCTCAGCCCGGAATTTCTGCTGGTGGACCTGGTCAACAACCTCGACCAGCTTGGGGAAAGCGCGTACGAGGTGCTCGAGCGCGTCAAGGCGCGTTTGGCCGCCGGCGACCGGGGCCGCGTGAAGAAGGCCGCCCAGACCTACGGTTCTGAACGGGCCAAGAAGTTCTTCGCCCGCGCTCTGGCCGAGGTCGGGATGCAGGATGCCGCCTGACCTCCTGCACCACCATCCGCAATTCGCCGACCTGATCCGGATCGTCGCCGACGACCAGGGCATCGCCCCGGCCCTGGTCGAGAAGGACTATTGGATCATGCAGAGCCTCTACGGCCTGCAGCAGCTGGGCCTGACCTTCGAGCTGAAGGGCGGCACCTCGCTGTCCAAGGGCTACGGCCTGATCAGCCGGTTCTCGGAAGACATCGACATCCGCATCGAACCGCCGGCCAACCCGCCGGTGATGACCGGCCGCAACCACGACAAGCCGGCACACGTCCAGAGCCGCAAGGACTTCTACGATCACCTCGCGCAAACCATCGTCATCGACGGAATCACCGCGGTCGAGCGCGATACGGCGTTCGATGACACCCGGCACTATCGCAGCGCCGGAATCCGCCTCGCCTATGCCAGCATCAACGGATCGGTCGAGGGCCTGAAGGACGGGGTCTTGCTGGAGGTCGGCTTCGACGACGTCGCGCCCAACGAGGCGCGAGACATCAGTTCCTGGGCCTATGACTACGCCGCTAGCCGGGTCGAGATCACCGACAACCGCGCCCTGGGCGTCGCCTGCTACCACCCCGGCCACACCCTCGTCGAAAAGCTGCAGGCCATCTCGACCAAATTCCGCCAGCAGCAGGACACCGGCGCGTTCCCGCCCAACTTCATGCGCCACTACTACGACGTCTATTCGCTGCTCCAGGACCCCGCCGTCCAGGCGTTCATCGGCACGCAGGCCTACCTCGACCACAAGGCCAAGCGGTTTCCCAGGGCCGATAACCCCGTCATCGCCGAGAACGAGGCCTTCGTCCTGAGCGACCCCGACGTCCGCCAGAAACTCAAGAAGGCCTATGCGGCCTCAAGCGCTCTCTATTTCCGGGGTCAGCCGGACTTCGACGAGATCCTGGCCAAGATCGCAGAGTGGGCGCCGCGGCTCTGACCGTCCACACGCCGGCCTACGCGGCCTGCAGTTCGTAGCCGCCCTCCCCCCACCCGGTCACACGCATGATCTCCGTGACCCGGCGGCCGCCAGGGGTGCGGGTGATATGGATGACTAGGTCGATCGCCTGACCGATGGCGCGGTGCGGGATGCGCTGGGTCACTTCGCCGATCAGGTCTTCCAGCCGGCTAAGGCCTTCCGCCGCGCTATTGGCGTGAAGCGTGGCCAAGCCCCCCGGATGGCCGGTGTTCCAGGCCTTCAGCAGATCCAGCGCCGAGCCGTCCCGGACCTCGCCGATGACAATCCGGTCAGGCCGCAGACGCAGGGTGTCGCGCACCAGGTCGGTCATGGTCACCGCGGGCTCGGTACGCTTGGTCAGCATCTGGACCTGGTCGGCCGCCGAGCACTGCAGTTCGGCCGTATCCTCGATCAGCACGACCCGGTCGCCGGCGAAAGCCGGCTCGGCCAGGATGGCGTTGGCCAGCGTAGTCTTGCCCGACCCCGTGCCGCCCACGATCAGCAAATTCTCCCGCGCAACGGCCGAGGCCCGGATGATTTCGGCCTGGCCGGCGCTCATCATGCCGCCGTCCACATAGTCGCCAAGGGTGAACACCACCTCGGGCCGCTTGCGGATCGCAAAGGCGGGCCGCGCCACAACCGGCATGAAGGCGCCTTGGAACCGTTCCCCGGTCTCAGGCAGGGTCGCACTGACCCGGGGCCGGTCTCGGGTGACCACTTCGCCTGCGTGGTCGGCCAGGAGCCGCAGGATCCGGTCAGAGTCGGCGGCCGCCAGATGCTCGCCCGTCCACGAGCGCCCCTCCCCGATCCGGTCGATCCAGATCTTGCCGTCTGGATTGACCATCACCTCGACCACCATGCGGTCGGCCAGAGCCTGAGCGATGACCGGTCCCATGGCTTGCCGGAGCGCAGCGACCTTGCGGTCGAGAATAACAGGATGGCGTTCGGTCATGGGGCGCTCACGGAAATGAAGGGGTTCAAAGGCTGCCATCGTCGTCATCGGGCCGTAGAGCCGCGACAGGGGCCATGGTGAGGTAGTCGGCGGCCAACACCGCCTCCGGTGCGCCCGGGGCCTCCACAGGCCCCCCAGCGCCGCTGTAGCGGGGCTTGGGCACACGGACGCCGGCGAAGGCCTCTGGCGGCGCACAGACGGCCCTGACGCCACGCCAATCGATGCTGGCGGGGCCAGGCAGGTCCGCCGCCCCCGGCCGCTGCTCGTAGGCCGCCGGCGCACCGTGGAAATAGTCGCCCGTGCGCGCCTTGAAGAACGGCTCTTCGTAGTAGCGGATCTTGTCCGCCAGGATCGGTTTGGTGTTGTTGACGAACAGGAACTGCTTGCGGTCATCGAGGCCGCGCACGTCCTCCTCAGACAGAATGTAGCGTTGCTGTTCCGACTGCGAGGTGGACCGATGCGCCCGGCCAAACAGGCTGCGCGGGTCGCTGTAGCTCTCCCGCATCTCCAGCGCCTTGCCGGCCCGCCGGGTGACTTTCTCGATGCTGGTCGGCTCGGAGGTCGCGAAGGTCGCCGTGATGTGCATGTTGTCGAATAACGGCGTTTTCTCGCCGTACTTGGAGAACACGTCGTTGAAGCTCTGGCAGATCAGGTGGGCGGTCAGGCCGTAGCCGGCCATTTCGCCCATGGCGTTCTCCAGGAACGGCAGGCTGCCGAGCTTGGGGAACTCGTCGAGCAGCAGCAGCAACCGATGGCGCTTGCGCCGCCTACGGCTGTCATAATGCTCATGCTCCATCAGGCTGTTCACGCTCTGCCGGATGAACACCCGCACCAGGAACGCCAGGCGGTCGGCATGGGCCTGCGGGGTGATCAGGTAGAAGGTCACTGGCGCCTCGGCGCAGACCAGGTCGCCGATCGAGAAGTCGGACCAGCTGGTGGCGTATTCCACGAGGGGATCGGCCCACAGCGACAGCGACGCCCGGCAGGTGGCCAGCACATTCGACTTCACCCGCTCGTCCATGCCGGCGAGCGCCGTGGCCCCCAAACGCACTTCGGGATGGATCTCGGGGATCGGCGCGTTGTCGTCGTCGCGCGCCAGCCCATCGGCCGCGTGATAGTCGGGCCGATGGCGATGCTGGGTGTGCAGCATGACGTGCAGCGTCGGCTCGATGTCGATCAGCAGCCGGCGAACCTGGGCGAGGTTCTTGCGCTCGTCGGGCTCGCTGTAGAGCACATGCAAGATGACCGCCGTGAAGAAGTCGGTGGCGCTCTGGTCCCAGAAATTGAGGTCCCCGGCTTTGCGGCCCAAGGGGTCGACCAGGATGCCGACGACGTTCTGGATGTCGGCGATCTCCATCGGCCCCTTGCGAACCTCGAACAGCGGGTTCCAGCGCACCGTGTTGGGGTCGGTCGGCGCGAAGTAGAAGACGTGGCTGAACGTCTTCCGGTGATCCGCCGTGATGTGCCAAAGCTCGCCCTTGCGGTCGTAGACGAAGGCGCTCTCCGGCCAGGCGACCAGGGTCGGCACCACATGGCCCGCCCCCTTCCCGCTGCGCGAGGCGCCGACGATGATCGCATGCTCAGGACCGCCATAGGTCAGGTAGCGACCCTTGAACCGCCCCAGCACCCGGCCCCTGATCTGGCCGCCCGCCCCGAACAGTCTCGCCCGCGCGACATCGGCCAGATCGGCCCAGGCGTCCCGGCCAAAGGCCTTGGGCGACCGCGCCGAGCCGCGGGTCGCCAGCGCCACCAAGAGGATCGGCGCGAGGGCCACGGCGAGACCTGCCAGGCCCGCGCCATCGAACAGGCGCGGATAGCGCGGCTGAAGGGTCAGATACCACTCGCCGAACGCCCACGGCCGGTAGAGGCGAACGGGCCCTACATCGGCCCAGCCCGCGCCCAGCGCGGGCCGCATAGTGCAGTCCGTGCGCGGCCTGCTGGGTCGCCCAGGCGAGGCCCAAGAGGATCGCCAGGACGGCTACGGGAAGCACCAATACCAGGCGTTGAGATGTGCTCATGTCCGCCTCACCGTCCGGGTATGAAGGTGCGCCCGATGGTCTGGCCCATTGAGCGGTTGAGGCGTTCGACGGCCTGGGCGCGCGCCGGCGCCGGGTAGCGCATCAATGCCGCGCGCGCTGGGCCACCGACCTCCCGCATGAACCGGGTCTCGTCCGGCAGATGGGACGGAACCTGCAACTCCTTTTGACCCAGCGCCTGGGCCACGCGTAGGTCGTTGTAGGCCCGCGTGGCGCCCTCGATCCGCTTGTCGATCCGCTTGATCTTGCGCTCCAGGGTCCGCCGCTGGCGGGCCACGTCGCCCGCCCGCTCCAACTGCGGGCCGCGCCGGCTGGCGACGTAGGCCTGGCCGGCGGGTGAGGCGATCCAGGTCGCCCGTACCTGCACAGCGACCTCCGCCCGCTTCATCGCCGCCCGCGCCCTGGCGATGGCGTTGAGCTCGGCGTGCTTGGCCCAGATCATCCGCGCTGGATTGCGGATCCACTGGACCAGGGCGAGCCGTCGCTGGCGCACCTGGGTGACCCGCTGTTCGGTCTGCCGCAGCCGAAGTTTCGCCGCCGCCACGCCGGTGCGGGCAGGCTGCAAGAGCTCGCGCTCCAGCGCCCGCACGCTGTCGATCTTCGGCAGGGTGAGCGCCGCCCGCTCAGCCGCCCAGCGGTCCCGTTCCGCGATCATTCGCGAACGCATCTGCTCGGCCTCGGTCGTCAATTTCGCTACGGGAACGGCGATCACAGGCGCTTCCCGAACGAGCCGGTCGGCGGTCGCCTGGAAGTCGGTCCGAAGCTCTTTGCGCTTGGCGTTGTGGGCCTCGGTGTCGCGGTTCTGCTGACCCCGTTCCGAGGCGACATCCTTGCGCTCCAGCGCGCTCGCCGTCGGCCCCAGATGCACGCCGGGTTCGCGGTCAGACCCCTGCTCGGCCAGCGACAGATGCGACACCTGCGGGGCATCCGGTCCAAGGTGCCGGCGGAGATGCTCGTTTTGGATTTCGGCCCAGGCCGAACGCCACTCCCGAAGCGCCTTGGGACTCCACCATTCGGCAGGTTTCTTGCCAAAACCCTCCGGCGTCACCGACCGCGTGGTGACCAGGATGTGAGCGTGGAAATTGCGCTCGTCGCCCTCTCGCCCCGGCCGGTGCATCGCCACATCGGCGATCATCCCGCGCGCCACCAGCTGCTCGGCGACAAAGGCCTGAACCAGCGCCCGCCGCTGGGCGAAATCGAGTTCATGCGGCAGCGACACCAACAGCTCACGCGCGGGCACGGCGTCCCTGCGCTTCTCAGCCGCTTCGGCCGCATTCCACAGCGTTTGCCGGTCGCTGAAAGCCGCCGGTGCATCGGCCGGCGCCATGACGGCGGCGAACTCGATGTCGCCCTTCGAACCGAAGTCGAACTCCATGGCCAGGCGCTCGTCGATCAGGCGGTCGCCAGAGCGATAGGCGGCGGCCGCCACGGCGGACCGGCCGGCCGACCGCTGGATGGTTTGCACCTCTAGTCGGTACTGGGCCATGCGCCCTCCCCTGCCTTGGCCCCTGCCGGGATCGCTAAGGGCAGCGCCCTTGGCTCAAGGTTTCTATCGGCGGGAGTCGACAAGGGGCCTTGAGGGTGTCGGGCGAGGCCTGACCGCAGGGTTGGTGGGCGCAGCACATCCAACCCGTAACTGCGCCCTTGTGACGAAATACGACAAACCACAGCATAGACCAATTTGCACTTTAGTGGCAGTATTACGCCTTTTCGTGCTTTTGTATCAGCGAAAGGCCGCGCGATGACGAAGGTCGACAAGCGCCGTAGGAACACCCGCCCGTCCAAGTACAAGCCCCGGACGCCCGCCCAACTGGCCCGCAAACGCGAGCTCTGGGCGGCCCGCTCCACTGATCGCGACAGGGCCAAGCGCGAGGATGAAGAGGCCGCCTTGCTCGCCCGGCTCGAGGAGCTGGAAACGGCGCTGCGGGAGGCCGGCCAGGACGGAATCCACAAGCAGCGGCACGTCACCCCGCTCGATGACATCGAGGATGACGCCAAGCGATTCCATGTCTTGAAGGCGCGCGTCGAACGCCTCGAGGCCCTGTGGTCCATCAACAAGCGCAGGCGCGAGACGCGCGGCAAAATCATCATCGGCGGAGCCCTGCTGGCCGAAGCGGGCGACGCCCATTTCGCCGGCGACGATGAGCTTCTCGCCCGCCTGGTCGACATCCTCGATCGGCGTGTCGAACGGGTCCAGGACCGCCTGACGGTGCGCGAACTTCTGGGCAATGTGCCGCTTGCCCTGCGGCCGGGTGGCGACCTCGATGAAGACACCGAAACGGCGCTGCAAGCCGCCGGCGAGTCCCTGCCGGATTTCGACCTGATGGCCGAAACAGCCCTCGCTCAGGAAGCCGGCGACGCGCTCGTTCCGAGCGAACTCGACCCCGACTACGCCGACCTCGATCAAGCGTGGCGCGCGGCCTGATCATTGGTCTGAACCGGCCGCCAGACCCGGCCCGACCACGAAGATCGAGCGGCCGGGATCCGTCACTTTTGTCGCCCGAATAGCCCCCTCTCCTGCCCCGTCCGTCACCGGCGCCGCGGCTGTGTCAGCTGCCGACGCGGCGCGGTTATCGCCGACGAAAATGGCCCCGCCGGCGGCCTCCCAGGCGGCGGCTGGCGAAGGTCCGCGAGGGGGCGAAGGCGAACCCACTGAGCGCGATCCCCGGCCCCCGGCGGATCGCACATCGACGTAGAAACTGTGCGCGCCGATCACGGCCGACGGGTCCGTTCCGCCGAAGTTCACCAGGCGCTCTGAGACCTCCCCGCGCGTTGCCCGTTCGGCCACGATCTGCGGGTTCTGGAAGAAGCGCGCGCCGTTCGTGAGATCGGGCAACCGGCCTTCAAGGGCGAGGTTTAGGATGGTCTCGATCCGCGCCCGTTGAGCTACCGTGGAGGCCGGCAGGCGACGCCAGTCGCCGCCGACGCGCATCACGGGCTCGAACTGGCCGCGCGCGTTCACGACCGCCTCGACGCTGCCGCCCCAGCGGCCGTCCTGGACCCGGTTCAGGATCGTATAGACGACCGCCGCCAGCCCGCTGTCACCCTGGTTGCCGGCCTCGGCGAAGGCGACCCGGGTGATGGCCTCGCGCGCGTCTTGGCCGGCCACAAGCGGCGCGAGACCGCCGCGCACCGCCGGGACGGAAGCCGCCGGCTGAGACGGCGACGGCGGTGGGCAGTTGACGCCCGAGGGTAAGGGTTGAGCGGTCTGGCCGCGCGCGAGCAGCAGGCACAGTCCCGCCAGGGCGGCCGGGTCCATCAGCGGTCTCCAGGGGTGACAAGGGGAACGGCCAATGGCCGGAAGACGCCGACGATCTCGGCCCGGTTCACGGGCCCGAAGTAGCGGCTATCGAAGCTGTTGGGGATGCGGTCGGAGAAGACGAACACCTCGCCGTCGCGAAGCCGGCGGCAGCCGTCCCAACGCGGCAAGGCCGCACCTCGACGGTCCTGGCGAAGGATCGGCGCCCTCACCCGACCATTGATCTCCAGCCTGTCATTCGCCGCGCAGACATGGTCACCGGCGACGGCCGCTACCGACTTCAAGATCGGCACGCGGCGCAGGTACGCCATATGCCCGTTGGCGTAGGGAAAGGCGGCGGACGGCGCGGGAAAAGCGACCAGCGCGCCGACGGAAACCGGTTCGGCGTGCCGTAGATAAAGCCCCTCAGGCTCACTGGCCGTGCGGTTCCACAAAAGCAGCGGCCGCGCCCCGCCGGCCGTCGCCAACGACAGACCCCCCGATGAGTGCGGCGCCCGCCGCCAGCGCGCAGGCCAACGGCGTCCAACCCGGGGCTGAAGGAGAAACGAGCATGAAGCGGAACCGGCGCAGCCAAAACGAGCCGAAGGCTCGGCAGGGCTTGCGGCCACGGTGTGGCTCATGCCCGGCGATTGTGGGCAGGATAGCGCTCGAGTGTCGTCAGTCGGTCACTGCTAGAGCCCCGGCACACTGGCAGGAGTGCAGGACCTGCGGGTGGAGCTAGCCGGGCTTGCCGCGATGGGCCCGCACATTCTGAGACTTCCAGGCCAGCATGGGCATAGCCGCGATCCGGGCCTGGATCTCTGGCGCCACTGCGAGCCCGCTGGGGTCGATTTCGCCGCGATCCAGGATGCCGTCGAGAAACGCCCCCTCCCCCGCGCTGAGCTCGAAGAGCGGCGCTAGGCGCGCCCGGCATTCGGCGACGGTTTGCGCGATCCAGGCCTCCGGTCCGCCGGCGGCGGCGAACCGGTTCTGCGGCAGGCAGATGGCGAGCTTCTGGCGCAGCTCGCGTGGATCGCCGCCGATGTCGGCGACCGACGCGCGCCGCCAATCGCGCCGGCCCGCGGCGCCGTAGGCCAGCATCGCGGCCTTGATGTTCGCCCAGTCCAGGCCGTCGATGTCGAGAATTCGTCGGGCGTCGAACAGGTCGCGGGCGGCCTCCCGGTCCATAAGCGCGACCAGCTTGCCGGCGGCGACCTCGTGAAGGTCCAGCACCGCGACGCCGGACGCGCGAACCCCGCCCAGATCTACGGAGTCCATCTTCGCCGCGCCGAACAATGGCTGGCGGGCCATGTAGTTGACGTCGACCTCGAGCGGCGCCGCCGCCGAGCGCGGAGGCAAACCTGCCGACCCACTTTCCGCCGGCATGGTCGCCAGGCTGGCGGCGAATGGCGTAGCCCTGGGCGGTCAGCAAACGGTTCAAAGCTGCATCGATCTGAGGGCGATCGACCTCCATGGCGGCGCGGTCCAAGGCGCCGACATAGTTGAGATCGATGTCGACCGACAGCCGGTCCAAGGCCAGGTGAAAGACGTTCAGCGCCGTGCCGCCCTTCAGGACCAACCGGTCCGCCAGGACGGGATCGCGGGCGATCTCCTGTAGGACATCCAGGAGACGGAGGACCTTTTCCAACGTGCCGGCCTGCATGCCGGTCTCGTTGGCCAGGCGCTGCAGGGTCTGGGCGGACGGCGCCGTCACGCCAAACCTTCAAACGCGGGGTTGAGCACGGCTTCAGGAAGGATCACCCGCCACCTGGGCGCCAGGCGGCCGGCGCCAGAGACGGCGCCCAGGGCGTAGCGGTTCTGTTTGGGCGCCAGGGCCTGCAGTCGGTCCAAGGCGTCAGCGGACACACCGAGCTGGTCGCGGCGGCTCTCCAACCACCAGCCCGCAGCGCCGGCCGCCGTGGCGTTACGCAAGCCCACGAGGCGGTTGATAAGTCGATCGGGGTCGAGCCGGCCAATCAGGTCGAGCGAGCTGATCAGTTCGTCTGTTCCGCCGGCGAGATCAGGCCGGTCGAACAGGTCCGCGACAGTGCATTCGAGGGTGGTCACCGGGACCGACTGGCCGAGGCGATCCACCGTGGTCAGGTCGGCCTCGCCGTAGGGCGCCGGCGCCTTGATGAATCGGCAGGTGAACCCTTCGGCGGACAGCACCGCGGGCTGACCCGGCGCCACGACCTGCAGGTCGAAGCTTTCCGAATAGGCGTAGCCCTGGAGTTCGAGCGCGGAGTGATAGGCGATGACGCCGCCCGGGCGCAGCCGGGAGGCCGCGAGGAAGCGATCGACCGACCAGGTCTCGGCGTTGGCGTGCTTGGGAACGGAGGCGAACACGCCGCGGGCGATGCGGCGGATGTTGCCGGCCTTCAGGTGTTGGGCCAGCATACTGCTCACCACCTTGTCGCTCGGCGCCCGGCCGATCGCGCGCGCATAGTCGGCGCGGTCAAAGACCGGAGCGTCGCTGAAGAACGGGGCTGAGCGCTGCCGTGGCATGAGAGCTTCTAGTTCGCCAAACGTGAAGAAAGCTATATATAACCTGTAACCTTCTTCCGCTACTGTGAACTAGGCGGGCTCCGCGCCGGCGGTGTTGAGCCAGAACCGCGCGAGAAGCTCAGTGAAGGCGCGTTCGGCGTCCGCCCGGCTCCCACCCGCCTGCAGGAGGAGGGTGACGTTGACCTCCTTCTTGCCCTTGGGCTCGACGCGAAACAGCGGCTGGCCGGTCGGCGACGAGACCACCTCGGCCGACGCCTGGCCTGACTTCTTGGGGGATCCTGACTTCTTGGGGGGATCTGCCGCCGCCGCCAGGCGACGGATGACGTCCTGCGGCTTGAGGGGGTCCCCTCCCCCTCTTCCCTTGGCGATGGCGGAGGCTTCCGCCAGCACCCGCCGCTCGCGGTCGTCGGGCTTGAGCAGCGGCTTCAGTTGGGTGACGTGCTTGATCTTCAGTTCGTGCGGATCGTCGAACGCGGCCACGAGATCGGCGGGCAACCGCGCCAGGTCGAGGTAACGGCTAAGCCAGGCTTCCGACACCTTGAGCCGCTCGGCCATGTCCTTCTGGCGTCCGCCGTAGTGGCGACCCAGGGCCTTCAGGTAGTCCCGCGCGCGCTCGATGTCGCTGAGATCTTCGCGGGCCCGGTTCTCCAGATCGGAGATCCGAAAGGCCTCCTCGTCGGTGAGGTCGCGGACCTCCACGAGGAAGCGGAAGTCGGTGTAGTTATGACCGCGCAGCCAGCTTACGGTCCAATGCCGGCGCGCGCCGCAGATGACTTCGAAGTCGACGTCGGGGTCGCCCCGCACACGGCGGACGATCGCCGGGACTTCCTGGCGCCCTTGCGCCTTGAAGCTCTCGATCAGGTCCGCGCAGCGGGTCTCATCCAGCTTGGCGTAGTCGCGGTTATGCTCGCTCCAAAGCCGGCAGCGGGCCGGGTCGACCTGTTCGATCGCGCGCGCCACGACTGCTCCGCTGGCGAGCTCGGCCATGCGGTTTTCGCGGCCCGCGAGGACGCCGATGGCCATCCGGGTCGGAGCCTCCGGTTGGGGCGCGGACTCGTCGAGCGCGCCCATCAATCCGGCGGCAAAGGAGCGGTTCTTGGAGCTCATGGGCGCACCCTTTCTAGCCGAATTGCACCGGTGCAATTTCTGTCGTGGCGGGTCATGCGTGGCCCTCCTTGCGGAGCCGCTCGACGTGGCTCGGCCAGGTCTGGCGAACGTCCAGGAGGATCTCCTCGTTGACCCCGTTGAGGTAGGTCAGGCACCGGTCGCGCACCGCCTTGCTGGTCATCGGGCTGTTGACCTCGTAGACGGTCATCAGGCGCGCAGTGACGTTGTCGATCTCGGCGGAATCCTTCATGGGCGTGCGGATCATCGCCAGCCCGAACACCTGCCGCATGAGCGCCAGAAGCTCCTTCTGCATCGACTTGTTCTCGTCGACCTTGGAGGCGACGATGCGAACGAAGTTGAGATCGGGCGCGAGGTCGCGCGACGCCAGCTGGGTAAGTGTCTCGTCGAGCATCGCCAGGAACGCCGCGGTCGAGGAGAAGTCCATGACTGTCGGCGGCACCGGGATCACCAGCGCATTGGCGGCCCGCAGCACCGAGAGCGAGATCGCCCCCAGCGCGGGCGGCGGATCGAGAATGATCATGTCGAACTGGTCGGCGATCGACGCGATGCCCTGGGCGAGCCGGTCGAGCAGCCGGCCGCCGCCGCGGGCCATCCGCGCCGCCAGCTCATACTCCGACTGGAACAGGCGGAGGTTGGCCGGAATCAGCTTCAGCCCGTCGAAGTGGGTGTCGAGCAGGGCGTAGTCGAGCGAGCGCATGTCGTCTTCGCGCAGGTACGGGTAGAGCGTCTGGTCCTCGGTGAGATCCAGGTCGGGCACGTAGCCAAACAGGGTCGTACTCGAGGCCTGGCTGTCGCAGTCGATCAGCGCGACCCGGTAGCCCCGGATCGCCATGTACTGGGCGAGGTGGACCGACAAGGTGGACTTGCCGACCCCCACCCTTGAAGTTCTGGACGGCGATGACCGCGCAGGGATCTTCCGGCTTGCGCCAGGGCCGCGTGCCGAACACGCCGCGCATGTCGTTCACCTGGGCCAGGGTGTAGCCCACCCGCCGGTTGGTTTCGGTGCGGGGCGGCTCGGGAAGCCGGCCGTCCTTCTCCGCGTCACGGATCGCCGCCGGCGTGCGCCCCACCAGTTCGGCGGCTTCGCTAATCGAAAAAGATCGGCTCGCGGCGCTCGCCCGAGCGCGCGGCCCGCGCGCTGTCACGCAGGTTCTCGACGACGGCCGAGGCGCGCCGCGCCAGCTGCGAGACGGGCCCGGCGAGCGAGAGTGCGGGGGCTTCGGCGACGTTCGACATGGACCTCACAGCCTCCTGGCAGGTTTCGAAAAACCGACCCCGACCGCCCAAAAAGCGAAAGTGGAGCCGCCTGGACGCTATAAGCGCTTTGTTAAGGGCGCATTAACGCTAAGTGACCAACCTAAATCCCGATTCCAGATTTTCGGCCAGACCTGACCTGACCGATTGGGGGCTGCTCGCCTCATTCCGACGCCGTCGATCTGGAAATTGCACCGGTGCAATTGCCGCATAGCCATAGGCCCCGGCGGTCGAGCTACCTGGTACGGGACGATCGCAAGATCGACGCTCCGAAGTGGCCCGCCGGCGCTTGGTGGGTCGACAGCGACATGAGCGACGGCGCTGTGACCCATGGTCATCCTGACCAGATGGGGGGCGGGCCGGAGCGTGTCGTCGCATGGCGCTAAGTGTCCCTCTCCCTCCCCGATCGCTGCCTGACCACGCCGTTCCGCGCTGCCCGAGATGACCGCGAGCGAAATTGCACCGGTGCAATTTGGCTTGCCGCCGGCCGTCCATCGCCGGTCTGACGGCCCTTAGGGGTCACTCGCCGAGGGGAGCTGCGGCGCGGTTGTGTGGCGCCCTCAGAACAGGGCTATCGACCCCTCCGCCTGGCTCCGGTCGCTCGCCAAGCGGTCCGGCGCGTCTTAAGGGACTTGGCCGAGACGGCGAAATTGCACCGGTGCAATTCTGTCGCTTAGGGCCTGCCACGCCGCGCCGCAAAGGCCTGGCAAAACCCGGTCCAGGACTTCAACAGCTTGGCCCCCGTGAGGTTCGCCAGGCGCGCGTCCATCTGCTCGCGATAGGCGTCGGCGATCAGGTCGCGGGCCCAGCCGCCGCCATGAACGCGCGCGATCTCACCGAAGGGCTCGGCGCCGTACTGCAAGGTCCCGGATGGAAACCGCAGGGCGGTGTCGTTCGCCTTGGGCCGGGCGGACGATGCCGGGGCCGGAGCGGGGAGGGCAGGGGGGCCGCCACGGGCTTGAGCACGCGCTCACGGCGCGCGACGGATCCGACGCCCTGCCCCGCATCGTCGTCGGCCGCCACGAGCTGCGCCGGCGCGCTCTTGGGGTGGAAGGTGAATTCGATCTCGACGATCGTGCGGCCGCGGCGGATCTCGCGCCAGTCGACGGTGAAGTGGGCGAGATGGTCGATCTCGGCCTTGGCCTTCTCGAGCACCTTGCGGCGGAGCTGGGCAAAGTCTTTGTAAAGTTCGGGTGCGATTCCGAACGCCGCGCGGATGGCGGTCATGTCGCCACGCCAGACGGACTGGCGCCGATAGAGGCGAAGCGCACCCATCTCGTAGAGGCGCAGCGCGTAGCTGGAGCGAAACCCGAGCACGGCCTGGCGGTTCAGCACCGCGTAGGTCTCGGACTCGCGGATCAGTCGCCGGGCGTCAGGGGTGAACTCCCATTCGATCCAGCCGGCCTCCGAGCCCTCCTCGTCAACTTCCTCCCGCGACGACTGGATCAGGGAAAAGCGTTTGGTGGCCTTGCGACCGCGCCACGACAGGTCGTCGGCGGCGAAGAGGGTGCGGTGCAGTTCCTCCAGCATGTCGGAGATCCGCTCGTTGCCCTTGTGGCCGCGGCGGATGTCGGCCTTGCGCATCCGGTGCGCCACCGGCTCCCAGGCGTCGCCGCCCGCGGTCAGGATCATCAGCGCCAGCAGGCGCGCCGCCGTCAGGCTGAGCGACTGACCCTTGACGAAGCGGACCTCGACCAGATTGCCGGGCTTGGCGAACTCGTCGCCATCGCGCGCCTGGAGGGCGTGGGCCACGCGCATGGCGCGGCCCGGCGTCTCCTCGACACCGTCCTCAAGATCCGCCATGTGCGCCGCATCGACCAGCCCGCGACTCCGTGCTCCAAATCTAGGCCAGCATTCCTGACCTCGAATCAATTCTCAAGTCAGGATACAACAGGTCCAGAGGGCGCCTCCCCCAAGCGGTCAGGATGACCCCGCCAGGTCAGGTCAAAGCCCCCGTCCGGTCAGGATCGATCCCCCATCGGGTCAGGGAGACGCCCCCGGGAGGTCAGGAACATCGGCCTAACCTGTTGTTGTTTCAGCGCTTATGCCGCCCTGAATTAGAATCCTTGGAATCTAGAATCCCGCTGCTGAGCGCAGCGGTCGTTTTTCAAAAGCAACATGAGGAAGGCAGAAAAACGCCAGCGGCCGTCGCAGCCACTGGCGTCGTCTTCGGCAAAGCCAAAGCCCCGCCCGGCGGACCGGGCGGGGCAGGGCGGTTAGCCCTCATCGGCTGGGTTGGTCTCCGGCCGGTCGAGGGACTTCAGCTCGTGGCCCGGCGCGGCGATCACCACCTTCGAGAAGTAGCGGTCGACGCCGTCCTTGTCGGTGTACTGGTCGTGGCGGATTTCGCCCTGGACGAACACCTTGGCGCCCTTGGGGAGCGGCTTGGAGGCGAGCCAGTTCACCGTGGCCTGGTTCCAGATCTCGACCGTGTGCCAGGTCGTGTAGTCCTTCTTTTCGTTTCCCTTCTTGGTGTAGCGGCTGGTGGCGATCCGCAGGATGGCGACCTTTTGCCGCCCTGGGTGGTGCGGATTTCGGCTTCGGCGCCCGTGAAACCGATCAGTTGGACTTGGTTGAGCATCGTCTTTCTCCGTCTTCCGCCCGGAGGAGCCCGGGCGGCTCGCGGTCCCTGCCGCGATCACGCGACCTGGAAGGACGGGGACAAGGGAGGGGATGAAGCCCGGCGGGCCTGGAAACCGGCCTGCACGCAGCGCAGCGAAGGAAGGCCGGAGGGTCCGGGCCCGCCGCCTCGCTGGCGAGGTCGGCTTCAACCCCGAGCGTCCCGGCCTAGGTTTGCGTGATTGATCGCGCGGGACCGACTGCCGCCGTGCCGCCCCCCTGCTGGATGATGGAAGATGATGCTGCTCCGGACCGACCCTCACCGGAGCCAGCCGAATCGCCCCCCAGACTCGGCCAGAATTCGCCACCGCGTTCGCCGCCGTCCGACGCCCGGGCGCGAGAACAGCAACGACCCCGAATACGGGCGCTTGGACGTTGCCGCGTCAGGCCTGCCCCGCCGCCGCCCAGCGCCTGGCCGTCGCTCCAGCAGCGACCCGGCCACGCCCGACCGCTCCGACGTCGGCGGCCCGCTTCGCCGGAGAGCAGGAAGGCCGCCGGGACCCTCTGGCCGCCTCTCCGGCCAACCCGCCTCGGGACGATTGAAGCCGGCCTCGCGTCCAGGTTCGCCGATCGGGGCTTGGCACTACGAGGCCGCGGTCAACGCCGCCCCCGGTCGTGGTTTGTAGGCCTGGCGGCCTGGAGGAGCGAGGGCGGCGGAACGAATCACCAACCGCAAGTCATAGCGGCGCCCCGGTCGCCGACCGCTAGGCCTGCGATTCCGTTCGACCCCTGTTCACGCTGAAAAGCGGGGCGCGGGGTAGGGGCCCCGCGCCCTTCAGCCTCAGTGAAGGGTGGGATCGATCGCGATGATCTGCGCGAAATGCGAGATCGCCCCGTCGTCGAGCTCGAACCGAGTGTTGGTCCGCTCTTCCTGCTGGTCCAGCTCTTCGAGCACCGAGAAGACGTCCCAGCACTCCGCCACCACGTACCAGCTGCCGACATCGTAGAATTGGTGCGCGTGTTCCAGAACCGCCTGCGCCATCGCCATGTTCGCCATCGTCTTCGTCCTCGCTTCGACCGGCGGGCTCATCCCGCGATCGTGCGACCGGCGGGGACGGGGAGACGGACGGGCCCAGGGCCGGGGGCGGTGGACACCGGTCTGCACAGAGCGAAGCGGAGGAAGACCGGAGGCTCCGCCGACCCCGCCTCGCGTGCGAGGTCGCCTTGGACCCGGCCGGACCCGGACCAGGTTCGCCTCGAGATCGCGGTCAGCCCGCGCGGTTTGAAAGGGAAGGGGAGGGGGTTCCACCTTGTCGGTCCCAGCCGGCTTCCCCTCGCGGCCCCTCCAAGATCTGCAAAAACGGGAGTAGCGGCGGCCTCGCGGCCGCCGCATCGGGCCCTCAGGCCCGGGCCTTCACGGGAAGGTGTCGGATACCCTTCTCCGCCGCCTTCTGGGCCAGGTTCAAGGCCGGTCCGAAGGGCTGCAAGCTGCCGCCTCGGCTCGGATTGATCGAGTTGGCCAGGGTCAGGACGCAGACCGGATCAAGCTCCAGCATCTCGTCATTGGCCCTGAACGGCGCCGCCCGACCGTTACGGTCGAAATCGGCCTTGGCCAGGACCAGCGTCACGCCCTTCTGCTTGGCCCACTTGATGGCCAGCTTCTCGCCGCCCTTGGCGCCGGAGGTCGCCAGCGCCATGTCCGGCCATTGGGTCTGGGCCCAGTTCAGCGCGTCGAAGATCCGCCCTGCATCATCCGCCGTGTCGGCCTGTGGGGCCGCCCGGAACGCCACGATCGTCGCGCCCGGGAACGCCGCGCTATGCTTGCGGGCCTTGCTCGCCCGGATCGCGTCGCGCGCTTCGATCTGCGCCGCCGTGGTGCGGGACGCCTTCACCGAGCCCTTCCAGGGGCTCCAGACGTCACCCGTCGAGGTCGTGTAGCTGGCGGCGGCCGCGTCGCGGATGATCTCCAGGGCGAGGGTGGCCACGTCCGCGGTGCGGGCCTTCAGGGTCGCTTCTTGGATTTCGACGTCGAGGATCTCCGAGCCATCGAAGTCCCGGATCAGCCCGTTCAGGGTGTCGCGGGCCTTGTCGGCGTCGCGCTCGATGCGTTGGGCGGCGGAGTGGAAGGCGCCGATCAGGGCCTCCCCGATCAGGGTCTGGAAGTCCTCCAGGGCGGAGTCGCTGACGAGGTCGAGCACTTCGTTCATCAGGCCGTGGCCGAGCTGAAGCAGGGCGTCTTCGGGCGGATGGGTGCGAGCATCTTCGAGAAGGAGAGTCTGGGCTTCGTAGTGCGTCAACCGCTCTGAGGTGGGGGGGAAGAGGCGAGAATGGCATGGGGTATCCCTTGAGTGGGGGTTGGAGGGTCGAGCCCGTCGGCTCGTGACCGCCCCGCGCCGACAGGCGGCGGCCCCCCACAAGGGCTTTGAGCGCAGCGTCCCTTGTGGGGGACGACGGATGGTGGCGAGGTCACTGGAGCCAAAGGGCCGTCCCGAGACCCCGCTGGGGCCTCACCCCCTCGCGCTCGACCGCCCGCCGCCACCCGGCGCGTGCAGCCAGAAACGCGACCGCTTCGGGGCAGCCACCGACCCCCAGCGCGAAGCGCCCGGCTTCGTCCCAGGCATTTTGATCGCGGCCTTCGAACCGGGCCGCATAGGACCAGGCCATGCTGTCGGCTGTGGCCAGCCGGCGCCGCACCGCCGGCTCCAGAAGCGAGGTCCGCTTGCAACCAAACCCGTGTAGCCGCAGGTCTGGCCGGTCGGACAAGATGGCGTCAAGGATCGCGGCGATCACATCCGGATCGCCCTGACGCTTGCAGAGTGAGCCCACGCCCGCCCAGGCGCCGTAACCGATCCGCGCGCCATACCCCTCGATGTGGTGCCGATAGTCATCGGGCGTGCGTCCCTGCAGCACGGGGAGGAGATGCACGCCGGCCGTGCCGGCCGCCTGGATGGCGTCGAACCGGGCGATGGTGAGCGCCTGATGGCCTCGCACCGTCAGGCCCGTCGCGCGCAGGGCGACGGCTTCGCACATGTAGTCCTGGGTCGAGGCCGCGATCAGGCCTGTCCCCGCGAAGCGCCGGATCATCGCGGCGTAGTCGTCCGTGGACTGTTCGAACCCGCCCCCTCAGGGCAACCTGCGTGAACGCCCCTGAGTCCAGGAACCAGGGTGCGTCACACCCCAGAAACGGCACATCCCCCAGTCGGTCCCGCAGCACATTGGCCGAAACGCAGACGCGGAATCCCCGCAGGGTCAGCGGCCAGGCCAGTCGCGGGTGGTGGACGCCGACGTAGAAGCGGAAATCCGCATCGGCCGTGAGGCACCGGGAAGCGTCGTCAGGCCGCATGGCCGCCTCCCGCCAGGTCACGCCGGCGCCGTTCAGCGCGCAGCGCCTCCACCAGCCCCAGGTCACGGTGATGCTGGATCAGGTGCTCCAACCGCGCGTCGGGGAGCCGGCGAGGATCCAGGCGCGGCCCTTTGGGCCTGGCCTCAAGCCGGCCCATCGCCAGCTGCCGCTGCCGGTTGACCGCCTCGGTGATCAGCACCCCGAGCTCAGCTCGCGACCAGACACGGTCCAGGCCGTGGAGGTCTTGGCCGCCCGGGTGGCGCGCCGCCCGCAGCCGAACGACAAGGTCGGCGACCGAAACGCCGTCGTCGCACCTGCGGATGCGGTCGGGCGTGAGCGCCCGAGCGGTGCGGTCAAACCGCTCGTAGAGACGTCGGCTGGGCCGCATGAGGCCCGCTTGGCGGTCGATTTCGGCCAGCCAGGCGGCGATGTCGCCGAACGGCGGGACCTTCATCCCGCCGCCGTTGAAGCGCTGGGCAGGCGTCGGGACCTCGGTGTCCATCCGCGCGTAGCACAGAAGAGGGGAGGGCATCATGGCCTTGCTCCGTGTCCGGAGGGTCAGAGCAGGCCGGCCAGGGCGCGCCTGACGATCGGATCACGATCGGCGCGCCAAGCCGTCCCGGGTCGCACGCCCGTCTGTTCATGCGCGGCGCAATAGCGGCCGTCGGCCTGGCGTCCGCAGAAGCTGAAATCGGGGCTCTTGGGATCGCCGATCGGCCACTTGCAGACGTGGGCGCCCAGCAGGGCCATGTCCCCGATCAGCCCCGGGCCCTCTGGCGCCGGCGTCCAATCCTGGGCGGCCAGTCGGACGGGCGGCTTGCGGACGACAGGGCCCGCCGCGGCGACCCGGCGCGGCCGCTTGGGCCGAGGGGTCGCGGTTCGCGGCGCGCGGGACGGCGCGGAGGCCGCCGCCCGGCCGCTCAGCCCCAGGCGATGGACCTTGCCGATGACGGCGTTGCGGGTGACCCCGCCCAGCTGCTTGGCGATCTGCGACGCCGATAGGCCGTCGAGCCAGAGCTGGGACAGTGTGGTGACGCGGGTCTCGGACCAGCCGGATTCGGACATCGGAATTCCTCCAGATGCGCTCCCATCGAGCGCACCCGGACCCGCCCTTCCTCCCCCTCCCACGACCCCGGCCGCCTACATCAGCCCCAGGCCCCGCAGGCTCGCCACCTGGTCGCCCGCCACGACCACATGGTCGTGGACGGCGATCTGCAGCGCGCGCGGCCGCCACCACCTGCTGGGTCATGTCGATGTCGGCGCGGGACGGCGCCGGGTCGCCCGACGGATGATTATGGGCGAGCACGATTGCGCTGGCCGACAGCTCGAGCGCACGGCGCACGACCTCGCGCGGGTAGACCGGCGCGTGGTCGACGGTCCCCTCCGCCATCCGTTCGTCGGCGATCAGCTGGTTCTTCTTGTCGAGGAACAGGACGTGGAAGACCTCGCGCGGCAGGGCGGCGAGCCGCGCGCGCAGGTAGATCCGCACTGCCTCGCTCGAGGTGAGGACCGGGCGCTGGCGCAGGGGGTGTTGCAGCGCGCGGAGCAGGAGGGCGTGGAGCAGGCCCAGCTGGCGGGCCGCTGGCGCGCCGATCACCCGGGCCAGGTCGGCCTCGGCAGCGCCGACCACGCGGCCGATCCCGCCGAACCGCGCCATCAGCGCGTCGGCGGCGGCCACGGTGTCGGCGCCCGGCGCTAAGCAACGCTCGAGCACAAGCGCAAGAGTGTCGCCTTCGTCCAGGCTGGCGAGGCCGAAGGCCGCGAACCGCGCCTGCAGGTCCTCGCGCCCTTCGGCGCCCGTGAAGGCGCCGATCGGCGCGGCCTCCGCCACGCCGGGCGCGAACAGATCGCGCTGTTCAGCCATGGGGGCGGCCCCCCGGTTCACTGTCCGCGCCCAGCGTCGCCGCGTGCTGCGGGTGATAGCGCTTCACCGTGTGGACGGCCGCGGCCCACACCTCGGCGGCCCGCGCGGCGTCGGGCTCGAAGGCGTCGAGGCCCAGGGCGAGGTAAGGGATCGCCCAGTCGCAATCCTCCTCGAACCAGCCGGCGCCGCTGTAGGCGGTCGCCTGTAGCGGTTCGGGGATCCGGGACAGCGCGGTCAGGGAGACGCGGATGCCCCCGTGCGACGCGGTCGAGACGGCGACGGCGTCCGGCCCCAGGGGGGTCAGGTGTTGGATCGGTCCCCAGGGCGAGGAGGAGCCGACGGTCGGAGGAAAGGGGTGCAGCATGGCCAGGTCCAGCGCCGGCCCGGGACCCATTCCCAGGCCGGCTCGCCCGGCTCCCCCCTTCCTCCCCCTTTCCCATGCGCCTGGCAGCTAGGGCGGGCCCTCGTGGAGCCCGTCTCACGCGACAGCCCCGCCCAGCGGACCGGGCGGGGCTTTTCGGCTTCGGAACCGTTCGAGGCCGGACCTACGCCGCAGCCGGCAACATTGTCTGCACCGGCCACTTCGCCAGGACCGCGGTCAGGACCTCGGGTTGGTCGACCGGCACGAACACCCTCGGTGTGTAGGCGATGATCTCGACGAAGCAGCCGAGCGCCGTGAACGCCGAGCGCTGAGTGGCGGCCCCGACCACCTCGATCCGGTAGCGATCCATTACCTTGGCGCGCCGCAGCCACAGGCCGCCCGCCAGGGAGAGAGCGGCGCCCTCCTCGAGAACGAGCGGGGCGGTCGCGGCGCCGTCGGCGAAGGCGCTGGCGGTGTCGGTCAGTCCCAAGGCCACCTTCAGCTGCGGGACCTGACCCGGGTCGAGCACACGGCCCAGCCAGCGCCGGCCGTCCGGCGCCTTCAGCCGGCGGACCGAGGTCGCCTTGTCCGGCAGGCTCGACCAGATCGGTAGCAGCAGCCCCGACACAAGCACCAGGTCGCGCGAGACCCATGGGTCGGCTTGGGCGATCTCGGCGTCCCACGCCGCGCGCCAGGCCGCTTCGCCGGCGTCCTCCCACGCCGACTCTTCGAACCCCTTCAGCGAGGCGATCGAGCGCTTCTCCGGGCGGATCAGGCGCACGGCGGGGGATCAGCCGGTCGTCGTCGTTGGTCGTGGTCAGCCCCTGGACCACGATGGCGGCGCGGCCGGACTTGCTGTTGACGGCGAAGATCACACCGTCCCGGTCGAGGCCCGTCAGGGCGTCCTCAGCCGAGGTCAGCTGGCGCACCGTGCGGACCTGGAAGCGGGTGAGCCGGGTCTCCGCGCCGGTGACGGCGTCGGTGCGGATCACCTCCTCGTCCGAGATCACCACGTCGTCGGCGACGATGTCCTCCATGCCCCGGTCCAGCGCACCGGACGCCTGGGCCCGCTCCAGGATCGAGCCGAGGATCGCGTCGAAGGCGGCGAACAGGCTGTTCTGGTCGGCGATCCGCAAGGCGAGCAGCCGGTTCAGGAAGGTGTTCATCGGCGGCATGTCATCGGACTTCTTCAGGTTGCCCTCATGGTCGAGCAGCCGCAGCCCGGTCTTGGCCTCGAAGGTCTCGCGGTCCATCGCCTCGACGTTGCCGAAGTGCAGGCCGATGTAGAAGGCCTGCAGCGCCCGGTGCGCCCAGGGGCTTTCCAGGTTGTCCTCGGCGCGGAACAGGCCGTTGCCGGCCGTCCGCCGCTCGCCCCGGGTCAGGGCGCCCAGGCTGTCCAACCGCCGCGCGATGGTCGACGTGAACCGCTTCTCGCCGTGGATGTCCGTGGTCACCGGCCGGAACAGCGGCGCCACGGCCTGGTTGGTCCGGTGCGAGCGGCCCAGGCCCTGGATCGCCGCGTCCGCCCGCCAGCCGGGCTCAACCAGGTAGTGGACCCGGCGCTGTTGGTTCGCCGCGCCGAGGTCGGCGTGGTAGCTGCGGCCCGTGCCGCCGGCGTCGGAGAACACCAGCACCCGCTTCTTGCCGGCCATGAAGGCGTCGGTCTCGGCCTTGGCGGCCGAGGCGCTGCGCCGTTCCACCACGCGGCGGCCGTCGCGCCGGACCACCCGGCGGCTGCGGCCGGTGATCTCGGCCACGATCTCGGTGCCGATCGCGTCGAGCACCGCATCCAGCACGCCCGGGACCGCCGGCAGGCAGGCCAGGTGCGTGACCAGCTCGTCGCGCAGGCGCAGGGCTTCCTGGCTGACCACGGGCACGCCGTCGACCATCACCGGGACCATGGTGACCGCGCCCTCTTCATCCTCGATGGCGTCCATCGCCATCACCGGAAAGCGCCCATCAGATAGTCGAGCACCTGGTCCTTCGGCGTCAGGTCGACGGCGAGGTTGTTCCACTCCTCGGCCGGGATCTCCGCCAGGCGGCGTTCCATCACCGCCTCGTTGGTCGAGACAATCTGCACGACCGAGCAACGGCCCGCCGCGAGGTCCTGCCGGATCGAGGCCACGAGGGAGGGGGACTTCAGGCCGGACAGCAGGTGACCGAAGAAGCGCTGCTTGCAGCCTTCGAAGGCCGACATGACGGCCGAAGCGGCCAGGCCGGACTTGGCCTTGCCGTCCTCCGTGACGCCGACCGCCTCCAGCGCCGCGCGCAGATTCTGGTGGATCAGCTGGTAGGCGTCGGCCCAAGCGTCCCAGATGGCGATGTCATCCTCCGTGAGCGGATGACGCAGCGCCTCATATTCGACGCCGTCGAACGACAGCGAGCGGGCGATGTAGAGGCCCATGGCCTTCAGCTCGCGCGCGATCAACTCCATCACCGCCACCCCGCCGGTCTCGACCGCGTCCATGAAGGCGTCGCGGGTAGGGAAGGGCGCTTCCGGCCCGCCCCAGAGGCCCAGCCGGGCGGCGTAGGCCAGGTTCTCCGGCGTGGTCGCCCCGGTCGCCGAGACGTAGAGGATCCGCGCATTGGGAAGGCGGTTCTGCAGCGCCAGCCCGGCCATGCCTTGCTGCGACGCCTTCTTGGGCGCCGCGCGCGCCCTTGCCGCCTCCGGCGGCGTTGGCCATGGCGTGGGCCTCGTCGAATACGATTACCCCATCGAAGTCGGCCCCCAGCCAGTCGACGATCTGGTCGAGCCGAGAGCGCCGGTCGCCCCGCGCCGGTTGGCGCAAGGTGGCGTAAGTCGAATAGAGGATGCCCCGGTCCATGCGGATGGCGTCGGCCTGCTTCCACGCCGATTGCGGGGTGATGTCGCCATTGGCCCCGCCGATGGCGCTCCAGTCGCGCCGGGCGTCTTCCAGCAGAGCATCGTTCTTCGACAGCCACACCGCGCGCGATCGGCCCTGGGCCAGGTTGTCGGCGATGACGCCGGCGATTTCCCGGCCCTTGCCGCAGCCGGTGCCGTCGCCGAGGAAGAAGCCCTTGCGGAATTGGACCGCGCAGGGAAGGTCGTCCTTGACCAGGATCACCTGGTGCGGGGCGTCGCCGAGAATCCACGACCCCGGCAGGACCTGGGCGTGGGCCTCGCCGGCGTAGATCACCGTCTCCATCTGGGCGTCCGACACCAGGGCGTCGTCGGTGATGCGCACCGGCAGGACCGGGCGGTAGGTCGGGCGCCGGCGGCGCCACCGAGGCCATGGGACCGGATTCCACGAGCGGGGAGGGTGCGGCCGCGAGGCGGCGAAGCGGATGCGGCCGAGAGCATAGGCCTGGTAGAGGCCGACGTCGTGGCCTTCGCCCGACCAGGCGCAGGCCTCGTAGGCCAAGGGCGCGGAGGTTGCGAGGAAGGCCAGCCGGTTCGACGGCGCGGCCAGGGCCCGGGCGCGGGGCGCCAGAACCGAGACCTGGGAGACCGTGCGGAACTGGCGCGGCTGCGCGGTCGCTCGGGCCTCTATGGCCGCAGCCGCCTGGGCGGCGTCGGCCAGGGTGTCCGCCACCATGATCCCGGGGATGGCGGCGACGGGCGCGGCGCGGTCGATGACCAGCAAGCCCGTCTCGACCGAAGTCCCGTGCTTGGCGTAGGCGCGGGCCGGGAAGGCCAGCCGCAGGCGGATCGGCCCCCGGGCGGCCAGGGCGCGCAGCGCCGGCGCGTCCTCGAACAAAGACGCCGGCACGATCGCCGCCAGCCGGCCGCCATCGGCCAGGCAGTCCACGGCCGCGTGCAGATGCGCCTCCAGGTGCTGGAAGGGCGGGTTGGCGAGGACGGCGTGGAACCCGCCCGACCCCGGCAGGGTGTCGCGCAGGTGGCGGGCGTCCTGCTGGCTGCGGACCGCGAGGGGGAAGAGGCCTTCGAGGAGACCCGCGCGGCCGGCGGCCAGTTCGTTGAGGGTCAAGGCGCCGCCGCAGGCCTCGGCTAGGATGGCCAGGAGGCCGCTGCCGGCCGAAGGCTCCAGCACCTGGTCGCCCGGACGGACCTGGGCCGCGAGCACGGCCAGCGCGCCGAGTTGGGGCGGGGTGGAGAACTGGTCCAGCGCCACCTGCTCCTCGCTGCGGCGGGTGTGGGTGAGGCTGAGCTCGGAGAGGTTGGCCAAGAGGGCGACGATCTCGGCCGGCGCGTCCTCCAGGCGGCCGACCTGCGGGGCGAGGCGGCGGATCTGCAGCACCAGGGCCGCTTCGATGGCGTCATAGGCGTCGCGCCAGAGCCAGGCGCCCTCCGCATCCGAGGCGCCGAACGCCATGGTCATGACGTTGGCCACCAGCTTGCGGTCCAGCGGACGGGACCGATTGAGCTGGGGCGTCAGGGCGCGGGCGGCGGCCAGGAGGTTGGCGGCCTTGTGGTCGCCGACATCGGCGGCGAACAGGGGAAGCAGGGCGTTCATGGGCGGGGATCCGGATCACCCGACGCGGAGGGCTCCTCCCTCCAGACCCGACGGGCTCGCCCGTCCGCCCCCTTCCTTTTTCCGCTCTCGAACGCCTGCCTGCAGGCGCAGACAGGGCCGCACGTGTCACCCAAGCTGGGCCGCAGCCATGAACGTTTGCCCTGATTGTTTCGCCGTCAAAGGCCTGAAGCGGCGGATCATCGAGATTCGCAAGCAGCAAGATGTCGGTCGCTGCGACTTCCACCCGACGAAGAAGGGCGTCTCGATCGAGGCAGTAGCCGAGATCGTCGACCTGGTATTTCGAGACAACTATGGCGGCGGACCTCACGACCCCTATTCAATTGGGCCTGCGGGCAATGAGCTGGTCGATGTCGTCCAGGATCTCGCCCAGCCAGACGACTGGATGATCGTCGAAGCGCTCAGGGACGCTCTGATTGACGGCGACAACTACTGGCCGCCTGACGGCGAGGAGGCGTTTTACGATGACGAATATCGCTACCACGCGGATATCTGGACCGCTGCCCTAGAGGCCCCGGCGCGCCTGTGGCGCGATTTCCGACGAAGCCTCCTGCACGGCCAGCGCTTCTTCAACATCGGGGCGCGCGACCAGCTGGTGGAGATTTTCCAGGACGTCCACCAGCAGCGCGATCACCACAAACAGGGGCCCGTGTACCTCATCGCGCCCGGTGAGGCGCAAAGTGGGTTTTTCGAGCGCGCGTCGCGAATGACGTGGAGCAACGCCAGAAGATCGCGGCCAACATCGCCGCTGACCTGGGCCCGCCGCCCGAGCGCAAGCGCCGGGCCGGACGGCTGAACCCGGCAGGCGTCATCGGCTTCTACGGCGCCTTCGACCTGGAGACCTGCGTCGCCGAATTGCGCCCGGCGGTAGGGGCCATCGTCGTGGCGGCGGAGTTCGCGATCACCGAGCCGATCTGCGTTTTGGACACCACCTTGTTTGAGGCCAAGGCGAAAGAGGCCGACCTTTACGCCAAGAACGCCCAGGCCCGCGCTGCGCAATGGAACTTCATGCAGTCGTTCATGCTGGAGATCGCCCAACCGATCTCACCCGGCGACGAGCATCTCGACTACCTGCCGACCCAGGCGGTCGCCGAATACCTCAACAAGCATCACCGGTTCAGCTTCGCCGGCCAGGGAGCGCACGATCGACGCGATCATCTACCGGTCGGCCCAGCACCCGGAAGGCAAGAACATCGTCCTGCTGGGCGAGGCTGCGCTCGTGGGCTCCGCACCCGGCGCGGGCCCGGAGCCCGTAGACGAGTCGACGACTGGCCGAGCCTGACCTTTTCGAGCCCAACCAAGCCCAAGGTAAGGATCGTCCCGGTTGCCGACAGCCTCGTAAAACACAAGGTGTCGGGCGCGAGCTTTCCGACACAGCCCTATCTCGACGCCGGCGACTACGACCCCCACGACGTCGATCAGGATTATTGATTGCGGCCTGGCATGCATGAATGCGGCCCCCGCCAGAGCCTGACGAGGGCCGTTTCAGGCTGGCGCTAGGCGGCGATCGACACCTCGGGCGCACAGACGGCGCCGGCGTCCGGCTGGGCCTCGTCCTCCTCGGGATCGGCCTCGGTCTCAGTGTCTTCCGCCGCCTCTACCTCCAGCGGCCGATCCCAGGCCAGCGCGGCCGGGGCCCACTGACGCTCGGCCGCCGCCTCGCCAACAAAGGCGACCAGGTCGTCCTTCTTCAGCGTCCTGGCCCGGTCATCCTCGGCCTCCATCTCGTCCAGCAGCGCCAGCAGCTGCTTCTTGGAGTGGACGGCGAGATAGCCCGCGTCCGGGGTCCAGTGGGCGGAGATGTCGGCGCCGCAGAGCGCGGCGATCTCAGCGGCCTCGGCGCGGGCCGCGTGGCGGATCATCGAGGTGCGGGCCTCGCGCAGGTTCAGGGACATGGCGGTCAGTTCGGCCAGCAGGGCCATCTTCTCCCCGTGCGCCAGGGTCTCGACCCAGGTGATCGGCCGCAGGCCCGAGGCCTTGTAGGCCGCCCGCCTGGCGTCGAGACGGGCCTTCACCTCGCCGTCCAAGGACGCGATCGGCGGCGTGGAGCCCCGGCTATAGCGCACGCCCGAGATCTGCAGGGCCGAGGCGTCGAGGCCGCCGGAGGAGTGCAGGGCCAGCTGCTTGAACAGTTGCGCCACCAGCACCGTCAGCGCCGCGGACGGGTCATCCGCCAGGTCGCGGATCAAGCCGCGCGTGGCGACATCGGTGCGGGTCTCGTGAAGGACGTGGCTGGAGCCTTCGACCTCGACATCGGCCTGAGGCACCTCGATGTCGGCCACAGCGCGGCCGTAGCGGCCGCCGACCTCGACCTCGTCCTCCTCGTCCGCCTCATCCTCGATCTCCTCCGGCAGCTCACTGGCCGGCAGCGGGACCGAGTAGAAGCTCGCCGCGATGCCGTAGTCGGACCCCGCCGGCGACAGGATCACCGCGCCGATCTTGCAGCGGCTGAGTGGGGCGCCGGCGACGGCGGCCATGGCGCTGACCAGGGGGCCGAACGCCTGGGGCGCCTCGTCCGCCTCAGGATCGATGTCCTGCAGCGCGGAGGACAGCTGGGTGACCCGGTAATTGGCCTCGTTCAGCGCCGTGGTCTGCGCCTCGGTCAGGTCCGGGCGATAGACATAGGGCAGGCGGGAGAAGCCTTCCGGCGCCCCGAAGTCGCCGTCGTCGCCGAGATAGACGGCCAGGCCCTCGGCCTGCAGGTGCGCCACGATGGGCTGCACGCGGTCGCGCCAGGCCGCCGACAGGATCTCCGGATCAAGGAGGGCGTCGGGCAGCTCGGCAAACAGGTCCGAGCTCACCCGGCCGCCGGCGGCGACGTAGCGGTCCATGCCCACGAGGGTGAAGCGCGGGTCGTCGACCGTGACCCGGCCGCGGGTCACCAGCCCCTTCAGCTGATAGTCCTGGAAGTAGCCGTCGAGCGCGGTCTGGGCGATCTCCGCCTGCTGCTTCTTGTCGCCGATGCGCGCGAACAGGCGGACCTGCTTCAAGGTCAGCTTGCCCGCCCGCAGGGCCTTCAGGACGTTGGGATGGACGGCCGCCAGGGCCTCCAGCCGCTTGATCTCCAGCTCGGCGTAGCCCAGGGCGGCAGCGATGGCCCCGGTGTCCAGCTTGGTCTTGCGCAGCTTGCCAATCGCGGTGATCACGTCGGCGATATGGACCGGGGCGTGTTCGGTCGCCGGCAGCATGACGCCGGCCACCTGCTGGGCCTTGGTCTCGGCCACCAGGCAGTCGATCTCATAGTCGTCGGTCAGGTCGCCGCGCTCGCGCAGCAGCAGGAGGCCCAGGCGCCGGCGGCGGCCGTCGAGCGCCATGAAGCGCTGCTCGCCCTTGCGACCCGGGCGCACGATCGGCGGGATCACCACGCCGGCGGCCAGGATGGTTTCGGCCAGCTGGGGCACGCCGTCGTCCGCGGGCTCCTTGAAACGGACGTTCTCGGGCGCGAGGCCGAGGTCGCCGAGGCGGACCTTGATGGAGGTCATCGGGGTCGGCGGCGCGGCCGGGACGGTCTGGGTGTCGGTCATTGGGGTCAGGCTCCAGCACCTGGGCGAGGGACATCCTGCCCTTGGGCGCACCCGCCCCATCCCTTCCTCCCTTCTTTGACCCCTCAGGCCCTGACCGGATCGAGCAAGCCGGCGGCCTCCGCCTCGTTCCAATCCCCAAACCCGTCGGGCGGCAGCGCCACCCGGGCCTTCAGGCCGGCCGCCGCCAGGCCCGCCCGCAGCTGCTCGGCCGAGGCCTCGCCGTCCGTCCCGCGATCGGCGGCGATCAGCACCTCGCGCACGCCCGCTGGCGGACGCCAGCGGCGCAGGTTGCGGGTCGACATCAGCGCCCAGGCCGGCAGGCCAAAGCGCGCGCTGGCCGAGAGCGTCGTGAACAGGCCCTCGCCGACGAGCATCTGCGGCGCGGCCGCATCGATCCGGACCGCGCAGCTGGCCGGCGACGGCCCCACGGTCTTGCGGCTCAGGCGCAGGTCGATCGCGCGGCGGGCGTTCGGGGCCAGATAGGTGACCTCGACGGCGGTGAAGGCGCCGTCCTTGTCGCTGATCGCCGCCAGCAGGGCGGGACGGTGATGCCGGCTCTCCGCATAGGCCGAGACGGGCGTCTGGCCGCCGTGGCGCAGCACATCCGGGCCGGGTAGGGGCCGACTGACGCCGCGCTGAGCGCAGTGGCGCGCCGACAAAGTGCCCGCCAGCGGCCGGCCGGCCTCCCAGATCCGCAAGGCGGCCTGGCGCCGCTCGAGTCCGGTCGCCGCGGCGGCGGCCTGCACCCGGCGGGATTGGGCAAGACTGGTCGGCGCATTCTGCGCATCGACCAGGCCCTCGCCGCGCAGGTAGTCGAGCACGTCCTTCCAGTCGCCATCACCGAAGGTGTGGACGATCACCCGGCCCTCCCGCAGCAGCAGCGAGACCGAACGGTCGGCGGCGCTATGGCCAGGGGCCGGGATATTCGCCCGCAGGCCGCGATCATAGAGATCGCCGCCCAGGGCCTGGACGATGGGTTTCAAGGACATGGGTCGAACCTCCTTTGGCCCTCAAGGGGTCGCCTCGATGCGCCCTTTCTCCAACCCTTCGGCCGCACCGCGGGTCGGCCCACAACGCTGACAGGGGGCGTTGCGGGGGACCGCCCCCGCTGGAGGGGGTAGGCGCTCAAGGCTCACCTTTGCGACTCAGGGGGAGGGCGCTCCCCCATCCTCGCGCACGCCAAACCCACACGCCGATGTTGGCCCACTGCACAGGTCTCAACGAAGACGTTCAAAATTGCGACGTCTGCCCGGCAAAACCGGGCGGGCTTTGCGGCTGGCGACCAAGCGGCCCGCGACACAACAGTGCTTTTGTGACAAGTTAAGCACGATTCAAGGGGAGCAGGCTTTGCCGCAGCAGACGATGGCTGACCGCGAGACAGAGATCGACGCGCGCAGCGAAGAGGCCTGGGTCATCGCGACCAACCCCGACTTCCCGATCCGCGCCCGCAACGTCAATTGGTTCCTGGAGCGCGGCGGCTCGATCAAGGAAGTCCGGCTCACAGAATCAGAGACCGGCGAGTGGAGCGTCTGGCTGCGCCTGGCCGGCCGCTCGGGCGAGCACCGCCTGGCCATGTTCAAGTCGGACGAGCCCCGCGTCTATCGCGACGTCGCACGCGCCATCGCCATGTGCCGTGACGACTTCGGCTACTTCGGACCCATCACGCTCTCGACGGACCGACAGCCTGATGGCGCTGCGGAACCCCGCGGGCCAGCCTCGGCATAAAGGCCGCCCCTGGCCCTACGTGAGCCATCGCGCGTAAGCCCGCGCATCAAGTGCCGGCACTGTCCCGAGGGCCTGAAGCCGAGCGATGAGCTCGAATAGGAACGCCGTCGCTGCCGTGCTCTTGTCATTAATCAGGATGGCGTCGCCGTCGCGCACGAAAAAGCCGTTCGAAGCAAAGCAGCCCATGTCCAGGCTGCTGTCAGCGCCAGCTGCGAGAAGAAGATTCTTCAACGGCTCTCCAAACTCCGGCTTCCAGTCGCTCTCGAGCGTTAGCAGTCCCGCCAGAATCGGCTGGGGTACCTTGCCCGGTGTTTGCGCGCTCCCATTGATGAAGGGGGCGCTGGTCCGGTGCAGCCTGCGCACGCTAGCCGCCTTCTCGTGCGCCTGCCTGAGGTTGTCGGCGTTGGCCGTCTGCTTGGCTTCGAAGACAGCGTAGACGCTCTCGGCTGGGATGATCGTCACTGCGCCCATCGCGAACACCGGAGGCGTGTAGAGCTCGTCGAAGATCACGACGTCGAGCTGCAGGCTGAACTCGTTGTTGCTATCCGCAATGAACGCCTTGGCGGCGCGATAGCGCCGCGGCAGGTAGGTGTTGAAGAGGTGCAACCAGACGTCCTCGCTGGCGTCGCCCTTTGTCGTCGGATGGGCATACGCCCGCCGCGCCAACTCCAGTTCGGCATGCACCTTCTCATGCACGCCCTCAAAGAGCGTCGGGAGCGACCAGTGCGTCATACGACGATGTGCTTCCAATAGTGCGTTGCGCGCGCGCGCGCCCCGACGCTTATCCGCTCCTTCTCCGCGACGGTCAGATCGTCGGAGATGATGTTGTTTCCGTTGGCGGGATCCACGATGCGCGCCCGTAGGAATTCATCGCGGAGGAATTCGAATACCTTCGAGACATTCGCCGCCAGGTCGCCATACGTCGAGAAGACGCCCAACGCGCGGATGACCGTCAGCTCCAGATAGAAGGACGGCCAGTCCAGGCCCAGCTGATCGCGCCAGAGCTTCATGATCCGGATTTCTTCGGTCCGGCCGGAGTGTGCGACGTGAAGCGCATGGGCGGCAACGTTCGTCTTCGTCCAACTGTCAACCTTGCGCCGGTAGAGGCTGTGATCCTCGACAAGCCAGTTCTGGCGCTTCGCGGGCACGAGGTCGACGGACTGGCCGGCGACGTTGATGTTGATCGACACATTCTGCCGGCGCGTCTTGTAACCGGCGGTCTGAAGGGCGCGGTCGAGGGTGTTGTAGATTTCGCGCAGGCCTTCGACCGCAGTCGACGAGACTGAAATGAAGAGGTCGATGTCCGTCCCGCTGGCGTTCGCCGTGCCCTTCGAGAAGGAGCCGCTCGGGACGACGCTGAGGAGATGGCCGTTGGCCCAGGGCGAGATGACGGGCCACAGCGTGGTCTGAACCAGTCGCAGCGTCGACGTCGGCGACGTGTCGACCGCTTCGCGCCGAAGGATGCCCCGCAAGTAGAGGTCCGCCTGGTTCGCTGGCGGGTTGAGCATACGTGCGACGAGCAGTGCGTCAGCCAGCGTCACCGGCTTAGGCGGTTCCAGCATTGCGTTGCGCGCGAGATCACCGAGGAAAGTGCTGCGTGGCCGCGGGTTGTCCAGCAGCGCGTTTGCCAGACCGCCAAGGTTGGCACCCCGGGCCGACCAAGGAAGGTTGTAGTTGGTCGTCATGTTCACCCCCGCCACAACACGGCGTCTAGCTCGACATGGGATGCGGCAGTCGGAGTTCAAGATGCGGGGGTCGAGTATCTTCGACCCGCTACATATAGGGGCCAGGCATCCCCGGGAGCCGGACCGAAGGTCGGCTTCTCGCCACGATCTCAACGTCGGCAACTGGCGCAAGAGCGGGAACTAGAGGATACTCTCAAGTATCAGCGCTTCGCTGCGCTCCAACCTGCGGCTTGCGCCTCCGCCGCGGAACAGAACCAGCGCTCGCCCCGGGCCGTGTCGATGCGGGTGGCCGCATAGTCCTCCTGACCTGGGACGTGGAAGATCCGCCGACCCTTGGCGTTGATATTGCCCTTGATCACGCAGCCGGCCTGAGGCGGCGCGGCCAGCGCCGGTCGCGCTTGCCGCTCATCGGCCCGCCAGGTCGAGGGCGTCTCGAAGCGGCCGGCCCAAAGGCCGCGCCGCGCCGGCGCGCCTCAGCCTCGGTCGACGCATAGGCGCCGCGGCTGAACTGGGCGTAGTCGACCGCCCACCCGGCCCGAACCATGGCCCCGCCGAGATCGGTCGCGCCGGCTGCAGCGTGAGACGGCGCGGCCATACGGGTCACGGTCCCGGATTTCGCAGCGCACGATCCGGCCGCCGATCAAGCCGACGAGTTGGTCGCGGGCGACGTCACCGCAGGCATAACCCTGACCCTTGGCGTTTTGGCAGACCTGCCGGCCCTCGGGTGCATCAACGCCCCACAGCCGGACCCGCTCGGCGCCGATGCTGAAGGTGTCACCATCGACGACCCGGGCCGGCCCGGTGAACTCGGCCGGGGAGGCCGCCGCCAGACCCGCCGCCAGGACTATGACGCCCAAGCGCCGGATCATCGCCGATCCTTGCGCAGGGTCACGATCACCCGGTCGACGAAGACCTCGGCGACCTCGGCCGCATGCAGGATCGCATCGACGTAGTCGCGCTTGATCCGGTCGGCGGCGATCTGGCTCAGCGTCGATAAGGTCATCACCCCGTCGTCGATCCCATGGAAGCCGACGCGGCTGAACCAGCTCCCATAGGCGCCCTCGCGAACCAGCCGGCGCAGCGGCTCATCAATCTTCCGCCAGATGGGATCATCGACCCCGGGCCGCCATGAGGGTCGGCGGCGGTTCGGCCGGCGGGATGTCGCCCTTGGCCTTGAGAACGCGGGCGAAGTTGAGCCGCAGGTCCGGCGCCCCGTTCGGCTCGTATGAGGCCATCCGGCCGAAGTATTTGCAGGGGCTACGGACGTCGGGATCCTCGATGGCGATCGCCAGCATGGCGATGGCGCGGACCCCATGTCGCTTGAGGGCCCAGGCGAAGGTCTGGTCGTTGTTGCGCTCGCGTTCGGGCAACAGCTCGTCGACGGCCGCCGCCACGCGGGCGAGGTCGGCAGGCGTGACGCTGGCCGGATCGGCCACGGAGGCAGGCCCCACTAGCGCGGCGATGCGCGGAGAGACCTGGAAGGCGGCCCTAAGCTCCTGGCGGACCATTTCCGCGGGCGCGGACCCCTCCGAAAAGGCGCTGGAGAAACCGCTTGCTCCCTCCGGAGAGCAAATGGCGCTGGCCTGCCCGCTGTTGCGAGGTTTGCCCGAGGATTTCGTGTCCTGGCCGTGCTCGGCGGACGTAGACCGCCGCTCACCAGATTGATGTCGTGCCGAAGGCGCGTCCTTTCCTCGTACAGAAGAACTGGCGTTCTGATGGGACTGTTCTAGGTGAGTGAATCTTGGCGCCCGGGCGGTATTTCTTTGATTGAAGACGACGGGTTCGGAATAGGCGGCCCTGCGGGCCTGAGCGGCCTCGCGGACGGCGAGATCCGCCGCCTCCAGCTCGTCCAGCCGCGCCACGAGGGGGCGAGGTCATAGGCCTCGACGCCGGCCGGCCGATTGGCGCGGGTGTAGTCGCGCACCATGAAGCCGGCGGCCTCCAGGGCGCGCCTGTGGGCCCGGGCGTTGCTCTCGGTGCATCCCAGATAGTCGGCGATTAGGCTGGTCCCAGGCCACACGGTTGCTACGTCCTGTTCAAGCCGGTCCTGGTTGAGGTGCTCGACATAGAGCAACAGCGTCATCCGCTGCTGCACGGTGAGCGTGGGCGTGCCCTTCAGCACCGCCGCGGCGATCCGCGCCACGGAGACGCCGGGCTGCCAGCGCCAGGCGCGGGCCTGCGCGCAGACCGCGTCAAAGTTAGGGGCGCGCTTGGCGAAACCTGGTCGCCAGTCGTCGCCGGATAAGGCCGTTCGCATACCGTCCCTTCCTGGCTGGGACGAGGCCGATTCACGGGCGCGAAACCGGCAGGCAAAAGACCATAGGTCTTCTGTTCGAGGCCTTGACGACGCAAAATGCGCCGCTTAGGCTTACTCGATCAAATCAAGCCGCTACCACACGGCGCCTGCGATTTCCGAGAGCCTCCCGCGCCAACGGGGGCTCTCGCCGTTTAGGGGTCTCGTCTAGGTCAAGATGAAGTCCTCTGGGGCGACCGAGCGCGCGCGGAGGGTCCGCGACGCGACTCAGTCGACGGTAGCGTTCAGTGAGTCTGACGAGATCCTGAAGGCTTGGAATTGCACCCTTTTGGGCAAAAAGGGCCGATTCGGGCGGTTGACGTCGTTCGGGAAACGAGGTCCGCCAAGCTGCGACTCAGCTTGCTAGGGATTGTGGTTGCGCGCACCCAACCACGCCACCCCTAGCGAAGGTCCGGACGAGGCGCGGTTACGACGTGGCAGGCTGCGCCTTGCGCCAAGCCTGGAAGCCTTTGTCCGCATCGATGAAGGCCGCGAGGATGTGGGGCACCAGCTGCTCGAGCTCGAGGGTCTGGTCATTGGCTTGGGCGAAGGCCCGCTGATAGTCGGCCAGGTCCACGGCGAGCTTGCCCTTCAGCTTCAAGCGCAGATCGGTCGTCTTCTCCTCGAGATCGATCTTGCCCAGGGCGAGGGCGGTCTTGGCGGGGCGCGTCATGGGCGTTTCCTTGAGTGGCCTGGAGGAAGCGGTCGATCGCTGTGAAAGCGAAGTCCGTGAGCTTGAGGTTGAGGGCATCGGTCTGTCGCCGGATCCGCACGCACAGGGGCTTGGACAACCGCACCGAGACGCGGTCCTTAGCGCCGCGCACGGCCGGGAAGGTCACCACCTCGCCGCCGTCGAGCGCCTCGACCAGCTCGCGGAAGGCGCGTTCGTAGATCAGCCGAACACTGCCCCGTGGGTTCTTGCGGGTGTTCAGGCGCTCGGCCGTTTTGAGCATCGCCTTGTGGAGGCCTTCCGGCAGGAAGAGGCCGAGTTTTTCTGCAGATGGGGTCACGCGAAACACTCATGCTTACGGGTACGGGGCGAGGATCATGTCCTTGCTGACGAGCACGCGGACCGGCCAGCCGGCGCGCACGCGCAAGGTGGGCTGACGATTGAGATCGCGGCCGGTGATCTGCTGGCCAACCTGCTGGGCGGCGTTGGAAACGCCGCTGCCGGCCGAGTTGACGACGATGGCCCCGGAGCTGCGGCTGCTGGCGTCCTGGGCGGCGGCCGCCCCGACGCTGAACAGGGTCGAGAGGATCACCCCACGGGCCAGCTGGCCAAAGTGGCCGTCGGTCTTGTCCTGAACCCCCGCCGCACCGGACAGGTCCGCGCCCGCCATCGACCCGATGTTGATCGAGCGGCCGTCGGGCATGATGATCCGGTTCCAGGCGATCAGGGCCCGGTTCTGACCGTAGGCGATCTGGCTGTCGTATTGCCCGATGAGCCTCGACCCCTGCGGGATCAGCACGGTCCGCCCGGTCTTGTGGTCGTAGACCGGCTCGGTGACCTGGGCGATCACCTGGCCAGGTAGATCGGAGTTGATCGCCGTCACGAGGGCGGCCGAGATGATGCTGCCGGCCTTCACTTCCCAGGGGCTGAGCGCCGGCTGCAGTGGATTGGTCAGGTAGTCGTCCGTCCGGGCGTTGGCGGCGAATTGGCGTTTCGCCGCCTGGCCGTTGGCGGGCTGCACCTCGGCGACCGCCGGCTCTCCCGCGGCCGCAGCGGACGTCGCGATCGGGCCAGCGAGCGCGGCAAGATCGCCAGCCGGCGCCGGCGGCGGTGCACCGAAGAAGGGGCTGGAGGACCGCGCGGCAAGCGCCTGTTCTCGCGCGGCCTGGACAGCAGGATCGACCTGGCCAGGCGGCGTAGGTGGCGGCGTCGTCCCCGCCGGCAAAGAGCCCGGCGCGCCTTCCGGCGGCGGCAGGGCGGCGGTCCCGGGCAGGGCCTGAGCCTGCAGCGCCGGATCGGCGTAGCCCGCCGCATATTTGGTGGAGATAGCGGGCGTCTGAACCTGGCCGGTATCGGCGGCGTCGGACAGCGCTTCCGGTCGCGCCTGGGGCGCATGGGCGCCGCCAAAGCCAAGATAGAACCCCAGGGCGACGATCCCGGCGAGCCCCGTGGCGCTGGCGATCAGGTACTTGCGGTTCCAGCGCGTCACCGGGTTGCGGGGGCGGCGAGGACACTCTCCGGCGCCGCCTTGCGCGGCTGCGGCGCCAAGGCCGGATCAGGCGGAAGCTGGGTCACGATCCACCCCGTTCGCCGGTGCGGGTGATGCGCACGACGGTCTGCTTGCGCTCGCCAAGCCTCAGCTCGGCGACGTCGATCAGCCGGTCCACGACATAGTAGCCGCCGAGGTAGCGGTAGTTGACGAGCTGGGCCTGCTTGTCGGGGCCGATCAGGAAGAGCGGCGGCGCCTCGGTCGTGGCCATGTCGCGCGGAAACTGGATGTAGGTCTTCAGGCCATCGTCGAAGACGCGAACCGGCTGCCAGCGCGGGGCCCGAAGACCACTGGCCTTGATGCGGTAGCCGAAGTGCAGGGAATCCACGGCCAAGCCCGACGCGGCGATCCCTCGGCTCTCTGCCGCCTGGGCGGCCTGCGCCTCGCGGGCTTCGTCTTGCGGATAGTTCCAGGCGACGACGCTGGTGTAGGTATCGCCCTCGTGACTGACGGCCTCGAGCAGATAGGTCCGCTGATCGGTCGTCAGGATGATGTTGGTGCGCAAGGACCCGCGGATCGGCTTGACCATCACGATGACCTGTTGGGTCGCGCCGGATCCCTGAACGGTCTCCCCGAGCACCCAACGGACGGTGTCGCCCGCCGCTTTGGAAACGAGCTTTTCCCCCGGGCGCAGCGAGATCGCGGTCAGGAATCGCGGGCTGGTGTTGACCGTGTAGAGCCGGCCCGGTTCGAAGTCGTAGTAGAGCGCGGCGTTCACATAGGAGCCTGCCCTCGGGTAATCGCGCGCGCTGCTGTTGGCCGACTGGACCGTCGTCAGGGCTGTTGGCCGCGCATAGGTGCGGGGCGGCGACCGACGTTGCGGGGCCGGCCGGGCGGTCGATGAGGCGCCCACTCGGCGAGGGTGACCGGCGCTTGAGCCACGGGCCGGGCAGGCGCTGTCGTCCCCGAGCGGGGGCGATGGTCTGCGCCGCCGACGGGCTCGCGGACGCCGCCAGCAACACCAACAAGCCGGCCGCAGCGCCCATGGAAAGCCGTCTAGGGGACAAGGCGCTCATAGCTCACGACTCCATTGAAACTCGGTGATGTAGATCCCCAGCGGGTTGGCCCTCAGCTCGGCCTCGTTCTTCGGCGCCACGACCTTGGTCGTGAACAGGCCGGTCCAGGCCTCCGTCACGCCGGAGGTCCCGGCGTTGAACTGCGTCTCGCGCCATTGGACCTGGTAGGTGTGCGCGCTGCGCGGCAGGACCGACACGATCTCGACGTTCACCGCCTGGGTTCCGGCGTTGGCGAAGGGGTCGTTGGCCTTGGCGAAGGCGTTCAGCTGTCCGATCGCAGGGCCGGAGACGAAGTGATAGGCCGCCGTCCAGTTGTCCCGGATGACGATGGGGTCGATGCTCTTCGAGCGGGTCCGCCGGACCCAGTCCGCGAGGAAGTAGCCGGTCTCGGCCGTCGTGGGCTCATAGGTCCGGCCGGCCATCTCGATGCGACCGGGCCGAGCGTAGCGGTCGATTGGCACGACATAGGTGGCGATGTTGGTGTTGTTGGCCTCATAGATGAAACCGCCGAGCGCCAGCGCCGCGAGGCCAAGCCCACCAAAGGCCGCCATCCGCCAATTCTTGGCCTGCACCACGGCCGAGCCGATCCGCGTGTCCCACTCCCGCGAGGCGCGCAAGTACGGGCTCTCGACCGGCGCGGAGCTGCCATAGCGATCATTGGGTCGTTTGAAGGGGTTCATCGGCGCACTCTCGACTGGGCTCACTCTTCGGGATCGTCATCGCGGCGGGTCGGGGTGGCGCTGAGGCCAGGGCCACTACCGTCACCGCCGGCGGTCGCCGCGGCGGCGCTGTCCCGAGCCACACCCGAAAGCCCGCCCCCCGGCGCGCCTCAGCCCGCGACACGACGGACGATCCGGAGGATGGAGACGCCTGCGGCGGCGGAGGGGGTGGGGGAGGTGCCTCGCCGTCAGACGCGTTGCGAGATGAGAACAGACGGCTCCCGGCGGCGCGTCCCTCGGCCGCCATGGTCGAGACTGGAGCTCTGGCGAAGTCGGCCGCCATGGCGCTGCCTGAGCCGCCGGTCGGACGAGACCCGCCGGAATTGAGGCTTCCCGAGGCTGCGCGGGCGGCGGCGATCTTCTCGCCTCCAGCGGCCCAGCCACCCGCCACAGCGCCACCGGCAGCGCGGGCAGCGAGACCCACACCGGCCGCGCCAGCGCGACGCCTGCCGCACCCATAAGGGCGCCACCCGTGTTCAGTTGCGGTCCGCCGGAGATCATCGCGCCTGCAATTGCCGGCACCTTCAGCGAAAGCATCATGAGAAAAATCGCCGACAAAAGGAGGCCGGCTTCCCTCCGCCACCGTCGGCTGGGGCGACAGGGTATAGGTCTCAAAGATGTTGATCCCGACCCCCGCGATCACCGCGAGGGCCATGAACTTGAACCCCACAGAAACGACGTACCCGATGGCCTTCTCAGCCAAGAAGGAGGTCTGCGAAAGCACTCCAAACGGGACCACGACGAAGGCGATCAGGGTGACTATGTAGAACTCGATGATCGTGACAGCGATCTCGATCGCCAGGATGATGAAGGCTAAGAGGATGCCGATCGCGGCAACCGCCGCGACGATGATCATGTCGATGTGCATGAGCGCACCGAAGCCGGCGTTCTGCTGGGCGAGGTCGCCAATGTACTTGATGAGGTCGATTACGACTGAGAGCCCTGCTTCGACCGCCTTGGTCGGGGCCCGCGTGAAATCACCAATCGATCCGCCGCCGCTCGCCTGAAGGCCCAGCTTCGCAAAGCCGTTGATGACGGTAAGTGTGAGGGAGTGCCAGTTTGTGACGAGCCAAGCGAAAAACCCGATCAGGAGGATCTTCCTGACGAGGGCAGCCATGATGTTCTGGGTCTCATCGATCGCCCAGAGAATGGCCGATATCGTGATGCTGATGACGACCAGCGTCGCGAGTACGCCCCTGCACGGGGCCGGCGATAGCACCGAACCCACTGCCAACTTGGCCAGTGAACGCACTGATGAATTGATCCAAGAGCAGCGGGATCTGCGGTCGCCACGGGAATCCTCGGCGCACTGCCAGCCTAGAGGCTGTCTTTGTCGGGAAGGCTGCTGCCCTTCTTTTTGAAGTACAGCGGTGAGCAGGGATCGTTGCGGTCACGGTTGTTTACGTCCGGACACGGTTTCACCTTGGCCGGAGGGTCTGTCTGGCTCTGCTCTGAGGCGGGTTTTCCGCAGCCGGCGAGGCCAATTGCGACGAGGCAGCTGATGGCGAATAACGACCGCATCATTGGAAGTCCGAGATATTAGGCAGCCGGCTGCCGGTCTTTGTGTAGGCGGTCGCCCGCTCCGTCTCGGCCCTAGCTGCGATGGCCCCCGCCTGCTGCTGCGCCAGGATCGTTTCCTGCGTTCGCGCTTGCGCGATCAGAATTGTCTGCAGGCCTTGGAGCTGACTGCTCAGCGCAGCGAGCAGCTGATTGGTCGCCTGGATCGCCGCTGTCTGCCCAGCAGCCCCTTGAGATGCGGACACTGCGCTGTTCACCGCGCCGGCTGTCGTCCCCTGGGATCTCACCAGCTGGTTCTGCACGGCCATCGAGTCCTGAAGGGTCAACCGGCTGTTGGCCTCCCAGCTCGCCAGCCGCTGCTGGATCTGAGCGAAACTCTGACCGGACATGCTGGCCGGATAGAACTGCTGAAACTGCCCGGCGATATTCTGGCTGTTGTAGCCGATCGCCTGGGCCTGCTGCATGAGCTGGGTCGCCTGTGCGTTGATCTGGGCCAACGGCTGGGTGACGTCCGTCCCCAGCCTTTGCAGCATCGCCATCTGGTTGGTGACTTGCGCCTGCAACTGCTGGATCTGGGCCACGCCCTGTCGCACTTGCTGGATCGCCTGCGCCACAGCGCGCGGATCGAAAACGATCTGCTGAGCGGCTGCCGATTGTGGCGGCATGGGCCCCAGCCCCAGGGACATCGCGACGATCGCCGCCCCGGCCAAAGCTGCTTACGCATCTGGAGAGTCCTTGTGACTGGCGGAGTGGGGAGATGGGAGCAGGTCGTCGCTGGCCGCCTGGACGAACAGGGGTTCAGAGACCGCGCGAAAGGCGACGGCGGCGCCGAACAACGCAAAGCCCGCCAGCATGACGAAGAAGTTGTGGTGGTAGGTGGTGCCGAAGACCGCGAGGAAGCCGGGCGCGGCCAAGGCCAGGAACAGGATTCGACGGCGACGGCGGGTGGAGGTCCAAACGCCCGGAAGGTGACGGTTCAGCCAAGCCAGACGCGCGAAGTCGCGCGGGCTCATAGCCGGACGAGAAGCTGCAAAGGACACATCGAGCGCCCCCATCACGCCACCCTCGGGAAGGCGGCGCGCCGCTGGTCGCCGAGATAGCGGGCGACGTCGGCCTGGCCTTTGGCGGCGAAGAACCGCTCGGCAAATTCCCCACGATCATGGTCGGCGAGAAGCTGGCTGATGAGTTGTTGATCGCCGGGCGAGGACGAACCCACGGCCGCGAGGGACAAACCACCCAAGCCCAGCTCGAAGAGCCGGTTCCCCGGACGTGGACTGGTAGTAGTATTCGCGCTTGGGGGTGGCGGTGGCGATGATCCGCACCTGCTGCGGGTTCAAGCCGAAGTCCTGATAGAGCGCGGCGATCTGCGGCGTCTGGGCGTCGGGATTGGGCAGGAAGATGCGGGTCGGGCAGCTCTCGATCAGCGCTGGCGCGATCGACGAGCGCGCGACGTCCGCCAGGCTCTGGGTGGCGAACACCACGGCGACATTGAACTTCCGCAGGGTCTTGGGCCATTCGCGGATCTTGGCCGCGAAGGCGGCCCTGGTCGAGAAACAGCCAAGCCTCATCGAGCACCAACAACGTCAGCCGGCCATCGAAGCGCCGCTCGAGACTGCGGAAGATGTAGGTGAGCACCGGGGCCAGCGCCGACTTGCTGGCCATCAGTTCCGGCCATCTCGAAGGTCTGCCAGGCGGCCGGCTTCAGGGCGTTCTGACTGGCGTCGAGCAGATGGCCGTAAGGGCCGCTCAGCGTGTAGGGGGCGAGCGCCGCCTTGACGGCCTGATCCTGGATGGTTGCGGCCAGGAGGGTGAGGGTGCGCTGGTCCCGCGGCCCTTCGGCGAGATTGCGCAGGCCACTCCAGATCGTCCTTGACCGGCGGGGTGATCGGCACGCCTTCGGCGGCGACGATGTCCTGCACCCATTCCTGCGCCCAGGCCCGGTCATCTGGGGCGTCGATCGCCGCGAGCGGCTGGAAGGCCAGCTCGCTCTGGTCGCCGCCGAGCACATAAATTGCCCGTCGACCAACAGCGTCGAGGCCCGCGAGCTCGCGCCCTTGTCGAAATAGAAGACCTGAGCCTCAGGGGTAGGCGCAGCCACTGCATGGCCAGGGTGTTGAGCAGGACCGATTTCCCGGCCCCGGTCGGCCCGACGATCATCGTGTGGCCGACATCGCCCTGGTGCAGGTCAAACCGAAAGGGCGTGGTGCCGGCCGTGCGGGTGACCAGCAGCGCCGGCTGAAGCCCAGGGTAACCGCGCTTCTGACACTCCGCCGACAGGTGGGCGTTGATGGTCGGACCGGGCCAGATGGCCGACATCGGCATCATGTCGCAAGGGTTCAGCGACGACACCAATGGCCGCCGCAGGTCGGCGTAGGCCTGGCCGGGGAGGCTGCCGATCCACGCCTCAACGGCATTGACGTCTTCGACCTTGCAGACGAAGCCCGCCCGATTGATGGCGCCCTCGACCTCGCGGACCCGGTTGGCGAGTCGGTCGGGGTCGGCGTCCATCAGGGTGACGGTCGGCGTGAAGTAGCCGATGGAGGCGTAGTCGCCGCCCAGGATCGCCAGGGCTGCATCGGCGTCGACTGCCTTGGCCGCCGCGTCCGGATCCTCCAGGAGCGAGGGCTCGCGGGTGATGGCCTCCTTCAGGAGCGCCATCACGCCCTTGCGCTTGGCGAACCAGCGCTTTCGGACCGTGGTCACCGCCTTGCGAGCATCTTCCTTGTCCAGCGGCAGATACCGGCAGACCCAGCGATAGCTAATGCCCAGCTCATTGAGCCGGTCGAGCAGGCCGGGACACGAGGTGGTCGGGTAGGCCCTCACCGAAATGGTGCGCAGGTATTGCCCACCGAGCCGGGGCAGCAGGCCGCCCTGGAAATCGTCGTCGGTCAGGAAGGCGTCGAGATAAGCCGGCGTCTCGGGCGTGGCGACCGGGTGCCGCTTCGTCGAGATGCAGCTATGCAGATAGGTGAGGGGTCTCGTCGTCGGTCAGTTCGCTGACCTCGGGCATGATCGCGGTCAGGATGTCGGCGATCTGGTGGACGGTGCTCAGAAAGTCGCTCAGGGCGGCCCGGTACATGCCTCAGCGCTGACCCGACGGGGCGTTTTCGAGCAGAAGGCTTTCAGCCAATCGAGATCGCCTCCTCGGGCGGCAGATAGGTGAAAGTGAGGAAGTAGCGGCTCTCGAAGTGACGCTCCTGCGCCTCGAAGCCCTCGCGGCGTTCCTCATCGACAAGGTCCGAGACCGGGTCGGGAAATTGGCTCGTGGGGTAGGTCTGCGACGGGGATCGGACGGCCTCGATGTGAAAGCACCAGCGTGAACCGAGCCGCCGAAGCGCGTTGTTCAACTGGGCGCGGGTGGCGACCAAGCCTGGCGTCTGTGGCGCTGGCCAGGTCCGGGCCCCGAAACGCCAGGGTCTTTTGAAAGCTGCCGTCCTTATTGAGCACCAGGCCGGGCCCGATCAGGGCGACCCAGGGGAGATGATCGAACAGGCGATCAGCCCTCGGCCGGTACTCACGCAAATACAGCACGGCGGACCTCTGTAAGGACCGGAAAAGGGGAAGGGTGAAGCCGGCGCGCGCACGTCAGGCGTCCAGGTAGGGCTTCTGGCAGATGTGTCGACCGAGCGCGTCGAAGAAGTAGGGATCGCGCTTGTTCAGCCAGTAGCAGGCCCCATGGATGGCCCGAAGCCGACCAGGATGCCGATCAAGGGGACCTGCAGGCCCAGCGCCAGGACGGCTGTCAGCG
Organism: Phenylobacterium sp. J367; assembly: GCF_024699985.1. GTDB lineage: Bacteria > Pseudomonadota > Alphaproteobacteria > Caulobacterales > Caulobacteraceae > Phenylobacterium. The sequence goes on along the minus strand of NZ_JAJONA010000002.1, from coordinate 9,409 downwards.
TCCCGTTGAGCACCGCGATCATCCGGGGCACGCCCGCGATGGTGTCCGGCTCCGACAGCGAGCTGTGAAAGGCGATCTCGAAGCCTTCGACGTCGGACCGGGCCATCTCAGAACGCCGCCCCGGCGGTCATGTTGAAGAAGGTCGAGATGAAGGTCGTGGCGGTGAAAGCGATCGCCAGACCGAAGACGATGCCGATCCCCTTGCGCATAGCCGAGCCGCCTTCCCGCAAAGGCGAAGCCGAGCCCTGTCAGGACGATGGCGATGATGCCGACCGCCATGGCGGCCGGGCCCCCGGCAGGGGACTGCATGATCGTGTCGGGCGGACCTTCCCACGGCATGGCGATGCCGGCGCCGGCCGCCCACGCCGGGCTAACCGCGAGGAAGAAGGCTGCGCCGGCGACGAGGGCCAGGGCGGTCGATGCGCGCCCCGAACATGGCTTGAACCGGCATTTTTTCATCACAGCTGACCCTTGATTGCGTCCGCCCGCCTTCACCGGGCATCACAACCCTGAGTCGCCGATAAGGGCGAGGTCAAGGGCATTATTGGATAAAAAGTGCGATTCGTTCTTTTTCCTATAAATAAAGCTACGCGCCTATTGGGCGAGCTTCTAGTCGCACTTAGGAGCGGCCCTGATTCAAGCGGGCATGCGCGCGCATTCCCCCCGAAAGCCGGTAAGGTTTCGGCCCGAGAAGGGCGACTTTGGGGCAAACGCCCGAGGTTCTGTGGGCTGTTGATTCGCGCCTATGGCGCAGAAGCCGCCTTGGCCACTAGGGGCGCGACGCTCTTGCGGGACTTCAAGGTGAAGCACGCGACCCTCAAGCATGCGTGCGTTTAAAATCCCCTTCGCTAGTGACGGCGAAGCGCACGCTTGGCAAGCGCAGGCCCTGGGCTCCTTGCCTCCGGTCAGATCCGTCAGGACTCGGGCAGTCGGGCCGATCGTCGCCCGCGCAGCGATGGGAGAGGTGCCGCAGGGTGTCGGCCATCGCCTACATCTCGGCGATGCGCGCGTCGAGATCGGCCACGTGCTGATCGGCGATGACCTCGACCTCGCGGCTCGGGCGGCCTCGGTCGCGCCACAAGGACAGGGGCTGGGTGATCTCTTCCATCGAAAGCCCAGGCTGCGGGCGCGCTTTGAACCACAGCTCGTTGATCTGCCGCTCGCCGTACTCCCGGTAGTTGGCATCCGTCCGGCTCGCCGGCTGAGACCAGACCGATCTCAAAGTCGTAGTAACGGATCATCTTGGTGGTGACGCCTGAGGCCTTCGACGCCTGACCGATGTTCATGGAAGCCTCCTAGACCGCCGCGGCGCAGAAGCGCCACGGGCGAAAAGCGTTAGTGAGCACGCTGACGCTGGACAGCGCCATGGCGCCTGCGACAAATCATCGGCGACGGCAGAAGGCCGAACACCGAATAGAGCAGCCCCGCCGCGACCGGGATCAGCACGATGTTGTAGAGTCAAACGCCCAGACGAGGTTCTCGCGGATGTTGCGTAGGACCGCCCGGCTCAGGGTGATCGCCGCCAGGCGCGGCGGTCGCCAACGGCAGCATCAACAGCGCCGTCCCGGCGAGGATCGCCGCCAGGAACGCCAGCGGGACCGCCCGCGTCGGATGGAGAACGACCTGCTTCCACCGCACCTTTGTGGCTCGCGCTCCTGTAGTATCGTGGCCCATGCGCCAAGAACGTCCTAAGCTGAGACTACTCGCCCGCGCCGTCGCTGAGGTGAACGGCCAGACCTTCGAGATCGATGTCGTCGATAGCCACTATTTCCTAGTGGCCCAAAGCCCGGGCAGCCGGGAAGACGATCCATAATGTTCGGCTCTCGACCAGCGCCGCACCACAGATTCTTCCCTCTCAGCTCGCTGACGATCCGATGGAACGCGAAGAAAGCCTCGTGAAGATCGTTCGCGGCATCTTGGTGGGCAGCAGCCGACGCTCAAAGTCCAGCTCAGGGCTTTGCGCCCAGGTTGGATCTAGCGGCATGCGCCGTCACCGCTCTGGCAGACCAACCGCGCTTATTGTCGGTGCGCTGGACTGCTGAGATTCCAGAGCGTTGGTTTTGCTCACTCTCTATATCTCCGACGCTGGGAATTCTCACTACAGCGACCGCCCAAGCTCTCGACTGCATAGTGACCAAGACCCGTGATCGCGGTGCTGTTCACCGACGCGAGCACGCGACCTGATGGGCTGGGCCTTGCACGCCTCGTTCTCGAGCGCTGGCCCAACACCCAGATTCTCTTCGCCTCCGTGCGATCAGAGCGCCTAGTTGAGCATGGGAAGTGATCACAGCGGCGGCCAGTGACTCCCACGACCACGAGCCACGGCGGCACCTTCCAGGCGATGAGCGCGACGAAACCCGCCGCCGCGATCACGAAATCCGCAGGGCCGGTGACGGCGCTGGTGAACACGGGATCGTAGAGCGCCCCTGTCAGGATCCCGACGACTGCCGCGTTGGCTCCCCGGAGCGCCGGTCTGGCGGCCCGGAACAGGCGCACAGCGCGTCCCGTTCGATCACCTGATGTATTGCTCAGTTAGACCGACCGCGACACTCGTTCTGGAACGCGCTCACGGCCGCGCAGGCGATCACCCCTGACGGCCAGTGCAACGCCGGAGGACCACGCGCCGCGCGTCAGGCCCACTTCCATAATGCGTTTCGGGGGATTGCTCGAACGCCCGCGGCCAAGTGCCTTCACCCTCGTCGGCGCGTGGGTGAACGCCAAGCTTTAAGGCAGTTTTAGAACCGGGCGGCGGGGCTCTTAATTCGCCCCTAAAGATGCAGCCGCAGGATGGCGGCGGACGCGGGGAGCCGGGAACAAGGCGGCATGCGCCTGCTGGTGATCGAGGACGAGCCCCGCATGCGAGGCTGATCGCCGGCGGCCTTGAGCGCGCCGGCTTCGTCGTCGACACTGTGCCAACGCTCGGCGACGCCGAGGCCCCTGCTGCGGGCGACGCCCTATGACGCCGCCGTGCTCGACCTCCGGACTGCCGGACGAGGACGGCCTCGCCCTGCTGGAGACGTTAAGGCAGCGGCCCGAGCGGCCGCCGGTCCTCGTGCTGACGGCGCGGGACAGCGTCGAAGACCAGGTGAACGGCCTCGACGCCGGCGCCGACGACTATCTGGTCAAGACCGTTCGCCATGGCCGAGCTGGTGGCGCGGCTCAAGGCGCTGCTGCGCCGCCCCGGCAGAGACCCTCGGCGTCCGGCTAGAGGCTGGCAACCTCCCGCTCGACACCATCGGCCGCGATGTTCGCGTCGGCGAGCATGTGCTTCCCTTGCCGCGGCAGGAGCTCGCCATTCTTGAGCACCTGATGCGGCGCCTCGGCCGGGTAGTCCCGAAGGTGGTTCTCGAAGAGAAGCTGTACGGCATGGGCGAGGAGCTCCGGCTCGAACGCCATCCCCGTGCACGTGCACCAATCCGCCGCAAGCTGGCGGACGCCAGCGCGACCTATTGCGATCCATACAGTCCGTGGGATCGGCTACTTCCTGCAGGAAGGCGCCTGACATGCGCGCATCCTGGCGTAAGTCGCTCGAGGGCGTCTGGTCCTTCGCACAGGCCGCCGTGCTGCTTGCGACCCTCGCCGTCGGCCTTCTAGCCCGTGATTTATCGCCAGCTATAAGGCGGCGGAGGAACTCTCGAGGAACGAGGCCCTAGCTCACGGGATTCGTCGCCGAGGTCTTGGCGACAGCGCCTAGTTCTTCCAGTCTTCGCGGTCTTGGTGCTTGCGGTGGCGGCCTGGACCATTCGGACTGCGTTGAAGCCGGTCCACGCCGCGTCCGAACAACGGCGTCGATCGCTCCGGGGGTGAATGGCGTGCGCCTTCCGACGGACGATCTTCCTCTCGAGCTCGCGCCGCTAGTCGCGGCGATCAACAGCGCCCTGGAGCGGCTTGAGACACGGCCCCCAGGTCAAGCGCCCAGTTCTGGCCCGACGCCGCCCCATGAGCTTCGCACGCCGCTTGCCATCCTCACCGCCGCCCTGGACGAATGCGGGACGCTTACAGGGTCGCGCGGCTGCGGCTCTGACGCCCAGCCCCCGCATGAACCGGATCGTGGCGCAGCTTCTCGGCATCGCTCATGGACGGCCCGCCAATGGTTCGCCGACCCCTGGACCTGCGGGGGACCGCCGCGCATGTGGTCGAGCACCTGGCGCCCTGGGCCTCTGCGGCCGGCCGCAGCCTGGCCTTCGAGGCGCCCGACGAGCCTGTCTGGGTCAGGGGAACCACGACGCCCTCGCCGACGCCCTGCGCAACCTCGTCCAGATCGCCATCGGTCACACTCCGCCCGATACGGAGGTCGTCGTCCGCGTCGAAACCGACAGCGCCGTTTACCGGTCGCGGACGCCGGGCCGGGGCGTGGTAGCCAGAGCACCGCGAGATGGTGTTTGACCGCTTCTGGCGCGCACCCTCGCAACGCGCGGGCAGCTCCGGCGCGGGGCTGGGGCTGGCGATCGTGGCGGAGATCGCGCGAGCGCACGACGGCTCGATCACCGTGAGCGGAGCTTGCGGAGGCGGCGCGCTTTTCCGGCTCTGCCTGCCAGCCCATCGCGCCGCCGGAGAACGCCAAAGCTCAGGGTTAGCCGAACCCGACGCCACACGGCCGCCAAGAGGGAGACCGGAGCAGTCGGCTCCTGGCCATCACGGGATTCGCTCTGCCGCGCCCAGCCGCTCAGCGGGAGGGCGCGGAATGTCACGCCCAGGCCCCGCTTGCATAGCGATGCCCGACGGAAGGCCTCGTTGGCGTTCCGCCAGGAGAACACCCTTCATGAACGCCTCCACGTAGGCCGCGGCCTTGGCGCCACTGATGGCTATGATAAGGCGTGCTTCATGCCGTTTGTCAAGCGTGCAACAGCGGGGAAAGCCGTCGGCGCGACGCTCGCCAAGCTGATGATGTTCAGTGACGATCTTCAGGCTTTCGACCACCAATCGAGCGGCGACTCAAAACGTGGCTGTTCGAAGCAAGAACCAGCTGCGCCGGACGATACCTCACGACCACGCCAGAGCTCAACATGTGTTTGATGGCGACGCGATCGCTTTCAATAGCCTGCGCGAGCTTTGCGTTCAGCGGCCGCTCCGCCGGCCCGAAGCCGCGAAATAGACCTCGTGCCAGAATCATGGAGTTCCAGGCGATCAGCTCCTCACGCTTCAGCCCGTTAACCCGGAAACCCGGCGCCGTCGCCCGGATCCAGGCTCGCGAACTCGGCGGCGATCGCGGACAGACGGGTCGCGGCGCCTGTGTAGTTGTTGTCGTAATGGCTGCGGGCAACTTCTCCGGAAGCCCGGGCACGCGGTCGGATCGAATACGAGGGTTTGGGCTGCGGCGGGCGGCGCAGCCGCGGCGCTGGCGGCGCTCATGCCCGCCGCCCGAAAGGCGCCAGCGCCCAGTAAGGGCGCGGCGGTCAGGTGATATCCGACATCCCCTGAATTCCTCCTCGATGGATTAATGGAGAGTGTTGGGGTTCTCATGCGTAGGGCCTCCTGTTTACTGCCGGAGGGGAAACTGGTGGTCAGCCACAGGTTCAGGCCGACGTCTGGAGCGGCCGGGAGTCAGGCCGACGTGGACGCCGGTCCGAAGGTCCGAAACCTCCCAGGTCGTAGATCAAGCCTGCGCCGGCCCTCACGTCGGGCCGACCGCGATTGGAATCACTTGCCCGAACAGCTCGACTCCGAGCCGCTGATCACCGTGAGGAAACTCGCTCAGCGCGCTCGCCCGCCATCCCGACTCCGCCGGGCCGGCGCGCGGAGTCGTGGAAACTGCCCGCATTGAGGTGCAGCTCGTAGCCATCCATCCGCAACGTCGCGAGCAGCGTGGTCTCCACGCCCACGCCGCTGAATTCGAGCGGCTGACCGGCGCCAGCGCCGGGATCTCCACGCCGATGCTGAGCCTGGCAGACACCGGCGCCGCCCATTTCGCCCCACGCGCTCCGTCCTTCAGCCCCTCGCCGCGTGGCGGGTACTCAAGCTCGGAGTCAGCTCGAACCCATTCAGTAGGCGGGTCTTCCTCTGAGCAGCGGACTGAGCACCTCAGTGCGACCGGGTCGCGTTCGACCTCGCCGGGACAGGCGCAGCTCAACCTCGTGCGGATCAGCCGTTCCGGCGTCCGTCGAAGCGGTACGGCAGGAACGCGTACGCGTTCGCGGGCGCGCCGGCGACGGCAAATCGCCAAGAGCGCGACGCACGCCCGCACAAGAAGGACCGAGGTTGGGCTCGTCATGCGCTGACACCCCCCACACGCTCGGGCAGGCGCCGCCAGCATTACGGCAGAAGGCGCTAGTAGCTGATCCAACCCGCCAGACCCGCCACCAGAACGATCACCACAACGTTGAGCTTGCTCTTCCACAAATAGAGGACGGCCAAAGGCGCCGGCGAAGATCGCCGCGGCCGGCCAGAGCGAAGGAACGCGCCCGGCCGTCGCTTGCGCCAGTTGCAGCGTCGTGGCCGCGATAAGCCCCACGACGCCGGCAGCCACCCCTTCCAAGAGAGCGTGCAGCGCCTTCGCCTCGAGCACGGCTTCAGGCCGATCGTACAGCACGAGGGAAAGGCGAAGGCAGGAAGGAAGATGCCGACGGTCATCGCGACGGCCCCGAGGGCCTCCGGCCACGTAGCCCGCGAGATGGAGAAAGTGATCAGCGGCGCCGGAAGCACGCCCGAGAAGCGCCAGCCCAGCCGTCCGAGGAACAGGCCGTCGCTCATCCAGCCGCGCCCGACCGCATCGTTGCGCAGAGACAGGATCGCCGTATAGAGGCAGCCGCCGAAGGTCAGCAAGCCGGCCTTCAGCCCCGACAGGAACAGAAGCAGCGGCCCGGCGCGCGCCTGGTCTGCGAGTCCCGCAACTGTCGCGCCGGGCTGGGCCGCGGGAGCCCACACCACGACGGCGGCTGCGGCCGCGATGGCGACGCCAGCGACGATGACCCCCAGCCCGCCGGCGGCAGAGCGGCCAGGGCATAGATGACGCCAGCTGCGGGCGGGAGTGATCCAGAAGCTCGCGCCAAGAAGGGCAGCGAGGAAATTGCAGCCGATAGCCAGGGCCCATAACCAACGGTCGGCGAGGATGTGCTCGCCGATGCGATGGACAGCGCCGGACGATCAGGGCGATCACGGCTACCTGCACGCCGAGGAAGGCAGCCGCGAGCCCGGACCCGGCGAGGTCGATGGCCGAGTAAAGCCACGACAGCGCCAGCATGAGCAGGAAGCCAACAGGCAGCGTCAAGCCGAGCCCTGCCAGCATGCCGCCGAGCCGGCCCTTGGCGCGCATGCCGAGATGGACGCACAGCTCGTGCGCCTCTGGTCCCGGCAAGGCCCCGATCACCGCGAGCAGCCGGTTGAACCGATCGCTGGAGATCCAGCGCTCCTCTTCGACCAGTTCCTTCCGCAACATCGCGATCTGGGCGACAGGGCCGCCCAGGCCATCAGGCCGAAACGCAGGAAGCGCAGAAAAAGCTGAGAATAGGTCAGCGCCGGCGGCTGCCGGCTCGGCCGCCGACAGGGCGTCGACTCACCCCTGTCGCAGTCATGCGCCCGCCCCTGCGAAAACGGCTGGGATTCTGACGGGCGGTCCGCCCGGCTCGAAAGAATAGGTAAAAGACTGTCCGACCATCCGCGCACGCTCCAAACGCCCGGGCACGAGGCCTGGGGGAGCGGGTCTTGGACGGACATCCGTCTATGGGCGGGCGCCCGCATGGCCAACGCGGAGGTGTATCATCGCGGAGCGGTCCGATTGAATCTTGCCACGCATGTCCTCCGGCCTGGGCTCCATGCCTTGACCGAGTAGGGGGCCGCTCGGCCATTCCCGACCCAGAGGCGTGGCCTCCCGCAGCGGCAGGGGCGGCAGATCTCACAGACCTGACCACGTAAGCCCTTCCAGCAACTCCCGAACGAGCGGCTCAGGCGAACCTCGCAATGCATCAATTGCCGCTACCGCCACTACGCCTCCGGTTCATCACCGCGATGCGGTCCACATGGGACCACCGCCCTCGCGGATGTCATAGGTCACGTAGACCGCCGTCATCCGGCGTTGGGCGAACAGACCCTTCAACAGGCCCAGCAGCTCTCGCCTGAGGCGGAGGTCGAGGTTCGGTGGCGGTTCATCCAGCAGCACCGCGGCCGGTTCCGTGACGAGCGCGCGCGCGATCGCAACCCCGCTGGCGTTCCCCGCCGGAGAGCTCGCCCGGGTGCGCCGCGGCGCGGCTCCTGGAGCTCCACCTGCTCGAGCATCCGGATGATCCGCTCCCTCTGATCCCGCTTGGGCACGCCTACCGAGCTCAGCACGAAGCGCAGGTGGGCTTCGACCGACAGGTGCAGCCATAGCGCGAGGTCCTGGAACACCATCGCCGAGCGCCGGCGCTCAGGGGGCACGAGGACCTGTCCGTCCGCGCTCAGGCGCGTCGCGCCGGCCGTCCCTCGCGTCGGCGCATCCAGTCCGAGCGCCACGCGAAGAGGCTGGTCTTGCCGCGGCCGGAGGGTCCCAGGACGGCCACGACCTCTCCGGACTCCACGACCAGCGAGAGGTCAGAGAAGCGCCGGCGTGCTCCCGAAACTCAGGCTGACGTTGTCAGACCGGGTGTCGTCATGGAAGCCTTGGCCGCATCGCCGCCGCTCCCGAGGCAAAGCCGAGCAGCGCCAGCGTGAGGAAGGACCTGCACGCTGGCGAGCGCCGCGACGACGGAGTTCGGGGCCGTTGGCCTCGAGGGTGAAACGCGGACCGCCAGCGGCGCTCGGCCGGAGCGGATAGTAGAGGACGGCCGTCTCCAGGTCGCGCAGGCAAAACACCATGGCGAACACCCGGAAGGCAGGAATGGCCCGCCAGTGGGCAGGACCACGATAACCGCCAACGTCCGCAGATAGCCTGCACCGAAGGCCAGGCGGCGTCCTCGATCTGCGCGGGCGTCTGCGTGCATGCGACGGCGAGGGTCCGCACACGCCGACGACGGGCGTAGCGAAGCCGACAAGCTTAGCGATGATGGACGTCTGATACACCCAGACCGTTTCCGGCTGGTTCCAGATCGCCGCCAAGCCGACGCCCAGCAGCGCGCGGGTAGCCACGAAGGCCAGTAGTGCGACGAGGTCGAGGCGGGTCGCCGCACGATCTCTGCGGCTCAGCAGCAGGCCGAGCACGACGCCCAGGGCCACGATGGCCGAGGCGGCCCAGGCCGCCGGGACTGAGAACATTCCAGACCGGCACCGCCAATCCCGACATGAGTCAGCCGAAACCGCGCAACCCCTTGCGCCACCCGAGCGCGAGGGGCAGCGTGATCGACAGGCCGGTGACGCTCCAGCAGAACACCGCGGCGGGCTACCGCCATCGGCCAAAGCGCGAACGGCGCGCTCCGGAAGCTGCGTAGGCCGAGGACGGCTTAACGACCGACGCCCGATGCTCCGTCGCTCCACGGCTGCGAGCGCCAGCGCGACGACC
>NZ_JAJONA010000001.1:2672500-4809436 GCF_024699985.1 Phenylobacterium sp. J367 | reverse complement strand
ATGCGAACAACTTCACCAACGCGGCCGGTCAGGTCGCTGAGGCCGCCGGCATGTACTACGGCGGGAGGATGTACTGATGGACGGCATAAACTGGGGCGGGCTTCAGCAGCGCAACGTCTTCGCCGACTTCCCGGCGGGACAGGAGTTGGGGCGTGAGCGGGCGGAGGGAAAACGCCCGGCGTCGGGCGGCGAACCTCTTCGCCACGGACCCCGCCGCCGCTGAGCAAGAGTTCCTGCGCATCGGGGACATGCGCTCGGCGGAAGCCGTGCGCAAGCGCCGCGAGGAGCGCGAGACCAAGGATCGCCAGGGCCTCGTGAACGTCGTCACCCAGACCAAGGGACCGGGCGTCGCGGCGCAGAAGGCGGCGCAGGTCGGGGAGTTCGACCTCGCCAAGAGCCTGATGGAGATGGACAAGGCCCAGCGGGCGCAGGTCGCCGAGATCACCGACACCGCCGCCGCGATCCTGTGCCGCCTACAAGGACGCAACGCCGGAGCAGATCGCCGCCGCCAAGCCGCGCATCGACGCTCAGCTCCAGGCGCGCGGTATCGACCCGGCGAAGTTCGACTACACGGCCCGGGCGCGGTTCAGGGCCTGATCAATGAATCGCTGGGCGTGAAGGATCTGATCGCCCAGCCTCGACCGCCAGCAGGACAACGCCCGCGCCGACGCCCAGTTCGAAGAGACGAAGCGGAGCAACCGAGCCCGCGAAAGCGTCGCCGCCGGCAACCTCGCCGAGCGCCGCGCCGCAGGGGCCAGGGCCACCGGCCGCGGTGCGTCCTCGCCGACCGCCAAACTTCCCCCGGCTTCATTCTGGACTAGCGCCCATGTATCGCGAAGGCCAAACCGCCACGAACCCGAAGACCGGCCAGAAGCTCATCTACCGCGGTGGTCAGTGGGCGCCGGTCGGCAGGCTCACGCAGCAAGAGGAGATCCAGCTCAAGGAAGCGCGCGAGTCCGCCAACGTCTTCGCCGACATCACGGACCAGGCGACCCGCTTCCTTGAGCTGAACAAGAAGGCCTCGACCGGCCCCGTGTACGCGGTCCCGGGTGCGTCGGAAGTCATGGGCATCTTCCGTCCCGAGATCGCCCAGATGGACGCCCTGACGGCGCGCATGGCGCCTGCGCAGCGGGTTCCCGGCTCCGGCACCACCTCTGACCGCGACCTCGCCCTGTTCCTCAAGGCGATCCCCCCCACCTCGCGGATGGGCACGGCCAACCAGGGCATCGTCAAGGACATGCAGTCGCTGACGACCAAGCGGCAGCAGCGCGCCTACCTTCTCGACCGCTACGCCCAGGAGAGGGGCACGCTCAAGGGGGCCGAGGAGGCGTTCCAGACCTACTGGCGGCAGAAGCAAGCCTCGGAAAAGCGGCCCGCCCCGGGCCCGAAGACCGAAGGCGCTGGCTGGAAGATCGTCCCGTAATGCCCGTCTTCAAAGTCCAAGCGCCGGACGGCTCGATCATCAAGGTCGAGGCGCGGGACCAGGCGACCGCGATCCGAGGCGCGCAGGAACACTACGCGTCGCGCCCGAAGCCGAAGCGCACCTTCGCCGACAAAGCCAAGGTGTTCGGCGGCGGCGTGGCCGAGGGTGTCGCTGGCCTCGCCGATATGGTCATGACCGCGAACCCGTTCGCGAGCAGCCTCGCCATGTTCGAGGATGCCGCCATCGCCGCGGATGTCCTGAAGGGCAAGCTGCCGACGCGGGTGACGGGCAACCCGTTCTCCGGGTTCGCCGAGGCTGCGCAGCGTGGGGCGCCCAAGCCGCAGACCAAGGAAGAAGAGTACCTGCGGACCATCGGCCAGAATGTCCCGAACGCCTTGGCTCCTGGCGGAGCGGCCCAGCGCGCGGTGAACGTGTTCGCCCCCGCCATCGCGTCGGAAACGGCGGGTCAGGTGGCGCGTGAGGCTGGAGCCGGCCCCCGCGGCGAGACCGCTGCGCGTGTTGTCGGCGGGCTGGCCGGCAGCGCGGTTGCGAGCGTGCGCGTCCCGGCTCGCCGTGCGCCCCCGACGCCAGCGGAGACCTTCGCCACCCGCGCCAAGCCGGACGTTCCGGCGATGCGTCAGCGCGCGGAGGAGATGCGCGCGGCTGGCGTCGAGCCGACGCTGGTCGATGTGGCCGGCGAGCGCGGGCGCCGCATGATCCGCGCCGTTGGCGTGAAGGGCGAGGAGGCGGGCGAAGCCCTGACGGCCAATGCCTCTACGCGCTCGGCTGATGCCAAGCCCGCGTCGATGGCCGCCGCCCGGCGCCTGACGCCGGACCAGCGCTCGGCCAACCAATACGCCGACGACATGGAGCGAGTGCGCGGTCAGCAGGCGGCAGAGAACTACGGCCAGTTCGACGCTGACCAGATCGAGGTGCCGGATACGGTGCTCGACATGCTGTCGGACAGCGCTGGCCGCAGCATCATCGCCCGCGCCCGCGCCGACGCCATTGAAAACCAGGACTGGGGCCGCCAAGTCGAACTTGACCGGCTCCTGCAAATGCCCGACCGCGGCGGCGTTGGCCCGATCCCGCGCGTCTCGGCCGGAACGATTGACCGCCTCGTCATTGCCGCCCGGGAGCGGGGAGCCGCCTTCGCGCGGCGTGGCAACAACAACCGAGCCCGGGGCGCGCTCGCCCGGCGCGACCAGCTCGACCAGACGCTAGAGGGCGTCGAGGGCCTGCGCCCGGCCCGGGAGACCTATCGCAACCAATCGCGCGCCATCGAGGTCGCCCGCGGCGAGAACCGCCTGGACCCGCTCTCCACCGACCCTCGAGACTACGCCGCGTGGGTTCGGAGCCTTCCGCCTGAAGCGCAGGGAAGCCAACCGCGTCGCCATCCGCCAGCAGATCCTGGACACGCTCGGAAAGCAACGCGAGAACAGCTTCGGCGCTCTGGATCAGCTCACCTCCTCGCAGTACGCCCGGCAGAACCTGAGCGCGGCGTTTGGGGACGGGGCGGATCGGTTCCTGAACGAGGTGGGCGCGCGGGTCGCTCAGGCCCGGAACGCCCAGTTCGTGCAGCCAAACGCGGGGTCGCGAACCGCCGTCCTCGCCAACGACGTCGGCAACCAGGCGCAGCAGACGGTTGGGGCGGTGCGTCAGGGCCTTTCGGGCGATGTGATCGGCCTTGCCGCGCGTGCGATCGACATGTGGCGGGGCCGCGGGTTGTCGGAGCAGCAGGCGCGGGAACTCGCCATGATGGCGGTCGATCCCAACCAGACCGACGCGGCCATTCAGGCGATTGCGGCCCGGCTGGCTCCCCGCGAGCGGCAGGAGTTCTTGTCGCTGCGGAACGCCATCGGCGTCGGCGCCATCGCAGGCGCTACGGCGAGTCGCCCAGCAGCAGCCGAAGAGCCGCGGCGGCGCTAAGTCCGCCGACCAACAGGAAGTTTCGCCAGTCGAACCAGATGCCCCGCTCATGCCGGGGGCGTCGGACAACCTTGAACTTGGCGTCGATCACGTTGGGGTCGCGCATCCCCTAACGCATACCACAGCCGCGCCTACAGCGCGCGCAAAATCCAGCATGTGAGGTCCGCCCTTGGCCGCATTCACGCGGACGCCGCTGCGCGTCACCGACTCCGCCAACGCCGTCATCTCGGGCGGCAAACTCCGGCTCTACGATGCCGGCACGACGAACCTGACGCCGGTCTTCTCCGACGCCGGCCTGACCACTCCGCTCACCAACCCGGTCGTCGCCGCCTCCAACGGCTGGCTTCCGATGATCTATGCCGCCGAGGGCACGGCGGTTGATGGGGCCTTCCTCGACGCCAGCAACAACGTGCTGTCCGGCCAGAGCTTCGAGGATTCGGTCTTTGTCGGCGACAACTCCGGCGACATCGAGCGCGACTTCGGCGCCAACGGGCGGTTCTCGGTCAACGCCGACACGGGCGGTATGCCGAACGTCGAGTTCGGCGATCCGACCGGCGATGACACCGGCGGGGAAGGGCGGATCGGCGGCTGGGCGGGGACCCAGGGCGACGCGCTGGAGCTGGACTTCGCAACGGTCAGCTCCACGGGCTCCTGAAGGAGCGCGGCAAGAAGCTGACCGGCGTCGTTTACACCGAAGCGACCACCTTCTCCGCCGCCTCGCAGGTCGATATCCCGCTCACCGAGAATGTGGATGGCGTCCGGGCCTGGGACATCGACGTCTTCGACCTGTACCTCGGGGCCACGACCGGGAATGTTCGCGCGCTTCTCAGCTATGACGGCGGCCTGAGCTACAAGAGCGGCGCGTCGGACTATCAGGGGATCATCTACCACACCAATTTCACGGCGGCTGGTGGGGGTTCGCCGGACGCCTTCATCGACATCGGCGTTTCGCCCGAGACGGCGACCAACAAGCCCGGGATGCTTCGTCTCCGGATCATCACCCCTGACAGTGGGGCCTCCGCCACCCGGCTCGCCTGGACGCTCGACGCACTCTTGAACGGCGGGACCGCGCCGGAGACGCAGATGGGAAGCGCGTTCGGGCTGGGGGGTTACGGGCGAGCGACGCACGTCCGCCTGTATCTCGTCAGCTCGACCATCACGGGCGCGTACCGGGTGACGCCGCTTTACGGCTACGGCGAGTAGCCAGACCCGGCGGTGCACACGCAGGCGCGCCGCCGCCTCACTCCACCCCTCCAGCGCGAGCGCTACCGAATGACTGAACGCCCCTCCGCGGCGAGCGCGCTCGCACGCGCCGACAGCGCACACCAGAAGATCGAAAGTCACGAGGAACTGTGCGCAGAGCGGTACCGGGCGATCAACGACACGTTGGGGGAACTGAAGTCAGGCGCGACCTGGCAGAACCGCTGGCTGCTGGGGCTCCTGATCGCCCTAGTAGGCTGGATGGGGGTTCAGCTCTGGAACGGGCGGAACGACGAAATCAAGGCTCCGGTCCATGCGTCCGCTGGTCGTTAGCCTCGGGTGGCCGTTTCCACCAGCGGCGCGGTCTCCTTGTCCCGGCCTTTAGGCCTGCAATCGCCTCTTCAACCGTCTGGCCGAGCCGCACGCGCCGTCGCAGGCCGGTTGCCCCGACACCATGCTGCCGCGCCAACTCGGCAAAACTGCCGGCGCGGGTCGCTGGACCGGCCCGCTTGTTGTTCGCCTGCTCCAGAATTGTCGCCCAGCGACAGTTCTCCGGGGTGTAGTCTCCCCAAGGATCGATCCGATCCAGCGACATCCCTGGGGGCGCTCCCCCATATCCGCCAGAAAAGCGTCGAAGGACATCCACCGCTCGCACACCTTGGTGCCCCGCGCTCCGTAGAACCGAAATCCTCGGGAGGCTGGGTTCTGGCAGCGCGCCTTCATTGTGCACCAGATCGCATAGGTAGAGGACTTCCGCCGGCCTCTAATGTGGCCGTGTTTGCGGCGCGCATCACCTCGCGCGCAGCCGCAGCTCTTCAGGGTCCGGCGCTTATCGCGCAACTGCATCCCTGACACCACCACTGACCGCCCGCAGTCGCAGACGGCGGTGAACATTCGCACGGGGCGCGTCGTGCCCACAGCGTGTCCGGCGTCCGCCGTCACGGTGAGCCTCCCAAAGCGCCGACCAATCATTTCGACGGGGTTTGGCATGCCCAGAACAATAGCGGAACACGCTATCGCTGTCATCCGCGTAACACCGTGCGCGTTCCTCATGGTGACCTGCACAGCTCCGTTTGAGTACAGGTCTGTTCCGAGGAGCTTTCCGGCGCTCAAGCTGGATAGGTATGTGAGCCCGCCTGAACGGCGTCACGGCTGGTCGTCTTCGATCAAGAATTGCTATCCGGGCGTGCCGTGCCTCGGGCCGAATGGCGAGGTGGTGGCCTAGGCAGCAAAAAGGCGGCGCGCCGGGTGCCCGGCTCAAAGCGCCGCCTCGCTAAATCAAGGTGCTGCGCGCCCCGCGCTGCGGTCTACATGGCGGTCTCCAAGATTGACTCAGTTGAGCCAAGAAATGGAACCCCGATGATGCCACTGCCCCCGAGCATTCGCAACAACGATTAGTCCAAAAGCGAGTCGATCCGCCATGATGGACAACGCACTCCCGGCGGTCGCTCGGCTGCTCCAGCGTCGGTATCTCGACGCGCGCCGCGCCTACGTGGCCGACCCCGCCAACGGCCTGCGCCCTTGGCCGAAGCGCCCCACCAAACGCAAGCCCATCCCCGGCCTCTATGAGGCCCCGCAAGAGGTCGAAGGCTGATGCCCCAGCGCCCCCCACACAGATGCGGAGCTGAACGAGGCTATCCGCCTCGTCGTCACCGAAGGCTCGATCATGGCCGCCGCCCGCAAGGCCGGCGTCAGCCGAACGACGATGCAGAACCGCATCAGGGTCGCGGAGGAGAGGGGCTGACAAAGCGCCTGACCGTCGAGTCCACGCCGTCACGCTGGCGGCCCGGCGCTGAGATCGTCGCCGCCCGCAAGGCCGAGTTCGAGCGCCTGGACCGCTCCTTGCGCCACAACGGCAACGTCATCCATCTGCCCGACGACACGCCGTTCATGCTGGTCCCGCTGGGCGACGAACGCCTCGACAACTCCGGCACGGACCTGAACCTGTTCGAGCGCTGGATCGCCGTGCTGGACCGCTCCAAGCGGATCACCGGCTGGTCCATGGGCGACGTCCTGGACAACTGGGTGAAGCCGCTGGCCCACCTCTACGGCAACGCGGAGACCGCGGCGCCCGAGGGCTGGATACTCCTGCAACACTACCTCGATCAGATCGGCCCCGACCTCGACTGTTCCATCGGCGGCAACCACGACGCATGGTCAGGCCACTCCGATGTGCTGGCGATGCTCATGGAACAGCATGGCGTGCTGCACCGGAACAACTCGCTCCGCGTCCGCTACCGCTGCCCCTCCGGCCGGGAGATCACCGTTCACGGCCGCCACTCGTGGCCGGGCCGGTCGCAGTGGTCGGAAGTCCATGCGCTGAAGAAGGCGGCCCGCCTGGGCGTGCGAGATACGATCCTGCTGGGCGGCCACACCCACGTCTCGGGCGAGAGCGTCGAGCGCGACCCGGTGACCGGCAAGTACACGTTCGTCTATCAGCTCGCCTCGTTCAAAATCCACGACGACTACGCCGACACGCTGGGTCTGCTGGACCGGCACACATCCCCGGCGCTGGCCCTGGTCATCGACCCCCGCCGGCCGGACACCGACCCTGAGCTGGTGAAGCACTTCTACGAGCCGGAGGCGGGGGCCGACTACCTGGCCTTCCTGCGCCGGAAGAAGGCCGCCTAGCCCGTCATCACACGTCTATACGCGAGGACACATGAGAGCGCTCGCCACCGGCCTTGCGCGCCTGCTTCCGCTTGCCGGAGGCGTGGGCGTTTCCATGGCCTACCTGCACACCATCGTCGGAGCGGTCGCGGCTGTGGCCTCGGCCATCTACACCGTGTTCCTGGCTGCTGAGAGCGGGTTCAGGCTGTGGAAGGCGTGGGAGGCTCACAAGGAGGCCAAGCGTTCCCGTTCGCCGCGGACCCGGCAGGATGAATAGCTATCGCCGCCAGTAGTGCTGTTCCCGCGCCACGAAGCGGCCCGCGTCATCTCTCGCGTTCTGCGCTGACGGCCGGCGCTTGCCGAGGGGCCATGTAGCGGCCATTTCCGGGGGCCAGCCGCCGGAATTAATCCGATTGATGAGGACGCGCCCGGGAATGCCGTGGGCTTCCGCCACCGCTGACCACGCCACGCCATCCGGCGTCTTCCTCACGAAGCGGCGGTTTCTGGATTGTGTCTTCGCATCGGCCCACGCGCAGTTTTCCGGGGTGTAATTCCCGTCCACGTCGATGCGCTCAATGCTCAAGGTGTCTCCATAACCGTTCGCCAGCGCCCAATCGCGGAACGGTTCAAACTTGCTCCAAGCCGCACAGACGGTAATCCCGCGCCCTCCGTAGCTCGGGTAACGCGGGTTGCGCGGGTCCCCACACCTCCTACGCATATTCTGCCAGGCCCGGTAGATGCGCTGACCTGTCTGGCCGTGTGACCTCCGAAGGTCGCCCAGCCGCTTCCGGTTCGCGCAGCCGCAGCTAGCGGACCTTCCCGAGCGGAGATCTCCGCCGAGCACTGCTCTCTCGACGCCACACTCACAACGGCAGAGCCACAGCGCCGCGCCCCGGGGCTTGTTTCCGGCCTTCGCCAACACGACCCAGCGCCCAAATGAGCGCCCGGACAGATCAATCAGTCGGGGGTTCTTTGCCATGCGCAATTATACCACGACGGCGTAGGGGTAAAAGGGGAACGCTCGCGATATGCAAGTAAAAGGACCCGCTGCCAAAGTCGCCGCAATTCTCGCTGCGGCGGCGATTGCTGTCCCGGTGATCGCTCACTTCGAAGGTTACGAGCCGGTCGGCTACCGAGATCCTGCTCCCGGCGCGTTCGAGACTATCTGCTACGGTCACATGGAGCGCGGCGTTCTCGGCAAGCGCTACTCGCCAGAGAAGTGCGCCGAGCTATTGGCCGAAGACGCCGTTAAGCACGGCATAGATATAGCCGCCTGCCTGCCTGAGAAGCTTCCGAACAAGACCCGGGCCGCCTTCACCGCCACGGCCTACAACATCGGCGTGGGTGGGTTCTGTGGCTCGTCCATGGCCCGGAAGGCGAGGGCAGGGGACCTGCGCGGGGCCTGTGACGCCCTGATGCTCTGGACGAAGGCCGGCGGGAAGGAGCTTCGCGGCCTTGTCCGTCGCCGCGCCGCAGAACGTGAACTCTGCCTGCAAGGGGTGAGGGAAGGATGATCACCGCGGTCGTCATCGGTATCGGCTTCTGGCTGGCCTCGATCTGCGCCTTGATCGTGTTCGCTGTCGTGGCGGCTAAGAAGTGGCTGCGGGGGGAGTGGTGAGGGCGGCGTCGATGAACGCCTCCCAATCGATCCGAGCTCGCAGCCTTCCTCGCCCGGACGCATCCAGCATCGCCTCGGTAGGCTCGCGCATGGCCTCGATGGCGGCGCGGGCATCGCCCAGATAGGGCTCCTGATGCGACCGCGGAAGGCGCGACCAGGGCGTGCAGCCAGCGCCGTTGCGCTTCTCGTAGATGCGTCGGGCGACGGTCTGGATCATGTGCGGAGAGTCCCACTCTCCCATTGAATCTGCAAGGGAAATCGTTAATGTGGCAGAGGCTTCTAGCGCCGGTCGCGCCGTACCTGATCGGAGCCGCCCTGATCACGCTCGCCGGGCTCTGGCTCATGCTCGACCGCGCCAACGACCGGGCCGCGAAGGCCGAGGCGGCGGCCGAACTCGCGCGGGACGATGCCGCCATCAAGGGCGCGACGTCCGAAAGCCTCGACGCCTACGCCCGCTCCTCCCGAACCCTCGAAAAGCAAGCCCACGAGGCCCACGATGCCATCCGCAAGGACCCCGGCTCCCCTGACGTGTTCGAGCCTTCTTCTACTGTCTGCGCTGAGCTTGAGCGGATGCGAGGCTCACCGGCCTGCACTGAAGGTTGAGGTTCCCCAGATCTACCGGGAAGCCTGCGATGCGCCGACCGGCTCCCTCGCCACAGACGGAGACGCAGGACGCCTGATCGTGGACCTGGAGAAAGCCCGGATCGACTGCGACAAGCGAAGGGCGGGGCTCGTGGATATCCTCGATGCGCTTAACGAGGCTTCGGGGGGAGAGGAAGAAGAGGTGGTCTCCATCCTCCCTCTACAGGGATAGTGGTGTGGTCAGACATCGGCGCGCTCCATCGCGGAGCGGTAGCGCCGATAGGCAAACACCACGCGTCGCATCTTCATCTCGTCGCGCGCGCACCGGCATCCGCCGTTGGTGTGCATCCCGATGGGCTTGATGATGATGCAGTGGCCGTCGCTGCATCCGCCAAGCTCGCGCAGGTAGGCGTCGAGTTCTGCAGCAGGCGTGGCAGGGATAGTGGTGTGGTCGGTCATTGGGGTGGTTCCGCATTTGAGAGGGCGGCGAGCACAGCGCGGGAACGCAGCTTCGCCTCGATGTGCTGCTCAGTGAGCACGATGGTTTCGCAATGGCCTTCGCGGATTGCGCCTTCGTCGTAGATGTCGAGAAGGTCCAGAGCCCACGCAAGGCAGCGGGCGGCTTCGTCCATGTCGGCGGCGGCCTTGCGCAGGAGCGTGGCCCTGGCCCTCCACCGTTTGATGTCGGGCTGGTTCTCACCCCATGCTGGATCGAGAGCCTTGGCGTTCCCTTCCAGGCGTAGGGCTTCGCTGATGAGGGCGGCACGGGCAGTCATGACAGCCCCTCCGGCGGGGGGAGGAAGCGGCATCCAGTGCGTGGGCGATGGTTCGATGAACTCAGTGGTCTCATCGACCCAAAGCGGATCGTCTTCATCCGCGTAAGGCGGGTTGAAGCGGCCGACGCCGCGCCAGTGGCCGTTCCAAAGCAGGACCCAGGCGGTCTGATCCCTTGGCGCAGTCTCGATAGGCTGCCAGCCGCTCATCAATACCCCTCCGCGTTGTCGATAGCGGCTTTCGCGGCAAGGCTCGCATTCGCCAACCGCTCGACCGAGGACCCGCCGAGGTGTGCCCAGCTGAGCTCGCTTTCGGCCGCCTTCAGCGCTCCAAGCAGGCGCTCTGTTCTGGCGGTCAGCGCCAGAAGCGCATCGCGCTCTGACAGGTCGAGCGCGCCGCCAGCAACGGCGTAGCCGCGCACCTCTCGGATCAGGGCCGCTAGGTCATCCCCGTCGCGCCGCGATGCTGATGGTGAGCCCGGGGCCGCAGGAGCCGTAGGACACCCCGCCATCTTGCAGTACCCTGCCTGCGGAACAGCCTGACAGGCCTTGCAGTAGTAGGGGGCGGGCTTGCCGACTTCGAAGGCGCTCATCACTTTGCCTCCCGCAGCTTGAGGATGCACAGCGCTACGCCGTCACGGAAGCCGCGGTCGTAGTCATCCGTGGCGTAGGTCGGGATCGAGCGCAGAAGGCTGATCATCCACTCGCGGTCAACGCTGCCCCGCTCTTTCACCTCACCCGAGGCGGGGCTTCCGGGCTGAACGCGCTCCTCCGCTCCAGGAGGGTTCGCGGGGTGCGCTGGGTTCTGGATCATCTTGCATCCTCCGGCTCGCGCCGCGCCCGTTCAAAGGCGCAAGTTGCGCTGTGTTCCCGCTGCGTTCACGGGTTTTGCGCCGACTTCTGCGGACTTAGTCTCAGAAAAGCGCGAGCAAAATCAACGCCGTGAGGCAGCGAATGCTTAGTTGTGCCAGAGCGTGTCGTCGGCATCGAGGCCGACCGTGGTGATGCGCATGGCCGGGCTCTTAAGCGAGCCCGCCGTCTCCCGCTAGGCCGCGCAGGCCTTGTGGCGCTTCAGCACCCGCTCGGTGGACGCCGGGTACTTCGCCAGCAGGTGCGCCGGCCGGATCGGCCGCGCCACGAGGTTCCCGCCGCAGTTCGGGCACATCCCGCCCAGCCGGCTCTCCACGCAGTCCGCGCAGAAGGTGCACTCGAAGGTGCAGATCCGCGCCTCCGCGCTCTCCGGCGGCAGGTCCTTGTCACAGCATTCGCAGTTGGGTCGAAGCGCCAGCATGACCCGAGGATGCCCCCGGTCACGCGCCCGCGAAAGGACGAGTTTCCCTCGGTTTCCGCCTACTCCCCGAACCCCTCGCCCGGCTCCACAGGCGCGAGCCGCAGGAGCCGCGAGTCCGCCACGCCCGCCGTCCGGTGCTTCACGTGCTCGCGGTACTCGGGGTCCCGCACCATGGCCATGAAGGCCTCGGCGCTGGGATATTCGGCGATGAAGGCCAGGTCCCAGGCCTCGCTTCCCGGCCCCGTCACCATCACCTGCGGTTTGCCGGCCCACACCTGCCGCCCGCCCAGCCGCTTGAAGATCGGCGCCGTCGTGCGTCCGTATGCCCGATAGGCGTCGACGCCGGAAAGGTCCTTGCCGTGGTTCGGATGGTCGGCCGGATATTCCGCTTTCGCCTTCAGCCGGACCAGGTTCAGCATCTGGATCGGCTCGTCGCGGGGCAGCGACTTGAACACCGCCCAGGCCTCCCGGTCCGGATCGATATGGCCCTCGCTCATCGGCGCATCCTCCCGCTGATCTCCCGCCCACGCTTACGCCGCGGGCCGGCGCGGGGAAACCCGCATTGACCCCGCGGGCGGGACTCACTACCTACGCGACCGTTTGCGCAGGGGCCGGCCTGCACGTCCCCGATATTCCCGTCGTTCCAAAGGAGCCCACGCCATGAGCCGAGACCTGCTGCCCGGCGTGACCGGCGTCCTGGCCCTCGCCGACGGGACCATCCTGCAGGGCGTCGGCGTGGGCGCGGTCGGAGAGGCGGTCGGCGAGGTGTGCTTCAACACCGCGATGACCGGCTACCAGGAGATCCTCACGGACCCCTCCTACATGGCCCAGATCGTCGCCTTCACCTTCCCGCACGTCGGCAACGTCGGTACGAACGTGGAGGACATCGAGCAGATGTCCGGCTCGGCCGAGACCGCGGCGCGCGGCGCGATCTTCCGCGACGCGCCGACCCGGCCGGCCAACTGGCGCGCCGACACCGACCTTCAGACCTGGATGGCGCGCCGCGGCGTCATCGGCATCGCCGGCGTCGACACCCGGGCCCTGACCCGCAAGATCCGCGAGCACGGCATGCCGCACGGCGTCATCGCCCACAGCCCGACCGGCGTCTTCGACCTCGACGCCCTGGTGGCGAAGGCCAAGGCCTGGAGCGGCCTCGAAGGCCTCGACCTCGCCAAGGACGCCTCCTGCCTCCAGCCGTTCGTCTATGACGAGGGCCTCTGGGCCTGGGGCGAGGGCTACGCGAAGCCGGCCGAAACCCCGAAGTACGAGGTCGTGGTCGTCGACTACGGCGTGAAGCGCAACATCCTGCGCGCGCTGACCTCGGTCGGCGCCCGGGCCACCGTCGTCCCGGCCTCGACGAGCGCCGAGGAGATCCTGGCCCGCAAGCCGGACGGCGTCCTCCTCTCCAACGGCCCGGGCGACCCGGCCGCCACCGGCCAGTACGCCGTGCCCGAGATCCAGAAGCTGGTGGAGAACGGCACGCCGGTCTTCGGCATCTGCCTCGGCCACCAGATGCTGTCCCTGGCGCTGGGTGCCAAGACCGTGAAGATGGACCAGGGCCACCACGGGGCGAACCACCCGGTGAAGGACCTGACCACTGGCAAGGTGGAGATCGTCTCCATGAACCACGGCTTCACCGTCGACCGCGACAGCCTGCCGGCCCCGGTGGTGGAGACCCACGTCTCGCTCTTCGACGGCACCAACGCCGGCATCGCGCTCAAGGACCGCCCGGTCTTCAGCGTCCAGCACCACCCGGAGGCCTCCCCCGGCCCCACCGACAGCCTCTACCTCTTCGAACGCTTCGCCCAGAACATGGACGCCACGAAGAAATAGGCCCCGGCCGGGCAGCCAGACACCAAAGGGCGGTCCCGTGGGGCCGCCCTTTTTGGTTTGCGTCCGGACGGCCGAGCAGCGGCGCAGCCGCAAGGTTTCAACCACAGAAATACACAGAAACACACAGAAGGCGGCCTTAGGCCGCCAGTCCTATTTCGCACTCGTCGCGGGAAGTGTTGAGGGCTTCGCCGTCACGCCGAATGGAGCACCTCCGTCGACCGTGCACCTTCTGTGTCCTTCTGTGCTTTTCTGTGGTTCTAAGCCTAGAGGACCATCCGCTCCACGGCGACGCGGACAGGAGAACTGAAGTTCACCAACAGCCCCACGCGCAGTCGTGTCGCGCGCAGGTAGTTGCCGAGCTGGGCGCGATGTTCCGGGCGCCAGCTCGCGCACGGTCTTCAGTTCGACGATCACACTGTCGAAGCAGAGGAAGTCCGGGGCATAGGTCTGCTTTAGCAGGTGACCCTTGTAGTGGATCTGTAGGCCGGGCTGCGCGCGGAAGGGAATGCGTCGAGCCTCGAGCTCCATCCCGAGGCTCTCCTGGTAGACAGCTTCGAGGAAGCCGGGGCCAAGCGCCTTGTAGACGGCGAAGATGGCCCCGCGGATGCGGAACGTTTCTTCGCTGAGCAGAAACTCATCTGTCTCGCCCGAGCCATCCATGGCGCGTTCCATGCCCCGATGCTTTCGGAACATTATAAGAACATCTTCTGCCATGTCACAACCCTGACCGCCCCGCCGTCCTTGGCTCGAAGGACCTGAGGAGGGGCCGATGGGACGGATCGTGGCGATCGTGCTGGCGGGGGTGCTGGGAGCCAACGGGCTCGCCATGCTGTTCGCCGGACAATGGTGGTATGGCGCAGTCCCCAGCGTGCCGCTGACCGGGCCCTACAACCCGCACTTCGTGCGCGACATCGGCGTCGCCTACCTCATCACCGCCGGAGGGCTGGCCTGGTTCGCCAGGGCGCCGCGGCAGGGGTGGCCGGCGCTCGTCCTCGCGGCGGGCTTCCTGACGCTGCACGCCGCCATCCACGTCTATGACGCCGCCTGCGGAACCGCCCCGCTGGTCGCCGCCGCGCGCGACTTCGCCGCCGTCTATGCGCCGGCTCTGATCGCCCTCGGTCTGGCCCTCGTCCCGCCGAAGGAAACCGCCTGATGCCCGCGCCCGCCCGCGATAGGATGACCCGCATGGACCCGGCGCTCACCGACGCCTTCGAAACCAACCGGCCGCGGCTGAAGCGGCTGGCCTACCGGATGCTGGGCTCGGTCTCGGAGGCCGAGGACGCGGTGCAGGACGCCTGGCTCCGCTGGACCCGCGCGGCCGGCGGCGTCACCGACCCGGCCGCCTGGCTGGTCCGCACGACGACGAGGCTCTGCATCGACCGGCTGCGCGCCGCCAAGGTCGAGCGCGACGCCTACCGCGGGCCCTGGCTGCCCGAGCCGCTGATCGAGCCGCTCGCCGAGGACCCCCTGGAGCGCGCCGAGGAGGTGTCGGTGGCCTTCCTGCTCGCCCTGGAGCGCCTTTCGCCGCTGGAGCGGGCGGTCTTCCTCCTGCACGACGTGTTCGACGAGGACTATCCGGCCGTCGCCGAGACCCTCGGCCGCAGCGAGGCCGCCGTCCGCCAGCTCGCCAGCCGGGCCCGCGAGCACGTGCGCCAGGAGAAGCCGCGCTTCGCCGTCGACCAGGCGCGGATGCTGGAACTCGCCAACGCCTTCGCCGCCGCGGCGTCCGGCAAGGACATGCGGGCGCTGGCCGGCCTGCTCGCCCAGGACGCGGTGATGGTCACCGACGGCGGCGGCAAGCGGAAGGCCGCGCTCAGGGTCATGGTCGGCCGGGACGACATCATCCGACTGCTGGAAGGCATCGCCTGGCGCACCGGCGGCCTGCCGGGCGTCAGCCAGTTCGAGGCGGCGCGGATCAACGGCTATCCGGGCCTCGTCCTGCATCTCTCCGACGGCCCCGAAACCCTCGCCTTCGAAGCCGACGCCGACGGCCTCATCGCCGCCATCTACGCCGTCCGCAACCCCGAGAAGCTCGGCCACGTGGGCTAGCCCTCTCCCTCGGCCGCTCAGCTCCACTCCTCTCCCCCGGGCGAAGCCCGAGAGGGAGAGGGTAGGGAGAGGGCCTGCAGCCGAAAAAACCTTGACTCCGCCGGCTGCATCTGTTCTTGTTTCGTTCTCATGACCGACGATGCAGCCCAGCTTGGAGAAGACCGTCACACCGTGACGCTCCGCGCGCTCGCGGGGATGAGCCTGGAGCTCTGCCGCGACCTGCAGCAGCGGGCGCTGGACGCCGAGAGCCCCGAGGACGCCGTCCGCCTCGCCACCGCCTTCCACCGGGTGAGCCGCGGCCTGCGCCAGACGCTGGCGTTGGAACTGAAGCTGGTCCGCTACAAGGACGAGCTGCACTTCAAAGCTCAGGAGAAAGCCGACCTCGCTGAAGCCAAGGCGAAGGCCGAGGCCGAGACCCGTGAGATCGCCGTCGACCAGCGCCGCGACGGCGTCTGGACCCGGGTCGGCGACTGCTTCTGGTCCGAGCACGAAGGCGCCGACTGGAACCTCCCCGACGACGGGATCGACAAGCCCGACCGCCCGCCGCCCGAAGACCCCATGTGGGACAGGCTCGAGGCCTTCCTCGACGCCGAGGAAGCCAAGCCCGACTTCCTCACCCGCGACTTCGACCTCCTGGTCATCGAAGCCTGCGACGCCATCGGCGCCGACCCCACCCTCATCTACGACATCCGCGGCCGCGAACCCGCCGAGCCCGAGCCCCAGCCCGCCGACTCCAGCTAACCCCCTCCGCTCATCCCGGCGAAAGCCGGGATCCAAGCTGACTCAGCCAGCGCGCTCCGCGCGAAGAACCACAGAACCACACAGAACCACACAGAAGGCGGGCCATCGGATGGCTTGGCGCCTCCATCACCATGCGCGCCTTCCAGGCGCGCGAGTCACGTCCGCCATCTCACCGACCTCGGCCGGCTCGCCCCTTCTGTGTCCTTCTGTGTGTTTCTGTGGTTCCAAACCCGGACCGCACCGAGCCCGCCGGCCAGCACCCATGAAATCCGTGGTTCAACCCGACTCAGCCTGGATCCCGGCTTTCGCCGGGATGAGCGGAGGAGGGGCGGATCAGTGTCGTGTCCTTCGCGCCTTTCGTGGTTCCAAACCCGGTCCGCACCGAGCCCACCGGCCAGCACCGGCGAAATCCGTGGTTCCGAAGCCGCCCCCGACCGACTCTGTCGCACCGGCTGGTCAGAGTTATCCACAACCTGCCGAAACCCATGCACAGCCCTTCGCGCGGGTCGGTGGTAGCGGTTTCCCCAGATGCGCTTCGACGAACGCTTCCTCGACGAGATCAAGTCCCGCCTTCGCCCGTCCGATGTCATCGGCAAGACGGTGAAGCTGCGGAAGCAGGGGCGCGAGTACGTCGGCCTGTCGCCCTTCACCAAGGAGAAGACCCCCTCGTTCTACGTGAACGACGACAAGGGCCAGTTCTTCGACTTCTCCTCCGGCAAGTCCGGCGACCTGATCACCTTCCTGCAGGAGACCCAGCGGGTCTCGTTCACCGAGGCCGTGGAGATCCTGGCCTCGGAGGCCGGCGTGCCGCTGCCGGCGGTCGATCCGCGCGCCCAGGAGGTCGAGAAGAAGCGCCAGGGCCTCTCCGACTGGCTGGAGCTCGCCGCCCAGTGGTTCGAGGCCGAGCTCCGCCGCCCGTCCGGCCGCGAGGCCCGCGCCTACCTGGAGAAACGCGGCCTGCCGGAGAGCGAATGGAGCCGCTTCCGCCTGGGCTTCTCGCCGGCCAGCCGCACGGCGCTGAAGGACTATCTGGTCACCAAGGGCGCGCGCCCGGCCGAGCTCGTCGAGACCGGCCTGCTGATCGCGCCGGAGGAGGGCGGGGCGCCCTACGACCGGTTCCGGGACAGGATCATCTTCCCGATCGGCGACGCCCGCGGCCGGATCGTCTCGTTCGGCGGACGGGCGATGGATCCCCAGGCCCGCGCCAAGTACCTGAACGGGCCCGAGACCTCGATTTTCCACAAGGGCGCGAACCTCTACGGCCTGGCCGAGGCCCGGAAGCTGATCGCCGCCGCCCCCTCGGGCGAGACCCCGCCGCTGGTGGTGGTCGAGGGCTACATGGATGTGATCGCCTGCCAGCGGGCCGGCATCCCGGCCGTCGCCCCCATGGGCACGGCGCTCGGCGAGGACCAGCTCGAGGTGCTCTGGCGCTACCATCCCGAGCCCACGCTCTGCTTCGACGCCGACCGGGCGGGCCGCCAGGCGGCGGGCCGGGCCATCGACCGGGCGCTGCCGCTGCTGACCGTCGGCAAGAGCCTCCGGTTCGCCATCGTCGAGGGCGGCAAGGACCCCGACGACGTGCTGCGCGAGCAGGGGCCGGCGGCGCTCAAGGCCCAGCTCGCCAACACCCGGCCCTTCGTCGAGGCCCTGTTCCTGCGCGAGCGCGACCTCGAGACGCTCGACACGCCCGAGCGCAAGACCTCGCTGAAGGTCCGCCTGCGCAAGCTCGCCGCGACCATCGCCGACAAGGACCTGGCCCAGGCCTACAAGGAGGACCTGCTCGCCCGCTACGAGGCGCTCTGGCCGACCCGCGAGCCGGTCTACACGGTGGGCGCGGCGGCCCGCGAGATGTCCCGCGCCCGCTGGGACAAGCGCAAGCCGGCGATGACCGGGGCCATGGCCGAGACCAAGGCCGCCGCCGAGAAGATGCGCCATACGCCCAAGCCGCTCGCCGCGGCCCTGGCGCTGGCGGCGGTGCGCGACCCGCATGTGCTGGACGACGCCATCGAGCTCGTCGACCGGCACGGGTTCGGCGACGAGAAGCTGGACGCCTTCGCCCACGAGCTGGTCCGCCTGCGCTACGAGACGGACCACCTGGAGATGGACACGGCGATCCGCCAGCTTCAGGCGCGCGGCATGGACCCGTCGTTCATCGCCACGCTGGAGAAGGACGCCCGGCGGGCCGGGGTGGCGGCGCCGTTCCTCAATCAGCCGGCCGCGCGGGCCCGCGACCTCTGGCGCCAGGCCTTCGACCTGCTGATCCAGCTCGAGAGCCTGGAGCGGGCGGTGGAGGAGGCGGCGCGCGACCTCGACCGCGACCACGACTCGTCGACCCTGATGACCCTGAAGGCCGAGCGCGACCACCTGCGCAAGCTGGTCAACAGCGACTGGGCCAGCGAGACCGGCGACACGCCCGTCCTGCCGCACTAGGGATCGGTGAAGGGTCTCGCATGCGGCTTTCGCGACTGACGCTGTTGTTGCTGGGCCTCTGGCCGCTGCAGGGCTGCCTGGTGGCAGCCGATCTCGCAACGATCGCGACCCAGCGACCCTCGCAGGCGCTGCTCAACCGGATGGCCGCGATGTGCCGGGCCGACTACGGGCTTCGCACCTTCGGTCCGATGCCGAGTGGGGTCGATCTCTGGATTCCGGGCCGGCTTGGCCGCGCGCCGGTCGATGGCGACGACCTCCACGACCTGAAGCCGATCGACTCCTTCTGGAACTCCGACGAGCCCTGGCTGCGCAACGGCTACGCTCGGGCGATCTATGCGGACATCACGCCAGCCACGACCTCGTCAGTGGCCTATCCGGGACCAAAGAAAGGCGACCCTGTGGGCGTCTACAGGTTCGAGCTGGCGCCGCCGGACGACCCACGCTGCATCGCTCGCCGCAAGGCCGTTGCGGAATGGGACACGTCTCCCCCGCCTCGCATCGCGCCGGTGGTCACCGACACGCGCTGCCTCGTCTGGACCTATGTGGGCCGGGCATCCGCTGGACCACCGCAACGCAACGTGTTTGTCCGCTACGACGACGAGGCCCTGAAGGCCCAGGGCATCCGGCGTTCAGGCGAGGTGCTGCTGGTGGACGGCAAGGTTCGCGCCTCCTTCGCGCGCTACAGCGCGGCAAATCTCAACTCGGAATATCCCGGGTGGGGCTCCTGGCAGACGCCGGCCTGCGAGAAGTCCACGGGGCGCATGCCAGACGACCTGCCGCCGCCGGGGGGAAACGGTGCGGCAAAATAACCCCGGTCGCCCAATGGCTTCCCCTAGCTGGGCCGTGGGTTACGGCTATCCACAGATCATTGTTCGCCGCCTGCGCCTTGACACCCACGCTCCACAACGCCATCTGGCGGCGTGCGGATTTAGCGCGCTGTTGACAGACGTCGATCGGGCCGTCGCGAACCTCGGGCGCGCCCACTGATGAAGATGATGTCTCCCTCGATGCGTGGTGATCCCAGTGGTCGCGAGCTTCGACGCCCTTCGGGCGACGGTGCGGAGCGCCAGCCCGACCTGCGCGGAGGGACCTCCCGCGGGCTTTCAGGCATGGCGGTTTTCCGTGTCGTGCAGCCGCGTGACGCACTGCTGCGCGCGATCAGAACGGAACGATTTAGACCGGAGACGGGTCGTAAGGTCGCACGCGACTTACGGGTCCCGCCGCCGACACCACTTTTCGGCCCGCGCCTTGCAAGGGGCGCGCAGCCGATTTCGGAGAATTCGATGAGCACTAATACGGCCGAAGCGGAAACGCCCGAAACGACCGGTGGGGACGGCCCGCTGCTCGACCTGACGGACGCCGCGGTCAAGAAGTTCATCAAGCAGGCCAAGGCCCGCGGCTACGTCACCATGGACGAGCTGAACAAGGTGCTCCCGTCCGAGGAAGTCACCTCCGAGGCGATCGAAGACACGCTCGCCATGCTGTCCGAGATGGGCGTCAACGTCGTCGAGGCGGAAGAGGACGCCGAGGGCGGCGAGGTGGCGGTCCGCGAGGAATCCGCCGTCGTCGAGACGGCCAAGGAGCCGGCCTACGACCGCACCGACGACCCCGTGCGCATGTACCTGCGCGAGATGGGCTCGGTGGAGCTGCTCTCCCGCGAGGGCGAGATCGCCATCGCCAAGCGCATCGAGGCCGGCCGCGACACCATGATCCGCGGGCTGTGCGAGAGCGCGCTCACCTTCGAGGCCATCATGGTGTGGCGCGAGGAGCTGGGCTCCGGCCGCATCCTGCTGCGCGAGGTCATCGACCTCGAACAGACCTACGGCGGCCAGAACCAGACCGACGCGACCCTGCCCGCCGAGGCCCAGGCCGAGGGCGAGGAAGAGGAGGCCGACGAGGCCGCCAAGGAAGGCGAGGCCGAGGGCGAGGGCGACGACGACTTCGACGACGGCGCCGGCCCGACCATCAGCGCGATGGAAGCCGAGCTGCGCGAAGGCGTCATGGCCACCCTCGACGCCATCGCCGCCGAGTTCGAGAGCTTCCGCCTGCTGCAGGAGAAGCTGGTCAACGCCCGGCTGAAGGGCCAGGACCTCTCCGACGCCGACCGCAAGACCTATCAGGCCGCGACGGCGACCATCGTCCAGCACCTGAAGACCCTGAAGCTGAACAACAACCGCATCGAGGCGCTCGTCGAGCAGCTCTATGCGATCAACAAGCGCCTGGTCGGCCTGGAAGGCCGCCTGCTGCGCCTGGCCGACAGCTATGGCATCAGCCGCGCCGAGTTCCTGAAGGCCTACTTCGGCCAGGAGATGGCCCCGGACTGGGGCGCCCAGGTGAAGCCGCTGGGCGTGCGCTGGACCAAGTTCGCCGAGAACGACGCCGGCCAGATCGGCGAGATCCGCAACGAGATCGCCGCGCTCGCCATGGAAACCGGCGTGCCGATCGACGACTACCGCCGCATCGTCCAGACCGTTCAGAAGGGCGAGCGCGAGGCCCGCCAGGCGAAGAAGGAAATGGTCGAGGCGAACCTGCGCCTCGTGATCTCCATCGCCAAGAAGTACACGAACCGCGGCCTGCAGTTCCTGGACCTGATCCAGGAGGGCAACATCGGCCTCATGAAGGCGGTCGACAAGTTCGAGTACCGCCGCGGCTACAAGTTCTCGACCTACGCCACCTGGTGGATCCGGCAGGCGATCACCCGCTCGATCGCCGACCAGGCCCGGACCATCCGCATCCCGGTGCACATGATCGAGACGATCAACAAGATCGTCCGCACCTCGCGCCAGATGCTGCACGAGATCGGCCGCGAGCCGACCCCGGAGGAACTGGCCGAGAAGCTGGCCATGCCGCTCGAGAAGGTCCGCAAGGTCCTGAAGATCGCCAAGGAGCCGATCTCCCTCGAAACGCCGATCGGCGACGAGGAAGACAGCCACCTGGGCGACTTCATCGAGGACAAGAACGCCGTCCTGCCGATCGACGCGGCCATCCAGTCGAACCTGCGGGAGACCACCACCCGCGTGCTGGCGTCGCTGACGCCGCGCGAGGAGCGCGTGCTCCGCATGCGCTTCGGCATCGGCATGAACACCGACCACACCCTGGAAGAGGTCGGCCAGCAGTTCTCGGTGACCCGCGAGCGGATCCGTCAGATCGAGGCCAAGGCGCTCCGCAAGCTGAAGCACCCCTCGCGCTCGCGGAAGCTGCGCAGCTTCCTCGACAGCTAGGCCCGGGCTGCCTGATACCGCCGATCAAGCGATTGGTCGGCGGGGTCATGGCGTGAGCGGGCTCGGGTCGTCAGGCTCGCCGCACCATGCCCGCCCTAGCGCCAGCCGTAGTTGAAGCTGACGGAGATCCGCTCGGACTTCGCCCGGTTGGCCGGCACCTCGTGGCGGAGCCAGCTCTCCCACAGGAAGACCGTGCCGGGCTGGGGCGTGAGATACACGAACGTCCGCTGCGGTTCCGGCGCGTCGGCCAGCCGGGGCGGCGCCGCCATCATCATCGGCAGGCGGGGGGTCTTCGAGCTTCAGCGCGCTGGCGCCCGGCGGAGTGCGCACATAGACGGTGCCCGATATCACGCTGTGCGGGTGGATGTGGCCAGTGTGGCCCGCGCCTGGCTTCAGGATGTTGACCCACAGGCTGTCGAGCCGCAGCTTCCCGCCGCCCAGGTCGTAGGCCAGGTCCTTGGCGAAGGCGGCCACGTGGCGGTCGAGCTTCTTCTTCAGGTCGCCGAAGACGGAGGCCCGGAGCGGCAGGTCGTCGAGCGAGGCGTAGGAGGTGTAGCCGCCGTAGGCGTTCTCGCGGCACCAGCGCCGGCCGGCCTCGTCGCCTTCCGAAAGCATCCGGCAGGCGGCCTCCAATTCGGAGTTGAAATTTTCGAAAGTTCGGTCTGTGCTAAGCGACGCTTCGTAGACCGGAGTCGGAAAAAAGAAGGCGCAGGGTCATAGGGCGGCGCTAGTCGCCTTCCGGCCGAAAGTCAAAGGCCGGCCTGACGGGTCCTCGGGTCCGGGGTCGGGCATGTTGTTCAAAACGATGGTCCCGCAACGATCGGGGCCGGGGGGAGCGAGACAATGATCAGGACAGTGGCGGCCATGGCGCTGGCCAGCTTGGTGGTCGCAGGCCACGCGGACGCTCAGACGCGGCGTGGCAAGGGCCCGCGGCGGCGGCGGCCTACAAAGCCCCGCGCGGGCCGGACGGCGTGCGTCCGGACCTGAACGGCGTCTGGTCGGTGATGAACACCGCCAACTGGGACATCGAGCCCCACGCCGCGCGGGCGGCCCTGCAGTTCCGCCCGGGGCCGGTGAACCCGGTGCCGGCCAAGGAGGTGGTGGCGCTGGGCGCCGTCGGCGCCGTGCCGGCCGGCCTGGGCGTCGTCGAGGGCGGCGAGATCCCCTACACCGAGGAAGCCAGGAAGGTCCGCGACGAGAACCGCGCCGACTACCTGAAGCGCGATCCCGAGGTGAAGTGCTACCTGCCCGGCGTGCCGCGCGCGAACTACATGGCGCTGCCGTTCCAGATCTTCCAGTCGGACAAGGCGGTGCTGATCGCCTACGAATATGCCGGCGCCGTGCGGAACCTGCTGTTCGACGATCCCGGCCCGCCGCCGGTCGACAGCTGGATGGGCCAGTCGGTGGCCAAGTGGGAAGGCGACACCCTGGTCGTCACCGTCACCGGTCAGCTCGACCGCACCTGGTTCGACCGGGCGGGGAACCATCACTCGGCCGAGATGGTCGTCGTCGAGCGCTGGACGCCCACGAGCCCGACCACGATGCGCTACGAGGCCACGATCACCGATCCCGCGACCTTCACCCGGCCGTGGAAGATGAGCATGAACCTCTACAAGCGGATGGGCGAGGACGCCCGGCTGCAGCAGTTCAAGTGCGTGGAGTTCGTTGAGGAGCTGATGTACGGCCACCTGCGGAAAGAGCCGCTGAAGTGATAGGATGGGCCGCGCGGGACGAGACCCGAACGGTCCGACACAAGAGCATTTTGAAGCCGTTTTCCGGCGCTGGAGGCGCGTTATGAATTTCCGTCGCTTTATCGTTCCCACCCTGATCGCCGGGGCCCTGGCCGCCGCGGGCGCCGTCGGCGTGCAGCAGGCTCAGGCCCACCACGCCTTCGCCGCCGAGTTCGACGGCAAGGCCCCCGTGCTCCTGCGGGGCAAGGTGACCAAGGTGGAATGGATCAACCCGCACGCCTGGGTGCACCTTGCCGCCGTCCAGCCGAACGGCGGGACCCAGGCCTGGATGGTCGAGGGCGGCACGCCCAACACCCTTCTGCGCTCGGGCATCGACCGCAATTCGCTGAAGCCCGGCACCGAGATCGTCGTGCGCGGCTACCAGTCGAAGGACAAGGCCTGCACGCCGGTCTGCAAGGCCAACGGTCGCGACGTGACCTTCCCGGACGGCCGCAAGCTGTTCATGGGCTCCTCGGGCACCGGCGCGCCGAAGGATGGCTCGGATCCCGGCGAGCGGAAATAGGCCCAGGGCCATGAGAGAGTGGGCCCCGGACGCCACGTCCGGGGCCCTTTTCGTTACGGGCGCTCAGGGTTCCGGAAGCGGCGCTTCCTCGGCGCCCGCCGCGACGTCGAACTGCGCGTGGCAGGCGACGCAGGTCTGGTAGAGCTTCGCGCCGGTGTCGAACGCCGCCTGCTTGTCCATCCGCATGGCGGCGTCCTTGGCCTCGAGCGCGCGGGCGGTCATATCGCGCGCGTGGCGGTTCCAGTCGGCGGCGGGCTCGCGGACACGCGCCGGAAGCATCAGCAGGTTGCCGGCCTCGGCTACGGTGGAGGCTCCGTCTTCCACCACCTTCCATCCTTCCGGCGTGGTCGGGGACAGGTCGCGTTCGCCCTCTTCGGTGACCTCGGTCCCGGACCCGCGCCAGAAGGCGAAGGCGGCAGGATCCACCACGTGGATCATCAGCTCAGCGATATCCTGATCGGTGTTGTAGGCGGGCGGCTCGGCCTTTGGAGAACAGGCGCCCAGCGCGATCAGGCACGCCAGGACGGTGAAGCGGCGCATGGCGGTTTTCCCCCAGAGATCCGGCGCGTGGACCGCGCACGTTTCAGGGGCGGATATTGCGCTGCGGCGGCGCCGCGGTCCAGCCTAACGGTCGGTGGAACGTACCTGAACTTCGAGAAGTGAGCGCCACATCTCGTCGGCGATCTTCACCACCTGGACGTTGGCGGCGAAGGCATGCTTGGCCTCGACCATCTCCACCGTCTCGCGGGTCAGGTCGACGTCGGCGTCGACGCCCATGCGGGACACGCGGGAGGCCGACGCCGCAAAGCGGTCACCGGCGGCCAGCAGGCCCGTTCGGGCAGTGGAGAGCACGTCCATGGGAGCGAGGATGACCCAGACGCGGTTAAGGCTTCGGCCCCGAAGCGTGGTAAATTCCGCGAGCCCAAGGAGACGCCCATGAGAGCCCTCATCCCCGCGGTCGCGATCCTGCTGGCGGCCGGCGCGGCGCAGGCCCAGGCGCCGTCGCGCGACACGCCCACCACCATCGTCTGCCTGGAGCCCGGCGGCCAGAGCGTGCCGCCCACCTGCCACGTGCCGGCGAGCCGCCTCGACCAGAAGGAGTTCATCTGCCAGTGCTTCGGGACCGGGCTCAGGACCGTCGTGCCTGTCTGTCCGGCTGGCGTCGACCCGCCGCCGGAGACCGGCAAGCTCAACAAGGCCCGGCGCGAGGGCGCGAAGGCCGGCTCGCTGGTCGGGGCGACCTACGAGGGCCGCCCCATCTGCGTCGCGCCGCGGAGCCCGCTCCGGTAAGGCTACTGGCCCAGCGCGGCGTAGACCATCTTCTGGAACATCGGCAGCGCCAGGCGGCCGCTCGGGCGGTCCTGGTTGGCCATCTGGGTGACGGCTTCCGGGCCGAGCGGCATGGAATCCTGGATCAGGTAGATGGCGACGAGGTCGTTCTTCGGGTCCGCCTGCCACCAGGTGCCGAAGGCGCCGGGCCAGCCGAAGGACCCCTCGGGGCCCGCCCCCAGGAAGCCGATGTTGGCCGGATCGAGGATCATCGAGACGCCGAGCCCGAAGCCCTGGGCGGTCCAGAACGGCAAGCCGAGGAACGGCTGGGCCCGCTGCGCCTCGGTGAGCCGGTTCTTCGTCATCAGCTCGACGGTCTCGGGCTTCAGAAGGCGTACGCCGTCCAACTCGCCCTTGCCCAGCAGCATGCGCGCGAACTTCAGATAGTCGTCGGCCGTGGAGACCAGGCCGCCGCCGCCGGCCTCGAAGTCGATCGGCGCCTCGGTGTGCGGGAAGGAGACGTCGGTCAGACCGCCCGGGTCGAGCCGATAGAGGTGGGCGAGGCGGTCACGGTCCTCGGGGGCCACCCAGAAGCCGGTGTCGGTCATGCCGAGCGGGCCGAAGATCCGCTCCTCGAGCACCTCGCCGAGCAGCCTGCCCTCGATGCGGGCGACCAGGAAGCCTAGCACCTCGGTGGCGTGGCTGTAGTGGAAGCGCTCGCCCGGCGGATAGCTGAGCGGCAGGCTGGCCAGCCGCTCCAGCCACTGGTCGGGCCCGAAGCCGGGCGCCAGCGGGGGCCCGAGCACGCGCTCGTGCTCGTGGGCGATCGGGCCCTGGGAGGTGAAGGCGTACGCCAGGCCCCCGCGGTGGGTGAAGAGGTCCTCCACCGTGATGTCGCGCGGCGCGGGGGAGGTGGCGTCGACCGGCCCGGTGGCGTCCTTCAGGACGCGCATGTCCTTGAACTCGGGCAGCCACCTGGTGATCGGATCTTCGAGCGAGAGCTTGCCTTCCTCGATCAGCATCAGGGCCGCCACCGAGGTCACCGGCTTCGTCATCGAGGCGATGCGGAAAAGCGTGTCGCGGGTCATCGGCGCCTTGGTGGCGATATCGCGCACGCCGATGGTGTTGACCTGGGCGACCTCGCCCTTGCGCCAGAGGAGGGTGACGACGCCGGCCAGCGCGCCCTGGTCGACGAAGCCCTGCAGCGTCGCCGGAATCTGCGCCAGTCCCTGGGGCGAGAACCCGCCCGGAGTCTCGTCACCGTAAGACATGCATTCCTCCCTGATCGTCGTTCAGCCGGCAGCTTGCGCAAAGGTGACGTGGGGGCGTCAAGCGGGCCCACCGGCCGAGTGTCCCTGCGTCAACCTTGCTGCGACGCGGCATTGAACCGCCACAAACTCGTGCGTATATGCGCGGCCGCGGGGAGGGGCCGGCCGGACGCCGGCGCCGCACCGCAAGATACGCGTGATGCAAAGGACGCCTGCGCCCATGCTCGTCACCCTGATGAAGGCCAAGCTCCACCGGGCGACGGTCACCCAGGCCGACCTGGACTACGAGGGCTCGATCGCCATCGACCGCGAGCTGCTGGACGCGTCGGGCATCCTGCCGCACGAGCAGGTGGACGTGCTGAACATCACCACCGGCGCCCGCTTCACCACCTACGCCATTGAGGCGCCCCGCGGCTCGAAGGTGATCGGGGTGAACGGCGCGGCCGCGCGCCTCGTGCAGAAGGGCGACAAGGTCATCGTGGTGACCTATGGGATGCTGCCGGCCGAGGAGGCCCGCAACTATGCGCCCACTGTCGTGTTGCTGGACGATGCCAACGAGATCAAGAAGGCCGCCTGAGGCCGTCCGGGCCGCCGCCGTGGCGGTCCTGGTTCCCGCTCTGCTGCTGGCCGGCTGCGCGCCCGGAGCCCCGAAGGGCAGCGACAAGGCCACCCTCGACGAAGCCGTCTCCCGGGCGATCGGCGACCCCAACACCTGCGTGCTGATCGCCGAGCGCGACAGCGGTCGCACGGTCTATCGTTACAACACCGCCACCACCTGCGACCGCGAGTGGCCGGCCTGCGACACGGCGGGCTCGCGCAAGCTCAAGGACCTGCTGGAACGGGCCGTGGCGGACGGCCAGGCCCGCAACCTCTCCTGCAACACGACGCCCGACGGTTCGCGCGGCGTGAGCTGGGCGGCCGGGCCGATCGCCGGCGCGCAAGGTGAAAAGCCGCTGGTCTACGCCGCCGTCATGGAAGGCAACCGGGTGTTCCCCGGCCTGATGATGGCCGACCGGCTCTCGCGCGCCTGGACGAGAGCCGGCCTTTCGCCCGAGCAGCCCTAGCGCGGGATCAGCGGCCCAGTTCGTAGAGGCCGGTGATGTCCACCCGGACCTTCAGCTCGCCCGGCGCCACCGAGGTGTCGGCGGCTTCCTTGCGGAACGAGGCCATGGCGGCCATCGGCATCGGCGGCGGGACGGGGTAGCTCGACGCGCCTTCCGACAGGGTCACCAGCCGGACCACGCGGTGGCCGGTGGCACGCGCATAGAGGTCGGCCTTGGCGGCCAGCGCCTTCACGGCCGACTCGCGGGCGGCGTTCTCGGCCGCCGTCGGGTCATCCAGGCCGAAGCTGATGCCGTGCACCTGGTTGGCCCCGGCGTTCACCGTGGCGTCCACCGCCTGGCCGAGCTTCTTCAGGTCGTGCACCGTCACGGTCACCTGGTTCGAGGTCTGGTAGCCGATCAGCTTCGGCGGCAGGTTCTCGACGTACTGGTAGCGGGGCGAGAGGTTCAGGTTCGAGGTCTGGATGTCCTTCTCGGCGATCCCGCCCCGCTTCAGCGCCGCCATGACCGCGCTCATCTTCTGGGCGTTGGCCTGCATGGCCGCCTGGGCGGTGTCGGCCTCGGTCATGACGCCGAGCGTGATGGTCGCCATGTCGGGCGCGACGCGCGTCTCACCGTAGGCGGAGAGATTGAGGGTGGTCGCGCGGAACATGGTGTCGGCCGCCGGCGGCGGCGCCCTGGGCGAGGACCGCGGGAGCCGCAGTGGCCGAAAGTAGTGCGGCGACGAGCGCAGCGCGCAGGAAGGTCTTCATTGAAAACTCCGGGGATGGAACGTCCACTAGGCTGGCAACCTCTACCTGAACGTAGGCTTTAAGGCCCGTGCAGCCCGTGGTAACCGCGATCTTCGCTGTGCTGCAGGGGCCTGTAGCTCAATGGTTAGAGCCGGCCGCTCATAACGGTCTGGTTGCAGGTTCGAGTCCTGCCGGGCCCACCAGCGCACCCGAGGGCTGACGGTCGGGAGGCTAGGCGAGCGCCCGGGAAAGCCGCAGCCAGAGTTCCCGGTCGAAGGCCTTGTCGGGGGGCGGCCTGCCCCATGCGGACCACGACCAGCTTGCGGCTCGGTACGACGTAGAGCTTGCGGTCCATGGCGCCGAGCGCGGCCACGAGGTCGGCCGGCGCCGTGGGGATCAACGATCCCGCGGTCCGGTTGGCCAGCGGACGGACGGTCTCGGCCGAGCCGTTCAGCCACCAGAGACGGCCATAGGCCGGGTTGGTCGCGGTCCGCGCGAAGAGGGCCGCCAGCGCCGTTTCGGAGACCACGCGGCGGCCGTCGGCGGCGACGCCGCGATCGAGCACGAGCTGGCCGAACCGGGCGACGTCGCGCGGCGAGGTGACCAGACCCGTCGGGTTGCCCACGTCCGCCAGCGCGGCCGGCCTCTGGCGCCAGGCCGTGTCGACCATGCCGGCGGGCGCGGCCAGCCAGTCGCGGGTCAGGGTTTCCAGCGGCCGCTTCGCCGCGGCGGCGAGGACCCGCTTGGTCATCGCGTAGGCGGGCGTGTTGTAGAAGAACGCCTGGCCGGGCGGGCCCGCGAAGGTCAGGGCCTCGGTCAGGCCGGAGGTCATGGTTAGGAGGTGGCTCACCCGGATCGCTTGCTCCTGGCCGGACGAGGCCTTCGACCAGCCGGCGCCGATGTGGTCGGAGACCGGCGTCTCCACATCGAGCAGGCCCTTGTCCGTGGCGATGGCGGCCAGGACCGCGACGAAGCTCTTCTGCTGGGACGCCACGTCCTCCAGGAGGGCGCCGTCGCGGCTGGTCCCATAGCTCGCGAAGGCGGCGCGGAAGGCGCCGGCGTCGGGGGCAGGGGCCAGTTCTTCTCGACCAGGGTCTTGCCGGCCTGGACCACCAGGAAGCCGGTGGTCTTCTGGCCCTCGACGTAGTCCAGGACGGGCTGCAGGTCCGGCTCGGCGGCGAAGACCGGGCCGGCTGCGAAGGCGGCGCCGGCCGCGAGCAGGCTGCGGCGCGAGAGGTCGCGGGTGTCCGGCATGTTCGACGCCTGAAGAAGAGAACGCTGTGTCCTGACATTCTGGCGCTGGAATCGGATCGGGCCAACAATCCGCGGTCGGCCGCCTCGGACCTTCGGCGCGAATGTGATCTATCTGCAGTCGGCCGAGCGAGAGGGGATCGCCATGGGTGCGTCGCGTCGTGAATTGTTCGTAGGGGCGGGAGCGCTCGCGGCGGCCGGTCCGGCCGGGGCGGCGACGTCCCCCCCGGCCGACGCAGCCTGGCTCCAGGGCCTGCTCGAACGCTTCGCCGGCTTCGGGATCAAGGCGTCCGGCGGCCCCGGCGACACGGCCAGCGGCGTCTGGCTGGAGGGCGAACTGGCGGCGCTCGGCTACGTCTGTTCGAAGCCGTCCTTCGACGTGCCGTACGCGGACGTCCGCACGGCCACACTGGCGGTCGGCGGCGCCGCCGCGCCGGTGTTCCCCCAGGCGATCGTCAGGACCACCGGGGCGGGCGGGCTGACCGCGCCGCTCCGGCTGGCCAGCGCGCCGGGCAGCTTGGCCGGCGCCATCGCGCTGATCGTGCTGCCCTTCAAGCGCTGGGGCTTCCTGGGCGACCCGGAGGCGAACCGGCCGCTCGCCGACGCCTTCGCGCGCGGCGCGGCCGCGGCCGTGCTGGTGACCACGGGCCCGACGCGGGAGGTGATCGCGCTGAACGTCAGCGCCACGCAGCCGGGCTTCCAGAAGCCGGTCGCCCTGCTGGCCCCCCAGGGACGCCCAGCCCTTCGTCGCGGCCGCCGCGACCGGCCAGACCGCGACCCTGACCGTCGACGCGGAGGTGGGCCGGCGGCCGGCCTACAACCTGATCGGCCGCCTCGACCGCGGGGCCCGAAAGACCCTGATCGTCACCACGCCGCGCTCGGGCTGGTTCACCTGCGCGGCCGAGCGGGGGGCGGGCGTGGCGGTCTGGCTGTCGCTGGCCCGCTGGCTGGCCGCCGCGAAGCCTGGCGTGAACCTCGAATTCGTCGCCACCAGCGGCCACGAGTACATCTACCTGGGGGGCGAGCAGTACCTGGAGCACCACGCGCCGAAGCCGGCGGACACCTGGATGTGGGTTCACGTCGGGGCCAGCGCCGCGGCCCGCGACTGGCACGAGCTGGCCACGCTCCGGCCGCTCCCCAGCGCCGACTCCCAGCGCGTGCTGACCGCCACGCCCGAGGTGATCGAGGCGACGCGCCGGGCCTTCAAGGGCCTTAGCGGCCTGGAGGCCGTCTATCCCGCCGACCGCGCCAACGCCGGCGGTGAGCTCGTGAACGTCATCGCCGCGGGCTACACGCCGGCCATCGGCCTCTACGGCGGCCATCGCTACTTCCATGCGCCGGGCGACGACATGCGCTGCGTGTCGGGCGACCTCGTCGCGCCGGTCGCCGCCGCCTTCCGTGCGGCGATCGCCGCCAGCCTGGGCCAGGCCGCATGAGCGCGCGGCCCGGCAAGGCGCACTCACCGCTCAAGGTCGCGCTCACCGCCTCGGCGGGCGCCAGCATCGAGTGGTACGACTTCTTCATCTACGGGACGGCCGCCGCGCTGGTGTTCCCGAAGCTGTTCTTCCCGGCCGACCTGCCCCCCTTCGTGGCCCAGATCGGGGCCTTCGCCACCTTCGCGGTGGGCTTCTTCGCGCGGCCCGTGGGCGGGGCGGTGTTCGGCCATTTCGGGGACATCGTGGGCCGCAAACGCGCCCTCGTGGCGGCCCTGGTCACGATGGGAATCGCCACGGCGGCGATCGGCCTGCTGCCGTCCTATGCGACGGCCGGCGTGATCGCGCCGCTGATGCTGGTGACGCTGCGGTTCGTCCAGGGTTTCGCGGTCGGCGGCCAGTGGGGCGGGGCGGCGCTACTGGCGCTGGAATCCGCGCCCGCGCACCGACGCGGCTACTTCTCGAGCTTCGTGCAGATCGGCGTGCCCCTGGGTGTGCTGCTGGCCAATGTGGTGTTCCTGGTGATCGGGGAGATGGTGGCGCCGGACGCCTTCCTGGCGTGGGGCTGGCGCGTTCCGTTCCTGCTCAGCCTGGGCCTCGTCGGCATCGGCCTCTACGTCCAGCTCAATCTCGAGGAGTCCGCCGAGTTCGACGAGCGCGCCCCGCCGCCTGCCGACGACGCGCCGACCCGGTCGCCGATCCTGAAGGTTCTGCGGCAGCACCCCGCCGAGGTGTTCCTGGCCGGCGGGGCGTTCATCGCCAACAACACCTGCTTCTACATCGCCATCACCTATGTGGTGGCCTACGGCACGGCGACGCTCGGGCTCTCGCGCAACGTCATGCTGAGCGCCGTGATGATCGGCAGCGTGATCATGGTCCCGGCGCTGATCCTCTGCGGCTGGGTGTCCGATCACTGGGGCCGGCGTCGACCGTTCATGTGGGGGGCGGCGCTCTGCGGCGTCTGGGCCTTCGCCTTCTTTCCGCTCATCGAGACCGCTTCGCCGGTGCTGATCGCCACGGCGGTCAGCGGGTCGCTCGTCTTCATCAGCATGATGTACGGACCGCAGGCCGCGCTGTTCGCCGAGCTCTTCCCGGTGGAGCTGCGCTACTCCGGCGCTTCGCTGGGATATCAGCTCGGTTCGGTGCTGGGCGGGGGGTTCGCGCCGATCGTGGCCACGGCGCTCTACGAGGAGTTCAACTCCAGCCTGCCGATCTCGATCTATCTCGCGGGCGCTTGCGCCCTGTCGCTAGCCTGCACGGCAGCGCTCGCCATGCGCGCCCGCCGGGCCGGGCGCTAAGCCGCGTCCGCGGCGGCTTATGCGCAGGGTTCCGCAGGTGGAAGACATTCGCTAACGTGTGAGTGAACAACAATAGCGAGGGGACATTCCATGGTGCTGCAAGGCCG
Source organism: Phenylobacterium sp. J367 (assembly GCF_024699985.1). Taxonomy (GTDB): domain Bacteria; phylum Pseudomonadota; class Alphaproteobacteria; order Caulobacterales; family Caulobacteraceae; genus Phenylobacterium. The sequence continues at coordinate 4,777,065 of NZ_JAJONA010000001.1, read as the reverse complement.
GGTCGCGATCGTCACGGGCTCGGGCGGAGGGCTCGGTCGGGCCCATGCGCTCTACTTGGCGTCCAAGGGCGCGAAGGTGGTGGTCAACGACCTCGCGCAGGGAGGCGGCCGACCGCGTCGCCGCCGAGATCGTCGCGGCCGGCGGCGAGGCCATCGGGGTTGCGGCGTCGGTGACCGACGAGGCTGGCGTGGCGGCGATGGTCGAGACGACGCTGGCCACCTGGGGGCGGGTCGACATCCTGGTGAACAACGCCGGCATCCTGCGCGACAAGAGCTTCGCCAAGATGACCATCGACGACTTCCGCCTGGTGGTGGACGTCCACCTGATCGGCGCCGCCATCTGCTGCAAGGCGGTCTGGGACGCCATGCGCAGCCAAGGGTACGGCCGGATCGTGATGACCACGTCGTCGTCGGGCCTCTACGGCAACTTCGGCCAGGCCAACTACGGCGCGGCCAAGATGGCGCTGGTCGGCCTGATGCAGACGCTCGCCATCGAGGGTGCGAAGCACGACATCCGGGTCAATTCCCTGGCCCCCCACGGCGGCCACCCAGATGACCCACGGCGTGCTCTCCGACGAGAGCGTGCAGCTCCTGGAGCCGTCGCTGGTCAGCCCGGGCCTGCTGGCGCTGGTCGGGGAGGACGCGCCGACCCGGGCGATCCTCTGCGCGGGCGCGGGCAACTTCGCCGCCGCCCATGTGACCCTGACCGACGGCTTCTACGCGGGCGCCGACGCCGACGCGGGCGAGCGCCTCGCCGCCAACTGGGACCGGGCGGCGGACCGTTCGGCCGAGATCGTGCCGGCTTACGGCTTCACCCAGGCGGAGCGGGAACTGGCCAAGGCCGGCTTCGGCGATCGGCCGGCGGTCGTGCGGTAGGCCCGTCGCGGCGGCGCCCATGACACGGCTTCCGGCGGCGGGCCGCCTCGGGTAATCCCCAGGCGCAGGGCCGAGATGGCCGCCAATGTCAGCGCGTGAGGGGTTCCGATGGACCTGACAGCCGCCCAGGACTTCGTCTCAGGCCTCTGGGACGAGGAGATCGTGCCGGAACTCGTCGAGTACATCCGCATCCCGGCGAAGTCGCCGCACTTCGATCCACAGTGGCAGGCCAACGGCCACATCGACCGCGCCGTCGACCAGATGGTCCGCTGGGCGGAGGGCAAGCTGGCCGAGCTGCCAGGGGCGACCATCGAGGTGGTGCGGCTGGAAGGCCGGACCCCGACGATCCTGATCGAGGCGCCGGGCGACCTGGACGACACGGTCCTGCTCTACGGCCACCTGGACAAGCAGCCGGAGATGGTCGGCTGGGCCGAGGGGTTGGGGCCCTGGGAGCCGGTGCTGAAGGACGGCAAGCTCTATGGCCGGGGCGGCGCCGACGACGGCTATGCGATCTACGCCAGCGTCACCGCGCTGCTGGCGCTGCAGCGGCAGGGGATTCCGCGCGGCCGGGCGGTGGTGCTCATCGAGGCCTGCGAGGAAAGCGGCAGCTACGACCTGCCGTACTACGTGGACCACCTCGCCGACCGGATCGGCCAGCCGTCGCTGGTGATCTGCCTGGACAGCGGTTGCGGCAACTACGACCAGCTCTGGCTGACCACCTCGCTGCGCGGCCTGGCCGGCGGGCTCTTGACCGTCCAGGTGCTGAACGAGGGCGTGCACTCGGGCGATGCGTCGGGGATCGTGCCGGACAGCTTCCGCCTGGCCCGCGCGCTGGTGGAGCGGCTGGAGGACGAGGCGACGGGCGAGGTGCGGCTGCCGGCGCTGAACGTGCAGATCCCGCCGGAGCGGCGTGAGCAGGCGCAGGCGGCGGCCGAGGTGCTGGGCGAGGAGGTGTGGCGGAAGTTCCCGTTCGCCGGGAAGACCCGGCCGCCGAGCCTCGACGGGACCGAGCTGGTGCTGAACCGCACCTGGCGGCCGCAGCTCGCGGTGGTGGGCGCGGGCGGCCTGCCCGAGCCGGAGCAGGCGGGCAATGTGCTCAGGCCCTCGACCACCCTGAAGCTCAGCGTGCGCCTGCCGCCGACGGCGGACCCGACGAAGGCCCAGGCGGCGCTGGCCGAGACCCTGACCGCCGACGCGCCGCAGGGCGCCGAGATCTCTTGGGACGGCCAGCAGGCGAGCCCGGGCTGGAACGCGCCGCCGCTCTCGCCCTGGCTGGAGACCGCTGTGCAGGAGGCCTCGCAGGCGGTGTTCGGCCGCCCGGCGGTGATGATGGGCGAGGGGGGCACGATCCCCTTCATGGGGATGCTCGGCGAGAAGTTCCCCAAGGCCCAGTTCCTGATCACAGGCGTGCTCGGGCCGCACTCCAACGCGCACGGCCCGAACGAATTCCTGCACATCGAGATGGGCAAGCGGGTGACCACCTGCACCGCCCTGGTCCTGGCGGCGCACGGGGCGCGGTAGCCGTCAGGCGAACTTGCGGAACTCCGCCACCTGGGCGCTATCGAAGTACTCGTCCAGGCGGGTGATCTTGCCGTCTTTCACCCGGCAGACAATGCAGGCGTCGAGGGCGAGCCGGGCGCCGTCGTGGGTGCGCGTGCCGCGCAGCACGTGCTGGTGGGTGAAGCCCTCGGGATACACATAGACCCGGCGCTCGTCGTAGACCCGGTCGGAGATCCGCTTGGTCATGCCCTGCAGGCCCTTGCGGTTGTCCTCGGGGCCCTGAACCAGGCCGTCGGTGTTGTGCCAGATCTCGGCGTCGGGGGCGTAGCAGGCCACCAGGCCGTCCACGTCGCCCTTCTCCACGCAGTCGAAGAAATGCTTGGCCAGGGCCCGCATGGCGGCTTCGTCAAACATGCTCGTCCTCCCGGTAATGGGCGGGCCTTGGCGGCCGCCTCTTAGCGTCAACAAGATTTACGGTTCGCGGCGCGTCCGTCGAGTTGCATTCAGACGATAACTGCACTTTAGTTAGATGTCTAAGTGATGTTCCGCGGTCCACGCGGACGTGAGGCGGGAGGAACGCCATGGCGACCAATTCGTCCGACTACGGACTGGAAGCGCTGGCCGCGCGGGCCGAGATCACCGACGTGATCTACCGCTACTGCCATGCCACCGACCGCAGGCAGTGGTGGCTGATGGACACGGTGTTCCACGAGGACGCCACCTGCCAGCTTTCGGTGATCGGCGGCGACTGGCGCGAGTTCGTCCGGCAGGGCGAGGCGTTGCTGAAGCCCGTCGGCGTGACCCACCACCAGGTCGGCAACATCCTGATCGCCCTGGACGGCGACGTGGCCCACAGCGAGACCTACCTCACCGCCTTCCACCGGGTGCCGGCCGATGCCCCGCGGGGCGGGCCGTTCGGGGGTACGGGGGAGGCCTATGACGCAGTCTTCGGCGCCCGCTACGTCGACCGGTTCGAGAAGCGGAACGGCGTCTGGAAGATCGCCGAGCGGCAGTCGCGCTCGGAATACCGGCACTATCGGCCGGTGGCCGAAGGCGGGCTCGTGGACACGCCCGAGAAGTTCCGCGGCGAGTGGGGCGACGCCGACGTGGCCGCCCCGGTGATCGCGCCCTGGCGGGACGCCCGGCCGCCGGCCGCGCCGACCCTGGAGGTGCTGGCCGCCCGCGCCGAGATCGCCGACGTGATCAACCGCTTCGCCCACATGGTCGACCGTCACCAGTGGGACCTGGTGGACGACGTCTTCCACAAGGACGCCACGACGCGGTTCCTGGATTCCGTCCGCACCATCGACCAGTTCCTGGCCAACGGCCGCAACCTGCTGGGCCCGCTCACCGCCACCCTGCACCAGACGGGCAACATGCTGATCCGGGTGGAGGGCGACACCGCCTGGGCCGAGACCTACGTCACGGCCTTCCATGCCGTCCCGACGACGGCCCGGCCGGCGCCTTCTGGGGCGGGCGCGAGGAGCCCTACGAAGGGATCGGCGCCGGCCGCTACGTAGACCGTCTGGAGAAGCGCGACGGCCGTTGGAAGATCGCCGAGCGCCAGACGCTCGTGGAATGGCGTCACGACCAGCCGGTGCGTGACGGCGGCCTGGGCGGCGTTCCGGCTCAGTTCCGGGGCCAGCGCGGCGACGCCGACGTGGCGCGCCCGGTCGTCGCGCCGTTGCTCGATCGCAAGTCAGGGGAGTGAAGCCGATGCCGGGACGCCTGGACGGAAAGGTCGCGATCATCACCGGCACGGGGAGCGGCATGGGCCGCGCCGCCGCCCGGCTGTTCGCGCGCGAGGGGGCCAAGGTGGTGGGCTGCGACATCAACCCGGCGGGCGGCCAGACCGCCGAAGAGGTGCGCGCCGAGGGCGGCCAGATGGTCTCGCTGCAGCCGGTCGACCTGTCGGTCCCGGAAGGCGCCGAGCGGCTGGTGGCCTTCGCGCTGGAGAACTACGGCGCGATCGACGTGGTCTACAACAACGCCGCCATGGCCTATTTCGCGTTTGTCCCGGACATGGACTACGAGACCTTCAACAGGACCCAGCGCGAGGAGGTGGACATCATCTTCCACCTCTGCCGGGCGGCCTGGCCGCACCTCGTGGCGCGCGGCGGCGGCTCGATCATCAACACGGCCTCGACGGCGGCGAAGAAGGGCTCCACCGCGCAGGGGATGCTGGCGCACTCCGCGGCGAAGGGCGCGGTCACCGCCATGACGCGGCAGTATGCGTCCGAAGGCGGCAAGCACTTCATCCGCGCCAACACCATCTCGCCCGGCATGATCCGCTCGGCCCAGACCGAGCCTCTGATGAAGCAGGAGGGCTGGACCGAACGCGCCATCGCCCGCCAGCTCCTCAAGCGGATCGGCGAGCCCGAGGATGTGGCTCAGGCGGCGCTGTTCCTGGCGTCGGACGAGAGCGGCTTCATCACCGGGGCCGACATCGCCGTGGACGGCGGCGGCATGGCCAACTGAGGCGGAGGGCGCACATGGACAATCTCGAAATGCTCAAGCGCATCTACGCCAAGGACCGCGAGGTCCTCTGGGGCAACATGCGCGAGGACTTCACCGTCCACTCGCCGGGCAACAACATCCTGGCCGGGACCTATGTGGGGCCTGAGGCCTTCAAGGCGCACATCGCCCGGATCCACGCCGAGACCAACAACACCTTCCACGAGAGTCTGCAGGGCACCTACTTCGCCGACGACACCTGGGGCCTGGTGGTCCACTGGATGACCGCCGAGCGGAAAGGCAAGAAGCTCGCCACCTGGGGCTTCGGCCTCTGGCGCTTCGAGGACGGCAAGCTGACCGATCACTGGGAAAGCGTCGGCGACCAGGCCCACTGGGACGACTTCTGGTCCTGACCGGCCTGCGTCAGGCGGCGTCGCGCTCCACGGCCGCGGCGTCGTCGATCACGTGGCGGAGCTGGGCGAAGTAGCAGAGCGCCGCGATCACCGCGACGGGCGTCACCCCCAGCATGGCGACCCGCAGGGAGTCGGCCACGCCCCGGGCGGCCAGGATGTCGCTAAGCAGGCCGGTCGCGAACGGGCCGCCGCCCTGGCCGATGATGTTGAAGGCCAGCATGAGGAGCGCCGTCACCGTGGCGCGCGCGGCCACCGGCGACAGGTTCTGCACCAGGGCGAGCGCCGGGGCGACATAGATGGTCGACAGGATCATCGGCACGATCAGCAGGGCGAGCGCCGTCTCCCAGTTCGGGGCGACGAGGGCCAGCGCCATGGTCGGCGCGGTCAGCAGCATCGAGAGGCCGGGGGATCCAAGCGTAGGCCTTCAGGCTGTGGCGCGAGGCCCAGTTCACCAGCAGGCCGCCGCCGGCGATGCCGATGCCGAAGCAGATGCCCGCCGCGGGGCCGAACCACTTGGCGACCTCGGTCAGCGGCATTCCCTGGACGCGCATCAGATAGGCGGGGATCCAGGCCAGCATCCCGGTGCTGACAAAGGCGGCCAGCGCGCTCGCCACGACCAGCCAGCGCAGGGTGGGGCGGGAGATGAACACCTTGGCCGTGGCGCCCAGCGGCTGGGGTTTCATCGGCGTCCTGGGGACCGGATCCAGCCCCCCGCGGGCGGGCTCGCGGACGAACAGCATGAGGAGGATAGAGGCGATCACGCCAACGCCGGCGACCAGCAGGAAGGCTGTCCGCCAGCCGTACTCGGCGGCGGCCCAGCCGCCGAAGCTGGCGCCCACGAAGACGCCCAGCGGGCCGTTGGCGGTGAAGAGGCCGATGATCGCCGGCCGCATCCGGGGCGGGTAGTAGTCGGCCAGGATGGAGAGGGATGGGGCGGTGCCGCCGGCCTCGCCGACGCCCACGCCAAACCGGGCGAACGCCAGGTGCACGAACGAGTTCGCGAAGGCGCAGGCCCCGGTGAAGAAGCTCCAGACCATGCAGCAGAGGCCGACGAGCCGCACACGGTTGGTGCGGTCGGCCAGCATGGCCGCGGGCACGCCCATGATCGCATAGAAGAACGCGAAGGCGAGGCCGGTCAGCAGGCCGAGCTGGGTGTCGGTCAAGCCAAGGTCCTGGCGGATCGGCTCGGCCAGGACCGACAGGATCTGCCGGTCCATGAAGTTGGTCGTGCCGACCGCGGTCAGCAGGACGAGGGCGAGGATCCGGCCCGGCTTGGCGGCGATGGCGGAGGCGGCGGCAGGAACGGCCGTGGCGGGTGAGGTCATGGCGTTCTCGTGAGGCTCCCGGCTTGCGGGTCGGCGACGCCGGACCCCTTCAGCATGTTCTCGCCGAACAGGTTGGACCACTGCTCGGGCGTCAGCACCGGGCGGCGGCTCTGGAGGTTGGCGGCGTTCTTGGCCTCGGTGGCGCGCTTCACGGCCGGACGTTCGGCGATCGACGCCATCCAGCGCCGCGTGGCGGGGTAGGGGTCCAGTTCGAAGCCGATGGCGTAGGTCGCGCCGACCCAGGGCCAGGCGGCGATGTCGGCGACCGAGTAGTCGCCGGCCAGATACTCGGTCTCGGACAGCCGCGCTTCCAGCACGGACAGCAGCCGGCGCGCCTCATTGCCGTAGCGGGCGACGCCGTAGTCCTGACCCTCGGGAGCGTAGCGGATGAAGTGGTGGGCCTGGCCGTGCATCGGGCCGAGGCCGGCCATCTGCCACATCAGCCATTGGACAGCCTCGGAGCGGCCTCGAGGATCGGGGGGCACGAGAGCCCCGCCGGCCTTCTCGGAGAGGTAGAGCAGGATCGCGCCCGATTCCATGACGGCGAACGGGGCGCCGTCGCCGATCGGCTCATGGTCGACGATGGCCGGCAGGCGGCCGTTGGGATTGATCCTGCGGAACTCGGGCGTGAGGTGCTCGCCCTCGAGCATGTTGTAGGGGATCACGCGGTAGGGGAGACCGACCTCCTCCAGCATGATCGTCACCTTCCGCCCGTTCGGCGTGGGCACGAAGTGGACGTCGATCATGCGGCGGCTCCGCGGACGCTTACGGGAAAAAGGAAGGCGGCGGGCCCGCCCATGCCGGCCCGCCGCCTCGGGATCAGAACTTCACGCCGGCCTCGATCGCCACGTTGCGGCCGGGCTCCACCCAGTAGAGCGCGCGGGTGACCGGTGCGATCGGCGCGGGAAGCCGGAAGGAGCCGCTGGTGGTGATCTCGTCCGTCAGGTTGGTGCCGACCAGCGCGACGTGCCAGGGGCCGTCGGCGGGGGCGAGCTCGATGCGGCCGTCGAGCTTGGTGTAGCCCTCCTGCAGGCCGTACTCGATGCTCTGGTCGTCCGAGTTGAAGTGCTTCGAGCGGCCGTTGGCGGCGAGCATGGTCGTGAGGTTCAGGCCGTTCGGCAGCTCGGCCACGTACTGCACGCGCAGCGTGCCGCTCCATTTGGAGATGTTCGGCAGCGGGTAGCCCTTCAGGTTGTTCGCCGCCACGCTGGCCGGGACCGTCGGATTGCACTCGCTGATCGGCTGCGTCGCCAGGCACTGGGCGCCCGGATAGTCGTCGTACTTCACGTCCTGGTAGGCGCCGTTGGCGGTCACGGTGAGGTTGCGGATCGGGTTCCAGACGGCGGAGCCCTCGATGCCCGTGCTGCTGGCTTCCGCGGCGTTGCCGACGATGTAGCTCTGGACGTTCGAGTTGTAGGTGGAGACCTGCAGGTCCTCGAAGCTGGTCTTGTAGACCGCGGCGTTCAGCACCAGCCGGCCGTCGGCCAGGGTGCTCTTCACGCCGGCCTCGAAGTTCTCCGACTTCTCAGGCTTGAAGGTGAAGGTGGCGTTGGTGGTGCCGTAGGTGTTCGACACGAAGCCGCCGGACTTCGAGCCCTGGCCGTAGGTGGCGTAGACCATGATGCGCGGCGCCACGTCGTACTGGACGGTGATCGACGGGTCGACATTGCCTTCCGAGATGTTGTCGCGCGCCGAGGTGATCGGGCGGAACGGGAAGGGGCCGCGCAGGGACTTGGTCGTGAAGTCGCCGCGCTTGCTGGTGTGGGAGTAGCGCAGCGAGCCCAGCAGGCGCAGCTCTTCGGAGACGTTGAAGGTGCCCTGGCCGAAGACCGACCAGCTCTCCGCCTGCTGCTTGAAGTGGCTGTACATCGTGAACTGGCCGAGGCCGGCGATCCCATAGTGGTTGTACTGATCCACCATGTACTGCTGATTGTCGTAGTAGGCGCCCACGATCCAGTCGAGGCGCTCGCCGCCGGGCGATTGCAGGCGGAACTCCTGCGACCACTGCTGGAACCGTTCGGGGTAGTTGTTCGACACGGTGTGCGGGAAGACGCCGCCCGCCGGGTTCGTCTGGTCGAAGTCGTTGACGTGCTTGGCCTTGAACCAGGAGAAGCCGCTGACCGAGACCAGCGTCAGGTCGCCCACCTGCAGGTTGCCCGTGCCGGCGACGTTCCAGGAGAAGGTGTCGAAGCCCGCCTCGCCGAGCGGACCATCGGTGGTGAAGCGGGTCAGCTTCGGCTGCTGGCCGCCGGTCACCGGTCCGGCCACGGTGGCGTTGCCGAGCTGGATCGCCTGGCTGTACTCGACCTTGCCGGTGTAGTCGAAGACGTCGTTCGGCTCGTAGCGCAGGATCCCGCGCACCAGCGCCTGCTTGTTGGTGACTTCGTCCCGGCCGTTCTGGCCGAGGTTCTCCACGTAGCCGTCCTTGTCGAGCAGCTTGGCCGCCAGGCGGATGCCCAGGCTGTCGGTGATCGGCCCGGAGACGTAGCCCCACGCGCCGGGACCCTTCTCGTCGAAATTGTAGACCCCCGTCACCGAGCCCTCGAATTCGCGGGTCGGCATGGCGGAGATGATGCTGATGGCGCCGGCGGCGGTGTTCTTGCCGAACAGCGCGCCCTGCGGCCCGCGCAGCACTTCGACCCGCTGCAGGTCGAAGAAGGGGGCCATGAACTGCCGGCTGCGCCCCGCATAGACCCCATCGACGTAGAGGCTGACCGCCTGGTCGAACGAGTAGTTCTGCGACGGCGAGCCGAAGCCGCGGATGTAGATGACGTCGTTGCCGCCGATGTTGCCGACGTTGACGTTCGGCACGCTGAGCTGGCGGAAGGTGTCGGAGTGGAAGTCTTCGATGGTCTGGGCCGACACCACCTCCATGGAGATCGGCACCTCCTGGACGTTCTCGGCCCGCTTCTGGGCGGTCACGACGACTTCGCCGATGCTGGTGGCCTCTTGCGCCATCGTCGCCGTAGCCAGCCCGCCGGCCAGCATGGTGGTCGCGAATAGAATCCGGACGTTCATTCTGCGCTGCCTCCCCCTGTTTTGCGTCAAGCCGCGTTCTGCGCACGGATCTTGATCGGACCTTGGTCAGGCGCTCTTCGCGCCGGGGCCGGAGACCTCTGTCAGGCTCCGATCCTTAGACCCAAAATTAGATATCTAAGTGTTGGTGTCAACGGATCGCCGCAGCGTGGATGCATGTCGCCTCACGCTGCGGCGCCGGCGCCACTATTTGGCCGTTTCGAGGACCTTCTCGTCGTTCTCGGCGAGGGCCTTCAGCACCACGTTGCGCGACTTCGCGCCGGCGGCGTCCACGGCCTCGTGGGCGACGTCCTTCTCGGTGAAACCGTTGTGCGTCCAGGAGGCGAACTCGAGCATCACGCCGTCCGGATCCCAGAAGTAGACCGAGCGCACGAAGACGCCGTCGTGGAGCTCATCGGTGTGCTGCATCGGCGAGTCGTCATGGTTCAGCACCTTGCCGAGCTGCACGCCCTTGGCCTCCAGCTTGACGAGGTACTCGTCGAACTTCTCGGCCGGCACGTTGAAGGCGATGTGGTTCATCGAGCCGTGCGCCGAGCGGATGTCGCCGCCGCCGGGGAGCTGAGCGGGCGCCGAGACGCCGGGGACCGCCGCCGGGGCGTTGGGGAACCAGAAGAAGGCCAGCGAGTCGCCGTTGCCGATGTCGAAGAAGAAGTGCTGGCCCATGCCGTTCGGCAGGTCGATGGTCTTCACCAGCGGCATCCCCAGGATGTCGCGGTAGAACTCGACGGTCTTCGCCATGTCCTTGCACACGAGCGCCAGGTGATTGACGCCGCGGATGTCGAATTCGCGGTTGATCGGAGCGGCCATCGGATCCTCCTCGGTGGCGCGGTCTGGCTGGTCCGGACCGCCGTTCTTCTCCAGGGATCATCCGCCTGAAACGCAGATACGTCAATTTCCTTGACGCTCCTAGGGCCGCGCTGGACCCCGATCGCTTCGTATTCTAAGGAATTCCGGTGCCACACGATGCCGTGATCATGCAGACCCTGCGGGCCGGAGGCCTGCTGCCGCCGGATGCCGACGCGGTGCTGGAGCCGTTGACCGGCGGGGTCTCGAGCGAGGTCTATTGGCTGGAGACGCCCAACGGGCCCGTCTGCGTGAAGCGGGCGCTGGGCAAGCTGCGCGTGGCCGCCGACTGGCGCGCGCCGGTGGAGCGGTCGCACTTCGAGGTGGCGTGGCTCCGGACCGCCCGGCCGCTGGTCGGAAAGGGCGTCCCCGAGGTGCTGCTGGAGGACCGGGACGCCAGCCTGTTCGTCATGACCTTCTTCGATCCCGCGACCCACGCGGTCTGGAAGTCCGAGCTGGCGGCGGGCCGCATCGACGTGGCCTTCGCCGGGCGGCTGGGCGCCATGCTGGGGCGGATCCATGCCGGCTGCGCCGGCTCCAGCGAGATCGCGGAGCAGTTTCCCACGACGGCGCTCTTCGAGGACCTGCGCCTCGATCCCTATCTGCGCGAGACGGCCAGGCGGCATCCGGACCTGGCCGGGCGGCTGACCGCGCTGGCCGACCGGACGGCCGCGTCGCGGATCAGCCTGGTGCACGGCGACGTGAGCCCGAAGAACATCCTGCAGGGGCCGGAGGGCCCGGTGCTGCTGGACGCGGAGTGCGCCTGGTATGGCGATCCCGCGTTTGACGTGGCCTTCTGCTCGACCCACCTGCTGCTGAAGCCCGTCTGGAAGCCGGCGCACACGGCCGCCTATCTGGAGAGCCTCGCCACCTTCCACGCGGCCTACCGCCCGGCGGTCGGCTGGGAGCCTCAGGCGGCGCTGGAGACGCGGGCGGCGGAGCTGACGGCCGCGCTGCTTCTGGCGCGGGTGGATGGCAAGTCGCCGGTGGAATATCTGCAGGACGAGGCCGACCGGGCGTTCGTGCGGGGGGCCGCGCGGCGGCTGATCGCCGAAACGCCGGCCAGCCTCGGCGAACTCGCGCAGGCCTGGGCCAGGGCGCTGGAGGAACGATGAAGACCGAGATCACCAGCGTCCGCGCCCGCCAGGTGTGGGATTCGCGCGGCCGGCCAACGGTCGAGGCGGAGGTGACGCTGGCCGGCGGCGCCATGGGCCGGGCCCTGGCTCCAGCCGGGGCGTCGCGTGGCTCCCACGAGGCCATCGACCTGCGCGACGGCGGCGCGCGGTTCGGCGGCATGGGCGTCGACAAGGCCGTGGCCGCGGTGAACGGCGAGATCGCCGGCCTGCTCAAGGGCCGCGACGTGCGCGACCAGGCCGGGCTGGACGAGGCGATGGCTGACGCGGACGGCACGCCGAACTTCGCCCGCCTGGGCGGCAATGCGGTGGTGGCCGTGTCGCTGGCGGCGCTGCACGCCGCGGCCGCCGCGGAGGGCCTGCCGCTGTGGGCCCATCTCGCGGAGGGGCGGAAGGTGCGTATCCCGCTGCCGGAGATCCAGATCTTCGGGGGTGGGGCGCATGCGGGCCGCCGCACGGACCTGCAGGACTTCATGATCATGGTCCCGAAGGCCGGGAGCGTGCGCGAGGTCTTCGAGGTGACGGCCGACGTGTTCCGCGCGGCGGGCGAGATCATGGCCGAGAGCGGACGGCTGGCGGGCGCGGCGGACGAAGGCGGCTGGTGGCCGGTGTTCGACAGTAACGAGCAGGCGCTCGACGACCTGGTGCGGGCTATCGAGCGCTCGGGCCATCGGCCCGGGGAGGACGTCTTCATCTCGCTCGACATCGCCGCCAACGAGCTGGACCGCGGCGACGGCCGCTACCGGATGAGCCTCGACAAGGCAGACCTGTCCAGCGCCGAGATGGTCGAGCGCGTGGCGGGCTGGGTCGACCGCTATCCGATCCTTTCGATCGAGGACCCGGTGAGCCAGGACGACCTGGACGGCTTCGCCCGCGCGACGAAGGCATACGGGGCGCGGGTGCAGGTGATCGGCGACGACATCCTGGTGACCAACGCCGAGCGCGTGGCGCGCGCGGCGGCGGCCGGCGGCGGCAACGCGGTGCTGGTGAAGGTCAACCAGGCCGGCACCGTCACCCGCGCCAAGGCGGCGCTCGACGCGGCCCGGTCGCGGGACTGGGCGACGATCGTCTCCGCCCGCTCCGGCGAGACCGAGGACGTCTCGATCACCCACCTCTCGGTCGGCTGGGACGCGGGCCAGCTCAAGGTCGGCAGCTTCACGCGCTCCGAGCGCATGGCGAAGTGGAACGAGTTGATCCGGATCGAGGAGGCGATGGGCGCCGACGCGGTGTTCGCTGGCCCCTCGGCCTTCGCGCCGTCGGTGGCGGCGGGGCTCAAGTGAAGGCGCTGCTGCAGTACCGCGCGAGCCCCGGCTTCCGGGCCATGCTCGACCGCTACGCCGCCGAGTTCGGCATCGAGGCCGTGGTCGTCGACGAGGACGACGATGCGGCGCTGACCCGCGAACTCGCGGACACCGATGTCTTCCTTCACGTGCTGAAACCGATCACCGCCGAGGTCATCGCCCAGGGCCCGAGGCTGAGACTGATCCAGAAGCTCGGCGTCGGCGTGAACACCATCGACCTGGAGGCGGCTAAAGCGGCCGGCGTGACGGTCGCCAACATGCCCGGCGTCAACAGCCAGGCGGTGGCGGAGATGGCGCTCGCCCTGATGCTGGCCGTGCTGCGCCGGCTCTCCTACCTCGACCCGCTGACGCGGCGCGGGGAGGGATGGTCGCCCGATCCGGTGCAGATCGACGGAACCGGCGAGATCGCGGGACGCACCGTCGGCTTCATGGGCTACGGCGGCTCGGCGTCGCGGCTGGGGGCGGCGCTGCAGGCGCTGGGCGCGGAGGTGATCTACACCGCGCGGTCGGCGAAGCCGGACCTGCCTGGGCGGTTCGTCAGCCGCGAGGAGCTGCTGAGCACCGCCGACATCGTCTCCCTGCACGTGCCGCTGACGCCCGAGACCGACCGGATGATCGACGCCACGGCCCTGGCGTCCATGAAGCCCGGCGCCGTCCTCGTGAACACCGCCCGCGGCGGTCTGGTGGACGAGGCGGCGCTGGCGGACGCCCTGCGCTCGGGCCGGCTCTCAGGGGCCGGCCTCGACGTCTTTGCGGAGGAGCCGGTGGATCCGGCCAACCCGCTGCTGGCCCTGCCCAATGTGGTGGTCGCCCCGCACATGGCCTGGCTCACGCCGGAGACCCTGGAGCGCAGCCTGGCGGCCGCCTTCGAGAACTGCCGCCGGCTCGCCGCCGGCGAACCGCTCAACAACCAGGTGGCCTGATGGATCGTCCGACCGTGGTCTTCGCCTCCGGCCAACTGCTGACCGAGGCCATCTGGGAGCCCCAGCTTGCGGCGCTGGCCGAGGACTACGAGCTGATCGTCGCCGACCACCGGCAGGACGACACCATCGCCGGCATGGCGGACCGCCTGCTGGCGGCGGCGCCGGCGCGCTTCCATCTGGTGGCCCACGCCATGGGCGGCTTCACCGCCTTCGAGGTGATGCGGCGCGCGCCCGAGCGCGTGATCAGCCTGGCCCTGATCGCGACGCTCGCCGCCAACGACGGCCCGGCCCAGACCGAGCGCCGCTTGGGCTACATCCGCCTGGTGGAATCCGGCCGTTTCGACCAGGTGGCCGAGGAGCGCATTCCGATGCTGGTGCATCCCGACCGCCGCGGTGACGAGGCCCTGCTCGGCCTTATCCGGCAGATGGCCGCCGACACCGGGGCCGAGGGCTTCCTCGGCCAGCAGCGGGCGATCATGGCGCGGGCCGACAGCCGCCCGTCGCTGGGCAGCATCAGGGTCCCGACCCTGGTCATCCGCGGCGACGCGGACGGCATCACCACCCAGGCCCAGCAGGACGAGATTTTGGCCGGGATCCCGCACGCCCGCTTCGTGGAGATCGCGGGGTGCGGCCACCTGCCGACGCTCGAGGCGCCGGAGACGGTGAACCGCCTGCTGGCCGACTGGCTTGCCGAGCACGGCGGCGCGTAAGGCGCGCTGCCGCCGCTCGCGGTCATCTACCCCGAGATTGCCGCCACAGCGCTGGCAGCAGGCCCGGTGCTAATCTCATCCGGAAAGCAACCGAAAGAGGGATTAGCCGATGCTCGCCGGACGATGCCACTGCGGGGCGGTCACCTATGAAATGCCCGCGGAGACGATCCACCACGCGCTGTGCCACTGCACCGATTGCCGGCGCGCCTCGGGGGCCCATGGTCGCGTGGGCCATGGTCCCCGCCGACCAGATGAAGATCGATGGCGCGACGCGGATCTACGCGTCGTCCGAACACGGCCGGCGCCATTTCTGCGAAGCCTGCGGTACGGGCCTGTTCTACACGAATGAGGCCGTCTTCCCGGGCCTGATCGACGTGCAAACGGCGACGCTGGACGATCCCGCCGCCCTCCAGCCCACGGCGCACATCCAGGTCGCCGAGCGCATCAGCTGGATGGCCACGGCGCACGGGCTGCCAGCGTTCGAGCGATATCCGGGCTGACGGGCGCGCCTGGGCCTAGCCGCCGAGCTCCCTGCGGACGATGGCCGCGCCGTCGGCCATGGCCTTCAGCTTGCCGAAGGCGACCTCCCGGCTGATGTACTTCATCCCGCAGTCGGGGGCGACGATCAGGCGCTCGGCGTCGATGTAGGGCAGGGCCTCGCGGATGCGGGCGGCCACGGTCTCCGCGGTCTCCACATTCGGGTCGTTCATGTCGATCACGCCGTACATGATGTGCTTGGACGGCAGTTCGCGAAGGATCGACGGGTCGAGCTTCGGCTGGGCCGCCTCGATGGAGATGATGTCCACGTCCGAGGCCTCCAGCTCCTCGAGGAAGGCGTAGCCGCCGGGCTTGGACGCGCCCTTGTGGACGTGGGCGTAGCCGAAGCAGATGTGCAGCGCGGTCAGGCCGGGCAGCCCCTTCACCGCCCGGTTGATCGCCTCGATGGCGAACGACCGCGCCTGGTCGGCCTTGGCCTGGAGGTAGGGCTCGTCGAGCTGGACGATGTCGACCCCGGCGGCGAACAGGTCGCGGGCCTCGGCGTTGACCGCGTCGGCGTAGTCGAGGGCCAGCGACCGGTCGTCCGGATAGTGATCGTTCTGCGCCTGCTGGGTCATGGTGAAGGGACCCGGGATGGTGATCTTCACCGGCACGCCGGCGCGGCCCTTCAGGAAGGCGGCGTCCTGGGACTCGATCGGGCCGGTCCGGCGAATCGGGCCGGCGACGCGCGGGACAGGGTTCATGGCCCCGGTGCGGTCCATGGCCATGCCCGGGGGATCGGTTTCGATGCCAGACAGCGCGGTGGCCAGGCGGTTGGAATAGCTCTCGCGGCGCATCTCGCCGTCGCCGACGATGTCGATGCCGGCCAGCTTCTGGTCGCTGATCGCCACGAGGGTTGCGGCCTCCTGCGCGTCGGCAAGCAGGCCCTCGGGAATGCGCCACAGCTCCTTGGCCCGGACCCGGGGCGGCAGGCGCGACTTCAGCCCCTCGCGGTCGATCAGCCAGTCCGGTTGGGGATAGCTGCCGACGATGGTGGTGGGCAGGAGGGGCAGGCCGAGGATCGACATCCGGGTCTTTCCAAATTGATTAGAATTCTATGTATTCCGTAGGAACGGGCGCGGAAGCTGTCAACGCATGCGATTGCGGCGCCGGGGCGGGGATGGAAAAGTCGCTACGATGAAGGACACTCGGTTCTACGCCGATCCCAACAACTCGATCGGCTATCTCACCCGCATCGCCTTCCGCGCCTTCTCGCGGGCGCTGGAGGAACGCACCGCGCCGCACGGCGTCTCGAGCGGGCAGTGGCGCTTCCTGCGCGTGCTATGGCGCGAAGACGGCCTGACCCAGCGCGAGCTGTCCCGACGGGTCGGGATGCGCGAGCCGACCACGGTGATCGCGCTGAAGAGCCTGGAGCGCAGCGGCTTCGTGGAGCGACGCAAGCAGACCGACGACCGGCGCAAGATGCACGTCTATCTGACGCCCGAGGCCAAGGCGCTGGAGGCGGTGCTGATGCCGGCGGTCGCCGAGGTGAATCGTATCGCGCTGGCCGGGCTCACCGAGGCCGAGATCGAGGTGCTGCGCCGGGCGCTGGCTCAGGTCGGCCGCAATCTCTCCCCCGCCGCGGTCGACGAGTTTCCGACCGACAGCGCCGTCTGAAAACAGGGAAAACGGATGACAGTCCGACTGCTCGCCTTCTCAGGCTCGACCCGCACAGGCTCGCTGAACCAGGCCCTGCTGGACCTCGCGGTGCGGGAGGCCGAGAGCCGCGGCGCCGAGGTGACGGCCATCCGGCTGTCGGACTTCGACCTGCCGATCTACGACGGCGACCTGGAGGCGCAGGCGTTCCCCGACGCGGCGCGGGAGCTGAAGGCGCTGATGCGCGCCCACCACGGCTTCCTGATCGCCACGCCGGAGCACAACGGCTCGGTGACCTCGCTGCTCAAGAACGCCATCGACTGGGCGTCGCGTCCGACCGACGGCGAGACGATGGTGACGCTCTCGGCCTTCCGCGGGAAGGTGGCCGGGGTGATGGCCGCCTCGATCAGTCCCTTCGGCGGCCTGCGCGGGGTGCTGCAGCTGCGCCAGATCCTGGGCACCATCCAGACGGTGGTGGCGACCGAGCAGGTGCTGATCCCCTTCGCCCAGAACGCCTTCGACGAGACGGGCGCGCTCAAGGAACCGCTGCCGGCCCAGATCCTGGGTATGACGGTCGCCCGCGTGATCGAGCTCGCCGAAAAGCTCCAGCCCCCGACCAGCTAGGGTCAGCGCTTGAGGTTCGGATCGAAGGGGAGCTGGTAGCCCGTCAGCGTCTGGCGTAGCAGCTTCTTGTCGATCTTGCCGGTGGGCCCGAGGGGGATTTGCTCCACGAAGACCACGTCGTCCGGCATCCACCAGCGGGCGATCTTGCCATCCAGGAAGTCCAGGAACTCCTGCTTGTCCGCCGCCTGGCCAGGCTCAAGCTGGACCAGCAGCACTGGCCGCTCGTCCCACTTCGGATGCACGACGCCCAGCACCGCGCAGAGCGCCGCCTTCGGGTGGCCGACGGCGATGTTCTCCACGTCGATCGAGCTGATCCATTCGCCGCCGGACTTGATGACGTCCTTGGCCCGATCGGTGATCTGCATGTCGCCGTCGGCGTCGATCGTCGCCACGTCGCCGGTGTCGAAGAAGCCTTCCTCGTCGAGCGCCGAACCGGGCGGTGAGCCGTAGTAGGCGCTGGCGATGGTCGGTCCCTTGATCATCAGGCGGCCAAAGGTCTTGCCGTCGTGCGGTAGGCGCTTCCCCGCGTCGTCCACCAGCTTCAGGTCGAGATTGCCCAGCAGGCGGCCCTGCTTGAGCTTGCCGGGGATGGAGTCCTCGAAGCTGAGGCCCGGACGCTTGGGGACCGATATCGTCGCCAGGGGCGAGGTCTCGGTCATGCCCCAGCCCTGGATCACGTCCACGCCGTAGTCATCGTGCAGCGTACGGATGATCGATTCCGGGCAGGCCGAGCCTCCGACCGTGACCCGCTGGAGGGTCGTCAGCTTCCCCTTGGTCTCCTTCAGGTGCGCCAGCAGCATCTGCCAGATGGTCGGCACGCCGGCTGAGTAGGTGACGCCCTCGGTCTCGATCAGCTCGTGCAGGGAGGCGCCGTCCAGCTTCTGGCCCGGCAGCACCAGCTTCGCGCCGACCAGCGGGGCCGAGTACATCACCCCCCAGGCGTTGGCGTGGTACATCGGCACGATCAGCAGGATGGTGTCGCGCGCCGACAGGTTCAGGGCGTCGGGCTGCAGCGTCATCATGGCGTGCAGGTAGTTGGACCGGTGTCCGTAGAGCACGCCCTTGGGATTGCCGGTGGTGCCCGAGGTGTAGCAGAGGCCCGCCGCCGCGTTTTCGTCGAAGCCGCCCCCAGGGCGTGTCCGTGGGCCGCCCGGCGAGCCAGGGCTCAAAGGCCTCGGCGGCGAACGAGGCGGGTGGGACCTCCTCGCTGAGGAAGATCACCTTCCGGATCGTCGGGCACTGGGGAAGCAGCTCCTCCAGCAGCGGCGCGCACGCGGGATCGGCCAGCAGGATCTCGTCGCCGGCGTGATTGGCGATATAGGCGATCTGCTCGAGGAAGAGCCGCGGGTTCAGGGTGTGGAGCACCGCGCCGATGCCCACGGCGCCGTACCAGGCCTCCAGGTGGCGGTCGGAGTTCCAGCCCATGGTGGCGACCCGGTCGCCCGGCTTCACGCCGAGTTCCAGGAGCCCGTGGGAGACCTGTTTGGCGCGCCGGTGGATGTCGGCCCAGGTGCTGCGGGTGACCGGGCCTTCCACGGAGCGCGTCACGATCTCGCGTTCGCCGTGCCAGCGGGCGGCGTGGTCCAGCAGCTTGTCCAGGGTCAGCGACCACTCCTGCATCAGCGCGCGCATCCGGCTTGCGTCCTTTCCCTCACGTGGCCTATGAAGTGGGCATAATACTTAGATTACGAAGTGTCGATACGCCGGCAAACGGCGTCGAGGAATGGGGAGAGCGAGCGTGATCGACGACAGCGACCTGATGGCGAAGGTGGACCGCGAGTTCATCGGTGTGGTCTCCCCCGACCGCGCCGCGCATCCAGGCCGGGGGCCATCCCTGCCAGGGCATCTATACGACGCCGAAGGGCCAGAAGCCCAAGACCGCCTTCATCGCCACGCACTACAACGTCGACTTTTCCGAGCACTACATCGCGCCCTACCTCGCCGCGCGGGGCTACGGCTTCCTGGGCTGGAACACCCGCTATCGCGGCGCCGAGGACCAGTTCCTGCTGGAGCACGCGGTCATCGACATCGGGGTGGGCATGCGCTGGCTCCGCGAGCGGGGCGTCGAGACCATCGTCATCCTCGGCAACTCGGGCGGCGGGTCGCTGATGGGCGCCTACCTGGCCGAGGCGATCCAGCCGACGCTCGGCGACCTGCTGACCGGCCCGGGCCTCGAGGCCCTGAACACGCTTCCCAAGGCCGAGCTCTACGTCTCCTTCAACGCCCACCAGGGCCGGCCCGAGGTGCTGACCGACTGGATGGACGCCTCTGTGGTCGACGAGTTCGATCCGGTGGCCACCGACGAGAGCCTGAACCCCTTCAACCCGGACAACGGCCCGCCCTACTCGGAAGAGTTCATCGCCCGCTACCGCGCGGCCCAGCGGGCCCGCAACCAGCGGATCACCGACTGGGCGAAGGCGGAGCTGAAGCGCCTGAACGACGCCGGCATCCCGGACCGCCTGTTCCCGCTGTTCCGCTGCTGGGGCGACCTGCGGATGATGGACGGCTCCATCGATCCGTCCGAGCGCCAGACGCCCATGTGCTACCGCGGCCATCCGGCGGTGGCGAACCGCACGCCCTCGATCGGCCGCGCGAACAACCTGAAGACCTGGCTCTCCATGTGGAGCCTGGAAACCTCGAAGTGCCAGGGCGCCGAGCAGCTCGCCAAGTTCACGCTGCCGAGCCTGGTGGTGCAGGGGCTGGCCGACACCGGGGTGTTCCCGAGCGACGCCCGGAAGATCTTCGACAACATCGGCTCGACCGACAAGCAGCTCGAGCTGATCAAGGGCTCCACTATTTCGAGGACAGCCGCCAGGAGCGCGACACGGCCGCCGACCTGCTGGCCGACTGGGTCGCCGCCAAGCGCTAGCGGTTCAGCCGCCGGCCTTCGGCTCAGGCGGGCCGAAGGTCAGCGGCGGCCCCCAGTCCTCGCCCAGGAGATGGGCGGTCTTCAGGACCTGCGCCCTGCCGAAGCGTTCGAAGAGCGCCTCGCCCATCAGCACCATGGCCTTCTGCGCGTCGGCCCGCATGGCCTCGCCCTGAGCGGTGAGGGCGACCACCTTCACGCGCCGGTTGGTCGGGTCGTTGGCGAGTTCGACGATGCCGAGCTTCGCCATCTGGATGATCGTGGCGTGGATCGCCTGGCGGCTGACGCCCAGGCGGCGCGCGATGTCGGACGGCCTGCGGACGCCCAGCGCGACATTGGCCATCACCATGGACTGCGGCCGCGTCACCGACGGCCAGCCGCGGGTCCGCAGATAGTTCTGAAGACTCTCGTCGCACCAGTAGAAGCCCTGGAGCAGCGACAGCAGCAGATGCCGGATATCGTCGTCCGCCGTCACGTCGGCCAAGCCTCCCGTCCCCCGAGCCTTGGTGGGGTGCTTGGCCGCCGTTGTCAAAGCGGCCCTATTCGGCGGCGGCGTTGGCCACGCGGGCACGGGTCGTGAAGCCCCGCCAGTCGGCGGTCTTCGGCACCACGCCCTCGAAGGAGGCCAGGTCGACGCGCGGCGTGGCGCTGCGGGTTCCGATCGCCGGTTCGCCGGCCGCGCAGGCCTTGGCGGCGGCCACCATCTGGCGGCGGAACTGGATGATCGCGGCGTCCGACGAGCCGAGGTGGTCCTCGCTGCGGTCGGCGATCGGCCCCATGCTCTCCCACATGGCCATGTCCTGGGTCGGGATGCCGGTGATGCCGGTGAAGTCGCCGGCCTTCATGGCCGCGCGGTCCTGCTCGTAGCGGTTGGCGAGGTTCCGCTTCTTGGTGAAGTCGGGGTTCAGGTCGGGGCCGACCTCCGCCCCGCAGAACTTCCGCCAGGCGTCCTGGCCGATGCCCTTCGTGGGGTGCCAGGCGATCCAGTAGAACATGCAGTTCACATCATCGATCGGCACCAGCATCTGGGCGAGGTTGTACTGGTCATTCGGCGGGATCAGCACCGTGAAGGGCGCGATGAACACCGTCGTGCGGATGTAGACGTGGGTCTCCGGATCTCGGATGGGCCGGCGGATCGCGGCGTAGTGGAAGCCGAAGTCCGTGGCCTCCACCTCCAGCTTCGGCGCCTTGTCGTTCGACGGACGCAGCCAGGCGGTCTCGGTGGCCGTGGAGCCCTCGACCTCGGCGGTCGGCATGTTGGTGGAGTGCAGGCTGGAGGAGTGGGCGCTGTCGATCGAGCCCTCCAGCACCTGGGCCCAGTTGCAGGCCGCGTGCATCTTCACGATGGAGATCGTTCCGGTGGAGGTCGGCGCCCAGGACGGCGTCTCGAAGGGCGCGACGGCCTCGGGATCGCCCATCCAGACCCAGACGAAGCCTGCCGACTCCTCAACGGGATAGGCGCGGTGCTTCAGGTTCATCATCCGGCTGCCGGGCGGCTCGGACGCCATCTCCTGGATCTCGCCCTCCACCCCGAACTTCCAGCCGTGGTAGAGGCAGCGCAGGCCGCAGTTCTCATTCCGGCCGAAGACCAGGGAGGCCCCACGGTGCGGGCACTTCTCGTCCAGCACGCCGACGCGTCCCTTGGTGTCGCGGAACACCACCAGGTCGATGCCCAGCAGACGGGCCTTCACCGGTGTCCCGTCGGCCTCGGCCACTTCCTCGCTCATGCAGGCGGGCAGCCAGTGCTGGCGCATGACCCGGCCCATCGGGGCCTCGCCCTCCACCCGGCAGAGAAGTTCGTTGTCGGCGGGTCTCATCGGCTCTCATTGCAAAAGACTTAGATATCGAAGTATTTTATGGAGGGACGTGGCCGCTGTCCAGCGGCCGGCGCCACGAAGGGTTGAGGGGGGTTGCCGCAGCGTATGTCCGGGCGTGTGCTCCGTCTCGGCGTGGTGGGTCTGAGCCGCGGGTTCGACCTGACCCGGCCAACCCTGGTCGCCGACCCGCGCGTGGTCGTGGCCGGCGCGGCGGACCCGCGCGCGGAAGCCCGCGCCGCGTTCGAATCGGAGTTCGGTGTTGCGGCCTTCGACACCGCGGACGCGCTCTATCGCTCAGGCGGCCTGAACGCGGTCTACATCGCCACCCCTCATGAGAGCCACGCGGAGCTGGCGATCGCCGCGGCGAGGCAGGGCCTCGCCGTGCTGGTCGAGAAGCCGATGGCGCTCAGCGTCGCCGACTGCCGGGCGATGACGCAGGCGGCCGAGGCGGCGGGCGTGGCCCTCGTGGTGGGGCCGAGCCACGGCTTCGACCCGCCGGTGGCCGCCGCCGCCGACCTGATCGCGTCCGGCGAGCTCGGGCGGCCGCGGATGGTCACGCTCACCACCTTCACCGACTTTCTCTATCGGCCACGGCGGCCGGCCGAGCTGGAGACCGCCCAGGGCGGCGGCGTGGTGTTCAGCCAGGCGGCGCACCAGGTTGACGTGGTCCGGCGGCTGATGGACGCGCCCGTGCGGAGCGTCCGGGCCACCGTGGGCGCCTGGGACCCGGCGCGGCCGACCGAGGGCGCGTACCAGGCCTTCCTGACCTTCGAGGGCGGCGGGTCGGCGGCCCTGACCTATTCCGGCTACGGCCGCTACGACACCGACGCCCTGATGGGCTGGGTGGGCGAGACGGGCGTCGCGAAGGATCCTGCGGCCTATGCGGTCGCGCGCCGGCGCCTGCAGAGCGTGCCGGAGGAGGAGCTGAAGGCCGCCCGGGCCTATGGGACCGCGCCGGGCGCGCGCCCGGCCCGTGGGCCACGAACATTTCGGCCTGGCCATTGTCGCCTGCGAGCGCGGCGACCTGCGGCTCACGGCCACCGGCGTCGAGGTCTACGGTCCGACAGAGCGTCGCACCGTCGAGGTCCCGGTGGGGCCGGCGACGCGGCACGGCGTGATCGACGAGCTCTGGGCCGCCGTCGTTGAGGGCCGCCCGCCACTGCATTCCGGCGCCTGGGGGGCGGAGAACCTCGCCGTCTGCCTCGCCATCCTCCGCTCGGCCGCCGAAGGCCGCGAGATCGACATCACCGAAACCTGGAACGCGACATGAGCAAACTCCGGCTGACCCTGGCCTGCTGGGACTACGACCGCACGCGGGCGCTCGCCGACGGCCGCGTCCAGCCGGAAGGCATCGACCTCAACTTCCTGCCGCTGCACGTGGAGGAGACCTTCTTCCGGATGCTGCGGAACCGGGAGTTCGACGTGGCCGAGATGTCGCTGTCGTCCTACTGCGTCTCGCTGACGCGGGAGAACCCGGCGTTCATCGCCATCCCGGTGTTCCCGTCGCGGTTCTTCCGCCACTCCTGCATCTTCGTCTCGGCGAAGAGTGGCATCCGCGAACCGGCGGACCTCGCCGGCAAGCGCTTCGGGGTGCCGGAGTACCAGATGACCGCGCCGGTCTGGATCCGCGGCATCCTCGCCGACGAGTATGGCGTCGACCCGGCCGGCCAGCACTACTTCACCGGCGGCGAGGAGGAGCCCGGGCGCGACGAGAAGCTGAAGCTGAACCTTCCGCCGAAGTTCAAGGTCACGCCCATCGGGCCGGAACAGACGCTGGCCCAGATGCTCGCGGACGGCGAAATCGACGCGCTGCATACCGCCCGCACGCCCTCGACCTTCTATTCCCGCCCTGACGACGTGAAGCGCCTGTTCCCGAACTTCGTCGAGGTGGAGAAGGCCTACTTCCGGCGAACCGGCATCTTCCCGATCATGCACGTGGTCGCGATCCGCCGGGAGGTCTACGAGGCCAACCGCTGGATCGCCCAGTCGCTGTTCAAGGCGTTCAGCGCGGCGCAGGCGATCACCTACGACAACCTCGCCGTCACCTCGGCGCACACGACCATGCTGCCCTGGCAGGTCGCCGCGGTGGAGGAAGCCCGCGCCGAGCTGGGCGACGACTGGTGGCCCTACGGCTTCGCGCGTAACCGCAGCGTGCTGGACACCTTTCTGCGCTACCACTACGAGCAGGGCCTCTCGTCGCGGCGCCTGCAGCCCGACGAGCTCTTCGCCCCGGAAACCTTCGAGACGTTCAAGATCTGATGGAGACGATGCTCCCCCCCCGACCGGAGCCTCGGCTTCCAGGTCCGCCGCTGCCATCGCGCGTTCGACCGTGTGCTGAACGCGCGCCTCGCCCGCGAGGGCTTCTCCAGCGGCTTCTGGTACTTCCTGAGGGCGCTCTGGACCGAGGACGGCGTCACCCAGAAGCGGCTGGCGCAGCTCACCAACGTCACCGAGCCGACCGCCGTGACCGTGCTGTCGGCCATGGACCGGCTGGGCCTGATCAAGCGCGTCCGCAATGCCGACGACCGGCGCAAGATCAACGTTTCCCTGACCCCGCGCGCCCGGGCGCTGGAGCACGAGCTCATCCCGATCGCGATCGGAATCAACCGCGTCGCGGCCGCTGGGGTGTCGGAGGCGGACCTCGCGACCTGCCTGGCGGTGCTCCAGAAGGTGGCCGACAACCTGGCCGCCGAGGCGCGGCGCCTGTCGGCGGAGCCCTCGGAATAGCCGGCTCCGGAAGCGGTCAGCCGATGGCGTGGATGTAGTGACGGACGCCGCCCTCGACCCGCTCGCCGCAACCCACCGCCAGCAGGCCGTTCAGCCAGTCGTAGCGCGGGTCCCCGGTCTCGAAGACGAAGGCCACGCGGATCGAATAGCGGCTGGGGTCCACTTCCGGCTTGGCCGGGTCGCGGAACGCCGCGCCGACGTCGGCCGGCACCACGCTGCGGCCGGTGTAGGTCACATAGATCACCGCCCCGTCGTCGGTCCTCCAGACGGAGCGGGCGTCGAAGGTCCCCAGCGCCGCCCCGTCCACAGCGGTCCCGCTCTCAGGCCAGTTGCCGCCGCCCGGCAGGATGTCGCCGGTCAGGCGCGGGCCCTCGAACCGGCCGCCGGTCACATAGCCCACACGCCGGTTGCGGAACGGCGAGGGCCCGAGCGCCATGATGTCCCCCACCTCGAACGCGGCGACGCACAGGGGCTCGCTCTTCAGGCTCCGGCCGCCGAAATCCAACTCGCTCATCCTCTTCAGACCCTCACCATGAGTTTGCCAACCTGGCCGCCGCCGAACAGCAGCCTCAGAACCTCGGGAAACCGCACCAGCCCGTCCTCGACATGCTCGTGCGTGACGATCGAGCCGTCGGCCAGCCAGGCCGCCAGCGCGTCGCGGGCTTCGAGGTGGCGGGGGCCGTAGTCGTAGACCGAGAAGCCCTCCATCCGGCCGCGTGTCTCGAGGAGCTTCAGGTGGTTCTTCAGGCCGAACTGGCCCACGGCGTTGTAATGGGCGATCCCGCCGCAGAGCGGGATCCGCGCCTTGAAGGCGAGATGCAGCAGCACCTCGTCCAGCACCTCGCCGCCGACGTTGTCGAAGAAGACGTCGACGCCCTTGGGCGCGGCCTGGGCCAGCCGCTCGCTCAGCCGGCCGTCGCGATAGTCGATGCAGTCGTCGAAGCCCAGGTCGCGGACCACGTGGGCGCACTTCTCGGGCCCGCCGGCGATGCCGATGACGCGGCACCCTTTCACCCTGGCGATCTGGCCGGCGATGCTGCCCACCGCCCCCGCCGCCGCGGAGACCACGACCGTCTCGCCCGGCTTCGGCTGCCCGATATCCAGCAGGCCGAAATAGGCGGTAAAGCCGGTCATGCCGAGCGCCCCGAGGTAGCGGGGCAGGGGCGCGACCGCGGGATCGACCTTCATCAGCGTGGTCGTGGGGCCGGTGAAGTGACTCTGGACGCCCAGCAGGCCCTCCACATGGTCGCCGGGGGCGTAGTCCGGAGAGCGGCTTTCCAGCACCTCGCCGACCGCCCGGGCCCGCGGCGTGTCGCCAAGCTGCAGCGGCGGCAGATAGGCGCCGCCGGCCTCCATCTGGTTGCGCAGCGAGGGCGAGACCGAGACATAGCGGACCGCGACCAGGACCTCGCCGTCGCTCGGCGCCGCGACCTCCTCCTGGCGGATGTCCCAGTCGCTTGCCTGCGGCAGGCCGGAGGGGCGGGCCCTCAGCCGGACAACGGTCTTGCGCACGGGCTCCCTCCAATTCGTTAGATATCAAAGTATCGCCATTTCGGCGGATAGCTAGAGGCGGGTTCGCTCGGGCCGTCGGTTCGCCGCCTCATCTCTGTGACCGCAGGGATCGGCGGCCAGTCCGGTGCGTTGGCTCAGCATGCGCTTCGACATCCTCGCGGACCTGACCTACGACTTCCCGATCCGGTGCGAGACGCTGCTGCTGATCGAGGCCGCCCAGGGGCCGGACCAGTTGGTTGTCAGCGAAACGCTCACCATCGATCCCGACGCGGCGGTCGCGCGATTGGACGACGACGGGGCCGGCGAGCGGCGGGCCGTTCTCGACACCGCCGGACGCGTCCGCATCCAGTACGCGGCGACGGTCGACGTGCAGCGCGAGGATGGCGCCTACCAGGACGCCGGGCAGGTGGCGATCCGCGACCTGCCGCATGACGCCCTGGCCTATCTGCGACCCAGCCGGTTCTGCCCATCGGACCGCTTCGAGCGCTTCGCCGCGCGCGAGTTCGGGACCCTCTCGGGCGGCGCCCGGGTGGCCGCGATGGTGGACTGGATCGGGCGGCATCTGGACTACCAGCCTGGCGTCAGCAACTCCGGCACAACGGCGCTCGACACCTTTGTCGACCGGGCGGGGGTGTGCCGGGACTTCGCCCACCTGGCGATCTCGATCTGCCGGGCCAGCGACATCCCGGCCCGCGCCGTCAGCGCCTATGCCTGGAGGCTGGAGCCGCCCGACCTGCACGCCGTCGCCGAGGTCTACCTGGGCGACCGGTGGTGGCTCGTCGACCCGACGGGAAAGGCGCCGGTCAGTGGGCTGGTCCGGGTCGCCGCCGGGCGCGATGCGGCGGACATCGCCTTCATGAGCGTCTTCGGCACGGCGCGGCTCGTCGCCCAGGCGTTCGCGATCGCGGAGGCGGGCGGGGTCAGTAAGACCGCCTGAGCCGGAGCGCCGCCTGAATTCGTGACGAGCGGGGAACTTTACGGCGGAGCTTGAGTTTCCCGAACTTGAGGGGCTTGTTGCGCGGACCTTGGACCGCGCGCCGTCGCGGGCTCCATTCAGCGGCGTCGGGGGACGCGGGGGATCGTGTAATGGCGCTGGTGAAGCGTTCAACCTTGGCCAAGAAGGTCGGGCGGCCTGAGGCCGCGGAGCCGCCGAAACCTGCGCCTGCGCCTGCGCCTGCGCCGCCTGCGCCCCGCAAGCGCGTCCGGCATGTCCGCGCAAACACCGCCGCCGAGCGCATCGGCGCCGCGACCCAGGAACTGGCCAGCGGCATCGCCCAGTCGGCCTCCGCCGCCGAGGAACTGCGGCGCGCCCTGGAACAGATTTCCAGCGCCGCCGAAGAGGCCGCCAAGGCGAGCCATGGATCGCTGATCGCGGTCGGCGCGCTGGCCGCGGGTTTCGCCCAGGCCCGCGAGCGGGCCGACGAGTCGCGCCGCCGTATCGAGACCCTGCAGACCCTTGTCACGGAGACCGTCGCTCAGGCGGACGCGTCCGTCGCCGCCGTGAAGGCCAACGCCGAGCGGCAGCTCGCCTCGGTCGAGGTCGTCGCCGCGCTCGAAGCGCAGGCCGCCGCGATCGGCGAGATCACCGCGGCGGTCGCCGACATGTCCGACCAGACCAGCCTGCTGGCGCTGAACGCCGCCCTGGAAGCCGCCCGCGCCGGCGACCATGGGCGCGGCTTCGCCGTCGTGGCGGACGAGGTTCGCGCGCTCGCCGAAACGGCCGAACGCCGCTCGCGCGATGTGGGCGTCTTGGCCGGCGAGATCCTTCAGGACGTGCGCCTGCTCGCCCAGACGATCCGCGACGCGGCCACGCGCGCTGCCGCCGGATCCGCGGCCGGCGCTGCCGTTTCCGAGACGCTGATCGGCATCCGCACCCGTATGGCGGCCCTGGTCGATGGGGCGCAGGACATCCTCCCTCGCTGCGGTCGAGGCCGACGGCGCGGCCCGTGAGGCGCAACGGGGCGCGGAGACCATCTCCAGCGCCGCGGAGGAGCAGTCCGCCGCCGCCGCCGAGGCCCAGCGCGCCGTTCAGCAGCAGGCGGGCGCGCTGGAGGAGAGCGATCGCACGGCCCATGTGCTCGCCGAGATGGCCGAGGCCCTGCAGGACGAAGGCCAGAACCGGGTCCGCAGCGTCGAGGTCGCGGCCGCGGCGGAGGAGTTGTCGGCCGCGGTGCAGGAGCTCTCTTCGGCCGCCGCAGAGATCCTGGTCGCCATCGACCAGATCAGCCGGGCGCCCAGGGCCAGGCTGCCGCGACCCAGCAGGCCAGCGCCGCCATGGCCCAGATCGAGCGATCGGCGGCCAGAACCCGCGAGGCGGCGACGCACGCGCTCGAGGGCGTGGACGCCGTTCAGCGGGGATTGGACGAGGGCCGCTCCGCAATCGCGGCTATGATCGACGGGGTCGGCGCAGCCCTGCAGGACACCCGTGACGGCTCCGCCCGGGCGGCGTCGCTCGAAGACGCCGGCCACCGGATCGACAAGCTGGTGGACGCGATTTCCCTGATCGCGGTTCAGACGACCATGCTGGCGGTCTCCGGGGCCGTGGAGGCGGCGAGGGCGGGCGAGGCGGGCCTCGGCTTCGCCACCGTCTCGGGCGACATCAGGACGCTCGCGCGCAGATCCGCGGAGAACGCCGACCGGGTGAAGGACGTGGTCCGCGCGCTGCAGTCCCAGATCGCCGCCGTGCGGCGGGACCTCGACCAGGGCGCCCTGGCGATGGAGGCGGAGGTGGCGAAGAATGCCGCGATCGGCGAGCGGCTCGCCACCGTCGTTCAGGAGGTGGACGTCGTGCGCGGCGCCGCCGACGAGACGGTGACGGCGTCTGGCGCGATCACCCGTTCGTCGGGCGAGGTCGCGGCCGGGATGCAGCAGATCGCCTCGGCCGCGGAGCAAGCCGGCGGCGCGGCGGCCCAATGCGCCGCTGCCGCTCGGCAGCAGGCGCGCGGCGCGGAGGATCTCGCCGGCGCCATCGAAGAGATCGCGGAACTCGCCGACGCCCTGCAGACAGAAGAGGCTTGAGGGAGATGTCGCCCGACCGGGCGCTCCTCACCTTCCGCGTCGGCGACCGGCGCCTGGCGGTGGCCGCGGCCGACGTGACGGAGGTGGTGCGTCCGCCCCCGGTGACGCGAGTGCCCCACGCTCCGGCGGCGGTGGCGGGCGTGACCAGCCTGCGCGGCCAGGTGCTGCCGGTGGTGGCGCTGGACTCCCTTCTCGACGTCCCAGGCGGGGACGCCGCCGGTCGCCGGCTCGTGGTGCTGAGCGGCACGCCGCCGCTGGGTCTGGCGGTGGATGAGGTGACGGGACTCGCCGACGGCTATGCCGAGCCTGGCGCCCTGCTGCTCACCGACGAGGGCGAGGCTCGGATTCTGGCGCTCGATACGATGCTGGAGGCGGCGTTCGCCGGCCTGAGCCGGTCGCGCGCCCGGACGGGCGGCGGCCAGGGCGGCGCCGCGCCAGAGGCGTCGAGCGCCGCCGCGGAGCTGGCTCTGCTCGGCTTCGAACTGGCGGGCCAACCCTATGCCCTGCCACTGGAACAGGCGCGCGAGGTGCTGGCCCTCCCGCCGGAGATCTCGGCGCTGCCGCGGACCGACGGGGCGATGCTCGGCGTCACGACCCTGCGCGGGGCGCTGTTGCCGCTGGTGTCCACGGCCGTCCTGCTCGGCCTGCCGCCGCAGCCGCCTGGCCCGGGCTCACGGGTGATCGTGGCGGTGCTGGGCGACGCGCTTATCGGCCTCGTCGTGGACCGCCTGACCTCCATCCTGCGCGCGCCGCCGGACGCGCTCGGCCCGGTGCCTCGGGTCCTGAACCGCGCGGCCGGCGAAGCTCAGGTCGACTCCATGCTGCGCCTGCCCGGCGGGCGGCTGGTTTCGGTGCTGACGCCCGAGCGGCTGTTCCGCGAAGCGAGCGTGGCGCAGATCCTGGAAGACGGTCGGAGGGCCAAGGCCATGGAAGCGACGACCGAGGGCGCCGTGCCGACCGCCGTGCGCAAGCTCCTGATCTTCACCCTTGGCGACGAGGCCTACGGCCTGCCGATCGAGCAGGTGGAGGAAGTCGCCCCCATGCCCGATACGCTCTCGCGTCTGCCGAGGGCGCCGGCCTATGTGCTGGGGGTTATGGCGCTCCGCGGCGCGGTGATCCCGGTCATCGCCCAGCGCCAGCGGTTCGGCGTCGAAGCGGCGGCGCCGGCCGGCCGGCCCCGGGTCGTGGTCTGCCGCCTGGGCGACCTTGTCGCCGGTTTCGCGGTCGACGCCGTGACCGAAATCCTGGAGGTCCGCGAGGAACTTCTGGGAAAGGCGCCCGAGCTCGCCGGTTCCGGCCAGGTGTTCGATCGCGTGGTCCGGCTTGACGACAAGGGGCGCGTCTTGCTGGTGGTCGATCCGCAGGCCCTGCTGGAGCGGGCGGAGGCCGACCTGATCGCCGACCTCGTGCGCGAGGCGTCGGCCGGCCCGTGATCCGCATCCTGGTCGTCGACGACTCGCCGCTGGTCCGACGTCTGCTGGCCGAAGTGTTCCGGGCGGCCGGAGACTTCGAGGTCGCCTTCGCGCGCGACGGCGTCGAGGCGCTCGAGATGCTGAAGTCCTTCGAGCCCCACGTGATCACGCTCGACGTGCAGATGCCGAGGCTCAACGGGCTGGCCTGCCTGGATCGGATCATGGTGGAACGACCCACCCCCGTGGTCATGCTGTCCTCGCTCACAGCGGAAGGCGCCGCCGAGACCGTGGAGGCTCTGGCGCTCGGCGCGGTCGACGTGGTCGCCAAGCCGTCCCGGGCCATGTCGCTGGAGATCGAAGCCTTCGGACCGCTGCTCCTGGAGACGGTGCGCACCGCCGCGCGCGCCCGGATCCGGCGGACCCACCGGCTGGCCGAGCGGGTCCGCAGCAGTCTGGCCGCGGCCGTGGAGCCGCGGCCGCGCGACCGGGCCCGCACCAGTCGGCGGCCGGCCCGGCTGGGCGTCGCTGGGCCGGCGACGTCGTCGGAAGCCGGCCTGGTCGTGGTGGGCTGTTCGACAGGCGGGCCGCCTGCGCTCGACGCGCTGCTCGCGCCGCTGCCGGCCGACTTCCCCTGGCCGATCCTCGTCGCCCAGCATATGCCGCGCGCCTTCACGGGGCCGCTGGCGCGGCGGCTCGATGGCCTCTGCGCGCTGGAGGTGACCGAGGTGACGGCGCCGACGCGCGTCGAGCCGGGCAAGGTCTACATCGCCCGTGGCGACGCCGACATGATCCTGGTGCGGCGCGCGGAGGGCATCTTCGCGCTGTCGGCCCCGGCCCACCCCGACCATCGTTGGCATCCGAGCGTCGAACGCCTGATGGAGAGCGCGCGCGGCGTGCTGCCGGCCCAGCAGCTGGCCGGCGTCCTGATGACCGGGATGGGGTCGGACGGCGCGCGGGCGATGGCGCAGCTCCGGGCCGACGGCGGCTGGACCTGCGCCGAATCGGAGGAGACGGCGGTCGTCTGGGGCATGCCCGGCGAGTTGGTGCGGGCGGGCGGCGCCACGGTGGTCGCCCCGCTCGAGGAGATCTCCGCGGCCCTCCTGGCGGCGCCCCGATGAGCGAGACCGCCCTCACGCCGGCCGACCTGGAGCGGATCTGCCGCTATCTCTACGACCGCACCGGAATGGTCTACGGCGAGAGCAAGCGCTACTACGTCGAGCGGCGGGTGGCCGACCGCATGGCGGCGGCGAACGAACCGGCCTTCAGCGGCTACCTCGCCCGGCTCCGCGCCGACCCGGCCGAGCTGGCGGCCTTCATCAGCGCCTTCACCGTCAACGAGACCTATTTCTACCGGGAGGAGCATCAGCTCCGCTGCCTGTCGCAGAACCTGCTGCCGGAGATCGTCCGCCACAAGGGGCCCGGCGACAAGGTCCGCATCTGGTCGCTGCCCTGTTCGACCGGGGAGGAAGCCTACTCCATCGCCATCTGGCTGCTCGAGAACTGGCCGATGGTCGACGCTTATCATGTGGAGATCGCCGGCTCGGACATCGACGCCGCCGCGCTCGCCCAGGCCCGCCTGGGGCGCTACGGCGAACGCGCGCTGGCGCGGCTGCCCCAGGATGTCGCGCAACGGTACTTCGAGCCGGCGGTCAACGGGGAACGGGAGATCATCCAGGATCTGAGGGAGTCCGTCACCTTCTCGTCGGCCAACCTGATGGAAAGCTCGACGCTCGCCGCGCACGGCCGGTTCGAGGTGATCTTCTGCCGCAATGTGCTGATCTACTTCGACGACGCGGCGCGCGCCCGTGCGGTCGACAATCTCTACACGGCCCTGCAGCCCGGCGGCTTCATCTGCCTTGGCCACACAGAGTCGATGACGCGCATTTCCGAGCGGTTCAAAGTGCGGCGGTTCAAGGACGCGGTCGTCTACCAGCGTCCGGAGGACGACGCATGAGCGACGACCTGCTGGCCGCCTTCGTCGAGGAGGCGAGGGAGCTCCTGGACCAGGCGGCGGACGACCTGCTGGCCCTGGAGCGAGGGCCCGACGACACCGCCGCCCTGGAAGGGCTGTTCCGGGCGACCCATACGCTGAAGGGTTCGGGCGGACTGATCGGCTTCACGGCGCTGGAGCAGGCCTTCCATGCCGCCGAAGACCGGCTGAGCGAGGTGCGGCAGGGCGCGCGCCAGATCGACCCTGGCCTCGTCGGCGCGCTGGCGGCGGCCGTTGAACAGGCCGAGCTCTGGGTGGAGGCCATCGCCGCGAGCGGCGAACTGCCCGGCGACGCCGCCGTAGAGAGCTCGGCCCTCGTCGCGCGGCTCGGGGCCATGGACGCCGCCGCGGCGGCCCCCGACCGCGCGCCCACCGCCGACTGGGCGGAAGCGTTGCGGCGCGAGGCGCCGGGCGTTGCGGGCCCGCTGATCGCCTTCCGTTACACCCCGAATGCGGGCGTCTACTTCTCGGGGGACGATCCGGTCGCCGTGGTCGCCACCGTCCCCGGCCTCGTCCACCTGCGCCTCGACAGCCGGACGCCGCCGGAGCCCGACCCGGCCTATGATCCGTTCACCTGCAATCTCGTACTGAGCGGCCTCAGCGCCGCTCCGCTCACGGCCCTGCAGGCCGCCTTCCGCTTCGTCGCGGACCAGGTGGCGTTCGCCGAGCCGGCCGAGCGGGTTTCCCAAGGCGAGCCGCCCCTCGCCGCACGGTCCGGGACCGAGCCGCAGGCGCGATCGCTGCGGGTCGACGCCGCACGCGTCGACGCGCTCGCCGCCAGCGCGGACGACCTCGTGGTCGCCAAGAACGCGCTCACCCAACTGCTCGCGCAGGCCGCCGCGACGTCGCCGCCCGGCCTGGCGCGCAGCCTCGCCGCAGCCCAGGCGGACCTCGACCGGCGCATCGCGCGGCTGCACGAGACCATCGGCCGGATGCGCCTTGTCCCGCTCGCGCCCCTGTTCCGGCGATTCCCGCCCATCGTGCGGCAGCTCGCGGCCAGTCTCGGCAAGTCCGTGGACCTGGTCCTTTCGGGCGAGGGCGCGGAGGTCGACAAGGCCATTGCCGACGGACTCCACGAGCCGCTGCTGCACCTCATCCGCAACGCCATCGACCATGGGATCGAGCCCACCGCCGAGCGGCGCGCGGCGGGCAAGCCGGTTCCGGCGCTCCTCAGGCTCTCCGCCATGCCGGCGGGCGACCAGATCGTCATCGAGCTCGCCGACGACGGTCGCGGCCTCGACATCGCCCGTGTCAGGTCCACCGCGGTTCGCCGGGGACTGGCCTCGGCCGAAGCCCTGGCCGCCATGTCGGACGATCTCGCCGCGGACCTGATCTTCCGGCCGGGCTTCTCGACGGCGGCGTCGGTCACCGAGCTTTCGGGACGGGGCGTGGGCCTGGATGCGGTCCGCGCCCGCACCGCCGCCCTGGGCGGGGAGGTGAGCGTTCACACCATACGGGAGCGCGGGACGCGCTTCGTCCTTCGCCTCCCGGTTCGGGTGAGGCTGGCGCGTCTCATGATGGTGGAGGCCGCCGGCGAGACATTCGGCGTGCCGCTGGAGAGCGTCGTCGAGGCGACCCAGGTGGCGCCCGGCAGCCTGACGCCCGTCCGCGCGGGGCGAGCGCTCGTCTGGCGCGACCGCCCGGTGCCCCTGCTGTCCCTCGCGGGGCTGCTGGCGATGCCCGGGCCGGACCCGGCCGAGCGTGACCTGAAGGTGATGATCATCCGCTCCGGCGACGAGCTCGCCGCCGTCAGCGTGGACGCCTTCGGCGACCGTATCGAAGCGCCGCTCCGCCCGCTGGCCGGCGTGCTCGCCCGCGTCCCGGGGGTGCTCGGCAGCAGCCTGTTGGGCGATGGCCGCGTTCTGATGGTCCTCGACATCCCGGAGCTGATCGGATGACCGTTCGTCGGGAGGACAACATCGCCTGGCTGGAAGGCGTCTGCCGGGTCGAGGAAGCCGAGGTGCTGGCCGGGCACCTGGGCGCCGGCGCCGGCGTCGTCGATCTCTCGCGCTGCCAGGGGTTGCACGCCGCCGTCGTCCAGGTGTTGCTGGCCTGGCGCCCCCAGCTGCGCGGCGCGCCCGACGAGGCGTTCCTGCGAGACCATCTCTTGCCGGCGCTCGCCGGCGACGCCCACATGACGACAAGCGCCCTTGTGGGCGATAAGGAAGCAGCCCCTTCCGCCCCCGGGAGCGAAAGGATTGAAGGAGTTCGGATTTGACGACTGTCCTCATCGTTGACGACAGCAAGCTGGCCCGCATCGTGGTCGGCAAGGCCGTGGCCGCTCTGCAGCCTGAGTGGACCCGCCTCGAAGCCGGCAACGCCGACGAGGCCCTGGCGGTGCTGGAAGCCCACCAAGTCGATGTGGTGGTGCTTGATTTCAACATGCCGGGCCGCAATGGGCTGGAACTGGCGGAGGAACTGCGCGCTCGCTCTCCCGAGATGCCGATCGCGCTCGCCACCGCCAACGTTCAGGACGAGGTCATCGGCCGGGCCCGCGCGGCCGGCGCGACCTTTGTGCCCAAGCCGATCACCGAGGACAGTCTCCGAGGCTTCCTCTCCGGCGCGGCGCTCAAGCTGCGTCAGGCCGGGAAATGACCGAAGGCCGGATCTATCTCAGCGAGCTCGAGGTCGACGCCCTCACCGAGCTGGTGAACATCTGCGTCAGCCGCGCCGCCGCCAGCCTGCGCCAGATGGTCGGTCGCCAGGTGTTCCTGTCGGTCCCTTCGGTTGAGGTGGTCGGCCGGGCCGACGCCGTCAACCTGATGGCCGAGCGCGAAACCGGCGGCCTGGTGGCGGTGCGCCAGGACTTCGACGGCGCCTTCGCCGGCCGCGCCCTGCTGATCTTTCCCGAGGCCAACAGCATGGCCCTGGTCCAGGCGGTGACGGGCGGCGAGCTGAGCGACGCCGACATGCGCGAGTTCGAGGACGAGGCGCTGGCGGAGACGGGCAATGTGGTGCTCAACAACTGT
This sequence comes from Phenylobacterium sp. J367, assembly GCF_024699985.1. Classification (GTDB taxonomy): domain Bacteria; phylum Pseudomonadota; class Alphaproteobacteria; order Caulobacterales; family Caulobacteraceae; genus Phenylobacterium. The sequence continues at coordinate 4,741,483 of NZ_JAJONA010000001.1, read as the reverse complement.
CTCGCCACCATGGCCAACATGCTCCAGCGGCCGCTGGAGATGTCGCTGCCCGGCGTCATGCGCGGCGAGGGCGCGCGGCTCTTCCAACTGGACGAGGCGGCGACTGCCGACGGCGTGGTCCTGTTCCTCTACATCAACTTCGCCATCAGCGAGCGGGACATCCGCGGCTACATCGCCGTGCTCATGGATCTGTCCTCGCTGGACTCCCTGAAGACCCTGATCGCCGAGTTCATCGCCCGCGTGGTCGGCCCGTCCGCGGCGGCGGAGGTCTGAGCGCTTGGCGGGGCCGCATGACATGGCGACGGGCGCCGACATGCCGCCACACCTGACCGGCGCCCTGGGGCTGTGGACGTGGGACCTGGCGAACGAACGCGTGCGCGGCGACGCCCGGTTTGCGGCCCTGCTCGGCCTCGACCCCGGCCAGGCCAGGGCGGGCATTGCTGCCGCCGACCTCTATGCGCGCGTGCATCCCGAGGACCGCCTCCGCCTCCGGATCGCCGTCGCCGGGGTCGCGCAGGGCGCGGAGGTGTTCGCCCGCGAGTTCCGGGTGACGACGACGGAGGGCGTGCGGTGGGTCCAGGCCCGCTCGCGGGTCGAGCATGTGGCGGACCGCCGGCCGCAGTCGTTCAGCGGCGTCCTCACCGACGTCACGGAACAGAAGCGCGTCGAGGACCGGCTGGACGTCGCCCAGAGCGCGGGCGGCGTCGGCACGTTCGAGTTCGTCGACGGATTCGGCACGGTGGACGTCTCGGATCAGTTCTGCCGTCTGCTGGGCTTGCGCGTGGCCGACACCCTCTCGGTGCGCACGATCAACGCCACTGTAGAGCCCGGGGATCCGCCCTTGATCGGCGGCGTATCCAACGCCGAGCCCACCTTCCGCTCCGAGGTGCGCATCCGCCGGGCCGACACGGGCGAGCCGCGATGGCTGGCCATCCAGGGCGAGCGCCGGATCGCCGCCGACGACGCGGGCCCGACGACCGTCGGGGCCATCTACGACATCACCGCCGCGAAGGCGGCGGAGGCCCAACTGCGCGAACTGGCCGCGACGCTGGAGCAGCGGGTCGAGGCCCGCACCCAGGAGCGCGACCGGCTCTGGAGCACCTCGCGCGACCTCTTCGGCGTCGTCGGTCAGGACGGTGTCCTGCGCGCCGCGAACCCCGCGTGGCTGCGCCTCCTGGGCTATGAGGACAGCGAAGTGGTGGGCCGCAGCTTCCTGGACTTCGTGCAGGCGGACGACCTCGCCGCGGCGGGGCGGATGTGGTCCGGCGGAGACGCCGCCGTCGCCCTCGAGGACCTGGACGTCCGCATGCGGGCGCGGGACGGCGCCTGGAAGTGGGTGAACTGGACCGTCATTCCGCAGGGCGAGGCGTTCTACGCGGTGGGCCGCGACGTGACCGAGCGCAAGCAGCTCGAACAACAGCTCCGCCAGAGCCAGAAGATGGAGGCCGTGGGCCAGCTCACCGGCGGCATCGCGCACGACTTCAACAATATGCTGACCGGCATCCTGGGCGGGCTGGACATGGTCCAGCGCCGCCTGGCAAGCGGAAAGCCGGCGGAGGCCCAGAGGTTCATCCAGGGCGCGATCGCCTCGGCCGAGCGGGCCGCGGCGCTGACGCATCGTCTGCTGGCCTTTTCCCGGCAGCAGACCCTCGACCCCAGCGCGGTGGACGCCAATGGCCTCGTGTTGTCGATGGAGGATCTGCTGCGGCGGACCCTGGGTGAACGGATCGACCTGGCCATCGAACTCGATCCCGGGTTGTGGAGCACCGTCGTCGACGCCAACCAGCTGGAAAGCGCGCTTCTCAACCTGGCGATCAACGCCCGTGACGCCATGCCGGACGGCGGCAAGCTGACCATCGAGACGGTCAATGTCCAGCTTGCCGCGGGCGCGCAGTCGGAGCTTGCGCCCGGCGACTATGTGCAGCTCAGCGTGAGCGACACCGGAACCGGGATGTCCCCCGACGTCATGGGGAGGGTGTTCGATCCCTTCTTCACCACCAAGCCGCTGGGGCAGGGGACCGGCCTGGGGCTGTCGATGGTGTTCGGCTTCGCGCGTCAGTCCGGCGGCGACGTCACTATCTATAGCGAGCTCGGCCGTGGCACGACGGTCCGGCTCTACCTCCCGCGCCATCTTGGCGAGGCGCCCGCGGCGGAGCCGAAGGCCGCCGCGCCGGCGCCGCGCGGGGCCGGCGAGACGGTGCTGGTGGTCGAGGACGATCCAGCCGTGCGGCCGGTGGTCGTCGAACTGCTCCGTGACCTTGGCTATGTGGCCCTGGACGTCTCCGGCGCCGAGGACGCGCTGGCGATCCTGCAGTCGCAGCGGCGGGTCGACCTGATGGTCAGCGACATCGGTCTGCCCGGTCTCAACGGCCGCCAGCTCGCCGAACTGGCCCGTGACGTCCGCCCGGACCTGCCGGTCCTGTTCATGACGGGATACGCCGCCGGCGCGTCCCGGCGATCGGACTTCCTCGGCCCCGGTATGGAGATGATCTCCAAGCCCTTCGCCGCCGAGACCCTGGCGCAGAAGATCCGGGCGATGGTCGCGGCGCAGTCGCCCGGGACCGCGGGCGCACCCTAGGTCTCGCGGTCGACGAACTCGGCGACGAGCTGCTTGAGCGCGGTGAGGGCGACGAGGTCCATGAGCAGCGCGATGTAACCGCGGATGCGCCGGCCCCGCAGCGAGAAGTTGATATAGACGAAGAGCACGGCGTCCTTGGAGACCCGAGGGAACAACTCGCGCGGCAGGCCTTCCACAAGCTTCGGCGTGCTGATGTCCAGTCGCCGCTTGAGCATGTTGGCGATCGTGCCGAGACAGGCCTGCAGGACTACATTGCCCGTCTCCAGCAACGCTTCCGGCGCCAGCGCGGGCATCTCCTCGGCCGGAACAGCGTCGCCTGACACGGCGCGCACGAGCTCGAAGCTGCTCGCCTCCGGAAACACCAGCAGGGCGCGCCCGTAGACGTCGCCGGCGTAGTCCTGCTCCACGCCGACCATCTTCCCCATGCGGGGGCCGCCGACCATCTCGGAGGCCTGCTCCGGCGTCACGGTGGAGACGGCGGGGACAGAAAGGGTCACGGCGTTGCCGCACATGGTGGCGAGGTTCGCAGCGGCGCGTCCGACGCCGATATTGATCAGTTCCGTCAGGGCATCGAGCTCAAGCTCGGACAGGCGGAATTGCGCAGCGTCGACCAAGCGACATCCCATCGTCGAGAAACAACGTCTGGATGCCGATTACACCGCGATGGCGAAGCTTGACAGTTGGAATGCGACGGACGTGGCCCGGGTGAGCGCCTTTGCCTCAGGTCGGCGTCGCCGTTGCTGAGGGGCGTCCGGGTCGAATGGCGGTTGCTCATCCGGCCAGCCCAGGCAGGATAGCGCTATCAGCCGGGGGAAGGAACGATGGCGGATGCACGACCGGGCGGGCTGCCCGCCCATTGCCTGCCGCCGCCCGAAATCCGGGAGATGCCCGAGGCGCCCCGCCACTTCTGGCGGCTGATCGGCCCGGGCGTGGTGGCCGCCGGGGTCGGCCTCGCTTCGGGGGAGTTCATCCTCTACCCCTACATCGCCTCCCAGGTGGGGCTGGTGTTCGTATGGGCCGCCTTCGTGGGCCTGGTGACCCAGTTCTTCCTGAACATGGAGATCGAGCGCTACGCGCTGGCCACCGGCGAGACGGCGCTGACCGGCTTCAGCCGCTACTGGCGCCACTGGGGCCTGGTCTTCGCGCTGATGACCTGCTTCGCCAACCTATGGCCGGGCTGGGCGTCCAGTTCGGCGACCCTGCTCTCCTACATGGTCGGCGGCGAGCCCCGGTGGATCGCGATCGGCATGCTGGTGGCGATCGGCCTGATCCTGACCCTTGCGCCGGTGGTCTATGTGGCGCTCGAGCGAGCCCAGATGCTGAAGATCGCGGCCGTGCTGACCCTGCTGGTGGTCGCGGCCTTCGTGGCGATAGAAGCGCCGGCCTGGCGCGCCCTGCCCCAGGTGGTGACCCACGCGCGCATCCCCGCCGAGGAGCTCGGCTTCGCCCTCCTGCTCGGCGCGCTCGCCTACGCCGGCGCGGGCGGCGGCCAGAACCTCGTCCAGGCCAACTGGATCCGCGACAAGGGCTACGGCATGGGCGTCTATGCGCCGCGCCTGGTGAGCCCGGTGACCGGCGAGCCGGTGGCGCAGCCCAGCACCGGATACGTCTTCCTGCCCACGGAGGAGAACCTTCGCCGCTGGCGGGGCTGGTGGCGGTTCGCCAACCTCGAGCAGCTCTCCACCTTCGTGCTGGTGACCTTCGTGACGATCCTGTTCACGTCGCTGCTGGCCTACGCCACGGTCTTCGGGCGCGACGACGTCACGAACAACATCAGCTTCATCCGCCTGGAGGCCGAGGTGCTGGGCGCGCGGGTGGGGCCCTGGTTCCAGGTGCTGTTCCTGGCCGTGGGGGGCATTTTCGCTCTTCGCCGCAGCCTTGGGCATCGTCGACTACACGAGCCGCCTCGCCGCCGACGTCCTGAAGACCTGCTACCTGCGCACCCTCGACGAGAGCCGGATCTACGCGGCCCTGGTCTGGGCCCTGATCGTCGTGGGGATCACCGTCCTGCTGGCGGGCTTCAGCCAGCCGATCGCCCTGCTGATCACCTCCGCCGTCTCAGCCGGCTTCATGATGTTCATCTATTCGATCCTGCTGATCCTCATCAACCGGCGCTCGCTCCCGGCGCCGATCCGTGTCAGCGGCTTCCGGCTGGCGGCGCTCATCTGGTCGGTCGGCCTCTTCGGCGTGCTCTCGGCCCTGACCTTCCGCGACCAGATCATAAAGCTGCTCGGCTAGGCGACGGTCGGCGGGATCACGCTCTCGTTCTCGCGGGCGGCCTCGACATAGCGGGGGCCGCGCTTCAGCTCGAGGCGCAGCTTCTCGCGGTCGAGCTGGTTTTCCCAGCGCGCGACCACGAGGGTGGCGACGCCGTTGCCCACGAGGTTGGTCAGAGCCCGGCATTCGCTCATGAACCGGTCGACGCCGACCAGGACGGCGAGGGCTGCGATCGGCACCTGCGGCACCACGGCCAGGGTGGCCGCGAGCGTGATGAAGCCCGCGCCCGTCACGCCGCTGGCGCCCTTCGAAGTCAGCATGGCGACGGCCAGCAGGGTCAGCTCCTGGCCCAGCGTCAGCGGTGTGTTGGTCGCCTGCGCCAGGAAGAGCGTCGCCAGCGTCATGTAGATGTTGGTGCCGTCGAGGTTGAAGCTGTAGCCCGTGGGGATCACCAGGCCGGTCACCGGCTTCGAGGCGCCCAGCCGGACGAGCTTCTCCATCATCTGCGGCAGCACGCTCTCCGACGACGAGGTGCCCACCACGATCAGCAGTTCCTCGCGGATGTAGGCCAGGAAACGGAAGATCGAGAACCCGGCCCAGGCGCAGATCGAACCCAGCACCACGATCACGAAGAGCAGGGCCGTGATGTAGAAGGTGGCGACCAGGGCGCCGAGCTGCAGCAGGCTGTCGACGCCGTACTTGCCGATGGTGAAGGCCATGGCGCCGAACGCCCCGATGGGCGCGAGCCTCACGACCACATGGATCACGCCGAAGAAGACCTTGGCGATCTGATCGAGGACGTTGGCCGTCTGGGTCCCGAACTCCCCCAGACGGGTGCAGGCGTAGCCCACCAGGATAGCCAGCAGCAGCACCTGCAGCAGGTTGCCGTCGGCAAAGGCCCCGACGAAGGTGTCCGGGATCAGGTGCAGAAGGTATTCGACCAGCCCCTCGCCGTGCTTGGCCTTCTCGACGTAGCCGGCCGCGACGCTGGGATCGAGCGTGGCGGGGTCGATGTTGAAGCCGCGCCCGGGCTGGATTACCCGCCCGACGATCAGGCCGACGACCAGGGCCAGCGTCGAGACGATCTCGAAATAGATCAGCGCCTTCCCGCCGACGCGGCCGAAGGTCTTGATGTCGCTCATCCGGGCGATGCCGGCGGCCACCGTGCAGAAGATCACCGGGGCGATGACCAGCTTCACGAGCTTGATGAAGGCGTCGCCGAGCGGTTTCAGTCCGGCCCCGAACGTCGGCCAGAGGAAGCCCACGAGGATGCCGAGCGCCACGCCGATCAGCACCTGGACGTAGAGGGTCTTCAGCGCGCGCACCATCAGCGGCGCTCCGGCTTCGTCTGGAACGCATCCGCAAGAGCGGGCGGCGGGCGGCAGGTGATCGGCACTGGAAGGTCCTTGTACGGTTGCGGCCGGGGCGCCCCGGCGCCGCACGGAGCGGCCCGGCCAGCCTGGACGCGGACTATGGCGTGTCGCAGCGGCGCTGGCTCAGTAGCCCACGGCGTATCCCATCCGGCGGGGATCGCCACCGGCCATGCGCGCGCCGCCTGGCGAAGCGAGAATCCCCTGGATCGAGCCGATGGAGAACGGACCGACGGTTTCCACCTTGTGGCCCATGGCGCGGAGCTGGGCCACCGTTTCGGGCGGGAAGCGGCTTTCCATGTCGAGCGTGATCTCCGCGCCAGGCGTGTAGAAGCCGGGATCGGCGTCGAGCGCGATGCGCGGCGCCTCGATGGCCTGCTGGATGCCCATGCCCCTATCGACCACGTTCAGCAACACCTGGAATTGCGTCTGGCCGATGGTTTCGCCCCCCGGGGGTGCCGAATATCATCCGCAACCGGCCCTGGTCGAGCAGCACCGTCGGGCAGTTGCCGAGCAGGGGGATCTTGCCCGGGCCCACGAAGTTCGGATGGTCGCGGTAGGGGGCGGTCGAGCCCGTGCGGAGCCCGTTGTTGCAGAGCAGGCCTGTCTCGCCCATCACCACGGTGGTCCCGAAGCCGCCGCCGATGGTGGTCGTGCAGGCGACGGCGTTACCGTCCTTGTCCACGACCGAGAGGCTGGTGGTGTCGCCGGGCGTGCCGCGGCTGGTCCGCCTGGGCCGAGGGCCGGGACGGGGGCCAGCGATGTCGGCTCCCGCGGGGAAGGGGATCGCCTGGGCCGGGTTGATCAATCGGCGGCGCTGGGCGGCGAACTCCTTCGAGATCAGGGTCGCGGTGGGCGTCGGGCTGAAGGCGGGATCGGCCGCGTAGCGGTAGACGTCGGCCTTGGTGATCTTGATGGATTCCGCCACCAGGTGGATCGCCTGGGCGCTGGTCGCCGGCATGGCGGCGAGGTCGTAACCCTCGATCAGGTTGAGCTGTTCGCACATCTCCAGGCCGGTCCGCGAGGTGACCGGGCAGCAGAAGACATCGACGCCGCGATAGTTCGTAGCGATCGGTTCGACCCACTTCGGCCTGTAGGCGCGCATGTCGTCGGCGCGCAGGAAGCCGCCGTTGGCCTCCGAGAAGCGCGACATCTCCTGGGCGATGGGGCCTGAGTAGAAATAGTCGTAGGCCGCCTGGAGGGCGCGGTCGCGATCGGCCCCGCTCTTCAGGGCCGCGGTCTCGGCGTCGGCGAGCGCCTGGAAGGTGCGGGCCAGCGGGGGATTCCTGAACAGGCTGCGCGGCGCGGGCGGCTGGCCGCCGGGGAGGAAGATGGCTGCCGTCGTCGGATACTTGGCGAGCTGGGCCTGTTGCCGCCGGATGGTGGAGGCGATCGTCGGGTCGAGCGGATGGCCGTCCCGGGCATAGCCGATCGCCGGCTCCAGGATCGTCGCCAGCGGCAGGCGCCCGAACCGGCGGGCGAGTTCGATCCACCCGCCGAAGGCGCCGGGCGTGACCGCGGCCTTGGGCCCGGCGGTGAGGTCCGCGACGCTCGACCTGTCGTCCAGCAGCCTGGGCGCCGCGCCGGCGAAGGCCAGCGAGATCACCTGGCCGGTCCTGGCGTCGAGGCAGGTGGCGAAGCCGTTGCCCGCGGCGCTGGAAGCCCAAGGCTCGACGACGTTCAGCACGGCCATCGCCGCGACGGCGGCGTCGGCGGCCGTCCCGCCCTGCAACAGCATGCGCAGGCCGGCCATGGAAGCGAGGGGGTGGCCCGCGGCCACGGCGCCGTTCGGAGCCGGTACCTCGACGCGGTGCTGAACGACGGCGGCGGCTCCGGAACGGGGGGCGTCCGGAGCCTGGCGGCCCACCCCAGGCTGCACGACCCCGGGCTGGGGGGCCTGGGCGTGCGCCTTTGCGGTGATGGCCGCGGCGGCGGCCCCCGCCAGTCCGCCCGCCAGCATCTGGCGGCGGCCGACCAGCGGCATGGTCTCGGAAACCGGCCGAGCCGGCGTCGGAGCCTTTGTCATCTTGTCCCCCCTCCTCATCGAACTTTCTCGATCTTCCAGGCGCAGAGCCCGGAAGAAAAAGGCGCGCCGTCTCTCGACGGCGCGCCAGGGCTTCAGAAGCGCTTCTTGAGGCTGGCGTACCAGTAGCGCGCCTGCGGCTGGTAGAGCGACGCCAGGTAACCGTTCGACGGGTGCAGCGGCGGGTCCTTGTCGAACAGGTTGCGCACGCCGACCTGGATCTGGGTGTCGCTGAACACCGTGTCGGTGTCCTCAAAGGTGTACTGGCCGTAGAGGTTGACGGTGGTCTGGGACTTCAGCACCCAGGGGTTATTCTGGGAGTCGATCACATCGATGATGTCGACCGCGTCGGTGTATTTGACGAAGGCTCCCACGCGGTACGGACCGGAGCTCCAGTTGGCGTTCACCGAGTAGCGCCACTTCGGCCGGCCGTTCTTGGCCACGAAGTCGCCCCCGGCGGTGAGCGGCACGCCCGCGTTGATCTCGCCGGCCGCCTGACCTTCCGCCAGCTCGTCGCCCACAGGGCCGGGCGCCATGTGGTAGCGGATGAGCTTGGCGGCGTTGACGCTGACCGAGAAGTCGCCGAGCGGCGTGTCCTGCAGCCGGTAGTCGACGTTGATGTCGAGGCCTTCGACCGTGATCGGCAGGAAGTTCTCGAAGGTCAGCTGCATGTTCAGCAGCTGGCCGGCCGGCGCGAGGCCTGTGCCGGCGAACAGGGCCAGTTCGTCGGTCGTTGGCGCGAGGCGCTGGACGGCCGTGTTGCGGCTGCCGCGGACCCGGTAGAGGTAGTCGAGGTTCACCGCATCCTGGGCGTTGATCAGGCCCACCGCGTTCTTCTGCTCGATCTTCCAGCGGTCGATGGTGATCACCGCGCTGCCGAAGCCCGCGGGCAGCGGCGGGGTCAGCACCGCGCCATAGCTGAGGCTTTCGGACTCCTCGGGCTTGAGGTCCGGGTTGCCGATCATCTGGCGCACGAGCGACGTGGGGCGGTTGCACTGCGCCCAGTTGCTGATCCGTCCGGCGCGCAGGTCGGCCTCGCAGAACAGGTAGTCGCGGCCGCCCTGGCTGCGCTCCAGGAAGGTCAGGTTGATGACCTCCAGGTTCGGGGCGCGGAAGCCCTGGGACCACGAGGTCCGCAGCCGCACCCCTTCGATCACGTCCCAGGAGCCGGCGATCTTCGGCTTCGCCACGGAGCCGATGTCGCTGTAGCGCTCGTAGCGTCCGGCGACCTGGACCTCGAGGTTGTGGACGAACGGGACCTCGCGTTCCGGCGAGACCAGCAGGGCCACGCCTTCCGCATAGGCCGACCACACGTCGCGCTTGCCCCGGACGTCGGGGCTGAGGCTGCTGCCGGTGTCGGTGTAGGTCAGGCCGGTGACGGCGTTGGTGTACATGATCGTGCCGTCCTGGCGGGGGTCACGATTGTCGTGGAAGGTCTCCCGCCGCCACTCGATACCGGTGGCGACGCCCAGGTTGCCCTGGAACGGAAGGGTCAGCAGGCTGGGGTTCGAGAGCTTGAAGTCCCAGAGCATCAGCTCGGTCTTGCTCTTGCGGACGCCCTTGATCAGGAAGCTGTTGATGATGTCCTGACTGTTGGGCGTGATGTCGCCCACGGACGGATTGGCCGGATCGCCGCCGGTGAAGGGGTTGTAGGCCGCCGAGGTCGTTCCCGAGACCGCCTGCTGGAAGAGTGTGTTCGAGACGTTGTCGGAGACGTCCTTGGCGGTCGCCCAGTTGTAGAGGGCTGCCGATTCCCAGTCCCATTCTCCGAACGTGCCGCGCAGGCCGCCGAGGAACCGGTACTGGTAGTTGGTGACCGCGACCTCGCGCGTGCCCGCGTCGACGATGTTGTACGAGGTGATGGTCAGCGGCACGCCCGCCGCCGCGATGTTCAGGCCGGGCAGGCGGTTGGGGGAGCCCACCGGGCCGAACGGGTTCCAGTAGGCGTTGGCGGGCAGGGTGATCGGCGCATTGGTGCCGACGCCGCCGGAGCCGCCGATGTCGCTGGTCTTGGCGGTGTAGAACCCGAGCTCGCCGAAGAACTGCAGGTCCTCGGTCAGGTCGTAGTTGATGAAGCTGAACAGGTTCAGCCGCTCCGCACTGGCCAGCGTCGAGATCCTGTCGAACGAGCGCGCGGAGTCGAGGCGGGTGTTGCGGTCGGCCACGCCGGTGGTGATGTTGCCGTCGTCGTAGCAGACGCCCGGCGTGCTGCTGGCGAGCTGGCAGCCCGGGTTGGTCGAGGGCTGCATGTGGAACATGGCTGAGCCGTTGGTGACGGCCACGCCGTTCGAGCGGATGACGCCCAGACTGGCCGGCGCTTGGAAGACGCCCCAGGCCGAGCTCGTGCTGCGTCCGTCGAAGGCGGCGACGCCCTCGAATGGCGTCCCGACCGCAAAGCGCGAGCGGTCGGAGCTCGCCATGTAGTCGAGGTCCTTCGAGTAGAGCCGCGAACGGTCGGAGTAGCTGCCGAAGATCGAGATGTTGCCGCGGCCTTCCTGGAAGTCCTTGCCCCAGATGCCGGAGAGCTCGAGCTCGCGCTGGCTGGTCCCCTCGGCGCCGCCGTACTGGACGGTGAACTCCGCGCCGTCGAAGTCGGAGCGCAGCACGTTGTTCACGACCCCGGCGACGGCGTCGGAGCCGTAGAGGGCGGCGGCGCCGTCCCGCAGGACCTCCAGGCGCTCCAGGCCGGCCACGGGGATGGTGTTGGCGTTGTATCCGAACACCGGAACCTGGCTGTCGACGATGCCGGTCACCGCCTGGGAGGTCGGGTGGAGCACGACCCGGCGGCTGTTGATCAGCAGGAGCGTGTTGCCGAGGCCGAGGCCGCGGAGGCTCACCGAGGAGACGTCGCCCCGGGTGGAGTTCACCCCCACCGGTCGCCTGCTCGTTGAAGGCGACGTCGCCGACCTGCGGGATGGTCCGGAAGAGGTCGCCGCTGGAGACCGGCGCCACGGCGTTCATGGTTTCGGGATTGATGACCGTGACCGGGAGCGCGCCGGTGGTCTTGGCGCCGCGGATCTGGGAGCCGATGACGAGCACGTCCTCCACGGTCACCGAATCGTCCGGATCCTGACCGGCCGTCGTCTGCGCCTGGGCCGTCGCCCCGGTCGCCATCGTGGCGAGCGCCAGGACGCTGGCGTGCATCAGCCACAGCGGTTTGCTTCTGAGCTTCATTTCCCCCTCCCAAGTCTGCGCTTTGCGCTTTTCCCAGGAGAGGTTGGTCGCAGGACCGCGCGGCCCGCAACGGTTCGCAGACCCCGCTCTTCCGAAGACAAATCGACCGAGAATTCAGCCGGTTGAGGGAAGCTGGCGCGGGGCGCACCCAAACCGGTGAGCGGAAAGCCGCACACCGCGGGGGGCGCGGGTGCGTACTGTCACACAGGCGTCATCCGGGCGGATCGCGGGCCTGAGTCGATGGCCGGATTCCCCCGCGGTCCGGCGGTCCGGCGGGCTTCCTCGCGCGGCGTCAGACGGTGCGGAAGGCGTGCAGGTCGATGCCGTGGCGCGCGACCTTGTCGTAGAAGGTCTTGCGCGGAATCCCGAGCGCCTCGAGGGCCGAGCGGACGTCCCCGCCGCACTCCGTCAGCGTCTCCTGGATCAGCCGCGCCTCGAAGGCCGCGACCCGCTGGGGCAGGGCCTCCTGGACGACGGCGTCCGCACAGCCGCCGCCGTCCTCGACGTCGAGCGCGACGCGCTGGGCGTAGTGGCTGAGCTCGCGGACATTGCCGGGCCAGTCGTGGTGCATGAGCTTCCAGCGGACGCCGTCGGTGATGTTCGGCGCCGGGCCCCGAACCGTTCGGCCGCCTGGCTGGCGAAGTGGCTGAACAAAAGCGGGATATCGTCGCGTCGTTCGCGGAGCGGCGGGATCCTAAGGCGCACCACGTCGAGGCGATGGAAGAGATCCTGCCGGAAGCGCCCCTGGCGGACCGCGTCGGCGAGGTCCACCTGGGCCGCGGCCACGAAGCGGACGTCGATGTTGCGGCCGGCGTTGCCGCCCAGCGGCGTGACCTCGCGCTCCTCAAGCACCCGCAGGAATTTTCCCTGCGCCTCGGAAGGCAGCGTCTCGACGCCATCGAGCAGGAGAGTGCCCCGGTCGGCCAGCGCCAGGCGCCCGGTCCGGGCGCGCACCGCGCCGTTGAAGGCCCCCAGCTCGTGGCCGAACAGCTCGCTCTCGATCATGCCGACCGGCAGGGCGGCGCAGTCGACGGTCACGAACTCGCGGTGCTTGCGGGCGCTCCAGCTGTGCAGGGCGCGGGCGGCGAGCTCCTTGCCGACACCCGTTTCGCCTTCCAGCAGGACATCGACGTCGGCCTGGGCGAGCTGGCGGAGCGTTGCGCGCAACCGCTCCATCACCGGCGTCTGGCCCATCAGCGGCCAGTCGTTCTGGGCGGCCTGAACGGCGGCGCGCAGGTTGCGGTTCTCGATCACCAGACGCCGGGTCTCCATGGCGCGCTGGATGCTGCTGACCAGGCGTTCGGCCGGATAGGGCTTGGCCACGAAGTCGTAGGCCCCCTCGTGCATCACCTCGACGGCCTGGGACACGTCGGCGTGGCCGGTGATCAGGATGACTGGCAGCTCGGCGTCGCGCTGGCGGAGCTGGCGGAAGAGCTGCCGGCCGTCCATGCCGGGCATGCGGATGTCCGTCACCACCACGCCCGGGAAGTCTGCGGGCAGGGCGGCGGCTGCCGCCTCGGCGGAGGCGAAGCCCATGACCGCGAAGCCGGCGAGCTGCAGGGACTGCACATTGGCCCCGCGGAGATCATCGTCGTCATCGACGAAGGCGACTTGGTTGATGGCGCTCAGCATTACCTGGCCTTGCGAAGGGTCATGAGGAAGCTCGCTCCGCCGTTCAACGGGCGCTGGAGCGACAGGTCGCCGCCGAATTCGGCGACGATGTCGCGACTGATCACCAGGCCCAGGCCGAGGCCCCGCGGCTTGGTGGTGGCGAAAGGCGTGAAGACCGTCCCGGCCGCCTCCTCGGTGAGGCCGGGTCCATTGTCGGCGACGACGACGGTGACCTGGTTCTTCCGGGACGCCACGCGGATGGTGATTTGCGGCGAGGGGGCGCCCTCCAGCGCCTCGAGGGCGTTCTGCAGCAGGTTCACCAACACCTGCTCCAGCCTGAACCGCTCGGCCATCGCCTGCAGGCCGGGCTGCTCCGCTTCGACAGTGATGCGGACCGCCTGCTGCCGGATCCGTGGCGCGAGCAGCAGCAGCGCGCCCTCGATGGCGTCGGCGACCACGACCGGGGCCGGGGGGCGCGCTGGACTTGCGGCCGAAGGCGCGCAGCTCGTCGGTGATCAGGCCGATCCGCATCGTCAGGCTGGCGATGACGCCGAGGTTGGCCATCGCCGTGTCGACGTCCTTGCGCTCCAGGAAGACGGCGGTGTTGTCGGCATAGCTGCGGATCGCGGCGAGCGGCTGGTTGATCTCGTGGGCCACCCCGGCGGCGATCTGGCCGAGCGTCGCCAGCTTGTTCGACTGGACGAGCTGGTCCTGCATCCTGTGGATGTGCGCTTCCGCGCGGCGGCGCTCCTCCATCTCCACGGTCAGCCGCCGGTTGGTGCTCCGCAGTTCCTGGGTCCGTTCCTGGACGCGCAACTCCAGCTCGGCGCGGGCGGCCTCCCTGGCGGGCGGCGCGGACCGAGGCCTGCATCCGCCAGCGCAGGATGAAGGCCGAGAGGCCCACGATCATGGCGCAGACCAGCAGGGTCACCGCCCAGGCGGCGCTGACCGCGGCGTTCACGGTCACCCCCATGGGCGAGAGCACGAACACGTTCCAGCCCCCCGGCCAGCCGCGTGCTGGCGGCCATGAACCGCTGCGGCGAGCCGCCGGGCAGGGCGACGCTGGTCAGCATCTGTTCGTCATCCCGGCGCAGGTGCGGCGAGGTCGGCAGGACCCGGAAGGGCGCCGCGCCGAACCGCTGTTCGGCGTGCAGCCGCGCCTGCTCGTTCGGGGGCAGGGCGGTCAGGGTGTGGAACCGCCACTGGGGGATGGACGTGACGAGGATGATCCCGTCGGCGTCCGCGGCGAAGGCCGGGACGTCGGCGGACCAGTCGGCCTCCAACTGCTGGAACTCGGCCTTCACGACCACGATGCCTATGGCGTCGCCGCGCCCGTCCACGCGCTGGGACATGTAGAGGCCGGGTCGCCGGCTGGACGTGCCCAGCGCGAACATCTCTGCGCGGCCGTCCGCCTTGGCCTCGCGGTAGTAGGAGCGGAAGCTGTAGTCGACGCCGACGAAGCTCGTGGGCTCGCGCCAGTTGCTGGCCGCCACCGTGAGACCGTCGACGTTCAACAGGTAGATCACCGCCGCGCCGGTGCCGTGGGTCAGGGTCTCGAGCTTGCGGTTCAGCGCCTCCAGGCGTCCGGGGGTCGGCGCCGCGAGGACGGCGACGACATCCGGGTCCTGGGCCAGCACGAACGGCAGGGAGCGGTGCTTGGCGAGCTCGCTGCGAAGCACGGCGGCGTGCAGGGCGGCCGAGGCGCGGGCGGTATGGGCGAGGTCGGCGCGGGCGCGCCGGGCGACCACGGCGCCGGAGATCAGGGTGCAGGTCAGGGTGAAGATCGCCGCGCAGATCCAGAACGTCGTCCAGCGCCGGACGATGGGCTCGGGGCGGAGATTGGCCAGGGTCACGCGCACGCGGGGTCAGGCCTCAAAGTGGTGCGGATTTCCGCACACGTTTCCGCGGCGCTGGCGGAAATCCGCACTCAGGCGGCCGCCTCGACACCTCGTCTCCCGAAGATTCCCCAGCGAATTCAATCGCCGCCCCACTGGAACTTGCGTCCGTTCCGGCTAGGATGCGGGAAGTCGGCGCGCGAACAAAGCCGTTCGTCGCGCCCGTGCGGTCAGGTCGCGCGGCGCATGGTGACGATCGGCACAGGCGGCTTCAGCCACTGGCCGCGCTGATCCTTGAACTTGGTCTCGCCGTTGGTCGGCAGCCGGAGAATCCGCTCGGCCACCGACATGCCGGAGACCACGCGGCCGAAGGCGGCGTAGCCCAGGTTGTCGCCCGGCTCGCCCGGATGGGCGTCCAGGTACGGCTGGTCGCCGATGCAGATGAAGAAGTTGTTGGTCGCCGTCCCCGGCGCGAAGCGGCCGAGCGAGATCGTGCCGTTCAGGTGCTTGAGGCCCGTCTTGGTGGTGCTCTCGTGGCGGATCGGCGGGAAGGGGCGGATCTTGGCGTGCGGCGATCCGACGATGGTGCCGTCCTTCTCGACGCCCGGCGTGCGCGCGGCGCGGAAGAAGATTCCGTCGTCAAAGGCCTTGGCGTCCACATAGCGCAGGAAGTTGGCGGTCGTCAGCGGGGCCTTCTTGTCCTCCAGCTCGACGACGATGGTCCCCCGGGCCGTCTTGATGGCCACCCGCGGCTTGGCGGCCGCGAAGGCCATCCCGGGCGACGCCAGCACCAGACCCCCGCCTGCGATCAGACTCCGACGTTCGATGGTCCCGCCGCTCATTCCGTCTCCGCTCCGTCCTTGTCTGTCCGCGCGCACCCTACTCTAAATGCCGGCAACCAAGGCAAGGGCGGGGCAGGGGAAACCAGGATGGTGCAGCAGTTGACGCCGAGGCGGGCGCTGAGCCGCCGCCGGTTGCTGGGCTCTGGCGCGGCGGTCGCCGCCGCGACGCTGGCGGGCCCGCTGGCCGCAGCTCCGCGCCGCAAGCCGAACATCGTTGTCATCCTCTGCGACGACCTCGGCTACGGCGACCTGGGCGTGTTCGGCAGTCGGCTGATCCGCACGCCGAACATCGACCGGCTGGCGCGCGAGGGCGCCCGGCTCACCGACTTCTACGCCGCCGCCAACGTCTGCACGCCGTCCCGCGCCGGCCTGCTCACCGGCCGCTATCCGATCCGCATGGGCCTCGCCCACGAGGTGATCCAGGCGGGCGACACCTCGCGCGGCCTGCCGCAGAGCGAGGTGACGATCGCCGAGGCGCTGCGCCCGGAATATGCCACCGCCCTGGTCGGCAAGTGGCACCTGGGCCACGTGGCGCCCTGGTGGCCGCCGACCAGCCAGGGCTTCGATGTCTTCTTCGGCCTGCCCTACAGCCACGACATGAAGCCTATCGGTCTCTTCACCTCCGGCCCCGGGGTGGAGCTGACCCGGGAGGACGTGGACATGGCGCGGCTCACCGAGCGGTTCTTCGACCGTGGCCTGGCCTTCGTAGAGGACCAGCAGGCGAAGCCCTTCTTACTGATGCTGGCGCTCACCGCGCCCCACCTGCCGCTCGTGCCGCACCCCGACCACAAGGGCCACTCCCCCGCGGCGGCCTACGGCGACGTGGTGGAGGAGGTGGACGCCGGGGTCGGCCGGCTGCTCGCGAAACTGAAGGCGCTGGGCCTCGACCGCGACACGCTGGTCATCCTCACCTCCGACAATGGCCCCTGGTTCGACGGCTCGGCCGGTCCCTTGCGCGACCGCAAGGGCGGGGCAGGCTGGGACGGCGGCTATCGTGTGCCGTTCGTCGCGCGTTATCCGGCGGTCATTCCGGCCGGCCTGACCAGTGACGCCATCGCCATGAACATCGACCTCCTGCCCACCTTCCTGGCGCTCGCCGGCCAGGCCCCGCCAGCGGTGGAGCTGGATGGCCGGGACCTGACACGGGTGCTGACGACGCGCCGCGCGCCTTCGCCGCACGACGAGCTGATCCTGTTCAACAACGAACAGGTGGCCGCCATCCGCACCCAGCGCTGGAAGCTGGTGGGCCGCAGCTACTACCGGCATCTCGACCTGCCCCTCGACCGGCTGGGCTGGACGGGCCTCTTCGACGTCCAGGCCGATCCGTCCGAGAGCTACAACCTCGCCGCCGCCCATCCCGACGTCCTGGCCGACATGAAGGCCCGGATGCAGCGCGCCCAGGCGAAGTTCGAGCCGATGGGCGTGGCGAAAGCCGCCGCGGCGCCGGCCGCGAGATAGGGCAGGTCCATCCACCGATCGGGAGGCTGAGGAAAGATCGTGCGCCTGATCCTGCGCTGGTCTCGCCGATCGCCGATTTCAGCTCCGACGACGAGGACCTGCTCTTCACGCCCGCCGCCCCGAAATAGCGGGCATCCTGTCGCGCCCCCGCGCTAGTGTGCGGCTCCCACGCGTCTTGAGGAGCCCAGGATGAAACTGTTGCGGTTCGGTCCAGCCGGGACCGAGAAGCCTGGACTCCTGGACGCCGCCGGCGTCGTGCGCGACCTCTCCGGCCAGATCGGCGACCTGACCCCCGACCAGCTCTCAACCGATGCGCTGAAGCGGCTGGCGGCCCTCGACCCGGCCAGCCTGCCGGCGGTGGACGGCCCGGTGCGCTACGGCCCGCCCTTGGCCGGCGTGCCGAAGTTCATCGCCATCGGCCTGAACTATTCGGACCACGCGGCGGAATCGAACATGCCCGTGCCCAAGGAGCCGATCGTCTTCATGAAGGCCACCTCCTGCCTCCAGGGACCCGACGACGACGTGATGCTGCCGAAGGACAGCGTGAAGTCCGACTGGGAGGTCGAGCTCGGCGTCGTGATCGGCCGGACGGCCCGGTACGTGGAGCAAGCCCAGGCGCTGGACCACGTGGCCGGCTACTGCGTGGTGAACGACGTCTCCGAGCGCGAGTACCAGCTCGAGCGCGGCAGCCAGTGGGACAAGGGCAAGGGCTGCGACACCTTCGGTCCGGTGGGCCCCTGGCTGGTCACCGCCGACGAGGTGGGCGACCCGCAGAACCTCGGCATGTGGCTCGACCTGAACGGCGAGCGTGTCCAGACGGGCAATACGAAAACTATGGTGTTCGGCGTGGCCGAGCTCGTCGCCTACCTCAGCCGCTTCATGACCCTGGTCCCCGGCGACATCATCACCACCGGCACGCCGCCCGGTGTCGGCATGGGGATGAAGCCGCCCCGCTTCCTGAAAGCGGGCGACGTGATGACGCTTGGAATCGATAAGCTGGGCGCGCAGCGGCAGACCGTCGTACCCTGGCGAAGGATTCCCTGACGGAGACGACCCTTGCGGATGCCCGCGCCGGACGGTCGGACGATCGCGAGGCGCGGTGAACTGGTCACCGCGCTCAGGAAGATCGTGCCCGGCGAAGGCGTGAAGGCCGACGACGCCGAACTCGCCGCCTACGAGTGCGACGCGCTCACCGCCTATCGCCAGAAGCCGCTGATCGTCGTCCTGCCGGAGACCGTGGAGCAGGTCTCCCAGGTCCTGGCCTACTGCCACCGCGAAGGGGTGAAGGTGGTGCCGCGCGGCGCCGGGACGTCGCTCTCCGGCGGGGCCCTGCCGCTGGCCGACGGCATCGTGCTCGGCATGGCCAAGTTCAACCGGGTGCTGGAGGTCGACTACGGCAACCGCGTGGCGGTGGTGCAGCCGGGGGTGACTAACCTGGCGGTGACCCAGGCGGTGGCCGGGCGCGGCTTCTACTACGCCCCCGATCCGTCCAGCCAGATCGCCTGCACCGTCGGCGGCAACATCGCCGAGAATTCCGGCGGGGTGCACTGCCTGAAGTACGGCATGACCTCGAACAATCTACTGGGCGTCGAGATGGTGCTGATGGACGGCACGATCCTCAGGCTCGGCGGCAAGCATCTCGACGCGCCCGGGCTCGACCTCATGGGCGTGGTCTGCGGCTCGGAGGGGCTGCTGGGCGTGGTCACCGAGGCGACGGTCCGCATCCTGCGGGCGCCCGAGACCCAGCGCGCCCTGCTGATCGGCTTCCCCAGCGTTGAACAGGCCGGCGCGACGGTGGCGGCGGTGATCGCGGCGGGCGTCATCCCGGCGGCCATGGAAATGATGGACCGGGCCGCGATCCATGCGGCCGAGGCCTTCGTCCACGCCGGCTATCCGCTCGACGTCGAGGCCCTGCTGATCGCCGAACTGGACGGGCCCGAAGCGGAGGTGGCGCACCTGATCGCTGTCGTCGAGGCGATCGCCACGAAGCACGGCTGCGCCTCGGTCCGCGCCTCGGCCGACGAGGCGGAGCGCCTGCGGTTCTGGGCGGGGCGGAAGGCGGCGTTCCCGGCGGTGGGGCGGATCTCGCCGGACTATTTCTGCATGGACGGCACGATCCCGCGGAATCGCCTGCCCGAAGTGCTGAACCGGATGCAGGCGATGTCGGCCGAGTTCGGCCTCAGGGTGGCCAATGTCTTCCACGCCGGCGACGGCAACCTGCACCCGCTGATCCTCTACGACGCCGACAAGCCCGGCGAGCTCGAGCGCGCCGAGGCGTTCGGCGCGGCGATCCTCGAGCTCTGCGTGGAGGTGGGCGGCGTGCTCACCGGCGAGCATGGCGTCGGCATCGAGAAGCGCGATCTGATGGAGGTCCAGTTCGGGCCGGAGGATCTGGCCCAGCAGCAGCGCCTGAAGTGCGCCTTCGACGAAAGCGGCCTGCTCAATCCGGGGAAGGTGTTCCCGACCCTCTGCCGCTGCGCCGAGTATGGCCGCGTGCATGTGAAGGGCGGCCAGTTCCGCTTCCCCGAGCTGGAGCGGTTCTGATGGCTGAGGTGCAGACGGCCTGGACCGCCCAGGAGGCGGCCGAGGTGATCCGCGCCGCCGCCGCGGCGGGCGAGGCCCTCGAACTGGTGGGTCAGGGCACCAAGCGCGGCTTCGGCCGGCCGGTGGCGGCCGACACGGTGCTCGACCTCTCGGGTCTCGCGGGGATCGTACGGTACGAACCCGAGGAACTGGTGCTCACCCTGAAGCCCGGAACGCCCATGGCCGAGGTCGACGCCCTGCTCGCCGAGGGCGGCCAGATGCTGGCCTTCGAACCGCCGGACCTGGGCCCGCTGTTCGGACAGCCGACGGGGCAGGGGACGATCGGCGGCGCCATCCTTTGCGGACGGGGCGGCCCCCGTCGGCTCAGCGCCGGGGCCCCGCGCGACCATTGCCTGGGCGTGAAGGCGGTGAACGGGCTCGGCGACGCCTATGCCGGCGGCGGCCGGGTGGTGAAGAACGTCACCGGCTTCGACCTTCCTAAGCTAATCGCCGGCAGCTTCGGGACCCTCGGCGCCGTGACCGAGCTGACCGTGAAGGTCCTTCCGGCCCCCGAGACCAGCGTGACGCTCCGCCTCGAGGGGCTTTCGGTGGAGGCGGCGGTGACGGCGATGGCCGAGGCCATGGGCACGCCGGCCCAGGTGTCGGCGGCCGCCTTCCTGCCGGCCGAGCTGTCGGCGGGCGCGTCGCAGACCCTGCTCCGGCTGGAGGGCTTCGGGCCGTCGGTGGCGGCCCGCGCGGCGCATCTTCGCGCGACCCTGGCCGGACAGCCGTTCGCCGCCGACCTGGGTCCCGAGGAGACGCGGGCGGTCTGGAAGACCGTCGCCGACGCGGCGCCGTTTGCGAACGCCGGCGCCGTGCTCTGGCGGCTCTCCGTCCCCCCGAGCCACGGCCCGCTCGGCGCCCGGCTGGCGGCCCGGCTCGGCGGGCGGTATCTGCTCGACTGGGCGGGCGGGGGAATCTGGCTGGAACTGCCGCCCGCGCCTGACGCCCACGCCGGGGTCGTCCGTTCTGCGCTCCACGCCGCGGTGGGCCACGACGGCCATGCTACCCTGGTCCGGGCTCCCGAAGGCGCGCGCGCCGCCGTCGATCCGTTCGACGGCGCGGGGTCTCCGCTGGAAACCCTGACCGCCCGGGTCAAGGCGCAGTTCGATCCCGGCGGGGTGCTGAATCCCGGCCGCATGTACGCGGGGGCCTGACGGTGCAGACCGGCTTCACCGAGGCGCAGCGCGCCGACCCGAAGACCCGCGAGGCCGAGGGGATCATCCGCACCTGCGTGCACTGCGGCTTCTGCCAGGCGACCTGCCCGACCTATGTCCTCCTGGGCGACGAGCTCGACAGCCCGCGGGGCCGGATCTACCTGATCAAGGAGATGCTGGAGCAGGGCGGGCCGCCCGCGCCCTCCACGGTCAAACACATCGACCGCTGCCTGAGCTGCCTCTCCTGCGTCACCACCTGTCCCTCGGGCGTCGACTACATGCACCTGATCGACCAGGCGCGGGCCCACATCGAGACGCACCACAGGCGGCCCTGGCCCGACCGCGTGCTGCGCGGCCTGCTGGCGGCGATCCTGCCGAGGCCCGGCCGGTTCCGCGCCGCGATCCGGCTGGCCCAGGCCTTCCGCTTCGCCGCGCCCCTGCTGCCGGGCCGCCTGCGCGGCATGGCGGACATGGCCCCGAAGGCGCTGCCGAAGCCGGACCCCGCCGCCATCCCCGCGGTCTTCCCGGCGGTCGGCGAGCGCCGGGCCCGGGTGGCGCTGCTGGCCGGCTGCGCCCAGACGGTGGTCGCACCCGAGATCAACACCGCCGCCATCCAGCTCCTGATCCGCAAGGGCGTCGAGGTGGTGGTGACTAAGGGCGCGGGCTGCTGCGGGGCCCTGCCGCACCACCTGGGCAAGGAGGCTCCGTCCAAGGCCTTCGCGCGCGCCAACATCGAGGCCTGGACCACCGAACTGGAGTCCGGCGGGCTGGACGCCATCGTGGTCACAGCCTCGGGCTGCGGAACCCAGGTCAAGGACTACGCCCACATGTTCCGGGACGAGCCCGCCTGGGCGCGGCGGGCCGAGCGGATCTCGGCCCTGGCCCGCGACGTCAGCGAGTATGTCGTCGAGATCGGCGGGATGCGGGCCGCGACCAGCGCCCGGCCGCTCCGGGTCGCCTACCACTCCGCCTGTTCGCTGCAGCACGGCCAGAAGGTCCGCGCCGCGCCGGTGGAGCTTTTGCGCTCGGCGGGGTTCGAGGTGGTGGAGTCGGCCGAGAGCCACCTCTGCTGCGGCTCGGCCGGGACCTACAACCTCCTGCAGCCGGAGATCGCCGGCCGGCTCCGCGAGCGCAAGGTCGGCGCCCTGGAGGCGGTTCGGCCCGACGTCATCGCCACCGGCAACGTCGGCTGCCTCACCCAGATCGCCGGCGGAACCCGCGTGCCGGTCGTGCACACGGTGGAACTGCTGAACTGGGCGGCGGGCGGCCCCGCGCCGCGGGGCCTCCTCTAGGCGTCAGAAACAGTTCGTAGCGCTGTCGCGGCGGTGTCACGCCCAGCCCTTATCCAGGGCCCGCGCCGGATGAACTCGCTTTCTGACGTCTGTACCCCGCACCTTGAGGACCAGGCCCCCGTCTGGTCCTCCTTCTTTCGGGGATCAGGCGGCCGCCGGGTAGGTGACGCGACCGACGGGACGGCCGGACAGGTCAAACACCGCCACCTCGGCCGGCACGCCGCGCGCGGCCATGCCCGCCGCAAGATCACGGGCGCTCCGCTCGGCCTGGGCTCCGGACCGGAAGTAGCGGGTCTCGGCGCCGGTCTGAAGGGCCCAGGCGCTCTCGGCGCGCCGCACAACGATCTGCCGCATGTGACTGTACTCCGCAGCTTGTGAGCCGGGGATACACAACCAAGGCGACAGCCGTGTGTCGGTCCGTTGGCGGGGGCCCGGACCCGGGCAGCCGCCTCGCCAAGCGGTGCAATATATCTGTCACCTTACTGTCGGGTCGCTGTCACCGCCGCCTCATAAAACCCGCCCCAGGGCAGGCGGGCGGCTTACTTGGCAGATGGCCAGGGTCGGAATCTCGCGTGCGCCGTCGATGAGCCACGGTGGGAGATTTTCGATGACCGGCGTCAACCAACTGAAGAACCTGCTTCTTGTCTCCCTGAGCGCGGCGGCCCTGGCCTCGTGCGGCGGGGGGTGCGGACAATGTCGCCTCGCCCGGCGAGGGCGCCTTCCCGCCCAACAACGGCGGCAACAATGGCGGAAACAACGGCGGCAACAATCCGCAGCCGGGCCAGCCCGCCGCGGACTGCCCGACCGGCTTCGCGAACGTCGGCACCGTCGCCGGCGGCTCGCTGCGCGCCTGCCAACTGCCCCAGCTCATCACCGGCAACCTGCTGATCCCGCAACGCGCCGGCACGATCTACTCGATCAGCGGCCGGGTGGACGTCGGCCAGGACCGCGGCGCCGATCCGAACAATCCGATCGCCGGCGCCCAGGCGGGGATCCTGACGATCGAGCCGGGCGTCCGGCTCTACGGCTCGGGCGGCCTGGACTACATCAACGTCCAGCGCGGTTCGCAGATCTTCGCCGAGGGCACCGCGACCAACCCGATCATCTTCACCAGCCGCTCGAACGTGGACGGCAATTCCGGGGCCGACCTGATCGGCCAGTGGGGCGGCATCGTGATCGCCGGCCGCGCGCCGATCGCCTCCTGCCCGGCCGGCACGACGCCGCCGAACATCAACTGCGTGGCCACCTTCGAGGGCGGCATCTCGCTCTACGGCGGCAACAGCCCGACCGACAACTCCGGCCGGCTGCGCTACATCCAGGTCCGCTATCCGGGCTTCGAGGTGCAGCCGAACCGTGAGCTGAACGGCATCACCTTCCTGGGTGTCGGCTCGGCGACGGTCGTCGAGAACATCCAGGTCCACAACAGCTCCGACGACGGCATGGAATTCTTCGGCGGCACGGTCCGCCTGAAGCGAATCATCATCACCGGCGCCGACGACGACAGCATCGACACCGACGAAGGCTGGCAGGGCGGCATCCAGTTCCTGATCGCCCGCCAGCGCGCCAACGGCGGCGACCGGGTGTTCGAGCAGAGCTCGGTGGGCGTGCAGACGGCCCTGCCGTCCCGCCCGGTGATCGCCAACTACACCGCCATCGGTTCCACCCGCACCGGCGCCGGCGACATCCAGATCCTGAACACCGGCACCAGCGGCCGGTTCGTCAACGGCATCCACGTGTCGGCCAACACCGCCACCGCCTGTATCGACGTGGACACGCCGTCCACCGTCGCCGCGGCGCCCGCGCTGGGACTCGGTCGTGCTCTCCTGCTCCATCAGCTTCCGCAACGACAGCGACGTCACCGGAGCCGAGGCGCAGGCGCTGTTCGGCGCGGGCACGAACAACAACGCCAGCTTCACGAGCACCCTGACGAACAGCTTCGTCAACGGCGCCAACGAGGCGGCGGTCACCCCGTTCAACCCGTCCACGCTGAACAGCTTCTACGAGAACGTGGCCTACATCGGCGCCGTCCGCGATGCGAACGACACCTGGTGGCAGGGCTGGACCTGCGGCCTGACCAGCGGCTCGAGCTGCTGATCTCGCGGGGCGGGGCCCTCGAAAGGCTCCGCCCTCTCCGCTCCCGGCGCACCCTTGAAGGCGATCTCCAAATGACCAAGAAATCCCGCCCGCTGGCCGGGCTGCTTCTCTGCACGACCGCGCTGCTGGCGCCGGGCCTCGTCCACGCCCAGCAGGCGCAGGACAATACCGAGGTCGAGGAGATCATCGTCCGCGGGAAGTACATCCCCGAGGTGATGCGCGAGACCTCCGAAGTGGCCTCGATCGTTACGCCGGAAGACCTTGCCCGCCAGGGCGACGACACCGCCGCCGAGGCCCTGACGCGGCTGGCCGGTCTCAGCGTCGTGGGCGGGCGCTTCGTCTATGTCCGCGGCCTGGGCGAGCGCTACTCCTCGGCGCTCTTGAACGGCTCGCCGCTGCCGAGCCCGGAACCCCTGCAACGGGTCGTTCCGCTCGACCTCTTCCCGTCGAACGTGCTGGCCGGGGTCAACGTCCAGAAGACCTATTCGCCGAACCTGCCGGGCGAGTTCGGCGGCGGCCTGATCGACATCCGCACCGTCGACATTCCCGACGACCCCTATTTCGCCATGAGCGTTTCGGTCGGCATGAACGACGAGACGACGCTGAAGCCGGGCCTGACCTATTACGGCGGCGACTGGGATGGGACCGGCGTCGACGACGGTACGCGCGAGCTGCCGCTGCTCGTCCGCCGCGGCATCGAGACCGGCAAGCGGATCGATTCCAGCAACTTCACGCCGGATCAGCTGACCCAGATCGGCCGCAGCTTCCAGAACGCCAACATCAACCTGCTGCAGCAGACCAACGACGTCCCGTTCGACGGCAAGTTCGACATCTCCGGCGGGACCTCCTGGAGCTTCGACAGCTTCAACGTCGGCTTCGTCGCCGTCGCCGGCTACGATTCTGAGCTGGAAGACCCGCGACGCCGTCCAGCAGGAGGGCATCGTCAGCCTCGACGGCCTGTCGATCCTGGAGGACCTCCGCTCGAACTCGACGCAGAACGACATCGTCATCAACGGCCTGACCAGCCTGGCGCTGGAGACGGACAACCATACCTTCAAGTGGACCAACCTCTACGTCCGCAACGTCACCAAGGAGACCCGTTCGGTCGAGGGCGACAGCTCGCGGGCCTCGAACTACATCCGCGACGACTGGACGGCCTGGTACCAGCGCGAGCTGATCGACACCCAGCTGACCGGCGAGCACCGGTTCGGCGACCTGGAGATCGACTGGCGCGGGTCCTATGCGCGCACGGAGCGGGACGCGCCCTACGAGCGTCAGGTCCGCTATCGCCTCGTGGACGGCGTGTACCTGCACAATCCGCAGGCCGACGCCAACTTCATCAACTTCAGCGAGCTCGAGGACAAGGCGACCGGCTTCGGTATCGATTTCCGCTACCGGTTCGAGAACCCGCTGATCGCCGACTTCACCGTCTCAGGCGGCTATGCCTGGTACGACAACGAGCGGTTCTCGGATAAGCGCGTCTTCCGCTTCACGATGAACTCGACGCCGTCGATCGCCTTCCAGATGCAGCGCGTCGACTATCTGTACTCGGACTACAACATCACGAACGACGGGCTGATCCTGCGCGAGGTCACCGGTTCCGACGGGGCCGCCGCCTACGAGGCCAGCCTGAAGACCAACGCCTTCTACCTGCAGGGCGAGGGCGAGATCCTGCCGGCGGTGCGCGCCACCTTCGGCGCCCGCTACGAGAGCGGCAAGCAGGAGGTCCAGGCGGTCGACCTGTTCAACGCGGGCGCGGCGCTCGCCGGCAACAAGCTGGACAACGACTACCTGCTTCCCGCCGGGACGGTCACCTGGAACTTCGCCGAGGACCAGCAGCTCCGCTTCGGCGCCTCGATGACCATCGCCCGTCCGCAGTTCCGCGAGCAGGCGCCGCAGATCTACCTGGACCCCGAGAGCGACCGGACGTTCATCGGCAACCCCTATCTGGTCGACTCGGAGCTGGTGAACCTCGACGCCCGCTACGAGCGCTACTTCGACCGCGGGCAGTTCGCGACGGTGGGGGTGTTCTACAAGGACATCGACAAGCCGATCGAGAGCGTCGTCAACGAGTCCGGCTCGGGGCTGCAGCAGAGCTTCCTCAACGCGCCGAAGGCCACGGTCTACGGCGTCGAGGCGGAGTTCAAGAAGTTCTTCGAACCCGAGATGGACGTCGCCGTCCTGCGCGACATGCGGTTCCTGGTGGCCGCCAACTACACCTATACCAAGGCCGAGGTGAAGGTGAGCGAGGGCGATGTCGTCTATCCGCTGACCAACAACGGCGCCCCGGCACCGGCCGAGAACTTCGTCATCGACGGCAGCGCGCTGCAGGGTCAGTCCGAGCACCTGGCGAACATCCAGCTCGGCCTGGAGAGCCTGGACGGGAACACCCAGGCGACCCTGCTCGCCAACTACGCCTCGGAGCGGGTCACCGCGCGCGGCTCGGCGGGCTCGCCGGACTTCGTGCAGGATCCGGGCTGGACGGTCGACTTCACGCTTCGCCAGAAGTTCACCGCCTGGACGCAGCCGTTCACCTTCGGCGTGGAAGCCCGCAACATCCTGGGCGCCGAGTTCGACGAGCATCAGGAACGCGGCGGGGACGAGGTGAAGCTCAACTACTACGAGCTCGGCCGCAGCCTGTCGTTCAGCCTGTCCACACGCTTCTGACGCGCTCGCGACGAGTGTCACGTTAGCTTCATCTAAGCGTCACCGGAACGTCGGCTTCCTCCGCCAAGAGTCCCCCGTCGCCGCCCGCCTGGCGGCCACGGGGGACAGGTTGAAGCTGACGTTGGATAGCCTTCGCGCGGTTCGGCCGCGGGCGCTGCTTGCGGCGATCGAGGTCGGCCTCGCCGTCCTGCTCGCGGTACAGGTCGCGCGGCTGGTCTGGGCCCTCGCGACGCCGCTCGGGCCATTCGGCGCGGCCCAGCCCGCGCCGGCGCCGGCCCGCCCGGCCGCCGACCTCTCGATCCTCGCCAGCTTTGACCCGTTCTTCCGGGGGTCGGCCGCCACAGCGCCAGCGGCGGGCGAGGGGAGCAGCGGCGGGGTCGTCCTCTACGGCGTCCGCGCCGGCGTCGGCGGCAAGGGCTCCGCCATCCTGGCCGCCGACGGCGGGCCGCAGCGGTCCGTGACGGTCGGGGAGGAATTCTCGCCCGGCGTGACCCTGGCGGCCGTGGGTGCCGACCATGTGATCCTCGCCCGCGGCGCCGCGCGCCAGCGCGTCGGCTTCCCGACCCCGCAGGCAGGCGCGGCGCCGGCTCCGCCCGCCCTGTCCTCCGCGCCACTGGAGACGCCCGCCTCGGGCGCCTCGATCGACCCCCCGGCGGCTCCTGGGCCAGACGACACTCGTGCCGCGCCTGCAGGATGGCCAGCCCGCCGGCTACACCATCTTCCCGCGCGGCGGGTCGGACGTGCTGGCCCAGGCCGGCCTGCGCCAGGGGGACGTGCTCCTCGCCGTCGACGGCGTCGTGCTGACGCCGGAGCGCGTCAGCGAGCTGCCCCAGACCCTCGCCGCCTCTACCTCCGCCGAGATCCGCTTCGAGCGCGGCGGCCAGACCATGACCACGCGTGTCCGGATGTCGCCCAAGTGAAGAAGCTGCTCTCCCTCGTCCTGATGGCGACCACGGCCGCTATGCACCTGCCCGCGCCGGCGCTGGCGCAGGAGCAGGTGCTGAACCTGCAGGACGCCGACATCCGGGTGTTCATCCAGGACGTGGCCCGCGCCACCGGCCGGACCTTCATCATCGACCCCCGCGTGCAGGGAAAGGTGAGCGTCGTCAGCCAGGAGCCCCTGAACCGGACTGAGCTGCTCGACGTGCTGATGTCCACGCTCAGGGCCAACAGCCTCGTCGCCGTGCCGACGGGCGCCGGGGCCTACCGCATCCAGCCGGAGGAGGGCGCGGCCCAGCAGCCGGCGACGCTCGGCGCCCAGGCCGGCTACGGCTTTGCGACCCAGGTGATCCGCCTGCGGAACCTCGACGCGGCGTCCGCCGCCGAGACCCTGAAGCCGCTGGTCGGGCGGCAGGGCGCCGTCGTGCCGATCGCACGCGGCAACCTCCTGCTGGTCGCCGACTATGGCGACAACCTGCGCCGCATCCGGGGCCTGATCGCCCAGATCGACGAGGATCGCGGGATCACCCAGACGGTCACCCTCAGGTCGTCCTCGGCGCGCGAGATCGCCGGCGTGCTCAACGACCTGCTGAAGCCGCCGGGCGCCGACCCGCAGGCGCGCAACGGTGTGGTCTCCATCGTGGTCGTGGAGAGCAGCAATTCGATCCTCCTGCGGGGCGACGCCGACGCCGTGCGGCCGCTGCTGGCCCTCGCCGCCGACCTCGACCGCCGGGCCGAGACGGCGGGAGACGTCCGGGTGGTGACCCTGCAGCACGCGAGCGCCGAACAGCTCGTGCCGGTCCTGCAGCAACTCGTCGGCCAGACGCCCTCAGCCCCCCAGACGGCGACGCCGGCGCGAAATGCGACGCAGGGCGAGGCGTCGACCGCTACGCCCGCCGCCACGCCGGCCGGCGCCTCGCGGGCCAACATCGCCCGCTATCCCGGCACCAACTCGATCATCATCGCCGCCGATCCCGACACCCAGCGGATGCTGGCCGAGGTGATCCGCCAACTCGACGTTCGCCGGCAACAGGTTCTGGTCGAGGCCATCGTCGTGGAGGTCTCCGACGACGCGGCCAAGAAGCTCTCCAGCCAGTTCGCGCTGGCGGGCGCGAACGGCTCGGCAATCCCCTTCGCCAGCACCGGCTATTCCAACGCCCAGCCGAACATGACCGCCCTGCTGGGCGCGGCGGCCGGCGAGAAGAACCTGCCGGAGGACTCCCCCTCCTGGCCCAGCTCCGGGCGGCGGCGGCAAGCTCGCTGCTCGCGACCAACGGCCTGCTGCTCGGCGGCGCGGGCCAGAGCGGGGACCTGCTGTTCGGCTTCATCATCAATGCGGTGAAGAGCGACACCCACTCTAACCTGCTCTCGACGCCCTCGATCATGACTCTCGACAACCAGGCCGCGACGATCCTCGTCGGCCAGGAGGTGCCGGTGACCACCGGCGAGGTGCTGGCGGATTCCAACACCAACCCGTTCCGCACGACGGCGCGCCAGAACGTCGGCGTGCAGCTCGAGGTGACCCCGCAGATCAACGCCGGCGGCACGGTCACCCTGACGCTCCGCCAGGAGGTCTCCAGCATCGCGGGCGGCCTCTCCACCTCGGTGGGCGACGTGGTGCTGAACAAGCGGGAGATCGAGACGACGGTGAACGTCGACGACGGCCAGATCGTCGTGCTGGGCGGCCTGCTCGACCACAACGAGGCGCAGACGGACGAGCGCACGCCGCTGCTCGGCGACATCCCGGTGGTCGGCAACCTGTTCCGCAGCACCGGCCGCCAGCAGACCAAGCGCAACCTGATGGTGTTCATCCGGCCGAAGATCGTGCGCAACGCCGCCGACGCCCGCTACGTCACCGGGCCGAAGTACGACTTCATCGTCGGCCAGCAGATGGCCCGCAATCCGGCCCGGCAGGCGGAGCTCGAGCGGGTCGTGCGCGAGTACCTGCAGGTCGAGCCGCCGCGCTACGCGCCGCCCGCGCCGGCCGCCGCCCCATGACCCGGCCGCTCGCCTACGCCTTCGCCAAGAAGCACGGGGTCGTCCTGCTGGAGGACGGAGAGGTCTCCGTCGTCGGCTTGCGCGAAGGCGCGGATCCGCTGGCGCTGGTGGAAGCGCGGCGCGCGCTGCGCACGCCGATCCGTGTCGAGGCGCTGAGCCGCAGCGCCTTCGAGCGCCGGCTCTCCGAGACCTACGCGGGGGAAGGGCTTGGCGCGCCGGCCGACGACCTCGACCTGTCATCCGGCCTCGACAGCCTGGCCGACGAGCTGCCGGCCGCCGCCGACCTGCTGGACGCCCAGGACGACGCCCCGATCATCCGCCTGATCAATGGCGTCATCGCCGAGGCCGTGCGGCAGGGCGCCTCCGACGTCCACATCGAGCCCTTCGAGGACGCCCTGGTCGTCCGACTGCGGGTCGACGGCGTGCTGAAGGAGGTCCTGAACCTCGGGCCGCGGATCGCGCCGTTGCTGGTCAGCCGGGTGAAGGTGATGGCGAGGCTCGACATCGCCGAGAAGCGCGTGCCGCAGGACGGCCGCATATCCCTGACGCTCGGCGGCCGTTCGCTCGATGTGCGGGTCTCGACCCTGCCGGCCCGGGCCGGGGAGCGGGTGGTGATGCGCATCCTCGACCAGGGCCAGGCGCAGCTCGGGCTGGAGGATCTCGGCATGTCGCCGCGCGCCTTCGAGGTGTTCCGCGGCGCGCTCGCGGAGCCGAACGGCATCATCCTCGTCACCGGGCCGACGGGCTCGGGCAAGACCACCAGCCTCTACGCGGGCCTCGCCCTGTTGAACGACGCCACCCGCAACATCCTGACCATCGAGGACCCGGTCGAATACGCGATCCCGGGCCTGGGCCAGACCCAGGTGAACGCCAGGGTCGGCATGACCTTCGCCGCCGGCCTCCGCGCCGTCCTGCGCCAGGATCCGGACGTGGTGATGGTGGGCGAGATCCGCGACGTGGAGACGGCCCAGATCGCAGTGCAGGCCAGCCTCACCGGCCACCTCGTGCTCTCGACGGTGCACACCAACGATGCGGCCGGCGCGATCACCCGTCTGAGGGACATGGGAGTGGAGCCGTTTCTGCTGGCGTCGACGCTGCGGTGCATCGTCGCCCAGCGGCTCGTGCGCCGGCTCTGTCCGAGCTGCCACAGGGCTGAACCCGCCGACGCCGCGGTCGCGAGGCTCGGCGGGCTGAAGGTCGGCGAGACCATCTTCCGGGCTGTGGGCTGCAGCGAATGCGCCAACACCGGCTACGTCGGCCGCGTGGGGATCTACGAGGCCTTGCGGGTCGACGACCGGATCCGGCGGCTGATCGGCGAGGAGGCCGACGAGGCGGCCATCGCCACGGCGGCGTTCGCGGGCGGCGGGATGCTGCAGGCCGAGGCCCGCCGCTATGTCGCCGAGGGGATCACGACCCTCGAGGAAGCGCTGCGCGTCGCCCGCCAGGAGACCGCTCAGGAGGCCGGCGCCCATGTCGGCCTTTGAGTACGTCGCCCTCGACGCCGGCGGCCGAACCCGCCAGGGCGTGGTCGAGGCGGCCAGCGAGCGGGCCGCCCGCGAGGAGCTCCAGGGCCGCAGGCTCGTCCCGGTGCGCCTCAAGCCCGCCGCCGAGGGCGCGAGCGCCTCGTGGCTGCGCCGGCTGATCCCCGACCGGCTGGGCCCGCGCCAGCTCGCGCTGATCACCCGCCAGCTCGCCACCCTGATCGCCGTCGCCCCCATGGAGGAGGCGCTCAGGACGCTCGCCCTTCAGGCGGAACGGCCGGCGGTGCGGCGCGTGCTCAACGCCACCCATGCCGGCGTTCTGGAGGGCTATCGCCTTTCAGACGCCATGGGCCGGCAGGGCGAAGCCTTCCCGCGGCTCTACCGCGCCATGGTCGCGGCGGGAGAAAGCTCGGGCGCCCCTGCCGGAGATTCTCGAGCGCCTGGCCGACCTTCTGGAGCGCGACGAGGAAGCCCGCTCGAAGCTGCTGGTGGCGCTCGTCTATCCCGCCGCGTTGGCCGTGACCGCCCTCTCGGTGGTCGGGGCGCTGATCACCTTCGTCGTGCCGCGCGTGGTCGAGCAGTTCGACAGCATGGGCCAGCGGCTGCCCTGGCTCACCCAGGCGGTCATCGCGCTCTCGGATTTCACGCGTGGCTGGGGCTGGCTGGTCCTGCTTCTCCTGCTGGTCGCGGGCGTGGCCTTCGTCCAGGCGATGCGGCGTCCGGGCTTCCGGCGGGCCTTCGACGAGCGCCTGCTGCGCGCCCCGTTCCTCGGCAAGCTTCTGCGCGATCTCGCCGCCGCCCGGCTGGCGCGGACGCTGGCCACGATGATCGCGTCCGGCGTGCCGGTCCTGGAGGGGCTGAGGCTCACCGCGCCGACCGTCAACAACCGCGCACTGCGCGCCGCCGTCGAGGAGATGGCCACCACCGTCCGCGAAGGGGGCAGCCTCTCGGGGGCCATGCGCCGCGCGGCGGTCTTCCCGCCGATCCTGCTCTACATGGCCGCCAGCGGCGAGAACGCCGGCCGCGTCGACGTCATGCTGGCCCGCGCGGCCGAATACCTGGAGCGCGAGGTGGGCGCCGTCATCCAGGTGGCCATGAGCCTGCTGGAGCCGGCGATCATCATCGTCATGGGCCTGATCGTGACGGTGATCGTCCTCTCGATCCTGCTGCCCATCCTGCAGATCAACACCCTCTCGTACCGCTGAGACCCGAGCCCATGACCGACATTCGCCTATCCCCCCGACACCGCTCCGAGGCCGGTTTCACCCTCATCGAGGTCATGGTGGTGATCGTCATCATCGGCCTGCTGGCGACGGTGGTGATGATCAACGTCCTGCCGAGCCAGGATCGCGCCATGAAGGAGAAGGCCCGCGCCGACGTCGCAGTGCTGGAGCAGGCGGTGGAGAGCTACCGGCTGGAGAACCTGGCCTTCCCGACCACCGAACAGGGGCTGCCGGCCCTGGTCTCCCCCGCCGGCCGGCCTGGCGCGGCCCGACCGCTACCGCGAGGGCGGCTATGTGCGCCGCCTGCCGAAGGATCCCTGGGGCAACGCCTATCAGTACAGCTATCCGGGCGAACACGGGCGCTTCGACGTCTGGTCCGCCGGTGCCGACGGCCAGAAGGGCGGCGAGGGCGATGACGCCGACATCGGCAACTGGACCCTGTAGGCCCGCAGGCGAGCGCGGCTTCACCCTCGTGGAGGTGATGGTCGCGATGTTGGTCATGGCGCTGCTGACGGCGGCCATCCTGCTGACCGTGCCCGATCGGGAGCCCAGGCTCTCCGACGAGGCCGAACGGCTGGCCGGGCGGCTGACGCACGCGCGGGAGGCGGCGCTGACCGCCAACCGGCCGGTGGAGATGGCGTTCGACGGCCAGGGCTGGTCGTTCCGCGAGCAGCGCCGCGGCGCCTGGACGGCGCTGGACGGCGGCCCATTCCGCCCCGGCCATTGGCCGGAGGGCCTGACCGTGGCGGTGGACAGCGCCGATGGCCGCACGGCCGTGCGCTTCGACTCCACCGGCGCTGCCGAGCCCGCCGCCATCCGGCTGGCGAACCGCCGGTCGAACCTATCGGTCGTCGTGGACGCCCAGGGCGAGGTGAGGGTCGATGCGCGCTGAGCAGGGCTTCACCCTCCTGGAGATGCTGGTGGCGCTGGCCGTGCTGAGCCTTGGCGCGCTGGCGCTGCTCAATCTGGCCGGCGAGAGCACGCGGCAGGCGACCGCCGTGGAGGACCGGTTCTTCGCCGGCGTCGTCGCCGAGAACGAGGCCGTGGAGGCCCTGACCGCGCCCGTCGCCCCGGCGCTCGGCGAAGAGGGCGGCGAGGCGAGCCTGGGCGGCCAGACCTGGCGCTGGACGCGCGCCGTGAGCCGGACCACCGATCCCGGCGTCCTGCTGATCGACGTGCGCGTGGCGCCGCGCGGCGGCCGGACCGCCGGCGAGGTCACCGTCTTCCGGGGCGTTCCATGAAGGGCTTCACCCTCGTCGAGATGATGGTCGCCCTGCTGATCTTCGGCCTGGTGGCGGCCGCGGGCGTCAGCATCCTCAGTTTCAGCCTGGACAACCAGCAGGTCGTGCGCGCCCGCAGCCATCGGCTGGGCGAGCTGCAGCGCGCCCGCTCTGCGCTGAAGGCCGACCTCGCCCAGGCGGCGGCCCGGCGCACGCGGGACGAGGACGGGCGGCCGTCCAGCCGCAACCTGGCCGGCGGCGAACAGGCGGTGGGCGGGCCGCTCCTGCAACTCGTCCGGCGCGGCTGGGACAATCCCGACGCAGCGCCACGCGCCTCGTTGCAGGCCGTGGAGTATCGGCTGGCCGACGGGCGTCTGGAGCGCCGCAGCCGCGCGGCGCTGGACGGCGCCGCCTGGCGCCCGCCGCAGGTGCTGTTGACCGGCGTCCGCGAGGCCCATGTGGCCTTCCGGGTCGGCGGCCAGTGGCTGGAGACCCTGCCCAATGGAACCCATCAGCCGCTGCCGCAGGGCCATGCGCCTCGACCTGACGCTCGACGACTATGGCGCGGTCTCGCAGGCCTTCGTGGTCACGGGAGAGGCGGGGTGAGGCGGAAGGATGAACAGGGCGTGGCGCTGCTCACCGTCCTGCTGCTGATGGCGGTGATGGCGACCCTGGCGGCCGGCGTGTTGGAGGAGATCCGCTTCGCGATCCGCCGCGCCGCCAATGCGGAGGCGGTCGGCCAAGCCCGCTGGTACGCCCTGGGCGCCGAACAGCTCGCCCGCGCCCAGATCGCCCGGCTGGCCCAGGCGGGCGTCACCGCCGGCGGTTGGAGCGGACGGACCGTCAGCTTCCCGGTGGACGGCGGCGTGATCCAGGCCCGCATCGACGACGGGGCCGCCTGTTTCAACCTCAACAGCGTCGTCGAGGGTGCGCCGGAGGCGCTGCGCCGCAACGACGAGGGCGTGCGCCAGTTCGTCAACCTCACCGTCGCCGTGGGCCTCGGGCGCCGCGAGGGCGAAATGCTGGCCGCCGCCTTGGTCGACTGGCTCGATACCGACCCCTTGCGGGAGGCCGGCGGGGCCGAGGACGAGTCCTATGGCGGTTCGGACCCAGCGTACCTCACAGGCGCGGCCCCGCTCGCCGAAGCCAGCGAACTGCGGGCGATCCGCGGCTTCACGCCGGAGGTCTACCGCCGGCTTCGGCCCTTTGTCTGCGCGCTCCCGACCACGGCCCTGTCGCCGATCAACGTCAACACGCTGCCCGAGGAGAAGGCCGTGCTCATCACCATGCTGGCGGAGACCCCGCCGGCGACCGAGACCCTGCGCCGGCTGATCGCGGCGCGGCCCGCGGCGGGGTGGACGATCGGGGACTTCGTCGGCCTTCCGGTCATCCAGGCCGCCGCCTTCCCGCAGGCCGCCACGAGCCAGCTCAAGGACCGCTCCGACTGGTTCCGCCTGGAGACCGAGGTGACGCTGGGCGATGCGGAGGCCGTCACCACCAGTCTGCTGGCCCGCGACGCCGCCGGCCGTATCCGCGTCGTCGCCCGCCGCTGGGGACCCGAAGAATGAGACGCACCCGCCTGGTCTTCGCGCCGGCCGATCCTCAGGCCGCTCCCGCCTACCTGCTCCTCGACGCCTTTGGCGACGTGGTCGGCCGCGGCGAACAGCCGGTGACGGCTGGCGCGCCGGACACTGCGACCGCCATCGTCCTGGTGGTCCCCGGCGTCGACGCGGTCGCCCGCTGGCTACAGCTCCCGACCAGGTCCGACGCCCAGGCCCGCGCCGCGGCGGCCCTGATGCTGGCCGACGAGACAGCGTTCGCCGACGAGCCGCTGCATGTGGCGGTGGGGCCGCTGGAGGACGACGGTCATCGCCTGGTCGTCGCCATGGCGGAGAGCCGGCTGCGAGCCTGGCTGGACTTGGCCCGCATCCATGGCCTCCCCGTCGAACGGGTCGTGCCCGAGTACATGCTGCTGCCGGAGCTGGAAGACGGAACGCCTGTGGCGGTCCGCATCGGCGACCTCGTCGCGGTCCGCGGTCGTCGCCTGGCGCTGGCCTGCGAGCCGGACCTGCTGGCGACCCTGCTCCAGCCGCCGCCCGCGGTCGCTGAGGGCGAGGCCGCCGAGCGGCTTCTGGCCGAGGGCGCGACCCGGCCCGGCATCGACCTGCGCCAGGGCCCCTTCGCCCCGGCCGACGGCCAGCGGCCAGGGCGGCGTGACATCGTCCGGGCCGCCGCGCTGGCGGGGGTGCTGTTGCTCTCGCCGATCCTGCTGAACGCCGCCGAGGCCGTTCGCCTCAATCTCGCCGCCGACCGCCTGGAGCGGGCGCCGCGGCGCGTGTCGCCACGGTCCTCCCGGAGGGGACGGCGGTCACCGATCCCGCCGCCCAGGCCGACGCCGCCCTGCAGCGGGCCGAGCTTGGCGCAGGCGGCGGCCCCGCGGGCCTCGCCGCCCAGCTCTTCCAGGCGCTGGCCGGCATCGACCAGGCCCAGGCGGAGGGCCTGATGGCCGCGCCGGACGGCACCCTCAGGGCCACGATCAGCCACACCAACTATTCCGACGTGGAGCTGCTGGCGGCGGCCCTGGCCCGCGGCGGGGTCACCGCGCGCGAGGAAGCCACGCGTGAAGCGGACGGCCGGATCGTCACCGACATCATCGTGGGGGCGCGCCGATGAGGACCTGGTTCGAGACCCGCACCCGCCGGGAGCAGGGGCTGCTGATCGTCATGGGCGTCGGCCTGCTGGCCTTCCTCCTGTGGTTCGGCGCCTGGCGGCCCGCCGCCGAGGCGAAGGCGGCGGCCGAGCGTCGGTACGCCCAGGCCAGCCGCGACGCCGTCGTCGTCGATCGCGCCGTGGCCCGCCTGAAGATCCTGGGTTCGGCGAAGCCCCGCCAGACCCTGCCGCCCGCCGAGGCGGTGAACGCCTCGGCCCAGGCCGCCGGGCTCGTCCTGGCGCGGCTGCAGCCCGACCCGGCGGGCGGCGTGCAGGTGGCGGTGGCGGGTGTCGCGCCCAGCCGCTTCTTCCCCTGGCTTGCGGCGCTGCAGCAGGACTATGGCGTCACGCCCCGCCACCTGACGGTCATCAAGGACGAGGAGGGCGCGCTCTCCGTGGACGCCACCTTCGGCGGGGAAGACTGATGCGGCGCCTCTGGGCGGTGTTCGCCCTCGCCCTGCCGGCGGCGCTCCTCCTGCTCGTCCCGCTGCGCATGGCGCTCGGCTGGATCGACGCCGATCGCGCCGGTCTTTCGGCCCAGGGCGTCGAGGGGACGATCTGGCGTGGGACGCTGCACGACGCCCGCCTCCGGGGGCTGCCGCTCGGCGAGGCGCGGGCCGGGCTCGCCCCGTTCCGCGGCGGCGTCGCGCTGGCGGCGGTGCAGGGGCGGGGCGTGGTCCGGCCGGACGGCGTTTCGGATGTCCACGCAACGTTGCCGCTCGGCGCTGTCGCCTCCGGCCTGCCCCTGCAGGGCGACCTCGGCCTGCGCAGCTTTACCGTCACGTTCCGGGCCGGCGCCTGCCGCCGGGCCGGCGGCGAGGTCAGGCTCTCGAACCTGAAGCTGGGCGCCGTCGCCCCGCCGGGGCTGGAGCTGCGCGGCCAGGCCGCCTGCCGGAATGGACGGCTGGCGATCCCGCTCACCGGCCAGTCCGGCGCCGTGGCCCTTGAGGCCGTGGTCACGGTGGACGGCCGCGGTGTCTACCAGCTCGACACCACCTTGCGGGCCACCGACCCGCTGATCGCGGCGGCGGCCCAGACGGCCGGCTTCGCCCAGGGCCTGGACGGCTTCAGCCGGACCGATCGCGGGCGGCTCGGCGGCTAGCGCCCGCCGATCGGACCGTGGAGCCAGACGATCCAGATGCCGACGGCCAGCGCCACGCCGAACGGCAGGGGCTGTGTCGCCTTCGGCCGCCGGCCGAGGGCTGCGGCCACGCCCACGGCCAGCAGCCCGCCCGCCGCCGCATAGATCAGGGCGCCGGGCAAGGCCATCCAGCCGATCCAGGCCCCGCCGCCGGCCAGCAGCCACGCGTCGCCGCCGCCCAGCCCCTCCCGCCCGCGCAGGCGGCGGTAGGCCCAGGCGAGCAGCGATAGCGCCGCGAACCCCGCCACGGCGCCGATCGCGGCGGCGATCAGCGTCTCCATCCCCCGCGCCGCGCTCACCAGCAGTCCGCTGGCGATCAGCGGGCCCGTGAGGAGGCGCGGCAGCCAGAAGTGCTCGGCGTCGAGCGCGGCCAGCAGCAGGAGCTGCCAGGCGAGCAGGGCGCCGAGGACCCCGGCCGGCTCCGGCTGGACCGCCAGGGACCAGGCGGCGAGGGCGGGGCACGCGAATGTGAAGAGGGCGACTCGCCGGGATTCCGGGCTGGCCCCTGCGGCGGGGAGTCGCACTGAAAGGGTCGCGAGCACTGGTCCGAGGGCCAGGCCGAGCGCGATCGCGCCCCATCCGAGGGGGCCGGGAGCGGTCGGAGGCACTATTCGCCGATCGCTTCCCAGACCTCGTTCGGCGAGACCTGGAAAAGCAGGCTGAGGGTGCGGAGCGACGCGCCTTCCTTGTGCAGCTTGCGGGCGTATTCGACCTGATACTTGGACAGCGCCTTGCGGCTGCCGGCGTTGCGGCTGGACGCCGATCCCGCAGGCATGCGGCTTGGCCGCCGCGCCTCATGGTCCGCGAGGAGCACCAGCACCTTGCGGACATTCTCCGCAGGCGGAAGAGCCTCGATATCGTGCGGTTCGGAGACGATCCGCAGCGTCACGCCCAGTTCCAGGAAGGTGCGGATCAACTGGGCGATCTCGCCGGTGGTGCGCTGGAAGGCGTCCAGGCTGTGGACCATGACCTCGTCGCCGACCTTGAGTCCGGACAGCAGGCGCGTCAGCCGGCGCTGGGCTTCCGGCGTAGGCGGACCTTCTTCCAGGATGAGGTCGCAGGACGCGGCATCGAGCAATCGTCTCTGCTGCGCCGGGGGGGCATGCCCGCAACTTCTCGAACGATGCCGTAGCGCAAGTTGGTGCGGGCCCCGACATCTCCTGGCGCGGCGCCGATGCGGCTCCGCCTCCCCTCCGGACGGGCAATATCGATACCGAGTGCGACAACGGGGTGTGGCTAGAATGACAGTTTTGCGACAATCCCCAATTTAAGAGAACGTTGTTACTAGTTGTCGTCTGTTTGTCACCGTCTTGTTGCAAATCGCGAAAACTGTGCCCAAGCTTCCTTCAACCGGCGCTTCGAACCGCCGAGATATGAGGAGGAACGCAGATGCGCATCATGCTCTGCATCGCCGCCGTGGCCGCCCTGGGCGCCGCGCCGGCGCTGGCCCACGAACCCGCCAAGGCCGCCAATGCCGCCGCGCTCGGCAGGGACGCCGCCCAGACGACCAAGAGCCCGCGCCAGGTCTATGTGTGCGACGACAGCGCGATGACGAAGCGCGGCTTCGCCCGGGAATTCGGCTCGGCCGAGTTCGTCACCGCCCAGCAGGTGGTGAGCGGGGAGGCCGGGACCGCCCCGCGCTGCGTGACCAAGGCCGAGGCCCGCAAGCTGAAGCAACTGGCCAGCGCCCGCTGATCCTTGGCTGCTAGAAGGTGACCCGTCCCACGAGCTGGAAGACGGGTCCCGCCTCCTCGCGCTCGAGTTCGTACTCGTCGAAGTCCCGGTCGATCTGGTCCTCGATGGTGTCGAACTTGTTGAACGTCTCGCGCTTGCTGCCGTCGAACGTCCTACAGGCGGACGTGGAGGGCCTGACCCTGATGCGCGAGGGCGGGACAACCTGGCTGATCGCGTCCGGCCAGGACGACAGCGACACCGACGGCGAACAGCCCGCCGCCGGCCGCGACCGCCAGAACTTCAAGCTGGTCGAATGGCGCGACGTGAAGGCGGCGCTGAAGCTCCCCTAGCTCGGGCCGACCGTGCCCTGACGATCACGCCACAGAACTGAAACACGGACGTCGCCCGCCGGTCATCGAGCCGCTTTAGGACCCCCGCCATCCAAACCGGGGTTCCAAAAATGAAAGTCGCTCTCTTCGCCGCCGCGGCGGCGTCCGCGCTCGCCTTCGCCCATCCGTCCTTCGCCGCCGACGAGGCGACGGCCGAGGTCGAGGAACTGATCGTCACGGGCCGCGCGGGCTCCGAGGGCCAGCGCAAGGTGGAGGCGAGCTATGCGATCACCACCATCTCCGACGAGAAGCTTCAGCTCCAGTCGCCGCTGAGCGTCGCCGAGGTGCTGAAGAACGTCCCGGGCCTCTGGGTCGAGGCGTCGGGCGGCGTCGGCGGCTCGAACGTCCGCGCCCGCGGCATCCCCATCGAGGGCACGGCGGCCATCGCCCTCCTGGAAGACGGCCTGCCGGTCCAGCACGACGGCGGCCTGGGCTTCCTGAACTCCGACTTCTCCTTCCGCCTCGACGAGACCGTGCAGCGGGTCGAGGTGGTGCGCGGCGGACCGTCGTCGATCTTCGCCTCCTACGCGCCGGGCGGCACGATCAACTTCATCACCCGCAAGGCGACCCAGCCCTTCGAGGGCGTCGTGAAGGCCGAGGTCGGCGACTGGGGTTACTGGCGCGGCGACGGCTGGGTGGGCGGCGAGGCCGGCGGCTTCCGCCTGGGCGTGGGCGGCTTCTACCGCCAGGACGACGGCGTCCGCGATCCGGGCTTCGACGCCAACAAGGGCGGCCAGGCGCGGTTCTCCGTCGGTCGCGACTTCGAGGGCGGCTCGCTCGACTTCAACGTCAAGCACATCGACGACAACACCATCTTCTACCTGCCGGTCCCGCTGACCTTCGACGGGAACGGCGACACCGCCGAGATCCCCGGCTTCGACGCCAACTACGGGACGCTGGCCGGTCCCGAGACCGCCGAGCTGACCTTCCGCACCAGCCGCGGCCCGGTGACGTTCGACAACACGAAGGGCTCGGACCTGAAGCTCACCCAGTACACGCTCTCGGGGTCGGTGGACCTCTGGGGCTGGGAGGTGCGCGACGGCTTCCGCTACCGGACGAGCGACCTCGTCCGTGCCGCGCTGTTCCCCAACACGCCCGTCGCCGCCAGCGCCCGGATCGCCCAGGACGTGGCCCGCGGTGCCTCGCTCGGCGTGACCCAGGGCCGCCTGACCTACCTCGACGGCACGGCCGTCGACGTCGCTGGCCAGAACGGCACGGGGCTCGTCATGGACGCTTTCATGCGCGAGCAGGACATGATCCTCGACGAGGTGATCAACGACCTGCGGGTGCTCCGGCGCTTCGACGTCGGCGGCCAGTCGCACGACGTGGCGTTCGGCCTCTACTACGCCCGCGCCGAGGAGAGCTTCCTGCAGCAGGGCTCCGCCGTTCTGATCGACGTGCGCGAGCAGGCCCGGCTCCTCAACCTCGTGGGCCTGAACGCCGCCGGCCAGGTTGTGACGAGCTTCACCGAGAACGGGATCAGCCGCTACGGCAGCCAGTTCAACAACGCCGAAGGGGAGTCCACGACCTGGGCGATCTACGCCGCCGACGAGTGGAGCCTC
Source organism: Phenylobacterium sp. J367 (assembly GCF_024699985.1). Taxonomy (GTDB): domain Bacteria; phylum Pseudomonadota; class Alphaproteobacteria; order Caulobacterales; family Caulobacteraceae; genus Phenylobacterium. The sequence goes on along the minus strand of NZ_JAJONA010000001.1, from coordinate 4,700,246 downwards.
ACCGACAAGCTGCGCGTCGACGTCGGCTTCCGCTGGGAAACCATCGAACTCACCGGCCGCAATGAACGCAGCGCCACGATCAATCTGAACCAGGTGGCGAACAACTTCGCCGACGACCAGGCGATCAGCGGCACGGGCGTCTTCGACCCCCTCGACCGCAGCTTCGACGACTGGGGCGCGACCGTCGGCGTCAACTACCAGGTCCAGCCCGACGTCGGCGTCTTCGCCCGTTACACCAAGGGCTTCCGCCTGCCGTCGCTCGGCGACTTCATCACCAACCCGACCCGCACTGATCCGCGCGCCCAGGGGGATCGACCTGGCCGAGGCCGGGCTGAAGGTCGACCGGCCGCGGTTCAGCTTCTACGGCACGGCCTTCTACACCCACTTCGACTCGCAGAGCTTCACCGAGACCCGCTTCGACCAGGCGACCAACTCGTTCGTCAGCCAGACCGAGTTCGCGCCGACCACCACCTATGGCGTGGAGCTCGAAGGTACGGTGCGGCCCACCGACTGGTTCGACGCGACCATGACCGCCACCCTGCAGGACCCGCGCTACGGCGACTGGATCTTCAACGAGCGCGTGGCGAAGGTCGCGGGCGCCTGCCCGCTGCCCACCGACACGTCGGCCTCGGCCACCGAGTGCCTGCGGCCGCGGACCTTCACTGACAATGTGATCGTGCGAACGCCGAAGGTCAGCGCCCGCTTCACGCCGGGCCTGAACCTGCTGGACGGCCGGGTCCGCGCCGAACTCGACCTGCAATACTTCTCCAAGCGGTTCAGCGACACGGGCAACACCCTGATCATCCCCGCCTATCACCTGGTCAACGCCCAGGTCCGCTGGAACCTGACCGACCAGGTCAGCCTCTACGCCTACGGCACGAACCTGACGAACGAGATCGGCCTGACCGAGGGCAACCCGCGGGCAGGGCAGTTCATCTCGGGCGAAGCGGGCGCGCGCTACTACCTGGCCCGTCCGGAGCTCGGCCGCACCTTCCGCGCCGCCGTGCTATTCCGCTTCTGATGGGGCGCGGATTCGCCAAGACGATCGGGAGCGCGGCGGCGATGGCCGCCGCGCTCCTGTTCGCGCCGACGGCGGCGTCCGCCGCGCCCGACCTGACGCTCTCCGGCGTGATGACCGGCGCAGATCATGAGACCTACCGCGAGGTCCCGTTCCGCGTGCCGGCCGGGGTCACTGCGGTCACCGTCGAGTTCGAATACCAGGGCCGCGAGCAGCGGACCGTCATCGACCTCGGCCTGCGCGACCCCCAGCGGTTCCGCGGCTGGAGCGGCGGGAACAAGGCCCGGTTCACGGTCAGCGAGACCTGGGCGACGCCGTCCTACCTGTCTGGCCCGCTGCCGGCCGGGACCTGGAAGCTGATCCTGGGCGTGCCGAACATCCGCAAGGAGTCCCGGTCGGCCTACACGGCGAAGATCACCTTCGAGCGCGGCCGGTTCGGGGGCTTTGCGCCTGCGCCGCTGAAGACGGGGCCGGGCTGGTTCCGCGGCGACCTGCATCTGCATACCGGCCACTCCGACGGGGCCTGCGCCCCAGCCGTCGGCGCGCGTGTTCCGTGCCCGCTGGACAGGACGCTGGCGGCCGCCTCCGGACGGGGCCTCGATTTCGTGGCGCTGACCGAACACAACACCACCTCGCACCACCAGGCCCTGGCCGATCAGCAGCCGTTCTTCCCGGACCTGCTGCTGATCCCCGGCCGCGAGATCACCACCTTCAAGGGGCACGCCAACGTCTTCGGCGTCACCGCGCCGCTGGACTTCCAGCTCGGCGGCCCGCGCGCGCCGACGCTCGCGGCGATCCTCGACCAGGTGGAGGCGGCGGGCGGCCTGATCTCGGTCAACCATCCCGGCCTGCCTTCGGGCGAGGCCTGCATGGGGTGCGGCTGGACCGCCCAGACCGACTGGACGCGGGTCCCGATGATCGAGGTCGCCAACGGCGCGGTTCCGGCCGACAGCCCGTTGGGGGGTCTCAAGATCTGGGAGGCGCGGCTGAACGCCGGGCTGCGGGTCACCGCGGTCGGCGGCTCCGACAACCACGATGCGCTGAAGCCGCTCGACCAGGCGGGGTCGGTGGGATCGCCCACGACGGTCGTCCATGCCGTCGACCTCTCCCAGGGCGCGATCCTGGCCGGGCTCAGGGCCGGCCGCGTGTTCGTCGACACGACCGGCGCCCGCGACCGCCTGCTGGACCTCACCGCCCGCGCCGGCGGGGCGGAGGCGCCGATGGGCTCGTCGCTGAGGACCGGCGGCGGCGCGGTCGAGCTGCAGGTCCAGGTGAAGGGCGCGGCCGGCGGCCGGATCGCCCTTTCCGGCCCTGGGGGTGCCGGCGCCGTTGCGGCCGGCGCGCCGCTCTCGGCCGACGACCGCCGCGCGATCGCCCTGCCGGTAGGCGCGAAAGGCTGGGTGCGCGCCGACGTCCGCGGGCCGGACGGCAAGCTCTGGCTGATCGGCAACCCGGTCTATCTGCAGCCCTAGTACGTCCAGCTCACCCGGGCGCCGAGGGTCTTGAACTGCGGCGACACCTTGAGGCCGCGCTCCGGTTGCGCGGGCGCCGCGGCCGGCGGGGTCCAGCTCAGCCGGTAGCGCACGAGATAGCCGTCGTGGTCTGAGAGCCGGTCGCCGCGGGCCCCGTCGAACACCGCCTCGACCTTCCGCGGCGCGACCTGCACGTCCGCCCCGCTCGCGAAACCCTGGAGATCCTGCGACTTCAGCCAGGGTTCGGCGGTTTCGGCCTCGCCGTCGCAGGCGGTCTCGGGCCGGTGGCAGAACTCGCTGACCACGGCGAAGGGGCGGGTGGCCGCCCGGTGGTAGTAGCGATCGGGCGCGTTCTTGACGTTGAAGTCGCCGCCGACCAGCAGCGGCCGCTCCGGGCTGCCGTTCGCCGAGACGAAGCCGATGAGCTGGTCCATCTGGCGATTGTGCGCGGCGAGCGTCCGGGCGCTGGGGGCGCGGGCGGCCCTGCGCGCGTTCATGTGGGTGTTGACCACGTCGATCTCGACCGGGGCGTCGTTCAAGGCCAGGCGGACCAGCATGACGCCCTTGTTGGCCAGGCAGTCGATGCCGGCGCAGTCGACGTAGGGGGGCGGCCTTCACCTCGAGGATCGGCAGGTCGGAGAGCACGTGCAGGCCGCCGCCGGTCAGCTTGGCGAGCGGCCGGCCCGGCCCCTTTGCCCAGTAGGGATAGCCGCTGGCCGTCACCAGGTCGGCGACCTCGCCGCGGAAGCCCTCCTGCAGGAGGACCACGTCGGGCTGTCGCCCGTCGCGGCGCATCTGCGCGAGCTCGGCCCCGATCTCGCGCAGCGCCTCGGCCCTGCCGTGGGCGGCCGGCCAGGGCAGGCCCTTGATGTTGTAGGTGAGGACGCTGATCTCCGCCGACGTCGCCGGGGAGGCGCCACGGCGGCCGGCGCTGTGGCGACGAGGGCGCCGATGGGAAGGGTCGCTGTGGCGTCGGCCAGCAGCGGCGTCATCGCGAACATCGCCCAGATCATCGCTTTCGCTCCAGGTCCGGCGCGGCCTCTCTGGGGCGAGTCGATGACAAGCCTATGAAGTGTCAGGCAAAACCGCGTGACAGCAGTCCGGCCCCGGAGGTCAGGCCGGCGGCGCAGCGGCGGTGCTCGCCCGCACCATCAGCTCGTGGGGCAAGGTCAGGTGGCGCACCTCAGCGGCTTCGCCCGAGAGGATGCCCAGCAGCAGGCCGACCACCTCATGGCCTATCCGGGCCATCGGCTGGCTCACGGTGGTGAGCGGCGGGTCCAGGTGGCGTGCGTAGCGGATGTCGTCGAAGCCGAGGATCGAGACGTCGGCCGGGCAGGCGAAGCCGAGCCTTCGCGCCGCCTCCAGCGCCCCCATGGCCATCTCGTCGCTGAAGCAGAAGAGCGCCGTCGGCCGCTCGGCGCCGCCCAGCAGGGCGAGGCTCTGCACCAGCCCGGACTCGATCGTGAAGTCGCCGGTGGCGATCCGCAGCCCTGAGCTGAGGCCGCGCCGGCCGGCCGCCGCCCTGGCGCCGGCCAGGCGGTCGCGGCTGATCGGGCTGGCCAGGGGACCGGTGATCACGCCCACGCGCCGGTGGCCCAGGCCGTAGAGGTGCTCCATGGCCTCCAGGGCGGCGGCCTCGTTGTCGATGTGGGCCGAGGAGACGCCCAGCCCCGGGCTGTACTCGCAGCCGTTCACGATGGGCGCCGCGGCGCCCAGGGACTCGATCATCTCGGCGAGCGCGTCGGGCAGGCGATGGCCGAGGAAGATCAGGCCGTCGGCCTCCTTCCGGCGGAGCATCTCGGCGTACTGCTCCTCCCGGGCCTCCTGGTGCCGGGTGTCGCCCAGCAGCACAGAGTAGCCCGCCGCCGTCGCGGCCTCCTCCACGCCGCGGATGATCTCCGAGAAGAACGGGTTGGAGACGTCCGGCACGGTGACCAGGATCTTCTCGGTCCGGAGCGTCCGGAGCATCTTGGCCGCGGCGCTGGGCGCGTAGCCCAGCCTCGCCACCGCCGCCATCACCTTCTCGCGCGTCGCCTCCGACACCAGGTCCGGCGTCGCCAGCACGCGGGAGACGGTGGCCGTGGAGACCCCCCGCGTTCCGTGCGACATCCATCATCGTGGCCATGGCCGTTGCGCCCGAACTCTGTTCGTGTAATCGATTACATCGCCAAGGGGCGACCGGACAAGAGTCGCCGCCAGGTGGGGGAGGCGACGACGATGACGGTCCAGGCGCGGCTGTTCCTGATGATGGTGCTCCAGCTTGCGGTCTGGGGCGCCTGGGCGCCGAAGCTCTTCCCCTACATGGGCATGCTGGGGTTCGCGCCGTGGCAGCAATCCCTGGTCGGCAGCTCGTGGGGCGTGGCCGCCCTGCTGGGCATCTTCTTCTCCAACCAGTTCGCCGACCGCAACTTCGCGGCCGAGAAGTTCATGGCGGTCAGCCACCTCCTGAGCGGGCTCGCCCTGCTGTTCACCGCGTTCTCGACCAGCTTCTGGCCGTTCTTCGCGGGCTACCTCGTCTACAGCCTGCTCTATGTGCCCACGCTGTCGGTCTCCAACTCCATCGCCTTCGCCAACCTGAAGGACCCGGCCAAGAGCTTCGGCGCGGTGCGCATGGGCGGGACGGTCGGCTGGATGCTGGTTTCCTGGCCTTTCGTGTTCATCCTGGGCGCGAACGCCGGACCGGAGCAGGTGCGCTCGATCTTCATCGTCGCGGCCGTGGTCTCCTTCGCGCTCGCCGCCTACAGCCTGACGCTCCCGCACACGCCGCCGAAGAAGGACGTCGCCGCCGACCCGCTGGCCTGGCGCGAGGCGATCAAGCTGCTCGCCGTGCCGTTCGTGGGCGTGCTGTTCCTCGTCACCTTCATCGATAGCGTGATCCACAACGGCTACTTCGTGATGGCCGACGCCTTCCTGACCCAGCGCGTGGGTATCGCCGGCAACCTCTCCATGGTGGTGCTGAGCCTGGGCCAGCTCGCGGAGATCGCGACGATGTTCGTGCTGGGCGGCGTGCTCATCCGGCTCGGCTGGAAGGCCACCATGATCATCGGCATCCTCGGCCACGCCGCCCGCTTCGCCGTCTTCGCCTTCTTCGCCGACAGCGTGCCGGTGATCATCGCCGTCCAGCTGCTCCACGGCATCTGCTACGCCTTCTTCTTCGCCACCGTGTACATCTTCGTCGACGCGGTCTTCCCGAAGGACGTGCGCTCCAGCGCCCAGGGGCTGTTCAACCTGCTGATCCTGGGGGTCGGCAGCGTGGTGGCGAGCTTCCTCTTCCCGGCCCTGATGGGCGAGCTCAGCCGTCCCGTCACCCATGCCGACGGGACGCTGACCCAGCTCGTCGACTACCGGACCCTGTTCCTGATCCCGACCGGCATGGCGCTCGTCGCCGTCATCCTGCTCGCCCTGTTCTTCCGCCCGCCCGAGAAGGCCCCGTCGGGCCCCGTGGCGCCCTGACAGCCCAACCGTGATATCCTGGAGAGCCCGTTCATGCGCACCACAACCGACCTCAACCGGCGCGGCTTCCTGCTGGCGGGCGGCGCCCTCGCGGGGATGGCGGTGAGCGGGGAGGCGGCGGCCGCGCCGTTCTTCGCCAGCCGTGACCTGCCGATCGGCATCCAGCTCTATACGCTCGGCCCAGACGCCGCGAAGGACCTCGACGGCACGCTCGCGGCCGTGGCCAAGATCGGCTACCGCTCGGTCGAGCTCGCCGGGCTCTACGGCCGCACGCCGCAGGAATTCAAGGCGTCGCTGGACAAGGCCGGGCTGAAGGCCACCAGCGCCCACGTCCAGGCCCGCGGGACCGGGCCGGAAGGCAGCCTGGAGGCCGACGCCGCGAAGATCGGCGAGATGCTCAATGTGCTGGGCGTGAAGAACGCGGTGATGCCCAGCCCCTACGTTCCGCAGCGCGTGCTGGACGCCGCCAAGGGCGCCGCCGGCGCGGACTACTACCGCACGATCATGGCCGCGCTCACCGCCGACGACTACCGGTTCAACGCCGACTTCCTGAACCAGAAGGCCGCCATCCTGAAGAAGGCCGGCGTGGCCCTGGGCTACCACAACCATAACTTCGAGCTGGCGCCCCCAGGGCGACTCGACGGGTCTCGACATCATGATCAAGGGGACCGACCCGGCCCTCGTCGGCTTCGAGGCCGATGTGGGCTGGATCGCGGCGGCGGGGGTCGATCCGATCGCCTACCTGGGCAAGCACAAGGGCCGCTTCCGACTCATGCACGTGAAGGACATCAAGGCGACGACCCAGCCGAACTTCACCCTGAAGATGGATCCCACTGAGGTGGGTTCGGGCCGGCTCGACTGGAAGAAGCTGCTGCCCGCCGCCTACGCCGCCGGCGTGCGGTTCTACTTCGTGGAGCAGGAGCCGCCGTTCGAGCGTCCGCGCATCGAGTCGGCGAAGATCTGCCACGACTTCCTGGCCAGCGTTCAGGCATGAGCTTCGCCCGCCCCATTCGCCTGGCCATGGTCGGCGGCGGACCGGGCGCCTTCATCGGCCCCGTCCACAAGATGGCCGCCGAGCTGGACGGACGTCTGAAGCTGGTCGCCGGGGCCTTCAGCCGCGACGCCGCCAGGAGCCAGGCGGCGGGCGACGCCTGGGGTGTCCGCGCCTACGCGGACTGGCGCCAGATGCTCGCCGCCGAGCGGGGTCGCGAGGACGGGGCGCAGGCCGTGGCGGTGGTGACGCCGAACCACCTTCATTTCGAGGTCTCGGCCGAGGCGCTGAAGGCCGGCTTCCACGTGATGAGCGACAAGCCCGCGACGCTCAACCTCGCCGAGGCCCAGGACCTCGCGGGTGTCGTGGCGGGCGCCGGCAAGGTCTACGGCCTCACCTACGTCTACACGGGCTATCCGATGGTCCGCGAGGCCCGCGAGATCGTCCGGCGCGGCGACCTGGGCAGGGTCCGCAAGGTGGTCGCCGAGTACGCGCAAGGCTGGCTCTCCACGCCGCTGGAGCGCGAGGGCAGCAAGCAGGCGGAATGGCGGGTCGATCCCAAGCTCGCCGGCGCCGGCTGCATCGGCGACATCGGGGTGCACGCCTTCAACCTCGCGGAGTTCATCTCCGGTCAGCGGGTGGAGCGCCTCTGCGCCGACGTCTCGACGGTCGTGCCGGGCCGCGCGCTGGACGACGACTGCAACGTGCTCCTGAGGTTCGACAACGACGCCCGCGGCGTCCTCGTCGCCTCCCAGATCTCGGCCGGCGCCCGCAACGGCCTCAGGATCCAGGTCTACGGCGAGAAGGGCGGGCTCTCCTGGAGCCACGAGCGGCCGAACGAGCTCACGGTCGACTGGCTGGAGGGGCCGAGCCAGACGCTGCACGCGGCGGCCGGCTACCTAAGCCCCGTGGCGCTCGCCGGCACGCGCATCCCGACGGGCCATCCCGAGGGCTTCATCGAGGCCTTCGGCAATCTCTATCGCGACTTCGCCCAGGCCGTCGCCGAGGGCCGCCCGGAACCGGGGCTCGTACCCGGCATCACCGAGGGCGTGCGCGGCATGGCCTTCGTGGAAAGCGCCGTCGCCGCGAGCCGGGACGGCAAGGGGTGGGTCAGGCTGGAAGGAGCCGACGCATGAAGACGCTGAAGGGCCCGGGCATCTTCCTGGCGCAGTTCCAGGGCTCGGAGCCGCCGTTCGACCGGCTTGAGACCATGGCCGACTGGGCCGCCGACCTCGGCTACCTGGGCCTGCAGCTCCCGACCGGCGTCGGCGGGCTGTTCGACGTGGAGAAGGGCGCCGCGAGCCAGGCCTACTGCGACGACATCAAAGGGATGCTGGCTGACAAGGGCCTGGCGATCACCGAGCTTTCGACCCACCTCCAGGGCCAGCTCGTGGCGGTGCATCCGGCCTATGACGCGCTGTTCGACGGCTTCGCTCCGCCCGAGGTCCGCGGCAAGCCGCAGGCCCGCCAGGAATGGGCGGTCGCCCAGGTGAAGGCCGCCGCCCGCGCCAGCCAGCGGCTGGGGCTCACGGCCCACGCCACCTTCTCCGGCGCGCTCGCCTGGCCCTACGTCTATCCGTGGCCGCAGCGCCCGGCGGGGCTGATCGAGGAGGCCTTCGCCGAGCTCGGCCGGCGCTGGAAGCCGATCCTCGACGTCTTCGACGAGTGCGGGGTCGACGCCTGCTACGAGATCCATCCGGGCGAGGACCTGCACGACGGGGCGACCTACGAGCGCTTCCTGGACGAGGTGAAGGGCCACCCGCGCGCCTGCCTGCTGTTCGACCCGAGCCACTTCGTCCTGCAGCAGCTCGACTACCTCGACTACATCGACCGCTACCACGAGCGGATCCGCGCCTTCCACGTGAAGGATGCTGAGTTCCGGCCGACCGGGCGCTCCGGCGTCTACGGCGGCTATCAGGGCTGGGTCGACCGGCCGGGCCGCTTCCGCTCGCTGGGCGACGGCGAGGTCGACTTCGGCGCGATCTTCTCGAAGCTCGCGGCCTACGACTATCCGGGCTGGGCGGTGCTGGAGTGGGAATGCGCGCTCAAGCATCCGGAGGACGGCGCCCGAGAGGGCGCGCCCTTCATCAAGCATCACATCATCCGCGTCACCGAGCACGCGTTCGACGACTTCGCGGCCTCGGGCGCGGATGCGGCGACGAACCGGCGGCTGCTGGGCCTCTAGGGGGAGAGTAGATGGCCAACCTGAACACGCGCGCGAAGGCCGAGCGGACCTTCGACGCCATCGTCGTGGGCTCCGGCATCTCCGGCGGCTGGGCCGCCAAGGAGCTGACCGAGCGGGGGCTGAACACCCTGGTCCTCGAACGCGGCGGCCCGGTGAAGCACATCGAGGACTACAAGACCGCCGCGACCCATCCGTGGGAGACCAAGTATCCCCGGGGCCGCCTGCCGGCCGCAGAGATGTCGGCCCACTACGACAAGCAGCAGCGCACCGGCTACGCACTGACTGAGTACACCCAGCACTTCTTCGTCCGGGATGACGAGAACCCCTAAGCGGAAACCCAGCGGTTCGACTGGATCCGCGGCTACCACGTGGGCGGCCGCTCCCTGATCTGGGGGCGCCAGAGCTACCGCTGGTCCGACCTGGACTTCGAGGCCAACGCCCGCGAGGGGATCGCCGTCGACTGGCCGATCCGCTACGCCGATCTCGCCCCCTGGTACGATCATGTGGAGCGGTTCATCGGGGTGAGCGGCCAGAGCGAGGGCCTGCCGCAGCTCCCCGATGGCGCCTTCCAGCCGCCGATGGAGCTGAACTGCGTCGAGAAGGTGCTGAAGTCGAAGACCGAGGCGCGCTTCCCCGAGCGCAAGGTCACCATCGGCCGGACCGCCCACCTGACCAAGCCGACGGAAGAGCAGCTCGCGCTCGGCCGTGGCGAGTGCCAGTACCGCAACCTCTGCATCCGCGGTTGTCCGTTCGGCGCCTACTTCAGCTCGAACTCCGCCACCCTGGTCGCGGCCGAGCGGACCAAGCGGCTGAGGATCCGCCCGAACTCCATCGTCACCGAAGTGATCTACGATGAGAGGCGCCGCCGCGCCTCCGGCGTGCGCATCGTCGACGCGGACACCGGCCAGACCGAGGAATTCTACGCCAAGGTCATCTTCCTCAACGCGTCCGCGATCAACACCGCCTGGCTGCTGCTGAACTCGAAGAGTCGGCGCTTCCCCCAACGGGCTCGGCAACGACAGCGACCAGGTCGGCCGCAACATCATGGACCACCACCTGGGCGTCGGCGCCGGGGCCGAGGTCGAGGGCTTCGACGACATGTACTACTCGGGCCGCCGGCCCAACGGGATCTACATCCCGCGCTTCCGCAACCTCGGGGACCCGGCCACCCGGCGGACCGACTACCTGCGGGGCTTCGGCTACCAGGGCGGCGCGGGCCGCATCGGCTGGGATCGCGAGCCCGGCGGCTTCGGCGCGACCCGCAAGGCCCAGCTCACCCAGCCGGGGCCCTGGGTCGTCCGCCTTGGCGGCTTCGGCGAGATCCTGCCCTACGCCGACAACCGCATGACCCTGAACGACGCCGTGAAGGACAAGTGGGGCCTGCCCACCGTCAACTTCGACGCGGCGATCCGCGACAACGAAAAGGCTATGCGCCGGGACATGGTCGCCGCGGCGCAGGAGATGCTGGCGGAAGCCGGCTTCAAGAACGTCCGGCCGATCGACGGCGACTATGCGCTGGGCCTCGGCATCCATGAGATGGGCTCCGCCCGCATGGGCCGCGATCCGAAGACCTCGGTGCTGAACGCCCACAACCAGGTGCACGCCGTGAAGAACGTCTTCGTCACCGACGGGGCGGCGATGACCTCCGCCGCCTGCGTGAACCCCCTCGCTCACCTACATGGCGCTGACCGCGCGGGCGGCCGCCTTCGCCGCCGAAGCCGGCAGGAAGGGAGACCTCTGATGGCCCCGATGCTCAACCGACGCGGCGCGATCCTGGGCCTCGGCGGCCTGACCGCGCTCTGGGCCGTGCCCGTGGTCGCCCAGGCGCAGCAGGGCCTGGCGGTCCTCGCCTGGCAACCGAAGGGGCTCTCCGTCGACCAGGCCCGCACGCTCAGCGCCGTCGCGGATCGGATCATGCCTGCCACCGACACGCCTGGGGCTGTCGCGGCGGGCGTGCCCCAGGCGATCGACCGGGCGCTCGTCGACTGGGCGGTCCCGGCCGACGCGGAACGGCTGCGGGCCGGCCTCGGCAAGCTCGATGGGGACGCGCAGGCCCGCCACGGCCGGCCATACGCCCTGCTGCTGGTCGCCGACCAGGACGCCATGCTCGCCCAGGCCGAGGCCGAATGGCGGGCCCAGCCGGCGGGTGCGCCGATGCACTGGTTCCCGATGCTCCGCGAGCTGGTGACCGGCGCCTACTTCACCTCCGAGATCGGGGCGACCCAGGCCCTGCGTTACGACCCGGTCCCCGGCGCCTACCGTGCCTGCGTGCCGCTGCGCGAGATCGGCCGGGCGTGGGCGACCTGACCATGCGCGGCCTCGTGCTCTCCGCCGTCCTGGCCCTGGCCGCGGCGCCCGCCGCCGCCCAGGACTGGAAGCCGATCTTCAACGGCCGGGACCTCACCGGCTGGACCCCGAAGATCAACCACCACCCGCTGGGTGAGAACTGGCGTGACACCTTCCGGGTGAGGGACGGGGCGCTGGTCGTCTCCTATGCCGGCTACGACCGGTTCACCGACGAGTTCGGCCATCTGATCTACAAGACGCCGCTGTCGTCCTACCGCCTGCGCTTCGAGTACCGTTTCGTTGGGCCCACGACGCCCGGCGCGCCGGCCTGGGCGGTCCGTAACAGCGGGGTGATGCTGCACGGCCAGGCGCCCGAGACCATGGCCCTCGACCAGCGCTTCCCGGTCTCGGTGGAGGCCCAGTTCCTGGCCATCGGCTCCGGCGCGGGCAGCACCACGGGCAACGTCTGCACGCCCGGCGTGACGGTCTCGTTGGATGGCGTTCCGCTGAAACCCCACTGCCTAGCCTCGAAGGAACCGGCCCGTCCTGAGGGCGAGTGGGTCCGCTTCGAAGTGGAGGTGCGCGGGAGCCGGCTGGTCCGCCAGTTCATCGACGGCAAGCCGGTCATGGAGTACGGCGACATCCGGCTCGACCCCTCGGAGTTCGCCGAGTTCGCGGCCCCGCCGGTCGATCCGGCGAAGGCCGGCACACCGGTCGACCGCGGCTACATCTCGCTGCAGGCGGAAGGCCACCCGCTGGAATTCCGGAAGATCGAGCTCCTCGAACTGCGCGACTGACCGGGCAGGCGCCGCCGCTCGCCGCACACTCTGGTCAAATCCCGGGCGAAGGGCGCAAGCTCGACCTCGGGACGGATGCGCCCCCTATCGTGGAGCGCCCGGCCTCTGGAATGACGGGTCCTGGTACCGGCGGGGGCAGGCATGGGGATTTCACGCAGGGCGTTCCTGGAGCGCGTGGGCAAGGCCGGAGGCTACGGCGCCCTGTTCGTCACCATGCAGGGCCTGGGCCTGCTCGCGGCGGCGCAGGCCTATGCCGGGCCTCCCGACCTGCCGCCCGGCAGCGGCAAGGGCGTGAAGGTCGTCGTCCTGGGCGGCGGGATCGCCGGTCTGGTCTCGGCCTACGAACTGCGCAAGGCCGGGTATGAGGTCACGGTGCTGGAGGCCCGCGAGCGGCCCGGCGGCCGGGTCTGGAGCATTCGCCGCGGGACCACCGTCGTGCAGGAAGGCCGCCCTGACCAGTACGTGGACTGGGACGAGGGCCGCCATCACTACTTCAACGCCGGCCCGGCGCGCATACCCCAGACGCACCACGCCATCCTCGGCTACTGCCGCGACCTGAAGGTGCCGCTGGAGGTGATGGTCAACGCCAACCGTCTGGCCAAGCTCGATTTCGGCGGCAAGGTGGTCACCAACGCCCAGGCCACCAACGACACCCGCGGCGCCTTCGCCGAGCTGCTGGCCAAGTCCATCGATCGCGGGGCGCTCGACCAGGAACTGACCGGCCTCGACAAGGGGCGGCTGATCGGCTTCCTCTCGGCCTACGGCGACCTGACGCCCCAGAAGGTCTATGGCGGCTCGGTCCGCTCGGGGTTCAAGGACTGGCCCGGCGGCTACCAGCATCCGCCGACCGCCGCCGACCCGCTGAAGCTCAAGGACATGATGGACGCCCGCTTCTGGGGGATTTCGCTCCTCTTCGAGGAGATCATCGACATGCAGGCGACCATGCTCCAGCCGGTGGGCGGCATGGATCGCATCGCCTATGCGCTGGCCGATGCGGTGCAGCCGTCGCTGCGCTACGGCGCCGTGGTCCGGGAGATCCGCCGCGAGGGCAGGGGGCGCGCATCGCCTTCACCGACGCCGCCGGAGCCCAGACACTCGACGCCGACCATGTGATCGTCACCATCCCGCTGCCGGTGCTGGCCAAGATCCCGTCCGACTTCTCACCGCGCGTGAAACAGGCGATCGCCGCGGCGCACTACGACCACGGCACAAAGGTCGCCTGGGAGAGCCGCCGGTTCTGGGAGCAGGACGAGTTCCAGTTCGGCGGCCTCGGCTGGACCGACCAGCCGAGCGAGGTGGTCTGGTATCCGTCCGGGGGGCTGGGCGAGAAGACCGGCGTCCTGGTGGGCGCCTACTCCATCGGCTTCACGGGCCCGATCAACCCACCGAAGTTCGCCGAGGCGTCGTTCGACGAGCGGTTCGCGATCTCGCGCGGCGTGATCGACCGGTTCCACCCGGGCAAGGGCCGGGAACTGACGAAGCCCGTCACGGTCTCCTGGAAGCAGACGCCCTACAGCGAAGGCGTGGCCGTGGCTTGGCAGCCGGCCCAGCGGGCCACCGACTACGCCGAGCTGTGCAAGCCCGACGGGCCGTTCCTCTTCGCCGGCGAGCACATGAGCTACATCAACGCCTGGCAGGAAGGCGCGGCCCTTTCGGCCCACGAGGCCCTGAAGCTGATCCGCGCGAAGGCGGCCGCAGCCTAGACGCCGGCGCTGCGCACCAGCCGGCGCGGCTGGGAGGCCGGCGCCAGGGTCTGGAGTTCGGTGAGGGTCTCGTCCACGGCGGCCAGCTCCTTGCGGGCGCCTCGCGGCGGGCGGCGAGCTTGGCCTTGGCGGCGGCGCGGAGGGCCGCGTCGTCCTCGGCGTTCAGCACCGCCTCGATGTCGGGCAGGGAGACGTTGGCCCGGCGCAGGCGCGCGATCCACGCCAGCCGCTCGCGCGCCACGGGGTCGTAATAGCGGGCGTTGAAGCGGTCCCGCCGGGCCTCGATCAGGCCCTTCTCCTCGTAGAACCGCAGCGCCCGGGCGGTCATGCCGAACACCCGCATGGCGTTGGAGAGGCCCAGCCTCGGCAGGTGGTGGAGGTTGTCGAGCGTCATGGCGCTGGCTCCGCTTCACAACTCTTCGCAGGAAACTCGATCCCCGGCTCGCCGGGCTCACGTCACGGGATGTGCCGTGGTTTTCTCTGGGGTTTCAAAATGACATCGTGCGAAGACTTGGCGAGCGGCAGACCGTCGTTTGTGAAGTTGTGAAATGAAGTACAAGCTGTTCGTCGGCCCGCAGGTGAGGGCGCTGCGTGAGGCGCGCGGCTGGCGCCTCGAGGCCTGCGCCCGGCATCTCGGCATCTCGCCCAGCTACCTTTCCCAGATCGAGGCCAACCAGCGGCCGGTGACTGATCGGGTGATGGCGAGCCTGACCGACGGCTTCGGCGTGCCGCCCGAGACCTTCGATGCCGACGGCGAGCAGCGTCTGATCGCCGACCTCCGGGAGGCCGCCGCCGAGAGCGGGGCAGGGGAGGCTCCGATCGCGCTCAGCGAGCTGCGACAGGCGGTGCGCCAGTCGCCGGCGCTCGTCCGCCGCTTCCTCGACCTGCACCGCGACAACCACAGCCTGAACGAACGCCTGAAGCTGGCCGAACAGGCCGTCGCCCTCGACGAGGCCACGGGGACGAGCCCGCTGCTGCCCTACGAGGAGGTCCGCGACTTCTTCCACTTCAAGGACAACTACATCGACGCGATCGACCGGGCGGCCGAGGAGCTCGCCCAGGAGATCGGCATCCAGGACGGCCGCGCGTCCGACATGCTGCTGGAGATGCACCTGCGCGAGCGCCTGGGCGTCAACGTCCGCTACGACAGCGCCGGCGACGTCATGCGCCGCTACGACCCCGCGACCCGCGTGCTCAGCCTCAACGCGGTTCAGCCGGCGGCCACGCGGGCGTTCCAGATGGCCTATCACGTGGCCTCGACCGTTCTGGCCGACCTGATCGAGCGGGAGCTGGAGGCGGCGCGCTTCCGCAGCCGCGAGGCGGCCGACGTCTGCCGGATGGGTCTCGGCAACTACGCGGCCGGCGCCTTGCTGATGCCCTACGCCCGGTTCGCGGCCCAGGCCCGCGCGCGCCGGCACGACGTGGAACAACTGGCCGCCCAGTTCGGCGCGAGCCTGGAGCAGGTCTGCCACCGTCTCAGCAATCTGCAGCGGCCCGGGGCGCGGGGCGTGCCGCTCTACTTCGTGCGCCTGGACTTCGCGGGGAACATCACCAAGCGGCACAGCGCGACCCGCTTCCGCTTCGCGCGGTTCGGCGGGGCCTGCCCCTTGTGGAACGTCCACGAGGCGGTGAGCGCGCCGGAGCGCTTCCTGGTGCAGCTCGCCGAGATGCCGGACGGGGTCCGCTACCTGTGCGTGGCGCGGGCGGTGGTGAAGCGGTCGGAGAGCTACCTGGAGCCCGACCGGCGCTACGTCCTGGGTTTCGGCTGCGAGGTCGAGCACGCCCACGAACTGGTCTATTCGGCCGGCGTGGACCTGAAGGGTCCGGCGACCCCGATCGGGGTGAGCTGCCGGATCTGCGAACGCGACGACTGCGCCCAGCGGGCCTTCCCGCCGGTGGACCGGCCCCTGAGCGTCCCGCGCCACGAACGCCGGAGCGTGCCCTTCAGACTTGGCGGTTAGGCGTCCCAACGCTCGGCATCATGTTACCGCTAACTTTTCCGTTGACAGCGTTATCAGTCACTCGCAGTCTGCTGTTCGCATAACAGCGGCCACGCGCGAACGATGGCCGGGAGGAGACGACCAGATGAGCCTGCCTCGCGGCCGCCGTGACGCCTGTGCGTCCGCTTTCTTCCCTTCCCCTGACTGGCGCGGCGTGCCCATCGCCGCGTCCTCCTTCTTCCTCGCCTGACCGGGCATGAGGGGGCGCCGCACATCCCTGCAGGCTCGCGCCCTGGCGGGCGTGGCCGCCGCGGCCTTGCTCGCGGCGCCGGCGCATGCCCAGACCCCCGGCGTGGCGCGCCCCGAGGTGTTCCCGAAGGCCCAAAGCGTCGGCCTCGTGAACCCCACGACCGAGGCCTTCGTCACCGACCTGATGCGCCGCATGACGCTCGAGGAGAAGGTCGGTCAGCTGATCCAGGCCGACCTGTCCACGGTGAAGCCCGAGGACCTGCGTGAGTATCCCCTGGGCTCGATCCTGGCCGGCGGCGACAGCCCGCCGACCGGCGCGCCCGACCGCTCGCCCGCCGGCCCCTGGCTCGCCACGTCGCGCGCCTTCCGCGCCGTCTCGCTGGAGCCGAAGCCCGGCCGCACGCCGATCCCGGTGATCTTCGGCGTCGACGCCGTGCACGGGAACAACAACGTCATCGGCGCGGTGGTCTTCCCGCACAACATCGGCCTGGGCGCGGCGCGCGATCCAGACCTGATCCGCCGGATCGGCGACGTGACCGCGAAGGGAGACCGCCGCGGTCGGCATCGACTGGGCCTTCGGTCCGACCGTGGCCGTGGTCCGCGACGACCGCTGGGGCCGCACCTACGAGGGCTACGCCGAGGATCCCGAGGTGGCCGCGGCCTACGCCGGCGAGCTCGTCCGCGGGCTCCAGGGGGACGCCGGACCGGTGGCCCGCGCTCAAGTCCGGCCATGTGGCCGGCTCGGCCAAGCACTTCCTGGGCGACGGCGGCACCGAGAACGGCAAGGACCAGGGCGACAACAAGGATACTGACGCCGAGCTCGCCCGGATCCACGCCCCCGGCTACGTCGCGGCGATCGACGCCGGGGTGATGACGGTGATGGCGTCCTTCTCGTCCTGGCAGGGCGTGAAGAACCACGGCAACAAGAGCCTGCTCACCGACGTGCTCAAGGGCCGGATGGGCTTCGACGGCTTTGTGGTCTCCGACTGGAACGCCCACGGCCAGGTGGCCGGCTGCACCAACGAGAGCTGCCCCCAGGCGATCAACGCCGGCATCGACATGCTGATGGCACCCGATAGCTGGAAGGGCATCTACCGCAACACCCTGGCCCAGGTCCGCTCGGGCGAGATCCCCATGGCCCGTCTGGACGACGCGGTCCGCCGGATCCTGAGGGTGAAGGTCAAGACGGGCGTGTTCGGCGAGCGGCCGCTGGAGGGCAGGCTCGAGCTGATCGGCGCGCCCGAGCACCGCGCGGTCGCCCGCGAGGCGGTCCGCAAGTCCCTGGTGCTTCTGAAGAACAACGGGGGCGTGCTGCCCGTGCGCGGCTCGGCCCGGGTGCTGGTGGCCGGCGACGGGGCCGACAATGTCGCCAAGCAGTCGGGCGGCTGGACGCTGTCGTGGCAGGGCACCGGCAACAAGCCTGGCGACTTCCCGAATTCACAGTCGATCTGGGGCGGCGTGAAGGCGGCCGTCGAGGCCGGCGGCGGCAAGGCCGAGCTGAGCCCCGACGGCAGCTTCACCGCCAGGCCCGACGTGGCCATCGTCGTCTTCGGCGAGGACCCCTACGCCGAATTCCTCGGCGACCGGCCGAACCTGGAATACAAGCCCGCCGACAAGTCCGACCTCGCCCTGCTCAGGAAGCTGAAGGGGCAGCGGGTTCCGGTGGTGGCGGTCTTCCTGTCGGGCCGGCCGCTCTGGACCAACCCGGAGATCAACGCCGCCGACGCCTTCGTGGCCGCCTGGCTGCCGGGGACGGAGGGCGGCGGCGTGGCCGACGTCCTGATTGGCGACGCGGCCGGCAAGGCCCGCCACGACTTCCGGGGCAAGCTCTCCTACTCCTGGCCGAAGCGCGCCGACCAGTACGTCCTGAACCGGGGCGACAAGGGCTACGACCCGCTGTTCGCCTACGGCTACGGCCTGACCTATGGCGACAGGCGCACCGTGGCCGCGCTCTCCGAGGTTTCCGGCGTCACCAATGCGCTGGCCAACCCCGACCGCTACCTGATCGCCGGCAAGATGGCCGAACCATGGAAACTCTCGCTGCGCGACGGCGGCGGGGCGACCGAAGCCGGGGCGGGCGACGCCCGGAGCCCGGGCGGGGCGCTCTCCGTCGCGCTCGTGGACGCCGGCGGCGTACAGGGGCGCCGGGCGGGGCTTCACCTGGACCGGCCCCGCCCAGGCCGTGGTCGACGGACCGCCGGTCGATCTCAGCCGCCAGGCCAACGGCGACATGACGCTCTCCGTCACCTACCGCCTGGACCAGAAGCCCGCGGGCCCCGTCCGGCTCGGTCTCGGCAAGTCCATGGTCAGCCTTGACGGCGAGCTCGCGAAGGCCGCGCCGGGCGAGTGGAGGACCGTGAAGGTCAAGCTCGCCTGTTTCCGCAAGGACGGCGAGGACCTGACCCAGGTCACCGCTCCCGTCTCGATCGCAGCGGCCGCCCGGCTTGGCCTTTCGGTGTCCGAGCTGCGGCTCGCCCCCAATCAGAACGATGCGGTGTGCCCATGATCCGCCGTCCTGAAAGTTTCGACGTTCGAGTCAAAAGTTCGCGTCACCAGGGCCCCGGCGACCGCCTAAACCCCTGATAAATGTCAGCGTTGTCAAAAAACCATGAACCCAGCTTGACTAAATCGGAGGACGGATGATATCGCTACCATAGTCAGAGATAGAGCATCCTGGACGTTCGAATTCAGTATTCGAACGACGAGGATGTTGCAGTGCAAAAAGAAGCCAAGTCCATCTCGCGCCCGAATCCTTAGGGGGATCAGCCATGAAGCGGCGTCACCGCTTGCGCACGTCTGCGTCGTTTGTCGCCTTGTCAGCCGCCTTCTTCGCCGCTGGCCCGACGGCCGCACAGGAAGTCGAAGAAGTCATCGTCACCGGCATCCGCGCCTCGATCGAGCAGTCGATCGACATCAAGCGCTCGGCCGACGGGGTCGTCGATGCGATCGCCGCCGAGGACATCGGCAAATTCCCGGACACCAACCTCGCGGAATCGCTCCAGCGCATCCCGGGCGTGTCCATCGACCGTACGAACGGTGAAGGTTCGCAGGTGACGGTCCGCGGCTTCGGCGGCGGCTTCAACCTCGTGACCCTGAACGGCCGGTCCATGCCGACCGCCAACGTCGTCACGGTGGGCGGCGACGGCAGCGCCGACTTCGCCGGCGGCACCAGCCGCTCGTTCGACTTCAGCAATCTCGCCTCGGAAGGTGTGAGCACGCTGGAGGTCTACAAGACCGGCCGCGCCTCGGTGCCGTCCGGCGGCATCGGCGCCACCATCAACGTCCACACCCGCCGCCCGTTCGAGGCCGGCGCCGGCCTGTCCGGCAGCCTCGGCGTCAAGGCCGCCTACGACACGAGCGTCGAGGAGAGCCTGGAAGACGCCGACAAGATCACGCCGGAACTGTCCGGCCTGGTGAACTGGGTGGCTGACAACGAGGCCTTCGGCGTCACCGTGTTCGGCAGCTACCAGAAGCGGAACTACACGACCCGCAGCGCCACCCAGAACGACTGGAACATCCGCACCTACGCGGACTTCATCAACCCGTCGAACGGCTTCGTCCGGAACAACAACTCGACCCAGATCACCGGCGCGCCGGCCAGCCCGTCGACCCTGGTCGCGATCCCGAACGACAGCCGCTACCACTTCTCGGAAGGGGGAGCGGGAGCGCCTGAACGGCCAGGCCAGCGTGCAGTGGCGTCCGATGGAGACGCTCACCATCACGGCCGACGCCCTCTATGCGAAGAACAAGGCGTTCGAAGAGCGCAGCGACCAGACCAACTGGTTCAACCGCCCCTTCGACCAGGTGACCTTCGACGGCAACCCGATCGTCTCCACCGCCACCTTCCTGCGTGAGACGCTGAGCGGCACCAAGGACGTCGGCTACGAGCAGCAGTATCGGGCCAACACCGACACCCTGCAGTCCTTCGCCCTGAACGGCCTGTGGGAAGTCTCCGACACCTTCCGGGTCTCGCTCGACGGCCACAAGTCGAAGGCCGAGAGCAAGCCGGGCGGCCGGAACGGGGCCAGCTCGACCATGGTCTCGATCGGCGCGCCGATCATCTCGTCCCACTCGGTGGACTTCACCGGGAAGATCCCGGTCCAGGCCAGCACGATCAACGACGCCGCCCCGCGCGGCAACGGCAACGGCCGTCTCGACGCCGGCGACCTGGGCAGCCAGGTTGCCCGGACCTCCGCCCAGTGGCAGAGCCAGGACATCACCGAGTTCCGCGGCGATATCACCTGGGACCTCGACGACAACGGCAGCCGCTTCGACGCCGGCGTGAACTGGCGCAAGTCGGAGATGGAGCAGTCCAACATCAACACCCAGCAGGACCTGGGGTCGTGGGGCATCTCCAACCCGCGTGACGTGTCGCAGTACGCGGGCAACCTGATCAGCGAGTTCTGCCTCGCCTGCTCGTTCAACAACTTCGATCCGAAGCAGAGCGGACCCGGCCTCGTGGCCTTCCGGGCCAACGCCATCGACCTCTATGAGGCGCTGTCGCCGGTCTATGTCGCGCGCGGCAACGCGGTCGGCGTCACCGGCCAGAACCAGAATGCCGTGAACGAGGACATCCTCTCGGTCTACGGCCAGGTGACCTGGAAGGGCGAACTGGCAGGCCGTCGGGCCAGCATGCTCGCCGGCGTCCGGTACGAATGGACCGACGTCGACTCGGTCTCGGCGATCCGCACCCCGTCCGCGGTGGTGTGGACGGCGGACAACGACTTCCGGATCGACACGTCGAGCACCTACCTGCCGGTCGAAGGCAGCGGCAAGTACAACAACCTGCTGCCGGCCCTCGACTTCAATATCGAGCTCATGGAGGACGTGACGGCGCGGGCGTCCTTCAGCCGGACGATCGCACGGCCTGACTTCGGCAACCTGTTCGCCGCCCAGACGGCTGGGGCGCCGAACCGGCCGATCGCCAACGGCGCCATCCCGCTCGGCACCTCCGGCAACCCGGACCTGGAGCCGCTGATCTCGGACAACTTCGACCTCTCGATCGAGTGGTACTACAAGCCGGGAAGCTTCGTGTCGGCGGCGGTGTTCGAGAAGCGGGTCAAGAACTTCGTCGGGACCGGGACCTCGAGCCGGAACCTGTTCGGCCTGCGTGACCCGAGCTCCGGCCAGGCGGGCACCCGCTCCGGCGACGCTGTCACCCTGCTGAACAACGTGGGCGCCGACCGGACGGACGTAAACCTGTTCACGGCCACGGCCCTGATCATCCAGACGGGCTCCGTGGCCGCGGCCCAGGCGATCTTCCAGGCCAACCGGACCGCCGGTCCGGGCGGGACCTTGGGCGATCTCAACCAGGGCTTCGTCGACCAGATCCTCGCGGCGGTGGACATCGCGCCCAACGGCCAGGATCCGCTGATGACCTTCCAGGTGTCCCAGCCGGTGAACAACCAGGAAGCCAAGATCTACGGCTTCGAGCTGATGGGCACCCACTTCTTCGGCGACACCGGCTTCGGGGGTGCAGGCGGCCTACACCTATGTGGACGGCGACGTCGGGTTCAACATCGCGTCCAATCCCAGCCAGGACCAGTTCGCCCTGCTCGGGCTCAGCGACACGGCCAACGTGACGCTGATCTACGAGAAGTACGGCATCTCGGCCCGGCTGACCTGGAACTGGCGCGACGAGTACCTGTCGGCCCTGAACCGCGGCGGCTCGCGCAACCCCGTGTTCGTGGCGCCGTTCGACCAGGTCGACTTCAGCGTCTCCTACGACATCAACGACCAGTTCGCGGTGTCGCTGGAAGGGATCAACATCCTGGAGGAAAGCGTCCGGACCTACGCCCGCGACGAGAACCAGATCTGGTTCGCCCAGGAGTTGGACTCCAGGTACCTTCTCGGCCTGCGCTACAAGTTCTAGCCTGACTTCAGAGCTGGATAGGATCGGGGGAGGTCGCTGCTCGCAGCGGCCTCCTTCGTCGCTCCGGTCGGCCGGAAGGCGGACATGACGAACAGAGTACTGCTCAACAACGTCGACCACGCGGACCTGCGCGTGATCGCCCGGCACGGGCCGGAGTTCGGCGACAGCGTGAACCAGGTGCTGGTGCTGCCCACCGAATTCGAGGCGGTGCAGCGCGAGTATCCGATCTTCTTCCGCCGTGACGCCAACGGCGAGTTGCAGGCCGTCGCCCTGCTGGGCCTCGACCGCGACGAGAACCTCTTTCTTTCGGGTGGCGGCTGGAACGCCCGCTACGTGCCCGCCGTCCAGCAGCGGGGACCGTTCTCCATCGCCATGCAGTCGAGCGGGGAGCCCATGCTGCACATCGACCTCGACCACCCGAGGGTCAGCGCGACGGAAGGCGAGGCGCTCTTTCTTCCGGCCGGCGGCAACTCGCCCTATCTGCAGCACGTCGCGCGCCTGATGGGCCTGATCTATGACGGCCTGGAGGTCAGCCGGCCGTTCTTCAAGGCGCTGGAGGACGCGGACCTGATCGAGGCGGTCGACGTGCAGGCGACCCTGGGCGACGGCCGCGAGTATGCGCTGCCCGGCCTCTTCACGATCGGCCAGAACCGCCTGGCGGCGCTGGGCGGGGAGGACCTCGAGCGGCTGCACAGGACAGGGGCGCTTCGCGCCGCCCACATGGTCGCGGCCTCGCTCGGCAACATGCCCGACCTGATCGACGCCAAGCGCCGCCGGCTGGCGGCGGCCTGATGGCGGTCCCCCGGCCCGTCGAAGAGGTCCGCGGCGTCACGCCGGACGCGATCCCCTTCGACGAGATCCTCGAAGGCCAGCGGCCCATGGTGTTCAAGGGGATGGTCGCCGACTGGCCGCTGGTCCGCCAGGGCCTGCAGTCCCCCGGCGCAGCCATCGCCTACCTCAAGGCCTTCGACGGCGGCGAACCGGTCGTGGGCTACACCGGCGGGCCGGAGATCGGCGGGCGGTTCTTCTACGACGACACCCTGACGCGCCTGAACTTCCGCGCCGAGCGCGTCGGGCTGTCGGCGTTCCTGGACCGCATGGCCGCGACGCCGGACGACGGGGATGCGCCCTCGCTCTACATCGGCTCCACCGATCTCGACGGCTACCTGCCGGGCTTCCGGGCGGAGAACGACCTCGGCCTGGACCCCGCGGCCTTCGGCGGCCGCGACCCGCTGGTCAGCATCTGGATCGGCAACCGCACGACCGCGGCGGCGCACTACGACATGTCGAACAACATCGCCTGCTGCGTGGTCGGCCGCCGGCGCTTCACGCTCTTCCCGCCGGACCAGGTGGCGAACCTCTATCCGGGCCCGCTGGAGCCGACGCCGGGCGGCCAGGTGGTGACGACCGTCGACCTGCGCGACCCGGACTTCGAGCGCTTCCCGCGGGTCCGCGACGCGCTCGCCCGCGCCCAGGTGGCCGACCTCGAACCCGGCGACGTCCTCGTCTATCCGGCGCTCTGGTGGCACGAGGTCGAAGCCCTGGAGCCGTTCAACGCGCTCGTGAACTACTGGTGGAACCCGTCGCCCGGCTTCGTCGACACGCCCCAGACCACCCTTCTGCATGCCCTGCTGAGCCTGCGCGACCGGCCCGAGCACGAGAAGGCCGGGTGGAGGGCGCTCTTCGACTACTACGTCTTCGGGCCGAGCGACGCCGCGGCGTCGCACCTGCCGGAGGCCGCCCAGGGCCTGCTTGGCCCGCTCGATGAGATGAAGGCGCGGAGGCTTCGCGCCCAGCTGATCAACCGCCTCAACAGATAGAAGAGGGGCGGGGGGAGGAACGAGATGGCGGAACAGGTCGTGAAGAAGGTGGTGGTGGCCGGCGGCGGCACCGCGGGCTGGATGGCCGCGGCCGCGCTCTCCAAGCACCTCGGCAGCCTGGTCGAGATCACGCTCGTCGAGTCCGACGACATCGGCACGGTCGGCGTGGGCGAGTCGACCATCCCCACCGCGCGGACCTTCAACCAGCTCCTGGGCATCGACGAGCGCGAGTTCATGCGCGCGACCCAGGCGAGCTTCAAGCTGGGCATCCTGTTCGAGGACTGGGCCAGGATCGGCGACCGCTACGTCCACGCCTTCGGCCAGGTCGGCAAATCCACCTGGATGGCCGGTTTCCATCACGTCTGGCTGCAGGCGCGGGCCGAAGGTCTGGCCGGCCCGCTGGACGACTACTGCCTGGAGGGCAAGGCGCTCAAGGCTCAGAGGTTCGTCGCCGGCGAGAACGGTCCGCTGAACTATGCCTACCATCTGGACGCCACGCTCTACGGCCGCTTCCTCCGCGGGATGTCGGAGAAGGCCGGCGTCCGCCGCGTCGAGGGCAAGATCCAGCGCGTCGACCAACACCCCGAGACCGGTTTTGTCCGCGCGCTGGTGATGGAGTCAGGTGAGGAGGTGGCGGGCGACCTCTTCGTCGATTGCACCGGCTTCCGGGGGCTGGTCATCGAGCAGACGCTGAAGGCCGGCTACGAGGACTGGAGCCGCTGGCTGCCGACCAACAGCGCCGTGCCGCTGCAGACCGTGTCGGTGGGGCCCGCCGTGCCCTACACCCGCGCCATGGCCCACACCGCCGGCTGGCAGTGGCGGATCCCGCTGCAGCACCGGGTCGGCAACGGCCTCGTCTACTGCAACGAATTCATGTCCGACGACGAGGCGATCGCCATGCTGCTCGACCAGGTCGAGGGCGAGACGCTGATGACGCCCCGGGTGATCCGCTACGTCACGGGCAAGCGGCGCAAGACCTGGGACAAGAATGTCGTCGCGCTCGGCCTCGCCAGCGGCTTCGTCGAGCCGCTGGAATCCACCTCGATCCACATGATCATGATCGGGGTGTTGCGGCTGATGCAGCTCTTCCCGCTGAACGGCGTCTCCGACGCGCTCGCCGAGCGGTTCAACCGTCTGCAGGACGCCGAGCTGGAGGCGATCCGCGACTTCATCGTCCTCCACTACAAGCTGACCGAGCGGACGGACGCCCCGTTCTGGAACCACTGTCGGGAGATGCCCATCCCGGACACGCTCGCCCACCGGATCGCGCTCTTCCAGGAGGGCGCCCAGGCCTACCAAGCGGCCGGCGAGCTCTTCCAGGTCGACTCCTGGCTGCAGGTGATGCTGGGCCAGCGGCTGGAGCCCCGGGCCTGGCATCCGATGGGCCGGCTGATGAAGCGCGACCAGTTGCGCGGCGCGCTCGGCGACCTGCGCAGCAACATCGCGCGCGCCGTCGACCGCATGCCGACGCACCAGCAGTTCCTCGATCAGTACATGGGCCAGGCGCCGTCGGTGAAGGCGGCCCGCCCGGTCGCGGCGCGACGATAACAACAAGAAGACGAGGTTCTGGGAGGACCCGATGCAGGATCAGGTTGTGAAGAAGGTGGTGATCGCGGGCGGGGGCTCGGCGGGCTGGATGACCGCCCAGGCCCTGGTCACCCAGCTTGGCCCGCTCGTCGACATCACCCTCGTGGAATCCGACGCCATCGGCACGGTCGGCGTGGGCGAGAGCACCATCCCGACGGCCCGGACCTTCATCCACCTGCTTGGCCTCGACGAGCGCGAGTTCATGCGCGAGACCAAGGCCACCTTCAAGATCGGCATCCTGTTCGACAACTGGGCCCGGATCGGCGACCGCTACATCCACTCCTTCGGCGAGGTCGGGAAATCGACCCTGCTGGCCCACTTCCATCACATCTGGATGAACGCGCGCGACCGCGGCATCGGCGGCGACCTGGGCGACTACTGCCTGGAGCTGAAGGCGTCCGAGGCGAGCCGCTTCTTCACCAGCGAGAACGGCCTGCTGAACTATGCCTATCACCTCGATGCGACCCTCTTCGGGCGCTACCTGCGCGGCCGCTGCATCCAGCAGGGCGTCACCCGCGTCGAGGGCAGGATCGAGCGGGTCGAACAGAACGGCGAGAGCGGCTTCGTGGAGGCCCTCGTCATGGAGAACGGCGAGCGGATCGCGGGCGATCTGTTCATCGACTGCACCGGCTTCCGTGGCCTGCTCATCGAGCAGACCCTGAAGACCGGCTTCGAGGACTGGGGACACTGGCTGCCGAACGACCGGGCCGTGGCCATGCAGGTCAGCGCCACCGAGCCGGCCGCCCCCGCTGACCCACGCCGAGGCCCACTCTGCCGGCTGGCAGTGGGGCATCCCGCTGCAGCACCGCGTCGGCAAGGGCTGGGTCTACTGCTCAGAGCACATGTCGGACGATGAGGCGCGCGACACCTTCATCGGCCAGCTCAAGGGCGAGAAACTGACCGAGCCCTGGCTGATCCGCTTCCGGCCGGGCCGCCGGCTGAAGAGCTGGAACAAGAACGTCATCGCCCTGGGCCTGGCCGGCGGCTTCATCGAGCCGCTGGAATCCACCTCGCTGCACATGATCATGATCGGCATCACCCGGATGCTGCAGCTCTTCCCGTTCCAGGGGATCAAGCAGCCGCTGATCGACCGGTTCAACCACCTGGCGGACCAGGAGATCATCCGCATCCGCGACTTCGTGGTCATGCACTACAAGCTGACCGAGCGGAACGACACCGCCTACTGGGACCGCTGCCGGACCATGGAGGTTCCCGAAAGCCTCTCCGAGCGGATCCAGCTCTTCCGCGAAACGGCCCAACTGCACCAGGTGCCGGGCGAGCTGTTCCGCATCGACAGCTGGCTGCAGGTGATGATGGGCCAGCGCGTCATTCCCGAGACCTATCACCTGATGGGCGCGATGATGTCCGACGAGCAACTCGCCAGGGCGCTGTCGGACCTCGGCGGACACGTGGCGCGCGCCGTCGAGCGGATGCCCCCCGCACCAGGAGTTCGTCGACTGGTACGTGCGCCAGCCCGCCCCGGAGCCCGCCTAGGGCAGGGCAGGGGCGTCGGACGCCTTGCCGGGGAAGCTCGGCGCCCGCTTCTCGAGGAAGGCGGCGACGCCCTCGCGCACGTCGGGGCCGGCGCCGAGCTGCATGGCGAGCGCGCCGTCGACCTTCAGCAGGCCGAAGGGGTCCGGCTGGCCGGCGTAGCGCCAGAGCATCTGGCGGGTCAGGGCGATGGAGACCGGCGCGGTGTTCTCCGCGATCTCGAGCGCGATCTCGCGGGCGCGGGCCAGGAGCTGGTCGTCCGGGACCACCTCGCTGACCAGCCCGCCGGCCTCCGCCTCCCGGGCCGGGAACAGCCGTCCCGACAGGCACCAGCGCAACGCCTGCGGCAGGCCCACGAGCCTCGGCAGGAACCAGGCGCTGCCGGCTTCGGGCACGAGGCCGCGGCGGGCGAAGACGAAGCCGAACTTCGCGCTCTCGGCGGCGATCCGGATGTCCATCGGGAGCGTCAGGGTCACGCCAACGCCGACCGCCGCCCCGTTGATCGCGGCGATGGAGGGCTTCCGGCAGTGGAAGATCGCGCCGACGAACCCGGCGCCGCCGCCGGAGGCGGGGCTGGCACGGGGCGTGGCGAAGGCCACCGAGCCCTCGCGCCGGAGATGTCCGCCCCGGCGCAGAAGCCGCGGCCCGCGCCGGTCACGATCACCACGCGGACGGCGTCGTCGGCGTCGGCCTGCCGGAAGGCGTCCCGTCGGCCTCAGCTCGGCGTCCATGGTCGCGGTGTAGGCGTTCAGCTTTTCGGGCCGGTTCAGGGTGATGGTGAGGATCGGGCCATCGACCTCGTAGAGCAGGGTTTCGTAGGGCATCGGGACCTCCCAGGCGAAGGAGCCTCCGCCCCCCGTCCGCCACGTCAGTCCAGCGCGCCGGAGATTCCCTAACTGGGGGGCGCCCTATCAGTTCTGTTAGCTTGCGCCGCCTGACCCGCGCGCCGACCGTTGGCCCAAGAACCGGCGGGCACGTCGGCAGCCGTTGGGAGGCGGCCCGTGACGACAGTGAAACGCGCCGCCCGGCCGGGCGAGCTCGAGCCCCGCAAATGGCCGCGGCAGGCCCGGTCCCAGGCGACCTTCGCCGCCATCCTGGACGCCTGCGCCCGGATGCTGGCGCAAGGGCCGTATGACGCGCTCACGACCAACGCCATCGCCGAGCGGGCCGGGGTCAGCATCGGCACCCTCTACGAGTACTTCCCGAACCGCGAGTCGATCGTGGCGGCGCTCGCCGCGGAATCCTGCCGGCGGCTGGTGACGCGGATGGAGGCCGCGATCGTCGAGACCATCGGCATGCCGCCGTTCGACGGGGTGGAGCACCTGATCCGCGTCGGCGTGGCTTCGCTGCGTGCGCCGGAGAACGTCTTCACCGTCCTGATCCGGGAAGCGCCCTTCGTGCTTCGTCTGCCGGCCTTCCAGGCGGCGCGCGAGGCCCTGACCGAGCTCTGCCAGGAGATCCGCGTCGGATCGCCAACGCCGCTGACCCTTCCCGAGCCCCAGGCCGACACCTGGCTGATCTCCCAGATGCTGTTCAGCGCCATGCTGGAGATCGCCTTCATCGAGGGGCCGGGACAGCCGCCGGTCCATGCTGGAGACCGAGCTCGCGAAGCTGACGGTCCGCATGGCGCTCGGCTGCGATCCGAGAGACCTAATCCGAGCGGCGGCCGGTCGCCCCGAGGGCGCAGAAGCCGAGTTTTCCGAGCCTGGCTCGGCGAGTGCCGTTTAGGATAGGCCCATGAGCATTCTCGATGCAGGCGCCCGCATGACCGCGCCGCGGCTTGGCTCCTGTCGGGAGGCCGGGTGAATTACCTGGAGCCGAAGGGCGATCCCGGGTTCTTCGGGCCGGACTCCATGGCCTGGAAGGTCCACGCCAACCCGATCGCCCTGGCCATCGGCGGCGTGGCGGCAGTGATCCTGGAACTTGCCGAGCCCCGCGTGCGGACCGGGGTCTGGGAGCACTCCATCTTCCGGACCGACCCGCTGACCCGGATGCAGCGGACCGGCGAGGCGACCCTGATCACGACCCAATGCCCGACCGCGGCCGCTCAGGCGCGCGTCGACATGGTCACCCGAATGCACGCCCGCGTGGGCGGGGTGACGCCGGAGGGGCAGGCCTACGCCGCCCTCGAACCCGAGCTGATGGCCTGGGTCCACGTCACCGCCGGCTGGGGCTTCCTCACCGCCTACAGAGCCTATGTCGAGCCGGGGATCAGCCGGGCGGATCAGGATCGCTACTACGGCCGAGGGCGCCAGGCTCGGCCGGGCGTTCGGGGCGGTGGATCCGCCGGGCAGCGTCGCCGAGGTGGAGGCCTGGTTCGACCGGATGCGGCCGAAGCTCGTGCCGCATCCGATCATCGACGAATTCCTGAACATCGTCTCCACGACCTCGCCCGCCGGCGCCGTCGGCCGGGCGCTGCAGCCGCTGGTCGTCCAGGCCAGCATCGACCTCGTGCCGCGCGACCTGATCCAGAAGCTGGAACTGCCGGCGGACCGCAGCCGCCTGGCGCTGGCGCGGCCGACCCTCAAGGCGATGGCGTTCGCCGCGAGGCTCGCGCCCGGCGACGTTCCGCGCCAGGCCCGGGCCCGCATGGCGGCGGCCTGATCGATCAGGCGTCGGCGGTGTGAGGCCTGTGGCTTCGCTCGGCGCCGATGTAGCCAGGCCCGCGGCGCGTGGTGGATCGCCTGGGAGCGGCCGGTGACGCCCATCTTCCGCGAGGCGTTGGCGATGTGGAAGCGGACCGTTGGGAGCGAGATGCCGACGATCTGGCCGACCTCCACGTCGGTCTTTCCGGCCGCCGCCCATTTGAGGCACTGGATCTCCCGGCGGGTCAGCCTGGCGGTCAGCCGGGCCAGGTCGGCGCCGCCCGCCTCCGCATAGGTGGCGACGAACTTCAGCGCGAGCGTCTGCAGGTCGCCGGCCCGGGCGGCGAACACCGCCTCCCCCCACGTCGAAGCTCTCGTCCGAGGTCGCCCAGACGACGGCGGCCGATGACGCCGCCGGGCAGGTAGGCCGGGACGACGATGGCGGCGCCCACGCCGAAGGTCTCGATCGGCCCCTCGGCGGTCAGGGCGTGGAGCTGGGCGTTCGGCCGCCAGGAGCCGAAGACTCCGCCGCGGAACCAGAACGGCTCCGAACAGCGCCGGCAGGCGTGGATGAAGGCGGCGCGGAGCGCGAAGCCGCGATCCTCCCAATAGCGGAGATCAGGATCCACCCAGCGGAACAGGGTCTCGGCCAGCGGCCGGCCGTCCACGCCGATCGGTGGGTGAGGATTCGAGATGTCGGCGGCCGCCGCCAAGGTGGGGCAGGCCGATCGACGCGCCGACCTCCACCAGCTCGCGGGCGAAGTGCTCCGCAAGCTGGAGGTCCGAGGCTGGTCCCGAACTCATGGCCCGGCCGTGCTCCCTATCACTTCCGCTAGCTTGTTCGCTGGCGTTCCACTCCGCAAGCTCCGAGCATCGCTCGCTTTATGCGGGCCCAGACAGAGCCGCCCGGCCAAGGGCGGACGGGGAGGACGAATGAGGATCCAGAAGTACGCCGCTTCCGCGGCCGTGATCGCCCTGGCGTGCGCCACCCACGTGCAGGCCCAGACCGAGGCGCAGGAAGTGGAGGCGGTGATCGTCACCGCCCAGAAGCGCGAACAGAACCTGCAGGACGTTCCGATCGTCGTGAACGTGGTCTCGGGCCAGCAGCTCCAGGACGCCGGCGTCCGCGACGTGAAGGACCTGCAGGTCCTGACGCCGGGTCTCAGCGTCACCTCGTCCACGGGTGGGGCGCAGACCTCGATCCGGATCCGCGGCGTCGGCACGATCGGCGACAACCCCGGCCTCGGAGTCGTCGGTGGGCACGGTCGTCGATGGCGTCTACCGCGCCCGCAGCGGGGTGGCCTTCGGCGACCTGGGCGAACTGGAGCGCATCGAGGTGCTGAAGGGCCCGCAGGGCACCGTGTTCGGCAAGAACACCTCGGCCGGGGTGATCAACGTCATCACCAAGGCGCCGGAGTTCGACTTCAGCGCCCAGGGCGAGGTGACCGCCGCCAACTATGACGGCTTCGGCATCGCCGGCTCCGTGACCGGCCCGATCAGCGAGACCGTGGCCGCGCGCCTCTACGCCGCCCGCCGCGTCCGCGATGGCTTCTACCATGTGCGCAACGGCGCGGGGCCGAGCAGCCAGAAGGACAATGACGACCAGGACGTGTGGACGGTCCGCGGCCAGGCGCTGTGGCTGCCCACCGACACGCTGTCGCTGAAGTTCCTCGCCGACTACACCAAGCGCGAAGAGCAGTGCTGCCTGAACGTCACGACGCTCGTCGGGCCCACCGGCGCGATCATCGACGCGCTCGCCGCCGACGAGGGCACCCCTGCGCCCCGCCGACCCGGGCCGCCGCATCGCCTACGCCAACCGCGGATCCAGCCAGGACATCGAGGACTACGGCGCCTCGCTGCAGGCCGACTGGGAGATCAACGACGACATCACCCTGACGTCGATCACCGCCTGGCGCGACTGGACCAACTACCAGGCCAACGACATCGACTTCTCGTCGGCCGACATCTGGTACCGCCCCGACGACGGCCGGACCTCCGGCAAGTTCGAGACCTTCTCCCAGGAGGTCCGGCTGGCCGGGCGTCGCCGGCCCGCTCGACTGGCTGGTGGGCGGCTACTATTCGGACGAACAGCTCGAGACCAGCGCCTTCACGCCGAACGGGACCGCCTATGAGACCTATTTCGGCCTGCTGCTGTCCGCCGGCGCCAACCCGGCCACCGTCTCGGCGCTGACCGGCATTCCGTTCGGCCAGAACTTCATCGCCGGCCAGGGCGCCTACGACCAGTACGACCACTCGGCCAAGGGCTGGGCGTTCTTCACCAACAACACCTGGCACGTCACCGACGCGCTCGAGTTCACCTTCGGGCTCCGCTACACCGACGAGACCAAGGAGGTCACCTCCCGGTACTCGAACACCGCCCCGGGCAATGCCTGCGCGGCGGCGATCGCCCGGCCGATCCCGGCCGCGGCCCGCTCGGCGATCTGCGCGCCCGGCCAGGACCCGGCGTTCAACAATGTCACCACCGAACAGAAGCGCGGCGAGGACCGCTGGGGCGGCACGGCGAAGCTGAGCTACCGGCTCAACCCGTCGCTGATGACCTATGTGTCCTACGCCAAGAGCCACAAGAGCGGGGGCTTCAACCTCGACCGCGCCCGCCTGTCGGCCGGGGGTGATCAACCCGGACACCAGCTTCCCGGCCGAAACTGTCGAGAGCTATGAGGCGGGCTTCAAGAGCAACCTGGGCTCCGCCCTGGTGCTGAACGCCGCGGTCTTCGACCAGACGTTCAAGGACTTCCAGCTCAACACCTTCACCGGCATCAGCTTCGTGGTCGCCTCGATCCCCGAGGTGACGACCACGGGCGTGGACCTGGACTTCGTCTACCGGACGCCGTTCGAGGGGCTGACCCTCAACGGCGGCGTCACCTATGCGGTGACCCAGTACGGCGACTTCACGCCCGGCCCCGGCATCGGTCCGCGCCTTCCGGGCTCGCGGCTCTCGTACGCGCCGCTGTGGTCGACCTCCTGGGCCGCGGCCTATGAGACCGACCTCGGCTCGGAGATGAAGCTGCGCGCCAGCCTGTCGGGCCGCTACACCTCCCGGTACAACACGGGCTCGAACCTCGACCCGCTCAAGGACCAGCCGCCGATCACGCTCTGGAACGGCCGTGTGGCGGTGGGCAAGGCCGACGACCGGTGGGCCGTGGAGCTGTTCGCCCAGAACCTGACCAACGAGCGCTTCTACCAGGTGGTGGTCGACCAGCCGCTGCAATCCGGCACCTACGCCGCCTTCCTTCTGGGCGCCCCGCACACCTGGGGCGTGACGCTCCGGACGGAGTTCTAGGACCCCCGATGGATCTCGAGCTCACCCCCGAAGACCTGGCGTTCCGCGACGAGGTCCGCGCCTTCTTGGACGCGAACCTGACGCCGGAGCTTCGGGCGGTGGGCCGGGCCACGACCAGCGTGTTCTGCGAGCCGCAGCACACCCTGCCGTGGCAGCGGATCCTGAACGCCCGCGACTGGGCGGCGCCTAGCGTCCTAGCGCGAGGGCGGGCCGGTGTGGAACGAGCTGCAGCGCTCGATCTTCGCCGCCGAATGCGCCCGGGCCGGCGCCCCGCCGCTGGCCCCCATGGGGCTGCGGATGGTGGGCCCGGTGATCATGGGGTTCGGCACGCCGGAGCAGAAGGCGCACTACCTGCCGCGCATCCTCTCGGGCGAGGACTACTGGTGCCAGGGCTACTCCGAGCCGGGCGCGGGGTCGGACCTCGCCGCGCTGCAGCTTCGCGCCGTAAGCGACGGAGATGATTACGTTCTCTCCGGTTCGAAGATCTGGACGACCCACGCGCAGTTCGCCAACCGGATGTTCTGCCTCGTCCGCACCAGCACCGAGGGCAAGCTGCAGGCCGGCATCACCTTCCTGCTGTTGGACATGCAGACGCCCGGGATCAGCGTGAAGCCGATCATCACGCTCGCCGGCGAGCACGAGGTGAACCAGGTGTTCTTCGATGCGGTGCGTGTGCCGAAGTCCGGCCGCATCGGCGCGGAGAACCAGGGCTGGACGGTCGCCAAGCACCTCCTGGAGTTCGAGCGGGGCGGCGGCTCGGCGCCCCGGGCTCCAAGTGGCGCTGGGCCGCGTCCGGACCATCGCCGACGACGAGGGCGCCGACAGCCCGGACTACCGCCGCCGGCTGGCTGAGGCCGAGATCGCCACCTGGGCCATCGACGTCTCGGAGCGCCGCGTGCTCTCGGCGCTCGCCAGCGGCAAGAACCCCGGTCCCGCCTCCTCCATGCTGAAGATCAACGGCACGGAGCAGATGCAGCGGATCGACGAGCTCGCCATCGAGGCGGCCGGCGCCTACGCCCATGTGGACCAGCCGCAGGCCCGCGAGCCCGGCTCCAACGTGGCGGCCGTCGGGCCCGGCCACAGCCTGACCGCAATGCCCCGCTACCTGAACAACCGGGCGGCCTCGATCTACGGGGGCTCGAACGAGATCCAGCGCGACATCATAGCCCGTCTGGTGTTGGGACTCTGAAGGAGATGACCATGCGACCCAACCTGCGTCGTCCACCGTACCGGACCTATTCGATCACCCAGCTGTGCCGTGAGTTCGGCGTCACCGCCCGGGCGCTCCGGTTCTACGAGGAGCAGGGCCTGGTGTTCCCGGGCCGCCGGGACCTGCAGCGGGTCTATTCCTACAAGGACCGCGCGCGCCTCGCCCTCGTGGTCCGCGGCCGCCGCGTCGGCCTGTCGCTGGCCCAGATCCGCGACATCCTCGACCTCTACGAGGAGGAGGGCGCCGGGGCCCAGAACACCAAGGCGCTCGACATCTTCCGCGAGCGCATCGCCGAGCTGGAAGCCCAGCGCAAGGACGTGGACGAGGCCATCGCGACGCTGGAGCGGGCTTCCCAGAGACTGGCCGGCGTCGGGATCGCCGCCGAATAGACGGCGTCCGCCGCCGCGACGCCGCGGCGCTGGACTGACGTTGCGGCGGGTGTCTAGCCTCACTCCGACAACCGCAGCAGGAAGGCTGCGGGAAGGGAGTTGAGATGGCGGATTTCGGCGGCGACGTGGACCTCGAGGCGTTCCGGGCGGAAGCCCGCGGCTGGATCGCGGAGAACTTCCCCAAGAGCCTGGAAGGCAAGGCCGGCCTCGCCATGGCCATGATGGAGGGGCTGCAGCCCACCGGCGACCTGAAGCTCTGGAAGGAGCGGATGGGGGCCAAGGGCTGGGGCACGCCCACCTGGCCGACCGAGTACGGCGGCGGCGGCCTTTCCAACGCCCAGGCCCGTGTCCTGCAGCAGGAGATGGCGAAGGCCGGGGCCTTCAACCCCCTGACCTTCGGCATGGGCGTGACCATGATCGGCCCGACGATCATGGATTACGGCACCGAGGAGCAGAAGCGGAAGCACATCCCGCCGATCGTGAAGGGCGAGGTCCGCTGGTGCGTCGGCTACTCCGAGCCCAACGCCGGCTCCGACCTGGCGAGCCTGCAGATGCGCTGCGAGGACGCCGGCGACCACTGGAAGATCAACGGCCAGAAGACCTGGACGTCCGGCCCCAGTGGTCCGATTGGTGCGGCGCCCTGGTCCGCACCGACTTCTCGGCCAAGAAGCATGAGGGCATCACCTTCATGCTCATCGACATGCACCAGCCGGGCATCGAGCCCCGGCCGATCTCGCTGATCAGCGGCGCCTCGCCGTTCTGCGAGACCTTCTTCACCGACGCGGTGGCGCCGAAGGACGCGGTGTTGGGCAAGATCAACGAGGGCTGGAGCGTCGGCAAGCGGCTCCTCCAGCACGAGCGGGCCAGCCAGACCGGGGCTGCCGGCGGCGGCAAGGTCACGCCGCTGCAGGACATCGCCAAGAAGTACGTCGGCACGGACGAGCAGGGCCGCATCGCCGACGGCGAGCTGCGGCTCAAGGTCAATCGCAATGTCATGGACGCGCGCGTCCACGGCCTGACGCTGGCCCGGGCGATGGCGGAATCCAAGGGCAATGGGGCGACCAACGCCGCCTCGGTGCTGAAGAATTCGGCGACCCACGTCGCCCAGACCCGCGCCGAGCTGCTGCTCGAGATCATGGGCCACCAGGGCCTCGGCTGGGAGGGCGAGGCCTTCTCGAACGAGGAGCAGGAGGCCGTGAAGAGCTGGCTCTGGGGCAAGGCGATGTCGATCTACGGCGGCTCGGCCGAGATCCAGAACAACATCATCTCCAAGCGCATCCTGGGCCTGCCGGACAGCACCCACTCGACCTGATCAGGGCGCGGCGGCCACGCGAACCCGCACGCGGGCGCCGTCGCGCACCTTGTCGGAGGGGAAGACCACCACCCGCTCGCCGGGCTGCAGGCCCTGCCGCACCTCGGCGTCCTTGTCCGTCACGGCGCCGACCTCGATCGGCGTCAGGCGCGCGCGGCCGCCCTCGATCCGGAACACCGCCCAGCGACCATCCGCGCGGACCAGCGCGCCCACGGGCGCCGTGGTGGCCGCCGGCGCCCGCCGCAGGATCACCCGTCCCCACAGACGGTAGCCCGGACCGAGGCGCGCCCAACGGTCGGACGGTCCGTCGAACTGCAGGAGGACCAGGACGCGCTGCTCCTCCACGCCCAGGGCCGAGACCTTGGTGAAGCCCTGCGGCTCGACCCGCCGTACGATGGCCGGGATCACGCCGTCCCCGCCCCAGTCATAGATCTCGGCCGGCATCCCCTCACGGATGCGGACCGCGTCCTGGGTCAGGAACTCGACGGCGGCTTCGAGCCCCGCCTGGTCCCCGATCTCCACCAGCGGCGCGCCCATGACCACCGTGCGCTCGCTCTCCTGGAGCACGCGGGTGACATAGCCGGAGGCGGGCGACGTCACCGGGATGGCTCCGCCGCCGGGCGCGTCCGGACCCAGAAGGGCGGCCCGCGCGGCCGCCAGCTCCGAGCGCCGCATGCCGAGCTGGGCCGCGGCGGAGCGGACGGCGGCCCGCGCGGCGCGGGCGTCCGCCTCGGCGTTCTCGACGGCGCGCGCAGCGGCGAAGCCCTGCTCCGACAAGGTCTGCGCGCGGCGCAGTTCGCTGTCGGCCCGCCGCGCTTCCGCCGCCAGCTGCTCCTGTTGGGCGGTGGCCGCGCCGACCGCCGCCGCGGCGGCGGCGACCTGGGCCTCGGCCTGCGCTCGTGCGCGGGGATCCATCAGGTCGGCGCTGGCCGGAAAGAGCCGGGCCACCACGGTCTGGCCGGCCGTCACCCGATCGCCCACGTGCATGTCGAGGCGCTGGAGGCGGCCTGAGACGGGCGCGGCCACGACATACGCCTCCCGCACCCTGGCGTAGCCCTGGTCGGCGACCGTCTCGGCGATCGGGCCCCGGCGGACGGACGCCGCATCCACCTCGACCGGACGCGGCGCAAAGAGGAGGGCGAGCACCGTCGCCACCAGCGCCGCGATCGCCAGGCCAAGGCCCCAGCGCGCCCATCTGACCTTTCCCACGTCTATTCCCTCGTCTTCAGGACAGCCACCAGATCGAAGCCCCAGATGCGCCGGCCCACGAGGACGGCCGCCAGGGTCACCGCCGCCAGGAAGGCCAGCAGGGAGATCCCGTAGCTGCGGGGCGCCGATCACGGCCGGGAGCCGCAACTCGTCACGGGAGTAGGCGGCCACCAGGCCGTGCGCGAGCGCCTGGCCGCCCAGCATGCCGAGCGGGATGGCCACAAGCGTCAGGACGGCGAGTTCGCCCACCAGGATGTAGGCGCAGTCCGCGCGGCCAAACCCCAGGACCTGCAAGGTGGCGAGATCGCGTGACCGTTCGGAGAGCGCGATGCGGCTCGTATTGTAGGCGACCCCGAAGCCGATCGCCGCGGCGAAGCTCACGTAGAAGCTGATCATCACGCGAAAGGCCTCGGCCATCGCCAGCCGCCAGCTCGCCACCGTGTCGTCGCGCGACGATGCGCCGGTCACCTGGGGCGTGCTTTCGATGGCGCGATAGAATTCAGGCCGGGCGTCGGCGGCGATCAGCAGTTGCGCCCCGCTGATCACGTCGCCTTCCTCAAGGAGGCGGTTGAGGGCCCGCCGCGGCAGGTAGGCGGCGAAGCCGCTGTAGTCGCGGGTCACCGCCAGGATCCGCATGTCCGCCGCCACCGGCCGCCCTTCGACCGGCTCCACCCGGACCAGGGCACCCTCGCGAACGCCAAGCCGTCCGGCCAGCGCCTCGCTGAGCACCAGCCCGTCGCCCCGGAACGGGACCGGTCGTCCGCGGGCGTCGAGCGGGGTCTGAAGGGCTGCTGCGGGCTCGACCCCGACCAGGCGCGAGAGTTCCTGCCGGCCGCCGGCTTCGAGGCGCGCCGCCACGATCCTGACCGGCTCGGCCGCATAGACGCCGGGCAAGCGTCCCACCTCCGCCAGGGCGGCGATGCTGCGCGCCTCGGCGAACCCGACCGCCTCGTTCCACCTCTGGCTGCGGAAGTAGGTGTGGTCCAGGACCGCGTCGAGGCTGTCGAAGAGGAACTGGGTGCCCACCAGCAGCGACAGGCTGGCGGCCAGACCCGCCGTGGCGAGCGCCGCGCGCCCGGGAAAGCGCTCGAGGTTGCGGACGATCATCCGCGTCGCCTGGTCCACGGCCGGCCCGCGCACCCAGCGATCGAGCAGGCCCTTGCGGTAGGCGGCCGGGCGCAGGGGCTGCATGGCCACCGCCGGCGACAGGGCCGCGGCCCGCCGCACGGCCGAGAGGGAGCCGGCCAGGGTCGCCGTCACCGCGACCGCCGTCGCCCCGGCGAAGGCGGCCAGGTGGAAGCGCGGCTCCAGCACCGGGAAGCGGAAATACTCGCGGTACTGCTCGACGATCGCCGAGGCGAGCAGAACGCCGGCCAGGCCGCCGGCCAGCGCCCCTGTCGCGCCGATGATGGCGGCGAGCCGGAGATAGGGGAGGCGGCCTCGCCGTTGCGGTAGCCGAACGCCTTCAAGAGGCCGATCTGCTCGCGCTCGGCCTCCACCAGCCGCGAGACGGTCAGGTGCACCAGCGCCGCGGCCACCAGCAGGAAGACAGGAGGCAGGATCGTCGCGGAGGTGGACAGTTCCTTGAGTTCGGCCGCCAGGAAGGCGTGGGAGGCCTGGTCCTCGCGGGCGTAGGCGGCGCGTCCGCCATAGGGGGCGAGGCGCTGGTCGAGCGCCTGCACCACTGACGGAACCGAGGCGCCCGCCGCCACGCGCACGGCGATGGCGTTGACCGTGCCCGCCATTCCCGTCGCCCGTTCCACCGCATGGTGCGGGCGCCCAGATGACCGCCTGGTGGGCGTCGTCGGGCATGAAGGATTCCTGGGCCGGCACGTAGACGTATTCCGGCGACAGGGCGGCGCCGACCACGGTGAAGGTGAAGGCGCGGCCGTTGACCACGGCGTCGAGACGATCGCCCAGGCTCACGCCGGCCGCGTCCATGAAGGTCTTCAGCGCCACGGCCTCGTCCGCGCGCGCCGGGTCGGGCATGCGCCCGGCGGTCAGGGTGATGCGGTTCAGGGCCCGGGCCTCGTCCACGGGCAGCGACACGAGCCGGACCGTCGCGGGCCGGGCAAGGCCCGGCACGTCCATCAGGCCGGCCTCGACAATGCGGGCGTCGACCGCCACCACGCCGTCGAGCCGCGCGAGGTCGCGGACCCGCGAGGCCGGGATACGCCGGGCGGTGGCGAACACGTCGGCGAAGCGGCTCTCGGCGTAGAAGCCCGCCTGGGCGACCACCAGCGCCCGCTGGGCGGAGAAGGACATCACCGCCACCGCGACGCCGCAGGCGACGAGGAGCGCGATCGCCAGCGTCTGCCAGCGGAGCCGCCAGAGGTCGCGCAACAGCTTGCGGTCGAGGGGCGAGAGCCTCACCAACTCATCTCCCTTGGCGGAACCTTCGCGGCGTTGCGCTCGGCCACCTGGATCCGACCGTCGCGGAACCGCACGATCCGGTCGGCCAGGCCGGCGATGGCGGTGTTGTGCGACACGATCATGGTGGTCGCCGCGACCTCGCCGGCCACGTCCACGATCGCCTGCAGGACCTGGACGCCGCTCTCGGTGTCGAGGGAGCCCGTGGGCTCGTCGCACAGCAGCAGCTCCGGCCGCTTGGCGATGGCCCGCGCGACGGCGACCCGCTGCTGCTGGCCGCCCGAAAGCTGGGATGGGAAGTGGTCCATCCGGTCGGCGAGGCCGACGCGCGCCAGGGCTTCCTCCGGGGTCATGGGGTCCACGGCGATCTCGGTGATCAGGGCCACGTTCTCCCGCGCCGTCAGGCTCGGCACCAGGTTGAAGAACTGGAAGATGAAGCCCACCGACCGGCGCCGGTAGAGCGTCAGCTCCCGGTCGCTGGCGGCCGTGAGTTCGACGTCGTGGAAGCGGACCTGCCCGGCGCTCGCGCGGTCGAGGCCCCCAGGATATTGAGGAGGGTCGACTTCCCGGAGCCGGAGGGTCCGAGCAGCACGAGGGTCTCGCCAGGCGCGATGTCGAGATCGACCCCCCGCAGCGCGTGCACGTCGCCCGCGCTGCTGGGATAGACCTTGTCGAGGCCGCGGATCTCGAACGCCGGACGGACGGTGGAGGCAGGAACCGACATGGCGCGTTGCTAGCCGCTCCATCAATCCGCGGTTTGATGCGCCGCAAGGGCTCGCCAATGATCTTTCATTGTCGATTTGACGAAGCGCAAGGTTTCGCGACCGCGGAAGCGCAAGTTGCGGTGCAGGTCGATGATGGAGGCCAAGATGACGGTGACAGACAAGGACCTGATCCCAAGTATCCAGCGCAACGCAGCCGCGGCGTTCGCCCCGCTTCAACGGGAATTCAACCGCCTATTCGACGAACTGGGCGAGGGCTGGAACGCCATCGCGGAAATCCGCCCCACACCGCGGATGGACGTGGTCGATACCGCGGCGGGCCTCGAGATCAGCGTGGAACTGCCGGGCATGACCCGGGACCAGGTGAAGATCACGGTCCAGGACGACATGCTGACCATCAGCGGGGAAAAGACGGCTAGCCGCGAGACGGCCGACAAGGCCTACCGCCTGCTCGAGCGCAGCTACGGCGCCTTCTCCCGCTCGGTCTATCTGCCGCGCAGCCTCGACGCCGGCGGCATCGCGGCGACCATGGCCGACGGTGTCCTGAAGATCGCCATTCCGAAGCGCCCCGGCGCCGAGAGCAAGACGATCGAGATCCAGTCCAAGTAGGAAATTCCCCCAGACATCCTGCGGACTGGCGGAGCGCTCCGGACGACGGGGCGCTCCTTGCGTTCTGCCCCAGGCCATCGCGCCGGGCGACCGGCGCCGGCGTTTCGCCGTCTGGGCGCCTGAAAGGCAGGCGAACTCATCACATCCGCCTGATCTCGCCATGCCGGTTGTTGCCGGGAAACGCCCCTGTGGCGCAGGGTTCGTCCGCGGACGCACGGTCACGCCCAAGGGGGCGGCGGGGCGCAGGCGTCACAAACCATCCGTAGGGTTTCCTCGGCCCGCCGGCGCGCGGCGGCGCGAGGAGTGACGCGTATCACCGGGCGCGCGCGCCGCCCGTTCCGGATCAAAAGGAGCCCCCCCATGCCGACCATCACCGTCAAGGATGGCGCCGAGATCTTCTACAAGGACTGGGGCTCGGGGCAGCCGATCGTGTTCAGCCACGGCTGGCCGCTGACCGCCGACGACTGGGACATCCAGATGATGTTCTTCGCCGACCGCGGCTACCGGGTGATCGCCCACGACCGGCGTGGCCACGGGCGCTCCAGCCAGACCTGGACCGGCAACGAAATGGACACCTACGCCGACGACCTGCGCGAGCTGGTCCTGGCGCTGGACCTGAAGGACGCCATCCACGTCGGCCACTCCACGGGCGGCGGCGAGGTGGCCCGCTATCTCGGCCGCCACGGCACGGACCGCGCCGCGGCGGCCGCCCTGCTGGGCGCGGTGCCGCCGGTGATGGTCAAGAAGGACAGCAATCCCGAAGGCCTGCCGATCGAGGTCTTCGACGGTATCCGCGACGGCACGCTCAATAACCGCTCGCAGTTCTACAAGGACCTCGCATCGGGGCCGTTCTACAGCTTCAACCGGCCCGGCGTGACCCTGAACCAGGGCATCGTCGACAAGTGGTGGCTGCAGGGGATGATGGGGGGCGTGAAGGCCCACTACGACTGCGTGAAGGCGTTCTCGGAAACCGACTTCACGGAGGACCTGAAGAAGATCGACGTGCCGGTCCTGCTGATGCACGGCGACGACGACCAGATCGTGCCGATCCACGACAGCGCGATGAAGGGCATCAAGCTGCTGCAGAAGGGCACGCTGAAGGTCTATCCCGGCCTGCCGCACGGCATGGCGACGACCCATGCCGACGTGATCAACGAGGACCTGCTGGCCTGGCTCGCCGAGGTGGGGGGCTTCGGCGTCGAAGGCCAAGCCCGTGCTCGAACCGAGCTGAGCCCGAGGGCGCTCGGAACCGGCGGACCTACTCCGCCGGCTCCGGCGCCAGGTCCAGCCGCTTCACCACCTTCACGCGGGCGACGTCGTCGCCGGTCCGGCGGCCGAAGCCGAGGTTCTCGGCCAGTTCCAGCATGCGGTCGTTGTGCCGGGCGACGTCGCCCCAGACCTCCTTGATGCCCCGCGCCTTCGCATGGTCGAGCACGGCGCGGAGCAGGAGGCCGCCGAGGCCGCGATGCTGGCGGTCGGAGCGCACCATCAGGGCGAACTCGGCGGTTTCGCCCTCAGGGTCGCCCACCAGCCGGCTGACCCCCAGGATCTCGCCGTCGGCGTTCTCGGCGACCAGCGCCATCTCGCGGTCGTAGTCGATCTGCGACAGGCGCGCGGCCCAGCCGGGCGGCAGATGGCGGAAGCCTGACGCGAAGCGCAGGCGCACGTCCTCGGGCGTGGAGCGGTCGATCAGGTCCTCGATGCGCGGCGCGTCCTCCGGCCGGATCGGGCGGACGTGCAGGGCGCCGCCGTCCTCGAACGTGATGTCCCGTTCCAGGGCCCGGGGGTAGGGCAGGATGGCCGGGCGCGCCGCCGCCTGGCCGGGCGCGCGCAGGCGGATCCTGGCGTCGAGGCAAAGCACGCCGCGGTCGTCGGCCAGCAGGGGGTTGATGTCCAGCTCGGCGATCTCGGGCACGCCGCTGGCCATCTCACCGAGCGTCACGAGCACGTCGGCGATCGCCGGAAGGTCGGCGGCGGGGCGGTCGCGGAAGCCGGACAGCAGCTTCGCCACCTGGGTCCGGCGGATCATGTCGCGGGCCAGGACGTCGTTGAGCGGCGGCAGGCCGATGCTCCGGTCGGCGAGCACCTCGGTGGCGACGCCGCCGTGGCCGAACAGCACGACCGGACCGAACGTCGGGTCGCGGGTGACGCCGCAGAGCAGCTCGTGGGCATGGGGGCGGGCGACCATGGGCTGGACGACGAAGCCCTCGATGCGGGCGTCCGGCCGCGCGGCCTGCACGCGGGCGATCATCCCCTCGGCGGCTTCCAGCACGTCGGCGGGTCCGTCGAGGCCGAGCGCCACCCCGCCCACGTCCGTCTTGTGGCTGATGTCGGGCGACAGGATCTTGAGCGCCACCACGCCACCGATCTCGCGGGCGGCGGCGGCGGCCTCGGCCGGATTGCGCGCCGTGCGGTCCTCCACCACCGGAAGGCCATAGGCCTTGAGCACGGCGCGCGCCTCGGGATCGGTGAGCACCAGCCGGCCTTCGGCCAGCGCCGCGTCGACCACCACCCGCGCGGCTTCGGCGTGCTGCGCCAGCGGGCGCCGGTCGGCCGGGGTCTGCATCAGCAGCTCCTGGTTCCGCCGGTGGTCGACGAGGTGCATGAAGGCGCGCACCGCCTCGTCCGGTGTCTCGTGGGTCGGGATGCCCGCAGCGGCGAAGATCCGGCGGCCTTCGCCGGCCGCCTGGTCGCCGAGCCAGCAGGTCAGCACGGGTCGGCCGAACGGACCCTTCGGCGCAACGGCGACCACTGCCTCGGCGGCGTCGGCCGAGGAGGCCACCGCCGTCGGACAGTTCATCACCAGGATGGCGTCGTTGTCCTTGTCGGCCAGCAGCGCCTCGAGCGCGTGGCCGTAGAAGCCGGGCCGGGCGTCGCCCAGGATGTCCACGGGATTGGCGTTCGACCATCCGTGCGGCGCGAGCTTGTCGATCGCCGCCACCGTCTCCGGCTTCAGCGTCGCGAGGCGGCCGCCGCGCTCGGCGAGCGCGTCCACGGCCATGACGCCGGCGCCGCCGCCGTTGGTCAGGACCGCCAGCCGGTCGCCGTGGACCCTAAGGCCGGCGGAGAGCGTGGTCACCGCGTCGAACAGTTCCCGCAGGCCGCCGACCCGCAGCATGCCGGCGCGGCGGAAGGCGGCGTCATAGACCGCGTCGGAGCCTGCCAGGGCCCCGGTATGGCTGAACGCGGCGGCCGCGCCGGCCGCCGTCCGTCCCGCCTTGATGACGACGACCGGCTTGGCGCGGGCGGCGATCCGGCCGGCGGTCATGAACTTCCGCGCGTCGCCGATGCTCTCCAGATAGACGAGGATGCCCTTGGTGTCGGGGTCGAGGGCCAGGTAGTCCAGCAGGTCGCCGAAATCGACGTCGGCCGCATCGCCGATGCTGATCACGTGCGAGAAGCCGATGCCCCGCGGCTGTGCCCAGTCGAGCGCCGCGGCGCAGATCGCCCCGGACTGGGCGACGAGGGCCAGGCCGCCCGGCGCGGGCGTCAGGTGGGCGAAG
Organism: Phenylobacterium sp. J367; assembly: GCF_024699985.1. Lineage (GTDB taxonomy): Bacteria > Pseudomonadota > Alphaproteobacteria > Caulobacterales > Caulobacteraceae > Phenylobacterium. The sequence goes on along the minus strand of NZ_JAJONA010000001.1, from coordinate 4,656,172 downwards.
CTGGCGTTGATGCCGACGCGTGGCGAGATGAAGCCCAGGCAGTTGGGGCCTACCAGCCGGAGCAGGTGCGGCCGCGAGGCGTCCAGCATCTGCTGCTTCAGGCCGGGCGTGACGCCGGCGCTGATCACCACCGCGGCGCGGCAGCCGGCGGCGCCCAGCTCGGCGACGATCCCGGGGACGGTCGGCGCGGGCGTGGCGATCACCGCCAGGTCCACCGGGCGGGGCAGGGCGGCGATGTTGGGGTAGGCCAGCGAGCTGCCCACCGAGGCGGCGTGCGGGTTCACCGGCAGGACGGGCCCGGCGAAGCCGGCGTTCAGCAGGTTGTGGGCGATCACCCGGCCCACGGAGCCCGGCGTGTCGCTGGCGCCCACCAGCGCGATGGCCTGGGGATGGAAGAGGGCGTCGAGGTTGCGCGTCGTCATGGCGGGTCCTCTCCGCCCGGATGTGCCGGGCCGCCCGACCGCCGTCAACGCCGGAGATACCGAGGGATCAGCCGTGCGACATCCGGCGCAGCGGGGACTTCACGAAGAGGACGAGGGTCTCGGCGAACTCCGCCCGGCAGCGGTGGCCGGCCGCGAAGTCGCCGATCCGCGCCTCGCCGGGACCGTCGACCCCGAACAGCCGCTCGGCGTCGGCTCGCGACAACGCGAGCCGATCACCCCTGGCGAGACCGTCCAGGGGAGCCTGCAGCCAGGTCAGCCCGATGGGGGACGGTTGCGCCATGGCGACGCTCAGTGGCTGAGCAGCAGATAGCGGCCAGGCGCCCGGAGGAGCGTACGCGTCACGCCGCCGAACACCCATTCCCGCGTCCGGCTGTGGCCGTAGGCGCCGCAGACGATGAGGTCGGCGCCGATGTTGGCGGCCTCGGCGTTCAACTCGTCGACGACGCTGGCGTCAGGCGCCGTGACCACCAGGCTGCGCGCCGGAACGCCCCGGCGGCGCAGGGTTCCGGCCACGTCGTCGACCTGGGCCTTGCTGACCTCGACCGCGTTCTCGGCGCAGACCGCCATGACCACGACCTCCTCGGCGGCGACGAGGAACGGCAGGGCGTCGAGCAGGGCGCGGCGCGCCTCACGGGTCTCCTTCCAGGCCAGCACGATACGGCTGGCCTCCAGGCGCTCCGCGCCTTCGGGGACGACCAGGACCGGGCGCGCGGCGGTCAGCACCACCTCGCCCGGGTCGGCGGCCTGGTAACCGCTGGCGCCGCGTCCCTCCCGGGCGCCCATGACGATCAGGTCGCAGGCGCGCGCCTCGGCGGCCAGCGCCGCGTTCGGCATGGCCCGGGATGTCCGCCACTCGGTCTCGTGGGCCTGGGCGGCGTCACGCCCGAAATCCTCGGCGGCGCGGGCCTGGCGGGCCTCCAGTTCGCGGGTCATCTCGACCACCATCTCGGCGAGGAGCTGGCTGGAGTAGGGGTCGGAAGCCACCGGCGGCTCCAGGGCCTCGGCGCCCAGACCGATCAGTCGGGCCTTGAAGCGCCGGCTCAGTCCTGCGGCCACCTCGACGCGCCGCGAGGCGGGGAGGCCGGGCTCCACATGGACCAGCAGGCTGTCATAGCGCGCCGTAGCGGCGCTTACGGGAGACGCGGACTCAAGGGTCTGTGGCATGGCGTGCCTCCTTTGGTTGGCAGGCTCACGTTCCGCCAAACCGCCGCCCGGCAACATTCCGCAGCGCCACCTAAGTACCGGTACGGAGGCGTCCGGCCTCCGGGTTTGACACAGGTCAGAGAAGCCTCACCGTCTGGTCTGCGAGGGTGGTCGCGAGCGATGGAGGAACCCATGATCAACGAGGGCGTCACCTGGATCGTCGCCGCGGATGGCGGCCATGTGCGGGTCTTCGAGGAGCGCCGGCGCGCCGGAGACGTTCGGGAGCTGGCCGATCTCGCCATGCGGATCTCCGAGTCAGACCGGCGGCCGAGCCATGCGCACACGGCCACCGTGCACGAGCGGGCAGGCTACGGCCGCCACGCCGGGGAGCAGACGAAACCCGAACAGGCGGCCGAGGAGCGCTTTCTCGCCCGCGCCGTGGAGACGCTGCATGCGGCGGCCCAGCGCCGGGCGTTCGACCGCCTGGCGATCATGGCGCCGCCGACCGCTCTGGGTGAGATCCGGCGCCGGCTCACCGCCCCGCTCGTCGCCCGTCTCGACGTGACCGACCCCCATAACCGCACCCTCGACGATGCGGAGGCGATCCGTGAGCACCTGCGCGAGGCGCGGGCCCGGGGCTGACACATGTGGAGGGCCGCCCTCGCGAGCATTGCGACCGTGGCTTTCGCCACAGGCTGCGCCACGGTCCCCGAGGAGCCCCTTCCGCCCGATGTCGCCTTCGGGAAACGTCTGGCGGAGCAGCATTGCGCCGGCTGCCACGGTGCGGCGCCCGGCCGGACGAGCCCGCACCGCGGCGCGCCGCCGTTCTGGATGCTGGACGGCCTGCACACGCCGGAGAGCCTGCAGCACAGCGTGGCCGACTCCGGCCGGCACACCCTCTATGGCATGCCCAGCGTGGTGATCACCCGCGGCGAAGCGGCCGCGATCCTGGCCTACATGGATGCGGTCGCGACGGCCGACGCCGCCACGGCGCGTCGCCTCGACATGCCGCCGTGCGTCGCGACGGCCTGCTGACGAAATCGGGATCCTAGCCGCGGACCTTCAGCGGCGCCGGGGCCGGGCGCGCGGCCCAGGCGAGGCTGGCGAGGCCCATGGCGAACAGGGCGGCCGCCGCGGCGCACCACCCGCAATGTGGCGCGGAGGCTCCGCAAATCTCGCCGAGCAGCGCCATGTGCTGCACCGCGAGGCGGCCTGCCAGCGCGGCCGAAGCCAGGAACGCGACGCCGGCGCCCGCCACGCCGATCCGGAGCGCGGCGTCAGGTTCAGGGGCGCGGTCGGGGCGCATGGCGAGGCTCCTTCGAGGTCGGTCTTCTGATCGTCCGACAGGCCGAAAGGCGCCTTGATCCACGTCAAGGCGACTCTGCCCGCTGCACCGCACAACGGCCCCAACTTCTGCTCAAGGCGCCTGGGGGCCATGACCCAACTCACGACCACCGCGGACGACGCGCCGTTCAGCGTCCTCCTGATCTACACCCTGACCGGCATGGCGGCGCTGGCGTCGGTCCTCATGACCGCGCTCTCGCCCGACCCGCTGTTCCGGCTGCACGGCTGGATCTTCACCGGCGCCTTCACCGTCGCCTTCCTGGTGATGTCGGCGGGCCTCGGCCATGACCGCTTCCGCTCCGACGAGAGCCGTTACGAGGACGGCGTCGTCCGGGCGGGCGTCATCGCCACCATGGTCTGGGCCATCGTCGGCCTCGGCGCGGGCGTGCTCATCGCCGCCCAGCTCTCCTGGCCCAACCAGTTTTACTTCCCGGAGTACGGCTTCCTGAACTTCGGGCGGCTGCGGCCCCTGCACACCTCGGGCGTGATCTTCGCCTTCGGCGGCAACGCGCTCATCGCCACCTCCTTCTACGTGGTGCAGCGGACCTGCAAGGCGAGGCTCGCCGGCGGTCTCTGGCCGTGGTTCGTCTTCTGGGGCTACCAGCTGTTCATCGTGCTGGCGGCCACCGGCTATGTCGCGGGCATCACCCAGAGCCGCGAGTACGCCGAGCCTGAGTGGTACGTGGACCTGTGGCTGACGATCGTCTGGGTCGCCTACCTGCTGGTCTTCCTGGGCACGCTGTGGAAGCGCAAGGAACCCCACATCTACGTGGCCAACTGGTTCTACCTGTCCTTCATCGTCACAATCGCCCTGCTGCACGTGGTCAACAACCTGGCCATGCCGGTCGGCCTGCTGGAGACCCGCAGCTACTCAGCCTTCGCGGGCGTACAGGACGCCCTGACCCAGTGGTGGTACGGCCACAACGCCGTCGGCTTCTTCCTGACCGCCGGCTTCCTGGCGATGATGTACTACTTCGTCCCCAAGCGGGCCGAGCGGCCGGTCTATTCGTACCGGCTCAGCATCGTCCACTTCTGGTCGCTGATCTTCATCTACATCTGGGCGGGCCCGCACCACCTGCACTACACGGCCCTGCCGCAGTGGGCGCAGACGCTCGGCATGACCTTCTCGATCATGCTGTGGATGCCGTCCTGGGGCGGCATGATCAACGGCCTGATGACGCTCTCGGGCGCCTGGGACAAGCTGCGCACCGACCCGGTGATCCGGATGATGGTCGTGGCCATGGCCTTCTACGGCATGGCGACCTTCGAAGGTCCGCTGATGTCGATCCGGGCCGTCAACTCGCTCAGCCACTACACCGACTGGACGATCGGCCACGTGCATTCCGGCGCGCTCGGCTGGAACGGGCTGATCACCTTCGCGGCGGTCTACTGCCTGGTTCCGTGGCTCTGGAAGAAGGAGCGCCTCTACTCGCTGAAGCTGGTGGAGTGGCACTTCTGGATCGCGACGTCGGGCATCCTTCTCTACATCGCCGCGATGTGGGTCTCCGGGATCATGGAGGGCCTCATGTGGCGCGAGTACACGCCGCAGGGCTTCCTCGCGAACTCCTTCGTCGAGACCGTCGCGGCCAAGCACATCGAGAACGTCATCCGCACCATCGGGGGACTGCTGTTCCTCTCCGGCGCGGTGATCATGACCTACAACCTGTGGCGCACGATCCGCATGCCCGGCACGGCTCAGGCCGAGCTGCCGGCGACCTCGGCCGCGCCCGCCCCCGCCCTCCAGGCGGCTGAGTAAGGGCCCGCCCCATGTGGAACCGTCACCATAAGTTCGAACGCCACTCGCTGTGGCTCGTCATCGGCATCCTGGTCGTCGTCTCGATCGGCGGCCTCGTGGAGATCAGCCCGCTCTTCTACCTGGAGAGCACCATCGAGAAGGTGAAGGGCGTCCGTCCCTACACGCCGCTGGAGCAGGCCGGCCGGGACATCTACGTCCGCGAGGGCTGCTACGTCTGCCACTCGCAGATGATCCGGCCGCTGCGCGACGAGGTCGAGCGGTACGGCCACTACAGCCTGGCCGCGGAGAGCATGTACGACCACCCGTTCCAGTGGGGCTCCAAGCGGACCGGGCCGGACCTCGCCCGGGTGGGCGAGAAGTACTCTGACGGCTGGCACGTGGACCACCTGACCGACCCCCGATCGGTGGTGCCGGAATCCAACATGCCGCCCTACGCCTTCCTGGCGGCGAAGGACCTCGACTACCGGGCGATCGAGGCGAAGCTCACGGCGCTGCAGCGGGTGGGCGTGCCCTACAGCGCGGCCCAGATCGAGAACGCCAAGCTGGACCTGGAAGCGCAGACGGACCCGTTCGCCGGGGCCACGTCCGACCTTCGCAAGCGCTATGGCGCCAAGTCGCGCAGCGGGACTTCGACGGCAATCCCGAGCGGATCTCCGAGATGGATGCGCTGATCGCCTACCTGCAGGTCCTGGGGACCATGGTCGACTTCAAGACCTACCAGGCCGAGGACCCGGAGAACCTCAGATGAGCGGCCTGACCTACGAGACCGTGGCCCGCTTCGCCCAGCAGGGCGGGACCCTCTACTTCGCGCTGATCTTTGCCGCCGCCGTTGCCTACGCGCTCTGGCCCCAGCACAAGGAGGCGTTCCAGCGCCTCGCCCAACTGCCGCTCGAGAAGGACGAGAGCGAGGATGTCTGACCGCAATCGCGAGACCGACGAACACTCCGGCGTCGAGACCACCGGGCACGAGTGGGACGGCATCAAGGAGCTCGACAACCCCCTGCCGCGCTGGTGGCTGTGGGTCTGGTACGGGACCATCGCCTGGGCCTTCGTCTACTGGGTCTTCATGCCGGCCTGGCCGGGGATCACCGGCTACACCAAGGGTATCCGCGGCCAGTCCGACCGCGCCGAGGTCAGCCAGGAACTGGCGGCGCTCAAGGCCCAGCGCGGGGCGGGCGAGGTCAAGCTGCAGGCCGCCTCGCTGCAGCAGATCGAGCAGGATCCGGAGCTGCAGGCCTACGCCCTGCAGGTCGGCCAGTCGGTGTTCGGCGACAACTGCGCCACCTGCCACGGCGCAGGCGGGGCGGGCGCCAAGGGCTATCCGAACCTGCGCGACGACGTCTGGCTGTGGGGCGGCTCACTGGACGACATCCGCCACACCATCGACGTGGGCGTCCGCGCCGGCCATCCCCAGACCCGCGGCGAGACGGTGATGCCGGCCTTCGGCCGCGACCAGATGCTGGACGAGCCCAAGGTCGCCGATCTCACCGAGTACGTCATGGCGCTGTCCGGCCGGAAGGCCGATCCGGCCGCCGTGGAGCGGGCGCGCCAGACCTATGTCGACCAGTGCGTCGCCTGCCACGGCCCCGCCGGCGCCGGCGACGCAGTCCGCGGCGTGCCGAACCTGACCGATGCGGAGTGGCTGTATGGGTCGGACCGCAAGGCGATCCACGACCAGATCTGGAACGGCCGCAACGGCGTCATGCCCACCTGGGGCGGGCGGTTCAGCGCCGAGACCATCAAGGCGCTGGCGGTCTACATCCACGCCAACGCCGGCGGGGCTGATGACGTCGCCGAGGCGCCCCGGCCGCAAGCCAGCGCAGGCGGCGCCGGCCGATGACCGTCGTCATCGACCGCGTCTCGAGGACCGAGCCCGTGGCGCGCGAGGCTCCGGTCTCGGCCGCCGAACGGGTCCGGAAAAAGGACGCGGGCGGCGGCCTCTACAAGCCGCGCACCCCGATCTATCCGAAGCTGGTCCACGGCAAGTGGCGCGCGATCAAGTGGGCCCTGCTCATCGTGATGCTCGGCATCTACTACGTCACGCCGTGGATCCGCTGGGACCGGCCGGGCAAGCTGCCCGACCAGGCGGTGCTGGTCGATTTCGCCGGACGCCGGTTCTACTTCTTCGACATCCAGCTCTGGCCGCAGGAAGTCCACTTCATCACCGGCCTGCTGATCATCGCGGCGCTCGGGCTCTTCCTGGCGACGGCGCTGTTCGGGCGGCTTTGGTGCGGCTACGCCTGCCCGCAGACGGTCTGGACCGACCTGTTCATCCACGTGGAGCGGCTGTTCGAGGGCGACCGCAACGCGCGTATGCGCCTGGACGCCGCGCCCTGGTCCCTCGACAAGGCCTGGCGCAAGGCGGGCAAGCACCTGACCTGGCTCGCCATCGGCTTCGGCACCGGCGGGGCGTGGATCTTCTACTACCACGACGCCCCCAGCCTGCTGCGGGACTTCTGGATCGGCCAGGCGCCGGCGACCGCCTACATCTTCTGCTTCCTGCTGACCGCCACGACCTATGTGTTCGCCGGCTTCATGCGCGAGCAGGTCTGCATCTACATGTGCCCCTGGCCGCGCATCCAGGGCGCGATGCTGGACCGACACTCCCTGCAGGTCACCTACCGCTACGACCGCGGCGAACCGCGCGGCGCGCACAAGAAGGGCCAGGACTGGGCCGGCCGCGGCGACTGCATCGACTGTCGGCAATGTATCGTGGCCTGTCCCATGGGCATCGACATCCGGCAGGGTCCGCAGCTCGAGTGCATCAACTGCGCCCTGTGCATCGACGCCTGCGACGAGATCATGGTGAAGGTCGGCCGGCCGAAGGCGCTGATCGCCTTCGATACCGACGCGGCCGTGGTCGAGCGTGAGCAGGGCCAGACGCCGCGCTACCGCTTCCTGCGCTCGCGGACGGTCTTCTACGCCGTGGCCCTGATGGTGGTCTCCGGCCTGATGACCTTTGGCCTGATGACCCGGCCGTCGTTCGAGCTGCACGCGCTGCGCGACCGCAACCCGACCTTCGTGCGGCTGCACGACGGGGCGATCCGCAACGGCTACACGCTGAAGATCGCCAACCGCACCTTCGCGCCGCAGACCTTGGAGGTCCGGTTCGACGGCGTAGCCGGGGCCCTGGTGAAGAGCCCGGGCCGCCCGGCCGGCCAGCCCCTCGTGCTCACCGCCCAGCCGAACGAGGTGACCGCCATTCGCGTCTTCGTGACCGCGGCGCCCGACCAGATCGCCCAGGCCAACATGCCGGCCGCCTTCGAGATCCGCGCCGCCGGCCAGGCGGTGAGGACGAAGACCACCTTCCTGTCAGGAGACGCCAACCCATGAGTGCGACCCATGCGCCTGACGGCTATCGCGTCCGCGGCTGGCATGTGCTCGGCGGCGTCACGGCCTTCTTCGCCGTGGTGATCGGCGTCGACGTGACCTTCATGGCGCTGGCGCTGAAGACCTACCCCGGCGAGGTCTCGGTGACCCCCTACGAGGACGGCCTGCTCTACAACCGGCGGATCGCCCAGCTCGAGGCCCAGGCGGCGCTCGGCTGGCGCGCCGCCGCCGAAGCCCAGCCGGGGGTCGTGGTGGTGCAGGTCCAGGACCGCACCGGCGCGCCGGTGGCCGGCCTCTCCGTAAGCGGCCGGCTGGAACGCCCGGCGACCGAAGCCGGGCGGCGGATGCTGACTTTCCAGCGCACGGCGCCCGGGCGCTACGAGGCGACGACCGGGGCGATCGACGGCGCCTGGGACCTGACGGCCGAAGCGCGGGACGGCCAGGGGAGGCTGTTCACGGCCGAGCGGAGGCTCACGTGGCGCTGACCTATGACGCGGGGCCGGGCGCCGACTTCTCCGCCTTCCTGGCGAAGGGCGAGGACGGCCGCGCCAGCCTGGACCTCCTCGTGCGCGGGGCCCGCTGCGCCGCCTGCATGGCGAAGATCGAGACGGCGGTCGGCAAGCTGCCGGGCGTCGAGACCGCGCGGCTGAACCTGACCAGCGGCAAGCTCGCGGTGGGATTCAAAGGCGCCGACGGCGACCCTGGCCAGGTGATCGCGACGCTGGACCGCCTCGGCTATCCGGCGACCCCCTACGATCCCGGACAGGCCCAGGCGGCGCACGACCGCGAGGGCCGCCGGCTGGTGCTGGCGCTCGCGGTGGCGGCGTTCGGGGCCATGAACACCATGATGTTCTCGGTGCCGCTGTGGGCCGGCCTGTTCGGCCAGGAGCTGGGACCGGCCACGAAGCAGGTGATGATGTGGCTGTCCGGCGCGGTCGGCGCGCCGTGCGCCGTCTATGCCGGGATGCCGTTCTTTCAGTCGGCCTGGAGGTCGCTTAAGGCCGGCCGCGCCAACATGGATGTGCCGATCTCCATCGGCGTGATCCTGACCCTGGTCATCAGCTTCTCCGAGACCCTGCTGAACGGACGCGACGCCTATTTCGACGCCGCCGTCTCGCTCCTCTTCCTGCTGCTGATCGGCCGCTGGCTGGACCATCGGCTGCGGGCCCGCGCGCGCAGCGCCGCCGGCGACCTCCTCGCCCTGCAGGCCCCGGCCGCGGCGGTGCTGGACAGCCTGGGGCGCGAGCGTCGCAAGCCTCTCAGCGAGGTGCAGCCTGGCGATCTTGTCCTGGTGCGGCCCGGCGAGCGCATTCCGGTCGACGGTCGGATCGAGGCAGGCGCCTCGTCGCTCGACGACGCCCTGCTGACCGGCGAGACCGCCCCCGTCGCCGTGGAGGAGGGGACGCTCTGCCGGGCCGGCGCGCTGAACCTCTCGGGCTTCATCACCCTGCGGGCCACCGCGCGCTCGGAGGATTCGGCGCTCGCCGCCATCGCCCGGCTCGTCGAGGCCGGCGCCCAGTCCAAGTCGAGATACGTCCGGCTCGCCGACAAGGCCGCCGCCATCTACGTGCCGGTGGTGCACACCGCCGCGGCGCTGACCTTCGCCGGCGGCTGGGCGCTCGGGCTCGGGCCGCGCGAGGCGCTGATCCGGGCGGTGGCGGTGCTGATCATCACCTGTCCCTGCGCCCTCGGCCTGGCCGTCCCGGCGGTCCAGATCATGGCGTCGGCCCGCCTGTTCCGCCGGGGCGTGCTGGTGAAGTCCGGCGCCGCGCTGGAGCGGCTCGCCGAGGTCGACCATGTGGTGTTCGACAAGACCGGCGTGCTCACCGAGGGCCGGCCCAGCCTGATCGACCCGTGCCCGGCGGCCCTGACGCTCGCCGCGCCGCTGGCGCGCGCCTCGCGGCATCCGCTGGCCCGCGCGATGGCGGATGCGGCGGGGAGGGGCCCTCAGCGTCCGACGTGCGCGAGCAGGCCGGCCAGGGCGTCGAGGGCGTCATCGACGGCCGCCGAGCCCGCCTGGGCCGGGCCGCCTTCGTCGGCGTCGAGGGGCGCGCCGCTGGCGAGACGGAGCTGTGGTTCGGCTTCGAGGGTGACACGAAGATCCGCTTCCGGTTCTCCGACCGCCTGCGGGCCGACGCCGCCGGCACCGTCGCGGCGCTCAGGGCCCGCGGCCTGACCGTCGAGGTGCTGTCGGGCGACGTGGCCGGGCCGGTGGCCGCCGCGGCGGAGGCGGCCGGGATCGACGCCTGGCGCGCCGGCCTGACGCCGCAGGACAAGGCCGCCGCGATCGATGCGCTCGCCGCCCAGGGACGCCGGGTCCTGATGGTCGGCGATGGCCTGAACGACGCCGCGGCCCTGGCCCGGGCGCACGCGGCCATGGCCCCCGGCACGGCGCTGGAGGCCAGCCAGAACGCCGCGGACCTGGTGTTCTCGGGCGAGGGCTCGCGGCCGTCGCGACCGCCATCGACGTCGCCACGACGGCGCGGCGCCGGGCGCTGGAGAATTTCGCCTTCGCGGCGCTCTACAACCTGGTCGCCGGCCCGGCGGCCATGCTCGGCCTGGTGAACCCGTTCGTGGCGGCGCTCGCGATGTCCGGTTCGTCGCTGGCGGTGACGCTCAACGCGCTCAGGATGGGGCGCCGGACATGACCATCCTGCTGTTCCTCGCGCCGTTCTCCGTCGGCCTCGGGCTGCTGGCGGTCGCCGCCTTCTGGTGGACGCTCCGCGACGGCCAGTACGACGACCCGGCCGGAGATGCGAACCGCATCCTCCTGGACGATCCGGACGACAGGCCCGAGGCTTGATCTGGATCACGGCGGGGCGCGAGCCTCCCGGGCAGTCTGGAACCATGACCGCCCTCGCCGAAGTCCCGCTCTCCCAGGCCCAGCTGGTGGCCAAGTACGACGGCCGCGCGCCGCGCTACACGAGCTATCCGACCGCCCTGCAGTTCAGCCCCGAGGTGGGCGCCGATACCTATCGCGCCTGGCTGGCCGCCCTGCCGGCCAAAGAGGCCGTCTCGCTCTACCTGCACATCCCGTTCTGCGCGCGTCTGTGCTGGTACTGCGGCTGCAACACCCGGGCGGTGAACCGCCACCAGCCGGTCGGCGACTACGTCCAGCATCTGCTCGCCGAGATCGCCCTGCTGGAGGGCGCCCTGCCGGGCCGGCTGCCGGCCAACGCCATCCACTTCGGCGGCGGCACGCCCAACATGCTCACGCCCGACGAGCTGGCGGCGATCCTGGGCGCGCTCGGCCGGGTCTTCGACCTGACGCCGGATCTCGAGGTCGCCGCGGAGCTGGACCCGGCGGTCCTGACACCGGCCTGGGTGCAGGCGGCCGGCTGCCCTGGGCCTGACGCGCGCCAGCCTCGGCGTCCAGAACCTGTCGCCCCAGGTCCAGCGGGCGGTGAACCGCCGGGAGTCCTTCGCCGAGATCGAGGCCGGCGTCGGCTGGCTGCGCGAGGCGGGCGTGCGTTCCGTCAATCTCGACCTGATGTACGGCCTGCCCCATCAGACGGTGGAGAACACGCTCTCCACCCTCGACGCCGTCCTGACACTCCGGCCGGAGCGGATCGCGCTCTTCGGCTACGCCCACGTGCCCTGGATGAAGAGCCATCAGCAGCTCATCCACGAGGCCGCCCTGCCGGGCCCCGCCGAGCGCCTCGACCAGGCGGACGCGGCGGCCGAACGGCTGATGACGGCCGGCTATGTCCGGATCGGCCTCGACCATTTCGCGGTCCCGGACGACGAACTGGCGCTGGCTCTGACGCAGGGCCGGCTGCATCGCAACTTCCAGGGTTACACGACCGACCAGGCCAGGACCCTGCTTGGGCTCGGCGCTTCGGCGATCGGGGCGCTGCCGCAGGGCTTCGTGCAGAACGTGGCGCAGGAACTCGGCTGGCGGGCTGCGATCGCGGCCGGAGAGCTGCCGATTGCGCGCGGCGTCGCGGTGACCGCCGACGATCGGTTCCGGGGCGAGATCATCGAGCGGCTGATGTGCGACCTCGAGGTCGACCTGGCGGCCGTCTGCGCACGTCACGGGCGCGATCCCGCCGACCTGGCGGCCGCCCGCAGCCGGCTCGCCCCCTTCGCCGCCGACGGGCTGGTGCGCCTTTTGGGCCCGAAGGTGGAGGTCAGCGAGGCCGGCCGCGCGGTGGTCCGCTCGGTCTGCGCGGTGTTCGACGCCTATTTCCAGCCGGATGGCGGCCGGCATTCGAAGGCGCTCTAGCCATGACCGCGGCGAGCCTCGCCTATCTGGCGCTCGTGCTGGGCGCCTATGCGGTGTTCGTGGGCGCGCTGGGGCTCATGTGGCTCCGGGCCGGCCGCAAGCGGCCCCCGGCCCCGCCGATCGAGATCACCCAGGCGAAGAGCGTCTCCCGGCCCGACCCGCCGTCCGGAGACGTCTAGAAGCCGGCCAGCAGCGCCATCCTCACCAGTTCCGAGAGGCCGGCGGCTCCGGTCTTGGTCATCACATTGGCCCGGTAGACCTCCACCGTCCTTGGGCTGATGCCAAGCTCGTAGGCGATGATCTTGTTCGCCTTGCCGGCGATGACGCCGCGCAGGACCTCGGTCTCGCGCGGCGAGAGGCTTTCCAGCATCGCCTCGAACCGGCGCTTTTCGGCGTCCTTCTGGTCCTGTCGCTCCCGGGCGTCGAGCGCGGAGCGGACCGCCCGCAACAGGACCTCGTCGTCGAACGGCTTCTCCAGGAAGTCGACGACGCCGGCCTTCATGGCGTCGACGGCGAGGGGCACGTCGCCATGGCCGGTGATGACGATCACCGGATGGGGGATGTTCCGGTCCTTCAGCTTCCGGACCAGCTCCAGCCCGTTCATCTCCGGCATCCGCACGTCGGTGATGATGCAGCCGGGCGCCAGCGCGTCCGCCTGCGCCAGGAAGGCCACGGCGGACTCGTAGGTCGTCGCGCGCAGGCCCGCGGTGTCGAGGAGGAAGGCGAGCGAGTCCCGCATCGCCTCGTCGTCGTCGATCACATGGACAACTTGATCACTCACCGTCCGTCAGCTCTCCTTCGGGCGCCGCCATGATGGTGAAGCGGAAGATAGCCCCGCCGGGCGGATTCGGTTCAACCCAGATGCGGCCGCCATGGGCCTCGATGATCGTGCGGGAGATCGAGAGGCCGACGCCCATGCCGTGGGCCTTGGTGGTGATGAAGGGCTGGAAGAGCTGGTCGGCCACTTCCGGACTGATGCCGGGACCGGTGTCGGTGACCGAGACCTCCACCATGTCGTCGTCGGCCGCGCGGGCCGCCACCACCAGCTCGCGCCGGGGGCTGTCCTCCATGGCGTCGATGGCGTTGCGCATCAGGTTCAGCACCACCTGCTGGATCTGGACCTTGTCGGCCAGCACGAGGTCGACCCCGCGGTCGATGGTGAAGCGCAGGCGCACGCCGCGCCCTTGGCCCCCACCATGGCCAGGGCGCCGGCCTCCTCGAGGAGCTGTGGGAGGCTCTCGAGCCGCCGCTCGGCCTCGCCCTTGCCCACGAAGTCGCGGAGGCGGCGGATGATCTGGCCGGCGCGCAGCGCCTGTTCGCCGGCGCTTTCCAGGGCCGCCTTCACCTTCGGGCGGTCCACGGGCTCCTGCTCGATCAGCCGCGCGCTGCCCTTCACGTAGTTGGAGACCGCGGCCAGGGGCTGGTTCAGCTCGTGCGCGAGCGCCGAGGCCATCTCGCCCAGGGCCGTCAGGCGCGACACATGGACCAGTTCCGATTGCAGGTCCTGCAGCCGCCGCTCGGTGGCCTGGCGCTCGGTCAGGTCGCGGACGAACCCCGTGAAGAAGCGCCGCTCGCCGGAGCGCATCTCGCCCACGGCCAGCTCCATGGGGAAGGTCGAGCCGTCGCGCCGCTCGCCCACCACCACGCGTCCCAGCCCGATGATCCGCCGCTCGCCGGTGTCCAGGTAGCGGTGCAGGTAGCTGTCGTGGGCGTCGCGATAGGGGTTGGGCATCAGGATGGAGACGTTCCGGCCGATCGCCTCGGCGGCGGTCCAGCCGAACAGGCGCTCGGCGGCGATGCTGAACGACTGCATGATCCCCTGCTCGTCGATGACGATCATGGCGTCGGGGACGGTGGCGAGGATCGACTGCACATGGGCCTCGCGGGCCTCCAGGTGCTCCAGGGCCGCGGCGGTCTCGCGGGCCCCGTTCGCCAGGCGCGAACCCGCGATGCCGCTGGCGATCCCGAGCAGGAGGAAGACCACCGCGTCGACGAGGTTGGCCGTGTCGGTGACGAGCGCCGCGCCGCTGAACCCGGTGGCGGCGGCGACGCTGAGGATCGTGGCCAGGATCGCCGGGCCGAACCCGCCCATGGCGGCGCTGAGCATCAGGGCCGGCGCGAACAGCAGCAGTCCGGTCTGGGCCTCGAAGAAGGGACCGAGCGCCAGGCGCACCAGGGCGCAGCCCACGGTGGCGATCACCGCCACCGCGTAGGGCGCGGCGCGTCCAAGGGGCGAGGCGCGAAGGGCGATGCTCATCGCCGCAAGCGGTAGGGCCCGCGCCGCCGTCGCGCAACCGCGGCGGCTAGTCGGCCAGTTCCTCCAGGCGCTCCCAGCGGCGGACACGGAAGCGGCGGGCCGAGGGGAACTCCACGATCTCCTGGGCCTGGAGCTGCGTCAGCATGCGCGAGACGGTCTCGATGGTTAGGCCCAGGTAGTCGGCGATGTCCTGGCGGCCCATGGGCAACTCGACGGGACGGCCCTCGTCCTGCGTCTCGGCGTGGGCCAGCAGGAAGGCGGCGACCTTTTCCTGGGCGGTCTTGCGGCCGAGCAGCAGGAGATGGGCCTGGGCGCGTTCCAGTTCGCGGCGCGTGGCCTGCAGGATGGCGCGTTCCAGGGCCGCCTCTCCACCGTGGGCGCGGATGGTCGTCCGGCGGATCACCATGATGGCGCAGTCGGCGAGCGCCTCGGCCGAGAAACAGTGGTCAGGGCCGGTCTCCAGGCCGAACAGGTCGCCGGGGTAGTAGAAGTCCCCCCACCTGCCGGCGGCCGTCGCTGGCCAGCCGGATCGTCCGCACCGATCCGGACACCACGCGGTAGAGGAACTCCGCCGGCTCGCCCTGGGCGTAGATCTCCTCGTTGCGTGCGAAGCCCATCCGCACCGCGGCGCGATCCATCAGTTCGGTGAGGCCGGCCGACGGAAGCTCCGTGCGAGGATCGTCGAGGGGGTAGGCGAGGGACATCGGCGGCTCCTTTTCCGATGCTTAAGCGGTAGCCCCGCGCCCCCGAGTCCGAAATTCGGGACCGTCCCCTAAGTAGTCGTACGGAAGGCCGCGCAGCGGTTGCCATCCCCGCCGAGGCGCTGCATAAATTACAGACATAATACGGAGGGTGGCCGTGACGACGGACTATGGCCTGAGAGGCAGGCGGCGGATCGGCGCGGTAGCGGCCCTCGGCCTGGGCGCGGTCGCCGTCGGGGTCGCGGCCTTCGCCGCCTGGGAGCTGCGCGACTTCCTTGAAAGACGGGCGGCGGCCGTCGCCACGGCCGGCCAGTGGGCGGTCGACGGCCCGCCATGCCCCAGCCTGACGCCGGGGAAGCCCGGGCGCGGGGCCTGAAGGCGCCCAAGGCCTTCGAGTTCGAGGGCGTGGTGATGGCCAGGCGCTTCGGCCACGTGAACTGCGCCGGCGTCCGCACGCGCGGCGGGACCGGTCTGTCCCTCTATCCGGTCTGCCAGTTCACCGGACCGGGGACCCTCAGGGTGGTGACAGAGGCGGGCGAGACCTGGTTCGACACCGGCCTTGGCCAGCCCGCCACGGTCTCGACCGAAGGTGGCAAGGCCCGCTGTGTGCTCGACTCGAGGTTTCGGCTGGAGGGGGGCCGCTTGACCGACGGTTAACCAGCTAACGGCATTCTCCCGGAAAAAGACAACAACGTTACGGGGAGTAGCGGTTGGACCGTACGGACAGCACCGGCGCGCCGGGGCCGGTGACGGCCGTGGACCGCGGATCCAGCGGGCTCAGCCTCTATGCCGCGTCCGCCCGCAACGTCGTGCCCCGGGTGATCAGCAGTATCGCCGTCGTGGCGGTCGCCGCCTTCTACGTCTCGCCGCTCTGGACCGGGATGTGGGTGATCGCCGTCTGGGCGACCCTGTTCGCCAGCATCTCGCTGACCGGAGCCATCGAGCGGCACGGCCGCGGCCCCAACCTCCGCCGCCTGTGGTTCGCGCTCAACACCAACAGCGTGCTGAGCGGCGCCGTGCAGTGCGCGATGATCATCGCGCTCTGGGAGAGCGGCTATGCGGTGGCCGGCGCCTTCGCGCTCGTCACGGCCTTCCTGGGCGCCACCTATGTCCTCCTGCAGTACTACTCGAGCCCGATGCTCTTCCGGCTCCTGCTGTCGCCCTATGTGGGCGTGCTGGTCTGGATCGCCGCCGACCTGGCGCTGACCGCGCGCACCCCGATGGCGACCATCGCGGCGCTGGCGGCGGCCGTCACCTGCGCCAACTTCTTCTTCCTCGCCCGGCGGATGCTGGACCGCTCACGAAACGCGCTGCGGCAGGCGCGGGAGCGCGCCGAAGCCGGCGAACTGGCCGCCGAAGCCGCCAACGCGGCCAAGAGCACCTTCCTGGCCACCATGTCGCACGAGATCCGCACGCCCCTGAACGGCGTGCTGGGCATGGCCCAGGCCATGAGCGCCGACAAGCTCACCCCCGTGCAGCGCGACCGCCTGTCGGTCATCCAGCAGTCGGGGAGGCGCTGCTCGCCATCCTCAACGACGTGCTCGACCTCTCGAAGATCGAGGCCGGCAAGCTGGAACTGGAGGCCATCGAGTTCGACCTGGCCGAAGTGGTGCGCGGCGCGCACTCCGCCTTCACCGCCCTGGCCAACAAGAAGGGCCTGTCGTTCGCAGTCGACGTGGAGCCGGCCCGCGGCCGCTACGTGGGCGACCCGACCCGCATCCGCCAGATCCTCTACAACCTGATCTCCAACGCCGTGAAGTTCACCGAGGCCGGCGAGATCCGGGTGACGGCGCGGCGCAGGGGCGAAACCCTGGAGATCGCGGTCACCGACACCGGCGTCGGCATCTCGGAGGAGGGGCTCGCCCGCCTGTTCGCCAAGTTCGACCAGCTCGACTCGTCCACCACCCGGAAGTTCGGCGGCACCGGCCTCGGCCTCGCCATCTGCCACGAGCTGGCGGTCCTGATGGGCGGCGAGATCCGCGTGGAGAGCACGCTCGGCATGGGCTCCAGCTTCGTGCTCTGCGCGCCGCTGGCCCGTGTGGGCGAGGAGCGGCTGGTCGCCGAATACGCCCCGCCGCCGCCCAACCAGCGCGCGGCCCTGGAACTCCGGGTGCTGGCCGCCGAGGACAACACGGTCAACCAGCTCGTCCTGAAGACCCTGCTGCACCAGCTCGGCGTCGAGCCGGTGGTGGTGGATTGCGGGCAGGCCGCGGTCGATGCCTGGGAGACGTCCGACTGGGACGTGATCCTGATGGACATCCAGATGCCGGACATGGACGGCGTCACCGCCACGCAAATGATCCGCGAGCGTGAACGCGACACCGGCCGGGCACGGACCCCCCATCGTGGCCCTGACCGCCAACGCCATGAGCCATCAGGTGGCCCAGTACCTGGCCGTCGGAATGGACGGCCACGTGGCCAAGCCGATCCAGGCGATGGCGCTCTTCCAGGCGATCCGCGACGCCACCGAGGCCAGCGACGAGGGCGATGCCCCCGCCGCCGAGGTCGGCTAGTCCCTCACTTGTAGCGCTCGAACCAGGCGAGGATCGCCTCGGCCTTGGCGGCCGACTGCGAAGGCCTGGCGGTCAGGCCGCCGTGGCTCGCGCCCGGCACCCGGACAAGCGCCGTGGGCACGCCGCGGAGCTGCAGGGCTTGGTAGTACTGCTCGGACTCCGGGGGCGGGGTCCGGTAGTCCTCCTCGCCCACGACCACGAGGGTCGGCGTCTTGACGTTGCCGACCAGGCTGAGCGGCGAGCGGGCCCAGTAGCCCTGCGGGTCCTCCCACGGCATCTTCCCGAACCAGTAGCGGGCCATGAAGGTGTAGCCGTCGACGGTCAGCACCTGGCTCGTCCAGTTGATCACCGGCTTCTGGGTGGCCGCCGCCTTGAAGCGGTCGGTCTTGCCGACGATCCAGGAGGTCAGGGCGCCGCCGCCGGAGCCGCCGGTGACGTAGAGCCGGTTGGGATCGGCGTAGCCCTTGGCGATCGCCGCATCCACGACGCTCATCAGGTCGTCGTAGTCGTGGCTCGGGTAGTTGCGGTCGATCTCGTTGGCGAAGGCCTCGCCGTAGGACGTCGAGCCCCGCGGGTTGGAATAGACCACCACATAGCCGGACTTGGCGTAGAGCTGGACGTCGGTGGAGAAGCTCGGCCCGTACGACTGGAACGGCCCGCCGTGGATCTCGAGGATCAGCGGATACCTCCTCGAGGGATCGTAGTTCGGCGGCAGCGCCACCCAGGCGTCGATCGGCTTCTGGTCGTAGCTCGACACGGCCGGCAGGTGCTCCACCCGGGCCATGGTCTTGTTGGCCAGCAGGTCGTCGTTCAGCCGGGTCAGCCGCTGGGACTTGCCGCCGCGCCAGACCGCGAGGTCGGCCGGGCGGTCGGGCGGGCTCTCGGTGTAGGCGATGATCCCGCCGCGGCCGACCGAGAAGTCGCCGCCGGAGTAGGGTCGGTCCAGCGACCCGCCGCCCAGACCCGAGACCACGGTCTCCAGCCGGCCGTCGAGGCCGACGCGGGCGACCTTGGTGACCCCCTTGTCCACGTAGTCGACGTAGATCGACCGGCCGTCCGGTGCCCATTGCGGCGCGCCGACGCTGCGGTCGAGGCCGCCCGTCAGGACGCGCTTGTTCCCGCCGTCACGGTCCATGACGTAGAGCCGCTGGTTCTCGTAGCCGCGGCGGCGCTCGTCGTCATAGCCGACATAGGCGATCTTCGCGCCGTCCGGCGACACGGCCGGCGCGCCGTCCGGGCCGACCCGGTCGGTGAGCCGCGTCAGCGCCCCGTCGGCGATGGCGACCTGGTAGATGTCGCTCTCCCGGTCGCGCTCCCAGCCCGGCTTGCGGTCGGTGGAGAACAGCAGGCCCCGGCCATCGGCGGTGAAGCTGATCGGGCCCTGGTCGTCGAACTTGCCGAAGGTCACCTGCCGGGGCGAGCCGCCATCGGCGCTGACCACGAAGAGCTTGCGGTAGCCTGGCTTCAGGTAGCCCGCGCCGTCGGCTCGATAGGTGATCCGGTCGATGACCTTCAGGGGATCGGCCCACCGGGCGCCTTCCGGCCGCTTCATCGGCGCGCCGAGCGAGGCCCCTTCGTCGAGGACCAGCATGGAGAACCCGAGGGTCCGGCCGTCCGGCGACCAGGCGATGTCGTTGGGCGCCTGCTCCAGGGTGGCGACCTTCGCCGAGCGGCCCGAGGCGATCCAGTGGACGTAGAGCTGCGGCGCGCCGCCGGGCGTGGCCATCACATAGGCGAGGCGGGAGCCGTCCGGCGACCAGCGCGGGGTGAAGCTGGAGCTGTCCTCCGAGACCAGGGGCGACTGGCCCCCGGACTGGGCGTCGACCAGCCAGATCGACCGGCGCCCGGCGTCGGTCATGATGTCATAGGTGGTCCGCACATAGGCGATGGACCGCCCATCGGGGCTGACCTGCGGGTCGGAGGCCGCCCTGAGCCCGAAGAGGTCGCGCCCCGTGAACAGCCGCGAGGGGCCGTCGCCGACCTGGGCCGCAACCGGCGCGGAGATCGCCACAACCACCGCGAGCGCGGCCGACATCAATAAACCTGGACGCATAAAAAACCCCGCTCCGACACAAAATCCGTAGCCGAATAAACGGCCCGCTAACCGCGTCGCGTCAATCTCCCGACCGTTTCCTCAAGAGTTCCCGGATGTCCCGCCGAAGCCTGCCCAGCGCCAGCCTGCGTCCCGACGACCTCTCGCAGCTCAAGCTGCTGATCGTCGACGACAACGCCAATGTGCAGCGCCTGATCGGCGACGTGCTGCGGGCCGGCGGCGTGGGCTTTGTGGAATTCGCCGAGGATGGCCTGCGCGCCCGCGAGATGCTGGCCCGCTGGGACCCGGACATCATCTTCTCCGACTGGAACATGCCGCTGATGGGCGGGCTGGAGCTGACCCGCTCGATCCGCCGCGCGGCCGTCCACCCGGATCGCCGGATCCCGAACCCGGAAGTGCCGGTGATCATCGTCACCGCCCACCGCTCGCAGCGCGAGGTGGAGGAGGCGCGCACGGCCGGGGTCAACGAGTTCGTCATCAAGCCGTTCACGCCGGCCGCGCTCCTGTCGCGGATCCAGTTGGTGCTCACCAAGCCCCGGCAGTTCATCGTCAGCGAGGTCTACATCGGTCCGGACCGGCGCCCGCCGCGTCGAGCTGAGCTATTCCGGCCCCCTGCGCCGGATGAGCGACCCCGAGGAGGTCGTGGACGAGGTCGAGCGCACCGCCACCCGCGAGACGATCAGCGTCGAGCTCGAGGCGCTCCGTCGCCTGATCCAGGTCCGCGGCGGCGTCGACCGCGACACGCTGAAGATGACCTACCGCGTCATGCAGCACACCAGCTTCCGCGCCCGCCAGGTGCGCGACAGCCTGGTCGACCGCGCGTCCCGCCTGCTGATGGAGTATGTGGACGCCGCCGGCGGTCCCGAGGGCTGCGACCCGAAGATCATGGACATCCACTTCAAGGCGATCGGCAACCTCCTGGAGCTCGCCCCCGAGGACCACCAGGAAGGCGCCAAGCTCGTCAGTCACTTGTCGGCCGTGGTCCGGCAGAAGGGCGGCAAGGGCAAGAAGGCCGCGTGACTTCGAAGGGCCGGGGCGGCTAAACCCCGCCCATGGCCGAAGCCTTCAATGACAAGATCCTGCCGGCCGCGAAGGCCGCCCGCTACGCCGCCGTCGCCGAGGAGATCGCCTCGGTCCTGGAGGGCGAGCCGAACCTGACCGCCCGTATGGCCACGGTCGCCTCCATGCTGGCCAACACCTTCGACGACTACTTCTGGACCGGCTTCTATGTGGTCGACCCCCTGAAGCCCGCCGAGCTGGTGGTCGGACCCTACCAGGGGACGCTCGGCTGCCTGCGGATCGCCTTCGGCCGCGGCGTCTGCGGAACGGCGGCGCAGACCGGCGAGACCCAGGTCGTCCCCAACGTCCACGCCTTCCCCCGGCCACATCGCCTGCGACAGCCGCTCGGCCAGCGAGATCGTCGTGCCGGTGAAGGACGCGGCCGGCCGCCTGCTCGCGGTGTTCGACGTGGACTCCGAGCGCCCCGCCGCCTTCGACGCGACCGACGCCGAATGGCTGCAGAAGATCCTGGGCGCGACCTTCTCCCGCTGACGGCGCCTGCGAGGCCGTTGGCTTACGCTGCGTACGCCCCATACATGTGTTTGGAACGCGCCGGGGAAGCCCCGCGCCCCGAACGACATTGGGAGCTTGAGAGATGGCTGAGGCCTATATCGTCGCCGCAACCCGCACCGCCGGTGGCCGCAAGGGCGGCCGCCTGCGCGAATGGCACCCGGCCGACCTGGGCGCGGTGGTGCTGAACGAGCTGGTGGACCGCACCGGCGTCGATCCGGCGGCCGTCGAGGACGTGGTCATGGGCTGCGTGATGCAGGTCGGCGAGCAGTCGACCAACATCGCCCGCAACGCCGTGCTGGCCTCGAAGCTTCCGGAAAGCGTGCCGGGCACCTCCGTCGACCGGCAGTGCGGCTCCTCCCAGCAGGCCCTGCACTTCGCGGTCCAGGGCGTGATGTCGGGCACCCAGGACATCGTCATCGCCTCGGGCGTCGAGAGCATGACCCGCGTGCCCATGGGCCTGTCGGTCAGCCTGCCGTTCAAGGAAGGCTTCGGCGTGCCGAAGAGCCCGCGGATGGAGGAGCGCTACCCCAACATCCAGTTCAGCCAGTTCATGGGCGCCGAGATGGTCGCCGAGAAGTATGGCCTGACCAAGGACCAGCTCGACGAGTACGGCTACCACTCGCACCAGCGGGCGATCGCGGCCACCCAGGCCGGCGCCTTCCGGGACGAGATCGTCGCCGTCGACGGCAAGGACGCCGAGGGCAATTCGGTGCGCCACGACAGCGACGAGGGCATCCGCTACGACGTCTCCATCGACGGGATGCGCGGCGTGAAGCTGCTGCGCGAGGGCGGCCGGATCACCGCGGCCACCTCCAGCCAGATCTGCGACGGCGCGTCCGGCGTGATGATCGTCTCGGAGAAGGCGCTGAAGGAGCACAACCTCACGCCGATGGCCCGCATCCATCACCTGTCCCTGCTGGGCCACGACCCGGTGATTATGCTGGAAGCGCCGATCCCGGCCGTGGAGCGGGCCCTGCAGAAGGCCGGCATGAACGTCGACGACATCGACCTCTACGAGGTCAACGAGGCCTTCGCCTCGGTGCCGGTGGCCTTCCTGCAGAAGCTCGGCGCCGATCCGGACCGCCTGAACGTCAACGGCGGCGCCATCGCGCTCGGCCACCCGCTCGGCGCGTCCGGCACCAAGCTGATGACCACCCTCGTCTATGCCCTGAAGAACCGCGGCAAGAAGTACGGCCTGCAGACCATGTGCGAAGGCGGCGGCATGGCCAATGTGACCATCGTCGAGCGGCTCTAGCCCTTTCCGGCGAAATGCGGTTTTGAGGGACGGCCGGGGGAAACCCCGGCCGTTTCTCGTTCGAGGGGGAAGAATCATGGCCGGCCGCATCATCGCGATCACCGGGGCGTTCGGGGTCCTGGGTTCCGTCGTGGCGGAGGCCGCCGCCGCCCAGGGCGCGCGCCTTGCCCTGATCGACTACGCCAAGGATGCGCCGGCGGGCGTCCCCCTCAGGCCAGGACGCGTTCGTCCAGGGCGGCGTGGACCTGGCCGACGCCGTGGCCGCGGGCGCGGCGATCGACGCGGCGGCCGAGCGCTTCGGCGGCCTCGACGTGCTCCTCAACATCGCGGGCGGCTTCACCTGGGAGACGGTGCAGGCCGGATCCTGGGGAAAGCTGGCCGGGCATGTACCGGCTGAACGTGCTGACCGCCACCAACGCCTGCCGCTCGGCGATCCCCCCACCTGAAGCGCTCGGCGGCCGGCCGGATCGTCAACGTGGGGTCCAACGCCGCGCTGAAGGCCTCGCTCGGCATGGGCGCCTACGCCGCCGCCAAGGCCGGGGTGCACAGCCTGACCCAGGCCTTGGCCGAGGAACTGAAGGGCGACGGCGTGACCGTCAATGCGGTCCTGCCCTCGATCATCGACACGCCGGCCAACCGCAAGGACATGCCCGACGCCGACCCCTCGGCCTGGGTGGCGCCCGACGACCTCGCCGCGGTGATCCTGTTCCTGGCGAGCGAGGCGGCGAGGGCGGTGACCGGCGCGCTGCTGCCCGTTACCGGCCGGGTCTGACACGGGCCTTGGCGCCGCGCACGTCAACCGGCGTAAGCTGTCGGCCTGACAGGGGAGGACCGTCATGATCGGCTACGCCACCATCGGGGCCAACGACCTCGAACGCGCCAAGACCTTCTACGACAAGGTGCTGGAGCCGCTCGGCGGCAAGCGCATCTTCGCCAACGAGCGGATGCAGTTCTACGGCGGCGGGTCTGCGCCCGGCATGCTGGCCGTCTGCAAGCCCTACGACGAACAGCCGGCCAGCGTCGGCAACGGCAGCATGTTCGGCCTGAACGCCGCCACCCGCGAGGCGGTCGACGCCGCCCACGCCGCTGCGGTAGCCGCCGGCGCGACCTGCGAGGGGCAACCGGGCCTGCGCACCGAGACCTTCTACGGCGCCTACTTCCGCGATCTCGACGGCAACAAGATCTGCGTCTTCAAGATGGGCTGAAGCTAGGCGTCCTCGGGCTCGGGGGCTGCCCGTTCGAGCGGCAGCTCCAGTTCGCAGACCAGTCCGGTTTCCCGCCAGTCGAGGCGGGTCTCTCCGCCCAGCGGCCCTTCGAGGGCCCTGCGCAGCATGCTGGTGCCCAGTCCGCGGCGGGAAGGCGTCGCCACCGGCGGGCCGCCGACCTCTTCCCAGACGATCCTGAGGACGCCCCCGTCCCGGCGCCAGGCCACCCGCACCTTGCCGGCCGGGACGGAGAGCGCGCCGTACTTGGCTGCGTTCGTCGCGAGCTCGTGGAGGGCCATGGCGATGGCCTGGGCCGCCGCCGGAGGCAGGGCCACCTCGTCGCCCTCGATGCTGACCCGGGCGGTCTCGCCCAGGCTAAACGCCAGCAACTCCTCCTCGACCAGGCGCCGGAGGTCGGCGCCTTCCCAGCGGGCCTCGGCCAGCAACTGGTGGGCGCGGGCCAGCGCGCTGACCCGGCCGACGATCACCGCCTTCAGGGCCTCCACGTCCTCCGCCTTGCTGAGCGTGACGGTGCCCTGGACGACGGCCAGCAGGTTGTTGGCCCGGTGGTCGACCTCGCGGGCCAGCAGCTTCAGCCGTTCCTCGGCGTCCCTGCGGTCGGTGACGTCGAGGACGACGCCGACCGCGCTCTTCGGCGCGCCGTTCGGTCCCATCTGGAACTCGGCGCGGATCAGCAGCCAGCGGCTCTCGCCGTCCGGGCGGATGTAGCGCATCTCGGTCTCGGCGAACCGGTCCCCGCGCGCCAACGCCTTGCGCCCGCCGACCCGGGCCCGCTCCAGTTCGCCGGGCGCATAGCGGGCGTTGACCTCCTCGAGCGTCGGCCGGGCGTCGTCCGGGAAGCCCAGGATCCGGTTGAGCTCGGGGCTGTGCGACAGGCCGCCGGTGGCCGCGTCGGCGTGCCAGACAGCCATCCGGCCGGCTCCGAGGGCGAGCCGGAGCCGGGCTTCGGACCCCTCCAGGGCGCGCTCGGCCTGTTTGCGGGCCGTGATGTCCTGGATGGTGCCGACGTAGCGGGTCGCGACGGACTGGCCGTCGCGATCCTGAAAGATCGCGCGGCCGCGGGCGAGGATCCAGCGCTCCTCGCCGGCCGGGGTGATGATCCGGTATTCGTAGGGGGTCTCATCGCGTACCGCCGGGTCGCGGGCGCGTTCCGACTGCGCCCGGGTCCAGGCGACGTCGTCGGGATGGGTCAGGGCGCGCACCATCTCGAGCGTTATCGGCTTGTCGGGCGTGAAGCCGAAAATGGCGCGGGCCTCGGGCGAATAGATCATTTCGCCGGTGGCGATCCGCCAGTCCCACACCCCCCACCTCGCCGGCGGAGGTGGCGAGGTCGAGCCTCGCCTGGCTCTCGCGCAGCGCGGCGAGCAGGGCCTCGCGCTCCCGAAGCTGCGTCGCGCTCTCCCCGGCGAACCGGAGCGCCGAACCGCGGTAGGCGTCGCCGACCAGGACGATCAATCCGGCCGACAAGGCGTAGATGAGGACGTTCACCATCGCCGACGGGTGCTCGGCGGCGAACGAGAAGCGCGGCTCGACGAAGAAGTACCAGGGCCCCAGGCCGCCGAGGACGAGCGCCATCAGGCCGGCGCGGCGCCCGGCCAGCATGGTGGCGGCGAGAACGGCGGGGAAGGAGAGGGCGAAGGGCAGGATCCCGGGCGACACGACCTCCAGCGCCGAGCGCAGGGCCATTGCCGCCGCCACCAGGACCAGGGCAAGGCCGGCTTCCGCGACCAGCTTGGGGACACCCAGGCGGCCTGGCAGGTCGAACTCGGTCAGACGGCGGATCAAGCGGGGCCTTGGGCGCAGGGCGGCGGAGCGTTCGGGCGGGGTCTGACTTCGCCGCCGTTTGGCGGCCGGGTCAAGGCTGCGGGGCGTCCGGCGCCACCCGCCAGATCACCCCCCACGTCGTCGGCGACCAGCAGCGCACCCTGCTTGTCGACCACCACGCCCACGGGCCGGCCCTGGATCTTGTCGTCGGCGTTCAGGAAGCCGCTCAGGAAGACCTGCGCCGGAACCTGCGGTCGCCCGCCCGCGAAGGGGACGAAGACCACGCGGTAGCCGTTCAACGGCTTGCGGTTCCACGAGCCGTGCTGGCCGATGAACGCCCCGCCGCGGTACGGCGCCGGGAAGGCCGCGCCCTTGTAGAAGGCCAGGCCGAGGGAAGCTGTGTGGGGGCCCAGGCCGTAGTCGGGCGTCAGGGCCGAGGCCACCATCGCGGGGTTCTGCGGCTTCACCCGCTCGTCCACGTTCTGGCCGGCGTAGCTGTAGGGCCAGCCGTAGAAGCCGCCGTCCTTCACGCTCGTCAGGTAGTCCGGCGGCAGGTCGGGCCCCATTTCGTCGCGCTCGTTGGAGACCGTCCACATGACGCCGGTGGCCGGCTCGAAGTCGAGGCCGTTCGGATTGCGGATGCCGCTGGCGAACACCCGCGAGCGCGCCGTGGCGATGTCGAACTCCCAGATCGCGGCGCGGCCCTGCTCGTTGTCCATGCCGTTCTCGCCGATGTTCGAGTTCGAGCCGACGGTGGCGTAGAGCTTCGCGCCGTCCGGGCTGGCGACGACGTTCTTGGTCCAGTGGTGGTTGATGGGCGGGCCGGGCAGGTCGAAGACCTTCGTGCCGCTTCCCTGAACGGCGGTGGCGCCGGGCTGGTAGGGGGAAGGCCACCACGCCGTCCGAATTGGCGACATACAGCAGGCCGCCCACCAGGGTCATGCCGAACGGCTGCTTCAGGCCGGTGGCGAAGTCGGTCCGGGTCTCGGCGACCCCGTCGCCGTCGGCGTCGCGCAGCAGGACGATCCTGTTCGGACTGGGCTTGGCCGAGCCCACCTTCTTCATCAGCATCTTCTGGAAGAAGCCCCGGATCCCCTGGTTGGACTTGCCCGCCTTGCTGGGTTCCGATGCGCTCTCGGCGGCCAGCACGTCGCCGTTCGGCAGGACGTAGAGCCAGCGCGGATGGTCGAGGCCCTGGGCGAAGCGGATCACCGTGAAGCCCGGCGGCGCCGTGGGCGCGGCCCCGTCCGGCCAGCCGACCACTTCGGGGACCCCCAGCATCGGCAGCAGGCTCGTCTGCGGCTTCGGAAGCGGCGGGTTGGGGCCGAAGCCCACCAGGGGATCGGAGGATCCCGGGCTGGAACAGCCGGCCAGCGCCAGCGCGCTGGCGCCGGCCACGATCAGAACGCTGCGCATGGCCCCATCCTCCCTGGTGGATTCAACCCACGGCCAGCTTGACCGGTTTCAAGGGTGACGTCGCGGCGCCGTTGCGAACGCTCCGCCATCGGGTCCAGGCTGGCGGCCGGGAGGATTCCATGGACCTGAGGCTCACGCCGGAGATGGCGGTGTTCCGCGACGAGGTGCGCGCCTTCCTGGCCAACCATGCCGACGAGTATCGTGACGGCCAGGCGAAGGACGTGCTGGCCTGGCAGCGCCTGCTGATCGCACACGGCTACGCGGCGCGGACGATCCCCAGGGCCTACGGCGGCTTCGGCGCCGAGCCGGACGTGCTGAAGGCGCGGATCATCGCCGAGGCCTTCATCGCCGCCGGGGCGCCGCGCGGCATCGCCAACCAGGGCGTCTCCATGCTGGTCCCGACGCTGCTCGAGGTGGGCTCCGAGGACCAGAAGAAGCGCTGGATCGGGCCGACCCTTCGCGGCGAGGTGGTCTGGTGCCAGGGCTACTCCGAACCGGGCGCGGGCTCCGACCTCGCCAGCCTGCAGACCAAGGCGGTCGAGGACGGGGATGACTTCATCATCTCCGGTTCGAAGATCTGGACGAGCACGGCGCACGCCGCCCAGATGATGTTCTGCCTGGTGCGCACCGAGCCCAACGCGCCCAGGCACGAGGGCATCAGCTATGTCCTGATCCCCATGGACACGCCGGGGATCGAGGTCCGGCCGCTCAAGACCATGACCGGCCAGGCCGAGTTCAACGAAGTCTTCTTCACCGACGTCCGCGTGCCTCAGGCCAATGTGGTCGGCGGCCGGGGCCGCGGCTGGTTCGTGGCGAACACCACGCTGAAGCACGAGCGCGGGATGCTGGGCGATCCCAACGCCACGGAGGCCCGCCTGAACAGCCTGATCGAGGTCATGAAGACCGAGACGGTGGATGGCGAGCGGATCCTCGACAACCCGGTGTTTCGCGACCGGCTGATGCAGCTTCAGGCGCGGGTCTTCGCCATGAAGTTCAACGGCCTCAGGATCATGACCGACGACACCGCGGGGCTCGCCCGGCTGGTCGTCAAACTGCAGGGGTGCGAGCTGAACCACCAGATCGCCGCCCTGGCGATCGATGCGCTCGGCGAACTCGGCGTCCTCTACCACGACGGCCCCCACCTCAGGGCCAAGGGGCGCTGGCAGTGGAACTACATGTTCGACCTCGGCCTGATCATCGGCGGGGGCACGGCGCAGATTCAGAAGAACATCATCTCGGAACGGGGCCTCGGCATGCCGCGCGAGCCCAGCAGCAGGGCGGCGTCATGAGGTTCGCGCTCTCGGAGGACCAGCGGATCCTGCAAGCCAGCCTCGGCAGGGCGCTGGCGGAGCTTTCGCCTCTGGACCGGGTGCGGCGGTTCGCCGATGGCGGCGAACAGACCGCACCCGACATCTGGCGGGGCCTGGCGGAGCTGGGCCTGCCCGGACTGCTCGTCCCGGGGAGTACGGCGGCCTGGGCCTGGGCCTCGTGGAGGCCGCCTTGGCCGCGGAGGCCCTGGGCGCAGCGGTGGCGCCGGCGCCGTTCCTGGGGTCCGTCCTGGGCGCCGCTGGCGCTCAGGGGCGGGACAGCCGAGCAGCGGGCGCGCTGGCTGCCGAAGCTGGCCGGCGGCGAGGCGACCGCCGGCGTGGCGATCTCGGAGGTCGTGGCCGGCGCGCGGGACGGAGCCGGGGTCACGGCCGAGGGTGGTCGGCTGACCGGCAAGGCCCTCTTCGTCATCGACGCCCCCGGCGCCCACCTGCTGATCGTCGCCGACCGGACCGGCGCGCTGCACCTCGTCGAGACCCCGCCGGCCCCGGTGGAGATGCCGAACATCGACGCCACGCGCCGTCTGTCCGAGCTGGTGTTCGACGGAACGCCAGCCGAGCCGCTGGGCGGGAACGACGGCCTCGCCCGTCTGCGCGACGCCGCCTGGGTGCTGCTGGCCGCCGACAGCCTGGGCGCGGGGCAGGTCATGCTCGACAAGGCCGTCGCCTACGCCAAGGAGCGCAAGCAGTTCGGCCGGGTGATCGGCTCGTTCCAGGCGGTGAAGCATCTCTGCGCCGAGATGGCCGCCGAACTGGAGCCGGCGCGGGCGCTCGTCTGGTACGCCGCCTACGCCTTCGACAATCCCGGAGACGTGGCCCCGGAGGAGGCGACCGTCATGGCCGCCCACGCCAAGGCGCACCTGTCCGAGATCGGCCGGTTCGTGGCCCGCACCTCCACCGAGGTGCACGGCGGCATCGGCATGACCGACCTGCTCGGCCTGCACTACTGGTTCAAGCGCATCGGCCTGAACCGGCAGCTCCTGGGCGGGCCCGAGCGGGTGCGCGAGGCCGCCGCCCGGGCGCAGGGGCTGGTTGCGGCCTAGGCGACCGGCGGGCGTCAGTCTCGGTCGACGTGCTCCGGCTTGCCCTTGCGCTTGGTGTGGGCGAACTCCTCGAGCTGCTTCTCGGTCATGGAGTCGGCCATCTGTTTGGAGGCGCCCTTGAGCTTCGACTTCGGCGTGTCGCCGCGCTTGGCGGAGAGCGCCGCGCCGGCGGCCTTCTGCTGGGCGGCGGATTTGGCGGGCATGGCTTGTCCTCCTGGCTGGACCGGGCGATGAGTGCCCGGCGCCGACGGGAAACCCGCGGGCGCCGCGGCCGGTTCACGGCCGCGAGGAGGATCCGGATTTGACCAGCCAGGCCGCGCTCACCGACCGTCGCCGGCGGATGCCCCGCCTGCGCGTCAAGCTGCGCGAGCTCTATCATGGCGACAGCCCCGGCGCGGTCCGCTTCCGCTACGGGGTGCTGATCCTCGATCTGATCCTGATCGCCTTCTTCATCGCCGCGCCGTTCCTGCGGGAGTATCCGGTCTTCCTGGTGATCGACTACGCCGTGGCCTTCGTGCTCTGCCTCGACATCGCGGCGCGCGCGCTGGCCTCGTCGAGCTTCCAGGGCTGGCTGATGCGGCCGATCCTCTGGGTGGATATCTTCGTCCTCCTGACGCTGCTGTTCCCGATGTGGCTGTTCAACCTGGCCTTCCTGCGCGTGCTCCGCCTCTGGTCGCTGGTGCACTCCGACTTCTTCTGGGAGACCGTCGGCCGCCGCTTCGACGACACGCGCTGGGAAGATTCCGCGAAGGCGCTCGCGACGCTGGTCACCTTCATCTTCGTGGTCACCGGCTTCGTGTACGCCAGCTTCGCGCGCGAACATCCCGGCATCACCGGCTACGTGGACGCCCTCTATTTCACCGTCACCACGCTGACGACCACCGGCTTCGGCGACATCACCCTGCCGGGCACGTGGGGCAAGCTGCTGACCATCTTCATCATGCTCTCGGGCATCTCCCTCTTCGTGCGCTTCGCCCAGACGCTCTTCCGGCCCTACAAGGTGCGCTTCACCTGCACGACCTGCGGACTCCTGCGCCACGACCCGGACGCGGTCCACTGCAAGGCTTGCGGCAAGCTGCTGAACATTCCCAACGAGGACTAGTGGCGTAATCCCCATCGTTACGATGGGGATTTCACAAGAGTGTCACAAGGCGCTGATAGGCCGCCGCAATCAACGGAGCCCAACATGCGACTCACTCTCCTCCTGACCGCCGCGGCGGTCGCGCTCACCGCCTGCGGCCAGCAGCCCGAGCCCAAGGTCGACGCCCAGGTCAGCGGCGGCGGCGGCGCCCGTAACCAGGTGTGGGCGGCGGGTTCGTCCACGGTCTTCCCGTTCGCCACGCGCGTCGCCGAGACGGTCGGCCGGACGACCGGCGGGACCGCGGCGAAGGTGGAGAGCCTGGGCACCGGCGGCGGCATCAAGCTCTTCTGCTCCGGCACCGGCGCGGGCTTCCCTGACATCGCCACGGCCTCGCGCGCCATGAAGAAGTCCGAGTGGGACGCCTGCCAGGCGGCCGGCGTCACCGAGATCGTCGAGCTGAAGTTCGGCTTCGACGGCATCGTCGTCGCCGACGCAAAGTCGGCCCCGACCTTCGCCGTCACCCGTGAGCAGATTTACAGGGCGCTGGCCGCCGAGCTGCCGCAGGGCTCGGGCTTCGCGCCCAACACCGCCGCCACCTGGAGCGCCGTGGCGCCCGGCCTGCCGAACGAACGGGTCCTGGTCTACGGCCCGCCGCCGACCTCGGGCACCCGCGACGCCTTCGTCGAACTCGCCATGGAGAAGGGCGCCGAGAAGCTTCCGGCCATGGCGGCCCTGAAGAAGTCCAACGAGGACGAGTTCAAGGCCAAGTCCCATACGCTGCGCCGCGACGGCGCCTGGGTCGACGCCGGCGAGAACGACAATGCCATCGTCCAGACCCTGGAGAAGACGCCTGGCGCGGTCGGCGTGTTCGGCTACTCCTTCCTCGAGAACAACCTCGACAAGGTGAAGGCGGCCAGCGTCGAGGGCGTCGCCCCGACTTTCGAGACCATCTCGAACGGCAGCTACCCGCTGGCGCGCTCGCTCTACATCTACGTGAAGAAGGCCAATGTCGGCGTGACGCCCGGCCTGCGCGAATACGTCAACGCCTTCGTCTCCGACGCGGCGGCGGGCAAGGGCGGCTACCTCCAGCAGCGCGGCCTGATCGCCCTGCCGCAGGCCGAGCACGAGCAGGTGAAGGCGACCGCCCAGGCGCTGACCCCGATGGCCGCGCCGACCAAGTAAGCGGCCCTGGGCCCCGGCCCAGAGAAACTGACTGGCGGCCGCCGCTGAATTCCTACAGAACTGGTGGAGATTTAGTCTCCATCAGTTCGAGGACTTCAGGGCATGTCGCTTTCGGACCCGCCCACCGTCGCCGTGGTCGGCGGCGGCTTCAGCGGCCTTCTTACCGCGATCCATCTCCTGGCGCGGGATCCCCGCCTGGTCGTCCGGCTGGTCGAGCGCGCGCCCCGGTTCGGTCGCGGCCGGGCCTACCAGACCCAGCATCCCGACCACCTGCTGAACGTGCGGGCCTCGAACATGAGCGCCTTCCCCGACCAGCCGGACCATTTCCTCGAATGGCTGGCGCGGGAGGACGGCGGGGGGCCGACACCTTCGTCAGCCGCGGCCGCTATGGCGACTACCTCCAGAGCCTGCTGCGGGACGAGGTCAGCGCCCCGAGCCGCGCCGGCCGCTTCTTGCTGGAGGCCGATGAGGCGGTGGCGCTGCAGCGCACGGGCGAGCGGTTCCGGGTCGCGCTCAGCGTCGGCCGCAGCTTCGAGGCCGATGCGGTGGTGCTGGCGCTCGGGCTGCTGCCGCCCGCTCCGCCGCCCGGTGCGACGGCCGAGGTGCTCGCCCACCCGGCCTATGTGGCCGATCCCTGGCGGCTGGACCCGGACACCGCGCCGGAGGGCGACGTCCTGCTGCTCGGCTCCGGCCTGACGATGGTGGACGTGGCGCTCAGCCTGGCCGGCGACCGCCGCCGGCTCACCGCCCTGTCCCGCCACGGACTGGTGTCGCGCAGCCACGGGCCGACCGCGACCGCGCCGCCGCCGGAGGGGGCCCTCGCCACGCCGCGCGCGGCGCTGCGCACGCTCCGGACCCAGGCGGAGAAGGTCGGCTGGCGCGCCGCCGTCGACAGCATCCGCCCGCTCACCGCGGACATCTGGCGAAGCTGGTCGATCGCCCAGCGTCGGCGGTTCCTGCGGCACGCCCGCCCCTGGTGGGACGTCCACCGCCACCGGATGGCCCCGGTCATCGCCGCGCGCCTGTCCGGCCTCGTGGTCTCTGCCGAGCTGGAGGTGCTGGCGGGCCGTCTCGAGTCGGTGGACACGGCGGGGGAGGGGTTCGCCATCCGCTACCGGCCGCGGGGCGAGCGCCAGGCCGCGAGCCGGCGTTTCGCCGCCGTGGTCAACTGCACGGGCCCGCGCGGCGACCCTGAGGCGGTGAGCTCCGGCCTGATCGCCGACCTGCGCGCGCGGGCGCCCTGCGGCGCGATCCCCTGGGTCTGGGCCTCGACGTGGACGACCACCTGCGGGTGATCGGCGCGAGCGGCGCGCCGACGCCAGGTCTCTACGCGGTGGGGCCGCTCACCCGCGCGGCGGTCTGGGAGGCGCTGGCCGTCCCCGACCTGCGCAACCAGACCGCCGAGGTCGCCGCGACGGTGGCCGCCGGCCTCGGGCTCCGGCGAGCCGCCTGACGTCGGCGGGGTCGGTCGCGGTCTCAGCCCGGCGCCATGGTCCCGGCCTTCAGCGCTTCGGCTGGTTCATCGCCCAGGTGACGCCGTAGGGGTCGACCAGCTCGCCATAGGTGTCGCCCCAGAACATCACCTGCGGCTCCACCTTGCCGGTGCAGCCGGCGTCGATGGCGCGTTTCCACCAGCCCTGGATGTCGTCGTCCGGGATCATGATCATCACGCTGAACGCCTGCGGCGCGACCTTCTCGAAGCCGTGTTCCGGGTAGAAGTCGCTGAGCATCAGCGAGCCGCCGTTGATGTAGACGTGCGCATGCATGGTCCGGCCCTGTTCGTCCGGCGGGATGATCGAGGCGATCTCCGCCCCGAAGGCCTTCACGTAGAACTCCGCCGCGGCCTTGGCGCCGTCGACGTTGAGATAGGTCACCAGCCCGCCCTTCACCGGGACCTGGGCGGCGGCTTCCGGGGCGGCTTCGAGGGTGTCGCTCATGTCGGTTGTCTCCCTTTTCCATGGCGGCCCTGGCCGGGCCGTCCCAAGGACGCACGGGCCGGGCCTGCGCCGACACAGCTCAGCCGGCGGGCGCGGCGGCCATGCTCCATTCGGTCTCGATGGCGACCGCGACCTCGTCGCCGACGCCCATGCTGGTCCCGGGCGCCGGCACGCCGTAGCCCATGCCGAAGTCCGAGCGCTTGAACGCCCCCTTCGCCGAGAAGCCGACGCGCGCGCCGCCGGGGTCCATGCCGCCGGGCGGATAGCCGCCGTTGAAGGTCGCCTCCAGGGTCACGGGCCGGGTCACGCCATGCAGGGTCAGGTCGCCGGTGACCCGGGCGGCGCGCGGTCCGGTCGGCTCGACCTTGGTGGAGCGGAAGGTGATCTGCGGGTGTTTGCCGACGTCGAACCATTGGGCGCCCAGCAGCTCGGTCTTGAAGCCCGCCGGCGGGGCCGGCAGGTCGAGCGAGGCGACGTCGATGGTCGCCTCGACGCTCATCGCCGCCGGGTTCGCGGGATCGAACTGCAGCGCGCCGCCGAGCTGGTCGAAACCCGCCGTATAGTTCGAGAACCCCAGGTGGCTGACCTGGAACGTCACGGTCGAGTGCGTCGGGTCGAGGGCGTAGCGCCCGGCCGGGGCGGTGATCGGTTGGACGGCGTTGATCTCGGCCAGGGTCTTGGGCGCGCCGGCCGCGGGCGCGGCCGCAGCCTGAGGCTCGGCGGCCTTCTCGGCGGGCGGGGAGCAGGCCGTGAGCGTGAGAGCCGCGCAGGCCAGGAGACGCAGACGCATGGGGAACTCCTCCTTGGGACGTATCAGCCGGCTGCGCGTGTCGCGCCGGCCCGGCTTTCCTCGATCAGGCGGTCGAGGTGCTTGCGGATATGGGCGGCCTCGGCGGCGGTGTTGGCGAGCGCGATGGCCTGGTCGAAGGCCGCCTTGGCCTCCTGCTCGCGGCCGAGCTGCAGGAGCAGCGCGCCCTTCACGCCGAAGAAGTGGAAGTAGCCCGAGAGCCGACCGGCGAGCGGCTCGATCATCTCCAGCGCCGCCTCGGGGCCCTTGACCTTCATCACCGCCACGGCGCGGTTCAGGGTGACGACCGGCGAGGGCTGCATGCGCTCCAGGGCGGCGTAGAGCAGGTCGATCTGCGCCCAGTCGGTGTCGTCGAACCGCTCGGCGCGGGCGTGCAGCGCGGCGATCGCCGCCTGGGCCTGGTAGGGGCCGGGCCTCGAATGGCGCATGGCCTTGTCGATCAGGGCCAGGCCCTCGGCGATCAGCTGGCCGTTCCACTGCGACCGGTCCTGGTCCTCCAGGAGGACGATCTCGCCCTCGGCGTCGAGGCGGGCGGGCGTGCGCGAGTGCTGCAGCAGCATCAGCGCTGTCAGGCCCATGATCTCGGGCTCGGCCTGGAACATCCGGAGCAGCAGGCGGCCCAGCCGGATCGCCTCGTCGCAGAGCTGGGCCCGCTCGGCGTTGTCGCCCGCCGAATAGCCCTCGTTGAACACCAGATAGACCATGGCGGCGACGGCCCCGAGCCGTTCGGAGCGTTCGGCCGGGCCCGGCGTCTCGAAGGGCGCGTCGCCGCCGGCCACGATCCGCTTGGCCCGCGTGATCCGCTGCTCCATGGCCGCCTCCGAGACCAGGAAGGCGCGGGCGATCTGCTTCACGCTGAGACCCGAGACGATCCGCAACGCCAGCGCGATCTGCTGGGTGGCCGGCAGGTCCGGATGGCAGCAGATGAACAGCAGCCTGAGGACGTCGTCCCGGTAGTCCGCGCCGTCCAGCCGCTCGGCCATCGGCGTCTCGACGTCGTCGAGGTCGGACAGCCGTTCCTCGTCGGGCAGCGCCTCGAGCCGCGCACGCTTGCGCACCCCGTCAAGGGCGGCGTTGCGCCCGACCAGGATCAGCCAGGCGGCCGGGTCGCGCGGCGGCCCGTTTTTCGGCCAGTTCTTCAGGGCCCTCAGGCAGGCGTCCTGGAACGCCTCCTCGGCGGTCTCCAGATCGCGGAAGTAGCGCAGCAGGGCGCCCACGGCCTGGGGACGGGCGGCCGTGATGGCGGCGTCGATCCAGGCCAGGTCGGTCATGCGGTCTCCGTGGCCTCGGCCGCGACGGTCTCGGCGGTGACGGGAGAGAAGACGCCGACGGGCCGGATCTCGTAGCAGCCGGTCGACGGGGTTCGCCTTGGCCAGGTCGCGGGCGATGCCGAGGGCCTCGTCGAGGCCGGCCACGTCGACGATGTAGAAGCCGAGGAGCTGTTCCTTGGTCTCCGCGAACGGCCCGTCGAGCACGAGGTCGTCGCGGCCCTTGCGCAGGGTGGTGGCCGCGGTGGTCGGCAGCAGGCGGGCGACCGGCCCGAGCTTGCCTTCCCGGGCCAGTTTGGTCTGCACGACGGCAAGCCTGGCCATGCAGGCGTCGTCCTCCTCCTTCGTCCAGGAGGAGACGCTGGCTTCGTCGTCGTAGCAGAGGATGGCGTAGAGCATGGCGGTCGGGCCTCGTTCGAGCGTAGGACGCCCAAGTATGCCCCGCCCCGACAGCTCGGGGCAGAAAAATGCCCGGGGCCGGTCCTGCGCCGGCGCGGCCTGCAGCCTCCAGCGCCTTGCCGCCGCGCCGGGCTCAGAGGCCGATCGGTCCGCCGCGGGTGGTCATCCGGGCACGGCGGGGTTAAGCGCGGTGCATGGCTCCCCGCCGACCTCCCGCGCCGCCGGACAGCAACCTCGCCGTGCCCGTGCTGCTGCTCATCGTGTTCGTCAGCCTGATCGGCTTCGGCGTGGTGATTCCGCTGCTGCCCTTCTACGCCAGCGTGTTCGACGCCTCGCCCTGGCAGGTGACGCTGATGTTCGCGAGCTTCTCCGCGGGCCAGTTCCTGGGCGAGCTCACCTGGGGCCGGCTCTCGG
The DNA here is from genome assembly GCF_024699985.1 of Phenylobacterium sp. J367. Taxonomy (GTDB): domain Bacteria; phylum Pseudomonadota; class Alphaproteobacteria; order Caulobacterales; family Caulobacteraceae; genus Phenylobacterium. The sequence goes on along the minus strand of NZ_JAJONA010000001.1, from coordinate 4,619,717 downwards.
ACCGGATCGGGCGGCGGCCGGTGCTCCTGATCACCATCCTGGCTTCGGCCGCCGGCTATGTGGCCCTGGCCTACTCGCCGACCATCTGGATCGCCATCCTGGTGCGCGGCCTGGCGGGCTTCTTCAGCGGCAACATCTCCACGATCCAGGGCTACATCGTCGACGTGACCCCGCCCGAACGGCTGCCCGGCCGACTGGGGCTTGTGGGCGGCGCCTTCGGGGTGGGTTTCGTCGTCGGCCCCTGGCTGGGCGGGGTGCTGGCCCGGCCCGAGCTCGGGCCGCCGGCTTCCATCCGCCGCTGCTGGTGGCGGCGGGGCTCTGCCTGGCGGCGACCGTCGGCGTCGTCGCCTTCGTGCGCGAGAGCGTGCGGCACGAAACGGCCCAGTTCGGCCGCCGGCCGGGGCCGCTCGCCTCCCTGCACGAAGCCTGGTCCGACGCCGTCCTGCGGCGGCTGATCGGCATGACCTTCATGGGCTTCGCCTCGTTCTCGGCCATGTGGGCGATCTTCGGCCTCTGGGGCGAGGCCCGCTTCGGCTGGGGCCCGAAGGAGATCGGCCTGGTGATGGGCGTGACCGGCGTGGCCGCCGCGCTCAGCCAGAGCTTCCTGTCCGCCGCCCTCGTGCGCCGCATCGGCAGCGTGTCCACCATCGTCGCCGGCCTGCTGGTGACCAGCGTCTTCCTCCTGGTCCAGGCGGCCTCGCCCTGGGTGTGGCTCTGCGTCGTGGCCATGACGCTCGCGGTCACCGGCCACACCATGACCCAGCCGGCGACCAGCACCCTGATCTCGCAGGCCGCCACCCCCGGGCCGCCAGGGCGCGATCCTCGGCGCCAACAACGCCGCGGGGTCGGCGGCGCGGGTGGCGGGGCCGGTGATCGCCGGCGTGCTGTTCTCCAGCACGACGTCCTGGGCGCCGATCGTCTTCTCGGCGCTCGGCATGCTGCCCGCCGCCTGGCTCGCCTGGCGCGCGGGGCGGCAGATCAGGCTGAGGGCCCGGGGCTAGGGCCGGCGCCCGCTTCCGCGGCGGGCACGATCCCGTCGGCCAGCAGGCGGTGCAGGGCGCCGATGTGGTCGCCTTCCCGCGGCGCGTAGGGGTCCGAGGTCATCACCACGGTCAGCCGGAGGTCCGGCACGATGTAGAGCATCTGGCCGCCATAGCCCCAGGCGAAGCGCACGTCGTGGCCGCCGGCCTCGCTCAGGAACCAGCCATAGCCATAGGAATTGCCGCTCCACGGCGAGACCGTGCGCGGCCGCCAGCTCTCCGCGATCCACGCCTCCGGCACGACCTGGCGGTCCCCGACGCGCCCGCCGTTCCGGTAGAGCTCGCCGAAGCGCGCCAGCGCGCGCGGGGAGAGCAGCATGTCGTTGCCGCCGAAGTAGATCCCTTGCGGATCGCGGGGCCAGGCCGGGATCTGGACGCCCAGCGGCTCCCCCAGCCAGTCCTGCGCCAGCGCCAGGGTGCTGCGGCCCGACGCCCGGGTGAGCATGGCCGAGACGAGGTGGGAGCTGCCGGTCGAATAGAGCATCCGGCCGCCGGGCTCGTCGACGAAGGGGCGGCCCAGCGCATAGCGCACCCAGTTGGGGCTGGAGACCCAGCGGCCGTAGTTCGCGCCCGACGTGCGGTCGAGACCCGCCTGCATGGACAGCAGATGCCCGACCGTGAGGCGCTGGAGTCGGGGATCGGGATTGGCCGGCGCATCGCGCCCGAGCACCGAGAGCACCGGCTGTTCGGCGCCTGTCAGGACCTCTTTCGAGATGGCGATCCCCACCAGCGCCGAGAGCACGGATTTCGAGGCCGACTTGACGTTCACCGGCCGGTCCAGCGGCGGGCCGCCGTTGAACCGGTGCTCGGCCAGGGTCTCGCCGTCCCGCAGCACCACGAGCGAACGGAGGCGGGGAAGCTGCGCGGCGTCGCGGACGACCTGCTGCATGCGGCTCGCCTCCAGGCCGCGTGTCGGCGCCGCCGGCGACGAGGCCTCGGTGCGCGAGGACGAGACGCTTTCCGCCGAGCATCCGCTCGCCCCGGCGACCGCAAGCGTCAGCGCAAGGACGATGGACCGTTGAAGCATGGATGCAACTTGGGGACCGGATTCCTCCGTTGAAGGCCCGCATCCGCGAAAAGCGCCGTCGGCGGGACCCTCGAACGCATGAGCCGCGCGCGTCGGCCTTGCCGGTTCGATATCCTGGCCTGCGCGGCAGCGCCGAAGAAGAGCGAGAGGAGCACCCTATGTCACCGCGGATCGAGCCCGGCGTCGTCGAGGTCCAGGAGACCCGGCGCGGACAGTTCCAGGTGGAAGTCCGGACGGGCGAAGCGTGCTTCCTGGCCGACGAGCCGGAGGCGGTCGGAGGCCTTGGATCCGGCCCGACGCCCTACGAGCTGCTGGCGTCGGCGCTCGGCGCCTGCACGGCGATGACCGTCCGGATGTACGCCGGCCGTAAGGGTTGGCCGCTGGAGGACGTGACCGTGCGCCTGCTCCATCGCCGGCCGGGTCCGCAGGCCCGGGATCACTTCGCCCGCGAGATCGTGCTGAAGGGGGCGCTCACCGACGACCAGCGGAGCCGCCTCCTGGAGATCGCCAACCGCTGCCCGGTGCACCAGACACTGGAGCGGGGGGCCGAGATCGTCACGGTCCTGGCGGAGACGCCTCACATCCATGGCCCCAGGCCCGCGGATGACGACCATGTGCGGGACATGGCGGACGTCTGCACGGTCTGACCCCCGAGGCGCGGCGCCGCGCCTCCCATGGGAGCGGGACGGTCTTCTTTCCGCGGGGACGTCCCCCTATATACCGCCGCCTGCACCGACGGCGGTGCGCCCATCGACGGCTCCGACACCCAGAATGACCGGCTAGTGCAGCGCCTTCCGCCCCACACACTTTCCGTCGCCCCGATGATGGACTGGACGGACCGGCATTGCCGGGTCCTGCACCGGACGCTGAGCGGCCGCGCGCTGCTCTATACGGAGATGGTGACCACCGGGGCGGTGCTGAACGGCGACCGGGAGAAGCTGCTGGGGTTCGATCCCGTGGAGCATCCGGTGGCGCTGCAGCTCGGCGGCTCGGAGCCGGCGGACCTCGCCGAGGCCGCGCGGATCGGCGAGGCCTGGGGCTACGACGAGATCAACCTCAACGTCGGCTGCCCGTCGGACCGGGTGCAGTCGGGCCGGTTCGGCGCCTGCCTGATGCGCGAGCCGGAGCTGGTCGCCGAGTGCATGGCCGCCATCGCCGAGGCGGTGAGGGTCCCGGCCACCGTGAAGTGCCGGATCGGCGTCGACGACCAGAACCCCGAGGAGAGCCTGTTCGGCCTCGTCGACCTCTGCGCCCGGGCCGGCGTCAGCCACTTCGTGGTCCATGCCCGCAAGGCCTGGCTGAAGGGCCTGTCGCCCAAGGAGAACCGGGACATCCCGCCGCTCGACTATCCGCTGGTCTGGCGGCTGAAGGCCGAGCGGCCGGAGCTGACCATCGTGATCAACGGCGGGGTCGCGTCGCTGGACGAGGCCGAGGACCACCTGCGCCACGTGGACGGCGTCATGCTGGGCCGCGCCGCCTACCATACGCCCGGACTGCTGGGGGAAGCCGACCGCCGGATCTTTGGAGACGGCCAGGATGTCGATGGCTTCGAGGCCGTCCGGCGCTACATCCCCTACGTCGAGCGGCAGCTTTCGGCCGGCGTCCATCTGGCGGCCATGACGCGCCACATGCTGGGCCTGTTCCACGGCATGCCGGGCGCGCGCGCCTGGCGGCGGATCCTGACGGTCGAAGGCGTGAAGGCGGGGGCCGGCGTCGAGGTGATCGAGCGCGCCCTGGCCGAGATCTCAGGGCTGCAGGAACAGCGCCTGGCGCGTGGCCTGGAAGCTGGAGAGGCGGCCTAGGTAGGTCATCCCGAGGAGCGAGCTGTCCAGCCCTTCCTCGATGACCAGGGCGTCGACGTTCTCGATCCGCGCGCCGTCCACCGAGACGGAGGCGAGCCTCACCGGCGCGGCGCGGGTGCGGCCGGCGGCGGTGCCGACCGTGTAGTCGAACTTCAGTTGCTCGATGCGGATGCCCAGGCGCTGGGCGTCGTTGGGGGTCAGCGCCACGGCGGTCGCGCCGGTGTCGACCAGGAAGCGCACGGCCTGGCCGTTCACCTCGGCCTGGGCCCAGTAGTGGCCGTCGGCGGCCTTGGGGATCTCGGCGCGCTCGCCGGCCGCGGGGTCGGCGGCCAGGGGCATGACCATGGCGGCTTCGGCGCGGGCGGCGCGCAGCTGCGGGGGCTTCGGGGCGAAGGCCACGACGGCGCCGGCCGACGCGAAGGCCGAGGCCGAGGCGACGAACGCCACGAGGGCATATCGCACGAGACTGGACGCCCGCTCGCTCATCCGTTTCGGGTTCCGCTCCGCCGCTTTGAAGGGCGAAGCCTAGGCCCGATCCGTTGTTAAGGGATGAACGACGGCGGTTAGCGGGCGGAAAGGCCGCGCTATCGGAACATCGCCAGCTTCTCGGGCCGAATGCGGCGCTTCCGCTCGGGCAGCTCGGCCATGATCGCGTCCCGCTCGGCGTCCGACAGCCTGGCCCACCCCGCCACCTCGTTGAGCTGGCGGTAGCAGCCCATGCAAAGGCCGCTCTCGCCGTCGACGACGCACACCTTGATGCAGGGGGTCCTGATGGCCTTCGGGGGCCGCCCGGCGGCGCGCTCATGTCCGCGCCTCGGGGAGCGGCAGGGCGTAGGCGACGCTGGCCTGGGCGGCCAGTCGGTCGGGGCTCTCGGTCCACAGCCGTACGTCGCAGACCGCGCTGCGGCGGCCGAGGTGCAGAAGCTCGGCCTCAGCGTGGATGTCGCCGGGCTTCGCGCCGCGCAGGAAGTTGATGGTCAGTTGCGAGGTCACGGCCATCAGCTGCTCGCCGATGTGGGCGAGGATCAGCGCATAGGCGGCGGTGTCGGCCATCGCCATCAGGTTTGGGCCGGAGACCAGCCCGCCGGGCCGCAGCATGACGTCGGCATAGGGGCGGACCGTCGTGCATCGGCCCGGCGCCACCGTCGTCACCCGCCATTGGGTCTCGGAATCCGTCCCGGGGAAGGCGCGCGACATCAGCGCATTCACCTCGTCGGCGGTCATGCAGGGCTCAAATCGCGCCATGCCGCCTTCATGCCCGGCCAGATCGAACATTACAAACAATTTATAGTCACAAGTAACAACGGTGTATCATTGCAGAAGTTTAATCCGAGTCTACTGAACATTGCCGGTAATTCATTTGAAGTAACGCAGGCTGCGGCGCAGTTTCCGTTCAGGAAGTTTCTGAGGGAGACGTGAGTATGAAAGTCGCCGCCATCGCCATCGCAGCTCTGGGTCTTGTCGCCGCCGGCCAGGCGGGCGCCGCTGAACGCGCGTCGGACCTCGACTACATGAAGGCCAACCGCTGCAAGGGCCTCGCCGAGACGCTCGGTTCGGTCGATACGGCTGGCCTCGACACCTATCTCAAGGCGCAGAAGAAGGGCCGCCAGAGCTTCGTGCTCGAACGTGGCGAAAGCGAATTCGACAAGGCGCGCCGGGAGGCCAAGAGCCCCGACCGCAAGGACCGCCTGAACGCCGAACTGACCGGGGCCTGCATGGCCTACATGGGGCCCGACAAGGCCGTCGCCGTCCGCTGACCCTCCGAGCCTGGCCCCAACTCCAGGTTCCGGCGCGCCGCTTCCCCCGGGGCGGCGCGCCTTTTTTTTTTTGCGAATCCGCCCTGGCGCTTTCGCTTGCACGGAACCCATCTTGGCGGCCAAGCTTTTGAGCGCTTCGAGCGCCGTTGGGGCGACCGGGGAGCATGATGTCGGCCTTGAGATCTGGTGATACCGTCTGGCGGACCGCGCGGGCTGACCGCGCCGCGTTCCTCATCGACACCGAGGCCTATTTCACCGCCGTCTTCGACGCCTTCCACAAGGCCCGCCGCTCGATCCTGCTGCTGGGCTGGGGCTTCGACCCCCGGACGCGCCTGTTCCCCGACGGCTACGATGGACCGGACGACCCGGACGAGGTCGGCCGCATCCTGGTCGACCTGGCCTGCGCCCGGCCCGACCTCGACGTGCGCCTGCTGATCTGGAAGTCGGCCCTGCCGATCAGCGCCACCCAGGAGTTCTTTCCGCACAAGGCGCGCAAATTCTTCAAGGACACGCCGGTCAAGTTCGTGCTCGACGACCACGTCCCGTTCGGCGCCTGCCACCACCAGAAGGTGCTGGTGATCGACGACCGTCTGGCCTTCTGCGGCGGCGGCGACATCGCCGTCGACCGCTGGGACACGGCGGGTCACCGCGACGACGACCCGCGCCGGATCATGCCCAAGCAGGAGTGCCACGCCCCCCGGCACGAGGTGATGATGATGGTCGACGGCCCGGCGGCGGCGGCGCTCGGCGACCTCGCCCGCGAGCGCTGGCGGCGGGCGACCGGCGAGACGGTGGCGCCGCCGCCGGACGCCGGCGGCGATCCCTGGCCCGACCATGTGCCGCCGCACCTACGCGAGGTCGAGGTCGGCATCGCCCGCACCGAGCCGGACTGGAAGTCCTATCCGCTGGTCAACGAGATCCAGAAGCTGACCCTGGCGGGGATCGCCGAGGCGACCGACACCATCTATCTGGAGAACCAGTATTTCACCTCGCCGCTGGTCTGCGAGGCCCTGGCCGCCAGGCTGGCCGAGCCCAATGGCCCGGAGGTGGTGATGATATCGACCGGCGTGGCCCCGAGCTGGTTCGACCGGCTGACCATGGACCGGACGCGCGGGACGATGATCTGGCGCCTGCGCGCCGCCGATGTCTTCGGCCGCTTCAAGGCCTTCTATCCGCGGACGCAAGGGGGCGAGGTGATCATCGTCCACTCCAAGGTCAGCGTCTTCGACGACCGGCTGGCCCGGGTCGGCTCGGCGAACCTCAACAATCGGTCCGGCGGCTTCGACACCGAGTGCGAGCTGGCGGTGGAATGCCACGACGAGGCCCACCGGCTGACCATCTCCGCCTTCCGCGACCGCCTGGTCGGGCACTTCATGGGCGTGACGGGCGACGCGGTCGCCAAGGCGCGGGCGGAGTTCGGCGGCCTTTGCCCCGCCATCGACGCCCTGAACCGCGAGGGCCGGCTCGCGCCCATCGAGCCGCCGATGATGACCGGGGTGGGCGAGTTCATCGCCGCCTACCACATCGGCGACCCGGTCGACACGGCCGACTCCTGGCGGCTCGCCCGGCGTCGCGAACGGCTGATGCGCGAGGCGCGGCAGGTCGCCGACGACCGTTCGCTCACGCCTCCGGGCGAACGCTGAAGTCCATCACCAGCGGCAGGTGGTCGGACGCCACCCGCCACGCCGGATCGAAGGGCACGAAGACGTCCCGCACCTCGATCTCGCGGCTGACGAAGATGTGGTCGATGCGCAGCACCGGCAGCGGGGAGGGGAAGGTCGCCGTCGGCGTCTTCTTCGGCGCCAGCCGGCGCGCGGGCTCCAGGCGGGCGGACAGCGTGCGGTAGACCACCGAGGTGGCGGTCGCGTTGAAGTCGCCCAGCAGGATGCGCGGGCCCTTGCAGCGCGGATGCTCCAGCCAGCCATGGCCGGCGAGGAAGGCCGCCTGGATCTGCTGCTCCTTCGGCACCAGGCCCAGGTGGGTGTTGATGATCTGGACCGGCCGGTCCTCGATCTCCACCTCCACCCACAGCGCGCCCCGCGGCTCGAGCTGGGGCAGCCGGGGATGGCCCGGCAGGGGGCCGGTCTGGATCAGGGTCTCGGGATAGGCCGTGAGGATCGCGTCGCCGTAGAGCTCCTCCTCGACCTTCAGCGCCGGGTGGAAATGGCTCGCCATCCGCAGCCGGTCGGCGATCTCGTGGGCCTGGTCGACGTTGTTGGTGCGCGCGCGCCCGACGTCCAGTTCCTGCAGGGCGACGATATCCGGCTCCAGGGTCGCGAGCACGTCGGCGATGCGCGGAACGTCCAGGCGGCGGTCGTTCCCGACGCAGCGGTGGACATTGTAGGTGACGATCCGGGGCATGGGGCGCGGATGTGTGGGCCTGTTCCGGGACGAGCGCAAGCTGGGCGAACGCCGGCGTCCCGCCCGGGAACCGCCGCCGCCGTCTGACTGCCTGAAACGCACGAGACGCCCTCTCGGCGGCGCCCCGCTCCGCTGACCTCCGAGGATAGAAATGACGTTGACGTAAGCGTCATCTTCCCATTTCGGCGGCTCAAGCGTATGGTCCGCGGCCTAGCGCCATACGCTGTAAAGACAAGCGACGGGAGACGCCCATGAACCTCGACTTCACGCCTGAAGAGAACGCCTTCCGCGACGAGGTCCGGGCCTTCATCCGCGACAACTATCCGGCCGAGCTGCGCGCCGCGCAGGACGAGCACCGGGCGCTGACCAAGGAGGAGTACCTCCTGTGGCACCGGATCCTGGCGAAGAAGGGCTGGGTCGCCCCGTCCTGGCCGGTGGAGCACGGCGGCACGGGCTGGACGCCCACCCAGAAGTACATCTGGTCCGAGGAGCTCGCCAACGCCGACGCCCTGCCGGTCCTGCCGTTCGGCGTCAGCATGCTGGCCCCGGTGGTCTACACCTTCGGCACCGAGGAGCAGAAGCAGCGCTTCCTGCCGGGCATTTACAACGGCGACGTCTGGTGGTGCCAGGGCTACTCCGAGCCGGGCGCCGGCTCCGACCTGGCCAGCCTGAAGACCCGCGCCGAGCGGATCACCGCCGACGACGGCAAGGAATATTACATCGTCAACGGCCAGAAGACCTGGACGACGCTCGGCCAGCACGCCGACTGGGGCTTCTTCCTGGTCCGCACCGACCCGGACGCCAAGCCGCAGTCGGGCATCTCCTTCCTGCTGATCGACATGAAGACGCCCGGCATCACCGTGCGCCCGATCATCACCCTGGAGGGCGGCCACGAGGTCAACGACGTCTTCCTCGACAATGTGAAGGTGCCGGTCGAGAACCGCATCTTCCACGAGAACCAGGGCTGGACCTGCGCCAAGGCGCTGCTGGCCCACGAACGCTCCGGCATCGCCGGCGTGGCGCGCTCCAAGCGCAACCTCGAGAAGCTCAGGACCATCGCCAAGACCGAGCGCTCGGACGCGGGCGGCTCGCTGCTGGGCGACGCCTTCTTCCGCCGCAAGGTGGCCGAGCTGGAGATCGACCTCTCGGCGCTGGAGTTCACCGAGCTCCGCACGCTCGCCGGCGAGAGCAGCGGCAAGGGCCCGGGTCCGGAGAGCTCGATCCTCAAGATCAAGGGCACCGAGATCCAGCAGCGCCTGCAGGAGCTCGCCCTCGAGGCCGTCGGCCACTACGGCGCGCCGTTCCTGCGCGACCTCGGCGACAACTTCCAGGCGGGCCCGGACTACGCCCGCGGCCTGGCCGGCGAGTACTTCAACGGCCGCAAGACCTCGATCTACGGCGGCTCCAACGAGATCCAGCGCAACATCATCGCCAAGATGGTGCTGGGGCTCTGATTTCGGCCGCAACGGAGAGCTCCCTCCCCCTTGCGGGGAGGGGCTGGGGGTGGGGGTGCCTGAGCGAACGCCTGGAGCGATCCACAAGTTCGACCGCGCAGCGTCTGCTGCGCGTCGGATGCGGCGCGAGCCCACGTACTCCGAGAAACAGCTCTGGAAAGCTCTCCGCACGACCGACCTGCATTTCCGGCGGCAAGCGCCTTTCGGGCCCTACGTCGTGGATTTCGTCTGCCACCAGCATCGACTGATCGTCGAACTGGACGGGGGCGTCCATGACCTGCCCGAGGTCGCAAGTCGCGACGCCGCCCGCGACACCTGGCTGACAGGCCGCGGCTACCGCGTTATGCGGTTCCGCAACGACCAGCCGGTGGACGACGTGCTGCAGATGATCTTCGCCCGGCTCAGCGCCGACACCCCCACCCCTAACCCCTCCCCGCAAGGGGGAGGGGGACGACGAGAGTAGGTCCTTCCGATGGATTTCAGCTTCACCGAAGAACAGTCGATGCTGCGCGACACGGTCGCGAGCTACCTGGCCGACACCTACGACTTCGACAAGCGCCGCGCGGCGATCTCGAAGGAGCCGGGCTGGCGTCCGGAGGTCTGGAAGGCCTTCGCCGAGGAGCTCGGCATCCTGGGCGCGCCGTTCTCCGAGGAGCTCGGCGGCCTGGGCGGCGGCCCGATCGAGAACATGATCGTCATGGAGGAGTTCGGTAAGGCGCTGGTCGTCGAGCCCTACCTGCCCACCGTGGTGATCGGCGGCGGCTTCCTGAAGCACTCCGGCCACGCGGGCGCCGCCGACCTGATCGGCGAGATCATCGCCGGCACGGCCACCTTCGCCTTCGCCTATGCCGAGCCCAAGGGCCGCTACAACCTCGCCGACCTGACCACGACGGCGAAGAAGGACGGCGCCGGCTGGGTGATCAACGGCATGAAGGCGGTCGTCGTCGGCGCGCCCTTCGCCAGCCACCTGATCGTCACCGCCCGCACCTCGGGCGGCCAGCGCGACGCCCAGGGGATCTCGGTGTTCGTCGTGCCGAAGGACGCCCAGGGCGTGTCCACCCGCGACTACCCGACCGTCGACGGCAACCGGGCTTCGGAAGTCACCTTCGAGAACGTCAGCGTCGGCGCCGACGCCCTGCTGGGCCCGGCCGACAACGGCCTGCCGCTCATCGAGAAGGTCGTCGACGAGGCGATCGCGGCGACCTGCGGCGAGGCCATCGGCGTGTTCCGCAAGCTCCACGAGGGCACGCTCGACTACACCAAGCAGCGCAAGCAGTTCGGCGCCCCGATCAGCTCGTTCCAGGTGCTGCAGCACCGGATGGTCGACATGTTCATCCAGCTCGAGCAGTCGATCTCGATGACCTACATGGCCACCATCAAGCTCAGCGACGACGCCGAGCGCTCCAAGGCGGTCTCCGCCGCCAAGGTGCAGATCGGCAAGGCCGCCAAGTTCATCGGCCAGAACGCCATCCAGCTGCACGGCGGCATGGGCATGACCGACGAGATGGCCATCGGCCACTACTTCAAGCGCGCCACCCTGATCGAGAGCGCCTTCGGAAACACCGATCACCACCTCGGCCGCTATGAGTTCCTCAGCCTCGGCCAGGCGGCTTAGGGGCCATGGGCAGGAGGCGCAGGTCAAGGCGACCTTCGCCGACGGCGAAGATGAGGGGCGGCTCCAGCTGGAGCCGCCCCGTCTCGTTTTCCGGGGCGCGCAACGCCGTGTCTTCGAGGGCGAGGCGCTGCAGGGCGTCCGCGCCGAGGGCGACGACCTCGTGCTGGCCGACGGCTCACGCTTCGCGCTGGGCGAGAAGCGGGCCGCCGCCTGGGCCGACTCCATCCTCAATCCAAGGACCCGGATGGCGAAGATCGGGGCGAAGCCCGGCATGCGCGCCGCCGTGATCGGCGTGGCGGACATCGACCTCACCCGCGAGCTGGCCGAGGCCGGCGCCCAGCCGGTGACCGAGCTCGCCGGGCTCGACCTCCTCTTCTACGCCGCCGACAGCGCCGAGGCGCTCGCCCGCATCGGCGACCTCGTCCCGACGCTTTCGGACATGGGCGCCCTCTGGGTCCTCTCGCGCAAGGGCAAGGCCGCCACTGTCAAGGACGTCGAGGTCATGGCCGCCGCCAAGGCCGCCGGCCTGGTGGACAACAAGGTCGTCGGCTTCTCCGACACGCTCACCGCCCTGCGCTTCGTCCGCCGCAAGGCGTGACGATGGGCTGCATCGAGGCTCCACCGGCCCTGCACGCGGCCGAGGTTGCCCGTCGGCCCGCAGCACCCTAACCGGAGAGGCGATGTCTCCCCGCGATCTCGGCCTGATGGTGATGGTGTGCCTGATCTGGGCCGCCAACAACGTGCTGTCGAAATATGTGGTCAGCGGGCTGAACGTGCCGCCGCTGGCCTATGCCGGCCTCAGGTTCGCCGTCGTGCTGCTCTGCGTCTTCCCCTGGCTGTTCCCGGCTCCCAGGCCGCTCTGGCGGATCGTGGTCGTGGGCCTCCTGATGGGCGGCGCGAACTTCGCCCTGCTGTTCGTCGGCCTGAAGACCGCCACGCCGTCGTCGGCGGCGGTGGTGCTGCAGCTCGGCATCCCCATGAGCATCCTGCTCTCCGTGCTCCTGCTGGGCGAGCGCATCCGCTGGCGCCGCGGTCTGGGCATCGCGCTGACCTTCGCCGGCGCCATGACGGTGATGTGGGATCCGCACGGCTTCGCGATCTCCACCGGCCTGCTGCTGGTCGCCGCCGCCGCCTTCGGCGGGTCGCTGGGCTCGGTGCTGATGAAACAGCTCGAGGGCGTGAAGCCCCTGCAGTACCAGGCCTGGGTCGGCTTCACCTCGCTCCTGCCGCTGACCCTGCTCTCGGCGGTCTTCGAGCCCGGGCAGGTCGAGAAGGTCATCGCCGCCGGCTGGCCGTTCCTGGGCGCGCTCCTGTTCTCGGCGCTGATCGTCTCGCTGTTCGCCCACTCCCTGTTCTACGTCCTCGTCCAGCGGCACGAGGCCAACCTCGTCTCGGCGTTGACGCTGATGACCCCGCTCGCCACCATCGCGCTCGGGGTGGCGGTCATGAACGACCCGTTCGGGCCGCGGATGGCCATCGGCAGCGCCGTCGCCCTGGTGGGCGTCCTGATCATCGCGCTGCGCGGCAACCAGGTCTGGCCCATGCTGCTCGCCATACGGAACCGCGCCCAATGAACGTCATCGAAGCCCCGTCGCCGAACTGGGACGCCCGGACCGCGCCGCCGGACACGCTGATCCTGCACTACACCGGCATGCCGACCGGTCAGGAGGCGATCGACTGGCTGCGCAACCCGGAGTCCAAGGTCTCCTCGCACTACGTCGTCGAGGAGGACGGCCGGGTCTTCCGGCTGGTGCCCGAGGAACGCCGCGCCTGGCATGCCGGCGTCTCCTTCTGGAAGGGCCAGCGGGCGCTGAACGGGACCTCCATCGGCATCGAGATCGTCAACCCCGGCCACGAGTGGGGCTACCGGCCGTTCCCGGAGGCGCAGATCGCCTCGGTGATCGCGCTCGTGGCCGACATCCGCACGCGCTGGACCATCGACGACGGCCGCATCGTCGGCCATTCCGACGTGGCGCCCGACCGCAAGGACGATCCCGGCGAGCTGTTCCCCTGGAAGCGCCTCGCCGAAGCCGGCCACGGCCTGTGGGCCGAGGCGCCCGCGGCGCCCGGCGCGCCGATCGGGGAGGGGGGAAACGGGCGCCGGGGTCTTCGCCTTCCAGGCCGGCCTCACCCGGCTCGGCTATGCCTGCCCGCCGTCCGGCCAGTACGACGCCCAGACGGCGACGGTCGTGCGCGCCTTCCAGCGCCACTGGCGGCCGGAGACGGTCGACGGCATCGCCGACGGCGAGACCCGCGCGCGGCTGATCGCGCTCCTCCGGCTCGGCGCCTGATGCATCCGGCCAGGCTCTTCCATGTGGAGGACGCCGGGCGGCTGGTCGCCCAGCTTGGCGCGCAGCCGTTCGTGACCATCTGCGCCGCCCCGGACGGCCGGCCGCGCGTGGCCCACGCGCCTGCGGTGGTCCGGCGGCTCGACGGCGGCCTCGCCGTCGACTTTCACCTGTCGCGCGGCAATGCGCTGAGCCCGTTCCTCGCCACGGGCTTCCGGGCCGTCGCCGTCAGCCTCGGCCCCGAGGCCTACGTCAGCCCCGACTGGTACGAGAGCCCCGACCAGGTGCCGACCTGGAACTACGTCTCCGTGGAGGCCGAGGGGCCGGTGGCGATCCTCGACGAGGCGGGCCTGATCGCCCAGGTCGACGCCCTGTCGGCCCAGGAGGAGGCCCGCCTGCTGCCCAAGCGGCCCTGGACCCGGGCCAAGATGAGCCCCGGCGTGTTCGAGAAGATGGTCCGCGGGATCGTCGGCGCCCGGCTGACCGTGGAGCGGCTGGAAGGGATCTCCAAGCTCTCCCAGAACAAGGCCGAGGCCGACCGGCTGGGCGTCATCGCCGCGCTCGGCGACCATCCGGTCGCGCGGCTGATGGAAAATGGGCCGGAATGACACCGGCTTGACCCCGCGGGGCCAAACGACCACTTTCCGCGCGGATCAGACGGCCGGGCGGTCGCGGCCCTTCGGGGTCGAGGAAAGTCCGGGCTCCACGACGACATGGCGGCGGGTAACGCCCGCCGGGGGCGACCCCAGGGATAGCGCCACAGAAAGCAAACCTCCGCCCCCTCGGGGACGGGAAGGGTGAAAGGGTGGGGTAAGAGCCCACCGGGAGGCTGGTAACAGTCGCCGCATGGCAAGCCCCGCCAGGAGCAAGACCGAATAGGGACCGCGCGCCGGGAGCAATCCGGGCAGGACCGTCGTTGGTCCGAGCAGGTCCGGGTAGGTCGCGAGAACCGGCCCGCGAGGGTCGGTCCAGAGGAATGGCCGCCGCGTCTCCTTCGGGAGGCGGCACAGAACCCGGCTTACAGGCCGTCTGATCCGTTCATCCTCAAGCCCCCCAACGGCGCCGTTTCGCCCCAGGTGTTAAAGCGTTCTCTGTATGTTCGGTGGATAAGTCTTATCGCCCCATTCTACTGCCTGCCGAGGGCATTGTTTTTGCGTGATTGAGTCTTCTGGAGTCATTGTATCCCAGTTGATCCCGTGTTAACCCAATCATCATCCGCTCACCCTGTCGCCCGACCCCGTTTCGGGGCGCCGGGCGACACCGGGGAGCGGTGACGGGGCGGCCGGGCGGCGGTCGCAGGGCAGGGGTTTTTCAGGCGTGTTTCTCTCGACCTTCGAGAAACAGTTGGACGCCAAGCGGCGCATCGTCGTGCCGCAGGACTTCCGCGCGCTCGCCGCCGGGCCGTTCGACGGCGTGTTCTGCTTCCCCTCCATCGAGGCCGACTGCATCGAGGGCGGCGGCAAGGCCCTGTTCGACCGCTACAACGGCGTCATCGAGGAGCTGGAGTTCGGCGACCCGCTGCGCTCGGCGCTGGAGACCTCCGTGCTCGGCGGCATGGCGCGCCTGTCCTTCGACACCGCCGGCCGCATCACCCTGCCCGAGACGCTCTGCGAGATGTTCGGCCTGACCGACTGGGTCGTCGTGGTCGGCATGGGCGACCGCTTCCAGATCTGGCAGCGCGAGGCCTTCCAGGCTCACCGCGCCGCCCAGCGCGAGCTGGCCCGCGACGGCCTGGCCCAGCTCCGCGCCCAGCAGCGCGCCGCCCGCCTCGGGGGCGGCCAATGAGCGAGGCTGCGCACGTCTCCGTCCTGCGCGACGAGGTGGTCGAGGCCCTCGCCCCCAAGGCCGGCGAGACCCACGTGGACGGCACCTTCGGGGCCGGCGGCTACACCCGCGCGATCCTGGCGACCGGCGCGTCCGTCGTCGCCTTCGACCGCGACCCGTCCGCCCGCCGCTTCGCCGGCGACCTGCCCGCCGACCGCTTCCGCCTGGTCGAGGCCCGCTTCTCCGAGATGGACGAGGTGCTGGGGGAGGCCAGCGTCGACGGCGTCGCCCTCGACCTCGGCGTCTCGTCCATGCAGCTCGACGAGGCCGAGCGCGGCTTCTCCTTCATGCGCGACGGGCCGCTCGACATGCGCATGGGCGATACCGGCCAGACCGCCGCCGACCTGGTCAACACCGCCGAGCCGGTCGAGCTGGCGCGCATCCTCTATGTCTACGGCGAGGAGCGGCAGAGCCGCCGGGTCGCCGCCGCCATCGCGCGCCGCCGCGCCGAGCAGCCGTTCACCCGCACGCTGGAGCTGGCCGACTTCATCGAGAGGGCGCTGGGCGGCCGCCGGGGCGCCAAGACGCACCCCGCCACCCGCTCGTTCCAGGCGATCCGCATCGCGGTGAACGAGGAGCTGTCCGAACTGGAGGCCGGCCTCGTCGCGGCTGAGAAGACCCTGAAGGCCGGCGGTCGCCTCTGCGTCGTCACGTTCCATTCGCTCGAGGATAGAATCGTCAAAAGCTTCCTGTCGGTGCGGGCAGGTAGAACGCCGGCTGGGTCGCGCCACGCGCCGCCGGTGGAAGCCGGCGCCGCCCCGAGCTTCCAGCTCCTGTTCAACGGCGCGAAGGCGCCGGGCGACGCGGAGCTGGCGGCCAATCCCAGGGCCCGTTCGGCGAAGTTGAGAGCGGCCGTGCGCACCGATGCGCCGGTCTGGAGAGATGCGGCATGACCTTGCTCGATCGGAGGGTTCGCGGGTTCCGCCTGGTCGACCTGGTCGCGCTGGGCCTGCTGGTGACGCTGATCCTGGGCGTCTACCTGGCCAAGACCGTCGCCGGCCGCGAGCGCGCCGAGATCGCCCGCATCGAGCGGCAGATCGGCGCCGAGAAGGCCCGCATCCGCCTGCTGCAGGCCGAGGTCAGCCACCTGGAGCAGCCGGCTCGGGTCGAGCACCTGTCCACCGCCTATCTCGGGATGAAGCCGGTCTCGGTGAAGCGCGAGGCCACCGTCGAGAACCTGCTCGACATCGCCCGCAACGCCCCGCCCGTGGTGCTGGCCGCCGCCGCGCCCGGCGACCTGCCGCCCGTCGTGATCGAGGAGACCGGCGCCGCGCTGGAGGCGGCCCCCGCCGTGTCCGCGACCCCCCGCCGAGGCCGGCCAATGAGCCTCGGCCTGCAATCCCTGGGCGGGGGCGCCGCTGTCGCGCTGGCTGGCCCGCTGGATGTGGGGCCTGGAGCACGCCTTCGAGCGCGCCCGGGCGTCCGGCCGGGCCGAGGACGACACCCGCCTGCGGATCTTCTTCGTCCTGGCGCTCTTCGCCACCGCCTTCCTGACGCTGGCGTTCGGCGCCACCCGTGCGGCGATGTTCTCGGGCCTGCGCCATGCCGACGGCCTCGCGCCCATCGCCGGGGCCGCGCGCGCCGACCTGACCGACCGCAACGGCCAGATGCTGGCCGCCGACCTCCTGCACTACGGCCTCTACATCGACCCGCGCGAGATCTGGGACACCGCCGAGACCCGCGCGGCGCTGGCCCGCACCCTGCCGGAGCTCGACCACCGCCGGCTGGAGCGCGCGCTGCGCGGCGAGCGCCGGGTGTTCGTGATGGGCGCGCTCACGCCCGAGCAGCGCGCCCGCGTGCACGAGCTCGGCCTGTCCGGCGTCTCCTTCGAGCCGGAAGAGCGCCGGGTCTATCCGCTGGGCTCCACCGCCGCCCACCTCCTGGGCTTCGCCGACACCGGCGGCGAGGGCCTGACCGGCGCCGAGGCCGCGCTCAACGAGGAGATCCGCCAGGCGGCCGCCCGCGGGGCGACGGTGCCGCTGTCCATCGACCTGCGCGTCCAGGCGGCGCTGGAGGACGAGCTCAACACGGCGGCCCGGGAGTTCAGCGCCAAGGGCGCCGTCGGCATCGTCACCAATGTCCACACCGGCGAGATTCTCGGGATGGCCAGCTATCCCACCTACGACCCGAACAAGCCGGGCGCCGCCAGCGACGACGCCAAGCTGAACCGCGCCGCAGCGTCGGTCTTCGAGATGGGCTCGACCTTCAAGGCGTTCACCGTGGCCATCGGCCTCGACGCCGGCGTCGCCACGCCCAGCTCCACCTTCGACGCCCGTGAGCCCTACAAGCTCGGCTACCGGACGATCCACGACTTCCACGCCGCCCGGAAGATCCTGACCCTGGTGGAGGTGTTCCAGCACTCCTCCAACATCGGCACCGCCAAGCTGGCCGTGGCCATCGGGCCGCAGCGGCTGTCGCAGTACTTCACCAACCTCGGCCTCACCAGCACCGCCAAGGTCGAGCTGATCGAGAGCGCGCGGCCGCTGACGCCGAAGAAGTGGGACGAGGACGCGGTGGCCTCCACCTCGTTCGGCCACGGCATGAACGTCTCGCCGCTGTCCCTGGTGATCGCCTACGACACCCTGATGAACGGCGGCCTGCTGAAGCCGCTGACCATCCGCAAGCTGCCGCCCGGCCAGGCGCCGGAGGGCCGCCGGGTGATGAGCGAACGCACCTCCGCCCAGATGCTGCAGATCATGCGCGCCAACGTCACCGGCGGCTCGGGCAAGTCGGCCAACGTCCCGGGCCTGTCGGTCGGCGGCAAGACCGGCACCGGGGAGAAGTACGATCCGGCGATCCGCGGCTATAATCACCAGCGGCAGGTGTCGTCCTTCGCCGCCGCCTTCCCGACGGAAGGGGCCATCGAGGACGACCGCTACATGGTGCTGATCCTGATGGACGAGCCCCGCGGCACGGCGAAGAGCTTCGGCCTGTCCACCGGCGGCGCGGTCGCCGCGCCGGTGGCCGGCCAGGTGATCTCGCGCATCGCCCCCTTCCTGGGCGTGCAGCGCAAGGCCTCGCTGGTCCCCGAAGGCGCGGCCTCGCCGTTCGCGGGAGAGTACTGATGCCCCGCCTGTCCGAACTCCTGCGCCGCGGTTTCGCCGACGATCCGGAGATCACCGGCGTCACCGCCGACAGCCGCAAGGTGGAACAGGGCTTCCTGTTCGCCGCCCTGCCGGGCTCCAAGGCCGACGGCGCGTCCTTCGCCGCCCAGGCCGTGGCCGCCGGCGCCGCGGCGGTGATCGCCGAGCGCGACCTCGACCTCTCCGCGCCGACCGTCGTGACGCCGGACCCGCGCCGGTCCTATGCGCTCGCCGCCTCGCACTTCTGGGGCGCCCAGCCGGCCACCTGCGTCGCGGTCACCGGCACCAACGGCAAGACCAGCGTCGCCAACTTCTGCCGCCAGATCTTCGCCCACGCCGGGCGCACCTCGGCCAGCATGGGCACCCTGGGCGTCACCGTCAGCCATCCCGACGGCCGCAACGACCAGATCACCCCGCCCGGCCTGACCACGCCCGACGCCGCCGACGTCGCCGAACTGCTGGCGAAGATCACCGAGATGGGCGTCACCCACTTCGCCATGGAAGCCTCGTCGCACGGCGTCGACCAGCGCCGGCTGGACGGCGTGCGCCTTGCGGCGGCGGGCTACCTCAACTTCACCCAGGACCACCTGGACTACCACGGCAGCATGGAGGCCTACCGGGCGGCCAAGCTGCGCCTGTTCGACACCCTGCTGCCGCGCGGCGGCATCGCCGTGCTGAACGCCGACTCCGGACGACTTCCCGGCCTTCGCCGCCGCCGCGGCCTGCGCGGGCCAGACGGTGTTCACCGTCGGCGAGGCGGGGCAGGGGCTGAAGCTCGTCTCCCGCACCCTGCTGCCCGAAGGCCAGCGGCTGGAGATCCTCGCCGAGGGCCGGACCTACACCGTGACCCTGCCGCTGGCCGGGGGCTTTCAGGCCTCCAACGCGCTCGTCGCCGCGGGCCTCTGCCTGGCCGCCGGCCTGACCCACGCCGAGGTGTTCGCCGGCCTGGAGGCGCTGGAGGGCGCGCCGGGCCGCCTGCAGCGCGTCGGCCACGGTCCGAACGGCGGCGAGGCCTACGTTGACTACGCCCACACCCCCGACGGCCTGGAGACCGTGCTGAAGGCGCTCCGCCCGCACGTCACCGGCAGGCTGATCGTGGTGTTCGGGGCCGGCGGCGACCGGGACCGGACGAAGCGCCCGATCATGGGCCGCATCGCCGCCGAGCTGGCCGACGTGGCCATCGTCACCGACGACAACCCCCGCTCCGAGGACCCCGCTGCGATCCGCGCCGAGGTGCTGGAAGGCGCCCATTCTTCAAGCAAAGGACGCGGCGCGAAGGACGTCGGCGACCGCCGCGCCGCGATCCGCGCCGCCGCCGCCATGCTTTCCGAGGGCGACATCCTGGTCGTCGCCGGCAAGGGCCACGAGCAGGGGCCAGACCATCGCCGGCGTCACCCATCCCTTCGACGACGTCACCGAGACCCGGGCCGCCCTCCATGGCTGACCCGCTCTGGACCGCTGAGGAGATCGCGGCCGCGACGGGCGGAAAGGTGGCGGGCGGCTTCCAGGCGGTCGGCGTCTCCATCGACACCCGCACGATCGAGCCGGGCGACCTGTTCGTCGCCCTGGGCGGCGTCCGCGACGGCCACGAGTTCGTCGCCCAGGCCCGGTCCAAAGGCGCGGCCGGCGTGCTCGCCTCGCAGCCGGTGGAGGCCCCGGCGGTGATGGTCGAGGACACCTTCGCCGCCCTCGAGAAGCTCGGCGTCGCCGCCCGCGAGCGCGCGCCGCAGGTCCGGCGCGGGGCCGTCACCGGCTCGGTCGGCAAGACCAGCGTCACCCAGGCGATCATGGCGGGCCTGCGCCTGGCCGGCCGGGCGCACTCGTCGGTGAAGAGCTACAACAACCACATCGGCGTGCCGCTGACGCTCGCCCGGATGCCGCGCGATGCCGAGCGGGCGGTGTTCGAGGTCGGCATGAACCACGCCGACGAGATCCGGCCGCTGGCGAAGTTCGTCCGTCCGCACGCCGCGGTGATCACCACCGTCGGCCCTGTCCACGTGGAGAACTTCCCGGACGGCGAGGCGGGCGTCGCCCGCGCCAAGGCCGAGATCTTCGAGGGCCTGGCGCCCGGCGGCGTCGCCGTGCTGAACGCCGACAACGTCTGGTTCGACCTGCTGAAGACGGAAGCGGAAAAGGTCGGCGCGACCATCCGCACCTTCGGCACGGGCGAGGGCTGCGACGCCCGGCTGATCGACTTCCAGGGGGCCGGCGGCCACGCCGTCGTCCAGGCCCGGCTGCACGGCAAGGCGCTGGACTTCCCGATCCTGCAGACCGGCTTCCACTGGGGGCTGAACAGCATGGCCGTCCTGCTGATGCTGGAGGCCCTCGACGTCGACCTCGGCGACAGCCTGGCGGCCCTGGGATCCTTCGAGCCGCTGGAGGGCCGCGGCGCCGAATACCTCCTCCGGCTGAAGGGCGGGACCGCCACCCTGATCGACGAGAGCTACAACGCCAATCCGGTCTCCATGGCCTCGGCGATCCGCACCCTCGGCGCCCGGTCCGTGGAGGGGCGGCGCATCGTCGCGCTGACCGACATGCTGGAGCTCGGCGGCGAGGCCCCGGCCTTCCACGCCGCCCTCGCGGAACCCCTCGATCGTGCGCAAATCGACCTCGTGTTCTGCGCCGGACCTTTGATGAAAAGCCTCTGGGACGCCCTTCCGCCGACTCGCCGGGGCGCGTACGCCGAAAGCGCGGCGGAACTCGCGCCGCGGATCGTCCAGGCCGTAGAGCCCGGCGATCTGGTGATGGTGAAGGGGTCGAACGGGTCCAAGGCCGGCGTGATCGCGCAGGCCCTGCGCGCGCTCGACTCCGCGGGTGAGGAGGGCGGCGCATGATCTACTGGCTCTACGAGCTTCTGGCCGCCGGCGGTTACATCCCGGGCCTCAACATCCTGAAGTACCAGACCACCCGCACGGGCCTGGCGATCTTCACCGCCCAGTTCATCGTCGTCCTGATGGGCTCGCGCTTCATCCGCTGGATGCAGGCCAAGCAGGGCAAGGGCCAGCCGATCCGCAAGGAAGGCATCGAGCGCCACATCGTCGAGAAGGCCGGCACGCCCACCATGGGCGGGGTGATGATCCTGGCCGGCCTGCTGGGCGGGACCCTGCTCTGGGGCGACCTGTCGAACCCCTACATCTGGGCCGTCGTCATCGTCACCGCGGGCTACGGCGCGCTCGGCTTCATGGACGACTACGCCAAGGTCACCAAGCAGACCACCGAGGGCGTCTCCGGCCGCGTCCGCCTCCTGCTGGAGGCGCTGATCGCCATGGCGGCGGTGGCCATCATCATCCTCTTCGCGGCCCGACCGCCGGAAAGCCCGGACCTGCTGACGTCCGTCACCTTCCCGATCTTCAAGCAGGCCTACCTCAACCTCGGCTGGGCCTATCTGCTGTTCGGCGCCTTCATCATCGTCGGCGCGGCCAACGCCGTGAACTTCACCGACGGCCTGGACGGCCTGGCCACGGTGCCGGTGATGATCGCCGCCGCCGCCTACGGCCTGATCGCCTACATCGTCGGCAACTTCGTCTTCTCGAACTACCTGCAGCTCCACTTCGTCCCGGGCGTGGGGGAGATCGCGGTGTTCTGCGGGGCGCTGATCGGCGCGGGCCTGGGCTTCCTCTGGTACAACGCGCCGCCGGCCAAGATCTTCATGGGCGACACCGGCTCCCTGGCGCTCGGCGGCGCGGTCGGCACCATCGCGGTGGCCACCCGGCACGAGATCATCCTGGCGGTCATCGGCGGCCTGTTCGTGGCCGAGACGCTGTCGGTGATGATCCAGGTCGCGTCCTTCAAGCTGACCGGCAAGCGCGTCTTCCGCATGGCGCCGGTGCACCACCACTTCGAGAAGCTCGGCTGGTCGGAGTCGACCGTGGTGATCCGCTTCTGGATCGTCGCGGTGATGCTGGCCCTCGTCGGCCTCGCCACCCTGAAGCTCAGGTAGGGGAGGGATCGCGCCAGCCATGATCCCGGTCCGCGGCTTCGAGGGGAAGACGGTGGCGGTGTTCGGCCTAGCCCGGACCGGCCTCGCCGCCGCGCGCGCCCTCATCGGCCGGCGGCCAGGTGGCGCTGTGGGACGACCAGCCCGCGACCCGCGCCGCGGCCCAGGCCGAGGGCTTCGAGCTCACCGACCTGACCACCGCCGACTGGAGCGCCTTCGCCGCGCTCATGCTGTCGCCGGGCGTGCCGCTGACCCACCCCGCCCCGCACTGGACCGTCGAGCGCGCCCGCGAGGCGGGCGTCGAGATCCTCGGCGACATCGAGCTCTTCGCCCGCACCGTCAACGCCGCGCCCGAGCACAAGCGGCCGAAGATCGTCGCCATCACCGGCACCAACGGCAAGTCGACGACCACCGCCCTGATCGCCCACATCTGCGCCCAGGCCGGGCGCGACACCCGCATGGGCGGCAACATCGGCGTGGGCGTGCTGGGCCTCGACGACATGCACGGCGGCGCCGTCTATGTGCTCGAGCTCAGCTCCTACCAGCTCGACCTGACGTCCAGCCTGCACCCGGACGTGGCGATCATCCTGAACGTCAGCCCCGACCACCTGGACCGGCACGGCGGCATGGAGGGCTATGTCGCCGCCAAGCGCCGCATCCTCGCCAACCAGGGCAAGGGCGACACCGCCGTCATCGGCGTGGACGATCCCTGGGGCGCGCGCATCTGCACCGAGATCACCGCCGCCAACCGCCGGACCATCGTGCCGGTCTCGGCGTCCAAGGCCATGGGCCGCGGGGTCTACGCCCTGCAGGGCATGCTCTACGACGCCACCGGCGAGCGCGCCGTCGAGGTCGCCGACCTGACCCGCGCCCGCTCGCTGCCGGGCCGGCACAACTGGCAGAACGCGGCCGCCGCCTACGCCGCCGCCAAGGGCCTTGGCATCCCGCCGGAAGAGGCGGCCGAGCACCTGATGAGCTTCCCGGGCCTCGCCCACCGGATGGAGACGGTCGGCGCCATCGGCCGGGTCCGCTTCGTCAACGACAGCAAGGCCACCAACACAGACGCCGCCCGCCAGGCCCTGTCGAGCTATCCGAAGGTCTACTGGATCGCCGGCGGCCAGCCGAAGACCGGCGGCATCGAGGCGCTCGCCGACCTCTTCCCGCGCATCCAGAAGGCCTATCTGATCGGCGAGGGCGCGCCGCTCTTCGCCGACACCCTCAAGGGCAAGGCCGAGGTCCAGGCGTGCGGGACGATGGCCGCCGCCGTCCAGGCCGCCTACGCCGACGCCGCCGCCTCGGGCCAGGACGCCATCGTCCTGCTGTCGCCGGCCGCCGCCTCCTTCGACCAGTTCAAGGACTTCGAGGACCGCGGCGAGGCCTTCCCGCGCCGCCGTCGCCGGCCTGCAGAACCCCGCCGCCGCCAACAAGGGCGCCGCATGACGCCCTCCCAGGCCCACGCCTTCGCCCGCTCCGACCGCACGCCGATCGGTGTCTGGTGGTGGACGGTGGACCGCTGGATGCTGGGCGTCGTCGGCCTGCTGATCTTCATCGGCGTCCTGATGTCGTTCGCCGCCAGCCCGGCGGCGGCCGTGCGGATGAACCTCGGCGACCCGTTCCACTTCGCGGTGCGCCAGTGCGTCTTCGCCGGCGCCTCGGCCGTCGTCCTGATCGCCGCCTCCATGCTCGACGTGAAGGGGGTCCGCAGGGCCGCCTTCTTCATCTGGCTGGCGGCCATCGCGGTGATGATCGCCCTGCCGTTCATCGGCCACAACGCCAAGGGGGCGACCCGCTGGCTGGAGTTCGGCGGCTTCACCTTCCAGCCGTCGGAGTACATGAAGCCGGCGCTGATCATCCTCGTCGCCTGGATGTTCGCCGAGGGCCAGAAGGGGCAGGGGGTGCCGGGCGTCTCCATCGCCTTCGGCCTCTACTTCATCTCGGTCGCCCTGCTGCTGATCCAGCCGGACGTCGGCCAGACGGTGCTGATCACGGTGGCCTTCGGCGCCGCCTTCTGGATGGCCGGCGTGCCGCTCTCCTGGGTGATGCTGCTGGGCGCGACCGCGATCGCGGGGCTCAGTTCGACCTACTTCCTGTTCCCCCACGTGGCGAGCCGCGTCGACCGCTTCCTCAGCCCCGACAAGGCCGACACCCACCAGGTCGACCGCGCCGCCGAGGCCATCGCCGCCGGCGGCTTCTTCGGCCGCGGGCCGGGGGAGGGCGTCATGAAGCGCCATGTGCCCGACCTGCACACCGACTTCATCTATTCGGTGGGCGCCGAGGAGTACGGCCTCATCTTCTCCCTGCTGCTGATCAGCCTCTTCGCCTTCATCGTGATCCGCGGCCTCTACCGGGCCATGAAGCTCTCCGACCCCTTCGAGCAGGTGGCCGCCGCCGGCCTCTTCGTGCTGGTCGGCCAGCAGGCCTTCATCAATGTGGCGGTGAACCTCAACCTGATCCCGACCAAGGGCATGACCCTGCCGTTCATCAGCTACGGCGGCTCGTCCATGATCGCCATGGGGCTGACGCTGGGCCTGGCCCTGGCGCTCACCCGCCGTCGTCCCGGGGCCTACCTGGCCAACGAAGGGCTCGCCAAGGCCGGCGCGTTCGCTTAGTGGCCTCGGCATCATGAATAAGCTCGCGGTCGTCGCCGCCGGGGGCACCGGCGGTCACCTGTTTCCCGCCCAGGCGCTCGCCGAGACGCTGATCGCGCGCGGCTGGCGCATCGTGCTGGCCTCCGACGAACGCGTGGCGGGCCTGGCGCAGGACTTCCCCGCCGAACAGCGCATCGGCCTCTCGGCCGCCACCTACAAGCCGGGCGACCCGATCGGCATGGCCCGCGCCGGCTTCGCCGTGCTCGGCGGCGCCCTGAAGGCCCGCCGCGAGTTCCGCAAGCTCGATCCCGCCGTGGTCGTCGGCTTCGGCGGCTATCCGTCGGCGCCCGCCCTGGTCGCCGCCATCCTCGACCGTCGCCCGACGGTGATCCACGAGCAGAACGCGGTCATGGGCCGGACCAACCGGATGCTGGCCAGCCATGTGAAGACCGTCGCCTGCGCGTTCCCGACCCTGCAGAAGGCTCCGCCGAAGGTGGCCGGCAAGGCGATCGTGGTCGGCAATCCCGTGCGCCCGCCGATCCGGGCGCTCGCCGAGCTGTCCTACACGCCGCCCGAGCCGGGCGGCCCGGTCCGCCTGCTGGTCACCGGCGGCAGCCAGGGCGCGCGCCTGCTCTCCGAACTGGTGCCCGAGGCGATCAAGGTCCTGCCCGAGGACCTGCGCCAGCGGCTTTCGGTCCAGCAGCAGACCCGCGCGGAATCCATGACCCAGGCCCGCCGGGTCTATCGCGACGCCATGGTCGACGCCGAGATCGCCCCCTTCTTCCGCGACCTCGCCGGCCGGCTGTCCGCCGCCCACCTGGTGATCGGCCGCTCGGGCGCCGGCACGGTCTGCGAGCTGGCGGTGGCCGGCAAGCCCTCGATCCTCGTGCCGCTGGCCATCGCCATCGACGACGACCAGGGCCAGAACGCCCGCCTGCTGGCCGAGGCCGGCGGCGCCGAGGTCGCCCGCGAGCACCAGCTCACCGTCGACAGCCTGGCCGGCGCCCTGGAGAAGCTGCTGAACAACCCGGCCCGCCTCACCCGCATGGCCGCCGCCGCCCGCTCCGTCGCCATCCCCGACGCCGCCGAGCGCCTCGCCGACGTGGTCGAACGCACCGCCCGCAGCTAGCCCTCTCCCTACCCTCTCCCTCTCGGGCTTCGCCCGGGGGAGGAGGAGTGGAGCTGAGACTCAAAGCCATCACCTCCTCTCCCCCGCGAAGCGGAGAGGGAGAGAGGGGGAGAGAGGCCTGCAGCCGAAAAACCTTGACTTGTCGGGCCTGGTATGTTCTCGTTTCGTTCTCATGGCCGACGACGCAGCCCAGCTTGGAGAAGACCGTCACACCGTGACGCTCCGCGCGCTCGCGGGGATGAGCCTCGAGCTCTGCCGCGACCTGCAGCGGCGGGCGCTGGACGCCGAGAGCCCCGAAGACGCCGTCCGCCTCGCCACCGCCTTCCACCGGGTCAGCCGCGGCCTGCGCCAGACGCTGGCGCTCGAACTCAAGCTGGTCCGCTACAAGGACGATCTGCACTTCAAGGCTCAGGAGAAAGCCGACCTCGCCGAAGCCCGGGCGAAGGCCGAAGCCGACCTGCACGAGGTCGCCGTCGACCAGCGCCGGAAGGACGTCTGGGAACAGGTCGGCGACTGCTTTTGGACCGAGCACGAAGGCGCCGACTGGAACCTCCCCGACGACGGGATCGACAAGCCCGACCGCCCGCCGCCCGAAGACCCCATGTGGGACAGGCTCGACGCCTTCCTCGATGAACAGGAAGCCAAGCCCGACTTCCTCACCCGCGACTTCGACCTCCTGGTCATCGAAGCCTGCGACGCCATCGGCGCCGACCCCACCCTCATCTACGACATCCGCGGCCGCGAATGGGCCGAACCCGAGACCGAGCCCGAGACCGCCGACTCCAGCTAACCCCCCTCCGCTCATCCCGGCGAAAGCCGGGATCCAAGCCAGAGTCCGCAGCCGCGCCGCGGGAATGAACCACAGAACCACACAGAACCACACAGAAGGCGGGCCACCGGATGGCCAGGCGCCTCCATCACCATGCGCGCCTTCCAGGCGCGCGATTCACGCTCGCCATCTCACCGACCTCAACCCGCTCGCCCCTTCTGTGTGGTTCTGTGTGTTTCTGTGGTTCCAAACCCGGACCGCACCCAGACCCGCCGGCCAGCACCCATCCGGGTGTCTCGTTGCGAAACCGGGATGACGGACGAAGGGGAAGAGGACGCGCTGCCGCCCCTTTCGTCTCCCGGCCTTTCCGCCTATTCCGGCTTCATGACTCGCCGCCCCGTCCCCTTCGAGATCGGTCCCGTGCACTTCGTCGGCATCGGCGGCATCGGCATGAGCGGCATCGCCGAGATCATGCTGCGCACCGGCTATACGGTGCAGGGCTCCGACGCCAAGGCCAGCGCCAACACCGAGCGGCTGGAGAAGCTGGGCGCGAAGATCTTCATCGGCCACGACGCGGCCAATGTCGAAGGCGCCTACGCCCTCGTCTATTCGACCGCCGTGAAGGCCGACAATCCGGAGATGGTCGCCGCCCGCGAGCGCCGCCTGCCGTTGGTCCGCCGGGCCGAGATGCTGGCCGAGCTGATGCGCCTGCAGTTCTCCGTGGCGGTGGGCGGCACCCACGGCAAGACCACGACGACCTCCATGGTCGCCTCCCTGCTGGACGCCGGCGGGCTCGACCCGACGGTGGTCAACGGCGGCATCATCAACGCCTACGGCACCAATGCGAAGGTCGGCGCCGGCGACTGGATCGTGGTCGAGGCCGACGAGAGCGACGGCACCTTCCTGAAGCTCAAGTCGACGGCCGCCATCGTCACCAACATCGACCCCGAGCACCTCGACCACTACGGGGACTTCGAGGCGGTGAAGAAGGCTTTCCGCGACTTCGTGGAGAACATCCCGTTCTACGGTTTCGCGGCGGTCTGCATCGACCACCCCGAGGTCCAGGCCATGACCGCCCGCGTCGAGAACCGCCGGCTCGTCACCTATGGCGTGAACCCCCAGGCCGAGGTCCGCGCCCACGACGTCAGCATGGGCCCCGAGGGCGCCCGGTTCTCGGTGACCATCCACGGCCGCGAGGCCGAGCCGGTGGTCTATGCCGACCTGCGCCTGCCGATGACCGGACAGCACAACGTCCAGAATGCGCTGGCCGCCATCGCCGTCGCCCGCGAGCTTGGCGTCGACGCCGAGGCGATCCGCAAGGGCCTGGCCGAGTTCGGCGGGGTGAAACGCCGCTTCACGACCACCGGCGTTGCCAACGGCGTCCGCGTCGTCGACGACTACGGCCACCACCCCGTGGAGATCGCCTCGGTGCTCAAGGCCGCCCGCGCGGTCACCGAGGGCAAGGTGGTCGCCGTCGTCCAGCCGCACCGCTACACCCGGCTCCGCGACCTCTTCGACGACTTCTGCCATTGCTTCAACGACGCCGACACGGTGATCGTCGCCGACGTCTATGCGGCGGGCGAGGCGCCGATCGAGGGTGTCGACCGCGACGCCCTGGTGGCCGGCCTGCGCCGCTACGGCCACCGCCGCGCCATCCCGCTCGCCTCGCCGAAGGAGCTCGCCGGCCTCGTGCAGGTGGAGGCCAGGGCCGGCGACGTGGTCGTCCTGCTGGGCGCCGGCGACATCACGAACTGGTCCTACGCCCTGCCGGGCGAGCTGGAAGCCCTGGGCCAGGCCGCCGAATGAGCTGGCTCGACGCCCTGCCGACCGTGCGCGGCAAGCTCCTGAAGGGCGAGCCGCTCGGCCCCTTCACCTGGTTCCGGGTCGGCGGTC
Organism: Phenylobacterium sp. J367; assembly: GCF_024699985.1. Lineage (GTDB taxonomy): Bacteria > Pseudomonadota > Alphaproteobacteria > Caulobacterales > Caulobacteraceae > Phenylobacterium. Next base: position 4,591,150 of record NZ_JAJONA010000001.1, on the reverse strand, counting down.
CGGCCGATGCGATCTTCCTGCCCGAGGACGAGGACGACCTCGCCGCCTTCCTGAAGGCCCTGCCGGCCGAGGTCCCGGTGACCCTGCTGGGCGTCGGCTCCAACACCCTCGTCCGCGACGGCGGCGTGGACGGCGTGGTGATCCGCCTGGGCAAGGCCTTCGCCAGGGTCGAACCGCGCGGCGGCAACCGCATCTACGCCGGCGCGGCCGTGCTGGACGCGACCCTGGCGCGCGAGGCCGGCAAGGCCGGGATCGCGGGCCTCGAGTTTTACCGCGGCGTGCCGGGCTCCATCGGCGGGGCGCTGGTCATGAACGCCGGCTGCTACGGCTCCGAGACCAAGGACGTCCTGGTCGAGGCCTATGCGCTCACCCGCGCCGGCGAGCGGATCACCCTCTCCAACGCCGACCTCGGCTACAGCTACCGCAAGTCCGCCCGGGCCGCGGCCGAGCCGCTGATCTTCCTGGGCGCGCTCTTCGAGGGCCGGCCGGACGACCCGGCGGCGATCGCCGCCCGCATGGACGAGATCACCGCGCGCCGCGAGAAGACCCAGCCGATCCGCGAGAAGACCGGCGGCTCCACCTTCAAGAACCCGCCGGGCCATTCGTCCTGGAAGCTGGTCGACGACGCCGGCTGGCGCGGCAAGCCGTTCGGCGGGGCGATGTTCTCACCGCTGCACTCCAACTTCCTGATCAACACCGGCGAGGCGACGGCCGCCGACCTCGAGGGCCTGGGCGAGGCGGTCCGCGCCGACGTGAAGGCCAAGTTCGGCGTCGACCTCGACTGGGAAATCAAGCGTATCGGCAAGCCGGGCTAGGGGGCTGACAATGAAAGCATTCTTCCCGGCGACTGCCCTGGACACCGTCGCCGACCGCGACATCGACTTCCGCCAGTATCCTAAGGAGGCGAAGTGAGCCTTCCCCTTACCGGACATCACGTCGCCGTCCTGCTGGGCGGCCCCTCCTCGGAGCGCGAGGTCAGCCTCGTGTCGGGCCGCGAATGCGCCGACGCCCTGGAGCGCCTCGGCGCCAAGGTCAGCCGCGTGGACGCCGGCCGCGACCTGGCGCAGGTGCTGACCGGGCTGAAGCCCGACGTCTGCTTCAACGCCCTGCACGGCGAGTGGGGCGAGGACGGCTGCGTCCAGGGCGTGCTGGAGACGCTGCAGATCCCGTACACCCACTGCGGCGTGCTGGCCTCCGCGCTGGCCATGGACAAGGCCAAGGCCAAGGCGGTGCTGGCGGCGGCCGGCGTCGTGGTCCCGGGCGGCGGCCTCTTCAATCGTCACGACGTGGCCGCCGGCCATGTGATCGCGCCGCCCTATGTGGTGAAGCCGAACGCCGAGGGCTCCTCGGTCGGCGTGTTCATCGTCCACGAGGGGCGCCAATACCCCGCCGCAGGAGGTCGTGGCCCCGTCCTGGACCTTCGGCGAGGAGGTGATGGTCGAGCCCTACATCCGCGGTCTCGAGCTGGCCGTGGGGGTGATGGACGGCAAGGCCATGACCGTCACCGAAATCGTTCCGAAGACCGCCTTTTATGACTACGAGGCGAAGTACGGGGGAGGGCGGCTCGGAGCACGTGGTTCCGGCCAGGATTCCGCCGCATGCGATTGAAAAGGCGAAGAAACTTTCCGAGATGGCGCACGCCGCTCTTGGTTGTCGGGGCGTTACCCGGTCGGACCTGCGTTATGACGACATTAACGACATCATGGTCCTTTTGGAGGTCAACACCCAGCCCGGCATGACGCCCACCTCGCTCGTCCCCGAGCAGGCGGCGGCGCAGGGCGTGGGATTCGACGACCTGGTGCTGTGGATCACGGAGGACGCCTATGCCCGCGGCGGTGCGGGGAGGATCGCAAACTCAGGCGAAGCCTCGGGGCAAGCAGCCCCCTAGCGCCAAGCGCGCCCCGGCCCGCAGGCCGGCGGCGACTGCGGCTCCGCGCGCCGAGGGCGCCGGCATCTCTCCGAAGATGGCCCTGATCGCCTCCGTCGCCGTGCTGGCCATGGTGGGGGCCGGCGTGCTCGCCACCGGCGGCCGCGGCGAGCGGCTCGTCCACGACGTGGGCGTGGGCGTTGACCACCGGTTCGGCGCGGCGGGCTTCCGGCTTGCCGCCGTCCACGTGGAAGGCGCCTCGGCCATGGCCACGCCGGACATCGTCGCCGCCACCGGCGTCTACAAGGACCAGCCGCTGCTCGGCCTCGACCTGGAAGCCGTCCGCCAGTCCGTGGAGCAGGTGGGCTGGGTCAAGGAAGCGCGCGTCGTGCGCCTGCTGCCGGACACCCTGGTCATCGCCGTCGTCGAGCGGAAGCAGCTCGCCGTCTGGCAGCATGGCGGCCGGACCCTGGTCATCGACGAGCGCGGCCAGCCGATCCCCGAGGCCGATCCCGGCCGCTTCCCGACCCTTCCGCTGGTGGTCGGCCTGGGCGGCGCCGAGATGGCGCCCGGCATCCTGCCGACGCTGGCCCAGCGTCCCCGGCTGATGGAGCGGATGGAGGCGCTGGTGCGCGTCGACAACCGCCGCTGGGACCTGCGGATGAAGGACGGCTCGATCGTCCAGCTTCCCGCGGTCGGCGAGGAGGAGGCCCTGGGTCAGCTCGAGCAGCTGGACCAGCGCAGCCACATCCTCGAGCTCGGCTTCGAGCGCATCGACCTGCGCAACCCCGATGTGGTGGCCGTCCGGCCCCGACAGGCCGTCCCGGCCGGCCAACTCGTCGCAGAAGGCGCATGAGGACGTAAGGAAAGAGATGCTCAAGACCGCGTCGCGCGAAGAACAGAAGAAGAAGGAAGGCCGCGAAGGCCTCCGGGCCGCCATGTCGCGGCCTCAGGTCGTGGCGGCCGTGGACCTCGGCGCGTCCAAGGTCACCTGCTTCATCATGAAGCCGGACGGCGTGCGCCGCGGCGACCGCACCCTCACCACCTCCGGTGTCGGCTATGTCCAGTCGCGCGGCATCCGCGGCGGCTCGATCGTCAATCTCGACGAGGCGTCGGAAGCCATCGCGCAGGCCGTCGAGCGCGCCGAGAACGTGGCCGGCGTCAGCGTCCAGGGCGTCACCGTCGCCACCGCCGGCGGCCAGCTCACCTCCACCCGCGTGGCCGGTCGCGTCAGCCTTGGCGCGCGCCCGATCAGCGACAACGACCTCGTCCGGGCGATCAGCCACGCCCTGGCCCAGATCAAGCTGCCTGGCCGCCGGGCCGCCCACATCCTGCCGATCGCCTGGGCGGTGGACGGGCAGGGCGGGGTGCGCGACCCGCGCGCCATGTTCGGCCGCACGCTGGGCGTCGAGCTGCTCGTCGTCTCGGTGTCGGAAGCCGTCTTCCAGACGCTGGGCGCCTGCGTCGAGCGCGCCCACCTGCAGTTCGACGGCGTGGTCGCCGCCCCGTTCGTCTCCGCGCTCGCCGCGCTGGAGGAGGACGAGATGGACCTTGGCGCCGTCTGCATCGACATGGGCGGCGGCTCCACCTCGGCGGCGGTGTTCAACGCCGGCAGCCTCGTGCACGTGGAGACCGTGCCGGTCGGCGGCCAGCACGTGACCCAGGACATCGCCCGCGGCCTGTCGACCTCCATCGCCGGCGCCGAGCGCATCAAGACCCTGCACGGCTCGGCCATCGCCTCGGCCAACGAGGACCGCGAGATGATCGAGGCCCCGCCGCGCGGCGACGACCCCGGCGCCGGTCCCGTCGTGGCGCCGCGCTCGCTCCTGAAGGGCATCATCGCGCCGCGGGTCGAGGAGACGCTCGAGCTGCTTCGCGACCGGCTCAAGGCCAGCCATGCGCCGGTCGAGCCGGGCGCCGGTCTTGTCATCACCGGCGGCGCGAGCCAGCTCGCCGGCGTCCGCGAAGTGGCCGTGCGCGTGTTCGATCGCCCGGTCCGCCTCGGCCGTCCGCGCCGCGTGCCGCATCTCGCCGACGCGGCCTCCGGTCCGGCGTTCACCGCCGCCGCCGGCATCCTGCACCGCGCCGCGTTCGGTCCTCGCGAGGCGGTCAGCGCCAAGGCGCTCGCATCCGCCAAGCTCCGCCGCGAGCCCCTGGATCCCCGCGCCAACCCGGTCGCCAAGGCGGCCTCCTGGCTGCGCGACAACCTTTAGCGCTACCAGTCCGCCTTAAGCTTTACGGCCAAGCTCCGGGTTGCGAGACATGCCGTCGCAGCCTCCGCGCGATTCGCGCGACCCTTGTGGAGCAAGGGGAAAATTAGGGTCCGGGCGGGTCGAACGCCGTCCGACTCACGGTATGGCCTTAACCCTCGCTTAAGGATGACGGCGCAGATTTTCACCCATCCTTAAGGAGACGCTGGCCGGGCGGTCGGTCGGCGTTGATACGGTTTTGGGAAGGACGCAGGGTCCGATGGCAATTTCTCTTTCAGCTCCGAAGGCGACAGAACTGAAGCCTCGGATCGTCGTGTTCGGCGTCGGCGGCGCGGGCGGCAACGCCGTCAACAACATGATCGAGGCGGGGCTCGAAGGGGTCGAGTTCGTCGTCGCCAACACCGACGCCCAGCAGCTGCAGTTCTCCAAGACCGACCGGCGCATCCAGCTCGGCGTGCTGGCCACCCAGGGCCTGGGCGCCGGCGCGCACCCGGAAGTCGGGATGCACGCGGCCGAGGAGTCGATCCCGGAGATCGGCGAGCACCTGGACGGCGCCCACATGGTCTTCATCACCGCCGGCATGGGCGGCGGCACCGGCACCGGCGCGGCCCCGATCATCGCCAAGTGCGCCCGCGAGCGCGGCATCCTGACCGTCGGCGTGGTCACCAAGCCCTTCCACTTCGAAGGCCGTCACCGCATGCGCCTGGCCGACGCCGGCATCGGTGAGCTGCAGCGCTACGTCGACACGCTGATCGTCATCCCGAACCAGAACCTGTTCCGCGTGGCCAACGAGCGGACGACCTTCGCCGAGGCCTTCGGCATGGCCGACCAGGTCCTGCACTCGGGCGTGCGCTCCATCACCGATCTGATGGTGCTGCCGGGCCTGATCAACCTCGACTTCGCCGACGTCCGCACGGTGATGACCGAGATGGGCAAGGCGATGATGGGCACCGGCGAGGCGACCGGCGACGACCGCGCCCTGATGGCCGCCCAGAACGCGATCCAGAACCCGCTGCTGGACGAAGTGTCCCTGAAGGGCGCCAAGGCCGTGCTGGTGAACGTCACCGGCGGCCTCGACATGACCCTGCTGGAAGTCGACGAAGCGGCTAACGCCATCGCCGAGCAGGTCGACCCGGAAGCCAACATCATCTTCGGCGCCGCGTTCGATCCGGCGCTCGACGGCAAGATCCGCGTGTCGGTGGTCGCCACCGGGATGGACGGCGTCTCCATCGCCGCCATCGAGCCGCGCTTCGAGCGCCGCGCCAACACCACGGCCCAGCCGCTGACCATCCAGCCGGCCGCGCCGGCCGTGGAGCCGGAGCCGGTCGCCGCCGTGGAGGCCGAGCCTGTGACCGCCTTCGCCCAGGCCGAGGAAGAAGAACAGCCCGACCTCTATGCCGCGCCCGTGGCCGAGGCCCAGCCGGTCACCCGCATCGTCGATCCGGCCGTCGAGGATGTGTCCCACGACGAGCCCCTGTTCGCCGAGCCCTACGAGTCCCGGCGTCCGCGCGGCGGCTTCCTGAGCCTGTTCGGCGGCCGTCCGCGCTACGAAGCCCCGCCGCAGGCGGCGGCTCCGGCCCCCGCGCCGCGTGCGGCGGCGAGCCGCGGCGGCCCCCCTGCCGCCGGAAGCGCCGCAGGCCGCCGAGGAGCCCGACACGGGCGAGGACCTGGAGATCCCCCTCCTTCCTCCGCCGCCTCGCGAACTGAGCGGCCGCGACACCCGGCCGACGGTCTGAAAGTCCGCCCCGCAGCGCAGGCTGCGGGGCGTTTTTCGGTTGCCCGTGGGGCGGCGCCCATGACGGTTCTGCGACCTCGGACTAGGCCGCTGTTCACCGTCCCAAAGCGAAACAAAGCGAAACAGGAAGTGCTTTGCTGCGCTGCGGCAAACACCTTAGCCAGACGTTGGGACGTAGTGCGGCCTTCGCGGCCACTCGGACGATCACAGGAAATTCCCCTTTGGCCGCAGACGCATTTCAAGACCGGGCGTTCCAGCACACGCTCCGGGCCCCGGCGCTCTTTGCCGGCGTCGGCGTGCACACGGGCGCCTATACGCGCGTCGACGTGCGTCCGGCTCCGGTCGACCATGGGATCGTCTTCGTCCGCACGGACGTGATCGACCGCGACAACCGCGTGCCCGCGACGGGCGGGGCGGTCTGCAAGACGCAGCTCGGCACGGTCATCGGCAACGCCGCCGGGGTCACCGTCTCCACCATCGAACACCTGATGGCGGCCTTCGTGATGCTGGGCGTCGACAACGCGGTCGTCGAGCTCGACGGCCCCGAGATGCCGATCATGGACGGCTCGTCCGAACCCTTCGTGCGCATCCTCGACCGCGCCGGCCGCCGGGCGCAGGACGCCGCGCGCCGCTACATCGAGATCCTGGATGTCATCGAGGTCGTGGACGGCGACAAGCGCGCCGCCCTGGTGCCCGCCGAACGCTTCGAGATGGCGTTCGAGATCCGCTTCCCGACCGCCGTGATCGGCACCCAGGCCATCGACATGGTGATGGATGGCCCGACGTTCCGCCGGGAACTGGCCGATTGCCGGACCTTCGGCTTCGCCCACGAGGTCGAAGCCCTGCGCGCCATGGGCCTGGCCCGCGGCGGCAGCCTGGAGAACGCGGTGGTCATCGAGGGCGACCGTATCCTCAACCCGGAAGGCCTGCGCCGTCCGGACGAGTTCGTGCGCCACAAGGCTCTGGACGCCATCGGCGACCTCTATGTCCTGGGCATGCCGATCGTCGGCCGCTTCGAGGGCTCGCTGGCCGGCCATGCGATCAACAACCAGCTCGTCCGCGCGCTCCTGGCGCGCCCGGCCGCCTGGCGCGTGAAGACCTTCGTCGAAGACCTCGCCGAGGCCGTCTGAGGCCTGGGCTGTTGCGAGTCGTTCGCAGCGGGTGTTGACTGCCTCCGAAGAGGAGGCCTTCCATGACCGACGAGCCGATGCAGGCCGCGCTGGCGAGGCTCTACAAGCCGCCGCATCAGTTCACTGTCGCCAAGGCCATCGATCACATCGATCCACACGGTCGGAAGTTCATCGCGCATTCGCCTTTCGTGGTGATCGGCACGATGGGGGGAGGGCGGGCTCGACGTTTCGCCCCGCGGCGGCGGCCCAGGCTTCGTGAAGGTCGATGAGGCGGGCAAGGCGCTGTTCATGCCCGACCGGCCGGGCAACAACCGCATCGACAGCCTGAAGAACCTGTCCGAAACCGGCGAGATCGGGATGATGTTCATGATCCCGGGCATGGACGACGTCTACCGGGTGAACGGCCGAGCCGAACTCGTGAACGACCAGGACCTTGCCGAGGCCTTCATCGAGTTCGGAAAAGCGCCGCGTTCGGTGTTGCGTATCGAGGTCCGCGAGGCCTTCCTGCACTGCCCGAAGGCCCTCATGCGCGCCGACCTGTGGGGCGACACCCACCGCATCGAACGCGCGGAGTTCCCCTCGCTCGCCGAGATGGTGAGCGACCAGATCGGCCTGCCGAAACCGCAGACCACCCACGAACAGCAGGTGGCGCAACTGAAGGAAAGTCTCTAAGCGCCCTACCTCCGCCGCTTTCCCGCGGCATGGCAGCGCCTGTGGCCGGTTCCGTTTGCGGGTCCGGCCCGGCGTGGTTTAGAAGCGACTCCTCGCGTGGGGGCGCGCGTCTGTCCTTGAGGTGAAGGTGTCTCTGCTTCGCAATTCGTGGGCTCGTCCGGTTCTCATCGCCGGCGTGTGCGCTCTCGCCCTGACCGGATGCGCCGGCCGCCAGAAAAAGCCCCGGCTCGTCTATGAGGAGCGTCCGGTGGAGCTGCTCTACGCCACCGGTGCGGACCGTCTCGACCGCCGCCAGTGGGATCAGGCGGTGAACTACTTCCAGGAAGTGGAACGCCAGCACCCCTATTCGGAGTGGTCGCGCCGCGCGATCCTTATGCAGGCCTTCGCTCACTATCAGTCGAACGACTATGTGGAGGCGATCGGCGACGCCGACCGCTTCATCCAGCTCTATCCGGGCAATCCGGCGGCCGCCTACGCCCACTACATCAAGGCCATCTGCTACTTCGAGCAGATCGTCGACGTGGGCCGCGACCAGGCGGCCACGGGCCAGGCGCTCGGCAACCTGCAGGAAGTCGTCCAGCGCTATCCGCGCTCGGAGTACGCCGCCGACGCCCGCCTGAAGATCGACATGGTCAACGACCAGTTGGCCGGCAAGGAAATGACCATCGGCCGCTGGTACCTGCGGAACGGCGACACGCTGGCCGCCATCGGCCGGTTCCGGACCGTCGTCGACCGCTTCCAAACCACCAGCCACACGCCGGAAGCCCTCTATCGCCTGGTCGAGGCCTATCTGACCCTCGGCCTCTTGGATGAGGCCAAGCGCAACGGCGCGGTGCTCGGCCACAACTTCCCGGGCGATGCCTGGTACGGCGATGCTCACAAGCTGCTGACCTCGCGCGGGCTTCGTCCGGCGGTCGAGCCGAACAATGCGTCCGGCCGGCGCGGCTTCCTGAAGATCCCCTTCGTCAAGAACAAGTCGCAGACCATTGCGCCGCCGGCTGCGGCCGCCGCGCCGCCTGCGACCGACACCGCGGCGACGACGGAACCTAAGGCGAACAACTAGGGCTTCCCCGAGGCCCTGATTCCGGGCGATCCTCCCGCCGTGCTCATCGGACTCTGGATCCGCGACGTCGTCCTCATCGAGGCCCTGGACCTGTCCATCGGGCCAGGCCTGACCGCGCTTACCGGCGAGACAGGGGCCGGCAAGTCGATCATCCTGGACGCCCTAGGCTTGGCCACAGGCGCCCGCGCCGACGCCGGCCTCGTCCGCCGGGGTGCGCCACAGGCGGCGGTTTCCGCGGTCTTCGCGCCGGCCGCCAGCCACCCGGTCTGGGACCTCCTCGAGGAGAAGGGACTGTCCTACGCCAAGGACGAGGACCTGGTGCTTCGTCGCACCCTGGCTGCCGACGGCCGCAGCCGCGCCTTCGTCAACGACCAGGCGACCGGCGTGGGCGTGCTCAAGGAGGTCGGCGAGCTGCTGCTGGAGGTGCACGGCCAGCACGAAACCGTCGGCCTGCTGGACGCCCGCACGCACCGGCCGCTGCTGGACGCCTACGGTGATGTCGGGGCCCAGGCCGGGACCGTCGCCCAACACTGGAAAAGCTGGCGCGAAGCCCGCGAGCGGGCCGACGCCCTGCGTGAGGCCGTCGGCCGCTGGGCCGCCGAGACCGAGGAACTGCAGCTTCGCCTCTCCGAGCTCGACCGGCTCGATCCGAGGGAAGGGGAGGAGACCCAACTCGCGGAGGAACGCGCCGTGCTCGGCGCGGCGGAGAAGGCGCTGGCTGACATTTCCCAGGCGCGCGAGACCTTCGATGGCCTGGGCGGGAGGGTCGCCGGCGCGATCCGGGCGCTGGAGCGGGCGCGGGAGCGGGCGGTGACCGCCGGGGCGGCGGCGGACGGCTCGGCCGTCGGCCGGCTCACCCAGGCGTCCGAAGCCCTTGACCGCGTGCTGATCGAGGCCGGCGAGGCCGAGGCCGCCATCGACGCGGCGGCCGAAGCCTTCGAGTTCGAGCCCGACCGCCTGGAGAAGACCGAGGAGCGGTTGTTCGACCTGCGCGGCCTCGCCCGCAAGCTGAACGTCTCGGTGGAGGAGCTGCCGATCCTGCGCGTACGCTTCGCCGAGCGCCTCCGGGCCGTGGAGAACTCCGAGGGGGCCCTGAAGGCGGCCGAAGCCGAACTGGCCGCTGCTCGCGACGCCTACCTCGACGCCGCCAGGGACCTCACCGCCGCCCGCCGCGCCGTCGGCGACCGGCTGGCCGCCGCCGTGATGGACGAGCTGGGCCCGCTAAAGCTGGAGAAGGCCCGCTTCCGCGTCGCTGTCGAGCCGTTGTCCGAGGACCGTGCGGGGCCGGCCGGCCTCGACCGCGTGGCGTTCGAGATCGCCACCAACCCGGGGCGCCGTTCGGCGACCTGGGCGCCATCGCGTCCGGAGGAGAGCTCGCCCGCTTCGCGCTCGCGCTGAAGGCGGCGCTGGCCGGCCGCAGCGGCGGGCCACAGCCGTTGATGATCTTCGACGAGGTGGACCAGGGGGTGGGCGGCGCGGTGGCAGACGCGGTGGGCCTGCGCCTCAAGAAGCTGGCCGGCGACGCCCAGGTGCTGGTCGTCACCCACTCGCCGCAGGTGGCGGCCCGGGCGGAGGCTCACTGGCGGATTTCGAAAGCCGGGGAGGTGGCGCGCACGGCCGTCGAGGTCCTGTCGCCGGACGCCCGCGAGGAGGAGATCGCCCGCATGCTGGCGGGCGCCCAGATCACCGACGCCGCCCGCGCCGCGGCCCGGGCGCTGATCGGGGCCTAGTTTTCTCCGGCGCGGGATCGGCTAGGGTCCGCGCCATGGATTCCCGCAAGCCCGTCGACCAGCTCACCGAAGCCGAAGCCGTCGAGGCGCTGACCTTCCTCGCCGACGAGATCGCCCGGCACGACATCGCCTACCACCAGGAGGACGCGCCGGTCATCCCGGACGCCGAGTACGACGCGCTGAAGCGGCGGAACGACGAGATCGAGGCCCGCTTCCCCCCATCTGGTCCGGGAGAATTCGCCGTCGCTGAAGGTTGGCGCGGCGCGGTCGGAGAAGTTCAAGGCCGTCGAGCACGGCGTGCCGATGCTCAGCCTCGACAATGCCTTCGCCGATGAGGAGGCGATCGAGTTCGACGCCCGCATCCGCCGGTTCCTGCGCCTGCCCGCCGACGAGACGGTGGGCTACACGGCGGAACCCAAGATCGACGGCCTGTCCTGTTCGATCCTCTACCGGAACGGCGACCTCGTCCGCGCGGCCACCCGCGGCGACGGACGGGTGGGCGAGGACGTCACCGCCAACGTGCGCACCATCGGCGAGATTCCCACAGACTGGCGGGGGCGGGCTGGCCCGACGAGATCGAGGTCCGCGGCGAGATCTACCTGGGCCACGAGGAGTTCGCGGCCCTGAACGCCGCCGCCGCCGAGGCCGGGCAGAAGACCTATGCCAACCCGCGCAACGCCGCGGCGGGTTCGCTCCGCCAGATCGATCCGACCATCACGGCCCAGCGGCCGCTGAAGTTCTTCGCCTATGCCTGGGGCGCCCACTCCCCAGCCGTTCGCCAAGACCCAGTGGGAGGCGCTGCACAAGCTGAAGGCCTGGGGCTTCCAGACCACGCCGGAGAGCTGCCGGGTTGAGAACGCCAAGGGTCTGCTCGAGGCCTATGCGAAGATGGAGCAGGTGCGGCCCCACCTCGGCTACGACATCGACGGCGTGGTCTATAAGGTCGACCGCCTGGACTGGCAGCAGCGGCTGGGCTTCGTCTCCCGTGCGCCCCGCTGGGGCATCGCCCGGAAGTTTCCGGCCCAGCAGGCCCGCACAATCCTCGAAGCCATCGACATCCAGGTGGGCCGCACCGGGGCGATCACGCCGGTGGCGCGGCTGCATCCGGTAACGGTCGGCGGCGTGGTGGTGGTCAACGCCACCCTGCACAACGCCGACGAGATCGCCCGCAAGGACATCCGGGTGGGCGACACGGTGATCCTGCAACGGGCGGGTGACGTGATCCCGCAGATCGTCGCTATAGTGCCCGAGGAGCGGCCCGCGAACTCGGAGCCGTTCGCCTTCCCGACCCATTGCCCCTGCCCGCTTCACACCGAACTGGTGCGCGAGACGACGGCGTCCGGAGCCGAAACCGTCGTGCGCCGGTGCTCGGGCGAGTTCGCCTGTCCGTTCCAGAAGCTGGCCCACCTGCGCCATTTCGTCAGCCGCCGGGCGTTCGACATCGAGGGCCTGGGCGAGAAGCAGCTCACCCTCTTCACCGAAAAGGGCTGGCTCAATTCGCCCGCCGACATCTTCCGGCTGAGGGACCATCGCGACGAGATGCTGACGCTGGAGCGGTTCGGGGAAACCAGCGTCGGCAACCTGCTGGCCAGCATCGAGGACCGGCGGCGCATCGATCTCGACCGGTTCATCTACGGCCTGGGCATCCGTCACATCGGCGAGACCACCTCGCTGGCGCTGGCCCGGCACTTCGAGACGGTGGAGCGGTTCGTGGAGACCTCGAAGGCGGCTGCCGGTCAGACGGCCGGTCCGATGTACGCCGAGCTCTCCGATCTCGACGGCCTCGGGCCTACGGCGGTCGCCGCGGTCCTGGAGTTCGCGCGCGGCGGCCAGGGCGTCCTCGTCCCTCCGGACATCTCGTTCGACGGCCATCTCCGGCTCGTGATCCCGAAGCTGAACGCCCGGGCGCGGGCGGCTCTGGAGGCCCGCTTCGGCGACTGGGCAAGCTTCGAGGCCGCCGCACGCCAGGCAGCGGCCGAGACGCCGGGCGACGCCTTCCTGGAGGTCGCTTCGGTGGACGCCGTCGGCGTGGTGGCGGCGCGGATGATCGCCGAGTTCTTCGGCGAGGATCACAACCGCGCCCCTGGTGGACGACCTGCTCTCCGAACTGACCGTCATCCCCGCCGAACGCCCGAAGACCGACACGGCGGTGGCCGGCAAGACCGTGGTCTTCACTGGCGCCCTGGAACGCATGACCCGCGACGAGGCCAAGGCCCAGGCCGAGCGGCTGGGAGCCAAGGTCTCGGGCTCGGTCTCGAAGAAGACGGACCTGGTCGTGGCTGGTCCCGGGGCCGGCTCCAAGCTCAAGACCGCCACCGACCTCGGCATCCAGGTGATGACCGAAGACGAGTGGCTGGCGATGGTCGGGGGCTAGGGCGCCCGCGCCGTCACGATCCAGGTGGCGCTGTCGAGCTTCACGCCGTCCGGGCCGTCATGGCTGGCCAGGGCGTCCCTCACGGCGTCGACGACCGCGGGGCGCCGCTCCGGGTTCTCGCGCAGCAGGGCGCCCAGCGGGCCGACGCGCAGGCCCACTTCCGTGGCGGTGGGCAGGTCGTTGCCGCCGATCTTCTCGTCGTGCGGCGTGATCGCGACATCGGCGAAGCCCGCGGCGTCGAGGATGCTCCGCACCCGCTCGGGGTCCGCGAAGGCGAAGGGCCCCGGCGCCTGGGGATCGGCTTGCGGGGGAGGGGCGGAAGCAGGTGGGCCGCCGCCGCCATGGGCGTGGTCATGACCGGGTTCTCGGCCGCCGCGCGCCAGCAGACAAAGGCCAGGCGTCCGCCGGACTTCAGCGCCCGGCGGATGTTGGTGAAGGCGGCGACGGGATCCGCGAAGAACATCACCCCGAAGCGCGAGAAGACGCCGTCGAAGCTGCCGGGCGGAAAGGCATGCGTCTGCGCGTCGGCCTCGATGAACTCGACGCCGCTGGGCGCAGCTCGCGCGCGGGCGGCCTCCAGCAGCGGGCGCGAGATGTCGAGGCCGACCACCGCGCCGCCCGGCTGGACGCGCTCCGCCAGTTCGATCGTCGTCTCGCCGGCGCCGCAGCCGATATCTAGCAGCCGTTCGCCGGCGCTGGGCGCCAGCGCCGCCATGACCGCATGGCCGAGAGGGCGGAGCTGGCGGTCGAGCGGCGCCTGCATGGCGACCCAGGTCGGGCCCGAGGCCTCGTTCCAGAGCGCGATCTGACCCGCGTTGGGAGCCTCGCTCATGGCCTCAGACCGGCGCCGTGGCCTGTTCGAGCCAGGTCCGCACCGTGGGCTCCACCTGCGGCCCGACTACGGCCAGAACGCGGGCGTGATAGGCGTTGAGCTGGGCGCGCTCGGCGTCGGTGAGCAGCTTGGGCTCGATCAGCCGCCGGTCGATCGGCGCCAGCGTCAGGGTCTCGAAGCCCATCATCGGCCGCTCGCCGCCCGGGATGTCGGTGGGGGCGGTGACCACCTGCAGGTTCTCGATCCGGATGCCGTAGGCGCCTTCCTTGTAGTAGCCGGGCTCGTTGGAGAGGATCATGCCGGGGGCGCAGCGCGACGTTGTTCGGCGCCTTGGAGATCCGCTGAGGCCCCTCGTGGACGCCCAGGTAGCTGCCGACGCCATGGCCGGTCCCGTGGTCGTAGTCGAGGCCGTAGGCCCAGAGCGGCGCGCGGGCGAGCGCATCCAGAGCCGAGCCGGTGGTGCCGGCGGGGAAGCGGATGGCCGCCAGCGCCAAGTTGCCCTTCAGGACCAGGGTGAAGCGTTCGCGCATCTCCTGCGTGGGTTCGCCAATGGCCACCGTGCGCGTGATGTCCGTGGTGCCGTCGAGGTACTGGGCGCCGGAATCCACCAGGAGCAGGGAGCCCGGCTCGGCGCGCTTGTTGAGCCGCTCGGTTGGGCGGTAGTGGACGATGGCGCCGTTGGAGGCGGCCCCGGCGATGGTGTCGAAGGAGAGGTCCTTCAGCGCCCCGGTGGCCTCCCGGAAGCCCTCCAGGGTCTTCACGGCGGTGATCTCGTCGGGCGGGTTGATCTGCCCCTCGGTGGCCAGCCAGTGCAGGAAGCGGGTGACCGCCGCCCCGTCGCGGGCGTGAGCGTTGCGCGCGCCCTGGATCTCCACCTCGTTCTTGGCCGCGCGGGGAGCGCGCAAGGGTCGTCGGCGCGGACCGCCTCGGCTCCGGCGCCGGCCAGGGCCTCGAAGTACCAGGCCGAGGACTGGCCCGGATCGACCACCACCTTCCGTCCACGCAGCTCGGCGATGGCCTGGGGCAGGTCCTCGGGCGTCTCCAGGCGCACCTGATTGCCGAGCCAGGCCGGCAGTTCCGGCGTGACCTTCTGCGGATCAAGGAACAGCCGGGCCGACCCGTCGCGGTTCAGGATCGCCTGGCCGAGCGGCAGGGGCGAGCGGATGACGTCGCCGCCGCGGATGTTGAACAGCCAGGCGATGGAGGCGGGCGCCGTGAGGACCGCGGCGTCGGCTCCGCCGGGGAGCGACCCGCCGATGCGGGCGCGCTTCGAGGCGGAATCCTCGCCGGCGTATTCCTGCGGATGAGGGACGACCGGGGCCGTCGGCTGCGGCGGCCGGGCCTCGCCCCAGGCCTTGTCCAGCGGATTGGGCGTCACGGGACGGAGCTCCGCGCCGGCCTTGGAGGCGGCGGCCTTCAGGCGCTCCAGGGCGTCCGGGCTGTGCAGGCGCGGGTCGTAGCCGATCTTCTGGCCCGAGCCGGCGGCGGTCTCGAGATAGGCCGGCACGCCGCCTTCCACGAGGTCGCGGATCTCGAAGACGCCCTGGTCGACCTGGTCGCGGACCTGCAGGGTGTAGCGGCCATCCACGAAGACGGCGGCCTTGTCCTTCAGGATCACCGCCGCGCCGGCCGACCCGGTGAATCCGGTGGCCCAGGCCAGCCGGTCGTTGGCGGCGGGCAGGTATTCGTTCTGGTGCTCGTCCTCGTGCGGCACGAGGAAGCCGTCGAGGCCCTGCTCGGCCATGGCCTGGCGGATCAGCGGCACATGCCGGGGGCCGAAGGAACGGTCGGTGGTTTCGTCGAAGGTCTGGCGCATGGGAAGGGATTTAGTCGCTTCCCATGGCGGGGCAAAGGCAGGCTATTTCACCCGGGTATAATTGACGGCGAACCGGATGCCGCGTACGGGAGGGCCATGAGCAAGTCCGACCGCCGCGCGCTGATCCGCGACTACAAGGAGCAGAAGCCCCAGGTGGGCGTCTTCGCCGTGCGCTGCGCGGCGACCGGCGAGGCCTGGGTCGGCATCTCGAAGAACCTTGGCCAGCAGCGGAACGCGATCGCGTTCTCGCTGAAGATGGGCGGCGGCGGACGGCTGCATCGCGACCTTCTCGCCGCCCATCTGCGGCATGGGCCCGATGCTCTCGCCTACGAGATCGTCGAGGCGATCGACACCGAGGAGCTCGGGACCTACGGCATCGAGAGCCAGCTCAAGGACCGTCTGGCCCACTGGCAGGCTGAGCTCCCGGCGAAGAAGGTCTTCGGCTAGGCCCGCTTCAGGACCAGCGTCGCCCAGGCGTCGCGGTGCAGGCGCCGCACGAGGCGGAAGCCCTTGGACGTATAGGCGGCCAGCACGCGACGTTCCTGGGTGCGCAGCAGGCCCGACAGGATCGCCAGGCCGCCCGGCTTCAGGGCGAGCTTGATGTCGTGGCTGAGCGCCACCAGCGGGGAGCCAGGATGTTGGCGAACACCAGGTCGTAAGGGCCCTCGGCGCGGACCTTCTGGTCGTCGAGGCCGCTGGCGTGGATGAAGCGCGCGTTCGACTGGTTGAGGGCGGCGTTCTCGTTGGCGATCCGGACGGACGGGGCGTCGATATCGGTGCCGATGGCGACGCGGCTGCCGGTACGGGCCGCCGCGATGGCCAGCACGCCCGTGCCGCAGCCGACGTCCAGCACGCGCTCGAACCGCTGCGCCTTGAGCAGGTCGTTGAACGCCTGCAGGCAGCCGACGGTGGTGCCGTGGTGGCCGGTGCCGAAGGCGGCGCCCGCCTCGATGCGCAGGTTGACGGTGCTGGCCGGGGCCAGGCCCTTGTCGTGGGCCCCATAGACGAAGAAGCGGCCGGCGCGGACCGGCGGAAGACCGGACAGCGCCATCGCCAGCCAGTCGGCATCGGCGAGCTTCTCGGAGCCCACCCGCAGCCCGGGACGAGCGGCCAGCACTTCGAGGGCCGCGTCGCGCTCCTCGTTGCTCGTCGGGAAGGCGTCGATCCGCCAGATGTCGTGGTCCTCGTCCTCCTCGAGGATCGAGTAGGTGAGGGTCTCGGTGGCTGGGGTCTCGTCCAGCATGGCCGCGGCGGCCTCGGCCTCGGCGCGGGGCCCGCGGGCGGTGATCTGGAACGCGTCGTCGCTCATGCCGCGCCCCTTAAAGGGCGGAGCGCGGGATGGCTATGGGGTTCAGCCCTCGACGATGACCGTGGTGTCCCCGGTCGCCTCGGGCATGACCTCCTCGTCGAACGCCGGCGGCGGGGGCGGGGCGGCCTCGGCCGGGCGGGCATGGTCGTACCTCACCCCGCCGGACAAGGACGGATAGCTCGGCGCCTCGGGCGGTGGCTCCTCCCAACGGGCGGCGGCATATTGCACAGGCTCATGGGCCGCGGCGTCGAAGGCGCTGGCCTCGGCGGCCGGCGCGACCTCGACCGGCTCAGGCCCCTCCTGCCAGGCCACGGTTTTCCAGTCGGTGCCGACGACGTAGTCGGGGAGTTGGCCTTCCACATAGGCGAGGGTGCGGCCGTCGTCGAAGGGGCCCGTGGAGCGCGCGCCTGACCAGCCGGCGAAGATCTGCGGGCCCTCGGGCCGGTCGCCCGCGCCCAGATCCGGCTTCATCGCCCCGCCGAGCAGCAGGCCCGAGGCGGCGGCGATCCCGATCCCCAGGAGAGGCTTACTCCAGTCCACGGCGCTAACCTTCGTCTGTTTGGTTCCAAGGCCGCTACAGCGCGCAACTCGTGGGTTGGTTCAGCGCCAAGCTGGCGCCATCTGTGCCTCCACGCGTTCAGCCCCCGCGGGAGACCATGGCATGAAGAAATACCAACCCTTGTCGGAACGCCTGGCGGGCCATGAAGGTCCGGAATGGCAGGCGAGCTTTGCCGAGATCGAGGAGGTGCTGGGCTTTCCCCTGCCGAAGGTCGCCAGGTCCGGCCGGGCCTGGTGGGCCGACGCGGAGAAGCCGCACGCAAAGACCTGGAGCCAGCACGGCTTCCAGGCGCACGTGGATCCGGGGGCGGCGAAGGTGAGCTTCAGGCGCAGCGACATCGCCGCGGCGCCGGTCGCCGCCGTCCTGGCCCCGGTGGGCGAGATCGCCGCTGAACAGGTGAAGGCCGAGCCGGAGTCGGAGCCGCCGAAGCCGCCGTCCGCTGCGCTTGCACCGAGCACGCCCGGCGCGCCGCCTGCGCCGAAGGCCGGGGTCCCCGCCCTGGGCATCGCGGCCCTGGTCGCCGGCGGCGTGGCGCTGCTGGCGGGCATGGGCGCGCTGGCGGCGCGGCGGTTCGGCCGCCGGGCCTAGGCCTCAGGCCTTCTCCACGAAGCTGTCGAGCACCTTCTTCTCGCCGGCCTTCTCGAAGTCGACGGTGAGCTTGTTGCCGTCGACGCCGCGGACCTGGCCGTAGCCGAACTTGATGTGGAACACGCGGTCGCCGCGCTTGTAGGCGCTGGCCGCGGAGCTCTCGGCGACGAGGCGTCCCTCGCCCTCGATCACCTGCTGGCGGCCGGGATGGCTGCCGCGGTAGTTGGCGGCCTGGGCGCGCTTCCAGCCGGGGGAGGAATATCCGGCGCCGAAGGACGGGCTCTCGTCCCAGCGGCTGCCGTGCTGCTGCATGCCGGGTCCGCCGCCGTAGTAGCCGGTCTCGGAACTCGCCTCGACGTTGGCCAAGGGCAGCTCGTCCACGAACCGCGACGGGAGCTGGCTGGTCCACCTGCCATAGACCTGGCGATTGGCGGCAAAGGAGATGCGCGCTTCCTCGCGGGCCCGGGTGATGCCGACGTAGGCCAGCCGGCGTTCCTCCTCGAGGCCTTTCTCGCCCTTCTCGTCCATGCTGCGCTGGGACGGGAAGACGCCTTCCTCCCAGCCCGGCAGGAAGACCAGCGGGAACTCCAGCCCCTTGGCCTGGTGCAGCGTCATCATCTGCACCGCGTCGTCGCCGGCGTCGCGCTCAAGGTCCAGCACCAGCGAGACGTGCTCCAGGTAGGCCTCCAGCGTGTCGTGGGCCGCCATGGAGTTGACCAGTTCCTTGAGGTTTTCGAGCCGCCCCTGCGCCTGCGGCCCGCGGTCGAGCTTCAGCATGTCGGTGTAGCCGCTCTCCTCGAGGATCTGCTCCATGAGGCGGGGGTGCGCGATCCGCTCGGCGTCGGCGCGCCACCGGTCGAGGTCGCGCAGGAAGTTCGACAGCGAGGTTCGAGTCCGCGCGGCCAGCTCGTCGGTCAGCACCACCTGGCGGGCGGCATGGACCACGGGCACGCCGTTCAGCCGGGCGATCTGCAGCAGTTTCTGGACGGTGGTGTCGCCGATGCCGCGCTTCGGCTGGTTGACGATCCGTTCGAAGGCCAGGTCGTCGGCCTCGGACTGGATGAGCCTCAGGTAGGCGTGGGCGTCGCGGATTTCGGCCCGCTCGAAGAACCGCTGGCCGCCGATGATCTTCAGCGGGATCTGGAGCAGGGCGAAGCGCTCTTCGAAGGACCGCATCTGGAACGACGCCCGGACCAGGATCGCCATGTCCTTGTACTTGCGGCCGCTACGCTTGGCCTTCTCCACCTCGTCGGCGATCAGCCGGCTCTCGGCGTCGCCGTCCCAGACGCCGCGGACGATGACCTTCTCGCCGCCCTCGGCCTCGGTCCAGAGGGTCTTGCCGAGCCGGCCCTTGTTGGCGGCGATCAGGCCCGAGGCAGCGGCCAGGATGTGGCTCGTCGAGCGGTAGTTGCGCTCCAGGCGCACGACCTTGGCGCCGGGGAAGTCGCGCTCGAAGCGCAGGATGTTGTCCACCTCGGCGCCGCGCCAGCCATAGATCGACTGGTCGTCGTCGCCGACGCAGCAGACGTTCTGGCGGGCCTGGGCCAGAAGTCGCAGCCAGAGGTACTGGGCGACGTTGGTGTCCTGGTACTCGTCGACCAGCAGGTAGCGGAAGCGGTCGTGATACTCGGCGAGCACGTCCGGCTGGCTGGTGAAGATGGTGATGTTGTGCAGCAGCAGGTCGCCGAAGTCGCAGGCGTTCAGGACCCGCAGGCGCTCCTGATAGAGGCGGTACATCGCCTGGCCGCGGCCGTTGGCGAACTGGGTGTTCTCGGCCGCCGGGAGTTGGTCCGGGCGCCAGCCGCGGTTCTTCCAGTGGTCGATCAGGCCGGCCAGCATCTTCGCCGGCCAGCGCTTGGCGTCGATGTTCTCGGCCTGGAGGATCTGCTTGAGCAGGCGCTCCTGATCGTCGTCGTCAAGGATGGTGTAGTTGGACTTCAGCCCCACCAGTTCGGCATGGCGGCGCAGGATCTGGGCGGCCACGGAGTGGAAGGTGCCCAGCCAGCGCAGACCCTCGGCCTGGCCGCCGATCATGTGGGTGATCCGCTCCCGCATCTCGCGGGCGGCCTTGTTGGTGAAGGTGACGGCCAGCAGCTCCCAAGGCCGCGCCCGGCCGGTGGCCAGGATGTGGGCGAGGCGGGTGGTCAGCACGCGGGTCTTGCCGGTGCCGGGCGCCGGCGAGCACGAGCACGGGCCCCTCGGTCGCCTCCACGGCCTCGCGCTGCTCGGGGTTCAGGCCCTCGAGGTAGTCGCCGGGCCGCGCGTCGACGCGCGCCAGATCGCCGACGCGCGGGGCAGGGGGCTGGTACTCGGACTGGGATTCGGGCGGGGACATCGGAACATATGTAGCACAAAGACCCGCCGGCTTAAGGGGCGGGAGGAACTTCGCGAAGGGCGCCTCGTTCCGAAACCGGGGCAGGCGACGGAGGTGGCTGACCATGGCCGAGAGCCGACGCGAGCGGAAACCGACCTGGGCGGTCGCAATGGCCGCCGTCGTGGCGGCCTTGCTCGTCTTCGCCATCATATTCGCCTGGGTTCAGATGCGCGGCGCGGCCAGCGAAGCCGACTTGCGTATGGGGCCGTCCGTGCCAGAGCTGCCCACGCCCAGGCTGCCCGAGGCGCCGCGCCTGCCGGACGCGCCGATTCCGCGGCCCCAGTAGCAAAGGGGCCGCTCAGCGCTCGGGCGAGGCGGCTTCGCGGGCGTGCTTCAGGGCCGCCACCCGGCACGCCGAGGCCAGGGCCCGCTCGCCGCGCTGGGCGTCGATGCGGCCGATCAGGCCCGCGAGGCTGCCGCCGCGCGCCTGGGCCATCTCCTCCAGCACCGCCCAGAACTCCGGCTCCAGCGCGATGGAGGTCGCGTGGCCGGACAGGAGGACGGAGCGTTTCCGCAGGCTCGGCATAGCCTTTGTTTACGGCGCTCGCGTATTTCGGCCAACGGGTCTTGCAAAAAGATGACGCCTGCGTCATTTTTAGGCCGCTGAAATCCGCCAAGGGCTCCCCACCATGGCCATGACCGCCGATACTCTCGACGCCAAGTACGTCCCGCCGCGCGCCTCCACGAAGATGGACTGGCCGCACGCGTTCCGGGCGCTGCGCCGCCTGCTGGCCGACAAGGAAGACACCACCGCGGTCTTCGAGATCATGCGGTCGCTGAACGGCGCCTCGACGGCCAAGAACTACCACCGGCTGCTGAATACCCCGCAGGGCGGGCGCATCGCCTACCAGCGCGAGGAATTCGCGCGCCGGCTGATGGACGACGCCTGGCTGGACAGCCTGCCCGAGGGCTCGGTTGGCGCGGCCTACCGCCACTTCATCCGCTCGGAACAGCTTTCGGCCGAGGGCCTCGCCGAGGTCAGCCGCCAGGGCCTGTCGCAGATCGACGAGCCGCATCCCTACGCCTGGTTCGGCCGCCGCACCCGCGACGTGCACGACATCTGGCATATCCTCACCGGCTATCACCGCGACGCCCTGGGCGAGGCCTGCCTCGTGGGCTTCTCCTACGCCCAGACCAAGGGACTGGGCTGGCTGCTCATCGCGCTGGGGGCCAGCTCGCGGGCCGGCCGCCACAAGGGCTATCCGTACCGCAAGGCGATCTGGCAGGGCTACCAGCGCGGCAAGGCCGCCAAGTGGCTGCTGGCTGAGGACTACGAGGCCCTGATGGCCGAGCCGCTGGAAGCCGCCCGCAAGCGGCTGAACATCACCCCGGCCACGATCTACGATTCGATCCCGGCGGACGCTCGCGACCTGGTCGTCGCGCGCTAGTCCTCCCGCCGGGTCTGGTCGTGAAGGCGCCTGGCCTTCTCGGCCTCCAGCTTCGAGACCGTCTTCTCGCTCTTCGTGCGGCCGAACCGGACCCGGTTCTCGGCGGCGGTCTTCTGCGCGTCCACCTTCGCACGGGCCTTGCGCGTCTTGTTGAGGTTGATCGGCTCGACCATCAGAAGGCTGCGGCGCGGGCCATCACCGCGGCAAAGACCGGGATGAGGGCGAAGAGGGCCAACTCGGCGAACAGGAAGGCTCGGACCCGAGAGACCTCCTCCTCGAACGGGCAGAAACCCGGCTCGACCTTCAGCCGCCTCCGCCAGCGGAAGATGGCGATGGTGGGCGGGGTGGAGAGCAGGCCGACGCCGGCGAAGGCCGCCATCTTGGCCCAGAACCACGGGTTGGGGACATAGGCGTCCGGCCCCTTGATCCCGTAGATCACGCGCAGCACGCCGACGACGATGATCAGGCCGGCGAAGAGGCCATAGTGGGCGTCGACGATCCCCAGGCGCTTCAGGCCCGTGGCGGTCATGCCCGGCCGCAGCATGGCAAGCTCGGCGGCCAGCAGGACGGCGAGCCCGAACGCCAGCAGGTGGTGGGTGATCGCCAGGATCAGGTCGAGGGTCATGGCCGGGACCATGACACGGGCGGAGGCGAGCGCAACCGGCGCCTTGGCTTCCTCGTTTGGCCCCCGCGAACCGCCACACGAGGAAGCCCCATGATCCAGCCCGCCGAGATTCACCCGCACATGGAAGTCATCGGCTCCGACGGCGACCACGTCGGCAAGGTCGACCATGTGCTCGGCGACGAGATCGAGCTCGCCAAGTTCGACATCGGCTCCGGCCTGAAGCACCACATGGTGCCGCTGAGCTGGGTGGACCGGGTCGAGGACGACAAGGTCTGGCTGAACCGCACCAAGGACGCCGCCAAGGCCGCGTGGAAAACGCGGATGTAGGGCGGCCTACCGGACGCTGGCGCAGAACCGCTGGATGCGGCCGCAGGCGTCCTCCAGCACGGTGTTCGAGGTCGCGTAGCTGATCCGGAAGAACGGCGAGAGGCCGAACGCCGCGCCGTGCACCACGGCCACGCCTTCGGTCTCCAGCAGCTCGGTGGCGAAGTCGGCGTCCGAGCCGATGACCTTGCCGCTCGGCGCGGTCTTGCCGATCAGCGCCTCGCACGACGGATAGACGTAGAAGGCGCCTTCCGGGGTGGGGCAGTGCAGGCCGCTCGCCTGGTTGAGCATGGAGACCACCAGGTCCCGGCGCTCCTGGAACAGCTTCTGGTTCGGCTTGATGAACGCCTGGCTGCCGTTCAGCGCCTCGACCGCCGCCCACTGCGAGATGGAGGTCGGGTTCGAGGTCGACTGGCTCATCACCTTGCGCATCAGGTTGATCAGCTCTTCCGGGCCGGCCGCGTAGCCGATCCGCCAGCCGGTCATGGCGTAGGCCTTGGAGACCCCGTTCATGGTCAGGGTGCGGTCGTAGAGGCCGGGCTCCACCTCGGCGATCGTCGAGAACTCGAAGTCGTCGAACACCAGGTGCTCGTACATGTCGTCGGTGAGAATCCAGACGTGCGGATGCTTCAGCAGCACGTCGGCGAGGCCGCGCAGCTCCTCGCGGGTGTAGGCCGCGCCCGACGGGTTCGACGGGGAGTTCAGGAGGACCCAGCGGGTCTTCGGCGTGATCGCCGCCTCGAGCTGCTCGGGGCGGACCTTGAAGCCGGCCTCGGCCGAGGTCATCACCGCCTTCGGCTCGCCGCCGGCCAGCAGGACGATGTCCCAGTAGCTCACCCAGTAGGGCGTGGGCACGATCACCTCGTCGCCCGGGTTCAGGGTGGCGACCATGGCGTTGTAGATCACCGGCTTGCCGCCCGGCGACACGTTCACCTGGCTGGGCTTGTACTTCAGCCCGTTCTCGCGCTCGAACTTGGCGCAGATGGCTTCCTTCAGCTCGGGGATGCCGTCGACGTTGGTGTACTTCGTCTTGCCGTCGCGGATGGCCTTGATGGCCGCTTCCTTGATGTTGTCGGGCGTATCGAAGTCGGGCTCGCCGGCGGCCAGGCCGATGACGTCGCGGCCCGCGGCCTTGAGTTCCCGCGCCTTCTGGTCGGCCGCCAGGGTGGCGGACGGCTTCACGCGCGAAAGAGCGGCAGACTGCAGCGGCATGGGAATGGGCCCCCGGGGTTTGTGCAATGCGGGATTGGGGGCGGTTTAACGAGAAGCCGCCCCCGGGGCAAACCCGAAGCAAGCGGAGATTCCGCTGAGCTTCGGCGCCCCGGAGGCGTAGAGACGCCTGGGGCTCAGGCGATGTAGAAGTCGTCGCCGAGGAAGTTCTGCAGGCTGATGTCCGCCAGCGTCCTTCCGATCAGCAGGACGGCGATGTCGGCCCCGTTGGTCGCGTCGCCGTCGGTGTCGGCGAAAACGATCAGGTCGTCGCCCACCTGGGCCACGGCGTACTGGGCGCCGGTATGCTGGATGTGCTCGTCGGCGATGGCGTGGGCCTGGGCGTAGCCGTCGGCCACGAACTCCGAATAGCCGCGCGGCAGGATGGTGTAGATGCTCACCTGGGCGAAGCTGATGGTGTCGCTCACGTCCCAGTCCGCGATCACGTGGTCGGCGCCCTCGGTGGGCCCGAACTTGGCGGCGAACTCGAACCTGTCGCGGCCCTCGCCGCCGTAGAGCAGGAGCTGGTCGTTCGACGCCGCCACCAGGGTGTCGTTCCCGGCTCCGCCGTCGAGCAGCGAATGGCCGAACCCGTAGGCCACCAGCATGTCGTCGCCTTCGCCGCCGAGCAGGGCGTCGGAGCCGTCCATGTTGGTGATGGTGTCGGCGCCTTCGCCGCCCATGGCGAAGTCGTCGCCGGCCCCGGTGATGATCTCGTCGTTTCCGCGGTCGCCCCGCAGGACGTCGTCGCCGTCCTTGCCGCCGATGAAGTCGTCGCCCTGGCCGCCGTAGATGATGTCGTCGCCGTCGCCGCCGACGATCTCGTCGTTGCCCTGGTTGCCGTGCGCCCAGCCGCCACGGGTCTCGCCGTAGCTGGCCACATAGATCACGTCGTGGCCCTGCCCGCCGTAGAGGGTGTTGGCGCCCTGATCGCCCTCGAGCGTGTCGTTGCCGGAATTCCCCCTGCAGCAGATCGTCGCCGCCGTAGCCGCGCATGTAATCGTCGCCGCCGCCGCCGTAGAGAGCGTCGGACGCGGTCCAGCCGCCCATGCCGTCGGGCCCAGAGCCGCCGATCCGAAGCACCGATCCGTCTTCGGCGAGGGCGTAGCCGCGCTGGCTGATCGTGGCGAGCTCCGCGCCGAACTCCACCGTGCGGTCGCCGTAGGTCACCGTGATCCGGCCGGGCACGGGCAGGTTGGCGGGGCTGAAGGCCACGCTGATGCGGTTGGCGGAACCGCCCGCGAACGTCAGCCGGTCGCCGGCCTGGATGTTGAGCGCCTGTTCGGCGGTGATGGTCTCGAAGGCGTAGGTCGCCACTTGAAGCCTCTTAAGAACGAAATCCCTCTCGGCCGACACGAGCTTGGCCGTAACGACGGTAGATGAGTGATGTTGCGTAAAAACGCAACACAGAAAAACGCAACTGGGCGCGGGAGCCGGCATGCTTGACCCATCCGCCCTGATGGGCGACCTGAGCGCCGATGCGCGGCCTTCTGCAGTTCCTCTCGGACATGGACGCCAAGGCCTGGCGGGCGCTGGCGGTCTCCTTCGTGCTGTTCGGCGGGGTCGGCGTGGTCTTCCTGTTCGGGGGCCAGGTGCTGGGCTTCGACGGCGAGGCGACGGTGGAGCGCTGGATGGGGGCGGGCGCCGGGGCGTGGGCGCTGCCGGTGGCCGTGGCGGCCTTCGCCCTTCTGGCGTTCGTGGGCGTCCCGCAGATCGTGCTGATCGCCGCCGCCGTGGTCGCCTTCGGCCCGGTGACCGGCGCGGTCTACTCCTGGATCGGCACGATGGTCTCGGCCCTGGTCGGCTTCTACCTGGGCCGCGCGGCGGGGGCGAAGACCCTGGAGCGGTTCTCCGGGGCGGGCGTCCAGCGGTTCATGCGGATGGTCGGAGAGAACGGCTTCCTGGCCAGCCTGATCGTCCGGCTGGTGCCCTCGGCGCCGTTCATCGTGGTCAACATGGCGGCGGGCGTGACGCCCATGCGCAGCCTGCAATTCGTGGCCGGCACCGGCATCGGCATCGTGCCGAAGATCGTGCTCACCGCCTTCGCGGGCGCCTCCATCGTGCAGCTCATGCGCGGCGAGATCGGCCGCCACGCGTGGACCATCGCCCTGGTCGCGGTGCTCTGGCTGGGTCTTGGCTGGCTCGCCCGGGGCTGGCTCAGGCGGCGGGAGCGGAACGGCTGAGCTTGGGGTGGACGGGCAGAATCTTGCCGTAGACGTCCGAAAACCCCTGCGACACGCAAGATGCTTGCCCCGAAGCGCCCGCTTCGGTACAGACTTGCGCCATGCAAACGCGGCGCGACAGCCTGCTTCTTCTCTCGCTGGGGCTTAGCCGCCCCTGGGCCTCTCTAGGCCCGCGAGACTTCGCGGCCGGGCGCTCAGGGGCTTTCGAACCCCCGCCCGACGACCCGAAAACCTCCGCGAAGAGACTTCTCCCATGACCGCCCAAGCTTCGGACACCGTATCCGAGATCGCACCCCGCTCCGAAAAGGACCGGGTCATCGTCTTCGACACCACCATGCGCGACGGCGAGCAGTCGCCCGGCGCCTCCATGTCGCTGGACGAGAAGATCGAGCTCGCCAAGATCCTCGAAGACCTGCGCGTCGACGTGATCGAGGCCGGCTTCCCGATCGCCTCCAACGGCGACTTCGAGGCGGTCCGCGCGATCTCCGAGATCGTCACGGAGAGCACGGTCTGCGGCCTGGCCCGCGCGGGCATGGCCGACATCGAGCGGTGCGCCGAGGCGATCCGCAAAGCGAAGCGCGGACGGATCCACACCTTCCTCTCCACCAGCCCCTCTCACCGGGACCACATCCTGCGCGCCAGCCAGGAGGACATCCTGGAGATGATCACCAAGTCGGTGACCCACGCCCGCAACCTGTGCGGCGACGTGGAGTGGTCGGCCCAGGACGCCACCCGCACCGAGCAGGACTTCCTGCGCCGCTGCGTCGAGGCCGCGATCCGCGCCGGGGCCCAGACGATCAACCTGCCGGACACGGTGGGCTACAGCTACCCGTCCGAGTACGCGGACATGTTCCGCGACATCATCGAGAACGTCGACGGCGCCGACCGGGTGATCTTCTCCACCCACTGCCACAACGACCTGGGCCTGGCCGTCGCCAACAGCCTGGCCGGCGTGCAGGGCGGCGCGCGGCAGGTCGAGGTGGCGGTCAACGGCATCGGCGAGCGGGCCGGCAACGCGGCCCTGGAAGAGATCGTCATGGCGCTGCGGGTCCGCGGCGACACCCTGCCGTTCTTCACCGGCATCGAGACCCAGCACATCACCCGCGCCAGCCGCTACGTCTCCGCGATCACCGGCTTCCCGGTGCAGTTCAACAAGGCGATCGTCGGCAAGAACGCCTTCGCCCACGAGAGCGGGATCCACCAGGACGGGATGCTGAAGGACCGCGGCACCTACGAGATCATGCAGCCGGAGGACGTGGGGCAGGGCTCCTCGAACCTGGTGATGGGCAAGCACTCCGGCCGCCACGCCTTCCGCGAGAAGCTGAAGGCGCTGGGCTACGAGCTGGGCCAGAACGCCCTGAACGAGGCGTTCCAGCGCTTCAAGGACTTGGCCGACAAGAAGAAGCACGTCTTCGACGACGACCTGGTCGCCCTGGTCGACGACGCCCTGGCCAGCCAGGCCGACCGCGTGCAGGTGAAGCACCTGCGGGTGATCGCCGGCACCGAAGGGCCGCAAGAGGCCTTCCTGACCGTCACCATCGACGGCGCCGAGAAGTCCGCCAACGCCACCGGCGACGGACCGGTCGACGCGGTGTTCAACGCCATCCACGAGGTCGTGCCGCACGAGGCCATCCTGCGCCTGTTCCAGGTGCACGCGGTGACGGAGGGGACCGACGCCCAGGCCCAGGTCTCGGTCCGCCTCGAGGAGGACGGCCGCATCGCCACGGGACAGGCCGCGGACACCGACACGCTCACGGCGTCGGCCAAGGCCTACGTGAACGCCCTGAACAACCTCATGGCGCGCAAGGAGAAGAGCGCGCCGGACGCCCGGGTGGCGAGCGGGTTCTGAGACGTATCATCCCTCCCCTTCAGGGGGAGGGTGGAGCGCGGCAGCGCGCGACGGGTGGGGCTTCACGTCCAGGCGCCGTGCTTGATCGTGGCTTCCCCACCCCGCTCGCCCTTGGCGAGTCGTTCCCTCCCCTGAAGGGGAGGGATGACGTGGGATTCTATTGCCATGCTCTGGGTTTTCCTGGCCGCCGTGGCCGCGCCGCTGCAGGTGGCGCGCAACGCCATGCAGCGCGGGCTGGTGGGCGACGCCGGCCCGTGGGGCGCGACGCTGGTCCGCTTCCTGTTCGGCCTTCCGTTCTCGATCCTGATCTTCACCGTCGTGGCGCTGCTGACGCGCGACGCCAAGCCCGATCCGTCGCTGCGATTCTGGCTGGGCGCGATGGTCGGCGCCATCGCCCAGGTCGCGGCCACCGGCTTCCTGTTGATGGCCATGCGACGGTCCGGCTTCGCGGTGGCGAGCGTGCTGCAGCAGTCGGCCCTGCCGCTTGGCGCCTTGCTCGGCTGGGTGGCGCTGGGCGACGACCTCGCGGCCCACGCCTGGAGCGGGATCGCGCTGGCGACCGTGGGCCTGGGCGTGCTGTCGTGGCCCAGGCGCGACCAGATGGAGCACGGCCTGGCCGGCGGTCTGCTCGGCCTAGCCGCCGGCGCAGGCTTCGCGGTCGCTTTCAACGGCTACCGGCAGGCGGGCCTGGCGCTGGATCCGGCCCACCCGATCTTTTCGGCCACCGCGGCCCTGGTGGTCGCTCAGGTCATGCAGTCGGCGGTGCTGACCGGCCTGCTCGCGGCGACCCGGCCCGAGGCGCTGCGGGCCGTCGCCACCTCCTGGCGCTCCTCGCTGGCGGCGGGCTTTTTCGGATCTCTGGCCTCAGCCTGCTGGTTCGCGGCGCTCGCCTTGTCGCCGGCCGGGCCGGTGCGCGCCGTCGGCCTGATCGAGACGCCGATCGCCGCCGCCGTCGGCCATCGCCTGTTCCGCGAGCGGCCGAGCGCGCGCCAGTGGGTCGGCGGCCTGCTGACGACGCTGGGTGTGCTGATGACGACGCTCGGCTGAGGCGCCAGATTGGCCGGATGATCGATCGCCGAACCGTCCTCGCCGCCGGCCTCGCCGGCGCTGTGCCCGCCGCGGCGGGCGCCGCCGCCCGGTGGAGCCCCTGCGCCGACATCCCCTGGACCGTGCAGGAGGTCTATGGCGCGGCCTTCCGCGGCCAGGTGGCGATCGCCGGCGGCATGTCGCCGGGGCTTCAGGGCCTCCGCGCCGGGATCAACCCGCAGGACCGTCTCGGCCTCTACAATCCCACGACGGACCGCTGGACGGAGGGGCCGCGGCTGCCGTTCGCGCGCCACCATCCGGTTCTGGCCGCCGCCCGCGACCGGCTCTACGCCTTCGGAGGCTTCCAGGTGACGGAAGAGGGCGGCTGGGTGGCGATCCCCGACACCCTCGCCTTCGACGGCAAGGCCTGGACCCCCCGCGCCGCCCATGCCGCAGCTCCAGTGCGAGACCGTGGCGGTGACGCTGGGCGACCGCATCCACATCGCCAGCGGCCGGGCGCCGAAGGGCGCCTCCAACCGCGCCTGGAACGACCAGGGCGACATCGCCCTGCACCAGGTGTTCGACGCGCGGGCGCAGCGGTGGTCGATCGCCGCGCCTTGCCCGCTGGCCCGCAACAGCGCGACCGGCGCGGTCCTGGACGGTGTCTTCTACCTGGCCGGCGGCCGTCGCGTGGGGGAGGGCAACTCCGCGCGGCTCGACCGCTATGATCCGAAGACCGACCGCTGGGAGACCCTGCGCCCCATGCCCCGCGCCGCGGGCGGGCTGGCGGGCGCCGCGGCGGGCGGCAAGCTCTATGTGTTCGGCGGCGAGGGCGGTCCGGGCGTGATCCCCGACTGCTGGGTCTATGATCCGGCGACGGACCAGTGGGCCGCGGGGCCGGCGATGCGCACTCCGCGCCACGGCCTGGCCGGCGTCGCGATCGGCGGCAGGGTGTTCGCCGTGGGCGGCGGGGCGAAGGATCCGGCGGCCAGGTGACCGCGGTCACGGAGGTCCTGGCCGGAATCTGAGACGCCTTGGCTTCGCCCTATTCCAAGCTCTACTAGAGGATCGATGACCTCCCGGCGCGCCACCCTGCAGATGGCTGTGGCTGCGGCCCTCGCGCCGCGGGCGGTCCTGGCGCAGCCGGCGCCGGTTATCGCCGCGGCCTCCGACCTCGCCGACGCCTTGCCCCTGGTGATCGCCGCCTACCAGAAACGCACCGGCAAGACCGTGCGGGTGCTCTACGGGCCCAGCGCCGGGTTCGCCCGGCAGATCCAGGGCGGCGAGACACGGTTCGAAGTGTTCATGGCCTCGGACGAGGCCTATGTGGACCAGCTCCAAAAGGCCGGGCTCACCGCCAATTCGGGTGCGCTCTACGGGATCGGACGGCTTTGCCTGTTCGTGCCCAAGGCCTCGAAGGTCCGCCTGGACGCCCGCCTGCGCGACCTCGCCGCGGCGGCGGAGGACGGCCGGCTGCAGAAGCTCGCGCTCTTCACCACCAATGGTCCCTATGGCCGCGCCTCCCGCGACGCCCTGACCCAGGCGAAGGTGTGGATGCCCCTGCAGCCGAAGGTCGCCCTCGTCGAGACATCGACCCAGATGGCCCAGGTCGTCACCTCCGGGGGCGTCCAGGCGGCGCTGCTGCCGCTCAGTATCGCGGTCGTCCCGAAGGTGCAGGGGGCCGGGACCTACGTCCTGGTCCCGGAGACTGCGCACAAACCCATGCGCCAGCGCGCGGTGGTGCTGAAGGGCGCGAGCGCCGGGGCGGAGATGTTCTACCGGTTTCTGCGCGATCCCGAGGCCCGGGCGATCCTCAAGACCCACGGCTTCAGGCTGCCTGGGGGGCGCTAGAGGTCTTCCGTCGCCGTCCGCGCGACACGTCGCTCGAGCATCAGGAGCGCCAGCATGACCGCGAAGCCGAAGGCGACCAGCAGGCCGGCCAGCACATGGGCGTCGCGCCATTCGAGGGCCTCCACCAGCCGGTAGATCTCGATGGAGAGCACCTCAGTTTTCCCCGGGATGCCGCCGCCGATCATCAGCACCACCCCGAACTCCCCCACCGTGTGGGCGAAGGTCAGGATGGCGGCGACGAAGTAGCCGGGCGCGGCCAGCGGCAGGGCGATGCGGCCGAAGACGGTCAGGGGATGGGCGCCCAGGGTGGCGGCGGCGTCGAGGTTGTGGCGTCCCACGGCCAGGAAGGCGTTGCGCAGCGGCTGGACCGCGAAGGGCAGGGAATAGACCAGCGAGCCGATGACGAGGCCGGTGAAGGTGAAGGCCAGGGTGCGGACGCCCAGCGCCTGCAGCGGCGCCATCAGCAGGCTGTCGGGGCCAAGCGCGAGCAGCAGGTAGAAGCCCAGCACCGTCGGCGGCAGCAGGATCGGCAGGCCGACGACCGCGCCGACGATCTCCCGCGCGACCCCCTGTCCCCGGGCCAGCCACCAGGCGATCGGCGTCGCCAGCACGAGGAGCAGGACCGTCGTGAGGCCGGCCAGGCGGGCGGTGGTCCAGATCACCTCGGCCATGCGTCAGCGGACCTGGTAGCCGTACCGGCGGATCACGGCCTTGGCCTCCGGGCTTTTCAGGAACTGCAGGAAGGCGACGGCGGCCGGATTGCTTCGGCCGGTCCTGAGCAGCACGGCCTGCTGGTCGATCGGCGTGTGGAGGCTGGCCGGGACCAGCCAGCGCGAGCCGCCCGTCCCGGCGACCGCCTGTGAGAGCGCCACGAAGCCGACCTCGGCCGCTCCGGTCTGGGTGAACTGCCACGCCTGGGTGATCGAGGCGCCCTGGACGATCTTCGGCGCGAGCCTGTCGTAGAGGCCGAGCTTGCGCAGCGTCTCCACCGCCGCGACGCCGTACGGGGCGGTCTTCGGGTCGGCGATGGCCAGCTTCTCGAAGCCGCCCTTCCGGAGCACCTCGCCCCGTCCGTCGACCCGCCCGCCGTCGCGGCTGTAGAGCACCAGGCGGCCGGTGGCGTAGGTGAAGCGCGTGCCGGGAACCGTCAGGCCCGCGGCCTCCGCCCTCTGCGGCCGTTCCGCGTCGGCGGACAGGAAGACCTGGAAGGGCGCCCCGTTGGCGATCTGGGCGTAGAACTGGCCCGACGAGCCGAAGCTCAGCGTCGCCGTGTGACCGGTGCGGGCCCTGAACCGCTCGGCGATGATGCGGGCCGGCTCGGCGAAATTCGCGGCCACGGCCACGGACGCCTCGGCGGCGCCGGCCGTGGCGGGCGCCAGCAGAGAGGCGGCCAGCGCCAGCAGTCCCCTGAGCATGCCCCTCTCCGATATGTGGTAAGACTACATAACGCCTCGACGCCGCCCTGGAAACCACATGACCGAAGACCTCCGCGCCAGCCTGACCTTCCGACGCGGCGGCGCCCGCGTCGGGCTGGAACGCGTGGCCCTGCTGGAGGCGGTGGCCGAACTCGGATCGATCAGCGCCGCGGCGCGGAAGCTGGACCTCAGCTACAAGACGGCCTGGGATGCGGTGCAGGCGCTCAACAACCTCTTCGAGGCCCCGCTGATCGCCGCGGCGCCCGGGGGCCGGCAGGGCGGAGCTGCGTCGCTGACGCCGAAGGGCCATGCGGTGGTCGCCGCCTTCGGCCGCGTGCGGGCCGAGATCGACGCCGCGCTCGCCAAGCTCGAAAGCCACGTGGCCGCCGAACCGGTCGGCGACCTCTTCTGGAGCCTCGGCATGCGGACCAGCGCGCGCAACGCCCTTCGGGGCCGGATCAGTCACATCACCGGGGGCGCCGTCAGCGCCGAGGTGACGCTGGACATCGGCGAGGGCGTGGCGATCGTGGCGAGCCTTACCCGGCGAAGCGTCGAGGAACTGGGCCTTGCCGCCGGCCAGCCGGCGATCGCCCTGATCAAGGCCAGCTTCGTGGTGCTGGCGCGGGGGAGGGCCTGCGCACCTCGGCCCGCAACCAGATCGCGGGCGTCGTGGTCCGCCGCGAAGACGGCGCCGTGAACAGCGAGATCGCGCTCGACATCGGGGCCGGCAAGACCCTCGTCGCCACCGTGACACTGGAGAGCGCCGAGGCGCTCGGCCTCGCGCCCGGGGCGGCGGCGACCGCGCTCGTGAAGGCGCCGCATGTCATCCTCGCGGTGGAGTAGCGAACCCGTTGGGCGCCACCCTCCAGAACCGTGGCGATTCTCGGGCGAACCGCGCAGCGGAAATTCGCGCGCGACGCGAGAGCGCAGAGCTCCGTTTCGCGCTTGAATTCAACCACCCCACAGGGCAGAGGGGGAATGAACCTGCCAGCAAAGCGGTGCGACTCAGCGCAATCTCGTGCGCAAGTCGGGTCGTTTCGGTATCGCCGGCGGACCGCACGTTTTCAGCCCCCATGCACCAGGGCCTTGCATGATCCAATCCCTCTTCGGCGCGATCTCGAATGACATCGCCATTGACCTCGGCACGGCGAACACGCTGATCTACATGAAGGGCAAGGGCATCGTGCTCAACGAGCCCTCGGTGGTCGCGCTGCGCAACGTCGGCGGTCGCAAGGTGGTGCACGCCGTCGGCATCGAGGCCAAGCAGATGCTCGGCCGCACTCCCGGTCACATGGAAGCCATCCGTCCGATGCGCGACGGGGT
The DNA here is from genome assembly GCF_024699985.1 of Phenylobacterium sp. J367. Lineage (GTDB taxonomy): Bacteria > Pseudomonadota > Alphaproteobacteria > Caulobacterales > Caulobacteraceae > Phenylobacterium. The sequence continues at coordinate 4,557,698 of NZ_JAJONA010000001.1, read as the reverse complement.
CATCGCCGACTTCGAAGTCGCCGAGGAGATGATCAAGTACTTCATCCGCAAGGTTCACAACCGCAAGGGCTTCGTGAACCCGAAGGTGATCGTGTGCGTGCCGTCGGGCGCCACCGCGGTGGAACGCCGCGCCATCAACGACAGCTGCCTGAACGCCGGCGGCCGCCGCGTGGGCCTGATCGACGAACCGATGGCCGCCGCCATAGGGGCTGGCCTGCCGATCCACGAGCCCACCGGCTCGATGGTGGTCGACATCGGCGGCGGCACCACCGAGGTGGCCGTCCTCTCGCTCTCGGGCATCGTCTATTCCCGTTCGGTCCGCGTCGGCGGCGACAAGATGGACGAGGCGATCATCAGCTACATGCGCCGCAACCATAACCTCCTGATCGGCGAGACCACCGCCGAGCGGATCAAGAAGGAGATCGGCACGGCCCGCGCGCCGGCCGACGGCGAAGGCCTCTCCATCGAGGTGAAGGGTCGCGACCTGATGCAGGGCGTGCCGCGCGAGGTCCGCATCTCCGAGAAGCAGGCTTCGGACGCGCTCTCCGAGCCGGTCGGTCAAATCGTCGACGCGGTGAAGATGGCGCTGGAAGCCACCCCGCCGGAGCTTGCCTCGGACATCGCCGACAAGGGCATCATGCTGACCGGCGGCGGCGCGCTGCTGCGCGGCCTGGACGCCGAGATCCGCGACCACACGGGCCTGCCGGTGACCGTGGCCGACGACCCGCTGAGCTGCGTGGCGCTCGGGTGCGGCAAGGTGCTCGAACATCCGAAATGGATGAAGGGCGTCCTCGAATCGACGCTAGCCTAGGACCGGTAATCTGACCGGACGCGAATGGGCGGCCGGGGGGCGCGCGCAGACGAGGCTTTAGGTGTCCTTACGGGACAGTCCGCTTGGTGAACTGAAGGTCCCGCTGGCCTGGACCGCGGCCGTGGCCGTGATCGTGGCCGGCGTCGCGGCCACGGCGGTCCTCATGTCGGACCGTCGCGAGACCTTCCAGGCCGAGGCCTACGGCGCGAGCCGCAGCGTGTCTGACCGCGTCCTGACCCCCGTGGGCGAGGTGCTGTCCGCGCCCGGCCGCTGGACCGGCGCCGGCGTCGAGACGATCCGCGGCTACTTCTTCGCGGTCTCCGAGAACCGCCGGCTGAAGGGCGAGCTGCGCGAGATGCGCCAGTGGCGCGACGTGGCCATCGCGCTGCGCGACACCAACGAACGCTACCGCGTCCTGCTGGGCCTCAAGACCGATCCGCCGATCCCGATGGTGGCGGCCCGCATCGTGACCGACAGCCGCGGCCCCTACGCCAACACCCGCCTGGCCAATGCCGGCCGCGAGAAGGGCGTCGAGAGCGGCAATCCGGTGATGAGCGAGCACGGCCTGGTGGGCCGGGTGATCGGGGTGACGGATGGGGCGAGCCGCGTGCTGCTGCTCACCGACATCGCGTCGCGGACGCCGGTGATGATCGACCGGACCAACGCGCGGGCCATTCTGACGGGCGACGGCGGACCGAACCCCAAACTCGACTACCTGCGCGGCATCGATCCGGTGAAGCAGGGCGACCGCATCCTGACCTCGGGCGACGGCGGCGTGCTGCCGCGCGGCCTGCCGGTCGGCACGGCGGTGAAGGGCCTGGACGGCCAGTGGCGGGTGGTGCTGGCCTCGGACAAGTCCGCCATCGACTTCGTGCGCATCCTGCTCTTCGAGGATTTCACCCAACTGGTGAACTACAAGGACCTCGACAGGACGAGTGTCCCGCCGCCGACGCCCGGCGCGCCGACCCTGCCGCCTCCAGTTCCGGCGACGCCGCCCCCACGGGCGCGACGACCCCGGCAGTCACCGGCGCCGCGCCCGCGCCGCTGAACCGCGCCCCAGCCCCGGCGGCTGGGCCTGCGGCGCCCGCCGCCGCCACGCCCGCGCCCAAGGCCGCCGCCACGCCGCCGCCCAAGGCGGCCACGCCGGCTGCGAAGGCTGCGGCGACGCCGGCGCCGAAGGCCGCCACGCCATGAGCCAGGCCCGGTCGCTCGAACCCTGGAGGTGGCTGGGCATCCCGATGGTGCAGGTCCTGGCGGCGACCATCCTGTTCGGCGTGCCGCTGCGGATCTGGGGGCTCAGGCTGCCCGAACCGATCTTCCCGCTGGCCGTGGTGTTCGCCTGGGCGGTGATCCGCCCCTCGATGATCGCGCCGTTCCTCGTGCTGGCGATGGGCTTCTTCCTCGACCTCTACTGGGGCGGGCCGCTGGGCCTGTGGGCGCTGTGCCTGCTGATCGCCTATGGCGTGGTGCTGGCGGCCCGGCCGATCATGGCCGGCCAGAGCCGGACGATCCTGTGGGCCTGGTACGCGCTCGTGGTCGCCACAGGCCATGCTGGCGGCCTATCTGTTCGTGATGCTGGACGTGAAGAATCCGCCCGGCCTGATCCCCATGCTGTGGCAATACCTCGCCACAATCATCCTTTATCCCTTCGCACATCGGCTCATCGACATGTTCGAAGACGCCGACGTCAGGTTCCGGTAGGGGGCGCCGGTTAATGGCCGAACCCGCGATCTACTTCGAGGATGTCAACGAGCGGCAGGGCGTGTTCCACCGCCGGGCCTTCCTGCTGGGCGGCATCGCCGGTCTTGGGATCACCGCGCTCGGCGGCAGGCTGGCCTACCTCCAGCTTCTGGAGACCCAGCGGTACGAGAAGCTGTCGGCGTCCAACCAGTTCAATTTCAAGCTCGTCACCCCGCCTCGAGGCCTGATCACCGACCGCAACGGTGAGATCCTGGCGGCCAACCGACCGAACTTCCGCCTGCTCGTCGCCCGCGACGAGGACCAGAAGCCGGAAGACACCCTGAAGACGCTCGCCAACTTCGTGCCCATCGAGGAGCCGCGCATGAAGCGGCTGGTGCGCGACATCAAGAACGCCCCGAAGCGCGCGCCTGTCTCGGTCATGGAGGACATGAGCTGGGAGCAGTTCAGCGCGATCAACGTCCGCGCGCCTGAACTGCCCGGCGTCACCGCCGACATGGGCGAGGTCAGGGTCTATCCGCACGGCGGCGCCTTCGCCCACGTGATCGGCTACGTCGCCAAGGTGAACAGGGAAGACATCAAGCCGACCGGCCCGAACTCCGACCCGATCATGCTCCACCCGAGCTTCCGGATCGGCAAGCAGGGCGTCGAGAAGGCCTTCGACCTGGACCTGCGGGGCAAGCCCGGCGCCCGCAAGGTGGAAGTCGACGCCAACGGCCGCGAGGTGCGCCACGACCCGAACGGCGACATCCCCGCTGTGCCGGGCCAGGAAATCCAGCTCACCCTCGACGTGGACATCCAGAACCGCGCGCTCGAGGTGTTCGGCGAGGAGAGCGGCGGTGCGGTGATGATCGACTGCCGCACGGGCGACATCCTGTGCATGCTGTCCGCGCCCAGCTTCGACGCCAACCTGTTCGTCCGCGGGCTGCAAGGCGCCCAGTACCGGGCGCTGGCCAACTACGAGCGCAATCCGCTGCTCGACAAGTGCCTGTCCGGCACCTACCCGCCGGGCTCGACCTTCAAGACCATGACCGCGCTCGCGGCTCTGGAAGCCGGGATCGATCCGGAGCTTCGGGTGTCATGCGGCGGCGGCATGCAGTTCGGCGGCCGCTACTTCCGCTGTCACAAGAAGGAAGGCCACGGTCCGCAGAACATGCGGGACGCGATCAAGAACTCCTGCGACGTCTATTTCTACAGCGTGGCGCATCGCATCGGCCCGGACCGCATCGCCGCCGTGGCCCGTGAGTTTGGCTTCGGCCAGACCTTCGACATCGGCATTCCCGGCCAGAAGAAGGGCATCGTCCCCTCGACCGAATGGGTCCGGAAGAACCGTCCGAGGGATCCCAAGTGGCATCCCGGCGAGTCGCTCAGCTACGGCATCGGCCAGGGTATGTTGACCGCCAACTGCCTGCAGCTGGCGGTGATGACCGCCCGCCTCGCGAACGGCAAGAAGGCGCTCAATCCGCGGCTGATCAAGTCGGTCGGCGGCAGGGAGATGAAGCGCGGCTCGGACGCGCCGGACCTGCCGTTCCCGCAGGACCACCTGAACTATGTCCGCGACGGCATGGCCGCGGTGACGGAGGCGGGCGGGACCGGCTTCCGAGCCTCGCAGCTCGGCCTCGGCGACATCCTGATGGCCGGCAAGACAGGTACGGCGCAGGTCTACAGCTACAAGGCCGGCGGGACGCGCGGGAAGGGCGGCCCTGGCGGCTGCGCGACCACGGCCTGTTCGTGGCCTTCGCGCCGCTCGATGCGCCCCCGCTATGCGCTCGCGGTCATCGTCCAGCACGGCATGGGCGGCTCTACGGCCGCCGCGCCGCGTGCCCGCGAGATCATGCGCGTGGCCCTCTTGAAGGATCCCGAACTCGTGGCGCGCATCCAGAAGCCGCTGCCCATGCCCGAGCTCGCGCCCGACCCCGAGGCCGACATCGTGCCGGAGGCGCCGCTGATGGCGACAGCCGAGGCGCCCCCGCGCCCGGCTTCGGGCGCGCCCGCCGCCGCTCCTCCCGCGCGAGATCCCGCATGACCGTCTCGGCGCTCACCCGCCCCGGCGAACGCGACCGGCTGATCGTCAAGCTGAGTGAGATCGACTGGATCTTTGTCCTCTTCCTGTGCCTGATCGCGGGCGCGGGCGCCGTGATGCTGTTCTCGGTGGCCGGCTCCTCCTGGACGCCCTGGGCCGCCAACCACGTGATCCGCTTCAGCATCTGCCTGGGGATGATGATCGCGCTGGCGATGATCGACATCCGGGTCTGGTTCGCGCTGTCGTATCCGATCTACGGCTTCGGCCTAGTGCTGCTAGTCGCCGTGGAGCTTTTCGGCGACACCCGCCTGGGCGCCCAGCGCTGGCTCTCCATCGGGTCGTTCAGCTTCCAGCCGTCCGAGATCATGAAGCTCGGCATCGTGATGGCCCTGGCGCGGTTCTATCACTCGGTCTCGGCGGATCAGGCCAGGCTCTCCTGGTGGCTGGCGATCCCGGCCCTGATGATCTTCGTGCCGGTGCTGCTGGTGGCCCACCAGCCGGACCTCGGCACCGCCATGCTGATCCTGCTGACCGGAGCGGCGATCGTCGTGCTGGCCGGCCTCGACTGGCGGATCATCGCCGGCGCCATCGCCGCGTTCATCGCCATCGTGCCGCCCTTCGTGATCTTCGTGATGCACGACTACCAGCGCCAGAGGGTGCTGACCTTCCTCGACCCCGAGAGCGACCCCTCCGGGTCGGGCTACCACATCCTGCAGTCGATGATCGCCCTGGGCTCCGGCGGCCTGCTGGGCAAGGGCTACGGCCTGGGCTCGCAGAGCCAGCTCAACTTCCTGCCGGAGAAGCAGACCGACTTCATCTTCGCCACGCTCGCCGAGGAGTTCGGCTTCGTCGGCTGCATCTCGGTGCTGATCCTCTATGCGGCCGTGATCTTCATGGCGCTCAGGACGGCCTACATCAGCCACAGCCACTTCGGCCGGCTGGCGGCCGCGGGGCTGATCTCGACCTTCACCCTCTACGTCCTGATCAACGGGGCGATGGTCATGGGCCTGGCGCCGGTGGTGGGCGTGCCGATGCCGATGCTGTCCTACGGCGGCACCGTCATGCTGACGGTGATGATCGGCTTCGGGCTCGTCATGAGCGTGCGCGTGCACCGCTATTCCGAGATCACCTCGGGTAAGGGCTCGCTGCTTTAGGGCTCAGCCCCGGAAGGCCTGATCCGTCGCCCGCACCAGGGCGTCGACGATGCCCGGCTCCGTCGAGGCATGGCCCGCGTCCCAGACGATCTCGAAGCGGGCCTCGGGCCAGGCGGTCTTCGCTTCCAGGCCGCTTCCATGGGCGTCACCACATCGAAGCGGCCCTGAACGATCCAGCCTCGGATGTCGCGGATCCTCGCCACGTTCTCGAGGATCCAGCCGTCGTTCGGGAAGAAGCCGCCGTTGGCGAAGAAGTGGCACTCGATCCGCGCGAACGCGATGGCGAAGTCGATTTCGTTGAACTTCGACGGCCGCGCCTCCGGGCCGCGGATCGAGATCGTGTCGCCCTCCCACTGGCTCCACGCGGCGGCGGCCTCAGCCTGCACCCGCCGGTCGGGATGGGTCAGGCGCTTGTGGTAGGCGCCGATCATGTCGCCGCGCTCGGCTTCCGGGATCGGGCGGACGAACCTTTCCCAGGCGTCCGGGAACAGCATGCCGGCGCCGTCCTGGTAGAACCACTTCAGCTCCCGCTCGGTGAGCAGGAAGACACCCCTCAGCACGAGGCCCGAGACCCGCTCGGGATGTTTGATCGCGTAGGCCAGCGCCAGGGTGGAGCCCCAGGAGCCGCCGAACACGCACCACTTGTCGATGCCCAGGTGCTCGCGCAGCCGCTCGATGTCCTCGATCAGGCTCCAGGTGGTGTTGTCGTCCAGGCTGGCGTTCGGGCGCGAGCGGCCGCAGCCGCGCTGGTCGAAGAGGGCCATCCGCCATTTCGCCGGATCGAAGAACCGCCGCATGGTCGGGTTGATCGCCCCGCCCGGACCGCCGTGCAGGATGACACAGGGCTTGCCGTCCGGGGCGCCGCATTCCTCGAAATAGATCTCGTGCGGGCCGCCGGTGGCGAGCCACCCGGCGTTGAACGGCTCGCTTTCGGGGAACAGCCCCCGCCGGTGCGCAGATCCGGAGACGGCGGGCAGGGGCGTATTGCGTTCCATGCCTTCCTTCTACTTCGGGAAGCGGCGGCGCATCCAGTCGAGGATCAGCCGGTTCACCTCTTCCGGCTTCTCCTGCTGCGTCCAGTGGCCGGAGCCCTCGACCATGTGCGTCTCCAGGTCGCCGACGAGGGCCTTCATCGGCTCGGCCATCTCGGGCGTCAGCACGGCATCGAGTTCGGCGGTGATCATCAGGCAGGGGAAGCCGTCCACACGCTGTGGCAGGCCCTCGGCGCGCTGCCAGTTGGCGGTGAAGTTGCGATACCAGTTCACCGGCCCGCCGAAGCCCGTGCGCTCGAAGGCTTCGACGAAGGGCGCCAGCTCCTCCGGCGTCAGGAGCTGGGCGCCGTCGTCGGCGCCGTCCCACTGCTGGAGCAGGTCCTTGAAGGCGAAGGTCGAGCCGCCCTCGGCCGGCTGGGCGGCCGCCTGCATGGCGCGGGGCCGGCGCATGAAGAAGCGCATGGTCTTCTCGACGTCGGCGCCCAGCACGGACCCGGTTCGTCCGGAGTCTGGAACCAGACGATGTACATGTCCGGCCCGAAGCGGTGGCGGAAGATGGCGATGGGATCGACCGGCGCGCGCGGCAGGAAGGGCGTGTTCAGGCCGATCACCCCGGCCACGCGGTCGGGGTGGAGCAAGGGCATCTGCCACACGACGATGCCGCCCCAGTCGTGGCCGCAGAACACCGCCTTCTCCACGTCCAGGTGGTCGAGCAGGCCCACGAGGTCGCCGGTCAGCTGGTCGATGCCATAGCTCTCGACACCGGCCGGAGTGGACGAGAGGCCGTAGCCGCGCTGGTCCGGCGCGATCACCCAGCGGCCGGCGTCGGCAAGCGCCTTGATCTGGTGGCGCCAGGAGAAGGCCAGCTCCGGGAAGCCGTGGCACAGGACGATCGGGATCCCCGCGCGCGGGCCCGCCTCGTAGTAGGCGATCTCGACGCCGTTCACCTGCGCCCGCCGGACCGGCGGCATCATGGATCTGAGTGCGGACATCGTTCGTGTTCCCTCGTATTCGCGCTGGTCCGCGCCGAGCCGTGACTGTAGGCAAGCTTTCGTGACGTCAGCCATCCCCGAACCTTCGCCGAGGGCCGCGACGCCGTGGGGCCTCGTCGTGCTGCTCGGGCTGCTGACGGCGATGGGGCCACTCTCCATCGACATGTACCTGCCGAGCCTCCCGGCGATCGGCGACGACCTCCGGGCCTCGGCGAGCCAGACCCAGGCGACGGTGGCGGCCTTTCTGGCCGGCATGGCCATCGGCCAGTTCTTCTACGGTCCGGCGTCGGATCGGTTTGGCCGCCGTCCGCCGATCCTGCTGGGCGCGGCGATCTATGCCGTGGCCTCGCTCGGCTGCGCGCTCGCCCAGTCGCCGGAGCAGCTGATCTGCGCGCGCTTCCTGCAGGCCCTGGGCGCCTGCGCCGGCGGTGTCGTCTCCCGCGCGGTGGTCCGCGACCGGTTCGAGCACACCGAGACCGCCCGGATGCTCAGCCTGATGATGCTGATCATGGGGCTGGCGCCGATCCTGGCCCCGCTGCTGGGCGGCCTGCTGCTGGCGGTGGGCGGCTGGCGGACCATCTTCGGGTTCATGGCCGCCTTCGGCGCGGCGATCGGCGTCGCCGCCTTCCTGCGCCTGAAGGAATCCCGCTCCGAGGCGACCCAGGCCCAGGCGCTGTCCGAACACCCCTTGCGGGCCTACCTGGCCCTGCTGCGCCAGCCGCGGCTGGTGGGCTACGGCCTGGCCGGCGCGCTGAACGGGGCGACGCTCTTCACCTACATCTCCTCGTCGCCCGAACTGCTGATCGAGATCTACGAGGTGCCGGCCGCCCAGTTCGGCTGGCTGTTCGGCCTGAACGCCGCGGGGATCATTGGGGCCAACCAGGTCAACCGCATCCTGCTGCGGCGGCGCACGCCGGACGAGGTGCTGGCCCGGGCCAGCCTGGTCGCCGTCGGGATCGCGGGCCTGCTGCTGCTGGCGGCGGTGAGCGGGATCGGCGAGCGCTGGACGGTGCTCCCGCTGCTCTTCTGCTTGCTGGCGACCTACGGCTTCATGCAGGGCAACACCATGGCCGGCGCTCTGAACATCGACCCGCTGCGGGCGGGCTCGATCTCCGCCCTGCTCGGGACCGCCTCGTTCGGCGTGGGGGCGATCGCCCGGCGGCTTCGGGCGCCTTCCACGACGGCACGCCGCGACCCATGGCGATCGTCATGTTCGCGACGCTCTGCGGCTCGGCCCTGGCGCTGAGGCTGCTGGCGCTCCCGAAGCCTCAGGCCCGGTAGGCGGCCCAGGCCAGCATCGCCCAGCCGCCCATGAAGGCGAGGCCGCCCATCGGCGTCACCGCCCCCAGCACGCGCGGCGCGCCGAGCGCCATGGCGAACAGAGAGCCTGAGAACAGCACCACCCCGGCCAGGAACAGTGGCGGGGCGATCCGGGCGCTGAACTGCACCGCGGCGAACACCGCGAGCACATGGACGAAGCCATAGAGCGCGCCGGTGCGCAGCCACTCCTGGGCCTTGGGGTCGGGGATCCCGTGCGCCCCGAAAGCCCCGAAGCCGACGCACGCCAGGCCGAACAGGGCGGCCGTGACGAGATAGCCCTTCATCTCAACCCCAGACCTGCGGACGGCGATCCTTCCAGGGGCATTCCTTCTCCAGTTGCCCGGCCAGGCGGTAGAGCGTCGCCTCGTCGGCGAAGCGGCCGGTGAACATCATCCCGATCGGCAGGCCGCCCTCCGACTCCCAGAGCGGCAGGGAGAGCGAGGGCTGGCCGGTGAAGTTGAAGGGCGGGGTATAGGGGTAGGTCGCCGCCTGCCGCCGGTCGAACTCCTTGAGGTCGTCCATCAGCGGGTCGAGCCAGTCGGCGCGCGGCGCCGGCGTCGCCATCACCGGACTGAGGTAGACGTCGATGTCGTCGAAGGCGGCCAGGATCTGGCGGTTCATCAGGCGGAGCTGCTGGAAGCCCCAGAACGCCTGTTGGCCGGTCAGCCGCTGGCCGGCCGCATAGGCCCGGCGGGCGAGGGGGCCGAGCTCGCCCTCCGCCGGCTCGCGTCCGAGCTGCTCCACCCAGCGCTGGATGTTGGCGGCGAAGTTGGACGCGCTGGCCAGCCCCTGGGCGCGGTAGAGCGTCCGGTAGTCGATCCCGAGCCCGCGCTCGAAGACCTCGTGGCCCAGGCCCTTCAGCAGCTCCACGGTGCGGTGGAGCGCGCCGAGCATCTCGTCCGGGGATCGGCCGGCCGCTGGGCGTCTCCGCCGACCAGGCGATCCGCAGCTTGCCCGGGCTCTTGGAGACCTCGTCGAGGTAGGGGCCGTCCTTGGCCGGCGCCTGAAACGGATCGTCGGCCTGGGCGTAGCCGGTGGCGTCCAGCATGGCGGCGCTGTCGCGCACCGTGCGGCTGACGACGTGGTGCACCGAGAAGCCGAGCGCCCCGTCCGAGACCTCGCAGATCGGGGTGCGGTCGCGGGTGATCTTCATGCCGACGAGGCCGCAGTTGGCCGCCGGGATGCGGATCGAACCCAGGCCGTCGCTGGCGTGGGCCAGCGGCACGAGGCCCGCCGCCACCGCCGAGGCCGCGCCGCCCGACGAACCGCCGGCGATATGGTCGGGGTTCCAGGGGTTGCGGCAGGAGCCCAGCCGCTCGGAGTTGGTCACGCCGGGGATGCCGAACTCCGGCGTGTTGGTCTTGCCCAGCAGGATCACGCCCGCCGCCCGGTAGCGCCGGACAAGCTCGCTGTCGTCGGCGTCGGCGGCCACCTGGGCGAAGTAGCTGGCCGAGGTCCGCGGCCATCCCTTCACCTGGGCGCCGAGGTCCTTGATCAGGAACGGCACGCCCTTGAACGGCCCGTCGGGCAGGGGCTCCGTCGCCACGCGCCTGGCCTCGTCATAAGCCTTGTAGACCACGGCGTTCAGGACCGGATTGTGGTCCTCGATCCGGTCGATGGCCGCCTCCACCAGCTCGCCGGGGGTCACCGCCCGTTTGGCGACCAGCTCGGCCAGGCCCAGGCCGTCGTATTCGGAGAAGGTGGTCATCTTCGGCATCAGCGGGCTCCGGCGGAGAGGAAGGCGAGCTTTTCCACGGGCGCCAGCTCGCGGACCTGGCGCTTGAGCGCGGCGAACGCGCCCTCGGCGGCGTCGAGCGCCTGATCGATGTCGGCCTCGGTCATGGCCGCGCACAGGAACATGTTGTGCCAGGGGTGCACATAGACGCCGCGGGCCAGCATCTCGGAGGCGAAGCAGAAGCCCTTCCTGAGGTCCGGGTCGTCGTCGAACAGGAAGAGGGGCAGGGTGGAGGGGCCCGTCTGGCGGAAGCCGAAGCCGGCGGCCGACGCCCGTTCGGCGAGGCCCGCCCGCAGGCGGTCGCCGAGCGCGGTGATGCGCTCCAGGTAATCCGTCTCGCGGATGAGGCGCAGCGTCTCCAGCCCCGCCGCCATCGGCGCGGCCGCGTACCAGAAGGAGCCGGTGACGTAGATCGAGGCGGCCGCCGCCCGCGCCTTGTCCGAGCCCAGCAGGGCGGAGATCGCGTGGCCGTTGGCGACGCACTTGCCCCAGGTGGAGAGGTCCGGTTGGACACCGATGCGGCTCCAGGAACAGTCGCGGGAGAGCCGGAAGCCGGCGCGGACCTCGTCGACCACCAGCAGCGCCCCGGCAGCGTCGCAGAGCTCGCGGGCGCGGCGGGCATAGGCCGGGTCCGGCTCGGCCTGATCGATGAAGGCGTCGTGCTTGAAGGGCGCGGCGAAGATGCAGGCGAGGTCGTCGCCGGCCTGGGCGACCGCGGCCTCGAGGCTGGCGATGTCGTTGTAGTCGTAGAAGAGCTGGTGGGCCCGGTCGCTGTCGATCACGCCCGCGGGCCGGGGCGTGCACCAGGCAGCCGCGCCGTGATAGGCGCCCTTGGCGCGGACGACCGTCTTCCGCTTCGTGTGCGCGCGGCTCACCACCAGCGCCATGGACGTGGCGTCCGTGCCGTTCTTGCAGAACATCGCCCAGTCGGCATGGCTGACCATGCCGGTCAGCGCCTCGGCCAGCTCGACCATCAGGGCGGTGGGACCGGTCAGGGTGTCGCCCAAGCCGAGCTGCCGGACATAGGCCGCGTCGATCTCCGGCTGGGCGTAGCCGAACAGGTTCGGGCCGTAGGCGCACATGAAGTCGAGGTAGCGGCGGCCATCGGCGTCCCAGATGTGGGCCCCTTCGCCCCGCTCGAAGAACTGCGGGCAGTCGTCCGGCAGCAGGGCCACCGACTGGTGCCCGTACATCCCGCCCGGGATCACCGCCGCCGCGCGTTCGCGCAGTTCCCGGTCCCGGCTGTTGGCGCCTGCCATCACCCGCCTCCCTTATCGTTGGTAAGACATTACGCTGGACGGCCGGACTGTCACCCCAGATCGACCGACTCCGGATAGAAGACCCCCCATGTCCCCCGCCGTCCGCATGGGGCTCTACTACGGCGCCATCTTCATCGGCACCGGCGCGAGCTCGCCCTATCTCCCGGTCTGGTTCGAGCACCGGGGCCTTTCGGGCGCGCAGATCGGGCTGATCCTCTCCCTGCCGATGCTGGCGCGGGCGGTCAGCGCGCCCCTGCTGGCGATCTGGGCCGACAGCTTCCGGCTCCGCCGCACGGCGCTGATCATCATGGCCGCCGTGATCACCGGCCTCTTCGCGCTGATGGCCCTGCCGTTCGGCTTCGCCTGGTGGGCGGTGGTGTGGTTCGCGGCCTCCTCGATGTTCTCGACGCTGTCGCCCCTGACGGATGTGATCGTCCTGAAGCGGGCGGCCCGGGACGGCTTCAACTACGGCTGGCCGAGGGGGATCGGATCGGCGGCCTTCATCGTCGCCAACATCGTGGTGGGCTGGATGGTGGCGCGCGGATCGCCGGAGCTCGTCCTGGTCTGGATGGTGGCGGCGGCAGCGCTGGCCAGCCTCTGCGCCCGGCTCCTCCTGCCTCCCGACGAGGTCCACGAGGGCGGGCCGACGCCCAGCTTCGCCGAGCGGATGGCGGGCCTGAACGGCCTGCTGCGGGACCCCGTCTTCATGACCGCGGTGATCTCGGCCGGCCTCATCCAGTCGGCGCACGCCTTCTACTATTCGTTCTCGGCCCTCACCTGGCGCCAGCAGGGCATCCCGGAGAGCATGACCGGGGTGCTGTGGGCTGTCGGCGTCGCCGTGGAGATCGGCTTCCTCTGGTTCATGGAGCCGCTGCGCCGGCGCGCGGGACCGCGGCGGCTGCTGGCGATCGGCGGGGCGGCGGCCGTGGTGCGCTGGACGATCCTCGCCTTCTCGCCGCCCCTCTGGCTGATCTTCCCTCTGCAGGCCCTGCACGCGCTCAGCTATGCGGCGACCTTCCTGGCCTCGATCCAGCTCGCCGAGAGCCTGTCGACCCCGCGCAACGCCTCGGCCGGCCAGGCGATCAACTCGGCGCTGTCGTCGGGCATCCTGGCGGGCCTGGCGACCATGGCGTCGGGCTGGCTGTTCGACGGCTACGGCGCGCAGGGCTACCTGCTGATGGCGGCCATGGCGCTGGCGGGCACGCTGGGCGCGCTCCGCCTGTTCGGCATGCGCAGGCTGGACCCGGCCTGACCCGCGGGCCTAGGCTTGGCCATGGCGATGAAGCTCTCCGGCTGCCTCTGCGGCCAGTTCCACAGCTCCGGCGCGGGCATGGGCCTGGCCGAAGACCGCGTCAGCGTGCCGATCCCGTTCTATGTGTTGGAGCACGCGGACGGCGTGGCCCTGTTCGACGCCGGCGTCCCGGCCGCCATGCTCGACCGTAATGACAGCTATCTCGCGGCGCTGCAGGGCCAGGGGATGGATGTCAGCCTGGCGCCGGAGGAGACGGTGACCGCGCGGCTCGAGGCCCTGGACATCGATCCGGCCCGGGTGCGCCACGTCGTCCTCTCGCACCTCCACTTCGACCACGCCGGCGGCCTGCGCGAACTGCCGAACGCCACGCTCGTCGTGCAGCGCCGCGAATGGGAGGCCGGGTTCGAGCCGGAGCTCTCGGCTAGGTACGGCCTTCGCAAGCGGTACTTCGACCTCGGCCACCCGGTGGTGCTGGTGGACGGTGAGCACGACCTGTTCGGCGACGGCTCCGCGGTCTGCGTCCCGAGCCACGGCCACACCCCGGGCCACCAGTCGTTGCGGGTCCGGAGCGAGCAGGGCGACCACATCCTGGTGGGCGACGCCTGCTACAGCTGCGAGGTGGTGGAGACGCGCGCCTTCCCCGACTACTCGGACCACGACGCCATGAACGCCTCGCTCGACCGGCTGCTGGCGCTGCGCGAGCCCGGAACCGTGATGGTCTACGGCCACGACCGGAGCCAGTGGGGCGAGACGCCGGTGCTGCCCACCGCCCGCGCCTGACGCAGGGTGCGCCTGACGTTGGGTGAATCTTGCGGCCAGGAGGCGCCGCGCGCCTAATCCGCGGCCACGAAGCGGAGGAGCACCCCGGCATGCGCGCGATCCAAGTCGCCGAGCCCTACGGCATCGACAAGGTCGAGGTGGTCGAGGTCCCGGACCCGACGCCCGGTCCGGGCGAGGTGCTGGTGAGGATGCGGGCGGTCTCGCTGAACTACCGCGACCTGCTGATGGTCCAGGGCATGTACGGCCGCGGGCCGGCGCCGACGACGACCATCACGCCCTTCTCCGACGGCTGCGGCGTCGTCGAAGCCGTGGGCCCGGGCGTCACCCGCTTCAAGGCCGGCGACCGGGTCGCCACCATGTTCTTCCAGGGCTGGATCTCCGGGCCGCCGACGCTGGAGAAGGCGCTGACGGCGCTCGGCTATCCGATCCCGGGCGCCGGACGCGAGCTGGCGACCTTCAGCGAGCAGGGGCTTTCGAAGGTCCCGGAGTTCCTCACCGACCAGGAGGTCGCCACCCTGCCGTGCGCCGGCCTGACCGCCTGGCGGGCGCTCTTCGAGGACGCCAACCTCCAGCCCGGCGACACCGTGGTGCTGCAGGGCACCGGCGGGGTCTCGATCTTCGGCCTGCAATTCGCCCACGCCGCCGGCTACCGGACGCTGATCACCTCGTCCTCCGACGACAAGCTGGAGCGGGCGAGGGGCCTCGGGGCCGACCACCTGGTGAACTACAAGGATACGCCCGACTGGTCGAAGCCGGTGCGCGAGGCGACCGGCGGGCGCGGGGCCGATTTCATCATGGAGGTCGGTGGTGGCGGCACCATCGACCAGAGCATGAAGGCCGTCCGCATCGCCGGGCACATCTCGATCATCGGCGTGGTCGCCGGCATGGGGGCGGGCTTCAATCCCGCGGGCCTGATCGGCAATGCGGCCAAGCTGCAGGGGGTCTTCGTCGGCTCCCGTGACATGTTCGAGGCCATGTGCCGGGCGATCGAGCTGCACCGCATCCGGCCCGTCGTCGACAAGGTCTTCCCTTTCACCGAGGTCCAGGCCGCCTTCCGCGCCATGCAGGCGGGCGAGCACTTCGGCAAGATCGTTCTGGAGTTCTGAAACCCATGCCCCGCCTGCGCCAGGTCGCCCGCAAGGACGCGACCTCCGAGATCGTCACCAAGACCTACGACCGCCTGTTCGGCGACCGCGACCCTGTGGCCGAACCCGGCACCGCCACCGGCACCCGAGGCGACTGGTGGACGGTCTTCGCCCTGGTCCCGGACATCCTCGACCACGCCAACAAGGGCTTCGCGCTCTATCGCGCGCCGGAACGCAAGCTTGACCCGGTGCTGCGCGAGCTCGCCCAGACCCGCGCCGGCTTCAACAAGGGCAGCCAGTTCGTCTTCTCGCAGCACTGCAAGAGCCTGCGCGGCCTGAAGGTGGACGAGGCCAAGATCGCCGCCGTGCCGCACTGGCCGGTGTCAGACCTGTTCGACGAGAAGGAGCGGGCGGTGTTGGCCTATGCGGACTGCCTGAGCCTGCAGTCGGGACGGACGCCGGAGGCGGTGTTCGACAAGCTCCGGACCTTCCTCTCGGACGAGGAGATCATGGAGCTGACCTACATCACCTGCCTCTATGACATGCACGCGGTGATGACCCGGGCGCTGCGCCTCGAGTTCGACGACCGCGACGAGCCGGTGGTCGAGGTGGCGGCGCCCGAGAAGTTCGAGGGCCTCGACTTCCTGGACACCGGCCGGCGGTAGCGGCCCAACCTCAGTGACGCGGCTCGCGCGCCTGCAACGCGCGCCGCAGTTCCAGGTGGGTCATCACCAGATTGCCGAGGGCGACGAGGCCCGTCCGCTGGTCAGAGGTGAGGCCGCCGGGCCGAGGCTGATGGTCGAGGACGCAGACCGTGCCGATGGGCAGCTTCTCCGGCGTGGTGAGCACGGCGCCGGCGTAGAATCGCAGGTACGGCTCGCCGGTGACCAGAGGGTTGCATGAGAACCGGTCGTCCTTGGTCGCGTCCTTCACGACGACCAGGCCCGATTGCAGCAGGGCCTGCGCGCAGAAGGAGGTGGCGAGCGGTGTGCTCCGGACGCCCAGGCCCACCTCGGACTTGAACCACTGGCGGTCGCGGGCGATCAGGTTCACGACCGCGATCGGCGTCCCGCAGAGGATCGAGGCCAGTTGAGCGATATCGTCGAACGCGCGCTCCGGCGCCGTATCGAGGATGCCATAGCGATCCAGCGCCTTCAGCCGCGCTTCTTCATCCCAAGGCATGGACACGCACGATACTCCTACCGCTGGACCCCAGACGGGCGGCCTCCCCAGCACATAGCCGGAGTGACGATCGAGCGACAGGCCGTCGCGCGTGGGGCGGGCCCGGCCGCGGGCGTCAGCGCAGCTCGACGACCTTGCCGTCGACGGTGACACGCTCCAGCCGCATCTCGGCCGTGCCGTCGCTGCGCGGATAGCCCTCCAGGGTGACCGGCTTACCGGCGGCGAGCATCTCGCGGGTCAGGCCGCGGGCCTCCATGCGGGCGAGCGGGGCCAGGATGACCTCCCAGGTCTTGCCCTGGTAGGCGACCTTGGCGGTGGCGTGCGGATTGCCCCAGGCGAGGTCGGAGACCGGTGCGGTCACCTTGATCGTCTTGTCGGCGTCGTAGGAGCTCCAGCCGTGGTGGGCGAGGGCCGCCGGGGCGGCGCCCAGGGCGAGAGCGAGGGCCAGCGGGAGGGGGCGGATCATCAGTGTACTCCTGTGGGGGCCTGCCGCCACCCTAGCATGCAATTCGCAAGGCGGCGCGCCGAGGATGCGGATCCGCGTAACCGCACTCTCCCGGCCGCGCCGGATTTGGGAGCGGATTGCGTCTCCGCGACAACATGGCGACCGTTTTCGGGCATGATTTTGCCTCACGGGGTTGCCGCGGCGTTCGACGTGCCTGAAGACACCCCCGCGGATGCGTGGGGGTCTCAAGAGTATGCGTAACGAACGGGCGCTGAAGGTCGCGGGCGCGTTGGCGGCGGCGATCCTGGTGGGCTCTGCGGCCGAGGCCCAGGGACCGTCGGCGGGGGTGACCGCGATTATGGGGGCCACGGTGTTCCCGGCGACCGGCGCGGAACCGTTCGTCGCCAACGTCGTCATCCGGGACGGCCGCATCGCCGAGGTGGGGCCGAAGGTCCGCGCGCCGCGCGGCGCCACCGTCATCGACGCCAAGGGCAAGGCCCTGCTGCCGGGCTTCTTCGACCTGCACACCCACTGGACGCCGAACGGCCAGCCGAACATCACCCCGGAGATCGCGAACGCCTACATCGCCGCCGGCGTGACGACCGTGAACGATTTCCACCAGTCCCCCGGAAAGCTGGGCGCCCCGCCGCCAGTGGCTGTCGACGCTCTATTCGCCCCACGTGAACTTCACCGCCCGGACCTCGACGCCGGGCGGCCACGGCGCCGACTGGGCCGACGTGAACACCACCAAGTGGGTCAACACGCCTGAGGCCGCCCGCCAGGCGATCCGCGAGCTGGTCCCCCTACAAGCCCGACGTCATCAAGGCGTTCGCCGACGGCTGGCGGTACGGCACGGCGCCGGACAACACCAGCATGGACCAGGGCACGCTCTCGGCCCTGGTCGACGAGGCGCACAAGAACGGCTGGAAGGTGGGCACGCACTCCGTGACCGTCGACCGCGGGGCCGTCGCCGGCCGCGCCAAGGTCGACTTCATCGCCCACAGCCTGCAGGACCGGCCGATCGACCCTGAGGCCATCGCGGCGATCAAGGCGGGCGGCACGAGCTATGCGCCGACCCTGGCGGTCTATGAACCGGTGAAGCCCGGCGCGAAGCCGCCGGAGAACCCCGAGGACGCGCGCTTCAAGCAGTCGGTCCGCAAGTTCGGCTTCGCACTCCACAACGTGAAGGCGCTGCACGACGCCGGCGTGCGCGTGGCGCTGGGCACGGACGCCGGCATGCCCGGCACGCCGCACGGCGTGTCGACGCTGCGCGAGATGGAGCTGCTGGTGCAGGCCGGCCTGACGCCGAAGGAGGCCCTGATGGCCGCCACCGCGAACAGCGCCGCCGTCCTCGACATGCTGGGCGACCGCGGCACGATCGAGAAGGGCAAGCGCGCCGACCTGGTGCTGGTCGACGGCCAGCCCTGGAAGGCGATCTCCGACGTCCGCAAGACCAACCGGGTCTTCGTTGACGGCCGTGAGGTCTTCGGCCCGGGCGCGAAGCCGCCCAGGGCGAACAGCGAGCGGGCCATGCCGGCAGTGACCGTCAAGCCGCTGATCGACGACTTCGAGCGCGACGACGGCCGCACCCAGCTCGACACCGTGCGCACCGACGGCATGGACGGCGGCCATGACCGGACCGTGCAGGTGAGCCAGGTGATCGACCGCACCGGCGGCGGCAAGGCGCTGAGCATCGCCGCCCGCATGGCGGTGAAACAAGACCCGCAGGCGGCGGTGATCCTGCCGCTGACCCGGGGCTCGGTGCAGCCGGTGGACGCCCGGGCCTTTCAGGGCGTGAAACTCGACGTCCGCGGCGACGGCGGGACCTATGAGGTGATGGTCAACACCCTCTCGGGCCGCTGGATGGCCGAGGTGAAGGCGTCGAAGGACTGGTCGACGGTCGAGGTGCCGTTCAGCGCGCTGAAGCGGGCGCCAGGCCGCAGTGCGTCGAGCGCGCCGTGGACCGGCGGCGACCTTGTCGAGGTCGAGGTCGGCGGCTCGCGGGCCGGCGGCCAGAAGCTGTGGCTCGAGGTCGACAACGTGCGGTTCTACTGATCGCGCACGCGACGTTTCCGGACAGCGGCTGCCCGCGGGGGCGGCGGCTCAATCGGTCGGACAAGGAGCGAAGACCTCCGCCGGCCAAGTTCAAGAGGGGGTAATCCCAAGTGAGTTCAAGACTGTCTTTGCGCGCCCTGATGATGGGCACATCGGTTCTCGCCGGCCTGGCCTTCGCCGGCCAGGCGCTGGCCCAGGCCTCCGAAGAGACGGCGGTCGAGGAGATCGTGGTCGTCGGCTCGCAGATCGAGGGGTCCAAGGTCACCGCGGCCCTGCCGGTGACCGTGGTGGGCGCCGACGACATCGACGCCGTGGCGGCGACGTCCGGCGACGACCTGTTCCGCTCGATCCCGCAGATGGGTGACGTGAGCTTCAACTCGGCCTACCTGCCCAACTCGTCGAACTCGGCGCGCGGCGACGTGGGCTCGGTGAACCTGCGCAACCTCGGCGTCGGCAACACCCTCGTGCTGCTGAACGGCCGCCGCGTGGTCGCCCACCCGACCAGCCGTGCGGACGAGAACCTCGTCCCTGTGCTGACCTACAACACCAACGCCATCCCGGTGTCGGGCCTGAAGCGCCTGGAAGTCCTGCGCGACGGCGCCGCCGCCCTCTACGGCTCGGACGCGGTCGCCGGCGTGGTCAACACCGTCCTGATGGACAACTTCGAAGGCCTGCAGGTCGAGGCCCAGTACGGCGCGGCCGAAGGCACGAACCTGACCGAGACCGATTTCAACGTCATCGCCGGCAAGAACTGGGACCGGGGCAACCTGACCCTGTTCGTCAACTACGCCGAGAAGAGCGCGCTGCGCGCCTGGGACCAGGACTACACCTCGTCCTCGGACAAGCGTCCCCTGTTCGCCGGCACCCGCTTCGCAGGCGCCGCCAGCCTCGACGGCCGGACCACCACCATGCCGTGGGCCTCGCTGCAGACCCTCGGCAACGTGGCCGTGCGCCAGAACGGCAACCTGATCACCTCCACCGCCGGCGCCTTCCACACCCAGCCGACGACCTTCGCGGGTTGCCGGGTGACGCTGGGCTCGTACTGCATCGACGACGCCGCTCCGGCCACCGCCGGCGAGGACCGCGACCTGCGCTACGACGCGGCCAGCTTCAACACCTCGGTGATGCCGGAGACCGAGCGCCTCAACCTGTTCCTGAGCGGCAACTGGGAGCTGACCGAGGAGATCCAGGCGTTCGGTGAAGTCGGCTACTACGCCGCCTCGACCCACAGCGTGCAGAGCCCGACGGCGACGCTGTCGTCGCTGCCGATGGCCATTCCGGCGTCCAACTACTGGAACCCGTTCGGCCCGACGACCTTCGCCAACGGCCAGGCCAACCCGAACCGCCTGCCGGGCCTCAGCGTCGGCCCGGCCGGCGTGGCCGTGGTGCTGCGGGGCTACACCTTCGCCGATGTCGGCCCGAACGAGGTGGATGTCGACCTCACCCAGACCCGTTTCCTGGGCGGCCTGCGCGGCGAGAAGTTCGGCTTCAACTGGGAAGGCGGGCTCCTCTATTCCCACGCCAAGTCGGACGACGTGTCGGACGGCATCAGCGCGACCCTGCTCCAGCAGCAGCTCGCGCTGTCGACGCCTGACGCCTACAACCCGTTCAACGGCGGCACCCCGGGCAATCCGAGCATCGGCGACGGCACGCCCTCGTCGCAGGCGGCCATCGACGCGATCTCGATCCGCACGCGTCGCCTGGCGACCAGCTCGCTGTCGCTCGTCGACTTCAAGGTCTCCAAGGCCGACCTGTTCGCCCTGCCGGGCGGCGATCTCGGCTTCGCGGCCGGTGTCGAATGGCGCCGTGAGACCCAGCAGGACGACCGCGACCCGCGCCTCGACGGCACGGTGACCTTCACCGACGCGGTGACCGGCATCGTCTACGGCAACGACCTGGTCGGCTCGTCGCCGTCCCCCCGACACCAAGGGCAAGCGCAAGGTGGCCTCGGCCTATCTCGAGTTCGCGATCCCGGTCGTCTCGCCCGAGATGAACATCCCGTTGGTGCACAACCTCGAGTTCCAGCTCGCGGGCCGCTACGAGGACTTCTCGGACGTGGGCGATGTGGCCAAGCCGAAGGTCGCCGGCGCCTGGGACATCTTCGATGGCCTGCGGATCCGCGGCTCGTGGGCCCAGGGCTTCAAGGCCCCGAACCTCGAGCAGATCAACGCCACGCTCGTCACCCGCTCCAACACCCGCACCGACTGGGTGAAGTGCGAGGCCGACCTGCGCGCCGGCCGGATCGCCAGCTTCTCCAACTGCGCCCGTTCGCAGTCCACCACCGCGCGTCGGGCCGGCAACCCGGACCTGAAGCCGGAGGAGAGCGAAACCTGGGGCGTCGGCGCGGTCTTCGAGCCGCACTTCGTGCCGCCGGAAATGGGCCGCTTCACCTTCACGCTCGACTACTGGAACGTGAAGCAGGAGGGCATCGTCGGCCTGTTCGGCGAGGGCAACGCCTTGATCCTCGACTACCTGGAGCGCGTCCAGGGCCGGTCCAACCCGAACGTGATCCGCGCGGCGGCTCCACCGCCGACGACATCGCGCTCTTCAACAACACCGGCCTCGCGCCGGTGGGCTCGGTCCTCTACGTGAACGACCAGTACCAGAACCTCCTGCCGCAGGAGGCCGAGGGCCTGGACATCGGCGTGATCTGGCGGCTCGACACGGACCGCTTCGGTTCGTTCGACGCCAACTTCAACGCCGCCCATCTGATCAAGTTCTACCGCTCGCCGTCTCCGGACATCGCCGCCCTCATGGCGGCGCGCGACGCGGGCACGATCAACGCCGGCACGACCATCACCGGCGGCGGCGACCTGATCCGTCAGAACGGCCGTCCGGAGTGGAAGTGGAGCGCGTCGCTGACCTGGCGCTACGACCAGTTCACCGTGGGCGCCTTCACCCAGTACGTCGACGACGTGGAGGACACGGGCATCCGTGACAGCGCCGGCGACCCGTGGGTGGTGGACAGCCAGCTCACCGGCAATCTCTACGGCCAGTACGAGTTCCAGGACGGCTGGGCGAGCGACACCCGCCTGCGCATCGGCGTCCGGAACATTACCGACGAGAAGCCGCCGCTGGCGACCGATGGCTACCTGGCCGCGCTGTACCAGCCGTACAGCCGCTACTGGTACGTGAACGTCCGCAAGACGTTCTAAGGACCTGGACGCGCCCTTCCGCCCGCGAGGCGGAAGGGCGGTCACCGGATACGGAAAAAGGCCCGGCGAGCGATCGCCGGGCCTTCTTCGTTGGCAGCTCCGGATCTCGTCAGATTCCCGGGTCGAAGGCGCCTTCCAGCCAGGCGAAGATCTGCTCCGCGGCCTGTTCCGGGGCGAGCTTCGTCGTGTCGATGACGATCTCGGCGTGCTCCGGCGGTTCGTAGGGGCTGTCGATGCCGGTGAAGTTCTTCAACTGGCCGGCGCGGGCCTTCGCGTAGAGGCCCTTCACGTCGCGCCGCTCGGCTTCCGCCAGCGGCGTGTCGACGAACACCTCCACGAACTCCCGCTCGCCCATCAGCTCGCGGGCCATCCGGCGCTCGGCCCGGAACGGCGAGATGAAGGAGACCAGCACGATCAGGCCGGCGTCGACCATCAGCTTGGCGACCTCGGCCACCCGGCGGATGTTCTCGACCCGGTCTTCCTCGGTGAAGCCCAGGTCCTTGTTGAGGCCGTGGCGGACGTTGTCGCCGTCCAGGAGGTAGGTGTGCCGCCCCTCGGCGTGGAGCCGCTTCTCGAGCAGGTTGGCGATGGTCGACTTGCCGGCCCCCGAAAGGCCGGTGAGCCAGACGACGCGGGCCTTCTGGCCCTTCGCCGCCGAGCGGGCCGCCTTGCTCACGTCCAGCGCCTGCCAGTGGATGTTCTGGCTGCGGCGGAGCGCGAAGTGCAGCATGCCCGCGCCCACCGTCCGGTTGGAGATCCGGTCGATGAGGATGAAGCCGCCGAGGTCCTTGTTCTCGGCATAGGCGTCGAAGGCGATGGGCGCGTCGAGCGCCAGGTTGCAGACGCCGATCTCGTTCAGCTCCAGGCGGGTCGCCGCCAAGTGCTCCAGGGTGTTCACATTGACCTTGTACTTGGGCTCGGTGACCTGGGCGGCGACCGTACGGGTCCCGAGCTTCAGGAGGTAGGGCCGGCCCGGCAGCATCGGCTCGTCGTCGAACCAAACGATCGTGCTCTCGAACTGGTCGGCGACTTCCGCCGGCTGGCCCGCCGCAGCCAGCACGTCGCCGCGGGACACGTCGATCTCGTCCTTCAAGGTGATGGTCACCGACTGGCCGGCGACCGCTTCGGGCAGGTCGCCGCGGAAGGTGACGATGCGGTCGACGGTGCTCTCGCGGCCGGAGGGCAGGGCCTTCACCCGGTCGCCCGGCTTCACCACGCCGGACGCGATCAGGCCCGAGAACCCGCGGAAGTCGAGGTTCGGCCGGTTGACCCACTGGACCGGCATGCGGAAGGGCTTCTCCCGCAGGTCGTCCTCGATCGGCGCCTCCTCCAGCCACCGCATCAGCGGCGGGCCGGCGTACCAGGGCGCCTGGGGAGAGGGTTCGGTGATGTTGTCGCCCTTGAGCGCCGACATCGGGATGGCCGTGAAGTGCTCGATGCCGATCTGGGCGGCGAAGGCGCGGTAGTCGGCGAGGATCTGGTCGAAGACAGCCTGCGACCAGTCCACCAGGTCCATCTTGTTGATCGCCAGGACCACGTGGCGGATGCCGAGCAGGCTGACGAGGTAGCTGTGCCGCCGGGTCTGGGTCAGCACGCCCTTGCGCGCGTCGATGAGGATGATGGCTGCGTCCGCCGTGGACGCGCCCGTCACCATGTTGCGGGTGTACTGCTCGTGGCCGGGCGTGTCGGCGACGATGAATTTCCGCTTGTCGGTCGAGAAGAAGCGGTAGGCCACGTCGATGGTGATGCCTTGTTCCCGCTCGGCGGCGAGGCCGTCGACGAGGAGGGCGAAGTCGATGTCGCCGCCCTGGGTGCCGACCTTCTTGGAATCCCGCTCGAGAGCCGCGAGCTGGTCCTCGAAGATCATCTTGCTGTCGTAGAGCAGCCGTCCGATCAGGGTCGACTTGCCGTCGTCCACCGAGCCGCAGGTGAGGAACCTCAGCAGCGACTTCTTCTCGTGGGACTCGAGATAGGCCTCGATGTCCTCGGCGATGAGGCTGGATTGATGGGCCATCAGAAATAGCCCTCCTGCTTCTTCTTCTCCATCGAGGCGGCCTGGTCGTGGTCGATGACCCGGCCCTGGCGCTCCGATGTGGTGGTGAGCAGCATCTCCTGGATGATTTCGGGCAGGGTCGCCGCCGTGCTCTCGACCGCCCCCCGTCAGCGGATAGCAGCCGAGCGTGCGGAACCGCACCGAGCGCATCTGCGGGGTCTCGCCGGGGAGCAGGCGGAAGCGGTCGTCATCGACCATGATCAGCGTGCCGTCACGCTCCACCACCGGCCGTTCGGCCGAGTAGTAGAGGGGGACGATCGGGATCTTCTCCAGGTGGATGTATTGCCAGATGTCCAGCTCGGTCCAGTTGGAGATCGGGAACACCCGGATGCTCTCGCCCGGGTTCTTCCGCGTGTTGTAGAGCCGCCAGAGCTCGGGGCGCTGGTTCTTGGGGTCCCAGCGGTGCTGGGCCGAGCGGAACGAGAAGATCCGCTCCTTGGCGCGAGACTTCTCCTCGTCGCGCCGCGCGCCGCCGAAGGCCGCATCGAAGCCGTACTTGTCGAGCGCCTGCTTCAGCCCCTCGGTCTTCCACATGTCGGTGTGCAGCGGACCGTGGTCGAAGGGGTTGATGCCGCGCGCCTCGGCCTCGGGGTTCTTGTGCACCAGCAGTTCGAAGCCGAGCTCGCGCGCCATCCGCTCGCGCATCTCGTACATCGCCTTGAACTTCCACGTCGTGTCGACGTGCAGGAGCGGGAAGGGCGGCCGGGACGGATAGAAGGCCTTGGCCGCAAGGTGCAGCATCACGGCGCTGTCCTTGCCGATGGAATAGAGCATCACCGGGCGCTCGGCCTCGGCGACGACCTCGCGCATGATGTGGATGCTCTCGGCTTCCAGGCGCTGCAGGTGGGTGAGCGTTGACGAGGTCAAACGGCCTTCGCGGGTCTGGAGGTCGGGCGCGACGCGGGCGTCCATGCGGTTTCGGGACCTTACTGCAATCAGAATTCCTCCGCGCGCCGGGCGGCGTGCGGGTCGGGCCCTGCGCCTCACTTAGAGAAGCGACCCGGAGGCGGCAAGCCGAGGACGCCCCAGGAAATCTGCAGAGCCGTCCAGCGGAATTGCCGAGCCGTCCCGGCCGATGGCGCCGAGCTTGGCTGCTGTGCGTTGAGCCGGATGATGGCGCGCGTCGCAACCGAGGAGCACTACGGCCGGGGCCTGGCGCGCGCGTGCGCCGGCGCGATCATCTTCTCGTTTCCGCTGATCATGACCATGGAGATGTGGGAGCTGGGATTCTACGTGGACCGCCTCCGGCTCGGACTCTTCGTGCTGGTCACGGCGGCGACGGTCTGGGGCCTGGCGAGCTTCGCGGGCTTCCGGGAGAGCGCCGGGCGCGTGGACGACCTGCTCGACGCCTTCGCCGCGCTCGCCGTCGGCTATGTGATCTCCGCGGCCATGCTGGCGCTGTTCGGCCTGCTCACGCCGGACATGGCCCTGCGCGAGGTCGTGGGGATGGTCGCGATCCAGGCGGCGCCCGCGAGCATCGGGGCGATCGTCGCCGACAAGCAGCTCCAGGGCGGCGGGGAGGGCGGCGAGAACCCCCGGGAGGAGCGCGCGGGCTATGTCGGCCAGCTGTTCCTGATGGCGGCCGGGGCGCTGTTCCTGGCCTTCAACGTCGCGCCGACCGAGGAGATGATCCTGATCGGCTACAAGATGAGCGCCTGGCATGCGATCGCCGCGGCGGCGGCCTCCCTGCTGCTCCTGCATGCGCTGGTCTACACGGTGGGTTTCGCGGGCCAGGCCGAGCATGAGACGCACCTGCGCGCCTTCATCGACTTCACGCTCGCCGGCTACGGCATCGCCCTGCTGGTCAGTCTCTATATCCTCTGGACCTTCGGTCGCCTGGATCACGCCGGCGCTGCGGAGACGGTGCGCGCGGTCGTCGTCCTGGGCTTTCCCGCCGCCCTGGGCGCGGCGGCGGCCCGGCTCCTGGTGTAGCCATGGCCCCACCCCGCAAACGCGCCGGCAAGGCGGCGAGGCCTTCGCTTCGCGAGCGCACCCCGATCGTCGAGTGGTGCGCCGCCGCCCTCGGCCTCATCCTGACCCTCGGCGTGGTCGGCTACTCGGCCTGGGAGGGGCTCGGCGGCGGCGGCGGTCCGCCGGACCTGCGGGCCGAGGTGCGCGAGGTCCATGCGCTGGGCTCCGGCCACGTGGTCGAGTTCCAGGTCCGCAATCTCAGCGCCGCCACCGCCGCCGACGTGGTGGTGTCCGCCACCCTCCGGAGCGGCGCGGCGGCCGAAACCCACAGCGTAACGCTCGACTACGTCCCGGGCCTTGGGGCCGCCCGCGGCGGGCTGGTGTTCAAGGCGGACCCGGCCGGCGGGACGCTGACCATCGCCGCCGAGGCGTACGGCGAGCCCTAAGTCCTGAAATAACGAGGAATTGCGGCGGAGCTTGAACCCTTTCGAAATCTGCGTGTTGTGCAGCCACGGGGCTGTCCCGGCGTGCGAAACGCCGGCGCAGGCGCTTGCCCTTGTCCGGCGTTTGATGTTTCGTCCCGGGCTCGGGAGGGGCTGAGCAGAAAGAGTGTTCCGCCCGCGATGTACCGTTCCTTGGATTTCCGTACTTCTTTGCCGGACCTTGCGACGCACCTGCGCGCCGAGACCTCGGGCGCCCACCACTCTCTCGAGACCTCACTCGACCTGCTCCGTCGGCCGGCCGACAGACAAGGCTTCCTGGAGGTGCTGGAACGGTTCCATGGGTTCCATGCGGTATGGGAGGGGGCCATCCGCACGCGATCGACCTATGCCGCCTTCCATGCCTCGCGCGCCCGCCTGCCGCACCTGCGGCGGGACCTGGCGGCGCTCGGCCGTACGACCGCCGAGATGCGGATGCTGCCCCATTGCCTCGAGGCCGACGCTCTGGTGGACGGCGCCGCCCGCACACTGGGGTCTATCTATGTCCTGGAGGGTTCGACCCTGGGCGGACAGGTGATCGCCCGCGAACTGGCGGACAGCGGCTGGCTGCCGAGGGGCGGGCTCACCTACTTCAATCCCCACGGGCGGCGGACCGGGGAGATGTGGCGGGGATTCCGCACCTGGCTGGGCGACCAGGAGGTCGACTGGGACGAGACGGTCGAGGGCGCCAGGCGAACCTTTGCCCTACTTGAGAGTTGGGCCGCCCGATGAGCGACACCCTGACGTCCCAGCAACCGCCGCGCGATCTCGACCTGGACGCCTGCGCCGCCGAGCCGATCCGGATTCCCGGCGGGATTCAGCCGCACGGCGCGCTCCTCGTCCTGGACCCCGAGCGCCTGACCCGGCTGCAGGGCAGCGCGAACCTCGCCGAGTTCACCGGCCTCGACCTCGGCCAGGACCAGGCGCTGGACGCCGTGGCGGGCGGCAAGGCGCTGGCCGCTGAGCTGCGCCGCTGGCTGGCCGCTGTCGATCCGGCCCTGTTGCGCACCGTCGAGATCGCCGGGCGGACGCTGCAGGTGTTCGCCCACGCGACGCCGCAGGGCCTGATCGTCGAGTTCGAGGCCCCGCCGGCCTCCGAGGCCGAGACCCTCGAGGGCCTCTATCCGCGCCTGCGGCAGTTCCTCGATGCTATCGGCCAGGCCGCCGACGTGAAGGCCATCGCCGACGCCGCCGTCCATGAGGTGCGGGCGCTCACCGGGTTCAACCGGGTGATGCTCTACGCATTCGACGAGGAGGGGGTCGGCACGGTGCTTGCCGAGGACGGCGACGGGGTCCTGCCGTCGTACCTGAACCAGCGGTTCCCGGCCTCGGACATCCCGGCCCAGGCCCGGGCGCTCTATGTCCAGAACCGCGTCCGCCTGATCCCCAATGCGGACTACGCGGCCTCGCCGATCACGCCGGCCGCCAGTCCGGTGGACGGCGGCCCGCTGGACCTCAGCCATGCGGCGCTGCGCAGCGTCTCGCCGGTGCATCTCGAATACATGCGCAATATGGGCACCTGGGCGTCGATGTCGGTCTCGGTGATCGTCGAGGGGCGCCTGTGGGGCCTGATCTCGGCCCACAACCGCGAGCCCCGGCAGGTCAACGCCCAGGTCCGCACGGCCTGCGATATCCTGGGCCAGGTGCTGTCCCTGCAGATCGAGGCGCGCGAGCAGGCGGAGCGCAACGGCCAGCGTCTGCAGCTCAAGCAGGTGGAGACCGAGCTCCTGGCGCAACTTGCGCTCGCCCAGAACTTCGAGATCGGCCTGATCGACAACGCGCCCCTGTGGCTTGGCCTGACCAATGCGCGCGGCGCGGCGGTGGTCCGCGAGGGGCGGGTGAAGGCGGCCGGCTCGACGCCGTCGGTGGACGAGATCCGCACCCTCGCCGATATGCTGGGCGCGCGCGGCGAGGAACTGGTCGTCCTGGATTCCATCGCCGAGGTCCTGCCTGCCGCGGAGAGCTATGCGGCGCTGGCCAGCGGTCTCCTGGCCGTGCCGATCTCGCAGATCCACGCCGACTACATCATGTGGTTCCGTCCCGAGGCGATCCGCACCATCGAGTGGGCCGGCGACCCCAAGAAGCCGATGACCCCCGGCGTCGACCGGCTCAACCCCCGCAAGTCCTTCGAGATGTGGCGTGAGCAGGTGCGCCTGCGCAGCATGCCGTGGACGGCGGCCGAGATCGACACGGCGACCGGCTTCCGGAGCGCCATCCAGAGTTTCGTCCTGCGGCGCGCCGAGGAGCGGGCGGAGCTGACGACCCGGCTCGAGGCCATCAACAAGGAGCTGGAAAGCTTCTCGTACTCGATCTCCCACGACCTGCGGGCCCCGTTCCGGCACATCGTCGGCTATGCCGAGCTGCTGTCCGACCGCCAGCGCGACCTGGATCCCAAGTCCGCCCACTACCTGCAGAGCATCCAGGACGCCGCCCTCTCGGCGGGCCGGCTGGTGGACGACCTCCTGAACTTCTCGCAGCTCGGCCGGGCCAGTCTGGCGAAGGACCGCATCGACATGGTCAAGCTGGTGGCCGAGGTTCGCCGGTCGCTGAGCACGAACTCGACGGCCGCCAGATCGACTGGCAGGTGGGCGACCTGCCCAGGGCCTGGGGCGACGGTGCGATGGTCCGCCAGATCCTGCAGAACCTGATCCAGAACGCCATCAAGTATTCCGCCGCGCGCGAGCGGACCGAGATTTCGATCTCCGGCGAGGACCTTGGCCGCGCCGTCGCCTACACGGTCCGCGACAATGGCGTGGGCTTCGACATGGCCTATGCGCACAAGCTGTTCGGCGTCTTCCAGCGGCTGCATCGCAGCGAAGACTTCGAGGGCACAGGCATCGGCCTGGCGCTCTGCAAGCGGATCGTCGACCGGCATGGCGGGACCATCACCGCCAACAGCGTGGTCGACGGAGGCGCGACCTTCACCTTCACCTTGCCCAAGCGCGAGAGCGCGCAACTAGGAGACTTCCCGCGTGGCTGATCTGAGGCCAATTCTTCTGGTGGAAGACAATCCCCGGGACCTCGAGCTGACGCTCGCGGCGCTGGCCAAGTGCCAGCTCGCCAACGATATCGTGGTCGCCCGCGACGGGGCCGAAGCCCTCGACTTCCTCTACTGCAAGGGCGAGTACGCCGATCGCACGCCCGGAGACCCGGCGGTGGTGCTGCTGGACCTGAAGCTGCCCAAGGTCGACGGCCTGGAGGTGCTGGAGAAGGTCAAGGGCGACAGTCTGCGTCGGCAGATCCCCGTGGTCATGCTGACCTCCTCGCGGGAGGAACGCGATCTCGTGAAGAGCTACGAGCTCGGCGTGAACGCCTTCGTCGTGAAGCCGGTGGACTTCAACGCCTTCTTCGAGGCGATCCAGGATCTCGGCATGTTCTGGGCGATCCTCAACGAGCCGCCGCCGAGGAGCCTGGCCGATGCCTGATTCCGGTGTCCGGGGGCGGATGCGGGAGCTGCACATCCTCCTTCTGGAGGACAGCGAGATCGACGCCGAACTGCTGGCCGCGCACCTGACCAAGGCGGACCTGGCGTTCAGCCTGCGCCGGGTCACCAACCGGCGGGAATTCGTCACCGCGCTGGAGGAAGGCGGGGCCGACGTGATCCTCGCCGACTACTCCCCTCCCGGACTTCGACGGCCTCTCGGCCCTGAACATCGCCCGCGCCCTGCAGCCGGACCTGCCCTTCATCTTCGTCTCGGGCGTGGTGGGCGAGGAGTTCGCGACCAACGCGCTGAAGCGTGGCGCGACCGACTACGTGATGAAGCGCAACCTCACCCGGCTGGCGACGGCCGTGGAGCGCGCGCTGGAACAGGCCCGCGAGCGTCACGAGCGGCAGGCCGCCGAACGCGCGCTGATCGAGCTGAACGCCCGTCTGGAGGACGAGGTGGCGCGCCGGACCGCAGAGCGCGACCGCATCTGGACGCTGGGCCGCGACCTGTTCGCCGTGCTGTCCTTCGATGGCGTGCTCCGCCGCGTGAACCCGGCGTGGGAGCTGCTGCTGGGGCACCGGTCCGAACGGCTGATCGGCGAGCGCCTCGAGAACCTGGTCGTTCCGGAGGACCAGCCGATCATCGCCGAGATGGCGCGCAGCCTGTCCCAGGGCGAGGTGGTGGAGCGGTTCGAGACCCGGCTGCTGGCCATCGACGGGACGTGGCGCTGGATATCCTGGACCGGCGCGGCGGACGACTTCGCCTATGCCGTCGGCCGGGACATCACCGCCGAGAAGGCCGCCGCCGTCGCCCTGGCCGAGCGCAACCGCGAACTGGCCGCCCAGATCGAGGAGCGCGAACGGGTCGAAGCGACGCTGCGCCAGATGCAGCGGCTGGAAGCGGTCGGCCAGCTCACGTCCGGCGTGGCGCACGACTTCAACAATCTCCTGACCGTGATCCTCGGCAACATCGGCTTCGTCGAGAAGTCGCTGGCCCGGCAGAAGATCGACGGGGCCATCGGCGAGCGGATCAGCCACATGCGCACGGCCGCCGAGCGTGGCGCGAAGCTCACGGCCCAGATGCTCGCCTTCTCGCGCCGGCAGAAGCTGGAGCCCAAGCCCGTCGACCTGAACGAGACCGTGGCCGGGATGCGCGACCTGCTGCACTCCACCATGGGCGGCAGCGTGCGGCTCGAGACGGTGCTGAAGCCGGAGCTGTGGCCGGCGCTGGTCGACCCCACCCAGATCGAACTGATCATCCTCAACCTGGCGATCAACGCCCGCGACGCCATGGAGGTCGGCGGCGGCCTGAGCGTCGAGACCGCCAACGTCACCCGCACGACGGCGCCGGCCCGGCCGGAGGAGCCGCCGCCCGGCGAGTACGTCATGCTGTCGGTCAGCGACACCGGCCCCGGCATGACCGACGAGGTCCTGGCCAAGGCCTTCGAGCCGTTCTTCACCACCAAGGCGGTGGGCAAGGGGTCCGGCCTGGGCCTTGCCCAGGTCTACGGCTTCGCCAAGCAGTCGGGCGGCGGCGTGAGCATCGAGACGCGGCTCGGCGAGGGCACGACGGTGAAGGTGTTCCTGCCCCGGGCCGAGGGAGTCGCGCGCCGCGATCCCGAGACCCGTTCCCGCGCCGTGGCTCCGGTCGACGCCGCCAGCCACACCGTGCTGGTCATGGACGACGACAGCGCCGTGCGGGGAAATCACCGCGGCCATGCTGACCGAGCTGGGCTACGGGGTCCTGGAGGCCGGCAGCGGCGGCGCCGCGCTCGACATCCTGAAGGCCGGCCAGCCGATCGACATCCTGCTCGCCGACTACGCCATGCCCGGGATGAACGGCGTCGAGGCGGCCCGTGCGGCGGTGGAGCTGCGGCCCGGCCTGCCGGTCCTGTTCATCACCGGCTATGCGGACCTCAAGGCCCTGCGCGACGTGGGCGAGGACCGGATCATCCAGAAGCCGTTCCGGGACGACGAACTGGCCCGCAAGGTGGAGGCCGCGCTCGGCCGGACCGGCGGCTCCGGCAAGGTGGTGCCGCTCAGGCGCTAGAGCGCGTCGGGTCCTGCGCCTTCAGCCCCTCGGCCACGGTGCGGGCGAGATCGTCCATCTCGAAGGGCTTGCGCAGGATCACCGCCTGGCCGCCCAGCGCCGCCTCGACGGCCGCGCTGTCGGCATAGCCGCTGGCGAAGACGATCGGCAGCCCGGGCCACCGCTCGCGGGCGAGCGCCGCGGCCTCGGCCCCGTTCATCCCCGGCATGGCGAAGTCCATCAGCACCAGGTCCGGCTGGTCCTGGGCCAGCATCTCCAGCGCGCGCGCGCCTCCGTCGGCGGCGATCACCCGGTAGCCGAGCAGTTCGAGGGTGTCGCGGACCAGGTTGCGGACCTCGGCGTCGTCGTCGACCACCATCACGCAGGCGCCCTCCGCGGGGGCCAGCACCGGCGCCTGGGCCGACCGGCCGGCCTGAACGGCCTCGACCGGCGTCTGCGACCGGCGCAGCAGCAGGCGCACCGTCGTCCCCTGACCTGGCTCGCTGTCGATGGTCGCCTGGCCGCCCGCCTGGCGCGCCACGCCATAGACCTGCGAGAGCCCAAGTCCCGTGCCCTTGCCGACGCCCTTGGTGGTGAAGAAGGGGTCGAAGGCCCGCTCGGCGACCTCGGGCGGCATGCCGGCCCCGGTGTCGGAAACGCTCAGCTCCACATAGGCGTCGGGATCGAGCACCGGATGCCCCGGCGGGACCTGGATCACCTCGGTGGCGATCACCAGGCGGCCGCCGTCCGGCATGGCGTCGCGGGCGTTGATCGCCATGTTCAGCACCGCCAGCTCGAGCTGGGTGCGGTCGGACAGCACCGGCAGCGCGTCGTCGTCGAGGCGGAACTCCAGCTCGATGTCGCCGCCGAGGCTGCGGGTGATCAGGTCGCGCATGTCGGCGATCAGCTCGCTGACGATGAACGGACGCAGCTCGAGTTTCTGCGCGCGGGAGAACGCCAGGAGCTGGCGCGTCAGGCTGGCGCCCCGCTCGGCGGCCTGCAGGCCGTTGCCCGCCCAGACGGCGACCTTCTCCGTCTCTGCCGGTTTGCGGCGGATCAGCTCGAAGGCGCCGTGCACCACCTGCAGCAGATTGTTGAAGTCGTGCGCGATGCCGCCGGTGAGCTGGCCCAGCGCCTCCATCTTTTGGCTCTGGCGCAGCGCCTCCTCGGCCCGGGCCCGTTCGCGCATCTCCACGGTCAGCTTCTCGTTGGCCTCGGCCAACTCGCCGGCGCGCCGCTGGAGCTGGGCCGCCGAACGGGTGATGACGCCCAGCATCAGCAGGGAGACGACGGTCAGAACCGCCAGCCCGCTGTGCCGGCCCAGGAAATCCCCGAACGGCTCGCGGGCGGTCCGCAGGTAGACAGCGCCCAGCCGGACGCCCTGTTCGGAGACCGGCACGCTGACCTCGGCGGCGCCCTGCCGGAAGGCGGCGACCGTATCCACGAGGCGGGCCGGCGGCGGTGAAGTGGGGCGGCGGGCGTAGGTGACCAGCGGGCCGCCCTCGGTGTCATAGACCGCCGCGGCGGCGATCCGGCGGTTGGCGCGCAGGGCGTCGACATATTCCCGCATGGTCGGGCGGTCGTCGAAGGCCAGGGCGGCGGTCACGCTGGCGGCCAGGATCTCGGCCTGCACGACGGCCGCCCGCGCCGCCTGGGCGCGGTAGACCTGTTCGGCGCGCAGCCCCAGCAGCAGGCCCACGGCCAGCAGGGCCACGGCGGCCAGGCCGGCCAGATTCACCTGGCCGCGGATCGAAAGGCGGGGCCAACGCAGGTTCATCGCTTCACCGACAGGCCGAGCGCGAGCAACTTCGAGCTGATCGCCAGCCCGTTCTCCGACGCCTGCTGCGCGTCGATATGGAAGCGGACGCGGTTTTGGAAGACCACGAAATGGATCATCCCCCGCGTACTCCCGCGTGTGGAGTCGGTCACCGTGAGCACCGGGGCGCCGCGCACCCGCCGCCAGCGCCTGGGCGGTGGTCTGCCGGTGCGAGCCGGCGGCGTAGAGCACCTGGCAGCCCGAGCTGCGGTCCACCGTGGCGAGCCGCCGGACGTTGACCTGGGCCGGAACCTGGGCCGCCAGCGCGTCGCCCACCGGATCGTCGCCCAGCACGCAGAGCCGGACAGGCCCGCCGGCCGAACCGGCGGGCCAGCTCACAAAGGCGGCGAACTTGGTGAGGAACGCGGCCTTGACGGCGTATTCCAGCGGCTGCGCGCCCGCCGCCGTGCCCAGCGCCAGCAAGCCGGCCAGTGCGCCGGCCGCGATCATCCAACGGTCCGAGGCTCGCCGCGCCGCCGCCATTCAGGGGGTCCAGCGAAGGGTCACGAAGGCGCTCCGAGGAATTTCGCTGCGCCGTGTCTCGCTGGCTTCGGCATGACGTGCGTGCAGCAGGTCCTGGCCGCTCACCGCCAGCTCGATCTGGTCGGTCACCCGCCAGGCCAGGCGCAAGCTGGCCTCGGCATAGCCCGACGCGCCCACATAGCCGGAGGCCGCCAGCCGCGGCAGGTCGTCATAGACCCGCAAGGCCATGTCGAGGCTCAGACGATCCGTCAGATCCATGCGCGAGCGGATCTTGCCCCAGTAGCCGGGGTCCGCGCCCATGGCCTCGAACCTGGAGATATCGCGGCTGCCAGGCTTCAGTCGGAACTCCTTCTCCAGGATCGAACCGCCGAGGCTGAGGCGCCACCAGTCGGCCACCTGCACCTCGCCCCAGGCCTCCACACCCCATGTCTCGCCCTCCATGGTGTTGCCCACGAGGACTGGCCGGGGCCAGCTCAGGTCAAGCTCGTTCGTCCGGATGTCGTCGTAATCGTGGAAATAGGTCGTCACTGTGACGCTGGCCGCGTCGGTGATCCGGCCCCGGTAGCCGAGTTCGTAGGCGATCAGCTTCTCCGACCCCATGTGGCCCGGGTCGACCAGCCCCGGGATCGAGAAGTCCCGCTCGATGCGCGACGGATTGCGGATCGCGCGCGACACCGCGCCCCAGACGAACTGCCGCTCCGAAATCCGCCAGCCCAGGCGGGCGTTCGGCATCCATTCGGAGGTCGTGTAGTCGTTGGCCTCCAGCTTGAGGCCGAGGGTCAGCAGCAGGTCCGGCCGCAGCGCGATTTCGTCCTGGATGAACAGGTTGGCGATGTCGTTCCGCCGCCTTGGCGGGTCGAGAAGCTGGGGATCGGAGAGGGTGCGGAACTCGTCCTTCGTGATCCGGTAGCCGCCCCCCAGACAACCGCATGGCGGGCGCCGAGCGGAAAGGCGTGCTGGGCCTGGACGTCCCAGGTGCGCAGCCTGTCGTGGACACCGCGGACCTGCCGCTCGATCTCGTCATAGTAGGCCTGGACCTCGATCGATGCGCCGCCCATGGCGTGGGTCCAGCGGCCGAGCACATTGCCGCCGCGGGAGTAGCCCTGGCCGAAGTCCAGGGTGTGCTCGATGTTGGCGTCCTGCAGATCACCCTGCAGGGTGATCGCATCGACGCCGCGCGCCCAGTCGGCGCGGAATCCGGCCTGCCAGCCGTCCCATCCGTCATTGGCGCTGGAGCCGTCGGCTTCCTCGAGGTCGGCGCGCCGGAAGGCCGTGGCGTACACCCGGCCCGCGCCGGAATCGCCGAGCTGGGCCCCATAGCGAAGGCGCACGTCGCTATCGAGCGTGCCCAGGTTGACCACCGCCAGGCCGCCCTCGGTGTCGAAGGCGCTGCGGGTGGTGACGTTGATCACGCCGTTGACCGCGTTGGCGCCCACAGCGTGCCGCCGGGGCCGCTGATCACCTCGATGCGGTCGATATCGTCCATCAGGACGTGATGCTCGTCCCAGTCCACGCCCGAGAAGAGCGGGGTATAGACGCTGCGCCCGTCGACCAGCACGAGCAGCTTGTTGGCCGACTCGAAGCCCGCGAAGCCGCGGGCGGTGATCGAATAGTCGAGCGCGTCGATGCGCATGACCTCGAGATTGGGGGCGAGCCGCAGCGCCTCGGGGATAGTCTGCGCCCCCGATTGCCGGATCGCCTCTTCGGTGACGACGTAGACGGAGGACGCCGCGTGGTTCAGGCCCTCTGGCCGCTTGGACACCGAGGTGACGTTGATTTGCGCCAGCTCGTCGATGGAAAGGCCGCCCAGCTCGCGAGCGGCCGCGTCCGCAGCCAGCGTCACCTGGGCGCACGCCGGTCCGCCCCACGCGAGCGCCAGGGCCGCGAGGCAGAGTCCGAGTCCTGTGGGGCGTTCCGCCCCGACCGTCGTCGTCTTCATGACCCCCGTCACGCCACGCATCGCAAGTCCGAGCTTGGGCGTGGTTTCATGCCTAGAACTCCGTAGCGAGCCATCCGTTGCCTTGGCTGTGACGCGGCGCTTTACAGTCCCTTAGGATCGCGTAGAAAAACGGGTATGCTCCGGCGTCAGACCGGAGGCTTGCTCCCGGGGGAAACAATGTCCGTCGCACGCGCGCTCGCCGTCGTCCTGGCCCTTGGCCTCGCGGCCGCCTCGCCACCCGCCACGGCGCAGCCGGCCGTCGCGGGCGCCGCGCCCGTCGCCGCCGGACCGGTGGTGAAGCTTTCGCAGGGCTCCGTCCGCGGAACCGTCGCCGACGGCGCCGCCGTCTTCCAGGGCATCCCGTTCGCAGCCCCGCCGGTCGATGACCTGCGCTGGAAGCCACCCGCCGAGGCGGCGAAATGGACCGGCGTCCGCGACGGAACGAAGCCGGGCGCCAACTGCACCCAGTCCGAGGACTGCCTGTTCGTGAATGTCACCCGGCCGGCCGGCGCCAAGGCCGGCGCGAAGCTGCCCGTGATGGTCTGGATCCACGGCGGGGCCTTCGTCGCGGGCAACTCGACAGCGGCCTTCGGGGCGGTGCATGACGGGACCGAGTTCGCGAAACAGGGCGTGGTCCTCGTCACCCTGAACTACCGCCTGGGCCGCGCGGGCTGGTTCGCGCATCCGGCGCTGACCAGGGAGGGCGGGCCCACGGGGAACTACGGCCTGATGGACCAGGTCGCGGCGCTGAAGTGGGTGAAGGCCAACATCGCCAGCTTCGGCGGCGACCCGGGCAATGTGACGATCTTCGGCGAGAGCGCCGGCGGCATCTCGGTCTTCTACCTCATGCTGGCGCCCGCAGGCCCGCGGGCTCTTCCACAAGGCGGCGTCGGAGAGCGGCTTCGCGCGCCATGTCCCCGCCAGCCTGCAGGCCGCCGAGGCGCTGGGCCTCAAGGCCGCCCAGGCCGCCGGCGTGCAGGGCGAGGACGCCACGGCCGCCGCCGCGCTCCGCAAGCTGCCGATCTCGGCCATGCCCTATACCGAGCCCTTCACCGCCCGCGCCCAGCCGATCCTCGACGGGACGTGGATCAGCTCGGGCATCGCCGAGGGCTTCGCGGCCGGCCGCCAGGCCAAGGTCCCGCTGCTGACCGGCGGCAACTCCAATGAGGCGAGCCTCTTCCGGCCGCAGCCGGCGCAGCTCGACCTGGTCCCGGAAGCCGCCCGTCCGTCCCTGAACGCCGCCTTCGATCCGGAGAACACCGGCGACAGGACGAAGATCGTCCACCGCCTGAGCACCGCGACCCTGGTGACCGAGCCCGACCGCAACGTGGCGCGCCTTCAGTCCAAGGCTGGCCAGCCGGTCTATCTCTACCACTTCTCCTACGTGACCCCGGCCGAGCGCGAGAAATCGCTGGGCGCGGCCCACGCCGCGGAGATCAAGTACGTGTTCGGCGGCGCGGCCCAGAAGTTCGCCCCGGAGGACGTGGCGATCTCAAAGGCCATGAACGCCTACTGGGCGGCCTTCGCGAAGACCGGCAATCCGGGGTCCGCCGGCGGGCCCGCCTGGCCGCGGTTCGCGCCGAAGGAGACGGCGATCGAGTTCGCGAACGATGGCGTCCACGTCCGCGACCAGCACCAGAAGGCCCGGCTCGACTGGGTCGAGCAGAGCCTGGCCAAGCGCTAGCCGATCTCCAGCGGGCCCGGATCTGTCCCGGGCAGGGGGGCGGTGATGCTGCAGACCAGGCCTTCCGGCTCGTAGCTGACCGCCACCTTTGCCTGGAGGTCGGCCTTCAGGCCCTGGCGGATCAGGCGCGTGCCGAAACCGGACCGCGCCGGCGGGCTCACCGGCGGGCCGCCCCGTTCCCGCCACGAGATCGCGATCTCGCCCGCGGCGGGGTCGACGTCCCACGAAAGCGAAACCTGGCCTTCGGGCTTCGAGAGGGCGCCGTACTTCGCCGCATTCGTCGCCAGCTCGTGCAGGGCGAGCGCCATGGCGGTCGCGGACTTGGGCGGCAGGTGCACCGGAGGGCCGCCGTAGGAGAAGCGCTCCGGCCGGCCCGATTCCGCATGGGGGCTCGCCACCTGTGCGGCGATCGCCTCGAGACCGGCGCCGGACCAGTCTTCGGCGATCAGCACGTCGTTCGCCTGGGCCAGCGCGATCAGCCGCGCGGCGAAGGTGTCCCGGACGTCCTTGGGCACGTCGGCGCGCTGCAGCGTCTGAGCGGCGATCGCCTGGACCGTGGCCAGGGAGTTCTTCACCCGGTGGTTCAGCTCGTTGAGCATCAGCCGCTGCCGGGCCTCGGCGGCCCGCCGGGCGCTGATGTCGCGGACCACCGCCTCCACCCCGCCGTTCGACAGGGATCCGGCGCTGATCTCCACCTCCACCCAACTGCCGTCCTTGCGACGAAGGCGCCGATCGGCGACGGCCGGCTGGTCGCGGCCGCCTGTCCGGCGCCACGTGGCGGCCGGGCCCACGTCGTCGCCTCCTAACAGAAGGCGGGAGTCCATGCCGATCAGCTCGTCGCGGGGGTAGCCGATCAGGCGGCAGGCGGCGGCGTTGACCTCCACATAGCGGCCGTCAACGTCCTCGATGAAGATGGCGTCGCCGGCGGTCTCGAAGAACTCCCGGTAGCGTGCTTCGCTGCGGCGGAGCTCCGCTTCGGCCCGGGCCCGTTCCACCGCCGACCAGGTCCGCTCCGCCACCTCCTCCACGAGGCGGGCCTCGTCGTCGCTCCAATAGCGGGGCGTGCTCTGGTGCACGTAGAGGGCGGCGGTGAGCCGTCCCCCCTTCACCAGGCTGACCACCAGCGAGGCCTTCAGTTCCAGGCCTGCGAACGCCGCCTGGACCTCCGCGCCCGCAAAGGCGGGCTCGGTGGCGGCGTCGTTGACCCGCAGCGTCACGCCGTGGCGCATGGCCTCCAGCACCGGCGGCCCGAAGGCGGCGAGGTCGTGCAGGCCGCTGTGGTGCTCGACCGTGCCGTCCGTCCAGTTGTGCTCGGTCGTGAAGAAGCGCTCGTCCTCGGCGACGTCGCCATAGCCCACACGGTTCGCCCCCAGGTGCTCGCCCAGCGCGCGCTGGGCCGCGGCGATCACCTCGCGGGGCTCGGTCAGCGGACGAAGCACGCCTTCCAGTTCCAGCAGGAAGGCGGCGCGCTGTTTGGCGAGCACGGCCTCCGTCGTCTCGCGGCACAGGCAGAGCGCGCCGGCGATGCGGCCGTCCTCATCTTCCACCGGCGTATAGGAGAAGGTGAACCAGGCCTGGTGCGGCGCACCCTGGCGCAGGAGCGTCACAGGCAGGTCCTCGAAGAAGCTCGCGTCGCCCGCGTAGGCCGACTCGATGACCGGCCCGACCTCATCGTCCACCTCGGGCCACACCTCGAAGAACGGGCGACCCAAGGCGCCTCGCGCCGCGCTCGCCCAGGATCGGCAGGTAGGCCTCGTTGTAGATGAAGGTCTGCTCCGGACCCCAGAGCAGGAAGGCCGGGTGGCGCAGCCTGCGCACGAGCGCCACCAGGCCCGCCAGCGCCCCCGGCCAGTCGGCCCGCGGGCCAAGCGGCGTCCGTTCCCAGTCGAAGCTCTCGAAGGACTCGGCGACGCCAACGTCGCTGGCCGAAGCGGGGAGGGGAGTGGCGTCGAC
Source organism: Phenylobacterium sp. J367 (assembly GCF_024699985.1). Taxonomy (GTDB): domain Bacteria; phylum Pseudomonadota; class Alphaproteobacteria; order Caulobacterales; family Caulobacteraceae; genus Phenylobacterium. Next base: position 4,517,986 of record NZ_JAJONA010000001.1, on the reverse strand, counting down.
GCGCATCTACAGGAAGCTCACAAGAAGCATGTTCTCTCAGGCCCATAGCCACCGTGCAAGCTTGGCCGTGGAAGTTCCTGCGCACCCGCCCCTTGGCGGCTCCAACAGCCCATGCCACAAGGCTTTTTCGAGGAAACGCATACCGGCGCTTCGAAGCCAGAAAGCTGGCCGCGCCGGCCAATGTCAGGGGAGTTCATGACCGCCGCCGCCGCGCCTGCTGGCGCCAAGTCCAGCATGGCCTACAGCTACTTCGTCGTCTTCATCCTGGCGGTGGTCTACACGCTGAACTTCCTGGACCGGCAGATCGTGGCGATCCTCGCCGAGCCGATCCGCAAGGACCTGAACCTCACCGACACCCAGCTCGGCATGCTGGGCGGCATCGTCTTCGCCGCCTTCTATACGACGTTCGGCCTGCCGGTGGCCTGGCTCGCCGACCGGGCGAGGCGGGTGTGGATCATCTCCGGCGCGTGCGCGCTGTGGAGCCTGTTCACCGTGCTCTGCGGCACGGCGCAGAATTTCGTCCAGCTCGCCCTCTACCGGATGGGGGTCGGCATCGGCGAGGCCGGCGGCTCCCCGCCGTCCTACTCCCTTATCAGCGACTATTTCCCGCCCGAGAAGCGCGGCGTCGGTCTGGCCGTCTATTCCCTGGGGTGCCCGCCGGCTCGATGATCGGCGCCTTCGCCGCCGGCCGGATCGCCGAGGCCTACGACTGGCGGATGGCGTTCTATGTGATGGGCGTGCCGGGCATCGTCATGGCGCTCGTGCTGCTGCTCGTGGTGCGCGAGCCCAAGCGCGGCGGCCTGGACGCCACGGAGGACGGCTCGGAACATCCGCCGGCCCCGCCGATGTTCGAGGCGATCGGCGGCTTCTTCCGCCAGCGCACCCTGATCCTCACGGCCGTCTCCTCGGCCATGTCGGCCTTCGTGGGCTATGCGGCCCTGAACTGGAACGCGCCGTTCCTGATCCGCGTGAAGGGCATGACCCTCGTGGAGATCGCCAACTACTACTCGCTGGTGCTCGGCATCACCGGGATGATCGGGACCTTCGCCGCCGGCTGGCTGGTGGACCGCCTGGGCCGCAAGGATCGCCGCTGGTTCGCCTGGGTGCCGGCCATCGCCTTCGCGCTCACCATCCCGTTCTGGTTCGGCATCGTCTATGCGCCCACCTGGCAGCTCACCCTGGTGTTCATCGCCGTGCCCGCCCTGCTCAACAACATGTACCTCGCCCCCGCGCTGACGGTCGTCCAGAACGCCGTGACGCCGGCCAGGCGGACCATCTCCGGCGCGGTCCTGCTGTTCATCCTCAACCTCGTGGGCCTGGGCGTCGGCCCGGTCTATGTCGGCCGGATCTCCGACTGGGCCAAGCCGCACTACGGCGATCAGTCGCTGGCGATCGGCTTCCTGGCGCTGATCCCGATTGTGGTGATCACCATCGGCTGCCACCTGGCCGCGGCCCACTCCATCGCCCGCGACAAGCGACTTGCCGCAAACCTGTGACGTTGCGGACGCAGCGCGGCGGGGCGCGCCGCGCTATGGTTGGGGCCGGGACGTTTTCGAGTCGGATGCGCGTTGTGAGTGAAATGATTGAGGCCCCCTGGATCCGCAGCTTCGCGCTCGCGCCTCGGCGCATGAGCGCGGGCGGCTGGGTTTGGCTCAGTCCCTATGAGTGGCGCTGGCAACGGCCGGACACCGGCCTGCCGGCGGCCGTGAACCCGCCGCGGGTCTTCACCCGCAAGCCGCCGCGTCGCTGACCCCTTCGCCAGGATCGCCGCCGGAAATCGTTGCGACAGGATATGACACCGGTTACCTAACCCTCACAGGGAGTGAAGCCGATGTTCGACAAGGTCTACCACGCGACCCATCCCGATATGATGGCCGGCGTCGACAACCAGACGCTGCGTGACCGCTACCTGGTCGGCGGACTGTTCCAGCCGGGCCGGATCAGCCTGAACTACTCCCATAACGAGCGCTTCATCATCGGCGGGGCTGCGCCGACCACAGCCGCCCTGACCCTGCCGGCGCAGACCGAGCCGGAGAGCGCCAAGGGCCATCCGCTGCTGGAGCGCCGCGAGCTCGGCGTGGTCAACGTCGGCGGGGCGGGCAGGATCACCGTCGACGGGACCGCCTACGACCTCAAACCCCGCGACGGCCTCTATGTGCCGATGGGCTCGGAGACGGTGACCTTCGAGAGCGGCGACGCCGCCAGTCCCGCGCTCTTCTACCTGGTCTCGCTGCCCTGCCATGTCAGGCTCGAGACCCAGCACATCTCCATCGACAAGGCGAACCCGCTGGAGCGCGGCTCGCCGGAGCTGTCGAACGAGCGGACGATCTACCAGTACATCATCCCGGGCGTCTGCCAGTCGGCCCAGCTCCTGCTGGGCGTGACGTTCCTCAAGCCGGGCAGCGTCTGGAACACCATGCCGCCGCACCTCCACGACCGGCGCAGCGAGGTCTACCTCTACTTCGGCCTCGAGGGCGACAACCGGGTCTTCCACTTCATGGGCGAGCCCGACGCCATGCGCCACGTGGTGATGAGCAACAACGAGGCGGTGATCTCCCCGCCCTGGTCGATCCACATGGGCGCGGGCACGAGCGCCTACGGGTTCATCTGGGCCATGGGCGGCGAGAACCTCGACTACACGGACATGAACGTCCTCGACATCTGCCAACTCAAGTAAGGGGGCGGGCATGGGCGCCGATCTCTTCAGCCTGGCCGGCAAGGTCGCCGTGGTCACCGGGGCCAACACCGGCCTGGGCCAGGCGATCGCCGTGGCGCTGGCGCAGGCGGGCGCCGACGTGGCCTGCGTCGGCCGTTCGGCCATGGACGAGACCGAGGCCGCGGTGACGGCGACGGGCCGGCGGTTCCTCGCCATCTCCGCCGACCTCGGCTCCATCGAGCCGGTCCAGCGGATCGTAGACGAGACCGTCGCGGGCCTGGGCTCGCTGGACATCCTGGTCAACAACGCCGGCATCATCCGCCGCGCCGACGCCCTCGACTTCACGGAAGAGGACTGGGACGCGGTGATCGACGTGAACCTGAAGTCGGCCTTCTTCCTCAGCCAGGCCGCCGCGAAGGTGATGGTCGCCAGGGGCGGCGGGAAGATCATCAACATCGCCTCGATGCTGAGCTTCCAGGGCGGCATCCGGGTGGCGTCCTACACGGCCTCGAAGAGCGGCATCGCCGGCCTGACCAAGCTGATGGCCAACGAATGGGCGGCGAAGGGGATCAACGCCAACGCCATCGCCCCCCGGATATTTCGCCACCAACAACACCGAAGCGCTGCGCGCCGACGAGGCTCGCAACCGGGACATCCTCGCCCGCATCCCGGCCGGCCGGTGGGGCCGGCCCGAGGACCTGGGCGGGGCGGCGGTGTTCCTCGCCTCCGCCGCCGCCGACTACATGCACGGCGCGGTGATCCCCGTGGACGGCGGCTGGCTGGCGCGGTGAGCGACCATCCCTCCCCTTCAGGGGAGGGCGGACGGCGCGAAGCGCCGCCGGGTGGGGGTGTGTGGGCCAAGCGCCGATCCATGCGCCCGAACCCCACTTCCCCACCCTGGCCGCCCTAGGCGGCCTTTCCCTCCCCTGAAGGGGAGGGATGATTTTCAATCCACCTTCGCGGGCGCCATCTTCGGGCTGAGGATGTGCACGACCGCCAGCGCCAGCAGGTAGGCGGACGCCGCCACCACGAAGATCGGCGTGTAGCTGCCGATCTTCTCCAGCACCCAGCCGGCGTACTTCGACATGGCCATACCGCCGATCCCGCCGACCATCCCGCCGATGCCGATCACCGAGCCCACCGCGGCCCTGGGGAAGACGTCGGAGGGCAGGGTGTAGAGGTTGGCCGAGAAGCCCTGGTGGGCGGCCGTGGCGAGCCCGATGATGCCCACCGCCAGCCAGACGTTGTCGGCGTACATGGCGAACGCGATCGGCAGGACGCAGAGCGCGCAGATCAGCATGGTCAGCTTGCGCGCCGCGTTGACGCTCATCCCCCGGTGCATGAACCGCGAGGACAGCCAGCCGCCGCCGACGCTGCCGACGTCCGACAGCAGGTAGATGGCGATCAGCGGCGGGCCGAAGGTCTTCAGGTCGAGGTCGTAGCGCTTGGAGAGGAAGTCTGGCAGCCAGAACAGGTACATCCACCAGATCGGGTCGATCAGGAACTTGCCGAGCGCATAGGCCCAGGTCTCCTTGACGCGGATCAGCTTGGTCCAGGGGACGTGCTGCACCGGGTCCGGCGGATCCTGCTCGATGTAGGCGAGCTCGGCGGCCGACAGCTTCGACTGCTCGCGGGGCCGCTTGTAGACCAGCCACCAGACCGGCAGCCAGACCAGGCTGACCACGCCGGTGATGATGAAGGCCGCCTCCCAGCCCATCGACAGCACGATGCCCGGCACCACGAGCGGGGTGACGATCGCGCCGATGTTGGTGCCGGCGTTGAACACGCCCGTCGCGAAAGCCCGTTCCTTCTTGGGGAACCACTCGGTGACCGCCTTGATGCCGGCCGGGAAGCCGCCGCCCTCGCCGATGCCCAGCACCACGCGCGCGGCGATGAAGCCGCCGGCGCTCTTCGCGAACGCGCAGGCGATGTGGCCGATGGTCCAGACCACGAAGGCGCCGGCGAAGCCGATCCGGGCGCCGACCTTGTCGACGATGCGGCCGAAGAACAGGTAGCTCAGCGCATAGGCCGCCTGGAACCAGAAGACGATGTCCGCATAGGTCGTCTCGCTCCAGCCCAGCTCCTCGGAGAGGGTCGGCTTGAGCAGCCCCAGCATCTGCCGGTCGACGTAGTTGATGACCATGGCCGTGAACAGCAGGGCCACGATGATCCATCGGTAGTTGCCGACCTTGACGGCGATCGGCTGCGCCCCTTGCGCCTCTGCGGTCACTTAGGGTCCTCCCTGGGTGTTTTTTCTTAGCTGGTCACCGCGATGGTAGCGGTACAACGAACCTCGCCCAACGGGCCGAAATCGACCACCGCCTCCTCGCCCGGCCGGATCTCGTGGATGCCGCTGAGCTGGCCGGTGGTGATCAGGCTTCCGGCTTTCAGCGGCCGGCCCCGGCGGGCGGCGTGGGCCAGCATCCAGGCGAGGCAGCCGAGCGGTCCGCCCTCCAGGCTGCCGGCCGAGCCCTGGCCCACCTCCACGCCGTTGATCAGGGTGCGGCAGGCGAGGCTCTCCGGCGAGCGCCGGCGCCAGCCCTCGATCTCCGGCCCCAGCACCAGGCCCGCGTTGTTGCCGAAGTCCGAGACCACCACCCGCGGCCCGAGCACATTGATCGTGGAGAGCGGGGAGCCCGCGAACTCGCAGCCGATCACGAAGGCGTCCACGAACTCGGCGGCCTCATCCGGCGTCCAGTCCAGCTTGTCGGCGGGTGCGTCCTTGGCCACGCGGACCACCACCTCGGCCTCCACGGCCGAGAAGCCGCCCGGGATCGTTCGGAAGCGGCCGGCCTCCCCCTGGGGGCGTCTGCACGTTGGCGCGAAAGATCGGGCCGGCGAGGCGGGTCTCGCCGACCTCGGCCTGCACGTCCACCGGCACCTTGCCGATCTTCCAGCCGGCGACCTCGTCCGGCCACAGGCCGATGGCGGCCTCCTGGATGCGGTAGCCCTCGGCCAGCGACCGGGGCAGGGGACCGGGGAAGCCGGGAACGGCCTCGAAGGCCTGGCGCGCGGCGACGAACCGCCTGGCGATGGAAGGCGCGTCCTCATCGCGCGACGTCGTGGCCGCCGGCTCCGTCAAAATCTCGATCCTCCCGCCGTCCGGCCCGTTTTCCGGGTGATCGGCAGGGGTATAGGAAACCGGTGTCATTTTCAAATCAAGGCCACAAACGCGGGGATTTTGTCACGCCGCGAGCGCGGCGGACGGATCGGTGTCGAGCTGGGCGTAGGCGGTCTCGAGGGCGCGTCGGAACCGAGCGTTGGCGGCCACCGCGGGCGGGAACACGGCGGCGAGCGCCAGCACCGGCGCCACGTCGGCGGCCGGATCGCCGGTCATCCGCCGGCCGAGGTCCAGCAGGGTGTCGGCCATCGGGTCGGTGATCGCTTCGCCCGCCCGGGCGCGGGCCCGGACGAAGTGCATCCAGGCGGCGACGGGGACCGCCAGCCGGCTGACTGGACGGCCTTCGGCCAGCGCCTCGGCCGTGGTCTCCAGGATGCGGAACGGCAGCTTATGCGACCCGTCCCAGGCGATCTGGGCGAGCCGGTGGGCGATCGCCGGGTTGCGAAACCGGATCAGGACGGCGGCGATAGAGGCCGCCGTGTCGAGGCCCGGGGTGGGCGGCAGGCTGGCGGCGATGTCCTCGCGCATCATCCGCGCCACGAAGCCGGCGAGGGCGTCGTCGCCCATGGCCTGGGCGACCGTCTCGTGGCCGAGCCGCAGGCCCACATAGGCCAGGGTGGAGTGGGCCCCGTTCAGCAGCCGCAGCTTGGCCTTCTCGAAGGCCGCCACATCGTGGGTGAGCGTCACGCCCGCGGCCGCGAAGGCGTCGGCGTCGGCGCCGAGCGCGTCCTCCACCACCCATTGCACGAACCGCTCGCGCTGGATCGGCCAGGCGTCCTCCAGGCCGAGCTCCCGGCGGACCTTCTCGCGCAGTTCGTCGTCGGTGGCCGGGGTGATGCTGTCGACCATGGTGGAGGGGAAGCGCACCTCGCCTTCGATCCAGGCGGCGAGGTCCCGGTCGCCCTTGGCCTCCACAAGCTGCAGGACGGCGCGGCGCAGGCGCTTGCCGTTGTCCGAGAGGTTGTCGCAGCTCAACGCCACGAACGGGGCGACGCCGCCCGCCCGCCGGGCCGCCAGCCCCGTCGCCAGCCAGCCCGGGAAGCTCACCGGCGGACCCGCGCCCTCGAGGTCGCGGCGGATGTCCGGATGGCCGAGGTCGAGGTCGCCGGCCGGCGTCAGGCAGTACCCCTTCTCGGTCACCGTCGAGGTGACGAGCCGCACGCCCGGATCGGCGAGGCGCGCCAGCACCGTCTCCGGCGCCCGGGGCGCGGTCAGCACCTCCCTGATCGACCCGATGATCCGAAGCCTCGGCTCGGCCTCGCGTTCGGCCAGGGCGTAGAGCCCGTCCTGCGGCCGCAGCGCCGCCTCCACGTCGGCCGAGCGGACAGCCACGCCGCAGACCGCGAAGTCGCCGCCGGCCTTCAGCATCTCGTCGAAGTACCAGGCCTGGTGGGCGCGATGGAACGCGCCGGGGCCGAAGTGGACCACCCCCAGCTTCGACGCGGCGCGGTCGTAGGCCGGCGTCTCCACGGATGCGGGCACTAGATAAAGGGTTTCGTTCGAGAGGCGTCGCATCAAGCCAACCCAAACCCGCTCACCCCGGCGAAAGCCGGGGCCCAAGCTGAGACGCCGTATGGATCCCGGCTTTCGCCGGGACAAGCGGAGGCAATCAATGCGTCACGCCTAGTAGGTGTGGGCATGGTCGCCCGGCTGGATGTCCATCGTCGCCCGGCCGATCGGCCAGCCGTACTTGCACCCCCGCGCCGGCCGCCAGCCCGCGCACCGCGACGGCGACGTCGCCCCGGGGATCGATCCTAAGCAGGGAGGCTGCTAAGCTCATCGCACCTATGGTAACCGGTGTCATAGACGCGGCAAGCCCGCGCGGCATCGCAGTGACGAGCGTCGAGAGGAACGACCATGGCCCGGCCACTGACCCTTCACGAAGACCGGCTGTTCTCCCCCGAGCCGGCGGCGCGCGCCGTCGCCCGGCGGCTCTACGCCGAGGTGAAGGACCTGCCGATCATCAGCCCGCACGGCCATACCGATCCGTCCTGGTTCGCGCTGAACCAGCCGTTCCCGAACGCCACCGAGTTGCTGCTGGCGCCCGATCACTACCTCTACCGCATGCTCTATTCGCAGGGGATTCCCCTGGAGAGCCTGGGCGTGCCGAGCCGGGCGGGGATGTCGAGCGCCGACCCCCGCAAGGCTTGGCGGACCTTCGCCGAGAACCAGCACCTGTTCCGCGGCACGCCGTCGGCCCTGTGGCTGGCCCACGTGTTCAGCGTGGTGTTCGGCCTCGACGTCGCGCTGTCGGCCGAGACGGCGGACCTCTGCTACGACGCCATCAACGAGAAGCTGGCGACCGACGCCTTCCGCCCGCGCGCCCTCTTCGACCGCTTCCGCATCGAGGCGCTGGCCACCACCGAGGGCCCGCAGGAGAGCCTCCACCACCACGCGGCCATCCGGCAGAGCGGCTGGGGCGGCAAGGTCATCACGGCCTACCGGCCCGACCCGGTGATCGATTGCGAGCATGAGCAGTTCCAGGGCGCGCTCGCCCGCTTCGGCGAGATCACCGGCCAGGATGTGATGAGCTGGCAGGGCTACCTGGAGGCCCACCGCGTCCGCCGGGGGCAGTTCATGGCGGCCGGGGCGACCTCCACCGATCACGGCCACCCGACCGCGCGCACCGCCGACCTCTCCGCCGCCGACGCCGAGGCGCTGTTCCGGACGGTCACCTGCGGCAAGGCGACCTCCGCCGAGGCCGAGCTGTTCCGGGCCCAGATGCTGACCGAGATGGCCCGGATGAGCCTCGACGACGGCCTGGTGATGCAGATCCACCCCGGCTCGTTCCGCAACCACAACCGGCTGATCTTCGACCGCTATGGCCGCGACAAGGGCGCGGACATCCCGATGCAGACCGAGTTCGTCCAGGCTTTGAAGCCGCTGCTGGACCGCTTCGGCAACGAGCGCGACCTGACGGTGATCGTCTTCACGCTCGACGAGACCAGCTATTCCCGGGAGCTGGCGCCGCTGGCCGGTCACTATCCGGTCCTGAAGCTCGGCCCCTCCTGGTGGTTCCACGACAGTCCGGAGGGGATGCGCCGGTTCCGGGAGCAGACCACCGAGACGGCGGGCTTCTACAACACCGTCGGCTTCAACGACGACACGCGGGCCTTCCTGTCGATCCCCGCCCGCCACGACGTGGCGCGGCGCGTCGACTGCAACTTCCTGGCGCGGCTCGTCACCGAGCACCGGATCGAGGAGGACGAGGCCCGCGAGGTGGCCGTCGACCTCGCCTACAACCTGCCGCGCCGGGCCTACAGGCTGGACCAGCCCGCGCCGGCCGAGGGCCCGGCCCAGGCGGTCTGACGGCGCCGCCTGCCGGCGCGGGCGGCCTGTCGTTCAGCATGCTGGCGCACGCGGGGTCCCGGCTATAGTACGAGCGTGACTGGAGGCCCCCTGGCTGGTGACCGAATCGGCGAAACCCGTGCGACCCGCGCTGGTCTGGGATGCGAGCAAGCGCCCCACGATCAATGACATCGCGCGCCTGGCGCAGGTCTCGAAGAAGACCGTCTCGCGGGTGATCAACCAGTCGCCGTTCGTGAAGGCCGACACCCGGGAGCGGGTGAACGAGATCATCGCCGAGCTGGGCTACGCGCCGGACCCGCAGGCGCGGGGGCTGGCCTTCCGCCGCTCGTTCCTGATCGGCCTCGTCTACGACAACCCGAGCCCGCAATACGTCATCGACATGCAGCAGGGCATCCTCGACACCCTGCGCGGCTCCGGCTTCGAGCTGCTGGTCCACCCCTGTGATCGGACGAGCCCGACCTTCCTGGCCGACCTCCGCGGTTTCGTGGAGCGTCAGAAGCTGTTCGGCGTGGTCATGCCGCCCTCGGTCTCCGAGGACGAGCGGGTCGCCAAGCTGCTGACCGAGCTCGACTGCCCCTATGTGCGGATCGCCGGCATTCCGCTCGACGAGCCGGGCTCCAGCCTCGTCACCCACGACCACCACGGGGGCTACCAGGTGGCCCGTCACCTCGTGGAGCTGGGTCACAAGGTGGTGGCGCACATCTCCGGGCCCGACACCTTCCGCTCGGCGCACGAGCGCCGCGCCGGCTTCGTCCGGGGGCTCGCCGAGGGCGGGGTCGAGCTGAGGAACGCCTATTCGGCCCAGGGCGCGTACACCTTCGATTCGGGGTGGCCCGCGCCAGGGAGCTGTTCGAGCTGTCGCCCCGGCCCACGGCGATCTTCACCGGCAACGACGAGATGGCCGCCGGCGTCTATCAGGCGGCCCGCGAGGCCGGGCTCTCCATCCCCGGCGACCTGTCGGTGGTCAGCTACGACGACAGCCCCATGGCGGCGCGCCTCTTCCCGCGCCTGTCGAGCGTGCGCCTGCCGATCCGCGAGATCGGCAAGACGGCGGCCCAGATGCTGCTCCGGAACGGGGAGGGCGAGCCGAGCCCCGCGGCCCCGGAGTTCGAGCCCACCCTGATCGTCCGGGAATCCGCCGCCTCGCCCGGCTGAGCCTTCGCGGGACCGTCATATGGCGTTGCGCTCCGCTCGTTTCGGCCATAACCGCACACTGCAGAAACGACCGCGACAGCCGGCGCATCGAGGGGAGACGCAGACTTGGGGCCTTCTGAGCCGTCCAGAGGGCGCGCCGAGGACGACCCGCTGCTGCGCGCCTTCTTCGAGCGGCGCGAGGCGCTGATCCTGTTCCTGGCGTCGCGGACCCGGTCGATGGCCATGGCCGAGGACCTGGTCCAGGACCTCTACGTGAAGCTCAGCACCACCGAGGTGCGCGGCGAGGTGAAGTCGCCGCAGGCGCTGCTCTACCGCATGGCCGTCAACCTGATGACCGACCAGGTCCGCAGCGTGCAGCGCTCGGCCCGGCGCGACGGCCAGTGGCGCGAGGAGACCCATACCAGCGTGGGCGGCGAGCCCATCGAGCGCGAGCCGGGCGCCGACGAGGCCCTGCTGGCCAAGGAGCGGGTGCGGCTGCTCGCCGCGGCCGTGAAGGAGCTGCCGCCGCAGATGCAGCGCGCCTTCCGCCTGCACAAGCTGGAGGGCAAGAGCCAGGCCGAGACCGCCGAGGCCATGGGCGTCTCGCGCAAGATGGTCGAGCAGCACATCCAGGCGGCCATCCGCAACCTTTCCCAGAAGCTGCGAACATGAGGGCTATGTCGGGTTCGGCACAGAAATTGCGCCCCGACCTAGGGATGGGCCGGAGCGGCGCCGTCTCTCTGTTTGTCCAGGGCCGAGGTGGCCGAAGGGGCAGGCGGTGACATGGTAAGCATTGCAGCGGACAGGGAGCGGTCGACGGCGGAAGCCGGCGCCTGGCTCGCGCGCCTGCAGGGCGCCGACGTGTCCGCCGACGACGGCGTGGCGTTCGAAGCCTGGCTGGCCGAAACCCCCGGCAATTCCGACGCCTACCGTGAAGCCCTGAGCGTCTGGCACGCCTATGACGCCGCCGCTGCCGAGGTGCTGGCCGAGCTGGACGCGCCGCCGGCGCGGACCGTCCGGCCGCAGGCGACCCGGCGCTGGTGGGTGGGGGCGGGGGGCTTCGCCATCGCCGCCGGCCTGGCGGTCGCGATCCTGCCGCCGATGCTCACCCAGACGGCGACCGACGTCTATCAGACCGGCCGTGGCCAGCACCGGAGCGTCAGCCTCGCCGACGGTTCGACGGTGCATCTGAACGCCGAGACCAAGCTCGCGGTGCGCCTCGAGCGCGGCGAGCGCCGGGTGGTGCTCGAGGAGGGCGAGGCGATCTTCCAGGTGGCCCACGACAAGGCCCGCCCGTTCACCGTCGCCGCCGCGGACCATGTGGTGCGCGTGGTCGGCACCCAGTTCGACGTCCGCAGCCGGGACGGCCAGCTCCACGTGACGGTCGCCGAGGGCAAGGTGCAGGTCAGCCCGAGGAAGGCGGCCGGCGCCGCGCCGGTGCTGCTGATCCGGGGCCAGAAGCTCGCTGTCCAGGCCGACGGCGCAACGGAGCTCAGCGCCGTCGACCCGCAGGAGGCGTTCAGCTGGCGCGCCGGCCGGCTCGTCTATCGCGACACGCCGCTGTCGGTGGTCGTGGCCGACCTGAACCGGCAGTTCGAGCAGCAGATCGAGATCGGCGACCCCGAGCTGGGCGCCATTCCGATCACCGGCGTGATCGTCCTCGACGACCCGGGCGCCGTGACGCAGCGTCTTTCCTTGATGCTGCCCGTAAGATCAGTACCTTCCGAGCGGGGTTTGCGCCTTCTGAAGAAGTAGCGCCGAGCGGTAGGGCAGTCGGATTATCTCACGCAGTCGGGAACTTGCCGCCGCGTTGACAAGTGTCGGCGTGGTTATTGGCTTTGCCGCTCCCGCGCAGGCCGCGACGGCCCCTGTCCGCTTCCAGGTGGCGCCGAAGCGCTATTCCGAGGCCCTGCTGGACCTCGCGCTCCAGGCCAACATCACGCTGATCGGCGCCCGCGCCTGCGACGGCGTCTCCACGGGGATCAACGGTTCGTTCCCGCTGGAGGACGCGCTCGACCGCCTGCTCGCCGACGCGCCCTGCACCTGGCGGCTGGTGGCGCCCCGCACCGTCGAGATCGTGCCGCGGCCCAGGGCCCAGGCGGCGGCGCCCCGCCGCCGACCATGCTTTCCGAGCTGGTGGTCACCGCCACCAAGCGGGCGCGCAATCCGCGCGAGCTCGCCGTCGCCGTCTCGGCGGCGTCCGGCGACGCCCTCGAGGACAGCGGCGCCACCGACATCGCCGACGCCGCGCCGCAGCTGGCCGGCGTGCTGGCCACCAACCTCGGCCCCGGGCGCAACAAGCTCCTGCTGCGCGGGCTGTCGGACGGCGCCTTCACCGGCCGGACGCGGTCGACGGTGGTCACCTACCTCGACGACGTGCCGCTCAACTACAATGCCCCCGACCCGGACCTGCGCCTGGTGGACGTGGAGCGGGTGGAGGTGGCGCGCGGACCCCAGGGCGCGCTCTACGGCGCGGGCTCCCTGGCCGGGGTCTATCGCATCGTCTCCCGCCGCCCGGACCTGGATGCGATCCAGGCCGAGGTGCGCGGCACCGTCGCCGACACCAAGGACGGCGATCCCAGCCACGCCATCCAGGGCTACGTCAGCCTCCCGCTCTGGCGCGACACCGCCGGCCTCAGGGTCTCCGGCTACAACGAGGTGCAGGGCGGCCAGCTCGACGACATCAACCTCGGCCGCGACGACGTCGACCGCACCGAGCGCCGCGGCGGCCGGGCGAGCCTGCTGTTCGAGCCGACGGACGCCTTCTCGGTGATGATCGCCGGTGCCGGCCAGCACCTGCGCTCCGACGACACCCACTACACAAACCCCGGCATGGGCCTGAAACGCGCCAACCGGATCGCCGAGCCGCACGTCAACGACATCGCGCTGGGCTCGGCCACCATCAAGGGGTCCTGGCGCGGCTTCGATTTCACCTCGTCGTCGGGCTATGTGCGCCACGCCTACGGCAGCTTCTACGACGCCACCCTGGTGCAGGACACCTACACCGACTTCCGCCAGACCTCGGCCTATTCCGAGCGCACCAAGACCAAGCTGTTCGTCCAGGACATGTTCGTGGTCTACGACGGCCGCAAGTTCGAGTGGCTCTTCGGGGTCTACGGCTCGGCCATGTCGGCGCACTCGCCGACCGAATTCCTGGCGCAGGGCGTGGTCGGCAACCAGCCGGTCGAGGTCATGGTCTATGCCGACGACCGCCGCGACCGGATCCGGGAATACGCGGCCTACGGCGAGCTGACCTACCAGCCGGCGCCCGGCTGGACGCTGGCGCTCGGCGGCCGGGTGTTCACGACGCGCACCCGCACCAGTTCGGACGTGGTCTCCGAACGGTTCGAGCCGCGGAGCCTGGACGCCAAGCAGGATTTCACGGGCGTGTCGCCCAAGGTCTCGCTGCAGTACGAACTGCCGCGCGGCGACCTGATCTACGGCGTGATCTCCGAGGGCCACCGCGCGGGCGGCTTCAATTCCGGGGGCGCGGAGCCGATCCGCCCGGCGGTGCTGGCCGTCTACGACCCCGACCGCCTGCGCCACTTCGAAGTGGGGGCCAAGCTGACCTTCGGCGAAGGCCGGCTCGGGCTGAATTCGGCCGTCTTCTTCGACGACTGGCGCAACATCCAGACCGACCAGTTCCGCTTCGACTCGGTCGGCATCCCCTTCACCACCAACGCCGGCAGCGCGCGGATCCTCGGGCTGGAGGGCGAGCTGGCCTATCGCTGGACCCCGAACCTGCTCATCCAGGCCAATGCGCGGGTGGCCCGGACCCGCACCTACGACCCCAACCTCGACGCCTACCAGGAGCTGGGGGAGGGCCTGCCGGGCGCCCCCGGCGTTCTCCGGCGCGGGGATGATCAGCTACGAGAAGCCCATCGCCGGCGACTGGCTGCTGCGCCTCACCGGCGAGACCGCCTATGTCGGCCGCTCCCGGCTCGAATGGCCCGCCACCAGCAACCAGAAGATGGGCGGCTATGCCCGCACCCGGCTGCTGGCCGAGCTGTCGCACCGGAATTTCGGCGTCCAGGCCTTCGTGACCAATCCGACGAACGCCTATGGCGACACCTTCGCCTTCGGCAACCCGTTCAATCCGAACCAGACGCGCCAGGTCACGCCGCAGCGGCCGCGGACCTTCGGCATGACGTTCTTCGCGACCTACTGAAAATTTTTCTCGCCCCGACCTAGGGGGGCGTCGTGCGGGCGCCGTCTTGGCCTCGATCCCGGCCTACTGGAGAGATCGGTATCCGGACCCCGCCTTGACCACGGGGCCCGAAAAAATCGAAGCGACGCGGCTCGAGCCCAAACGTCGCTGCGCTTCGGACGAGCGCGGTCCCCGGGAGGAGAGCCCGGGGGCCGCGCCTTGCCGTCTGGTGCGGCGCTATGGCCGAGTTGGCCGAATGGCTTGGCAGTGCTACCTTTCACATGTTGATCAACGGCTGGCTCGAGCCGGTTTGACGCCTCAATGCGTCGATGACGGTCAATCCGCGTCGGTTCTCCAGTCGCCGCCGCGGGATACTGCCCCGGTTCGAGGACGTCACACCTCGGCCGGGGCCTCTCGTTTCCCGAAACCTCTATCCAGCCTCCGCAGAGCTTCTGCGCTTGCACGCTCTGACACCGGTGTCAGAATGCGCGCATGAGTGCTCCGCCGACCCGTCGCGCCGCGCTGCTGGCCGGCGTCGCCGCCCTTTCCGCCGCCGGCCGCCCCGCCTTGGCGCAGGCGGCGCCCGACCGCGGGCAGGTGCTGGCCGCCATGCGGCGCGCGACCCGCTTCATGACCGACAAGGTCGCCTACAGGGGCGGCTATGTGTGGAGCTATCTGCCGGATTTCTCGCGCCGCTGGGGCGAGCTGGAGGCCAGGCCGACCATGGTCTGGGTCCAGCCGCCGGGCACGGCGACCATGGGCCACCTCTACCTCGACGCCTTCCACGCCACGGGCGAGGCCCAGTTCTACGAGGCCGCCGAGCAGGTCGCCGGCGCCCTGATCCACGGCCAGCATCCCTCGGGCGGCTGGAACTACCTGATCGACTTCGGCGGCGAGGCCTCGATCCGGGACTGGTACGAGACCTACGGCCGCAACGCCTGGCGGATGGAGGAATTCCACCACGACCTGGGCAACGCGACCTTCGACGACGCCGGGACCTCCGAGGCCATGCAGTTCCTGCTGCGCCTCTACCTCGAGAAGCGCGACGCGAAGTACCGGCCGGCCGTCGACAAGGCGATCCGGTACGTCCTGGAAAGCCAGCACCCGGTCGGCGGCTGGCCGCAGCGCTGGCCGCACGCCGACCACGGCCCGGCGTACACGCGCTTCATCACCTTCAACGACGACGTGGCCGGCGAGAACCTGAAGTTCCTGATCATGGTCTACCAGACGCTCGGCGACCGCCGGGTGCTGGACCCGATCCAGCGGGCCATGACCTGCTTCCTGGTCACGCAGCAGGGCCAGCCGCAGCCGGCCTGGGGCCTGCAGCACACCCTGGACCTCAAGCCCGCCGCCGCCCGCACCTACGAGCCGCTCGCGTTCGCCACCCACACCACGGCGAACAACCTCGACCAGCTCATGAACTTCTACCAGCTCACCGGCGAGCGGAAGTTCCTGGCCCGCGTGGGCGAGGGGCTGGACTGGCTGGACAAGGTGAAGCTGCAGACGCCGCGGCCCGACGGGCGGACGCACCCCACCTTCATCGAGATCGGCACGGACCGGCCGCTCTATGTCCACCGCACGGGCTCGAACGTCGTCAACGGCCGCTACTTCGCCGACTACAGGGACCAGAAGCTGCTCGGCCACTACGGCGCCTACCGCCGGATCAATGTGGCGAAGATGCGCGCCAGGCTCGCGAAGCTGCTGGCCATGAGCCCGGAGAAGGCGGCGAAGGATCTGCCGCTGCTCTCGACGCGGCCGATCACGCTCCCGAGGTTCTTCGCCAACCAGGACATCTCGACGTCGGACCTGAACGCCGTCCGCGCACCGCCGGTCGAGGACAAGGGCGCGGCCGCGGCCCGGATCCTCGCCGAGCTGAACGCCGAGGGCTGGTGGCCGTCGAAGCTCGCCGCGCTCAGCAATCCCTACCGGGGCCCGGGGCCGAAGACGCCGACGCCCGGGGACTATGCCTCGACCCACGTCGGCGACGCCTGGGACACCTCGCCCTATCCGGTGAAGGACGGGCCCGTGGGCATCTCCATCGCCCACTACATCGGCGCCATGAGCACGCTCATCGCCTATCTGGAGCAGACGAAGGCTAGCTGACCGAGCCTAGGCCAGCCGGCTCGGCCCGCGCGCGGGGCGCGGCCAGCAGCGCGGCCCCCGTGGATGCGAGAAGGCGGCGGCGGTCGAGCATCGGAAACGCCGCCATGGCCCCGCCGGCGCCGCGACAGGGCGCCGGACGGGAGCGCGAGGCGTCAGAAGGTGTAGCGGACGCCGAAGTAATACTGCCGGCCGGTGTGGTGATAGACCGAGGTGCTTTCGCGCGCGCCGTCGCCCACCCACTGATGGTTCACCTCGTCGGTCAGGTTGAGCCCTTCGAACGTCAGGGTGACGTTGTCGCGGATCTTTAAGGACGCGGCCGCGTCGACGTTCAGGGTCTCCTGCTTGCCCTCGACGAAGTTGCCGTTTCGGCCCGGGACGTTCTGCAGATAGCCGTCGCGGTAGGCGGCCGACACCCGGGCGCTGAAGCGGGCGTCCTCATAGTAGAGGGTCGCGTTGTAGGCGGTCGGCGACAGGTTGATCAGGTCGTCGGTGACGAAGGCGGTGCAGAGCGCATTGTTGCAGTAGTCGATCTCGGACTTCACCCGGGTGTAGTTCAGCAGGACGCCGAGGTTCTGGAGCGGCCCGGGCAGGAAGGTCAGCGGCTGCTGGTAGCTCAGCTCGAAGCCGGTAAGCGGCCCGCCGTCGGTGTTGAGCGCCTGGGTGAGCTGGAAGACCGTGCTCGGCGAGCAGGCGTTCTGCGGCAGGCAGAAGCCCGGCGCGAAGGCCGACGGATTGAGTTCCGTCAGCTCGCTGTACGGCAGGTCCTGCCGGACGATCTGGATGTAGGTGTCGATGTTCTTGCGGAAGAACGCCGCCGACAGCAGGCCCCCGGCTGGAAGTACCACTCGATGCTGAGGTCGTAGGTATCCGCGCGGAACGGCTCCAGCTCGACATTGCCGATGCTGGCCGTGAAGTTCGGACCGGTCGCGTTCAGCGACGTCGTGGGGACGAGATAGTTGGTGCCGGCCAGGCTGTTGCCGATCTGCGGCCGCGCCATGACCTTCGCCGCGCCGAACCGCACGATCAGCTCGTCGGTCACGGACAGGGCGAGGTTCAGCGAGGGCAGGGTGTCGGTGTAGTCATGGGAGCCCTGCACCAGCGTGCCGCCGCCGGTCGAGGAATAGCCTTCGGCGTAGATGTCGGTCTTCGCCTGACGGATGCCGGCGTTGCCCCGCAGCGCCATGCCGGCGACGTCGAGCCGGAAGTCTGCCTGGGCATAGTAGGCGAGGTCGTCCTCTTCGATCAGGCGGTTGCCGGCCCGCGCATTGCCGTTGGTGATGCTGGCCAGGCGGAAGTCGCCGCCGGGCACGCCGGTGTTGCAGTTGCAGTAGATGTCGAAGGTGGACGCCAGGGCGTCCAGGTCCGGCACGACCCAGGAGGTCGCGTTGCCCGACGGCATGCCGAGCCCGGACCCGAAGCCCGTGAGCACCGTCGAGATGTTGGCGATGGTCACGCCGGCGGGCAGGGCGGGCACCACCGTCTCGTCCGCGCGCCGCGCCTCGAAGGTCCGGGACGCGTAGCTCTTGTAGTTGACCCCGAACTTGAACGTGAATGTCTCGTTGAAATCCCACTCGAAATCGACCTGCGCCGCATCGAACTGCGTGCGGGCGAAGTTCGGCCGAAGCCGGATCTCGGAGCGGGGCAGGGCGGTCAGGGCCGTCCCCAGACTGGCGTCGCGCCATTGCCAGTTGGCCGAGTTGGCCACGTCGAAGCCGTAGCCGATGAGCGGCGTGTTCGGCTCGTCACGGAAGTCCCAGGTGTAGTTCTGGGTGTTCTGCCGATCGAAGGTGACGGTGGTCTGCACCGGGTTCTCGAAGTCGGAGATCGCCCGCCCCATGAAGGCGCGTCCGCGGAAGCTGTCGTTGAACGCGTGCTCGACGGTGAAGGTCGTCTGGGTGAACTCGGTGGACAGCTCGTCGAACCGCTGCTCCGAGCGCACGTCGACGTTGTTGAACAGGCCATAGGCCAGCTCGCCGGCGCTGTTCACCTCGGTCGCCACCGGCACGATCTGCGGCTTGCCGCCGGCGGCGGCGTTGCGGCTGAAGGACAGCGACTCCAGGAAGTTCTCCTGCCGGGTGGCGTCCAGCTTCGAATAGAGGACGTCCAGGCTGACGGTCGTCGCATCGGTGGGGCGGAACTGGACTGCGCCGGTGAAGCCCAGGCGCTCCTGGTCATGGACGAGCCGCCCGTAGCGCGGCAGGCGCGGGTGGAACACGTTGGCCGAATTGACCGCGTTGTAGGCGGCCACGCCGGCCGGCGTGTTGGCCGGCCGCGCCACGCCGGTCGCGCAGGTCGTCGCCCCCGCGCCGTTGCCGCTGGCCGGATTGAGCGGCGTCACGCCCTGCGGGCTGCAGAAGCCGTTGTTGTCGGTTCCGCGCTCCCAGCGGACCGACGAGAAGCCCTCCTCGAACAGGTTGCGCTCGCTGTAGGCCACCGAGGCGAGAACGCCGAGCCGGCCATCCAGGAAGGTGTCGCTGATCAGGAACGCCGCCCGCGGGTCCCAGGTCTCCGAGAGATCGTTGTAGCCGTACTGGGCGGAGGCGGCGGCGGTGAAGCCGTTGTAGTCGAAGGGACGGCTCGTCCGCAGGTCGATGGTGGCGCCCAGCGACCCTTCCTCCGTCTCGGCCGCCGCGGTCTTGCGGACCGTGATGCTGTTGAAGAGCTCGGACGCGAACACGTTGAAGTCGAAGCCGCGGCCGCGGTTGGCTCCGCCGGAGCTGTCGCTCCCGCCGGTCGTGGCCTGCGCCTCCATGCCGTTGATGCGGGTGCGCGTGAAGTCGGAGCCCAGGCCGCGCACGGTGAGCGAGCGGCCTTCGCCGGCGTCACGGTCGATCGACACGCCCGGGATCCGCTGGATCGATTCCGCGAGGTTCAGGTCCGGGAAGTCGGCGATGTCCTCGGCCTTGATCGTGTCGACGATCGAGGTCTCCTCGCGCTTGGCCTCGATGGCGCTGGCGAGCGCCCCCCGGAAGCCCGTGACCACGACCTCTTCGACCTCCCCCGCGGCCCGCCCCTGCGCGGCCTGCGCGGGGTGGGCGCCGCCCAGCGACAGGGCAAGCGCGGCGATGGACGCGCCGCAGACGAGCCTGCGCTGGCGAGATCCGGCGATGAGCTTCATTTCGTTTCCCTCCGTGGCCGGGCTAACCCCGGTCCTGCGCATCCCGCGCTTGGTTCTGCTACCGGTGTCAATTTCTCCCCCGAGGGCCTGACACCGGTGTCACTGGAGCCTAGACAAGCGTTTGCGAAAATCAAGCGCACGGTGAAGGCGTGCCGCCGAACGCTGTTCGCGAGGCGGCCGGCTGCGGCCCGCCGGCCACACTTCGTTGCGCGCTGACGCCGGTTCTGACGCGGCCGTCGAAAGAGGGCGCGCCGAGTTCTTGCGATCCGGGCGGTTGGATGCCCGCGCCGGCGGCCCTAGGTAAGCGCTGTCCCGTCGAGGAGATCGCCATGGCCGAGCCCGTCCGCTTCCAGGTCGTCAATCCCGCCACCGGCCAGCCGGGCCGGACCTACGAGGGGATCTCCGGCGACGAGGCCCTGGCCATCGCCCGCAAGGCCCGGGTGCGGTTCGAGACCTGGCGGCGGACCTCCTTCGCGGAGCGGGCGGAGCACATGCGCGCCGCCGCCGCGGTGCTCCGCCGCCGGGCGGACGAGTTCGCCGAGCTGATGACCGAGGAGATGGGCAAGACACTGGCGGACGGCCGGGCCGAGGTCGAGAAGTGCGCGGTCGGCTGCGACCACTTCGCCGAACACGCCAAGCGCTTCCTCGCCGACCAGCCGGTCGACATGGGCGGGCCGAAGGCCAAGGTCGTTTACCGGCCGCTGGGGACCATCCTGGCCGTCATGCCCTGGAATTTCCCGTTCTGGCAGGCCTTTCGCTTCGCCGCCCCGACCATCATGGCCGGCAACACCGCGGTCCTGAAGCACGCCTCCAACGTGCCGGGCTCGGCGCTCGCCATCGAGGAGGTGTTCCGCGAGGCCGGCTTTCCCGACGACGTGTTCCGCACCGTCCTGGTCCCCAGCCGCGACGTGAAGGCCCTGATCGAGGACCCGGCGATCGCCGCGGTCAGCCTGACCGGCAGCGTGCCGGCCGGCAAGGCCGTCGCCGCCCAGGCGGGCGCGGTCCTCAAGAAGTGCGTCCTCGAGCTGGGCGGCAGCGACGCCTATGTGGTCCTCGACGACGTGGACGTGGCCAAGGCCGCCAAGGTCGCCGCCGCCGCCCGGATGGTGAACGCCGGCCAGAGCTGCATCGCCGGCAAGCGGTTCATTGTCCTGGCCTCGGTCCGGGAGGCCTTCGAGCAGGCGATGGCGGCCGAGATGCAGGGGTACGCGATGGGCGATCCCCGCGCCGAGGGGACGAAGCTTGGGCCCCTGCAGGCGGTGAAGGCGCGCGACGACGTGCACGACCAGGTGGTCCGCGCGGTGGCGGCGGGCGCACGCCTGCTGACCGGCGGCGAGATCCCGGACCGTCCGGGCGCCTGGTATCCGCCGACGGTGCTGACCGACGTCGCGCCGGGCAATCCCGCCTTCGACGAGGAGGTGTTCGGGCCCGTGGCGGCGATCGTCGAGGCGCAGGACGAGGCCGAGGCCATCCGGCTGGCCAACACCTCGGAGTTCGGTCTCGGCTCCGGCGTCCTGACCGGCGACGCGGCCCGCGGGGAGCGGATCGCCAGCGACGGACTGGAAGCCGGGATGAGCTTCGTGAACACCAATGTCCGCTCGGACGCCCGCCTGCCGTTCGGCGGCGTGAAGCACTCCGGCTATGGCCGCGAGCTGGCGGCCTTCGGCATCCACGAGTTCGTCAACATCAAGAGCGTGCTGGTGGCGACCGAGACCCTGGCCCACTCGGGGCCGGAATAGGCTCAGGCCGACGGGCGCGTGACCACATAGCTGGCCACCGCGATCAGCAGTGCCCCGACGCCGCCGGCGAGCAGCAGGCTATGCGTGGCGAAGAGGAGCAGCATCCAGCTCGCGGCCATCATGCCGACGGCCAGCACCTTGGCCCGGCGGGGGATGGCGCGGCGCGCCTCCCAGTCGCGGATGTAGGGCCCGAGCCTGGGGTGCGCCCTGACCTTCTCGGCCCACTCCGGGGAGCCCTTGGCGAAGGCCCACACGGCGGCGATCAGGAAGATGGTGGTCGGCAGGAGCGGCAGGAACACGCCGGCCGTGGCCAACCCCACACAGACGATGCCCAGCGTCCGCCAGGCCAGCACGGCCGCGCGGCCGGGCCGGCTCAGCTCGGGCGGGGTATCGGGCGGATCAACGCTCACGGCCGCATCTGCCCAGATCGTCCGGTCCGCCGCAAGGCGAGGGCTTGCAGCCCGGCGAGCGCGGCGGGAAGCTGCCCGCAACAGAACGCGGGAGGGGACAGATGGGACGTTTGGCGTGGGCGTGCGCCGTTGT
Source organism: Phenylobacterium sp. J367 (assembly GCF_024699985.1). Classification (GTDB taxonomy): domain Bacteria; phylum Pseudomonadota; class Alphaproteobacteria; order Caulobacterales; family Caulobacteraceae; genus Phenylobacterium. Next base: position 4,496,116 of record NZ_JAJONA010000001.1, on the reverse strand, counting down.
GGCGCTGTGGACCGGGGCGGCCGTAGCCCAGGCGTACAAGGTGGAGACCCTGGTTCCGGGCTCGGCCTTCCACGGTGTGCACGGCATCCGGTTCAGCCCGGCGGGCGAACTCTGGGCCGGCAGCGTGGCGGGCCAGAGCCTCTACGCCGTCGATCCCGCCACCGGGAAGGTTCGGCTGGTCGAGGGCCCGCCCAAGGGCATGGCCGACGACATCGCCTTCGGCCCTGGCGGCCAAGTCGTCTGGACGGCGATCTCCGAGGGCGTGGTCTACAGCCGAAAGGGCGAGGGCCCGGTCGAGGCGATCGCGAGCATCCCCAGCATCAACGCCATCGCCTTCAGCCGCGACGGCAAGCGCCTGTTCGCCTCCCAGGTGTTCGGCGGCGACGACCTCTGGGAGCTCGATCCGACAGGTCGGAAGCCGCCGCGGAAGATCCGCGAGAAGATGAACGGCTTCAACAGCTTCTGGCCGGGACCTGACGGCTGGCTCTATGGGCCGGTGTGGTTCAGGGGGCAGGTCGCCAAGGTCCATCCCGACACCGGCGAGATGGTCGTGATCTCCGAGGGGCTGAAGACCCCGGCCTCTGTGAAGTTCGACTCCAAGGACCGGCTCTACGTCATCGATACCGCCACCGGCGAACTGCTGCGGGCCGACCTGAAGACCGGGGCGCGGACGCGGGTCGCGCAGCTTTCCACGTCCCTCGACAACTTCGCCATCGACTCCCGCGACCGGATCTTCGTTTCCAACATGGCCGACAACGGCATCCAGGAGGTCGATCCCGCGACGGGCGCGGTCCGCCAGGTCATCAAGGGCGCGCTGGCCTTTCCGGCCGACCTGGCGGTCCGGGTCGAGAACGGCCGCGAGGTGCTGCACGTGGCCGACGTCTTCGCCTACCGGACGGTGGACGCCGCGACCGGCCAGGTCCGCGACGTGGCCCGCGTCCACGCGCTTGGGACCCACCTGGAGTATCCGACCGGCGCGACCGCCGCCGGCGACGAGGTGATCCTGGCGAGCTCGGCGTCGGGGACCGTGCAGGTCTTCAAGGGCGGCAAGGACCCGGCGATGATCGTGCGCGAGCTCGCGGCGCCGACCGATGCGCTGCGCCTGCCCGACGGCAGCCTGCTGGTCGCCGAGGTCGCGGCCGGCCGGCTCAGCATTATCGACGAGGGCAAGCGCACCCTGACCGAGGGCCTGATGGCGCCGGTCAGCCTGGCGCTCGGCCCGCCCGGCCAGGTCTGGCTGGTGGAGGCGGCGGGCGTGCTCTCCCGCGTCGATCTCGCCACGGGCGCGAAGACGCCGGTCGCCACCGGGCTCCGCCTGCCGAAGGCGGTCGCGGTCGGGCCGGATGGCGGCCTCTATGTCCTGGAGATGGGCGCAAGGCAGGTGGTGCGGGTCGATCCCGCGACCGGCGCCAAGACGGTCCTGGCGACGAACCTGCCGGTGGGCCTGGTCACCCAGCCCATCCCGCTGGCCGGCGGTATCGCGGTGGGTCCGTCCGGGACGATCTATGTCAGCTCGGACGTGGAGAACTCGATCCTGAAGCTCACGCCGCCCTGACCGCCTCGACGATCCGCGCCCGCTGCGCCGCGTCGGGCAGGGGGCCGCGGGCGGCGCCCAGGTTGTCGACGATGTGGCGCGGATTGCGGGTGCCCGGGATGGCGCAGGTCACCGCCGGGTGGGCGATGACGTACTTCAGCAGGATCTGCGCCCAGCTCGTGCAGCCGAGCTCGGCCGCCCAGCCGGGCAGGGGTAGCCGCCGGACGCGGCTGAACACGTCCCCGCCGGCGAAGGGCCGGTTGACGATCACCGCCATGCCCCGCTCCTGCGCCAGCGGCAGGATCCGCTGTTCGGCGCCGCGCTCGGCGACGGAAGCGTTGATCTGGATGAAGTCGAGGGTGTGCCTGCGCATGGCCGCCTCGAGCGCCGGATAGGCGCTCTCGGTGTAGTGGGTAGCGCCCACGTAGCGGACGCGGCCGCTCGCCTTCCAGTCGGCGAGCGTCGCCAGATGGGTGTCGAGGTCGATGAGGTTGTGGACCTGCATCAGGTCCATGACCTGCGTCCGCATCTTCGCGAAGGACGCCTCCATCTGGGCGATCCCGGCCTCGCGGCCGCTGGTCCAGACCTTTGGTGGCCAGGAACAGCTTCGGCCGGACGGCGAGGCCCTCCACGATCTCGCCGACCACGCCCTCGGCCGGGCCGTACATGGGCGAGGAATCGATGACCTTGCCGCCGCTCTGGACGAAGGCGGCGATCCCCTCGCGGGCCTGGTCCCAGTCCGGGCCGCGCCCGATGTCGAACGCCTGCCAGGTGCCGAGGCCGACCACGGGGAGGGTCTCGCCCGAGGACGGGATCTTGCGGGTCAGGATAGGGCCGGGGTCGGGCATGGCCGTCTCCTTGGGCGTCTGGGCTTTCGCGGCGGGCGGCTGGGCCGGCGCGGGATCGGGCGAGCAGCCGCTCGCCACCGCGGCGGCGGCGACCAGCATCTCGCGACGTGTGAACGGCATGAGGGATCTCCGTTTCCGGCCGCCCTCACGTCGCCACGTTTGCCGGGGTATCACAACGCGGTTTCTGCAGGAGGTCCCAGCTTTGCGAGTTCTTCTGGCCGGCGCGCTCGCGCTGACCGTCGCCGCCCCCGTGGCGACGCCCGCCGCCGCCGATCCGGCCACCGACGCGGGCTCGGCCATGCGGGCCTGCCTGGACGCGGTGATCGACAGCGCGCCGGTGGATTCCGTCAAGGCGGGCGCCGTCGAGATCGACCGGCAGAAGGACCCGAATTCCTGCACCGTCCTGGTCTCCGACGGCGAGCCGGCCACCGTGCGCGACGCCGTGCTGAAGGCCGTCGCCGAGCGCCCGGAGCGCTTCAGTCCCGCCAGGACCCGCTGGGACGCCGGCCAGTTCGCGACCCGCGAGACCTGGTGCAACCTGCCCGCCCGGCGGCACCTGAACGTCGTCGTCTCCACCGGCATGCCGGGCCGTCCGCTGAAGCTGATCGCCACGGCCCTCGAGGCCAAGGACCGCGACACGCGCTGCGACCGCGACGAGGGCGTGCAGAAGCCGGTGCTGGCGCCGACGACCCCCTAGGCGTTGCGCGCCATCAGCCCGCCGTCCACCGGGATCACCGCGCCGGTGATGTAGCTGGCGGCCGGCAGGCAGAGGCTGAGCGTCATGTGCGCCACCTCCTCGGGCTCGCCGTAGCGGCGGAGCGCGGTGCGCCGGTTCGCGAACGTCCGGCGGTCCTCCTCCGAGAGCCCCTGGGTCATGCCGGTGAGGATCGGGCCCGGGCAGATGCAGTTGACCGTGATCCCCTCCTTGCCGAGCTCGACGGCCAGCGCGCGGGTGAGGCCGGTGACCGCCGCCTTGGCCGCCGCATAGGGGCTGTCGCGGGCCGTGGCGCCGAGCGCCTCGGTCGAAGCGATATTGACGATCCGCGGGCTTGCCGAAGCGCGCAGGTGGGGCAGGGCGGCCCGGACCAGCCGCTGGTGCGCCGTGATCAGGATCGCGAACGCCCGGTCCCAGACCTGGTCGTAGGCGGGGCTGTCGATGGCCGCGAAGGCCGAGATGCCGGCGTTGTTGATCAGGATGTCCAGGCCGCCGAACCGGGCGACCACCGCCTGGGTGACCGTCTCGATGGCGTCGGGATCGGCGACGTCCAGCGCCCAGGCCTCGGCCGAGCCGCCCTCCGCCTGGATCGCCTCGGCCACCTCCCGGCAGGCGTCGGCGGAGACATCGGTGACGGCGACATTGGCGCCCTCGCGGGCGAACAGCTCGGCGGTGGCGCGGCCCATGCCCGATGCGGCGCCGGTGACGAGGACGGTCAGGCCCTTCACGGAGCGGGACAGCGGCATGGTCAGCGGCCCTCGAACACGGGTTCGCGCTTCTCCAGGAAGCTCGCGACCCCTTCGCGGTGGTCGTGGGTCTGCATCAGCAGGCGGATCTTCTCGATGGCCCAGGCCCCGATCTCGCGCGGGTCGCCGTAGGCGTATTTCGTGAGCCCCGCCTTCAGGTGGCGGACGGCGAGCGGCGGATTGGCGGCGATCTTCCCCGCCAGGGTCCGCGCATGGTCCATCAGCCCGGCGTGCGGCGTCACCTCGGAGACCAGCCCGATGCGCAGCGCCTCGGCCGCGTCGAACACCTCGCCGGTGAACAGCAGCTCGGCGGCCTTGGCGGGCCCGACGATGGCCGGTAGGCGGTAGAAGCCGCCCACGTCGCAGACCAGGCCGCGCTTGACGAACAGTTCGCCGAACCTCGCCCTCTCCGACGCGATGCGGATGTCGGCGAAGAGGGCCAGCTCCATGCCCCAGCCGACCGCCGCGCCGTTGACCGCCGCGATCACCGGCTTGTCGCATTCCAGCGCCGCGATCGCCGCCGGCGTGGCGGTGTAGGTCACCGGCGTCGGCGCCTTCGAGACCGGCTTCGGCCCGGCCATGATCTCGGCCACGTCGTCGCCGGAGCAGAAGGCGGGATCGGCCCCGGTGACGATCACGCAGCGCACCTCCGGGTCGGCGGCGGCCAGGCGGAAGCCCTGCTCCAGCTCGTCATAGGCCCGGTAGCTGAGCGCATTGCGCCGCTCCGGCCGGTTCAGGGTGATCGTCGCCACATGGTCCGCGAGGTCCACGAGCATGGCCTCGAACCCGGCCGCCTTCTCCACGATGGAGACCATCCGTCTCCTCCCTCTTTTCCGGGACGATGCGCGCCGGGCTCCGGAGGGGTCAACGATGCCGTGGGGTCAGGCTTGCCACCTTTGGCGGCTGGGAGAAGCATGGCCCGGGCGCGGTCCGCGAAAGTGGCCTCCGGTTTTGCGATCAGGCCGCGCTCCAAGTGAAGCAGGGAGGAGACGCGATGGCCGAATTCCGCACCGTCGACGCCGGGGAGGCGCGCATCCGCTGCGCGGTCGAGGGGGAGGGCCCCCTGGTCCTGCTCGTCCACGGCTTCCCGGAGAGCTGGTTCTCCTGGCGCCACCAGCTCTCGCCCATCGCCGAGGCGGGCTTCACCGCCTGCGCCATCGACGTCCGCGGTTACGGCGGCTCGGACAAGCCGAAGACCGTCGAGGCCTATGCCATGGAGCATCTGACGGCCGACGTGGCCGGCGTGGCGAAGGCGCTCCAGCCGGATGCGCCGGCGATCCTGGTCGGCCACGACTGGGGCGCGCCGATCGTCTGGAACACGGCGCTGTCCCGGCCCGAGGCGATCTCGGCGGTGGCGGGGCTCGCGGTGCCGTTCACCGGCGTCCCGGCTCGCCCCTTCACCGAGATCTTCACCGAGCATTTCACCAGCAAGAACCGCTTCTTCTACCAGGCCTGGTTCCAGAAGGTCGGGCCGCCGGAGGCGGAGGCGGAGCGCGACGTCCGCGACTTCCTGCGCAAGTTCTACTTCGCCATCTCCGGCGACGCGCCGGACGGCGCCTGGCCGCAGAAGACGGCGGACGCGACCCTGCTCGAGGGCATGATCGACCCCGCCGACTTCCCCGCCTGGCTGACCGAGAACGAGCTCGACTACTACGTGGCCGAGTTCCGCGAGAGCGGCTTCTTCGGTCCGATCAGCCGCTACCGGAACCACGAGCGCGACTTCGAATGGCTGCAGGCCTTCAGGGGCCGCACGCTCGACATGCCGACCCTGCTGATCGGCGGCGACCGCGACCCGGCCTTCAACGGCTTCGGGGCCATCCCCGACCCCGGGGCTCTGATGCGCCAGCACGCCACCGACCTGCGCGAGGTCCACGTCCTGCCGGGCTGCGGCCACTGGACCCAGCAGGAGCGGCCCGAAGAGGTCAACGCGATCCTCATCCCCTGGCTGAAAGGGCTCTGACCATGGCCGACCTGGAACTCCGGCAGGACGGCGACGTGGTCTGGGCGACCCTGAACCGTCCGGACCGGCTGAACGCGCTCTCCCGCAACCTCGTGGAGGAGCTGCGCGCCTTCTTCGTGGACCTCTACTGGCGCCGCGACGTGCGGGTGGTGGTGCTGCAGGGGGCGGGCGACAACTTCTGCGCCGGCCTCGACCTCAAGGAGCGGGCCGAGCCGCAGGGGTCGCGCTCCATCGGCGCCGGGCTGACCGCCCAGCGCCGGATCAGCGAGATCGTCATCGCCATGCGCCGCTGCCCGCAGCCGATCGTGGCCTGCGTGGACGGGCCGGCGGCCGGCGGCGGCTTCGCGCTCGCGCTGGCCTCGGACGTGCGGATCGCCACGCCCCGCACGCGCATGAACGCCGCCTTCATCCGCATCGGGCTGTCGGCCTGCGACATCGGGGTCAGCTACTTCCTGCCGCGCATGGTGGGGAGCTCGGTGGCCGCCGAATACATGCTGACCGGCCGGTTCATCACCGCCGAGCGGGCCCGCGAGCTCGGCCTGGTCAGCCAGATCGTCGCCAAGGAGGAGCTGGAGGACGTCGCCCGCGGCTTCGTGGACGACATGCTGCACGCGACCCCGCTGGGCCTCAGGCTCACCAAGGAAGCGCTCAACCACGCCATCGACGCGGGCGGGCTCGAGGCCGCCATCGCCATGGAGGACCGCAACCAGATCCTGGCCAGCGCCGACGGCGACTTCGGCGAGGGCGTCCGCGCCTTCCTGGAGAAGCGCCGGCCGAACTACACCAGCCGGGAGGGGTAGGTGGCGCTCCGCCTGGCCTCATCCTCGCCCCTCCCCCTTGCGGGGAGGGGTTGGGGTGGGGGTGACACACCTCCATACGCCCCGTTCGCACCCCCCACCCAACCCTCCCCCGCAAGGGGGAGGGCTTCTGGAGTCCTGCGTCATGATCGAACTCTGGCACTGCGCCGACGCGCGCTCCTTCCGGCCGCTCTGGGCGCTGGAGGAACTCGGGCTCGAATACACCCTGCACCAGATGCCGTTCCCGCCCAGGGCCCGGCAGCCGGACTACCTGGAGGTCAATCCGCTCGGCACCATCCCGGCGCTGCAGGACGGCGAGACCTTCATGACCGAGAGCGCGGCCATCGTGCAGTACCTGGTCACCCGCCATGGTCCGAGCGATCTGGCCGTCCCGGTGCAGGACCCCGCCTACGGCGGCTGGCTGAACTGGCTGCATTTCGGGGAGGCGACGCTGACCTTCCCGCAGACCCTGGTGCTCCGCTACACGACCTTCGAGAAGGGCCGCGCGGATGCGGCCGCGGAGGACTACGCCCGCTGGTTCCTGAGCCGGCTACGCCACGTCGACCGGGCGATGGAGGAGGGCGAGTGGCTCTGCGCCGGGCGCTTCACGGCGGCAGACATTTCCGTGGGTTACGCGCTGCTTCTCGCCAGCCACCTGAAGCTGTCCGACCACTTCACCCCGGCCGTGGCGGCCTACTGGCAGCGGCTGAAGGCCCGGCCCGGCTTCCAGGCCGCCAAGCGGGCGCAGAGGATCGAGCTCGCCGAGGTGCTCTCCACATGATCACCCTCTACGACCACCCGCTGTCGCCCTATGCCCAGAAGGTGAAGATCGCGCTGCGCGAGAAGGGCCTGGCGTTCGAGGCGCCGCTGCCGGGCGGCCTGGGGGCCGGCGGCGCGGCCGGCGAATTCGTCGAGACCAACCCGCGCGCCGAGGTCCCGGCCCTGGTGGACGGCGACGTCCGCGTCTTCGATAGCACCATCATCCTGGAATACCTGGACGACGCCTATCCGGAGCCGGCCATGCTCCCGGCGACCGCCGCCGAGCGGGCGCGGGTGCGGATGCTCGAGGAGGTGATGGACACCCACTTCGAGGCGATCAACTGGGGGCTCTCCGAGATCCGCTGGTTCCGCCGGGCGGAGGGGTCGAAGGCCGACGCGCTCACGGCGGCGGCCAGGCGCCAGACCGACGGCTTCTACGCCTGGCTCGAAAGGCAGCTCGGCGACCGGAGCTGGTTCAACGGCGAGAGCTTCGGGTGGGGCGACCTCTCGGTCGTCCCCTACCTCAACGGCTCGACGGGGCACGGCCATCCGCCGCCGGAGGGCTCGAAACTCGCGGCCTGGCTGGCGCGGGCGAATGCACGTCCCTCCGTGGCCGCCGGCGTCGCCGACATCGCGAAGCTCAACGCCGGCGCGGCGATGCCCGACGTGGCGAAGCTCGTGGAGCAGGGGCTCTTCAAGCGGGAGTACCGCGACCACCGCCTCGAATGGATGATCAAGTCCGGCGGCCTGGATGTGGTCGTGCAGGGCCTGGAGCGCGACAACATCCGCTTCGCCCCGGATTTCGGCTAGCCCAAGCGTGTCATTCCGGTTTCGCCTCAGGCGAAGACCGGGACCCAGTAAGCATGGAAAGCGCCGGCAGGGGTGGGGCGCCGCCGCCATGCGCAGCCAGAGCGCCGCGTCTACGGGGGGCCGATCTTCGGCTGCGCCCCAACCAGCATGACAGCGAACAGGGAGCCGCTGCCGCGCCGCCTGGCCTGTTCGCCCTCCAGCCGAGCGCAGACCTGTCAGGCTCCGAACAGCCAGTCGCCGGTCAGCGACGAGAGCTGCACCCCGACCAGGATCACCTGGCCGCCGCCGACAGGCATGCTGATCACCACGTCGGCGCCCACCTGCGCCACCGAGTAGGTCGTGCCGGCCAGCAGGTTCACCCGGTCGCCCTCGGCGCGGCTGAAGTCCAGCACCCGGTCGATGCCGGCGTCGCCGTGGCTGTGGAAGATGTCGGCGCCCAGGCCGCCGGTGAGGGTGTCGTTGCCGCGGTCGCCGGCCAGCCAGTCGTCGCCGGCGTCGCCCTTGACCACGTCGTTGCCCTGGCCGCCGCGCACGATGTCGGCCTCGGCCCCGCCCTCGCAGGTGTCGTCGCCGAGGTTCCCATAGACGATGTCCGCCCCGGCCTCGCCGAAGAGGGCATCGTTGTCCTTGCCGCCGACCACCCAGTCGTCACCGTCGCCGCCCCAGGCGCGGTCGTCGCCCATGTTGCCGTTGATGTCGTCGAAGGCCGCCCCGCCGGTCAGGCTGTCGTTCCCCTCGTCGCCGCGCAGGTAGTCCTGGCCCGCCCCGCCCGAAATCGAGTCGTTGCCCTGGCGGCCTTGCAGGGTATTGGCTGCGGTGTTGCCGACCAGCGTATCGCCCCCCGCGCCGCCGATCGCGTTCTCGATCAGCGTGCTGGGCGCAATGGCGACGTTGTTGCTCCAGGTGTAGGTGTCCGACGCGTTGAACAGGTTCTGCAGCGAGTTCAAATACTGCGCCCCATAAACCCCGGCCCAGTAGGACGCCTGGGCCGCGCCCGACCAGTAGCCGATGCTCGAGAACTCGCCCGGCGTCAGGTCGACGACGGAGCCGCGCGTAAAGTCGGAAAGATCGAAGGTATCGATGCCGCCGGCATCGAAGATCGTCTCCATGATCGCTGCACTCTGCGACCAGCGGTAGGTCGAGTCGCCCGCGGCGGTGCCGGAATCCCAGTCGTACTTGATCTGGATGGCCATCACGTCCAGCAGCATCGGCGTCGTCGGCATCACGCGCGCGCCGACCTGCTGTAGGCCTCCCGTCGTCGGGGTGACAGTCTTCAGGACCGAGTCTTGGAAGGTCTGATACGACATCACCGTGTAGCGCTGGTTGTCGTAGGCGGCGGGCAGCTGGGTCGCGCCCTCGAACGGGTGCTTCAGCCCCAGGGCATGGCCGATCTCGTGCAGCAGGACCACGAACTCGTCGCCGCCGACGTTGAACACCTCGCCGCGCATTCGCTCGTCCAGCCACACGTCGCCGGGCTTCCCGGCCGACACCCCGTAGCCGGGCGCGCCATACGCGAACGCGCCTGAGCTGGCGCCCGCGCCGTAGTTCTGAATGTTCGTGAAGGCGACCCGGATGTCCCCTGGCGTCGCGTCGGACACCTCCGGCAGCCGCACGCCGATCAGGCGGTCCCAGGCGGCGATGGCGGCGCGGAAGGCCTGCGCCTGGCCGGCGTTCAAGACCGCGAAGTTGATGTCGGATTGCTCGCCGTTCGTCGGGTACCCGGACCAGTAACTCACCGCGCCCGGGATGCTGAAGGTGACCTGCGAGGTGAACCACGCCTCGGGGTTCGACAGCGCCCCCATGATCTGTGCGTAGGATGGTGTGGGCATGCTGGCTCTCCCATGACCGCTCACACACGCTGACGTCGAAACTGTCGCTACGCTGTCCCGCTATTTGAGTACCAGGCCCGGCGCGCGTGACGGGCGTCACGCCGCGGAATTTGAGCAGGCCGCATGGGATCGCCTAAGTCCAGCGACCGAAGGTTGCGAGCCCGGCGCAAGCGCCGAAGAGCGTCAGGTGAGAGGTGGCGCCGAGATCCGGGCTAGGCGCCCCCATGGCGCCCGCCAAAGGCGCTCGCTGCCTTCATCGGGAAGCGCTACTCCGTCGTCTTGCCGTCGAAGTGCTCTTCCTTCTCGTCGGCTTCCTGCTTCGTCTTGCGGACCACGCCGTCGCGGTGCTCGGGCGGGCCGTAGATGGTGTAGAGGCGCAGGGGCGCATCGCCCGTGTTGACGATGTTGTGCTTGGCGCCCTGGGGCACGATCACCGCGTCGTCGTCGGAGATGTCGGTGGGCTTGTCGTCGATGAAGACGCGGCCCTTGCCTTCCTCGACGCGGAAGAACTGATCGCGGTCGTCATGGACCTCCGATCCGATCTCCTCGCCCGGCTGGAGCGTCATCAGCACGAGCTGCAGGTTGTGGCCGGTGTAGAGCACCCGGCGGAAGTCGTCGTTCTCGACGGTCAGCCGCTCGATGTTGTCGACGAAGCCTTTCATTCGCGTCCTCTGGTCATGTGGGAGCTTGCAGGTGGTGGCCCCTGCGGCCTGCCGCAACGATGATCCCCGTCAAATCGATCCACTGACGTGGCGGCAGCTTACGTCGCGGCGCGCTTGCGGGGCGCAGGCAAACGCCTAGGTTTCCTTCGAGAAGCCCGGATACACGGGGAGGAAATCCATGAGCGTGGCCGACGACGTCCAGCCGGTGGTGAGCGCCGAGCTCCCGCCCTTCAAGCCGTTGCCGCAGAAGGCGCCGGACGTGACCGTCGAGACGCGCGCCGACGGCAGCTACATCATCCGCTCGAACCACCCGCCCGGCGAGGGCCCGCACTCCATCGCCCACCTGCTGGCCGAGCGCGCCGCCGAGCATCCGGACCGGCCCTACATCCTCCAGCGTGCGCCCGGCCACGGCCCCTGGCAGGGCGTCACCTACGGCGAGGCCAAGCGCGCCGCCGACGGCATCGCCCAGTGGCTCCTGGCCCGTGGCCTCACGGGCGCCGACAGCGTCATGGTGCTCTCGGCCAATTCGGTGGAGCACGCCCTCGTCATGCTGGGCTGCTACACGGCGGGCGTGCCGATCGCCCCGATCAGCCCGGCCTACAGCCTGATCTCCTCGGACCACGCGAAGCTGAAGCACTGCTTCGCCACCGTCCGGCCCAAGGCGGTGTTCGTGCAGAACTCCGACATGTTCGCCCGCGCCATCGAGACACTGAAGGCGGTCGACCCGGACCTGTTCTTCATCAGCGTCGATGGCGGCAATGACACGATCCCGCTTTCCGAACTGACCGCCACCGAGCCCACCGACGCCGTCGAGGCGGCCAAGGCGAAGCTGACCCACGCCACGGTCGCCAAGTACCTCTTCACCTCCGGGTCGACCGGGATGCCCAAGGGCGTCCCACAGACCCACGGCATGTTCGCGGGCGTCATCGCCGGCCAGGAGGGGCTACGCGCAGAGGAGCCCGAGCCGGATCTGGTGCCTCAGGCGCTCGACTGGATGCCCTGGAGCCATATCTCGGCCGGCAACATCGCCTTCAACGGCGCGCTGTGGAGCGGCAGCACCCTGCACCTCGACGAGGGCAAGCCGATCCCGGGGATGTTCGAGACGACGATCAGGAACCTCTACGAGGTCTCGCCGATCGTCTTCGGCTCCGCGCCGGTCGCGTTCGGCATGCTGGCCGAGGCCATGGAGCGCGATCCCGAGCTGCGCCGCAGCTTCTTCAGGAACCTGCGCTACATGGGCTACGGCGGGGCCACGCTCTCCAACGACATCTACGAACGCCTGCAGGCCCTGGCCATCGAGGAGACCGGCCACCGCATCCCGCTCGTCACCATGTATGGCGCGACCGAGACGCAGGGGATCACCGTCGTCCACTGGATCACCGAGCGGGTCGGGCTGATCGGCCTGCCGCTGCCGGGCATCACCCTCAAGCTCGTGCCGAACGGCTCGAAGCTGGAGGTCCGGGTGAAGGGGCCGACGGTCACAAGCGGCTACCACAACGATCCCGAGAAGACCGCCGCCGCCTTCGACGAGGAGGGCTTCTACAAGCTGGGCGACGCCTGCCGCTTCCTCGACGCCGACGACCCGAGCCAGGGCCTGGTGTTCGACGGCCGGGTGACCGAGGACTTCAAGCTGGACTCCGGCACCTGGGTCTCGGTCGGCACGCTCAGGCCGGACCTCGTGGCGGCCTGCTCCCCCTATGTCTTCGACATGGTCATCACCGGCCAGGACAAGCCGTTCGCCGGCGCGCTGATCTGGCCGTCGCCGGCCGGAATGGCGACGCTCGGCGAGGATCCGCTGCCGAAGCTCGTCGCCGCCCTGAAGGAGCGGATCGCGGCGTTCAACGCCACGGCGGGCGGCTCGTCCCGCCGCATCGGCCGCTTCGTCATCATGACCGAGCCCCCGTCCATCGACGCGGGCGAGATCACCGACAAGGGCTATGTGAACCAGCGCGCCACCCTGGAGCGCCGCCACGCCCTGGTGGAGGGCCTCTACGCCAACCCGCCGGGCCCCGGCGTGGTGGTCGTCTAGATGGCCGAACTGATCCTCCACCACTACGACACCTCGCCCTTCTCGGAGAAGGTGCGGGCGATGCTGGGGATCAAGGGCCTGGCCTGGCGCTCGGTGATCCAGCCGGTGATCATGCCGAAGCCCGAGCTGACCCCGCTGACCGGCGGCTACCGGCGCATCCCGGTGCTGCAGGTCGGCGCCGACGTCTACTGCGACAGCCAGGTGATCCTGGAGGAGATCGAGCGCCGCCACCCGGAACCGAGGCTGGCCCAGGGCGCCGACTGGGCGGTCAACCTCTTCGCCGACCGGCTGTGGTTCCAGGCCTGCGTGGCGGTGATCTTCGCCCGGCTGGGCGACCAGGTGCCGAAGGAATTCATCGCCGACCGCGAGAAGCTCTCCGGCCGGCCCTTTGACGTGGCCGCCATGAAGGCCGCCGAGCCCTTCGCCCGGGCCCAGTGGCGGGCCTACGCCGCCTGGGCCGACGAGGCGCTGGCGACGTCGCCCTACCTCGGCGGCGAGCGGCCCTCGCTCGCCGACGCCGTCCTCTGGATGCCGGTCTGGTGGGGCGCGGGCGCGATCCCCGACCTGTTGGCCGGCTTCGACCGGCTCGCCGCCTGGGCCGGCCGCATGCGCGCCTTCGGCCACGGCGAGCGGACCGAGATGTCGCCCGCCGAGGCGCTGGATGTCGCGCGCGCCGCGGCGCCGGAACCCGCCACCGTCCACGACGACCCCTCCGGCCTGAAGGCTGGTGACGCCGTGGTCGTCCAGGCCGACGACTACGGGCGTGACCCGATCGCCGGGCGGCTGGTCGGCCTGACGCCGACCCGGGTCACCCTCGCCCGCGACGGCGAGGGGATCGGCCCGATCCATGTGCATTTCCCCCGCGCGGGCTATGTCCTGTCGCGCGCCTAGGAGGTTTCGATGAACGACCGCGTGAAGGTGGATGTGCAGGACGGCGTCGCCGACGTCCGGATGATCCGCACCGACAAGATGAACGCCCTCGACAACGCCATGTTCGAGGCGCTGGTGCAGACCGGCGAGGCGCTGAAGGCGCGATCCGACGTGCGCGCCGTGGTGCTCTCCGGCGAGGGCCGCGCCTTCTGCGCCGGCCTCGACATGGGCAGCTTCGGCCAGATGGCCTCGGGCGAGCGCCAGGGCGGCAACCGCACGGTCGAGGAACTGACCAAGGGCCGCACGCCGGCCGGCGCCAACCGCGCCCAGCAGTGCTGCTATGTCTGGCGGGAGATCCCGGTGCCGGTGATCGCCGCGGTGCACGGCGTGGCCTTCGGCGGCGGCTTCCAACTCGCTCTGGGCGCCGATATCCGCATCGTCGCGCCCGACACGAAGCTGGCGGTTCTGGAGATCAAATGGGGCCTGGTGCCCGACATGGCCGGCATCGTGCTGATGCGCGGCCTGATCCGCGACGACGTGGCCCGCGAGCTCACCTGGAGCGGCCGGATCTTCTCGGGCGAGGAGGCGGCGCAGATGGGCCTCGCCACCCGCGCCAGCCCCGACCCCCTGGCCGAGGCGCTGTCGCTGGCGCGCGACATCGCGTCCAAGAACCCGCACGCCATCCGGGCCGGCAAGCGCCTGCTCAACCTCGCCCAGTCCGACGCCGGCATTCCCGAGATCTTCCTGGAGGAGACCCGCGAGCAGGTCGCGCTCATCGGCTCGCCGAACCAGGTCGAGGCGGTGATGGCCAACATGCAGAAGCGCGAGCCCAACTTCGCGGACTAAACCTCCTCGCCCGCGCCGGAGGCGTGGGAGAGGGCAGGGTGAGGGCCGGCTGGGACCTCTCCGCCACTCCGGACGAGAGCTCGAGGGCCCTTGGACTCTCATCGGCGGAGCACGCCTGCACGAGCCGCCCCTCACCCTACCTCTCCCCACGCTTCGCGTCGGGAGAGGAGAGCTTGACCATTGGCCGCCCCGGAAAGCACGCTCGCTTGGTGTCGGGGGACGGATCATGAAGCTTTCCAGCCTGGTCGCCGCGTTGTCGGCGATCGCCACCATGGCGTCGGCCGAGACCGTCCATGTGCGCGCCGGCCGGCTGGTCGATCCGGAGGCGGGCCGCGTCCTCGCCGACCAGCTCGTCACCGTGGTCGATGGCCGGGTGACGCGGGTCGCGCCCTATGCGCCGCCGGCCGGCGGCAAAGTCGTGGACTGGTCGGCCTACACGGTGCTGCCCGGCCTGATCGACCTGCATACCCACGTCGCCGACGGCTTCGCGGGCACCGAGGACCCGGCGGAGGCGCTCAAGCACTCGGCCGCCGAGAGCGTGCTGAAGGGCGCGGAGGTCGCGCGCCTGACCCTGCACGCCGGCTTCACCTCCGTGCGCGACGTCGGCGTCTATCGCGGCCTGAACGACGTGGCGCTGCGCAACGCCATCGACGCGGGCTGGGTCGAGGGGCCGCGGATGAAGGTGGCCGGCGGCTACATCACCGTGCCGGGCGGCGGCGGCGCGGTCACCGGCCTGCCGATCGACGTGGCGATCCCGCCGGACTTCCGGCTGGGCGAGGTGCGCAGCCCGGAGGAGGCCCGGGAGAAGGTGCGGTTCCTCTTCCAGCAGGGCGTCGACTTCGTGAAGCTGATCGGCACCGGCGCGGTGCTGGCCATGGGCTCGGAGCCGGGCCAGCTCGAGCTCACCGAGGCCGAGATGAAGGCCGCCTGCGACGAGGCCAAGCTGCGCGGCGGCTACTGCGCGATCCACGCCCACGGCGCCGAGGGGATCAAGGCGGCAATCCGGGCAGGCGCACGGACCATCGAGCACGCCAGCCTGATCGACGACGAGGGCATCGCGCTGGCGAAGCAGCGCGGCGTCTTCCTCGACATGGACATCTACAATGGGGACTGGATCGACCAGGAGGGCCGCAAGGCCGGCTGGCCGGCCGAGTACCTGCGCAAGAACCTGGAGACCACCGAGGCCCAGCGCGAGGGCTTCCGCAAGGCGGTGAAGGCCGGGGCGCGCGTCAGCTACGGCACCGACGCGGGCGTCTATCCGCATGGCCGGAACGCCCGGCAGTTCGCCTACATGGTGCGCTACGGCATGACGCCGATGCAGGCCATCCAGTCGGCGACGACCGTGGCCGCCGAGGTGATGGGGGAGGGCAAGAACGTGGGGGCCCTGAGCCCCGGCCGCTTCGGCGACATGGTCGCGGTGAAGGGCGATCCCCTGGCCGACATTCGGGTGCTCGAGGACGTCGCGGGCGTGATCAAGGGCGGGGTGGTGGTGAAGGCGCCGCCGGCGCCCTGATCCGAGCGCCGGCGGCGGCCTGAGACGCCTACTGGGCGGCGGCCAGCGTCGTGGACGCCGGCGCGGCGGCGAACTGCTGCATCGTCTTGGCGACGGTCAGCTTCACGCAGGCGCGCTGGTGCTCGTAGGGGAAGCTGGCGCCGATGCTTTCGCGGGCGCAGAGCACGCGGGCGGCCCTGGAGACCTCGGCCTGGACCTGCTCGGTGGACTTGCCGGCGGTGGCGACGCGGATGGACTTGGCGGCGGCGGGCGCGGCGACGGCGAAGGCCGCGACGGCGGCCAGGGTGACGATACGGATCATGTTTCGATTCCGGATTGAGGTTGCGACCAACCCCTTTCACGGCGTTCCCCTTCGAGCCTGGCCGGAACTGACGTGGCCTTGGGCTCCATCGGGCTGAAGCACGAATCCCGCTTGGTGATCAACGATCACGTTGCGTCACTTACGATTTTTTCCCGACTGCCTGAACGGAGGGCGCCGCGAGTACGACGCGGAGTCAGCCGCGCCCGATGAACGGCATCTTGGTGGCCATCACCGTCATGAACTGCACATTGGCCGAGAGCGGCAGGCCGGCCATGTAGAGCACCGCGTCGGCCACCGCCTGGACGTCCATCACCGGCTCCGGCGCGATCGACCCGTCGGCCTGGGGCACGCCCTTGGCCATGCGGGCGGTCATCTCGGTGCCGGCGTTGCCGATGTCGATCTGCCCGCAGGCGATGTCGTAGGGCCGTCCGTCCAGCGACGTCGAGCGGGTGAGGCCGGTGATCGCATGCTTGGTGGCGGTGTAGGCGACCGACCGCGGGCGCGGGACATGGGCCGAGATCGAGCCGTTGTTGATGATCCGCCCGCCCATGGGGTCCTGGGCCTTCATCAGCCGGAACGCCGCCTGGGTGCACAGGAAGGCGCCGGTCAGGTTGATGTCGACGACGCGCTTCCAGGCGTCGAGGGAGAGGTCCTCCAGGGGCGCGGGCGGCGCGCCGGTCCCGGCGTTGTTGAAGAGGAGGTCGAGCCGGCCGAAGCGGGCCCGCGTGGCCTCGAACAGGCGGCCGACCCCCTCCGCGTCGGCGACGTCGGTCGGGACCGGCATCGCCCAGTCGGCGGCGTCGCCGGCCAGGGCGGCCGTCTCCTCCAGCGCCTCGGCCCGGCGTCCGGCGAGGCTTACCGACCAGCCGTTCGCCAGGAGCGCGAGCGCCACGGCCCGGCCGATGCCGGAGCCCGCGCCGGTGACGATGGCGACCTTGCCGCTTCCCGAAGACATGGTTCTGAAATAGCGGCGCAACACCCCTTTGGCCAATGGCCCGGCGCAGGCTAATTGCCCGTCAACGATAAGGGGGAAGACCAGTATGGCTGAGTTGCCGCCGCCGCCCACCGACGTGGAAGTGGTCATCGTCCATCCGCCGAGACTGAACCCCCTGGGCGGCGAGGCTGTGTTCAGCGCGGTGCAGATCGGTCCCGAGATCCTGAAGGTCACGCCCAGGCTCGACGACGCCCTGAAGCGCGCGCCCGGCGTTTCACTCTTCCGGCGCACCGGCAGCGTCGCGGCCAACCCGACGACCCAGGGCCTGTCGCTGCGCTCCATCGCCCCGTCGGGCGCCGGCCGGGCGCTGGTCACCCTCGACGGCGCGCCGCAGAACGATCCCTTCGGCGGCTGGGTCATCTGGACGGGCCTGCCGCCCGAGGGCCTGGACGGCGCCTCGATCGTCCGCGGCGCGGGCGCGGGCCCGTACGGCGCCGGCGCGCTCACGGGCGTCGTCGCCCTGCAGGAGCGGGGGCGCCGGGCAGGGCCTCGCCGCCCTCGACGCCTCGGCCGGCGAGGACGAGAGCTACCGTTTCGCGGCCTCAGGCGGCCTGGCCGGCCTGCTGGTCACCGGCAGCGCCGAGAGAAGCGACGGCTACACGCCGGTGCGCGGCCCCCGGGCCGGCGCGGCCGATCAGCCGCTCGATCTGGAGACCCGGTCCATCGCGGTCCGCGGCCAGCACGAGGTGGCGGGCGCTCAGGCCGCTGTCCGGCTCGCCGCCTTCCAGGAGAAGCGCGGCGCGGGCCTGGTGGGCGCGCGGTCGAACGCCACAGGGACCTCGGCCACCGTCACGCTCGCCCGGGCGCCGGAAGCGGGCGTCGGCGGCTGGCGACTGCAGGGCTGGGTGCGCGGGAGCGATCTGGAGAACACCTCGGTCGCCGTGGCCGCCGGCCGCGCCTCGACCACGCCGGCCAACGACCAGTACGCCACGCCGGCCATCGGCTACGGCTTCAACGCCGCGCTCCAGGGGTGGGCGGGCGACATCGCCTGGGAGGCGGGCGCCGACATTCGCCTGACCGATGGCGAGGTGCGCGAGCGGTTCCGCTTCATGAACGGGACCTTCACCCGCAAGCGCCTGGCCGGCGGCAAGACGGTGGTCGGCGGCGGCTATGTCGAGGGCGTCCTCGACCGCGGGCCCTGGCTGGTGACGGGCGGCGTCCGCTTGGACGGTTGGAAGTCCTCCGACGCCGTACGCCGGGAGTGGGACCTGCAGACCGGGGCCGCCACCCTTGACCAGACCACGCCGGATGCATCGGGCACGACGCCGACGGCCCGCTTCGGCCTCCGCTACGAGGTGGCGGACCAGATCTTCGCCCGCGCCGCGGCGTACGGCGGCTTCCGCCCGCCGACGCTGAACGAACTGCACCGGCCGTTCCGGGTCGGCAACGACATCACCGAAGCCAATCCGCGCCTGAAGCCGGAGACGCTGCAGGGCGTTGAAGCGGGCCTCAACGGAGAGGGCGCAGTCCGGTGGGCGGCGACCGTCTTCTACAATCGCATCGAGGACCCGATCGCCAACGTCACCATCGGCATCGGGCCGGGGACCTTCCCGACCGCGGGCTTCGTGCCGGCCGGCGGCGTGCTGCGCCAGCGGCAGAACGCCGGCGAGATCACCGCCTGGGGCTTTGAGGGCGAGGGCTCGGGCGAGCTCGCCGCCGGCTTCGGCTGGCGCGCGGCGCTCTCCTACACCGACGCCGAGGTGGACGGCGGGGCGTCCGCGCCGCAGCTCACCGGCCTCCGGCCGGCGCAGACTCCGAGGCTGACCGTCACCGGCGGCTTCGACTGGCGGCCCATGGACCGGCTGAGCCTGAACGCCGACGCCCGCTACGAGAGCGACCGCTGGGAGGACGACCTCAACACCCGCAAGCTGGGCGCCGGCGTCGTCGTCGACGCCCGAGCCGGCTGGCGCGTGGGCCGCGACAGCGAGGTCTATGTGGCCGCCGACAACCTCTTCGACGCCGAGCTGGAGGTTGGCGAGACCGCCGACGGGGTGGAGAGCTATTCCCAGCCGCGGACCCTCCGGATCGGCTTCGCGATCAGGCGCTGACGCCGAACAGCGCCTCGTGCCGCGCGCAGATACGCGGCCAGAGGCCGGCCGCCTCCGGCAGGTCGAGGCCGAAGCGTTCGGCGAGGACGGCCACATACTCGTCCGCCGAGCCGACCAGGCGCGTTTCCACGCCGCCGGGCCGGACCTCGCGCAGGGACCGGCCGCGCATCTGCAGCAGCAGGCCGCCGGGCCGCCAGCGCTGGACCACGGCGTTCAGCACGAAGTTGCTCTCCGGCGCGCTCTGCAGCCACTGACACCGCTCGACCAGCTTCGCGGGCGGCGCCGGTGTGAGCTGGAAGTCGTAGGTCGGCGCGCCGCCTTGCGCATGGTTGTGGAAGCGCCACCAGCCGTCGCCGAGGTCCTCAAGGCGAAAGTCGAACCCGTCCGCGCTGAGCGGCGCGGCGGCGAGTGGGAAGGGATCCGGGCTGCCGTCGCCGAAGCCCACGTCGGCGATCCACGGGCCCTCCGGCAGGCGGACGAGCAGCACGAGATGGTTGCCCACCTGCACGTCGCCGACCACCTGGCGCATCACCCCGCCGGCCAAGCGTGTCACGTCGAACCCGATGGCGGTGAGCGCCTCGCCGAGGACGCCGTTCATCTCGTAGCACCAGCCGCCGCGGCGACGGCCGACGATCTTCTCGACGGCGGCGGCCGGGTCCGGCGTCACCGGCCGGCCGAGCTGGACGTCCAGGTTCTCGTAGGGGATCGCCAGCAGGTGGGCGCGGTGCAGCGCCTTCAGCGTCGCGAGGTCGGGCCGGGCGTCGCCTGTGAAGCCGATCCGGTCGAAGTAGGCTGCAAGGTCCATGACCAGGTGATAGGGCGAAGCCCGGCCGCCGTCAGCCGGCCTTCGGCGGCGCCTGGCCGGTGATCAGCTCGACGATCTCGGGCCGGATGTTGCCCGCGCCCTTCTCCATCATGTGCTGGACGATCCGCGCGCCGACGGCGTTGCGCACCTCGGTGGTGAACTCGGCCTTGTTCTCGCCGACCCAGCTCATCGAGGCCTCGCGGTTCACGTTGAGCTGCTGGAAATGCGGGAAGACGTAGCGGGCGACGAGCTCGTAGCTGCGCTTCTTGCGCTCCCACGGCGCCCAGTTGTGGTCCATGAACAGGAACGCCCCGAACCCCGAGCTCTCGTCCACGAGCTGCTGCAGGCGCTTCACGCAGTCGTCTGGGGTGCCGATGACCGCGAGGCCCGTGTCGATCATCGCCTGCACGGGATCGTCGCCCTCCGGCACGATCGGCAGGTTGGCGATCTCACGGAAGTAGTAGATCCACTTGTCGAGGCCGAAGCGGACGTCCTCCATCGCCTGCTCACGGGTCTCGGCGATGTGCATGGGGCCGACGAGGCGCCAGGCGTTGCGGTCCATGGTCTGGCCGTGCTCGGCCGCCTGCTCGCCCGCGATCGCCCAGTTGGACGCCAGCGCGTTGAAGCCGGCCGTCGACGTCGCGCCGAGCGACAGCAGGCCCAGGCCGTGCCGGCCGGCGGCCCGCGCGCCGGTGGGTGAGACCTGGCTCGCCACCGCCATCTCCATCGACGGCCGGGAGTAGGGCGTCATCTGAAGGCGGGCGTTCTTGAGTTCGAACCAGTCCGAGGAATGGGTCACCTCCTCGCCGCGCATCAGCCGGACCAGCACGCCCAGGGCCTCGTCCATCCGGTCCCGCTGCTTCTGGACCGGTATGCCCATCATGAAGGCGTCGGAGACGAGGGCGCCAGGACCGACGCCGAACATCACCCGGCCGCGGGTCATGTGGTCGAGCTGGTTCATCCGGTCGGCCAGCATCATCGGGTGGTGGTAGGGTAGGGAGGCCACGCCGGTGCCCAACTTGATGTGCCTGGTTCGCTCGGCGGCGGCGGCGATGAACACCTCGGGGCTGGCGATCAGCTCATAGCCCGCAGAGTGGTGCTCGCCGATCCAGGCCTCGTCATAGTCCAGCGCGTCCAGGTGCTGCACGAGCTCCAGGTCGCGCTGGATCGCCAGCGTCGGGTTCTCGTCCACCGGGTGGAACGGCGCGATGAAGGCGCCGAAGCGCAGGCGGGCCGGCAGCATGACGGTAAGTCCTCCCCCTCGTTCTTGGGTGGGGACGATACCGGCGTTCCGTCAGGTAAGACTAGCGGCGCGCCTTCTGGGCGATCTCCTCCTTCACCTCGTCGCGCGCGGTCTCCAGGAACTTCAGCACGGCGAGCTCGAAGGCGCGGCTGTCGCCGCCACCCTTCAGCGGCAGGGCGCCGCTCTCATAGGCTTCCAGCACCACCGGGTGGATGTAGGCGCTGCGGCAGACGGCCGGCGTATTGCCGAGCACGCCGGCCACCGCCTTCACACAGGTGTTGATGTTGCGCTTGGCCTCGGTGGGCGAGCCGCATTCCGGCAGCATCACCAGGCCCCGCGCCGCGGCCAGGGTGCCAGCCCAGGTACGGAAGTCCTTGGCCGAGAAGTCCTCGCCCAGCACCTCGCGCAGGTAGGCGTTCACATCGGCGGACTCCACGACCCGCTGCTCGCCGTCGTCGTCGATGTACTGGAAGAGCCGCTGGCCGGGCAGGTCCTGGCAGGCCTTCACCACCCGGGCCAGCCGGCGGTCGTTGAAGCCGGTCTGGTGGACCTTGCCGCTCTTGCCGCGGAATTCGAAGACCGCCTTCGACGCGCCGATCCTGGCGTGGCGGTCCCGGAGCGTCGTCAGGCCGAAGCTCTTGTTCTGCTTGGCGTATTCCTCGTTGCCCACGCGGATC
This sequence comes from Phenylobacterium sp. J367, assembly GCF_024699985.1. Taxonomy (GTDB): domain Bacteria; phylum Pseudomonadota; class Alphaproteobacteria; order Caulobacterales; family Caulobacteraceae; genus Phenylobacterium. Next base: position 4,474,130 of record NZ_JAJONA010000001.1, on the reverse strand, counting down.
AGGGTCTTCTCCATGACCCGAATGACCGCGGCCAGGACCTTCTCGCGGGGGAGGCCGCGCAGGCCGAGGTCCTCGTCCACGCGCTTGCGAAGCCGGGGCAGGGCGCGGCCGAAGGCGATGACGCGGTCGTACTTGTGGGTGTCGCGCACCGCCCGCCAGCCGTCGTGATAGCGGTACTGCTTGCGGCCCTTGGCGTCCCGGCCGGTGGCCTGGATGTGGCCGTTGGCCCTGGGACATATCCAGACGTCGGTCCAGGCCGGCGGAATGGCTAGCTTCCGGATGCGCTCGAGCGTCTTGTCGTCCGTCACGGCCGAGTCGTCGGGCTTGCGATAGTTCCAGCCGCTGGCGGACGCCTTGCGGCGGGTGATGCCCGGATCGGCGTCGGAGACGTAGCGGAGGCCCGCGGCCTCCACGTCCTCGAGCTCGGGCGTGGTGTCTGACATGTCCCTGGCCATCCTGGCCGCGCAACGTGGTATGGCGCAGCCGGGTTCCTCCCGCCCTCCGGAGCACACTTGAACTACCGCCACGCCTTCCACGCCGGGAACTTCGCCGACCTCGTGAAGCACGCCGGCCTGCTGCAGCTCCTCTCGCGCCTGGACGACGAGCCGCGGCCGCTGACCGTGATCGACACCCACGCGGGCCGCGGCCTCTACGATCTCGCCGGCGCCGAGGCGAGGAAGTCCGGCGAGGCCGAGGCGGGCATCGTGCGGCTGATGGCGGCGAAGGACGCGCCGGGCGCCTTCCAGCCGCTGATCGGCGAGCTGGAGCGGCTGAACGGCGGCGGGCCTGCGCGACGCTATCCCGGGTCGCCGTGGCTGATCGCCGATGCGCTGCGGCCTAAGGACAGCTACCTCGCCTGCGAGCTCCGGCCCGACGAGCACGGCGCGCTGAAGAGCCTGCTGAAGGACAGGGCCAACGTCCGCACGCTCTGCGACGACGGCTTCCAGGCGGCGATGGCGGCCGCGCCGCCCTCCGGCCGCGTGCTGGTGCTGATCGATCCACCGTTCGAGCGCGCCGACGACTACGCCCGCATCGTCGAGACCGTGGCGGGGGTCCGGCGGAAGAACCGCGAGGCGGAGGTGATGATCTGGCTGCCGCTCAAGGACCTGGAGACCTTCGACGCTTTCCTGCGCGACCTGGAGGACGCCGTGGCGGCGCCGCTGCTGGTGGCCGAGACCCGCATGCGGCCGCTGACCGACCCGATGAAGATGAACGGCTGCGCCCTGGTCTTCGTGGGCGCGCCGGAGGGGCTGGCGCCCGAGCTTGAGGCGATCTGCGGCTGGACCGCCCGCGCCTTGGGCGACAGCGGGGAGGCGAGGGTCTACACGCTATCGTCATAGCAATTTCGCAACTGCGAGAAGGCGGCCGTGTTATATTGCATCGCACAATTGGATGCAGGAGCACGCCATGTCCGAGAGCGAGATCCGGGAGATTTCCGCCACACCCTTGTCGACCCAGCTGATGGTCGGCGCGGTCTCTCCGCTGTGGGGCTTTTTCGCCGGCGCGGCCGCCGGCGGCGTGGCCTTCTGGTGGGCGACCCGCTGGGCCCAGGCCACCAACCTGGAAGCTCTTTGGGGAAGACGACTGCAGGACGCCGCGCCCGAGCCGATGGCCGAGGAGACCGCGGTCGCCCTGATGGCCCTCGAGCCGGTGCTGGCCATCGCCGAGGCGGTGGAGGAGCCCCTCAAGGAGCTCATCGCCGAGGCCGAAGCCGCCGCCGAGGCGGTGGCCGAGACGGCCGCGGAGACGGTGGCGGAAGCGCTGCCGGAGCCAGAGGCGGTCATCGAGGCGGCGGCTGAGTCGCTGATCGAGGCGACGCCTGAGCCGCTCGTTGAGCCCGAACCGATCCTGGAGTCCATCGTCGAGGCGGCGCCCGAGGCGGCGTCGGAGCCCGCCTCGTTCGCCCCGCCGGAGGCGCCGGCGCCCGAGCCGGTCGTCGAGGCCGCCCCGGTCGAGGCCCCCCAAGGCCCGCCGCAAGCCGGTCACCTCCACCGAGCCGCCGGCCGAACCCGCGGCCGAGTAGCTTGGCGGCGCCGCCCGGCGCGCTCTAGAACCGCCGGGTGAAGCGGCTGATCGACATCGCGGGCGGACTGGCGGGCCTGGTGGTCTTCTCGCCCGTCTTGCTGGCCATCGGCCTTGCGGTGCGCCTGGAGAGCCCGGGCCCGGCCCTGCACTGGTCGAGGCGGGTGGGGCGGGAGAACCGCCTCTTCCCGATGCCCAAGTTCCGCACCATGCGGATGGGGACGCCCGACGTCGCCACCCACCTGCTGAGCGACCCGGACCAGTGGATCACGCCGCTTGGCCGTTTCCTGCGCCGGACCAGTCTCGACGAGCTGCCGCAGTTCTGGAGCGTGCTCATCGGCGACATGAGCCTGGTCGGCCCGCGGCCCGCGCTCTTCAATCAGGACGACCTCGTGGCGCTGCGGACGGCGCACGGGGTCCATCGGCTCCGGCCCGGGGTCACGGGCTGGGCCCAGGTGAACGGGCGCGACGAACTGCCGATCCCGGAGAAGGTTCGCCTCGATCGGGAGTACCTGGAACGCCGCTCGCTCGCATTCGACCTGGCGATCCTCCTTCGGACCCTGAAGGCCGCCGTCTCGGGCCGGGGCGTAAGTCATTAGGCTTTGAGCGGAACTGGACCGTGGGGCTTCGGCGTTTCCGCACCTAGGCCCGAGCCGAGGAGCCAGCCCCGTGTCCAACGAAGCGTTCCAGAATCCGGAACCCGGAAAGCGCCGCGGCGCCCGCCGCGCCGACGCCGGGCAGCGCCGGCCGCTGCAGCGCGCCGGGACCTGGACGCGTGAGCACTGGCAGGCCGCGCGCGCGCGCGTTGCCGCCACGCAGATCAAGAAGCCCAGCCCGAAGACGATGAAGATCGCCGGGGGCGTGCTGGCGGTGATCGCCGTCGCCGTCGCCATCCTCATCGCCATCTGGGACTGGAACTGGTTCCGCGGCCCGGTCGCCCGCTACGCCTCGGCCCGCATGCACCGGGAGGTGCAGATCAACGGCGATCTCGACGTGCACCTGTGGTCCTGGACCCCAAGCGCCACGGTGCGCGGCATCCGCATCGCCAACCCCGACTGGGCGCCGGACAAGCGCGCGATGGCCGAGATCGACCGGATTGTCGTCCAAATCCGCCTGCTTCCGCTGTTCAAGGGCGACGTGGACCTGCCGCTCCTGCAGTTCGACCGGCCGACCGTCAGGCTCTACGCCGACGCCCAGGGCCGCAAGACCTGGGACTTCTCGGACGGCCGCAGGCCGCAGGAGCCGATGCGGCTGCCGCCGATCCGCAACTTCGTCATTAACGACGGCAAGATCGACGTGCGCGAGGTTCAGCGGAAGCTCACCTTCACGGGTACGCTGAATGCCGCCGAACGGCTGGGCGGGGCCAACGCGGGCTTCGCCATGGTCGGCCAGGGCGCTCTCAACCGCCAGCCGTTCAACCTGCGCGTCACCGGCGGGCCGCTGCTGAATATCGACAAGGACGTGCCCTATCCGTTCGACGCCTATGTGCGCGCCGGCCAGACGGTGATCACCGCCCGCGGCGCCGTGCCCGAGCCGTTCGACCTCGGCCAGTTCGCCATGAACGCCTCGGTGCGCGGCCCGGACATGTCGGATCTCTACGGCCTGACCGGCATCGCGCTGCCCAACACGCCGCCCTACAACCTCCGCGGCCGCCTGGTCCGCGACGGCCAGGTGTATCGCGTCACGGGGCTGAACGGGCGGGTCGGGGACAGCGACCTGGCGGGCGTGGTCAGCGTCGACGCAGGCCGCGAGCGGCCCTACCTGAAGGCCGACCTAACCACCCGCAGCCTGGACTTCGACGACCTCGGCGCGCTCTTCGGCGGCGCGCCGGCCACCGGGGCCGGCGAGACGGCCTCCGCCGACCAGGCCGCGGTCGCCCGCGAGCTGAACGCCGAGCAGCGGCTGTTCCCGGATTCCACCCTGGCGGTCGACCGCATCCGCGCCATGGACGCCGACGCCACCTGGAAGATCGCCTCGATCCGCGATGCGCCGGTCCACCTGCGCGCGGCGTCCGTGACCATGAAGCTGGATGACGGACTGCTCCGCGCCGACCCCCTGCGCCTTGACCTGCCGCAGGGCCAGGTCACCGGCCACGTGCAGTTGAACGCCCGCAGGGCGACGCCCGTCACCGACCTCGACCTTCGGCTCGCCAACGCCCGCGTCGAGCAGCTCATCCCGATCGGCGCCAAGGACGGCCCGCTGCCGCTCACCGGCTCCCTGGTCGGCCGCGCGCGCCTCACCGGCGAGGGCAACAGCGTCCACAAGGCCTTCGCCAACGCCGACGGCGAGGTGATGGTCGTGATCCCCAACGGCGACATCCGCGAGGCCTTCGCCGAGCTGCTGGGGGTCAATGTCGTCAAGGGCCTGGGCCTGCTGCTGTCCAAGGACCAGGACAAGGTGCCGGTCCGCTGCGGCGTCGCCCACTTCACCACGACGGACGGCGTCATGCGCGCCAACCGGATCGTCTTCGACACCAAGCCGGTGGTGGTCACCGGCTCGGGGACCGTGAACCTGGCGACCGAGCGGATGGACTTCCGCCTGCAGGGCCAGCCGAAGGAGTTCCGCCTGCTGCGGGTGATGCTGCCGGTCACCGCAAAGGGGCCGATCCGCCAGCCCAGCCTGGGCGTCGAGCCCGGGAAGGCGATCGCCCAGGGCGGCGTCGCCGTGGCGCTGGGCTCGCTGCTTTCGCCCTTGGCCGCCATCCTGCCGTTCGTGGATCCCGGCCTCGCCAAGGACGCGAACTGCCAGGCGCTGCTGACCCAGGCCTCCGCCGAAGGCGCGCCCGTGAAGTCCGCCCGAGCCCGTTGACGCGCGGATGACGCCATCGTCAACTCGGCCGCCGCCGGCTGGGCGTGCGGAACGAGGGAGCAGCGCGATGAGCGGCAGGTTGAGCAGGTTCGTGGTGGTCGGAGCGGCGCTCGGCGTCGGGCTCGCGGTCGCCGGGACGGGCGCGCTGGCGCACAACACCCACGGCGAGACCGCCACGACCCCGGGCGCCAGGGCCGCGCTCGCGCGCCACGACAATTTCGAGAAGGTGGGCGCCACCTTCAAGCGGCTCAACGACGAACTGCGGAAGGGCGACCCGGACAAGGCGGTGCTCACCCAGAGCGCCGGCCAGCTCAAGACCTACGCCAGCCAGCTCCCGACCTGGTTCCCGCGCGGCTCGGGCCAGGAAGCCCGGCCGAAGAGCGAGGCCAAGGCCAACATCTGGAGCGACGCCGCCGGCTTCACCGCCGCCGCCTCCAACCTCCAGGTGCAGACCTCGAAGCTGCAGCAACTGGCCCAGGCCGGCGACGTGGACGCCCTGAAGGCCCAGGTCCGCGCGACCGGCGGCGCCTGCAAGGGCTGCCACGACAAGTACCGCGTCCCCAAGGAGTCCTGAGCCCGTGAGCGAGGTTCCTGAAACCCAGGTCGCGGCGCGGCTGTGGGACGTTCCCGTGCGCCTCGTGCACTGGGCGCTCGTCCTGCTGATCGGCTTTTCCTGGTGGGCCGCCGAGACCGACCGGCTGCAGTGGCACCGGTGGAGCGGCTACGCGATCCTCGGCCTGGTCTTCTTCCGCCTGCTGTGGGGGATCTGGGGATCGCGCACCGCCCGCTTCTCGAGCTTCCTGAAGGGCCCCGGCGCCTCGCTCGCCTATCTGAAGTCGCTGGGTTCCCGCGCGCCCGCCGACGCCCCGGGACACAACCCGGTAGGCGCCTGGAGCGTGGTGGCGATCCTCGCTGTGCTGATCTTCCAGGTGACGACGGGCCTCTTCGCCGTGGACATCGACGCCTTCGAGGCCGGACCGCTCTCCGACCGGGTCAGCTTCGAGACCGGGCGGGCGATCTCCGAGCTGCACGAGGCCAGCTTCACGGTCCTGCAGGTCCTGGTCGCCGTCCACGTCGTGGCGGTCTTCTGGTACCTGATCTGGAAGCGCTCGAACCTGATCGGCGCCATGTTCACCGGTCGCCGGAAGCTGTCCGCCGACCCGGGGGTCACCTTCGCCCCCTGGTGGCGCGTCCTGGCGACCGCCGTCGTGGCCGCAGCGGCGGCATGGGCGCTGTCGAGGGGCCTGAGGTTCTGATCACAAGTTCCTCCCCATCGGGGGGAGGGGGGACCACGAAGTGGTGGAGGGGGGGGCCGCTCAAACGTCTGAGCTGACCCCCTCAGTCAGCTTCGCTGACAGCTCCCCCGAAGGGGAGCAATTTTGGTCAACTCACCCCGCCTCGGCGGCTTCGCGGAGCGACTTCAGCCAGGCGTCCTCGCGGGCCTTCTCGGCGTCGCGCAGGGTCTGTTCGGCATCGCGGACCGCTTGGTCGTGCTTGCGCCACTCCGACACCGCGCCCTCGCGGGCGGCGCGGGCCGATTCCAGGGTAGGATAGCGCGCCAGCACCGCGCGCACGGAGTAGTTCACCGGCGGCCCGACCGTCTCCCGGTCCGGGTAGAAGCCGGTGATCGAGTCGCCGGATTCGCTCTCGATGTGGAAGACGTCCGCCCAGCCGGCATGATGGCGCATCAGGGCCCAGGGCCGTTCCATCCGTTCGCTCACCGAATTCTCCTCGAAGTGATTTCAAAGCTCGGCCGCAGGCTACTCCGCGGCGCCGCTGGCTCCAACGCCGGGGAAGCGATTTTGGCTTCCGTTCCGCAAGGCCAACGTGGCAGCTTCCCGGGATTGCCCAAGTCCATTCTTTCCCGACCATTTCTTTGAAGAGTTTTCCGGTTTGTCCCAGATCGTGATCGGCCGCCAGTTCTGCGGCCCGCCCAACTCCGGCAACGGCGGCTATGTGTGCGGCGTCCTCGCGGCCCCCTATCGAAGGCCCGGCGACGGCGGTCCTGCGCGCCCCGGTGCCGCTCGACATCGGCCTCGACCTGGCGGTCCAGGACGGCGCGGTCGTCATCACCGGCGAGGGCGGCGCCCTGATCGGCCAGGGCCGCGCTTCGGAAGGCGCCGAACTGCCCGAGGCGCCTGCGCCGATCAGCCTGGACGAGGCGCGCGCGGCCGGCGCCCGGCACATCGGGCTTTCGCAGCGGGTCCACCCGATCTGCTTCACGTGCGGGACAGAGCGGGGCGCGGGCGACGGCCTGCGGGTCCTGGCCGGTCCGGTGGAGGACCGCGAGGCCGGCGTCGTCGCCGACGCCTGGACGCCGCACGAGGCCTTCGCCGACGCCGACGGCCTGACCCGCCTGGAGGTCGTCTGGGCGGCGCTGGACTGCCCGGGCTACTTCGCCTGGGTGGAAAAGGAGGGCCGCCACGGGGCTCTGCTCGGCACCATGACCGCCGAGGTCCTGCGCCGGCCGGCGGCGGGCGAGCCGTGCGTGGTCCTGGCCTGGCCGATCGCCCGCGAGGGCCGCAAGGAGACGGCCGGCGTCGCGCTCTACAGCGCGTCTGGCGAGCTGATGGCCCGGGCCCACCAGGTCTGGATCGTCATGGGCCCCCGGCCGCCGATCGCCCAGCCCGCGACGGAAACCGCTTCCGCCTGATTCCTCTTTGGTTTGGGCGCGAGGCGCGGCACCTTCCCGCCAACAAAGGGGGAGGAGCCATGCGCGCGGCGTCGGTGTCGGACTTTCGGGAGCTCGCGCGGCGCAGGCTGCCCCGCATCTTCTTCGAGTACATCGACGGCGGCTCCTACGCCGAGGAGACGTTGCGCCGGAACGTCGCCGACCTGGAGGCCATCGCGCTGCGCCAGCGGGTGATGCGCGACATGACCGAGCTCGACATGGGCGTCGAGGTGTTCGGCCAGAAGCTCTCCATGCCCGTGGGGCTGGCGCCGGTCGGCATGTCGGGCATGTATGCCGCCCGGGGCGAGGTGCAGGCAGCCCGCGCGGCCCAGGCGGCCGGCATCCCATTCTGCCTCTCCACCGTGGGCGTCTGCTCGCTGGAGGAGGTGACCCAGGGCGCCCAGGCGCCCTGGTTCCAGCTCTACATGCTGAAGGACCGCGGCTTCATGCGCGAGCTGCTGGGCCGCGCAAAGGATCTCGGCTCTCCGGTGCTGGTCTTCACCGTCGACCTGCCGGTGCCGGGCGCGCGCTACCGGGATGTCCGTTCCGGCTTCACCGGCGGAACGGCGCTGCAGGCGGCGCTGACCCAGGCCTGGGACGGCGTCACCCATCCGTCCTGGACCTGGGACCTGTTCACCAGGGGCAAGCCGCACACGCTCGGCACGGTGGCCAGCGCCGTCCAGGGCAGCCGACGGGTCACGGACTTCCTCTCGTGGATCTCCCGCAACTTCGACCGCTCGGTCACCTGGAAGGACCTCGACTGGGTCCGTGAGACCTGGGACGGACCCATCGTCGTCAAGGGCGTGCTCGACGCGGAAGACGCCCGCGACGCCGTGAAGGCCGGAGCGCAGGGACTGGTGGTCTCGAACCACGGCGGCCGCCAGCTCGACGGCGTGCGCTCCTCGATCTCGGCCCTCCCGCGGATCGTCGACGCGGTCGGCGACGACCTGGAGGTGCTGATGGACGGCGGGGTCCGCTCGGGCCTCGACGTGCTGAAGGCGCTGTCGCTCGGGGCGAAGGCCGTCCTGCTCGGCCGCGCCTGGGCCTACGCCCTGGGCGCGGGCGGCGAGGCCCAGGTGACCCGGATGCTCAACATCATCCGCTCCGAGCTGGCCGTCGCCATGATCCTCACGGGTTGCCGGTCGGCGCGGGCGGCGGGACGGGAGCTGCTGGACGGGATCGATGTGCCGTCCGTCGCGAACCGAGCCCGGTCTTGAAGAGGCCCATCAGCGGCTTCTCGACAAGGTGGTATGTGATCAGCCCGGCGACGACGCCGGCGATCAGGCCCCCCGCCAGGATCAACGCCGGCGAGGCCAGGCCGGCCATGTCGAGGAGACGGACCACGGCCGAGATCGCCAGCCCGTGGACCAGGTAGAGGGAATAGGAGGCGTCGCCCAGCGCCTGCAGCGGCTTCAGGCGCGGCACGGTCCCGTTGCGCTCGATGGCGACGGCGCCGGCCACGAGGGCGAGCGCCGGCAAGCCCCAGATCAGGAAGCGCGCCCGCTCCACGTCGATGCCTGAGAAGCCCGCGACGGCGAAGCCGATCAGGCCGGCGAAGACGAGCGCCCAGCCTGCGCGGACGCCCGGCAGGCGGTCCTCGGCCCAGGCCTTGCCGAGCCAGATGCCGGCGCCGAACTCCAGGAGCAGCGGGTTGGTATAGGTCGCCCAGACCGGGTTCGTCACGTCGCCCAGCGGCCGGATCGCGACGAGGGCGACCAGGGCGGCGCTGACCAGCCAGGCGCGCAGCCGGACCGGCGCCATCAGCCCGAAGGCGAACAGGACGTAGAAGAACATCTCGTAGTTCAGCGTCCAGCCGGGGATCACCAGCGGGGCGATCAGGCCGGTGTGGTCGCGGTAGGGGACGAAGAACAGCGACTTCACCACCGCTTCGGCCGTCACCTGCATGGCCGGGAAGATCCAGGGCGCGGCCAGGGCCACGCCCACGACGAGCAGCGTCAGGCCCCAGTAGAGCGGCACGATCCGCTGCACCCGGCGGATCAGGAACTGACCGGGCGAGGGCGGCTTCCCGCAGGTCACCACCCACATGATGAAGCCGGAGATCACGAAGAAGACGTCGACCCCCGCGGCGCCCGTGCCGAAGTGGCCGCCGGCCCGCTCGGCCGCGTGGTAGATCAGCACCCCGAAGGCCGCGAAGCCGCGCAGGTACTGGATGGAGCGCACCTCGGCGGGCGGACGCCGAAGCTCGGTCGCAGGCCGCAGTTCGACCACGGAACCCCCTGGGTAAAGACCATCGTGAAGCTTGTGCCTCCAAACGGTCGCTCGCGCGTTTGGCTCCCGACCGATTGCTCAAGCTCAGCAGGGGCCGCCCTTGAAGCTCGCCTATTTCGTCCATGACCTGGCCGATCCCGCCGTCACGCGCCGGGTGCGGATGCTCGTCGCGGGTGGGGCCGAGCCGGTGGTCCTGGGCTTCCGGCGCACGGAGACCGCGCCGGAGACGGTGGCGGGCGTCCCGGCTATCGACCTCGGGCGCACCTATGACGCACGCATGGGCCAGCGGGCCAAGGCGACGGCGCTGGCCGCGCTCGGCGCCGGACGGTTCCGTGACGTGCTCGCGGGCGCCGAGGTGGTCGTCGGCCGCACGCTGGAGGCGCTGGCCGTGGCCGAGGCGGCGCGCACGCTCTGCGGGCTGAAGGCGCGGCTGGTCTATGAGTGCCTCGACATCCACCGCCTGATGCTGGGCGAGGGGACCAAGAGCCGGGCGATGCGGGCCGTCGAGCGCGCCCTGATGCGCCGGGCGGACCTGCTGGTGGTGAGCTCGCCGGCCTTCCTCGATCATTACTTCCGGCCCCGGCAGGGTGTGGGGACGACGCTGCCCCTCGAGACCCTGCTGGTGGAGAACAAGCCTCTGGAGCTGGACGGCGCGCATCCGGCGAAGCGGCCGCCGCCGCCCGCCGGGCCGCCCTGGCGCGTGGGGTGGATGGGGGCGATCCGCTGCCGCAAGAGCCTCGACATCCTGACCGACATCGCCACGCGCCGGCCCGACCTTCTTGAGGTCCGCATCCACGGCCGGCCGGCCTATACCGAGTTCGCCGACTTCGACGCCCAGGTGGCCGCAGCGCCCGGCGTGCAGTTCCTGGGGCCCTATACGGCCCAGGAGCTGCCAGCGATCTATGGCGACGTCCATTTCAGCTGGGCCTTCGACTACATGGAGGAGGGGCTGAACTCCGCCTGGCTCCTGCCCAACCGGCTCTACGAGGCGCCCCGCTACGGCGCCGTGCCCGTGGCCCTCGCGAGCGTCGAGACCGGCCGATACCTCGCCCGGCGCGGCGTCGGCGTCAGACTCGACGATCCCCGCGACCTGGAGGCCTTCCTGGAGCGCCTGACGCCGGCCGCCTACGCCCGCCTGCGCGCCGAGGTCGACGCCGTTCCCGCCGCTGACCTGATGGCCGACGAGGCCGATTGCCGGCGGCTGGTGGAGGCATTTTCGCGACGCGGCGAGATTCCGCTCCAGCCAAGCTTCGATCCGGCGGAACCCTATCGGGCAGAGGCTGTTTAGGGGCCGACACGCGTAAGCCTCGCTTAACCGTGTCGCTGGTCAGAGTGCAGGTTCCTTCTCGATGCTTCATCCCAAGCCCACCCCCGAGCGGCGTCCGGTGTCGGACGAGTCCGGCCGCGACGAGGGTTTCAGCCGCGCCCCCGCCGAGCCGCGTTCCTTCGCGCCGCGGGCCGCCCCGCTCCCGTCGCCCGCCACGCTCGACGGGCTTCTTCCGCAGGCCTGGGACCGCATCGATCCGCGGGCCGTCATCCGGGTTGCGGAGGCGCCGCAGCCGTCGCTGAGCGCCGAGGAACAGGCCGCGCGCCGCGCCCTGATCGTCATCCCCTGCCTGAACGAGGAGAAGGTGATCGCCGGGGTGATCGAGCAGATCCTGGCCGACGACGGCCTCGTCGATCCCCTGGTGCTGGTGGCCGACGGCGGGTCGTCGGACTGCAGCCGCGAGATCGTCGCCGCCATCGCCGCCCGCGACCCGCGCGTCCGCCTGATGCCCAATCCCGGCAAGCTGCAGAGCGCCGGCATGAACCTCGCCGCCGCCGCCATGGCCGGCGACCGGCCGTGGCTGGTGCGGGTCGACGCCCACGCCGACTATCCGCCCAACTACGCCTCCACCCTGATCGCCGAAGCCCGCCGCACGGGCGCGGACTCGGTGGTTGTCTCGATGGACACCCGCGGCGAGGCCCCGTTCCAGCAGGCCGTCGCCGTGGCCCAGAACTCGGTGCTCGGCACCGGCGGCTCGGCCCACCGGCTGGCCACCGAAGGCCACTGGGTCGATCATGGCCACCACGCGCTCTTCAGCGTCGACGCCTACCGGGCGGTCGGCGGCTACGACGAGAGCTTCAGCCACAACGAGGACGCCGAGCTCGACCTGCGGCTCGCCAAGCAGGGCCGGAAGATCTGGCTCACCGACAAGATCCGCATCGGCTACCACCCGCGGTCCACGCCCAAGGCGCTGGCCAAGCAGTACTTCAGCTACGGGAAGGGCCGGGCCCGCACCGTGCTCAAGCACTACACGCCGCTGAAGGTCCGCCAGGCCCTGCCGCTGGCCGTGGCCCCGGCCGTCGCCGGCCTCGCGCTCGCGCCGCTCTGGTGGGTGTTTGCCATCCCGGCGCTCGTGTGGATGGCCGCGGCGCTAGGCTACGGCGCCATGCTCGGCGTGAAGCGGCGCGACGCCACCGCGGCGATGTCCGGCCCGGCCGCGATGATCATGCACCTGGCCTGGTCGGCCGGCTTCTGGGCTCAGCTCTTCACCTGGAGCCGGGAGCGCAAGGACGCGCCGCCGGCCCAGCTTGCCGCACAGGCCGCCTCGTGACGCGGCCACGCGTCTCGGTCGTCACGGCGAACTACAACGGCGCGCGCCACCTCGCCGAGGCCGTCCGCTCGGTGCTCGGCCAGACGCTGGCGGATCTCGAGCTGATCATCGTCGATGACCGCTCCACCGACGACAGCCTGGCGGTGATCGAGGCCGCGGCCGCCGGCGATCCGCGCGTGAGGGTGCTGGTCCAGCCGCAGAACGGCGGGCCGGGCGCCGCGCGCAACCGGGCGCTGGATGCGGTGCGCGGCGAATGGATCGCGATCTTCGATTCCGACGACCTGATGGCCCCCGACCGGCTGGAGCGCCTGGTGGCGCGGGCCGAGGCCGACGGCGCCGACATCGTCGCCGACAATCTGATGGTCTTCCAGGATGGGCGGGACGAGCCCGGGACCCCGTTCCTTTCGGGCCGCGACTGGCAGGCGTCCCGTCCGATCACCCTCGCCGAATATGTGGACTGCGCCCGGATGTACGGCCGCAAGCCCGGCCTCGGCTATCTGAAGCCGCTGTTCCGCAGCCGCCGGCTCAGCGACGTCCGCTATCGCGAGGCGCTGCGGATCGGCGAGGACTACGACCTGGTGGTCCGCCTGCTGGCCGGCGGCGCCCGCATGGCCTTCGAGCCGGCGGCCCTCTACCGATACCGCAAGCACGGCGCCTCGATCAGCCACGTCATGCGCCGCGAGCACCTGCTGCAGATGGTGGCCGCGGACGCGGCGCTGGAAGGCGTGATGATGGGGCAGGCGAAGGATGTCCGCCGCGCCTTCGCCGCGCGCCGCCGTTCGCTGCACGCCGCGCTGGCCTACGACCATGTGGTGGAGCGCCTGAAGGCGCGCGACCTGCTGGGCGGGATCGCGGCGTCCGTCGCCTCGCCGGACGTCTGGCCGCTGCTGACCCTGCCGGTCAAGGCGCGCCTGAAGCGCCTGGCCGCGAAGCTCGCGCCCGCGCAGCAGCCGGCGACGGCCTGAGCCTGATCTCCAGCTCTCATCCCGGTTTCGGCGCAGCCGAAGACCGGGACTCAATGACTCTGGGTTGCCCGCAGAAGGAGCGACGTCGTCGCCGCGTCATTCCGAGCGCGCGCCGGGTGAATGGATCCCGGTCTTTCGCTTCGCGAAAAACCGGGATGACACCAGGAGATTATGGGATCGGCGCGTCGCCCAGGGCCTGGGCCCTGGAAGGCGCGGAGGTCGTCGATCAACCGCCGCCGGGCGAAGATCCACATGGCCGCCCCATAGGCCGCCGCGCCCAGTCCGATCATCAACACGAATTCCACGACCATCGGCGCCTGCGCCAGCGCCGCGCGGGCCGCGAGGACGACGCCGGCCATCGCCGCACAGCCGAGCGCCGCGGGCCGAAGGCCGCGAGCAGGCGCGCGTGCGGCATGGCGAGGTCCTTGGCCAGGGTGTGGAGGTAGATCCCGCAGACCAGGGCCATGGCCGCCGCCACCGCGCCGGAGACGGCCTCGAGGCCGAACCGCACGGTCAGGGCCACCGCGCCGATCACGACGACGCCCAGCAGGATCGAGAGCTTCAGCCGCTGCGCCGTCTTGCCGAGGCCCATGAAGGTCGTGGCCATGATCGAGCAGAGGCAGAAGAAGAAGCCGGCGGCGGCCAGGAAGCGCAGCGGCCCGATGGCGTCGTGCCACTGTTCCCCAAGCACCAGCTTCACGGCCAGGTCGGCGACGAGCGCCAGGCCGACGAACAGCGGCGCCAGGAAGACCGCGCCGAGCCGCAGGGACGTGACGGCCAGGTCCTGCAGGGAGGCCCGCGTGGCGTTGTGCGAGGTCTTGGCGACGGCGGTGAAGATGTAGAGGTAGAACGGCCCGGAGATCAGCATGTCGGGCGCCCGGACGAGCTGGTAGGCCATGGCGTAATACCCGAGGGCGGTGGCCCCGAGGACGCCGCCGATGATCAGGCTGTCGAGGTTGCGCGACACGAAGTCGGCGAGGATCGCCGCGATCGTCTGCCCGCCGAAGGCCAGGAGACTCTTCGCCTCCGCGAACCGGTAGTGCAGGCGGGGCAGGGCCCCCGCGCGGGAGCCGACCCAGGCGAGCTTGCAGAGCCAGAGCACGAGCTGCTGGGCGACGAGCGCCCAGGCGCCCCAGCCGGCCAGGGCCGCAGCCAGGGCGGTGGCGGCGCTCGCGCCGGTGGAGATCAGGTCGCCGGCGGCGAAGATCCCGAACCGGCCCTCGCGGATGATCCGGCCGTTGGCGACCGTGGTCAGGCTGTTGATCAGGAGGATCGGCGACAGCGCCAGGATCAGCATGGGCAGGCGCGGCTGGCTCATCAGCGCGCCCAGGGGCCAGGCCGCCGCCGCGCAGGCCAGGGTCAGCGCCAGGCCGATGCCGGCCGAGAGCCAGAACACCGTCGATTCCTGGTCGCGGGTCACCTCGCGCTGCCGGCCGAGCGCGTAGCCCATTCCGCCGTCCGACAGCACATTGGCCAGCAGGATGAACGGCATGGCCAGCGCCACGAGGCCGTACTCCGCCGGGCCGATCAGCCGGGCCAGGATCGGCAGCATGGCGAACTGCAGGCCGAGCCGGAGCGCGCTCGCGCCGGTCAGCGCCAGGGCCGACCGAGGTGCGGTGAAGCTTGCCGCGCATCTTGGGCTGCGGGCTGTCGGCGGCCGCCGTCATCCGCGGGTGTCGGAGCGGATCAGGCGCAGGTGGTCGGACTGCGGCCGCAGGCGGGGCGTGCCCCAGCCGGCGGGGACCTGCTCGACGGGCCAGACCTGCACGATGCGGTCCCGCCGCGTCAGCCGTGGCGCGGCCACAGGCTTCGGCGCGCCCAGTCTTCCGAAGGCGGCGCCAAGCGCGCCGAACGCCAGCACGGTCGAGAAGTAGAACGGCGCGATGCCGATGGTCTCGATGCCGGTCCGCGAGAGCTGGTAGAGCAGCACGCCCACCCAGAAGACCAGCGCCAGGTTGGGCCTGAGCACGAAGCGGCGGACCAGGGCGAAGACGCCGACGGCCACGGTGACCGCGATCACCACCAGGCCCACGAGGCCGAGGGTCACCAGGATCTCCACGAAGGTGTTGTGGAAGGTGAAGCCGCCGCGGCTGTCGATGCCAAAATACTTCCAGAGGCCCTCGGCGTCGGGATTCCCCTGCAGCCAGAAGGCGTAGTAGCCGCGGCCGAGCAGGGGCTTCTCGTGCATCAGGTCGGCGGCGCGGTACCACAGGTAGGTCCGTCCGGTGAGCGTCGGATCCTTGTCGAACGTCCGGGCGCCCCATTCGATGAGCGCCTGGGAGAGCCAGGTGTAGGACAGGCCGATGGCCACCAGCACCGTCCCGGTCATCACCGTGAGCCAGGCCCGGACCGCCTTGCCGGCCTTGAGCAGCGGCAGCAGCGCCAGCATCCCGCCCACACCCATGGCGAGCCCGATCAGCGCGCCCGCCGAACGCGCCGCCGTCACCGAGTAGAGGCCGAGCGCCAGGCCGACGACGCCGAGGCCCACCCAGGCCCAGGCGCGGTCGCGGAGCGCCATGAAGGTCATGCCGAGGAACACCAGCACGCCCGTCGAGGCGATGTCGGCGGTCAGGTTCTTGCTCTCCGTCAGGCCGGAGAAGGCGCTGCCGCCGGCGCCGACGCCGATCGCCACGGTGCCGCCGGTGACGAGCGCGAAGGCAATGTAGGTCAGGAAGGCGCACGCCATGGCGCGCATCACCGCCTGCTGGCTGCGCGCCGACGAGATCAGCACGCCGGCCACCGCCGTGATGCCGAGCTCGATCGCGAACTTCAGCGTCTCCTTGGGCGCTTCGGACCAGACGGTGGAGAAGACGGCGAGGGCGGGGATCGCGAAGAGCGCCGCGCGGGAGAGGAGCACGCGCTCCAGGCCCCGGCGGCGGACGAACAGGTAGGCCGGGACCGCGGCGGCCACGGCGACTGCGCCCAGCGTGCCCCAGTTGGCGATGAACAGCAGGGCGACGAACAGGCCGAAGGTGAAGAGGGCGTCCAGATCGATCCGCAGGCCGAGCACCGTGACCGAGGGCCCATGGCGCGCGTCGCCTGCCGCGGGCGGCGTCGCCTGCGCGGCCTGGGCCCGGCGCTGTTCGCGCCAGCGGACGGGATGGGGGGCGGGGATGTCGCCGCCGCGGATGCGGCGCGGCCGGTTGTCCGGAGCGAAGGTGTCCCAGGTGGTCATGGCGCGAACCTGTAGGCGCGGATGTAGTCGATCTGCATCCGGGCGGGGAAAGGCGTGGTGGCGTCGGGCTGGCCGGCCCAGTCGCCGCCGAGCGCGATGTTGGCCAGCATGTACATGGGCTTGTGCATGTCGGCCGGCGTGGCCATCCGCTTCACCTCGCGGCCGTCCACGAACCAGATGACCTCGTCGTGGGTCCAGCTCACGGAAAAGGTGTGGAAGTCGTCGGGACTGACACGGACCTCGGTCCCCTCGGCCTTCACATGGTTCGAGTGCAGGGTGACATAGACCTTCGACGGATCGCCGACGCTCTCCATGACGTCGATCTCGGGCGGCCAGCTCAGATCGGCCGGCAGCAGCCAGAAGGCCGGCCACACGCCCTTGCCGCGCGGCAGCTTGGCCCGCATCTCGAAGTAGCCGTAGGTCTGCCGGAAGCTCGGCTGGCTGGTGATCATCCCCGACACGTAGCGGTAGCCGTCGAGGCGCTCGGCCAGCTCCCGCGGCACGGGCCGGGCGGCGATCTCCAGCGTCCCGTTGCGCGCCGTGAACGGGTTCAGGCCCAGCGGCCGGTCGTCGTCCTCACGCCCGCGGCGGCGGCCGTGCATGTCCGGGTCGACGTAGAGCTGCAGCTCCTTGTTGCTCTTCAGCGTGCGGACGTTGAAGTCCTGCGGGTCCACCGGGCCTTCGCGCAGCGTGGTCCGCCAGACGCCCTGGCCCAGGCGATAGGGCCGGAACTCGTCGAACTCGTCGGCGAAGGTCAGGGTCAGCCTCTTGCCGTCCGGCGACCGCTCCAGCGGGCCGGTCGCCGCAACGGCGTCGGAACCGCCGGGAAGGCAGGCCGCGAGCGCCGCCGCGAGGGCGGCCGCGGCCAGGGCCGCGCGCCGCGAAGCTTTCACTCCGTCGAACATGATCGCCACCGCGGCCGGGCTCAGGCCGCGGCGATGTAGTAGTTCTTGAAGTAGCCGTAGTAGTCGCTGCTGTCGCCGTAGCCGTAGCGGGCCTGGCCCTTCACATTGACCTTGGTGAGCAGCGCGCCGGCCACGTTCGCCCCGCATTCCTGGAGGATGTCGACCGCCGACTGGGCGGCGCGCAGCGGGGTCTTGTTCCACTGCACGAGGTAGAGCACCCGGTCCGCCTTCGCCGCCAGGATGCGGGCGTCGGCGACGCCGAGGATCGGCGGGGCGTCCAGGATCACATAGTCGAACTGGTTGGCGAGTTCGCGCAGCACGTCGTCGGTCTCGGGGTTCGAGAACAGGTCGTAGGGCACGCTCTTGCCGGCCGCCGGCAGGATGAAGAGGTTGGTCTTCGCGTCGTGGACCAGGGCCTCGGCCAGCGGTACCTTGTCCTGCACGACCTCGACCAGGCCCACGTCACGGGCGCCGATCAGCTTGGTCACGCCGCGCTGGCGCAGGTCGCAGTCGACGATCACCACCCGGCTGCCGGAGAGCGCGAGGGTGCGCGCCAGGCAGAAGGAGGTCAGGCTCTTGCCTTCGCGCGGCACGGCCGAGGTCACGGCGATCAGCTTGTTGTCCTCGTGCGGCGCGCTGATCATCAGGAAGGCGCGCAGGTTGCGGAAGGCTTCCGCGAAGCCCGAGAAGGGATGGCTGACCAGGTACTCCTGGGGCGCCGCGTCCGGGCCGCGCAGGCCCTTCGGCTTCACCGAGCGGAAGTCGGGCAGGACGCCGGCGAACGGCACGCCCAGCTCGCGTTCCACGTCGAGCCGCGAGCGCAGGTGCTTGTCCCAGAACTCCGCGATCAGCACCGCCGCGCCGGCCGCGATCAGTCCGGCCAGCACCGCCAGGGCCGCGCCGAGCTTCATGTTCGGCGACGAGGGGGCGATCGGCACCGCGGCGCGGGCGTTCACCGTCGCGTCGGCCTGCTGCAGGCTGCCCTCGGCGGCCACTTCCTTGGCGCGGCCAAGGTAGGCCTCGTAGATCGCCTTGGCCGCGTCGGCCTTCTGCTGCAGGCCCACGAGGCCGACCATGGCCTGGTTGTTCTGGGCGATGCCGCCCTGGGCCGCGCCGCGGCTGCCCATCAGCGAGGCCTGCCGGCCGGACGCCGCCTGGGCTTCGGCGCGCAGGCTCGACAGGATGCGGTTGATCTCGATCTGGATCTGGCCGCGGATGTCGTTGAGCTGGGCCTGGGTCCGCTTCACTTCCGGGTACTCGTCGGTGAAGTCGGTCTTCAGCTGGGCGAGCTTCACGGAGAGCTCGGCCTCGCGCTTGCGCATCTCGCGCACCGTCTCGGAGCCGAGCGCCGCGCCGACGTCGGCGCCGCCGTTACCGTTGCGCAGCTGGGTCTGGGCCGCCGCCAGGCGGGCGTACTTCTCGGCCGTCTCGGCGCGAGCGATGGCCAGCTGCTGGTTGAGGGTCGAGACTTCCTGCTCGGCCATGGTCGAGCCCTGCGCCGACATCAGGCCGTGCTCGTTCTTGTACCGCTGGACGTTGGCCTCGGCGATCTCGGCGTCCCGGCGCATCTTCTCGAGGCTGAGGCCGAGTTCGCTGTTGGCGCGGGTGACGCGGGCCAGCTTCTCGTCGAGCTGCAGGCGCTGGTACTCGTCCATGTAGGTGTTGGAGAGCCGGGCGGCCTTCTCGGGCGAGGTCGAGCTGACTCCGACCATCACGACATAGGTCAGGCCGGCGCGGCGGACCCAGGTCTTGTTCATCAGCACATTGGCCGTGCGCTCCACGAGCCGCTGGCTCGGGTTGGCGATCGGCTCGGCCGGCTTCTTCAGGCCGAAGAAGCCGGGCGCCATCTGGCCGTTGAATTCGGGGTCGTTGTAGAGCTGCAGCTTGCGCACCACGCGCTCGGCCACGGCCCGCGAGCGGAGCACCTCGACCTGGGTGTCGACCGCGCTGGTGTCGGCGGGCAGGCCCGAGACCTGCTGTTCGGCGCGGGCGAGGTTGCGGCCCGACGGGTCGATCACCACCGAGCCCACTGCGGTGTAGCTCTTGGGCTGCAGGGCGAAGGCCGCCAGCACAAGGAGGAAGACCAGGGCGGCGACGCCGAGGCCCAGCTTGGCGCGCTGCATGAGGATGCCGAAGAGCTGGCGCAGGTGCATGCGCTCGGCTCCATCGGACGGAAGGGCGCGGCCGGATGGGCCGGCAACTCGTGCGTGATCGGGATCAGATGATTCATCGGCGACCTGCGTTGGCACTGACCATGGGGCGGGCCGCGGGACCCGGGTTCTTTAGCGGAAGCGCGCCGATCTCCACCGCGCGCTTCCTGTGAACTCGGGCTCGTAAGCCCCGCCCAGACTTCGGAAAAACTAGCGTTGCCAATAACCCCGACCCCCTGCGTCGGGTTCCGCACGAAGACGCCTTCCGGCCTGGCGAGCCGGAGGGCGCCTGAAATCACCTCACCAGGGGGCGATCAGCATGCCCAGGAGGCCGAAGCTCCCCTGGAAGTTCTGCATGAAGCTCTTGCCGCCGGAGGTGTCGACGACGACGATGTCGTTGCCGTAGACGAGCGGATCGTCCGCCTTGCCGGCGCGGATGGCGGCCAGGTTGTAGAAGGCCGAATGCCGTTGGCCGCCGACCGTGCGGAAGATCGCCACGCGCTTGACGTTGGCGAGTTTCGGGTCGGGTCCACGGGCCAGCGAGACCGCCTGCATCAGGGTCGTCGGCCCGGCGAGCGGGTAGAGGCCCGGCTGCATGACCGCCCCGTCGACGGTCACCTTCTGGCTCTGGGCTTCCTTGACCGTCACGATGACCTGCGGGTCCTTCATGTAGGTCTTCTTCAGCATGCCGGCGATGTCGTTGGACAGCTCGGCGGGCGTGCGGCCGCCGGCCTGGACCTGGCCGATCAGCGGCAGGATCACCTTGCCGCCGGAATCGACCTGGACCTCGCGCTTCAGCTCGTCGATGCCGAAGACGTTGATCTCCACCTTGTCCTGGGCGCCGATCCGGTAGTCGGCGGCGTCCGGCCGCAGCAGCGCCGCGGAATCCGGGGCGGCAGGGCGTTCGCGGCAAGCGCGGGGGCGGACGCGCCGGCGAGCGTGAGGAACGCCGCGGCGGCGAGCGAGGGCAGACGCCTACGCATGACTGTTGAGCTCCAGAAATCGCGACCAAACGATTTGCGGCGTCGCAATGAGTGCATTGCCGCGCGTCTCAAACCCGCTTGCGCCCAGCCTGTTCCCGACGGCGGAACTTTGTTTTCAGTAGAGCTGCAATTCCTTCAGGCCGGCGAGCCGGGCGACGACGCCGGCGTGCAGCGAGCCCCGGACCAGCCAGCGGCTGCGGCGGGCAGGGGACAGCGCCGACACCGCCGCGCCCGCCAGGCAGACGCCGCCCTTGGCGCCGGCGACGCCGATCTGCGCGAGGCGCGCGGGCCCGCGGGCGCGGCTTTCCAGGCGCGCGCCGTGGGTCTGGCCGGTGCGGAAGCTCCGCTTGAGCAGCCAGCGGAGCGAGGCGCGTCCGTCCGGCACGGGCTCGAAGGCCAGCGCGCCTTCCGCATAGCCGATCGTCCCGCCGGCGTCGGTGAGGCGGTAGAAGAAGTCGTCGTCCTCGCCGCCCTGGCGGCCTCGTGCGAGGTCGAAGCGCAGGTCCAGCCGGCGGACCGTCTCCATGCGGACCATCACATTGCCGGCATAGCCCTTGAGGATGCGGCCCTCGACCCTGACCGGGGCGGTGGAGTGGAAGTCCCCCGCCGCGAGCCAAGCGGGGGCGTCCGGTCCGTAGACGGCCTTCACTGGCCCGAGCACCGCGTCCCAGCCGCCCTGCGCCTGCTCGGCCAGCAGGGCGGCGAGCCAGCCCGGCGTCGCCGTCTCGTCGTCGTCCAGGAAGGCCAGGAACTCGGCCCGGGCGGCGTCGAGGCAGGCGTTGCGGGCCAGCGAGATGTTGCGCGACGGGGCGTGGACGTAGACCAGGTCAACGCCGGCGTCCGCCGCGGCCGCGCGGATCCGGGCCTCCGCCTCGTTCGTCTCGTCGTTGTCGGCGACGATCACCCGCAGGCGGACGCCGGGCGGCAGGACCTGCCGGCCAAGCGAAGCCAGGGTGTCGGCGACGGCCGCGCGCCGGAAGGTGCAGATCCCCACGTCGACGATCATGGCCGGCCTCAGGCGCCGAAGATCCAGCCCGAGGGCAGGCTGGAGAGTTGGACGTTGACGAGGATCATCTGGGCGCTGCCCACCTGGATGACCGTGTCGGCCCCCACCTGGGCGGCGCTGTAGGTCGCGCCGGGCAGAAGTTGGACGCGGTCGCCCTCGGCGGCGCTGAAGTCGGTCACCCGGTCGATCCCCGCCTCGGCGAAGGTGTGGAAGATGTCCGCGCCGGCCCCGCCGGAGAGCGTGTCGTCGCCGCGGTCCCCGGACAGCCAGTCGTTGCCCGCCTGGCCCCAGAGCTGGTCGGAACCCTGGCCGCCGCGGATCAGGTCGGCGCCCGCGCCGCCGTCGCACCAGTCGTTGCCCATGTTGCCGTAGACGATGTCGTCGCCGTCATCGCCGAACAGGCGGTCGTTGTCCTTGCCGCCCACGGTCCAGTCATCGCCGGCGCCGCCCATGACGGTGTCGTCGCCCATGTTGCCGTGGACGTCGTCGAAGTCGTCGCCGCCGAGGATGCGGTCGTTGCCTTCGTCGCCGCGCAGATAGTCCTGGCCCGAGGTGCCGGTGATGGTGTCGTTGCCCATCAGGCCGTTCACCGCCTGCCGGCCGGGGTTCGCCTGCAGGGTGTCGTCGCCGTTGGTGGCGGCGCTGCCGCCGCCGGCCCCGCCGCCGCCCTCG
Source organism: Phenylobacterium sp. J367 (assembly GCF_024699985.1). Lineage (GTDB taxonomy): Bacteria > Pseudomonadota > Alphaproteobacteria > Caulobacterales > Caulobacteraceae > Phenylobacterium. Next base: position 4,451,947 of record NZ_JAJONA010000001.1, on the reverse strand, counting down.
GACGAGGCGCCGTAGATCCGGTAGAGGTGCTGCACGCCCGAGGCGTTGGTGACGATCAGGTCGCCCGAGGCGGTGACGCCGGTCAGGTCGCCGGCGATCTCGCGCACCGGCCCGTACCAGCCGCGGACGTCGCCGCCATAGGCCCATTCGTCATAGCCGCGGGCCATGGTCTTGCCGTCGGCGGTGTCCCAGCTCGCCGCGAAGCCGCCGAAGTCGGTGGCGATGAACCGCACGTCGCCGCTGGCGGGCCCCAGCTCCTGGCGGGTGAAGGTCAGTTTGACGGGATCGAACACCATGGCCCAGGCCGAGCGGCCGGCGCCGTCGGGCATGTAGTAACCGAACACCAGCTTGCCGGTGGTGAGCCAGGTGCCCGTGCCGGTGAACTGGCCGACGGAGCCCGCCATCAGGGTCGTGGCCTGGCCCAGCACGCCGTTCGTGGACACGGCGCCGAACACCGCGCCAGCGTCCTCCCAGATCACGAAGCTCCGGCCGGGCGGGCCGGACGCCGGCTTGGAGCCGTGGATGCTGATCGACGCGGTGCTGACCGGCTGTCCGCTGTCGGCGAAGGTTTCGGTGACGTTGACCTGGCCGCTGGTCGGCCCGCCCTGGCTGCGCAGTGTGCCCACCGGGATCTCAGGCGTCTCGTGCACCACCTGGGTCGAGCCGTCCGCCAGGGCGTAGGCCCGGACGTAGTCGACCTTCATGTGGGTGGGAAACTGGCCCTCGACGGGTTCGCCGCCCCAGCCGCCGACCGCCAGGTTGACGATCAGCGCCATGGGATAGTCCCAGTTGTCCGGCGTCGGGCCATGCAGCACGGCGATGCCGTCATAGTAGAAGGTCACCGTCTCCGGGGTCCACAGCATGCCGTAGGTGTGCATGCCGGCGACTTCGAGCTTCAGCGCGTCGTCGTACTGGGTGTCGTCCCCGCCGAGCGCGCGGCGGTAGTCGATGTCCGGCGTGATCGCCAGGCCCTCGAAGATGTCCGCCTCGATGTTCGGCACGAACGGATTGGTCATCATCCAGAAGGCCGGCCAGGGCGCCGGCCGCCGTCGGCATCTCGGCGCGGATCTCGAAGTAGCCGTGCTTCTGCTCGAAGATGCCGAAGGTGTTCAGCATGCCGGAGGAGTACTCCCGCCCGTAGGCGGCGTAGGACTGCTCGTCCGGGATCGGCCTGGCGGTGATGGTCAGCACGCCGTCCGAGATCGAGAACGGATTGATGTCGAGATCGGCTTCGCCGCGGCCCTGGAACCCGGGCTGAACGTAGGCCTGCACCTCGCCGTTCGAGACCAGGGTGTAGGCCCACTGGTCCTTCAGGTTGCCGCCGAAGTCGGTGCGCCAGATGCCGGTGTCCAGGGAGAAGTCCCGGATCTGCAGCGAATTGAACTCGTCCTGGAAGGTGATGGCCCCCAGCTTGGAGGTGTCGAGCGGCAACAGGAACTGGCGATCCTCGATCGTAGAGAGCTGCTCGTCGCGCAGGATCAGCTTCTCGCCGTTGGCGAAGCTGAAGACCACATCATTGCCCTGCTGGCTCATGATCGATCGGAGCTGGGCGGCGGTGCTGATGCCGTAGTCGTGAAGCTGGAGCTGGCTGTTGCCGTTCCAGTTGTAGATCACGTCGGAACCTTCGCCGGCCCGAACCACGAAGGTGGTCTTCTGCGTCAGCGCGCCCACCATCACGTCGTCGCCGCCGGCGCCCGTAGATCCAGTGGGTGTTGTCGTCGACGACGATCAGGTTCCCGAGGCCGTTGCCGACGGCGTAGTTGTAGTTGCCGTTGACGATGAGGTTCTCGACGTTGTCGGCCAGCCGCATGTCGGTCCAGGCGATCATGGTGTCGACGCCGCCGCCCGCCTGCTCGACGACCCGGTCCTTCGGGTGCGTGATCCAGTGACGGTTGTCGGAGCTGTTGCCGATCAGGACGTCGCCGCCGCCCTCACCGGAAAGTGAGGAGGCGCCGGGCGCCGCGGTGATGGTCTCGTTGCCGGCGGCCGTGCCGGCTACGCGCGCCTGCTCGGGCGCGCTCTCGGGCATCGCCATGCCCCGGGCGTTGAAATAGGTCACTTTGAAGAACTCTCCACGAGCTAGCGGCGTGCAGAACACGGCAGCGGTGGATTGGTTCTCCGGCGACGTCGTCCGAGCCCATCATTTCGCAAGCGCGAAAATGTGACGCTGTGCGACGCAACCGTCGGGCGGCGCTTGGTGTTGAGCGTGCCAGTGGAGTGCTTGAGGGTTCGAGGGATGCAGGAAGAGCGGTCGTTCGCCTATTCGCTCAGCCAGGGTATGGAAGGCTGGAGCTGGAGCATCTACGACGAGGACGGGGTGACGGTCGCCCGCGGCGCGGCCCCAGCCGGGACGCCGCCCAGGCGGCCGTGGAGCTCAACCTGCGCCGGCAGCCTGTCCTGGATGAGGGCGGCCGCGCCGCCGCCTAGCCGATCCGGCAATCGAAGGTGAATCGTCGGTCTGCCCGGCGCGCCATGGCCCATGCCTGGCGCGCCTCGACGCATGTCCGCCGTTTGAATTTGCGGTCCGCCGGCATGGTTGAAATTCCGTTGATAAAATTACGGAACCCTACACCGAGGCTTGGGGTTTCAGCGCCGATCCTGGCGGGGACTGGCTTCGCCGGACAGCTTCCGAAGTATCCGATGTCTGAATTTGCATATGCCGGCGAGGTCCTTGGCGGGACCCGCATCAAGGCGCGCAGGGTCCCCCCTGGACCAGCCGCTCACCGAAGCCATGAACCTGGTCGTGGCTGTCCTTGCACTGATCTTCCTGGCGCCGATCATGATCGCCGTGGCGATCGCGGTCTATGCCCAGGACGGCGGCCCCATCCTGTTCGCCCACCGCCGGCTCGGCCGCGACGGGCGCCACTTCCACTGCCTGAAGTTCCGCAGCATGGCCGTCGACGCCGAGAAGCGGCTGAGGGACCTGCTGGCCAGCGATCCCCAGGCTCGCGCGGAGTGGGAAGCCGACCACAAGCTGCGCAACGATCCCCGGGTCACGAAGCTCGGCGAGTTCCTGCGCAAGACCAGCCTCGACGAACTGCCGCAGCTCTTCAACGTGCTGCGCGGCGAGATGAGCCTCGTGGGGCCGCGCCCCATCGTCGATGGCGAGATCGCCAAGTACGGCCGGCGCTTCCGCCAGTACTGCGCGGTCAAGCCGGGCATCACGGGCCTCTGGCAGGTCTCGGGCCGCAACGACACCACCTACCGCGCCCGGGTCGCCATGGACTGCGTCTACGCCGCCCGCCGCAGCGCGCTCATGGACTTCCGCATTCTCGTCCTGACCGTGCCGGCGGTGCTTGCCCGCAAGGGGTCCTACTGATCATCTGAGCGCATGGATCTGAAGATTGGGGAGCGGCTGGACCCGAGGCGCCGGCCGCTCCTGACGCTGATACGGTGGATCGAGGGGCAGGTTCTCCTCATTCTCCTCGCCGCCGCCGCCGCCCTGTGGGCCTTCCTCGAGATCGCCGACGAGGTGTCGGAGGGCGAGACCGAAGACCTCGACCATCGTCTCCTCCTTTCGCTGCGCAATCCCGCCGATCCGAACGATCCGCTGGGGCCGGGCAACCTGGAGGAGGCCCTGCGCGACGTTACGGCGCTGGGCGGCTTCACGGTGCTGACCCTGGTGACCGTCGCCGGCGCGCTCTTCTTCCTGTTCCACCGCAAGCGCCTGCATGCCGCCGTCCTGGTCGGGACGGTGCTCACCGCGCAGTTCGCCAGCAGCTTCACCAAGGCCCTCTATGACCGGCCGCGCCCGGACCTGGTGAGCCACGGCTCCTACGTCTATTCCGGGAGCTTCCCGAGCGGCCACTCGATGCTCTCGGCGGTGACCTACCTGACGCTCGCCATGCTGATCGCCAGCCTGGAGACCCGCCGGGCGACCAAGATCCTGGTCTATGTGCTGGCGATGCTCCTGTTGATCGCGGTCGGCCTGTCGCGGATCTATCTCGGGGTCCACTGGCCGAGCGACGTGCTCGGCGGCTGGACGCTCGGCGCGGCCTGGAGCCTCGTCGCCTGGATCATGCTGCTGAAGCTCGGCGGCAGGACCGCGCCGCCCACCGACTAGGTCCGGCGCTAGGCCTGCTGCGACAGCGCCTTGGCGACCATCGGCGCCAGCCTGCGGGCGATCACCTGGACCCCGCGGGCGTTGGGATGCAGGCCGTCCGGCTGGATCAGCGCCGGCACCCGCGCCACCCCGGCCAGGATGTTCGGATAGAGCGGCACCCGGTGGGTGCGGGCGAGCGCCGGGAACACCGCGTTGAACTCCCGGGCATAGCCGCCGCCGATCTCCACCGGCGCCTCGATCCCGCAAAGCACGACCGCCTTGTTCCGCTGTTTCAGCCGGGTGAGCAGCCGGTCGAGGTTCGCCTGAACCGTCCTGGGCGGGAGGCCCTGCAACAGGTCGTTGCCGCCCAGCGCCACGACGCAGACCGCCGTATCCGGCTGGACGCTGAAGTTCACCCGCGCCAGCCCGCCCGCCGTCGTGTCGCCGGCCACGCCGGCGTTGCGGACCATGGCCGCGACGCCCCGGGCCTTCAGTTCGGCCTGAAGCTGGGCGGGCAGGGCGGCGGCGGCCGGCAGGCCGTAGCCAGAGCTGATGGAATCGCCCAGCAGCGTCACCACCGGGCCGCGCGCGGCGAACGCGGTGGCGGGGAGGGCGGCGAGGCCGGCGGCGATCAGCCCGCGGCGCGAAACGAAATTGGTGCTGTCCGACATCTGCATCCTATCTAGGGTCGGCCTGCGCCCATCCAAGCCTTCGAGGTATCCTTGAACGACGCCCCGCCGCTCCGCCTCGACGACGTCGTCCTCACGCTGCCGTCCGCGGCCGGACCGGTGGAGATCCTTCGCGGCCTCACCGTGCACGTGGAGGCTGGCGAACGTGTGGCGCTGGTCGGGCCCTCCGGTTCGGGCAAATCGTCGCTGATCGCAGTGGCCGCGGGGCTGGAGCGGCCCACCGCCGGCAAGGTGGAGCTGTTCGGCCGCAACCTGGCCCGGCTCGACGAGGATGGCCGCGCGAAGCTGCGCCGCGGGCGGGTGTCGCTTGTCTTCCAGAGCTTCCACCTGCTGCCCAACATGACGGCCGAGGAGAACGTCGCGGCCCCGCTTGAGATCGCCGGGGTGCGCGAGGCCACGGCGACCGCCCGGACCTGGCTCGATCGGGTGGGCCTCGCCGCGCGGTCCCGGCACTATCCCCACCAGCTCTCCGGGGGCGAGCAGCAGCGGGTGGCGCTGGCCCGCGCGCTGGCGCCCCGGCCGGCGCTCCTCTTCGCCGACGAGCCCACCGGCAACCTCGACGCCGCCAACGCCGCCCATGTGGCCGACCTGATCTTCGACCTGACCGCGGGAGACCGGCGCGGCGCTCGTGCTCGTCACCCACGACGAGAGCCTCGCCGCCCGGGCCGACCGGACGGTGCGGCTCCGCGACGGGCAGGCCGCATGATCCCGCTCTCGCTCCCGCTTCGCCGCCCGCGAATTGCGCGGCGGCGTGCGCGGCTTCCGCATCTTCCTGGCCTGCCTGGCGCTGGGCGTGGCGGCCATCGCCGCGGCCGGCTCCACCGCCGAGGCCTTCCGGCGGGGCCTCTCCGCCGAGGCGCGCGACATCCTGGGCGGCGACCTCGCGGTCTCGGTCCAGAGTCGGGTCTTCACGCCGGCCGAACGCCAGGCCTTCGAGCGCCGCGGGCCGGTCGCCTACGCCGCCGCCCACCGGGCCATGGCCGAGGCGCCGGGCGGCGAACGGCGGCTCGTGGAGCTGCGCGGCGTGGACGCCGCCTATCCGGCCGCGGGCCGGGTGGTGATCGGAGGGGAGGGGACTTCCAGAACGTCATCCGCCGCCGCGGCGACGCCTGGGGCGCGGCGGTGGAGCCGGCCCTCCTCGACCGCCTGGGCCTGAAGCTCGGCGACCGGTTCCTGGCCGGCAACGTGCCGCTGGTCGCCGCCGCCATCCTGGAGGAGGAGCCCGACCGCCTCTCCCGCGGCTTCGCGCTGGGCCCCCGCGTGCTCACCAGCCTGGAGGCCGTCGAGGCCGGGGGCGGGCTGAAGCCCGGCCTGCCGTTCGGCGTCACCGCCCGCATCGTCCTGCCCCCATCCGCCGACCTCGCCGCCGCCGAGGCCTCGCTCGGCCGGGAAAAGCTCGGCGGCGGTCTGCGCATCCGCACCCGCGACGAGGCCGCCCAGGGGCTCAACCGGATGGTCGACCAACTGGAGTACTTCCTGGCCTTCATCGGCCTCGCCTCGCTGGTCGCCGGCGGCCTGGGCGTCTATGGCGCGGTGAACGCCTATCTGGCCGGCCGCAAGCCCGCGATCGCCACCCTGAAGGCGCTGGGCGCCGAGGGCCGGCTGGTCCGCGACACCTATCTGATCCAGGTGGCCGTTCTGGCCTTGCTCGGCGTCGGCATCGGCCTGGGGGTCGGGGCCGCCGCGCCCATCGTCCTTGGCCGGCTCGTGGCGGACGAGCTTCCGGTCCCGGCCCTGTTCGCCGTCTATCCCGGACCGCTCGCGAAGGCCGCCGCCTTCGGCCTGCTCAGCGCCGCGGCCTTCTCGCTGGCCCCGCTCGGCCGCGCGCGCCAGACGCCGCCGGCCAGCCTGTTCCGCAAGGATCTCACCGCCCGCCTGCGGTTCGGACCGGAGTTCGCCGCCGCCCTGCTGGCCGGCGCAGGGTTGGCGGGCCTCGCCGTGGTCACCGCGCCGACGCTCCTGACCGCCACCCTGATGATCGCCGGGGTCGCCGTCGCGTTCGGCCTGCTCTGGGCGCTCGGGGCGGGCGCGGCCATGCTGGCCGGACGCCTGCGGACCGGAGCCCGCGGCCCGTTGCGGATCGGCCTCGCCAACCTGGCCGGTCCGGGCTCGGCTGCGCGCACCGCCACCCCGGCCATCGGGCTTGGGGTCGCCCTGCTGGCCGCCGTGGTGCTGATCCAGTCGAGCCTGTTGCGCCAGGTGTCAGAGATCGCGCCCCGGTCCGCCCCGGCCCTGGTGTTCACCGAGATCCCGCCCGAGCGCGCGGCGGCGTTCGACGCGGCGGTGGCCGGCGCCTTCCGCGCGCCCCTGACGCCGGACAGCTATCTGCGCGCGCCCATGCTGAACGGCCGGATCACGGAGCTGAACGGGCGGCCGGTGGAGCGCGACCGCATCAAGCCGTCGGAGCGCTGGGCCTACGACGCCTCGGTCAGCCTCTCGGCCATCGGGCAGGAGCCGCCCAATGCGGCGATCGTCGAGGGGCGCTGGTGGCCGGCCGACTATTCCGGGCCGCCCCTGGTCGCCATGAGCGACGAGGTCGCCGCCGGCGGCGGGTTGAAGCTCGGCGACACCGTCACGGTCCAGCTCTTCGGCCGCGACATCACCGCGAGGATCGCGGTCCTCCGCAAGGTCGAGCTCGGCGGCTTCGGGGCGACCTTCCCCCTGGTCCTGACACCCAGCGCCATCGAGGGGGCGGAGCCCCGCCACGTGGCCATCGCCAAGGCGACCCGGGACCAGGAGGCGGCGGTCACCCGCGCCCTTGGGGCCGACTTCCCGGAGGTGAACGTCATCTCGGTGCGCGAGCAGCTCGAGGCGGCCACCGAACTCTTCGATCGCTTGGCGCTGGCGATCCGCGGCGCGGCGGGCGTCGCGGCCCTGGCCGGCCTGCTGGTGCTCGCCGGCGCCATCGCCGCCCGGGCCCGCGAGCGCACGCGCGAGGCCGCGACGCTGAAGGTGCTGGGGGCCTCGCGCGGACAGATCCTGCTCGCCTATGTCCTGGAGTATGGCCTCGTCGGCCTGATCGCAGGGCTGGCGGGGGTGGCGCTCGGCTACGCCGCGGCCTGGCCGGTGGTGGTGAAGGTCTTCGAGACCGACTGGAGCGTCGACTGGGGAGGCGTCCTGACGCTGCTGGCCGGCGCGGCCCTGATCACCGGCGCCGGCGGCCTGCTCGCCGCCTTCCAGGCCTTGTCGAAACGGCCCGCGCCGGCTCCGCGCGGAGTAGTTCCTCCCCCATCGGGGGGAGGGGGACCACGAAGTGGCGGAGGGGGTCCGCTCAGGGATCTCGGCTGACCCCCTCAGTCGGCTGCGCCGACAGCTCCCCCGATGGGGAGCGACTTACGTTTCGAACCCCCTCAGGTCGGGTGTCCGGCCGTTCCAGCCCGACACACGCTCGAACGCCGCGGCGACCGCCACCACCGTCGCCTCGTCCTTCGGCCGGCCCAGCACCTGCAGGCCCACCGGCAGGCCCTCGTCGGTGAGCCCGCAAGGCACGCTGATTCCCGGCAGGTCGAGGTAGTTGGCCGCCCGCGTCAGCCGGCTGAGCGGCGAGATCGTCTCGTCCACCTCCTCCATCGGCGGGGCCGGGATCGGGCAGGTGGGGCTCAAGAGGCCGTCGTAGCCGGCGAACCAGGCGTGGAACTCGGCCTGCTGGGCCGCACGGTCGGCATGGGCCGCCTCGAGCTTCGCCTCGGTGATCTCCCGGCCGGCCTCGAACCGGCGGACGATCCAGGGGTCCATCACCTCGCGGTGCGTCTCGATCCGGTCACCCCAGATCCGCCAGCCCTCGCCAGCCATCAGGAGGCCATTGGGCGCGAACGACCGATCCAGCGCGCTGGGCGGCGAGACCATCTCCACGCGAGCGCCCGTCCCGCGCAGCTTGTCGAGGGCTTCCACATAGAGGCGGGCGACTTCCGGATGCAGCTCGCCCAACTGGTCCACGGGGATCGCCGCCAGCTTGCGACCGCCGACGTCTCGGGCCAGGGCCGCTTCGGCGTCGAACGGCCCGCGCACCGCCGCCGCGTCGTCGGGTCCGGAGATCGCGCCCAGCATCCGCGCCGCCGTCGCCACGTCGCGGGCCAGGCAGCCCACGGTGTCCAGGGCGGGTGAGAGCGGATGCACGCCGCGAAGGCTGACGAGGCCGCGCGCTGGTTTCAGTCCCACCACCCCGCAGACCGCCGCGGGAATTCGCACCGAGCCGCCGGTGTCCGAGCCCAGCGCGCCGTCCACCAGCCCCGCCGCCACGGCCACCGCCGAGCCCGAGGACGAGCCGCCCGGCGCCCGGTGGACCTTGGCGTCCCAGGGGGTTCCACGGCGCACCGACCGCCCGGTTGGTGCCCCAGCCGCCATAGGCCAGCTCCACCGTGTGGGTCTTGCCGGCCGCGCTCCAGCCGGCCTGGAGCAGGCGCTCGACGACACGGGCGTGCCGCGGCGGGTTCGGCTCCAGCGGCACGACCGCCCCGCCGCCGGTCGGGACGCCCTCCACGTCGAACAGGTCCTTGATGGCGAAGACCGGACCATCGCTGTCCTCGCCCATCAGGGGCGGATCGAACACCCGCACGAAGGCCTGCAGCCGGCCGTCGTAGCGGCGGATGCGGTCGAGGGCCTCGTCGGGCGTCATGGTGTGCTCCTTGCGCAAACGCGCCGGACTATCGCCGACCGCATGGCGGGAAACCAGATGACGGCCGCATGCCCTTGCGTCATTCCTCCCCTCCAATGACCCAGTCGCTCCCCGATCAGCTGCGCGCCACCGTCCGGTTCCTCGGCAGGATCCTGGGCGACGTCATCCGCGCCGAGGACGGCGAGGCGGTGTTCAGCCAGATCGAGGAGATCCGCCAGGCCTCCGTCGCCTTCCACCGGGACGGGACGCCCGAGGCGGCCAGGCTGATGGCGGAGCGGCTGGGCCGGCTGTCGCTGCCGGACACCGTGCGCTTCGCCCACTCGTTCGCGGTCTTCCTGCAGATCACCAACATCGCCGAGGACCAGATCCAGCGCCGCCGCGGCCGGGCCGGGGACGCGCGTCCCGACACGCTCGCCGGCGCGCTCCGTAGCCTCAAGCCCGAAGGCGTCGGCCCCGAGGCCGTCGCCGAGCTGCTCAGGGGCGCCCTGATCGCCCCGGTCATCACCGCCCACCCCAGCGAGGTGCGCCGCAAGAGCGTGCTGGACCGCCAGAGCGCCATCGCCGGCGAGCTCGACGGCTTCGACCATGCCCGGACCGAGGCCGAGCGGGCCGCGATCGAGCGCGAGCTGCTGCGCGAGGTGTCGATCTTCTGGCGCACCCGCCTGCTCCGGAACGTGCGCATCGCCGTCGCCGACGAGATCGAGAACGCCGTCTCCTACTTCGACCGCAGCTTCCTGTCCGAGCTGCCGAGGCTCTACGCTCACTGGCGCGAGGTGCTGGGCGGCGAGGACCTGCCGAGCTTCCTGCGGGTCGGCTCCTGGGTCGGCGGCGACCGCGACGGCAACCCCTTCGTCACCGCCGAGGTGATGCGCCGGGCGCTGACCCGCCAATCGCGCGCGGCACTCAGGATGTACCTCGACCGCATCCACGCGCTCGGCGCCGAGCTCTCCATGTCGGCCGACTTGGTGGACGTGACCCCGGCGCTCCAGGCGCTGGCCGACGCCGCCCACGACGAGAGCCCGCACCGCGCCGACGAGCCCTATCGCCGGGCGCTGACCGGCATCTACTCGCGCCTCGCGGCGGCCTATCCGATCCTGACCGGCGAGGCGCCCGCCAGGCCGGGCGCCAAGGCGGCCCAGCCCTATGCCGCCCCGCAGGAGTTGAAGGCCGACCTGCAGGTGGTCCTCGATTCCCTGCTGGAGAAGCACGGCCCCGCCTTCGAGGCCGGCCCGCTGCCTGACCTGATCCGCGCCGTGGACGTCTTCGGCTTCCACCTGGCGACCCTCGACATGCGCCAGAACTCCGCCGTCCACGCCCGGGTGGTGGCCGAGCTCCTGAAGACCGCCGGGGTGACGACCGACTACGAAAGCCTGGACGAGGCGAAGCGCTGCGACCTGCTGACCCGGGAGCTGGGTCATGGCCGGCTGCTGGCCTCGCCGTTCGCCGCCTATTCCGGACGAGACCGCGCGGGAGCTGGAGACGCTGCGCACGGCCGCGGAGGTCAAGCGCCTCTACGGCGCCGACGCCATCCGGACCTACATCGTCTCGAACACTCAGTCGGTCTCGGACCTGCTGGAGGTCTATGTCCTGCTGAAGGAAGTGGGGCTCTACCGGCCGGGCGTGCCGCCCACCGCCGAGATCTTCTCCGAGCCCTTGTTCGAGACCATCGAGGACCTGCGCGCCGCCTCGAAGACCATGGCCCGCTACCTCTCGATCCCCCTGATCCGCGAGCTGCTCGCCGGCCCCGGCCTGCAGGAGGTGATGATCGGCTACTCGGACTCCAACAAGGACGGCAGCTACCTGACCTCCACCTGGGAGCTCTACAAAGGCTCGCGGGCGCTGGCCTCGGTGGTGCAGGGGGAGGGACTGCGGCTCCAGCTCTTCCACGGCCGCGGCGGGGCGGTCGGCCGCGGCGGCGGCTCCAGCTTCGAGGCCCTGCTGGCCCAGCCGCAGGGCACGGTGAACGGCCGCATCCGCATCACCGAGCAGGGCGAGGTGGTCGCCAACAAGTACGCCGACCCGGAGATCGCCCGCCAGAGCCTGGAGACGCTGACCGCCGGCGTCGTCCTGGCCTCGCTGCGCCGGCAGGCCGCCGACGAGCTGGCCGCGCCGCACGCCAAGGCGATGGATGCGCTGGCCCGGACCGCCATGGGCGCCTACCGGGCGCTCGTCTACGAGACCCCTGGCTTCGTGGACTACTTCTACGCGGCCACCCCGATCGCCGAGATCGCCGACCTCAACATCGGCAGCCGTCCGACCTCGCGGCAGGCGACGCGCAGCATCCAGGGGCTGCGCGCTATCCCCTGGGTGTTCTCCTGGTCGCAGTCGCGGGCCATGGCGCCGGGCTGGTACGGCTTCGGCTCGGCCGTGGAGAAGGGCGGGGTCTCGATCGCCCAGCTCCGCGAGCTCAACGAGACCTGGCCGTTCTTCCACTCGATGCTCGCCAACATGGAGATGGTGCTGGCGAAGTCCGACCTCGCCATCGCCGGCCGCTACGCCGGCCTCGTCGAGGACCGGGCGCTGGCCGAGTCGGTGTTCGGCGACATCCGCGCGGAGTGGGAGCGGACCCACGCGGCCCTGCTGGAGATCACCGGCCAGACGCAGCTTCTCGAGAAGAACCCGGACCTCGCCGCCGTCATCCGCTCGCGGCTTCCTACATCGACCCGCTCAACCACCTGCAGATCGAGCTGATCGGCCGCCGCCGCCGGGGCGACGAGGATGAGGCGGTCCGCGAGGGCATCCACCTGACCATCAACGGCGTCGCCGCGGGCCTCAGGAACACCGGCTAGATGTCTGAAAACCTGTACGAAATTCTGGCGGCCGGCTTCCCCGCCGACCGGACGAAGCCCTGCTTCCTGTTCGCCGAGGGCGGCGCCGTCAGCTACGGCGAACTGGAAGACCTGGTTGCCCGCACCGCCGCGCGCCTGGTCGCCGAGGGCGTGCGACCCGGCGACCGCGTGGCCCTGCAGGCCGAGAAGAGCTGGGCCGGGGTGGTGATCTACCTCGCCGCCCTGAAGGCCGGCGCCGTCCACCTGCCGCTCAACGCCGCCTACACGGAGGCGGAGGTAGACTACTTCCTGAAGGACGCCGAGCCCGCGGTCTTCATCACCGACGATGTCGCCTATGTCGATGGCGCGAAGGGCTTCGAGCCCCTGGGCGACGCCGTCGCCCGCTCAGCGGACGACCTCGCCTCGATCATCTACACCTCCGGGACCACGGGCCGCTCCAAGGGGGCGATGCTCAGCCACGGGAACCTGGCGGCCAACGCCGTCGCGCTCCACGACGCCTGGGGCTTCACGCCCGAGGACGTCCTGCTGCACGCGCTGCCGATCTTCCACGTGCACGGCCTGTTCGTCGCCCTGCACTGCGCCTTCCTGTCCGGCTGCCCGATGGTCTGGCTGCCGAAGTTCGCCGACGCCGAGGTCCTGAAGGGCCTGCAACAGGCGACGGTGATGATGGGGGTGCCGACCTTCTACACGCGGCTGCTGGCCAATCCGGCGTTCGACCGTCAGGCGGCGCGGAACGTCCGGGTGTTCATTTCCGGCTCAGCGCCCCTGCTGCCGTCGACCTTCGCCGAGTTCGAGGACCGCACCGGCCGGCGGATCCTCGAGCGCTACGGCATGAGCGAGGCGGTGATCATCACCTCCAATCCGCTCGACGGCGACCGGATCGCCGGCTCCGTCGGCTATCCGCTGCCGGGCGTCGAGCTCAGGATCGGCGGCGGGGAGGAGACGGGCGTCATCGAGATCCGGGGCCCCAGCGTGTTCGGCGGCTACTGGCGCATGCCGGAGAAGACCGCCGAGGAGTTCACGGCCGACGGCTTCTTCCGGACCGGCGACGTGGGCCGGCGCGATCCGGACGGTCGGGTGTGGATCTCCGGCCGGGCCAAGGACCTGATCATCTCGGGCGGCTACAACGTCTATCCGAAGGAGGTCGAGCTGGTGCTCGACGAGCTGCCCGGCGTCACCGAGAGCGCGGTGATCGGCGCGCCCCATCCGGACTTCGGCGAGGGCGTGGTGGCCGTGGTGATCGGCGAGGGGAACGAGGCCGCCCTGATCGCCGAGGCGCGGCGCCAGCTCGCCGCCTACAAGGCTCCCAAGCGCGTGCTGTTCGTGGACGAACTGCCGCGCAACGCCATGGGCAAGGTGCAGAAGAACGTCCTGCGCCAGCGCTACGCGGACCTGTTCGCCGCCGGCTGAACCTGCGTCAGGCGTTGGCCGCCGCGCCGCTCCCGTCCGCCGGCTTGAAGCCGGCGATGCCTACCAGCGTGTCCCGCTGCAACAGGATCGCCACGCCGGAGCGCAGCTCGATGAGCTGCTCGCGGCGGAGCTGCTGGAGGGTGCGGTTCACATGGACGATGGACAGACCCAGCACGTCGGCCATGATCTCCTGCGTCAGCGGCAGGGCGAACCGCTGCTGGTCGCCCAGCGCCGAAAGGTGGAGACGGTGTTGCAGCTCCAGCAGGAAGTGGGCGACCCGCTCGTAGGCGGTCTGCCGGCCGAGCCGGACCACATGGTCGAGCAGCAGCGCCTGCTCCAGCGCCTGGGCCTTGCGGAAGGCGCGCGCCAGGCCGGGCGCACGGCCGGCGCGCGACGGCCTCGACCAGGGGCTCCGCGTCGACGGTTTCCAGCGCGGTGAGCGCGACGGTTGTGTCCAGGGCGGGCGGGGCGGGGCGGTCGCCGAGGCCGAACGGTTCGCCGGGCAGGGAAAATCCGAAGATCTGGCGCCGCCCGTCCGGCAGCACGCGCTGGCGGCAGGCTCAACCGGACAGCACGGATCGGGCATGACCGCCCGGCTCACCCTCCACGATCAGTTCCTCGCCGGGGGTATGCCGCTCGCGGCGGTCGCCCAGCAGGCGGACGAGTTCAAGCTCCGCGTCGCTCAGGGCGGACAGCTGTCGCAGGCGGCGGATCACCGTGTCGAGCGGCCGCGGCGCAGCGCCCATCCTGTACCGGTCCATCATCCGGCTCTTCCCCCTGGCTGTGTGAACACGCGTTGAGGGCGCGGATTCCCGTGACTCAAGAACCCCAGCCTATGGCAAAGGTTCCCGCCCCGTCCGGCGGGTGGCCGACAGATGGCGCGCCGTGCGCGGACCGGCTAGACGCTCCTCCGGATATGCATCGGGAGGCCGCCATGGACCTGCAGCTCAAGGGCAAGACCGCCGTCGTCACCGGCGCGTCGCGCGGCATCGGCCGCCGGGTCGCCGACCTGTTCGCCGCCGAGGGCGCAATGTCGCCCTCTGCGCCCGCAACCCCGACCAGGTGGCCGCCGCCGTCCAGGATCTGCAGCAGGCCGGCGTCGAGGCCTGGGGCGAAGCGGTGGACATCGCCGACGGCCCGGCGCTGAAAGGCTTCGTCACGCAGGCCGGCGAACGGCTGGGCGGCATCGACGTGCTGGTCTCCAACGCCTCCGCCCTGGTGAACGGCGCCACCGAAGCCGATTGGCGGGCGATGTTCGAGATCGACATGCTGGGCGCGGTCCGCACCTTCGAGGCGGCCTTCCCGTTCCTGGAGAAGGCGGCGGCCGACAAGGGCGACGCGGCCTTCGTGATCGTCTCCTCGGTCTCGGCGGCGGAGACCTCGGGCGGCTCGGCCTACGGGCCGATGAAGGCGGCGCTGATCCACTATGCGAAGGGGTTGGCCCGCCAGCACGCGGCGAAGAAGGTCCGCGCCAACGTGGTCTCGCCGGGCACCGTGCTCTTCGACGGCGGCGTCTGGGGCGATGTCCGAGACCGGAACCCGGGCTTCTTCGCGCAGATGATCAAGCGCAATCCGACGGGACGCATGGCCACGCCGGAGGAGATCGCCGCCGCCGTGGTCTTCCTGGCGAGCCCCCGCTCGGCCTTCACCACGGGCTCGAACCTGCTCGTGGACGGAGCGATCTCCAGCCGGGTGAACTTCTGAGCGAACAGGCGCAAGAGGGGGCGGGAGCGTAGGGGACAGCGGCATGGCCAGGGACATCGACACCGACGCCTGGGCGGCGCACGAGATGTTCCAGTCCTACGGCGGGATGGAGGGCCTGCCCGACGTCGCCGTGAGGCCGAGGCTGTCGGTCCGCGATTTTGCGCGCCGCGTCTATCCGGGCGTCCTCGTCGCCCTGACCATCGCGCTCGCCGCCTCCTGGCTCTCGCAGCACTACGCTGCGCCGGTGATGCTGTTCGCCCTGCTGTTCGGCATGACCTTCCACTTCCTGCACCAGGAAGGCCGCTGCATTCCGGGGATCGAGTTCACCTCCAAGGCGGTGCTGCGGACCGGCGTCGCCCTGCTGGGGGCGCGGATCACCCTGGAGCAGGTGGCCAGCCTCGGCTGGGTCCCGATCGGCATGGTGGTGGCCGGTGTCGCCTCGACGGTCGTGGTCGGCCTGGGCCTCGCCCGGATGCTTGGTCTCTCCCGGTCGTTCGGCCTGCTGTCCGGCGGATCGGTGGGGATCTGTGGCGCCTCGGCGGCCCTGGCGATCGCGTCCGCCCTGCCCAAGACCCGCGACACCGAGCGCGACACCATCCTGGCGGTCGTGGTGGTCACCACGCTCTCCACCATCGCCATGGTGCTCTACCCGATGCTGGTGACCGCCCTCGGCCTCGACCACCAGCGGGCCGGCCTGTTCCTGGGCGGCACCATCCACGACGTGGCCCAGGTGGTCGGCGCCGGCTTCATGATCTCGCCGCAGACCGGCGACGTGGCGACCTATGTGAAGCTGCTCCGCGTCGCCATGCTGCTCCCGGTCGTCCTGGCGGTCGGCTTGATCATGTCCCGCGGCGGGGCCGGGCAGGCGGGCAAGGCGCCGTTCCCCTGGTTCCTGGCCGGCTTCGCCGCCCTGGTCGCGCTGAACAGCCTGGGCGTGCTGCCGAAACCTGTGACCGACACGGCGAGCGAGGTGTCGCGCTGGTGCCTGGTGGCCGCCATCGCCGCGCTCGGCATGAAGACCTCGTTCAAGGCCCTCATCGACGCCGGCTGGCGGCCGGTGGCGGTCATGGTCGCCGAGACCGTCTGGATCGGCGGCCTCGTCCTCGCGGTGGTGCTGCTGGCGACCTAGGGGCCTAGGCCTCCTGGATGGCCGACAGCTTCCAGGGGCGCCGCGCTCGCGGACGAAGGTCCAGAGCTCGGTGGTCTGGCTGGGCCGGTCGGCGTCGCCCGACAGGACGGCGCCGGTCGACCGGTCGCGCATCACGTCGCGGCTCTCGTAGCGCAGGGCGGCGGTGGCGTACTCGGCGTCGCCCTCACGCCAGGCCTCGGCGACGTCGGCCTCCAGCAGCTTCACGCCCGTGACCTCGTTGCGGCGGCCCTGGGTGGCGTTCTCGCTGAGCTCCTCGGCGAGATAGCTCATCACCTCCGGCGTGGTCAGCTCGCGCAGGCGGCCGTAGTCCTCGCGGGTGAAGGCGTCCTGCACGTCGGCCAGCATCCGCTCGAAGGTCTCGCGATCCTGGCCGGTGACGCCGATGTCCTCGCTCGCCGGCGTGACGGGCGTATAGCCGCCGCCGCCGCCCGCCGTGCCGAACGGCCGGGGCTCCGGCCTCGAAGCGCGAAGTCTGACCGGGGAAGCCGGCGAGGGCGGGTTGCGGCCGGCGACGGCCGAACAGCTTCATCAGCAGGAAGACGCCGAGGCCAATCAGGGCGATCTGCAGCAGGGCTGTGCCGAAGCCCGCCATGCCGCCGAAGCCGTTGCCGAGCAGGGCGCCGATCAGGCCGCCGGCGATGAGACCCCCCAGCAGGCCGCCTCCGAAACCCCCGAAGATCCCGCCGCGGCGCGGCGTGCTGCGCCGGCGCGCCGGCCGTGGCCGGACGGGCCCCCGGTTGTTGCGCGGCCGGCTGGCGCGGCGTCATCGTGCGCTCGACCGGGGCGGTCTGGGTGGGCGAGGTCTGGGTGCGCGGCGGCGGCGTATAGGTGCGCGCGCCGCGGCTGCCGAAGCTCCCGCCGCGGCGGGCGTCAGCCGGCTCGGCCACGAGAAGCGAAGCGGCGAGGACGATGCCGAAGGCGGCGGCGGTCCTGGACCGGGCAATGTTCATCTGAAGAATCTCCCTAACGCCCCAGATGTATGGGGGCTTTGGCCCGGGCGGTAGGCATGGCCGTCCGATTTTGCCGCGATCAGGCGGCGGTGACGTGGTCGAAGAGGCCGGCGTTGTAGTCGCGGATGGCGTCGACGATCTCCTCGCGGGTGTTCATCACGAAGGGACCGTGAGCGACCACCGGCTCGTTGATCGGCTCCGCGTGACCGTAGAGCACGACCGCCTCGTCGTCCGCAGCGATCTCGAGGGTGTCGCCCTCCAGGTCCAGTTCGACGAGGTGCCAGGGGGCCACCGCCTTGCCGTTCACGCTCACATGGCCGCGGACCAGGTAGAGGAAGACATTGCGCCCGGCGAGCGAGCCGAAGCCCACCTTGCCGCCGGGCTTCATGTGGAGCGTGGTCATGAAGACGCCGGTCAGGGACGGGACCGGCCCCGTCTGGCCGCCCCACTTGCCCGAGATCAGGTTGACCGTGACCCGGCCCTGGTCGGCGGTCAGCGCCGGGATCTGGTCGGCCTGCAGGCCGACGTAGCGCGGGCTGGTCATCTTCAGCCGCGAGGGCAGGTTCACCCAGAGCTGCAGGATTTCGAGCGGCCCGCCCGCCTCGAGGAAGGCCGCTGGCGAGACCTCGGCGTGGATCAGGCCCGAGCCGGCGGTCATCCACTGCACGCCGCCCGCCTTGATGACGCTCTCGTGCCCCGCCGAGTCCCGGTGCGCCAGCTCGCCTTCCAGGATGAAGGTCACCGTCTCGAAGCCGCGGTGCGGGTGCGGACCGAAGGGCAGGCCGCGATTGGCCGGCGGATAGACCTGGGGCCCGTGGTGGTTGAGGAACAGGAACGGATCGACCTGCGCAAGCTTCGGGCCCGGCACCGGCCGGCGGGTCTGCAGGTCGCCGATGTCGTCGCGATGGGCCGCGTGCTGGGCGGTCAGGGTCTTGGCTGGCATCGATCCTCCTGGAAGCTCAACGCATATAGCGGGCTTACGGCCCTTGCGAAGCTTCGCGGAAGGCTCAACAAGATCGCGCGATGGACGCTTCCTTCTTCGACCTGCGGGCGACGCACAACCCGCACCGCTGGTTCATGCCCCTCAGCCCGGCCGTCTGCGTGGGGCCGCCCGGCAACCTCTTCATGTTCGGCGGGGTCGGCCTGGCCTCGGCGGTCAGCGCCATGGAGCGCACCACGGGCCGCCCGGTGATCTGGGCGACGGCGCAGTATCTCTCCTACGCCCGCCCGCCCAGCATCGTCGACCTCGACGTCTGGGTGCCCGCCGCCGGCAAGTACAACAGCCAGGCCCGCGTCACCGGCCACGTGGGCGACCAGGAGATCTTCACGGTCAACGCCGCCCTCGGCGCCCGGCCGAGCGACCTGTCCCAGCAGTGGCTGCAGATGCCCGACGCGCCTCCGCCCGAGGACTGCGAGCCCGCCGATCACTGGCGGGGCGGCGGGGAGGGCTGCACAGCCGCATCGAGGTCCGGGTCGCCAAGGGCCGCTACGGCGCCGACCGGGTCGGCAACGCCGAGGCCGACGGCCGCTCGCTCCTCTGGATCCGCCCGCGCGAGCGCTTCCCGATCGATGCGCCGATGCTGGCGATCATGGCCGACTTCGTCCCCTCGGGGATCGGCAATGCGCTGGGCCAGAACGCCGGCGGCAACAGCTTGGACAACACGCTGCGCGTCCGCCGGATCGTGCCCACCGAATGGGTGCTCTGCGACATCCGCATCCACGGCGTCCACGGCGGCTTCGGCCACGGGGCGATGTATCTCTTCGCCCAGGACGGGGAGCTGATGGCGACCGCCAGCCAGAGCCTGATCGTGCGGGTCCGCGAGACCGCGAAGGACCGCTGAATTCCTCCCCACCGGGGGAGGGGGACCGCGAAGCGGTGGAGGGGGTCCGCTGAGGCGTTGGTTCTGACCCCCTCAGTCCCTGCGGGACAGCTCCCCGACGGGGAGCAACTGGGCCTAGACCTTCGCCACCACGCCGGGGCGCTCGTTGTCCCAGATCATCGAGATGATCTTCCACGCGCCGTCGGGGCCCTTGTAGAGCTGGATGGAGTTGATCCCGCGCCGCTCGGGTTCGGCGTCCTCCGGCGCGGTGCGCGCCTCGTAGAGGCTCCAGACGTGGGCCATGTTGCCCATCACGTCGATCCGCCGGTCGATCTCCACCTCGAAGAAGCCGTTGGCGTCGAAGAACGGCGTCACGTTCGCGCGGTACTCGTCCGGCGCCATGATGGTGATGGTGGACCGGCCGTCGTCGCCCGGCGCCGTGCGCATCTGGCGCGAGGCCGGGTGGAACAGCTCCGGCTGGCGCGGCCAGTCGCGCGGGCCGGCGGGGCCCGAGATCATCTCGTACATGCCGTCCACGACGGCGCCGATGGCGTCCCGGTCACTCGCTTGCAAGTCAGTCATGGCGGCGACTTTCGCCGCCGCCGCCCCGTGCGTCTAGTTCCGGCGGGGGATGACCACCTGCATGCTCTCGTAGCCCTTCACGAACGACGAGTAGACGCGCTTGGGCTCGTCCACGACGACGATCTCCGGGAAGCGTTTCATGATCTCTTCCCAGATGACCTTGAGCTGCAGCTCGGCCAGGCGGTTGCCCACGCAGCGGTGGATGCCGAAACCGAAGGAGATGTGCGTGCGGGGCCGCTCGCGGTCGATGATGTAGTCGTTCGGCCGCTCGATGACCTCCTCGTCGCGGTTGCCCGAGACGTACCACATGACGACCTTGTCGCCCTTCCGGATCAGCTTGCCGCCGATCTCGTGGTCGGCGAGCGCGCGGCGGCGCATGTGGGCCAGCGGCGTCTGCCAGCGGATCGTCTCGGACACCATGGAGGTGATCAGGTCCGGGTTGGCGCGCAGCTTGTCGTACTGGTCCGGGTTCTTGTTCAGCGCATAGATCGAGCCGGTGATCGTGTTGCGGGTGGTGTCGTTGCCGCCCACCGTCAGCAGCACGATGTTCCCGAAGTACTCCCGCGGCTCCATGTTCCGGGTCTCGGGGCCGTGGGCCAGCATGGAGATCAGGTCGCCGGTCGGATCGGCGTTCACCCGCTGGTTCCAGAGCTCCGTGAAGTAGGCGTGGTACTCCACGAAGATCTGCATCTTCTGCTCGATGCTCTCGACGAGCCCGCCCGGCATCGGGATGGCGGTGACCACGTCCGACCAGTTGATCAGCCGGCGGCGGTCCTCCTGCGGCATGCCGAACAGGGTGGCGAGCGTCATGCCCGTCAGCTCCTTCGACACCAGGTCCACCCAGTCGAACTCCTCGCCGATCGGCAGGCTGTCGAGGATGCCGGCCGCGCGCTCGCGGATCAGCGGCTCCAGCCGGGCGAGGTTCATCGGCGAGACGGCCGGCGAGACCGTCTTGCGCTGCACGTCGTGCTTCGGCGGGTCCATGGCGATGAACATCGGCAGCGGGCCGTCGCCCTGCGTCTGCTCGGCGATGGTGATGCCGCCCTCGGACGAGAACACCTGGTGGTTCGTGTCCACCGCCATGATGTCGTTGTACTTGGTGATCGACCAGTACGGCCCGTGCTCGCTCTCGGCGGTGTAGTGGACCGGGTCCTCCTTCCGCAGGCGTTCGAACATCGGCCAGTGCGCGTCGGCCTGGAAGAGCGCCGGCTGGGCCGGGTTCAGCTCCTCGAGCGGCAGCGAATAGGCCTCGTCGCGCGCCTGGTTCAGGCTCAGCAGGTTGCCATCGGCCATGATCGTTCCTCCACCGTTACCCTAGGGGTACGCCGAAGGTGACGGGGGCGTCAACTTTCTGGAGGCTGTGGGAAAGGATTTGTGATCGTGCAACCGACGACCGCGATGCGCTCCACGTCCGCATAGGCCGGCTTTTCCAGCTCCTCGCCGAACACGTCCGGATCGAGCTCGCGGTAGGCGAAGGCGCAGCCCGCGGCCCCGGCCGCCTTCGCCAGCTCCTCCCGCAGCCGGTCGCGCCCGCCGGCCAGGATGGCGCTGCCGGTGTAGAGCAGGAAGCGGCCGCCGGGCGCGAGCTTCGGCATCGCCGCCTTCGCCCACTGGAGCGAGACCTCGCCGCCGTGCAGGTCTCCGCCGTCGCGGTAGGTCCGGCCCGCCGGATCGACGATGTAGGGCGGATTGGCGAGGATCAGGTCGCAGGCGTCCGGCGCGCCGTCGAGGTCGGGCGCTTCACGGGTGGCGAGCGGTATGCCGGCGTGGACGGCGTTGATCCGCGCGAGCCTGAGCGCCTGGCGGTTCACGTCGGTGAGCAGCACCTCGCGGGCCCGGCAGACGCGCGCCGCGGTCAGGGCGCCGACACCCGCGCCGCCGCCGATATCGACCATCCGGCCGAGCCGGCAGTCCGGCCCCATCTCGGCGGCCACGAAGTCGGCGAACCGGTAGCTGTCCGGCCCCAGGAACACCGAATCCTCGTCGTCGGTGGGATAGGCCGAATGCAGGAACAGCAGGCCGCGCACCCGGGAGACGCGGACGGCGCTCCGCCAGAGCCCGCCGTCCGCAGGCGCCAGCATCCCGGCGGCCCGCAGGTCCGCGAAGAGATCGCGCGGCAGAACATCCTCGCGGAACGGCAGGCTCCAGCCCAGGACGTCGCGCACCGAGCGCGCCTCGGCCATCGCCGGCCGGGCGAGCACCCGGGCGTGCGAGGCGGGCGTCGGGGTGACGAAGTCGTAGCCGAGGGCGTCCAGCCGCTTCAGCAGCGAGAGCAGGGCCTCGTCGGCGGAGGTCGTGGCGGCGCAGTCGGGCATCGTCGGTATGAAGGCTCGGCTCGGCTGGAGGTTCACGCATCCGAACCGCCACGCTGGCGTTTGGAGCCCGGGATCATCTTTTGAAGGGAACAGGCGTGGCGTCACGGTGGCCCGAGCGGCTCTGGATCGTCCGGCACGGCGAGAGCGCCGGCAACGTGGCCCGGGACCTGGCGGACCAGGCCGGACTGGTGCGCATCGACATCGCCGAGCGCGACGTGGACGTGCCGCTCTCCAAGCTCGGCGAGGAGCAGGCCTGCGCGCTCGGCCGCTGGTTCGCGGAGCTGCCGCCGCACGAGCGGCCGGAGGTGGTGCTGACTTCGCCCTACATCCGCGCGCTCAGGACCGCCGACATCGTCCGCGACTGCGGCGGCTTCTCGCCCGAGGCCCATCGCCCGGTGGCCGACGAGCGGCTGCGCGAGAAGGAGTTCGGGGTGCTCGACCGGCTGACCCGGCGCGGCATCGAGGCCGACTTCCCCGACCAGGCCGAGTTCCGGCGGCTCCTCGGCAAGTTCTATCACCGGCCGCCTGGCGGCGAGAGCTGGTGCGACGTGATCCTGCGGCTGCGCAGCGCCCTCGACACCCTGTCCCTCCATCACGCCGGGAAGCGGGTGCTGATCGTCAGCCACCAGGTGGTGGTGCTTTGCCTGCGCTACCTGCTGGAGTGCCTGACGGAGGACGAGATCCTCGCCATCGACCGGGAGAAGGACGTGGCCAACTGCTCGGTCACCGAATACCGGCTCGACCGCGGCGAGGGCGCCAACGGCGAGCTGAAGCTCTTCCGCTACAACTTCACCGCGCCCCTCGAACAGCAGGCGACGCCGGTCACGCGGGAGCCCGACGCGGCCGTCGCCGCCCGATGAGCGCGCCGGAACGGGTCACGCCTGCACTGCTCGCCGCCTGGGCCCCGCCGCCGGTGCCGGACGACAGCGACAAGGAGGTCCGCGGCCGGGTCCTGGTCCTGGCGGGCGGCGCGCAGGTGGCCGGCGCGACCCTGCTCACCGCCACCGCCGCGCTCCGGGCGGGGGCCGGGAAGCTGCAGATCGGCGCGCCGGCCGGGCTGGCGCGAAGCCTGGCGCTGGCCATGCCCGAGGCCCGGGTGATCGCCGCGCCGGAGACAGCCGACGGCGAGCTGGCGCCGGAGGCCGCCGAGACGCTGGGCGACTGCGTGGCCCGCTGCGACGCGGCCGTGATCGGCCCAGGCATGATCGAGGACGCGCCGGCCGGCGAACTGGCCCTGCGCCTCGTGGAGGCGGGCGGGCCGCCGATGGTGGTCGACGCCGCGGCGCTGAGCGGGCTGATGGCGGATCCTGACCGCGCCGCCGCCCGTCATGGCGAGCTGGTGCTGACGCCCCACGCCGGCGAGATGGCCAGCCTGATCGGTCTTCCGAAGGACGACATCCTGGCCGATCCGCTGGGTTGCGCGCGGCGGGCCGCCACCGCCTGCCGGGCGGTGGTGGTCCTGAAGGGCGCCGCGACGCTGATCGTCAGTCCGGACGGGACCGCCTGGGTCCACGAGGGCGGCCTGGCGGGCCTCGCCACCTCCGGCTCGGGCGACGTGCTGGCGGGCGTGATCGCCGGCCTCATCGCCCGGGGCTGCGCCCCGGTCCAGGCCGCCGTCTGGGGCGTGGCGGCGCACGCCCGGGCCGGGGCCCGGCTTGGCGAGCGGATCGCGCCGCTCGGCTTCCTGGCCCGCGAACTGCTGGACGAACTGGCGCCGGCCATCGCCGAACTCGGCGGCGCATGACAAAGCTGTAAGCACCGCCGGCGGGGATCTGCGTGTAGGAAGCGCCCAAACACGCGGGCGGGAGGCCCGCCCTGGGAGATTCCGTCCGCATGAACCTTCGCAACGCCTGGCTCGCCGCCTGTTCGGCGACCGTCCTCGTCTCCGCCTGCGCGACGCCCGCCGCGCCGCCGGCCCCGCCCGTGGCCGAGGCCCCGCCGCCGCCGGCGCCCGCCCCGGCCCAAGCCGATGTTCGGGACCTTCGGGTTCGACACCGCCGGCATGGACCGCGCCGTGGCCCCGGGCGACGACTTCTTCGACTACGCCAACGGGACCTGGGTGAAGACCACCGAAATCCCCGCCGACCGCTCGAACATGACGAGCTTCGTGGCCATCGCCGAGCGCGCGGCGGCCCGCACCCGAGCGATCATCGAGGACAGCGCCAGGGCGGAGGCCCCCGCCGGCTCCGAGGCCCGCAAGATCGGCGACTACTATGCGAGCTTCATGGACGAGGCGCGCGTCGAGGCGCTGGGCGCCCAGCCGCTGAAGGCCGAGCTCGACGCCATCCAGGCCCTGAAGACCCGCAGCGAGATCTCCCGCGCGCTGGGCGGCACGGTCCGCGCCGACGTCGATGTGCTGAACGCCACCAACTACTACACGCCCAATATCCTGGGCCTCTGGGTCGCCGAGGACCTCGACGACACCACCCAGTACCGCGCCTACCTGCTGCAGGGCGGCCTCGGCATGCCTGACCGCGAGTACTACCTGGGCTCCAGCGCCCGCAACGCGGAGCTTCGCGGAAAGTACCAGGCGCACATCGCCGCCAGCCTGAAGCTCGCCGGCTATCCCAACCCCGAGGCGGCCGCGAAGCGCGTCGTCGATCTGGAGACCCGGATCGCCAGGCTCCACTGGACGGTGGACCAGACCGGCGACGTACAGAAGGGCAACAACCTGTGGTCCCGCGCCGAGCTCGCCCGCAAGGCGCCCGGCCTGGACTGGGACGCCTTCCTGACCGCCGTGGGCCTGCAGAAGGAGCAGAAGCTCGGCATCTGGCAGGACACCGCCATCGTCGGCATCTCAAAGCTGGTGGCGAGCCAGCCGGCCCAGGCCTGGAAGGACTGGCTGGCCTTCCGCACTGTCGAGCGCGCCTCGCCCTTCCTCTCCAGGCCGTTCGTCGACGAGCACTTCGCCTTCAACGGCACGGCGCTTTCCGGCACTCCCCAGCAGCGCGAGCGCTGGAAGCGGGGCGTCGACTTCACCTCGGGCGCGCTCGGCGAGGCCATCGGCAAGCTCTATGTCGAGCGCCACTTCCCGCCGGAGCGGAAGGCCCAGGTGGAGGAGATGGCGAAGAACGTCGTCACCGCCTTCGGCCACCGCATCGACCGCATCGACTGGATGACGCCGGAGACCAAGGCCAAGGCCAGGCAGAAGCTCGCCAACTTCCGGGTCTATGTGGGCTACCCCGACAAGTGGCGCGATTATTCGGGACTCCAGATCGTCCGCGGCGACGCCTACGGCAACGCCATGCGCGCCGAGCTCTTCGAGCGCGACCGCAACCTGGCCAAGCTCGGCCGGCCGGTGGACCGCGAGGAGTGGTTCATGACGCCCCAGACGGTGAACGCCCTCTTCGCCCCGTCGCAGAACTCGATCATCTTCCCGGCGGCGATCCTGGAGCCGACCTTCTTCGACGCCAATGCCGACGCGGCGGTGAACTACGGCGCCATCGGCGGGGTGATCGGCCACGAGGTCAGCCACGGCTTCGACGACCTGGGCGCCCAGTTCGGCGCCGACGGCGCCCTGAAGAACTGGTGGACCGACCAGGACCTCGCCCAGTTCCGTGCCCGGACCAGGCAACTCGCCGACCAGTACAGCGCCTACCAGGTGTTCCCGGACCTCAACCTGCCGGGCGAGCAGATGCTGGGCGAGAACATCGCCGACGTGGCCGGCTTGGCCGCCGCCTACGACGCCTGGAAGCTCTCCCTGGGCGGCCAGGAGGCCCCGGTGCTCGACGGCTTCACGGGCGAGCAGCGCTTCTACCTGGGCTGGGCGCAGAACTACCGGTCGAAGTACCGCGACGCGGCGCTGCGTCGGAACGTGATCACCGGCGTCCATTCGCCCGGCCGCTGGCGGGCGCTCACCGTGCGGAACCAGGACCCCTGGTACCCGGCCTTCGAGGTGAAGCCCGGCCAGAAGCTGTACCTCGCCCCCCGCCGACCGGGTGCGCATCTGGTAGCCCCAAAGCCCTTTATCGTCCCGATCGCCGACCCGGACGATCCGCGCATCGAACCCTACCGGGCGGTGCGGGAGCGAGACCTTGTCGGCCGGTCGGGGCGGTTCATCGCCGAGGGGCGGGTGGTGCTGGAGAAGGCGATCGCCGCCGGCCGCCACCCGCTGACGTCGGTCCTTGTCGCCGAACAGCGCCTGGACGGCCTCGCCGATGTCCTGGCGGGCCTGCCGGAGGCCACGCCCATCTACGCCGCCGGCCAGGCGGTGATGGACGCCATCGTCGGCTTCCCGATCCACCGGGGCATCCTGGCGGCGGGCGAACGCGCCGAGCCCTCGGCGGACGCCCTGCTGGCCGGCCTGCCGGAACGGGCGCTGGTCGTGGCGCTGTCGGCCATCGCCAACCACGACAACATGGGCGGCCTGTTCCGCAACGCCGCGGCCTTCGGGGCCGACGCGGTGCTGATGGACGCCGCCTGCTGCGACCCGCTCTACCGCAAGGCCATCCGCGTCTCGGTGGGCGCGGCGCTCACCGTACCCTTCGCAACCCTGCCGGCCGGGGCCGACCTCCTGGATCTCCTCTCGGCCCACCGGTTCGAGTCGCTCGCCCTCTCGCCGGCCGGCGAGGCCGAGATCGGCGAGGTCGTCCCGGGCCCGCGCACGGCCGCCCTGTTCGGCGCGGAAGGGCCTGGGCTCGCACCGGAAACCCTGGCCCGCGCCCGCACCGTGCGCATCGCCATGGCCGGCGGTTTCGACAGCCTGAACGTCGCCACCACGAGCGGGATCGTGCTCCACCGGCTGGCTGCGGCGGCCTGCCGCACCCCTGCATCTGAAAGGCGACCTTAACGCCTGCCCAGCACCTTGCCGGCGAACGTCGGGATGAGTGGATGTCGCGCGCGAAGACGCCGAACTTCCGGGCCACGCCAGGGTCCGTGCTGCCAGCCGAGACTTCGGCGCCCGTCTTCGACCGGGCGACACGGCTCGCGCGCGCCCTGTTCGGCGACGTCAGCGCCCAGGTCGCCCTGGTGGGCGAAGGCGTGCTCTGGACGACGCCCGGCGCCATCACCAGCGAACGCGATGTGCCGGCCAGCCGCATCGTGCTGGAAGAGGGCAGGGTGCTCTGGGTCGAGGACGGGACGCTGGACCCCCGCTTCA
Source organism: Phenylobacterium sp. J367 (assembly GCF_024699985.1). Lineage (GTDB taxonomy): Bacteria > Pseudomonadota > Alphaproteobacteria > Caulobacterales > Caulobacteraceae > Phenylobacterium. The sequence continues at coordinate 4,424,783 of NZ_JAJONA010000001.1, read as the reverse complement.
AGGACAACGCGCTCGTCTCCGGGCCGCCGTTCCTGCGGTTCTACGCCGGCGCGCCGATCCGCCTGCCGGGCGGCGAGATCCCCGGCGTCCTCTGTGTCATGGGCGTGCGGCCCCGGCCGTTCGACGCCGACCTCGCCGGCCGCCTGCAGGACCTCGCCGACTTCCTGGCCGTGGAGTGGGGCCGTCTGCGCGCCGACCGCGCCCGCCAGGTCTCGGCCCGTGAGCGCGACGTGGCGCGCCGCGCGCTCGCCGGCGTCATCGACACCGCCCCGCTGCCGCTCGTCATCCTCGACCGCGAGTACCGCATCCTGGGCGCCAGCCCCCGTTGGCGGGCCAACCGCGGCCCCGACGTGGGCGAGGTCCGCGGCCGCGACGTGTTCGAGGTCGCGCCCGAGGCCTTCAGCCCGTTCCGCGCCGCCCTCGCCCGGGCCCTGAACGGCGAGACGATCTCGGTCGACCGCCTGGCGATCACCCGGCGCGACGGCCGCACGGCCTGGGTTCAGGCGATCGTGGCGCCCTGGCTGGAGGGCAACGGCCAGATCGGCGGGGTCATCGTCACCTCGCACGACATCACCAACCTCATGGAGGCCCTGGAGCGCGCCGAGCGCTCGGAGGACCGGCTGAAGCTCGCCCTCGAGATCGCCGACATCCACGTGTGGGAGATGGACTACGTCCGCAAGGAGCTCGAGAAGGCCGGGCGCCGAGGACACCTTCTTCACGACGCCCAAGACCTACGAGGACATGCTGGGCGACGGCATCTGGGACTCGATCCACGAGGAGGATCGCGAGGCGGTGCGGAAAGCCTGGGAGGCGGATCTCGGCGCGGGTGGGTCCTACCGGCCGGAATACCGCATGGCCCGCGACGACGGGAAGGTCGTGTGGGCCCGCAGCGCGGCGCGGCTGATCCACGACGCGGACGGCCGCCCGGTCCGGCTGGTGGGCGCGATCCAGAACATCACCGAGCGCAAGGCGCAGGAGTGCGCCCTCGTCCAGGCCAAGGAGGCGGCCGAGGCGGCCAACAACGCCAAGAGCGCCTTCCTGGCCACCATGTCCCACGAGATCCGCACGCCGCTGAACGGCGTGCTCGGCATGGCCCAGGCCATGGCCAGGGGGAACTGGCCCCGGCACAGCGCGAGCGGCTGGAGGTCATCCGCCAGTCCGGCGAGGCGCTGCTGGCCATCCTCAACGACGTCCTCGATCTCTCGAAGATCGAGGCCGGCAAGCTGGAGCTGGAGCAGGCGGAATTCGACATCGCCGAGCTGGCGAGAGGCGCTCACGCCACCTTCGAGGCGGTGGCCGAGGCCAAGGACCTGCTGTTCGAGCTGAAGATCGAACCGGCCGCCCGCGGGGTCTATCTGGGCGACTCCGTGCGGGTGCGTCAGATCCTCTACAACTTGGTCTCCAACGCGCTGAAGTTCACCGAGCGGGGCGGGGTCACCGTCACCGTCGGCCGCCGGGGCAAGTCCCTGAAGTTGACGGTGCGTGACACCGGTATCGGCATCCCGGAGGACAAGCTCGGCGGCCTCTTCCAGAAGTTCGAACAGGCCGACGCCTCGACCACGCGCCGCTACGGCGGCACGGGCCTGGGCCTCGCCATCTGCCGCGACCTTTCCGAGCTGATGGGCGGCGCGATCACGGCGAAGAGCAAGCCGGGCGAGGGGGCCACCTTCTCCGTCACCCTCCCGCTGCCGAGGGTGTCGGATGCGCCCGACGTCCAGCCGGAACCCTGTCCGGAAGCCGCCCAGGCGGCGATGGAAGAGTGCCCGCTGAAGATCCTCGCCGCCGAGGACAACGCCACCAACCAGCTCGTCCTGAAGACCCTGCTCGCCCAGCTCGGCCTCGAGCCGGTCATCGTCGGCACCGGCCGCGCGGCGCTGGAGGCCTGGGATCGCGAGGCCTGGGACCTGATCCTGATGGACGTCCAGATGCCGGAGATGGACGGTCCGACCGCGGCGCTCGCGATCCGCACCCGCGAGGCGCTTGAAGGTCGTCCGCGTACGCCGATCATCGCACTGACCGCGAACACCATGAGGCACCACATCGCCGAGTACTTCGCCGTGGGCATGGACGACTTCATCGCCAAGCCGATCGAGGCGGGTCGGCTGATCGACGCGCTCAACCGCGTGCTGAATGCGCCCGCACACGAGGACGACACGCAGGTCGCCTGAGCGGCGCGCGCCGGCTAGGCTCCGGGCCATGCCGCAGCACCCGATGACCGAAGACGTCCTCTGGCCGGATCTGCCGATCTGCGATCCGCATCATCACCTGTGGGATTTCCCCGCCGGCCGCTACCTGCTCCCCGAGCTGCTGGCGGACATCGGCCAGGGCCACCGGGTGGAAAGCACCGTCTTCGTGGAGTGCGGCGCCTTCTACTCGGCCGTGGCGCCCGAGCCGTTCCGGTTCGTCGGCGAGACCGAGTTCGTCACCGGCGTCGCCGCCATGGCCGACTCCGGCCGCTATGGGCCCGTCCGCGCCTGCGCCGGCATCGTCGGCCGCGCCGACCTCGCCCAGGGCGCATCCGTGACCGAGGTGCTGGCCGCCCACGTCCGGGCCGGCGGCGGCCGCTTCAAGGGCATCCGCCACGCCGGCGCCTGGGACGCGAGCCCCGATGTGCGGGTGAGCCACACCGAACCGCCGCCGGGACTCTACGCCCTGCCGACCTTCCGCGAGGGCTATGCGAAGCTCGGCGAGCATGGACTCTCGTTCGAGGCCTGGCAGTACCACACCCAGCTCCCCGAGGTGACGGCGCTGGCCCGCGCCTTCCCGGAGATCCCCATCATGCTGGACCACGTGGGCGGCCCGCTCGGCATCGGGCCGTACGCAGGACGCCGCGACGAGGTCTTCGCCGGCTGGGAGCGCGCCCTTCGCGAGCTCGCCACCTGTCCGAACGTCTGGGTGAAGCTGGGCGGCCTCGGCATGGCGGTCTGCGGCTTCGGCTTCCACAAGCGCGACGCGCTTCCGGACTCCGCGGAGCTGGCCGAAGCCTGGCGGCCCTACGTCGAAACCTGCATCGACGCCTTCGGGACGGGCAGGGCGATGTTCGAGAGCAACTTCCCGGTGGACAGCGTGTCCTGCAGCTACGGCGTCCTGTGGAACGCGCTCAAGCGCCTGGCCTCCGGCGCCGGTGAAGCCGAGAAAGCCCAGCTTTTCCGGGACAATGCGGTGAAATTCTACAGCCTGGCTGTCTAGGCCCTGAGCCTCCCGGCGGCGGGTGTGTGGGGCGCCGCCGGGAGGGTGTTCACTGACGGGGGAGCGTCAGGAACGCGGGGAGGGCGCCCGAACTTGAAGGCGGAGACCACCACGTCCATCACCTGGTCGCGGAAGGCCACCTCGCCGGGCTCGCCCTCCGCCGCGCCGGCGGCGAGGAAGAGGGGCGCCAAGTGTTCCTCGCGCGGATGGGCTTCGCGGGCGTGCGGACCCTGGTCCCAGTGAGCGATGGCCTCGTCGCGCCGCGCCGGGTCGGCGATCGCCTCACCCAGCCACGCGTCGAACGCCGCCGACTTCGCCGTATAGGCCGGCGAGAAGCCGCGCATGTTGTGCCAGCTCATCCCCGAGCCGACGATCAGCACGCCTTCGTCGCGAAGGGGGCTGAGCGCGCGCCCGGCCGCCAGGTGGACCTCCGGATCGAGGCTGGCCTGCAGCGAGAGCTGCACGACGGGCACGTCGGCTTCGGGGGTCACCAGCTTCAGGGGCACGAACACCCCATGGTCATACCCGCGCGCCGCGTCCTCGGCGGTGGGGAAGCCGGCGGCGCCCAGCAGCTCGCGCACCCGCTTCGCCAGCGCCGGCGAGCCCGGCGCGTCGAAGGTCAGGCGGTAGGTGTGCTCCGGAAAGCCGTAGTAGTCGAAGAGCATCGGCGGGCGCTCGGCGGTCTGCACCGTGAACGCGTCCGCCTCCCAGTGACCCGAGACCACCAGGATCGCCTTCGGCCGCTCGGGCAGGCTCGCCACAAGGCTCTTCAGCCAGGCGGCCGTCCGGTCCCAGGTGTCGGCCGGGCCGCGGGTCCAGTCCATGAAGAAGCAGGGCCCCGCGCCGTGCGGGATGAAGTAGGTGGGCAGGGTCATGGGGAGGCTCCGGTCTCGGGCGGCGGCCTTAGGCCGCCTTCCGGTCGGCCGCGTGCGGGGCGTTCTTCGCCACGAAGTGCGCGAGCGCCTGGCCGAACGTCTTCAGGAAGTCGGTCGTCGCCTCGTTCACCAGGGCGCCGCTCTCGTCGAACAGCGACAGGGAGTTGCCGATGTAGGCTTCCGGCTGGCCGAGCAGCGGCATGCCGAAGAAGCTGATCATCTGGCGCAGGTGATGGTTGGCGCCGAAGCCGCCGAGCGCGCCCGCGGACGTCGAGACGATCGCCGCCGGCTTGTCGGTGAACACCGCCTTGCCCCAGGGGCGCGAGCCCACGTCGATGGCGTTCTTCAGGAAGCCGGGGACCGAGCGGTTGTACTCGGGCGTCACGAACAGGAAGCCGTCGACGTCGGCCAGCTCCTGACGGAAGCGGGTCCAGGCGGCCGGCGGCGTGTCGGTCTCCAGGTCCGGGTCGTAGTGGGGCAGGTCGCCGATCTCGACGACCTTGAAGGTCAGGCCCTTGGGGGCCTCGTCGGCGATGGCCTGGGCAATCTTGCGGCTGGCGCTGTCCTTGCGGAGCGAGCCGACCAGGACGGCGACGGTATAGGCTTGGGTCATCTTCTCGTCTCTCCAGCGAATTTCGTGAGACACAGATGGGCCCATGCTGGACGGTTGATAATCCGAGCGCTGTGCATAAGTTTGCTTCCGGAAAGGAAACAATCCCGATGGACCGTTTCGACGAGATCGCCGCCTTCGCCGCCGTCGCCGACGCCCGCAGCTTCACGCAAGGGGCCCGCCGGCTCGGGGTCTCCAGCGCCCAGGCCTCGAAGCTCGTCGCCCGGTTGGAGAACCGCCTGGGCGCCCGGCTCCTGAACCGCACGACCCGGGACGTCTCCCTCACCGACACTGGCCGCGCCTATCTGGAGCGGGCCCGCGGCCTCATCGAGGACTTCGAGGCCCTGGAGGGCTCGGTGCGCGACCAGGACGGCTGCCCGCGCGGCACGCTGAAGATATCGGCGCCGGTCTCCTTCGGCGCAAGCCAGCTCGTCCCGGCGCTCCTCGACTTCGCCCGCGCCCACCCGGAGGTCGCGCTTGAGGTCTCGTCCACCGACCGCATGGTCAACCTGGTGGAGGAGGGCTTCGACGTGGCCGTCCGGATCGGCGCGCTGTCGGATTCCTCCCTGGTGGCCCGCAAGCTCGCCGCCGTCCGGATGGTCACCTGCGCCTCGCCGGACTACCTCGCCCGCGCCGGCACGCCCCAGACGCTCGCCGACCTCTCGCGCCACGAGGCGATCATCGACACCAACGCCCGCGACCCCCTGGTCTGGCGCTTCGGCCCGCACAGCGACCGCAAGGACGTCCGCGTCCACGGCCGGCTGACCTTCTCGGGCGCGGACGCCTGCGTGGCCGCCGCCCGCGAGGGGTTCGGCATCACCCGCACGCCGGCCTTCGCCGCCGCCGACGACCTGCGCTCAGGCAAGCTCGTCCCGGTGCTCTGCGCCTTCGAGCCGGAGACGATCCACGTCCACGCGGTCTATCCCCACGCCCGCCACCTGGCGCCCAAGGTCCGGTTCTTCGTGGACTTCCTGGCCAAGCGCTACGCCGGCGAGCCGGAGTGGCACCAGGGATGGGGCGAGAAGCATCCGCTCCCCGACGCCCTGGCCCACGGCTAGTCCCCCTTCGGTCCCAGGTAGCCCTTGCCGTAGACAGCCTCCCGGAAGTCGCGGTGCAGGGTGACGTCGAACGGCATCTTCTGGACGAAGAACACGGCCGCGGCCTTGTTGGCCGGGTCCACGAAGAAGAGGGTGGTGGCCGCCCCGTCCCAGAAGAATTCGCCCACCGCGCCGCGGTTCTCGCCCGGCGTCTTCGGCTGGCCGGTCCGCACCGCGAAGTCGAAACCGAAGCCGACGGCGCCCTTGGTCGGCAGGAAGAACCGGTCCTTCATGCTGGGGTCGAGCTGGTCGGTGGCCATCAGCTTCACGGTCGACGGCTTCAGGATGCGCGCGCCATCGAGTTCGCCGCCGTTCAGCAGCATCCGCGCGAAGCGCATGTAGTCGTCCAGCGAGGAGACCAGGCCCGCGCCGCCCATGGTCATCCGCCGCGCCGGGTCGAAGTTCATCCGTCGGGTCTGGACGTCGGCCTGGCGGGCGATCTTGCCGTCGGTCCCCGCCACGTAGGTGGCGGCGAGCCGTGCGAAGTTCGCTTCCGGCTGCGTCCAGGCGGTGTCCTTCATCTTCAGAGGGGCGAGGATGTGCTCGCGGACATAGGCCTCGTGCGTCTGGCCCGACAGCTTCTCGACCAGCATGGCCTGCACGTCGACCGAGGCGGAGTAGCTCCATTCCTGGCCGGGATCGAACAGCAGCGGGACCTGCGCCAGCTTCACGCCGGCCTCGCTGAGCGTGTTGGTGAGCGCCAGGGGCTCCACCTTGCGGTACTCGACGTCCGCCGGGCCCGGCCGCATGCCGTAGGCCAGTCCCGCCGTGTGCCGCAGCAGGTCGCGCACGGTCATCGGCCGGGCGGGGGCCCGGAGAGCGCCGGCCTTGTCGACCACCTTCACCTGGCCGAACTCCGGCAAGTAGAGGGCCACGGGGTCGTCCAGGCGGAACCTGCCCTGTTCCCAAAGCTGCATCAGGGCGACGCCGGTCACCGGCTTGGTCATCGACCAGATCTGCACCAGGGTGTCCCGGCGCATGGGCTTGTTTGCCTCACGGTCCGCGAAGCCGGAGGTTCCGAAGTACCGCTCCTGGCCATCCTGCCAGACCAGCGCCGAGGCGCCCGCCACGCGGCCGTCGGCGACCATCCTGGCGAGGGCGGCGTCGATGCGCCCCTTGTCGAGCTTCAGCGGCTCGGCGGGCGCCGCGCCGGCGAGCCCCAGCCAAAGCGCGGCGACGAACGCAAGCAGCATCGTGGGCATCGGACCGGTCCCCTCCCGTTAGCGGTCACATCGTTGCGGCCACTGTTGCGCGAAGGGAAGGGTCTGACCAGCCCTCAGGCGGCGCTGGCGCGGCTATGGTCCGTAAGCTGATCGCACATCATGTCGAGGGCGGTTTCCAGCGCCCGCAACCGCACCTCGGCCCGGCCGACCTCGCCGCAACGGACCAGCCGGTGCCGGGTCTCCTCGCCATTGCTGGCGCAGGCGAAGTGGACCAGCCCCGCGGGCTGGCCCGGCGCGCCCTCGGCGAAGCCGGTGATGGAGACGGCCACATCCGCGCGACTGTGGGCCAGGGCGCCCTCCGCCATGGCCCGGGCGCAGGCCTCGGACACCGCGCCATGGTCGGCGAGGATGTGCGAAGGCACGCCCAGCATCTCCTGCTTGGCCTCGTCGGTGTAGGTGACGAAGCCCCGCTCGAAAGCGTGGCTGAGGCCGGGGATGTCGGTGAGCAGGGAGGCCAGCAGGCCGCCGGTGCAGGACTCGGCGGCCGCCAGCTTCAGCTCCTGGTCGCAGGCCGCCTTGAGGACGGACTGCGCCAGGTCGTCCACGCGCTTGGGGACGGCAGGATCGAGGGCTTCGGCCATCGCGCGCCTAGTGGGTGCGCTCCGGGCCGTCCATCTCGCCCATCAGCTCTTCCTTGCGGGCCATCATGCGCTCGCCGATCTCCTTGGTCGGCATGCCGTTCTTCTGCGCCTCGGGGAAGTATTCCTTCTCTTCCTCCTCGACGTGGTGCTCGATCATCTCCTGCAGGACGGTGACCTTGGCCTCGTACATCTCGTCGGACGGGTCCATGCCCTCCAGTTCCATCATCAGGTTCTTGGCGCCCTCGTGCTCGACGATCGCCTCGTTGACGGTCAGCTCCTCGGCGACGAACTCGCGGCTTTCCGGATAGAAGATCTCCTCCTCGATCGTCATGTGCACGCGCAGCTCCATGATGATCTGGCCGACGATGTCCTTCCGCTTGGCCGCCTGCTCGGTCTTCTCGAACTGCTTGAACAGGTCCTCGACCTTGCGGTGGTCGGCCTTCAGCATCGCGACGGCGTCGCGCGCGCGGGTTTCGGCGGCCTTCTTGGCGGCGGCGGAACGGGTCGTCGACTTGGACTTGCCGCTATTATTGGACGTGCCGGTGGTGGCCATGGGGTATCCCTCGGTTGGCTGCTGGTCGTCTCTGAGAACCCTTGGCCGGAACGCCGGTTCCGCTTGCAATCCGGCGGCTTAGCGTTTGGTAAGAGGGCATGAGCGGGGGGACCTTCCGTCACCGTGGCCGGCGCGGGCGCGCTGGGCCTCAGCACAGCCCTGGCGCTGGCCGACGCCGGCTGCGCCGTGACCGTCTTCGACCCGGCGACGCCGCTGGCCAACGCGTCGGGCGTCGCCGCCGGAATGATCGCGCCGGCCTTCGAGGTCGTCCTCGACCCCGAGGCCGCCGCCCACTTCCCGCTGCTCATGGCGGCCCGCGACCTGTGGCCGGCGCTGGAAGCGCGGGCCGGCGTCCGTCTCGACCGCGCCGGTGCGGTGGCGGTGGGCGCCCCGGCCTGGCTCGCGGACGTCGGAGCGGGCCTCACCCGGCTGGGGCTGCACGCCGCCGACCTGCCGCGGAATGTCCTGGACGAGATCGCCCCGGGCCTCGGTTCCGATCTCGAGCGCGGCTTCTGGATGCGCGAGGACTGGCGGCTCGACCCCGCCCAGGCCGTGGCCGCGCTGCGCCGCGCCTGCACCGGCGCGGGCGTCGTCTTCCGCGCCGAGCCCGCGCGGGGTCTCGAAGGCGCCGACCGCCTGGTGATCGCCACCGGCCCTTCGCGATCCCTGGCGGCCCTGGCCCCGGAGCTTGCCGTTCTCACGCCGATCAAGGGCCACATCCTGCGGATCGCCACGGCGGAGCGGCCGGCCATGGTGATGCGCGGGGAAGGCGTCTATGCGCTCGCCGCCGAGGGCGGTCTCACGGTCGGGGCGACCATGGAGGCCGGTGTGGCCGATCCCACGCCCGATCCCGCCGCAGGGCCGCCTCTGCTCGCCGCCGGCGCAAGGCTGTTCCCGACGCTGGCGAGGGCGCCCTTCGAACTTGCCGCCGGCGTCCGCGCCGCCACGCCCGACGGCCTGCCCCTGGTGGGGCCGGGCGCCACGCCGAACGTCATCCTCGCCACCGGCGCGCGGCGCAACGGCTGGCTGCTGGCCCCTTTGGTCGCCCAGGTGGTGACGGCTTGCGTGACGGGGCGGGAAGCTGGCCCCTATGCGGCCCGCCTCGCTCCGGGGCGATTCGTCTAGGGAGGATGGGGCGCATGACCGGCTTCTGGCTCACCGACGAGCAGGAGACGATCCGCGAGAGCGTGCTTCGGCTCTGCGCCCGTTTCGACGCCGACTACTGGCGCCGCACCGACGAGACCGGGGAGTTCCCGGAGACCTTCGTGGCCGCCATGGCCGAGGCCGGCTGGCTCGGCGCCGCCATGCCTCAGGAACTCGGCGGCGCGGGCCTCGGCCTGACCGAGGCGGCCATCGCCATGCAGGCGGTCGCCGAGAGCGGCGCGGGGTTCTCGGGCGCCAGCGCCCTGCACCTGAACATCTTCGGACCCATGCCGGTCGCGAAGTTCGGCAGCGATGAGCAGCGGCGCCGCTTCATTCCCCGGTTGATCTCCGGCGAGGACAAGCTGTGCATCGGCATCACCGAGCCGGACGCCGGCCTCGACACCACCAGCCTGACCACCCGGGCCGAGCGCACCCAGGACGGCTGGCGGATTTCCGGCCGCAAGGTGTGGACGACCTCCGCCCAGCGGGCGAACAAGATCCTGATCGTCGCCCGCACCACGCCCAGGGACCAGGTCGCCAAGTCCACGCAGGGGATCAGCCTCTTCTATTGCGACTTCGACCGATCGAGGATCCAGGCGACGCCGATCCCGAAGATGGGCCGCAAGGCGGTGGAGTCGAACTCCGTCTTCATCGACAACCTGGAGGTCCCCGCCGACGCCCTGGTGGGCGAGGAGGGCAGGGGCTTCTACTACCTCCTGGAGGGCCTGAACCCCGAGCGGGTGCTGTTCGGCGCCGAGGCCGTGGGCCTGGGCCGCGCGGCGCTGAAGCGGGCCGCGGGGTACGCCAAGGAGCGCGTGGTGTTCGGCCGGCCGATCGGCCAGAACCAGGGCGTGGCCCATCCGCTGGCCAAGGCCTGGGCCGAGCTGGAGGCCGCGAACCTCATGGCCTTCAAGGCCGCGGCCCTTTACGACGCCGGCCGCGAGTGCGGTGCAGAGGCCAATGCCGCCAAGTACCTGGGGGGCGAGGCCGGCTTCCACGCGTGCGAGGCCGCCGTCCTCGCCCATGGGGGCATGGGCTATGCGAAGGAGTTCGACGTGGAGCGCTACTTCCGCGAGTCCATGATCGCCCGCCTGGCCCCGATCAGCCGCGAGATGGTGTTCAACTTCATCGCCGAACGCGTCCTCGGGCTGCCCAGAAGCTACTAGATGTCCTTCGGGACGCGGAAGGCGATCGGGATGATCACCCGCGCGCCGTCGATCGCCTGGCCGTCCACGGTCTGCGGGCTCATGCGGAAGTAGCGCGACAGCTTGATGGCGGCCTCGCCGAAGCCGACGTCGGCCGGCGTTTCCGAGACCACCTCGCACGCCCTCAGCGCGCCGCTGGCCGTCACCGCGCAGCCGACCGTCGCCCGGCCGTCGAGCCCGAGCCTCAGGGCCCGCTCCGGATAGAACCGCGCCAGCTCGTCCGCGCCCGGCCGCTTCACCCAGTTCGGCGAGCGGATCACCGGGTCCGCCTTCGGCGGGTCGGCCGGCGGGGACTCGACGCTCGTCGTCGGGCCGACGGGCACGACGATGTCGTCGGGAATCCTGGTCACGAACGGATCGACGTTCGTGGGGCCTGCGGCGGCGCGGCCTCATGGATTCGGATCGGTGGCTTCTCGCGGGGCGGCGGCGGATGCGATTTCGGGGGTGTCGGCGGCTCGATCGTGACCCACGGACCGACGAGCGGCGGAGCCGCCGTTTCGATCTGCGCGGGCGGCGGGGAAAATTTCATGTACGCAACATAGGCCCCCAGCGCGACATGCACCGAGCCGGCGATCAGCAGGGCTGTGGTCAGGCGCCTGGGGCGCTCCGCCCCTCGGAAATCGAAGGTCAGTGGTGCGGACTGGTGGGCGATCACGGCGTGTCCTCCTTCGGTCTTTCAACATTGCAACAATGTTGCAAGTCGGAGAAGAAACCCGAACCGGCCGGCCGTCAAGATGCTCCGTGGGCGGCGTCGGGCCCGCCGGCTGGGCCGTTCGGTCGCAGTATGGTTAGCGCGGCGTTAACCATGTCGGGCCGACCACTGGACCCATGGCGATCGAGGGAATCCGTGGGGTGGTTGAAGGCGCGATCCAGCGCGCCTCCAAGGCCACGGGCGTCGACTTCTCGTTCCTGATGCGCACGGCGAACCGCGAGAGCGGCTTCAACCCCGCGGCCAGGGCGGGCACCTCGTCCGCCGCGGGCCTCTTCCAGTTCGTCGAGCAGACCTGGCTTCAGACCGTTAAGACCCACGGCTCCAAGCACGGCTACGCCCGCTACGCCGAACTGATCTCCAAGGGCGCCGACGGCAGGTTCCATGTGGACGGCAAGGAGGCTCGCCGCGCGGTCATGGACCTGCGCCTCGACCCGCACGCCGCGTCGCTGATGGCCGGCGAGCTCGCTTCGGACCACGCGGCCTACCTGAAGGGCCGGGTGGGGCGGAACCCCACCGCCGGTGAACTCTATGCCGCCCACTTCCTGGGGCCCCAGGGTTCGGCCAAGCTGATCCAGGCGATGGAGAACCGGCCCGACGCCCGCGCCGCCAGCCTGTTTCCGGACGCCGCGCGCGCCAACAAGACGATCTTCTACCGCGACGGCCGCGCCGCCTCGGTGGCCGAGGTCTACGCCAACCTGACGAAGACCGGCGGCCCGGCCGAAGTCCCCGTACAGCTCCGCGAGCGGTTCGAGGCGCCGGTCGAGGCCGAGTTCGTGCAGTATGCCTCGGCCCGGCGCGACGAGCGCGTCCGCCAGCAGGAGGCGCTCGTGGCCCTCATCCTGCGCGGCTCGCAGCCGGCCGACCAGCTCGGCGTCGGCTCCAGGCTCACCGGCTCGATCTTCACCAACGAGATGCTGAAGATCCTCTCCGACGCCCGCGACGAGAGCTGACGGCGGCTCTGCCCGTCATCCTAGGCCTCGTGCCTAGGATCCCTGGCTCCGCTGCAGAGACCCGCCGTTGAGGCTTGGGCGTCGCGGTTCCGATGCCGGCGCATGACGCACGGCCAGAGGGATCCCAGGCAAAGGCCTGGAATGACGTCTAGGCGCTCTCCGCGGCGCCGCTCGCCAGCAGGGCCTCGATCTCCGCCTCGCCGTAGCCGATCTCCGCCAGCACCTCGCGGGTGTGCTGGCCAAGGCCGGGCGCCGCCGGCCGCACGCCGATCTCGATACCGGGGAACACCGCCGGCGCCGCCGGCTGCGGATAGCTGCCTTCGCCTTCCGCCACCTGGACGATCGCGCCGGCCGCCGCCACCTGCGGGTCGGCGACCACCTCGGCCGGGGTCTGCACGGGCGCCCAGACGAGGTCGGCGGCGTTCAGCCGGGCCGCGATCTCGGCCATGGGCAGGGCGGCGAACGCCTTGTCGAACTCGGCGGTGATCTCGACCGCGTTCTCGCGGCGGAGGCGCCCGGTGTTGGCCCTGGGATCGTCGACCAGCTCGGGTCGGCCCGCCACGTTGCAGAAGGCTTCCCAGCCGCCAGAGGCGCCGCGCGGGTTGTGCACGAACCAGTGGCCGTCGGCGCTCTTGAACACATTGGCCAGCGGATTCATCGGCTGGCTGCGCGGCTTCAGCGAGGCGAGCCGGCCGAACTTCATCTGGATCGCCAGGTCGGACGACAGCGCATAGACCCCCGTCGCCAGCAGCGAGGTCTGCACAAGGCGGCCCTTGCCGGTCCGCTCGCGCTCATAGAGCGCCGCGAGGATCGCCGAGACCGTCGCCAGGGAGGTCGTGTGGTCGCCGACGCCGGTCCTGAGCATGAAGGGCTCGGAGCCCTTCGGCGGGATCATGTTGGCGACGCCGGCTCGCGCCCAGAAGGCGGTGACGTCGAAGCCCGGCTTGTGGGCGTCCGGCCCTTCCAGGCCGTAGCCGGTGATCACCGCATAGACGAGCCGCGGGTTGGCCTTCAGCAGCGCCTGGTCGTCGAGGCCCGCGCGCTTCAGGGAGGCGGGCCGCACATTGGTCAGGAAGACGTCGGCCTCGGCGGCCAGTTTCGCCAGGGCCTTGCGGCCCTCGGGCTTGCCGATGTCCAGCACGATCCCGCGCTTGCCGCGGTTGTCGAGGTCGAAGACCGGGTTGCCGGTGAGCTGGCTCTTCACGTCGGCGAGCGTGTGGCGCATGGCGTCGCCCCCTGGGCGTTCCACCTTGATCACGTCGGCGCCCCAGTCGCAGAGGATGCCCGCCGCCCCGGGTCCGGCGATATAGGCGGAGAAATCGACGACCTTCAGCCCCTGCAGCAGCACGCGCACGCTCCCCACATCGTTGGTTGGCGGCAGTCTAGAGCAGCTCGGGGTTTACGCTACGGAGCGGTCGTTCGCGGGCGCCTCGGCGCCGACGACCCCGGTCATGGCCCAGCCCGGGCCCGGACGCGTCACGGACAGGCGTCGCAGGGTCTCGTCCAGCATCCTCTCGCGCGCGGCCGCCTGCACGAACTGGCGGTGCAGCACGCGGTTGGTCACCACGCCCACGGCCGTCGCCACCGCCGCCCAGGCCATCGCCGCCGCCCGCCCGCCGCCGGCCGCCAGCCCGATCAGCGGCGCCGCCATGGCCGCCGGGGCGACGATCAGCAGGGACGGCAGCCAGGGCGCGGCGAAAACCACGCACACCAGGGCGGCGACCGCGCAGGCCAGCATCAGCGGCGTCTGGTAGGGCCCCGCGCCGTAGGAGAAGGCGCAGACGGTGGCGATGGCCGCGGCCCAGAGGAGTCCGGCGGCAAGCTGGACCGCGACGCGTCGCCGCAGCTGCAATGCATCCGAGTGCAACTCACGCGTGAGCACATAGAAGCCGCCCCAGCCGATGGCGAACAGCACGAAGGCGACGCTCATCCATCCCGCGTTGGGCGCCTGGGCTCCCAGCCAGATGAAGACCGGCAGGCCCGATCCGAAGGCGAAAAGCGCAGGCGTGGCGAGGTCCGCCTGGGCGTCCAGGGCCTGCGCGCCGGCGGTCGTCCCGCCGCGCGATGCCGGATCGGCGGTCAGCTGGGTCAACGCTGCACACAACTCGCGATTGGTGCTGCGGAAGCTACACGATCAGGGTTTGTGGCCCGTTACGCCCGGAGGTTAATCAACAGATTCGGCGGCAAGACCTCGTTAAGCATGTCCGTGCCAGGGTCGGAATCGTGGGACTCAGAATGGGTTCCGCGGGGCAAGGGTTGGCAAAAGGCCATGGCGACAACGCGCGCAGCGTTGACGGAAGAGGATATTCGCACGCTGGTGAAGGGCGCGACGCCCGACGAGCGGGCGGCGGCTGCGCACAAGCTGTGCCGCAATATCGACCGTCTTCCACTTACCGACGACGACCGCACGCTGGCCGCCGAGATTCTCCGGATCATGGCGGGCGACGCCGCCGAGCTGGTCCGCCGGTCGCTGGCCGTCACCCTCAAGGATTCCCCGCTCGTCCCGCGTGATATCGCGCTGAAGCTGGCGCGCGACGTGGAGAGCGTGGCGCTGCCCATGCTCAACTTCTCGCCGGTGTTCACCGACGACGACCTCGCCGAGATCGTCCGCGTGGGCGGGCCGGTCCGCCAGCTCGCCATCGCCAAGCGTCCGAAGCTCAGCCGCAAGGTCACCGAGGCGCTCTCGGAGCACGGCGGCGAACGCGCCGTCTCCGCCGCCTGCGCCAACGACAATGCGGACTTCGCCGAGAAATCCCTGCAGCGGGTCATCGACCGCTTCGAGCAGTCGGAGAAGGTTCTGGCCGCCGTCGCCTTCCGCCAGGTCCTGCCGCTCTCGGTGACCGAACGGCTGATCGACATGGTCGGCGAGCAGGTCCGCGACCACCTGGTCAGCCACCACGCGCTTTCGCCGCAGACCGCGCTGGAGATCGCGCTCGGCGCCTCCGAGCGCGCCACGGTCGACCTGGTGGACCAGGCCGGCCGCACGGCCGACGTGAAGGGCTTCGTGGCCCACCTGAACAAGTCCAACCGCCTGACCGCCTCGATCCTGCTGCGCGGGCTGGCCCAGGGCCACATGACCTTCTTCGAGTGGGGCGTGGCCGAACTCGCCGGCGTGCCGCACCACCGGACCTGGCTGATGATCCACGACGCCGGGCCGCTGGGCCTGCGGGCGATCTACGAGCGCGCGGGCCTGCCGGCGCGTCTCTTCCCGGCCTTCCGCGCGGCGGTGGACACCTTCCACTCCATGGAGTTCGACGGCGGCGCCCGCGACCGGGAACGCTTCCAGGAGCGCATGATGCAGCGCTTCCTGACCCAGCCGCAGACCGCCGCCCGCGAGGACGTGGACTACCTGATCGACAAGATGGACCGCCTGACCCGCGCGACGCGGCAGGATCTGGTCCGGGGAAACCGCCTGACGTCGCGTCAGCGTTGCCGCGGCCGCGGCGCGGTTCCAAGCTGCGGTCATGTCAGACGTCGAGATCAAGCCTGCCGCCACCATCCTGCTGCTGCGCGACCGGCCGCAGTTCGAGGTGCTGATGGTCAAGCGGCACCACCAGATCGATTTCGCCTCGGGCGCGCTCGTCTTCCCGGGCGGCAAGAGCCACGCCGGCGACCATGACCCCGCCTGGGCCGACCATGTGGTCGGCTGGGACGCCCACGACGCCGACCAGCGCGCCCTGCGAATCGCGGCGATCCGCGAGGTGTTCGAGGAAGCCGGGATCCTGCTGGCCGCGCGCCGTGACGGGACGCCGATCGGCGGCGAGGCGTGTCCGATGGAGGTGCGCGAGGCGGTGGACGCCGGCCGTACGCCCTTCCTCGACGTGGTCCGCGACCTGGACGCCCGGCTGGAGCTCGACGCCCTGACGGTCTTCGCGCGCTGGATCACCCCGCCGCTGACGCCGAAGCGGTTCGACACCTGGTTCTATGCGGTCAATGCGCCGGAGGATCAGCTCGCGGCCTGCGACGGCCGCGAGACGGTGGACGCCGAATGGATCGCGCCCGCCGAGGCGCTGCGCCTCGCCGACGCCGGCGAGCGCAAGGTGATCTTCCCCACGCGCATGAACCTGCAACTGCTCGCCGAGGCGTCCAGCGCCGGCGACACCGTCGCCCGGGCCCAGGCGCGGACGCTGGTCACGGTCCTGCCGAAGATCGAGAGCCGCGAGAGCGGCCGCGTGCTGACGCTCCCGCCCGACGCAGGCTACGGCGTGGTCGAGGAGCCGCTCGAACGCGTGATGTAGGGCAGGGGCCTTACGCCCCCGTCTCGGCGACGCGGGCTTCCAGTTCCTTGACCAGGACGGCGCCCACCGGATGGGTGTCTTCCTTGATGTCGTCGCGGACGGCGGCCTTGATGGCGTCGATGTGGGCGTCGACGAGATTCATCGGCGCGCCGGTGCGCTTGTCCTTGTCGTCGGTCAGGCGGCAGAGCGAGCCGGCGATGCGCGTGATGATCGGGAAGCCGTAGGTCGCGCCCAGTCCCTTCAGGTCGTGCGCCCGCAGGTAGAGGTTCTGCATGGTCTCGTCGGTCGGGCCCTCGGCGCGCACCTGCTGGCGCGCGGCGTCGAGCTTGGTGATCTCGTCGTTCAGCCACTGGGCGAAGTTGCCCGACAGGCTCTTCAGCGCCGCTTCGGCCTTGGCAATGGCCGCCGGGTCGATCGCGCCAAGGCGACCAAGACCGCCGCCCACCTTGGCCCCGAGCTTGTTCGGGACCTGGATCATCTGGCCGGAATTCTGCTGGCTCACGCGGGTAGCCTCCATCCCAATCGGCGACCACTCTAGGTGGAAGCCGTTAACAAAGGGATGACGTGCAACCCGTTGTAATCTAAGATGAAAACTGCTCCGCGAGCACCCGTTCCTCAAGGCTGCGCTCGGCGTCGAACAGCATGGTCATGGCCACTTCGCGGTCCTCGGAGACGTTCACCTCGGCGACGTCGCGCACCTCGAAATTGTCGGCCACCGCGCTTACCGGGCGCTTGTCTGCCTCCAGCACCTCGAACTTCACCTGCGCCGTGTGGGAGAGGAGGGCGCCGCGCCAGCGCCGCGGCCGGAATGCGCTGATCGGGGTCAGCGCCAGCACCCGGGCGTCCAGCGGGATGATCGGGCCGTGGGCGGAAAGGTTGTAGGCCGTCGAGCCGGCCGGCGTCGCCACCAGCGCCCCGTCGCAGGACAGCTCCGCCAGCCGCACCTTTCGGTCGACGGTGATCCTGAGCTTCGCGGTCTGCCGGGTCTGGCGCAGCAGCGACACCTCGTTGATCGCCAGCGCCTTGTGGGTCTCGCCGTGGA
Source organism: Phenylobacterium sp. J367 (assembly GCF_024699985.1). GTDB lineage: Bacteria > Pseudomonadota > Alphaproteobacteria > Caulobacterales > Caulobacteraceae > Phenylobacterium. Next base: position 4,407,365 of record NZ_JAJONA010000001.1, on the reverse strand, counting down.
TGTCGACGGCGGTCATCCGCAGCGGGTGGATGAGCGCGCGCTCGGCGGCGTTGATCCGCTCCAGCAGGCCGTCCTCGCTGAACTCGTTCATCAGGAAGCCGACCGAGCCGCGGTTCATGCCGTAGATCGGCTTGCCGCTCTCCATGTGCCGGTGGAGCGTCTCCAGCATGAAGCCGTCGCCGCCCAGCGCCACCACCACCTGGGCCTCGGCCTCCGGGGTGTCGCCGTACCGCCGCGCCAGCGCGTCACGGGCCTCCTGGGCCTCCGGCCGGTCGCTGGCGGCGAAGGCCAGGCGGGTCACCATGGGCTTGGGCTCAAACATCGACAGGGAAAAGCGGGCAAGCCGGGCGGCTTGTCAAACGCCTGTTAGCGGGCGCCGACCGCCTGGCGGAAGGCGTGGCCGGCCATGTCCTGGTGGACGGGTCCGAGCACGCCGGCGGCGCGCGCCGTGCCCAGGCCGGCCGGCCTTCCGTCGTTCAGCCGGCGGACCATGTCGAGGATCGTCGGATAGACGCTGCGGTCGATGCCGACGGCCGTGCAGGCGAGCGCCAGCAGCTCCGGACGGTCGGAATCGATGGCGCGCCGCACATGGTCGAGGTCGAAGCCGCCGAGGCGGGCGAGCGCCGTGGCGAACAGCGACAGCCGGCCCTCGCGCAGCGCGCGCACCAGGTAGCCGGGCTTGAGCTGGTCGGCGGCGTGCAGCTTGTCGATCAGCTTGCACTCCATCTCCTCGCGTTCGCCCTCGCGGGCGACGATCACCAGGCCCTCGGCCTCGGCCGGCGCGCCCCCGTGGGCGTCGCGGACCGCGTCGGCGATCGACTGGTCGAGAGCGGCGGTGTCCAACCGGAAGCGCTCGGCGATGGCGCCGCGCAGCGCCTGGCCCACCCAGACGTAGAGTTGCTGGGCGAGGTCGGCCGTCAGTCTGGGGTGGCGGGAGAGCGGGGTGCGCAGCGCCGCCACCTTGCGGGCCGCAGCCACGAGCTGGCGCATGTCCTCGCACGACAGGTCGGCGGTCGGGTTGTTGGCGAGCGCGGTCAGCACCGCGGGCTCGGCCTGGCGCAGGATCGCGGCGACGACCACGCCGCCCAGCTGCGGCCGGCGGGCCACCTCGATCTGGTGCTCGATAGTCGCCTCGACCAGCAGGCGGACGAGGTCGTGGTCCTTCAGGACCGGGCTGCCGGCGATGATCGGCCGGGCGATCTCGATCTCGTCGAGGGCCAGCACATTGATCAGCGCGGGCGGCGCCCAATCGACGCGGGCCAGGCGGTCGGCGAGGCGCCGGCGGATATCCCGCTCCGCCTCGATGACCAGGGTGGTGAAGATTGAGGAGAGCAGGCTCTGCACGGCAGGCTCGCCCACGGCGGCCGGCGCGTCGCCCGCGCCGCACAGGTCCACGATGCCCAGCAACAGCCGTTCCCGGTCGCCCGGCGCACGGCTCTTCGCCAGCTCCAGCAGACTTTCGCTGCCCAGGGCCAGACCCACGCGAACACCCCCAATACCGCGGGCCCATTCTAGGCCCAGGCTGCCGAATCTGCTGTGTCCGGGTGAAAACATGCTTAAAGGGCCATAGACCAAGTCAAAGGGGCCCTTCAGAGCCCCGGGGAGAGGGATGCGCATGGCCGAACCGCTGATCCTGGCGCTCGACCAGGGCACCACCAGCACGCGCGCCATCCTGTTCGACCGCCAGGGTCGGGCGCTGGCCGAGGCCGGCCGGCCGCTCAGCCAGCACTATCCCGCCGACGGCTGGGTCGAGCACAACCCCGAGGAGATCTTCAACGCGTCGGTCGAGGTGCTGGGCGAGGCGGTGAAGAAGGCCGCCCGGCCGATCGCCGACGTCGCCGCCATCGGCATCACCAACCAGCGCGAGACCGTGGTCGTCTGGGAGAAGGCCACCGGCCGGCCGATCCACAACGCCATCGTCTGGCAGGACCGCCGCACCGCCGCGCGCTGCGAGGACCTCCGCCGCCAGGGCCGCGAGGAGCAGGTGACCGAGATCACCGGCCTGCTGCTCGACCCCTATTTCTCCGGCGCCAAGATCCGCTGGATCCTCGAGCACGTGGCCGGCGCGCGGGCCAGGGCCGAGGCCGGCGAGCTCCTGGCCGGCACCATCGACACCTGGGTGATCTGGAAGCTGACCGGCGGCCGCGTCCACGCCACCGACGCCACCAACGCGTCGAGGACCCTGCTCTACGACATCCGCAAGGGCGAGTGGTCGCTGGACATGGGCGAGATGCTGGGCGTGCCGCTCGGCCTGATGCCCGAGGTCCGCGACTGTGCGGCCGACTACGGCGAAACCGAGGAGGGCCTGCTCGGCCGCGCCATCCCGATCCGCGGCGTGGCCGGCGACCAGCAGGCGGCGCTGATGGGGCAGGGGTGCATCCGTCCCGGCGAGATGAAGGCCACCTACGGCACCGGCTGCTTCATGCTGATCAACACGGGCGCAGCCGCGCCGGTCTCCCGCGCCCGCCTGCTGACCACCATCGCCGCCCGCGTCGACGGGAAGACGACCTACGCCCTGGAAGGCGCGATCTTCATCGCCGGCGCCCGCGATCCAGTGGGTCAACGAGGAGCTGTCCGTCCAGGGCGGCCCGACCGCTGTCGAGACGCTCGCCATGAACGCCCGCGAGGATCACGGCGTGGTGCTGGTCCCGGCTTTCACCGGCCTCGGCGCGCCCTGGTGGGACGCCGGCGCGCGGGGCGCGATCTTCGGCCTGACGCGCGATGCGGGCCTGCCGGAGATCGCCCAGGCCGCGCTCGACGCCTCGGCGCTCCAGACGCGGGACCTCGTGGAGGCCATGCGCTCCGATGCGCCGGACGCCTTCCACGGCGAGGTGGAGCTGCGCATCGACGGCGGCATGTCGAAGAGCCTGTGGTTCAGCCAGCGGCTAGCCGACCTCACCGGCATCGGCGTCGCCCGCGCCACCTACCAGGAGACCACCGCCCTCGGCGCGGCCCTGTTCGCGGGTCTCGGCGCCGGGCTCTACGCCTCGCTGGAGGACGCCGTCGCCGCCCGCCCGGCCACCGAGGCCTTCCAGCCCAGGATCGACACCCACCGGCGCGAGGCCGCCTATGCCCGCTGGCTGGACGGGGTGACCCGCGTCCGCACCTGATCCCGATGGCGATCGCGGTCCCGCCCCTGGTCGAGCGCAGCGCGCGGTCCCTGGGCGGCGCGGCGGAGGCCTGGCTCGACGGGTTGCCGGCGATGGTGGCCGAGCTCGCCGCCGCGTGGGACCTGCGGCTCGGCGCGACGCTGGCGGGCGGCTCCAGCGCCTTCGTCGCCGAGGCGGTCACATCCGACGGGGCGTCCGCCGTCCTGAAGATCGTCATGCCCGGCGAGGAGCCGGTCGAGACCGAGATCCGGGCGCTTTCGCTCGCGGACGGCCGCGGTTACGCCCGCCTGCTCGCCGCCGACGCCGGGCGGCGCGCCCTGCTGACCGAGCGCCTCGGCGCGACCCTGGCCAGCCAGGGCTGGTCCCAGGATCGGGAACTCGAGAGGCTCGCCGCGACGCTTGCGGACGCCTGGCGGCCGATGCCCCGGCCGGACGGTCTTCTGCCCCTGCCCGAAAAGGCGCGGTGGCTGGCCCGCTTCATCGAGACGGCCTGGGGCGAGCTGGGCCGGCCCTGTTCCAGGCGGGTCGTCGAGCGCGCCGTCGCCTACGCCGAGGCGCGCGCCGCCGCCCACGACCCTGCCAGGGCGGTCCTCCTGCACGGCGACCCCCACGCCCACAACGCCCTCGCGGATCCGCGGGCCCCCGGGCGGTTCCGGCTGATCGACCCGGACGGGGTCTGGGGCGAGCCGGCCTACGATGTCGGCGCCATGCTGCGGGGCGGCAGCGCGGCGCTGCTGGCGGGAGAACCTGTCGCCCTCGGCCGGGCGCGGGCCGCGCGGGCGGCGGCGCTCACCGGCCAGCCCGAGGACGCCGTCTGGGCCTGGGGCTTCGTCGAGCGGGTGTCGACGGCGCTCTACGCCTGGAAGCTGGGCGGCGAGGCGGATGGCCGCCGGATGCTCGCCGTCGCCGAGGCCTGGAGCGAGGCTGCGGCTTGACGCGCGGGGCCGCCGGGAGGAGTCTGCCGGTCTCGAACAACCGTATGAACGGAGACGGCGCCATGGCCGACGGTTTCGCCAATCTGCCCTCGCTGAAGGGCCAGGTGAGCGCCGAGGAGTGGCAGGTCCGCGTGGACCTGGCGGCACTCTACCGGCTGGTGGCCCTGCATGGCTGGGACGACCTGATCTACACCCACATCTCGGCCCGCATCCCGGGGCCGGAGCACCACTTCCTGATCAATCCCTACGGCATGCTGTTCGAGGAGATCACGGCCTCGTCGCTGGTGAAGATCGACCTCGAGGGGAACATCCTCCAGGAGACGCCGTACTTCATCAATCCGGCGGGCTTCACCATCCACTCGGCGATCCACGCCGCCCGCGACGACGCCCATTTCGTGATGCACCTGCATTCGGACGACGGGGTGGCGGTGGCTGCGCAGTCCGACGGCCTGCTGCCGCTGTCCCAGCACGCGCTGATCGTGCTGCCCCGGCTGGCCTACCACGACTACGAGGGCATCGCCCTGAACCTCGACGAGCGCGAGCGGCTGGTCGCCGACATCGGCGACAAGGAACTGATGCTGCTCCGCAACCACGGGACGCTGTCGGTCGGCGCCACGGCGGCCAACTGCTGGATCGGGATGTATTACCTTGAGCGGGCCTGCACCATGCAGGTGAAGGCGCTCGCCGGCGGCCGCGACCGGGTGCTGCTGGCGCCCGAGGCTTCCCAGGCCGAGGTGAAGAACCAGGTCATGCGCGGGATCGGCGGCGGCCTCGCCTGGCCGGGCTGCCTGCGGAAGCTGGATCGCGAACTGCCCGGCTACGACGCCTAGTAGCGGGCAGTCCTGATCCGGCCGGGCAACGGGCGCCTTCCGGCGGGCGCCCGACCACTTTTCGTGGTCCTGTTTCACCCGCGAAACGCAAAGCCATCCTCCTGTCACTGGACTGCGTGCATACCCACCCCCTAAGAGCCGGGTTTCCCTTGGCGTAAAGGCGCGCCTTCTTATGGCGCGCTTCGAGCATATCGGTCTTGTTCAGACGGCATTTCTTCCTGGTCGCGGCCATTGCGGTCCTCGCCATCATGGTGGTCGTCGGGGGCCTGAAGGTGCTCTCGGGCCGCGGCGACGCCGGCGCGGGTCCCGGCGCCGGCTCGCCCGGCGCTGCGGCCATGAAGGGCGGCCCGGCCATGAAGGGCGGCGGACGCGGCGGCTTCGGCGGCCCGACCCAGGTCTCCGTGGCGGTGGTGCAACCGCGCAGCTTCATCGACACCATCGAGGTGCTGGGCGTCGCCAAGGGCCGCCAGTCCGTCACGCTCACCGCCGCCGCCACCCAGCTCGTCGAGCGCGTGCGCTTCACCGACGGCCAGAGCGTGCCGAAGGGCGCCGTGCTCGTGGAACTCCGCGCCACCGAGCAGAACGCCGGCCTCGCCCAGGCCCAGGCCCGCGCCGTCCAGGCCCAGCGGGCCTTCGAACGCTACCGGACGCTCAACCAGCAGGGCTGGGCGTCGAAGGCCCAGCTCGACGAGTACGAATCCGCCTACCGCTCGGCCCAGGCCGATGTCTCCGCCGCCCGCGCCCGCGAAGCCGACCGCACGATCCGCGCGCCGTTCGCCGGCGTGGTCGGCCTCTCGGACATCGCGCCCGGCGCCCTGGTGAACCCCGGCGCCCCGATCGTCACCCTCGACGATCTGTCGGCCATCCGGGTCGACTTCCAGGTGCCCGAGCGCTACCTCGGCCAGCTTCGCGAGGGGCAGACGATCCTGGCCAAGGTCGACGCCTTCCCGGGCGAAACCATCACCGGCCGCATCGCCCGCCTCGACACCCGGGTGGACGAGCGCACCCGGGCCATCACCGCCCGCGCCGAATTCCCCAATCCGGGCCAGCGGCTGAAGCCGGGCATGCTGGTCCGCGTCGGCGTTTCGCGCGGCGAGCGCCAGAACCTCAGTGCGCCCGAGAGCGCGGTCTCGGTCCAGGGCGACAACGCCTTCGTCTATGTGGTTCGGACGACCGGCGAGCGCACCGTCGCCGAGCAGCGGCCGATCCTCACCGGCGCCCGCCAGCAGGGCCTGGTGGAGATCCGTGACGGCGTGCAGCCGGGCGAGCGGATCGTCGCCGACGGTCTGAACAAGATCCAGCCGGGCCAGCCGATCCGCGTCGTCGGCGGCGCCCCCTGGCCAGGCCGGCGCGCGGCCGCGTGCGGCCGAGAACGCAGCTCCGCAAAGGGCGCCCGCATGATGCTTTCGGACATCTCCGTCCGGCGGCCCGTCTTCGCCGCCGTCGCGGCCATCATCCTGTGCGTGGTCGGCTTCGCCTCGTTCAGCGCGCTGACCGTCCGCGAGCTGCCAAGCGTCGATCCCCCCGTGGTCTCCGTCTCCACCAACTATCGCGGGGCCTCGGCCGAGGTGATCGAGGAGCGGATCACCGAGGTCATCGAGCGCCAGATCGCCGGCATCGAGGGCGTGGACCGGATCAACTCCGCCTCGCGCGACGGCTCCTCGCGGATCAGCATCTCCTTCACCCTCGACCGCGACCTCGACGCTGCGGCCAATGACGTGCGCGACGCGGTCAGCCGGGTCACGGCCCAGCTTCCGGAGCAGGCCGACCCGCCGCAGATCCAGAAGGCGAACGCCGACGCCTCGCCGATCATGTTCCTGTCGTTCACGTCCACGACGTTGAACCGGCTCCAGCTCACCGACTATGCCCAGCGCTATCTCGTGGAGCGGATTTCCACCGTCCCGGGCGTGGCCAACGTCGGCGTCGGCGGCGCCCAGTTCTACTCCATGCGTATCTGGCTCGACCCGGACGCCATGGCCGCCCGCGGCGTCACCGTCGAGGATGTGGAATCTGCGCTGAGCTCCCAGAACCTCGAACTGCCGGCCGGCTCGCTGGAGGCGCCGGCCAAGGACTTCACCATCCGGGTGGCCCGCGGCTACTCGACGCCGGAGCAGTTCGCCCAGCTCCCGGTGGTGCCCGCGCGCACGGCCTCCGCCACGACCGGCTCAGCGGCCATCGGCGGGACCTCCGCCGGCGCCGGCGCGGCCCAGGGGACGACCCGTGACGTCACCTCGGCGACGGCCGGGCAGGCCTACATTACCCGCCTTGGCGACATCGCCCGGGTGGAGGAGGGGCCCGACGAGCACCGCCGCAGCTTCCGCAGCAACGGGCGCGACCAGGTCGGCATCGCCATCTTCCGTCAGAGCCTCGCCAACGACCTGGAGATCGCCGACGGCGTGCGGGAATCGCTGGAGGAGATTCGGCCCGGCCTGCCCAAGGGCACCAATCTCGAGATCGCCGTCGACTACACCGAGTTCACCCGCCATGCGATCGAGGAGGTCTGGATCACCATGGCCATCTCGCTGGCCTGCGTGGCGCTGGTGAACTTCATCTTCCTCGGCACCTGGCGGGCGGCGCTGATCCCGACCGTCGTGGCGCCGATCTGCATCCTGTCGACCTTCATCGTGATGGCCCCCCTTGGGCTTCTCGATCAATCTGCTGACCCTGCTGGCCCTCGTGCTGGCCATCGGCCTGGTGGTCGATGACGCCATCGTGGTGGTCGAGAACATCCAGCGGCGCATCGACGAGGGCGAACCGGCCATCGTCGCCGCCCAGCGCGGCGCCCGGCAGGTGTTCTTCGCGGTGGTCGCCACGACCATCGTGCTGATGTCGGTGTTCGCGCCGCTGATGTTCATGCCTGGCTTCACCGGGCGCCTGTTCGTCGAGCTGGCCGTCGCCGTGGCCGCCGCCGTGGGCTTCTCGGCCCTGCTGGCGCTCTCGCTGTCGCCGATGCTGGCGTCGAAGCTCCTGCGTCCGGCGAAGGGCGAGGGCTGGGTGGCGCAGAAGGTGGACGCCGGCATGCACAAGCTGCGCGACTCCTACCACGCCTCGCTCGAGGGCATGCTGGGCAAGCCCGCCGTGTCCATGACCGCCAGCGGCATGGTGCTGGTGCTCGCGGGGCTCGCCGTCGTGGTGTTCAACGTCTTGCCCAAGGAACTGACGCCAGAGGAGGACCGCCGCCGCGCCCAGGTGATGATCGTTGGTCCGGAAGGCGCCGGCTACGACTACACGCGGCAGGCCGCCCTGCAGCTCGAGCAGATCCTCGAGCGCTACCGTCAGGAAGGCATCCTGGAACGCTACGTGCTTTCCATCCCGCGCTTCGGCGGCGGCGGCGGCAGCTTCAACGGCGCCGGCGGCAACACCATGCTGCGTGAGGACGCCGAGATCACCACCCAGGAGTACGCCGCGCGCCTGAACCGCGAGCTCTCCTCCCTGACGGCGGTCCGCGCCATCGTCTCGCCGGAAGGCGGCCTGCAGCGCGGCGGCCCGGGCGGCGGCGGTGGCGGTTCCTCCGTCCAGCTGGTCGCCACCGGATCGGAATATCCGGAGATCGAGCGCTGGATCCGGCCGATCCTGGCGGCGGCCGAGACCAACCCAGGCCTGGCCCGGCCGCGCCTGGACTACGAACCGACCAGCCCTCGCGTCGTCGTCGACATCGACCGCGACAAGGCCGCCGCCCTTGGCGTCTCCGCCCAGGCCATCGGACGCGCGCTGGAATCCATGTTCGGCAACCGCCGCGTCACCACCTACATCAAGGCCGGCCAGGAGTACGACGTGCTCCTGCAGACCGATCGCTCCAACCGCCAGACCGAGGACGACCTCAAGAAGCTCTACGTCCGCTCGGCCTCGGGCGAGCCCGTGCCGCTGGCCTCGCTGGTCACCACCCGGGTGCGCGGCGACACGCCGGACCGCTCGCGCGTCGACCGCCTGCGCTCGATCACGCTCACCGCCCAGCTCAACCCGGGCTATTCCATGGGCGAGGCCATCGACTTCCTGCAGGCCGAGGCCGACAAGCAGCCGGGCCAGGTCAGCGTGAAATGGGGCGGCGGGGCGCGCGACTACCTGGAAAGCTCCGGTGCGGTCGGCGCGGCCTTCGCCATGGCGCTGCTGCTGGTCTTCCTGGTGCTGGCGGCGCAGTTCGAGAGCTGGATCCACCCCAGCGTGATCATGCTGACGGTGCCCGTGGCGGCGCTCGGCGGCCTCTTCGGCCTGCTGGTCGCCGACAGTTCGATCAACACCTACAGCCAGATCGGCCTGATCATCCTCGTGGGCATCGCCGCCAAGAACGGCATCCTGATCGTCGAGTTCGCCAACCAGTTGCGCGACGAGGGGCTGTCGATCCGCGAGGCGGTGATCGAAAGCGCCTCGCTTCGCCTGCGTCCGATCATCATGACCTCGATCTCGGCGGCCGCGGGCGCGATCCCGCTGATCGTCTGGGGCGGCATGGGCGGCGAGGCCCGCAAGACCATTGGCGTGACGATCTTCTTCGGGGCGATCTTCTCGACGATGGTCACGCTCTTCGTGGTGCCGGTGTTCTACAACATGCTCGGCCGCTGGACGAAGTCGCCGCAGGCGACCGCCCGGCGCATCGAGGCCTTCGAGGAATCCGAGAAGACCCGCGTCGCCAACGCTGCCGAGTAGGGCTGCCCCAGAAGCAAAGAGGCCTTCCCCACCAAGGGGAAGGCCAGGATGCGGGACGCGCTCAAGGCTGCGCGGGGGACGCCACCTGGCGCGCTCCGCGCCCACGCTTGGGGTTCGGGGACGCGGAGAGATGTCGACCGGACAGCAGGCTCGACAGGCTGAGCATGCGCCCGCCTTCTATACGCGTCAAGGTTGTCAATGCGGGGAAATCGCCTGAGGGAAGAGCCGGGAAATCCCTAGGTGGTGGCGCCGGAGCGGACGGCCCCTACGGCTTGTGGCCGGTCTCCACCATCAGATAGGCGATCAGGTCGCGGCGGTCGTTGGCGTCCTTGAGGCCGGCGAAGGTCATCTTTGTGCCGGGAGGTAGTTCTTCGGGTCGGCCAGCCAGGCGTCCAGATGGCTCGCGTCCCAGACGATGCCCGAGGCCTTGATGGCGTCGGAGTACTTGTAGTCCGCGTTCGAGGCGGCCGGCTTGCCGAACACGCCGTGCAGGTTCGGACCGGTCATGTTGGCCCCGCCGGGCGTGATCGTGTGGCAGGACCGGCAGAGCCCGAACTTGGTCTCGCCGTTCGCCAGGTCCCCTGCGTTGTAGGGCGCCGGGAAGGAGGCCAGCAGGGCGGTCTTTTTCGGCGTCGCTCAGCGCGGGGGCGGCGGGCGCCGGGGCCGTCGACGCGCTGCTCGTGTCGCTTCCGCCGCCGGACTGTCCGCAGGCGGCGAGGGTGGCGGCGAGGGCCGCGACGGCGAACACGGAACCGGCTTTGCGCATGGAGAGCTCCTGAAGGGATGCGGCGGCAAGCTACCCGGAACCTTTGCCGATGCAACCCGGCCTTCAACGCCGCCTGCGCCGCTCGCGGTTCACCGCCTCGTCCAGGGCCTGCAGGAAGGCGGAGCGGGCGTTGCGGTCGAACGGCTTCGGCCCGCCGGTGATCTCTCCCGTCGAGCGGATGTGCTCCATGATCGAGCGCTGGGCCAGCAGCGAGCCGATGGAATCGGCGGTGAACACCCGCCCGTTGGGCGCGATCGCCGTCCCGCCGGCCTTCAGCACACGGTCGGCCAGCGGGATGTCGTTGGTCACCACCACGTCGCCCGGCTCGGTCCGCTCGGCGATCCAGTCGTCGGCCACGTCGGGGCCGGCGTCGACGATCATCCGCTCGATCAGCGCCGAGGCGGGGATCTGGATGAAGCTGTTGGAGACCACGAAGGTCTTCAGCCCGTAGCGGGCGGCGACCTTGTAGACCTCGTCCTTCACCGGACAGGCGTCGGCGTCGATGAAGATCCGCATCCGCCAGCGGTTAGCGGGCGGTGTAGCCCCCGTCCACCACCAGCTCGGTCCCGGTGACGAACTTCGCCTCGTCCGAGGCCAGGTAGACGCAGGCCCAGGCGATGTCGTCCGGCTCGCCCACGTGGCCCAACGGATGGAGCGCGTCGAGCCCCTTGCGCGCCTCGGCCTGATCGTCCTGGTCGGCGAGGAAGCCCTCGACCATCGGCGTCCAGATGAAGCCGGGGTGCACCGAGTTCACGCGGATCCGGTCCGGCGCATAGATGAGCGCGTCGTTCTTGCTCATCAGGTGCACGGCGCCCTTGGACGCGTGGTACGGCGGCACGTCGCCGGCCCCGATCAGCCCATAGATCGAGCTCAGGTTGACGATGCTGCCGCCGCCGGACGCCTTCAGGTGGGGGATGGCGTGCTTCGTCGCGAAGAACACGCCCTTCACGTTCACCGCCTGCACCCTGTCCCACTCGGCCTCGGTCAGCTCGTGGGTCGGCTTGTTGGCCCCGGCGATGCCCGCATTGTTGATCAGGACGTCCAGCCGTCCGAACTGCGACGCCGCCGCGTCGATGGCGGCCTTCACCTCGGCCTCCACGCTGACGTCGCAGCGCCAGAACTTCGCCTTCCAACCCCCGCGGCCCAGTTCCCCGGCCAACGCCTCGCCACGTTCGCAGTCGAGGTCGAAGATCGCCACCTGGGCGCCTTCCTCGGCCATCCGCGTGGCGCAGGCCTTGCCGATCCCCACGGCCCCGCCGGTGACCACCGCGGCCTTGCCCTTCAGACGGTCCATGATCGGCGCTCCCTTTCTCCATGTCTGGTCTAGGATCGGCGGCGGCCGGCCGCCTTGCCACAGATCAAAGCCGCCGCGCCCGCAACCGGGGCTCCTGCGGCCATGCCGACCGACGACGCTCGTCCCGTCCCCCCAGGGCCTCACCCAGGTCGAGGCCACCGCGCGCCTGGCCGCGGTGGGCCCGAACGAGCTGCCGCGCCCGGCCGCCCGAAGCGTGGTCCGCATCGTCGCCGAGACCCTGCGCGAGCCGATGTTCCTGCTGCTGCTGGGCGCGGCAGGACTTTACCTGACGCTGGGCGACCTCTCGGAGGGCGCCTTCCTGCTCCTGGGCGCGCTGGCCGCGATCGGCCTGGTGATCCTGCAGGAGGCGCGCAGCGAGCGCGCCCTGGCCGCCCTGCGCGACCTCGCCCAGCCTCAGGTGCGCGTGCTCCGCGATGGGGTCGAGCGCCGGATCGCCGCCCGCGATCTCGTCCCCGGCGACCTCTTCCTGGTGGGCGAGGGCGAGCGGATCGCCGCCGACGCCCTGCTGGTGGCGGGCGGCCTGCTCACCGTCGACGAGTCGTTGCTGACGGGGGAATCCGGCCCCGTCCCGCGCCGCCCCGCCCGCCCGGGCGAAAGCTTCGGCCAGGCCGAGCCCGGCGGCGAGCCTGGCCCCTGGCTGTTCGCCGGGACCCTGCCGGTCGCCGGGCAGGGACTCGCCCTGGCGGCCCGCACCGGGGCGGAGTCGGCCATCGGCCGGATCGGCCGCTCCCTGGCCGACATCCCGCAGGAGCCGACCCCGCTGCAGCGCACCGCCGGACGCCTGGCCGCGGCCCTGGGCGGCGTCGCCCTGGTCTTCTGCGGGCTCGTGGCCGTCGCCTACGGCCTGCTCCGGGGCGACTGGGTGGAGGGGACCCTGGCCGGCGTCACGGTCGCCATCGCCCTGATCCCCGAGGAATTCCCGATGGTGCTGGCGGTCTTCCTGGCGCTCGGCGCCTGGCGGCTGGCCGCCCACAAGGTCCTGGTCCGCCGCAGCGCGGTCATCGAGACCCTCGACGCCGCCACCGTGCTGTGCGTCGACAAGACCGGCACGCTCACCGAGAACCGCATGCAGCTCGTCCGCGCCTGGAGCCCGGCGGGGGAATGGTCCTTCGGGGAGGCCGGCTCCGCCCCGGCCGACGCCGCGCGGGCCCTGCTGGTCCTCGCCGCCGACGCCTGCGCCGTCCGTCCGACCGATCCCATGGACCGCGCCGTCCGCCGGCTTGTCCCGGGCGGCGAGGGCGAGCCCGCGGAGGTCTGGCCGCTGCGCCCGGAACGCCTGGCCTTCGTCCAGGCCTGGGCCGAGGGGGAGGAGGTCCGCCTCGTCGCCAAGGGCGCGCCGGAGGCGGTCTTCGCGCTCTGCCGCCTGCCGGACGCGGAGGTCGCCGCCCTGCAGGCGGAGACCGCGCGCCTGGCGGGCGAGGGCTTGCGCGTCCTGGGCGTCGCCCAGGCCCGTGCGGCCCGGCTGCCCGACGACCCCGCGGCGGCGGTCTTCGACTTCGCCGGCCTGCTGGGCTTCGCCGATCCGCTGCGCGGCGACGCCGCCGCCGCCCTCGCCGAGGCCCGCGGGGCGGGGATCCGGGTGGTGATGATCACCGGCGATCATCCCGCCACGGCCCGGGCCATCGCCCGCCAGGCCGGGCTCGACGTGACGGCCGGCGTGCTCACCGGGGCGGAGATCGCCGGCCTGTCGCTCGAGGACCTCGCCGCGCGCGTGCGCCGCGCCGAGGTCTTCGCCCGGGTGGCGCCCGAGCAGAAGCTCCGCCTGGTCGAGGCCCTGAAGCTCGACGGCGAGGTGGTGGCCATGACCGGCGACGGGGTGAACGACGCGCCGGCGCTCGAGGCGGCGCATATCGGCATCGCCATGGGCGGCCGGGGCACGGACGTGGCCCGGGAGGCGGCCGACCTCGTCCTGCTTGACGACAGCTTCCCGGCCATCGTCGGCGGGGTCCGGCTCGGCCGGCGGATCTTCGCCAACCTGCGCCGGGCGCTCACCTATGTCACGGCGATCCATGTGCCGATCGCCGGCGTCGCCCTGGCGCCGGTGCTGCTGGGCCTCCCGCCGCTCCTCTACCCCATGCACGTCGTCCTGCTGGAGCTGGCCATCGACCCCACCTGCGCCCTGGTCTTCGAGACCGCCCGCAGCGACGAGGGCGCCATGCGCCGCCCGCCGCGCCGCGCCGACGAGCCGCTGTTCGGCTTGCGTCAGGCGGCATTCGCCGTGGTCCAGGGGCTGTCGGTCCTCGTGGGCGTGCTCGGCGTCTACATCTGGGCGCTCGCCGCCCATCCGCCGGCGACGGCGCGCGGCGCGGCCTTCCTGACCCTGGTGCTCGGCAACCTCGTCCTGGCGCTCGCCGATTCCAGCGGGGGACGGCGCCTGTTCGCCCTGGAGAGGCTGGCCTTCTGGGCGATCGCGCTGGCGGTGTGCGCGGTCACCGCCGTCGTCCTGACGGTCCCGGCGGTGGCCGAGGTCTTCCGCGTCGCCCCGCCGCCGCCCGGCCCGCTGGCCGTCGCGACCCTCGTGGCTGTCGTCACCGGCGGCTGGCCGGGCCTTCTCGGCCGCCTGCGCCGCTGAGCCGCCTCAGTAGACCGTGCGGGCCGCGACCTTGCCCTTGGTCGCCAGGCTGAATCGCGGCTCGACGGCCAGGGCGGCGTCCAGCACGTGCGCCGCCACCCGCCGCCCGACCGCCGGCCCGTGCTTGAAGCCGTGGCCCGACCCGCCGCCCACCAGCCAGACGTTGTCGTGGCCGGGCAGCCGGTCGATCAGGAAGTCGCCGTTGGAGCTGTTCTCGTACTGGCAGACCCGGCTCATCACCAGCGGCGCGCCGGCTAGCCCCGGGAACCGCTGCGCCAGATAGGCCCGCGCCCGCGCCAGGCCCTCGTCGCTGACCCGCCGCTCCTGGGTGTCCGGATCGACCTCCGGCCCATGCCGGTCGAAGGCCAGCTTGAACCCCTGGCCCTCCAGGTCGGGCAGGCCATAGACCATGTCGCCGCCGTTGAAGTCGGCCCAGACGGGCAGGGCGGGGGGCGCGAAACGGCGGTCGCCGGCCGGAGCGCCGAAGTGGAAGACCTCCTGCCGTGTGGCGGTGATCCGCCCGGCCAGCACTTCGGGAAACAGCTTCGGCAGCCACGGCCCGCAGGCATAGACGATGTTCCGCGTCCGGAGCCCGGCCACGGAATAGAGGCCCGCGTCCGCGGCCTGGGGCGCCTCGGCCCGGGCGACCGTCACCTCCAGCTTGGCGTCGCGCAGCCTGGCGCGCACCCCGCGCCCGGCGATCAGGGCGCCGGTCCGGGTCTCCAGGAAGCCGGACTCGCCGGCCCTGAACACGATCTGCGGATAGGCGGCGCCGAGGTCCGCCAGGTCCATCGCCCGGTGCTCGACCCCGTGGCGCAGCAGCCAGTCCAGGCTCCGGGCCATGTACTCGTCGCCGGAGGGCGAGAACCACAGCACGCCGGTCTCGTGGAACACCGGCTCCCCGGTCCTGGCCGAAAGCGCCTTCCAGTCGGCCAGGGAGTTCTGCGCCATCGAGGAATAGAGCGGGTCGCCGCCATAGCTGAACCGGATGACCCGGCTCTCGCCGCCGGACGAAGCCCGCGCGTGGCCGGCGCCATAGGCGTCGACCACCGCCACCCGCTTCCCGGCCTGGGCGAGCGCCCAGGCGGTCCAGGCGCCGAACACGCCGGCGCCGACTACCACGACGTCATGCACCGCCGGCGCCGCGCCGGCCTGGCCGGCCGCCACGCCCGCGCCCGCCATCGCAGTGACCACCGCCCGCCGTGTCACCACGGGTCCCTCCTGGCGCTGGAGATCAGGGTTGGTGCCGGATGCAGGACTCGAACCCGCGACCTTCGGTTTACAAAACCGCTGCTCTACCAGCTGAGCTAATCCGGCGAATTGCCGGCGGACGGATGCCATGCGCCGCCCGGTGCAGCAAGCCCAGGCTCAGAAGTTGAACAGCAGGGTGGCGCGCGTGGTGGTGTCGGTGTTCTCGCGGCCCTGCGGCGGGTCCTGCTCGTTGCGGTATTCGTAGGACGCCCGCGCCGAGAGGGCGCCCTGCAGCCGGGTGGTCAGGGCCGTGGCCGCCAGCACGGTGGAGTTCGTGGTGTCGCGATAGGTGACGAAGCTCTGGGTGAATTCGAGGCGCGGACGGATCTGCCAGGTGAGGTAGCCCGCCAGGCGGACGGCCGCCGTGCCCTCGTAGCCGGTTACCAGGTAGTCCGACTGGCGCAGCGCCGGGCCGGCCTCCAGCGACAGCTTCAGGTCCGGCCTGCGGATCACCCGGTAGCCGAGGCCGACGCCCTCGGAGAAGCGGAAGTTGTGGCCCGCGAAGCGGTCGCGCTCACCCCACAGGATGCCCACGCCGTAGAAGCGGGGCCCGAAGTTGCGCCGGATCGCATAGGTCGCGAAGTAGCGGTCGGTGGTGGTCTTCTCGTCTTCGCTCTTGAAGCTGGTCGACAGGTTCGCGTCGTGCTCCCAGACGGGCGTCTTCTTGTCGAAGGCCAGCGAGACGACGAGGCCGTAGTCGTCGGTGTTGCCGGTGGAGATCGAGCCGCCGATCTCGCCCTTGCCGTTCCAGCCTTCGAGGAAGCCGGCGTCCGCGGCCTGCTGCGCCTTCGCCGCGGCCGCCCGCGCGCTGGCCGCCGCCACGTGCGCGTCGATCTCGGCGGCGGCCTCCGGGTTCGCCCGCTTCGCGGCCTTCACGACGGCGGCCAGGGATTCGGGGTCCTCGGCCGCAGCGTCCAGGATGTCGGCCACCGGCGGAGGCAGGGGGCGCGGCCTGCGCTGCGCCGCCCCCCAGCGCCAGGGCGATGATGGTGACGGGCCGGATCCAGCTGTGCATGGCGATCCTCGAGCTTCGGCGCCTGGCGGCCGCTCGCCATAAGGGCGCGGCGGGCGCGCGCCCGGAGATCGGGTCTTTGCTGGAGTGAGGACGCCCCGCGCTCCGAGAACGCGGTCGTACGAACCGGCTTTACTTCCGACCGACAGCGCTATCAATTGCCGCAAGGGAACCGGCGCGCGACCGTCGGGCGGGGAGGCGATAGGGCTCGATGTCGTCGACGATCGACCAGGTGGCGGCCCGCGCCGGCGTCTCGATGAAGACCGTCAGCCGGGTGCTCAACAACGAGCCCCACGTCCGGCCCGAACTGCGCGAGCGCGTACGCCAGGCGGTGGAGGAACTGGGCTACCACCCGAGCCAGGCGGCCCGGAGGCTGGCCGGCCGCAAGTCGTTCCTCGTGGCCTTCCTGTTCAACAATCCGAACCCCGGCTACATCGCCGCCGTCCAGTCCGGCGCGGCCCTCCGCTGCCGCGAGATTGGGTATCACCTGGTGATCGAGCCCTTCGAACTGGCCGGCCAGGCGCGCTTCGAGGTGCTGGAGCGGCTGGTCACCGCGCTCCACCCGGACGGCCTCTTCCTGACGCCGCCGCTGTCGGACGACGTCGACCTGCTGGCCGAGATCCAGCGGCGCGGCGTGAAATGCGTCCGGATCGCCGGCGGCGGACCAGGCCCCGGGATCAACCTCGCCACGCGTGAGGCCGAGGGCGCGCGCTCGGCGGTGAAGCACCTGATCTCCCTCGGCCACCGACGGATCGCCATGGTCGCCGCGCCGGCCAGCCACCGCGCCGCCGCCGAACGCTACGAGGGCTACCGCCAGGCGCTGGAGGCCGCCGGCATCGCCGTCGACCCGTCGCTGGTCGTCCCGGGGGCCTTCGACGCGGAATCCGGCGAGGCCGCCGCCGCCGCCCTGCTGGACCGCCCCGAGCGGCCGACCGCGATCTTCGCGGCCAGCGACGAGATGGCGCTGGGCGTCATGCGCACCGCCGTCAGGCTCGGCGTCGCCATCCCGCGCGACCTATCCCTCGTCGGCTTCGACGACACGCCCGCCAGCCGCTCGGTCCACCCGGCGCTGACCACGGTGCGCCAGCCGCTGGAGCAGATGGGGGCCGCAGCCGTCGACGCCCTCGTCGGCGCGTCCGACGAGGCCCGCCTCGACTGGCGCTTCGACCTCGTGGTCCGGGATTCCACCGCCCCCTTGCCCTGACCCCGCCCGGATGATTGCCTGCCGGGCAATCATACAAGGGAGGAGAGGGCATGGACTTCGCGGATTATCGCCGCCACGACGCCGTGGGTCTGGCCGGGCTCGTCGCCAGGGGCGAGGTCAGCGCCGCCGAACTGCTCTCCGCCGCCGTCGCCCGGATGGCCGAGGTCGATCCGAAGATCAACGCCGTCACGCTGAAGCTCGCCGACCAGGCCCGGAAGGCGCCTGTGGGCTCGGGACCCCTGGCCGGCGTCCCCTTCCTGTTGAAGGATCTCGGCGCGGCCATGGCCGGCACGGTCACCAGCAGCGGCTCGAAACTCTTCGCCGACGCCGTCGCCCCGGCCGACAGCGCGCTCACCGCCGCCTACCGCGCCGCCGGCCTCAACATCTTCGGCAAGACCAACACGCCGGAGTTCGGCCTCTGGCCGGTGACCGAGGGCGAGCACCTGGGCGTCTGCCGCAATCCCTGGGACGTCACGCGCACGCCGGGCGGCTCCTCGGGCGGCGCGGCGGCGGCGGTGGCGGCCGGCATCGTGCCCGCGGCCCACGCCAGCGACGGCGGAGGCTCGATCCGCACGCCGGCGTCCTGCTGCGGCCTCTTCGGGATGAAGCCGTCCCGCGGCCGGGTCTCCTTCGCGCCCATGGGCGAGGGCTGGGCCGGAGCCAGCGTGCAGCACGCCGTCACCCGCTCGGTGCGCGACAGCGCCGTCCTTCTCGACATCGCCTGCCGGCCGGAGCCGGGCGACCCCTATTTCCTGGCCCCGCCCGAGGTCGCCTACGCCGAGGAGGTCCGCCGCGATCCCGGCAGGCTGCGCATCGCCTTCACCACCGACGCCCTCCAGGCGCCGGCCCTCGACCCCGAATGCGCCGCCGCCGTCCGCGACACCGCCAGGCTGCTGGAAGGCCTGGGCCATGAGGTCGTCGAGGTGAAGGTCCCCGGAGACTTCGCCGCCATGCAGGCGGCCGCCGGCCTGGTGATCGCCGCCAGCGTTGCGGCCACCCTCGACGCCGAGGGCAGCCGCCGGGGAAGCCCGGTGGCGGACGGGGACGTGGAAGGCCTGACGTTCGGGACCTACCGCCGCGGCCAGGCGGTCACCGGCTCGGCCTATGTCCAGGCGCTGGCCACGCTGCACGCCTTCGGCCGGGCGGTGGCGACGCTCTTCGAGGACCACGACGTCCTCCTGCTCTCGACCCTGGGCTCGCCCGCCGTGCCCATCGGATGGATCACCGGGGACGTCCGCCTGATCGCCGAGCGGCTCTTCGCCTTCATGCCGAACACGCAAGGGGTTCAACAACACCGGCCAGCCGGCGATGACCGTGCCGCTTGCCTGGAGCGCGTCGGGCCTGCCGATCGGCATGCAGTTCGTGGCGAAGATGGGCGACGAGGCGACGCTCTTCCGCCTCGCCGGCCAGCTCGAACAGGTCCAGCCCTGGTTCGACCGCGTCCCGCCGCTGTAAGGCGGGCCAACTCTGTCATCCCGGCCGCAGCGAAGCGGAGAGCCGGGACCCAGAAGCTTAGCGTCTGCGCCGCTGGATCAGCCAGGCGGCGATGACGCCCGTGGCCACCACGCCCACCAGGATCGTCGAGACGGCATTGATCTCCGGGTTCACGCCCAGCCGGACCTGGCTGTAGAGCCGCATCGGCAGGGTCGTCGCGCCGGGCCCGGACGTGAAGCTCGCGATCACCAGGTCGTCCAGCGAGAGCGTGAAGGCCAGCATCCAGGCCGCCGCCACCGCCGGCGCGATATTCGGCAGGGTGACCTTGCAGAACGCCTCGACCGGCGTGCAGCCGAGGTCGCGGGCCGCCTCCTCCAGGCTGAGGTCGAAGTCCTGCAGCCGGGCCTGGATGACCACGGTGGCGTAGCACATCGTCACCGTCGCGTGGCTCAGGGTCACCGTCCAGAAGCCGCGCGGCAGGCCGAGCCCCACGAACAGCAGCAGCAGCGACAAGCCCAGGATCACCTCGGGCATGACCAGGGGGCGTAGATCATGCCGGTGAACGGCAGCCGCCCGCGGAACCGCCCGCCCCGCACCAGGGCGACGGCCGCCAGCAGGCCGAGCAGGGTCGCCAGGCTGGCCGAAATCAGGCCCACCCGCAGCGTGACCCAGACGGCGTCCAGCATCTGTTCGTTGCGGAACAGGCTCTCGTACCAGCGGGTGGAGAAGCCGCCCCACACCGTCACCAACCGGCTGGCGTTGAAGGAATAGATCACCAGCAGCACGATCGGCGCGTAGAGGAAGGCCAGGCCCAGCCCGACGCTCGCCACGTTGAACGCGGTCGGGCGCCTCATCGCAGCACCTTCGCCTGGCTGCGCTGGAAGATCAGGATCGGCACGACGAGCGTGGCCATCAGCGCGATCGCCACGGCGGACGCCGCCGGCCAGTCGCGGTTGGCGAAGAACTCTGTCCAGATGGTCTTGCCGAGCATCAGGGTCTCGGACCCGCCCAGCAGGTCGGGGATCACGAACTCGCCGACCATCGGGATGAAGCAGAGCAGGGCGCCGGCCGCCACGCCGGGCAGGGACAGCGGGAAGGTCACCCGCCAGAAGGCGCCGAGCCGGCTCGCGCCGAGGTCCTGGGCCGCCTCCACGAGCGTTTCGTCCTGCTTCTCCAGCACGGCGTAGAGCGGCAGCACCATGAACGGCAGGTAGGCGTAGACGAGGCCGAGGATCACCGCGGTGGGCGAGTTCATGATGTCGAGCGGCGGCAGGCCCACCGCGCCCAGCAGGCCGTTCAGCAGCCCCGCCGGCTTCAGGATCGCCACCCAGGCGTAGATGCGGATCAGGAAGCTCGTCCAGAAGGGCAGGATCACGGCCATGACGAGGGCGCTGCGCGTCGCCTCGCCGAACCGGCTGATCCCGTAGGCGATGGGATAGCCGATCACCAGCAGGATGCCGGTGGCCGTCGCCGCATAGCCCAGGCTCGACCCATAGGCCGCCACATAGAGGCTGTCGGTCGCCAGCCGCCGGTAGGTTTCGAGGTCCAGGCCGTCCAGGAACGCCCGGACGCCGGCGATCCCCTGCGACCAGTCGATCCTGGGCGCGTAGGGCGGGATGGCCAGGGCCGTGTCGGAGAGCGACAGCTTGCCGACCAGCACGAACGGGAAGGCGAAGAACAGGCCGAGCCACAGGTAGGGCAGGGCGGCCGCCCAACTGGCCCCAAACCTGCGGGAAGGGCCGCGTGTCACGACGTCAGCACCACGGCCGCGTCGGGCGCGAAGGTCATCCAGACTGCGTCGCCCCAGCCCACCGGCCGGGCCGAGGCCCGCGCCACGTTCGCCCGCGCCGCCCGCACGGTGCGGCCGGGCGCCACCTCCACGAGATAGGTCGTCCAGTCGCCGAGGTAGGCGATGTCGTGGATCTTGCCGGCCAGCCGGTTTGGCCCCTCGGGCGGGGGCTCGGTGTGCATGACCACCTTCTCGGGCCGGACGGCCAGCCAGACCTCCGCCTGATGCTCGAGGCCCCGGTCGGTCGCTACGGTCAGCCGCCCCTCCGGCGCGCCGCAAGTCACCTGGGCCAGACCGCCGTCCTGCGCCGCCACGTGGCCGTGGAACAGGTTCACCTCGCCGATGAACTCGGCCACGTAGCGGTTGGCCGGCGCCTCATAGATTTCCTGCGGCCGGCCCATCTGCACGATCCGGCCGGCCCGCATCACCGCCAGCCGGTCGGCCACCACCATGGCCTCCTCCTGGTCGTGGGTGACGATCATGAAGGTCATGGCCAGTTCCTGCTGGAGCCGCATCAGCTCGAACTGGGTCTCGTCGCGCAGCTTCTTGTCGAGCGCCGCCAGCGGCTCGTCGAGCAGCAGGATCCGCGGCCGGGGCGCGATCGCGCGGGCCAGGGCCACCCGCTGCTTCTGGCCGCCGGAGAGCTGGTGAGGCTTGCGTCCGCCCAGGCCCTCCATCCGCACCAGAGCCAGCATCTCCTCGACCCGGCTCTCGATCTCGCGCCTGGGCAGCCGCTGCGGCTTCAGGCCGAAGGCGATGTTCTGCGCCGCGGTCAGGTGCGGGAAGAGCGCATAGCTCTGGAACATCATGTTGATCGGCCGGGCGTGCGGCGGCAGGCGCGCCACGTCCTGGCCCTCCACCAGGATGCGGCCCGCGTCCGGCGTCTCGAACCCGGCCAGCATCCGCATCAGGGTGGTCTTGCCGCAGCCGGAGGGGCCGAGCAGGGCGAAGAACTCCCGCTCGTGGATGGCGAGGTCGACCCCGTCCACCGCCACCACCTCCCCGAACCGCTTGCTCACGCCCTCGAAGCGCAGCAGCGGCCGGGCGTTCGGGTCCTCCCAGGGCGCGAAGGCGTCGCGGATCGCCCCGATGACGAGCCGGCCGTTGGTGGGGGGCCGCCCGCTCACCGGCCGCTCAGCACCCGGGTCCACTGGCGGTTCACCTGGCGCAACAGCTCCTGGCCCTTGGTGGTGGTGACGAACATCCGCGCCTGCACCTCGGCCGGCGGATAGACGCCGGGATCGTCCCGCACCTCGGCGTCGAGCAGGTCCTTGGAGGCCGCGTTGCCGTTGGCGTAGTGGGTGTAGTTCGAGGCCCGGGCGATCACCGCCGGCCTGAGCATGTAGTCCAGGAACTTGTAGGCCGCCTCCGGGTTCGGCGCGTCCGCGGGGGATGGCGAAGACGTCGAACCACACCTGGGTGCCTTCCTTCGGGATGGCGTAGGCCACCTCGACGCCGTTCTTCGCCTCCTCGGCGCGGTCGGCGGCCTGCAGCACGTCGCCCGAGTAGCCGATGGCCATGCAGATATCGCCGTTGGCGAGCGCGTCGATGTACTCCGACGAGTGGAATTTCCGGACGTAGGGCCGGGCCTTCAGCAGCATCTCCGTCGCCGCCTGGTAGTCGGCCGGGTTCGACGAGTTCGGGTCCTTGCCCAGGTAGTGCAGGGCGACCGCGTACATGTCCTCCGAGGCGTCGAGGAAATAGACCCCGCAGTTCTCCAGCTTCGCGAGGTTGGCCGGGTCGAACACCACCTTCCAGCTGTCGACCTTCAGGCCCGGCAGCCGCTCGGCCACCGCCTTGGCGTTGTAGCCGATGCCGATGGTGCCCTGCATGTAGGGCACGGTGTACTTCTGCTCCCGATCGAACGGCGACATGTGCCGCAGCGTCTCCGGGTCGAGGTTGGAAAGCCCCGTCAGCTTGGCCTTGTCCAGCGGCGCCAGCGCGCCCGCCTGGATGTAGCGCGGGACATTGTGGTTGGACGGGACCACCAGGTCGTAGCCGGTGGCGGCCCTGCAGGACCTTGGTCTCCAGGACCTCGTTGGAATCGAAGGTGTCGTAGACGACCTTGATCCCGGTCTCCTGGGTGAACTCGGCCAGCAACTCGGGGTCGATATAGTCCGACCAGTTGTAGATGCGCAGTTCGCCGCTGTCGGCTGCGGTCTCGGTCTTGCCGCCCTGGCCGCCGCAGCCCGCCAGCACCAGCGCCGCCGCCGCCGCGCCCAGGATCCCCAGCCATCCGCGCATCTGATGTCCCCTCTGCTCCCGAGGGGCGACCTTATAGGCGGCGGATCGGCGCTCACAATCGGCGAGTGCAGGGGAGGGGCGAGCGATCAGCCCCGTGCCGCCGGCTGGAACAGTTCGACCAGGTTGCCGGACGGGTCCTCGGCCAGGATCTGCTGCCCGCCAGGCCCGGCCAGGATGTCGTTCCGGAAGGCCACGCCGGCCGCGCGCAGGCGGTCCACCTCGGCGGCGATATCGTCGACGATGAGCTGGAACCGGTTCCAGCCGCCGGGCTCGGGCTGGCGCCCGTCGGGCATCGGCCGACCCGCCGAACTCGTCTTCCCGCTCAGCAGCAGCCGGAGCGGCCCGCGCGACACCGACGCGAAGGCCGGCGCGGCGCTCATCTGCACCTCGAAGCCGAAATGGCCCACGTACCAGTCCACCGCCGCCTGGACGTCACTGACCATGTAGCGGACGTTCACCGAGGCCTCGCTCATCGGGATCCTCCTCCTCAAGCCGCCGGGGCCAGCGCCCGGCGGAGCAGTTCGTCCAGCGCCGCCATGGTGGCGGCGCGCTCGGCGCCGGCGGCCAGCGCCCGCGCGGCGTCGTCGATGGCGGCGAACAGCAGCCGCGCCGTGGGCTCCGGGTCGACCGGGCCGAAGGCCTCGGCCTCCTGGCCGGCGCGGATCACCGCGGCGATGCGCGCCGCGCCATTGTCGGCCAGCGGCCGGTGCTCGGCGAAGTCGGAATGGAACAGCGCCTGGCCGATCCCCTGGCGGGCGGCGGCGAAGTCGAGGAAGGCGCGGGCCTGCCAGGCGACCACCGCCGGCCAGTCCACCGGCCCGTCGACCTCGGTCGGAAGAGGGTAGGCGGCGTCGAATTCGGCGACCAGCCGGTCGCGGAGCGTGACCAGGAGGTCGTCCCAGGTCGGAAAATAGAGGAAAAAGGTGCCCTTCGCGACGCCGGCCTCCCGGACCACGTCTTCCACCCGCACGCCCGCGCCCTTGGCCTGCAGCAGCCGCTCGGCCGCCTCGACGATCTCCAGCTTCCGCGCCTCGGGCGAGAGGCGCCGGCGCATCGGCCTGTCCATTGCCGGCATCCAGATGACTGCGGGTCAGTAACTACTGACCGACGGTCAGTGTCAAGCGAAGAAGGAGAGCTCCGCGCGGTCGGCGCCGTGGACAGCGCGCAGCCGCGCGGCGCGGCCATGGACGATCAGCCGGTCGCATTCGATCGTCGTCCAGCCCTGCGGCAGCACCACCGGCCGCTGCGGCCATGACGCGGGCGGTCCCTCGTCCGGCCGGACGCCGCACAGCCCGAGCAGCAGGGTCAGTAGGAAGGCCCCCATGTTCGCGAAGAACGGCCCGGCCGCCGGCCCGTCGACCTTGTCGAGCCGGTACTCCAGGGTCTGGGCGAAACGCCCGGCCTGATAGGCGCCATAACCTTCCTGCATCAGCTTGAGGGCGAGGTCGCGGTCGCCCAGCCACGCCGCCCAGGCCGGATAGAAGGCCGCCAGCATCGGCGCGCCCACATAGTCCTCCCAGCGGTCGAGATAGAGCCGCAGGGTCTTCGCCGCGACCGTCGGGTCGACGTCGGCCCAGTAGGGGAACAGCGCCATCGGCGGGGTCGGGGCCGCGCCCTGCTCCTCGTCGAACCGGTGCCCGTCGTGGCCGGCCAACGCCCCGTCGGACCGCATCGGAACCGCTAGGCCGTCGCGCACCGCCCGCCAGGACGCGCCCGCCGGACGCCCGAGCCGTTCGGCCAGGCCCAGCGCCCGGGCCAGCACCGAACGCGCCAGGAGGTTGGTCAGGGTGTCGTTATCCACCCGCTCCTTGCGTTCCGCCGCCCCGCCCACCTCGCGCCAGTCGAAGCCGCCGTCGGTGTTTGGCGTCACCCGCGCGCAGATCCAGTCCGCCACGCCGCTCAGGACCGGCCACGCGCGGTCGGCGGCGAAGCGCGCATCGCCCGTGACGTCGGCGTGGAAGGCGAAGGCGCGGGCCACATGGAGGCTGACATGGTCCTCGCGGGTCGCGCCGGAGCCCGGTCCTGGCGTCGCCTCCTGGCCGTTGGAGGGCGCCGCCTCCCAGGGGAACTTCAGTCCCGGGAGGCCGACCATCCGGGCGTTCTCCCGGACCGCGCCCAGGTGGCGCGAACGGAACTCCAGCAGCGCGGCGGCGGCGGGCGGCTGCAGGAGGCTCAGCACGGGGACCGCGAAGGCGTCGATGTCCCACATCACATGGCCGAAGTAGTAGTGATAGTCGTGCCAGGTCGCGAGACCGAAGATCGACGTCGAAGCCGGCGAGGCGGGATGGGTGGAGCTGTTGAGGTAGAAGAACGCCGCGTCCGCCAGCGCCTGCCAGGTCTCGTCGGCGCCCACCAGGCGGATGCGCGAGCGCCAGAGGTCGGCCCAGGCCTCCCGGTTGCGCCGGCGCAGGCCGTCGAACCCGATCTCGAGGGCGGCGGAGAGCAGCCGGACCGCCTGGGCGTCCGGCTCGGCGTGCTGCACCGAGGCGACCTGGCTGACGAGCTGCCGGAACCGCACGCTCCGTCCAGCCCGTAGCCTGAGCCGCCAGGTGACCGCCAGCGGGCCGCCGACGTCCCGGCGGTTCTGGTCCTTCACGGCCTCCGCCGGCGCTTCGGCGGCCAGGGCTATCCCGCAGGTCGATGCGCGCCCGGGGAGGCCCACAGCATGACCCCGTCGCCCACCGTGTCGTCCTCGCCCGGCGTGTCGAACCGGCGGTCCAT
Organism: Phenylobacterium sp. J367; assembly: GCF_024699985.1. Classification (GTDB taxonomy): domain Bacteria; phylum Pseudomonadota; class Alphaproteobacteria; order Caulobacterales; family Caulobacteraceae; genus Phenylobacterium. The sequence goes on along the minus strand of NZ_JAJONA010000001.1, from coordinate 4,381,541 downwards.
CACCTCGCCCCCTCACGCCGTCCGGATCGATCCGGGCCTGGAACTGCAGCTCGCAGGCCGCGTCGGCCTCCACCCGCGTCTCCTGGCAGACCATCCACGGGTGCGACCGGCTGGCGAAGGTGACGACCTCGATCCGGATCGTCGCCGCCTCTGCCCGGAACGCCAGGCGGGAGGTCAGTTCGGCGGTCTCGAAGTCGTAGGCCTGGTCGACAGGCTCGACGCCGCCCGGCTCGTCGCTGAGCCAGACGCCGTCCACCGCGATGTCCCCGGCCAGCGGATAGGGCCCGGGGGCGGCTGCCTCGACGCGGCGTTCCGGGTGGCGGCCGCTGAAGCCGCTCAGGATCGCCATGCCGGCCGCCAGTGGGTTCTCGCGCACACGCAGGCCGACCAGGCCGTTCGACACATAGGCGGGCAGGGGCGCCGCGGCGGGCCCGTCTCGCGCCGCGGACTGATCGGCCGGCAGGCCGGCGGCGGTCTGGGAGTTCTGGCGTTCGGCATGGGACCCGTCCGGGGCGACACCTCCTGCCTCAGTGCGGCTCGGCGGGTCCGGTTCCTCGGCCGCGCCCCGGGTCGATCGCTGGGGCGTCTCGGGTCGACATTTGCAGGGCCTGCCACGCGCCAGGCGGCTAAGGTGGAAGGATCATCGAGGGAGAGAGACCCCGTGCCTTTCCGAAACGCCGACACCCGCAGGGTCCCGGTCCGCCCGTTCGCCTTCGCCGCCGCCGTGTCCCTCGCGCTCCTGGCCGCCGGCCCGGCCGCCGCCCAGGGGGGGCTGGAGGACATCGAGGTCATGGGCTGGTCGCTGAACAATGTGCGGGCCGGCGTCCGCTTGGCGCCCGACTATGTCGGCTCGGACGACTACAAGCTCTATCCGACCGGCAGCCTGAACCTCTACCGCCGCGGCTCCCCGCCCGGCTTCGGCGCGCCCGACGACGGGATCAGTGTCGGCCTGTTCGGAGACGACAAGGTCTCGGCAGGCGTCGTCGGCCGCTGGCGTTCGTCACGGGAGGACGACGGCGACCTCGAAGGCTTCGACAAGGTCGACGGCGCGGTCGAGGCCGGCGTCTTCGCCCAGGTCTGGCCCGCGGAATGGGCCCGGCTCCGCGTCGAGACCCGGCGCGGCTTCGGCGGCCACGAGAGCTGGCTCCTCGACCTGCGCGGCGACGCGGTGGCGCGCCAGGGCCCCTGGATCGCCTCGATCGGCCCGCGGTTCTCGTGGGCCGACAAGGACTACACCGAAACCTACTTCGCGGTGACGCCGCAGGACGCCGCCCGCAGCCCGCTGGGCGTCGCCGCCTACGCGCCCGACGGGGCCACCCGGAGCGTGGGCTTGGTGAGCAGCGTCGAATACCGCGTCCAGCCCCGCTGGAGCCTGACCGGCAGTCTGGAATACCGCCGCCTGCTGGGCGACGCCGCCGACAGCCCGATCGTCGAAGACCTCGGCTCCAGCGACCAGTTCAGCGCCACCGTCGGCGTCCGCTACTGGTTCGGACGGTAGGATCAGGTCGCCTCAGGGTCCCTCACCGGCGGGCAGCCAGGACAGCTCGCCGCAGCTCGCGCGCTGCTCGGCGATCCCCGATTCCTTGAGGACACGGGCGAGGCAGGCCTGGTCGGGGGCCTTTCCCGGCTTCAGGCACCCGGCCTCGGCGGCGCGGCGGCCCAGATCGAAGAAGTTCTCCATGGTCTGCCGCTGGCCGGCCTCCGTGAGGCGCCGGCGCCGACCGCGGGGGCGCGCGCGGCGAGATAGGCGGCGAGCCGGCCGCTCCGGGCGTCGAGCCCGGGAAGGCCTGCGGTCTGGCCGTCCTCGACCATGAGATCCCGCTGCTTCGAGAGCAGGTTGGCGCAGTAGGCGGCCTTGCGGTCGAGTTCGCTCATCGGCGCCCGAGCGCCGGGGGCGCGATGAGGACGGCGGAAGCGAGGATCAGGACGCGGCGCATGGCCGATCCGTGGCCGCGGGCGGGGTCCGACGCAAGCGGCGCCGCAGGCCTTGCCGGCCCGCGCGACCTTGGGTCTCAGGCCGCGCGGCGAAGGCTCGCCGCCGCCGCGAGCACCGCCAGGACCGCGGCGATCGCCAGTCCGGCGTCCGGCGCGATCCGCAGGGAAAGGCGCGCGAACAGGCCGCTCATCAAAAGGACCCCGACCGCCTGTCCCGTCAGGCGCGCGGATCCCTGGAGGCCGCCGGCCGCGCCGCTGCGGCTGGGGGCGCGGCCATGAGCAGGTTGCGGTTGTTCGGCGACTGGAAGAGGCCGAAGCCCATGCCCGCCAGCAGGATGAACGGGACCAGCGCGGGCGGCTCGCTCCCCAAGGGCCGGGCGGCCAGGCCCGCGAGGCCGGCGGCCATCAGGCCGCCGCCCGCCGCGCAGAGCCGGGCGGTCGCAACGTGGTCGGCGAGCCGTCCGGCGAGCATCGCCGTGACCGCGACGCCCAGAGGCCAGGCGGTGATGCAGGCGCCCGTCGCCAGCGGGCTTTGGCCCAGGCGGTGCTGCAGCAGGAAGGGCAGAGCCAGCAGGCCGGCCGACTGCGCCGCGAAGCAGAAGACGGACGCGATGGCGGAGAGGCGGAACGATGGCGCGCGCAGCAGGTCGAGCGGCAGCAGCGGCTCGGCCTTGGGCCACTCGCGCCGGACCAGGCCGGCCATGCTGGCGGCGCCCGCCCCCAGGAGCACGGCGGCGAGGCGAGGATGCGCCGAGACCGACTGGGCGCCCAGGATGAGCAGGCCGAAGGCGGCGGCGTTGAGGGCCATGCTGGAGAGGTCCGGCGGAGCCGCCGTTGTCCGCGTGGCGGGAAGCGCGCGGCTCGCGGCGAGGGCCAGGCCGGCCAGCGGCAGCCCGGCGGCGAAGATCCAGGGCCAGCTCGCGACCGACAGGAGCAGCGCCCCCAGGCTCGGGCCGGCCGCCGATGCGAGCGCCACGGTCAGCGCGTTCCATCCGATCGCCGCGCCGAGGCGTCCAGGCGGCGCGGCGAACCGCAGCAGCGCCAGGCCCAGCCCCATGATCGCCGCCCCGCCCAGCCCCTGGACGAACCGGGCCGCGACGAGCCACGGAAGGGGAGGTAGCCAGCGCGCTGGCGGCCGCTCCGGCCGCGAACACCCAGACGCCGGCCGTGAAGACGTGGCGGTGGCCGAAGCGCTCGCCCAGCGCGCCGAACGGCAGCAGCGCCATCACCACCCCCGCCTGGTAGGCGGTGACGACCAGCATGGCGGCGGCCGGCGTGGCGCCCAGAGCGGCGCCAAGGGTGGGCAGCGCGACGTTGGTGACGCCGGCGTCCAGCACCACCAGCGCCATGGCCGACAGAACGGCGATGACCGCCATCCTCCGCCGGACGGCGTCGAGCGCCGGGTCGGCGCTCCAGTCCCGGGTGTCCGGCAGGCTGGTCACCGGCTCGCCGGCGCCCAGTCGCCGTCGTGTTCGGCATAGCGGGTGACCCGATGCTCGAGCCTGTCCTCGACCTTCAGGTCGCGCTCGGTGAAGCGGAACAGCAGCGCGCTGTGGCTCAGGCATCGCGTGTCGTGAATGTCCCCGGGCAGGTAGACCTCCGCCCCGCCGGCGCGGATGACCCGGCTGTCGCGCTGCACCAGCCTGACCCGGCCATCCGCGTCCTCGATGCGGCCATAGGTGCGCATCTCGATCTCGCCGTGCTGGATGGCGTAGATCACCGAGCTCCGGCCATGGTCGTGCGGCGGCCGGTAGAGACCGGCCTGCTCGGCGTGGGCCAGAAGGACAAAACCGAAGTCCGGATCGCGATGCAGCTCCTCGCTGGCGGGCGCCCGGCTCAGCAGGCCGCCGAGCCAGGTCTCGGACGGCGCGGCGCGCAGCAGCGCCAGGAGGTGCTCGCGGCGTGCGGCGACACGCTCGCTGGTCAGCGGCCCCCAGTCGGACCGCACCTGGTCGATGAAGGTCTGCAAGGAGGTCGGAGGCATGGTCCTGTCCTTCGCTGGAATCCGATGCGCGAAGGATAGGAGGCGCCCCGACATGGCGGAACGCGCAGCGATTGCACTCTATTCGTGCGTATGACGCTATATATGAGCCTGACCGTTGGAGGGCCGCCATGTCGACGCCCGACCTCAATCTGCTCGCCACCCTGGATGTCCTTCTGGACGAGGGCAGTGTGGCGGGAGCCGCCCGGCGTCTCAGGCTCAGCCCCTCGGCCATGAGCCGGGCGCTCGCCCGCCTGCGTCAGGCGACGGGCGATCCGCTGCTGGTTCGCGCCGGCCGCGGCCTCGTGCCGACGCCGCGCGCGGATGCGCTGCGCGCCCAGGTCCGGGCGCTGGTGCAGGAAGCCGGGACTGTGCTGCGTCCCCTCGGGACGGCCGACCCGGCTCAGTTCGTCCGCACCTTCACCCTGAGGACCAGCGATGGGTTCGTGGAGAACTTCGGACCCCGGCTTATCGCCCGGGTGAGCGCCGAGGCGCCGGGGGTGCGCCTGAATTTCCTCCAGAAGCCCGACAAGGACAGCGGACCTTTGCGGGAAGGCCGCGTCGATCTCGAAACGGCGGTGGTGGACGCGTCGCTGGGGCCCGAGGTCCTCAGCCAGGGCCTGTTCCGCGATCGCCTCGTCGCGGTGGTGCGGCCGGAGCATCCGCTGGCGCGCGGTAGGGTCACGCTCACGGACTACGAGAGCGCGCGCCATGTCATCGTCTCGCGGAGCGGCTTCGAGGACGACGCCGTGGACCGTCCCTTCCTGCCCGAAGGCCTGACCCGTCGGACCGCCGTCGTGGTCGGAGGGTTCGCGGCCGCCCTGGCCCTGGCCCGGGGGGCGGACCTGGTGGCCACCGCTCCGGAGCGTCACACCGCGGCGCTGAGGGCGGGCCTGTTCAGTTTCCCGATCCCCGCCGCCACCGCGCCGTTCACCGTCTCCATGCTTTGGCATCCGCGGCTGGACGCCGATCCGGCCCACCGCTGGCTGCGCGGCTGTCTCCGCGAGGTGTGCCGCGCCTCGGGCGGTCCGGGCGAGGCGCGGGAGACCGCGCCTCCGGCGTCCGAAAGGCGCTCGGGCGGCGGCCCCCCGCTAGGCCGCCGCGCCGTCGCGCGCCAGCCGCGCCAGCGCCTCGGCGTCCAGCACCGTGGCGACGCCCTGCCGGCAGGCGACGACACGGCTCTCGCGCAGGGTCCTCAGCACCCGGTTCACATGCACGATGCTGAGGCCGAGGAGATCGGCCAATACCTCCTGGGTCGCCGGCAGGGGGAAACGCTGGCCCTCGGTGAGGCCGACCGCCGCCAGCCGGTCGCGCACCTCGAGGAGGAGGTGGGCCATCCGCTCCAGCGCGGTGAGCTGTCCAACCCGAACGATCTGGTCGAGCATCAGCCGCTCCTCCTCGCGCATGGCCTGGCCGAGCGCCCGCAGGACGCCGGGGGCCTGGCCGCTCCGCGCAAGGTCCAGCACGGCCTCGGCCGACTGGGTCTCCAGCGCCGTCAGAGCCGCCACCGACCACCGGGCCGGCGCCGCGCCGAGGCCGATGATGTCGCCGGGCAGCAGAAGCCGGAAGATCTGCCGCCGGCCCTGGGGCAGGATCCGGAACGCGGCGGCCCAGCCGCGCACGATGACCTGCGCAGGGTTCCGGTCGCCTTCCGCGACGATCAGCGCGCCCGCCGGACGCCGCGCGACGACGCCCCCGCTGGCGGCGGCTCCCAGCGCCTGGATCTCGGCCGGGGCCAGCGGCGCGTGCGCCGTCAGCCGCCGAAGAAGCACGCCGCCGTCGCGTGTGGGCGGGGCGGCCGGGGCGCGGGCCGCGACACTACCCACGAGGATGCGCCCGCCGCTCCATGGAGATCATCTGGTCGCCCTGGCGGACCTCGACGGCGGCGTGATGCGGGTTGGCCTGCAGGTCGGCCCGGGCGGCCGCCTGCGCCTCACCGTCGTTCTCGGCCTCCTCGAACTTCAGCGACGGGACGGAATAACGGTCGTCCACGATCAGATAGGTATAGGTGGGCAAATCACTCTCCCTCTCGGCCGTCAGAACGGCGCCGATCGGGATGGCTGAAAATAACCTGTGTTAGGGCGCCGGCCGGCGGCGCTGGAATTTCGGGTCGATCTGGCCCTTGAAATCGCGTCGCCGCGCACCGTGCGGAACTCTCCGCGTCCGGATGGTGTTTTGGTTCCTTCGGTGCTCATCCCGGACGGCGCCCTTTGCACAGCTCGATCGACCGCCTGCTCAGGAAGCTGCGTCTGCGCTGGGAAATTCCGCCCGACGCCGCGGCCGCACTCGAGTCGGTCATGCAGCCCCCGCGCCGCTACGCGCGCGGCGAGGAGATGATCGCCCAGTTCGCCAAGCCCAACGAAAGCACCCTGATGGTGGCGGGGGTCGCCGGCCGGCTGGTCACGCTCGAGGACGGCGCGGAGCAGGTCACGGCCCTGCACATTGCGGGCGACTTCGTGGACCTGCACAGCCTCTATCTCCGGCGCCAGGACCACAGCGTCGTGGCGCTCGACGACTGCGTGGTGGCGACGGCGCCGCACGGACCGCTGGCGGAGGTTGCGACGAACTATCCCGCCTGGGCGCTGGCGTTCGGCTATCTGCTGGCCTGGGACGCCGCCGTGCACCGCCGCTGGATCGTCATGCTCGGCCGCCAGACGGCGCGCGCCGCGTTCGCCCACCTGATCTGCGAGCTCTGGACCCGCAACCGCGACGTCGGCCTGGCCGAGGGGCCGGCCTTCGACCTGCCGCTGACCCAGGTCGAGCTCGCCAATGTCCTGGGCCTGTCCACCGTCCATGCGAACCGCGTGGTCCAGTCGCTGCGCGCCGAAGGCCTGATCCGCTGGCGCAGCGCCCGGGTCGAGATTCTCGACTGGGACCGCCTGGCCGCCCTGGCCCAGTTCGACACCGCCTACCTCCAGCACTGACGGAGGGTCGCGCCATGCCTCCCGCCGCCGCGCGGGGGAGGTAAGGTGAGGCGACAGATCTCCCCCGGAGCCGCCCTTGTCCCCCGTCATGACGCTCATCGCGCCGGTCCTGCTGCTGGTCGCCTCCAACATCTTCATGACCTTCGCCTGGTACGGCCACCTGAAGGTCGAGCATCGGCCGCTCTGGATCATCGTCCTGGTGAGCTGGGGGATCGCCTTCTTCGAATACTGCCTGGCGGTGCCGGCCAACCGGATCGGCCGCCTGGCCTATGACCCGGCCGAGCTCAAGGCCATGCAGGAGGTCATCACCCTCGTGGTCTTCGCGGTCTTCTCGGTCCTCTATCTGGGCGAGAAGCTGACCCTCAACCACGCCACCGGCTTCGCCTTCATCGCGCTCGGCGCCTGGTTCGTCTTCAAGGGCCCGTTCTGAGCGGGCGACAATCGCGGTGCGGACGTTTCGGCCGACCGCACGACAGGCCTAGCGCCCGGCCGCGTTTGGCCTTAGCAACGACGTTACAACATAACAGGAGTTCGCCCTTGCGCCGTCTCGCCGCGTCCACCCTTGCGCTCGCCCTTGCCGCCGGCTCGGCCCAGGCGCGGCCCGTCCAGTTCGCCGCCGAGGCGCCGCGCGCCGGCGCGGTCGTGCTGCCGCTGGCGTCCGAGGCGGACCTTGCGACCCGCGGGGCGGCCCTTGACCCGGCCGTCCGCGAGGCGGTGCGCCGGGCGCTGACCGCGGCCAGGTTCGAGTACAAGACGGGCAAGATGCTCAACCTGCGCGGCCTGGGCGGCTACGAGCAGATCGTGGTGCTGGGCGCGGCCGGCGCGCAGGCGCCGGCGGCGCTGCAGGACCTGGGCGGGCTGGCCCGGCGCGAGACCGCCGACGCCGACGGGGCGGTGGCGGTGATGGCCGAGGGGCTCGACGCCGCCGAGCTCGCCATCGGCGCGGAGCTGGGCGGCTATGCCTACCCGGGCCTCAAGGCGCCGGAGAAGCGCAAGCCGTCGCAGGCGCCGCTGGTGATCGTCGGCGGTCAGGCCGCCCAGGCGCGCGCCGCCTTCGACAGCCGCGGCGCCGCCCTGGCCGAGGGCGTGCGGCTGACCCGCGACCTGATCTCCGAGCCGTCCAACATCAAGACGCCCCAGTGGTTCGCCGATCGCACCCGCGAGGCGTTCCGCGGCGTCCCGGGCGTGACCGTGGAGGTGTTCGACGAGGCCGAGCTCGCCCGTCGCGGGATGAACGCCATTCTCAGCGTCGGCATGGGCTCCACCCGGCCGCCCCGGCTGGTGATCGTCGAGTACAAGGGGCCGGGCGCGACCGGCCGGCCGGTGGTGATCACCGGCAAGGGGATCACCTTCGACGCGGGCGGCGTCTCCATCAAGCCGGCCGCCGGCATGTGGCGCATGCGCACCGACATGTCCGGCGCCGCCGCCGCAATGGGCACGGTCCTGTCGCTGGCCAAGTCGCGGGCCCCGGTGCACGTGGTCGCCGTGGGCGCCATGGCCGAGAACATGCCGGGCGGCGGCGCCGCGCGGCCGGGCGACGTGGTCCGGGCCTACGGCGGCAAGAGCATGGAGCGGATCAACACCGACGCGGAGGGCCGCGTCGTGTTGGCCGACGCCATCGCCTATTCCGACGAGCGCTGGAAGCCGGCCGCCCTGTTCAGCGTGGCCACGCTCACCGGCGCGGTGGGCACGGCGCTGGGCGACGACTACGCGGGCCTGTTCAGCCGCCACGACGGCCTGGCCGCCCAGGTCCAGACGGCCGCCGCCACCTCGGGCGAGGCGGTGTGGCGCCTGCCGCTGCACGCCTCCCTGGCCGAGGACCTGAAGAGCCCGGTGGCCGACATCCGCGACGTGGTGGAAGGCGGCGGGGCGGGCGCCAGCGTCGGCGCGCACGTGATCGGCTTCTTCGCCGACCCGGCCACGCCCTGGGCGCACCTCGACATCGCCGCGGTGGCCTGGTCGAACGAGGCCCAGCCGACGGCGCCGAAGGGCGCCCGCGGCTGGGGCGTCCGGCTGCTCGACCGCTTCGTCCGCGACTTCGATCCGGCGCGGGTGAACTAGGGAGGCCCGGGGACCCGGCGGTCCTCGTCCTTCAGCGGCGCTCGGTGCGCTCGGCGCTGACCCCGGCGGCGGTCTTGAAGCTGGCGAGGATCGCCAGGCCGTACTTGGCGCGCTCCTGGACGTCGGGCCGGGGATCCCTGGCCTGGGCCAGCCTGTACCACTGCTCGACGACCTCGATGTCGGCGACGGGCACGCCGCCCTTGAAGCCGTAGGTGCCGGGGCCGGGCTTGCGGCCCCCGGTCATGTCCGCGAAGAGCTGGTCGGCCATCAGGATCGCCACCAGGGGATCGCCAGCCTTCTCGGCCGCGGCCCAGTGCTGGATCGCCTTCTTGGTGTCCTTCTTGCCGCCGTCGCCGTTGGCGTACATCTCGCCCAGCCGGCGGTTGGCCTGCGGGCTCCCCTGGGCGGCGGCCATCCCGTACCACTTGCGGGCCTGGGCGGGGTTCGGCTTGCCGCCGGCGAGGCCGGAGAAATGGGCGCTGGCGACGGCGAGCTGGGACTCCAGATCGCCGGCCTTGGCCACCTCCTCGCAGAGCTTCAATCCCTCCTTCGCCCGGGCCGGCTCGGTCATCAGCATCTGGCCGAGCGCGCACTTCGACTTGGCGAAGCCCATCTCCGACGCCCGCTTGAAGGCGGCCTCGGCCTTCGCCTTGTCCGGCGCGCCGGCGGCCGGTCTGGTGGCACATGCCCACGAGGTGCATGGCGTCGCCCCGCTTCGCCGAGGCCTTCTCCTCGTAGGCGCAGCCGCGGGCCGGGTCCTTGGGCGTCGTCTGGCTGCCGAACAGGAACATCACGCCGGCGAAGTACTGGGCGTCGGCGTCGCCGCCGTCGGCGAGCCTGAGGAGCGGCTTGGCGTCGCCGGTCTCGGCGGCCTGGAGGGCGGCGGTGAGCTCGGGGCTGAGCGCAGGCCGGGCGGGCGCCGCGGCGGAGTCTGCGCCTTGGGCGCCGGCGGCTGCGCGGCCGCCGCCGGCGCCAGGGCGAGGATCGCCCCGCCCAGGGCCGCCGCCACGCGCCCTGGCCGGAGACCCGCCACCGCCGTCATGTCGGCGCCGACGGCGCGGGGGCCGACGACGCGGCGGGCGCCGGGGCCTTGCCGCCGGACGGGTCGGGCACGGTCACATAGACCACCGTGTCGCCCTCGTAGCGCGGCTCGTAGTAGACGCCGCCGCAATGGTAGTAGCTGTAGCCGCCCCAGGCGTAGGGCGGGCAGCCGGGCGGCAGGGCGTAGTACATCGAGCCCAGCACCATGGCCGTGCCCCAGGCGAAGGCCGCGCCGGCCAGGAACGGGTAGTCGACCCAGCCGCCCCAGCCCCAGCCGCCATCCACGTCGATGTTGATGTTGCTGTTGAAGTTGAAGTCGCCGCGTCCGCCGCCGCCGATCCCGCCGACGCCGCCGATCCCGCCGACGCCGCCGACGCCGCCGACGCCGCCGACGCCGCCCACGCCGCCGACGCCTCCGACACCGCCCACGCCGCCGATGCCTCCAGGGCCGCCGACGCCGCCGACGCCGCCCACGCCGCCGACACCGCCGGGTCCGCCGACGCCGCCGACACCCCCCGACACCCCCCACGCCGCCGGGGCCGCCGGGCCGGCCGGGCGCCGCCGCTGGGGAGCTGGCCGGCGCTCGGTCCGCGGCCGCCCGCGGCGCCGCTCGGCAACTGGCCCGCGCTCGGCCCGCGGCCGCCGGAGCCCACCCCGCCCGAGGGCCGGGTGAAGCTCGAGTTGCCGCGGCCGCCGTTGAAGCCGCCGCCGCCGATGCTGGTGGAGCCGCCGCCGCGGATGCCGCCGCCGTGACTGCTGAACCCGCCGCCGCCGCGGCCGCCGCCGCCGCTGAAGCCGCCGCCGCCGCGGCCGCCCCCGCCGCTGAAACCCCCGCCGCCCCGGCCGCCGCGGGCCTCGGCCGCCTCGGCGGCCATCAGGGCGAAGAGCGACGCCAGGCAGGCCGCCACGCCCAGTCGGGAAACCCTGCTCATTGGTCGGCTCCGGCTTGCGGCTGCTGAACGGTGATCCTGATGCGCTTGGCGTCCTTCGGCGGCCGGGCGGCCGCGAACGCCGCGTCCGTCAGCGTCGGATTGAGGGTCCAGCTGAGGCGCGCGATGTAGGAGGGATGGGTCGGGTCGCGCCGATCGACGATCACGACCTTGCGGGGCAGGGGCTGGTCGCCTTGCTGGATCCAGACCTGCCAGTCGATGTGGTCCTCGCGGAAGGCGAAGTGGCTGGTCTTCACCCCGTCGATCGTCTCGACGCCGACCAGATAGCCGGACGTCAGGGCGTCGGCCCGGGTCCCCCCCTGGCTCGCTCCAGCGGAACAGGTCGTCCAGCGGCAGGGAAATGCCGAACCGGTCGGACAGGTCGACGACGGTGTCCTTGATGGTCGGCGGCGCGTCCCAGCTCGAAAAATAGCCGAGCTTCGGGGCGTAGAGGGTGAACTGCCGTCCATCGTAGATGTAGCGCCGGTTCCACTCGTCGCTGACCACGTCGATGACGAAGGCGTCGGGCTTGCGCACCTTGTAGGTGGCGGTCCCGTCGAGCTGGATCTTCTGGTCGTCGTTGGCCACCAGGTCGAGGCTGGTCCGGGAGACGAGCTCGAACGACGACAGCGACTGCAGGAAGGCGCTCATGGCGCCCAGCGCCTTCACCGCCGCCGGATCGACCGGCTGGGCCGGCGGGCCCGGCGCGGGCGTGGGGGCAGGGGCGGGCGACGGCCGGGCCGGCTGGGCGGCGGCGGAGGTCGCGGCGATGGCCAGGCTGAGCGAGAGGCCGAGGGCAGCGAAACGCAGGGCCGTCATGCGGCGCACTCCTGTTGCGGGTCAGGCTCAGGGTATTCCGCGGGCCCCGGCGCGATATCAGGGTCATGCCGGAGGGGGAGTCCGCCGGAGTCCCTTAGGTGCGACCGCCCCGTCCCTGGGCGGAGCGCTTGACAGCCCCTACGGCGCCGCGACGAGCCTGGGCGCTCACGCAAGGATGGCGCCGTGCGTCTGACCATTCCCCTCGTCCTGATCGGCCTGGCCTGCGCCCTGCTCGCGGGCTGCGTGGCGCGGGACATTCCCTACGCCGAGCTGGAGGCGAGGTATGCGTCGCCCGCCTCGCGCTTCGCCGACCTGGGCGACGGCCTCCGCATCCACTATCGGGACGAGGGACCACGCGATGCGCCGGCGGTCGTCCTCGTCCACGGCTTCGCCGCCTCCCTCCACGCGTGGGAGCCGTGGCGGGCCCGGCTCGGCGACCGCTATCGCCTCGTGACCCTCGACCTGCCGGGGCACGGCCTGACCCAGGCGCCGGAGACCTACGCCCCCTCGACGGCCGCCAGTGTCGAGATCGTCGACCGGCTGGCCGGCCAGCTCGGCCTCGGCCGCTTCGTGATCGGCGGCAATTCCATGGGCGGCGGCGTGGCCTGGTCCTACGCCCTGGCCCATCCCGACAAGGTCCGCGGCCTCGTCCTGGTCAACGCCGCGGGCTGGCCGGCGGAGCGCGAGGGCGGTCCGCCGCCGCTCGTCTTCCAGCTGCTCGGCAACCCGGTCGGGCGTACGGTGCTGCGCAATGTCGATCCGGCGCTGATGGCCCGCGACGGGCTGGAGAAGGCCTATGGCGAACCGCGGCTGGTCACCGACGACCTGCTGACGCGCTACGTCGAGCTGGCCCGCGCGCCGGGCCACCGCGGGATCCTCACCACACGCCGCGCGGGCGACCGCCAGGTCACCCCGGCCACCTTCGCGGCCATCAAGGCGCCGACCCTGATCCTGGCCGGCGAGAAGGACCAGGTGATCCCCGTCGCGAACCAGCGCGGCTTCGCCGGCGCCATCCCCGGCGCGCGCCTGATCGTCTACCCCGACGGCGGCCACGTGCCGATGGAACAGCTTCCCGACCGGACCGCCGCCGACCTCGACGCCTTCCTGAAGACGCTTGCGCCCTGATCAGACGCAGCCGCTCCTCTCCCAGGCGCGGCCGCGCCATAGGCGAGGCCGGGTGAGCGCGACTCCGCGCCCTGCGCCGCGCTCCCGCTGAACCAAGGCCCAACCCAACGCGCTGCTCGCGAGCGACCCGCCCGCGGGCCCTCGGGCCGGCCCCCTCATGCGAGCCGCCCAAAGGGCGGTCACCCCCGCCTTCGATCTCACAGCCAGCCCACCGCCGCCCGTGTCCGCCGGGTCAAGGCGCGGGCGCCAGCCCGCCCGCGCAGCGGCCTGGGTCGGTGGAAGCGGCGGCCCCGGGCGGCCGGATCGATGGCGGCGTCGTCTGCTGAGCGCCAGGGTCGGATGTTGGCTTCGCTCCAGATTCCAGACTTCGCGCGGGGATAGGTATTGTGCCCCGCACCAGACTCGCTTGGCGGCAGCAACCCGCAGGAATTCGATGGGGAAACAGGTCACGCGTCGCCAGCACTACGTCTGGCGCCACCACCTGAGCGCATGGGCGGTGGACGACAAGATTGCGGTGCTACGCAAAGTCAACGGCGCGAAAGGCTTCTGGACGAACCCAACCAACGCGGCGGTCGAGCGCGACTTTTACAAGCTCCCCCGTCTGACCTCAGAGGATCGGGACTTCATTCAGCGGTTCGTCGCGTCGCTCTCCATCCCGGACGACATGAAGGAGTTTGCGCTGGGCTGGATGATGCCTTCCGACGTCGCGGAGCAAAGTCGGCGGTTCCTCGCTAGCAAGGGAGCGCTCAACTCAAAGAGCCAGCGGGCCATCGAGGAGTTTGAGATACAGGCCGGCGAGGATTTCATGGGCACCGTCGAAGATATGGGCCTAAAGCACCTCGATCGGCTCCGGCGGCGCGAGGCGAGCTTCTGGCACGCTGACGAGGATGCCGCGATCGAGTTCTCGTACTTTCTGGCGACACAGCATCTGCGGACCAAGCGGATGGCTGAGCTGATCGCTACTGGCCAATCGCCAGCCATGGACGAGAAACGTGCACGCCGCGTCTGGCCGATCCTCAGATCGATTCTCGCCATGACTTTCGGGTGCTCGCTCTTCACCGACCGCTCACGTTGGCGCCTGCGCACCCTTCGGGCGGGCGGCGCTCGCCGTTTCATCACTGCGGACCAGCCCGTGATGAACCTGTTGAGCGCCGAAAGTCACAACGATATGGCGCTGTATTACCCGATCTGCGGCACCCTCGCCGTGCTGTTGGAGCACAATGAAAACATCAGCCTGGTGGACAACGACGAGCTGGACGACCCATTAGTCGCGAGGCTCAATCAAAAGCTCTACGACTACGCGCACGAGCAGGTGTTCGGTTCGGACCTCGAATATTTAAGGACCCTGGGCGTGCCATCGTCGCCTTCACTGTAGCTTGAGGCGCTAAACGCGGTACCCCCAAGGTTTACCCGTCTGTGGCTTACTTGGGTTAGGGCCGACGAGCGGAGATTTGTCGCGAAGCCTCGCCATTGAGGCCACCCTCACGTTCCACCCCAGCTATGCAGGCGATGTTCCGCCCGCCCTTCAGCGCCGTGTCCGACGAGAACTTCATCCTACCTAGCAGGTGGTTTGCTCAGCCCGGGGTAGTTTCCTGCCATTTCCGAGGCGGTCACCCCCGACGCTCCACGCCCCGGAGCGCTCGTCGGCACGGTAGCGTTGCGATAGGATTGCCAAGCTTTGCGCTTCTTGGCCTCGGCATGGAGAGCGGCTTTCTTGGCGGGAGAGATCTTGTCGGCCTCTGGCTTCGGCTGAACGATCACGGGCGACACGGTGGACGGCGGCTGTGGCGCAGCAGCGTTGCGTTCCCTTTTCGCACTCTGGCCACCTTTACCCTGGCTGCCTTGGGCCGAAGCGAGGGTCACCGCCCCGGCCAATGCGATCGCGCTTGCGATGGCGATCGCCCGAAGCAGCTGGCTTCCCGGAATAATGCGCTTCATCGATCCGCCCGTCCTGACGCTCCGCCTGTCTCGGCAAGCGCAAACGTAAAGCGGTCCCCTCGGCGTTCCATAGGGTGTTTCCCCGTGGGCGCTGCTGCCAGCTTCTCTTCATCCGATCCCATCCTTCCGTCACGGCTCGGTTCTGCGCTGCGCCAGGAGGCGACGTTCATCGACGCGCCGGAAGCGGTCCCTTCGACGGCTCCGAACCCGGACACACGGGGCACGAGTAGCACAGGCTGATGTCTCCACCTTCCGCACCCCGTTCTCCAGATGAACAACCTGTGCTTTAGGAATGACTGCTTCCGCCTCTTCAGGCGAGAGGGAGAGACAGGATAGTGTCTGTTTACACTCTGCGGCGGCAGATCAGCGGCGAACTTGACCGCGCGCTGAGCGATCAATTCGTGATCGCCACAGCGCCCGATCATCCGCTCCTCATGAAAGGGCCGGACTTCTTGATTGGCGGTTTGGGGAATCTTACGGCGCTGCTTATTCCAACGGCCATGGAACGTCGCCGACCTGATACGGCGGTCGCTCGATTTGCGCTCTGTCGCATGGCGCTACCGGAGCCGGCAAAGTTCATCCTCCTGGCAGGACATGAAGATCAGAAGGTCGCGGACGTGCTGACGGGCACCGTCGCGGCAGTGTTGTCTTCGGAAAATGTGGGCAGGCGAGCCGAGCTTGCGAGCTTGGTCGCGGAACCTCAGAGACTTGAGCAAAAGCCAGTGCCCGAGGGCCTTCGTCAGAAGGCCAACGCTCGCTTCGGGGAAATCTACCGGGTGGCGCGGGTCGTCCGCCGATGGGGAAACCGACCGGCTCCCACTGCATTGCGGCTCGATTGGCCGCCGCCGGATGGGCAGCCTTCCCGGCGCCTCAAGCGCACGGCAGATGTCGCTGCACTTACAATCAAAGGAGCGCACGACTCGTACGAGGTAGACGCAGGGGTGCCACATCCCACCGACAAAGCCCCGGAGGCAGCGGTTCTCGATATGCTGCGCGATTACCCGGGGGACCCACAGAAGTACCTTCGCGCATCGGCGTTCTCAGGATGGGTGCTGTCCGAAGCAGGAAATCCGCATCTAGGTGACGGCATGCGCATGCTTGAGCGGCTCGTACGCCCATGAGTGCGCGCAAAGCTAGACACAAGGCGATGCAAGCGATCGTTCGCGGCTCCAGCCTCTATGGTGCCCATCAAGAACTAAATCACGTCGAGCAAGAACTAGCGGAACTGGGCAACTGCAGCTCAATGCAGCCACTTAGACGACAACGCTTCTTGCAGATTATGCATGCGGCACGAGCACTACCCTTCCCCTTGGGGGCGGCGATGCCGACCGCGGGCCTAAAACTATACTTCCGGTTCTTAAGCCGCCGCTGGATGTTCTGAATGTTCGCGAGGAGGTGTTCCTCGAACGCTTCCGCGGCAAGGCGTGTTTCGCGATTGCCGGAGTGCGCCGCATTGCTCCGGATCACGCGCCAAGCCTTGAGAAGAACCCCTCTCTCTCGCACACGGTCGTAAAGGCTAGGCGGTGTCATCCGTAAGGCCTCTGGGTCTACCAGCAAGTCCCCCGGCCGCTACGGAGTTTGGCTTGATCCAGGGCCGGTCACGATGACACCGTCACCACGCCCGACGACCCGCACCCCAGGGCGAACCCCAAGGTCCCCGCCGCCATCCGCCTCGACGCTCACATGGAGCCCGAACCGCACGTCGCCGGAAATCTGCCCGGTCATTGCGAGGACAAGCGCGAGTGCGCCCGCCGCCGCGAACCTCGTTTTTGCATCTGCGCCGACATTTGATGGTCCCCCTTCAGCGTAGCAGTTTTTGCCACGTGTCAAGTCGCCCGCCGCGCCTCCGCCAAGCGCCAGAATAATGTCCTTCGACCGTCCGGTAGGCGCATCGCGCGACGCCGGTCGTCGACTTCTGGGCCGGAGGAGTTTGGCTTGATCCAGGGCCGGTCACGATGACACCGTCACCACGCCCGACGACCCGCACCCCAGGGCGAACCCCAAGGTCCCCGCCGCCATCCGCCTCGACGCTCACATGGAGCCCGAACCGCACGTCGCCGGAAATCTCACGTTCAGAGTTGTGCACGATTCGTTCTGTTGGCGGAAGCGAAAAGCTTAACTGTTAATGCTTCGTTGTGAGGTGGCGCTCGGGTGAGAGCCCGAAAGCAGAAGGCCCCAACGTCAGCGAGGCGTCAGAAGCGCCCCAATCACGGCTAAGCTCAGCCCGCTGCCGGGAAGGTCTCAACGTCCCCCCAGAACCCTGACCGCCGGCGGCCCCCACCGCACGCGACCTGCGCGCGCGGCGCACGCTTCGCCACCCCGGCCCGCCACCCCTCTCTTGCCAAGCCCGCTTCCTCAGGCCATCTCGCGCGGCCTATAAGCCCGCGTCCCCTCCCAGCCTCCTGGAAGTCATGTCCCGTATCCTCATCACGTCCGCGCTGCCCTACATCAACGGGATCAAGCACCTGGGGACGCTGGCGGGCTCCATGCTGCCGGCCGACGTCTACGCCCGCTTCCAGCGCAGCCGGGGCCGCGAGACACTCTATATCTGCGCCACCGACGAGCACGGCACGCCGACCGAGCTGGCCGCCGCCGAGGCCGGCGTCGATCCCTCGACCTTCTGCGCCGAGCAGCACCGCATCCAGCACGACCTCGGCCGCCGGTTCGGCCTCTCGTGGGACCACTTCGGCCGCTCGTCCTCGCCGCAGAACCACCGCCTGACCCAGCGCTTCGCCCAGACGCTGTGGGAAGCCGGCTTCATCGAGGAGCGGGTCACCCAGCAGGTCTATTCCAACGCCGACAAGCGCTTCCTGCCGGACCGCTACGTGATCGGGACCTGCCCGCACTGCGGCTACGAGGCGGCCCGCGGCGACCAGTGCGAGAACTGCACCCGGGTGCTCGACCCCGCCGACCTGATCAAGCCGCGCTCGGCGGTCTCGGGCTCCGACGACATCGAGATCCGCGGCTCCAAGCATCTGTTCCTCCGCCAGAGCCTGTTCGCCGGCAAGCTCCGGAGCTGGATCGAGGCCAAGCGGTCGTCCTGGCCGAACCTCGTCACCTCCATCGCGCTCAAGTGGCTGGACGAGGGCCTGCAGGACCGCGGCATCACCCGCGACCTGGAGTGGGGCGTGCCGGTCAACGCCTTCGAATGGGGCCCGAACCCGGAGGGCCGGACGCCCGACATCGAGGGGCTGGCGGGCAAGGTCTTCTACGTCTGGTTCGACGCGCCGATCGAATACATCGCCGCCACCTGGGAATGGGCCACGGCGCGGGCCCAGGAGGCCGGCCGCGACGTCGACGACGCGGAATGGGAGCGCTGGTGGCGCGGCGAGGCGGCCTCGGACGTCACCTATGTGGAGTTCATGGGCAAGGACAACGTGCCCTTCCACACCGTCGGCTTCCCCTGCACGATCATGGGCGTCAACGAGCGGCTCGCGCCCGACGGGACCTGGTCCACCGTCGAGAACGCCCCCTGGAAGCTGGTCGACCAGCTCAAGGGCTTCAACTGGCTCGACTACTACGGCGGCAAGTTCTCCACTTCGCAGAAGCGCGGCGTGTTCATGGACCACGCCCTGGAGCTGCTGCCGGCCGACTACTGGCGCTGGTGGGTCACCGCCAACACGCCCGAGACCTCCGACGCCACCTTCACCTGGGAGCAGTTCCAGGCCCAGGTGAACGCCGACCTCGCCGACGTGCTGGGCAACTTCGTCAACCGCATCCTGAAGTTCACCGAGAACCGCTTCGAGGGCGTCGTCCCCGACGGCGGCGTGGCCGGCCCGCTCGAGGAGAAGCTGGAAGGCGACGTGCTCGAGAAGCTCCGAGAGCTCACCGGCCACCTGGAGGACCGCGAGTTCCGCAAGGCCTCCACCGCCGTCCGCCAGCTCTGGGTGCTGGGCAACCAGTACCTGACCGAGGCGGCGCCCTGGACCGCCATCAAGACCGATCCCGACCGCGCCGCCGTGGCCGTGCGCTACGGCCTGAACCTGGTCGCCCTGTTCGCCAAGGTGTCGGAGCCCTTCATCCCCTTCGCCGCCGAGAAGATCGCCGCCGGGGTGGGGGAGGGCTTCCCCGGCCAGTGGCCGGCCCTCGACGGCCTGGGCCTGCTCCGCACCCTCGAGCCCGGCCGCAAGGTCCAGGCCCCCCGACGTCCTCTTCCGCAAGGTCGAGGACGCCCAGGTCGCCGAGTGGCTGGAGCGCTTCGGCGGCCCCGAGACCGCCTGAGGCCCTCGCGCGCGCGAGGACCCAGGGTCCCGATTACCCTCGTCCATGTTCACGTGGACGAGGGGTCAGTGCGCCTGCTGGCGGGCGACTTCCTCCGGCCCGATGTCCAGGGCGTCCGGCATGACGGCGTTGTACTGGTCGACCTTGTTCAGGTCGACGACCACGGTCCGGTGGCCCTCCCACATCATGTGCAGGGCCACGTAGAGCACGATGATCAGGCCGACGTAGCCGATCCAGCGGTAGCGGTGCAGCAGCTTGGCGATCCAGGTCGCCGCCACGCCCATCAGGGCGATCGACAGCAGCAGGCCGAACACCAGGATCCCCGGGTGCTCCCGCGCCGCCCCGGCCACCGCCAGGACGTTGTCCAGCGACATGGAGACGTCGGCGATCAGGATCTGCAGGAAGGCGTCCTTGAACTTCTTCGGCTGGCGCGCCGCGACCGCGCCCGTGGGCTCGGTGCCCGGGTCCGCGTCCAGCACGGCCTCGGCCGCAGCCTCCTCGGGCTCCGCCTGCTGGCGAAGCTCGCGCCACATCTTCCAGCAGACCCAGAGCAGCAGCAGGCCGCCGGCGAACAGCAGGCCGACGATGCCCAGGAGCTGGGTGGTGATCAGCGCGAAGCCGATCCTCATCACGACCGCGGCGATCAGGCCGTAGAGGATCGCCTTCTTCCGCTGCTCCTGCGGCAGCCCGCCCGCGGCGAGGCCCACGGCGACGGCGTTGTCGCCCGCCAGCACGAGGTCGATCATCAGGACCTGGAGGAGGGCGGAGAGCGCCCCGGGGCTCATGAGCTCTTCGAACATCCGGTCTCAATGCACGGGCGCAGGGAGTCCTGCAACGGGCTACGCACGCGGGCGCGACGCCTCGTAGAGCGCCACCGCCGCCGCCGCCGACACGTTCAGGCTCTCGAAACCGCCCGGCATGGGGATCTTGGCCAGGACGTCGCAGTGCTCCGAGACCAGCCGGCGCAGGCCTTCGCCCTCGGAGCCCAGCACCAGGACCGTGGGCGTCCCGTCGAGCGCCTCGGCGAGGCCGGTGTCGGTGTGACCCGTCAGGCCCACCGCCCGCCAGCCGAGCTCGGCCAGGTCCTCCAGCGCCCGGGAGAGGTTGACCACCCGGGCGACGAGCACGCGCTCGACCGCCCCCGCCGCGGCCTTGGCGAGCGCGCCGGTGAACCGGGGCGCATGGCGATCCTGCAGGATCACGCCGGCCGCCCCGAAGGCCGCGGCCGAGCGCAGGATCGCGCCGACGTTCTGCGGGTCGGTCACCTGGTCGAGCATCAGCAGGACCGCGCCCGGCTTGGCCTCGAAGTCGGCGAGGTCGGCCGGCTCGGGTGGCGGGCTGCGGAGCGCGACGCCTTGGTGCACCGCGCCCTGCGGCAGGTTCTGGGCGATGAGCTGGTTGTCGGCGGTCTCCAGCGCCGGGAGCCGGCCGAATCGCTTCTCGATCTCCCGGGCCCGGTCGAGCGTCGCCAGCAGGCGCAGCGGCGTCTCGCGGGCCGGATTGGCCAGCGCCGCCTCGACCGCGTGCCACCCCCAGATCCAGTCGTCGGACGGGGCCTCCGACCGCCTGTGGAAGCGGTTCTGGGGCGGTCGTTTTTTCCCTTTGCGGGCGTCGTTGCGTTCGAAGGACGAGGCCACTATAAGACGCGCTCCAAATCGGGGCCCCGGACGGAAAGCCGCCCTGAAGGACCTTGCGTTGGCGCTCTTAAGCGCCTCGCGGGCTCCGGCGGAAGGCTTTTGTTCGAGGCGCCCGAAGTGGCTCCAAGCGCGCTGGGGGAATGTCCCGAGTGGCAAAGGGGGCGGACTGTAAATCCGCTGCTGTAATGGCTTCGTAGGTTCGAGTCCTACTTCCCCCACCACGCGCCGGAGCAGACAAGGAGAGTTTGGGCGACCCCCGCTCAGAGGTTTGGCGGGTATAGCACAATGGTAGTGCAGCAGCCTTCCAAGCTGAGGATGCGGGTTCGATTCCCGCTACCCGCTCCAAGTTTCCCTTTCAGTTGAACAACACGCCCGGCAGGACCCTGATGGCCAAAGAAAAGTTCGAACGGAATAAGCCGCACTGCAACATCGGCACGATTGGTCACGTTGACCATGGGAAGACGACGCTGACGGCGGCGATCACGATGACGCTGGCGAAGGCGGGTGGCGCGAAGGCGATGGCCTACGCGGACATCGACGCGGCGCCGGAAGAGAAGGCGCGGGGCATCACGATCAACACGGCGCACGTGGAATATGAGACGGCGAACCGTCACTACGCGCACGTGGACTGCCCGGGTCACGCCGACTACGTGAAGAACATGATCACGGGCGCGGCGCAGATGGACGGCGCGATCCTGGTGGTGAGCGCGGCCGACGGTCCGATGCCGCAGACGCGGGAGCACATCCTGCTGGCGCGTCAGGTGGGCGTGCCGGCGCTGGTGGTGTTCATGAACAAGGTCGACATGGTCGACGACGAGGAGCTGCTGGACCTGGTGGAGATGGAAGTGCGCGAGCTGCTTTCGTCGTATCAGTTCCCGGGAGACGACATCCCGATCGTGAAGGGTTCGGCGCTGGCGGCGGTTGAAGGCCGCAATCCGGAGATCGGCGAGCAGCGGATCCTGGACCTGATGGCGGCGGTTGACGCCTACATCCCGCAGCCGGAGCGTCCGATCGACCTGCCGTTCCTGATGCCGGTGGAAGACGTGTTCTCGATCTCGGGCCGCGGTACGGTGGTGACGGGCCGGATCGAGAAGGGGATCGTGAAGGTCGGCGAGGAAGTCGAGATCGTCGGCATCCGTCCGGTTCAGAAGACGACCTGCACGGGCGTCGAGATGTTCCGCAAGCTGCTGGACCAGGGCCAGGCGGGCGACAACGTGGGCGTGCTGCTGCGCGGCACGAAGCGCGAGGACGTGGAGCGGGGCCAGGTGCTCTGCAAGCCGGGCTCGATCACGCCGCACACCGAGTTCATGGCGGAAGCCTACATCCTGACGAAGGAAGAGGGCGGCCGTCACACCCCGTTCTTCACGAACTACCGTCCGCAGTTCTACTTCCGGACGACGGACGTGACGGGGATCATCAAGCTGAAGGAAGGCGTGGAGATGATCATGCCCGGCGACAACGCCGAGCTGCTGGTCGAGCTGATCACGCCGATCGCCATGGACCAGGGCCTGCGCTTCGCGATCCGCGAAGGCGGCCGGACGGTCGGCGCCGGCGTCGTGGCCAAGATCATCAAGTAAGATCGCCACACGCGAACGAGACAGTGAGGCCGCCGGGGACATCCCCCGGCGGCCTTTTCTTTGGGGGTCTAGATGACCGGAAAGTCATGACCTCGATTTAAGCTGCTCCGACTACGGCCCAGGGCTAGCTTCCCGTAATGGATGGGAGGCAGGACATGCGCATCGGGGTCATCATGCTGGCGGCGGGCGCCGCCTTTTCGGCAAACGCGGTCCAGGCCGCCGAGGTCGAGATCCGTGACGCCGTGGCCCGGGTGACGGTGATCCCCGAGGACCGCGCCGACATCAAGGTCGAGATCGTGAAGTCCCATCCGCAATTGCCGCTGCAGGTCCGGGTGGCCGGCGACCGCACAGTGATTGACGGCGACCTCGACGACCGGATCCGCAGCTGCAACGGCCGCGGGGGCAAGGGCGACGTGAAGGTCCGCGGCGTCGGTTCAGTGGACCACGAGGACATGCCCCAGGTGGTGGTGCGCACGCCGCGCGCCGTCGAGATCTCGTCGAACTCGGCGATCAGCGGCGCCGTCGGCCGCTCGGCGAGCCTGAAGCTGAGCAACGCCGGGTGCAGCCGCTGGACCGTGGCCGACGTGGCGGGCGACGCGACGATCCGCGAATCCGGCGCGGGCTGGGTGCGGATGGGCGCGTCCGAGCACCTGACGGTCCACCTCTCCGGGGCCGGCGGGGTCGAGGCGGCGAAGGTCCGCAACGGCCTGGAGGCCAACCTGTCCGGGGCTGGCGGGGTGAAGATCCGCGAGTTCAGCGGCGCCATGGCCGCCAATGTGGCCGGCGTGGGCAAGGTGGAGGTCGAGCATGGCTCGGCGACCAGCCTGAAGGCCAGCGTCGCCGGCGTCGGCGGCATCGAGTTCGGCGGTCCGGTGGATACGCTCGACGCCTCGATCGCCGGCTTCGGCGGTGTCCGTGTGCAGTCGGTGAAGGGCTCGGTCCGCAAGTCGGTGTCCGGCATTGGCAAGGTGACCATCGAGGACCGCACCTAGGTCGGCGACGCAGGGGTCTGGAAATCCAGCGGCCGCCCTTTCGACATAACAGCGGAATTTCTGTTTGCCGCGCTTCCGAGTCGGGGCGCACAGTCTCTTTGTCCGTGCGTAGACAAGGACCTGGGTGAGGAAACTGGCATGCGGGTAATCGGATGTGTCGCGGCCATCGCTTCGGCGATGGCGCTCGTGGGATGCGGCGAAGGGGCGACGAGCAGCGCCCAGGCGTCGGGCGGCGAGGCCCAGGGCCAGAAGGTGGTGGCCGTCGGCTGTCCCAAGACGCCGCAGCCGGGCTGCGTGACCATGGCGTCGGGCGGCAAGGCGTACGACGTCTCGGACGCCGGCATCGACCTGACCAGGGGCGTCGCCGTGGCGGTGACGGGTCTGGCGGCCGGCGAGGTGACCGCCTGCGGGCCGAAGCTGACAAGTGTCGAGGTCGAGTACCAGGGCCTGCAGTGCGCGGCCCCGGCGCCGGCCGCCGCCGAGGGCTAGCGGTCCAGGTCCTGGTCCTGGTCGGCGCTGGACTGGTTCGGCTCGGGGGCCTCGGTCTGCGGAACGCCGGTGGCCGGGTCGGTCATGGTCTTGGCATTCTTCGATGAGCCCGCCGATCCGCGTGGCTCGGAGGACGAGCGGGGCGGGCTGCCGGGCTTGAGATCCTCGTCACGGTTCCGCTGGCGATCGATGTCCTGTCCGGGCATGGGGCCTCCTCCGAGGGTTGCGTCCTCTGGCGGCAGGAACGGGTTGCGCCGCCCTTCGATCCCACCTTGCCGGGGCGGGGGGCCCTGCTAGATCAGCCGGCTCCGGCGATGAGCCGAACGCGCCGGAAGGCCTGGCCGCTTTCCGGCGCGCTGTTCATTGTCGGGGCGCCGGACCGAAAAGGGCTGGTCGTAGGAGTGTAGCTCAGCTGGTAGAGCATCGGTCTCCAAAACCGAGGGCCGGGGGTTCGAGTCCCTCCACTCCTGCCACTTCCCTATATATGTCTACGCTGTGAACCGGGACGGTCGCCCAGGCCGCCCCCAACTGACGAGTTTGAAGACGCCGCATGGCCAGGAAACCGGGCTCCAACCCGCAAGCGATGAGAAACCGCGCCGCCCGCACGGCTGCGGTGATGGCCACGCCCGCCGGCGCCGCGCCGGCCGCGCCGAAGAAGCGGACCAGCCCCGCCCAGTTCTTCCGTGAAGTGCGCGCTGAAGCGCGCAAGATCACCTGGACGAGCCGCAAGGAGACCTGGATCACGTCGGTCATGGTCGCGATCATGGTCACCGTGGCCGCGCTCTTCTTCTGGGGGGTCGACACCGCCCTCACGGTCCTGCTGTCCCTCGTCCTCCGTCTGGCGAACGCCGGGTGAACAAGATGTCTGAAGCCGCCCAAACGCAATCCAACCCGCGCCACAAGTGGTACATCGTCCACGCCTACTCGAACTTCGAGAAGAAGGTGGCCGAGTCCATCAAGGAACAGGCGCACTCTCAGGGCCTGGACGACAACTTCTCCGAGATCCTGGTCCCCACCGAGGACGTGGTGGAGATCCGTCGCGGCCGTAAGGTGAACTCCGAACGCAAGTTCTTCCCGGGCTATGTGCTCGTGAAGATGGAGATGACCGACGAGGCCTATCACCTGATCAAGAACACCCCGAAGGTGACCGGCTTCCTGGGCTCCGGCTCGAAGCCGATCCCGGTGTCCGAGAAGGAAGTGGCCCGCATCATCGGCGCCATCGAAGAAGGCGTGGAGCGGCCCAAGCCGACCATCAGCTTCGAGATCGGCGAGCAGGTGCGCGTCACCGACGGTCCCTTCGCCAGCTTCAATGGCTCGGTGGAGCAGGTCGACGAGGAGCGCGCCCGGCTGCGCGTCACCGTCTCCATCTTCGGCCGCGCCACGCCGGTCGAGCTGGAATACAGCCAGGTCGAGAAGATCGCCTGACGAACGGCCGCGGTTGCCGCGGCCTCCGTTAGCTGGTAGGAGCGCGCCCTTCGCGGACGGGCGCGTTCTTCGTTTTTCCGTCTGCGATTTCAAACCCGTGGGAGAGGGCGGCCACCGTAACCTCGCACCACGGCTCAAACCGGCCGGGCTTCCGGCCATGAGGAGCAAAGATGGCCAAGAAGATTCTGGGCTACATCAAGCTGCAGGTGCCCGCGGGCTCCGCCACGCCGTCGCCGCCCATCGGGCCGGCGCTCGGCCAGCGCGGCGTCAACATCATGGGCTTCTGCAAGGAGTTCAACGCCCGCACCGAGAAGGAACAGAAGGGTACGCCCCTGCCGACCGTGATCACGGTCTACCAGGACAAGTCCTTCACCTTCGTCACGAAGACGCCGCCGGCGTCCTACTACATCAAGCAGGCGGTCGGCCTGAAGTCGGGCTCGCAGAAGCCCGGCCGCGACAGCGCCGGCAAGATCACCCGCACGCAGCTGCGCGAGATCGCCGAGAAGAAGATGAAGGACCTCAACGCCAACGACGTTGAGGCCGCCGCCCGCATCATCGAGGGCTCCGCCCGCTCGATGGGCCTGCAGATCGTGGAGGCCTAGGACGATGGCGAAGCAACCGAAGCGCGTTCAGAAGTGGACCGGCGACCGCATGGCCGCCCACGCCGTTGAAGAGGCCGTCAAGCTGGTGAAGGCCAACGCCAACGCCAAGTTCGACGAGACCGTCGAGATCGCCGTGAACCTCGGCGTCGACCCCCGTCACGCCGACCAGCAGGTCCGCGGCGTCGTCAGCCTGCCGTCGGGCACCGGCCGCGACGTCCGCGTCGCCGTCATCGCCAAGGACGCCAAGGCTGCCGAGGCCGAGGCCGCCGGCGCTGACATCGTGGGCGCCGAAGAGCTGGTGGAGCGCATCCAGGGCGGCTTCATGGACTTCGACCGGGTGATCGCGACCCCCGACATGATGGCCCTCGTCGGCCGTCTGGGTAAGGTGCTGGGCCCGCGCGGCCTGATGCCGAACCCGCGCGTCGGCACCGTGACCCCGAACGTCGGCCAGGCCGTGAAGGACGCCAAGGGCGGCGCCATCGAGTTCCGCACCGAGAAGACCGGCATCATCCACGCCGGCATCGGCAAGGCCTCGTTCACCGACGACCAGCTGCTGGCCAACGTGAAGGCCCTGGTGGACGCTCTGAACAAGGCGAAGCCGTCGGGCGCCAAGGGCACCTACATCAAGAAGATCAGCCTCTCCTCGACGATGGGCCCGGGCTTCAAGGTGGACGCCTCCTCGGTCGGCGCGACCGCCTAAGAGCTGCAAGCTCTGCTAAGACCAAGGCGCGGACGGCGACGTCCGCGCCTTTTTCTTTGAGGGAAGAGATGGCCGAGGTGACCCTGGAGCCTGTCGGGCCGGAGCGGCGTGAGGCGGTCGCCAACCTCTTCCAACTCTATGTCCACGACTTCAGCGACTTCTGGTCCGAGCGGCAGGTCGAACTGGGCGAGGACGGCCGCTTCCCGCCCTATCCCTTCCTCGACACCTACTGGGAGGACCCGGAGCGGGCGCCCTTCCTGATCCGGGCGGACGGCCAGCTCGCGGGGTTCGTGCTCCTGAACACCCACAGCCATTCCGGAAAGCCCTGCGACTGGAACGTCGCGGAGTTCTTCGTGGCCCGGCACTACCGGCGCGAGGGCGTCGGCCGGCGCGCGGCGCTGGCGGCGATCAGCGGTCGGCCCGGCCTCTGGGAGATCGCAGTGGCCCGCCGAAACGCCCCGGCTCAACCGTTCTGGCGCGGTGTCGCGCAAGCCGCGGCGTCCGGGCCGGTGGAGGCGCTCGACCAGGCCGACGGGAACTGGAACGGGCTGATCCTGCGCTTCCGCGTGGCATAGTGGCGCCATGGAGCTGAAGGCCACCCGCTACGAAATCACGGACGGCGTCGCCGTCGTGACTCTCGCCCGCCCGAAGCGGCGCAACGCCTGGACCGGGCGGATGCATGCCGAGTACCGCTGGATCCTGCTCGAGGCCGACCGCGATCCCCGCGTGCGGGTGATCGTGGTCACTGGCGACCCCGAGGGACAGGCGTTCTGCGCGGGCGCCGACCTGCAGGCGCTGGAAGGCCATTCGGCGAAGGGCGGATACGATCCCGGCACGCCGGACGACATCGCCGAGCCGGGGTTCGGCGTCGACCCGGCGTTCGACGCGGCCTTCGCCTACCACTTCGGGATCGGCAAGCCGGTGATCGCGGCGATCAATGGCGCGGCGGCCGGCGTGGGCCTCGTGCTGGCCGCCTTCGCGGACCTCCGGTTCTGCGTTCCGGGCGCGAAGTTCACCGCCGCGCACGGGCGGTTCAACTTCCCGGCGGAATTCGGCCTCTCCTGGCTGCTGCCGAGGATCGTCGGCCTCACCCATGCCAACGACATCCTGCTCTCCAGCCGTGTGTTCACCGCCGAGGAGGCGATGGTCATGGGCTTCCTCAACCGGGTCGTCCCGGCCGAGCGGTTGATGGAGGAGGTGCTGGAGTACGCGAAGACCATCGCGACGAGCGTTGCGCCGGGGTCAGCGCGCGAGACCAAGCGCCAGATCTACCGTGACCTGCACCGCGACGCGGCCAGCTCCGTGCGCGCCGCCGAGGCCCTGCTCGAGCAGATGGCCCGCGAGCCCGACTACGAGGAGGGCGTCAAGGCCTGGATGGAGAAGCGTACTCCGGCATGGACGGGTGGTTGAGTTCGACCTGTTGAGTCCGCCGCCGGTTTCCTGTAAGAGCCGCGCCTTCACGCCGTTCCCCTCGGGGCATGGCGCGGGCAGGGGCGTCCTTAGGGCGCGCGCCTGAGCCTGTCAGAGAACAGCGGGGACCAGGGGCCACCTGGACCATAACGCGAAGGAGAGCCCTCCTTCGGCCGCCGGGAGACGGGAAGATGATAGTTCCGCACCCAGCCGCCTCAAGGCTTGGGCGCGAGGCTGCGGCTTCTCTCACTCGACAGGGATCTACCGGCTCGCGCACTCGCGCGCGGGTCGAACCTGAGTATGGAGACCGCAATGGACCGCGCTCAAAAGCAGGAAGCCATCGAAACGCTGAAGGGCGATTTCGCGGCTGCCGGCGCCGTGGTCGTGACCCACTACATGGGTCTGACCGTTGCGGAAATGACCGATCTGCGGGGCAAGCTGCGTGAGCAGGGCGCCCAGCTGAAGGTGGTCAAGAACACCCTGGCCACGAAGGCTCTGGACGGCTCGATCGGCGAGCAGGGCGACGCCCTGTTCAAGGGTCCGGTCGCCATCGCCTTCGCGTCCGATCCGGTGTCTGCCGCCAAGGTCGCGACCCAGTACGCCAAGGAGAACGACAAGTTCTCCGTCATTGGCGGCTTCATGGGTCAGCAGGTGCTGGACAAGGCTTCGGTGACGGCGCTCGCGTCGCTGCCCTCGCTCGACCAGCTCCGCGGCAAGATCATCGGCCTCCTGCAAGCCCCGGCGACCAAGATCGCCGGCGTCCTGCAGGCCCCGGCCGGCCAGCTTGCGCGTGTCGTTGGCGCTTACGCCGCCAAAGACGCCGCCTGATCGTCATCTTCCCCGACAACCCAATATCCTCAAGGATCCAATCACATGGCTAATCTCGAAAAGCTGGTCGAAGACCTGTCCGCCCTGACCGTCCTGGAAGCCGCCGAGCTCTCCAAGCTGCTGGAAGAAAAGTGGGGCGTCTCCGCCGCCGCTCCGGTGGCCGTGGCCGCTGCTCCGGGCGCCGGTGGCGCTGCTCCGGCCGAAGCCGCCGAAGAGCAAACCGAGTTCACCGTTGTTCTGACCGCCGGTGGCGACAAGAAGATCAACGTGATCAAGGAAGTCCGCGCTGTCCGTCCGGACCTCGGCCTGAAGGAAGCCAAGGACCTGGTCGAAGGCGCTCCGCAGAACGTGAAGGAGAACGTCTCCAAGCAGGAAGCGGAAGAGATCAAGAAGAAGCTCGAAGAAGCCGGCGCCACCGTCCAGGTGAAGTAAGCCGGAGCTTCGGTTTCGAAGTCTCTGCGAAAGGGCCGGGGGGCGACCTCCGGCCCTTTTTCTTTGTGCTAGGCTCGCGCCATGCTCGACTCCGCCGTCGTCAGCGCTTTCGTTCACGGGATCGCAGCGGGCCTCACGCTCACCACCATGCTGGGCGTCGTGCGCAGCGGCCTTCGGCGCGACGTGAAGATCGCGGCGACGCTGTTCAGCGTCAGCATCCTGGCGTGGATGATCAATGAGTCGCCGCCGCTTTGGCAGGTGCTGGGCGAGCCGTGGCCCGTCGCATTCGCGGCCTTCGCGGTCGCGGGGCTGTTCTGGCTGTTCGTGCTCGTCGTCTTCGCGGACTACCGCGTGACGCCCTTGACCGTGGCGCCGGCCCTTGTGCTGCTCGTTTCCGGCGTCGTGATGTTCTCGGTCCCCCCGCCGATCAAGGAAGCCTTGTGGTGGCTGCGCAATGCGTTCTCGGGGCTGCTCGCGATCCACGCCGGCGTGCTGATCGCCCGCGGGTGGGCTGACGACCTTGTCGAGGGGCGGCGGCGCTTCCGGGGCTTGCTGCTGGGCTTGGCATGCCTGTTCGCCGTGCTTGAGGTCGGCGTCGGCTTCACCTTCCGCCTCACCCATGATCCGGCCTGGCTGCAGCTCGTGGTCGGTCGCACGGGCGGAGGCCTGCTGCTCGCCGTGCTCACGCTGAGCCTCGCAGGCTTGATGTTGCGGCCGGATCCGTCCGTGTTCGGCGCGCCGCGGCGGCAGGAGGCGCCGCCGGACACCCGCGCCCAGGCGGCCGACCGCCTGACGCTCCAAAGGCTCGACGCCATGATGGGCGAGGGCGCCTGGCGCCGGGAGGGGCTGACCATCGGCGCGCTCGCCCGGGACCTGGGCGTGCCCGAGCACCGGCTTCGGAAGCTGATCAACGGCCGCCTGGGCCACCGCAACTTCGCCGACTTCGTGAACGGCTACCGGATCGAAGCCGCCAAGCGCCGGCTCGCCGACCCGGCCGAGGCCCGGACCACTGTGGCCGCCATCGCCTTCGACCTTGGCTTCGGCTCGCTGGGCCCCTTCAACCGGGCGTTCCGGGCGGCGACCGGCCTCACCCCCACCGACTGGCGGCGCGAGGCCTTGGCCTCGCCGGAACTGAAAGAAGCCGTCTGATTCCGGAATCGGCGAGGCTGTTGCGGCCTGGGCGAGACCGCGCGTGGGGCCTCCGCTTCTCTCGGCGCATCGAACCGAGAGGGGATTTCCCATGGAAACCGCGCTGACCGACGTCGCAGCGATCTGGCTTCGCGAGCTGCGGCCGACGCTGACCCGCTACCTGATCTTCACTGTGGCCGTCTGGCTGCTGCTCTGGGTCGTGCTCGCGCCGTTCATCAAGGCGCGGAAGATCCGCGAGGAAAGCCCGCCCGCGCGTCAGATGCTCACCGAGCTGATGTTCTCGCTGCGCTCGATGATGGTGTTCGCCACCGCCGGGATCCTGATGACCTTCATGTTCCGCTGGGGCCTATATCCCCTGGGCGAGATCGCCAACGGCTGGGGTCCGGCGTGGTTCGGGATCTCCATCGTCGCCGGGATCATCGGACTGGACGCCTGGTTCTATTGGGCTCACCGGCTGATGCACGACCCCAGGCTGTTCCGGCGGTTCCACCGGCGCCATCACCGCAGCCACAACCCGTCGCCGTTCACCGCCTACAGCTTCGACATCGGCGAGGCGGTGGTCCTCATCGGCTTCGTCATCGTCTGGCCGCTGGTCTTCCCGATGCCGTGGAACGCCATGCAGTGGGTGATGCTCTACCAGATCGCAACCAACACCCTGCTGCACTCGGGCTACGAGCTGATGCCCGCGAGGCGCGACGGCAAGCCGATGCTCGACTTCATCGTCACCACGAGCCACCACGATCTTCACCATGCCCAGGCCGGCTACAACTACGCCGCCTGGTTCACCTGGTGGGACCGGCTGATGGGCACCGAGCACCCCGAGTACCACGCCCGCTACGCGCGCGCCGCCTGGCGCCCCTTCGCCCCGAACGCCTCGCCAGTTCCGGCCGAGTAGACTGTCCACAAGGGGTTGGAAAAAATCGCAGCTCTACCGCAAGGGGTGGCGGAACTTCCGATGTGCGTCCCTGGTTTGGGGGCTGCGCGACCAGCGTAGACTATCGGAAGCTAGCACTGTCCCGGAGCCTATCCCCGGGATCGACCAGAAGGCGGCGTCGGGATCTCCACCCGGCGCCGCCATTTCGTTGCTAAAAGGGCTTCCCTTCCGCCCCCCAAACATCCTATCTCCGCCTCTTCGCGAAATTTCCGATTCCGAAGACGCGGTTCTTCGCGCGTATTGCTCCGAGGCATGGCCCTAAGCCCTCCGGCCATGCGAGGGGCGCCCCTGACGACACAGGGGCTTCCAGCGTCCGGCTCCCAGCAGGGAGCACGAGGGTGGACGCAGGATACCAAAGCTCGACGGCGGGACTCCGTGCCCGCACGTCCTCAAGGGATAAAAATGGCGCAATCCTTCACCGGTAAGAAGCGGATCCGGAAGTCGTTCGGCCGCATTCCCGAAGCCGTTCAGATGCCGAACCTGATCGAGGTTCAGCGTTCGTCCTACGAGCAGTTCCTGCAGCGCGAGACCCGCGCCGCGGACCGCCGGGACGAAGGCGTGGAAGCGGTCTTCAAGTCCGTCTTCCCGATCAAGGATTTCAACGAGCGCGCGGTGCTCGAATACGTCTCCTACGAGTTCGAGGAGCCGAAGTACGACGTCGAGGAATGCGTCCAGCGCGACATGACCTATGCCGCGCCGCTGAAGGTCAAGCTGCGCCTGATCGTCTTCGAAACCGACGAAGAGACCGGCGCCCGCTCCGTGAAGGACATCAAGGAGCAGGACGTCTACATGGGCGACATCCCGCTCATGACGGAGAAGGGCACCTTCATCGTCAACGGGACCCAGCGCGTCATCGTCTCCCAGATGCACCGCTCGCCGGGCGTCTTCTTTGATCACGACAAGGGCAAGACGCACGCTTCGGGCAAGCTGCTGTTCGCCGCCCGCGTGATCCCGTATCGCGGCTCCTGGCTCGACTTCGAGTTCGACGCCAAGGACATCGCCTACGTCCGCATCGACCGCCGCCGCAAGCTGCCGGCCACCACCTTCCTGATGGCGCTCGGCATGGACGGCGAGGAGATCCTCTCCACGTTCTACGAGTCGGTTCCCTACGAGAAGAAGGGCGACGGCTGGGCCACCCCGTACAAGGCCGAGCGCTGGCGCGGCGTGAAGCCGGAGTTCCCGCTGATCGACGCCGACACGGGCGAGGAGATCGCTCCGGCCGGCCAGAAGATCTCGGCGCGTAACGCCAAGAAGTTCGCCGACAACGGCCTGAAGACGCTGCTGCTCGCGCCTGAGGCGCTGACCGGCCGCTACCTGGCGCGCGACCTCGTCAACTTCGAGACCGGCGAGATCTACGCCGAGGCCGGCGACGAACTGGACCCGGCGCTGCTCGCCTCGCTGGAGGAGCAGGGCTTCGCCACCCTCGACGTCCTCGACATCGACGACGTCAACATCGGCGCCTACATCCGCAACACCCTGCGGGTGGACAAGAACACCGTCCGCGAGGACGCCCTCTTCGACATCTACCGGGTCATGCGCCCGGGCGAGCCGCCGACGGTGGAAGCCGCCGAGGCGATGTTCAAGAGCCTGTTCTTCGACGGCGAGCGCTACGACCTCTCCTCGGTCGGCCGCGTGAAGATGAACATGCGTCTCGAGCTGGACTGCCCGGACGACGTGCGCATCCTGCGCAAGGAAGATGTGCTGGCGGTGCTCAAGACCCTGGTGGGCCTGCGCGACGGCCGCGGCGAGATCGACGACATCGACAACCTCGGCAACCGCCGGGTCCGTTCGGTGGGCGAGCTGCTGGAGAACCAGTACCGCGTCGGCCTGCTGCGCATGGAACGCGCCATCAAGGAGCGCATGAGCTCGGTCGATATCGACACGGTCATGCCGCACGACCTGATCAATGCGAAGCCGGCGGCCGCCGCCGTGCGGGAGTTCTTCGGCTCCTCGCAGCTCTCGCAGTTCATGGACCAGACGAACCCGTTGTCGGAAATCACCCACAAGCGTCGCCTGTCGGCGCTTGGCCCGGGTGGTCTGACCCGCGAGCGGGCCGGCTTCGAAGTCCGCGACGTGCATCCAACCCACTACGGCCGGATCTGCCCGATCGAGACGCCGGAAGGCCCGAACATCGGCCTGATCAACTCGCTGGCCACCCACGCGGTGGTCAACAAGTACGGCTTCATCGAGAGCCCGTATCGCCGCATCCGTGACGGCAAGATCACCGACGAGGTGGTCTACATGTCGGCCATGGAAGAGGCGAAGCACGTCATCGCCCAGGCCAACATCAAGCTGGACGGCGGCGCCATCGTCGAGGACCTGGTCCCCGGCCGGATCAACGGCGAACCCTCGCTGCTGCCGAAGGCCGACGTCGACCTGATGGACGTGTCGCCGAAGCAGGTCGTTTCTGTCGCGGCGTCGCTCATTCCGTTCCTGGAAAACGATGACGCCAACCGCGCCCTCATGGGCTCGAACATGCAGAAGCAGGCCGTGCCGCTCATCCAGTCGGATGCGCCGCTGGTCGGCACCGGCATGGAGAGCGTCGTGGCCGTGGACTCCGGCGCCGTCGTGGTGGCCCGCCGCTCGGGCGTCGTCGAGCAGATCGACGGCACCCGGATCGTGGTCCGCGCCACGGAAGAGACCGACCCCACCAAGCCGGGCGTCGACATCTACCGCCTGCAGAAGTTCCAGCGCTCCAACACGTCCACCTGCATCAACCAGCGTCCGCTGGTCCGCGTGGGCGACCGGATCGCCGCCGGCGACGTGATCGCCGACGGCCCGTCGACGGAGCTCGGCGAACTCGCCCTGGGCCGCAACGCCCTCGTCGCGTTCATGCCGTGGAACGGCTACAACTTCGAAGACTCGATCCTGATCTCCGAGCGGATCGTGCGCGATGACGTCTTCACCTCGATCCACATCGAGGAGTTCGAGGTCATGGCCCGCGACACCAAGCTGGGTCCAGAAGAGATCACCCGCGACATCCCGAACGTCGGCGAGGAAGCGCTCCGCAACCTCGACGAAGCCGGCATCGTGGCGATCGGCGCCGAGGTCCTGCCGGGCGACATCCTGGTCGGCAAGGTGACGCCGAAGGGCGAGAGCCCGATGACGCCGGAAGAGAAGCTGCTGCGCGCCATCTTCGGCGAGAAGGCGTCCGACGTCCGCGACACCTCCCTGCGCCTGCCCCCGGGCGTCGCCGGGACCATCGTGGAAGTCCGCGTGTTCAACCGTCACGGCGTCGACAAGGACGAGCGCGCGCTCGCGATCGAACGCGCCGAGATCGACCGGCTGGGCAAGGACCGCGACGACGAGTTCGCGATCCTGAACCGCAACATGACCTCGCGCCTGCGCCAGTTGCTGGTCGGCAAGTCCGCCGTCTCGGGTCCGAAGGGCCTGGGCCGCGGCGAGATCACCGCCGACAAGCTGGAAGAGATCTCGCCCGGCCTGTGGTGGCAGATCGCTCTGGACGACGAAAAGGCCATGGGCGAGCTGGAGGCCATGCGCCGCCAGTTCGACGAGGCCCGCAAGCGTCTGGACCGCCGCTTCGAGGACAAGGTCGACAAGCTGCAGCGCGGCGACGAGCTGCCGCCTGGCGTGATGAAGATGGTCAAGGTGTTCGTCGCAGTGAAGCGCAAGCTGCAGCCGGGCGACAAGATGGCCGGCCGTCACGGCAACAAGGGGGTCATCTCCAAGATCCTGCCGATCGAGGACATGCCCTACCTGGAGGACGGTACGAGCGTCGATATCGTGCTGAACCCGCTGGGCGTGCCGTCGCGGATGAACGTCGGCCAGATCTTCGAGACCCACCTGGGTTGGGCCGCCGCCGGCCTGGGCAAGCAGGTCCAGAACCTGCTCGAAGCCTGGCAGAACGGCGGGCAGCGCAAGGCGGTCATCGACCACCTGCAGGAGGTCTATGGTCCCGACGTCGAGCTGCCGGACACCGATGAGGAGCTGGTCGAGCTCGCCCGGAACCTGTCGAAGGGCATTCCCTTCGCCACTCCGGTGTTCGACGGCGCCCACATCGAGGACATCGAGAACCTGCTCGAGAAGGCGGGCCTCGACCGGTCCGGCCAGTCGTACCTGTATGACGGGCAGTCGGGCGAGCGCTTCAAGCGTCCGGTCACCGTCGGCTACATCTACATGCTGAAGCTGCACCACTTGGTGGACGACAAGATCCACGCCCGTTCGATCGGTCCGTACTCGCTCGTCACCCAGCAGCCGCTGGGCGGCAAGGCGCAGTTCGGCGGTCAACGCTTCGGGGAAATGGAGGTCTGGGCTCTGGAAGCCTACGGCGCCGCCTACACCCTGCAGGAGATGCTGACGGTGAAGTCGGACGACGTGGCGGGCCGGACCAAGGTCTACGAGTCCATCGTCCGCGGCGACGACACCTTCGAAGCCGGCATCCCGGAAAGCTTCAACGTGCTGGTCAAGGAGATGCGCTCTCTCGGCCTGAACGTGGAGCTGGAAAACAGCTAGGCGCGGGAAACCGCCGTCCGCACATGCGAGGGAGGGGCCCGTCAGCTCCTCCCCCCACCGCTCTTGGAATACTGACGAACTGGAAATCCGATGAACCAGGAAGTCCTGAATATCTTCAACCCGGTCCAGGCCGCGCCGACCTTCGACCAGATCCGCATCGCTCTGGCCTCGCCGGAGAAGATCCGCTCGTGGTCGTTCGGCGAGATCAAGAAGCCCGAGACCATCAACTACCGCACGTTCAAGCCCGAGCGTGACGGCCTGTTCTGCGCCCGCATCTTCGGTCCGACGAAGGACTACGAGTGCCTGTGCGGCAAGTACAAGCGCATGAAGTACAAGGGCATCATCTGCGAGAAGTGCGGGGTCGAAGTCACCCTGGCCCGCGTGCGCCGCGAGCGCATGGGCCACATCGAGCTCGCCTCGCCGGTCGCCCACATCTGGTTCCTGAAGTCGCTGCCCTCCCGCATCGCCCTGATGCTGGACATGGCGCTGAAGGACATCGAACGCGTCCTCTACTTCGAGCACTACATCGTCACCGAGCCCGGCCTCACCCCGCTGAAGCAGCACCAGTTGCTGACCGAGGACGAGTTC
Source organism: Phenylobacterium sp. J367 (assembly GCF_024699985.1). Classification (GTDB taxonomy): domain Bacteria; phylum Pseudomonadota; class Alphaproteobacteria; order Caulobacterales; family Caulobacteraceae; genus Phenylobacterium. Next base: position 4,345,331 of record NZ_JAJONA010000001.1, on the reverse strand, counting down.
CTGCGCTTCCAGGACGAGTTCGGCGACGACAGCTTCACCGCCGAGATCGGCGCCGAGGCGGTCCAGGGCCTGCTGAAGGGCCTCGACCTCTCCAAGGAGGCCGACAAGCTTCGTGAGGAGCTGGTCACCACCACCTCCGAGATGAAGCTGAAGAAGGCGTCCAAGCGCCTGAAGCTGATCGAGAGCTTCCTCGAGAGCGGCAACAAGCCGGAGTGGATGATCCTGACGGTGATCCCCGTGATCCCGCCGGAGCTCCGCCCGCTCGTTCCGCTGGACGGCGGCCGCTTCGCCACCTCCGACCTGAACGACCTCTACCGTCGGGTCATCAACCGGAACAACCGCCTGAAGCGGCTCATCGAGCTGCGCGCGCCGGACATCATCATCCGCAACGAGAAGCGGATGCTGCAGGAAGCCGTCGACGCCCTGTTCGACAACGGCCGCCGCGGCCGGGTGATCACGGGCGCCAACAAGCGGCCCCTCAAGTCGCTCGCCGACATGCTGAAGGGCAAGCAGGGCCGGTTCCGTCAGAACCTGCTCGGCAAGCGCGTCGACTACTCGGGCCGTTCGGTCATCGTGGTCGGCCCCGAGTTGAAGCTGCACGAGTGCGGCCTGCCGAAGAAGATGGCGCTCGAGCTGTTCAAGCCGTTCATCTACGCGCGCCTGGACGCCAAGGGCCTGTCGGGCACCGTGAAGCAGTCCAAGCGCATGGTGGAGCGCGAGCAGCCGGCCGTCTGGGATATTCTGGACGAGGTCATCCGCGAGCACCCGGTTCTCCTGAACCGCGCGCCGACCCTCCACCGCCTGGGAATCCAGGCCTTCGAGCCCAAGCTGATCGAAGGCAAGGCGATCCAGCTGCACCCGCTCGTCTGCGCGGCCTTCAACGCCGACTTCGACGGTGACCAGATGGCCGTCCACGTGCCGCTCTCGCTGGAAGCCCAGCTGGAAGCGCGCGTGCTGATGATGTCGACGAACAACATCCTGTCGCCGGCGAACGGCAAGCCGATCATCGTGCCGTCGCAGGATATCGTGCTCGGCCTCTACTACCTGTCGCTGGCCAAGGACGGCGAGCCGGGCGAGGGCAAGGCGTTCGCCGACCTGTCGGAGATCGAGCGTGCGCTCGACGCCGGCGTCGTCACCCTGCACTCGAAGATCAAGGCGCGTCACACCGAGATGGACGCCGACGGCAACGTCGTGCGGAAGGTCATCGAAACGACGCCGGGCCGGATGAAGATCGCCGCCCTGCTGCCGCACCACCCGGCGCTGGGCCACCGCCTTCTGGAGAAGAACCTCACCAAGAAGGAAATCGGCAACCTGATCGACGTCGTCTACCGCCACTGCGGTCAGAAGGCGACGGTCATCTTCGCCGACCAGGTGATGGGGCTGGGCTTCCGCGAGGCGGCCAAGGCCGGCATCTCCTTCGGCAAGGACGACATCGTCATTCCGGCCCGCAAGGCGCCGATCGTCGAAGAGACCCGCAAGCTCGTGGAAGAGTACGAGCAGCAGTACGCCGACGGCCTGATCACCAAGGGCGAGAAGTACAACAAGGTCGTCGACGCCTGGGCGAAGGCGACGGACCGCGTGGCCGACGAGATGATGGCGGAGGTCTCCTCCGCTCCGGTGGGCGCCGATGGGCGTCAGGCCGAGATCAACTCGATCTTCATGATGTCCAACTCCGGCGCCCGCGGTTCGCAGGCCCAGATGAAGCAGCTCGGCGGGATGCGCGGCCTGATGGCCAAGCCGTCCGGCGAGATCATCGAGACGCCGATCATCTCGAACTTCAAGGAAGGCCTGACCGTCCAGGAGTACTTCAACTCCACCCACGGCGCCCGTAAGGGCCTGGCCGACACGGCGCTGAAGACCGCCAACTCGGGCTACCTGACCCGCCGTCTGGTGGACGTGGCGCAGGACTGCATCATCAACGAGGAAGACTGCGGCACCACGCGCGGCATCACGCTGCGCGCCGTCGTCGAAGGCGGTGACGTGCTGGTCTCGCTCGGCCAGCGCATCCTGGGCCGCTTCGCGGCCGAGGACATCAAGGAGCCGGCCGGCGGTGACGTGATCGTTCCGGCCGACACCTACCTCGACGAGGACATGATCGACCTGGTCGAGAACGCCGGCGTCCAGTCGGTGAAGGTCCGCTCGGTCCTGACCTGCGAGACCAAGAACGGGGTCTGCGGCGCCTGCTACGGCCGCGACCTGGCGCGCGGCACGCCGGTGAACATCGGCGAGGCCGTGGGCGTCATCGCCGCCCAGTCGATCGGCGAGCCGGGCACCCAGCTGACGATGCGGACCTTCCACATCGGCGGCACCGCCCAGGTGGCCGAGCAGTCGTTCTTCGAGAGCGGCAACGAAGGCGTGGTGAAGATCAGCGGCGGCAACACGGTCGTGAACGCCGAGGGCCACCTGATCGGCATGAGCCGCAACCTGCAGCTCGTCGTCCAGGTCGATGGCAAGGACCGCGAGTCCTACAAGCCGCCGTACGGCGCCCGCCTGCGGGTGAAGGACGGCGAGAAGGTCAAGCGCGGCCAGCGCCTGGCCGAGTGGGACCCGTACACCACCCCGATCATCACCGAAGTCGGCGGTCGCGTGCGGTTCGAGGACCTGGTGGAGAACTTCTCGGTCCGCGAGGAAGCCGACGAAGCCACCGGCATCTCCAACCGCGTCGTCATCGACTGGCGCGCGTCGACCAAGGGCTCGGACCTGCGTCCGGCCATGGCGGTGCTGGACGAGCAGGGCGCCTACAAGCGCATCTCGAACGGCGGTGAAGCCCGTTACCTGCTGCCCGTGGGCGCCATTCTCTCCGTCGGCGACGGCGATGAGGTGAAGCCCGGCGAGGTCATGGCCCGTATCCCCACGGAAAGCGCCAAGACGCGCGACATCACCGGCGGTCTGCCGCGGGTGGCGGAGCTCTTCGAAGCGCGGCGTCCGAAGGACTGCGCGGTCATCGCCGAGATGGACGGCCGGGTCGAGTTCGGTCGGGACTACAAGAACAAGCGCCGCATCAAGATCACCCCGGAAGACGGCGGTGAGGCGGTCGAGTTCCTGATCCCGAAGGGCAAGCACATCGCCGTCCACGACGGGGACATCATCCGCAAGGGCGAATACCTCATCGACGGCAACCCGGATCCGCACGACATCCTGCGCATCCAGGGCATCGAGGCGCTGGCCGACTTCCTGGTGAACGAGATCCAGGAGGTCTACCGACTGCAGGGCGTGCCGATCAACGACAAGCACATCGAGACGATCGTCCGTCAGATGCTGCAGAAGGTCGAGATCCTCGAGCCGGGCGACACCGGCCTGCTCAAGGGCGACCATCTCGACAAGATCGAGGTGGACGAGGAGAACGTGAAGGCGGAAGCCCGTGGCGGCCGTCCCGCGCTCACCCAGCCGGTCCTGCTCGGGATCACCAAGGCGTCGCTGCAGACCCGCAGCTTCATCTCGGCGGCCTCGTTCCAGGAGACCACCCGCGTCCTCACCGAGGCGTCCGTCCAGGGCAAGATCGACACCCTGGAAGGCCTCAAGGAGAACGTCATCGTCGGCCGGCTCATCCCGGCGGGCACCGGCTCCCTACCTGCGGAACCTGCAGCGCATCGCCGCCAAGCGCGACGAGGCCCTCACGCAGAGCCGCGAGGAGGCCATGGAGCCGCTGCCGGAAGCCATCGCCGTCGAGGCGGAGGAAGCCGAGCGCGTCGAGCCGTAAGGCTCTGGCAAGCTGACCTGGCGAGCGGCCCGGGAGCAATCCCGGGCCGCTTTGCTTTTGAGGACCCGGTACGGCGGTCTTGACGCGGGCTTTCCGTCCGTCGACGTTGCTTCACGGGAGCGAACGCCTGTCTGTTCGCTGAGCTTCGGGGGAGCCGCCTTGAAACTGTTCGCATCGGCCGCGGTCGCGGCCCTGCTCGCCTGTGCGCCGGGTTTCGTCACGCCGGCCTGGGCCGCGCCGCCGCCGGCCTCGGCCTTCGGGCGCATTCCGGTCATCGTCGATGCGGAGATTTCGCCCAACGGCCAGCGGGTGGCGATTCTCGGCGGTACGTCGGAGCAGCGGGTCGTCTCCATCGCCACGGTGGACCAGCAGGGCATGCCGGTCGTGCAGCTCGGCGCGGTGGAGGCGGTCGACCTGCGCTGGGCGGGCGACGACCACGTCCTGGCGCGCATCGCCGGCTGGCGTCAGCTCGGGCCGCGGGTGGCCTATCGCTTCGAGCGGAACTTCTCGATCTCGGCCGAGGGCAAGGTCGTGGGACAACTCCTGCCCGGCGACGCAGCGTCCTCGTGGCTGACCGAGCAGCCGGTCCTGGGTGTCACGGCCTCCGCGCCGACCCGCGTGCTGGTGGGCGGACTCGCCGAGTCGAACACCTCGACGCCGACCGACACGCGGATGGCGCGCAAGGACGACGCCGTCCTGACCCGCGTGATCTACAACGTCGATCCTTCCACGGGCCGCGGCCGCATCGTCGAGCGCGGCAATCCCGACACCTGGACCTGGGAGGTCGATAACGCGGGCGAGCCGCGGGTGCGCCTGGAGATCGACGCGCTCAACGACCGCTTCTCTGTGCACGGGAAGCCCAGGGGCAGGAACCAGTATTCCCTGCTCTGGTCCGGGGACAGTTTCGAGAGCCGCCGGCTCTACTACGGTTACTCCGAACCGGACGACGCCATCTATCTGGCGATGGATGGCCGCCTCGTGCGCAAGCGGCTGGCGGACGGCGCGGTCGAACCCCTGACCGAGCCGGTCGCGACCAATCCGACGCTGCTCTGGGACGCCCACCGCAATACGGCCGCGGCGGTCCTCACCGGCGCCGAGCGGCCGACCTACCAGTGGCTCGACCCCGAGGTCGGCGTCACCCACGCCGCGCTCACCCGTGTGTTCAAGGCGCAGGACGTGGAGCCGATGAGCTGGTCCGCCGACCGGACGCGCTTCGTCCTGCGCGTGCAGGGTCCGGGGGCGGCGCCGGTCTGGTATCTGTTCGACAAGACCCGCAAGGAGCTCTCGCCGCTCGGCGACGAGTATCCGGAGCTGAAGGGCGTGGCGCTCGGGACCACCCGCTGGATCACCTACAAGGCCCGCGACGGTCTCGAGATCCCGGCTTACGTCACCCTGCCGCCCGGCGCGCCGGCCACGGGTGGGAAGCTGCCCCTGATCGTCCTGCCGCACGGCGGGCCGCAGGCGCGCGACACCTTCTCTTTCGACTATCTGGCGCAGTTCCTCGCCACCCGAGGTTATGCGGTGATCCAGCCGCAGTTCCGGGGCTCCTGGGGATCCGGCTCAGCCTTCGAGGCGGCCGGGGACGGGGAGTGGGGCGGCAAGATCCAGACCGACCTGCTGGACGGCGTGGCGGCGCTCGCCGCGGACGGTCAGATCGACCCCAAGCGGGTGTGCATCGTCGGCGCCAGCTTTGGCGGTTACTCCGCGCTCGCCGGCGCGACGCTCCAGCCGGACGCTTACCGCTGTGCGGCGGCGATATCCGGCATCGGCGACCTCGGCCTGTTCCTGGTCGAGAAGGGCCGCACCAGCGGCCGCGACTCCATTGTCGTGGACGAATGGCGCAGGCGGCTCGGCAAGGCCGACCTCGCCAAGCTGCAGGCGACCTCGCCCGCCCGCCAGGCGGCGAAGGCCGGCGGACCGATCCTGCTGATCCACGGCGAGCAGGACACGGTCGTTCCGGCCGAGCAGTCCCAGAGCATGGCCGACGCGCTGAAGGCCGCCGGCAAGCCCTACGAGCTGGTCCTCCTGCCCGACGAGAACCACTACTTCACCAAGGCGGCGAACCGGACCCGCATGCTGGAGGCCATCGAGGCGTTCCTGGCGAAGAACCTGCCGGTGGCGAACTAGGCCGCGCGTACCTAGATCAGGCGTCAACCAACGACGGAGGACGCCTGGTGCCGCTGCTGCTTTGCCCGAACGACAACACCTCGATGCAGAACGTGAACCGCAATGGGGTGGAGATCGACATCTGCCCCACCTGCCGCGGCGTCTGGCTGGACCGGGGCGAGCTGGAGAAGATCCTCGGCGACGTGAAGACGGAGTCCCAGGGCCAATCCCAGGACCGGCAGCGCTTTGAGCGGGAGGTGGACCAGTTCCACCGGGATCCCGACGCCTGGAAGCGGCAGCATCCGTATGATTCCGCGCACAAGCGCTACAAGTACGACGACGACTACCACTATCGGAAGAAGAAGAAGGGTTTCGACATCTTCGACATCTTCGACTGAGGCTGAGCCTCAGGGCGGGAGGCGCTCCAGCCGGCGGGCCGCCCGCTTGCTCGGCGGCGGGTTGGCCTGGCCGAACAGGCTCTCGCCGGCCCCGGTGATGTGAGGCTCGCCGTCGTAGGTCTCGCCCTGCGGGTCGGGCAGGCCCACCGGCGGGCTGACGGGGCGCTCCTGGACCGCGACCCGGGCGCTTTTGCGGGCCGCCGCCGCTTCGAGTTCGGCGCGCTTCGCCCGGGTCATGCCGAAGCCGGGATGGATGAAGGGCGCGTCCTTGGCGCCCTTGCCCAGCCGTTCGTCGCAATTCTCGCGTTCGGTGCGGTTGAGGCCGACGGCCGTGGCGTTGGCGCAACCCACGTCGCTGCGCCGCAGCACGCTGCGCAGTTGGTCCTTCGGCCCCTCCGGCAGCGGCGCCGGGTGGAAGTCACCGCGCCGCGGGCCCTCGCGGGCCGGGGCGGAAGGCGCGGTCGCGGCCTCGGGGACGGGGAGGGGCGCGAGCGGCAGGTCCTCCAGGCGGAAGCGCTGCGGTCGCCTGTGCAGGCGGATCGGCGCGGGCGCGGCCTCGCCCGCCGCGGGCGGCGGTGTCCTGGGCAGGATCAGCACCGGGATGATCGGTTCCGGCGGGCCCGAACGCATTGGCGGGACATGGAGGATCGGGGTGTTGGTCGCGAGGATCGCGAGCACCGCGAGGTGTGCCGCCGTCGAGGCGGCGATCGCCACCGTCGTCCGGCGTCGTCCCGCCTCGCCCATCATTCCCGCCGTCCCATCCGTGGAGCCTATCGGGAACGGCCTTGCGCGGCGAAATCGTGGCGGGCGGCGTCAGAAGGGGACCTTCAGCTTCGCGCGGTCGTTGCCCATCTGGGCGGCCATGCCCTCCGCGGTCTGGCCCGACCCCATGCGGCCCGGGGCCGTGGGTGGAGTCGGCGGCGCGTCGCGGTAGCGGACGTCGGCGGCCTTTCGCGCGGCGCTGGCGTCGAGGGCGCGGGCCTTGTCGCGCTCGATCCCCGCGCCGAGGTAGGGCGCGTCCTTCGCGCCGGCCGCCAGACGGCGGTCGCAGGCCTCACGCTCCTCGCGGGTGAGCAGGTCCGGACTGGCGCAGCCGACCCGGCTGCGAAGTACGCGCGTGAGGTCGAGCGCCTCGCCGAGTTTGCGCGCCGGCTCGTCCGGGGCGGCGGGGCTGGCGGCGGGCGTGTCTGCGGGGGCCGGCGCGGCCTCGGCCGCGGGTGTCACCAGCGGCCTCACGTGGGCCGGCAGGTCCCGGTCGCGGACCCGGCGGCGGTGAAGGCGGATGGCGCCGCTTCGCCCGCCCTCGGCGTTCTCGGGCAGGGCGCGCGGCGACAGCAGAAGGGGGATGATCGGGACCGGCGGCCCGCCGGGCTCCGGCGCCGGAGGGGCCAGCTTCGGCGCATGCAGCGCGAGGAGCGCCAGGACGCCCAGGTGGAAGGCGACGGAGACCGCGATCGCGGCGGTGCGCCCGCCAGCTCGTGTGCCCGTCATCCGCCCCTTCCGGCCGTCCCAAGCCCTGGCCCAAGCTTTGGCTTAGAGGGAAGGCGGCGGACGGCGATTTCATGGCCGGAAGATGGCCCTGCGGCGAAGGGGCCGCGTCCCTTGCGCAAACGTTGACGCGCCGGCGCTTCGCGACTATGTAGCGCGCTCTTTCGGGGCCGGGATTCGTTCCCAGCCTGGAGACGTGGTTCCCGTCGGAGCGCCAGACAACGGCGTCCCGGCGAGTTTTTGCGTTCACCGGCACGGCCCCGACCCGACGAAAACAAAAACCCCACTGAGGCGCCTCGGCCAAACGGCACACGCCTCCACGCAAGCGAGACTAGATGCCTACAGTCAACCAGCTCATCCGCAAGCCGCGCCAGGACAAGCCCTCGCGCAACAAGGTGCCGGCCCTGAAGGGCTGCCCCCAGCGCCGTGGCGTCTGCACCCGCGTCTATACGACGACCCCGAAGAAGCCGAACTCGGCTCTGCGTAAGGTCGCCAAGGTGCGCCTGACCACCGGCATCGAAGCGGTGTGCTACATCCCCGGCGAAGGCCACAACCTGCAGGAGCACTCCGTCGTGCTCATCCGCGGCGGCCGGGTGAAGGACCTTCCGGGCGTCCGCTATCACATCCTGCGTGGCGTGCTCGACACCCAAGGGGTCAAGGACCGCAAGCAGCGTCGCTCGCTCTACGGCGCCAAGCGTCCGAAGTAAGGATCAGAAGTCATGTCCCGCCGCCGTCGCGCAGAGAAGCGTCAAGTCCTTCCGGATCCGAAGTTCGGTGATCTCGTGGTCACCAAGTTCATGAACTACGTGATGTACGAAGGCAAAAAGGCCGTCGCCGAGAACATCCTCTACGGCGCCTTCGATATCCTGGAAGCCAAGCGCAAGGACCAGGGCCCGCTGGAAACCTTCCACGCCGCCCTGGACAACGTCGCCCCCGCCATCGAGGTGCGTTCCCGCCGGGTCGGCGGCGCCACCTACCAGGTGCCGGTGGAAGTCCGTCCGGACCGCCGCCGCGCGCTCGCCATCCGCTGGCTGGTGAACGCCGCCCGTAACCGTGGCGAGAACACCATGACCGAGAAGCTGGCCGGCGAGCTGCTGGACGCCTCCTCGAACCGCGGCGCCGCCGTCAAGAAGCGTGAAGACACGCACAAGATGGCCGAAGCCAACCGGGCCTTCTCGCACTACCGCTGGTAAGCGCCCGCATCCTGAGCTTCCCGGCGCGGGCGGTTTGAGATAAACCGCCCGCGCCGTTCGTTCAGGCCCCCATTACGAACGCCCTTTTCCGAGCACCCGCTATGCCCCGCACGCATAAAATCGAAGACTACCGCAACTTCGGCATCATGGCGCACATCGACGCCGGTAAGACGACGACGACGGAGCGGATCCTCTACTACACCGGCAAGAGCCATAAGATCGGCGAAGTCCATGATGGCGCGGCCACCATGGACTGGATGGAGCAGGAGCAGGAGCGCGGCATCACGATCACGTCGGCCGCGACGACCGCGTTCTGGAACGACAAGCGCCTGAACATCATCGACACCCCCGGGCACGTCGACTTCACCATCGAGGTGGAGCGTTCGCTGCGGGTGCTCGACGGCGCGGTCACCGTGCTGGACGGCAACGCCGGCGTTGAGCCGCAGACCGAAACTGTCTGGCGCCAAGCCGACAAGTACAAGGTTCCGCGGATCGTCTTCGTCAACAAGATGGACAAGCTCGGCGCCGACTTCGACAAGTCGGTCGAGTCCATCCGTGACCGCCTCGGCGCCAAGGCCGTGCCGATCCAGCTGCCGATCGGTTCGGAATCCGCCCTGCGCGGCCTGGTCGACCTCGTCCGCATGAAGGCGGTGGTCTGGGACAACGACGGCCTGGGCGCGAAGTACCGCGACGAAGAGATCCCGGCTGACCTGAAGGAAAAGGCCGAGGCCGCCCGCAGCTACATGATCGAGAACGCCGTCGAGCTCGACGACGACGCGATGGAAGCCTACCTCTCGGGGGAAGAGCCGTCGCAAGAGACGATCAAGAAGTGCATCCGCAAGGCCGTGCTGACCGGCGCCTTCTACCCGATCCTCTGCGGCTCGGCGTTCAAGAACAAGGGCGTCCAGCCGCTGCTGGACGCGGTGGTCGACTACCTGCCGTCGCCGGTGGACATCCCGCCGACCAAGGGCATCGACTTCCGCACGGAAGAGCCGATCGAGCGCCGCGCGTCCGACGACGAGCCGCTCTCCATGCTCGCCTTCAAGATCATGGACGACCCGTTCGTGGGCTCGCTGACCTTCTGCCGGATCTACTCGGGCAAGATCGAGACCGGCATGGGCCTGATGAACTCGACCCGCGACCGTAAGGAACGCGTCGGCCGCATGCTGCTGATGCACTCCAACAACCGGGAAGACATCAAGGAAGCCTATGCCGGCGACATCGTCGCCCTGGCCGGCCTGAAGGACACCCGCACGGGCGACACGCTCTGCGATCCGAACAAGAACCCGGTGATCCTGGAGCGCATGGAGTTCCCGGCCCCGGTGATCGAGATCGCCGTGGAGCCCAAGTCGAAGGCCGACCAGGAAAAGCTGGGCGTCGCCCTGGCGAAGCTGGCGGCGGAAGACCCGTCCTTCACCGTCTCCACCGACCACGAGTCGGGCCAGACGATCCTGAAGGGCATGGGCGAGCTGCACCTGGACATCAAGATCGACATCCTGAAGCGCACCTACAAGGTGGAAGCCAACATCGGCGCGCCGCAGGTGGCCTATCGCGAGACCATCAGCCGCCGGGCCGAGATCGACTACACCCACAAGAAGCAGACCGGCGGCACGGGCCAGTTCGCCCGCGTGAAGCTGGTGTTCGAGCCGGGCGAGACGGGTTCGGGCTTCGTGTTCGAAAGCGCCATCGTCGGTGGCGCGGTGCCGAAGGAATACATCCCCGGCGTCGAGAAGGGCCTGACGTCCGCCAAGGACAACGGCCTGCTCGCCGGCTTCCCGGTGATCGACTTCAAGGCCACCCTGGTGGACGGCGCCTTCCACGACGTCGACTCCTCGGTGCTCGCCTTCGAAATCGCCTCCCGTGCGGCCTTCAAGGAACTGCGCGAGAAGGGCGGCGCCAAGCTGCTCGAGCCGATCATGGCTGTCGAGGTCGTGACCCCGGAAGAATACCTGGGCTCGGTGATCGGCGACCTGAACGGCCGCCGCGGCCAGATCCAGGGCCAGGACGTGCGTGGTAACGCGACCGTCATCAACGCCTTCGTCCCGCTGGCGAACATGTTCGGCTACGTGAACAACCTTCGTGGTATGTCGCAGGGCCGCGCCCAGTTCACCATGCAGTTCGACCACTACGAAGCGGTGCCGCAAGCCGTCGCCGACGAAGTGATCAAGAAGTACGCCTAAGACCATCCAACCCTAGCTAGAGGACAAGCCCGGACAGGGCTGGAGCTTGAAATGGCCAAAGAAAAGTTCGAACGGAATAAGCCGCACTGCAACATCGGCACGATTGGTCACGTTGACCATGGGAAGACGACGCTGACGGCGGCGATCACGATGACGCTGGCGAAGGCGGGTGGCGCGAAGGCGATGGCCTACGCGGACATCGACGCGGCGCCGGAAGAGAAGGCGCGGGGCATCACGATCAACACGGCGCACGTGGAGTATGAGACGGCGAACCGTCACTACGCGCACGTGGACTGCCCGGGTCACGCCGACTACGTGAAGAACATGATCACGGGCGCGGCGCAGATGGACGGCGCGATCCTGGTGGTGAGCGCGGCCGATGGTCCGATGCCGCAGACGCGGGAGCACATCCTGCTGGCGCGTCAGGTGGGCGTGCCGGCGCTGGTGGTGTTCATGAACAAGGTCGACATGGTCGACGACGAGGAGCTGCTGGACCTGGTGGAGATGGAAGTGCGCGAGCTGCTTTCGTCGTACCAGTTCCCGGGCGACGACATCCCGATCGTGAAGGGTTCGGCGCTGGCGGCGGTTGAAGGCCGCAATCCGGAGATCGGCGAGCAGCGGATCCTGGACCTGATGGCGGCGGTGGACGCCTACATCCCGCAGCCGGAGCGTCCGATCGACCTGCCGTTCCTGATGCCGGTGGAAGACGTGTTCTCGATCTCGGGCCGCGGCACGGTGGTGACGGGCCGGATTGAGAAGGGGATCGTGAAGGTCGGCGAGGAAGTCGAGATCGTCGGCATCCGTCCGGTTCAGAAGACGACCTGCACGGGCGTCGAGATGTTCCGCAAGCTGCTGGACCAGGGCCAGGCGGGCGACAACGTGGGCGTGCTGCTGCGCGGCACGAAGCGCGAGGACGTGGAGCGGGGCCAGGTGCTCTGCAAGCCGGGCTCGATCACGCCGCACACCGAGTTCATGGCGGAAGCCTACATCCTGACGAAGGAAGAGGGCGGCCGTCACACTCCGTTCTTCACGAACTACCGTCCGCAGTTCTACTTCCGGACGACGGACGTGACGGGGATCATCAAGCTGAAGGAAGGCGTGGAGATGATCATGCCCGGCGACAACGCCGAGCTGCTGGTCGAGCTGATCACGCCGATCGCCATGGACCAGGGCCTGCGCTTCGCGATCCGCGAAGGCGGCCGGACGGTCGGCGCCGGCGTCGTGGCCAAGATCATCAAGTAAGATCGCCACACGCGAACGAGACAGTAAGGCCGCCGGGGACATCCCCCCGGCGGCCTTTTCTTTTTGGGGGTCTACGGGTGCTCGAAGGTCCCGCCGAAGCCCAGCGAGCCCAGAGGGGTCTCCATCTGCAGGCCCAGGTCGCGGATCGTGTAGCCCTGCGAGATGGCGTAGATCGTCGCCACCGCCATCAGCACCACGAACACCATCGTGCCCACGGCCAGCGCCAGCACACAGAGCGCCAGGATGATCCACACTGCGGGCGGCACGGCGGCCAGCACTGCGGCGATGGAAACCGTGCCCGGGTCGGCCACCATCGCCGTCGACGTGGCCGGGAGGCCCAGCCGCGCGGTGACGAGCTCGCGGGCCTTGCGGGCGATCTCCGCCTCGGTGTTACCGACCAGTTCGCGGAAGGCCCGGGCGACGGTGGGCTCGTGCAGCCTGAACCGGATCGGCTTCTCGCCGTCGTGGATCGCCTTCATCAGTCCTACAAAGAAGGTGGCCGGCTCGAGGTACTGACGGCCGTTGATCTCGAAGATGGCGAAGTCGTTAGGGGAGGGCAGGGCCGGCAGCAGGGACGCCAGCGAGCCCAGCAGTTGCCGGAAGTCGTCGATCGCCCGATCGGCGGTGGTCTGAAGGTCCCGTCGCGCCCGGTCGGCGCCGCCCTGCAGGTCCAGAAGCGCGGTCTGGGTCGCTGCGGCCATGGCGTTGGCGGCCCGGTTCACATCCTGGACGGCGCGGCCGGCGGTGGCGGTGACCTGCGACTGGGCGGCGTCGCCGGCCTGGGTGACCGTCTGAATCACCTCGGCGGCGGCCTCGGTGATGAACTTGGCGACCTGGTCGGGCGTCGGGGCGGGGGGAGGTCTGTGATATCCCAAGGCATGGTCTGCTCCTTCCTGGCTGGGAAGCGGGAAGGGATGCGCCTGGAGTCGCGCTTAAGCTGTGACGGGAAGCTCTACCAGTATGGCGCGATTTGTGGTTCGGGCGCGCGCGACCGGATGACCGGAAAGTCATGACCGCGATTTAAGCTGCCCCGGCGGGGTCGGAGGGCTAGCTTCCCCGCCGAGACTGGACATTGGGAGAAGACGATGCGTCTTCAGTTGGCTCTTTTCGCCGCCGCGGCCGCCACCCTGGCCGCCGGCGCGGCGCAGGCGGCCTCGGTGGAGATCCGCGACGCGGTGGCCCGCGTGACGGTGATCCCGGAGAACCGCAGCGACATCAAGGTCGAGGTCGTCGCCGCCAACCCGCGGCTGCCGCTGGAGGTGCGCACGCTCGGCGACCGGACGATCATCGACGGCAACCTGGAGCGCCGCATCCGCAGCTGCAACGGCGGCGGCGACAATGTGCGCGTCACCGTGCGCGAGGTGGGCGAGGTGCCTTACGCCCAGATGCCCCAGGTGGTGATCCGCACCCCGCGCGACGTCAGCATCGACGCCGAGGGCGCGGTCTATGGCGCGGTCGGCCGCTCGGCCGCCCTCGAGCTCGAGAACGCCGGCTGCGGCGACTGGACGGTGGCCAATGTCGAGGGCCGCCTGCGCGTCAGCCAGGCTGGCTCGGGCGACACGCGCACGGGGTCCGCCGCCAGCGCCCGCCTACGCATCGCCGGCTCGGGCGACGTCTCCACCGCGGAGATCCGCGGCGGGCTGGACGTGGACATCGCCGGGTCCGGCGGCGTCAGTGTCGTCTCCGTGGCCGGCCCGCTGGACGTCTCGATCGCCGGCTCCGGCGACGTGAAGATCGCCGGCGGCAACGCCGGGCCCATGTCGGTTTCCATTGCCGGCTCCGGCGACGTGGACTTCGATGGCGTGGCCGACAGCGTGAAGGCCCGCATCGCCGGCTCCGGCGACGTGCATGTCCGCCAGGTGCGGGGCGAGATCTCCAAGACGGTGATGGGCTCGGGCTCGGTGCACGTCGGCAACTGACAGACCGTCGCGCCCCGGCGTTTTGACCCTAGGGCGCTTGACGAGTCCGAGTCGCATAGGTATTTACGCGCCTCCTGTTGGACCGGCTGTGCGCTTCGGCGCAGACGCGGCCCGCGGAACGAACCTGAGACAGTGCTAAAACCTAGCGTTTCGGGAGGCCCTCGCACGTTGCGCGCGGGCCTAAGTCGTTTGTAGCGGACTGTCGCGTAGGGGCTCTCTCGAGAGTTCCGGCTGGTCTTTGAAATGGTCGAGATCACGCGGGCGGGCCGCCGTCTGTAGGGAACGAAAAGAGCGATATGGATCGTCAGAACATCCGCATCCGCCTGAAGGCGTTCGACCACCGCGTGCTGGATCATTCCACGCGCGAGATCGTCAACACCGCCAAGCGGACCGGCGCCACCGTGCGCGGGCCTATCCCGCTGCCGACGCGCATCGAGAAATTCACCGTCAACCGTTCGCCGCACATCGACAAGAAGTCGCGCGAGCAGTTCGAAATCCGCACGCACAAGCGCGTGCTCGACATCGTCGACCCCACCCCGCAGACCGTGGACGCGCTCATGAAGCTCGACCTGTCCGCCGGCGTGGACGTCGAGATCAAGCTCTAAGGGGATCGGTCCGATGCGAACCGGCGTGATCGCCAAAAAGCTGGGTATGGCGCGCTTCTTCGACGAAGCCGGCGCCCACGTCCCGGTGACCGTGCTCAGCCTCGAGGGCTGCCAGGTCGTCGCCCAGCGCACCAAGGACAAGGACGGCTACGTCGCGCTCCAGCTCGGCGCTGGCGCGAAGAAGGCCAAGAACACCTCCAAGGCCATGCGCGGCCACTTCGCCAAGGCGGAAGTGGAGCCGAAGCGCACCGTGGCCGAGTTCCGGGTGTCGGAAGACAACCTGATCGACGTGGGCGCGGAAATCACCGCCGACCACTTCGTCCCGGGCCAGAAGGTGGACGTCACCGGCCTCACGGTCGGTAAGGGCTTCGCCGGCGCCATGAAGCGCTGGAACTTCGCTGGTCTGCGCGCCACCCACGGCGTGTCCGTGTCGCACCGTTCGCACGGTTCGACCGGCAACCGTCAGGATCCGGGTCGTACCTTCCCGGGCAAGAAGATGGCCGGCCATCTCGGCCAGGAAACCGTCACCACCCTCAACGTCACCGTCTGGCGCGTCGACACCGAGCGGAACCTGATCCTGGTGAAGGGCTCCGTGCCCGGCACCGAGGGCACGTTCGTGAAGATCCGCGACGCCATCAAGGTCGCCCTGCCGGCGGACGCCCCGAAGCCGGGCGCGTTCCGCAAGTCGGGTGAACCGACCCCGGTGGAAGCCGCGGCTGAAGAAGCCCCGGCGGAAGACGCCGCGGTGGAAGAGGCCCCGGCCGCTGAAGCGCCGGAAGCTGGGGATCAAGCGTAATGAAACTCGACGTCATCAAGCTCGACGGCGGGAAGGGCGGCTCGATCGAGCTGGCCGATGAGATCTTCGGCATCGAAGAAATCCGCGGCGACATCCTGCAGCGCGTAGTGACCTGGCAGCTGGCCAAGCGCCGCTCCGGGAACCACAAGATTCAGGTCCGCAACGAGGTCTCTCGTACGGGCAAGAAGATGTACAAGCAGAAGGGCACCGGCGGCGCCCGTCACGGCTCGCGCCGGGCGGCCCAGTTCGTCGGCGGCGCGAAGGCGCACGGCCCGGTCGTCCGCAGCCATGCGTTCGACCTACCGAAGAAGCTTCGCGCCCTGGCTCTGCGCCACGCCCTGTCGTCGAAGGCCAAGTCCGGCGCCCTGATCGTGCTGGACTCGGTCACGGTGAAGGAAGCCAAGACGGCCGCGCTGCGCGACCAGCTCGGCAAGATCGGCGTGACCCACGCGCTGGTGATCGCCGGCGCCGAGGTCGACAAGAACTTCGGCCTGGCGGCCCGCAACATCCCGAACGTGGATGTGCTGCCGAACGCCGGCCTGAACGTCTACGACGTGCTGCGTCGCAAGACCCTGGTCCTCACCAAGGACGCGGTCGAAGCGATCAACGCGCGCTTCCAGGCTAAGGAGGCCGCGTGATGGCCGAGCAACCCACCGCCCGTAACTACGACACCATCCTGTCGCCGGTGATCACCGAGAAGGCCACTCTGCTCTCGGAGCAGAACAAGGTCGTTTTCCGCGTGGCCGCCGACGCCTCCAAGGACGAGATCGCCTCGGCGGTCGAGGCGCTGTTCAAGGTCAATGTGACCAAGGTCAACACCCTGAACGTGAAGGGTAAGACCAAGCGCTTCCGCGGCATCATGGGCCGTCGTTCCGACGTCAAGAAAGCTGTCGTGACCCTGGCCGAGGGCCAGTCGATCGACATCACCACGGGGCTCTGATCCGATGGCCTTGAAGCAGTACAACCCGACGTCCCCGGGCCGGCGCCAGCTGGTCCTGGTGGACAAGTCCGAGCTCCACAAGGGCCGCCCGGAGAAGTCCCTCGTCGAGGGCCTGACCAAGTCCGGCGGTCGTGG
Source organism: Phenylobacterium sp. J367 (assembly GCF_024699985.1). Lineage (GTDB taxonomy): Bacteria > Pseudomonadota > Alphaproteobacteria > Caulobacterales > Caulobacteraceae > Phenylobacterium. The sequence goes on along the minus strand of NZ_JAJONA010000001.1, from coordinate 4,328,629 downwards.
CGGCGGTGGCCGCGTGGCCGTCCGCTTCCGCGGCGGCGGCGCCAAGCGCCTGTACCGGAAGGTCGACTTCAAGCGTCGCAAGTTCGACGTGGTCGGCACGGTCGAGCGTCTGGAGTACGACCCGAACCGCTCGGCCTTCATCGCCCTGGTGAAGTACGCCGACGGCGAGCTGGCCTACATCCTGGCTCCGCAGCGCCTCAAGGCCGGCGACAATGTGATCGCCGCCGAGAAGGCCGACGTGAAGCCGGGCAACGCCATGCCGCTGCGCGGCATGCCGATCGGCACCATCATCCACAACGTGGAGCTGAAGCCGCTGAAGGGCGGCCAGATCGCCCGCTCGGCTGGCGCCTACGCCCAGCTGGTCGGCCGCGATGCCGGCTACGCCCAGATCCGCCTGAACTCGGGCGAGCTGCGCATGGTCCCGGACAGCTGCATGGCCACGGTCGGCGCCGTGTCGAACCCGGACCACATGAACGAGGTCATGGGCAAGGCCGGCCGCGTCCGCCACAAGGGCCGTCGCCCGCACGTCCGCGGCGTCGCCATGAACCCGGTCGATCACCCCCACGGCGGCGGTGAAGGCAAGACCTCGGGCGGCCGTCACCCGGTCACCCCGTGGGGCAAGCCGACCAAGGGCTCCAAGACCCGCACCAACAAGGCGACGGACAAGTTCATCATCCGCTCGCGCCACGCTCGGAAGGCTCGCTAACCGATGACCCGCTCCGTCTGGAAAGGCCCGTTCGTCGACGGGTACCTGCTCAAGAAGGCCGAAGCCCTGCAGGGCTCGGGCCGGAAGGACGTGATCAAGACCTGGTCGCGCCGTTCCACCATCATGCCGCAGTTCGTGGGTCTCACGTTCGGCGTCCACAACGGCCAGAAGCACGTCCCCGTGCTGGTCTCGGAAGACATGGTCGGGATGAAGCTCGGTGAGTTCGCGCCCACCCGCTACTTCCCGGGCCACGCGGCCGACAAGAAGGCCAAGAGGAAGTAAGCATGTCCAAGCAAGCGAAAGCACGCCGGCTGAAGGGCATCGAGGCGATGGCGAAGGTGACGACCCTTCGCACCAGCCCGCGTAAGCTCAACCTGGTCGCCCAGTCGATCCGCGGCCTCAAGGTCCAGCGGGCCCTGAACGAGCTGGAGTTCAGCCACAAGCGCATCGCCCGCGATGTGCGCAAGGCGCTCTACTCGGCGATCTCGAACGCCGAGAACAACCACAACCTCGACATCGACAACCTGATCGTCGCCGAGGCCTTCGTGGGCAAGAACCTGGTGATGAAGCGCTTCGCCGCCCGTGCGCGCGGTCGTGCTTCTCGCATCGAAAAGCCGTTCTCCGAGATCACAATCGTGGTCCGTGAGCTGGGTGAGGCCGCCTGATGGGTCAGAAAGTCAATCCGGTCGGGCTCCGTCTCGGCATCAACCGCACCTGGGACAGCCGTTGGTTCGCCGACGGCGCCGAGTACGGCAAGCTGCTGCACGCCGACATCAAGATCCGTCGCACGCTGAAGAAGCGCCTGTACCAGGCCGGCGTCTCGCGGATCGTCATCGAGCGTCCGCACAAGAAGTGCCGCATCACCATCTATGCCGCGCGCCCCGGCGTGATCATCGGCAAGAAGGGCGCGGACATCGAGAAGCTGCGCAAGGACGTGGCGGTGATGGCCGGCGGCGCCGATGTTCACCTGAACATCGTCGAGATCCGCAAGCCGGAAACCGACGCCCAGCTGATCGCCGAGAACATCGCCCAGCAGCTCGAGCGCCGCGTGGCCTTCCGCCGCGCCATGAAGCGCTCGATGCAGTCGGCGATGCGCCTGGGCTCCAAGGGTGTCCGGATCAACGTTTCGGGCCGCCTAGGCGGCGCGGAAATCGCCCGCATGGAGTGGTATCGCGAAGGTCGCGTGCCGCTGCACACCCTGCGCGCCGACGTGGACTACGGCTTCACCGAAGCCAAGACCACCTACGGCATCATCGGTGTGAAGGTGTGGGTGTTCAAAGGTGAAGTGCTCGAGCACGACCCGATGGCTCTCGACAAGCGCCTGGCCGGCGAAAGCGGCCCGGCCGGCGAGGGTGGCGGCCGTGACCGTGGCGACCGTCCGGACCGTGGCCCGCGCCGCGAGCGCCGCGGCGAGCCGCAGAACGCTTAAGGGTCGGAAGAATGCTTTCCCCGAAGAAGACCAAGTACCGCAAGCAGTTCAAGGGCAAGATCCATGGCGTTGCGAAGGGCGGCTTCACGCTGAACTTCGGCTCCTACGGTCTGAAGTCCGTTGAGCCCGAGCGGATCACCGCGCGCCAGATCGAAGCCGCCCGCCGGGCGATCACGCGCCAGATGAAGCGTCAGGGCCGGGTCTGGATCCGGATCTTCCCGGACGTTCCGGTGACCGACAAGCCGGCCGAAGTGCGGATGGGTAAGGGTAAGGGCTCGGTCGAGTACTGGGCCGCCCGCGTCCACCCGGGCCGGATCATGTTCGAAATCGACGGCGTGCCGGACGATGTGGCCCGTGAAGCCCTGCGCCTCGGCGCGGCGAAGCTTCCGGTGAAGACCCGCATCGTCACGCGTATCGACGCCGCCGCCGCGGAGCACGCGTGATGAAGATCGAAGACGTCCGGGGCCTGACCCCCGACCAGCTGGCCGAACAGCTCGTCAACCTGAAGAAGGAGCAGTTCAACCTGCGCTTCCAGAAGGCGACCGGCCAGGTGGAAAAGACCCACCGCGTGGGCGAGGTGCGCAAGGCTATCGCGCGCATCAAGACCGTCCTGCGCGCCAAGCAGGCTCAGGCCTGAGGAGATACGGATAATGCCGAAGCGAATTCTCGAAGGCGTTGTCGTCTCCGACAAGGGCGACAAGACGGTGGTCGTGAAGGTCGAACGGACCTTCCTGCACCCGGTGCTGAAGAAGACCGTCCGCCGGTCGAAGAAGTACCACGCCCATGACGAGGCGAATGCCGTGAAGGCCGGCGAGGTCGTGCGCATCCAAGAGTGCGCGCCCAAGTCGAAGACCAAAACCTGGGAAGTGCTGCCTGCGGGCGGTGCGTCCCAAGAAGCCTAAGGATCTGAATCCATGATCCAGATGCAAACTAACCTGGACGTCGCCGACAATTCCGGCGCCCGCCGGGTCATGTGCATCAAGGTGCTGGGCGGCGCGAAGCGCCGCTACGCCTCGGTGGGCGACCGCATTGTCGTGTCCGTGAAGGAAGCGATCCCGCGCGGCCGGGTGAAGAAGGGTGACGTGCTGCAGGCGATCGTCGTGCGCACCAGCCAGGCGATCAAGCGCAAGGATGGCTCGGTCATCCGGTTCGACAAGAACGCCGCCGTGATCGTGAACAAGCAAGGCGAGCCGATCGGCACCCGTATCTTCGGGCCGGTGCCTCGCGAACTGCGTGCGAAGAACCACATGAAGGTCATTTCGCTCGCCCCCGAGGTGCTGTGATGGCTGCCAAGATTCGCAAGGGGGACCGCGTCGTGGTCCTCGCCGGCAAGGATAAGGGCCGTCAGGGCGCCGTCCTGAAAGTCTTCCCGAAGGAAGAGCGCGTGCTCGTGGAAGGCCTGAACATGGTTCAGCGCCACACCCGTCCCTCGCAGCTCGACCCGCAGGGCGGCATCAAGAACAAGGAAGCGCCGCTTCACGTGTCGAACGTGGCCGTGGTCGATTCCGCCGGCAAGCCGACCCGCGTCGGTTTCCGCGTGGAAGGCGACAAGAAGGTCCGTTTCGCCAAGACGACCGGCGAGGTGATCTCCAATGGCTGACCAAGCTTACGAACCCCGGCTGAAGACCGAGTATCGCCAGCGCATCCGCAAGGCGATGAAGGACCAGTTCGGCTACACCAACGAGATGCAGATCCCCAAGCTGGACAAGATCGTCCTGAACATGGGTGTCGGCGAGGCCGTCGGTGACTCCAAGAAGATCCAGGCGGCCCTGGCCGACCTGACGAAGATCGCGGGCCAGAAGCCGGTGCCGACCAAGGCCCGTACGTCCATCGCCGGCTTCAAGCTGCGCGAAGGCATGACGATCGGCGCCAAGGTCACCCTTCGCCAGGACCGGATGTACGAGTTCCTGGACCGGCTGATCACGATCGCGCTGCCGCGCGTGAAGGACTTCCGGGGCCTGAAGCCCACCTCGTTCGACGGCCGTGGCAACTACGCCATGGGTCTCAAGGAGCACATCGTGTTCCCGGAGATCAACTACGACCAGATCGAACAGATGTGGGGCATGGACATCATCGTCGCCACGACTGCGAAGACCGATGACGAAGCGCGAGCGCTTCTCAAGGAATTCCAGTTCCCGTTCGTGCAAGCGTAACGGGAAGGAAAGAGCACATGGCCAAGAAAAGCGCCGTCAACCGTAACGAACGCGTCAAGCAGCTCGTCAAGCAATACGCCACCAAGCGCGATGCGCTGAAGGCGATCGCCAACGACGAGAGCCTGCCGCTCGAAGAACGTTTCGAAGCCCGGCTGAAGCTCGCGGAGCTGCCGCGCAACTCGTCCAAGACCCGCATCCGTAACCGGTGCGAAGTCACGGGCCGCCCGCGCGCCTACTACCGCAAGCTGAAGATGAGCCGGATCTCCCTGCGCGACCTCGGTTCGCACGGGCTGATCCCCGGCCTCGTCAAGTCGAGCTGGTAAGGGGAAGGTCACATGGTCAACGACCCCATTGGCGACCTGATCGCCCGTATCAAGAACGCCGCCGAGCGCGGCCGTTCCAAGGTCTCCACGCCGGCTTCGCGGATGCGTGCGCGCGTCCTCGACGTCCTGGCCGACGAGGGCTACATCCGCGGCTACCACCTGGTGGAGAAGCCGGGTGCGTTCCCCGAGTTCGAGATCGAGCTGAAGTACTTCGATGGCCAGCCGGTCATCGTGGAGATCAGCCGCGTCTCGAAGCCGGGCCGTCGCGTCTATTCGTCGATCAAGGACCTGAAGCCCGTGAAGAACGGCCTCGGGATCTCGATCCTGTCGACGCCCAAGGGCGTCATGTCGGACACCGCGGCGCGTGACGCCAACGTGGGCGGCGAAGTGCTCTGCCGGGTCTACTAAGATGTCGCGGATCGGAAAAAAGGCGGTCGCCGTCCCCAATGGGGTCACGGTGACCCTCGACGGCCAGACCGTCTCGGTGAAGGGGCCCAAGGGCCAACTCGCCTGGACCGTGCCGGACGAGATCGAAGTCCGCCAGGAAGGCGCCGAGCTCCTGGTCGCCAAGCGCGTGGAGAACACCCGCGCGCAGGCGATGTGGGGCCTGTCCCGCACCCTGGTGAACAACATGGTGGTGGGCGTGACCACGGGCTACGAGCGCAAGCTCGAACTCGTGGGCGTCGGTTACCGGGCGGCGATGAAGGGCCAGGCGCTCTCCATGCAGCTCGGCTTCAGCCACGACGTCGACGTGCCGGCCCCGCAGGGCGTCACGTTCGCCGTGCCGAAGCAGACCGAGATCACCATCTCGGGCATCGACAAGCAGCTGGTCGGCGAGACCGCGGCGCGCATCCGCCGCATCCGTCCGCCCGAGCCCTACAAGGGCAAGGGCGTGCGTTACGCCGGCGAGACCGTCCGCCGCAAAGAAGGCAAGAAGAAGTAAGCCATGGCGCTCACCCCTCGCGACTCCTCCAAGCGCCGCGCGCAGCGCAACCGCACCCGCCTCCGCAAGGTTGCGGCCGGTCGCCCGCGTCTGTCGGTGTTCCGTTCGTCCAAGAACATCTACGCCCAGGTCATCGATGATGAGCGCGGCGTGACCCTGGCTGCGGCCTCGTCCCTCGAAGGCGGCGAGAACAAGCAGAAGGGCGCCGACAAGGACGCCGCCGCCCGCGTCGGCGCGCTGGTCGCCCAGCGCGCGATGGAAAAGGGCGTGAAGGCCGTGGTCTTCGACCGCGGCGGCTACCTCTATCACGGCCGGGTCAAGGCCCTGGCTGACGCCGCGCGCGAAGCCGGCCTGGATTTCTAAGGAACGATCATGGCTCGCAGGAACGAAGAGCGCGGCGATCGTCGCAATCGCGAAGAAGAACGCGACAGCGAAATCGTCGAGAAGCTGGTGCACATCAACCGCGTCGCCGCCACCGTGAAGGGTGGCCGTCGCTTCTCGTTCGCCGCCCTGATGGTGGTCGGCGATCAGAAGGGCCGCGTGGGCTTCGGTCACGGCAAGGCGCGTGAAGTGCCGGAAGCCATCCGCAAGGCGACCGAAGAAGCGAAGAAGTCGATGATCCGCGTGCCGCTGCGCGAATCCCGCACGCTGCACCACGACGGCAACGGCCGTTGGGGCGCCGGCAAGGTGATGGTCCGTGCGGCTCCGGCCGGTACGGGCGTGATCGCCGGCGGTCCGATGCGCGCGGTGCTGGAAACCCTGGGCGTCCAGGACGTGGTCGGCAAGTCGGTCGGCTCGTCCAACCCCTACAACATGGTGCGCGCGACCTTTGAGGCGCTGAAGGCCCAGTCTTCGCCCCGCCAGGTCGCGGCCAAGCGCGGCAAGAAGGTCTCCGACGTGATCGGCCGCCGCGCCGACGGCGCCTCGGCGGCTGCGGCCGCCGCGGATGCGGAAGGATAAGTTCTGATGGCTACTGTCACCGTTCGTCAGACCGGCAGCCCGATCCGCCGGACCAAGGACCAGCGCGCCACGCTCGCCGGTCTCAAGCTGAACCGCGTCGGCCGCGTGTCGACGCTCGAGGACACTCCCTCCGTGCGGGGCATGATCGCCAAGGTCGCCCACATGGTGGAGATCGTCGAGTAGGACGGCTTGCGGACTTCCGTCACGGAAGCTCCACGAAATAAGTCGAGGGGGTTGCATCCGCCGCTCTGGCAGGGTTCAACCCCCTCGATCCGTTTTGGCCCCGAGCCTCTGAGCCGGGGAGGGGCCGTACATCCGCCGAGTCGGGGCATCCGCCCTGGCGCCAGATCTCCAAGGAGAGGCACATGACCAAGCTCAACGAACTTTCCCCGCGCGAAGGCTCCACCAAGGGCCGCATGCGCGTCGGCCGCGGCCCGGGCTCGGGCAAGGGCAAGACCGGCGGCCGCGGCGTGAAGGGCCAGAAGTCCCGTTCGGGCGTCGCGATCCACGGCTTCGAAGGCGGCCAGATGCCGCTGCACATGCGGATGCCGAAGCGCGGATTCAACAATCCGTTCGCCAAGGAGTTCGCGGAAGTGAACCTGTGGCGCATCGAGCAGGCGATCGCCGCCGGCAAGCTCGACGCCAAGCAGGCGATCGATGCCGAGGCCCTGGTGAAGTCGGGCGTCGTGCGCCGCGCCAAGGACGGCGTGAAGCTGCTGGGCAAGGGCGAGCTGAAGTCGAAGATCGACATCACCGTCTATTCGGCCACCGCCTCGGCCCGCGCGGCCGTTGAAAAGGCGGGCGGCAAGCTCACCACCACCAAGCCGGAAGCCGCGGCGGAAGCCTAAGGCCTCGACCTGCGACCATCCCGGCCTCGCTTAAGGGGTCGGGGTGTCCTATCTGAGCAGGACCACGAGTCAGGGGATACGGTGAATGGCTTCGGCCGCTGAGCAGCTCGCCGCCAATATGAACTTCGGCGCCTTTTCGAAGGCGACGGAGCTTCACAAGCGCATCATGTTCACGCTTGGTGCGATGATCGTCTACCGGCTGGGGTGTTACATCCCCATCCCCGGTATCGACCCGGTCGCCCTCCAGCAGGCCTTCCAGGGCCAGGCTCAGGGCATCTTGGGCATGTTCAACATGTTCTCGGGCGGCGCCGTCGAGCGGATGGCCATCTTCGCCCTGAACGTGATGCCGTACATCTCGGCCTCGATCATCGTCCAGCTGCTCGGCACGGTCTATCCGCCGTGGGAGAAGCTCCGGAAGGAAGGCGGGGAGGCGGGGCGCAAGACGCTCAACCAGTACACCCGCTACCTGACGGTCGTGCTGGCGGTCTTCCAGTCCTTTGGGATCGCCATGGGCCTGGCCAATTCGCCGGGCCTGGTGGACACCCCCGGGCCGTTCTTCGTGATCGCCACCGTCGTCACGCTGACGGGCGGCACCATGTTCCTGATGTGGCTGGGCGAGCAGATCACCAGCCGCGGCGTGGGCAACGGCATCAGCCTGATCATCTTCGCCGGCATTGTCGCGGTCCTGCCGCGCTACATCGCCCAGGCGTTCAGCATGACCCGGACGGGCGCGATGAGCGGCGGCGCGCTGCTGCTGATCGCCGTCCTGATCGTCGCCGTGACCGTCGCCATCGTCTTCGTGGAGCGCTCCCAGCGCCGGCTGCTCGTGCAGTATCCGAAGCGCCAGCAGGGCAACCGGATGTTCGGCGGCGACACCTCGTTCCTGCCGCTCAAGATCAACACCGCCGGCGTCATTCCGCCGATCTTCGCCTCGTCGCTGCTGCTGCTGCCGACGACGGTGATGGGCTTCGCCGCCCAGGGCGACCTGCCGGCCTGGCTGCAGTGGCTGCCGGCCGCGACCGGCCAGCTGCAGCACGGCCGCCCGCTGTTCATGGTGCTCTACGGCCTGCTGATCATCTTCTTCGCGTTCTTCTACACCTCGGTCGTGTTCAATCCGGACGACACCGCGGAGAACCTGCGGAAGTACGGCGGCTTCCTGCCGGGCATCCGGCCGGGCAAGCGGACGGCGGAGTACCTGGACTTCGTGCTGACCCGGCTCACGGTGATCGGCGCGGCCTACATCACGATCGTCTGCCTCCTGCCTGAGGCGTTGATCGGCTTCTACAACGTCTCCTTCTACCTGGGCGGCACCTCGATCCTCATCGTGGTGAGCGTGACAATGGATACGGTGACCCAGATCCAGTCGCACCTGCTGGCCCACCAGTACGAAGGCCTCATCAAGAAATCCAAGCTGCGGGGGATGCGCGGCCGCTAGCGGCCGTCGCCAGAGGAGCGAGCCGGCCCCGCCAAGAGGGCCGGCGCGGAGGGGCGCTGATGAATCTGATCCTGTTCGGGCCGCCGGCGGCGGGGAAGGGCACCCAGGCGAAGCGCCTGGTGGAGACCCGCAACATGGTGCAGCTGTCCACCGGGGACATGCTGCGCGCGGCGATCGCCTCGGGCTCGGAGCTCGGCCAGCGCGTCTCCGGCATCATGGAGCGCGGCGAGCTGGTCTCGGACGAGATCGTCGTTGAGCTGATCGAAAGCCGGCTCCCCGAGGCCGAGGCCGCTGGCGGGGCGATCTTCGACGGCTTCCCGCGTACGCTCGCCCAGGCCGAGGCGCTGGACCGCATGCTCGAGGGCCGCGGCCGCAAGATCGACCTAGTGGTCCGTCTGAAGGTCGATGACGATGTGCTTACCCAGCGGATCGCCGGCCGTTTCGCCGAGAGCGGCCGTCCCGACGACAACCCGGAAAGCTTCAAGGTCCGCCTGCAGGCTTACAACAGGCAGACCGCGCCGCTGCTGCCCTACTACGAGGACGCCGGCAAGCTGGTCGAGGTCGATGGCATGGGCGCGATCGACGAGGTGGCCAGCGCCATCGATTCGGCCCTCGACGGCGCCAAGGCCTGATCTGGAGGGCGCTCGCGCGCTCGTATTTTTCCCTGTTCGTCCGAGGCTTTGCGCCGCAATTGCGCGCGCCCGGCGCTTCATGCATCCTCTTAACCATCCCCGGGGGAGCCGGGCGATGGCGGGGTGTCTCGACGACGCAAGGGCGGGCTCTTGCGGTGGAGACATTTCGTTCACAAATAGGCGCATTCCGCATTGACGGAGGCGCCCCGATCCATATAACGAAGCGCTTCCGCGAAAGAGCGCGAAGGACGCGCCGGCCTGTGCCTTTGGGCGAAGGGGGCCGGGGCGCCGTTCGCGCTTCTATTGCGTGATCAGGAGAATTCTACACGTGGCCCGTATCGCTGGCGTCAACATCCCCACCAACAAGCGCGTCGTGATCGCGCTGCAGTACATCCATGGCATCGGCGCGGCGAAAGCCCGTGAGATTGTCCAGAAGGTCGGCATCGAGGACGCCCGGCGCGTCAATCAGCTGACCGACCAGGAAGTCCTGCAGATCCGCGAAGCCATCGACCGCGACTACATGGTCGAAGGCGATCTGCGCCGCGAGACCGCCGTCAACATCAAGCGTCTGATGGACCTGGCCTGCTACCGCGGCCTGCGTCACCGCAAGGGCCTGCCGGTCCGCGGCCAGCGCACGCACACCAACGCCCGCACCCGCAAGGGTCCCGCCAAGCCGATCGCCGGCAAGAAGAAGTAAGAGAGCGTATCTCCGATGGCTAAGGAACCGGCGCGCGTCAAACGCCGCGAGCGCAAGAACATCACCTCGGGCGTGGCGCACGTGAACGCCTCGTTCAACAACACCATGATCACCATCACCGACGCCCAGGGGAACACGATCTCCTGGTCGAGCGCCGGCATGATGGGCTTCAAGGGCTCCCGGAAGTCGACCCCGTACGCCGCCCAGATGGCGGCCGAGGACGCCGGCCGGAAGGCCGCCGAGCACGGCGTGAAGACCCTGGAAGTGAACGTCTCCGGTCCCGGTTCGGGCCGTGAGTCGGCGCTTCGGGCCCTTCAGGCCGTCGGCATGACGATCACCACCATCCGCGATGTCACTCCGATCCCGCACAACGGCTGCCGGCCGCCGAAGCGCCGGCGCGTCTGAGTAACAAAGTACTGCAATTCAAGGCGCCGGACCGCGTTCGCGGCCGGCGATCCTGCGTTCCGAGGGACACCCATCCGTGATCGAAAGAAACTGGAACGAGCTCATCCGTCCCGAGAAGCCGCAGATCGAGACCGGCGCCGACGCCAGCCGCAAGGCGCGTTTGGTGGCCGAGCCCCTCGAGCGCGGCTTCGGGGTGACGCTGGGCAACAGCCTGCGCCGCGTTCTCCTGTCCTCGCTGCAAGGCGCGGCGGTGACGGCGGTTCAGATCGACGGCGTCGTGCACGAATTCTCGTCGCTGGAAGGCGTGCGTGAGGACGTCGTCGACATCGTCCTGAACATCAAGCAGCTGGCCGTGCGCATGCACGCCGAGGGCCCGAAGCGCATGACGCTCCGCGCCACCGGCCCGGGCGCCGTCACTGCCGGGCAGATCGAAGCCCCGTCCGACATCGAGATCCTGAACCCCGACCACGTGCTCTGCACGCTGGACGACGGCGCCAACGTGCGCATGGAGTTCACGGTCAACACCGGCAAGGGCTACGTGGCCGCCGAGATGAACCGTCCGGAAGACGCCCCGATCGGCCTGATCGCCGTCGATGCGCTCTATTCGCCGGTCAAGCGCGTCGCCTACCGCGTCGAGCCGACCCGCCAGGGCCAGAGCCTCGACTACGACAAGCTGATCATGGAAGTGGAGACCAACGGCGCGGTCAGCCCCGTTGACGCCGTGGCCTACGCCGCGCGCATCCTCCAGGACCAGCTGCAGATCTTCATCACCTTCGAAGAGCCGAAGAAGAAGGTCGAAGGCGAGGCCAAGCCGGAACTGCCGTTCAACCCGGCGCTGCTGAAGAAGGTCGACGAGCTCGAGCTGTCGGTCCGTTCGGCCAACTGCCTGAAGAACGACAACATCGTCTACATCGGCGACCTCATCCAGAAGACCGAAGCCGAGATGCTTCGCACGCCGAACTTCGGCCGGAAGTCCCTGAACGAGATCAAGGAAGTCCTCGCCGGCATGGGCCTGCACCTCGGCATGGACGTGCCGAACTGGCCGCCGGAGAACATCGAAGAGCTGGCGAAGAAGTTCGAAGACCAGATGTAAGAAGCTACCGCGCCGCTCCGGGCCGCTTCCGCGGTCCGGGTCCGACGAAGCCGCACCAGCGGTGGAGGGCCCCGGCGCTTCGTGTTGACCCAGGCGGGAGCTGGCTGGGACTTGGTTAGGCAGGACGCCGGCCCATCCATCGGGGGCGTCCAGGCGGGCCCAGGGCCCAGGAGATATCGAAATGCGTCACGGTAAAGCCCACCGCAAACTGGGTCGTACGACCGCCCACCGCACCGCCATGTTCGCGAACATGTCGGCCAGCCTGATCAAGCACGAGCAGATCGTGACCACCCTGCCGAAGGCGAAGGAACTGCGTCCCTTCGTCGAGAAGCTCGTCACGCTGGCCAAGCGCGGCGACCTGCATGCGCGCCGTCAGGCGATCAGCCAGGTCCGCGACGTCGAGCAGGTCGGCAAGCTGTTCGCCGTCCTCGGTCCGCGCTACGCCGAGCGTCAGGGCGGTTACATCCGCGTGCTCAAGGCCGGCTACCGCTACGGCGACAACGCCCCGCTGGCGGTGATCGAGTTCGTCGACCGCGATCCGGCCGAAAAGGGCAAGGACAGCGGCCCGACCGCCGAGCAGAACTTCGCCGACGCCTAAGTCGCGCTGAGCGCTGGAAGATCGAGGCCCCGGACCGCAAGGTCCGGGGCTTTTTCTTTGTCTCCGCAGCGTCGCGCCGGGCGGCTAGGGTCCCCGCCATGAGTCTCGTTCGCCTGTTTTCCGCGCTCGCCGCCGCCCTGACGCTGGCGGCCTGCGCCGGCCTGCCCCCCGCCGCCCCGGCGCCCGCGCGTCCCCACGATCCTCGTCTCCATCGACGGCTTCCGGCCGGACTACCTGGGGCAGGGGATGACGCCCGAACTCGATCGGCTGGCGGCGGCCGGCGCCTCGGCGACCATGCGGCCGTCCTTCCCCGTGAAGACCTTCCCCAACCACTACGCCCTGGTCACCGGCCTGCGCCCCGACCGCAACGGGATCGTCGAGAACAACATGCTCGACCCGGAGATTCCGGGCGTGGAGTTCAAGCTCTCCAACCGCGAGGCGGTGTCCGATCGGCGCTGGTGGGATGATGGCATCCCCGTGTGGGTCAGCGCGGAGCGCGCAGGGCTCCGGTCCGCCACCATGTTCTGGCCGGGCTCCGAAGCGCCGATCCGCGGGGTCCGGCCGAGCCTGTGGCTGCCGTTCGATCAGAAGCTGCCTTCGGCCGACCGCGTCGACCAGCTGCTCTCATGGCTCGACGCCACGCCCGCCGCGCCGCCCGCCTTCCTCACCCTCTATTTCGACGAGGTGGATACCGCCGGCCACTACGCCCGGCCCGGATCAGAGGAGCTCGGCGCCGCGATCCGCGGCGCCGACGCCGGGGTCGCCAGGCTCACCGCCGGCCTGAAGGCGCGAGGGATCGCCGCCAACCTGGTGATCGTCTCGGACCACGGCATGGCGCCCATGTCCGCCGAGCGGCGGATCTATCTGGAGGACCTGCTGCCGCCGGACGGCGGCCGGGCGCTGGCGATGGGGCCGATCCTCACCTACTACCCGGCCAAGGGGCGGGAAGCCGAGGTGGAGCGGGCGCTCCTTGCCCCGCACGAGCGCTTCCGCTGCTGGCGGAAGGCCCAGATCCCGCGGCCTGGCATTACGGTCGGCATCGCCGCGTGGCGCCGATCTTCTGCGTGCCCGACGACGGCTGGGCGATCACCACGCGCGACTGGGTGGCGCGGGCGAAGCGGCAGGAGGTGGGGGCCCACGGATTCCTGCCCACATCGCCGGACATGGCCGCTCTGTTCATCGCCGAGGGTCCTGCGTTTCGCCCCGGCGCCCGGCTCGCGACCTTCGACAACGTCTCGGTCTATCCGCTGCTCATGCGTCTGATTGGCCTCAGGCCGGAGCCGAACGATGGCCGGGTTTCCGATACCGCCGCCGCGCTGTGGTGATTGCAGATAGTTGCAATATGAGTTAAATATTCTCTCAGTTCGACAGGGAGACGACCCATGGCTGAAGGCCATCCCAAGCTGACCTCGGCGCTCTGCTACCGCGACCCCAAGGCCGCGCTGAAATTCCTCGAGGCCGCCTTCGGCTTCGAGCTGGTCATGCTGATCGAGGACGCGGACGGCGCCCTGGCGCATTCCCAGATGCGTTTCGGCGACGCCATGGTCATGGTCGGCAACGAGTGGTCGGACGACCACAAAAGCCCGGCCTCGCTGGGCGGCAAGAACACCCAGACCGTGCACATCCACCTGGACGCCGACATCGACGCCCATTGCCAACGCGCGCGCGCCGCCGGCTTCGAGATCCTCATGGAGCCCGCCGACCAGTTCTACGGCGACCGCACCTACCGCTGCCGCGACCCCGAAGGGCACATCTGGACGGTCGGCCAGACGGTTCGCGTGGTCAGCCGCGAGGACGCTGAGGCCGCGAGCGGGCTGAAGATCGAGGGCTGGGTTTGAGCCAGGCCGCGCTCGCGGCTGTCGACCGGACGCTCGCGGCGCTGGCCGATCCACATCGCCGGCGCGTCGTCGAGTTGCTGGCCGAGCGGCCGAGGCCGGCCGGCGAGCTCGCCCGCGCGCTCGAGCTCAGCCCGCCGGCCATGAGCCGCCACCTGAAGACCCTGCGGGCCAGCGGCCTTGTGGAAGAGAGCCATCCCGAGTTCGACGCCCGGGTCCGCATCTACGCCCTGAGGCCGGAACCCATGGTCCACCTGCTCCGATGGCTGGAGGAGAGCGAGCGGCTCTGGAGCGAACAGCTCGCGGCCTTCAAGGCCCACGTCGAGAAGGGCGCATGACCTCCAAGGTCTATGTGGCCCTGCGTGTGAAGGCCTCGCCCGAACGTGCATTCGTGGCGTTCACCGACGAGATCGAGGCCTGGTGGCGGCCCAATGGTCTCTTCCAGACGACGCCGCGCGCGCCCCGGCCGGCTGGCCTTCGAAGGCGGGGAGGGCGGGCGGCTCACCGAGACCTTGGCCAACGGCAAGGTGTTCGAGATCGGCCGCGTGCTGGCCTGGGAGCCGCCGGCGCGGCTGGTGTTCTCCTGGCGGCAGGCCAATTTCCCGCCGGAGCTCTCAACCGAGGTCGAGGTTAGGTTCGAGGCGGTCGGGGCCGAGACCCGGGTCAGCGTCGAGCACCGCGGATTCGACCAGGTGCCCGAGGGCGCCGCCCGCCACGGCTTCCCGGACGCGGCCCTGCTCATGCGGCTGGCCGAGTGGTGGCGGGTGCTGCTCGGGTCGCTGAAGGACGTGGCATAACGCGGTTGCGCGAGTTCCTGTTTTGTTTCATGGTCCGACCAAGGGGAAGGGAACATGAGCCAGGTAGAGGACGGACCGGCGGGCAGGGGCCGCCGGGCGGCAGTCGGCTTCATTCTGGTCAGCGTCTGGCTCGACGTGCTGTCGCTCGGGGTGGTCATCCCGGTCTTCGCCCCGCTCATCCAGGAGTTCGAGGGCGGTGACGCCGCCGCGGCGGGCCGCTTCATCGGTCTCTTCGCTACGGTCTGGGCGCTCTCGCAGTTCTTCGCGGCCCCGGTGCTGGGCGCGCTCTCCGACCGCTTCGGCCGCCGGCCGGTGCTGCTGATCTCGCTCTTCGGCTTGGCGCTCGACTACCTGCTGATGGCGTTCGCGCCGTCGCTCGGCTGGCTGTTCGTCGGCCGGGTGGTCTCGGGCCTCACCGCAGCCGGCATGGCGGTGGCCAGCGCCTACATCGCCGACGTCACCCCGCCGGAGAAGCGGGCGGGGACCTTCGGCCTGATCGGGGCCGCCTGGGGCGTGGGCTTCATCGTCGGCCCGGCGATCGGCGGCTTCCTGGGCGACATCTCGCTTCGGCTGCCCTTCCTGGCCGCGGCCGGTCTTACCATGCTGGGCGCGCTCTACGGCTTCTTCCTGCTGCCCGAGAGCCTGAAGCCGGAGAACCGTTCGCCCTTCGCCTGGGCCAAGGCCAATCCGCTGGGCTCGCTCGGGTTCCTGGCCTCGCACCGCGAACTCCTGGGCCTCTCCAGCCTGAACTTCCTGCTGCAGCTCGCCCACAACGTCCTGCCGACGATCTTCGTGCTCTACGCGTCGAACCGCTACGGCTGGACGCTCGCCCAGACCGGCGCGGCGCTCGCGCTGACCGGCGTCTGCAACATCGTGGTCCAGGGCCTGCTGGTGAAGCCGATCGTGGCCCGGATCGGCGAGTGGGGCGCGGTGCTGCTGGGCCTTGCCGCCGGCGGACTGGGCTTCGTGATCTACGGCCTGGCCCCCCACCGGCGCCTGGTTCCTGGCGGGGACGCCTGTGTTTGGCCTGATCGGCTTTTTCGGCCCCGGCTTCCAGGGCCTGATCACCCGCCGCGTCTCGGCCAAGGAGCAGGGCCGGCTGCAGGGCGCCAACGCCAGCCTCATGGGACTGTCCGGCGTGATCGCCCCGCCGGTGTTCGGCCTGACCTACGCCTGGTTCGTAGAGCCCGGCCATCCCTACGTGCCCGGGGCCGCATTCCTGCTGGCCGCGGGTCTGCACGCGCTCGCCGTCATCATCGCTGTCGCCCTTCTTGTGCGGCGTCCCCGGACCGCCGAAGCGGTCGCCTGAACTTCGCCCGAGGCCCCCATGGACGATCCCAGGCCCCCCGAGGCCCTGCTTCGAAAAAGGGCGACCGGGCCGCGAAGCCGCCTTCGGCTTCATCTTCGCCAGCGCGCTGATGAACTCGATCTCCTTCGGGATCATGATCCCGATCCTGCCCAACCTGATCCGCGAGATGACCGGCGGCGACACGGCGGCGGCGTCGGAGTGGAACGTGCTCTTCGCCACCGTCTGGGGCGTCATGCAGCTCGTCTTCGGGCCGATGCTGGGCATGCTGTCCGACCGGTTCGGCCGCCGGCCGGTGCTGCTGCTCTCCCTGTTCGGACTGGGTGTGGACTTCCTGTTCATGGCCTTCGCGCCGACCCTCTGGTGGCTGTTCCTCGGCCGCGTCCTGAACGGGGCGACGGCCGCGAGCTTCTCCACCGCCAACGCCTACCTGGCCGACGTCACCCCGCCCGAGCGCCGAGCGAAGGTGTTCGGCTGGATGGGATCGGCCTTCTCCTTCGGCTTCATCATCGGGCCGACGCTCGGCGGGATCCTGGGCGAGTACGACCTGCGCCTGCCGTTCCTGGCGGCCGCGGCCCTGACCTTCGCCAACTGGCTCTACGGCCTCTTCATCCTGCCCGAATCCCTGCCGCCTGAGCGTCGCGCCAAGGCTTACGACTGGAGCCGCGCCAACCCGGTGGGCTCTCTCCGGCTGCTGGCGTCACGCACCGGCCTGCTGGGCCTCGCCACGGTGGGCTTCCTCTTCCAGCTCGCCCACATGGTGCTGCCGACGATCTTCGTGCTCTACACCACCTACCGCTATCACTGGTCGCCGGCGGTCCTCGGCCTGACCTTCCTGCTGACCGGCGTGCTGGGCGTCATCGTGCAGATGTTCCTGGTCGGCCCGGTCGTCGCCCGGATCGGCGAGCGCCGAGCCGTGCTGCTGGGCCTCACCGCAGGCGTGGCGGGCTTCGCCTGGTACGGCTTCGCGCCGACCGGCTGGGCCTATCTCCTGGGTGCGCCGGTCTTCGCCTTTACGGGCTTCCTGATGCCGGGCCTGCAGGGGCTGATGACCCGTCGGGTCGCGCCGCACGAGCAGGGCCAGCTCCAGGGGGCGATCCAAAGCCTGAACGGCATCTCCGCGGTGGCCGGGCCGCCGCTGTTCGGCCTGATCTTCGCCTGGTCGGTCCGGCACGACGCGGTGCTGCACGCGCCGGGGCTCGCCATCTATCTGGCGGCGGCGCTTCTGGCCCTCGGGTTCGCCCTGGCCTACGGGGTCGCCAGGCCTGTCCAGTCTCAGCCGCAGCCGGCCTGACGCGGCGTTCGTCGCGTCCCCTTGCAAGCTCGGCTGCGACCGCCATCTTTGCGCCCGAAACCTCGTGCGATTTCGCAGCGTTCCGCGATTTTTCGGAGAGACCATGCGCGCCTACCGCGTCCTCGTTCCCGCCCTCGCTCTCGTCCTCGCCGGCAGCGCCGCCGCCCAGCCCATGCTGGCCCAGCCGAACCGGGCTCCGCCGGCCAACGCCCAGGCCATGAAGTCGTCCTTCGCGCCCGTCGTGCAGCGGGCCGCGCCGGCCGTGGTCAACATCTCCTCCAAGCGCCTCGTGCGCGCCCAGACCGATCCGTTCTGGGAGCTGTTCGGCATGGGCGCGCCGCGCGCCCGCGTTCAGGGCTCCCTGGGCTCGGGCGTGGTGGTCCGCGCCGACGGGGTGATCGTCACCAACAACCACGTGGTCCAGGGCGGGCAGGAGATCACCGTCTCGCTGGCCGACCGCCGCGAGTTCGCCGCCCGCGTTCTGCTGGCCGATCCGCGCACAGACATCGCGGTGCTGAAGATCGACCTGCCGGCGAACGAGCGCCTGCCGGTGCTCGCCATCGACGACACCGGCGACGCCCAGGTGGGCGATCTCGTCCTGGCCATTGGCGACCCGTTCGGCGTCGGCCAGACGGTCACCAACGGCATCATCTCGGCGCTCAACCGGACCGCCGACCCTAGCGGTGACGCGGCCACCAGCTACATCCAGACCGACGCGGCGATCAATCCGGGCAACTCCGGCGGCGCGCTCGTGGACATGGATGGCGACCTGATCGGCATCAACAGCTTCATCCTTTCGCGGTCCGGCACCTCGTCGGGCGTCGGCTTCGCCGTGCCGGCGTCCGTGGTGCGCCGGGCTGTGGAGACCGCTGCCGGCGGGGGCCGCGCCGTGGTCCGACCCTGGTTCGGCGCCCGTCTGCAGGGCGTCGACGCCGAGATCGCCCGGACGCTGGGCCTGCCCAGGCCCACCGGGGCCCTCGTGGCCGACGTCTGGCCGGGCGGCCCCGCCGACCGCGCGGGCATCCGGCAGGGCGACGTGGTCACCGCAGTCGACGGCCAGCCGCTGATCGAGGCCGCGACCCTGAACTATCGGGTGGGCAACAGCCGTCCGGGCGAGACGCTGCGCCTCACCGTCCGCCGGGACGACCGCGACCTGCAGCTCAACCTCCGCACCGAGGCGCCTCCGGCCACGCCGGCGCGCGACGAGCGGGTGATCGCCGCCGGCAGTCCGCTGGCCGGCGCCACCGTGGTCAACCTCTCGCCGGCGGTGGCCGACGAGCTGGGGATCGACGTCTTCACTGGTCCTGGGGTGCTGATCACCAATGTCGGCCGCGGCTTCGCCATGAACGCCGGCTTCCGGCCCGGCGACATCGTCCGCGCCGTCAACGGCCGGGAGGTGAGCTCGACCCGCGACCTGACCGGCGCGCTCGCCGCGCGCGTTCCCGCCTGGCAGATCACCATCCAGCGCAACGGGCAGATCGTGACGGCGACCTACCGCGCCTGACCAGGCAGGCCCCGGCGGCCGTCGCGGCTGCGGTGTTTGCCTGCCACCACGTCAACCTCTCCAGGGTCGCGTGAGGCAGAGCCAGCGGAGGGCGCCATGGCCATCGATTTCGAGATCCCGGACGACGCGAAGGCCATCCGGCAGAAGGTGCGCGCCTGGGTGCATGACGAATGCATCCCGGCCGAAAAGCGCCTGCTCGACGGCGCCGACTACAAGACCCTGCTGGCCGAACTCAGGGCCAAGGCGCGGGCGCAGGGTCTCTGGTGTCCCTTCATCCCCGAGGAGTACGGCGGCATGGGGCTGGGCCCGCTGGCCAACGCCCTGGTGCAGATGGAACTGGGCGAGAGCTATCTCGGCGCGCTCTCCATGAACACCCAGGGGCCCGATGACGCCACGATGATGACCATCCTGGCGCACGGCACCGACTTCCAGAAGGAGAAGTACCTCAAGCCGCTGCTGAACGGGGAGAAGCGGGTCTGCTACTCCATGACCGAGAAGGCGGCGGGCGCGGACGCCACGGGCATGCAGACCCGGGCGGTCAAGCAGGGCAACGACGCCTATGTGCTGAACGGCGAGAAGTGGTTCTCATCGGCCGCCAGCGTCGCCGACCTGGCGGTGGTCATGGCGATGACCGACCCGGAAGCGCCCCGCCACCAACGCTACTCGACCTTCATCGTCGAGCTTCCCAACCCCGGCTACAACATCAAGCGCGACATCAAGACCATGGCGCTGGAGGGGCCGCTGACCCACGTGCTGGGCGGCGGTCACTCCGAGGTGGAGATCAAGGACCTGGTGGTGCCGGCCGAGAACCTGCTGGGCGGGGAGGGCAACGGCTTCAACATGGGCCAGCACCGCCTGGCCTACGGCCGGCTGCGGCACGGGATGCACAACGTCGCCATGGCTCAGCGGGCGCTCGACATGGCGACCGAACGGGTGATCGGCCGCGAGACCTTCGGCAAGCCGCTCTCCGAGCGCCAGGCGGTGCAGTTCATGCTCGCCGAGTGCGCCACCCAGCTCTACATCAGCCGGCTGATGCTGCTGCACATCGCCTACAAGGCGGAGAAGGGCCTGGATCTGCGGCAGGAGAACGGCATCGCAAAAGTCTATCTCGCCAACATGGTGCACCACGTCGTCGACACGGCGATCCAGCTCCATGGCTCCCTGGGCTACAGCCAGGATACGCCGCTGGCGCGCTGGTACACCCACGTGCGGTCGCAGCGGCTCGTGGACGGTCCGGACGAGGTCCATCGCTGGACCACCGGCCGCAACGTCGTGAAGGCCTTCAAGGCGCACGGCACCACGGCGTCGGCGGCCGGCGGCGACCTCATCTAGTTGGCCCGCGGCGGCGGTCGCACCAACCGCGCGCAGATACGTTTGGGCGGGTAGGGCGCAGATGCTAAGCCCCACCCATGGCTGACCTCTTCGAAGCCGCTGGCCTGACGCCCGCCGCGCCGTCTCCGCTCGCCGACCGGCTGCGCCCGCAGTCGCTCGACGAGGTCGTGGGGCAGGAGCACCTGCTCGGTCCCGACGGGCCGATCGGGCGGATGGCCGAGGCCAGGCGGCTGGCCTCGATGATCCTCTGGGGTCCGCCGGGCACCGGCAAGACGACCATCGCGCGCCTGCTGGCCAAGGCGGCCGGCTACGAGTTCCAGCAGCTCTCGGCGGTGTTCTCGGGCGTCGCCGACCTCAAGAAGGCATTCGAGCAGGCCCGCGTGCGCCGCGCCGCAGGCCAGTCGACGCTGCTCTTCGTCGACGAGATCCACCGCTTCAACCGCGCCCAGCAGGATGGCTTCCTGCCGTTCGTGGAGGAGGGGATCGTCACCCTCGTCGGCGCCACCACCGAGAACCCGTCCTTCGAGCTCAACGGCGCTCTGCTCTCGCGCTGCCAGGTCTTCGTCCTGAAGCGGCTCGACGAGGATGCCCTCGAGGCGCTGCTGGCGAAGGCCGAAGCCTTCGAGGGCCGCCCCTGCCGCTGGAGCCCGAGGCCCGCAGCGCGCTGATCGCGCTGGCCGACGGGGACGGCCGCTATCTGCTGACGCTGACCGAGACCCTGTTCAACATCGGCACGGCCAAGCCGCTGACCACCAAGGAACTGGGCCAGATCCTCCAGAAGCGGAGCCCGGCCTACGACAAGGACCGGGAGGAGCACTACAACCTCGTCTCCGCCCTTCATAAGTCGATCCGCGGCTCAGATCCGGACGCGGCGCTCTACTGGCTGGCCCGCATGCTCCAGGGCGGCGAGGATCCGCTGTTCATCGCCAGGCGGCTGGTCCGCGCGGCGGTGGAGGACATCGGCGAGGCCGATCCCATGTCTCTGGTCCTGGCGACGGCGGTGAAGGACACCTACGACTTCCTGGGCTCGCCGGAAGGGGAGCTGGCGCTCGCCCAACTCGTCGTCCACCTGGCCGCCGCGCCGAAGTCCAATGCGGTCTATGTGGCCTACAAAGCCGCCATGAAGGCCGCCAAGGAGACCGGCTCCCTGATGCCGCCGAGCCATATCCTGAACGCGCCCACGCGCCTGATGAAGGACCTCGGCTACGGCAAGGGCTACGCCTACGACCACGACGCCGAGGGCGGCTTCTCGGGCCAGAACTACTTCCCGGACGGCATGGCGCGCCGCCAGTTCTACCAGCCGAAAGGCGAGGGGACCGAGGCGCGTATCAAGGAACGCCTGGAGCGCTGGACGCAGATCCGCCGAGAGCGCGGCGCGGGCGACTGATCGACGATCATTGTTCTGCGAAACGGCTAAGCTTAGGCTCGCCCCCAGAGACTGAATTGGGGGGAATACCCATGACGACAACGACCAACGACGCGGGCCCCGCCCGCGCGGCGACGCCCTGGCACCTGTGGGTGGTGGGGCTGCTGAGCCTTGTCTGGAACGGGTTCGGCGCGACGGACTACACCATGACCCAACTCCAGGGCGACGCCTGGCTGCGGCAGATGGGCGCCACCGAGGCCCAGATCGCGGCCATGGCCAGTTTCCCGTCCTGGATGCACGGGGTCTGGGCGATCGGGGTCTGGGGCGGGCTGATCGGCTCGCTCCTGCTGCTGCTGCGCCGGCGCTGGGCGTTCCACGCGTTCGTGCTCTCGTCGGCGGGCGCGATCATCTCGCTGGCCTACCAGGTGGTGAACCCGATCGCGGGCATGGACCTGATGTTCCCGCTGATCATCGTGGCGATCGCCCTGTTCCTCATCTGGTACGCCTGGACGATGACGAAGCGGGGCGTGCTCCGCTAAACCGAGCTTCGTGAAAGCCCAGAAGCGTCAGCCGAAGCCCGTCCAGCTCAGCAGGGACGAGGTCGACCTCGTCAGGTCCCTGGTGATCTACGAGGACCCGCACATCCTGGCCCTGAACAAGCCCGCGGGCCTGTCCAGCCAGGGCGGCCGCGGCCAGGTGAACACGCTGGACGAGATGCTCTGGGCCTTCGCCAAACCGGGCAAGGCGCGCCCGAGGCTGATCCACCGGCTCGACCGGGACACCTCGGGCGTGATCCTGACCGCCAAGACCCAGCCGGCCGCAAGTTTCCTCGGCAAGGCGATGATGGCGCGCAAGTTCGCCAAGACCTACCGCGCCATCGTCACCCCCGGCGCTCCGGCGCCGGCGGAAGGATGGGTCGAAGCGCCGCTGCGCCGCGAGGAGATCGGCCGCGAGGCCTACATGCGGGTCTGCAAGCCCGACCATAAGGACGCGGAAGCCGCCCGCACGCGCTACCGCACCCTTGCCGAAGGGCGAGAGCCGCCCTGCTGGAGGTCGATCCCGAGACCGGACGCATGCACCAGATCCGCGTGCATCTGGCCCATCTCGGCCGCCCGATCGCCGGCGATGTGCGCTATGGCGGAAGTCTGGTCGTCTCCGGCCAGCCGGTTCCGCGGTTGATGCTCCACGCGCTGGCCCTGATCTTCCCCCCACCCCGGCGGCGGCGAGATGCGCCTGGAGGCTCCGGTCCCGCCCGACATGGCGAAGCTTTTGGCGTCGCTGCGGCTGGGTTGACGGAACGCCGCCCGGAATTCGCCCGTTTCCACAGGCAAGCTGCGGAACCACAACGGTTTTCCGCCCGGACACTCGAGATGAAGCGCCTCGTCCTTCCCGTCCTCGCCGCCCTGGCCCTCTCGGCCTGCGCCACGACGCCCACGGTCTATGGCCCCGCCGCCGGCCCGCAGGCCGTCGGCTATTCCGACTATCGGATCGAGCCTGGCCGCTACCGGATCTTCTTCCGCGGCGGTCCCGGCGCGCCGCCCGCCCAGGTGAACGACTACGCCCTGCTGCGCGCCGCCGACCTGGCGCTCGCCGAGGGCTATGATTGGTTCCGGGTGTCGGACCGCATGGTCGAGGGCTACGGCAATCCCCACGGCGGCCCGCGGATGAGCGTCGGCGTGGGCGGCGGCAGCGCGGACTACGGCTGGGGCCGACGGTCGGGCACGGCGGTCGGTGTCGGCCTGGGGACCAGCTTCAACCTTGGCGGCGGCCCGGCCCTGATGGCCAGCCTGGAGGTGCTGATGGGCAAGGGCCCGCGCCCGCCCGGCCAGGACGTCTATGACGCCCGCGCTCTCAGCCAGACGCTGCGTGGACGGCCCGTCTAGCGCCATGGCCTAGCGGCGAAGCCCCAGCCGTCGCATAAGGCGGCGATGCAGACGCTTCTCTACGTCGGCCTTGGCGGGGCCTTTGGCGCGATCCTGCGCTACCTGGTGGGCGTGCAGGCGACCCGCGCCCTCGGGCCCGGCTGGCCCGTCGGCACCTTCACCGTGAACATCGTGGGCGGCCTGTTGATGGGCCTCCTGGTCGGTGTGCTCGCCCACCGCGGCGACGTGGACCAGGAGCGCTGGCGGCTGCTGATCGGCGTCGGCGTGCTCGGCGGCTTCACCACCTTCTCGGCCTTCTCCCTGGACCTCGCCCTGATGCTCGAGCGCCGCGCCTTCGCGACCGCCGCCCTCTACGCGATCGGCTCTGTGGTCCTCGCCACGGGGGCGCTGTTCGCGGGCCTCATGGCGGCCCGGCGGTTCCTCGCATGAGGGAGGTCCGCACGCTCTACGTGGACAACGGCGAGGACGGCGTCCGCCTGGACCGCTGGTTCAAGCGCCGCTGGCCGCACCTGAACCACGTCCAGATCCAGAAGCTGACCCGCTCGGGCCAGATCCGCGTCGACGGCGCCCGCGCCAAGCCGGACACGCGGCTCTCGGCGGGCTCGCAGGTCCGCGTGCCGCCGCTGCCGGATGCGCCGGCGCCGCACGAGAAGGGCCAGCTCGGCAGCCGCGACGTGGCCTTCGCCCGCTCCCTGGTGCTCTACGAGGACGAGGAGGTGCTGGCGCTCAACAAGCCCTCTGGCCTCGCCGTCCAGGGGGGCACCAAAACCTCGAAGCACGTGGATCGCCTGCTGTCGGCCTGGGGGGAAGGGCTCGAGCGGCCGAGGCTGGTCCACCGGCTGGACCGGGACACCTCCGGCGTCCTGGTGCTGGGCAAGACGCCGGGGGCGGCCGCCAAGCTCGCCGGCGCCTTCGCGCGACGCCGGACCCAGAAGACCTATTGGGCGCTGGTCCAGGGCCTGCCGAAGCCTGGCGAGGGCGTGCTGGAGCTCCCGCTGGTCAAGAAGGGCGTCGGGGACCGCGAACTGATGGTCCCGGCCGATCCCAAGGATCCCGACGCCGAAACGGCCGAGACCGAGTTCGTCACGCTGTCGCGGGCCGCCGACAAGGTGGCCTGGATGGCGCTTTGGCCCCACACCGGCCGCACCCACCAGCTCCGCGCCCACATGCTGGCCATGGGCCACGCGATCCTCGGCGATCCGAAATACAACAGCGAAGCGTCCCAGGCGCTGTCCGAAGGGCTGAAGCTGCAGCTCCACGCCCGCCGCCTCGAGATCCCGCACCCCTCGCGCGGGACGCTGATCCTGGAAGCGCCACTCAGCCCGGAAATGAAGCAGGGCTTCGAGCGCTTCGGCTTCGACGAGCACGAGGCCGACCCCGAGCCATTCGGCAGAAAACGCCGCTAGAGCAGGATGCGATCAGGCGCTTGCCTGATCGTCGAAGCGGGGTCGCCCCTTGCGGGGCACGCGCATTCCGAGCGCGAAACCGGCATTCATCTCTGGCGGAACGCGCATCGCCGAACGCTGCTTGCCAGACTCCTTCGCCGCTGATCCTGTGGGCGGCGGGAGGGGCGATTGGCGGGCAATCCGGTTCTGGAGCGGGCGAGGGCGCTGATCGATACCGGTCGGCTCGACGAGGCCTATGCGCTGACAGCGCCCCTGGCGCAGGCCGCAGAGCCCGAGCACCGGGCGCTGGCCCTTCATGCCACCATCCTGAAGGGTTTGAAGCGGCGCGAGGACGCCCTGGTGTACGATCGCAAGGCTGTCGAGCGGTTCCCCACCAGCGGCGTCGCTTGGCACAACCTGGGCGCCACGCTCGGCGATCTGGGGCGGGGGCGGGAGTCGGCGGCGGCCGTGGAGAAGGCCTTCGCGCTCGGCATCGACAGTCCGCTCACCTGGGGCGTCATGGCCCGGGCCCGGCTCGCGACGGGAGAGCTCGACGCGGCGGAGGCGGCCTATCGCGAGGCGCTGCGCCGCGCGCCCGGCAATGAGGCGACCGCCGCCGAGTTCGCCAACATCCTCTGGATGCGCCATGGCGACATGGACGCGGCGATGGCCGTCCTCGACCGGGCGTTCCACGGCGGTGGAAACCCAGCCCCCCTGGTGCTCGCCAAGGCCAAGCTGCTGGACGCCGCCGGCCGCAACGACCAGGCCGCCGATCTCCTCTCGCGGGCCGCCGAGCGCCTGGCTCACGATCATCAGATCCTGCTCGCCGCCTGCCAGGCGGTCCTCGAGGCCGGCCGGCTGGCGGAAGCCGAACGGCTGGTGCTGGCCGCCGACACGGCCCAGCCGAACAATCCCGGCGTGATGAACCAGATGGCCATCGTCTACCTGGCGCTCGGCAGGCCGGACGTGGCGCTCGCCCGCGTCAGGCACGGCCTTTCGATCCAACCGGAGAACCAGTCGCTCTGGGGCTGGGCGGCGACGGCGGCCCGGGCCGTGGGCGACCCGCTCCACGCCGAGCTCTACGACTACGACGCCATGGTCGGGACCTATGAGATCGACGCCCCCGATGGCTGGGCGTCGCGCGAGGCGTTCCTGGCCGACCTCGCCACGTCCCTGGAGGGTCTGCACCAGTACGCCGAGCATCCGACCAACCAGTCGCTGCGCCACGGCAGCCAGACCATGCATCTGCTCACCGGTTCGGACGATCCGGCGATCCGCGCCTTCTTCCAGGCGCTGGAGGTTCCGATCCGCGCGCACATGGCGAAGCTGGGGCAGGGGACCGACCCTCTCCGCCGGCGCCACACCGGCGACTACCGCATCCAGGGCGCGTGGTCGGTGCGGCTGCGTTCAGGGGGCTTCCACAAGGATCATTTCCATCCGGAAGGGTGGCTCTCCTCGGCCTTCTACGTGGAGACGCCCGCCGAAGCCCTGGGCCGAGGCGGCAAGGAGGGCTGGCTGCGCCTTGGCCAGCCGCCGTTCCGGACCGACCCGCCCCTGTCGCCCGAGCGCTGGATCCGGCCGGAGCCCGGCCGCCTGGTGCTCTTCCCCTCCTACATGTGGCACGGCACCGAACCCTTCACGACCGACGAGCACCGGATGACCATCGCCTTCGACGTCGTTCCCGCCTGAGGCCTTGCGCCGGCCGGCCGAGGCGCCCATTGAGACCGCATGCAGAAGGGTTTCGTGGAGCCGGGCGAGAAGCCCCAGCGGTTCTACAAGTCGGTCGAGGTGGCGGAGGCCGACGGCGGCTTCGCCGTGAAGCTCGATGGTCGCAACGTTCGCACGCCGAAGGGACGCCCGCTCGTCCTCCCGACCCGGGCGCTGGCCGAGCTCGTGGCCGCGGAGTGGGCCGCGCAGGGCGAGCACATCGAGCTGGCTGACATGCACGCGAACCGGCTCGCCAACACCGCGCTCGAATCCATCCCTGCGGCCCGTGAGGCGACGGCCGCCCAGGTGGCGGAGTTCGCCGGCTCGGACCTGCTCTGCTACTCCGCCGACCAGCCGGCGGCCCTCGTCCAGCGCCAGGGCGAGCAGTGGGAGCCGGTGCTCCAGCGGGTCGAGCGCGAGCTGGGCCTGGCCTTCGTCCGCGCCAGCGGCATTGTCCACCAGGCCCAGCCGGAGGCGACGCTCGCCCAGGTGAAGGCCGCGGCGCTCGAGCTCGACGACTTCGCCCTGGCGGGCCTGGCCTTTGGCACGGCGCTGTTCGGCTCGGCCATCCTTTCGGTCGCCGTTCAGAGGGGCTGGATCACCGGCCCGGACGCCTACGAGCTGTCCCGCCTCGACGAGGCCTTCCAGGAGGAGAAGTGGGGCGTCGACGAGGAGGCCGCCGAACGGACCGCCCGGCTCAGGGGCGAGGCGGCCGTGCTGGAACGCTGGTTCCGGGCGCTGGAGGCCGCCTGAGCTGCGCCGTGGCGGCCCGAGCCATCTGACGCGGCGTGAGCTTGCCCTCACGAACGGACCTCTCTACGCCTTCGCTGGCGTAGGGAGAGAACCCACTTGAAGGACATCCTGGAAGAGCTCGAGCGCAAGCGCGAGAACGCCCGCATGGGCGGCGGCGAACGGCGCATCGCGAGCCAGCACGCCAAGGGCAAGCTCACCGCCCGCGAACGCATCGACCTCCTGCTCGACGAAGGCTCGTTCGAGGAGTTCGACATGTTCGTCGAGCACCGCGCCGTCGACTTCGGCATGGCCGAGCAGAAGATCCCCGGCGACGGGGTGGTCACCGGCTGGGGCCGCATCAACGGCCGGACAGTCTTCGTCTTCTCCAAGGATTTCACGGTCTTCGGCGGATCTCTTTCGGGCGCGCACGCGTCCAAGATCCTCAAGGTCCAGCGTCAGGCGCTGAAGATGGGCGCGCCGATCATCGGCCTGTTCGACGCCGGCGGCGCCCGCATCCAGGAGGGCGTCGAGAGCCTCGCCGGCTACGCCGACATCTTCCTCGAGAACACGCTGGCCTCGGGCGTCATCCCGCAGATCAGCGTCATCATGGGCCCGTGCGCCGGCGGCGACGTCTATTCGCCGGCGATCACCGACTTCATCTTCATGGTGAAGGACACGAGCTACATGTACGTGACGGGCCCGGACGTGGTGAAGACCGTCACGCACGAGGACGTGACCCACGAGGACCTCGGCGGCTACCGCATCCACGCCATGAAGTCCGGCGTGGTCGACGGCGCGTTCGACAACGATCTGGAGGCGCTCACCCAGGTCCGCCGGCTGGTCGACTTCCTGCCGTCCTCCAACCGCGAGAAGCCGCCGGTCCGCGAGAGCTTCGACGAGCCCTATCGCGACGAGATGAGCCTCGACACGCTCGTCCCGGCCAATCCGAACAAGCCCTACGACATGAAGGAGCTGATCTGGAAGGTCGTGGACGAGGCCGACTTCTTCGAGGTGTCGCCCGACTACGCCAAGAACATCATCTGCGGCTTCGCCCGGATGGACGGCCAGCCGGTCGGCATCGTCGCCAACCAGCCGCAGGTGCTGGCCGGCGTGCTGGACATCGACGCCAGCCGCAAGGCCGCGCGCTTCGTGCGCTTCTGCGACGCCTTCGAGATCCCCATCGTCACCTTCGTGGACGTCCCGGGCTTCATGCCCGGCACCCGCCAGGAGCAGGGCGGCCTGATCCGCCACGGGGCGAAGCTGCTGTTCGCCTATGCCGAGGCCACGGTGCCGAAGATCACGCTCATCACCCGCAAGGCCTACGGCGGCGCCTATGACGTGATGAGCTCCAAGCACATCCGCGGCGACGTGAATTACGCCTGGCCGACCGCCGAGATCGCGGTCATGGGCTCCAAGGGCGCGGTGGAGATCATCTTCCGCAACCAGACGCCGGAGCAGCTCGTGGAGCGCGAGGCCGAGTACAAGGCCCGGTTCGCCAACCCCTTCGTGGCGGCCTCGCGCGGCTACATCGACGACGTGATCATGCCCCACGGCACGCGGCGCCGGATCGTCAACGCGCTGAAGAACCTCAAGGGCAAATCGCTCTCCAACCCCTGGAAGAAGCACGACAACATCCCGCTCTGAGGCCCAGCTTTCACGAAGGCGGGATCGCAGAGATCGTTCGGAACACCGCCCGGTCCCCCCCGTGTTCAGACGTGACGCGCCCTGTGCGCGAAAGCCTGAAACACGGAGGACTGCCCCCATGGCCGATAAGTGGATGGACGAACGCGAGCGGCAAATGCGCGAGCGCGACTGGCGACGGTCCGAGCCTTATGGACGGGGCAGCGACTACGATGCCGCCGGCGGCTACGAGCCCCGGCTCAACGAGGACCGAAGCTTCGACGAGGACCGCACCCGCTACGCCCGGCGCGACCGGGTGTTCGGCGAGCGCGAGACGGGCGCGAGCTACGGCGGTCAGGGCCGGACCGGCGGCGACCGGCGCGACTGGCAGGATCGCGACTTCGGCGGAACGAGCCCCGCCTTCCGCCACCAGGACCAGGGTCCCGTGCACGGCCGCCAGTGGCAGGGCCGCGACCACGAGGGGACCAGCCCCGCCTTCCGCTCCCAGGACTACACCCGTGGCAGCGGCGACTATTCGGGCGGCGGCCGCTACTACGGCGACGACAGCCGGCGCGGGATCTTCCGCGAGGAGTACGGCCAGGGCGGCCGTGAGTATGGCGCCGTCCCGCGCGGCTACGACGCGCGCCGCGACTACCGCCAGGGCTCCGTGCGCCCGGCCTACGGCGGCACGGCGGCCGGCGGCACCGGCGGCTACGACTACGAGCGTGGCTACGGCGACGGCGGCCGGCGCGAGGCGGACGACAGCGATCCCATGTACCGGGCGGGCGAGTTCCTGAACCGGGCGGGCCAGAAGATCTCCAACTGGTTCCGCGGCAATGACCTGCTGGACGGCTCGGAAGGGCGCGACCGCGATCGCTACTACGAGAGCGCCCACGACGACTGGCGGGGCTACGAACGCGGCCACCGCGGCCTCGGGCCCAAGGGCTACAAGCGCTCCGACGACCGGATCAACGACGATGTCTGCGAGCGCCTGGCCGATGATCACTGGCTCGACGCGTCCGACATCGACGTGAAGGTGTCCGCCGGCGAGGTCACGCTCTCCGGCAGCGTCGAGAACCGGGAAGCCAAGCACCGGGCCGAACGCCTCGTGGAGGGCGTATCGGGCGTGCACCACGTGCAGAACAACCTGCGCGTCGGGTCGAACCCGCTGACCGGCTCCGGCACTGGGTTCGGCGACAGCGCGACCGAGGCTGCGCAGCGCCGCGAAACGCCGACTTCGACCTCGACCGAGAGCTCGACGGGCCGCAAGACCAGCTGAGTGATCTGGGCCCTTCCCGCGCGGGCGGGGAGGGCCCATCCTTCCGGCCATGATCCGAGACGCGTTTCCGATAATGGCCGCCGGACTGCTGCTCTCGGGTTGTGCGAGCATCTCGCCGGCCTGCTCGGGGGACTTCGACGCCTTCCTCGCCCGCTTCGGGGAGGACGTGGCTTTCCAGCGTGAGTTCACCTCGCCGACGGTGGTGGTCACCGCCTCCGAGCCCGGCGGGATCGCCGAGCAGGTGATCACCCGCCGGGCGAAATCGGACCTGACATTTCCTCTGATGCCGCCCGCCGCCGAACGGCGCCGCCTGGGCCTGGTCGAGAAGGCCGAGCACAATGGGCCCCGGGCCACATTCCGGTTCGCCAGGCCCGACAGCGACGCCCATTCGATGAGCTTCACCTTCGAGCGGCGCGGCTGCTGGGCGCTCACCCAGATCGACGATCAGTCGCTCTAGCGGTTTCCCATGTCCGAGCCGTCGATCGACACCACGCCCTGGCTCGACCGCTGGCGGCTCATCCCCGACGGCTGGCCCTTCCAGACCCTCTGGACCCGCAGCGTGCTGCAGCCTGTCCGCCAGGATGGGCAGGCCGCCATGCTGAAGCTCGCCCTCTACCACGAGGAGGTGAAGGGGGCGGACGTGATGACCTGGTGGGCGGGGGAGGGGGGCCGCTCCGGTGCTGGCGCACGAGGCCCACGCCCTGCTGATGGTCCGCGCCGAGGGGCGGGAGGACCTCAAGGCCTGGGTCGCCGACGGCCGTGACGACGCCGCCACGCTCGTGCTCTGCGACGCCCTGAAGCGCCTGCACCGGCCCCGCGCGACGCCCCCGCCGGAGGCTCTCATCCGCCTGGAGGACTGGTTCCGGTCCGTGGAGCGCCAGACAGGCCAGGGCGAGGTGTTCGTCCGCGCCCACCTCCTGGCCCAGGACCTGCTCGCGGCCCCGGAGGATGTCCGCGTGCTGCATGGCGACATGCACCACGGCAATGTCCTCGACTTCGGCGACCTCGGCTGGCTGGCCATCGACCCCAAGGGCGTGGTTGGCGAGCGGGCCTACGACTACGCCAATATCTTCCGCAACCCGGACATGGCCTCGATGCTGCTCCCGGGCCGGCTGGAGCGCCAGATCGAGCTGGTCTGCCGCCATGCCGGCCTGGAGCCCCGGCGCATGCTGCAGTGGGTCTGCGCCCACGCGGTGCTTTCCCTCGCTTGGTGCCTGGAGGACGGCCTCTATCCGGACCGCTCCATCGACTTCATCCACCTGGCCTTCGCGCGCCTCGACGCCGCCGGCTAGGCTAGAGCGGCGAGGACGCCGACGGCAGGTAGGGTTTCAGCAACACCGGCGCCCCGTCGGCGAAGGCCGTGCAGCGTTCCCAGTTCATGCTGCGGGTCCCAAACACCTGGAGGCAGCCGGTGAATTCGCCGCGC
The DNA here is from genome assembly GCF_024699985.1 of Phenylobacterium sp. J367. Taxonomy (GTDB): domain Bacteria; phylum Pseudomonadota; class Alphaproteobacteria; order Caulobacterales; family Caulobacteraceae; genus Phenylobacterium. The sequence goes on along the minus strand of NZ_JAJONA010000001.1, from coordinate 4,296,941 downwards.
CGCAGGCGGCCCTGCTGTTCCAGCCATGTGCATTGGGCGACCGCGCCGATCAGGTAGCTGCCGACGGGCGTCACGCTTCCGGCGTCGCGGTTCACGATCCGTGGCTCGTGCGCGCGGGTGTCGGTGAAGGCGTTGGTGAAGAAGAACGGCGTGGTGGAGATCGTGTGCGACAGCTCGTGGGCTGCGACGTTGATGGCGCACGAACGCTCTACGGGGTCCATGGACCGGTATTGCGTCAGGTGCGCCCTGCCGAGCGTCATGGAGGCATAGACGCCGGAGCCGAGATAGCCGCCGGCGCTTGCGTGTTCGCGCCGGGGGTCAGCGTCGTGGTCGCTGCCCACGAGCTCCAGCCCGAGCGACGCGTACCGGGCGCCCCAGGTCTGTCGGGAGACCCAGTCGGCGACGCGCGACAGCGGGACGTCGCCGAGGTCGCGGTTCGCGTACACCTCAGGATACCGGCGATCGAGGGCGCGTAGGTTGCGGTCGAAGGCCGGCGAGCGAAGCACGGCGTAGGCGTCGGCCAGGAGCGCGCGCGCCGTCGCCCGCTCGGCGTCCGAAGCGCCGCCCTCCACATGGCGGACGGGCAGTTCGTCAGAGCCGGGGACGGCGAACTGCTTATAGGCGAGCCAGGCCACGCCCAGCACGCAGGCGGCCAGCGCCCACAGGCTGGAGTGGGTCAGGGAGCGCGGAACAGGCTCCGACAGCGCGTTACTCGGCCGGCTGCAGGTGGGCGTTGTCGCCGCGGCCCAGCGGATCGCGCAGCGGCTGGCCTTCGGGCGTGAACTCCAGCGACACCGAATTGATGCAGTAGCGCAGGCGCGTCGGCGGCGGACCGTCCGGGAACACGTGGCCCTGATGGCTGTCGCAGCGGGCGCAGCGGGTCTCGATGCGGATCATGCCGTAGGAGGTGTCCTGCACCGCCTTCACATGCGCTTCGTCGTAGGGCGCCCAAAACGAGGGCCAGCCGGTGCCGCTCTCGAACTTCGTCTTGTGCCGGAAGAGGGGCAGGGCGCAGAGCCGGCAGCAGTAGATCCCACTGTCCTTCTGGTCGAGCAGGCCGCCGCAGAACGGCGCCTCCGTCCCGTGATGCAGCAGGACATCGGCCTCCTCGCGCGTGAGGCCGGCCTCCAGCCGCTTGCGTTCCTCAGGGTTAGGGGCCGAGAGATCGAATCCGGAGGGGGACAGCGCTGGCGTGCTCATGGACGCCAATCTAAGGTCCGTCCTCCGCCGCTTAAAGGGCCCGTGTTGAAGACCGGAATGTTCTCCAAGATCCTGATCGCTAACCGCGGCGAGATCGCCGTCCGCATCATCAAGACCTGCCGCCGGATGGGGATCGCCACGGTGGTCGTCTACTCCGAGGCCGACGCCGACTCGATGGCGGTCGAAATGGCCGACGAGGCCGTGTTCATCGGCGCAGCGCCGGCGTCCGAGAGCTATCTCGTGGCCGACAAGATCGTCGAAGCGGTCAAGCAGACCGGGGCGGAGGCCGTCCACCCGGGCTTCGGCTTCCTCTCCGAGAACGCGGGCTTCGCCAAGCGGCTGGCCAAGGAGGGCATCGTCTTCATCGGCCCCAACCCCAAGGCCATTGAGGCCATGGGCGACAAGATCGAATCCAAGAAGTTCGCCGCCAAGGCGGGCGTCTCCACCGTCCCCGGCCACGTGGGCGAGATCGACGACACGGCCCACGCCATCAAGATCGCCGAACAGATCGGCTATCCGGTGATGATCAAGGCTTCGGCCGGCGGCGGCGGCAAGGGCATCCGCGTCGCCTGGACCCGCAAGGACGTCGAGGAGGGCTTCCCGGCGGTGCGCGCCGAGGCCAAGGCCAGCTTCGGCGACGACCGGATCTTCATCGAGAAGTTCATCGAGAGCCCCAGGCACGTGGAGATCCAGGTGCTGGGCGACAAGCACGGCAACGTGGTCCACCTGTTCGAGCGCGAATGCTCGATCCAGCGGCGCAACCAGAAGGTCATCGAGGAAGCGCCCAGCCCCCTGCTCGACAAGAAGACCCGCGACGCCATGGGCGAGCAGGCGGTGCGCCTGGCCCAGGCGGTCGGCTATGACAGCGCCGGCACGGTCGAGTTCGTTGCGGGCCAGGATCGCAGCTTCTTCTTCCTCGAGATGAACACCCGCCTGCAGGTGGAGCACCCGGTGACGGAGATGATCACCGGCGTCGACCTCGTGGAGCAGATGATCCGCTCGGCGGCCGGCGAGAAGCTGGCGTTCGGCCAGCGGGACCTGAAGATCAACGGCTGGGCCGTGGAGAGCCGGATCTACGCCGAGGACCCATACCGCGGGTTCCTGCCGTCCATCGGCCGCTTGGTGCGGTACGATCCGCCGGTGGAAGGCGAGGCCGGCGACGCCATCGTTCGCAACGACGCCGGCGTCCGCGAGGGCGACGAGATCTCGATGTACTACGACCCGATGATCTCCAAGCTCTCCACCTGGGCCAAGACCCGGGAGAAGGCCATCGACGCCATGGGCCGGGCGCTGGAGGACTTCCACATCGAGGGCCTGGGCCAGAACGTGCCGTTCCTGGCCGCTGTCATGGACCAGCCCCGGTTCCGGTCCGGCAAGATCTCGACCAACTACATCAAGGACGAGTTCCCCGATGGCTTCCACGGCGTGACGCCCACGGAGTTCCAGCGGGATCTGATGGCTGCGGTGGCGTGCGCCATGCACCGGACCTACCTGAGCCGCAGCGCGCCGGAACTCCAGCGCAATGAGTGGATCGTCGTCGAGAACGGCGTGAGGCGCATGGTCGAGGTGGTGGAGGACGGCGGCCTGCTGTTCCCTGAGGAGCACCGGACGCTGCGCCTGACCCATGTCGACTGGCGGCCGGGTAAGCCGACGTTCCGGGGCGTCCTGGACGGCGTTCCCTTCACCGCCCAGGTGAAGCCGGCGGCCGAGGGCTTCGTCATCCGCCACAGGGCGGCCCAGGCTCAGGTTCTGGTGCTGACCGAGCGCTCGGCGGAACTGCACGAGAAGCTGCCCCCGAAGAAGGCGGCCGACACCTCGAAGATGGTGCTCTCGCCGATGCCGGGCCTGGTGGTCTCCGTCGATGTGGTCGCCGGCCAGGAGGTGAAGACCGGCGAGGTGGTGGCCGTGCTCGAGGCGATGAAGATGCAGAACATCATCCGCGCCGAGCACGACGGGACGGTGAAGGCCGTCAACGCCAAGTCGGGCGACAGCGTCGCGGCCGACGAGGTGCTCGTGGAGTTCGCCTGACCGCGAGCTCGGCTATAGTCGCCCCATGAACGGCCAGATCGCCTGGGGCGAGCTCTTCTTCTCGGCGGGGGGCGGGCGGCGCGCACGCCGTCCTGGCTGGCCGTGCTCGTTCTGCTGGCGGTCGCGGCGGTCTACGAGGCCCTGGTGGGCCCGACGCTCCACTGGCTGACGGGCTGGTTCGTCTATCCGGCGCTGCTCTACTGCGGGGCCTGCGTGCTCTCCAAGCGCCTGCACGACCGCGGACGGTCCGGCTGGTGGGCGGCGCTGATCCTGGCGTCGGTGGTGGCGGTCTGGCCCCACCCGGTGGGCTTCCTCGACTTCCTGTTCTTCGTCGTCGTGGTCTGGGCCGGCATCGAGCTCGGGGTGATGTCGGGCGAACAGGGCGCCAACCGCTACGGCCCGAACCCGCTGCGCGCGCCGCTGTCCGCCTAGAGGGGCGGGGGCTGCGTCCACGACCTCGCCGAACACGCGGCGGAAGCTCGCCTTCAGGGCCGCGTCGGCCTCGTCCATGGTCACCGGCAGGCCGAGATCGACCAGGCTCGTGACCCCGTGGTCGCTCACCCCGCACGGCACGATGCCCGAGAAGTGCGAGAGGTCCGGCTCCACGTTCACCGCCACGCCGTGGAAGGAGACCCACTTCCGGAGCTTCACCCCGATGGCGGCGATCTTGTCCTCGCGCGGCGGCGCGCCGGCCTGCCTGCGTTCGACCCAGATGCCGACCCGGCCCGGCCGGATCTCGCCCCTCACGTTGAAGGCGTCGAGCGCGCCAGCCACCCAGGCCTCCAGGGCGGCGACGAAGGCGCGGACATCGCGCTGGCGCTTCGTCAGGTCCAGCATCAGGTAGGCCACCCGCTGGCCGGGGCCATGATAGGTGAATTGCCCGCCACGGCCCGACCGGAAGACCGGGAAGCGATTCGCATCGAGCAGGTCGTGGGCCTTGGCGGAGACGCCGGCGGTGTAGAGCGGCGGGTGCTCCAACAGCCAGACGAGCTCGCCCGCCCGGCCGTCCGCGATGGCGTCCGCGCGCGCCTCCATGGCCGCCACGGCCGCGGGGTAGGGAATCTGCCCCGATGAGACGGCCCAGCCGGCCGCGACGCCGTCCTGCCGGCCGAAAAGCGGCGCCTCCGGCCCGGGAATTAATGCGTGGTCAAGCATGTTGAACGAATGTGGGGGGTCTGGGCGGCGCGTGGAAAGCCGCCTTCTGAAAGTCGGTTCCTCGCGTGGGGGCGTTGGTTGGTGAGCCAGGTCAAGGCGGTCAATGTCGAGGTGCAGGTTGTCCTCGGGCGCTCTCAGCTCCCGATGCAGCAACTGCTGCGCATGGGCCGTGGCGCGGTGATTCCCCCTCGATGCCACCGTGAACGAGGAGGTCTGGATCCTCGTGAACAACCACCCTGTGGCCCGGGGCGAGATCCAGATCAACGACGACCGGATATCCATCGCCGTCACCCGCGAGGCCAACGTCTACGACTTCATGGCCGGCGGCGTCCAAAGCACCTGATTTCAGGGCAGCGAAACGCCGCGCTTCACAAACCGATTGGGGTTTGCTACCTGCCGCGCCTCACCACGAGCGGTCGTGGCGGAATTGGTAGACGCGCAGCGTTGAGGTCGCTGTGGGGCAACCCGTGGAAGTTCGAGGTCTTCTCGACCGCACCATCCTGCTTCGCCCCCTGGGCTTCGCAGGATTTAGTGGAGCCTATCCGGGCGGAGTAGGATGCCCTGCGAAGCCTTGGCGAAGCAGGGCGGGCCGCCGGAGGGCGCAGACTGTTCTACGTCTATCTCCTGACGAGTGTCGCCAATCCCGCGAAACGCTATGTCGGCGTGACGTCGGACCTTCGCACCCGGATTACGACCCACAACAACGGTGGCTCGCCCCATACGGCGAAGCACCGTCCCTGGAAGCTTGTCACCTATCTAGCCTTCACGGAACGTGCTCAGGCTGAGGCGTTCGAGACCTATCTGAAGTCCGGGTCGGGCCACGCTTTTGCGCGCCGGAGGCTGTGGCCCAATTGAGCACTCGGTTCGCTTCTGCTTGTGCCCAACGGCGATGTGTCGCTATGAGCACGAATGAAGTGCTGGTTGCTGTCCACTCGACCGCACCAGTGAATCAGGATCATTCGATCGGCTAGGAAAAGCACGCTCATCATCTGAAGCAGGGGAGGTCCGCATGGTACGCGAAACGGACGATCCCGAGGTGGTGACGGAGGCCGACGAAGACCTGGAAGACCTCGCGCTTGGCGAGGACTACGCCTTCAATCCCGAATTCGTCCGGATGGTCGCCGACGCGCTGGACCGCGGCGATTCGGAACGGCTGCGCGAGCTGCTTGGCGCGCTGCGGGCCGAGGACATCGCCGACCTGATGGGCTTCCTCTCCGCGGACGACCGCGAGGAACTCCTACCGCATCTCGATCCCGAGGTGCTGGGCGACGTCATCAACGAGCTCGACACCGAGATCCGCGAGGAGATCCTCGAGCACGTCCCGTCCGCGACTCTCGCCAAGGCGCTGGGCGAGATGGACTCCGACGACGCCGCCGACGTCGTCGACGACCTGGAAGAAGACAAAAAGGCCCAGGTCCTGGCCGCCATGCCGGAGATGGAGCGGGCGGCCATCGAGACGACGCTGGCCTATCAGGACGAGACTGCCGGCCGCCTGATGCAGCGTGAGGTCGTCGCCGCGCCGCAGTTCTGGACCGTCGGCCAGGCCATCGACCACTTCCGCAAGGAAGAAGACGACCTGCCGGAGCTGTTCTTCGACGTCTATGTGGTCGACCCGGCCTACAAGCCGGTGGGCGCCGTGCCGGTCAGCCACCTGCTGCGCGCCCGGCGCGAAATCCCGCTCGCGCAGATCATGGAGCCGGTGACCGAGATCGCCGTCGACATGGACCAGGAAGAGGTCGCCTACATCTTCGACAAGTACCACCTGATCTCGGCCCCGGTGGTCGAGACGGGCGGACGCCTCGTGGGCCAGATCACCGTCGACGACATCGTGGGCGTCATCCAGGAGGAGAGCGAGGAGGACATCCTGGCGCTGGCCGGCGTGTCTGACGCGGGCCGCGACGCCGGCGTGCTGGGCATCGTCCGTTCGCGCCTGCCGTGGCTGCTGATCAACACGGTCACCGCCGCGGCGGCCTCCAGCGTGATCCGCGGTTTCGAGGGCGAGATCGACAAGCTGGTGACGCTCGCCGTCCTCATGCCCATCGTGGCCTCGCTGGGCGGCAATGCCGCGACCCAGACGCTTGCCGTCGCCGTGCGCGCGCTCGCCAACCGCGAACTCTCCGCCGTCAACGCCGGCCGGACCGTGATCCGGGAAATGTTGGTGGGCGTGTTGAACGGCGCGGTGCTCGCCTTGCTGACCGGGGCGGTGATCTATCTGCTGTTCGGCGACGCCCTGCTGTCGGTGGCCTTCGGCCTAGCGCTCATCATCAACCTGTTCGTCGCCGCCCTGGGCGGGGCGCTGATCCCGCTGGCGCTGGAGCGGATGGGCCGCGACCCGGCGGTCTCCTCGTCGGTTTTCGTGACCTTCCTGACCGATTTCATGGGCTTTTTCGCCTTCCTGGGTCTGGCCGGGCTCATCCTGTTGTAAACCTTGGCGGTCGTAGGGTGAGCGGCCCAGGGCTTGCTTAACCCTGCGAGGACGCGTTCGCGTCTGTGTCAGAACGGGTCAGTTTGTTGAACGGCATCACGCCGCGCCAGAGGGTCTCCCGCACCGCGATCGAGCTGATCAAGCGGTTCGAGGGGTATCGCCGAAAGGCCGCCCAGCTCCCCGACGGGCGCTGGACGATCGGTCATGGCCATACGCTCTCCGCCCGGCAGGGGGCCGAGGCGTCGGAGGCCGACGCCGAGGCGCTGCTGATCTACGACCTGATGGGCGTCCAGAACGCCGTCGCCGAGCTGACCTTCACGCCGCTCACCCAGAACCAGTTCGACGCCCTCTGCGCCTTTGCTTTCAATGTCGGGCTCGACGCCTTCCGGGGCAGTCGGGTGCTGAAGCTGATCAACGAAGGTGCGCTGATCCAGGCCGCCTGCGCCATGGAGCTGTGGCGCAAGGCGGAGTTCGAGGGCGAGGTGATCGTCATCGACGCGCTGGTCCGCCGCCGCGCCGCCGAGAAGACCCTGTTCCTGACCCCGCCGGACGGCGCCTGGGTCGCGGTGCCGTCAGCCGTCCTGAAGCCCGACCTGGACGCCGCCGCCGAATGGCTGGTCCCAGCGCAGGCGCCGGCCCCCATCGTCACGTCGCTGGAGGGCGAGGCGGTGAAGGTGCTCCGCGCCGACGAGCCCGTGCCGTACCCGCTGCCTCCGGAGGACGAGAGCGCGGTGACCGCGGCGGCCGAGGCGGTGACCGCCCGTCTCGCCCGGGTCTTCGCGCCCGAACCCAAGCCTCCCGCCGCCGAGCCCGAAGCCGAGCCCGCGCCGGAGCCGGACGTCGAACCCCGGTGGTCGAGGAGGTGCGTCCGCAGGCCGATTTCGCGCCACCGATCACCGTCGAACCGGTTGTCGAAGAGGCCGGTTCGGCGGACCCGGTGGCCGACGCCGACGCCGACGCCGAACCGGCGCCCGCGGCGGAGCCGTTCGCGCTGGTCCCGCCCGAGATCGACGAAAGCCCGGCCGAGCCGGCTGAGCCCGCCGCGGCGCCGGGATCCGACGCCGACCCGGGTCTTGATCTCTTCACGCCGCCCGAGCCTGCCAACGAGGCCGGCGAGCCCGAGCCCGAGCCCGAGCCCGAGCCCAAGCCCGAGCCCGAGGCCATCCCCCTCGCCGTCGAGCGCGACCGGGTGGTGATCGACGACCTCGCCCCCTACGAGTTCGCGCCGCATCCGGTGCAGGCGCTGCGCAAGCCGAAGGACGGCTACCTCTCGCTCTTCAGCCTGGCGGTTCTGGGCCTGGCCTTTTTCGCGGGCGGCCTCTTCTGGGCGGTCAGCGCCCAGGCCGGGGTGGACGAGCCGACGTGGCTGACGCCCAAGGTGGTCGGCGCCTTCGCCTGCGTGGCCGGCGTCGGGTTCTTCTCGATCGCGCTCTTCCTTCTCATGCAACGCCTCGGCGACGTGGCCGAACGGGGCGACGGCGGCCGCTGATCCAGGCGGCTCGCGAGGCCGCGCGGAGCGTGCTAACGCACCGCCATGATCCCGAACCATGGACCGTCCCTGGAGTTCGGCCTCGGCGAGACCGCCGACGCCATCCGTGAGACCACGGCGCGCTTCGCCGCCGACCGAATCGCGCCCATCGCGGCCGAAATCGACGAGACCAACACCTTCCCGCGGACGCTCTGGCCCGAGATGGGCGAGCTCGGCCTGCATGGCATCACCGTGGAGGAGCAGTGGGGCGGCCTTGGCCTCGGCTACCTCGAACATGTGGTGGCGATGGAGGAGGTGTCCCGCGCCTCGGCCTCGATCGGCCTCAGCTACGGCGCCCACTCGAACCTGTGCGTGAACCAGCTCCGTCGCTGGGGCAACGACGACCAGAAGCGCCGCTATCTGCCCAAGCTGATCAGCGGGGAGCATGTGGGCTCGCTCGCCATGAGTGAGGCCGGGGCCGGTTCCGACGTGGTCTCCATGCGGCTCACCGCCCGCAAGGTCGGCGACCGCTACGTCCTGAACGGCACGAAGTTCTGGATCACCAACGCTCCGCACGCCGACACCCTGGTGGTCTATGCCAAGACCAGCCCTGAGGAGGGCTCGAAGGGCATCACCGCCTTCCTCGTGGAGAAGGGCTTCAAGGGTTTCTCCGTCTCGAAGAAGCTCGACAAGATGGGCATGCGCGGCTCGGACACCGCCGAGCTGGTCTTCGAGGACTGCGAGATTCCCGAGGAAAACGTCATGGGCCCCGAGAACGGCGGGGTCGGCGTCCTGATGAGCGGGCTCGACTACGAGCGCGCCGTGCTCTCGGCCGGGCCGCTGGGCATCATGCAGGCCTGCCTCGACGTGGTCCTGCCCTACGTCCGCGAGCGCAAGCAGTTCGGCAGGCCGATCGGCTCCTTCCAGCTCATGCAGGGCAAGGTGGCCGACATGTACGTCGCCCTGAACTCGGCCCGGGCCTACGTCTATGCGGTCGCCCGGGCCTGCGACGCCGGCATGACCACCCGCTTCGACGCGGCCGGCGCCATCCTCATGGCGTCCGAGAACGCCGTGAAGGTGTCGCTGGAGGCGATCCAGGCGCTTGGCGGCTCGGGCTACACGAAGGAATATCCGGTTGAGCGCTTCCTCAGGGATGCGAAGCTCTATGACATCGGCGCCGGCACGAACGAGATTCGGCGCTTCCTGATCGGACGGGAGCTGATCGGCGGATGAGGCGGGCAGGGGGCATCGGGCTTGCGACGCTGCTGCTGGCGGGATGTGCGAGCGTCCACGTCGAGCCGGGGGCCGAGGCCGCCTGTCCCGCGGGGCAGGAGCACCTGCGGACCGCTCAGCTTTTCTTCGGCCGCCACATCGGCGACAAGCCCGGCGTCTCCGATGCGGACTTCGCCCGCTTCGTGGACGCCGAGATCACGCCGCGCTTCCCGGACGGCCTGACGGTCCTCGACGGCGGCGGCCAGTGGCGTGGCGCCGACAGCCAGCTGATCCGCGAGAGCGCCAAGGTGGTGCTCATTGTGCTGCCGAAGGGCGGCGATGCGCCGAAACGGATCGAGGCCGTGCGCGCGGCCTACAAGAAGCAGTTCAGCCAGGAGGCTGTCCTCCTGATCACCCAGGCCGCCTGCGTCTCCTTCTAGGTGGATGGCCTGTCCGCCAGGGCCGCGTGGGCCTGGCGCAGGATCTCCGCGGTCGCGGCGTCGGCGGGGAAAAAGGTCTCCAGGGTCAGCTCCGAGAGCGTGATGTCGACCGCGGTGCCGAAGACCGTGGTCGTGCTGAAGAATGACAGCATCTGGTCCCCCAACATGAGCTGGAACGGGATCGCCACGCCCCCGAAGTCGTCGGGCCGCCGGTCGTTCGCCGGCGGGGCCGGATAGGCCTTCACCTCGCCAAGCAGGTCCACCAGGGCCGGATCGGCGGTCAACTCCACCTGCCGGCGCAGGCGGTCGAGCATGTGCGTCCGCCATTCCGCTGCGTTCACCGTCCGGGACGCCAGGCCCTCGGGGTGCAGCGACAGGCGCACCACATTGAGCGGCGCCGCCAGCAGCGCCGGATCGACGCCCTCCAGCATGGCCGCGACCATCCGGTTGGCGGCGACCAGGTTCCAGCGCTGATCGACCACCAGGGCGGGGTAGGGCTCGTGCCCCTTCAGGATCACGTCGACGGCGCGGCGGGCGGCCGACATCTCTGGGTCGTCCAGAGCCCGTTCTGGGAAGACCGGCGCGAAGCCGGCGGCCACCAGCAGCACGTTGCGCTCCCGCAGCGGGACATCCAGCTGCTCGGCCAGGTGCAGGATCATCTCGCGGCTCGGTTGCGCGCGACCGGTCTCCACGAAGCTCAGATGGCGGGTGGAGATCTCGGCATCGAGGGCGAGGTCGAGCTGGCTTAGGCGCCGCCGCTGGCGCCATTCGCGCAGGTGGTCGCCGACGGGTCTGGAGCTGACAGGCATGCCCGGAGCTTAGCGAGGGCGTGCGGTCCGTCCATGACGTCTGGAACAGCCCAGGCTGGACGAGCTTGGCCGAACGATGATAGCGGTAACATCATAGCCGCCGGCAGAGCGGCGCGAGGAAACGCGATGCCGACGCTGAAGGCGCTCCGGTGGTGGATCATCGGCCTGGTGATGCTGGGCGCGATCATCAACTACCTCACCCGCTCCACCATGGGAGTGGCCGCGCCGACGCTGATGACCGATCTGGGCATCACGACCGAGCAGTACGGCTGGATCACCAGCGCCTTCCAGCTGGGCATCATGCTCCAGCCGCTTTGCGGCTATGTCCTCGATTCCATCGGCCTGAAGTGGGGCTTGGCCATCTTCGCCGGCGCCTGGTCGCTGATCTCCATGGCCCATGCGCTGGCCGGCAGCTGGCAGGGGTTCGCCGCGCTGCGCGCCGCCCTGGGCCTCGCCGAGGGGTGCGCCCAACCGGCGGGCATGAAGGCGGTCGCCACCTGGTTCCCCGCCAAGGAGAGGGGCCTGGCCGGCGGGGTCTTCAATATCGGGGCGTCGGTGGGCTCCATGCTGGCCCCGCCGCTGGTCGCTTGGGCGATCCTCACCTGGAACTGGCGAGCTGCCTTCCTGATCACCGGTGCGCTCGGTCTCGTCTGGCTGGTGCTTTGGCTCCGGGTTCTACGAGGCGCCCGACCGCCACAAGGCGATGTCGCGCGAGGAGCGCGAACGCATCACCGCCGGCCAGGAGGCCCATCTCACCGACGCCGCCACGCGCCCGGCGATCTTCAGCCTGCTGCGCCAGCGCAATTTCTGGGGCATCGCGCTCCCCCGGTTCCTGGCCGACCCCACGTGGGGGACGCTCTCCTTCTGGGTGCCGCTCTACCTGGTCACCACCCGCGGCTTCGACCTGAAGCAGATCGCGCTGTTCGCCTGGCTGCCCTTCGTCGCCGCCGACCTCGGCTGCCTGTTCGGGCCGACGGTGGTTCTCTGGCTGCAGCGCATGGGGGTCAGCCTGATCAACGCCCGGCGCGGCGCCTTCACCTTGGGCGCGATCCTGATGACCGGGATGATGTTCGTCGGTCGGGTCGAGAGCCCATATGTGGCGATCGCGCTGCTCTGCCTCGGCGGTTTCGCCCACCAGACCCTGTCCGTGACCGTCATCACCATGGCCTCCGACCTGTTCCGGCGCAGCGAGGTCGCCACCGTCGCGGGCATGGCCGGGACCATGGGCAACCTCGGCGTGCTCATCTTCTCGCTGCTGATCGGCGGCCTCGTCGCCAGCGTCGGTTACGACCCGTTCTTCGTGGCGCTCGGCGTCCTCGACCTTGTCGGCACTGTGGTGCTGTGGACGCTGGTGCGCGACCCGGCCGGGCGCCGCGGATGATCCGCAATCCGATCCTCAGGGGCTTCAACCCCGATCCGTCGATTGTCCGGGTCGGCGAGGACTTCTACATCGCCACCTCCACCTTCGAGTGGTTCCCAGGCGTCCAGATCCACCATTCGCGCGACCTGGTGAACTGGCGGCTGCTCTCCCGGCCGCTGCATCGGCCTTCCCAGCTCGACATGCGCGGCGACCCGGATTCCTGCGGCGTCTGGGCGCCCTGCCTGACCCACGCCGACGACCGCTTCTGGCTGATCTATACCGATGTGAAGCGCTACGGCCGGACGACGGTCGGCGGCGCGTCGGGGGCGTCGCTCCGCGACTTCCACAACTATCTGGTCACCGCCGACCAGATCGACGGCGAATGGTCGGATCCGACCTTCCTGAACTCGTCCGGATTCGACCCTTCGCTGTTCCACGACGCCGACGGTCGCAAGTACCTGCTGAACCAACTCTGGGACCACCGTCCGGGCCGCAACCGCTTCGCCGGCATCGTGCTCCAGGAATACGACCACAAGGCCCGCGCGCTCGTCGGCGAGCGCCGGGTGATCTTCGAGGGCACGCCGCTCGGGCTCACCGAAGCGCCGCACCTCTATCGCCGCGACGGCTGGTACTACCTTATCACCGCCGAGGGCGGCACCGGCTGGGGCCACGCGGTGACGATGGCCCGCTCGCGGGAGCTCCTCGGCCCCTACGAGCTCCATCCCGACGGGCCGATCCTCACCAGCCGCGACCGGCCGCACGCGCCCCTGCAGCGGGCCGGCCACGCCGACCTCGTGGAGACCGCCGACGGCGCGACGTGGGCGGCCTACCTCTGCGGCCGTCCGCTGCCCAACCGCGGCCGCTGCGTCCTTGGCCGCGAAACGGCGCTGCAGCCGATGGTCTGGGGCGCGGACGGCTGGCTCAGGACCCGGGACGGGCAGGGGGACACCGGAGATCGTCGCCGAGCCGCCGGGCCTCGCGCCGCATCCCTGGCCGCCGACCCCGGTCCGCGCCGACTTCGACGAGCCGGGCCTTCCCCTCGATTTCCAGTGGCTGCGAACGCCCTATCCGGAGGAGCTGTTCAGTCTCGCCGAGCGTCCCGGCTGGCTCCGCCTGTTCGGCCGCGAAAGCCTCGGCAGCCTGTTCCGTCAGGCGCTGGTGGCGCGCCGCCAGCAGGCGTTCTGCTACCGCGCCGAGACCCTGATGGACTTCGCGCCGGCCCACTTCCAGCAGGCGGCCGGCCTCGTCTGCTACTACGGCGGCTCGAAGTTCCACTATCTGCACGTCACCCACGACGCGGCGCTGGGCCGGGTGCTGCAGGTGATGTCGGCCCTGCCGGACAGTCCGCAGGGCGACGCCTTCACGAAGCCGATGGCGATCCCCGACGGCCCCATCCGGCTCCGGGTCGAGGTGGACTGCGAGCGCCTTCGCTTCGGCTACGCGCCGGAAGGCCAGGGCTGGTCCTGGCTGCCGGAGGTGTTCGACGCCTCGATTCTTTCGGACGAGGCCACCCAGCCGGGACAGCCGAACTTCACCGGAGCCTTCGTCGGGGTCGCCTGCCAGGACACGTCGGGCGGCGGCCGCGCCGCCGACTTCGACTGGTTCGACTACGAGGAGCGGGCCTACCGCCGCGATCCGACGATCCCCTGAAATGCAAAGGGCCGCCCCATCGCTGGAGCGGCCCTTCCATAGTCGGTCCGCATGGCGGCGCCGAACCTTGCCAGTTGGCCTAGGCGCGGACCTCAGCGGAGGTCCAGGTCACGGTCACCGAGCTACGGATGAAACTATGAGACACTGGGTCACCTCCTTTCAGCTGTTGAACAGGACGCCCAATATGGGATGCGTCGCGGGTGTTCGCAAAGCCCGGAGCGGGGGTTTGTCGCAGGCGTGATCAACCTGCCGAGGCGATGAGCAGGCGCGGGTCGTCGCGCTCGTCCAGGCTCTGGCGGCGGCGCAGCTCCTGAACAGGGCGATCGAGCTTGTCGAGCGCCTCGACCATCGCCGTGTACCCGGCCTTCACGCCCGGCGCATAGGCGCTCCAGTCGCGGATTTCGACGCGGGAGACATCCGGCTGCACCAGCACATCCGCGGCGGCCCGGGAGGCGGCGAGGTCGCGGCCTGTGGACACGGTGGCCGCCCGCATCAGCAACGAGACGATCGGCGGGCCCCTCCGCCACTGCCCCGACCAGATCCAGCGCCAGATCGACGAGGGCCGCGCCACGTCGTCCGCCGTGATGCTCCTGGCGCCGGTGACATCGACGCCGACGATGGGGCCGAGCTGGGCCGCACGCATCACGTCGGTGGGGAAATTGTTCATCACCGCCCCGTCCACCAGCACGTTGTTGCCCTCGGTGGCGGGAGGCATGACGCCCGGAAGCGCGATGGTCGCCCGGAGCGCCTGGCGGAGCAGTCCGCTCCGATGCAGATGATAGGCGCCGGTCGTCAGGTTCGAGGACAGGCAGTAGAACGGCAGCCACATGTCAGCGATGTCCACGTCGCCGAAATGCTGGTGCAGGCGCGCGCTGACCTTCAGGCCCTGGGTCATGGCCAGGATCGGCACGGCGATGTCGTCGAGCGGGCTGGTGTCCACGAAGGCGTTCCGGATCCGCTGGTCGAGTTCCTGGTCGCTCCACTCCAGCGCCACGCCCGCGGCGATGATCGCCCCCATGGACACGCCGCCCAGGAAATCGATGGGCACGCCCCGCTGGCGCAGTGCACGCACGGCGCCGATGTGGGCGTAGGCCCGCGCGCCGCCACCGGAGAGCACCAGACCGACGGACTGGCCGGTCAGGACGCGCGCGATCCGCTGCAGGTCGCCGTCGTGATCCCGCCGCATGTGGAACACCCGCGCCGACTGGGTGGCGTCGACCCAGGCCTGGGACCCGTGCGGTCGCTCGGCGTTGGCGGGCTGAAGGAGGATCAGGTCGACGAGCTGCTGGGCCTGCAGCGGCCCGGTGAACGCGGCCTCCGCCACCGCCTTGGGCGGCTGGCGATTGCCCTGGCCCACCCGGAACAGGCGATCAACCTGCCGGGAAACCTGCTGGGCGCCAGGCGATGTCGGCGGCCTCGGCGACGTAGAGCACGAAGTCGTGGGTGCGCTCGACGTCGGAGTACCACTCGGTGGGCGCGCTCGCCGCCTCCACGCCGACGACGGTGACCGAGTAGCCGAGCTTCATGATCTCGAGCGCGATGCGGTCGACGATCGGGCGCAGCGTTACCGGCCGGCCCACCGGCACGAAGCCGAACACCGAAGGCTCGCCGGCCGCCGCCCGCCCGGCCGCCTGGCGCGAGCGGAGGATCATCAGCCGGGCGAGCTCGGTCATCACCGAGGGATCTTCCTCGCAGGCCTCGAAGAAGGCATCGCGGGGCAGGGCGAAGATCTCGGAATCGCGCAGCGCGACCACATCCGCGGAGTGCGGAGCGCCGGCCACGAGAGCCATCTCCCCGGCGGGCTCGCCCGGCCGGATCACGCCCAGGAACAGCGGATCCTGGCCGGCGGTGCGGCGGAAGGCCCCCAGGCGCCCGGCGCGCACGAAGTAGAGCTGGTCGGCTGGATCGCCCGCTGAATAGAGCGTTTCGCCGCCCGGCAGCGAGAACCAGGTAGCGTCGCCTTGCACGCGCTCGCGGCTGAACAACCGCGCCAGCGCCGAATCACTGGAATCTCGGGAAGCCTGCCCACGCTCGGAGCCTAGCGCCGCTCCGTGACCGTCGCTATGGCTTGGCTTGCGCCGCGACCTTCCGCCCTGGTCAGCGTTTGCAGCCTACGAGGAGGCCCATCATGACCAATCCGATCGTCGACCCCCTGGTGGAAGTTCCGGACACCAGCGTGACCAGCAACCTCGTGGACATCGACGCCACGGTGGAGGGTGCGGCCACCGTCACCCTGAACCGGCCGGAGCGGAAGAACGCCTTCGACTCGGACCTGATCTCCGCGATGGAGGAGGCCTTCCGGACGCTGGCCGGCGCCGAAGGCGTCCGGGTGGTCTTTGTGCGCGGCGCGGGCGGCATGTTCAGCGCCGGCGCCGACCTGGAGTGGATGCGCGCCGCCGCCGGTCGCTCGGAGAGTGACAACCGCGCGGACGCCATGGACCTGGCGGTGATGCTGAAGCAGCTCTGGGACATGCCCGCCCTCACCGTGGCCCTCGTGGAAGGCGGCGCCTTCGGCGGCGGCGCCGGCGTCGCGGCGGCCTGCGACCTCGCCATCGCCACGAAGGACGCGAAGTTCAGCTTCTCGGAGGCCCGGCTCGGCCTGATCCCGGCGACCATCAGCCCCTATGTCATCCAGGCGATCGGCCCTCGGACCGCCCGCGGCCTCTTCGCCACCGCCCGGGTGTTCGACGCCGCCCACGCCGAGAAGATCGGCTTGATCAGCGAGGTGGTGGCCGACGCCGCCGCCCTCGACGCCGCGCGCGACCGGATAGCCCGCGAGATCATGGCCTGCGGTCCGGAAGCGGTCGCCGCCTCCAAGCGGCTGGTGAGCGAGGTCCACGGGCGGCCGATCGACCACGGGCTGATGGAGCACACGGCCCACCGGATCGCGGCCGCGCGCGTCGGCAAGGAGGGACAGGAGGGCGTCCGCGCCTTCCTCGAACGGCGCAAGCCTGGCTGGGCCGAGTGAGGCCGCCCGCCGCACTGGCGGATCGGCGCGGCCCGGCCTAATTCGAAGGCCATGGCCCTGCACATGATCAAGCTCTGCGTCGGCGCGGACACCATCGAGGACCTGCTCGAATGGCGGAAGACGCACTATGCGCCGGGCGCGCCGTGGACGCTCCGCACGCGCCAGACGCCGAAGCGCGGAGCCGAGATGGTCGACGGCGGCTCGCTCTATCGGGTGTTCAAGGGCGTGATCCTCTGTCGCCAGCGGATTCTGGCGGTGAACACCGTGGGGGAGGGCGTCACCGCCCGCTGCGAAGTGACGCTCGACGAGGAGGTCGTCCGCGTGGCGCCGACGCCGCGCCGCGCCTTCCAGGGCTGGCGCTATCTCGAACCGACGGACGCACCAGAAGACCTGGCCCAGGACGGCTTCGGCGAGGCGCCGTCCGAGCTTGCCCGCCAGTTGCGCGAGTTGGGCGCCTGGTAGACGGAACGGAGGCGCCGCGCCGCGTCCGAAACGGCGCCTCCACCCTGCACAGGCAAGCGGGCCCCTTCGTCGGGTCGGGGCTCGCCCGACCCTAGTGGGCCAGCCAGTCCGAGCCTGAGAGGCTCGAAGGGGCCACGCCATCCAGGGTCGTGATCTGGAACGGCCACGGGTTAGCCGCTCCAGGTCCGTCGGGATCGAACAGCACGCGCGTGCCGCCGTTCCCGTCGGATTCGAAGGTCAGGTAGCCATCGGCCAGGGGATCGGTCCCCTGGTAGCCGGCGGCGGCGAACAGCGGACGCAGGTCGAGCACGTCCTGGCCCAGCTGGAAGTCGGCCACGTGGCCGGCGTTCCAGGGCAGCTTGTCGAACACGAAGTGGTCCGCGCCGGCGCCGCCCACGAGGCGGTCGGGGCCGTTCCAGGCGGTGAGGTGTCCGCCCCGGCGCCGCCCGTCAGGGTCTCGCCATAGCTCGTCGACGTGAGCGTCAGGCCGGTGACCGGCGGCGGTGGCGCGCCGTCGAAGACCTTGGCCGCGGTCAGGCCCTCGGGCGAGACGCCTTCCAGGGTGACGATGGTGAAGGCCCACGGGTTGGCGGCGTCGCCGGCATCCACATCGAGCATCACCTTCGTGCCGCCGGCTTATCGCTCTCGAACCGGACGTAGCCATCGGCCACGGGGTCCGCGCCATGATAGCCGCCGAGATAGAGGCCCGAGACGTCGAGCCGGTCCACCCCGACCTCAAAGTCGACGATCTTGCCGGCATTCCAGGGCAGGTCCCGGAAGTGGAAGGTATCCGCGCCGTCGCCGCCGGTCATGCGGTCCGGGCCCTGACCGGCGTTGAGGGTGTCCGCGCCCGCGCCACCGGTGAGCGTGTCGGCGTACTGGCTGGAGGTCAGCACCAGCCCTGACCCCGAAGGCGGCGGAGGGGGAGCCGGAGGCGGAGGGGGCGGCGGAGGCGGAGGCCCTTCACTGGCCGAGCCCTGGCCGAACACCTGTCCGGCGGTGAGGCCGGCCGGCGAGACGCCGGTCAGCGTCACCACGTGATAGGACCACGCCTGGGCGGCGCCAGGGCCATCGGTGTCGAGCATCACCCGCGTGCCGCCGGCGCCGTCGCTCTCGAACCGGACATAGCCGTCGGCCACCGGATCCCGCGCCGGTATAGCCGCCAGCGTAGAGGGCGGAGATGTCGAGCTTGTCGGTCCCCACCTGGAAGTCGGCGACCCGGCCGGCGGACCACGGCATGGCCTGGAAGCGGAAGATGTCGGCGCCGGCGGCGCCGGTCAGCTGGTCTGCGCCCTGGCTGGCGTTGATCGTGTCCGAGCCCGCGCCGCCGGTCAGGGTGTCGCCATGCTGGGCAAAGCTGAGGGCGACGCCCGCGTCGCCGGCCGGCGGCGGTTCATTGGGGGCGGCGGCGGATCGGCGGGCGGCGGATCGCCGGCGCCCGGCAGCGCGTAGGCGCGGATGTAGTCGATCTTGAACTCCGCGGGGAGCTGGGCGTCGTTGATGGCGCCGCCCCAGCCGCCGAGGGCGAGGTTGGCGATCATGAACATGGGCTTGTGCATGTCGGCCGGGGTGGGCCGGCTGAAGACCTCGACGCCGTCGATGTACCAGGTGATCTCGGTGGCGGTCCAAAGGGCGCCGTAGGTGTGGAAGCCGTCGGCGGAGTCGGGGACGAAGGAGAGCATGCCGTTGGCCGAGTGGCCGCCGACGCTGGAGTGCTCGGTGGTCCACAGGCCCCGCGGGTCTGAGGTGAGGGCCTCCATGACATCGAGCTCGGGCGGCCAGGAGCCGTCGGCGGGGATCAGCCAGAAGGCGGGCCAGGCGCCGGCGGCGTCCGGGATGTCGGCGCGCATCTCGAAGTAGCCGTAGGTCTGGGCGAAGGTCTCCTTCGTGGAGATGAAGCCCGAGGTGTAGTCGTAGCCGAAGATCTCGCTGTTCGAGGACGGCCGGGCCCAGATCGAGAGCGTGCCGTCGGCGTTGGAGACGAAGGGGCTCTCGGCGAAGTCGCCGTTGTGGCCGCGGAAGTAGGGCGAGGTGTAGATCTGGCTCTCGTTGTTGGAGACGAGGGTGTAGGAGCCGACGCCCTGTTCGCCCTGGTAGCCGAAGTCGGGCCGCCAGGTTCCGGTGGGGTTCGACTGGGCGTCCCACAGCGACAGCGGGCCGTTGAACTCGTCGCCGAAGGTCTTGGCGCCGAGGGTCGAGGTGTCGAGCTGGAGCTGGAAGTTTCCGGCGGTGAACTGGCCCACCGTGGTGTTGCGGAAGATCAGGCCGTCGCCGTCGCCGAGGTCGAGCTTCACGTCGCTTCCGACCTGGGTCAGCCGGGCCTGGACCTGGGCGAAGGTGGTGAAGCCGGCCTTCAGGCGGACCACGTCCTC
Source organism: Phenylobacterium sp. J367 (assembly GCF_024699985.1). Classification (GTDB taxonomy): domain Bacteria; phylum Pseudomonadota; class Alphaproteobacteria; order Caulobacterales; family Caulobacteraceae; genus Phenylobacterium. Next base: position 4,277,392 of record NZ_JAJONA010000001.1, on the reverse strand, counting down.
GGCGCTGAAGTCCTGGATGACGTCGTTGCCTTCGCCCTTCACGACGATGAAGGTGTCGGCGCCGGCGCCGCCCACCAGCACGTCCTGGCCGCCGCCGCCGTAGATCTGCTGCGAACCCGGGCCGCCCTCGATGACATTGTCCTGGGCGTTGCCCGCGCCATAGGTCTTGTCGCCGCCGACATAGACGTTCTCGAAGTGGGCGTAGTCGTCGAGAAAGATGCTCTGCCAGCCGGCGATCTTGTCGACCCCGCCGCCGGCCAGCTCGGTGACCGTGAACCGGCCCTTCAGCGCCTGCAGCCAGTAGGTGTCGTCGCCCAGGCCGCCCGTGGCGCTGTCGCCCACGCCGACCCACAGCGAGTTGGCCTCAGGCGTCCCGATCAGCGTCTCGACCGCATCCGTGCCCCAGAAATCACGCACAGGCGCAGCCGTCTCGGCGGCGCGAACGCCGTCGTACTTGAAGTACGTCATGAAATTAGCCCCGTCCCCTAGCCCCGTTGTCCCCCCTTGGGTCGGTCAGGCTCCGAAGAGCCAGCCGTCCCCAAGGTTTCCCAGATCCACCCCCTGCAGGATCAGCCGATCGCCGGCGCCCATGGTCACCACCACGTTCGCGCCTTCCTGGGCGACGCTGTAGGCCGTGCCCGGTTCGAGCTGGACCCGGTCGCCTTCGAGCACATTGAAGTCGAGGACCAGGTCGACGCCCGCGCCGGCGAAGCTGTGGAAAATGTCCGCTCCGGCGCCGCCGGTGATGGTGTCGTCGCCGCGATCGCCGGAGAGCCAGTCGTTGCCGGCCCACCCCATCAGGCGGTCGTCGCCCTGGCCCCCCGCGGACCAGGTCAGCGCCTTCGCCGCCGTCGCAGGTGTCGTTACCCATGTTGCCGTAGACGATGTCGTCGCCGGAATCGCCGGACAGCAGGTCGTTGTCCTTGCCGCCGACCACCCAGTCGTCGCCCAGGCCGCCGGAGACCGTGTCGTCGCCCTGGTTGCCCTGCAGCTTGTCCCAGCTGCCGCCGCCATTGATGCTGTCCGCGCCCGCGCCGCCCTCGAGGGTATCCTGGCCGTCGTGGCCGGAGAGCATGTCGTCGCCCGCGCCGCCCTGCAGGCTGTCGCCCCCGGACTTCGCGAAGAGCGAGCGGGGCGCGGTCCCGTCGCCGAGCCCGCCACTCGACGAGGCCGGCAGCGCGTAGGCGCGGATGTAGTCGATCTTGAACTCCGCGGGGAGCTGGGCGTCGTTGATGGCGCCGCCCCAGCCGCCGAGGGCGAGGTTGGCGATCATGAACATGGGCTTGTGCATGTCGGCCGGGGTGGGCCGGCTGAAGACCTCGACGCCGTCGATGTACCAGGTGATCTCGGTGGCGGTCCAAAGGGCGCCGTAGGTGTGGAAGCCGTCGGCGGAATCCGGGACGAAGGAGAGCATGCCGTTGGCCGAGTGGCCGCCGACGCTGGAGTGCTCGGTGGTCCACAGGCCCCGCGGATCGGAGGTGAGGGCCTCCATGACATCGAGCTCGGGCGGCCAGGAGCCGTCGGCGGGGATCAGCCAGAAGGCGGGCCAGGCGCCGGCGGCGTCCGGGATGTCGGCGCGCATCTCGAAGTAGCCGTAGGTCTGGGCGAAGGTCTCCTTCGTGGAGATGAAGCCCGAGGTGTAGTCGTAGCCGAAGATCTCGCTGTTCGAGGACGGCCGGGCCCAGATCGAGAGCGTGCCGTCGGCGTTGGAGACGAAGGGGCTCTCGGCGAAGTCGCCGTTGTGGCCGCGGAAGTAGGGCGAGGTGTAGATCTGGCTCTCGTTGTTGGAGACGAGGGTGTAGGAGCCGACGCCCTGTTCGCCCTGGTAGCCGAAGTCGGGCCGCCAGGTTCCGGTGGGGTTCGACTGGGCGTCCCACAGCGACAGCGGGCCGTTGAACTCGTCGCCGAAGGTCTTGGCGCCGAGGGTCGAGGTGTCGAGCTGGAGCTGGAAGTTTCCGGCGGTGAACTGGCCCACCGTGGTGTTGCGGAAGATCAGGCCGTCGCCGTCGCCGAGGTCGAGCTTCACGTCGCTTCCGACCTGGGTCAGCCGGGCCTGGACCTGGGCGAAGGTGGCGAAGCCGGCCTTCAGGCGGACCACGTCCTCGGCGCTGAAGTCCTGGATGACGTCGTTGCCTTCGCCCTTCACGACGATGAAGGTGTCGGCGCCGGCGCCGCCTACCAGCACGTCCTGGCCGCCACCGCCGTAGATCTGCTGCGAACCCGGGCCGCCCTCGACGACGTTGTCCTGGGCGTTGCCCGCGCCATAGGTCTTGTCGCCGCCGACATAGACGTTCTCGAAGTGGGCGTAGTCGTCGAGAAAGATGCTCTGCCAGCCGGCGATCTTGTCGACCCCGCCGCCGGCCAGCTCGGTGACCGTGAACCGGCCCTTCAGCGCCTGCAGCCAGTAGGTGTCGTCGCCCAGGCCGCCCGTGGCGCTGTCGCCCACGCCGACCCACAGCGAGTTGGCCTCAGGCGTCCCGACCAGCGTCTCGACCGCATCCGTGCCCCAGAAATCACGCACAGGCGCAGCCGTCTCGGCGGCGCGAACGCCGTCGTACTTGAAGTACGTCATGAACTCTTTCCCGTCTCTCGATAGGCGGGCCCGACACCCACCTGTCGCCTGGCCCCGACAGCCTTGCGACGAGTTGAAAACTACCGACGACTTACTTTCCGAACCCTTGTCAAAGTTGTCGCAGGCTTGGCTGTGGCGGGGTTATTGACATGTCCGAAGCGGAAATCAGATAAGCGTGACTGTAGGGCGATGTTATAGTCAAGCTTGAACGCTAACTTGCGGCCGTCGCAGCGGAAATCCGGCAACAAGCGTCACAGTAATTCATAGAACGCGGGTTGCTGCGCTGACGCCGCCGGGGAGGGGTGGGCAGCTCTACTGTGGCGTCTTGTCACAGCTTAAGTGTGCGCGGGCGTCGCACCCAAGCGTGGCCGGGCTGCGGCAGGCCGCCGCGAGCGGCGTGGCCGGGTGACGCAGACGGGGGCCTCAGACCGCCATGTTGTCGATCAGCCGCGTGCGGCCGATGCGGGCGGCGGCCAGGATCCGGGCTTCCCCCCTCCAGGCGGCCAGGGCCCAGACGGGCGAGGTCCGACGGGCCGCGCACCTCCACATAGTCGACCTGGTCGAACCCGGAGGCCTCGAGGGCGCGCACCGCGGCCTGCTCGACCTCGGCGATCGGCTCGCCCGCGCGGAGCCGGCTGATCGCCACCTTCAAGACCTGGTTGAGCTGCGCGGCCACCCGCTTCTGGCCGGCGTCGAGGTAGGCGTTGCGGGAGGAGAGGGCGAGGCCGTCGCCGTCACGCGCCGTCGGACCGCCCACGATATCCACCGGGATGTCGAGATCACGGACCAGCCGGCGGATCACCTGGAGCTGCTGGTAGTCCTTCTCCCCGAAGACGGCCACGTCCGCGCCGGCCTGCAGCAGGAGCTTGGAGACCACGGTGGCGACGCCGTCGAAGTGGCCGGGCCGGGCGGCGCCGTCCAACGGCTCGGAGACGCCGGCGACGCTGACCTTGGTCGCGAAGCCTTGCGGGTACATCTCGCCCACGGTCGGCGCGTAGAGCAGGTCGCATCCCACGTCGGCCAGCAGCTCGGCGTCGCGGGCCTCGGTCCGCGGGTAGGCGTCGAAGTCCTCCGCCGGCCCGAACTGGGTCGGGTTGACGAAGACGCTGGCGACCACCCGCTCGGCGCGGTCGAACGCCAGGCGGACCAGCGACAGATGACCCTCGTGCAGTGCGCCCATGGTGGGCACCAGCGCCACGCGTTCGCCGGCGGCCTTCCAGGCGCGGACCTGGGCGCGCAGCTCGGCGACCGTGCGGACGATGGGGAGCGGCGTCTCGGACATGGCCGGCTTATGGCCGAGGCTCCGGACCACGTCCATCGGCGCACGGCCAGGTGGGGTGGCAAACGGCGCGTTGACCCGACTCTGCCTCCTCGGTCACCTAGGCTCGGTATGGGCGGTGATTCCGCCGCCCCTCGGGAGCAACAGGCATGTCGCAGGCCAGCGTCATCGTCATCGGCAACGAGAAAGGCGGGGCGGGGGAAGTCCACCATCGCCATCCATATTGCGGTCGCCCTGCTGCACGGGGGCGCCAAGGTGGCGGTCCTCGACCTCGACCTGCGCCAGCAGACCATGGGCCACTTCTTCTCCAACCGGGCGAAGTGGCTGGCCGCGCACGGGGCCGAGGCGCCCATGCCGATCGAACACGCGATCAGCTCGGCCGGCGATGCGCTCGCCAAGGCGCCGGACGCCGAGCAACTTGCCCGCTTCGAGGCGGCTTTCGCCGAGGTGGCGGCGGCCGCCGACTTCGTGCTGATTGATACGCCGGGGGCCGACACCGCCATCAGCCGCTCGGCCCATTCGAAGGCCGACCTCATCGTCACCCCGATGAACGACAGTTTCGTCGACTTCGACATGCTGGGCGTCGTCGATCCGGTGAGCCTCGAGCTCACCCGCCACAGCCTCTACGCCGAGACCGTCTGGGCCTGCCGCAAGGAGCGCGCGACCCGCGACCGCAAGCAAATCGACTGGGTGGTGCTGCGCAACCGCCTGGCGCCCACCGAGGCCCGCAACCGCAAGCGCCTAGACGAACGCGTCAACGCGCTCTCCCGCAAGGTCGGCTTCCGTGTCGGCCCCGGCCTGCGCGACCGGGTGATCTATCGCGAGCTCTTCCCGTTCGGCCTGACCATTGCCGACCTCTCGCCGGCCATACGGCCGGTGGCGATGTCGCTGCAGCACGTGGCCGCCCGCCAGGAACTGCGCGCCCTGATGACGGCCCTGGGCTTCCAGGGGCTGGACGAGGCGGAGAAGATCGCGGCGGAGTAGCCGCATGCTTTATCTCGCGCTTGGGGCCGCCGCGCTCGCGCTCATCCTGATGGCGAGCCGTGGCAAGCCGATCCTGAAGCGGCGGGAGTGGCGGTTCCTCTCGGGCGCGTTCGCCGTGGCCGCGTTCGCAGGCGCGGCCTGGCTCTCGGTCAGCGGCCGCTGGGGCTCAGGCATCGTGCTCGTGGTCCTCGGCCTCTGGCTCGCCGTATCCACCCGCCGCACGGGCCTCGCGCCGGGACCCTCCAAGGGGCTGATGAGCCTGGAGGAGGCCCGCTCCATCCTCGGCGTCTCCGCCGACGCCACCCCCGAGCAGATCCAAGCCGCCTACACGCGCCTGATGCGCAGCGTGCACCCCGACAAGGGCGGCACGACCGGCCTGGCGTCCCAGCTCAACGCGGCGCGCGACCGGCTCCTCCGGAAATAGCGGCCAAAGAAAAAGCCCCGGGGCGACCCAGGGCTTTTCCGATCGGTATGTCTGGCGATCAGGCCTTCGGCTCGATCACCTGGCAGTCCATGCCCTTGGCCTTGATCGCCTTGCAGGCGGTCCTGGCCTCGCGTTCGGACAGACCGACGAAGCGCGAGCGGTAGCGGCCGGCGGCCTTGTCGGTGACGGGCTTGGCGCCGGCCACCTGCTTGCCGAAGCGCTTGCCGATCAGATCGATCTGCTCCTTGGCGTCCGAGCGGGCCTTGAAGGCGCCGACCTGGACGCCCCACTTCTCGGCGGGCGTGGCGGGCGCCGTCTTCCTGGACTTCGGCTCGACGACCTCGATCCGCGAGGTGCTGGGCGGCGGCGTAGCCGAGGCCAGCACGATCTTCAGGTCCTGGTCGCCCTGTTCGGTGCTGCCCTCGACCCGGCCCGACGGCTCAGGCTCGAACAGGTTCTGGGCGATGGTGATCTTCTCGCCGAGGTCGCGGCGCTTGATCACGTCGAAGCCGGTGACCAGCAGGGCCTCGGCGTTGTCGTCGCGGGCCCGCGTGGTCGGACCGCCCAGGACGACGGCGATCAGGCGGCGATTGTCGCGCACGGCCGAGACCGCGAGGTTGAAGCCCGAAGCGTTGGTGAAGCCCGTCTTCAGCCCGTCCACGCCGTACATGCGGTGCAGCAGGCCGTTGTGGTTGCGCAGCGTCTGGCCGCGGAAGACCATCTCCCGCTGGCTGAACAGCTTATAGTACTGCGGGTAGTCCCGCATCACCGCCCGCGACAGGATGGCGATGTCCCGCGCCGTGGAGACCTGGCGGCTGTCGGGCAGGCCCGACGCGTTGGCGAAGTGGGTGTTGGTCATCCCCAGTTCCTTCGCCCGCAGCGTCATCAGCGCCGCAAAGCGGCTCTCGGTGCCGCCCAGCTTTTCGGCCATGGCCACCGCGGCGTCGTTCGCCGACTTGATGGAAAGCGCCTGCATGGCTTCGGAGACCGAGATCGACTGGCCGGCCGGCACGCCGAGTTTGGTCGGCGACTGCGCCGCGGCCCTGGGCGAGAATATCACGCGGTCGTCGAGCTGGATCTTGCCCGCCGCGAGCGCCTCGAAAGTCAGATACAGCGTCATCACCTTGGTGATGGACGCCGGGTAGCGCGCGGCGTCGGCCCGCTTGGCGTAGAGCACCTCGCCGGTCTTCGCGTCGACGACGATCGCCGCATATTTGGTCTGCGAGGCGCTCGAGAGCTGCTGGAAGACCGGCTGGGCGTAAGCGGGGGGCGCGACCGTCGTGAAGGCGACGGCCACGGCGGCGCCGAGGGCTACGAACAGGCGGCGGGCGTGCTGGAACATGCTTCGTCCGTCGAATCAAAGGTTTGTGGCGGCCCCCCGCCGCCGGAATCCCATGTACCTTGCCCGAAGGACCCTTGCTGCACAGTAAACAAGGCTTGAACGAGCGCAAATGTCGCGCCTTGGCGCGTAGGCGCCTGGATTGTAGGCGCATGACGCTTTTGTGCAGTGCACAATTAACCGTTGACTGCTGCACTGCAACATGAGATAACCCTCGCGAGTTAGGGGACGTGTGTCCCGAGAAGTTGCAGTGCGGCAATACCGCCGCGTTCGCCCAACGCCCTGTCAGGAGTATCTCCGATGGCTGCCGCCGAAACCGTGAAGTCCACCGTCGATCAATTCACCGCCGCCTCCAACGTCGCCTTCAAGGACGGCGTTGAGAAGACCCTGGCCGCGCTGAACGAAGCCAACAGCCACTCCAAGAAGAACCTCGAAGCCGTCGTGGCCTCGGTGACCGCCGCCACCAAGGGCGCGGAAGCCCTGGGCGCCCAGGCGATGGCCTTCTCGAAGACCGCGTTCGACAGCCAGGTCGCCGCCGCCAAGTCGCTGGCCTCGGCCAAGAGCGTGCAGGAAGTGATCGAGCTGCAGACCGCCTTCGCCAAGGGTGCCCTGGAGACCTACATGGCCCAGGTCGGCCAGATGTCCGAGACCGTGTCCGGCTCGGTGAAGGACTCCATGAAGCCGCTCAACGAGCGCGTGACCGCCATGGTCGAGCGCCTGCAGGCCGCCCGCTAAGTCCGTTCCGGAGGCTTCTCCTCCCTGGCTTCCGGAAACGGGAAGGCCCGGACCTCGGTCCGGGCCTTTTCTCGTATGGGGGAGGGCGGTAGACCTGCGGCTATGTCCCAGGTCGAAGATCGTCTCGCTGCGCTCGGCATCACCCTGCCGAAGCCCAATCCCCCTGTCGCCAACTATGTGCCCTTCGTGCGCGCCGGCGACCTGCTGCACATCTCCGGCCAGGTGTCGGTCGACGCCGGCGGCGGGATCCGCGGCGTGGTCGGCGAGGACGTCGACGCCGAGACGGCCCGCGCCGCGGCGCGTCTGTGCGGCGTCAACCTGCTGGCCCAGATGCGGGCGGCCTGCGATGGCGACCTCGATCGCGTGGTCCGCGTGGTCAAGCTCGGCGGCTTCGTCCAGGCGGGGCCGGGCTTCTTCGACATCCCGCAGGTGGTCAACGGCTGCTCCGACCTCATGGTGGAGGCCTTCGGCGACGCCGGCCGCCACGCGCGCTCGGCCGTGGGCGTCTATCGCCTGCCGCTGAATTTCGCCGTGGAGGTCGATGCGGTGGTGCAGGTCTCGTGAAGAACCGCTTCGGCGAGGCCTGGGACCTCCTCTTCCACCCGCCGATCGCGCATCGCGGGCTGTGGACCCCCGATGGCCCGCCGGAGAACTCGCTGGGCGCCTTCAAGGCGGCCTGCGCCGCCGGCTACGGTATCGAGCTCGACGTCCAGCTCTCGGCCGACGGCGAGGCCATGGTCTTCCACGACGAGGACCTGAAGCGGATGACCGGCGCCGAGGGCCGGCTCACCGAGCGGACCACCACCGAACTCGCCGGACTGCGCCTCGCCGGGACGGACGAGCCGATCCCGACGCTCGCCGAGGCCCTGCGCCTCGTCGGCCGGAAGGCCATGGTGCATGTCGAACTGAAGACCCCGCCCGGCCGCGTGGGCCCCCTGGAGCAGCGGGTCCACGAGATTCTCGTCGACCACCCGGGCCCGGTCTGCGTCATCGGCTTCAACCCCTACAGCCACGCCTGGTTCGCCGAGCGCTTCCCGGGCGTGCTCCGCGGCCTCGACAGCTACGCCTACCGCAAGGCTCCGCACCTCTCCGACGAGCAGCGGCGGGCCTGGTCGAACCTCGAGCACGTGGCCATCGCCCGGCCGCACTTCCTGGCGCTCGGCCTCGACATGCTGCCGTCCGAAGCGGCTGCGAAGCACCGCGCGCAGGGGATGCCGGTGGTCGCCTGGACGGTCCGCGACCCCGGGCAGTGGGACGCCATCAAGGACGGATGCGACAACCTGATCTTCGAGGGCTTCCGGGCGTGACGTTGAAGCCGGCGGTGAAGGTCTGCCGCCGCATCGCCGAGGTGGGCCGCGACGGCTGGGACGCCTGCGCCGACAATCCCGCCTACGCCGGCAACCCCTTCATCCGCTTCGACTTCCTCAATGCCGCGGAGGAGGCGAACTGCGCGGTCGAGAAGACCGGCTGGGGCCCGCACCACCTGGTGGTCGAGGACGAGGCTGGCGCGGTGGCCGCGGTCATGCCGCTCTACCTGAAGTCCCACAGCCAGGGGGAATACATCTTCGACCACGCCTGGGCCGACGCCTACGAGCGGGCGGGCGGGCGGTATTATCCAAAGCTGCTCTCGGCCGCGCCGTTCACGCCCGCCACCGGCCCCCGGCTGCTGGTCCGGCCCGACATCGAGCCGGAGGAGGGCCGGGCGCTCTTGCTGGGCGGCGCCCTGGCGCTGTGCGAGCGCTACGAGATTTCCTCCCTGCACGTGAACTTCCCCGACGCCGAGGCGTGGCGCTGGATGGGCGCCCAGGGCCTCGCGCTGCGGGAAGGCCAGCAGTATCACTGGCTCAACGCCGGCTACCGCGACTTCGAGGACTTCCTGGCCGCGCTCTCCTCGGGCCGCCGCAAGACCATCCGGCGCGAACGCCGCGACGCCCAGGCCGGGCTGGAGATCCTCTGCCTCACCGGCGCGGAGATCACCGAGGACCACTGGGACGCCTTCTTCGGCTTCTACATGGACACCGGCTCGCGGAAGTGGGGCCGGCCCTACCTCACGCGCGGCTTCTTCTCGCTGCTGGGCGAGCGCATGGCCGACCGCGTCCTCCTGGTGATGGCCCGGCGTGACGGGCGCTGGATCGCCGGCGCGCTCAACCTGATCGGCGACGACTGCCTCTACGGCCGCAACTGGGGCTGCGTCGAGGACGTGCCCTTCCTGCACTTCGAGCTCTGCTACTACCGGGCCATCGAATGGGCGATCGGCCGGGGCCTGGCGCGGGTGGAGGCGGGGGCGCAGGGCCAGCACAAGATCGCCCGCGGCTACCTGCCGACGCCGGTCTATTCGGCCCACTGGATCGCCGATCCCCGCCTGCGCGAGCCCGTCGAACGCTTCCTCGCCCAGGAACGCGAGGGCGTGGAGCAGGAGATGGAGTGGCTCGCCGAGGCCTATTCGCCGTTCCGCGAGGGTTAGGACCGCGCCCAGGCCTGCTGAAGCAGCGCCTTCACGTCCTCGTCCACGTCCGCGGGCGAGGCGAGCGGCAGGACGGATTTCAGTCGTTCGCTCCAGCCCTCGTTCTTCGGCGGCTGCAGCCTCGGATCGGCGTCCGGTTCCACGGCCAGGCCCAGGCGTGCGCCGCCGGCCTTGGTCGGCCGCACCGAGGCGAACTGGAACTCCCTTGAGAAGGCGGTGAAGCCCTTCCGCTGGGCCGTGACGAGGTCGGGCAGCCCGGCGACGGCCGCCTCCACCGCCTCCAGGATCGCCCGTGACGCCGGGTCGGCCCAGAGCGCGTCGCGAAGGTTGTCGGGCTCGGCCCAGTGGGCCGTCTCCGGAAACGCCTTGCCCAGGATGATGCTCGCCCGGTTCGTCCCGATGCCGTGATGCGCCTTGAACCAGGCCTTGCGCGCGCCGGGCCTGGTTTCCGGGCAGGTGCGGGCGATGGCGACCCACTCCTCCAGGGTCTTGCCGGTCTCGCGCTCCATGCTCTCGAGGATGGAGGCGAACCACTTCTCCTGGCGCGTTGTCATGCTCGCAGGCTGGTCCGACATTTCCCACTCCGAGGCGATTTGCTACCCGTGGCCCCTTGAGTTTGAGGAGCGCCGGATGAGCCTGGACGGGACCTACGACGACGGCAACATCTTCGCGAAGATCCTGCGCGGCGAGATGCCCGCGGCCAAGGTCTTCGAGGACGACCATGTGCTCGCCTTCATGGACGTCTTCCCGCAGGCCAAGGGCCATACCCTGGTGATTCCGAAACATTCCCACGCCCGCAACCTCCTGGAGGAGGAGCCGCAGGTGCTCGCGGGCCTGATCCAGGGCGTCCAGCGGGTGGCCAAGGCGGTCCGCGCCGCGCTGAACCCCGACGGCATCGTCGTCACCCAGTTCAACGGCGCGCCCGCGGGCCAGACGATCTACCATCTGCACTTCCACATCATCCCGCGCTGGGAAGGCGTGGCCATGGGCCGCCACGCCGAGGGCGGCATGGCCGACCCGGACGAGTTGAAGGCTCTGGCCCAACAGATCGCCGCCAAGATCGCCTGAGCCCGCATGAGTCCGAGTACCGCGTTGCGTCCCGAGGTGCCGTTCGTCGAAGGCGAGGACCTCGAAGCCCATCTCGCAAAGGCCGGCCTCGATGCCGAGACCGAGGCCTTCTGCCGCTCGCTGGCGCAGAACGGCTACGCCCTGATCGACCTGGGCGACGAGGCGAGGGCGCTCTGCGACCTCGCCGTGGCCGACACCGACCGCCTGTTCGCCCGTCATCCGGGGGCCAACCGGATCCAGGACGCCTGGCTGCGGTCGAAGGCGGTCCGGCGGCTGGCCGCCTCGCCGAAGGTCGCCCGAATGCTCGAGGCCGCCTATGGCCGCAAGGCCTTCCCGTTCCAGACGCTGAATTTCCTGAGGGGCAGCCAGCAGGGCCTGCACCCCGATTCGATCCATTTCCACAGCGTGCCCGAGCGCTTCATGTGCGGGGTCTGGATCGCGCTGGAGGACGTCCAGCCGGAAGCGGGGCCCCTGGTCTATCTGCCCGGGTCACACCGGTTGCCGGTGATGACCATGCGCGATGCGGGCGTGAACGATCCGCGGCCGTCGCCCGAGCAATACGCCAGCCGCTTCGTGCACGGCTTCGCCGAGCGGCTGGCGGCGGCGGGCCTGCCCGACGAACGCGCCCTGGTGAAGAAGGGCTGGGCCTTCGTGTGGGCCGCCAATCTGGCGCACGGCGGCGCGCCGGTGACCGACCCGGCCTCCACCCGCCGCTCGCTGGTCGTCCACTGGTACTTCGAGAACTGCCTCTACTACACGCCGATGACCTCGGACGTGGAGGGCGGGCGGCTCTCGCTGCGGATGCCGGCCAATGTCGCCACCGGCGGCTGGGAGTGGCCGCGCAAGGCGGGCCGCGCGGTCTATCCCGGCAAGACGCCGCTGCTGGCGGCGATCCTCAAGCGCGTCTTCAAGCCGCTGCACATCTCCGAGGGCTAGCAAAAAGCCCCGGGCTCGCGCCCGGGGCTCTCTGGCGTCTCGAAAGGCGGGACGCCTTAGTCGGTGAGGGCCGGCGTCGCATCCTCGGCCGGGCTCTCGATCACCGGAGCGCCGCGCTCGCGCGCATCGCCCTCGATCTCGAAGCCGAGCTTGCCGTCCTTCAGGATCACGCGGACGTGGCCGCCCTTCACCAGCCGGCCGAACAGGATCTCGTCGGCCAGCGGCTTCTTGATGTGCTCCTGGATGACCCGGCCCAGGGGGCGGGCGCCGTAGAGCTCGTCGAAGCCGTTCTTAGCCAGCCAGTCCGCCGCCTCGTCGTCCGTCTCGATGGTGACATGGCGGTCCGCGAGCTGGGCCTCGAGCTGCATGATGAACTTCTGCACCACTTGCCGGATGATCTCCGGGGTGAGCGCGTGGAAGTGCACGATGGCGTCCAGGCGGTTGCGGAACTCCGGCGTGAACAGCCGCTTCAGCGCCTCGTCCACCTCGTCCTCGGCCTTGCCGCGGCCGAACCCGATGGAATTGCGCTGGGCGTCGGACGCGCCGGCGTTGGTCGTCATGATCAGCACGACGTTCCGGAAGTCGATCTTCTTGCCGTTGGAGTCGGTCAGCTGACCGTGGTCCATGACCTGCAGGAGGATGTTGTAGACGTCCGGGTGAGCCTTCTCGATTTCGTCCAGCAGCACGATCGAGTGCGGGTGCTGGTCGACCGCGTCGGTCAGCAGGCCGCCCTGGTCGAAGCCCACATAGCCGGGAGGCGCGCCGATCAGGCGGCTCACCGTGTGACGCTCCATGTACTCCGACATGTCGAACCGCAGCAGCTCGATCCCGAGCGTGGCGGCCAGTTGGCGCGCCGTCTCGGTCTTGCCGGTGCCGGTCGGGCCGGTGAACAGGTAGCAGCCGATCGGCTTGTTGGCGTCGCGCAGGCCGGCGCGGGCCATCTTCATGGCCGACGACAGGCTGTCGATGGCCTCGTCCTGGCCGTAGACCGCGCGCTTCAGGTCGCTTTCCAGCTGCTTCAGCGCCTCGGTGTCCGACTTCGAGACCGACTTCGGCGGGATGCGGGCGATCTTGGCGACGACGCCTTCGATCTCCTTGAGCCCGATCACCTTCTTCCGCTTGCCCTCCGAGAGCAGCATCTGCGAGGCGCCGGCCTCGTCGATGATGTCGATCGCCTTGTCGGGCAGTTTCCGGTCGGTGATGTACTTGGCCGACAGCTCCACCGCCGCCTTAATGGCGTCGTTGGTGTACTTCAGCTTGTGGAAGTCCTCGTAGTAGACCTTGAGGCCTTTCAGGATCTTGATCGTGTCGTCGATCGTGGGCTCGTTCACGTCGATCTTCTGGAAGCGCCGGACGAGGGCCCGGTCCTTCTCGAAGTGCTGGCGGAACTCCTTGTAGGTCGTGGAGCCCATGCAGCGGAGCGTGCCCGACGCCAGGGCCGGCTTCAGCAGGTTCGAGGCGTCCATGGCCCCGCCGCTCGTCGCGCCGGCGCCGATCACCGTGTGGATCTCGTCGATGAACAGGATCGCGTCGGGGTGGTTCTCCAGCTCCTTGACGACCTGCTTCACGCGCTCTTCGAAGTCGCCGCGGTAGCGGGTGCCGGCCAGCAGCGCGCCCATGTCGAGCGAGAAGATGGTCGAGCCCGCGAGCACGTCGGGGACCTGCTTGTTGATGATCTTGCGGGCCAGGCCCTCGGCGATGGCGGTCTTGCCGACGCCCGGGTCGCCGACCAGCAGCGGGTTGTTCTTGGTCCGGCGGCACAGCACCTGGATGGCGCGTTCCACCTCGGCCATGCGGCCGATCAGCGGGTCGACCTTCCCCTGCTTGGCCTTCTCATTGAGGTTGACGCAGTAGGCCTCGAGCGCCTCGCCGCCGGTCTTGACGGTGGGCTTGTCCTCTTCCTCGGCGCCCTTGACGGGCTTGGCCTCGGACGAGCCGGCCTTCTTGGCGATGCCGTGGGCGATGTAGTTCACCGCGTCGTACCGCGTCATGTCCTGCTCCTGCAGGAAGTAGGCGGCATGGCTCTCGCGCTCGGAGAAGATGGCGACCAGCACATTGGCGCCGGACACTTCTTCCCGGCCGGACGACTGGACGTGGATCACCGCGCGCTGGATCACGCGCTGGAAGCCCGCTGTGGGCTTGGCGTCCTCGCCGTCGTCGACGACCAGCGAGCGGAGCTCGTTGTCGACGTAGTTTGTCAGGGTGGTGCGCAGGGCGCCGAGATCGACGTCGCAGGCGCGCATGACGGCGGCCGCGTCCTCGTCGTCCACCAGCGAGAGGAGCAGGTGCTCCAGAGTGGCGTACTCATGCTTGCGCTGGTTGGCGTAGGCGACCGCGCGATGAAGGGACTCTTCGAGCTGACGCGAAAATGAAGGCAAGAGCCTCTAATCCTTTTCCATTGTGCACTGCAGCGGATGCTGGTGCCGACGTGCCGTATCAACGACCTGGGCCACTTTTGTTTCCGCCACTTCGTAGGTGAACACGCCGCAGACCCCGACACCGTGCTGGTGTACGTGCAGCATGATCCGAGTCGCGTCTTCGCGCGACTTATTGAAGTACTGCTCAAGAACATAAACGACGAACTCCATCGGGGTGTAGTCGTCGTTCAGCAGTAAAACCCGGTACATGGCGGGTTTCTGCGTCTTGGGCTTTGTTTGCGTGATCACCGCCGATCGAACGCCGGCGCCCGAGTCACCTTGTTTGCGTTCGCTCATCGAACGGATCTCCTGGCGAAGCCTGCGCCCCGCCTGCTCAGGATTAGATATGGAAAGTTTTGCCATTTGCTAGGGTCGAATTGTCACGCTCAGGACAGGCGCCTCCGATGATGCCCACCAGCGCAGCTGGCGCTGCACGCGCGTTCATCAATCCTCCTTGAGCGCCGCCTTTGCACGCAAAATCCGTCCGGATGTGACCGCATCGGCCCCGAATCGGGCCCGCAGCGTGTCGAGGGTCTTCTCCGACGCCAGCGCCCGGCGCTCCTCGCCGGCGAAGAAATCGCCCTCCACGGCGTCGGCCTCCACGAGCTCGGCCATGCCGATCCCGATCAGGCGATAGGGGGTGCCGTCCGCTTCTTTGGCCAGGAGCTCGCGCCCGACGGCGAACAGCGTCTTCGCCGTCTGGGTCGGCACGGCGATGGTCTTGCGCCGGGTGATGATCCGGAAGTCCACGTGCCGCAGCTTCAGGGTGACGACCCGGCCGGCGATGCCGTCCTTGCGGGCGTGGCGGGCGACCTTCTCGCAGAGCTGCGCCAGGACGTCCTCCAGGTCGCCGAGCTTCGTCAGGTCCTCGTTGAAGGTGGTCTCGGCGCTGATGCCCTTGCGCTCCTCGCGGGGATTGACCGCCCGGTGGTCGCGGCCGTGGGCCAGCTCGAAGAGGCGCAGGCCATGCTGGCCGAACCGCGCGGCGAGGTCCTTCGGCTCGGCCCGCGCCAGGTGGCCGACGGTGCGGTAGCCGGCCTTCTCCAGCGAGGCCACCATGGCCGGCCCGACGCCGGGCAGGATGCCCACCGGCCGGGGCGCCAGGAAGTCGGCGGCCTCCGTGGCCCCGATCACCGAGAAGCCGCGCGGCTTGTCGAGGTCCGACGCGATCTTCGCCAGGAACTTGTTGGCGGCGAGGCCGATGGAGACCGTCAGCCCCGTCTCGGCCTCGATCCGGGCCTGCAGCCGGGCGAGCGTCAGCGCCGGCGGCGCGCTGTGCAGCCGCTCCGTGCCCGAGAGGTCCAGCCAGGCTTCATCGAGGCTGAGGTTCTGGATCAGCGGGGTCAGCTCGCCCGCCATCCCGAGGATCCGGCCGCTCTCGTGGCGGTACTTGGAGAACTCCGGCTTGATGATCACCGCCTCGGGGCAGAGCTTCAGCGCCTTGAACATCGGCATGGCCGAGCGCACGCCGGAAATGCGGGCGATGTAGCAGCAGGTGGTGACCACGCCCCGCTTGCCACCGCCGACGATCACCGGCCGGTCGCGCAGCTCGGGGCGGTCGCGCTTCTCCACCGAGGCGTAGAAGGCGTCGCAGTCCATGTGGGCGATGGAAAGCCGGTCGAGCTCGGCGTGGGCCACGATCCGCGGCGAGCCGCAGGCCAGGCAGCGGCGCACGCCTTCGTCCCCGGTCCAGAAGCAGTCGCGGCAGAACGCCTTCATGCCGTGGAGGTTACCTGATTTGTTCCGCGCGCGCTCAGCGCCGGATCGCCGCCTCTATGGCGTCGGCCAACTCGGCCCAGTCGTCGATCCTCGGATGGCGCTCGGAGCGGGGCGCCAGCGGCCGCAGCCGCTCGTCGGCCACGTGCTGGAAGGTCGCCACGCGGGGCGCGTGCTCGGCCACCGAATCGAGGTTCGGCAGCAGGTCGTCGACGAAGGCGGCCGGCTGCGGCGTCTGGGCGACCAGGCCTGCGGTCACCGGCCCCTTCGGACCGGTGTTCAGGATCAGCGCATTGGGCAGGCCGTGGCGCTTCAGCCAGGCGCCGCGCAGTCGCTCGGCCTGGGGCGGGGCGTTGGAGAGGATCAGGATGCCGGCATGGCGGCCGAGCTTCGCCAGGGCGTCGACGGCGCCGGGCGTCGGCTCGATCTCGCCGCAGTGGGTGGCGAAGAAGCCGTCGAACAGGATCTTGCCCTCGGCGATCGGCAGGTGATCGGCCGCGCCCGGCCGGTAGATATTCTGGAAGAGGGCGAACCGGTCGACCCGGAACTCGTAGCCCTGGCCGGCCAGGTAGTCGCCGAACCCCTTCATGAACAGGCCCAGAACCTCGTCCACGTCGACGATGACCAGCGGCCGGTCGGGGGAAAGTCCAAGGTCGGAAAGGCGTGGAACGGAAGTCAGGATAGGGTCTGCCAAGGCGCGGTCCGGACGGGGCTAACGAAGTTTAAGGATATCCGTGTGATGAACGGGCGAGAGGTGGGGCGGGTCCTTGCGGGCCGGTCCCAGAAACAGCGTCGGGTCCCGAATGGCCAAGAAGGTCCTCATCGTCGAGGATAACGAGCTGAACATGAAGCTCTTTCATGACCTGCTCGAAGCCCAGGGCTACGAAACCCTGCAGACCCGCGAGGGTCTCGCGGCGCTGTCGCTCGCCCGCGAGCACAGGCCGGACCTGATTCTCATGGACATCCAGCTGCCGGAGATCTCGGGCCTCGAGGTCACCAAGTGGCTGAAGGAGGACGAGGAACTCGCCTCGATCCCCGTGGTCGCCGTCACCGCCTTCGCCATGAAGGGCGACGAGGAGCGGATCCGCGAGGGCGGCTGCGAGGCCTACATCTCCAAGCCGATCTCGGTGTCGCACTTTCTCGACACCATCCGCCGGCTGCTGGACTAGGTCATGAGCGCGCGAATCCTTGTCGTCGACGACATCGAGGCCAACGTCCGCCTGCTCGAGGCGAAGCTGTCGGCCGAGTACTACCGCGTGCTCACCGCCGCCGACGGCCCCACCGCACTCGCCATGGCCGCGGCCGAGAAGCCGGACATCATCCTGCTCGACGTGATGATGCCGGGCATGGACGGCTTCCAGGTCTGCCGCCGGCTGAAGGACGATCCCGAGACCCGCCATATCCCGGTGGTGCTGGTGACGGCCCTCGACGGCCGCACCGACCGCGTGGCCGGCCTCGAGGCCGGAGCCGATGAATTCCTGACCAAGCCGATCGACGACGTCATGCTGTTCGCCCGCGTACGCAGCCTGACCCGCCTGAAGGCGGTAATCGACGAACTGCGCGAGCGCGAGGCCTCCGGCCGCCGCATGGGCCTGATCGGCGGCGCGGTCAGCCGCATGGGCGGCACCGGCGGCCGCATCCTCATTGTCGACGACCAGGAGCGCCAGGCCCGGCGCGTGAGCGTCGAGCTGTCCATCGAGCACCGTCCGGTGGTGGAGCAGGACCCTGAGAAGGCCCTGATGACCGCCCGGGGTCCGGTGGACCTGGTCATCGTCAACATCAACGCCAAGACCTTCGACGGTCTTCGCTTCTGCGCCCAGTTGCGATCGGACGAGGCGACCCGCAACGTGCCGGTGCTGGCCATCGTCGACTTCGACGAGCGCGCGCGGCTGGTGAAGGCGCTGGAGATCGGCGTCAACGACATCCTGGCCAAGCCGATCGACCCGCAGGAGCTCTCGGCGCGCGCCAAGACCCAGATCCGGCGCAAGCGCTACACCGACTACCTGCGCGACAACCTGGACCACTCGCTGGAGCTGGCGGTCACCGACCAGCTCACCGGCCTGCACAACCGCCGCTACATGACCGGCCAGCTCGAGGCGCTCACCGAGCGCGCGGCGCACGGCGGCAAGCCGGTGTCGCTGCTGGTGCTCGACATCGACCACTTCAAGAAGATCAACGACAGCTTCGGGCACGACGTGGGCGACGAGGTCCTCAAGGAGTTCGCCGTGCGGCTGGCCTCCAACGTCCGCGGCATGGACCTTCCGGTCCGGTACGGCGGCGAGGAGTTCGTCATCGTCATGCCGGATACCCAGCTGATCGACGCCCGGCGGATCGCCGAGCGCATCCGCCTGCACGTGGCCGGCTCGCCGTTCCGCGTCATGGGCGGCCGCGAGCTGCTGTCGGTGACCATCTCCATCGGGGTGGCCGTCACCCTGCCGGGCGAGGAGACGCCGCAGTCACTCCTCAAGCGGGCCGACGAGGCCCTCTACGAAGCCAAGGCCAGCGGCCGCAACCGCGTCATCGCCCACGCGGCCTAGACTGCTACGGCTTGTCTAGACCGAGAGTCTGTACCGCAGCGCGGTATTTCGCCATGTCAATGGCGTAGGCAATGCCCACATCGAAATAGTCCCACTCTGGTCGGGTTCTAAACGAAGTAGTTGAGAAGGCGCCTGTATTAGGTGCGACATATTCCGTCTTGAAGACGCCTGGGCTGCCAACTTCCTTTGAAAAACGCTTCTGCTCAATGAATTTAGCTTGGTGGCCTTCAATGCTTAGCGGAAGTCCAAATTGTTCTACAAATGCACGCAGAACATCAATTGGCTCTTCCGCCTCTTCCAAATTCACATACTTCGGGTGTACCCACCAAGCAGACTGGGGCACGAGATCAATACCTCTCCGGGTCGTTTGGACTAGAAGCCAATAGGGGCCAATCGCCGGCCGATTGTGCATCTCCCGCACGAAAAGCGAAAACATGTCGCCTTCGTCTTCAGGGGCGGAATCCAGCATTAGGTGCTGCAGATCGCTGGGGGATTGAATGGTCTTCTCGACGATCCGCCTTGTTACCGCGAACGGCCTAAATTGCCGGAGGAATTCATCTTCAAGGACAATCCTGTAGGCGCTGCTGGGCAGCCGACCCGCCGTACCCATGCGCTCTAAAATCTGAGCGGGGGATCGATTCTCCAGCGCAATATCTCGCAATGCGTCGCCTAAAAACCTATCGATCTTGGCCCTTGCGGCCGAGCTACTTGCATCAGTGATGTGCAGACGGCGATGCAATTCACTTAATACGGCGTCAGCTTCCTTTGGATACTTCGAGATGAGCGGGTTTTCGCCCTTAAGTCCCGGAGCCGAAGCTGAGGCGAGCGTTGCAGCCGCAAGTACCTGAGCGGCAGTGTCACGATCGAGATCTTTAAGCGCGTCTAGCACGGCCATGGCTCGATGATTTGGAACTCTCCGTCGCGGAGATCTGTGATAATGTATTCTGGCTCTCTACTCGCGCGCTTCTCGCGCGGGACAAGTTGAACGCGATCCTTAACTGACGCAAATGGTATCACATATATAAGCGGTCGCCACTCCTTTGGTGTGGAATGGTTCATCACAGTAATTATCTCGTCGCGTTTATCTTGAGTGATTTCACCGGCGGTGGCCCATTCAACTGCAAGCGCGCTGAGGGTTGCCTTCCATGCCGCAATTCGAGCGTCTCCACCGTCTTCCGCTGTAACGGCTCTATGTACCGTTCGGTAGATGGATACCGGGTCCGAAGAGGGCGGTTGACCGGCACCGACAGCGTACTTGGGAAGCGCGGCTCCTTCGAAAGCGGGGCTGCACCACACATAGTGAACACCTCCGCGAAAGAGGCACTGAATCCAGTGCTTCATGTGGGGATCCGTTGACCAAAGTACGAGCGGCTCCGACGCTGTACCGCCCGTGCTCGTTGAAGGGTTCCCCGTTAACGGCAATCTCAGGCCTGCTTCTTCTCTCAGGGCGGCTCGATCCAATGCACAGTTTGCGTCAATCTGGGCATAGCGCAAGCGTGAGAAGGTAGACCCAGAACGCAAAACGCCCGGCGGTGAGGCCGGGCGCTTCGAAATCTCGCTAAGCGCGATGGCTACTTGATCTTGCCTTCGCGGAACTCGACGTGCTTGCGCACGATCGGGTCGTACTTCTTCAGCACCATCTTGTCGGTCTTGGTGCGGGCGTTCTTCTTGGTGACGTAGAAGAAGCCGGTGTCCGCAGTCGAGTTCAGGCGGATCTTGATGGAGGCGGGTTTCGCCATGGGTCTCGTCCTCGGGCGGGGCCAAAGCGGATACGCACCGCCGGCGGGTGTTCTAAAGAGCGGCGGAAAATACGAATCCCGGGCCGGAAGTCAACCGCTACAGGTGAACCGGGGCCATGGTCCCCCCGCCGGAAGCGCAGATAGGGCTTCGGCCGTGTCGGGTCTTCGGTGCGCGCGAGCGCCTCGCGCAGCATGTGCCGCGTGACGGACGGCAGCGGCATGTCCCTGGTCGCCTCGGGCTCCAGCCAGGCGATCTCGTCCAGCTCGCCGCAGTCGGGCTGGCGCTCCAGGCTGATCAGCCGCTCGGCGTCGGCCAGCAGGAACCAGGCGTCGAAGCGCTTGCCGACCATCGGCGGGGTCACCGCCCGGCCGACCACCTGCAGGGCGTCGAGGTCGGGGAGGGCGCCCCTGGGCCAGGAACGGCCGCCAGGGCCCAACCCCGGGCCGCGTGGGGGCCTTGCGGGCCAGCAGCAGGCCGGCCTCCTCCCAGGTCTCCCGGATGGCCGCCAGGGCCAGCGCGCGGCCCTGGCCGGGCCGGAGGTGAGCGTCGAACACCGCCTGCTCGCCGGGCTTCAGGTCGCTGGCGAAGGGCGCGCGATAGTCGGCGCGCTCGATACGGCCGCCGGGGAACACCCAGCGGTCGGGCATGAAGCTGTGCCCGCCATGCCGGCGGCCCATCAGCACGCGGGGCTTCGGCCCGTCGCGGCGGATGATCATCACTGTCGCCGCGCTCTTCGGCCGGACCGCCTTCTGGCCGGCGATGCGCGGCGGCCCTTCGGGCTTGAAGCCGGGCGGATCGGGCGGGTCGTCACTCATGCGAACAACTGTATGACCCGCCGCCGAGGTGAGGGAAGGGCGCCGTGGCGTAAGGCCGCTAGCGGCGCTTGCCGCCGCCCATCTTCTTCTTGCGGCCGGTCTTGATGCCCGGCGGGCGGCCGCTGCGGGGCGGCTTGGGGCCGCCGGGACGCCGGTCGCCGCGGGCCCGCACGCCGAGCCTCGGCCGCGGCGCATTGCGGTCGGGCGGGGCAGGATCGCTCAGCATCTCGAACAGCAGGCCGCCGGTGCTCGGCGTCGCCTCCTCCAGCTTCACCTGCACGGCCATGCCGAGGGGCCAGCGGGCGCCCGTCCGCTCGCCGACCAGGGCGTGGGCCCGGTCGTCGTGGACGAAGTACTCGCCGCCCAGCCGCGACACCGGCACCAGGCCGTCGGCCCCCGTCTCCAGCAGGCGCACGAACAGGCCGAAGCGGGTGACGCCGGTGATCTTCCCGGCGAACTCGGCGCCGACCCGGTCGGACAGGAAGGCGGCGATATAGCGGTCGGTGGCGTCGCGCTCGGCGGCCATGGCCCGGCGTTCGGCCGCCGTGATGATCTCGGCGGTGTCCTTCATGTGGGAGATGTCCCAGTCCGAAAGGCCGTCCTCGCCCAGGCCGAGCGCGCGCACCAGCGCCCGGTGGACGATCAGGTCGGCGTAGCGGCGGATCGGCGAGGTGAAGTGGGCGTAGCGATCGAGGTTCAGGCCGAAGTGGCCGATGTTCTCGGTGGCGTAGACCGCCTGCATCTGGGTGCGCAGGACCACCTCATTGACGATCTCGGCGTTGGGCGTGTCGCGGGTCTCGTCCAGCAGCCGGTTGAACCGGTCGGTGCGCACGGTCTCGCCCTTGGTCCAGGGGATCGCCAGGGTGTGGAGGAAGTCGGCCAGCGCCTGCACCTTCTCCGGGCTCGGGGCGTCGTGGATCCGGTAGATCAGCGGCGAGCGCTTCTGCTCCAGGGTCTCGGCGGCCGAGACGTTGGCCTGGATCATCATCTCCTCGATCAGCCGGTGGGCCTCCAGGCTGGCGCGCGGCGTGATCGAGGCCACGTCGCCCTCGCGGTCGATGATGATCTTGCGCTCCATGCTCTCGATGGCCAGCGGCGAGCGGGCGTCGCGGCCCTTCTTCATGACGCCGTAGGCGGTCCAGAGCGGGCGGATGATGCTGTCGGCGATCGGGCCGGTCTTGTCGTCGGGATTGCCGTCGGCGGCCGCCTGGGCCTGCTCGTAGGACAGCTTCGCGGCCGACCGCATCAGGCCGCGGACGAACCTGTGGGACCGCTTGCGGCCGGTGGCGTCGAACACCATCCGGACGGCCATGCAGGCCCGGTTCTCGGCCTCGCGCAGCGAGCACAGGCCGTTGGAGAGCCGCTCGGGCAGCATCGGCTCCACCCGGTCGGGGAAGTAGACGCTGTTGCCCTTGTCCCGGGCCTCCTTGTCGAGCGCGCTATTCGGCCGGACATAGGCGGCGACATCGGCGATGGCGACCCAGACGACCCAGCCGCCGGGGTTCTTCTCGTCGTCGTCCGGCTGGGCGTAGACCGCATCGTCGTGGTCGCGGGCGTCGGCGGGATCGATGGTGATGAAGGGGACGTCGCGCAGGTCCTCGCGGCCCGCCAGGGTCGGCGGATCGGCGGCTTCCGCCTCGGCTTTGGCGGCCTCGCTGAAGCCGGTCGGGATGCCGTGGGTGTGGATGGCGATCAGCGAGGCGGCGCGCGGCTCGTCCTCCCGCCCGACCACCTCCAGCAGCTTGCCGCGCTTGGGTCCGTAGCGCTGTTCGGCCGTGCCGACCTGGGCCAGCACGAGGTCCCCGTCGCGCAGGGTCTCGGCTTCGTGCGGCGGCAGGATCAGGGTCTCCTTCGACCGACGGTCGACGGGCTCGACGCGCGTCTCGCGGCGGGCCTTGCGGATCACCCCCCAGGACCCGGTGGGCGCTCTGGCCCAGCCGCTTGATCAGCCGGGCCTCGAAGGCGCCGCCGTCCTGGCGGACGAAGCGGACCAGCAGCCGGTCGCCGAGCCCCGGCGCCTGGCCGGCCTCGGCCTTGCGATCGGGGGCCAGCAGCATCAGCGGCGCGTCCGGAGCCTTGGTCAGGCGCACCAGCAGCTCGCCGTCGGGATCTCGCTCGATGACGTCCACGACGCCGACCTCGGGCAGGGCGCCGGTCTCCGCGAAGCCCTTGCGACCGCGCTTGGCCAGCGCGCCGCTTTCCTCCAGCTCCTTCAGCATCTCGCGCAGCGCCCGGCGGTCTGCGCCCTTCAGGCCGAAGGCGCGGGCCATCTCGGCCCGATCGGTTTCGCCCGTCTCGCGGACGTACTTGATCAGCGTCTCGCGGTCGGGGAGCCCTTGCGGGAATCGCGCGGCTTTCGGGATGCGGGGTCGGGCCATGGTCTTGCCTTAGCACGAACGCCGCGCCGCGCGGGCGGTTCGCGGCTCAGCTTTCCAGCAGGAAGTCGCCCATGGCCGGCGTGGCGGCGCGGTCCTGGATCATGAACAGGTGGCCGCCCTCGAACACGGCCAGCCGGGCGCCGGGGATCCGCGCCGCCATCCGCTCCTGGATCGCCAGCGGTGCGATGCCGTCGTAACGGCCCGCGGCGATCAGCGCCCGGCAGGCGATGTCGGGCAGCCGGTCCCAAGTGTCGTGCCGCGCCCGCGCCTCGAGCTGCCGGTGCGCGCCCTCGGCCCGGCCGGGCTCGCCGGCGAACGGGTCGGCGGCGGTCAGCTCGACGAGCTTGGCGTACTGGTCCGGGTGGGCCTCGGCCCAGGCGGCGTCGCGGCGGGTGTCGGAGATCGGGATCATGTGCCGGGCGCGGGCCTCGCCCTTCAGATGCTCGATCTCGTGGAAGGGATAGGACGACCCGCCCGCCCCGCCGGGCGAGGTGCAGGCCAACACCAGCCGGCGGATGCGCTGCGGATGCCGGAGCGCCAGCTCCTGCGCCACCATCCCGCCGAACGAGACGCCGATGACGTGGGCGGTGTCCCAGCCCAGGTGATCCAGCAGGCCCGCCGCGTCGTCGGCATATTGCGCCATGGAATAGGCGACGTCCGGCTTGTCCGACTGGCCGAGCCCCCGCTGATCGTGGGTGACCATGTCGAACCGCCGGGGCAGGGGGCCGTCGAACTGGTTCGGCTTGTTCCGGAGGTCCGCGCCGGTGCCCGAGATGAACAGCAGCGGCGGACCGGAGCCCGCGCGCTCGTAGTACAGGTTCAGGCCATTGATGCGCGCCGTCGGCATGCAAACTCCGCTCATCCCGGCGAAAGCCGGGACCCAGGCTGAGTCTGCAAGCTAGCCCGGCAGCCGGGTGAAGTCCGCCCCGCCGTCTGGATCCCGGCTTTCGCCGGGATGAGCGGTCGGGGGCTAGGCTTCCGCCTTGGCCCTCTTCGCCGGGGCCTTCTTCTTGGCCGCCGCCTTCTTCGCAGCCGGCTTCTTGGCGGCCGCCGTCTTCGGCTCGGCCTTGGCCTTCGTGGCGCGCGCGGGCTTCTTCTTGCCGCCGCCCTTCGCTGCGCGCTCGGCCAGCAGGGCCACCGCCTCCTCCAGCGTCACCGCCGTCGGCTCCTTGCCGCGCGGCACGTTGGCGTTGGTCGAGCCGTGCTTGATGTAGGGCCCGTAGCGGCCGGAGAGCACGCGGACCGGTTGGCCGTCGGCCGGGTGGGCGCCCAGCTCGGCCAGCGCCGCGGCCTCGCCGCGTCCGGCGCGGCCCGCCCGCTTCTCGGCCAGGGCCGCCACGGCGCGATTCAGTCCCACCTCGAACACCTCGTCCACCGACGACAGGTTCGCGTAGGTGCCGGCGTGCTGCACGAAGGGTCCGTAGCGGCCGATGCCGGCCAGGATCATCTGCCCGTCCTCGGGGGTGGGGCCCCACCTCCCGCGGCAGGCGAAGCAGGCGCAGGGCCTTCTCGAGGTCCATGTCCGGCGCGCTCCAACCCTTGGGCAGGCTGGCCCGCTTGGGCTTCTCGCCCTCGCCAAGCTGCACGTAGGGGCCGAACCGGCCGCTCTTCAGATAGACGGTCTCGCCGGTCTCGGGATCTGTCCCGAGCTCCCGGTCGCCGTTCTCGCCGCCCTCGGCGTCCTCGGCCTGGGCGATCGGGCGGGTGTAGCGGCACTCCGGATAGTTCGAGCAGCCGACGAACGGTCCGTAGCGGCTGGTCTTGAGGCTCAACCGGCCCGAGTTGCAGGTCGGGCACGTCCTCGCGTCCGAGCCGTCCGGCCTCGGCGGATAGAGGAAGGGCGAGAGCGCCTCGTCGAGATTGTCGAGCACCTCCCGCGTCCGCAGACCGCCGATCTCCTCGGTCTTGGCGTGGAAGTCGGTCCAGAACTCGCGCAGCAGCACCTTCCAGTCGAGGTCGCCGGCCGAGACGAGGTCGAGCTTCTCCTCCAGGTCGGCGGTGAAGTCGTACTCCACGTACTTGGCGAAGAACGCCTCCAGGAACACGGTCACCAGCCGGCCCTTGTCCTCCGCGATGAAGCGGTTCTTCTCCATCCGGACGTACTCGCGGTCGCGCAGCCGTTCCAGGATCGAGGCGTAGGTGGAGGGGCGCCCCGATGCCGAGCTCCTCCAGCTTCTTGACGAGGCTC
The DNA here is from genome assembly GCF_024699985.1 of Phenylobacterium sp. J367. Classification (GTDB taxonomy): domain Bacteria; phylum Pseudomonadota; class Alphaproteobacteria; order Caulobacterales; family Caulobacteraceae; genus Phenylobacterium. The sequence continues at coordinate 4,251,800 of NZ_JAJONA010000001.1, read as the reverse complement.
GCCTCGGAGTAGCGGGGCGGCGGCTCGGTGAAGTGCTGGTCGGCCTTGGCGGCGGCGACCTTCGCCGCGGCGCCCTCGGCCACCTGGGGCAGGCGGCCGCCTTCCTCGTCGTCCGGATCGTCGCGGCCTTCCTCATAGACGGCGAGGTAGCCGTCGAAGAGCACCACCTGGCCGGTGGCGCGCAGACCGGTCTTCCCGTCGCTGCTCTCCAGGTCGATGGTCGTGCGCTCGATGCGGGCGCTTTCCATCTGCGAGGCGATCATCCGCTTCCAGATCAGCTCGTAGAGCCGCCCGAGGTCGCCTTCGAGGCGCAGCTTGCCAGGGTTCCGGGCCAGGCTGGTCGGCCGGATGGCTTCGTGGGCCTCCTGGGCATTCTTCGCCTTGGTCTTGTAGATCCTGGGCGCGTCGGGAACGTACTCGCGTCCGTAGAGCCCGCCGATCACCACGCGGGCCTCGTCCAGCGCCTCGGGCGCGGCCTGCACGCCGTCGGTTCGCATGTAGGTGATCAGGCCCACCGTCTCGCCGCCGATGTCGACGCCCTCGTAGAGCTTCTGGGCGGCCTGCATGGTCCGCTGGGCCGAGAAGCCGAGCTTGCGCGAGGCCTCCTGTTGCAGGGTCGAGGTGGTGAACGGCGGCGGCGGCGAACGGCGGGCCGGCTTCTTCTCGACCGCCTGCACCTTGAAGGTCGCGGCCTTCACCGCGTCGCGGGCCGCGAAGGCCGCGGTCTCGTTGCCGAGATCGAACTTGGTGAGGCGCTTGCCCTCGTGCTTGACCAGCCGGGCCTTGAACGGGTCGCCGCCGGCCGAGACATCGGCCTCGACGGACCAGTATTCCTGGGTCCGGAAGCGCTCGATCTCGAACTCGCGGTCGACGATCAGCCTGAGCGCGACCGACTGGACGCGGCCGGCCGAGCGCGAGCCGGGCAGCTTGCGCCACAGGACCGGCGAGAGCGTGAAGCCGACCAGGTAGTCCAGCGCGCGGCGGGCCAGGTAGGCGTTCACCAGCTCCATGTCGAGCGCCCGGGGATTCTTCATCGCCTCGGTGACGGCGGCCTTTGTGATGGCATTGAACACCACCCGCTCGACGGCGATGTCCTTCAGCGCCTTCTTCTTCTGCAGCACCTCCAGCACGTGCCAGGAGATGGCCTCGCCCTCCCGATCCGGGTCGGTGGCGAGGATGATCTTGTCGGCGCCCTTAAGGGCCCCCGCGATCTCCGCCAGGCTTTTTCGTGCCGCGGGCGCTCACCTCCCAGGACATCGCGAAATCGTCCTCGGGACGGACCGAGCCGTTCGCCTCGGGCAGGTCTCTCACGTGACCGACCGAGGCGAAGACCTTGTAGCCCGAGCCCAGGTACTTGTTGATGGTCTTGGCCTTGGCCGGGCTCTCGACGACGACGACGTTCATATTCTTATGGGTGGCCTTCCGCGGGCGAGGGGCCCGGATCAAAGAGCGCGGAAGGTGGGGGGCGGCGCCGGGGCGCTGTCAACGGGCCTCGGACGCACGCCGGAACGGCGCCCGCCGCTTCCCCCCTACGGGGGAAAGAAGACCCCGCGGCATTCTCATCCCCGCGCCACCATGCCGCCGGGCTGCAGCTCGGCCCGGCCGGCGAGCGCCAGCTCGACGAGGGCGGCGAACACGGCGGCGGGCGGGCCGCCGGCGGCGCGGGCGATCTCGTCCCGGCTGACCGGGGTGGGGGGAGAGGAGGGCGGCCACCGTCTCGCGCAGCCGGTCGTCGGGCTCCGGCGCCGGGGCGGGCGAGTAGCGTGGCCCGGGCTCGCGGAAGCCGCGCAGGCCCTCGAGCGCGCGCAGCACGTCCTCGGCCCCCTCGCAGAGGGCCGCGCCCCTGGCGGATCAGGTCGTTGCAGCCCCTGGCCCGGGGATCGAGCGGCGAGCCCGGCACGGCCAGCACCTCGCGCCCCTGCTCGGCGGCCAGCCTGGCGGTGATCAGCGAGCCCGACTTCAGCTCGGCCTCGACGACGACCACGGCCTGCGACAGGCCCGAGATGATCCGGTTGCGCCTCGGGAAGTCGCGGGCGACCGCGGTCCGGCCGGGCTCGCTCTCCGAGACCACACAGCCGTCGCGGGCGATCCGGCCATAGAGCTCGCCGTGCTCGGGCGGATAGACGTCGTCGATCCCGCCGCCCAGCACCGCCACCGTGCCGGTGGCGAGCGCCGCCTCGTGGGCTGAACCGTCGATGCCGCGCGCCATACCCGAGACCACGACGAGGCCGGCTTCGCCCAGTTCGGCGGCGAGCCCGCGGGCGAACCGCTGGCCGGCGGCCGAGGCGACCCGCGCGCCCACGATCGCCACCGAGGGCCTGTGCAGCAGTTCCGCCTTGCCGCGCGTCCAGATCACCGGCGGCGGGGGGATCGAGCGCGGCCAGCTGTTGCGGGAAGTCCGCTTCGCAGGCGCAGATCAGACGCGCCCCGAGCCCGGCGCCGGCCGCGAGCTCGGCTTCCGCCTCGGCTTCGGCCGGAATCTTGATCGGGTCGATCCGCCCGCCGCGGCGGGCGAGGTCGGGCAGGGCGGCGAGCGCGAGGCTGGCCTCGCCGAAGCGCTGGATCAGCTGGTCGAAGGTGACCGGCCCGACGTTCTCGGTCCTGGCGAGCCGCAGCCAGTCGCGGCGCTGGGCGTCCGAGAGCGTCCGGCCCACCTAGGCGTCCGCGTCCTTCTTGGACCCGCCGATCCGCGGCTCCTCGCCATGGAGCAGGCGGCGGATGTTCGGGGCGTGGCGGATGTAGACCAGGATGGCCATGAAGAAGGCGAGCCAGGCGATGGCCGTCGGCCGGCCGAAGACGAAGACATAGACCGGGGCCAGGGCCACCGCGACGAGCGCCGCCAGCGACGAAATCCGGAACAGGAAGGCCACGACGAGCCAGGTCGCGCCGGCCGCCAGGCCCACGGGCCAGGCCGCCGCAATGAGGGTGCCGAAGAAGGTCGCCACGCCCTTGCCGCCCTTGAACCCGAGCCAGACAGGATAGAGGTGGCCGAGGAACGCCGAACCGCCGGCGATCGCCATCAGCAGCGACTGGGCCTCCAGGGTGGCGTTCTGGCTGATCAGCCAAGCGATGAACACCGCCACCGCGCCCTTGCCGCCGTCGCCCACGAGCGTGATCGCCGCCAGGTCCTTGCGGCCGGTCCGGAGCACATTCGTCGCCCCAATGTTGCCGGAGCCGATCGAGCGCACGTTGCCCGCGCCGCCCAGCCGCGTGGCGATCACCCCGAACGGGATCGAGCCCAGCAGATATCCGCCGAGCGCCATCGCCGCCATGAGCAAGAGGCTCTGAGACATGTCCGTTTCCCCCAAGACCTGCGCCTTGGTAGCCCGCATCGCCGGGGCGCGTCACCCCTGGCGCGACCGTAGCACAGCTTCGGCGGATTGGAACAGAGCGTGAACTAGGCGGCGTAGACCGTGCGGCCGTCCACCAGGGTGCGCAGCACCTGCCTTGCAGGCGGCGACCATCGAAGGGCGAGTTCTTCGACTTCGAGATCAGCTTGTCGGCGTCGATCAGCACGGGCGCATTCAGGTCAAACAGCACCAGGTCGGCCGGCGCGCCCTTGGCGATGCGCCCGGCGGGCAGGCCCAACAGGTCGGCTGGCGCGCTGGTCACGGTGCGCAGCAGGTCGATCAGGGGTGCGCGTCCCTCGTGGAAGAGGGTCATCAGCGCCGGCAGCAGGGTCTGCAGCCCGATCGCGCCCGGCGCCGCCTCGTCATAGGGCCGTCGCTTGTCCTCGGCGGGGGCCGGGGCGTGCGCCGAGACGACGATCTTCACCAGGCCCGAGGCGACGGCCTCGATCAGCGCCTCGCGGTCGTCCTCGCGGCGCAGCGGCGGGTCCAGCTTGCAGAAGGTCCGGTAGTCGCCGATGTCGATCTCATTGAACGACAGGTGGTTGATCGAGGTCGACGCGGTGACCGGCAGGCCGCGGTCCAGCCCGCGCTTCAGGGTCTCCAGCGCGCCGCGGGTGGTCACCTGGTCGACCAGCAGCCTGGCCCCGGTCAGCTCGACCATGGCCAGGTCGCGCTCCAGGCCGATGCGCTCGGAGATGGCCGGCTGGCCGGGCAGGCCCAGACGCGAGGCGAACTCGCCCGAGGTCGCCGCCGACCCCGCCGCCAGCCAGGGGTCTGACGGCCGGTGCGCCACCAAGACCCCGAACTGCTTGGAATAGGCCAGCACCCGCTGGAAGACCTTCGAATCGACGATCGGCCGGTCGACATCGGTGACATAGACGCAGCCCGCGTCGTGCATCAGGCCGATCTCGGCCATCCGCTGGCCCTCGCAGCCCTTGGTGGCCGCGCCGGCCGGGTAGACGTGCACCAGCTCGATGTCCCGGGCGCGCCTCAGGATGAAGTCGGCCACCGACGGGTCGTCCACGGTCGGATGGGTGTCCGGCTGCACGACGATGGAGGTGACGCCGCCGGCTGCGGCGGCCAGGGAGGCGGACTTCAGGGTCTCCTTGGGCTCGTCGCCGGGCTCGCCGGTCTTGACCCGCAGGTCCACCAGGCCGGGGATCAGCAGCTTGCCGCCGCCGTCGATCACCTCGACGTCCGACGAGAGCGAGCCCAGGTCGGACCCCTGCGCCACGTCGGCGACCACGCCCTCGGTGACGATCACCGCGCCCGGGCCGTCGTAGCCGGAGGCTGGGTCGACCAGGCGGACATTGGTGAAGGCTTGGGGACGCGGGCTCATCAGTGGTTGTCCAGCCGGGCGGCGAGCGTGGTCAGCACGGCCATGCGGGCGGCGACGCCCATCTCGACCTGGTCCTGGATCAGGCTGACGGCGATGTCGTCGGCCACGTCGCTGTCGATCTCGACGCCCCGGTTCATCGGCCCGGGGTGCATCACGCGCACGCCCGGCGAGGCATGGGCCAGCTTCTCGCGGTCCAGGCCCCAGAAGCGGAAGTACTCGCGCTGGGACGGGGCCATCACCCCGTCCATCCGCTCGAGCTGAAGGCGCAGCATCATCACCACGTCGCAGCCGTCGATGCCCTTCCGGAGATCGTTGTGGATCTCGACGTTCCAGCGGTCGGCCTCGGTGGGGATCAGGGTCGGCGGTCCCACCAGCCGGACATAAGCGCCCAGCATCTGCAGCAGCGCGATGTTCGAGCGGGCCACGCGCGAGTGCAGGATGTCGCCGCAGATCGCCACCTTCAGCCCGGCGATATGGCCGAAGGCGCGGCGCATGGAGAGCGCGTCGAGCAGAGCCTGGGTCGGGTGCTCGTGCTGGCCGTCGCCGGCGTTGACCACCGAGCAGGAGACCTTCTGGGCGAGCAGCGAGGCCGCTCCCGAGGACGAGTGGCGCACCACCAGCAGGTCCGGCTGCATGGCGTTCAGCGTCACCGCCGTGTCGATCAGGGTCTCGCCCTTGGAGATCGAGGAGGAGCGGGGGCTCATATTGACCACGTCGGCCCCCAGCCGCTTCCCGGCGAGTTCGAACGAGCTCTGCGTCCGCGTCGAGTTCTCGAAGAACAGGTTCATGAGCGTCCGACCCTTCAGCAGGTCGAGCTTCTTCGAGGTCTGGCGGTTGAGCTGCACGAAGCCGTCGGCGAGGTCGAGGAGGCTCGCCACCTCCACCTCGTTCAGGTCGGTCACGGACAGGAAATGGCGCTTCGGGAAGGGGAAGGTCCGGCCGAGGACCTCGTTCAGACCAGGAGGGGCGCCGCTCATTAAAGCGGCGTCATAGGCGAGGCCGGCGGTCGCGGAAAGCCCTTTCGGAAGCTTCGCCGCCGCGCCATACCGGCGGCTCAACGACCGACAGGGGGATAAGCAATGAAGGTCGATCTCTTTACGACCGTGGGCGTCTACAGCCGCGGCCTGGACACGCTGGCCAACATCCTGACGAAGGCCGTCGAGCACGGGAAGGCCAACGGCGCCTCGGAGGCCGAGGTGCTCGACTGGCGGCTCGCGCCCGACATGTTCAACCTGCGTCAGCAGGCGCACACGGTGATCCGGTTCGCCCGCGGGTGGCCCGCACGCGCCATCGGGACCGAAGTTCCGGCCGACCTGCCCGACGACCTGGACCTCTCCGGTCTCCAGTCGGCGATCCAGACGGCCAAGACCGAGCTCGCGGCGCTCAAGCCGGAAGCGTTCCAGGGCCGCGACGAGGTCCCGCTGACCTACGATATCGGCGTGATGGCGCCGACCTTCCCGATCGGCCAGTGGCTGCCCAGCTTCGCGACGCCCAATTTCTACTTCCACCTTGGCATGGCTTACGCCATCGCCCGGTCGAAGGGCGTGCCGCTCGGCAAGCGCGACTTCTTCGCGGGCGGGCTCTAGGGCCCGGTCAGAACCGCGCGCCGTTGGCCATGAACGTCCGCAGCACGTTCGTCTGGCGGATCCGGTAGAGCACCGTGGCCTCGTCCACCGCCCCGTGGGGGTGCTGGACGAGCGCCGCGGCGACCCGCCGGTCCGCCTCCAGGCCGAGCAGGCCCGGCCCGGGGTCCGACCACATCCACAGCGCCTCGGCGACCCGCCGCTTGTCGATCAAGAGGCAGTTGGGGTCCACCATGCCGCCGCGGTCCTTGAAGCGTCCCTTGCCCGGTCCGACCGCGTCCCAGATGTCGACGCCCAGCTCCGCGCCGGTGTCCTCGTCCAGCAGCATCCGCAGGGAATAGGCCCAGCTCCGCCCTTTGGACGGCCGCCAGCAGGCGCCGCAGGTGCTGCGGCAGCCAGACGTTGTCGTCGTCGAGATAGGCGAGGTAGGGCGCATTGGCCGCGAAGCTCAGGATGGTCCGCAGCGCGCCGCCGTCCCATGCGGGGTGGATGCCGCCGTGCCGCACCGAGGTCGAATAGGGCAGGGTGAGAACGAGGGCGGAAACGTGGCCCGGCCGCCTCTGGAGCGCCTCGAAGATCGGCCCGGTCTCGCCGGGATTGAGATCCGCGCCGATGACGATCTGGATCCGCGCGCCCGCGTCCTGGGCGTAGACACTCTCGATCGCGCGGGCGGCCACCGGCCGCATCAGCGTCGGCATGATCACCGCCACGTCGGCGGGCGTCTGGGGATCGCCGTCGTCCGGGAAGAACTGGCCGAGGGAACGGGGAATCGCTGGGGACATGGGGCGAGAATGCTAGGCGTTGCGCAGGCGCTCCAGGGCGCCCTGCAGGATCCAGGCGGCGGCGGCGCGGTCGACAACCTCGGCCCGCTTGGCGCGCGTCAGGTCGGCCTCGCCGATCAGCATCCGGTTGACGGCCATGCTCGACATCCGCTCGTCCCAGAAGGCGATGGGGATGTCCTTGAGCCGCAGCAGGTTGCGGGCGAAGGCGCGGCTCGACTGGCAGCGCGCGCCTTCCGTCCCGTCCATGTTGATCGGCAGGCCGATCACGATCCCCTGGGCGTTGCGGCTCTCCATCAGCTTGAACAGCGCATTGGCGTCGTCGGTGAACTTGGTCTTGCGGATCAGCTCCATCGGCGAGGCCACCGTCCGCGTGGCGTCCGAGACGGCCACCCCGATGGTCTTCTCGCCCAGGTCCAGGCCCACGAGCGGCGAATAGGCGGGGGTCGCTGCGGGCAGCTCCAGGAGGTCGACGATGGCCATGAGCCCCTCATACGCGCCGCCTGTTCCCTTGCGAAGCCGGGCGCTCGCCGCTAACCCACGCCCCTGAGTTCAAGGAGGGGCCCCATGGCCATCGACGCGGCGACCGTGCGCAAGGTCGCCAGGCTCGCGAGGATCGCGGAGCCCGAAGAGAAGCTGGAGCCGCTGGCCCGCGAGCTGTCGGCGATCCTGAGCTGGATCGAACAGCTGGGCGAGGTCGACACCGACGGCGTCGAGCCGATGACCACGGCCATCCACACGCCGCTGCCGATGCGCGACGACGTCGTCACCGAGGGCGGTGATCCGAGCCGCGTCCTGGGCAATGCGCCGAAGTCCAAGGACAACTTCTTCGTCGTGCCGAAGGTGGTCGAATAGCCATGTCCGACCTCACCTCGCTGACCCTCAAGGCCGCCCTCGACGGGATGGCCGCCAAGTCGTTCTCCGCCGTCGAGCTGACGCAGGCCCACGTCGAGGCCGTCGAGGCCGCCAAGGCGCTGAACGCCTTCTCCTTCCCCACGCCCGACAAGGCGCTGGAGATGGCCCGCGCGTCCGACGAGCGCCGCGCCAAGGGCCAGACCGGCCGGCTGGAGGGCGCGCCGCTCGGCATCAAGGACCTGTTCGCCACGGAGGGCGTGCAGAGCGCCGCCGCCTCGAAGATCCTGGCGACCTTCCGCCCGCCCTATGAATCCACCGTCACCGCCAACCTCTGGCGCGACGGCGCGGTCATGCTGGGCAAGCTCAACATGGACGAGTTCGCCATGGGCTCGTCCAACGAGACCTCGGCCTACGGCCCGGTGGTGAACCCCTGGCGGGCGGAAGGCGGCAACGCCAAGCTCACGCCGGGCGGCTCTTCCGGGGGCTCGGCCTCGGCGGTCGCCGCGGAGCTCTGCCTGGGCGCCACCGCCACCGACACCGGCGGCTCGATCCGCCAGCCGGCAGCCTTCACCGGCACCGTGGGCATCAAGCCGACCTATGGCCGCTGTTCCCGCTGGGGCGTCGTGGCTTTCGCCTCGTCGCTCGACCAGGCCGGCCCGATGGCCCGCACGGTCGAGGACAGCGCCATCCTGCTCACCTCCATGTGCGGCCACGACCCCAAGGACTCCACGAGCCTGCCGGTGGAGACGCCGGACTTCGCGTCCTTCGTCGGCAAGTCGGTGAAGGGCCTGCGCGTCGGCATCCCGCGCGAGTACCGCGTCGACGGCATGCCGCCGGAGATCGAGAAGCTCTGGGAGCAGGGGATCGCCTGGCTGAAGGAGGCCGGCTGCGAGATCGTCGACGTCAGCCTGCCGCACACCAAGTACGCCCTGCCGGCCTACTACATCATCGCGCCCGCCGAGGCGTCCTCGAACCTCGCCCGCTACGACGGCATGCGCTACGGCCTGCGCGTCGAGGGCCAGAACCTGACCGACACCTACGAGAAGACCCGCGCCGAGGGCTTCGGCAATGAGGTGAAGCGCCGGATCCTGATCGGCACCTACGTTCTCTCGGCCGGCTACTACGACGCTTACTATCTGAAGGCGCTGAAGGTCCGCCGGCGCATCGCCGACGACTTCGACCAGGCGTTCGAGAAGGTCGATGCGCTGCTGACGCCCACCGCGCCGTCGGCCGCCTTCGCGCTCGGCGACAAGTCGGACGATCCGGTCGCCATGTACCTGAACGACATCTTCACGGTGACGGTGAACCTGGCCGGCCTGCCGGGCATGAGCGTGCCGGCCGGCCTCGACGCCAACGGCCTGCCGCTCGGCCTGCAGCTGATCGGCCGCGCGCTCGACGAGGGCACGCTCTTCTCGCTCGGCGGCGCCATCGAGAAGGCCGCCGACTTCAAGGCCAAGCCGAAGAAGTGGTGGTGAGATAAAGAAAATCCCTCCCCTTCAGGGGAGGGAGGACGGCGCGTCAGCGCCGGACGGGTGGGGGAGTCGTGTTCAAGCTCCGAGCCTGATCGTGAGACCCCAACCCGCTCGCCTGCGGCGAGTCGGCCCCTCCCCTGAAGGGGAGGGATGCGACCTACTTGATCTTGTCGAACTCGGCCTGGATTTCCTTGAGCTTGGCGTCGTCGATGGCGCCCTGGCTCATCGGCGCGACCTGGGTCAGCGTCATGGTGGCGATCTGGTCGTAGAACTGGGCGATGGCCGGGATGGCCTTCTCGAGCGCGGCCTTGGCCTGCTCGTTCTTGACGATCTCGCCGATCGGCGTGGTCTCGACCGAGAGCTTGGCCGACGCCGAGGCGGCCGAGGCGGCGGCCGGAGCCTGGGCCATGGCCGGCGCGGCGACGAGGGCGGCGAGCGCCGCGGCCCCCGCGATGATGGTGCGGTTCATTGGTATTTCCTTCCCCAGAGATGCAATGGGCTAGAGGTTACTTGTTAATCTTGTCCAGCTCGGCCTGGATGGCCTTCAGGTGGTCGGTGCTGACCGCCCCCTCGCTCATGGGCTGGATCTGCGAGAGCGTGAACGCCTTGAACTGGTCGTAGGCCGGATGGCTGGTGATGCCGGGCAGCACCTTCTCCATGGCGGCCTTGCCCTCCGGATTGGCGGCGATGGTCTCGATCGGAGTGGTCTCAACCGACAGCGCCGCCGCCGGCGCGGTGGTCTCCGCGGGCTGCGCGGCCGGGGCGGCGGCGGTGTTCTGCGCCAGGGCAGGGGCCGCGCTGAGGGCGGCGGCGGCCGCCAGGCTCGCAAGGATCGTGAGGTTCATGGTCTGGTTCCTCCCCCGACGCCGGAGCGTCGTTCTCCAGCATGAGCGCATTTTACGGCGTTTGCGCAAGTGTCGTCGCCGCCGCGCCTTCCGCATCACGCCGCGGCGCACTAGAAGGCGGGACATGAGCGAGAACACCAAGCTGATCCAGGGCCGGACCGGCCCGTGGGAAATCGTGCTGGGCCTGGAGGTCCACGCCCAGGTCGCCTCCAACGCCAAACTTTTCTCGGGCGCGGCCGTGGGCTTCGGCGCGGGGCCGAACGAGCAGGTCAGCCTCGTGGACGCCGCCATGCCGGGCATGCTGCCGGTGATCAACCGCCACTGCGTCGAGCAGGCGGTGAAGACCGGGCTCGGCCTCAAGGCCCAGATCAACCTGAAGAGCCGGTTCGACCGGAAGAACTACTTCTATCCGGACCTGCCGCAGGGCTATCAGATCAGCCAGTTCAAGGACCCGATCGTCGGCGAGGGCGAGGTCATCGTCGAGCGCGACGACGGCTCGACCTTCACCGTGCGCATCGAGCGGCTGCACCTGGAGCAGGACGCCGGCAAGAGCCTGCACGACCAGGACCCGAACGCCACCTACGTCGACCTGAACCGGGCCGGCACCGCCCTGATGGAGATCGTCTCGCGGCCCGACATGCGTTCGTCCGAGGAGGCGGCCGCCTATGTGAAGAAGCTGCGGACGATCCTCGTCTATCTCGGCACCTGCGACGGCGACATGGAGAAGGGCAATCTGCGCGCCGACGTGAACGTCTCGGTCTGCCGTCCGGGCGACTACGAGAAGTACCGGGCGACCAACGACTTCAGCCACCTCGGCACGCGCTGCGAGATCAAGAACGTCAACTCGTTCCGCTTCATCCAGCAGGCCATCGAGTACGAGGCGCGCCGCCAGATCGAGATCCTCGAGGACGGCGGCAAGATCGACCAGGAGACGCGCCTGTTCGACACGGTGAAGGGCGAGACCCGGTCCATGCGCTCCAAGGAAGAGGCGCACGACTACCGCTATTTCCCGGACCCGGACCTGCTGCCGCTGGAGCTCGATCCCGCCTGGATCAAGCGCATCGAGGCGGCGCTCCCTGAGCTGCCGGACGCGAAGAAGGCCCGTTTCCAGTCGCAGTACGGCCTCTCGGCCTACGACGCCGGCGTGCTGATCTCGGAACAGGCCCGCGCCGACTTCTATGAGGCCGCCGCCAAGGGCCGCGACGCCAAGCTGGTCGCCAACTGGGTGACCAACGACCTGGCCGCCAAGCTGACGGCCGGGGGCATCGGCATCGAGAACAGCCCGATCTTCCCGGCCGCCGTCGCCGAGCTCGTCCAGCTCATCGAGGAGGGGGTGATCTCCTCCAAGATCGCCAAGGACGTCTTCGAGCGGATGTGGCTGGGCGAGGGCAGCGCCTCCGAGATCGTCGAAAAGCAGGGCCTGAAACAGGTCTCCGACACCGGCGCGCTCGAGAAGATCATCGACGAGCTGATCGCCGCCAACCCGGGCCAGGCGTCGGCGGTGAAGGAGAAGCCGCAGGCCATCGGCTGGTTCGTCGGCCAGGTGATGAAGGCCACCCAGGGCAAGGCGAACCCCGGCGCGGTCAACGAGTTGCTGAAGGCGAAGCTGGGGCTTTGAGCCCCAGCTACCGGATCATGTCGAAGATCTGGCCGTCGGGGCCGACCAGGGCGTAGCCGCCGCCGGCCCGCACCCAGCGGAAGCCGCGGGGCGGGGGCCGCAGGCGGTAGCGTTCGGGATCCTGGACCTCGGCGCCCGCGCGCGTCCGGCGGCAGGTAGCCGCCCCGGCGCACGCCGTAGGAGCGTGGCTGGGCGTTCTCCCCGGGCGGCGGGCCGTAGTAGTTGCGGCCGTTCCCGCGGTTCTGGCCCTCGCCGCGCGGGGGCCGCGGTCCCGTCGCGGGCCATCGTCCACCCACTGCCGATCCGGCTGCCGGCGCTCGTACTGGCCGCGTTCGCCCTGGCCGCGCGGCGGACCACGATCCCCGCGCTGTTCCCAGCCGCCGCGCCCGTTGCCGCGACCACGGTCGTCGCGCGCCAGGGCCTCGGAGCCCGCGAGGAGCGGGCCCGCGAGCGTCGCGGCGGCGATCAGGAGGGTGGCGAGGCGGCGGTTCATGGCGTTGGCGGTTCGAGAGAATCCCTTGTTGGCGCTCAGGATCGGCCGCGCCGCCTGAACTTTGGCTGAACGTGCCGGCAAGCGGTTGAAAATCGTCGGAAAGCGCACCTAAGGCCAAGCCTCGCGCGGGGGCCCTGCGCGGTCAAGAACGCGCCGCCCACGCTTCGGCTCCGCCCTTGCGGCTTGCCAGGGACGGGGCGCTCGCCATCTATGCCCCAAGCATCACATGAGACAGAAGGACGCGCCGCCATGCCCCAGCCGATCGAGGTCCACTACTGGCCCACGCCCAATGGCCACAAGGTGACTATCGCGCTGGAGGAGATGGGCCTGCCGTACGAGATCGTGCCGGTGAACATCGGCCGCGGCGACCAGTTCAAGCCCGAGTTCCTGGCGATCAGCCCCAACAACCGCATGCCGGCCATCGTCGACCCGGACGGCCCGGGCGGCGAGCCGATCTCGGTCTTCGAAAGCGGGGCCATCCTCCAGTACCTCGGCCGCAAGACCGGCCAGTTCTACCCCGCCGACGAACGCGCCCGCGTAGCCGTCGACGAATGGATCATGTGGCAGATGGCGGGCCTGGGTCCCATGAGCGGCCAGGCCAACCATTTCCGCAACTACGCGCCCACCGTCACCTCGGACCAGCGCCACATCGCCTATGGCGCCGTCCGCTACTCCAACGAGGTGGACCGGCTCTACGGCGTCCTGAACAAGCGCCTGGACGGTCGCGACTACCTGGCCGGCCACTACTCCATCGCCGACATGATGAGCTGGCCCTGGGTCACGGGCTGGCGCGCCTTCGGGGCGATCCTCGACGACTTTCCGTACCTGAAGGCGTGGTACCAGCGGATCGAGCAGCGCGAGGCCGTTCAGCGGGCGCTGGCGAAGGCCGAGGAACTCCGCCGCGGCCCCGGCCTCAACGCGTCCGGCAAGGAGGCCGACGCCGCCCGCAAGATGCTGTTCGGCCAGCGGTCCCGTTAGGCGCGCGTCAACACTAGAACCACTGCCAGTTGAACGGCTTACGACCCGAGCGCTGTTCTTCAACCTGAAGATTGCACAACGTTAGGCTTAACCATGTGTTCAGGCTAACCGGCGTTCTCTATGTCCCCATAAGGCCGGATCAGGTCCCCCAGAATGGGGAATCAGCCGGTGATGAAGGGACTTAGGGACATGCCTGCGAGCATGGAAACCATCAGCCAAGGCCTCCCGCTTCCGACCCCGGATGCGACGGGTGACGAGCTGTTCCGCCTGGGGTTGCTCTATTCGACGGGGCAGGGCGGCGCGCCGCTCGACTACGTCTCGGCCCACATGCTGTTCAACCTCGCCGCCATGCGCGGTTCGGTGGAGGCCAAGATCTACCGCAAGGAACTGTCGGCCGAGATGGCCACGGACGAGGTCGCCGAGGCGCAGCGTCAGGCTCGCGAGTGGCTGGCCCAGGGCTGACCGTTCAGGCCCTGCCCTGATGCGCCTGCTGTTCCCGGAACAGCGTACGGCCGTTCTCCTGCACCTCGATGGCCAGGTGCTCGCCCGACGATTTCAGCTCGCGCAGCGCGAGCTCCCGGGCCCGCTGCTCGTCCGCCGCGATGACGAACTGCGTCATCGGCGTCGCATAGCGCCGATCCTCGATGAGAAACGAAAACGTTCGCATGTCCCGCCCCGTCCGCGGCGCTGCATGTTGTCGCGCGCAATTACAATGACCCCAAGGGCTGGTGGAGCGCACGCGAAACTTGTAGCGGTGATTCGCCGCACGCGACGTCCGGCGCGTCCGGCCTAGGGCGCCTTCTTCCGGGACCGGGCGTCGGGTCAGCCAGAACGCCGCGCCGGCGAGGCAGCCGGCGACGATCCCGAGGGTCAGGTCGTGCGCCACGGTGACGCCGAAGGTGATCAGCACCACCGTGGCCGTCCGCCAGTCCCGCAGGAGCCGCAGGAACTCCGCCTTCTCGGCCATGGTCCAGCAGACCACCAGCAACACGCCGGCCAGCGCGGCCAGCGGGATGAAGCCGGCGAGCGGAGCCGCCAGCAGCATGAAGCCCAGCAGGAAGACGGCATGGAGGATGCCCGCCACCGGGCTGCGCGCGCCCGCCCGGACGTTGGTGGCGGTCCGGGCGATGGTGCCGGTGACGCACAGCCCGCCGAACAGCGCGGACCCGACATTGGCGGCGCCCTGAGCCACGAGTTCCATGTTCGAGCGGTGGCGGCGCCCGGTCATGCTGTCGGCCACCTTGGCGGAGAGCAGGCTCTCGACCGCCCCCAGTAGGGTGAACGAAAGCGCCGCGGGCAGCGCGCGAAGGACATGCTCAACGCTGAGCGGCGGCAGCGCTGGGGCGGGGAGACCGCGGGGGATTCCGCCGAAGCGGCTGCTGATCGTCTCGACGGGAAGGTCCAGGGCCCAGGCCGCGCCGGCGGCGGCGGCGACCGCGATCAGCATGCCAGGCCAGCCTGGCCGCAGTCTCCGCAGGAAGAGGATCGCCGCCACCACGGCGAGGCCGAGGCCGACCGCTGCGCCATTGACGCTCGGCGCCGCGCCGAGCAGGGCCGCGAGCTTCGGGAAGAAGGCTCCGGGCTCCGGCCCGGACAGGCGCAGGCCGGCGAAGTCCTTCAACTGGCTCGCCGCGATCACCACGGCGATCGCGCAGGTGAAGCCGACCGTGACGGCGTGGGGGACGTGCCGCACGAGCGAGCCCAGGCGCGAGAGACCGACCAGGGCCAGCATCACGCCCGAAAGCAGGATCGCGGTCAGCAGGCCCTGCAGTCCGAGGCTCGCCGCGGTCGATGCGACAAGAACGATGAAGGCGCCGGCGGGGCCGCCGATCTGGACGCGGCTGCCGCCCAGCGCCGACACCAGGGCGCCTCCGACGATGGCCGCATACAGTCCCCGTTCCGGAGAAACGCCGGAGGCCACGGCGATCGCCATCGACAGCGGCAGGGCCACGACGGCGACGGTGAGGCCGGCGGCGGCGTCCGCCCGGAACGCGCGCCGGTCGTAGCCTTCCCGCAGCACTGTCGCGAGCTTCGGCAGGTATAGGTCCGCGGTCGAGGCGCCGTCCGGCATGCCGATCAGCCTGCATCGTCCGGTGCGGACCGGGCGGGCCGGTCCGCCGGCCGCCCTGCGGCCATGGCCTGGCGCGTCTCCGGCGGGGCCGGATCGCGCAGGCGGACGCCACGTCCTCCGGCCTGGCTGACGCTGTTCTCGCCGATCAGCTCGACGCCTTCGCGTTCGAGGGCGGCCACCACCTTGGTCAGCGTGTCGACGACACCCCGGACATAGCCGTCGCTGGCCTCCATCCGCTGGATCGTCGGCAGGGACACGCCTGCCAGGTCGGCCAGGGTGCGCTGGTCGATGCCGAGGAGGGGCGCGCGCGGCGCGGAGCTGAGCGGGCGTAAGCACCCGGATGATGTATGATGCATCAGTTATGATGGCAAGGCCGTGCATCTTGCCGATCGGCACATCGCCTTTCCTTTGCCCCACGAGCGGCATGTATGCGCGCAGGCGGCCAGGCGCCGTCCTTTCCGGGCGGCCCTCGTCTGCGGGGGCGTGGTGACCGCACATCACCGGCCGAACCCTGGTTCACACCTTGGCAGGGGGGCGGCCTTCCGCTCGTATGGGCGCGAAGGAGACTCGGGCATGGACACGGCGAAGCACATCTGGGCCGCGGTGGCGGCGTCCGTCGCGCTTGTCGCGGCTGGCCCGGGCTGGGCGGCTGTGCCCGAGGTCGCGGATCTTGTGCTGGTCAACGGCAAGGTCATCACCGTCGATCCGAAGGAGACCGTCGCGAACGCGGTGGCGGTGCGGGGCAACCGTATCGTGGCGGTCGGTGACGTCTCGGCCTGGCGCGGACCGCAGACCAAGGTGATCGACCTCAAGGGGCGGGCGCTGTTGCCCGGCTTCATCGACGCCCATTCCCACGTGGAGGGCATGGCGGGCGTCGAGTCCCGCTACATCAAGGTCCAGGCGCCGCCGCTGAAGGACGGCAAGGCGATCATCGCCGAGCTGCGGAAGGCCCAGGCCAAGCTCCCGCCCGGCGCGTGGCTCGTGGGGCAGGGGACCTACAACCAGGTGATGCCGACGCGGGCCGAGCTCGACGCCGCCTTCCCGGACAATCCGGTGCGTCTGATCTGGAGCGCCCACGACTCCTGATCAACCACAAGGCCGCCCAGCTCATGGGCATGACCAAGGACTGGCCCGATCCCGGCCCGGGGCATTCGGGCCGCTATGAGCGGCTGCCGAACGGCGAGGTGTTCCTGGTCCGCGACGCGCCGGCGCCCCTGGCCCGCGCTGGACGCCTTCACCTACCCCGAGCTGAAGGAGGCGGTGAGGTTCATCCTGGACGACTTCTACCTGAAGCGGGGGGTCACGACGGTCTCGGACCTGTCCACGCCCACCGCCTACCGGGCCATGCAGGACCTGCGGAAGGAAGGCCGGCTGCCGACGCGGGTCCGGATGAACTACTTCGTCCGCGATCCCAAGATGCTGGACATGGTGGAAGCCTCCGGCGTGACCACTGGCCTGGGCGACGACTGGCTCCGTTTCGGGGCGGTGAAGTTCTTCGCCGACGGCGTCTGGGGGACGACGGCGGCCGTCTACAAGCCGTTCTGGAACGGCTCCGGCACCACCTGGATGCCGAACAACACGGGCGGCGTGAACTACGATCAGGAGACCCTGAACAAGCTCGTCCTGCGCGCCTACCAGGCCGGCTGGCAGGTCCAGGTCCACGCCAACGGCGACCGCGCGCAGGACATGGTGCTGACGGCCTATGAGGCCGCCCAGAAGGCCGCGCCGCGCAAGGACGCCCGCCTGCGGATCGAACATTTCGCCCACTTCCTGGTGCAGGACCCCGAGCGCACCGAGGAGCGGCTCCAGCGGATGAAGCGGAGCAATGTGATCATCTCGCCGCAGGTGGCCTTCCTGTGGCGCCTGACCGACGTGAACGTGCGGGAGCCGGACGTGAAGTTCTTCCCCATGAAGACCATCATCGACCGCGGCTTCCGCCCGCCCGGCGGCGTGGACACCGTCGGCACCCAGAACTTCGCGACCTATCCGATGTTCTCCATCGCCCGGGCGGTGAACCGGGACACCAAGTTCGGCACCATCGTGCAGCCGGAGGAGGCGATCAGCGTCATGGACGGGATCCGCATGTTCACGATCTGGAGCGCCGAGGCCAACTTCCTCGAAAAGGACTTCGGCAGCATCGAGGTGGGCAAGGTCGCGGATTTCGTCGTCCTCGCCCAGGACCCCCTCACCACGCCCAAGGCGAAGCTCGCCGACATCCCCGTGGACATGACGATCCTCGACGGCAAGCTCGCCTACGCCCGCTGAAGCGCGCGGCGCCCCTCAAGACCCCCTGATCGCGCCCGCCTCGCCACCCGTCCGGGCGGCGGGTCCGGCGCTGCGCGGAGATTTCGCAGTGCGCACCATCCTTCACTTCATCGACGGCGTCCCGGTCGACGGCGGCGCCGGCCGTCAGCCCGTCTTCGATCCCAACCTCGGCCGTCCGCAGGCCGAGGTGGTCCTCGGCGATCCGGCCACCGTGGCGGCGGCCGTGGCGTCCGCCCGCGCCGCCCAGCCGGCCTGGGCGGCCCTGAACCCGCAGCGCCGGGCGCGGGTCATGTTCGAGTTCAAGCGCCTGATCGAAGCCGAGATCGACGAACTCGCCAGGCTGCTGGCCTCGGAGCACGGCAAGGTCGTGTCCGACGCGAAGGGCGACATCCAGCGGGGGCTCGATGTCGTCGAGTTCGTCTGCGGCGCTCCGCACCTGCTGAAGGGCGAGCATACGGTGGGCGCGGGTCCGGGGATCGACGTCTATTCGATGCGCCAGCCGCTCGGCGTCTGCGCCGGGATCACGCCCTTCAACTTCCCCGCGATGATCCCGCTCTGGATGCTCGCCCCCGCGATCGCGGTCGGCAACGCCTTCGTGCTCAAGCCGTCCGAGCGCGATCCTTCGGTGCCCGTGCGGCTGGCCGAACTCCTGCTCGAAGCAGGCGCCCCGAAGGGCGTCCTCAATGTGGTGCAAGGCGACAAGACGGTGGTGGACGCCCTCGTTGACCATCCCGACGTCAAGGCGGTCAGCTTTGTCGGCTCGTCGGACATCGCCCAGTACGTCTATGCGCGGGGGGCGGCCGCCGGGAAGCGGATGCAGTGCATGGGCGGCGCGAAGAACCACGGCGTCGTCATGCCCGACGCGGACCTCGACCAGGCGGTCAACGACATCCTGGGCGCCGCCTACGGGTCGGCCGGCGAGCGCTGCATGGCCCTGCCCGTCGTCGTGCCGGTGGGCGAGCGCACGGCGACGGCGCTTCGCGACCGTCTCGTCGACGCGATCTCGGGCCTGAGGGTGGGGGTGTCCACCGACCCCGAGGCCCATTACGGCCCCGTCGTCAGCGCCGCGCACAAGGCGCGCGTCGAGAGCTACATCCAGATGGGCGTGGACGAGGGCGCCGAGCTGGTCGTCGACGGCCGAGGCTTCCGACTGCAGGGCCACGAGGAGGGCTACTTCCTGGGCCCGACGCTCTTCGACCGGGTCACGCCCCAGATGCGCAGCTACCAGGAGGAGATCTTCGGCCCCGTGCTGCAGATCGTCCGCGCTGAGAGCCTGCAGGAGGCGGTGGGGCTGGCGTCGCGGCACGCCTACGGAAATGGCGTGGCCATCTTCACCTGCGATGGCGACGCGGCGCGCGAATTCGCCACCGACGTCGAGGTGGGCATGGTCGGGGTGAATGTCCCGATCCCCGTGCCCGTCTCCTATCATAGCTTCGGCGGCTGGAAGCGGTCGGGCTTCGGCGACCTCAACCAGTACGGCATGGACGGCATCCGCTTCTACACCCGCACCAAGACCGTCACCCAGCGGTGGCCGACCTCCCAGCGGCCCGCGGCGGATCAGAGCTTCGTCATCCCCACCATGGCCTGAGATGTCGTCGCTCCGCGATCCGGCGCCGCCGGACCCGGCCGAAGCCGCGACCGGCCGGGCTTTGACAAGCCGCGCCGATCCCCCGACCGTGCAGGCGGTCGAGTCGGTAGAGGTCGTCATGACGCGGGAAGGCCCAAGGCCGGCAGCTGGGGGACGGCCGTCGCCGGCGCGTCGCCTCCTGCCGCCCTTCGCGGCCCTCCGCGCCTTCGAGGCGGTGGGCCAGCTCGGCGGAATCCGTCGCGCGGCACAGGAGCTGGGCGTCGACCACGCCGCCGTGAGCCGCCATCTCCGCGCGCTGGAGGACTGGGCCGGCGTCAAGCTGATCGACCGGGAGCAGGGCGGGCGGCTGACGCCGGAAGGCGCCAAGTACCTGGCGCGGATTTCGGCGGCGCTGGAAGAGATCAGCCGCGCCACCGCCGACCTCACCCGCCGGGGCGACGACAGCCGCCTGGTGATCTGGAGCGTGCCGGGCTTCGCCTATCGCTGGCTCATCCGGCGGCTGCCGGACTTCAACGCCGCCCATCCGGGGTTCGACCTGGAGGTTCGCCCGACCGACCATGCCCCGGACTTCGGACGGCATGAGGCCGACGCCGACATCCGCTACGTCCGCGACATGGGGGGCGCGCAGGCGGCTGACGTGCAGTCGGTGGAGATCGCGCGCCCGACGGTGTTCCCGGCCGCCAGCCCGGCGCTGGCCGCCCGGCTGGGCCCCGATGCGCCGGCCGCCGCCCTGCTCGGCGAGACCCTGCTCCACGAGGACGATGACAGCGAATGGCGCACCTGGCTGGAGGCCCGGCAGGTGGAGGTCCCGGAGCGGTTGGGCGGGCCGCGGCTCTGGCACGCCCACCTGACCCTGGACGCGGCGCGCCGGGGGCAGGGGATCGTGCTGACCAACGCCCTGCTCGTCGGCGACGAGCTGGCGTCAGGCGAACTCGTCGAGCTCAAGCTCCAGCCCGCCGAGCCGGAGATCCGCTTCGGAGCCTATGCGCTGCGCGTCCGCCGGGACCGGTGGCGCGATCCCGCCATCCTCAAGTTCCGGCGCTGGCTCGAACGCGCCGCGGCGCACGACGCGTCACCGGGCTAGCCATGCCCGATCGCAACCTGCCGGTGCTGCTGTTCGCCTGCGAAGGCGTGGATGAGGCGGCCTGGGCCGATGCTCTCCGAGGCGCCGCCCCCGACGTTGCGCTGCGGCTGTGGCCCGAGGCAGGCGATCCCTTGGACGTGACGTTCGGCGTCGCCTGGAACAATCCCCCCGGTTTCTGGCGGGCCTTCCCGAACCTTCGGGCGATCTTCTCACTGGGCGCTGGGGTGGATGGGCTCCTCGCCGACCCCACCTTGCCGGACGTGCCCCTCGTCCGGATGGTCGATCCGAGCCTGGCCGACGGAATGGTCGAGTTCGTCGTGATGCGGGCGCTGCATCACCACCGGCTCATGCATGTCTACGAGCAGCAGCAGCTGACGGCCACGTGGCGGCCCGTCCGTCCGCCGCTGATCGGCCGGCGGCGGGTTGGCGTCATGGGCCTTGGAGAGCTGGGTGGGCGTTGCGCCCGGGCGCTGGCCGGCCTCGGTTTTCAGGTCCGCGGCTGGTCCCGCAGCCCGCGCACGCTTCCGGACGTCGAAACCTATCATGGCGAGGCCGGCCTCGCCGCCTTCGCCGAGGGGTGCGAGATCCTCGTGTGCCTTCTCCCGCTGACGCACGCCACGCAGGGCGCTCTGAACGCCGCCCTGTTCGAGCATCTGGCCGAAGGCGCATGCCTCATCCAGGTCGGCCGCGGCGCGCACCTCGTGGAGGAGGACCTGCTCGCCGCCCTGGCCTCCGGGCGGATCGCCGCCGCGACGCTGGACGTCTTCGGCGTCGAACCCCTGCCGCCGGGCCACCCGTTCTGGCGTTATCCCGGCGTCCGCGTCGTTCCGCACGCGGCCGCCTTCACCTACCCGGAGACCGCCGCCGGGATCATCGCCGCCAACATCCGACGCCTGTTGCGCGGCGAAGCGGCGAATGACGTCGTGGATCGGTCGGCCGGCTACTGACCTGACGGTCCATGATCGTGGTCGTGGCCCTCGTACCGGTCCGCTTCCTCGTGCGCCCGTTCCACGGCGAGCCGAAGCCGGTGACCGAGGTCGGCGTGTTGCGGGTTGTGGGCATAGACGAAGCTCGGCGACTGCCAGTCCTCGACCGCGCCGCTCAGGCGGCCGACCAGGTCGCCATCCTCGTCGAGCGCATAGGTCACGGTCAGCCCCCGGTAGGTGCGCGCCCAACTGTCGGTGGTGAAATCGGCGCGCGAGACGAGGTCGGGCGCCGAGGCGGCGATGTGCTGGCCCGAACCGCCGGGTCCGATGCTGTACCGGTCCGTGACGTGGCCGCCGATCCGCACTTCGACCAAACCCGGCTCCGGCGACACGAACTCGAGGGCAACGGGCGCGCCGCGGGCGTCGGGGACGACGAAGGGCTGGCCCACGAGGCGCCCAATCAGACCGGCTTGCGCAGCCGCGGGCAGGGGCGTGAGGACCAGAGCGATCGAGGCCGCGAGGACGCGCATGAACATCCGCCGATCTCACGGCGTCGGGGCGGGAGGTCAAGCCGGCGTGCACCCCAGCGCTCGGCCTGGTCCCGGCGGCTCCCTGTGAGGTGGTGACTTGGCGACAACACTTCCGCTGTGTTTTGCACCTCCCGGGACGGCGCAAACGGAGGATGCTTCGGGCCGATAAAAGCGCGCGGCCACGGCTGCAGGCCGAGACGCACGTGCGCGGGCCGGACGACAGGGGATAGATGATGGCGATGAAGGTTTCGCGACGCGGGCGCTTGATGGTCGGCGCCGCCTTGGCCGGCGTGGCGCTCGGCGCCGGGCATGGGGCCACCGCCCAGGACGCGGCCTTTCAGGTCGATGAGATCGTCATCACCGCGACCAAGCAGCCGCTGCAGCTGAGCAAGGCGCCGATCAGCGTCAGCGCCTACACCCAGGAAGCCATGGACGAACGCGGCATCCGCGACGTCCGTGACGTCGCCCTGCAGACGCCGGGCGTCGATATCCCGCAGGACCGGACCCAGCGGATCGCGATCCGCGGCATCGAGTCGACGGCCGGCGCGGCGACCGCGGCGGTCTATATCGACGACACGCCGATCCAGGCCCGGAACGCCTCGATCAACTATTCGGGCAGCACCGTGCCCTTCATCTTCGACCTGGAGCGCATCGAGGTGCTCCGCGGTCCGCAGGGAACGCTCTTCGGGTCCAGCTCCCAGGGCGGGGCGATCCGCTTCATCACGCCGACGCCCAGCCTGACGAGCTACAGCGCCTACGCCCGCGCCCGGGTCAGCATCGTGGATGACGGGGACCCGAGCTACGAGGGCGGCGTCGCCGTGGGCGGTCCGATCGTCCAGGACCGGCTTGGCTTCCGCGTCAGCTTCATGCAGCGCGAGGAAGGCGGCTGGATCGATCGCCAGAGCTGGCAGGATCCGAATGACCGCGAGAACAACAGCAACTCCAGCCACGCCACGATCTTCCGCGGCGCCCTGAATTTCGCCGTGACCGACCGGGTGCTGATCCAGCCCAGCCTCTACTACCAGAACGTCAAGACCGACGACCGGCCGGCGCTCTATACGGTCTGCCCGGCGTCGATCCCCCTGGCGCCGACGATCAACCCTTGCCCGCTGGGCGTGGCCGATCCCGACTCCGGCGACTTCACCAGCTACGCCCCGTTCGCCCAGCCGCAGAGCGACCGCTTCATTCTGCCGGCGATCAAGCTGGTGGCCGAGTTCGAGCCGGTGACGGTCACGGCGGTGAGCTCCTACCTCTACCGCAAGTCCAACGCCTTCAACGACGCCACCCACGTCAACGACCGGACGTCCCTGGGGGCCCGCTGGCTGTTCCCGATCATCCCGGGCCTGCGCCCGGTGACCTACCAGAACCCCGTCGCCGAGCAGCGCCTGGCCACGCATGAGCTCCGCTTCAACAGCGCCGATCCCGACGCGCGGCTGCGCTGGACCGCCGGGCTCTACCATTCGCGCTCGTCGCTGAAGTCGGACGTGCCGATCACCTCGGCGCACTATCCGCGGGCCTATCAGATCCAGATCGGGCGTCCGCTGGCCGCCGCGCCCTTCATGGTCGACGGGATCCACCGCTACTACGGCAACGAGAACACCATCGAGAAGACCACCGCCGTCTTCGGCAATGTCGATTTCGAGGTCGTGCCCGACCTGACCCTGAGCGTCGGCGGCCGCTATTCCAAGGACACCCTCGACTTCGACATCATCGAGCGCGGCGTCTCCTACGCGGGCGGCATCGCCACGGCGTCCGGCAAGCTGAGCGAGAAGCCGTTCACGCCGCGCGTGGCGCTGTCCTGGCAGCAGAGCGACGACACCCTGATCTATGGCTCCTACGCCAAGGGGTACCGGACCGGCGGGGGTCAACAAGGCGGTCCCGGACATCTGCGCCGCTGACCTGGCGGTCCTGGGGATCGAGGGCGGCAACACCTACGACTCCGACAAGACCAAGACCTACGAGCTGGGGGTGAAGAGCGCCTTCTTCGACCGGCGGGTCTCCTTCCAGGCCTCGGTCTTCCACACCAAGTGGACCGACATCCAGCAGCAGATCCGTCTGCCCTGCGCCTTCAGCCTGGTGGCCAATACCGCCTCGGCGATCAGCAAGGGCGGCGACATCAATGTGGTCGTCCATCCGGTGGACGGCCTGACGCTCAGCGCCGCTGTCGGCTACACGGACGCCTACTACGACAGCACGATCATCGTCGGCACCGCGCCGCTGGTGTTCAAGGGCCAGACCCTCGGCGCCACGCCGTGGACCTTCAACCTCTCCGCGCAGTACGAGTTCATGCTGGGCGAGCGGGACGCCTTCGTCCGCGGGCAGTGGAGCTCCAAGAGCGCCAACGACGGTCCGTACCCGTACCAGAATCCCGGGTCGTCGGTTTACGACCCGACGCGCACCCAGGGGTCCTACGGCACGAGCCAGCTCGACCTTCGCGCCGGCATGGACATGACGCCGGAGGTCACCCTCGAGCTTTACGTCGAGAACGCCCTGAACAACGTGTCCTGGACCACCAATGCGCCGGTCTACCAGGCCGGCCCGCTGTGGACGGGCGCCACCATCAAGCCGCGGGTGATCGGGATCCAGGCCACCGCCCGGTACTGATCCTGCGCGGGCGGCGATCCCTCCCCGCCGCTGCAACCTAGGCGCCCCTTCCGAGGGGCGCCTTTCTTATTTCCGGCGGGCGCGGTCAGCGCGTGGTGATCCCCGGTCACCGATCCCGGCCACATTATCGCCTGTCGCCCTGGGGTTGAAACGGCGACCTTCGCCACTGTCCCGCAAACAAGAGACTAGCCCGTGTCCGCCAACGCCGATCTACACGCCCGCCGCACCGCCGCCGTGCCGCGCGGGGTCGCCAACGCCACCGCCGTCTATGCCGCGCGGGCCGAGAACGCCGAGCTGTGGGACGCGGAAGGCCGCCGCTACGTGGACTTCGCCGGGGGCATCGCGGTGCTCAACGTGGGGCATCGGCACCCGCGGGTCATCGAGGCGGTCCAGCGGCAGCTGGATCTCTACACCCACACCGCCTTCCAGATCGTCCCGTACGAGCCCTACATCGCCCTCGCCGAGCGGCTCAACGCCGTCGCGCCGATCGACGGGCCGGCCAAGACCATCTTCTTCACGACCGGCGCCGAGGCGGTGGAGAACACCGTGAAGATCGCCCGCGCCGCCACGGGGCGCTCGGCGGTGATCGCCTTCGTCAACGGCTTCCACGGCCGGACGCAGCTCACCATGGGTCTCACCGGGAAGGTGGCGCCCTACAAGCGCGGCTTCGGGCCGGGCCCGGCGGAGGTCTACCACCTGCCGTTCCCCAACGACCGCTACGGGGTGTCGCTCGACGACACCCTGCGGGCGCTGCAGTTCCTGTTCGCAGCCGACGTCGCTCCCGACCGTGTCGCGGCCATCATCCTGGAGCCGGTCCAGGGGGAGGGCGGCTTCAACCCCGTGCCGGTCGAGCTTATGTCGGCCCTGCGGGCCCTCTGCGACGAGCACGGCATCCTGCTGATCGCCGATGAGGTGCAGACGGGCTTCGCGCGCACCGGCAAGCTCTTCGCCATGGAGCACTATTCGGTGAAGGCGGACCTGATCTCGGTGGCCAAGTCCATGGCCGGCGGCTTCCCGCTGTCCGGCGTCATCGGCCGGGCGGAGATCATGGACCGGGTCGATCCGGGCGGTCTCGGCGGGACCTACGGCGGTTCGCCGGTGGCCTGCGCCGCGGCGCTCGCGGTCCTCGACGTCATCGAGGCGGAAGGCCTCGTCGAGCGCGCCAATGTGGTGGGCGCGGCCCTGACGGAGCGGCTGCGGAGCTTCACCACCCGGAACGACCTGCTTCCGGTCTCGCCGCCCCGGGGTCCTGGCGCCATGGTGGCGTTCGACGTCCTGGCGTCCCACGGGAGCCGTGAGCCGGACGGCGCCGCGGCGAAGGCCCTCACCGGCCGGGCGCTCGAGAAGGGCCTGGTGATCCTGTCCTGCGGTCAGTTCGGCGAGACCATCCGCATCCTGGTGCCCCTGACCGCCTCCGACGCGGTGATCGAGGAAGGCATGGACATCCTCGAAGCGGCGCTTGCTGCGCCGCAAGACGCATGAACGCGGTCGCAAGCCTGGGCGAGCGCCAGCGCCTCGCGCTCCAGCGTCCGGACCTGCTCCGGGAGCAAGGGTTCGTCGGCGGCGCATGGGTCGGCGGCGCCACGGCCTTCGACGTGACCAATCCGGCCACGGGCGACGTGCTCGCCCGGCCGGCGCGCCTCGGGCGGACCGAGGCCGAGACTGCGGTCGCCGCCGCCGCCGCGGCCCTCCCCGCCTGGAGCGCGCGGCCGGCCAAGGCGCGGGCGGACATCCTGAAGGCCTGGCACAGGCTGATCCTGCAGCATGCCGAGGATCTCGCCCGGCTGATGACCGCCGAGCAGGGCAAGCCCCTGGCGGAGGCGCGCGGCGAGGTCGCCTACGCCGCCGCCTTCCTCGAGTGGTTCGCCGAGGAGGCGCGCCGCGTCTATGGGGTCACGATCCCGGGCCACATGGCCGACAAGCGGATCGTCGTCACCCATGAGGCGGTCGGCGTGGTGGGGGCCATCACTCCCTGGAATTTCCCCGCGGCGATGATCACCCGCAAGGTCGGCCCCGCGCTGGCGGTGGGCTGCACTGTCGTGCTGAAGCCGTCGGAGCTGACGCCGCTGTCGGCCCTCGCCCTGGCCGTCCTGGCCGAGGAGGCGGGGCTGCCGGAAGGCGTGCTGAACATCGTCATGGGCGATGCGCCGGAGATCGGTGACGTGCTGACGACGGATCCCCGCGTGCGGAAGTTCACCTTCACCGGCTCCACACCCGTCGGGAAGATGCTGGCGGCCCGGTGCGCAGGCACCGTCAAGCGGGTGAGCCTGGAACTCGGCGGCAACGCGCCGTTCCTGGTCTTCGATGACGCGGACCTGGACAAGGCGGTCGCCGGCGCCATGGCCTCGAAGTTCCGCAACACCGGCCAGACCTGCGTCTGCGCCAACCGGTTCTACGTCCAGGCCGGCGTTTACGACGCCTTCGCCGCGCGGCTGGCCGAGGCGGCCGCGGCCCTGAACGTCGGGGACGGCCTGAGCGGGCCGACCGAGCAGGGGCCCCTCATCGACGAGCGGGCCCGGGAGAAGGTCTCCACCCACGTCGCCGACGCCCTGGGCGGCGGCGCGCGCGTCCTGACCGGCGGCGCCGCCATGGATGGTCCAGGCGCCTTCTTCGAGCCGACGGTCCTCGCCGACGTCGGTCCGGGGGCGTTGCTCTGCCGGGAAGAGACCTTTGGTCCTGTCGCGGGCCTCGTGCGCTTCGAGACCGAGGCCGAGGCCATCGCCCTCGCCAACGACACCTCCGCGGGCCTGGCCGCCTATGTCTTCACCCGTGACAACGCGCGGGTCTGGCGGGTGGGCGGCGCCCTGCAGTACGGAATGGTCGGGATCAACACCGGTCTGATCTCCACCGAGGTGGCGCCGTTCGGAGGCGTCAAGGAATCCGGTCTCGGGCGGGAAGGTTCGCTGTACGGCGTGCGGGACTATGTGGACACCAAGACCCTCTGCCTCGAGGTGGAGCCCGAATGAGGCGTCCGTGCGGATGACGTCCCGCCTCCGCGGATCGCGGCGCGCCGTCCTGGCGGGCCTGGGAGCGTCCGCCATGGCGGCGGGCTGTGCGCCTCGCTCCGAGGCGCGTCGCACCGGCGGCGTGGTGGTCGGCTCCACGGCCACCGGCGTGCCGTTCAGCTTCTACGACGTCCGCACCAACACCCTCACCGGCGCCATGGTCGACATCGTCAAGGCGGTGGCGGCCCAGGCGGCCATGCCGGTGGAGGTCCAGGTCACCGCCTTCTCCGCGCTGATCCCGTCCCTGACGGTGGGCAAGATCGACCTGATCGCCGCGGCCATGCTGCGGACCCCCGCGCGGGAGGCCGTCGTCGACTTCAGCGATCCGGTCTACGCCTACGGCGGCGCGGTGGTCGTGCCGGCCGACGACCCCGGCGCCTATCCGGACCTTGCCCGTCTCGCCGGCCGGAGGGTGGGCGCCCAGGTCGGCTCCAGGTTCGTGGACCAGCTCGCGGAGGCGGGCGTCGGCGACGTGCGGACCTACGACAATCTCGCCGACATCCTGCGCGACCTGCGGCTCGGACGACTGGACGCGGCCTACGGCGACGAGCCGATCATCCGCTACTACCTGCGGGTCACCCGGACCCGCGCCCTGCGGCTCGCGCCCGAGTTCGCGCCCGGGGCGCGGGAGCAGGTCTGCCTGATCATGCGCAAGGGCGAGACTGAACTCGCCGCGCGCCTCAACACCGCGATCGCGGCGATCAAGGACACCCGGATCGCCGCGATCGTGAAGGCCTGGGGGTTGTGATGCCGGAGGATTTCCTGGTCCGCGCCGCCGAGTTCCTGCCGATCCTCCTCAGGGGCGTCGTCGTCACCGTGCAGGTCACGGTCGGCGCCCTCCTGCTCAGCATCGTGCTCGGTCTCGTGTGGGCGCTGATGGGCCGCTCGCGGCTGAAGCCTGTGCGGATCGTCAGCCGCACGGTGGTCAACGTGGTCCGCGGCGTGCCGATCATCGTCCAGCTGTTCTACGTCTATTTCGTCCTGCCGGAATTCGGGCTGAGCCTCGACGCCTTGGCGGCGGGCATCATCGGTCTCGGGGTAGCCTATTCGGTCTACCAGGCGGAGAACTTCCGGGCGGGCTTCGACTCCGTGGATCCCGCGCTCGTGGAGGCGGCCAAGTCGCTGGGCATGAGCGAACGCAAGATCCTGCAGCGGCTGATGATGCCGCTCGCGATCCGCACCGCGCTGCCGCCGTTCGGCAACACCTCGATCATGCTGCTGAAGGACTCCTCGATCGCCTCCACCATCACCGTGGCCGAGCTCACCCGCGCCGGCCAGCTGCTGGCGGTGTCCACCTTCCAGAACATGACCGTCTACACGCTCATCGCCGTCCTCTACCTGGCCATGAGCCTGCCCCTGACCCTCGCGGTCCATCAGCTCGAGCGACGGATGGCGCGCCGATGATCGAGGTCTCCCACGTCAGCAAGGCGTTCGGCGCCAACCGGGTGCTGCGCGACGTCACCTTCGAGGTGGCGCGCGGCGAGGTGGTCTGCCTGATCGGACCCTCCGGCTCCGGCAAGTCGACTGTGCTCCGCTGCATCAACGGGCTCGAGAGCCATGACGGCGGCGCCATCCGCGTCGACGGTCTGGAGGTCGGACCGGCCACGCTTCCGCAGGTGCGGGCGAAGCTCGCCATGGTCTTCCAGCGGTTCAACCTGTTCCCGCACCGGACCGTGCTGGAGAACGTCATCGAAGGACCGGTGCATGCCCAGCGCCGGCCGAAGGCCGAGGCGGCCGCTGAGGCGAGGGAGCTCCTCGAGAAGGTGGGCGTCGCGGAAAAGGCCGACGCCTTTCCGTCGTCGCTGTCGGGCGGCCAGCAGCAGAGGGTCGGGATCGCCCGCGCCCTGGCGATGAAGCCGGACGCCATCCTGTTCGACGAACCGACCTCGGCGCTCGATCCGGAACGGGTCGGCGACGTCCTGCGGATCATGCGCGACCTCGCCGCCGAAGGCATGACGATGGTGATCGTCACCCACGAGATGGGCTTCGCCCGCGAGGTCGCCGACCGCGTGCTGTTCATGGACGGGGGCGAGATCGTCGAGGCCGGCCCGGCGCGGGAGCTGCTCAGCGCGCCCCGTGAGCCCCGCACCCGCACCTTCCTCGACCGCGTCCTGCGCCCCCTCTGATCGCTTTCCGGAGTTTCCCCCATGTCGATCGTCTCCTTCCGTCCCGAAGATCTCCTGGAGACGCTGCCGGCGCCGGTTCCGGTCAAGGTTCCGCTGGGCGAGCCGGTGGCGGCCACGCGAACGACGAGCTTCAACGGCGCCGCGGCCTCCGCGCGGGGGGTGTGGGAGTGCTCGCCCGGGACCTGGCGGCGCCAGGTGCTCCAGGCGGAGTTCTGCACCTTCCTCGAAGGGGAGGCGGTGTTCGAGCCGGACGAGGGCGAGCCGCTGCATATCCGCGCCGGGGACGCGGTCTACTTCCCCGCCAACACGGGCGGGATCTGGCGCATCCAGACGACGCTCAGGAAGACCTTCGTGGTGTTCGACGAGCAGCCTTGAGATGAGCCCGCGCGACTATCCAGGCTTAAGCTACTGGCTCGAGACGGCCGGAGAGCCGCTGACGCCGCGGCCCGGGCTCGGCGGGGACGTGACCGTGGACGTCGCGATCCTCGGCGGCGGCTACTCCGGACTGTGGACGGCCTACTACCTCCTCCGCGACCATCCCGGGCTCGAGGTGGCCGTCGTCGAGGCGGAGATCTGCGGCTGCGGCGCGTCCGGCCGTAATGGGGGCTGGTGCTCAAGCCGCTACCCGCTCCACCCCGCGACCCTTGAGGCGCGCTACGGCGCGGAGATGGCCCGCGAAACCATCCTGGCCATGTACGACACCGTCGACGAGGTCGGGCGTGTCTGTGAGGCGGAGGGCATCGCGGCCGACTTCCGGATGAACGGCATCCTGAGTCTCGCCCGCGGCGAGGCCCAGCTCGCCGCGGTGCGGATGGCCCAGGTCGCCTATGCGCGGCTCGGCTTCGGCGAGGGGAACCGGCTCCTCGACGAAGCCGCCGCCAGGGACCGCGTTCGGGTAAACGGGATCAAGGGTGCGCTGTACACGCCGCGCAGCGCGGCCGTGCATCCCGCGAAGCTTGTCCGCGGCCTCGCCCGCGCCGTGGAGCGCCTGGGCGGCGTGATCTACGAACAGACCCGCGTACGCCGTATGCGACAGGGCGCCGATGCGGCGCTGGAGACGGACCGTGGCCTGGTCCGCGCCCGGCGGGCGGTGGTGGCCGCGGGCGAAGCCTACCTGCCCAGGACTCCGGGCTTCGAGCGCGCGCTCGTTCCGATGTCCTCGAGCATCGTGCTCACGCAACCCCTCAGCGACGCCCAGTGGGCGGAGATCGGCTGGGCGGGGGGCGAAGGGCTGGGCTCCCAGGCCCACACCGTCGACTATCTCACCCGGACCCCGGACGGCCGGATCCTCTACGGCAGCCGCGGCGCGCCCTACCTGTTCGGCTCCGCCACCGAGGGCGGGGAAGCGGCCTTCGAGCGGACCTCTTCCGAGATGCGCCGGCAGCTGACCGACTGGTTCCCGATGCTGCGGGACGCGGATTTCAGCCACGCCTGGCATGGCTTCCTGGGCGTGCCCCGCGACTGGAACCCGAGGGTGGATTTCGACGCGGACCGGCGGCTCGGGGTGCTCTACGGCTATACGGGCCGCGGCGTGTCCACCACCAACCTCGCCGGGCGGCTCCTGGCCAGTCTCATCGTCGGGCGGGAGACGCCGCTCGCGCGCCTGCCGCTCGCCGGACATCCTGCCCGTCACTGGGAGCCTGAGCCGCTCCGCTGGCTGGGCGTGCGCTATGTGCAGGACGCGATGAAGCGGATGGACGCCGCGCGGGACGCGGGCCGCCCGCCGCCGTTCGACGCCCCTCTGGCCAAGCGGCTCTCCGACCAGTAGTTCCCCGGACGCCGCCCGGCCGTGGACGCGGCGCCCGCAGGGACCAGCGATGACGCACAAGCTTCCGCGCGCCTCAGGCCCGGCGGCCCTGGTCCTGGCCGGGCTGGTGTCCCAGAACCTCGGCGCGGCGTTCGCCAAACACCTGTTCCCCCTGGTCGGCCCGCTGGGAATGAGCGCCCTCCGGATCAGCCTGGCGGCGCTCGTGCTCAGCCTCCTGTGGCGGCCCTGGCGGACGCGGCGCACCGCACGGCAGTGGCGGGCGATCGCCCGCTACGGCCTGAGCCTCGGCCTGATGAACATCCTCATCTACGAGGCGTTCGCGCGCATTCCGATCGGGCTGGCGGTGGCCATCGAGGTCACCGGTCCGTTGGCCGTCGTCCTGATCCGGTCGCGCCGTCCCGCGGACGCGGGCTTCGCCCTGCTTGCCGCGACCGGGCTCTTCCTGCTGCTGCCGGTGGTCAATCCCGCCGGCGCCGACCCGGTCGGCCTCGCCTTCGCCGGCGCCGCGGCGGTCACCTGGGCGGCCTATATCCTGTTCAGCTCCGACGTGGCCGGCGAGGGCGTCGGCGGGGACGTGGTGGCGCTCGGGCTCGCCCTGGCGGCGGTCGTCGCGGCCCCGCTCGGCGTGCTGCACGCGGGCGCCGTGCTCCTTCGGCCGGAGATTCTGGCGGCGGGCCTTGGGCTCGCCGTCCTGTCCAGCGCCGCCCCCTACACCCTCGAGATGCTCGCCCTTCGCCAGCTATCTGCGCGCGCATTCTCATTGCTGGTCAGTTCGGCGCCGGCGGTGGCGGCGCTCATCGGCTGGGCCGCCCTCGGCGAGCGGCTGAGCGTCGTCCAGTGGATCGCCATCGGCCTGATCAGCCTGGCGGTCGCCGGCGGGGCCGCCCTCGACAAACCCATGGCCCGGCCGCCGCCCACGCCCTGAGGCTTCGCGGCTCTGTCCTGCGCGTCAGCCTCAGGCCTTCGGCGACCTCGCGGCCTCATCGGTGAAAGAGACCG
Organism: Phenylobacterium sp. J367; assembly: GCF_024699985.1. Lineage (GTDB taxonomy): Bacteria > Pseudomonadota > Alphaproteobacteria > Caulobacterales > Caulobacteraceae > Phenylobacterium. Next base: position 4,219,522 of record NZ_JAJONA010000001.1, on the reverse strand, counting down.
GTGGGGAACCCAATCCGCGGCCGTGAATTCGACCTAGGGGGCTGTACCGAGGGGACACACATGCGCCGACCGATTGGAGCCGTGGGCGCCGTCCTGCAGGCCGCCTACGGCCTGCTGATGGCGTTCCCCATCGCGCTGTTCAGCTTCGCGGTGGGCACGGACGTGGCCTATCTCCGCACCGCGGAGATGCAGTGGACGAACTTCTCGGCCTGGTCGATCACGATCGGACTGGTGTTCGGGGGCCTGGCCCTGATCTTCGCCTTGGTCGCGCTCCTTGCCGGACTGCGCACCCGCGCGCGTCGCGCGCGAATGCTGCACGCCGCGGCGCTGGCCTTGATGTGTCTGCTGGGCCTGATCAACGCCTTCAAGCACAGCCAGGACGCCTGGAGCTCGGTGGGCGCCTTCGGCCTGGTCCTGTCCATCCTGACCGCGATCGCCGCCCTGGTCGCCGGCGCCGTCGCCTACTCGGGCGCGATGAACGAGGAGACGGCCTGATGCGGATCGCAACCCTGTTGGGCGCCACGGCCCTGCTCGCGCTCGGAGCCTGCGGCCGGAGCGACCCCGGCCTGAACCAGACCGGCGCCGAGCCGGAGCTGCCGGGCGTGCGCGAGACCCTCGTGCCGCCCATGCGCATCGCCAAGCCCACGGGCTGGGGCGAGGCGACGCCGACGGCGCCCGCGGGCTTCACGGTGACGGCCCTGGCGACGGACCTGCAGATTCCCCGCCAGATGCTGGTCCTGCCCAACGGCGACATCCTGGTCGCCGAAGGACGCGGCGGGGGCGCACCGCCGCTGCGGCCGAAGGACGTGATCGCCGGCGTGATCAAGAAGCAGGGCAACACCAAGGTGAAGGGCGGCAACCGCATCACCCTGCTGCGCGACGCCGACAACAATGGCCAGGCCGAGGTGCGGACCGTCTTCGTGGACGGCCTGAACGCCCCGTACGGCCTCGCCTTCGTGGACGGCTACCTCTACGTGGCCAATCAGGACGCCCTGGGGCGCTTCTCCTACCAGCCCGGCCAGACGCGGATCACGGCGGCGGCGGAGGAGGTCACCAAGCTGCCGTCGGCGCTCAACCACCACTGGACCAAGGCGCTGACCGCCAGCGCGGACGGGCAGACGCTGTACGTCGGCATCGGCTCGAACAGCAATGTCGGCGAGCGCGGCATGGCCGTGGAGGAGGAGCGGGCGGTGGTCTGGGCCATCGACCGGGCGACCGGCGCGCGGCGCACCGTCGCGCGCGGCATCCGCAATCCCACCGCCCTGGCCATCGAGCCTGCGACCGGCGCGCTCTGGGCCGTTGTCAACGAGCGCGACGAGATCGGCCCGCAGCTTGTGCCCGACTACCTCACCTCGGTGCGGGAGGGCGCCTTCTACGGCTGGCCCTACAGCTACTGGGGCAAGAACGTCGATCCGCGCGTCCGCCCGCAGAAGCCGGACATGGTGGCCAAGGCGATCGCCCCGGACTACGCCCTGGGCTCGCACGTGGCGGCGCTCGGCCTGTCGTTCGCGACCCAGGGCGGGTTCGGAGGAACGTTCGCCGAGGGCGCCTTCATCGGCCAGCACGGCTCCTGGAACCGCCAGGACCTGGCCGGCTACAAGGTGGTCTGGACTCCGTTCGCCGGCGGCCGGCCCAGCGGGCCGCCGGCCGACTTCCTCACCGGCTTCCTGACCGAGGACGGCAAGGCGCGCGGACGTCCGGTGGGCGTGACCTTCGACCCGGCCAAGCGCATCCTGCTGGTGGCCGACGACCTCTCCAACACCGTCTGGCGCGTCGCGCCCCAGCGCTAGGCGATCAGCACCGCGAGGGTCTGCCAGAGGATCGCCACAAGGGCGACCCCGGCCCCCAGCAGGGCCAGTTGGTCCATCAGCGCCACGCCCGCCTCGCGGCGTCGCCGGAGGCGTCGGGCCGCGACCACCGCCACGGCGACGCAGGCGGCGAGGCAGGCCGCCGACAGGGCGGCCGAGGCCGCGCGCCACAGGGCCCCGTCGCGGGCGACCGTCTGGGCGTCGAGGCTCACGAAAGCGTAGACGCCGGAGAAGTGGACGGTCCAGGCGATCAGGCCACCCAGGGCGTAGCTCCAGCGGGGCATTCTCAGCCTCCGGGGAACAGCCGCGGCAGGGCGGCGGCGAAGGCGCCCTGGCCGGCGCTGTAGGCAATGAACAGGCCGATCGCCTCGAAGGTCGCGGGCTGGGCGGCGCGGACATAGCCCCGCGCCAGCCGGGCCAGGGCGTAGAGGCCCATCACGGCGGCCACGCCCACGAACAGCCCCTGCCAGGAGACCAGGGCGGCGACTGTCGCGCCCTGCGGCGAATCCTCGGGGCGAAGGCCGGTCCGCAACCAGCCCTGGACGTCCAGGCCCCAGGCGAGCGCCAGCAGGGCCGCCGCCGCCGCCAGCATAAACGTCGAGACCGACGGGCTGCGCCGGCCGTCGCGCACCAGCGCCGTCACGCCCAGCCAGGCCAGGAGGCCGGCGGACGCCAGCAGGCCGAGGATCAGCGCCAGGAGTCGTCCGGCGGCGCGATCCAGAGGTCAGGCCGCCCGCTCCACAGGAAGACGTAGGAGAAGCCCGCCAGCAGCGCGACCATGCCGCCGACGATCAGGGTGATCACCGTCGCCCACCACCCGTGGCTGCGGGGCCCGCTGGCGTAGCTGGGCGCCATGACGCCGCCGCCGATGTCCACGGGCGCCTGGTCCATGGGCTTGTCGAGCAGCCAGCACCACTGGACGAGGGTGTAGACGGCGAGCACGCCGCAGATCGCCGAGGCGACATAGGCCTGGATCGTGAGCAGCAGGAAGAAGCCCGCCGTAAAGATCGCCGCCCAGACGTGCCAGCCGGACGGCTTGGGCATCCTGAGCAGGAACTGCGGCTCGGCGTTCATCGTGCTGGTGACGATGGTCTCGCGCCCGCCTGTGGGATTGTCCGGCAGGAAGTAGCGCCCGGCCTCCACGTCGCGGGCGAGGTTCGGCTGGTCCCAGAGCGGATAGAGGCTCTTCACCACCGGGATCGAGCGGACCGAGTAGAGGTCGTTGGGCAGCCACTCCAGCCCCGGTCCGCCATAGACGTTGCCGGCGTTGGTCGCACCGAACGGCCGGAAGTTGCGGGCCATGTCGACGATCCAGAGCAGGACCGCGAACCCGAAGAGGTAGGCGCCGGCGGTGGAGAGCTGGTTGGTCGCCTGCCATCCCCAGTCGGGCAGGTAGGTGTAGACGCGCCGCGGCATCCCCATCAGGCCGGTGAGGTGCATCGGCAGGAAGGCCAGGTGCATGCCCGCGAACATCAGCCAGAAGATCCAGCGCCCGAGCCGCTCGCTTAGCGGCCGGCGGCTGACCAGCGGCGTCCAGTAGTAGATCGCGGCGAACAGCGGGAAGACCATCCCGCCGATCAGGACGTAATGCAGGTGGGCGACGATGAAGTAGGTGTCGTGCGCCTGCCAGTCGAAGGGCACCATGGCGACCATGACCCCGGTCAGGCCCCCCGGCCACGAAGATCACCAGGCCGCCGATGGCGAAGAGGCCGGGCGTGTTGAACCGCATCCGGCCGGCCGCCAGGGTGGCGATCCAGGCGAAGACCTGGACCCCGGCCGGGATGCTGACCGCCATGGAGGCGGCGGAGAAGACGTTCACCGACATCCGGGGCAGGCCCACGGTGAACATGTGGTGCGCCCAGACGCCGAAGGAGATGAAGCCGGTGGCCAGCATGGCCAGCACCACCAGCCGGTGTCCCACCAGCGGCGTCCGCGCGACGGTCGGGATGATCGTCGACATCGCGCCCGCCGCCGGCAGGAAGATGATGTAGACCTCCGGATGGCCGAAGAACCAGAACAGGTGCTGCCACAGCAGCGGGTCGCCGCCCTTGACGCTGTCGAAGAACGGCCAGCCGAACGCCCGCTCCAGCTCCAGCAGCAGGGTCGCCAGGATCACCGACGGGAAGGCGATGATGATCATGGCGGCGAAGATCAGCATCGCCCAGGCGAAGATCGGCAGCTTGTCGAGGGTCATGCCGGGCGCGCGGGTGCGCAGGACGCCGACGATGATCTCGATGGCGCCGGCGATGGCCGAGATCTCGATGAAGCCGATGCCGAGCAGCCAGAAGTCGGCGTTGATTCCGGGCGAATAGGTCGCCCCCGTCAGGGGCGGATACATGAACCAGCCGCCGTTCGGGGCGAGCCCGAAGAACAGCGAGCAGAAGAAGGCCAGACCGCCGATCAAATAGGCCCAGAAGGCGTAGGCCGACAGCCGCGGGAAGGGCAGGTCGCGGGCGCCCAGCATCTGGGGCAGCAGGAGCACGCCCAGCGCCTCCACCGCCGGCACCGCGAACAGGAACATCATCATGGTCCCGTGCATGGTGAAGAGCTGGTTGTAGGTCTCCTGGGGCAGGAAGCCGTTCAGCGGCAGGGCCAGCTGGGTGCGCATCAGGAGCGCCAGCGCGCCCGCCAGCACGAAGAACAGCATGGCGGCGCCCAGGTAGTAGACGCCGATGAAGTTGTTGTTGATCGCCGAGATCCACTCCCACCCCCGCGGCCGGCACCAGGCGTCCTCGAGCGCCTTCAGCTCGCCGGGCGGACGCGGTCCGCGGGTGGGGGAATCGGTCGTAGAGCCTCCGGTCGAAACCGGTCTCCGAGGTCATTTCAGGCTCTCGAGCCAAGTCGCGATGGCCCGCACCTCGCCGCCGCCCAGGACCGGATAGGCGGGCATCCGGTTGCCGGGCTTGATGGCCTGGCTGTCGGCGATCCAGGCGGCCAGCGTGCCCTGGTGGTTGGGCAGGATGCCGGCGCCCAGCGTGCGCCTCGATCCCACGTGCGTGAGGTCAGGCCCGGCCAGGCCGTTGGCGGGGGTGCCGCGCACAGTGTGGCAGGCGCCGCAGCCGGCGGCCAGGAAGGCCTGGGCCCCGCCGCTCGGCTCGGGCGGCGCGGGGCGCTCGCGGGCCGCGCGCCAGGCGTCGAAGGCGGCCGGCTCGTGCGCCACCACGACCAGGCCCATCAGGGCGTGGGGCCCGCCGCAGAACTCCGCGCACTGGGCCGGATAGACGCCGGGCGCATCCGCCTGGATCCGCATGAGGTTGCGGCGACCCGGGATCATGTCGACCTTGCCCGACAGGCGCGGGATCCAGAGGCTGTGGATGACGTCGGCCGCCTCGAGCTCCAGCGTCACCGGCCGGCCGGCGGGGATGTGGATTTCGTTGGCGTCCTGGATCGCCTCGCGGCCCCGGCCGTCGAGATAGGCCACCCGCCACCACCACATCTCGCCGGTCACACGGACCCGCGTCTCGCCGGGCAGGGGCGGGGCCGAGAGGTCGCGTGTCAGGGTGAGGCCCCAGATCAGGGAGCGCGCTCAGCACCACCACGGGGAAGGCGAGGCCGCCGATCCACACCAGGCGCTCGTGGCCCAGGCGGGCGCGCCAGCGGCGCGGCCCGAACACCGCCACGGCCGTCGCGAAGACCACGAGGCCCAGCACCGCGACCCCCATGGCGAACAGCACCCAGGCCAGCACGGTCACCGGTCCTGCGAAGGGGCCGGCCGGGTCCAGCACGGGCGGCGGCCAGCCCGAGAGGATCTCGCCCGGCCCGCTCATTCGAGGGTGTAGAGGAAAGCCGCCACGTCGCGCGCCTCGCTGGGCGACAGGTCCTGCGGCGGCATGGCCGTGCCGGGGGCGAGCGAGGGCGCGTCGCACAGCCACCGCACCAGGGTGTCGGGCTGGTTGGGGAAGCGCCCGGCGATCAGCGGCCGGCTGGAGAAGCCCGCGAGCGGCCCGCCGACGCGGCCCTTCGGCCAGTCGATGCCCGGAATGTCGTGGCAGGCCCCGCAGGCCAGGCGCTCGGCGATGGCGCGGCCGCGTTCGGGGTCGGCGCCGGCGAGCTGTCGGGGCAGGACGGGTTTCTCGGCGCAGGCGGCGAGCGCAAGGGCGGCGAGGGTCACGGCGGCGAACCTCCTGCGCACACGAACGTCCACCGCTTCATCCCCGCCTCCGGCCCAAGTACGCTAACCCGTCGAAAGCGTGGCAGTTCCCGGAACCGGCCAAGCTGGCGCGGGTTGCAGGCGTGTGCGCCGGCTCACCGTCCTCCTCCTCGGCTTCCTGCTCGCCGGCTGCAGCCGGGGCGCCACCGTGACGGACGCGGCGTTCAGCAGCACGGGGCGGGTGGTGGCGATGAGCGGCGGCGACGGCGGTGCGGCCCACGCCTGCTTCACTTGCCATGGCCTCGACGGCGCCGGCGACGGCGACGCCGCGCCGCGGCTCGCCGGCCTGGACTCCGGCTACCTGCACAAGCAGCTGGAGGACTACGTCGCCGGCCTGCGCAAGGACCCGACCATGGCGGCCGTCGCCAAGGGGCTCAGTCCCCGGGCCCGCCAGGCCGTGGCGGACTACTATGCCGGCCTGCCGGCGCCCGCGCGCGATGTCGGCTGGTCCTGCGCCTGCGGCCTACGAGGGGTGCGTCGGCTGCCACGGCGCCAACGGCGAGGGCGTCGGCGCGGCCGGACCGGCCATCGCGGGCCAGCCGGCGGTCTATGTCGCCGACCAGCTCCGCAAGTGGCGGCAGGGGGCGCGGCGCAACGATCCGCGCGGCGTCATGCAGATCGCGAGCGCCGGGCTGTCGGACGCCGAGATAGCCGCGCTAGCCGCCTGGCTAGCCGCACAGTCCGCCGCTCGAGCGCCAGCCAGCGCCGTCGCCACGGGCTCGCCTTCCGACGCGGCTTGGGAAGCACCGGCAGCATCCCGTGCATAACGTCATCCCGGTCCACCAGCTGATGCTTCAGCGCCCCGCCCACGTGGATCGGGATCAGCAACAGCAGGGTGACGATCAGGCCCCAGTGGGTCCACTCCGCCAGGGCCTCCAGCGCCCAGAGACGCCCGTTGGACAGGTCCTGCAGCGGCAGCAGGGGCCACGGGATGAGGCCCGCCAGGGTGAGGTCGGTCTCGCGCCCCGAGGCCGAGACCATCAGCCAGCCCGAGAGCGGCAGGCCGAACAGGCAGACGTAGAACACATAGTGGGTGATCTTCGCCGCCACGCTTTCCCAGCCCGGCTTGTCGGCGTCGTTGATCGGCCCGGGCGCCAGGGCCCGCCAGGCGGTGCGGCCGACGATCAGCGCCAGCATGAGCACGCCGGCCGCATAGTGCAGCTCGTAGGCCGCGGCCTTCTCGCCGCCGGTGGGCAGGCGTCCCATCCACCAGCCCCAGCCGAGCTGGAAGGCGACCAGCCCCGCCATGGCCCAGTGGAAGACGATGGCCACCGGCGAGTAGCGGCCCTCGTCGGTATGACCGGCCGCCCACTCGAGGACATTGAGCAGCAGGCGGTCGATCATGGGCTGAGGGGCTCGGGCTGCAGCCGCCGCGCCAGGAGGGTCAGGGCGACGCCCAGATAGACCGCCGCGGCCGGCGCCCACATCACGAGCCCGGCGATCTGCTGATCCTGAAGCGGGGTCAGGCCCCAGGCGAGGGTCGTGGCCAGGTGAGGTGCGTAGAACGCCCGGTCGGCGAGCGTGAGCAGGGCCCCGAGCAATCCCATCTGCACCGTCGCCAGGAGCAGGGCGCCGACCGCCGGGAGCGTGGCGGCCGTGCGGACGGCCATCCAGAACCAGACCGCCGCCGCGGCCAGGCTGATCTGCATCAGCCAGTAGGCCATGTCGTGGCTGAGGGCCCAGGCGTAGGCGCCGGGCGCGTGCCACGCCCAGAAGACGGCGGTGGAAACGCCCGTCGCGGCGGCCAGCCCCCCGCCCGACCGGGGAAGCGACCAGGCGATCAGCGGCGCGAGCGCGGCCATGAGCACGACGTGGTGGACCGTCCGGGCGGAGAACAGCGCCGAGGACAGGGCGCAGAGCGGCGACAGGAACAGCAGGGCCGCCACGGCCAGGGCTGACCAGGCGCTCGCCGTCGCGCGGGCCCGCCAGAGCAGGACGGCCGCGAGCGCGAAGGCCGTCAGCAGGACGGGATCCGCATTCCACCGGAGCAGAAGATCGCCCGGCGTCGCGCCGGGACCGCAGTAGGGCGTCCAGATCGGCAGCTCGTCCATGGCGCAGCCTCCCCACCGCTCGTCCAGCTCTGCTGTTCGAACCGATCAGTTCGACACGAGTTCCGAAGGGCCGCAGCCGCAGTGGGAAAAGGTTGGTCTCCCGACCGGCCTTGGAGGTCTGCGGGCCGATCGGGTTGGCGGTCATCGCCGTTCTGAGAAGCCGCGGCATGAGCCGGATCATCGCCGCGGACTTCTCACCCCCGCGGCGCAACCTCGCCCGTCAGATGGGCGCCGACGAGGCGGTGGACGCCCGCACCGCGAGCGCCGTCGCGCGCGCCGCGGAACTCGCGCCGGGCGCTGCGGTGGGGATCTTCGAGAACAGCGGCGCAGCCGGGGTGCTGGGCCGCGTTATCCGAGCAGTCCGGCGAGCTTGAGGGTGGTGACAGCTGCGAGCACGCAGACGGCGCCGATGCCGGCGGCCGTCACGCCGGGACCGTGGTCGTAGAACCAGCGGCGGACGCGGCGTTCGAGCCGGCAGCGGGGACTTCCGATTTCCTTCGCGACCCAGGGCATGCGGTCAGGCGCCCATCGGGACCGGCCCCGCCGCCGCAGGCGCAACGGGCGCGGACTCGCCCGCCCGCGGGAGCGTCGCGGCCAGCGCGAGGCCGACGGCGTCCAGGCTGAAGCGCGTCTCCACCGCCCGGCGGGCGTCGCGGCCGAGACGCTGGCGCAGACCGCCGTCGGCAAACAAGCCGATGAGGGCGTCCGCGGCGGGATCGGCCGCACCGCGGGGGACCATGATCCCGCCGGCGCCCGCACGCCTCGCCGAAGATGTCCGCCAGCCCGTGCGCATCGCTGGAGACCACCGGCAGGCCGCAGGCCATGGCCTCGAGGGGGAGCCACAGGCATGCCCTCCGTCCGGGACAGGGTCACGTAGGCGTCGGCGGCGGAAAGCCACCGGCGGATCAGCGGCGGATCCGTGACGTAGCCGGCGCGCCAGTCCAACGCCGGCGACGCCGCCACCATCGGGGCGAAGGCGTCGTGGTCCTGCCCGGAGCCGAGGATGGCGAGCCGCGCTGTCGGGCGGGCGGCGGCGACCCGCCTCCAGGCGGCGAGCAGCACGTCCAGGCCCTTCCGCTGGATGTCGATGCGGCCGTGGTTGACCACAAGCAGGACGTCTGGATCGAGCCCCAGCGCGGCCCGCGCCGCCGGCCGCGGCTCGGCGCGCCAGGTTTCCGTGTCCACCGGATTGGGGATGGCGTGCAGCCGTTCGGCCGGCAGGCCATAGCGCGTCGCCAACCGCTCGCGCTCCCGCGCCGACGGCACGATCAGCGCCTGGCAGGCCGCCAGCGTCCGGCTGCGCACCCGCGCCTCGATCGGCGACATTGTCAGGTCGCCGCCCTGGAAGGTGGCGCTGACCGGCAGCCGCAGCATTCGCCCCAGGGCGACCAGCGCGTCGAACCGCGCGTGCTCGTAGTCCTGCACCAGCAGGCTGCTGCAGCCTTCCCGCCGGAGCACGCGGGCGAAGCCGGCGAAGGGCGTGCGCGCCCACTGCAGTCCGGCGCGCAGCGAGGGCCGCCCGCGGGCGAGGCCTTCGCCGGACCGTCGGCCCGGGACTAGCCAGATGGCGGCGCCGGTCTCTGCGTGGATCAGCCGCTCCGGACGCCGGCGGCGCTCGCTGGCGTAGACGATCACCGCGCGCCGGCCGTGCCGCTGCAAGGCGGCGACATAGCCGAACAGCCAGCCGCCGCGCATGCGCCGGGCATAGTCCTCGGCGTCGAGGCCCAGCGGATCGAGGAACTCCTCGATCACGTCGCCCCAGGGGAAGATGGCGACGGAGTCCCGGCCTAGCGTCGCCATGCGCCCGCGGTCTCCGCGCCGCCCATGGCGGGATGGTGGAGGAGATACCCCAGCGCCGCGAGCGGCGAGGTCGCGAGGTAGGCGAGCTTCCGCGCCCGCCGGCCAAGCCGGGAGAAGGCGATGTCGTGGAAGAGGGCGGTAAAGGCGTTGATGAAGCTCGCCTGCGTCTCCGGCGCCTTGCCGAACAGGGCCTGCAACTCGTCGGCCCGATAGCCGCGCCGGACATGCCCCCACTCGGCCATCAGTTCGCGCTCGTGCGGGCACAGCGGCGCCAGCGCCCTGAAGTAGGGATAGCGCCAGGTGGCCGTAGGCGTGGAGACCAGCACCACGCCGCCTGGGCGCGTCACCCGCGCCGCCTCGGCGGCGGCCTGCCGGTCGTCCGGGATGTGCTCCAGCACGTCGAACAGGGTGACCGCGTCGAAGGCCCCGTCGGCGAACGGCAGCCGCAGCGCATCGGCGCAGACGAAGGTCACGCGGCCGGCGGCCGGGCCGTGGCCGGCGAGTTCCGGATCGATGTCCACCGAGGTGATCTGGGCCTCCGGATAGAGCAGCCAGGCGAGCCCGCTGCGTCCGCCGCCGATGTCGAGGATACGGGCGGGCCGGTCGTCGTCGCGCAACCGGTCCGGAGCGATGCGATGGATCGCGCGCATCTTCTCCCGGTAGAACAGGCCGTCGGTCAGCCCGTGCGGGAAGGGGTTCTGCGCCAGGAAGGCGCCCAGCGGGGTCTTAGGCATGCTGCGCCGCTCCGACGTCGGGGGCCTTCCGGCCGTGGCGCGGCGCGCCGGTCCGCTGACGCCAGCCGGGTCGGACGAGGTACTGCAGGCCCAGGACCCAACCGATCACCTCTTCGGCCAGGAGGCGCAGGCGCCAGCCGTCCAGGGTCTGGATGGCCGAGAGCGCGGTGCGCACGAAATAGACCGGCAACTGGCGGCGGATCCGGCACAGGTCGCCCGGCGTCCCATAGCGGTCCGCCTGGGCGACGAGCGCGGCCACATGGCCCTTCATGTAGGCGCGGTACTGGCTGCGCAGGCCCTTCCAGTCCCGGCGGTGGTGGTGGAAGACCACGGCGCGCGGCTCGTAGAAGCAGCGTCCGCCGGCCGCCAGGATGCGGTACCAGAACTCGCTGTCCTCCGAGCAGCCGGACGCCCCCCGCGCCCAGCCGCTCGTCGAAGCCGCCGAGGCCCACGAGGCTCGCGCGGCGGAACGCCATGTTGGCGCCGGCGCCGATCCGCCAGACCTGCGGGCCCATCTCGCGGGTCTCGTCGAGGAAGCGGCCGTCGAACATCAGCGGCGTGAACCGCGAGGTGAAGCCGCCGAGGTCGAGCTCGAACGCCCGCTGCGCCGCCGTGTCCAGCCGGGCCGGCAGCACGAGGCCGGTGACCGCGTCCGCGCCCGACGTCTCGAAGGCGCGGATCAGCTCGCGGGTCCAGGTGGCGTGCAGCTCCACGTCGTCGTCGGTGAAGGCGACGAACTCGCCGTGCGCGGCGGTGAGCCCGGCGTTGCGCGCGATGCTCAGCCCCGGGCGCGGCTCGTGGACATAGGTCACCCCCGGACGGCCCTCGGCGACGGCGCGCGCGCTGGCGGCCGGGTCGTTGTCGACCACCACCACTTGCCCGGGCGGGGCGGCCTGGGCGGCGAGGCTGGCGAGGCAGGCGTCCAGCATCTGCGGCCGCTCGCGCGTGCAGACGATGACGCTCAGCCGCTGGGCGCCGCCGGCCGAGGGCTGGGCGGCCGCGTGCAGTTGCGCCAGCACCGGCAGCCCGGCGGCGGCGGAGAGGGGCAGCGGCACGTGCGAACAGCCGTCCACGCCGGCCCGGGGCGGGGCCTCGCCCCGCGCCGCCGCCTGGTCGGCGATCAGCTGGGCGGCGAGCGCCAGGAGCTGATCGCGCCGCACCGGCGTCTCGGCCGGCAGCAGCGCCTTGGTTCCGAGCGGCAGGCTCCGCCACCAGAGCACCAGCAGCAGGCCGGTCTCGCGGGCGTCCACCTCGGCCGCGCCGTCGGCCAGGTCGAGGTGCAGGATTTCCCAGGGCGCGTCGCTCATGCGGTGGCCTCCCGGATCGCCTGCGACCGGGCGCAGGAGCGGTCGTATTCGCCGAACATCCCTTGCACTCCGCCCTTCAGCTCCGCCCAGGCGAAGCCGAGCTCGGTGCGCTTGCCGCGCAGGCCGGCGCGCGCCACGGCGGCCAGTCGGTCCAGCGCCCACCACCAGACGATCGCCGACTGGCGCTGGGCCAGCGCCGGGTCGGTGCGACGGCACTTGGTCAGGAAGGCCATGAAGCCGAGACCCCAGGTCCAGTACTGCCGCTGCAGCTGCTCCAGGGTCTCGCGGTGCTCGTGGAAGACGGCGTAGCCCGGCTCGTAGAGCATCGGCCGGCCGCTCCGCAGCACGCGGTAGAAGATGTCGAGGTCGCCGCCGCCGGGGAGCGGCGCGCCGGTGTCCAGCGCCTCATCGAACCCGCCGAGCTCCAGCAGCAGCCGGCGGTCGAAGCACATGTTGCAGCCGGCCCCCAGGATGCCCGCGCCCACCGGGTGCAGGCGGTTCCCGAAGCGGTCCTTGCGGAACTCCGTGCGCAGGAAGCCGCGCCCGAACCCGCCGCGGCTCTCGAACCTGACCTGGGCCTCCGTATCGAGCCGGAAGGGCAGGACGAGGCCGGTGAAGCCGCCCGCGTCGGGCCGGGCCAGGATCGCGGTCGACAGCGCCGCGAGGTAGCCGCGGTCGACCACCACGTCGTCGTCGAGGTAGGCGAGATAGTCGCCGGTCGCGGCGTTGAGCGCCGCGTTGCGCGCGAAGTCGAGTCCGGCCCTGGGCTCCAGCACGTAGCGCACGCCCGGGAAGCCCTCGACAGCCCGTCGGGTGGCGTCGTCGCTCGGCGCGTTGTCGACCACGACGATCTCCACCGACCGGAAGCCGGCGCGGTCCAGCGGGACGACTGAGCCCAGCAGCCGGGCGAGGCGCCGGGCGCGGTCCTTGGTGCAGATGGCGACGCTGAGGCTGGGCGCGGGGTCGGCCTCCGCCGCGGGCCACAGTCCGCGCAGTTCGTCCTCGGCGCGCATCGCCAGCACGGCGCGGGCGAACCGTTCGTCGGCGAGGGCGGCGACCTCGGCGGCGCTGATCGCCCGGCCGTCCGGCCGCGGGATCATGGCGAAGCCGGCCAGCCGGCCGTTCCAGCGCGCGATGACGCCCACGCCGGTCTGGCCCGGCTCGAGCACGATTTCGGGGAGCGGCGCGGCCAGCTCCAGATCGACGAGACGGTATCCCATCAGGCGACCTCCTTCGCGACGGGTTCGGCGTACTGCAGGCCGTGCAGGCGGGCGAAGTGGCCGGGTCGGGCCAGCAGCTCCTGCGGCGGCCCAGCCTCGACGACGCGGCCGGCCTCCAGGACGATCACCTGGTCGGCGGCCATCACCGTCGACAGCCGGTGGGCGACGACCACCACGGTGCGGCCTTCCGAGAACGTCCGCAGCGCGGCCTGGAAGGCCTGCTCGGTTTCGGCGTCGAGCGCGTTGGTCGGCTCGTCCAGCAGCAACAGGTCGGGACCCTTCAGGATGGTGCGGGCGAGGGCGATGCGCTGGCGCTGACCGCCGGAGAGCCGCGCGCCGCGGTCGCCGAGCTCGGTGTCGAGGCCCTGCGGCAGGGCGGCGATGAAATCGGCGCCGGCCACGGCGGCGGCTTTGGCGACCGCCTCGCGGGAGGCCGCGAGATCGCCGTAGCCGATGTTCTCGGCGGCGGTGGCGTTGAACAGCTGGGCCTCCTGCGCCATCAGCGACAGCCGCCCGCGCCAGCCGGCGAGGTCGAGCTCGGGCAGCGGCCGGCCGTCGGCGAGGATCACGCCGCCCGTGGGGTCGCGGAACCGGAACAGCAGCGAGAGCAGGGTGGACTTGCCGGCGCCGGATCGCCCGACGATGGCCGTGGTCCGGCCGGCCGGAATGGCGAAGCTGACCCGGTCCAGCACCGGCGGCTCGGCCGCGTCGTAAGCGTAGCTCACCTCGCGCAGCTCGAGGCCGTGCTGCAGCGGTTGGGCCGGGGCCGCGCCGCCGACGATGTAGGGCGTGGCGGTCTCGGTCAGCACGTCCTCGACGTCGTCCACGGCCGCGGCCAGGCCGTCGAGCGCCACCTTGCACTGCATGAACTCGCGGGTGGGGCCCTGCAGTCGGTAAAGCAGGGCGAGGAAGGCGGCGAGCGGGGCGAGGCCGGCGCCCAGGGTCACGCCGGCCAGCACCAGCACGCCGATCAGCAGCGCGCCGCAGACCTCGGCGATCGGGCCGGGCAGGGCCCAGAGCACGTCGAGCGCCAGGATGCGGCGGCGGATGCGCTCCGAGACGCTCCGGAACCGGTTGGCCTCGTAGCCCTCGCGTCCGAAGCTGCGGATCAGCTGCAGGGCGCCCATGCTTTCCCACATCCGCAGGCCGAAGACGCGGTTCTCCTCGACCACGGCGCGGCCCGTATCCTGCGCGCGGCGGGTGACGACGTGCACGAGCCCAGCCGCCCCGGCGAGCAGGAGCAGGGCAAGCCCGGTCAAAGGCGCGGAGATTGCCAGCAACAGGGCGAGGAAGACGGCGAAGGTCACGGTGCAGATCGCCAGGCGATAGACGAGGCTCAGGGCGTTGCTGACCTTCCAGGTGTTGTTGGCGAGCGTGGTGACCACATCGGTGATCCGCGCGCCCGACCGGTAGTCCAGGCAGGCCGAGAGCGACTGCTCAAAGATCCGGCTACGGAGGCGGTGCGCCACCACGCCGTCGACATAGCGGGCGACGTAGCCGCCCGCGAAGACCGCGAGGTTCTTGCCGGCCACTGCGGCGCAGAGGGCGAGCACCAGCACCGGGAGGCGCCAGTCGCCGGGGATGGGCGCCAGCACGGCGTCGAAGCCGCGGGAGAGCGGGTGGGCCCGCCGCTGGCGCCCAGGCTCTGCAGCAGCGGAATGAAGAGGTAGAGGCCCAGGCCGTCGAGAGCTGCAGCCGCGAGCGCCAGGCCGATGACCGCCGGGGCGGCCCAGCGCGGGGCGGCGGAGAGGCGCCAGACCTGACGGATGCGCTGGCTCAGCGAACGGGTCACAGCGCCGCCTCGAGGAAGGCGGGGCGGAAGGCGCCGCCCTGACGCAGCAGCCGCTGGGCCAGCATCTTCAGGCGGGTGGGCGTGCGCGCCTTCAGCGTCAGCCAGGCGAGGTCGCCGAACCGGTCGGCCAGCTGGAAGGCGTTGAGGAAGCCGTGCTGGGTGAGCAGGGCAGCGGCGTTGCTCAGCGGTCCCGTGGTCATGGCGCGGGCCAGCAGCCAGTAGACCATGTCCCGGCGGTGCGCCTGGAACTCCGC
The DNA here is from genome assembly GCF_024699985.1 of Phenylobacterium sp. J367. Taxonomy (GTDB): domain Bacteria; phylum Pseudomonadota; class Alphaproteobacteria; order Caulobacterales; family Caulobacteraceae; genus Phenylobacterium. Next base: position 4,204,406 of record NZ_JAJONA010000001.1, on the reverse strand, counting down.
CTCGAACTGCGGGTAGCGGGCGCGGAAGGTCTCGAGGGTGAGCTCGCAGGAGCGCAGCATGCCGAGCGCGTTCGAGGACATGTTGCCTTGAGTGACCCGGTAGCCGGTGAGATGGCGGCGGATCACCCGGAACTCGTAGGCCTCGGCGATCCGCAGGTAGATCATCAGGTCCTCGCAGCCCTGGGCCGCGGGCGCGGAGCGAGGCGTCATAGCCGCCGACCTGATCGAAGGCGGGGCGACGGATCAGCGGGGAGGAGCCGTTGCCCACCAGGTTGGCGCGGCAGAGCTCGCGCAGGATGGCGCCCTCCGCCTGAGGCCGGTGCTCCAGGGAATAGATGCGGTCGTGGGCGTCGATGAGGGCGGCCCAGGTGTAGACCAGGCCGACGGCCGGGCCGCCAGCCAGCATGGCGCCCATCTGCAGCTCGATCTTCTCCGGCGCCCAGAGGTCGTCGGCGTCGACGAAGGCCAGGTAATCGCCGTGGGCGGCCGCCGCGCCGGCGTTGCGGGCGGCGGCGACGCCGGCGTTGGCTTGGGCAAGGAGGCGGATGCGCGGGTCGAGCCTGGCCGCCGAACGGACGCGTTCGGGGCCGTCGTCGGTCGACCCATCGTCAACCACGATGACCTCCAGCTCCGCCCAGGTCTGGGTCGAGATGCTGGCCAGCGTCCGCTCGACGGTGGACGCCCCGTTGTGCAGGGGGACCACCACCGAGACCAGGGGCAGGGCCGCGGGGCTCATGCCTGGGCCTGGGTCCCGGGTTCGTCCTGCCAGGCGATCACGCCTGGGATGAGGCGGCTGCGCCGGGTGCGGCCGGCCGGGCGGGTGGGCGACACGAGTTCGGCGGGAACCACGATCGGTTCCGCGGCCTCCGGCAGGGGCGTCGGGGCCGCCATCTGGGCGCGGAACCAGTCGATCGTCCGGACGACGCCATCCTCGTACGGGACGGCGCAGGACCAGCCGGGCAGGATGCGGTTCGCGACCGCGAGGTCCGGGCGGCGGTTGGCCGGGTCCTGCGGGGCGGGCGGCAGGTGCTCGATATCGCAGCCGGGGAACAGGCGCTGGATGTAGCGGGCCACGTCCAGAACCGGGATTTCCCGGTCGTTGCCGAGGTTGATCGGGCCCGGATAGTCGATTCCGTCGCGCCACCAGTAACGTTCCAGCGCCTCCATGATGTCGTCGACGTAGCCCCAGCTGCGGGTCTGGGCGCCGTCCCCGTAGATGGTGAGCGGCAGACCGCGGAGGGCCTGGGAGACGAAGTTGGAGACCGCCCGGCCGTCGTCCATGCGGGTGCGGGGACCGAAGACGTTGAAGAGCCGCGCGACCTTCACCCGTGTGCCGTGCGCGCGGTGCGCCTCGAACAGCAGGGCCTCGACGCAGCGCTTGCTTTCGTCATACGCCGCACGGGGACCGGTGCAGTCCACCGAGCCGCGATAGCTCTCAGGCTGCGGCGAGACGAGCGGGTCGCCGTAAACCTCCGAAGTCGAGGTGTAGGCGAATTGGCCGCCCAGCCTGAGGAGGGTCATGAGGCGCAGGGCGCCGTGGACGTTGGCGGAGATGGTCCGTACCGGCTCGGCCATGTACCAGAGCGGCGTTGCCGGCGAGGCCAGGTGGTAGATCTCGTCGAACGTCCCCCCTCAACGGGGCGGTCTCGACATCGCCGATGATGATCTGCAGTCGGTCGTCCGTGACATGGGCGAGGTTCTCTCGCAGTCCGGTCCAGAGATTGTCGACCACGGTGACCTGGCCCACGTCACCGCGTTTGAGCAGGCGGTCGACAAGGTGGGAGCCCAGGAAGCCCAGACCTCCAGACACAAGCACGCGTTTCATCGCCAGCCTCGCAGTTTGCTCTCCGGGTCACGGAGGCTGGCGTGCAACTTGCCGCGGCTCAGCTTCCTAACCGGCGTGGCAACCCCGCGAACAGCGGTGCTGTTCCGTGTTGTGACAAAAAATGTCAAGCAATTATCGTGTGTTAGTCCCTTCTTCGCGATCACGCGTGTCGCGAAAGTCTCCTGCGGTGGGTCTGGCCGCAGGAGGTCGGGCAACAGCTCCTCGGAGAGGAGTGACCGCAGAACACGATCGTCCGCCTACGGTTCCGCCTTTGGGCGCGCGCCGACCCACCTTCCCGCCAGGGTTGGCGGCCGTGCCGCGGTCCGCCATTTTGAGTAGTGAATAGTTCGCCGCCTCGCGCAGGGCGTTGAGGGGGCTACTCTCCGGTTCCGTCCGACCGGCCTTTGAAAGGCTCGCTTTTCCGGAAGAAGATGGCGGTGACGGAGGGATTCGAACCCTCGATACCCTTTCGAGTATGACGATTTAGCAAACCGTTGCCTTCAGCCACTCGGCCACGTCACCCGCTGACTCGCGAGGGTCGCCCCGCGCGAAGGTCGCCGTCATAACGGAACGGACCGGCGGGAGCAACGCGTCAGACCGGTCATTTTCCGCTCAGGTGACCGCGGCCCGGGCGCGGAAGTCCGGACGGTCGTAGGCCCGGGTCTCCAGCACCTCTTCCAGGATCGCGGCGGCGTCCCAGACCTCGGCGTGGCTGAGGTAGAGCGGCGAGAAGCCGAAGCGCATCAGGTCGGGGGCCCGGAAGTCGCCGATCACGCCGCGGGCGATCAGCGCCTGGACCACCGCATAGCTCTCCTCGTGGGCGAAGGAGACGTGCAGGCCGCGCACCGTCCGGTCCCGCGGGGTGGCGAGCTCGACCCCGAACCGGCCGCAGCGGCGCTCCACCTCGGCGATGAACAGGTCGCAGAGCGACTGGCCCTTGGCCTCGATCAGGCCCGCATCGGCTTCCACCTGCAGGTCGACGCCCGCCTCCAGGGCCGCGAGCCCCAGCACGCCCGGCGTGCCGCAGAGCTGGGCGCGGATGTCGGCGGCCGGGCGGTAGCCGTCCTCGAACTCGAAGGGGGCGGCATGGCCCATCCAGCCCGACAGCGGCGACCGGATCGCCGCCTGGTGACGCTCGGCCACGAACAGGAAGGCCGGCGCGCCCGGCCCGCCGTTCAGGTACTTGTAGCCGCAGCCCACGGCCAGGTCGGCGCCGGCGCCGTTGAGGTCCACCGCCACCGCGCCGGCCGAGTGGCTGAGGTCCCACAGCACGAGCGCGCCCCTGGCGTGGGCGGCCTTCGTCACCGCCGCCATGTCCCACTTCCGCGCCGTACGGTAGTGGACGTGGGTCAGGACCAGCACCGCCACGTCGTCGGCGAGGCTCTCCAGCACCCGGTCGGGATGCACGGCGCGCAGCTCGGCGCCGGCGGTCCGGGCCAGGCCCTCCAGCACATAGAGGTCGGTGGGGAAGTTGCCGGTCTCCGACAGGATCACCTTCCGGCCGGGCCGGAGCGACAGCGCCCCCCGGCCAGCTTGAAGAGGTTCACCGAGGTGGAATCGGCCACCGCCACCTCGTTGGCCTTGGCCCCGATCAGGCCGGCCAGCTTGGCGCCGACCCTTAGCGGCGCGTCGATCCAGCCGTTGATGTTCCAGCTGGTGATCAGGTCGCGGCCCCACTCCCGCTCGGCCACGTCCTTCAGGCGGGCGAGCGCGGCCTTCGGCGGCGGCCCCAGCGAATTGCCGTCGAGATAGATCACGCCGTCCGGCAGCGAAAAGGCGTCACGGAAGCGGGCCAGGCTGTCCTGGGCGTCCAGCGCACGGGCGTCGTCTCGGGTCATGGGGAGGGGTCTTACGGCGGGAAGCGACGCCGCGCCAACCTCATGCTTAGATGCCGCCTGCGGTCCCGGCCGCCATTTCAACCAAAGCCATTTTCAGCGCGGGCGCCGAAGACCCGCCGGGGAAACGAAGCAGGATGATCAAGCTCAGGCATTTCGCCGTGGCCTCGGCCATGGCCCTTTCCCTGCCGCCGGCCATGCCGCGCCGGCGCTCGCCCAGCCCGCCGCCGCGACGGCCGCCCAGCCGGCCTGGCCCGGTCTGCCGCCCGGCGCCGTGGAGGAGGTGATGACGCTCCGCGACGGGACGAAGCTCGCGGCCAACGTCTACAAGCCGGCGGGGAAGGGGCCCTGGCCCGTGATCCTGTCGCGCACCCCCTACCTGAAGGACGGGCGCGCCACCGACGAGACCCCGGACCCCGGCCCGGGTCTCGCCAAGCAGGCGAAGCGCTACACCGACGCCGGCTACGTCTTCGTCCTGCAGGACGTGCGCGGCAAGGGACGCTCGGAGGGCTTCTACGCCGCCTTCGAGAACGACATCGAGGACGGCTACGACGCCGTGGAATGGGTCGCCGCCCAGCCCTGGAGCAACGGCAAGGTCGGCATGACCGGCGGCTCGGCGCTCGGCATCACGGCCAACTCGGCGGCCATGGCGAACCCGCCCCACCTCGTGACCGCCTATGTGGTCGTCGCGCCGGCGGACCGGCTGACCTACAGCTATCCGGGCGGCGTCCTGAAGGACAAGGACACCATCGGCTGGCTCAGCCAGCAGGGCGCCAGCGAGGCCCAGCTCGACCAGGTCCGCCGCCGGGCGCTGGACGACGTGAGCTGGAACCGCGTCGCCATGACCACCAACCGCCGCTACATCGACATCCCGATCTTCAACGTCGGCGGCTGGTACGACATCTTCAACGGCGGCACCGTCGAGAACTTCGAGTGGCTGCAGAACCACGGCGCGAAGGGCGCGCGCGGCTGCCCAGAAGCTGACGATGGGCCCCTTCGGCCACGGCCAGCTCTCCGGCGACCTGGAGTACCCCGCCGACCGGGCGCAGATGGCCGGCGACCAGGAGATCCGCTGGTTCGACTACTGGCTGAAGGGCCAGGACAACGGGATCATGGACGAGCCGCCGGTCAGCTACTTCATGATGGCCTCGGCGAAGAAGGGGGCGCTGTCGCCCAAGAACCGGCTGCTCACCTCGGCCAACTGGCCGCCCGCCAACCGCCACGTCCGCTACTACCTCACCGACGACAAGGGCCTGACGACCACGGCTCCGACCGACGCCGAGGAGAAGATCGCCTACCGGTTCGACCCCGCGAAGCCCGTGCAGACCTTCGGCGGCGCCAACCTCACCTTCGAGCGCGGCCCCATGGACCAGCGTGCGGTCGGCCAGCGGCAGGACTATCTGCGCTTCCAGACCCCGGTGCTCGAGAAGGACGTCGCCATCGCCGGCCCGGTTTCCGTGGAGCTCTGGGCCGCCACCGACGGGCCGGACACCGACTTCATGGTCAAGCTGGTGGACGTCTATCCCGACGGCTACGAGGCCCTCGTCCTCGACGCCCCCCATCCGCGCCCGCTACCGCGACGGCCGCATGCCGGACCAGGTGAGGATGATGACCCCGAACGCCCCGGAGAAGCTGATCGTCGATCTCTGGCCGACCGCCATCACCTTCGAGAAGGGGCACCGGATCGCCGTCCATGTGACGTCGTCCAACGCCCCGCGGTACGAGGTGAACCCCAACACCGGCGAGGCGCCCGGTTCGGCGAAGCTCAAGCCGCGGGTGGCCACCAACACGATCTACATGGATGCGGCCCGGCCCTCGGCCCTCGTCCTGCCGGTCGTCTATCCGGCCGACATGCCGTGACGGCAAAGGGCCCGGCGGTCGCCCGCCGGGCCCTCCATCGCGCGGTGCGCGCCGCTCAGTGCTGGCGGTCGTCGCTGTCCTTGCCCTGGACCTTGCCGTCGGTCGTGGCCTGGACAGCGGAAGGCTCCTTGCCGAACTCCGAACCGCTGCTCGCCGTCTTCGACGTCGAACCCGTGCCGGCGGCGGTCCCGCCGCCGCTGCCGCCGCCGAAGCTGTTCTGGCCGAGGGTGGAGCTCGAGGTCAGACCGCCCGGACCTTCCGGCATGCCCGACGGGCGGTCCTCGCCCTGGCCGAAGCCCGCGCCCATGCGCCGGCCGTAATCATGGCTCTCCGGCCCGATCTGGGACTGGGCCGTGCCGTTCGAGGCGTTCCGTTGCGAGCGCCATTCGTGGAAGGACTTGCCGAAGGTGTCGCGCCGTTCCGTCCGGAACTTGCGATAGTCGTCGTCGTACTGACCCTGGGTGTGGCGACGCCACTCCTGGTAGTCGCGGTCGTGGCCGCGCATCTGCTCGTCACGCCAGCGGGCGTACTCGTGATCGTGGTCCTGGGCCTGCTGGCCCTGGGGACGGTAGCCGTAATCGGCCGGAACGCCGAACTCCTGGTAGCCGCGGCTCTGGCGGTCGGCGCGCGAGCCATAGGCCCGGTCGTCCGTCCGGTCCGCGCCATAGGCCTGGCCGGCGCCATATCCGCCGCGCTCGCGGTCGTAGCCCGAGCCGTAGTTTGTCCGGTCCTGGTCGTGGCGGGAGCCGTAGCGCTCGCGCTGCCAGGCCTGGCCTTCGCCCTCGCCGTGGCCGCCGCGGGTCCCGCCGTAACGGGCCTGGTCGGAATTGTAGCGGCCGCGGTCGTCGAAGCTCCGGCGCTCGTCGCCCGCGCCCCAGCCGCGTCGGTTGTCGTCGTCGCGGCCCCAGCGATCGCGCTCGCGATCCCCGCCTTGGCCGCCGCCATAGCCGCGATAGTCGTCCCGGTTGGCCATGTGGTTACTCCTTCACTGGTTGGAGACCGGTCAACCGGCCAGCCGGAGCGCCTGTTCCGGATTGTCGCAGGGGGGCGCGGCGCCGCTTGCAGACGAGACTCCGTTCGCCGAGATCACGGTCATGACCCGCGTTGCCTCCCGCCGCCGTCAGATGACCGCCGCGCTCGACCGCGACCTCGGCCGGCTGTACCGCCGCGTCGAAGTCCTGGCCCTGCCGGACAGGCTGAAGGCCCTGTTGGACCAGCTCGAGACCGGTCCGTCGCTTTCGGAAGAGAAGCGGACCTAGGCCCGTGCGGCGACCAGGTCGTCGAGCGCCATCACGTCGGTGGCGTCGTCGGCGTCCATGATCTTCAGCAGGCGCGCGCGGGCCCGGTTCACCCGGGACTTTATCGTGCCGAGCGCACAGCCGCAGATCTCGGCCGCCTCCTCGTAGGAGAGACCGGCCGCGCCGACCAGGGATCAGGGCCTCGCGGTGCTCGTCGGGGAGCTTCTGCAGCGCCTGCTGCAGGGCCCGCATGGCCACCGACCATTCCTGGGTCGCCGGCGCCTTCAGGGTCGACGCGTACTCGCCCATCTCGTCGCGCACCTCGCGGCGGCGGCGGAGCACGTTCGTGTAGTAGGTGTTGCGCAGGATCGTGAAGAGCCAGGCCCGCAGGTTCGTGCCGTCCTCGAACTTGTCGCGGTTCGTCCAGGCCTTGATCAGGGTGTCCTGCACCAGGTCGTCGGCGTCCGAACCGTTGTGGCTCAGCGACCAGGCGAACGCCCTGAGCGCGGGGATCAATCCCACGACCTGGTCGCGCCAGCTATTCGTCGCGTTTATGGCGCCCTCGTGCTGTCCCACGGTCGGGGGCCCTTTCACATTTACGGTCCTGCCGGTCTTGGCGCCCGGGGAAACGCGACCCCTCCGCAACTGTTCCGGGCGATCTTGCGGAGAAAGCAGACGAATTTCCGGAACCCCGGCAACAACCCCACGTTGGGTTGGGCGGGAAGTCAGCCTCATGTTTGTCGCCTGGCGACAGGCTCCCTATTTTCTAGGCTGCAGCATGCGGAGGGCTCCATGTCGCAATCCCCGGAAAAGGCTGGCCTGCGCGCATCCGTCAGCCTCGAGTCCGAGGCGCTGCGCCGCTACCGCACGGTGCGTCACGCCACCGAGGCCCTGACCCGCAGCCTGACGCCGGAGGACCAGCTCGCCCAGTCCATGCCGGACGCCAGCCCCACCAAGTGGCACCTGGCGCACGTCACCTGGTTCTTCGAGACCTTCCTGCTGACGCCCAGGCTCGCCGGCTACAAGATCTTCGACCCGCGCTTCGCCTACATGTTCAATTCCTACTATGAGGCGCTCGGCCCCCCGTCAGCCGCGGCCCCAGCGCGGCCTGCTGACCCGTCCGTCGCTCGCCGACGTCATCGCCTACCGTGCGCACGTGGACGCCGGCATGGCGGCGCTGCTGTCCGGGGATACGTCGGACTTCGCCGATCTCATCGACCTCGGCCTTGCGCACGAGGAACAGCATCAGGAGCTGATCCTGATGGACATCCTCCACCTCTTCGCCCAGTCGCCCCTGAAGCCGGCCTTCGCGCCGCCGCGCGGGGCCCGCCGCGGAGGTCCAGCCGCTCAGCTTCGTCGACATCGCGGGCGGCCTCGTGGAGGTCGGCCACGGCGGGGAGGGCTTCGCCTTCGACAACGAGGGCCCGCGTCACAAGGTCTGGCTCGAGCCCTTCCGGCTCGCCGATCGGCTGGTCACCAATGGCGAGTGGCTGGCCTTCATGGAGGACGGCGGCTACCGCCGCCCCGAGCTCTGGCTCTCCGAAGGCTGGGCGAAGGCCCGCGAGGAGGCCTGGGACGCGCCGCTCTACTGGGAGGCCACGGACGGCGGCTGGAAGGTGATGACCCTGCATGGCCTGCGGCCGCTCGACCTCGCCCAGCCGGTCAGTCATGTCAGTTTCTACGAGGCGGAGGCCTATGCCGCCTGGGCCGGCGCGCGCCTGCCCACGGAGACCGAATGGGAGCACGCCGCCCGCGGCCTGGCGCCCGAGGGCAACCTCCTGGGCTCGGGGCGCCTTGAGCCGCAGCCCGCGCCGGCCGGCGAGGGCCTGCGCCAGATGTTCGGCGACCTCTGGGAATGGACCCGCAGCGCCTATTCTCCCTATCCCGGCTTCCAGCCGGCGGCCGGCGCGGTCGGCGAGTACAACGGCAAGTTCATGGCCGGCCAGTTCGTCCTGCGCGGCGGGGCATGCGTGACGCCCATGGGCCATGTGCGGGCGAGCTACCGGAACTTCTTCTATCCGCAGCAGCGCTGGATGTTCTCCGGCGTCCGCCTGGCGAAGGACCGGGTCTCGGGCGAGTCCAGCTTCGAGGACGACGTGGTCGAGGGGGCTGTCCCGGGGCCGCAAGGCCGTGCCGCCCAAATACTTCTATGACGGCGAGGGCTCGCGGCTGTTCGAGGCGATCTGCGATCTGCCCGAGTACTACCCGACCCGGACGGAGACGGTCCTCCTGCGGCGCATCGCACCGCAGATCGCCGAAGCCATCCCCGATCGCGCGGCGCTCGTCGAGTTCGGCAGCGGGGCCAGCACCAAGACGCGCATCGTCCTCGACGCGGCGCCCCAGCTTGCGCTCTATGTCCCCATCGACATCAGCCCGACTGCCCTGGACGAGGCCGCCCAGGCAATCTCCGCCGACTATCCGGCGCTGAGCGTCGCCCCGCTCGCCGAGGACTTCACCCGCGCGCTCGAACTGCCGAAGGCGGCGCAGGGCCGCCCGGTCGTCGGCTTCTTCCCGGGCTCGACCATCGGCAACTTCACCCCGAGGGAGGTGCAGGGCTTCCTGGCCGGCGCCCGGACTCTGCTGGGGGGAGGGGGCGGCCTTCGTGATCGGCCTCGACCTGGTGAAGGACGAGGAGACCCTGGTCGCGGCCTATGACGATGCCGAGGGTGTGACGGCCGCCTTCAACCTCAACCTGCTCGCCCGGATAAACCGGGAGCTCGGCGGCGACTTCGATCTCGACGCCTTCGCGCACAAGGCGGTGTGGAACGCCCGCGAGAGCCGGATCGAGATGCACCTGGAGAGCCTGCGGGCCCAGACCGTCCACGTGGCCGGCCGCGCCTTCCGCTTCGCCGCGGGCGAGACCCTGCACACCGAGAATTCCTACAAGTTCCGGCTGGACGCGTTCGCCCGGCTGGCGGCCGGCGCGGGCTGGCGGCTGGAGCGGCAGTGGATCAGCGAGGCGCCGGCCTTCGCGGTGGTGATCCTCAGGGCCTGAGGCCCGATCGCCGCCCGATCCCCAAAGAAAAAGGCCAGGCGGTCACCCGCCTGGCCCTTCCCGGTCCCGCGCGGCGACGGCGTCGCCGGCGGGTCCTCCCAAAGCTTTTCTAGCTTTCGCGTCCGCGGGTGCGGCCGCCGCCGCGGCTCGCTTCACCGCCCTTGCGGCCGGCCTGGGCGGCGAGGTCGCGGTCCTTGGCGAAGCTGCGCTTCTCGCTCGGCACCGAGGGCGCCGCCCTTGCGGGCGATCTCGCGGCGACGTTCGGGGTTCATGGCGGCGAAGCCTCGGCGGGCCCGGGGCTTCCCGGTTTCAACAGTGGCCATAACTCAAACTCTCCTCAATCGGGCGACGACGGGGTCTCTGTTCTGGCGAGGCGCCGGCCCGGTTCATCGCGGGCCGACCGAGGTGATCCTTGTGTCGCTTTTCACGCTCGGACATCGCGTCTCGCCTTGGTTTGCGGTCAGGCTAACCATCGAGGCGCAGCAGAGGTTGCGTCCGCAGAGGACGCTTTTTGTGGGGATTTCGGCGTTTGCGGGCCGGTTTGCGGCCTAGATCGGCAGGGACACCCGCGCCGTCAGCCCGCCGCCCGGGCGGTTTCGCAGGGCCACGTCGCCGCCGTGGCCGCGGGCGATGGAGCGGACGACCGCGAGCCCCAGCCCGCTGCCGCCGGTCTGGCGGCTGCGCGACGGCTCGCGGCGGTAAAAGGGCTCGAAAACCCGTTCCTGCTCGGCGGTCGGAATGCCCGGGCCGTCGTCGTCGATCTCCACCACCGCATGGGCCGCCTCGCGGAACACCCGCGCCCGCGCCCGGCCGCCGAACTTCACGGCGTTTTCCAGCAGGTTGGAGAACAACCGGCGAAGCGCCATGGGGTCGCCGTCGAGCACCACCTTCTCGCCGAACTCCACCTCTGTGGTGGCGCCCGTCTCGGCCATCTCGTCGCAAAGGCTTTCCAGCAGGGACGACAGCTCCAGCGGCGTGCGCTCGCCGGGGCGAGTGGTGTCGCGCACGAAGGTCAGGGCCGCGGAGATCATCTCCTCCATCTGGTCGATGTCGGCGGCGATCTTCGCCTTCTGCTCGTCGTCGGGCAGGGTCTCGATCCGGAAGCGCAGCCGGGTGAGGGGCGTTCGCAGGTCGTGGGCGATGGCCCCCACCATGGCCGTTCGGTCTTCGACGTAGCGGCGCAGCCGCTGCTGCATGTCGTTGAAGGCCTGGCCCGCGACGGCGATCTCGGACGAGCCGCGGATCGTCAGGGGCGGCGCCCGCGGATCGCGTCCCAGCCGCTCGGCGGCGTCAGCGAACTGCCGGATGGGGGGCCGATAGCCGGCGGGCGAAGATGTAGGCCAGCGGCGTCATGGCGAAGGCCGTGAGCACGAACCACAGCGCGATCCGCTGCTGCCAGGGGCTGAGGCCGAACCCGCGCACGGGACGCACCACGCGCCAGTGGCCGTCGGCCTGGGCCACCGCCACCTGGAACGGGTCGAGCAGGAAGGCCTCGTCGCGCGGGGCGCCCTGCCGGGCCAGCCGGTCGCGCAGGATTCGGCCGACGCGGCGGTCCGAGAACGGCCCGCGGTCGCCGGCGATGATGATCCGATTGACCGGCACGTTCAGCTCTTCGGAGAGCTTCAGCCGGATCTCCGGCATGTTCCGGCCTTCCATCGCCGGGCCGGGCGGCTCGTTCACGGTGACCAGCTCCAGCGGCCGCCGCTCGGTGAAGGTGGTGTGCTGGCCCCGGAAGGCGCTGACGATCTCGGTCAGGCGATAGAAGTCGGGCGTCGGCGGCGGCAGGTTGAAGATCAGGAACAGGCTGATCGCCTGGGCCGCGACCAGGGTCAGGCCGGTTAGGGTGAGGAGCTGGCCGAAGAGCGAGGCCGTCGGCCGCGCCTTGCTGAACCGGCTCATCATCCGCGTTTCACCTTCGGGGTGAACATGTAGCCCTCGTTGCGGATCGTCCGGATCAGGTCCTGGCCGCCGCCGTCGTCCAGCTTACGGCGAAGCCGGCTGATCTGCACGTCGATGGCGCGGTCGAAGGCGTCGCTGTCCGGCCCGCGGGCGAACTCCAGGAGCTGGTCGCGGGTCAGCACCCTCTGCGGCCGTTCGACGAAGGCGCGCAGCAGCGAGAACTCGCCCGACGACAGGTTCACCACCACGCCCTGCGGCGAACGCAGCTCCCGGCGCACCAGGTCGAGCCGCCAGCCGGCGAACTCGCAGCCGGCGCCGATCTCCGAGCCCGTCTGCCGCTGTTCGGCGCGGCGCAGCACGGCGCGCACGCGGGCCAGCAGCTCACGGGGGTTGCAGGGCTTGGCCAGGTAATCGTCGGCGCCGAGCTCCAGGCCGACGATGCGGTCGGTGTCCTCGCCCATGGCCGACAGCATGATGATCGGCGGCGCGCTGTCGACGGTCGTCAACCGGCGGCAGATGGCCAGGCCGTCCTCGCCCGGCAGCATCACGTCGAGAACGATCAGGTCGACGGGACCGCGCTCCAGCGCCTGCTCCATCTCCCGGGCGTCGCCGGCGGTGTCCACCTTGTAGCCGTGGCGGCCGAGGAAATCCGACACCACGTCGCGGATGCCGGGATCGTCATCCACCATCAGGATGCGGGCGCCCGCCTGGCTCATATCGTGTTGCAACTCCATGCCCGGCATTTTCGGAGCCGGGGGTAACAGTCGGATTTCGCCGCTGAAATCACGAGTCCGCCAGGACGGCGTCGGCGACGAAGGGATTGCTCCGCCGCTCCTGGCCGAAGGTGGACATCGGCCCATGGCCGGGCACGAAGCGCACCTCGTCGCCCAGCGGCCAGAGCTTGCCGGTGATGGCGGCGATCAGGTCGGCGTGATTCCCTCTCGGGAAGTCGGTCCGCCCGATGGAGCCCTGGAACAGCACGTCGCCGACCTGGGCGAACTTCGTCTCGCGGTGGAAGAACACCACGTGCCCCGGCGTGTGCCCCGGGCAGTGGTAGACCTCGAACTCGGTCTCCCCCAGCGTCACCTTGTCGCCGTCGTGCAGCCAGCGGTCGGGGGTGAAGGTCCGCGCATCGGGCATGCCCCACTTGGCGCCGGAGGCCCCGATGTCGTCGATCCAGAAGGCGTCGTCCGGATGCGGGCCCTCGATGGGCGCGCCGGTCGCCTCCTTCAGCGCCGCCGTGCCGCCGGCGTGGTCGAGGTGGCCGTGGGTGATCCAGATCTTCTCGAGCGTCAGGCCGTATTGCTGGAGCGCGCCTAGCAGGCGCGGGACCTCGCCGCCGGGATCGATGATCGCGGCCTTCCTGGTCTTCGTGCACCAGACGATGGTGCAGTTCTGCTGCAGCGGGGTGACGGGCGCGATGATCGCGCGGATCGGGGGCTCGGGAGGCGTGGCGGCGTTCATGTCGCCCCTATGATCGGGATTTGCGGGGTGAATTGAAAGAGTGAGCCGCGGAGCTGGCCGGATGAGGCGCGCGCCGGCCTCTCCGGGAATCGAAGAAGGGCCGCACGATCTCTCGCGCGACCCCTCATCCGTCACCCTGCGGGCGACACCCTCTCCCGCAAGGGGAGAAGGCTTGGTCTCCAAGCTTACGCCCGGCCGTCCTCGATGCCGCGGGCGATCGCCTGTTCGGGGCCGGTGCCGGCTTCCTGGTCGGCGTCGATCTGCGGCAGGCCGTTCCCGAGGCGGGAGTTGCGGTAGCCGTAGGCGATGTAGATCAGGGCGCCCAGCGACAGGTAGCCCAGGAGCAGCATCAGCGGGATCGGGTCGCCGTTGGCGGCCTTGGTCCCCATGTCGAGGATCAGCGGCGCGATCATCACCAGGGCGAAGAAGACGCCCAGGACCGGCGTCACCATGCCGAACGGCGCGCGGAACGGACGCACGAGGTCCGGGCGCGACTTCCGCAGGTACATCACGCTGATGCAGACGATGGCGAAGGCCGTGGCGGTGCCGAGGCTGACCAGGTCGCCGAGGATCTCGATCGGCAGCATGGCCGCGGCCACCGCGATGATCGAGCCCAGCACCAGGGTGCCGATCCAGGGGGTGCGGAACTTCGGGTGCAGGGTCGAGAAGAACCGCGGCAGCAGGCCGTCGCGGGCCATGGCGTAGAACACGCGCGTCTGGCCGTAGGTGAGGATCAGCATCACCGAGGAGAGGCCGGCCACGGCGCCAACCTTGATGAGGATCTGGAACCACGGCATCCCCATCTGGTCGGTGGCGAGCGCGATCGGGGCGGCGACGCCCAGCTCACGGAACGGCACCACGCCGGTCAGCACGGCGGCGACCAGCATGTAGATCAGCGTGCAGACCAGCAGCGAGCCCAGGATCCCGACCGGGATGTCCTTCTGGGGGTTCTTGGCCTCGGCCGCGGCGGTGGAGACCGCCTCGAAGCCCACGTAGGCGAAGAAGATCACCGAGGCGGCGCGGAAGATGCCGGGCAGGCCGTACTTGAAGCCGCCCTCGTTCTCCGGGACGAACGGCGTCCAATTGTCGAAGTTGATGAACGCCATGCCGATGGCGATGAACAGCAGCAGCACGCCGACCTTGATGAAGACGACGATGTTGTTGACGGTCGCCGACTCCGGAGACGCCCAGCACGAGCAGGCCGGTGACCGCCAGGATGCCCAGCGCGCCCAGCAGGTTGAACCCGCCGCTGAGCACGAAGCTCAGGGAGCCGCCCGAGGTGTCGGCCTTGATGAAGGAGGTGGTCAGCTCGGGCGGGATCACCATCCCGAAGTTGGCCAGCAGGCTGACCACATTGCCGGACCAGCCGGCGGCCACGGTGGCCGCCGCGACGCCGTATTCCAGCACCAGCAGCCAGCCCATCACCCAGGCGAAGATCTCGCCGAGCGTCGTGTAGGAATAGGTGTAGGCGGAGCCCGCCACCGGCATGGTGGAGGCCAGTTCCGCATAGCAGAGGCCCGCGAAGACGCAGGCCAGGAAGGCGATGACGAAGGACAGCACCACGGCCGGGCCGGCGAAGTTCGCCGCCGCGTTGCCGGTCATCACATAGATGCCCGCGCCGATGATGCAGCCGATGCCCAGCAGCACGAGGTTCCAGGCGCCCAGGGTCCGCTTCAGACCGTGGCTCTGGGATTCCGCCTGTACCTGCTCGATCGATTTTCGGATGAAGAGCCTGTTTCCGCGGGGTGCGGCATCGGTGCTCATATGGTCGTTCCCCCTTGGCCCGCGATAACGCGCGTGGCCGGTGACTGTTGGCGCGGACGTTAGTCAGGCCGGTCCCTCTAGGCAACGCCTCGCGCGTGACCCGGCCCCGAACCCCGGCTATGGCGGGCAGAATATGCTCCCCGTCCACGAGATCCTGCCTGAACTGAAGTCGTCGCTGCGTGCGAACCCCGCAGCCGTGCTCGTCGCGCCCCCCGGCGCCGGCAAGACGACGGTCGTGCCGCTGGAACTGCTCGCGGAGCCCTGGATGGGGCAGGGGAAGATCATCGTGCTGGAGCCCCGCCGCCTGGCCGCCCGCGCCGCCGCCGAGCGGATGTCGAAGACACTGGGCGAGCCGGTGGGCCAGACCGTCGGCTACCGCGTCCGGATGCAGTCGAAGGTCTCGGCGAAGACCCGCATCGAGGTCGTCACCGAGGGCGTCTTTACCCGCATGCTGTTGGCCGATCCGGAACTGGCCGGCGTCGCCTGCGTGATCTTCGACGAGTTCCACGAGCGCAGCCTCGACGCCGACCTGGGCCTCGCGCTCGCCCGCGACGCGCAAGGCCTGCTGCGGGACGACCTGAAGCTCCTCGTCATGTCCGCCACCCTCGACGGCGCCGCGGTCGCCCGCCTGCTGGGCGACGCTCCGGTGGTCGAGAGCCAGGGCCGCGCCTTTCCGGTCGACACCCGCTACCTCGGCCGCGACGACCGCCTCAGGCTGGAGGATCGCGTGGTCCGCGCCGTGGAGAAGGCGCTCAATGACGAGACCGGCTCCCTGCTGGTCTTCCTGCCCGGCCAGGGCGAGATCCTGCGCACCGCCGAGCGCCTGGCCGAGCGCGCCCGTCCGAACGTCGAGATCGCGCCCCTCTACGGCGCCCTCGATCCGCGGGATCAGGACCGCGCCATCAGCCCCGCGCCGCCCGGGACCCGCAAGGTGGTCCTGGCCACCTCCATCGCCGAGACCAGCCTGACCATCGAGGGCGTCCGGGTGGTCATCGACGCCGGCCTCGCCCGCGTGCCGCGCTTCGATCCGGCCTCCGGCCTGACCCGCCTCGCCACCGTCCGCGTCTCCCGCGCCGCCGCCGACCAGCGCCGCGGCCGGGCGGGCCGCACCGAGCCCGGCGTCTGTTACCGGCTGTGGGACGAGCCGGAGACCAAGGCCCTGCCGGCCTATGCCGACCCGGAGATCCTCGACGCCGACCTCTCGGGCCTCGCCCTCGACCTCGCCCGCTGGGGCGCCAAGGACGCCTCGGGCCTGGCCTTCCTCGACCCGCCGCCCGCCGCCGCCTTCGCCGAGGCCCGGAGCCTGCTCGTCCGGCTGGAGGCCCTGACCCGCGACGGCGTGCTCACCCCCCCACGGCCAGGCGCTCGCCGAGGTGCCGCTGCCGCCGAGGCTGGCGCACATGGTCCTCAAGGCCGCGGAGACCGGCCAGGCCGGCCGCGCCGCCCGCATCGCCGCCCTGGTCACCGAGCGCGGTCTCGGCGGCCGCGACGCCGACCTCCGCCACCGCCTGGAGAGTCTGGACCGCGACCGCAGCCCCCGGGCCCGCGACGCCCGCGCGCTCGCCGACCGCTGGGCGGGCCTCGCCGGGAAGCCGGGGAGGGGGCGAGCCGCTCTCCGACGGCCTTCTGCTGGCCTTCGCCTATCCGGAGCGCATCGCCCGCGCCCGCGGGCCCAAGGGTGAGTTCCAGCTCACCACCGGCCGCGGCGCGGTCCTGGAGCCGACGGACGCGCTCGCCCGCGAGACCTGGCTGGCGGTGGCCGAGCTCGGCGGCGGCGAGCGCCGCGACCGCATCCTGCTGGCCGCGCCGCTGGAGGAGGCGGAGATCGTCCAGGCCTTCGCCGGCCAGCTCGAGACCGAGGACCGCCTGGAGGAGAGCGGCGGCGGCCGCCTGCGCGCCAAGCGGCTGACCCGCCTCGGCAGGCTCGTGATCCGCGAGCAGGTGGACGACAACCCCGACCCCGCCCTGATCGCCAGCGCGCTCGCTGGCCGGGTCCGCGCCGAGGGCGTGGGCAGGCTGCCCTGGGGCCAGGCCGCCGAATCCTTGCGCGAACGCGCCGCCTTCCCTGCACGCTCGCGACCCCGCCTGGCCCGACCTCTCCGACGCCGCCCTGGCCGCCCGGCTGGACGAATGGCTCGTCCCGCTGCTCACCGGCGTCCGCAAGCTCTCGGACCTGAAGCCCGAGGCCCTCGACGGCGCGCTCCGCACCCTGATCCCCTGGGACCAGCAGCGGCGGCTCGACGCCGAGGCGCCCGCCCGCTGGACCGCGCCGACCGGCAATTCCTTCGCCATCGACTACGCCGCCGAGGCCGGGCCGAAGGTCGAGGTCCGCGTGGGCGAGCTCTATGGCCTGACCGAACATCCGACCGTGGGCGGGACGCCCCTGACGCTCAGCCTGCTCTCGCCGGCGCACCGGCCCATCCAGACCACCCGGGACCTGCCGGGCTTCTGGAAGGGCTCCTGGAAGGACGTCCGCACCGACATGCGCGGCCGCTATCCCAAGCACGTCTGGCCCGAGGATCCGGCGGCGGCCGATCCCGTGACCCGGGCGAAGCCGCGGGGGGACCTGACCCCGCAACCACAGCGCGACTGTAGTATTGCGTAGGTTCGCCGCGCCAAAGGCTCCGCTATGTGGCGCTCAAGGCGGCTGTGTTCCCGTGCAGCCGCTGGAGCGGGGAGGCCCCCGACCCCCTTGTGGCCTCCCCGCGATCCTCCGGTCTCTCCGACACGCTAGAGGCCTGGGCGACGGCTCCGACCCGATGCTCAGGCCGCCGCGCTCCAGGTCCGCGGATGCTGGCTGCGCAGGCCCACGGCGAGCCGGTTCCAGGTGTTGATCAGACCGATGAGCAGGGTCAGGTGGGCGATCTCGCTCTCCCTGAAGTGCGCCTTCAGGCCCTCGTAGTCCGCATCCGGCGCCCCCGTCTGGGCGACCAGGGTCAGGGCCTCGGTCCAGGCCAGCGCCGCGCGCTCGCGCGGCGTGTAGAGGCTCGATTCCCGCCAGGCGGAGAGCAGGTAGAGCCGCTCCTCGCTCTCGCCGGCCGCCCGGGCGTCCTTCGAATGCATGTGCAGGCAGAACGCGCAGCCGTTGATCTGCGACGCGCGCATCTTCACCAGCTCGTAGAGGCTGAACTCCAGGCCGGAATTGCGCAGCGCGTCCTCGAGCGCGACCATCTTCTGGATGACGTCGCCGGCCAGGCCGAAGGGGTTGAGGCGTGCAGTCATGGGGAGGTCTCCTTTTCTCTGTCCCAAGGACGGAGCGGGCGACCGCTTTGTGACATCGCCTCAGCGGTAGGCGTCGCCGACCTGCACCTTGTAGGTCGCCTCCACCGCCTGGGAGACCTTCGGGTCGAGGGCCCGCGCCTTCGCCAGGTCTGCGGCTCCGGCGGACGGGGCGCCCCGGATCGCAGGGATCAGGCTGCGGCCGAAGTAGGCGGCGGCGTTGTCGGGATCGGTGGCGATCACCGCGTCGAAGTCCGCCTTGGCGGTGGCGAGTTCGTTCGAAACCAGGCTCACATAGCCGTGGTCCAGCCGCAGGTTCGGGTCCGAGGGGGCCAGCGCCACCGCCCGGTCGCAGGCCTCGGGCTGCGGCGGCTTCAGGCGGCCGCGCACGGTGGCGGCGCAAAGCCAGGCCTGGATGTTGACGTCGTCCTGCGCGGCTGACGCCTTCACGGCCTCGGGTGGCGCCTGCACTTCGCGCTGGGCGGAGCGCCAGCCCCTGAAGACCCGGCCAGCGGACGCGGTCCCGCACGCGACATTCGCCTCCACCTCGGCGGGCTCCAGCGGCCGTCCCATCCGCCCGGTGTTGATCACCTCCTGATGCATCAGCTTGCCGGTGGCGTCGTAATAGGCCTGGGTCTCCGCGGTGGTTCGCCCCGCCGCACAGTCGATCGTCTCGCGCTTCAGCGCCATCGCATAGGTCTTGCCGATGGAGGTTCCGGTCGCCCCGACGATCAGCACCGTCGCCTGCGCGAGGCCGTCGGCCGCCTTCAGGTCGTCCAGCGCCAGGAAGCGGCTCTCGGTCACGCCGGAGGCGATGAGCTGGACCCGCCCCTCGGGCAGGGGCGGCGGGGCCTCGGGCTCGGGGGCCTGGCCGCATCCGGCGAGGGCCAGGCCCGCCGCCGCCATGGTCGTGAAGATCCGCCCGCGCATTCTCGCTCGCTGCTGTTTCGTCCGCCTACGTCCGCGGATCGTTGGCCCAAGTTGAGCGCGCGCAGGGCCGCTTGGCTAGGCCGGCGGGTCGCAAATGGCCTGGACGCGGGGACCACAGGGGCCGACAATGACGCCATGCGCACCATCGTATTGCTCCTCGCGCTGTCCCTTCCCACCGCGGCCGGGGCGGCCCCCGTCGACCCGGTGACCGCGGTGTTGAACGCGGCCGTCCGGGCGGACACGTCCGCGCCCAGGATTCGGCTGGAGATGCCCGCGTCCGACGCCGAGGCCTACGCCCTGAGGTCGGCGGGCATCGCCCGCACCGCGGTCGAGCGGCGGAGCGACGGCGCCACGGCCTCGCTGGGCTTCCTGTGCGGCCTGCAGAATGGGGCCGGCCGCACCGGCTCGGCGGCGGTCCGCGGCGATGACCCGATGGGCCGGTTCCTGGGCGCCCGGCTCAGCCTCGCCTTCCGCTGACGGTTCGCTAGGCCGTCGCGGCGTAGATCATCACCCCCGTCGCCACCGACAGGTTCAGGCTGTCGGCGCGGCCGCGCATGGGGATCTTCACATTGAGGTCGGGCAGGGCGGCCATGTCGGGCGTCAGGCCCTGCTGCTCGTTGCCCATCAGGATCAGGGCGGGCTTGCGGTACTGCGCCTCGGCGTGGCTGGCGGTGGCGGAGAGCAGGGTGCCCACGACCGATCCCGTCCAGCCCTTCCGCCAGGCGGCGAACTCGTCCTCCGTGGCCCGCGCGATCGGCACGGCGAAGATCGAGCCCATGGTCGCCCGGACCGCCTCCACCGAATAGGGATCGCAGCACTCGCCCACCAGCACGACCGCGCCGCAGCCGGCCGCGTCCGCCGTGCGCACGATGGTCCCGAGGTTGCCCGGGTCGCGGACCCGGTGCAGGGCCACCACGCACTGGGCAGGGCCCGGCGCGACCTGCTCCAACGGCTGGAACACCTGCGGGAAGACCCCAACCACCGCCTGCGGGTTCTCCCGGCGGCTCACCTTGGCCAGGATGTCGTGGGTCACCTCGATGACCTCGCCGCCGGCCGCGGTGGCGGCCTGGACGGCCTTCCTCATCATTGGATGCTGCGCCGCGTCGGGCCCGTGCATCAGGATCTTTGGCGCGTGGCCGGTGTCGATCCCCTCGATGACGTTCTTCAGCCCCTCGGCGACGAACAGGCCGGTCTCGTCGCGTTCCTTGCGCAGATGCAGGGCGCGCACGGCCTTGACCGTCGGGTTCTGCAGCGAGGTGACGGTCCGGCTGCTCATGCCGCCCCCCGTTCCTGAAGTCCAACGGGCGTAGAAGCTCATGCCGATGGCCCGCTGGCCGCCGTCCTGCTCCAGCGCCAGCTCACCCCATTCGATGGACCCGCCGCGGCCCTTCAGCTTGTCGGCGAGCAGCCCGGCCAGCGCCGCCCCCGCTGATGCGCTCGGCATAGGCGTTGAGGATCAGGAACCGCGCCTGGTCCGACAGCAGCTCCGCGCAGAGCCCCGCCAGCTCGGGCAGGTCCTCGAACAGCCGCCAGACCTCGCCGGTCGGCCCGCGCCCGTACTTCGGGGGGTCGAGGATGATCCCCTCGTACTTCGAGCCCCGGCGCACCTCGCGGGCCACGTACTTGCGCGCATCCTCGGTGATCCAGCGGATCGGCCGGTCGGCGAGGCCGGAAAGCTCGGCGTTCTCGCGCGCCATGGCGACCGCCTTCTTCGACGCGTCCACATGGGTCACCTGGGCGCCGGCCGCAGCCATCACCAGGCTGGCGACGCCGGTGTAGCCGAACAGGTTCAGCACCCTGGGCTGCCCCGCCGCCCGCACGGCCCGGTCGAGAAAGTCCCAGTTCGCCGCCTGCTCGGGGAAGAAGGCCAGGTGGCGGAAGGCCGTGAACCGCCCCTTGAACCTCACCTCGCCCCAGCCGAGCGGCCAGGCCTCGGCCGGCGTGCCGCGGAAGCGCCAGCGGCCGGCGTCCTCGTCCTCGTTCGTCGGGTCGAAGACCGCGTCGGCCGTCTCCCAGGCCTTGGAGGGCAGGGACGGGGTCCACAGGCACTGCGGCTCGGGCCGCACGACCCTGTAGGGGCCGTAGCGCTCCAGCTTCCGCCCATTCCCGGATCCACCAGGGCATAGTCGGACCAGCCCCGGGTGCGCATGACACCGGGCGCCTCTGCCACGATGGGATCGCGCACGCTCATGGCCCGCGCCTTACGCGGTTCGCGCCGCTCCCGTCCAGTGCACGCTCCGGCGCACGAGACTTCCGTTACGGCGCCTCCGGGCGTCGCAGGCTTGTCACAACCGTCGATTTGGGGTCCGCTGCCTGAAATAAGAGTGCTGGGGGAAACGCTTTGTCTGCTGCAACCACGACGGCCCGCCGTTCCGCGCGCAAGGCCAAGGGCGACGGCCACCTGCGCCGCGCCGAAATCCTGGAGGCCGCCGAACGCATCTTCATCGCCGAAGGGTACGAGGGCGCGACCATCCGCAAGATCGCCGACGAGGTGGGGTCTCGTCGACCGCGCTCTACATGCACTTCCCGGACAAGGGCTGCATCCTGCTCGAGATCTGCGAGCGGACGCTGCGGATGCTCCTCGAGCGCAACTCGGAGATCGCCGCCAAGCCGCTCGACGCCGTGGTGCGCGTGAAGATGATGCTGGAGGCCTATATGCGCTGGGGTCTCGATCACCCCAACGCCTATCAGCTTGTCTATTCGCAGCCGCGTCCGGTATCCGCTCAGGCCTGGCCCGAGGACACGGTCGACCTATCCGTCCAATGCTACGAGATCTTCTCAGGGGTGGTCCGCGAGATCGCGGCGTCCGGGCGCTTGCGCACCGGCACGGCGGATTCGGCCGCCCAGGCGCTTTGGATGTCCTGCCATGGCGTGGTGGCCCTCCTGGCCTCGCGTCCCGGCTTCGACTGGTGCGATGCGGGCGAACTGATGCAGGTCACCCTGGACGGCCTGCTGCACGGCATCGTCGTCGACTGAAGGCGCTCACGTTCGCCCTGGTCCTCGCCGGGGCGACCTCGGCCCAGGCGGCCGGACCGCGGGTCCTGGCCTTCGATCAGTGCGCCGACCAGTACGTCCTGGCGCTCAGCCCCCCGCGCGGCCATCGTCGGCCTCTCCACCCGCGCCGACGACGCGGATTCCCTCCTGCGCGCCCGGGCCGCCGGCCTGCCGCGCCGCCGGGTCGACCTGGAATCCGCGATCGCCGTCCGCCCTCAGGTCGTCGTCCGCTACTGGGGCGGCGATCCGCGCCTGGTCGCGGCCCTGGAGGCCCGCGGGGTGCGTGTCGTCACCATCGACGAGGCCGCCGATTTCGCCGGCGTCCGCGCCAACATCCGCAAGGTGGCCCAGGCGTTGGCCCAGCCGGCCAGGGGCGAGGCCCTGGTGCGCGACATGGATGGGCGCCTCGCCCGCGCCCGGGGCGCCTGGGGCGGCGACAGCGTGCTCTACCTGACCCCCAGCGGCGTCACCGCCGGCCCCGGCACCCTGGTCGATGCGACGCTTGCGGCCGCCGGGCTGACCAACGCCGAGACCCGCCCGGGTTACCAGACCGTCTCCCTGGAGGGCCTGGCGCTCGATCCGCCGAAGCGCGTGGTGCTGGGCTTCTTCGACAGCTTCCAGGCCGCCGGCGACGCCTGGGGCCCGGGCCGCCACCGGGTCCTGAAGCGGGTGGCGCGCGAGCGCGCCGTCGCCAGCCTGCCGGGCGCGACGCTCTCCTGTCCCTTCTGGGGCGCGGCCGAGGCCGCCGAGATCCTGGCCGCCGCCGCGCCGTCGCGGGGGTCTCGTTGAGAGCCGCCGTCCTGAACCTCTCGCTCGTCGCCGGCCTGCTGGTCCTGCTCGCCGCCGGCGTCCTGCTGGGCGAGACCGCGCTGACCTCGGCGCAGCTCGCCCAGGCCTTCGCCGACCCTGCGTCCGGCCCGCACGAGGTCCTCTTCGCCATCCGCCTGCCGCGCACCGTCTGCGCCGCGGTGGTGGGCGCCGCCCTCGGCCTTTCCGGCGCGGTCCTGCAGGGGGCTGCTGCGCAATCCGCTGGCGGATCCGGGCGTGCTGGGCGTGGCCGGCGGGGCCGGGCTGGGCGCGGCCCTGGCCATCGCCTTCGGCCTCGCCGCCATTCCGGGCGGGGTGGAGGCGGCCGCGCTCGCCGCGGCGCTCGCCGTCGGCCTGCTGCTCACCGCCGTCGCGGCCCGGTTCCGGGAGCCGGAGACCCTGATCCTGTTCGGCGTGGCGCTCTCGGCCTTTACCGGGGCGCTCACCTCCCTGGTGTTCAACTTCGCCCCGTCCCCGGTGACGCTCGCCGAGGTGTTCGCCTGGCTGCTCGGCTCCGTGCAGAACCGCGACTGGGAGGACATCGGCCGCGCCCTGATCCCCATGGCCGCCGGCGTAGGGCTCTGCCTCTACGCCGCCCGGGGCCTCGTGATGCTGACGCTGGGCGAGGAGACCGCCGCGCTCTCCGGCCTGCCGATGCAGCGGCTCCGGACCGCCGCCGTGGCCGGCGCCTCGCTGCTCACCGGCGCCGCCGTCGCCGTCGCCGGCATCGTCGGCTTCGTGGGCCTGGCCGCTCCGCACCTGGTCCGGGCCGGCGTGGGCGCCGATCCCGGGAAGGCGCTCGCGCCCTCGGCGCTGGCCGGTGCGGTGCTGCTGGTCGCCGCCGACCTCGCCGCCCGGCTGATCCCCACCGACCTGGAGCTGAAGCTCGGCGTGGTCACCGCGCTGTTCGGCGGGCCGCTCTTCGCCCTGATCGCCTGGCGCGCGGCGCGGAGCTGGCGCGGATGACGCCCGTCCAGACCCTGACCGACGCCGTCGTCCATCGCGGACCGCAGACCGTCCTCGACCGGGCCTCGCTCGCCGTGCGGCCCGGCGAGCTGGTCGGCGTCGTGGGCGCCAATGGGGCCGGCAAGACCACCCTGCTGCGCGCCGCCCTCGGCCTCGCCCGCCTCGACGCCGGGACCGCGGAGCTCGCCGGCCGCGACGTCCGCCGCCTCTCCGACGCCGAGCGCGCCACGCTGGCCGCCTATTTGCCCCAGGAGCGCCGCGTGGGCTGGAACCTGCCCGCCTGGCGGGTCGCCAGCCTCGGCGCCTTCGCCCGTCCGCCGAGGGAGGCCCGCGACATGGCCTGGGCGGCGCTGGCCCGCGTGGGCCTTGTGGGCCTGGAGACCCGGGGCGTGCTCGACATGTCCGGCGGCGAGCGGGCCCGCGCGCTGCTCGCCCGCCTGCTGGTCACCGGCGCGCCCCTGCTGGTCGCCGATGAGCCCGCCGCCGGCCTCGATCCCGACGCCCAGCTCCTCGCTCTCGATCTCTTCCGCGAGGAGGCCGCACGCGGGGCAGGGGTGGTGCTCACCCTCCATGACCTCGGCCTCGCCGCCCGGGCCTGCGACCGCCTCGTGGTGCTGCATCAGGGACGCGTCGTCGCCGACGGCCCGCCACAAGCGGCCCTGTCTCCCGACGTCCTCGCCCGCGCCTTCGCCCTCGACGGCGCCTTGGCGCAGAGCGATCACGGCCTCATCCTCGCCGCGGGGAGGGCCAGGCCATGACCTTCGCGAAATGGGTGTTCACGCTGGGCGGCCTCTTCGGCCTCCTGATGATCACGCCGCTGTTCTTCCTGGAGGAGCGGATGGCCGCCATGGCCGGCGGCCCGCTGACCCACCCGGAGAACTACTACGGCTTCCTCTCGGTCACCTTCGCCTGGCAGCTCGTCTACCTGGTGATCGGCCGCAATCCCGCGCCCTACCGCCCGATCATGCTGCTGGGCGCGCTCGGCAAGGTGATGTTCGCCGGCCTCTGCTGGTGGCTGGTCGCCGAGGGCCGCCTCGACGCCCAGGTGGCGCTCATCTCCAGCTCCGACCTCGTGCTGGCGGCGCTGTTCGTGGCGGCGTGGTGGAGGACCCGGCCCGCGTGAGCCCTTACGGCGCGCTCGACGCCACCTGCGTGGTCGACGGCGGCGGATAGCCGTAGCCGCCGCGGCGCAGGTCGTTGGCGAGCGTCAGCGGCACGGCGCCGCCGTGGAGCTTGGCCCGGTAGACCTGCATGCCCTCCATCACCCGCATGACGTAGTTGCGGGTCTCCGAGAACGGGATGCACTCGATGAAGTCGAGCGGATCGGTGGCGCCGCCGCGCGGGTCGCCGCAGAAGGCGGTCCACTGGGTCGGCCGTCCGGGACCGGCGTTGTAGCCGGCCGTCGCCATCACGTAGGAGCCCGAGAATTGCGTCACGAGCTGGCCGAGGAAGCTCGACCCCAGGCGCATGTTGTACTCCGGCTCGTCCAGCATGGCGGGCGCGTAGGAGACGCCGTTCCGACGGGCCACGATCTGCGCCGTAGCCGGCATGAGCTGCATCATGCCCCGCGCCCCGACGTGCGAGCGGACCAGCGGGTCGAAGCCGCTCTCCTGCCGCGTCACGCCGAGCACCAGGGCCGGCTCCGGGCCGCCCGCCACCGAAGGCGGGGTGCGATAGGGATAGCCGCGTTCGGGCAGCAGCATGTTCCGCACCGCCGCCGCGCGGGCGACCTTCATGGAGGTGTCCTGGTCGCCGTAGCCGCGCACCGCGTCCACCAGCAGCGCCTGGTCCTCGACGGTGGGCAAGGTGTCGTCCAGCGACAGCGCGAAGGCCCGGAAGAGGTCGCGGTAGCCCTGATCGTAGAACAGGCGCATGGCCTGGACGGTGTCGCGGCCCTCGAAGCGGGCGCGGTGGGACGCCGAGAGCGCCGGGTCCTTGCCGAGCTGCAGCGACATGCCGAGCTTCTCGCCGGAGAGCTGGCCGTAGAAGGTCAGATAGTGCTCGGCGCCCTTGGCGTAGAAGCCCTGGGCGGCGTTCCAGTCGCCCTTGGCCTCGGCCGCGCGGCCCTGCCAGTAGAACGCCCGGCCCAGGGTGATCGGCGACGATCCGATCCGCTCGATGGCCGCGAAGTGCTTCGCCGCCCGGTCCGGGTCCTTGAGCTTCGACAGTGCGATCCAGCCGGCGAAGAACTCGGCGTCCGTGGCGTCCGAGCCGCTGGTCAGCCCGCTGTTGGCCGCCGCGGCGTAGGCGCCCTGGGCGTCCCCGTTGCGCATGGCCGTGAGGAGGAGACGTCGCCGTTCGCTCCAGATCAGGCTCGCCTGGTCGTCCGTGCTCACCGACTTGGGGGAAGTACGGCAGCTGCTGCGCGGCCAGGCTGTCCAGTCCGCCCTTCCGCAGGAAGCTCGCCCGCTCCACCGCCACGCCCGGGCTCTGGGCCAGGGCCGGGGGCAGGGCGTTGACCAACTGGGTGGCGTTCGCCGCGCCGGAGCGCAGGGCGATCCGCGCCATCGCCGCCTGCTGCTGGTCGGCGGGCAGCAGGGCGACCACGTCGCGGGTCGCCGGCCCCTGCGGGCCATAGAGCAGGATGTCCGCGCGGCGGACGTGGTCGTCGACCGTCAGAACGTCGCCGAACCGGGCCAGCATGCTGCGCTGGGCGTCGGCCTCGAAGCTCCTGTCGCGCCACCAGCGGCGGATCAACGCCGCGGCCTCGGCGCTCTTGCCTTCCGTGCGCCAGGCGGACGCCAGGGCGATCGCGCCCTCGGCGGTGGCGGGCTCGCGGCCAGCGAACCAGTCGACGATCTGGCGGGGGCTCTTGCCCGAGGTCTCGATCAGCTTCTCGGCGGCCTGGTTCCGGCGCGCTTCGCGCGGCCAGCCGGCCAGCTCGCGCCGGGCGTGGTCCGCCTCGTGGAAGGACAGCGCCTGGCTGTTGGCGTCGACCAGCGCCCAGGTGGCCGCCTTCCGGGCCAGCGAATCATGGATCTGGGCGATGGCCGCCCTGGCGCCGGCCACATCGGCCTTGCGGGCCGAATCGACCGCGCGGCGGAAGTTGGCGGCGTCGGCGTCGGAGAGCGGCCGGCGCACGGTCTGGTGGCTCGTCACCGGCCCGGGAGCCTCGGCCGGGGCCTGGGCGATCAGGTCGCCCAAGGGGTCTTCCCCCTGCGACTGGGCGCGGGCCAGCGTCCCCGCCAGCAGGATGACACTCGACAGCAGAAGCGCTTTACGGACCTTGGCGTGCAACTCTCGCCCCCTGACCGGAACGTGACATCGAGATTGCGGGTCGCGCCCGCAACCCGATATTGTCCGGCAAATTCTGAACGTCGCTTAACAAGCGCCTCATTCACGGCTTTTTGCAGACCATGCCCGACCCTTTGTTCCGGGGCGTCCTTCCGGCGCTTGTGACCCCGTTCCGCAACGGCGCGGTGGACGAGGACGCCTTCGTGGCGCTCGTGGAGCGCCAGATCGAGGGCGGGGTCCACGGCCTCGTGCCCGTCGGCACCACCGGCGAGACCGCGACGCTCAGCCATGAGGAGCACCGCCGCGTGGTGGAGCTCTGCGTCGAGACCGCCAGGGGCCGCGTGCCCGTGGTCGCCGGCGCCGGCTCCAACTCCACCGCCGAGGCCATCGAGCTCGTCCGGCACGCCAAGGCGATCGGCGCCGACGCGGCCCTGGTCGTGACGCCCTACTACAACCGGCCGAGCCAGGAGGGCCTCTACGCCCATTTCGCGGCGATCAACGACGCGGTCCAGCTTCCGGTGCTCGTCTACAACGTGCCCGGCCGCACCAGCGTCGACATCTCCAACGAGGTGCTCGCCCGCCTCTCGAAGCTCCCGAACATCGTGGGGATCAAGGACGCCACCGGCGACCTCGCCCGCGCCAGCCAGCAGCGCGTCCAGTGCGGCGAGGACTGGGTGATGCTCTCCGGCGACGACCCCACCGCGCTGGGCTACATGGCCCACGGCGGCCACGGCTGCATCTCGGTGACCGCCAATGTCGCGCCCGAGGCCTGCGCCAACTTCTTCAACGACTGCCTGTCCGGCCAGTGGCCGGGCGCCCTGCAGGCCCAGGACCGGCTGATCCGCCTGCACAAGGCGCTGTTCTCGGACGCCTCGCCGGCCCCCACCAAGTTCGCGCTGGCCCACCTCGGCCTCTGCGCCGAGGACTGCCGCCTGCCGATCGTGCCCGCTTCGGACGCCAGCAAGCGCGAGGTGCTGGAGGCGATGCGGGACGCGGGCGTGGTCTGATGGCCGACGCCAAGAAAGCCGCCCCGAAGACGATCGCCGAGAACCGCCGCGCCCGGTTCGACTACTTCCTTGAGGAGACCTTCGAGGCGGGCATCGCGCTCACCGGCTCCGAGGTGAAGAGCCTGCGCAACGGCAAGGCCAACATCGCCGAGAGCTATGCGGCGGTGGAGGGCGACCAGATCATGCTGGTGAACGCCGACATCCCGCCCTACGCCCAGGCCGGCCCGCACTTCAACCACGAGCCCCGCCGCCACCGGAAGCTGCTCCTCAAGCGCAAGCAGATCGACAAGCTGATCGGCGCCGTTCAGCGCGACGGCCGCACGATCATCCCGACGAAGCTCTACTGGAGCGACAAGGGCCTGGCGAAGCTCGAGGTGGCGCTCGCCAAGGGCAAGAAGGAGCACGACAAGCGCGAGACGGCCGCCGCCCGCGACTGGCAGCGCGACAAGGCCCGGCTCATGCGGGAAAAAGGCTGACCATGGACGTCGAGGCGATCGAACGCTCGACGGTCGCCGGCGTCGCCCCTGCCAAGGTCGTCGAGGTCGACGGCTGGCTGGCCCCGCTCGA
Organism: Phenylobacterium sp. J367; assembly: GCF_024699985.1. Taxonomy (GTDB): domain Bacteria; phylum Pseudomonadota; class Alphaproteobacteria; order Caulobacterales; family Caulobacteraceae; genus Phenylobacterium. The sequence continues at coordinate 4,175,802 of NZ_JAJONA010000001.1, read as the reverse complement.
TTCGGGCGCCATCGGCCGCGCCAAGACCGCCGTCCCGCTGAGCCACGCCGCTGGCCCCGGCGCGATCAGCGAGATCGAGGCGGCCTACTGGACCGAGGGCCTGTCGCCGGCCTTCCGCATCGCCGACGTTCCCGGCCTGAAGGCGGTCCGCGACGCCCTGACCACCCGCGGCTACGTCGCCGCCAAGCCGACCATCGTGACGATCGGCGACGTGGAGCGCCTCGCCCGGCTCCGCGACCAGCCCGGCGAGATCGTCGCGCGGCCGGATGCGGCCTGGGGCGAGGTGTTCGTCGGCGAAGGCTTCGACGTCGAGGACGGCGCGAGCCGGGTCGCCGCGCTCAGCCGCGCGCCCGACGCCCTCTATGGCCAGGTCCGCCAGGACGGCCGGACGGTGGCCGTCGGCGTGGTCACCTTCGCCCACGGCTGGGCCGGCATCCACGGCATGCGCACCGACGCCCGCCGGCGCGGGCAGGGGTTGGCCAGCCAGGTGCTGGCCGCGCTCGGCCGGGCGATCCTCGAGCGCGGCGTCGAGAACGTCTATCTGCAGGTCGAGGAGCCGAACCCGGCCCGCTCGCTCTACCGAAAGGCCGGCTTCACCGACGCCTGGCGCTACCACTACTGGACCCGCTGAGCACCGCGGGACGACGCCCGGCTAGGCCCGGACCGGCGCCGGCTGGCCGTCGATGGCGGGGAGGGTCTCGTCGATGCAGGCCCAGCTCGGGGCCGACGCCCGCCAGATGATGCTCTGAGGCGCGCCCAGCTCCGGATCGTCCAGGGCGCCCACCCGCACCACCATCACGTCGGGCCGGCTCAGCGCTTCGCTGAAGAGCTGGGTCCCGCAGGCGGGGCAGAAGGTGCGGCGCATCTCACTGCCGCTGTCGGCGACGCTCTCGTAGCCGCGCGTCTCGCCGGTGACCTCGAACCCCTCTGTGGGGACGATGATGTTCACCGAGGCGCTGCCGCAGGCCAGGTGCTGGCACACCCGGCACCAGCAGGCGCGCGCCGCCAGGGGCTGGCGTTCGGTGCGGAACCGCACCAGGCCGCAGAGGCAGGCGCCGGTCAGGGTCATGAGGTCCTCGCGGGGATGAGCGCGGTCACCGTCACCTCGGTCCGGATCCGGAAGCCGAGGGTCTCGTAGAGGCCGATGGCCCCGGTGTTGGTCGCGTAGGCGTGCAGGAACGGCGTCTCGCCGCGGTCGAGAATCCGCCCCGCCACATGGCGCATCAGCCCGGCCGCATAGCCCTGGCCCCGATGCTCGGGCAGGGTGCAGACGCCGCTCACCTCGGTGAAGCCCTCGGGGCGCAGCCGCTCGCCGGCCATGGCGATGAGCCTGCCGTCCCGGCGCACGCCCACGAAATCGCCGAGCTGGTGGGTCCGGGCCGCGAACGGGCCGGGCTTCGTGAGTAACGCCAGCTCCAGCATTTCGGGCGCGTCCGCGTCGGCCAGCGCCTCGAACGCGAAGGCCGGTGGCCCGGCCGGCGTCAGGCGGTCGGCGACCATCTGCATGCCCTTGGCCTCGGTGATCGTCTCGGTCCCCGGCACGGGGGCGGCGCCCACCTCCATCCGCCAGGATTCGCCGTGCATCCGGACGAGCTCGGCCAGGGCCTCCAGGCTCGCCGGGCTGTCGTCCTCGGCGGCCACGAACACGCCCACGTCGGCTGCGATCCGCCGGGCCGGGCCATCGCCCAGGGCGAAGCCCGACTGCCGGCCGGAAAGCGCGGTCCAGATCGGCCGGTCGAGGGGGTGGCGGGAGCTCATCGACCCTCAGATAGCGCCAGCGTGGCCGCCGTCCAGCCTGGACGGAGATCGAAGTCCGATACACGCTTGAAAGCGCCGCCGTGGCCGCCCATCTGAGCCGGATATGATGGTCATCATATAACCAGATCGCCAGGAGCTTCCCCATGTCCAAGCCCACCGTCCTGATCACCGGCGCCTCCACGGGCATCGGGGCCACCTACGCCGACCGCTTCGCCCGCCGCGGCCACGCGCTCGTCCTCGTCGCGCGCGACGTGGCCAAGCTCGAGGCCCTCGCCGCGAAGCTCCGCGCCGAGGCCGGCGTCGCCGTCGACGTCCTGCCCGCCGACCTCACCGATCCCGCCGACGTGGCGAAGGTCGAGGCTCGCCTGGCCGACGACGCCGCGATCGGCGTCCTGATCAACAACGCCGGCGCCTCGCTGCCCGGCGCCTTCACCCAGCAGTCCGGCGCGGACGTCGCCCGGCTGGTGGCGCTGAACATCTCCGCCGTCACCGTGCTCGCCAATGCCGCCGCCCGCCGCTTCGCCGCCGAAGGGCAGGGGGCCATCGTCAATATCGGCTCGGTGGTGGGCCTCGCGCCCGAGTTCGCCATGGCCGTCTACGGCGGCTCCAAGGCCTATGTCCTGCACTTCAGCCAGGCCCTGCAGGCCGAGCTGGGCCCCAAGGGGGTCTATGTCCAGGCGGTGCTGCCCGCCGCCACCCGCACGGAGATCTGGAAAAAGTCCGGCCGCGACGCCGACCAGATCCCCGGCCTGATGGAGGTGGACGACCTCGTGGATGCCGCCCTGGTCGGCTTCGACCGCCGCGAGCCCGTCACCATCCCTCCGCTACCGGACCACGCGGCCTTCGAGGCCTTCGACAACGCCCGCAAGGCGATGCTCCCCGGCTTCGGCAACGCCAAGCCCGGCGCGCGGTATCGGGCGAACGAGCCCGCCTGACCCTTACCCGCTCATCCCGGCGAAGGCCGGGATCCAGATCCGAAAGCCCGAGGCGGCCTGGACGGGCTCGGAGCGACGGGAGCGCACGTCTGAGTCATTCCATCTGGGTCCCGGCTTTCGCCGGGATGAGCGGAATTGGAGGCCCTACTTCGCCAGGTCCTTCAGCAGGCTTTCCCAGTGGTCGAGCGCGCCGTCGATGGCGGCCACCGGCGCGCGCTCGTTCAGGCCGTGGGCGAAGTCGTCCGACGACTTCATGAACAGGCCCGCCACGCCGTAGCTCGGCACGCCCTGGGCCCGGAAGTGCATCGAATCCGTCGCCCCGGCCGACATCGACGGCACGATGGTCAGCCCCGGGTAGCGGGCGTTCACCGCCTTCTTCACCGCCGCCATCACGTCGGGGCGCAGCGGCGAAGCCGGGCTGTCGATCGCCCCGTCGCCGGTCACCCGCTCGATCTTCACCGCCGGGTCGGCGATCACGCCGGCCAGCTCCTGCCGCACGCTCTCGCTGGGCGTGCCCGGGAAGATCCGGCAGTTGATGTTCGCCGTGGCCCGCTGGGGCAGGGCGTTGGGGGCATGGCCGCCCGCCACCTGGGTCGCCACGCAGGTGGTGCGAAGCTGGCCCACATATTCCGGATCGGCGGCCAGCTCGGCGACCGCGTCCTTGTCCTCGGGGTTGGCCACATAGCGCTTCATGGCCTCGCCGGCCGCGCCATCCGTCTTGGGCGCGCTCGCCCGGAAGTAGGCGTCGGTCAGCTCCGAGCGCATCACCGGGAACGAATAGGCCCCGATCTTCTCAAGAGCCTTGGCCAGGGTGTTGATCGCATTGGTCTTTCCGGGGCGGCTGGAGTGGCCGCCGGGGTCCGTCACCGTGAGCGTGAAGTCCGCGTAGGTCTTCTCGCCGGCCTGCAGGCCATAGACCACCGGCTGGCCCTTCTCGTCGAGCAGGCCGCCGCCGCCGTCGGCGTTCAGCGCCATCTCCGCGCCCTTAAGCTCGGCGGCCAGCTTCTGGGTCGTCGCCATGGCCGTCTCCTCGTCGCCGGAGAGCGCCAGGATCACGTCGCGGCCGGGCGTCCAGCCGGCGCGCTTCAGCTTCACGAGCGTCGCCACCGCCATGGAGACGTCGAACTTGTTGTCCACCGAGCCCCGCCCATAGACGTAGCCGTTCTCGACGACGGGCGTGAACGGGTCGCGGGTCCAGTCCTCGCGCTTGGCCTCCACCACGTCCATGTGGCCGAGGATGACGATCGGCTTCTTCGTGCGGTCGCGGCCCGGATAGCGGGCGGTCATGTAGGCCGTTCCGTCCGACGGCGTGATCTTGATGTCCGCCGGGTTGAACCCCGCCTTCACCAGCCGCGCCTTGATGGCCTCGGCGTAGGCGACCGCCTGGTCCGGGTGGCCGATCACCGTGCGGAACGCCACCGCCTGCGTCAGGATCTCCAGCGCCTCGGCGTGTTCTGCGGGCGTGGGCTTGGCGGCCGCCGGAGCGGCCAGGCAGGCGAGGGCGGCGGCCACGGCCGCGGTCGACATCAGACGCAAACGGAAACTCCCCGGACTTGAATGCGCCGGGACGCTACGCCGTCAAAGCGGCGCTCCGCTAGCCCCCATAGGTCCCGGGGATCTGCTTCACCCCGTCGGCGATCTCGTACCAGGCAGGTTTGGACTGGACGTTCATGTGCAGCACCGGCCGCACTCCCGGATCGTCGTCCAGCGCCGAGGCCGCGATCGGGAAAAGCTCGTAGTCGTCGGACGGCTCGCCCAACGGCGACCCGCAGGTCCCGCAGAACGAGCGCACATGTTTCCAGGGTTCGTCCGGGACGTAGCGTCGGATCTGGTCCTCGCCGCTCACCAGGCGGAAGTCGGCCTTGCGCACCATCACCACGGCGGCGAAGGCGCCGGCCTGCTTCCGGCACCGCGTGCAGTGGCAGTAGCTCAGCGACCGGGGCGTCCCGGTGATCTCGAACCGCACCGCCCCGCAGAGGCAGCTACCCTTGATCGGCGTCGTCATGCCGGAACACTGCACGACCCCCGCTGCCAGCCCTGTGGCAGCAGCCTCTGGGCGGTGCTCCACATCACACGCTGTCATCCTGGATGCGGCGCAGCCCAAGACCGGGCCCATAGACAGCAATCTCTCCCAAATCCGCTCACCCCCGGCGAAAGCCGGGGCCCAAGCCGAGTCTGGGGCGGGCTGCTGCGTTGGACCGGCGCGCCTCAGCTTGGATCCCGGCTTTCGCCGGGAGGAGCGGAGGAGGGTCAGGCTTGTGAGATCAGCTCTCTTGCCCGCTGGAACACGTCCTCGAACATCGAGGGCGTCAGCCGCCCGGTGTTCGTGTTGAGTCGGGAGCAGTGGTAGCTGTTCAGCACCACATAGGGCCCCGCCTGGAACTCGCTTCCGTGCCCGGGGACGCCGGCCGACGCCTTCAGCCCCAGCGCCTTCAGGACATTGCGCCGCGAGACGTCGCCCAGCGTCACGATGACCTTGAGGTTCGGCAGGGCCGCGAGGCGCGACGTCAGGAACGGCCGGCAGTTGGCCTCCTCGATCGTCTCCGGCTTGTTGCCCGGCGGGGCGCAGCGCACCGCATTGGTGATCATGCAGTCGACGAGGGTCAGGTCGTCCTCGCCGTTCGGGTCATAGAAGCCGGTGGCGAAGCCCATCTTGATCAGGGTGGCGTAGAGCAGCACCCCCGGCGCCGTCGCCGGTGAACGGACGGCCGGTGCGGTTGGCCCCCTGGCGGCCGGGGGCCAGCCCCGCCACCAGCAACCGCGCACCGGGATCGCCGAAGCTCGCCACGGCGCCGTTGAACCATTCCGGATTGCCGGCCGCGTTGGCCGCCCGATAGGCCACCAGCCTCGGGCAGAGCGGGCAGTCGGGGGGCGCCTCGGGGGCGCCGCCACCTCAGATCTCGGCATCGGCTTCGGTGTCTTGGTCGCGTCCGGGCTCACGGTCGTGCGCGCGGCTCTCCTGGATGAAGCGCGGCAGGCGCGAGGGCCGGCCGATGATGTCGGCGAGGTCGGCGAGGTCCACGAAGGTGTCGGCCTGCCGGCGCAGGTCGTCCGAGGCCATGGGCGGCTGCGACTTCACGGTCGAGACCACCGTCACGCGGGCGCCCTTGCGCTGCACCGCCTCCACCAGGCAGCGGAAGTCCCCGTCGCCGGAGAACAGCACCAGGTGGTCGGCGTGGCCGGCCATCTCCATCATGTCGACGGCGATCTCCACGTCCATGTCGCCGCGCCAGCGTTTGCGCCCCTGGGCGTCGGTGTATTCGCGCGCCGACTTCGTCACCAGGCGGTAGCCGTTGTAGTCCAGCCAGTCGACGAGCGGCCGGATCGGCGAATACTCCTCCTGCTCGACCAGGGCGGTGTAGTAGTAGGCCCGCACGAGGACGCCGCGCTTGCGGAACTCCTCCAGGAGCTTGCGATAGTCGATATCGAAGCCAAGGCCCTTGGCGGCCGAGTAGAGGTTGGCTCCGTCGATGAACAGCGCCAGCCGGTCCGTGGGGTAGAAGGTCATAGAGACGAAGTTCCTGATGGTCCGGCCTGAGGATGCGGTGATCGTGGCGCTCGGCGGCAACCTGGCGGGTCGTTTCGCCTCGTCGGAGGCGCTGCTCGAAGCGGCTCTGGCGCTGTTCCCTCAGGCGGGATTGCCTGTCTTGGCGAGATCCGGCTGGTGGCGCTCCGCCGCCTGGCCCGACCCCTCTGCGCCTGAGTATCGCAACGGAATCGCGATTGTCGAGGCGGACCGGGGCCCGCAAGCGGTGCTGGAGAGCCTTTTGCGCCTCGAGGGCCTGCTGGGCCGGACGCGCGGCGTGAAAAACGCGCCCCGCACCCTCGACCTCGACCTCGTCGCCTACGGCCGCCAGGTGCTGGAGACGCCGGAGCTGACCCTGCCGCACCCGAGGGCCCACGAGCGGCTGTTCGTCATGGGCCCGCTCGCCGAGATCCTGCCGGAGTGGCGCCATCCGCTGCTGGGCAGCACAGCCCTCGACCTGGCGAAGTCCGCGACCGTGGGAACCGACGCTTGGCCCCTTTGACGAAAATGTCGGGGTGCTGAACTCTCGGGCGTCCTGGCCTTGAGGGCGCCGAGCGGGGCCCGCCAACGGGAGACGAACATGCGCTTCATGATCATCCGCAAGGCCGACGCCGACACCGAGGCCGGCATGCAGCCGAGCCGCGAGCTAGCCGAGACGATGATGGCCTACCACGAGGAGATGGGCCGCCATCTGAAGATCCTCGACGGCAACGGCCTGCACCCCAGCGCTACCGGTGTCCGGCTGCAGTGGAAGGGCGGCAAGCCGATCACCCTCGACGGCCCCTTCGCGGAGACCAAGGAGCTGCTCGCCGGCTATACTCTCGTCGAGGCCGACAGCCTGGAGCAGGTCATGGAATGGGCGCGCAGATGGCCCGCGGAGTGCGACGGCGGCGACGGCCTCGTCCTGGAGATCCGCCGGGTCTATGAGATGAGCGACTTCGAGGTGTTCGACGACGAGCTGCAGGCCAAGGCCGCCGCCGTCGGCGTGGGCGGCGCCTCCGCGTGAGCCTCGTCCAGGCGCCGCTGTGGCTGCAGGTCGCCCTCGTGGGCGAGGCCCTGGCGCTCGCCTGGCTCACCGGCCGCTTCGGCGGCCGGGGCCTCGTCTGGGGGCTCGCCGCCTGCGCCGGGGGCTGGTTCCTCCTGGCCGCCGCCGGGACCTTCCTGGTCACCCGCCTGGAAGGCTCCGGACCGGCGGGGGCAGGGAGGTCCTCGCCGGCTCCGCCCTCGCCACGCTGCGCCTCGCCCAGGCCGCCTGGCCGCTCCTGCTGGCCGGCGCCGCGGCGGGGGTTATGGGGCGCTGGGCCTGGCGGCGCCGCGCCGCCGGGATTTGACATTCCGGCGTCGCGACCACATCTTGGTTCTGCCATGTGTAGTTCGCACATCCGAAAGCGTCGAACGCATCACGCCGGTCGCCTGGTCGCAGGCCACTGAGCCCTGGTCCGTATTGCGCAAGCGCGCAGGGCCGGGGTCTACCTCTTCGGAACCTGAAATCTGATCGATAGCGGCGCGCAAATCCGCGCAGCCGCATGATGATCACTTTCCCTTTTCAACACTGATCTTCGCCGTTTCAGGCGGAGATCTCGACAAGACGCGCCCCGGCCTGGCCGGCCGGCGCGAAGGAGCTTACGCCATGTCTGTTGGCGCCCATTCCCAGAAGACCCCGCCGGTCCGCGTGACCCAGGCGGACTACGATCGCCTCGCGCCGATCGCCGAGCACTTCCACACCGAGGGCGCGGCCCTGCTGGCGCGCGAGCTCGACCGCGCCCGGGTGGTCGCCGCGCCCCGCGCCGGCGCCGCCCGCTTCGTCCGCATCGGCTCCCTCGTGGACTATCGCGACCTGCTGACCGGCCGCGGCCGCCGCGTGGAGCTGACCCTGCCGGACACGGCCGACATCGACGCCGGACGGCTCTCCGTCGCCGCGCCGGTCGGCGCGGCGCTTCTCGGCCTCTCCGAGGGCGACACCTTCGGCTGGACCGGGCGCCGGCGGCCGGCCGCACCTGATCGAGGTCCTGTGGGTCGGCGAGGCGGCCGAGGCCGCGCCCTCGATGGTGGCGTAACCGGCCGGTCCCTGGCCCGCGACGCCCCGACCCGCTATGCGGCGTTGCACAATGGCGCCCGAACCTCTATTTTCGCCGGTTCTATCCTCCCGCAAGAGATATCCATGGCTCGCGTCACCGTCGAAGACTGCATCCAAAAAGTGCCGAACCGCTTCTCGCTGGTTCTGCTGTCGGCCCATCGCGCCCGCGCCATCTCGGCCGGCTCGCAGATCCTGGTCGACCGCGACAACGACAAGAATCCGGTCGTGGCGCTTCGCGAGATCGCCGACGACGTGGTGGACGGCGACGAGCTGAAGGAAAGCGTCATCGCCTCGCTGCAGCGCGTCGACGAGCGCTCGGAAGCCGAGGAAGAGGCCGAGACCCTGGCCCTGCTGGCCGACCCGACCCACATGCAGATGAGCGAGCTCGAGCTCGTTCGCGCCCTGCAGAGCGACCGCGACGGCGGTCAGGAGGAGCGGTACTGAGCCCCGAAGGCGCAGACCCTCTCACTGCTCCCGCGGCGGTCAAACCCGCCGCCGTAACCTTGGACGCCCAGCCGCCGTCCGCCATCGGCGCGGCGGCGAAGCGCCCCAAGTTCCTCCGCCAGTTCGAGCTGATCGAGAAGGTCCGCTCCTACGACCCCACCGCCGACGAGGCGCTGCTCAACCGCGCCTACGTCTACGCCATGCGCATGCACGGCGCGCAGAAGCGGGCGTCCGGCGACCCCTACTTCGCCCACCCCATCGAGGTGGCGGGCATCCTCACCGACTACCGCCTCGACACCGAGACCATCGTCACCGCCCTCCTGCATGACGTGATCGAGGACACCCCGGTCACCCGCAAGGAGATCGAGGAGCTGTTCGGCCCCGAGATCGGCGAGCTGGTCGAGGGCGTCACCAAGCTGTCCAAGCTGGAGCTCTCCTCCGAGCATCTCCGCCAGGCGGAGAACCTCCGGAAGTTCATCCTGGCGATCTCCAAGGACGTGCGCGTCCTGCTCGTGAAGCTGGCCGACCGGCTCCACAACATGCGCACGCTCCACTTCATCAAGAGCCCCGCCAAGCGGGAGCGGATCGCGCGCGAGACCCTCGACATCTACGCTCCGCTGGCCCGCTCCATCGGCGTCCACCGCATCTGCACCGAGCTGGAGGAGCTCGCCTTCGAGCACCTCAACCCGGTGGCCCGCGACGCCATCTACCGCCGGCTCGACGTGCTGCGCCACGAGCAGGGCGGGCGCCGTCGCCATGGTCAGCCAGGGAGGTCGCCTCGCGCCTCGACACGGGCGGCATCCCGGCCCGCGTCTTCGGCCGCGAGAAGCACCCCTATTCGATCTGGCGGAAGCTCCAGAGGAAGTCGATCGGCTTCTCCCAGCTCTCCGACATCTATGCCTTCCGGGTGATCGTCGACACCGAGGAGGACTGCTATCGGGCCCTCGGCGTCATCCACCGCGCCTGGCCGTCGGTGCCCGAGCGGTTCAAGGACTTCATCTCCACGCCGAAGCGGAACAACTACCGCTCGCTCCACACCACCGTCGTCGGCCCCAAGGGCATGCGCATCGAGATGCAGATCCGCACCGAGGCCATGGACCGGGTGGCGGAGGAGGGGGTCGCCGCCCACTGGCGCTACAAGGACCAGTCCTACGGCTTCGACGTCGAGGCCCAGAAGGAGGCCGGCGGCCGCGACCCGCTGGTCAACCTGCGCCACCTCGTCCAGGTCCTGGAGCACGGCGGCGACGCCGAGGAGCTCGTCGAGCACGCCAAGCTCGAGATGTTCCTCGACCAGGTGTTCGTCTTCACGCCCAAGGGCCAGCTGGTCAGCCTGCCGCGCGGGGCCATGCCGCTCGACTTCGCCTACGCCGTCCACACCGACATCGGCGACACCGCCATCGGCTGCAAGATCAACGGCGAGCTGAAGCCGCTCAGGACCGTGCTCTCCAACGGCGACGTGGTGGAGGTGATCCCGCGGCGGCAAGCCCGTGGTGCCGCCCGACTGGCGCTCGCTCACCGTCACCGGCCGGGCCCGCTCCGCCATCCGCCGGCACATCCGCCAGACGGAGAAGGAGGAGTTCATCCGCCTCGGCCGCGCCACCGTCGACCAGACCTTCGAGAGCGCCGGCAAGAGCCGCAAGGAAGTTTCCCTCCGGCCTGCCCTCGACCGCTTCGCCGTGGCCACAGAGGACGACCTCTTCGAAGCCGTCGGCCGCGGCCGGGTCTCGCCGCCCCAGGTGCTGGAGGCGGTCTTCCCGGGGCTCAAGGCCGTCGAGCGCGAGGCGGCGTCGGCCCGCCGGCGCATCGAGGACGGCAAGGCCGCCAAGCTCTACGTCCGCGGCGGCGGGCTCACCCCCGGCGTCTCGATCCACTTCGGCGAGTGCTGCTCCCCCGTGCCCGGCGACCGCATCGTCGGCATCTTGGAGAGCGACGGCCGGGGCCTGACGGTCCACACCATCGACTGCGAGCGGCTGGAGGCCTTCGAGGACCGCGAGGAGCTGTGGCGCGACCTGCAGTGGACGCCCGAGGCCGAGCGCAACTCCATCGCCCGCGCCCGGCTCACCGCCACCGTCCGCAATGCCCCGGGCGTGCTGGGCCAGGTCTGCACCATCATCGGCGAGGCCGGCGGCAACATCGTCGGCCTGAAGATGCACCACCGGCAGTCCGACTTCTACGACGTGGACTTCGACGTCGACGTCAACGACGCGAAACACCTGACCCACATCGCCGCCGCGCTCAGGGCGAACCCGTCCGTGGAAACCGTCGACCGGGTGAAGGGGTAGCCCAATTCCTCCCCCATCGGGAGAGTGGGACCCCGAAGGGGGTGGAGGGGGTCCGCCCCGACGGTTGGTCTGACCCCCTTTAGTCAGCTTCGCTGACAGCTCCCCCGAGAGGGGAGCAACTTGGCCGCCTGATCTTCCGCCCCGCGCCAAACCCGATTATCTCCGGTGACATGAACACCGAAGACGTCCTCTCCGAGTTCCGCGCCGCCGGCGCCCTGCGCGAAGGCCATTTCATCCTGGCGTCGGGCCGGCACTCGCCGATGTTCCTGCAGAAGAACCTGGTCTTCCAGTATCCCGACCGCACGGAACGGCTCTGCAAGGCGCTGGCCGAGAAGATCGTGGCGCAGTTCGGCAAGCCGGACGTCATCGTCGCCCCCGCGGTCGGCGCGATCATCCCGGGCTACGAGGTCGCCCGCGCGCTCGGCGTGCCCTCGATCTACGTGGAGCGCGAGGACGGCCGGTTCCGCCTGCGCCGGGCGTTCACGATCGCGCCGGGCGCCAAGGTTGTGGTCGTCGAGGACGTGATCACCACCGGCGGCTCCTTCAAGGAGGCGGTCGAGCCGATCGCCGAGGCCGGCGGGGAGGTGCTCTGCTGCGCCTGCATCGTCGACCGCTCCGGCGGCCGGGCCGAGGTGGGCTTCCCGCTGGTGGCCCTGGCCACCGTCGACGTGCCGTCCTACGCGCCGGATGAGATCCCGCCGGAACTCGCCGCCCTGCCGGCCGAGGAGCCGGGGTCGAAGAGGCTGAAGAAGTGACGGCCGCGGCCTCGCTCCTCCGCCTCGGCGTCAATATCGACCACGTCGCCACGGTCCGGAACGCGCGCGGCGAGAGCTATCCCGACCCCATGCGCGCCGCCGAGGTGGCGCTGGCGGCCGGCGCCGACGGCATCACCGCCCACCTGCGCGAGGACCGCCGCCACATCTCCGACGCCGACATCGACGCGCTCGCCGTCATCTGCCGCCGCCGCGGCCGCCCGCTGAACTTCGAGTGCGCCGTGACGCCCGAGATGGAGGCCATCGCGCTCGCCCACCTGCCGCACGCCGCCTGCCTGGTGCCGGAGCGGCGGGAGGAGGTCACCACCGAGGGCGGCCTCGACGTGGTCCGCGGCCACAACAAGATCGCCCCCGTCGTCGGCCGTCTCGCCGCCGCCGGCATCCGCGTCTCCTGCTTCATCGACGCCGACCCCGCCCAGGTGGCCGCCGCGAAGTCCGTGGGCGCCCAGGTGGTCGAGCTGCACACCGGCGCCTACTGCGAGGCCGTCCGCCATCGCGACCCCCGCGCGCCCGAGCTGCTGGAGGGCCTGAAGGCGGCGGCGCGCGAGGCCGCCGCCCTGGGCCTCGAGGTCCACGCCGGCCACGGCATCGACTACGAGACGGTGAAGCCCGTCGCCGCCATCCCCGAGCTGATGGAGCTCAACATCGGCCACTTCCTGATCGGCGAGGCGATCTTCATCGGCCTCGGCCCCGCCATCCAGCGGATGCGCACCCTGATGGACGAAGCCAGATCGGTGCTCGCGGCGTGATCCTCGGCCTGGGCTCCGACCTCTCCGACATCCGCCGCATCCAGGCCAGCCTGGACCGCTTCGGCGACCGCTTCCGCTTCCGGGTGTTCACCGAGCTGGAGCGCACACGCTCCGACCGGAAGGCCGACGCCGCCGCCAGCTACGCCAAGCGCTTCGCCGCCAAGGGGCCTGCGCCAAGGCGCTCGGGACCGGCATGCGCCGCGGCGTCTTCTGGCGCGACATGGGGGTCGTCAACATGCGGTCGGGCCAGCCCACCATGGCGCTCACCGGCGGGGCCCTGAAGCGGCTGGAGGAGATCACGCCCCCGGCATGAAGGCGGTGATCCACGTCTCGCTGACCGACGACCACCCCTACGCCCAGGCCTTCGTGATCATCGAGGCCCTGCCGGCCTAGCGCCATTATTGCGCAGCTTGCCAAGAAAGTGCCGGTTCGGGCGGCATGTCGTGCTAGCTTGGCGAATGACCCAGACACGTCCCGCACCCGCCCGCCGTCCCGGCAAGACGCCCGCAGAGCGTTTCCGCTACGAAATCGAGGCCGCCGTGGCCGAGGGCGTGAAGGCCGAGGACATGCGCCTGCATCTGACGCTCGGCGACGCCAGCAAGCTGCGGCGCGACAACGCCGTCGCCGTCACCGACATCAGCTTCACCGGCGGCGTGATGCGCTACCTGGGCGTCCCCCATCGAGCAGGGCGGCGTCACCGAGAGCACGCTCACGCTCCCGGACGGCTCCACGAAGTAGTCCGAGGTCCGCGGGCTACGCCGGCTCGCCCGACATCATCATCCGCCGCTTCCAGGCCGGCCACAGGGTGTTGAGCGCCAGGCCCGCGAGCACCAGGGCCGCGGCGCCGAGCTTCCAGGGCGTCATCGATTCGCCCAGCAGCAGGGTCGACGCCCCCATGCCGAACACCGGCACCAGCAGCGACAGCGGCGCGATGGTCGCCGCCGGATAGCGGGCCAGCAGCCACGCCCAGACGGTGTAGCCGAAGATGGTGTTGCCCACCGACTGCCAGAGCACGGCGGCCCAGGCGCCGGCGTCGGCGTTCGCGATGGCGTGGGTCACCGGCTGCCAGCCCTCGAAGATGAAGGCCAGCGCGAACAGCGGCGGCGCCGAGAAGATCGACGCCCAGACCACATAGGCCAGCATGTTCACCGGCCCGGCCTGGCGGGCCACCGTGTTGCCGCCGGCCCAGCCGAGCGCCGCGGCCAGCACCAGCGCGATGCCCAGCGGCTTGGCGTCCGACGTGGCGTGGATCATCAGCGACGCGAGCCCGATGGCGGCGAGGCCCAGCGCCGCATACTGGAACCGCTGGATCCGCTCGCCGGTCAGCATCATGGCGAAGCCGATGGTGAAGAACGCCTGGATCTGCACGACCAGCGAGGCCAGCCCGGGCGAGATCCACTGGGTCATGGCGATGTAGAGCAGGCCGAACTGGCCGACGCCGATCAGCACGCCATAGGCCGCCAGGTTTCGCCACGGCACGTCCGGCTTCTTCAGGAAGAAGATCGCCGGAATGACCGCGAAGGTGAACCTGAGCGCCGCGAAGGTCAGCGGCGGCAGGTCGTCCAGCCCCCAGCGGATCACCACGAAGTTGGTGCCCCAGACCGCCACCACCGCGAGCGCGAGCAGGACGTGGAGCGGCGGCACGGCGGTACGGGTCATCGCCGCGATATGGCCACAGCCCGGCTGTTTGTCACGCCTTGCGCCGGGCCGTGCGGCCCTGTCGTATGAGCAACCTTTCACGGGCGCTTCGGCGCGGCGTGGCTTAGAGGGGTAGGGCCGGCGTTTGGCCGGCGGCCTGGAGGGACATCGCTTGAGCAAGAAGGAAACGGCCAACGAGGCCTGGGAGGTCGCCAAGACCATCTTCTGGGCGCTGGTGATCGCCCTCGTGCTCCGGGTCTTCCTGCTCCAGCCCTACACCATCCCCTCGGCCTCCATGGAGCCGAACCTCTACGAGGGCGACTACATCGTCGTCACCAAGTGGAGCTACGGCTACTCGCGCCATTCCGCCCCGCTCAGCCCGCCGCTGTTCGAGGGCCGCATCCTCGGCCAGGCGCCGGAGCGCGGCGACGTCATCGTCTTCAAGACCCCCTTGGACAACCGCACCGACCTCATCAAGCGGCTGGTCGGCCTGCCGGGCGACCGCATCCAGATCCGCGACAGCGAGCTCTGGCTGAACGGCGTGAAGGTCCCCCGCGCGGCGGTGCCCCGCACCGGCAAGGAGGACCCGCGGTCCGACGGCGCCGACCTGTTCCGCGAGACCCTGCCGGGCGGCCGCAGCTATGTGATTCAGGACTACGGTCCGGGCCAGCCGCTCGACGACACCGAGGTCTTCGTGGTCCCCGAGGGCCACTACTTCATGATGGGCGACAACCGCGACAACTCCGCCGACAGCCGGGTTCCGGCGGCGGCCGGCGGCGTCGGCTTCCTGCCCGACGAGAACCTCGTCGGCCGGGCCCGCGTCGTGCTCATCTCCTGGAAGCCGGGCGCCTCGATCCTCAAGCCCTGGACCTGGCTCAACCTCAACCTCGACCGCGTCGTGAAGCCGCTCGGCTGAGACATTCCTCCCCATCGGGGGAGGTGGCGCGAAGCGCCGGAGGGGTCCGCTTGGACGGCTGGAATGACCCCCTCCGTCTCGCCGCTCCGCGGCGATCCACCTCCCCCGATGGGGAGGAATTGCGCGGGCGCTCGGCATCCCCCCGACCTTGCCCCCGGGGCGCCCAGCGCGTAACTGCACGCCGACGCCCGTTCCGCCGGGCCTATGCCAAGGACCACCATGAGCGAGAACGTGCAGGCCGCGCAGCCGGGGAAGTCCGGCGCCGTCAACGAGGTCGTGGAGATCATCAAGACGGTCGTCTATGCGCTGGCCATCGCGCTGTTCCTGCGCGTGCTGTTCTTCCAGCCCTTCACCATCCCGTCCGGGTCGATGGAGCCGAACCTCTATACCGGCGACTACATCATCGTCTCGAAGTTCTCCTACGGCTACTCGCGCCACTCGATCCCGTTCAGCCCGCCGCTGTTCGAGGGCCGCATCCTCGGCCGCCCCGCCGAGCGCGGCGACATCGTGGTGTTCAAGCTCCCGCGCGACGGCCACACCGACTATGTGAAGCGGGTCATCGGCGTGGCGGGCGACCGCATCCAGATGCGCGAGGGCCTGCTCTACCTGAACGGCGAGCAGGTGCGTCGCGAGCCCAGGGGCACCTTCCGCGAGGCCTCGGAATTCGGCGCCGGGCGCGACGTCACCCGCTACCAGGAGACCCTGCCGGGCGGCCGCACCTACATGACCAACGACTACGGCCCGCAGTTCGACCTCGACGACACCGCGGAGTTCACCGTGCCCGAAGGCCACTACTTCATGATGGGCGACAACCGCGACAACTCCGAGGACAGCCGGGCCCCGAACGGCGGCGTCGGCTACGTCCCGGCCGACAACCTCGTGGGCCGCGCCCAGATCATCCTGCTCTCCTGGAACCCGGAGGCGTCCATCCTGAAGCCCTGGACCTGGGTGCTCGAGGCCCGGCCCAGCCGCTTCGTCCACGTGCTGAAGTAGATGAACGCGCGCGCCGCCGCCGTCGCCGAGCTCGAGCACCGCATCGGCTACGTCTTCCGTGACCGCGATCTGCTGGAGCGGGCGTTGACCCACGCCAGTGTCGGCGACGGCGCCCGGTCCGTGCGCCACAACGAGCGTCTGGAGTTCCTGGGCGACCGGGTGCTCAACCTGTGCGCCGCGGAGCGGCTGATGGCCCTCGACGCGGACGCGCGGGAAGGGGAGATGAGCCGCCTGCTGGCCTCCCTCGTGAACTACCACGCCTGCGCGCGCCGCGAAACGCTGCGGCCTGCCGGAGGCGCTGCGCATGAGCGCCTCGGCCACCAAGGTCGGCGCCCGCAAGTCCGACGCCGTGCTGGGCGACGCCTGCGAGGCCCTGATCGCTGGCCTCTACATCGATGGCGGCCTCGACACCGCGCGCGCCTTCTTCCTGAAGTTCTGGGAGGAGGAGTTCGCCAAGCTCGACGAGCCGCGGTCCAAGGACCCCAAGACCCAGCTCCAGGAGTGGGCGCAGGGCCGCGGCCTGCCGCTGCCCGCCTACGAGATCGTGTCCCGCGAGGGGCAGACCACGCCCCCTGCTTCACGGTCGCCGTGGCCGTGGAGGGCTTTCCCCCTGAGCGGGGCGAGGGCCGCTCCCGCCAGGACGCCGAAAAGGCCGCCGCCCAGCAGATGCTGCTGAAGCGGGAAGGCCCCGAACCCCAGCTAGGTGACGAATGAGCCGCGCCGGATTTGCCGCCATCATCGGCGCCCCCAATGCGGGCAAGTCGACCCTGACCAACCGACTGGTGGGCGCGAAGGTCTCCATCGTCACCCAGAAGGTGCAGACCACCCGCTTCCCGGTGCGCGGCGTCGCCATGCACGGAGACGCCCAGATCGTGCTGGTCGACACCCCCGGGATCTTCCAGCCGCGCCGCCGGCTCGACCGGGCCATGGTCCGCGCCGCCTGGGGCGGGGCGGAGGACGCCGACGCCGTCGTGCACCTGGTGGATTCCGCCGCCGAGCTCGCCGCCGCGACGCCCGAGGGCAAGCCCGCCGACCGCCGCGCCGTCCAGGATGTCGAGTCGATCGTCGAGAGCCTGAAGGCGTCGGGCCGCAAGGTGATCCTGGCGCTCAACAAGATCGACGGCGTGCCGCGCGAGAACCTGCTGGCTCTGTCGCAAAGGCTTTTCGAAACAGGCGTCTACGACGAGGTCTTCATGATTTCGGCGGCCAACGGCTCCGGCGTCGACGACCTCAAGGCCCGGCTCGCCGCCCTGATGCCGGAGGGGCCCTGGCTCTATCCGGAGGACCAGACCGCCGACCTGCCGGCCCGCCTCCTGGCCGCCGAGATCACCCGCGAGAAGGTCTACCTCCGCGTCCACGAGGAGCTGCCCTATTCGGCGGCCGTGGAGACCACCAAGTTCGAGGAGCGCAAGGACGGCGGGGTCCGCATCGAACAGACCATCTATGTCGAGCGCGACAGCCAGCGGCCGATCGTGCTGGGCAAGGGCGGCCAGACGCTCAAGTGGATCGGCCAGAAGGCCCGCGAGGAGCTCACCGTCATCCTCGACCGCCCCGTCCACCTCTTCCTGCACGTCGCCGTCGACGAGCGCTGGGCCGACAAGCGCGCCTTCTACGGCGACATGGGGCTGGATTACGACGTCTAGCTCCGCCGCGAAGCGGCGATAGATCGACCACGGACCACACGGAAGGCACGGGATCGACTCCGTGTGGTCCGTGTATTCCGTGGTTCATCTGCTACATCGGCGTTGATGGAATTCGAGGACGACGCCTTCGTGCTCTCCGCCCGCGCCCACGGCGAGTCGGGCGCGATCGTCGAGCTGCTCACCGAGCATCACGGCAAGTGGGCGGCCCATGTGGCCGGCGGGTCGTCGCGCAAGATCAAGCCGTTCCTCCAGCCGGGCGCCCAGGTGATCGTCCGCTACCGCGCCCGGGTCTCCGATCAGCTTGGCTCCGCCAGCCTGGAGCCGGTGGGCGAGGGGCCCGCCGCCCTGTTCGACGATCGCCTGGCGCTGGCCGGCCTGCAGGCCGCCGCCGCCGTCGCCGCCGGCGCCCTGCCGGAGCGCGAGCCGCACCCGGGCCTATTACGCCTTCGAGGCCCTGGCCCGCGCGCTCGTCCACCCGGACATCTGGCCCGCCGTCTTCGTCCGCTTCGAGGCGGGTCTGCTCCAGGAGCTGGGCTTCGGCCTCGACCTGTCGAAGTGCGCCGCCACCGGCGCCGTCGACGACCTTCTCTACGTGAGCCCCAGGACTGGCCGCGCCGTCTCCCGCGACGCCGGCGAGCCCTACAAGGACCGGCTGCTGGCGCTCCCGGGCTTTCTGCTGGCCTCCCAGCGCGGCCTCGACCCCGGCGACGTGAAGGCCGGCCTCGACCTCACCGCCCACTTCCTGGAAGCCTTCATCTTCAACCCCCTGAACCGCCCGATCCCGCCCGCCCGCCTGTGGCTCGTCGACCGGCTGGAGGAGGCGGGACGGCTCTAGCGCGCGGGCGGCCGCTGGGCGGTCACGCCGGCCGCCCTGAACAGCGGATCGATCCGCGCCCGCCGGTCGGCCTCGAACACCGCATTGGCCCGCGCCTTCAGGCCCGCCGTCAGCGCCTCGCGCGCCGCCTCGGCCAGCGGAAACAGCGGCGGCTCGCCGGGGCCCAGCGGCGCCTCGCCCTTCGCCGCGTCGGGCAGCTTCTCGACCTCCGGGTCCGAGCAGGCGAAGAGGCCGGTGATCGAATGCACGCAGACCTGCCGCTGCACGAAGGCCTGCAGGCTCCAGCCGTAGGTCGGCGCCGCCTCTGGCTCGGCGGCGGGCCGCGTCACCGTCACCGCGCCGGTGACGAACACCGCCTGGCGGACCAGGGCCTGCTCCACCTGGCCACCCTTCACCAGCCGCCGGGGCAGGTCCACCGACGCCACCACCTCGGAGACCTCCTCCCGGCTCAGCACGACCACGGCCGGCGGCGGCTCGGGCGTGGTTTCCGGCGGCATCATTGGCGCGGCAGACGGAACCACAGGGGAATGCGGACTTCACCCCCCTCGGTCTTCACCCCGCTCCGGCTCTCGGGCGCCATGCGAAAGCGCGGCGCCAGCCCGAGCGCGGCTTGGCCGAAGCCTTCGTCGACGGGGTCTTCATGGACGACGCTGCAATCCTGCAGCCGGCCACCGGCGTCTACGCCGCAGAGGATGGTGATTTTTCCATCCAGGCCCTGCCGCATGGCCCCCCTCGGATAACGCTTCACGAAGTCTTCTCCCGTCGGCCGCTCAATCCAGACGGGATCCTTGATGAGGTTTCGCGTCGCCCCCGAGGCCCAGGCCGCGCCGGCGCAGAGCGCGGCCAGGGCGGCGACGATCGCGATCCCCTGGCGCTTGCGCGTGCGGCCGGGCAGGGGGACTTCAGCATGACGATCCGTTCCTTCAGGGGTGCGCGCCGCCCAGCCAGTGGCAGCCGATCGGCAGCGGCTGGGTGCCGAGCTGGGTCTTCAGCAAGAGCTCGCCGTAGAGCTTGCGGGCTCCCGGATGCCGGGCGATCACCGCGGCGTCGCAGGCGAGCTCCTGGTCGACGCGGAGCGCCCGGGCCCAGGTGGACCGCCGGGTTGAACCAGCAGAGGCACTGGGCCACGGCCACCAGCGCGTTCACCGCCCCGTCGCCGGTCGACAGGTGCGCCCGCTCGTGGGCCAGGATCACCGCCCGCTCCTCGGCGTCGAACCGCGCCTCGAAGTCGGACGGGGTGACGATCCTGGGCCGGATCGCGCCGACCACCGCCGGGCCGGCGTCGGCCCGCTCGGCCCGCCAGACCCCGTCGCCCAGCGCCGTCAGCCGGCCGAGCGACTCCACGAACCTGGCCTGCCGGAGCGCTGTCCAGGCCGCGACGCCGGCCGCCCCGGCCAGCCACAGCCAGAGCCACATCTGAAGGTCGCTCGCCCCCTTCGCCGCCGCCGGGATCGCCCGGCCGGCCGCCGCGCCCACGTCCGCCACGAAGGGCAGGGTCTCCGCCGCCGGCTGGGGCATCAGCGCCGCCAGTCCGGCCAGCAGCGGCAGCGACCAGAGCTCGTAGGCCACGCGCGCGCCGAACGCCCTGCGCACCGGCCTGCGCAGCAGGAACACCAGCCCCACCGCCAGCGCCGCCACCACATTGGCCCGCATCAGGCCCGCCAGGATCTCACCGGTCATCGCCCAGCTCCGCGATCAGCGCCTTCAGCTCCGCCACGTCCTGGGCGCTGAGCTTCTTGGTCTTCGAGAAATGGCTGACCAGCGGCGCGACCCGGCCGTCGAACAGCCGGTCCACCAGCCCCTGGCTCTCCGCCGCGACCCAGGCCTCGCGGCTGACGCGCGGCGCATAGAGGTAGCGGCGGCCGTCCCGGGCGGCCTCCACGGCCTTCTTCTTCAGCAGCCGGTTGATCAGGGTCTTCACCGTCGCCTCGGTCCAGCCCTGCGGCCCGGCCACCTCGGCGGCCACGTCCTCGGCGCTCCGCGGGCTGCGCTTCCACAGCGCCTCCATCACCACGCTCTCCGCGCCGCTGATCCGCATGGACGTTTACACCCGTAATCGTTCGGCTGACGATTACGCGCGTAATCGATGCTGTCAAGCGAACCCTGTTCCGCTACAAGCGCCGCCATGGCCCGCCTCGCGAACCAGACCCGGCAACAGCAACGTCACTCCGTGGCGGTGTTCGCGCGCGTCTGAGCCTCCCGACCGGCCCGACCCCGCAGACCCCGCTCCGGCGGGGTTTTTGCTGCCTGCGGCCCCGCCGAGCCCCCAATCCCAAGGAGCTCAAACCATGCCGCCCCACCACCGTCTCACCGACGCCGACATCGCCCGCATCGGCGAGGGCGTCCGCGACCTCACCCTGCCGAAGCCCGAGTGGACCCACGCGGCGCACTTCGCCGCCGCCGTCTGGGTGATCGATCACTCGGACCTGATCCCCGAGCGCGACATGCCGGGCCTCATCCGCGCCTACAACGAAGCCACCGGCGTCGCGAACACCGACGCGTCCGGCTACCACGAGACCATCACGCTGGCCTCGATCCGCGCGGCGCGGGCCTGGCTTGAGGCCCGGCCGACGCTCACTCGGGCCGAGGCCCTGGCGCAACTGCTCGCCGGACCCTACGGCCGCTCCGACTGGCTGCTCGCCCACTGGACGAAGCCCCGCCTGTTCAGCGTCGAGGCCCGCCGCGCCTGGGTCGAGCCGGACCTCGCGCCCCTGCCGTTCTGAAGGGGGAGGGGCTTAACGGCGCATCGCCCCTCGCGCCGCGCCACGCTATGGGTGAGGGCTCAGATTCAAAGTTGATTCCCCATGCCCCTCGACGTGCCCCCGCCCGAAGACGATGCGCCCGCCGCCCCGGACGATCCGCGGATCATCCACGAGCCGCTGACCGAAGCGCTCAGCCGCCGGTACCTCGCCTATGCGCTCAGCGTCATCACCGACCGGGCCCTGCCGGACGTGCGCGACGGCCTGAAGCCCGTGCAGCGGCGCGTGCTCTACGCCATGCGCGAGATGCGGCTGAACCCGGAGGCCGCCGCCCGCAAGTGCGCCAAGGTGGTCGGCGAGGTGATGGGCGGCTACCACCCGCACGGCGACCAGTCGATCTACGACACCCTGGTCCGCATGGCCCAGGAGTTCGCCCAGCGCTATCCGCTGGTCGACGGCCAGGGCAACTTCGGCAACATCGACGGCGATAACCCCGCCGCCATGCGCTACACCGAGGCCAAGCTGACCACGGCGGCCATGCTGCTCTTGGACGGCATCGACGAGGACGCCGTCGACTTCAAGCCGACCTACGACGGCGCCGACACCGAGCCCGTGGTCCTGCCCACCGGCTTCCCCAACCTGCTCGCCAACGGCACGACCGGCATCGCGGTCGGCATGGCCACCTCGATCCCGCCGCACAACGCCGGCGAGCTGATCGACGCCTGCCTGCTGCTGCTCGACCAGCCGGACGCCTCCACCGAGGCCCTGATGACCCACGTGGCCGGGCCGGACTTCCCGACCGGCGGCGTCATCGTCGAGCCCCGCCAGTCGCTGCACGACATCTACGAGACCGGCCGCGGCGGCGTCCGCGTCCGCGCGCTCTGGGAGAAGGAGGACCTCGGCAAGGGGACCTACCAGATCGTCGTCACCCAGATCCCCTACCAGGTGAAGAAGGCCGACCTGGTCGAACAGCTCGCCGGCCTGATCGAGACCAAGAAGGCCCCGCTGCTCGGCGACGTGCGCGACGAGAGCGCCGAGGACGTGCGCCTGGTGCTCGAGCCCAAGAGCCGCAACGTCGAGCCGGAGGTGCTCATGGAGAGCCTCTTCAAGCTCTCCGACCTCGAGACCCGCTTCAGCGTCAACCTGAACGTCCTCGACGCCCGCGGCACCCCCGGCGTCATGAGCCTGAAGCAGGCCCTGCAGGCCTTCCTCGACCACCGCCGCGAGGTGCTGGTCCGCCGGGCCCGCAACCGGCTGGCCAAGATCGAGGCCCGGCTGCACATCCTCGACGGCCTGCTGATCGCCTACCTCAACCTCGACGAGGTGATCCGCATCGTCCGCTTCGAGGACGAGCCCAAGCAGAAGCTCATCGAGGCCTTCGCGCTCACCGAGATCCAGGCCGAGGCGATCCTCAACACCCGGCTGCGCCAGCTCGCCCGCCTGGAGGAGATGGAGCTCCGCCGCGAGCACGCCGAGCTCTCCGAGGAGCGCGACGGCATCCAGGCCATGCTGGCCTCCGACAAGGCCCAGTGGAAACTGGTGGGGCAGGGGCTCAAGGACACCAAGGCCCAGCTCGGCAAGCTCAACGACCGCCGCTCGATCTTCGCCGACGCGCCCCAGGTCGACGCCGAGGCCGCCATGGAGGCGATGATCGTGCGCGAGCCGATCACCGTCATCCTCTCCGAGCGCGGCTGGATCCGCGCCGCCAAGGGCCGGGTCGAGGACCCCTCCGAGCTGAAGTTCAAGGAGGGCGACCGGCTGCAGTTCCTGGTCGAGGGCCAGACCACCGACAAGCTGCTGATCTTCGCCTCCGACGGCCGGTTCTTCACGCTGCCCTGCCACAACCTGCCGGGCGCCCGCGGCCACGGCGAGCCGCTCCGCCTGATGATCGACCTCGACGACAAGGTCGGCATCCTCGACGTCTTCACCCACCGCCCCGGCGGCAAGCGGGTCATCGCCAGCCGCGACGGCTACGGCTTCATCCTGCCGGAGGACGAGGCCATCGCCTTCCGCCGGGCCGGCAAGCAGGTGCTGAACGTCGCCGGCGGGGCCGGCAAGAACCAGGCCCAGGTCTCGCTCCCGCTCGGCGACGCCGACCACCTGGCCGTCGTCGGCGACAACGGCAAGATCCTCATCTTCCCGGCCAACGAGCTCCCCGAGATGCCCAGAGGCAAGGGCGTCAAGCTGCAGACCTACCGCGAAGGCGGGCTCAAGGACGCCCTCGTCTTCAAGGCCGACGACGGCGCCGCCTGGACCACCTCCGACGGCCGGACCCGCCAGTGGCCCGAGTGGCGGGAGTGGCTGGGCCGGAGAGCCGCGGCGGGCAAGCTGGCGCCGAAGGGCTTCCCGGCGACGAAGCGGTTCCGGCCGAAGGGGTAAATTCCTCCCCCGCAGGGGGAGGGGGACCGCGAAGCGGTGGAGGGGGACCGTTCGGACTCTCCGCCCCTGGGTGCGTCGGTCACACGGCGGGCGTGAGCGCTGACAAGCACACAGTGGCGCTCAGGATCTGACAGGCAGAGGGTTCGCAATTCCCGCAGTTGAATATAGCGATGGTGTCGAAAACTCAGTGTGCATCGATATCGAATTCATCGATATACGATCCCCCACCAATATTGGCGTAGTATATGCGAGAACAACGGCGATCTAGTGCCGTGGCTCCGCTCTGAAAAACATAGGCATTCCATTTTGATCTCGCCTGACCATCAACCGTTATAGTCTCACCTGCCATCCTGTGTAGGTTAGAAGATGTCGATCGACCTGCGGATATCTGAAGCAGACTATCTATGAGCTGCCTCTGATAACGAACTTCGTTCCCCATCCAATCGGCATTGCGAATTTTGTTCCAAAACTCGTCCGAATAGCGAAGGGGTCTAAGCGTGAAGGCGTTCCAGTTTGGATCAGATCTAGCGAGATCTGCCTTCCGAATTCGTAGTGCGGCCATGAGGTGCAGTTCGCGGGTAGCTCCATCGCTCGGATCAGGAAAGACTGCGGGAGTTTCCAGTGTTGAGAGTGCTGCGGTGGGCGAGATTTCAACGATCTGGTCGAAGAACCCCGACCCGACGCCGAAACTTTGGCGATCAGGGTGCGTAAGCAGGCAGGTCTCCCGTTCGTCGCCACACACGGCGCATAGCGCCAAGCCATCTGCGAAGGCAGCTGCGAGTTCATCCTCCTCATCGGTAGGATTAGGTGCCAATTTTGCCTGCGCTCCGGCCTCGCACAGAGCCTGAGGGCAGTACGTGAATCGCCTGATTAGTCCCGGAAGCACCTCGGATAAAAATTGTCTTACATAGTACTCCGGGATTGGGGGGTCATTCCGAAAAGGGTTGTAACTACATCCGATGGTTGGCCATCAACTGCTGGGCGATGTCAGATGAAAGTACGGTGCCCATTCCTCGGATGGAAAGATCGTAGACGGGATCTTCATCGTCTTGTAGGCCGGACTCCGTCAAAAATATGGTTGCGCCGTCGATTGTCAGCTTTGATGACGTCAGTAGTGCCGATAATTCTTCACGCGCATTCGCGCGAGATCGAAATGCGACCTCCAAGGACCCATCAAAGCTTTGATCGGCTTTAAAATTTCCGCGTCGCCGATATGAATAGTCAGCATCGTTAAGTATCTCCACCAATGCGCCTTGGGCGGTCCACGCCATCTCGACCGTGCGCTCTCGCACACGTCCTCTGACGACATCTGTCCAAGACCCCAGCCGCGTGAGCTCGCCGTTAAATAACAATGGCTGGGAGGGAGCATCACGAAGCAGTCGAGCGCGGCGAAACTCGGTGCTCTGGCGGAGAAGCAACATAGATTTCAGGATTGAACTCTTGCCGCTGCTGTTGGAGCCGCAGAGAAGAGTGAGTGGGGCGAGCTCAAGTGCTCCCGTGTCTTCAAAAGAACGGAAATTCTTGAGGCGATAAGTAAGGTCCAACTCCGTCTCCCAGCGCAAATCGCGCTCGCCATCCGAAAGCCAAGTCGGAGGCCAGCAGCATTGCTACCACAAGCTAAGCTGGACTCAACGGGCGTTCCACCTAGCGCCGGCGGCCAGTACTCGGTCTCGCTTGGATCCTGAACCTCGACGACTTTGCTTTGCGGATTTACCCCTCACAACCGCGCTGCCTCCGCCCTCTCCATGACCACCTCGCTCGCGTCCTTGTCCTCTTTCAACCCCGCAAAGCTCGCGTGGCAGATCATGCCGCTCGCCGTCCACGCCTGGAACTCGGCCTGGGCGACCATCTCAGGGCGGACCCGGTGGACCTCGGCGCTGTTGGAGGGGTCGCCCGGGTCGAAGGGGCTCTTCGGCGTCCCGCACCTCCACCCCCGTTCACCGCCGGTTCAAGGCCACGCGCCCACCCTCCGCCGCATGCCCGGAGCCCCCACCGACCTCCCCACCGCCCTGCGCCGGGTCCGCGCCGATCTCGCCGAGGCCTGCGGCCCACGGCCTTCCGTCCCCGCGCCGCGCCACACCCCGGCGCAGGTCGAGATCCTGACGCCCGGGGCCCGCGCGCCGCGCCGCCGCCGCGCCGCGCGTCGCCGCCCGGACGCGCCGGCCGATACGGCGGGCCAGCTCGTCTATGCCGTCGGCGACGTCCATGGCCGCTACGACCTGCTGCTCGAGCTCCTCGCCCGCCTCTCCGCCGACAGCGCCGGCCAGGCCGCCGGGCGGCAGCCGGTCCTGGTGCTGCTCGGGGACTACATCGACCGGGGCCCCGACAGCGCCCGGGTGCTGGAGGCGCTGGTCACGCTGGAGGCGCCGGAGACCCCGGAGACCGGGGGCGGCTGGCGGGTCGTGGCGCTGAAGGGCAACCACGAGCAGGCCCTGCTGCGGTTCCTGGACGCGCCGCAGGCGGGCGGGGCCTGGCTGCGGTTCGGCGGGGCGGCCACCCTGGCCGCCTATGGCGTGGCCCCGCCGGCGGCGGACGCTACGGCCGCCGAGCTCGTCCGGGCGCGCCGCGACCTGCTAGCCGCCATGCCGGCCAGCCACCTGCGCCGGCTGCAGACCCTGGACCTCATGGCCGTCGTCGGCGACTACGCCTTCGTGCACGCGGGCGTCGCGCCCGGCGTGGCGCTTGAGGACCAGCGCGAAGCCGACCTCCTGTGGATCCGCGAGGAGTTCCTGGAGGCCGAGCGGGGCGGGGCTGGGCGCGGCGGGCCAGGGCAGGCCGGGGCCGGGCCAAGCGGCGGCTTCACCCCCTCGGGCCACGTGATCGTCCACGGCCACACCTGGACCGGCCCGCGGGTGGCGCGCACCCCGCACCGCATCGGCCTCGACACCGGCGCCCATGAGACCGGCGTGCTGAGCGCCGTGCGCCTGGCCGGGACGGCGGTGGAGGTGCTGCAGGTCGGCGCCGTGCCGCTCCCCGAGCCGGCCTGCGATCCGCCGGCCGCGTCCGCCGCCGGCGCGCCCGCGGCCTGGCGCCCCGGTCGCCCGGCCGACCGACTTCACCCGCGGCCTGGGCTACGCCTGGGCGCGCGCGGCCCCGGCCCCGGCGGCGCCGCCGCCCGGTCTCACCCCCACCACTCGAACCGCGCCACCCGCCGGAACGCCGGCCCCTCGGCGGCGCCCTCGCACACGAGCCGCCAGCAGCTCTGGGGCGCCCACCAGCGCAGGCCGCCGACGGCCAGGTCCGGGGTGACCGGCCAGCGGCCGTTGCCGGCGGCGGCGGAGAACTCGAAGGTCGGGCCGACGCCCGGCCGCTGGCCCCAGGCGACGCCGACGCCGTAGAGCCGGCGGGGCAGGTCGTCCGGCGGGGCGGCCGGCAGGCCCTCGGCGGGCTCGCGCAGATAGGCCTCGGTCACCCAGGCCACCTCGGCGTCCGAGGGAAGCCCCAGCAGCGCCCGGGTCCGCGCCCGGGCCTCCGCCACCGAGATCTCCATCGCCGCCTCCGCGCCCGACCGCGCGGGCCGAGGCCCACGCCGAGGGTCGGAAGCCTGCGCGGGGGCAGGGGGCCGTGCGCGTGATGCGGATCACGGGGGCCGTTTCGGCGAACGCCGAAGTCGAAAAAGCTTGACTCCGGGCTTGCTATGTGTTCCTGTTTTGTTCATGGCCGACGACATGCCCATCGCGCAACCGGAGCCCGGCGAGGACCGCCACACGGTGATCCTGCGCGAGCTGGCGGGCATGACGCTCAGGCTCTGCCGCGACCTGCAGAACCGGGCCCTGGAGGCCGAGAGCAGCGACGAGGCGACCCGGCTCGCCATCGCCTTCCACCGGGTCAGCCGGGGGCTGCGCCAGACCCTGGCGCTGGAGCTCAAGCTGGTCCGCTACAAGGACGGGCTGCTGCGCGAGGCGGCCGACCGCGACGCCCTGGCGCGTGCGCGCCTCGAGGCCGAGCAGGCCCGGGCCTTGGCGCCGGGCGGCGCGGTCTGGAAGCGCAAGGAGGCGGTGGCCTCCCAGGTCGAGCGGCTGATCTTCGACGAATACGACCCCACCGACTGGGACGACGGCTCCGACGACGAGGAGACCGTGGCCTACCGCCGCCACCAGTCCGCCATCGAGCGCACCTTCGACCGGTTCAGCGACTGGCTGCAGGACGCCGCGGCGCGCCCCGACTTCACCACCGCCGACCTCGACGACCTGATCGTCGAGGGCTGCGAAGCCTGCGGCGTGGACCCCGCCCGGCTCTACGACTTCGGCGAGGGCCAAGGGGCGGCGGAATCCGAGGCGGAACCCCCGCCATCCGAACCCCCCAACTCCTCCTAACCCCCCTCCGCTCATCCCGGCGAAAGCCGGGATCCATGCTGAGTCCGCAGCCGCGCTGCGCGCGGAATGAACCACAGAAAACACAGAATGACACAGAAGGCGGGCCGCCGGATGGCTTTGCGCCTCGATCGTCGTTGCGCGCCTTCCAGGCGCGCGATTCAGCCCTCACCGACCTCCGTCGGCCAGGCCCCTTCTGTGTGTTTCTGTGTGTTTCTGTGGTTCCAAAAAAAAGGGAGGGCTCGCGCCCTCCCTCCCGTCTGATCGACAGATCCCGCGACGCTTACGAGGTCGGCGGGGTCTCGGCGGCCGGGTCGGCCGCAGCCTCGGCCTCGCGCTCGGCCTTCTTCGCCTTCTTGGCCTTCTTCTCGGCCTTGGCGTCGGCGGTCACGTCGGCGGAGGCGTCGGCCGCCTCGTCGGTGGCCGCGGCGCTGGCCGCCGTGTCGGCCGCGCCGGCGGCCGGAGCCGCCTCGGCCGTGGTCGACGCATCCGCGCCGGCGTCCGCCGCGGTCGGCGGGGTGGCGGTGGCCGGAGCCGCCGCCTCAGGGGCGGTCGCGCGCCCGGGTCGCTGGCCGGCGGAGTGGCGCCCGTGGTGTCGCCCGTGGCGGCGCCGGTCGTGCTGCTGGCCGCGGCGTCGCCCGCCGCGCCGGTGGTCGCCGAGGCGCCGGTCTGGGCCGAGGCGCCCGGGGCGCCGGCGCTCGCGCTCGCCGCCATCCGCAGGTGGTCGTTCACCTTGGCGGCGAAGGTGGTGTCGGTCTTCATCCGGTCGGCGATGGCGTTGTACTGGGCCACCGTGACGCCGGAGCCCTCGACGATCGCCTTCTGGTCGCCGCCCTTGTTGGCCTGCAGTTGCACGGTCGCCTTGGCGAAGTTCATCAGGTCGGCGTCGGTGAAGGTGGTGGCGGAGGCCGTCGCGGCCGGAGCCGGGGTCGCCGGCATGGCGGCGGCCGTTGTGGCAGGCGTCTGGGCCACGGCCGCGCCGCCGGCCATCAGGGCGGCGGCGGAAACGGCGGAGAGCAGGAACTTCATGGGCATCGGGGAGGTCTCCTCATCATCGGCCGCCTCGGGTCCCTCGACGCCAGGCGGCATAAGTTGCGGGCCGGACGGCTCGCCGAAGACTCATCCGAGCCACCCCCAACGGTCACGTCCATGCCCGGCAAGTAAACTGCCGCAATGTGGCGAATGTTCGCCGAACTGGATTTTAAGATTGAAATAGAGCCTGAGCGTCAGTTCTGGCGTGGCGCGGAGATCGACAACAAGACGGTGGCGGGAAAGTTCCCAGGGCCGAAAACTTATTGATGGGCGCGGGATTTCAACTTCGCGATGAGGTGCATCACGCCGACGATGATCCCGCCGACCACCAGCCCGACCGCCGCCGAGCCGAGGGCGAAGGCCAGCCAGCCGGCCGCCGCGCCGATCCCCGGCGCCTGCTCGGCCCAGTGCCGGAAGCCCTCGACCCAGACCGGAACCGGCGTCAGGTGGAAGTGCTCCAGCCCGTGCACCAGGATGCCGCCGCCGACCCACAGCATGGCCGCGGTGCCGATCTTGGAGAGCGCGCTCATCACCACCGGCATGGCCTTGACCAGGCCGCGCCCGAAGGCGGCGGCGGGCCGCGACGACCGCCCGGCAAGGTGGAGGCCGATGTCGTCCATCTTCACGATCAGGGCGACGACGCCATAGACCGCCACCGTGATCCCCAGGGCCACCAGGGCGAGCGCGCCGGCCTGCAGGGCGATCGAGTTGTCGGCCACCTCGGCCAGGGCGATGGCCATGATCTCGGCGGAGAGGATCAGGTCGGTGCGGATGGCGCCCTTGACCTTGACCGTCTCCAGCTCGGCCGAGCTCTGGGCCAATTCCAGGGGGGTGGTCGGAGGCCTCGTGGTGGTGGAACACCGCTTCCACGATCTTCTCCACCGCCTCGAACGCGAGGTAGCCGCCGCCGAGCATCAGCAGCGGCGTCACCAGCCACGGCGCGAAGGCCGAGAGCAGCAGGGCCCCGGGCAGCAGGATGAGGAACTTGTTGAGCAGGCTGCCCCGGGCGATCTTGGCGACGATCGGCAGCTCGCGGTCGGGCGTGAAGCCCATGGCGTAGCCCGGCGTCACCGCCGTGTCGTCGACCACCACGCCCACCGCCTTGGACCCGGCCTTGCCGGCGGCGGCGCCCACGTCGTCGAGGCTGGCGGCGGCGATCTTGGCGATGCCGGCGACGTCGTCGAGCAGGGCTACGAGGCCGGACGCCATGGATCGGATCTCCTTGAGGCCGGCGCCGGCGGCGCGCGGTCCCGCTTGGTTAGGGGGAAGGCCTGACCCCGTAAAGCCGGCCTTTGCGGAACCGCCCGCCGCGAGGCAGGTTGCGGACAGTGAAGGTTGGCGATGCGGAGTGAGGCGCGATGCGACCGTTTCTGGCGTGGGCGGCGGCGATGGTGCTGGGGCTGGCGGCGGCGGCGCCGGCCGGGGCCCAGTCGGCGCGGAAATCCCCGGCCCAGCAGCAGGCGGAGCTGCTGGAGCAGCTCGGCGGCGGCTACGAGGGTCCGGTCCAGGCCTACGTCGCCCGGGTCGGCGAGCGGGTGGCGGTCCAGGCGGGCCGTCGCGACTGCGTGTTCACGGTGGTCAACACCGATGTCGTGAACGCCTTCGCGGCGCCGCCCGGCTGCTATGTCTATGTGACGCGGGGGCTGCTCGCGATCATCAACAGCGAGGACGAGCTGGCCGCCGTCCTCGGCCACGAGGTGGGCCATGTGGCGGCGAACCACTCGGGCCGGCGCCAGACGAGCTCGATCTTCACGGGCCTCGGCGCCCTCGCCGTGGGCGTGCTGACCGGCTCCGACCTCGCCGCCCAGCTCGCCGGCCAGGTCGGGCAGGCGGCAGTGCTCAGCTACTCGCGGAACCAGGAGTTCGAGGCCGACAGCCTGGGCCTGCGCTACATCGCCGGCGCCGGCTACGCGCCCGACGCGCTCGCCGACCTGCTCCGCGCCCTGCAGGCCGACGACGCGCTCGAGGCGAGGCTCGCCGGCCGCGAGCCGACCAAGGCGGCGACCCCGGTCTGGAGCCGGACCCACCCCTGACCGGCGACCGCATCACCCGCGCCGTCGACCTGGCCCGCCGCTCGGGCCCGCCCGGCGCGCCGGAGCAGGTCGAGCCCTTCCTGGAGGCGGTGGACGGCCTCGTCTATGCCGACGACCCGTCCCAGGGCTTCGTGGACGGCCGCCGCTTCGCCCATCCCGGCATGGGCATCGCCTTCGAGGCGCCGGGCGGCTTCTCGCTGACCAACAGCCCGGAGGCGGTGAAGATCCAGGGGCCGCAGGGCTCCAACCTCGCCGCCGAGTTCTCCGGCGGCCGGCTGGGTCGCGGCGGCCTGGAGGACTACGCCTACGCCGTGCTCCGGCAGGCGGCGGGCCAGACCCCTGTCCAGGCCGGCCGGCCCGAGCGGACGCGGATCAACGGGGTGGAGGCCGTGATCCTGCGCGGCTATGCGCGGACCCGCTCCGGCGGCGTCGAGCTGACGGTGGCCGCCTACTCGCCCGGCGGCGATAGCGCCTACCACTTCCTGGCGCTGGCCCCGTCCGGCCGCGCCGCCGGCCTCGACCCGCTGATCGGCTCCTTCCGCCGGCTCTCGGCCGAGGAGGCGAGGGCGCTTCGCCCCCGGCGGATCGAGGTGGTCACCGTCGGTCCGCGCGACACCGCCGAGACCCTGGCCCAGCGCATGGCCTTCGAGGACCTGCGCCGCGAGCGGTTCGAGCTGATCAACGGCCTGGCCCCGGGCCAGCCTGTCCGTCCGGGCCAGCGCGTGAAGCTGGTGACCTACGGCCGCGCCGACCGTGCGTTGCGGCCGTGAAACGCAAGTGGGCTTGCGAAGCCGGTGCGTCCGCCTAAGCTTCGCTCAAACATCCGTTCGGGGGATAACGCCATGCTTCGCCACCACCGCCTCGCGGCGGCCATGACCGCCGTTGCGCTCGCGCTCGCGCCCGTTTCCGGCGCCTGGGCCCAGGCCAAGCGGGCCGCGCCGCCCGCCGCCGCCCTGACCGTCGCCGCGACGCCGGAATCGGTCGGCTTCGACAGCCAGCGCCTGGCGAAACTCGACGCCTACATGGCCAAGGTGGTGGCCGACGGCCGGGTGGCCGGCATGACCACCTTCCTCGCGCGGCACGGCAAGGTGGTTAGCTACAAGACCTACGGCAAGAAGAGTCTCGCCACCGGCGAGCCGATGACCAAGGACACCATCTTCCGCATCTACTCCATGACCAAGCCGATCACCGGCGTGGCCATGATGATCCTGTTCGAGGAGGGCAAGTGGCGCCTCGACGACCCGGTCACGAAGTACGTGCCGGAGTTCAAGAACCTGAAGGTCGTCTCCAAGGTCGACGGCAACGGCAAGATGACGCTGGAGGACATGCGCCGCCCGCCGACCATGCGCGAGGTGATGAGCCATACCGCCGGCTTCGGCTACGGCCTGCAGGACGACCATCCCGTGGACAAGCTCTATCGGGAGAAGGGGGTGCTGGGCGCCGCCGGCCTGCAGGAGATGATCAACCGCACCGCCGAGATCCCGCTGATGTATCAGCCGGGCGCCGGCTGGTACTACTCCAGCGCCGTCGACATCCAGGGCTACATCGTCGAGAAGCTCTCCGGCCAGTCGCTCGGCCAGTTCATGCAGCAGCGGATCTTCGCGCCGCTGAAGATGCACGACACCGCCTTCTTCGTGCCGCCCGCCAAGGCCAGCCGCCTGGCCGCGGTCTACATGGGCAACCGCGAGACCGGCAGGATCGAGGAGGCGAAGCGCATCTTCGACAACGACATGCCGACCTACCTGACCCCGCCGGCCATGGAGTCGGGCGGCGGCGGCCTCGTCGGCACGACCATGGACTACGCCCGCTTCGCCCAGATGATCGCCAACAAGGGCCAGCTCGACGGCGTTCGCATCCTCTCGCCGGCGTCGGTGGAGATGATGGGCACCAACATGATCCCGAAGGACGTGCTGGTCAGCTCCAACGGCACGACCGCCAGCCGCTTCAACGAGGCCGTCGGCTTCGGCCTCGACTTCATGGTGGTCAACGATCCGCGGGTCGCCGGTAGCCTCGAAGGGAAGGGCTCCATGAGCTGGGGCGGCGCGGCAGGCACCTGGTTCTGGGTCGATCCCACCAACGACCTGATCTTCGTCGGCATGATCCAGCGCCTCGGCGGCACCGGCGGCGACGACCTCGGCTCGGCGGCGCGGACGCTCACCTACCAGGCGCTGATCCACCCGGAGAAGTGATCTCTCGCTGGGCGCATGCTTGACATCAGGGGGTCATCATGCGCCCTTCCGCGGCTCGTAAATCACCCGATTTCCCCTGAGCTATGCACGCCTACCGCACCCACACCTGCGGCGCGCTTCGCGCCGCCGATGAAGGCAAGACCGTCCGCCTGTCCGGCTGGATCCATCGCAAGCGCGACCACGGCGGCCTGATCTTCATCGACCTGCGCGACCATTACGGCCTGACCCAGCTCGTGCTGGCGCCGTCGACGCCGGGCTTCGACCTGGTCGAGCACCTGCGCGCCGAGAGCGTGATCCGCGTCGACGGCGAAGTGGTGAAGCGTTCGGCCGAGACCGTGAATCCGAACCTGCCGACCGGCGAGGTCGAGGTGAAGGTCGGCGGCGTGTCGGTGCTGTCGGAATCGGCCGAGCTGCCGCTGCCGGTGTTCGGGGAGCCTGAGTATCCGGAGGATATCCGGCTCAAGAACCGCTTCCTCGACTTGCGCCGCGAGACGCTCCACAGGAACATCGTCCTGCGTTCGAAGGTCATCCACTCGATCCGCAACCGCATGATCGGGCAGGGTTTCCTGGAGTACCAGACGCCGATCCTGACCGCCTCGTCGCCGGAAGGCGCGCGCGACTTCCTGGTGCCGTCGCGCCTGCATCCGTCGAAGTTCTACGCGCTCCCGCAGGCGCCGCAGCAGTTCAAGCAGCTGCTGATGGTCGCGGGCTTCGACCGCTACTTCCAGATCGCGCCCTGCTTCCGCGACGAGGACCTGCGCGCCGACCGCTCGCTCGAGTTCTACCAGCTCGACGTGGAGATGAGCTTCGTCACGCAGGAGGACGTCTTCGCGGCCATCGAGCCTGTGATGCACGGCGTCTTCGAGGAGTTCGCCAACGGCAAGGCGGTGACCCCTTATCCGTTCCCGCGCATCCCGTACCGGGAGGCCATCCAGAAGTACGGCTCCGACAAGCCGGACATGCGCAACCCGCTGGTGATGCAGGACGTCTCGGACCACTTCCGCGGCGGTGGCTTCGGGCTCTTCGCGCGCATCCTGGAAGAGGCCAAGAACGCGGTGTGGGCGATCCCTGCGCCGAAGGGCGGCAGCCGCGCGTTCTGCGACCGGATGAACAGCTGGGCGCAGGGCGAGGGCCAGCCGGGCCTGGGCTACATCTTCTGGTCCGAGGACCAGGGCGGCTGGGGCGGCCCGATCGCCAAGAACCTCGGCCCGGAGAAGACCGAGGCCGTCATGGGCCAGCTCGGCATGGGCCAAGGCGATGCGGCCTTCTTCGTCGCGGGCGACCCGAAGGTCTTCTACAAGTTCGCCGGCTCTGCCCGGACCAAGGTCGGCCAGGACCTGAACCTGATCGCCGAGGACCGGTTCGAGTTCGTCTGGATCGTCGACTTCCCGATGTTCGAGTGGAACGAGGAGGAGAAGCGCGTCGACTTCTCGCACAACCCGTTCTCCATGCCGCAGGGCGAGCTCGAGGCGCTGAACACCAAGGACCCCTTGGACATCCTCGCCTACCAGTACGACATCGTCTGCAACGGCTATGAGCTGTGCTCGGGCGCGATCCGGAACCACCTGCCGGAGATCATGGTCCGCGCCTTCGAGATCGCGGGCTACGGCCCGAACGTGGTCGAGGAGCAGTTCGGCGGCATGCTGAACGCCTTCCGCCACGGCGCGCCGCCGCACGGCGGCCTGGCGCCCGGCATCGACCGGATCGTCATGCTGCTGGCCGGCGAGACCGCGATCCGCGAGGTCATCGCTTTCCCGCTGAACCAGCAGGGGCAGGACCTGTTGATGAACGCCCCGTCCGAGGTGGCCGAGAAGCAGCTCAAGGAGCTGCACATCCGGCTGGCCCCGCCCATCAAGGCCTGAGGATCGACCTCTAGGGGTCGATCGCCACGATGTGGCGCGCCGCCGGCGGAGCCGGTGGGGATGGGGGCGACGGCGGCGAGGGCGGCGACGCCTTCGCCGGCTTGCGGTGCATGATGAACCGCACGCCGTGGCAGCTGCGGCCAATCAGGCCGTCGGGCAGTCTGGTTCGCGAGTCGGCGCAGGCTTCCTCGATCTGGTCCTGGTTCAGGCCGCGAGCCCGCGAGAGGTCCACGCCTCCGATCTGCGCCCGCGAGAGGTCCGCGTCCCGGAAGTCGGCCCCGTCGAAGTTCGCGCCGCTCAGCATCGAGCCGGTCAGGTCCGCTGCGCGGAACGACGCCTTCTGGAAGCGGCCAGCGCTCAGCACCGCGCCCACCAGGTCGGCATCCCGGAAGTCCGCACCCTGGGCGTCGGCCCGGGCGAAGTTGGCGCCCTGGAGGTCCGCGGACCGGAAGATCGCGCTCTGCAACACGGCGCGCCCGAAGTTTCCGCCGGTGATCTCCGCGTCCGCCAGGTTTGCACGGGTGAGGTCCGCGTCGCCGAAGGAGCCGCCGCGCATCTCCACAGCCCGCAGCACAGCGTGCTGCATCAACGCCTTGGAGAAGTTGGCGCCGGTGGCCTGGGCGTCGGAAAGGTCGGCCCGCGTCAGGTTGGCGGAGCTGAAGGCCACGCCGTCGGCCTCGGCGGCGCGGAGCTTGGCGTTCGACAGGTTCGCGCCCGAGAAGTTGGCGCCGGCCATGGACGCGTCGGAAAGGTCGGCCCGGGAGAGGTCGGCGCCGGCGAAGCTGGAGGCGTGGAAGCGGGCGTTACGCAGGTTGGCGCCCACCAGGGCCGCGCCCGAGAAGTTCGCGCCGACGATCCGCGCGCCTTCCATGTTCCGACCCGACAGCTCGCACTTCACGCAGGAGCCGCCGAAGGAGTTCACCTTGGCCACCTCCTTCTCGGCGATGAACGTCATCGCCGAGGCGGCGGCCGGCGCAACGAGAGAGGCGGCGGCGGCGGCGATCAGCAGGGACGGGAAACGGCTCATTACGCGGACAATTCCTGACCAGAACGGCTCTCATCTGAGCCTTTCACCCCAAGACCGCCACTTAATTCGCGGTAATCCTTAGAGGATTAGGTCGCGTGGTCCTCGCTGAGCCGCCCGGCCCGGGCGCCGCAGGTCTCGCAGATCATCGCCTGTCCCTTGCGGACGACGGCGATGTCGCCGCAGGCCGCGCAGACCTCGGCCGTGTCGCGGACGCCGCCACCCCTGGCCGAGGGCAGGAACACCAGGTTGTCGGGCGCCGCGCCGCGCGAGAACCCGCGGGAGATGAAGCGGGACGCCGGCTGCGGTTCGTCGGTGGGCACGGCGTCGGCCTTGCCGTGGCCGAGGCCGTCGGCGTTCAGCTCGTCGTCGCTCGCCAGGTCGTTACGCCCCAGGTACGAGACGCCCAGTTCGCGGAAGATGTAGTCGAGGATCGAGGTCGCCGACTTTACCGTGTCGTTGCCGGTCACCGGACCCGCGGGCTCGAAGCGGGTGAAGACGAAGGCGTCCACGAACTCGTCCAGCGGCACGCCGTACTGAAGGCCGATGGAGATCGCGATGGCGAAGTTGTTCATCAGCGACCGGAAGGCGGCGCCTTCCTTGTGCATGTCGATGAAGATCTCGCCGAGCTCGCCGTCGTCGTACTCGCCGGTGTGGATGTAGACCTTGTGGCCGCCGACGGCCGCCTTCTGGATGTAGCCCTTGCGGCGGTCGGGCAGCTTGCGGCGGACCCGTTCGCGCTCGACCACGCGCTCGACGATGCGCTCCTCCGCCTGTGGCGGCGGCGGAAGCTCACGGGCGACGCGCGGTTCGGCGACCGAGGGAATCTCCAGCGCCAGGTCGGCGGGCGGCGCGGCGCGGCGGACGCGGACCGGCAGCGGGCCGGCCAGCGCGGACTGAACCTCGTCCAGGGTCGCCGTCCAGGGCAGGACCGCCTCGACCACGGGCGCGGCGGCAAGCACGGGCTGCACGGCGCTCCGCATGGCTTGCACAGGCGCGGCGCCCAGGTCGGCCGCCGCGCGGAAGATCCGGCGTTGGGCGTCGGTGAGGAAGCCTGCGCCGGCCAGGGTCTCGGCGCCCAGCGAATAGGCCGCCGCCAGGGCGACCTCGTCTTCGCCGAAGCCGGCCAGCGCCAGGACGTCGAGCCGGGGATCGTCGAGCTGCTCGGCCGTGGCGCCCAGTACGTCGCGGACGAAGCCCTCGCCGACCACGGCCGGCACGAAGGCGTCCGGCAGTCGGGTGACGAAGGGCAGGGCGGCTTCCGCCGCGGCGATTTCGTGGTCTGTAAAGCCGCGGGCGGCGAGCGCCTTGTGGTCGATCCCCGGCGCTTCGGCGAGGTCGCCCGCGCCCAGCAGCACGGCGCGCGCCGCCCCGAGATCGGCCCCCAGCACGGTGAGGCCGCGCAGGACCGCGTCCGAGACCACGCGGACGGTCTCGCCATCGGCGGTCTGGGCGAGCGTCACCGGGCTGGACAGCGGGCCGGCGTCCAGGCGCCCTCCGCCGAGACGGAGCGAGAGTTCGGGGGTCGGCGAACAGCGCGAGGCCCCCTTCGAGGGCCGCGCCGGTTTCCTCCAGCGCCTTCGCGGCGGCGAGGTAGAGTTCTTTGGCGGTCTCGCGGCCTTCGGGGCTGTCGTAATCGAGGCCATGGGCGGCGAGCCAGTCGGCGAGGCCCGCGAGGCCCAGGTAGGCGGGCCCGTCGGCGGCGGCGGCCAGCGCCAGGCCGGCGAGGCGCACCACGCCCTCGAAGGCCTCGATGTCGAAGGCGTCGTCGGTCCACAGCGCCATCAGGTTGACGCCGCCCCTGAGACCTGTGGCCTGGGCGGCGGCCTGTTCGGCGGAGGCGGCGTCCGGCGCGACGACCAGGGCGCTGGTGGTCCAGGCGGCGGCGGCGAGCTCGCGGCCCAGCGCGCCCTTCATCTCGCGCTTGGAAGCGGCGACCACCAGGCGGAGGCCCTGCGCGTCCTCAGCCGGCGGCTCGCTGGTCCACAGGCTCTCGCCGGCGCGGGCCAGCGCGATCGCCTCGAGGATCATGGCGTCGTCCGCCCCGGCGCTGCGGGCGGCCTCGGCCGCGCGTGCGAGGCTGGCGTTCTTTTGAAGGTCGGCGCAGGCCTCGGCGTCGCCCTCGCAACGGAGGATGGCGTCCATCACCGCTTGGAGGCGCTCGCCGAGCGTGCGGACGGCGGCGCGGGCCGCGGCCAGCCCCCGGTGCTGGGCGCTCAGGGCGGCGAGGGCCGGGGCCAGCTGAGGCGCGCCGGCGGTAAGGGTGAGCGGCCTTGTCGCGCCCGGCGCCGAGACGATGGCGATCAGGCCGCGCGCCAGGGCGTCGGCCAAGTCGTCCCGGAACCGTCCACGGCCGCGCGCGTCCTTGACCAGTCCGCGCGCCTGGGCCTGCAGCGCCAGCGCGTCCGCATAGTGGGTGATCGCCTCAGTCACGTCCGCCTCCCCGTCCGCCCAGTCGATCCAGGCCTCGGCCTGGGCGTCGGTCCATGCGACGGGCGCCCGCGCGTCGACGACGCTGCCGGACAGCTCCAGCAGCCGGCCTTCGATTCCGGCCCGCCACGCACCTTCGCCCATCATCCGACTCCCATCGGGCGAGGGTAGGCGGGTGATTCATAAAGCGGCAATAGATGTTGCGGTCGCAGGGCCGTTCATCCCCAACATCTTGCAGATTCGAGGGCGTCGCTGCGCCGCTGGACGGTCCCCCAGGCCCCCGCCTATAGTCCGCCCGCGTCAAGCCCAGTCCGAGCAGTCGAGCCTACCCTTGTTGAACCTCCTCAAGACCATCTTCACCTGGTGGAACGGCGCCACCGCCGGCATCCATTTCACCGTGTCGCG
Source organism: Phenylobacterium sp. J367 (assembly GCF_024699985.1). GTDB lineage: Bacteria > Pseudomonadota > Alphaproteobacteria > Caulobacterales > Caulobacteraceae > Phenylobacterium. The sequence goes on along the minus strand of NZ_JAJONA010000001.1, from coordinate 4,136,867 downwards.
CCGGGGCGTGCTGGTCGGGACCGACGACTTCGGCAACCGCTACTACGAAGCCAAGGACCTCAAGGACAGCTTCGACAAGAACAAGCGCCGCTGGGTGCTGTTCAACGGCTACGCCGAAGCCTCGAAGGTCCCGCCCGACTGGCATGGCTGGCTGCATCACACCTTCGCCGATCCGCCGACCACCGCGCCGCTGCCGCGCCGCGCCTGGGAGAAGGAGCACCGGCCGAACCTGACGGGCACCATCTACGCCTACCGCCCGAAGGGCTCGCTGGCCCGCGGCGGCGAGCGCCAAAAGGCCACAGGCGACTACGAGGCCTGGCGCCCCCGAATAATCGCAGCCATGCGACTCAGCCCCATCCGCCTGCGCAAGCGCGCCGCCTGGACAGCAGCCCTGACCGGCGTGGCGGCGGCGGGCCTGGTCTCGGCCCAGCCCCCGCAGCCGCCGCCGACCCAGCCGGCTGCGCCGCCGCCGGGCGTGCCGGTGACCGAGGAGGCGCCGCCGATCGACGTGCCGCCGCCGGCCCCGCTTGTTGTCCCGCCGATATCCGAGAAGGAGGTCGCGCCGGCGCCTCCGCCCAAGGCGCAGGTCGCCGAGACCGCGGTCGACAACCCCGTCCGCCGCGAGCGATACGGCGTCGCCATCCTGCAGGCGCTGGACAAGGTGACCGCCGAGACGCTGCGCTTCGAGGTGCAGGTCGGCGGGAAGCCGGTCCGCTACAAGAACCTGATCTTCACGGTGCGCGCCTGCGAGCGATCGGCGCCGGACGAGCCCGTCGAGGACTCGATCGCCTATCTGACGGTGGATTCACAGCCGAGGCCCGAGCGGGGCAAGCCGACGCCGCCGGCCCGCCAGGTGTTCCGCGGCTGGATGTATGCCTCCTCGCCGGGCCTGAACCCGCTGCAGCACCCGGGCTATGACGCCTGGCTGATCAGCTGCAGGGCCGTGGCGCCGGCCACGCCCCCCGCGGGGGCGGCCCGACCCGCCGCCGCCGCGGCCCCGCCCGTGAAGGCGGCGCCTGCTCCTGCGCCCGCCGCCAAGGCGTCGCCCGGCGCGGCCGCGCCAGGCGCTAAGACCGCCGCCGCCCGTGCCCAAGTCGGCCTCGCCCGCAGCTGCGCCGGCCCCAGCGCCCAAGGCCGCCGCCCCGGCGCCGAAGGCTGCTCCGCCGCCCGCACCCGCGCCCGCGGAAGAGCCCATAACGTAGAAGTCGCCGTCGGCCGCCAGGGCGCGGTCGAGCCGGCGCAGGTATTCCCGGCGTGGGATTTCCTCGGCCCCGAACTGGCCGAGATGCTCGGTCATGAACTGGGCGTCGAGCAGGCGGTAGCCGCCGGCGATCAGCCGGGCGGCGAGGTGCACGAGGGCGACCTTCGAAGCGTCCCGCGCCCGGCTGAACATGCTTTCCCCGAAGAACGCGCCTTTCAGCGAGACTCCGTAGAGCCCGCCCACCAGCTCGCCGTCGCGCCAGCACTCGACGCTGTGCGCCGCGCCCTGTTCGTGGAGCGCCAGGTAGAGCCGCTCGATCGGGTGGTTGATCCAGGTCTCCAGACGGCCGGGCTTGGACTCCGCGCAGGCCTCGACGACGGCGTGGAATGCGGTGTCGATGCGCACCTCGAAGGGATCGGCGCGGACGGTGCGGGCCAGGCGCTTAGGAATGTGGAAGCGGTCTAACGGCAGCACGCCCCGGCGCTCGGGATCGATCAGGAACACCCGCAGGTCGTCGCGGGCGTCGGCCATCGGGAAGACGCCGCGCGCGTAGCAGGCGAGCAGGTCGCGGGGTCCGAAGCCGCTGCTCATGGGTCGTTGGCGCCGATGAACTCCACCAAGGCTTCCTTGTAGGCCGGATCGGCCAGGGCTGTCGCGTGTCCGCGGCCCTTCAGGACCACGAGCCGGAAGTCGGGGAGGGTGCGCGCCATCAGGGAGGTGAAGCGGTTCGGCGTGTCGTACTCGCCGACGACCGCCAGCACGGGAAAGGTGACCTTGCGGAGATCGAGGGGCGGGGTGGTTGGCGGCTGGGCCCGTCGGCCCTGCTCCATGGCGCGCAGCGCGTCGGGGCTGCGCTCGACCCAGAGCCGGCGGGCGCCGGCGGGCGGATCCTCGTCGCGGCCCCGGACATCCTTCGCCATCGCGGCGGCGTCGCGGGTCCGGTCGGGCTCCAGCAGGCCCGACCCGCCGAAGGTGGCGGTGAGGATGCGGTCGGGCGCGATCGCCAGCAGCGGGGCGAGCATCTCCCCGCCCATGGAATAGCCCGCCACGTGCGCCTTCCGGACGTCGAGCTGGTCCATGATCTCCAGCACGTCCTGCGGGAAGCGGTCGGAGGCGTAGCGGCGCGGGTCGAGCGAGCGCTGGCTCTTCCCCTGGCCGCGGAAGTCGGGCGCGATCACCCGGTGGTTCGCCGCCAGCGCCTGCAGGATGCCGGTCGTGACGTAGTTGGATTCCGCCGTGCCCGTGCTGCCGTGCAGCAGGATGACGGCCGGCCCCGAGCCGGCCTCCAGGTAGTGGATGCGCGTGCCGTCCGAGACGGTGAGGAAACGCGAGGCGGGGCCTTGCGCCTCCGCCCCGCCGGCGAAGGCCAGGACCAGCAGCAAGACCACCAGCCCGCGCATGGCGTCAGCCCTGGGCCTGCGCCTTCATCCAGTTCTCGAGCCAGTGGATGTTGTAGTCCCCGGCGATGATGTCCGGGTTGCCCATCAGCTCCTGGAACAGCGGGATATTGGTGTCGATGCCGGCCACCACGACCTCGTTCAGGCAGCGGCAGAGGCGCGCGATGCACTCCTCCCGGTCGCGGCCATGGACGATCAGCTTGCCGATCAGGCTGTCGTAGTAAGGCGGGATCGAATAGCCGGCGTAGAGCGCGCTATCCATGCGCACGCCGAGCCCGCCGGGCGCGTGGAAGTCCGTGACCAGGCCGGGCGAGGGGGCGAAGGTCTTCGGGTTCTCGGCGTTGATCCGGCACTCGATGGCGTGGCCTTCGAACACCACCTCGTCCTGCTTGAACGACAGCGGCAGGCCCGCGGCGATGCGGATCTGCTCGCGGACCAGGTCGATGCCGGTGATCGCCTCGGTGACCGGATGCTCGACCTGCAGGCGGGTGTTCATCTCGATGAAGAAGAACTCGCCGTCCTCGTACAGGAACTCGATGGTGCCGACGCCCAGGTAGCCGATGGCGCGGACGGCATCGACCACCACCTTGCCGATCTTGGCGCGGGCGGCGGCGTCGATGACCGGGGAGGGGGGCCTCTTCCAGCACCTTCTGGTGGCGGCGCTGCAGGGAGCAGTCGCGCTCGCCCAGGTGGACGACGTTGCCATGGCTGTCGGCGACCACCTGCAACTCGATGTGGCGGGGCCGTTGGAGGTAGCGCTCCATGTAGACCGCGTCGTCGCCGAACGCCGCCTTGGCTTCCGAGCGGGCGGTGCCGACCGCCTCTGCCAGGTCGGCCTCGGTCTTGGCCACCTTCATGCCGCGACCGCCGCCGCCGGCGGCGGCCTTGATCAGCACGGGGAAGCCGATCTCCTTCGCCGCGGCGAAGGCCTCTTCCTCGGTGGCCACGCCGCCGTCGGAGCCCGGGACCACGGGGATGCCGGCGTCCTTCACCGTCTGCTTGGCGGTGATCTTGTCGCCCATGATCCGGATGTGCTCCGGCTTCGGCCCGATGAAGGTGAAGCCGTGGGCGTTCACGATCTCGGCGAAGCGGGCGTTCTCCGACAGGAAGCCGTAGCCCGGATGGATCGCCTGGGCGCCGGTGATCTCGGCGGCGGCGATGATCGAGGGGATGTTCAGGTAGCTCTTCGCCGCAGGCGCCGGGCCGATGCAGACGCTCTCGTCGGCGAGCCGCACCCACATGGCGCCCGGAGTCGGCTTCCGAGTGCACGGCGACGGTGGAGATGCCCATCTCCTTGCACGCCCGGTGGACACGGAGCGCGATCTCGCCGCGGTTGGCGATCAGGATCTTGTCGAACATCGGGCTAACCGATGACCGCGAGCGGTTCACCGAACTCCACGGGCTGGCCGTCGCCGACCAGGATCTCCACCACCTTGCCGGCTTTCGGCGCCGGGATCGGGTTCATGGTCTTCATGGCCTCGACGATCATCAGGGTCTGGCCGGCCGTGACCGTGTCGCCGACCTTGATGAACGGCTCGGCGCCGGGCTGCGGGGCCATGTAGACGGTGCCGACCATCGGCGACTTCACGGCGTCGCCGCTCACCGGCTTCGCGGACGCGGCTTCGGCGGCCGGAGCCTGGACGGGAGCGGGCGCAGCTGCGGCCGGGGCGGCCGCGACCGGCGCGTGCGCGGCGGCATAGGCCACGGGGGCGGCGGTCAGGGTCTTGGCGACGCGGATCTTCAGCTCGCCGTGCTCGACCTCGATCTCGCTCAGGCCGGTGTCCGTCAGGATGTCGGCCAGTTTGCGCACCAGGCGCGCGTCGAACGGATCGGCGGGAGCCTTGGGACTGCTAGCCATCGAGTGTTCCTTGTTGTTGGGCGGCGGAGGCGTCATCGGGCGTTTGAAGAACGCAAATCTCCGGGCCGCGGTCCCCATCGGCATTGGCGTTGGGGCCGCTCAGCACATAGATCGGTCTCGACATTGGGCTCCGCCGTCGATTCCGGCGTCTTGTAACGGGCGGGGCGCCGGGTCACAAGCAGGCCGTCTGGAGGCATGAACGCATGAACCTGATCCTCAACGGCGAAACCCGCGCCTTCCAGGGCGTGAGCGACGTCGCGGGTCTGGTGGCGAGCCTGGGCCTGGACGCCCGCAAGGTGGCGGTGGAGCGGAACCTGGAGATCGTGCCCAGGTCGGCCTACGCCGGGACCTTGCTGGCTGACGGCGACCGGATCGAGATCGTGCATTTTATCGGAGGCGGCTGACATGGATGGGTCTGCGCACAGGGGCGAGGACACCTGGATGGTCGCGGGGCGCACCTTCCGCTCGCGCCTGATTGTCGGCACCGGCAAGTACAAGGACTACGCCCAGAACGCGGCGGCCGCCGAAGCGGCGGGGGCCGAGATCGTCACCGTGGCGCTTCGCCGGGTGAATCTCTCCGACCCGAGCCAGCCGATGCTGGTCGACCATGTAAAGCCGGACCGCTTCACCTTCCTGCCCAACACCGCGGGCTGCTTCACCGGCGAGGACGCCGTCCGCACCCTGCGCCTGGCCCGCGAGGCCGGGGGCTGGGACCTGGTGAAGCTGGAGGTGCTGTCCAACACCAAGCATCTGCTCCCGGACATGGAGGAGACGCTCCGGGCCCTGAAGCTGCTCGTCGCCGACGGCTTCCAGGTGATGGTCTACTGCTCGGACGATCCCGTGTACGCCCAGAAGCTGGAGGAGGCGGGCGCCGCGGCGATCATGCCGGCCGCCGCCCCGATCGGCTCGGGCCGGGGCATCCAGAACTTCCTCAATCTCGGCCTGATCATCGAGCAGTCGAAGGTGCCGGTGCTGGTGGACGCCGGCGTCGGCACGGCGTCGGACGCGGTGCTGGCCATGGAGATCGGCTGCGACGCGGTGCTGATGAACACCGCCATCGCCGAGGCCAAGGATCCCATCCGCATGGCGGTCGCCATGAAGCATGCCGTGGTGGCCGGACGGGAGGCCTATCTTGCCGGACGTATGGGAAAGCGGATGTACGCTGACGCTTCCTCTCCTCTGTCCGGACTGATCTGAGGCATGGCCAGCGAGCGCAAGTCGATCTTCATCACTGGGGCCGCCTCGGGCATGGGCCGCGAAACCGCGCGCCTGTTCGCCGCCAAGGGCTGGTTCGTCGGCGCCCTATGACGTCAACGAGGGCGGGCTCAAGGACCTGCAGGCCGAGCTCGGCAATCAAAACTGTCTTATTCGCCAGCTGGACGTCACCGACCGGGCCGACTACCGCGCCGCCCTGGACGCCTTCGCGCCGGCGGCCGGCGGGCGGCTCGACATCCTCTACAACAACGCCGGCATCGGCCGGGGCGGGCCCTTCGACCAGCAACCCTGGGAGGACATCGTCGCGGTCGTCCAGGTCAACCTGATGGGCGTGCTGATCGGCATCTACGAGGCGGTGCCGCTCCTGAAGGCGACGCCCGGCTCCATGTGCTTCACCACCTCATCGTCGTCCGCCACCTTCGGCATGCCGGGGATCGCGGTCTATTCGGCGACCAAGCACGCCGTGAAGGGGCTGACCGAGGCCCTGTCGGTGGAGTTCAAGGCCTACGGGATCAAGGTCGCCGACGTCCTGCCCGGCCTGATCGACACGCCGATCCTGCCGCCGGGCCGCCGAAGCCGCGCCGAAGGAAGGCATGTGGCGGGCCATGCCGCCATCTTCGGTCGCCGAGGTCGTGTGGGAGGCCTACCAATCCGACAAGCTCCACTGGTACGTGCCGGAGGAGATCGCGGAGATGGACAAGATGGGTACGCTCGCGCCCGAAGCCATGCGCGAGCAGCTCGCCCAGAGCTCGCTCTTCATGAAGCGCGACTAGGGCCCTAGGCCGCCTTCAGCCGCTCGACGTCCGCATCGGGCGACAGGCCCAGGCGCTCCAGCATCTCGCGACGCTCCGGCCCGCCGGTCGGGCGATAGGCCTCGGCGTTGGCCTTACGTCCCCGCGCCCAGTAGCCGAGGATCTTGGCAAGGTTGCCGGGCCGCTTCAGCCAGGCCTGCGGGTGCTCCAGCATGTGGAAGCCGCGCAGGAAGGCGCGCATCAGGTCGGGGTCGGACCGGATGGCGATGGCCACCCCGTCGTCCAGGAAGCTCTTGGTGATCCTCTGGCGCAGGTTGAGCCGTGCACCCGGCGTCAGCGCCCGCCGGGCCCGGCGCATGGCCGTGCGGTCGGCGTCGCGCATGACCAGGTAGTAGGGCTTCAGCTCGGCGGTGGCCCTGGCCTGGTATCGCACGAGGCGCTCGGCGGGATCGGGCGTGGCGTCCAGCGCCTCGCGGAGCGCGGTGGCGCCCACGGCGGCGAACGAGCAGCCGCGGCCGTAGAGCGGGTTGGTCCGGGCCAGGCTGTCGCCCACCGCGAAGAAGCCGAGCACCGCGGCGCGGCCGCCCGGCGTGAAGTCGGTCCAGCGGCTGAGGAGATCGCCCATGCCGAACACCCGGCTCATGGGCTCGGTGCGCTCGGGGTCGATCCAGGGCTCGACGCCGGGCAGGGCGCGGCAGATGGCGTCGAAGACCTCGGGCTTCACGATCGCCCGGCGCAGCTCCTCCTCCACGTCCGGCAGGCAGAGCGTGATCGAGAAGCAGCCGTTGTCGCCGGGAAAGACCCCGAACTTCAGGTAGTCGAGGTCGCCGGTCGCCGGCGTCTTGCCGCGCGGCGGTTCCTCCTGGCCTGGCCGCAGACGGTAGTGGCGGGTGAAGTAGAGGACCCCGGAATCCTCCACCTCCTGCGGGATCACGGGCGCCGGCGGCGACGAGCGCTTCACAAAGGCCGGACGTCCGGCCGGCGGCGTCTACGACGACGTCGCCCGAGAGCTCGGTTCCGTCCTCCAGCCGCACGCCGGTCACCCGCGGAGGCGCGCCGGGCTCGACGACCAGGTCCTTCACGAAGGTCTCCCCCGCAGGCTCACGTTCGGCAGGCGCTCAACGTAGCGGCGGATGACCAGCTCCAGGGTCGTTCGCCGGCTGGTGAGGATGACGAGGTCGCGGTCGATGGGCGCGGGCCTGTAGGTCCGCTTGTGAACCGACGTCAGTCCATCCTCGAAGGGCAGCTCGCGGCAGCCCTCGGCCAACAGGTCGGCCAGCAGGGCCGGGTGCTGATCGCGGATCAGGTTGCGCAGGCGGGCGAGGAAGGCGTGGCTGTGGCGCAGCTGGCCGACCCCGCGGCGGGTCCAGTCGGCGAAGGCGGCGTCAGCGCCGCCCGGCGGCGGGCCGGCGTCGCGCTCCAGGAGGATGACCTCGCGCCCCGACGGCGCGAGCGCCAGCGCCGTCCAGAGGCCGGCCATGCCCGCCCCGATCACCAGCACCTTCTCGGCCATGTGCCCTCCCAAGCGACGCGGGCGGAGTCTCGATCCCTGACGTAACGGCGGTCAAGGAAAGGCGGGCGTCAGCTTGAAGTGGCCGCCGGATCAAGCGTCCGAGGCGCGCCCAACATCAGGGCAATCAAGCGGGCCGTTTCAGGTCGCCGGCCCGGGCCGAGATGATCGCGGCCTTCAGCGCATTGACGTCGGCGCCGGGGATCATGGTGTCGCCGACAATGAAGGCCGGCGTGCCCTGGATGCCGAGTGCGCGCGCCAGCGCCTGGGTGTCGGCGATGTGCTTGGCGATGGCCGGGCTCTCGGCGGCGGCGCGGGCCTGGGCGGGATCGATGCCGACGTCGCGAAGGTGGCGGTCGAGAGCCGCCTCGGTGAGGCCGTTGTCGGCCATCCAGCGGCCGTAGACATCCAGAGCCTTGGCCTTGACGGGCGCGGTCAGGGCGAGCCTGGCGGCGGTGTCCGACACCTCGCCGAAGATCGGCAGTTCCTTGAAGACGAACCGGACGTCCGGGTTCTCGGCGATCAGTTGGGTGATCTCCGGAGCCACGACCTTACAGTAGCTGCAGCGGTAGTCGTAGAACTCGACCACGGTGATCTTGCCGCCAGGGTTGGCCACGAAGTCGCGCGGGTCGCGCTCGAGCGCCGCGCGGTTCTTGTCGATCGCCGCGGTGGAGGCCTTCAGCGCCTCCGCCTGCTTCTTCTCGTTGAGCTTCATCGCCACCTCCTCGAGCACCTCGGGGTGTTCGAGGAGATAGGCGCGCACCTTCTGGCCGAAGGCGTCGTCGGGCTTCTGCTCGCAGGCGGACAGCGCGAGGGCGGAGACGAGCGCGACGCTCGCGAGGGCAGGGCGGATCATGGCGTCCAGATAGGCGTTGCGGGCCGGCGGGGCTAGCGCATCTGTCCGTTGGCGATCGAGCCTTCACGGGCGAGGTCCCGCAGGTCGCGCCGGTCGGGGTTGGACGCCAGGACGATGTCCGTGGCGCGCCGCCATTGGGGAGAGGACTTGTCCAGCATCTCCCGGGCGCGCATGGCGAAGATCCGGGCGTTCCGCATGTCGCCGATGTTGTAGTTGTATTCGGCGGTCGCAAGGCGGGCGAGGCCGTCGTGCCCCTGCTTGTCGTAGGCCGCGGCCAGCAGCCGCCAGGCGACGGCGTTGTCCTCCTCGCGGGCGAGCGCCCGTTTCAGTTCGGCGACGCCTTCCTCGACCTTGGCCTTGTCGTCCAGGGCGATGAGCGTCTGGGCGAGGTTGACGCGCAGCAGCGGGGCTTCCGGCTTCAGCTCCACCGACCGGCGCTGCGGCGCCTCGGCCTCGACCTGGCGGCCGAACTCGAACAGCACCTGGCCCTTCAGCTCCCAGAGGTAGGGATTGTCAGGCTGTTCCTGCAGCAGGGCGTCGATCATCCGGAGCGCCTTGTCGGGCTCCTTCATCTGATAATAGGCGATCGCCCGGGCGTAGCGCGCCGGATAGCTCCTGTCGCTCTCGGCGTATTTGGTGATGGCCACCTGGGGGTTGAGGAAGCCCTCGAGCTTGGCCTTCATCACCGCGTGTTCGGCGATCGCCTCGGGACTGTCGACCTCGTTGTAGTGCGACAGGGACTCGGTTCGGCGGCGCAGGGCCTCGATCCGATCCGAAGAGAGCGGGTGGCTGCGGAAGTAGGCGTACCGGCGGCCCTCGCTGAAGACCTCCTGGTAGCGGAAGTTGTCGAAGAAGTCGGCCAGGCCCTTGCCCGACAGGCCCGCCTTCTCCAGCAGGGTGGCGCCGGCCTGGTCGGCGCGGCTCTCCTGCTCGCGGCTGTAGCCCAGGGCGCCGAGGGTGCCGAAATAGCTGGCCGAGCCCGCGAGGCCCGCAGCGGCTTCCGGCGAGCCGGCGAGGGCCGCCAGGACGCCCAGGCCCATCGTCAGCAGGAACGGGGTCATGCCGGCGCGGGTCATGTCGCCGGAGCGCGCGCTGTGGCCGGCGGCAAGGTGGCCCACCTCGTGGCCGATGACGCCCTGCAGCTCGTTGGGGGTCTTCGATTCGAGGATCAGCCCGGTGTAGACGCCCATCGTCCTGGGCGCCGCGAAGGCGTTCAGCTCTTGGAGCCGATCAACAGGATGTTGATCGTCTTCGGGTCGACGCCGGCGGCCTCGAAGATCGGGGCGGAATCCCTGCGCAGGATCTCTTCGATCTCGGTGTCGCGGATCAGGGACAGGCCCTCGTCCTGCGCCAATGCCGGCGCCGGACGGCTCACCAGGCCTGCCGCCACCATCAAGGCCAAGGCGACGCGGGAAACCGACCGGGTAAGGGAGACCATTCGCAAAGTCCTACAACGCCCCTTGTCCCCGGTCGGAATCTAACGCGTCAGCCCCGCCGCCACCAGCCTTTGCGCGGCGCAGCGGGCGGTGCGGAGATTTCCGCCGCATCCGGCTCGCGCGGGGCGGGCGGGGGAGGCGGCGGAGGCGCGACCGGCTCGGCGGCTCGGACGACCGCCGGGGTCTCGACCACCGGGGCCTCGACCGGCGCGGCCGCCTCGGCGGGCGCTTCCTCGACCTTCTTGCGGCTGCGCGTGCGGCGGGCCGGCTTGGCGGGCTCGGCTTCGGCCGCCACGGGCTCAGGCTCCGGCGCCGGTTCGGCCTCCACGACGGGCTCGCTCACCACGGCCTCGGCGACCGGGGCTTCCGCCTCCACCTCCGCCTTGCCGCGGCCACGCGCCCGGCGCGCTCGCTTCGGCTTGTCCTCGACGGCCGGCAGTTCGACCCAGATGTCGTCCTCGCCGGAGGCCCGGGCGGCGACGGCGGGAGCCGGCGCGGCGGCCTCGGCGGCGATCGCCGGGGCAGGCGCCGGGTCGTTGGCGGGGGCCGGAGCCGGCGCCTGAGCCTGAGCGCGGCGCAGGTCCTCGGACGGATCGTACCAGACGAACGGATCGTCGCCGTAGGGCACCCAGGGACGCGTCCAGGAGAAGGCGTCCTGCGGCCGGCTGTCGTCGCGCATCCGGCGGCCGCCACGGCGGCCACGGCGGCGGCGGCGGCCTCCGTGGCCGTCCTCCTCGTCATCGTTGGCTTCCGGACGCGGCTGGACGTCACGGGCCTCGCGCGGCTGAGCCTCACGGGCCTCGCGCGGGTCGCGTTCGTCGCCACGGCGTCCGCGTCGACGGCGGCGGCGACCACGGCGGCCTTCGCCATCCTCGCCGCGTTCCCCGTCCTCTTCACGCGCGCGGCGCTGCGGGGCGGCGGCCTCGGCCTCGCCGGCGTCGTCTTCGTCCTCTTCCTCTTCGTCTTCTTCCTCGTCCTCGAACGCCTCGTCGTCGAAGTCGTCCGCGACGGGTTCGTAGGCCTGGACGGGCGCCGGGACGAGCGCCGCGGCGTGGTCGGGCCGGGTCTCGCTGGCGGTGCGTTCGATGCCGTGGTCAGCGTGCGCCATGTCGTCGTCGATGACGACGGTGACGAAGAGGCCGAACGCCTGCTGGAGGCGGGCCAGATGGCCGCGCTTCTCGTTCAGGATGTAGAGGCCGACGGCGCGCGGCACGGTGAGGCAGGCCTCGCCGCCGCCCTTCAGCGCCTCGATCTCCAGCGCACGCAGCGCGGCCAGCGCGCTCGATTCGACCGAGCGGACGCGGCCGGTGCCGGCGCAATGCTCGCAGACGTGGGTCGTGCCCTCCAGCACCCCGGTGCGGCGGCGCTGGCGCGAGATCTCCATCAGGCCGAAGGCGCTGATCTTGCCCATCTGGACCCGCGCGCGGTCGTCCTTCAGGCAATCCTTCAGCTTCTTCTCGACCGCCCGATTGTTCTTCGACTCATCCATGTCGATGAAGTCGATGACGATCAGGCCGGCGAGGTCGCGCAGGCGGAGCTGCCGGGCGGCTTCCTCGGCCGCCTCGAGGTTGGTCTTCAGCGCCGTGGCCTCGATGTTCCGCTCGCGGGTGGAGCGGCCGGAGTTCACGTCGATGGCGACCAGGGCTTCGGTCTGGTTGATCACCAGATAGCCGCCCGAGCGCAGGGGAACGACCGGCGTGTAGATCTGGCTGAGGTGGTCCTCGATCCGGTACTTGACGAACAGCGGCGTCGGCTCGCGGTAGAGCTGAACCTTCTTCGCCTGGCTGGGCATCAGCATGCGCATGAAGTCGCGCGCTTCCTTGAAGGCGGCGTCGCCCTCGACGAACACGCCGTCGATGTCCTTGTCGTAGAGGTCGCGGATCGCCCGCTTCACGAGGTCCTCTTCCTCGTAGATCAGGGCCGGCGCGATGGAGTGCAGCGTCGTCTCGCGGATGTTCTCCCAGAGGCGCAGCAGGTAGTCGTAGTCGCGCTTGAGCTCGGCCTTCGTGCGCTTGGCGCCCGCCGTGCGCACGATCAGGCCCATGCCCTGCGGCACGTCCAGGCTCTGCACCACGCCCTTCAGGCGCTTGCGGTCAGTGGCGGTGGTGATCTTGCGCGAGATGCCGCCGCCGCGGGCGGTGTTCGGCATCAGGACGCCGTAGCGGCCGGCGAGCGACAGGTAGGTGGTGAGCGCCGCGCCCTTGTTGCCGCGCTCTTCCTTGACGACCTGGACCAGCATGATCTGCCGGCGGCGGATCACTTCCTGGATCTTGTACTTCCGCATCAGCCGGCGGCGACGGCGCGCCAGCTCTTCCTCCATGACGTCGTCGTCGTCCTCGGAGCCGACGACGGTCTCGCCCTCGTCGCCGTCCTCACCCTCGTCGGAGGAGTCCTCGGCGTCGGCGGCGCGGCGGCGGCCGCGGACGGGACGTTCGTCCTCATCGTCTTCCTCGGCCTCTTCGCGCAGCAGGGCTTCGCGGTCGGCGACCGGGATCTGGTAGTAGTCGGGGTGGATCTCGTTGAAGGCCAGGGAAGCCATGGCGATTGCCGCCATACTCGATGAAGGCCGCCTGCAGCGACGGCTCAACGCGCGTCACCTTGGCGAGATAGATGTTCCCTCTGAGCTGCTTTCGGTTCTGGCTCTCGAAATCGAACTCTTCAACGCGGTTCCCGTCGACGACGACCACACGCGTCTCTTCCGCGTGCGCTGCGTCGATCAGCATATTCTTGGGCATTAAGTGGATCTCCACGGCGCGCGGAGCGCAGCCGGTGCATGGGATGGACGCGCGCGCCGCCCGGGAAGACGCCGTGATCGGCGTCTCGGGGGCCTTGTGGCCGGTATCGGCGTGAGCTGCGCAGCCCATCAGGTGTGTTCCCAGGCGCGCCTTGAGAGCGCGGATCGGATGATGCGTCGTCACCGAGTTACGGTCGAAGCCGACGCGGGCTTGAGGTCGCGCGTCCGGGTCCTGTCCTGGGCGGACAGGCGCCGCTGCGGCGCGCGGGGCGGACTGTAGCAACAGCGGACCCCAAAAGGAAAGCTGATCCGCAGGGTGGCCGAGCGAAAGGTCTGGTTAACCCTTTGTGCACCCGCCCCGCGTCTATATGGCGCTTCATTCCGGTTTTCGAAGTCCTTAGGCTGGGCGTGGCAAAATGCTGACGCGTATGGGGCAGGGTTTGTGGAGGCATAAGGGCTGGACCGTCCTCGGTACGGCCGTCGCCGTCCTGTGCGTGGCGGGCGCCGCCGTCGGCCACGCCGCCATCGCCTCGGCCGACCTCCTGAAGGTGCGCCTGGGCGGGGACAGCCAGCAGACCCGGATCGTCATCGACCTCGACCGCTCGGCCAGCGCCAAGCTGGTGTCCGACGGCGCCGCGGATCGTCGCGTCACCGTCGTGCTGCCCGGCGTCACCGCCGCGCCGGGCCTGCAGGGCGCGGGCCATGGCCTGGTGCAGACCTGGATGGTCGATCAGACCGCGGGCGGCGCCCGCCTGCAGATGGACCTTTCGGCCGACGCGAAGGTGAAGCGGCGCTTCCTGCTGCCCCCGGCCGACGGCGTCGAACATTACCGCTACGTCGTCGACATCGCGCCGGCCTCGGTGTCGGAGGTGCGTCTCGCCAAGGCCGACGCCCCCAAGCTGCGCACCAAGCTGCTGCCGGTGAAGGCCGAGCTCAGCCTGAAGAAGGTCGTGGTGATCGACGCCGGCCACGGCGGCCACGATCCCGGCGCGCAGGGCCAGCAGGGCCACGAGAAGGACATCAACCTCGAAGCCGCCAAGGCGCTGAGGGCCCGGCTCGAGAAGAGTGGCCGCTACAAGGTCATCATGACCCGCGAGACCGACACCTATGTGGGCCTCGCCAGCCGCGTCAGGATCGCCCAGCGGGCCGACGCCGACCTGTTCATCTCCCTGCACGCCGATTCCGGGCCCGAGCCCTACCTGCGCGGCGCCAGCGTCTACACGCTCTCCGACAAGGCCAGCTCCCGCTCGGCCCAGTTCGTCAGCCGCGACGACTGGTTCATGAAGGCGAGCCTCACGGGCGACCGTGGCGTCAGCGATATCCTGCTCGACCTCACCCAGCGGGCGACCCGGAACCGCTCGGCGGCCTTCGCCGAGACCCTCGTCTCGAACATCGAGGGCCGCTCGCCCATGCTCCGCCGGAGCCATCGCGACGCCGGCTTCATGGTGCTGCTCGCGCCCGACGTACCGGCCGTCCTCCTGGAGATGGGCTTCATCTCCAACCCGGAGGACGAACAGCTCCTGCGCGACCCCGCCCGGCGCAATATCCTGATCGGCGCGGTCGGCGACGCCATCGACGACTACTTCAACCAGTCCACCCGGCTTGCGGCGCGCTGACGCGACGGCCTGTGGAGCCGTTGGCGCCCGCCCCGACGCACGCTAGACGGATGCCGGAAGGGGCCTCGAAGCGCCCTGGAGGCATCACGCGTTGTATCCCCCCAAACGAGGGCCGCCGAACCGAGGCCTATCGAGCGCTGGGTCGCGATCGCCGGCATCGTGGTGCTGAGCGCCATCGCGGTGGCGGGGATTCGCCGCCGCCATCTGGGCGGCCTGGCTGTTTCACGACATGCCCGACGCGGCCGACCTGGCGGACTACCACCCGCCGACCGCCACGCGCGCCTACGCCTGGGACGGCACCCTGATCGGCGAGTTCTCCCGCGAGCGGCGGATCTACGTGCCGTACGACGCCATCCCGCCGAGGCTCGCCCAGGCGTTCCTGGCGGCCGAGGACCACAACTTCTTCAAGCACGGCGGCGTCGACGTCTCCGGCTTCGGCCGCGCCATGGCCCGCAACGTGCTGAACGTCGCGCAAGGGCGGCGGCTGGAGGGCGGCTCGACCATCACCCAGCAGGTGGCCAAGAACATCCTCCTGACCAACGACCAGACCATCGGCCGCAAGCTGAAGGAGGCGATCCTCGCCGGTCGCCTGGAGCAGACCCTCTCCAAGGAGCGGATTCTCGAGCTCTATCTGAACGAGATCTGGCTGGGCTACCGCTCCTACGGAGTGGGCGCGGCGGCCTACAACTATTTCGGCAAGTCGATCTCGGAGCTGTCGATCGCCGAGGCGGCCTACCTCGCGGCCGTGCCCAAGGGTCCGGACAACTACCATCCGATCCGCCGCAAGCAGCAGGCCCTGGACCGCCGCAACCGGGTCATCGACCAGATGGCCGGCCACGGCTGGATCACCCGCGACGAGGCCATCGCCGCCAAGGCGGAGGACCTGAAGGTCCAGGCCGAGCCGACGCGCGCCAAGTACCGCGACGCCGACTACTTCGTGGAGGAGGTCCGCCGCCGGGGCCTCAACACGCTCGGCGAGAAGCTGACCGAGGGCGGCTACTACATGCGCACCACGCTGGACCCGCGGCTGCAGAGCGCCGCGCGCCTGGCGCTGATGCAGGGGCTGGAGAACTACGATCGCCGCCACGGGTGGCGCGGCGCGTGGGGCAATGTCACGACCCTGACCGGCTGGCAGGACGCCGCCAAGGAGAAGGCCCGGCCCGCCGAGCGCCGTAGCTGGCTGCAGGCGGTGGTGACCTCCGTGGCCGGCGGGACCGTCCAGGTGCAGACCATCGACGGCAAGACGGGCGCGCTCGCCGGCGAGGACGTGGCCTGGGCCCGTCGCGGCAAGGGCATCGGCGTCGGCGACCTGGTGTTCGTCGCCCCCAACGAGGACGGCGCGCCGGGCTTCCGGCTGAAGCAGGTGCCGATCGTCAACGGCGCCCTCGTCGCCATGGAGCCGCACTCCGGGCGGGTGCTGGCGATGGTCGGCGGCTACTCCTTCTCGCTGTCGAGCTTCAACCGTGCGACGCAGGCCATGCGCCAGCCGGGTTCGGCCATCAAGCCGATCGTCTATGCCGCGGCCCTGGAGAGCGGCTACACCCCGGCCAGCGTCGTGATGGACGCCCCGATCACCCTCGCCGGGGCCGGCGGCCAGGCCTGGACGCCCGAGAACTACGAGAAGAAGTATTACGGTCCGCTGCAGCTGCGGAAGGGCCTGGAGCTGTCGCGGAACGCCATGACCGTGCGCCTCGCCCAGAGCGTCGGGATGGTGAAGATCTCCGGCCTCGCCGAGCGGCTGGGCATCACCAAGAAGATGGACCGGGTGCTGGCCATGGCGCTGGGCTCGGGCGAGACCACCGTCTTCAAGATGGCGGGCGCCTATTCGTCCTTCGTCAACGGCGGCCGTCGGGTCGAGCCTCACCTGATCGAGCTCGTTCAGGATCGTGAGGGCAAGGTCATCTACCGCAACGACGGCCGCGACTGCCCGCGCTGCGACGCCGGCTTCTCGGGCGCGGAAAGCCCGCGCATCCCGCCGACCGGGGCGCAGGTGATGGACCCCATCACCGCCTACCAGATCACCTCCATGCTGCAGGGCGTGGTCCAGCGCGGGACCGCCGCCTCCGCCTCGTCGCTGGGCTATCCGCTC
This sequence comes from Phenylobacterium sp. J367, assembly GCF_024699985.1. Taxonomy (GTDB): domain Bacteria; phylum Pseudomonadota; class Alphaproteobacteria; order Caulobacterales; family Caulobacteraceae; genus Phenylobacterium. The sequence goes on along the minus strand of NZ_JAJONA010000001.1, from coordinate 4,120,203 downwards.
GGCGGCAAGACGGGGACGACCAACGACTACCGCTCGGCCTGGTTCATGGGCTTCTCGCCCGACCTCGTGGTCGGCATCTACGTGGGCTTCGACGACAACCGCAGCCTCGGCGACGGTGAGACCGGGTCCCAGTCGGCGGTGCCGATCTTCATCGACTTCATGAAGGTGGCGCTCGAGGGTGTGGAGAAGAAGGAATTCAAGGCTCCGAAGAACGCCAAGTTCGCCATGGTCCGCGGCATCCGCGAGGCCTTCCGGCCGGGCACCGAGCCGCGCATCGCCGTCGCGCCGGTGGGCGAGAGCGGGCCGCTCGCCGGGCCGCAGCCCTATAGCCAGGTCTGGAAGAACGGCGTCACAGGGGCCCAGCGCCGCCACTGCCGTCGCGCCGCCGCCCCCGCCGCCGAAGCGCGACGACACCGACGGCTTGTTCTGATCCGCGGCGCGGGCTAATCCCCGCGCTCCCTTTTTCCGGAGTTCTCCCATGAGAGCGGATGTCGAGGCCGCGAAGGCCGACATCGAGCAGTCGATCGAACTGCTCAGGAGGCGTCTTTGACTGGGAGCCTGCGCTCCGTAAGCTCGACGAGCTGAACGCCCGGGTCGAGGACCCGACACTCTGGGACAATCCTGAGAAGGCCCAGGCGGTGAGCCGCGAACGCTCCCGGCTGGCCGCCCAGGTCGAGGCCGTACAGGCGCTCGAGCGGGATCTCACCGACGCGCTCGGCTATGCCGAGCTGGCCGACGAGGAGGGCGACGAGGCCAGCCTCGAGGAGGCCCGCGCCCAGCTCAAGGCCATCAAGGAGCGCGCCGCGCGCCGAGCTCGAGGCCCTGCTGTCTGGCGAGGCCGACGGCAACGACGCCTATGTGGAGATCAACTCCGGCGCCGGGGGCACCGAGTCCAACGACTGGGCCGGCATGCTGCTGCGCATGTACACGCGCTGGGCCAACGCCCACGGCATGGAGGTGGAGTTCCTCGAGGAGACGCCGGGCGAACAGGCCGGCATCAAGTCCGTCACCCTGCAGGTGAAGGGGACCAACGCCTACGGCTGGCTGAAGACCGAGGGCGGCGTCCACCGGCTGGTGCGCATCAGCCCCTATGATTCGGCCGCGCGTCGCCACACCTCGTTCGCGTCGGTCTGGGTCTATCCGGTGGTCGATGACAACATCGAGATCGAGATCAACCCGTCCGACGTCCGCACCGACACCTACCGGGCCTCCGGTGCGGGCGGTCAGCACGTCAACAAGACGGATTCGGCCGTGCGCCTGACCCACATCCCGACCGGCATCGTCGTCGCCTGCCAGAACCAGCGATCGCAGCACCAGAACCGCGACCAGGCCTGGAAGCAGCTCAAGGCCCGCCTCTACGAGGCCGAGCTGGAGAAGCGGGAGGCGGCGCAGCAGGCGCTCGAGGACCAGAAGACCGACATCGGCTGGGGCCACCAGATCCGCAGCTACGTCCTGCAGCCGTACCAGATGGTGAAGGACCTCAGGACCGACGTGGAGACGTCCGACACCCAGGGCGTGCTCGACGGCGACCTCGACGCCTTCATGGGCGCCTCGCTCGCCCAGCGCGTCGGCGCGACCCGGGAGTAGCCTCAATCCCTCCCCTTCAGGGGAGGGACAGCACGCGAAGCGGGCAGGGTGGGGAAGTCGTGTCCAAGCGGTGAGGTCGGGCCTGGCCCAAACACCCCCACCCGGCGGCGCTTCGCGCCGTCCACCCTCCCCTGAAGGGGAGGGATGATCGAAAACTACTCCGCCGCTTCCATGGCGGCCGGGGCTTCCAGGGCGGCCATGGCCGGGGCAGGGGCCTCGAAGCGGAGGCTGCGGCCCTCGAAGCGGGCGCCGGCGTCGATGGCGAGCTGGGTGTGGATGACGTCGCCGATCACCTGGGCCGAGGCGTGCAGGCGCACCGTCTGGGCGACGATCGAACCGGTCACCCGGCCGCGGATGTCCACGGCCTCGGCCTCGATGGCGCCTTCCACCTGGCCGCTCTCGCCGATGGTCAGGCGTCCGACCCGCAGGTCGCCGCGCACGGTCCCGTCGAGCTGCACGTCGCCGTCGCTGGCCAGGTCGCCGTTCACCGTCACGTTCTCGGCGATCAGCGAGGCGGCGATCGCCTTGCGGGCCACAGGCGCCTCGGGCGCCTCGGGACGGGCGGAACTGGACTTAGCCGGCTTGGAGAACATACGCGCCTGCCTTGAGGAAACGGTCGGGGTTCTGGGCGCGGCCGTTGACCCACACCTCGTAGTGCAGGTGCGTGCCGGTGGAGCGCCCGGTGGAGCCCATGCCGCCGATCCGCTGGCCGACGCCGACCGGCTGGCCGACCCGGACGCCGATCGCCTGCAGGTGGGCGTAGCGGGTCTTCAGGCCGCGGCCGTGGTCGATCTCGACCGTGTTGCCGTAGCCGGAGCGCACGCCGGTGAACGAGACCACGCCTGGCCCGGTGGCGTAGATCGGGGTCATGTGGGCCCCCGAGAAGTCGAGGCCGGAGTGGAAGGCCGGGCGGCGTGTGAAGGGGTCGAAGCGGACGCCGAAGCGGCTGGTCTGCGGCGTGCCGGCGGTCGGCCGGGCCAGCGGCAGCTTCTCCACCGCGGCGGTCAGGGCCCGGGCTTCGGACAGGTCGGTGGCGGCGTGCTGGACGCGCTGGGCGAAGCTCTCGTCCACGTCGAGCACGGCGGCGAGCGCGCGGGGGTCCTTGGACTCGATCAACGGCCCGCCCAGCGACCCGCCCTTCGGCATGTAGGCGGCGGGCGTCAGGCCGGCGAGGCGGAAGGCCAGGCGCACGCGGTCGGCGCGGCTCTTGGCGAAGGTGTCGGCGGCGTCGAGCAGCTGTTCCTGGCTGATCCGCACCATCTCGACCCGGCGGGCGGGCGGCGCGTCCTGGGCCGACAGCGCTCGGGTGATGGCCGGCGTCAGGGCCTCGGCGGCGCCCGGCGCGCCCTTCATGTCGGTGAGCAGCAGGGCGAGCGCCGCGTGCCGCTTCTCGATGGTCGTGGCGATGTCGTCCGTCGAGCCCGAGGAGGCGTTGAGCTGGGCGACGGCGGAGTTCAGCCGGGCCTGGCGGTCGGCGATCCAGCGCTCGTACTTGGCCTGGGTGCGGGCGATCTCGCGGTCGGCGGCGGAGGCCGAGAACACGTTCACGAGCATGGCGGCAGTGGAGACGCCCATCCACAGCGCGGCGCCGGCGACGATGCCGGCGGCGGCCATCTGCTTGCGGGCGGTGAGGACGAACGCCTTCATCTCGCCGCCGGAGCGGACGTACAGGTGACGTTCCGGAAACAGGTCTTCGAGCGAACGACGAAGTCGCGCCAGCCGTTGCATGTTTCCGCTAAGTCCCCAGCCCCATGGAACGCTGGAGATATGCGACCAGAATTTTTCGGCGCGCAAGGCGAAATGGCGTCGCAAACCGACGCAATACCGCAAGCTCGAATTGTTTGCGGCAGAGGTTAACGCAGCCTGAATGGCGATCAGGCATTCCGCAATCGCGGTCTCGCCTCTCGGCGAACAAAGCTCCGCGCCGCGGCAAAGCTGCAACACGGGGATTTCCCGGAGGCTGGCGCGGGTGCGCCCCTGCGACCTCGGGTCTCAGAGCGCCTTCACGGCGTCCAGCACCTGCTGCGCGTGGTTGGCCACCTTCACCTTGCGCCAGATCCTGCGGATCACCCCGTCCTTGATCAGGAAGGTGGAGCGGTCGATGCCCATGTACTGCCGGCCATAGAGGCTTTTCTCGACCCAGGAGCCGTAGCGCGCGATCACCTCGCCATCGGGGTCGGCGCCCAGGCGGACGGCGAGGTCGTACTTGCGGGCGAAGCTCTCGTGCTTTTTCACGCTGTCCTTGGAGACGCCGAGCACTGTCGCGCCGGCCTCGGCGAACTCGGGGGCGAGGGCGGAGAAGTCCTGCGCCTCCTTGGTGCAGCCGGGCGTGTCGTCCTTCGGATAGAAGTAGAGCACCAGGGCCTTGTCGGCGAAGTCGGAGAGGCCCACCGGCCCCTCCGCGGTCTCGAGTCTGAAGTCCGGCGCTTTCGCGCCTTCCGTGATCTCGCTCATGTGGGCCTCACCAGGACGATCTTCTTCTTGCCGGCCGCCAGCTTGACGACGCCGTCCGCGACGTCGCCGGTCGTGACGACGCGGTTGGCGTCGGCCTCCGCCTTGTCGTTGACCCGCAGCCCCCCGCCCTGGGCCAGGCGACGCGCCTCGCCCTTGGAGCCGGCCAGGCCGGCGGCGACCATCAGGTCGGCGAGCTGCACGCCCGCCTCGAGGTCCCCCGCCGGGATCTCATGGGTCGGCAGGTCGGCCGAGAGCCCGCCCTGCTCGAACGCCGCCTGCGCCGCGGCGGCCGCCCTGGCGGCTTCCTCGGCGCCGTGCAGCATGCGGGTGGCCTCGTTCGCCAGCACCTTCTTCGCCTCGTTGATGCCGGCGCCCTCCAGGGCCTCCAGCCGGGCGATCTCCTCCAGCGGAAGGTCGGTGAACAGGCGCAGGAAGCGGCCCACGTCGGCGTCCTCGGTGTTCCGCCAGAACTGCCAGTAATCGTAGGGGCTGCGCATGTCGGCGTTCAGCCAGACCGCGCCCGACATGGTCTTGCCCATCTTCTGGCCGGACGCCGTGGAGAGCAGCGGCGTGGTCAGGCCGAAGGCGGGCTTCTGGTCGACGCGGCGGATCAGCTCGACGCCGTTCAGGATGTTCCCCCACTGGTCGGAGCCGCCCATCTGCAGGACGCAGTTGCGGGTCCGGTTGAGCTCCAGGAAGTCCACCGACTGCATCAGCATGTAGTTGAACTCGAGGAAGGTCATCGGCTGCTCGCGTTCGAGCCTCAGCTTCACGGAGTCGAACGCCAGCATCCGGTTGATCGTGAAGTGCACGCCGTAGTCGCGCAGGAACTGGACGTAGCCGAACTTCGACAGCCACTCGTCGTTGTCGACCATCACCGCGTCGGTGGGGCCGTCTCCGAACGCCAGGAACTTGGCGAAGACGGTCTTGATCGAGGCGATGTTGGCCTGGATGTCGGCTTCGCTGAGCAGCTTGCGGGCCTCGTCCTTGCCCGTGGGGTCGCCCACCTTGGTCGTGCCGCCGCCCATCAGGACGATGGGCTTGTGACCGGCCTGCTGGAGCCGGCGCAGCATCATGATCTGGATCAGGCTGCCGACGTGCAGGCTGGGCGCCGTGGCGTCGAAGCCGATGTAGGCCGCGATGGTCCCGGCGGCCGCCGCCTCGTCCAGCTCCTCCGGATGGGTGATCTGGTGGATGTAGCCGCGCGCCTGCAGGGTCTTCAGGAACTCGGACTTGAAGGCGGGGTCGGACATCGCGGGATTCTCGGGACTTCGGTGGCCGGGCTCTAGCACGGGCGCATCGGCGATTTCGAGGGACATGGCGGCTCCTTGGAGGTTTCAGGAGGCCGGCGTCCGTGGATCTGATCGGGGAGGGGCGCCGGCCGGAGGGGCAGGCGCGCGGGATCCGTCGCCTGCTAGAGGGGCAGGCGGTAATAGCGGCCGAAGAGGGCGCGGCGTCCGATCATGGCGGCTAGCTACGTCGCGCGGCTCGTGGCAGTCAAGCCGCATGCGCGTGCTGGGATTCATGACCGGGACCTCCCTCGATGCCGTCGACATGGCGGTGCTGGAGACCGATGGCGAGGCGATCCAGGCGTTCGGTCCGGCCGGCGAGCGGAAGCTCAGCGAACCGGTCCGCGACCTCATGCTGGAAGCGACCCGCCAGGCCCTGCAGTGGGAACGGGGAACGCCGGAGCCGGCGATCTTCGCCGAGGCGGCGCGCGCCGGCGCCGAGGAGCATCTGGCCGCCGCCGAGGCGTTCCTGGCCGCCAACGGCCTCGCCTGGTCCGATATCGACCTGATCGGCGCGCACGGCCAGACGGTGCTGCACGAACGCCCGACGCCCGAGCGGATCGGCCGGACGGTCCAGCTCCTGGACGCCCAGTGGCTGGCCGACGGGGCGGGCGTGCCGGTGGCCTACGACTTCCGCACCGCCGATGTGGCGGCCGGCGGGGAAGGGCGCCGCTGGCCCCGATCTATCACCTGGCCCGGGCCGCCGCGTCCGGCCTCACCGCGCCGCTGGCGGTGCTCAACATCGGCGGCGTCGCCAACATCACCTTCTGGACCGGCGGTGACGAGATCGCGGCCTTCGACACCGGTCCCGGCAACGGGATGATCGACCTCCTCGTCCAGGAGCGGGGCGCCGGGCGCTTCGACGACAAGGGCCGCTACGCCAGCGTCGGCAAGGCCCAGGACGCGGTGCTCCGCGCCCTGCTGGCCCATCCCTATTTCCAGGCGCCGCCGCCCAAGTCCCTGGACCGCTACGACTTCTCGCTGGAGCCCCTGGCGCAGGTCGAGCTCGAGGATGCGGCGGCCACGCTCGTGGCCTTCACCGCCGAGAGCGTGCGGCTGGCGTTCGACCTGATGGGGGCGACCCCCAGGGAAATCGTCGTGACCGGCGGCGGGCGGCACAATCCCGAGATCATGAAGGCGCTGGCCGAGCGGCTGCCCTGCGAGGTGAAGACCGCCGAGGACCACGGCTGGCGCGGCGACGCCATCGAGGCGGAGGCCTTCGCCTATCTGGCGGCCCGCACCGCGCGGGGCCTGCCGATCTCGTTCCCGAAGACCACGGGCGTTCCGCGGCCGATGACCGGCGGCCGGATCGTTCAGCCGAACAAGCAGTGAGGGGGTTCTGATGCGTAAGGTTCTTCTGGCGGCGACCGCCGCGATCGCCGTCTCCGCCGCCGCGCCCGCGCTGGCGCAGGCCAATGGGCCGATGCCCTATGACGGCGCGGTGTTCGACAAGGCCAAGGCGCTGCAGCCGAAGGTCGTCGCCTGGCGGCGCGACATCCACCAGAACCCCGAGCTGGGCAACCGCGAGGTCCGCACCTCGAAGCTGGTGGCCGACCACCTCCGCAGGCTCGGCTTCGAGGTGAAGACCGGTGTCGCCAAGACGGGCGTGGTCGGCGTCCTGAAGGGCGGCAAGCCCGGCAAGGTGGTGGCGCTACGGGCCGACATGGACGCCCTGCCGGTGGCCGAGCAGACCGGTCTGCCCTACGCCTCGAAGGTGACGGCCGAGTACAACGGCCAGACCGTGCCGGTGATGCACGCCTGCGGCCACGACGCCCACGTGGCGATCCTGATGGGCGCGGCCGAGCTGCTGGCCTCCATGAAGGCCGAGATCCCCGGAACGGTGGTGCTGATCTTCCAGCCCGCGGAGGAGGGCGCCCCCCAACGGCGAGGAAGGCGGCGCCAAGGTGATGGTCGAGCAGGGCGTGCTGGAGAGCCCCAAGGTCGACGCCATTTTCGGCCTGCACGTGGTGCCGGGCCCGGTGGGCTCGCTGCTGTGGCGGCCGGGGCCCATGATGGCCGCGTCCGACAGGTACGAGATCAAGCTCAAGGGCAAGCAGACCCACGGCGCCCAGCCCTGGTCGGGCATCGACATGGCCTCGCTGACCGCCGACATCGTCACCGCCTTCAACCAGATCGCCGCCCGGCAGGTGAACGTCGCCAAGTCGCCGACGGTGCTGACGATCGGCACCATCCACGGCGGCCTGCGCTACAACATCATCCCGGAAGACCTGGAGATGGCCGGCACGCTGCGCACCTTCGATCCCGAGATGCGCAAGGACGTCATGGCCCGCGCCGAGAAGGCGGTGGCCTCGATCTCGGAGGCGCTATGGCGCGAAGGCGCAGTTCAAGTGGGGCACACCCAATCCGGTGACCAACAACCACCGTGAGCTCACCGCCCGGATGAAGCCGACGCTGGCCCGCGCCGCCGGCGGCAAGATCCAGGACGACATCGACTACATCACCGGCGCCGAGGACTTCTCGTACTACCAGCTCAAGGTGCCGGGCCTGTTCTACGACCTCGGCATCGGCAATCCGCCGGGCGTGAACCACTCGCCGTTCTTCACGATCGACGAGTCGGCCATGGAGGTGGGCGTTCGCGCCCAGGCGCTCACGGCGCTGGATTTCCTGTCCGCCGCGGCTCCATGAGCGGCTCGTCCGGCGGCGGCAGCGGCCGGGCGAGATCCTCCGCCGCGTCGTTGGTCGTCGCCTGGGCGGCCGACGTGGCCGGCGTGCGAGGGCTGCGCGCGTGCTCGAGCCGCAGGGCGTCGAGCGCCGCGTCGCCCTCCTGGCCGAACAGGCTGCGCAGGCGCAGGTCCATCTGGGCGTAGGGGATCTCCACGCCGGCGCACTCCAGCGCGTCGGCGATGGCCCAGGTGTAGGCCGCGTGCATCGCCGCGGGCCGCTTCACGGCGTCCAGCGTCGGCCAGACCAGCAGCTCGAACTCCAGTCCATGCTCGCCGAAGCCGGTCAGCCAGACCTGGCTGCGCTCCGTCTCCGTCTCGGGCAGGGTGAAATGCACCGACCGCGCGGCCTCCAGCACGAGGCGCCGCACCTGCTCGCGGTCCACGCCATAGGCCACGCGGAACGGGATGTGGATGCGCCGGCTGCGGTTGTTCAGGGTCCAGTTCACGACCTGGCCCTCGATGAATTTCGAGTTCGGCACCACGAGGTCGACGTTGTCGTTCGTACGGATGCGGACCGCGCGGGGTCCGATCTCTTGGACGAGGCCGCGCTTGCCGTCCTCCAGCTCCACATAGTCGCCGACGTTCAGGACGCGGTCGAAGATCAGCACCAGGCCGGAGACGAACTCCTTGACGATGCCCTGCAGGCCGAGACCGACGCCCACGCCGAGCGCGCCGGCGAAGACCGCAACCGACGACAGGTTGATGCCGATCGCCGTCACGCCGATGACCACGGCCGCGATCACCACGCCGTAGGTCGTCAGCTTCTCGACGATATAGAGCGCAGCCTTGCCGTGGCGGGCCCGCCCGCGGAGGCGCTCGATGCCCAGCCGCGCCACGCGCGCCGCCAGGAAGCCGATCAGTATGATGGCGAGTCCGGTGACGACTCCGCCCAGGGTCACGGGCCTGCGGCCGATGGCGAACAGCACGACGCCCTGCAGGTCTTCGATGTTGCCCATCGGCCCGCGAACGCCTCCCGCCAAGCTGTCGTTCCGGTCAGACCGCCTGGCCGGCGCACCAGCCGCTGGCCCAGGCCCATTGGAAATTGTAGCCGCCGAGCCAGCCGGTGACGTCCACGGCCTCGCCGATGAAGTGCAGGCCGGGGACGGCCTTGGCCGCCATGGTCCGGCTGTCGAGCCCGTCCGTATCGACGCCGCCGAGCGTGACCTCAGCCGTGCGATAGCCCTCCGATCCTACGGGCTTCACCCGCCAGCGGTTCACGGCGTCCGCGACGCGCCGCAGGGTCCTGTCGGAGGCGTCGGCCACGTTGCCGGGGATGTCGCCGGCGATGTGGGCCGCCAGCCGCTGGGGCAGGAACCGGGAGAGCACGGTGGCGACGGCCTGTTTCCCATGGCTCGTCCGCGCCTTGCGCAGCTCTTCGAAGACGTCGGCGCCGGGCGCCATGTCCACCTCGATCTCCTGGCCCTCGCGCCAGTAGGACGAGATCTGCAGGATCGCGGGCCCTGAGATGCCACGGTGGGTGAACAGCATCGCCTCCTCGAACAGCGTTTTGCCCGAGGCCACCCGCACGTCGGTCGCCACGCCGGCCAGCGGCTTCAGCGGCTCCAGCAGCGAGACGTCGAAGGTGAGCGGGACGAGCGCCGGCCGGGTCTCGGTGACCGCCAGGCCGAACTGCCGGGCCACGTCATAGGCGAAGCCGGTGGCGCCCATCTTCGGGATCGACTTGCCGCCGGTGGCGATCACCAGCGCGGCGCATTCCAGGGCGCCGTTCAGGCGGAAGCCCGCCTCGGTCTTCTCGATGCGGTCGACGGTGGTGTTGAGGCGAAGCGTGACCCCGGCGGCGGCCATGTCGGCCAGGAGGCCCTGGATGATCTCCTTCGCCGAACCGTCGCAGAAGAGTTGCCCAAGCGTCTTCTCGTGCCAGGCGATGCCATGGCGCTCGACCCAGCCAATGAAATCCGCCGGCCGGTAGCGCCTGAGCGCCGAGACCGCGAACTTCGGGTTCTGTGACAGGAAGTTCGCCGGCCCGGCGTGGATGTTGGTGAAGTTGCAGCGCCCGCCGCCGGAGATGCGGATCTTCTCGCCCGGCGCGGAGGCATGGTCGAGCAGGAGCACGCGCCGGCCGCGCTTGCCGGCCTCGATGGCGCAGAACATGCCGGCGGCGCCCGCGCCGACGACGATGACGTCGAACTGTTCGCGGGCGCTCACATCAGCGCTCCCTTCCCGGGAGTTAGTCCTTGGCGCGTTCCTGGTAGGAGCCGTCCTCGGTCAGGACGACGATCTTGGTGCCGACCGTGATGTACGGCGGGACCATGGTCTTCAGGCCGTTCGAGAGGATCGCCGGCTTGTAGGACGAGGACGCCGTCTGGCCCTTCACCGAAGGCTCGGTCTCGACAACCTCGAAGGTCGCCAGGCGCGGCAGGTCGATGGCGATCGGCACGCCGTCGTGGGTCGAGAGCGACACCGTGCAGCCGTCGGTCAGGTAAGGCGCGCTGTCGCCGATCACGTCCGCGGAGGCCACGAGCTGGTCGTAGTTGTCCGGGTTCATGAAGTGGAAGCCCTCGCCGTCCTGGTAGAGGAACTGGTAGGGGCGGTCGTCCACCACGGCCCGCTCCACCGTCTCGGTGGTGCGGTAGCGCTCGGAGATCTTCACGCCGTCGGAGATACGGCGCATGTCGAGCTGGGTTACCGGCGTGCCCTTGCCCGGGTGGATGTTCTGGGCGCTCAGCACGACGTAGAGCTTGCCTTCCAGATCGACGACGTTGCCCTTGCGGAGCGAGCTGGCGATGACCTTCACGGGGTGTCCTTGAGAGTGCGGCGGAGTGGGCAGGGCGGGCCTGCGCGATTCCGATGTTCGAAATGTTGTCGCGCCCCTATAGCGACCTGCGCCGAAATCTCCAGCCCCACGCCGGGTCGCACCCTTGTCTGATCCAATGCCCTCGCCCTGGTGGTCCCCCGATCGGCACGCCGACCGGCGGCCGTTCCTGCTGGCCCGCAACGCTGTCACCCGGGCCACGCGCCGCTGGTTCGAGGACCGCGGATTCACCGAGGTCGAGGCCGCCGCGCTCGCGACCTCCCCGGGCAACGAGGCCCACCTGCACGCCTTCGCCACCGAGGCCCTGACCACGGCGGGGGAGGGCTCGACCCTCTACCTGCACACCTCGCCGGAGTTCGCGGCCAAGAAGCTGCTGGCGGCGGGCGAGAGCCGGATCTTCAACCTCGGCAAGGTCTGGCGGAACCGCGAGCGCGGCCCGCTGCATCACCCTGAGTTCACCATGCTGGAGTGGTATCGGGCGGGCGAGGCCTACGAGGTCCTGATGGATGACTGCGCGGCCCTGCTGGCGCTCGCCTGCGAGACGGCGGGGACGAAGGCGCTCACCTGGAGGGGCCGGGAGGCCGATCCCAGCGCCGCGCCGGAGCGGCTGACCGTCGCCGAGGCCTTCGACCGTTACGCGGGCGTCGATCTGCTGGCCTCCATCGCCGCGGACGGCTCGACCGACCGTGACACGCTGGCCGCACAGTCTCCGGTCCGGGTCGCCGACGACGACACCTGGGCCGACGTGTTCAGCAAGATCATCGTCGAGAAGGTCGAGCCGGAGCTCGGCTTCGGCCGCCCGACGATCCTCTACGAATATCCGACCGCCGAGGCGGCGCTGGCCAGGCCCGCCGGCCGCGACCCCCGCGTCGCCGAGCGGTTCGAGCTCTATGCCTGCGGCGTCGAGCTGGCCAACTGCTTCGGCGAACTGACCGACCCCGCCGAGCAGCGCCGCCGCTTCGAGGCGGAGATGGCCGAGAAGGCGCGGGTCTATGGCGAGCGCTATCCCGTGGACGAGGATTTCCTGGACGCGCTGGCCGTCATGCCCGAGGCCAGCGGCGCGGCCCTGGGCTTCGACCGCCTCGTCATGCTGGCCACCCGCGCGGCCCGGATCGAGCAGGTTCTCTGGACGCCGGTCCCCTGAGCGGCCATATGCGCGGCCGATGACGGCGCTGCGCACCCTTCGACGCCTGCCCGAGCTGGTGGAGGCCGGCCTGGTCGACGCCGCATGCCTGCCCGCCCTCGAGCGCGTGGCGGCCCAGTATGCCGTGGCCATCACCCCGGCCATGGCCGACCTCGTCGACGCCGCCGATCCTGACGACCCGATCGCCCGCCAGTTCACGCCGAGCGAGGCCGAACTCGTCTGCCTCCCGGAGGAGGACGCCGATCCGATCGGCGACGACGCGCACAGCCCGGTCGAGGGGATCGTCCACCGCTATCCCGACCGCCTGCTGTTGAAGGTGAACCACAACTGCGCGGTCTACTGCCGGTTCTGCTTCCGCCGCGAGATGGTCGGCCCCGAGGGCCTGCGGCCCCTGACGCCCGAGGCCCTCGACGCCGCCTTCGCCTACATCGCGGAACACCCCGAGGTCTGGGAGGTGATCGTCACCGGCGGCGACCCCTTCGTCCTCTCGCCCCGGCGCCTCGCCGACCTGATGCGCCGCCTGGACGCCATCGACCATGTGAAGGTCGTCCGGTTCCACACCCGCGTCCCCGCCGTGGAGCCCGAGACCGTCACCGACGATCTGGTCGCCGCCCTCAAGAGTTCCTCCAAGGCCGTCTACGTGGCCCTCCACGCCAACCACGCCCGCGAGCTGACCCCTGCCGCCCGCGTCGCCTGCGCGAAGCTGGTCGACGCCGGCGTCCCGATGCTGGGGCAGACCGTCCTCCTGAAGGGCGTCAACGACGACCCCGAAAGCCTGACGGCCCTGATGCGCGCCTTCGTGGAGACCCGGATCAAGCCCTACTACCTCCACCACGGCGACCTCGCGCCCGGCACCTCCCACCTGCGGACCTCGATCGAGGACGGCCAGGCCTTGATGAAGGCGATGCGCGGCACGGTCTCGGGCCTCTGCCAGCCGACCTATGTCCTCGACATCCCCGGCGGCCACGGCAAGGCTCCGGTGGGCCCGGCCTTCCTCGTGGACGGCGCGGTCGAGGACTTCAAGGGCCGCCGCCACCCCTATCCGCCGAAGGCCCGCTGATGGCCTGGACCGGGCGCTACGACGGCGAGGAGCCGCAGCGGGTCAACAAGTGGCTCGGCCAGAGCGGCGTGTGCTCCCGCCGGGAGGCCGAGGGCCTGATCGCCGAGGGCCGCGTCTCCATCGACGGCCAGACCATCACCGACGCCGGCCACAAGATCCTGCCGGGCCAGACCCTGACGCTCGCCGACGCGGCCGGCGGGACGGGGCCGCTCAGCGTCGTCCTGCACAAGCCCATGGGCTATGTCTCGGCCCAGCCGGAGCAGGGGCAGATTCCCGCCGTCCGCCTGCTCACCGAGGAAGCTTTAGTGGGCGAGAGCCCGGCGATCCCCGACCGCGACACGCGGCTCGCCTCGCTCGGCCGCCTCGACATGGACAGCCGCGGCCTGCTGATCCTCTCGGAGGACGGGGTGCTCGCCAAGGCGATCATCGGGCCGGAGAGCGACCTCGAGAAGGAATATCTGGTCAAGGTCACCGGCAAGATCACGCCCGAGAAGGTGAAGCTCCTCTGCCACGGCCTGACGATGGACGGCCGCGCCCTGAAGCCCGCCAAGGTCACCCATCTGGGCGGCCAGGAATTGCGCTTCATCCTGAAGGAAGGCCGCAACCGCCAGATCCGCCGGATGTGCGAGCTGGTGGGCATGCACGTCATGGATCTCGTCCGCATCCGGATCGGGACCCTGAACCTGGGCGACCTGCCGGAGGGCCGCTGGCGGGCGCTGACCAGCGCCGAGCGCGCCGCCCTGATCGGCAAGTCCTGAGCCTGCACGACATCTGCACATGAGCGGGTCGGGCGGTGCACCCGCCATCCGGCGCAGGTCCACCGCGGCGGCCTAGACCTTCCGGCGTACCCACCGGGAGCGCCGCCATGTCCGTCCGCAGTCCGAGCTTCTGGATCAAGGTCGTCCTGGCCGCAGGCCTGGTGGCGCTCGCCGACCCGTTGTTCGACGCCGGGCATGTCGGACTCCCCCTCGGCGTCTTCGCGCTGGCCTGGTGCGCGGCGCTGGCGGTGGCGACGCCGGCCGTGCTGCGGAACCGCATCGGTCAGGCCGCCCTCGGCCTCGCGGTCCTGCTGGCCGCGCTTCAGCTCGAGCGGCCGACGCTGATCGGCTGGCTGATGTTTGGCCTGGTGCTGGGCGTCGCGGCGCTCTCGCCGCGGGCCGGCCGCGGCGAGGACGCCTGGCGCTGGACCCAGCGGCTGCTTTTCCAGGGATTTGCGGGCCTCGCGGGGCCGCTGCTGGACGTCCGCCGGCTCGCCGATCCCAAGATTCAGGCCCGTGGGCCACGGTTCCGGTCGGCGGTCGGGGTGGTGGTGCTGCCCGTCGTCGGCGGCCTCGCGTTCCTGGCGCTCTTCGCCTCGGCCAATCCGCTGATCGAGCGCTGGCTGCCTTCGCTGCGCCTGCCGGCGATCGAACTGCCACAGGTGATCTTCTGGGGCGTGGTCGCGCTCGCGGTCTGGGGAATCCTGCGCCCACGGTTCCTGCGCAAGCCGCGGCCGCTGGCCGAGGCCGTGGGCGACCTCGACCTGCCCGGCGTCTCGCCGCTGTCGATCACGCTCTCCCTCGTGGTCTTCAACGCCGTCTTCGCCCTGCAGAACGGGCTGGACCTCGCCTTCCTGTGGAGCGGCGCGCCGCTGCCGGCTGGGATGAGCCACGCCGAGTACGCCCATCGCAGCGCCTATCCGCTGGTGGCCACGGCCCTGCTGGCCGGGCTTTTCGTCCTGGTGTTCCTCCGGCCGGGCTCGCCGACCGGGGAATCGAAGCTGGTCCGCCGCCTGGTGGTGCTCTGGGTGGCCCAGAACCTCCTGCTGGTGGCGTCCACGGCGCTGCGCACCATCGCCTACGTCGAGGCCTATTCGCTGACCGTGCTCCGGATCGCAGCCCTGCTCTGGATGGGCCTGGTCGCCGTCGGCCTGGCGCTGATCTGCTGGCGTCTTCTGGCCCGCAAGAGCGCCAGCTGGCTGGTCAACGCCAACGTGCTCGCCGCCGGGCTGGTGCTGGGGGCGTGCAGCGTCGTCGATCTCAGCGCCGTCGCCGCTCACTGGAACGTCCGTCACGCCCGCGAGCTGGGCGGGCCGGGGGCGCCGCTCGATGTGGGCTACCTCGCCGGCCTGGACGACGCCGCCCTGGTCGCGCTGACCGAACTCAAGGCCCGCCCATTGCCGGCGGACCTGCGGACCGAGGTCGACCGGCTGCACGCCGATCAGCTCCACCGCCTCCTGCGGCGCCAGGAGGACTGGCGCACCTGGACCTGGCGCGGGGCGCGGCGCCTGGCGCGCATCGAGGCCCTGCAACCCCGCCCGACGCTGCCCCTGGCCCCGTTGACGGCGCCCCCGCAACCGAGAACATGAGCGTGATGTCCCAGACCGTCCTCGTCGTCGACGACGACCCCCATATCCGCCAGCTCCTCGCCTTCGCCCTCGAGAAGGCGGGCCTGGCCACGCGCGAGGCCGAGGACGGGGAGGCGGCGCTCAGCGCCATCGCCGAGGTCCCGCCGGACCTGGTGGTGCTCGACATCAACATGCCGAAGCTCAACGGCCTCGACGTCTGCCGGAAGATCCGCGCCCAGGGCGACCTGCCGATCCTCTTCCTGTCCTCCCGCGACGACGAGATCGACCGGGTGCTCGGCATCGAGCTCGGCGGCGACGACTATGTCGTGAAGCCGTTCAGCCCGCGGGAAGTGGTGGCCCGGGTGCAGGCGATCCTCAGGCGGGCAAGGGGGCCGGCGCTCCGCGTCGAGACGGCCGGCCTGATGACCCACGGCCGCCTGACCCTCGATCCCGAGAGCTGGACGGCCCGCTGGGGCGCCGAGGAAGCGCCGCTGACCGTCACCGAGTTCACGATCCTGCGGACCCTGATGGGCGCGCCCAGCCGCGTCTTCACGCGCGACGCGATCATCGACCGGCTGCACGGCCCGGGCTTCGCGATCACCGACCGGACCATCGACAGCCATGTCCGCAACCTGCGGGGCAAGTTCGCGACGCTGGGCGGCCACGACGTGATTGAGACCCGGGCCGGCGTCGGCTACCGGCTGGGCGCCTGCCTCGGCCAGGCGGCGTGAGCCTGAAGGGTTTCGTCGCCCGTCACTGGCCGCCGCTCCGCCTGCGGGCGATCCTGTTCGCGGTGCTGCTGACGGTGGCGGCGCTGCCCGGCGTCGCGGCGCTCTCGCTGCGGGTCTACGAGAACACCCTGGTCCGTCAGACGGAAGCCGAGCTGGTGGCGCAGGGCGCCGCCCTGGCGGCGGCGGCGGCGGCCCAGTGGCCCGGCGTCCCGCGCGAGGGCCGCCCGTTCAACCGCCGGGCGCCCGACTACTACGTACCGGAGCGGACCACCATCGACCTGACCAACTCGCCCGTGCTGCCGGAGCGGCCACGGCCGGCCGTCACCCGGCGCAAGGCCGAGGTGGACGCGCTCACTGTCGCGTACCGGATGGACCCGGTGATCGAGCGGACCACGCGCACCACCCTGGCCTCGGTCCTGCTGCTCGACCGCAGCGGCATCATCGTGCGGGGCCGCGGCTACGGCCGCGAGCTTTCAAGCCTCCCCGAGGTCCGCGACGCGCTCGCGGGCCAGCCGCGCACGGTCTTTCGCCGGAACGGCGACTATCAGGCGACCTCGCCCTTCGAGTTCCTCAGCCGCGCCTCGTCGCTGCGCCTGCACCACGCCCGGCCCGTCGTGGCGAACGGCGAGGTGGTGGGCGTTCTGCTGCTCTCGCGTTCCCCCGGGCGCTGTTCCGCGGGCTCTACGAGGACCGGGGCAAGATCCTGCTGGGCACCGGGGTGATCTTCGGCCTGCTGGTGCTGATGGCCGGGCTGGTGTCGCGGGGCGTGACGCGGCCGATCGAACAGCTCAGCGCCGCCTCGCGGGCCGTGGCGGCGGGCGGCGGCGACATCCCGCCCACGCCGGCCACCGCCGCCGTGGAGATCCGCCAGCTCTACGAGGACTTCCGGGCCATGGCCGAGCGGATCGAGCGCCGGAGCGGCTATCTTCGCGACTTCGCCGCCGCCGTCAGCCACGAGTTCAAGACGCCGCTGGCCGGGATCGGCGGGGCCGTGGAGCTGCTGCAGGACCATCTGGAGACCATGAGCCCGGAGGAGCGGCAGCGCTTCCTCGGCAATATCGCCGCCGACGCCGACCGCCTCTCGCAGCTCGTCGGCCGTCTCCTCGACCTCGCCCGGGCGGACATGGCGACGCCGGAAGCGGGCGTCGCGGTCTCGGTGGAGCCTGCCGTGCGCCGCGCCGCGGATGGCCAGGCGGCGGAGGGCTTCCGGGTGGACGTGGACCGGCTGGACGCCATCCCGCCGGTCGCCGTGCCGGCGGCGACCATCGAGACCGTCCTCACCGTCCTGTTGCAGAACGCCAGGCAGGCCGGCGCCTCCACGGCCCGGGTCGCCGCGGAGGCGAGCGCCGTCGAGCTGGTCCTCAGCGTCACCGACGATGGCCCGGGCGTACCGGCCGCCGACCGCGAGCGTCTGTTCGAGCCCTTCTTCACGAGCCGCAGGGCCGAGGGCGGGACGGGGCTCGGCCTTTCCATCGCCCGCTCGTTGCTGGCGGCGAGCCATGCCCGGCTGGAGCTCGTGCGATCACCGACCGGCGCGCGCTTCGAGATGGCCCTGCCGCTCGCCTGACCTGCACGGAACCTCCTCAGGCTCCGCCATCGCCTCTGCGCCGGCGCGGACGAGGGTGCCTCCAGACCAAGGAGGACGCGTCATGGATCGGGCCGGGCACGAAGTGCAGTACGGGATCGCCAGCGGCTACCGGATCGCGGTGCTGGAGCGGGGCGACGCCTGGCTCTGGCGGCTGACCACGCCGGCGGGCCGTGACGCGGGCGGCTTCGCCCCCGACGAGGGCAGCGCCAAGCGCTGCGCCGCGTTCGCGGCCTATACCTTGGCGGCGCTGGAGCGGGCGGCGGCGCGGACCGTCTAGCCGGCGAGCGTGACGAAGAGCTCACTCTCGATCACCCACTGGCCGGTCTGTTTCCGCCAGGCAGCCATGTAGGCGCCCGACATCTCGCCGGACTTCCAGTGCGCGACCCAGCGGCCGGTCTCGGCCGCCCGGTCGCCCGCGGCGTCGAGTTCGACCGTCTCCGGCGTCCGGACATAGTCGACGAAGTCGGGATCGCGGAACTGGCCGGCGAAGGCCTCGATGATCTGGTCGGCGCCCAGAATCAGCCCGCCGTCGCCGGCGATCAGCCGCGCGTCGGCCGCGAAGAACGGCTTCAGGCGCGCCGCCTCGTGGGCGGCGATCAGCTTGTTGGTCAGGCGCCGGCGCGCGCGGATCGCGTCGTCCGGCGCCGTCATGGTCAGGCCGGTTCGGCCGCCAGGCGCTTGTCGAGGTAGTCGCCGACCCGACGCTCAACGTCCGGCAGGTTCTCCATCCAGAAGTGGCTCGCGCCCTCGACCACGTCGTAGTCGATGACGATCCCCTTCTGGGTCCGCAGCTTCGAGACCACGCGCTCCACCTCGACCGGCGGCACCACGGTGTCGTTGCCGCCATGCAGGATCAGGCCCGAGGCCGGGCAGGGGGCCAGGAAGCTGAAGTCGTAGGCGTTGGTCGGCGGCGACACCGAGATGAAGCCGTCGGTCTCCGGACGGCGCATCAGGAGCTGCATGCCCACCCAGGCGCCGAAGGAGTAGCCGGCGACCCAGCACTGGGAGGCGGCCGGATTGGTCGACTGCAGCCAGTCGAGCGCGGTCGCCGCGTCGGCCAGCTCGCCGATTCCTGAGTCGAACTCGCCCTGCGAGCGGCCCACGCCGCGGAAGTTGAACCGCAGCACCGAGAAGCCGCGCTTCATGAACAGGTGGAAGAGCTGAACGGTCACCGGATTGTTCATCTGGCCGCCCGCTTTGGGATGCGGGTGCAGGATGAGGGCGACCGGCGCGGTCTCGCTCTTGCCCTGCGTGTAACGGCCTTCGATCCGCCCGGCCGCACCGGTCAGAACCACCTCTGGCATAGAATTCCTCTTCCAAGCCCAGAATACTTGACTGCTGCGCTGGGTCTTCCTAAGTCCAGCCCATCCTGGCCGGACTGGGCTGAAGGCCCGCGCGCAAGGCGGCGGCTTGTAGCACAGGCGAGCCGGGATGCGCGCGAAAACTGCATTGGGTCAACGCCATGCGTCTCTCCACCAAAGGCCGCTACGCCGTGATGGCGATGGCGGACCTTGCGCGACGCCAGACCGACGCCGAGCGCGCCGTGGCGCTCGCCGACATCGCCGCCCGCCAGGAGATCTCGCTCTCCTACCTGGAGCAGCTGTTCGCCCGGCTCCGCCGCAAGGGTCTGGTGAAGAGCGCCCGGGGTCCCGGCGGCGGCTACCGTCTGGCCCGCACCGCCGACGAGACCACCATCGCCGAGATCGTCCACGCGGTGGACGAGCCGCTGCGCGCCACCCGCTGCGCCGAATCCAAGGGCTGCATGCTGAAGGGCGAGCGCTGCCTGACCCACGACCTCTGGGAAGACCTCGGCCAGCAGATCGAGACCTATCTCGCCTCCGTCAGCCTCGCCGACGTCGTCGGCGGCCGCCTCGGGGACCGCAAGCAAGCCGCATGACCCGCGCCGTCTACCTCGACTGCAACGCCACCGTGCCGGTCCGCCCCGAGGCGGCCGCTGCGATCGCGCGCGCGCTCGAGGCCGGCGGCAATCCGAGCTCCGTCCATGCCGTGGGCCGCGCCGCCCGCGCGACGGTGGAAAACGCCCGCGCCGCGGTGGCCGACCTGATCGCCGCCCCGCCGCAGACGGTGGTGTTCACCTCCGGCGGCACCGAGGCCAATGCGCTCGCCGTCGAGAGCGCCGTGGCGGTCGGCGCGCGGCGCCTGATCGTCAGCGCCATCGAACACGACAGCGTCCTGGAGGCCGCAAAGGCGTCCGGCGCCGCGGTCGAGGTGCTGCCGGTGACCTCCGACGGCGTCGCCGACCTCGGCTGGCTGGCCGAGCGCCTGTTCCGCTGGGACGCCGCGGACGGCAAGCCGTTCGTCGCCCTGATGCTGGCCAACAACGAGACCGGCGTGATCCAGCCGGTGAAGGCCGCGTCCGAGATCGTCCGCGCCGCCGACGGCTGGCTGCACGTCGACGCCATCCAGGCGGCCGGCAAGATGGTCATCGACAGCCGCGGCATCGGCGTCGACACCCTGACCGTCTCGGCCCACAAGATCGGCGGCCCGCAGGGCGCCGGCGCGCTGACCTTCGGGCCGCGCGCCACCCTCTCGCGCCGCCTGCACGGCGGCGGCCAGGAGCGCGGCCGCCGGGCCGGCACCGAAAACGTCCCCGGCATCGCTGGCTTCGGCGCGGCGGCGAAGCTCGCCAACACCCGCGAACTGGCGCCCCAGGCCGCCTGGCGCGACGCGGTCGCCGCGAAGCTGAAGGCGCAGGGCTGCGTGATCATGGGCGAGGGCGCCGAGCGCCTGCCGCAGACGCTCTGCTTCGCCACGCCCGGCTATGCGTCCGAGCTGCAGGTCATGGCGCTGGACCTCGCCGGGGTCATGGTCAGCGCCGGATCGGCCTGCTCCTCGGGCAAGGTCAAGGCGAGCCACGTCCTCTCCGCCATGGGGCAGGGCGAGCTCGCATCGTGCGCCCTCCGCGTCAGCGGGGGCTGGAATACATCCGAGGCCGACTGGAACAGGTTCTTCGAGGCCTGGTCCGAAGCCCATTCGCGGCATGCGGCGCGCCGTGCGCCCGCCGCCGCAGGAGTTGCGTAATGGCCGCCGTCAAACAGACCGTCGAACACGTCCAGAGCCTGGAGAAGTACAAGCACGGCTTCGTCACGGACATCGAGCAGGAATACGCGCCCAAGGGCCTCTCCGCCGACATCGTGCGCTTCATCTCGGCCAAGAAGGACGAGCCGGAGTGGATGCTGGCCTGGCGCCCTGGAAGCCTTCGAGCGCTGGCTGGCGCTGGAGGAGCCGACCTGGGCCAAGGTGAGCTTCCCGCGCATCGACTACCAGGACAGCTACTACTACGCCGCGCCGAAGACGAAGGAGGGGCCCAAGAGCCTCGACGAGGTCGATCCCGAGCTGCTGGAGACCTACAAGAAGCTCGGCATCCCGCTCCGCGAGCAGGAGGTGCTGGCCGGCGTCCAGGGCGCGCCGAAGTACGCCGTCGACGCGGTCTTCGACAGCGTCAGCGTGGTCACCACCTTCAAGAAGGAGCTGGCCGAGGCCGGCGTGATCTTCTGCTCGATGAGCGAGGCGATCCGCGACCACGGCGACCTGGTGCGCCAGTACCTGGGCACGGTGGTGCCGGTTTCCGACAACTACTTCGCCTGCCTGAACTCGGCAGTCTTCTCGGACGGCAGCTTCGTCTATGTGCCGCCGGGCGTCCGCTGCCCGATGGAGCTCTCCACCTATTTCCGCATCAATGCGGCGGAGAGCGGCCAGTTCGAGCGGACCCTGATCATCGCCGACAAGGGCGCCTACGTGTCCTACCTGGAGGGCTGCACGGGCGCCTCAGCGCGACGAGAACCAGCTCCACGCCGCGGTGGTCGAACTGGTGGCCCTCGACGACGCCGAGATCAAATACTCCACCGTCCAGAACTGGTACCCGGGCGACCCCGAGACCGGGAAGGGCGGCATCTTCAACTTCGTGACCAAGCGCGCCGACTGCCGCGGCGACCGCTCGAAGGTCAGCTGGACCCAGGTCGAGACCGGCTCCTCGGTCACCTGGAAGTACCCCTCGTGCGTGCTCCGCGGGAACGAGAGCGTCGGCGAGTTCTACTCGATCGCCATCACCAACGGCCGCCAGCAGGCCGACACCGGCACCAAGATGATTCACCTGGGGGCCAACACCCGCTCGCGGATCATCTCGAAGGGCATCAGCGCCGGCCGGTCGTCCAACACCTACCGCGGCCTGGTCTCGGCGCACCCGAAGGCCAAGGGCGCGCGAAACTTCACCCAGTGCGACAGCCTGCTCATCGGCAAGCACTGCGCCGCCCACACCGTGCCCTACATCGAGGCGCGCAACGGCCAGGCGAAGTTCGAGCACGAGGCGACGACCACGCGCCTTTCCGAGGACCAGCTGTTCTACGCCATGCAGCGCGGGCTCTCCCAGGAGGAGGCGGTGCAGCTGCTGGTGAACGGCTTCGTGAAGGACGTGCTGCAGGAGCTGCCCATGGAGTTCGCCGTGGAGGCGCAGAAGCTGGTGGCGATCTCGCTGGAAGGGAGCGTGGGGTGACGTCGAAGACCAAGAGCAGCGCCGAAAAGCCCGGCCTGAACCTGAAGGACGCCTTCGAGGTCGAGTACGCCCGGCGCGAGCTGGAGCGGCGCGCCCGGGACGAGGCCGAGCGCCGCCAGCAGGAAGCCGATCTCGCCAATGCGGAGACGCTGCTGAACGCGCTGTCGAGCGACCCGGCCTTCCTGGCCGAACGCGGCCTGACCGTCGACCGCCGCCGCTACACGGTGTCGATCGACCACGACAATTTCCGGATCGCCGCCTACTGGGAAGCCGGCA
Source organism: Phenylobacterium sp. J367 (assembly GCF_024699985.1). Taxonomy (GTDB): domain Bacteria; phylum Pseudomonadota; class Alphaproteobacteria; order Caulobacterales; family Caulobacteraceae; genus Phenylobacterium. The sequence goes on along the minus strand of NZ_JAJONA010000001.1, from coordinate 4,097,778 downwards.
AGGGCAGCGTGACGGCGTCGGACAAGCGCACGGCCCTCCCGGGCTCGGCCGCGCCCCGCAAGCAAGAGACCGTGGAGAGCGTCGAGGACGCGCTCCGGGTCATGGCCCAATACCTGGTGGACGAGACCCGTTGATGCTTTCCGTTTCCAACCTGCGCGCCGAAGTCGAGGGCAAGGAGATCCTGAAGGGGCTCTCCCTGGAGGTCCCGGCCGGCGAGGTCCACGCCATCATGGGGCCGAACGGCGCGGGCAAGTCGACCCTGTCCTACGTCCTGACGGGCCGCGAGGGCTACGAGGTGACCGGCGGCGCCGCCACCCTCGACGGCGAGGACCTGCTGTCGCTGGCGCCCTACGAGCGCGCGGCGAAGGGCGTGTTCCTGTCGTTCCAGTACCCGCTGGAGATCCCGGGCGTGCCGGCGCTGACCTTCATCCGCACGGCGCTGAACGCCCAGCGCAAGGCGCGCGGCGAGGCGGAGATCACGGCGCCCGAGTTCCTGAAGCTCGCCCGGGCCAAGGCCGCCGACCTGAAGATCGACTTCGACATGCTCAAGCGCGCCCCTCAACGTCGGCTTTTCCGGCGGTGAGAAGAAGCGGATGGAAATCCTTCAAATGGCGATGCTTTCGCCGCGCTTCCTGATCCTCGACGAAACCGATTCCGGGCTCGACATCGACGCGCTGCGGATCGTCGCCGACGGGGTGAACGCGCTCCGCTCGCCGGACCGTGGGATGCTGGTGATCACCCACTACCAGCGCCTGCTCGACTACATCAAACCCGACAAGGTGCATGTCCTGGCGGGCGGCCGCATCGTGGAGACCGGCGGCCCGGAGCTGGCGCTGCAGCTCGAGGCCGAAGGCTACGACAAGTACGCGAGGGCCGCTTGAGCCTCGCCCTCGCCATCCGGACGCGTGACGTCGGCGAGCTGCCTGGGAAGCGTCAGGAGGACTGGCGCTGGACCGACCTGCGCGGCCTGATCCGCGTCCTCCCGGAGCCGTCGCAGCCCCTCGCGGGGAGCTCGGTGCGGGTCCGTTCGACGCCTTGGCCGACGAGGTTCTGGTGATCGCGAACGGCGCTGCGGCGCCGGTGATCGCAGTGGGTGCGGGCGAGAGCCGCGCCATCGCCCTGCGCGTCGTCTCCCGCGGCGACGGCGCCCATGCCGCCGCCGTGCGGATCACCGTGGCCGAGGGCGGCCGCCTGGAGCTGTTCGAGAGCTATGAAGGGCAGGGGAGCTACCTCGCCCAGACCTCGCTCGTCCTCGAGCTGGCCGCTGGCGCGGCCGTGGAACGCCTGGTCCTCGCCGAGGAGGACCCCGAGGGCGTGGCGGTCAGCGATGCGGAGGTCCGTCTGTCGGCCGACGCCAGCTTCGGCCAGACGGTCCTCGTCTCGGGCGCGCGCCGCCAGCGGATCGAGACGCGCGTCGGCCATCCGGGCGGACATGCCCAGCTTCGCCTCGACGGCGCCTATCTGCTCTCCGGCAAGCGCCACGCCGACATCACCACGGTGGTCACCCACCAGGGCGTCGACGGAGTCACCGGGCAACTTACCAAGGGCGTGGTCCGCGACCAGGCCCGCGGCGTCTTCCAGGGCCGCATCGTCGTCGCCGAAGGCGCCGACCGCACCGACGCGCGCATGGGCCACCACGCGCTGATCCTCTCCGACCGCGCCGAGGTCGACGCCAAGCCGGAGCTGGAGATCTACGCCGACGACGTGTCCTGCGCGCACGGCAACACGGTCGGCGCTCTGGACGAGGACGCCCTGTTCTACGCCGAGCAGCGCGGCATCCCGGCCGACGAGGCCAAAGCCCTGCTGACCGAGGCCTTCGTGGGCGAGGTCGCCGACCGGATCGGCCACGACGGCGCTCGCGAGATCGTCCGCGCCTGGCTCGCCGAACGGCTGAGGGGATGACCATGGCCTTTGACGCCGAGGCGATCCGCGCCGACTTCCCGATCCTCAGCCGCCAGGTGCACGGCAAGCCGCTGGTCTATCTGGACAGCGCCGCGTCGGCCCAGAAGCCGCGGGCGGTGATCGAGGCCATGAGCCGGGCGATGGAATATTCCTACGCCAACGTCCACCGCGGCCTGCACACGCTCGCCAACGAGACCACCGACGCCTACGAGGCGGCCCGCCGCAAGGCCGCCGCCTTCATCGGCGCGGCAGAGACCGAGGTCGTCTTCACCAAGGGCGGGACCGAAGCCATCAACCTGGTGGCCGCGGGCATCGGGGCCAGCCTGCAGGCCGGCGACGAGATCGTGGTCTCCGAGATGGAGCACCACGCCAACATCGTCCCCTGGCACTTCCTGCGGGAGCGCAAGGGCGTCGTGCTGAAGTGGGCCCGGGTCACCGATCGCGGCGACCTTGACCTGGAGCACTTCCAGAGCCTGCTGGGCCCGAAGACGAAGGTCGTGGCGCTCAGCCACATGTCCAATGTGCTGGGGACCATCAACCCGGCCCAGGACCTCGCCCGCATGGCCCATGAGGTGGGGGCGATCGTCCTCTTCGACGGCTGCCAGTCCATCGTCCACAAGCCGATCGACGTGAAGGCCATCGACGCCGACTTCTACGTCTTCTCCGGCCACAAGCTCTATGGCCCCACCGGCATCGGCATCCTCTACGGCAAGGCCGAGCGCCTGGCGGCGCTTCCGCCCTATCAAGGGGGCGGCGAGATGATCGGCACGGTGTCCCAGGACGAGATCACCTACGCCGACCCGCCGCACCGCTTCGAGGCCGGCACGCCGCCGATCCTCGAGGCCATCGGCCTCGGCGCGGCCATCGACTGGCTCTCGGGCCTCGACCGCATCGCCATCGCCGCCCACGAGAAGGCGCTCTACGACCGCGTCCGCGAAGGTCTTGCGGGCGCCAACTGGCTGCGCGTGATCGGCGACACGCCGGAGAAGGGCGCGATCCTCTCGTTCACCGTCGACGGCGCCCACGCCCACGACGTGGCCCAGATTCTCGACCGCTACGGGGTGGCGGTGCGCGCTGGCACCCACTGCGCGGAGCCGCTGATGAAACGTTTCGGGGTGACGTCGAGCGCGCGCGCTTCCTTCGCCCTATATAACACCGAGGACGAGGCCGACGCCTTCGTCCAGGCGCTTACCAAGGCTCAGGCCTTTTTCGCTTAAGTGATGGATATGGACGACGCCGCACCCGTCGAGACGCAAACGACCGCTCCCTTGTCCCAGGCGGAGCTGAACGTGCTGACCGACCAACTGATCGAGAAGCTCAAGACGGTGTTCGATCCGGAGATCCCGGTCGACATCTACGAGCTCGGCCTGATCTACAAGGTCGACGTTTCCGACGACAAGGACGTGGCCATCGACATGACCCTGACCGCCCCGGGCTGCCCTGTGGCCGGGGAGATGCCGGGCTGGGTCGAGGACGCGGTGAGGGAGATCCCCGAGATCCGCTCCTGCAAGGTCGAGCTGGTGTTCGATCCGCCGTGGGATCCCTCGCGGATGTCCGACGAGGCCAAGCTCCAGCTGAACATGTTCTGATGGAAACCCTCGGCGTCACCCCCAGCCGCGCGTCAGGCGCCCCCCGGCCGAAGGTCGTCACCCTGAGCGATCGGGCGGCCGAACGCGTCCGCGAGATCATGGCCCAACCCAGGAAAGATGGGGCCGAGCGGCCCTACATCGGCCTGCGGGTCGGCGTGAAGAACGGCGGCTGCGCCGGACAGGAGTACGTCCTGGAATACGCCGAGTCCGCCGACCCGCTGGACGAGGTGGTCGAGGACAAGGGCGTCACCATCCTGGTGGAGCCCAAGGCGGTGCTGTTCCTGATCGGCACCGAGATCGACTACGAGGTCACCAAGCTCTCGGCCAAGTTCGTGTTCCGCAACCCGAACGAGACCGATGCCTGTGGCTGTGGCGAGAGCGTCACCATCGAGCCGGCCACCGGCCTCTGAGCCTAGGTTCGTCCGCCGACCCGCGTTATGCTCGCTCCCGACCGGGGAGGGACCTATGACCGACGCCGACTCAGAGCTTCGCCGCCAGGCCGAACGGCGGGCGGACATGAAGCTGGCCTTCCGTAGCCACCTGACAGCCTATATGATCGTCAACGCCGGCCTGTTCGCCATCGACTGGGTGACGTCGCCGGGGATCGACTGGGCCTTCTGGCCGGCGATCGGCTGGGGCATCGGCCTCGCAGCCCACGCGGCGGCCACCTTCGGCTACCTCGGCGACAGCCGTGAGCGCCTGGTGGAGAAGGAACTCGAACGCCTCAAGGCGAGGCGCTAGCTACTTCCCCTTGAACTCGGCGGGACGCTTCTGGAGGAAGGCCATGACGCCTTCGCGCGCGTCCTCGGTTCGGCCGGCCGCCCCCCTGCGCATAGGCCTCGGCCTCCAGCTGCAGGTGCCAGTCGGCGTCCAGGCCCTCCCACACGAGGTTGCGAGTCAGGCCGAGCGAGGCGGGACCGTCGGCCAGCGCGCGGGCATAGCCCATGGCCGCGTCCATGAGTTCGGCGTCCGGAACGCACTTGTTGATCAGGCCCCAGTCGAGGCGCGGTCTTGGCGGGCAGCTTCTCGCCCAGGAGCATCAGCTCCATCGCCCGAGCCTTGCCGAGGTAGCGCGGCAGCAGCCACGTCGCCCCGCCGTCCGGAACCAGGCCGATGCGGCGGAAGGCCAGCAGGAAGTAGGCGCTTTCCGACGCCACGATCAGGTCGCCCATCAGGGCCAGGGACACGCCGACGCCCGCCGCCACGCCGTTCACCGCGCTGATCAGCGGTTTCGGCGACTTCCGGACCGCCGAGACGAAGGGGTTGTAGGTGCGAAGCAGGGAATCGTTGGGGCCGTTCGGGTTCGGCGCCGAGCCGGCCCTGCCGCCGCTGAGGTTCGCGCCCGAGCAGAAGCCGCGTCCTTCCCCGGTGATGATGATCGAACGGACCTTGTCGCCGTAGGCGAAGTCCTCGAAGGCCGCGAGCAGGTCGCCCATCAGGTCGAGGCCCGCGGCGTTCAGGGTGCCCGGATCGGACAGCGTGATCACGCCCACGCGATCCTCGATGGAGGTCTTCACCTTCGCGGCGGCCTGCGTCCCGTCCATGTCTTCCTCCCTCGAGCTCTTGGGCCCGATAGAAGGAAAGATACCCCGGCGTCAGGCTAGAGAAAAAGCGTCAGGCCGCCTTGGCCACCGGGTCGGCGGCCGTCGTGCGGTTGCGGCCGCCGCGCTTGGAGGCATAGAGCGCGGCGTCCGCCCGCTCCACGAGACCGGCCGTGGTCTCGCCGGGCCCGCGCTCCGCAAAGCCAGCCGAAACCGTGATCGCGCCGAGGTCCTCGTTGGTCGAGCGTCGCTTCAGCACGCGGGAGGAGACCTCCTCGCGGATGTCCTCCAGCACCGCCCGGGCCGTCTCGCCGGTCTCGCCCGGGAAGATCAGCGCGAACTCCTCGCCGCCATAGCGGGCGGCGATGCGCGGCGAGCGGCCGGCGCGGCCGATCACCGAGGCGACGTAGCGGATCACCTGGTCGCCGGTCTGGTGGCCCCAGGTGTCGTTGAAGCTCTTGAAATGGTCGATGTCGAGGACGGCGAGCGTCAGCGTCTGGCCCGAGGCCTCGGCCTCGGAGCAGGCCTTCTCGAGCGCCTCGTCGAACGCCTTGCGGTTGGCGAGGTGGGTCAGGCCGTCGGTGAGCGCGTCGCGGCGCACCAGCTCGAGGTGTTCCTTCAGCCGCCCGACCTCGGCGGTCGTGTCGGCGAGCTGCGTCTCCAGGGTGCGGTTCTCGCGCTGGACCCGGCGGGTGGCGCTGGTCAGCGTCTCCACCATCTCCTTGATACCGGAGGTGTCCTCGTTCTCCAGCGACTTGGAGGCGGTGGCGAGCTGCTGGCCATAGGCTTCGCTGGTCTCGCGGGCGCTCTCGATGGCGCGGGAGACGCTGTCCAGTTCCTGGGCGAGCGCGTCGCCGGCGTCCAGGATCTCGCCGTTCAGCTTGGCCTTGGGCAGGTACTTGGCGGCGAGCTGCTCGCCCACCGCATCGGTGAACGCCTCGCCGGCCTCCAGCATCTGGTCGATCTCGGCGGCCAGGGGGCCGTCCTTATGCGCCACATAGTGGATCCAGACCTCGAAGTTGCCCGGAGTCGGCCAGACCCTGTGCTGCTCCATGGCCGCGATCGCCCGGCGGGCGATCGCGTAGGCCGTAGGGGCCCTCAGGAGGGTTTCGACGTCGGACGACATGGGCTCCAGATCCAACCCGGGGACGCAGCGCACGCATCCACCGGCGGGACTGAGCCTAATGAAAAGGCGCCAAACGACCGGTTAAGGCGGGTCGTTAACTTCCCTTAGGGCCGCTGCCTTTCAAGCCCGACCTCAGTCGTCCGCCGGCGGCGGGGCGGCGCTGCGCGTCAGGAAGGCCGGCACGTCGGCGCCGAAGCCCACGACGCGCTCGCCGTCGCCACGGTCGCGGCCCCGGTCCCGATCCCGCTCCCGATCGCGCCGATCGTCACGACGGTCGCCGCCACGCTCCGCGCGCGGGCCGCGGTCGCGGTCCGGGCGATCGCGGAGGGGACGGTCCCGGTCTCCCTGGCTCTGTTCCGGGCGATCGCGTTCGATGCGCTCGCGATCCTGCCGAGCCTCGCGCTCGGTCCGCTCACGGTCGGCCTTCTCCCGTTCGGAGCGCTCGCGGCGCGGGCGTTCCTCGCGGGCCGGAGCCGGGGCCGGAGCGGCCTCGGCGACGGCGGGCGTCTCGGCCGGCTTGCGGCTGCGGCTGCGGCGCGGCGCCTCGGCCTCGGCGCCTTCGGCCGGCGCGGTCTGCTGCACCGGATCCATCGCGGCGCGCTCGCCGTGGTCCTTGACGATGCGCGGGCGGCGGTCCCGGTCCCGATCCCGATCCCGGCCGCCGCGCTCGCGGCCGCCCTTGCGGTCGCCGCGGCCGGCGCGGGGTTCGTCCTTCAGGCTTGCCCAGTCGAGGTCGAGGGTGAGCTCCTGCGGCGTCTTGCCGATCAGCTTGATGACCTTGTCGATGTTCTTCGCATCGGCCGGGGTCACCAGCATGAAGGCCTCGCCCGTACGGCCCGCGCGGCCGGTCCGGCCGATGCGGTGGACGTAGTCGTCGGCGTGGTGCGGCACGTCGTAGTTGAACACATGGCCGACGGCCGGGATGTCCAGGCCACGCGCGGCCACGTCGGACGCGACCAGCAGCTTCAGCTCGCCCTTGCGGAAGCTTTCCAGCGTGCGCATCCGCGTCTGCTGGTCGAGGTCCCCGTGGATCGGGGCGGCGTCGAAGCCGTGGGTCTTCAGCGACTTGGCGACGATGTCGACTTCCGACTTGCGGTTGCAGAACACGATGCCGTTCACCACCTCGCCCCGCTCGATCAGCGCGCGCAGCGCCGTCCGCTTCGCCTTCGGGTCGGAGACCGGCAGCTTGGCCATGTACTGGGTAATGGTCTCGGCGGTCGTCGCGGGCCGCGAGGCCTCGATCCGCACGGGGTCGTGCAGGAACTGCTTCGTCAGCCGGGTGATCTCCGGCGGCATGGTGGCCGAGAAGAACAGCGTCTGCTTCTTGGCCGGGGTCAGCTTGAAGATGCGCTCGAGGTCGGGGATGAAGCCCATGTCGAGCATCCGGTCGGCCTCGTCGACGACCATGATCTGGACGCCGGTCATCAGCAGCTTGCCGCGCTCGAAGTGGTCGAGCAGGCGGCCGGGCGTTGCGATCAGCACGTCGACGCCGCGGTCGAGCTTCTGCTCCTGGTCGGAGAAGGAGACACCGCCGATCAAGAGCGCCCAGGAGAGCTTCTGGCCCTTGGCGTACTTCTCGAAGGAGGCGGCGACCTGGTCGGCCAGCTCGCGGGTGGGGGCGATGACCAGGGCGCGCGGCATGCGCGCCTTGGAGCGGCCGGCCTTCAGCCGGTCGATCATCGGAAGGGTGAAGGCGGCGGTCTTGCCGGTGCCGGTCTGGGCGATGCCCAGGACGTCACGCCCCTGCAGGGCGACGGGAATAGCCTCGGCCTGGATCGGTGTTGCGGTGGTGTAGCCTGTGTCGGCGACGGCCTGAAGGGTCGCAGGCGAGAGGCCTAGTTCGGAAAATTCGGTCATCTGTTACGAATATAGCGGCGGCCCGGCCGATCCCTGTGAGAGACGAAGGCTGGCGTACCGCGGCGGCGCGAGCGGAGATCGACGCGCGCGCGGAAGATACGGGCAGCAACGCTCAAGTCAACGCACGTGGGCCCCGGGCGTTCAGAACGGCCCGCCGGAGGGGCGCTCAGGCCCGTCGTACGGGCTATTAAGCGTCGGGCCCGGCCCCAGGGCGTCCAGCCACGGCGTCGAGCCCGGCTCGATCCCTGAACCCGCCGTCAGACGTCCAGGTCGGCGGCGGCGAACTCGGCGTTCTCCTGGATGAAGCGGAAGCGGAGTTCCGGCTTCCGGCCCATCAGGGCTTCCACGAGGCTTTCCACGCTTTCCTCGGCGCGGGGCAGGGTGACCTTGGCCAGGATCCGCTTCGACGGATCCATGGTGGTCTCCTTCAGCTGGGCCGGCATCATCTCGCCCAGGCCCTTGAACCGGCTGATGTCCGGCTTCTTCCCCTTGAACTCCGTGGCCAGCAGCTCGTCGCGGTGGGCGTCGTCTCTCGCGTAGAGCGACTTCGCGCCGTGACTGATCCGGTAGAGCGGCGGCAGGGCCAGGTAGAGGCGGCCGGCGCGGATCATGTCCGGCATGGTCCGGTAGAAGAAGGTGATCAGGAGGCTCGCGATGTGGGCGCCGTCCACGTCGGCGTCCGTCATGATGATGATCCGCTCGTAGCGGAGGTCCTCTTCCTTGAACTTCGACCCGCCCTGGGCGCCCAGCGCCAGCATCAGGTCGGCCAGCTCCTTGTTGCCGCCCAGCTTGTCCAGCGAGGCCGAGGCGACGTTCAGGATCTTGCCGCGCAGAGGCAGGATCGCCTGGGTGCGGCGGTCGCGGGCCTGCTTGGCCGAGCCGCCGGCGCTGTCGCCCTCGACCAGGAAGAGTTCGGTGCCGTCGGTGGCCTGACCCGAGCAGTCGGCGAGCTTGCCGGGCAGGCGGAGCTTGCGGGTGGCCGACGCGCGGGCGACCTCCTTGTCGCGGCGGCGCTTCAGGCGTTCTTCCGCCCGTTCGATGACGAACTGAAGCAGCGCGCTCGCCGACTTCGGCTGGGCGGTCAGCCAGTGGTCGAACGGGTCGGCGATGGCCTTCTCGACCAGCCGCTGGGCTTCGGACGAGGAGAGCTTCTCCTTGGTCTGGCCCTGGAACTCCGGGTCGCGGATGAAGACGCTGACGAGCGCGCCCGCCTGGGCGACCACGTCCTCGGCGGTGAGCAGGCCGCCGCGCTTCTCGCCGGTCAGTTCGGCGTACTGCTTGAGACCGCGGGTCAGGGCCGCGCGCAGGCCCGCCTCGTGGGTGCCGCCCTCCGGCGTCGGCACGGTGTTGCAGTAGGACTGCATGAAGCCGTCGGCCTCGCCGAAGCCGGCCGGCGTCCAGGTCACCGCCCACTCGACCTTGCCGGCCTCGCCCTGCCGCTCGTAGCGGCCGGCGAAGGGCTCGGGCGTCACCGTCTCGATGGTCTTCACCCGCTCGGCCAGGAAGTCGGCCAGGCCGTTCGGGAAGCGGAACACCGCCTCGGCGGGCGTCTGGTCGTGAATCCGCGAGGGATCGCACTTCCAGCGGATCTCGACGCCGCCGAACAGATAGGCCTTGGACCTGGCCATCCGGTAGAGGCGGGCCGGCTTGAAGGCGACGCCCTCGCCGAAGATCACCGGATCGGGCGTGAAGGCGATCTGGGTGCCCTTCTTCCGCGTGGGCCCCAGCTTCTCGATAGGGCCGATCGGCTTGCCGCGCGTGAAGGCCTGGCGCCACTCGAAGCCGTCCTTCCAGGCGGTGACCTCGACGCGTTCCGAGAGCGCGTTGACCACCGAGACGCCGACGCCGTGCAGGCCGCCGGAGGTTTCATAGGCCTTGCCCGAGAATTTCCCGCCCGAGTGGAGGACGGTCATGATCACTTCGAGCGCCGACTTGCCCGGGTGCTTCGGGTGCGGGTCGACCGGAATGCCGCGGCCGTCATCCTTGACGGTGAGCTGGCCCTCGGCGTCGAGGCTGACCTCGATCACCTTGGCGTGGCCGGCCACCGCCTCGTCCATGGCGTTGTCGAGGACCTCGGCGAACAGGTGGTGCAGGGCCCGCTCGTCGGTGCCGCCGATGTACATGCCCGGCCGCTTGCGGACCGGCTCCAGGCCTTCCAGGACCTCGATGTCCTTGGCCGAGTAGCTGGACGGCTTGCCGCCGACCACGGCCGGGTCGGGCCGCGGCTCATGGCTCTCCGCCAGCGGCGCAGCCGGCACAGGGTTCAGCGCGTCGTCGTTGAAGAGGTCGAAAGGCTGGGCGGCGGACTTGGACATGACTCGACGACGTTAGGGGGATTCTGAGCGGGTATGAATCGCCCAGCGCCCGAAGGCAATGCGGCGGGACGCGCCCCGCCGCTCACACCTACTTCGAGGGTGCGTAGATGGCGGAAAGCCGGTCCGGCGCGCCCTCGATCCGCTCCAGGCGCGGGTACCTGAGGCCGCCGCGGTAATCGATCGCCACCGTCCGGTAATGGTCGCCGTCCTTGACGATCAGGCTGATCGGCTGGCCGGCCTTGGCGGCGGTGATCGCTTCCTTGAAGCGCTCGGTGTCGTAGGCGATGCCATTCACGGCGATGATCTTGTCGCTGTTCGTCAGGCCCGCCTTGAAGGCCGGTCCGTTCCACAGCACGCCGGTGATCGTCGCCTCGCGGTTCAGGGTCATGCCGACGGAGTAGGTGAGGTCGACCATCTTCCGGGAGGCCTCGTTGTCCTTCCAGAACTCGGTCGGCGTCTCGGTGTAGATCAGCCGGTAGCCGCCGCGGGTGATGCCGTCGAGCGGGGGCTCCGGGGCCACCTCGCGCAGGCGCTTCGTCAGGAATCCCGACCAGTCGTGGGGCACGACCTTGTTCAGGCCGGCGACCACGTCCTCGAAGGTGTAGGTGACCGGCGTCCAGGAGCCGTCGTTGATGCCAAAGAAGGCCCGGGCGAAGTCGTCGAGCGACTTCCTGCCGCCGGTCTTCTCGCGGATGAGGGTGTCGGCGTCGAGCCAGACGAGCTGGCCTTCCGAATAGTAGTCCTCGCTGCGCTGCCAGGTCGTCCACGGGATCGGCCGGCGGCCGGCGATGGTCGGGTCGTGGCCGGTGTCCTCCACCGAGCGCCACTCGCGGCCCGGCCGGCCGGTGGAATAGGTGGCCGCGGTCATGGCGAGCGCGTCGAGCGTCTGCTGCTTGGTGACCAGGCCCGACCGGACGCCCAGGACGTAGCCCCAGTACTGGTCCTGACCCTCATAGACCCACAGCAGGTTGCCGCGCATGGGCACGTTGTAGTTCGGCGTCCAGAGCTCGGCGGGCCGCCTGAACTTGCCGTCCCAGGAGTGGTTGTACTCGTGGGGCAGGAGGTTGCGGGCCGGCGCATTCTTCGACCACTCGGTGAAGTACCCCGGGACGGTGCCGTTCTCCGACGAGCGGTGGTGCTCCAGTCCGATGCCGCCCATGCGCTCGGTGAGCGCCAGCAGGAACTCGTAGCGGTCGAAGTGGCGTGCGCCATAGAGCCGGTCGGCCTGCCGGACCAGCTCGCGGTGCTTCTCGATCTGCTCGTCCGTGGCGGCCAGGAGCTCGGGCCGGTCGGCCACGACGTTCAGGCGCACCGGCGACTTGCCGGAGGTGTCGAGGTCGTAGCGCTTGAAGTGACGGCCCGCGAACATCGGCGAGTCCATCAGGGTCTCGAAGTCCGTCCGCTTGAAACGGACCCAGCCGTCCCCCCTCGCTGGCCGTGTCCAGCGCCACCCCATAGCCCCAGCCGCTCGGCAGCTTGATCGCCGCGTCGATCGGGATGCGCCGGGCGAAATATCCGGCCGGGTACATGGCCAGCGAGATCCACTGGGCGTTCAGCATCTCCGGGGTCATCACCACCCGTCCCTGCTCGGGGGCGGTGGGCGAGACGTACTGCCACTCAAGGTCGAGGGTCGTCGTCCCCGCCGGCGGGGTCACGTGGAAGGCGAAGACCTGCACCGGGTCGCGGGTCCAGGGCACGACCTGGCCGTTCGCCCGGACCACCAGGCCGGCCACGTTGAAGATCGCGTTGCGCGGCGAGTGCCCGCCGGGAACCCACTGAGGGTAGAGCAGGGTGACGGGACCGGAGCCCGCCAGCGGGATCTGCTGGCGGATGCGGAAGATGCGGCGCTCCAGGTCGGTGGCGTCCACCTCCAGCTTCAGGGCGCCCGGATAGGCCACGTCGCGCGGCGCGGCGATCTCCGGCGGAAGGGCCGCGGGCTGCGGGCCGGGGGAGGGTTGGGCGGTGGCCGGCAGGGCGACGGCGAGGGCGAGGGCGGCGGAAAGCGCGGTGCGGCTTACAAAGGTCATGCGTTGGGTTGTAGTGCGGGGCCGCCGCGCCCGGCAATCTTCAGCCGCAGGAGGAGACCGAATGCCTTTCCGCGCCGCCGTGATCGCCCTATTCGCCGCGGGCCTCGCCGTCGCCGGCTGCCAGCAGAGCGCCGCCGAGGCGCAGCCCGGTCCCGCGCCGCCGCCCGTGGCCCAGGGTCCCGACCGCGCGGCGGCCACCGGCGGCATGTGCGGCGGGATCGCCGGCTTCACCTGCACCGACCCGAACGACTGGTGCAAACACCCGACCGGGCAGTGCCGTGTGACGGACGGCGCGGGCGTGTGCACGCCGAAGACGCAGATCTGCACCCGCGAGTACAGGCCCGTCTGCGGCTGCGACGGCAAGACCTACGGCAACGCCTGCACCGCCGCCGCGGCCGGCGTCAGCGTGGACCACGAAGGCGAGTGCAAGGCGGCCTGATGTTCTTGTAATGTTCCTGCTGGGCGGTAAGCTTGCCGTTCCTTTTTCCTCCCCCGTTCACGGGGGAGGTGTCGCCCGCCGAAGAGCGGGTCGACGGAGGGGGCGAGGACCGCATGAGAGCCAAGATCATCACGCTGAAGCGCGCGGGGTGCTCCGGTCGGCCATGACCGAACCGGAGGTGATGCTGTGGAGCCGGTTGCGAAAGCGGAATCCGGTGTGGCCGGTCTTCCGTCGGCAGCACGCAATCGGACCCTACATCTTGGATTTCTACTGCCCCGCCGCGGCGTTGGCGGTGGAGGTCGATGGCGCGGGCCACGGAGAGGGCGCCCAGATCGCGCACGATGAGCGCCGCGATGCGTGGCTCGGACGGCGGGGAATCACCGTTTACCGGGTCTGGGCGTCGTCGGTATTTCAAGATGTGGACGAGGTTGCGGACCAGGCGCGGCATCTGGCGGATGAATTGATCGCCGGTCGCGGCGTCCGCCCCCTCCGTCAACCGCTCTTCGGCGGCTGACACCTCCCCCGTTCACGGGGAGGAACAAAAAGGCCCGCGGATCACTCCGCGGGCCCTCACAATCTGCTGAAGGATCAGCCGACTAGCACTTGAAGTACATGTCGAATTCCACCGGGTGCGGGTGGAGCTGGAGGCGCATGACCTCTTCCATCTTCAGCTCGATGTAGCTGTCGATGAAGTCGTCGTCGAAGACGCCGCCCTTCTTGAGGAAGGCGCGGTCCTTGTCGAGCGCCTCGAGGGCTTCGCGCAGGGACCCGCAGACTTCCGGGATCTTCTTCTGCTCGCGGGGCGGCAGGTCGTAGAGGTTCTTGTCGGCCGGGGCGCCCGGATCGATCTTGTTCTCGATCCCGTCGAGGCCGGCCATCAGCAGGGCCGTGAAGGTCAGGTAGGGGTTGCCCATCGGGTCCGGGAAGCGGGCTTCGATGCGCTTGCCCTTGGGCGAATCCACGTGCGGGATGCGGATCGAGGCCGAGCGGTTGCGGGCCGAGTAGGCCAGCTTCACCGGGGCTTCGTAGCCGGGCACCAGGCGCTTGTAGGAATTGGTGGTCGAGTTCGAGAAGGCGTTGATCGCCTTCGCGTGCTTGATGATCCCGCCGATGTACCAGAGGCAGAGGTCCGACAGGCCGGCGTACTTGTCGCCCGCGAACAGCGGCTTGCCGTTGCCCCAGATCGACTGGTGGACGTGCATGCCCGAGCCGTTGTCGGCGAACATCGGCTTGGCCATGAAGGTCGCCGTCTTGCCGTAGGCGTGGGCCACGTTGTGGATCACGTACTTATAGAGCTGCAGGCGGTCCGCCATGGTGATCATGGTGTCGAACTTCAGGCCGAGCTCGTGCTGGGCCGGAGCCACCTCGTGGTGGTGCTTCTCGGGCTGCATGCCGAGTTCGCCCATGACCGCCAGCATCTCGCCGCGCAGGTCCTGGCCGCTGTCGACCGGATTGACCGGAAAATAGCCGCCCTTCGGGCCGGGCCGGTGGCCCATGTTGCCTTCCGGATAGGACTTGCCCGAGCTGACCGGCAGCTCGCTGGAGTCGTAGGCGTAGAAGGTGTTGTGGGGCGCGGTGTCCCAGCGCACGTCGTCGAACACGAAGAACTCGGCCTCCGGGCCGAAGTAGACCGTGTCGCCGATGCCGGACGCCTTCACATAGTTCAGCGCCGCCTTGGCGATCGACCGCGGATCGCGGTTGTAGGGGGTGTTGGTGTCCGGGTTCACGATGTCGCAGAACAGCGCCAGCGTGGTCTGCTGGTAGAACGGGTCGATGATCGCCGTGTCCAGGTCGGGGCGCAGCTTCATGTCGGACTCGTTGATCGCCTTCCAGCCGGCGATGGACGAGCCGTCGAACATCGTGCCGTCGGTGAGGAAATCCTCATCCACCAGGGCGATGTCGAAGGTCACGTGCTGCATCTTCCCGCGCACGTCGGTGAAGCGCACGTCGACGTACTTGACGTCCTTTTCCTTGATCTCGTTCAGGATGTCCTTGGCGGAAGCCATAGCAATTATCCCCTTGGTTGGTCCGGTCTCGATGGTGGGTGTTAGACGGCCGCGGGCCCGGTCTCGCCGGTGCGGATGCGCATGACGTCGATGACGTCGGAGACGAAGATCTTGCCGTCGCCGATCCGGCCCGTGCGGGCGGCCGTGGCGATGGCTTCGAGCGCGCGGTCGAGCTGGTCGTCGGCGACCACGACCTCGATCTTGATCTTGGGCAGGAAGTCCACGACGTACTCCGCGCCGCGGTAGAGCTCGGTCTGGCCCTTCTGGCGGCCGTAGCCCTTGGCCTCGATCACCGTCATGCCCTGGACGCCCAGTTCCTGCAGGGCCTCCTTCACTTCGTCGAGCTTGAACGGCTTGATGATGGCTTCGATCTTTTTCATGACCCCGGCTTGCGACTGCAAATGCGCCGCCCCGGCGCTTGGCCGGGAACCAGCACGGCGGATGCCGACGCCACAAGCCGGGTCCGTTGCCTGACGTCGCGGCCACCTGCGAAAATGACCGAGCGCTCAAAAAACAGGCGCCCATGGATCAAAAAACGATCAGGTCGGAAATCGCCTTGTGGGGCGTCCTTCCGGCCCTAGGATCACGGGCAGTAGCGTCGGGAGGCGGCTCGAAATGTCGGAAAACACCCCAGTTCTGATCGGGGCGGGCCAATTCACGTACCGCGGCGATCCGGGCGATTCACCATCCCCGACCGCATTGCTGAAGATTGCGGCGGATCGCGCCGCCCTCGACGCCGGGATCGGCGCGGCCGGTCTGGCCGCCGTCGACGCCCTGGCCGTGGTCGGCTACACGATCGACAGCCCGGGCTCGAAGCGGGGCATGATCCCGCACTCCACGAACCCGCCGCTGAGCCTCGCGAGACAGCTCGGCGCCGCCCCGCGCTGGAGCGTCTATTCCGAGATGGGCGGCAACACGCCCCAGTACCTGATCAACACGCTGGCGGCGCGCATCGCCAGGGGCGAGGCCGACCTGGCGCTCGCCGTCGGCTGCGAGTTCCTGGGCTCGGCGATGAAGCGGATGGGGAAGGGACTTCCGTTCGCCGACTGGCAGGCCGACGAGGACGAAAGCCTGCCTGCGCCCGAGCGGATCGGCGATCCGCGGGCCGGCAGCACGGCCTATGAGATCCGGCACGGGCTCTCCCGGCCGATCAACATCTATCCCCTGTTCGAGAACGCCCTTCGCGCCCGCGACGGCCGCTCGCTGGACGACCACCAGCGGCGGATGGGCGAGCTCTTCGCGCGGTTCTCGAAGGTGGCGGCGAAGAACCCCGAGGCCTGGTTCCAGACCGAGCGGCAGGCCGACGAGCTGGTGACGGTCTCCGACAGGAACCGGATGATCGGCTACCCCTATCCGAAGCTGCTGAATGCGATCATGGAGGTCGACCAGTCCGCCGCGGTGATCCTGGCGAGCGAGAGGAAGGCCCGGGAGCTCGGCGTGCCGGAGGACCAGTGGGTGTACCTGCACGGTTGCGCCGACGCCGCCGACCTCTGGCACCCCACCGACCGCCAGGATTTCCACTCCAGCCCGGCCATGGTCCGGACCGGGCAGAAGGCCTTCGAGATGGCGGGCATCGGCATCGACCAGGTGGACCTGATCGACCTCTATTCCTGCTTCCCGGTGGCGGTGGAGATCGGTGCGGAGGCGCTGGGCCTCTCGCTCGACGATCCGCGCGGCCTCACGGTCACCGGCGGGCTGCCCTATGCCGGCGGCCCCGGGAACAACTACGTCATGCACTCGGTCGCGGTGATGCTGCAGAAGCTGCGGGCCCGGCCCGGAGCCTATGGCCTGATCACCGGCAACGGCTGGTACCTCACCAAGCAGTCCACCGGGATCTATTCGACGAAGCGGCCCGACAGGCCGTTCGAGCGCGAGGATCCCAAGGTCCTGCAGGCCGAGATCGACGCCCTGCCGCATCCCGAGGTCACGGAAACGCCAAGCGGCCGCGCTACGGTCGAGACCTACACCGTCGTCCACAAGCGGGAGGGACCGTTCCTGGGCATCGTGGTGGGGCGCGACGAGGCCGGTCGCCGGTTCTGCGCCAACACCCCGGCCGATCCCGCCTTCCTCGCCGCCTTCGAGGCCCAGGAGCAGGTGGGGCGCCCGGGCACGGTCGGCCCCGCGCCGGACGGCCAGACCAACCTGTTCACACCCGATTGAGTCCCCGATGCCGCGTCTCTACCTGATCCGCCACGGAAAACCGGCCTCCACCTGGGGCGGCGCCGACGATGATCCCGGCCTGGACGACGCCGGACGCGCGCAGGCCGAGGCCGCCCGCGACTGGCTGCTGGGCCTGCCGGCGGGGAGCGGCCCGAGCGGGTGGTGAGCTCGCCGCTGCGCCGCTGCCGGGAGACCGCGGCGCCGACGGCGGAGGCGCTCGGCGTGGCCCTCGAAATCGATCCTCAGGTTGGCGAGATCCCGACGCCCAAGGCTCTGGACGCCGCCGCCCGCCCGGATTGGCTGCGGCAGGCGTTCCAGGGCGCCTGGGCCGATATCGAGGGCGACCTGGATTACGACGCCTGGGCGCCGGGACATCGTCGCCGCCCTGCGCGCTCGCGGGGACACGGCGGTGTTCTCGCACTACGTGGCCATCAACGCCGTGGTCTCCGCGCTCGCGGGCGACCCGCGCGTGCTGCACTTCCGGCCGGACCACACCTCGATCACCGTGCTGGAAACCGACGGAGAGCGCTTGACCTTGGTGGCCAAGGGGCGCGAAGCCACGACGGGAGTTCTCTAGCGGCATCAGGAGCAGGGCTTGGCGGCGCGGCAGATCCCTCACGGTTTCCGAGACCGCCGCCGCCGACAGGGCCGCCATCGCCGCCGGGACGCCCGGGACGGTGCTCATGGAGCGCGCGGGGACCGCCGTCGCCGACGCCATCTGCGCCCGCTTCGATCCCTGTCCCACCGTCGTCTTCTGCGGACCCGGCAACAATGGCGGTGACGGCTATGTGGTCGCCCGCCTGCTGAGAGACCGCGGCTGGGACGTCTGGGTCGAGCAGCTCGCGGAGCCCGCCAGCGACGACGCCCGGGCGATGGCGGCGCTCTGGCACGGCCTGACCGCGCCGGTGGGCGAGGGTCGGGACCGGGCGGAGCTCTTCGTGGACGCCATATTCGGCGCGGGCCTGACCCGGCCGCTGGACGGGGAGGCCGCCCGCCTCGCCCGCGTGTCCCAGCGGCTGCGCGACCGGTTCGTGGCCGTGGACCTGCCGAGCGGCATCGCCGGGGACACGGCCCAGCCGCTCGGGGAGCCGGCCTTCTGCGCATCGCTCACCGTCACCTTCCACGCGCGCAAGCCGGCGCATGTGCTGGAACCCGGCCGCGGCCATTGCGGCGAGGTGGTGGTGGCGGACATCGGCCTCGGCGAGACCGAGACGCGGCTCTTCGAGAACGGGCCGGAGCTCTGGGCCGACCGCATCCCGTGGCCCGACAGCACCTCCCACAAGCACGCGCGCGGCCGGATGATCGTGGTCAGCGGCGACGCCTGGAGCACGGGCGCGGCCCGGCTCGCGGCGCGGGCGGGCCTTAGGATCGGTTCGGGCCTCGTCACCATCCTGTCGCCCCCGGAGGCGCTGGCCTCGAACGCGGCGCACCTGGAGGCCGTGATGCTCCGCCCCGTGGAGACCGAGGTGGAGCTGGAACAGGCCGCCGCGGCCGTCGACGCCGCGGTCATCGGGCCGGCCGCCGGCGTGACGGACTCAACCCTCCTGAACGTTCTGGCGCTGGCGCGCACAGGCGCGGCCCTGGTGCTGGACGCCGACGCCATCACCGTGTTCCGCGAGGACCCGGAGGAGCTGTTCTCGGTCTTGGACCGGGACGACGTGCTGACGCCGCACCCCGGCGAGTTCGAGCGTCTGTTCCCAGGCCTCCTGGCCGCCTCGCCCGAACGGATCGCCGCCGCCCGGCGGGCGGCCGAGCGGGCCGGGGCGGTGGTGCTGCTGAAGGGCGCCGATACGGTGGTCGCCGCGCCCGACGGCCGGGCGGCGGTCAACCTGAACGGCTCGCCGTGGCTGGCCACCGCCGGATCCGGCGATGTGCTGGCGGGCTATATCGGAGGGCTGATCGCCCAGGGGATGGAAAGCTTCGAGGCGGCCTGTGCCGCCGCCTGGATTCACGCCGCGGCGGCCGAGCTGCACGGGCCGGGCCTGATCTCCGAGGACCTGCCGGGCCTGACCCCCCGGGTCCTGCGCCGGCTCTACGAGGAGCGCTGAAAACGAAAACGGCGCGGAGGTCGCCCTCCGCGCCGCAATCTGAAGCGGAATGCTCCGAAGCCTTAGGCCTCGGCGTAGTCGCCTTCGTGCTGGCCAGCGCCGCCTTCGAGAAGGTCGGCGGCAGCCTGCTCGGCGGCCTCGCGCTCTTCTTCGAACTGCGAGCTGATCACGTTCTCGCCACGGGCTTGGCGCTCGGCCTCGTCCTGGCTGCGCGCGATGTTCAGGGTGACGGTGACCGTCACTTCCGAGTGCAGGCGCACCTTCACTTCGTGCAGGCCGAGCGTCTTGATCGGCTTGTCCAGCACGACCATCGAACGTTCGATCTTGCCGCCTTCGGCGTTCACGGCGTCGGCCACGTCGCGGCCGGCCACCGAGCCGTAGAGCTGGCCGGATTCGCCGGCCTGGCGGATCATCACGTAGGACGTGCCGTCGAGCTTCTCACCGGCGGTCCCGGCGGCTTCCTTGGCCTTCGCGTTGCGGGCCTCGATCTCGCTGCGCTGGGCTTCGAAGACCTTGAGGTTCGCGGCGTTGGCGCGCAGCGCCTTCTGACGCGGGAGGAGGAAGTTGCGGGCGTAGCCGTCCTTGACGGTGACGACGTCGCCGAGCGTGCCCCAGCCTTCCACGCGTTCGAGCAGGATGACTTTCATGTGCGTTGTCTCCCTTACTTCACGACGTAGGGGAGGAGCGCCAGGAAGCGGGCGCGCTTGATGGCCTTGGCCAGCTCACGCTGCTTCTTGGCGGACACCGCGGTGATCCGCGACGGCACGATCTTGCCGCGCTCGGAAACGTAGCGCTGCAGGAGCTTGACGTCCTTGTAGTCGATCTTCGGGGCGTTGGCGCCGGAGAACGGGCACACCTTGCGGCGGCGGAAGAACGGACGGCGCTGGCCGCCCGGCGGCGCCGGCGGCCAGAGCGGCCGGGGCCGTGGAGGTTTCTTCGGACATTGAGAGAGCCTCCCTTTCTTAGAATTGCGGGGCGTCGTCGCGGCGTTCGCGGTCGCGATCGCGGCGGGCGAGGATCGGGGAGAGCTCCAGGTCCAGCTCGTCCACGCGCACGGTCATGTAGCGCAGGACGTCTTCGTTGATCGAAAGCTGGCGCTCCATCTCCTTCACGGCGTCGGCCGGGGCGTCGATGGCGAGCAGGGAGTAGTGACCCTTGCGGTTCTTCTTGATCCGGTAGGTCAGGTTGCGGAGACCCCAGTACTCGATCTTCGCGACGTTGCCGCCGCCTTGCTCGATGAGGGCCTTGAGGGTGTCATTCAGGGCTTCGGCCTGTTGCGGCGAGATATCCTGCCGCGAAATGACCACGTGTTCGTAGAGGGCCATGTTTTCCTTCTTCCGGCGTGGAAGGCGGCGCGTCCGGCGGCGGAAGGTCCGCCGGAAACGATGGCTCTCGCGCGGCGGCCGGGAGTTTCCCGGCCCATTCGCGTTCCGCGTGAGACCGCATTCCGTGAAGAGGCGGGCAAATAAGGGAAAAGCACCTCGGCGGCAAGGCTTTTCGCCTTGCGCGCCGGCCCGCGGCGACCGAGGCTGCGGCGAGGGAGGGCCCATGCGCCGCAACCGGATGATCGCCACGGTTCTCTCGGTGGGACTGGGTGTCCTGCTCTACTACGCTTTCAAGGCGCTGTTCGGCTGACGCCTAGCGCTTGCCCTTCAGCGTGTTGACGGTGGCGAGCGTCTCGCTGACGTGCTGGGTCGGGTCCATCTTCGAATAGGCGTGGACCACCTTGCCGTCCTTGCTGATCACGTAGGAGGTCCGGTCGGACCAGTCCGGCTTGGCGGCGAGCACGGCGTCGTACTGCTTGGCGATCTTGGCGCCCGGATCGGCGGCCACCGGGAACTTGCCCGAGCACTTGTCGCTGTCGGCCGAGATCTGCTGCAGCTTGTCCAGGTTGCCGGCGGTCACCCCGATCACCGTCGCGCCGGCGGCGGTGAACTGCGGCATGGCGTCCGCGAACATCTTCGCTTCGAGATTGCAGCCCTTGGTATCCGCGGCGGGGAAGAAATAGAGCACGACCGGCCCCTTCTTCCGCGCCTGGGCGAGCGAGAAGGTCAGCGGCTTGCCGGCCTGGAAGCCAGGAGCCGTGAAGTCCGGCGCGGCGTCGCCGGCCTTCAGGGCGGCGAGGGCCGGCGTGGCGGCGAACGCCCCGAGGGCGGCGAAGAGGGCTAGGCGTTTCATGGCGGTCTCCCGAGGGCGTCTGCGCGTGTCCCGCCGAGGTTAGCCGCAGGACCCCGCCGAGGCGAGCCTAGAAGAACAGGAAGTTGTCGGCGTCGAGCGCCGAGAGCTTCACGTTCTGCAGCGTGAGCACATGGTTGGTGTCATAGGTGATCACCACGTGGGCCCCGGCCTGCACGGCGTGGGCTTTCAATTCGTCGAAGCTGCCGAACATGGCCGGCGACATCTGGATCACCTCGTTCTTGGCGTCGAAATCGGTGATGGTGTCGCGGCCGAAGTCGACGCCGAAGACGAACCGGTCCGGACTGGCGCCGCCCTTCAGGACATCGTCGCCAGCGCCGCCGGCCAGGGTGTCCGTTCCGTTCCCGCCGTCGAGGACATCGGCGCCCGCGCCGCCGTCGAGGCTGTCGGAGCCGTTGCCGCCGATGAGCTTGTCCTTGCCGTCGCCGCCCATCAGCACATCCGTGCCGTTGGCGCCGTCGAGCGTGTCGGCCCCGCCGAGGCCGAGCGTGTCGCCGCTGTTGCCGCCCCAGATCTTCTCGCCCCGGCTGGTGCCCACGAGCGTCTGCGGGTGGTTGCCGCCGCGGATGTCGGGGCCGACGCCCACAGGGTTCAGGGTCACCGTCACCGTCTCGGTGTCGGAATAGTCAGCGCCGTCGAAGGCGCGATATTCGAATGACACGGTCCGCGCCGTCGTCAGGTCGGCGTCGCCAGCCAGGGGCTGGACGTAGAAGCGGCCGTCCGCATCGACGACCACGCCGGCCGGCAGCGTCCCCACGGCCGAGTAGATCAGCGCCTGGCCGTCGGCGTCGGTGGCGACGAGTTGGCCGGTGAACAACTCGCCGGCCGTGACGGCGCCGGTGAAGGCCTGGGCGTCCGGTGCCGTGTTGAGGTTGAGCACCAGATTGTCGAAGGCGCCCCAGCCGGTGCCGCCCACGACGAACCAGCGCAGTTGCGTCAGGCCCGAGCCGAACTCGACGGGAAGGGCGATGGTCTGGAACCCGTCGATCGCGTCGGTCGTCGGGGCCTGGAAGGTGACGACGTTGCCGTCCGCCTTCACCCCTGGAAGTAGAAGTCGACCTGCGAGGTGCCGGTGATCGGCGTCGTGCCGTCGAAGCCGCCGAAGCTGAACCCATTGATGTCGATCGAGACCGCGCCGAAGGCCTCCGGCCGCCGGCTTCAGCACGACCGTGTCGGAGGCGTACTGGTTGATCAGATAGCCGCCGGTGCCGAGGTCGGTGATCTGGGCGCGGTTCCAGAAGGCGTCGGGATATCCCTGGTTCTGGGTCACCTCGGTCGAGAAGTTGAATCCCTGCTCGCCATAGGTCTGGAAAAGACCCGTTGGGACGTTCTCGAACTGGATCGTGATCGACATAGGCTGACCCCCGCGAAGTTCGTGAAACTATCGACCGCGTTGCGTCGGTTCAATTGAGTTCTGACGGGCGTGATTATTAATTGCGTCGAATATCGCAGCCCTGGGTGGAGTTAAGTTGCTGGCGCAACCGCCTCCGTCAGCCGAAGATGAAGTCCTCGGAGTTCAGGCTCTTCAGGCTGACGCCGACGAGCGTCAGGCTGCTGCCGTCGTCCGCCGTGATGACGACGCCGTACCAGGTCTGCCTGGCGTGATCCATGAGGTCCTCGTAGCTGCCGAACACCGAGGGCGAGATCTTGATGGTGTCGCCGGCTTCCCACTCCCAACGGTAGCCGGAGCGGTCCCAGTAGTGGTTGTCGTGGTCGTCGTCGCGCCAGTAGCGGCAGTCGCCGCGATCGTCGTCGTTCTTGCGGTGGCGATCGTAGCGCCCGTCCTTCTCCCAGTGACCCGAGTTGAAATCGAGGATCACGTCGTTGCCGAAGCCATTGCCGAAGACGAACTGGTCGTTGTCGCTGCCGCCCGTGAGGGTGTCGGCGCCGTCGCCGCCCAGGATGGTGTCGCGGCCGTCCGCGCCATAGACGAAGTCGTTGCCGGCGCCCGCATCGAGGAGTCGTCCCCGTCCTCGCCCCAGACCTGGTCCTGGCCGTCGCCGGCGGAGATGGTGTCCTTGCCGTCGCCGCCGTAGAGCTTGTCGGCGCCGCCGGCGGCCACGAGCTTGTCGTTCCCGTCCTTGCCCCACATCCGGTCCGCGCCGGCCGTGCCGGACAGCGTGTCGGCCTTGTTGCCGCCGAACCTGTCCGGACCGGCGGGAATCGGCGTCAGGGTCACCTTGACGGTTTGGGCCGCCGAATAGTCCGTGCCGTCGAAGGCCCGGTACTGGAAGCTGACGACCCGCGCCGAGGTCAGGTCGGCGTCCCCCCGCCACCGGTTGGACGTAGAACGTCCCGTCGGCGTCGAGCACCACGCCGGCGGGGAGGGTCCCCACGGCCTGGTAGGTCAACGTCTGCTGGTCCACGTCGGTGGCCACCAGGTGGCCGGTGTACAGCGTCCCGCCCTGCGTGGCGGCGGTGAAGGCCTGGGCGACGGGCGCGGTGTTCAGGGTGAGCGTCAGGTTGTCGAAGGCGCCCCAGCCGGTGCCGCCGTTGACGAACCAGCGCAGTTGGGTGAGGCCGGACGCGAACTCGGTCGGCAGGGCGACGGTCTGGAAGCCGTCCACATTGTCCGTCGTGAACTGGTAGCTGATGATGTTCCCGTCAGCCTTCACGCCCTGGAAATAGTACTCGACCACCGAGGTCCCGGTGATTGGCGTCGTGCCGTTGAAGCCGCCGAAGCTGAAGCCGTTCACCTGGATCGAGGTCGCGCCGAACGCGCCGCCGGCCGTCGGTTTCACGACCACCGTATCGGAGGTGTACTGGTTGATCAGGTAGCCGCCGGTGCCCAGGTCAGTGGTCTGGGCGCGGTTCCAGAAGGCGTCCGCGAAGCCCTGCTGCTGCGTGAGCTGGGTGGAGAAGTTGAAGCCCTGCTCAGTGTAGGTCGTGACCAGACCCGTCGGCACAGCCTCGAAGTTGATCGTGATCGGCATGGTGTCGCCCCTCGATGACCCGTTCTGGCACAGGTCCGTTCCTGCTGCCCGGGGACCCGCACACCTGCGAGCCCGTTCCCCCCAGCAAGAGCAAGAGCCGCGCCGGCCCTAGTTGTAAGCGACGGTTACCGCGAAGGTCCCCGAATACGTCCCGTTGCGGGTCGTGGGCGAGATCGGGAAGGATCCGCCCACGAAGAAGTTCAGGCTGCCGGAGTTGCCCAGGATCGAGCTGAGCTGGGCATTGCCGCCGGAAATGAAGGTGTTGGTGGTGACCGTCAGGCTCGACGCGCTTGGACCGGTCATCGTGAAGGTCGACGGCACGGTGATGGCGAGCGTCTGGCCGCCCTCGCCGGACACCGAGAAGGAGGCCCGGGTCGGCAGGGGCAGGTTCAGCCAGGCGACGCCCGCCGGCACGGTCTTGGAGGCGTCGGCGGCCGCCAGTCCCACGGTGACCGCGCCGCCGCTCACCGGCTTGACGATACGCCCGAACGCCAGGTCGGAATTCTTGGTGAGCGAGAGCGAGCGGAACACCGTGGCCACCGCCGTGCCGCTGCCCGACTGAGAGCCGTTGGGCGGGTTCACGTCGTCGGCCCAGACGTAGAAGCTTGCTGTCGCGTTGCCGGTGGAGCCGGTCCCGTCCGCGCCGATCGGGAAGTCCGCCCCGACGTAGAAGGTCTTGGAACTGTTCTTGCCGATCGGGCCGATGCGGAAGTTGATCGGGTTCGTCCCGGACGCCGCGGTCTTCAGCGTCGCCGTGCCCATGGAGACCGTGAAGTTGGTCAGGGCCTTGGCGCGGCCGGTGACGGATCCCGCGCCGACCCGGATGTAGACGTCGTCGTTGTTGCAGGCATTGTCGTTGCCGCAGCTGATCGTCACCGTCGCGCGGCTGGTCCCGGTGCTGACGCGGGCGCCGTTGCCGCTCTGCTTGGTGATCGCGCCCGTCGAGGGCGCGATCCGGAAGACGGTGTCGCCGGACGCCGCGGAGGCGACCTCACCCAGGGAGGGCGTGCTCGAAGACACGCCGACGCCATAGGTTTGCGCCGCCGCACTTCCGCTTGCAGCGGCGAGAAGCATCACAATCAAGAGTTGAGATATACTGATGCTGCGCATGGCGATGCTGGATAACACTTTCGAGCGACGATTGTGAGGGGCAGTTTATCTGCCGCAGGTTACTGGGAATCTTCCTGTTTCTGCTGCGTCGCACCGTCCGACGGCGCCGGAGCCGGCGCCTCCGGCTCCGCGTCATCCCGGGGACGGGGGGCGAACTTGACCTCGGCGTCCACGTCCGGCGCGAAGCCGCCGTCGCCCTCGATGACGATCGGCGGGGTCTCGAGCAGGCTCATCCGCAGGCGCTGCGCCTGGTCGGGATCGAGCTCCAGCCGATACTGGCCGACCGGCAGGTTCTGGAAGCTGGCCGAGCCGTCGAACTCGGTGCTGCCTTCGACGGCGAAGCCATTGTTTCCGACCAGCCGGACCTGCGCCGCCGACAGGCCGACCAAGGAGCCGTCGGGCCTGCGCAGGTTGATCCGCACCAGCACCTCGCCGGTCGGCCGCATCGGATAACGGACGGTGGTGAAGCTGCCGGCGCGCGGCGAGAACTGGACGGTGCTGGGCGGCGTCTGGACCGAGGTGTTCTCCACCTCGTCCAGCCCGACGAGCAGGCGGGCGGTGGGTCCCGCGCCGACGCCGGTGACGAAGGCGCGGCCGTTGAGGCCGGTGCGCACCTTGGCCTCGGCGCCCTCGAGGGTGACGTTCGGCACGGGCGTGTCGTCGCCGTCGAAGATGCCGTTGCCGTTCCGGTCGAGGAAGGCCTCGAACAGCAGGCTGCCGCCCGAACCCGGACCCGGGCGGGTCATCTGGTAGCGGCCGGCCACCGGGTTGTAGTTGAGGCCGAAGTTCAGCTGCGCCCCCACCCGCCACGACTGGTCGGCGTTGTTGTAGTCGCCGCCGACCGACAGATCGGCGAACCTGAGCTTGAAGATGCTGGACGCGGTCAGGTTGAAGCCGTCGAGATTGTCCAGCGGCTGGCCGATGCCGAGGCGGAGCGCGACGGTCTCGGAGATGTCGCGGTCGGCGGTGATCGCCAGGCTCCGCGCCTCCAGCTCCGGCAGGATCTGGAAGTCGATCGTCGAGCGGATCTGCCACTTGTAGCCGCGGAAGGTGGAGCCGGCGAAATAGCCATTGAGCTGTTCGGTGGCCGAGGTGTTCTGGCGGCCGGAGTTGCGCTGGTATTCCAGGCCGGCGCTCAGCAGGAAGCTCGATGCGGTGGTCGACGCGCGCATCGAGGCGGCGAGGTCGACCTGGCCATCCGCGTACTGGTTGCGCTGGCCGCGCAGCTGGGGGGATGACCTGGCCGGCGAGCGTCAGATTGCCGTCGAAAGTCAGTTCGCTGCGGCGAAGCATGAATCGCGTGGTGTCGACGCCCGGGCCGTTCTCGTCGAACAGGGAGCCCTGGAACTCCACGTGGCGCAGGACGCTGGAGATGCCCAGGATCTGGCCGGCCAGGCCGATGCTCTCGGCCGAGGCGCCGGTGTTGTCGTAGGCGAAGTCGAGCTGGGTCGACCAGCCGAACAGCGAGGTTCGGGCGCCCAGCAGGTAGAGCTGGCGATCGTTCAGCGCGCCCAGCGGAATGTAGGCCGCGGAGGCCGAGAGCGTCAGCGTCGAGGTCAGGCCATAGTTGACCGTTCCCACGGCCCGCAGCCCGCCGCGGCCGATCTGCACCGTCGCCTGCGGGTCGGGCCGGCGCACGAGCAGCAGCGGCTCGTCCTGCTGGACGATCCCGGCCTCGAAGGTCGCCTCGCCCCGCTGCAGCAGGCCGCCGCCGACGTTGATGATCCGGGTGTCCTCGCTCCGCTCCCCGCGCGGGCCGTAGGTGACCACGCGGACGACGTTGATGCCCTGGGTGAGGGGCACGTTGAGGAACTCGTAGCGGCCCTTGGCCGGGGTGTTCTGGCCGCTGCGCAGGATGTCGTTGACGTAGAGCTCCACGTCGTAGCCCAGCGGCAGCTCGCCGCGCAGGTCGATGCGGTTGAAGATGTTCGTCTGGTCGAGCGGGACGGTGGAGAAGTAGAGGCCGCGGCCGCCGACGCTGCGCGGACCGAGGGTGAGGCCAGGCGCGTAGACGTCGCCCGCGCTGATGACGCGGGCCTTCAGCGGTCCGAAGAGGCCGCCCTCGACGGAGCGGCGCTCGAAGACGAAGCGGGCGGTGTCGGGTTCGCCGGTCTCGTTCGAGCCGAGGTAGCCCTGGAAGCCGGTGTAGAGCAGGTCGGCGCCGACGCGGACGTCGTAGCGCATCGGGAAGCGGTTCTCCGACTTCTCGACGCCGGCGCCGAGCGCGATGTCGAAGGCCGGGAGGCTGAAGAGGCGGTAGGGGGTCTCGACCTTCAGGACATCGTCCCTGGGGCCGACGTTCTGCATGGCGTCGCGGCGGCGCGCCATCCGCTCCATCCGGCTCTGGATCGGGAGGAGCTCGGTCGGCGTGATCTTGAGCGCCAGGGTCTCGGGCTCGACCTCGAACTTGATCGGCAGCAGGCGCTGGAGCGCCGAGGCGCGGATGTAGATCTCGGTGTCGGTGGCGACGACGTCGGCGGCGGCCAGCGGCACATTCCGCGGGCCGTCCTTGGCTGTGCCCGAAGCAAGGTCGACGACCAGGGAGCGGCGCGCCTCGCCCAGCCGGCCGATGATCCGACGCTCGTCGGGCAGGACCTCGACGTCCATCTCGAGAAGTCGGGTAAGCTCGCCGACCGGGAGGAGGGGGTCCTCCGGGACGTCGTAGGCCGTGAGGCCGTCGGTCAGGGTGAGGTCGTCGAGCTCGACGGAGAACAGCAGCAGGGTCGCCGGATCGATGACCGGCGCGGCGGCGGGCGACGGGGACTGGGCAGCTTCGGCAGGCGCGCTCGTGGGCGGGGCGACGGCCTCAGCGGCCGCGCCCTGCGACGCACGGAAAATGGCAAGTGCGGCGGTGGCAGACCACGCGACGCACCTACGACGCCTGTTTGGCAAGGAGTTTACCCGGGGAAGTGTCGTCGTCGGTGAAGGTGATCTCGAGCTTCTCTCCGGCGGCGATGGTGCGGCTCAGCGGAATCCGCAGAGTGCGCCTCGCGACCTCCGGATAGACCCCGACCCCCGGGCTATACCGATGACCTCGTTCGCTTTGCCGCTCGGCTTCACCTCCACGTTGCCGAACAGCGAGTTCGCGCCGACCCGGACAAGGTCGAACACGGCGACCGGCGTGCGCCGGGCCGGGCTCGAGCCATCCGGCGAGATGTCGGCGTACTCAACATGCACGTTCTCGATCCCGGCCCGGACGTCGGCATCTCCCGTCCGGACGATCGCCGGGATGCTGAGGCCGAAGACGGAGTTGATCTGGAAGCGCAGTTCGTTGGGACCGATCCCGGCGGCCGCTTCGGCGGTGAGGCCGGCGTCCCTGGGGGAATGGTCGTGATCGTCAGGTGCGTGCGGTATTCGGCCGACGTCGCGTCGGGCGCGCCGTTGACCCGCAGGCGGATCGTCTGGCCCTGGCCGGGCGCGAGCGTCACGCGCCGCGGCGAGACCAGCAGCAGGCTTTGAGCCGACTTCAGGTTGTCGGCAAAGGGCTTGATCTCGGGCCGGCGCTCCAGGTCGGAGACCGCCACGATCTGGCCGTCCGGCAGCATCGTCCGGTCGATCAGCGCCACGTCGAACGACGCGGCGGCGTTGCCCTGGTTATAGATGTAGACCGTGGCCGACCGGCGGTTGCGGTCGAAGGTCACGCGCTTGGGCGAGATGTTGAGGTTCGCGCCGACCGTCGTGGTGTTGACGACGGGCGCGGGTGGGGCCGCCGGCGCCGCAGCGGGCTGCGCCAGGACTGCGGACGTGGCGAGGACCGCCATGACGGCGATCGCGACGGGAATGGCGACGCGGGTCAATTGTATTGAACCACGACAACCAGGAGGCCCTCATAGGCCCCGGGTTCCAGGCGGTCGGAGGAGGCCAGCGACAGCGCGCCCCCCGACGTTGACGCTCATGGTGTTGGAGCCCATCACGGCCCCGCCGAGGACGACCCCATCGCCCTCGATGCCGAGCTCAGAGCTGGTGTTGGTTCTTACCGTCAAGGCTTCGGTCCCCCCGTTGCGGACGACCGTGAAGCTCTCTGGCACGGCCATCGACACAGCGTCGCCAGCCTGTCCCCGAATGGTTAAGGTGGCGTTGCTGACACCAGCGGTTGTACCATTAGTTCCCGCCGAAGGCACGGCCCCCCGCAAAGGACGCGTTCGGAGAGACCGCCGATGCCGTCACGCTGGGCAGGACCAGGGGACTGACGACCTGGATGCCGACCGGCCGGGCGACAATGCGCGCGTTGACCCCCGTCGATGCGGAGGACGACGAAACGCCGAGCGCCACCGCCTGCGCGCAGCAGGCGATGGCGCCGAGAGACGTCAGGAGGAAAAGCGACGCTCGTTTCATGGCTTCCGCTTATACCCGCCTGATTGACCGAAGCTGAACGCGGCCGGTTGTCGCCGGCCGCATCCGCCTTAGTTGTAGTCGACCGTCGTCGTCAGGGTGCCGGACTTGGCGCCGAGCGACGGGTTGGCCGGGATGTTGAGCGTCGCGCCGACGACCAGCTCGCAGGCGGCCGAACCGGTGCCCGTGTTGGCGGTCTTGCCGGTGCCGGTGCCCGCCGCGATGATCGTGTTGAAGCAACCCGAGGCGGTGAAGTTGTCCACCGAGAAGGTGTTGTCCGACATCACCGCGCTGATGGAGATGTTGAACGCCTGGTTGGCTTCACCGGTGATGTCGAAGCTGCCGGCGCGCGGCGCGGTGCCGCCCGGAGCCAGCAGTTCGGTGTCGCTCGCGGTGCGGGCGCCGGCGGTGGAGATGGTCACCGTGGCGGCGGCGGTCGGCGCGACGATCGTGCCGAACTCGAGGCTCAGGTCCGGATCGATGGTCAGCGGCGCGATGAGGCGAGCGTTGATGCCCACCGAAGCGCTGTCGCTGCTCTGAGCGGCGGCGGCGGTGGCAAGACCCGCCACCAGGGCGGCGCTGCCAGCGCCGATGAGGATCTTACGAAGGGTGTTCATGTTCGCCCCAGGCGTGAAAGTTGTCAGATGAACGCTTGAACTGCTTTGACGGAAACCTTGGAACTTCAACAGAACCGCGACGCGAGTGTTGCGGAGACCTGTAAAACCCCCTAGTTGTACGCCGTCAATTTAACCCACAGTTATCCATGGCCCTCTAGATGCGTTGCCGTTGGCTGTCAAGATTGAAGGCCCTCGGTAACCAAACTAACGGGGCGCCAAGGTCAAAGTCCCGAAACGGAACAACGGCCCGGACGCAATCCAATTCCTGCAAAAGGTGTGCGCACAAAGGTCAGGATGAGCTGTGAATCTCTCGGAGAGCTTGCAAATTCACCCGTTGAGGGGAGGGGGGCTCCGTTACTGTTGCAAACACCTTGAGGTGGCGGCGATGACATTGGACGCAACCCATTGGTGTGGAAGTATAGTGAATTGAAAATCGGCGTTCTCTGGAGCGGCGAGTTCAGGAACTCGCGCTGTTCGGACCAAGTAAAGCCGCCGCGGCAATACGTCACGTATCGGCGTTCTTCTACCAGGCGTGGCGAAAAGGCGGCGAACCTTTGCCGTGAAGCTTTGCCGGGAGCGCGCGCTCGCGGGGCCTCTATTAACGAATTGCTTAGCTTGCTGCGGGGGCCGTCAGGCGTCCGGCCGCACGAGGATCTTCACATGGGCCTCCGGATCGCCCAGCGCCTCGAACGCCCCGGCCACCCCGTCCAGCCCCACGGCGCCGGTCACCAGGTCGGAGACGTCGATTACGCCTTCGGCAAGATGGCGCAGCGTCTGGCCGAATTCCTCCGGCGTGTAGCCGAACACGAAGGTGAGCTCGATCTCCTTGGTGATGGCGATCGAAGGCTCGATGCGGTCGGTCTCCATGCAGACCCCGGCCACGACGATCTGCGCGCCCGCCGGCGCCGCCTCGATCAGCCCCTGCAGGACCCCCGGCGCGCCGACGCATTCGAAGACCACCGGCCGACCGAAGCCGCCGCCCATCATCCGGATCATCTGCTGGGCCGCGCGCGCCTTGGGGACGCCCAGCGCCTCCCAGCGGTCGTGGGGGCTTTCCTTGGCCGGATCGACCAGGATGTCGGCGCCCAGCTTCTCCGCCGCCGCCCGGCGCCCTGGGCGAGAAGTCCGCGGCGATCACCGGGCCGTGGCCGGCGGCCTTCAGCGCGGCGATCACCGCCAGGCCCACGGGTCCGCAGCCGACGACCAGCGCCACCGAGGTCTTGTCCATCCGCGCCTTGGCCACGGCGTGGAGGCCGACGGCGAAGGGCTCAGTCATCGCCGCCTTGTCGGTCGGCAGGCCGTTCGGCACCTCCAGGAGGAGCTGCTCGGATAACAGCATGCGTTCGGAGAAGCCGCCGGGCAGGCGATTCGAGAAGCCGAGCATCTCCACGCCGCCGGGCGTCATGGTGACGGGAATAGAGACCACGCGGGCGCCGGGCTTCAGCTTCCGCTCGGTGTTGGGCCCGAACTCCAGCACCTCGGCGCAGAACTCGTGGCCGAAGACGGTGTCGGCCGTGGGGTCGAAGCCGTTGTCGCCGCCGCCGGCCCGGCGGCCGAGCTCGATCATGTGTTCCATATGGTGGAGAGCATGCAGGTCCGACCCGCAGATCCCGCAGGCCAGCGTCTTCACCAGCACCTGGCCGTCGACCGGCGTGAGTTCGGAAATCTCGTCGCAGACCAGCCGCTTGTTGCGCCGAATGACCGCTCTCATGGCGTCCTCCCCCTCTAGCTTGCCCACTTTAGCCATATCCCCTAACCCTCGCCGCTCGGATTCTTCAGCGACGGAGCGGGACCATGAGCCTCGCCTTCATCTTCCCGGGACAGGGCAGCCAGGCGGTCGGCATGGGCGGCGAACTGGGCGAGGCCTTCGCAACCGCGCGCGAGGTCTTCCAGGAGGTCGATGACGCGCTCGGCCAGGCGCTCTTCAAGCTGATGAGGGAAGGTCCGGAGGACCAGTTGACCCTCACCGAGAACGCCCAGCCGGCGCTGATGGCCGTCAGCGTCGCCGTCAGCCGCGTGCTCGAGCGGGAGTTCGGCGTCGGCGTCGAGAAGGCCGCCTTCGTGGCGGGCCACAGCCTCGGCGAATACTCCGCGCTCGCCGCCGCCGGGGCGATCAGCCTCGCCGACACCGCCCGGCTCCTGAAGCTGCGGGGCCAGGCCATGCAGCGGGCCGTGCCGGTCGGGGCAGGGGCGATGGCGTCGCTGATCGGCCCCAAGACCGACGTGGCCCTGGCCGAAGAGGCTGCCGCGGCCGGCGCCGAGCTCGGCGTCTGCGTCGTGGCCAACGACAACAACCAGGGCAATGTGGTGATCTCCGGCGCCAAGGCGGCCGTCGACCGGGCGATCGAGAAGGCGAAGGAGCTGGGCGCGCGCGCGATCCCGCTGAACGTGTCCGCCCCGTTCCACTGTCCCCTGATGCAGCCCGCGGCGGACGAGAT
The DNA here is from genome assembly GCF_024699985.1 of Phenylobacterium sp. J367. GTDB lineage: Bacteria > Pseudomonadota > Alphaproteobacteria > Caulobacterales > Caulobacteraceae > Phenylobacterium. The sequence goes on along the minus strand of NZ_JAJONA010000001.1, from coordinate 4,065,142 downwards.
GGCCGAGGCCCTGGCGGCCGCGACGATCCTGTCGCCCAGGGCGCCGGTGGTCGCCAACGTCACCGCCCGGCCGACCAACGATCCCGAGACCATCCGCCGGCTGCTCGTCGAGCAGGTGACCGGCCGCGTCCGGTGGCGCGAGAGCGTCCTGTGGCTGGCCGGCGAGGGCGGGGTGACGCGGTTCGCCGAGGCCGGCGCGGGCAAGGTGCTCTCGGGCATGGTCAAGCGGATCGCGCCGGACGCCGAGGCCGTGCCGCTGAACACGCCCGCCGACCTCGAAGCCTTCGCCAAGACTCTTTAGAGAAGAGAGGCACAAGCCATGTTCGACCTCAGCGGCAAGACCGCCCTCGTCACCGGCGCCACGGGCGGGATCGGCGCGGAGATCGCCCGCGCCCTGCACGCCCAGGGCGCCCACGTGGTCCTCTCCGGCACCCGCGAGGCGGTGCTGCAGGAGCTCGCCGGGGAGCTCGGCGAGCGCACCTCGGCGGTGGCGGCCAACCTCTCCGATCCGGCGTCCGTCGACGGCCTGATCGAGGCCGCGGAAGCCGCCGCCGGCAAGCCCATCGACATCCTGGTGGCCAACGCGGGGATCACCCGCGACGGCCTCCTGATGCGGATGAAGGACGAGGACTGGGAAGCGGTCATCAAGGTCAACCTCGAGAGCTATTTCCGCCTGGCGCGCGCCTCCATGCGCGGGATGATGAAGCGCCGGCACGGCCGCATCATCGGCATCACCTCCGTGGTCGGCGTGATGGGCAATCCGGGGCAGTCCAACTATGCCGCCTCCAAGGCCGGCATGATCGGCTTCTCCAAGGCGCTCGCCCAGGAGGTCGCCAGCCGCGGGATCACCGTGAACTGCGTGGCCCCGGGCTTCATCGAGAGCCCGATGACCGACGCCCTGAACGAGCAGCAGAAGGCCCAGATCATGGGGACGATCCCCGCCGGCCGCCTGGGCCAGGGCCGCGAGGTCGCCACGGCCTGCGCCTACCTCGCCAGCGACGAGGCGGCCTACGTCACCGGCCAGACCCTGCACGTCAACGGCGGCATGGTGATGATCTAGCCCCTCGCGTCGCCGGAGCGAACATGCTACCCGGCGGCCCGAACCAAACCGGTCCGGTGCCAGTTGACACCAGCGTCGCTGTCGCCGAATGCAAAGACTGACTAAGCCTGAGGGACCTACCTAATGTCCGACGTCCTCGAACGCGTCCGTAAGATCGTCATCGAACACCTCGACGCCGATCCTGAGAAGGTCACCGAAAAGGCGAGCTTCATTGACGACCTGGGCGCCGACAGCCTCGACAACGTCGAGCTTGTTATGGCGTTTGAAGAAGAGTTCGACATCGAAATTCCGGACGACGCGGCGGAGCACATCCAGACCGTCGGCGACGCCGTGAAGTTCATCCAGGAGCGTCTGGGCGCTTAAGCGCTCGTCTTCGCTGGAATTTTTGACCGCCGCGTCGCCGAGGGCTCAACCCCTTAGCCGCGGCGGTTCTCGTTTGAGGACAACCCATGCGTCGTGTCGTCGTCACCGGGATCGGCCTTGTCACCCCCCCTCGGGATCGGGGTCGAGCACAGCTGGAAAGAGATCCTCGCCGGGAAGTCCGGCGCAGGCCGTATCTCCGCCTTCGATCCTGAGGCCTACGCCTGCCAGGTCGCCTGCGAGGTGCCGCGCGTGGACGGCCGCGGCGGCGGCGGCCCCGACGTGCCGGGCTCCTTCGACCCCGACCAGACCCTCGCGCCGAAGGACCAGCGCCGCGTCGACGACTTCATCCTCTACGCCATCGCCGCCGCCGACGAGGCGGTGAAGGATTCGGGCTGGCAGCCCGATGAGGACGACAACGAGGGCCGCGAGCGCACCGGCGTGATGATCGGCGCCGGCATCGGCGGCCTGGGCGCCATCGCCGATACCGCCGTCGAGCTGCACGAGAAGGGCCCGCGCCGGATCAGCCCGTTCTTCATCCCGTCGGCCCTGATCAACCTGGCCAGCGGTCAGGTCTCGATCCGCTACGGGTTCAAGGGGCCGAATCACAGCGTGGTCACCGCCTGCGCCACCGGCGCGCACGCGATCGGCGACGCCGCCCGGATCATCAAGTACGGCGACGCCGACGTGATGATCGCCGGCGGGGCGGAAGGCTCCGTGGTGCCGGTCGGCATCGCCGGCTTCGTGGCCTGCCGGGCCATGTCCACCAGCTTCAACGACAATCCGACCAAGGCCAGCCGGCCCTACGACAAGGACCGCGACGGCTTCGTCATGGGCGAGGGCGCCGGCATCCTGGTGCTCGAGGAGTACGAGCACGCCAAGGCGCGCGGCGCGAAGATCTACGCCGAGGTGGCGGGCTACGGCATGGCCGGCGACGCCTACCACATCACCGCCCCGGCCTCGGACGGCGACGGCGGCTTCCGCGCCATGCGCAACGCCATCAAGGATGCGGGCCTGGAGCCGGCGGACGTGGACTACATCAACGCCCACGGCACCTCGACTCCGCTCGGCGACGAGATCGAGCTGGGCGCCGTCGAGCGTCTGTTCGGGAATGCGGCGTCCAAGCTGACCATGAGCTCGACCAAGTCGGCGACCGGACACCTGCTGGGCGCCGCCGGGGCCATCGAGGCGGCGTTCTCGGTGCTGGCGATCCGCGACCAGATCGCGCCGCCGACGATCAACCTCGACAATCCCTCCGTCGAGACGCCCATCGACCTGGCGCCCAACAAGGCCAAGCCGATGGAGATCAATGTCGCCATGTCGAACTCCTTCGGCTTCGGCGGCACCAACGCCTCGGTGGTCTTCAAGAAGGTCGCGTGAGCCGCAGAGCCCGCCCGCGTCGCCGCGCCGTCCCGCGCAAGGCCCCGCCGGGACCCTTGCGGATGCTCGGCGGCGCGCTTGCCGCCATCGCCGCCTTCGCGGTGGTCGCCATCGCCTGGGTGATGTGGACCTACGGCGGGCCGGGCCCCCAGGCCCGCGAGGGCGAGGTCACCACCGTTGTCCTCCCGCGCGGATCGGGCCTGTCCACGATCGCCGGCGACCTGGCCGACGCCGGGGTCATCCGCTCGCGAGGCCTGTTCATGGCGGCGGCCCGGCTGGGCGGCGCCGCCGGGTCGCTGAAGGCCGGCGAGTACGAATTCCGAAGCGGGACGTCGATGGCCCGTGTCCTGCGCGATATCCAGGCCGGCCGCGTCGTTCGCCACCTCGTCACCGTGCCGGAAGGCTGGACCAGCGAGATGGCCTGGGAGGCCGTCCATAAGGCGCCGGTGCTGACGGGCGAGGCGCCCGTTCCGGCTGAGGGGACCCTGCTCCCCGACACCTACCAGGTTCAGCGCGGCGACAGCCGCTCGACGGTGATTCAGCGGATGGCCGAGGCCCAGGACAAGCTGATGGCGGACCTCTGGCCGAAGCGACAGCCGGGCCTGCCCTTCGACACGCCGCAGGAGGCGCTGACGCTGGCCTCCATCGTGGAGAAGGAAACCGGCATCGCCGCCGAACGTCCCCGCATCGCCGCCGTCTTCGTGAACCGGCTGCGCAGCGGCATGCGGCTCGAAAGCGATCCGACGATCATCTATGGCGTCTCGAAGGGGCGGCCGCTCGGGCGGGGCATCCTGCTCTCGGAGCTGAACGCCCGGACGCCCTGGAACACCTATCAGATCGATGGCCTGCCCCCGACGCCGATCGCCAATCCGGGGCGGGCGGCGATCGAGGCGGTGCTCAATCCGCCGACATCGGACGAGCTGTTCTTCGTCGCCGACGGTTCGGGCGGGCATGTCTTCGCCTCGACCTACCCCGAGCATCAGCGCAATGTCGCGCGCTGGCGCCAGGTGGAGCGGCAGAAGGCGGCTGCGGCCGGGGCGGGGCGCTAGATGGCCATCTCGGGCATGACCGGCTTCGGCCGGGCGGAAGGGGCGCAGGGCGCCTGGAGCTGGGCCGTCGAGGCCCGCTCGGTGAACGGCCGCAACCTGGAAGTCCGCTTCCGTGGCCCGCCGGGCTTCGAAGGCCTGGAGCGGGCCGCCCGCGAAGGGGCCCAGGCGCGCTTCCAGCGCGGCCAGGTGACCGTCGGCCTGCAGGCCAGGCGCGGCGAGCAGGCCGCCGCCGTGAAGATCAACATCGAGCAGCTCGAGCGCTACCTCACCGCCGGCGGCCTACATGGCGACCGGCATGGTCGCGCCCCCGCGCTTGGACGGCCTGCTGGCGTTGAGGGGGCGTCATCGAGGCGGCCGACGCGCTGGAGGATCCTGAGGCGCAAGGCCAGCTGGAGGCCGCCATGGCCGCCTCCATCGCCCAGGCCTACGAGGGGCTGCTCGCCGCGCGACGCGAGGAGGGGCGCGCGCTGCTGGCCGTGCTGACGGGGCAGATCGACCGGATCGCCGAGCTGGTGGCCGAGGCCGAGGGCCACGCCCAGGCCCAGCCGATCGCCATCAAGGAGCGCTTCGAACGCCGCATGGCCGAGCTGGCCGGCGAGGCCGTCTCCGAGGACCGGGTGCTGCAGGAGGCCGCGGCGCTCGCGGTGAAGGCCGACGTCCGCGAGGAGCTGGATCGCCTGGTGGGTCACATCGCGGCCGCCCGGCAGCTCGTGGCCGGGGAGGGCGCCGTGGGCCGCCGCCTGGACTTCCTGACCCAGGAGTTCATGCGCGAAGCCAATACGCTCTGCTCGAAGTCGGCCATCGCGGCCCTCACCACGGCCGGCCTGGACCTGAAGGCCGTCATCGAGCAGTTCCGCGAACAGGTCCAGAATGTCGAGTAGCAGAGGCCGCCGTTGACCCTCCAAGACGATCACCACGACGCGAAGCCCTGGGAAACCGTCCGCCGCGGGCTGCTGATGCTGGTGTCCAGCCCGGCGGGGGCCGGCAAGACCTCGCTGTCGCGCCGGCTGGTGGCGGACTATGCGAGCATGATCCTCTCGATCTCCGCGACGACCCGCGGCCCGCGGCCCGGCGAGGAGGATGGGCGGGAGTACTACTTCAAGACTCGCGCCGAGTTCGAGGCGATGATCGCGGCGGGCGAACTGCTGGAATGGGCCGAGGTCAACGGCCACCTCTACGGCACGCCCAAGGCTCCGGTGATGGCCGCCCTGGAGGCCGGCCGCGACGTGATGTTCGACATCGACTGGCAGGGCGCCCAGCAGGTCGCCGCCCAGGCGCCGGAGGATTCCGTTCGCGTCTTCATCCTGCCCCCCCTCCTGGGTGGACCTGGCCCGCCGGCTGCGCGCGCGCGCCCAGGACAGCGAAGAGGTGATCAACCAGCGGCTCGCGCTCGGCAAGCGCGAGATCACCCACTGGGGCGAGTACGACTACGTCATCGTCAACAAGGACTTCGACCGGGCGTATGCGGATCTCCTGCACATCTATCGCGCCGAGCGTATGAAGCCGGTCCGCAATCCCTGGCTGCCGCCCTTCGTGCAGGACCTGCTGGACGAGAAGATCTAGGGCGCGCGACCCAAAGGGCCCCGCTGCCCATCCGCCGGGCCCGGCGGCGCAAGTTCCGGCGTTTCACCCCAATCCGTCCGCTGACGGCGCTCGGCCGTCGCGCCCCGCGCTGGGCGCTCTCTAGCTTCCCGCCCAGTGCAAACGCGAGTGGGGCTTTCGGGGATGGGTTCCGGACAACAGACGCCGACCAGGCGCCAGCTACTCAACGCCATCGGCCTGATGGGCGGGACGGCGGCGCTCTACCAGATGATGACGACCTTCGGGCACGCCGCGGAGACGCGGTTCGACGGGCCGCCGAACCTCTCCGGGGCGCGGAAGGGGGCCTCGGTCATCGTGCTGGGCGCGGGGCTGGCCGGAATGCTGGCGGCCTACGAGCTCGAGAAGGCCGGCTACAAGGTCCGCATCCTCGAATACCAGAACCGCCCCGGCGGCCGGAACTGGTCGCTCTATGGCGGCGACACCTACACCGAGATGGGCGGCGCGACCCAGCACGTGAAGTTCGCCAAGGGGAACTATCTGAACCCCGGGCCCTGGCGGATCCCGCACCACCACCGGACCCTGCTGCACTACTGCAAGGCCTTCGGCGTGGCGCTGGAGCCGTTCATCCAGTTCAACCACAACGCCTATGTCCACACGACCGAGGCGTTCGGCGGCGCGCCGCAGCGGTTCCGGTCGCTGGCCGCGGACTTCGAGGGGAATGTCGCCGAACTGCTTGGCAAGGCCGTCGACCAGAAGGCGCTCGACACCCGGCTGACGCCCGAGGACGTCGACCGCCTCAAGGAGGCGCTGCGCAGCTGGGGCATGCTCGACGAGAACATGCGCTACACAAAGGGCCTCAGGTCCTCCTCGCACCGTGGCTTCGACCTGCCCCCCGGCGGCGGGGTGAACGGCGCCCCGAAGCCCTCGGACCTCTTCCCGTTCGACGAGGTCCTGAAGTCGGGCGTCTGGGCCCAGATGGCGTTCTTCATGAACGACGAATTCCAGACCACCATGTTCCAGCCGGTGGGCGGCATGGGCAAGATCGGCGAGGGCTTCGGCCGTAAGGTCGGCCACCTGATCACCTACAACGCCAAGGTGACGAAGCTCCATCAGGACAGGTCCGGCGTCACGGTCAGCTACACCGACGTCGCCAAGGGCGGCGCGGCCGTCGAGGCCAAGGCCGACTACTGCGTCTGCACCATCCCGCTCTCGGTGCTCAGCCAGATCGAGAACAACCTGTCGGAGAAGAAGAACGCCGCCATCCAGGCGGTGCCCTACTCGGGCCAGGTGAAGATCGGCCTCGAGATGCGCCGCCGGTTCTGGGAGGAGGACGCCGACATCTATGGCGGCCATTCCTTCACCAACCAGCAGATCGGCCTCGTCTCCTATCCCAACAACAACTTCTTCCAGGACGGTCCGGCCGTGCTGCTGGGCGCCTTCGCCAGCGGGGCGGGCGGCTTCAACCTCGCCGGCATGACGCCCGAGGAGCGGATCGAGGTGGCGCTGAAGGAGGGCTCGGTCTTCCACCCGGAGAGCTACCGCAAGGAGTTCCTCTCCGGCGCCTCGGTCGCCTGGAGCCGGGTTCCCTGGGCCATGGGCTGCTGCGCGCGCTGGAACGAGCAGACCCGCCGGGACCACTACCAGGAACTGGTCGCCCTCGAGGACCGCGTCGTGCTGGCCGGCGAGCACGCGTCGTACGTCGGCTGCTGGATGGAGGGTTCGCTGCTCTCCGCCCTCGACGCCATCACCCGCTTGCACAAGCGCGCCCTGGAGGCCTGAACCCATGCGCCCAGCCCTGATCGCCACCGCCCTGATGTTCGCCGCGACCCCGGGCCTCGCCGACGAGCCCGGCCCCGGGGGCAGCAAGCCGCCCGTTCCGAAGACCGGCGCAGAGGTCTACCGGATGTACTGCCAGGCCTGCCACATGCCCGACGCCAAGGGGGCCGTGGGCGCCGCGGCCTTCCCGGCGCTGGCCGCGAACCCGAGGCTCGGCAGCCCGCAGTACGCCATGTTCGTGGTCGAGAACGGCAAGGCCGGCATGCCGCCGTTCAAGACCGCGCTCACGCCGGAGCAGGAGGCGATGCTGATCACCTACCTGCGCACCCACTTCGGCAATGACTACCGGGAGCCTGTGAGCGTCGCCGACGTCGAGGCCATGCGGAAGGCCGCGCCCTAGACCCCGCGGCTGGCGATCCAGCGATCGACGCGGGCCTCCAGGACATCGAGGGGCAGGGAGCCGGCGCCCAGCACCGCCTCGTGGAAGCCCTTCTGGTCGTAGCGGGCGCCCAGCGCCTGACGCGCCTTCGCCCGCAGCGCCAGGATCTTGACCATGCCCACCTTGTAGGAGGTCGCCTGGCCGGGGTTCACCAGGTAGCGGCGGACCTCCGAGCGGATCTTCGCCTCCGGCTGCGGTGAGTTGGCGGTGTAGAAGCGAAGCGCCTCGGCCTCGCTCCAGCCCTTGGCGTGGATGCCGGTGTCGACCACCAGGCGGATCGCCCGCCAGATCTCCGCCCCAGGCGGCCGAAGTCGGAATAGGGGTCGGTGTAGAAGCCCATCTCCTTGGCCAGCAGCTCGGAATAGAGGCCCCAGCCCTCGATGTAGGCGCCGTAGCCGTACTGGCCGCGGAACTTCGGCGTGCCGGTCATCTCCTGGGCCAGCATGATCTGCATGTGATGCCCCGGCCAGCCCTCGTGGTAGGCGGTGCCTTCCAGCTCGAAGATCGGCGTGGCGCCGGTGTCCGCCAGGTGGACGTAGTAGATGCCCGGACGCGAGCCGTCCGGCGCGCCGGAGTTGTAGTGCGCCGCGCCGCCCGGCTCCTCGCGGAAGCTCTCCACCCGCTTCACGATCAGCGGCGCCTTGGGCAGGCGGCCGAACTGCTCGGGAATGCGGGCGCGCATGGCGGCCAGGTAGGTCTCGGAGGCCTTCAGATACTCTGCGCGGCCTTGGTCGGTGTTCGGCAGGAAGAACCGCTTGTCGGTGCGCATGAAGACGAAGAAGTCCTCCAGCGAACCCGCAAAGCCGATCCTGGACTTGAGCGCTTCCATCTCGCCGCGGATGCGCTTCACCTCGGCGAGTCCGAGCTCGTGGATCTCGTCGGCCGTCATCCCGGTGGTGGTCTGGAGTTTCAGCAGGTCGTCGTAATAGGCCCGGCCGTTGGGGAGCGCGTGCGCCCCTTGCGGCTCCAGCGCGGTGTTCTCGCGCTCGGCCGTCAGCCACGCGGCCACCCGGGCGTAGGCCGGCTGCATGGACTGCGTCATGGCGGCGGACTGGGCGGCGACGAAGCGGTCGGCCTGCGCCGGATCGATCTTCCCGGCCTTCTGGAGGGCCGCGATCTTGGCCTTGGCGTCGGCGAAGAGCGCGGAATCGGCGCCGGCTGCGAACGGCGCGCCGGCGGTCAGCCGCTTCACCTCCTCCAGGCTCTGGTCGAAGGCGAAGCGCGGCGGCCGGACTCCTGCGCGGCGGCCAGCTTCGCCCGCTCCAGCGACTGGTCGAGCGCCGGGCCGATCGCCCGGGTCCGGGCGACGTAGGCCTCCAGGTCCGCCGGGGTGTCGACCCGGTGGCTGTTGATCAGGAAGTTCGGCAGGCCGCTCTGGGGCCCCCCGCGGACGAAAATGTAGTCGTTGCGCCGCCACTTCGCCTCGATCTCGGCGCGGTCCAGCTCCAGCGCCCACATGTCGTAGGAGGTGCGGGCTTCCTCGGAGAGCTTTGCGCCGGCGAACTGGGCCTTCATCTTCGCCACGCTGGCGCGGCGCCAGGCCAGGACCCGGTCGGCGTGCGCCTCGCTGCGGGCGGTGAGCTCGGAATAGCGTTCCTTGCGGCCGAGCCGCGTCAGCCACTGCGGGTCCATCTGGACCTCTTCCTCGAACTGCGCGTCGAGGAAGGCGGTCAGGCGGGCGTCATCCTGGCCTTGCGCGAGCGCCGGCTGGGCGATCAGGGCCGCGGACCCCATAAGGGTCAGGGTGAACTGGCGTCGGGAAAGCCGCATCTATTCCTCCACTTTGCGCGCGAAGGCCTAGCCGGGTTCGCGGGGTCCGGACAAGCGGCGCGAGACGGGGAGGGAGAAGCGCCGGGGATAACGCCCCCGGTCGGGCGGCCGGCTCCCTGTCTGGGGGACGTAGCCGGCTGCGGGCGATATCTACGGCTCTGCCCGCTTACCGCTCGATCACCCTTCGCAAGGAAATCGAGGGGCGATATTCCCCGCGCCGCGCGAATTAATACAACCTGGAGGAAGCCCGGAATGGGTCGAGCTTGCGGCCTGGCAACCGGAGCTCGGCTTTGGCATTCACGCGATATGCGCGACGCAGAGACCTGCCGCCATCGGGCGGCCGAATATGAAGCCGCAGCCAGGGAGGTTGGCCAGGAGGCGAACCGCCGACGCTACCTGCACCTGGCCGAGTGCTGGCGCGAGCTGGCCGAGGCGGCGGAGTTCGAGTCCAGGCGCGAGGTCGCGGCCTGATCTCACGCGCCGCGTGGCGTCCGGCCCCTGGGCGCTGCTAGGCCTTGGCCATGAGCGTCATCGCCGCCAACGCCTACCGGAACGGGGCGCCGGTCCGCAGCCTCTCGCTGAGCGCGCCGGAAGGCCTGAAGCTCGCGCCCGACGAGTTCGCCTGGATCGGGCTGCACGAACCCACCGCCGAGGAGCTCGGCGTCCTGGCGGACCACTTCCGGCTGCACCCTCTGGCCATCGAGGATGCGCTCAAGGCCCACCAGATTCCCAAGGCCGAGGTCTACGACCACGAGCTGTTCGTCGTCGCCAAGACCGCCCAGCTCGACGAGGATCAGGACATCGCCTTCGGCGAGACCCACATCTTCGTCGGCCCCCAGCACATCATCACCGTCCGCCATGGCTCGGCCCGGGCGCACACGGCGCTGCGGGCCCAGCTCGAGGCCGCGCCGCGGCTCCTGGCGCATGGCGGCGACTATGTGCTGCACGCCGTCCTCGACTTCATCGTCGACGGCTACCTGCCGATCGTCGATTCGCTCGAGGAAGAGGTGCTGGAGATGGAGCAGCGCACCCTCGACAGCTTCCTCAGCCGGCCCGAGATCACCCGCATCTTCGAGCTGCGCCGCGAGCTCACGCGCTTCCGCCGCATCCTCGGCCCCATGGAGGAGATGGCCAGCCGGCTGGAGCACCTCGACACGCCCTGCATCGACCCGGAGGTCCGGCCCTACTTCCGCGACGTCCTCGATCACGTCCGCCGGGTCGCGGTGCGGGTGGAGACGCTGCGCGACGCGCTCGGCTCGGTCTTCGAGGTCGCCAACCTCCTGGAGCAGCAGCGCCAGGGCGTGATCACCCGCAAGCTCGCCGCCTGGGCCGCCATCCTGGCCGTGCCGACCGCGGTGGCGGGGATCTACGGCATGAACTTCAGGCACATGCCGGAGCTGGAGTGGACCTATGGGTACTATCTCGTCCTGGCGGCGATCGCCGTGATCTGCGCCGGCCTCTACTACCGCTTCAAGGAGTCCCGCTGGCTCTGACGGGCGCGGTAGGCGCGGCTCATCGTGTGGCCGGCAAGCGCCGCTACGGCCACCAGCAGCGGCAGGACGAAGTAGCTCAGGCGGTATCCGAGAAAGGCCGCCGCCAGGGCGGCCGGCGGCGCAGCCCGCGGCAGGAGGGCGGAGAGCATGCTCTCGAAGACGCCGGCCCCGGCCGGCACCGTCGATGCGAGGCCCGCGACCAGCGCGATGGCATAGGCGCCGACGAAGGCCAGGTAATCCACGGCGCCCGGCGGCAGCAGGATCCAGATGATCGCCGCCGCGGTGGCGTTGTCGATCGCGCCCACGACGAGCTGGACCAGGGCCGTGCCGGGCGAGGGGAGGGCGAGCGTCCGCCCGAAGGCGTGCAGCGGTCTCCGATGGAAGGTGCACGTCAGGATGTAGGCGGTGACGCCCGCCAGCAGGACCGCGCCGGTGGCGCGGGCCACGGGGGTGGCGATCGCGCTCCGCGCCAGCTCATCATGGCTGGCCAGCAGCAGGCCAAGCCCGGCCAGGGTCGAGATGCCGACGACGAAGGAGAAGCTCTGGAAGAGGGTCGCGCCGGCCACCTGGCTCACCTTGATCCCGTGCCGGTCGTAGAGCCGGGCGCGCACCGCGCCGGACACCAGCAGGTTGGCGCCCAGCGAATGGGCGATGGCGCTGGCGATGAAGGTGGTGGCCAGTGTCCGGCCCCATGGCAGGTTGGCCCCCATCCAGCGGAGCCCGACCTTCTCCACCACGCCCATGAGCAGGAAGCTCACCGCCGACAGCGCCAGGGCGGCGAGGATCGCGCCGGGGCCCCAGCGACGGATCTCCAGGGCGACATCGGCGAGGCTCAGGTCCTGGTACTGCCGCCAGAGCACCAGGGCGGCGGCCGACAGCAGCACCAGGGGCACAAGCCGGAGCGTCCAGCGCCAGATCAGGGTGCGGAGGCTGGTCTCGCGGCCGGGCAGGGCCTGGACGATGTCGTCCTCGATCGGGTGATCGGCGACCGGGACGGCACGGTCCGGTGGTGAAAGGGGCTTCCGCACGCCTCTGGTGTCTCAGGAGTCGGCGACGGCGTCACGACATGGGGGGAACCGAAGCCCACGGCTGAGGTTTCTCCGCGGACCGCTTAGACGACGAGGAGGATAACCCATGGCGCGCGAAGATTGGCGGCAACGTGACGACGGGCGCTGGGAGCGCCAGGAGCGTCCGGCGGGGCGCGACGATTTCGGCCAGGCGGACTACTCCACCGACTATGGCTACGACCCGCAGCGCCGGGCCGGCTACCGTGCGGACGCCGAGCCGGACGTCCGGCGCGACGATTACGGCCAGGCCGACTATTCCAAGGACTACGCCTACGACCGCGACCGCGGCGCCGCCTACCGCCGCTTCTCGGCCGACGACCCCGACTACGTGCGGCGGATGGACGACGGCGACTACCGCCGCGACGAGGGCCGGTCCTGGCGCGAACGCACCGGCGGCCTGTTCGGCGGCCGCCCGGCCGAGGACCGTTCTCCCCGCCGCCGGGGCTCTTCGGACCGCGTGCTCTGGGCGGTGATCGTCGAGCGCCTGGAGGACGAACGCCGGCTCGACCTCCGTGACGTCGAGGTGATCGTCGAAGACCGGGAGGTCACGCTCAACGGCACGGTCCGCCGCAAGGAGGACCGGCGCCGGATCGAGGACATCGCCGACATCGACGGCGTCCGGCACGTGCAGAACAACCTGCGCGTCCGTGACCGGGGCGGCTGGACCTTTCTCTAGGCGCCGGTCGCCCGCGGGAACCGCCGGCGGAAGCGCTCGACGACGATGGGCGCCGTCGCGGCGGCCAGCCCGCCCAGGTCGGCCACCCAGTTGTCCATGAGCGGGGCCAGGGCGGCGCCGCTCAGGAGATGCAGCGCTTCCAGGACCGTGGCGAAGGCGCCGACGCCGGCCGCCACGGTCCTGAGCCTCGTCCGCGGCATGGCGGCGAGCGCGCACAGGGTCAGCACATAGAAGGCCGCGAAGTGCTGCAGGTTCGGCGAGCGGACGAAGTCCGGCACGAGCTCGCTCGGCAGGAACTTGGCGACGATGATGGCCAGGCCCGCGCCCAGCAGGGACAGGCGCGCCATGACGGCGAGCGGCCCGGCCTCGGGATAGCGCCCATCCCCGAACAGGCTACGATCTTCACTCACGCCGGTTTGTCCTCCCTGCGCCGACCCTAGGGGCCTTGCGGCCGGTTCGGAACCCCTGAGCGCCGCCTGTGCGTTGGATCGTCATGAGCAAGGCGATCACCGTCAACATCCCCCACGAGCTCGGCCGCGCCGAGGCCCGCCGCCGCATCGAGGAGGGTTTCACCCGCTTCTCCACCCAGATGGGCGCGGCCGCGGGCGCCTTCACCAAGAGCTGGGACGGCGACCGGCTGAACTTCGCCCTCCAGGCGATGGGCCAGGCGATCTCCGGCTCCATCGATGTGGAGGAGACCGTGGTCCGTCTGGAGGTCCTGCTGCCCAACCTGCTCGGCATGATCGCCGGCAAGCTCAAGGGGCGTCTCCAGAAGGAGGGCCAGATCCTCCTGGAGAAGAAGTAGCCGGCAACCGTCCCTGTCGCCGGGGGTTCTACAGTCAAGTCAACGAGGAACGTTTCGATGCCCCATAAGCAGACGGAAGAAGAGGCCAAGCGGGCCTTCACCCATGGCTCCAGCGGCGCCAACGCCGACATGGCCGTCGACGGCCAAAGCAAGCCGCTGGACGAGCACCGCCATATCGATGCGCCGCATTCCCGCCCGGCCGAGCCGCTGGCGGAGGGCGAGAAGCACGATCAGCTGGCCGAGAAGGAAGCCTGCGCCGAGGACCGGCAGGAAGCCCTGCTCGACGAGGCCATCGAGGAGACCTTCCCGGGTTCGGATCCGATCAGCCCGAAGCACATCACCTGACGTCGGCGGGCGGGGGCGCTCAGCGCCCCTGCTTCGCGCCCACCGTGTCCGCCATGACGGCGCCCCGCGCGCCCAGCGGCTTCTCCGGCCCTACGGTGGTGTCCTTCGCCGTCTGATGCTCGATCTCCGAGTTCAGTTCGGCGCCCAGCAGGATCACCTGGCCGGACACGTACATCCACATCATGAAGCCGACCGCCGCCCCCAGCGACCCGTAGGTCCGCTCGTAGTGGGCGAAGTTGGCCACATAGACCGAGAACGCCGCCGAGGCGGCCATCCACAGCACGAGCGCCACGGCGCTGCCCCAGCTGATCCAGCGCCACCGGGCCTGGTCGCGGCTCGGTCCGAAGCGGTAGAGCAGGGCGAGGCCGGTCCCCAGCGCGGCCAGCAGCACGGGCCAGGTCACCAGGCGGAAGCCGAAGGCCGTCGAGGGCCCCAGGACGCGCTCGATGGCCGGCGGCGCGGCGATGACGGCGACGGCGCAGAGACCGAACGCCAGGAAGCCGAGCGTGAACGCCAGTGAAATCAACGTCCTGCGGACGAAGCCTCGCTTCTCGACCTCGTCGTAGGCGATGTTCATGGCGGTGATCAGCGCGCGGGTGGCCCCGCTGGCGCTCCACACCGAGAGCAGCAGGCCGCCCACGAAGGCCAGCGACAGCCCGCCTTCGCTCGCCGCGGAGATCCGCATCATCTGCTCGCCCACGAACCGCAGCATGTCGGCGGGGATGACCACCGTCAGCGCCTGGAGGTGGTCCTGCACCTGGGCGACGTCGGCGAACAGGCCGTAGAGCGCCACGAAGGACGCCAGGGCCGGGAACATCGCCAGCAGGGCGTAGAACGTGAAACCGGCGGCCACCAGGGGAACCTGGTCCTCGGAGAACTCCTTGCCGGTGCGGATCAGGATGTCCTTCCAGCCCGGCGCCGGGATGTCCTGCGGCGCCTCGGCCAGCCGGCCGCGCGCGGCGTCGAACATCTCGCTGGGTTCGAGCGTGTCGCGGTCGGACGCGGGCGCGTCCTTGAGCGCCGAGGCCGGGCGCGTCGGGCGTTCGGCCGCCGTGTCGCGCGGGCGCCGGGGTCCGGCCCGCGTCGGCAGCAGCGCCACGCCCGCGAGCGCCAGCCAGGGCACTATCTTCCTGAGGGTTCTCGCCATCCGCCGCCGCACTCCTGCACCCGGCGGGCTGAACCGGTCAGGGCGGCGCAGGTTCCGTCAGCCGACCTGCAGCGCCTCGTAGGCTTCCTGGGCCTCCAGCCATTCCAGCTCGGCGGCGTTGACCGCGGCCTGGGCCTGCTCGCGGCGGCGTCCGAGTTCGGCCGCCTTCTGGGGATCCCTGGTGAACACCTGCGGATCCGTCAGCGCCTGGTCGATCTGCGCGAGCGCCTCGGTCGCCCGGGTGAGGGCGGCCTCGGCGGCCTCGGCGCGGCGGCGCGCGGGGCCGGTCGGGACCTTCGGTCGCTGGGCCGGCGGGGGCGGCGGAGGCGGCGGGGCCTCGGCCTTCACCTGGGTCGGCGCGCGGGCCGCGACCCGGGCACGGTCCAGCACGAAGCGGGCGTAGTCCTCGAGGTCCCCGTCGAACGGTTTGATGGTCCCGTCCGCCGCCAGCCACAGGCGGTCGGCGACCAGCTCCATCAGCGAGCGGTCGTGGGTGATCAGGATCACCGCGCCCTCGTAGTCGTTCAGCGCGTCCAGCAGGGCGCGGCGGCTGTCGATGTCCAGGTGGTTGGTCGGCTCGTCGAGGATCAGGAGGTGCGGCGCCTCCATGGCCACCATGTTGAGCAGCAGCCGCGCCCGCTCGCCGCCGGAGAGGTTGGAGACCGTGGTGTCCTGCTTCTCGAAGCCCAGGCCGAACTGGGCCAGCTTCGAGCGCCTCTGGCTCTCGGTGGACTGGGGCAGGGCGCGGCGCATGATCTCCAGCGGAGTGTCCGTGGGGTCCATGGCCTCGATCTGGTGCTGGTGGAACCAGCCCACCTTGAGCCGGCCGCTGCGATGCAGGTGGCCGCTCTCCACCGTCAGCGCGCCGGCCACCAGCTTGGCGAAGGTCGACTTGCCGGCGCCGTTGACGCCCAGGAGGCCGATGCGGTCGTCGAGGTCGAGCCGCAGGTCCAGCCGCTTCAGGATCGGCGCGTCGCCGTAGCCCACGGCCGCGCCCTCCACGCGGATCAGCGGCGGGGGCAGGGGTCGCTCGGGCGAGGGCAGGGTGAAGGGCGCCACGTGCTCCTCGATCACCGCGGAGACTGGCGGCAGCTTGGCGATCGCCTTCATGCGCGACTGCGCCTGCCGGGCCTTCGACGCCTTGGCCTTGAAGCGGTCGACGAAGGACTGCATGTGCGCCCGCTTTGCCTCGATCTTCACCCGGTTGGCTTCCTGCAGCCTGAGCTTCTCGGTGAGTTGGCGCTCGAAGCTGTCATAGCCGCCGGAGTAGAGCTCCAACTTGCCGTCCTTCAGGTGGAGGATGTGGTCGACCGAATTGTTCAGCAGCTCGCGGTCGTGGCTGATGACGATGGCGGTGTGCGGGTACTTCCGCAGCCGCGCCTCCAGCCAGAGCGCGCCTTCCAGGTCGAGGTAGTTGGTGGGCTCGTCGAGCAGCAGCAGGTCCGGCTCGGCGAACAGCGAGGCCGCCAGGGCCACCCGCATCCGCCAGCCGCCCGAGAACTCCGCCATCGGCCGCGCCAGGTCCTCGTTGGCGAAGCCCAGGCCCGCCAGGATCTCGGCGGCGCGCGACGGCGCGCGGTCGGCGTCGATCTCGATCAGCCGGGTGTAGATGTCGCCCAACTCCTCCGGCGCGGCGGTCTCCAGCCGCGCAAGCAGGCTCGAACGCTCGAGGTCGGCGGCCAACACGGTGTCGAGCAGCGGCACGGGCGTCGCCGGATGCTCCTGGTCGACGGAGCCGATTCGCGCCTGCCGGGGCAGGCCGATCTCGCCCGAGCCCAGGACGAGCTGGCCGAGGATCAGCTTGAAGAGGGTCGACTTGCCGACACCGTTGCGGCCCACGAGGCCGACCTTGGCGTCCTTCGGAAGGCTGACGCTCGCCTGGTCGAAGAACCGGCGGCCCCAGGCGTCGAAGACGAGGTTCTGGATCTGAAGCATGACAAACGACGGGCAGGAGTTGCGGGCGCGGACCAGCCCTCGCCGGATCGCGTATGTGGAGAAGGCCAGGGCTTGAATGTCAGGAGCCGCGCCGCCACTTGGCCGGGCGGGCTCTTAGCAGACCGCTGGCGCCTTGGCGAGGCGGGGGCGAGCGTTTATAGAGCCCGCCACTTTCCGCGGCGCCGCTGCGGCCTCCCCCAGTCCTGAGAGACCAAGAACAACACCATGACCGAACGCACCTTCTCGATCATCAAGCCGGACGCGACGCGTCGCAACCTGACCGGCAAGGTCAATGCGGTGATCGAGGACGCCGGCCTGCGGATCGTCGCCCAGAAGCGCATCCGCATGACCCGCCAGCAGGCGGAGCAGTTCTACGACGTCCACAAGGAGCGCCCGTTCTTCGGCGAGCTCGTGGACTTCATGATCTCCGAGCCTGTCGTCGTGCAGGTCCTCGAGGGCGACAACGCCGTCGCCAAGTACCGCGAAGTGATGGGCGCGACGAACCCCGCCCAGGCCGCTGACGGCACCATCCGCAAGCTCTACGCCGAGAGCGTCGGCGAGAACTCGGTCCATGGGTCCGACAGCCAGGACAACGCCAAGATCGAGATCGCACAGTTCTTCACGGACGCCGAAATCGTCGGCTGATCCGGCAACCCGATCTGGTCCGCGGGGGTTTTCCCGCGGACCAACTTTGTGTTTCCCCACCTAGAAAGTCCCGATGCGAGAAATGAAGATCGGTGGCTTCAGCGAAAGGCTGGAGTCCCAGGCTGCGGCGCGGAAGGCGCTGCTCGAGAAGTTCAAGCCCAAGCCGATGGTCCAGGCGGTCGAGGCCGAGGGCCGGTTCGAGACCCGGGCTCAGCGCAAGGCGCGCGAGCTGGAAGAGGTCCGCGCCAAGCGCGCCGCCGAGAAGGAAGCCGCCCGCGTCCAGGCCGAGCAGGCCGCTGCGGCGCGCGCCGAGGCGATCGCCAACGACGAGGAGCTTCAGCTCGCGATGAAGCGCGACGAGCGCAAGGCGCGCAAGGCGGAAGCCAAGGCCCAGGCCCGCGCCAAGCGCGAAGCCAAGTCGGCGGCCCGCCGCTAAGGCGGGCTCAGCTGTCCCCCGCCGCTCATGCGGCGGGACATCTCGCCGTAGTATCCCTGAATGAGAAGTTCGACCTGCTCGCCGCGTTCCTCCGCGTCGAACGCGAGGTCGCGCGCCATCTGAATGGCCGCCGAGCGCGACAGGCCGCGCTCAAGCGGCGCTCCGTCGCAGAAGACAGTCCAGTCCCCATCCTTCAGGGTGACCGCGTATTGGACCATTCCGCACAACCCTCGCGATAAAGCTTCAGCGTGCAACGGCGCTGTTGGTTCCAGCCGTCCTCGGAACTGAACCGGCGGATGGCGGGCGCACGGCTATTGGGCGGCGGATTCTTCCACGAAAGCTATCACTTGGCCGCGCCGGCCGGCGCATTCGTACGACCGGTCCGTCCAGTGCAGGTTCGCGCGGTGCGGGTATGGCCTCAGGGGCACAAGCCGCGTGACCTCCGGAGCGGCGCCTGCGATCCTCCCGCCGCCGCTCGGAGACGCGCCATGGACGGTCCGCACCTGATCTATTTCACCGACCCCATGTGCTCGTGGTGCTACGGCTTCTCCCCGGCCATCGAGGAAATCCGGCGGGCCTTCGGCCGGGCGCTTCCGATCCGCCTGGTCCTGGGGGGCCTGCGGCCCGGGACCGAGGAGCCGATGAGCTTCGCGGCCCGCGCGGAGGTCACCACCCATTGGCGACACGTGCATGACGCCTCGGGCGTGCCGTTCGACGAGGCCGCCCTGCCGGAGGGGTTCGTCTACGATACCGATCCCGCCGCCCGCGCCGTCGTCGTGGCGCGACGCGAGGACCCGGAGCTGGCGCTGGCCTATCTCGCCCGCGTGCAGCGGGCGTTCTACGCCGAGGCGCGCAACGTCACCGATGGGCAGGTGCTCGCCGACCTCGTCGCCGAGCTCGGCCTCGACCGCGCCGACTTCCACGCCCAGTGGGCCGCCGAAGACGCCAAGCGGGAGACCTGGGGCGACTACGCCCTGTCCCAGCGGGCCGGCGTCACCGGCTTCCCGACCCTCGTCGCCGGGCCCAACGAGGCCGGGGTCTATGGCGTCGTCACGCGCGGCTATGCGCCGCCGGACCAGGTGGTCGCCACGCTCAAGGCCTGGATCGAGCAGATCTCGGCCTGAAACCAATCTCTTCCACAGGTTTCCTGCGGCAGATCGCGCGCGTTCGGCGAACGTTGTTGACCCCCGTCACAGGGACGTAACAGCTGGTGGATAGCGACCGCCCCGGGAGGCGGTCATCTCGGACGGCCATCATTTGCGAACCGGCGCTGGGGAGCTCCGGTGGGGGAGTTCCATGCCTGTTTGGATCAACGAGTTCCACTACGACAACGCCGGCACGGACGCCGGGGAGTTTATCGAGATCGCCGCCAGCGCCGGCACGGATCTGACCGGCTGGACCGTGGTCCGCTACAACGGCGCCAACGGCCAGGCCTACACCTCGCCGGGCGGCGTGCTGACGCTCTCCGGTGTGGTCTCCGACGAAACCGGTACGGGCTTCGGCTTCCGCACCATCACCCTGCCGGTCGACGGGCTGCAGAACGGCGCGCCGGATGGCTTCGCCCTCGTCAACGCCCAGGGCCAGGTCGTCCAGTTCCTGAGCTATGAAGGAACCTTCGCGGCCACCAGCGGGCCGGCGCTCGGCATGACCAGCGTCGACATCGGCGTCGTCGAGCCGGGGAACGCCACCGGCACCTCCATCTCGCTGACCGGTTCGGGCACGCAGTACGGCGACTTCAACTGGGTTCTCGACACCAACGACACCCCTGGCCAGACCAACAACGGCCAGTCGTTCGGCGGCGTCACGCCGCCGACGGTCTCGGTCTCCGACGCCACCGTGACGGAGGGCGACGCCGGCGCCTCGACGCTGACCTTCACCGTCACCCGCACGGGCGGGACGGGCGCCTTCACCGTCGGCTACGCCACCGCCGACGGCACGGCGACGGCGGGCGTCGACTACACGGCGGCCTCCGGAACGCTCAGCTTTGCCGCCGGCGAGACCAGCAAGACGGTCAGCGTCACGGTCTCCGGCGACACCACGGTCGAGGCCAGCGAGACCCTCTTCCTGAACCTCTCCGGCGCCACCGGCGGCGCGGCCATCGCCGACAGCCAGGGGCAGGGGACGATCGTCAACGACGACGCGCCGCCGCCGATCGTCGGCACGCCCTGGATCAACGAGTTCCACTATGACGACGCCGGGACCGACACCGGCGAGTTCATCGAGGTGGCGGGCCCCGCCGGCCTCGACCTCACCGGCTATTCCCTGGTGCTCTACAACGGCAACGGCGGCGCGGCCTACGCCACCATCCAGCTCTCCGGCGTCATCCCCAACCTGCAGAACGGCTCGGGCGTCCTGAGCTTCGCCGCCAGCGGCCTGCAGAACGGCGGCACGTCCACCCCCGAGGCCGACGGCATCGCCCTCGTGGCGCCCGGCGGCGCAGTGCTGGAGTTCATCAGCTACGAGGCGACCATGACGGCCGCCAACGGCCCGGCCGCCGGCATGACCAGCGTCGACGTGGCCGTGGCCGAGCTCGGCAACGCCGAGGGGACCTCAATCGCCCGCACCGGGACCGGGGGCGAAGGCCTCGACTTCGGCTGGACGCTGTCCGCCGACGACACGCCCGGCCAGATCAATGGCGACCAGACCCTGGTGGCCCCCACCGCCCGCGTCCGCGTCGCCGACGTCACGGTCACGGAAGGCGACGACGGTTCGAAGACCCTGACCTTCACCGTCACCCGCTCCGGGCCGACCCAGGCCTTCACGGTGGACTACGCCACCGCCGACGGCACGGCGAGCGCGGGCTCCGACTACACCGCCACGTCCGGCCAGCTCAGCTTCGCGGCCGGCGAGATGAGCAAGACGGTCGCGGTCACCGTCTTCGGCGATACGGTCATCGAGGCGCACGAGACCCTCTTCCTGAACCTCGCCAACCCGACCAATGGCGCGACGCTCGGCGACGCCCAGGGCGTCGGCACCATCCGCAACGACGACGTGCCGTTCCTGCGCATCTACGAGATCCAGGGCGCGGGCCACCTCAGCGCCTACGACGACCAGGAGGTGAAGACCGAGGGCGTCGTCACCGCCGTCGACACCAACGGCTTCTGGATGCAGGACCCGACCGGCGACGGAAACCTCGCCACCTCGGACGGCATCTTCGTCTTCACCAACACCGCGCCCGGCGTCGTGGCCGGCGACAAGGTCAGCGTCCGCGGCCAGGTGGACGAGTTCGGTACGGGCAACAACCTCACTACCACCCAGATCGCCACGCCCACCGTCACGAAGATCGGCGCGGGCGAGGTCACCGCCACGGTGATCGGGCAGGGCGGCCGGCAGGTCCCGAACGCCGTCGGCGACGACGACGACGCCTACGATCCCTCGACCCAGGCCATGGACTTCTTCAAATCCATGGAAGGCATGCTGGTGACCCTGCCGAACGCCCGGGCCACCGACCTCTCGGATGGCGGCTCCACCTGGGTGGTCACCGACGGCGGCGCCGGGAACCCGGACGTCAACGGCCGTGGCGGCGTGACCGTCGACGCCGGCGACTTCAATCCGGAGCGCATCGAGGTCTATGTCGACCAGGGCGTCCTGCCGGGCTTCTCGCCGGCCTACGACATGGGCGACAGCCTGGGCGACGTCACCGGTGTCATCAGCTACTTCGGCGGCGACTACGAGGTGGTGGCGACCCAGATCGCCAACCGCACCGGTCCGGGCTCTCCCGCCGACGAGGTCTCGGCCCTGGTGGGCGACGCGATCCGCCTGACCATCGCCGCCTACAACCTCGAGAACCTCGATCCCAACGATCCGCAGGCGAAGTTCGACGCGCTGGCGCAGGACATCGTGAACGCCCTGAGGAGCCCTGACATCATCGGCGTCGAGGAGATCCAGGACGCGGACGGGGCGGGCGGCGGCGCGGACCTCTCCGGCGCGGCCACCGCCCAGAAGCTGATCGACGCCATCGTGGCCGCCGGCGGCCCCCGCTACGAATATGTCGAGGTCGCCCCGGCGACCGCCGGCAGCAGCGGCGGCGAGCCCGGCGGCAACATCCGCAACGGCTTCCTCTACAACCCCGACCGCGTCGACTACGTGGAGGGCTCCGCCCGGCTGGTCAGCCCCGAGGACGAGGCCTACGCCGGCAGCCGCAAGCCGCTGGCCGCGGACTTCGTCTTCCGCGGCGAGACCGTCACCGCCATCGACCTGCACTCCACCTCGCGGATCGGCAGCGACGAGGGCATCTTCGGCGACCGCCAGCCGCCGGTGAACGCCGGCGAGGACGCCCGCGAGGCGCAGAGCGAGGCGGTCCAGGCCTTCGTCCAGCAGCTCCTCGCGGCCGACCCGACCCGCCACGTGGCGGTGATGGGCGACTTCAACGGCTTCCAGTTCGAGGAGTCGCTCACGGTCCTGGAGCAGGACGGCCTGCTGCAGAACCTCTCCTGGCTGCTCCCGGCCAACGAGCGCTACAGCTACGTTTTCGACGGCAACTCCCAGCAGATCGACCACCTGCTGGTGTCGGGCCGGCTGGCGGAGACCGCCGAGTTCGACATCGTCCACCTGAACTCCGGCCAGGCCGGTTTCCGGCCCACCGACCATGATCCGGTGCTCGGCCGCTTCCTGGTCAACACCGGCCCCTCGGCGGGCGCCGACGCCTATGCGGCGAACGAGGACGCCGTGCTGACGGTCTCCGCGGCCAACGGCGTGCTGGCCAACGACAGCGACCTGAACGGCGACGCCATCACCGCCATCCTGCAGCAAGGCCCGGCGCACGGCGCGCTGACGCTCAACGCGGACGGCTCGTTCACCTATGCGGCGGCGGCCAACTACAACGGGGCCGACAGCTTCACCTACGTCACCCGCGACGCCGTGGGCGCCGTCTCCCAGGCGACGACCGTGGCCCTGAACGTTGCGGCGGTGAACGACGCGCCGGTCGCGGTCGCGGACACGGCGGCGGTCGCCAACAACCAGACGGTGGTCATCGACGTGCTGGCCAATGATGCCGACGTCGATGCCGGCGACATCCGCACCATCGTCGGCGTCTCCGCGACGTCGCTCGGCGGCTCGGTCAGCATCGTGGACGGCAAGCTCGTCTATGCGGCCGACGCCGACGCCTTCGACCTCCTGCTGCTGCCCAGCCTGAAGGTCACGGACACCTTCACCTACACCATGAAGGACGCCGCCGGCGCGACGAGCACGGCGACGGTCAAGGTCACGGTCTCGGGCGTCCTGCCGATGCTTCCGCAGTTCGGGACCAATGGGAACGACACCCTGAACGGCGACGACGGCATCAACATCCTGAGCGGCGGCAACGGAAACGACCGGCTGGCGGGCTTCGACGGGTCCGACTCGCTGAACGGCGGCAACGGCAACGACGTGCTCGCCGGCGGGGGCTCCAGCGACGTCCTGGTGGGCGAGAACGGCGACGACACGATCTCCGGCGGCGACGACGGCGACCTGATCTCGGGCGACAACGGCAACGATCGCCTGGACGGCGATGCGGGCGCCGACCTGATCGGGGTGGCAACGGCAACGACACCCTCGCCGGCGGGACGGGGGCCGACACGCTGTCCGGCGACAACGGGGCCGACCGCTTCATCTTCTCCGGGGCGTTCGGCCGCGATCGCATCACCGACTTCAACACCCGTGACGATGTGATCCAGCTCGACCGGACGCAGTTCGCCAACTTCGCCGACGTCATGAGCCATGCCCAGCAGGTCGGCGGAAACGTGGTCATCACCTACGACGCGGAGAACTCGATCACCCTGATGGATGTCCGCCTGTCGAGCCTGAGCTCGAACGACTTCCTGTTCGCCTAGCCTCCGGCGTCGGCCCGCCGCCGCGGAATCTGCGTCCGGGAGGGCGCGGCGGCGTGTCTGCGCCGCCGCCGCCCTTGCGGCGCAACGCCCGGCGCGCGATATCGGGGAGACGCGGGTTACGGCAGCCCGCATGCGAATTCCTGGAAGGACGTCCTTTTCATGCGTGACCCTGTCACCACCGCGCTTGGGCTCGTGCCGATGGTCGTCGAGCAGACGAGCCGCGGCGAGCGCGCCTACGACATCTTCTCCCGCCTCCTGAAGGACCGGATCGTGTTCCTGGCCGGCCCCGTCGAGGACGGCATGGCCAGCCTGATCTGCGCCCAGCTCCTGCACCTCGAGGCGGAGAACCCGAAGAAAGAGATCCAGATGTACATCAACTCCCCGGGTGGGGTGGTGACGTCCGGTCTCGCGATCTACGACACCATGCAGTACATCAAGAGCCCGGTGATCACGCTCTGCCTCGGCATGGCGGCATCCATGGGCTCCTTCCTGCTGATGGCCGGCGAGAAGGGCCAGCGCATCGCGCTCCCCAACTCGCGGATCATGGTGCACCAGCCTTCGGGCGGCTTCTCCGGCAAGGCGTCGGACATCGAGCGCCATGCCGAGGACATCATCAAGACCAAGCGCCGGCTGAACGAGCTCTACGCCAAGCACACCGGCCGCACGGTCCAGGAAGTCGAGGACACCCTCGACCGCGACTACTTCATGACGGCGGAGGAAGCCCGCGACTGGGGCCTCGTCGACCACGTCTGGGAAAAGCGCGACGCCGAGAGCTGATCGCTCGGCCAGGGCAGGGACAGCAGGGCGCTCGCCGGCCGCGGCGGGCGCCTTTGCATGAGGGGGCGGGACTTGCGGATCTTCTACGTCACGACCGGCCAGCACGTCGCCGGCGGCCAGCTCATCAATCTCGAGCACGTGGCGGCGCTCCGGAGGATGGGCTTCGACGCGCGCTTCCTGATCCTGCCGATGGACGACGCCGGAGACGCCGCGCCGACCTTCCCTCCTGGGCTTGAGAGTCCCTGGCAGTACGAGGCGGAGCTGACCGCGGACGACTGGGTGGTCTGCGGCGAGATGCACGGCCGGGGCATGCTCCACGTGATCAAGAGCCCGGCCCGCAAGGTCGTCCACAATCAGAACTGGCACTACAGTTTCCAGGCGGTGCGGGACATGCCCTCCCTCCGGCGCTGGGGCTGCGAGGCGATCATCGCCGGCAGCCGGATCGGGGCGGAGAAGATCGTCGAGCTGGGATGGGATGGTCCGATCCCGGCGGTCAGGGTCTTCGTGGAGCCGGCCTTCGCCCAGCCGCTCGATGCGCCGCGCAAGCTGGCGGTGGCCTTCATGTCTCGCAAGCGCGGCATGGAGGGCAAGCTGATCAACGGCGCGCTGCTGTCGCTGCACCCGCGCCATCTCGACGTGCCCTGGGTGCAGATCCGGGGCGTCGCGCGGCCGAAGGCGGCCGAGATGGTCAAGGGCTGCGAGGTCTTCCTCAGCCTCAGCCACATGGAGGGCCTGGGCCTGCCGCCGCTGGAGGCGATGGCGGCGGGGTCCCTCGTCGTGGGCTTCCACGGGGTCGGGGGCCTCGAGTACGCCACGGAGGCGAACGGGGACTGGTTCGACGACGCGGCCTCCCCACGCCGCCATCGCCCATCGCCTGGCCGAGCGGCTGGATGCGCTCAAGGCCGGCGAGCGCCTCGACGACCGCCGCCGGGCCGGCCAGGCGACGGCGGCCGGGTTCTCCCGCGACCGCTTCGAGGCCGAACTGAAGGCGGCCTGGGACCAGATCCTCGCGCTGCCGCGCGCAAGCTGAGCCGATCACCTCACGCGAAGTTTAGACGTCGGCCCGTTGGCGTGAGCCTTCGCAGGGTCTAACTGCAACGTGATGTGGGACGACATCCAAATCGAAAAGCAGTTTGATCAGTTCACGACAGTCTTGGTCGTCAGGACATTTTCGGAGAACCCCGATTCACTCGTGGCGGATCTCACCGATGCGGGCGTGAATGTTCTCGGTCCGGTGGATACGGCGGCGAAAGCCTTGACGCTTGTCGCCCAGACGCCGGTGGACCTCGCACTGGTTTCCGCGAAGCTGGCTGGGCGTCGGAGCGGGGCGGAGCTCGCGCGATGCCTTGAGGACACCTGGGGCGTGCCGCCCGTCCTGCTGCCTTGAGGGGCGCGTGATGGGGCGACTGATCGTAATCTCCAACCGCGTGAACCCGCCCGGCGACGAGGCGGGGGCCAGCGTGGGCGGCCTCGCCATGGCGCTGTCGGCGGCGCTGCGCGAACACAACGGCGTCTGGTTCGGCTGGAGCGGCCGCACCATCGAGACCTTCAGCGGACAGCTGGCGGTCCAGCGCAGCGGCGGCGTCACCGTGGCCACCGTCGACCTCGAGGAGCAGGACCGGCAGGAGTACTACAACGGCTACGCCAACCGGACGGTCTGGCCGCTCTTCCACTACCGCATCGACCTGTCGGCCTACGAGCGCTCCTTCGACGAGGGCTATGCGCGGGTGAACGCCCGCTTCGCCGACACCGTCCGGCCGCTCATCGAGGCGGAGGACTTCGTCTGGGTCCACGACTACCACCTGATCCCGCTGGCCCGCGAGCTGCGCCGCCGCGGAGTCGGCAACCGCATCGGCTTCTTCCTGCACATCCCCTGGCCGGCGCGACGGCTGTTCACGACGCTCCCCAACCACGTCGAGCTGGTGCAGTCGCTGTTCGACTACGACCTCGTCGGCTTCCAGAGCCACGACGCGCTTTCCGCCTTCCGGGACTATGTGGTCCAGGAGGCGGGCGGCCAGGTGGAGGCGGACGGCCGGGCCACGGCGTACGGCCGGACGGTGCGGCTGGGCGTCTTCCCGATCGGGCTCGACGCCGAAGCCTTCGCCCGGGCCGCGGAGGGCGAGGCGGCGCGGGCTTGGCAGGCGCGGATGACCCGCAGCCTCGCCGGCCGGCGGATGATCGTCGGCGTCGACCGCCTCGACTATTCCAAGGGCCTCGAGGAGCGCTTCCTCGCCTACGAGGAGTACCTGACCCGCACCCCGGAGGCGCAGGAGCAGGTCTTCTTCCTCCAGATCGCGACGCCGAGCCGCGACGAGGTCCCGGCCTATCAGGAGATCCGGGCGCGGCTGGACGGGGTGAGCGGCCGGATCAACGGCGCGTTCGCCACGGCCGACTGGGTGCCGATCCGCTATGTGAACCGCAGCTACCGGCGGGACGAGCTGGCCGGCATCTACCGCACCGCCGCCATCGGGCTCGTCACGCCGCTGCGCGACGGCATGAACCTGGTGGCCAAGGAATACGTCGCCGCCCAGGACCCCGAGGATCCCGGCGTGCTGATCCTGTCGCAGTTCGCCGGGCGCCGCCGAACAGATGGCGGAGGCGCTGATCGTCAATCCCTTCAGCCGCGAGGACGTCTCCGACGCCATCCGCCAGGGGCTGGGCATGGAGCTGGCCGAACGCCGGCGCCGCTGGGAGGCGCTGATCGACGGGGTCCGCCGAGACGACGTGAACGCCTGGCGCGACGCCTATCTCGCCGCCCTGATGGACCGGTCGGCGGAGCGCCCGCCGCCTCTGCACCTGGTGACCGAGGGCTAGGGTCTGCCCTTGAACACCCGGTAGCCGGGGATCTCGGCCATCGCCAGCATCTCCCGATCGCCGCTGGTGTCCCCGTAGGCCGCCTTCAGCCGCATCTCCGGGCCGAACACCTCCTTCAGCCGCACGATCTTCTCCGGCCCGCGGCAGTTGGGACCGGAGAAGGCGCCCAGCACCCGGTTGTCGGCGTCGAACGAGAGCTGGGTGCCCAGCACCGCGTCGGCGCCAAGGCCCCGGCCGAACGGCCCGACGGTCATCTCCGGCGAGGCGGTGACGATCACCAGCCGCACCCGCTGCGTGCGCCAGCGCTTCCAGGCGGCGACGGCGTCGGGGCGCAGGAGTTTCCGGGCGTGGGTTTCGGCGAAGCGGCGGGCGTCGGCCTCCAGCCGGTCGTGCGGCACGCCCTTGAGGAACTCACCGACCGCCTGCGCCTTTATGCGGCCACGGTCGCGATGGAACACATAGGCGATCAAGGCAGGCACGAGGCGTGCAAGGCCCAGCGCGTAACGTGCCGGTCCGGCACGCCATCTGAGGAAGGCCGTAAAGCTGTCCCTGACCGTCAGCGTGCCGTCGAAGTCGAAGGCGACGACCGGAAGGTCGGCTCCGTTCGGGTCCTCCGCGGCTGTTTCGCTTGGGGACAGGGCGGTGGTGAACTCTTGTGCCATTTCGGCCCGTATCCCATTTAGGGGCGCGAGTCGCCGCCAGGTGCGGGCGCCGCGTCGCCATTTGTCGCTCCGGCGAACGAAGGGTTGTGATCCTTAGCCGGATCGGGGAATGTCAAGACTTAGACAACCCGCGGCGCGTAATCTGCATTGTAGGGGCGCAGACGTCCTGCGGGACGGCGCGGGCCGGTTATCGGCCGTGTCGTCTAGAGAGTGAGAAACGACCATGACCAAGGCCGCGAGCGGAGATTCGAAGAGCACCCTCTATTGCTCTTTCTGCGGCAAGAGCCAGCACGAAGTCCGCAAGCTGATCGCCGGGCCCACCGTGTTCATCTGCGATGAATGCGTCGAGCTGTGCATGGATATCATCCGCGAAGAGCACAAGATTTCCTTCGTGAAGTCGAAGGACGGCGTGCCGACGCCGAAGGAGATCCGCGAGGTTCTCGACGACTATGTGATCGGCCAGGACCACGCCAAGAAGGTCCTCTCGGTCGCGGTCCACAACCATTACAAGCGCCTGAACCACGCGACGAAGAACAACGACGTCGAGCTGGGCAAGGCCAACATCATGCTCATCGGGCCGACCGGCACGGGCAAGACCCTGCTGGCCCAGACGCTCGCCCGAATCATCGACGTTCCGTTCACCGTGGCCGACGCCACGACCCTCACCGAAGCCGGCTACGTCGGCGAGGACGTCGAGAACATTATCCTGAAGCTGCTGCAGGCCGCCGACTACAACGTCGAGCGCGCGCAGCGCGGCATCGTCTACATCGACGAAGTCGACAAGATCAGCCGCAAGTCGGACAACCCGTCGATCACCCGCGACGTGTCGGGCGAAGGCGTCCAGCAGGCGCTGCTGAAGATCATGGAAGGCACCGTCGCCTCCGTGCCGCCGCAGGGCGGGCGCAAGCATCCGCAGCAGGAATTCCTGCAGGTCGACACCACCAACATCCTGTTCATCTGCGGCGGCGCCTTCGCCGGCCTCGAGAAGATCATCTCGGCGCGCGGCCAGGGCACCTCCATCGGCTTCGGCGCCAAGGTGTCGGATCCGGACGAGCGGCGCACGGGCGAGATCTTCCGCCAGGTGGAGCCGGACGACCTGCTCCGCTTCGGCCTGATCCCGGAGTTCATCGGCCGTCTGCCGGTGATCGCCACCCTCGACGACCTGGACGAGAAGGCCCTGGTGAAGATCCTCACCGAGCCGAAGAACGCTTTCGTGAAGCAGTACGTCCGCCTCTTCGACATGGAGAACGTGGGCCTCACCTTCACCGACGACGCCCTGATGGCGGTCGCCCGCAAGGCGATCCAGCGCAAGACCGGCGCGCGGGGCCTGCGCTCGATCCTGGAAGGCATCCTGCTCGACACCATGTACGAGCTGCCGACCTACGACGGCGTGGAAGAGGTGGTGGTCAACGCCGAGGTGGTGGAAGGCCGCGCCCAGCCGCTGCTGATCTACGCCGAACGCCGCGACAAGGGCGGCGCGGCCTAAGCGCCGCCGACCAAGCCGGAAAGTTCAGGCCCCGCAGGCGACTGCGGGGCCTTCTTCGTTCCAGGCCGAAAAACCTTGACTCCGCCGGCTGCATATGTTCTCGTTTCGTTCTCATGACCGACGATGCAGCCCAGATCGGAGAAGACCGTCACACCCTGACGCTCCGCGCGCTCGCGGGGATGAGCCTGGAGCTCTGCCGCGACCTGCAGCAGCGGGCGCTGGACGCCGAGAACCCCGAGGACGCCGGCCGCCTCGCCACCGCCTTCCACCGGGTGAGCCGCGGCCTGCGCCAGACGCTGGCGCTGGAACTGAAGCTCCTCCGCTACAAGGACGATCTGGTTCTCAAGGAAAAGGCCGCCGCCGACCTCGCCGAAGCCCGGGCGAAAGCCGAGGCTGACCTGCACGACCTCGCCGTCGACCAGCGCCGCGACGGCGTCTGGACCCGGGTCGGCGACTGCTTCTGGTCTGAGCACGAAGGCGCCGACTGGAACCTCCCCGACGACGGGATCGACAAGCCCGACCGCCCGCCGCCCGAAGACCCCATGTGGGACAGGCTCGAGGCCTTCCTCGATGCCGAGCAAGCCAAACCCGACTTCCTCACCCGCGACTTCGACCTCCTGGTCATCGAAGCCTGCGACGCCATCGGCGCCGACCCCACCCTGATCTACGACATCCGAGGCCGCGAACGGGCCGAGCCCGAACCCGAGCCCGCAACCGCCGACTCCAGCTAACCCCCCTCCGCTCATCCCGGCGAAAGCCGGGATCCAGGCTGACTCAGCGACCGCGCCGCGCGCGAAAATCAAACCACGGAATACACGGAATACACGGAAAGGCGGGCCACCCCATGGCTTGGCGCCTCGATCATGCTTGCGCGCCTCCGGCGCGCGATTCCCTTTCCACCACCTCGCCCGCCTCGAAAGGTCAGCTCGGCTCCCTTCCGTGTATTCCGTGTATTCCGTGGTTCCATCAGGCCGAGCCAGCGGCCATCCGTGAAATCCGTGGTTCAAACCCACCCTCAGCCTGGATCCCGGCTTTCGCCGGGATGAGCGGAGGAGGGGCGGATCAATGGCGTGTCCTTCGCGCCCTTCGTGGTTCCAACCCGAACCTCACCCACGCTCCGATCTCACAGCCGGCGCAGAATTCCTGCCATCCATTTCGCTGCGCCCGCGAATATGATGATCATCATTCCATCGGGCGCGGAGGAGCATCCCATGGCGGAAAAGGCGGTCATCGTCATCGGGGCAGGGGACGCGCTGGGCGGGGCCATCGCCAAGCGGTTCGCCCGGGAGGGCTTCGCGGCGGTCGTCGTGCGCCGCCACGCCGACCAGCTCGAGGACCTGGCGCAGGCCATCCGCGACGCCGGCGGCGAGGCGCACCCCTTCGGCGTCGACGCCCGCCAGGAGGACCAGATGGTCGGCCTCTTCGACCGTGTCGAAGCCGAGATCGCGCCGGTGGAGGCCTGCGTCTTCAACATCGGGGCGAACGTCCGCTTCCCGATCGCCGAGACCACGGCGCGGGTCTATTTCAAGGTCTGGGAGATGGCCGCCTTCGCGGGCTTCCTCGCCGGCCGCGAGGCGGCCAAGCGCATGACCCCCGGGGCCGGGGCACCATCCTCTTCACGGGGGCCACGGCCTCCGTACGCGGCCGCGACGGATACGCCGCCTTCGCCGGCGCCAAGCATGCGTTGCGCGCGCTCGCCCAGAGCATGGCCCGCGAACTGGGACCCAAAGGCCTCCACGTGGCCCACACCATCATCGACGGCGCGATCGACACCGCCTGGATCAAGGAGAACTTCCCGGAGCGCTATGCGCAGAAGGACCACGACGGCATCCTCAATCCGGAGCACATCGCCGAGGCCTACTGGATGCTGCACGCCCAACCCCGCGACGCCTGGACCCACGAGCTGGACCTCAGGCCCTGGACGGAGAGCTTCTGATGGGAAAGACGGTCGAGTTCCTGTTCGATTTCGGCAGTCCCGCCAGCTACCTGGCGTGGAAAGCTCTTCCGGATGTCGCCGCCCGCACGGGCGCCGAGATCGACTACCGGCCGGTGCTGCTGGGCGGGGTGTTCAAGGCGACCGGCAACGCCTCGCCGGCGACCATCGCGGTCAAGGGCGCCTGGATGAACGCCGACCTCGCCCGCTGGGCCGCGAAGCGCGGGACGCCCTTCACCCGCAACCCACACTTCCCGATCAACACGCTTCACCTGATGCGCGGCGCGGTGGGTCTGCGCGACGATCCGCGGTTCCTGGCCTACGTGGACGCGGTCTTCGACGCCATGTGGAACGACCCGAAGAACCTCGGCGACCCGGCCGAGATGGGCCCGGTTCTGGCGCGCGCCGGGGTCTCGGGCGAGGAGTTCATGGCCTTCCAGGCCGACGAGGACGTCAAGGCGCGGCTGAAGGCCGACACCGAGGCGGCCGTGGCGCGCGGCATGTTCGGGGCGCCGACCTTCTTCGTGGAGGGCGAGCTCTACTTCGGCCAGGATCGGCTGGATTTCGTGGAAGCGGCGCTGGCCGGCTGAGGCCGCCCGGGGGTGAGCGAAGAGGGGGGTATGCATCCGGAACATGCTCGTCTGATCGAGGATCTCCGCGCCCTCGCGCCGAAGACCAGGCGGCTCGAGACCGCCGCCTACCTTGGCGCCGACAGCGAGGTGCTGGGGGTGCCGGTGCCGGCCCGCCGCGCCCTGGCGAAGGCCTGGGTCGACCAGCGTCGGGACGCGCCGCCGGCCGAGATCCTGGCCGTGGTCGAAAGCCTCGCCGGCGCCGCGACCTTCGACGAGAAGACCCTGGGCGCCCTGATCCTTGGCCTGCACCGGCCGGCCCGCCAGGCCGTGCGCCCGGAGGACCTGGAGCGGTGGCTGGGCGCCATGCGCGGCTGGGCGGAGGTCGACCACCTCTGCCAGAACCTCTTTCCGCCCGAACAGATGCTCGCCGACTGGCCCGCCTGGAAGGCGGCGATCCGGCGGATGGCGGGGGATCCGGTCATCGCGCGCCGCCGCGCCTCGCTGGTCCTGCTCACCGGCCCTGCGCGCAGGTCGCCGGACGTGCGGTTCGCCGACCTCGCCTTCGCCAACATCGAGGCCCTGAAGGCCGAGCGCGACATCCTGATCACCAAGGCGGTGTCCTGGCTGCTGCGCGCGCTGACGGCCCATCACGCCGCCGCCGTGGCCGCCTATCTGGACGCCAACGCCGCGTCCCTTCCGGCCATCGCGGTGCGCGAGACCCGCACCAAGCTCGCCACCGGACGGAAGACCGCTTGATGCACGGGCAGGGGGCCTATCTGAACGCTGTTCAGCAGGGCATGGCCTTGCGCGAGCGGCTCCGCTTTCCCCGGTCAAGCTAACCTGTGGACGGCGATGAGGCGCAGTGTCGCGCAACGGACTTGCTCCGCTTGCACCGGCCCGGAAACGGTCCACATAAATCCCAACAAGCCGCCGCGAGCACGGCGGACGGGTCGTCCGACTCAGGCGCATCGTCTGGGTGACCGCGATCCGGCAGGCTGAGTCGGACACCAAACCGGCCGGCCAGGAGTTGAAGCATCATGTCCGAGATTAAGATCCTGCCGATCCTGCCGCTGCGGGACATCGTGGTCTTCCCGCACCAGCCAGTCCCCCTGTTCGTGGGTCGGGAGAAGTCCGTGCGCGCGCTCGAGGAAGCGATGCGCAATGAGGGCAAGCAGATCCTGCTCGCCACCCAGAAGGACAAGGACGACGACGATCCGTCGCCCGAGGCCATCTACGACGTCGGCGTCGTCGCCACCGTCCTGCAGCTGCTGAAGCTGCCCGACGGCACCGTGAAGGTGCTGGTGGAGGGCCGCGCCCGCGCCGGCATCACCCGCTTCACCGACCAGCCCGACTATTACGAGGCCGAGATCGCCTTCGTTCAGGAGGACGGCGCCGGCACGTCGGAGGCCGAGGCCCTGAGCCGCGCGGTCGTCGAGCAGTTCGAGAACTACGTCAAACTCAACAAGAAGGTGCCGCCCGAGGCTCCTCGCCGCCATCCCGCAGATCGAGGATCCGGGCGAGCTGGCCGACCGCATCGCCAGCCACCTCTCCGTGAAGATCAGCGAGAAGCAGCAGCTCCTCGAGGTCTTCAGCGTCGTGAAGCGCCTGGAGAAGGTCTACGCCCTGATGGAGGGCGAGATCTCGGTCATGCAGACCGAGAAGAAGATCCGGAACCGCGTGAAGCGTCAGATGGAGAAGACGCAGCGCGAGTACTATCTGAACGAGCAGATGAAGGCGATCCAGCGCGAGCTGGGCGAGCAGGACGACCAGCGCGACGAGCTGATCGAGCTCGAGAAGCGCATCAAGAAGACCAAGCTCTCCAAGGAAGCGCGGACCAAGGCCGAGGCGGAGCTGAAGAAGCTGCGCAACATGAGCCCGATGTCCGCGGAATCGACCGTGGTCCGGAACTACCTGGACTGGCTGCTGTCGATCCCGTGGGGCAAGGCCAAGCAGAAGCCCATCGACCTGCAGAAGGCCGAGGACATCCTCAACGAGGACCACTACGGCCTCGACAAGGTCAAGGAACGGATCCTGGAGTACCTGGCGGTGCAGAGCCGCGTGGGCACGCTGAAGGGCCCGATCCTGTGCCTCGTCGGTCCTCCGGGCGTCGGCAAGACCTCGCTCGGCAAGTCGATCGCCAAGGCGACGGCGCGCGAGTTCGTCCGGGTCTCCCTGGGCGGCGTGCGCGACGAGGCCGAGATCCGCGGCCACCGCCGGACCTACATCGGCTCCATGCCCGGCAAGATCATCCAGTCGATGAAGAAGGCCAAGTCGACCAACGCCTTCTTCCTGCTCGACGAGATCGACAAGATGGGCTCGGACTGGCGCGGCGACCCGTCGTCGGCCCTGCTCGAGGTGCTGGACCCGGCGCAGAACTCCACCTTCGCCGACCACTACCTGGAGGTGGACTACGACCTGTCGCCGGTGATGTTCGTCACCACGGCGAACAGCCTGAACATGCCCCAGCCCCTGCTGGACCGCATGGAGATCATCCGCATCCCCGGCTACACCGAGGATGAGAAGGTCGAGATCGCCAAGCGGCACGTCCTGCCGAAGCTGACCAAGGACCACGGCCTGAAGCCGGAAGAGTTCGTGGTGCCGGAATCGAGCATCCGCGACCTGATCCGCTACTACACCCGTGAGGCCGGCGTCCGCTCGCTGGAGCGCGAACTGGGCAACCTGGCGCGTAAGACCGTGCGCGACCTGGCCCGCGAGAACGTCCTGTCGATCACCATCGACGACGAGCGGCTGGCCAAGTACGCGGGCGTCCGCAAGTACCGCTACGGCGAGACCGACGCGGAGGATCAGGTCGGCATCATCACCGGCCTGGCCTACACCGAGTTCGGCGGCGACATCCTGACCATCGAAGCGGTCAAGATGCCGGGCAAGGGCCGCATGTCCATCACGGGCAACCTGAAGGACGTGATGAAGGAGTCGATCGCGGCGGCGAACAGCTATGTCCGCAGCCGGGCCACGAAGTTCGGCGTCGAGCCGCCGTCCTTCGAGCGGACCGACGTCCACATCCACGTGCCGGACGGCGCCACGCCCAAGGACGGCCCCTCGGCCGGCGCGGCCATGGCGACGGCCATCGTCTCGGTGCTCACCGGCATCCCGATCCGCAAGGACATCGCCATGACCGGCGAGGTCACCCTGCGCGGCCGGGTCACCGCCATCGGCGGGCTGAAGGAGAAGCTGCTCGCGGCGCTCCGGTCCGGCGTGAAGACGGTGCTGATCCCGGCCGAGAACGAGAAGGACCTGGCCGACATCCCGGACAACGTGAAGTCCGAGATGGAGATCATCCCGGTCTCGACCATGGACGAGGTGCTGAGCCACGCGCTCACCCGCCAGCCGACGCCGATCGAGTGGTCGGAGGCCGACGCGCCGCCGGTCGCCCCGGTGGACGATGGCGACGTGGAGAGCGTGATCACCCACTGAATGCCGCCTGGGCGCGCTATGCGTCCGGGGCTCGATCAAAAGTTGTGACAAACGCGCGGCGCGGGAGGAATCCCGCGCCGCGTTCGTTTGACGACCCGCGTTCTCGGGTCCTTAATCGGCGGCAGAGGCGCCGGGGGGTAGGCCTCGCGACCATCCCGGCGTGCTCCACAAAAAAAGAACAGAAGAACGACACATGGGAGAATGCGCACATGACGAAGGCGGAACTTGTCTCGGCGATCGCCGACAAGGCTGGATTGAACAAGGTGCAAGCCAAGGAGGCGCTGGACGCCTTCATCGCCTCCGTCTCCACCTCGCTGAAGCAGGGCCAGGAAGTCCGCCTCGTGGGCTTCGGCAGCTTCGTGCCGGTGAAGCGCGCCGCGGGGCTGGCGCGCAACCCGAAGACCGGTGAGACGGTGAAGCGGCCCGCCCAGAGAACCTGCCGCTTCAAGGTCGGCGAGAGCCTGAAGGGCGTGCTCAACACCTGACGGGAGGCGGCTCCCGCGACAAAAGGCGACCAGGGGCGGTCGCCTTTTTCATTGCCCGCCCGCCGGGCGTCCCCTATCAGGGCGGCTTCTTCGGGGAGTAGCCGTTCGCTCCAGCGGAGTCCGCGTCAACACACTTGCTTTCGGGCATGGCGCGGGCGGCGGGCCTTAGGGCCCGGATTGGCGAGACCGACGATGCGCGCCGGGCGACAAGGCCCCGCCGGGCGCCGCGTCGTCGTCTCTGACGCCAGGGCCCGGAGCGTCTTCTTGGAACCCTTCCTCATTTCCACCGGCGTCGTCGCGATCGCCGAGATCGGCGACAAGACCCAGTTGCTCGCCATGGTGCTCGCCGCCCGGTTCCGGAAGCCCGTGCCGATCATCCTGGGCATCCTGTGCGCCACCATCCTGAACCACGCCGCCGCGGCGGGTCTTGGCGTGCTCATTGCGCAATGGCTGGAGGGCCGCTGGCTCCAGGCCCTCGTCGGCGCCGCCTTCGTCGCCATGGCCGCCTGGGCCCTGATCCCTGACAAGGAGGATGAGGACGCCGCGGCGAAGTCGCACGGCGGGGTCTTCCTGACGACGCTGGTGGCCTTCTTCCTGGTGGAGATCGGCGACAAGACCCAGATCGCCACGTCGCTGCTGGCCGCCCGGTTCGAGAACCTGGTTCTCGTCACCGCCGCCACCACCTTGGGCATGATGCTGTCCAACGTCCCGGCCGTGTTCCTGGGAGAGGCGGCGACGAAGGTCGTTCCGCTCAAGGTGGTGCGGATCGTGGCCGCGGTGATCTTCGGCCTGATCGGCCTCTGGGTCCTGGCGGCGGCCTTCCTCCCCGGCGGATTCCGGGTCTAAGGTCCCGCCCGGCTTGGAGATTCTGATGACGACAACGACCGCGACCGTCGTGAAGGACGGCGACCGCGCATTCCTGGGCCACCCCAAGGCGCTGGGCTTCCTCTCGTTCTCGGAAGCCTGGGAGCGGTTCTCCTACTATGGCATGCAGTCGCTGCTGGTCCTCTACATGACCAAGACCCTGCTGCTCTCGCCCCATGTGGAGCAGATCGCGGGCTTCGAGGGCTTCCGGGCCTTCATCGGCCAGCTCTACGGACTGTCGCCGGATGCCTCGACCCAGGTCGTCGCCTCGACGATCTTCGGCCTCTACACGAGCCTGGTGTACCTGACCCCGATCTTCGGCGGCTTGCTCGCCGACCAGCTTCTGGGCCGGACGCGGACCATCGTCATCGGCGCCCTGCTGATGGCCGCCGGCCACTTCCTGATGGCCTTCGACGTCTCCTTCCTCCTGGCGCTGCTCTGCCTGGTGCTCGGCACCGGCTGCTTCAAGGGCAACATCGCGGGGCAGGTGGGCTCCCTCTACGCCGAGGGGGACCTGCGCCGGGCCGACGCCTTCCAGATCTTCTACCTGGGCATCAATGCGGGCGTGATCGCCGCCCCGCTGATCGCGGGCACGCTGGGGGAGACGGTCGGCTGGCACTACGGCTTCGGCGCGGCGGGGGTCGGCATGCTGATCGCCCTCGTCATCTACCTCGCCGGGCGCCGCCACCTCCCGCCCGATCCGCGCCTGCGCCGCAAGGGCCCCGCCGTCGCGCGTCCGAAGATGCGCGCGCACGAGTGGCGCACGGTCGGCCTGCTCATCCTCCTGCTGCCGGTGCTCACCGCCTCGGTGCTCTGCAACCAGCAGATCTTCAATGCCTACCTTGTCTGGGCCGACACAGGGGTCGACCTGACCTTCTTCGGCTCGAAGGTGCCCACCACCTGGCTGATCACCCTCGACAGCGTCGTCTCGGTGTCCTTCCTGGCGATCATGGTGGTGTTCTGGCGAGTGTGGGCGACCCGCTTCAAGGAGCCGGACGAGATCGGCAAGCTGACGATCGGCGCCTTCATCTCGGTTCTGGGCGTCCTCTGCCTGGCCGCCGGCGCGGCGCAGGCCGCCGCCGCCGGGACCCAGGTCAGCATCTGGTGGTGCGTGGCCTTTCACGTCCTGAACAGCATCGCCTTCGCCAACATGCTGCCCGTGTCGCTGGCGCTCTACGCCCGCGCCGCGCCGGCCGCGATCACCGGCTTCGTCATCGGCCTCTACTACCTGCACCTCGTCGCCGGGAACCAGACGGTGGGCATCCTGGGGACCCTGCTGGAGAAGATGCCGCCGACGCAGTTCTGGCTCATGCACGCCGGCATCGCCGCCGGCGCCGCCGTGGTGTTCCTGGTCGTCGGCCGGTTCTTCGCGACCCTGCTCAGCCACGAGAACGTCAAGGGACCCGCCGCGCCCGCCCACGCCTAGGCGAAGCGCCGGGACTTGCCTAAGAAGGCCAGGAGGGGCGGCTAGCTCAGCTGGTTAGAGCATCTCGTTTACACCGAGAGGGTCGGGGGTTCGAATCCCTCGCCGCCCACCAGTCTTCGCCCGCAGGGAGGCTCCGACATTGCGATGGCTGGCTCTGTTCCTCGGGCTGATGGCGGCGACCGTGGCTGAGGCCGAGCCCGCCTCCCTCGACGCCTACATGAGCCAGCCGCGCGTCCAGCCGGACGCCGTGATCCGCTACGGCGAGGCGCCGTCGCAGGTCGTCGAGCTGTTCAAGCCGAGGGGGCAGGGGCCGCACCCCGTCGTCGTCCTGCTCCATGGCGGCTGCTACCTGAAGGCATACGAGGGACTGCCTCAGACCAGCGGCATCGCCGCCGACCTGGCCCGGCGCGGCTATGCGGTCTGGAACGTGGAGTACCGGGGGCTCGGCGAGCCCGGCGCCGGCTATCCCGGGACCTTCCAGGACGTGGCCGCGGCCATCGACCGGATCCGCGCCGAGGCGAAGACCCACGGCCTCGATCCGACGCGCGTGGTCGCCCTCGGCCATTCGGCGGGCGGCCACCTGGCGCTCTGGGCCGCGGCGCCGCGAAGCTACCGAAGGACAGCCCGCTCCATGTCGCCGACCCGCTGAGGCTCCGCGGCGTCGTCAGCCTGGCCGGCATCGGCGACCTAGAGGGGCAGGGCGCGGTGTTCTCCAACGCCTGCGGCGCCGAGACCTTCCCGCAGATGGTCGGGGACCACTTCGCCGACACCTCGCCGGCCCGGCTCCTGCCGACCGGCGTCCCCATCGCCCTGGTGCATGGCACCTGGGACCATGTCATGCCGCCGTTCGCCGGGCGGCAGTACGCCCAGAAGGTCCGCGCCGCAGGCGACGTGGCCGAGGTCGTCGTGCCGGAGGGCGCCGGCCACTTCGACGTGGTGATCCCGACCACGCCCGCCTGGGAGACCGTGGCCGACCTGGTCGCCAGGGCCTTCGGGGACCGCTGATGCGCTATCGCCGCCTCGGCCGCACCGGCCTCACCGTCTCCGAGATCGGCTACGGCTGCGCAAGCTGGTGGGGCAAGCCGCGCTTCCCCGAAGCCGACGCGCTTGGGCTCGTACACGCCGCCATCGACCTCGGCGTCACCTTCTTCGACACCGGCGCCAGCTACTCCGCCGGCGAGGCCGAACCGCGCCTCGGCCGGGCGCTCGCCGGCCGCGACGTCTCGAGGCTGGTCATCGCCACCAAGGCCGGCACCTTCCATGCCGGCGGCGGCCGGATCGCCCGGGACTTCAGCCCGACCGCGATCACCGCCAGCGTCGAGCGCTCGCTCGGCAACCTCGGCCTCGAGCAGGTCCAGCTCCTGCAACTCCACGGCCCGGCCATCGGCGAGCTGACCGACGAGCTCCGCAGCGCGCTCGCCGACCTGAAACAGCGGGGCCTGGTCCGCGCGTTCGGCGTCAACAGCTTCGACACCGCCGTGATCGAGCACGTGGTCGGCCTGCCGGACTTCGATGTGGTGATGGTCGACTACAATGTGCTGCGGCCCGAACGCGAGCCTCTGATCCACCGCGCCGCCGCGGCGGGGAAGGGCGTCCTGGCCGGCATGGCGCTGGCCATGGGCCATACCGGCCTGAAAGTGGCGAAGCTGAAGGGGCCGCAGGACCTCTGGTACGCCGCCCGCGGCCTCGTTCGGCACCGCGACGAGGTCCTGAAGGGCGCGCGCTTTGGCTTCCTGCACCGCCAGCCTGGCGTCACGGGCTCGCAGGCCGCGCTCGCCTATGTGCTGGAGAACCCCCACGTCGCCTGCGCGGTCATCGGCACCACGCGCCTGGCGCACCTGCAGGAGAACGCGGTGGCGTCGGGGATGGAGCTTCCGCCGCAGGTTAGGGCAGGGATCCTCGGCGCCCAGCGGCGCTAGAGGTCGAAGGCCTCAGGGGAAGGCGACGGTGACGTCGTACTGGCCCTTGTAGACCCCGGTCTTGGCGTCGGCGGAGACCGGCAGGCTGCCCTGGACCTCGACCTTGGCGCTGGCCGGCTGGCCGGCGGGCCCGGTGAAGGCCCCGACCGTCCGGCTGGGATGCAGGGTCAGCTTGATCTCCTCGGCGCCGCCGTCGCGGGTCAGGGTCACCGTGGAGGGGGTGGAGATGCTGTAGGCCTCGCCGCCGAGACCGACGACCGTGTAGCTGGCCTCCTCGGCCGTGGCGGTCTTCGACCCCTTGGCCGGCCGGGTCACGTCGGCGATCGCCAGATCGGCGTCGTGGCTCATCTGGCCCGGGTCGAGGACGGTGATCGAGGCGTTGGTCACCGCGCTGTCGCGCGTCTGCGCCTGCGCCGCGCCCGCAAGGAGCGCGCCGGCGGCGAGCATCGCGAAGAAGGTCGGTCGAACCAGCATGGCCCTCATCCTAGGCGCCGCAAGTTAACGCAGCAATGACCCGGGTCACACGTGGCCTGACGTCACGGCGCCCTTTCGCGCGGGCCGGACGGGAGTCATGCTGCCTGACATAACAACGATAAGCCTGGGAGAGAGACGACGATGGCGGAGGCCCTGCAACTGGAGCAGGCGCTGGCGGACGCGCACCTTCCGGCGCTGCTGGCGGCCCTGGTGCACGTGACCGGCGATCCGGACTGGCTCCGGCCCGAATGGGCGCCGACCTACGTCCCCCTGACCCGCGGCGACCCCGGCATCTCCGAGGAAGAGCAGGCGAAGATCCGCAAGCAGGCGAAGGCGGCCATCGAGGCCTTCATCGCCTCCGGCGCGCCGCCGAAGCTGACCACGCCCGACCGCCAGTTGCTCGGCCGGATGATGGACTTCGTGGGCGGCGGCCCGATCCCGGACATGTACGGCGACTTCCTTTTCGACGAGCTGGCGATCTCGGGGACCAGCTCCAAGGACCCGAAGTTCGAGGCGCCGAAGGTCCGCGAGGCGGCCCGTAGGCTGAGGGTGCTGGTCATCGGCGCCGGCATGTCGGGCCTCTTGACCGGCATCCGCCTCTCCCAGGCCGGCGTGCCGTTCGAGATCGTCGACAAGAACGCCGACGTGGGCGGCACCTGGTTCGAGAACACCTATCCCGGCTGTCGCGTGGACAACGCCAACCACATGTACAGCTACTCCTTCGAGCCGAACCACTTCTGGCCGCAGCACTTCTCGCCGCAGCCGGTCCTGCTCAGCTATTTCCGCGGCATCGCCGACAAGTACGACCTGAAGAAGCACATCCGCTTCGAGACCCTGGTGGAGAGCGTCACCTGGGACGAGGCGAGGGCCGTGTGGCGGGCCGAGCTCGTGGGCCCCGGAGGCACGCGCGAGACCGTCGAAGCCAATGCAGTGGTCAGCGCGGTCGGCCAGCTCAACCGGCCGCGGTTCCCCGACATCGAGGGGATGGGCAGCTTCGAAGGGCCCGCCTTCCACTCCGCGGAATGGCGCCACGACGTGGACCTGGAAGGCAAGCGCGTCGCGGTGATCGGCACCGGCGCCTCGGCCTACCAGTTCGTGCCGGAGATCGCGCCGAAGGTCGGCAGCCTGAAGGTCTTCCAGCGCACCCCGCCCTGGGGCCTGCCCGTCGAGCACTACCACGAGAACGTGCCCGAGGGCGTGAAGTGGCTGCTGGAGCACGTGCCCTATTACGACAAGTGGTACCGCTTCTACCTGTTCTGGACGACCACCGAGGGCTTCCTGCCGATGGTGAAGTCGGATCCGGCCTGGAACGGCGGTCCCGGCGCGGTCAGCGCCGACAACGCCATGCTGCGCGAGATGGCCGCCGCCGCCCTGGCCATGCAGGTTCAGGACCGGCCCGACCTGCTGCCGCACGTGGTCCCGGAGTATCCCCTGGGCGGAAAGCGCGCGGTGCTCGACAACGGCGTCTGGATCGGCGCGCTCAAGCGCCCGAACGTCCAGCTCGTCACCGAGAAGATCACCAGGATCACGCCCAAGGGGGATCGTCACCGCCGACGGGACCGAGCACGAGGTCGACGTGCTGATCTACGGCACCGGCTTCCAGGCCTCGAACTTCCTGGCCTTCTACAAGGTGAAGGGCAGGGGCGGGCGGGAGCTGCACGACGTCTGGAGCGGCGACGCGCGGGCCTACCTGGGCGTCACGGCGCCGGGCTTCCCGAACTTCTTCATGATCTATGGGCCGAACACCAACATCGTCGTGAACGGCTCCATCATCTTCTTTTCCGAATGCGCGGTCCGGTACATCGTGGGCTGCCTGAAGCTGCTGGCCGAGACCGGAGCCCGGGCGATCGAGGTGAAGCAGGCCGTCCACGACGACTTCAACCGACGCGTCGACGAGGCTAACCAAGGCTGGGCCTGGGGCTCGCCCCACGTGTCGAGCTGGTACAAGAACCAGTTCGGACGGGTCAGCCAGAACTGGCCGTTCGGGCTCATCGACTACTGGCGCGCGACGCTGGCGCCCAATCCCGAGGATTTCATCCTCGAACGCCAGCCGGAGACGGTGGCTTGAGGGCCGGGCCCTCCACGCTCCTCATCCTCGCGGCTGCGCTGGCCGGCTGCACCACCGTGACCCACCCCACCGAGCCCGCCTCGGTGCTCCACTGCGAGAACGGCGAGACCGTCGAGGTCCGCTACGCCGGCGACATGGCCCTCGTCGTCTATAAGAACCGGAAGCACACCATGCGCACGGTGATCTCGGGCAGCGGCGCCCGGTACATCGGCGATGGGATGGAATGGTGGAGCAAGGGATTCGAGGAAGGCATGATCGCGCCGGTGGCGCACGGGGCCGAGATGGGCATGAGCGACCAGCGGGTGACCTGCCGGGCCGGCCCGCCGCCGCCGTGAGGGCGCTGGCGCTCGCGGGGGTTCTGGCGCTGGCCGCTTGCGGCGAGCCGTCGCCCCCGCCCGCGGGCCGCCCGGTCGCCGACGCGGTGACGAAGGCGTCGCCCCCCCACCGCCCCTGCGACCTATCCGCCCGTCGAGCCGCCCGCCCCGGGAACCCCGGGCGGCCTGCCCGACGACCGCACCCCGATCTCGGAGGCGCCGTTCACGCCCGAGAGCGCTCAGGGCGCGGCCGACGTGGTCCAGCGCTACTTCGCCCTGCTCGGCGAGCGGAAGTACGCCGAGGCCTGGGCGCTGTGGTCGGACGGCGGCAAGGCCAGCGGCAGGGCCGAATCGGCCTTCGTCCGGGAGATGGCCGCCTATCCTCAGTATGACGCGCAGATTGGGGCGCCGGGCGACATCCAGGGGGCCGCCGGTTCGCTCTATGTGGAGGTGCCGGTGGTGATCTACGGGCGCAACCCGGACGGCTCGGAGCTGCACCGGAAGGGCGTGGCGGTGCTTCGCCGCGTCAACGACGTGCCCGGCGCCACGGCCGAGCAGCGGCGGTGGCATATTGCCCGCTTCGATCTGAATTCCTGAGGAGGATCGCCGACTTCCCCTTCCAGATCGGGGGAAGTGGCGCGAGTGACGGGGCTCGAACCCGCGACCTCCGGCGTGACAGGCCGGCGCTCTAACCAACTGAGCTACACCCGCGTATGGACCGTTCGGCCCGGCGAGGCGCGTCTGATATGTGCGGACCGGAATCGTGTCAACGGAAGACTGCGTGCGCGACGATTTTGCCCGGTTCGCGGGCCCTCTTTGCGAGCGCTTCGCAATTGGGTCGGGCGGTTTGAAACCGGCTTGGCGCTGGTCTAGAAGGGCGCGCGACTCCCCCGAGGACTCCATGAACGCGTTCCTTCTTCAGTACCTGCCCATCGTGATCTTCCTGGGGATCGCGGCGGCGCTGGGGATTGTCTTCATCCTGTTCGCCACGGTCATCGCCCCCAAGGCGCCGGACCCCGAAAAGCTGTCGTCGTACGAGTGCGGCTTCAACGCCTTCGACGACGCGCGGATGAAGTTCGACGTGCGATTCTACCTGGTCTCGATCCTCTTCATCATCTTCGACCTGGAAGTGGCCTTCCTCTTCCCGTGGGCTGTCACCCTCATGAAGCTGCCGGCCGACGTGGCCCAGTTCGCCTTCTGGTCGATGATGACCTTCCTGGGCGTGCTGACGGTGGGCTTCATCTACGAATGGAAGAAGGGAGCCCTGGAATGGGAGTGATCGTTCCTGCGGGCGAGGCCGGCCGA
Organism: Phenylobacterium sp. J367; assembly: GCF_024699985.1. GTDB lineage: Bacteria > Pseudomonadota > Alphaproteobacteria > Caulobacterales > Caulobacteraceae > Phenylobacterium. Next base: position 4,020,873 of record NZ_JAJONA010000001.1, on the reverse strand, counting down.
ACCACGGTCGAGGGCTACGACCCCAAGAAGCACGACCCGTTCTTCGACGGCGTCTCGGAACAGCTGGCCGACAAGGGCTTCGTCACCGCCGGCCTCGACGACCTGATCACCTGGGCGCGCACCGGCTCGCTCATGTGGATGACGTTCGGCCTGGCGTGCTGCGCCGTCGAGATGATGCAGGCGTCCATGCCCAGGTACGATCTGGAACGTTACGGCTTCGCGCCGCGGGCCAGCCCGCGCCAGTCGGACGTGATGATCGTCGCCGGCACGCTGTGCAACAAGATGGCTCCCGCGCTCCGCAAGGTCTACGACCAGATGCCGGAGCCGCGGTACGTCATCTCCATGGGCAGTTGCGCCAACGGCGGCGGCTACTACTACTTCAGCTATTCGGTGGTCCGCGGCTGCGACCGCATCGTGCCGGTGGACGTCTACGTCCCGGGTTGCCCGCCGACGGCCGAGGCGCTCGTCTACGGCGTGCTGCAGCTCCAGAAGAAGATCCGCCGCACGGGGACCATCATCCGATGAGCTGGCCTGCGACCTCCAAGCAGCTCGAAACCCTCGGCAAGAAGATCGTCGCCAACGGGAAGCAGACCTTCACGGGCTTCACCGTGGCGTTCGGCGAGCTGACGCTCACGGCCCAGGCGCCGCAGATCGTGCTGGCGCTGACGGCGCTGCGCGACCAGTACGGCTTCCACCAGCTGGTCGACCTTTGCGGCGTGGACTATCCGGAACGCGAGCGGCGCTTCGACGTGGTCTATCACCTGCTGTCGATGACCGAGAACCGCCGGATCCGCATCAAGGTGCAGACCGACGAGGACACCCCGGTGCCGTCCGTGGTCGAGGTCTTCCCGGCCGCCGACTGGTTCGAGCGCGAGGCGTTCGACATGTACGGCATCTTCTTCGAGAACCATCCCGACCTTCGCCGGATCCTCACCGACTACGGCTTCCACGGCCACCCGCTGCGGAAGGACTTCCCGATGACCGGCTATGTCGAGGTCCGCTACGACGACGAGCTGAAGCGCGTCGTCTACGAACCGGTGAAGTCCGTCGAGTGGCGCAACTGGGATTTCCTGTCGCCCTGGGAAGGCGTGGAACAGGGCTTCGCGCCCATCATCCCCGGCGACGAGAAGGCGGGGGAAAAGAGCAAGTCATGACCGGCGACAACGCCCCCGCCGCGGCCACGGACATCTTCGACCGCGCGAGCACCTCCGAGACCCCGGTCCGGAAGTTCAACATCAACTTCGGCCCGCAGCACCCGGCGGCCCACGGCGTGCTGCGCCTGGTCCTCGAGCTCGACGGCGAGGTGGTGGAGCGGGTCGACCCGCACATCGGCCTCCTACACCGCGGCACCGAGAAGCTGTGCGAAGCCCGGCCCTACCAGCAGACCATCCCCTACATGGACCGCCTCGACTACGTGGCGCCCATGAACCAGGAGCATGCCTACTGCCTGGCGATCGAGAAGCTGCTGGACGTGACGCCGCCCTACCGGGCGCTGCTGATCCGCACGCTCTATGACGAGATCGGCCGGATCCTGAACCACCTGCTGAACGTCACGACCCAGGCCATGGACGTCGGCGCGCTCACCCCGCCGCTCTGGGGCTTCGAGGAGCGCGAGAAGCTGATGGTGTTCTACGAGCGCGCGTCTGGCGCCCGTATGCACGCCAACTACTACCGCGTCGGCGGCGTTCGCCAGGACCTGCCGGAGGCGCTGGTCCGCGACATCTCCGACTGGTGCGACTTCTTCCCGAAGGTCTGCGACGACCTCGAAGGCCTGTTCGGCAACAACCGCATCTTCAAGCAGCGGAACGTCGATATCGGCGTGGTGTCGAAGGAAGAGGCGATCGCCCGTTCGTTCTCGGGCGTCATGGTGCGCGGCTCCGGCATCGCCTGGGACCTGCGCCGGGCCCAGCCCTACGCGGCCTACAACGACATGGAATTCAACATTCCGGTCGGCGTGAACGGCGACTGCTACGACCGCTACCTGTGCCGGATGCAGGAGATGCGGGAGTCCACGAAGATCATGAAGCAGTGCTGCGACGCGCTGCTGAAGACGCCGGGTCCCGTGCTCGTGGACAACAACAAGGTGTCGCCGCCCCGGCGGGGGCGAGATGAAGCGCTCGATGGAAGCGCTCATCCACCACTTCAAGCTGTTCACCGAGGGCTACCGGACGCCGCCCGGCGAGGTTTACGCCTGCGTCGAGGCGCCGAAGGGCGAGTTCGGGGTCTTCCTGGTCTCGGACGGCACCAACAAGCCCTACCGGCTGAAGATCCGCGCGCCCGGCTATCCGCACCTGCAGGCCATGGACTGGATGAACCGCGGCCACATGCTGGCCGACGTCTCCGCCATCCTGGGCTCGCTCGACATCGTGTTCGGGGAGATCGACCGTTGACCGCGGCCGCCCCCCTGCAACCCGGCGACCTGGCCCAGGGCCAGCTCGACGCCTACAACGCCCAGGACCTGGACGCCCACTGCGCGTTCTTCGCCGACGACGTGGTGGTGGCCGACCTCAACGGCGACGTCACGATCCGCGGCATGGACGCCTACCGGGCGAAGTACGCCCAGGTGTTCGCCGACTTCCCGAAGAACCGCGCCGAGCTCGCCAACCGCATCGTGGTCGGCGACACCGTGATCGACCACGAACGGGTCTATCGCGACGGCCAGACCGAGGCCTTCCAGGTCATCGCCATCTACACCATCGCCGGCGGCAAGATCGCCCGCGTGGATTTCCGTAAGTGAGGCCCGCGTGAGCGTCCGCAGACTCGCCGCCGTCCAGCCCGACGGCTTCGCCTTCAAGCCGGCGACGCTGAAGGAAGCCCAGGCCTGGATGGCCAACTATCCCGCCGGCAAGCAGCAGTCGGCGGTGATCCCGATCCTCTGGCTCGTCCAGAAGCAGGAAGGCTGGGTGTCCGAGCCCGCGATCCGCACGGTCGCCGAGCTGCTCGGCATGCCGGTCATCCGGGTGCTGGAGATCGCCACCTTCTACACCATGTTCATGCTGGAGCCGGTCGGCACCCATGCCCTGGTGCAGGTCTGCGGCACGACGCCCTGCCAGACCCGCGGCTCCGAGGAACTGCTGGCGGTCTGCAAGCGCAGGATCGGCCCGCAGAACCACCGGTCGGCCGACGGCAAGTTCTACTGGCAGGAAGTGGAGTGCCTGGGCGCCTGCTCGAACGCGCCCATGGCCGCCATCAACGACTACTATTACGAGGACCTCGACGCGGCCTCGTTCGAGAAGCTGCTCGACGACTTTGCGGCCGGCAGGAACCCCCCGCCGGGCTCGGTGATCGGCCGCCAGGGCGCCTCGCCCGAGGGCGGTCCGCTGACCCTGACCGACAAGACCCTCTACGACGGCAGCCGGGCCAAGAAGATCAAGATCCCGAACCTGCCGACCAAGACCCCGAAGGAGACCGCCTGATGCCCGGCCTGCTTCAGGACAAGGACCGCATCTTCACCAACCTCTACGGCCTCCACGACTGGGGCCTGGACGGCGCGAAGGCGCGCGGCTGCTGGAACGGCACCGCCGACATCGTCAAGCAGACGCCCGAGTGGATCTGCGACCAGATCAAGGCGTCGGGCCTGCGCGGCCGGGGCGGGGCAGGGTTCCCCACCGGGCTGAAGTGGACCTTCATGCCCAAGCAGGAGAGCGAGCGGCCGCACTACCTCGTCGTCAACGCTGACGAGTCCGAGCCGGGCGCCTGCAAGGACCGCGAGATCCTGCGCAACGACCCGCACCTCCTGATCGAGGGCTGCCTGATCGCCTGCCGGGCGATCCGCGCACACACGGCCTACATCTACATCCGCGGCGAGTACGTGCACGAGCGCGAGCGCCTGCAGGCGGCGATCAGGCAGGCCTATGACGCCAAGCTGATCGGCAAGGGCAACGTCCACGGCTGGGACTGCGACATCCGCGTGACCCACGGCGGCGGGGCCTATATCTGCGGCGACGAGACCGCCCTGATGGAGAGCCTGGAGGGCAAGAAGGGCCAGCCGCGCCTGAAGCCGCCGTTCCCGGCCGGCGCTGGTATCTACGGCGCTCCGACCACCATCAACAACGTCGAGTCGATCTCCGTCGTCGGCTCGATCCTGCGCCGCGGCGCGGAGTGGTTCGCGGGCTTCGGCACCGAGAAGTCCACCGGCACCAAGCTGTTCGCCGGCTCCGGCCACCTCAATAAGCCCTGCGTGGTCGAGGACGCTGTCGGCATCCCGCTCAGGCAACTCATCGAGGAGCACATGGGCGGCGTCCGCGGGGGCTGGGGCAACCTGAAGGCCGTCATCCCGGGCGGCATTTCGGTGCGGATGATCCCGGCGCACGAGGCCGAGGAAGCCCTGATGACCTACGAGGACCTGCAGGCCCGCGGCTCGGGCCTCGGCACCGGCACCATGATCGTCTTCGACAAGGACGCCGACCTGGTGAAGGCCATCGCCCGCGCCTCCTACTTCTACAAGCACGAGAGCTGCGGCCAGTGCACGCCGTGCCGCGAAGGCACCGGCTGGATGTGGCGGGTCATGGAGCGGATGGTCACCGGCGAAGCCGAGATGTCCGAGATCGACCTGCTGCTGGACGTCGCGTCCCAGGTCGAGGGCCACACCATCTGCGGCCTCGGCGACGCGGCCGCCTGGCCGATCCAGGGTCTCTTCCGTCACTTCCGCCACGAGGTGGAGGAGCGGATCAACAACTACCGCGCGCGCAAGGGCAGCTACGCCGGCGCATCCATCGCGGCGGAGTAAGCGGAATGCCTATCGCCAAGGTCGACGGGGTCGAGGTCGAGTTCGAACCCGGCATGAACGTGCTCCAGGTGGCGGAGCTCGCGGGGAAGGAGATCCCGCGGTTCTGCTACCACGAGCGGCTTTCCATCGCCGGCAACTGCCGGATGTGCCTCGTCGAGGTGAAGCCCGGCCCGCCGAAGCCGCAGGCGTCCTGCGCCCTGCCGGCCGCCGAGAACATGGAGATCTTCACCGACACGCCGATGGTGAAGAAGGCCCGCCACGGGGTCATGGAATTCCTGCTGATCAACCACCCGCTGGACTGCCCGATCTGCGACCAGGGCGGCGAGTGCGACCTGCAGGACCAGGCCATGGGCTATGGCCGCGACGACAGCCGCTACGCCGAGAACAAGCGGGCGGTCGAAGAGAAGTACATGGGTCCGCTCATCAAGACGGTGATGACCCGCTGCATCCAGTGCACCCGCTGCGTCCGCTTCATCACCGAGGTGGCCGGGGTGCCGGACATCGGCCTGATCTCGCGCGGCGAGGACGTGGAGATCACCACCTACCTCGACAAGTCGGTGGCCTCGGAGCTGTCGGCCAACGTCATCGACCTCTGCCCGGTCGGCGCGCTCACCTCAAAGCCCTACGCCTTCAACGCCCGTCCGTGGGAGCTGAAGAAGACCGAGAGCGTGGACGTGATGGACGCGCTGGGCTCGGCGATCCGCGTCGACGCCCGTGGGTCCGCCGTGCTCCGCGTGCTCCCGCGCATCAACGAGGACGTCAACGAGGAGTGGATCTCCGACAAGACGCGCTACGCCGTCGACGGCCTGGCCCGCCAGCGCCTCGACCGTCCGTACATCCGTGAGGGCGGCAGGCTCCGCCCGGCGACCTGGAACGAGGCGCTCGACGCCGTCGCCGCCAAGCTCACCGCCACCAGCCCCGACCGCATCGGCGTGATCGCCGGCGACCTGCAGGACGCGGAGTCCATGAAGGCCGCCCTCGACCTGTTCCGCGGCCTGGGCGTCCAGTCCACCGACTGCCGCCAGGACGGCATGGCGCTGGGCGACGGCGCCCGCGAGAGCTGGCTGTTCAACTCGACGCTGGCCGGCATCGAGGAGGCCGACGTGGTTCTCCTGGTCGGGACCAACCCGCGCCTCGAGGCCCCGGTGTTCAACGCCCGCCTGCGCAAGCGCTGGCTGGCCGGCGCGCTCCGCGTGGGCGTGATCGGCGAGCAGGCCGACCTGACCTACGCCTACGACTACCTGGGCGCGGGTCCGCAGAGCCTGGGCGGTCTGGCCCGCCAGAAGAACGCCTTCGTCGAGGCCCTGAAGGGCGCGAAGAACCCGGCGATCATCGTCGGCGCCGGCGCGCTCAGCCGCGCCGACGGCGCGGCCGTGCTGAAGGCTGCGGCGGGCGTCGCCAAGACGTTCGGCGCCACCTGGAACGTGCTGCACACCGCCGCCAGCCGGGTCGGCGGCCTCGACCTGGGCTTCGTGCCCGGTCCGGGCGGCAAGACGGCGGGCGAGCTGGTCGCCCCGGGCGGCGCCGACGTGCTCTTCCTGATGGGCGCCGACGAGATCGAGCTGTCGGCCTCCAAGGCCTTCACGATCTACCTGGGCACCCACGGCGACGCCGGCGCGCACATGGCCGACGTGATCCTGCCGGGCGCCGCCTACACCGAGAAGAACGGCATCTATGTGAACACCGAGGGCCGGGTTCAGCTCGGCGCCCGGGCCGTCTTCCCGAAGGGCGAGGCGCGCGAGGACTGGGCGATCCTGCGGGCGCTCTCCGAGCGCATGGGCCGCAAGCTGCCCTACGACAGCCTGGACCAGCTCCGCGCCAGGCTCTTCGAGGACCATCCGACCTTCGGCCGCATCGACCACGTCGACGGGCCGGACGCGGCGAAGGGCCTCGACCTCGGCGCGCTCGGCCGCCAGGGCGATCTCTCCGACGCGCCGTTCGCCAGCGCCGTCCGCGCCTTCCACCTGACCAACCCCATCGCCCGCGCCAGCGTGACGATGGCCGAATGCGCCGCCCTGGCTTCGGGCGCCGCCAAGATCGCCGCGGAGTAGGCATGGAACCTGCGACCCAAAGCTTCTGGGCCACGCCTGTCGGCTGGACCATCGGGACGGTGGCGCACATCCTGGCGATCACCGTCGTCCTCCTGCTGTGCATCGCCTTCATCATCTACGGCGACCGCAAGATCTTCGCGGGCGCGCAGATGCGCAAAGGCCCGAACGTCGTCGGCCCCTTCGGCCTGCTGCAGTCCTTCGCCGACCTCGGCAAGTTCCTGATCAAGGAGCTGATCATCCCGGCGGGCGCCGACAAGGCGGTCTTCCTGCTGGCCCCGATCATCTCGGTCACCCTGGCGCTCGGCGCCTGGGCGGTGATGCCGGTGGCGCCGAACTGGGTGGTCTCCGACATCAACGTCGGGATCCTCTACCTGTTCGCCGTATCGTCGCTCGGCGTCTACGGGATCATCATGGGCGGCTGGGCGTCCAACTCGAAGTACCCGTTCCTGGGCTCCTTGCGCTCCGCGGCCCAGATGGTCTCCTACGAGGTCTCCATCGGCTTCGTGATCGTCACGGTCATCCTGCTTGCGGGCAGCATGAACCTGACGGCGATCACCCAGCAGCAGGCGGGCGGCTTCTGGAACTGGAACATGTTCGGCGGCGGCTTCCCGCACAATCTGCCGCTGATCCTCGTCATGTTCCCGATGGGCGTGATCTTCTTCATCTCCAGCCTGGCCGAGACGAACCGTCCGCCCTTCGACCTGCCGGAAGCCGAGTCCGAACTCGTGGCCGGCTACGCGGTTGAATACGGCTCCACGCCCTACATGCTGTTCTACCTGGCCGAGACCGCCAACATCGTCCTGATGAGCGGCCTGATGGCGGTGCTCTTCCTGGGCGGCTGGCACGCGCCCTGGCCGGAGGACTACCTGGCCACCTGGCCGGCGGTGCTGGTCAGCCTGCACGGCCTGTTCTTCTACATGGCCAAGACCTTCTTCGTGTTCTTCATGAACGCCATGGTCCGCGCCATCACGCCCCGCTACCGCTACGACCAGCTCATGCGGCTGGGCTGGAAGATCTTCCTGCCGACCTCGCTGGTCGCCGTGGCGCTCGTCGCCGGCTGGCGCGTGTACGCATGAGGACGATCCTGGCATCGCTGCTGGCCCTGGGCGTCGCCGCCTGCGCCACGGCCATGCCAGCCGGTGGCGTGGCCACCTACGACGACCTCCAGCGCGCGCAGGCCGCCTGCGCCGCGAAGGGGGGAAAACTGACGCTGAAGCGAGGCGGAGACTCCCAGTACCTGGAAGACTACGCCTGCGAGAGGACCTGAGATGCTCAATCGGATCGGACAGGCGATGAAGGGAGCGGCGCTCCTCGACTTCGCCGGGGCCTTCGGCCTCGCCATGAAGCACATGGTGCGTCCCAAGAAGACCGTGCAGTACCCGCACGAGCGCAACCCGCAGAGCCCGCGCTTCCGCGGCGAGCATGCGCTGCGCCGGTATCCCAACGGGGAAGAGCGCTGCATCGCCTGCAAGCTCTGCGAGGCCATCTGCCCGGCCCAGGCGATCACCATCGAGGCGGAGCCCCGCGAGGACGGCTCGCGCCGCACGACCCGCTACGACATCGACATGGTCAAGTGCATCTACTGCGGCCTGTGCCAGGAGGCGTGTCCGGTGGACGCCATCGTGGAGGGGCCGAACCTGGAGTTCGCCGTGGAGACCCGCGAGGAGCTCTACTACGACAAGGAGCGCCTGCTCGATAACGGCGACCGCTGGGAACGGGAGATCGCGAAGAATCTGGAACTCGATGCGCCCTATCGCTAAGACAGCCGCGCGATTCCGCGGCCGTCCGGCATAGACGCAGACCTCAGTTTTCTCAGGGAGCTAGAACCCGCCGATGGCCCTTCAGGCGATCGCATTTTACTTGCTGGCGGCGGTGACCGTCCTGGCCGGTTTCGCCGTCGTCTCGGCGCGGAACCCGGTCCACTCCGTCCTGTGGCTGATCCTGTCGTTCTTCTCGGCGGCGGGCCTCTTCGTGCTGCTCGGCGCGGAGTTCCTGGCCATGCTCCTGGTCGTCGTCTACGTCGGCGCGGTCGCGGTGCTCTTCCTCTTCGTCGTGATGATGCTCGACGTGGACTTCGCCGCGCTTCGCCAGGGCTTCGCCCGCTACCTGCCGCTGGGCCTGGTGGTGGCCGGCATCCTGGTCGCCGAGATGGTGATGGTGTCGACTACCGTGGCCACCCGCGGCGCGGCCGCCGCGAACGACACGCCCAACGCCTCGGGCGCCGTCGACGTCACCAACGCCGAGGCCATCGGCCGGGTGCTCTACACGGACTATGTCTACTTCTTCCAGGCCGCCGGCCTGGTGCTCCTGGTCGCCATGATCGGCGCCATTGTGCTGACGCTGCGCCACAAGCCGGGCGTCCGCCGCCAGGTGATGATGGACCAGGTCCTGCGCACGCCGAAGACCGGCATGCGCATCCTCGACCTCAAGCCGGGCAAGGGGATCGGCGAATGATCATCGGGCTCGCCCACTATCTGGCGGTCGCCGCCATCCTGTTCACGATCGGGGTCTTCGGGATCTTCGTGAACCGGAAGAACATCATCGTCATCCTGATGTCGATCGAGCTGATCCTGCTCGCCGTGAACATCAACCTGGTGGCCTTCTCGGTCTATCTGCACAACGTGGTGGGGCAGATCTTCGCCATGTTCGTGCTGACCGTCGCCGCGGCCGAAGCGGCCGTGGGCCTGGCCATCCTCGTCACCTTCTTCCGTAACCGCGGCGACATCTCGGTCGATGACGCCTCGATGATGAAGGGCTGAGCGCACACCCATGCCTGCCGCCGAAACCCTCGTCAGCATCATCCTCTTCGGCCCGCTGATCGGCGCCGTCGTCGCCGGCCTGTTCGGCCGCAAGATCGGCAACGTGCCGTCCCAGGCGGTCACGACCGGCTTCCTGTTCCTCTCCGCGATCCTCTCCTGGGTGGTCTTCCTCCAGTGGATGGGCGGGGCGATCGAGCCCTTCGTGGTCACCTACGCGCCCTTCATCACCGTGGGCGACTTCCAGTCGCACTGGGCCTTCCGCTTCGACGCCCTCTCGGCGGTCATGCTGGTGGTGGTGACGTCGGTATCGTCGCTCGTGCACCTCTACTCGTGGGGCTACATGGCCGAGGACCCGCACAAGCCGCGGTTCTTCGCCTACCTGTCGCTGTTCACCTTCGCCATGCTGGCGCTCATCAGCGCCGCCGACTTCATGCAGCTGTTCTTCGGCTGGGAAGGCGTGGGCCTGGCGAGCTACCTCTTGATCGGCTTCTGGTACAAGAAGCCCACGGCGAACGCCGCCGCGATCAAGGCCTTCGTGGTCAACCGGGTCGGCGACTTCGGCTTCGCGCTCGGCATCATGACGGTGTTCTGGGCCTTCGGGACCATCCAGTTCGCTGAGATCTTCCCGGCGGTCGCCGCCAACGCCGACCGCGCCTGGGAATTCGCTGGCCACTCCTGGCGGCTGATGGATCTCGCCTGCGCTCTGCTCTTCGTCGGCGCCATGGGCAAGTCCGCCCAGTTCTTCCTGCACACCTGGCTGCCGGACGCCATGGAAGGCCCGACCCCCGTGTCGGCCCTGATCCACGCGGCGACCATGGTGACCGCCGGCGTCTACATGGTCTGCCTGCTGTCGCCGATGTTCGAGTACGCCCCGGTGGCCAAGCACATCGTGACCGTCGTCGGCGCGGTGACGGCGCTGTTCGCCGCGACCGTGGGCCTGACCCAGAACGACATCAAGCGGGTCATCGCCTATTCGACCTGCTCGCAGCTCGGCTACATGTTCTTCGCGGCCGGCGTCGGCGCCTACCAGGCGGCGATGTTCCACCTGTTCACCCACGCCTTCTTCAAGGCCCTGCTGTTCCTGGGCGCCGGCTCGGTGATCCACGGCATGGCCCACGAGCAGGACATGCGCCGCTATGGCGCGCTGATGCCCTACATGAAGTGGACCTTCGCGGTGATGACCGTCGGCACCATCGCCATCACCGGCCTGGGCATCCCGTTCATCGACCTGGGCTTCGCCGGTTTCTACTCGAAGGACGCAATCATCCACGCGGCGTGGGAAGCCGCCCAGGCGGGCGACAGCTTCGGCTACTTCGCCTTCGTCATCGGCATCTTGGTGGCCGGCCTGACCGCCTTCTATTCCTGGCGCGTCGCCTTCTTCACCTTCAACGGCCACGCCCGCTGGACGCCCGAGGACCTCGAGCACCACTGGCACAACCGCGACCACCACGACGCCGCCCACGGCGCGCACAGCGACCACGCCAGCGCCGCGCAGCACGAGACCCACGACGAGCCGCTGGCCGAGCCTGCGGACCATGGCCACCACGGCCACGGCCACGGCCACCATGACCACAAGCCCCACGAGAGCCCGTGGTCCATGCGGATCCCGCTGATCGTTCTGGCGGTCGGCGCCATCGGCGCGGGCTTCGCCTTCCACCATCAGTTCATCGGCGACGAGAAGGCCGAGTTCTGGCGCGGCGCCATCTACAACGCCCCGGCCCACCACGCCCCGGCGGAAGCCGTCGCCGCGGGTCCGGCCCACGACGCCGCGCCGGCGGCCGCCCATGCGCCGGAAGCGGTCGGCGCGCCCAGCCACGCGGCCCAGGCCGCGGCCGGCCCGGCGCCCGAGCATGCGGAGGAGGGGGCGGACACCACGCGCCGGCCTGGGTCATCCTGGCCCCGCTGTTGGCCTCGGTGCTTGGCCTGCTGATCGCGGCCTACGTCTATCTGCTGCGGGAAGGACTGGGCGCGCGCCTGGCCGCCCGCGGCGGGCCGCTCTACGTGTTCTTCTACAACAAGTGGTTCTTCGACGAGCTCTACCAGGCGACCTTCGTCCGCGCGGCGAAGTTCCTGGGCGACCTGTTCTGGAAGGGCGGCGACCAGAAGATCATCGACGGCCTCGGCCCCGATGGCGTGTCGGCCGTCTCCTATGCGGTCGGCCGCGGCACGGGCCGCCTGCAGACCGGCTACGTCTACCACTACGCCTTCGTGATGCTCCTCGGCGTCGCAGGCCTGCTGACCTACGCCCTCTGGGCGTGGAACGCCTAAGGGGAGGGCGCTGACGATATGACCGGGCTGCTTTCCCTCATCACCTACGCCCCGCTGGTGGGCGTGGCCGGCATTCTGATCCTGCGCCTGGTGCGCGGGAGCGAGGACGCCGGCGTGGTCAATGCATCCAAGTGGATCGCGCTGGTCACCACGCTCGCCACCTTCCTGCTGTCGGTGCTGCTGGTCGTCCAGTTCAACCCGGCGGACCCGGGCTTCCAGTTCCTGGAGGAGATCCCGTGGTTCGCGGGGGATCACCTACCGGATGGGCGTCGACGGCATCTCGGTGCTGTTCGTCCTGCTGACGGCCTTCCTGATGCCGCTCTGCATCGCGGCCTCCTGGCGCTCCATCGAGAACCGGGTGCCCGAGTACATGATCGCCTTCCTGGTCCTCGAGACCCTGGTGATCGGCGTCTTCTGCGCCCTCGACATCGTGCTGTTCTACGTCTTCTTCGAGTTCGGCCTGGTCCCGATGTTCCTGATCATCGGCATCTGGGGCGGGGCGCGGCGCGTCTACGCGGCCTTCAAGTTCTTCCTCTACACGCTGCTGGGCTCCGTGCTGATGCTGGCCGCCATCCTGGCGATGATCGGCGTCGCCGGCACCAGCTCGATCCCCGAACTGATGGCCTACAAGTTCGATCCGAACCTGCAGACCTGGCTCTGGCTCGCCTTCTTCGCCTCCTTCGCGGTGAAGATGCCCATGTGGCCGGTGCACACCTGGCTGCCGGACGCCCACGTGGAGGCGCCCACCGCGGGCTCCGTCATCCTGGCGGGCATCCTGCTGAAGATGGGCGGCTACGGCTTCATGCGCTTCAGCCTGCCGATGTTCCCGAACGCGTCGGAGATGTTCACCCCGCTGGTGTTCGCGCTGAGCGTGATCGCGGTGGTCTACACCTCGCTCGTCGCCTTCCGGCAGACCGACATCAAGAAGCTGATCGCCTATTCGTCGGTCGCCCACATGGGCTTCGTGACCATGGGCATCTTCTCGGGCAACGCGGCGGGCGAGCAGGGCGCGCTCTTCCAGATGATCTCCCACGGGGTGATCTCCGGCGCGCTCTTCCTCTGCGTCGGCGTGGTCTACGACCGCATGCACACCCGCGAGATCGCGTTCTACGGCGGCCTCGTGAACCGCATGCCCTGGTACGCGGCGGTCTTCATGCTCTTCACCATGGGCAACGTCGGCCTGCCGGGCACCTCCGGCTTCGTCGGCGAGATCCTGACCATGACCGGCGTCTACCAGGCGTCGACCTGGACGGCGATTGTCGCGGCCACCGGCGTCATACTGTCGGCGGTCTATGCGCTGACCCTTTACCGCCGGGTGATCTTCGGCGAGCTCGCCAACCCGAAGCTCGCCGCCATCGAGGATCTCGACTGGCGCGAGTGGGTGATCTTCCTGCCGCTGATCGTCTCCACCCTCTACCTGGGCGTCCAGCCCAACTCTGTGTTCAACGTGACCGCGGCTTCGGTCGACCAGCTCGTCTCGGTCTACCGCGCGGCGGTCGGGGGCTAAGCCTGTCATGACGTTCTCCACCGACATCGGCCTGGCTTTCCCCGAGCTGATCCTGGCCGGCGCGGCGCTGCTGCTGCTGGTCTGGGGCGCCTTCGCGCCGAGGATGACCGCAGCGATCGCCGCCGCCGCCGTCGTCGCCCTGCTGGGCGCCGCCTTCGCCGCCGCCACGGGCCCGCTCGGCCGCGCCTTCGCCGGCGGCCTCATCGCCGACGACGCCGCCGTCTTCGCCAAGGTGGCGATCTACGCGGCCTCCGCCGTCGCCATCCCCCTCGGCCAGAGTTGGTTCGAGCGCCGGGGCGTGAAGAACTTCGAGTTCCCGGTGCTCATCGTGCTGGCCGCGCTCGGCATGGGCATGATGGCCTCGGCCGGCGACCTGATCAGCCTCTACGTCGGTATCGAGCTGCACTCGCTGGCGCTCTACATCCTGGCCGCCATGCACCGCGAGGACGGCAAGGCCTCGGAGGCCGGCCTCAAGTACTTCGTGCTGGGCGCGCTCTCGTCGGGCCTGCTGCTGTACGGCTCCAGCCTGATCTACGGCTTCGCCGGCTCGACCGTCTTCGCCGACATCGCCGCGGTCGCCGGCCAGCCGGGCAACACCGGCCTGCTGTTCGGCCTGGTCTTCCTGATCTGCGGCCTGGCCTTCAAGGTCTCTGCCGCGCCGTTCCACATGTGGACGCCCGACGTCTACGAAGGCGCGCCCACGCCCGTGGTGGCCTTCTTCGCCGCCGCCCCGAAGCTCGCCGCCATGGTGCTCTTCGCCCGCGTCCTGGCCGAAGGCTTCGCCGGCGCGATCCCGCAGTGGCAGCAGGTGCTGGTCGCGATCGCCCTGATCTCGATCTTCGTCGGCGCCTTCGCGGGCCTCGCCCAGAAGAACCTGAAGCGCCTGTGGGCCTACTCCTCGATCGCCAACATCGGCTACGCCGTCCTCGGCCTCGCCGCCGGCACCAACGAGGGCGTGCAGGCCATGCTGGTCTTCATGGTCCTCTACATGATCGACGTGACCGGCTTCTTCGCCTGCCTGGCCGCCCTGTCGCGCCAGGGCCGGGCGATGGAGACCATCGAGGACATGGCCGGCCTCATCAAGCAGCAGCCGGGCATCGCCCTGGCCATGACCGCCTTCTCGCTGTCGGCGCTGGGCCTGCCTCCGTTCTCGGGCTTCTTCGCCAAGATCTATGTGTTCAAGGCGGCCATCGACGGCGGCCTGACCTGGGCGGCGGTGCTGGGCCTGGTGGGTTCGGTCGTGGCGGCCTTCTACTACCTGCGCCTGATCAAGGTGATGTGGTTCGACGCGGCCCCGGGCGCGACCGACAAGCCGGCCTTCGAGGCCCGCCTGATCGGCGTGGGCCTGGCGCTGTTCTCGTTCCCTGTTGTGGTGCTCGCGCTTCGCGGCCTCGACCAGGCCGCGGCGCGCGCCGCGGCCGCGTTCGGACTGGCCTGATTTGGCGGCTCACCCGCCGATCGAAGCCTACGACGAGCTCGACAGCACCAACGCCGAAGCGCGCCGCCGGGCCGAAGCCGGGGAGGGCGGTCCCGTCTGGCTGACAGCGGCGGTGCAGACCGCCGGCCGCGGGCGTCGCGGCCGCGCCTGGTCCACGAACCGGGGCAACCTCGCCGCGACGCTCCTGATGACCACCGACCGGCCGCCGGTGGAGGCCGCCCAGGTCTCCTTCGTGGCCGCGCTCGCCGCCTGCGACCTCGCCGACACCTGCCTGGGCGAGGGGGCGGCCCGGCTGAAATGGCCCAACGACGTCCTGGTGCATGGCCGCAAGGCGGTCGGCATCCTCGTGGAATCCGGCGCCCGCGCCGACGGCCGGCTCTGGCTCGCGATCGGCGTCGGCGTGAACCTCGCCCACGCCCCGCAGGACGTGGAACGGCCCGCCGCGGCGTTCGCGGAATTCATGACCGGCGCGCCGCCGAAGCCGCTGGACGCCCTGGAGGTCCTCACCGGACGCTTCGAGGCCTGGCGGTCGCTGTGGGCCACCCAGGGGTTCGCGCCGATCGCCCAGGGCTGGACGGCCCGGGCCATGGGCCTCGGCGACCGCTGCGAGGCCAGGCTGCCCGCCCGGACCCTTACCGGCGTCGCGGAGGGCCTCGATCTCGACGGCGCGCTCCGGCTCAGGCTGGACGACGGCGGCCTTGAGCGCATAACGGCAGGCGACGTCTTCTTCGGGGAGTCCTGATGCTTCTGGCCATCGAGCAGGGCAATACCAATACGCTGTTCGCCGTCCACGACGGGGAGCGCTGGACGGCCCAGTGGCGCGCGGCCACCGAGAGCTCGCGCACCGCCGACGAATACGCCGTCTGGCTCTCCCAGCTCCTCAACATGGCCGGGCTGCAGCTCGGCGTGTTCAACGCCTGCATCATCTCCAGCGTGGTGCCGCAGTCGATCTTCAACCTGCGCAACCTCGCCCGCCGCTACCTGCACGTTGAGCCCCTGGTGATCGGAGAGAACGCGGAGCTCGGGATCGCCGTCAGGATCGACAAGCCGTCGGAGGCCGGCGCGGACCGCCTGGTCAACGCCATCGGGGCCCATGTGGCCTACGAGGGGGCCCTGATCGTCATCGACTCCGGGACCGCCACCACCTTCGACGTCGTCGCGCCCGACGGGGCCTTCGAAGGCGGGGTGATCGCACCGGGGATCAACCTCTCCATGGAGGCGTTGCACAACGCGGCGGCGAAACTCCCGCGCGTCGCCATCCAGAAGCCCCAGCGGGTGGTGGGGACCGATACCGTGGGGGCCATGCAATCCGGCGTGTTCTGGGGCTATATAGCGCTGATCGAAGGCCTCATCTCCCGTATCAAGGCCGAGCAGGCCCGCCCGATGACCGTGGTCGCCACGGGCGGCGTGGCCTCGCTCTTCCATGGGGCGACAACCTCGATCGACCGGTTCGACCCCGACCTGACAATCCGCGGCATGCTGGAGATCTGGCGCCGCAACCAGAAAGCGTCCTGATGGCCAAATCCAAAGGCCATGACGAGCTCGTCTTCCTGCCGCTCGGCGGGTCGAACGAGATCGGCATGAATTTCAATCTCTACGGCTACGGCCCGCCGCATGACCGCAAGTGGGTGATCGTCGACCTGGGCGTCACCTTCGGCGACCAGACGACGCCGGGCGTCGAGGTCATCCTGCCGGACCCCGCCTTCATCGAGGAGTATGCGGACCGGATCCTGGGCATCGTCGTCACCCACGCCCACGAGGACCACATCGGCGCGGTCGCGCACCTGTGGCCGCGCCTCAAGGCGCCGATCTACGCGACGCCCTTCACCGCCTTCGTCCTGCGCGAGAAGCTGCGCGAGGCCGACCTGGTGGAGGCCGCCCCGATCACCATCGTGCCGCTGGGCGGCACCATCGAGCTGGGTCCGTTCAAGCTCGACCTGATCACCCTGACGCACTCGATCCCCGAGCCGAACGGCATCGCCATCCGCACGCCGCTGGGCACCGTGCTGCACACCGGCGACTGGAAGATCGACCCCGATCCGCTGCTCGGCGCGCCGACCGACGAGGACGCCATCCGCCGGCTCGGCGACGAGGGCGTGCTGGCCATGGTCTGCGACTCCACCAACGTCTTCGTGGACGGCGTGGCGGGCTCCGAGCTCGAGGTGCGCAACACGCTCACCCCGCTGATCGGCCAGATGAAGGGCAAGGTGGCCGTCGCCTGCTTCGCCTCCAACGTGGCGCGGATGGACAGCGTGATCCGCGCCGCGGAGGCCAACGGCCGCCGCGTCTGCCTGGTCGGGCGCTCGATGCACCGCATGGCCGCGGCCGCGAAGTCCGTGGGCCTGATGGAGGACGTCCAGCCCTTCCTCGACGACACCGAGGCCAAGCACTATCCCCCCAACAAGATCCTCTTCCTCTGCACCGGCAGCCAGGGTGAGCCGCGCGCGGCGCTGTCGCGGATCGCCGAGGGCACCCATCCGCATGTGAACCTCGGGGCGGGGGACGCCTGCGTGTTCTCCTCGCGGGTCATCCCCGGGAACGAGATCCCGATCCGCAACCTGCAGAACAAGCTGACGGAGCGGGGCGTCCGGCTTTACACCGAGCGCGACCATCCGGGCATCCACGTCTCCGGCCACCCGTGCCGCGACGAGCTGGCCGAGATGTACCGCTGGGCGCGGCCCGAGATCGCGGTGCCGACCCACGGCGAGCGCCGCCACCTGATGGAGCACGCCGCCTTTGCGCGCGACCTGCAGGTGCCGCAGCAGATCGCGCCGCGCAACGGCGACATGGTCCGCCTGGCGCCGGGCCGCGCCGAGGTGATCGACGAGGTTCACGCAGGCCGCCTCTATGTCGACGCCGGCGTGCTCACGCCCGAGAACGGCGAGGCGCTGCGGGAGCGGCGCCACGCCGCCTACAATGGCGTCCTGGCCGTCTCCGTGGTGCTCGACCGCAAGGGCAAGGTGCTGGCCGGGCCCGAGGTCCGGGCGCTGGGCCTGCCGACCGACGAGGACTATCCCCTGGAGGACGTGCTCGACGACCTCTCCGAGGAGGCGGAGAACGCCCTCGGCCGACTCGGCCGCGACGACCGCGACCTCGACGACGCCGTCGAGACCGCCATGTCCCGCGCCGTCAAGAAGGCCAGCCAGCGGATCTGGGGGCGCCGGCCAGTCGTCGAGACCACTGTGCTTCGTGTCTGACGCCACGTGATCTCGCGCCCAGGCCCGCCGCGGCGTATATCCGGCCCATGATCGGAAGACTGAACCACATCGGCGTCGCCACACCGTCCATCGACGAGGCCGTGAAGCTCTACCGGGACGTCCTCGGCGCCACGAAGATCGGCGAGAAGTTCGCCATGCCCGAACAGGGCGTCTGGGTCTGCTTCGTCGACCTGCCCAACAGCCAGGTGGAGCTGATCGAGCCCCATGGGGACGCCTCGCCGCTGAAGGGTTTCCTTGAAAAGAACCCCCTGGGCGGGCAACACCATGTCTGCTTCGAGGTCGAGGACATCCTCGCCGCCCGCGATGACATGGTCGCCAAGGGCGCCATGGTCCTCAACGGCGGCCAGCCCCGCATCGGAGCGCACGGCACGCCGGTGATCTTTGTCCATCCGAAGAACATGGGCGGCGTGCTTGTGGAACTCATGGAGTCACCGAAGGGAGCCCACTGATGGGTCCGCTGACCGGGATCGCGATCTACATCACCATCTGGTGGACCGTGCTGTTCGCCGTCCTGCCGTGGGGCGTGGTCAGCCACGCCCAGGCCGGGATCGACAAGGGCGACGGCGGCGACCCCGGCGCGCCGGTCGACCCGAAGCTCAAGCAGAAGTTCATCACCACGACCTGGATCTCGGCCGTCGTCTGGCTGGCGGTCTGGGCGATCATCCACTTCGAGATCATCAAGCTGCCGCCGCTGCCGTCAGGTTACTAAGCTCTCCGTTGCCAAGGGGAGGGGGCGAACGCTATCAGGGCCGCTCGCTGCCGCCTCAGGGACAACGATAAGACCGATGCGCCTCTCGCGTTACTTCATGCCGACCCTGCGCGAGGCGCCGTCGGACGCCCAGATCGTCTCGCACCAGCTCATGCTGCGCGCCGGCCTGATCCGTCAGGAGGCCGCCGGCATCTATGCCTGGCTGCCGCTCGGCCTGAAGGTGCTGAAGAAGATCGAGCAGGTGGTCCGCGAGGAGATGGACCGCGCCGGGGCCGTCGAGATCCTGATGCCGACGCTCCAGCTCGCCGACCTCTGGCGCGAGAGCGGCCGCTACGACGCCTACGGCGAGGAGATGCTGCGCATCAAGGACCGCCATGAGCGGGACCTGCTGTACGGCCCCACGGCGGAGGAGGTCGTCACCGATATCTTCCGGGCTTATGTGAAGTCCTACAAGGACTTGCCGAAGAATCTTTACAACATCCAGTGGAAGTTCCGCGACGAGCGCCGGCCCCGCTTCGGGGTCATGCGCGGCCGCGAGTTCCTGATGAAGGACGCCTATTCCTTCGACCTCGACGCCGAGGCGGCCAGGCGCTCCTACAACCGGATGTTCCTGGCCTATCTGAACATCTATGCCCGCCTCGGCCTGAAGGCGATCCCGGTTCGGGCCGACACCGGCCCGATCGGCGGCGACCTCTCCCACGAATTCATCATCCTGGCCGACACCGGCGAGAGTCAGGTCTGGGCCCACTCTGACCTCGTGGAGATGGGCGCGCCCGGGCCCGACATCGACTGGGAGGGCGACCTCCAGCCGCTCGTCGAGCAGCGCACCAGGCTCTACGCCGCCTCCGACGAGATGCACGACCAGGCCCGCTTCGAGTCCGAGGCCGCCGAGGACAAGCGGATGACCGCCCGCGGCATCGAGGTCGGCCACATTTTCTACTTCGGCGAGAAGTACTCGAAGCCGATGAACGCCAAGGTCGCCGGGCCGGACGGCAAGGACGTGGTCGTCCACATGGGCTCCTACGGCGTCGGCGTCTCGCGGCTGGTGGGCGGGATCATCGAGGCCAGCCATGACGAGGCCGGGATCATCTGGCCCGAGGCCGTCGCCCCGTTCGGCGTCGCCGTCGTCAATCTGCGCCCCGGCGACAGCGCCGTGGACGAGGTGGCCGAGCAGGCCTACCGGGCGCTCGCCGACCGCGGCAAGGAACCCTGCTTAGACGACCGCGACGACCGTCCGGGCGCCAAGTTCGCCTCCCTCGACCTCGTGGGCATCCCCTGGCAGCTCATCGTCGGCCCGAAGGGCGTCGCCGACGGCACGGTGGAGGTGAAGCGCCGCGCCACCGGCGAGCGCCAGACCCTGCCGCTCGACCAGGCCCTGAAGGTCATCTGCGCCTGATGGCCGACGCCACCCCCCATGGGCGGCCGCGCCCCGCCGTTCGGGCTCTGGGAGCGCATGCTCGCCGGCCGCTACCTGCGCGCCAAGCGCAGCCAGGGCGGGGTGGCGCTGATCTCGGTGATCTCCTTCATCGGCATCATGCTGGCGGTCGCCACGCTGATCATCGTCATGAGCGTGATGAACGGCTTCCGCTCGGAGCTGCTCGGCCGGATCCTCGGCTTCAATGGCCATGTGTTCGTCAGCGGCCCGGTGCTCGACGGCGACGCCCGCGACGCCGCCGTCCGCCGCGTGGTGAAGGTGCCCGGCGTCGTCCAGGCGGCCCCGATCATCGAGGCCCAGGCCATCGCCATGGGCCCGACACAGATCACCGGCGCCATCGTTCGCGGGATCGCGCCCGCCGATCTTCAGGCCACGAAGATCGTCTCCGGCAACATCACCCGCGGCTCGCTGCGCGAGTTCGGTCAGGGCGAGTTCGGCGGCGAGACCATCGTCGTCGGCGACCGGCTGGCCCAGGCGCTAGAATCATGCCCGGCGACGTGCTGACGCTGATCTCGCCCACCGGCGGGGCCACGGCTTTCGGCGGCACGCCCCTGCAGAAGGCCTACACGGTCGGCGCCACCTTCACGGTCGGCATGAGCCAGTACGACCAGGCCTACATCTACATGCCGTTCGAGCAGGCCCAGCTCTTCTTCGCCCGGGAGGGCACGGCCGACGTCATCGAGGTCAAGGTCGCCGATCCGGACAAGGCGGTCGGCATGAAGGCCGCCGTCCAGAAGGCCGCCGGCCCGCTCGCCATGGTCGCCGACTGGACCCAGCGCGACAGCTCGTTCTGGGGCGCGCTGAAGGTCGAGCGCAACGTCATGCGCCTGATCCTGATGCTGCTCGTGGCCATCGCCGCCATGAACATCATCTCGGGCCTGGTCATGCTGGTGAAGAACAAGGGTCGCGACATCGCCATCCTGCGCACCATGGGCGCGGGCCAGGGCTCGATCCTGCGGATCTTCTTCATGTCCGGCGCCGCCATCGGCGCGCTCGGCACCGTCGCCGGCCTCGCCATCGGGGTCGTCTTCTGCCTCTACATCGGTCCGATCCAGCAGTTCGTGGAGTGGGCGACGGGGCAGGCGGTATTCTCCTCCGACGTCTATTACCTCAGCCGCATCCCGGCGAAGGTCGACTGGGCGGAGGTGGCTCTGATCACCTCCTGGGCGCTGGGCATGAGCTTCCTGGCCACCCTGCCGCCGGCATGGCGGGCCTCGCGCCTCGATCCTGTGGAGGCGCTCCGTTATGAGTGAGACGGTCCTCTCCATCCGCGGCCTCGAGCGCACCTACGAGACCGCCGCCGGCGGCCTCACCGTGCTGAAAGGCGTCGACCTCGACCTCCAGGCCGGGGAGATCGTCGGCCTGATTGGCCCCTCGGGGTCCGGCAAGTCCTCGCTGCTCCACGCCGCGGGCCTGCTGGAGCATCCCAACGCCGGCCGGATCACCGTGCTGGGCCAGGACTGCACCGATCTCTCGGACCGCCAGCGCAGCCGCGTGCGGCTGGCGACCATCGGCTTCGTCTACCAGTTCCACCACCTGCTTCCGGAGTTCTCGGCGCTCGACAATGTCGCCCTGCCGCAGATGATCGCCGGCAAGGGCCGCCGACCGGCCCAGGCCCGGGCCCGGGAGCTGCTCGAACAGCTCGGCCTGAAGGAGCGCGTCCAGCATCAGCCGGCTCAGCTCTCGGGCGGCGAGCAGCAGCGGGTCGCCATCGCCCGGGCGCTCGCCAACAGCCCGCGCCTGCTGTTGGCCGACGAGCCCACCGGCAATCTCGATCCGACGACCTCGGCGGCGGTGTTCGAGAACCTTTACGCCCTGGCCCGCAGCCAGGGGGCCGCCCTGGTGGCCACACACAACCTCGAACTCGCCCGCCACATGGACCGGGTGTTCGCGCTGAAGGACGGCCACCTGGAACCGCACGCCGGCTAGCGGGGCCTGACGGCTGGACCTCGGAAGGCCGGCGGCTACAGTGCCTTCCGAACGGGGGAGTTCATCGATGCGTGCAAGGATCACCGCGGCCGTCGCCGCCATCGGGCTCATGCTGGCCCAGTCGGCCGCCGCCCAGGCGCCTCCGCCCGCCACCATCATACACGCCGGCGCCCTGCTGGCTAGGCCGGGTCAGCCGCCGGCGGGCCCATCCACCCTGGTGATCCGCGCCGGCAAGGTCGAGGCGGTGCACGCCGGCTTCCAGGACCCCGCCGCCGTCGGCGCGGCCGGAGCCCGCATCGTCGACCTGAAAGACCAGTTCGTCCTGCCCGGCCTGATCGACAGCCACGTCCACATCTTCAGCGACGATGACAAGCTGCGCGCCCGGGTGGAGGGCAACACCCGCGACATCGAGGACAACTTCGTCATCGGTCTCGACAATGCCCGGCGCACGCTGGAGGCCGGCTTCACGACCATCCGCGACCTGGGCAGCGACGCGCGCAGCGTCACCGCGCTCCGGGACGGGATCAACAACGGCCTCATCGCCGGGCCGACCATCCTGGCCGCCGGCCGTCCGATCAGCATCACCGCCGGCCACGGCGACCCGTCGAACAGCCTGAACCGCATGCTCTCCGGCCCGGTCCGGAGTGAATCGGACAACCTCTGCAACGGCCCCGAGGACTGCCGCCGCGCGGTCCGCGCCCAGATCGGCCAGGGCGCCGACGTGATCAAGTTCACCGCCACCGGCGGGGTGAACTCGAACATCGCCGGCGGGCTCGGCCGCCAGATGTTCGACGACGAGATGAAGGCCATCGTCGACACCGCCCACATGTTCGGCCGCAAGGTCGCCGCCCATGCCCACGGGACCGACGGTATCATCGCCGCGCTCAACGCCGGCGTGGACTCCATCGAGCACGGGACCTTCGGCACGAAGGAGACCGACGCCCTTTTCAGGAAAACCGGCGCCTGGTTCGTGCCCACCATGCTGGCCCCCCAAGCGGCGCTCGCCCAGGCGCGCGCCGGCTCTCGGAGCCGCGCCACGCTGGAGAAGGCCGAGATCGCGGCGAAGGCGGCGATGGAGAACCACCGGCGCGCCATCGCGTCCGGCGTGAAGATCGCGTTCGGCACCGACTCCGGGGTCTCCAGCCACGGCGACAACGGCAAGGAGTTCGCCCTGATGGTCCAGGTCGGGATGACGCCCGCCCAGGCGATCAAGGCCGCTACCGTGGACGCCGCCGAGCTACTCGGGCGCGCCGACGCCATCGGCAGCCTCGAGCCCGGCAAGGACGCCGACCTGATCGCGGTGGCCAGGAGCCCGCTTGCCGACGTCACCGAACTGGAGCGCCCGACCTTCGTCATGCGCCGCGGCGTGGTCCACAAGCTGGCCGGCGAGCGCCAGGGCTTCCCGCCGCCCGGCAGGCCCTGACGCCATCGCGGGCGCCGCCGCGCCTGCGCTGACGCTTCCGCGGGCGTTCCGGCGCCGCGGGATGTGCCCTGGACGCCTGGGCGCTGACCGGCCGCCCCCCGCCTGCCATCGTTTCGTCAGCACAAGCGGGGGATGTCGCCATGACCGTGAGCCGTCGGGAGTGGATGCAGGTCGCCGGGCTGGCGGCGACGGCGGTGGCGGCCGCGCCGGGCTTCGCGGCGGCGAAGGCCGCCGAGCCGGTCAACCTGTCGCTGAACGAGAACCCCTGGGGGCCCGGCCCCGTCCGCGGTGAAGGCCATGCAGGACAGCCTCACCCGCGTCAGCCGTTACGCCCATCCGGAAACCCAGCGGCTGGCCCAGCTCATCGCCGAGCGGCAGGGCGTCACCCCCGACATGGTGGTGATCGGCGCCGGCTCCAGCCCGATCCTGGCGGCCTGCGGCGAGTATTTCGCCCGGGACGGCGGCGAGCTGATCACCGCGCCGGCCACCTTCGAGACCCTCTACCGCGCCGCCGCCGGGCGGGGGCAAGGTCGCCTTCGTGCCCTTCGACGAGAAGATGCGCTACGACCTCGACGCCATGGCCGCCCGGGTCGGCAAGGCGACCTGCGGCGTCTACATCTGCAATCCGAACAACCCGACCAGCACGGTCGTGGACGCGGCGAAGCTGAAGGCCTTCGCCCTCGACGTCTCGAAGACCGCGCCGGTGTTCATCGACGAGGCCTACATCGACATGACCGACGCCTATCCGGCCGACACCACGGGCGAGCTGGTGCGGTCGGGCCAACGTCGTCGTCTGCAAGACCTTCTCCAAGCTCCATGGCTTGGCGGGCCAGCGGGTGGGCTACGCCATCATGCCGGCCGCGATGGCCGCGAAGGTGCGGCCGCGCGTCAGCGGCGGCGGCATGAACCGCCTGGGTATCGCCGCCGCCACCGCCAGCTATCTCGACCTGGGCTTCCAGGAGGAGATGCGGCTTCGTCTGATCCGCGGCCGCCGCCAGATGGTGGCCATGGCCGAACGGCTCGGTCTCGCCTACGCCCCCCGATCCCCAGGCCAACTTCATCTATGTGAAGACCGGCATGCCCAACGCCCGCTTCGTGGAGCGGATGCGCGGGGAGGGGGTGCTCGTGGTCGGTCGGGGTTTCCAGGGCTACGACGACTGGAACCGCATCTGCGTCGGCCAGGACGAGGAGCTGGCCGCCTGCGAGGCGGCGCTCAGGCGAGTGATGGCCTAGCCCGCGCCGAAGGTTGTGGAGCCGTCTTCGCCGATCACGCACTGCGGGTTCCAGGCCACCTCCCAGGTGTGGCCGTCCGGATCGCTGAAGTAGCCGGAATACCCGCCCCACGCCGCGTCTTCGGGTGGCTTGGTGATCGTGGCGCCCGCCGCCTCGGCTTGGGCGAAGGTCGCGTCCACGTCGGCCTTGCAGCGCTCGTTCAGGGCCAGGGTGATCCCGCTAAACGTCCCGTCGATCGGGCGCTTGGCGTCCTTCTCCAGTTCGTGGCGCAGGAAGAGGGCGAGGCCGAAGCCAGGCCGGAGCTCATAGAAGCAGACCTCGTCCATGGCCGTCTGCGCGGTCCAGCCGAGCCCGTTCTCGTAGAACCGGCGCGCCCGCGCCATGTCGGCCACGCCCAGGGTGATCAGGGATAGGCGCTGTTCCAAGCGGTTACCCCTAGCGTTGTTCGCGCGGACTGCGCGAGGCCTCCACATCGCCCGCGCCCATGCGGTCCAGTTCGTCGGCCAACGCCATGAGCGCCTTCGACGCCGGCTCGGAGTCGGCAAGCTCATACGTCTGGCGGACCTCGACGACGTAGTCGCCGCGCCGGGCGAACAGGACCACCTGCATCCGACCGTCCTTGTCGAGCCAATTGCTCCCGGCCTGGATCGCCCGCTTCGGTCCCATCGGCGGGAGCGAAATCTTGCGCGTGACCCCGGTGGCCTGCTGGGAGCGCGAGATCTCGTCGTTCCAGTAGCGCTTGTCGCCCGACGTATCCGGCGCGCGCATGACGAAGACGGAGAGGCCGGCGGTCTCGGTGGCGAGGTTGCAGCCCAGGTTGAGCCGTTCCTCGTCCGCGTTCAGCACCGACAGGCTCTGCCGCTCGAAGGCGCCGAACGCCGGCGGGCACCGGAAGCCGGACCCCTTGAACACGAAGTCGCCCTCATCGCCCTGGGACACCAGCCGGCCATCCGGCAGGAACATCGTGGCCATCTGTTCCCCGTTCAGGTCGGCGGGCCGGAAGATCTCGGCGCGCGGGCCGCTATCCGCCTCCAGGATCAGGGAGACGACGCCGCCGGCGAGGCTGTAGGCGGCCAGCGGGATCGCGTCGCCGATCTCCGCGTCCGTAATGTCGTCGGCCAGGGCTTCCATGGTCGGCGGCGCATCGTAGATCCGAGCGATATAGGCCACGCCGTCGGACAGGCCCGCGAGGTAGTAGGCCGGCCCCGTCGTCGTCACCGGCGAGGCGCCCCGGCTGGCGTGCCACGTCGCCGCGTCCGCCAGGTTCGGTCCACGCAGGAAAACGTATGAGGTCTCGGCGCCTTGGGCGGTGACGATGCGGAGCGGCGCGGTCCCGGCGCCGGAGTGGATGGTCCAGACGCGCTCTCCCGCCACGAACCGGGCGACGGGGCAGGCGAGCGCCGCCTCCACGTCGCCCTCCGTCCAGCCGGCTCCGGAACCGCTCATGGCAAGGAAGACGCCGCCGAGCAGCCCGGTCCGCTGGACCTCGTTGAGCGGCGCCGTCAGGGCTGCCGGCTTGCCTGTCCCTTGCAGCGCCGTCCCGCAGCCGCTTGTCGGCGCCGCCTGGAACATCTGCGCCCGCTCGGCGGCCTGTGCCGAGGTCTGTACGCCGAGAAGGGCAAGCGCAGCGATCAGCGCCCGGATCATGTGGAGCCTCCTGAATCCAGGCTCTGCAATAGCAGCTTGACGATGAGAACAAAAGCAGAATAAGAACGAATACAGAACGCCTAACCGGTCGTCCACAGACGGCCCACAGCAGGATCGTCGCACATGGTTCGTCTCGCCCGGGAATCACTGGCTTTTGCCTCGGTGGCCAGCTTTGTCTGGATGATGTGCGCGGTCGCGGCTCACGTGGGGTGACGCCGTGAGCCGCATGGCGGAGGCGGCGGGGTTGAGCGAGGACGGTCTGGGCTTTGTGCACCTGAGGGTCCGCTCCGCCTATTCGCTGCTGGAGGGCGCGATCAAGGCCGACAAGATCGGCGCGCTCGCCCAGGCGCAGGAGATGCCCGCCGTCGCGCTCTGCGACCGGGCGAACCTCTTCGGCGCCCTCGAATTCTCCGTCGCGACCAAGGGCGCGGGCGTCCAGCCGATCATCGCCTGCGCCATACCGGTCTCCGGCATCGGAGAGGGGCCCTCGGAGCGCTGGGCCAAGACGCCGACGGTCGTGCTGATCGCCCAGAGCGAGCGGGGTTACCTGAACCTCTGCGAGCTCTCCTCCATCGCCTATGTGGAGAATGACGGGACCGAGGGAGCCGCACGTGCCCTGGTCCCGGGTCGCGGAGCACGCCGAGGGCCTGATCCTGCTCTCCGGCGGGCCGGACGGGCCGGTCGACGCGCTGATGGCGAGCGGCAAGAAGGTCGAGGAGGGCCGCCAGGCGCTGCTCGAGATGAAGCGGGTGTTCGGGGGACCGGTTTTACGTGGAGCTCCAGCGCCACGGTGCGCCGGCCGAGGCCGCCGCCGAGGGCGAACTGGTGCGCTTCGCCTACGAGGAGGACGTCCCCCCTCGTCGCCACCAACGACTGCTATTTCGCCAAGAAAGAGATGTACACGGCGCACGACGCGCTTCTGTGCATCGCCGACGGCAGCTTCATCGGCCAGGACGAGCGCCGCCGGATCACGGCGGAGCACTGGTTCAAGGCGGCCGCCGACATGCGGGCGCTGTTCGCCGACCTGCCCGAGGCCTGCGACAACACCATCGACATCGCGAGGCGCTGCGCCTTCATGGTGCACAAGCGCGACCCGTTGCTGCCGCGCTTCCCTACCGAGGGCGGCCGTTCCGAAGCCGAGGAACTGGCCCACCAGGCCCGCGAGGGGCTGAAGCTACGCATGTCCCGCGGCCAGGCCAACTCCGCGACGGCCGAGGAATACGAGGCCCGGCTGGAGCGCGAGATCGGGGTCATCACCCAGATGGGGTTCCCCGGCTACTTCCTGATCGTGTCGGACTTCATCAAATGGGCGAAGGCCCATGAGATCCCGGTCGGGCCGGGGCGGGGCTCGGGCGCGGGCTCGCTAGTGGCCTATGCCCTGACCATCACCAACCTCGACCCGCTGCGCTATGGCCTGCTGTTCGAGCGCTTCCTGAACCCCGAGCGGGTCTCCATGCCCGACTTCGACATCGACTTCTGCCAGGAGCGGCGGGAGGAGGTGATCAACTACGTCCAGCAGCGCTACGGCCGCGACCGGGTGGCCCAGATCATCACCTTCGGCACGCTCAGGCGCGCGCGGTGCTGCGCGACGTCGGCCGGGTGTTGCAGCTTCCGCTGGGCCAGGTGGACCGGCTCGCCAAGATGGTGCCGGCCAATCCCGCCAATCCGGTGACGCTCGCCCAGGCCATCGACATCGAGCCGCGCCTGAAGGAGGCCCGCCGCGAGGACGAGGCCGTCGCCCGCCTGCTCGACGTCGCCCTGCAGCTCGAGGGTCTTTACCGCAACGCCTCCACCCACGCCGCCGGCGTGGTGATCGGCGACCGCCCGCTGACCGAGCTGACCCCGCTCTACCGCGACCCGCGCTCGGAGCTGCCGGCCACTCAGTTCAACATGAAGTGGGTGGAGAGCGCGGGCCTGGTGAAGTTCGACTTCCTGGGCCTGAAGACGCTGACGGTGATCGACCGGGCGCTGAAGCATCTCGAGAAGCGCGGGGCCCGCGTCGAGATGGACACTCTGCCGCTCGACGACGAGAAGACCTACGAGCTGATGAGCAACGCGCTCACCGTCGGGGTCTTCCAGCTCGAAGGGCAGGGGATGCGCGACACGCTCCGCCAGCTCCGCCCCAACTCCATCGAGGACGTCACCGCCATCGGCGCCCTCTATCGCCCCGGCCCGATGGACAACATCCCGGCCTTCGTGGACTGCAAGTTCGGCCGCAAGCCGATCGACACCCTGCACCCGACGTTGGCGCCGGTGCTGAACGAGACCTACGGCATCATCGTCTACCAGGAGCAGGTGATGCAGATCGCCCAGATCCTGGCGGGCTACAGCCTGGGCGAAGCCGACCTTCTGCGCCGCGCCATGGGCAAGAAGAAGAAGGAGGAGATGGACGCCCAGCGGGCGCGTTTCGTCTCCGGGGCCGAGAAGAACGGCATCCCGCCGGCCCAGTCGGGGGCGATCTTCGATCTCGTGGACAAGTTCGCCGGCTACGGCTTCAACAAGTCCCACGCCGCAGCCTACGCCTACATCAGCTACCAGACCGCCTGGCTGAAGGCGAACGCGCCCGTCGAGTTCTTCGCGGCGTCCATGAGCCTCGATATCGCCAACACCGACAAGCTCAGCGTCTTCTATCAGGACGCCAAGCGCTTCGGCGTGAAGATCTGCGCGCCGGACGTGAACCGCTCCGGCGCCGACTTCGAGGTGGAAAACGGCGAGGTGCTCTACGCCCTGGGCGCCATCCGCAACGTCGGCCTGCAGGCCATGCAGCACCTGGTGGAGATCCGCCGCGAGGGCGGGCCGTTCCGGGATATCTTCGACTTCGTCGAGCGCGTGGACCCGAAGCTGGTCAACAAGCGCACCTTCGAGACCATGGCCCGGGCGGGCGCCTTCGATACGATCCATCCAAACCGCGCCCAACTCGTGGAGGCCGCCGAGCTGCTGGTCAGCTTCTCCCAGACGGTCGCCAACCAGCGCGCCTCCGACCAGGGCGGGCTCTTCGGCGACAGCAACGACCACCTGGCCGAAGCCCAGAAGCGGAAGATGCCGAGGCGCGAGCCCTGGACGCCCACCGAGCGGCTGGACGAGGAGCTGGCGGCCATCGGCTTCTACCTCTCCGGCCACCCGCTGGAGGACATGGTCGAGGCCCTGCGCCGCAAGCGCACCGACCTCTACACCGACGCGGTGGCCAAGGCGCTCGCCGGGGCCGAGGCCCTGCGCATGGCCGGCATCGTCCGTCGCAAGCTCGAGAAGCCAGGCCGCACCGGCGAGAAGTTCGCCTTCGTCACCCTCTCCGACCCCACGGGCGAGTACGAGGTGCTGTTCCCGCCTGAGACGCTGCGCCGCTGCCGCGACTTTCTGGAGCCGGGCAAGGCCGTCTCGATCCGTGTCCGCGCGAAGGCCAGCGAGGGCGAGGTCCGCTTCTTCGGCGACGACGCCCAGCCGGTGGAGAAGGCGATCGAAAATGCGGTCGCGGGTCTGCGCGTCCACGTGGCGCCGCGCAGCGCCGAGATCGAGGCGCTGAAGAAGCGGCTGGAGGGCGTCACCGACCCGCGCGGCGGCGAGATCCTGCTGGTCGCCGGCCTCGGGGCCGGGCGCGAGATCGAGCTCAAGCTACCCGGTCGCTTTACGCTCAACGGCGCCGTCCGCGGCGCGCTGAAGACCGCGCCCGGCGTGGTCTTTGTCGAGGATCTCTAGAGAGGGGGAACGGATGCGTCGTCTCGCCCTGATCTGCGCCGCCGCGGCGCTCGCCGCGTCCCCGGCGCTCGCCCAGGGGACCTTCAACGGCGGCGCGAAGTCCGGCGGCTACGGGACCTTCGCGCCGGGCCTCCCCAAGCCGAAGGCCTACGAACCGAAGCCCTACGCCCCGCCGAAGCCGCCCCCCGTCGGCCCCCGGCCGAGTGCTCCGACGGAGCCAACTTCTCCGGCCTTCAAGCCCTACGAACCCTGGAAGCCGTCCGGCGCGACGAGCCTCTACGGCCCCGACGGCAGGCCGAAGAAGAAGTAGCGGTCCAGGCTGTCCGCCCGCCGGCTTGATTTTCCGGCGCTTTCACCCTACATGCGCCGGTCCAATCCACACGCAGGTGTGCGGCTGGGTCGGGGAGACATCCCGTCCTATCCGTTCCGGTCCTCTTCGGAGGGTTTGCCTGCGGCGGTTCAACCGGAAGAAAGAGAAGACACAGACGATGGCTCTGCCTGAATTTTCCATGCGCCAGATGCTCGAAGCCGGCGCGCACTTCGGCCACCAGACGCACCGCTGGAACCCGAAGATGGAGCGCTACATCTTCGGTAGCCGCTCGAACATCCACATCATCGACCTCTCGCAGTCGATCCCGCTCCTCCACCAGGCCCTGGTGAAGGTCCGCGAAGTCGCCGCCTCGGGCGGCCGGATCCTGTTCGTCGGCACCAAGCGTCAGGCTTCCGAGCCGATCGCCACGGCCGCGCGTCGCTGCGCCCAGTACTATGTGAACCACCGCTGGCTGGGCGGCACGCTCACCAACTGGCGCACCGTGTCGGGTTCGATCGCGCGCCTGCGCGAGCTGGAAGGCCTGGTCGAGGGCGAGGGGCAGGGTCGCTCCAAGAAGGAGCTGCTGACCCTGAACCGTGAAAAGGACAAGCTCGAGCTCAGCCTCGGCGGCATCAAGGACATGGGCGGCATCCCCGACCTGATGTTCGTGATCGACACCAACAAGGAAGCGATCGCGATCCAGGAAGCCCGGAAGCTGAACATCCCGGTGATCGCCATCCTCGACACCAACTGCAATCCGGACGGCATCACCTATCCGATCCCCGGCAACGACGACGCCGCGCGCGCCATCCAGCTCTACTGCGACCTGATGGCCGACTCGATCCTCGACGGCCTGGCCGCCGGCCAGGCCGCCTCGGGTGTCGACCTCGGCGCTTCGGAAGCTCCGGTGGAACCGGCGCTGGCCCGCGAGCTGGCCCCGGAAGCCGCTCCGGCTGAGCCCGAGGTCACCGCGCCGGAAGCCGCGGCCCTCGAAGCCGAGATGACCGGCGCCGAAGCCCCCGCCGAGGAAGCCCCCGCGGCCGCCTCGGAAGCGTCGAGCGAAGAACAGGCCGGCTGAGCGCGGTTTCCGCGTTCGACCGACACAAGACCTTGATGGCGGGCCTCCATGCTGGGGGGCCCGTCCTGACCTAGAACTCTGAAGGAGCTGACCATGGCGGAAATCACCGCTGCGCTGGTCAAGGACCTGCGCGAAAAATCCGGCGCCGGCATGATGGACTGCAAGAAGGCCTTGCAGGAGAACAACGGCGACGTCGAAGCGTCGATGGACTGGCTGCGCACCAAGGGCCTGTCCAAGGCCGCCAAGAAGTCCGACCGCGCCGCCGCGGAAGGCCTAGTGGCCGGCCTCGTGTCCGGCGACGGCAAGAAGGGCGTGCTGATCGAGCTGAACGCCGAAACCGATTTCGTGGCCAAGAACGACAAGTTCCAGGCCGCGGCGCGCAACATCGCGGCCACCGCGATCGCGCTGAACGGTCTCGACGGCCTGCATGAGGCGAAGACCTCGGACGGCGAAGTGATCGGCGACGTGATCACCAACCTGATCGCGACGATCGGCGAGAACATGCGCCTGCGCCGCACGGCCGAGCTGAAGGTCGAGCAGGGCGCCGTCGCCCTCTACCTGCACAATGTGCAGGGTGAAGGCGTGGCTCGCCTTGGCGTGCTCGTGGCGCTGGAAGGCGCCGGCGATCAGGCGAAGCTGAAGGACGTCGGCCGCCGCATCGCCATGCACGTGGCGGGCACGCCCACGCCGCCGCTGGCGCTGAACTCGGACGAGCTCGACCCGGCGGTCGTGGCGAAGGAGCGCGAGATCCAGACCCAGACGGCGATGGAATCGGGCAAGCCGCGCGAGATCGCTGAGAAGATGGTCGAGGGCCGCATCCGCAAGTGGCAGGAGGAAGTCGTCCTCCTGAAGCAACCCTTCGTGATGAACCCGGACCAGACGATCGAGCAGCTGATCGCCGAGACGGCCAAGGAAACCGGCGCGCCGGTGACCGTGAAGGGCTTCGTGCGCTTCGCTCTCGGTGAAGGCGTCGAGAAGACCGAAGGCCCGGACTTCGCCTCGGAAGTGGCGTCGATGACCGGCCAGGCCTAAACACGGTCTGACGAAAACAAGGGCGCGGCCGCGTCGACGCGGTTCGCGCCCTTGGTAT
This sequence comes from Phenylobacterium sp. J367, assembly GCF_024699985.1. Classification (GTDB taxonomy): domain Bacteria; phylum Pseudomonadota; class Alphaproteobacteria; order Caulobacterales; family Caulobacteraceae; genus Phenylobacterium. Next base: position 3,988,356 of record NZ_JAJONA010000001.1, on the reverse strand, counting down.
ATCTACTCCCTGCCATAGTTCTGGATCGCCCATGTCCGACGCCACGCCGCGCCCCAAACGTGTCCTGCTCAAGGTGTCGGGCGAAGCCCTGATGGGGGGATCAGGCGTTCGGCATCGATACCGGCGTGCTGGACCGCACGGCCGAGGACATCGCCGAGGTCGTGAAGTCGGGCGTCGAGCTCTGCCTGGTGATCGGCGGTGGCAACATCTTCCGCGGCGTCTCGCTGGCCGGCCGCGGCATGGAGCGGGCGCAGGCCGACTACATGGGCATGCTGGCCACCGTGATGAACGCGCTCGCGATGCAGGGCGCGCTCGAGAAGATCGGCATCTACACCCGCGTCCAGTCGGCGATCCCGATGGAAGCGGTGTGCGAACCCTACATCCGCAGGCGCGCCCTGCGTCACCTGGAGAAGGGGCGCGTGGTGATCTTCGCCGCCGGCGTCGGCGCGCCGTTCTTCACGACGGACACCGGCGCGGCGCTGCGGGCCGCCGAAATGGGCTGCGACGCGCTCTTCAAGGGCACCAGCGTGGACGGCGTCTACACGGCCGACCCCAAGAAGGACCCGAGCGCCCAGCGCTACGAAACCCTCGACTATCAGACGGTGCTGGCGAAGGACCTGCGGGTCATGGACGCCTCGGCCACCAGCCTGATGCGCGACAGCGGCATCCCGATCGTGGTCTTCTCGATCCGCGAACGGGGTAATTTCATGAAGGTGCTGAACGGGCAGGGGGTCTATACGACCATCGCTTGATCGGCGCGTTACACGGATCAAGGTTCAAGAGACGGGAGAACGTCCATGGCCACGACGGAAAAGCCGGTGCTGTCCAGGTACAGGGATCGGATGGACAAGGCGGTCGCCGCCTTGAAGGAAGAGTTTGGCGGCCTGCGTACCGGCCGCGCGTCCGCGAGCCTGCTCGATACGATCCACGTGGAGGCCTACGGCTCCTCCATGCCTTTGAACCAGGTGGCCGCGGTCAGCGTGCCGGAAGCCCGCATGATCTCGGTAAACGTCTGGGACCGCGGCATGGTGGTGTCGGTCGAGAAGGCGATCCGCTCGTCGGGCCTGGGGCTGAACCCGGTCGTCGACGGCCAGAACCTGCGCATCCCGATCCCGCCGCTCACCGAGGAACGCCGCAAGGAGATCGCTAAGATCGCCAGCAAGTACTCCGAGCAGCAGCGCATCGCGGTGCGCAACGTGCGCCGCGACGCCAACGACGACCTGAAGAAGGCCGAGAAGGACGGGGCCATCAACCAGGACGAGCACAAGAAGATGGAAGCCGAGGTGCAGAAGATGACCGATGAGGCCATCAAGCGCATCGACGAAGCCTTGAAGACCAAGGAACAAGAGATCATGCAGGTCTGACGACCTGCCGACCGTCCCGCGTTCCAGGAAACCAAGCCGCATGGCCGCCGAGAAACAGTCCCCGACCGCGGGCGCGCCTGCCGAGGAGGCAGGTTCACCGCTGCACGTGGCGATCGTGATGGACGGCAATGGCCGGTGGGCGAAGAAGCGCGGCCTGCCGCGCACCCTTGGCCATCGGGCCGGCGTGGATGCGCTCAAGCGCACAGTTTCGGCGGCCGCCGAGCTCAATGTCCGGTGGCTCACGGTCTTCGGATTCTCGACCGAGAACTGGAGCCGGCCGGCCGCCGAGGTCGCCGAGCTGATGGCGCTTCCGAAGCGCTATTTCGAGACCGACATCGCCCGTCTGGAACGGGAGGGGGTCCGGGTCCGGGTGATCGGCCGGCGCGAGGGCCTGTCGGCGGAGCTGGTGCGGATCATTGAGGACGCCCAGGCGCGCACGGCGCACAACGACCGCTTCTTCCTCAACATCGCCTTCAACTACGGGGGCCAGGCCGACATCGTCGACGCCGCCCGCCGCTTCGCCGCGGAGGTGGCCTCCGGCCGTGCACGGCCGGAGGACCTCACCGAGCAGCTCTTCGCGAGCCACCTCGCCACCGCCGGCTCCCCGCCGCCGGACGTGATCATCCGGCCTTCGGGCGAACAGAGGCTGTCCAACTTCCTGCTTTGGGAGGCGGCCTATGCCGAGCTGGTCTACCAGGACGTGCTCTGGCCCGATTACGGCCATGAGCACCTGAAGGCGGCCCTCGAGGCCTTCGCGGGCCGGGATCGGCGATATGGGGCCCTCGCGGCCGATGACGTCCTTGCCGCCGGCTAGGCGCTTCGACTGGTCGAACCTGGGCCTGCGCGTCGCTTCGGCCGTGGTCCTGGTGCCGGGCTCCCTGTTCGCGACCTGGGTGGGCGGCTGGATCTTCCTCGTCCTGATCGCGGTGGCGGTGGCGCTGCTCTCCATCGAGTGGGGCGGCATGAGCGCGCCCTACGCGCCCGTGCGCGTCTCTGCGGCCGTGACGGTCGCCGTGCTCTCGGCTGTATTCCTGACGCACTTCGACAAGTTTGCGATCGCCTGGCTGGCCGTGCTTGTTGGGGCCGCCGCGTCCGCCCTCGTGGCCCGCGGCGTGTCGGAACGGCCCGCCGACGCGGCGTTCGGCGTCTTCTACATCGCGCCGGCCTGCATCTGCCTCATCTGGCTACGTGACACCGACCAGACGATGTCCGCCCAGGGCCACTGGTGGACGCTGATGCTCTTCGCCATGACCTGGGCCGCCGACATCGGCGCCTATGCGGTCGGCAGCACGCTCAAGGGCCCGAAGCTGTGGCCCCGCTTCTCGCCGAACAAGACCTGGTCCGGCTTCCTAGGCGGCCTTGCCGCTGCGATGGCCGTGGGCGCGTCCATGTCGATCTGGTCGGTCTTCCAACTGAACCCGTGGGCCGCCGCGCTGATCGGGCTTCTCGTGGGCCTCGCCACCATGGCCGGAGACCTCTGGGAATCCGCCATCAAGCGGCGGTTCGGCGTGAAGGACTCCGGCGACCTGATCCCCGGCCACGGCGGCCTGCTGGATCGCGTCGACGGCCTCATGTTCGCCGTGGTGGTGATGTCTGCAGCCCGCCTGGTCAATCATTGGGGGTGGGGACATTGAGCCTGCCGCGCAAGGTCGCCGTCCTCGGCTCTACCGGCTCTATCGGGGTCTCGACCCTCGACCTGTTCGACAAGGCCGAGGTGGAGGTGGAGGTGACGGCGCTGGCCGCCGGCCGGAACGCCGAACGCCTGGCCGAGCAGGCCCGCCGCTGGCGGCCGCAGCTCGCGGTGATCGAGGACGAGAGCAAGCTGCCGGAACTCCGCGAGCGTCTGGCCGGCTCCGGCATCAAGACCGCCGCCGGTGCCGCCGCGGTCGATGAGGCTGCGGCCTCCGACGCACAGTGGGTGATGTCGGCCATCGTGGGCTTTGCCGGCCTCGCCCCGACGCTCGCCGCCGCCCGCTCGGGCGCAGTTGTGGCGCTGGCCAACAAGGAAAGCCTGATCTGCGCCGGGCCCTCTCTGCTGCGGACGGCAAAGCTGGCGGGCGGGACGGTGATCCCGGTGGATTCCGAGCACTCGGCGATCTTTCAGGTTTTCGATCCGGCCAACGCGCACAACGTAGAGCGCCTGATCCTGACGGCGTCCGGCGGCCCGTTCCGCGGCTGGTCGCGCGAGCAGATGGCCCATGCGACGCCGGCGCAGGCGCTGGCCCACCCCAACTGGAACATGGGCGCCAAGATTTCGGTCGATTCCGCGACCATGATGAACAAGGGCCTGGAGGTGATCGAGGCCGCCTACCTGTTCGCCATGCCCGCGGAGCGCGTCGAAGTCTTGATCCACCCGCAGTCGATCGTCCACAGCCTGGTCGAGTACCAGGACGGCTCGACCCTGGCGCAGCTCGGGCCTCCGGACATGCGGGCGCCGATCGCCTGCGCCTACGCCTGGCCCGACCGGCTGCCCTGGCCGGCCCAGCGGCTCGACCTCGCCAAGGCTGGCCAGCTCACCTTCGAGACGCCCGACCTGGACCGGTTCCCGGCCTTGCGCCTGGCCAAGGAGGCGCTGGCCGCGGGCGGCCGGGCGCCTGCGGTGATGAACGCCGCCGACGAGGTGGCCGTCGCCGCTTTCCTTGACCGACAATTGGGCTTTCTCGATATTGCCCGCGTCGTTTCCGAGACTCTCGACCGGATGGCGGGCGAGAGTCTGACGGCGGGCTCCGGCGACGCGCTGGAGGACGCCCGCGCCACGGATGCGGCGGCGCGTCGCGTCGCGAACGAGGTTGTGTCCGGTCTTATGGCTTCGGCCTGATGGAGTCCCGATGATCGGCTTCGTGCAAACCGCCCTGATCTACATCGTCCCGTTCCTCATCGTGCTTGGCGTGGTGGTGACGGTCCACGAGCTCGGCCACTTCCTGGCCGCCCGCTGGCTGGGGACCAAGATCGACCAGTTCTCGATCGGCTTCGGCCGCCCGATCGCCCAGTGGCGTGACCGCCAGGGCGTTCAGTGGCGGGTCGGCTGGCTGCCGCTCGGGGGCTTTGTGCGCTTCGCCGGCGACGACAACGCCGCCAGCGTGCCCGACAACGACGACCTTGAGGCCCTGCGCCGCGACCTGGTGACGCGCGAAGGCGAGGGGGCGCTCGGTCAGTACTTCCACTTCAAGCCGATCTGGCAGCGCGCGGTGATCACCGCCGCGGGCCCGTTCGCCAACTTCCTCCTGGCGATCGTGGTCTTCGCGGGGCTGCTGATGGTCATGGGCGAGCCCAGCCAATCGGCGCGGATCGCTCGGGTGGAAGCCAATACGCCCGCCGCGCGCGCCGGCCTGATGCCGGGCGACGTGATTCTCGCGGGCGAGGGGCGGCCCATCAAGACCCCGGACGCCGTCAAACAGCTGATCGTCCTGCGCAGTGGCGTGCCGACCGATTTCACCGTCGATCGCGGTGGCCGGATCCTTGACGTCGTGGTGACCCCCGAGCGTGGCGACGTGGTCGATGGTCTGGGCCGTGTGCAGCGCCTCGGGCGCATCGGGATCGCCTTCGCCGACAGCCCGGTGAGGTTCGAGCGTGTGGGCCCGGTCGGAGCGCTGTTGGGCGGCGTGGAGCGCACCGGCGACGTGATTACCACGACGGTGTTCTACATCGGCCGCATGCTCTCGGGCCGCGAGACCGCCGACCAGCTGTCCGGCCCGCTCGGCATGGCGCAGATCTCGGGCGAGCTGACCAAGCAGAACGTCGAGGTCGCCCCGGACATGAACGCCTTTGTCCGCAATGGCGTCCTGACCATCCTCGTCCTGGTCGCGAACATTTCCGTGGGCATCGGTTTCCTGAACCTCTTGCCGATCCCCGTGCTCGACGGCGGCCACCTGCTCTTCTATGCGTACGAAGCGCTCGCCCGGCGCCCACTTGCTGCCAAGGTTCAGGCGGCAGGGTACAGGGTGGGCCTTGCGCTGGTGCTGGGACTGATGCTGTTCGCGACCTGGAACGATCTGCAGCGCCTGCGTGTGTTCAATCTCTTCGGCGGGCTATTCTCCTAGCCACCCGATTTTCCCAAACGGCTGATTCGATGCACCAACACCGCGCCCGTCGCGCTGCGCTTGCCACAGGCCTTGCCTTGCTTCTGGGCTCCACGGCCCTGGTCGCCCCAGGAATGGCTCTTGCCCAGGACCCGGCCGCGCAACCGGCGGTTCCGCCCGCCGAGGCGTCCGGCACGGTTCAGCGGATCATCGTGCGCGGCAACGAGCGGATCGAGCAGTCGACCGTCGTCTCCTATCTGCCGATCCAGCCCGGCGAACCGGTGAACGCCGAGCGGCTCGACCTCGCCCTGAAGACGCTCTTCCAGACGGACCTGTTCTCCGACGTGAAGATCGACTTCCAGGCCGGCGACCTCATCATCACGGTCGTCGAGAACCCGATCATCAACCGGGTGATCTTCGAGGGGAATTCGGGCCTCAAGGGAAGACAAGCTCCGCGATGAGGTGAGCGTCCGCCCCCCGCGGCATCTTCACCCGCGCCAAGGTGCAGGCCGACGTCCAGCGGATCGTCGAGCTTTACCGCCGCTCCGGCCGGATCTCGGCCAACGTCACGCCGCAGATCGTCGAACTGCCGCAGCGCCGGGTGGACCTGATCTTCAAGATCGAAGAGGGGCCGAAGAGCGGCGTGCTCAACGTCAACTTCCTCGGCAACCGCGAGTTCTCGGACAACGACCTGCGCGATGTGGTCGTGACCGAGCAGTCGCGCTGGTACCGGTTCTTCTCGAACAACGCCAACTACGATCCGGACCGCCTGGAGTACGACAAGGAGCAGCTGCGCAAGCACTATCGCAACCGCGGCTTCTACGACTTCCGCGTCGTCTCCGCCGTCGCCGAGCTGGCGCCGGACAAGAACGGCTTCGTGGTCACCTACACGCTCGACGAAGGCCGCGAGTACAAGTTCGGCAAGGTGGGCGTGGAGACCGAGCTGCAGAAGCTCGACAAGAACGTCCTGACCGCGCTGGTGCCGCTTCGCAGCGGCCAGACCTACCAGGACGAGGCGATCGAGCAGGCGACCGACGCGTTGACCTTCGCGGCCGGCGCCGCGGGCTTCGCCTTCGTGGACGTGCGCCCGCGCTACACGCCGAACCGCGAGACCGGCCTCGTGGACGTGACCTTCCAGGTGAACGAAGGTCCGCGCGTCTACGTCGACAGGATCGACATCGTCGGCAACACCGCCACCCTCGACTACGTGATCCGGCGCGAAATGAACGTGTCGGAAGGCGACGCCTACAATCGGGCCCTGGTGGACCGTTCGCGTAACCAGATCCGCTCCCTCGGCTTCTTCAAGGAAGTGGAGATCACCGAGGTGCCGGGCTCTGCGCCCGACCGCACCGGCCTGCGCGTACAGGTCGAGGAGCAGCCCACGGGCGAGCTGTCGTTCAGCGCCGGCTACTCCTCGGTAGACCAGCTTGTCATCGACCTCGGCGTCACCCAGCGCAACTTCCGCGGCCGCGGCCAGAACGTGCGGGCGCGGGTTTCGCTCGGCTCGCTCCGCCAGCAGGCGGACTTCTCGTTCACCGAGCCGCGGTTCCTGGGACGCGACCTCGCGGCCGGCCTCGACGCCTACTACTACAAGTACGACCTCACCGAGTACTCGGCCTACAAGACTGAGTCCCTCGGCGCCGGCACGCGCCTGAGCTTCCCGCTCAGCCTCAACTCGCGCGGCAGCCTCGGCTACACGCTCCGGACCGACGACGTCTCGATCGACGATGCGCTCTGCCAGCAGGGCTTCGTGTCGTCGGTGATCTGCGACCAGCGCGGCTCGTTCCTGACCTCGCTGATCAGCTACGGCTATCGCCTCGACCGCCGGAACGACTACCTGAACCCGACGCGCGGGTTCTACGTGGCGGCCAACCAGGACCTGGCCGGCCTCGGCGGCGACGTGAACTACCTGCGCACCGAGCTCGACGGCGGCTGGTACTATGGCTTCACCCGCGACTTCATCCTCAGCGTCACGGGTTCGGCCGGCTACATCGACGGCTGGAGCAGCGACAACGTCCGCATCAACGACCGCTTCTTCAAGGGCGGCACCAACTTCCGCGGCTTCGAGACCGCCGGCGTCGGGCCGCGCGACACCTCGCTCGGCCGTCAGGACGCGCTGGGCGGCAAGGCCTATGCGATCGGCACGGTGGAACTAACCGTTCCCACCTTCCTGCCGGACCAGTACGGCATCAAGGCGGCGCTGTTCACCGAGTTCGGCACGGTCGGCATGCTGGACGACGTGGACAAGCTCTGCCCGTCCGATGGCGGCGAGGTTTGCCCGCCCGGGACAGAGAACCCGTTCATTCGGGACGATCTGTCGCTGCGCGCCGCTGCAGGCTTGAGTATCTTCTGGCGATCCCCCATGGGACCGATCCGCTTCGACTTCAGCCAGATTTTGGCCAAAGAAGACTACGACAAGACCGAAACCTTCCGGTTCTCCACCTCAACCAGGTTCTAGCATCATCATGAATTCCAAGACCCTCGCCGTGGCCGCCAGCGCCGTCGTCGCGCTGAGCGCCGGCGCCGCCTTCGCCCAGCAGCCGGCGGCGGCTCCTGCCGCTGCGGCGCCCGCCGTCAGCCACGGTCCGGCCGTGCCCGGCCTGTGCATCCTGTCGGTCCAGGGCGCCATCGGCGGCTCGACCGTCGGCAAGTACGTCGACACCCGCATGCAGCAGATCGTCCAGCAGGTGAACGCCGAGCTGAACGGCGAGCGCACGGCCATCGAGAACGAGGGCAAGACCCTCGAAGGCCAGCGCGCCACGCTCGACCGCACCACGCTGGAACAGCGCGCCTCGGCCCTGCAGGTCCGCGCCAACGCCCTCCAGCGCAAGGCCCAGCAGCGCGAGCGGGAAGTCTCCGCCACCGAGCAGAAGGCCGTTGGCCGCGTCGGTCAGGAGATGGAGCCGCTGATCCGTCAGGTCTACCAGCAGCGCCAGTGCTCGGTGCTGCTCAACCGTGACGCGGTCGTGATCGCCTCGCCTGCCGCCGACATCACGCCCGGCGTGGTGACCGCGCTGAACGCCAAGATCACCCAGTTCGCCTTCGACCGCGAACGCCTGGACGCCCAGCCGCAAGCCGCGGCCGCCGCCACCCCGGCGCCCGCCACCCGCCGCTAGGACAGAGACCCGAAGAGGGCGCGGGTCGCGGTGACCCGAAAGGACGTCATGCCCGATCCGCGCTTCTTCGAAGACCTCGGTCCCATAACCCTAGGCGAACTCGCGGCGCTCACCGGCGCCGAGCTCTCCGACCCGGCGGCGGCCGGCCGGTCCGTCCGCGCCGTGGCCATCCTGAGCCGGGCCCAGGCCGACACTGTCACCTACATCTCCGACCGCAAGCACGCCGAGGCGCTTGCCGCGTCGAAGGCCGGCGCCTGCTTCGTGCCCGCGGCCCAGGCGGCCACGGTCCCGTCGGGTTGCGTCGCGCTGGTCACGCCCGCGCCGCAGGCGGCCTACGCCCTGGCAGCCCAGCGGCTTCATCGACCGCGGGTGAACACGTCCAAGCAGGCGGTGGCGGCGGATGCGCGGCTGGAGGAGGGCGTCATCCTCGGCCCGGGCGCGGTGGTCGGTCCGGGCGCCCAGATCGGCCGCGGCACGGTGATCGGCGCCAATTCGGTCGTGGGACCGGGCGTGACCATCGGACGGAACTGCGAGATCGGCCCCAATGTGACGCTGGGGTTCGCGTTGCTTGGCGATCGGGTCCGAATCCTCGCCGGCGCGGTCATCGGCGAGCCCGGATTCGGCGCCACGGTGGGCCCCAAGGGCCTGATCGACGTGCCCCAACTCGGCCGGGTGATCCTGCAGGACGGCGTCACCGTGGGCGCCAACACCTGCATCGACCGGGGCGCCTATGACGACACCTCGATCGGCGAGAACACCAAGATCGACAATCTGGTGCAGATCGCCCACAACGTGCGCGTCGGTCGCAATTGCGTGATGGCGGCGCACACCGGCATCTCGGGCAGCGTCGACATCGGCGACGGCGCTCAGTTCGGCGGACGGGCGGGCGTCGCCGACCATGTGAGCATCGGGGACGGCGCCCGTGTCGGCGCGGCCGCCGGCGTCATGAAGGACATCCCTGCCGGCGAGACCTGGGGCGGCATGCCGGCCCGGTCGATCCGTAAGTGGATGCGTGAGACCGCATGGCTGGCCAAGATGGCCGCCGGCAAGGAGGGTAAGGCATGAGCCGCAAGGCCCCGGTGAACGACGAGACCGGCCACATCGACATCACCGAGATCCTGGCTCGCATTCCCCACCGCTTCCCCTTCCTGCTCATCGATCGGGCGGAGGGAGTACAAGGCCAACGAGAGCATCGTCGGCATTAAATGCGTGACCGTGAACGAGCCCTTCTTCCAGGGCCACTTCCCGGACTATCCGGTGATGCCCGGCGTGCTCCTGATCGAGGCCATGGCCCAGACGGGCGCGGTGCTGATGTCGAAGACCCTCGAGGTCGATACGACGGGCAAGGCGATCTTCTTCATGTCGGCCGACAACTGCCGCTTCCGCGCGCCTGTCCGGCCGGGCGACGTGGTGCGCATGCCGGTCCGCGTCACCAAGCAGCGCGGCGACATCTTCAAGTTCGCGGGCCAGGCCATGGTCGGCGAGAAGGTGGTGGCGGAGTGCGAGTTCGCCGCCATGGTGGTCGACACCCAGTGAGCGGCGGGATCCATCCGACGGCGGTCGTCGCCAAGGGCGCGGAGCTCGCCGAGGGCGTTACCGTCGGCCCCTTCTGCGTGATCGGCGCGAGGGTGAAGATCGGGCCGGGCACCCGGCTGCACAGCCACGTGGTGGTCGACGGCTCCACGGAGCTCGGCGCGAACAACCAGGTCTATCCCTTCGCCGTCCTGGGCGGTCCGCCACAGCACACCGCCTACAAGGGCGAGGACACTCGCCTGGTGGTGGGCGACAACAACGTCATCCGCGAACACGCCACCATGAACCTCGGCACCGTCAACGGCGGCGGGGTAACAAGGGTCGGATCCAACGGCTTCTACATGATCGAAAGCCATGTGGGGCACGACTGTGTGGTCGGCGACAGCGTCATCCTCACCAAGCAGGCGACGTTGGGCGGTCACTGCGAGATCGGCGACTTCGTGATCGTCGGGGGCCTGGCGGCCGTCCATCAGTTCACGCGGGTGGGCCGGCACGCCATGATCGGCGGCCTCGCGGCCGTGGTGAAGGACGTGATCCCCTACGGCTCGGTCTGGGGCAACCATGCCCACCTCGAGGGCCTGAACCTCGTGGGCCTGAAGCGCCGGGGCTTCAGCCGCGAGAGCATCAACACCCTCAGAGCCGCCTACCGCCTGCTGTTCGCCGACGAGGGCACCTTCCAGGAGCGGCTGGACGACACGATCGAAACCTACTCGGACTCGCCTGAGGTGATGGAGATCATCGACTTCATCCGCGCCGACGCCAACCGGCCGATCTGCCTGCCCGAACGCGAAGTCTGATGAAGAAGCTCGGGCTGATCGCCGGCGGCGGGAGCCTACCCGTCGAGATCGCCCGGCACTGCGAGCGGGCCGGCCGGCCCCTGTTCGTCATCCGCCTCAAGGGGTTCGCCGGCGACGGTCTGGGCGACTATGCCGGCGCCGAAGTCGGCCTGGCGGAACTCGGCAAGTGCTTCAAGGCGCTGAAGCGGGCGGGCTGCGAGGCGGTCTGCCTGGCCGGCAACGTCGCCAGGCCGGACTTCGCGACGCTGATGCCGGACATGCGCGGCCTTGCCGTCATCCCCGCCGCCATCGTGGCGGCCAGGAAGGGCGACGACGCCCTGCTGCGTCTGCTGGTCTCCGAGTTCGAGAAGGAAGGCTTCGTCGTCGAGGGGGCGCATGAGGTCATGGACGACCTCGGCCTGCCGGCCGGGCCGCTCGGCCGCGTCACGCCGTCGGAGGCCGCCGCCGGAGACGTCGCCCGCGCCCTCGAGGTCGCCCGTCACATCGGCAAGCACGACATCGGCCAGGGCGCCGTGGTCTGCGACGGACTGGTGCTCGCGGTGGAAGCCCAGGAGGGCACCGACGCCATGCTGGCCCGGGTCGCCGAGCTGCCGACGGCGGTTCGCGGTCGACCCGACGCGCCGCGTGGGGTGCTGGCCAAGGCGCCCAAGCCGATCCAGGAAACCCGCGTGGACATGCCGACCATCGGCCTGGCGACGATCGAGGCCGTGGCCCGCGCGGGCCTGGCGGGCATCGTCGGTGAGGCCGGCCGCCTGCTGGTTCTCGACCGCGAGGCGGTGATCGCCTTGGCCGACGAGCTTGGCCTGTTCGTCCTCGGCGTGGAGCCCGAGACACCATGACCGGTCGCCCGCTCACCGTCATGCTGGTGGCGGCGGAGGCATCGGGCGACGATCGCGGTGCGGGCCTCGCCCGCGCGCTCCGGAAGAAGCTCGGTAAGGATGGGGTCCGCTTCGTGGGCGTCGGCGGCCAGCATATGGCGGCCGAAGGGGTCGCGAGCCCATTCGACATCGCCGAGCTTTCGATCTTTGGCCTCGTCGAGGGACTGATGGCCTGGCGCAAGGTGGTTCGCCGGGCTGACGAGACGGCGGCGCTCGCCGCGCGCGAGAAGCCGGACGTGGCGGTGCTGATCGACCTGGGGTTTCACCCTGCGCGTGGCCCAGCGACTGCGGAGGCTCGATCCGAAGCTGCCGCTCATGAAGTACGTCGGTCCGCAAGTCTGGGCCTCGCGGCCCGGTCGGGCGAAGACGGCGGCCGAGGTGTTCGACCACCTGCTCTCGATCCTCGCCTTCGACGCGCCGCTGTTCGAGGAGCACGGCCTGCCCGTGACCTTCGTGGGCAATCCGGCGCTCAACCTCGACTTCAGCCGCGCCGACCCGGTCCGCCTGCGGAGCCAGATCGGCGCCGGTCCCGACGATCCCATCCTTCTGGTGCTGCCGGGCAGCCGGCCGAGCGAGATCGCCCGGATGCTGCCGCCCTTCGAGGCGGCCGTGAACCGGCTCAAGCGGACCCGGACCGATCTCCACGTCGTGATCCCGGCCGCCCCGACGGTGGCCGAAGCGGTGAGGGCGCGCGTCGCGGGCTGGCCGCACCGCGCCCATGTGCTGGAAGGCGACGAAGCCAAGCTCGACGCCATGAAGGCCGCCACGGTGGCGCTGGCCTGCTCTGGGACGGTCACGACGGAGCTGGCGCTCGCCGGCGTTCCTATGGTCGTCGCCTACCGCCTAGGCCCGGTGACCTATGCCATCCTGAAGCGGCTGATCCGCACCAAGTGGGTGACGCTGTTCAACATCGCCGCCCAGGACTTCGTCGCGCCGGAGCTGATCCAGGACGCGTGCAACGCTGAGCGGCTGACACACGAGATCGCACAGCGCCTCGACGACAAGGCGCTGCGCGACGCCCAGGTGGCGCGGCAGTACGAGGCCCTGGACCGCATGGGGCGCGGCGGCCCCGATCCGAACGATGCGGCCGCCGAGGCCGTGCTGAAGCTGGTGAAGGCCCGCGCCTAGGCTGGCTGGAGCCTGGCGTCTGTGAGGTCGAGTGCGCCGAGACCGTTCCTGACCTCGAAGATCTGTGGCTCGGCCGCGGGCACGCCGAGACGGTTCGCCCGCTCCTCGATCTGGGGCCGGTAGGCGGCCAGGGCCTCGCGGCTCTCCCAGACGTCCACGATGGTCATCTCGCGCCCGTCATAGCCGACGAGATGGAGCAGCGCGCCTTCGGGCAGCGGTTGGTGGGCGAGTTCGGTTTCGTAGGGCGCGTAGTCGGTCGGAGCGACCTTGTCCGACCGGTAGATAGCCATGATGGCCATGGCGGTCTCCCTTGGAGCGGCGGAGCCGTCTTGGCCCCGCCGTATCCTTGGGCGACTTTTCAGTCGTTGCAACCTGCGCGGGCTTAGCCGCGCTTCTCGACCGCCACGTAATCGCGTTGCGGCGCGCCGGTGTAGAGCTGGCGCGGGCGGCCGATCTTCTGCGACGGGTCCTCGATCATCTCCTTCCACTGGGCGATCCAGCCGACGGTCCGCGCCAGGGCGAACAGCACGGTGAACATCTCCGGCGGGAAGCCGAGGGCGCGGAGCGTGATGCCCGAGTAGAAGTCGACGTTCGGATAGAGCTTCCGCTCGACGAAATAGGGGTCGTTGAGCGCGATCTTCTCGAGCTCCATGGCCACCTTCAGCAGCGGGTCGTCCGAGTGGCCGACTTCCGCCAGGACCTCGTGGCAGGTGGTCTGCATGACCTTCGCGCGCGGGTCATAGTTCTTGTAGACCCGGTGGCCGAAGCCCATCAGGCGATAGCGCCGGTCCTTCACGCCCTGGACGTATTCCGGGATGCGGTCGACCGTGCCGATCTCCTTCAGCATGTTCAGCGCCTCCTCGTTCGCCCCGCCGTGGCTGGGGCCCCAGAGGCAGGCGATGCCGGCGGCGATGCAGGCGAACGGATTGGCGCCCGAGGAGCCGGCGAGGCGGACGGTCGAGGTCGACGCGTTCTGCTCGTGGTCGGCGTGGAGGATGAAGATCCGATCCATGGCGCGGGTCAGCACCGGGTTCGGCTTCCAGTCCTCGGCCGGCACCGAGAAGCACATCTTCAGGAAGTTCTCGGCGTACGAGAGGTCGTTGCGCGGATGCACGAACGGCTGGCCCAGCGAATATTTGTAGGCGCGGGCCGCGATCGTCGGGATTTTGGCGATCATCCGGTGCGCGGAGATCATCCGCTGTTCGGGATCATCGATGTTGGTGCTGTCGTGGTAGAAGGCCGACAGGGCGCCGACGGCGCTGACCATGATCGCCATGGGGTGCGCATCGCGCCGGAAGCCCATGAAGAACCGGTCGAACTGCTCGTGCAGCATCGTGTGGTAGGTGATGTTGTGGTCGAAGGTCGCGTACTCGGCGGCCGTCGGCAGCTCGCCATGCAGCAGCAGGTAGCAGACCTCGAGGAAGCTGGACTTCTCGGCCAGCTGGTCGATCGGGTAGCCGCGGTGCAGCAGGATGCCCGCGTCGCCGTCGATGAAGGTGATCTTGCTCTCGCAGGACGCCGTCGACGTGAATCCGGGGTCGTAGGTGAAGGTGTCGGTCTCGGCGTAGAGCTTGCGGATGTCTACGACGTCGGGCCCGGTGGTCCCCTTAAGGACCGGAAGCTCGACGGTCTTGCCGCCGATGCCGATCTTCGCCGTGTCGCCCATGCGGACCCCTTTCGCAATGCGGGATAAAACGCTCGTTCGAGCGGCCTTATAGCGTTTTACGCGCCGTCGGAAAGCGCATCGTTAAGCCGGCCAAGACTTTCGTCTTTTCCGAGCGATACCAGCGTTCCGGCGAGGTCCGGCGCGGGTGAGCCGCCCGAGAGGACGCCCCGCAGCGCCGGACCGAACTTTCCAATACCCACCCCTTCGGCCTCGGCGAAGCCGCGGATGGACTGCTCGAGCGCCGGGACGGCCCAGTCGGCCTCGTCCGCCAGGCGATCTCGCAGGCGCGAAAGGCGGCCGCGGGTCTCCTCGGTGAGCAGGCCCTGGACCTTCTCCGGCAGCTCCAGGGGCCGGTGCTTCAGCACGAAGACTGTGGCGTCGGCCAGCTCCAGCATGGTCTTGGCGCCGTCGCGGACCAGCGGGATCGTCCGTTCGAGGACGGGCAGGGCGGCTTCGCGGACCTTCAGGTCGCGGCTCTTGTGGATGTCGACGACGAGGCCGGCCAGGCGGGCGGGCTCGGCCAGGCGGATGTAGTGGTTGTTGAGGTGGTTCAGCTTGTCCCAGTCGAGCCGGGCCGGGGCGGAAACCACGTCCTTGATGTCGAACCAGGCGATCGCCTGTTCGTCGGAGAAGATCTCGTCGTCGCCATGACCCCAGCCGAGCTTGGCCAGGTAGTTGCGCATCGCCTCGGGCAGGTAGCCCATGGCGTCGAACTCGCTGACCGCCTGGGCGCCGTGGCGCTTGGAGAGCTTGGCGCCGTCGGGGCCGTGGATCAGCGGCAGGTGGGCCCAGACGGGCGCCGCCCAGCCGAGGCCCTGGTAGATCAGCGTCTGGCGGGCGGCGTTGTTCAGGTGGTCGTCCCCGCGAATGACGTGGGTCACGCCCATCTCGTGGTCGTCCACCACGACGGCCAGGTTGTAGGTCGGCGTCCCATCCGTCCGCAGCAGGATCAGGTCGTCGAGGTTCTGGTTCTGGAAGCGGACCTCGCCCTTCACCTGGTCGTCGATCACCGTCTCGCCGTCGAGCGGCGCCTTCAGGCGCACGACGAAGGGGCGGTCCGGCGCGTCGTTCGGCGAAAGGTCGCGCCAGGGCGAGCGGATGACGCGGCCCTCGGCGCGGGCGAGCTCGCGCTCGGCCTCCAGCTCCTCGGGCGTCATGTAGTCCCGGTACGCCGAGCCGCGGGCGAGCATCTGGTCCACGGCGGCGCGATGGCGGTCGGCGCGGCCCGCCTGGAACACCGGGGCCTCGTCGGCCTCCAGGCCCAGCCACTTCAGGCCATCGAAGATCACCTGCACAGCCTCGGCCGTGGAGCGCTCGCGGTCGGTGTCCTCGATGCGCAGCAGGAACTTGCCGCCGGTGTGGCGGGCGTAAAGCCAGTTGAAAAGCGCCGTCCGGGCCGTGCCAATGTGCATCATGCCGGTGGGGGGACGGGGCGATACGGGTGACGACGGGTCGGTCGGACATCGATTTTCGTGAAGCTGGGGAAGGGGGGCGCCGGGCGCCTGGGCGGCGCCTCTTAGCACGCGGATTCCGCCGGGCTCCTAGCCTTGCTGCGGCGCTCGGGTGGCTCAAGGCGCAAGTCGGAGCCCAGGCAGATCGCTGGACGCTCTGGACGCCGGTCGCCTTCGGCCTCGGCGCGGCGCTCTACTTCAGCCTGCCGAGGGAGCCGATGGCGACGGTCGCCTGGGCCTGCCTGGCGATTGCGGGGCTGCTGCTGGCCGGCGCGGCGCGCTCTAGCGTTCGCATCCTCACGGCGGTCCTGGTGCTCTCCGCCTGCGCCATCGGCGGCTTCGGCCTGGCCAAGGTGCGGACCGAGCGCGTCTGGGCGCCCGTCGCGCCGGCCGGCGGCGAGCCGCAGCGGATCGAGGGCTGGGTCGTGGACGTGGCGAGCCCGGGCGAGGGCGGCCAGCGGCTGCTGATCGCGCCGGCCCGGATCGGCGACTGGGGCCCGGCGGCGACGCCGATCCGCATCCGGGTGACGCTGCGCCCGGGCGCCCCCGTGCCGGCGCCGGGATCGCCGGTGCGCCTGCTGGCCATCGTCAACGCGCCGCCCCCGCCGGCCGCGCCTGGGGCCTACGACTTCGCCCGCGACGCCTTCTTCGAGAGCGTCGGCGGCGTGGGTTTCGCGCTCAGCCCGCCGGTGACCTGGGAGCCGCTCGCCGAGCCGCCGTGGCGGCTGCGCTGGCAGATGCGCATCAACGCCGTGCGCTGGGAGCTGTCGCGGCGGATCGTCGACGAGCTGGGGCCGGCCACCGGCGGGCTCGCGGCGGCCATGACCACCGGCCACGAGGCGTTCATCCCGCGCGAGCAGGAGGAGAACCTGCGGGCCGCGGGCCTGGCGCACATCATCTCGATCTCCGGCCTGCACATGGCGATCGTCGGCGGGTTCGCGTTCGCCGCGGCCCGGCTCGGCATCGCCGCCTGGCCCTGGCTGGCGCTGCGGATCCACGGGAAGAAGGTGGCCGCCCTCGTCGGATTGGCCGCCGTCGGCGGCTACCTCGTGCTCTCCGGCGCGCCGCCGCCGGCCGAGCGGGCCGCCGTGACCGCGGCCGTGGCGTTCGGGGCCATCCTCGTCGACCGTCAGGCGATCAGCCTGCACGCCCTGGCGCTCGCAGCGATGGCCGTGCTGCTGCTGCAGCCGGAGGCGGTGACCGAACCCGGCTTCCAGATGTCGTTTGCTGCCACCGCGGCGCTGGTGGCCCTCGCCGAGCGGTGGCCCAGGCCGATCCGGGAGATCGAGGTCCCGTGGCCGATCCGGACGCTGCAGGCGGCCGGCGCGTGGATCGCCATCAGCATCGCCGCGAGCTTCGTGGCGGGCCTGGCCACCGGACCCTTCGCCATGCAGCACTTCAACCGGGTCTCGACCTGGGGCCTGGCGGCCAATCTGGTGGTCGCGCCGATCTCGTCCTTCCTGATGATGCCGGGGCTCGCCGTCGGCGCGGCGCTGACGCCCTTCGGCCTGGGCGACGCGCCGCTGGCGGCCGCGGGGCTCGGCATCGAGGCCATGAACCGGGTGGCCGCGATCGCGGCCGCCGCGCCCATGGCGCAGGTGGTCGTGCCGAGCGGACCGGCCTGGACCCTGGCGGTGGCGTTCCTCGGCATCCTGTGGCTCTGCCTCTGGAAGGGGCCGCTGCGGTGGATCGGGCTGCCGTTCGCCTTCGCCGTGCTGCTCGCGCCCCGACCGCCGGTTCCGGACGCCTGGGTCAGCGCCGACGGGGCGACCGCCGCGGTGAGGTCCGAAAAGGCGGCGCTCCTGCTCCGGCCGGACGTGAAGCTGTTCGGCGCCGAGCTCTGGGCGCGGCGGCGTGGACTGACGCCGCAGGCCGCGGACCAGGGCTACGACTGCGACCGCTGGAGCTGCCTGCCTAAGGCGAAGGCGCCGGTGAAGCTGGCGGAGGCGTGGAACCTGAAGCGGCCGCTGAAGCCCGGCCGGACCGAGGCGATGTGCGCCGCAGCCGAGGTGGTGGTGATCCGCAACGACGAACGCCCGGCGAGCTGCCGGGCGCGAGTGGTCCTGACAGGCGTCGACTTCCGCAAGGGCGGCTCGGCCGAACTGCACCGTCAGGCGGACGGGACGTGGCGGGTGACCTGGGCGCAGGACCTGCGCGGCCATCGCCCCTGGACCTGGGGGCCGGATCCGCGTCGTCGCTGACAGGGGGCCTGGGCCGGCGGTGTCGCCTCTGGACATCGGACCAGGGGACCACGGCCCTGCGACAGACCTGGTCGCAACGGATTTGGCTGCGTGCGAGGGGGGTTCAAGGGGAGGGCGGGGCTGTTCGCCTGCGCCGTCCTCTCCCGGCCTCTCCCATGGCGCTGGCGGGCCTGAGAGAGGGGCGGGATCGGCCTAGTGGTAGCGGCGGATCAGGCCAACGAGGCGGCCCTGCACGGCGACCTGGTCGGGGCCGAAGATGCGGGTCTCGTAGGCCGGGTTGGCGGCCTCCAGGGCGATGGACGCGCCCTTCTTGCGGATGCGCTTCAGCGTGGCTTCCTCGCCGTTGACCAGGGCCACGACGATGTCGCCCGACTGGGCGCTGTCGGTGCGGCGGATGACCACGAAGTCGCCGTCGAGGATGCCGGCGTTGATCATCGAGTCGCCGGAGATCTCCAGGACGAAGTGCTCGCCGGCGCCGAGGATCGCCTCGGGGACGGGGAGGCGGTCGCGCTCCTGCTGGATCGCCTCGATGGGGGGTGCCGGCGGCGATCTTGCCGAGGATCGGCAGGTCCCGGGAGTCGTTGGCCACCGGCAGGCCGCCGGCCTGACCGGCTTCGACGAGCTGGGGCTTGAAGGGCGCGCGGCCCTTGGGCGGGGCGGCGGCGGTGGCCTGCTGCGGCAGCTTCACGACCTCCAGGGCGCGGGCCCGGTGGGGCAGGCGGCGCAGGAAGCCGCGCTCCTCCAGGGCGGTGATCAGGCGGTGGATGCCGGACTTCGAGGCCAGATCCAGCGCCTCCTTCATCTCGTCGAAGGAGGGAGACACGCCGGTCTCCTTGATCCGTTCGTGGATGAACATGAGCAGTTCGTGCTGCTTACGGGTGAGCATGGCGCTAGTCCCTGAGGAACAAATCGAAAACCTTGTCGATGTTCTCTAGGTGTTCCTCGTTAATGTCAAGTTACCGACGAGGCCATTGAAACCGCTGATCAAATTTCGGAGGGCGCGGCGGCGACTCAGCCGAGCAGGGCGCGAGTCGCGGCGGCGACGTCGGCCTGGCGCATCAGGCTCTCCCCGACCAGCATGGCCTTCGCGCCCGAGCGTTCCAGGCGGGCGGCGTCCTCGGCCGTGAAGATGCCGCTCTCGGTGACGAGCAGGGCGTCCGTGGGCGCGCGGGCGGCGAGACGCTCGGTGATCGCGAGGTCGACGGTAAAGGTGCGGAGGTCGCGGTTGTTGACGCCCACGAGGTCGGCGCCGAGCGCCCCGGCGCGGTCCATCTCGGCCTCGTCGTGGACCTCGACGAGCGCGTCCATGCCCAGGCGGCGGGCCTCGGCCACCAGCTCGGCGGCGAGCGTGTCGTCGACCATGGCCAGGATCACCAGGATGGCGTCGGCCGAGAGCGCCCGGGCCTCGGCCACCTGCCAGGGGTCGACCAGGAACTCCTTGCGCAGGCAGGGCAGACCCGTCGCCTGGTGGGCGGCGGTCAGGTAGGCGTCGGCGCCCTGGAAGCTGGGCGTGTCGGTGAGCACGGAGAGGCAGGCCGCGCCGCCGGCCTCATAGGCGCGGGCGAGCGCCGGCGGGTCGAAGTCCTCGCGGATCAGGCCCTTGGAGGGCGAGGCCTTCTTGATCTCGGCGATCAGGGCGAGGCGGCCGGGGCCGTGGGCGCGCTCCAGGGCGGCCTTGAAGCCGCGCGGGGCGGGCGCGGCGCGGGCCGCGGCCTCGACCATGCCCTGGGTGCGCCCGGCCTTGCGGGCGGCGACCTCGTCACGCTTGTAGGCGGCGATCCGGTCGAGGATGTCGCTCATGCGTAGGTCTTGGTGATATCCGCCAGGCGGTCGAGGGCGGCCAGCGCCTTGCCCTCGTCGATCACCCGGGCGGCCATCTCCACGCCTTCGCGCAGGGTCTCGACCTTCTCGTCCACCAGGAAGGCGGCGGCGGCGTTCAGCGCCACCACGTCGCGATAGGGACCCTTCTCGCCTTCGAGCAGGCCGCGGAGCGCCTTGGCGTTCTCGGCCGGCGTGCCGCCCGTGAGGTCGGCCAGCGCCGCGCGCGGCAGGCCGACGGCCTCAGGCGTGATGGTGAAGAGCCGGACCTGGCCGTTGCGGAACTCCGCCACGCTGGTCTCGCCGGTGGTCGTCATCTCGTCCATGCCGCCGCCGTGGACCACCCAGGCGCGCTCGGCGCCCAGCGCGCCCAGCACCTGGGCGAGCGGCGAGACCCAGCGTTCGGCGAAGACGCCGACCACCTGGCGCTTCGCGCCGGCCGGATTGGTCAGCGGGCCCAGCAGGTTGAAGATGGTCCGGAAGCCGAGCTCGGTGCGGATCGGCGACACGTGGCGCATGGCGCCGTGGTGGGCCGGGGCGAACAGGAAGCAGATGTTCGCCTCCTCCAGCGCCTTCAGATGGGTCTCGGGCGGGGCGGCGAGGTTGACGCCCAGCTCGGAGAGCACGTCGGCGCCCCCGGACTTCGAGGACAGGGCGCGATTGCCGTGCTTGGCGACCTTCAGGCCGCCGCCGGCCGCCACGAAGGCCGCGGCGGTGGAGATGTTGAGCGTGTGCAGGCCGTCGCCGCCGGTGCCGCAGACGTCGATGGTCGGGAAGCCCGGCTCGATGTGGATGGCGGCGCGGCGCATGGCCCGCGCGCAGGCGGTGATCTCGCCCATGGTCTCGCCGCGCATGCGCATGGCGGTCAGCGCCGCGCCGACCTGCGCGGGCGTCGGCTCGCCGCGCAGGCAGGCGGCGAAGAACTCGTCGGCGTCCTCCTCCGAAAGGGTCGCGCCGTCGGCCAGGCGCTGCAGGAGCGGCTTGAAGAGGTCGGACATGGGTCCCGGGTCAGGCGGTGGCCAGGCGCTTCACGCCGGCGATGTCGAGGAAGTTGCCGAGCAGCTCGTGGCCGCATTCGGTGGCGATGGACTCCGGGTGGAACTGCACCCCGTGGATCGGCCGCGTCTTGTGCTGGACGCCCATGATCTCGCCGTCCTCGGTCCAGGCGGTGACCTCCAGCACGTCCGGCAGCACCTGCTGCTCGACGGCGAGCGAGTGGTAGCGGGTGGCGGTGAAGGGGGCCTTCAGGCCCTTGAATACGCCCTTGCCCTCGTGATGGATCTGGCTGGTCTTGCCGTGCATCAGGGCCTTGGCGCGGACCACCTCGCCGCCGAACGCCTGGCCGATCGACTGGTGGCCCAGGCAGACGCCGAAGATCGGCAGGTCGTCGGGGGCGGCGGCCAGAAGGTCGAGGCAGATGCCGGCCTCGTTGGGGGTGCAGGGGCCGGGCGACAGCAGCACGCCCTGGGGCTTCAGCCCGAGCGCCTCGGCCACGCTCACCGCGTCGTTGCGGTGGACGACGGTCTCCGCCCCCAGCTCGTTCAGGTAGTGGACGAGGTTGTAGGTGAAGCTGTCGTAGTTATCGATCACCAGGATCATGGGTTCTCTCTAGGGGCAGAGGGGCGGTCCGCCAAGCGCGCCGATTGGCGATGGGTGGATTGGAGATGGGCCAATTGGAGATGGGCCAATTGGAGATGGGGACGACTCCGGCGATCCTCCATCCATGTCCGCCCTGGATACCGAGGCTGTCGAGCGCGCGCGCAGGCTGGTCGCCGGACCGGCGCGGCGGGAGCGGCTGTGGCCCGTGGTGGCGGCGGCGGCGCTGGCCGCGGCGACCGCGCTGGGCTTCGCGACGGCGATGATCCTGGCGCCGCCGGTCGTGACCCAGCACGTGGTGGAGACCGTGGAGTAGGGCGCTGGGCGCCTTGCCGGTCCGGGTCTGGACCCACGAAGGGCGCGAAAGCCACGACCTTGATCCGCTCCTTCTCCGCTCATCCCGGCGAAAGCCGGGATCCAGGCTGAGGGTGGGTTTGGAACCACGGATCTCGCGGGTGCTGGCCGGCGGGCGCGGGTGCGGTCCGGGTTTGGAACCACAGAACCACACAGAACCACACAGTAGGGGCTGAACAGGTTGAGGTCGGGGAGATGGCGGGCGTGACTCGCGCGCCTGGAAGGCGCGCATGGTGATGGAGGCGCCTGGCCATCCCGTGGCCCGCCTTCTGTGTGGTTCTGTGGTTCGTCTTCCGCGCGCAGCGCGGCTGCGGCCTCGGCTTGGATCCCGGCTTTCGCCGGGATGAGCGGAGGGGGGTTAGCTGGAGTCGGCGGTTTCGGGCTCGGGCTCGGCCCGTTCGCGGCCGCGGATGTCGTAGATGAGGGTGGGGTCGGCGCCGATGGCGTCGCAGGCTTCGATGACGAGGAGGTCGAAGTCGCGGGTGAGGAAGTCGTCGCGCTGTTCGGCGTCGTCGAGGAAGGCCTCGAGCCTGTCCCACATGGGGTCTTCGGGCGGCGGGCGGTCGGGTCTGTCGATCCCGTCGTCGGGGAGGTTCCAGTCGGCGCCTTCGTGCTCGGTCCAGAAGCAGTCGCCGACCCGGGTCCAGACGCCGTCGCGGCGCTGGTCGACGGCGATCTCACGGGTCTCGGCCTCGGCCTTCGCCTTGGCTTCGGCGAGGTCGGCCTTCTCCTGAGCCTTGAAGTGCAGATCGTCCTTGTAGCGGACCAGCTTGAGTTCCAACGCCAGCGTCTGGCGCAGGCCGCGGCTCACCCGGTGGAAGGCGGTGGCGAGGCGGACGGCGTCCTCGGGGCTCTCGGCTTCCATGGCTCGGTGCTGCAGGTCGCGGCAGAGCTCCAGGCTCATCCCCGCGAGCGCGCGGAGCGTCACGGTGTGACGGTCTTCTCCAAGCTGGGCTGCGTCGTCGGCCATGAGAACGAAACAAGAACAGATGCAGCCGGCGAAGTCAAGGTTTTTCGGCTGCAGGCCCTCTCCCTACCCTCTCCCTCTCCGCTTCGCGGGGGAGAGGAGGTGATGGCTTTGACTCTCAGCTCCACTCCTCTCCCCCGGGCGAAGCCCGAGAGGGAGAGGGTAGGGAGAGGGCCGGGCTCGACCTGCGTCGCCGTGATTAGGGGTCCAGGTCTTGGGCTGACGCCCAAGCCGGGATGACAAGCGTGGCGGACGCCGGGATCAGACGAAGCGCCAGCTTTCCTCGGCGGCGCGGCGCAGCGCGCGGGCCTTGTGGAGGGTCTCGTCGTACTCGGCGTCGGGATCGCTGTCGGCGACCACGCCGCCGCCGGCCTGGACGTACATGGTCCCGTCCTTGAAGAGGGCGGTCCTGAGCACGATGCAGGTGTCCACCGAGCCGTCGGCGCCGAAATAGCCGACGCCGCCGGCGTAGCCGATGCCGCGCTTCTCGATCTCCAGCTCGTCGATGATCTCCATGGCGCGGACCTTGGGCGCGCCGGAGAGCGTGCCGGCGGGAAGCGCGGCCATCACCACGTCGACCGGGTCGAGGCCTTCGGGCGCGTCGCCCTCGACGTTGGAGACCAGGTGCATGACGTGGCTGTAGCGCTCGACGAAGAAGCTGTCGGTGACGCGCACGCGGGGGCCGCGGGCCCTCGGCGGGGGTTCGTTGGCGCCGGCGGACTTCAGCATGGCGACCCGGCCCACGTCGTTGCGGCCGAGGTCGAGCAGCATCAGGTGCTCGGCGCGCTCCTTCGGGTCGTTGATCAGGTCCTGTTCGAGGGCGGCGTCCTCGCTGGGCGTCTCGCCGCGCGGCCGGGTGCCGGCGATGGGCCGGATGGTGATCTTGCCGTCGCGCAGCCGGACCAGGATCTCCGGCGAGGAGCCGGCGAGCTGGAAGTCGCCGAAGTCCAGGTAGAACAGGAAGGGCGAGGGGTTCATCCGCCGGAGCGACCGGTAGAGGGCGAAGGGATCGCGGTCGAACGGGCTGCGGAAGCGGTGGCTGGGCACCACCTGGAAGATGTCGCCGGCCCGGATGTAGTCCTTCGCCGTCTCGACGATCTCGCGGTAGCGCTCCCGGCTGACCGGGGAGGTGAAGCGGTCCGGCTCGGGCTGGCCGTCGCCGGCGAGCGGCGGGGTCGGGCGCTGACTGTCGGCCCGGACCTTGGCGAGCCGCGCCTCGGCCGCCGCATAGGCCTCGGCCGCCGGGAGCCCGTTCGGCCGGACCGGGGTGACCAGCAAGATCTCCTGGGCGATGGCGTCGAAGATGGCCACGACCGACGGGCGGGTCATGACGCCGTCCGGCAGGCCCAGCGGGTCGGGATTGACGTCCGGCAGGTGCTCGGTGAGCCGGATCATGTCGTAGCCGATGGCCCCGAACAGGCCGGCCGACGGCGGCGGCAGGCCGGCCGGCAGCTCGATCCGCGAGCGGGCCACGAGGTCGCGCAGGCTATCGAGCGCGCCGCCGGGCTGTTCGGTGAAGCGGCCGGCGGCGATGTCGTCGCCCTCGGCGATCTCGGCCTTGTCGCCCCGGCAGCGCCAGACGAGGTCGGGGTTCAGCGTGATGATCGAATAGCGGGCGCGGAACGCGCCGCCCTCGACGCTTTCGAACAGGAAGGCGTAGGGGCGGCCGTGGCCGATCTTCAGATAGGCCGAGACCGGCGTCTCCAGGTCGTCGATCAGGCGCGTCCAGACGAGCTGGGGGCGCCCGCGTCGTAGGTCGACTGGAAGTCGTCGAACGCGGGCTCCAGCTTCACTTCTCGGCCTTCCCGGCGGCCTTGCCCTCCAGCGATTCCGGCTCGAGGCCGAGGGCGGCGCGGGCGCGGGCCTCGTTGGCCTTGACCTTCATCGCCGCACGCGCGCCGAGGCGGGCGCTCTCCTCCAGCTCCTTGAAGAGCTCGGCGCTCATCTGGTCGCGACCGAAGGCGGTGATCTGGGCGGTGAGGGCGGGGTCGCCGGGGCGGACGGCCTCCAGCTTGCCCACCGCCATGGCGAACTGCAGGTCGCGGGCGGTGAAGGTCTCGCCGGGCTTCACGGTGAAGGCCTGGCCGAGCACGTCGCGGGAGACGGTCTGGACCTGGCCGGCGGTCTGGCGCGAGAGGCCGGCGACGCGGACGACCTTCGCCCCCACCGAGCCGGCGACGGCGTCGATCGCCTCGCCCTTGCGGACGCGCTCGGACAGGGCCGTGGCGCGGGTCTCCATCCGCTTCAGGGTCTCGCGGCCGACCCAGACGCGGGACAGCTCGGCGCGCAGGGCGGCGTCGAGCGGCGGCAGGGCCGGCGGGACGATCCTCTCCACGCGGACGGCGAAGTAGCTGTTCTCGCCATCCTCGACGAGCTCGCTCTCGCCGCCGGAGGGCAGGGCGAAGGCCGCTTCGACGAGCTTCTGGGTGAGGCCGGCGACCGGCTGGTTCTGCTCGTCGCGGCCGCCCTGCGTGACCGGGCCGACCGTGACGACCGGGACACCGGCCTTGGCGGCGGATTCGGCGAGCGAGCCGCCGGCGGTGTGCGCCTCCTCGTAGGCCGTGGTCTGGGCGAGCACCTTCTCGGCGGCCTGGTCCTTGCGGATCTCGGCTTCCAGCACCGGGCGGGCCTCTTCCAGGGTGATCTCGCGGCCGGGGGTGACGCCGACGACCTTCACGACCTGCCAGCCAAGCCCGCTCTGCACCGGGGCGACCTGGCCCGCGCCGAGCCGGAAGACGGCGTCGGCGATGGCGCGGTCCGGGAAGGCGGTCTTCGGCCGGTTGTCGTAGCTGATGGCGTCCACCTTGAGCGCGCGGGCCACGGCCTGCGGGTCCTCGCCGGCCTGCAGGCGGCCGGCGATCGACTGCGCGGCGGCCTGGTCCTTCGCCGGGATCTGGACGACGGTCCGGGTCTCGGGCGTGGAATAGGTGTCCTTCCGGAACTCGTACCGCTTCTGCAGCTCGGCGGGGTCGACCGGCGGCAGGGCGCCGACCGCGTCCGGGGTGAAGCGCACCACCTGCAGCACGCGGAACTCGGGGCGCGTGAGCTGCTGGGCGTTCTCCTTCATGAAGGCCTGGAGCTGGGCCTCGGTCGGCGGGGCGACCGTACCGACCATGGCCGGGGTGACGCTGAACCAGGCGAGGTCGCGGTTCTCCAGGCCGTAGAGGGCGTTGAGCGCCGACATGGCGCGGGGCGCGCGGGCGCCGGCGACGACGCCAGTGAGCGCCATCTGGGCGGCGATGTCGTCGCGCGCCATCTGCTCGAACTGTTCGGTCGTGAAGTTCGCCTCGGCGAGCTGGCGCTGGTAGGCGGTCTTGTCGAAGCGGCCCGACACGGGATCGAAGAAGGCCGGGATCTTGGCGATCTCGTCGACCACCAGCTTGTCGGACGGATAGAGGCCGACCTTCTGCAGGAAGGCGGCGAAGGCCTCGCGGTCGGCCATCACCTGCAGGACCTGGCGGTCGAGCCCGCGCTCGACGGCGAGCTCGAGGGGAATCGGCTGGCCCTGCTGCTGCTCGATGCGGCGCTTCTGGGCGTCGAACTCGCGGCGGAACTCGACGGAGCTGACCGTTCGGCCGCCGGCCTGGATGACCCAGTCCTTGAAGGACCCGGTGAAGACGTCGTTGATGCCGAAGACGGCGAAGCTGACGATCAGCAGGCCGATCAGCACGGCGGCGACCCAGGATTTCGCGAAGGTGCGAATGGCGGCGAGCATCAATTCCCTTTCCGGGCGCAAACTTGCGGGTGGGTATAGTGGAGGCCTCTCCGTCCCCGCAAGCAGGTGACATCGGGGGCGGCATGGCTTACCGCCCGGCCCACGTGACAGAAGTGAGGCCAAATGACCGCTCCGACGCCGCTGATCGCCGGAAACTGGAAGATGAACGGGACCGCCGCCGCCCTGGGTGAGGCGAAGGCGATCGCCGAGGGCGCGGCGGGGGCCGCCGGCCGGGTGGCGATCTGCCCGCCCGCGGTGCTGATCCACCGCATGGCCGAGGCGCTGGCCGGGTCGAGCGTGCTGGTCGGCGGCCAGGACGCCCACTGGGAAGACGCGGGCGCCTTCACCGGGGACACCTCGGCCGAGATGCTGGCCGACGCCGGCGCCAAGCTGGTGATCCTCGGCCACTCCGAGCGGCGCGACGGCTACCGCGAGACCGACGACATCGTGGCGGCCAAGACCCGCGCGGCGCTCAGGGCCGGCGTGGAGCCCATCGTCTGCGTGGGCGAGACCCTGGCCCAGCGCAAAGCCGGCGAAGCGCTGGCGGTCGTGACGGGGCAGGTGAGGGGGTCGCTGCCGGCGGAGTTGGCCGGCCAGGCGTTCTCGGTGGCCTATGAGCCGGTCTGGGCGATCGGCACCGGGCTCACGCCCACCATGCCGGAGATCGAGGAGGTGCACCGCGCCATCCGCGCGACCCTGGTCGAGCAGTTCGACGACCACGGGAAGACCGCGCCCATCCTCTACGGCGGGTCGGTGAAGCCGGGCAACGCCGCCGAGATCCTCCACGCCGACGAGGTGGGCGGCGCCCTGGTGGGCGGGGCCTCGCTGAAGGCCGAGGACTTCCTGGGGATCATCCGGGCGCTCTAGGGGCCCAATCCCTCCCCTTCAGGGGGAGGGGCAGGCCGCGCCAGCGGCCAGGGTGGGGCAGGGTGGGCCAGTCCCGTCGTCCGGGCTTGAGCGTGACTCCCCCCACCCGGCGAGGCTTCGCCTCGTCCACCCTCCCCTGAAGGGGAGGGATGACCTTGCCTAAAGCAGCAGGCCGAAGAGGCGCAGGTCGCGGCGTTCGCCGTCCTCGAGGATATGGCCGCGGAGCAGGCCCTCCTCCTTGAAGCCGAGGCCTTCCAGCAGGGCTTCCGAGCGACGGGCGCCGAGATAGGTGCGGGCGCTGAGCTTGCGCAGCCCGCTGACGGCGGCGTAGGCGGTCACCGTGGTCAGGGCCTCCATCGGATAGCCCAGGTCCCAGGAGCCCTTGGCGAGCTTGAAGCCCACCTCGGCGCGGCGGTGGCGGCGGTCGATCTCGGTGAGGTCGATGGCGCCGACGAAGCGCGCGTCGCCGAGCGTGCGGATCGCCCAATGGATGGCCCGGCCGGCGGCCATGGCCTCCACCTGGCTGCGGATGATGTCGGCGACCATGTCGGGGTCGTCGATCTCGGGCCAGTCCCAGGCGGCCATCACCTCCGGGTCGTCGACGATCGGGAAGATGTCGGCGGCGTCCTCCGGCGTCAGCGGATCGAGCCGCAGGCGTTCGGTTTCCAGGATCGGCAGACGCGTCAGGTCGAGAATCATTCTTGCCACGGGGCTGCGACGTCCTAGGTATGGCTTTGGCGCAGGCTCGGTGATAGAGCGCGCGCTTCAATTTCAGGGTGGTGTTGCCGCCCGAACGCACGGACGCCCGAAAGCTCGCATGCTGCTCACCATCCTCCTGGTCATCGAAGTCCTCGTCAGCCTCGGCCTCGTGGGCGTGGTGCTGCTCCAGCGCTCGGAAGGCGGCGCGCTGGGCATGGGCGGCGGGCCGTCGGGCTTCATGACCGCGCGCGGCGCGGGGCGACCTGCTGACGCGCATCACCTGGATCCTCGGCGGGACGTTCTTCGCGGTCGCCCTGCTGCTGACCATCCTGGCGGGCCGCGAGCGGGGCGCCTCCTCGGTCGTCGACCGGCTGAAGGTCAACGCCATCGACCCGACGACGCTGAACACGCCGCCCCAGGGCCAGGCCCAGCCGGCCCAGCCCAGCGGCCAGCCCGCGCCGATCACCGCGCCGGCCCCGACCGTTCGCAATCCGCTGCTCGGCGAGCCGGCTCCGGCCCAGCCGACGGCCCCGGCGCCGCAGCAGTAAGCCGTGGATGAATTTGATAGCCGCCTGAGTCGCCGCCGCGAATCAGGGGTAATCTGAACGCCCATGGCCCGGTACATTTTCATCACCGGCGGCGTGGTCTCTTCCCTTGGTAAAGGTCTCGCGTCCGCCGCCCTCGGCGCGCTCCTCCAGGCACGTGGCTACAAGGTCCGCCTCCGCAAGCTCGACCCGTATCTGAACGTCGATCCGGGGACGATGAGCCCCTATCAGCACGGCGAGGTCTTCGTGACCGACGACGGGGCCGAGACCGACCTCGACCTCGGCCACTACGAGCGGTTCACCGGCGTCAACGCGACGCGCGCCGACAACATCACCACCGGGCAGATCTACAAGACGATCATCGAGAAGGAGCGGCGCGGGGACTACCTCGGCGCGACGGTCCAGGTGATCCCGCACGTCACCGGCGAGATCAAGGACTTCGTCCTCTCCGATCCCGGCGAGGGCGTGGACTTCGTGCTCGTGGAAGTCGGCGGCACGGTCGGCGACATCGAGGGCCTGCCGTTCTTCGAGGCGATCCGCCAGCTCGGCCAGGAGCTGCCGCGCGGCCACGCCTGCTTTATCCACCTGACGCTGCTGCCGTTCATCAAGACGGCCGGCGAGATGAAGACCAAGCCGACCCAGCACTCGGTGAAGGAGCTGCGGTCCATCGGCATCCAGCCGGACATCCTGCTCTGCCGCTGCGAGATGGAGATCCCGGAGGGGGAGCGGCGGAAGATCGCCCAGTTCTGCAACGTGCGCCCAAGCGCCGTGATCCAGGCGATGGACAGCCCGAACATCTACCACGTGCCGCTGGACTACCATGCCGAGGGGCTGGACCGGGAAGTGCTCGACGTCTTCGGGATGAGCGACACGGCGCCCGCGCCGGACCTCTCCCGCTGGCAGCAGATCTCCCACACGCTGAGCCATCCGGACGGCGAGGTGAACATCGCCATCGTCGGCAAGTACACGGGGCTGACCGACGCCTACAAATCCCTGGTCGAGGCGCTGGTCCACGGCGGCGTGGCGAACAATGTCCGCGTGAAGTTCGACTGGATCGAGGGCGAGGCCTTCGAGAAGGACCGGGAGCTGATCGGCGAGCGGCTGACCGGCGTCCACGGGGTGCTGGTGCCCGGCGCCTTCGGCGAGCGCGGCTCGGAGGGCATGATCCGGGCGGTGCAGTTCGCCCGCGAGCACGCCATCCCCTATTTCGGCATCTGCTTCGGCATGCAGATGGCGATGATCGAGGCGGCCCGGAACCTGGCCGGCATCCATGCGGCCTCGTCGACCGAGTTCGGCCCGACCTCGGAGCCGATCGTCGGCCTGATGACCGAGTGGGTGCGCGGCAACGAACGCGAGACCCGCCAGGCGGGCGGCGAGCTCGGCGGCACCATGCGCTGCGGGGCCTATGACGCTGTGCTCGCGCCGGGCTCGAAGGTGGCCGAGATCTATGGCGCGCCGACGATCTCCGAGCGCCACCGGCACCGCTACGAGGTCAATATCGACTACCGCGAACGGATCGAGGCCACGGGGCTGAAGTTCACGGGGCTGTCGCCGGACGGCGTGCTGCCGGAGATCTGCGAGCGCGGCGACCATCCGTGGTTCGTGGGCGTGCAGTACCACCCCGAGCTGAAGAGCCGGCCGTTCGACCCGCACCCGCTGTTCTCCAGCTTCATCGGCGCGGCCAAGGAGCGGAGCCGGCTGGTCTAGGCGGCCGCGGCCGTGTTGTCCTCGGCGGTCTCCGCCGCCGGGGCGCGCTTCGCCAGCGCAGCGGCGAGGCGCTGGTTCAGCCAGATGGCGACCGGGATGAAGCTGTAGGTCATCGGCGGCAGCCAGGGCGCGCGCTCCAGGGGCAGGAAGGTGAGCAGCGCCGAGATCACGCCGCTCGCCGTGCAGACCAGCCAGGCATCCCGCCAGGCGCGGGCGGCCGCCGCGATCTCCGGGGTAGGCGCGAGCGCGGTCGAACGTGCGAAGAGCGCCGCCACCAGGCCCGAGAGCACCGCAAAGCCGACGCCGTAGATCTGGTAGAGCGCGGCCAGGTCCCCGTAGCCGTGGATCAGCTCCTGACCGGGCAGACGGCCCTGGCTCAGCCAGTAGAACAGCGCCTGCATCAGGAAGCGGAGCGGGTGGACATAGACCAGGACGGTGAACACCACCGCCAGGCTGAGCAGGGTGGTCCAGCCGTCGCGCACAGGGGTCACCCGGCTGAACGAGCGGTGCGAGTTCCAGAACAGCACGATCAGCACGAAGGCGGCGAGCGAGGAAGGCAGGTAGAGGAGCGCGCGCTTCAGGTCGTTGAGGTCGGTCGGCGCCTCGGCCCCGGTGATCAGCAGCAGGGTCACCGCGAACGCGAAGGCCGCGTCCACGAACTGGTCCAGCCGCTTCCTGGAGTCGCCGTCTTCCATACCGACGTTATCGCCCAGGCTCCGAAGCTTGGCTATGCTGGCGGCGATGCCCAGCCGCGACGACATCCGCCCCCTCGCGCTCGCCCTGCCGGAGGCCTACGAGCAGGACCACCACGGCATCCCGTCGTTCCGGGTGAACAAGAAGATCTTCTGCACCGTCCACCTGGACCGCCCGCGGATCGTCCTGAAGCTCGACCGCGACGATCAGCTCAATCTCGCCGCCGAACACCCGGGGATCGTCGAGGAGGCGGAATGGTACCCGCACCACGGCTGGACCTATGTGTGGTTCGAGAAGGCGGACGGGGCGCTGCTCAGCCTGCTGCTGCGTCTGGCGTGGGCGAATGTCGCGCCGAAGAAGCTGCTAGCCCGCGCCTAGTCGCAGGAAGAACCACACCCAGAAGGCCATCAGCACGAAGTTGGAGAGCGCAAACGCGCTCAGCCGATGGAGGATGTGGTTGTAGGTCATGTGGATCAGGGAGTGGGCGGCGCGCAGGCCCACGAAGGTCCAGGCCAGCACCAGGGTCACGGCGTCGACCCGCTCGGCGACGTAGAACATCAGGCCGCCGACGTAGAACAGCATCGGCAGCTCGAGCAGGTTCATGTAGTTGCGGTTGGGGATCGAGACGTCGCCGGGCACCCGGCGCGATTCCCCGAACAGGAAGTCCTCGGGCTTCGCGCGGCCCGCGCCGACCGCCCGGAAGCGCCGGATCGGGATGAAGCCCAGGACCAGGAAGGTGAGAAGCGCCAGCGCGCCCATGGGCGCGAAGATGAGTTCCTGCGGCATGGATCCGCCCCCCCATAGGTGCTTACGTCGTAAAGCCTATACCGTGGCGCTTGAATCCGCATGGGCTTTCATGCATAAGCCCCCGCTCACGTCGGCGGCCCTCACCGGTCGCCGCTTCCATTTCCACGCCGGCGAGATTCTCCCATGGCCGTTCCTAAGCGAAAAACATCGCCCTCGCGGCGCAACATGCGGCGCTCGCACCACGCGCTGGGCCCGAACTCCTTCGTCGAAGACAAGGAAACCGGCGAACTGAAGCGCCCGCACCACGTCGATCTGAAGACCGGCATGTACAAGGGCCGCCAGGTCCTGACCCCGAAGGAAGACTAAGCCCTTCCTTCCGAGTGACGTGCTCCGACGAGACGCCGGCCGCGAGGCCGGCGTTTTGCGTTTCCGGCGACCCTTCCGCAGCATGGGAAAGGACGGCCGCGAGGTTGCTCCTGGGAGGGAAGCTGGCTAAGCCACGCCCGCCCCCCGCAGACCAGGAGACTTCCATGACCGAGATCGTCGACATCAACGCCCGCGAGATCCTGGACAGCCGCGGCAATCCGACGGTCGAAGTCGACGTGATCCTCGAGGACGGCTCCATGGGCCGTGCGGCGGTGCCGTCGGGCGCCTCCACCGGCGCCCACGAGGCCGTGGAGAAGCGCGACGGGGAGAAGGGCCGCTACGGCGGCAAGGGCGTCCGCCAGGCGGTGGAAGCCGTGAACGGCGAGATCTACGACGCGCTGGCCGGCATCGACGCCGAGGACCAGCGTCGCATCGACAGCCTGCTCATCGAGCTGGACGGCACGGCGAACAAGAGCCGGCTGGGCGCCAACGCCATCCTGGGCGTCAGCCTGGCGACGGCGAAGGCGGCGGCGAGCTCGGCGGCCCTGCCGCTCTACAAGTACGTGGGCGGGGTGTCGGCCCGCGTCGTGCCGGTGCCGATGATGAACATCATCAACGGCGGCGCCCACGCGGACAATCCGATCGACATCCAGGAGTTCATGATCCTGCCGACCGGCGCGGCCACCTTCGCGGAAGGCCTGCGGATGGGCGCGGAGATCTTCCACGGCCTGAAGAAGGCGCTGCACGACGCCGGCCACAACACCAACGTCGGGGACGAGGGCGGCTTCGCGCCGAACCTGTCGAGCGCCGAGGACGCGCTGGCCTTCATCGTCAAGGCGGGCGAGGCGGCCGGCTACAAGGTCGAGGACGACTTCGTGCTCGGCCTCGACGTGGCGTCGACCGAGTTCTTCAAGGGCGGCAAGTACGTCATGGAAGGCGAGGGCAAGACCGTCGACCCGGCCGGCATGGTCGACTACCTGGCGGGCCTGGTCGCCAAGTTCCCGATCGTCACCATCGAGGACGGCTGCGCCGAGGACGACTTCGAGGGCTGGAAGCTGCTGACCGAGCGCCTGGGCGGCAAGGTGCAGCTCGTCGGCGACGACCTCTTCGTCACCAACCCGGCGCGCCTGTCGCAGGGCGTCGACCAGGGCCTGGCGAACTCCATCCTGATCAAGGTCAACCAGATCGGCACGCTGTCCGAGACGTTGGACGCCGTCGACATGGCCCACCGCGCCGCCTACACGGCCGTCATGAGCCACCGCTCGGGCGAGACCGAGGACTCGACCATCGCCGACCTGGCGGTGGCCACCAACTGCGGTCAGATCAAGACCGGCTCGCTGGCCCGCTCCGACCGGACGGCCAAGTACAACCAGCTGCTGCGCATCGAGGAGGAGCTGGGCGACCAGGCCATCTACCTCGGCCGCAAGGCGCTCAAGGTCCGCTGATCTTGGCGGGGGCGGACGTCGGGATCGACGCCGCCCTCGTCCGCCGGCTCGTGGCCGGCCAGTTCCCCGCAGTGGGCGGGCCTCGACGTCCGCCCGGTGGCCCATGGCGGCTGGGACAATCGCACCTTCCATCTGGGCGAGCGCTTAAGCGTCCGGCTGCCGTCGCACGCGCGCTACGCCGCCGCCGTGGAGAAGGAGCAGGCCTGGCTGCCGAGGCTCGCGCCGCGCCTGCCGCTGCCGATCCCGGCGCCCGTTGCGATGGGGCGGCCGGGGGAGGGCTATCCCTTCCCCTGGTCGGTGTGCCGCTGGCTGCCGGGCGAGGCGGCCGACGCCGCGCCGCCCGCGGATCTTGCAGGCTTCGCCGAGGACCTGGCGGGCTTCCTCGACGCCTTCCAGGCCATCGAGGCCGCCGACGGGCCGCCGGCGGGCGCGCACAGCTTCCACCGCGGCGGCGACCTGGCGGTCTATGACCCGGAGACCCAGGCCGCGCTGGCGAAGCTGGAGGGCCGGATCGACGCCAGGCTCGCCCGGTCGCTCTGGGACCGGGCGCTGGCGGCCCGCTGGGACCGGCCGCCGGTCTGGGTTCACGGCGACGTGGCGCCCTCGAACCTGCTGGTCGCGGACGGCCGGCTTTCGGCGGTGATCGACTTCGGCCAGCTCAGCGTCGGCGACCCGGCCTGCGACTACGGCATCGCCTGGACCTTCCTGGACGCGGAGGCGCGGGCCGCGTTCCGGGCGAGGCTGGCGCCGGACCCCGGGACCTGGGCGCGGGCGAAGGGCTGGACGCTCTGGAAGTCGCTGATCATCGCCGCGGGCCTGGCCGCCACGACGCCGCGGCAGACGGCGCTTTGGATCGAGGCGCTGAAAACCGTGCTCGGCGAGGGGGAAGGTTAGCGGCCTATTAAGCACGTTGGCGCGAATCTCCCGAACACCGCCCCAGGGATTCGCCCGTGCTCGCCCGCCTTCGCCCGTACCTGCCGACCGCGGCGCTCGCCTTCCTGATCTTCTACTTCGGATTCCATGCGCTGACCGGCGACGCCGGCCTGCTGAAGTCCGACAGCCGCGACGCGACCCTGGTGGCCAAGACCCGCGAACTCGCGGCCCTGCGCGCCCAGCGGCAGGACCTGGAAATGCGCGCCCAGCTCATGCGCGACGCGAGCCTTTCCCGCGATCTCCTGGAGGAAAGGGCGCGCTCCCTGCTAGGCTTCGCCGATCCAAGAGACTATGTGATCCGCATGAAGCCCTAGGCCTGCTTCGGCAGTTCTAACAAAAGGGCCAAGCAAGAGATCACGGAGAGACGCATGGCGCGTGGGCAGGCAGCCGCTGCCGGCCGGAAGGCCAATGGCTCCCATCCGAAAGGCGATGGGGTAGGGGCCACCAAGGAAGAGCTTCTCGGTTATTACCGCGACATGCTGATGATCCGCCGCTTCGAGGAGCGGGCGGGCCAGCTCTACGGCATGGGCCTGATCGGCGGCTTCTGCCACCTCTACATCGGCCAGGAAGCGATCGCGGTCGGCATCGAGTCGGTGCGCGAGCCGGGCGACGAGGTGATCACCGGCTACCGCGACCACGGCCATATGCTGGCCTGCGGCATGGACCCGCGCGAGGTCATGGCCGAGCTCACCGGCCGGGCCGGCGGCTCGTCCAAGGGCAAGGGCGGCTCGATGCACATGTTCTCGATGGAAGCCGACTTCTACGGCGGCCACGGGATCGTCGGCGCCCAGGTCAGCCTGGGGACCGGCTTGGCGCTCAGCAACAAGTACCGGAAGAACGACAAGGTCTCCTGGACCTACTTCGGCGACGGTGCGGCCAACCAGGGCCAAGTCTACGAGAGCTTCAACATGGCGCAGCTCTGGAAGCTGCCCGTGGTCTATGTGATCGAGAACAACCAGTACGCCATGGGCACCTCGATCGAGCGGTCGTCGTCGGAGACCCGGCTGCACAAGCGGGGGATCTCGTTCGGGATCCCCGGCGAGGAAGTGGACGGCATGGACGTGCTGGCGGTCCGCGCCGCCGCGGCCAAGGCCCGCGAGCACGCCGCCTCGGGCCAGGGCCCCTACATCCTGGAGATGAAGACCTACCGCTACCGCGGCCACTCCATGAGCGACCCGGCCAAGTACCGGACCCGCGACGAGGTGGACGAGGTGCGCAAGACGCGCGACCCGATCGACCATGTGGAGGAGCTGCTCGAGAAGCAGGGCTTCGCCGACGAGGCGACGCTGAAGGCGCTCGACGCCGAGGTGAAGAAGATCGTCGCCGATGCGGCGGAGTTCGCCCGCACCTCGCCCGAGCCCGACCCGTCCGAGCTGTACACCGACGTCTATACGGAAGCGCGCGCATGACCGACGTTCTGATGCCGGCCCTGTCGCCCACCATGGAGGAGGGCACGCTCGCCAAGTGGCACGTGAAGGTCGGCGACACCGTGCGCTCCGGCGACGTGATCGCCGAGATCGAGACCGACAAGGCCACCATGGAGGTGGAAGCCGTCGACGAGGGCGTGATCGAGGCCATCCTGGTCCCGGAAGGGTCCGAGGAGGTGAAGGTCAACACGCCGATCGCGCGGCTGGCGGGCGAGGGCGGCGCGGCCGCCGCGGCCCCGCCGCCGTCCGCCCCGGCCTCGGCCGCCGCGGGCGACCCGGAGAAGCAGGCCCGAAGCGGCCAAGCCGCAGCCGGAAGGCGAGGGCCCGGCCCCGGTGAAGCCGGCGCAGGCGCTGAAGGATCCGGAGCTGCCGGAAGGCGTCAGCCTCGTGAAGACCACGGTCCGCGACGCGCTGCGCGACGCCATGGCCGAGGAGATGCGCCGGGACCCGGACGTCTTCCTGATGGGCGAGGAGGTCGCACAGTACCAGGGGGCCTACAAGGTCTCCCGCGACCTGCTGCAGGAGTTCGGCGACCAGCGGGTGATCGACACCCCAATCACCGAGTACGGCTTCGCCGGCGTGGGCGTGGGCGCGGCGATGGCGGGCCTGAAGCCCATCATCGAGTTCATGACCTTCAACTTCGCCATGCAGGCCATTGATCACATTATCAATTCGGCCGCGAAGACCCTCTACATGTCCGGCGGCCAGCTGAAGACCTCCGTGGTGTTCCGGGGCCCCAACGGCGCCGCGGCCCGGGTGGCGGCGCAGCACAGCCAGGACTACGCCGCCTGGTACGGCCACGTGCCGGGCCTGAAGGTGATCGCGCCCTACGACGCGGCCGACGCCAAGGGCCTGCTGAAGGCCGCCATCCGCGACCCGAACCCGGTGGTCTTCCTGGAGCACGAGATGCTCTACGGGACCGAGTTCGACGTGCCGGAGGGCGTCGACTGGGTCGTGCCGATCGGCAAGGCCAAGGTCCGCCGCGAGGGCAAGGACGTCACGCTCGTCGCCTATTCCCGGATGGTCGGTTTCTGCCTGAAGGCGGCCGAGGAACTGGCGGCCGACGGGATCGAGGCGGAGGTCATCGACCTGCGCACCATCCGGCCGATGGACTATGCGACCGTCGTCGAGAGCGTGAAGAAGACCAACCGGCTGGTGACGGTGGAGGAAGGCTGGGGCCCGATGGGCGTCGGCGCCGAGATCTGCGCCAAGGTGCTGGAGGAGGCCTTCGACTACCTGGACGCCCCCGCCCGCGCGGGTCTGCCAGGAGGACGTGCCACTGCCCTACGCCGCGAACCTGGAGGCGCTGTCGCTGCCCTCGGTCGAGAAGATCGTGAAGGCGGCCAAGGCGGTCAGCTACAAGTGAGTGGGCTCTATGAGCGCGAAGGGCTGCCCTCGGGCGCGACCTCACGCGCTCGCGGCATGCGGCGCCGGATGAATGGCGCGGAGCTGAAGCTGTGGAAAGAGCTGCGGAAGCTCGACCAGAACTTCCGGCGGCAGGCGCCGATCGGTCGCTACTTCGTCGATTTCGCCTCACACGGGCGGCGGCTTGTCATTGAGGTGGACGGCGGCGTGCACGAGCGCCTGCCGGAGGTGGCCTTGCGGGACGCCGAGCGTCAACGCTGGCTCGAAGCGGAAGGCTATCGCGTGCTGCGCTTCAGCGATCGGCAGGTGTGGGACGACGTGCACGGCGTGATCGATCTCATTCGCGAAGCCCTCCTCCTCGATGGAGGAGGGTTGGGTGGTGGTGGGGCCGCTGAGCTTGGGCAGACGGCGCAGGTTGGCGCTGGCGCCCACGAGCGCCTGGACGAGCCACTCATTGCCCCCACCACCATCCCCGACCCTTCCTCCATCGAGGAGGAAGGGAGGATGTTTCGACCGGCGAGCCCGGTGGATGTGGGAGCGGCCCATGTCTGACGCACCGTTCGAATGGCGGGGCGGCGGATGCCATTGCGGCGGCGTGCGCTTTGAAGTGGCGCTCCCCGCGACCGTCGAGGCGCAGACGTGCAATTGCTCGATGTGCGCCAAGACGGGGTTCGTGCACGTCATCGTGCCGGAGAGCCGGTTCCGCATCGTCCGCGGGGCCGAGCGGCTGGCCGAATACACGTTCAACACCCGGGTGGCGAAGCACCTGTTCTGCGCCGAGTGCGGGGTGAAGGCCTTCTACCGTCCGCGGTCCAACCCGGACGGCTGGAGCGTCAACGCCCGTTGCCTCGACAGCCTGGACGGCGTCGACCTCGACCTCACCGCCTTCGACGGCCAGAACTGGGAAGCCAACGCCCACGAACTGTCGCACCTGTCCAGGGAGCCGGCATGACCACGCTCGCCGGCCACTGCCACTGCGGGGCGATCCGGGTCAGCCTGGACACCGCGCTGACGGCCGCCGAACTGCCGCTCCGGGCCTGCCAGTGCACCTTCTGCCGGCGGCACAACGGCCTGACCACCAGCGACCCGGCGGGCCACGCCCACTTCGAGGCCGCCCCGGGCGCCGTCACCCGCTATCGGTTCGGCCAGGGGAACACCGACTTCCTGGTCTGCGCCGAGTGCGGCGTCTATGTGGGCGCGACCACCGAGACGCCGGAGGGGCTGACGGCGGTGATCAACGTCCGCGGCGTCGACCTCGACGGGTTCGACGGCCGCACCCCCGAACCCATGATCTATGACGACGAGGCCCCGGCCGAGCGTCTGGCGCGCCGTGCGGCCCGCTGGACCCCCGCCGTCGTCGTCGAAGCCCAGCCCACTTCCTGAGAGATCCGATGCCGATCGACATCCTCATGCCCGCCCTGTCCCCCACGATGGAGGAGGGCACGCTTGCCAAGTGGCACGTGAAGAAGGGCGACGCCGTCCGCTCCGGCGACGTGATCGCCGAGATCGAGACCGACAAGGCCACCATGGAGGTGGAGGCTGTCGACGAGGGCGTGGTCGAGGAGATCCTGGTCCCCGAGGGCACGGAAGGCGTGAAGGTGAACAGCCTGATCGCGCGCCTGTCGGGCGAAGGCGAGACCGCCGCGCCGGCCCCGAAGGCTGAAGCGCCGAAGGCGGAGGCTCCGAAGGCCGAGGCTGCGAAGCCCGCGCCTGCGCCGGCCGCGGCGCCCGCGCCCGAGAAGGCGGCGGCCTTCCAGGCCCCGCGCGGTCCGCGGATCTTCGCCTCGCCGCTGGCCCGGCGGATCGCCGAGCAGAAGGGCGTCGACCTCGCCGCCATCCAGGGCTCGGGCCCGCACGGCCGGATCATCAAGGCCGACGTCGAGAAGGCCCAGCCTGCTTCGCCGGGGGCTTCGCAGGCCAAGGCCCCCGCGGCGCCGGCCCCTGGCGCGCCGGCCGCCGCTGCTGCGCCCCGGCAGGTGCAGTCGCTGGAGCAGATGGGCATCGCGCCCGGCAGCTACGACCTGATCCCGCTGGACGGCATGCGCAAGACGGTGGCCCGGCGGATGACCGACAGCTTCCGCGACGTGCCGCACTTCCCGCTGACCATCGACCTGGAGATCGACGGCCTGCTGGCCGCGCGGACCAAGATCAACGCCATGCTGGAGAAGCAGGGCGTGAAGGTCAGCGTCAACGACATGGTGATCAAGGCCGCCGCGGTGGCCCTGAAGCAGGTGCCGGAGGCCAACGCCTCCTACTCGCCGGAAGGCATCGCCATGCACCACCATGCGGACGTCGCCATGGCCGTGGCGGTCCCCGGCGGGCTCATCACCCCGATCATCCGCTCCGCCGAGCTGAAGGGCCTGGCGCAGATCGCCACCGAGGCCAAGGACCTCGCCGAGCGGGCCCGCAACAAGAAGCTGAAGCCCGAGGAGTTCCAGGGCGGCACCTTCTCGGTCTCCAACCTGGGCATGTTCGGCATCAAGACCTTCGCCTCGATCATCAACGAGCCGCAGGGCTGCATCCTGTCGGTCGGCGCGGGCGAGAAGCGGCCCGTGGTGCGCGGGAACGAGCTCGCCATCGCCACCGTGATGAGCGTGACCCTGACCTGCGACCACCGGGTGGTGGATGGGGCCACGGGCGCGCGCTGGCTGACCGCGTTCAAGGCGCTGATCGAAGACCCGATCACCATGATCGTCTGAGGCCGCGACGTGGCCAGCATCTACGACTTCGAGGCCGAGACGCTGGACGGCCAGCCCGCGCCGCTCTCGGCCTACCGGGACAAGGTCGTGCTGATCGTCAACACGGCCAGCAAGTGCGGCTTCACCCGCCAGTACGCGGGCCTGGAGGCGCTCTGGACGAAATACCGGGACCGCGGCCTCGTGGTGCTGGGCTTTCCCTGCAACCAGTTCTCGAACCAGGAGCCCGGCGACGCGGCGGAGATCGCCAGCTTCTGCTCGCTGACCTACGACGTGGACTTCCCGATGATGCGGAAGATCGACGTCAACGGCCCGAAGGCCCACCCGCTCTACGTCTACCTGAAGGGGGCGAAGAAGGGGCTGCTGGGCACCGAGGGCATCAAGTGGAACTTCACCAAGTTCCTCGTCGACCGGCAGGGGCGGGTGGTGAACCGCTTCGCGCCCACCGTTGAACCCAAGGCGCTGGAAGGCGCGATCGAGGCGTTGCTCTGATGGCTGATTTCGATGTGGTGGTGATCGGCTCGGGCCCGGGCGGCTATGTGACGGCGATCCGCGCGGCGCAGCTCGGGATGAAGACGGCCATCGTCGAGCGCGCCGAGCTCGGCGGCATCTGCCTGAACTGGGGCTGCATCCCGACCAAGGCGCTGCTGAAGTCCGGCGAGGTCTATGAGACGCTCGGCCACCTCGCCGACTACGGCCTGAAGGTGGAGAAGGCGTCGTTCGACTTCGGCGCCGTGGTGCAGCGCTCGCGGAAGGTCTCGGCCCAGCTCAACGCCGGCGTCGCCTTCCTGATGAAGAAGCACAAGATCGAGGTGATCGCCGGGACGGCGAAGCTCGAGAAGGGCAGCCCGGCGCCGAAGGTGGTGGTCGCCCTGACCGCCGGCGGTTCGCGGACGGTGCAGGCCAAGCACGTGATCCTGGCGACGGGCGCGCGGGCCCGGACGATCCCGCAGGTCGGCATGGAGCCGGACGGCGAGCGCGTGTGGACCTACCGCGAGGCGCTGGTTCCGAAGGAAGCGCCGAAGCGGCTGATCGTCGTGGGCTCCGGCGCCATCGGCATCGAGTTCGCGAGCTTCTTCCGGGCGCTCGGCTCGGAGGTGACGGTGATCGAGGCCCTGCCGCGCATCCTGCCGGTCGAGGACGAGGAGGTCTCCAAGGCCGCCCACAAGGCGTTCGAGAAGCGGGGCCTGAAGTTCCGCGTAGGGGCCTCCGTGAAGAAACTGACCAAGTCGAAGTCCGGCGTCGCCATCGAGCTGGAGGCGGGCGGCAAGGCGGAGACGCTGGAGGCCGACGTGGCCATCGTCGCCATCGGCATCGTCGGCAATGTCGAGGACATGGGCCTGGAAGCGCTCGGCGTGAAGATCGACCGGACCCACGTCGTCACCGACGGCCATGGCGGGACCGGCGTGCCCGGCCTCTACGCCATCGGCGACGTGGCGGGCCCGCCCTGGCTGGCCCACAAGGCGAGCCACGAGGGGGTCCACTGCATCGAGCACATCGCGGGGCTGAAGCCCTCGAACCTGAATGCGCCGATCCCGGGCTGCACCTATTCGAACCCGCAGATCGCGTCCGTCGGCCTGACGGAAGCCCAGGCGAAGGAGCAGGGGATCGAGGTGAAGGTCGGCCGCTTCCCGTTCAAGGTGAACGGCAAGGCCATCGCGTCCGGCGAGACCGAGGGCTTCGTGAAGACGGTGTTCGACGCCAAGACCGGGGCGCTGATCGGCGCGCACATGATCGGCGCCGAGGTCACCGAGATGATCCAGGGCTATGCGCTGGCCATGACGCTGGAGGCCACCGAGGCGGAACTGCACGCCACGGTCTATCCGCACCCGACCATGAGCGAGGCCATGCACGAGGCGTCGCTCGACGCCTTCGGCAAGGTGCTGCACATCTAGCCAAAGGGTCCCTCCCTTAATGGGGAGGGACAGCTCGCCGGAGGCGAGCAGGGTGGGGGTTTGTGGTTCAGATC
This sequence comes from Phenylobacterium sp. J367, assembly GCF_024699985.1. Lineage (GTDB taxonomy): Bacteria > Pseudomonadota > Alphaproteobacteria > Caulobacterales > Caulobacteraceae > Phenylobacterium. The sequence goes on along the minus strand of NZ_JAJONA010000001.1, from coordinate 3,946,294 downwards.
ACGAGCTCGGAGACTGCGCCCGACTTCCCCACCCTGACCGCTTCGCGGTCGTCCCTCCACATTAAGGGAGGGACTGGGGTTCTACGCCTTCTTCCGCACCACCGCGTCCAGGCTCCAGGGACCTGGACCGGCGCAGGCGATGTAGAGGAAGACGAAGCAGAACAGGATGGCCGCGTCGCCGCCGTTCAGGCCGGGCCAGAAGCCCTGCGACGCGTGCGCCATGAAATAGGCCACGGCCATCTGGCCGGAGCAGATGAAGGCGGCGAGGCGGGTGAAGAAACCCACGGCGATCAAGGCGCCGCCGACGATCTCGATGGCGGCCGCGGCGATCAGGAGCGGCGGCAGCGGGTCGGGCACGCCGGGCTGCGGACCCGGGAAGCTGATGAGCTTCATCAGGCCGTGCTCCATGAAGAGCAGGGCGGCCATGATCCGCAGCAGGCTCAGGACTCGTGGCGCCCAGGCGGAAAGATCCGGCATCGTGAAGTCCCCCCATGAAGGCCGGGGAGAGCCCCGGCCGGAAACACTCACGCGGCCCGGCGGATCTCCGCGTCGACGATACGCTGGAGGGCCACGTAATCGGTCTTGCCCGTGCCGAGCACCGGGATCTCCGGCACCCGGATGATCTTGCGGGGCACGGCGATCTCCGGCGCGCCCTGCTGTTGCGCATAGGCCAGCAGGGGTGCGGGGTCGGCGTCGCGCTTGTCGGTGACCAGGATCAGCCGTTCGCCCTTCTTCGGGTCGGGGAGCGCGACCACTGCGTGGCGGCAGTCCGGCCAGACGGCGGCGGCCAGGTCCTCGGCGGCGGTGAGCGAGACCATCTCGCCGCCGACCTTGGCGAAGCGCTTCACGCGGCCGAGGATCTTGATCCAGCGGTCGTCGTCGTCGGTGATCGAGACCACGTCCCCGGTGTCGTGCCACCCGTCCACGGGCGGATCGATGCCGCCGTCGGGCCGGAGGTAGCCCGCCATCACGTTCGGGCCCCGGACGTGGAGCTTGCCGCCGCCGGGGATGCCCTCCATGGGCTCCAGGCGGACCTCGATGCCGGGGAGCAGGCCGCCGACGGTGCCGCGGCGGTTGTCCTCCGGCTTGTTGACGGCGATCACCGGCGAGGCCTCGGTCGCGCCGTAGCCTTCGAGCAGCGGGATCGGCCCGAACCGCTCGGTGATCAGGTTGTGGGTCTCCTCGCGGACCTTCTCGGCGCCGCAGACCACGAACTTCAGGTCCGACAGCTCGCCCGGCTGGGCGGCGCGGGCGTACTGGTTGATGAAGGTGTCGGTGGCGAACAGCACAGCCGCGCCGGAATCCTTCACCAGCGGCGGGATCTGCTTGGTGTGCAGCGGCGAGGGGTACTGGAAGGCCTTCATGCCGGTCAGCAGCGGGAGGAGGACCCCGCCGGTCAGGCCGAAGACGTGGAAGATCGGCAGCGGGTTGAAGAACACCCAGGCCGGATCGAGCGCGATGTGGGCCGCGATCTGGCGGCAGTTGGCGATCAGGTTCGCCTGGGTCAGCACCACGCCGCGGGGCGCGCCGAAGCTGCCCGAGGTGAACAGGATCACGCCCGGCGCGTCGGAGCGGGTCTCGGCGCGGAAGCGCTTCGGGAAGGCCCCGGCGGCGGCGGCGTAGAGCTTGTCGCCCAGGCCGATCGTCTCGCGGACGTCCTCCAGGTAGGTGACGGTCGTGAGCCCCTCCAGGGCGTCGACCAGGTCGTGCAGCTTGCCCTGCTCGACGAAGCGGTGGGAGGTCAGCACCCGCTTGACCCCCGGCCAGCTCGCAGGCGGCCTTCAGGTTCCGGATGCCGGCCGTGAAGTTCAGCATGGTCGGGGTGCGGCCAAAGGCGTGCAGGGCGAAGAAGGTCACCACCCCGCCGGCCGAGGCGGGCAGCATGACGCCCACACGCTCGCCGGGCCTGGTCATGGCGGCGATCTTGCGGCCGAGCGCGAACGCGGCCCGGATCACGCCCTGGTAGGTCAGCGGATTGCGCTCCTGGTCCTCCAGGATAGGCTTCTTCAGGCCATAGGTCTGGCTCGCCTCGATCAGGGCGTCGAAGATCGTGGTATGGATGCGACTAGGGTCGAAGGTACGCGACAAGGGCGTACGCCTCCCGGATTGTTCTCGTTGGCGCGCAACCTATAGCCGCGGTCACGGTCTGAAAAGGTCGGTAACAGTCCGTGAGACGGCGGGGGTCAGCCGAGGGCGAAGACCACGCAGGCGGACTCTTCCAGGCGTTGCATCGGCGGCTGGACAGGCAGTCGGAAGGCCTCCGGGTCCAGGCCCACCTCCCTGGCGCGACGCTGGGCGGTGACGACGATCTCTTCGAAGCCGGGCGGCGGGGGCGGCGCCGGGGGCGGGACGCGATAGGCCCCGCCGACCGAGCCGCCGCCGCCGGCCGGCCAGCAGGACGTCCGTCTGGCAGGCGCGGCCGGTGGGATCGATCACCTTCGCCGCGCCGACCCCGGTCCCGGCGGCTTCCGCGCCCAGCAGGGCGCGCCGCCGTGCGTCCTCAACGGCGCGCCGGAACATCTGGGTGCGCGTCTCATTGTCTGGCTCGAGGCGGAACGACATCTGCTCGGTCGAGGACGGCCTGGCGGCCATCAGAGTGGCGTAGACGCGCTCGGCCAGCCGCACGTCGCGAACCTCCACGGAGACGGTCGTGGAAACCTGGTAGCGTTCGATCTTATCGGCGCGTTCGTTGTCGTTCAGGTTGCCCTCCTTGTCCCTGTACTGGGCGTAGAGCGGCGTGATGGCGAAGGCGGTGGTCACCCGGACCTTGTCGGCGCCATAGGCCTCGAGGGCTTGGCCGAGCGCGCGGACCTTGTCGGCGGCCTGTTTCGTCGCGTCCTCGGCGCTGCGATCGATGGCCTGGTAGGTGGCCTGAGCGTAGGCGCGGTTGGCCGGGACCTCGGTCCAGACGTAGCCGACGGACGGGATGACCGGCTTGTCCATCCACCAGGGCGCGACGTCGTAGACGCGCGGCGCGACCGGGGTCTGGGCGGCGGCGGGCAGGGCGGCGGCGAGGACGACGGCGGCGAGGGCGATGCAACGCATGCGGAACTCCAGCTTGAGGTCGCAGCCTGTCCGGAAGCCGGGCCATGGGCAAGACGCCGCGTCCCGCAGGGCACGTCCCGCTTGATCCGAAGCCCCCGACAGACGATCTAGGGCGCATGGCCGTGGTCATCGACACCGTGGGCGGCAAGCGTCCCCGCCACCCCGAGAAGCAGAACCGTCCCGAGACGCCGATCCTGCGCAAGCCGGACTGGCTGCGCGTGCGCGCGCCAGGCTCGGCGGGCTACAACGCCACACGGGACATCGTGAAGAGCCACGGGCTGGTCACGGTCTGCGAGGAGGCGGCCTGCCCGAACATCGGCGAGTGCTGGACCAAGAACCACGCCACCATGATGATCATGGGCGAGGTCTGCACCCGGGCCTGCGCCTTCTGCAACGTCACGACCGGCAAGCCGGACGCGCTCGATCCCACCGAGCCGGCGCGGGTCGCCGACGCCGTCGCCAAGATGGGCCTGGCCCATGTGGTCATCACCTCGGTGGACCGGGACGACCTGGCGGACGGCGGGGCGGCGCACTTCGCGGCCGTGGTCCGGGCGATCCGGGCGGCGTCGCCGGCCACCACCATCGAGATCCTGACGCCGGACTTCCTCCGGAAGCCCACGAGCGCCGCCGAGCTGGTGATCGACGCCAGGCCCGACGTCTTCAACCACAACCTGGAGACCGTGCCGCGGCTCTATCTCTCCATCCGGCCGGGCGCGCGCTACTACCACTCCCTGCGGCTGCTGGAGCGCGTGAAGGAGCGCGATCCGACCCAGTTCACCAAGTCGGGCGTTATGGTCGGGCTGGGGGAGACCAAGGAGGAGGTCATGCAGGTCATGGACGACATGCGCTCGGCCGGCGTCGACTTCATCACCATCGGCCAGTACCTGCAGCCCACGCGCCGGCACGCCGCCATCGACCGCTTCGTGCATCCGGACGAGTTCAAGGCGCTCGAGGAGATCGCGCGGGCCAAGGGGTTCCTGATGGTCTCCTCGAGCCCGCTGACCCGGTCATCGCACCACGCCGGCGAGGACTTCGCCCGCCTGCAGGCGGCCCGCCAGGCCAAGGAAGCGGCGGCTTAAGCGCCGTGCGCCACCACGTCTCGAAGCTGCTGCCCTACGAGCCGGACCAGCTCTTCCGGCTGGTCGGCGACGTGGCGAAATATCCCGAGTTTGTGCCCTGGATCACCGCTATGCGGACCTGGAACGCCCGCCACCTGAGCGACGGCGTCGAGGCGGTGGACGCCGAGGCCAAGGTGGGGTTCGCCTTCCTGAAGGAGCGGTTCGCCACCCGCGTGCGCCGCGACGGCCACGAGCGGCAGATCGACGTCAGCCTGCTGTCCGGGCCGTTCAAGAAGCTGGAGAACCGCTGGCGCTTCCTCGACGCGGGCAAGGGCTGCACGCGGATCGAGTTCGACATCGACTTCCAGTTCAAGTCGCGGCTGCTGGAGGCCATGCTGGCGGCCAATTTCAACCATGCGGTCGACCGGCTGATGGACTGCTTCGAGGCCCGGGCGAAGACGCTCTACGGCGAGACGGCCCCGGCCGCCGCGGAGCCCGGCGCCTAGGCGATCCGGTCCCGGAGCGCCTGGAGCGCCGCCTGCACCGCCGCGAGCTGGATGCCCTCGCGGGTGTCCTCCTCGAAGAACTCCTGGCGGTGCATCAGGCCGTGGTTGGTGCGGGCCGTGGCGATGTGGACGGTGCCGACCGGCTTCAGCGGCGTGCCGCCGCCAGGGCCGGCGACGCCGGTGATGGCCACGGCCAGGTGGGCGTTGGAGGCCTCCAGCGCGCCCTCGGCCATCATCCGGGCGACGGGCTCGGAGACCGCGCCCAGGTCGGCAATCAGGTCGCCGGGGACGCCCAGCATCTCCTGCTTGGCCCGGTTGGAGTAGGTGACGAAGCCGCGCTCGAAGACGTCCGAGGCGCCGGCCACCTGGCAGATAGCGCCCGCCACGAGGCCGCCCGTACAGCTCTCCGCCGTGACGATCCGCAGGGAGCGCTCCCGGGCCTCGTCGATGAGGAGCCGGGCCAGGGTCACGATCTCAAGGGAAAACATCGGCGCCCGACCCCGCGAAAATTGGCTGGCTTGGTAACGAAGACCGACCACAACATCTGCCACCTGATCGATTCAAGGCTGAAAAAACCACCATGACCACGATCGCGGCCGACAAGGCCGGCCTCCAACCGCCGCCTGCGCTGTTCGCCGTGACCGTCTTTTCGAGCGCCGCCCTGGTGTTTCTGGTCCAGCCGATGGTCGCCAAGCTGGTCCTGCCGCTGCTGGGGGGAGCCCCTCGGTGTGGAACACCTCGATGGCGTTCTTCCAGCTGGCCCTCCTGGCCGGCTACGGCTACGCCCACGCCCTGCAGCGGCTTCCCAGCGTCGGGCGCCAGGCCCTGGTGCATGGCGCAGCCCTGCTGATCGCGGCGCTGGCGCTCCCGCTCAGGGTCAACGAGCTGATCGGGCCGCCGACGTCCGAACACCCCAACCTCTGGCTGCTGGCGGTGCTGGCGCTGTCCATCGGCGCGCCCTTCGCCGTCCTTTCGGCCACCGCGCCGCTGGTGCAGGCGTGGCATGCGCGGACGGTCGGGGCGGGCGAGGGGAAGGAACCCTACGTCCTCTATGCGGCCTCGAACCTCGGCAGCCTGCTGGCGCTGCTGGCCTATCCGTTGCTGGTGGAGCCCGCCTTCACGCTCTACGGCCAGAGGCTAGGGTGGAGCGCCGCCTACGGGGCCTTCGTGCTGCTGATGGCGGCGCTGGCCTTCGTGGTGACCCGCGCGCCGGACAGGCGGCCCGAGGTGGCCGAGGTGCGCAAGACCGCGCCGATCCCTTGGCGCGAGCGGCTGATCTGGGTGGCGCTGGCGGCGATCCCCTCCAGCCTGATGCTGGGGGTGACCACCCACATCACCACGGACATCGCCTCCGCCCCCTTCATCTGGGTCGTGCCGCTGGCGCTCTACCTCGTCACCTTCATCATCGCCTTCCAGGCCAGGCCGCTGATCCCGCTCGACCTGACGCTGGTCCTGCAGGCGGCGGCCCTGGCCGGCTGCGCGGCCCTGCTGCCGTTCAAGACGACCAACCTGATCGTCCAGCTTCTCGTCCACCTGACCGCCTTCTTCCTGACGGCGCTGATGTGTCACCAGCGGCTCGTGGCCCGTCGGCCCGACCCCGCGCACCTGACGGAATTCTACCTCTGGCTTTCGGTGGGCGGCGTCGTCGGGGGCGCGTTCAACGCGTTCATCGCGCCGGTGATCTTCAACAATGTCTGGGAGTACCCGCTGGTCCTGGCGCTGGCCGTGCTGGCCCGGCCCTGGGGGTCGGACCGCGTGCCGATCGGGAGCTGGGTCCTGCTCGTCCTGGGCGTGCTGGGCGCCGCGCTGACGCCGATCCTGATGACCTTCGTGGGCCCCTCGCTCGACACCCGCTCGGTGATGGGCGACTTCAGCCAGTTCGACCTCCTGGAACTGGCCGTGCGGGCGCTGCTCTGCGTGGCGGTGGTGTCGGCCTTCCTGGTGCGGCAGCAGGCGCTGCTGATGTTCGCCATCGTGGCGGTGATCTCGATCGGGGCCAACGCCACCGCCGATCGGTCGGACACCACCCGGAGCTGGCGGAGCTTCTTCGGGGTGCTGACGCTCTCCAGGACCGAGGCCGCGGCCCGGGGCGGGGAGATCCGGATGCTGGCGCACGGCACGACGCTGCACGGCGCCCAGGCGGTGCACCCCTACTGGCAGTGCCAGCCGATGGTCTACTACACGGTCGGCACGCCCATCGGGCAGGTCTTCCTCCAGCAGCAGGCGCAGCGGCCGGCGACCCGGATTGGCGCGGTGGGCCTGGGGACCGGCTCGGTGGCGGCCTATGTGCGGCCGGGCGATCACCTGACGTTCTTCGAGATCGATCCCCTGGTGATCGACATCGCCAACGACCCGGCGAACTTCACCTACACGACCAAGTGCAGCCAGGGGCCGATCGACTATGTGGTCGGCGATGCGCGGCTGACGCTGGCGCAGCAGCCGGATCAGGCCTTCGACATTCTGCTGATCGACGCCTTCTCGTCCGACGCGGTGCCGGCGCACCTGCTGACCGTCGAGGCGGTGCGGGGCTACCTCCAGAAGCTGAAGCCGGACGGGGTGATGGTCCTGCACCTCTCGAACCGGAACCTGGAACTGCTGGGGCCGGCCCAGGCGGTGATCCAGGCGGCCGGCGGCCATGGCTGGCTGCAGAAACGCCGGGTGCTCGGCGACGGCGCCTTCTGGGAGGCCGACGAGGACGCCATCGTGGTGGGCCGCAATCCTGAGGCGGTGGCCGCCTACGGCCGCGACCCGCGCTGGCTGGCGCTCGACCCGACCCAGGCCAGGCCGTGGACCGACGACTACACCAACCTGCCCGGCGCGCTCTGGCGCAAGCTGCAGGAGCGGTATGCGTGGATGCCGGGGTAGGGGGCTGGGCCTGAGAGGCTAGAGCGGCGTCTCGACGGCCACCACGGCCTGGGCCATCAGGCCCTCCTCGCGGCCGGTGAAGCCCATGCCCTCGGTCGTGGTCGCCTTCACGCTGACCCGGTGGACGGGGATGTCCAGGAGTTCGGCGATGCGCTGGCGCATGGCGTTGCGGTGCGGGCCGATCTTCGGCCGCTCGCAGATCAGCGTCAGGTCGGCGTTGATGATCCGGCCGCCCTGGGCCTGGGCGAGCTTCACGGCGTGGACCAGGAACTGGTCGGAGGAGGCCCCCTTCCATCGGGGATCGGACGGCGGGAAGTGCTCGCCGATGTCGCCCGCGCCGATCGCGCCCAGGACGGCGTCGGTGAGCGCGTGGAGGCCGCAGTCGGCGTCGGAATGGCCCACGAGGCCGAGATCGTGCTCGATGCGGATGCCGCAGAGCCAGACCACGTCGCCGGGACCGAAGCGGTGGGCGTCGATGCCCTGGCCCATCCTCAGGATGCGGCGCGAGGACGCAAGCTGCTCCGCCATGAGGAAGTCCTCGGGGTAGGTCAGCTTCATCAGCATGGGGTCGCCGGGGATCATGGCGACACTGCCGCCGGCCCGCTCGACGACGGCGGCGTCGTCGGTGGGCTCCTCGCCGGTCGGCCAGCGGCGGTAGGCGGCTTTCAGCTTGGCGACCTTGAACGCCTGGGGCGTCTGGGCGCGCCAGAGACCCTCGCGGGAGACGGTCTCGTCGACCAGGCCGTCGCCGCGCTTAAGCGTGTCCGGGACGGGCAGGGCGGGCACCGCGCCGTCGGCCAGCTCCAGGGCGGCCAGCAGGCGGTCCACGTGCTCGCGGGTGACGAACGGCCGGGCGGCGTCGTGCACCAGCACCGGCTGATTGCGGCCGGCCGTGACGGCGGCCAGGCCCGCCTGGACGGAATCGGCGCGGGTCTTGCCGCCGGTGACGGCCTTCCAGCCCGTGAGGCCGCTCAGCGCCTCGTCCACCTGGGCCAGGCGGTCGCGGGCGACGACGACCACGACCTCGCGCGCGCGGCGGAGAGCAGGCCCTCCACCGACCAGCGGACGATCGGCCGGGAGCCGAGCATGCGCCAGGCTTTCGGTTCTCCCGGCCCGGCGCGCAAGCCCGCCCCCGCCGCCACGACAATCGCGGAAAAACTCATGCGCCCTCTTTAGGGGGCGGGGAAAACTTGTCCAGATTGGCGGGGCTTTACGGCGCCGCACAATGTGCCTAAAACTAAGGCGGTGGGGATGAGTAAAAAATGAGCAGCAGGCTCGAGATTGGCGGCGTGGAGGTTGCGGGCCGCGCCTGGATCGCGCCGATGACCGGCGTTTCCGACCTTCCGTTTCGCCGGGCGGCGAGCCGGCTGGGCGCGGCCTATGTCGCGACCGAGATGGTCGCCTGCGCGGAATTCTCGAAGGGCCGGCCGGACGTCGTCCGTCGCGCGGCGGTGGGCGAGGGCCTGCCGCTGATGGTCGTGCAGCTGGTCGGCCGCGATCCCGCCCACGTGGCCGAGGGCGCCAGGCTGGCGGTCGAGGCCGGGGCCGAGATCATCGACCTCAACTTCGGCTGCCCGGCGAAGGAGGTAACCGGTGTCCTCTCGGGCTCGGCCCTGATGCGCGAGCCGGACCTGGCCTGCCGGCTGGTCGAGGCGGCGGTGACCGCCGTCGACGTGCCGGTGACGGTGAAGATGCGCCTGGGCTGGGACGACAATTCCAAGAACGCGCCCGAGCTGGCCGCCCGGGCCGAGGCGATCGGCGCGGCGGCGGTGACCGTGCACGCCCGCACCCGCTGCCAGTTCTATAAGGGCCAGGCGAACTGGAACGACGTGGCGCCGGTGAAGGCCGCCGTCGGCATCCCGGTGATCGTCAACGGCGACATCGTCGACGGCGAGAGCGCCAAGGCGGCGCTGGCCGCGTCGGGCGCCGATGCGGTGATGGTCGGCCGCGGGGTCTATGGGAAGCCGTGGATCGCGGCCCAGATCGAGGCGTCGCTGGACGGCCGGCCCTTCGCCGAGCCCGAGGCGGAGGCGCGGCTGGCGATCGCCCTGGCGCATTTCCGCGACAGCCTGGACTTCTATGGCGAGCGCCTGGGCCTGCGGATCTTCCGCAAGCACCTGGCCGCCTACATCGAAAACGCCCCCCTGGCCCGCGTCCGCGCAGGCCCGGAGAGAAGCGAGGTCGGCGCTCTGCCGGCTGGAGGACGCCCGTGACGTGGAGGCGGGCCTTAGGGCCCTCTGGGGAACTCCGGATCACAGGTTGGCGGCATGACGGGGAAGACAAGAATAAGACCGGACGGACCGGACACCGACGCCTTGAAGGCCGCGGCCTTCGAGCTGTCGCCGGATCCCGCGATGGTGGTGGACGCCGACGGCGCGCTGGTCGCCGTCAACGAGGCGGCGCAGGCGCTGTTCGGCCAGGGGGCTGGGCCTGCTGGCCCGCGGGCGGTTCGGGGCGGCCCTGCCGCCCGGCTCGGCGCTCGTTTCGCTGCTGGAGCGGGCGATCGAGGAGGGCGCGCGGGTCCGCGAGCGGGGCGTGCAGATCAGCCTCTTCGGCCTGCCGCCGTTCGAGGCCGACGGCGCGGCCGCGCCGCTGGGCGACGGCTCGGTGCTGCTGACGCTGTCGGTGAAGACCGGCCTGGGCGCCGACCGCGGCGGCAACGAGGCCGCGGGCCTGCGCTCGATCGTCGGGCTCGGCCGGATGCTGGCCCACGAGATCAAGAACCCGCTGGCCGGCATCCGAGGCGCCGCCCAGCTCCTGAAGACCGGGGCCAAGGCCGAGGACGTGCCGCTGGCGCAACTCATCGTCGACGAGACCGACCGGGTCCGCCGTTTGGTGGAGCGGATGGAGGCCTTCTCCGACGACCACCTGCCGTCGCTGACGCCGCTGAACATCCACCAGATCCTCGACCGGGTGCGGGCGCTGGCCGCCAACGGCGTGGCCGACGGCCTGGTGCTGCGCGAGACCTACGACCCCTCGCTGCCGCCGGTGCTCGGCGACGAGGACCAGCTGATCCAGGTGTTCCTGAACCTCGTGAAGAACGCCGCGGAGGCCGCCCATGCGCGCGGCGACGGTCGCGGCGAGCTCTCGATCCACACCGCCTTCCGCCACGGCGTGCGCGTCCGGGCGATGAAGGGCCAGCCGGCGCGGGGCGCGCCGCTGGAGGTGCGGATCATCGACAACGGCCCGGGCGTGCCGGCGCACCTGCGCGAGCACCTCTTCCAGCCGTTCGTCACCTCCAAGGCCAATGGCGCGGGCCTGGGCCTCGCCCTGGTCGCCAAGCTGGTCGCCGGCCATGGCGGCCTCATCGATTTCGAGTCCGAGCCCGGGCGCACGGTGTTCCGGGTCCTGCTTCCCATCGCCACCGAAGAGGACGTCACGGGATGAACGCGGCCGCGAAGAAGATCCTGATCGCCGACGACGATTCCTCGATCCGGCTGGTCCTCTCCCAGGCGTTCACGCGCCTGGGCTATCAGGTCCGGGCCACCGGCAACGCCACGACGCTCCTGAAGTGGGTCTCCGACGGGGAGGGCGACCTCGTGGTGACCGACGTGGTCATGCCCGACGAGAACGTCTTCGACGTCCTGCCGCGCATCAAGAAGGAACGGCCGAAGCTGCCGGTCATCGTGATGAGCGCCCAGAACAACCTAATCACCGCGGTGAACGCGGCCGAGGTGGGGGCCTTCGACTATGTGCCGAAGCCCTTCGACCTGGACGACATGACGTCGGCGGCCCGCCGGGCGCTGGCGCGGCCGGCCGACGCCGACGCCGCCAAGGCCCAGGCCCGGGCGGTGCGCGACGACCGCCTGCCGCTGATCGGCCGCTCAGGGCCCATGCAGGACGTCTACCGGACGATCGCCCGCCTGGTCGGCGCCGACCTGACGGTGCTGATCCTCGGCGAGAGCGGCACCGGCAAGGAGCTGGTCGCCCGCGCCCTGCACGACATGGGCCGCCGTCGCGACGGCAAGTTCGTGGTCATCAACCTGGCCGCCGTGCCCCGTGAGCGTGTCGAGACCGAGCTGTTCGGCAAGGAGGACGGCGACTTCGGCAAGCTGGTCGAGGCCGACGGCGGCACGCTGTTCCTCGACGAGATCGGCGACATGCCGCTGGACGCCCAGACGCGGCTTCTGCGGGTGATCGACGGCTCCGAACCGGCGCTCAATCCGAAGACCGGCCGGCGGCCGAACGTGCGGATCATCGCGGCGACCAACCGCGACCTGCGCGCCCTGATCCAGCAGGGCCTGTTCCGCGAGGACCTTTATTTCCGCCTGAACGTCGCGCCGGTGCGCCTGCCGCCGCTCAGGGACCGGGCCGACGACATCCCGGATCTCGCGCGGGCCTTCCTGCTCCGCGCCAACCGCGAGGGGCTGCCGGCCAAGACCATCGACGCGGGCGCGCTCGAGCGGCTGAAGCTGCACGCCTGGCCCGGCAATGTGCGGGAACTGGAGAACCTGGTCCGCCGGATCTGCGCCCTCTACGCCGAGGACCTGATCACCGCCCGCATCGTCGAGCGCGAACTCGCCGACCAGCAGCCGGTCGTGGAGGGCCAGGAAGGCCCGGCGACCCTGGCCCAGCTCGTGGAACGCAAGCTCGCCACCTATTTCGCCGACCAGCCGGACGGCCTGCCGCCGGCGGGCCTGTACGACCGGGTGCTCGAGGAGGTGGAGCGGCCGCTGATCCAGCTGACGCTCGCCGCCACGCGGGGCAACCAGGTGCGGGCGGCGGAGGTGCTGGGCCTCAACCGGAACACGCTCCGCAAGAAGATCCAGGATCTCGGCGTGGAGATGAGCCGCGGCCGGCGCTAGCGGGTCCGCGGCAGCTCTGCCGCAAATCCGCAACATCGCTGTTGAGTTTGGAGCACAGTGCCGTACCCTTCGGGGCGATGGCGTTGTTGGCCGATCACATCCGCGAAAGTGAAACGGCTGCCCGGCTCTGGCGGGCGCTGAACTCCCGGGGGGTGCTGGGGGCGGGCTACGGCCTGGCCGCGGCGCTCACGGGCATCGCCATCCTGCTCGCGGCGTCGCCGCCCGAGACGGGGCCGCTGGGGCCCGCCAGCCAGCTGATCCTCACGGTTCTGAGCCTCAACCTCGTCCTGATCCTGGCGATCACGGCGGTCGTCGCCCTGCGGTTCGTGACCCTGCTGGAGGCGCGCGACACCGATCCGGGCGCGCGTCTGCACCTGCGATTCGCCACGCTCTTCGCGCTGGCGGCCGTCGCGCCGGCGGTGGTCGTGGCCCTGTTCTACGGCGTGCTGGTCAACCGCGGCGTCGACAACTGGCTGGGCGAGCGGGTGCAGACGGTCGTGGAGAACTCCGCGACGGTGGCCCGCTCCTATGTCGAGGACCAGAAGCGCTACATCGGCGACCACGTGAGCCTGATGGGCGCGGACCTGAACCGGGCCGCGCCCGGCCTGCGGGAGAGCCCGGTGGCGTTCAGCCACTACCTGGCCGAGCAGGCGGCCTACCACGCCTTCCCGGCGGCCTATCTGATCGACCGCGAGGGCCGGGTGCTGGCGCGGGCCGAGACGGCCGACGCGCCGCCGTTCGTGATCCCGCCGGAATCGAGCTTCCGCGCCGCCGACGAGGGCGACATCTCGGTGCCGGCCTTCGACTCGCCGGACCTGATGCGGGCGATCTACCGGCTGACCGCCTATTCCGACGCCTATCTCTACATCGCCCACCCGGTGGAGAAGGGGATCATCAACCACCTGCTGGAGGCCGAGGCCTCGCTGGTCTCCTATCGCGAGGCGGCTCAGAACCGGCAGCGCATCCAGGCGATCTTCGCGCTCTCCTACGCCGAGACGGCGCTGCTGGTGATGGTCGGGGCCGTGTGGCTGGGCCTGGGCGCCGCCAACGCGATCTCGGGACCGGTGGGCCGGCTGGTGCAGGCGGCGGGCAAGGTCGCGAGCGGCGACCTCAGCGCCCGAGTGGACGCCGATGACGACGCCGAGGAGATCGCGGTTTTGTCCCGTGCGTTCAATAGTATGACGCACGATCTTCAGGCGCAGCAGGAGGCGTTGCGCCACGCCGGGCTGGAGGCTGAGCGCCGCCGGCAGTTCATCGAGACCGTGCTCGCCGAGGTGAGCGCCGGGGTCATCGGCCTCGACGCCGAGGGCCGTATCTCGGCGGCCAACCGGCAGGCGGCCCTGCTGCTCGACCTGCCCGGCGACCACGGCCGGGGGCGGAAGCTGAAGGAGGTGGCGCCCGAGATCGCCGCGGTCGTCGAGACCGCCGGACGCGGCGGCGCCGAGGAGGAGGTGGACGTGATCCGGGGCCGGGAGACGCACCGGCTGCGGGTCCGGGCCAGCCACAGCGACGACGGGCCGGTGCTGACCTTCGACGACATCACCCGGCTGGTCACCGCCCAGCGGAACGCCGCCTGGCGGGACGTGGCGCGGCGCATCGCGCATGAGATCAAGAACCCGCTGACGCCGATCCAGCTTTCCGCCGAGCGGCTGCGGAAGAAGTACCGCAAGGACATCGCCGAGGCGGAGCTGGAGACCTTCGACCGCTGCACCGACACAATCGTGCGCCAAGTGGGCGATATCGGCCGGATGGTGGACGAGTTCTCAGCCTTCGCCCGGATGCCGGCCCCGAAGTTCGCGGACGCCGACGCCGCCGAGCTGATCCGCGCCGCGGTGTTCGCCCAGCGGGTGGCGAGCCCGGACCTGAGGGTGGAGCTCGAGGATCCGGCGTCGGAGGTTGTGGTGGTGGCCGACGGCCGGATGCTCGCCCAGGCGCTGACCAATGTGCTGAAGAACGCCGCCGAGGCGGTGAGCGCCCGCAAGGCGCGCTCCCCGAAGATCAAGGGGAAGATCCGGGCGCGGCTGATCGCCGACGACGCCGGGGTGGCGTTCGAGGTGGAGGACAACGGGATCGGCCTGCCGGCCATGGATCGCGACCGGCTGACCGAGCCCTATGTGACGACGCGCGAGAAGGGGACGGGTCTCGGCCTCGCGATCGTGAAGCGGATACTGGAAGACCACGGCGGCGAGCTGGAGCTCACCGACGCGCGGAGCGGGCAGGGGGCGTTGGCCATCCTGCGCCTGCCGGCCGGCGCGCGGGTGAAGCCCAGGCCCGCGGCCGCGGCCGTGACGGCGTGAGGTGAGGAATGGCGTCTGACGTTCTTGTGGTCGACGACGAGGCGGACATCCGCGACCTGGTGGCCGGAATCCTGACGGACGAAGGCTATGCGGTGCGGACGGCCAACGATTCCGAGTCGGCGCTCGCCGCATTCCGGGCCCGCAAGCCGTCGCTGCTGATCCTCGACATCTGGATGTCGGGCGGCGGCATGGACGGGCTGGAGCTGCTCGACATGGTCAAGAAGCTCGATGCGGACCTGCCCGTGGTGATGATCTCGGGCCACGGCAACATCGAGACCGCGGTCAGCGCCATCAAGCGGGGGGCCTACGACTTCCTCGAGAAGCCGTTCAAGTCGGACCGCCTGCTGCTGGTCATCGAACGGGCGCTGGAGGCCGCGAACCTCCGCCGCGAGAACCGACGCCTGCGGGCCCAGGCGATCACGCCCGAGGGGCTGATGGGCCGCTCGGTGGCCGCCCAGCAGCTCCGGCAGATGATCTCCAAGCTGGCGCCGGCCAACAGCCGCGTGCTGATCTCCGGCCCGCCGGGCTCGGGCAAGGAGACCGTCGCCCGGCTGATCCACTCCGCCAGCCCGCGGGCCAAGAACGAGTTCGTGGCGATCAGCGCCGCCGGCATGACGCCGGAGCGGATGGACGTGGAGCTGTTCGGCGAGGAGGGCGAGGGCGGCCGCACGGCGAAGGTCGGCGTGTTCGAGCGCGCGCATTCCGGAACCCTCTACCTCGACGAGGTGGCGGACATGCCGCGCGAGACCCAGAGCCGGATCCTGCGCGTGCTGGTGGAGCAGCGCTTCCGCCGGGTGGGCGGCGATTCCGACGTCCAGGTGGACGTGCGCGTGGTCTCGTCGACCTCCCGCGACCTGCGCGAGGAGATCGCCGCGGGCCGGTTCCGCGAGGACCTGTTCCACCGGCTGAACGTGGTGCCGGTGAACGTGCCGGGCCTGACCGAACGGCGCGAGGACATCCCCGAGCTCGTCGAGTACTTCATCGAACGGATCTGCGACGCCACCGGGATGCCCCGGCGCAAGCTGGCCGACGACGCCCTGGCCACCCTCCAGGTGCGCGCCTGGCCGGGGAACCTGCGCCAGCTGCGCAACAATGTGGAGCGGATGCTGATCCTGGCCTCGGGCTCGCCGTCCGAGCCGATCACCGCCGACATGCTGCCGGCCGAGGCGACGGTCAACGAGCACCCGAGCTCGATCGGCGCCGAGCGGATCATCGCGCTCCCGCTCCGGGAGGCCCGCGAGGTGTTCGAGCGCGAGTACCTGAACGCCCAGATGCTCCGCTTCTCGGGCAATATCTCGCGCACCGCGGCGTTCATCGGCATGGAGCGCTCGGCGCTCCACCGGAAGCTCAAGTCGCTCGGCCTGTCGGGCGGCCGTCAGCTCGAGGACGAGGCGGTCTAGGATGGGCCTGCTTCGCCAAGGCTTCGCAGCCCTCATCGCCGATCCTTCGAAGCTCACGACGGGAGCGGAGTAGGATGGGACGGATCGCTTATGTGAACGGCCGGTTCGTGCCGCATGGCGAAGCCTGCGTGCACATCGAGGACCGGGGCTACCAGTTGGGCGACGGGGTCTATGAGGTCTGGGCGCTGTTCGACGGCAAGCTGGCCGACGCCGAGGGGCATTTCGCGCGGCTGGAGCGGAGCCTCTCGGAGCTCTCGATCCGCATGCCGATGAGCCGGGCGGCCCTGACCATCGTGCTGCGCGAGGCGGTCCGGCGGAACAAGGTGCGGGAGGGGCTGCTCTATCTGCAGGTCACCCGCGGGGTGGCGCGCCGCGACCACGCCTTCCCGAACCCGGAGGTGAAGCCGGCGGTCGTGATCACCGTCAACGGGCTGGACCGGGCGGCGGTGGAGGCCCGCGCCGCCAAGGGGATCGGCGTGGTCACCACGCCCGAGAACCGCTGGGGCCGCTGCGACATCAAGACGGTGGGCCTGCTGCCCAATGCGCTCGCCAAGCAGAAGGCCCGCGAGGCCGGGGCCAGCGAGGCCTGGTTTGTTGACGAACTGGGCTTCGTCACCGAGGGCGCGTCGTCCAACGCCTGGATCGTCGGCCAGGACGGGCGGCTGAGGACGCGCGACACCAACGCCAACATCCTGCGTGGCGTCACCCGCCACACCCTGCTCGACGTGATCCGCGAGGATGGGCTGGAGGTGGACGAGCGGCCGTTCACGCCTGAGGAGGCGGTGCAGGCGCGGGAGGCCTTCATCACCGGCGCGGGCAGCCTGGTCCTGCCGGTGATCGCCGTGGACGGACGCCCCGTCGGCGATGGGGCGGTCGGACCAGTGGCGAGCCGGCTTCGGCGTCTCTATATCGAGCGGGCCAGGGCCACGGCGATCTGACGATCGCCTTCTGGATTGCGGCTGTCGCAAATTCAGGCCAGCGTGACTTTGCGTGTGTGGGCGGCGCTTGGCCGTCCGATCAAAAAAAGAGGCGGAAAGCCAATGAGCGACAAGAAGCAGAACCTGCAGGACACCTTCCTCAACAGCGTGCGCAAGTCCAAGACGCCGCTGACCATCTTCCTGGTGAACGGTGTCAAGCTTCAGGGCGTGGTGAGCTGGTTCGACAACTTCTGCGTCCTGCTCCGGCGCGACGGGCAGTCCCAGCTCGTCTACAAGCACGCGATCTCCACCATCATGCCGGCGCAGCCTGTGCAGCTCTATGAGCCGGCCGAAGACGAGACAGATTGAGTTCCTCCAAATCCGTTGACCGCCAGGCGCCCGTCCAGGGCGCCGTCGTCATCCACCCCGATCGTGAGGGCCGCGGCTCCGCGCGGGACGCCGAAGCGCGTCTCGAGGAGGCCGTGGGCCTGGCGCTCGCCCTCGATCTCGAGATCCGCGAGACGGCCATCGCGCCCTTGCGCAAGCTCACGCCCGCCACCCTGTTCGGCTCCGGCAAGGTGGCCGAGCTCGGCATCCTGATGGAGGCCGTCGAGGCCGACGTGGCCGTCGTTGACGACAGCCTGACGCCGGTCCAGCAGCGGAACCTGGAGAAGGCCTGGAAGGTGAAGGTCATCGACCGCACCGGCCTGATCCTGGAGATCTTCGCCCGCCGCGCCCGGACCCGCGAGGGCCGGCTGCAGGTCGAGCTGGCGCGGCTGACCTACGAGCGCTCGCGCCTCGTCAGGACCTGGACCCACCTGGAGCGCCAGCGCGGCGGCTTCGGCGTCATGGGCGGCCCCGGCGAGACCCAGATCGAGACCGACCGGCGGCTGCTGGCCGAGAAGATCGGCAAGCTGAAGCGCGAGCTGGCCGAGGTGCGCCGCACGCGGACCCTGCAGCGGTCCGGCCGCAAGCGCGTGCCGTACCCGACGGTGGCCCTGGTCGGCTACACCAACGCCGGCAAGTCGACCCTCTTCAACCGCCTGACCCAGGCGGAGGTCGTCGCCGAGGACATGCTGTTCGCCACCCTCGACCCGACCATCCGGATGCTGAGGTTGCCCGACGGGCGGCCAGCGATCCTGTCCGACACGGTGGGCTTCATCTCCGACCTGCCGCACGAACTGGTGGAGGCGTTCCGCGCCACGCTGGAGGAGGTGCAGGAGGCCGACGTGGTGCTGCATGTCCGCGACATCGCCAGCGCGGAGAGCGACGCCCAGGCGCAGGACGTGCGCAAGGTGCTGGAACGGCTGGGCGTCGACATGGACGAGCGGCGGATCCTGGAGGTCTGGAACAAGGTCGACCTGCTGGATGCTGACGGACAGGCGGCCGTGGCCGGCGACGCCAAGCGGGCGCATCCGCCGGCCGTGCTGGTCTCGGCGGCGACCGGCGAGGGCTGCGACGCCCTGCTGCGGCAGGTGGCGGCCCTGGTCGACGAGGCGCCGCCGGTGGACGTCTATGCGCCGGCCGGCGAGGGGGCGGCGATCGCCTGGCTCTACCGCCACGGCCGGGTGATCGAGCGCAACGAGGGCAAGGACGGCAGCGTCCGCCTGGCGGTCAGCCTGACGCCGCAGGCGCTCGGCCAGTTCGAGCAGCTCTTCCCGTCAGCGGAGATCCGGCCGCACTAGACGCGCTCGGCGGCCTTGGCCTCGTCCCAGAGCGCGTCCATCTCGGGCAGGTCGGACTGTGCGGGCGTCCGGCCGCGCTCGGCGAGGCGGCGCTCGATGTGGCGGAAACGGCGGACGAACTTGGCGTTCGTCCCACGCAACGCATCCTCCGGGTCCACGTCCAGGGTGCGGGCGAGGTTGGCGACCACGAACAGAACGTCGCCCATCTCATCACGGGCCTTCTCCAGGTCGCCGGCGGCGATCTCGGCCTTCAGCTCGCGAACCTCCTCGTCGAGCTTGTCGATCACCTCTTTCACCGAGGGCCAGACGAAGCCGACGCCGGCCGCCCGCTTGGAGAGCTTCACGGCGCGGGTGAGGGCAGGGAGGCCGACCGGGACGTCGTCGAGCAGGCTCTCCCGGCGGACCTTCTTCTCGCGTTCCTCGGCCTTGAGCTGCTCCCAGCCGGCCTTCTGGTGCTCCAGGCTCTCGTAGCTCTCCTCGGCGAAGACGTGGGGGTGGCGGCGGACCATCTTGTCGTTGATGGCGGCGGCCACATCCTCAAAAGCGAAGGCGCCCTTCTCCTCGGCCATGCGCGAATGGAAGACCACCTGCAGCAGGAGGTCGCCCAGCTCCTCCTTCAGGTCCGAGAGGTCATTGCGCTCGATGGCGTCGGCGACCTCGTAGGCCTCCTCGACGGTGTAGGGCGCGATGGTGGCGAAGGTCTGCTCGAGGTCCCAGGGGCAGCCGCTCTCGGGATCGCGCAGCCTCGCCATGATGGCCAGGAGCCGGTCGAGGGGCCGCAGGTCGGCGGAGGGGGCAGGCGCAGGCATCTCGAGAATCCGGGCGCATATGGAAACGGCGCGCGGCGATGAGACCGCGCGCCGTCGTCTGGCGCAAGCTGGACCGACCGTCTAGCGGCGGGCGAGCGCCTGGCCCTGGCTCAGCTTCCGGGCGAAGCGCTCGAAGGCATATTCGGTGTCGCTCCAGACCCAGTTGGCCCAGGTCCAGCGGATGTCGGTCTCGTACCAGTCGTAGGCGACCGGGGTAACCACGCCGTCGGCGGCGGTGACCTGGCCCTCGATGCGGGCGCCGCCGACGCCGAAGCTCTCCATGGAGAGCCCCGGGGTGTCGCCGAGCTGCTTGAAGGTCGGGCGATTGGGGACGACGTCCACGAGGACGAGGTCGATCCGGGCGTCCTGATAGGCGCCGGTGCGGCCGAGCTCGCGTTCCACGTCCTTGCGCAATTCCTCCTGCAGGCGGGTCACGTCGCGCATGCCGTAGACCTTCTCGGACTTCTCCTGAAGCTCCGGGGCGAGGGTGACGCTGACGCTGGCCGGGGCGGCGAGGGCGGCCGTGCCGCTGAGCGCGACGGCGAAGGCGGCAAAGGCGAGGGACCGCATCGGAAGCTCCCAGGAAAGGCGACTACAGTAAGAACTAAACATAGGAAGCCCGCGGTGTCACGCAACGTCTTCGTGAGCCCGACGCCGAAAAACACTTAGGGATTCCCCGGGGGTCTCCATAGGGGCGACAACCGATGCCGGGGCTTAGGCAGGGCGGGAATAGTCCGGAACTCACCGGGAGACATCGAGGCATGCAACATGGCGCGCCCGCGATCCCGCCGGCTGCAGCGGCCGGCGGCGCGGAACTGAGCGGCCGCGAGGCGCGGATCGAACGCTGGCGGGAAGTGGCGACGGCCGTCTGCCTGGCCGCGGCGGGCCTGCTGACCTCCTGGGCCAGCTACCAGGGCGCGCTGTGGGCGGGGCACCAACTGATCGAGTACGGCGAGGCCGACGCCGTGCGGGTCGAGGCGGCCAACATGGCCCAGCGCGCCGCGTCGCTGCAGGGTGTGGAGGTCGGGCTGATCAACGCCTGGGTGATCGCCAAGGAGCGTGGCGACCAGGACATGGCGGACTTCTACGCGCGACGGATGCCCGATCATCTGAGACCCGCGTTCCGCGAGTGGATGGCGCAGAACCCGACGGAGAACGCCAGCGCCGCGGAAAGCCCGTTCCAGTTCGCGTCCTACAGGTCGCCGGGCATGGAGGCCGCGGCGGAGCTGAAGACCCGGGCCGACCGGATCTTCAAGGAGGGCACCGAGGCCAAGTACACCTCGGACGCCTACCACCGGGCCGGCGTGATCCTGGCCATGGCCATGTTCTTCGCCGGCATCAGCCAGGTGTTCCACCGCCGGAACCCGCGGATCGGCCTGACCGTCGTCGCCGTGCTGATCCTGCTGGTGGGGGCGCAGCAGACCCTGACGCTGCCGATGATCTCGCTGGCGGAGCTGATGAGCGGCGGGGGACACTGAGGGCGACGATGGCCGCCCGCGAGGCCTGATCCCTTCTTCGCCTAAGGAAGATTATCGGAAATCAGATATGGGCGTCAGGCGGGCAAGCCGACGCCGCCCACCGGCTCGGTCTCGAAGCGCTCTCCGAAGCCGGCGATGATCGGACGGGCCTTCGCAATCGCCTGCTGCACGGCTGGCAGCTTCAACGAGGCCTGGTGGCTGGCCTGGCTGTCCCAGACCTCGGTGATCCAGATGGCGTCGGCGTTGGTCGGATCGTGCGCCACCACGTAGCTCAGGCAGCCCGGCATCGATCCTGTCCCGGCCAGCAGCGCGCCGATCAGCTCATCACGCTTGCCGGGCTTCGCGAGCATCTTGCCGATCAGGCCGTACATCCCGGTCTTCTCCTGGGCCGCGGCGCCGCCGGCCGCGGCCATGGCGGCGGCTCCGGCGACAAATCCCCGACGTGCGATGTCCATGGCGGCCAACCTAGCCGTTAACGGATGCGTCCGGCAGAGCGAGCTCGCCGCTGGCGATCCGGCGCAGCGTGGCCACGAAGAATTCGGGTTCCACTCCCGTCACGCGGGCCTCCAGAGTCTCGGCCGTGTCGCCCGGCTCCACAGGCACGCTGCGGCGCGCGATCACCGGCCCGCGGTCGTACTCCTCGTCCACCAGGTGGATGCAGACGCCGCTCTCGGGTGCCTTCGCCGCAATCACCGCCTCATGGACGCGCCGGCCATACATGCCGTGGCCGCCGAACGCCGGCAGCGGGCCCGGGTGGATGTTCAGGATCCGCCCGCGGTAGCGCCGCAGCGTCGCCGGGCCGAGCTTGCGCAGGTAACCGGACATGACGATCAGATCGACGCCGTGGGCCGCCATCTCCTCGGCCAGGCGCGCGTCCGCCGCGTCGGGATCGGCCTGGGTCGGGATCGCCAGCGCCGGAAGGCCCAGGTTCGCCGCCCAGTCGAGGGCCGGAGCCTTGCGGTTGTTGCTGACCAGCAGGCTGGCGTCGGCGGCCAACTCCCCTCCCCGGATCGCGTTAACGATTCCCCGGGCGCTGGAGCCATTGTTCGACGCGAGGAAACCCAGCTTGAGGCGTTGATCCATCACAGGAATTCCGCTCCGAGCTCATGTTCGAAGCGCATCCCGTCGTAGGCCGGCTCGCAGCCTGCCGGCAGCTCGCGCCGCAGGGTCTCGTAGTCGAGGTCGATGTGCAGGTTGGTGAGGATCGCGCGGCGCGGCCTGGCGCGGGCGATCCATTCCAACGTGCGTTCCAGGTGGGCGTGGGTGGGATGCGGCCGGTAGCGCAGCGCGTCCACGATCCAGACGTCCAGATCGGCCAGCGCCTCGAAGGCCGCATCGTCCAGGCCGACCACGTCCGAGGAATAGGCCACGCCGCCGAACCGGTAGCCCACCGAACGGATCTCGCCGTGGTCCTGGTCGAAGGTGACGATCGGGATGGCGCCGGAGGGGCCGTCCACGCGCCAGGTCTCGCCGTGCGCCGGAATGGCGCGGGCGTCGCAGATCGCGGGATAACCCCCCTGCCCCTCGAAGACGTAGCCGAAGCGGCGGAAGGCGCTCTCGGTCGTGTGGGCGTCCATCCAGACCGGCAGCCGCGCCCGCTGGCGCAGGAAGAAGGCCCGCACGTCGTCCAGGCCGTGCATCTGGTCGGCGTGGTCGTGCGTCAGGAGGACCGCGTCCATGCGCTTCGCGCCGGCCATGGCGGTCTGGATGCGCAGGTCGGGGGAGGTGTCGACGATGACGGTCGTCTCGTTCACCGGCCCGTCCCCCTTCCGGCGGACCAGCAGCGAGCAGCGGGAGCGCAGGTTCTTGGGGTTCGCGGGGTCGCAGGCGCCCCATTCGCCGTCGGCGCGCGGCACGCCGCCGGAGGAGCCGGAGCCCAGGATGGTGAACTCCAGCGTCGCCGTCACGGCCGGGGAATCCGGTCGAAGAGGGCGAAGAAGGCGTCCTCGGTGCGGTGCTCGGCGTCCTTCAGGTCCCAGCCGCGGATCTCGGCGAGCTTGGCCAGCACATGCGGCAGCATGGCGGGCTCGTTGCGCCGGCCGCGGT
Organism: Phenylobacterium sp. J367; assembly: GCF_024699985.1. Classification (GTDB taxonomy): domain Bacteria; phylum Pseudomonadota; class Alphaproteobacteria; order Caulobacterales; family Caulobacteraceae; genus Phenylobacterium. Next base: position 3,923,383 of record NZ_JAJONA010000001.1, on the reverse strand, counting down.
AGGGCACGGGGGCCAGGTAGGGGCAGTCCGTCTCGACGATGATGCGGTCGGCCGGCATCTCGCGGATCACCTCGCGCACGTCCTCGGCGGCCTTGAAGGTGGCGATGCCGGAGACCGAGAACCAGGCCCCAAGCGCCGTGCATCGCCGGGCGAGCTCCGCGCCCGAGGTGTAGCAGTGCATCAGCAGGCGGAACGGGCCCTGGGCGTATTCCTCCTCGAGGATGTCGCCCATCACCTGGTCGGCCTCGCGGGTGTGGACGACGAGCGGCAGGCCGGTCTCGCGGGCGGCCGCCACGTGGGCGCGGAACACCTTGGCCTGCACATCGCGCGGGCTGAGGTCGTAATGGAAATCGAGGCCGCACTCGCCGATCCCGACCACGCGCCGATCCTGCGCCAGACGGATCAGGGTCTCGGCGGAGAGGTCCGGGTCTTCCTTCGCCTCGTGCGGATGGGTGCCGACCGTGCACCAGATGTCCGGGTGCTGGGCCACGTGGCGCACCTTGTCGAAGTTCGACACCCGGTCGGAGATGTTCACCATCAGGCGCACGCCCGCGGCGAGCGCGCGGCTGATCACCGCTTCGCGGTCCTCGTCGAATTGCGGGGCGTGCAGGTTGACGTGGCTGTCGATCAGCATGGGTGGTCTTGGGTCTCGCCGCTCAGGCCTGCGCGGCCTGACGGAGCTCGCGGAGCGCCGTGAACAGCGCATCCGTGCGGTCGAGGTTGAGGGCCTCGACCTCCCGCGGCAGGCGGGTCAGCGTCTCCCACGCCTGCGCCCAGCGATCAAGCGGGCCGATCCCGTCGCGGGCGCGGTCCAGGCTCATGGTGTGGACCCGGTCGGCGAGGCGTTCGAGCAGGAGGTTGAAATTGGCCTGCCCCTCCCCGCCCCGGAACCGGTCGGCGAGGGACAGCGCCAGGGCCTCGTCCACCCGCGGCAGGTCCGAAAGAAGGTGGCGGGCGGCGTCGTCCATGGTCAGCGCCTCGGAGGCGGCGAGCTGCAAAGCCTTGCCCGGCGCGCCGCCGGCCATGCGGGAGAGCCTGAGCGCCTCCTCGTCGTTCACGTCCGCGTGCCGCTGCACGAAGGCGGCGGCGCCCTCCAGGCCGAACGGCTGGAAGGCCAGGCGCCGGCAGCGCGAGCGGATGGTGGGCAGGAGTCGTCCGGGGGAATGCGAGATCATCAGCAGGATGCCGCGGGGCGGCGGCTCCTCCAGGGTCTTCAGCAGGGCATTGGCGGCGTTGACGTTGAGGTCGTCGGCGGCGTCGACGATGGCCACCCGGTGCGGGGCGCTGGCCGGCGACTTCGAGAAGAACTCGGCGAGCTTCCGGACATCGTCGACCGGGATCACCTTGCGCGGCTTGCCGTCCGGCCCCTCGCGCTCCAGCACCAGGATGTCGGGGTGCGCGCGGGCGATCACCTGGCGGCTGACCGGGTGCTCGGGATCGGCGCCCATGAGGCCGTGGCGCGGATCGTGCGGCGCGCCCAGCAGGCGGCGGGCGGCGCGGTAGGCGAAGGTGGCCTTGCCGACGCCCTCGGGGCCGGTCAGCAGCCAGGCGTGGTGCAGGCGGCCGCGGGCGCGGGCGGCCTCGAACGCCTCCTCGGCGGCGCCCTGCCCTTCGAGGTCGAACACCTCGCGGGGATGGGCGACGTCCTCAGGCATGGACGGCCAGGCGGTCGGCGACCGCCGCCCAGACCTCCGCCTCGACCTGGTCGAGCGTGCCGCGCGCGTCGACGATGGCGCAGCGGTCGGGCTCGGCCCGGGCGATGGCCAGGAAGCCGTCGCGGAGCCGTTCGTGGAAGGCCATGCCCTTGGATTCGAAGCGCATCTCGGACCCGGCGCGGGCGTGGGCGCGCTCCAGGCCGACTTCGGTGGGCAGGTCGAAGATCAGGGTGAGATCGGGCCGCGTGCCCTCAAGGATGTGGGTCTCCAGCGCCGAGATCAGCTCCGGCGCGGTCCCTCCGGCGGCCCCCTGGTAGGCGCGGGTCGAGTCGGCGAAGCGGTCGCAGACCACCCAGGCGCCGCGCTCCAGCGCCGGCCGGATCACGCGCTCGATGTGGTCGCGGCGGGCGGCGTACATGAGGAGCGTCTCGGTCACCGGGCTCCAGCGGTCGGCGGACCCCTTGAGGACCAGTTCGCGGATGCTCTCGGCGCCCGCAGAGCCCCCCGGCTCGCGTGTGGCCACGACCTCGCGCCCATGGCCCTCAAGCCGCGCAACCAGGCGCTTGAGCTGGGTGGATTTCCCCGCCCCCTCGCCGCCTTCGAAAGTGATGAAACGTCCGCGTGTCACGCGGCCCAAATTGGCCGCTTCGCGCCGGAAGTCCAGCGGGGCTAGTCGATGTTGACCTGGATCGTGGCGGTGCGGATGCCGGCCTCGCCCACGTAGCGGACGCGTACCCGGGCCAGGCCCTTGCCCTCGAAGCCGAGGCGTTTCGCCGCTTCCTGGCTGAGGTCGATGATCCGGCCGTCGACGAACGGGCCGCGGTCGTTCACGCGCACCTTGATGCGCTTGCCGTTGTCGAGGTTGGTCACCTCGACGATCGACGGCAGCGGCAGGGTCTTGTGGGCCGCCGTGATCGCGTTCTTGTCGAACCGCTCGCCGTTGGAGGTGGGCTTGCCCTGGTGGTGGCCGCCGTACCAGGAGGCGACGCCGGTCTCGTCGTAGTCCGGCTGCTCGCGCGGGACGTACCACTTGCCGTTGATCTGATAGGGCTTCCAGGTGCCGCCGCGCTTGGCGGTGGCCGGGGGTTTCGCCGGCGGACGGCTCGCCCCGTTGTCGGCATAGGGCGAATAGCGCGGGCCGCCCGCACAGGCCACGAGCGAAGCGGCGGCGGCCATGAGGGCGCCGGTGCGCAGAAGTCCCGAAAAGTCCATGGCGACGCCCCCAGACGCGGCTCGCCCCCCGATGGGGCCATGGTTAAAGCTGCCTTAGGAAACTTGCCCTGTGGTTAAGCGCCACGGCGGTTGGAGACCTCGGGCGGCCGTTGCTATGGCTGCGGCATGACGAGCGCCTTGCAGGACGAATTCGCCGCCGCCCTGCGCGAGCGGGACGCGGGGCGGCTGGAGCCGGCGCGGGCCCGGCTGGAAGCCCTGCTGGCGCGTGCGCCGGACGACGTGCGGGTGCTGGGCGCGCTGGGCGGCGTGCTGCTGCGGCTGGAGCGCGCCGCGGACGCCCTGCCCGTCTTCGACCGGGTGCTGGCGCTGAAGCCCGGGCTCGCTGTCGCCCACGCCGACCGCGGCCAGGCGCTGACCGGCGTCGGCCGGGCGGAGGAGGCGCTGGCGGCGACGGCCGCGGCGCGGCGGATCGGCGGGACCGCACTGGCCTATGCCTGGCGGGCGGAGGCGGCCGCGCTCGCGGCCCTCGACCGGACCGACGAGGCGGTCGCCGCGCGTCGCGCGGCCGCCGCGCTCGCCAGCGGGGACGCCCAGGCCGACGACCTCGGCGGCGCCGCACAGTATCTGATGGACGCCGGGCGGCCGGACGAGGGCCTCGCCGCCTATGAGGCAGCCCTGGCCGCCCATCCCGGCTCGCACGGCCTGCGCTATCGCGCCGGGGTCGCGCGGCTGGCGCTGGGCGACTTCGCCGGCGGCTGGAAGGACTATGCCTCGCGCTGGATGACGCCCGGCTACCGCAACATCGCGACCAATCCGCTGCTGACCGCCCATTTCGTGGACCGGATGACCCTGCTGCCGACGCGCGAGGAGCTTGCCGGGCGCCGGGTGCTGGTGGTGGCCGAACAGGGCGTCGGCGACGAGCTGATGTTCGCGAGCCTGCTCCCGGAACTGGTGGAGGTCGCCGCCCAGGTCACCTGCGTTCTCGACCGCCGGCTGCAGGCCCTGGTCGCCCATTCGGTCCCCGGCGCCCGGATCATCGCCGGCCAGGGGCCGGATCTGGTCAATACCGAGGACTTCGACCTCTTCGTCCCCCTGGGCGGACTTGCGGCCGCGTTCCGCCCGACCCGCGACGCCTTTCCGGGCCGGCCCTTCCTCAGGCCGCGCGACCCTGTGCGCGAGCGTTGGCGGGACCGGCTCGGACCCCCGGACGGCCGGCTGCGGGTGGGGATCTCGTGGCGGGGCGGCATGCCCCATACCCGCAGGGCGGCGCGATCGCTGACCCTGCCCGACCTGGCCCCGATCCTCGACCAGCCGGGCTGCGCGTTCGTCAGCCTGCAGTATGGGAACGTCGCCGCTGAGCTGGCCGCGTTCAACGCCGGGCGCGAGCGGCCGATCGCGGCCTTTCCACGCGCCGACATCGACGACTTCGAGGACCTGGCGGCGCTGGTGCTCGAGCTCGACCTGGTCGTCACCGTCCAGACGGCGCTCGCCCACGTGACCGGCGCGGTCGGCCAGCGGGGCCTGGTGATGGTGCCGAAGCCCGCGGCGTGGCGCTACGGCCAGTCCGGGCCGCGGATGCCGTGGTACGGGTCGCTGGAGCTGTTCCGCCAGCCCGCGCCCGGCGCCTGGGAGCCGGTGATCGCCGAGGTCGCCGCCGCCGTGCACGCCGCCGTTGGGGGCTAGCCGGCGGCCAATCATCGCGCTTGGCTCCCCGCGCCGGGCGTGGCATCGAGCGCCGACCCTCAGGGACAGGTGGCCGAGTGGTTTAAGGCAGCGGTCTTGAAAACCGCCGTAGGTGCGAGCCTACCGTGGGTTCGAATCCCACCCTGTCCGCCATCGCTCGAACCAGTGGCGTCCGCGCCGGATTCCCCGCACCCTCCACGCGCATGACCTCCGACGCCGCCCCGGACATCCACGGCCCCGCCGCGCTGCGCCGCGTGGTGGTGAACGCCGGCAAGCTGCTGGGCGGGCGCTCGGTGAACGCGGTGCTGAGCCTGGCCTATCTGGCGATCGCCGCCCGGGCGCTTGGGGTCACGGCGTTCGGCGTGCTGGTGCTGATCCACGCCTTCGCCCAGTTCCTCGGCGACGTGGTCAAGTTCCAGTCCTGGCAGACCCTGATCCACTATGGCGCGGGGCCGCTGCACCAGGGCGAGAAGGCCCGCTTCCAGCAGGTGCTGCGCTTCACCCTGCTGCTGGACGTGGGCAGCGGGATCGTCGGCCTCGCCATCGGGATCGCCGGCGCCTTCCTGTTCTCCGGCAAGCTCGGCTGGACCCCCGACCAGGCGCCGGCGGCGGCGGGCTATGTGCTGTCGGTGGCCTTCATGGTCTCGGCGACGCCGCTCGGCCTGCTGCGGCTGTTCGACCGGTTCGACGTGCTGGCGGGCCAGGCGGCGCTGGTCTCCATCGTCCGGCTGGCGGGCTCGGCCATCGCCTGGGCGATCGGCGCGCCGCTGGAGGGCTACCTGCTGGCCTGGGCGGTCGGGACCGCCGTGGGCTTCGCCCTGCTCGTCTGGGCTTCGGTGTCGGAGCTGGGCAAGCGCGGCCTGCTGGCCGGCTTCTCCATGCGCGGTCCCCTCGCCGACGGCCTGCCCGGGGTCTGGAAGTTCGCCTGGTCGACCAATCTCAACACCACCCTCGACGTGGCCTTCACCCATATCGTGACCCTGGCCGTCGGCGCCCTCGTGGGCCCGGCCCAGGCCGGGTTCTGGCGGATGGGCCGCCAGGTGGCGGACGCCATCGCCAAGCCCGCCAAGCTGCTGACGCCCGCCCTCTATCCCGAGCTCGCCCGCCTGCGGGTGGCGCAGGGCGAGGCGCAGATGGCGAAGCTCGCGCTGCAGGTCGGCCTGATGACCGGCGGCTTCAGCGCGGTGATCGTCACCATCGCCGCCTTCGCCGGCAAGCCGCTGCTGACCCTCGTCATGGGACCGGCCTTCGCGCCGGCCGCCGAGCTGATGACCTGGCAGGTGGCGGCCGCCGCCATCGGCATCTTCGCCCTTCCCCTAGAACCCATGCTTGTGTCACAGGGGCGGCCCGGCGCAGCCCTGCGCGTCCGCCTCGTGGTCAGCCTGGCGTTCCTCGCCTCGCTCGCCCTGCTGATCGACCAGTGGGGCGCGCGGGGTGCGGCCATCGGCCTCGTGGCGGCGGCGGCGGCCATGGCGCTGGGTAACCTGGGGATGCTGCTCAGGCGTCCGCGGGGCGCCCTGAGCCAAGAAGCCGCTTGCGGGGACTCAGTCCCCGGCGCGAAAGACGAACCGTGACACCGACGACCACCGATCCCGACCGCGAGCTTCGCCTCGGCTTCTCGACCTTGATCGAGGCCCTGGAGTTCGCCGGCACGCGCGCCACCGGCGTGAACCTCTACGATCAGCGCGGCCGGCTCGCCCTGGCGCTGCCCTATTCGACCCTCGTCGAGGAGGCGCAGGTCCTGGCGCGCCGGCTGCTGGCGTCCGGACTGGAACGCGGCGAGCGCGTGGGCCTGGTGGCCGACACCGACGCCGACTTCGTGCGCCTGTTCTTCGCCTGCCAGTACGCGGGCCTGATCCCCGCGCCCCTGCCCCCTGCCCGCGCCGCTCGCCGGCCGCCAGGCCTGGATCGAGCAGATCGCCCGGCTGATGGGCTCGGCCGGCGCGAAGGCCCTGTTCGGGCCCGAGACCCTGCTGCCCTGGCTGACGGAGGCCGCCGAAGCCGCCGGGATGCGCGCGCCGGTCGGCATCGACGCCCTTCCCGCGGCCGACGACCGGCCGCTGCCGACCATCGCGCCGGACGACGCCTGCTACGTCCAGTTCTCCTCGGGCAGCACGCGGACGCCGACCGGCGTGCTCGTCACCCACAAGGCGCTGATGGCCAATGCGCTGGCGATCACCCGCGACGGGCTGAAGGTCCGCCCGCAAGACCGCGCCGTCTCCTGGCTGCCGCTCTACCACGACATGGGCCTGATCGGCTTCCTGCTGAGCCCGCTGGCCAGCCAGATGACGGTCGACCTGCTGCCCACGGCCGCCTTCGTGCGCCGGCCGCTGATCTGGCTCGACCTGATCACCAAGAACGGCGGGACGATCAGCTACAGCCCGACCTTCGGCTACGAGCTCTGCGCCCGGCGCGCCGACACGGCCGACATCTCCCCTACGATCTCTCCGGCTGGCGCGTCGCCGGCAGCGGCGGCGACATGGTCCGTCCGGGCCCGCTGCGCGCCTTCGCCGAGCGGTTCGCCGAGGTGGGATTCAGGGCCAGCGCCTTCGTGGCGAGCTACGGCATGGCCGAGGCGACGCTCGCGCTGACCATGGCCCCGCTGGGCGAGGGCGTGGGCGCCGCGACGGTGGACGTGGAGCGGATGGAGAACGAGGGCGTCGTCGTCCCCGCCGCCGGCAAGCGGGCCCGCGAGTTCGTGAGCTGCGGTCCCGTCCTGCCGAACCACGAGCTGGAAGTGCGCGGACCGACCGGCGAGCGGCTGCCCGAGCGCCGCGTGGGCCGGGTCTTCGTGCGCGGACCGAGCATCATGACCGGCTACCTGAACCAGCCGGAGGCGACGGCCGCCGTGCTGGACGCCGACGGCTGGCTCGACACCGGCGACCTGGGCTTCCTGGAGAACGGCGCCTTCACGCCGACCGGCCGGGCCAAGGACCTGATCCTGCTGAATGGCCGCAACATCTGGCCGCAGGACCTGGAATGGACCGCCGAGGCTGAGGTCGAACGCCTGCGCAGCGGCGACGTGGCCGCCTTCGCCGTGGAGACCGACGGCGACGACGAGATCGTGGTGCTGGTCCAGGCGCGGTCCAGCGACCCGGACGTGCGCCAGGCCCTGACCGAGGACGTGGCCGCCGTTCTGCGCCAGCGCCATGCCGTGGAGACCCGGGTGGAGCTGGTGGGTGCGCACGCCCTGCCCCAGACCTCATCGGGCAAGCTCAGCCGCTCGAAGGCCCGCACACTCTACCTCGCCGGCGCCTTCAAGACCGTCGAGCCCGCCTGAGGATGCGCCTCGCCGCCCTCACGGGCGCGACCGGCTTCCTGGGCCGCCACACGGCCGCCGAGCTGGCCCGCCGGGGCTGGCGGGTGCGGGTGCTGACGCGGCGCGATCCGGTCGATCCCGTGTGGCGCGGCTTCGAGCCGGAGGTGGTCGTGGGCGACCTAGCTGACGCTGGCGCGCTGAAGGCCCTGGCCCGAGGCGCGGACGTGGTGATCCACGCCGCGGGCCTCGTGAAGGTCAGCCGCCTCGCCGACTTTACCCGGGTCAACCGCGACGGCGCGGCGCGCGTGGCCGAGGCGGCGGGCAACGCGCATCTGCTGCTGGTCTCCAGCCTGGCGGCGCGGGAGCCGCAGCTTTCCCCTATGCCGCCAGCAAGCGGGCGGGCGAGGACGCCGTCCGGGCAGTCGTGGGGGAGCGACTGACGGTCGTGCGGCCGCCGGCGATCTACGGACCCGGGGACCGCGAACTCCTGCCGCTCTTCCAGCTCGCCGCGACCAGTCCTGTCCTGCCCGTGCTCGGCGAGTCGGCGCGCACGGCGGTGATCCATGTGGAGGACGCGGCCGCCCAGGTCGCGGAGCTGGCCGGACGCCCGCCGTCCGGTGCGACCTATGCCCTCACCGACGCCCGGCCCGACGGCTATGGCTGGCGCGAGATCATGCAGGCGGCCGCCGAGGTCATGGACGCCCGGCCGAGGCTCACGCGGGCGCCCGCCGCGGCGGTGAAAGCCCTGGCCTTACTGAGTGTTGGTCAGCGCTGGGCCGGCGCGGCGCCCATTTTCACGCCGGGCAAGGCCCGCGAGCTGCTGCATACCGACTGGAGCGTCAAAAGCGACGAGATCGCCCCGGGTCTTCCCGTACAAAAGTTTGACCTTTGGAACGGTCTGGCGCACACGGCGGATTGGTATCGGGCTGTTGGCTGGCTTCCGAAGATTTTGTGACCGCGACGTTACAAACGGTTGAGAAGCCAGAGCTTCGTGGTTAGCTACCGTCCAGGGGACTTGCCAGAGGGGGCAGGCTTTAGCATGGCCGAAGTCGTCACCGATCTTACGGTGCGAGAAATCGAGCGCGCCGTAACGACCGTGCTTGGTCGTTCCGTTCGTCTACAGGACGAAACCGATATCGCGCGCGATCTCTCCGTGGATTCCCTGGCGCTGATGAACATCGTGATGGAGCTTGAGGATCGGTTCGATATTTCGATCCCGCTCGATCGACTTGCGGATATTCAGACGATCGGGGACCTGAGCGCCCTGATCACCGAGCTGCGGGCGTAAGGCAAAAGAAGAATGGGACTGCTCGACAAGCACCTCGGCTACAGCCAGGCCTACGAAGGTATCCGCAGCCACGGGGCGGACCCGTTCAACGTGCGATTCGACGCCGTGCGTTCGCCGACCGAGGCGGAGCTGGGCGGCCGCCGCGTCATCCTGCTCGGCACCAACAACTACCTTGGCCTGACCTTCGACCCCGACTGCATCGACGCCTCGGCCGAGGCCGTGCGGACCTGGGGCACGGGCACGACCGGCTCGCGCATCGCCAACGGCAGCTTCGGCGGCCACCTGGCCATGGAGCGCGACCTCGCGAAGTTCTACGGCCGTGAGCACGCCATGGTGTTCACGACCGGCTACCAGGCGAACCTCGGCGTCCTGTCGGCCCTCGTCGGCCGCGGCGACCACCTGATCCTGGACGCCGACAGCCACGCCTCGATCTACGACGGCGCACGGCTCGGCCACTCGGAAGTCATCCGCTTCCGCCACAACGACCCCGAAGACCTCGCCAAGCGCCTGCGCCGCCTCAAGGACGCGCCGGGCGAGCGGCTGATCGTCGTCGAGGGCATCTATTCGATGATGGGCGACGTGGCTCCGCTGAAGGAGATCGTCGCGGTCAAGAAGGAGATGGGCGCCTACCTGCTGGTGGACGAGGCCCACTCCATGGGCGTGCTGGGCGAGAAGGGCCGCGGCCTGGCCGAGGCGGCCGGCGTGGAAGCGGACGTCGACTACATCGTCGGCACCTTCTCCAAGAGCCTGGGCGCCATCGGCGGCTTCTGCGTCTCCGACGATGCGGATTTCGACATCCTGCGCGTCGTCTCGCGGCCCTACATGTTCACCGCCTCCCTGCCCCCGGCCGTCGTCGCCTCGACCCTGGCGGCGCTGAAGCGGGTCGAGGACGAGCCCGCGCTGCGCACCCGCCTGCAGGCCAATTCAAAGCGGCTGTTCGATGGCCTGCGCGCCATGGGCTTCACGACCGGCGACACGGCCAGCCCGATCGTCGCCGTGGTCATGCCGGACCTTCCGGCCGCGCTGACCGCCTGGAACGCCCTGCTGGCCAACGGGGTCTATCTGAACCTCGCCATGCCGCCGGCGACGCCGGACAACCGTCCGCTGCTGCGATCCAGCGTCAGCGCCGCGCACAGCTTCGAGCAGATCGACGAGGTGCTGTCGGTGTTCGAGGCGGTCGGCAAGCAGATCGGCCTGCTGCCCTCGGAACAGCGCGCGCTGGGCTAGGCCTAGGGCTTCCTCTTCCAGCGCGAGAGCTGCCAAAGCACGATGGGCGACGCCAGGATCGGGTGCCGCTCGCGGAACGGCGTGACCTCCACGGGCATCCCCGTGTGCCGCTCGATCTTCCACGCGGCGTAGCGCGCCGCCCCGTCGAAGGTGAAGGCGGCCTTGGCGAGGCGCGCCAGGTTCAGAGGCTTGCCCGAGCGCCGGCGCGCGCGCCAGCGGGCGAGCATGGTCCTGCGGAACTCGTCGTTGAGCGCGGGGCGCAGGTCGTCGCCGTTCCGCTCGAAGACGAAGCCCTGAGCCGTCCAGGCGAGCGGCAGGAGCGCCGACCAGCGGGCGGGCGCGACCTTCAGAATCTCATCGGCCCGGCTCGCGGTCTCGACCCGGAACTCGGCCTGGTAGGTCTGGCGGAACAGCGCCCGCCAGTATTCCAGCGCCACGCCCCGTTCGGGACCGAGCACGGCGGCGTAGGCGCCGGCCGTCCGGACCGCCGCGGCGACGGCGGCGATCACCTCGTCGCGGGCATGGGCGTCGCGGCTCCAGACGAGGCCGGCCGGCTGAACGAACCGCGCCCAGATCGTCGTGTCGAGCGTCCGGCCCTCCGCCGCGCGCCGGAACACCGAAAGCGGCATGGTGGAGGCCTTGGCGCGGAGCGTTCCGGCGACGGTCTCGACCTCCCGGTAGCTGACTTCGGGCCACAGGCGGCGCTCCAGCGCGCCCCGGACGCCGGTCCGGTGCGGCTGTGCGGTGAGGACGTAGAAGTCGAGCAGGCCCGAGAGATCCCCGGTGCGCAGGGTGGAGCCGTAGTAGATCACCGCCAGCGCCCCCGGCTGGGCGGCCGCCAGCGTCTCGGCGAACTGGCGGGCGGCGGGCGTCACCTTCGCCGCCAGCTCCTTCTTCAGCATCGCCTCGAGCGAGGTCACGTCACGAACTCCAGCACCGGCCCGGCGCGCACGATCAGGTCGCCGGCAGGGTAAGCTTCACCGTCCAGCACATACTCGCCGTCGAGCGCCGCCTCCAGGTCGCCGTCGCGCCGGACGTAGCCGGCGGGCTCCAGCCAGGCCGGAGTCTCGCCCTTCCAGAGGGGGCGAGCGCGGACGCCAGCCGCCGGGGCGGGGCGTCGACGGCGAGCGTCTTGAGGCCCGGCCGTTCCGGTCCGAACGGCTTGAGGCCGAGCGGCAGGCGTTCCAGTGTCGTGGAAAGCACCAGGAAGCGGGCGTGGTCCTCGGCCTCGCCGCCGGCCAGGCGCAGCCGCACCGGCTCCCCGCCCCGCCAGCCGCGATCCGGCCGGCCCACGAAGCTCTGGACCACCGAGGCCCCGAGGGTCAGGGCCACCGACAGCGTTCCGAACGCCCCAAGCCGGTGGGCCGAGGCCGCGAGCCGGGTCGCGCGGACGTAGGCGCCTATGCCGAACACGAAACCCCGGCGCCGTTCCGACCCGTCCCGGCGGACCACCTCCAGGCAGGCCCGCGCCTGGCGCGGCGCGCCGGGTTCGAAGGCCCGCTTCAGCGCCTGCTCCACGGTCCAGTCGGCCGGGACGCCCAGGTCCTCGGCCAGCACATTGGTCTTGCCCGAGGGCACGACGGCCAGGGCCGGGTGGGCGTCGCCGAAGGCGGCGGGGATGCGGGTGAGCGCATCGCGCACCGTCCCGTCGCCGCCGTCCAGCACCAGGAGGTCGACGCCGGCCCCGGCGAACTCGCGGAGCGCCTCGGACAGCGCCTCCTTGGTCCGCGGCTTGGCGAACAGCGTCCCCTCGGGGGCCTGGGCCCAGGGCATGCTGCGCTGGTTGCGGTAGCTCTTCGGGTTCCGGATGACGCCGGCGCGCATCAGCGCGAGAGCCAGGAGACGATCTGGTCGCGCGGGGTCATCAGCGCCTTGGCGAGCTGCACGGCATGGACCGCCAGCGAGATCGCCGTCCAGGCGCCGACCAGCCAGAACCCGTGGCCCGGGGCCCAGCAGGGCGGCGGGCGTCAGGATCAGCAGGTTCGGGTTTCGCCGCGCCGTGATCAGCCGGAAGAAGCTGTCGAACGGCCGCCACGAGTGCACGTGGAAGCCGTAGCGGCGCATGAACACGCCTTCCATACCCCGCTGCACCCAGTAGCCGATCAGGATGACGCCCAGCCAAAGGCCGGCGTCCGGCGGGAGCTGGCCGGTGTGCTGCAGGCCCACGTACCAGGCCCACCACCAGAAGGGCGGGTGGATCAGGTCGATGCCGTGGTCGAAGAGGTTTCCGAACTTGGACGAGGTCAGCGTCACCCGGGCGAGCTTGCCGTCGACGGTGTCGAGGAAGGTCATGATCCAGGCGCAGACCAGGCCCCAGCCGAACTCGCCGATCCAGAACAGCCAGAAGGCGGCGAGCACCAGCAGGAAGCCGATGGCGGTGACCTGGTTGGGCGTCATCTTCGCCAGCGCGCACCAGCGGGTGACGATCCTGGCCGGCAGCGGCCAGGCGTACTTGGTGACGATGTCGGTGACGCCCTTGTAGGACCCCTTGAAGGTGCGGGCCTCGACGGCGCGGACATTGGCCTCGGTCAGGGGCTCGAGGACGGGCGTCTCCTTCTTCCGGAGCGCCTCGTTGTAGGACAGGGCGTCGAGGTCGAGGGTTTCGAGACCGGTCGGAAGGCCGCCGGCCTCCAGGGCCGCGGCGACGGACGCCCCCTGCCCCGCCGGCGCGTGGGCGGCGACGGCTGCGCCGTCCGGGGCGACCAGCATCGAACCCGGCCGCTTCGCCACGGCCTTCAGCAGGTTCTCGTCGATCACCCAGTCGGCCCGCGCGATCACCGCGGCGCGGTCGGCGGCCGGCGCGGCGGCCGGCTCCAGGTCGGCGCGCACGAACTGCCGGCGCAGCCGTTCCGCGCCGGTCATGCCCCAGATGCGGGCCTGGCCGCTGCCTACCGTCAGGCCGAGAGGCCGTCCCACCGATCCCGTGTCGCTCAAAACGCCCATAGCCCCTTTGCAAATGCGGTGGACTTGATAGCCAGATTGCGCCGCGCCTGACCAGAAACCGTTCGCCTCCGGGACCTCCTTCTTTTGTCGCAGATCCGCCTCGCCCACTTCTCGGACCCGCATCTGGCGCCGCCGCCCATGAAGCTGGGGCTCGCCGACGCCGTGTCGAAGCGGGCGCTTTCCCGGATCGCCTGGCGGCGGAAATCGAAGGTCCACCGGCCGGAGGTGCTGGCCGCCCTGGTCGCCGACGTGAAGGCGCATGCCCCCGACCACATCGTGCTGACGGGCGACCTGACGAACTTCTCGACTCATGAGGAATACGACCAGGCCCGCGCCTGGCTGGCGGGCCTCGGCCCCGCCGGCGACGTGACGGTGAGCCCGGGCAACCACGACGCCCTGATCGATCGCCGGGCCGGCGATCCCCTGGCGGCCTGGGCCGACTGGCTGGGCGACGAGGCGACCGGGCCCTTCCCGCGCGTGCGGTTGCGCGGGCCGGTGGCGCTGATCAACCTCAGCTCGGCGGTTCCCACCGCGCTGCACCTGGCCCAGGGCAAGCTGGGCGCGGAGCAGATCGCGCGGCTGGCGCAGGTGCTCCGCGAGACCCGCGCGTCTGGGCTCTACCGTCTCGTGCTCCTGCACCACCCGGTCGCGGAGGGGGCGGTGTCCCGGCGGAAGTCTCTGACCGACGCGCTGGAGCTGCGGGCCGTGCTGGCCGCGGAGGGCGCCGAGCTCGTCCTGCACGGCCACGCCCACGAATCGCTGGTGACCCGGATCGCCGGACCGGACGGCCCGATCCCCGTGCTGGGCGTGCCCTCGGCGTCCGCGGCGCCCGGCGGGCACGGCGAGGCGGCGCGCTGGCACGAGCTGGCCATCGCCCGGACCGAGGCCGGCTTCACGACCCGGGTCAGCGCGCGCGGCGCGACGGCGGACGGGGAATTTGCGCCGCTCGGCGCCTACCGGCTCAGATCGGCGCGCAGGTAACGCATCTGCACCGCGAGCTGGCGGCCCTCCGGCCCGACGTCGAAGCGCGCCGCCTCGAAGGCCGGCAGGCCGAATCGGGTGGGCGGATTGTTCGAGAAGGCGAAGCCCTCGACGGGCGAGCCCAGCCGGCTGCGGTCGAAATCCCGGTCCCCGTCGGCGTCGTGATAGACGGCCAGGGCGTAGGCGCCCGGTGCGACCCAGAAACAGGCGGACGTGGTCCCCGCCTGCGCCTTCACCCGCGTCCGCAGCAGCTTGCCGCCCGCCGCCAGGAAGCGGCGCTTGATGTTGGGGTAGAGGGTGAAGGCCACCTCGCCGGCGCTCGACTGCACGTTCTGCGCCCGCACCGTCAGCCGGACGAATCCCGGCTCCGCCGCGCCGGCGCAGGAATCCTGCGCCCTGGCCGTGATCGGGAGAATCGCCGCACCGATCGCCGCCACCCACATGGCGGCCATTCGGGCTTTCATCAGTACGACCCCCTCCCTATGATGCGACCCACAGCGCTACTGACCGGACTCGGGACACTAGCGGCCTGTCCCGGCGGACGATGACCAACCCTACAGCCCAGAAATTCGGCCATCCAAGGACCCTGGTCGCGGAAACCGCGCATTGGTGGGTCCTCGTGCGCCCTCAGCAGCCGACCCTCGGCTCGCTCGTGCTCGTATGCAAGGAGGAAGCCGGCGCCTTCTCCGAGCTGACGCCGTCGGCGTTCGCGGATCTCAAGACCGCGGTGGACGGGATCGAGCGATTGCTCACCGACTTCGTCGGCTACGAGCGGATCAACTACCTCATGCTGATGATGGTCGACCGGGACGTCCACTTCCACGTCATCCCCCGCTACGACGGGAGCCGCGAGCACGCCGGCCTGACCTTCGCCGACGCCGGCTGGCCGGCGCAGCCCAACCTCGGCGCCCATGTGGCGCTGACCGACGACCAGTCCGCCGCGCTCGCCGCCGAGCTCGCCGGCCGCTGGGGACGGGCCTGAGGGCGGACGGAGACCCAGTGCGCCTCATCGACCGCTACACGCTCAAGCTCATGACATGGCCCCTGATCGGGGCCATTCTCGTCACCCTGACGGGGCTCCTGCTGGAGCGCGTGCTGCGGCTGCTGGACGTGCTCTCGGGCTCCAGCAACCGCTTCGGCTTCCTGACCGAGCTCACGGCCAACCTGGTTCCGCACTACCTGGGCCTGACCCTGCCGGCGGCCTTCTTCATCGCGCTCTTCGTGGTGATCTCGCGGCTGAACCAGGATTCCGAGATCGACGCCCTGCTGGCCAGCGGCGTCTCGTTCAGCCGGATCGTCGTGCCGTTCGTGGGCCTGGGCCTGGTGCTGATGTGCATCTCGCTCGTGCTGTTCGGCTACCTCCAGCCCTACTCCCGCTACGCCTACCGGGCGGTGCTGCACGCCGCGGAGAACGCCGGGTGGAGTGGTTCGGTCCAGGGCGGGATGATCGTCGCGCCGAACGACAAGCTGACCATGACCACCAACTTCGCGGACGCGGCGGGCCGCAGGCTGACCGGCGTCTTCATCCGCCAGATCGACGACGACGGTCGTGAGCAGATCATCACCGCCCGGATGGGCCAGCTCAGGACCAACGCGGACGGCGAGAGCGCGACCCTCGTGCTGGAGCGCGGCTTGCAGCTCGGGACCAACCGCCGCGGCGAGCCCGAGGTGCTGAGCTTCGACACATTCGCCATGCGGGTGCCGCTTTCGGGCGCGGCGCGGCTGCTCCGGGCCCGGGGCGGCGACGAGCGGGAGCTGACGCTCGGCGAGCTGGTCTCGGAGGCCCGTCGGCCCGACAGCCTGATCCCGCGCCAGACCCTGATCGCCGAGTTCCTGGCCCGCTGGAGCCGGGCGCTGTCCCTGCCGCTGCTGCCGCTGCTCGCCCTGCCGCTGGGCTTGGCCACCAAGCGCCGGGGCTCGGCGCCCGGGATCATCGTCGCCGGTCTGCTGCTGCTCACCTTCAACCAGCTCCTGCAGTTCGGCCAGGGCCTGGCGGCCAACGGCAAGGCGGCCGCCGCCTTGAGCGTTGGCGGCCCGTTCGTGGCCTTCACGGCGATCTGCGCCATCACCTTCGTGACCAGCCGCAAACGACCCGGCGAGACCCCCCGCGACGGTCGTCGTCGAGCACGTGGCCGACTGGCTGGCCCGGGCCCGCAAGCAGATGAAGATGCGCCGGAGGGCGGTCGCATGACCATGACCCGCCACGTGGCCAAGGTGCTGGGCGTCCAGATCCTTGGCGCGCTCGTCGTGCTGATCGGCGTGCTGCAGGTGCTCGACCTGCTGGATGTGACCAGCGATATCGTCGAGCGGCAGCTCGGGGCCGGCGGCGTCGCCTACTACACCATGCTGCGCCTTCCGCGGTTGATCGAGCAGGCCGCGCCGCTCGCCGTACTGGCGGGCGCGCTCTTCGGCTTCACCCGCCTCGCCCGCAACAGCGAGGTCACCGCCATGCGCGCGGCGGGGGTGTCCGGCTACCGCCTGACCGCCATGGCCGTGCCCCTGGCGATCGGCATGATGATCCTGCAGCTGGCCATGAGCACCCTCGTGGCCCCGGCCACCGACCGCACCCTCGTCGACTGGTGGCGTTCCACCACCCCGCCGGTGAGCCGGGAGGCGCCCCAGCCCCGCACCTTCCGGGTCGGGCCGGACATCGTGGTGGCGACGCCCTCGCCCGCCGGGCCGGACCGCCTGGACGACATCACGATCTACCGGCGCACCCTGGATGGCCAGCTCAGCCAGACCATCAAGGCGGCGTCGGCCGTCCATGTGCCGAACGGCTGGAAGCTCGACTCGCCGGAGGTGCGCACCGTGGCGCCGGGCCGGGTCCAGGCGTCCTCGGCCGAGGAACTGATCTGGCGGACCGCGCTCGCGCCTTCCGAGGTGGAAGCCCTGTTCTCCGACGCCATGATCACGCCGAAGGTGGCGCAGGCCGCGCTGGAGGGCACGGCCTCGGTGCGGCCCCGCAGCTACTACGCCACCCAGCTTCAGCGGTTCGCCGCCCATCCGATCGCCTGCGTCGTCATGCTGCTGCTGGCCGTCCCCGTGGCGCTGGCCAACTTCCGCGCCGGACGCGGCGGCGTCACCCTCGTGGTCTGCCTGGCCGCCGGCCTGCTGTTCCTGGTGGTGGAGGGTGTCTTCACGGCGATGGGCGAGAGCGGCCTCGCGCCGGCCTGGCTGGCCGCCTGGGCCGCGCCGGCGCTGTTCGCGGGCGGCGCGCTCTCCGTCCTGCTCTATCTCGAAGGATAGCGGGGCCTTGGGGGGCGTCACCATCCTGCCGGTCACGACGCCGGCCGAGCTCGACCGCTTCATCCGCCTGCCGATGCGGCTGAACGCCGGCGATCCGAACTACATCGCCCCGCTGGTCGTCGAGCGCCGAGAGGCGCTGACGCCGAAGACCAACCCGTTCTTCGCCCACGCCGAGGTGCAGCTCTGGCTCGCCGTCCGGGACGGCCGCGACGTGGGCCGGATCAGCGCCCAGATCGACCGCCTGATGCCAGAGAGATCTCGGCAAGGCCGGGCACTTCGGGATGATCGCGGCCGAGGACGACCCCGAGGTGTTCGCTGCCCTCTTCGCCGCCGCTGAGGCCTGGCTGCGCGAGCGGGGCCGCGACCGGGCGCTAGGCCCCTTCAACCTCTCGATCAACGAGGAGGTCGGCCTGCTGGTCGAGGGGCACGAGACCCCGCCCATGGTGCTGATGGGCCACGACCCCGCCTTCACCGGCCGCAGGATCGAGGACCTGGGCTACGCCAAGGCCAAGGACATCTTCGCCTACCTGGCCGACACCACCCACGACCTGCCCGACCGGGTGCTGGAGCGCGTCCGCCGCGGCTTGCCCGAGGGCGTCGCCGTCCGAGAGCTGGACATGGCGCGGTACGACCAGGAGGTCCGCGAGCTCACCACGATCCTCAACGACGCCTGGGCGGACAACTGGGGGTTCACCCCGACCACCGAGGCTGAGACGGCGCAACTCGCCAAGGCCCTGAAGCCGCTGATCGACAAGCGGCTTACCTGGTTCGCCGAGATCGACGGGGAAACGGCGGGCTTCATCGTCTTCCTGCCAAACCTCAACGAGGCGATCCGCGACCTGAAGGGGCGGCTGCTGCCGTTCGGGTGGGCGAAACTGCTTTGGCGCCTGAAGGTGAAGGGCCTGAAGACCGCTCGCGTGCCGCTCATGGGTGTCCGCAGGAAGTTCGCCCGCACACCGCGGGGCGTGCTGCTGCCGTTCCTGCTGATGGATGCGGGGGCCAGCGCGGCCCGGAAGCTGGGCTACCAGCGCGCCGAGTTGTCCTGGATCCTCGAGGACAACCGGCCGATGAACCACATCCTCCAGGCGGCCGGCGCCCAGGTCTACAAGACCTACCGGATCTACGAGAAGGCGCTGGCGTGACGGCGTTCAATGCTCTCGTCCTGGCCGGCACGCGCGGCGGGCCCGATCCGTTCGCGGAGAGCGTCGGCGTGCCGCACAAGGCGCTGATCCTGCTTCAGGGCCGGACCCTGCTGGAGCGGGTGGTGACGGCGCTGCGCGAGGCGGGCGCGGCGCGGATCTGCGTCTCGGCCAACCATCCGGCGGTGGTCGAGGCGGCGAGCTCGCTGGGCGTCGAGGTGCTGGACGCCGCGCAAGGGCCGAGCCTCAGCGTGGAACAGGGCGCGGCCGCCATGGGCACGCCGCTCCTGATCACCACCTCGGACCACGCCCTGCTGGCGCCCGAGTGGATCCACGCGTTCCTGGCCGGCATCCCCCCAGGGGACCGATGTCGCCGCCATGCTGGCGAACCGCGCCGTGATCGAACGCGACGCCGGGGGCACGAAGCGGACCTACCTGCCGTTCACCGACGGCGGCTGGTCGGGCTGCAACCTGTTCTACCTGGGCACGCCCCAGGCTCTGAAGGCCGTGGACTTCTGGAAGCGGCTGGAGGCCGAGCGCAAGCGGCCCTGGAAGATGGCGGCGATCCTGGGACCCGGCGCCCTCGCCGCCTTCCTGCTGCGCCGGCTCACCCTGCAGGGCGCGGTGGAGAAGCTCGGCAGGCTGGCGGGCGTGCGGGCGGCGGCCGTGCCCTCCCCGTTCGGCCTGGCGGCCGTGGACGTGGACAAGCCCGCGGACCTCGACTTCGTCCGCAAGGTGGTCGGGGAGGCCTAGGCGGCGGTCTGCTTCGACGCGTTGGCCGCCCAGCGGGCGGTCAGCTCGCTGTTGGCCTCGTAGTCGGCCGGGAAGTCCATCTCGCCCCACTCCAGCCCTTCGATGGACTGGACGGTGACCACGCCGCTGGCTTTGGCGATCTCGTCGATGGCCGAGAGGTACCAGCGCTTCAGGCCGCCGGGCGAGCGGATCACCGCGTCGATGGCGGCGACGAAGCGGGCGCCGCCGGCCGGCGAGAACCGCAGGAAGCCGATGCTCTCGGCGTTGTACTCGGTGATCACCTTGCCGATGGCCTTCAGGCGGCCGCCCGCCTCAAGGACCTTCATGTCGTCGGCGTCGTACCCGGCCTTGCGATCGACGGTGACGGTGATCTCGGACGGCGGGGCGGCGACCAGGCGCTCGGCGATCTTCGGCTCGAAGAGGGTGTCGCCGTTCAGCAGCAGGAGGTCGCGGTCGAACTGCTCCTTGGCCATCCAGCAGGAGGCCAGGTTGTCGGCCACGTCGAAGAACGGGTTGAACTGGGTGCGGACCTGCAGGCCGGGAAGGTCGAGGGCGGCGACCTCGGCGTCCACGGCCTCGGCCTTGAAGCCGGTGACGACGACCGCCTCGCGGATCCCGGCCGCGCGCAGGCCCTCGAGCTGCCAGCGCAGCAGGGTCTTGCCCGACAGTTCGATCAGGCACTTTGGGCGCGACGTGGTCAGCGGCAGGAGCCGCTTTCCTGGCCGGCGCTGAGGATCAGGGCGCGAGTCACGGACGACATGTGGCGCTCTCTCGCAGAAGATCATGACGGACGAAAGAGCCCACAGCGCCGCGCGCCGGCGGCGGGAACTCCCTCCGGCCGGACCCCGCTCGCGGCGGGGCCCGGCCGGGGGTGGCCGCGGGACCCGAAGACCCCGCCGCCAGCTCCGGTGTGGGCATGACGGAGCCCGAAAAACGTAGCAGCGATTTCGCTCAGGAGTTGCAGAGCTTTCGCGACTCGCGACGTTCCGACGCATCCAGGTGAACAGCGTTCAGGAAGCGCAGGTACGTCAAAAGCGGCGCAATTCCGGCGGCGGACCCCGGACCACCCCTGATTTCGTGGCCCCGGCGCCACAACCTTGACCTCGTGAGAGCCCCGGGAGCGGGGCCGTTTGTGCGCGCGCGTCGGCGCCCGTAGAGGCCGCCCACTTTGAGCCGAAGCCCGCGCCTCCCCGCGTGGGCGGCTCGGGAGGATCTATATGCAAATCCAGAAGCTTCTCCGCACGGCGGCGCTCGCCCCCGTTCTGCTGGCCGCCGGCGTGACCGCGGCCCAGGCGCAGGACGTCGAGGCCGGCGCCGAGCGCGCGGTCGAGGAAATTGTCGTCACCGCCCAAAAGCGTGAGCAGAGCCTGCAGGACGTGCCGATCGTCGTGACCTCGGTGTCGGGCGAACTGATGCGCGACGCCGGCGTCCGCGACATCCGCGAACTGACCGTGCTGACCCCCGGCCTGACCGTCACCTCGACGTCCAACGAGACCATCGTCACCGCCCGCGTCCGCGGCGTCGGCACGGTGGGCGACAACCCGGGCCTGGAGAGCTCGGTCGGCGTGGTGATCGACGGCGTCTACCGTCCCCGCAACGGCGTCTCCTTCGGCGACCTGGGCGAAGTGACCCGCATCGAGGTGCTGAAGGGCCCGCAAGGCACCCTGTTCGGCAAGAACACCTCGGCCGGCGTGATCAACATCATCACCGCGGGCCCGACCCGCGAGCTGACCGCCGAATCCGAAGCGACCGTCGGCAACTTCGGCCAGTTCGGCTTCACCAACGCGATCTCCGGTCCGCTGACCGACACCCTGGCCGGCCGGATCTTCGTCGGCGGCCGTCACCGCGACGGCTACCAGGACATCGAGACGGGCCCCGGCCCGCGCGGCAACACCCACGACAACAACCAGAACTTCTACACCGGCCGCGCCCAGCTCCTGTGGGAGCCGGTGGACACGCTCTCGCTGCGCCTGATCGCCGACTACACCAAGCGCGACGAAGACTGCTGCGTGGGCACCCAGCTGTTCGTCGGCCAGGCCGCCAACAGCCGCGCGAACTTCATCGAGCAGGTTCGCCCGGGCTCGCTGGACACCACCAGCACCCCGTTCGACCGCCAGGGCTACGCCAACCGCTCGACCGCCCAGCGCGTCGAGGACAAGGGCGTGTCGGCCGAGGCCAACTGGGACATCACCCCGGACATGACGCTGACCTCGGTCACCGCCATCCGCAACTGGCGCGCCGAGACCGGCCAGGACAGCGACTTCACCGCCGCCGACCTGGTCTATCGCCCCGCTGACGGCTCGAACTTCGTGGAGTTCGGCCAGGTGTCGCAGGAAGTCCGCCTGGCCGGCCAGGCCGTCGACAACCGCCTGAACTGGCTGGTCGGCGGCTTCTACGCCAAGGAAGACCTCGATAGCCGGGCGATCCTCCGCTACGGCACGGACTACTACGCCTACTTCGCCGGCCGCGTGCTGGGCGGCGCCCCGGCGCTGATCGGCCTCGTCCCGGGCACGATCTTCCAGAACGGCAACGGCTCGGACGACCGCTACAGCCAGGAGGGCGAGACCTTCGCCCTGTTCACCAACAACTCGTTCGCGATCACCGACGCGCTCGAGGCGACGGTGGGCCTGCGCTGGACCCGCGACGAGAAGACCCTGGTCACCGACTACAGCTCGACGGGGACCTCCTGCGACCAGGGCGAGGCGGCGTTCGCCACGCTCGTCCGCGTCGCCGGTGCGGCCACCGCCCAGACCATCGTCGGCGGTCTGTGCCTGAACGCCCAGAACAACGACTTCGACGACCTGGGCGTCACCACCCAGGAGCGGACCGAGGAAGAATGGTCGGGCACGGCGAAACTGTCCTACCGCTTCAGCCCCGACCTGATGGCCTACGGCTCCTACTCGCGCGGCTACAAGGCGGGCGGCTTCAACCTCGACCGTGAACAGGCGATCGTCATCG
Organism: Phenylobacterium sp. J367; assembly: GCF_024699985.1. GTDB lineage: Bacteria > Pseudomonadota > Alphaproteobacteria > Caulobacterales > Caulobacteraceae > Phenylobacterium. The sequence continues at coordinate 3,901,078 of NZ_JAJONA010000001.1, read as the reverse complement.
CCGGCGGCCTGCCGAACTTCACGGCCGATCCGGACACCTCGTTCAAGGGCGAGTTCGTCGACTCCTTCGAGCTCGGCGCCAAGACGAGCTGGTTCGGCAACAGCCTGCTGCTCAACGCCGCGCTGTTCCACCAGACCTTCAAGGACTTCCAGCTCAACACCTTCGTGGGCACCGCCTTCGTGGTGGAGACGATCCCGGAAGTGATCTCGCGCGGCGTGGACCTGGACTTCATCTACGTCCCGCAGATCGACGGCCTGACCTTCCAGGGCGGCGTGACCTATGCCGAGACCGAGATCTCGCCGTTCGTGGCGGGCGAGCTGATCAACCCGAGCCGCTTCAACAGCCTGCGTCGCCTGCCCGGCGCGCAACTGTCGTTCGCGCCGCGTTGGTCGGCTTCGCTGGCCGGCACCTACGAGCGCGACGTGCTGGACGGCATGAAGTTCAAGTCGAACGTCTCGGCGAAGTACACCTCGCGGTACAACACCGGCTCCGACCTGCATCCCTCCAAGGAGCAGGACGCCATGGTGCTGGTGAACGCCCGCGTGGCGCTCTCGACCGCCGACGAGGCGTGGACGGTGGAGCTGTGGTCGAACAACCTGTTCGACAAGGACTACGTCCAGGTCGGCTTCAACGGCCCCTACCAGGTCGATGAGAACAACGACTCGGTCAGCGTCTATGACGCCTTCCTGGGCGCGCCCCGGACGGTCGGCGCGACCCTGCGCTTCCGGTACTAGTCTCGGCGTAATCGAGACGGAGAACGGCCCGGAGCAATCCGGGCCGTTTTTCTTTGGGCGGCGTCCGGCCTATGGATGGGCCATGACCGAGCGCCTGCCGATCATCGACATGGGGCCGCTGTACGACCGCGCGGACGCCGCGGGCCGGGCCCGCGTGGCCGGGGCGATCCGGGCGGCCTGCGAGGCGCACGGCTTCTTCTACCTGGTCGGCCATCGCATCCCGGCGGAGCTGTTCGGGCGTCTGGAGGCCGAGAGCCGAAGGTTCTTCGCCCTGCCCCTGCCTGCCAGGGAGGCGATCGCCATGGCCCACGGCGGCCGGGCCTGGCGCGGCTGGTTCCCGCTGGGCGGCGAGCTCACCTCCGGCAGGCCGGACCTCAAGGAGGGGCTCTACCTCGGCACGGAGCTTGGCCCGGACCATCCGCGCGTCCGCGACCGCATGCCGATGCATGGGGCGAACCTCTGGCCGGCCGAGCAGCCGGCGCTGAAGCCCGTCGTGCTGGCCTACATGGCGGCGGCGACGCGGGCGGCCGCCGTGCTCATGGAGGGCGTCTCGCTGAGCCTCGGCCTGGACGCCGACTGGTTCGCCCGAACCTACCTCGCCGAGCCCACGGTGCTCTTCAGGATCTTCCACTATCCCGCGGGCGGGGCTGGGGATTCCTGGGGCGTGGGCGAGCACACCGACTACGGACTGCTGACCCTGCTGGCCCAGGACCGCTACGGCGGCCTGCAGGTGAAGACGCCCGGCGGCTGGATCGAGGCCCCGCCGATCGAGGGCGCCCTGGTCTGCAACATCGGCGACATGCTGGAGCGCCTGACCGGCGGGCGGTTCAGGTCGACGCCGCACCGGGTGCGCAACGTCTCCGGCCACGACCGGCTGTCCTTCCCGCTGTTCTTCGATCCCGACTTCACCGCGCGGATGCAGCCCCTACCCCAGGCCGCCACGGCCGACCGGCACAGCGACCGCACCGAACGCTGGGACAAGGCCAGCGTGCACGACTTCTCCGGGACCTATGGCGACTACCTGCTGGGCAAGGTGGCCAAGGTCTTCCCGCAACTGGTGGATGAGGCGCTGGGCTAGACCGGCTTCAGCGGCTCGTGCGGCTCCGGCGGCAGCTCGACCACGATGGCGTCGCCCGCCCTCACCTCGCCGCCCGCCAGCACCACGCACATCACACCCGCCTTGCGGACGAGGACGCCGTCGCGGTCCTCGAGACAGGCCTGCATCAGGCCCTCCTGCAGCCGTTCGAGCTGGATGCAGGGGTTGCGCAGGCCGGTGACCTCGATCAGGGCCTCGGGGCCCAGGCGGATCCGGGCGCCCCTGGGCAGGCCCAGCAGGTCGACGCCGCGGGTGGTGACGTTCTCGCCCATGTAGCCGGGGGCGATGGAGAACCCCTTGCCGTTCAGTTCGTCGTGCAGTTCCTGGTGCATCAGGTGCACCTGGCGCAGGTTCGGCAGGCCAGGATTGAACCGCGCCCGGCTGCGATGCTTCACCTTCTCGCCGCAGTGGGCGTCGCCCTCGGCACCCTGGCCGGCGATCAGGCGGATGAAGAGCTGGTTCTTCTTGTCGGGTCCGTGGCTGCGCTTGGCGCTGACGGCCACGACGACCGCGCTCAAGCGAGGCGCTCCGCGTGCCAGGCCAAGTGGTCGGCCATGAAGGTCGAGATGAAGTAGTAGCTGTGGTCGTAGCCGGGCTGCATCCGGAGCGTCAGCGGGATGCCGGCGTCGCGGCAGGCCTGCTCCAGCAGCTCGGGCTTGAGCTGACCATCCAGAAAGTTGTCCGCCGCGCCCTGGTCGACGAGGAGCTCCGGGATGCGGGCGCCGTCCTCGATAAGCGCGGTGGCGTCGTAGCGCCGCCAGGCGGCGCGTTCCTCGCCGAGGTAGCCGCCGAGCGCCTTCTCGCCCCAGGGGCAGCGCATGGGCGAACTGATCGGCGCGAAGGCCGAGACGCTTTTCCAGCGGCCGGGATTCTTCAGGGCGAGGGTCAGCGCCCCGTGGCCGCCCATGGAGTGGCCGGTGAGCCCCTGCCGGGCCATGTCGACGGGGAAGTTCGCGGCGACGATCTCCGGCAGCTCGGAGACGACATAGCTCTCCATCCTGAAGTGCTTCGCCCAGGGCTCCTGGGTGGCGTCCACATAGAAGCCCGCGCCCTGGCCGAAGTCGTAGCCCGGGTCGTCCGGCACGCCTTCGCCCCGGGGGCTGGTGTCCGGCGCCACCAGGATCAGGCCGAGCTCGGCGCAGGCCCGGCGGAATTCGCCCTTCTCGGTGACGTTGGCGTGGGTGCAGGTCAGCCCCGAAAGGTACCAGACCACCGGACAGGGCCCCTGCTCCGCCTGGGGCGGCGCATAGACCGAGAAGACCATCGGCACGCCCGTCTCCCGGCTCTGATGCCGGTAGACGCCCTGGGTCCCGCCGAAGGCCTTGTTCGTGCTGAGGGTCTCGAGGCTCAATAGACCACCACGCTGCGGATGCTCTCGCCGGCATGCATCAGGTCGAAGGCCTTGTTGATGTCCTCGAGCGGCATCCTGTGGGTGATCATCGGGTCGATCTCGATCTTCCCGTCCATGTACCAGTCGACGATCTTCGGGGTGTCGGTGCGGCCGCGCGCGCCGCCGAAGGCGGTGCCCTTCCAGACCCGGCCGGTGACGAGCTGGAACGGCCGGGTGGCGATCTCCTTGCCGGCCTCGGCCACGCCGATGATGATGCTCTCGCCCCAGCCGCGGTGGCAGGCTTCCAGCGCCTGGCGCATGACCGTCGTGTTGCCGGTGGCGTCGAAGGTGTAGTCCGCCCCGCCGTCGGTCAGCGCCACGAGGTGCTGGACCAGGTCGCCCGACACGTCCTTGGGGTTCACGAAGTCGGTCATGCCGAAGCGGCGGCCCCATTCCTCGCGGTCGGGGTTGAGGTCGACGCCGACGATCTGCGAGGCGCCCACGAGCTTCAGGCCCTGGATGACGTTGAGGCCGATGCCGCCCAGGCCGAAGACGATGCAGCGCGCGCCCGCCTCCACGTCGGCGGTGTGGACCACCGCGCCGACGCCCGTGGTCACGCCGCAGCCCACGTAGCAGGCGGTCTCGAACGGCGCGTCCTTGCGGATCTTCGCCACCGCGATCTCGGGCAGGACCGTGTAGTTCGAGAAGGTCGAGCAGCCCATGTAGTGGTAGATCGTCTGCCCCTTGTACGAAAACCGGCTGGTCCCGTCGGGCATCAGCCCCTTGCCCTGGGTGGCGCGGATCGCCGTGCAGAGGTTGGTCTTGCGGGAAAGGCAGCTTTTGCACTGCCGGCATTCCGGCGTGTAGAGCGGGATCACGTGGTCGCCCGGCTGGACGCTGGTGACGCCCGGGCCCACCTCGACCACCACGCCCGCGCCCTCATGGCCCAGGATCGAGGGGAAGAGGCCCTCGGAATCGAGGCCGTCCAGGGTGTAGGCGTCGGTGTGGCAGACGCCGGTCGCCTTGATCTCCACCAGCACTTCGCCGGCCTTGGGCCCTTCGAGGTCCAGCTCCACGATCTCCAGCGGCTTCTTGGCTTCGAACGCCACCGCGGCGCGGGTCTTCATGGGCTGATCCTCCGACTTGGACGGCGGACCTATCCTCGATGCAGCGGCGATTGTGAAGGCCCGGCGGGCGGAATCGCCGAGCCGCGCAACGCAGAACGCGGGTCGGCGTTAGGGGCAATATGGAACACGGCCACGCTCTGACCCCCGACGAACGCGACGTCCTGATGATGGCGCTGCAGACGCCGCTGGTGGAGCGCGACCCGGTGATGCTGGGCCTGTGCCTGAGGCTCTGCGGCCGGCGCCTGCTGCAGCGGGCCGGAACCGCCGCCGTGATGAACGGCTGGCGCGGCTCGCCCCACGCCTTCGTTCTGACCCGGGAGGGGTGGAACGTGGTGAAGGCCCAGCGGCACGCCTGGCCGATGAAGCGGACCGCCTAGAGCGAAATCGGCTTCGATAGGATCGGATTTCGCTCAAGACCCTTTGAATTTAGGACATTTTCTACGCCGAACCGGCCTCCGCTTCGGCGGAGAATGCTCTAGTCGCGGTGCTGCGACAGCGGCGCTGCCAGCGCCTCGAGCGGCTTGCGCTCGGCCTTGACGCCCAGGACCAGGGTCACGACCGCCGCCGTCAGCATCAGCCCGCCGCCCAGCAGGTAGCCGGCGAGGATCTGCGAGCGCTCGCCGGTGTCGATCAGAGCCCCGAACAGCCAGGGGCCCGCGACGCCGCCCAGCAGGGTGCCGATGGCGTAGAACAGCGAGATGGTCAGCGCCCGGAGCTCCAGCGGGAAGAGTTCGCCCACCGTCAGATAGGCCGCGCTGGCGCCGGCCGAGGCGAAGAAGAAGATCGCCGTCCAGGCCAGGGTCTGGGTTTCGGCGGTCAGCGCCCCTTGCGCGAACAGCCAGCCGGAAATGCACAGGAGCGCGCCCGCCAGGCCGTAGGTCGAGGCGATCATCGGCTTGCGGCCCACGCTGTCGAACAGCCGGCCGAGCAGCAGCGGCCCCATCACATTGCCCAGCGCGAACGGCAGCATGAACCAGCCGATGTTCTTCGCCGGGATGTCGTAGAAGCGGGTGAGGATCAGGGCGTAGGTGAAGAAGATCGCGTTGTAGCAGAAGGCCTGGGTGGCCATCAGCACGAGACCCAGGACCGTCCGCTTCGGATAGGTCCGGAACAGAGCGACGCCGAGCTCGCGCCAGCTCGTACGGCCGCGGTGGAAGAGCGTGATCGTCGGGAGCGGGGCGAGCATCGCCGGCAGGGCCACGTGGCGTTCGACCTGCCGTTCGATGTCGCGGACGATGGCCTCGGCCTCGTCGGGCCGTCCGTGGGTCATCAGCCAGCGGGGACTTTCCGGGATGTAGCGGCGGATCCAGATGACGATCAGGGCCAGCAGGCCGCCGATCACGAAGGCCAGCCGCCATCCCAGGCTCTGGTCGATGATCTCCGGATCCAGGACGACGATCGAGCCCATGGCGCCGATCGCCGCGCCGATCCAGAAGGTGCCGTTGATCGCGAGGTCGGTGTAGCCGCGGCGGCGGGCGGGGATCAGTTCCTGGATCGCCGAGTTCACCGCCCCGTACTCGCCGCCGATGCCGGCCCCCGTGATGAAGCGGAACAAGAGGAAGGACCAGAAGTCCCACGAGAACCCCGTCGCGATCGTCGCCAGCAGGTAGACGAGCACGGTGATGGTGAAGAGCCGGCGGCGGCCGAAGGTGTCGGTCAGCCGGCCGAACACCAGGGCCCCGATCACTGCGCCCAGGATGTAGGCGCTGCCCGCCATGCCCACCTGCTGTGCGCTGAGGTTGAGGCCGTCGGCGCCGGAGATGGCCGGCGACAGCGAGCCGACCAGCGTCACCTCGAGCCCGTCGAGGATCCACGTCACGCCCAGCGCGACCACGACGAGCCAGTGGAATCGGCTCCACGGCAGGCGGTCGAGCCTGGCCGGCACGTCGGTCTGGAAGACCCGGCGCTGGGAGTCCATGTCCTGAAATCCTGGTCCCGTCCCTGAGTTCGGCCACAACGCATGAAGGCCGAGCTTGGGTTCATGGAGGCGTCGTTGTATGCGCCCGGCATGGTCGCAAACGAGATCCTCGTCGACGCGCGGGGCCACCGCTGTCCCGTTCCGACGCTGCGCCTGCGCCGCGCCCTGGAGGATGCGCCGTCCGGGGCCCGGGTGCGCCTGCTGGCGGACGATCCCCTGGCGCGGATCGACGTCCCGCATTTCGCAGGCGAGATCGGCTGCGCGATCGCCGAGCGCGGCGAGGACGGCCCGACGCTCAGCTTCCTGGTGGTGAAGCCCTAGGGCTGATCGGCGCGGTAGGCGTCGACGGCGATCTCCACCTCAGTGGCCAGCGCGCCGCCGAAGAATACCGCGTTCACGTTCCAGGACAGCCAGATCAGGAAGATCACCACGGTGGCGACCGAGCCGTAGGTGGCCCCCAGGTGGGCGATCTGCTCCACGTAGAAGCCGAGCGCCCAGGACGCGAAGATGCAGAGCGCCGCGGCGACGCCGCCGCCCAGGACCGACGCCCGCCAGTCCACCGGCCGCCGCGACATCGCCCAGCGGTAGATCAGCGCCAGGCTGGCCGTCATGCCGGCGCTGGCCCAGGTCCACTCGCTGTAGAGCCAGGGCACGCCGCGCAGCGGCCGGAGCTCGAAGGTCTCGCCGAGGATCCGGAAGCCGAAGAAGACCACCGACAGCACGCCCAGGCCCACGAAGGTGGCCAGCAGCACCGCCAGCGCCAGCAGGTTGAAGCCCACGAAGCCGCGCGGCTCGTCCTCGTCGTGGATGAAGGAGAGGCCTGCCAGCAGGGCCTTGAAGCCCCGGTGCGCGGCATAGCCGCCGACCACCAGGGCGACGCCGCTCTGGACGGAGACCGCGCCGAGCGGCGCATGCGACAGGCGCAGGAGCTCGCCCTGGAAGATCAGCCGGGCCGCGTCCGGCATCAGCCGCGCGACGGCCTCACCCTGGGCCGCCGCCTGCGCCGGGTCGGAGAGCAGGCTGTAGAGCCCCATTCCGATGGCGAGCGCCGGGAAGATCGCCAGCATGACGAAGAACGAGACGCCGCCCGTGTAAAGCATGACGTCCCGGCCCCAGAGGCGGGCCAGCGCCTTGCCGAGGATCACCAGGCCGACGCGAAGCCACTGCACGGGATCCCAGTTCAGGGTTCGGAGACGCTCGAGGGCGCGGCGGGGCCTCATCCGGGCGGAAGCTGGAGAAGCGGGGAGAGTCTGGCAAGGGGATTGGCGCCGCGGCGGCCGCGGGGGGCCGAAATGGAAACGGCGCGCCACCGGGTTAAGGGGTGGCGCGCCGCCGATGGGCGTGTCGTTCCATCAGGTCGGTCGCCGCTTCGAGGGACGGGAGAGCGCGACGGCCAACCTGGGATCAGTTCTAGGGTTTGCTGGCTGAACCCAAGCTGAATGGACCTTTCAGGAAACCCGGGTGTCGGCGATGGCGCCGGCGTCGGCCAGTTTGTCGATGTCGGGGCCGGTGAAACCCCACTCGAGGAGCGCCTCGCGGTCATGGGCGCCGATGGCCGGAGGCGGCCCCTGGATGGCGCCGGGCGTGGCCGAGAACCGGGGCGCGGGCCGGCTGCACGACGCCGGCCACCTCGACGAAGGTCTGGCGCGCGACGTTGTGCTCGTGCTTCGGGGCCTCGTCCAGGTCGAGCACCGGGGCGAAGCAGACATCCGTTGCGCCCATGATCGCGGTCCACTCGTCGCGGGTCTTCGTCGCGATCACGGCGGCGAGCTTGTCGCGCAGCTCCGGCCAGGCCTTGCGGTCCATCTGGGCGGCGAACGCCGGGTCCTGGATGCCGGTCTTCTCCAGCAGCAGAGCGTAGAACTGCGGCTCGATGGAGCCGATCGACACCCACTTGCCGTCCGAGCACTGGTAGGTGTCGTAGAAGTGCGCCCCGCCGTCGAGCAGGTTGGCGCGCCGCTCCTCCTGCCACATGCCGGCGCCCTTGAAGCCGTAGAACATGGCCATCAGCGAGGCCGCGCCGTCGCTCATGGCGCAGTCGACCACCTGACCCTGGCCGGTGGCGCGGGCCTGGATCACCCCGGCCAGCAGGCCGAAGGCCAGGTAGAGCGCCCCGCCCCCCGAAGTCGCCCACCAGGTTCAGCGGCGGCACCGGCTTGTCCTTCGTGCCGATGGCGTGCAGGGCGCCGGTGATGGCGATGTAGTTCATGTCGTGGCCGGCGGCGCTGGCGTAGGGCCCGGTCTGGCCCCAGCCGGTCATCCGGCCGTAGACGAGCTTCGGATTGCGGGCGAGCGCCACGTCGGGACCGAGGCCCAGGCGCTCCATGACGCCCGGCCGGAAGCCCTCGATGACGCCGTCGGCGGCTTCCATCAGCTTCAGGCAGGCCTCGACGGCCGCCGGGCTCTTCAGGTCCAGCGCCACCGAACGCCGGCCGCGGGAGGTGACATCGGAGGGCGCGCCGCCCCGGCCTGCGCCCTTGCGGTCGATCCGCACCACGTCGGCGCCGAGGTCCGAGAGCAGCATGCCGCAGAAGGGCCCCGGGCCGATGCCGGCGAACTCGATGATCTTCAGACCCGAAAGCGGTCCCTGGCCCATGGCGTCACTCCCTGATTATGCCGGCATCCAAGCATCCTGCCCTTCGGTGAGCCAACCCTGTCAGCGGCCGCCCGGCAGCGACTGGCCGTCGTCGACCGTGACGATCGAGCCGGTGATCGCCCGGGACGCGGGCCCCACCAGCATCAGGACGGCGGCGTCGAGGTCCGAGGCGTGCATCAGCCGGCGGCGCGGGAAGGCCTTGAGCTGCTTCTGGCCGCCTTCGGTCGGCCACCAGTCGGCGTTGATGTCGGTCTCGATGTAGCCGGGGCAGAGCGCGTTGACCGCGATCCCGCGCCTCGCCCACTCCCGCGCCAGGCTCTTGGTCAGCATGGCCGCCGCCGACTTGGAGCCGCAGTAGGCCGAGAGTCCGGGCAGCACGGTGTGGCTGGCGATCGAGGCGATGTTGAGGATGCGCGCCTCGCCGCGCTCGCCGGCGCCGGAGGCGATCATCCGCCTGGCGGCGGCCTGGGCCGCGAAGAACAGCCCCCGCACGTTCACGGCGAAGGTCTGGTCGAAGTCCTCGATGGAGAGATCGAGCGCCAGGCCCTCGCCGCCGACGCCCGCGTTGTTCACAAGAATGTTCAGGGGACCCAGGTCGGCTTCCACGGCGTCGAACGCTGGCCCGATGGACAGGGCGTCGGCCACGTCCAGCCGCAGCGCCATCGCCCGGCCCCCGCCGGCGTTGATCTCGTCGGCCAGGGCCTGGACCTTCTCGACGCGCCGGGCCGTGACCGCGACCGCGGCGCCCTCGGCGGCCAGCAGCCGGGCGAAGTGCTCGCCCAGTCCTCCGGACGCGCCGGTCACGATCGCCACCTGGCCGGTCAGGCTACCCATCGGATTTCTCCTCCCCCGCGACTCACCGCCGCTGCCGCACCTCATGCGAGCAAGGCTATTGTTCCTATTCGCCCCGCCGCGATTCCGTGCTTAGCACGTGGCAGGGTATCGTCAGGGAATGGGGGATATGGCGGCAGGCGTCCAGGCGCGGGTCCTGATCGTAGCGCGCGACGACGCGCTCGCGGGCACGCTCGCCGACGGTCTCGACCGCCTCGGCTGGCGCACGGTCACCGCGCGCGGCCCCTATGCGGCCATCGCCAGCCTCACCGACCTCCAGATCGAGGCGGCGATCATCGACCTGCGCGGCGGCGAGGACTTCCTGCTGCTCGCCATGCGCCTGAAGGCGGCCTGCGCCCCGCGCCGGCTGCCGGTCGTCGCCATCGGCGACCCGGACCCCTCGCTCTACACCCATGGCTTCGACCTGACGGTGGCGGCGCCGCTGCACCCGGCCCAAGCGGCCATGCGGCTGGAGAGCCTGGTCCGCGTCGCGGTGTCCGAAGAGGAGTTCGAGCTCCGGCAGGAGACCTTCGCCGAGCGCGGGCGCACCATGGATCTGCCCGCCGCCGACCTGACGCCGTTCCGCGTCCTGGCGATCGGCGAGCCGGCGCCGCAGTTCCTGGCGCTCGCCAATGCGCTGAAGGCCAACGGCGCGGACGTGGTCGGCGCCTTCACCGCCTACACCGCCTTCGACTACCTGCACGAGCGCACCTTCGACGCCGTGGTGCTCTGGGCGGGCGAGACCCCGCAGGAGGCCATGTCGATCGCCGCCGGCCTGCGCCGGAACACGCGGCTCTACCACACGCCCGCCCTGCTCTACATGAAGCGCGAGGCGGCGGTGACCATCTCGGAGGCCTATCACCGGGGCATCTCCGACGTGGCCTCCCCGGAGACGCCCGAGGGGGAGACGGCCAAGCGGATCGTCGAGCTGGCGCGCAGCTATCGCCGGGGCGTGGCCGTGCGCCAGTCGCTGGAGCAGGCGCGAAGCTCCGGCCTCATGGACGCCGCCACCGGCCTCTTCACCCGCGACCTGTTCGCCGCCCACCTGGCGCGGCTGGCCCAGGCGTCGCGGGTGCGCAACCGGCCGCTCAGCGTCTGCGTGCTCAAGGTGGCCGAGAAGCCCGAGGTGACGGCCGCCCGCGCCAACGGCTGGCTGGACCGCGCCGTGCCGCAGATCGGCTCGATGATCGGCCGCCTCGTCCGGGTGGAAGACACCGCCGCGCGGCTTGCGCCCGAGGTGTTCGCCCTCGCCCTCCCCGCCACGCCGCTTGCGGCGGCCCGCGCCGCCGGGGAGCGGATCAGCGCGGTGATCGGCTGCACCGCCTTCGAGGCCGGCGACGGCAAGCCGCCGTTCGTGGTCGACTTCGACATCGGCGTGGCCCAGGTGGGTTCGCCGGAGACGGTGGCCCGGGCGCTGGAGGAAGCCGCCTCCGAGGCCCACGGCCGCAAGGCGAGCTGATCCAGCTCCCGGCGCGGGCGCAAGGTTCTCGCGGGCGCCCAGGCCGGCCGCCGGCTAGGCCGACAGCTTCGCCAGCTCGCTGAGAATCTTCTCGGCCGCGTTCAGGCGCTGCTCGGGGGTAGCCCACTCGCCCTTCACGACGATCTTGTGATCCGGGCGCAGCTTCCAGGCGACCTGGTTCCGGGCCAGGAATTGCAGCAGCGCCGCCGGGTTCTTCGGCTGGTCGCCCCGGAAGGTCACGACCGCGCCCTTCGGGCCGACGTCGATCTTCGAGACGTGCGCCTGGCGGCAGAGGCCCTTGATGGCCACGACCTTCAGGAGCTGTCCGGCTTCCGGCGGCAGCGGACCGAACCGGTCGATCAGCTCGGCGGCGAGCGCCTCGCGGTCCTCGACCTTCTCGGCGTCGGACAGGCGTCGGTACATGGCCAGTCGGACGTTGAGGTCCGGGACGTACTCCTCGGGGATGAGCACGGCCGCGCCCGTGTTGATCTGCGGCGACCAGCCCCGGTCGAGGTCGAGCCCCTCGGCGCCGGCCCGGGTCTTCAGTTCGTTGACCGCGTCCTCCAGCATCTGCTGGTAGAGCTCGACGCCGATCTCCTTGATGTGGCCCGACTGCTCCTCGCCCAGCAGGTTGCCGCCGCCGCGGATATCGAGGTCGTGGCTGGCGAGCTGGAAGCCCGCGCCCAGGCTGTCGAGCGACTGCAGGACCTTCAGCCGCTTCTCGGCCGAGAGCGTGATCTGCTTCTCGGCGGGCGTGGTCATGTAGGCGTAGGCGCGGCTCTTCGCCCGGCCGACGCGGCCGCGCAGCTGATAGAGCTGGGCCAGGCCGAACATGTCGGCCCGGTGGATGATCAGGGTGTTGGCGGTCGGGATGTCGAGGCCGCTCTCCACGATGGTGGTCGACAGCAGCACATCGTACTGGCCGTCGTAGAAGGCGGTCATCACCTCCTCGAGCTGGGTCGGGGCCATCTGGCCGTGGCCGACCACGAACTTCACCTCGGGCACCTGTTCGCGCAGGTAGCGCTGCAGCTCCGGCAGGTCGGCGATGCGCGGGGCGACGTAATAGGCCTGGCCGCCGCGGTACTTCTCGCGCAGCAGGGCCTCGCGGATGACCACCGGGTCCCAGGGCGTGATGTAGGTCCGGACCGCCAGGCGATCGACCGGCGGGGTGGCGATGATCGACATCTCGCGGATGCCGGAGAGCGACATCTGCAGGGTCCGCGGGATCGGCGTCGCGGTGAGCGTCAGCATGTGCACGTCGGCGCGAAGCTCCTTGAGCTTCTCCTTGTGCTTCACCCCGAAATGCTGCTCCTCGTCGACGATGACGAGGCCGAGGTTCTTGAACTCGACCTGCTTCGACAGCACCGCGTGGGTGCCGACGATGATCTCCACCTCGCCCTTCTTCAGCCCCTCGCGGGTCTCGGCGGCCTCCCCTGGCCGGGACCAGGCGCGACAGGCGGCGGACCTTCACCGGCCAGCCCTCGAACCGCTCGGAGAAGGTCTTGAAGTGCTGACGGGCGAGCAGGGTCGTGGGCGCGACGATCGCCACCTGCTGGCCGCTCATGGCGACGACGAAGGCGGCGCGGAGCGCCACCTCGGTCTTGCCGAACCCCACGTCGCCGCAGATCAGCCGATCCATGGGCCTGCCGGCCGAGAGGTCCGCCAGCACGTCGCCGATGGCGTGCAGCTGGTCGTCCGTTTCCTCGTAGGGGAAGCGGGCGCAGAACTCCTCGAAGACGCCGTGCGGCGGGTCGACCGCCTCGGTGTGCTTGGTGGCGCGCTCGGCGGCGATGCGGATCAGGCCCTCGGCCATCTCGCGCAGGCGCTCCTTGGCCCGCGCGCGCCGGCCTTGCCAGGCCGCGCCGCCCAGCTTGTCGAGCTGCACGCCCTCGCTGTCCGCGCCGTACCGCGTCAGGAGGTCGATGTTCTCGACCGGCAGGTAGAGCTTGGCCTCACCGCCGTACTGCAGCTCCAGCGTGTCGTGAGGCGCGCCCTGCACGTCGAGGGTCTTCAGGCCCTCGTAGCGCCCGATCCCGTGGTCGATGTGCACCACGAGGTCGCCGGGCGTCAGGGACGCGGCTTCCGCCAGGAAGTTGGACGCACGGCGGCGGCGTTTCGGCCGCGCCAGCCGGTCGCCCAGGATGTCGGTCTCGGAGATGACCGCCAGGGCGTCGGTCTCGAAGCCCGCGTCTAGCGGCAGGACCACCCGCTGGGGCCGCTTCCGGATCGCCGGCCTTGGCCTGGTCCCAGTAGGCGGCGAAGGGGACGTCCTTCAGGCCGTGGTCGGCGAGCATGGAGCCGAGCCGGTCGGAGGAGCCCTCGGACCAGGAGGCGAAGAGCACCCGCTTCCCCTCGGACGCCAGCGTCCGGGCGTGGTCGGCGGTCGCCTCGAAGAGGTTGACCGAGTCCATCTTCCGCTCGGCGGCGAAACTGCGCCCCGTCCGCGCGCCCATGTCGATGACGACCTCGCCCTCGGCTTCCTGGAAGGCGGAGAACCGGCGCGTCGGGCGGACCGCCAGGCTCTCGGCCCACTCCGCGTCGTCGAGGTAGAGCCGGCTCGGCTCCAGCGGATGGTAGTGGATCTTCCGCTCGGTCTGTGAGCGGGCGTCGTAGGCGTCGGCGATGAGCGCCATACGCTCCTCGCGCGCCTCCCGGGCCAGATGGTCGAGGGCGACCAGGCTGTCGGGCGGCAGATAGTCGAAGAGCGTCGCCATGTCCGGGTAGAACAGCGGAAGGTAGTGCTCCATGCCCGCCCGGCGGCCGCCCTCGGAGATCGCCGCGTAGAGCGGATCGTCGCCCGGGGCGCCCGAAGGTCTCCAGATAGCCGGTGCGGAACCGGCTGATGGCGTCCTTGTCCAGCAGGGCTTCGTTCACCGGCAGGAGGCTCACCTCCTTGAGCTGCCGGGTGGACCGCTGGGTTTCCGGATCGAAGGCCCGGATGCTCTCGAGCGTGTCGCCGAACAGGTCGAGCCGCACCGGCTCCTCCGCCGACGGCGGGAAGACGTCGATGACGCCGCCACGGATGGCGAACTCGCCGCGCTCGGAGACGGTGGAGGCCCGCTGGTAGCCGTTGATGGCGAAGTAGCGCTCGAGATCGTCGATCACGACGCTGTTGCCGGTCCGGGCCGAGTAGCCGGCGCGCTGGACGATGGTCTTCGGCGGCACGCCCTGGATCAGCGCCGGCGCCGAGGTGACGAGCAGGGTCGGGACCTTCGGGTCGAGGCCGGCGGCCAGCCGCGACAGGGTCGTCATCCGCTGGGCGGAGACCGCCGCCGACGGACCGATCCGGTCGTAGGGCAGGCAGTCCCAGGCCGGGAAGGTCAGGATCTCGACGGTTTCGGCGAAGAAGCGGAAGGCGTCGGTGAAGGCCGAGATGCGGGCCGCGTCCCGAGCCACGAACACGGTCAGGCCCTTCCGGGCCCGGACCACGTCGGCCAGGACCATGGCGTCGAAGCCCTCGGGCGCGCCGACGAGGTCCAGCCGGCCGGGATCGTCCGCCACGCGGCGGAGCTGGGCGGCCGAGGGCGCCGCGCGTACCGTCAGCCGCCACGATCGTCCCCGCGAAGGTCGTTAAGTTCGAACCGGAACGCCTTGATCCGGTTCATGATCTCGGTGTCGTACTCGGGCGGCGTCGGCAGCGTCCCGATGATCCAGGCATAGAGGTCCTGATCGGGCGTCTCCAGCAGGCGCTCGAACCAGTCGAGCTCGCCTTCGTCCATGGTGTGGACATGGTTGTCCGCGAACGGCCCCAGGATGAGGTCCGCTTCCCGGAAGCCCCTGCGCCAGGCGCGGAACTTCAGCTTCTTGAGCCGTGCATCATCGGTGGTCATGAGAAGTCCGCGCATATAGAGCGCGCCTTGCGTCGGCGCCAGTCAGGTATGCTCGTTTCATGCGGCCGGAGATTCTATTTCCGCTCTATGCCCCCGTGACCTCGCTCAAGGGCGTGGGGCCGCGCGTCGCGCCCCTGCTTGAGCGGCTCGCGGGTCCGATCGTCCGCGATGTCCTGTTCCTGAGGCTGCATTCGATCGTGCTCAGGACCCCGGCGGTCCTGTCGGCGGCGCTGGACGGTCAGATCATGACCTTCGAGGTGACGGTCGAGGCCCACGAGCGGCCGCGGTCGAACGCCCAGCCCTGGCGGATGCGGGTCTCCGATCCCACCGGCTACATGACCCTCGTCTTCTTCGGCCGGTTCGGCGACGGCCTGGAGAAACGGCACCCGGTGGGCGCCAAGCGGATCATCTCCGGCAAGGTCGAGGACCAGAAGTTCGGCCGCCAGATGGTCCACCCCGACTACATGGTCGAGCCCGGCAAGGCCGACGAGATCCCCGAGCTGGAGCCGATCTACCCGGCGACCGAGGGCCTGCCCGCGCGCCGGGTGCGGACCTTCGTGCTGGAGGCGCTGGAGCGCGCGCCCGAGCTGCCGGAATGGCAGGATGCGGCCTGGCTCGCCCGGGAGCGGTTTCCCGCCTGGCGGGCCGCGCTGGCGCGACTGCACGCCCCGGAGGGCGAGGCCGACCTCTCTCCCCTCGCCCCGCACATGCGACGGCTGGCCTTCGACGAGCTGCTGGCCCACCAGCTCGCCATGGCCCAGCGGCGCGCCGAGCGCCGCCGGGAGCCTGGCGCGCGGATCGAGGCCAGCCGGACGGCCGACGACATCCGCGCCGACCTGCCCTTCGCCTTCACCGGAGCCCAGGAGCGCGCCCTGGCGGACATCCGCCGAGACCTGGTGGCGGGCGAGCGGATGAGCCGCCTGATCCAGGGCGACGTGGGCTCCGGCAAGACCGTGGTCGCCATGTGCGCCATGGCCGATGTGGCGGCGGGCGGCGGCCAGGCCGCGCTGATGGCCCCGACCGAGATCCTGGCGCGCCAGCACTACGAAACGATCGCAGCCCCGCTCTCGGACCACGGCATCGGCGTGATCCTGCTGACCGGACGCGACAAGGGCGCGGCGCGAGCGGAGAAGCTCAGGGCGCTGGCGTCGGGCGCTGTCCAGGTGGCGGTGGGGACCCACGCGCTGTTCCAGGACGACGTGGCCTTCCATCGGCTGCAGATGGCGGTGATCGACGAGCAGCACCGTTTCGGCGTGGCGGAACGCCAACGCCTGCAGGCCAAGGGCGAGGCCGTCCACCTTCTGGCCATGTCGGCGACCCCGATCCCGCGCACCCTGGAGCTGACCGTGTTCGGCGACCTCGACGTCAGCCGCATCGACGAGAAGCCCCCGGGCCGGACGCCCGTCGCCACCCGCGCCGTGCCGTCGGCCCGGATCGAGGAGGTGGAGGCGCGCCTGCGCGAGGCGGTGGCCGGCGGCGCCCAGGCCTTCTGGATCTGCCCGCTCGTCTCGGAGTCCGAGATCATCGACCTGAAGGCCGCCGAGGTCCGCGCCGCCGAGCTTCGCGAGCGCATCGGCCCGGGCGTCGGCCTGGTCCACGGCAAGATGACGCCCCAGGCCAAGGACGCCGTGATGGCCGACTTCGCCGACGGCAAGCTCACGGTGCTCGTGGCGACCACTGTGGTGGAGGTCGGCGTCAATGTGCCCAACGCCACCATCATGGTGATCGAGCATTCCGAGCGGTTCGGCCTGGCCCAGCTCCACCAGCTCCGCGGACGGGTCGGACGGGGCCGGCGGGAGAGCGCCTGCGTCCTGCTCTACGACGCCCCGCTCTCGGAGACCGCCCAGAAGCGGCTCGATATCCTGCGGCGCACCGACGACGGCTTCCTGATCGCCGAGACCGACCTGGAGCTGCGCGGCGGCGGCGACGCGCTGGGCCTGCGCCAGTCCGGCTTCCCGGCCTATGTCTTCGTCGACCCCATCGTGCACCGCGACCTGATCGCCGCCGCCGGCGACGACGCCCGGATGATCATGGACCGCGACCCTGCCCTCGCCTCGCCGCGCGGCCAGGCCCTGCAGGTGTTGCAGGAGCTTTTCGACTGGAAGGCCAACATGGCACTGAAGACCGCCGGCTGATTTGTCGGCCTGCACGTCGGACGGCCGTCTTCCAAGGGCCCATCGGCTGGAGATCCCGGATGAAACACCTCTGTCTCGTCTACATGGAGCCGGGCGGCCTCGACCGCCTGACGGCCGAGGAACGCGAGCGGCTCGACCGGGACTCCCTGGCCTATGACAGGGAGCTGGCGCGCCGGGGCCACTTCATCGCCGCCTCGGCGCTCCAGCCGACGCGGACGGCCCGCACCGTGCGCCGCGGGACCCTGCTCGACGGGCCGTTCGCCGAGACGAAGGAGGTGCTCGTCGGCTTCATCTTCCTGGACGCCGCCGACATGGAGGAGGCCATTCGGCTGGCCGCGGACATCCCGATGGCGAAGTACGCCGCGATCGAAGTGCGGCCGGAGTTCGACTTCTAGCGGACCTTCACCATCCGCTTGCCGCGGTTCTCGCCGGCCAGCAGGCCGACGAGGGCGGCCGGCAGGTTCTCCAGGCCGTCGATGACGTCCTCCTGGACCTTCAGCTTCCCCTCGGCGACCCAGCGCTGGAGATCGGCGAGCGCCTTCTCCCGCTGGTCGTCGAAGTCCATGACCACGAAGCCGCGGAGCGTCAGGCGCCGCGTGACGATCAGGCCGGGCACGCCGCGCGGACCGTGCGCCGGCGGCGCGCCGTCGTAGGAGGACAGCGCGCCGCAGCAGGCGATGCGGCCGAAGTTGTTCATCGAGAACAGGCAGGTCTCGAAGATGTCGCCGCCGACGTTGTCGAAATAGACGTCGATGCCGCCCGGCGCGTGCTCCTTGAGCTGAGCCCGGAGGTTGCCGGCCTTGTAGTCGGCCACCGCATCGAAGCCGAGCTCGTCGATCAGCCAGCGGCCCTTGGCCTCGCCGCCGGCGATGCCCACCACGCGGCAGCCCTGGATCTTGGCGATCTGGCCGACGATGGAGCCGACGGAGCCCGCCGCGGCGGAGACGACGACGGTCTCGCCGGCCTTGGGCTTCCCGCATTCCAGCAGGCCGAAGTAGGCGGTCAGCCCGGCCACGCCGTAGACGCTGAGCAGGTGGGTCATCGGCTCGAGCTTCGGCAGCTTCGCCAGCCGCTTGGTCGGCAGGACCGCATAGTCCTGCCAGCCGGTGTCGGCGGAGACGAGGTCGCCGGGTTCGAGCCCGCCGCCGTCCGCCTCCACCACCTCCGCCAGGGCGCCGCCGGCCATGACGTCGCCGGCCTTCAGGGCCGAGCGGTAGGTGGCGCCCTGCATCCAGGCGCGGTTGGCGGCGTCCAGCGAGATGTAGCGGGTGCGGAGCAGGGCCTCGCCCGGCCCGGGCGTCGGCCGCGCGCCCTCGGTGAGGCGGAAATGATCCGGCGACAGGTGTCCCTGCGGCAGCTCGGCGAGCAGGATCTGGCGATTGACGTCGGACATGGCGGCCTCCCTCTGGTTGTCGACAGGGAAGCCTGAACGCAGGCCGCGGCCAAGCCCTATCGGTGGAGGAAGGCGTCCGCCCGGCCTTCCGCGTCGGCCTCGAGGTCCGCGTAGAAGAGGTTGTAGCCCGGGACCTTGCGCCGCTCGGCCCAGCTTCCGGTGCGCTTCAGGGCGGAGGACCGGGGCGCGGAGACGCGGAGCACTCCGCCCTCGCAGCTGGCCGAGACCTGGCGGGCCATGAAGGCCGGCCGCGCGCCCCACTCCAGGTCCGTGGCGTTGGCCGCGCCGCGGTGGAGCCGTGCGGGCGCCGGCTCGTCGGTCGTCGCGCTGAGGATCGGGTTGAAGCAGAGCGGCCGGCGGCCCTTCAGGTTCTCCAGGTCGCCGCCGGGGGTCCAGACGAGCGCACGGTCGAGGAGGACCTGGGCGCGTTCGAACTCGGCGGTGTTGATGCTGGCCCAGGCGGCGAGGCAGCCGGTCTGGCCCGGCCCTTCGCAGGGCGGGATCGGCGGCGCGTCGGCCGGGACGATCGTCTCGGGCAGGTAGGCGGCCACGAGGCGGCTCCGGAGCTCCGGATCGAGCGCCACCTCCTCCCTCAGGAGGCGGGCGGCGAGCGTGCCGCCCTGCTCCACCCCGACGATGATGAAGGGTCGGCCCCTGTTGTACCGGGCCACGTAGGTGCGGAAGGCCTGGGACACGTCGCCATAGGCGAACCGTCGGGCCTCGCGGGCGTCTTCGCGGAGCGTCAGCAGGCTGTACAGGCTGGCCTGGCGGTAGCGGGGCGCGAAGATGCGGCCGACCCGGACGAAGGGGCCGACGTAGTTGGGCGCCATCCGACGCACGAACAGGTCGGCTGAGTCCGCGTCGTCGATGGGGGCGTTCCAGTCCTCGCCGCCGTCATAGACCGTCGGCGAGACGAAGAAGACGTCGACGGCCGGATCGGCGGCGCCCGGCGCCTCGGGACGGGTCGGCATCAGCCACCAGGCGGCGCCGACGCCATAGTTCGGGGCCGGCGGCGGGTCGTAGGTTTGGAACGGCACCTTGGGATCGAGCGCGGTGCGCCGGAGATCCTCCCAGAAGACGCCGGTCGCGATGGCCAGGACGACCGCCACCCCGAGGACGAAGGCGGCGAGCCACCGGGTCCGGCGCGGCAGCGGCCCGTCCATCGCCTAGCGGTAAGGGTCGGGCTGGGAGAGGTAGCCCCGCACGTAGTCGCCGATCCCGTCCTCCAGCGTCGTCATCGGCTTCGGGTAGCCGGCCTGGAACAGCCGGTCCATCTTCGCCTCGGTGAAGTACTGGTACTTGTCGCGGATCGCCGGCGGCATGGGCGTGTACTCGATCTCGGCGTTGCGGCCGGCCGCCTCGAAGACCTGGCGGGCCATCTCCTCGAAGGTGCGGGCCTTGCCGCTGCCGAGGTTGTAGATGCCGTTCACCTGCGGGTTCTCGTAGAGCCAGCGCGAGACGTCGGCGGCGTCGCGCACATAGACGAAGTCGCGGGTCTGGCCGCCGTCCGGGACGTCCTTGCGGTAGCTCTTGAAGAGCTGGACGGCATGGCCCTCGCGCACCTTCGGCCAGATCTGCGAGGCCACGGACTTCATCGAGTGCTTGTGCTCCTCGTTGGGCCCGTAGACGTTGAAGAACTTCAGCCCCACCCACTGCGGCGGGGCGTAGTCCCGGGCCGCCTGGCGCGCCGCGAAGAGGTCGAACAGCGCCTTCGACCAGCCGTAGGTGTTGAGCGGGCGGAGTGCGGTCAGCGCCTCATAGCTGTTGTCGTCGTCGAACCCCTGCTCGCCGGACCCATAGGTCGCCGCCGAGGACGCATAGACGAAGCGGCGCTGGCGGTCCGCACACCAGCGGAACAGGTCGCGGCTGAGGGTGAAGTTCGAATGGATGATCTTGTCGGCGTCCGGCTCCGTCGTCGACGAGACCGCGGCCATGTGGACGACCAGCTCCACGTCCCGCCACCGCTTCTCCAGCCAGTCGAACATGGCCTCGGGCGCCACGAAGTCGCCGATCGGGTGCTTGGCGATGTTGCGCCACTTGCCGAGTTCGGCCTCTCGCAAGCGGTCGCAGACCACCACGTCGAGCGTCGGGTCCTCGGCCAGGCGGGCGACGATGTTCGAGCCGATGAAGCCGGCCCCGCCGGTGACGAAGGCGATGCGACGGGTCATGCCTCTTCCTTTCGGCTCATCCGGCGGATGGCGGCGGTGGTCGAATAGCCCTCGACGATCTCGGCCAGCTTCACCTCGCCGCCCCAGGACCGGACCTCCCTGGCGCCCACCACCTCGGCCTCGGTGTAGTCGGCGCCCTTGATCAGGACGTCGGGCCGGGCGGCCTCGATCAGCCTGAGCGGGGTGTCCTCGTCGAAGGGCACCACTAGGTCGACGCTGCCGAGGCCGGCGAGCACGAGGGCGCGGCTTTCCAGGTCGTTGACCGGGCGTCCCTCCCCCTTCAGCGCCCGGACCGAGGCGTCGGAGTTCAGGCCGACGACCAGGCGGTCGCACCAGGTCCGGGCCTGGCCGAGGTAGGCCACGTGGCCCTTGTGCAGGATGTCGAAGCAGCCGTTGGTGAACCCGACGCGCAGGCCCTTGGCGCGCCAGCGGGCGACCTCGTCGGAGAGGCGCTGGAGCGTGGCGACCTTCGCCTCGGCCGGGGCCAGGTGGGCGGTGATCGCGGCCTCGACCAGTTCCTCGGGGCTGACGGTGGCGGTGCCGACCTTGCCGACGGCCACGCCGGCGGCGAGCTGGGCGAAGCCGATGGCCTCGTCGAGGGTGGCCCCGGCGGCCAGGGCGAGACCCAGGGCGGCGATGGTGGTGTCGCCGGCGCCCGAAACGTCGAACACTTCGCGGGACACGGTCGGGAAGTGGCGCACCGGCTGACCCCGGAGCGCCAGCGTGATGCCCTTGGCCGCGCGGGTGACCAGGACGCCCTTGGCGTCCCAGAGTTCCAGGGCGCGGGCCAGCGCCGCCTCGACCTCGGCGTCCGTGCCGGTGGGCAGGTCGGTCGCGTGGGCAAGCTCGAGGGCGTTCGGCTTGATCAGATCGACGGCGCCGTAGCGGGCGAAGGAGCGGGCCTTGGAGTCCACGACCACCTTGGCCCCGGTCGCCTTCGCAGCCTCGAGGCAGGCGGCGATCAGGGCGTCGGTCACCACGCCCTTGCCGTAGTCGGACAGGAGGATGACCCCTGCCCCATCGATGGCGTCGCGGACCGTGCGGACCAGGCGCTGCTCACAGTCGCCGGTGACCGGGCGGCTCTCCTCCAGGTCGACGCGCAGAAGCTGCTGCTGGCCGGACACGTAGCGGACCTTCAGGGTCGTGGGCCGTCCGGTGTCGGTGACGAGATAGCCCTCGATGCCGCTTTCGGCGCCCACGAGGCTCATGGCCTCGTGGCCCTCAGGTCGCTGCCGATCAGGCCGACCAGGGCGACCGTCCCCCCGAGCGCGGCGACGTTGCGGGCCACGTTGCCGGCGGCCCCAAGCATGACGGTCTCGCGCTTGCGGGCCAGGACGGGGATCGGCGCTTCGGGGGAGATCCGGCTTACCTCGCCGTACACGAAGCGGTCGATCATCACGTCGCCGACGCAGACGACCCGGCGGCCCGCCGCGTCACCCAGGAGATGCTGGAGCGCTGAGAGATCCATGGTCACTAGCCTGTGCGGCGCGTCGGCGGCGGGGTCAACCCGCGGCTCAGCCGTTCACCACGGCGTGCAGGGCCTTGAGCGTGGCGAGCAGGTCCTTGGCGCCATCCAGGGGCAGGCAGCTCGGGCCGTCGCACAGCGCCTTGTCCGGATCCGGGTGGAATTCCAGGAAGACACCGTCGGCGCCGGACGCCACGGCGGCCTTGGCGATCACCGCCACGCCTTCGCGCCGTCCGCCGGTCGAGGCGCCGCCGGTCCGCGGGTCGGCGCCGGGGAGCTGGACGGCATGGGTGGCGTCGATCGTGACGGGGACGCCGAGCTTCTTCATCTCGCCGATGCCGAGCATGTCGACGATCAGGTTGTTGTAGCCGAAGGAATTGCCGCGCTCGCAGAGGATGGTGAACTCGGCGCCGTCGGTGGCTTCCTGCACCTTGGAGACGATGTTCTTCGCGTCCCAGGGGGCGAGGAACTGGCCCTTCTTCACGTGCAGCCAGCCGCCGGCCGCATGGGTGGCGCGGGCCGCGGTGACCACGAGGTCGGTCTGCCGGCAGAGAAAGGCCGGGATCTGCACGATGTCGGCGACCGCGGCGACCGGGGCGGCCTCCTCCGGCGCGTGGATGTCGGTGGCGATCGGCACGTCCACCTGCCGCTTCACCTCGGCGAGAATCTCCAGGCCCTTCTGCAGGCCGGGGCCACGGAAGCTCTTGATCGAGGAGCGGTTGGCCTTGTCGTAGCTCGCCTTGAACACATAGGGCAGGCCGAGTTCGGCGCAGACGGCCTTCAGATGGCGCGCGGTGGCGAGCGCCAGGTCCAGGTCCTCGATGACGTTGAGCCCGGCGATCACCAGCAGCGGATGGCCGTCGCCGATCGAGAGGTTCCAGCGGTCGAGCGTCAGAGCGGGCATCTCGCAATCCCTGCAGAGGAGGTCGGCGGCTAAGTGGCCTGCCGCGCGGGCGGGCACAAGAGCTTCGCGCGCCGGCCCCTGTTCCTGCGGGCCCCCGACGCTTAAGTAGCGATCATGGAAGTCGCCAGAAGCGTCCTGGACGCCATCGGAAACACGCCGCTCATCCGCCTGAACCGGGCGAGCGAGGCCACGGGCTGCGAGATCCTCGCCAAGGCCGAGTTCATGAATCCGGGCCAGTCGGTAAAGGACCGGGCCGCGCTGTGGATCGTCCGCGACGCCGAGTCGAAGGGCCTGCTTCGCCCGGGAGGCCGGATCGTGGAGGGCACGGCGGGCAATACCGGCATCGGGCTCGCCATGGTCGGCAAGGCGCTGGGCTACAGATGCACCATCGTCATCCCGCGCACCCAGAGCCAGGAGAAGAAGGACGCCATCCGGCTGTACGGCGCGGAACTCGTCGAGGTGGACGCGGTCCCCTACGCCAATGAGAACAACTATGTGAAGTATTCCGGCCGCTTGGCCGCGGAACTTGACGCCAAGGAGCCGGCCGGCGCGGTCTGGGCCAACCAGTTCGACAACGTGGCGAACCGCCAGGCCCACGTCGCCGGCACAGGTCCGGAGATCTGGCGCCAGACCGGCGGCACGGTCGACGGCTTCGTCTGCGCGGTGGGTTCCGGCGGGACGCTGGCCGGCGTCGCCGAGGCCCTGCGCGAGCGGAAGAAGGATGTGGTGATCGGCCTCGCCGACCCGCACGGCGCCGCGCTCCACGCCTACTACACCGACGGGGAACTGAAGGCCGAGGGCAGTTCGATCAGCGAGGGCATCGGCCAGGGGCGGATCACCGCCAACCTGGAAGGCCTCGCCATCGACCGCTCCTACCGGATCTCCGACGAGGAGATGCTGCACGCGATCTATGACCTCGTGGAATACGAGGGCCTGGTGATGGGCGGCTCGACGGGGATCAACGTCGCCGGCGCGATCCGCCTCGCCAAGGACCTGGGTCCCGGCCACACCGTGGTGACGATCCTCTGCGACCACGGTCAGCGCTACCAGTCGAAGATCTACAACCCGGGCTTCCTCGGCGAGAAGGGCCTGCCGGTCCCCACGTGGCTGGCATGACAGATCCCGTCGTCTCCACGGCCTGGCTGGGCGAACGCGTCGGCGATCCGGCTATCCAGGTCGTCGACGCCACCCTGCCGAAGGTCGGCCAGGCAGGCCATGGGCGCGACAGCTACGCGGCGGGTCATCTCCCCGGCGCGGTGTTCTTCGACATCAACGGCGTCTGCGATCCGGCGACCGACCTGCCGCACATGCTGCCGACCCCGGAGGCGTTCGCGGAGATGATCGGCGAGCTGGGTCTGCGCCGGGACGCGACGATCGTCGTCTACGACGCCCACGGCATCTACTCGGCGCCCAGGGTCTGGTGGACGCTGCGGACCATGGGGTTCCCGAGGGTGTTCGTGCTGGACGGCGGGTTGCCCAAGTGGCGCGCCGAGGGCCGGCCGGTGGAGACCACCCCGTCCGCACCGGCGGCCAGCCAGCTCGACGCGGCGTTCGACGCCGGCCTGGTCCGCGACCTGGACGCCGTGCGCCAGCTCCTGGAGCGGCGCGAGGCCCAGGTGGTGGACGCCCGTCCGGCGGCGCGGTTCCGCGGCGAGGCCGCCGAGCCCAGGCCGGGCCTGCGGTCGGGCCATATGCCGGGCGCGCTCAACCTGCCCTCCGACGGCGTCGTCCGGCCCGACGGGACCCTGAAGTCCGCCGACGAGCTGCGCGCCCTGTTCGAGGACGCCCAGGTGGACCTCGCCCGCCCGATCGTCACCACCTGCGGCTCGGGCGTGACCGCCTCGACCCTGGCGCTGGCGCTCGCCCGCCTCGGCCGCGAGGACGTGGCGGTCTATGACGGTTCGTGGTCCGAGTGGGGCGCACGGGCGGACGTTCCTGTCGTCACCGGAGCCTGACCCATCGAGATCCGCCCCGCCCGCCCGGAAGACCTCGCCGCCCTGCCCGCCGTGGAGCTCTCCGCCGCGGGATCCTTCCACGGCCGCGACGTGCCCGAGCGCATCTTCAGCGAGTTCACCCCGCCCGAGGCCTGGAGCGGGCGGCAGGAGGCCGGCACCCTGTGGGTCGCGGTCGCGGGCGGCCACGTGCAGGCC
Organism: Phenylobacterium sp. J367; assembly: GCF_024699985.1. Taxonomy (GTDB): domain Bacteria; phylum Pseudomonadota; class Alphaproteobacteria; order Caulobacterales; family Caulobacteraceae; genus Phenylobacterium. The sequence goes on along the minus strand of NZ_JAJONA010000001.1, from coordinate 3,875,942 downwards.
TTCCTCGGCGCCACGGCCCACGGCGAGCGCCTGCATATCGACGAGTTCGCCGTCGCCCAGGGCCATCAGGGCAAGGGCCTCGGTCGCCGGATGTTGGCCGAGGTGATCGCCTTCGCGCGCGGGGCCGGCTTCCGGCGACTGAGCCTGACGACCTTCCGCGACGTGCCGTTCAATGGACCCTTCTACGCCTCGGCCGGATTCCGGTTCTGGGACGACGCGCCGCCCGAGTTCGACGCCATTCTCGCGGGCGAAGCAGCGCGCGGCCTCAGGACCGCTGCGCCATGGTGCTGGAGCTCTGAGCCGCGATGGCCGCTGACGTTGTGATCCGCCGCGCGACACCCCAGGACGCCGCCGCCCTCGGCCGCCTGGGCGCCGCCCTCGTCGCCCTACACCACAGCTTCGATCCCCAGCGCTTCATCGCCGCCACGCCGCAGACGGAGCGCGGCTATGCGGCCTTCCTGAAGGACGAGGCCCAGCGCGAAGGCGCCTTCGTCCTGGTCGCCGAGCAGGCCGGCCGGGTGGTCGGCTACGCCTATGGCGCCCTCGAAGACTTCGACTGGCTGGCGCTGCGCGGCCCCTGTGGCGCGGTCCACGACCTGCTGGTCGACCCCGACCACCGTGGCCATGGGACGGGCCGGCGCCTGCTGGAGGCCATGGCCGCGGCCCTGCTCGACGCCGGCGCGCCGCGCATCGTCCTCTCCACCGCCCACGCCAACGCAGACGCCCAGCGGCTGTTCGCCGCCGCCGGCTTCCGCCCGACCCTCATCGAAATGGCCCGTGAGCGTCCAGCCTAGCGGGAAGCCCGTCGAGCTCTCCGCGTGACGCCTGTGGGCTGCGGATGGTTCAGCGCATCGGCGGGGCGTACATCAGGCCGGGCTTCGGAGCGTTCCAGAGCGCGTTCAGGCCGCGATCGAGGTTGAGGGCGGAGTCGGCCCCCCACGTCCCGCCGGAAGATCTCGTGATAGGCGCCGACCTGCTTGATGACCTGGTAGGCCCAGTCGTCCTTCAGGCCGAGCAGCGGGCCCAGGCCGCCTTCGAGGCCGAGCAGGCGCCGCGCCTGCGGGTCGGTGACCGTCTCCCCGGGCCGCCTCCACGGTGCGGGAGGTCAGCCCCAGCTCTTCGGCGAGCACGGTCGCGTAGACCGTCCAGCGGACGATGTCGGCCCACGTGGGATCCGTCTGCCTCACCACGGGGCCGAGAGGCTCCTTGGAGATCACCTCGGGCAGGATGACGTGCGCCCCCGGGTTGTTGAGCACCGAGCGCGAAGCCGCCAGCGCCGAGATGTCGGCGCTGAACACGTCGCAGGCCTCCTCCTGATACAGACGCCGCGCGTCTTCCTCCGACGCCGCCATAACGGGCTGGAAGCGGAGGCCCCGGCTGTTGAACCAGTCCGCGAGGTTGGCCTCGCTGGCCGTACCCGACTGGACGCAGATCCGCGCGCCCGAGAGTTCCTCCGCGCTCGTCACGCCGAGCGACCGCGGGGCGAGGAAGCCCTGGCCGTCGTAGTAGGTGACCGCCGCGAAATCGAGGCCCAGGCCGGCGTCGCGGGCGAAGGTCAGGCTCGTATTGCGCGCCAGGAGGTCGATCTGGCCCTTCTGGAGCGCGCTGAAGCGGTCCTGGGCGACGATCGGGATGAAGCGCACCTTGGCCGCATCGCCCAATGTGGCGACGGCCACCGCCCGGCAGATGTCCACGTCGAAGCCGCGCCAGACGCCGCGGGCGTCCGGGAAGGCAAATCCCGGAAGACCTGGATGAACGCCGCAGGCGACATAGCCGCGCTTGCGCACCGCCTCGAGCGTCGGACTGACGGCGGGGGTGTAGGCGATGGCCGCGGGCGTCTGAACCTTCGGAGCGGCCTTCGCCGGCTCGGGCGGCGCCGGCTGGCGTTCGCACGCCGCCAGGCAGAGGCTGAACATCGCCGTCGCCGCCAGGCGCCTGATCATGCCTGCTCCTTGATCGTGGAAACCCTTGGGCTCTATGTGCCCGCAGGCACTTTCGCCAGCGCAACCTGGGCCCGCAACCCCGCATGGACGACGAAACCCGCCTGATCCGCGCCGGAAGCACGCCGCCCAAGCTGGTGAAGACCGTGGGGCCGCCCATCCAGAAGGGCTCGACCGTCCTCCTGCCCAGCGCAGCGGCGCTCTATGACGACGACAACCACGTCACCTATGGCCGACAGGGGCTCGCCGCCCAGGCGGCGCTGCAGGAGGCGCTGGCGACCCTGGAGGGCGCGGTCGGCGTCGCGCTCTATCCCTCCGGCCTCGCAGCCATGGCCGGCGCTCTCCTGGCCGTGCTGAAGACCGGCGACGAGGTGCTGGTCAGCGACGCCATCTACAAGCCGACGCGAAGGTTCTGCGACCTCGTGCTCAAGCGTTTCGGGGTGAAGACCACCTACTATCCGCCCGACCTCGACGCCGAGACCCTGGTGAAGGGCGCCTCGGATGCCGTGCGGCTGATCCTGCTGGAGAGCCCCGGCTCGCTGACCTTCGAGATGGTGGATCAGTCCCGCGTCGCCGAACTCGCCCGCGAACGCGGCATCCTGACGGCGTCCGACAACACCTGGGGCGCGGGATATCTCTACAAGCCGCTGCATCATGGCGTGGACATCTCGATCCAGGCGCTGACCAAGTATGTCGGCGGCCACTCCGACGTCTTCATGGGATCGGCCGCGGCGCGCGACCCGGCCCTGGTCAGGAAGCTCGACGAGGGCGTGCTCCACCTCGGCTGGGCGGTCTCACAGGACGACGCCTACCAGATGCTCCGGGGCCTCAGGACCCTGCCGACCCGCCTGGAGCGGCACGGGGCCAGCGCCCTGAAGCTGGCGCACTGGTTGAAGGCGCGGCCCGAGGTGGCGGAGATCTATCACCCCGCCCTGCCCGGCGCGCCCGGGCACGAACTCTTCGCCCGGGACTTCCGCGGCGGCTGCGGCCTCTTCGCCTTCGCGCTGAAGCCGGCGCCGGAGGCGGCGGTGAACGCCTTCCTGGACGCGCTCACCCTGTTTGGCCTGGGATTCTCGTGGGGCGGGTTCGAGAGCCTGGCGATCTCCTGCGACCCCCAGCTGCACACCCGGACGTTCAAGCGCGACTACGGCGGCCCGCTGATCCGGCTGCATGTGGGCCTGGAGAACGCCGACGACCTGATCGCCGACCTGACGCGCGGGCTGGCGGCCTACGCCGCGGACGCCGCCTAGGAACCTCCCCACGCCCCGGCAGTTGCCCCGCTGAACACCAGCGAGGGACATGCCATGAGCCAATCCGAAACCGGCCGCTTCGCCGCCGAGGGCGACCGCGCCGCCCAGGCCGAACGCGAGATCCAGGCGCCGCTCGACGCCAAGCACGAGCAGCGTTCCTTCGAGTCCGGCGAGGACGAGAAGCCCATGCAGGCCGGCGCACGGGAATACCCCGTTCCGCCGCTCCCGAGGCAGCATCTGGAAAAGCCCGGCGTGGAGGCCGACCTCGAGCTGCAGCCCATGTGGGATGCGCCCTACTGGGAGGGCTCGGGCAAGCTGAAGGACAAGGTCGCGCTGATCACCGGGGCCGATTCCGGCATCGGGCGGGCAGTGGCGGTGCTGTTCGCCCGGGAGGGCGCCGACGTCGCCATCGCCTACCTGAACGAGGACGAGGACGCCGAGCTGACCAAGCAGGCCGTCGAGAAGGAAGGCCGGCGCGCCATCCTTATCCCGGGCGACGTGGCCGACCCGGCCTATGCCGCCGTCGCCGTGCAGAAGACGCTGAAGGAGCTCGGGAAGCTCGACATCCTGGTGAACAACGCCGCCTTCCAGAACCACGTCCACGACATCGCCGACCTGACGCTCGAGCACTTCGACCGGACGCTGAAGACCAACCTCTACGGCTATTTCCACATGGCCCAGGCGGCGATCCCGCACATGAAGCCGGGCTCGGCGATCGTGAACACCGGCTCGGTCACCGGCATCGATGGGGAGAAGCGCCTGCTCGACTATTCCATGACCAAGGGCGGCATCCACGCCTTCACCCGCGCTCTGGCCGGCAGCCTCGTGCCCAAGGGCATCCGGGTGAACTGCGTGGCGCCGGGGCCGGTCTGGACGCCGCTCAACCCCGCCGACAAGGTGGGCAAGGAGATCGAGGAATTCGGGGCGAAGGTCCCGATGAAGCGCCCGGCCCAGCCGGAAGAGATCGCGCCAGCCTTCGTCTTCCTCGCCTCTCCGCAGATGTCGAGCTACATCACCGGCGAAGTCCTGCCGGTGATCGGCGGATACTGAGGGGCCGGCGCCCCGCGAAGGGGTGATCTTGCGCGACGACGACTGGCTTCCCGAGTTTCTGGCGACCGAGGAATTGCCGGAGACCTTCCGCGCGACCCTCGAATGGGTGTGCCGTCCGCTCGCCGACCGCGCCGCGCGCCTGCGGCAGGTCCGGCGGCGGACGGCGATCCTCGGGCTGTGCGGGGCGCAGGGATCGGGCAAGTCGACGGTGGCCGCAGCGACGGTGAAGCTGCTGGAAGCCAAGGGGCTGAGCGCGGTCGCGGTGTCGCTGGACGACTTCTACCTGCCCAAGTCGGCGCGGGAACAGCTCGCCAAGGACGTTCATCCCCTGCTGGCGACCCGCGGGCCGCCCGGGACGCATGACGTGGCCATGGCTGGCGCGACGCTGGACCAGCTCCGCACCAGGGGCCGGGTGACGCTGCCGAAGTTCGACAAGGCCACTGACAACCGCACGCCGCGGGGGACTTGGGGAGACCATCGCCACGCCCGTGGACGTGGTGATCTTCGAGGGCTGGTGCGTCGGCGCCCGCGGCCAGGGGGCTGGCGGCGCTGGCGACCCCGGTGAATGACCTGGAGCGCGACGAGGACCCCGACGGCCGCTGGCGCGGCTGGGTCAACGAGCAGCTCGACGGGCCCTACCAGGCGTTGTTCGCGAAGATACACAGCCTGTCGCTGATGGCGGCCCCGGGGTTCGAGGTGGTCGTCGGCTGGCGGACCGAACAGGAGCACCGGCTGAAGGCCAAGACCGGCAAGGGCATGAGCGACGCGGAGGTCGCGCGCTTCGTCCAGCACTACGAGCGCCTGACCCGCTGGATCCTGGCCGAGATGCCGGAACGCGCCGACTGGACCGTAGAGCTCGACGCCCAGCGCCAGCCGGTGGGCGAGCGCTAGAGGATCCGGCAGGCCTCTTCGAACCCAAGCCTGGGATTGCGCGGGAAGAGGTTCTCGTCGGAGCCGTAGCCGAGGTTGCAGAGGAAGTTGGACCGCCAGTCCGTGCCGGCGAAGAACTCGGCGTCCACCCCCTGCCCTGTCGAACCCGGACATTGGCCCGCAGTCCAGGCCGAGCGCGCGGGCGGCCAGGATCATGTAGGCGCCCTGCAGGGAGCCGTTCCGGAACGCGGTCTCCTGGGCCACCTCCGGCTTGGCGAACCAGGCGGCCGAGCCCGGATTGTGCGGGAAGAGCCTGGGGATCGTCTCCGAGAACGCCAGGTCATAGGCGACGATCACCTGGACCGCCGCGCCGATGCTCTTCGCGGCATTGGACCTGGACAGGTGGGGCGCGAGCCGGGCCTTCGCCTCGGGCGTCGTGAGGAAGACGAAACGGGCCGGCGTCGCGTTCGACGCGGTCGGGCCCCATTTCAGCAGGTCGTAGAGCTCGCGCAGCAGGGCCTCGGGGACCGGCCGGTCGGTGAAGGCGTTGCGGGTGCGCGCCTCGCGGAACAGGCTGTCCAGGGCGGCGGCATCGAGGGGTTCGGCCATGACCGGCGTTCTCCGAGGCTTGGCTTCGCCTGCCGCTATGCCATGGTGGCCGGTCTCGAGACAGAGCGGGCGTGAATGACCAAGACCGACACCCTCGTCCTGCCGGCCCGGCCGGAGCCGGTGGCGCTCGCGCCGGCCCAGACGGCGGTCGTGGTCATCGACATGCAGAACGCCTATGCCTCGCCCGGCGGCTACCTGGACCTGGCCGGGTTCGACATCTCGGGCGCGCCTGCGGTGATCGGCAAGATCAAGGGCGTGCTCGACACCGCGCGCGCGGCCGGGATGCCGGTGATCTACTTCCAGAACGGCTGGGACGCCGACTATGTGGAGGCTGGCGGCGAGGGCTCGCCAAACTGGCACAAGTCCAATGCGCTCAAGACGATGCGGGCGCGCCCTGAATTGCACGGAAAGCTGCTGGCGCGGGGGGACCTGGGACTACGAGCTGGTCGACGACCTGAAGCCGCAGCCCGGCGACATCGTCCTGCACAAGACCCGCTATTCCGGCTTCTTCAACTCGCAGCTCGACAGCGTCCTGCGCTCGCGCGGCATCCGGAACATCGTCTTCGTGGGCATCGCCACCAACGTCTGTGTGGAATCGACGCTCCGGGACGGCTTCATGCTGGAATACTTCGGCGTCGTGCTGGAGGACGCCACGCACCAGGCGGGGCCGGAGTTTCTGCAGCAGGCCGCGCTCTACAACATCGAGAAGTTCTTCGGCTGGGTCTCCAGCGTCGCCGACTTCAAGGGCGCGTTCGGCCAGATGCCGCCGGCGTAAGGAGGATCCATGCCCAAGACCGTCATCACCCCGCCCGGCACGGGCACGCCGATCGCCCCCTTCTCGCCCGGCACGCTGGCCGACGGCGTGGTCTACGTCTCGGGCACGCTCGCCTTCGACAAGGACAACAACGTCGCCCACGTTGGCGACGCCGCCGCCCAGACGCGCCAGGTGCTGGAGACCATCAAGAGCGTCATCGAGACCGCGGGCGGGACCATGGACGACGTCACCATGAACCACATCTTCCTGAAGGACTGGGCCGACTACCAGGCGATCAACAAGGTCTATGCGGAGTTCTTCCCGGGCGACAAGCCGGCCCGGTTCTGCATCCAGTGCGGGCTCGTGCGGCCCGACTTCCTGGTGGAGATCGCCACCATCGCCCACATCGGCAAATAGGCTCGCGGAGGCTCCCATGGAGATCGGCGTCTTCATCCCCATCGGCAACAACGGCTGGCTGATCTCCGAGACGTCGCCGCAGTACATGCCGAGCTTCGAGCTCAACAAGGAGATCACCCAGAAGGCGGAGGGCTATGGGCTCGATTTCGCGCTCTCGATGATCAAGCTGCGCGGCTTCGGCGGGAAGACGGAGTTCTGGGAGCACAACCTCGAGAGTTTCACCCTGATGGCGGGCCTCGCGGCGGTCACCAGCAAGATCAAGATCTTCGCCACCGCCGCCACCCTGACGCTGCCCCCCAGCGATCGTCGCCCGCATGGCGTCGACGATCGACTCCATCGCGCCCGGCCGGTTCGGCATCAACCTCGTGACCGGCTGGCAGAAGGCCGAGTACGACCAGATGGGCCTGTGGCCCGGCGAGGCGCACTACAAGACCCGCTACCGGTACCTCGCGGAGTACGCGACGGTGCTGCGGGAGCTGCTGGAGACCGGCAAGTCCGACTTCAAGGGCGAGTACTTCACCATGAACGATTGCCGGGTGAGCCCCACGCCGAAGGACACCAAGATCATCTGCGCGGGCTCCAGCGATGAAGGTCTGGCCTTCACCGCCCAGTACGCCGACTACGCCTTCGCGCTCGGCAAGGGGACCAACACGCCCACCGCCTTCGCCCCGGTGAACACGCGCCTGGAGGCGGCTGCGGCCAAGACCGGCCGCGACGTGAAGAGCTACATCCTCTTCATGATCATCGCCGACGAGACAGACGAGAAGGCCATGGCCAAGTGGCGGCTCTATCGCGACGGGGCCGACCAGGGAGGCGCTGAAGTGGCTGACCGACCAGGCCGCGCCGAACGCGGCGGCGGGGGCCACGACCAACACCGTCCAGCTCGCCGACGCGACCTCGGCGGTGAACCTCAACATGGGGACGCTGGTGGGCAGCTTCGAAAGCGTCGCCCGGATGCTCGACGAGGTGGCCTCTGTGCCGGGCACCGCCGGCGTCCTGCTCACCTTCGACGATTTCCAGAAGGGCATCGACGACTTCGGCCGGAAGATCCAGCCGCTGATGGCCTGCCGCAAGGCGCTGGAACCCGCCTGACCGGCGGCCTAAAGGTTGCGGCCCTGATGCTGCTGCAGGACCGCAGATGAACGCCGAACGCCCCCGGGTGGTCTTCGCCTACGACTTCGACGGGACCCTTGCGCCCGGGTTCATGCAGAACCACGCCTTCATCCCGGACGAACTGGGGATGGATCGTCAGGAATTCTGGCGCGCCGTGGACGACCTCGCCAAGCAGCAGCGCGGCGACACCATCCTCGCCTACATGCACATGATGCTGGCCAAGGCCCGCGAGAAGGGCCTGGAGCTGTCGCTGGACAGCTGGCGCCGACGCGGCGCGACCCTGAATCTCTTCCCCGGCGTCGAGGATTGGTTCGAGCGTCAGAACCGACGGGCCGCCGACATGGGCCTGGACCTGCATCACTTCATCATCTCGTCGGGCAACCGCGAGCTGATCGAGGGGTCGCCCATCGCGAAGCACTTCGAGCGGATCTACGCCTCGGCCTTCATGTTCGACGAGAACGAGGAGGCGATCGGGGTGGCGCTGGGCGTCAACTACACGTCCAAGACCCAGTACCTGTTCCGCATCAACAAGTGGACGCTGGAGGAATGGGACAACTACGCGATCAACCGGGCGCAGGAGAAGGACGATCGTCCGGTCCCGTTCGACCGGATCGTATTCTTCGGCGACGGCTTCACCGACGTGCCCACCATGCGCCTCGTCACGGACCAGGGCGGCTATGCCGTGGCCGTCTATGAGGAGGGCAATCCGTTCACCGAGCGGGCCGCTGTCGACCTCCGCAAGGACGGCCGCGCTCATCTCGCAGGCCCCGGCGACTATCGTGAGCACGCGCCCCTGGACCAGCTCGCCCAGGCGATGCTGACGGAGATCGCGGCGCGCGCGCACCTCCCCAACCTCGTCCGCTGGCCCGACGCGGAGACCCAGCCGAAGCTTCCGCTCGAGTAACGAGGGTTCGGAACGACCTGGAGTCCCATGGGTTAGCCATGGACTCCAAACATAGGGCGTTCTGGCTCATGCCGACCCTCGACCTATTCGCGCGGCTGCGCGATGGCATGGCCTGGGCCCCGCCATGGCTGGCCAGCCTGCTGATCTTCGCCGTGGCCGCCGTGGCCGCGGTCGCCTTTCACCACGCCGTGGTGTTCCTGATCCGGCGGGCGCTCCGGCGGCGGGACGCGTTCTGGCGCGCGCTCCTGGTGCGCAGCCGACGTCCGGCGCGCATGCTGACGGTGCTGGTGGCGTTGGCCGCCGCCACACCCGCGGCGCCGCTGTCCTCGGACGCGGCGGGACTTATCCGACACGCGCTGCTCGTCGCCTTCATCCTAACGATGGGCTGGATCGCCATGGCGGCGCTCGATATCGGCGCGTCCCTGTACATGCGGCGCTACCGGGTCGACGTCGCCGACAACCTCATCGCGCGGAAGCACCTGACCCAGGTGAAGATCCTGCGGCGCGCCGTGGCCACTCTCGTGGTGCTGGTCAGCGTCGGCCTCGCGCTGATGACCATCGGCGGCGTGCGCCAGTGGGGCGTGAGCCTGCTCGCCGCGGGCGGCGCGGCCTCGATCATCGTGGGCCTGGCCCTGCAGCCGCTCCTCGCGAACCTGTTCGCCGGAATCCAGGTGGCGGTGACCCAACCGATCCGCATCGACGACGCGGTCCTGGTCGAGAACGAGTTCGGCAACGTCGAGGAGATCACCACGACCTATGTGGTCATCCGGCTCTGGGACCAGCGGCGGATGATCGTGCCGCTCAGCCACTTCCTGCAGAAGCCGTTCCAGAACTGGACGCGGGAGTCCTCGAACCTCCTTGGAACGGCGATGGTCCATGCGGACTATTCGGTCCCGGTGGACGAGGTGCGCCGCAAGCTCGAGGAGATCGTCCACGCCTCGCCCCTCTGGGACAAGCGGGTCTGCGTCCTGCAGGTGACCGAGCTCAAGGAGCAGACCGTGGAGTTGCGCTGTCTGGTGAGCGCGGCGGCGTCCGGCCCGCTGTTCGACCTGCGCTGCGAGGTGCGGGAGAAGCTGCTGGCCTGGCTCGCCGAAGAGCACGAGGACGCCCTGCCCCGGACGCGGCAGATCGAGTACCGGCAATGGGACGGTGGCGAGCGCCCGACGACGGGCGTCGGCGACGCCCCAGCCAGGCCGCAGTAGGTCGGCGCGCCCTGGCGCGCCCGGCAGGACTCGAACCTGCAACCGTCCGCTTAGAAGGCGGATGCTCTATCCGGTTGAGCTACGGGCGCGTGGGCGCGGTCAGTGCGTCCAGGGGGACCTTACGGCCGAACGCGAAATTGTCCGCATAGGCCTTGATGATCTTCTTGGCGGGCTTCGGGTCGATCAGCTGGAAGGCGATGCCATGCTTGTCGGCGTACCGGATCGCCTCGTCCTTCGTCTCGAAGCTCAGGCGGACCTGGCTGGAGGCGGTGTCGCTCGTCTGGGTCCAGCCCATCAGCGGGTCGGGTCTGCGCGCCGCGCTCGGCTCGAACTCCAGGACCCAGTCCTGGGTCTTCTGCTTCCCCGACTGCATGGCGTTCTTGGCGGGGCGGAAGATGCGCGCGAGCATGCGGTCCTCAATAACTTTCCTCGCCGGCGTGGTCGGGGCGGTGTGATCCGAACACACGACCCTCTGCTCCCAAAGCAGATGCGCTACCAGGCTGCGCTACGCCCCGGAAACGCCGGCGGGTCCTGCAATATGGGCGTTTCCGCTTTTCCGCAAACGCGAAGGAGCCGCAGGGCTCAGCCGCCCATCAGCTTGAACACCCCGGACGCGCGGACCACGTCGCGGCCGCCGACGAAGGCGCGTCCCTCGGCGAAGGCGACGTCACGCGTGGCTCGCGTGAGCCGGGCCTCGGCCTGGACCCACTCCCCGGCCCGCGCCATGTGCAGGAAGTCGATGGAGAGGTGGATGGTCACCGCCCGCCGCTTCGCGCCGCGCCAGACGGCGCCCGCCAGCACGCCGTCCATGAAAGCCGACAGCATGCCGCCGTGGACGATGCCGACGCCATTGGTGTGGCGCTTCAGGGCGAAGAAGGCCTGCTCGACCAGCGGACCTTCCGAGGGCCGGTGGAAATAGGGCCCGTTATGGGTGGAGAACGCCCCCCGCCCGTCCGAAAGCACGAAGCCCTCCGGGGGCTGCGGGATCGACTCTTCGTCCATCACCGCCGAACCGGCGTCAGCCGGACCTCGTAGAGCCTGGGCCAGAGCTTGCCGGTGACGAAGAGCCGGTCACCAGCCGCGTCGTAGGCGATGCCGTTCGGCACGGCGTCAGGAGACGCGGGCCGGGTCGCCTCCGGGAGGGCGGAGAGGTCGATGACCCCCTTCACGACGCCGGTCTGCGGGTCGATCCGCGCGATCAGGCGGGTCATCCAGACGTTGGCGTAAATCTCCCCCTTCACCCACTCGAGCTCGTTGAGGTTGGCGAGCGGGCGGCCCTCGGCGGTGACGGTGATCCGTCGGACCTCCTTCAGCGTCTTCGGATCCAGGAACTTCAGCACCGGGGTGCCGTCGCTCATGATGATCTGCTTGCCGTTCTGGGTCAGCGCCCAGCCCTCGCCGGCGTACCGGTAGGAGGACTTGAGGGCGAACGTCCTGCGGTCCCAGCGGAAGCCGACCTGGTCGCGCCAGGTGAGGCTGATCAGCTCGTCGCCCCAGTTGACCAGGCCCTCGCCGAACACGGCCGGCGAGACGATCTTGGACTGCAGCACCGCGCCGTCCTGCAGCCGCACGCGCCGGATCGTCGACTGCCCGACCAGGCCGGTGCTCTCGTAGAGATCGCCGTTCAGATAGAGCAGGCCCTGGGTGAAGGCCCGGCTGTCATGGGGATAGGTCGCCTTGACCTCCACGCCCTGCACCGGCAGGGCGGCGCCCGCCGGCTGGCAGGCGGCGACCGCGAACGCGAACGCAAGCAGGCGCAGGAAGCGGGAAATGGGGCGCACGCGGAGGCTCCGGGCTCAACCAGCCCCCTGTCCTTTGCGGCAGTCGCGGGCCGCAGGCAAGGGCGGCCTGCCTAGCCCCCGAGCTCGATCTCGGCGACCACCAGCCCCTTGGGCCCTTCCGCGAAGCGCACCATCACGTCCTCGCCGGGCTGCAGGTCTTCCATGCCGGAGCGGCGCAGGGTCTCGATGTGCACGAAGATGTCGCCGGGCTCGGCGTCGCGGACCACGAAGCCGTAGCCCTTGGTGCGGTTGAACCACTTCACCTTGGCGCGCTCCAGCGGGCCGGTGGCCTGCACCGGGCGGCGCACGGGCCGCGCGCCAATGAGGCCGCCGGAGCCGAAGCCCTCGCGGCTGCGGAAGGCGTCGTCGCGCTGGCGCCGCTCGCTCGGCGGCGGGGCGCAGCTCTCGTCGATCTCGACGACCTCGGCCACCTGCCAGCCCTTGGGGCGGCGGACCACGTCGCAGGTGATGGCGGAGCCTTCCAGGGCGCTGTCACGCCCGGAGCTGCGCAGGGAAGTCACATGGAGAAGGACGTCCTTGAGGTCGGTCTGGCTGGGATCGTCCGGGACGATGAAGCCATAACCCTTGCCCGGATCGAACCATTTGACACGCCCCGTGATCCGCACGGCCTCGACCTGCGCATCCACGTGCTCGAACTCTAAACCCGCCATTTCGCCCCTCGGCCCCGATACCCCCCATCCGAACATTGGATTGGAGCCAACTATAACACTGTTCGCCTAATGATCGCGGCGTCAACGTGTTTCTGCGGGCGCAGTGCTGCAAGCAGCGGAAACGATACTCGTTTCGGGGAGGTCGCGTGGCAGTCCCTAGGGGAGTCGAACCCCTCTCTCCAGGTTGAAAACCTGGCGTCCTAACTCGATAGACGAAGGGACCGCTTGCGCGAGGGCGGCTCTATATAAGCGTTGTTCCGGACCTGCAACCCCCTCTTCGCAAGATCATGCGCGGCGGGGGTCTGCGATATCCTCGATCTCCAATTCGACGGCCTCGCGGCCCTGCCAGTCGTCGGGTTTCAGGCGGCCGACGACGTGCACGGCGCCGCCTCCGGAGAGCAGCCGGCGGCCGGCCTCGGTGTCCTCCGCGCGCCAGGCGACGGCCTTCAGCCTGCCGCCGGACAGATCGGTCAGGGTGCAGCGCACGTGGCCGCCGCGGAGCGCCATGGGCCGCTCGACCTGGACCCCGGCGGCGGCGAAGACCGGCTCAGGATTGCCCGGGCCGAAGGGCGCCAGACGCTGGAAATCCTGCCACAGCGAGCGGCTGGCGCCGGCGGTCGAGACCAGGGCGTCGACGTCCAGGCAGTCCTCCGCGGCGGCGGCCTCGCTCTCGGCGGCCAGGCGCTCGTTCAGGAAGGCGCGGAGCTCGGGAATGGCGTCGGGCCGGACCGACAGCCCCGCGGCCATGGCGTGGCCGCCGCCGGCCAGCAGCAGGCCCTCGTCGAACGCCGCCTGAACGGCCCGGCCGAGGTTGACGCCCGGCTGCGAGCGGCCGGAGCCCTTGCCGACGTTGGCGGCCCGATCGATGCCGACGACGATCACCGGCTTGCGGTAGCGTTCGCGCAAGCGCCCGGCGGCGATGCCGATGACGCCGGGGTGCCAGCCGTCGGCGGCCACCAGGATGCAGGCCTCGTCGGCGACGTTCATGCCCCGCTCGATGACGGCGACCGCGGCCTCGACCACCTCGCGCTCGACCTCCTTGCGGGAGGCGTTGAGGCCGTCCAGCTCGGCGGCGAGCTCCGACACCAAGTCGGCGTCGTCGGAAGAGAGCAGCCGGGCCCCCAGGTCCGAGCGGCCAATCCGGCCGCCGGCGTTGATCCGCGGGCCGAGCAGGAAGCCCACGTGGAAGGTGGAGGCGGGCCCCGAGCCCTTGGCGAGGTCCATGAGGGCCCGGAGGCCGGGGTTGCGCCAGGCGCTCATGACCTTCAGGCCCTGGGCGGCGATGGCGCGGTTGAAGCCCGTGAGCTGGGTCACGTCACAGATGGCGCCCATGGCGGCCAGGTCGAGCCATTGACGCAGGTCCGGCTCGGGACGGTCGCCGAAGAGGCCGCGGCGGCGCGCCTCGCGGTTCAGGGCGGCCAGCAGGACAAAGGTGACGCCGGCGGCGGCGAGGTGGCCCTGGCCGGACGTGCAGTCGTGGCGGTTGGGGTTCACCAGCGCCGCGACGCTGGGGATCTCCTCGCCGCGCATCAGGTGGTGGTCGATGACCACGACATCGAGGCCGATCTCGGCGGCGCAGGCCAGCGCGTCGTGGGCTGCCGCGCCGCAGTCGACGGTGACCACCAGCTCGGCGCCATCCTCCTTGAGGCGGCGCATGAGGGCCGGCGACGGGCCATAGCCGTCCAGGATGCGATCGGGGACGTAGATCGGCAGGTCGTGGCCCATGGCCCGGAACCAGCGGACGAGCTGGGCGGCCGACGAGGCGCCGTCCACGTCGTAGTCGGCGAAGACCACCATCGGCCGGCGGCGCTCCAGCGCATCGACCAGCACCTCGGCGGCGCGGTCCATGTCGGCGAAGGACGACGGGTCGGGGAAGAGCGCCTTGAGCGTCGGGTTGAGGTAGGTCTCCCCCTCCCCGTCCCGGACCCCGCGGGCGGCGAGCGCGCGGGCCAGCGGCTCGAACAGGCCCAGGCTGAGCTGGTGGCGGCGCACCGTCTCGGCGTCGGCGGCGCGCTCGCGCCAGCGGCGGCCCGAGAGCGAGCTCTCGACGCCCAGAAAGCCGATGTTGGCCGCGCCGTCCGCCAAGTCCGTCTCCGATCCGATGATCGGCCACTATCGGCCGACCGCCCGCGAGTCGCCAGACGGACCCCTAGCCGCACCCGCCGTCAAAAGCGGACGTAGAGATGAGACTGGGGGATCAGGCGGGACGCTTCATCCGCACTTCGCGCACGGTGTGGCTGGCGGAGTTCATGACGAGCGTGTGGGTGTGCACGAAGCCGCCCTCGAACTTCACGCCGTCCAGCAGGGCGCCGTTGGTCACTCCGGTCGCGGCGAAAATGGCGTCAGCCTGGACCATCTCGTGGAGGTCGTAGGTCTTGTCGAGATCGGTGATGCCCAGCCGGGCGGCGCGGGCCCGCTCGTCGGCGTTGCGGAACAGCAGCCGGCCCTGGAACTGGCCGCCGACGCATTTCAGGGCCGCGCAGGCCAGGACGCCCTCGGGCGCGCCGCCGGAGCCCAGGTAGAGGTCGATGCCGGTGGCCGGGTCGGCGGTGTTGATGACGCCGGCGATGTCGCCGTCCCCGATCAGGTGCACCCGGGCCCACCTCGCGGAGGCTGGCGATGATCTCGGCATGGCGCGGCCGGTCGAGCACGCAGACGGTGACCTGGGCAGGCTCCACGCCCTTGGCCTCGGCGACCGACCGGACATTCTCGGCCGGGGTCTTGTCGAGGTCGATGACGCCGGCCGGATAGCCTGGCCCGCAGGCGATCTTGTCCATGTAGGTGTCGGGGGCGTGCAGCAGGGGTGCCCTTCGGGGCCCAGGCCATGACGGCCAGCGCATTGGGCATGGCCTTGGCGGTGAGCGTGGTGCCCTCGAGGGGGTCCAGCGCGATGTCGATCTTCACCTTGCCGCCGCGGCCGACCTTCTCGCCGATGTAGAGCATGGGCGCCTCGTCGCGCTCGCCCTCGCCGATGACGATCTCGCCGTCGACGTCGATCTCGTTGAGCGCCGTGCGCATGGCGTCCACGGCCGCCTGGTCGGCGGCCATCTCGTCACCGCGGCCCGCCAGCCGCCAGGCCGCGATGGCCGCGGCCTCCGTGACACGCACGGCGTCGAGCACCAGCCCGCGGTCCAGGATCTTCGCTGCCATCCGCGTCACGTCTCCGCCCCCCACCAGACAGGGGTTTAGCACGCGGCGTCAGATCCGCGCGATTCGCAACAACCTTGGCCGTTCGAGCACGGAGGACAGGCCCGCGATCCGCTCCACGGCGGCCATCAGCACGGATTCCGCCACCGCGTGGGTGGTGAGCACGATCGGCACGCCTTCGGTGTTCTCGACCGGCTTCTGCAGGAAGCTCTCGATGGAGACCCCGGCCTCGGCCAGGGTCTCGGAGACCGCGGCGATCACGCCGGGCTCGTCCTTGACCATGAAGCGCAGGTAGGCGCGGCCCACCGACTTCGAGGGGTCGACCGGCGTGAACGGCGAGAGCGAACTGGCCGGCGCCTGGAAGACTGGGCGGACGGCGCCGGTCATCACGTCGGCGATGTCGGCGGCCACGGCGGCGGCCGTGGGCCCTGCCCCGGCCCCAGGCCCCTGGACGAAGATCCGGCCGATGCGGGCGCCTTCGATGAAGAGCGCGTTCAGCGCTCCTCCGGCCTGGGCCAGCGGATGGTTCAGCGGCGCCAGCGAGGGGTGCACGCGGACCAGGACGCCGTCCGGCGAGCGGTCGGCGGAGGCCACCAGCTTCACCCGGTAGCCCAGGTCGCGGGCGAGCTTGATGTCGAGGAGGTCGACCTGGTCGATGCCCTCGATCTCGGCGGCGGCGTAGTTGGGCGCGCAGCCGAAGGCGAGCGCGGCCAGGATCGAGATCTTGTGGGCGGCGTCGAAGCCGCCGACGTCCATGGTCGGGTCGGCCTCGGCGTAGCCCAGGCGCTGGGCCTCGGCGAGCACGTCGCCGAACGAACGGCCCGTGGCCTCCATCTCGGTCAGGATGAAGTTGCAGGTGCCGTTGAGGATGCCGGCGATCGACCGGATGTCGTCGCCGACAAGGGCCTCGCGGACCATCTTCACGGCCGGCACGCCGCCCATGACGGCGGCCTCGAAGAGCAGCGGCGCGCCCTTGGCCTCGGCCAGGGCCGCGAGCTCGGCGCCGTGCTCGGCGATCAGGGCCTTGTTGGCGGTGACCACCGGCTTGCCCGCATTGAGGGCGGCCTCCACCGCCGCCTTGGCCGGGCCGTCCGAGCCGCCGACCAGCTCGACGAAGATGTCCACGTCCGGCGAGGTGGCGAGCGCCACCGGATCGTCGAACCAGGGCAGGTTGGAGATGTCGAACGGCCGCGGTCGGGACCGCGAGCGCGCCGAAACGCCGGTCACGCTCACGCGGCCGCCGGCCGGAGCGAAGCCGGGCCGTTCGGAGAGGAAGGTGAGCAGGCCCGCGCCGACGGTGCCGAGGCCCGCAACGCCGATGCGCCAGTCTTTCGAGGTCATTGGGCCGCCAGGGTGTTGTGGTGCCGCGCCAGGATGTCGTCAGCGTTGGCCAGGAACTTCTTCACGTTGCGCGCGGCCTGACGGATGCGCTGCTCGTTCTCCACCAGGCCGACGCGGACGAACCCCTCGCCGTACTCGCCGAAACCGGTGCCGGGCGCGACCGCGACCCCGGCCTCCTCGACCAGGAGCTTGGAGAACACCAGCGCGCCGGCTTCCTTGAACTTCTCGGGCACGGGAGCCCAGGCGAACATCGAGGCCGACGGCGAGGGAATGTCCCAGCCGGCGCGCTTCATGGAGTCCACCAGGCAGTCGCGGCGCGCCTTGTAGATGCCGCGGATCTCGTCGACGCAGTCCTGCGGCCCGTTGAGCGCGGTCGCCGCCGCCACCTGGATGGGCGTGTAGGCGCCGTAGTCGAGATAAGACTTCACCCGGGCGAGCGCGGCGCAGATGCGGGCGTTGCCCACCACCATGCCGACCCGCCAGCCGGCCATGGCGTAGGTCTTGGAGAGCGAATTGACCTCGACGGCGATGTCCTTCGCGCCTTCGACCTGCAGGACCGAGGGCGGCGGGTTGTCGTCGAAGTAGATCTCGGAATAGGCGATGTCCGAGATGACCAGCATCTCGTGCTTCCGCGCCAGGGCGATGGCGTCCTTATAGAAGTCGAGGTCGACGCACTGGGCGGTCGGGTTCGACGGATAGCTGAGGATCAGCACGGTCGGCGGCGGCGCCGAGTGCTTCACCGCCCGGCTGACGCCCGCCAGATATTCCTCCGGCGAATGGGCCGGCACGTGGCGGATGACCCCGCCGGCCATGATGAAGCCGTAGGCGTGGATCGGATAGGCCGGGTTCGGGCAGACGATGACGTCGCCCGGCGCGGTCAGGGCCTGGGCCAGGTTGGCGAAGCCCTCCTTCGAGCCGAGGGTCGCGATGACCTCGGTGTCGGGGTTCAGCTTCACGCCGAAGCGTCGGTCGTAGTAGCCGGCCATGGCCTTACGCAGGCCGGCGATCCCCTTGGACGCGGAATAGCGTCCGGCCTTCGGGTCGCGGGCGGTCTCGATCAGCTTGTCGACGATGTGCTTCGGCGTCGGCATGTCGGGATTGCCCATGCCGAAGTCGATGATGTCGGTCCCCTGCGCGCGCAGGCGGGCCTTGATGCGGTTCACCTCCTCGAGGACGTAAGGCGGGAGGCGACGGATGCGATGGAACTCGGGGGTCATTTATAGGGCTCTTGGCCGCGGTTTGCCCAAGGCGGCCATTCCGGGAGCTTAGGGTCGGGCATGGATAGACTCCGGGCCGGAGTCAGCCAAGCCATCGATTGGAAGATTTTGCCCCCGCAGGCCCTAGTTTCTGGGCGGCGGGGGCGGTGTAGCTCGCTTCCGGAGGTCTTCGGCGAAAGCTTCGGTCCCGCCGGCGTCCGACGGGGCGGGCTCCGAGCCGGCCGCACTGCGTGCGCCGGCGGCGAAGGTGTCGGTGCCCTGCAGCGTCCAGGCGGACGGCGCGGTCTGGCGCTCGATCTCGGCGCTGGCCTGGGCGACGTCGCGGGCGGCCTGCCCGTAGAGGCGCCTGGGCCTGAGGTCCTTGGGCGTCTCGGGGATCTCGTGGAAGCTCGGCCAGTCGTCGCCGGTCTTGGAGAGACGGGCCACCTCGCCGGCGACGGGAGACGTCGGGTCGACGGTGGCGTCGGAAAACATCTGGCGCGCGCTCACGCAGCCGCCCAGCAGCACGGCCGCGCCCGCGCACGCCATGAGGGCGGGAGCCCAGGTCCGTCGGACGGCGTTCACAAAAAGGCGGGCGCGCGGAGTCATCTCCGGTAAGCTCTTATGCGATGATGGGAAACGGTGGAAGGGCGCCCAGACGTCCAACCGCCCGGGAAGGAAGCGTCAGATGAGCGAGCAGACGGTCGACCCCAAGCCCCCGAAGGGCGGCAAGGCTCCGCGCAGCGCCGCGCCGAAGCCGCCCCTGCCCGAGGACGTCTCGGCGGAGCTCCGCGCCACGGAAGCGCCCCAGGCCGAGGCTCCGAACCCCGGCGCCCAGACCCCGCCGCCCTCCCCCGGCCTCGACATCGCCGCCCTCTCGGCGGAACAGCGCGCCCAGCTCGAGAAGCTGTCGTCCAACCTCGCCCGCGCTGCGGTGGCCGCTCAGGGCGTGATCGCCGAGATGGCGCTGCGCAACGCCGAGCGTCCGCCGGCCCTGACCGCCGACCCGTTCCACGTGGGCCCGGCGCTGACGGAGGTGATGGGCCGGCTGGCCGCCCAGCCGGACAGGATGATGCGGGCCCAGGCCGACCTGTTCACCCGCTACATGGAGCTCTGGCAGTCCACGGCGCGGCGCCTGCACGACGGCACGGCCGCGCCCGTGGCGACGCCCGCCAAGGGCGACAAGCGCTTCATGGACCCGGACTGGAGCGACAACCCGGCGTTCGACGCTATCAAGCAGTCCTACCTGATCACGTCGGACTGGCTGAACACCCTGGTGGCCCAGGTGGACGGCGTCGATCCCATGGAGAAGCGGCGCGCCGAGTTCTTCATGAAGATGCTGACGGACGCCTTCTCGCCGTCGAACTTCCTCACCTCCAACCCGGCGGCCCTGCGCGAGCTGATGTCGTCCGGCGGCGAGAGCCTGGTGCGCGGCATGGAGAACTTCGCCGCCGACCTGGAGCGCGGCGGCGGCCAGCTCGCCATCGCCCAGACCGACTACGAGATGTTCAAGCTGGGCGAGAACGTCGCCACGGCGCCGGGCAAGGTGGTGTTCCGCAACGAGATCATCGAACTCATCCAGTACGAGCCGACCACCGAGAGGGTCCACGAGATCCCGCTGGTGATCTTCCCGCCGTGGATCAACAAGTTCTACATCCTGGACCTCCGGCCCGAGAACTCGATGATCCGCTGGCTGGCGGACCAGGGCTTCACGGTGTTCGTGGCCTCCTGGGTCAACCCGGACAGCAAGCTCTCCACCCGCACCTTCGAAGACTACATGCGCGAGGGCATCTACGCGGGCACGGCCGCGGCCATGGAGCAGGCCGGCGTCACCCATGTGAACACCGTCGGCTACTGCATCGGCGGCACCCTGCTGGGCTCGACCCTGGCGCACATGGCGGCCAAGGGCGTGCAGCCGATCAGCTCGGCGACCTTCTTCGCCGCCCAGCACGACTTCACCGAGGCCGGCGACCTGCTGCTGTTCACCAACGAGGAGTGGCTGCGTGACCTCGAGCAGAAGATGGACGAGGGCGGCGGAGTGCTTTCGGGCCAGGCCATGGCCGACACGTTCAATATGCTGCGCGCCAACGACCTGATCTGGTCGTTCTTCGTGAACAACTACCTGCTCGGCCGCGAGCCGAAGCCGTTCGACCTGCTGTTCTGGAACTCCGACCAGACGCGGATGCCGAAGACGCTGCACCTCTTCTACCTGCGCAAGTTCTACGGCGAGAACGCGCTCGCGGAAGGCAAGCTGGTGCTGGACAACACCCGGCTGAGCCTCGGCGACGTGAAGATCCCGATCTACATGCAGTCGTCCAAGGAGGACCACATCGCGCCCGCGCGCTCGGTCTACAAGAGCGCGCGCCTGTTCGGCGGGCCGGTGACCTACACCCTGGCCGGCTCGGGCCACATCGCCGGCGTGATCAATGCGCCGGTGGCCAAGAAGTACCAGCACTGGACCGCCGAGGGCCTGCCGCCGACGCTTGAGGAATGGCAGGCGAGCGCGGGCGAGACGCCCGGGTCCTGGTGGCCGCACTGGGCCGCGTGGCTGGCCGACAAGTCGGGCGGCATGGTCCCGGCCCGCGATCCGGCCAAGGGCCCGCTGAAGCGGCTGGGCGATGCGCCGGGCGAATATGTGAAGGTGAGGGGCTGATCTCCTCTCCCCCGACGCGAAGCGCGGGGGAGAGGATCAAGGTGAGGGCCGGCTCGTGAGATCGGCTCGCGCCGGATAAGCGATCGAGGGCCCTCGGGCTCGCATCCGGAGTGGTCGTGAGGTCCCAGCCGGCCCTCACCCTACCCTCTCCCTCTCGCTTCGCCGGGGAGAGGAGGTCTAGGCGGCCGCCTCCTTGTCTTCCTTCTTGCCCGGCAACAGGACCAGGCGCGCCAGGACCACCAGGGCGCCGACCGGCATCGAGAAGCGGATGAGCCAGGGGGAGATGTCGGTGTCGCGGCCGAAGCCGACGTTGACCAGGCTGATCTCCGCCCAGTTGAAGCCGCCGGGCGCCCGTCGTCCAGTTGAACCAGGCCTGGCCGACGCCGACGAGGGCGAGCACCATCCAGGCGATCTTGAACCTGAGGCCCCGGGTCATGGCGGCCATGGCGGCGACGGCGACCATGACCAGCGGGCTGAGGAAGGCGCTGACCAGAAAGGCGTAGTGCTGGGGCGTCTTGCCGGACAGGGTGAAGCGGTTGGCCTCAACCTGGCCGCGCGGCAGGCGGTTGGCCATGAAGCTGGCAACCCGGGGGCCGCCGTCGGGCTGGGGCTGCAGGAGGGTGCGGACGACCACGTCGCTGTCTTGGAACCGGTAGAGGTGGACGGCGGAGACCACGCCCTTGTCCAGCTCTTGCCAACCGACGGCGCGGGCCTCGCGCGGGGTCTCGTGCGGCAGGCCGCGCCGGAGCCGGTCAAAGCCATCCCTGAGGTTCGGCGAGCGGGCCAGGCTCGGCGAGAGCGCGCGCTCGACCCCCTGCCAGTCTCCGGACTGGACGGCGGCGTAGAAGTCCCGCGCCGCCTTGTCCGCCGCAGGGTCCATCGGCGGGCGGCCGCAGGCGGCCACGAAGAGCAGGGCGATGAGCGCGATCCAGATCCTCATGGCGCGAGCTTAGCCCGTCCGGCGAAGCTTACTAACTTGTAACGCCCACTACCTTGCACCGCACGCTACCTTGCGATACGAAGATCCCAAGGAGGCGCTCGTGCCCGAAGCCATAGAGATCCAGCTGAAGAAGGGAGCTCTCGAGCTCTGCGTGCTGGCGCTGCTCTCGCAGCACGACAGCTACGCCTACGAGATCGCCAGCCGCCTCGCCGACGCCATCGGCATGGGGGAAGGCACGATCTACCCGCTCATGCGCAGGCTGCAGACCGACGGCCTGGTGGAGACCTATCTCGAGGAATCCCCGTCCGGTCCGTCGCGCAAATACTACCGGCTCACCGAGGCCGGAAAGCGCAGCCTGTCATCACAGAAGGCGTCCTGGAGGTCGTTCTCCGGGGCCGTGGAAGACATCCTGGGAGAGACGCAATGACACGTCAGGCGTTCCTGGCGAGGTTGCGGGAGGGGCTGGCCGGACTTCCGGCCCACGTCATCACCGACATCGTCGCGGACTATGAGACCCACTTCGCCGACGGCGTCGCCGCCGGCCGCACCGAGGCCGAGGTGGCCGCGGCGCTGGGCGACCCAAGCCGGCTCGCCCGCGAGCTGCGCGCCGAGCACGGCATGAAGCGGTGGGAGGAGCAGAGGAGCCCCTCGGCCGCCGGCGGGGCGATCTTCGCCCTGTTGGGCCTCGGCGCCATCGACATCATCTTCCTGCTGCCGCTCCTGATGGGCGTGCTGGGCGCGATCTTCGGCATCGGCATCGCGGTGATCGCGGTGTTCTTCGCCGGCGGCGTGGTGTTCGCGGCCGGCCCCTTCACCGATCCGCCCGGCGGACCGGTCGCGGCTCTGCTGGCCGGCATCGGCATGATGTCGGGCGCGGCCTCGGTCGGGGCCCTGCTCACCATCGTCGTCATCGGGCTGATGAACGCCCTCGTCTGGTACGGGCGGCTCCACTACCGCCTGCTTAAGCCCGCCCTCGAGCCGCAGGGAGCCGCCTGATGATCCGCACCCTCCTCCTGATCGCCGTCGCCGGCTTCTTCCTGTCGCTGGTGACGATCTCGACCGCGGTGGCCATCGGCGGGCCGGACGTGCTGGCCCGCGGCGCCTGGAGCAACTGGAACTGGGACTGGGACGACGACTGGGACCATCCCGCATGGGATCACCGCCGCAACGGCGAATGGGACAGCGACCGCGGCCCGCAGGCGACGCGGGAGCTCGTCTGGAGCGGCGGCGACACGCTGGAACTCGATGTGCTGGCGGACGTGGTCTACACTCAGGCGCCCGGCCCGGCGAAGCTGACCGTCAGCGGTCGCAAGCGGGCGGTCGAACTGCTTCGGATCGGCTCCGACGGCCGGGTCTATCTGGACGACCATCGCAGCCGCTCACGCCTGCACATCGTGCTGAGCGCGCCCGACATCCGCACCTTCAGGCTCAACGGCTCGGATCGCCTGACCATCGCCGACTACGACCAGGACGTCCTGAACGTCGAGATTTCCGGCAACGCCGAGGTCCAGGCCCGTGGCCGGGCCAGGCTGGTCGAGGTCGACATCTCCGGGTCCGGTGAAGCCGACCTGGGGGGCCTGCAGGCGCAGATCGCCGAAGTGGACATCTCGGGCTCCGGCGAGGCCACCATCGCCCCGACCGAAGAGGCCGACCTCGAGGTCTCCGGCTCTGGCGACATCACCCTGCTGACCCAGCCGAAGCGGATGAACACCGACGTCTCGGGTTCGGGCTCGATCCGCCAGGAGACCGAGGGCGATCGGATCACGCCGACTCCGTCGCCGTCGGACACCCCCTCTCCCGCCCCGCCGTCTTCGCCAACTCCCCAGGGCGTCGAAGACCTGAGTGCGGGGTCCGGCCCGGGCGTGGTCGCATGCGCCCGGGCCGGTCTTTCTTGTCTTGAAGCCGGCTACGCCGGTGTGAACCGAAGCGCCAAGCCGTTGTTGCAGTAGCGCAGGCCCGTGGGCTTCGGTCCGTCGGGGAACAGGTGGCCCTGGTGCCCCAGGCACTGGGCGCAGTGGTACTCGGTGCGGCGCATGCCGAGCGTGGTGTCCACCTTCGTGCCGATCGCCCCCGGGATCACGCGGAAGAAGCTGGGCCAGCCGGTGCCGCTCTCGAACTTGAAGTCGCTCTTGAAGAGCGCCAGGCCGCAACCGGCGCAGTGGAAGGTCCCCTTGCGCTTTTCCTTGTTCAGCGGACTGGAGCCCGGCCGCTCGGTGGCCTCGTGGCGGAGCACCCGGTAGGCGTCCGGCGAAAGGCGCTTCTTCCACTCGGCGTCGGAGAGCCTGCGGTAGGCGGACGACGCATAGGGGTCGGCGGCCAGGGCGGCGCCGGGGGCTGCGCAGGCCACGGCGCCCAGCAGAAGGAAGTGGCGGCGGTTCATACCCGATAGGTTGGCCCGCCGCCGGGAAGTTGCAAGCGCCGCCTTAGAGGCCGGCCGCCTCGTCCAGACCGAGCATCAGGTTGAGGTTCTGCACCGCCGCGCCGGACGCGCCCTTGCCGAGGTTGTCGAGCTGGGCGACCAGGCGGGCCTGCCTGCCGTCGGCCGAGCCGAAGACGAAGAGGCGCATACGGTTGGTGTCGTTCAGCGCCTCGGGATCGAGGGCGGCCACATAGCCGCCGGCCCCGGCGCGGACCTTCTGCAGCTCGGTGCATTCCGGGCCCGAGGCGACCTCCACGAACCGCTCACCGGCATAGGCGGCCTCCAGGGCCACATGCAGGTCGGCGGGCGACGGCTGGCCGGGCATGGCCCAGAGCTGCAGCGGAACGTCCACCAGCATCCCCTGGGCGAACCGGCCGACGGCCGGGGCGAACAGCGGCGGGTGGATGAGGCCGGCATGCTGCTGCATCTCCGGGAGGTGCTTGTGGGCGAGCGTCAGGCCGTAGGTGCGGAAGGCGTCGTTCGTCCCGGCCGGCGGCGCCTGCTCGAACTCGGCGATCAGCCCCTTGCCGCCGCCGGAGTAGCCGGAGATGGCGTTGACGGTCAGGGGGCGTCCGCCGGGATCAGGCCGGCCTCCACCAGCGGCCGCACGAGGCCGATGAAGCCGGTGGGATAGCAGCCCGGGTTGGAGACGCGGAGCGCGCCCCGGATCTGGTCGCGCTGGCCCCTGTCCATCTCGGCGAAGCCGTAGGTCCAGGACCGGGCGACCCGGTGGGCCGTCGAGGCGTCGACGACGCGCACGGCGTTGGAGGAGATCATGTCCACCGCCTCGACCGCCGCATCGTCCGGCAGGCAGAGCACCACGGCGTCCACGCCGTTCAGCAGCTCGCGGCGGGCGTCCGGGTCCTTGCGGCGCGCGGGATCGATCGAGACGATCTCGAGGTCGCTGCGGCGTTCCAGCCGCTGGCGGATCTGCAGGCCGGTCGTGCCGGCTTCGCCGTCGATGAAGACCGTATGGGCCATGGCTTGGACTCCGGACAAAGAGAAAGGGCGCTCCGGTTTCCCGAAGCGCCCTTCCGATAACGCGATGAACTCGCGCGCGGCTTAGCGCTTCGAGAACTGGAAGCTGCGGCGGGCCTTGGCCTTGCCGTACTTCTTCCGCTCGACGACGCGCGGGTCGCGGGTCAGCAGGCCATGCGGCTTCAGGACGGCGCGCAGGCCGGGCTCGTAGTTGGTGAGCGCCTTGGAGATCGCGTGGCGCACGGCGCCGGCCTGACCGGAGAGGCCCGAGCCTTCCACGGTGCAGATCACGTCGAACTGGCCGGCGCGGTCCGAGAGCTCGAACGGCTGGGCGAGCATCATGCGCAGCACCGGGCGGGCGAAGTAGATCGCCTGGTCGCGGCCGTTGATGGTGATCTGGCCCTTGCCGGGCTTGATCCACACGCGGGCGATGGCGTTCTTCCGCTTGCCGGTCGCGTAGGCGCGGCCCTGGGCGTCGATCTTCGGCTCGCGGACGACGGCGTCCTCGGCCTGGGCGGTGCCCATGCCCTTCAGGGCGTCGAAGCCGGTGGCTTCGGTCGTGTTGGTTTCGCTCATTACGCGCTCCGCACGTTCTTGGCGTTCAGGTCGGCGAACGCGATGGTCTCGGGGTTCTGGGCTTCGTGCGGGTGCTCGCCGGTGTTGTAGATGCGCAGGTGCGTCATCTGCTTGCGGGCCAGCGGGCTTTCCTTCGGGAGCATGCGCTCCACGGCCTTCTCCAGCACGCGCTCGGGGTACTTGCCGCCGAGGATCTGGCCGGCGGTGCGCTGCTTCACGCCGCCCGGGTGGCCGGTGTGCCAGTAGAAGATCTTATCGGTGAGCTTCTTGCCGGTGTACTTCACCTTGTCCGCGTTGATGACGACGACATAGTCGCCGCAGTCGACGTGCGGGGTGTAGTCGGGCCGATGCTTGCCGCGAAGACGCATGGCGATGAACGAAGCCAGGCGGCCGACCACGGCGTCCTGGGCGTCGATCACGATCCACTTCTTCTCGACCTCGGCCGGCTTCAGCGAAGCCGTGGTGCTCTTCAGCATGAGGGTGCGATCCGTCGTAAGTCAGTTAGCGCGGGGCGCGCCCCGACGTGAGGCGCGGCATATGCAGGCGAAGGCCCGCAAAGTCAACACCCCAAGAATCGGCGCGACACGGAAAACTGCAATAGAAACAGAGAGTTGTGTGATGCGGTAAAATGATACCGCGCTAAATGCGCCGCACGCGCCAGGCGAAGGCCACCGAGAGGCCGAGCGTCAGCGCGGCCAGGAGCTGGTGGGCGATCCCGAGCGAGATCGGCACGCGGGCCATCAGGGTGGCGACGCCCAGCAGGGCCTGCAGGACCACGGCGGCGGCGACGCCCGCCGCCAGCAGCCGGGAGTCGGGCGCGAGATAGCTCGACCGCCAGGCCCGCCAGCCCATGACCACGGCGACGACGGTGAGCACATAGGCGAAGATCCGGTGATGGGCCTGCACCGCGCCCTGGCTGTGCGCCAGGGTGCCCCAGAGGCCGGCGCCCAGATAGTCGTCGGGCCACAGACGGCCGGCGAACAGCGGGAAGTCGTTGTAGACCAGGCCCGCGTCGTTGCCGGCGACGAGCGCCCCCAGGAGGATCTGGACGAAGATCAGCCCGGTCAGGAGCAGCGCGCCGCGCCCCCAGGGACTGGGGAGCGTCTGCCGGGCCCAGCCCGCCCAGGCGTCGAGCGCGGTCCAGACGAGCGCCCCCAGCAAGGCGAAGGCCAGGCCCAGGTGGACCATCAACCGCTCGGGCGCCACCGACACCCGCTCGGAAAGGCCGCTCGCCACCATCCACCAGCCGATCGCGCCCTGCAGGCCGCCCAGCAGGAAGATGACGCCCAGGCGCACATAGAGCCGGCTCGGGATCTGCCGGCGGATGGCGAAGACCACGAAGGGGATGAAGAACACTAGGCCGACCACCCGGCCCAGCAGCCGGTGCGACCACTCCCACCAGTAGATGGTCTTGAAGGCGGCCAGGCTCATGCCCTGGTTCACCTGCTGGTACTGCGGGATCTGCCGGTATTCCGCGAACTCGCGCGCCCAGTCGGCGTCGGAGAGCGGCGGGATCGCGCCGGTGACCGGCCGCCATTCGGTGATCGAAAGGCCGGAATCGGTCAGCCGCGTGGCGCCGCCCACAACGATCATGGCCAGCACGAAGGCGGCCACGACGAGGAGCCAGATTGCGACGGCTTGGGACCGGTCGGAACGCAGGAATGAGGTCATGGAGCGGAAATCGCGCCGCTTTCAGGCTGAACTTGGGCGCGGCCCTACCCGGAAACGGAGGTTCCGTCCACGGCTTGGGCCCGATAAGACGCGCCCATGCTCGAAAGCGCCCGCGTCCGCAAGCTGATCGGCCTGGTGGCCATGCTCGCCTTCATCGTCGCCTACGCCGTCCTGGTGGTGACGGTGGGCGAGTTTGTGCCGCGGCACTGGGCGGCCCAGCTCGCCTACTATGTGGTGGCGGGCGTGCTCTGGGGCGTCCCGCTGCTGCCGCTGTTCCGCTGGATGAACGCGGGGCGTTAGCGGGACCGCTTCCGCCGCTTGCTCTGTTCGAACAGGACGCGGAAACGCCACACCCCGTCCGCAGGCGGCTTCACACCAGCCGGTTCCGGCCCGGCGACGATCCAGCCATCCGCCGCCGCCCGGATCGATGCTTCATCGAACCCCCAGCCTGGCGGGCCGGCGGCCACGGCACGGCATTGATCGAGGCGATTGTCGGCAAGGACCCTGCAGTCGATCCGCGCCTCGCCGTCGACCCGCAGGCGCTCGGCGCGCTCGGGGTAGTACGGTCCGATAGGGCCGAGCGACGCCCACTGCCCCGGCTTCCGGGAAGGCCACCTCGCGCATGACGCGAGGCAACTGGAAGCGGATCGGGATGACGGTCTCGAAACCCTCGGCGCGGGGCGCATAGCGGAACTTCGGCGCCAGCTGGAGGACGGCCTCGGCAAAGCCGAAGTCGCGCGGGTCTTCGGAGTCCGCCCGGCAATTGTGCAGCATGCCGTCCGGCTGGACCGAGCACCTCAGAACGGCGCGCCCCTCGACCTCGGATCGCTGGGCTTCCACCGGATAAACCCTGGCGACGTCCTCGGCTGTGGGCTTCTCGACGAGTACAGGTTTGGGCGGTTGGGCAGCGGCCATCGTCGGCGCACCGAGAAGGGCGGCGAGCGCAACCGGAACGCGCCGCGCGAAATTAGCGTTTGCCGCCATCCGAGAACTCGCTAGAAGACCCGCCTCGCCGACCGGCCTCGCGGAGCGTAGCGCAGCCTGGTAGCGCACTTGACTGGGGGTCAAGGGGTCGCAGGTTCGAATCCTGTCGCTCCGACCATCGGCCGGCGGCGAGATATTCCTTTCTTCCACAGCCTCGTCCCTCCTCCTCGGGGGAGAATGGACCGCGCGTCAGCGCGGGACGGGTGGGGGTCTGTGGGCCGGGCCCGGCGGTCGGGCTTGAACGCGACCTCCCCACCCTGATCGCTACGCGATCTGTCCCTCCCCTGAAGGGGAGGGATGGCTTCAGTGCTTCAGCAGCCCGTCGAGGCGGGCCTTGACCGCTTCCAGCTCGGAGAGGGTGGCGACCAGGCGCGCGCGGGCGACGGGGTCGAGGTCAGGATGAGCCAGAACGGGCGCCTCGGCGTCCTCGGGCGCAGGCGGGGCCACGCCCTCCCCCTCGCCGGCCGCGACGAGCCGGCGGACGCCCTGCTCGCGGTGCAGGCGCTGGACGCCCTTGATGGTGTAGCCTTCGTCGTGGAGCAGGCGGCGCACGCCGCGCAACACGTCGATGTCGTGGGGGCGGTAGAACCGGCGCCCGCCGGCCCGCTTCATGGGCCGGATGAAGGAGAACTTGGTCTCCCAGAACCGCAGAACGTGCTGAGGCACATGGAGCTCGTCAGCCGCCTCGGAGATCGTCCGAAAGGCTTCCGGGCCCTTGGCCATGGCCTACGCGGTCCTCACCGCAGCATCCTCACCGCGAGAGGGCGCGGTCCACCCGCGCCTTCATCACCTGGGACGCGCGGAAGCCGATCACGCGGCGCGGCTCGATCGCCGCCGGCTCTCCGGTCTTGGGATTGCGGCCCATGCGGGCGCGCTTGGCCCGGACCTGGAACACGCCGAAGCCCGACAGCTTGACCTGCTCGCCCTTCTCCAGGGCGACGGCCATGAGCTCGAGCACGCGCTCCACCAGTTCGCTGCAATCCTGACGTGTGAGGCCCACCTCTTCGTGAACCGACTCGCAAAGGTCGGCTCGCGTCACCGTCGCGCCCTTCATCGTCGCCCCGTTCCCCGCAGCGATGCTGTTCATCTCCCCTTGATAGTCTTGTCAGGTCAAGGACTTCAAGGGCCAGATTGGCGGAGGTGGTTAAGGAATGCGGCTAAAGCCGCACCACGCAGGCGCCCCAGGTCAGTCCGCCGCCCATGGCCTCCAGCAGCAGGAGGTGTCCAGGTTGTATCCGCCCGTCCTCCACCGCCGCATTCATGGCGAGCGGAATCGAGGCGGCCGAGGTGTTGGCGTGGTGCATCACCGTGGTGACCACCTTGTCCTCGTCGATGCCGCAGCGGTGGGCGACGCCCTGCAGGATGCGCAGGTTCGCCTGGTGGGGGATGAACCAGTCGACGGCGGCGACGTCGATGCCGGCATCGGCCGCGGCGGAATTGATCGCCTCGGAGATGTTGACCACGGCGTGGCGGAACACCTGGTTGCCCTGCATCCGCAGGTGGCCGATGCGGCCGTCGGTGGAGGCGCCGCCGTCCACATAGAGCAGGTCCTGCTTGGTCCCGTCGCAGCGCAGGGCGAAGCCGATCAGGCCGCGGTCGTCGGCGGTCCCCTCGCCTTCCATGGGCTCGACCACGACCGCGCCAGCGCCGTCGCCGAACAGCACGCAGGTGCCGCGGTCGTTCCAGTCCATCAGGCGGGTCATGGCGTCGGCGCCGATCACCAGGGCGCATTTCGAGCGGCCGCGGGCGACGAAGCCGTCGGCGACCGACAGCGCATAGACGAAGCCCGAGCACACCGCCTGGACGTCGAAGGCGATGCCCACCGGGCAGCCCAGCTTGCGCTGGACGATCGCGGCGGTGGCCGGGAAGGTCAGGTCGGGCGTGGTGGTGGCGACGATGATCAGGTCGACGTCGTCGGGGGTCTTGCCGGCGCGCTCCAGCGCCACCCGGGCGGCGGCCACGGCCAGGTCGGAGACCGGCTCGTCGTCGCGGACCTTGTGGCGCTGCTGGATGCCGGTCCGCTCCCGGATCCACTCGTCGGAGGTGTCGACGAACTTGGCCAGGTCGTCGTTGGAGACCACCTGCTCGGGCAGGTAGCCGCCGACGGCGGTCACGACGCTACGCAGGACCTTCGGCACTCAGGAGGCTCCATCCGAGGCTGGATCCGGACTCGCTTCGGCGAGCGCGGCGGGCAGCCGGGTCATATTCCGTTCGATCTCGGCGGCGAAGTCGCTTTGCGCCAGATCGGCTGCGACACGAAGCGCCTCGGCCACGTCGCGGGGGCCCGCGCCGCCATGGCACTTCAGGACGATGCCGTTGAGGCCCAGCAGCGGGGCGGCCCCCGGCGGGCTCAGGCGGTCGCGGAACTTCTTCAGCGCGCCCTGGGCGACCAGGGCGCCGGCCGTGGCCAGCGGGCTGGAGGTCAGCGAGCTCTTGAGCTCGCTGCCGACGAAGCGGGCGACGCCCTCCATGGCCTTGAGCGCCACATTGCCGGTGAAGCCGTCGGTGACGACCACGTCGACGACGCCCTTGGTGATGTCGTCGCCCTCGACGAAGCCGCGGTAGTCGAGGTCGAGACCGCCCTCGCGCAGGACGCGGTGGGCCTCACGGACCTCGCCGTGGCCCTTCATGTCCTCGGACCCGACGTTGAGGACGCCGACCCTCGGCTTGGCGACCTTGTGGACGGCGCGGTGATAGGCTTCGCCCATGATGGCGAACTCGACGAGGCGCTCGGCGTCGCAGTCGACGTTGGCGCCCACGTCGAGGAAGGTGGTGACGCCCGTGGGCGTCGGGATGCCGGCGACCAGCGCCGGGCGGTCCAGGTCGGCGCTCATCCGCAGGATCAGCTTGAGATCGCCATCAGGGCGCCGGTGTTGCCGCAGGAGACGGCGCCCACGGCCTCACCCTCGCGGACCGACTCCACGGCGTTCCACATGGACGTGCCCTTGGACCGGCGAAGCGCCTGGGCCGGCTTCTCGTCCATGCCGACCACGCGCTCGGCGTGACGGACCTCGACACGGTCGGCGAGGCCCTTGCAGCGGGACATCTCGGCGCGGATCGCCGCCTCGTCGCCGTGCAACAGGATGCGGGCGTGCGGCGGGAGCTTGGCCATGGCCTGGGCGACGCCGGGTATCACCACGGACGGGCCGTGGTCTCCGCCCATGGCGTCGATCGAGATCACCAGAGATCGAGGTCAAATAACCGTGGGTCCTTGGGCCGGCCGGAATCGTTGCGAACGATACTGCCCAGCGTTCCTGCGTTGCAAACCGGGTTCGTCTTAGCCCTTGGGTTCTTTCAAGTTCTTCAACACTGCGAAGGGGGATTCCTCCGCCGCCGGCGGCGAGTATTCGAACTCCGCGCCCGGCTTCCTGGGGAACGGGTCGATCTCCAGGCTCAGGTGCTCCACCACATAGGCCGCCACGTCCACCGCGTCGCCCGGAAAGACATCGGGCGGATCGGGGGCGTCGGGATCGAGCTCCATCTCCTCGTCGGTTTCCTGGCCGGCGTTCGGACTGCCCTTCGGCACCGCGCGAACGTCGATCTCGCCTTCCACCGGCTGTTCGAACGGATCGAGCGAGACCGAGCAGATCTGCTCGACCACCGCCTGGAACCGCCCGGTGATCTCCGCGCCGTCCAGCCAGGGCTTCACGGTCACCCGGGCGATCAGGGCGGGCACGCTCTGGAGCTTCAGCTCCTTCGCGATCGCGGCGCGCTGGACCTCGTCGGGCGCGAGATCCAGGGGTGACCGGACCGCGCGCCAGTTCATGCAGGCGGACGGTCTTCGTCCAGTCGGCGGCGGCCATCAGACCGGCCCCCACTGGACCTGGGCCTTCAGCAGAGCCTCGAGCGGCTGGGCGGCGAGGGCCTGGCGCTGGGCGGCGGCGTAGCCGGCCATGGCCGGCGCGTTGGCGGCGTCACCCTCGGCATAGAGCGTGCGGCCGATCAGCGCCTCCAGCTCCTCGGCGTCGGGCAGCTTCTCCAGGGCCGCATGGTAGGCCTTCACCCGGCCGTAGAAGGCCTCGCCCAGCTTGCGCATCTTCTTGCCCACCGAAAGGTCGCCGACCCCCATCTCGCGCAGGGCGTCGTCCAGCGATTTGGTGAAGGCGTCGAAGAGGGCCTGGGACACCTCAGCCGCCTCACGGCCCTGCTGGTGCAGCCGGTCGATGAGCAGGATCACGTGCAGGCTGTAGGCCTCGAACCGGCCCTCGACCGTGTCGGGCACCCCGAGGCGCGCGTAGAGCTCCGGCGAGCGGGCCTGGGCGACCGCCGACTGGTAGAGCGCCTTCCCCGTTTCGCGGGCCGGTCGTGGTCTGAACAGGCGCTGGAGCATGCGCGGCCTCGATTTCGCCCCAGGGGCGCGGCTAAAGCAGCCGTTGAACTAGTGGGCGGCGACGGATAGGTCAAAGCCTCGAACAAGCAATGGGTCCTGAACCGCACATGTTTCGCCGCGCCGCATTCGCCGCCGTCGCCCTCGGTCTGATGACCACGGCCGGCTGCGCGCCCATTACCAGCTACTCCGGGTTCCAGGCCATCGAATCGGATCCGAAGGACGTGGCGGTCGGCACGGACACCAAGTCGACGGTGCGCGCCAAGCTGGGCTCGCCGTCCGCGACCTCGACCTTCGACCCGAACGTCTGGTTCTACATGAACCAGGTGAAGCAGCGTGTGGCCTTCCGCAAGCCGCAGGTCACCGCCCGCAACGTCACGGCCATCACCTTCAACAAGGACAGTGAGCTCGTCGAGAGCGTGAACGCCTACACGCTGAAGGACGGCAAGGTCATCGCCTTCAACGGCCGGGAGACGCCGACCCGCGGCCGCGAGCTGACCGTGCTGGAACAGCTCCTCGGCACCGTGGGCCGCGGCGGGATGCTGCCGCGCGACGACGAGGGCGTGCCGGGCACCCGCCCTGGCGACCGGAACTGATCTTATCCCTCCCCTTCATGGGGAGGGTGGACGGCGCGGAGCGCCGGACGGGTGGGGCGCCCACGATCATCCCCGCCGTCACCGCTTGAAGCACACTTCCCCACCCTGGCCGCTGCGGCCTGTCCCTCCCCATGAAGGGGAGGGATAAGAAAAAGAAAACGCCCCGGAGATCGCTCTCCGGGGCGTCGCCTTTTCAGGCTGAAGGCTCGATCTAGCCGACCGCGCCGTGGGCCAGGACCGCCAGAAGCAGCAGGGCCACGATGTTGGTGATCTTGATCATCGGGTTCACGGCGGGGCCCGCCGTGTCCTTGTAGGGGTCGCCGACGGTGTCGCCGGTGACCGCCGCCTTGTGGGCCTCGGACCCCTTGCCGCCGAAGTGACCTTCCTCGATCAGCTTCTTGGCGTTGTCCCAGGCGCCGCCGCCCGACGTCATCGAGATGGCCACGAAGAGGCCGGTGACGATGACACCCATGAGCATGGCGCCGAGCGCCGCGAAGGCGTCGACCTTGCCGGCGATGGCGTTGATCAGGAAGAACAGCGCCACCGGCGAGACCACCGGCAGCAGCGACGGGACGATCATCTCCTTGATCGCCGCCGAGGTGAGGATGCCCACGGCGCGGCCGTACTCGGGCTTCACCTCGCCGGTCATGATGCCGGGGTTCTCGCGGAACTGGCGGCGGACCTCCTCGACGACCGACTCGGCCGCCCGGCCCACGGCGGTCATGGACATCCCGCCGAACAGGAAGGGCAGCAGCCCCCCGAACAGCAGGCCCACGACGACGTACGGGTTGGAGAGGTCGAAGGCCACGGCGCCCAGGCCCTCGAAGAAGGAGCCCGGCTCGGCGTTGGCGGCGAAGAACTTCAGGTCCTCGGTGTAGGCGGCGAAGAGCACCAGGGCGCCCAGGCCGGCCGAACCGATCGCATAGCCCTTGGTCACCGCCTTGGTGGTGTTGCCCACGGCGTCGAGCGCGTCGGTGGTCACGCGGACCTCCGGCGGCAGGCCGGCCATCTCGGCGATGCCGCCGGCGTTGTCGGTCACCGGGCCGAAGGCGTCGAGGGCGACGATGAAGCCGGCCAGCGACAGCATGGCGGTCGTGGCGATGGCGATGCCGAACAGGCCCGCGAGGCCATAGGTGACGATGATGCCGGCGATGATCACCAGGGCCGGCGCCGCGGTCGATTCCAGGCTCATGGCGAGGCCCTGGATGACGTTGGTGCCATGGCCGGAGACCGACGCCTTGGCCACCGACTTCACCGGGCGGAAGCCGGTGCCGGTGTAGTACTCGGTGATCACCACGATGGCGGCGGTCACCGCGAGGCCCGCGAGGCCGCAGTAGAAGAGCTCGGTGGCGCCGAAGGTCTTAGCGCCCACGGTCATGGTGGTGGTCACGAGGTTGTTCACCACCCACCAGATCGCGCCGATCGAAAGCACTCCGGTGACGATCAGGCCCTGGTAGAGCGCGCCCATGATGTTGTTGGACTTGCCCAGGCGCACGGCGAAGGTGCCGATGATCGAGGTGACGATGCAGACGCCGCAGATGGCGAGCGGCAGGAGCATCATGTTCTCCACCTCCGGCAGGCCGCGGAAGAAGATCGCGCCCAGCACCATGGTGGCGACGGTGGTCACCGCGTAGGTCTCGAACAGGTCGGCGGCCATGCCGGCGCAGTCGCCGACGTTGTCGCCCACGTTGTCGGCGATGGTGGCGGCGTTGCGCGGGTCATCTTCCGGAATGCCGGCCTCGACCTTGCCCACCATGTCGCCGCCCACGTCGGCGCCCTTGGTGAAGATGCCGCCGCCCAGACGCGCGAAGATCGAGATCAGCGAGGCGCCGAAGCCGAGGGCCACGAGGCTGTCGACCACGTCGCGGCTGGTGCTGTCGTACCCCAGCGAGCCGGTCAGGACCGCGTAGTAGCCGGCGACGCCGATCAGGGCGAAGCCCGCCACCAGCATGCCGGTGATGGCGCCGGACCGGAACGCCAGGGACAGGCCCTTGGCGAGGCTTTCCGAGGCCGCCTGGGCGGTGCGGACGTTGGCCCGGACCGAGATCAGCATGCCGGCGAAGCCGGCGAGGCCGGACAGGACGGCGCCGATCAGGAAGCCGACGGCGGCGAGCGGGCCGATCAGCAACCAGACAGCGATCAGGATGACCACGCCGACGATGGCGATGGCGGTGTATTGCTTGCGGAGATAGGCCTGCGCGCCTTCCTGGATGGCGGCGGCGATCTCCTGCATGCGCGCGCTGCCGGCCGAAGCCTTCAGCAGCGAGGCTGTCTGCACGACGCCATAGATGACGGCGAGCAGGCCGGCGATGATCACCAGCGTAAGCGTACTCATGTGTAGCGCACCCCTTTGCGATTGCGCGGAGGGGACCCAGCGACGTCTCTGGTCCAGCGACGCCGGTGCTCTCCCAACCCGTGTTTCCCCTTGATCGGAACGCGTCTTCTAAGCGGCGCTCCTGAACAGACGGCGGGACACTGCCAAGGAATAGTCGGGTGCGCAACGGCTGGCGAAGCGCGGGTCGGCGACCGGCGTCAGACGCGGGGGGCGGCGGGCCGCAGGGGGACGCGGGGCCGTGGCCCGCCCGCGCGGCGCCTGCGAGGTCACGGCCACCGACTGGATGACGCCCGGGCCAGCGATCCGCTGGGCCTCGCGCGTCAGAGCCGCGGTCAGCCTGGCGGTGTCGATCTTCTGGTAGTCGCCCTTCAGGGTGAAGGGCGTGCGGTGGCCGGCGCGGACGAGGGCGTCGCGGAAGAACGGCTCCCTGGCGCGCCACTGGGCAGTGTTGGCGCTGCCGGTCAGGTTGATGCGCACATAGACGAAGACGTAGTTCACCAGGCGCCCCTCGGCCACGATGGGCAGGCCCACCGGCGCGAGGTCGACATACTGGCCGACGTCCGTCTTCGGCTCCTTCTTCTCCCCCGCCCCCCGGCGGCGGCGGCCGGAGCGCCGATCACGGCGAGAGGGGCGACCAGGAGGGCGACGATAAGGGCGCGGCGGATCATCCCGCCACCCTGACGCAATATGGTTTCCGTCCGGTTGAAACGAGCGGGGCCTTAAGGTGACCCTCCCGTAGAACGGTGATATCTTCACCGCAACGACACAAAGGGAGGATTGCGGGCGTGTCCCCCACCAGACGCCAGGCCGCCACGGGCTTGTTCGCCGCGGCCGGCGCGGCCCTGCTGCCGGGCAGGGTGCGGGCCGAGCCGCAGCCTGTCGTCGAGGCCTCGGACGATCCGAGCGCTCCCCCGGTCAGCCTGGACGTCCAGGAAAGCAAGAACGAACACCTGCTCGCTCCGGTGACCATCAACGGCCAGGGTCCCTACCACTTCCTGCTGGACACGGGGGCCAACGCGTCCTGCGTCTCGGCGCGGCTGATGAACGACCTGCTGCTGCCGCCCGGGCCGCCGACACGGGTGCACACGGTGGTCGGCGTGAAGACGCGCCCAAGCGTGATGATCGACCGGCTGACGGTGGGCGCGCGCAACCGGCGGCGGGTGCGGGCGCCTGCCCTTCCGATCCGCGGTGCGGACGTCGACGGCGTCCTGGGCATCGACTGGCTCAAGGGCCAGCGGCTGACCATGGATTTCAAGGCATCCTCGATCGCCATCACCTCCAGCCGGCCGGATCGGCCGAGCGAGGGCACGGTCGTCGTGCCGGCCCGGCGGCGCCTCGGACAACTGACCATCGTCGACGCCGACCTGAGCGGCGAGAGGATCAGCGCGATGATCGATTCGGGCGCGCACGTGAGCCTGTGCAACGCGCCGCTGCGCGACCTGGTCATGGCCGCCGAGATCCGCCGCGGGCGCTCCGAGCCGCCGATGGCCGTCGAGCTGGAGAGCCTGGCCGGCGAACGGTTCGAGGGGCAGCTGTTCTTCCTGCCGTTCCTAAGGCTGGGCGGGCTGCACCTGGGCAATGTGGCGGTAGTCTACGCCGACATGCACGTGTTCAAGATCTGGGGCCTGAAGGACGCCCCGGCCCTGGTGCTGGGCATGGACCTGCTGAAGCAGTTCGACGCCGTGGCGCTGGACTTCGGCCGCTCGCAGGTCCGTTTCGACATGAGCGAGCCGAAGCGGCTGGCCGACATGGGGCGGTTCGGCGCAGGGACGAGGATCAGGGTCTAGCCGGGCCCTCAGATATGCCGCCAGCCCCCGTGGCCGGGGTCGATGAAGCGGCCGCCCATCCGCACCGAGATCCCCTCGCCCACCGAGACCTCGCCGACGACGGTGAAGCCCGGCGGCTTCGGCGCCGTGGCGGGCATGGTGCAGACGACCTCGTAGTCGTCGCCGCCGGCGGCGAGCCGCACGAGCGCGGTGGTCGGGTCGGGCTGGGCCTCCAGCCAGGTGGCGGCGGCGCGCGAGAGCGGCATGCGCTCCAGATCGACGGTCAGGCGGACGCCGCTGGCCCGGGCGATATGGCGGGCATCGGCCACCAGGCCGTCGGAGACGTCGGCGGCGGCGGTGGCGTGGCGGCGCAGGACATCGCGAACGTCGAGGCGCGGCTGGGGGAGCTGGTAGCGGAAGACGAGGTCGCCCTCGGGGTCCTCCAGCTCGCCGCGGACCGCGGCCAGCCCCAGGACCCCGTCGCCGATCGTGCCGGTGACGAGGACGAGGTCGCCCGGCTTCGCCCCCTTGCGGCGGACCATCTGGCCCGCCGGGACCCAGCCCAGCGCCGTCAGGCTGACGAACAGCGGCCCCGTCGTGGCGACGGTGTCGCCGCCCAGCAGGTCCACCCCGAACGACTCGAGGTCCGAGGCCAGGCCCTTGGAGAAGCGTTCGCGATCACGGGCCTCGAAACCGGTGGGCCAGCCGACCGCCAGGAAACAGCCGAACGGCTCGGCGGCCTTGGCGGCGAGATCGGAGAGGTTCACCCGCAGGAGCTTGCGGGCGACGAGGTCGGGCGCCTCGCCGTGCGGGAAATGCACGCCCTCGACGAGGACGTCCTTGGTGATGACCAGGTCGTATCCCGGCCGGCCCGGCAGGACCGCAGCGTCGTCGAGGAGATCGAGGGCCGCCGCCGCCCCGTGGGTCAGCGGGCGGAAGAGGCGCTCGATCTCGCCGAACTCGTCAGCGCCGGACATCCTGGGCCACCGCGTCCAGCGCCCCGTTGACGAAGCCGGGCTCCGGTCCCTCGAAGAAGGACTTCGCCAGCTCCACGTACTCGTCGATCACCACCTCGGTGGGCACATCGGTGCGGTGGGGAAAGCTCATAGGCGCCGGCCCGGAGCATCGCGCGCACCGTCGCGTCGAGGCGCTCCAGCCGCCAGCCAGTGGCCAGCCGTTTGGCGATGGCGGCGTCCACCGCCTTCTGCTCGGCGACGACCCCGCGCACGAGATCGCCGAAGAAGGCCTCGTCGGCGCCGGCGAGGGCCATGTCCTCGATGTCCCGGTCGAAGCGGTGGTCGGCGAACTCCCGGATGACCGCTTCGGCGCCCGCGGAGGAGACCTCCATCTGGTAGAGCGCCTGGACGGCGGCGAGACGGGCCACGGAGCGGGCCTGACGGGGGTGCGGTCATCGCCGGCCGCCCAGGAGCTGCTGGCGAAGCTCGACCATGGTCAGGCAGGCGCGCGCCGCGCCGCCGCCCTTGTCGCCCTCGCTGATCCGGGCCCGGGCCCAGGCCTGGTCCTCGTCCTCGGTGGTCAGGATGCCGTTGCCGATGGCGAGCCCCTTGCGGACGGTGAGGTCCATGATGCCGCGGGCGCTCTCATTGGAGACGATCTCGAAGTGATAGGTCTCGCCGCGGATCACCGTACCCAGCGCCACATAGCCGTCGTAGCGCACGCCCTTGTCGCCGCCCTCCTCGGCGATGGCGATGGCGCCCGGGATCTCCAGGGCCCCGGGGACGGTGACGACGTCGTACGCCGCGCCGAACGCCTTCAGCGCGTCAGCGGCGCCCTCGAGCAGGGCGTCGGCGAGATCGTCGTAGAAGCGCGCCTCCACGATCAGGATGCGGATCGGCTCGTCGCTCATGAGGGTCCTTCGAGAGTTGAAGCGACCCTTTAGGCCGTTTCGCGCCAGCGGGCGAGATAGCGCGCCAGCATATCGATCTCGAGATTGACCCGGGAACCCGGTTTCAGGCGGCCGAGCGTGGTCACGTCCCAGGTGTGCGGGATCAGGTTCACGCCGAAGACGTCGTCCTCGACCTCGTTGACCGTGAGGGACACGCCTTCCATGGCGATCGAGCCCTTGGGCGCGATGTAGCGGTGCAGCGGCCGGGGCACGCGGACCTGTATGCGGTGTGAGCCGCCCTCCTCCGCCACCGAGATCACCTCGCCGACGCCGTCCACGTGGCCGGAGACGATGTGGCCGCCGAGTTCGTCGCCGACCCGGGCCGCGCGCTCCAGGTTTACCGGATGGCCCTCGGCCCAGTCGCCGAGCGTGGTCTTGTCGAGGGTCTCGCCGGAGACCTCCACGGCGAACCAGCCTTCACCCTTCTCCACGACCGTCAGGCAGCAGCCGGCGTGGGAGATCGAGGCGCCGATGTCGACGGTCGAGAGGTCGAAGGCGGTCTCCACCTCGTAGCGGCGGTCGCGGTTGGTCTGGCGCACGCTGCGGACGCGGCCCACGTCGGTGACGATGCCGGTGAACATCTAGATCCTTTCGTAGCGTTCCCAGAGGTCGGGGCCGACCTCGCGGACCTCGACGCGCCGGAAATGGGGGCGCGTCGGCGAGGCCCGCAATGGCCAGGGCGCCCACGCCGGGACGCCCCTCCCCGCCGATCACGATGGGCGCGCGGAACCATTCGATGGCGTCGACCAGACCGCAGCGCAGGAAGCTGCCGGCCACCTGGCCGCCGCCCTCGACGAACAGGCGGTGCAGGCCTTCGGTGGCGAGCGTCTCGACCACGGTCTTCAGCTCAGGCCTGTCCTCGCCGACGGCGGGGACGGTGAGGACCCGCACGCCCAGCTCCACCAAGCCCGGATCGGGCGCCGTCGTGGCGACGATGTAGGTGGGAATGTCCCGGGCCGTGCGGACCAGCCTGCAATCGGGACTTAGGCGCTGGCGGCTGTCCAGCACCACGCGGGCCGGCTGGGGGGCCGTTGTAGCCGGGCGTGCGGACGGTGAGTTCGGGATCGTCGGCCAGGGCCGTCTCGGCGCCCACCAGGACGGCGTCGTGCTCGGCGCGCAGGCGGTGGACGGCTTCGCGGGCCGCCTCGCCGGTGATCCAGCGGCTCTCGCCCGCGGCTGTGGCGATGCGTCCGTCGAGGGACGTGGCGAGCTTCAGCGTGACGGACACCGCCTAGGCGTCCTGTTCGCTCAGGCCTTCCTCGCCGAGGAACTTGGCGAAGTCGCCGGTCTCTCGGAAGTCGCGATAGACCGAGGCGTAGCGGACGTAGGCCACGTCATCGAGCTGCTTGAGCTGCTTCATGACCAGCTCGCCGATGGTGGAGGACGGCAGCTCCGTCTCGCCCATGCTCTCGAGCTGGCGGACGATGGTGGAGATCATCCGCTCCACCCGATCCGGCTCGATGGGCCGCTTGCGGATGGCGATGGCGATGGAACGCGCCAGCTTGTCGCGGTCGAAGGGCGTGCGCCGCCCCGACCGCTTCATGATGGTGATCTCGCGAAGCTGGACACGCTCGAACGTCGTGAAGCGGCCAGCGCACTCCGGGCACAGCCGGCGACGGCGGATCGCCGCCCCGTCTTCCGACGGTCGGCTGTCCTTCACCTGGGTCTCGTCGTGGCCGCAGAACGGGCAGCGCATATTTAGCCCCCTTGGCGGCTATCTACCCCTATTAGGAGTAGATGGGGAAGCGGCGCGTCAAGGCAACGACTTCCGAACGCACCTTCTGCTCGACGGCCGTGTTGTCGCCGCCCTGGGAGAGGCCATCCAGGACCTCGCCGATCCACGCGCCGACCTGACGGAACTCGCCCGGTCCGAAGCCGCGGCTGGTGCCGGCCGGCGAGCCGACGCGCAGGCCGGAGGTCTGCATCGGCGGCAGGGGGTCGCCGGGGATCGAGTTCTTGTTGGTGGTGATGCCGGCGCGCTCCAGCGCGATCTCGGCGTCGGCGCCCGAGACCTTCTTCGGCGTGAGATCGACCAGCATCAGGTGGCTGTCGGTGCCGTTGGAGACGATCTTGAACCCGGCCTGCTGCAGGCTGTCGGCCAGCGCCCGGGCGTTGTCGATGACCTGGCGGGCATAGAGCTTGAACTCGGGCCGCAGGGCCTCGCCGAAGGCCACGGCCTTGGCGGCGATCACATGCATCAGCGGGCCGCCCTGGAGCCCCGGGAAGACCGCGCTGTCGATCTTCTTCGCGAGCTTCTTGTCGTTGGTCATGACCATGCCGCCGCGGGGGCCGCGCAGGGTCTTGTGCGTGGTGGTGGTGACCACGTGGGCGTGGGGGAACGGGTTCGGATAGACCCCGGCGGCGACCAGGCCCGCATAGTGGGCGATATCGCACATCAGGATCGCTTCCACGCTGTCGGCGATCTCGCGGAAGCGGGCGAAGTCGATCTGGCGCGAATAGGCCGAGCCGCCGGCGATGATCACCTTCGGCCTGTGCTCGAGGGCGACGGCCGCGGCCTCGTCGTAGTCGATCAGGTGGTCCTGGGTCCGCACGCCGTAGGCCACGGGGGAGAACCACTTGCCCGACTGGTTGACGCTCTTGCCGTGCGTCAGGTGACCGCCGTGGTCGAGGTTCATCCCCATGAATGTGTCGCCGGGCTTCATGGTGGCCATGAACACCGCCTGGTTCGCCTGGCTGCCGGAGTGCGGCTGGACGTTCACGTACTCGCAGCCGAACAGCCGCTTCGCCCGCTCGATGGCCAGGGTCTCGGCCTCGTCGACCACCTCGCACCCGCCGTAGTAGCGTTTGCCGGGGTAGCCCTCGGCGTACTTGTTGGTGAGCACCGAGCCCTGCGCGTCCAGCACCGCCTTGGAGACGATGTTCTCCGACGCGATCAGCTCGATCTGCTCCTGCTGGCGCACGAGCTCCTTGCCGAGGATGGCGGCGATCTCGGGGTCGCCGGCCTCCACGCCTTGGGTGAAGAACAGATCGTTGGCGGCTTGCGGAGCGTGCACGTTCAAGGGCGGCGCCTTTCGAGCGGGAGAATCCAGGGCGGGCGGAGCCGCTGTTTACTCCGAACGCCGTCGCGTTCCAACGCCCGGAACCAAGTGGGGCTTTCGACGTTGTGGCCTAACCCGGGGTGCACAAGCGATGCAGCCCGGGCGTTCAGCGTGAGAAAAAGGGGGACTTGATGAGCGTCGGACCCGACCCCGACAGCCGTCCGGGCGAGGAATTGCTGCGTCTCGGCGCAGGC
Organism: Phenylobacterium sp. J367; assembly: GCF_024699985.1. Classification (GTDB taxonomy): domain Bacteria; phylum Pseudomonadota; class Alphaproteobacteria; order Caulobacterales; family Caulobacteraceae; genus Phenylobacterium. The sequence goes on along the minus strand of NZ_JAJONA010000001.1, from coordinate 3,833,293 downwards.
ATTGTCTCGGCCTATGTCAGCCGGAACGCGGTCGCCGCCGAGGCGGTGCCGGACATCATCCGGTCGGTGCACCAGACCCTCGAGGGCCTGAGCCGCGGCACCACGGCGCCGCCGCAGCCCGAGGAGAGGCCCAAGCCGGCCGTTCCGATCGGCCGTTCGGTGCAGCACGACTACATCGTCTGTCTGGAGGACGGGAAGCGGCTCAAGATGCTGAAGCGCTACCTGCGCTCACGCTACAACATGAGCCCCGACGACTACCGTCGCCGGTGGGGCCTGCAGCCGGACTATCCGATGGTGGCGCCGGCTTACGCCGCCCGTCGCTCCGATTTCGCCAAGCAGATCGGCCTTGGCCGCGGGGTCCGGAGACGCAAGTGAGGCGTTCCGCCACCGACGTTCGCACCTTCGGTCCCACGAGCTACGAGGTCCTCGACGAGGACCTCGCCACTCTGGGCGAGGTGGTGATCTGGTCGGTGAGCCCCCTGCCGCCGGCGCTCGGCGAGCTTTTCACCATCGAGAGCGAGGGCGCCGTCCACGAGGTGGCGGTGTCGGAACTGACCACCTTCGAGGGCGGCTGGTCCGCCCGCTGCCGCACGGTCGCCTGGTCGATCTGACGCGACGCGCCCGACCCAAACTGGGCCTCTGGATTTCCCCTGGCGGTTGAACCCCGCGCCGGAAGCGCTATTTCACCCTCCGCATCGGCAGAGCCGGTCTGGGTTCTCAGTGAGTATGGCGACCGCCTGATCAACGGTCCCGCCCAGCAGACGCCGCCGAGCCAGCCAGAACAGCGCGCAGCGGTGTAGGAGCCGCCTTGTCCCCTCCCCGGGATGCCGCCTGTTCTGGCCAAGGCTCCCCAGCCCCCTAACGAAAACGGCGCACCAAGGTGCGCCGCCCGTGTCGCCGTCGATGGAGGCGGCCTTACGCCGCCACGCCGCCGACGCGCTTGATGTTGCAGTGGACCCAGAGGCTCTCGAGGGCCTGGGCCAGCTTGTCCATCATCTCGTCCGTGTGGGCCGGCGACGGCGTGAAGCGCAGGCGCTCGGTGCCCCGGGGCACGGTCGGGTAGTTGATCGGCTGGACGTAGATGCCGAAGTCTTCGAGCAGGATGTCCGAGATCATCTTGCAGTGGACCGGGTCGCCGACCAGGACGGGCACGATGTGGCTGACGCTCGGCATCACCGGCAGGCCGGCCTTGGAGAGACGGGCCTTCAGGGTCGCGGCGCGCTCCTGGTGGGCCTCGCGGACCTCGTTGTGCTCCTTGAGGTAGCGGATCGAGGCCACGGCGCCCGCGGCCAGGGCCGGGGGCAGCGAGGTGGTGAAAATGAAGCCGTCGGCGTAGCTGCGGATGGCGTCGACGATCACCGCGTCGGCGGCGATGTAGCCGCCCATGACGCCGAACGCCTTGCCCAGCGTGCCCTCGATGATGTCGATCTCGGCCATCAGGCCGTCGCGCTCGGCGACGCCCGCGCCGCGGGGGCCGTACATGCCGACCGCGTGGACCTCGTCGATATAGGTCATGGCGCCGTACTTCCGGGCGAGCGCCACGGTGCCGGCGATGTCGGCGATGTCGCCGTCCATGGAATAGACGCTCTCGAAGGCGATCAGCTTCGGCGCGGCGGGATCCGCCTCGGCCAGCAGTTCCTCGAGGTGGACCAGGTCGTTGTGCCGGAAGACGCGGCGCTGCTCGCGCTTGCCGGCGCGGATGCCGCTGATCATCGAATTGTGGTTCAGCTCGTCCGAGAAGACGATCAGGCCCGGCAGAATCTTGTAGAGCGTCGAGAGCGAGGCCTCGTTCGAGACGTAGCCCGAGGTGAACAGCAGCGCGGCTTCCTTGCCGTGCAGGTCGGCCAGCTCGTGCTCCAGCTCCACATGGTAGTGGGTCGTGCCGGAGATGTTGCGGGTGCCGCCCGAGCCGGCGCCGGCCTCCTCGATCGCCTTGTGCATCGCGTCGAGCACGACGGCATTCTGGCCCTGGCCGAGGTAGTCGTTGGAGCACCAGACCGTGACGTCGCTCTGGCTGCCGTCCTCGCGCGTCCAGGTGGCGCGCGGGAAGGCGCCGCGGTGGCGCTTGAGGTCGGCGAAGACCCGGTAACGGCCTTCGGCGTGGACCCTTTGGAGGGCGGTGCGGAACGCGTCTCTGTAATCCATCGACTTGAAATCCCAGACGACGCCCTATCCTGCGCCCCTGGTCCCCTTGAATCTAGCCCGCGCTTTTCTCACCGCGTGGCGGCCATGTCTAGGCCAACGGCCCCCGGCGGGCCTTGACCTGCGTCAACAGGCGCGCCGGATACGTGAACGGCGATATCGTGACGGGTCCGGACGGTTCAAGGCGTTGACTTCGCGCCCGGGGCGCGGCGGTCTGTCCCGCCCGGGACGAGCGGAGGGCCATCATGCGCGGAAGCTGCCATTGCGGGGGGGTGGCCTACACCCTCGACGAGACGCCGACCGAGGCCATCGAGTGCAACTGCTCGATCTGCCGCCGGCGCGGCAGCATCCTGGCCTTCGTGAAGCCGGAGGTCTTTCATCTGGAGACGTCGAGGGACGGCCTCACGGTCTACACCTGGAACAAGCACGCCATCCGGCACCAGTTCTGCAGCACGTGCGGGTGCGCGCCGTTCGCCGAGGGCCAGGGGCGGGGTGGGCCGATGGTGGCGATCAACCTACGCTGCGCCGAGGACCTCGACCTGGCGACCGTGAAGGTCACGCCCTTCGACGGGGCGCACAGGATCCCCGGTCCGGCGGATTAGTGGACTGAGCGGCCTCGGAGCATCTCCAGGATGGCCGAGAAGTCCTTCTGGCCGCCGCCCAGGCGGTCGAAGAGGGCATAAAGCCCCTCGGCGGCGGCGCCCAGAGGGGTCGAGGCCCCGGCCTTGGCGGCGGCTTCCTGGGCCAGCTTGAGGTCCTTCAGCATCATCGCGGTGGCGAAGCCGCCCTCGTAGTTTCGGTTCGACGGCGCGCTGGGCACAGGGCCCGGCCACGGGCAGTAGCTGGTCAGGCTCCAGCATTGGCCCGAGGACTGCGAGCTGATCTCGTGGAACTTCGCGGGATCGAGGCCGAGCTGCTCGGCCAGCGCCAGGGCCTCGCAGACCCCGATCATCGAGATGCCGAGCACCATGTTGTTGCAGATCTTCGCGGCCTGCCCCGCGCCGTGGTCGCCGGCTCGGAAGACCACGCGGGCCATGGGGCCGATGGCCTGCTCCACCTCGGCGTAGTCGGCCTCGTCGCAGCCCACCATGAAGGCCAGCGTGCCGGCGTCGGCCGCCGCCGTGCCCCCGACACAGGCGCGTCGGCGAAGCGGAAGCCCGCGGCCCTGGCCTGTCCGGCGACGGCCCGGGCGCTCTCCACGTCGATGGTCGAGCAGTCGATCAGCAGGGCGCCGGCCCGGGCGTTCGGGAACACCTGCTCGGCATAGACCGCGCGGACATGCGGGCCGGCCGGCAGCATGGTGATCACCACATCGGCGTCGGCGACCGCGGCGGCGACGGAGCCCGCCGCCGCACAGCCGGCGGCGACGGCCTTCTCCACGGCCGCCGGCGAGAGGTCGAAGGCGCTCACGGCCCGTCCGCCCTTCGCCTGGTTGGCGGCCATGCCGCCGCCCATATTGCCGAGGCCGATGAACGCGATACGGGTCATGTTTGTGACATTCTTTCTGTGACTTGCCGGGATATTCTCAGAAGGTTCGAAGTCGCCGTTCAGGGTAGAGGCGTCCACTCCTGATCGGGAGGCAGCGGCGCGAAGATCTCGTCCAGCATCTCGTCCGTGACGCCCTCCACGGTCGCCGGGCTCCACTTGGGCTGGTTGTCCTTCTCGACGATGACGGCGCGGACGCCCTCGATGAAGTCGTGCTTCTGCACGACGCGGGCGCCGATCCGGTACTCCATGGCCATGTTGTCGGCGAAGGCCTGCATCTGGCCGCCAAGCTGCAGTTGCCGGAAGGCCACCTTCAGGGTCTGAGGCGACTTGGTCGCCAGCACCTTGAGCTGTTCGGCCGCCCAGTCGCTGGTCTCGCGCTCCAGCGCCGCGAAGATGGTCTCCACGTCCTCGTGGCCGAAGATCCTGTCGATCTCGTCCTGGTGTGCGGCCAGCGGCGGGCGGCCGGCGTCGGCCTCCAGTTCGGTGAGCACGGTTTCCGCGGCGGCCGGATCGGCGATGATCCCGGCTTTCAGACGCTCCACGTCCTTGCTCTCGACGTAGTCGGTGGCGACGCCGACCAGTTCGCAGTCGGCGGCCTTGATCCGCGCGCCGGTCAGCGCGAGCCAGAGCCCGATGTGGCCCGGCATCCTGGGCAGATACCAGCCGCCGCCGACGTCGGGGAAGAGGCCGATGCCGGTCTCCGGCATGGCGAAGGTGGTCCGCTCGGTGGCCACCCGGAACCGGCAGGGACGGGAGAGCCCCACGCCCCCGCCCATGGTGACGCCGTCCATCACGGCGACAGTGTGCTTCGGATAGTGGAAGAGGAGGTGGTTCAGCCGGTATTCGGTATGGAAGAACTCGCGGGCCGCGGCCCCGTCCCCCGCCCCGCTCTCGGCCAGCATGCGGATGTCGCCGCCGGCGCAGAACCCGCGCTCGCCGGAATGGTCGAGCAGGACCAGCTTGACGCCCGGATCGGCGCGCCAGGCGACGAGCGCCTCGATCATCAGCCGGCACATGTCGGTGGTCAGCGCGTGCAACGCCTTCGGCCGGTTCAGCGTGATGCGGCCGACCTGGCCCTCGACGCGGGTGATGACTTCCGGTTCTTCGCTCATTGGCGCAGCAGCTCCCGGGCGGTGATCACCCGCATGATTTCGTTGGTGCCTTCGAGGATCTGATGGACCCGCAGGTCCCGGACGATCCGTTCCAGCGGGAAGTCGCGCAGGTAGCCGTAGCCGCCGTGGAGCTGGAGGGCCTGGTTGGCGACTTCGAAGCCGGCGTCGGTGGCGAAGCGCTTGGCCATGGCGCAGTACTGGGTCGCTTTCGGGTCGCGCCGGTCGAGCGCATCGGCGGCGCGGCGGACCATCAGGCGGGCGGCCTCAAGCTCGGTGGCCATGTCGGCGAGCCGCCACTGCAGGCCCTGGAAGTCCTTCAGCGCCTGGCCGAACTGCTGGCGGCTGGCGAGGTACTCGGTGGCGGTGTCGAGCGCGAGCTGGGCGCCGCCGAGGCTGCAGGAGGCGATATTGATCCGGCCGCCGTCGAGGCCGGCCATGGCGAAGCGGAAGCCCTCGCCCTCCTGGCCGATGCGGTTCTCCTCCGGGACGCGGCAGTCGTCGAAGTTCACCTGGGCGGTGGGCTGGGCGTTCCAGCCCATCTTCTTCTCCTGCGCCCCGAAGGAGAGGCCGGGCGCGTCCTTCTCGACCACGAAGGCCGAGATCCCCTTCGGTCCGGGGCCGCCGGTGCGGGCCATGACCACGTAGACGTCCGAGGTCCCCGCCCCCGAGATGAAGGCCTTGGAGCCGTTCAGGACATATTCGCCGCCGTCCAGCCGCGCCGAGGTCTTCAGGGCCGCCGCGTCCGAACCGGAACCAGGCTCGGTCAGGCAGTAGGAGGCGATCAGCTCCATGGTCGTGAGGCGCGGCAGATACTTGGTCCGGAGCGCGTCCGAGCCGAACCGGTCGATCATCCAGGCGGCCATGTTGTGGATGGAGATGAAGGCCGCCACAGAGACGTCGCCGTAGCTGAGCTGTTCGAAGACGATGGACGCGTCGAGTCGCGAAAGGCCCGAGCCGCCGACGTCCTCAGCCACGTAGAGACCGCCGAATCCGAGGGCCGCAGCCTCGCGTAGAGTCTCGACGGGGAAGATCTTCTCCTCGTCCCAGCGGGCGGAATGGGGAGCGAGCTCCGCTGCGGCAAAGGCGCGCGCGGCGTCCTCGATCGCCCTCTGATCGTCGGTGAGGCTGAAGTCCATGATGTCGGGGTCTGATTGACGGGATTGAGCAATTCGCGCCAGTGGCGCACCCTGTCAACTTCGACGGTTGGCTTTGGGGGGCCAGCATGACGACCGACACACTCGCCGGGGGCGCGGGCGATAATTCGCAGAACCTGGCGATGTTGGGTTATGCGCTGCTGTTCGCGTCGATCTTCTTCGCCGGCTTCCCGGCCCTGATCGCCGTGGTCATCGCCTATTCGCAGCGGGGCTCGTCCGGCGCGCTGATCGGAAGCCATTTCGCCTTCCAGATCCGTATCTTCTGGGTCGCCTTCGCGCTCAGCCTGGCGGCCGCGGCCTGCGGCCTGGCAGGCGTGATCGGTGGGCTGGGCGAGGTGGTGAGCATGGCGGAGATCACCGGCCTCGATCACCTGGAAACCATCCGCGTCCAGTTCCAGGACTTCACCATCGGGACCAAGGTGATCGCGCTGATCGCGCTCGCCCTGCTGCTCACCTTCCTCTCCAGCCTCTGGTTGCTCTGCGCGCCTGCCGTGGGCTTCATCCGGCTTGCATCCGAACGGGGTATGGGCGACAGCGCGCGTCCATGAGCCTGCCGCCGCTTTCCGCCTACCCTGCCCTGCGTCTTCGCCGCCTGCGCCAGGCCGACTGGGTGCGCCGGCTGGTGCGCGAGACAGTGCTGACGCCCGCCGACCTGATCTGGTCGATGGTGGTGCACGAGGGCGAGGGCGAGGTCCCGGTGGGCTCCATGCCGGGTGTGGCCCGGCTTTCCGTGAAGCAGTGCGCCGAGGCCGCGAAGCAGGCGAAGGCGTTAGGCATTCCGGCCATCGCCGTCTTCCCGCACATCGACGGGGCCAAGAAGGACGCCGCGGGCTCGCTGGCCGCCGATCCGAACGGCCTGGTCTGCAACGCCGTGAAGGCCATGAAGGACGCCGCGCCCGAGGTCGGCATCATGTGCGACGTGGCGCTGGACCCCTTCACCGACCACGGTCACGACGGACTGATCGAGGGCGGCAGGATTCTCAACGACGCCACCATCGAGGCCCTGGTCGCCCAGGCCCTGGTTCAGGCCCAGGCCGGCTGCGATATCCTCGCGCCCTCCGACATGATGGACGGCCGCGTGGGCGCGCTGCGCACCGCCCTGGAGGCCGAGGGCCTGCAGGACGTGATGATCATGTCCTATGCGGCCAAGTACGCCTCAGCCTTCTACGGGCCCTACCGCGAGGCGATCGGGTCCGGGAAGCTCGGCACGGGCTCGGTGGATAACCCGGGCGACAAGAAGACCTACCAGATGGACCCGGCGAACACCGAGGAGGCGCTGCGCGAGGTGGCCCTCGACATCGCCGAGGGCGCCGACATGGTGATGGTGAAGCCCGGGATGCCCTACCTCGACATCGTCCAGCGGGTCTCCGAGACCTTCAAGCTGCCGACCTTCGCGTTCCAGGTCTCCGGCGAGTACGCCATGCTGATGGCGGCGGCGCAGAACGGCTGGATCGACGAGGAGCGCGCCATCCTGGAAAGCCTGGGGGCTTTCAAGCGGGCCGGCGCGGCCGGGATCGTCACCTACTTCGCGCCCCGCGCGGCGCGCCTGCTGGGCGCGTGAAGGTCGAGGTCGTCGGCGCGGTCATCCGCGACGGCGGCGGGCGGCTGCTGCTGGTCCGCAAGGCGGGCACGACGCGCTTCATGCTGCCCGGCGGCAAGCGCGAGCCGGGCGAAGACGACCTGACGGCGCTGGCGCGCGAGCTTGCCGAGGAACTGGGCGTGCGGCTGGTCTCGGCCGAGCCGCTGGGCGTGTTCGAGGCCGCGGCCGCCAACGAGCCCGGCGCGCGGGTGCGGTCGCACCCGTATGCGGTGACGGTGACCGGCGAGATCGCCGCCGCGGCCGAGATCGCCGAGGTGCGCTGGGTGGATATCGGGGCGCCGGGCGTCCAGCTCGCGCCACTGCTCAGCGAACAGATCCTGCCGGCGCTCGCGCCACAATCCGCTTATCCCGGCGAAAGCCGGGACGAGCGGTAGAAAGAACCAGAGCAACTTTCAGCTCACGGCCTCAGCCATCCCCTCAGGATCTCGTTCACCTGCTCGGGGGCCTCCTGCTGGACCCAGTGGGAGACGCCGGGGAGGCGTTTCACGGTGAGGTCCTTCACGTACTGGTCCGTGCCTACCAGCGTCTCGACGCCGAGCGCGCTATCCTCCTCGCCCCAGACGATCAGGGTCGGGCTCTCGATAACCGGCCAGGGGCGGTCGTTCAGCCGGAAGCGGAGCGCGGCGCGGTAGTAGTTGATCATCGCCGTCAGCGCGCCGGGCTTCAGGGCGTTTTCGGCGTAGTGGTCGAGCACCTCCGGCGGGAAGCGGCTCTTGTCGACGGCCATCTCCGAGAAGGCCCGGCGGACGCCGCGGGCGTCGCGGGCCTTCAGCATGGCTTCCGGCAGCCAGGGAATCTGGAAGAAGGCGACGTACCAGGAGCGCTTGCGCTGGGCCTTGGAGGTCTTGATCACCTCGGCGAAGACCGCCGGGTGCGGCACGTTCATGATGACGAGCTGCTTCACCGGCCGCCGCGAGGTCACGAAGGTCCAGGCGATCAGGGCGCCCCAGTCGTGGGCGAGAAGCGTGACCTCCTTGGCCCCCGAGGCGTCGATCAGGGCGGCGACGTCGTCCATCAGCCGTTCGATGGCGTAGCTGGCCACGTCCCGCGGCCGGGGCTCGGTGTCGCCGTAGCCGCGCAGGTCCGGCGCCCAGGCGCGGTAGCCGAGCTCCGCCAGCAGAGGGAGCTGATGGCGCCAGGAGAACCGGCTCTCGGGGAAGCCGTGCAGGCAGAGGGCCAGCTTCTCCCCCTGCCCCGCCTCGTCCACCGCGAACCGGAAGCCATTGGCCTCCACCGTCCGCGTCGTCACTCCGCCCCCCATGCGTGTCCCCCTCAGGTGCTGTAGTAGGCGCTCGCCTCGTCGTGGCCCGGCAGGTTGATCATCTGGACGAAGCGTAAGCCAAGCTTCTCCAGAACCCGCTGCGAGGCGGTGTTGGTCGGCGTGGTGATCGCCGCGACCTTGGATAACCCCATCTCGCTCCGGGCATGGGCCAGGACTGCGGCGGCGGCCTCGGTGGCGTAGCCGTGGCCGGCGTGGCGGGCCAGCAAGGCGTAGCCGATGTCGGGGGTGTCCAGGCCCTCGCGGCCCACGACGATTCCGGCCATCCCGATCGGTGCGCCAGACGGGTCGCGGATCACGAACCAGGGGCTCTTGGAGAACCGCTCGACGATGTAGGCCCGGGCGCCCTCGAGGTCCCGGACCCCGCGGTCGCCGATGTTGGCGATCCAGCCCGGATCGTTCAGCAGTTCGAGGACGAAGGCCGCGTCGGCCTCGGTCGGCGGCGAGAGCGTCAGACGCGCCGTCTTCACTCAGGGCGCTCCAGCCTGGCCACGAGGCTGGAGGTGTCCCAGCGGCCGCCGCCGAGGCCCTGGACCTCCCCGTAGAAGCCGTCGACCAGCTTCGTCATGTCGAGGGCCGCGCCGGTCCGGGCAGCTTCCTCCAGGACAAGCCCCAGGTCCTTGCGCATCCAGTCGACGGCGAAGCCGAAGTCGAATTTGCCCTCGCTCATGGTCTTCCAGCGGTTGTCCATCTGCCAGGACTGGGCCGCGCCTTTGGAGATCGCCTCATAGACCGCGACGGGGTCGAGCCCGGCGCGCTTGGCGAAGTGCAGGCCCTCGGCGAGACCCTGGACCACGCCGGCGATGCAGATCTGGTTGACCATCTTGGTGAGCTGGCCGGATCCGGCGAGGCCCATCAGGCGGATGGCCTTGGTGTACGGCGCCACGACCGTCTTCGTCCTGGCGAAGGCGACGGCGTCGCCGCCGCACATGATGGTGAGTTGGCCGTTCTCGGCGCCCGCCTGGCCGCCCGACACCGGCGCATCGACGAAGCCGATCTCGCGTTCGGCGGCCTTCGCGGCCATCTCCCGGGCGACCTCGGCCGAGGCGGTCGTGTGGTCCACGACCACCGCGCCGGGCGCCAGGGCCGGCAGGGCCTCGCCCACCACCTGGCGGACGTCGTCGTCCGCGCCCACGCAGAGCAGGAAGACCTCGACCCCGGCCGCGGCCTCGGCGATGGTCGGGGCCGAACGGCCGCCATAGGTTTCGACCCAGCGGGCCGACTTCTCCGGGTCCCGGTTGTAGACCGTCACCTCATGGCCGGCCCTGGCCAGATGTCCGGCCATAGGAAAGCCCATCACGCCCAGGCCGGCGAACGCCACCTTCATCCGCACACACTCCGTAACCTTAGCTGCATCTTAACGAGCCGCCGTCACCTTGGCCTTCGTGTAGCAGGCCCAGGGTGGGGTGAATCATGGCGGGTATGGGCGACCAGCCGATCATCATCAAGAAGATCAAGAAGGGCGGCGGCGGGGGGTCACCACGGCGGCGCCTGGAAGGTGGCCTATGCCGACTTCGTGACCGCCATGATGGCCTTCTTCCTGCTGATGTGGCTGATCAACACCACCAGCCCGGAGCAGAAGCGCGGCATCGCCGACTACTTCGCCCCGGCCAGCGTGTCGGAGACCACGTCGGGCTCCGGCGGCATCCTGGCCGGCACGGCTCTGGGCGAGGACGGGGCTAAGAGCGAGGGCTCGATGCCGATCATCGACGCGCTTTCGCCCGAGAGCCCGAACCCCGACGCCGGCAAGACCACGGACGAGGGCACGCCGGCCTCCGCAGAGGACATCTCCACCGAGGCGCTCCGCGAAGCGTTGCAGAAGCGCGAGGAGGCCGCCTTCGCGTCGGCCGCTCAGTCGCTGCGCCAGGCGCTCCAGGACATGCCCGAGCTCGCCGAGCTCTCGAAGAACATCATCATCGACCAGACGCCCGAAGGCCTGCGCATCCAGCTCGTCGACCAGGAGGGCCGCTCGATGTTCAACCAGGGCTCCTCGCAGCCCAATCCGCGGGCCCAGCTGCTGCTTCGCGCTGTGTCGAAGGTGATCAACCAGCTCCCGAACCGCATCAACATCTACGGCCACACCAGCGCCAACGTGAATGGCAGCAAGGCCGAGGGCGACTGGGGCCTGTCCGCCACCCGCGCCGACGCCTCACGGCGCATCCTGCAGGGCGCGGGGGTCGATCCGGACCGGGTCTACCAGGTGGCCGGCCGCGCCACGTCGGAGCCGCTCTATCCGGACGACCCCACCCTGCCCGGCAACCGGCGGATCGCGATCGTGCTATTGCGTGAGGCGCCGGTTCTGCCACCCGACCGCGGCCTTTAGCGCAGGCGCCTTGCGCTGTGGCTCCTCATGACGCCTAATCGGTTTCAGGCGCTCAACAAGGTTCAGGCGCCGGGTACTGGGGCAAGCGCAGGTCCGTGACGCAGCACTTTCCGACACGTCAGCTCAGGTTCTTCCTGACCGCGCCGTCGCCCTGCCCCTACCTGCCGGAGCGGTATGAGCGGAAGGTCTTCGCGCACCTGCCGCTCTCGGACGGCGCCTCGGTCAACGACAGCCTGACCCAGGTCGGCTTCCGCCGCAGCCAGAACATCGCCTACCGTCCCGCCTGCGAGGCCTGCGCGGCCTGCGTCTCGGCGCGGATCCCGGTCACGGACTATCTGTTCTCCCGCTCGGAGCGGAAGGTGCTGGCCCGCAACGAGGACATCGAGCGGCACCTGGTGGAGGCCGAGGCGACCATGGAGCAATTCGACCTGCTCCGCCGCTACCTCACGACCCGGCACGCCGACGGCGGCATGGCCGAGATGACCTGGCCCGACTACGTGGCCATGGTCGAGGACACCGCGGTCCGCACCCACATCATCGAATACCGCACCCGCTCGAAGGACGGCGGCCCCGGCGACCTGATCGCCTGCGCGCTTGTGGACCTGATGAGCGACGGACTTTCGCTGGTCTACAGCTTCTACGACCCCTCCATGCCCCGGCGGAGCCTCGGCTCTTACGTGATCCTCGACCACGTGATCCAGGCCTGCCTGACCAGCCTGCCCTATGTCTACCTGGGCTACTGGGTCCGCGGCTCGGAGAAGATGGACTACAAGGTCCGCTTCTCGCCGATCGAACTGCTGAAGCCCGAGGGCTGGACGCTCCTGGCCGCACGCGACATCAAAACCGCCGGCCAGACCGCCTGACATCGCCCCTGTGGGACACGGGGATGGAATCCGGCCGCGCTGGCGGCCGTCCCGCCGGGCCGCTAGAACCCCGCCGGTGAGCTTCCCTCCTGGATACGGCGCATGGCCCGACAGCTTCGGCTGACGCTCAGCCGTCCGGAATCCTACGGTCCTGAGGCGTTCGTGGCGGGCCCGTCCAACGCCCAGGCTCGGGCGGCGATCGAGGCCTGGCCGGCGTGGCCCGGCGGCGCGCTCGCGCTGATCGGCCCGGAAGGCGTCGGCAAAACCCATCTGGCGCGGATCTGGGCGGAGGCGGCCAACGCCGTGATCCTCGACCGCGCGGCCCCGGACCTGGACGCCGCCCGCGGCCGGCCTGCGCTGCTGGAGGACGTCGACCAGGGCGTGCCCGCGGAGGCCCTGTTCCACCTCATCAACCTGGCCGCCCAGCAAGGCGGCGGACTGCTGCTCGCCGCCCGCACCCCGCCGGTCGCCTGGCCCGCCGACCTGCCGGACCTGCGCTCCCGCCTGAAAGCCCTGTTCGTGGCCGAGATCGAGCCGCCGTGCGACAGCGTCCTGGAGGGCGTGCTGGAACGCTTCTTCCGCGAGCGCAGCATCCGGCCGGCCAAGGAAGTCTATCCCTACCTCCTTCGGCGCATGGAGCGGTCGATCCCGGGGGCCCGGGATCTGGTGCGACGCCTCGACGAGGGCGTGGACGGCGAAATCCGCCCGATTACCCGGCTGCTGGCGCGAGAGATCCTGGACGGCGATAACCAAAATCTTGACCTTTTCGAGTGAAGACTTGCGGCTGTCACAGGCCGGGTCCAGATACCTTTGACCGCCTGGAGATTCCGGAGCCGTCTCACGATGTCCCTCGCCGCGCCCATCGCCTCGAACCCCGCGACCGAGGCCGTGCGCGACAAGCTTGGATGGAACGAGGACCTGGCCGGATCGCCGACCCGGTTCTTCAACCGCGAGCTCTCGTGGCTGGCCTTCAACCGGCGGGTGCTGGCCGAGAGCCAGAACCCCCGGCATCCGCTGCTCGAACAGCTCCGCTTCCTGGCGATCAGCGCCAACAACCTCGACGAATTCTACATGGTCCGCGTGGCCGGCCTGAAGGCCCAGGTCCGCGAGGGCGTGCGTGTGGTGAGCCAGGACGGACTGACGCCGGCCGAGCAGCTTGAGCGGATCAATGCCGAGGCCGCCGACCTGATGGCCGACCAGCAGACGCGCTGGGCCCAGTTGCGCGGCGCCCTCGCCGGCGAGGGCCTGACGGTGGCGATGGTGGCCGACGTCACGCCGTCCGAGCGGGCCGGGCTGGAAGACGTGTTCCTGAACCAGATCTTCCCGGTCCTGACGCCGATGGCGATCGACCCGGCGCACCCGTTCCCATTCATCCCGAACCTCGCCTTCTCGCTGGTGCTGAAGCTCCGGCGGCAGTCGGACGGCCGGCTGCTCTACGCGCTGGTGCCGATCCCGGCTCAGGTGGCCCGCTTCTGGGAAATCTCGTCCAAGGGCCGCGGCCGCAAGGTCGAGCGCCGGGTGATCGCGCTGGAGAGCCTGGTGGCGCTCTTTCTCGACCACCTGTTCCCGGGCTGCGAGACGCTCGGCATGGGCGTCTTCCGCCTGATCCGCGACTCGGACGTGGAGATCGAGGAAGAGGCCGAGGACCTGGTCCGCGAGTTCGAGGCGGCGCTGAAGCAGCGCCGGATGGGCTCGGTCGTGCGCGTGGAGATCGAAGCCGCGCTGCCCGAGGAGCTGCGCGGCTTCATCTGCGAGAACCTGCACGCGGAGACCGACGACATCATCCTGATCGACGGGCTACTGGGGCTCGACGAGCTCTCCCAGCTGATCCCGAAGGACCGGCCGGACCTGAAGTTCAAGCCCTACGAGCCGCGCTTCCCCGAGCGGATCCGCGACCACGGCGGCGACTGTTTCGCGGCGATCCGCGAGAAGGACATCCTCGTCCACCATCCGTTCGAGAGCTTCGACGTGGTGGTCCAGTTCCTGCGCCAGGCGGCGCGGGACTCCAACGTGCTCGCCATCAAGCAGACGCTCTACCGGACCTCCACCGACAGCCCGATCGTCGCCGCCCTGATCGAGGCGGCCGAGAACGGCAAGAACGTGACGGCTCTGATCGAGCTGAAGGCCCGCTTCGACGAGGCGGCGAACCTGAAGTGGGCGCGCGACCTGGAGCGGGCGGGCGTCCACGTGGTCTTCGGCTTCGTGGAGTACAAGACCCACGCCAAGCTCTCGATGGTGGTCCGCAAGGAGGGCGACGCGCTTCGCACCTACTGCCACTTCGGCACCGGCAACTACCATCCGGTCACGGCGCGCATCTACACCGACCTGTCGCTGTTCACGACCGACCCGGCCCTGGCCCGGGACAGCGCACGGCTGTTCAACTACGTCACCGGCTACGCCCGCCCCGAGCGGCTGGAGAAGCTCTCCTTCTCGCCGGTGACCATGAAGCGCGACCTGCTGGCGCACATCAACAACGAGGCCGAGAACGCCCGGGCCGGAAAGCCGGCGGCCATCTGGGCCAAGCTGAACGCGCTTGTGGACGTGCAGATCATCGACGCCCTCTACGCGGCCAGCCAGGCCGGCGTCGCCATCGACCTCGTGGTGCGCGGCATCTGCTGCCTCAGGCCCGGCGTGCCTGGGCTCTCCGAGAACATCCGGGTGAAGTCGATCGTCGGCCGTTTCCTGGAGCACGCCCGGATCGTCGCCTTCGCCAATGGCCAGCCGATGCCGTCGTCGGAGGCGCGGGTGTTCATCTCCTCGGCCGATTGGATGCCGAGGAACCTCGACCGCCGCGTCGAGTGCCTGACGCCCATCGAGAACCCCACCGTCCACCAGCAGGTCCTCCAGCAGATCATGCTGGCGAACCTCAAGGATGAAGCTCAAAGCTGGACCCTGGACACCGAGGGCCGCTATAGGCGGGACCCGTCCTGGGACCACCCGAGCGCCTTTTCCGCGCACGACTACTTCATGACCAATCCCAGCCTCTCCGGACGGGGCCAGAAGGTGAAGGACATGCCGCGCGCGATCGATCATGTGGCCTCGCGGGGATAACCAGCCCGAGCCACGCCAGGCCGCCGTCATCGACCTGGGCTCCAACTCCGTCCGCCTGGTGATCTATCGGATCGACGGCCGGGCGCTCTGGACCGTGTTCAACGAGAAGGCGCTGGCCGGCCTCGGCCGCGACCTGCCGGCGACCGGACGCCTGTCGCCCGACGGCGTGGCCACGGCCATGACCGTGCTGCGGCGCTTCAGGATCATCCTGGAGGGCTGGCCGCCCGGCGACGTCCTGGTGGCGGCCACCGCGGCCGTGCGCGAGGCCTCAGACGGGCCGGCCTTCGTCCAGCGCGTGAAGGCCGAGACCGGCTTCGACGTCCGCGTGCTCACCGGAGAGGAAGAGGCGCACTACGCGGCTCTGGGCGTGATCGCCGGCGACCCGGCGGCCACAGGCGTGGTGGGCGACCTGGGCGGGTCCAGCCTCGAGCTGGTGCGGCTGCGGGACGGCGGCGCGCTGGAGGGCGTGACCCTGCCGCTCGGGCCGTTCGCGCTGGGCGCGCCCCGCCCGCTCGACATCGACCGCACCTGGCGGCAGATCGACTTGGCGCTGGACCCCGTGGCCGAGCGCTTCGCGACCCACGAGTTCCACGCGGTCGGCGGCGCCTGGCGGAATATCGCCCTCCTGCACATGCAGCTCGCCAACTATCCGTTGCACGTGGCCCACCAGTACCAGATGACCGCGGGCGACGCCGTGCAGCTCGTCCGGTTCGTGGAGCGGCAGTCCAAGTCGTCGCTGGAACGGATCGAGGGCGTCTCCAAGAAGCGCTTCGACACCCTGCCCTATTCGGCGCTGGTGCTGGAGGCGTTGATCGAGCGCCTCGGCATCGAGCGGATCGTGATCTCGGCCTATGGCGTCCGCGAGGGGATGCTGCTCGACGCCATGCCCGCCGACGTCCGCCGGCAGGACCCGCTGATCGCCGGCTGCGAGGCTCTGACCGCCGTGCGTGGGCTCTCCGCCGACCTGGGCGGAGCGCTGGAGGCGTGGCTCGCGCCGGTGTTCGAGCGGCTGTCGCCGGTGTTCGGGGCCCGCGACCCGGTGCTGCTGGCCGCCGCCTGCCGGCTGGCCGACCTCGGCGCGCGTCTCCACCCCGATCACAGGGCGGACATCGCTTTCGAGCAGGTCCTGCGGGCGCCGATCGCCGGCATGGACCACCCGGAGCGCGCCTTCCTGGCCTGCGTCGCCTACGCCCGCCACACGGCCAACAACACGCCGCCCGAGGCGGGAATGATCGGCAAGCTGCTGACCAACGAGCGCCGCCAGCGGGCCCGGGCGCTGGGCGCGGCGATCCGGCTCGGCTGCGACGTGTCGGGCCGGCACGGACGGCTGCTCGAACGCTGCGCGCTGAGCATCAAGGGCGAGAAGCTGCGGCTGAGCGCGGCGGACCGCTACGACGACATGCTACAGGGCGAGCAGACCGCCAAGCGTCTCCAGACGCTGGCCCAGGCGCTGAAGCTCAAGCCCGAACTGGCATAGCGCCCATAGCAAGAGGGCGGCGCCCGAGGAGACCCCGAACACCGCCCTCTAAGACTAGATCCGTTGGGGGATCCAGGCCTTCAAGGCCGGAGGAGAGATCCGCCTCGCTTCGGTCGCCCGATGCTCGGCTTCAGCCCGCCTCCGATGTCCTCGGGGTCTGTCGCTGTCCGGGTCGCCCCGCACCTCGCCGTCGCCCTCGAACCTCCTGCCCGCTCCCAGTCCGGTTTCCCGTTGCCGGTTCCCCGTTCCGCCGCGCCGCAGTCCCTCTCGGCAAGGAGAGATTTGCGCGTTCTCCGCCGGCCCGCAAGCGACCTGCGTTCTCCCGATGTGGGAAACCCACGTTCGCCATGTGGACAGCCGGTGGATAACCCTGTCAGCCGGACAGACTCCGCTGCAAGATCAAAGCCTTGGCTTATCCTCAGGAAGCTTGCGGATCAGCTCGCGGCGGCCGGTTTCGGGGCCCGCCGGACCTCGACGACCCGCACCCGGGTCCCGTCCAGCACCAGGGCGAGCTCGCCGCGCTTCAGCTTCAGCGCATCCTCGCCAAACGCCTCGCGCCGCCAGCCCTTGAGGGCCGCGGTGGGGGCCTGGTCGTCGTTGGCGATCTGCTCGAGGTCGGCGACCGTGGCGATCAGCTTCGAGGCGACACCCGCCTCCTCCGCCCGCGCCTTCAGGAGCACCTTCAGCAGTTCCACGACCGCGCCGGCGGCGGGCGACGGCGGCTGCTTGCTGCGCTCAATCACCGGGGCGTAGGCCTCCGGGTCCTTGAGCGCCTCGCGAACCGCGGCCAACAGGTCCGGCCCGAAGCGGGAGCCCGAGAAGCCCTTGGGCACCGAGCGCAGGCGATCCAGCGCCTCCGCATCGGTGGGCGCCTGGGTGGCGATCTCGTCGATCGCCTCGTCCTTTAGGATCCGGCCACGCGGCTGGTCGCGGAGCTGGGCCGTGCGTTCGCGCCAGGCGGCGACGGCGCGGTAGATGGCGAGGTACTTGGCCGTATGCCGGCGCGGCCGCAGGCGCTTCCAGGCGTTCTCCGGCTCGACGTCGTAGTTGGCCGGGTCGGTGAGGCTGAGCATCTCGTCGGTCACCCAGGCCAGCCGGCCCTCCTTCTCCAGCCGCTGGTGCAGCATCGGATAGAGGTCGGCCAGGTGCGTCACGTCGGCGAGGGCGTAGGTGAGCTGGCTGTCGGACAGCGGCCGGCGGGCCCAGTCGGTGAAGCGCGAGCTCTTGTCGAGCTCGATCTTCAGCATCTGCCGGACGAGCGCATCATAGGCGATCTGCTCGCCGAACCCGGCCGCCATGCCCGCCACCTGGGTGTCGAACAGCGGCTTGGGCATGGCCTTGAGGTTGTTGAAGATCTCCACGTCCTGCCGGGCCGCGTGGAACACCTTCAGGATGGTCTCGTCGCGCAGGACCTCGAGGAACGGCTCGAGGTCCATGTCCTCGGCCAGCGGGTCGATCACCGCATGCGCGTTCGGGGCCGCGGCCTGGATCAGGCAGAGCTTGGGCCAGTACGTCGTTTCACGCATGAACTCGGTGTCGACGGCCACGAACGGCTGGCCTTTGAGCTTGTCGCAAAACACCGCGAGTTCGGCGGTGGTTGTAATCGGGTCATCGAGTAGCTATAGCCCCGCGCGCGGTCGAGTCTGCAAGCCCGCGATAGCCCTCCGCGCAAGTTTCTCAAGGACTTTCCGTCATGTCCGACCGGCCGAATGGTCTCACCTATGCGCAAGCCGGCGTCGATATCGACGCGGGGAACGCCTTGGTCGAACGCATCAAGCCGTTGGCGCGGTCAACGCGCAGGCCCGGCGCCGAGGCCTCGCTGGGCGGCTTCGGCGCGCTGTTCGACCTCAAGGCGGCTGGCTACGACGACCCGCTGCTGGTCACCACCACGGACGGCGTCGGCACCAAGCTGAAGGTCGCCATCGAGACGGGCATCCACGGGACGGTGGGCATCGACCTGGTGGGCATGTGCGTCAACGACCTGCTGGCCCAGGGCGCCGAGCCGCTGATGTTCCTGGACTATTTCGCCACCGGGAAGCTCGACGTGGAGGCCGCCGCCACGGTGGTCGAGGGTATCGCCGAGGGCTGCCGCCAGGCCGGCTGCGCGCTGGTCGGCGGCGAGACGGCCGAGATGCCGGGCATGTACGCCGAGGGCGACTACGACATGGCCGGCTTCTGCGTCGGGGCGGTGGACCGCGCCAGGGTGCTGCCGAAGTTCGACGCCCAGAAGCCGGGCGACATCCTGATCGGCCTGGGCTCCACGGGGCCGCATTCCAACGGCTATTCGCTGGTCCGCCGGATCGTCGAGCGCTCGGGCCTGGCCTGGGACGCCCCGGCGCCCTTCGAGGCCGGCAGGACGCTGGCCGAGGCCCTGCTCGCGCCCACCCGGATCTATGTGAAGACCGTGCTGCCGCACCTGAAGGCCGGCCGAATCTCCGGCCTCGCCCACATCACAGGCGGCGGCCTGATCGAGAACCCGCCCCGGGCCATCAGGCCGGGGCTCGTCCCCAGGTTCGACTGGAACGCCTGGGACATGCCGCCGGTGTTCCACTGGCTCCAGGAGACGGGCGGCGTCGCCGAGCACGAGATGCGCCGGACCTTCAACTGCGGCGTCGGCCTGATGCTGATCGTCGACCCGCACGACCTCCCCGACGTTCTCGAAGGCCTGGCCCGTGACCAGGAAGACGCCTTCGTGATCGGCGAACTCGCCGCCGGCTGACCCGGCGGAACCGACTCTGGCGCGTTTGCAGGGTGATCCAGCAACCGCCGGGACGCGTATCCGCCGCCATGAAAGCCTATGCCGCCCTGCCCCTAGTCCTCGGACTTGCGGCCTGCACCTCGACGCCGAAGCCCTCGGGCTTCCTCTCGGACTACCAGGCCGTCACGCCCCAGAAGAAGGCGTTCCGCGCCGCGATCCTGGAGCGGAAGGCCGGCCCAGAGGTCGCGGCGATCAAGAGCGTGCGGATCGCGCCCAGCCGGATCCACGACGGACCAGCCTGGCTGAAAGAGCCCCAGCGCCGGGCGCTCGAGCGCGAGATCGACGCCCAGCTCTGCTTCGAGCTCTCTGAACGGTATCAGATCGGCGGCCCGGAGGCGGACGCCGAGGTCCGCGCGGCGGTCACCCGGGTGAAGCGCACCGGCAGGGTGGGCTCGGCGGCGTCGGCGGCCGCCAGCTTCTTCATTCCCGGCCCGATCGGCGTGCGCCTGCCCGGCAGCACCGGCGGGCTGGCGGCCGAGGCGGAGATGACCGGCCGCAACGGCGAGCAGCTCGCAGCCATCCTCTGGAGCCGCAACGCCATGGTGGTGGGCGCCGACACACCGTCCCTCAGCCAGGTGGGCGACGCCCTGCAGTTCATCGAGGCCTTCGCCGACGCCACCGCGGAGACCATGACCGCGCCCGGCGTGAAGCCGCCAGGCCCGCCGAAGCCCGACCCCTGCGCCGAGTATGGGCCGCGCATCCGGCCCGAGGGCTTCCTCGCCAAGTTCGCCACCGGTCTCTACGTGCCGGAGATGAGCGCGGCCAAGGGCGGCGCGGACAAGTGAGCGGGATCGCGAGGAAGGTCGCCATCATCGCGGCGACGGCCGTGGCGATCGGCGCGCCGGCCGCCCAGGCGATCCTCGGCTTCGGCCAGTCCGCATCGGAGTTTTCCGCGGGCGGGGACCAGACCCTGCGCGCCGCGGGCTACGCCTTCTCGATCTGGACGCCGATCTACCTCGGCATGATCGCCTTCACGATCTACCAGCTGCTGCCACGCAACGACGGATCGGGCATGGTCGCGCTGACGGCGCCCTACGGCGGCTTGGCTTTCCTCTCTTGCGGGATATGGATCCTGCTCAGCGCCTGGGACGCGGAGTGGATGACGGTTCTGGTCATCCTGACCGGGCTGTTCTCCGCCCTGACCGGCATGACGCTGGCGACCCGCGTCGCAGACGCGCCTCGCCGTGACATCTTCTTCTGCGCCTGGCCCCTCGCAGCCCTCGCGGGCTGGCTGACGGTGGCCGCGCCGCTGAACATTCTGACGGTAATGACCTCCCAGGGCCTGATCGGGGAGGAAGCCGCGGTCCCGGCAGCTCTCTCCGGGCTCGCGGTAGCCGCCGCCCTGGCGATCTTCACCCTGCGCCAGACACACCTGTGGCTCTATGCCGTCCCGGTGGCCTGGGGCCTTGCGGCGGTGGCCGTGGCCGAACGGAGCGGCAAACCCCTCGTCGCAGGTGTGGCCGTCGTTCTGGCGGTCGGCGTCCTGCTCGCCGCCTGGCTCTTCCGCCGGCCTACCGCAGCCCCGCGTTGATCTTCTCCAGCGCCGACTGCCCCGGCACCAGATCGGCGGTCTGGAGCTCGTTCAGCGGCGTCTCCACTGTCTGCAGGCCATCGTGCAGGTCGCTGGCGTCCGGATCGACATAGAGCAGGCCGGTGATCACCTGTCCCCTCGCCTGCCGGGCCTGGATGTAGCCCAGCGCCTGGGCGCGGTTGTTCGGATTGTAGAGCTCGTTCAGCTTGTGCAGCGAGAGCACCGTGCCGTCGTGCTGGGTGACCTTCACGGACTCGCCGGGCGCATAGTCCACGTGGATCGGGGCCCTGGGGCTGATCACGTCCAGCCGGTTCACCGCCTCGTTGTGCTCGCGGACATAATCGAAGCTCTTGGTGGAGCCCTGGTGGTTGTTGAACTGCACGCAGGGGCTGATGCAGTCGATGAAGGCCGCGCCCTTGTGGGTCAGCCCCGCCTTGATCAGCGGCACGAGCTGGGCCTTGTCGCCGGAGAACGAGCGGGCGACGTAGGTCGCGCCGAGCTGGAGCGCGATCGAGACAAGGTCGATGCCGGCGTCATGGTTCACCACGCCGCGCTTGGACTTCGAGCCCTTGTCGGAGGTGGCCGAGAACTGGCCCTTGGTGAGGCCGTAAACCCCGTTGTTCTCGACGATGTAGAGCATGTTCACCCCACGCCGGATGGCGTGGGCGAACTGACCAAGGCCGATGGACGCGCTGTCGCCGTCGCCGGAGACCCCCCAGATAGACCAGGTCCTTGTTGGCGAGGTTGGCGCCGGTCAGCACCGAGGGCATGCGGCCGTGGACGGTGTTGAAGCCGTGGGAATTGCCGAGGAAGTAGTCGGGCGTCTTCGAGGAGCAGCCGATCCCGGAGAGCTTGGCGATCCGGTGCGGCGGGATCTCCAGCTCATAGACCGCCTGAATGATCGCCGCGGAGATGCTGTCGTGCCCGCAGCCGGCGCAGAGCGTCGAGACCGAGCCCTCGTAGTCGCGGCGCGTGTAGCCCAGCGCGTTCTTGGCGAGCAGCGGGTGATGCAGCTGGGGCTTGGTGATGTAGGTCATTCCGCCGCCTCGATGATGGAGCCCACGGCCATGAGCTGGCCGATCTCGCCGGAGATGAAGCGGGCGGTGATGGGCGTGCCGTCGTAGTGCAGCACCGGGACGAGCTTGGCCGGGTTGATGCCGAGTTCGGTGGTCAGCATGGTCCGGAGCTGGGCGTCGCGGTTCTGTTCGACCACGAACACCCGCTCATGCGCGGCGATGAAGTCCTCTACCGCCCCGGCGAATGGGAAGGCTCGCAGGCGCAGGGCGTCGAGCCGCTTGCCCTGAGCCTCCAGGGCGACCAGGGCCTCGTGCATGGCCGGGGCAGTCGAGCCGAAGTAGATGACGCCGTCGGGCGTCTTGCGGCTGGCCGGCGTCAGGATCGGCTGGGGCACGAGTTCGCGGGCGGTGTCGAACTTGCGGAGCAGGCGCTCCATGTTGTCGACGTAGACGGCCCCCCTCCTCCGAATAGCGGGCGTAGGGGTTCCGGGAGGTCCCCCGGGTGAAGTAGCTGCCGCGCGTCGGGTGCGTGCCGGGATAGGTCCGGTACGGGATGCCGTCCCCGTCGACCTCCTTGTAGCGCCCGAAGTCCGCGCCGGCCTCCAGTTCCTCGAAGGTCATCACCTTGCCCCGGTCGAGCTGGCGCGCATCATCCCAGGCGAAGGGCTTGGTCAGCCACTCGTTCATGCCGATGTCGAGGTCGAGCATGACGAAGACGGTGGTCTGCAGCCGGTCGGCGAGGTCGAAGGCCTGAGCCCCCATTTCGAAGCACTCTCCCGGGTCGGAGGGCAGGAGCAGCGGATGCTTCGTGTCGCCATGGCTGGCGTAGGCGGCGGCCAGGAGATCGGCCTGCTGGGTCCGGGTCGGCATGCCCGTGGAAGGCCCGCCGCGCTGAACGTCGAAGATCACCGCCGGGATCTCGGCGAAGTAGGAAAGCCCGATGAACTCGGTCATCAGCGAGATGCCCGGTCCCGAGGTGGCGGTGAAGGCGCGGCAGCCGTTCCAGCCGGCGCCCACGACGATGCCGATGGACGCGATCTCGTCCTCCGCCTGGACGATGGCGTAACGGGCCTTGCCGTCGGCGTCGGTACGCAGATCCTCGCAGTAGCCGGTGAAGGCCTCGGCGAGCGAGGTGGACGGCGTGATCGGGTACCAGGCGCAGACGGTGGCCCCGCCGTAGACGGCGCCCAGGGCCGCGGCCGAGTTGCCCTCCACATAGATCCGGTCGCCGACCTTGTCGGCCCGGGCGACCTGCAGGCTGAGCGGCTTCAGATGCTCCAGCCCGTAGTCGTAGCCCATGCGCAGCGCGCCGTAGTTGGCGTCGATCAGCTTCTGGCGGCCGGCGAAGTCCTCGGCCAGCAGCTCTTCGATGACCGCGGGATCGATGCCGAGGATGGCGGCAAGCGCGCCCACATAGACGATGTTCTTGAAGAGCTGGCGCTCGCGCGGGACCTGGTAGGCCCGGTTGCACATGGCGGTGAGCGGAACGCCGATGACGGTGATGTCGTCCCGGAACTTGTCGGCGGCGATCGGCTTGGTGGCGTCGTAGAACAGGTAGCCGCCGGCCTCGATCTCGGCCACGTCCTTGTCCCAGGTCTGGGGGTTCATGGCGACCATCAGGTCGACGCCGCCCCGGCGTCCCATCCAGCCGGCCTCGGTGACGCGCACCTCGTACCAGGTGGGCAGGCCCTGGATATTGGACGGGAAGATGTTCCGGGCCGCCACGGGCACGCCCATGCGGATGATCGAGCGAGCGAACAGGCCGTTGGCGCTGGCCGACCCCGATCCGTTCACATTGGCGAACTTGACGACGAAATCGTTCACGCGGGTCTTGGCGGGCCCGGAAATCACCTGGTCGGGCATGCGTGCTCCGCGTGGGTCATCTCAAGGAAGAACTTCTGCATGTCCCAGGCGCCGGTCGGGCAACGCTCGGCGCAGAGGCCGCAGTGCAGGCAGACGTCCTCGTCCTTCACCATCACCCGGCCGGTGGGCAGCGTGCCGGAGACGTAGAGGTCCTGGGTGAGGTTCGGGGCCGGCGCCTTCAGGCGGGTGCGCAGGTCCGCCTCGTCGCCGTCCTCGGTGAAGGTGATGCAGTCCATCGGGCAGATGTCGACGCACGCGTCGCACTCGATGCAGAGCGGGTCGGCGAAGACCGTCTGGACGTCGCAGTTCAGGCACCGCTGGGCCTCGGCGAGGCCGAGCTCGCGGTCGAAGCCCAGCTCCACCTCGAGCCGGACGTTGGTAAGCGCCTCGGCCTTCGGGCGCATGGGCACGCGGTAGCGCCGGTCATTGGAGACGTCGTTGTCGTAGCTCCACTCGTGGATGCCCATCTTCTGGCTGACCAGGCTCGCGCCCGGCGGCGGGCGGAGACTGACGTCGCCGCCCTCGCAGAAGGTGTGGATCGAGACCGCCGCGTCGTGGCCGTGGGCGACCGCCCAGATGATGTTCTTCGGCCCGAAGGCCGCGTCGCCGCCGAAGAAGATGCTGGGGACCGTGGACTGGAAGGTGAGCGGGTTGACCTTCGGCATGCCCCATTCGTCGAACTCGAGGCCGATGTCGCGCTCGATCCACGGGAAGGCGTTCTCCTGCCCGACGGCCACCAGGACGTCGTCGCATTCGTAGTGCTCGTCCGGCTGGCCCGAGGGGACCAGCTTGCGCCGGCCCTTGTCGTCGTACACGGCCTCGACCACCTCGAAGAGCACGCCGGTCAGCCGGCCGCCCTCATGCGTGAAGGCCTTCGGCACCCGGTAGTTCAGGATCGGGATGTCCTCGTGGATGGCGTCCTCCTTCTCCCAGGGGGACGCCTTCATCTCCTCGAAGCCCGAGCGGACGATGACCTTCACGTCCTCCCCGCCCAGCCGGCGGGAGGTGCGGCAGCAGTCCATGGCCGTGTTGCCGCCGCCCAGCACGATCACCCGGCGGCCGATCTTTTCGATGTGGCCGAAGGAGACGGAGGAGAGCCAGTCGATGCCGATGTGGATGTTGGCGGCCGCCTCCTGGCGCCCCGGCAGGTCGAGGTCGCGGCCGCGGGGCGCGCCCGAGCCGACGAAGACAGCGTCATAGCCCTCGTCGAGCAGGGCCTTGAGGCTTTCGACCCTTTGGCCGAGGCGGATCTCCATGCCGCCGAGCGCGGTGATGTAGCCCACCTCCTCGTCGATCACCTCTTCCGGCAGGCGGAAGCGCGGGATCTGCGAGCGGATCATGCCGCCGGACTTCGTCTCGCCGTCGAAGAGCGTGAGCTGGTAGCCGAGCGGCGCGAGGTCGCGCGCGACGGTGAGCGAGGCTGGCCCGGCCCCCACCAGCGCGATCCGCTTGCCGTTCGGCACGGCCTGCGGCGGCGGCATCAGCCCTGCGACGTCGCCCTTGTTGTCGGCGGCGACGCGCTTGAGCCGGCAGATCGCCACCGGCTCCTCCTCCACGCGGCCCCGCCGGCAGGCGGGCTCGCAGGGGCGATCGCAGGTGCGTCCCAGCACGCCGGGGAAGACGTTGGACTTCCAGTTGATCATGTAGGCGTCGGAGTAGCGGCCCTCCGCGATCAGGCGGATGTACTCCGGGACGGGGGTGTGGGCGGGACATGCCCACTGGCAATCGACGACCTTGTGGAAGTAGTCGGGGCCCTCATTACGCGTGCGCTGCAAAACGGCTTCCTTCCCGACACGCTCTACTCTCGTGGCGGAAGGCGAACTCTGGATGAGCCAGAGAGGGCCCGCCGTCGCGACGCGGCGTCCGACACAAGGTTACGTCCAGCTTCCGCGCCGCGCCAACCGGATTCTGATCAGTGTTCGGTGATTTCTGGTCGCAGAGCCGCGGGTCGTCGGCGAATTCCTGCGAACTGCTCGCCTCACGCGAACGTCACGCGGGTGTCGCAGCGGCACGCTAGGCGAGCCCCGTGGGTAAATGATAGCTTAACGCCGGGAACCCCTGCGGGAGCGGGGGCGAGGGAGAAACCGCCGATGGCCGCTGACGCCGACGTCCTTGCCGTGCCTGTGTCCCCAAACTACGAGGCGCCGTTCGCCCTCGCCTTCGAGGACGACGAGGCCGAGATGTCCCCGCACCAGGAGATCAACGAGCGCCGCGCCCGGGTCGAGAACCCGGAGCTGCTGCGGCGGCTGCGGGGGCTGTAGGCGTCCGCATCTGAGCGTCATCCGGTTTCGCAGCGAAGACCGGGACCGCGTAACCCAGGCGACGACCGAACGGTGCGGCGGCGATGCCAGCGCTGGGCCCAGGGCGTGCGCTGGCTGAGTGCCGGACAGCCGCTGCGCGACTTGCGGGATGACAACCTTGGACGAACGAAAAACGCCCCCGGGATCACCGGGGGCGTTTCCGTATCGGGTCGGGCGTAAGGCCTACTCTTCCGAGGCGGCCTCGTCCTTGGCGGCGGCCTTCTTCTTCGGCGCGGCCTTCTTCTTCGGCTTGGCCTCCTCGGCCGAGGCGTCCGAATAGCCTTCCGGCAGGTCGTCGTCCTTCATCAGGTCGTCCTTGGAGACCTTCTTGTCGGTGACGGCGGCCTTCTCGACGATCAGGTCGACGACCTTGTCCTCGAAGATCGGGGCGCGGAGCTGGGCCTGGGCGTTCGGGTTCTGGCGGAACAGGTCGAACACCTGCTGGGCCTGCGGGCCGTAGCGCATGGCCTCGCGGCGCATGGCCTCGGCCAACTCCTGCTCGGTCACCTGGACGTTGTTGGCCCGGCCGATCTCGGCCAGCACCAGGCCCAGGCGCACGCGGCGCTCGGCGATCTTGCGGTACTCGCCCTGCAGCTGCTCGTCGGTCTTGCCGGCGTCGTCGTCCGGAAGGTTGCCGGCTTCCTTGTCCTGCTGCACCTGGCTCCAGATCGAGGCGAACTCGGCCTCGACCATCTTCGGCGGCAGCGGGAAGTCGTGCTTGGTGTCGAGCTGGTCGAGGAGCGCGCGCTTCAGCTTGAAGCGGCTCGCGCCGGCGTACTGCTGCTCGAGGTTGGTCTTGATGAGCTCGCGGAGCTTCTCGAGGTTCTCGACGCCAAGGCGTTCGGCGAAGGCGTCGTCGGCCGCGCCCTCGGCGGGAGCCTTCACTTCCTTGACCTTCACCTCGAAGACGGCGTCCTTGCCGGCGAGATTGGCGGCCTGGTACTCGGCCGGGAAGGTCACCTTCACCTCGACGTCGCTGTCGGGGGTCGCGCCCACCAGCTGCTCCTCGAAGCCCGGGATGAACTGGCCCGAACCCAGCACCAGCTCGGCGTCGGTGGCCGTGCCGCCGTCGAAGGCGACGCCGTCGAGCTTGCCCACGAAGTCGATGACGACCATGTCGCCGTCCTTCGCCTTCACCGACTTGCCGGTGCGGGGCTCGTAGGTCTTGTTCTGCGACGCCAACTCGTCGACGGCTTCCGTCACCTCGGCGTCGGTGGGTTCGTAGATCGGGCGCTCCAGCTTCAGCGAGGCCGGGTCGACCGGATCGAACTCGGGCATCACGTCGACGGCGATCTCGTAGGCCAGGTCGGCCTTGCCCTCGATGACCTCGTTGATGTCGCCTTCCGGCTTCAGGTCGGGGTCGCCGGCCGGACGCAGGTTGTTGTCGGTCAGCACCTTCTGGGTCGTCTCGGTCAGCGTCTGCTCGACGACCTCGCTCATCAGCGCCTTGCCGTAGAGGCGGCGCACATGGGCCGGCGGCACCTTGCCCGGGCGGAAGCCCTTGATGTTGAGCGTGGGCGTGATCTCGGCGATCCGCGCCTCCAGCTTCTCGGTCAGGTCCTGGGCGGGCACCGTCACGCCGTACACGCGGCTCAGGCCTTCGCCGGACTTCTCAACGATCTGCATCGACATTCTTGGAACTTCCGGACGCCGCGTCGTGTCACGCGTTCGGTCCGCCTTCAGTGTGAAATGGTGAGCGCCGCCGAAGGGGCTCCGGCGGCGGGGCGGCGACTTATGTCATGCGCGCGCGCCTCGTCCAGGGGAAACCCTGCTTCGCCGAGGCTTCGCAGGGTCAAGGCGTCCCGCACGCGCGGGGGCAGGTCCTGCGAAGCCCATGCGGGCGAAGCAGGATGGTGCGGATGAGAGGACTCGAACCTCCACGCCTTTCGGCGCTGGAACCTAAATCCAGTGCGTCTACCAGTTCCGCCACATCCGCACGGCCCCGGCGCGAGCCCTTAAGCCAGATGGCGGCCGACCGCCAGACCCCGCCGTCGGCGGGGTGACAGGTCCGCGTCGCGCGCTATGAAGGCCGTCATGGGGTCAAGCGTCCTTTTCGTGCACAACAACTTCCCGGCGCAGTTCCGGGACCTGGCCGGCGCGCTTCGGGACGCCGGGGTCGCCTGCTACGCCATCGGCGCGCACACCTCCAAGGGCGTGCCGGGGGTGATGCAGACCAAGTACAAACTTGGACGCGGGAGCACGCCCAACCTGCTGCCGCTCGCCGTGCGAGCCGAGGCCGACATGCTGCGCGGGCGCGCGGCCTATCGCGCCGGGCAGGCGCTGAAGGAACAGGGCGTCGAGCCGGACGTGATCGTCGGGCATCCAGGATGGGGCGAGACGCTTTTCCTCGACGAGCTGTGGCCCGACGCCAGGCAGGTGGCCTTCGCCGAGTTCTTCTACCATGGCCGCGGTCTGGACATCGGCTTCGACACCGAGTTCGGCGCCCCCACCGAGGAGGCCATCCTGCTCGGCAAGTCCAAGAACGCCACCATGGCGCTCGCCTACACCGACGCCGACGTCATCGTCTCCCCCACCGAGTTCCAGGCCTCGACCCTCCCGGACGTGTTCCGGCCCCGCCTTCGGGTCTTCCATGAAGGCGTCGACGTCGAGGCGATCCGGCCGGGGCCGGCCGAGCCCTTCGAGCTGCCTGACGGCCGGACGATCGCGCCGGGAACGCCGGTGATCACCCACATCAACAACGCCATGGAGCCGATGCGGGGCCTGCACATCCTCGCCCGCGCCCTCCCGAAGCTGCTGGCGGCCGTGCCCGAGGCGCACGTGATCATCATCGGCCAGGAGGACAAGCGCGGCTACGGCGGCGCGGCGCCGGATGGCCTGACCTGGAAGGAGTTCATCTTCCGGGACGTGCCGATCGACCCCGAGCGCGTGCATTTCCTGGGGCGCGTGCCGCACGCCCAGATGCTGGCGGCGCTCCGGCTCTCGACGGCCCACGTCTATTACACCTATCCCTTCGTGCTCTCGTGGTCGCTCGCCGAGGCGATGGCCAGCGGCTGTTATGTGATCGGGTCCGACACCCCGCCCCTGCGCGACGCTATCCAGGACGGCGTCCACGGTCGCCTCCTGCCGTTCTTCGACGTCAGCGCGCTCTCGGAGGCCATGATCGACGCCTGCCGCGATCCAGGCTCGAAGACCGGGATGCGCAAGGCGGCGCGGGCCACGGCGGAGGCGATGTTCGACAAGCGCCAGGGCCGCGAGAGCTGGCTGAACGTCCTGCGCGAGCTGGGGGTCGAGATCCCGGCCGGGGCCTAGAGCGAAATCCGTTTCGATAGACTCGGATTTCGCTCAAGACACTTTGAATTGAGAGCATTTTCTACGCCGAACCGGCCTCCACTTCGGCGGAAAATGCTCTAGCCGCAGCGGATCTCGCGGATCAGGCCGCTCTCGGCATCGAAGAAGAAGTTCAGCCGGTTCGGGCTGAAGTCCTGGGTCACCGGGCAGGTCGTGCAGGCCACGCGCTGGGTCGCGGGGTTTACCGGCACGGGAATCTTGCTCCGCGGCTGGCCGACCAGATGCTGGAGGGCGGCGGCGCCGCACTGGTCCCGGACCTCCAGGACCGGCGGCGGGGGCGGCGGCGGCGCGGGCGGCGGCGGCGGCTCGGCCGGCGCGGCGCAGGCCGCCAGCGCCAGGACGCCCAGGATCGCGAACCGCTTCGTCATGCCTGCTTCTCCCAGCCCCGTTCCCGTTGGCGCCAGTACGATACCGGCGCGCCGGTCGCCTTGATCCGGCTCCACTGCGCACGCGCGGCCGCGAGCTGCGCCTCGTCTCCGCCGTCGAAGAGCACCACGCAGCGCGCGTAGCCGGCAAGCTCCCCGGCCTCGGCGCCGTCCACCAGGAAAAGCGCGTCGGCGGCGTTCGGGTTCTCGTCGGCGGTGGTCAGCAGGACCGGCTGGCGCGCGGCGTTCGGCTCGG
The DNA here is from genome assembly GCF_024699985.1 of Phenylobacterium sp. J367. Classification (GTDB taxonomy): domain Bacteria; phylum Pseudomonadota; class Alphaproteobacteria; order Caulobacterales; family Caulobacteraceae; genus Phenylobacterium. The sequence goes on along the minus strand of NZ_JAJONA010000001.1, from coordinate 3,803,406 downwards.
CGGCGATCCCGTGCGGCAGAAAGCTGTCCTCCCGGTAGCTCCAGAGCCAGCCGTCCAGGTGCTCGAGGCGCTCGGCGTGCGGCGTACGGACCACGGCCTTCCAGCCGCGCTGCAGCGTCTTCTCCAGGAGTTCGGGCAAGGCCTGGTCCAGCCCGGTGCGTTCCAGGTGGTAGAACCAGACTTCGCAGGGGGCGTCGGCCATGGGCCGACTCTTAGCGTCTTCCGCGCCTAGAGCGAAATCCGCTTCGATAGGATCGGATTTCGCTCAGGACACTTTGAATTTGGCGCATTTTCCAAGTCGAACCGGCCTCCGCTTCGGCGGAGAATGTTCTAGGCGGAACGGGCCGGTCGGCGGGCCGGCTTGCCGGCGGCCCGGCGGAGCGCGCCGAACAGGGCCGCGGCCTGGATCGGCTTGGTGACCAGTTCGGCGAAGCCCAGGGCGCGGTAGTCGCCGTCGGCGCGGGACACCACGTCGGCGGTCAGGGCGACGACGGGCGTGGCCTTGTTCGGGCCGATGCCGGTCCGCAGCGTCTTGAGCGCCTGCATGCCGCTGCTCCGCGGCATGTGGATGTCCATCAGGATCACGTCGAAGGGCTGGGCGCCGGCGAGCTTCAACCCTTCCAGCGCCGAACCGGCCTTAGCCACCCGGTGCCCCTGGGGCGCGAGAAGCTGCTCAAGGACGGTGAGGTTCACGGCCTGGTCGTCGATGGCCAGGACGCGCAGCGGGCGCATGGCCTCTGCCCCGGCGTCGGCGGCGCGCGGACCCGTCTGGCTGACCTCCAGCACGAGGTCGAGGTGGAACGCCGCGCCCAGGCCCGGCGTGCTCTCAGCGCGGATGCGACCGCCCATCAGCTCGGTGAGCTGCTGGCAGACGGCAAGGCCGAGGCCCGCGCCGCCGTTGCGGCCTGCCTGGGCATAGCGATCGAAGATCGAGGGCAGCAGCTCCTCCGGGATACCCGGTCCGGTGTCGACGACGCTGATCGACACCCGGCAACGGTTGGAGCGCACCGGGCCCGCCCGGGCGCTCAGCGTGACCGAGCCGGTCTCGGTGAACTTCAGCGCATTGCCGATCAGGTTGAACAGCACCTGGCGCAGGCGGACCGCGTCCAGCTTCACGAACCGCGGCAGGCTCTCGTGCAGGTCGAGCTTCAGGTCCAGCCCCTTGGACTCGGCCTGCGGACGCCAGAACTCGCCCACGTGGTTCAGCAGGGCGGGAAGCTCGGCAGGCTCGAACATCAGCTCCAGCCGTCCGGCCTCGATCTTCGACATGTCGAGGATGTCGTTGAGGATGGAGAGCAGGTACTCGCCGGAATCGGTGAGGGTCTGGAGGCGGCTGAGCTGCGCGGGATCGGTCTCCGCCCGGCGCAGCACCTCGGCCATGCCGAGCACGCCGTTCATGGGCGTGCGGATCTCATGGGACATGGTCGCCAGGAAGTCCGACTTGGCCTGGCCCGCGCGGCGAGCCTCCTCGCGCGCGGTGTCCGCGGCGGCGCGCTCGGCGAGGGCGCGATCGCGGGCGATCTCGAGGTCGCGGATCATCTCGACGGAGGTGTCGTGCGTCTTGCCCCAGACCTCCAGCGACTGACGCCAGGTCATGGAGACCATGGCCATCACCCAGACCGTGGCGGCCAGCGCCAGGATCAGGGCGAGCGCCGGGCCGACGCCCAGCAGGTTGATCACCGCCGCCCCGAACGCCAGCACCGGCGGCAGCGCGAAGCCCCAGAAGACCTTCGGCGAGAACGCGCCGTACGACAGCGCCACCGGCAGCAGGGCGTAGCCGCCGATGACCGCGAGGAACAGGATCTCGGCGATCTCGCCCGTCTGGAGCGCCACCGCCAGCGGCGCCGACATGTAGAGGCTGGAGCGGAAGGTCGCGAGCAGCGCCATGCTCCAGGGCACCCGGGTCGCCCCCCGAGGCCTGCGCCTGCCGGGTCCAGTGCCTGAGGATCGCCTGGCCGCCGATGTCGCCGGCCCAGGACGCCAGGAGCCAGACGAGCGCGGTCCACGGGTGGCCGAGCAACGCCAAGCACGCCGCCCGCACCGCGCTCAGCACGCACAGCCGCGTGGCCGGGTAGGTCATGCTGGCGAGCGTCAGGTGATAGACGTTGAACAGGTCCGCGCGGTCGGGCTGGACGCGCGGCGCCCACTCCCAACGATCGGTCTCTGATTCGGGAATCCCGGTTGCGCGGTTCATCGCGCGCGCAGGGTGCTAGGGAAAACGTGAAGAATTACGGAACACGGTTCCGCGAATGGAAGATTCCATCAACCGAAACGCCCGGTCCGGGAAGGGCCGGACCGGGGTCGGACGGGCCGTCGGCCCCTACCCTTCGTACCGGTCCTGCACCATCCGGTTCAGGAGCCGCACGCCATAACCGGTGGCGCCGTCCGGAATGGTCGGCACGGTGGACGGCTTCTTCCAGGCGGTGGACGCGATATCGAGGTGCGCCCAGGGATAGTTGTTCACGAACCGCTGGAGGAAGAGCGCCGCAGTGATCGAGCCGGCCGGGCGTCCGCCGGTGTTCTTCACGTCGGCGATCACCGAATCGATCTGCTTCTCGTAGGCGGCCGGCATCGGCATCCGCCAGAGCGGCTCCCCTTCCTTCCCGGCGGCGTCCAGAAGGTTCGCGGCCAGTTCGTCGTTGTTGGAGAAGCAGCCGGCGTAGTCATTGCCGAGCGAGATGATGATCGCGCCGGTCAGGGTGGCCAGGTCGACCATGAACTTCGGCTTGAAGCGGTCCTGGCAGTACCAGAGCGCATCGGCCAGCACGAGACGGCCTTCGGCGTCGGTGTTGATCACCTCGATCGTCTGGCCGCTCATGGAGGTGACCACGTCGCCCGGCCGCTGGGCGTTGCCGTCCGGCATGTTCTCCACCAGGCCGAGGATGCCGATGACGTTCGCCTTGGCCTTGCGGCCGGCCAGCACGTGCATGAGCCCGGTGACCGCGCCCGCGCCGCCCATGTCCCACTTCATGTCCTCCATGCCGTCGGCCGGCTTGATGGAGATGCCGCCGGTGTCGAAGCAGACGCCCTTGCCGACGAAGGCCACCGGCTGGGCCGACTTGTCGTCCGCACCCATCCACTTGATGACCACGAGCTGGCTCTCGCGCACCGACCCCTGGCCGACGCCGAGCAGCGAGCCCATGCCGAGCGCGGCCATCTCAGCCTCGCCGAGGATCTCCACCTCCAGTCCCAGGCGTTCCAGCTCCTTCACCCGGCGGGCGAACTCGACGGGATAGAGGATGTTGGCGGGCTCTGAGACCAAGTCGCGGGTGAAGCTGACGGCGTCGGCGAGGGCGGCGAGCGGCGGGAAGGCGGCGAGCGCGGCGTCCGGCTCGGCGGTCGCCACCTGGGCGTTGGTTAGCGACGGCTTCTTGTCGGCGGCTTCCTTGGTCCGGTACTTGTCGAACCGGTAGCAGGCCAGCCGCACACCGAGCGCGGCGCGGGCCGCGAGGTCCTTGGAGCCGTTCGGCAGCTCGATGCGCAGGGTCTCCAGCCCCGAGACGCTCAGCGTCTTCCAGGCCGTCGCTCCGGCATGTTCGGCGGCGATGGCGTCGAAGCCGTCGGCCTTGCCGGCGCCCACCAACACCAGGCGGTCGGGTCCGCCTTCCGGCGCGAGCACGTCAAGGGTCTGGCCCTTGGCGCCGGTGAACCGGCTGGCCGCCACCGCGCGGCCCAGAGCGCCGTCATACGACCCGCCTTCGAACACCACCCGCGCGACCGCGGTCTTGGCGCCCAGCGGGGCGTCGGCGGCGACGAACTCGATCTCCATCGGAACTCTCTTCTCTTTGCGTCTTCTGGCGTGGAGCCGGGCCCGCAGGCGCCGACCGGGCGGCGGTTGTGCGCCGCGGCGACGCATGGTTTAGAACAGCTCCGCGGCCGGGGCGCGCCAAAACCTCCGGGTGAGCCGTACTTTTTGCCCATGCGCCTGATCGACCGATACCTGTTGCGCCAGCTCGCCGGCCCGACCCTGCTCGCCACCCTGGCGCTGACAGGCGTCGCCTTGCTGAGCCAGAGTCTGGCCGGCCTCGATCTCCTGGTGAACCAGCGGCAGGGCGGCCTGGTCTTCCTGAAGATCACGCTCCTCTACATGCCGCAGCTCATCAACATCATTCTGCCCGTGGCGGTGTTCGTGGCCGCGCTGGTGGCGCTGAACCGACTGCATACCGAGCAGGAGATCGTCGTCTGTTTCGCCGGCGGGATGAGCCGCTGGCGGGTCATTTCGCCTGCCATGCGGCTGGCCTGCACGATCGCGTTCGCCGCCCTGGTGATGAACCTCTTCGTGCAGCCAGCCGCGTTCCGGGCGCTGCGCGACGAACTCTTCGAGGTGCGGACCGATCTCGCCTCCACCCTGGTCCGCGAAGGCGAGTTCACCGAGCCGGTGCCCGGACTGACGGTCTATGCCCAGACCGTCGAGGGCGACGGCGATTTCCGCAACCTCTTCATCTATCAGGAGAAGGCGGACGGGACCTCGACGGTCTACACCGCCGACGAGGGCAGGATCGACAGCCGCGGCGGCCGATCGGTGCTGGTGATGAAGAACGGCACCACCCAGGAGTTCTCGGACCGGGGCGTGCTGAACTACCTGACGTTCAACGAGTACCCGTTCGAGCTCTCGTCGATGAGCGATTCGGCCGAGCTTGTGCACTACAAGCCCTCCGACCGATGGCCGCACGAGCTGTTCTTCCCCGACCTCACCCAGGACTGGGAGCGCAAGAACCGTCTGAGCCTGCTGGCCGAGGGCCACGCCCGCCTCGCCACGCCGCTCTACAATATCGCCTTCATGGCCCTGGCCCTGTCGGCGATCATCGGCGGCGGCTTCTCGCGGCTCGGCTACGCGCGACGCATCGCCACCATGGGCGCGATCGCGGCCGTGACCAGGATCCTCGGGTTCGTCGTTCAGGCGGCCTGTGAGGACAACGCCTGGCTCAACATTCTCCAGTACGCCATCCCGCTGGGCGCCACCGCCTTCGGATTGCGGGCGGTGTTCCGTCAGAAAGTCAGCCGCTTCATCGCGCTCCGCCGCCGAACCCCGGCGATGGCGGGAGCGGCCGCGTGATCCGCGTGGGCCGGATCGAGCGCTACGTCCTCGTGCGCGCCCTGGCCGGCGTCGGCGCCGCGCTGGCGGTGATCGCGGCGGTCATTCTGCTGATCCAGTTCGTGGATCTGTCCCGATCGGTCGGCACCCGCGCCGACGTCGGACCCGCCACGATCTTCGGCCTGACCCTGCTGCGCACGCCCTCGCTCCTCCAGGTCCTGCTGCCCTTCGTCATCCTGTTCGGCGGGATCAGCGCCTATGTGGGCCTGAACCGGAAGAGCGAGCTGGTGGCCATGCGGGCGGCCGGCGTCTCGGCCTGGCGCTTCATCCTGCCGTTCGCGGCGGCCGCCTTCGCGGGCGGCGTGCTCGCCGTCACGGTGATCAACCCCGCGGCCGCCGCGCTGAACGCCCGCTTCGAGGCCGAACGCTCGCGGCTGATGGAGAACTACCTGGGCGACACGCCCGAGGACATCTGGCTGCGCCAGGGGGACGAGCGCAACCAGATCGTCATCCACGCCCGGGCCCGCGACACCGTCGGCGGCGCGGTGCGGCTCCGGAAGGTGTCGCTGTTCGTCTACCAGAAGGGGCCGCAGGGCACGCTGCAGTTCCGCCGCCGGCTGGAGGCGGCAGAGGCGCGGCTGATGCCCGGCTTCTGGCAGCTCAAGGACGTCCGCGAGGCCACCGCCGGCGAGAGCTCGGTGCGCTCGGAGAGCCTGTCACTGCGGTCGGCGCTGGACGCCGAATCGGCCATGGAGCGGTTCGCCTCGCCGGAGGCCATCGCCTTCTGGCGCCTGCCGGCGGCGATCCACCAGACCGAGCAGGCGGGCTTCTCCGCCTATGGCTACCGGCTGCGGTTCCAGCAGCTCCTGGCGACGCCCCTGCTGTTCGCGGCCATGGCGGTGCTGGCGGCCGCGTTCTCGCTCCGGCTGGCGCGGCTGGGCGGCCTGGCGGGCCTGGCCGGGTCCGGCGTCGCGCTCGGCTTCGTCATCTTCTTCTTCAACCAGTTCGCCGGCGCCCTGGCGCGGGCCGACATCATCCCGCTGTTCGCGGCGGCGTGGGCGCCGGGGGCCGTAGCGTTGCTCTCCGGCCTCACCCTGCTGTTCTACACCGAAGACGGTTGAATCTCGGGCCTGCCCGGCTATGCATCGCGCTAGCCTTGCCGAACGCCGGCCCATGCCGGCAGAGGGGATCAGAAGCGTAATGAGTTCGGGCCGACGGATGCCGTCGAAAGCCGCCAAGCGTGCGCTGCTGGCCGGTGCGGCGCTCGCTTTCGCCTGGTCGCCGGCGTGGATGGCCCACGCCCAGAGCGCGGCCCCCGCCGCCGCGGCCGCGCCCTCTCCCGACGGGCTGCAGCCCGGCGAGCTCTATATGGAGGCGGACGAGATCGTCCGCGACGACGTCCTCAAGACGACCACGGCCCAGGGCAACGTGGAGGTCCGCTACGAGGGCCGCACGCTCCGCGCCGACCGGCTGATCTACGAAGAGGGCAAGGAGCAGGGCCAGGGGATCATCCGGGCCCGCGGCAACGTCCAGATCATCAATGACGACGGCACCGCCGAGTTCGCCGACGAGTTCGTGCTGGACGACGAGATGAAGGCGGGCGTGGCGCTCGGCTTCTCGGCCCGCCTGCAGGAGAACATCAAGCTCGCCGCGGCCACGGCCTCGCGACGCAACGAGAACGTCCAGGAGCTGAACCGGGCGATCTATACGCCCTGCGAGATCTGCGCCGCGGACGGCACGCCCAAGACGCCCACCTGGTCGATCGCCGCCGACCAGGTCGTCCGCGATAAGGAGAAGCGGCTCGTCTATTACAAGAACGCCCGGATGCGGGTGTTCGGGGTGCCGCTGCTCTACCTGCCGTTCTTCTGGCACGCCGACCCGCAGGCTCCCCGGACGTCCGGCCTGCTGGTGCCGAACGTGTCGGCGTCGGACCGCCGCGGCCTGTCGTACGAGCAGCCCTACTATCTGGCGATCAGCCCCTACTCCGACGCCATCATCAGCCCGCAGATCAACACCAGCGTGAATCCGTTCCTGAACGGCCGCTACCGCAAGCGCTTCTACTCCGGCGATATCGATTTCCGCCTGGGCTACACCTACGAGCAGGACTTCGACGGCCAGGGCGACCGGTTCGGCGAGGAAACGCACCGCAGCTACATCCTTGGCCGCGGCAGCTTCCGGCTGAACGACAAGTGGCGCTGGGGCTTCACGGCCGAGCGGGCCTCGGACGACCTGATCTTCGACAAGTACGAGATCGGCGACGTCTTCGAATCGCGCGGCCCCTACGTGGCCGACGACCGCCGGCTGATCTCCCAGGCCTACGCCCTGCGCCAGGACGCCCGCTCCTATGCGGCGGTGGCGGCCATGACCATCCAGGGCCTGCGCCGGGGCGGCGACGAGACCACCAGCCTCGACGACGACAACGACCGCACCTTCCCGATCATCGCGCCGCTGATCGAAACCCACTATGAGCCGGTCCCGACCTTCGCCGGCGGCCGTCTGCGGTTCCACGCCAGCGCCGTCGCCCTGACCCGCGAACAGTCGCAGTATTTCCCCCACCGAGCGCCTGCCCGGGCTCGACAGCCGCCGGGTGACCGGCGAGGTCGACTGGCAGCGGACTTTCACGTCCAGCGCCGGCCTCCGGCTCGAGCCCTTCTTCTATCTGCGCGCCGACGCCTACAGCCTGAACGACATCCTGACGGGCGTGGGGGCGCAGACACGGTCCGACGAGCAGGCCCGCGCGCTCGCCACCGCCGGCGCCACGGTGTCCTATCCGGTCTATCGGCGCTTCAAGGCGGCCACCGTCGTCCTGGAGCCAGTGGCCCAGGTCGCCCTCTCGCCCGACGCCAAGCAGATCGTCGTGGCGACCAACGCCGACGGCACGCCGGTCTACCTGAACGAGGACAGCGTCGCCTTCGAGTTCGACGAGACCACCCTCTTCCGGCCCAACAAGTTCCCCGGCTACGACCTCTACGAGGACGGCGCGCGGCTGAACGTCGCGGGCCGGGCCTCTATCCTCTGGGACGACGGCCGCCGCGGCAGCCTGCTGGTCGGCCGCAGTTTCCGCACCGAGGAGAACCAGGTCTTCCCGGAACGCTCAGGCCTGCAGGAGAAGAAGTCGGATTGGGTGGTGGCCGCCGAGGCCCAGCCGTTCCGCGGTGTTTCGCTGTTCACCCGCGCCCGGCTCGACACCGACGACCTGGGCATCCACCGCCTCGAGGCGGGCGCGAACGTCAACCGCCGCTGGGGTTCCGGCTTCGTCCGCTACCTCACGGACGACTTCGACATCAACGCCGAGCGCCGGGAGAACCTGGATGTGGGCGGCGAGATCTATGTGGCGAAGAACTGGGGCGTGTCGGCCTACGGGAACCGGGACATGCGGCAAGACGCCTGGGTGATCCGCGACATGGGTGTGTTCTACCGCGACGACTGCATGCGGGTTGAGGTGATCTACCGCAAGGAAGACACCGTCGTCGGCCGCCTCGGTCCCCGGGAGTCGGTCAGCGTGCGCCTAACCCTCGCCACATTGGGCGGACCACTTTATGGCAGGTAATATCACGCGCCGCAGACCGGAGATTCACCGGCGGCGCCACCAAGGAATGACTTCGTCCATGATGCATCTGCGTTACGTCTCGGGCCAGGCGGCGCGTGGCGCGGCGGCAGCGGCCGCCCTGCTCGCCGCGCTCCAGCCCATGGCCGTGCAGGCCCAGACCCTGCGTGGCCCGATCGGCGGGCGCGAGGCTCCGGCCGAGGCGCCGGCGCAGCCAGCAGCCCCGGCCGCGCCGCAGGGCCCCCGGCCGCTGTCCGAATCCGTCGCCGCGATCGTCAACGACGAGATCATCTCGACCTACGACCTGGGTCAGCGGATGCGGTTGCTGATCGTCACGTCCGGCGTGCAGCCCACCCAGGAGACCATCCCGCAATTCCAGCGCGAGGCCCTGGTCTCCCTGGTCGACGAGCGTCTGCAGCTGCAGGAACTGCGCCGCCAGGAGAAGGAACAGAAGATCGACCTCGTCGCGACCGACGAGGAGGTCACCGAAGAGCTGGGCGGCATGGCCCAGCAGAACAACATGCGGCCCGAGCAGTTCCTGAACGTCCTCCGGGCCCAGGGCATCGGCTCGGAGACGCTCTACCAGCAACTGCGCGCCCAGCTCAGCTGGCAGCGCTGGATCCGCGGCCGCTACGGCTCGCGTCTGCGGATCGGCGACGACCAGATCACCGCCACCCTGCAGCGCCTGCAGGCGGTCGCCACCAAGCCCCAGTACCAGGTCTCGGAAGTCTTCATCGACGCCAACCGCGTCGGCGGCATGCAGACCGCGGTGCAGGGCGCGACACAGCTTGTCGCCCAGATGCAGCAGGGCGCGCCCTTCCCGGCGGTCGCGCGGCAGTTCTCGGCCTCGGCCACGGCGGCGGCCGGCGGCGACGCGGGGTGGGTCAGCCCGGGCGAGATGCCGCCCGAGGTGGACGCCGCCCTTGAACAGCTTCGGCCCGGGCAGCTGTCGCAGCCGATCCCGGTGCGCGACGGCGTCTATATCGTCTACCTGCGCGACAAGCGTTCGGGCGGCGCCGCCACCCTCGTCAACCTGAAGCAGGCCGCCGTGCCGCTGGCCCAGGACGCCTCGGCCGGCGACGAAGCCGCCGCCAAGGTCAAGCTCGAGGCTGTCCGCGCCGCGGCCACCGGCTGCGGCGACATCGAGACGGTGGCCGCGCGCTCGCAGGGCGTCATCGCCGGCGACCTGGGCGAGGCGGAGATCGCCGACCTCGCTCCGGCCTTCCGCAGCGCCGCCGAGGGACTGCAGGTGGGCCAGCTCTCCGAGCCAATCCGCACGAACGCCGGCCTGCACGTCCTGGCCGTCTGCGCCAAGCGCGGGGCCGGCGACGCCGCGCTCAACCGCGACCAGATCGAGAACCGGCTGTATGGCCAGCAGCTCTCGATGATCGCCCGGCGCTACATGCGGGACCTCCGCAACTCCGCCACCATCGAGACCAGGTGAAGACAGGCCCGCTCGCGCTCACCCTCGGAGATCCGGCCGGCATCGGCCCGGAGATCGTGGCCAAGGCGTGGGCGGAGCTCCGCGGAACCGGGCCGGCTTTCGTGGCTGTCGGCGACGCCCAGGCGCTGGCGTCGGCGCCCGGCGGCGTCCCGATCCGCCGCGTCACGACCACCGACGAGGCGCAGCGGGTCTTCGGCGACTCCCTGCCCGTCCTCGACCTGCCGCTGAAGGCGCCGGTCGTGGCGGGCCAGCCGTCGTCGGCGGCGGCGCCCGCCATCATCCAGTGGATCGAGACCGCCGTGGGACTCGCCCTACGCGGCGACGTCTCGGGCGTCGTCACCGCGCCCATCGCCAAGGCGCCGCTCTATCAGGCCGGGTTCGGCTTCCCGGGCCATACCGAGTTCCTGGGCGAGCTGACCCAGTCCGCGACCTACGACGGCGCGCGCGGGCCGATCATGATGCTCACCGCCGCGGACCTGCGCGTCACGCTGGTGACCGTGCATGAGCCCATCGCCCGGGTCGCCTCGCTGCTCACTGTCGAGAAGATCGTCAACGCCGGCCTGGTCACCGCTCAGGCGCTGCGCCGCGACTTCGGCATTCGCGAGCCGCGGGTGGCGGTCGCCGGCCTCAATCCGCACGCCGGGGAGAGCGGTCAGATCGGACGCGAGGAAGTGGAGATCGTCGAACCGGCTGTCCGCGCGCTGCGCGAGCTCGGGGTGGACGCCGCCGGTCCCTATCCGGCCGACACCCTATTCCCCGAGGCTATGCGCGCGCTCTACGACGCCGCCGTCTGTCTCTACCACGACCAGGCGCTGATCCCGGTGAAGATGCTCGACTTCTGGGGCGGGGTGAACGTGACGCTCGGCCTGCCGATCGTCCGGACCTCGCCGGACCACGGCACCGCCTTCGACATCGCCGGCCGCGGGGTCGCGCGGCCCGACAGCCTGATCGCGGCGCTGCGGCTCGCCCACCAGATCGCCCGCACCCGGGCGGCCTGACCGTGACGCTCGACGACCTGCCGCCGCTGCGCGAGGTGCTCGCCGAGCACGGCCTGATGGCCAAGAAGTCGTTCGGCCAGCATTTCCTCCTCGACCTCAACATCACCCGCAAGATCGCCCGCCTGGCGCAGGTCGGCGACGGGGACATGGTCATCGAGGTCGGCCCAGGCCCTGGCGGCCTCACGCGGGCGCTGCTCGAGACCGGCGCGGCGGTGACGGTGGTCGAGAAGGACGAACGGTTCCGGCCGCTGCTGGAGGACCTCGCCGCCGCGGCCCCGAACCTGACGCTCGTCATGGGCGATGCGCTGACGGCGGACGAGGCCAAGCTCGCCGGGGGCCGACCGGCGCACCTCGTCTCCAACCTGCCGTACAATGTTGGCACGCCGCTGCTCATCAAGTGGCTGACCGGGCCGTGGACGCCGGCATCGCTGACCCTGATGTTCCAGAAGGAGGTCGCCGACCGGGTCGCCGCCAAGCCGGGGGCCTCGGCCTACGGGCGCCTGGCGGTGATCGCCCAGGCGACGTGCGACGCCCAGGTGGTGATGGACGTGCCGGCCCGCGCCTTCACCCCGCCGCCGAAGGTCGACTCCGCGATCGTGCGCCTGACGCCGCGCGCCGACCGCCCGGCGCCTGAGCGCCTCGACGTGCTGCAGAAGATCACTGCCGCCGCCTTCGGTCAGCGCCGCAAGATGCTCCGCGCCAGTCTGAAGCCGCTGGGCGGCGAGGACCTGATCCGCGCCGCCGGCCTCGACCCGCAGGCCCGCGCCGAGGTCATCGACGTGGCGGGCTTCCTGCGCCTCGCGGACGCCTGGAAGGCGGGGCGCTAGTCCTCGCGGCGCGGCGGCCGCTGGCGGCCGGGCGGATCCCAGGCCGGCGGGTCGCTGGCGGGAAAGGTCTCCTCGCCCGCCTCGTCCACGATGTCCTTGTCCTCGTCGTCGCGCGGTTCGCTCATGGGAGACCTCCGAGGCCTCCAGCCTACGCCGTTGCCGAAGCGGCCTCCAGACGCTCCTATGCGCGCTTCGCTCCCAAAGCCCGAGGCGCCTGCATGTGGACCTTACTGGGCGTCGCCGTCGTGGTCGCCGGCTTCGCCCTCCGCTTCAACCCGCTCCTCGTGGTGGCCGCCGCCGCCCTGGTCACAGGCGCCGCGGCGGGACTTGGTCCGGTCGAGGTGCTGGAAGCCTTCGGCAAGGCCTTCAACGAGAACCGCTATGTTTCGGCCGCCCTGCTGGTCCTGCCGGTGGTGGGCGTCGTCGAGCGCGCCGGCCTCCAAGAGCGCGCACGCACGCTGATCGCCCGCTTCCGCGGCGTCTCGGTGGGACCGTTCCTGATCGGCTACCTGGGCTTCCGCCAGATCACCTCGGCGCTGGGCCTCACCTCGATCGCAGGACAAGCGCAAAGCATCCGTCCGATCGTCGCGCCGATGGCCGAGGGCGCCGTCGAGGCCCGGCACGGCGAGCTCTCGGCCGAAACCCGCCAGGCGGTCCGCGCCCAGGCGGCGGCCACCGACAACATCGGGCTGTTCTTCGGCGAGGACATCTTCATCGCCATCGGCTCCATCCTCCTGATGGTCGGCTTCCTGAACGCCAATGGCGTCGCGATGGACCCGATCCACCTCTCGATCTGGGCGATCCCGACCGCCATCGTCGCCTTCCTCATCCACGGCCTCAGGCTCTGGCTCTTCGACCGGAAGCTGCGGCGGGAGGCCGGCCGATGATCAAGCTTGGCGCGGTCTATCTGCTGGCGGGCCTGGTGTTCGCCGCCTTCTCCATCCTCAGCGCCACCGACCGCAACAACCCGAAGCGGTTTGGCAACGCCGCCTTCTGGGGCCTGGTGGCTCTAAGTTTCCTGGCCGGGGACCATCTGGGCGACCTCGGCAACGGCATCCTCGTGCTCGGCCTCGCCCTGATCGCCGGCTTCGGCTGGCTTGGCCGGGGTCAGCCGGCGACCACCTCGCCCGAGGAGCGCCGTGCGCTGGCCGAGCGGTTCGGGGAGAAGCTGTTCATTCCCGCGCTCACCCTCCCCGTCGTCGTGATCTTCGGCGTGCTCGTCCTGAAGCCCATCGTCATCGGCGGCCAGCCGCTGCTCGATCCGAAGCAGGTCACCCTGCTCTCGCTGGCCCTGGCCGCCATCGTGGCGGTGGCTGTGGGCCTCGTCCTCCTTCGCCAGCCCCTGATCAGCCCGCTGCAGGAGGGTCGGCGGCTGATGGACACGGTGGGGTGGGCGGCACTGCTGCCGCAGATGCTGGCGGCGCTGGGCGCGGTCTTCGCCCTGGCCGGCGTCGGGCAGGTGATCGGCGACCTGGTGACCGCCTGGATCCCCATGGACGCCCGGCTGGCGGCCGTCGCGGTCTACTGCCTGGGCATGGCCGGCTTCACGGTCATCATGGGCAACGCGTTCGCGGCCTTCCCGGTGCTCACCGCCGGCGTCGGCCTGCCGATCCTGATCCGGCAGTTCGGAGGCGACCCCGCCGTGGTCTGCGCCATCGGCATGCTATCGGGCTTCTGCGGGACGCTGATGACGCCGCTGGCCGCCAACTTCAACCTGGTGCCGCCGGCGCTGCTGGAGCTCCCCGACCGCTATGCCGTGATCAAGGCGCAGATCCCGACCGCCCTTCCCCTGCTCATCGCCAACCTGGTCCTGATGTATGTCTTCGCCTTCTGAACGGCTGACATCCGAGCAGGCCTCGCTGTTCGCGCGCCTGGCCCTCTCGCACGTGACCCGCGAGTACCCGAACAAGCTCGACCACGTCCTCCAGGGGCCTGAGGACCTGACCGGCCCCCGCGCCCAGCACCCGATCTTCTTCGGCAGCTTCGACTGGCACTCCTGCGTCCACGGCTACTGGACTTTGGCCACCGTGCTGCGCCGCTTCCCGGACATCCCCGAGGCGCCCACGATCCGCGCGCTGTTCGATGACGCCTTCACCGACGGCAAGGTCGCCGCCGAGACCGCCTATCTCGACCGGCCCTCGGCGCGGAGCTTCGAGCGGCCCTACGGCTGGGGCTGGCTGCTCAAGCTGCAGGCCGAGTTCCTGGTCCACGAGGCCCCGTGGGCCGCGGCGATGACCCCGCTCGCCGACGCCTTCACGGAACGCTTCCGCAGCTTCCTGCCCAAGGCGCCCTACCCGATCCGGACCGGCGTTCACTCCTCGACGGCGTTCGCCCTGGCGCTTGCCGCCGACTACGCCCGGGCGACCGGCGACAACGGGCTGCGACAGCTCCTCGCCGAAAGCGCCCGGCGCTGGTACCTGGCCGACGCCGATGCAGCCGCCTGGGAGCCGTCGCTGGACGATTTCCTGTCGCCGACGCTGATCGAGGCCGAGTGCCTGCGCCGCCTGCTGCCCGACGAGGAGTTCCGTCCCTGGCTCGCGGGGTTCCTGCCGCGCGCCGCCGAGCGGAGGCCGGCCAGCCTGTTCACCCCGGCCACGGTCAGCGACCGCACCGACGGCAAGATCGTCCACCTGGACGGCCTGAACCTGTCACGGGCCTGGTGCTGGCGGGAGCTGGCGACGGTGCTGGAAGGGCCGGCCCGCGCGGCGGCGCTGGAGGCGGCGTCCTCCCATCTCGCCGCGAGCCTGCCGCACGTGGCCGGCGACTACATGGGCGAGCACTGGCTGGCGTCGTTCGCCCTCCTTGCCCTGACCGCGGCCGAGGACGCCTAGGCCGCGCGGGTCTCCGACCCGCCCAGAGCTTCGAGCGCCTGGCCGGTGAGCGCCCAACGGGTGGCGCAGGCCTCACCGCCCGCCGGCTCGCCCTCCCAGCCCAGGAAGCTCAACCACCCCCGCTCGCCCAGCGCGAAGCAGCGGCGGTCCCGGTCAAACCCCGCCTCGTCTCGTGCGCCGTCCGCGTAGAGCACATTGATCAGCTGGCCGGCCGGCAGGGCCTGCAACAAGAGCTCGCGGCTCGCCGGCGAGAGGCGTTCGACGTCCATGGCCGATGTCCCCCAAAGGTACTCGGCCCATGGTCATGCCGAGTCTCGGCCCAGCGCAAAGGGTCCAGTGCTCAGTTTGGGGGATGACCGGCACATGCCTGGGGACGAGGGGCCGCTCGCCTGTGGACGACGCCCGCGGCATGCACGGGCCGCCCGCATTTTGCCCCCAATGTGCGCCCGGCACGGCCTAGGCTTTCCCTGCTTCGCAGCAACCGGGAGCGCCTATGAAACTCAGCGGCCAGATATCGGTGGAACTCAACGTCGCCGACTATGTGGAGGCAGCCGACCACCAGCAGCGCCTTGAGCGAATTCTGGAGCGGATCCGCGACATCTATCCGGACGCGACGCTGGCCATGCGCGAGCGCCGCCAGCCCAAGGCCGGCCCCGTTAGCCCCCCGCCCCAGTCCGTCAGCCGGATCGCCCAGAGATACGACGAGCCCTAGCCCACACGTAACGGAAAAGGGGCGTGTTACACCGCAAACCCGCAAAGTCTTGACCGTCGGGTCTCCGACATTCCGACGCTCAATACAGGCCAAACTGCAGTCGAATACGCTCGTTCCGGCCACAACCCGCCGGATGAACGCGAGTTAATTGTGAGCGCGCCGATTCCTATGGTTCGCTCCCCAGCGTAAAGCTGGGAGCGTAACTCCATGACCGAAGGCCTCGATCGTCTCGACATCCAGATCCTGCAGGCCCTCCAGGAGAACAACCAGACCACCGCCCAGACGCTCGCCGAGCGGGTGCCGCTGTCGCCCTCGGCGATCCTGCGGCGCATCCGCCAGTATCGGGAGGACGGGGTCATCGCCGCCGACGTTTCCGTGCTCGCGCCCGCCACGGTCGGCGAGCGGATCTCCGTCCTGCTCATGGTCCAGCTCGAGCGGCACTCCCCGACGGACGTCGCGCAGTTTCGCCAGCACCTCTGCCGCTCCCCGCATGTCCAGGTCTGCGTGGAGATCTCCGGCAGCTACGACATCTCGTGCATCGCGATCTTCCGGGGCATGGAGGAGTTCAACGCCTTCACGGACGGCGAGATCGCCTCCCATCCCGCTGTACGCCGCTATGAGGCGAGCTTCATAAAGAAGCGCGTGAAATTCACGACGGCGGTGCCGCTGTAGGCCATTTCGGTGCAATACATTCCCGCTCGACTACAACTTAGCCAGTCACGGGTATAGTACTGTTTGTGTCCATTGCGAGACAGTATCTTGGTAACCGCAGGACATCTCCGTTTCGTCGTTTGACCATCCTTTCCGCAACTCAGTAACTCCACCGTAACCGAGCGGCCACGCCGGCTCGGGACCTGACTCTTTTCTGGGGAGCAGGCCGGCGTATTGCGCGCGGCTGCTGGAGGATGTTGACCTTGAAAACCTTGTCCATGCGGGAGCGCCTCCTGGCCTCCTCGATGATCTGCACCGCGGCTCTCGCGGGCCTCGCCGCCACTCCGGCCCTGGCGCAGGAAGGAGAAGAAGTCTCCGAAATCGTCGTCACCGGCACGCGCATCCCGACGCCGAACCTGACCAGTGTCAGCCCCGTCACCGCGATCAGCTCCGCGGATATCAAGGCGCAGGGCATCACCCGCGTCGAAGACCTGGTGAACAGCCTGCCGCAGGCCTTCGCAGCGCAGGGCGCGGCGATCTCCAACGCCTCCACCGGCACCGCCACCGTGAACCTGCGCGGCCTGGGCGCCACGCGGACCATGGTGTTGATCGACGGCCGCCGCCTGATGCCGGGCACGCCCAACACGTTGGGCGGCGCGCTCTCGCCGGACCTGAACTTCATCCCCTCGGCCGTGGTCGAGCGGGTCGACGTGCTGACCGGCGGCGCCTCGGCCGTCTACGGCGCGGACGCCGTGGCCGGGGTCGTCAACTTCATCATGCAGAAGAACTTCGAGGGCGTCCGGATCGACGCCCAGTACGGCTTCTACCAGCACAAGAACGACAGCCCCATCGCCGACATCGTGGCGGACGCCCGGGCGGCGGCGGCGCAGCCGGACTTCTTCAACCTGCCCGATGAGGACGTGATCGACGGCGAACAGTCCGAAGTCACGCTCGTGCTCGGCGTGAATGCGCCCGACGGCCGCGGCAACATCACCGCCTATGCCGGCTACCGCCACGTGGAGCCGATCCTGCAGGTGAACCGCGACTTCAGCTCGTGCACGCTCAACTCCGGCGACACCTTCGAGGACGCCGGCTGCGGCGGTTCCGGCACGGCCTTCCCCGCCCGCTTCGGTGCGCTGAACGGCGGCCTGATCGTCGACACCTCCGGGCCGGGCAACACCTTCCGGACCTCGACCAGCGCCGACGTCTACAACTTCGGCCCACTGAACTATTACCAGCGGCCGGACGAGCGCTACGTGATGGGCGCCTTCGCCCACTACGAGATCGCCGAGTGGGCGGAGGCCTACGCCGACGTGATGTTCATGGACGACAAGTCCACCTACCAGATCGCGCCGGGCGGCATCTTCGCCGGCACCTTCTCGGTGAACTGCGCCAACCCCCTGCTGTCCGCCCAGCAGCGATCGCTGCTGCAGGCCAGCGCCGCCACCGGCGGCGGAAGCTGCGCCAGCAACCCGACGGGGACCTTCACCGGCACCGTGGCCCGCCGGAACATCGAGGGCGGCGGCCGCCAGGGCACGACCGAGCACGTGCAGTACCGCTACGTGGTCGGCCTGCGCGGGGACCTCAACGAGAACTGGAACTACGACGCCTACCTGCAGTACGGCCGGGTCGACTTCGACCAAGTGCAGACGGGCTTCTTCCGGACCCAGGCGATCAACAATGCGCTGAACGTGGTCAACGGTCCCAACGGCCCGGTCTGCGCCTCCGTGCTCAACGGCACCGACGCGGCCTGCGTGCCCTACAACATCTTCCAGGTCGGCGGCGTCACCCAGGCGGCGCTGAACTACCTGGAGACGCCCTCAACCCAACAGGGCAACCTCTTCCAGCGGATCGCGAACATCTCGTTGGGCGGCAACCTGACCGACTACGGGGTCAAGAGCCCCTGGGCCGAGGACGGCGTGGGCGTGTCGTTCGGCGCCGAGTACCGCCGCGAGACACTGGACTACGCCGCCGACTTCATCGCCTCGTCGGGGCAACTCAACGGCGCGGGCGGCGCGAACCCGCCGGTCAACGGCAGCTACGACGTCTACGAGCTCTACGGCGAAGCCCGCGTGCCGATCGTCCAGGACATGCCCTTCGCCCGGTCGCTGACCTTCGAGACCGCCTACCGCTTCTCGGACTACTCCACAATCGGCACCACCCACACCTACAAGCTCGCCGGTGACTGGGAGCCGATTGAGGACCTCCGGATTCTGCGCCAGCTACCAGCGTGCGGTGCGCGCCCCCCACGTGCTCGAGCTGTTCAGCCCGCAGAACGTCGTCCTCGACGGGACGCAGGACCCCTGCGCCGGCCTGGCGGCGGGCGATCCGCTGGTCGCCACCTGCGCCCAGGCGTTCAACCTAACCACCGCACAGGTGCTGGCCATCGAGGCCAACCCGGCGAACCAGTACAACGGCCTCCTGGGCGGCAACCCGAACCTCGACCCGGAGAAGTCCGACACCTATGCCCTGGGCTTCGTCTACCAGCCGTCCTACCTGCCGGGCCTCAACGTCTCGGTCGACTGGTTCGACATCAAGGTGGACGACTACATCGGCCAGATCGGCGCGGACCTGATCATCAACAGCTGCGTCAACACCCTGGATCCGTTCTTCTGCGGCCTCGTGAACCGCGACGCGCAAGGGTCGCTGTTCCTCTCGCCCCAGGGCTTCGTGACCGACACGACGCTGAACACCGGCTCGCTGCGCACCTCGGGCGTCGACATCAACGCCGGCTACCGCACCGACCTCGACCGTTTCGGCATGGCGAACGCGGGCGGCATCTCGGTGTCATTCGTCGGCACCTGGCTCGACAAGCTGGAGATCCAGGCTCTGCCGAACCTCGATCCCTACGACTGCAAGGGCTACTACGGCACCATCTGCTCGGTGGCGGGCGGCCTGACCTCGCCGAACCCCGAGTGGCGGCACAAGGCGCGCCTGACCTGGAACACGCCGTTCAGCTACGGCGACTGGCTCTCCAGCGTCGGCGTCTCCCTGCAATGGCGCCACTTCAACAAGGTGACCCTGGACGCCTTCTCGGACGACCCGCAGCTCAACAACCCGGATCTTGCCTACGAGTCCGACAAGACCCTGGCGTCGCGGGACTACTTCGACCTGACGGCGACCTGGACCATGAAGGACACGGTCAATTTCCGGCTCGGCGTGAACAACATCTTCGACAAGGATCCGCCGCTGACCGGCTCGTCGAACTGCCCGGCCGGGCCCTGCAACGGCAACACCTGGCCGCAGCTCTACGATTCCTTCGGCCGCTACGTGTTCCTGGGCCTCACCGCCGACTTCTAGGCGAGCGACCAGGTCGATCTCGGGGGCGGCGGAGCGATCCGCCGCCCTTTCCTTTCGGGCTCAGCCCGGCCGCGCCCCGTCCAGGTGGCGGCGGATGAACTCGGCGGCGAGCAGGATCGACTGCTTGGCCTTGGCCGTGTGCATCCGTTCCCAGACGTGGGTCTCCTCGGCCCAGAGGCGAACGGTCAGGTCGCCGCCCTGGTCGCGGACCTTCTCGGCCAGGCGGACGGCGTCGTCGTAGAGGATGTCGCCGCGGCTCGCGTGGATCAGCATGGGCGGAAAGCCCTCGAAGGACCCGAACAGCGGCGAGGCAATCGGATCGGTCGCCGAGCGGCCGTCGAGATAGAACCGGGACACCAGGGCCAGGCTTTCCATGGTGTAGGGCGTGGTCCCCATCAGCGAGGCGGCGGTCACCGACCAGCTCTGCAGCGACAGGTCCACCCAGGGCGAGAGCAGGACGATGGCGGCGGGCAGCGGCATGCCGCGGGCCCTCGCCTGCTGCAGGGCGGCGAGCAGGATGGCGGTCCCGGCCGACTCGGCGAGGGCGACGACGGGCTCGCCAGGCCAGGTCTCTTGGAACCAGGCCCAGGCCGCGACGATGTCCTCCACTCCGGCCGGACAGGGATGCTCGGGCGCCAGGCGGTAGCTCGGCGCGAAGACCCGGGCCTCGGCGGTGGCGGCGAAGCGGGCGACGAGTTGGGTGATCCGGGGGCTGCGCTCGGCGACGAAGGACCCGCCATGGACGTAGAACACGAAGCCCCGCGGCGGCGCCTTCCGGGGGCGAACCACTCGGCCGGCGACGGAGGCGCCGCCAACCCTGGCCCGGGGCCGCCCAGGCGCACCGCCTCGGCCTCGACCATCGGCAGGATCGGCGCGTCGAACCGCTCATGGATGCGCCGCTGGCGTTCGGCGTAGGCCGCGAGGGCCTCCGGGCCCGCCGCATGCGCCCGGACAGCGCCTCGCATGGAAGCGGTGACGATCCTCTGCATGGCCCTGTTGGCCAGCCGGCGCCCGAGGGATCTCAGGGATACTCCGCCGGCGCGATCCATGTGGCGGACATCGAGGCGGCCAGCCGCCAACTGGCCAACGCTACCGACAAGGGTCATGCTTGAACTCGACTCGGGACCAGGGCCAGACCATGAGCGACGACGACGCGTTCGACCAGCGCCTGCTGCGGCGAGCCCAGACCTACGCGCGCACCTACCCGAGCATCCTGCCCCGCCTCAGGGCCGCCTACGAGGCCGGCCACCCCCTGGTCCGTCAGGTCGCACAGGCCATGGGCGTCGCCATGGACCGCGAGGTCGGCCATCGCGAGGACCGCCTTCGCGAGGAGCACGGGCTCACCCCGCAGGAGAGCAAGATCGTCCTGCACCTGATCGACGGCGGCACGGTTCAGAGCTGCGCCGAGACGCTGGACGTCGCCGAGAGCACCATCCGCAGTCATCTGAAATCCGTATTCGCCAAGACCGGGGTGCGGCGTCAGGCGCAGCTGAGCCGACTGCTTATTCAAAACGCCAGCGATTGAAATATCGATAATTCTGAACACCTTGTCGAAGGTCCGTGTTCGGATATCATCACCCTCGACTGTAAATCTACGCGAAGCGTGGGGGCGCTTTGAGTTGTTCTTATGGTGGCCGACGCCTGTCGGCCGAGCTTGGCGCGCCCGCGAAAAGCCTTAGGGAATCTATCGTTGCGCCGACGGCGCCTCCGGCGTCGCGCAGCGCGGCGCGCCGGGTGCGGATTCTCTGTACACCACAGATATTGCTGAGCTTTGAGGGGCGGGTCGGGCCGACGGATCCCGTCGACGCCTCCCTCAAATGGGGGAAGCGCAGCCCCCCGCAACACCCTTAGAGCTTCCCAGATCAGACCGCCGGAGAGCTTAAGTGGCCGGACCTGCCGATTTCGTCCTCAATCCCCTGCCCGCCAGCGTGCAGTGGAACACGAGCGGATTCGCGCTGCGCCAGGTGGGCGACGCGGGCCTCGACCGCGTCACCGACTTCAGCCGGACCGAGGGCGAGCTCGTCTACCTGCTGCCCGGCACGCAATACACGCTCGCCCAGGAAGGGGCGGATGTGGCCCTCAACATGGTCGGCGGGGGCAAGAGGGTCCTCGTCGGCGTCCAGCTCGCCAGCCTCACCGGCGACCGGATCTTCGGAGCCTGAGGGGGACCGATGCCGACCTACTACACCTCACGCGACTTCAGCGCTCCGATCCGCAGCGGCTACGAGACCGGCTTCATCCACGAGGTGGCGGTCGCCGACTTCGACGGGGACGGCAAGACCGATTTCGCGCTGACCTATTTCCTCTACCCGCTGGAGGACCGCGGCACGCCGGTCCGCTTCTTCTCGGGTGACGGGGCCGGTGGCTTCACCGACCGGACGTCGGTGATCGCCGGCGGCGCGCCGACCACGGTGCACGCGCGCGAAGTGGTCGTGGGCGACTTCAACAAGGACGGCCGACCCGACCTCTTCGTCGCCGACCACGGCTACGACACCAATCCCTTTCCCGGCGCCCAGAACGCGCTCCTGCTCTCCAGCGGCGCGACCGGGGTCTCGAACGCCACCGGCCAGCTGCCGCAGGTCTCCGACTACAGCCACTCGGCGAAAGCCGCCGACATCGATGGCGACGGCGACCTCGACATCTATGTCGGGAACGGTGGCGGCGGGACCGCCTGGACGCGGCCCTTCTTCCTGATCAACAACGGCCAAGGCGGCTTCACCCAGTCCACGGCCGGCCTGCCCCCCTCGCTTGCCGCAGCCGGAGGCCCGAACCACTGGTCGGAGGCCTTCGTGGACGTGGACGGGGACGGCGACAAGGACCTGTTCCTGGGCTCCAGCACCAACACGGGGTCGCGGCTGCTGATCAACAACGGCGCCGGCGTCTTCACCGATTCCCTGCGCGATCTGCCCCGGGGTGACGGCGCCGCCGACGCCGTGGACATCCAGGTGCTCGACGCCAACCGCGACGGCCGCCAGGACCTGATCATCAGCTACACCCTGCCGGTGAACGGGGCGATCATCAGGCAGATCCAGCTGCTGGTGAACGACGGCCAAGGCGGGTTCACAGACGGCACGGCCACCGCCCTGCCCGCCTCGATGCTCACCGGCGACTGGGTGCGGCGCATCCACCTCGCCGACGTCAACGGCGACGGCCTGACCGACTTGGTGCTCTCGAACGCGTCGTCGACGCCCTTCTACCTCAACGACGGGTCGGGCCACTTCATCGAGATGCCGAACCTGCTCCCGGGCAACCAGTACGACCAGATCACGCCCGGCGACTTCAACGGCGACGGGCGCACGGACTTCCTCGCCTGGCGCGGCAAATGGGACGGCTCCGAGCAGATGCGCATCGACCTCGGCGTCGATCCGGGGACAGCCCAGCCGGGCACGGCGGCGTCCGAAGGCTTCATGGGCGACAACGACGCCGAGACGATCAACGCCGGCGCCGGGAACGACACCCTCGTCGGCGGCGGCGGCCAGGACTACCTGCGCGGCGACGAGGGCGACGACCGGATCGCAGGCGGCGACGGGTTCGACGACACCCACGGGAACATGGGCAACGACACCGTCTCCGGGGGCCAGGGCCCGGACTGGGTGGTCGGCGGCAAGGACAACGACGTCCTCTACGGCGACGAGGACCACGACGTCGTCTACGGCAACATCGGCAACGATGTCTGCCACGGCGGTGAGGGCAACGACGTCGTCCGCGGCGGCCAGAACGACGACATCGTCCGCGGCGAGGCCGGCGACGACTGGCTGGCCGGTGACCGGGGCGACGACACCGTCACCGGCGGCGCCGGCGCCGACATCTTCCACACCCACGGCGAGGCGGGCCTCGACCGCGTCACCGACTTCAACCGGGCCGAGGGCGACCGCGTCTACCTGCTGCCCGGCACCCAGTACACGGTCGCCCAGGAAGGCGCCGACGTGGCCATCAACATGGTCGGCGGGGGCAAGATGGTCCTCGTCGGCGTCCAGCTCGCCAGCCTCACCGGCGACTGGATCTTCGGGGCCTGACCCCGCCCCTTCGTAACCTCAGTAAGGACCCTCCCCCATGGCGCTGTTCATCGCCGGCTCCGCCGGCGTCAACTTCGAAACCCTCGCGATCATCGACCTGACGCTGGCCGACGTCGTGTCCGCCGGCTCGACAGCCATCACGCTCAAGGACGGCGAGTGGTTCGAGTACTTCACCGGCCAGTTCACCTTCTCCGGGGACGAGATCTCCGGCGGCACGGTGAACAGCTGGCGCGAAACTTTCCAGGGCGAGACCGTCTTCGAGGTGTCCGGCTTCTCGGTCCCGGCGCTCGACTTCGTGACCTGGTCCGAGACTGACAACAACGTGGCGGTGCGCACGACCGTGCTGGCGGGCAACGACAGCATCGTGGGCTCGGCAAACGCCGACCGCATGTTCGGCTATACCGGGAACGACACGGTCGATGGCGGCGGCGGCCAGGACTACCTGCGCGGCAACGAAGGCAACGACCTGATCCGCGGCGGCGCGGACTTCGACGACGTCCATGGCAACATGGGCGACGACACGGTCTATGGCGGGCTCGGCGACGACTGGGTGGTCGGCGGCCAGGACAACGACCTGCAGTTCGGCGAAGACGGCTGGGACATCGTCTACGGCAATCTCGGCAACGACACCCTGAGCGGCGGCGACGGCGACGACTGGGTCCGCGGCGGCCAGGGCGACGACACCGTCTCCGGCGACGCCGGCAACGACTGGATCGCCGGCGACAAGGGCAACGACACCATCTCCGGCGGCGCGGGCGCTGACCTGTTCCACACCCACGGCGACGCGGGCATCGACCGGGTTCTCGACTTCAACCGCGCCGAAGGCGACCGGGTGAACGTCCTGCCGGGCACGCAGTACACCGTCGCCCAGGAAGGCGCCGACGTGGCGATCAACATGACCGGCGGGGGCAAGATGATCCTGGTCGGCGTCCAGCTCACCAGCCTCACCGGCGACTGGATCTTCGGCGCGTGAGCCGACGCTACGACGAGCGGACGGCCCGTAGCCTGGCCCTGCTGGCGCTTGCCGCCGCAGGGCTGGCGCTGGTCGTCTGGCTCACCCTGCTCTAAGGCGCCGGGCTCCCGGCGCCGGTTCGTCCGGATGCGGCCAAAGGCCTCGCTGTCGGCGTTCGCATTTCTGACGCTGTAGCAGAAATGTCATATCCGTGGTCACCGACCCACCTTAGCCTGAAATTCCGCTGCTTTTGCAGGCATTTCAGGGGCTAACACATGACATTCCGCGCCACGCTCTTCGCCGCCGCTTCGGTCGCGACGCTCTGGGCCAGCACCGCCGTCGCACAGACCGCCTCGGGCGAGGTCGAAGAACTGGTGGTCACCGGCACGCGCACCGAAGGCCGCTCGCGGCTGGAAAGCCTGGCGCCGGTCGACGTGATCAATGAAGAGGCGCTCAGGAACACCGGCACGACCGAGCTCGGCGCCGCCCTTGCCTCGGTGGCCCCGTCGCTCGACTTCCCGCGCCCGGCGATCACCGATGGCACCGACAGCGTGCGTCCGGCGACCCTGCGCGGCCTCGCCCCCGACCAGACCCTGGTTCTGTTGAACGGCATGCGCCGCCACGCCTCGGCGCTCGTCAACGTCAACGGTTCGATCGGCCGCGGGTCGGCCGCCGTCGACCTGAACGCCATTCCGACAATCGCCGTCGACCGCATTGAGGTGCTGCGCGACGGCGCCTCGGCGCAGTACGGCTCGGACGCCATTGCCGGCGTCATCAACATGCGCCTGCGTGAAGCCCGTGAGGGGGGCTCGGTCGCCTACACCTACGGCTACTACAATACCGAGGTGAAGCCCGCCCGGATCCCGAACGGCTACGACAAGAAGGACGGCGTCTCGAACACGGTCCAGGGCTGGGTCGGCCTGCCGCTCGGCGCCGAGGGCTTCCTGACGCTGTCGGGCGAGTACCGTCACCAGAACCCGACCAGCCGCGGCGACCTAGACCCGCGCCCGGCCGTGCCGTCGATCACCTCGCGATACGGCGACCCGCAGTCGGAGAACTACACCTTCTATGCCAACGCCGGCACGCCGCTGGACGACGTCTGGAGCCTCTACGGCTTCGGCGGCTACCAGAACCGCCAGACCGACAGCGCCGCCAACCCGCGCCTGGCCAACAACGCCAACAACGTGCCGTCGATCTTCCCGAACGGCTTCCTGCCGCGGATCACCACGGACATCGACGACTTCACCGCCGCCTTCGGCACGCGTGGCGAGGCTGGCGGCTTCAGCATCGATGCGGGTGTCGTGTACGGCTACAACAAGGTGCACTACGGCGTGATCGACTCGGTCAACGCCTCGCTGGGCGCGTCCTCGCCGACCACGTTCGACGCCGGCGCCATGCGCTATGACCAGTGGGTGGCGGGCGTCGACCTGACCCGGCCGATGGAGTTCGGCTTCGCGGAACCCGCGACGCTGGCGTTCGGCGCCGAGTACCGTCACGAGGGCTATGGCATCACCGCCGGCGACGTCGCCTCCTACACCCTCGGTCCGGTGGCCGGTAAGGCGGCGGGCGCCCAGGGCTTCCCGGGCTTCAAGCCGTCCAACGAAGTGGACGTGAACCGCCACTCCTACGCGGCCTATGTCGACCTGGACGTGCCGTTCACCGAGGCGTTCGGCGTCGCCCTCGCCGCCCGCTTCGAGGACTACTCCGACTTCGGCAGCACGCTCACCGGCAAGGCCTCGGCCCGCTACGAGGTGACGGACAGCCTCGCGCTGCGCGGCACGATCGCCAGCGGCTTCCGGGCCCCGGCCCTGCAGCAGCAGTACTTCACCGCCACCTCGACGAACTTCATCTCGATCAACGGGGTGAACACACCGGTCGAGGTCTCGACCTTCCCGGCCACCAGCGCCACGGCCGCAGCGCTGGGCGCCAAGCCGCTGGAGGCCGAGGACTCGATCAACTACTCGCTGGGCCTCGTCTACAGCGTCGGCGCCTTCGAGGTGACGGTCGACGCCTACCGCATCGACATCGACGACCGCATCGTACTGTCGGAGAACATCCTCGGCACGCCCACCGGCTCAGCGACCGCGGTTGCGATCTACAACCTGCTGAATCCGCCCGGCACCTCCGGCATCGGCGGCGGCCGGTTCTTCATCAACGGCGTGGATACGACCACCAAGGGCGTCGACATCGTCGCCCGCTACCGGCTGAACACCGACACCGCCGGCCGGTTCGACATCACGGCGGCGGCAAACTTCAACAAGACCGAAGTGACGAAGATCCCGACGACCGCGCCGCTGTCGGCCCTGCCGGTGCCGCCGGTGCTGTTCGACCGGGGCAACCGCCTCACCTTCGAGGAGGGCACGCCGGACCAGAAGCATGTGCTGGCGGTCGACTGGTCGCTGGGCGCCTTCGGGGCCACGGCCAAGGCCACCTACTACGGCGACGTGCTGATCCCGAACAACAATGCGACGCTGGACTACAAGGCTGGCGACCATGTGCTGGTGGACTTCGAGGGCCGCTATGAGCTGGACATGGGCGCGACCCTCGCGCTCGGCGTGAACAACCTGTTCGACGAATATCCGAACGCCACGCCGCCCAACGTGAACACCAACGGCCCGATCGGCTTCCCGAGCTACTCGCCGTTCGGCTTCAACGGGCGGTTCCTCTACGCCCGCGTCGGCTTCAACTGGTAGGCTGACCTGAGTGGCGGGCGGCGCGGTCCCTCGGGCCCCGCGCCGCCCCTACTTCCGCCAGGCCAAGCTTGTCCACACGACACAAAAGTCTTGTGGACAGGTAGCCGCAGGGTCCGTTGTCGCAGTGATTGTCCCCCCGCCCCTGGGCTAGGGGTGTCGCATGTCTGTCGTACCTGCGCTCGATCTCCGCCCCGTCTCCAACGATGTGGCGATCCCGCATGTCCCCGCGAACGTCGAAGCCGAGCAGGCGCTCCTGGGCGCCCTGCTGTACGACAACGCCGCGTTCGAACGGCTGGGCGACCACCTGCAGGCGCGCCACTTCTACGAGCCGTTCCACCAGCGGCTCTACCAGGCGATCGAGACCAATATCCGCAAGGGCCAACTGGCCGAGCCGATCCTGCTGGCCGAGCAGTTCAGCCGCGACCCGGCCTTCGAGGAACTGGGCGGCATCCGCTACCTGGCCGACCTCGTCGACCGCGCCCCGCCGGCCGCCAACGCCCCGGACTACGCCCGCGCCGTCTACGATCTCGCGCTCCGCCGCGACCTGATCCGGATCGGCGGCGAGATCGCCACCATGGCCGCCCAGGGCGACGAGGAGCTCGACGCCCGCGACCAGATCGAGAAGGCCGAGCAGCAGCTCTTCCAGCTCGCCGAGACCGGCGGCGTCTCCCAGGGCTTCGTGACCTTCGCCGACGCCCTGCACGGCGCCGTCGCCATGGCGGCCGAGGCCCACAGCCGGGACGGCGCCCTGGCCGGCCTCTCGACGGGCCTGATCGATCTCGACCAGAAGATCGGCGGCCTGCACCCGTCGGACCTGGTGATCCTCGCCGCCCGCCCCTCCATGGGGAAGACATCGCTGGCCTGTAACATCGCCTTCGACGTCGCCCGGCACTACGCCTACGAGCCCCAGCCCGATGGCTCGAAGAAGACCGTCGCCGGCGGGGTCGTGGCCTTCTACTCCCTGGAAATGAGCGCCGAACAGCTCGCCATGCGCTTGCTGGCCGAGGCCTCGGGCGTTTCCGGCGACCGGCTGCGCAAGGGCGAGATCGACGCCGTCGAGTTCGGCCGCATCCGCGAGGCCGCCCTCGAGATCCAGGAGGCGCCGCTCTACATCGACGCCACCGGCGGCATCACCATGGCCAAGCTCGCCGCCCGGGCGCGGCGGCTGAAGCGCATGGTCGGCCTCGACCTGATCATCATCGACTACCTGCAGCTCGTCACCGGCGGGGCCGGCAGCTCGGACAACCGGGTGCAGGAGGTCTCCATGATCACCCAGGGGATGAAGGCGCTCGCCAAGGAGCTGTCCGTCCCGGTGATCGCGCTCTCCCAGCTCTCGCGCCAGGTGGAAAACCGCGAGGACAAGAAGCCCCAGCTTTCGGACCTGCGGGAATCCGGCTCGATCGAGCAGGACGCCGACATGGTGATGTTCGTGTACCGCGAGGAATACTATCTCAGCCGCCTGGAGCCCCAGCCGAACACGCCGGAGCATTTCGAGTGGCAGGAGAAGATGGACAAGGTCACGGGGCTGGCCGAGATCATCATCGGCAAGCAGCGCCACGGTCCGATCGGCACGGTGCGCCTGTCGTTCCACTCCGACACCACCAAGTTCGGCAACCTGGCGCGCGACAACCGCTACGATCCGCACTGAGCCTGCACGGGTTCGGCGCCGGCGATCCCACGGTCAGGCTTTTGACGCCCGGCCCCATCATGCTCTAGCGGGGCTGATGCCTGAGCCTGCCCAAGCGCGCCTGACGATCGATCTCGACGCGCTCGCCCACAACCTGTCCGTCCTGACGGCCGAGGCGGCCGGCGCCGAGGTCGCGCCGGTCGTGAAGTCGGACGGCTACGGTCTGGGCGCAGGTCCCCTCGCCTGCCGGCTTTGGGCGGAGGGCGCCCGCAGCTTCTTTGTCGCCCGGCTGCACGAGGGCGAGGCCCTGCGCCGGGAGCTGGGACCGGAGCGCGACTCGACGATCTATGTGCTGGACGGCGTCACCGCCGGCGCCGCGCCCCGGCTGGCCGCCGCCCTGCTCACGCCGGTGATCGCCTCCCTGCCCCAGGCCGCGGCCGCCAGCGTCTTCGCCCGGCAGTCGAGCCGCCGCTGGCCGGTGGCCCTTCAGGTGGACACCGGCATGAACCGCCAGGGCCTGACGCTGGAGGAGGCCCGGGCGCTGGCCGCCACTCCGGACGGGCTGCGGGACCTCGACGTCACCCTGGTGATGAGCCACCTGGGCTCGGCCACGGCGCCCGCCGACCGCCGGAACGTCGAACAGCTCGCCCGCTTCAACCAGGCCATCGCGCTCTTCCCCGAGGCGCGTCGCAGCCTTGCCGCCTCGGCGGGCGCGTTCCTCGGCGGCGACTACCGCTTCGACATGGTCCGGCCCGGGATCAGCCTCTACGGCGGCGGCCCGGAGGAGCGCCCGGACGCGCGCCTGAGGGCCGTCGCCACCCTGACGGCGCCGATCCTCGACATCCGCAACTTCAAGCCCGGCGACCGGATCGGCTACGGCGCCGCCGTCACCGTCGACCGCCCCATGCGGGCGGCGATCGTGGCGGCCGGCTACACCGACGGCGTCGTCCGCGGGGCGATGGGAAAGGGCCATGCCTGGTTCCGGGGCGCTCACCGGCCGCTCGTCATCGTGACCATGGACCTGATCGCCATCGAGATCGGCGACCAGGAGGCCACCGTGGGCGAACAGGTGGAGCTGCTGGGGCCGAACGCCCTGGTGGACGACCTGGCGACCGCCGCCGGAACAGTGGCCCACGAGGTGCTGGTCCGCCTCAGCACGCGGGCCGAGCGGACCTATCTGGGCGCTAGCTGAGGCCGACGGCGCGCAGGGGCCCGCCGAGTTCACTGGCCTTGGCGACGAGCACCCCCTTCAGGATGACGATCGCGATGAGCGCGACCAGAACGGACGCGAAGTAGGTCAGGGCGCTCTCGGGCGGGGCGCGCATCAGCTTCGGCAGGCCGAGATAGAGCGTGTAGAGGCTGTAGAGCGCCGCGAGCGCGCCGATCACCAGGCCGAAGCTCGGATAGAGCGAGAAGATCCCGGCCAGCCACATGGCGGTGCCGGAATAGGCGGCGAGCTTCAGCGCCTGGCCCGCATCGCGCGCCCCGCCAAACGGCCGGGCCAGGAGGTCGATGGCGATCGCCATCAGGAACACGGCAGCCAGCGTCAGGGTGAAGTCGACGGCCGCCTCGATGACCGCCGCGGGCAGGCTCTGCTGGAAGCCGATACCGGCGATCGAGTAGCCGAACAGCATCATGCCGAGCAGGCCGCAGACGGCGGGAATGGCCGCCAGCGGCGCCACGTAGCCCCGGAACAGGTCCGAGGGCGGCGTTGTCTCGGTCGCGATGCGATCCCATGTCTGGGACGGCCGAAGCACCATCGCCAAGGCCCGCGCCAACAGGCGTCCGCCCGCCGGCTCCGGCTCCACCACGCTCACCAACAGCCTCCAGCCCAGTTCCCGCCCGAACCCTAGACGAACGGCAAGCCGCCGCACAGACGGGCGTCGCGCGGGTCGGCTAGACTGAGGCTCCGCCGAATCAGGAGTGACCCCTTGGCCCGCGACGGCGCCGTCTATGCCTGCCAGTCCTGCGGCTCGGTCCAGACCAAGTGGTCGGGCCAGTGCGCCGGCTGCGGCGCCTGGAACACCCTGGTCGAGGAGCTGCAGAGCCGGCCGCCCGGCGCGCTCGCGCCCGTGAAGGGGGCGAGCAAGACCCGCGGCCTGACCTTCGAGGGGGCTGGAGGACGCCACCCCCGCCCCGCCCCGCATCTCCACCGGCGTGGAGGAGTTCGACCGGGTCTGCGGGGGGCGGAGTCGTGCCGGGCTCGGCGATCCTGCTGGGCGGCGACCCCGGGGTCGGCAAATCGACGTTGCTGATGCAGGTGGCGGGCATGGCGGCGCGGCGCGGCGTCAGGTGCGCCTACATCTCGGGTGAGGAGGCCGTCGAGCAGGTCCGCGGGCGCGCCCAGCGCATGGGCCTGGCCGACGCGCCGGTGAAGCTGGCGGCGGAAACCTCGCTGCGCATCATTGTCGATGGCCTGAAGCGCGACCGCTTCGACCTGGTGGTCATCGACTCCATCCAGACCATGTGGAGCGACCAGCACGAGGCCGGCCCCGGCTCCGTCACCCAGGTCCGCGCGGCGGCCGGCGAGCTCGTCCGACTGGCCAAGAAGCAGGGCGTGGCCGTGATCCTCGTGGGCCACGTCACCAAGGAAGGCGCCATCGCGGGCCCCCGCGTCGTCGAGCACATGGTGGACGCGGTCTTCGCCTTCGAAGGCGAGCGGGGCTATCCCTTCCGCATTCTGCGCGGCGCCAAGAACCGCTTCGGCGCCACCGACGAGATCGGCGTCTTCGAGATGGGCGACGCCGGCCTCGCCGAGGTGAAGAACCCCTCGGCGCTGTTCCTCAACACCTCCGGCGAGCGGGCCGCGGGGGCGGCGGTTTTCGCCGGCATCGAAGGCTCGCGGCCGGTCCTCGTCGAGTTCCAGGCGCTGGTCGCACCCTCGGCCTACGGCACGCCCCGGCGGGCCGTGGTCGGCTGGGACTCCGGGCGCCTGGCCATGGTGCTGGCGGTGCTCGAGGCCCGCTGCGGCCTCGGGTTTGGCGACAAGGACGTCTATCTGAACGTGGCTGGGGGGCTCCGGATCAGCGAACCGGCGGCCGACCTCGCCGCCGCCGCCGCCCTCGCCTCATCGGCGCTCGACCAGGCCCTGCCGCAGGATTGTGTGGTGTTCGGCGAGATCAGCCTTTCGGGCGAGGTGCGGCCCGTCAGCCGGATGGATTCCCGCCTCAAGGAAGCCGCCAAGCTGGGGTTCCGTCGCGCCTTCGCGCCTGGCGAGGCCGAGGCGGCCTCGCCGATGAAGGTGACCGGCGTCAGCCGGCTGGGTGACGCCATCCGCCGGATCGGCGAAGGAGACTGGTGAGCGGCGTGACACAGTTCGACCTCATCGTCCTGACGCTCCTGGCCATCTCGGCCGCGGTCGGCTTCGCGCGCGGCGCGACGCGGGAGGTGGCGGCCCTGATCGCCCTCGTCGTGGCCTCGCTGATCGCGATCTTCGGCCTGCCGCTGTTCGCCCCCATGGTGCGCGAGGTGGTGAGACCCGGCTGGCTGGGCACGGTGGCGGCGCTCATCCTGGTGTTCCTCGTCGCCTACGTCGCCCTGCGTCTGATCGGCGCAGGGGTTGCGCGACGGATACAGCGGACCGACCTCCTGGGCGTCCTCGACCGCAGCGTGGGCCTGCTCATCGGCCTGGGCCGCGGTCTGCTGGTGATGGGCGCGCTCTACCTGATGTTCCATGCCGCGACACCGCAGGACCTCCAGCCCCGCTGGATCACCGAGGCCCGGACCTGGCCGCTGGCGCGGAGCATGGGGAACCTTATCTCGGCGCTCGCGCCCCGGGGTCTCGACATGGCGGGCCAGCTCGCCCCGGCTTTCGGCAAGGCGTTGAGCGACGGGACGGGTGACAGGAACGTGACGGACGGCTACGAGGCGCCGCAACGCGGCGGCGAGGCGGAGAGTACCCGATGACTGAGGCGCACGACCGATGGTCCCCCCGGTCCGTGATCCGGACGACGACACGCCCCGCCTGGAATGCGGGGTCTTCGGGGTCCACGATGTCGAGGCGGCCGCCGCCCCTGACCGCGCTCGGTCTCCATGCCCTCCAGCATCGCGGCCAGGAAGCCTGCGGCATCGCCGCCTTCGACGGCCAGGGCTTCCACACCGAGCGCCACATGGGCCACGTGGGCGACGCCTTCGGCGGCGGCGACCTCGACCGGCGCCTTCCCGGCCGCTCGGCCATCGGCCACACGCGCTACTCCACCGCCGGTGGCTCGTTCATCCGCAACGTCCAGCCGATGTTCGCCGACCTCGAGGCCGGCGGCGTGGCGCTCGCCCACAACGGCAACCTGACCAATTTCCTGACGCTGCGCGAACAGCTCGTGGCCGATGGGGCGATCTTCCAGTCGACGTCGGACTCGGAAGTGATCCTCCACCTGATCGCGCGCTCGCGTAAGGCCAAGTTCATCGAGCGCTTCATCGACGCCCTCTCGCAGATCGAAGGCGGCTACGCCCTCGTGGCGCTGACCAACAAGAAGCTGATCGGCGTGCGCGACCCGCTGGGGATCCGCCCGCTGGTGCTGGGCGACCTGGACGGCAAGGCCGTGCTGGCCTCCGAGACCTGCGCGCTCGACATGGTCGGGGCCCAGTTCGTGCGCGACATCGAGCACGGCGAGATGGTGGTGATCGACGAGAAGGGCATTCGCTCGCTCCGCCCCTTCCCGGCCCGTCAGGCCCGGCCCTGCATCTTCGAATACGTCTACTTCGCCCGACCGGACTCCGTCGTGAACGGCAAGTCGGTCTACGAGGTCCGCAAGCGGATGGGCCGCCGTTTGGCGCAGGAGACGCCCGCCGACATCGATGTCGTCGTCCCCGTGCCGGACAGCGGCGTACCGGCGGCGCTGGGCTTCGCCCAGGAGGCCGGCGTGCCCTTCGAGATGGGCATCATCCGCAATCACTACGTGGGCCGGACCTTCATCCAGCCGACCCAGGGCCAGCGGGAAATGGGCGTGCGCATGAAGCTGTCGCCCAACCGCGCCGTGCTGGCCGGCAAGCGGGTGATGCTGATCGACGATTCCATCGTGCGCGGCACCAATTCGGTGCGCGTGGTGCGCATGGTCCGCGAGGCCGGCGCCGCCGAGGTGCACCTGCGTTCGGCCTCGCCGCCGATCCAGTGGCCGGACTACTACGGCATCGACATGCCGGACCGCGAGAAGCTGCTGGCCGCCAACCACTCCGTCGAGGAGATCGCCAGGATCCTCAACGTGGACTCCATGGGCTACCTCTCGGTCGAGGGCCTCTACTGGGCCATGGAGGCCGGCGCCCGCGACGCGACCCTGCCGCAGTTCACCGACCACTACTTCACCGGCGACTACCCGACCCGGCTGCTCGACCGCGAGATCGCCCAGGGCCGCAACGAGGCCGTGGAGCGCCAGCTCTCCTTCCTGGTCGACGCGTGAGCGAGGCGCGGGCCGGCTGGCTCGGCCGGCTCAGGCCCGACGGCTACATCGTCCTGATCTTCGCCATGGTGGCGCTCGCCTCGGTTCTCCCGGCCCGGGGCGCGGCGGCGCCGGCGTTCGAGTGGGTCACCAAGGCGGCGATCGCCTTCGTCTTCTTCCTGCACGGCGCGCGCCTGTCGCGCGAGGCGGTGATCGAAGGCATGACCCACTGGCGGCTCCACCTCGTGGTGCTGGCCGCCACCTACGCCCTCTTCCCGCTGACCTGCCTGGGCCTGGCCGCCTTGCCCGCCTGGATCACGCCGCCGGCGCTGGCGGGCGGGATTGTCTTCCTGGGCTGCCTGCCGTCCACCATCCAGTCGTCGATCGGGTTCACCGCCATCGCCCGGGGCAATGTGGCGGCGGCGGTGGCCGCGGCTTCGGCCTCGAACCTGCTGGGCGTGGCGCTGACGCCCCTGCTGGTGGCCGTCCTGCTGCACGCCGAAGGCTCGGTGTCCCCGGGCGCCGTGCAGGCGCTGGTGCTGCAGCTCTTCGTGCCCTTCGTGGCCGGCCAGCTCCTGCGGCCCCTGATCGGCGGCTGGGTGAAGGCGCAGGCGAAGCTGCTCTCCTACGCCGACCGCGGCTCGATCCTGCTGGTGGTCTATACGGCCTTCTCCGGCGCGGTGGTGGAAGGCGTCTGGAGCCGGATCGGCGCACTCGACCTCCTGAAGCTGGTCATCCTCTGCTGCGTCCTGCTGGCGCTGGTGCTCGCGGCGACGTGGGGGCGGCGAAGGCGTTCGGCTTCTCCCGGGAGGACGAGATCGCCATCGTCTTCTGCGGCTCCAAGAAGAGCCTGGCGAGCGGCGCGCCGATGGCGGGCGTGCTGTTCCCGGCCGCGACGGCCGGCCTCGCCATCCTGCCGCTGATGATCTTCCACCAGATCCAGCTCATCGCCTGCGCCATGATCGCCCAACGCTATGCAAAGCAGGGCGACTCCGAGGCTCCGACCCGCTAGAGAGCGGCCCCATGTCGGAACAGCTTCCCCTCCACGATCAGATCGCCCTCGTCACCGGCGCCAGCCGCGGCATCGGCCGCGCCGCCGCGCTCGCCCTCGCCGCCGCCGGAGCGCACATCGTGGCCGTAGCGCTCAACCAGGGGCCGCTCGAAGACCTGGACGACGAGATCCTCGCCCTGACCGGCCAGCGGGCGACCCTCGTCCCCATGGACATCGGCGAGGGCGACGGCCTCGACCAGCTCGGCCTCGCGCTGCACCAGCGGTTCGGTCGCCTCGACATCCTGGTGCACGCCGCCGGCGTGCTCGGTCCGATCACGCCAGTCGGTCATGTCGAGCCCAAGCATTGGAACCGGGTGATGGCGGTGAACGCCACCGGGACCGCGCGGCTGATCCGCTCGGTGGAGCCGCTGCTGAAGGCCGCCCCGGCCGGGCGGGCGATCTTCCTGACCAGCGGCAAGGCGGAGAAGCCGGCGGCCTTCTGGGGCCCTTATGGGGCCAGCAAGGCCGCCATGGAGAACCTGGTGCGCACCTGGGCCGACGAGCTCGAGAACACCAGGGTCCGCGCCGTGCTGCTGAACCCGGGGCCGATGCGGACCCGGATGCGCGCGGAGGCCATGCCCGGCGAGGACCCCGCCTCCCTGCCCGACCCCAGCGAGATCGGTCCGTTGATCCTGGAACTGGTGCAGGCCCCGGCGCTCGGCCTGCCGAAAGCTACCGTGGCGTTCGCCGATTGGTCGAAGGGCGCGAAGCCCGTTTCGGCTTGACCCCCGGCCGGGCGAGCTTCTGGGCCCGCCCCCGCGGCGCCCCGGCCTTCGGTTTCTGCGACTTGGGCTTCGACGGGCCCTTGGGCTTGCCCTCGGCGCCGGCCTTGGCCTTGGCGGCGGCGGCCTTGCGGCTCTTGGCGGCAAGACCGGTCTTGGCGTCCGGCTCGGCGCGCTTCGGCGCCGGCCCGCTCTTCTCCTCGCCCTCGGCGTAGGGGTTCTTGTTCGAGCGCAGGCTGACGCGGAGCGGCACGCCCGGCAGGTCGAAGCTCTCGCGCAGCGAATTGATCAGGTAGCGGCGATAGGTTTCCGGCAGCTGGTCCGCCCGGCTGGAGAACAGCACGAAGGTCGGCGGCCGCGCCTTGATCTGGGCCATGTACTTCGGCTTGATGCGCCGTCCCCCCACCGACGGCGGCGGATGGCGCTGCATGGCCATCTGCAGCCAGTCGTTCAGGTCGCGGGTCTTCACCTTGGTCGACCAGTCCGCATAGGTCTTGAAGACCGCCGGCATAAGGCGGTCGAGGCCGCGGCCGGTCTCGGCGGAGAGCGCCACCAACGGGCGCCACGCACCTGCGGCAACTGCCGCCCGACCTCCTCGATCCACTCCTGCAGGCGGACGTTCGGATCCTCGACGAGGTCCCACTTGGCGAGCACGAAGACGAGCGCGCGGCCCTCGCGTTCCACGAGGTCGGCGATCTGCAGATCCTGGATTTCGAACGGGTGCGTCGCGTCCATCACCAGGATCACGACCTCCGCGAAGGTGATCGCGCGGATGGTGTCCTGGGTGGACAGCTTCTCGAGCTTTTCCTGGACCTTGGCCTTGCGCCGGAGACCCGCGGTGTCGACGAGGCGGACGGCGCGGCCGTCCCAGTCCCAGTCCACGGGGATGGCGTCGCGGGTGATGCCGGCTTCCGGCCCGGTCAGCAGGCGGTCCTCGCCGATCAGCTTGTTGACCAGGGTGGACTTGCCGGCGTTCGGGCGGCCGACGATGGCGATGCGGACCGGCTTGTCGGCCTCGTCCTCCTCGCCTTCCCATTCCTCCGACGCGACGGCGGCCAGGGCGGCGTAGAGGTCGGCCATGCCCTCGCCGTGCTCGGCGGAGATCGGGATGGGTTCGCCCAGCCCCAGGCTGAAGGCTTCCAGGATACCGTTGTCGCCCTGCTTCCCTTCGGCCTTGTTGGCCGCGAGGATCACCGGCTTGTCGTGCTTGCGCAGGATCTCGGCGAACACCTCGTCCAGCGGGGTCACGCCCTCGCGGGCGTCGACCACGAACAGCGACACCTCCGCCTCCTCGATGGCGCGGAGGGTCTGCTGGCGCATGCGGCTCTCGAGGCTCTCGTCGGAGATGTCCTCGAAGCCGGCGGTGTCGATCAGCTCCAGCTCGAGGTCGCCCAGCCGGCCGCTCGCGAAGCGGCGGTCGCGGGTCACCCCCGGCTGGTCGTCGACGATGGCGAGCTTCTTGCCCGCCAGCCGGTTGAACAGCGTGGACTTGCCGACGTTCGGACGCCCGACGATCGCGAGTTTCAGGGCCATCCCGTCAGCCTATACGCGCTGGTTCAGCGCAGGGCGATAAGCTGGGCCCGATCGGTGACCACATAGACCGTGTCGCCCATCGAGATCGGCGACAGCAGCACCGGGGCGCCCAGGCCGAAGCGGCGCTGGACCTCGCCGGTCTTGGCGTTGACCACGGCCATGTCGCCCGACGAACCGGCCAGGATCAGCCGGTCGTTGGCGAGGATCGGGCTCGACCATACCGAGCGTACGCGCGGCGTGCCGCCAATGCCGAAGACGCCGCCGCGGCGGCCCGGCTTGAAGTCGGCGTTGAGGTCGGTGATCCAGTAGATCTGGCCGCTCTCGCGCGAGGCGCAGACGATCCTGCCGTCGCGGCCCACCACATAGACCACGTCGCCGGCCGGCAGCGGGCTGGTGACGCCGACCACGGGGAGCTGCCAGCGCGCCTGGCCCGACCGCAGGTCGATCGCGGCGAAGACGCCGGAGTGGCTCACCGCATAGACGTCGCCCTGGTAGATCACCGGGCGGCCGGGAATGTCGCGGATCTCGGACAGCGCGCTGGTGCGGCTGGCCCGAGACAGCGCCTCGTTCCAGAGGTCGTTGCCGTTCGAGGAGCGCAGCGCCACGAGCTCGCCCGAGCCGAAGGCGGCGACGAGGGTGTCGCCGGAGACCGCCGGGCTGGAGGCCGAGATGATCCGGGCCGATTCCGTCAGCGCCTGATAGGTCCAGGCGGGCGCGCCGGTGGCCGCGTCGAACGTCAGCAGCGTGTTGTCGATGGCCACCGCCGCCACGCGGCCCGCGGCGAGCGTCGGCGCGCCGTGGATCGGCTGTTCGGTCCGGGTGGTCCAGCCCACCGCGCCGGTGTTGGCGTCGAGCTGAGCGACCACGCGGTAGCCGGATGCGACGTAGACCTTGCCATCGCTGTAGGCGAGGCCGCCGCCATAGGCGTTCCGGTCTCGCTTGCCGCTCGGGCGGATGTCGCGCTTCCAGATCACCGAGCCGGAGCGGGCGTCGATCGCGCTGACCGTGGCCTCGCCGTCCATGACGAAGACCTTGCCGTCGGCGCCGACCGGCGGGGCGGTCACGTGGCGGCCGCCGTCCGAGCCCTCCCCGAACCCGCGGCGCCCAGGCGACCGAGAGGTTCGGCGCAGTGTCGAGGTGACCCACGTACTGCTCGCTCGTGCCGCCCGGCAACGGCCAGGCCGCAATGGCCTCCGGCGTGGGCAGGGAGAACTCGACGCCCTTCAGGGCCTCGGCGGGCTCCAGCACCTGGTCGGCCGCGACGATGGAGATGCGCTCCCCCTCGCCGGCCGTTTCCTGCGGCCCGTCGTCCCGGTCGAACGGGTTCAGGCGGCTGATCGTCGAGCAACCGCTCGCGCCCAGCGCGGCGACAAGGGCGACGGCCAGGAGGGGATTACGGCGAAACGTCATTGAGGACCGGGGGCTTGCGGTTGGGCTTGCGCGGGCGGCGCCCCGGGCGGGAGGAGGCCGGCCGGACCTTGCGGACGCGGGAGCGCGGCGGCGGCCTTCACGGCCGCCGGCAGCGACTTCGCCGTGCCGGAATCGATCAGGTCCATGGCCGCCTTAGCGCGGGCGCGGGCGCCTTCGGAGGCGTCGAGGCTCGAGGAAATCACCAGGAAGTCGCTGCGGGCGCCCGCCGTGTCGCCCTTCATCAGCTTCGCGAAGCCGAGGGCCTCGCGAGCCTGCAGGCGATAGGGGCGGCCATCCGCGATCAGGGGGTCAAGCGCTTCTCCAGCTCGGCGTAGGGCGCGGTGTCCAGCAAGGCCAAGGCAGATTTGAGGCGCGCGGCGTCCCCCAGGATGTTGTCAGGCGCGGCGTCGGCCGCCTGGTCGAAGTAGGTGACCGCGCCCTGCGTCTTGTCCTCCGCCACCTGGAGACCGCCGAGCTGCATGAGCGCGAGGGTCTTGAAGGCCGCCGACGGCGACTTGGAGACGTCCGTCCAGAGCGTCGCCGCGCGGATCGAGTCGCCCTGGGCGAAGGCGTCCAGGGCCGCGGCATACTGTTCCGACGCCTTGGCCGACTCGCGGTCGCGCCAGCTCGTCCAGCCCCACCAGGCCAGGGAGGCGATGAGGGCCGCGGCCAGGGCGGCCAGCACCCAGGGAAGCACCTTGCGCGCAAGCGTCCGGTACCGGTCGGAGCGCAGCTGCTCCTCGACCTCTTCAAACAGATCCGTCACGAACGGGGACTCCGGACTCTCTTAGGTAGTGGGCTGTCAGCCAGAGGCGGGGAACCTATAGCGCGCCGCCGCGCGCCGCAACGTGCCGCTCACCCGGCCTTGGCGAAGTAAATCTCCGCCGGCCCCGGGAAGCGCCGCGCACGGACGTCCTCGGCGTAGGCCGCGGCGGCCCGGGTGATCTCGCCGCGCAGGTCGGCGTAGCGCCGCACGAACTTCGGGGTCCAGTCGAACAGGCCCAGCATGTCGTCAGTCACCAGGATCTGGCCGTCGCAGCCGGCCGATGCGCCGATGCCGATGGTGGGGACCTCGATCGTCTCGGTGATCTCGCGGGCGAGACCCTCGGCGACGCCCTCCACAACCACGGCGAAGGCCCCGGCCTCCGTCGTGGCGCGAGCTTCCTCCTGGATGCGGCGCCGCTCCTCGCCGCCCTTGCCCTTGGCCTTGAAGCCGCCGTCGACCAGCACGGCCTGCGGCCGGAGCCCTACGTGGCCCATGACCGGGATGCCGCGTTCGACGAGGTAGCGGATGTTGTCGACCACGGCCGGCCCGGCCTCGACCTTCACGGCGCCGCAGCCGGTTTCCTTCATCACCCGGGCCGCGTTGGCGTAGGCGGTCTCCGGCGATCCCTCGTAGGAGCCGAACGGCAGGTCGACGACGACCATGGCCTTCCTCGAGCCCCGCATGACCGCCTGGCCGTGGAGGATCATCATCTCCAGGGTGACGCCGACGGTGTTGGGAAGGCCATGCACCACCATGCCGACGGAATCGCCCACCAGCAGCAGGTCGCAGTGGTCGTCGAGGATCTCGGCGACCGGCGCGGTGTAGGCCGTCAGGCACACGATGGGCGCCTTACCCTTGCGGGCGGCGATATCCGGCGCCGCGAGGCGGCGGACGGCGTCCTGGCGGTGCGACGACACTCAGATCTCCTCGATCACCCGGGTGAGCGCGAAGCCCATGGCCAGCACCGCCAGGCCGGACGCGATCCAGACCGTGCTGCCGCCGCTGCCCAGCAGGGGCCATCCAGTCGGCCTGGGGCGTGACCTGCCCAAGGCCCGTGGTGAGCAGGCGTGCGGAATCCTCCGCCGTCTCCACCCGCTGGACGAGATTCGACATCATCAGCTGGCTGGCGCCGATCACGCCGCCGGCGACGCCCGCGGCGCCGATCAGCCAGCGTCGCGCCGTCCAGCCCCGATCGAGCCGACGCTCGATGCGCTCGGCGAAGGCCGAACTGTCAGGCAGTTCGGGCGCGTTGGAGAAGAGGCGCTCGAGGCGGCGTTCGAACTCGACCTCAGCCATTGCCGCGCCTCCCTTCAAGAACAGCGCCGCCGGCCGGCGCCAGTCGCGTTCTGAGCTTATCCAGACCACGTTTGACATGCGATTTGACCGTTCCAAGCGGCAGGTTCAAGGCTTCTGCCGCTTCCGCGTGCGAAAGCCCGGCTCCGAAACAGAGCGAGACGCACATCCGTTCGCTGGCGCCGAGGCCCTTGAGCGCCTCGTCCAGGTCGATGCGGCCGTCCGCGTCGGCGTCGTGAACCTCGAGATCCGCCTCATTCCCCTCGGCGGAGAAGATCCCCAGCCTGCGCTCCCGCTGCAGGCGACGCAGGTAGAGCCGCGCCGCGATCTTCTTGATCCATCCGACGAAGGCGCCTTCGCCCCTGAACTCGGCGATGCGTTCGAAGCCGGCCAGAAACGCGTCCTGGGCCACGTCGTCGGCTTCGGCGGCCTGCGCGCCCATCCGGCGGAGCAGTCCCCGCACGGCCGAACCGTGCCGGCGGACGAGTTCGCCGAAGGCTTTGCGCTCACCGGACGCGGCGCGGGCGCAGAGCTCCACGTCGTGCAGGCTGGCCAAGGCCATTGTTGTTGAGCCCGGCATGGGCTTGTTCCCCCGTCCGGACCTGTCAAACCTTCGGCTTGTTGAGCAGACCAAGGACGATGAAGGCTGCGCCGATGAAGCCGGGGAAGGCCGCGAAGGCGAGCAGCGGGTAGGTCGCGTCGGGCTCTTCCATGCCGATCAACAGGCCGAAAGCGGCCAGGCCGCCGGCGACGAACAGCCAGACGATGCCCGTGCGCAGGTCGCGCTGCGGCGACGGCGACATGCCCTTCGGCCGGATGTCGCTCGTCATGGCGTCGACCACTTCGGTGGGAAGCGATTGGCCGTTCTCGATGGCGGCACGGATGGTTTCGGCCATCTTCTGCCGTTCCATGCTCTTGAAATACCGCGGCACGACGACGATTGCGGCGATCATCGCGAAGAACCCCAAGGGGATCAGGATTTCCATAGTCTCGAAGTCTCCTTTGCCGGCCCCGTCGACCGGTCTCTGCTGATAAAGAGGCCGGCCAGCCGCTCTACAGATGCAGACCCAACTATGAAACTTTACTCATGATTCCGCCGTCAGCGGTCGCGACTGGAGAACCGCGATCAGGCAGGCCGCAAGCGCAAGTCCGGCGATCGTAGGCGCCAG
The DNA here is from genome assembly GCF_024699985.1 of Phenylobacterium sp. J367. GTDB lineage: Bacteria > Pseudomonadota > Alphaproteobacteria > Caulobacterales > Caulobacteraceae > Phenylobacterium. The sequence continues at coordinate 3,761,457 of NZ_JAJONA010000001.1, read as the reverse complement.
GCCGTGGGAAATCGCAACGAGCGCAGGTTGCAGGACCGGCCAGACGGCCCACAGCGCGGCGGCGCCGACGAGCGAGGCGGCCCCTACGGTCGCCACCTCGATCCGGAACTCCCTGCGAAGTACGCGCGCCATCACCTCCGCCGAGAAGACCACGTCGCGGGCCGGCGGTTCATCCAGCGCGAACAGCGCCTTCAGTCTGTCCTCGGCCTCATCCATCCGAACCTCCCAACGCCTGCAGGAGCCGCGTCCGGCCCCGGCTCACATGACTCTTGACCGTGCCGAGCGGCAGGCCAAGCGCGTCGGCGGCCTCCGCATGGCTGAAATCCGCCGCCAGGCACAGAGCGACGCACGCCCGCTGTTCCGCCGGCAGCTCGCCCATCACGCGTTCGAGCGTCAGCCGGTCGTCGGACCGGCCCACCCCGATGACGGGACGCCCGGCCTCCCAGGCCGCGTCGCGGGTCCGCGCCCGGCTGGCGCTTCGCACCGCTGTGAGATGCTTGTTGTAGCCGATCCCGCACAGCCAGGCGCGGACGCTGGCGCCCTGCTCCAGCCGCCGGATTCTCGACCAGGCCGCCAGGAAGGTCTCCTGCGCCAGGTCGTCGGCCGCCGCCCAGTCCCCGCAGGTGCGGCGCAGAAAGGACCTGACCGCCTGCTGGTGGCGCTCCACGAGCCGCGAGAAGGCGTCGGTGGAGCCGGCCTGGGCGGCGGCGACCAGGGCCTCGTCGAGGCCGGCCGCGTTCATCGCCCGCGGAAGCCCGTCGAGAACAGCGCCACCGCGAGATGGCCGAGCGCGACGCAGCCGACGATGATCGCGACGAGCTCGAACGGCCCTTCCGTCCCCGGGATGTCCGCGTACCGCGAGGCCAGCCAGAAGCCGAGGGCGACGGCGCCCGTCACGAAGAAGGTCCGCCAGGCCCAGTAGGGGCTGTAACGATGCCAGCGGCGCATGCGGCGGTCGTGCCGGTAACGACGGCCGCGGTAGCCCCAGTCGTCGTCATCGTCGTCGTCGAGCGCCGCTTCGCGGATCGTGCGCAGCAGCTCGGGCGGCGGCTCCTTGCCCTGATCGGTGAAGCTCCGAAGCAGATCCAGGTGGTCGCGGCTGCGGCGATAGACGAGCCAGCGGTCCCAGGCCCCGAAGATGAAGAACCCCAGAGGGAACAGCAGCCACCAGTAGCTGCGGAACAGGTCTTCCATGATCCAACTCCCGTCGGACGCGGCCCCTGCCCCGCCCTTGTCACTCGTTGGTCGCCGCCAAAGCTAAGCCTGGATGCAGCCGGAGTCGGATTCTTTTCGTCAGTCCTTCAGGGTCTCGTATTGGGCCGGCTTGAATCCGACGAGGAGTCGGCCGTCGGCGTCCAGCACCGGACGCTTGATCATCGAAGGCTGGTCGAGCATCAGGCGGATCGCCTTGTCCCGGTCGATGTCCTGGCGGTCGGCGTCGGGCAGCTTCTTGAACGTTGTCCCCGCGCGGTTCAGGAGCGGCTCCCACCCCAGCTTGTCCGCCCATGCCTCCAGCGTCGCGCGGTCGATCCCCTGCTTCTTGTAGTCGTGGAAGTCGTAGACCAGTCCCGCCTCGTCCAGCCAGGTCCAGGCCTTCTTCATCGTGTCGCAGTTGCGGATGCCGTAGAGGGTCTTGGGCAAGGAAGCGCTCCAGAGGATGGGATGGCGAGGATCGAACTTGAGAAACCCGTCCGCGACGCGCTCACGCGCGCGCTCTCCCGCTACCTCAAGGACGAGCTCGACGTCGAGATCGGCGCCATGGACGCCCTTCTCCTGCTCGACTTCATCACCGAGAAGCTGGGCCCGCACTTCTACAACCAGGGGCTGGCCGACGCCCAGGCCGTGCTGACCAAGCGGGTCGAGGACCTGACCGAGGCGATCTCGGCGATCGAGAAGCCGATCCGGCTGTAGCCCGGCCGCCGGGCTGACTATGATCGCGGTGGGGCGGAACAGGGAGGCGCGGATGAAGCGCTACAGCGCCGTCGCCATCGCCCTGCACTGGCTGACCGCGGCGGCCATCCTCGCACAGCTCACGCTCGCCTGGCGGATGCAGGGACCGCGGACGCCCGAGAGCTTCGCGCTCATCCAGCTGCACAAGTCCGTCGGCGTGACGATCCTCGTGCTCACGCTCTTCCGGCTCGCCTGGCGGCTCGCGCATCGGCCGCCGCCCGAGCCGCCGACCCTGGCGCCCTGGGAGCGCGGCCTGGCCCGGCTCACCCACGGGTCGTTCTACGTCCTGCTGCTGGCCCTGCCGCTGAGCGGCTGGCTGCTGGTTTCGGCAAGTCCCCTGGCGATATCAACCCAGCTCTACGGCGTGGTCCCCTTCCCGGACCTCCCCGGCGTCGCGAGCCTGCCGCCAGAGCTTAAGGAAGCGTGGCGGAGCGGCGCGCATGCCGTCCACGAGGCGCTGGCGCTGACCTTGCTCGCCCTGCTCGGTCTCCACGTGGCCGGCGCGCTCAAGCACCAGCTCTTCGCGGCGGACGAACCGGTGATCGCGCAGATGGTCCCGGGCGCGCGGCCCGGGCGCCGGCTTGAACCTCGAGCGGCCCTGATCGTGGCGGGTGCGGTCGCCGCGGTCGGCCTGGCCTGGACGGTTACGCCGCCCCAGGCGGGCGACCTCGCGTCGCCGCCGGCCCAGCCGGTCCTGGCCGGCCCGGAATGGAGTCCCGTGGCCGCGCCCTCACCGCCGCCGCGCCCGGCGTCAACGCCCGGACCCGCCCGCTGGACGGTCCAGAACCGCGCGCGGCTCGATTTCGAGACGGCCTGGAGCGGTCAGGCCATCCGCGGCCGCTTCGACCGCTGGACCGCCGACGTGGTGTTCGATCCCGACCATCTGGAAGCCTCGCAGGTCACCGTGACCGTCGACCTCGCCTCGGCCGCCACCGGCGACGCCCAGAGGGACGCCTCGCTGGTCAGCCGCGTCTGGCTGGACGCCGCTGCGCACCCGAGGGCCGTGTTCACCGCCCGGCGCTTCGAGCGGGCTGGACCGGAAACCTACGTCGCCGAGGGCCTGCTGGACCTGCGCGGCGTCCGCAAGCCAATGACCCTCCGGTTCCGGCTCCGGATCGAGGGCGACACGGCCCACGCCACCGGCAGCGGCCAGCTCGACCGCACGGCGTTTGGCGTCGGCCAGGAGGAATGGGCGGCCACCGACGAGATCCCAGCCACCGTGGCTATCGACTTCGCGCTGACCGCCAGACGGCGGACCGCGCCATGAGGGACCTGGGACGGCGGACATTGCTGTTCGGCCTGGCGCTGATCGCCTGCCCGGCCGGCGCACAGCCGCCCTCCGTCTGGGGGGCCGGCCTGCCAGCCGGAACCTATGCCCTGGACGGCCAGCGCTCCAGCCTGACGGCGCGGATGCGCTTCCTGGGCCTCTCTCGTTACGACCTCCGCTTCACCCGCGTCCGCGGCCGACTGCGCGACAAGGGCGGATCGACGCCGGAGGTCGCCATCGAGGTCGATCCCAGGGCTGTCGCCCGCCCGAACGATCTCGCCGCCCGCCAAGCGGTCGCAATGCTGCAGCCCGATCGCTTTCCCGCCGTGCGGTTCGTCGGCCGCGAGCTCACCATCCAGGGCGACGCCGGAACGCTCGAAGGCGACCTCACCCTGCACGGCGTGACCCGACCGGCGCGGTTCGCGGTGCGGCTGCGGTCGATCCGCACCGAACCCGGCGGCACGGCTCGCATCGCGTTCACCGGATCGGGCCAGATTCAGCGCTCCCAATTCGGCATGACCTCCATGCGGTCCGTGGTCGGCGATCGGGTCGAGCTGACCTTCGACGTGGAGTTCGTCCGCGAAGGGCCACCCTAAGCGGCCGAGTCTCCCCGCTGCAGCGCGCGCACCACTCCCGTGCAGATCAGCGCCTGTCCGCCGAAATAGAGACCCCAGACCGCGAAGCTGACCCAGGCCTGGCCGGCCAGCGGTCCGATGCGGGCGAAGATCAGCAGGTCCGAGACGACGAAAGCCAAGGCGCCCAAGCCTACCCAGTGGCGCGGGAAGCGGCTCAGCCAGGCCGCCGCGGCCATCAGGGCCACCCCGCCGGCGTAGATCGCGTAGCCCGCCGCGCCGGCGCGCTCGGTGGGCATGACGTAGGCGGCCCAGGCCGAGAGCGGAACCAGGGCGACGGCGAAGGCGACGGCGGCGAGGCCGGGGTTCGGGCGGCGGTTCCTCAGGTAAAGCGCCACAGCCACCAGGTGGCCGGCCAGGAACGTGACGCCGCCAAGCGTCATGTCCTCGGCGTCGAGGAGGACGTCCCCCAGCGCGCCGAGCGCCATGACGGCGGCGATCAGCCAGCCATCGAGGCTGCGGGCCTTGAGGGCGGCGTACACGGCCAGGAAACCGACCCCCGTGCCTTTCCACGCCAGGGACGAGGCCTGCGGCAGCCCGAGGTTCCAGGACGCGATGTAGCTGATGCCGCCCAGGAGCGACGCCGCCAGAGCGAACGACGCCAGTCTGTCCCGGTTCATCTCGCCCCCCTCCGATTCACCGAATCGCCACCGTAGGCGCGTGACGCCGCGGTGCTCAATGCCCGCAAATGCGCCGGCGCCCCGCCGCCGCCCGGTCAGCGTGATCCGAAAGTCGCATATCGTCGATATTCTTGGTTCCGCTACCAGTTCAGCCTATGGACTTACAGTCAGCCTCGCATACCGTCGGTATGACTCAGCTTCAGACTGAGCCGAAAGGGAGGACGGCCATGACACGGCGGACGGAAAAGGCGTGGCGCGCGCTGCTCGGCGCGACGGCCCTTGGCGGGGGGATGAGTGTCTCCGAGGTGGCGGTCGCCCAGCCAAGGGACACCGCGGTCATCGAGGAGGTGGTGGTCACCGCGCGGCGCCGGGAGGAACGCCTTCAGGACACCCCAGTGGCCGTGACGGCGCTGAGCGCACAGGCGCTGGAAGCCCGGGGCGTCGACGGGGTCGCCGAAGTCGCCAAGTTCGCGCCGAACATCCGGTTCGACAACGCCGCCCAGCTCTCCGGCGGGAACTACAACGCCACGGTCTTCATCCGCGGGGTCGGCCAGAACGACTTTGCGCTGTTCAGCGATCCGGGCGTGGGCGTCTATGTGGACGGCGTCTACTTCGCCCGCTCCATCGGCGCGATGCTGGACGCGTTCGATGTGCAGCGCATCGAGGTGCTGCGCGGACCGCAGGGCACCCTGTTCGGCAAGAACACCATCGGCGGGGCGGTGCTCGTTACTTCCGTACAGCCCACACAGGAGTTCGGCGGCAGGGCCGAAGTCACCGTCGGCCGTTTCGACCGCCGGGACTTCCAAGCCAACGTGAACGTGCCGCTCACCGAGGACCTGGCGGCCCGGCTGTCGGTGGCCACCCTCAACCGCGACGGCTACGCCAAGCGGATCCTGGCGGGCGACGACCTCGGCGACCGCAACACCGACGCTGCACGGCTGCAGGTCCTGTGGACTCCCACGGACGATCTCGAGATCAACCTCGCCGGCGACTACACCCGGGCCCGCGAGCATTCCGCGCCCAACACCCTGCTGGCCGCCGGCAACCGCCCGGGATTCACGGGCACGCCGTTCATGGTCAACTACAACCGCTTCGTGGCGCCGACGTTTCCGTTCCGCGCGCCGAACGGCCAGATCGGGATCAACCCGTCCTGGATCACCGGCGACCCCTACACGACCTACGGCACTGGCCCGAACGTCAATGATCTCGACCTCTGGGGTGTCTCGGGGACGGTGAACTGGACCCTGGGCGCGGTGGACCTGAAGTCCATCACCGCCTACCGCCACCTGAAGGCCGCCTTCGCCCGGGACGGGGACAACACGCCCTACACGTTCCGGCACACCTTCAACTACGACAAGCAGAGCCAGTTCTCGCAGGAGTTCCAGCTCTCCGGCCAGGCGTTCAGCGACCGGCTGACCTGGCTGGCCGGCCTCTACTTCTTCACCGAGGACGGGCGGGACGAGGGCTATGCGCACCTGGCGCTCGGCCTCGCGCCGCCGCTCGCGACCGCGCCGCCGTTCGCGCCGGCCGTGAACATCCTCACCGAGGTGGAGAGCAAGACCTACGCCGCCTTCGTCCACGGCACCTACGCGGTCACCGACCGGTTCAGCGTGACGGCCGGCGGGCGCTGGAATCTCGACAAGAAGGAATACTACCTCGACCACCGCCGCATCTGGGACGGCTTCGTCATCGCCAACACGACCCGGTCGGACGACTGGGACGCCTTCACGCCGAAGCTCGGCGCCGAGTTCAAGGCCACCGACGACGTGCTGCTCTATGTGTCGGCCGGCAAGGGCTTCAAGAGCGGCGGTTTCAACGCCCGACCGCTGGCGGACGCCAGCGAGGTCACCGCCTACCAGCCGGAGACCATCTGGACCTACGAGGCCGGCGCCAAGACGAGCTGGTTCGACCGCCGCCTGGTCGTCAACGCCGCGGCCTTCTTCTCGAGCTACAAGGACATCCAGCTGACGGTGAACCAGACGCCGCGGAACTTCGTCGCCAACGCCGCCGAGGCCGAGTTGAAGGGCTTCGAGGTCGAGGTCTTCGCGCGCCCCGCGGACGGCTGGGACATCAACCTCGCCGTCGGCCATCTCGACCACGAGTACACCTCGATCGGCGAGGGGCTGGGCCCCACCCAGATCCTGCCGATCACGCTTCGAAGCAAGCTGGTGAAGGCGCCCGACTGGACCGCCAATGGCGGCGTCCAGTACCGCCTCGACCTTGGCGACCTGGGCGGGCTGACGTTCCGCGGCGACGCGGCCTACTACAGCCGCCTCTACAACGACATCGCCAACGACCCGGAGCTCTCGCAAAGGCGCCTACACCCTGGTGAGCGCCCGGGTGAGTTGGGACTCCGCCGACGACCTGTGGCGCGTGTCGGTCTTCGGCGACAACCTGACCGACGAGCAGGTCACGGTGTCGGGCAATGCCTCATCGGCCGCCTTCGGTCTCAAGGAAGCCGCCTACGGACCGCCGCAGACCTGGGGCGTCAGCCTCGAGCGGAAGTTCTGAGCCGATAACCCTCCAAGGCCCCCAGCCTATTCCCACTCGATTATCTTCGAATGCCCTAAGTTTCTGATTAAACGATACATTCTCGCTCACGCGGATTTGAATACCGTCTGAGATACCGTCAGAATCTTTGGCTGGCGGATTGATGATGCGGAGGCACATCAGCAATGGGCGAGAGCAAGAACGGCTCCACGAACCGGAGAATAGCAGAGTCCCCTCCCCGCAGCACGCCTTCGCTGAGAAGGGAACTGGGCAGCCTTGTTTTAGAGGTATGCAGGGACCGCCCCTCCCGAAGCTTCGGGCGCGATGGAAGCAGACGCCACCGTCCTCACGCCGGCGCTGAGCGCGCCTCAGGTACTTCACCGGGCGTTGTCATGAGCTACCCGGGAACCGCGGCGGCCTCGTACAGTTCAGCTGCAAGGAGGATAGCCATGTTCAAATCACCCTGGACCCGCTGGGGCGCTGTTCTCGGCTTTGCGCTGGGCGGCTTCTTTGACGGCATCGTGCTGCACCAGATCCTGCAGTGGCACCACCTCCTGAGCCTGGTGCCTGGCATGGCCGACATGCGCCTGCAGGTGCTGTGGGACGGCTACTTCCATGCCTTGATGTACGTCGTCGCGGCGGTCGGCTTGTTTGGCTTGTGGCGCGCCCACAAGAGCCGAGAGGAAGGCTGGGGACGCCCGCTGTTCGGCTCAGTCCTCCTCGGTTTCGGCGTCTGGCACATCGTCGACAGCGTCCTCTCGCACTGGGTGCTGGGCATCCACCGCATCAAGCTCGACAGTCCCAACCCGCTCATGTGGGATCTTATCTGGTTCGCCGCTTTCGGCGCGCTGCCGCTCATCATCGGATTCCTGATGCTGCGGGGCTTCCGTCCGGGCGGACCGAGAATCTCGGGCCCGGCCGCCGCCGTGCTCCTGCTCGGGCTGATCACGGGCGCGGCCGGAGCCTGGTCGCTCAAGCCACCGCCGGACCAGCCGTTCACCACCGTCGTCTTCGCGCCCGGGACGAACCCGAACCAAGTCTGGTCCGCGCTCTCCGCGACGGACGCCCGGCTCGTCTGGACGGACCCGTCCATGGGTGTGGTGGTCGTCGATGCGCCGGCCGACCAGCGGTGGTCCTTCTACCGGCACGGCGCGTTGCTGGTGAGCGGCTCTGGCGTGCCGGCTGGCTGCTTCAACTGGAGCCGGGCCTGAGAGACGCACCTAGGTGCATCTAACGACGCCGCCGGCGAAGCACCGCCCGGACCCGCGCCAGCAACTCCCGGGGATTACACGGCTTGGACAGGTAATCGTCGGCGCCCCCTTCCAAGCCCCTGATGCAGTCTGAAGCACTGTTCATTTTGGAATGGATAATGACGGCGGGCGCGTTCGGCCGTGTGCTGAGACATGAGCACAGCTCAATGCCGTCCTCCGCTTCCGGGAGCGCTAGTTCGATGATGACGAGATCAGCGCCTTGGCTCGCGAGGAGGAAGACTGCTTCGGTCGAGTTGGCCGCAGCCTCGACTTCAAAGCCGTGCTGCTCCAGAAGGCAAGCCAATCGCCGCCGCGCGGTCCCGTCCGGATCTACGACGAGCACCCGGGCGCTGCAGGGGCGTTGAGGCGCGGGGGCCAGCATTTCAGAAGTGTCGCGGCCGCACGTTTCCGCATTGTTTCGGGAAGGCCGGCCCAGCGTACCTTTGGGCTGCGACGCCTTTCGCCCTGGGATCGACGCCGGGTCCCTGCCCGTACGTGTCACCCGCAGGCTTCGCCTCCCACCGCGACGAGACACGCACTCGATCCCAGGCTGTCCCGAGTTCGAATGCTCCGCCGTGGCGCACGGCCCAGTCCGTACAATGTGCAAGGATGGGCGTCCGGAGAGCTCGGTGGTCCCCGCTGGCGGGGCGAGCCCTTTCAGTTGTAGAACGGCTAACGCTTCGGGCGCCGGAAGGCGCTAGGAAGTCAAGTCGAGGCGCTCGTGCAGCGCCGGCGCGGTGCGAGCCACCGCCGGTTTGTGTGGAAGGCGAATGGCGCGGGCAAGGGGCGGGATCGACCATCAAAAGACCACCGCACTCCTGAAGGCCGCAGAGGCCCTGATCTCCCGACGGGGGGTGGGCGTCTCTCTTGTCCAGATCGCTCGGTCGGCCGGAGTGTCCAAGCAGACCCTCTACAATCGATTTGGGGGTCGAACCGGATTCTTCACCGCCCTGGCTGCGGACCAGGCGGCAAACTGTCCGCCGCCCGCGATTGGCCAGCCGGCTGGACGCACGCCGTCGCAGGCGCTGGAGAGATATGCGGTCGAAATGCAGGCCTACCTCAATCGACCGCTAACCCGCGAATTGCTCGCGCCGCGCACGATCGAGACAGAAGCCGCCGGCGCCGCTTGGCGGGAGGATGTGCTGGGACGTGCCCGGCGCGACCTCGAAGGCTGGTTCGTCCAGCAAGCCAACACCGGCCGGTTGCACGTCTCAGATCCAGATGTCATGGCCGCGTTGCTGATCCAGCTGTGCGTGGCCGAGACGCTGGCGCCGATCGTGCTGTCCGGCGAACCGGCTTCGTCTTCGGCGGCGAAGCCTCTGGTGTCGCGCGTTGTCCAGGCTCTCTTCACTTTCGAGGGGCACCCCCGCGGAGCTGGCGAATCCCCATCTCCGCGCACGTAGCGGTGCACCGCAGGCCCGCCCGCCGCCTTGCAAAAAGCCAACAGCTCCCGCGCCAGCCCGCGGAAACGTCGCCGGATTGGGCCAGCATGACGCTGCGCAATCGCCGCGGTGGGATTCGAGCGGCGGTCGCAGGGCCATGGGCACCTTGTCGAGGTGGGGCGGCGGCCAAGGTCAGCGGACGCGGGCCCTCCAAGGCTGCCGACCTGGCGTTCACCCGGCTTGCTAGTCCTAGCGGTCGGAGGCAAGACGACTTCGACCTGCCGAGCTGATCGCCCGCTGCAGTATGATCGTCGGAATGATCGCCGCGACGAACGCGATGGCGGTGAGCAGGAAGCCGTCTCGGAACGCCGCTGCGGATGACTGAGCATAGACGGTTTGTCCCAGCAGCCATCCAGCCGCCGCCCCTTGCTCGGGACCGGACAGGCCAAGCTCGGCCATGATCCGGCTCGCCTGCCCCAGGTATTCTGCAGTCGCGACGTTGTCGGGCGTCTGAGTCGCTGCGAAAGCCTCGCCATGAAGAATCGTTCGCCGCTCCAGGAGGACGGAAAGCAGGCCAGTGCCCAGCGCGCCCCCGAGTTGGCGCGTGAAGTTCATGGCGCCGGAGCCCTGGGCCAGCAGGTGCGGCGGCAGGACCTTCAACGAAGCGGCGCTGAGGGACGGAAAGACCGCGCCCATCCCGATCCGGCTGATCACCGTCCACCAAGCCAGCGTCCAGAACGCCGTACCGGCCGTCACGTGAGATGTCAGCCATGACGAGTAGGCGAACACGGCCAGCCCGAAACCAATCAGGAGGCCCGTCGAAAGCTTGTCGCTGAGCGCGCCAGCCAACGGGAAGACCACGACGAGCGCGAAACCTGCGGGCATCAGCAGCAAGCCGGCCTGCGTCGGCGTGTAGCCCTGGATCTGCTGCACGAAGACCGGAAGAAGGTAGGTCGAGCCAAAGAGCCCGGCGCCGAGCACAAAGCTGACCACGGACGCCGCTGCGAAGGGCCCATTTCGGAAGAGACGCAAGTCCAACAGCGGATCGCGCGCTGTCAGCTCCCGCCACAGGAACGCCGCTCCGGCGGCCAGCGAGAGGGCGAAGCATCCCAGCACGGGATTGGATTCCCAGCCCGCCCGCTGGCCCGAGGATATGCCCTGCAGAAGCGCCAGCAGGAACACGGAAAGGATGATCATAGCCTGCCAGTCGAGCTTCGGCCTCGCAGCAAGGGGATCGCGGACCGGCAAGAACAAGTGCGCCAAGGCCATTCCGCCGAGGCCGAACGGGATCCCGAGGTAGAACAGGAACCGCCAATTGAAGCTGTCCATGAGGAGGCCGCCGACCCAGGGACCAAGCGCCGGCGCAAGCACGACGCCGATCCCGAAGATGCCCATGGCAGCCCCGCGCCGTTCCGGAGGGAAGACCTGAAACATCGTCACCATGGCGAGCGGCTGGACCACACCGGCGGCAAGGCCCTGCAGCACGCGGCTGACCACCAGCACATTCTGGTCCGGCGCGAGCCCTCCGAGGATGGAGCCGAAGAGGAAGAGGCCCAGCGCTCCGACCATGGTCGCCCGCTGCCCAATGGCGCGTTCGCACCAGGCGGTCATCAGCATGGTCACCGTCATGGCGGCGAGAAAGCCAGTGGACAGCCACTGAACCTCCGTCGCGCTCATGCCGAATTCGCCCATGATGGCCGGCACGGCGACGTTGACGATGGTCGACGACAATACAACGGCCACGGCGGAGACCATCGCGGTCACCGTCGCCAGCCAGCGATAGCCAGGTCCGTAGCGTTCGAAGAGCTCGCTAGTCGACCGCATTGATGTTGACCTCAACCATCATGCCAGGCCGTAGGAAGCTATTCGCCTCTTCCAGAACAAGTCGCACCGGCAGGCGCTGGGTGACCTTCGTGAAGTTGCCGCTGGGGTTCGGATTGGGCAGCAGGGCGAATTGACTGGTCGCGGCTCCGCCGATCCGCTGCACCCGAGCTTTGAACTTGCGGCCAGGGTAGGCATCGACCTTTACCGTCGCCTGGGCCCCACCGCGAGCTTTCGGAATTCCGTTTCCTTGACGTTCGCATCGACCCAGACGTTCCCGGGATTATGGTACATCAGGATCCGGGCCCGGCGTGACGAACTCGCCCGCATCGACGAACGTCTGGTCTATCACGCCGTCGAATGCCGCCACGATCTCTCGCCGCGAGAGGTCCAGCGATTGCTGCGCTCTCTTAGCGAGGAGACCGGCGCGTTGCGCGTCGAGAGCTGCGATCTGTTCATTCAGGACGTCAGCGTCATCCCGCCCGGAGGCCGTGACGTAGACGTCCCCCCGAGCCGCATCGACTGCGGCCCTTGCTCGGTCGACGGCCTTTTCGGCGGCCGTCAGGCGCGCCTGGTCTTCCTCGAGCCGACTCCTGGCGAGCAGTCCCTTGCTGTACAGCGTCTGCGTTCGGCCGAAGGCGCTGCGGGCCAGCTTGAGGTCCGCCTGCGCAGCTGCGAGCCCTGCTTCGGCCTGCAGCACTCCAGCATTGGAGACCTCGACGGCGCGTCCGACGCGCGAGTTGATCGCCGCCTGCTGGGCGCGCAGCTGTGCCTTCTGAGCCTCGAGTGCGGCGATGTTGGCCTCGATCTCCTGCAGGGCGAACTCGGCGTCGCGGGGTTCGAGCCGCACCAATACCTGCCCGGCGCGCACCGCGTCCCCCGGGCGGACCTTCAATTCCACCACACGACCGGCCGCTTCGCTCGCCAGCGCCACGACGTCGGATGCGATCCGCGCGTCGTTGGCGTAGACGTGCTGCCCCCGCGCATGGATAAAGCCGCCGGCGCAAACGACGGCGGCAGCGGCGAGGACGCTGGCCAGGGCGATCTTGCGCCTTGCTGCACGGGGCCTCGCCTTGGCGGCGCCGACATCTGTTTGGCTTTCTCCGGACATCTCAACCTACTCCAGACGCTCACTGATGCGGCGAAGGACAGATACGGTCGTGCCGAGATCGTCCTTCGGGATCCCGTGCAGAATTTCCTCCCGCAGCGCGTCGGCGACCTCCGTGATGTGGTCCAACACGGGCTGGGCCCCTGGTGCGAGCTGTACGAGCTTGGCGCGTCGATCTCCGGCGACCGCCTCACGGAAGATCAGCCCGTCGCGTTGCAGGGCGTCGAGCTGACGCACCAGCGTGGACGCCTCGATCCCCACGCGCTCCGCGAGCTCGCGCTGGAGGAGGCCGCCGTCTGCCTTCGACAGGACAAGCAGCAGCTGCCAGCGACTTTGCGTCAGCCCGGTTCTTCGGAGACGCTCGTCCAGGCGGGCGCGCCAGCGCCGGTGGATGAAGGCCAGTCGACGGGACAACTCGGAGTGAGGGTCAGTCAGATGCACTCGCTGCATGGCCAGTAGTTGGCATGCTAACTATCGCGCCGCAACCGGGTGCGGCAATCCGGCGCCCAATCGTCGCCGCTGAAGCCGGCGCTTGCTGACAGGCGCATCCCACGCGGCGCGCGCCCGCCCCTGCTGTAGCCCCTTGAGACCTGAACCCGGGAATGGCGACAAGGCGCGCCGCGTCGATGTCGCTCCGGCTAAGCCAGCCGGCCGTCGTCGGCAAGCCAGCGAATGGCTTCTGCCAAGTCGTTGTAGATCACCCGAAAATTGCCCTCCCCAAATGCCAGCCGGGCGATGTAGGCCAGTCGCGTATTCGGAACCAGGAGCGCTGCGCGGACGCCGCGTCTCCGGAGCTCTTCACTGTTCGGCTGCTGCGCGAGGGTCAAATCGACGTCCGGAGGTTCCATCTCGAGGGCGTCATACAGCACCCGTGATCGGCCGCTTTCCGACAGGAGAAGCATGACTTGTGACTGGAGTTCGGTCACATCCTCGGCGGTCAACGCCCCTCGGATTCTTGCAACAATGATCTCGCCGCTGAGCTCGACCCAAATCCGCTGACTCTTCGGCATTTCTCTCACCCACGGTGCACCGTCACATCCGCCGCGGCTTGCGCGCGGATGCAGGCTGCTCTGCCCTGTAGCCCTCCGCCCCAGTTGCAACAACGTCTCAGCATCGAAGCCCCCTCCCATCGCAGCCTCGTCGACATTGTCGGCGGCCCGCGCGTGCAGGGGCGTCGTGGGGTTGAACCCGAAGGCGCCGGGTCATCGGCTGGGCGACGGCGAGGCCAACGCAGGGCGTCGCCAGAACTCCAAGTCGGCTCGGAGGAATAAACGATTGCCGAAGAGCCGCCGAGCGCAGCCGGACCGAGCTGTGAACCCGCCCAATTCCCGCGCACGACGCCACGTAGACGCTCTAGATTCCTTGGTGCGATTCCAATCCTGATCGAACCCGTCTGCGCCGCCTTTTCGATCTTGCCAACCAGGTCGGGAGACGACAGCGCCAATATTCTCAGCACGGCTAGCAGCTTGCCGGCCTCGCCCGGCGCAGGGCTGGTTCGCTCTCGCGTCAGGTCGCTCGCGAGCGGCGCAAGCTTTCGGGCAACGTCAAAAGATGGGTTGCGCAAGTTGCAGCTCGCCCTGCCGCCCTATCTGGCGCTGGTGCTGCGAAACTTCGTCACGGCTAGGGGGTTCGTTCGGCGACTGGCTGCTCATTGCTCGACCGGGCTTGCGACAACGGAAGTTGGGCTATGCCGGCTTCCGAGGACGCGCGGCGTCGGCGCTGACGCTGCGGATTTCACGAATCCAAGGCGCTCGCTTGGGCTTGGCCCGGTCCAACCGTCCCCCAGCTGCTTTAATGCTGTACCATTCGTCCATCTTCGGGACCCGGCGCCACAGTGGATTGGCTGAACAGGACGGCCGGTCAGCAGAAGCGGAGACTTTCGCGATGAGCGGCATTCGCCGGCTGACCGACAGGGATGGCGGCGGCGTCCCCAGCGCTGACATTCTTGTTGCCGGGCTCAAGGCGGCAATGCGGCGCCACGGACGCGCGTTGAAGACGCTCCACGGCTTCATTGGAGCCGCCCTCGATCCCAACCATGCCGACCTGCTACGACCTGGAGAGATCCTACCTCTTCCGCCACGAGGACGTTCTGCGGCCGGTAATCGCCGAGGTCGCGTCGGTCGTGGACGCGGGAATTCGCTCCGGAGAAGTGCGCGCCTGCGACTCCGGGGTGGCTGCAAGGGTCGTGCTCGGCCTCACGTTGTTCGCGCCGCTCGTCGGCCCAACCCCACTAACCGGTGCAGGAAGGCGTCGGACAATCGAAGCTCTGCAGGACCTGATCACGTACGGCTGCGTCGGCAATCGCGGAACGTCGCCGACAGGTGAGAGAAATCGGCACCAGCGCTTCCAGCCACTTGAGGCAGGTAGCCGGGACGCAATCCTCGCCAGCGCGTCTTACCTGTTGAACCGGCGCCCCCCAGGCTCCCATGGAGGAGATCGCCGCATTTCTGAAGGTGAGCTCCCACACGCTTGGCCTCTACTTCGGCGAACGGGACCATCTCGTGTCCGCCTGCCACTCCCGCACCCTCACGATCTTCCTACACGTGCAGGACGCCACCCTTGCGCCTGGGCCTGTGACGGCTGCGGGCGTCGGACGCTTTGTCCGGGCGACGGCGCTCAGTTATTTCAGCCCCGACGTGCAGCCGCTAAGTCCGATCGCAGCGCTGAGCGGAGCGGACGGCCATAGCGAAGCCCGACGGCGACTACAGTGGGCGGGCCTTTGGATGCTATTACGGCCGCGCTTGATCGACGGCGTCGGCGCAGGCGAACTGCGGGAGCGGCACCATCAGTTGGCGCCCCGCTTCTGGCTGGCCCTTTGCAGTTCTCTCCCGTCCGGGCTCTGGCAGGAGGCGATCCAAGACCCAGACCGCGAGGCAGATAACGTGGCCGAGCTGATCTGCCTCGGATTGGCGCCGGCCGAACGGACGTTTTGATCTGCGTGACGGCTCCGAGCGGCGCACGACCTCGGACGTGGATGACTACTCCGTGGCGCCGTGGGTGCGGGTTCAATGGATGGGGGGAGCGGGCAGGCTCAGCCCGGGCTCGTCGGATGGGCGAATGAGAGGGGGGCCGGCTGACCGCCCACCAACGCTCAGCGATGCCAGCTCTCGCGAGCGGTCGGCGCTCCTGAGCAGACGCGCTCGAGGTCTTCAACGTGGGCGCCTATCGGTCCAGTTCGGCGCGGCGCCCGCGCCGGCCCCTCAAGGACTCCGACCTGCCAGAACCTGCCGTCCTCGCTCTCAAGGGCCGCCGGTCACCCCTAGTCACGGCCAGCGCCTAACGACCCCATCGCTCGCAGCGCCGGCTGACGTTCAACGGCGGCGAGGCGCAGGTACATCCGCTGGAGGTCGAGGAGGTTCTGAGCGGCCAGTTGGATGACCGCGCCCCGCTCGAGCGCGGCGTCCGGCACGACAAACCCCCGACGAGCCCGCACGCAACTGCCCATTTCGGCAAGGTCCCACAGGCGGCGGCGCGTCGTTTCTATCGGTAAGCGCAGCCGCCGGGCGGCCTGCGAAGCCGTCACGGGCTGCCGGTCCACTTCGGCTCCCAGGCACGCGGTCCGGCAATCGAGTTCGGTGTTCGATCGAAAGACCTCAAACCAGATTGCCGCACTGACCACGTCTCCGAACGCCGCAAGCGCGAGCACCACAACGCGCAAGAGGTACTCGGACCAGAGACGGGCGGCGGCGCGTACCGGGGAGGCCTCGCCTTGGCGAGGCGCTGGCGCCTCAAACACGACGCCCGCTTGAGCGAGGGCGGCGTGAAGCGCCGATAGCGCTGCATATCCTGCTTCGAGTTCGCGATGATGTCCCGGGAAGCCGACACGCGCTGCGGGCATCACCACTATCCCCCGGGGGCGTTGCGGCAAAGGCCGAGCTGAGCAAGCCGCCGCACCCGGCGACGGACCGTTTCGAACGGAAGCCCGAGGCTCTGCGAAATGGCGTTGATGCTGATCGGCCGCAGCAGGTCGTCGGGCGGCGAGGCGTCGTAGGTGACGAAGGCTGACTGGTGACCCGAATCGGGCATCCAGGCGCCTGAGTTGGCCTGTGTGAGCGTGGCCAGGACCACCGCATCGGTCAGGCTCAGGCCACGACGGGCGTTGACCTGGTCCATTAGGAACCCAATCGTGATGCTCAAGACGCATAGTGTGTCCGTCATGCACGCCCTTTCGCGCTCGAGTTCACCCCGGGGGGCTGCGGCAGTCCTCGTCTCGCTGGCGCCGGCGCTCCCTTGCCGACAATCTCTTGCGCGGCCAGTAACCTGTGCTGGAAAGCAGCAGCCATGCGAAGCGGTCGCAAGCCGTTTGCGCGAGTTCCTTCCTTCGGCGAAGGTGGCGCCGAATCCCTGGAGACACCCGCGGAAAGATGACGTCACGGCAGAAACAACACCCGAGGGGCGAGTCGGCGTACGCCGCCCAGGTCGAAGGCGCGGGCTTCCTGCTCGGTGACGTGACCCGCCTGATGCGGAAGGGGTTCGATCGACGGGTCCGGGATCTTGGCCTTACTCGCCCTCAATGGCGCGTGCTGGTCTACGTGCTTGAAAATCAAGGGTTGTCACAGTCAGAACTTGCAAGACGGCTCGAGCTCGAGCGCGCTCCGCTCGGGCAGCTCGTGCGAGCGCTGGAAGGCCTGCGCCTGGTAAGCCGCCAACGCTCGCCCTCGGACCAGCGGGAGTGGATCGTGGTTGCGGGAGAAGACGCCCCCCTCAGTCCTCCCGCAGATGATAGCGGCGGCGCACTGGCTTCGTGAGATCACCTTTCAAGGCATCAGCCGTGAGGAACAGATCACCCTGCTTCGACTTCTCGATCGCATGAGGTCGAACCTCAGTTTCGAACTCGATCGCTGACGCCATCCTTGCGGCGACTTCCGCTCAGGACAGTGCGACGTCGCCGCAGTTGCCTCGACTCCACGTAGGCCCACCCGCGCAGGCCCAGAGGTGCGCCTCAAGGTAGCGCGCCTCCGAGAACTCGAAGTCCAGAGTTCGGCAACACGCCAATCCCACGCCGCCTAGCGCCGCATCAGCGGCCGCAAAAATTGACCGCGCCCAGAGAGCGCGGTCAAGGGGCTGCTGCGGGGAAGAACGGTGCGCAGCAAGTCAGATAGTAATGTCAGATACAAGCGGCAGGGGTCAAGCTGGGCGCGGCCAGCGGTATGACCTAAGCGGCAGGATCGGCGAACAATGGTCTCGCTCTTGACGTGGCGCTGAGACCGACAAAGGATGTCCCATACAATATTAACCGGGATCAATTCGCGGTTGTGGGGAGGAATAGATGTCGAAAAGGCAGTTGATGGCCACAGTCGCCGCAGTCGGCGTGATGGTGGCTCACGAGGCGCGCGCACAACAGGCAAACACGATCGAAGAACTCGTGGTCACCGCTGAGCGCCGAGAGCAAAGTCTACAGGACGTTCCCGTCGCGATTTCAGCATTCACATCTGAGAAGCGCGACCAGCTCGGCATATCGACGGTTTTCGACCTAACCAACTTCACGCCCGGACTGCAATATTCCAGCCAATTGGATCGGGTCAGTCTTCGCGGGGTGGGACGAACGACGAACGTACACGCGGCCGATCCATCCGTTTCGGTTTATTCAGATGGAATTTACACCACCTCGACGGTGGAAGCCGGCAAGACACCGCTGTTCGTGGAGCGGATCGAGGTGCTGCGGGGGCCACAAGCGACGCTGTACGGGCGCAATGCCATCGCGGGGGCGATCAACCTGGTGTCCAAGCGACCTACGGATGAGCCTTACGCCGAGGTCAGGGCGACCTATGCGAACTACAATCGTCACGTGCTCGAGGGCGCCGTTTCCGGCCCAACGACCATTCCCGGCGTGAAATTCCGACTCGCCGCCAATTGGGAAAAGCAGACGGAAGGCTGGTACGACAACATCGTGCCCGGGCAGCCCGATGAGGGCAACGTGATCGACACCAACATCGTCGAGGGCCAGCTGAAATTCGACTTCAACGACAATTTCGAAGGCTGGACCAAGCTCACCTGGATCCAATGGCGCAACGGCTCTGGCGGGCCCGGCGCCCGCGGCACGTTCACGCCGGGCCCCTACGCCAGCTTTGAGGTGGCCAACGGCGCAACGTCCCAGGAGCCGGGTTATGGCTGCAGCGGCCGGGTCACGAACGTGGTCAACCCCTCGCCTCTCGGCTGCGAGAACCCGGCTGACCGCGACCCTCGGAAGATCGCTTCGGTCATACCCTATCAGGTCAAGTTGGACGGCACCTGGATCTTTGCCAGCGAATGGATCTGGCACGCGCCCAGCTTCGACGTGAAGTACACCACCGGTGGCGCGCGCTATCACTACACGCTCAATCGGCCGCCGGACGACACCGTGGCGCCCGTGCAGAGCTATACGTTGGCCGGCGGCCTTCGGGTCTTCCCGCAACAGGTCTACAATTACCAGGAGATCGAGGAGTGGTGGAGCCACGAGCTCACCCTCAGTTCGACCCACGAGGGACCGCTACAGTGGCTCGCCGGCGTCTACTCCTGGAACGAGCACTTTGAGCAGCCCACGTCCACGTACCTGTTTCTTCAGCCACAGATCGCCGCCCCCTTGGGCGTGAGCTGCCCCCGCTTCGGCAACGCATGCCCGCCAAACCCGCTGTTGCAGCGGAGCTATGACGAGCCCAAGTTCCATATCCAGTCGAAGGCGGTCTACGCTCAGGTGGACTATGAGTTCACCGATGCCTGGAAGCTGACGGTCGGCGGACGATACTCGCTCGACGAGAAGTCGGGCTCGGAGGAGGCGCGCGTCCTGTGCTTCGCCTTCTTCGCCTGCACGCCCGGGCTGACGCCGGAGCAGACCGGGCCCTTCACGCCGGCGATCGACCTCACCCAGGCGCTGTTCATCCCCGGAGCCACGCCACCGAAAGGCGTGTCGCAAGACTTCACATTTGACCCGGCCACAGGTCGCGCTCGGCGGGAGTACGACGCCGATTGGGACGCGCTTACCGGCAACGTCACGCTTCAGTGGGAGCCAGATCCCGCCACGACCGCCTATGTCCGCTACAGCCGCGGCTACAAGGCGGGCGGCTTCCGCATCGGCGTCGATACGGCGCTTACCGCCAACCCCTATACGAAGGCGGAATATCTGGACGACATCGAGGTGGGTCTCAAGAAGACCTTCGGGCGCAACCTGCAGACCAACATTGCGCTGTTCCACTATGAGTACAAGAATGCGCAAATCCCGCTAACGATCATCGACACCGCCGGAGGTGTCACCCAGGCCCAGTCGGTGTTCTACAACGTGCCCAAAGCTATCTCGATGGGCGTTGAGCTGGAGACCATCTGGCAGCCGTTGGATAATCTGCAGATACTCTTCAACTATTCCTATCTGAACTCCGAGATCAGACGAGCCAGCGGGGTGGTCGACCCCGCGGACCCGGCCGCACTCGACCCGGATGCAACCCCGCTGGGTTCAATCGCGGACTGCGTGGCCCGCCAGGCGACCCCGTCGGCCGCGGACAATTGCCCGGCCGACGTGTTCACCGCGCTCACGGGGGGCGGGTTCCAGCTCGGCCAGGACCTCAAGGGTCAGAAGCTGCCCAACGCGCCAAAGCACAAGGTCGCGTTGAATGTGAACTACACTTGGCTGTTCGAGGCCGCTTCGCTGACGGCTTCGGCCAGCTACACCTGGCGTGACGCTCAATACGGATCGATCTTCAACCGCGCCTACTCGCGCTCACCTTCCTGGGAACAGGTTGACGCGCGCGTGACCTGGACGCCTGCCAACGAGCGCTACACCGTCATCCTCTTCGCCAAGAATATCTTCGACGAGGTGGGGTATGAGGGCGGCGCAACGGCGGCGCGGCGAGCCGGCTACGTCGGTTCCGCCACGGCCGGCGGCTCCACAATCATTCCTGTCACTCAGGGGGTTGCAACGAGCTATCCGCTCACGCCGCCCCGAACCTACGGGATCGAGCTGCAGTATCGGTTCTTCTGACGGCCGCTTCAGGTGGGGGCGGCCCTATCCCGCCGCCCCCGCTGACCGGCCCGGTTCGGGCCACGCGCCCGACGAGCCGACCATTGCATCCAGGCCAAACCGTCCAACCAGTCCTTCGCTTTGCACCCCAGATGCGGCAAGCGGCGCTTCGGGCGCGCCGGCTGGGCCTGAATTCGAATCCGTGACACCGGTGATCTCGATGGGACGAGATCCACGAAGTGGAGGTGACCCTAGGTGTGACCCGAAACTTCCTTGTTCGCCGGCTGGAGCGGATCACTCGCCAGCGGCCGACGAACGTGCTGGGTTCATGTCGAGGCGGAAGTCATGTTCGGGGCGCTGGCCGGGGCCACCGCGTCGGAGGCGCCGCGCCGCGGAGATCTGCGGCCGCGGTCGGTGTTCGGCGGTCTGCGCGAGGCGCGCAACTGCCAGAGCTTCCCGTCCGCTGGTGACCAGACCCGGCGGAAGGATCTTGGAGCCGGCGGCCGCTGGGCAGGTCAGCGACCACCAACCGAGCCTCCGCTGATCCATCTCTGATCGCTGGCTTCGAAGCGAACGGTCGTGGCTCTGAGATTCAACTCACGGCGATCCGATCTCACTCGATCGCCAGCTGCAGCGTTTCTGCGAGGCGGCCGGCCAGGCCCAGGCGATCCGCTTCGTCTTCGAGGCCGTTGTTGTCGATCGCCCGGGACAGGGCAGCGCCCATGATGATCGCCCCTACCGCGCGGGCCCGGATCTGCGCATCCGGCCCACCCAGCCAAGCCTCTATCGGTTCGTAGAACCGTTCCTGAGTGTTCCGCCGAACCAGCGGCCCGGCCCTGGCGGACGACGCCGAGCGCAGGATGATCTGCAGCACCGCCAGCTTATGATCCTCTACGGGATCGAGAAGCAGCATCCGGGCGGCCCGGGCGCCGAAATCCTCGCGCGGGCCCTCCAGGAGGTCTCGAACCGAGCCGCTCTCGGCAAGTACCGCGGCGAGCAACTCCTCCTTCGAGCCGAAGTAGCGCAGCACCAACGCCGGATCGACGCCCGCTTCGCCCGCGATGCCGCGCACACTAGCGGCGTCGTAGCCTTCCTCCGCAAAGCGCGACCGCGCCGCCGAAAGGATAGCGCTCCGTGTGGCCACGGCGTTGCGGGCGCGGGTCGGGCCCTCAGCCTGCCTCATGGAAGTTCCTCCGCCAATGTCCACGCCCGTTGACTTACACCGATGGCGCCCATAAGTCACCGACCGTTGACTGACTGACCCGCGCCTCCCCAGCGCGCTCGAGGGACAGAGACCGATGCAAACCTTCCGAACGCTCGCGCTGATGGCGCTGGCGAGCTTGGCGCTTGTTGGCTGCGGACGGAAGGAAGGACCGCCCGTCGCCGCCGCGCCGGTCGTTTCTGTGGCGGCGCCCGCTGAAGGCCACGGTGCGCGACTGGGACGACTTCACCGGCCGGTTCGAGGCGGTGCAGCAGGTCGACGTCCGCGCTCGGACCGGCGGCTATCTTCAGGCCGTCCACTTCCGTGACGGCGAGGTGGTGCGCAAGGGCCAGCTGCTCTTCACCCTCGATCCTCGCCCGGCCCAGGCGCAGCTCGCCGCCGCTCAGGCCCAAGCCGGGCAGGCCCGCACCGAGCTGAAGCGCGCCGAGAGCCTGCTGGCGGCCAAGGCGATCTCCCAGGAGGAGTACGAGAGCCGCCGCTCGGCGGCCGCCGTGGCGGACGCCACGCTGCGCGCCCGGCAGCTGGATGTCGAGTTCACCCGCGTCACCGCACCCACCGCCGGGCGGGTCTCGGCCCGGAGGGTGGATCCCGGCAATCTCATCGCCGGCGGCACATCGGCGGGCGACGTGCTCACCACCATTGTCTCCGCCGACCCAATCCATTTCATCTTCGACGCCTCCGAGGCGCAGCTGCTGAAGCTCCAGCGGCAGGCCGGCGGCGTGACCCCCGCGCCCGTGCAGGTGCGCCTGCAGGACGAGGCGGAATATCGCTGGGAAGGGACCGTCGACTTCCTCGACAACACCGTCGACCCGCAATCGGGCTCCACCCGCGTCCGCGCCCTGATGCGCAACCCCAAAGGCTTCCTGAAGGCCGGCATGTACGGCGCAGCCAGGATGGCCGGCGCGGGCGCCTACGAGGCCCTGCTCATCCCGGAGACCGCCATCGTCGCCGACGGACCGCGCAAGGTGGCCTATGTGGTGGCCCCCGACGGCGCCCCGCAGAGCCGACCGCTGACGCTCGGCCCGGTGATCGACGGCCTGCGGGTGATCCGCGCCGGTCTGCGTCCCGACGACCGCGTGGTGGTCAATGGGGTCCAGCGCGTCCGGCCGGGACAAAAGATCCAGGCCCGCAACGTCGCCATCAGCCGCCAGCCCCAGGCCGCCGCCCCGCGCCCCGCGCCCAATGCGGCGCCGGCCTCCACCGGCTCCATCCTCCGCTAGGCCGTCCCACATGAAGTTCTCCCGCTTCTTCATCGACCGGCCGATCTTCGCCGGCGTGATCTCGGTGTTCGTGGCCCTGCTCGGCCTGTTCGCCCTGCCGCAGCTGCCGCTCGCCCAGTACCCGGAAATCGCCCCGCCGACGGTGTCGGTGATGGCGAATTACCCGGGGGCCTCAGCCGAGACGCTCGCCGAGACCGTCGCCGCCCCCTGGAGCAGGAGATCAACGGCGTCGAAGGCATGCTCTACATGACCTCGTCGTCTTCCAACGGCACAGTCCAGCTGACGGTGACCTTTGAACCAGGGACGGATCTCGATTCGGCCCAGGTGCTCGTTCAGAATCGCGTGGCGCTCGCCGAGCCCCGTCTGCCCGCCCAGGTCCGCCAGATCGGCGTCACCGTGAACAAGCAGCAGACCGGCTTCCTGATGCTGATCGCACTGACCTCCAAGGATCCGGCCGTGGATGTCGATTTCGTCGGCAACTACGCCAACTCCACCTTGCGCGACCGGCTGCTGCGGGTGCCCGGCGTTGGCGGCGTGCAGCTGTTCGGCGGCGGCTTCTACTCCATGCGGATCTGGATCGACCCGCAGAAAGCCGCCGCCCGCAATTTGACCTCGCAGGAGATCGTCGCCGCGCTGCAGGCGCAGAACGTCCAGGCTTCGGGCGGAGCGCTCGGTCAGGCCCCGGCCGATCGCGGCGTGGCCACCCAGCTCCCGGTGGAGGTCCAGGGCCGCCTCGGCACGCCCGAGGAGTTCGCGAACGTGGTCATCCGCACCGACGCCGAGGGCCGCGTCATCCGCGTCCGCGACGTCGCCCGTGTTGAGCTGGGCTCGCAGGACTACAGCGTCCGCGGCTATTTCGGCGGCGAGCGCGGCATCGGCGTCGCGGTCATCCAGCAGCCCGGCTCCAACGCACTTTCCACCGCCGCCGGCGTGTTGAACGCGGTTGAAGCGGCCAAGGCCGACTTCCCGCCCGGCGTCGCCTATACGATCCCCTACAATCCCACGGAGTACGTCCAGGCGTCTGTCGAGGCGGTGCAGCATACCCTGCTCGAGGCGGTCATCCTCGTGGTTCTGGTGATCGTGGTCTTTTTGCAGACCTGGCGGGCGGCGATCATCCCCATCCTCGCGATCCCTGTCGCGTTGGTCGGCACCTTCGCCGTGCAGCTCGCGCTCGGCTACGCGATCAACTCGCTGTCTCTGTTTGCGCTCGTGCTCGCCGTCGGAATCGTCGTCGACGACGCCATCGTCGTCGTGGAGAATGTGGAGCGGAACATGCGCGAGGGCCTCTCCCCTCGCGAGGCCGCGTACCGCACCATGGACGAGGTGAGCGGCGCCGTTGTCGCCATTGGCCTCGTGCTGCTGGCGGTCTTCGTGCCCACTGCCTTCGTGCCCGGCATTCCGGGCGAGTTCTACCGCCAGTTCGCGGTGACGATCGCCGCGGCGGCGACCATTTCGCTGCTGATTTCGCTGACGCTGTCCCCGGCCCTCGCCGCACTGCTGCTGAAGCCGCACCGCGAAGGGCACCACGGTCCGCGCTGGCTGCGCCCCCTGCAGCGCGCCGGGGATTGGTTCAACCAGTCCTTCGACGCGCTCTCCGAACGGTACGGTCGCATGACCGCCCGCCTGCTTCGCGCCAGTGTGATCGTGCTGGTCGTCTACGGCGGCCTGCTGACCGTCACCGGCTGGCGTCTCATCGCCACGCCCACGGGGTTCATCCCGCAGCAGGACCAGGGCGTGCTGATCGGCGTCGTCCAGCTGCCGCCGGGCGCCTCCCTGGAGCGCACCGACGCTATTGTTCGGCAGGCTGCCGCCGAGGTCGCCCAGATGCCTGGCGTCGAGACGGTCGCCGCCATGGCCGGCCTGGACGGGGCGAGCTTCTCCAACGCGTCGAACGCCGCAACCATGTTCATCCGCCTGAAGGACTGGCAAGAGCGTGGCTCCGCGCTGGGAGCCGACGCCGTCGCGGGCGCGATCATGGGCAAGCTGGGCGCCGTCGAGGAGGCCAACATCTTCGTCCTGTCCCCCCCGCCCGTGCAGGGCCTGGGCAACGGCGGCGGCTTCAAGCTGATGGTCCAAGACCGCTCGGGGCTGGGTTACCGGGAGCTCGAACAGGCGGCCAATGGCTTGATGGGCGCCGCTTCCGGCACGCCGGAGGTCCAGGGGGTGTTCAACCAGTTCAACACTGGCGCGCCGCGCGTCTCCGCCGATGTGGACCGCGACCGGGCGCTGATGATGGGCGTCCAGCCGCAGGCCATATTCGACACCCTCGGAACCTACCTGGGCTCGACCTACGTCAACGACTTCACCCTCGGTGGCCGCACCTTCCGGGTGACCGCCCAGGCCGAGCCCTCCGGCCGGGACGAGAAGGCAGATATCGCCGACTTGCGGGTCCGCTCCGCCGGCGGCGAGATGGTCCCCGTCGGATCGGTGGCGCAGCTTCTGGACGACACTGGCCCCACTCGTGTGGTCCGCTTCAACCTCTTCCCTGCAGCGGAGGTGATCGGTTCGGCCGCCTCCGGCGTCTCCTCGGGGGAAGCCCTCGGAACCATGGAGCAGCTTGCCGACCGAACCCTGCCCCAGGGCATGGGCTACGAGTGGACCGAACTGGCCTTCCAGGAGAAGGCCGCCGGCAACTCCGGCGCCCTCGTGTTCGTCATGGCCGTGGTTCTGGTGTTCCTGGTGCTGGCCGCCCAGTACGAGGCCTTCACCCTGCCGCTGGCAGTGATCCTGATCGTGCCCATGTGCATCCTGGCGGCGCTCGTGGGCGTAAGCCTCCGGGGCATGGACAACAACATCCTGACCCAGGTCGGCATGGTGGTGCTCGTGGCGCTGGCCGCGAAGAACGCCATCCTCATCGTCGAGTTCGCCAAACAGGCCGAGGAGCGGGACAGACAGAACCGTTTCCAGGCGGCGGTCACCGCCGCCCGGACGCGCCTGCGGCCGATCCTGATGACCTCCTTCGCCTTCATCCTGGGCGTCGTGCCGCTGATGCTGGCCACCGGCCCAGGCCAGGAGATGCGCCAGGCGCTCGGCACGTCCGTGTTCTTCGGGATGCTGGGCGTGACATTCTTCGGGCTGGCCTTCACCCCCGTCTTCTACGTGGTCTGCCGCAAGCTCGCCGAAAGGCTTCCGAAGCGGGCGCCCAAGGCAGCTGCGCCGCAAGCCGCAATTAAAGGGAGCCGCCCGTGAGCGCCCGCAATCTCTCGACCGCGGCCGCTGCGGCCGTCCTCCTCACTGCCTGCGCCACCGGGCCTGACTACAAGGCGCCGGTCGCCCCGCCCGGAACCGGCGGCGGCTTCGTCAGCACCGCGGTCGCTCCGGTGAGCGCCGACCAGCCGCCCGCCGACTGGTGGCGCCTGTACCAGGATCCCGCGCTGGACGGCCTGATCGCCGAGGCCCTCGACAACAATCGCGATGTGGCCGTCGCCGCCGCCAACCTCGCCCAGGTCCGCGCCTCGCTCTCGGAGGCCCGGGCCGGCCGGCTCCCCGGCACGACGATGAGCGCCGCCGCCGCCCGCAGCCGCCAGCCCGACGCCACCGGCCGGATGGTCGAGGCGGACACCCTCTCCACCGGCCTGGACGTATCCTACGAGGTGGACTTCTTCGGCCGCGTCGGCCGCTCGATCGAGGCCGCCCGCGCCGAGCGCGACGCCGCCCGGGCCGCCCTCGACGTGGTCCGTGTCTCCGTCGCCGCTGAGACGGCCCGGGCGTACGCCGACGCCTGCGCTGCCGGCGCCCAGTTGGCCGTGGCCCAGCGCACCCTCGCGCTGTCCGATGAGACGGCCGGCCTGACCCGTCGTCAGATGGAAGCTGGCCGCGGCACTGGCCTTGACCTTTCCCGCGCCCAGGCCCAGGCCGAAACCGCGCGGGCCGCCATCCCGCCGCTGCAGGCCCAGCGCGACGCCGCCCTTTTCCGCCTGTCGGTGCTGGTGGGTCGTCCGCCGGCCCAGGTGTCGCCGGAGGCCGCCGCGTGCCAGGCGATCCCGCAGATCACCGCCGCGCTTCCGGTCGGCGACGGCGCCGCCCTCCTGGCTCGCCGCCCCGACGTGCGTCAGGCCGAACGCCGGCTCGCCGCGGCGACGGCGCGGATCGGCGTAGCTGCCGCGGCGCTCTATCCACAGGTCACCCTCGGCGGGTCCGTCGGCAGCGTCGGAGGCGGCGGGCGGGGCTTCGGCGACCAGGTGTCGTTCAGCGTGGGTCCGCTGATCAGTTGGAGCTTCCCCAACATCGCTGTGGCCCGCGCCCGCATAGCTCAGGCCGACGCCGCGACTCAGGCCGCGCTCGCCACGTTCGAGCAGACCACGCTCACCGCGCTCCAAGAGGCGGAGACGGCGCTCAGCGCCTACGGCCGCGAGCTCGATCGCCGAACTGCCCTGCGCAGGGCGCGGGACCAGAGCGCCGAGGCCGTCCGCCTGGCCCGCTTGCGACATGCGGCCGGTCTCGACAGCTTTCTCACCGTGCTCGATGCGGAACGCACATTGGCCGGCCTGGAAGCCCAGCTCGCCCTGTCGGAAGCGGCTGTGACGTCCAACCAGATCAGGCTCTTCAAGGCGCTCGGCGGGGGTTGGGAGCGTAGGGCTCTGTAGGCGTCGGGAGAGTCCGCCGCTCCCCCGCCTTGTGCGCGGCGGCTCGCAGGGGCCCGCGGCCCGAAGCCCGGGCGGAAGAGCGGCGAGGTGGCATCAGCCGCCGTTGAGTTCACCAGGCAGCGCGGCCTCTAAGTCATATCCATGGCGAACGTTTGGACGAAGCTCGGCCTCTCTCCGACCGCGCTGCATAACCTGCGTCGCGGCCACCCTTTGAACAGCGATGTTGGATCAAGGCCTCGAGGCGCAACCGGGACGCCCGGGAACTCGCCGCAACGCAGAAAGTGCCGGCGCAGGTCGGACGCGCATGTGGGCTGATGCCCTAACGCCATGGTGGCGGCTCGACATGCCGGCTCCTGAAGTTCCGGCGGCCAACGCCGCACTGGCGGCCGTCTACGCCGCCCTGGAAGAAGGCAGCTTGGATGCGCCACCCGGCGCGCGCCGTGATGACGGTGCGGAATCAGGTGGAAGGCGCCCTTCGCGCCGCATTGCTCGCGCGGGGGCGGTCCCACTTGCAGTTTGTCCGCGGCGCTCTTGACACCGCAAGCCCCCGGGGCGGCCCTGACGGCGGACCTGCGACCGCTCCATTTCATCACCGAGACAGGCTTCCATGAGCACAGCGCCGACGGCGATTGGGTGGTGTCCCCGGACGTGGTGTAGCTGGGCGGTAGCGAAGCCGCTCGCGGAGCGCGCCCCTACAAGGCGCCGTAGGGAGCGAGCGGCGTAGCGGGGTGGTCATCCGCGATCTTCGGTTAGGGTCGGGTTTGCAGACACAAACCCCAAACCAGGAGACCGAAGATGACCGACGACATGATCGCCTTTCGCGGGCTGATGGAGAAGAGCGCCGACGCCGATTTGCTGCGCGAGATGATCGGCTTCACCGCCCAGCGGCTGATGGAGCTGGAGGTGGGCCAGCTCACCGGCGCGGGCCATGGTGAGAAGAGCGCTGAGCGGCTGGTCCAGCGCAACGGCTATCGCGATCGGGATTGGGAGACCCGGGCGGGCACGGTGGAGCTGCGGATCCCGAAACTTCGGAAGGGCAGCTACTTCCCGTTCTTTCTCGAGCCGCGGCGGCTGGCCGAGAAGGCGCTGACCGCAGTGATCCAGGAGGCCTACATCCAGGGCGTCTCCACCCGCTCGGTGGACGACCTGGTCCGGGCCTTGGACATGAGCGGCATCTCCAAGAGCCAGGTCAGCCGGCTGTGCGAGGAGATCGACGAGCGGGTGCAGGCCTTCCTGGAGCGGCCGATCGAAGGCGAGTGGCCCTACCTGTGGATCGACGCCACCTACGTGAAGGTGCGCCAAGCCGGCCGTGTCGTCTCGATGGCGGTCACCGTCGCCGTCGGCGTCAACACCGACGGCCGGAGAGAGGTGCTCGGCATGGGCATCGGCCCGTCCGAGGCGGAGACCTTCTGGACGGAGTTCCTGCGCAAGCTGGCCCGCCGCGGCCTGCGCGGCGTCAAGCTGGTGATCTCCGACGCGCACGAGGGCCTGAAGGCGGCCGCCGCGCGGGTGCTGAGCGCCACTCATCAGCGCTGCCGCGTGCACTTCGCCCGGAATGCGCTGGCCCACGCCGGCAAGAACGGCCGGCGGGTGGTCTCGGCGCTGATGGCCACCGCCTTCGCGCAGGACGACGCCGAGGCCGCAAAGGCCCAGTGGCGCAGGGTCCCCGACCAATTGCGCCTCAAGCTGTCGAAGCTCGCCGAGCTGATGGAGCGGGCCGAGGACGACGTGCTGGCCTACATGAGCTTCCCCGCCGCCCACCGGGTGAAGATCCACTCGGTCAATCCCATCGAGCGGGTGAACCGGGAGATCAAGCGCCGCACCGAGGTGGTCGGCATCTTTCCGAACGAGGCCGCGCTCGCCCGCCTGGTCGGCGCCATCCTGCTCGAGCAGTCCGACGAATGGGCCGTCCAGCGCTCCCGCTACATGCCGCTGGAAAGCTTCGCACTGCTCAGCGATGATGCCCTCGTCAGCCTGCCCGCCGTGGCCGCCTGACAAGTCCGGCCCAGCTGGAGAGCGCGGTGATCACACCGCCGAAGCTACACCACGGCTTGGGACACGATCGGCGATTGGCAAGCGCGGTTGGAGTGGCTCAGGCCGCCGATGATGAACCGGATCATTTTTCCGATCTCTCGCACTCGCTCACCAGATCAATTCCTGAGCGGTGGATGGGGTCGGGCGCGGCGGCCAGCCTTGCGTTATGTGATCGATCCGATCATCCCCGTCCCATGGCGCCCTTGACCTTTTCTCCCAGCGACTATCGCCGTCTTGCGACCGTGCTCCGCACCCTCGCTCGGACCGGTGCTCGACCTGTCTTGGTGCGGTTAGGTCTGCTTCGCGGCGCAGCCCCAGACGAGGTCGCCGAGGGCGCGGCATACGAAGGCTTAGTCGCGGCCCTCGAGGAGCTCGGCCCCACGTTCGTGAAGCTTGGCCAAATCCTGGCGACGCGGTCGGATCTGCTTCCGCCGGCGCTGACGGACCGGCTGAGCCGGCTTCACGCAGACGTCTCGCCCGCGCCCTTCGAGTGGATTCGCGAACAGCTGGCGATCGATCTGGGCGGCTCACCGGACGAAATCTTCGCGGAATTCTCCTCGACGCCGATCGCTGCGGCCTCGATCGCGCAGGTCTATGCCGCGCGGCTTAGGTCCGGTGAAGAGGTCGTCGTGAAAGTCCGCAGGCCTGGGATCGAGGCGATCATGCGCGCCGATCTGCGGCTGCTCGTGGCGGCCGCGCGTGTGGTCGAGCGCCGCGCGCCCGCGCTGCGCCGCCACCAGCCCGTGCGCGTCGTGACGGAACTCAGCGAGGCGCTTCTGGAGGAGATCGATTTGCGGATCGAGGCCCGCAATCAGTCGGAGATCCGCGAGCGGCGAACCGCGTTCCACGTGCCTCCTGTTCATGAGCGATTCACTACGGAAAGGACCATGGTCAGCACGCGCGTCCGTGGTCGCAGCCCGAACGGCGCCTTCCGCAAGGACGAGCCCGCCTTGGCGCGCGCTCTGGCGCCCGAAGCAGCCCGGGGGCTGCTGAGCATGATCCTGCTGGAGGGCGTGTTCCACGCAGATCCGCATCCCGGGAATGTTCTGGTTACGCCAGATGGCAGACTTGCTCTGCTGGACTTCGGATCGGTCGGAAGGCTCTCGGCGAAGCGGCGAGAGCAGGTCCTCGTCGTTCTCGGCTCACTGGTCGACGCGGATGTCCGGGGGGTGTCCGATGTGCTGATGGACTGGTCTGGGCGCTCGGGCGCCCCGCCGCCTGGGCTCGAGCAAGCTGTCGACAGGTTCTTCCTGCGCTATGCCGCTGACTCAGGCCGGCCGATCCGGCTTGCGGAGGCGATCTCCGAATTCATCACGATCGCCCGCGAAAACGCGCTGACGCTGCCGTCGGACCTGCTGCTCTTGCTGCGCGCCCTGGGCATCGCCGAAGGCCTTGCGAGAACGCTCGATCCAGACCTAGATGTTATCGCCGCGATCGCGCCCGTGGTCGTCAGGGCGTTCGCCGCCCGGTTTGAACCGAAGGCGCTGGCCGCCCGCGCGTTCCGCACCTTCAAGGAACTGGACCAGGTCCTGGCGATGGCGCCCGAAGCGCTCCGGCGTGGAATCGGACGGGTCAGCCGCGACGGCCTTGTCGTGCAAGTGTCGAGCTCCGACTTGACCGACTTGCCGCGCGCCGTGAGACGCGCCGGCGACAGCATCGCGCTTGGGATCGTTGTCGCCGCCCTGCTTGTCGCGGTCGCGATAGTCACGGTCGCGCAAGACGACCAACTCGCAGCGGTCGGGCGCGTCGCAATTCTACTCCTTGGGGGCGCCGGCCTGATCGCCTTCTTGCGCCGTCTGTACCGGGACTGACGCTTGGCGCACGGGGGCGCGCTTGGCGTCGCCGCGCGTCCAAGCGGCCTTGGTCATTTCCACCACCACCACGCCATTCTCAAGTGTCGCCTTCACCTGATCAGCATCGACGGCTTCCGGCAGATTGACGGTGCAGTCAAAGGGAGCTCCGATGCCACCGGAGCGGCGTGGACGACCGACCGCCTGCAATCGCAAACGCTGCGGTCCCACGTCCAGGATCAGGCCCTCTCTGCCATGGCCCGGGACGTCGAATTCTACGGTGACGGCCTCCACGGTCTGGCTGACGTTGAAGGGCGGACGCAAGTTCGCAGGGGAACTCACTCCCGCCTTGAGCCGGCGCCGAACGCCTTCGAGGCCCCGGCCGATGAGGCTGACGTATTCCAGCCGGGCTGAAGACACCCGCCGGCCCAACGTAAGGGACACATCACCGATCATCGCCAGCTCCTGGAAACATTTCGCTAGCTCAAGACCATGGCTGCAATGGCGGCGGATTCAAGGCGGCTCACCGCCTGACCTCGGACCACAGCTCAATGAGTTCTGCGGCGCAGAAGCCAACCACCGCGGGCACAACGGAGAGGGCCGAGTTCAAAGTGGCCATAGTCTCGGCCGCGCGCCCATACGAGGACGCCTCAGCAGGTTCCATCCCGTCTTGTGATTGAGATGTGGCCGCTACCGCCTGGAGCGCGTCGCCCGGCTCAACTATCGGCGGCCGAAGGTGGACCTGGTGCGCGATGCGCAGTGTCCCGCCCGCATCGCCGTGGGCGCCCTGCGCAACGCCGCCGGCACCCCCGCCTGCCAGACCTCAGGTTACCGGATTATGGGCTGCGCCGCGTGTGGCTATGATGTAGGATCAGGCATCGTCAGTTCGAGGCCCGGCCGCGGGCGGCTGAGAAATCCTTCGCGCTCCCGCCCCGCTCCGTCTGGTTTGGCGCAATGTCTTCAGCCGTCGTCGAAACCCTTGAGGCCCTGGCGCGCGCCACGGCCACGGCGATGGAGCAGGTCCGCCTCGTGGCGGCGTTGTCGAAAGCTCTGGAGGAGGCGGAACTCGCCCGAGACGAACTGCGCCATCGGGTGAAGAACGCCTACACCGCCACTCAGGCGCTCGCGAGCCTGACCCTGCCGCCGGACCAGGCCCGCGCGCTCTCGGCGCGCATCGCCGCCCTCGCCCGGGCGCACGACCTGTTGGACCGCAAGCTAGCGCGCCAGGACCGCATCACCCTGCAGGAGCTGATCGACGCCGAACTCGAACCCTACGGCGTCGAGCTGCCTGGACGGATCAAGGTTTCGGGCCCGGCGGTCACCTTGCGAGGCGAGCGCGCTCTGGCGCTCGGCCTCGCGCTCAACGAGCTCGCCACGAACGCACTGAAGTACGGCGCACTGTCGGTGCCGACCGGCCGCCTGGACGTGAGTTGGCGAATCCAGCGGGGCCATGTCGTGCTGGAGTGGCGGGAGTCGGACGGACCCGCGGTGCAGGGGGCCGGGATAGAGAGTTTCGGCTCCAGGCTCCTGCGTCGCCTGATCGAAGGGCAACTTGCCGGCTCGCTGCGTCGCCACCTCCACAATTCGGGCGTGACCTGCACGATCGAACTCCCCGCCCAGGAGTTGATCGGCTCGACCGTTTCCAGCGAGCCCTAGCCGCAGCGACCGGCGCAGTCTCCGCAGAAGAAGTAGAGTTCGTGCGCTCGGGCGGGGCCGCCGCCCGCTCGCGTTAGCGCCGCAGGCTTGGCAGGCGCGTTCCAGCGCACGGGCGTCGAAGGCTGCCATAAGGTCGCGGGAACGCCGGCAAGACGACGGTCGGGCTGGTGCGAAGCACCCAGAGCACAAAGTCCGGAGCCCTCAGTAGGAGGGTTTCGGCCGTGCGTCCGTCGTTGCGGCCATCTGAAGGCGCATCCCGGACGGTGATCCCCGCGCCTTGCGCAGACAAGCCTCGCAAGGGAAGGCCGCCTCGAGTGCGGCGCTTCGTCGATGGCCTCGCCGCGCGCTCGGCTTGCCGGACGGACCGGTCCCTCGCGTCGCGGCGCCCGATACTCCGCCGATCAGCGGCGATTGAGACCATGGAGGCCGAAGAGAACCAGATCCGAACGATCCGCTCCCCGCCCCTTCAGCGGGCGGCGCCTCAGAGCTGATGGAGGCGAAGGTGCTCAGTCAGAACTGTGCGCCCCCTTTGCCAGACGCGCCGGCGCGAGTTCTGCGGATACCCGCCTGCTGTTCGAGGCCACTCACGATATGGTCTAGGTGCGAAATCGCCTTCTTAAGCGCTTCTAGCTCTCCGGTCGACAAGCTGCCGAAGGTCTGACCGACGACCTCGTCGTAGAGCGGCAGCCCCTGCTCCAGCATCTTCCTACCGGCGTCAGTTATCTGAACCATCTTCGCTCTACGGTCTCCTTCGACCGGAGAGCGGCTGGCCAGGCCGTTCTGCTCCAGCCAATCGATCGCCTGGGTCACCGTTCGAGGCGCCTGATCGAAAAAGCCCGCGATATCGGTCGAGCGGCGCGGCTCTTCTGCAAGGAACGCGAGCAGCTTCAGGCGCGCCATCGACGCGCCATGGGCGGAGAGGTGCGTGTCGATTAGCCGTCGCATCCTGTACCACGCCCATCCAAACCTCGTCGCGACCGTGCGCAGCTCCTCTTTATTCGGTTCCATATGTTATGCGATTGCCACTTCTGGCGATGTGTGGCAAGGGCCGCGCCTTTCAACCAATGGGTGGCCAGGGATGGCGGATCATTCAGCGGGCGCCGTGGAGAATGGTGAAAGGACGGAGGGGCGTCGGGGTTCCCCGCTCAAGTCCGGGCGGGTTCGGCTTGCGTTGCTCCTTGGCGCAATTGCCGTCCTGATTTCTGGAGCCCTCTGGTATTCGGATTACCAGAGACGAGGCAGATACTTGCAAAGCACCGACAACGCCTATGTGTCGGCAGACTCGGTTGTCGTGGCGCCAAAGATCGCTGGATATGTCGAGCGCGTGTTCGTTACGGAAAACCAGGCGGTCAGGAAGGGCCAGCCGCTCGCGGAGCTCGATCCGCGCGAATACCGCGCCCAGGCCGAGCAGATTACCAGCCAGATCGATGCGGCGGCCGCCGCGGCGGAAACTGCGCGGTCCCAGATTGCTGAGCAGCAGGCGGCGATTGCGCAGGCGCAGGCGCAGCTAGGCGCCGCGCGTGCTGAGGCCGCGTTCGCCGGGCAGCAGGTCGCGCGCTACCAGCCGCTCGCCGCGTCCGGCGCAGAGCCTCGCGAGCGGCTGGCGCAGTTCGAGACCCAGGCGCACCAGGCGCGGGAACGGGTCGATGCCGCGCAGGCGGCGCTTCTGGCGGCGCAACGCCGTGTCAATACCCTCCGCGCTCAGGTGCGCCAGGCCCAGTCGCAGGCCGCGGCCGCACGCGCGCAACTCGCGGCGGCCCGCGTCACCGTCGAGTCGACCTCACTTAGGGCGGCGATTGACGGGCGGGTCGGTGATCTTGCGGTCAGGGTCGGCGAATTCGTGCAGCCCGGCACGCGGCTGATGACCCTGGTTCCGGTGGACCGGTTGTTCATCGAGGCGAATTTCAAGGAGACGCAGCTCGGGCTCATGCGGGTCGGTCAGCCGGTGAGCATCGAAGTCGATGCGCTGCCGGGCGTCGAGCTGACGGGACGGGTCGCCAGCTTTGCTCCCGGGACAGGCGCGCAATTCTCCGTGCTGCCGCCGCAGAACGCGACCGGCAACTTCACCAAGATCGTCCAGCGCGTGCCTGTTCGGATCGCGATCGAGGCGCGGCCGGAGGTGCGGCGGCTCCTGGTCCCCGGGATGTCGGTCGAAGTCATCGTCGACACACGCTCGGCGAAGGGCGAACTGGAGCGGATTCGGCAGGCTGCGAGCCGGGAGCGCTAAACCATGGCGACGGCCGCCGCCCCTGCAGGTGCAGTTCGCCCAGAACGGGCCGACGCGACCGCTTGGATCGCCGTCGCCGCCGGTGCGCTGGGGGCGCTGCTCGCGACGCTCGACATCTCGATCGTCAACTCCGCGCTTCCCACCATCCAGGGCGAGATTGGCGCCACAGCCACGGAGGGGACCTGGATCGCCACGGCCTTTCTCGTCGCCGAGATCATCATCATCCCGTTGAGCGCATGGCTCGAGCGGCTGTTGGGGCTGAGGACGCTGCTTCTCATCGCCGTCGTCGGCTTTACCGGCTTCTCGATCCTGTGCGGGGTGGCCACCGACTTGACAACCATGATCATCGGTCGCACCGGCCAGGGGTTCCTGGGCGGGGCACTCATTCCGACCGCGATGACGATCGTCGCCAAGCGCCTTCCGCCCCAGCAGCAGCCTATAGGCATGGCGCTCTTCGGAATGACGGTGATCCTTGGACCGGTGCTGGGGCCGTTGCTCGGCGGCTGGCTCACCGAAAACCTGAGCTGGCACTACGCCTTCTTCGTCAATGTGCCGGTTTGCGCCCTCCTGCTCATCCTCCTGCTGCTGGGCCTGCCGCACGAACGGACGAACTGGGTCTACCTTCGCGAGGCGGACTGGTTCGGAATCCTCGGGATGATCCTCGGCCTGGGAGGGCTGACCGTCGTTCTCGAGGAAGGGCACCGCGAGGAATGGTTTGAATCGTCCCTCATCGTCCAGCTGACGATCATGACCGTCATCGGCTTCGTGATGTTGGGAATCGGCCAGATCCGGGCGGCGAAGCCTGTCTTGAAGCTGCGGATCGTTCTCAACCGGCAGTTCGGCAGCGTGGTGGTCATGGCGCTGGCGCTCGGGATGGTGATGTACGGCTCGATGTTCGTGATCCCCCAGTTCCTCGCACTGATCGCCGACTACAACGCGCTGCAGACCGGCCAGGTCATCTTTCTCATGGGCGTGCCCGCCTTCGTCTTGATGCCCATCGTGCCGTTCCTGATCCGGGTGGTCGACATCAGGGTCGCTGTCGGCGCAGGCCTGGCCATCATGGCGATCAGCTGTTTCGCAAGCACCAGTCTTACGGCGGAGTCCGCGGGCGAAGCCTTCACTGCCGGACAGCTGCTGCGCGGGGTGGGAATGATCCTGACCATGCTTTTTCTCAACCAGGCGACCATCGCCTCGGTCAGCAGCGAGGACGCCGGCGACGCCTCGGGCATCTTCAATGCGGCGCGGAACCTGGGCGGCTCATTCGCGCTCGCGGCGCTTGCCTCCTTCCAGGACCAGCGGATGTGGCTCCACAGCCGACGGATGGAGGAGACTCTTTGGGCCAGTGACTCCCGTCTGCAGGAATATCTCGCGGGGATGGCACACGTCCTCGGAAGCACGGACGCGGCGTTCCAGTCGCTCGCCGGAACCATTCAGCGGCAGGCGTTCGTCATGACCTACAATGACATATTCTGGGCGATGGCCGTTGCGACGCTGGCGACCCTGCCGCTCGTGCTCTTCCTCCGTCCCCTGCCCAAGGGGCTGTCGCTAGCGATGCACTGAGACTTCGATGAGCAGGTTCAGACATTTCATCCTTGCCCCGCTGCTGCTTGGCGGATGCGTCGTCGGCCCGGACTATTCTGGACCGCCGGAGCTCGGCCGCGCGACCCCACGCCCCACGTTCGTTCGCCAAACGGCAGGCGTGAGTTCACAAGAGCCCACCGTGGCCGCCTGGTGGACCGCGCTGCAGGACCCGGTGCTCAACGAGCTTGAGCGGCGCGCGCTTGCGTCGAACCCGTCGATCGAGGCGGCGCAGGCGAGAATCCGGCAGGCTCGCGCATCGGTCCGCCAGGAGCGCGCCGCCCTGTTCCCCACCGCAGGGGCTCAGGCGACGGCTGTGATCGCAGATCTGCCGGGCTTGGATCTACAGTCGGGCCGGGCAAACGGCGCCCCCCTCGCCTGCTACCGGGCCGTCGTCCGAGCAAGGTGGGGACACCTCGCTCGAGTTCTACAATTTCGGGCTGAACGCCAATTGGGAGATCGACCTTGCCGGCGGACAGGTCCGTCGGATCGAAGCGGCCAAAGCCCTCGTGGCGGCGGCGGCCTACAACGCTGCGGACGCGCAGGTCCAGCTGACCAGCCAGATCGCGGATGCCTATACGAATCTTCGCGACCGGCAGCAGCGCGCCGCCGCCCTGGGGCGGGCGCTCGACCTGCAGCGTCAGCAACTCGACCTTGCCCAGCAGCGCTTCCGGCAGGGCACGGCGCCGGCGTTCGCCGTGGGCCAGGCGAACCGAGCGATGCAGGCGACAACCAACGATCTTGCAGTGGCGGAAGCCGAGATCGAGATCTACCTCAATGCGCTGGCTGTGCTCGCGGGCGAGGCGCCGGGATCGCTCGACGCGCTTCTGGCTGAGCCGCGTGACGTCCCCTTACCCCCGCAAAGCGTGGCGATCGGCGATCCCGCCTCGCTGCTGCGCCGGCGGCCGGACATCCGCGCCGCCGAGCGTAACCTTGCGGCCGCGACGGCGCGCATCGGAGGCGCGGAGGCGGCCCGGTTCCCCAGGATCAGCTTCATGGGCATCCTCGGGATCGGTGGCACGTCGCTGGACGATCTCGTGGCCGGCGGCGACGTTTCCAAAATCGCCGTGCCTCAGCTTCAATGGGGCGTGCTGGACTTTGGACGAACCTCGGCGGCGGTCGCGCAGGCGCGCGCCGGTCGCGATGAAGCCGAGGCGCAGTATCGGCAGGTGGTGCTCAGCGCGTTGCGGGACGCCGAAACCGCGCTCGCGCGCTTTGCGCAGCAAAGGCGGACCGTCGCCGCATTGGCCGAGATCAAGCGGGCGGCCGACGAATCGGCGGTGCTGATGCGACAGCGCCACGAGCATGGCGTCGTCTCACTGGGCGACAGCCTGGAGGCCGAGCGCCAGCGGGTGCTGGCGGAGGCGAACCTGCGCAGCGCCGTCGCGGCGCTGACCGGTAGCTACGTGGCCATCCAAAAATCACTTGGCCTCGGGTGGACATATCCTGCGGAAACCACCAGCACCCGCCTGTCATCTTGAGCGGCCGCCTAGCACTGCCTTGGCAGATTCCGTGTGGGCCGTGCTCTGCAATGCGGACATCGTCGCGAGTCTGCCAGGAAGAGTTGATCGATGAGGGCCTGTCGGCTCGCCGGCAGGCTCGGCTGAGATGGCGGGCCGAAGGTTCGTTTTCCCCACCCGCCCGAGTCAGGCGGCGGCTTTGCAAGAAAGCGTAGGCGATCATTGTCATCAGCGCGTGCCGGTGCAGCCCTGTCCATGACCGCCCCTCGAATGGTCGAGGCCAGTTGTTCCTTGAGCTGCTGGTGGGCTTGCTCGCACGCCCAGCGCGCCTTGACCGCCGCGGCCAAGGTCTTCAGCGTGCTGTCTGTCAAACGGCGCGCAAAAATGGCTCTGACTCACTTTTGATAAAATCCGGCCGCCGGCTGGCGTTGGTTCGCAAAAGGAGTCAACGCCATGGGGCAGTCCCTCCGACCATCTTCCCTCGTCCCGCGCGGCTTTGTAGTCGACGCCGCTATCAACGAGGGCGAGGCGACGTTGATCACGGTTCGGCCCTCGTACACTTCGAGCTCCTGTCCAGGCTGCGGAACGAGATCGGAGCGGATTCACAGCCGATATCGGCGACGGCTGGCGGATTTGCCGATTGCGGGTAAGCCTGTCCACCTCGTCGTCGTGGCGCGACGCTTTCACTGCGCCGCCGTGCTGTGTGGCCGGCGGATATTCGCCGAGCGCTTCGACAAGGACGTTCTGGCGCCATGGGCACGTCGAACTGCCCGCCTGGATCATATTGTCCACCATCTCGGGCTTGCCCTGGGCGGGCGACCGGCCGCGAGTTTCGCCCGCAGGCTGATGTTGCCAGTGAGCAACGACACGTTGTTGCGCGTCGTGCGACGTCGCGGCAGCCCGCGTTTCATTCCGCCGACGGTGATCGGGATCGATGACTGGGCGTGGCGGCGCAACCAGCGCTATGGGACCATCATTTGCGACCTGGAGCGGCGCAAGACCATCGCCCTGCTGCCAGACCGGGAGCCGGCGACAGCCCAGGCCTGGCTATCAGACCAACCTCAGATCGATATCGTCGCCCGTGACCGCGGCGGCGGCTACGCCTTGGCGGCGGCAAAAGCGTTACCAAGGGCGACCCAGGTGGCGGACCGGTGGCATTTGATGGAAAACGCCAGCCACGCCTTCCTCGATGCCGTGCGTAAATCCATGCGCCAAATTCGAACCGCCATCGGAGCCGCCACGATCAATCCCGACCTGCTCACCGCTGCCGAGCGGATCCAGTACGAGGGATATCTTCGCCGGGAAGACACCAACGCCGCCATTCTCGGGCTGGCAAAGGGCGGGGCGACCATCAAAGAGATTGTTCGTCGGACCGGGTACAGCCGCGGCTTTGTTCGCCGTGTGCTGCGCGGTCAACGCTCGGATGTCTTCCGCGTCCGGGAGAGTTCGCTTGAACTGTACCTGCCCTGGCTTGACGCTCAGTGGGCAGCCGGACAACGGAATGGCGCCGAGCTATGGCGACAGCTCAAGAGCCAAGGGTTTCGCGGCTGTCGTAGGGTCGTCACCGAGTGGGCTACGCGACGGCGTAAGGCTGAGAAGATGGATGGCGACGCCTTGAGCCGAGCCCCCTCGGCCCGGACCATTGCGCGGCTCATGACCATCGGTCGCGACGATCTTTCCAAGTCCGAGAGCGTCGCAGTCGCGGCGATCGAGGGTGGCGTGCCTCTGTTGGTCGAGGCGCGGGAAACCATCGCCGCCTTCCAGGCCATGATCCGCAAGAAGTCTCTCGCCGATCTCGAGCCCTGGCTGGAGCGAGCCCGATCGAGCTTGGTCGCTTCCTTCGCCAACGGCGTCGTCAGAGACCGGGCGGCCGTCAGCGCGGCGATCGCCTCGCCATGGTCCAACGGCCAGACCGAGGGGCAGATCACCAAACTCAAGCTGGTGAAACGCCAGATGTACGGCCGTGGAAAGCTCGATCTGCTGCAGGCTCGCGTCATCGGCGCCGGATAAGCTCCCTCACCACCAAGATTGCGTCAGAGCCAATTTTCCACGCCGATTCACAATCCTTGTCCAGGCCGGCGAGGTCTTCAGCCAGCCGGTCGAGCTCACGGACATGCCGCTCTATCGCGACCCGCTCATCGTGGGGGACTGGCTGCCGCTCAAGCCAGGTCCGACCGACGCCGCTGAACAAATCGGCATGGGATCAGGTGCGCGTGCAGGATGGCGTGCACTTCGTTCTTGAGCCGGGTGCGGTGCCGAACGACCTGGTAGCGGCGAGCCGTCAGGCGTCGCCTCCGCTCGGTCTCGGCGTCCGGCGTCCAGATCTCGGGCAGGTAGCCGGCCGCGCGCAGGCTCGCCAGCGTGCCGGCGTCGATCTTGTCGGTCTTCACGCGGGCATGAGCGATCGCCTTCACCTGGAGGGGTTGGCGATAATCACCCTCCCGACGAACGGCGAAAGGACCCGCGACACGGCCATGGCGTTGCCGGTCGCCTCGATCACCACCTCGTCGGTCTTGAGTAGGCTGCGGCCGAAGCCCTCCAGCGCGGGTCGGGTCATGTCCACTCGCCCCGCGCGCGTGAGCTTGCCTTCTTCCCAGATCACCACCTCGCCGAAGGTCCGGTGGATGTCTATTCCAACAACACGTCGCATTGCCTCCTCCTGTCGGGTTGGATGACGGGAGCGGCGGGCGACACGATAACTACGGATCCGCGCTCACAGCGCAACCGGGCGAGTCGCAGAGGCGGCCAGCTACTAACTCGAGCTCACGGCTCATCATGTGCATCGGCCTGCCCGCACCTTCGTGCTCCCGGCGCCTCTGTCCCGGATGGTCGCACGATAAGCCGCAGCTGCGACAGCCACAGCGGGACTTCGGCGCCGCCATCCTCATACCGGTTACGAATACGCTGGAGCGGCTGAACAAGGAGGTGAAGCGCCGGGCCGACGTCGTCGGCATCTTCCCCAACGAGGCCTCGATCATCCGCCTCGTCGGCGCCGTGCTCATGGAGCAGAACGACGAATGGCAGCTGCAGCACCGCTACCTCAGCCTGGAGCCGCTCGCCGATCTCGGCCAGCCCCCCGACGAGGATCAGATCCTACTTGTTCCACCCGCCGCAGCGCCCATACTTACACCGCGCTCGGCCTGAGACGTCACACCGCTAGGCCAGCCCAATTTCCACCACTCAGGGACGTGACCTGGGCGGATTCTGAAGGGCATCGGCTACGCGCGATTGTCGGCCCGGGCCACATGCTCTTTGTCCCTCGCGCCGCTTCAGTCGACGGGTCTCGCCGGCTGAATCTCCTCGCTACGCCGCCTGCAGCTGAGGCTGCTTGTACACGCCGCCCGAGCGAAGAAGTGCCCAGACCGCCCGCGGGGCCGCGGCTGGCGCCTCATAGACCGCCGCCAGCACAAGCAGTCGTCGGACCTGCCAGGCGTCGTTGTTGGCCCGTGCAAGCGCGCGAAGCTGAGCGGCGTCATAATCCTGGCGAAGCGCGATAGCTGGCATGGCGAACCCCTCCGGCTCGACCATCGAACCCTCTTCTCCGCTCAAGGGAATCCCCACAGAGTCAGACGCAGCGCCGGTCGGTATATCATTGAACCTGGATCACCTCTCGGGGGCAGGCCACAGGCAGGCGCCCCACCAATCAGCGCCGTGGCGTGAGAATAGCGCTTGCATCTCAGAGGCACCTCGACGAGCTTCTCCCGTGGGCTTATACTCCCTTCTGCTGCGGCGTGATCGCCTCACCCGACTCGCATGGTCGCAGCGCCACCCTAGTAGATTCTCGCCAGCGGCACAGAGCAATCTGGACGTACGTTTCCGTTCCGGCCGGCAGATCAAGCGGTCGTCTCGCGGTTCAGCGTTGGCTCTGCGGCATGCGTGCGACGAGGCCGTTCAGGGCGTCGGTCACTTTGATCTGACAGGAGAGGCGGCTGTTCTCCTCAACCTCCTCGGCGAAGTCCAACATCGCGACCTCCGTGGCCGAGCGCCAACCGGCCACGTCGAGCCAGGCTTCGTCCACATAGACGTGGCAGGTCGCGCAGGCGCAGGCGCCGCCGCAGTCGGCGTCGATGCCCGGGATGTTGTTCTTCACCGCGCCTTCCATGACGGAGAGGCCGGACTTCACGTCGATCACGTGCTCGGTGCCGTCGTGTTCGATGTAGGTGATCTTGGCCATGGCGCTCCCCGTGAGCCGCGCGTTTAAGCGGCGACCTCTTTCATGGAAATCGTGGGATCGGCAAGCCGCGTCTTGTCGACGGGCTTGCGGTTGAGGATGAGCTGCTTGCCCATCATGAACTCGGGCGGGGCGTTGATCGCCTCCACCGCCTGCAGCTGGTCGCCCTTCAGATGGAAGACCGCGAACTTCGCCGTCGCGGGATCTCCGCGCAGCACGATCTGGTCGGCGTCGAACGGATAGCCGGCGATCTGGAGCTTCAGGTCGTACTGGTCGGAC
Organism: Phenylobacterium sp. J367; assembly: GCF_024699985.1. GTDB lineage: Bacteria > Pseudomonadota > Alphaproteobacteria > Caulobacterales > Caulobacteraceae > Phenylobacterium. Next base: position 3,718,784 of record NZ_JAJONA010000001.1, on the reverse strand, counting down.
CACTGCCAGGGGCACTCGCCCGCCGGTCGCGGACGGCCGGTGATGGCGGCGGCGGCCTGCTTGGCCTGCTCCAGGGCGTTGGGCACGCTCTCCATCCGGAACATGCGCTCGTAGATCGGCATCGGCCGGTGGGCCACGTCGCCGATGGCGAAGATGGCCGCGTCCGAGGTGCGGGCGTCGAGGTCGACCACGATCCCGCGGGCGGTCTCGAGGCCAGCGTCGGCGGCGATCTCGTCGTTGGGCGCAGCGCCCACGCCGACCACGACGGCGTCGCAGGCGATGACTTGGCCGCTGGCGAGGCGGACGCCGGTCACACGCCCCTCGCCCTCGAAGGCCACCACGGAACAGCCCAGCTCGAAGCTGACCCCGTGGGCCTCGTGATAGCTGCGGAAGAAGTCCGACAGCGCGTTGCGGGCCACCCGGGCCAGGAGGCGCTCTTCGCGCTCCAGCACCACGACCTCTGCGCCCAGGGCGCGCCCGGAGGCGGCGACCTCCAGCCCGATATAGCCGCCGCCCACCACGGCCAGGGTCTTGCCCGGACCGACGGCGGCCTTCAGCTGCTCGGCGTCGGCGGCGGTGCGCAGGGCCATGACCCCGGGGAGGTCCGCGCCGGGGATCGGCAGGGCGATGGCGCGGGCGCCCGTGGCGATGATCAGGATGTCGTAGGAGAGCGCCCCGCCGTCCGAAAGGAGGACGACCTTGTCGCTGCGCTTCAGCTGGACGGCGCGGACGCCCGGCCGGAAGTCGATCCCGTGCTCGGCGTAGAATTCCAGCGGCTTCAGGGCCAGGGAGTCGGCGTCGGCCTCGCCCTTCAGCCAAGCCTTGCTGAGCGGCGGGCGCTGGTAGGGCGGGATCGGCTCCTCGCCGACCAGGGTGATCGGCCCCGCATGGCCGTACTGCCGCAGCAGGGCCGCGGCCGTGCCGCCGGCATGGCCGGCGCCCAGGATCAGCACCTTCATCATGTTGTTGGAACAGGCGGCGCGGGGTGAAGCACGGATCGGAACTCCTAAACTGTCGGTCTGAACGGCATCAGCTGATTATTGAGGCCTTCAGCTTTCCAGCTGCGCATAGACCAACCAGCTGGCGACAACGCCACAGAGCAGAGAGCGACCAGCGCCCAATGAGCCAGGCCCGCCGCGCCGAGCCCAAAAGGACCGGCGAGCAAGTCGCTCAGCTCGCCGGCGGAGACCGGACCGCCGGCCGGCGCGCTTTGGAGAAGGCCGCCGCCAGAGTCACCCAGCACATTGGGCAGCTGCACCCCGTCAGTCACGCAGACGAGGGCCACCTTCGCACTGTGGCCAACCTGGTCCACCGAGCCGGCGAGGCTGGCGCCGGCCCCGACAATGGATAGTGGGGCCTCCGGACACGCGCCGAAGTCGATCGGCGCATAGCCGGCTCCCTGCAGGTCCAGCGCCAATCGCGCGGCCAGCTCCACCAGGCTGACGGAGCCCCCACCAAGGTCGGCGGCCATGGTCAAGGCGCTGTTTCCCTAAGGACGTGACCGACGAGCGTCTTGACCTCCTGGGCCTTGTCCCATTGATCCCATTGGCGGGATTTGCCGAAGACATGCAAACGCACCTCCGGTAGGAACTTCAGGAGCAGGGAGGCGTGATCGAGGGTGACCGTCCGGTCATCACGCCCCCAGATCAGCAGTGTGTTTTGCGCGACCAACGGCGATAGCGCCTCGCCGGAAGGCAGAAGGCTGCGACTGAACGGCGGGTTAGCCGCATCGCCCGGATCATGGCTGGCATCAAAGCCTGGCATGAAAGCGGCATTCGACTAACTCGTCCGTGAGTTCGAGGGGGTCACGAACCCTGACATCCGCGAAACTGCCAGGCCTCTCGCGAGACGATACGGGGCGCTCGTAGGAGGCGAGAAGATGTTTGACACCGTCGCCTAGCATCGGCGCAGCGATTTCTCGTACTTTTATAGATCGCTTCGAAATCTCCCTATCTATAACCACCTTCATACACCACATTGTAGTTCACCACTTTAGACTCTAAGGAGATTCAGTTCCAGCCCCTGCCTGGGAGGCGAGATCGAGGGCGACATCGACGATCATGTCCTCCTGTCCGCCGACCATGCCTCGGCGTCCGAGTTCCAGGAGGATGCTGCGGACATCGACGCCGTAGGTGTCCGCCGCACGCTCTGAATGCCGCAGGAAGCTTGAGTAGACGCCGGCATATCCGAGGGTCAGGGTCTCACGATCCACGCGAACGGGGCGGTCCTGCAGAGGGCGAACAAGTTCGTCCGCCGCGTCCATGAGCGTGAAAAGGTCGGCGCCGTGTGGCCAGCCGTACAGATCCGCCACTGCGATGAAGACCTCCAGCGGGGCGTTCCCCGCCCCCGCGCCCATACCCGCCAAACTGGCGTCCACGCGGGTCGCGCCAGCCTGGACCGCCGCGACAGAATTAGCGACGCCGAGGGAAAGGTTGTGATGGGCGTGGATGCCACGTTCCGTCTCTGGCCTGAGGACCCGGTCGTAGGCCTCGAGCCGCGCCGTGACGCCGTCCATGGTAAGCGCGCCGCCCGAATCCGTGACGTACACGCAATTCGCGCCATAGCTCTCCATGAGGAGCGCCTGCTGCGCCAGCTCTTCCGGACAAGCTCTATGGCTCATCATCAGGAAGCCGGCGACGTCCATGCCGAGGTCGCGCGCGAACCCGATGTGTTGTCTGGAAATATCGGCTTCCGTGCAATGCGTCGCGATACGAACCGACCGCACCCCCGCGTGGAATGCGCGCTTCAAGTCATGAACCGTTCCGATGCCGGGCAGAAGGAGGGTCGTAAGTGTCGCGTGGGTCAACTGTTCAGCAGCGGCGGAAATCCACTCCCAATCCGAATGGCGACCAAACCCATAGTTCAGCGAAGATCCGGCAAGACCGTCACCGTGCGCGATCTCGATGGCGTCCACCTTGGCCGCGTCCAGCGCCTTAGCGATCTTGATGATGGCGTCTAGACCGTACTGGTGGCCTATCGCGTGCATGCCGTCACGCAGGGTGACGTCCTGGATATAGAGCTTCCTCGGCTGTGCAATTCGGGTCACGCGCGCACCGCCTTAGTCCGGGCCGCCGCCACGCGCTCTGCAGTGTTGAGGGCGGCTGACGTCATTATGTCCAGATTTCCGGCATAGGGCGGAAGATAGTCCCCGGCACCTTCGACCTCCAAAAACGTCGTAACCTTATACCCGGTAAAGTTTTCGCTCGTATCTGGAATGTAGATCGGCTGATTATCTCCAATCCGCTCGATCTGCACTTCTTGCTTGAGCCGATAACCCGGAACGTAGGCCTGAACGCTTTCGACCATCTTTTCTATAGCCGCCTTGATCGCCGCAGGCTCCCCCCTTCAGCCAGACAGTACACTGTGTCGCGCATAACCAGCGGGGGCTCGGCCGGGTTGAGAATGATGATTGCCTTGCCGTGATCAGAGCCTCCTACTGCAGCGATGGCCCGGGAGGTTGTTTCGGTGAATTCATCGATGTTCGCTCGGGTCCCTGGCCCAGCCGACTTCGAGGCGATGGACGCCACGATTTCCGCATAGCGGACGCGCGCCACTGAACTTACCGCGGCGACGATGGGGATGGTGGCCTGGCCGCCGCACGTGACCATGTTGAGGTTCTGTGCGTTGAGGTGAGCGTCTCCGTTCACCACGGGGACGACATATGGGCCGACCGCCGCAGGCGTCAGGTCGATCATGACCTTGCCGTCCGCGAGACAGATCTCCTGATGCCGCGCGTGGGCTGCGGCCGAGGTTGCGTCAAAAACGATTTGAACCTCGGGCCAGCAATCAAGTTCGCGCAGACCGTCAATGCCGCGGTCGGTTGTGGCGACTCCCAGGCGCTTGGCTCGCGCTAAACCCTCTGAGGCGGGGTCCACGCCCGCGAGGGCCCCCAGCGCGAGGTGGCGAGATCTGTAAAGGATCTTAAACATCAGATCCGTACCAATGTTGCCGGACCCGATGATCGCGACCTTCGTCTGTAAGCTCACGCTGCTACTCCGTACTTGAACCCGCGATCGCCGAGCCGGCCGATGGAAACCGTGACTGAAGCCCCCGGTGCGACCGACACCGCCGGCCCAAGCGCGCCCGTCAAAATCAGATCGCCCGCCCACAACGGCTCGCCCCTCGCCGCGAGCGTGCGCGCCAGCCATGCGGCGGCGGTGAGCGGACTGCCAAGGCGAGCGGCGCCAACCCCCATCGAGGCAGCGCGCCATTGACCTCGAGGATCATTCCGCACCCGTCGGCGATCTCCATGTCAGAAAATAACGCGCCGAAGTCAGGTTGATTGAACCCGAGTTGCTTTTGTACGGCTTCGGACATCAGGCCTATCTTCTTGCCGATGATCCTTCGGCCGCCCTCTACCCAGTAGCGGGTATTGATGCTCAGGACGGCACAAGCGCCCTCCATGCCCGACAGATCAAGGCCGTCTCGCAGGGGCGTAAGAGGCCCCCGATCGTGGGCCTGCCGCAGATGCGCGGCCAAGTTATCAAGTTTCTCAGACGCCACTTAGGGCGACTCCCGATTTTGTGTTGTTGTTGGCGTAAGCGTAGAGCTCCGACGTGTCGACCAGCAATGGGTGCGTAATGGAGAGTCCCACATCGTGAGAAGACCAGGCGACACTCCTAATCTCGTGACCTGCCCCCCCGCCGGTCCCTCGATCATTATGAGAGTCCTGGGGGGTTGGTAGCTGATCTCCAGCGTCGGCGGTAGCGGCCGGCCGGTGGAGCTGATCAAGTTGCGCAGCCGGCCGGCCGCGGGGTTCAGCCGCACGGCTTCGGGGGTAAGCCCGCCATGCGCCGAGTGCGGGCGCACGTGGTTGTAGTCGAGCCGCCAGCGCTCGATCACGGCGCGGGCCTCAGCCAGGTTGGCGAAGACCTCCTCGTTCAGACACTCGTCGCGCAGCTTGCCGTTGAAGCTCTCGACGAGAGCCGTTCTGCTGCGGCTCGCCCGGTGCGATGTAATGCCAGTCAACGCCGGTGCGGTTGGTCCATTCCAGCATGGCCCGGCTGGTCATCTCGGTCCCGTTGTCGCTGACGATGGTGGCTGGCTTGCCCCGCCGGGCGATCAGACCGTCCAGCTCGCGGGCCATGCGACGGCCGCCGATCGAGGTGTCCACGACCAGCGCCAGGGCTTCGCGGGTGAAGTCGTCGACGATGCACAGGATCCGGAACCGCCGGCCCCAGCTCAGCGCATCGGCCACGAAGTCCAGGCTCCAGCGCTGGTTGGGACCATCCGGCAGCGCCATGGGCGCGCGCGTGCCGGTCGCGCGCTTGCGGCCACGGCGCCTGCGCACCGCCAGGCCCTCCTCGCGGTAGAGCCGGAAGAGCTTCTTCTTGTTCATGCTGACGCCTTCACGCTCGAGCAAGATGCCCAGCCGCCGGTAGCCGAAGCGGCGACGCTCCGCCGCCAGGCTCCGCAGCCGCTCACGCACGTCCGCATCGCCCGCCTGAGCCACGCGACGCACCGTCTTGGGATCGATCTGGACCAGCCCGAAGGCGCGCCTCTGGGAGAGGCCGCGCTCCGTCACCAGACGATGCACGGCCGCCCTGCGCGCTGCAGGCCCGATCAGTTTTTTCCTAGAAGGTCCTTCAGGGCCGAGACGTCCAACATGGACTGGTGGTGTCCCCGGACGTGGTGTAGCTGGGCGGTAGCGAAGCCGCTCGCGGAGCGCGCCCCTACAAGGCGCCGTAGGGAGCGAGCGGCGTAGCGGGGTGGTCATCCGCGATCTTCGGTTAGGGTCGGGTTTGCAGACACAAACCCCAAACCAGGAGACCGAAGATGACCGACGACATGATCGCCTTTCGCGGGCTGATGGAGAAGAGCGCCGACGCCGATTTGCTGCGCGAGATGATCGGCTTCACCGCCCAGCGGCTGATGGAGCTGGAGGTGGGCCAGCTCACCGGCGCGGGCCATGGTGAGAAGAGCGCTGAGCGGCTGGTCCAGCGCAACGGCTATCGCGATCGGGATTGGGAGACCCGGGCGGGCACGGTGGAGCTGCGGATCCCGAAACTTCGGAAGGGCAGCTACTTCCCGTTCTTTCTCGAGCCGCGGCGGCTGGCCGAGAAGGCGCTGACCGCAGTGATCCAGGAGGCCTACATCCAGGGCGTCTCCACCCGCTCGGTGGACGACCTGGTCCGGGCCTTGGACATGAGCGGCATCTCCAAGAGCCAGGTCAGCCGGCTGTGCGAGGAGATCGACGAGCGGGTGCAGGCCTTCCTGGAGCGGCCGATCGAAGGCGAGTGGCCCTACCTGTGGATCGACGCCACCTACGTGAAGGTGCGCCAAGCCGGCCGTGTCGTCTCGATGGCGGTCACCGTCGCCGTCGGCGTCAACACCGACGGCCGGAGAGAGGTGCTCGGCATGGGCATCGGCCCGTCCGAGGCGGAGACCTTCTGGACGGAGTTCCTGCGCAAGCTGGCCCGCCGCGGCCTGCGCGGCGTCAAGCTGGTGATCTCCGACGCGCACGAGGGCCTGAAGGCGGCCGCCGCGCGGGTGCTGAGCGCCACTCATCAGCGCTGCCGCGTGCACTTCGCCCGGAATGCGCTGGCCCACGCCGGCAAGAACGGCCGGCGGGTGGTCTCGGCGCTGATGGCCACCGCCTTCGCGCAGGACGACGCCGAGGCCGCAAAGGCCCAGTGGCGCAGGGTCCCCGACCAATTGCGCCTCAAGCTGCCGAAGCTCGCCGAGCTGATGGAGCGGGCCGAGGACGACGTGCTGGCCTACATGAGCTTCCCCGCCGCCCACCGGGTGAAGATCCACTCGGTCAATCCCATCGAGCGGGTGAACCGGGAGATCAAGCGCCGCACCGAGGTGGTCGGCATCTTTCCGAACGAGGCCGCGCTCGCCCGCCTGGTCGGCGCCATCCTGCTCGAGCAGTCCGACGAATGGGCCGTCCAGCGCTCCCGCTACATGCCGCTGGAAAGCTTCGCACTGCTCAGCGATGATGCCCTCGTCAGCCTGCCCGCCGTGGCCGCCTGACAAGTCCGGCCCAGCTGGAGAGCGCGGTGATCACACCGCCGAAGCTACACCACGGCTTGGGACACGATCCATGGACTCCGCCAGCAGCTTCTTCAGCCGCCGGTTCTCGTCCTCCAGGGTCTTCAGATTCGTGGCGTCCGAAACGCTCATGCCGCTGTACTTGGCCTTCCAGCGGTAGAAGGTCTGCTCGCTGATCCCGTGCCGACGGCGAACCTCCGCCGTCGGGCTCCCGGCCTCCTGCTCCCGCAGCACGCCGATGATCCGTAAGCGGCGCTCCGAGGGCACCTTCCAGGTCTGAATTGAAGCGATGACAATAGCGATCTCGATCGGAGACGAGATCCGCAGATGTCTGGTTTTGACCCTACGCACGACCTTACGTGCGAGCCGAAGCCGATTGTGGTGCGTCGGCTGGAGGTGATCACCGGTGTCGGCGGGCGGCGGACGTGGTCGGCGGACGCCAAAGCCGAGATCATGCTGGAGGCGCTGGCGCCTGGCGCGACGGTGTCGGAGGTGGCGCGTCGCCACGACCTGCGGCCGCAGCAGGTGTTCGGCTGGCTGCGCGAGGCGCGCAAGGCGGCAGAGCCGGCGCCGGCGTTCGTGCCCGTGGTGGTCGAGCCGGCCGAACCGCCGAGGACCGTGGCGGCGAAGAGACGGCGCAAGCCGCGGGTCGGCGGCGACATCGAAATCGAGATCGACGGCGTGTTGGTGCGGATCGGCCGCGGCGCTGAGGCCAAGACGGTGGCGACGGTGATCCAGGCGCTGAAGGCTGGCCAGTGATCCCAGGATCGGGGCCGCCGGCGGGCGTGAGGGTGCTGGTGGCGACCAGGCCGGTGGACTTCCGCCGGGGCATGATGGCCTGGCCCGGGCGGTGAAGGAGGATCTGAAAGCCGATCCATACTCGGGCGTGATCTACGTCTTCCGAGCGAAGCGGGCCGACCGGATAAAGCTGCTGTACTGGGACGGATCCGGCCTGGTGCTCTACGCCAAGCGCCTGGAACAAGGCGGCTTCCGTTGGCCGCAGATCACCGACGGCGTCATGCGGCTGAGCGCGGTGCACCTGGTCGCCGGATTGGAGTGGACGCGGGTGATGACCCCGCGGCGGACGCGGGCCCCGCAGGAGGTGTCCTGAACCCTGCGGCGAGTTGACTCAGGAGGCGCGCGAGGGCGCCTCAAAGCGGCCGCGCCGTGATCTACTTCGCTCGTGGAACTGCCGCGTGACATCGACGCCGGGACGCTCTGGGAACTGCTCCAGGCCGAGCGCGCGCGCCATGCCGCAGAGCTCGATGAGCGCGATCGGAAGATCGCCGCTCACGAGGACGCCCGGGCCGCGGACCACGAGGAGATCGCGCGGCTGACGCGGATCATCCGCGATCTCCAGCGAACTACCTTTGGCGCCGCTCGGAGAAGCTGGAGCCCGATCAGCTCGCGCTGGCGCTGGAGGATCTCGAGCAGGAGCTGGCCAGCGCTGAGCTGCGCCTGTCGACGCCGGCCGAGAGGCCGCCACGGCGGCGAAGCGGCGGGCCAACCGCGGATCCCTGCCGGCCCATCTGCAGCGCGTCGAACGCGTGATCGACATCGACGACAAGACCTGCCCCTGCTGCGCGGGCGCCCTGCACCGGATCGGCGAAGACGTCGCCGAGCGGCTGGACGTCATCCCGGCGACCTTCCGGGCGCTGGTGATCCGCCGGCCCAAGTACGGCTGCCGCGCCTGCGAGGAAGTGGTGGTGCAGGCCCCGGCGCCGACGCGCCTGATCGAGGGCGGCCTGCCGACAGAGGCCACCGTCGCCCACGTCGTGGTCGCCAAGTACGCGGACCACACGCCGCTGTATCGTCAGGCGCAGATGTACGCTCGCCGCGGCGTCGTGCTCGACCGCTCGACCCTGACGCACTGGACCGGGACCGCGGCGGAGCTGCTGAAGCCGCTGCACGCCCGGCTGCTCGAGAAGCTAAAGGCCTCGGGAAAGCTCTTCGCCGACGAGACCCGGGCGCCGGTGCTGGACCCCGGGCGCGGCCGAACCAAGCTCGGACAGCTATGGGCTTAGGCGCGTGACGACCGAGCCTGGGGCGGCCCCGCGCCGCCGGGCGTGGCCTTCGTCTATGCGGGGGATCGAGCGACCTCGTCGCCGGCGCAGCATCTGGCCGGCTACCGCGGCGTGCTGCAGACCGACGGCTATGGCGCCTACAAGGCCTTGGCCAAGGGCGGCGCTGTCGAGCTCGCCTTCTGCTGGACCCATACGCGCCGCTACTTCCACAAGCTGCTGGACGAGAAGAACCCGGCGAAGACGCCCATCTCCGCCGAGGCGATCGCCCGCATCCAACAGCTCTACGCCGTCGAGGACGAGATCCGCGGCCGATCGGCGGACGACCGGCGGGCCGTGCGTCAGGCAAAGAGCGCGCCGCTGCTGGCCGATCTGAAGCCGTGGCTGAGCGCCCGCCTCGAGCTGATCAGCCAGAAGGGCGACCTGGCCAAGGCGATCCGCTACGTCCTGAACCACTGGGAAGGCCTCACCCGATTGCGCATTCCAGTGATCGTGGGCACGGATTCCACGCGATGGTGGGCGCCTGTTCCACGTGATCGTGGGCGGCTCGGTCGGCCGACGTGGGCATGGAGTCATGTGTGGATGGCCCCACCCCGGCATGTGTGGATGGCCCCACCCCGGCAACCGATTTCCGCGCAAGAGCCCTCGCGCCAGCGAGGGCTACCCTTCCCTGGAGGGCATGGCAGCCCCACAGACGGCTGGTGAAGAGCGGTCAAGGAGCGCGCGGGACGCGCGCCCGGCGAAGCCGGCTTGTCCTTGACGGCTCGAAGCCAGCCGGCTCCCCTCGCTGCCGGCCTCCACCGGAGCGATCAGACACATCAACGAAGGTGAGTGGCGGTGGCTCGGCGCGCGGTCATGTGTCCGGCCTGTCGGTGCAGTCATCTTCGGCTGCTGGCCCTGATGGAGTGCGCGGGGCTCGGGTCCCGATCAAGGGTACGCGCTCGAGGCGCTACGACTCGCATGGTTTGCCCGAGCCCAGGTGTCGACCCGTCGCCATCACCTCCGTCGTCGCCGACGCACACACCGCCCGCCGCGAGATGCAGCGGGCAAGCTCCTAAGCCGCCGCTTCGCGATAGACGCCGCCCTTCGCCAGCAATGCCCAGACGATCCGCGCATGCTTGTTCGCGAGCGCTACGGCTGCCAGCAACAGCGGCTTCCGCGCGAGCAGGCGGCCAAGCCAGCTGTCGCTAAAGCCGGGTCGCCGGCGCGCGGCCAACAGCACCGCCACGGCGCCCGAGACCAGCAGTCGTCTCAGGGTCCTGTCGCCCATCTTGCTGATCCGGCCCAGCCGCGCCTGGCCGCCTGTGGAGTGCTGTCGGGGTACGAGCCCCAGCCAGGCTGCGAAGTGTCGGCCACATTTGAAGCGGGCCGGATCCGGCACGGTCGCCAGGAGAGCGCTCGCGGTGAGCGGTCCTATGCCCGGGATTGTCATCAGGCGTCGGGCGTCTGGATCGGCGCGGCAGCGGCGCGCGATCACGACGTCGAGCTTGCCGATGCGGTCGCTGCAGTCCTCGATCTGGTCGATCAGCAGTTGCAGGCTCTCCCGTGCGTAGTCCGGGGCCTCCGTCGTCGCGTCTAATCGCTCCAGCAGCGTCGGCAGGTTGTGCAGCCCGACGCCGGCCGTGATGCCGAACTCCGCCAAGTGCCCACGCAAGGCGTTGACCGCCATGGTGCGCTGTCGGACCAAGAGTTCCCGGGTGCGGAGCGCCGCCTGGGCAGCCTGCTGGTCGGTCGTCTTCACCGGCACGAACCGCATCGACGGCCGGCTGATCGCTTCGTAGATCGCCGCAGCGTCCGCCGCATCGTTCTTCTGGCGCTGGACGAAAGGCTTCACGTAGATCGGCGGCACAAGCCGAACCTCGTGGCCCATGCCTGCGAGAAGCCGGCCCCAATAGTGAGCGCCGGAGCACGTCTCCATGCCCACGATGACCGGGCTCAGCTTCTCGAAGAAGGGCAACACCTCTGACCGACGGAGCTGGCGCCGCAGCACCACGTTGCCGGCCGCGTCGACGCCGTGAACCTGGAACACGCGCTTGGCCAAGTCGACGGCCACTGTGGTAATCTCACCCATGGATGGTCTCCTCCGCGCAATGGCAAGATGACGACCACCATGACGCTTCGGCGTCGGTCTGAGGGGGCCATCCACCCCATCAAGGGGTTGGCCTGAGCGTCAAGCTCGCGGTGGCCGGAGAGCCTGCGCAGGCTGTCGCCGGCGAGGGTCAGGCGGTGGGCGTTGTGGACCAGCCGGTCGAGGATGGCGTCGGCCAGGGTGGGGTCGCCGATGACGTCGTGCCATTGGTCGACGGGGATCTGGCTGGTGACGATGGTGGAGCCGCGGCCCTGCCGGTCTTCGACGATCTCCAGGAGGTCGATGCGCTGGTTGGGCGTGAGCCCGGCGAGGCCCCAGTCGTCGAGGATCAGGAGGTCGACGCGCCCCAGCGTCTTGAGCAGGCGGGCGTGGCGGCCGTCGCCGCGGGCGAGCGCCAGGGCCTCGAAGAGGCGCGGGACGCGCTGGTAGAAGACGGAGCGGCCGTCGCGGCGGCCTTGTGGCCGAGCGCGCAGGCGATCCAGCTCTTGCCGACGCCGCAGGGGCCGGTGATCAGGCAGTTCTGATGGCGGCCGATCCAGTCGCCGGCGACGAGGCGGGCGAGCAGCGCGCGGTCCAGCCCGCGCGGCGTACGCAGGTCGATGTCCTCGACGCAGGCGTCCTGGCGGAGCGCGGCAAACTTCAGCCGCGCGGTCAGCCGCTTGCTGTCGCGCTCGGCCGCCTCGCGGTCGGCCATGATGCCGATGCGCTCCTCGAAGCTGAGCGCGGCGAGATCGGGCGCGGCGCGCTGCTCCTCGAAGGCCTTGGCCATGCCGGGCAGGCCGAGCGCGATCAGGCGCTCATAGGTGGGGTGGGCGAGCATCGGGTCTCCTTGGGTTTGAGGGTCAGTGGAAGTAGTTGCGGCCGCGGATGTTGCCGTGGCGCAGGGGCTGGTCATCGGGCTCGGGCTCCAGGAAGGCGCGGTCGAGGCCGGTCTGCAGGATCGAGCGGGCCCTGATCTGGGCGGCGCGCTGGCAGGCCGCCTCCAGACGGGCGCGGCCGTAGCGCTTCTCCAGGGCCAGGATGCCCATGCAGCTGCGGAAGCCCTGCTCCGGATGCGGCCGCTCGGCCATGATGGCCGAGACCAGCGCCGCCGCCGGGCCGATCTTCTGCGCGCCGGCCATCAGCCGCGCCGGCGTCCACTCGGCGTGCCGGCGGTGCGAGCTGGGCATGTGCTCGGGGATCGTCGTGTGGTCGCGGCGGCCTAAGGACCGGGCGTGGCTGGCGAGGCGCTGGCCCTTGTGGAAGACCTCCACCGTGCGTTCGCTCATCCGCACATCGACCTGCTCGGGGATCAGCCGGTAGGAGACGGAGTACCAGGAGCCGTCGATCTCGACGTGGTAGTCGAGCCCCGCCCGGCAGACCTTCCACTCGGCGAAGGCGTAGGGCGCCGCCGGCAGCGGCTTCAGCGCCGGGGCGTCCACCTGGGCGAAGAGCTCGGCGCGGCTCATGCCGTAGGCGCGCATCACCCGCCCGTTGAGCTCCGCCGTCAGCTCGGCGATGGCGGCGTTGAGCTCCGCCAGCCCGAAGACGCGCCGGTTGCGCAGCCGCGCCAGGATCCAGCGCTCGGCCAGCAGCACCGCCTGCTCGACCTTGGCCTTGTCGCGCGGCTTGTAGGGCCGGGCCGGGATCACCGCGGTCCCGTAGTGCCGCGCCAGGTCCTGGTAGGTCCGGTTGATCTGCGGCTCGTAGCGGTCGCCGCGCGCCACCCCCGCCTTGAGGTTGTCGCAGACGATCGTCGCCGGGACCCCGCCGAGGGCGGCGAAGAGCCCGACATGGCAGCCGATCCAGTCCGCCAGGCCCTCGCTCGGCCGGGCCTCGGCGTAGACGTAGCTCGACGCCCCCATGGCGGCCACGAAGAGCTTCATCGGCCGGACCGCGCCGGTCTCGGGATCGATCACCTCGAGGGTGTCGCCGGCGTAGTCGACGAAGACCTTCTCGCCGCCCCGATGCCGCTGGCGCATGGTCGGCGCCTGCCGCGCCTTCCAGGCGTCGTAGTGCTGGCAGAACCAGGCGTAGCCGTAGCCGTCGGGATGCTCCGCCCGGTACTCCTGCCACAAGAGCGAGCGGGTCACGCCCTTGCGCCGCAGCTCCCGGTCCACCGCCGCCCAGTCCGGCTCGGCCCGCGGCGCCTTGCTCGGCGGCTGGCCGGGAAACAGCCGCCGCTCCAGCGCGGTGTCGTCCAGCGCCTCGGGCAACGGCCAGCCCAGCCCCGCCACCTGGGCGCGCTGCAGGTAGTCGCTCACCGCGCCCTTGCTGATCCCCAGCGAGCTCGCGATCAGCCGGGTGCTCAGGCCGACCTCGAACCTCAGGCGCAACAACTCTCGTATCCGGCGCATCGACAATCTCTCGCTCGGCATCGGGTCCCCCCCTGCTCACACAGAGGGGCTCCTTAGCCCTCAGATTGTCGGCCGAACCGTGCTCACCCCTTCAGATCAGGGGCGCCCACCATCCCGTGGAATGGCTGCCCACCTTCGCGCGGAATCCGCGCCCACCTTGCCGTGGAATCCGTGCCCACGATCGCGTGGAACACGCAACCCGATTCCTCGACGACGGCCGCGTCGAGCTCGACACCAACACCGTCGAGCGCGCCATCCGGCCGCTGGCTCTGACGCGGAAAAACAGCCTCTTCGCCGGCAGCGAAGGCGGGGCGGAACACTGGGCGGTGCTGGCCTCGCTCATCGCCACCTGCAAGCTCAATGGCGTCGAGCCCCAGGCCTACATCGAGGACGTCATCACAAAGCTGATCAACGGCCATCTCCAGAGCCGCCTCGACGAACTCCTGCCCTGGGCCTACGCCCCGACCTCCGCCGCAATCGCGGCCTGATCTACATCCCGACCGCCGACTGCAGCGTGCCCGCCCGCGGCCCCGCAGCGCCGCTTACGATGATCCGCACCTCGTTGAACCTGCTCTTCTTCACATCCGTCTCCTCTAGGTGACGGACTCTCACTCAAACCGAGGGATCAGGAAGGCGGCAGGTCACCGGCCGACGTTCTCTGATGCGACGAGCCATGCCCAGGATCTGCGCCGCCAACGCATCACGGACCCGGCGCCGTGGATGAGCAGTCGCCTGAGATAGCTGTCCCCGCGCTTGCTAATCCCGCCGAGCTTGTCGACGCCGCCGGTTGAATGCTGGCGTGGGACCAAACCTAGCCAGGCAGCAAAGTGCCGCCCGGACTTGAAGTCGGCCGGGTCCCTGACAGAGGAAATGAGGGCTGCGGCGGTGATCACACCCACCTCCCCCCTACCAGGGCAATCAGGTCGAAGTCTGCGGGAAGCCGAGGCCGAAAAAGCGCAGCGCATTCCCGCGAAGAATCTGCCGTTTTTCGCTTTCGGAAAGTCCCAGTCGATCGATGCGCTGATTGGCCTCGCGGTCCATGATGAGGAACGGATAATCCGTCCCAACCATGAGTTGAGATATACCGAATTTTTCGATCAAATAGCGTAGTGCTGCCTCATCGTAAACCAGCGTGTCGTAGAAGAACTTGCGGGCGACTTCGTTGGGCGAGAGTGTGAGCTTCTCTTGAAGCTCCGGGGCCATGCTCCAAGAAAATTGTAGCCGCGGCAACACTTGTCCGAATGCTCCACCGCCATGGCTGAAAGCGATGCGCAGGTCGGGGTGCGCCTGCATGATTCCGCCGGTAACGAAGGAGGCGGCGGCAAATGCCGTCTCACAGGGGAATGCAATCACTTGTTCGAGCATTGCCCCGCCCACGAGGCGTTCTACACCCACCGGCCTCAGGGCATGCACAAAAACGGGAAGCGAAAGTTCATTCACTACCGCAAAGAAGGCCGCAAAATCGGGATGCCCGATCGGCTTTCCGTTGATGTTTGTACCAAGCTCGATCCCGTGGAGACACTCGTTCTCCGCAATATAGTGCAGCTCCCTGATGGCGAGATCGATCGATTGCAAGGGCACCATGCCGAGGCCCAAGAAACGGGCCCTATCAGCCGATACCATCTGCGCGATTTCATCGTTCGTATGCCGGGCCAGAATTGCCGCGTCGTCGGGCTGCAGCCAATACGACAGAAGCTCCGGCATCGGCGAAAGTGCCTGCCGTGCGATGCCACTGGCTTCCATTTCTTCCGACCTAAGGCGCGGGTTCCAGGAATTTGCCGTGATCGCCCGAAATGGCTTCTCGCCGGTATAAACGCAGGCATGGCCGCAGTCCTGGTGCACGACAGAGGGCCAAGCCACATCCTTCCTAATTCCCCTGTACGCAGGGAAGCTGGACGGAACCACGTGGGTGTGAATGTCTATCGT
This sequence comes from Phenylobacterium sp. J367, assembly GCF_024699985.1. GTDB lineage: Bacteria > Pseudomonadota > Alphaproteobacteria > Caulobacterales > Caulobacteraceae > Phenylobacterium. Next base: position 3,703,419 of record NZ_JAJONA010000001.1, on the reverse strand, counting down.
GCCAGTCATTGCCGCCTCAAGCGAGTCATTGGGGATTGAGCGCTAGTCGCCAAGGTCAAGCGGCGGACACGATTCTCCACTCGAGCAGGTGGTCTCTCGGCGCGCTACTGCCACTACTTTTATGAGCCAGCGCGAGAGAACGGCAAAACCAACTTCCCCGCGTCCGTTTAGAGCATCGTGCTTCCGCCATTCACGCTAATGACTTGGCCGGTGACGAAAGCCGCCTCCTCAGATGCGAGATAACGAACCATGGAGGCGACCTCGGCAGTCTGGGCCGGGCGGCCCTTCGGAACTACACCAATGGCATCTTCAAGCAGTGGGATGGTGTGCTGCTTCCGCATTTCGACCACGATTGGCGTATCTACAATGCAAGGCGCAACGGTGTTGAACGTAATGTCGTCAGCGGCAAACTCCCGTGCGAGACCCGTCGTTAGTCCGTGTACGCCGCCTTTGGCGGCGTTGTAGCCTGCGTGCTGCCAAAGGCCATTTCGGACCGAGTCCGCGCCGATAAAGATTACGCGTCCAAACTTCTTCGTGAGCATGTGCGGCAAAACTGTGCGTGTGCACCAAAGGGCCGTCCACAAATTTCGGTCCAGGGTTTCGCGCAGGGTCTCCGGAGTGTGGTCAAGGAATGGCCGGATCACACCACCCCCGGCGTTGTTGACTAGGATATCGATAGTGCCGAATCGGGCCAACGCCGCGCCAACTAACCTATTTGCCCCCTCTTCCTTTGAAAGATCTGAGCAGACGGTTTCGATCTGCCCTGGCAGCCGCCCCGCCAAATCCTTCAACGTGTCCTCGGCTGTATCGCCAAGCACGAGATTGACACCGACTTCGGCCAATTTTTCGCAGATGGCCTGTCCGATACCGCTCGCTGCACCGGTGACGATTGCGACTTTGTTCTTGAAAGACATCGGCGTTAAGTCGCTTGGCTTTGAAGTGACTGAAACATTCCACTATTGCCGAAGCCCGGCTGCGGCAAGCCCCCCCAAAAATCCACCGATTCGAGTTTCGCTTCGAGAAGGCGTGGATTACGAGGCCCGATCTCCGGGAACTCCTCCATTCCGAAACTGTATTCAACCGTGATCCCATCCGGGTCCAGAAAATAGAGGAAAATCGACTCAGATGGCGGGTGGCGGCCGGGACCATAAACGATCTTCACGTCGTTGGCCTTCATCCGATTCATTGCCCTTCCGATGTCGTCGATCTCGGTCACCATGAAATTCACGTGGTTCAACCTCTGTGCTTGGCCAGCACTCAAGCCCAGGCTGTGGTGGAACGGATTGGGGAAGCACCGCATGAAGGTGACCATACCATCGACGCGATCCGACGCACGAAAGTTCATTTGGTTCAGCAGAAAATCTTCCACCTCCCTGTGATGCGGAGTATTTAGCACCACGTGGCCCAAACGGGCGATCTTCGTGTGCGTCGGAGTGAATGCCGGCGCCGCCTTGTTCATTGCGGAATAATACTCAAAGACCGCACCCAGCTTATCGTAGACTGTGCGGAAGCCAAAGTCGATGCCCAAGCGCGCGGCTTCATCGTCAGGCACTTCAACTATTGGCAAGCCCAAAGACTGAAAATGGAACCGCGCAATATCCACTGTTTCGGGAGACTCCAATTCCCACCCAACCCGCTTGAGGCCGTGATCGTTTCCGTCCTGGCACAACATAAGATCATGGTGCCGGTCGCTACACCGGAAAAAAACCACATCTTCTGTTGAGTCTGCCGACGCGGTCAGGCCTACTATTGCGCCGTAGAAGGCTTCGCTGGCCTTGATATCGCTAACATTAAGCGCCACATAGCCGAGTCTCGTATGTCGAATATCCTTGGCCGCCATAACTGTGTCGCCTCCGTAAAATTGATTAGACTGGGACAAGCGCATGATTTGAGTGCGCATCCAGCATCTTGTGAATGCCCTGAGAGCTTCGGACCGCATCACAAGATGATGCTGACCTTACCCTGCTCTCGTATATGGTCGAGATCCAATTGAGATCTCTTGTTTCGGATCCGCAACCCGGCCTTCGCCAGCCTGAGCTCATAGGTGTGATGACCGAGATAAGTTTCCAAGATTCCGTTCTTGGAGCGGTAGGTGACGAATTTCGATTCCACATCAAATGAGTCGTCGTCTCCACCCAGTAAACGCACATTCGAAATAAGACGACAGCATTTGGAGTGCGGGTATTCGACGTGAGCCGTGTTTTTTGAAGCCGCCGAACCCGCTGGACCAACCGCGGGTAGTCGTCGGCGATATAGAAGAGCGAGGACGCGGCACTCACATCGTCATCGGACCCGGCAGGGGGAACTAAGTAGCTCGCACCCTCTTCGAACAGAGCGAGCCAATCGTCGAGCAGCCATCTGTCCAACAGGGCGGCCTCATCATACAGAAACGTCTCGACGTCCCGAACCGTCACCGAAAGCCCCGCGGCGGGCTTTTTCGCTACAGATCCCGTCATTATCCAACCTCCCCTTCCATGCGCCGGCTCCACTCGCGCCAGAAACACCGCATCTGTTCTTCATCTTGACTGGTAGGACGATCCGAGAGCGCACCTTTCGAAATATCGTTCCAGCCGATGCCATCGATATCGGAGTTCTCGTACCCTCTTTGGCAAGCCTCCAACGCTTCCGCATCGTCGGGTGTAGCGAAGCCACCCGGGCCCAAGAACTCCAAGAAATTAAAGAGGCGGCGCTCACGCATCGCAGGGCTCTCTTCCATCGGAGCGAGCGCCCAGGCATTAACCTTCAGACGGCCTGGCGCAACCGGATAGAAGGTCCGGATCGTGATCGCCATGATGTCGTTGATGACCAGATTGGGAAAAATGAGCGTGTTGCGGTTGTTGTAGGCAATCCGTTCGGCAACGTCGCGGCCCACCCGCCTCTCCAGGCGCGCGAAGACTTCCTCGGTATCGCGCTTGCCGTCTTCGCCCCAGGATGGAACCGCCTGCGCGACGGGACGGCCCCATGGTGCGCCGTATTCGATGGTCGCGTGTCCGTTGCCGAGATCGATCGCGCGGCTTAGCTGGCTCTTTGCGTCGCCAAAACTACCATGGGTACTGAGCAAGTAATCGAAGTAGCTCGCATGCGTCGGTTGCCCGTGATATCCATCAATGCTGTTTTCGCAGAGAAGTTTCCAGTTGGCGCCAAAGCCGTATTCCTGGCAACCCCCAACGATCTCCATTCCGACATCTGTCTGATCCGAAATGAAGTCAAGGATGATCTTGGCGCCGGCAAGATACTCTTCGAGGCCAACCGCGTTTGGATCCAGATTCATGAAACAGAAGCCGCGATAGGATGCGAAGTGCGCCGGTTCCGGCAGGCTGTACATTTTCGGATCCCGGCAGGCGTCAGAATAATCCTCTTCGCCGGGTCGGGCGACGAGCTTGCCCGACGTATCGAAAGCCCAGGAGTGATAGAAGCATCGAAACAGCTTGGTTGAGCCCTGCGGCTCACGGCAGACCTGCGCTCCCCGGTGCGGGCAAGTATTGAAATAGGCCCGGGGGCGATTGTCTCGGTCGCGAGTGAAAATCATTCGCCTACCGACGACTTCTCGGGTTACGAAGTCACCGGGTTGGCGAATTTCAGATTCATGGCCAACATAAATCCAACATTTGTCGAACAGGCGCTCTTGTTCGAGCCGCATGATCTGCGGGTCACCGAATGCTCGACGCGAAACCCGGAACGTTCCGGAGCTTCTGTCCTCCAGAACCATTCGCCCGGAGGTGGGCAGCTTCGATACAGTCGCGCTAGAGGGCATCGACATGGCCGTAATCTCCCAGAATCTAGAGGAGCCCACTTTGGACGTAAAAAGGTTAGCTTCGCGGTAAGTTATCTTACGTTATTCTTGGATGAGCGGCAAGGCTTCTAAGAGGTCCACTCGAAGACCCATGTGGAATCTAGCATGCCAAGCACACGCCTTCGGTTCGAAAACAGTCGTTGCGCTCTGAGCAGCAGCTGTTGCTGTATTCGTAATATTGAAATGTGCTCCATGCTAGCGGCCGGAGTGGCCCGGAACGCGCAGCCGATAGTACAGCAAGCTGTCTAAGATTTACTGGCTGCGGAAAAGAACCCTGCCGTAGTCCGATTGAACTCGTCGGCGTGCTCCCATTGAGCCCAGTGCCCGCATTGTGGTAAGACGAAAAGGCGTGCCTTCGGGATGAGCCTTAGAAGCGGCAGGGCCATATCCAGGGGCAAAACCTTGTCCTCGCGTCCCCAAATGATCATCGTTTCGTGGGGAAGCATCGTCAGTCGCGGATCGGACCAGAGCGGCTCGATCGCGGCATTCGGATCTGGCCGCATCGGCGGCGTGTCCACGATGTGGGGACTCAGCGCAACACGCATACGCTGCTCCAATAGCTCATCAGTGAGCTGGGACGGGTCGTACACGAACTCTTTCACGAAGCTCATGAGCTTCTCTTTGGTGGGTCCTTCACCTTCGTAGAAGGCGAATAGCGTCATGAGCGCCGGGCTCGGAAACTGGCTGAACAGTGGCATGCTCCCACCGGGGCCCATCAGGACCATCCGGTCAATCTTTTCGGGCCTGTCCATGGCTAACCGGGTGGTCACCAGTCCGCCGAGCGAATTTCCGACGAAGTGCGCCTTGTCGATGTCGAGCGCATCCAAGAACTGTCCGATTTTCGTGGCGTACCAACCTGGCATGGGACTGCCTTTAGGTTTCACGTCCGACTTGCCAAACCCGGGCAGATCCGGTGTAAGAACCCGGAAATGTTTCGAAAGCGGACCGATATTCCGGCTGTAGTTCGACCACCCCGTTGCCCCCGGTCCTCCGCCGTGGATCATCACTAGCGGCGGCCCAGACCCCGCCTCGTTATAGTGGATACGTACCCCGTCCACGACAACCGACTTGCTGGTCGATTCTTCCGTCATCGACTCCAACCGCGACATGACTTTCCTCCTTAGAAACCAAAAATCGTATCAGTGCTCTAGCTGGCGTTCGGGAATCTGCGCGAACCGCTATCGCAGCGGAAAATGACCTTCTGCGCAATATTCGCCATAACGCACTCGCGCCACCTGCGCGACTTAACTTAGCGGGGCGATCCGCAGATCGATCTCCGGTCTTCTGCGTTGCATGCGTTAAACTGTCAGTGCTCAAGGAAATCAAGAACCAGCCTTGAACGGCTCTGCATGCTCCCATTGCGCCCACCGTTCTAATTCAGCAGCAGGTCCGGGCGCACAGTAAACCGAATCCAATATTCGCGCCCGCGGTTGGTGGAGCCGAATACGTCCGGCTTGCCTCCGGGGCGCGACGTGCCGGTAAGCTGGGGATTGCCCGTTAGAGGCACGCCTGCACCGGATGTCGGCTGATATTCCTCAGTGAGGTTGCGACCGAGGAAACCGATTTCCCAACTTCCGTTAGCCGGACCGAAGGACACGAATGCATCGATCTTCGTCACTCCGTCCTGAAAAGACTCGGGCTGAAGCTGCTGCATGTAGGAATAGCGGCCTGTGTAGGTCGCACTCGAACCGACGGTCAGTAGAAAATCGTTCATCAGCGGCTTCTCATAGGTGAAGCCGAGGCTTGACGCCCATTTCGGAGCACGTGGCAACGTGCGGCCCGTCAAATCTTGCTTGTCGAAGCGACCATTCGAATCTGTATCGGCCGCGCTACAGCCTTCCGCGATGGTCTGCCCAGTGTAACAGTCGCCCAAGAAATCTTTATAGAACGACTCGTTGAAAGCTACGGCGCCAGTGATCGCGAGGCCCCGAATCTGGTACGGCTTGTAGTTGAAATCAAGCTCCACCCCCCGCACGACCGATCCGGTCACATTTGCGATAGTCGTCGAAGCGGACTGCGCCTCAAAACTGCTCAACTGCAGATCTTCATAGGCATACCGATAGACCGCCATATTGATCATCAGGGATCGATCCAATAGGGCTGTCTTCAGGCCGAGCTCCCCGCCGGTTACCGTCTCTTCGTCGAACGAATTGTCGAATGGACCGCGGAGCGCCGGTCCTGCGTCGAGCATGCCCACCTGGAAACCGCCTGACTTATATCCGGTCTTGTAGGACCCGAAGATCGTCAATGCGGACGATGGGCGCCACGTGAGCGTGGCTTCCGGAGATAGATTGTGAAACTTACGTTGGTCGGGAAGGTTCGCGGTGAGCTGAGCCTGAATCGATGGGACGACTGAAGCAATGTCCTGCTTCCTTTTTTCGTAGGTGTACCGCGCACCGGCCGATAGTTCGAGAGTATCGGTCAAGTCGAACGTGGCCTGGGCGAATCCCGAAACTGTCGTCGAGTCGATGCTAAAGGATGTCGTCGGCAATACCAGAACTGGGGCCGCCGCGCGGCCGATGACTGTCGTCCCCACGGTGGAAAATTCGTCAAGCTGGAAAAATCCACCAAACATCCAGTTGAAACGTCCGGAGTTCTCGGAAAACACCCGAATCTCCTCGGACCAGGTGGACTTCTCGATCAGACTTGCGGATGACAGTAACGGAAGGCCGAAAGAAGCCGCATCCACGAGTTCGTAGCGCAGGTCGTAATACCCCGTGACAGAATTAATGCTGATCGCATCGGTGAGATTGTAATTGATGTCGAGCGTGCCAAGGATCTGCTCGATATCCTCGAACGGAACCCCGTCGCCAAAGCGCGGATCTAAGGCTGCCAAAGTCGGGTCGAGGTCGCTGCGCTCGACGCGATCGTCAGCCGAACAATCCTGAGCGCCCGGAATGGCGCCCGGAGGTGCTGGAATACCGTACGGGCAGGCAATTCTCTGCAACTGCATGTAGGCGGCGTTGTCCCGGCTCATTGTATAGCCAAGCTTGAATTCGGCGCTGAAGACGTCATTGGGCTCAAATCGCAAGGTTCCCCTGGCGGCGATCTCTTCCGTACCGGGTCCGAATTTATTGGCCGGGCCGAAGGTTCCTGGCGTGCCGACAGGGATGATATTTTCGATGTAGCCTTCCTGATCGGTATACCTAACAGCTAGCCGCGCGCCGAGGACCTCATTGATCGGACCAGCGACATAGGCTTCGCCGACAATTTCCTCGGCTCCGAACTCATAGGAGACCTTCGCGCGAGATTCGAATTCCTTCGTCGGGCCCGCCGACCTGAGCGAAATGATGCCGCCCGAAGCATTCTTGCCAAAGAACAGAGCCTGTGGGCCTTTGAGAACTTCAATCTGCTGGACGTCGAAGAAGCCCATCCGGACGACGCCGCCATAACTGACCGGAACGCCGTCGAGATTCAGCGACACCGCTTGATCGATCGCGACGCTCGAGGTTGGGCTGGAAACGCCGCGGAGCGTGATGCTGCCGCCGAAGCCGCTGCCATTGGTCTGAATTTGAAGCTGCGGCACCATTTGCGGCAACTCAGTGAGATTGTCGATGCCCTGCTTTTCCAGGTTTTCGCCGGTCACCGCAGTGACCACGACCGGCGTGGAAATCGCTGTTTCATCGCGTTTGCGCGCGAAAACCACAATTTCCTCCACATTCTGAACAGCGTCCTGCGCCTGGGCTGCAGTCGGCAGTCCCATTGGCGCCACAAGCAGGGCGGCAAAGGCGGTTGCCCTCACCAAAACAACCTTTGAGCAGTCTTCTCGATCGCGCGATGCGGGCTCGGCTCTCCCGCTGGCGACGCACAGCATTTCTTGTTGATGATCTCGTGGCATACATCCCTCCCTGTCTAGCAATGCATTATTTATTGTTTGGCTTGTTGGCTGGCGCCGGTCGCGCGTTCGGCATTTTTTTGTCCGAACGTTGAGACCGCCTCGGCGGCAGGGTGGCCAGATTGATTTCCTTAGGATCTTAAACATCAGATCCGTACCAATGTTGCCGGACCCGATGATCGCGACCTTCGTCTGTACGCTCACGCCGCTACTCCGTACTTGAACCCGCAATCGCCGAGGCCGCCGATGGAGACCCCGACTGAATCCCCCGGCGCGAGCGACACCATCGGCCCAAGCGCGCCCGTCAACACCAGGTCGCCCGCGCGCAACGGCTCGCCCCTGGTCGCGAGCGTGCGCGCCAGCCATGCGGCGGCGTTGAGCGGACTGCCAAGGCAAGCGGCGCCAACCCCCATCGAGGCCACCGCGCCATTGACCTCGAGGATCATTCCGCAAGTCCGAAGATCGAGATCTCGTAGGGGGATACGTTGCCGGCCCAAGACGAAGAATGCTGAAGACCCGTTGTCTGCCACGGTGTCGGCGAACGTTATCTTCCAATCCTCGATACGACTGTCGACTATTTCGATGGCAGGTGAAATGTGATCAACGGCCGCGACAATATCGCCAATGCTTATGTCTAACCCGTCCAGATCCCTGCCCAAAACAATGGCGATCTCCGCTTCCGCTTTCGGCTGAAGAACCTTCTTCGGGTCTAATTCTCCGCCATCGATGATTTCCATGTCAGAAAACAAAGCCCCGAAGTCAGGTTGGTTGACGCCGAGTTGCTTTTGCACAGCTTCGGATGTCAGACCTATCTTCTTGCCGATGATCCGGCGGCCGGCCTCTACCCAGTAGCGGGTATTGAGGCTCTGGACGGCATAGGCGCCTTCCATGTCCGACGGAGCAAGGCCGTCTCGCAGGGGCGGAACAGGCCCCCGATCGTAGGCCTGCCGCAGACGCGCGGCCAAGTTGCCAAATGTCTCAGACGCCATTTGGGCGTCCCTCCCGATTTTGTGTTTTGTTGGGGCAAGCGTAGAGCTCACAGGCATGGACCAGCAATGAGTGCGGAACAGGGAGTCCCACATCGTGAGAACGCCAAGCGAGGCCCCATGGTCTCAGGATCACACGAGCGGCGCCGCAGCTCTGGCGAAAGCGCTGGATCTGTGGCTGCGCCTTACGGCCGAGCCCGACCGATCTCTCCGCGAGGTCGCGGCGGATCTGCGGATTCCAGCTTCGACCGCCTATCGATTGATTTCCGTCTTCGAGAGCCGAGGCCTTCTTGCGAGGATTGGTTCGGGGAAATACGCGGCCGGCGGAGCGGTGGCACAGGTCGCGGGGCTGACGGATTTCAACAGCCTAGTAGCGGCGATGAGCCGACCGATCCTGCGCAAGTTGGCGTCTCAATTAGCTCGCACCATCCATCTTGGCGTACTTGAGGAGGATATGGTGACATACCTGGTCAAGGAGGGCGTGCATTCAGAACTCCTGTTCACACGGGAAGGTATGCAACTCGAAGCGTATTGCTCTGGTATTGGAAAGATCCTCCTGGCCGATCTACATGAGCAACGCTTATCCCAGTATCTGGGTAGTGGAGAATTTGTGGCTTTAACCAAGCATACGATAACATCGCCTGATCAGATACGTGAAGAACTTGAGACGGTTCGCGCATTGGGCTATGCCTTTGACAATGCCGAAGTGGACGAGGATTTGTACTGCGCCGCCGTGCCCGTGCGAGATGGCAATGGGCGTGTCGTAGCGGCAATCTCGGCTTCCGGTAAGAACACGCGCTGTGATGATCTTGGTTTGATCGAGGCGCTTAAGCAGAGCGCCGGAGAAGTGTCGGCGCGCCTGTTGGCGCTAGGCGCGGTTTTTTCACGACACATCGACGATCGAAATGGTTCTGTGGCCGCTGAGTGAACTGATAGATTCCCGCGAGGACCCCGACCGTTGGTCCCGTCTCTTGAGCCCTTGCATGGCTCGTTGAGGGTGAAGATGCGTCGCCGGTCCACCCAGTAGTCCGCGAGCGTCAACGAGGTGATCGCCCACCTACATTCCATGTGTGTCGCACTCATCGGCTACATGCTTCCAAGGCCCCTTGGCTGCCAATCGGCGCGGCGATCCGGCGAAGCCCGACCGTTGCCGCCCGACGGGTGGACGCAGCCAGCGCACATAGATCGTGGCCGTGGCTCAACGCGTCCGGCAGGTGAACCACCAGTTGAAGACTGCCAGCCGCAAGCTGCCACCCTCGTGAAACAGCTTGGCCGACCCGAAGCGATGCCGTCCCAGCAGCATCACGCGGGCGATGCCGTGCCTGGAGATGTGTGTCATGCCTGTTGGCGCCATGTGCCATCGACCGGCTATCCCTGGTCCCGCCTCGCCGTGCACCTCCACACGCACGCCAACTTCGCCTGGGGGCAGGCGATCGGCGTCCGGGCTCAGCGGCCCGGTGGGATAGACCTGAACTAGGGGCAGCTTCACAGTGAATCGCGCCGCCGCCTCGAAAAACGCCCGCTGAACGGAACACCGGAAGCAGGAGCGCCGCTCGCCAGGGAGCGACGCCCCTGCGGATCGAAGCCCTAGAATGTCTTTCTGATGCCGACCTCGACCACACGGCCAAGCGGGTTTCCCGAGGTGTAGTCGTAGTTGTACTGGCTCGGAACGTACGGCGGGTCCTTGTCGAAGACGTTCTGGATGCTCGCCGTCACCACCGAGTCCCACGGCGCTTCCCAGCGCACGATCAGGTCGTGCTGCCAGAAGGCCTTTGACTTGCCGACGGGCAGGAGGTCGCGCCCAGCGCACGACGTGGAAGCGCCCGCGCAGGCCGCCGCGCCCGTTGTCGCGGCCGAATTTGGGACGGTGACGAACAGCGGCGATCCGAAGGCAGGCGATGTGCCTTCCGAGAACCGCGTCTGCCAGCGCACCGAAAGCGGCCCCTTCACGAACGCCGCGAAGGCGTTGGCCTTGAGCTCGGGGTAGGAGAAGAAGTCGTTGATCAGGTCGGACAGACCTGCGCGGTCCTCCTCAGGCGAGATAGGGATGTCTGCGCCGAGCATGGTCACTTCGCCGCGCTTATATTCGATCAGGTAGGTGGCCTCGCCTCCAACTGCCCAATGGCCATCGAACCAGCCGTCCCAGTCGTACTGCGCGCGGAACTCCACCCCGGAAGTATCCGTCGTCGGGCCGTTGACCACAAAGCTGCGGAGGCGGGCCACGTTCGCCGCGCCGCAAGCGCCGGCGAACGTAAAGCGGGCTTGCAGCGCTGCGAAGGCCGGATTTCCGCAGTTCACGTTGGACGCGCCCGGGAACATTGCGGCGTACAGGCGAGCGCCACTTTCCTCGATGATCTCGTCCTTGAACTTGAAATTAAAGTAATCGACGGTGGCGGAGAAGCCGCCGAGATCCAGGATGGCGCCGACATTGAAGGTGTCGGCCTTCTCGGGCTTCAGGTCGGGATTGCCACAGCTCTGGAAGGCGCGGTAGGCGCTTCCGAGCACGCGCACGCCATTATTGCAGTTGTTGCCAACCAGGCCCGGCCCGGGCGCCCGGAAGGTGGTGCTAGCCGTGCCGCGCAGCGCAAGCCAGTCGACCACCTGCCATTTCAGGGCCACCTTGGGGTTGGTGGTGGAGCCGACGGCGCCTTGGTAGTCCTCGTGGCGGATCGCGAAGTTGACGTTGATGGCGGCCGTGACGGGGAACTGCAACTCAGCGAAGATCGCCTTCACATTCGCGTCGTCGTCGCGGTCGGAATCGGACCCGAAGAACTGTAGGGGCCCACTTTCATCGGCGCACGCCGGGCGGTCCGGGCATGGCGTCTCCGCCGAATTGAAGAGGGCGCCGTACTTCCGAATCTCCTGGGTGTAGCGGTATTGCGCGCCGGCCGCCCAGGCCACGGGGCCGCCGGGAAGCTCGATGCCGCTTTCGCCCGAGAAGACGACGTCGGCCACGAGCAGCCGGTTCGTCAAGACATTGGTGTAGTTTCCGTACAGCCAGGCGACCACCTGCGGGTCGTTCGCCACCGACGGGTTGAAGAACGGATTGGCCGCGCCATTCACCACGCTTGTGGCGACGCCGTTGGTGAACGGATTGAAGTAGTAGCACCCCAACGCGGCGTTGCCGGCGCCGGTCGTGAAGTTGGCGGTCTCGGCCGCGCTACAGCCGCCCGGATCGTCTGCCTTGGCCCCGAAGCCGCGCAGGGCCAGCTGGATATTGCGGACCAGGAGGTCGTTCGTGTTCGAGGTGTTCTTCTGCTCCATATAGGTGAGCGCCGTGTCGTAGTTGACGCTTCCGAACACCTTGCCCTGGAAGCCGCCCGAGACGCGGAAGCCGTCGTTCTGGATCGACTGGTGGTCGGCCTTGTCGGGGTTGAGCGGATGGCCGGCGAAGGCGATCGCGCGCCAGCCGAGCTGAACGATATCCACCCCCGGGCGCCCAGGGGCGCGCCAGGCTGGGCGCCGACGCTGCTGTTGGCGGTGGCGCGGATCGCCGCGCATTGCGCGGCGGTCAACGGCGCGGCGCAGCTGTTCAGCAAGGCCACGAGGCCCGGGTGGTTGGCTGGAATGTTGTACGGAACTGAGAAGTTAGGGCCGTTGGGAGCTGTCGGCGAGAATGACGTGCCGCCCGCCGAAACTGGCGACGGATATTGGGCAGTCAGGTTCGCAGGCGAAATCCGCTGGACCGGCGTGTCGTTCTTCGTCCAGGCGACTTCCCCGTGGAAGGACATCGTCTCCGAAAGATCGAAGTTCACCTCACCGTAGAGTTGGTAGTGGTCCTCCTCATTGACCAGGTCGTTGAAGTTGGAGAACTGGAACCGGCACGTGGAACTGAATGTCGCTGGATTCTGCGGCCCCGTCGGCACCGCGACCGTGGCTGTGGCGCCCTGTCCTAGCGTGCCGTTCAGCGGATTCTGGTAGGTCACGTTGTTGGTGAGGACGCCGCCCAACTCCTCGCAGCCGTTATCGCGGAAGAGGTTCGCTCCGGCGAGGAACAGGCCGGGGTTCGACGCCCCGGTCCAGCCCCCTGCGCCTGCATAGCCGCCGAAATCAAACGACCGGAGCGCCCAGTCGCGGTCATGGATGTCAAGCCGCGAACGGTGGCGGTACCCGCCAGTGAGCAAGACGTTGCCGTTGTCGAACTGCTTGCCCCACGCCGCGTCGAGCCGGTAGTCGCCGTCCGAGCCGTCGATGAAGGCGTATTCGGCGCTGACCTCGAGGTTGTCGAGATCCTTGCGGGTGATGAAATTCACCACGCCCCCGATGGCGTCGGAGCCATAGGTGGCCGCCGCCCCGTCCTTGAGGATCTCGATCCGCCCGACGGCGGCGGTCGGGATGAAGTTGAGGTTGGCGCCGCCGCCTTGGAAGGCGGCTACGGGGCTGTCAGCGAGCCGACGGCCATTCATCAGGGTCAGCGTCCGTGCCGCACCGAAGCCCCGCAGGTTGATCGTCGCCGTCCCCGCGCCGCCGTTGTAGCGGTTGCTCTCGCCCAGCGCCGATTGCGACGAGGTCACGTTCTTGACGAGCTGGACGACCGTCGGCGAGCCCTGCTCCTCCAGGTCCTCTGCGCTGAGCACGTCGACGGGCAGGGCCGCGTCCTCGGGCGTGCCGGCGATAAAGGAGCCGGTCACGACGACTTCCTCCACTTCGGCCGGTTGGCTGGTCTGGGCCTGGGCGTCCGCCAAGCCCGCGCCCCCCGAAGGAGATGGCGATGGAAAGTATCGAACCACCGAATAGGTGACTACGCCTGGTCAAGATAGACTCCTCCCTGTTTTTCTCACTTCTTTGATTGTGTCTTCTGAGACCGTGCGGCATGGAAGCCGCCGAAATACGAACTGAGTACGATGAAAGGCCGGAGGCTGCGCATTGCAGCGCCCCGAAGGTCCGTGTCCGAAGCCAAGGTACGCGCGAAACGCTCGACACCTTCGCGTCCTCCAGTCGCGACGATGCTGCATCTTCGGCGCAGCAGACGGGACATGTAATCTTCGTTGCTTTAGCTTCGCCGCACTTTCCGGGTCACGCAATGAGAAAAGCGGGGCTGTGAGCTGCGCCGTCGGTGCGGCGGCGAAAAGCGCCCGCGACCAAGGGAGACACGAAGGGGACCTGCGCCGCCAAGGCCGATCTTCCGCGGGCCGAGTTTGCGCTGTATGTTACAATCGTATTTGGCGGTCTGAGCTGCAGCGTTGGAAATGGGGGGATACAGGGTGAGGTTTCTGAAAGCATCTGTCGGAGGGCTCCTGGCGACGCTCGCAATCGTTGCAGCCGGCCAGGCCGCTGAGCCGGTCGTGGCGCAGCTTGAAACCGCGCTCAACGAGCCCTTAAAGATCGTCGCTGGCGGCGCTGTGTTCAATTGTCAGGACGCCCGCTGCGTGGCTCGGGCTCGGACCAACCAGACACTGAGCGTAAGCGCCTGCAAGCAACTCGCGAAGCGGGTCGGGGTGATCACTGCGTTCGGCGACTCTCGCGACAAGCTTCCCCCAGAGAAGCTGGCCGCCTGCAGACCCAACCGCTAGCCAAGGCGTCAGAACTCACTCGGGCGCTGACGGCTGCTATCCTCTGCCGGCGCTCAGCTCGGCTAAACGCTCATCGGTCGCCCACGAACTGCGGATGGTGCAGCCGGGCGACCGCCGGTCATCTGCCGGAGCCGCCCGGGCGGCGGCGGGTGCGCTGGCCTTTGGGTCACGCTATTCGCCCGTGAGATAGACGCCGCGGCCGCTGGCGTATAGGTCACCGCCAGCGCTTCGCACCATGCTTTCGGCCACTGACAGCCGCCGCCCAACCTTCACGATCCTTGAGGATGTGAGAATGGGCCCAGCGGTCGCCGGACGGTGATAGTCCACCGAGAGTGTAGCGGTCGCGGTGACCCGATGGCCGTGAACCAGCAGGACGTAGAACCCGGCGAGATCGATCAACGAGGCCAGAACGCCCCCATGGACGGAACCGATGCGGGGGTTGGAGACAATCTCGTCCCGCCAGGGCATCGCGAGTTCGAGGCCGTCGTCCGAGAGTGCCACGATGTCCAGGTCCAGCCAGTTGTGAAAGGGGGCGGCCCGCAATGCCGCCTGCCAGGCCTTGACAGGGGCAGCGCCAGGCAGCTCAGCGTCATCGGTCACCGCACGTCTCCCCAGCCCATCGCCCACTCAACAGAACTGACCGGCTCGCGTGAGGCTCTCCTCCGCGCTCCTGACGAGATCCTCCAGCACTTCACGCGCCGGACGTATCTGCCGGATCAAGCCGAGCCCCTGGCCAGCAAAGCCAGGCGCGATATCCTTGCGTTCCGCCTGGGTGGCGGCTGCGAGAACCGGTCCGGAGATCATCGACTGATAGGGCATCGGGAGGGGCTCCTTGCCGGCGTCGACCCAGGCCTGCGCCCACTTGTTCCGCACAAGCCTCGCGGGCTTGCCGGTCACGGACTTCGACACCACGGTGTCCGTGTCGCCGGATTCCACAAGGGCTTCCTTCTGGAACTGATGGATGCCGGCTTCCTCGGTCGCGAGAAAGGCCGTTCCAATCCAGGCGCCTTCGGCGCCAAGCATCAGCGCAGCGGCGACCCCCGCCCGTCGGCGATACCGCCCGCACCAAGGACCGGCACGCGGCCCGCGAGCGCATCCACGACCTGCGGGATGAGCGCCATGGTGCCGACCGGGGAGTTATGGCCGCCGCCGTCATGACCTTGTGCGACAACCACATCCACCGCGGAAGCCGCCACCTGCAGAGCGTGCTTCACTGAACCGATGACCGCCATGACCTTGGTGCCGTTCTCGCGCATCCGCTCCATCCACGGGCCCGGATTGCCAAGCCCGGCGGCATAGACGGGGACCCTCTCCTCGACGACCACCTCCATCTGCTCCTCGAAGAATTCCTTCGAGAAGAACATCGGCCCGCCTTGCCCGTCGGCGTTGGACCGCCGTGGCGGCCGCGCCACTTTCGTCAAGCCCTCCTGGCGCATGAACTCGTCCGCGAAGGATTGGTATTCGCTCGCGAGGTCCAGGGGCGACGGCTTCCCCGGCCCCGCGGTGTCCCTCCCATCGCGCCGCACCGACGCCGGCAGAAGGGTGTCGACACCGAATGGCTTATCGGTGAGGGATCGAACCTCGCGGATCCACTCGCGCAGTTCCTCGCGCGAGCAGGCCGCCGCGCCCAGCACGCCAAGCCCGCCTGCATTCGAAACCGCCGCCGCCAGCCGCGGGACGCTGGCGCCGCCCATCCCGGCGAGCACGATCGGATACTGAATGCCGAAGATATCGCAGATGCGGCTATGAAGGGGCATGGGTGACTCCTGTCTGCGAGGGGGCAGTCGACGAACCCTGCGTTCGCCGATCCAACCGGGTCATGTCCGCACCACCCGCCTTGAGGCGCGGTCCGCCGATCCCGAGAGACGGAACCCGCGGTATCCGTCCGCCGCCACGGTGTTGCAGATCTGTCGGTAGTGGCCGCCGACGTAGGGCATGAAGACCCGCGGCTTTCCGGGGATGTTCGCCCCGATGTACCAGCTGTTGGCCTTCGGGAAGAGGGTCTGGTCGGCGGCCTCGTTGACCTTGCGGACCCAGTCCTCTTGGGCCTGCGGGTCGGCCGCGATGGCATCGACTCCGTTGGCGTCCAGCCACGCCAAGCAATCGGTGATCCATTCGACGTGCTGCTCGCAGCTGCTGATCATGTTGGACAGCACCGAGGGGCTGCCCGGACCGGTGATGGTGAAGAAGTTGGGGGAAGCCGGCGACTTGCAGTCCCAGGTATGTCTTGGGCCCGTCCCGCCACGCCTCGGCCAGGCTGACACCGCCCTCCCCGACGATGTCGATGTTCAGCAGCGCCCCCGTCATGGCGTCGAAGCCGGTGGCGTAGACGATGGCGTCGACCGAATACTCCTGGGCCGTCGTCCGCACACCCTGCGGCGTAATCGACGCGATCGGGGCCTGGCGCAGGTTCACCAGGGTGACGTTCTCCTGGTTGAAGATCTCGTAATAGCCGGTGTCGACGCAGATCCGCTTGGCGCCGATCGGATGGTCGTCGGGCGAGAGAGCCTCTGCGACTGCGGGATCCTTCACGGTTTCGCGGATCTTCTCGCGCACGAAGTCGGCCGCCGCGGCGTTGGCCACCGGGTTGGTCAGCAGGTCCGCCAGGGCGCCGAGGTAGCCGGCGCCGCCGATGTTCCACAGCTCTTCGAACCTGGCGCGCTGCTGTTCGGCCGTGAGGCTGCGGAAGGGGCTGCCGCCGGCGATCCCCGCCGCGCCCTCCAGCACCATCTGCCGGTAGGCCGGGTACTGCTCCCAGAACGCGGCGTAGTCCTGCTCGGTTAGCGGCCTGTTCCGGGCCGGGACGCTGAAGTTCGGCGTGCGCTGCAAGACGTAGACGTGGGACGCCGTCCGCGCGATCTCGGTGATCGACTGGATGGCGGACGAGCCGGTGCCGATCACCGCCACCTTCTGCCCCTCGAAGCTGACCGGTTCGTGCGGCCACGTGCCGGTGTGGAGGGTCCGGCCCCCCGAAGCTGTCCTGGCCGGGGATGTCGGGCGCGCGAGGCGCCGACAGGCAACCCGTCGCCATGATGCAGAAGCGGGCGGAGACGCGATCACCGCGATCCGTGGTCACCGTCCAGCGGCGGACGGCCTCGTCCCAGACCGCCGACCTCACCTTGGACTCGAAGGCGAAGACCCGCTTCAGGTCGTACTTCTCCGCCACGAACTCGGCGTAGGCCAGGATTTCCGGCTGGGCGGCGTACATCTCGCTCCAGCGCCATTCCCGCTGGACCTCGGGCGACCAGGTGTAAGAGTAGAAGAGGCTCGGGATGTCGCAGCGCGCGCCGGGGTAGCGGTTCCAGTACCAGGTGCCGCCGACGCCGCCCGCCGCATCGAAGCCCTGGACCGTCATGCCGAGCTGCCGCAGCCGATGGACCATGTAGAGGCCGCCGAAGCCAGCTCCAACCACCACCGCGTCCACCGCGTCAGTGCTCACAGGCCTTCCTCCCCCGGCCCTGGCGCGCGCACGGGCAAGGTTTTGGCGCCCACGCCCGCGAGAACGACCTCGACCATGGAGTCGATGAAGGCCTCGATCTTCGCCAGCATCGCCTGACGAAGACGGCGTGGCGTCGTCCGGACGTGGTTGGTGACGGCCCCGACCACCAGATCCATGATCAGACCCGGGTTGACTGATGCGGCGAGCTCGCCTCTGGCGATCGCTCGCCGGATGATGTGCCGTCCCTGCGCGATGGTGGCCTCCGCGTAGGGACGCAGGAACGCCAGGAGCTCGGGATGTTCGGCCAAGTCCAGGCTGATCCGTGGATGCGCACCGCTGAACGGACCCGTGAGGGTTTGGGCCACCATGCGAGCGAGGGCCCGCAGATCTCCCTGCAGGTTTCCGGTGTCGATTTTCGTGACGGCGAGCCAGCGCGCCTCGAAGGTCTGCCTCAACAGTTCGCCACGGCCAGGCCACCGGCGGTAAAGGGACGCCTTGCCCACCCCCCGAGCGACGGGCCACCGCCTCGAACGAGAAGGCGGCCCAGCCGCCCTCGGCATAGACGGCCATCGCCGCGTCGAAGACCCGCGCCTCAATCGAGACGTCTCTTGGCCGTCCGCGGGCGGGCGACTCTGCACTCGACGCCAAAAGGCTCAAACGTCCGCTCCGGATCGCCCATTTTCTGTTTTAGACGAGAACCGTCCGATAATCTCGGCGCCCACGTCAATGCGCCCCTCCAATGGCGTCGCGAAGTCGCGGCGCAAAGGCGCAGCGGAGGACATCAAGCTTGCTGAGCAGCCCTCCATGCTATTTTGTGACGACCGTCGTCTATTAATCGGGCATGAGCTATGCCGGCTTTGACCATCGAGGAACGCTCGGCCCTGAGGGCGGCCATCGGCAGGCTCCTGGCTGACAGGAGCACGCTCTCGGACGTTGGGCGGGTCATGGACAGCCGCGAGGGCTATGATGCCGCTCTCTGGCGTGAGCTGGCCGCTATCGGCCTGCTCGGGCTGGTGATCGACGAGGAATTCGGCGGCGCGGGCGCGGGACCCGTGGAACTCGAGCTCGTCATGGAGGACGCCGGCGCGGCGCTTCTTTGCGCGCCTTTCTTGTCAAGCGCGGTCTTGTCCGCGGAGCTCGTCCGCCGACTGGACGACGCCGACGCGGCCGGAAGAATTCTCCCCGGCCTTGCGGCGGGCTCTCTCATCGCGGCCGCCGCCCTGACGGGCCCGCGCGGGTGCTGGACGCCTGACGGGGTGGCGGCGACCGCCAGCGGTGAGGGCGAAAGCTGGCGGCTAGATGGTGAGGCAGCGTTTGCCATCCACGGACACGTCGCAGACGTGCTGCTCGTGGCCGCCCGATCTGCGGACGGAATTGACGTCTTCGAAGTGGATTCCGGTGCGAAGGGGGGTCAGCCGGGCGTTGCTTGCCACCTTCGACAGGACGCTGCGGCTCGCGAACCTGCGGTTTGATGGCGCCGCGGCCAGGCGGATAGGCAAGGCCGGCCGCGGCTGGCAGGCCATCGAGGCGGCGCTCGATCTTGCCCGCGTGGCGCTTGCGGGCGAACAGGCCGGCGCCGGTCAGCACGTGCTTTCCTTCACCGTGGATTATGCGAGGACCCGCATCCAGTTCGGACGGCCGATCGGAAGCTTCCAGGCGATCAAACACATGGCTGCCGATCTTTTCCTGGAATCGGAAAGCGCCATCTCGGCGGCGCGCTACGCCGCTGCCCAGCTTGCGGCAGCGGCGCCGACGCCAAGGCGGCCGTGGAGCTGGCGGCCTTCGCCTGTTCGGATGCCTTCGTGAAGATCTGCGCCGACGCGATCCAGATGTACGGCGGCATCGCCTTCACCTGGGATCACCCGGCCCACCTCTACCTGCGCCGGGCCCGGGCCGACGCGCAACTATTCGGCGCGCCGGCCTTCCACCGCGACCGCTACCTGCGTGAACTGGAGACCGCCCATGGCTGACGACTCCGCCCGCTCGGCGGCCGAAGAGAGCCTGCGCGACGAAGTCCGCGCCTGGTTGGCGGCCACCTGGACAGGTCCGCTGCAAAGCGAGGCGGACCGCAAGACCTGGTTGGCCAAGGTCGTCGAGGCCCGCTGGGCCGTCCCCCCGCTGGCCGGCGGAATGGATGGGCCGAAACCTGAAGGACGCCGAGGCGCGAGTGGTCGAGCGGGAGTTCGCCGCGATCGGCGCGCCCGGCACGGGTCAGGACCGCACCAACCTATGGGCCAACACCCTGCTCGCCGGGGGGACGCAGGCGCTCAAGGAGGAAGCTGATCGTCCCGCTGCTGCGCGGCGAGGTCGGCATGTGCCTGCTCTATTCCGAGCCCGGCGCGGGCTCGGACCTGGCGGGGGTCCGCACCCGCGCCGACCGGCAGGGCGACCAATTCGTGATCAACGGCCAGAAGGTCTGGACCAGCTACGCCGCCAGCGCCGACTACGGCATGCTGATCGCTCGCACGAACTGGGAGGTGCCCAAGCACCGCGGGATCAGCTTCTTCTTCCTGCCCATGAAGCAGCCGGGCGTCGAGGTGCGACCGCTCCGGCAGATCACCGGGGAGAGCCAGTTCAACGAAGTCTTCTTCACCGACGCCCACTGTCCTGAGGAAAACCTGCTCGGCGAACTCGGCGAGGGCTGGGGCGTGCTGCAAACTGCCCTCGCCTACGAGCGTTCAGCGATGGGCGAAGCCGCGCGCGGCCCTCGCAGCGGCGTGCCCGAAGGCTCAGGCGAGCCGCTTATCGCGCTGGCGCGGGAGGCGGGCATGCTCGGTGATCCGCTGATCCGTCAGGAGATCGCCAGGGTGATCGGCCTCAAAAAACTCAACGCGCTCAACGCCGCCCGCGCCAAGGCGGACTTGAAGCAGGGCACATCCTCTCCGCTCATGAGTCTCGGGAAGCTGGCGATGAGCCGCATCCTCCACGAGGAGGCGCGTGTCCGGACGCTGATTCTCGGCGCCGGCAGCCTCCTGGAGGGGCCCGAGCACCCAAGGGCCGACGACGCCAACTTCCTGACGCTGAACGCCTACTTCACGTCCATCGGCGGCGGCACGGACCAGATCCAGCGCAACATCATCGGCGAGCGGGTCCTCGGCCTGCCGAAGGAGCCGGAGGTCGATCGGCATATTCCGTTCCGCGAGGTTCGCACGAGCTAGAGCCGCCAAGCCCCGGCGGTGACAAAGACACTGGGAGAAGAGAGCGTGGGTTGGAATTTCGGCGACATTCTCGAAGCCGTCGAGCCGGTTTTGCCGGTGGACGCACCAGCCTTCGTTCACGGCGAGCGAACCATCCCCTGGAGCGAGGCAAGCCGGCTCTCCAACAATCTGGCCCGCGCCCTGATCGCCCGCGGCGCGACTCCAGGCGACAAGATCGCCGTCTACATGCGCAACCGGCCGGAATACATGCTGACGGTCGCGGCGGGCTTCAAAGCGCGTCTGACCCACGTCAACGTCAACTACCGCTACACGCCCGACGAGGTCTGGTACATTTTCGACAACTCCGACGCCCAGACCGTGGTCTACGCGCCCGAGTTCCGCGAGGCGGTCGCCCAGATCCGCGAGCGCCTGCCCAAGGTGAAGACCTGGGTCGAGGTCGCGACGAGCGGGCAGACCGCACCCTTCGCCGAAAGCTTCGACGCACTTGCCGGCGAAGGCGAAGGCTCGCCCCTGAACATCGAGCGCTCCGGGGACGATCTGTTCTTCATCTACACCGGCGGCACCACCGGCATGCCCAAGGGCGTGATGTGGCCGCACCACGACCTGCGCGAAATCACCCTCGGCGCCGCTCGCAAGATGGGCCCCGTGCCCGAGACGCTGGAAGCGCTCGCCGAGCACACCCGCAAGGTAGGCCCCGGCGGGCGGGCGCTGATTGCTCCGCCTCTGATGCACGGCACGGGCCTGCTTACCGCCATGGGCGCGCACCTGTCCGGCGGCTGCGTAATCACCCTGACGGGCGAGAGCTTCGATGCGGTCGAGACGCTGGAGGCCATCGACCGCCAGCGCCCACAATCGCTGACCATCGTCGGCGACAGCTTCGCCCGCCCTCTCCTGAACGCCCTCAACGCCAACCCAGGCCGCTGGGACGTCTCCAGCCTGGCGACCGTGGTCTCGTCGGGAGTGATGTGGAGCCTCGAGGTCAAGCGCGGCCTATTAGAGCACATGCCACAGGCGACGCTCAGCGACGCCTTCTCCTCGTCCGAGGCGCTCGGCATGGGCAGCTCGATCATGACCAAAGCCGGCGAGGTGCAGACCGCCAAGTTCATGATCAGCGAGCGCTGCCGCGTGTTCGACGAGAATGACCAGCCGGTGACGCCAGGATCGGGCGTACGTGGACTCGTGGCGCTCGGGCCGCCCAACCCGGTCGGCTACTACAAGGACGAGGAGAAGACGGCGCGCACATTCCGGGTGATCGACGGCGTCCGCTATTCCATGCCCGGCGACTGGTGCATCGTCGAGCCCGATGGCGCGCTTACTCTGCTGGGCCGCGGCAACGCCTGCATCAACACGGCTGGCGAAAAGGTCTTCCCGGAGGAGGTCGAGGAGGTCCTGAAGACCCATCCCAGCATCGAGGACGCCCTGGTGGTGGGCTTGCCTGATGAAAAGTGGGGTCAGGCGGTCACCGCTGTCGTCGACCTCGCCCCTGGCCAGGCGCTGGACGAGGCCGCCCTGAAGGCGCACGTGCGAAGGTCGCTGGCAGGCTACAAGACGCCAAAGCGAATTTTCGTCGCCGACCGATCCCTCCGCGTCAGCAACGGCAAGGCCGACTACGGAGCGGCCAAGGTCTGCGCCGAAGCCGGAGCCCGCGAGGCGGTGAGCGCATGAGCGAAGCCGTCCTCGTCGAGCGTCGTGAAAAGGTGATGATCGTCACCCTCAACCGGCCCGAGGCCCGTAACGCCGTAAACCGCGCAGTCACCGTCGGGGTAGGTGAGGCGCTGGAGGAGGCCCGCCGCAACCCGGAGATCTGGGCGGTGATCATCACGGGCGCCGGGGGATCAGTCCTTCTGCGCCGGCGCCGACCTCAAGGCCCTGGCCAACCGAGAGCCGTTCGCCGTGGGCGAGCGCGAGCGGGCCTGGGGCTTCGCCGGCTATGTAGAGCACCACATCTCCAAGCCGACCATCGCGGCGGTGAACGGGACCGCGCTCGGCGGAGGCACCGAGCTGACCCTGGCTAGCGATCTGGCCGTCGCCTCGGAGACCGCCACCTTTGGTCTGCCAGAGGTCAAGCGCGGCATCCTCGCGGCCGCCGGCGGCGCCTTCCGCCTGGGCCAGCAGCTGCCGCGCAAGATCGCCATGGAGATGATGCTGACCGGCGAGCCGATCTCGGCCCCACGGGCGCTGGAGCTCGGCCTGGTCAACGCCGTCGTGCCGCAGGCGCAAGTGATGGACGCAGCCCTGAAGATGGCGGCGCGGATCACCGCCAACGCGCCGCTGGCGGTGCAGGCCTCGAAGCGGATCGCGCTCGGAATCCAGCACGGCGAGATCGCCTCCGAGGCGGCCGCCTGGGCGCAGACCCGCGCCGAGATCGGGACCGTGATGCGCTCCGAAGACGGTCGCGAGGGCCCGCGCGCTTTCGCCGAGAAGCGCGCGCCGGTTTGGCAGGGCCGCTGAGAATTCAGTTCGAGGTGAGGGACGCAAGATGAGGGACGACGCCGCGCGCATTCCGGTGATCGTGGGGGTGGGCCAGCTCAACGACCGGCCAACGGACCCGCGGCAGGGCCTGGACCCCATCGGCCTGATGGAGGCGGCTCTGCGCGAGGCCGACCGCGACGCCGGGACCGGGTGGATCGCCCGGCTGGACTCCCTGGCCGTTGTCGACCAGCTGTCTTTCCGCGAGCTTGGCGACGTCTCGAGCCCACTCGCGGCCAAGCTCGGGGCGAAGCCGAGGCTCTGCTACAAGAGCTCCTACCCCGGCGGCGACACGCCCATTCTAATGCTCAATGAGGCGGCACGCCGGATCGCCGAAGGCGAGATCCAGGTCGCCGCCGTGGCCGGCGGCGAGGCGCTGCGCACCGCCGCCCAGCTGGCCGCTCTCAGGACCGGAGATGATCCCTCTGCCCACAATCCGCTACGCCAGGCGACCAGCGGCGCCGGCCAGCCCTCCCTGCGCCAGCGTTACGGTCTGACGGCGCCGGTGGACGTCTATCCACTCTACGAGAACGCCGGCCGCGCCGCCTACGGCCAGACCTTCGCGGAAGCCCAGGCCGAGAGCGGCGCGATCTGGTCGCGGTTCTCCGAGGTCGCCGCGGAGAATCCCGGCGCCTGGATCCGCAAGCCGACAACGCCGGAGGCGATCGTGACCCCCTCCGCGGAGAACCGGCCCATCGCCTTCCCCTACAACAAGCTGATGGTCGCCAACTCCTCGGTGAACCAGGGCGCCGGCTTCATCGTCGCCAGCCTGGCCGCCGCCCGCCAAGCGGGCATTCCGGAGGACCGGCTAGTGTACGTCGGCGCAGGCGCAGCAGCCCACGAACCGGGGGATTACCTGAAGCGCGACCGCTACGATCGGTCGGTCAGCATGGCCGTCTCGCTCAGCCGGGCGCTGGACCTGAACGGCGTCACCCCCTCGGACCTGGACCTGGTCGAGCTCTACAGCTGCTTCCCGTGCGTGCCGAAGATGGCGAGGCGGGTGATCGGCTGGCCGGTGGAGAAGCCGGCCACCGTCGTCGGCGGCCTGACCTTCGGCGGCGGGCCGATCGGCAACTACATGAGCCACGCCGTCGTCAGCATGGTGCTGAAGCTGCGTGAGAGGGGCGGCAACGGCCTCCTCTTCGCCAACGGCGGGTACGCGACGAACAATCACACTATCGTCTTGGGGAGAGAGCCCTTCCCGCTCGACGTCGTCCGCCGGGACTTCGACTTTCAAGCGGAGGCCGACGCCGCCCGCGGATCGGTCCCCGAGCTCGACGAGACTTACGCCGGTCCCGGGATCATCGAGACCTACACCGTTCTCTATGAACGCGACGGCCGGCCCAAGTTCGGCGTCGTCGTCGGGCGGGGGCCGGAGGAACAGCGGTTCTTGGCGAAGGTCCCGCCCTCGGACGAGGCGGGCATCGCCTTCCTCACAGACGGCAAGTTCGAGCCGGTGGGATCCCAGGGCGATGCGGCTCTCGAGCCGGACGGCGACTGCATCTGGAGCATCAGAGGCGCGGCGACTGGGCTTGGCGCTCCGCCCGCGGCCGCGTCGGGAACCCAAGCATGAACGCTCGCCCCCCGGATCCCAGTCAACGACTGATCGACCTCCCCGGCCGGGGCGGGGCCATGGGCGCCCTCGATTTTGGCGACCCGAACCGTCCGGTCGACGTGGTCTTCTCCCACGCCAATGGATTCAACGCCCGCACGTATCGCACCATCCTTGCGCCACTGGCGCTCCGCCACCGGGTTTTGGCGCTGGATTTGCGTGGGCACGGCCGCAGCACGCTTGCGACGCATGCGGAGGGGCGCTCGACTTGGACCGACATCGCCGAGGATCTGCTCGCACTTACGGAGGCCATCGACGCCCGCAACATCGTGCTTTCGGGGCATTCGATGGGGGGGGACGGCCAGCCTCCTGGCCACCCACATGGCGTCTGAGCGAATCCGGGCTCTCGTGCTCTTCGAACCCGTCATCCTGTCCCGCGAAGCCGCCGAGCTGGCCCGCAAGGGCCCCGTCAACTCGCCGCTTGCGGACGGCGCGCGCCGACGACGAGCGACATTCGCCTCCCGGCAAGAGGCGCTCGAGGCCTACCGCGGACGGGGAGCGTTCAAGTCGCTCAACGAGGCACAGCTGGAGGATTACGTGGCCGACGCCTTCCGCGACCGGCCGGCTGGTGGTGTTGAGCTCGCCTGTTCGCCGGAATGGGAGGTGAGCAACTTCGTCTCCCACGGGCATGACGCCTGGTCGGCCCTGCTCGCTCCGGGGCCTCCGGTGCGCATCCTGCGGGCCGAGCACGGATCGACCTGCGCGTCACTCGCGGCGGCTGACACAGAGCTGAGCGCGGCCGGCAGAATTTCGATGGACCAGGTGAATGGCGCCACTCACCTGCTTCCCATGGAACATCCCGAGCTTGTTCGGTTCGAGCTCGAACGGGCTGTCGAGACCAGGTGAGCGGCGACAAGCCGCCGACCACTGAAGGGAGGCGCCGACCAGTATCGGCGCAGGGGAGATTCGATCTATGGAAACAACCACCGTCCTGAAGCCAAGACGCTTCGACTTCGAGCTCGGAGCGGGGGTCACCCTCGCAGCTGATGTGTTCGGCGCGGATCGGCTCGGCGTGGTCATTCTTGCGCACGGCGGAGGCCAGACCCGCCATTCGTGGGCCGGCGCTGCGCAGAAGCTCGCGGCAGAGGGCTGGGAAGTCATCGCGCTCGATCTCCGCGGTCACGGCGACAGCAGTTGGGCGCCAGGTGGCGACTACGGCATCGAACGGTTCGCCGCCGATCTTGTCGAGGTGGCGAGGCGTCAAAGGAGGGGAGCCCACCTGGTCGGAGCCTCGCTCGGAGGACTTGCCGGACTGGTGGCCGAGACGCAGGTCGCCCCCGGCGTCTTCCGCTCCCTGACGCTGGTCGACATCGTGCCCCGCATGGAGCCCACCGGCGTGGCCAGGATCATGGGGTTCATGGCCGCCAACTTGGAGCAGGGATTCGAGAGCCTCGAGGCCGCGGCTGAGGCCATCGCCGCCTATGTTCCACACAGGCCGCGCCCTACCGACCTTTCCGGTCTGCGCAAGAACCTGCGCCTCGGCGATGACGGCCGATATCGATGGCACTGGGACCCGAGCTTCGCCAGCGGGGTTCGGCGTGATCGGACAGAGGACGGAATGGCTGCGCTCGAGGAGCGTGCCGCTCGGATCCAGATTCCGGTGCATCTCATCCGGGGCAGGTTGAGCGAGCTGGTGTCCAGCGAGGCTGCCAGAGCGTTTATCGAGCGCATTCCCGGAGGCGTTCTCACCGACGTGGCCGGCGCTGCGCATATGATCGCGGGGGATCGTAACGACCGCTTCACCGACGCTGTGCTGAGCTTTCTCAGCAGCGTGGCGGAGCTCGCCGAGTGAGCCATAGCTCAATGGCGCCGAACGGACACGGGGCGCCGCCAGCGCGCCCCCGGACAATCGAGGAAGCGCTGCATCAGGCTTCCGCGGCGCTGCTGGAGGGGCGCTTCGAACCGGCCGAACGCCTGGCGGCCGCGGTCGTCCGATCGGCGCCGGGAAACGGGACCGCCGTCCGCCTGCTCGCCCACGCGCTTCTGCTGCAAGGGCGCTACGCTGACGCCATTCCCGCCCTGCAACGCGCGACCCGGCGCAATCCTGACCCGGAGCTCGAGGCGCTGCTGGCGCGGGCGTTCAACGGCGTCGGCCGGGAGGATGAAGCGCTGACCCAACTGCAGCGCGCCGTCACCCGACGCCCTCCGTTCCCGCTGGCGTTCCTGCAACTGGGTGAGATGCTTGGCGAACGAGGTCGCTTCACCGAGGCGATCGCGGCTTTCGAGGCCGGGCTTGCCGCGATGCCCGGCGAGCCGAGCCTCAGGGTGGGTCTAGCCTACCTCCACCTCAGACGTCAGGACCACGCTGGGGCACGTGCGATCCTCGAAGATCTGCTGGCCGAAACGCCAGACCGACACGACGTCCACCTCGCTCTTGCCCGAACCCTCGCGCTCGAAGGCGACCAAGCCGCCGCGAGCGATCTCTACGAGCGGGCCCTGACCATTGGGCCCGACGATCCCCTCACCCGCCTCGCCTTGGCCAAAAGCCTGCTCGAACAAGGCAGGCGCGCGGCAGGCGAGGCTCATCTCCGTGCGGTCGTTCGAGCCGCGCCCCAGCTGTTGGGCGCTGCGATCACGACTCTATCCAGCGCGCCGCACGGGCGACTCTTCCTGAACGCCAGCACGGCAGCGGCCTTCTTGACGAGCAGGGGCTGATCTCAGGCCCGGAAGCGGCGGCGATAGACCCCGCGCGCGCGCCGAATTGCATCGAGGGTGGCTTGAGCATCCTGGCTTTGCGCCTCGTCCAACGTCGCCATTTCCACATCCCAGCTCTCTCGTTTGACCGGAATGCAGTGCGCGATCGGCGTCCCCTTGGGCAGAACGCCCTTGAACTTCGGGTCACGCCAAAGGGCGGGAAAATGAGTCCCCAGGTTCGAAAAGCGATCGCAGTCCACCAACCCGGTGAGCGTCACGAACGGGAGATCGTGGCGGTTCAGCGGGTGGGTGAACAGCACGGAGTAGCCGGCCGGGACTTCGATGGCCCAGGGGTTGTGGAACTTCACGATGAACTGGTCTTGTTCCGCAAAGGGGGCCCCGGAGATCTGGACAGGGTCGTGGAACAACATCGGCGAGCGCGGGAACTCGACGCTCCGGCCCGCGGGAAGCTCCATATCCCAGGTGAACTCTCCGTCCTCCACCCGCACGTCACACATCAGTGGCATCAGGAACCCCGTGGTCATCGCATCGAGGAGCGGGGGACATCGCTTCGCCGTGTCTTCGTTCCTTCCGAGAAGGGCGCTGAACGCCTCGGCCGGCATCGACTTCAACCAACCGGGAAGACCCTCCGCGGCCGGCACGGGCAACGGGAGCAGATCCTTGAGCTCGCTTGGGCACCGGAAGATCAACCGCACGCACTCAAGTCCTTGCATCTGGGCGCGCCAAGCGCGCGGCGATATCAGCCCAACCCAGTCTGCCCCGCGACGGCGCCTCTCTCAAGGTTTGGATGATGAATGATCCGGGGCTGCGTCGTTGGGACGGACGCTACGGCCAGCAGGGCTACCTGTTCGTGGAGCAGTCCAACGCCTTTCTCGCGCGCCAAAGGCATCGGCTGGCGTCCCGCGTCCGCGCTCTGGCGGTGGCGGACGGAGAGGGTCGGAATGGCGTGTGGCTGGCGGAGCAAGGTCTTGAGGTGGTCTTTATCGACGGATGGCGCGCTGCGCAGGAGAAGGCGCGACGGCTCGCCGAGCGTCGCGGTGTCGAGATCACCTGCAAACTTGCCGACCTGACCAGGTGGACTTGGCCGGGCGCGGCGTGCGACGTCGTCGCCGGGATCTTCATCCAGTTCTCCGGCCGAGCTGCGCAGTCGGATGTTCAAGGGCATGGAGCGAGCGCTGCGGCCGGGTGGGCTGCTCCTGCTGAGGGTTACCGGGGCGGAGCAGCTCGCCTACGGCACGGGCGGCCCTTCTGCCGTCGAGAACCTATTCACAGAGGGGATGCTCCGTGAGACCTTCGCGGACATGCAGATCCTCGAGCTTGCATCCTACGACGCCCTCCTTTCAGAGGGATCAGGGCACGAGGGAATGTCGGCCCTCATCGACCTCGTGGCGCGCCGTCAGGGATGAATTGAGTGGCCAGCCGACCACCCTGGCCCGCGAAAGCGGCAGGCGGCTTCAGGGTCATTCGGCCCCGCCGGCGGCGGCTGCCGCTCTCCACCCCACCGAACCCAAGGCGACGAATACCTGCGCATCCTATGGCGACGTGGCGAGCTGCGCACGCTGCGCTTCCAGGGCGGCGGCATAGTGGCGCGCGATCTCAACAACCTGGACGCGGCGCCGGCATGATGCGTGAGGATTATGCGCTAGGTACATGAACCGACTAGCCAATTCCCCTCTACATCAAGGTGCGTAGGCCTGGGGTCACGCCTTCCCGCCTCTGCTCTGTCCTCTCAGCCGCCCGTGCTATCACCCGAACGCTTCGCGCGGGTGAAGGCGCGATCCGTATTCATGAACCTGGCCAGCATCGGCACGATCAGCTTCGCGGGTTCAAGGGGCCGACCGCCTTGCGCCGCCAGCGCCTCACTGTAGGCGACCAGGTCGCGGTGCACGGCTCCAGGCAATTCGACGGTGAGCTTCACAGGCGTGTCGTCCTGCAGCTCGGCGAGTTTCAACTTGGCCATTGCACACTTCTCAGCCTCTGTAGGGTTCAAGAACGAGGTCGCGGGTGACCATCACCCGCACTGGAGCGCCCGGTCGGATCGTCAGGGTCGGCGGAATGTTCAGGCTGCGCCCGACCGTCTGCTGTCCAACTTGGTTGAAGGAGCCGGCCGCCCCGTGGCGGAGCGCGCGAAGGATGTCGTTCTCGTCGTCGCCCTCCCCGAGCTCCGCGCCTATGCCGAGGATCGTCGAAAGCGCGGCGGCGCCGAATAGCGCGCCCCAGTGGCGGTCAACGCGATCCTGCAGGCCTGCGTAGCCTTGGGCGTCACCGGCCGGCAGCTTCTCCAACACGAGCGAGCGTCCGTTTGGAAGGATCAGTCGGGTCCAGGCCAGCAGCACGCGGCTCTGCCCGAAGGCGACCTGGGTGTCATAGGCGCCGATCAGCTTCGATCCCTGCGGGATCAACAGGAAGCGGCCGCTTACGCTGTCGTAGACGTTCTCCGTCACCTGGCCGACGATCTGCCCTGGCAAGTCCGATCGCACGCCCGTGAGGAGCGCGGCGGGGATCATCGCGCCGGCTTGGAGCACGAAGGGCGAAGGTGGCGACGCGAGCCGGTCTGGGCTCGTCGTCCGTCGTTCAACCGGCCCATCGAGGATCGTGCGCCGTCCCGCCGGAGCAGACGCGGCGGCTTCGATGAGGCTCGTGGCGCCTTCGGCGAACGAGCCAGCCTGGCCTTGCGCCTCGGTGGAGAAGAGGCGGCTGGTTCGCGCCGCATCGCGCTCTTGCATCAGCCGCTGCCGCCGCGCTTGCACCTCCTGCTGGGCCGCATCGGATGGCCCGATCGGCGCCATTGGGGGCGGCGCGACCTCGGCCTCCAGCATCGGACGCCCGAGATCTCCAGGCAGTGGCGGTCCCAGCCGAGGAGCGGCGCCGTAGTCCCGCGGTAGTGCATTGAGCCGCTCGGGAGGCTGGCCTCCGACGTTGTAGACCTCTGCGGGCGCCGAGCCGCCCGCGTGGGTGGTCATGGCGTAGGCGACGGCGCCCACAACCACGACCGACGAGGTCGCAGTCAGGGCGATCAGCACCCTGCGCGAGAGGCGGGCCACTCGCGGCCGCGCGGAGCGAAGCCGGAGTTCCTCCGCAGGCTCGCGGGCCGCAGGCTGAGAGGCCGTGGACATGGTCATCCTCCCGCACCGCGCTCGATGCGCACGCGCTTTTGGCCGCGACGGTCGCCGAGCCGCAGCTCGGCGCGAGCGAACAGGCGATCGACCACCATCCGCTGGCCGTTCACACGGTAGTTCACAAGGTCAGCCGCTTTCCCGTCGGCGCCGCCGACGAACAGCGGCGGCAGCTCGCCTTGCGTCACCGACGGGGCGAATTCGATGAAGGTCTGCCGGCCGTCATCGAAGACACGCACCGGACGCCAGGAGGGACGATCGCCGGAGATCTTGTAGTTGAAGTTGAGCTGCTCGATCGCCACCGTGGGCGCGGCGTACCGCTCGACGCTCGCGGCGGCCGCCAAGGCCTCATCGGCCGGGTAGCGCCAAGCCACCGAGGCCATGTAGGTCGCCGGCGTCGCGCGCAGTTCCAGGTGATAGGTCCTGCGATTGGTGTTGATCACCAGATTGGTCTGCAGATTAGCCTGGGTCGGCTTGATCAGGATGTGCACCCGCCGACTGGCTCCTGATCCGCTTTCCGTATCGCCGATGATCCAGCGCACGGTGTCGCCGGCAGCCACAGGCCCGGTTCCGGAAAGGGTCTCGCCCTCTTCGAGCGTGATGTCAGTGATCCGGCCAGGCGCCGTGTAGACCTGAAACAGAGCGCCCTCGGCGTAGGGGTAGATCTGCGCGGCGTTCGCATAGGCCGATCCGGTCGGCTGGACCCTGGCGGCGGCATTGGCCCTGGCCACACGCGCCGCGGGATCACCAGCCTCGGGCGCACGCCGGACAGGGCCTGCGGCAGGCTTTCGTGCGGGACGCTCTGGCGGATTCGGAACTGGGGTGGAAGCCACGACAATCGGGTGACGCGGGATGGGCGCTGATGTGAGCGCCGGGGCTGCGGCGGCGACGGCCGACGCGGACACCGCCTTGGATTGTTGGGCTTCCATCGTCGCGCAGCCGCTGAGGGTCGTCCCGGCCAGCATCAGGAAGATGATCGAGCCGCGCATCAGCCGAGCTCCCGAGACCAATTCAGAGCATGGACGAAGACTCCCAAGGGGTTCTTCCGGAGCTGTTCGGTTGTGCGTGGCGGCTGCAGGACCACGGTGAGAATGGCGGTCCAGCGCTCGGTTGACGCCAAAGCCCCGTCCACGTAGCGGCGCTCGACCCAGGCGACACGGAAGCTGTCCGGCGAGGCGCGGATCACGCTCGAGACGTCGACGGCGACCTGAGTGTGGCCCACCTTGCTGAAGGGGTCGTTGGCGCGGGCGTATTCGTTGAGGGCCAGGGCGCCGCGGTCCGTGGCGTAGTCATACGCCCGCAGCCAGTTCTGCCGGACGACGACGGGATCCGACGGGATCGAACGAACCTCCTCGATGAACCGCGCCAGATGCCAGGCGATCTGCGGGTCGCTCGGCTTGTACCCGGCCACCGCGGGCGCAACCGCCTGGGTTTGGCCCAGCCGATCCACCTCCACCACCCAAGGCGTCACGGAGCCGCGGGCGCCCTGCCAAACGAGGGCTCCGGAAAGTCCGGCTGACAGCAGCAAGCTGCCGAAGGCCATCAGCCGCCAGTTCCGGGCTTGCACGCGAGCTGAGCCGATCCGGTCGTCCCAAGCTTGCGCCGCGCGCTGGTAAGGCGTTTCGAGGGCGGGGGTCGCGCCATATCGCACCCCCGGTCGAGTGAAGACGTTCATGACCGATCCTCTGCGAGCGAGACGGAGGTTCCGCCGCCGGGATGGTCGCCGGAACGAAGAGCGTGCGCGGCGGTCGCGGCCCCATGGGCCGCTTCCTGACGGCGCTGGTATTGGCGTGCCCACGCCGGCGCGCCGCCGCCGCTAGGCCCGCCACCCCCAGGACCGCCCTGTCCTGAGGGGGGATTGGGCCGCAAGCCGCTGTCGCCGGAGCCTGAGGGGCCCGAGCGGAAGCCACGCGCGGCAGCTGTGGCGCCTCGCGCGCCGCCGACGCCGGCGCCGATCGCGGCGCGCGCGCCCATTGCGCCAGCAGCCGCGAGACCACCGGCTGCGAGGCCCGTCCCGACAGCGGCCCCTGCCCCGAGCTGCGGCGCGCCCGACACCAGGCCGTTGGCGATGGCAGGCCCGAAGATGCCGAGGCCGAGCAGGCAGAGCGACGCCAGCGCCAGGGAGAGCACCTCCTCGAGCGACGGTTGCTGTCCGCCGAAGTCCTGGATGAACTCGCCGAACAAGGTGGAGCCGATCCCGACGATCACCGCCAGGACCAGCACCTTCACGCCAGAGGCGACCACGTTTCCGAGCACACGCTCGGCCAGAAAGGCGGTCCGTCCGAACAGGCCGAAGGGCACCAGAATAAAGCCGGCCAGTGTCGTCAGCTTGAATTCGATCAGGGTGACGAAGAGCTGCACCGCGAGCACGAAGAAGGCGACCAGCACGATGAGCCAGGCCACCATGATGACGATGATCTGAGCAAAGTTGTCGAAGAAGCCCGGAAAGCCGGACATTTCGTGCGCTGCCTGTAGGAGAGGCTTCCCTGCATCGATGCCTGCCTGGGCAAGTTTCCCTGGCCGCAAGAAGTCGGCGGCGGACATGCCGCTGCCGGCGGCCTTGAGGCCCAGGCCGGAGAAGGACTGGAAGACGATCTTCGCCAGTCCGTTGAAGTTCGACAGCAGGAAGGCGAAGAAGCCGACGTACAGCGTCTTCTTGATAAGTCGGGCGATTACGTCGTCGCCGGCCGACCAGGACCAGAACAACGCCGCCAGAGTGACATCGATCACCACTAGGGTGCTGGCCAGGAAGGCAACTTCTCCGCCGAGCAGGCCGAAGCCGGAGTCGATGTAGCGGGAGAAGACGTCCAGGAAGCGGTCGGCCACGCCAGGGTTCATCTCTTGCCGTCCTCTCCTAGGAACCTGTCGAAGTTCTCGTCCCGGACAGCGCGGCAGGTCGGGTCTTTCGCCGCCTCCGCTCCACCGCGGGCGCATCGTTGCGTTTCGACCGATAGCTGAGCCCCCCGACATGCTCTTGGTCTCGGGAGCTGGCGGAGTCCGGTCACAGCCAGCCGCGAGCAGCACGGCGACGGTCGAAGCAGCGGACAGGATCAGGCGGGTCATCGGTACATCTCCACGGGAGGGGCCTGATAACCCTGGCGCCGATCGACGAACCGGCGAAACTGCTCTTGCGCCTGAGCCCGGCTCGCGGCCCGCTCCGCCTGCTCGAGCGCCGCCGCGCGGCCCTGGGCCGCCATCATCGCGGTGAGGTCCGTCAGCTGTTGGCTTTGCAGGGCCAGCAACTGGTTTCCCGCCTGCGTCGCCTGAAGGATGCCGGCCGCGCCCTGGCTGGCGCCGACAAGGTTGGAGAGTTCCGTGCGCGCGCCGGGCAGTCCGGCCACCACCCCGGCCTGTACCTGCAGCGAATGCTGAAACGCCGCGGCGGAATTCAGCCAGCGCGCATTGGCCGAAGCGATCAGGTCCGCGTCCCGGCTCCCAGCGCCGACCGTGTAGTTCTTCCCGAACTCCCGCTGGATCGCCTGAACGTCGTAGGCGACGCGCTGCGCCTGCTGCATCAGCCCGCTGATGCGGCCAAGATTGCCCTGCACGGTCTGGAGCGAGGAGTACGGCAGCTGGGCCAGATTCCGGGCCTGGTTCGTCAGGCTCAGAGCTTGGTTCTGAAGGCTGCGCACTTGATTGTTGATCTGCTCCAAGGCCCGCGCCGCCTGCATGACGTTCGAGGCGTAGTTCGTCGGGTCATAGACGGTGAGCTGCGCGCCGGCCGGGGTGGGCAAGGCCAGGACGAGACTGGTCGAGCACACGAGCGCCGCCAGCCACGGGGTGCGGGTCTTCATCGGACGGTCTCCAGTTGAGGTGGCCCTTTGGCCTGCAGGCGGATCAGGTCCGCCGCCCATGGGAGGCTGCGGTGTTCAAGCCACGCCGCCGCGAACCCGCTGGGGCCGTGACGTTCGAGCAGCTCCGCGATCACCAGCTGGTCGGGCTTGGCGGACGCGGCGCAGAAGGCGAGCGCCACCGGCCCTAGGCCGAGTTCGAAGAGCCGGTTCCCGCGCCGGGACTGGCAGTAGTAGTCGCGCTTCGGGATCGCCCGACCGAGGATCTCGATCTGCCGCTCGTTGAGCCCGAACCGGGCATAGGCGGCTGCGATCTGCGGCTCCTGCGCGCGGTCATTGGGCAGGAAGATGCGAGTGGGGCAGCTCTCGATGATCGAGGCTGCGATTGCGCTCGTCTCGATGTCGGCGAGCGATTGGGTGGCGAACACCACGGAGGCGTTCTTCTTGCGCAGCGTCTTCAGCCATTCCCGGAGCTGGGCTCCGAAGGTGGCGTCGTCGAGGGCGAGCCAGCCTTCGTCGACCACAACCAGGGTCGGGCGGCCGTCGAGGCGGGATTGGATGCGATGGAATAGGTAGGCGAGGACGGCCGGCGCGGCCGCCGAGCCCACTAGCCCCTCGGTCTCGAAGGCCTGCACGGAGGCCGCGCCCAGGCGCTCGCTCTCCGCGTCGAGGAGCCGACCCCACGGACCCGCCACGGTGTAGGGCTGAAGGGCGCGCTTCAGCGCGTTGGACTGCAGCAGGACCGACAGGCCGGTGAGGGTCCGCTCCGCCTCGGGGGCCGAGGCCAGCGATCCGAGCGCGGTCCAGAGATGCTCCTTCACCTCAGGCGTAACCGCGACACCTTCTCGGGCCAGCACGCCGGCCAGCCACTCCGCAGCCCACCCGCGTTCAGCCAGATCTTGGATGCGGCCCAGCGGCTGCAGGGCGACCGGCGGAGTCTCATCGTCCGCGAGCGCGCCGCCGAGATCGTGGAAGTCGCCGCCCATCGCCAGCGCCGCGGCTCGGATCGAGCCGCCGAAGTCGAAGGCGAAGACCTGGGCGGCGGGGTAGCGGCGGAACTGCAGGGCCATGAGCGCCAACAGCACGCTCTTCCCTGCCCCGGTCGGCCCCACCACCATGCTGTGGCCGACGTCGCCGACATGGGTCGAGAACCTGAAGGGTGTCGACCCTTCCGTCTGGGCGAAGAACAGCGGCGGCCCGTTCAGGTGCGCGTTCCGCTGAGGTCCCGCCCACACCGCCGAAACCGGGATCATGTGCGCCAGGTTCAGGGTCGAGATCGGCGGCTGGCGCACATTGGCGTAGGCGTGGCCCGGGAGGCTGCCGAGCCAGGCTTCCACCGCGTTGATGGTCTCAACCATGCAGGTGAAGTCGCGGGCCTGGATCGCCTTCTCGACCAGTCGCAGCTTGGCGTCCGCGCGGCCCGCGTCCTCGTCCCAGACGCACACGGTGGCGGTCACGAAGGCATGGCCCACCACGTCGGCGCCGAGGTCCTGCAAGGCCTCGTCGGCGTCGAGCGCCTTGTTCTGAGCATCGGTGTCGACCAGCGCCGCAGCCTCGTTGGTCAGCACCTCCTTGAGGATCGCCATGATCGACTTGCGCTTGGCGAACCATTGGTGGCGGATCCGGCCCAGCAGCTTGGCCGCGTCCACCTTGTCCAGGCAGATTGCGCGGGTGGACCAGCGGTAAGGAAACGCCAGCCGATTGAGGTCGTCGAGCAGCCCCGGCCAAGTGGCGGCCGGGAAGCCGCTGATGGTCAGCACCCGCAGGTGCGCCGTTCCCAGCCGAGGTTCGAGGCCGCCGGTGAGCGGCTGATCAGCCAGCAGCACATCCAGATGCATGGGTGTGTCCGGAACGCCGACGCGGTGGCGGTGGGTCGATACCGTCGAATGCAGGTAGGTCAGGGTCTCAGCGTCGGAGAGCCACGCCGCTTCGGGCACAAAGCCTTCAAGCAAGGCCAGCACGCGATCTGTCCGGTCGACGAAGCCGGCCAGCGCCTCGCGCCAATCGACGCCGCGGCGCTCCCGCCCCTCATAGAGCCAGGACTCGGCGCGGGCGGTGTTCTCGGCGGGCGGCAGGAAGACGAAGGTCAGATAATAGACGCTGTCGAAGTGTGCCCCGTGTTCCTCGAACTGAGCCCGGCGCTCCTCGTCCACCAGCGCCGACACAGGATCGGGAAAGTCGCTGAGCGGGTAGATGTCGGCTGCATTGCGTTGCGCCTCCACGAACACGGCCCAGCCGGACCCGAGGCGACGCAGCGCATTGTTCAGGCGTCCCGCGGCGGAGACGAGCTCGGACGCCGTCGCCGAGTCCAGGTCCGGCCCGCGGAAGCGCGCGGTGCGCTGAAACCCGCCGTCCTTGTTGAGGACCACGCCCTGCTCGACCAGAGCCGCCCACGGCAGGAAGTCGGGCAGTTGGGCCGCACGTCGGCGGTATTCGCGGAGGTCGAACATCGCCTCAGATCCCCAGGTAAGGCGGGATGCGGACGTGCCGCCGCACCACCTCGACGAAGTGCGGGTCGCGCTTAGCGGCCCAGACGGCGAAGGCGTGGCCGATCAGCCAAAGCGCCAGGCCGGCGATCCACAGCCGCAGGCCCAGCCCGATGGCGGCCGCCAGGGTGCCGTTGACGATGGCGAAGGCGCGCGGCGCGCCGGCCAACAGCACCGGCTCGGTGAGGGCGCGGTGAACCGGGGCTTCGAAGCCAGGAGGCGTGGGCGTCTGCTGCATCAGACCAGCGCCCCGCCGCCGAACGAGAAGAAGGACAGGAAGAAGCTGGAGGCGGCGAAGGCGATCGAGAGGCCGAAGACGATCTGGATCAGCCGGCGAAAGCCCCCGAGGTGTCGCCAAAGGCCAGGGTCAGGCCTGTGGTGATGATGATGATCACCGCGATGATCTTGGCCACGGGGCCCTCGATCGATTGCAGGATTTTCTGCAGCGGGGCTTCCCAGGGCATGGAGGAGCCGGCGGCGTAGGCCGGCCCGGCGAGCAGCCAGACGGTAGCGAGGGCGCTCGCACTCGCGAGCCGCTCGTGGATGCGGCGGATCATGGAAGCTCTCCTTGGGAAGCCGCGCTCACGTCGGCGATGCGGTACTCGCCGTCGGCGGCGAGGTCCGTCACGGCGCAGAGTTCGGTGAGGCGGCGATCCGCACCTCGCCCGTTCAGGACGCCGATCAGGTCGATGGTTTCGGCGATCAGGGCGCGGGGGACGACCGGCACCGCCTCCTGGACCAGCTGCTCGAGCCGCCGCAGCGCGCCCCGCGCCGTGCCGGCGTGGATGGTGCCGATGCCGCCCGGATGGCCGGTCCCCCACGCCTTGAGCAGGTCGAGCGCTTCCGCGCCACGCACCTCTCCGATTGGGATGCGGTCGGGGCGCAGCCGCAGGGACGACCGGACGAGGTCCGCCAGCGAGGCAACGCCATCCTTCGTCCGAAGCGCCACCAGGTTCGGCGCGGCGCACTGAAGCTCCCGAGTGTCTTCGATGAGCACCACGCGGTCGCTGGTCTTGGCGACCTCGGCCAACAGCGCGTTGGCCAGCGTGGTTTTCCCCGTGGAGGTCCCGCCGGCGACCAGGATGTTCCGCCGCTCGGCGACCGCGCGGCGGAGGACATCCGCCGCAGCCGCGCCCATGACGCCGGCGTCGACGTAGTCCTGCAGCGTGAACACCGCGACGGCCGGCTTGCGGATCGCGAACGTGGGGGCCGCCACGACCGGCGGGAGCAGTCCCTCGAACCGCTCGCCACTCTCCGGCAGCTCGGCGGAAACCCGCGGGGCGCCCGCATGCACTTCGGCGCCCACGTGATGGGCCACCAGGCGTACGATCCGCTCGCCGTCTTCGGGGGTCAGCTCGCAACCCGTGCGCTGGAGGCCGGCGCCCAGCCGGTCCAGCCAAAGCTGGCCGTCCGGATTGAGCATCACTTCGACGACTTCGGCGTCATCGAGCCAGCCAGCAATGCGCGGGCCGAGGGCTGTGCGCAGCATCCTGGCGCTGCGCACGAAGACCTCATTGCGGATCGGGGTGATCGACACCGGACGCTCCCGTTTTCGGCCGGCTGGCCGTAGAAAACGGGGTCACTAATGAGCGCCGGAGTGACCGGTCTTCAACAAGGGTTCTATCGTAGTAGGGCTACAGCGCGTGATTGCTGACGGGCGGCGATCACGCCGCCCGATCAGGACAACAGGCTGCGCTCGTCGACCTCCGGAGGGGCCTGCAAAGCCGCTTCGATGAGCGCGGCAAGTGACGGCAGTTCGTCGAGGTGCGCGCGCAGTTCGGCATTGGTCATCACCATGCCCTCGTCACGCCCGCGCTTCGGCACGCGGCCGACCATGGGCGTACCGAACAACGCGTCGTCGGACTGCCGCATCCAGATCCAATGAGCCACACGGTTCCGGAACGGCTTCAACGCTTCGAGGCGCTTGCGGATCAGCGCGACTTTGGCGACGGCCTCGGAAGGCAGGGCCCGCCCTCCGTACCGTTGCTCATGCATCTCAGCGAGCGCCTGGAGGGCTGCGTTGCGGGCGTCGGCGCCGAGCCGTTTGGTGATGGCGAGCATCGGAAAATCCGGCGCACGGACGAGCCGGGCGAGCAAGGACTCCACCAAGAGGTCGATGATGGACCAGTCGACCACCGCCTCGCCCAGGAGGGCGTATTGCGTCGGCGTTGGTCGAGCGTACTCGGTCTCGCGAAACAGCATCTCGAATCACCTCCGAGCACAGCATCGCTTGATCTTCAGTCGGGCGCAGTCCGCTCCTCGGAGATCTCGCGGGTGAAGCTGACGCCTCGCGCGAGCCGGCGGCCCAGCGCCTCGACAAATCCCTCGTAGCGCTCCTTGCCCTTGGCCTGGGCCGCGGCCTGCGCCGCCTCCGGTACGGCGGGCGTGGTGGTGAGCCAGAAACGCACGAACAGCGCCATCATCTCGATCGAGATGCCGAGATTGCGTTCGAGCCGCTCCGTGGCCCGGTTCTGCTGGTCGAGCCGCCGCGTGATCGCCGCTTCCTGGCGCTCCGACGCATCCGGAGAGACGAAGGAAGCGATGGCCGCCTCCGCGACCAGCGACTTGGACTTACCTCGTCGGTCGGCGAGCGCTTCCAAGGCCTTCAAGGTGTCAGGCTCCAGATAGACCGACAGTCTCGCCTTCTGCATCGTCAGAGCTCCAGTCCATCGTCCGGATCGAGGGCGGCCTGGCGCGCGACTCGGCGAAAGCGGGTCTGCAAGGCCGCCTGCTCCGCGCCCTCGCCGTCATCGTCCGGCTCGTCTTCGAAGAAGCCGAACTCGCGCACGGGCGGCGGCGGCTCTGCGGCATCCTCGAACATCGGCTCGGGCTCGCGGCGGAGACCGCCCTCCTCCGCATCCCCTTCGCTAAAGGCGGACGGGGACCGGACCGGCGCGGCAGGCGCCGCGATCGTCTTGAGAGACGACCAGTCGTCCGGCGGCGATGCCGCCGGGCTGGACGTTGCGGCCTGGCCAACCCGCCGTCGCAAGCGGGCGTCCTCGAAGTAGCGAACCTTGTTGGCGCGGACCGGCGGCGATCCCGAGACCAGGACCAGCTCGTCGTCCGGCGGCAGCTGCATCACCTCGCCGGGGGTGAGCAGCGGCCGGGCCGTCTCCTGGCGGGGAGACCATCAGGTGACCCAGCCAGGGCGAGAGCCGATGTCCGGCGTAGTTCTTCATCGCCCGCAGTTCGGTCGCGGTGCCCAGCGCATCCGACACCCGCTTGGCGGTCCGCTCGTCATTGGTCGCGAAGCAGACGCGGACGTGGCAGTTGTCGAGGATGGCGTTGTTCGGTCCGTAGGCCTTCTCGATCTGGTTCAGGGACTGGGCGATCAGGAAGGCCTTCAGGCCGTAGCCGGCCATGAAGGCGAGCGCGCTCTCGAAGAAGTCCAGCCGTCCAAGCGCCGGGAACTCGTCGAGCATCAGCAGCACGCGGTGCCGCGACGCCTTCGCGCTCAACTCCTCTGTGAGACGTCGGCCGATCTGGTTGAGGATCAGGCGCACCAAGGGCTTGGTTCGGCTGATGTCGGACGGCGGCACGACGAGGTAGAGGCTGACGGGCCGTGCGCCGTCGACCAAGTCAGCGATGCGCCAATCGCAGCGGCTGGTCACCTTGGCCACCACGGGATCCCGGTAGAGGCCGAGGAACGACATGGCGGTGGAGAGCACGCCGGAGCGCTCGTTCTCGCTCTTGTTCAGCAGCTCCCGGGCGGCGGACGCGACGACCGGATGCGGCCGGTCGCCCAGGTGCGGGGTCGCCATCATCGCCCGAAGCGTCGCCTCGATCGGCCGGCGCGGGTCGGACAGGAACTCGGCGACACCCGCCAGGGTCTTGTCGGGACCGGCGTAGAGCACGTGCAGGATCGCCCCGACCAGCAGGCTGTGGCTGGTCTTCTCCCAGTGGGAGCGCCGCTCCAGCGCCCCTTCCGGGTCCACCAGGATGTCGGCGACGTTCTGAACATCGCGAACCTCGGCGTCGCCGCGCCGGACCTCCAGCAGCGGATTGTAGGCGGCGCTCTCGGGGTTCGTGGGATCGAACAGCAGCACCCGCCCGACCCGCCCGCGGCAGGCCGAGGTCAGCTGCCAGTTCTCGCCCTTGATGTCGTGGACGATCACCGACCCTGGCCAAGTGAGCAGCGAAGGGACCACCAGGCCCACGCCCTTGCCGCTGCGGGTTGGCGCGAAGCAGAGCACGTGCTCTGGACCGTCGTGGCGCAGGTAGGCGCCGTCGAGCTGGCCCAGGACCACGCCGTCCTCGCCGAGCAAACCCGCGGCCGCCACCTCGCGAGGCTTGGCCCAGCGGGCGGAGCCGTAGGTGGTCACCGAACGTGACTCCCGCGCCCGCCAGATGGACAGGGCTAGGGCGACGACAATGGCGGCCCCGCCGCCGGTCACCGCAATCATCGCGCCTTCGAGGAAGATCTTCGGGGCGTAGGCGTCGAAGGCGAACCACCACCAGAAGAAGGCCGGCGGCGGATAGACCGGCCAACCGACAAGCTCGAACCAGGGCCGTCCGAGCTCCGGCTGAAACGCCAGCCGCCAGGCCGTCCATTGCGTCGCCGCCCAGACGCCGGCCAACGCAATGGCGAACACCGCCGCAAGCTGGCCCCACATCACCTTCGTGCCGTTCATGGCCGCGTCCTCCTCATCGGCCGAGCCCGCGCTTGGGGCTGAAGGACCAGGCGACGCCGGCGCCTGGCGTAAGCACGCCCTCGACGTGGCGCCCGAGGTGGCGTTCGAGATCGGGCCGCCAGGGCACGAGGGTGAAGCCCAGCCCGTTGTCGATCATCGCAAACCGGCCGGAGGCCAGGGTCAGGCGCTGCCGGTAGGTCCCCGCCACCGCGCCGTCGGCCCCGACCGCCTGCGCTTCCAGGCCGGTCTGGCCGGAGAGCCGCCGCGATGCCGCCGCAAGCTCCCGCTGGCGCAGCGTTTCGATGAGATCGCGGGCGAACACGGCGCGCCGTCCGCGCCGCTGCGCCAGCCCCTGCTGCGCCAAGTGGTCCGTGCGGGCATTCAGCGCCGCCCGCACCTCGTCCGCGAAGCCACCTTCGCCGAGCCCGGCCGCATTGCGCCCGACCAGTTGCCGGTCGAGCCAGGTGGCGCCCTCGGCGCGGATCTGCTCGGCCAAGCCCAGGTCGGAGCGGACCTGCAGGACCAACCGGCTGCGCCGGCCTTCCCACGCCCGGCGGCGCACTTCGACAAGGCTGCCCAAGGCGGCGTCGCTGGCGTCATCCAGGTCGGCCAGCCGGACGTGGTGGGTGCGGCCGTCGAGACCTTCCAGGATCGCGTAGCCGCTGCCGCGCAGTTCATCGTCCAGGCCGCGCCCGGCGAGCCGCCCGAGCAACCCCTCCGGCGGTCCGCCATCGACCACGAACCGCGCCGGGTCCCGCTC
Organism: Phenylobacterium sp. J367; assembly: GCF_024699985.1. Classification (GTDB taxonomy): domain Bacteria; phylum Pseudomonadota; class Alphaproteobacteria; order Caulobacterales; family Caulobacteraceae; genus Phenylobacterium. The sequence goes on along the minus strand of NZ_JAJONA010000001.1, from coordinate 3,661,175 downwards.
CACGGCCTGATCGGCGAGCGCCCGGTGCATGCGGGCGATCACATCTTGCCGCTGACCCAACGCGCGCAGGGCCGCTTCGGCATCCGGCGCCAGGCGCCAGCGCCCCGGCGACAGTTCATCGGCGACACCGAGTCCCTTGAGCTTGCGCAACCGCGCGACGCGGGCCTGATGGAGGTCGTCCGGACGCGCGCCGGCGCCCCGGCGCAGGTCCACGACGCCCTGTTCGTCGGCCAGCCGGGCGAAGCCCCGGTCCAGGCTCGTCCAGCGATCCGCGCCGATCTGAAGGTCCATGCGCCGGCGCAGCTCCGCGTCCGTGCGCGGCCCGAGCTCCAAGGTGACCAGATGACCGGCGCGGGCCCGCAACCCCTCGCGGATGTAGTCGGGTGAAATCACCAGGTCCGCGCCCTCGTCGGTGCGGCCGCGGACGATCACATGCAGATGTGGGTGTCCGGTGTTCCAGTGGTCCACCGCCACCCAGTCGAGGCGGGTTCCGAGATCGGCCTGCGCCTGCTCCATCAGATCGCGCGTGAAGGCCTTCAGGTCCGACAGCTGCTCGGCGTCGTCCGGCGAGACGATGAAGCGGAAGTGGTGGCGGTCGCCCTCGCAGCGCTGGGCGAAGCCGCGCGCGTCCGCCGCGTCTGTGTCGGCATCGAACAGCCGGCCGTGGGCGCCGTCCTGGGTGACGCCTTCCCGCTGCAGGTAGTTGAGGTGGGTGGCGAGCGGGCGCCCGGCCGCCGCCCTGCCGCACCACCCTCGCCTTGACGACGGCGCCGCGGCTCCGAGCCGCGGATCGGTGCGCCGCCAGGCTCGCCGCCCGGCCGCGCCCGAACGCGCCTGTCCGCGCGGTGGCGCGGTGCGCCAGCCCGCCCGCCCGTTCGGCCGCCGCGAGCGCCTGGCCCACGAAGGTCCGGGCGCCGCCAGATGGCCGCGAGCGGATGCGCCCGACGCGCAGTTGGAAGTCGTCCTCGGTCATGGACGCGTCCCGCCGCGCGAGGTGCGATTTCGTGAGAAGCGACAAGCACTTGGCGCAAACCGCAGCCTAGGCCCAACTTGCGCACCTCGCGCGAGGCCGTTGAAGTTGCTGTGCTTTACCCCCTCCGACCGCGCCCGCACCTCGCGGCTTTTATCCTGCCATCGATCCATCCATCGGGGGCCCGCCGCCGAACCTGCGACAACCTGCGAGAACTTGCGATGCGGGCGGGCGGCCATCAGCGACCCTCCCCACGCGGTGTCAGCGCCGCGAAGATCGGAGACTGCGCCGGGCTGAACAGCGCCGGAGGCTCAGGCGAAGCGGTCCCGACCGCTGTTGCCTGGCGTGTGCTGACGGCGACGAAGAGCGTCGGCCGCGGCGCCGCGGCGGGCGGAAGGACCGCCGCCTGCGCGGGGAAACCTCTGCGCCACCGACGGCCGGCGTGAGCTTGGCGACGTAGGCCCGCGTCTCCAGCGGGAGCGGCCGGCCCTCGATCAGGTGCTGCTGGTAGCGCGCGGGCCCCGCATTGTAGGCGGCCAGGAAGCCGCGCGCGCCGAAGCGGTCGTACATCTCCCGCAGGTAGGCCGCCCCGGCGAGGATGTTGTCGCGCGGGTGGAAGGGATCGGCGCCGAGGCCGTAGCGGCCGCGCAATTCCGCATAGGTCTGCGGCATCACCTGCATCAGCCCCATGGCGCCGGCATGGCTCACGGCGCGCGGCTGGAAGGCGCTTTCCACGCGCATCACCGCCCGGATCCAGGCCTCCGGAAGGCCGAAGCGCTGCGCCGCCTCGGCGATCGCGCCGCCGACCTCGATGCGCGGCGGGGGTGACTGGGCGGCGGCCTCCGCCGAGGGGAGCACCGCCAGCCAAAGCGCGCTCGTCCCTATCAGCCGCCAGCGTGCCACCGTGCTCCCGGCCGTCCAGGGCAAGGCGCTGGCGCGCCGGCCTGCCGGCCGCCCTGGACCGCCGCTCCGCCCGGCGGCCCTGCGGAAGCTGGTCGGGACGAAGGAGCGGCCGTCGTTTGTTCGATCGAACAAAGGAGCAGGGCTTGCTTGGCGTTCAGCGGCCATGTGGCGGATCCTGGATGAGCCAAAGAGGCTCGGCCCGGCCGACTACGGCGGCGTCCTCCAGGGCGCCGAAGTAGCGGCTGTCGAGCGAGCCAGCGGCGGGGTTGAGCAGGAAGAGGTCGTGCTCGGCGAGGACGAAGCAGCCGCGCCAAATCGGCAGCGCTCGCCCTGCCCGGTCGCGAGGTTCAGCGTGCCCCACGAGCCGTCCGTCCACCGTGATCGCGTCCCCCCTGGCGGCAGACCCGGCTCGGCGCGCGCGCCGCGACCTTCTTGATCAGCAGCACGCCGCCCGGCAGGTAGCCGCGACGGTCCAGCCACCCGGCGAGCGGCTGGGGCGCCCGCAGGGCCGCCCAGTCGCCGACCGCGGGCGGACGATCCGCGTGCAGGCGATAGAGCCCTTCCGGCGCGCTGGCCGTGGCGTTCCACACCAGCTGCGGCGCGAGCGGAGCCGCCACCGGGACGCCAAGGGCGAGCACCCCGAGCAGGGTCCACGCGAGGGCGGCGCGGCGGTGCATCAGGCGTCCACCGCGTTACGCAGCCGCCAGGCCCGATGCCGCGCGAGTGTGTAAGGCTCGGGCGCCGCCCGCGCCTTGAGGCGATTGTGCACCTGCCGCCAGTAGTCCGGCGCCGCGGCCGTCGGTGCGACGCCCACCTGTTCGACGGCGTCGATGGCGGCCAGCGCCTTTTGCACGGTCGGCCAGCCGGACAGGCGCAGCAGCAGCTCGCCACCCGGCGTCACGCCGGCGACCGTGGAGCAGGGCCCGCCAGGGTCAACGGCTTGCAGGATGTCGAGCCTCGAGCTGACCGTGCCGCGCTCGTTGGCCTGCCAGCGGACAAAGGCGAAGACGTCGCCGGGTGCGAAGCCGACGAGGCGCCGGCGGCGGTCGAGGATGCGCTCCTCGCGCACCTGGCCGAAGCGGATCCAGCGCTCGATCCGCTTCTCGTACCAGACCAGCTCCACCCAGGTCAGGGCGTGATCCAGCGCTGGCGGGGCGCTGGCGGAGGTCAGCGCAGAGAGCATGGCAAACGCCCTCAGCGCTCGGCGAAGCTACGGTCTTCGGTGACCCGGCGCGCCGGATGGACGACATCCACCCCCGGATCGGCGGTGGAGGATTTGACGCCGCGGGCGGCCCAGGTCTGCAGGTCGCCGACCGAATAGACGACGCGTCCGCCGATCTTCATGTAGGTGGGCCCGGTGCCGTAGGTGCGGTGCTTCTCAAGCGTTCGGCCGGACAGGCCGAGGAAGCGGGCGGCTTCGGGGGTGCGCAGCAGGCGCGGCGGCAGGGCGGCGGTGGCTTCGGCCATCATCGGACACTCAAGGGTTCTCCTGGATGCTGCGGCGGAGCGCAGCGGGGACCTGGACACCTTGTCGGAGTGCGAGCGCGCGGGGGGGATGGCGAACTTGCGAATGGCGATTCCGCCACCCCTAGTCGTCGTGTTTGCTGCGCAGGAGCCGCTTGTAATCGCCGCCGACCAGGGCGGCCCCGGAGCGCACCAAACGGATGACGGCGTCACGCAACGGCGAGGTCCGCCAGTTCTCCCCCGCCACCCGAGAGGCGCCGAAGATCTGCTCGGCGATCTCTCGATAGCTGCCGCCGGCCAGATGCCCGTCGTGCGCGCGCAGGCTCTGCTGGAAGCGCTGGAGCTTGCGGTCAGGGCGTGCGGCAGGCGCAGACTGGCCGCCGCTCAGGTGGCGCCAGAGGTGCAAGGCCGCCGCCGTTCCGCAGGCCGCGTCCGCGCCGAACGGGACGACGCAGGCGACCGGCTGGCCGAGCGGCAGGGCGGCGGGCATCCAAAGCCGGTGCTCATGGCCCCGCGTCTTCAGGATCGCATGTACGCCGTCGGGACCGGCGCGCGCGACGAACCGTCCGGGCCAACTTTCCGGCTCGAACCGGATGCTGCGCTGACCGCCTTCGACCGCCGGCGCCGGCGTCAGGACGACCGTCCGGGGATAGGCGTCAGGCCGCCAGAACACCGGCTGCGCTGGGGCCGCGAGCGCCGGATCCGCGGCGAAAGCTCAGCCCCCAGAAGGCCAGGCGCGCGTCGCCGGCGCGCCCTGTCCCTCCGGAGGCCACCTCGGCTTTGATGCGTTGAAAGTCGGCCTGGTAGTCGTCGTTACGACGCAAGAATTCCCAGGCGAGGGCCGGCGCGGAAAGCTCGCGCAATCCGGCGTAGCGTTCTTCTGAACGCCAGTCCTCGTCACTCAAGGCGCTCTCCCGATACAGAGGAAGCGCCCCCACAGCCCCACCATTTATCCACACGCGCAGGTTGGACGTAAAGCGGAGTTGTTGCTTAACGCGAGCTCAGCTTGAGGTTGACCCCAGAAACTCGCGGTAGCCGCCGTCGCGCAGCCACCGCGCACGCGCCAGATGGCTCGCATGCATGACCTCCGCCCGCTTGGGTTCGGTGGCGGCGTCGACACCCAGCACGATCTTTGAGACCTCACGCCAGTCGGCCCCGGCGGCGTCGGCGTCCAGCAGGCGCAGATAGATCGGCGCGATCTCGCGATCATACGCAGTCAGCGGCACACCTTCGGGCCCGCTCGCGGAGCTCCGCCTGGGTCATGAGTTGACCCTACGCGTCGTGCGCCGCGGCCGACATATCCTAAGAGTTGAAGCGTCAGTCGCGGGCGAAAAATGCCCCCGGCTCGACCTCCAGAACCTCCGACAGCTTCTCCAGCATGTCGACGGTGGCGGCGTGCTCCTCGCGTTCGAGCAGGCCGACGTAGTTGCGATTGATGTCCGCACGGTCGGCGAGTTCCTCCTGCGATAGACCCTTGGCCTGGCGCAGACGGCGCAGATTCCTCGCTACGACTCCCCTCAACCGCATGAGGAGGAGACGGCGGGCGCCGGCCGCACTTCAGCCACCCAGTATACTGGGGAATCGTTGTGCGAGTCGGCGGCGGAAACGTGGCGAGCCGTGTACGCGTCGGCCGCCGCACGGCGTGCAGTGCAAAGAGCGCCCCGCGCCCGGCCGGCGCGGGGCGTGACGTCTCAGGCGGCGAGGCTCGCCGGCTGCTGCGCGTGCAGGAAGTCGGCGGCGCGCTGGGCGTAGGCGGCTGCGGTGAAGATGAACCGCTTGTCGCCCTGCAGAACGCTCAGCCAGCTGTCGATGTAGGCGGCGTGATCCACCCGGGGCTGCAACTCAGGCCCAGGTCGGCGCAGAGAAAGGCGGCGTCTTCGCCCGCCGCTTCGCGCACCGCTTCGAGGATGCGCGGCTTGGTGATCCGCCCGAGATAGCTCGACACCGTGGGCGCCCAGGTGCGGGTCATGTCGAGCCCCGCCGCCTGCGCCAGCACCTCGGCGTGCGCCCAGGCGCCCGGCTTGCGGTCCATGGGGTTGCGCACGGCGTTGACGCCCAGGCTGACGCAGTGGGCCAGAAGGTCGAGCAGCTCGCCGCCGTCCAGGCCCGCCACAAAGCCCCAGGCCTCGGCGCTCTCGCGCGGAAAGCGCTGCGCCCATGCCTCATGTCGCTCTGCGATCCGTCGCCCGGCCGGGCTCTCGCTGACGCCCGGCGCATGGCCGTCGAGATAGGCCGACACCAGCTTCACCTCCACACAGGAGGATTGCTCGTACGGCGGGTAGAAGGTCTTGAGCGCCAGGGCATGGACCAGGGCGGTGAGCGCCAGCGTCGGATCGGACGCCAGAGCCTCGCGAAGGCCCACGGTCTTGTGCGCCGTGAGGTCCAGAACCAGCCGCTCGGAGAGCGGCGCCAAACCCTCGTCCTCGGGCTCGTCCTCCGAGGCTCCGGCATCCGGTCTTGGTTCGGCGGGGATCGCCCCCTCCCCGTCCGCCTCGGTTTCGGCGCTGGGCGCCGGCGCTTCGTCTTCGGGCCGGATCAGGCCGCGCTCGACGCGCACCTGACCGTCGTGGCCGAGAACCACAAAGACCCCGCCGCGCGCGACCTCGTCGGGATCGTAGGCGGTCCCGTCGCCGAAGGCGTCCAGCGCCGCATCGATCGCCTTGAAGCGCGCCTCCACCTCGGGCGGCAGGTCCTCCACCGCGTCCCATTGGCTGACCAGGGCGTCGTATTCCTCCGAGAGGGCCGCGATCTGCGCCGCCTCGTCCTCGGTCCGCTCCACCGGCCTCGGATAGACCCGCCGCCAGCCATGGCCGTGCGGGTAGTCCAGGCAGGCTGTGGCCCACTTCCAACCTTCCCGCTCGCGCACCTCGGTGGCGATGGCCTCCAGCTTCGCGCCCGCCAGCCGATCCAGCAGCGCGGCATCTTCCAGCCAGCCACCGCCGTCCTCGGTGAACAGATCGCGCAGGGTCTGGCCGCCCGCCTCGGCATAGGCGTCCACGCCGACGAACACCGCGCGCCGGTCGCTCGCCGGAACCTTGGCCTCGGTCATGGCCCGGCGGATCAGGGCCGCCGAGCGGTTCCAGGACAGCTGGTCGTAGACCTGCTCCTGGCGCTCGTGGTCCTCGCTGACCGCGAAGGCCATCAACTGGTCCAGCGTCAGGCCGTCCTCGCGGTAGATCGCCATCAGCTTGGGCGAGACCGCGCCCAGCCGCAGGCGCTGCCGCACCACCTGGGCCGACACCCCGAACCGGGCGCCGATGTCCTCGGCGCTCAAGCCGCGCTCGTCGCTGAGCCGTTTGAAGGCCTCGAACTGGTCGGCGGGGTGCATGTCGGTGCGGGTGACGTTCTCGTCGAGGCTGATCTCATGCGGGTCGTTGGCGGTGTCCACCACGCAGCGCACCGGCTCGGACTTGCGGATTTCCTTGCGCTTGGCGCGCAAGGCGAGCGCCAGCCGCCGCCCCTCCCCGATGGTCACCAGATAGAAGCCGGTGGGCTCCCCGTCCTCGCCGGTTTCCGGCTCCACCACAGGGGCCTGCAAGAGGCCCTTGGCGGCGATGGAGGCCGCCAGCGCTTCGATGGCCGCGTCGCCATGCGGGGTCTTCCGCGCGTTCTTCGGCGACTTCTTGAGCTTGTTGAGAGGAATGTCGAGCACCGTTCCGGACTCGATCAAGGTCTGGGCGTTCATGGGTTTGCTCCTTGGGGCAGGTTGCAGGCGCACGCCGCGCCTGCAGCCTTGCCCGTCGGCGAGACCGGGTGTGCAAGCGGCGGGGCGGCTTCGCGGGGAACCGGTTGCAGGGCCTGCCGGCCCTGCCCTCCTGCCGCCCGAGCGAGGGACCGAAGCTGGGCGGAAGCCGCTCCGAAGCGCGCCGAGGGCGGAGCCCTAAGCCGCGGCCGCCGTAGGCGGCCCAAGAGGAGTGAAGGCTGCAAGGAGCCTGCGCGCCGCCAGGCGCTGCACGGCGGGACGCGCCGTCGAGCGGCCGCCGGCGCGCAGAGCGCGCCCGAAGGGGCGGACCCGTAGGAGCCGCGGCAGCGGCGGGACCGCGCACGCCCGCCGGCCGCTCACCTTGAAGGGGGCGTTGCGGGGCAGGCTGTGCCAAAACTCGCCGGCCGCCCTGGCGTGGACGCCGCATCGAGCCGGCCGTTTAGGCCGACGGTGTCAGGCGCGCCGGACCGAAGACATTCACCGCGTGGATGATGTTGAAGGCCAGGATGGAGAGCGCTGCCTCTGCCTTTACTGCTCTGAGGCCGCGGGTAAGGAACCGACCACCTCCCGACATTCGCTTGATCGTGCCGAACGGGTGCTCAACCGTGCATCGGCGCGTCACCATCAGGCTTGGATTGGCGTAGATCCTCGCCTCCATGCGATCGAGCGCCGCCTGGTCGAACAGGCGATGGATCGTCCGTTGGGCGCCCGCTGTGCATCTCGGCTTCAGGCGGCAGTCCCTGCAGGCGGTCGTTCGATATCGGATGGCGCGATTGCGGGTGTGTTTGCCGGAGGGCTTCATCGTCTGACCCGCCGGGCAGCGGATGGTGTCTGACGCCTCATCAAATGCGAACTGGGTCGGCCGAAAGAAGTCGGTGTTCATCGCGCCGCGCTTGATCGGCGCCGCGACCTCGATTCGATCGTGCTCGCACGCCGCTATCGCCTGGGCGTTCGAGTAGCCGCCGTCCGCCAGAACAGTCAGGCGGTCGACCTGCAGCACTTCCATCGTCGCCAGCGACATTGGGTGCAGGAGTTGGCTGTCGTTCGCTTCGTTGGCGACGTCGTGGTGGACGATCAGACCGCTATCTACGTCCACAACGCTTTGCATGTTGTAGCAGGGCATCTTGGGTGAGTGGGCGTAGCCCATCGGCCTCGCGTCGGGCTCGCCGAAGACCAGCACCTTTTCGGCGCGTTCCACCAAGATTTCTTGCCGGCGCGCCAGCCGATCCTTCCGCCGGCTCAACGCGGCGATCGCGTCAGTGAAGGCCTGCCGGTGAACCGGTTGGTCGTCGAAGCCCTGGGTCACGGCTTCGTCCATGGCGTCGAGCCGGTCCAAGTAGTAGGCGATCTCCTTCTCGGTATGTGCGACGTCGCGAGCCAGCCGCTCGGCGCCGGCGATGTTCTTCGGGCTGGCGACGGCCCGCATCTTCGTCCCGTCCAGCGCCACCATCCGGCCGGTGATGAGCCCGCCGTCGAGGCAGAACTGGATGAATGCCGCGCTCGCCGCAACGATGGCCTCGGGGTTGTCGTGCCGGAAGGCGGCGATGGTGCGATAGTCCGGCGCGAGCTGCTTCATGAGCCACAGCGCTTCAAGGTCGCGGATGCAGGCCCGCTCGAGGTGCCTGGAAGAGCGAACCTGGTTGAGATAGCCCCAGACATACAGCCGAAGCATGTCCCCGGGATGGTAGCCGGGCCGGCCGGTCGCCGCCGCGACGGTGCGAGCAAAGCCGAGTTCTGCGAGGTCGAGACTACCAACGAACGCGTCGACAACTCGCACCAGGGATTCGGGAGCGACATAGTCATCGATGCAGGGAGGCAGCAGGCTTACCTGTGTCCGATCTGTTCCTTCCAAGAAGCTCACGAGAACCCTCACGGCAGTTTCGTAGCTCATTGATTCTACTGTGATTTGGTCGCCAATTCCACTTGGCAAGGCCGAGGTCCACTCGGCGGCAGGTTTCGACGCGGGGCGCCGACGGCGGGAGCGTAGCGGGTATTCAGCCGATTGGTCGCTATGGCCGCCCGAACTTGCCCCATAGACGCTCGCTGCCCCACCAGAGGACCACGAAGCCTATGAGGGTTGCGCCCCCGAGGAAGCTCCAACCGTGTGGGCCAAACGGTGCCGCGCCTGCGGCGTAGGCGACCACCAAGCCTGCCATCGCCAGGAGGTAGGGGCCCGTCACGCGGCAGTGGATGCGGCCGCACCGCCGGGCGTTCAGCAGACAGGCGAAGCCCATCCAGACCAGCATGCCCGCCCAGACGGCTGCGCGAAGCGTGGGCTCCAGCAGGAGGGCTGCGAGCATCGCTGCGCCGGGGAGCGCCCAGAGCGCGATGAAGGCGCGCGTGTCGCTGGCCCAATCTTTGGCACCGCCAACCGCGTCGCACTTACCCATCGCGGCCGCCGCTGCAGCAGGCGGCGGCCCCACCGCTGGCCCCTGCTTCTTGGATGGGCGGACAGGGCACGTCCGCGTAAGAGCAGAAGACGCAGCAGTCGCCCGGCTTGGGCTTGAGGACGACGCCGCAGCCCTGGCAGTCGTAGAAGTACTGGCAGGCGTCGGTCGGCATGGTCTCGGTCGCCTGGTGGCCGCAGTGCGGACAGGTGAGCGTAGAGCGGAGCTCAATCTGCACGTCGCTCATCCGCGGGCGCTCCGGATCAGCGCCAGGGCCCAGGGCTCGACGATAGGCTGCCAGATCAGAGCAAGCAGAACGAGGACGGTGGCCGCACCGAGCATGGCGATCCCCAGCCGTGATGGCGCAGCGCAGCTGCTATCGACCCGGCACGTCCGCGCCCGGCGCCAGGTGACGACCCAGCCCACGCTGATCAAGGCCAGCGCCCCGAGCGTAAACCAGGTGCGCTGACCGGCGACCCAGCCCAGACCGCCCAGCCCAAGGCCAGCCAGCGCCAACGACATCGGTAGGACGCAGCATGCGGCCCAGGCGAAGACCGCTCCGGCCGCAGCGGCGACCGCCGCCCAGTTCAAGGCGGTCTCGGCGGGCTTGCCGCCCTGTCCTTCCCGTCGGACTCGAAGCCCGCTGCTTGCCGTCACGCCGTCGTCTCCTGGTGCAATGACGACTAGGATGCCATCTGTAGCGACTACAGACTCAAGCCCTAATCGAAAGCCGCGCTCCCCATGGCCGACCAGGCGATCCAGATCGGCGAGCTCTCACGCCGCACGGGCTGCAACATCGAGACGATCCGCTACTACGAGCGGATCGGCCTGATGCCGGCCCCGCCCCGGCGCGGCCGCTATCGCAGCTACGGTGGCGACGACGTGGGCCGCCTGGGCTTCGTGCGTCGGGCGCGGGAGCTGGGCTTCACGCTGGACGAGGTTCGCGCGTTGCTGGCGCTCGCCGCCGGCGGCCAGGCGTCCTGCGCGGAGGTCAGGGATCTCGCGGCCTCGCACCTGCAGGACGTGCGTGCGCGCATCGCCGACCTCAAGCGAATGGAGCGGGTCCTCGCCGGCTCGGTACGGGCCTGCGAGGCCGGTCAGGACCCAGGCTGCCCGCTGATCCACGCGCTGTACGCCGCGTAAGCGACGGCGACGCGGCCGGCGCCCGCTCGCCATCGGTTTTTGCACAGCCTGGGGGGCGGAGCCCCCGCTCGAAGGGGTCGGCGGAGACGGCTTGCCGCTCAGCCGCAGGGGAAGGCTTTCCCCCTCAGACCACCGGCTGCGGTCACTGAGATCGTCTCCACTATCGCCGACGCCGAGACGAGGAGGTCAGGCGCCCGGCGGGACGCGACCGAGAACGGCTTTCGAGAGCGCCCAAGGTTGCTGCAACTACGGAGGAGTTCGCGCTCACGCAACGAATTGGGCAGTCGCGGGCCCGCGATGGATGGATAAGTCCACCGGGCCGTCGGGTAGAGAAAAGGCCGATGTCGCAGAAGATCGAAAGACGAAGAGGCGGCAACATCTCCGCATAACTTTCCCATCACGGGAGAGTCTGCCGCCGTACTTGGTTCCTGCTCTTGTAAATCCGGAACGCTGGCTGCGCTGTAGGCGTTGCCGCGACGGGAACAAAGGGAACGCCCATGCTGACGAACAATGGACTTGCACCACCCTGGCTCATGACGGGCGCAGCGATCGCCATCCTGGGTCTCGCCGGGTGCAACAAGAACAACGAGAGCACCGAGGCGCCGGCCGCGACCCCGCCAGAGTCGGCGGCCTCACCCGCGAGCGCCAATGCGGCGATCCCGGCCAGCGGGCCCGCGGCGGTCTTCATGCCGATCGAGTCGGACATGAAGCAGAAGATGGCTGCAGCGGTCGGGTCCACCGTCGAAAGCACCTGGGCGATGAAGATGATGGCTCACCACCAGGGCGGTATCGACATGTCGCGGGCGCTGCTCAACCAGTCCCCCCAACGGGGCGATGCACGACATGGCCCAGAAGACCATGGACATGCAGACCAAGGACCGCGCCGAGCTCGACAAATGGGTTCAGGCGCACGCCGGCGGGCAGGGCGGCCAAGCCAATCCGTTCGCCGAGATGGAAGCGACCATGAGCCAGAAGATGATGGCGGCGACCGGCGCCGACGCGGACCAGACCTGGGCGCGTAAGATGATCGAACACCACCAGGGCAGCATCGACATGTCGAAGCGGGTCCTGCAGGACGCGAAGGACCCTGAGATCCGGCGGATGGCGCAGAAGACCATCGACATGCAGACGAAAGAGATCGCCGAACTGCAGTCGAAGCTCGGCGGCTGATCCCACCTGCCGCCGGCAAGCCACCGCCGGCGGCAGGCCCGATCATGAGGGGTTCATGTGCCGGGTGCGTATATCCCTTTGAATACTTCAGTCGGGATATCCACCATGATCCGTCATCACCTCGGTGTCGCGGTCGCTGCGGCGACCCTTCTCGTGGCCTCGCAAGCCGCCGCCCATGCGAAACTCGTGTCGTCGAACCCGGCCGCCAACGCCACGGTCGCCGCGCCGAAGATCATCACCCTGACGTTCAGCGAGAAGCTGGTGCCGGCCTTCTCCAAGTTCGAGGTGGTCATGCCCGAGCACGGTGGAATGAAGGTCGCTGTGAAGACCACCGTCTCCAAGGACGGCAAGAGCCTCACGGGCGCGCCCACGGCGGCGCTGAGCGCCGGCGCCTACAAGGTTGTCTGGACGGCGGCGACGGCGGATGGCCACAAGATGTCCGGCGAAGTCGCCTTCAAGGTTGGCTGATCGTGCTTGAGCCTGCGGTCATCGTCCTCAGGCTGGCGCAATATCTGGGAGCGATGGTCCTGATGGGATCATCGCTCTTTTTCGTCTACGCACTGCCGGGGCGAGGAGATGGATCCGCGGCCGAGGCGCCATGGGCCAGCCGACTTCTCGCTTGCGCCGGAACGCTCCTGGCTGCGACGGCTCTGTTGTCGATCCTCGGGCAGGCCAGCATCCTCAGTGGCTCCTTTTCCGAAGGGTTGAAGACCGAGACCCTGAGCGCCGTCGCCACCGGCATGGATCTCGGCAAGGCGGCCATAATCCGCGCCGCGGCTGCGGGGCTGGCGGTGCTGCTGATCCTCGTCCTCAAGCCCTCTCGCACCACCTGGATCGTGGCGGCCACGCTTGGCGCGATCGCAACAGCAAGCTTGGCCTGGATGGGTCACGGCGCGGCCACAGAGGGGGTCGGCGCGTCCCTTCATCTCGTCTCTGACATCCTCCACGCCTGGGCTGCGGCGGTGTGGATCGGCGCGCTCGTCGCCTTTCTGCTGTTGCTTCGTACGCCCACCCCAACTCCAGCAGCGACGGGGGCCCTCCACCGCGCTCTACACGGCTTCTCCGGGGTCGGCACAGCTGTCGTGGCCGTGCTCCTCGCCACCGGTGCGATCAACGGCTGGTTCCTGGTCGGGCTCGATCATCTCAACGGCCTCTGGACCACGGCCTACGGCCGGCTCCTGTCGCTCAAGCTGGTCCTGTTTGTGGTCATGTTCGGGCTTGCGGCGGCAAACCGCTTCCAGCTGACGCCAGCGCTCGGACGCGGCCTCGGCGCTCAAGACAGCGAGGGTGCGGCCCTCGCCCACTTGCGTCGAAGCGTCATCCTCGAAACCGCGCTGGGCTTCGGTGTGCTGGCGCTGGTCGCATGGTTCGGCACGCTCGCGCCGCCAGGGGGCCATGTGAGGACGTGAACCGAGTTGCCCGGCGCCGAGCGGCTGACAGGCGGGCGCTATGTTGACACGAGATCCACCGCGCCGCGGCTGCCCGCTACGGCCTGAACATCGCCGATGTCCAGGAAATCGTCTCCGGCGCAATCGGCGGTGAGACCATCGGCGAAACGGTGGAGGGCGTGGCGCGCTATCCGATCAGCCTCCGCTACCCGCGTGAGCTGCGCGACAGCCTTGAGGGGCTGCGAGGGCTGCCGATCCTGACGCCCACGGGCCAACAGATCACGCTCGGCACGCTGGCGGCCATCACGATCGCAGACGGCCCACCGATGGTGAAGACGGAGAACGCCCGCCCCTCCACGTGGGTCTATGTGGACGTCCGGGGCCGCGACCTAAGTTCGGTGATCGGCGACCTTCGCCAGACGCTCAGCGAGGACGTACAGCTGCCATCGGGTGTCTCGATCGCCTACTCGGGGCAGTTTGAATACCTCGAACGGGCGGCCGAGCGGCTGAAGCTCGTCGTGCCCGCGACGCTCGCGATCATCTTCCTTCTGCTCTACGTCACCTTCCGTCGTTTGGACGAGGCGGCGCTCATAATGCTCACCTTGCCCTTCGCCCTCACCGGCGAGTTCTGGGCGCTCTACCTCCTTGGCTATGACCAGTCGGTGGCGACTGGGGTGGGCTTCATCGCCCTCGCCGGGGTCGCCGCGGAGTTCGGGGTCGTGATGCTCATCTACCTGAAGCACGCCCTTGCCGAGCGCGGGCCCGAACCGGGCCCCGGTGACGTCGAGGACGCCATTCGGGAAGGGGCGCTGCTGCGCGTACGTCCGAAAGCCATGGCGATGGCGGTGATCCTGGCGGGGCTCACGCCTGTGCTGATCGGCCATGGCGCCGGCTCGGAGGTGATGAGCCGGATCGCGGCGCCGATGATCGGGGGCATGCTGACGGCTCCCCTGCTCTCCATGCTTGTCATCCCAGCGGGGTACCTCCTGTTGCGCCGCCGGCGCCACCGCGCGCCCCGCGAGATTCCTGAGCGGCGCCGCTGTACTGCATCGCGGCGTCGGCGCGGAGCATCGTGGCCGCGCGGGATCAGGTCTCGGTAGATCCTCTCTTCGGGGCGAAGCGCGCGACGAGGTCGTAGGCCTCCCCGGGAAGATGAGCCGAACATGGGTGATGCGGTCCGCGCCTCGCCAGGTGCGGCGCTCCAGCAAGAGGCAGGCGGTCATCAGCTTGATGCCGAGCGCCGCCGCCACCGCCTTCGGCACGTTCGCCGCGCTGATCCGATGCTCGGCCTCCGTCCAGGGCACATGGCTCAGCAGCCAGCTGCCCGGCGCGGTGGCGGCGAAGTCGGCTTCGGCGGCCTGCGGCACTGTCTCGAGGTTGATCAGCCGCTCCTCCAGCGCGAAGGGCCGCCCGCCGGCCCGGTGAAGGCTTTTGAGGACGAGGACTTCGGCCGAACGCTCGAGGCCGAGCTCCTCCATCTCGCGAGCCGTGGCGGGTCGAACGCGTCGGGACAGGAGCTCATAGTCGTAAGCCTCGCCGCGCCCGCTCACCTCGGCCGGGATGTCCGGGATGTCGAGCACGGCGGAGTGAATCCTGGGCCGCGCCACGAACGTCCCGAACTTGCGACGTCGCTCAATGAGCCCGGCCTCGGCAAGCGGCGCGAGCGCCTTGTTCACCGTCATGCGTGAACAGCCGTACTCCACCATGAGTTCGTGCTCGTAAGGAATGCGGTGCCCCGGGGGCCATGCCCCCGACAAGATGCGCTCGGATATGTCCGAGCGGATCCGCTTGCGAAGCGTCAGGGCAGCGGCAGCACTCATGGACTCGCTTTCGGCCGCGCCTGCGTAACGCAGCCTTGCGCTTGCAATGCCACGTATCAAGCCCGGGGGCGGCTGTCCTTGGCGGCGGGCGGCAGCGGCGCCGTCCGCTTGGCCCGCCGGCGCTCCGCCAAGGCCTCAAGCGGGTCCAGGATCCAGGCCACGTCCGAGCGCCGGAAGCTGCGAAACAGCAGGATCAGGCCGCTGAGCGCCAGCCAGGTTGCCCCCGTCGCGAGCGTGACGATGAGCGGATGGTTGAAGCTCTGGCGGTCGTCGTAGTCCATGATGTGCAGCATCCAGGCCACGTCCCAGAGCCGCCAGGTGTCGTTCTTCGCGGCCAGCACCTCGCCGGTGCTGGCGGACACGAGCAGAGCGTGCCGCTCCTTGTCGGCGAACTCCACCCTCCAGACAGGCAGCGGAAGGTCGCGAGTCTCCAGCGTGGACTTGGCCACGTAGGTTACAGATTTGGGCGGCTCGTATCCGGTGAAGCCTGCCACGGCGAGCTCGCGCGCCTTGGCTGCGTCGATGACGACGGGCTGCCCCGTCGTTGCATTGATGACCCTGACGCCGCGGGGCGTGCTCACCTCGTACACCCAGCTGTCGTACAGCGGCTTCAGGCGCAGCTTGGTGATGGGTTCGCCGACCGCTCCGGCCACGCCGGTCAGCGGCAGCAGCGCAGCGGCAGCCGGCAGCTCAGCGGGCGGGGCGAGCGCATGTTCGCCTGAGACCTTGTGGTGATCGAGGAGCGCCATCACGGCGCCGCTCAGCGCCCACAGCAGGAACTGCAGGCCCAGGACCAGGCCGGACCACTTGTGCAGCCAGCGGATCAGGAACATGGGCGACCAGGTCATGCCGCGGCCTTTCGGACCCGCCGCTTGCGGCGGAAGCTGTAGAGGAGCAGCCACCCACCGGTGGCCGCCGTGGCGACGCCCATCCAGGTGAAGATGCGAATGAGGATGTTGTTCACGTCCTGACGGTCATCGTAGTCCATGATGTGGAACATCCAGACGAAGTCGAAGGTGCGCCACAGGTCGTGGCGGCGGGAGACGAGCTCGCCGGTCTGGGGCGAGATGTAGAATGTCGGCCGCCAGGCGCCTTCAAACTCGACGCGCCAGATCGGCACGGGTCGGGTCTGAATCTCCAGCGGAGCCTTGGTGAGTAGCTCGGCGCTCACGATGTCGCCGTCCTCGGCGAACAGCGCCTTGGCCCGGGCCCGCGCCGCCCCCTCGCCCAAGGGGGACAGCTTCTCGCCGCTGCGGGCGTCGAACAGCGCCTTCCCCTCATCCGCGTCGACGACATAGACGGGCTGCCCCAGCTGGTTCTCAAGCCGCGCCGCCTTCAGTCCGGGCGCGAGGTGGGCGAGATGCGTCGGTTCCACGAGGCCGGCGAGCGCGATCGGCTGTGGGGCCTGGGCGCGCACGAGCCGGTCGCCGTGGATGATGTCGATGTGGACGGCCGTCATGTAGAGGCCGCTGAGGGTCCAGAACACCGCCTGGATGGCGAGGATCAGGGCGAACCACTTGTGCGTGGTGCGGGCGAGAGCGGGTAGCCGCATCGGGGGTCTCTAGAAAAGGGCAGGCGCCGGAGAGCATTGGGGCCTCTCTCCGGCGCCCGGAACCTACGTCCGTCAGAACGTGTATTGCAGGCGAACGTAGCCCCTACGACCCAGCAGGTCGTAAGTCATGGTGTCCGTGTTCGCGTCGGTCCAGCTCTGGATGAACGGCGCGTCGCGGTCGAACAGGTTGTCGACGCCGACGGCGATGTTGGCCTTCTCCGACACGCGGTAGGCGAACTGGACGTTGTGGTAGAAGACGTTCGGCGTCTCGTCGCCGATGTCGCCGGGCGAGGCGTTGAAGTCCTTCGCCTTACCGATCCACTGCACCGACCAGGTGGCGTTCCAGTTGACGTCCGACACCGTCAGGCTCGCGTTCGAACGCCAGTGCGGATAGCCGCCGTTGCCGCCGCCGATATAGCCGTCGAAGATGATCGGGTCGGCGCCCACGAAGGGGATCACCTCGTACTTGGCGAGGTAGGTCGTGTTCCAGTCGAGGTCGGCGCGAAGATGCGCCACGTCGAAGGCGTAGCGCACGCCGAAGTCGACCCCCTTCATCGTCTCCTTGCCGGCGTTGGTCGGCTGCGAGGAGAGGAAGTTCACCTCACCGGTCCGCGTGCTGCGGGTGAAGTGTTCGGGTCCGCAGAACGGGTGCGAAAGGTTCGGGCTGGCGTAGCATACGGCGAGCTTCGTAGAGCCCGGGATGTTCCGGATCGCGTCCTTGATCTGGATGTCGAAGTAATCGACCGTCACCGACAGGCCCGGCACGAACTCCGGCTGGAAGACCGCTCCGAGGGTCAGGTTCTCCGACTCTTCCGGCTGCAGGTTCTGGTTGCCGCCCACCGTCGTCAGCACCGTGTTGCCGAGCTGGACGTAGCCGGCCGGCACGCCGGAGGCCTGGCAGTTGGCGATCAGCGTCGCATCGCCGCTCGTGGAGTAGCGGCTGCACGGATCGGTGGTCGTCAGGTTGCCTTCGGCGACGCCGCCGAACAGCTCGGGGACGCTGGGGATACGGAAGCCGGTGCCGTACGTGGCCCGCAGGCGCAGGCCGGAGATGACCGTCCAGTCCAGGCCCAGCTTGTAGGTGATGTTGTTGCCGAACAGGTTGTAGTCCGAGTACCGGACCGCGCCGTTCAGTTCGACGCGCTCGGCGAAGGGCATGTCCGCCAGCAGCGGCGCCGAGAGCTCGAGATAGGCTTCCTTGGTGTTGACCGAGCCCGAGATCGGATCCTGCTGGTTGGTGTTCGCCACCCCCAGCACCGTCAGCGCGTCGGGGTCGCGCCAGTGGCCACGGTCAGCAAAGATCTTCTCATCGGTTCGAACCTTTTCGAGCTTAGAAGCGGGCCGTGAGGCCGATGTAGTAGCGACGGCCGACCAGGTCGTAGCTGGAAGGGTCGGTGTTCGCCGCGATCGACGGCGAATAGACCCGGGGTTGCTTGTCCGTGAGGTTGTTCACCCCGCCGCGGGACCGTCACCGTCTCGTTCAGCTTCCACGAGCCGTTCAGGTCGAAGTAGTTGACCGCGTCGAGGACCTGTTCCCGGTTGTTGAAGTTCTCGACGGAGCCCTGGTAGCGCCAGCGCACGCCCAGGCTGAAGGGGTCGTAGTTCCAGCTCAGGGTCGACAAAAACTTCCACTCCGGCAGGGTCAGGCCGAAGGTGTTGGAGATCGTCCCCTTGCGGTCGGTGAACGCGCCGCCGGGCAGGTCCTGCCGCTTCCACTCCTGCAGCTTGGTGCCGATGACGTTGAGCGCCACCGTGCCCCAGTGCGGCCCGCCGACATCGGCCAGGGCCACGACCCAGTCGACCTGGAAGTCGGTGCCGCTGGTCTTCAGCGTGCCGAGGTTCGCGTTGGTCTCAAGGGTGCTCGTGATCTGACCCGAGTTCGGGTCGCGGCGGCCCGGACGAGGTCCATCGAGACCAGAAAGCCGCGCCGCGGCAGACGGTCGACGAAGGCGTTCACAACCGGGCCTACCCCGATATAGGCGATCATCTTGATCGCCAGGGCCCCGCCGAGCACGGCGTCGATTTCGCGCCCGCAAGATCGTAGGACAGGAGACCCAGCGCGACGGTCGCTAGGCCCGTGCCGATCAGGGCGATGACCTGGGCCAAAAAGAGATGCCGATAGGTGCGGTCTCCTAGAACGCTCAACATGACGTTCGCTTCCTCAGCGCGAACTTAAGCGTCGGACGCTCACAGGTATTTCGCGAGTCCGGATAGGCGCCCGAGTTGGTCGTGCGATGCGACTGAGCCGCGAAACGATGTCTTCGAGGTGATGTTCGATTTGGCCCTGCACGAGGGATGCCTTGGCCTTGCCGAGGGCGCTGATCAGGTCCGATAGGATCGATTGGGCGCGCAGCTCGGACGCACCTGTGAAGCCCCACCCTCAAACATTGTCGTGCTGTCGGATTCATCGGGGGTTCGACCGTAACGTGCGCCAGCTCATGCACTCTGCGCAGACGTTGGCGCACGTCGGCGGCTGAAGCGTCGCCCGTGAAGCTGACAATCGCCGCGTGGGCGCCAGGCCCGATCCGCCAAACATGCAGGTCCGTGATCTTGGCGTCCCCGAGCCCTTCAACCTCCTGACGCACTTCGCCCTCCAGGTGAGCATCAGCCGTATCGAGCAGCACGGCGGCTGTGTCGCGCATCAGGTTCCAGGCCCAGACGGAGATCACGACCGCGCCGACGATGCCCATCACAGGGTCGAGCCAAACCCAGCCCAGATATCGCCCGGCGACCAACGCCCCGATCGCCAGCACCGAGGTCAGCGCGTCGGCAAGGACGTGCACGAAGGCGGAGCGGAGATTGTTATCGTGATGCGCGTGCGCTCGATCGGAGGCGTGGCCGTGGTGATCACCGCCATCGGGATGCTCGTGAACATGAGCGTGGCCATGATGGTGATCGTGCCCCCCGACAGGAGAAGGGCGCTCACGACGTTTACGGCGAGCCCCACTACGGCCACGAGCGTGGCCTCGCCGAAGCTCACGGGCTGCGGGTTGAGAAGGCGGACGACGGATTCGACACCAATCGCGAGCGCGATCAGGGCGAGCACAAGCGCAGAGGCGAAGCCGGCCAAATCGCCGACCTTGCCCGTACCGAAGCTGAAGCGCCGGCTGCGCGCGTGACGGCGAGCGTAGGCGTAAGCCGCCGCCGCGACGGCCAGAGCGCCCGCGTGGGTCGCCATGTGGAATCCGTCGGCGAGCAGGGCCATCGAGTTGAAGACACTGCCGGCGATGATCTCGCCAACCATCATCACGGCGGTTAGGGCCACGACCCACAGCGTGCGTCGGGCATTTTCATCGTGCCGTTCGCCGAGGAAGACGTGGTCGTGGGACAAGGCCTCGTCTGAAGCTGACAGATTCAAGGCGGCTCTTCCTATTTTGCGTATCGGCGCACGACTGCGATCAGCTCTTCGGCGCCGGAAGCTCGGTCCGCATCCGTTAGGTCGGGCCGGGCCACGTGCTCGCGGACATGGTCCTCAATCAGCTCGTCCATCAGCCCGTTAACAGCCCCGCGCACGCCGGCAGCCTGATGCAGGATCGTCGAACAGCCCGCTTCGTCAGCGATGGCCCTCTCGATCGCGGCGACCTGGCCGGCAATACGCCGGACCCGGGCCAAGAGCTGCTCTTTGTTGTTCGTCGTATGCGCCATAGGCTACCCCCCTACCCTATATGACGCGGAGCCGCCAGCCCTCGACTACGTGCGCACGCTCTCTGCGCGCTTCACGGACCAACCGCTGGCGAGGACTGGGCGAGGCGCCTTTCGACCGGAGGAGGCGCCTTGCTTCTCAAGTCGGGAACTCATTCACGCCCGGTGCAGGCGCGGCGGCTAGTTTGAGGGGTTGCCGCGCTGAGATGCGTAGACGTTCACAGACACCCTGTCGGAGACCCCAATGAAGACCCGCCTTTTCGGACTTGCCGCCCTTGCGGGAGCAACGGCCCTCATCGCTTCCAGCCCGGCTTGGGCGCATGCGCACCTCGTGAGCTCCAATCCGGCGGCCAACGCCGCCGTCGCGGCCGCGCCGAAGGTCATCACCCTGACCTTCAACGAAAAGCTCGTACCGGCCTTCTCCAAATTCGAGCTCACCATGCCGGAGCATGGCGGCATGAAAGTACCGGTGAAGACGACCGTCTCCAAGGACGGCAAGTCCATCACCGGTACGCCACAAACGCGCTGACCAATGGAGCCTACAAGATCGTGTGGTCCGCGGCCTCGGCCGACGGCCACAAAATGACAGGCGAAGTGGCCTTCAAGGTCGGCTGACGTGCTTGAGCCTGCGGTCATCATCCTCAGGCTGCTGCAGTATGCGGGGGCGATGGTCCTCATGGGATCATCGCTCTTCTTCATCTATGCCCTCCCCGCCACGGGTCCCGGCTCGGCCGCGGAGGCGCCGTGGACCCGCAAGCTGCTGACGGGCGCAGGCGTGCTGCTCGCGCTCGCGACGCTGCTCTGGATCGCGGCCCAGGCCAGCGTGCTGGCCGGATCGATAGCGGAGGGACTCAAACCCGAGGCGCTCGGCGCCGTGGTGACAAGCATGGACCTCGGCAAGGCGGGTGTCCTGAGGGCCGGAGTCGCCCTCCTGGCCACGATCCTCGCCGTGATGCTGAGGCCAGCGCGAGCCAGCTGGATCGTCGCGGCCGCGCTGGGAATGGTCGCGACCGCAACCTTCGCCTGGATGGGTCATGGCGCGGCGACGGAGGGGCCAGGCGGTGTCATCCACCTTGTCTCCGACATCCTTCACAGCTGGGCAGGGGCCGTCTGGATCGGCGCGCTCGTAGCCTTCGCGCTGATCCTGCGCACCCGCAGCCCCGTGCCGGCAGAGGTCGTCGCCCTGCACCGGGCGCTGCACGGCTTTTCGAGCGTGGGTGCGCTGCTGGTGGCGGTCCTGGTGGCGACCGGACTCGCCAACAGCTGGTTCTTGGTCGGGGTGGACCGGATCGACGGCCTCTGGACCACCCCTTATGGGCGGCTTCTGAGCCTGAAGTTGGTCCTCTTCACGGCCATGCTCGGCTTGGCGGCGGCCAATCGGTTCGGGCTGACGCCGGGTCTTGGCAGGGCGCTCGCAGCTCCGGATGCGTACGCCGCAGCCCTGACGGCGCTACGAAGGAGCGTGGCGATCGAGACAGCCGTGGGGCTGATTATTCTGGCGCTGGTCGCTTGGTTCGGGACGTTGGCGCCGCCATCAGCCCTCTAGGCGTGATGGCAAAGACCCGGGTTTTGCCACCCTGGAGCAATAACGGCGTGTTGCAGGCTCCCTTGCTCCCTAGGGCGTCTCCATGCCCGCAACCGGTGGCCATGGAGCGCTTTCACACGGCATAGACCGGAGCGAACCCGCCACCGGGCGTCCGGAAGTTGGTCGTCTGCCCTTGGTAGATCCGCGCCGCTGAGAGGAGCGGTTCGCCACGGTAGGTGTAGAGGCGCATGTCCAACTTCAGCGACTGCTCTTGTCCATCCACCCGAATTCGCCGCTCACTGGGGGCGCAATCTCCCTGGGCGATGTAGCCGCCGCTCGCCACCAGTTCCCATACGCCGCGGGTGATCTTGTCGCCGCGGTACACCGCCTTGCCGCCATGTCCCGTGACTGGCTTAAAGAAAGTAGCGCTTGCGCGCCATCCAGAGCGCGTCGGCGTTCCCAGCTTCAACCAGCACCGTCCTTGGCGTGGCCCTGAGCAACGCCTGTCGCTGGTGGTTGGCAATCCGAAGATCGTCCAGCGCCTCCCCATCGCAGAGCAGCGTGAGGTTCCGCTTATCTGCGAGCAGGGCATGATTGCGGGGGTTGGGCGTCACGACCACCGCGCCATTGCGATTTGCGTCGCGGAGCGCACGATGGCCCTCCGTCTCGAGCGCAAAGTCAATCAGCCTGTTGTAGACCAGCGAGATCTCGCGACCATCATACAGCAGCTTTCCCCCGCTGTATTCGAGCTCGGCAGGATCGGCCACCACGGCATCTAGCCCCCTCCGCTCGAACAGGGCCTTGGCCAGCAGGAACTCAGGATAGAGGTATTGTTCGCCCGGTTGGTTGTCGACGATGGCGATCGAGATCGGCCGCCCCGCGCCCCGCTGCAGCGTCCACTCTTCGAGGAACATATCCCAAACCGCACCTTCAAAGACGCCGGCCCCTTCACCAACGGTGGAGAGCGCTTCCTGCGCCTCCGCGCAGCAGGCGCTCTGCGCGCGTGCGAGGAGCGCGTTCAGGAAAGCTCCGCCGGCGGTGGTGTTTATCTCGATCAGTCGCGGCCCCGCGGCGCCGGGATGGAAGTCATAGCCCATGAAGACACCCCGCAGCCCAAAATCGGCGTGGGCGATCTGCGGCGCCCAGGCCAGCACCGCCCGCTGGTAGGGCGGCGTCGCAGCCGCGGCCTCGATGGCCCCGACCACCTCCAGCATGGCTGTGAGGTCCCGATTCGCGAGGAACACCGGCGTATCGGAGAACAGATGCGGTCGGCGCGCCAGCAGGACGTCGGTCAGGTCCGCATCGCCGGCCTCGGCGCGGATGGCCGCGCGCAAAGCATCCCGCTCCAGGGTAATACAGAAGCACTGCCGATTGAGAACCTCGTCCGCGCGCCCCTCGGCGGGTTTCCGATCGTCCATGCGTCGCCTCCTGCGCCCCTCATCCCAGACGCACACTTGCGCCACACCCCTCGAAGCAGTGTTGATTTCCATCAAGGCGGCGGAGGCAAGCCGCCTGTAGCTTGCACGATGTCGACTCTTGAGAGTCCGCCCCAGTGGGCGCATCCTGCGTCCTAGGAGGAACCCGCTGCTCCGCAGGCTGCATCATCTGCTTGCCCTCATCGCGTCGATCATGCTCGTGATCGCCGGGTCCCCTGCCGTGGCCGCAGGCGCCGGCTGCGACCCGTGTCCTCCGAACTGTGAGATGATGTTGCAAGACGCCGCAGCGTCAGGGGCGAGCGGCGACAGCCACCCGTCTCCTGCGCACTCGGAGGACGGCTCCCAGACTCCGTGCAAACAGGTGGTAATGTGCCAGGCCGCCGCGGCGCCGGCCCCCGAGTTGGGCGCGGTTGTCTTCGCGCGCCTTTCACATGACGCGGCGCGACGCCCCTGGCGCAATGCCGTCGCCACGCCCTCGCGGCCGCCCGACCAGGTGCTGCGCCCTCCCATCCGCCTCTGACCTTCGACAGATTCCCGGCCCGCTATGCGCGCCGGCTCTGGCGCCATGGCGCTCTCATCGAGGAGTTCGGAGCATGTCTCCCAATCGCTGGCTGCCGGCCCTGCTGGTCGGCGCCGCAATCGCCACCCCCGCGTCAGCGGACCCGCAGACGTTCGACCAAACCCTGGCGCTGGCGAGCGCAAACGCGCCCAGCCTGCAAGCGGCAGCGCTGAAGGTCGAAGCCGCCCGGGCCGCGTTGCCCGCCGCCGGCGCCCTCCCCGACCCCCCAGCTGAAGGTCGGGCTCGAGAATGTGCCGATCTCTGGACCCATGGCCGGGCGCTTCGGGGCTGACGAAATGACCATGGCCACCTTCGGCCTTATGCAGGAGGTGCCGAACGGGGCGCGCCGGCGCGCCGAGGCCGGCATCGCTCGGGCGGACATCGGGTCGGCCCAGGCGGAGGTCGCGGTGGAAGCCCTCGATGTGCGGCTGGGCGCGGCGCTCGCGTGGATCGACCTTCACTACGCCGGTCGACGCCTGGCCGCGCTCGACAGCGTCCTGCAGACCCTGGAGCCGCTCTGGGACGCCGCGCCGGCCGGTGTGACTGCCGGCGCCACGCGCCCGGCCGGCGCCCTGACGCCGGTGGCACAGCGCGCGGCGCTCGATGACCGGCGTAGCGAACTTGTCGCTGCGCTCGGCCGGGCTCGTGCGGAGCTGGTGCGCTGGACCGGCGACCCCTCGCCAAACGTGACGGGCCCGCCGCCCGAGCCCGCACTCGACGCCGAGCGGCTTCGCGCCGGGCTGGACCGTCGACCCGCGCTGCTTGCCTATGCCTCCGCCGCCCGCCGGGCCGCTGCACAGGTTGACCTCGCCCGCGCGGCAAGGCGGCCGGACTGGGCCTTCGAGGTCGGCTATGGCCGCCGCGACCCGATGTTCGGCGACATGGTCTCGGCCGGTGTCACGGTTCGCCTGCCGCTGTTCGCCTCCCGTCGTCAGGACCCGCTGATCGCCGCCCGCGCCGCCGACGCCCGTCGGGTCGAGGCCGAGCGGGAGACCGCCCGCCGCGCCCTGGCGGCCTCGCTGGAAGCCGATCTGGCCGACCAGGTCATGCGTCGGGAACAGTGGCTGCGAACCCGCAACGTCGTACTCCCCGCGGCGAAGCAGCAAGCGGACCTGGAGACCGCCAGCTACGCCGCCGGCCGGGCGGGTCTCTCCGAGGTGCTCGACGCCTTCACCCGCCTCGCCGAGGCCCAACTCACCACCATCGACCGCGAGGCCGCACTGGCGCGCGAGGCTGTCCGCATCGACATCACCTACGGGAGCGACGCCCAATGAACCCGCAGCAATCCGGCCGCGTCCGCCTCGCCGCCGGCGCGGTCGCCCTGCTCCTGATCGGCGCGGCTGGCGGCATCGGCCTGGCCAGGCTCTCCGCCGGGGCTGACGACCACGCTCCGGCCGCAGGTGTCGAGGATCGCGAAATCCTCTACTGGTACGACCCAATGGTTCCGGGCCAGCGCTTCGACAAGCCCGGCAAGTCGCCCTACATGGACATGCCGCTGGTCCCCCGTTACGCGGACGAGGGCTCCGGCGGTGCGGGCGTGCGCATCGATCCGGCGCAGCTCCAGAGCCTCGGGGTGCGTTACGCCGTCGTCGAGCGGGGGGCGCTGGGAAGCGAGCTCACCGCGTCCGGGGTGATTGACTTCAATCAACGCGATGTGTCGGTCGTACAGGCCCGGGCGGACGGCTTCGTCCAGCGGGTCTATGCCCGCGCGCCGGGCGACGTGATCGCCGCCGGCGCCCCACTGGCCGACATCCTGGTTCCCGAATGGGGCGGCGCGCAGGCCGAGTACCTGGCGGTGCGGCGCACCGGTGACGCCGAGCTCATCGCCGCGGCCCGCCAGCGTCTGGTGTTGCTGGGCATGCCGCCAGGCGTGATCGCCGGCGTCGAGCGCACCGGCCGGCCGCAGACGACGGTGACGGTCACGACGCCTGGTGGCGGCGTCCTCCGCATCCTGAGCGTCCGAGGCGGCATGACCGTCGCCCGCGGCCAGACCTTGGCCGAGGTCAGCGGGCTGGGAACCGTCTGGCTCAACGCCGCGGTTCCAGAGGCCCTGGCGGCGCAAATCCGTCCCGGCCAGTCGGTCACGGCAACGCTCACGGCCTACCCGGGCGAGTCGTTCTCCGGCCGGGTCTCGGCGCTGCTGCCGGAAATGACCGGAGAGAGCCGCACGCTCACGGCCCGCGTCGAACTTGTCAACAGCGGGGGCCGCCTGCGCCCAGGCATGTTCGGCGAGATCCGATTCAGCGGCCCGCCTACTCCGGCGCTGATGATCCCGGCTGAAGCGGTCATTCGCACCGGTCGCCGGACCCTGGTCATGCTGGCGGAGGGCGATGGCCGATTCCGGCCGGCGGAGATCCAGGTCGGCCGGTCCGACGGCGAGCGCCTGGAGGTGCTCGGCGGCCTGAAGGCGGGCGAGCGCATCGTGGCGTCCGGGCAGTTCCTGATCGATTCGGAAGCCAGCCTCTCGGGAACGCCCGCGCGCAGCCTCGGCGAGGGGGCGAAGAGCGCACCGAGGGCGGCGCTGCACGAGGCGACCGGCCGCGTCGAGAAGATCGATCAGGCGGGCCTGACCCTGTCGCATGGGGCTGTCCCAGCGCTCGGGTGGCCGCCCATGACGATGACCTTCAAACTGGCCGACCCGGCCCTGGCCCGCGGGC
This sequence comes from Phenylobacterium sp. J367, assembly GCF_024699985.1. Lineage (GTDB taxonomy): Bacteria > Pseudomonadota > Alphaproteobacteria > Caulobacterales > Caulobacteraceae > Phenylobacterium. Next base: position 3,634,856 of record NZ_JAJONA010000001.1, on the reverse strand, counting down.
TTCGAGCCGGCGACAGGGTGCGGTTCGCCTTCGACCAGCCGCCGGCCGGGCCCACCGTCCGGCAAATCGAAAAGGCGACCGCGCAATGATCGCCAGGCTCATTCGCTGGTCCGTCGCCAACCGCGTCTTCGTGCTGCTGGGCGCCCTGTTCCTGCTGTCCGCGGGAGTGTTGGCGGTCCGCGCCACACCGGTCGACGCCCTGCCGGACCTGTCCGACGTGCAGGTGGTGATCCGCACGCCCTATCCCGGCCAGGCGCCTCAGATCGTCGAGGACCAGGTCACCTACCCGCTGGCGACCACCATGCTGTCGGTTCCGGGCGCCAGGACCGTGCGCGCCTACTCCTTCTTCGGAGACAGCTTCGTCTATGTGCTGTTCGAGGACGGGACGGACCTCTACTGGGCCCGTTCGCGAGTGCTCGAGTACCTCAGTCAGGTGCAGGGGCAGCTGCCAGCGCAGGCGCGTCCTGCCCTGGGGCCCGACGCCACCGGGGTCGGCTGGGTGTTCGAGTACGCGCTCGTCGACAGGTCGGGAAAGCACGACCTCTCGCAGCTGCGCAGCCTCCAGGACTGGTTCCTCCGCTATGAGCTGAAGAGCCTGCCCGGGGTGGCGGAGGTCGCCAGCATCGGGGGCATGGTCAAGCAGTACCAGGTGGTGCTCGATCCGGTGCGGCTCGCCGCCTACGGCCTCACCTATCAGCAGGCCGCCGAGGCCATCCAGCGCGCCAACCAGGAGACCGGCGGTTCGGTGCTGGAGCTCGCCGAAGCCGAGTACATGGTCCGGGCCAGCGGCTACCTGGCCGATCTGGACGACTTCCGCGCCATCCCTCTGCGCACCGCGGGTGGCGGAGTCCCTGTGCGCCTCGGGGACGTCGCGACCGTACAGCTCGGTCCCGAGATGCGGCGCGGAGTCGCCGAACTGAACGGCGAAGGGGAGGTGGCCGGGGCCGTGGTCATCGTCCGCTCCGGCGAAAATGCCCGGGCGGTGATCGAGCACGTAAAGGCGCGGCTTGCGGAGTTGAAGACCAGCCTGCCGGCCGGGGTGGAGGTGGTCGTCACCTACGACCGCTCTCAGCTGATCGAACGGTCGATCGCCAATCTCACCGAGAAGCTGCTTGAGGAGTTCGTGGTCGTGGCGCTGGTCTGCGTGCTGTTCCTCTGGCACGCGCGCAGCGCCCTGGTGGCGATCCTCACCCTGCCGCTCGGCGTGCTTGCGGCGTTCATCCTGATGCGCCTGCAGGGCGTCGATGCGAACATCATGTCCCTGGGCGGCATCGCCATCGCCATCGGGGCCATGGTCGACGCCGCCGTCGTGATGATCGAGAACGCCCACAAGCACCTGGAGCGTTGGGCCCACGAGCACGACGGCGACCAACCCAAGGGCGCCGAACATTGGGCCGTGGTCACCGAAGCGGCGGCCGAGGTCGGCCCGGCGCTGTTCTTCAGCCTGTTGATCATCACTCTCTCGTTCGTGCCGGTGTTCACCCTGCAGGCGCAGGAGGGCCGGCTGTTCGCGCCGCTCGCCTTTACCAAGACCTACGCCATGGCCGCCGCGGCCATCCTGTCGGTGACCCTGGTCCCCGTGATGATGGGCTATCTGATCCGTGGCCGCATACCGGCCGAGGCGCGAAACCCGATCAACCGCTGGCTGACGGCCGCCTACCGGCCGGGTCTCGACTGGGTCATGCGACGGCCGAAGACGACGCTGGTCATCGCCGCCGTCATCTTCGCCACGACGGCTTGGCCGCTCAGCCGCCTCGGGGGGAGTTCCTGCCAATGATGGACGAGGGCGACCTGCTCTACATGCCCTCGGCGCTTCCGGGCCTGTCGCCAGCCAAGGCCGCCGAGCTGCTGCAGCAGACCGACCGCATGATCAAGTCGGTGCCCGAGGTGGAGAGCGTGTTCGGCAAGGCCGGAAGGGCCGAGACCGCCACCGACCCCGCGCCGCTGGAGATGTTCGAGACCACCATCCAGTTCAAGCCTCGCGACCAGTGGCGGCCGGGCATGACCCCAGAGAGGCTGGTCGAGGAACTTGACGCCGCCGTGCAGGTTCCCGGGCTCGCCAACGTCTGGGTGCCGCCGATCCGCAATCGCATCGACATGCTGGCCACGGGGGTGAAGAGCCCGATCGGCGTGAAGGTGTCGGGGGCTGATCTGGCCGAGCTCGACCGCGTCGCCCAGCAGGTGGAGACAGTCGCAAAAACGGTGCCGGGCGTCAGCTCCGCGCTGGCCGAGCGCCTCACCGGCGGGCGCTATGTAGACATCGACATCGACCGCGGCCAAGCCGCGAGATACGCCCTGAACATCGCCGATGTGCAGGCTATCGTCGCGGGCGCAATTGGCGGCGAGGTCATCGGCCAAGTGATCGAGGGCCGCGCGCGCTACCCCATCAACCTGCGCTATCCGCGCGAGCTGCGCGACAGTCTCGAAGGCTTGCGGGCGTTACCGATCGTCACGCCGGGAGGCCAGCAGGTCACTCTGGGAACGGTCGCCCGCGTCGAGATCGCTGATGGCCCGCCCATGCTGAAGACGGAGAACGGACGGCTGTCGACCTGGGTCTATGTGGACGTCCGAGGCCGGGACCTCGCCTCTGTGGTGGGTGACCTGGATGGCGCCGTGCGTCAGCAGGTGACGCTCCCGGCGGGGGTCAGTATCGCCTACGCTGGCCAGTTCGAATACCTGCAGCGCGCCACCGAACGGCTGAAGCTGGTGGTTCCCGTCACCCTGCTGACCATCTTCGTGTTGCTTTACCTGATCTTCCGGCGGTTCGATGAGGCGGCGCTGATCATGGCCACCCTGCCGTTTGCGCTCACCGGCGGCATCTGGCTGCTCTATCTGATGGGGTTCAATCAGTCGGTGGCTACGGGCGTGGGCTTTATCGCCCTGGCCGGCGTCTCCGCGGAGTTCGGCGTGGTGATGCTGATCTATCTCAAGCACGCCTTGGAGGCCGGTGGTCCCGACCCCTCGCCGGCGACCGTCGAAGCGGCTGTCCGGGAGGGCGCCCTGCTGCGGGTTCGGCCCAAGGCCATGACCGTGGCGGTGATCCTCGCCGGCCTGTTCCCGATCCTCATCGGCCACGGAGCGGGATCGGAGATCATGAGCCGCATCGCCGCGCCGATGATCGGCGGAATGCTCACCGCCCCGCTGCTGTCGATGCTGGTGATCCCGGCTGGCTTCCTGCTGCTCCGCCGACGCCCGCATAGGGCTACTTCAATTCGTCCGGACCTGAGGAGAAGATCATGAAACCCATCTGGACCGCGCTGGCCGCCCTGCAGCCGGCCTCGCCGCCTGCGCTGATAACCGATCGGCCGATACGCCGGCGGCCGGAGCCCAGGATTGGCGCCCGCGTGCCGATGGCGCGGCGGCGCGAGCGGCGCTTGCGCACGGTCAGGCCTTCCTCACGATAGAGCCGGTAGATTCGGTTCTTGCCCGACGGCTCGCCCGCCCGCCGCAGCAGCACGAACAGTCGTCGGTAGCCGAACCGTCGTCGCTCAGCGACCAGGCTGCGTAGGCGCTCGCGCAGTTCAGTCTCCGGAGGCCGGCGGGATCGGTAGCGCACCATCTTGCGGTCCGCTTGGACGATGGAGCAGGCCCGCCGCTCGCTGATCTCGAACACTGTCCGCACCCTGCACAGCGGCGGGCCCTACCATTTTTTTCCGAGCGACTCGTTCAGCGCGGCCTTGTCGAGCATGGCATCCGCAGCAACTTCAGCCGCCGGTTCTCGTCTTCCAGCGCCTTCAGCCGCTGGGCGTCCGACTACGCTCATCCCGCCGAACTTGGCCTTCCAAACGTAGATTGTGCCCTCCGACACCCGTGCTTGCGGGCCAGCTTCGCCGCCTTCGCCCCAGCTTCGTTCTCCCGCAGGATCCCGATGATCTGCTCTTCCGTAAATCTCGCTCGCTTCATGTCCGTCCTCTCAAGGGCCGGACTCTAGTTCCGCGTGGAGGAAATTTTCAGGGGCAGGCCAGCAGGAGCCGATCTTACTTTGCGGCATGTCGTGCGCCGCCAATTCGAGTTCCGCCCGCGGTTGCAGGATTGGCTGCTACGTGAACCTCAGATCATAGCGTCCTTCGATCAGCGCAAGCAGAACACCGTCCTCGGAGAAGCTCAGGCGGCGCGCGCCCGGCTCAACCGTGGCGCGCGAACACCCGCGTCTTGCCGCCCGGCAGCAGAAGCAGCGTCTGGTAAGGCTCCTTCCGTCCGTCAGGCATCTCCATGCCGGGCGAGCCCAGCGGCATGCCAGGTACGGTGATGCCCAGCGCCTTCGGCCGCTCTTTCAGCAGGCGGCCGACGTCAGCGGCCGGGACGTGGCCCACGACGACGTAGCCGCCGATCGTGGCGAGATGGCACGATGAGAGCTCGAACGGGACGCTATGACGCTTTCCGATCGGCGTGATGTCTTCGACGTTGACCACCTTCGGCCGATAGCCCGCCCGGGTCATGATGGTGATCCAGCCCCTGCAGCACCCACACGACGCGGTCTTGTAGACGGTCAAGGGCGGCGGCGCGGCCGCCCAGGCGTGCGGCGCCGCCAGGACGGCTGCTGCGGCGGCAAGCAGGTTACGGCGAAGTATCATCGACTATCAGCCTCCAAGGGTCAGCGCCGACCGCCGCAACAGGACGCCTTCGCGGTAGGCGCGGCCTTCCGAGCCTCCTGCGGGGTGTAGCCCGCCTCCCGAATGGCGTCGCGCACGGCCGAGTCGGCCGCGGTCGTCGCGACCTCCAGCGACTTGCTCGGCAGATCTATAGTGATCTGGGCGGCTGGATCGACGCCCTTCACCGCCGCGGTGATCGCCTGCACGCAATGGCCGCAGCTCATGTCGTCAACTTGATAGCGAAGCATGGAAACCTCCTGGTCAAAGCCTCGCCGCAACAGGTAGGGCTTCCAACGATGGGAAGGTCAAGACGCCGGTGCGCCTAAAGGCGCTCGAGGATTGCCTTCATCTGATTGATCTCTCGGGTCTGCGACTCGATGATGCCGCCGGGGCCGTAGCAGAGTGCGCGCAGCTCGGGATCCTTGAGCGAGGCTTCCTTGCACATCAGCAGGGCGCCGGAATGGTGCGGGATCATCGACTGCACGAACTGGCGATCGCCGACCAGGCCCTGCGCCCGGATGCCGATCAGCGAGAGCACGAAGATGGCGGCGAAGGCGACGTGCAAGGCCACGTTCAGCTTGGCGTTCATGTACATGGACTTCATCGTCAGCAACATGATGATGGCCATGGGAGCCCACATTACGAGCGCCATGTAGAAGAAGTTGATGTTCTGGATGAATTCGCCCCAGCCGAATATCATCGTGAACATGGCGAAATACATAACCGCCAGGCTCAGAGCCAGATTGATGGCGAGCATCACATAGTGATGCCGACCCTCCTTCGCGCTCATGCCGGACTCGCCGTGGTGTGCGTCTTTCACGTCAGCCTCCTGAGAGATGCTGTTCCCGAGAGCGCAAGCCTTGCTTGCAAACCTCCCTATCTTCCGAACGCGTCAGGCAACACCTGCCCTATTGGCCGGGCGTGAGACGTCTTGTTCCAGTCGCCTTCACCTCAGACCAACCTAAAACCACGCACGAAGTCCGACCACAAACGTCGTGCTCTCGACGTCCTCCCCGGCAGACTGCAGGAAATCCGCGGTCCCCCCCCGAAGGCGCGCTCATAAGCTACACCGATGTAAGGCGCGAATTCGCGGCGAATCTCATAGCGGAGGCGGAGCCCGAGTTCTGCGTGCGTGATTCCGGAGCCAGTGTTGAGTCTTGGGAGCTTCTGCGCCGAAAGCCTCAACTCTGCCTGCGGCTGAAGGATCACGCGCTGCGTTAGTCGCAGGTCGTAGGTTCCCTCGACCCGCCCAGTCAGGTCGCCGCGATCCGACAAAAACGCTGCGGCTTCGACTTCGAACCAGTAGGGGAAGAGGCTTTCAACCCCGACTGTCGCGTAGGTTCGCGAATTTCCGGACCCGAAGTCACGACGTACTCCGACTTGCACGTCGGTATAACGAGCCACTGCGCGGGAATAGAGTGCCTGAACTTCAGCGAGCTCGACCCCCTCGCCTCCAGAGCCCTCGCCTTCGGACTTGAAGACAAACCTGTTGATGTCGCCGCCGTACCAGCCTTCAACATCCCATCGATAGCCGCCGCCCGGTGGCTGGGATTGGTACTCTGCGAGGTTGAGCATCAGCTTCGCGATCCGTACGCCCCCGTGCTCGCGCGCGAGGATTCCCCGGGCGCGCTGCATCGGCCCCGTCCCGAAGACCTGATCGGCCACGTTGTCGGTGATCACGGCCGGCGCCGGCGCATTGCCGACAGGCAAGCCGGTCGCGGTCTGGCCGCCCTCCATCGGCGCCATCGTGTGTCCCGCATGAGGGTCCGCTGGGCCCGGCATGGTGTGTCCGGCATGCGGATCGGCGGGAGCCGCAGGTTGGCCGGGCATGGCGTGCCCGGCATGGGGGTCCACGGGTGCTGCTGAGGCGGCGCCTTGGGTCGGCTGCGATGGGCTCGAGGCCTTCGGCGGCTCCGGCATCGTGTGGCCCGCATGGGGGTCGGCCGACGGCTTCGGTGCGGCGCGCATGCCGTGACCTGCACGCGGATCCGCCGGCGCGGCGGGCTGCGCCGGCATCGCGTGACCGGCGTGGGGATCAGCGGCCTGGGCGGCGGCGGCTGTGGCCGAGCTGGCCAGCGCCAGAGCTAGGAGGGAGGTCCGGATCATGCCGCCGCTCCTTCGACCGGACGCACCTTGAAGACTTGGAACATGCCCGCGTGCATGTGGTAAAGCATGTGGCAGTGGAAAGCCCAGTCACCGCCCTCGGCGGTGAAATCGAACGACACCTTGCCGCCCGGCATCACGTTCACCGTATGCTTGCGAGGCAGATAGCCGACCGGCCCGTGCACAAGTTCGAAGAAGTGCCCGTGCAAGTGGATGGGGTGCGTCATCATCGAGTCGTTGACGAGGGTGACGCGCACCCGCTCACCGGCCCGGAAGGAATAGGCCGGCGGGTTCTCGCTGAACTTCCAGCCGTCGAAGCCCCAGATGAACCGCTCCATGTTGCCGGTGAGATGGATGTCCATCGCGCGATCCGGCGGCCTGGGGTCGGGGTTGGGATCCAGCGCGATGAGGTCCTTGTAGACCAGCACCCGATGACCGACGCTTTCCAGCCCAAGGCCGGGATCGCCGGTGCGATCCATCGGCATGGGCGCGATCATCTGCACGCCCGGCCCCTTCTTGATTTGAGGGGCCTTCGACCAGTCCAGCATGTTCATGTCCATGCCGCCCATGTCGCCCATCACATCCGAGCCACGCTGGCGCGGCGGCGCCATGCCGGGCGGCGGCCCGGCGGCCGCCATGCCCGGCATGGCCCCGTGATCCATCCCCGGCATGCTGGAATGGTCCATTCCAGCCATGCCCGTAGCGCCCATGCCGGCGTGCGCCGACATGTCCATGCCCATGTCCTTCATGGTCAGGATGGGCCGCTCACGTAGCGGCGGCACGGCCGCGCTCATGCCGGCACGGGGCGCCAGTGTCGCCCGTCCCATGCCAGAGCGGTCGATCGCCTCCGAAACGATCGTGTAGGCGCGATCCTCCGTCGGCTGGACGATCACGTCGTAGGTCTCCGCGTTGCCGATCTGGAACTCGTCCACCTCGACAGGGCGGACGTTCTGGCCGTCGGCGGCGACGACCGTGAGCTTCAGGCCGGGAATGCGGACGTTGAAGACCATCTGCGCGGCGCTGTTGATGAAGCGCAGGCGCACCCGCTCGCCGGGTTTGAAGAGCCCGGTCCAGTTGTCCTTGGGGCCGTGGCCGTTGACGAGGAAGGTCATCACCGCGCCGGTGACGTCCGAGATATCGGTCGGATCCATGAGCATCTTGGCCCATTCGATCCGTTCGCCGAGGGTTTGGTCCTTGCCGGCAAGCAGGCCGGCGATCGTCTGGCGCTGATAATTGAAGACCCCGCCCTGCTGCTTCAGCCGCTTGAAAATCAGGTGCGGGTGCATCTCGCTATGGTCGGCTAGCACCAAGACGTGCTCGCGGTCGTAAGCGACGGGATCGGGCTTCGCCGGCTCGATGACGATGGGGGCGTAGTGGCCCTCCGCCTCCTGCAGACCCGAGTGGCTATGGTACCAGTAGGTGCCTGACTGAATGATCGGGAACTCGTAGACGAAGGTCTCGCCGGGGCGGATGCCGGGAAAGCTGACCCCCGGAACGCCGTCCATCTCGAAAGGCACCAGCAGCCCATGCCAGTGGATCGAGGTGTCCTCATCGAGGGTGTTCGTCACCGCGATCCGGACCCGCTGACCTTCTTTCAGACGAATGAGCGGACCGGGCACGGTCCCATTGATCGTCACCGCGTGGCGGCGCTTGCCGTCGATCATGATCGGTGTGTGGCCGATCGTCAGCTTGATGTCCTCGCCCGAAAGGGTCGGCAGGGTCGAGACTAGGCCCGGGGGTCGCGCTCTGCGCCCAGGCGGGCAGCAGCGAACTGATCGCCGCCCCGCCCCCGAGGATGGCCGCACCTTTGATCAGGGCGCGGCGGTCAAGGTCAGGTCGTGGCCTGGACATTCGAAATCCTACGATCGGAACAACAGACGAGGTGATGGGGCTTCCCCCGCGGGAAGGTCAAGCGCCCCGCCCACACAAACTCTACGCAGCTCGGGGCGCTTGCCCCTGAACTTCTGAGGATTAAATCGCCGATCGGTCGATAAGCTCCGCAAGCTGCTGGCGGGCCCGGTAGACGCGCGTCTCTACGGTCTTGACGGTCACCCCCAGGAGCGCGGCGGCTTCCTGCTGAGTGAGCTCGTCGAAATAGGTCAGTAGCAGCGGCTCTTTGAGCTTGATCGGTAGGCGGTCGACGGCTTTCTGGACGATGGCCCGGCGCTGCGCCGCAACGACCGACTCCTCCCCGTCGGGCGCCGGATCCGCTTGCGCCTGCGCCTCGGTTGATTGGTCGTCCTTCTCTCCCAGGATGAACCGACGAACCGCGAGACGGCGGGCGCGATCGCGGCACTTGTTAAGGGCTATGGCGCGCAGCCAGACTGGGAACGCCCGCAGATCGTCGAAACGCGCGAGCGCCTTCCACGCCGCGACGAGGGTCTCCCTGCACGACATCGACAGCCGCGTCGGCGTCGCCGACGTAGCGGCGCACGAAGCCATACAGCGACGGCTTGTGCCGACGCATGAGCGTGGTGAACGCCCGATCCTCCCCGCCCCGCGCGCGCCGGACGAGATCGGCGTCCGTCTCTTCCTGAAGCGTCACGGCGCCTGTTCAGTGAGGGCCTCAGCGACACGCTTGTCGAACTGCGCGGCCTGGTCCGGCGTCAACACGGTGCGCATCGCCAGGACGTGCAGGATGGTTTCGTTCTGAAGGGCCCCCATGGCGTCGTGGAACCGTTCGACCGCGGCCTTCACCTCCGGCGAATACTCGTGACGCACCTGAATGGCCCGGGCGAGCTCGGCGTTGGCGGCGCGCAGTTCGGCCTCCCGCGCCCGGCGACGCACTGCGAAATCCTGCTCAAGCACGTCGAGCCGCTTCCGCTGCTCGGGGGCGAGCTTCAGCTCTTCGTGGACGAACTCATGCAGCGAAGGCTGGTGGCGCTGGTCATAGATGTAGCGCGCGCCAATCCAGGTTCCCCCGACGGCCGCGATGACCGTCAGGAGCAGCGTGAGGATCAGCCCACGGCTGAAGAAACTCATCCGTGGTGATCCAAGAGGGTGGAGGGGGCGAGCTCCGCCTTCGTGGAGAAAGCGGACACCTCCTGGGATTGCGCGGCCACGGCGACCGCAGTCGCGCCGCCGCTCGCCACGCCCAATCCCAGCGCGCCGACGACGGCCGCGGCCCGTACGGCCAGTAGCGTTGGGGCGGCCGCCCGGGCCTGGCGCACGCGCTCGATGCCCTGCCAGACCCTCGCCTCCAGGCTCTGGTAGCCGGCGGGTAGCGGCTCCGATCGAAGCGCTCTCAGTTCGTCATCAAGTCTGTCGTCCATCGCAACACCCCGATCATCCGTCATGACTCTATACGCAGGATCTGGTGGGCTCCCCTCAACTGAGGGCCGGCGGCGCCGTCCCGCGTATGTCCTATAGAGGTCGGGAGCTGGGGGGCTGCAATGGTTCGTAAGCGGCGTGCCGACCCCACCTTCCCGCGGCTGGTCTGATCATCGAGAGTCCGAGCCGGTTTGGCTTGGTGTGGTGATGATGCCTGGTGACGATGTGCTGACGATGCCGGTGGCGCGTCGGATCGAGGTGCTCACCGGGCCGGGCCAGCGGCGGCGCTGGAGCGCTGACGCCAAGGCCCAGATCGTTGCGGAGAGCTACGAGACCAGCGTCGGCGAGGTCGCTGATCGCTATAGCCTGGCGAAGACGCAGGTGTTCACCTGGCGGCGCGATGCGAGGCGCGCAGCCTTCGCCCAGGTGGTGGTCGATGACGCTGCGCCGGGATCTGACGAGGCGGCGACGGACGGCGCGATCGAGATCGAGCTTGTGGGTGCGCGGGTTCGGATCGGTCGTGAGGCCGACGCCCGGATGGCAGTGGCGGTGATCGGCGCCTTGCGGGCTGGCCGGTGATCGGACCGACGGGATCGGTCCGGGTGCTGGTGGCGGCGCGGCCGGTGGATTTCCGGAAGGGCGCGGAGGGCCTAGCCGGACTGGTGCGCGAGCAGATGGCCGCCGATCCGTTCTGCGGGACGGTCTACGTCTTCCGCGCCAAGCGCGCCGATCGGATCAAGCTGATCTATTGGGACGGCACGGGGCTGTGCCTGTTCGCCAAGCGGTTGGAGGACGGAGAGTTCCGCTGGCCCAAGATCCAGGACGGGGTGATGCGGCTCACCTCGGCTCAGCTCGGAGCCCTTCTGGAGGGGCTCGATTGGCGGCGGGTGCACCAGGCCCGGCGGACCCGCACGCCGGTCGCTGCAGGGTGATGCGCAGGCCTGCGGCGAGATGACTCAGCTTGTTCGTAGGGGCGCCTCAAGGCGCATTTGATGTGCTGTAATCCTGGTCATGACGGGCTTGGCCGATGCTCTGCCACAGGATGTCGAAGCGCTTCAGGCGCTGATCCTGGCCGAGCGCGCCGCCCATGCCGCCGAAGCCGAGCGGCTACGTCAGATCATCAAGGAGATGCAGCGTCACCGCTTCGGCCGGCGCGCCGAGACGCTGCCCATCGACCAGCTGGAACTGGCCCTGGAAGAGGTCCAGCAGGAGGCCGCCGCTGAGGCCGCCGGCGAGGAAGCCCGAGACCCAGAGCGTCGCATCGAGCGAGCCGCCAAGCGGCGTTCTAACCGCGGCGCGCTGCCTGAGCATCTGCCGCGGATCGAGACCGTGGTGGATGTGGAGGACAAGGCCTGTCCCTGCTGCGCGGGCGCGCTGCATCTGATCGGCGAGGACCGCGCCGAGCGGCTCGACATCGTGCCCGCCCAGCTCCGCGTGCTGGTGGTACGGCGGCCCAAGTATGCCTGCCGCACCTGCGAGGTGGTGGTCCAGGCGCCAGCCCCCGCCCGGCTGATCGAGGGCGGGATCCCCACCGAGGCCACGGTCGCACATGTGGTGGTCAGCAAGTACGCCGATCACCTGCCGCTCTACCGACAGGCCCAGATCTACGCCCGACAGGGGATCAAGCTCGATCGCTCCACCCTGGCGGACTGGACCGGTCGTGCGGCCTTCCTCCTTCGGCCGGTGCATGAGCACCTGCTGCAGACGCTCCGTCGATCCTCCAAGCTCTTCGCCGACGAGACCACGGCCCCCGTCCTCGATCCGGGGCGAGGCCGCACCAAGACCGGTCAGCTCTGGGCCTATGCCCGCGACGATCGTCCGTGGGGCGGGGCCGATCCGCCGGCTGTGGCCTACGTCTATGCACCAGATCGCAAGGCTGAGCGGCCGATGGCGCATCTCGCCGGCTTCAGCGGCGTGCTGCAGGTGGACGGCTACGGCGGCTACCGGCCGCTGGCTGAGCAGGGCCAGGTCCAGCTCGCCTTCTGCTGGGCCCACGTCCGCCGACGCTTCTACGAGCTGGCCGCCGCTGGCCCTGCACCGATCGCCAGCGAGGCCCTCGATCGCATCAAGGCGCTCTACGCCGTGGAGGCCGAGATCCGCGGCCTTGACCCCGACGCCCGTCGCTCCGCACGTCAGCACAAGTCCCTGCCGCTGATCGAGGCGCTGGAGCCCTGGCTCCGCGCCAAGCTTGAGACCATCAGCCAGAAGACCAAGCTCGCCGAGGCGATCCGCTACGCGCTCTCGCGCTGGGTGGGCCTGACCGTGTTCATCGACGACGGCCGCGTCGAGCTCGACAACAACATCGTCGAGCGCTCCATCCGGCCCCTGGCGCTCAGCCGCAAGAACAGCCTCTTCGCCGGCTCAGACGGCGGCGCCGAGCACTGGGCGGTCCTCGCCTCGCTCATCGAGACCGCGAAGCTCAACGACATCGACCCGCAGGCCTACATCACCAGCGTCATCACCCGCATCGTCGCCGGACACCCGCAGAGCGACATCGATCAGTTGCTGCCCTGGCGCTATCAGGCCAAGCCCGCTGCCGTAGTCTGAGAGGCCCTTTACGGATGCGGCCGTGATCCAATGTCTGCCCTCGCGCATCACCTCACAGACAGTTCGCGACCCAAGTCAGGCATTGCCCGCTGCGCCCCACTGCGTTCACCTTGCTCTCGAGAGGTGATGCAATGTCGTGGCGCTCAACCATTCACGCCGTATGCCTCGGTGTGGCGATCTCAGCAGTCGGGGGATGTGCCTTGGCGAAGGCCTTCGACCTCCAATGCGACGACACCCATTACCGGATCGACCTGGAACGAAAGGCCTGGTGCCAGGACGATTGCGCAACCGTTTCGCCCCTGAGCTATCGGGGCGGCCGCGAAGTCCTTCTCTCGTGGCTATCGCACTTCACGCTCTCATATGACCTGCGGACGAAGGTGATGACGTTTGGTGTCGGGGGGCACGAGTACAGAGTCCGAAACCTACCGCGACCGGTGCCGCGTGCTGCGTTTCTCCGGCTTTCCTCAGGCGCCGACAGCCCACTGAAGCGGCCTGGCGCGGGTGTGATCGACGGCCGCTTCGCCCCTGTGCGGGCATTCGAGCCGTCTTTTGTCGCCATCACTCGCTTCGCGCCGGTACCTTCTGCGAACGCTTATCTAGAATCTGCCTTCGCGCACGCGCTGCGTCGCGCAGGAATTGCTTGAATGGCTCAGATTGTGCCGACAACCCCCACGCCGCGACCAAGGGGCGCCCATCCGTGTCCGCGCCCACAGTCAGCAGGAACTCTCGACTGGGATCCAGTCCGAAGAGGGTTGGCGAAAGGTAGGTTTCGCCGTCGATCGTCTCCACACGATTGCGATACGTACAGACGGCTTGCGGATCGTCGGAGACGAATTCGCCGATGAAGGCGCCGTTCGCGCCGCCCTTCAGCCTGATCTCCAGCATCTCGGCCGGCTCGCCGATGATCGTCTCGATGACAGTGAGCTCTAGCGTCCCAGTCGTCACCGACGGCCCATCGTTTCGACAGCCGACAGGTCCGCGAACTCTCGGGTCGTAGAGGTTCCGGCACCACTGCACTGTCTCGCGGGTTGGAAGCAGGCGCGGCCCGCGCACAATACGAATCGTGTGCGCCGACGCCAATGCGCCGCGAATGACGAAGCTGGACGGTGGAACCGCCTCATCGCCTGGATTGCAGGAGAAGTCCGCGGTCTCGACCACTTCGCGCGCCGCCGCTGACGTCGTCTGCAACGCGACCGCCGCCGCGAGCGCGGCCAACCAGTTCCACAGCATCCTTCGCTCCAACCACGATCCCGCGATGGTTTGATAGCAGTGAACGTCGCCAGTGAAGATGCGTCGTGACCTGCCCCCCGCCAGTCCCTCGATCATTGTGAGAGCCCAGGGGGTTGGTAGCTGATCTCCAGCGCCAGCGGTAGCGGCCGGCCGGTGGAGCTGATCACGTTGCGCAGCCGGCCGGCCGCGGGGTTCAGCCGGACGGCGTCGGGGGTGAGACCGCCATGCGCCGAGTGCGGGCGCACGTGGTTGTAGTCGAGCCGCCAGCGCTCGATCACCGCGCGGGCCTCGGCGAGGTTGGCGAAGACCTCTTCGTTCAGGCACTCGTCGCGCAGCTTGCCGTTGAAGCTCTCGACGAAGCCGTTCTGCTGCGGCTTGCCTGGCGCGATGTAATGCCAGTCGACGCCGGCGCGGTTGGTCCATTCGAGCATGGCTCGGCTGGTCATCTCCGTGCCGTTGTCGCTGACGATGGTGAGCGGCCGACCTCGCCGGGCGATCAGGACGTCCAGCTCGCGGGCCATGCGATGGCCGCCGATCGAGGTGTCGACCACCAGCGCCAGGGCCTCGCGGGTGAAGTCGTCGACGATGCACAGGATCCGGAAGCGCCGGCCCCAGCTGAGGCTGTCCGCGACGAAGTCCAGGCTCCAGCGCTGGTTCGGGCCATCCGGCAGCGCCATCGGCGCCCGCGTGCCGGTGGCGCGCTTGCGGCCACGCCGGCGCCGTACGGCCAGGCCCTCCTCCCGGTAGAGCCGGAAGAGCTTCTTCTTGTTCATGCTGACGCCTTCACGCTCGAGCAGGATGCCAAGCCGCCGGTAGCCGAAGCGGCGCCGCTCCGCCGCCAGCCCCCCGCAGCCGTTCGCGCACCGCCGCATCGCCCGGCTCGGCCACGCGGCGCACCGTCTTCGGATCGACCTGGACCAGCCCGCAGGCGCGCCTCTGCGAGAAGCCGCGCTCCGCCATTAGGCGAAGCACAGCCTCCCGGCGCGCTGCGGGCGATCTCAGTTTTTTCCCAGCAGGTCCTTCAGCGCCGACACGTCCAGCATCGACTCCGCCAGCAGCTTCTTCAGCCGCCGGTTCTCATCCTCCAGGGCTTTAAGCTTCTGGGCGTCCGACACGCTCATGCCGCTGTACTTCGCCTTCCAGCGGTAGAAGGTCTGCTCGCTGATCCCGTGCCGACGGCACACCTCCGCCGTCGGGCTCCCGGCCTCCTGCTCCCGCAGCACGCCGATGATCTGCGCCTCGCTGAACCTGCTCTTCTTCACATCCGTCTCCTCTAAGTGACGGACTCTCACTCAAACCGAGGGATCAGGAAGGGGGCAGGTCAGGTGAACTCATCATGGGAGCGAAGTGACGCTCACGCGAAGCCTCACAGCTAGCTTGCCGGAGATGGGAAACGTACGGGAGTTTGTCAGTGCTCGGCTCCGGGCTAAGCGTCATCAACATCCCGTGCTCTTGCGCTACGGCAGAAATGCACAGGGCCGGACCCGACGGCGCCACCTACATGTGTCCGTCCATCTTCATCGGCGGATCCGCCTTCTTCATCGGGATGGAGCCGTCGTTCTTGGCGCCCATGCCGTCGGCATGCGCCTTGGCGCCCATCTCCATTCCGCGCTCATGCGCGTCGCGTTCCATCTCCATCCCTTCACGGTGCCCCTCGGCGCGAGCCTCTTCTAGGGTTTGAGACGAACTGGAATGATGCTCGCCGGCTTCGCCCGGGGCGCCGGGCGTCGTCGCCGGAGCCGTGACGACGGGCGACGGGGGCCGGGCGCCGGAGCCTCCGTCTTCTGCTCGCACCCGGCCAGGCCGATCGCCGCCAAGGCCACGGAGCCAGCCAAGGCCTTTAGCAGACGGGGCGGCAAGAGATGGGTCATGGGTCGCGTCCTGTCGGTGGGTCAACGAAGCGGCAGATAAAGTGAGGCCGACCGGCTGCAGCATGAAGGGCGCAGCCGGTCGGCCGCTTTCCTACTTCTTGGCTTCAGCCATCTTTGCGGCGCACTTTCCGTGCATCTTATCCATCTCGGCCTTGCTGAGCGGCTTCATCTTCATGACCCCGGGGGTGCCTTTCATGGAGGCGTGGTCATGCATGACCCGGCCGTCCATCTTCCGGCCCATGACGCTCTTGCACTCTTCGTGGGTTGGGTTGGCGGGATCCTTGACCGAAACGGTGGCGTCGGCCGCGGCCTTGTGATCTCCGTGTTCCGGCTGCGCGTAGCTCTGGCTGGCGGTGGCGAGGCCGAGGGCCGCGATGGCGACGAATAGGGTACGCATGGGTGTGTCCTTTGCTGGTCGGCGGACAGCGGCTCGCCGTGCCCTCGATTGAAATATGCCAAACCCTAGCGTTCCCTCCAAACCCAACCTTGATATCGATCAAGCGCCGCTGCGGCGGGACGCCAGCGCCATCAGTTCCGCAGCTTGCCGATCAGCTCGACCAGCTCGGCTGTCTTCTGTTCGCGCTCCGCCACGTCGCCGCTGGCCGCCATCGCACCAGCGACGCAGTGTTCGAGGTGGTCTTTCACGAGTTCGCCCTCAACCCGGCGCAGCGCCGCCCTCGCGGCGTGCAACTGCGTCAGGATGTCGAGGCAGTAGCGATCTTGCTCCACCATGCGGGAGATGCCTCGCACCTGCCCTTCAACCCGGTTCAGCCGGTTGATCAGACGTGGCTTGTTCGTGCGTTCCATCAAAGCCTCCGCCGCTCGGTGCGGCAATATACAGAAAGCCGCGATTTGATCCATGCCCCACTGGGGTATATATACGCCGAACAGGAGGCCCCATGAGCGGTCAAGGCCATACCCACCATCATCATGCTGACCCCAGGGACCGCCAGGCGGCTGACGTGGCGGTCACCGACCCGGTCTGCGGCATGGCGGTTGATCCGGCGACCACGCCGCACCACGCGGAGCATGCGGGGCAGACCTTCCACTTCTGTTCGGCCGGGTGCCGCACCAAGTTCGTCGCCGATCCGGCGAAATACCTGACCAAGGATGAAGGCCCGTCCGCTGCGGCGCCGGCAGGGACGATCTACACCTGTCCGATGCACCCCCAGATCCGAAAGGAGGGTCCGGGCAACTGCCCCATCTGCGGCATGGCGCTCGAGCCGGAAACCGCGACCGCCGACAGCGGTCCGAACCCCGAGCTGATCGACATGACCCGCCGGTTCTGGGTGGGTCTCGTCCTCACCCTGCCCGTTCTCGCGCTCGAGATGGGCGCGCATGTTCTCGATCTGCACCGCTGGATTTCGCCCACGACGTCGAACTGGGTGCAGCTCGCCCTGGCGACCCCCGTCGTGCTGTGGGCCGGCTGGCCCTTCTTCGAACGGGGCTGGGCGTCCCTGCGGACTCGCAACCTCAACATGTTCACCCTCATCGCCATGGGGATCGGGGTGGCCTGGGCTTACAGCGTCGTGGCCACGCTGGCGCCGCACATCTTCCCTTCGGCGTTCCGGCGCACCGATGGCAGCGTTGCAATCTACTTCGAAGCCGCGGCCGTGATCACGGTCCTCGTGCTGCTGGGTCAGGTGCTGGAACTGCGGGCCCGCGAGCAGACCTCGGGTGCGATCAAGGCCCTGCTGGACCTCGCGCCCAAGACCGCGCGACGGGTCCGGACGGATGGGACTGACGAAGAGGTCACGCTCGACCAGATCCTGGTGAGCGACCAGCTGCGGGTGCGGCCGGGCGAGAAAGTCCCCGTCGACGGCGAGGTCGTGGACGGCCGCGTCTCGATCGACGAGTCGATGGTCACCGGGGAATCGATGCCCGTGACCAAGGGAAGCGGGCGACAAGGTCGTCGGCGGCTCGATCAACAAGACCGGCTCCTTCGTGATGCGGGCCGAGAAGGTCGGGGCCGACACCCTGCTGTCGCAGATCGTCCACATGGTCGCCCAGGCCCAGCGCTCTCGGGCGCCGATCCAGCGCATGGCCGACCAAGTCTCGGGCTGGTTCGTCCCAGTGGTGATCGTGATCGCTGTCCTGGCATTCGCCGGCTGGGGGGTCTTTGGTCCCGAGCCGAGGTTTGCCTTCGGCCTCATCGCGGCGGTCTCGGTGCTGATCATCGCCTGCCCGTGCGCACTTGGACTGGCGACGCCGATCTCGATCATGGTGGGGGTCGGTCGCGGCGCCGGGGCCGGCGTGCTCATCAAAAACGCCGAAGCCCTAGAGCGGTTCGAAAAGATAGACACGTTGGTGATCGATAAGACCGGAACTCTCACCGAGGGGCGGCCAGCGGTCACCGCCATCGTGCCCGCCGCGGGTTGGGACGAAGCCGAAGTGCTTCGCCTGGCCGCCAGCCTCGAGCGTGGCAGTGAGCATCCCCTCGCGGACGCCATCCTCCGCGCCGCAAGCGATCGCAAGCTAAGCCTTTCAGAGCCGTCCGACTTTGACTCGCCCGTCGGTAAGGGCGTTCTGGGCTCGATCGACGGGCGGCGTCTGGTGCTCGGATCCGGCAAGTTTCTGAAGGAACAGGGGGTCATCACCGGCGAACTCGATAGTCAGGCAGAGTCGCTCCGCACTGACGGCGCTACGGCAATCTTCATGGCGGTCGACGGACAGGCTGCAGCGGTGTTCGCCATCGCAGACCCCATCAAGGCCACCACGCCTGAAGCCGTTCGCCTCCTGAAGGCCGAAGGCGTGCGGCTCGTCATGATGACCGGCGACAACCGCACCACGGCGCTCGCCGTGGCCCGCAAGCTCGGCATCGACGAAGTCGAGGCCGAGGTTCTACCGCAGGACAAGGCGGCCGTGGTCGAGAAGTTCCGCGCCGAGGGCCGCAAGGTGGCGATGGCGGGAGATGGCGTGAACGATGCGCCGGCGCTGGCGGCGGCCGAAGTTGGGATCGCCATGGGCGCGGGGTCCGACGTGGCCATTGAGAGCGCGGGCGTGACCCTCCTGAAGGGCGATCTGCAGGGGATCGTCAAGGCGCGGCGGCTGTCCCGCGCCGTGATGCGGAATATCCGCCAGAACCTCTTCTTCGCCTTCGTCTATAATGCGGCGGGCGTGCCGGTAGCGGCCGGCGTCCTCTACCCGGTGTTTGGCTGGCTGCTCTCGCCGGCGATCGCGGCGGCGGCCATGGCGCTGTCCAGCGTCAGCGTGGTGACCAACGCCTTGCGGCTACGAAGCGTGAAGCTCTAGCGCGGACGGGTCCCGTCCGCCGGCGGCGCCGGGTGCAAATCGGGTTCGTCCGGCGACATGATGTCGGTTTGCGACGGGTCCTTCCCGAAGGCGGACTGGTCGTGGGGTTCCCCCATTTCGTCCGCCGCGGCGGCAGGCGCGACCTCGCCAGACCGCGGGCCGCCGGGCTCTGCGGAGCAGCTCGTCAGGATGAGGAGCACGGCGGCGGCGAGCCCTTTCGTCGATGTGAGATGAGCCTGCGCGCTGGCCAGCCATCGCATACGTGAGCCCTCGCTACGCCGACTGTCGTTCGGTCGACGCGAAATGCTGGACGGCGTCGATCACCATCCGACGCACGCACCAGCGCGCGTAAAGCCCCGCAAGGGCTGGAAGCCACCTCGCCCACCCCCGGCTCGGCAGGGCGTAGTCGATCCAGACGGACAGGCGCGAACCGGCCCCCTCTTCGGTGATGGCGAAGCCCATCTCGTATCCGCCGATGACCAGGAGCCTCGGCTCCCCCGTTGTGCGCCAGACCTTACGGTGCGGCGGGTCGCGGACCGTGACCACCTCGTCGACAAAGAGCGACAAGCCAAACGCCGCGCCGCCCATGCGGATGTGCGAGCCCACCGCCTGGCCACGCCCCGCGTCGAACTCGTAGGTCATACGACCGCCGCCCATCATCACGGACGGTCGGCCCATGTGCTCGGCCAACCGGGTCTGGTCGTCCAGGCGGTCGAACACGGCCCGCGGCCTCGCGGGCGTCCGAGCGGTCGCCGCGCGGCGATGGCGGAACGCACCGACCTGGGGCCGGGCGCCGCCACCGGCCCCGGTCAGCGATGGTCCAACGGACTTGGCTCTCGGCATGGCGACCTCCAATCGATCGTAGCGTGACGCCGGCCGGAGAGGCGCAGGCGCGACCGCGCCAGTGCGCTAGCGGCGCGGGGCTTTGTCCTTCGTTTCCTCCGCCGCCGGGGTCTTGGCGGCGAACGGCTCCGGCGCCATCAAGAGAATAAAGGTCAGTCCAGCGCCCAGCGCCATGAGCAGCCACTCCCCGAGGCCGGCGGCGAAGCCCGCGAGCGCGGATACCCAGACCGCTGCGGCGGTCGTCACGCCGTGGATCGAGCGGCCGCAGGCCGGGTGCATGATCACGCCGGCGCCGACGAATCCGACCCCCCATCAGCACCCCTTGGAGCACGGTGCTGATGACCCGCGCGTCGTCGCTGTGGAGCCGCATGGCGATGATGCCGGCCATGGCGCCGGCTGTGGCGATCAACGCGAAAGTGCGCGCGCCGACGAAGCGGATCCGTCGGGACCGCTCGAGCCCGATCAGAAAGCCCACGGCCGCGGCGGCGACGACCCGAAGGACCAGGTCGAGATCAGACATCAGCGACTTCCTCGCGCAGGACGGTCGCGATGAGCGGGGCCACGGAGATGGCGTTCGTGGCGTGCGGCACTGCGTCGGTGGAGACGACGCGCGCCGAAGCGCCGGCGACCTCGGTCAGGGCGTCGCCCCCGAAGATCGCGTGCACGATGGCGCAGATCGGGGGCGGGAACCCCCCGCAAGCCGAGCTCGCGGGCCGCCGCCGTCAAGGTACGGCCGGACGACGCAATGTCGTCGATCAGCACCGGCTGACGGCCGGCGAATGCGGTGAGGTCGGGAAAGGTGATCCTGACGTCGCGATCGCCGAACCGCTCTTTGCGCAACACGACCACCGGGGCGTCAGCGGCCGCGGCCACGTCCGAAGCCCATTGCTCACTCTCGCTGTCCGGTCCGATCACCAGCGCATTTGGGGCTTCGGAACGGATCCAGGCGCCGAGCAGGTCGGCCGAATGCAGGGTCACACAGGGGATGGTGTAGAGGTCGCTGAGGGCCTTGAAGCGATGTAGATGGGGATCGACGGTGATCAGCCGGTCGAAGGCGCCCGAAAGCAGTCGCGCGAACGCGCGTGACGTCACCGCCTCCCCCGCCTTGAACGCCTTGTCCTGGCGCATATAGCCGAGGTACGGCGCGACCAGCGTCACCCGTTTGGCGCCCCTGCTCACGCGCGGCCGCAGCGACGAACAGGAGCGTCAGGATGACGCTGTCGATGCGCACCAGGCTGCAGACGATGTCGACCTGGCGGCCGGCCGGGTTGTCCAAGATGCGAACGTAGTGCTCGCCATCGGGGAACTGGCGCGTCTCGAGCCGCCCGAGCTCAGCGCCGGCGGCTTCAGCGAGCTTGGCGGCGAAGGCTTCATGGCCCGGCAGAGCCAGCATGAGACGCATGTCAGGCCTCCAATTGCACGATGTCGGGGTTCGCCGCGGCGAATTCGAGCGCGTAGGCCAATTCGCCTTCCGCTTCGGCGTGCACGGTCATGAGCGGTTGTCCCTGGGCGACGTCGTCGCCCAGTCGCGCGTGCAGCATGACCCCTGCCGACTTGGCGTCCGGGGCGCCCGCGAGCTTGGCCAGCCTGGCTAGGGTCCGGTTGTTGATGCTTGTCAGCCGCCCTGCGCGGGATGCCAAAACCGGGTGCGTCAGGGCGGCCTTCGGCGGCTGCCGCAGCCCGCCTTGAGCCTCGCAAATGGCCTGAAACTTCGCCCACGCCCGGCCGTCCGCGAGGGTCGTCTCGGCAAGCGCGAAGCCTGTCCCGGCGGCGGTTCGGCCGGCCAGTTCGAGCGCGGCGCCGGCCAGCACGCAGGCGCGCCGCCGCAGGTCCTGCGGAGCCTGGGCGTCGTTCTTCAGCACGGCCAGAACGTCGTGCGCTTCCAGCGCAGGACCGATCCCGCGCCCGACCGGCTGCACGCCGTCGGTCATGACACACCGCAGCTCCACGCCGAACACGCGCCCGACCTCGGTCAGCTCCGCGGCGAGTTCGGCCGCCGCGTCGTCGGTCCTGACCTTGGCCGTCGCGCCCACCGGTATATCGATCACGATGTGGGTCGATCCGGCGGCGATCTTCTTCGACAGCACCGAGGCGATCAGTTGGCCTCGCGTGTCGATGTCCAGCACCCGCTCCACCCGGATGAGGATGTCGTCGGCGGGGCTGAGGCTGACCGAGCCGCCCCACACCAGGCAGGCGCCCTCGCGGTCCACCACGCGCCGCATGGCCGCGACGTCCAGGTCGACGGGCGCGAGCGTCTCCATGGTGTCAGCCGTTCCGGCTGGACTGGTGATCGCGCGCGACGATGTCTTCGGCATCAGCAGACCGTGCGACGCGACGATGGCCACGACGATCGGGGTGGTGCGATTGCCCGGAAGCCCGCCGACCGAGTGCTTGTCGATGACGATCGGCGACGGCCAGGTCAGCCGCTCGCCGACCTCGATCATCGCGCGCGTGAGGCCGACCGTCTCCTCAAGGTCCAGGGGGAGCGCCGAGCAGGCAGTGAGAAAGGCGGAAAGGTGAACGTCCGTGTAGCGTGCGGCGGCGACGTCCCTGACGATCGACTGGAGCGCCGCCAGATCGAGCCGCTGTCCGTAGATCCGACGCCGGACCGCCGAGAGGGAGCCGAGGGGCGGCGGATGGCGCACGGTGAGCTCCGCCCCCTCGGCGATGCCCAGCCGCGCCCAGGCGGCTTCCGACAGGCCCGCTTCCCCATGGCCAAGAAGGCCGTCGGACACCTGGTAGAGAAGCGCGAGCACCTCGCGCCCATTCGCCATTAGCAACACCTGCGAGCGCGGGCCGAGACCCTCGGAGCGGCAGACGTGGCAGTCCGAACGCATGAGAACGACGGCGTCGTCCTGGGTGAACAGTCCCAGCCGCCGAGCCTTCAGGGTCGGTGTGGGAGAACGGGGTTGCGCCTCCACAGTCACGACAGGCCGTAGGCTTCGTCCTGAGCGGAGATCGTGCAATCCCACCCCAGGTCCGCCTCGATGCGCGCCTTCAGTCCGACTGGGCCGTCATCCTCCCCGTGGACGATGAACGTCCGGGCCGGCGGGCGCTTGAAGCCGGCCAGCCACCGCATGATCTCGTCCACGTCCGCGTGGGCCGAGAGCATCGGGAGGTTCGCCACCTCGGCTCGAATGGGGATCCACTGCCCGTGGACCTTCACTTCGCGGGCGCCCCCGAGTAGCGCCTGCCCGCGGGTTCCGGCCGCTTGATAGCCTGAGAAGAGCACGGTGTTGCGGGCGTCGGGGCCGTACGCCTTCAGATGGTGCAGCACGCGCCCGCCGGTCGCCATGCCGCTGGCCGATATGATCACCTTGGGCATGCTGTTGTGGCTTAGAGCCTTCGACTCCTCGACGTCGCGCGTATAGGTCGCGACCTCGCAAGATGCCCGGCAGACATCCTCGCTCAGCTTGTGATCGGCCCCATGGCGACACAGAAGATCGGTCGCATCAGTCGCCATGGGACTGTCGAGATAGATGGGCGTCAACGGCAGCGCCCCATCCTGCTTGAGTTTCGATAGCAGGTAGAGCAGCTCCTGGGCGCGCCCGACGGCGAACGCCGGAATCACGACAGTGCCGCCCCGCGCGGTCGTGCGCTCGATCACCTGCAGCAGCGCTTGCGCTGGCGCCACCGGATCGTGGCGACGGTCTCCATAGGTGGACTCCACGATCAGGTAGTCGGCGTGCGGCACGGGCTCGGGATCGGGCGTGATCGGATCGTCGTAGCGGCCGAGGTCCCCCGAGAAGACGACGGTCTTCCCGCCCCATCGAATCTCGACGGTTGCGGCGCCCAGGATGTGGCCCGCGTAGCGGAACGTGGCCGTGGCGCCATGTCCAAGGTCCACCGGTTTGCCGAAGGCGACGGGCCGGAGCTGGCCAATGGCGCGTTCGGCGTCATGCTTGCCGTACAGCGGGAGCGCGGGCTTGTGCTTGGAAAAGCCATGCCGGTTCGCGAACTCGGCGTCGCTTTCCTGGATCTTGGCGCTGTCCAGCAGCAGGAGTTCCGCCAGATCGGCCGTTGCCGCCGAGCAGTAGATTGGGCCTCGGAAGCCCTCTCGCACCAGCCGTGGCAGGTAGCCGGAGTGATCGAGGTGCGCATGGGTCAACACCACGGCGTCGATGGAGGCCGCCTCGCGGGACAGCGGCTCCCAGTTCTTGAGGCGCAGGGCCTTCAGACCCTGGAACAGCCCGCAGTCCACGAGCAGGCTTCGCCCCCCAAGCTCAAGCAGGTGCTTCGAGCCCGTCACCGTTCCCGCGCCGCCTAGCGACGTCAGCGTCAATTTGGCCATGCGCCCTCCGCTCCCTGCTACAGAATACGCGCCCCGCCGGCCGCGCCCTTGCCCCAGATCAAAGCTGCGCCCGCTCTCCGCCCGTTCAGGTGACGAAGACGGGCGCAAAGCCGCCGCCCGGCGTGCGGAAGTTCGTTGTTTGCCCCTGATAGACTCGCGCCGCGGCGAGGAGCGGCGAGCCGGCGTAGGTGTAGAGACGTACGTCAAGCTTGAGCGCCTGGACCTCGCCGTCGATTCTAATGCGCCGCTCGGTCGGTGCGGCCAGTTCCTGGGCGATATAGCCGCCGCGCTGCACCTCCTCCCAGACCCCGCGGGTCATCTTGTCGCCGCGATAGACCGCCTTGCCGCCGTGGCCGCCGGCCGGCTTGAAGAAGTAGCGTTTGCGAGCCGACCACAGGGCCTCCGCGGACTCCGGGGTCACCAGGATCGTTCGAGGCACTGCCGAAAGACTGCGCTGCTGGGTGGGCGACAGTCCCCAACCGGCGGGCGCGGCGGGATCGGACAGCACCGTCAGGTTCCGCTTGTCCGCCAGGAGGGCGTGGTTGCGCGGATTGGGCGTGAGAACGACAGCGCCCGCCACATAGGCGTCACGAAGCGCCCGGTGTCCCTCGCCATCCAGCGCGAAGTCGACAAGCCGGTTGTAGACCAGATCGATCGCTTCGTCGCCGTGCCGAAGCTGGCCCTGGGCGAAGGACAACTCTGCAGGATCGACGATCCTGACCTTCAGGCCGCGCCGCTCGAACGCGCGCTGGGCGAGCAGGAACTCAGGGAAGAGGTACTGCTCGGTCGGGCGATCGTCGATGATGGCGAGGGTGCGCGGCTGACTGGCGCGACCCTGAGACCGCCACTCTTGCTCGAACATCCGCCACACGGCCGCCTCGAAATTCGCGGCCGGCGTCGCTTCGATTGCGTCTCGCGCCTCGCGGCAGCACGCACCCTGGGCGCGGGCGAGGAAGGCGTTCAGAAAGGCGCCGCCGGCGTTGGTGTTGACTTCGATCAGCTTCGGCCCGCTCGCGCCGAGATGGAAGTCGTACCCCGTGAAGACGCCGCGGGGCCCGAAGTCATGCCGCGCGATTTCGGGCCCCAGGCCATCACCGCCGCCTGATAGGTGGGGTCGCTGGCCGCCGCCTCGATCGCATCGACGACCGCAAGCATGGCGTCCAGATCCGCGCGCGCGAGGAACACCGGCATTTCGGCGAAAAGGTGCGGCCGGCCGTCCAGCAGAGCCGCTGCGAGGTCGGCGTCCAGCGCTTCGGCCTGGATCGCCGCAACGAGGCTGGCACGATCCAGCGTGATGCAGAAGCACTCACGGTTGAGCACGGCGTCGCGGTTTTCAACACCTCGATCGTCGTGGGTCATGCCCCTCCCCTCTAAGCCAGTCGACATCAGCCGGACGAAACAGACGAGAACCCGGCATCTTCGCTACCCGCTCGGCGGGCGCGTCGCCCGCATTGATCGCGATCTTGATTGCGGCGATGGAATTGCCGGCGACCCAGGCGGGCTCGACAAGTCCCTCGGCCGGAGGCGCAGAGATGGCTGAAACGGTTCATGAGCAACGTCGGGAATCTAGGGCAGTCGCAACGTCGTGATACGTCCGGGTCAATGTACCTTTACCATGCCAACGCCCTTGATGTTGTTGAACGAGTCGGTCTGGTGACAGAGGTAACACTGTTCGACCCGAGCCCCCTTCTGGCCTGAGATGGGACGGTCCATCATTTCGAAGTGCATCATGTAGTGGCTGGGCGGCGCCTTGTGGCACTGCGCGCAGTCAGTGGACTTGGGACTCGGATGGAGGAAGGTCTTGATCTCCCAGCTCTCGGTCTGGTGACAGCTGGCGCACTGCTTGCCGAAGAAGCCGCCGTGAGGATCTTGAACCGCATGGCACGTGGCGCACTGCAGGCTCCCCGAGCCGCCATCGCGCCGCCGTGCGACCGCCTCGAGCACAGCGTGATCCATTTTGGTGGGCCGGACGGCGCGACCCTGGTGCTCGACGTGACAGCCTTTGCAGTCCCCGATGTTCTGGTGAAACGCGGTCGCGGGTTTCATCAGCAACTCCGGCGCCGGCGCATGGCAGGTGACGCACTTCTGCGCGGTCACGCCCTCGACTGGCGCATGGCAGCTTTCACACTTGTCGCCCAGGAAGGCGTGGGCCTCGGAAAGGGCCCCCGGCCGCACCGCGCCCGTCCATCCAGGCAAGGCGTGGCTGCCACCTTGCCAAAGCGTCCACACGACCCCAGCGACGAAGACCATGCCGAATACGCTCAGCGCCGCGTAGATCTGGCCCGGCAGCTTCATGGGAGCCACCTCAGTCCATAGTAGACGCCGGACCAGATGTGCAGCGCGAGCAGCGTGTACATGACGATGGCGGCGAGGATGTGGGTGACCACCCACCGGTTCAGCGCGCGCTTCAAAGTCTCGCGGGCGCCGATGGCGAACTCCAGGTCGGAAATGGCGCCTAGCAGGTGATTGACCTTGAGGCCGGAGGGATCGACCACAACCTCATCCTTCAGGCCGACGGCGGACAGCGCGAGGCTGTCATAGCGATCCCTCAGCACGGAGAGCTGGCGTTGTTGATCCCGCAAATCCTGGCCAAGCTCGACGAGGAAGTAGCGTCCGACAAAGCCGGTGGCGACGACCAGAAGCATCGAGACCATGAGCCCCACCCCCAGGGGACTCACTAGCTTATGACCTGAGTGCAGGACGCCCAGCACCGCGCCGATCGCCCCGGCATAGACGTGGAAGGTCAGAATCGCGCCAAGGGGAGACCCGCCGCGCGCTGAGCAGCGCCTTCACCCGCCCCTGCCGCTTCACGAGGGCGTACGCCAGTAGGGCGACAAAGAGCACAGCTGCGGCTATGCCCAGGGCCCCGCCGGCCAAGCTCCCGGGAAACCGCGGCGCTGAATGCAACAGGAAGGCGGGCGCGGTGAGCGCAAGTGCGCTCAGCAGGCCTTCCACAATGACTTTCTCACTTCGCGTCATGTCACGCGTCCACAACGAGGTCGCCGACGGACTTCGCCTGGCAGGCGAGAATGACCCCGTCGCGCTTTTCCCCCTCCGTCAGAGAATCCTGGACCTCCATGCTCACAGATCCCTGCCGCAGTGGCACCTTGCAGCGGCCGCAGATCCCGACCCGGCACTCGTAGTCGATGGCGACGCCGATGGCCTCGGCGGCCTCCAGCACCGACTGATCGGGCGCCAGGCGTCCGGACTTGTTGGACTTGGAAAAGGTCACCGTCGCCTGCGCCGACGGCGGGGCCGAGGGAGAGACGACTGCGACATCGACGACGGCCGTGACCGCGGCTGCGGGGGGCTGGGTTTCCAGAACTGGACCACCCTTCGGGGGCGCGAAGTTCTCCGTCTTCACCTGATCGTCGGGCACGCCCATTCCGCGAAGGACGCCCTTGACCGCTTCCATCATCGCGGGCGGGCCACAGAGATGGACCCGGCGGCGGACGATCTCCGGAACGGCCGCGATGATGAACTCGGGCGTCATGAACCCCACTGAACCAGCCCATTCGGTCCCTTCGGGCTGAGAGACGACAGTCGTGACGTGGACGTTCGGGTGCCGGCGCGCGAGATGCGCCAGTTCCTCGCGGAAGATGATGTCGGCGGGCGTGCGCACCCCGTAGAGAAGGTAGATGTCGTGGGGATAGGCGCGGTCCGTGAGATAGCGCAGCACGCTCATCATAGGCGTAATGCCAACCCCGCCAGCGATCAGGACGATGCCTTCCGCCTCCTGACCGGTGAAGAAGAAGCTCCCGGCGGGGGCGGCCACCTCGATGAGATCGCCGGCGTCGACGCGGTCGTGGAGGTGGCGAGACTCCAATCCGTATTGCTCACGTTTCACGGTCAGTTCGATGTAGTCCCGTTGCGTGGGCGAAGAGGAGATGGTGTAGGATCGGCGGACCTTCTTGCCATCGATCTCGGAGGTGACCGTCGCGTACTGTCCCGGAAGGAAAGTGAACGGGAACGGGCCGAGGTTTGGCTCCATCAGCCGGAACGTCTTCACGCCGGGCGTTTCGTCGAAAATCGCCTTGATCCGCAGGACGCCGATCCAGGGACGCCGCGCGGGCGCTCCGGCTTCTGCCGCCTTGGACATGACAGCAGGGGCTGAACCCGGCGAAGCTGCGGGTTCAGCGGTCGATGGCTCAGCTGGAGCGCCGGGTGTCAGCCGCTCGGCCAGCGCCCCCACACGGCGCGCGCGGATCCATTGCAGCCAGAGCGCCCCCCGTAAGAGCGGCGCCCAGAAGGATCATGAGCAGAACGTGCAGCCA
Source organism: Phenylobacterium sp. J367 (assembly GCF_024699985.1). Lineage (GTDB taxonomy): Bacteria > Pseudomonadota > Alphaproteobacteria > Caulobacterales > Caulobacteraceae > Phenylobacterium. Next base: position 3,606,583 of record NZ_JAJONA010000001.1, on the reverse strand, counting down.
GGAGAGACCGCGAAAGCCGCCAGCCATCTCTGAGCGGTCCGCCGGGGGCAGCGTCATCTCGTGTCGGAACCAGGCCAGAGCGGTCTGTTCAGGCGACTGGCCCGCCTCGAGCGCCCGAAGCGCGCCGGCCCCGCTTTGCGCCAACGAAAGACCGTCTCTGACGTCGCGCAGCGCGGTGAGCGCGGCAGCGGCGTCATTGGCCGCCTGGGCGCGATGCAGGGCCGCCTGCCCATCCGTGACCGCCTGCGACCCTGATCCCAGTCGCGTCAGCGCCTCAGGCCGGATCCGCGCGCGGGCTTCGTCGGTGAGCTTCGGAAAGTCCATCATAGACGCGTAGAACGGCTTGGGCCCCATGGGGCCACAGCAACCCGCTGCGCCTTCGCCTGCGCCCCCCGCCCATGCCAGAGGGCGCCATCATATCTCCCATCATGCCGCCCATACCGCCGGCCGCCGCAGGCGCTCGCTGGGGGACCGGCGCCCATTGTGGGGCTGGGGGCCTTCATTCCGCTCATCCCTGAGGCCGCATCGGGGTTCGCGCCAGCTGGCGGCGGATGATGAGCGGCGTGGTCCTCGGCGGGGGCCTGCGCCCAGGCGAAGGTGGATGGTGTTGCGGCGGTTAGAGCCACAGCCGCGATGGTGGCGGCTCTTAGGGCTGTGACGAGAGGCGCCGACTGGGTCCCGTGCATATGCAGGTCAGATCCCTTATCCATAGCAACGCTTCTAGCCGAAAGGCTCGGCCGCTTTGAAGGCAAGACGTAAGAGACGCTGCGATGGAGCGTCCCTTACAGCGCCACAGCAACAGAAGGCTCCGCCATAGCGCCCACCAGGCGCTGCTGGGGGGGCCAGCGAAAAGAGGAGGTGCCAGATGGCAGGGGAGATTCGGGTCGGCGTCAACGGCTACGGGGTGATCGGCAAACGTGTTGCCGATGCTGTGCGTGCTCAGGCTGATATGCGCCTGGTGGGCGTCTCCGACGTCGCAGCAGACTGGCGGACGCGGGCCCTGCACCGCAAGGATATCCCACTGTTCGCCGCCACGTCCGAAGCACATGAGCACCTCGCGGCAAATCGGATTGCCGTGGAAGGGCGTCTGCAGGATCTGCTTGGAACCGTCGATGTCGTCGTAGACTGCACGCCCAAGCGGGTCGCTGCGGAGAATGTGCCGGTCTATCGCCAACTCGGCCGGAAGTTCATCGTGCAGGGAGGCGAGAAGCACGGCGTTACCGGTCACTCCTTCGTCGCGGAATCCAACTACCAAAGCGCAGTCGGCCTCGACGCGACCCGCGTCGTCTCCTGCAATACAACGGCGACGGTGCGGACCTTGACCGCTCTGAAGCAGGCTGGGTTGCTCCGGCGCGCTCGCGGCACGCTCATGCGGCGCGCCACCGACCCGTGGGAGAGTCACCTTGGCGGTATCATCAACACCCTCGTCCCGGAACCGGAGATCCCGAGCCACCAAGGTCCTGATGCTCAGACGGTCGACCCGGACCTCGATGTGCTGACGATGGCCGTCAAGGTCCCCGAGACGATCGCCCACCTCCACTACTGGTCGGTTCAGCTTTCCCGAAGCGCCCCGAAGGAGGAGGTGCTGGACGCCTTCCGCGCGTCACCCCGCATTTTCCTCATGCCCGACAGCTATGGCCTAGCCGCGATCAATGCGGTCAAGGAGCTGATGGCGGACCTCGGCCGCTCCCGGGGCGATCTCTACGAGGTCGCGCTTTGGTCCGACATGCTGCGCGTGGAGGGCGATGAGTTGTTCTATACCTACATGGTCGACAACCAGGCCATTGTTGTGCCTGAGACGATCGACGCCATCCGGGCGCTCGCCGGCCGCGAGCCCTCTGGGGCCGCATCGATACGCGCGACCGACGAGGCCTTGCAGATCTCGCGCGATCCGTTCAACCCGGCTGGGGGCTAGCGTTCGCATCCCTAGCGGCGGCGCCGCCGCCGCTCACAATTAGATCAGCCATGGCGCGCGAAGACCCGCGTCTTGCCTCCCGGCATGAGCAGCAGCGTCTGGTAGGCCTCGACCTCACCCCTTGGGGACTCCATGCCGGGAGACCCGAAAGGCATGCCCGGAACGGCGATGCCTAGGGCTTTCGGCCTCTCGCGCAGCAAGCGTGCGACGTCGGCCGGCGGTATGTGGCCGACCACGACATAGCCACCGACCGTCGCGAGATGGCATGACGACAGCTCGAATGGCACGCCATGCTCGCGTCCGATCGGACTGACGTCCTCCACGACCACTTCCTTCATAAGGTAGCCCGACCGGCGCATGTGGGTGATCCAGCCCTTGCAACAGCCGCAGCTGGCGGTCTTGTAGACCGTCACAGGCGGCGGGCTCGCCGCGAGGGCGGGTGCTCCGGACACAAGCGCCGCGCTGGCGGCCAGCAGGTATCGGCGAGTCAGCATCTCTGTCACTTCCTTGGGATTTAGCGGCGCGGGCCGCAGCAGCAAGAGCCGCTGCTTCTCGCGGCCGCCGCGTCCTGTTCGTACAAGGCCGGTGTATAACCGGCCTTGCTGATCGCCCCCGCCACCACGGACGGCTCGCGATCCGACCGCACATCGACCCGCTTGCTGGGCAGGTCAATGGTGACCTCTGCGGCTGGATCCAGCGCGTTGATGGCGGCGGTTACAACTTGGACACAGTGTCCGCAGCTAAGGTCGTTGACGTGATAACGAAGCATTGAAATCTCCTGTTCTGATGGCCTCGCCTGACCAGATGGGGCTTCCCACGATGGTAAGGTCAAGGCCGCTCGTCACCGGCGCCCGCGCCGCGAACGTCGGCGTTCCGAAGATGAAAAAGCGCCGCCGTCGGCACGGTCGCGCCTTGCTCATTGCGGCATTTCGACGTGCCCACCGAACCCGAAGCGCATCGCTGACAGGACCTGATCGGCGAATGTGTGCTCCACGCGGCTGCGATAGCGCGCGAACAACGCCGCGGAGAGGACGTTGACCGGAACCGCCTCCTCCATCGCCGCGTCGATCGTCCACTGCCCTTCGCCTGAGTCGGAGACTCGGCCTGAGAACTGACTCAGCATCTGGTCCTTGGCCAAGGCCGCGGCGGTGAGGTCGAGCAGCCAGGAGGAGATGACGCTGCCGCGCCGCCAGACTTCGGCGATATCGGTCAGATTCAGATCGAACCGTTCCTCGGCCGGCAGCTTGGCCGAGTTCCGGCCCTTGAGGATGTCAAACCCCTCAGCGTAGGCCTGCATCAACCCGTATTCGATCCCGTTGTGGACCATCTTGACGAAGTGCCCGGCGCCGGCGGGACCGGCGTGAATGTAGCCCTGCTCGGCGCGCGGATCCTCACCCTCCTGCTCCAAACGGTTCGGTGTGCGCGGAATGGCGCCGAGCCCCGGCGCCAAGGCTGAGAAGATCGGGTCGAGCCGAGCGACGGTCGCCTTGTCCCCGCCAATCATCATGCAGTAGCCGCGTTCCAGGCCCCAGACTCCACCGGACGTGCCGACGTCCACATAGCAAAGGTTCTTCTCCCTCAGCGCGCGCGCGCGTCGAATGTCGTCCTTGTAGAAGCTGTTGCCGCCGTCGATGATGATGTCGCCCGGCTCGGCCAGTTCGGTGAGCGCTTGGATGGTGTCCTCAGTGGGCAGGCCCGCGGGCAGCATCACCCAGAAAATGCGCGGGGACTCCAGCTTGGCGGCGACGTCCTTCAGCGATGACGCCGCGATCGCGCCCTCTCCGGCGATCGCCTCGGTGAGCGGTGGGTTGCGGTCGAAGCCGACGACGCTGTGTCCCCCGCGCATCAGCCGGCGCGCGATATTGGCGCCCATCCGCCCCAGACCGATGACCGCTAGATGCATGGCGCTGATTTCCTCATTGGGTAGGTGTGGCAGGGGCCGTCTCCGGGCTGTTCGCTGGGGGCGCGTCCGTCGCCCGCTGGCGATCGCCGAGAAGCGTCGCGCGCTTGGCGTCGACCGCGCCGAGCAGGGCGTCCGTGGCCTCCGCGAACAGCGTTATGCCCTCCTGGACGAGCCCACGGGTGACCGCGTCCAGGTCGAGGCCCAGGCGGGCCGCCTCCGAGAGCACGCGTCGCGCGCCCTCGATGTCCTCGGTGAGGGCGGGGCCGACCGCGCCGTGATCGCGGAACGCGTCCAGGGTCTTGGGCGGCAGGGTGGTCACGGTGTTCGGCCCGACGAGGGCGTCAACATAGAGGGTGTCCGGATAGGCCGGGTCCTTGACGCCCGTGGACGCCCACAGCAGCCGCTGGGGCATCGCGCCCTTCGCGGCCAGCGCCTGCCAGCGCTCGCTTGCGAGCAACGTCCGGAACCAGGCATAGGCGAGCTTGGCGTTGGCGATGGCCACCTTGCCGCGGATCGCCGCGAGGTCGGCGCTCTGCGGATCGTTTGCCGCAAGCCGCGCATCGATGGCCTGGTCGATCTGCGCGTCGATCCGGCTGACGAAGAAGCTGGCCACGCTGGCGATCCGGTCGATCGGCTCGCCCCGCGCCGCGCGCGCCTCGAGCCCGGCCATGTAGGTGTCCGCGACCGCCTGGTAGGCGCCGAGCGAAAACAGCAAGGTGATGTTGACGTTGACCCCTGCCTCGACCAGCACCCGCAGGGCGGTTACGCCGGCCTTTGTCCCAGGGACCTTGACCATCAGGTTGGGCTCGTCGACGGCCGCCCACAGCCGCCGCGCCTCCTCGACGGTCGCCGCGGCGTCGTTGGCGAGGCGCGGCGAAACCTCAAGGCTGACATAGCCGTCCTCGCCGCAGAGCCTGTCGTAGACACGCCGCAGGTCCGCTGCCGCGGCCTTGACGTCGCCGATGGCCTGGCTCTCGTAGAGGTCCTGCGCGCTTGCGTCAGCCCTGCCGGCGGCCGCCTGGAAGCCCGCATCATAGGCATCGCCGTGACCCATCGCCTTCTCGAAGATGGAAGGATTGGAGGTGACGCCGGTGAGGCCGTCTTCCTCGACGAGCTTGCGCAGGCCGCCGTCGGACAGGAACCGGCGATCGATGAAGTCGAGCCAGACCGCTTGTCCGGCCTCGCCAAGTGTCTTCAGACGACTGGTCATGAGTGCTTCCCGATGATGCCACGCGCGACGGCGCAGACATTTTCGATGGTGAAGCCGTAATGCTCCTGAAGCATGGCCAACGGGGCCGAGGCTCCGAATGTCTTCATCGTGATCGTGCAGCCGTCGCTCCCGACATAGCGATCCCAGCCGATCGAGCCAGCCTGCTCAACGGCAAGCCGTGCGCGTACCTCGTCGGGAAAAACGTGCTTGCGATAGGCATCGTCCTGCAGCTCGAACAGATACCAACTTGGCAGGGATACCACGCGCGACCGCACGCCTTCCGCGCTCAGCTTCTCGTGGGCCGCCACGACCAGCGGCAGTTCGCTACCAGTGCCGATCAGGATGACCTCGGGATCACCGCCCTCGCAATCTGCAAGGATATAACCGCCCCGCTGCAATCCGTCGGCCGACGCATACCTGACACGGTCTAGCGTGGGGATCGCTTGGCGGGACAATACCAACGCAGTCGGCACGTTGCTGTGCTCCAGCGCGACCTTCCAGGCGACCGCCACCTCGTTGGCGTCGCCCGGGCGGATCGTGTTCAGCCCTGGAATGGCGCGCAGTGTAGCGAGATGTTCAACCGGTTGGTGGGTGGGGCCGTCTTCGCCGACACCGATGCTGTCGTGTGTAAACACGAAGATGACCGGCAATTCCATGATCGCCGCCAGCCGGATCGGTGCGCGCATATAGTCGGCGAAAACCAAGAAGGTGGAGCAGTAAGGGCGCAGATAAGACAGCGCCATGCCGTTGGCGATCGAGCCCATCGCATGCTCGCGCACGCCGAAATGCAGGTTGCGGCCCGTAGGATCACCTCGCTCGAACGAGCCCGCCCCCTCGAAGGTCATTGTTGTCTTGGTCGACGGTGATAGGTCCGCAGAACCGCCCATGAGCAGCGGGACGTGGGGCGCAACGGCGTTAAGCACCTTGCCGCCACTGTCGCGCGAGGCAAGGCCTATGGCGTCTGTCGGAAAGCTCGGAAGTGCGGCCTGCCAGCCACCGGGCAGCTTGCCTTCACGGAGCAGGTCGATCTGTGCGGCTTCCCTCGGAAAGGTATTGCGGTACCGGACGAGGGTCGCCTCCCAGGCCTCCCGCGCCGGCCTGCCGCGGGCCGCAATGGCCGCCTGGAACGCCTCTGCCACGCCGTCCGGCACGAGGAACTCGCTGTCCGCAGGCCATCCATAGACCGTCTTGGTCGCGCGGACGTTGTCCTCGCCAAGCGGCTCGCCGTGCGCTTTCTCGCTGCCGGCCCTTGGGCTCCCCCCATCCAATCACGGACTGCACCACGATCAGCGTGGGCCTATCGTCGGTCGCCGTGAAGACGTCAAACGCGCTTGCGAGCGCGGCGGTGTCGTTGGCGTCCCCAACATGGACGACGTTCCAGCCATAGCCCTCAAAGCGTTTGCCGACATCCTCGGTGAAGGCGAGTTCGGTCGATCCTTCGATCGAGATACGATTGCTGTCGTAGATCCAGCACACGTTCGAGAGCGCCAGGTGGCCGGCGAGCGACGCCGCCTCGCCTGAGACGCCCTCCATCATGTCGCCGTCGCCACACAGCGCATAGACGTTGTGGTCGAACAGGACGAAGCCGTCGCGGTTGAAACGCGAGGCCAGCGCACGCTCCGCAATCGCCATGCCAACGGAGTTTCCGCAGCCTTGGCCCAGGGGACCAGTGGTCGTCTCGACGCCCGTGGTGATCCGGTACTCGGGATGGCCGGGCGTCTTCGAGCCGAACTGCCGGAACTGCTTGATATCCTCCAAGCTGACCGCGGGCTCTCCAGTCCGCTTCGCGTCGGCGTTGACCTCCTTGACCCCGGCCAGGTGCAAGACCGCATAGAGGAGCATCGAGGCATGACCGACCGACAGAACGAAGCGATCGCGGTTCGGCCAATCGGGCGTGTCCGGATCGTAGCGCAGGAAGTCTCGCCACAGGGTGTAGGCCACCGGGGCCAGCGCCATCGGCGTGCCCGGATGGCCCGAATTCGCCTTCTGCACAGCATCCATCGCCAGCGTGCGGATCGTGTCGATCGCGAGCCTCTCGGGCGTTCCCGCCCTTGGCGAAGCGGCGGACCCAGGCGCCTGGTCGATCATCGGCCACCTTCTCCAGCCCTGCCCGACTGCGCGCCAGACGCCAGGAACCGGCCAGCCTTTCTGAGCATGACCGGTGAGGGGGCCGGGTGAGGCATGTTTCGACAGCTTGGCGCCGCAATCTGGGCTACCGAAGGTCGGCACAGACCATGGTGGTCGGGGTCAGCCGCAGCCACGCGCACCTCCTGCCTTCTGTCGTAGAGGGCGGTCACAGGGAACAGCCAAGGCCGAGCCCGCGACAAGCGTTGGAGCCGCGTGCTCATGACGCTAATCATCGCTTAGTCGCCAATGCCTCGGCTGGCCGGCGCCAGCGGACCCTACGCCGCCTGAGGGAACTAGTGTTCGTGAGCTTTCGGTGCGTCGCTCTTCGGCGCCGGCGGATGGGATCCGGACTTCGGCTGGGCCATTCCGCCGTGGCCCATCATCTTGCCGCACATCTTGTGCATCTTGTCCATGTCCGCCTTGGCCATAGGCTTGCCGTCCGCCCCCTTCATGGCGCCCATCTGACCTTTGCCGGCAGGCATCTGGCCGCCCTTCATCCTGCCGCACATTTCATGCTGCGCCGCTGTGGCGGTGGGAGGCGGGGTCTTCGCGGGCGGCCCGTCCGCCAGGGCGTAGCTGGCTGCGAACAGGGCCGAAGCGGCGGTGATCGTAATGATGAGAGACTTCATGGTTTGGCTCCAGATCAGGCTTGCTGGTAAGGACGCTCGCGACGCCCTATCATTACGCGCACCGGCGGCGGGAGGCGCTCTTGCAGTGTTTTCTGCTCCCTAGAACAGCCCGCGGGGTTGATCGTCGTAGCTGACGAGCAGGTTCTTGGTCTGCTGGTAGTGGGCCAGCATCATCTTGTGGTTCTCCCGCCCGAAGCCTGAGGCCTTGTAACCGCCAAAGGCGGCATGCGCCGGGTAGACATGGTAGCAGTTTGTCCACACCCGACCGGCTTCGATCGCCCGTCCCATCCGGTATGCGGTCCCGCCGTCGCGGGACCAGACGCCGGCGCCCAGGCCGTAAGGGGTGTCGTTGGCGAGCCGCGCCGCCTCTTCCGGCGAGCTGAAGCGGGCCACCGCCAGAACCGGGCCGAAGATTTCCTCCTGGAAGATCCGCATGTGGTTCTCGCCCACGAACACGGTCGGCTGCACAAAGTAACCCGCGTCGAGCTCGCCGCCCGGCAGCGCACGCTCACCTCCGGTGAGGCACTGCGCGCCCTCCTGCTTGCCGATCTCGATGTAGTCCAGAATCTTGGTGAGCTGAGCTTCCGAGGCCTGGGCGCCCATCTGGGTGGTCGGCTCCAGGGGGTCGCCGACCTTGATGCTGGCGACGCGGCTGATCGCGCGTTCCATGAAGGCGTCGAAGATAGATTCGTGCACCAGGGCGCGCGACGGGCAGGTGCAGACCTCACCCTTGTTGAAGGCGAAGAGGGCTAGGCCCTCCACGGCCTTGTCGAGGAAGCTGTCGTCGGCGGCCATGACGTCGGGCATGAAAATGTTCGGAGACTTGCCGCCAAGCTCCAGGGTTTGCGGGATCAGGTGTTCGGCGGCGGCCTGCATGATCTGCCGTCCCGTCGTGGTCTCGCCGGTGAAGGCGACCTTGGCGATCCGCGGGTTGGCGGCGATCGCCCGGCCGACGGTGCCGCCCGGCCCGGTCACCACATTCAGCACGCCGGGCGGCAGGATGTCGGCGGTCAGCTCCGCGAACAGCATCAGCGTGAGCGGCGTCTGGGAAGCGGGCTTGATCACAGTGCAGTTGCCCGCTGCCAGCGCCGGGGCGAGCTTCCAGGCGGCCATGAGTAGCGGGAAGTTCCAGGGGATGATCTGGCCGACGACGCCAAGGGGTTCCTTGAAGTGGTAGGCGATCGTTTGTTCGTCGATTGTCGAGATCGAGCCTTCTTCGCTGCGGATACAGCCTGCGAAGTAGCGGAAGTGATCGACCGCAAGGGGCACGTCGGCGCCGCGTGTCTCGCGGATCGGCTTGCCGTTATCGATCGTCTCGGCGAGCGCGAAGAGTTCGAGGTTCTCCTCCAGCCGGTCAGCGATCTTGTTGAGCATCCGCGACCGCTCGCTGGGCGACAGCCGCGCCCAACCCGCCTTGGCCGCGTGCGCCGCGTCCAGCGCCGCCTCGACGTCCTCAACCGTCGACTGCGCGAACTCCGCGATCCGCGCGCCGTTGATCGGGCTGTGGTCGGTGAAATACTGCCCCCTCAGAGGCGGCGACCAGTGCCCCCCGATGAAGTTGCCGTAGCGGGCGGGGACCTTGCCCAGGGTCCGCACGGACTGAATGGCGCTCTGGAACAAGGGGCTCTCCTTGTATTCGCACGCGAGCCGAAGTGCTCGCAACGGCCCTGCCCTGGCGGAATGTCGCCAGTTCAGAGATGAGCCCGTAGCGGACCCACTGGATACTCTTTCTGCACGGGAGGCGCGTCGCCTTGACAGGGATCAAAGGCAACCTTCGGCCAGATCATTACGAGGGATGCACGGCCAGGAGAGGAAAGCAGACCCATGGCGACGATGATGAAAGCCGCAGTCGTGCGGGAGTTCGGCAGGCCTCTAGCGATCGAGGAGGTCCCCATTCCGACGCCGGGACCCGATCAGGTTCTCGTGCGCCTGGCTGCCACCGGCGTCTGTCACACCGACCTGCACGCCGCCAAGGGCGACTGGCCGGTGAAGCCGAACCCACCGTTCATCCCCGGCCACGAGGGCGTGGGTGTGGTGGTCGGGGTCGGCGCCAACGTGCAGAGGGTGCGGGAGGGCGACCGCGTCGGCGTGCCCTGGCTGCATACCGCGTGCGGCTACTGCCCCCCACTGCCGCACCGGCTGGGAGACCCTCTGCGGCTCTCAGAAGAACACCGGCTATTCCGTGAACGGCAGCTTCGCCGAATACGCGGTGGCGGATCCCAATTATGTGGGCCGCTTGCCCGATGGCCTGGATTGGGGCGCCGCAGCGCCGCTGCTTTGCGCCGGCGTGACCGTTTACAAGGGCCTGAAGGAAACCGAGGTGAGGCCCGGGCAGTGGGTCGCGATCTCGGGGATCGGCGGGCTCGGACACTTGGCGGTTCAGTACGCGAAGGCCATGGGCATGCACGTCGCGGCGATCGACATCCATCCCGAAAAGCTGGCGTTGGCCAAGCAGCTGGGCGCAGACCTCACGCTGCACGGCCGGGACACCGACCCCGTGGCCGAGATCCAGAAGCAGATCGGCGGGGTTCACGGGGGTGCTTGTCACGGCCGTTTCGCCGGCGGCCTTCGAGCAGGCCTTCGGGGCGCTGCGGCCGCATGGGACCATGGCCATGATCGGCCTGCCGCCCGGCAAGTTCGCCATGCCGATCTTCGACACGGTGCTCAAGCGGATCACCGTCCGGGGCTCGATTGTCGGAACGCGGCAGGATCTGGAAGAGGCGCTCGAGTTCGGGGGCGAAGGCAAGGTCGCCGCGCACTTCTCCTGGGACCGGCTCGAGAACATCAACGAAGTCTTCGAACGCATGGAACGCGGCGCGATCGATGGGCGCGTAGTCTTGAGCCTGGAGTAGCCGCTAGACTCATCTAAAGCGCGGCGGGGCGGGTGAGGCGTCCGGGCCGGCTCCGCCGTTGCGGCACGACCAGAAGGGCCGATTCGCCCCTCCAGTCGCGACAATGTAATCCTGACGCGACGAGTTGCGTCAAAAAGGACATCAACCGCGTGCGTCGTGCGGACCGAGAGCGATCGCGCCGGGTTTAGGGAGCCCTCCAGGCCTCGGCCGGCTGCAGGTCTGGGCTCGTGGAGAGGACAAGGAGATTCGATGTGAACAGGACAATTGGACGGGCCATCGGCCTTTCGGCCCTTTTTGCGCTCCTGCCTGTGCTGGGCTCTTCCGCCACAGCAGAGGTCTGGCACCGGTACATAATGCGCGGTCAGGTCGTGGAGATGCAGGGTCAGGCGGTGATCCTTTGCGTTGGGCGCGCCGAAGGGGCCAAACCGGGACAGGTCCTTACGGTCGTCCGATTCATCGGAACGCCGGGGGTGTCGAAAGGTGCTCCGCCTGTCCCGCGCCGCGATGATGTCGGTGCGGTCCGCATCGACCGAGTTATAGACGAGCACTTTGCCGAGGCGACCGTGGTCAACGGCCAAGCCAGGAAGTTCGATCTGGTCGAACTGAAAGCTCCCTAGCGAACGCTACGCGGGACGGCGGAACTCGCTCTCCGGTCGCACGGGCCACCGCGGTGCCCAACGGCAAAGTGGCTCCCGGCGCGACTGTTGCGATCGGGGGCGTGGACGTCTCCGACACCTACCGCCGAGCGGTCGAAACCCCGCCCCTCAAGGTTATCATCGACACCAGAGAGACCCGTCCGACGGACAGCCCGGCATCAAGCCCTCAAACATAGCAGAACGGAGATGCAATTGCGCGACCGCAGAGAACTCTTGGCCGGCCTTACCCTCGCCGGGGCCGCAGCCGCCATGCCCGCCGCCGCGCAAGCCCCTCCTCCCAATGGTGATGGGATGTCGATGGATGATTGTGTCGCGCTCTGCATCGCCTCGCATCGGAGCTGTCTGACGAGCGCTCGCCATGTGATGGGACAGCCGCAACTGCGCGCGCCGGCGCAGCTCGTGGCGCTGCTGCAGGACTGCGCGGAGCTCTGCCAGACCACGGCCAATTCGATGCTCCGGGGTGCGCCGACGCACACCCTTCTCTGTCGCGCCTGCGCCGACCTCTGTGAAGCGTGCGCTCAGGCTTGCGACGCCTTCAAGAACGACGCGGTGCTCACCCGATGCGCGGCGACGTGCCGGGAGTGCGGCGCGGCATGCCGGCACATGGCCATGGAGATGTAGGTGGGCGCCCGCCTCCGTCGGCGGGTTCCTGTTGCGCTGATAGCGGTTGCGCAGCCGCAGAGCGGCGCTTCGTTGAAAGCCACACCGGACCGGAACGGTAACCCCCGCAACTGGGGCGGTTGCCCGTTGTTTCCGAGCCGCCACACGGACCTACCTATCCCCAGTCGGCCGGCACACTCCGCCATTCACGGCTGTGGCTTCAGCTCCAGCATGCCCTCTCACTCCGGGCTCGGGCGCATGGAGCCGGCGCGGCGTCTAATAATTGCTGAGGATGCCGAGTTGACGTGGATCACTACCCGAGCGTGCTCATGCTCATTCGCCACCCGGCTACATCGCCTTCAAGTCGGTGCTTCAGGCGCGCCAGGTCGGCGCATCTGAACGCCCGCACTGGACCCCGAGGAATGCGTCGGACGGTGAACGGGTCGCGCCGCCTTGGGTCGGCGCGACCCGTTATCCTCTGCGAACCGCAGCGCTTACATATGATCTTTCATCGGCGGGTCGGCCTTGGCCGGGGGCATCGGCATGCTGTCATCCTTCATCGGCGGCGAGCTGGCGCCAGACGACATGCCTGAGCCCTGGGCGTCTTTCTGCATACCCATGCCTTGGGCGTGCGCGTCTCGCTCCATTTGCATGCCTTCCTTGTGGCCCTGGGCGCGCGTTTCAGCCTCGGTCTCGCCATGCGCCGCCGCCGTAGCGGGCGTTGTGGTGTCGGTGGCCACAGCTGCCGCGTCCACAGCGGCTGCGGGGGCCTCGTCCGTCTTCTGGTTGCAGCCGGTGATCGCGAGAGCGGCGACCGACGAGGTCAAAAGAGCAGCGGAGCGGCAAAGTTTAGATATAGTAGTCATTTGTTTCTCCTTCGGGGTTTGAACAGTGGGGGACGAGCTGATGAGCATGGCGTTTGTCGAGCCATTGGCTGGCTGGCTGCAGCACGCTACGGTGACGATGGCGCTGTTCACGGATGCTATTGCCGTAGCTGTCATCGCCGTAGCGGTTCTCGGTGCGCTTTGGCGAACCTTGGAACGCACTTGGAAGCGGAACGCGGAGGCAGATTGCCCTGGCGAGGGGCCCCGTCTCCGGCTCGCCCGCTCTTTGGCCTTGGGCCTTGAGTTCCTGTTGGCGGCGGATGTGATGCGAACCGCGGTCGCGCCGACATGGACCGAGATCGGCCAACTCGCGGCAGTCGCAACGTTGCGAACGGCGTTGAACTTTTTCATCCAGCGCGAAATCGACGCCGCTGAACGCAGGAAGGGCTAAGACCCGCTTCCTGGCGCCCGACGAACGGCCGCGAGGGGACCGGGCGGCTGAGTGGCTCAAAACCACGCCCGGACCCCCACGACGACGGACAGGTTGCTCGCGGGCTCGCCCTCGGCGCGCGCCATTCTCTTTGTGCGGCCGTAGGTCTGTCGCCAGGAGACGCCGGCATACGGAGCCAGCTCACGGCGCAGCTCGTAGCGAAGGCGGGCGCCGATCTCTGTGTCGTTGAGGCCCTCGCCGACGCCGAAGCTCCGATCTGCCTGGAGCGCGGCGTTTGCCTCAATGCGGGGCTGAAGGATCAGGCGCTGGCTCAGCAATACGTCATAGGAGGCGGTCACTCGGGCCGAGACCTTGCCATCCTGGCTGACGAACAACGCCGGCTCCAGTTCGTAACGGTAGGGCGCCAATCCTTGCACGCCGATGACGCCGTAGACGCGGGACCGGTCTGGACCTGGCCCCGAGCGTCGCGCGTATCGCACACCGGCTTGGAAATCGAAGAACGGGGCGATGAGCTGACCGTAGAGCAACTGGGCCTCTTGCTCGCTGTCAGCCCGTTTGGACGTGCTCTGCGCGCCCTCGCTCTTGACCCACAGGCGCTTCACGTCGCCTCCATACCAGCCGAAGACGTCCCAGCGGATAACGCCCGGGTCGTCGCTCTCTCGGTACTCTACGAGGTCGGCGAGGAAGTATCCGTAGTTGGCGCTGTCGGCCGTGGGCTGTGGCCATCCTTCGCGCTCAGCGAGATTGGGCAGCGTCTCGGGACCTCGATCCGAAGCGGCGGGCGCCGCACGATTGGCGGCAGGCGACATAGCCATTCCGGAGGGCATGCCGGCGCCGGGCAAAGAGGGCCCTCCTGCGCGTGAACAACGGCAGGGGCTGCCAGGAAGGCGATGGCAAGAGCGGCCGAGCGCATCGGGATCTCCTACTGAGGGGGCGAAGAGACTTCGATGACGCGGAACATCCCCATCTCCATATGCAGCAGGAGGTGGCAATGCATGGCCCATTGGCCGGGCGCGTCGGCGGTGATGGCGACGGTTAGCCGCTCGGCTGGCTTGACGCTGACGGTGTGCTTGCGAGGTTGATGGGCGCCCGCACCGTTCTCGAGCTCCATCCACATGCCGTGCAGGTGGATGGGGTGCTCCATCATGGTGTCGTTGACCAGCACCAGGCGCAGGCGCTCGCCGTAGGCAAAGGGGATGGGCGCGCGGGCCTCCGAGTACTTCTTTCCATCAAAGGACCACATGTAGCGTTCCATGTTGCCTGTGATGTGCAGCTCGATCTCGCGTGTGGGCGTGCGCTGGTCCTCCTGCGGCGTCACGCTTCGCAGGTCGGCGTAGACCAGCACCCGCGCCGCGGGATCGTCGAAGCCGGAGCCCGGTTCGTGGAGGCGGCTGCGCGCCACCATCGCTACGGATGAGTTCCCGACGCCATGCGTGTCGGGCCCATGGATGAACGTGGGCGCCACGCCTGGCTTGGCGGCGAGCGGCGTTCCCATGTGCGCCATGGCGCTGGAGGCCCCGTTCGCCGCCACCGCGCCATGGGCGTGGGCGCTCGTGACCTGAGACTCGACCGCCGCACGATTACGTTCCACGGCGGCTATGTCGCCCGCCGCGTGCCCAGCTATGCCCATGACGGGAGCCTTGGGGGACGCCGTCGCATTGGACATGCCGGGCATGCCCGCCATGTCGCCGGACATCTCCATTCCCGACATGTCCATGCCCATGTCGGCCATGGTGCGCAGCGGCCTCTTGCGACGGGGTGGGATGGGCGCTGTCATTCCGGCGCGCGGCGCGAGCGTGCCGCGCGCAAAGCCACTGCGGTCCATCGCCTCTGCGAACAGGGTGTAGGCCTGGTCATCAGGCGTGACGATGACATCGAAAGTCTCGCCCGGCCCTATCCGGAACTCGTCCACGTCGACGGGCTGGACATTCTGCCCGTCCGCCTGGACCACAGTCATCTTCAGGCCCGGGATGCGGATGTCGAAATAAGTCATGGCGCCGGCAGCGATGAACCGAAGCCGCACGCGCTCGCCGCGGGTGAATAGGCCAGTCCAGTTCGCGTTCGCTGTCAGGCCATTGACGAGATAGGTGTAGGTGTAGCCGGTGACATCGGCGAAGTCTGTCGGGTCCATGCGCATCTTGGTCCAACTCAATCTCTCCCTAAGGGTCGCTGGCCAACCATCGCGCGCGGCATCCCGAAACAGGTCCGCGACCGTCCGCTTTTGGTAGTTGTAGTACCCCGCCTGCTTCTTGAGGTTCTTGATGATTTGCTCCGGCGGCTCGAAGCTCCAGTCCGACAGCATCACGACATAGTCGCGCTCGTAGGCGAACGGCTCAGGGGCGGCAGGGTCGATGATGAACGGGGCGTAGACGCCCAGCAATTCCTGTCCCCCGGAATGGCTGTGGCACCAGTAGGTGCCGCTTTGCAGCAGCGGGAAGCGATAGGTGAAGGTTTCGCCCGGCGCGATGCCACCGAAACTCACACCGGGGACGCCATCCATCGCGGGCGGCAGGATGATCCCATGCCAATGGATGGACGCAATTTCCTCGAGTCGGTTTGTGACCCGCAGGACGGCTTCCTCACCCTCCCGAAAACGCAGCAGCGGGCCTGGGATCGTCTGGTTGATGGCCATGGCGCGGCCGGGGCGATCTCCGACCATCAGCTGGAAGTGACCGATCTCAAGGTCTAGAGCGCGCTGGCCCCTCGTTCCCGCGACAGGAGCGAGCGCCGCCTGGACGACGCTGGTCCGAGCGTAGGCCGGCGCCGCACGTGCAAGTGCGGCGGAGAGCCCCAGACCCCCGCCGGCCGCCAGCACAGCGCGGCGACTGATGAGTTCACGCGAACCGAACATAGCCCCTCCTCGCCGCTCCCGGCGCTGATCAGACGCGGCGGCGCGCGTTACGTTACAAGCCTACGGGCTATCGGCGTCGCCGCTCCTCGAGGGCGCGACCGCGCGATCAGAACGACGGACAACGGACTGTTCGCCAACCTGTCCGCTACAACGGCCCGATGGAGATCGAGACGGCCACTGCCGTCACAGGGCCACCGCGCCGTCTACGGACTCAAATTGTGACCGGTGAAAGCCCTCTCTTACTTGAGTTCCAGCATCTATTCCTCGGTATCGCTCACGCGCATCTCCGCGCGCTCGCCATGCTGGCGGAGCACATCGACCATCCTTTGGGCCTGATCGACAGCGACCGCCTTGCACCAGCATGGCGTCATCATCTGGTGATCGCGCCGAACCGCCCAGCCGTAGGCTTCCTTGACCACTTCAAAGGTAATCGGTCCGCGATCCCGGCCGCTCGTCGTGTCAGGTTCCGCCATGGCTGGCCTCCCTCAATGGCTGCGTTCGCGACCAGTGATGACGCGGACGCATTCTTATGACGCGAGAGCCTGGCGCGCCTTACAGCGCGCGGCACGATTGCCCGTTATCTCGGCTCTGGCGGGATGTAACAATGAGGGCGATCAAGCGTCTTCGAGAGCGCGTCCTGGCTGCAGGAGTCGCTCACTGTCCGGAGCGTTAGCGTCCTTCAGCTAGTCGCTATTCGCGTCGCCAGGCCTGAGCCATGTCAAGGCGAGGCAAAACAGGAGCAATCAGGAACCTGCCATGAGCTCCCGTCCCGATCATTCTCCCGCCGCCGAATCCGACCCCCGATGAGAACCTGTCAGCGGTGACGGCTGCTGACGCGGCCGTCCGGCGCGAGCTCGTCGAGTGTCATCGCGATTTTCTGACCTTCCTGCGTCGCCGGCTGGGGAACCCACATGACGCGGAGGACGTGCTGCAGGAGTTCATCGCCCGCGCGTTGGATCGCTCCAAGCACCTCCGGGACGTGCAGTCCGTTCGTGGCTGGCTCAGCCGGGTTCTGGCGACGACGCTGGTCGATCACTACCGGCGCGCGGCCCGTCGAAAAGACTCTCCGCGCGACCCGGCTGACCTTGAGGCGCTCGCCGTCGCGCCGGACCCTGAAATCGAAGCGGCCGTCTGCTTCTGTCTCTATCGTCTGCTCCCGACCCTAAAGCCCGAATACAGCGAACTGATCTGGCGGGTCGATCTACTCGACGAGCCCCGCGACCGGGTCGCCGCGTCGCTTGGGCTGACGCTCAACAACGTCAACGTGCGTCTCCACCGCGGGCGTAGGGCGCTGCGGGCGAGGCTCGAGGAGATCTGCCTGACCTGTCCACAACACGGATTCCTCGATTGCCGGTGCGATGAGGGTGAGCGGATCCGTCTGATCCGCGCGCGGCAGGCGGCCGCGGGCTAAGCCGCAGGCACGGGCCACGACATAAGGGACGATGTTCTGTCAATGCGGCGCGCTCACCAAGCAGATGGCTTCCTAGCGGCTACGATCTTCTCCGCTCCAGTAGGAATCTAAGGGGGGTCGTTTCTTGGATTCAGCGCCCACCGCTCGAGCTAGCCAGGGCCTGCTGGGCGTCGCCCTGGATAACCGCTAGGTGATGCGGATCGACGAAACTCTCCGCATAAATCTTGTTGAGGGGCTCGGTCCCTGACGGGCGGGCGGCGAACCACCCGCTCTTGGCCTTAACCTTCACGCCGCCGAACGGCTCGCCGCGGGGGCTGGCGATCTCTACCGACAACACGGGCTCGCCGCCAAGCTCAGCAAGTTGCAGATCCTGCGGTCTGAGGCCCCGCAGCCAGGCTTTTTGCTGCGGTGTGGCTGGGGCATCTAGACGTTCATAGTAGGAGGGCCCGATTGCGTCGGCCACCGACGTGTAGACCATGCTGGGGTCCTGGCCGGTTCGCGCAAGGATTTCAGCGGCCAGAAGCCCGAGGCTGAAACCGTCCTTCTCCGTTGTCCAAAGCGACCCGTCGAGCCTTCGGAACACCGCGCCCGCACTCTCCTCGCCCGCGAAGCCCAGGGCGCCGTCGGAAAGTCCATCGACGAACCAGCGAAATCCCACCGGCGTCTCAACCAGCGGCCGCCGGAGTCTGGCGGCAAGCCTGTCGATGAGGGCGCTTGTGACCATGGTCTTGCCGATCGCTAGCCCCCCAGGCCAAGTGGGACGGTGTTCAAACAGGTAGGCGACCGCTGCGGCCAAGTAACGGTTCGGCTCCATCAGACCACCCGAAGGCGTCACCACACCGTGCCGGTCGGCGTCCGGGTCGTTGCCGAACGCAATGTCGAAGCGCGCCCGCAGGTCGACCAGCCGGGCCATCGCATAGGGCGAGGAGCAATCCATACGAGTCTCGCCGTCATGGTCAGCGGTCATGAAGGCGAACCGCGGATCCACGACTTCGCTGACGACGGAGCCCTGCAGCCCGTAAGTCTCCAGGACCAGAGGCCAGTACTCGGCGCTGGCCCCGCCCAAGGGATCGATCCCAATACGCACCCCAGCGGCGCGGATCGCTCCAAGGTCCACCACCTGAGGCAACTCGGCGATGAAGGCAGTCCGATAGTCGTAACGCGCCGCACGCGAAGACCGAGCCGCGCGGGCATAAGGAACGCGCGGAACGTCCCGCAACGCCGTAGGAAGGGCAGCGTTGGCGAGCCGCTCGATCGCCTCGGTGATCCGGGGTTCGGCTGGCCCGCCGTGCGGCGGATTGTACTTCAAGCCGCCATCCTGGGGCGGATTGTGAGACGGCGTGAGAATGATCCCGTCCGCCAGCCCTGAGGTGCGCCCCCTATTGTAGTGCAGGATGGCGTGCGACACCGCAGGCGTCGGCGTGTAGCCGTCCCGGGTGTCGAGCATCACCGTAACGCCGGCGGCGACGAAGACCTCAACGGCCGTCCTGAGCGCGGGCTTCGAGAGCGCGTGGGTGTCGCCGGCCAGGAACAGCGGTCCACGGACGCTCGCGGCTTTGCGGTGACGACAGACGGCGGCGCAGATCGCCACGACATGCGCCTCATTGAAGGTCCCAGCGAGCGCCGAGCCGCGATGGCCGGAGGTCCCGAAGGCGACGCCTTGGGACGGATCTGTCGGGTCGGGGCGGACCGCCGTGTAGGCGTCGATGAGCTTGGAGACATCGATCAGATCCGCCTTCGCGACGGGGCGTCCTGCCCGGGAATCCACGCTACGGGTCAAGCCGCACCAGCCTTCGGGTCAACGGCGCCCAGCCGGACGCGCAGACGCCGGACGCCGTCCGCTGAGCTGAGGGGTATGCGCAACGGTCGCTCGCGCAGCCGAACGCCGTCCAGCACGGCTTCGGCGACGCCCCGGCAGACGCCGTCGGGGTTCTCCACCTCTATCTCGTAACGGGCGGCGCCAAACCGGTAGACGAGCTTGAAGCCTGGCCAGTGTCGCGGGATGCACGGATCGAGCAGCAGGGCGTCGCCATGGCGCCGCAGGCCGAGAAGCGACTCTAGTCCCGCGCGGTACATCCAGCCGGCGGCGCCTGTGTACCAGGTCCAACCGCCCCGCCCGAGGTGCGCCGGGTGCGAATAGATGTCGGCAGCGACCACGTAGGGCTCAACCTTGTACCGCTGGGCCTCAGATGGCGTGCGGCTATGATTGATCGGGTTGAGCATGGCGAGCAGGCTTGCGGTCCTGTCACCGTCCCCCACCGCTGCGAAGGCCGTCGCCGTCCAGACCGCGGCGTGAGTGTATTGGCCGCCGTTCTCTCGCACGCCGACCGGGTAGCCCTTGATATAACCGGGGTCCTTCGGACCCTTGTCGAAGGGCGGCGTGAACAACAGAGCTAGGCCGGCGTCGGCGTCGATCAACTCACGTTCAACCGCGGCCAACGCCTGCCGCGCGCGCTTCGGCTCCGCCGCCCCGGAGAGCACGGCCCACGATTGCGCAATGGCGTCGATGCGGCACTCGTCGCTGTTGGGAGAGCCCAGCGGCGAGCCGTCATCGTACCAGCCGCGAAGGTACCAGTCGCCGCCCCACGCGCTCCGCTCGAGCGCGGCCTTTAGGCCCTCGGCGTGGGCAGCCCAGCGCTCTTCGTGCACCGCCTGCCCCCGAGCCGCCGCGAGCGGCGCGAAATCCGTCAAGGTGCGATGGAGAAACCAGCCCAACCACACGCTCTCGCCTCGGCCGTGCTGGCCGACGCGGTTCATGCCGTCGTTCCAGTCGCCGCCGCCGATCAACGGCGCGCCATGGCCCCCCCACCTGCAGGCTGGCGTCGAGCGCCCGCGCGCAATGTTCGAAGAGGCTGGCGCTCTCGCCGGTTCCGGGATGGTAGAACGCCTCGGCCGCCGTCGGCTCAAGGGGCTGGCCTTCCAGGAACGGGATCGGCTCGTCGAGCACCGTGCGGTCTCCGGTCGCCGCGACATAGTTCGCGACCGCGTAAGCCAGCCACACCCGGTCGTCGGAAAAGCGGGTGCGGACCCCCTGGCCAGAGTGGGGCAGCCACCAGTGCTGCACGTCGCCTTCGGGGAACTGGCGCGCCGCCGCCCTGAGCAAGTGCTCGCGGGCGGTTTCGGGTGACGCATGCACCAGCGCCATCACGTCCTGCAGCTGATCGCGGAAACCATAGGCGCCGCTCGCCTGATAGAACCCGGCCCTCGCCCATAAGCGGGACGCGACGGTCTGGTAGAGCAGCCAGCCATTGAGCATCAGGTCCAGGGCTGGGTCGGGGGTTTGCACCTGTACGGCCCCTAGGAGACGCTCCCAATAGGCGTCTACTTCCGCCAGAACTTCATCCAAATCAGCCTGACGGTAACGCGCGATCAGCTCGCGGGCGGAGCCGGCGTCATCGCCCTCCCCGATGAGGAAGACCAGCTCGCCCGTCTCCCCGGGCGCGAGCGCCAGGGGCGCATCCATGGCCCCACAGGGATCGAGCGCGGCCCCTGTTCGGCCGGAGAGCGCCTCGCCCGCCAGACCCGCTGGCCGACGCAGGCTGCCGTTGCGACCGATGAATTCCCGCCGATCGCCCGTCCAGCTCGTCTGGCGGCCACAGGCGTCCAGAAACGCCACCCGCTCCCCAAAGCTGGGATCCCAGCGGTTCTGGGCCATCAGGCCCCCGCTCGCTTCATCGACGTGCGTGACCGTGAAGGGCGCTATCGCGCCCCGGCTTTTGCCGAGGACCCACTCCACATAGGCGCAGGCCGACAGCCGGCGCGGCCGGTTGGACAGATTGCGGACTTTCAGCCGCAGGATTTTCACCGGGTCGAGCAGCGGCGTATAGGCGAGGAGCTCCGTCTCGAAGTCGCCGACCGTGGCTTCAAACCGGCTGTAGCCGCGGCCGTGGCGGCAGACATAGGTCGCCTCTGGATCCCGCACCGGGTACGCGGTCGGGCTCCAGAGCTCGCCGGTTTCCATTTCGCGCAGGTACAACGCCTCGCCACCGCGATCGGCGACCGGGTCGTTCGACCAGGGGGTGAGCTGGTGCTCGCGGCTATTGAGGGCCCAGGTGTATCCCGAACCTTCCGCGGAGATCTGGAACCCGAAGCTCGGGTTGGCGACGACGTTGATCCAGGGCGCTGGCGTGGTCTGGCCAGGGCTGAGGACAACGACATACTCCCGGCCCTCGCGCGCGAAGCCGCCGATCCCGTTGTAGGCCTCCAGGTCTGGGACGGGCGATGACCGCAACGGCGTAGCGGGAACCTGCGGCGTCGCCAAAGGCGGCCGCGGCCACTCGCGCCGATCCCGTAGCCGGTCAAGCTGGTCTTCCAGCCGGCCGTGCTGCGCTGACAACACCACCCTTGCTACCGACAACAGGCGGGCCTGGAGCGTTGGCGAAACGAGGTCCCCGCGCAGCACGTACACAGCGCCCGGCACAGGGTCCTCGTCTGGCGCGCGGCGGGATTGCGTCACGCGCACCAAGGCCTCTAACGCGCCTTGCAGGTCTTGGATGTAGGAGGCCGCGTGGTCATTCAGGATCACGACATCCACCGGGAGCCGCTGCAGCTTCCAGTATTCCGCAGCGTGGAGCAGGTCGCGGGCGGTGGCGAGATGTTCGAGGTCGTCTATCCGCAATAGGATTAGGGGCAGGTCGCCTGATATGCCCAGGGCCCAGAGGTCCGGCTGCCCCCCCGCGCCTGCCGCCACCACCTCCGACGAGGGTCTGAGCGCAGGCGCCGCGTAGATCAGGTGGCCGGCCAGGCGCTGGAAGTTGTCGGCGTCCCGGTGGGTGACGCCGAGATGGCGCAGCTGCACCTGCGCCCGGGTCCACGCCAAGGCTGCGGCCCGTTCGCAGGCTGCGGTGTGAAGATGCTGATCCAACACCTCCAAGATGGCTTCGCGCGAGCCCGCGGCGAAGGTCCAGAAGGAGACCTGGGCTGTAGAGCCGGGGGCGATCCGCACGCGTCGCCGAAGCGCGAAGATCGGATCGAGCACCGCGCCAGCCTGGCCGCTCAGCGGGCGGCCTTCGAAGACGGCGATCGGTGCGCGGACATCGCGGTTCCGGCCCAGGAAGCGCGCGCGATCGGTCTCGAATTCCGGTTTGCCGAGGGCCTCGCCTTCGACGATCGCCAGATGGGCGGCCCAGAGCTCAGGCTCCTCCGGCGCCCGGCGTCGACGGGTCGCAAGCAAAGCGCCCCCAAGCGCCGGATGGTGTTCCGTCTCCACGAACAGCTTGGAGAACGCCGGGTGGGCGGCGTCGGCGGCGTCGGGCGCAAGGACCAGCTCACCATATGAGGTGATTTCGACTTCGCGCTCGATGGCGCCTGCATTGGTCAAGGTCACGCGTCGGAGCTCCCCGTCATCCTCCGCGGAAACCAGCACCACGAGTTCAGTCACCAGGTCGCCATCGCGGCGCGAGTACTCCGCGCGGTCGGCGAAGAAGGTCACGCCATACTCCGACGGCTCGGCGGCGGTAGGCTGATAGCCAGTGGACCAAACGCGCCCGCTAGCCACATCGCGCAGATAGATGAAAGCGCCCCAGTCGTCGCGCACGCTGTCTTCGCGCCAGCGCGTTAGCGCCTGGCTTCGCCAGCGGCTGCAACCGCCTCCCGCAGCGGTGAGCAGCACGCTGTAGCGACCGTTCGACAAAATGTGGGTGGCGGGACTCGCGCCGTGCGGTGTGGAGTAGTGGCGCCCGAGCGCCAGTTCCGACGCCTCGGTCAAGTGCGGGCCCGCGCGCTCGGCGGCGGCCGTCGCCGGCCGGACGTCGCGCGGCATGCGTTCGTGCAGGAGGAGCTCGGCGGCCTGAACGAGCGGATCCGCGTGGAAGCGCTCGCGTAACAGTCCGCCCAGCAACGTATTTGCCAAGGCGGTGACCGTCATCCCCTGGTGATGGGCCATGAACGATCGCACGATCGCGACACGGGCGCCTTCCGGCACCCGCGCGGGCGTGTAGTCCAAAGCCTCATAGAAGCCGTGGCGTCCCTTTGCGCCCGCCGCGGTCAAGACGCCGAAGTTGGCGACGGCTTCGCGCGGATCGATCATCGCGGCGAGCGCTGTCGCATAGGGTGCGACGACGGCCTCCTCGTCGAGGCCTCGCTTGAGACCGAGCCCCGGAATCCCGAAGTTGGAGTATTGGTAGGTGAACTCGAGATCCCGCGCGTTGAACCCAGATTCCGAGACGCCCCAGGGGCGGCCATGGCTCCGCCCGTAGGCAATTTGGCGGCGGACGACCGCCCGCAGCGACCGCTCCAGCAGACTGCCGGCGGGCGAGCGCATCACCAGAGACGGCATCAGGTACTCGAACATGGACCCCGACCAGGAAATCAGGGCCGCGCCTTCAGGCGTGGGGGTCACAGCATGACCGAGTCTAAACCAGTGACGCGCCGGCACGTCGCCCTTAGCGATGGCGAGGAAGCTCGCCAACCGGGCCTCAGAGGCCAACAAATCGTAGCAGTTGGCGTCCAACGCCCCATCGGCGACGCGGTAGCCGATCGACAGCAGCTTGCGGTCTTGATCGAGCAGGAAGCCGTACTCCATCTCCAGCGCCAGCTGGCGCGCGGCGGCTTCCGCCGCTGCGAGACGGCGGTCCAGCTCAGAGAATTCCAAGTCGCGGAGATGGCTGCGGAGCCCCGCCTCCACTGCGGATAGCCAATGGGCCAGCTCCGCAGCGTCCTCGCGTTCCGCCAGCAGACCCCTCAGCGGTTCGGCGAGTCCCGCCCATTCGCGCAGGACATCGTCCAAAGTTCGGGCGTCCTTTCCCTCCTCGCCTCGGCGCAAGGTCCCCGAGAGGTCCCGCAGCGCCTCCTCCAGGCGCCCCCAGGTCTGATGTGCGGACACCGCAGGCGCGCAGAGCGGCGCCAATTCCTCCCTGGCGAGGTCGATGGCGTCGGACACGCCGGCCCATCGCGCCTGCGGCGGGAGCGGCTGGGCCCGCCACGCGCGGCAGCTCGCCGCGAGCGTCAGCAGGCATCCAGCCAAGTTGCCGCTGTCCACGGTGGACACATAAAGCGGCTCCAGCGCGCGGAGATCGCGCGTGTCATACCAGTTGAGCAAGTGGCCGCGGCGGCGGTCCATGCGCTGCAAGGTGGCCAGCGTGGCCTCTATACGCTCGAGGGCGTCGCCGACGCCGATCCAACCGAGATCACGCGCGCAGACGGTCGAGAGCAGGTAGAGACCAATGTTGG
Source organism: Phenylobacterium sp. J367 (assembly GCF_024699985.1). Classification (GTDB taxonomy): domain Bacteria; phylum Pseudomonadota; class Alphaproteobacteria; order Caulobacterales; family Caulobacteraceae; genus Phenylobacterium. Next base: position 3,581,984 of record NZ_JAJONA010000001.1, on the reverse strand, counting down.
TGGGAGATGTGCGGTGGGCGACGGCCGGGGGATCTTCCTGGACGTTGTCCGGCGGCAGGTGGTTGTCGGCGGCGGTGACGTAGGTTTCGAAGTAGCGCCAGGTCCGGCGCGCCGTCAGACGCAGCGCGGCCGTGTCGGCCGCGGTCAGCTCGCCCGCTTCCGGCAGGGGTTGAATTCGGCTGATCCGCTGAGCGACCAACGGCGCGAACAGCCAGGCGAAAGAGATGCTCACCCCGAGCGGCCAAGCCTCGCCGGACCCGATCGCACTGATCGCAAGGCCTGCGCAGGCCAGGGGCAATACGCCCCACATCCGTCGATAGAAGTCTGAGACGCCCAACGGCAGGCCTGCCGCGAGCTGGGCTGCGGGCACCCATTCCAGCAGTCGACGGCGGGTGACAAACAGGCGCCATAGCGTCCGAACGATGGCGTCGGACATGAGCCAGGCCTGGTGGGGCAGAAGCGTGACCAGCAGCAGGGCGCGGGCGGTCGCGACGCGGAGGTCCGCGCCCATGCCTCTCAGTCGGTCTCGCGTGCGTATCCCTGCAGTGCGCGGCGCAAGGTCATCGATCAGCGGCATGAGCGCCGGCGCGACGACGGAGCCCAGCACGAACAGCGTCCAGACGATGGCATGGTTGCCGAGGGCGGCCCACCCCGCGAACAGCGCCGCTACGGCCGCTGGCGCGGTCAGGGTCCGTCGCAGGTTGTCGAGCATCTTCAGCCGCCCGATGACCGGGAGCGGCCCCGGCGCGAGGCATCTGCCGGCGGGTATGCGAAGAATCCAAGGCAACAACTGCCAGTCGCCGCGAGCCCAGCGATGGTGCCGAAGGCCCGCAACGTCGTAACGGGTGGGGGCGTCGTCCACCACCTCGACATCGGACACCAGACCGGTACGCGCATAGACCCCCTCGAACAGGTCATGGCTCAACATCGTTGATTCCGGTACGCGCCCGCAAAGCGCCGCCTCGAAGGCGTCTACGTCGTAGATCCCCTTGCCCCCGTAGGAGCCTTCGCCGAACAGGTCCTGATAGACGTCGCTGACCGCGGCGGCATAGGGGTCGATCCCGCTCGCTCCCGAAAACAGCCGGTGGAACAGCGAGCCGCTATGCCCCACCGGCAGCGCCGGCGAAACCCGCGGCTGCAGGATTCCGTAGCCTTCCACCACCCGCTGCTGTCCCGCATCGAGGCGTGGGCGGTTGAGAGGATGGGCCATCTTGCCGATCAGGCGGCGCACCGTGTCATGGGGCAGGCGCGTGTCGGCATCCAGTGTAATGACGTACCGCACACCCTCCGGGACGGTGATTGGCGCCTCGGGCGCGGTGACGAACGTCGTGTCCTGCGCCCCGCGCAGCAGGCGGTTCAACTCGTGGAGCTTGCCGCGTTTGCGCTCCCATCCGATCCAGCGGCCTTCACTGTCGTTCCATACCCGCCGGCGGTGCAGCAGCAGGAAACGGTCTCCCCCAGGCGCTGGGCCATACTTCTGGTTCAGGCTCGCGATCCCATCGGCCGCCAGGGCAAGGAGTTCGGCATCGACCGACTGGCTCTCGCGTTCCGCGTCTACCCAGTCCGACAGGAGTGCGTAGTGGACGTCGCCTTCGACACTGGCGAGATAGTGGATCTCCAAGCCCTCGACCTGCGCCCGGATCGCCTCCGGGCTGGTGAGCATCATCGGCACCGCCACGAGAGTGCGATGCTCGGCGGGGACTCCGCCCGCGAGCTCGAGCGCTGGGAGAGCGTCTGCTCGAACGCTATGGGTAACGACCGCGTTGACGAGGGCGACGGCGAGCTCCAAGGCCGGCACCGCTCCGAGCACCGCCAAAGCGCCCAGCCAGATGCCGCCCAGGCCCAGGTCTCGCACATGCAGGAGCGGCAATAGGAGGGCAAACGTCGCCACGAAGATGATCGCTGCGGCATAGCCGCCGGTTCCGAGGCGCTGGAAAGCCCGGGTCAGGAACTCGCGCGGCCGCGGTCTAAATCCCAGCGCCACTTCGAAGCGGGGTCGTTCCGACCCGATCAGGTGACAGCCGACGTGGCAGCTCGCCACCTCGCCAGCACAGGCCTCAGCGCGTGCGATAGCGGCCCAAGTGACCTCCATCTCGCTCTTACCGCTGCCTCGCGAAAGGGCCTCGATTGCGGTGCGGTAAAGATTGCGCGTCGCGAAATCCATCTCCCCGAAATCGCCTGCCCCTGTAAGCGCCGCATCGATGAGGCTCATCCGTTCGACCAGGTCCAGCCAGTCCACTTCCGAGATGCGCCGCAGGCTCGTGACGATGTTGCGGACGGTGCCGGCGGCGGCGACCTGCCGATCGTGCTCCCCACGAACGACGGCGTCAGCTGTAACGCCGTGCTCTGCGAGCTGCTCGTCCAGCCAGCCCAACACGGGTGCGATCCTCGCGTCCTGATCGCGCAGCCGATGCACCAGCTGCATCGTGAAGGCGTCCGGGCGCTGCCGACCTTCCCAGTCCTGCAGTATGGCGGCAGCGGGTTCGGGGTCGCGTCCGTAGGCGCCGAGCAGGCGGTCCGCCAGGTGGTCGGCGGTGATGCGGGCCTCGCGACTGTCCAAGATTTGGTCGGCGAGGCGCCGTAGATTCTCCACCAGAATGAGGCGCAGGGTGATGGCCACCGCCCAAAGCTCGCCGATGGTGAGCGGGTGGACGCTCTGGTACGCATGAACGTAGCGCTGCAGCATCTCCACGTCGAAGCGGCTGTCGGTGTGGGCGACGAACGCCCAGACAAGCCCAAACACCCGCGGGTAGCCCGCGAAGGGCCCAGAGATCAGCTTCGGAAGCTGCCGGTAGTAGCCGGGCGGCAAGTCCCGACGGATTTCGCGGATCTGCTCCTCGACCACATGGAAGTTATCGAGTAGCCATTGCGCCGCGGGCGTTGCGCCGTCGTCGCCCCCACCCGAACGTTGCAGCACCTTGAAGGCTTCGATGAGCCGGCGCTGGTTGGCCAGCAACCGGCCAGTGAGACTGCGACCAGCCTTGGGGCAGCGTTCGACGGGCTGAGCCAGGGCGAGGCTCTTGGCGTGCGCCTCAAGCCGCTCGATGCTGAACAGTTCGGCGCGGATCGGCGTCTGGTCCGACCACAGGCCGCCAGCCGGGAACAGGCCTAGCGACATGGCGGATGCGCCTCGGCTCGCAAGGCCAGAGAGGAATCCACCAGATCGACGCGGGTCGTCGCCGACACCTGTGTGTTGTCCGGAGCCGCTGTTCATCCGCCACCAGACGCATTCGCACCGCCGCCATTACAGCGACGCTGCCGTTGGAGCGGGTGATTACGCTGGGTGCTGAAGAGAAGATTGAGCGCGGGGTCAAATCCTTGCTGTAGCGCTGCAACCCTTTCACGCACCCTGCAGTGAACTCGGCGCCGGACTAGCGCTACAGGGGGGCTCCAAACTTCGCAGAACCCCCTTGTCTGTAAGCTTCAGCCGACCCTGGCGTCTTGTTTCAAGGACGGCCCGAGCGGGCCATTGGAGGAGACGCGATGAGCCGCAGGGAAGTGATGAATCAGCAGAGCATCAGGTCCGGCGTGCAGTTGATGGCCCTAGGTTGGAGCCTCTCGATCTTCTTTCTGCTGACGTTCGTGTTGTGCGCCGCGCTGGTCTATCTGCTGCCCGCGGATACCGAGCATCTGCTCGCCCGCGTCATGCCCTCGCTTGACTGGCGCGACCCGTCGAACACCGCGTTCGGGGCCGTCGCGGCTTTCGCCTCGGGCTGGTACGCGGCCTTTTTCGGCGGCGGTCTCTACAACTACTTTCGCGGCCGGCGCTGAGCCGCGGAAAGGGCGAGCGCCCCCCTCGCTCGCCCCTGGCCTGATCGTCCCCGGTCAGGTGATGCGCCGGGAGCGGGCCTAAGGGTCCGCTCCCAAGCGCGCTGGAACGGCAACTCGCTCAGAGTGCCTCGCCACTAAAGTCGCGGGCCCTCAGGGTCACGCCAAAAGCCACCGGGTTCACGGCCAGGAACAAAGCCAGCAGCGTCAGGCCCGAATGCGCCGGCTCCCAACGCCGCAGGTAAAGTCGATCATCATGGCCGGAAGTGGGCTGTGCAAGACGTTCCCCGGAGCGTGATCGCCCTGCCAGCACACGCGACGCCCAAGATAAGCGGCAATACGCACGAGGTGACAAAACCCCTCAAATAAATTTTTGCTTTGCCACTTAAATGTTGAACTTGATCGCGATCAAAGAAGGCGGTTTCATTCCCGTTGAAGCTCCACGCGAACAGATCGGGGGACATTCGAATGCTGCACGCGACAGCCGAAATATTTGAGAGTGCTGATAGTGGAGCGACATTCCATCCGTTGGAATCTTCGCGGGGCCTTGCTGATCCTCAAGGCGGCAGGGACGATCTGGCCTTGCAGCTGGCCGCCGAACGGCCCCGCCAGATACGCTTCCTGCGCAGCCGTCTGCCGTCGCAGCAAGACGCCGAGGACGCTTGGCAGGACGCCGCTATCAAGTTCCTGCAGCACGCTGAATCACTGGGCGCCGCCGAGCGCCCTCAGGCCTGGATGGGCGTCACCCTGCGCCGGCTGGTGGTCGACCGCTACCGCAGGGCCGCCGTCCGGCGCCGCACACTCGATGCTCTGGCCGTCCAGCCTGCGCCGGACGCGGCCGACACGGACGAGGACCTCGTCGCTCCGAGCGATTGCCTGAAGGCCGCCCTTCGCGAGCTCAAGTCGGAGTACCGCCAGATCCTCACCGAGACCTATCTCGATGAGCGCCCCCTGAAGGCTGTCGCCCACCATCTGGAGCTCACCGCCAACAACGCCGCCGTGCGCCTCCACCGCGCCCGCAACGCCCTGCGTCAGGTCATGGCCGAGAAGTGCCAGAGCTGCGCTCTTGCCGATTGCTGGGCCAGGACGAGGGCCGAAAAGCTGCTCAAGGCCTAGTGGCGGCCCCAGCGATGTTACGCGGGCCGTGTAATCTAGGAGAGTCCGATGACCAGCTACCCTCCAAGCGGTTGCGGCGGAGAGTCCTTCTCGTCGCGCTGTAATGACGTGTCCCGATCTGCGTCGTCCTACGCGTCGGTTGTGCGAGGGCGCGGTCGAGCGCCTGGGTGAGGAGCTTTTCAGATGGAACATCGACAATCACCGCCAAGTCGCCCTGCATCGCTCTCAGGGGGCCCTTTTGGGCCTGGGACCCCCGATAGGCGCGGGCGCCCCACCCAGGGGCTGCGAATGCTCCTCACAGGGCTGGTCATCGCCGTCTTAGGCGCTGGCCTGATCTTCCTCTTGGTAGGCGAGCACCGTCTGCACGTGCTGGGTTGGCTGCCTTTCCTGCTGCTGCTCCTTTGCCCGCTTCTTCATCTGGGCATGCATGGGGGACATGGCGGTCACGACGGCAGTCGCGACGGTGAAGATCAGGCGCCGAAAACCGGGGTCCAGACCCACCAGCACAGGTTATAGAAGAGGCCGCAATGTCCGATACGCCCGCATACGGCCTCTGGTCCTTGGTGATCCTGAATTCAGCGCTATTCATCTTCTTCGCATTGACCTTCTTTAAACCGCGGACGGCGCGCGATTGGCGCTCGTTTGGCGCGTTCAGCGCTTTCCTCGTGGCCTTGTTCACCGAGATGTACGGCTTTCCGCTGACCATCTACTTCCTGTCAGGTTGGCTGCAGAGCCGTTTCCCGAACGTCGACTGGTGGTCGCACGACGCCGGTCACCTCCTCGAGATGATGTTCGGCTGGAAGGCTAACCCCCATTTTGGTCCGTTCCACTTGCTGAGCTTCGCCTTTATTGGCGGGGGTTTCTGGGCGATCTCGGCGGCTTGGCCGGTGCTGTATCGCGCCCAGCGTGAAGGCAAGCTGGCGACGACCGGCTCGTACAGCCGGGTCCGACATCCGCAATACGTCGGCTTCGTCCTGGTGATGTTCGGCTTCCTGCTGCAATGGCCGACACTGCTCACGCTCGCGATGTTCCCGGTCCTGGTGGTGATGTACTGGCGCTTGGCCGTCAGCGAAGAGCGCGAGACCGCGGCCCGCTTCGGCGAAGCCTATGCCGCGTACAAGCGCGCCACGCCCGCTTTCATCCCGCGCCTGCGCCGGTCAGGCGACGCCCAGCGTTCTCCAGTTTGATCCGCACGTCCAGCGCCGCCACCGCAGGGGTATGCCATGCGCACAACGACCGTCGACGTATCTGGCTTCCGGACGCCTTTGGATCCGCTGGTGGTCGAGAAGCAGCTCGCGGGTCTGAAGGGCGTCAGACAGGTCACGGCCAACTTCGCCTCAGCCAGCGCCACCGTGACCTACGACGAGGCGCAGGTCAGCCCCGCCGAGCTTGAACAGGCGGTGCGGGACTGCGGCTTTCATTGCGCCGGGCAAGTCGTGCCGCGCCACGTCTGCGCCCCTGGACAAGACGCGTTAAGAGCCGAGGCGATCGACGAGCATGGCCCCCCCGGCGGCGGCCGCGGGCAGGGCCGCACCAAAGGCGGGACACGGCGAGCACGACGCTATGGCGGGCATGGGCCACGGGCCGAGCATGGATATGAAGTCCATGGCTCGCGATATGCGCAACCGCTTCGTGGTGGCGCTCGCCTTCACCATTCCCATCTTCTTTCTCGCCCCGATGGGCATGGACTTCCTGCGGGTAGAGCCGCCGTTTGGCTGGGATCTAGAACTGGTTCTGTTTGTACTCGCGAGCGGCGCAATTCTGTGGCCCGGTTGGCCCTTCTTCATCGCTGCGGCGCGAGCTCTGCGGCGCGGCGTGTTCAACATGGCCGTGCTCGTGCTGCTCAGCGTTGGGACGGGCTACCTCTTCAGCGTTGGCACGACCTTCTTCTTCGAGGCCGCGAACTTCTACGAGGCCTCGGCCCTGCTGCTCGTATTCATCCTGCTCGGACACTGGTTGGAGATGCGCGCGAGGGCTGGTGCGTCCGAGGCGATCCGGCGGCTGATGGATCTCGCCCCGCCGACCGCAAAGGTCATCCGCGACGGGGTCGAAGTAGAAATCTCAACCTCCGAGGTGGAGGTCGGCGACCTCGTGGCGGTCAGGCCCGGCGGCAAGATTCCGGTCGACGGCGTCATCGAAGAGGGCGCGTCGGAGATCGATGAGTCGATGCTCACCGGGGAATCTTTGCCGGTTTCCAAGAAGGTCCGCGATGCTGTCGTGGGCGGATCGATCAACAAGACCGGCGCCTTCCGCTACCGCGCCACCAAGGTGGGTTCCGACACCGCGCTCGCCCAGATCGTCAAGCTTGTCCAGGAGGCGCAAAATTCCAAGGCTCCAGCCCAGCTCTTGGCGGACAGGGCCTCGCAGTGGCTGGTGCTGGCGGCGATCGTCATTGGCCTGTTGACCTTCGCAATCTGGTTCTGGGTGATCGGCCAGACGCTGCTGTTCGCGCTGACGCTCACCATCACTGTCTTTGTCATCGCCTGCCCCGACGCGCTCGGCCTCGCCACCCCTATGGCCATCATGGTCGGCACCGGATTGGGCGCGGCCCATGGCATCCTGATCAAGGATGCCGCGGCGCTGGAGGACGCCGTGAAGCTCGATGTCATCATCTTCGACAAGACCGGCACGCTCACCATGGGCCAACCGAAGGTGGAGCAAGTGGTCCCTGGGCCAGGGTTCGACGAGGCGACGATCATCGCGATCGCCGCGGCCATCGAACAGGGTTCGAGCAGACCACATCGCCGTCGCGGTGCTTGAAAGAGCGCAGGGCCTCACATTGTCCCCGCTGACGGAGTTCGCTTCGTTCGAAGGCAAGGGTGTTCGCGCCCTCGTGGACGGACGGACTGTCTACTCGGGCAACCGCATGTTGATGGAGGAAAACAGTATCGATCTGGGTCCGCTCGCCGCGAAGTCCGCCGAATTGCAAGGCGCCGGCCGCACCGTGGCCCATATCGCCCGCGACGGTCGTGTGATCGGCCTCATCGCCATCGCCGATGCCCCGCGACCGACTGCACGCGAGACCATCGAGCGATTGCAGGCCCTGGGCGTCAAGGTGGCGATGATCACCGGCGACAACCTGGGTACGGCGCAGAGAATTGGTCGCGAGCTCGGGATCGATATCGTCCTGGCCGAAGTGCTGCCCGGCGACAAGGCCGCCAAAGTCAAAGAGCTGCAGGCGCAGGGCAACAAGGTCGGCATGGTGGGGGACGGGGTCAACGACGCCCCCGCCCTTACCCAGTCTGACGTCGGCTTCGCCATCGGCGCGGGCACGGACGTGGCGATCGAAAGCGCCAAGGTCGTCCTGATGCGCAGCGACACCCTCGATGTCGTCAAGGCTGTCGAGCTCTCCCGCGCGACCTTGCGCAAGATGCACCAGAACCTCTGGTGGGCCGTGGGCTACAATATTGTCGCCTTCCCCGCGGCCGCGGGCGTCTTCTACCCCATCACGCTCAGCCCCGAAGTCGCGGCCATCGCCATGTCTGGCAGCTCTGTGCTGGTCGCGGTCAACGCACTGCTGCTGAAGCGTCTACGCCTCGGCGAAGACGGGCCTCGGCATCAGCAAACACCCGCGGTCAACGTCACACAAAGGGCCGCTTAAAGTTGCGCTTGGCTGCGCCTCTCAGCTCGTCGCTTCCAGCCCTCCTGAAACGTCTGGCGTTGAATCGTAGCCTCTCGCCCCCAGGGGCACGATGCGACGGGCGCTTCTGCCTGCCCAAGATTGTTAGCGACAAAGGCGCCGAGCGACCTTCATGCCCTATCCGCTCGGCTACTGGTCTACCTCGCCTCGAGCTTCCCCGTCACCGCAGCGGCGTTCGGCGCTCCTAAGCTTTGTTTGGTGACTTCACCGAAACGGACCTCACCAGACAGCCTTGCGGACACGGCCATCAGCAACAAACGCTGACTTGACCCCTCCGTCCAGGCGTCCCTGCCTGGCGACGAACGCAGGGCAACTACGTCTCCGCTCATCTATATTCGTTCTGCGCAATCCTGAGGCATGCTTGAGCACTGTCTGCCCACTTCCTCATCACGCCAGCTCTCTAAACGTGTCAGAAACCACCATCACTATCATCTCAACCCGCACCGATGTTATCGGTGCAAGCGCCTAGTAGGAGAGACGGAAGAATGATGAAAAGGGTGTATATCTGGGGCTTGATCGCCGCAGCGGGTGCGCTTTCCGCGTGCGCGACAACGAATGAGCCATCGACCCCTGAGCAGCGAGCGGCTTGTGAAAAGATGCTAGAAATGGGCGAAGGGGCCACGCACAGCCATTCGTCGGATAAGACTGGGGCGGTGAACACCATGGGCATGAGCCATGCGCAGTGCCGCCAGCTGCTAGGCAAATAGTCTCTTGGCAACGGTCCACTGACCCTCGCTAGGGAGAGCGGCGCCGTCTCAATCCCTGGGCGGCGCCGCCGAGGGCGATAAACCTTTCGACGATCACCCGCGTATACGCGATAGCAGCGATGTCGCACGCCGGGGTCAGCGCCACGGTCTCGCCAGGGCGAGCTGTAGCGCTCACGCTGGCGGTTAGGACGCGGCCAGGTAGATGCCGCTGAGCGGCCTAAGGCCACGTTCGCGACGATGTCGGTGAGCGCTGGCGGATCCAGATGCTGTCTTTGGACCAAGCGGTGAACACGCAACAAGGACGCTCAGATCGGCCCGTGACGCTCGCTGTCGACCACGCACTCCACGCAAGCCGCGCTGCCACGCCGCTTCGAAGAGCCCTGCCCCGTTCTGCGCCAGGAGATCGCCGCTCGTAAAGGGTGGCCAGAACTGTAAGCCGAGCGTCCTGCGGGTGTTTGTGGCTGGTCAACCGAGCATCTCGGTGATCCGCAACTGTAACGCCGCCGACGCCTCGGTATGTCGTGAGCGTGAGGATCTGCTCGCGCCCCCTTTACCATTTGCCGTTCGCCGAGGGGCAGGCCCCTCTTGGCGCGTATCAGAAACAAGTTCCGACGGCGCGCGGTCGCAGCCGACGGCCTGAATTCTCGCGCTTGACCTTCCTATCATGGGAAGGTCCATCTGCGTTGGGCATCGTCCTTGAGGAGCTGCCAATGCCCGCACAAATCCTTCAGCCGCTGGAGATTCCCGTCCTGGGGATGACCTGTGCGAGCTGCGTCGGCCGCGTGGAGAAGGCGATCTCAGCCGTCCCTGGCGTCGTTCGCGCCTCGGTCAACCTCGCCGCCGAGCGCGCCCACGTGGAACTCACGCCCGACGGTCAAACCGAGGCCGTCGTCGAAGCGATCCGCAAGGCCGGCTACGAGCCGCTTGAACGAACCCTCGAGCTGAAGATCGAGGGCATGACCTGCGCTAGCTGCGTCGGGCGGGTGGAGCGGGCGCTTCGCGCCGCGCCGGGCGTGCTGCAAGCGCAGGTCAACCTGGCTACGGAGCGCGCCACAGTTGCCGTGCTCGAGGGCGCTGATATCGCCGCCCTCGTTTCCGCCGTCGAGAAGGCCGGCTACCACGCCGCCCCGATCGTCGAAGCCGGCCCGGACCTCTCCGATCGCGAACGCGAGACGCGCGCGGCGGAGATCCGGGGCTTGAAGCGCGCGGTGGGCCTCGCCGCCCTGGCGACGATCCCGCTGTTTCTGGTCGAGATGGGCCGCCACTTCGTGCCCGGCGCCCACCATCTTCTGGCGAGCACGATCGGCGAGCAGCCCTGGCGCTTGATCAGCTTCGCATTGGCCGCCTTCGTGCTGTTCGGTCCGGGCTTGCGCTTCTATCGCAAGGGCGTGCCGAACCTCGTTCGGCGCACGCCGGACATGAATTCCCTGGTGGTGCTCGGCGCGACGGCCGCGTTCGCTTATTCGACCGTCGCCACCTTCATGCCCGGGCTGCTGCCGGCCGGAGCCAACCACATCTATTTCGAAGCCGCCGCCGTGATCGTCACCCTGATCCTGGTCGGACGCCTGTTCGAGGCCCAGGCGAGGGGCCGCACGAGCGAGGCGATCAAGCGTCTGATGACGCTGCAGGCGAAGACCGCGCGCGTGGAGCGGGCGGGCGTCGTCCTCGAGGTTCCCGTCTCCGAGGTCCTGGTCGGCGACATCGTCGTGGTCCGGCCGGGCGAACGGGTGTCGGTGGACGGCGAGGTCCTGGACGGGGCCTCTTACGTCGATGAATCCATGATCACGGGCGAGCCGATCCCGGTCGAGAAAGGTCCGGGCGCCGCTGTGGTTGGCGGCACGGTCAACAAGACCGGGACTTTCCGCTTCCGCGCCACCAAGGTGGGCGCAGCCACCCTGCTCGCCCAGATCGTGCGGATGGTGGAGGCCGCCCAGGGCGCCAAGCTGCCGATCCAGGCTCTCGTCGACAAGGTCACCAGCTGGTTCGTGCCGGCTGTCATCGTCGGCGCTGTCCTGACCTTTGCCGCCTGGCTGGTCTTTGGCCCCAGCCCGGCGCTGAGCTTCGCGCTGGTCAACGCCGTGGCGGTGCTGATCATCGCCTGCCCGTGCGCCATGGGCCTGGCGACCCCCACTTCGATCATGGTCGGCACCGGCCGCGCCGCGGAGCTGGGCGTCCTTTTCCGCCGTGGCGAGGCCCTGCAGAGCCTGCGCGACGTCCAGGCGGTCGCCTTCGACAAGACAGGGACACTGACGCTCGGTCGGCCGGTCCTGACGGATGTCCGCGTCACGGATGGATTCGCGGAGTCCGATCTCCTGCGCCTGGTGGCGGCGGTCGAAAGCCGCTCGGAACATCCGATCGCCCAGGCGATCGTCGAGGCGGCCCAAGCCCGCGGCCTGCAGCTGCCCGAGACGTCCAGCTTCGAGGCCCTTCCCGGCTTCGGCGCTGAAGCGCTCGTCGATGGCCGGCGGATCCAGGTCGGCGCGGACCGCTTCATGGCGAAACTCGGCGTCTCGGTCGCCGCTTTCGCCGCCGACGCGGATCGCCTCTCGGGTGAGGCTAAGACGCCGATCTACGCGGCGGTCGACGGCGAGCTCGCCGCCATCCTCGCCGTGGCCGATCCGATCAAGGACACCACGGCCGAGGCCCTGGCGATGCTGCACGCAGCGGGTCTGAAGGTGGTGATGATCACCGGAGACAATCGGCGCACCGCGCAGGCAGTCGGCGCGGCGCTCGGCTTGGACGAGGTGGTTGCCGAGGTGCTGCCCGATGGCAAGGTCGCCGCCGTGAAGAACCTTCAGCAGCGCTATGGTCGCGTGGCCTTCGTCGGCGACGGGGTGAACGATGCCCCGGCCCTGGCGAGCGCCGACGTCGGGATCGCCATGGGGGCCGGAACAGACATCGCCATCGAGAGCGCCGACGTGGTGCTGATGCGCAGCGACCTGCGCGGCGTGACCACGGCGATCGCGCTCAGCCGTGCGGTGCTGCGGAACATCCGCCAGAACCTCGCCTGGGCGTTCGGGTACAACGTGGTGCTGATCCCCGTCGCCGCCGGCGCCCTTTACCCCGCCTTCGGCCTGCTGCTGTCCCCGATGGTGGCCGCTGGCGCCATGGCGCTGTCCAGCGTCAGCGTCCTGACGAACGCGCTTCGCCTGCGAGGCTTCCGCGACGCCGCCTTGCAAGGAGCACGGCCATGAACATCGGTCAGGCCTCGAAGGCCTCGGGCGTCACCACCAAGATGATCCGCTACTACGACGAGATCGGCCTGGTGCGCCCCGCGAGCCGGACCGACTCCAACTATCGCGAGTACGACGCCCGCCAGATCAACGAGCTTCGCTTCATCAAGCGCGCGCGTAGTCTCGGCTTCTCGATGGACGAGATCACGCAACTGCTGTCGCTGTGGCGGGATCGCGAGCGGCCGAGCCGCGAGGTCAAGGCGATCGCCGACCGACACGTCGCCGATCTCGACGCCCGGATCGCCGAAATGCAGGCCATGGCGGACACCCTGCGGCACCTGTCGCACTGCTGCGCCGGCGACGATCGTCCGGACTGCCCCATCCTTGCCGACCTGACGGCCGGGGCCGAGCCGACCACGCCGCTCGAGCGAGTGAAGGCAAGAGCGCGATAAGCTTAGCTGCGGCAGAGACAGGCGAACTGACAAAACTCGGAACTGCGAGCTTCAATACAGAGTTGACGGATCGCTCACCCGTTGTTGCGGGGAGAAACATTCCCATCGCTGTAATCTTGCGCAGGAACGGCCAATGTCACACAAACTATCCCATGGCTGGAGGGATGTTCCCATCCAGGAGCTGGCCAGTCAGTATCTCGCCCAAGACGGTCTAACATTCGATTTCGATGCCGGTCGCGAGCGCTACGACTATCAGGTCTCGATCGGGGATGAGGGGAACGACGCCCTCGTCGGACGCGGCGACCGCGATCACTTCTGGGGACTTGGCGGCAACGACCTGCTGAACGGGGACCGCGAAAACGACGTGCTCTATGGCGACTCCGGCGCCGACACCCTCAGCGGGGGCGACGGCGCTGACCGGCTCACGGGCGGCATGGACGGAGACCGGCTCTATGGCGGCAGGGACGCTGACGCCCTGATGGGCGGCATGGGCAACGACTACCTGGACGAGGGCGCGGGCCATGGCGACCTGGAGGGCGGGATGGGCGACGACACGCTGGTCGGCGGGCTCGGACCCGACGCCTTCGCGGTCGACCCCACCAGCGGCAACGATGTGATCCGCGACTTCACCGCGGGTCCCGGCATGTTCGACCACCTCGCGCTGCGGGACCTCCGGTGGGAAGACCTGAGTTTCGAAGACACCCCTGCGGGTGTGCGGGTCAGCTGGCAGGGCGGCTCCGTGCTGCTGGAGGGCGTGCGTCAGGCGGATCTCGCGCAGGACGACTTCATGTTCGCGGAGGAGCCGGACCTTCCGCCCGCCTCGCGGCCGGCGACGGCGCCCACTCCCGAGCGGCCCACACCCAGCGTTGAAGGCCCGGACCCCAGGCACGGCGACCTGCCAGGCGAGCGTTTCGACCAAGCCGCCGACGCCGCGATGCGGGATGGTGATGTCGCGCTCACCTTTACGGGCGACGAAACCTACCAGGTGCTCGTCGGCGAGCGGGAAGCCGATCAGCTGACCGGCGGGGAAAGCGTCGACAACATCTTCGGTCGGGATGGCGCCGACACTCTGCTCGGCGCTGGCGGTGACGATGTGCTGCAAGGTGATGCGGGCGACGACCGATTGGAAGGCGGCGACGGCATGGATCGCCTCGACGGCGGCATGGGCGCGGACACACTGACCGGCGGCGCCATGGTCGACGACATCATGGGCATGGAGGGCGCGGACTCGATCGACGCCGGCGCCGGCCACGACATGATCGAAGGCGGCATGGGCAACGATACCATCACCGGCGGCACGGGGGCCGACGCCTTTATCGTCGATCCTCACAGCGGTTTCGACGTCATCACCGATATGGAAGTCCGCGGTGAGGCGCAGGGCGCGTTCGACCACCTCGCGCTGCGCGATATCCGGCCGGATCAGGTGTCCGTCGTGGATCGCGCGGAAGGGGCGTTCGTGTCCTGGAACACAGACCGCGACGCCGATCCCGAGGGCGGGGTCCTGCTGCAGGGGGGTGTTCAAGGCGGACCTGCGGCAGAGCGACTTCATGTTCGTGGAGGAGCCCGGCTTCGTACCTGGGATCAGCACCGCAGGGTCGGATTGGATCTTCCCGGGCTGAGGCTGCGCCCGAGGAGGAGGGGTCGGCCGGCGCCGCGGATGCGGGTGCAGCGAAGGAGGCTGAATGACCACGCGCTCGCCGTTGCGGGTCCTGGGCCGGCCTGCTGGGCGCCGCGTTGATCTGGGCCGGCCCCAGCGCGGCCCACGAAGGCCACGCTCCAAAGCCTGGGCCGTCGCCGACAGCGGCGGCGGTCGGCCCGCACGGCGGCATGGAAGTGGCGACGCCGGAGGGGCAGATGTCGGCGGACGGCCGGCCGCCCGCCGACGACGCCGCGCCAACGACCTTCGGCGGCCGGCTGGTGAACTGGCTCGGCCGCTGGCACCCGAGCGTCGTCCATTTCCCGATCGCCCTGTTTATTGTCGTTGCCGTGCTCGAGGCGCGCGCCCTGCTGCTTCGCCGCGAACGGGTCGAAGAGGCCACACGACTCATGATCGCCCTGAGTGCGCTGTCGGCCCTGGCGGCTATCGTCCTCGGCTGGATGGCGATGGGTTGGACCTACGGTCGCTACGACCGCCTGCACACGGCCCACCAGACGCTGGGCACCTCCATTGCGCCGCTTGCGTTGGGCGTCTGGTGGGCGCACGAGCGATGGCTCAGCGCCCGACGGCCTGGCGCGGGCGTCGTCTACGCCGTCCTGCTCGCCGCAACGGTCGCCGCAATCGGGATCAACGGGTTCATCGGCGGAGCCCTGGTGCGGGGGCTCGACCATCTGAACTTCTGAGCTGGGGAAGCGGCAAGGCCGCCTTCTATCCACCCGTCGCGCTTGGCTTATCATCTGCATAACCTCGGCGCATAATGGCGGTCTATTGCGCATTTGAAGTCCTTCTCCCTGCGTGTTCGGCTCTGGCCAAGGCTTGCGGGTTTCCGCGGCCGCGACCGCAGCAGCGGCGCGAACACAAAGATGGGGGAAGGCATGGGATATCGGCGCTCGGCCGCTCGCGCGGCGCTTCTGGCTTCGGTCTCCGCTTTGGGAGGCGGCCTCACGCTCGGCCTGGCGACGGCCGCATCCGCGCAGGACGCTGCGGCCGGGCAGGTGGACGAGGTGGTCGTCACCGGCACCCGGCGCGCCGGTGTCACCCTGACCGAGTCCTCGACGCCTGTCGACGTGGTGTCGGGCGAGACGCTGCAGCGGCAGGGCGCCTCGGATCTCAACGACGCCCTGAAGACCACCGTCGTCTCGCTGAATGTTCAGAAGTTCGTGGCGCAGGACGCCTCGGCCTTCGTCCGTCCCTTCAGCCTCCGGGGGCTGCCGCCGGACCAGACCCTGGTGCTGGTGAACGGCAAGCGGCGACACCGCTCGGCCGTGGTGCAGATCACCAACCAGCCGCTCGCCGCCGGCGCGCAGGGACCCGACCTTTCGGCCATCCCGGCCATCGCCGTCGACCGCATCGAGGTGCTTCGCGACGGCGCGGCGGCCCAATACGGTTCCGACGCCATCGCCGGGGTGATCAACTTCCAACTGAAGCGGGCCCGCGAGGGCGTCACCGCCATCGCCCGGTATGGCCAGTTCTACGAGGGCGACGGCGAGGACTACAATCTGCAGCTCAACGTCGGACTGCGCCTCGGCGAAGAAGGCTTCTTCAACGTTAGCGGCGAGCTCTCGAGCTCGGCCAAGACGTCACGCGGGCTCCAGCGGCCCGACGCCCAAGCCCTGATCAACGCCGGCAACACGGCGGTGCCCGATCCTGCTCAGCGCTGGGGCGCGCCCAGCGTCGACGCCGCGCGGTTGTTCTTCAACGCTGAACTCCCCCGCGACGGCGACGGCGACAGCCTACGCCTTCGGCAACTTCGGACAGGCCTCCGCCGAGTCCGACTTCTTCTACCGCCCGCTGAATCGCGCCGACGTGTTCGCCAGCGTGCCGCTGACCAACCAGCCCGGCGGCCCCCGCTTCAGCTTCACGAGCCGCTTCCCAGGCGGCTTTGCGCCGGTCTTTCGCAGCAACATGCTCGACATGGGTCTGACGGGGGGTGTGAAAGGGGAGGCCTTCGGGGGACTGCGCTACGACTTCAGCGCCGGCCTCGCGCAGAACGAGATCGAGTTCAAACTCGACAATACGGTCAACCCGTCCCTGGGGCCGGACTCCCCGCCTCGTTCCGCGCCGGCGAACTGCAGCAGCGGGAGGCGCGGCTCAACGCCGACTTCGTCTATCCTGTGGACACCGGGATGTTCGCCGAGCCGCTGAACGTGGCGTTCGGAGCCGAGTACCGTCGCGAGACCTTCGAGATCAAAGCAGGCGAGCCCGCCTCTTACCAGGCCGGGCGGTTCGCCAGCCTCGCCGATCCGGACACCGGCCGGATCATCGGTCTTGCGGTGGGCTCCAGCGGCTTCCCAGGCTACACGCCGGCCTCTGCGGGCGCCTTCTCGCGCAGCAACTGGGCGGCCTACCTCGACTTGGAGACCGAAGTGGTCGACAGGCTCACCGTGGGGGCCGCCGCCCGCTACGAGGACTTTTCGGACTTCGGCTCCACCTTCAACTGGAAGCTGACCGCCCGCTACGAGCTCTTCGACGGCCTCGCCCTGCGGGGATCGGTCAACACCGGCTTCCGCGCGCCGACCCCCGGGCAGTCCAACATCTCCGATGTGGCCACCAACATCGACCCGCTCACCGGCGGGTTGCTGCTGATCGCCACGCGTCCACCCACCGATCCCATCGCCCAGTACTACGGGGCGAAGCCGCTCAAGGAGGAGGAGTCGAAGAACTTCGCCTTCGGCGCCGTGCTCGACGTAGCCGGCTGGGTGCTGACCGCCGACTACTTCAACATCGAGGTGAAGGACCGCATCGCGCTCACCTCACGCATCCCGATCACGGCGGCCGACCGGGCCGCGCTCGCCGCCCGCGGCACGCCGGCCGGGGACCTGCAGAGCGTTCGCTTTTTCGGCAACTTCTTCGACACCGAGACCGAGGGCGTCGATGTGGTGCTCTCCAGGTCCTGGCCCCTCGACATCGGGAAGATCGGTCTCACCGCGGCGGCCAACTACACCCGCAGCAAGGTGACGAACCTGCGCGACGCCCGGGCCGTGGACCGCGAACGCCGGATCGAGATCGGCCGGTTCAACCCCCGCTGGCGGGGCAATGTCACCGGCACCTGGGAGAGCGGCCGCTGGAACGTGCTGCTGCGGGCCAACTACTACGGCGAGTGGGTCGATGCGGTGCCCAACGCCACGCCGACCGCGTTGTCCTTCGACCAGGACTTCGGCGCGGAGTGGCTGGTGGACGCCGAAGTCAGCTACCAGGCGACGGAGACCTTCTCCATCGCCGTGGGGGCGGACAACCTGCTGGACGCCTATCCCGACAAGGACCGGCGCCAGGCGCAGATCAACAACGGCATCGTCTATCCGCAGTTCTCGCCCTTCGGCTTCAACGGCGGATTCTGGTACGTGCGCCTGACCGGCAAGTTCTGACCGGCGCCCGCCCCCCTCCGACTCACGAGAGGGGCCGCCCCCCGGCGCGCCCAAAGGCTCCGCATGACCTCCGCTTCCTTCGATGATCGCCTGAACGCCCTCGGGATCGCGCTGCCCCCAGCCGGCGCGCCGGTCGCCAACTATGTCCCCGTGGTGCTGCATGACGGGCTCGCCACGGTGTCGGGACAGTTGCCCCGCGACGGCCGAGGGCTCGTCACAGGCAAGGTCGGCGAGGACCTCAGCGCAGAGGCGGCGCGCGCCGCGGCGCGGCTGTGCGGACTTTCGGTGATCGCCCAGCTCCGGGCCGCCCTGGGCGGCCGCCTCGACCGGGTGGTCCGCTGCGTCCAGCTGACCGGCTTTGTGAACGCCGGACCAGCCTTCACCGATCATCCGCAGGTGGTGAACGGCGCCTCGGACCTGATGGTCGAGGTGTTCGGCGAGGCGGGCCGGCATGCCCGCGCCGCCGTGGGCGCCGGCAGCCTGCCGCTCGGAGCGGCGGTCGAGGTTGCGGCCGTCTTCGCCGTGCGGCCCTAGACGGGCGAGAACCGGTCGAAGCGGCTCTCGCACGCCTCGGCGAGCGCGTCGCGATCGGCCTCCAGGAACCCCACCAGTTCGTCCACCAATCGCGAGCGGGCCCGATGCGGCGGCAGAATCATCAGCGAGCGGAAGGCGATCGCCGGCTCGAACGGCCGCGCCGCCAGTCCGAGCGGTTCGAAGCGGTCGGACACATAGGTGAGCGAGTTCGTCAGGCCGACGCCCACGCCCTCCATAGCCAGTTGGCAGACCGTGGCGGCGAACTGGGTCTCCACCACGAACTTCGGGCTGGCGTCCGCCGACGCCAGCGCGGCGTTGAACTGGATGCGGGCAGTGTCGTCCGGCGCCAGGGAGATGACCCGCTCGCCGTGCAGCATTCCCGGGCGGATCACCGGCTCGCCGATCAGCCGGTGGCCCGGCGGCATGACGCAGATTCCGCGCGTCTCGATGAATGGCTTCACCATCAGGTTGGAGCGGTCGATCTCCTCGGCGCACAGACCGATGTCGTAGGAGCCGCTGGCCACCAGATTGCGGACCGTCACCGAGTTGCCGATCTCGAAGCGGATGGAGACATCCGGCCGATGCTCGGCGAACCGCTTCAGCACCTTCGGCACGAAGGACAGCCCAAGGGCCGCCGAGCTCGCGATCCGCACCGACCCGGTGCCCACCGCCCGAATGCGCGCCACGGACTGCCGCAGCCGGTCGAGGCCGACGAAGGTGTCGAGGACCTCCTGGTAGAGCAGGTGCGCTTCCGGGGTGGGCGTCAGCCGCGGGCCCGTGCGCTCGAACAGCTTCAGCTTCGTGGTGTCCTCCAGCCGCTTGAGCGAGCGGCTGATGGCCGGCTGCGACACCCGCAGCAACTCGGCGGCTGCGGTCGTGGAGCCGGTCTTCATCACGGCGCTGAAGGCTTCGATGAGCGTCAGGTTCATGCGGGCATCATAACCGCAACGCATGAATCGGCCGCAACTATGAATTTGAACGGGTTCCAAGGCCGGGCTACGCCTGGCCTCCAAGGGAGTAGAGCATGCGTGACCCCACACTCTGCGTGACGCCAGGCGATGGCCTGGGAGGTCCGTTCGAGAGCCTTGCGGTGCCCGTACACCGGGCCTCGACCGTGGTCTTCCCCACCGTGGCCGCCTACCAGGGCCGTCGGGACGAGATCTACGACGGCTTCTCCTACGGGCTCTACGGCACCCCCCACGTCGCGCGAACTTGAGACGCGGCTGGCGCGCCTGGAAGGCGCGGCCCGGACGCTCGCCCTCCCTTCCGGTTTCGCGGCCATCGCGATGACCACCCTGGCGGCCGTGAGCCCAGGAGAAGAGGTACTGTTTCCCGACACCACCTACGACACCGTGCGACCGTTCGCCGAACGATTCCTCGCCGGCCTGGGCATCGCCTCCCGCTACTATGATCCGATGATCGGCGCAGGCCTGGCGGAGGTGCTCGACGAGCGGACCCGCCTGGTCTGGGTGGAGTCGCCCGGCTCCATGACCATGGAGGTGCAGGACGTGCCCGCCATCGCCGCAGCCGCCCACGCGCGCGGGGCGATGGTGGCGGCCGACAACACGTGGGCGACGCCGCTGCGGTTCAAGGCCCTGGCGCACGGCGTCGACTTCTCGGTCTGCGCCCTGTCGAAGTACGTGGCCGGCCATTCCGACGTGATGATGGGCTCGGTTTCGGTGGCCGACGTCGCGCTTTACCGCAAGCTCAAGGACTACAGCCGCTTCCTTGGGCTGGGGGTCTCGGCCGACGAAAGCAGCCTGGTGCTCCGCGGCCTCGAGACGCTGGCGATCCGCATGGACCGCGCCGAACAGTCCGCGCGGCGGCTGGTCGATTGGGTCGTCGCCCAGCCGGGCGTTGCCGAGGTCCGCTTCCCGCAGCTCGCGACCTCTCCGGGACACGCCCTGTGGCGGCGCGACTTCACCGGCGGCGCCGGCCTGTTCTCCGTGTTCCTCGAGGAATGGACCCGCCCGGCAGTGGCCGAAGCCGTGGAGTCGCTGCAGCTGTTCGCCATCGGCGCCAGCTGGGGCGGCACCCGCAGCCTGGCGGCGGTGCTTGACCGGCCGCCGCTGCGCACCGTCGCGCCGCCGGCCCACACCGGCCCTGTGGTCCGTTTCAGCATCGGCCTCGAGGATCCCGAGGATCTCCTGCGGGACCTCACCCAGGCCTTCGCCCGCCTTACGGTTCCGGGCCAGGGCGGCGGCGCCCAGCGGCGCGCCTAGGCCATGCAACCCAGTTCGGTCCAAACGCCCGAGACCCGACGGAACACCCGCAGACTGGGGCGCGCCGTCCTAAGCCTCGCCGGCGTCATGGTCGCCGCGGCCTGCGCCCCCGGCGCCTCCCAGGAGGAACGGGGGGCGATCGCGCGCATGAAGGGCCGCGACTATGTCACCTGCGGTGCCAGCCAGGGGATCACCGGCCTCTCACGTCCCGACGAGCGGGGCGTCTGGCGCGGATTCGACGTGGACGTCTGCCGCGCCTTCGCCACGGCATTGCTGGGCGACGCGCAGAAGATCCGCTTCATTCCGCTCAACGCCGCCCAGCGGCTGCCCGCCCTGCAGACCGGCGAGATCGACGTGCTCTCCCGCACCACCACCATGACCTTCACGCGGGATATGGCGGTGCGTTTCGTCACGGTCACCCAGTTCGACACCGACGTGCTGATCTTCCGCAAGCGTCTGGGGGCCGCTTCGCCCACGGACCTGAACGGCCGCACCGTCTGCCTGCAGAGCGGCGGGAGCTCGGCGGACAACACGCTCACACGGGTGGAGGCGGAGGCGAAGATCCGCTTCGAGCGCGTCTACTTCGACTCCACGATCACGGCCCGGGACGCCTACTTCTCGGGACGCTGCGACGTCTATGTCACCGACGGCTTCCTGGGCGCCAGCCAGGTGGCCACCGTGGCGCGCAAGCCTGACGACCACGCCCTCCTCTACCTGGACCACCTGCTGCCCCAGGGCGTCGCCATCGCCCGCGGCGACGATCGCTGGTTCGACGTGGTCCGCTGGACGGTCAATCTGCTGATCTGGGCCGAGCAGAATGGCGTGACCCAGGCCAATGTCGACGAGCTGCGGCGCAGCGGACCCGCCGATGTCCGACGCGTGCTGGGGGCCGACCCGGCTTTCGGGCGCGCCATCGGCCTCGAGCCAGACTGGGCGTACAAGGTGATCAAGCAAGTGGGGAACTACGGGGAGATCTGGGAGCGCAACCTCGGCGCCGGCACCCGCATCAAGGCCGACCGCCGGCTCAACCGGCCCTACAAGGACGGCGGCCTGCTGTTCCCCTACCCCTGGGACGTGTGAGCGGATGGCGGGCCAGCCCTCCTTGTCGCCGCGTCCGCGCCGCGTCCCCGCCCCCCGGGGCCGTGCTGGCGCAGGCGGGCGCGGTCGCCCTGGTGGCGGCCGCGCTCCTGCTGGTCGCCGTCAGCACGGCGGCCAAAGCCCAGGGGGCTGCCGCTCGGCTTCGAGTTCTTGGGCGACCGCGCCGGCTTCAAGATCGCCGACACGGTTCTGCCCTTCGGTCCGGAGGACAGCTACCTGCAGGCGATCGGCGTCGCCGTGGCCAACACGGTGTTCCTGTCCGCCTTGGTCTGCGTCGCCGCCACATTCGTCGGAACCGCCCTGGGCATCGCCCGCCTGAGCGCCAACCCCCTCGTCGCGGGTCTGGCGGCGGTTTGGGTCGAGGCCATGCGCAACACCCCGCCCGTCCTGCTGCTCATCTTCCTTTACGCCTTGTGGGGCCACGTCATGCCGGTGGGCGGCGCGCGGGAACTGGCGCCCGGCGTGCTGGCCTCGATCCGGGGGTGGCCGCGCCCACCCTTTACGCCGAATGGTCCCCCTTGCCCTGACGGCCGCCCTCGCCGCCGCCGTCGCCATCTTTGGCGCAGCCGGTCTCGCCGGCCGCGCCGCCGCCCGCCGCGGCCGGGCCCGCCCCTACCGGGCCGCCGCGGCGGGCGTGATCGTCGTGGGGGCGCTCGCCGCCTTCGCCGTTCACCCGCCGCTGCGGCTGGAGCTGCCCGCGGCGAACGGGGACGACCTGATAGGCGGGGCGCGCCTGACGCCTGAGTTCGCCACGGTTTTCGTGGGCCTCACAGTCTATACGGCCGCCTTCATCGCCGAGATCGTGCGCTCGGGCGTCCAGTCGGTGCCGCGAGGCCAGTGGGAGGCCGCCCGCGCGCTCGGGCTCAAGGAGGCGCAGACCCTGCGGCTGGTGGCCTTCCCGCAGATGCTGCGGGTGATCGTGCCGCCGATGACCAGCCAGTACATCAATACGGTCAAGAACAGCACGCTGGCCATCGCCATCGGCTATTCGGAGTTCATGACGGTGATGGGAACGGTGATCAACCGGACGAACCATCCGATCGAAGGCACCCTGATCATCGTCCTCGTCTACCTGGCGCTGAACCTGGCCCTGGCGGCGCTGCTCGACGTCTACAACCGACGCGTCCAGCTGGAGGCCCGCTGAGATGACCTCGGCCGCAATCCCCGCCCCGCCCCGCCCCGCCCGCGGCCCCGCCGCCCTGGCGGCGAAGCTGTTCGGCTCGCCGCTCAACGTGGTCCTGACCCTCGCCGTCGCCTGGGCGGCCTGGTCCCTGGCGGCGCCGCTGGTGCGCTGGGCGGTGCTCGACGCCGCCGTCCTGCCGGCCGAGCCGGCGGCCTGCCGCGACATCTCGGGCGCCTGCTGGAGCTTCGTCGTGGCCAAGAGCGGCCAAATCCTGTTCGGCATCTATCCCATCGAGGAGCGGTGGCGGCCCACGCTGGTCTGCGCCGTCCTGTTGGCCCTGCTCGCCTACTCGCTGCGGCCGGCCGCCTGGCGACCTCGCCTGGCGGCCCTCTGGGCCGCGGCCCTCCCGGGGGTGCTGCTCCTGATGTTCGGCGGCTTCGCCGGCCTCAGCTACGTGGCCACCACGATGTGGGGCGGCCTGCCCGTCACGCTGATCCTCACGGTCACCGCCATCGGCGGCGCCTTCCCGCTGGCCATCCTGCTGGCCCTCGGCCGCCGCGCCGACCTGCCGGTGATCCGTACGCTGTGCGTGCTGTTCATCGAGATCACCCGGGCGATGCCGCTGCTCAGCCTGCTGTTCATCGCCTCCATCATGCTGCCGCTGCTGCTCCCCGAGCCGCTGCTGCCGGACAAGTTCTTCCGGGCGATGATCGCCCTGCTGCTCTTCGCCGCCGCCTACCTTGCGGAGGTGATCCGCGGCGGCCTGCAGGCCTTGCCCCGCGGTCAGGCGGAGGCGGCGCGCGCGCTCGGTCTCGGCTACTGGGGCGTCCAGCGTTTCGTGGTCCTGCCGCAGGCCCTGGCCCTCGTTATTCCGAGCCTGACCAACACAATCATCGTGATGATCAAGAACACCAGCCTCGTCCTGGTGGTGGGCCTGTTCGACCTGATCAGCTCCGGCCGGGCGGCCCTGGCCGACCCGGAATGGAGTTCCCCCGCGATGGAAACCTACATCTTCATCGCGTCCGTCTATTTCGCCCTCTGCTTCGGCTTCGGCCGGTTCGCCCGGGCGCTCGAACGCCGCGCCGAGACCACGCCATGACCCGAGAGACGCCTTCCCCTGCCGAGCTGGCCGTCGAGGTCCGCGACCTGCACAAGTGGTATGGCGAGTTCCACGCCCTGCGCGGGGTCGAGCTCGCCGTAGCGCCGGGCGAGCGCATCGTTGTGTGCGGCCCCTCCGGCTCCGGCAAGTCGACCCTGATCCGCTGCATCAACCAGCTCGAGCGGCACCACGGGGGCATCGTGCGGGTGAACGGTCTCGAAGCCACCGCCGAGCCCCGACGCCTGGAGGCGATCCGACGGGCCGCAGGCATGGTGTTCCAGAGCTTCAACCTCTTCCCGCACCTGTCGGTGCTGGAGAACTGCACCCTGGCCCCCGTCCGGACGGGGACGGCGACCCGGGCAGAGGCGGAGGCGCATGCGATGGCCCTGCTGGCCCGCGTGCGGGTCGCCGACCAGGCGCACAAGCGGCCGGGGCAACTGTCCGGCGGCCAGCAGCAGCGGGTGGCGATCGCCCGGGCGCTCTGCATGCGGCCCAAGATCATGCTGTTCGACGAACCCACCTCAGCCCTTGATCCGGAGATGGTCAAGGAGGTGCTCGACACGATGATCGAGCTCGCGGGCGAGGGCATGACCATGCTGGCGGTCACCCATGAGATGGGCTTTGCCCGCCAGGTGGCGGACCGGGTCGTGTTCATGGACCAGGGCCAGATCGTGGAATCCGGGGCGCCCGGGGACTTTTTCGCCCATCCGCAGCACGAACGCACCCGGGCGTTCCTGGGCCAGCTCCTGCACTGAGCCTGGCGCCGCCGCCCGATGGCCTTCGCCCGACAGCCCAATCCGGTGTTCAGCGCCGAGTATCAGCAGGTTCGCGAGGTGCTCGTCGAGGCCCGCCGGGCCGCCGGCCTGTCGCAGCGCGAGCTCGCCGCGGCTCTCGGCAAGGCCGGCTCGCACGTGTCGATGATCGAGCGCGGCCAGCGGCGGGTGGACCTACTCGAATTCCACCGCATCGCCCTGGCGCTCGGGCGCGATCCGGCGAGCCTCTGCGCGGCGGTCCAGGCCCGCCTGGACTGGCTGGCGACGCCGGCCGCGGCGGACGAGCCTGGGGTTTCTCCTGAAGCAGAATTCATGTGACCCGGCGCGGGCGTCTGGCGTAACGTCCCAGCACATGCGGCTCCTGCTCGCCCTTCTGGCCCTTGTCGGCCTGCTGTTGTCGCCCGCTGCCGCCTCGGCGGGGGCCGCGGCCTGCGCCCACCACATGGGCGAAGGTCAGGCTATGGTGATGGACGGCGCCATGCCCGGCGCCGCCATGGCGCAGGCCGACACAGGGGCGGCCGGCGACCACGGCTGCTGCGATCCCGTCGGGGACAAGCACGACAGCAAGGCCTGCGCCCAGGCCTGCGCGCAGATTTGCGTCACCACGGCGGCGATCGCCGAACCCGGGCCGGCGCCGGCGCGCCGCATCGGGCACCTGGTGCTGGAAGCCGCCACGCCCAAGACCTACCGGGCCCACGCGCCCCCGGGCTCGAACGCCCCCCTCGTCCCTTCGCCTGAGCCGGCCGCTTCGCGGCCGGGCGCCGTCGCCCGCAGGGACCTTCGGACCTGCGGACGCCGGGACGCGCCGCGCACCCCCGCGCGGATCTGCAACGCCCCTCTTCAGGTGAAACCGACATGGAAATTTCAACGCTCCTGGCCCCGGCCGCTGCGGCGACCCTCGCCCTCGCGCCGGCCGCCCACGCGGGGTCGCCGCCCCGGCCCTCATGGCAATTCTGGCCCGCAGGATGGAGCGCGAGCAGCAGGGTCGGCCGCAAGGGGCGAGCGTCGCGGTGCAGGGAGCGGCAAGCGCGGTGGGTCCCCTCCTCTTCGGGGCCGCCTACGCCCTGAACTCGCAGAACGGGGTTCCACACCGTGGCGCTGGAGCGATGCTCCTCGGCGCCGCGCTTCTCGCAGTGGCAGCCACGATCGCGCACGCCGCCGCGCGAGTTCCGCCGCGCATGCCGCGCGCGCGGACCGAGCCGCGAGCCGCAGATTGGCACGCCGGAGACTATCCTGTGCCCCCTCGCGATGCGCATGCCGCCGGCGGCGCGTGCGAGGAGGTCGGGCTCGCGCCCGGCCGGGCGAAGGCCACGCGGCCGACGGGGCCAGCGGCGTCGGCTGCGCTCACCGCAACATGCCATCCGCGCGGGGCTCGGAGCGGGGGCCTCCAGACGACCCCGCGCGGATGGACGGCGACGCCCTAGATCAGTGGGCCCCGCCGTGCCCTTGCCCGGCTTCGAACGTCACCGACGCATTGTTAGTGACGAAGCGTCCCCCCAGGCTCCTTCGGGGGATCCAGCGTGGCGGCCACCAGCATCACCGGGCCGGACAGGCCGGCGGGCATCCGCACCCAGCCATCGTCATCGGTGAGGACGTTCTGTCGCTCCCCGCGCGCCGGTCGCACCGCAACGGGGTAGCCCGCTAGCGGACGACCGTTGCGCACGAGTTGGAACCTCGACGGTGAGGCGCCGCCCGCGTCGAACGCCGGCACGAGCTCCACCTCCAGCCCGGCCGAGGCCGACGTCGTCGGTGTGCAGACGCGGACGCAGACCAGGGTCTTGGCCAGACGGCGGGAGCGGATCTGGAGCGGCGCGCCCTGCGGCAGGAGCCGGTGGACCGCGGCGACCTCCTCGGCCTTGAAGGGATGCTCTTCGAGGTAGATCTCCACCTGGTCAGGCCGCCAGTTGGACTCGCCCCAGATGGTCTGGACCGTCACCACCCCCATGCCGGACGCCTCGGTGGAGACGGACAAGGGCAGCGACTTGGCGGCCTGCGCCTGCACCTCGACGGCGGCCGGCTGACCGCCCACCACCGCGCGAGCCGCTTCGATCCGCGTCCGCGGCGAGCCGACGTTCAGCGCCGGGAAGTCGGAGGAGGACGTGGCGTGGACGATGAGCGGTCGCCCGCCCGCCCCCCACGAACCCCTCCGGAACCAGGAAGAAGTCGTGCGCGGCCGCGCTGCCGGCGAACAGCAGCCCGAGCGCCGTCGGGACGGTCAACAGAGATCTTTTCATCGGTTCGAACCTTTTCTCGAGCTTAGAAGCGGGCGGTGAGGCCGAGGTAATAGCGACGGCCGACCAGGTCGTAGGTGGAGGGGTCGGTGTTCGCCGCGATGGCCGGCGAGTAGATCGGAGGCTGCTTGTCCGTGAGGTTGTTCACCCCGCCGCGGAGCGTCACCGTCTTGTTCACTTTCCACGTAGTGTTCAGGTCGAAATAGTTGACCGCGCTCAGGACCTGCTCGCGGTTGTTGAAGTTCTCGACCTCGCCCTGGTAGCGCCAGCGCACGCCGACGCTGAAGGGCTCGTAGTTCCAGCTCAGGGTCGACAGGAACTTCCACTCCGGCAGGGTGAGGCCGAAGGTGTTGGAGACCGTCCCCTTGCGATCGGTGAAGGCGCCGCCCGGCAGGTCCTGGCGCTTCCATTCCTGCAGCTTGGTTCCCATCACGTTGAGCGCCAGGGCGCCCCACTCCGGCCCACCCACGTCGGCCAGCGTGACGGCCCAATCAATCTGGAAGTCGATGCCGCTCGTCTTCAGCGTGCCCAGGTTGGCGTTCGTCTCGAGGGTGTTGGTGATCTGCCCCGAGTTCGGGTCGCGGCTGAACAGCTGACAGAAGAAGTTGCTGGGATCGTAGGTCGGGTTGGACGTGCCGTTCTGATTGAAGCAGCGGCGCAGCTGTTCCGTGGTGGCCAGCGTCCCAACCACGTCCTTGATGGTGATGTCATAATAGTCGATCGAGCCGGACAGGCGGCTCAACCACGGATTGGAGAACGGCGACTGCCAGGTTGCGCCGACGGTGAACGAGTCGGCGGTCTCTTCCTCCAGAAGTGGGTTGCCGCCTGTCAGGCCCGGGGTCTGCGAGTTCGAGAACGTGTAGGCGTCGATGACCTGGCCCGGCACGTTCTGCGCGAGGCACAGGGCGCGCACCTGAGCGGCGTTCGCCGCCCCCGGCCCTGTAGGCGCCCCGGATGTCGCACGGGTCGCCGGAGAACTGCGGCACACCCGCCGACGAGACCGGCACGCCGATGTTCATGAAGGTAAGGTTCTGCGTGGCGAACAGCTCGTTGATGGACGGCGCGCGAACGGCGCGTTGCAGGCCGCCGCGGATCCGCAGCCCCTCGACGATCTCCCAGCTCAGGTCCGCCTTGTAGGAACTCACACGGCCGATCGTGTCGTAATTGGAGAGCCGGTAGCCGAGGTTCGTCTCCAGGCTGTGCACGAAGGGCATGTCCCGGAGGAGCGGGATCAGGACTTCGCCGTAGATTTCGCGGACCTTGTCCGATCCCGAAAGCGGCTGACCGGAGGCGCCGGCGAGTTCGGGGCCGGTGGTTCCGTTCAGCGTGAAGGTCGCCAGCATCAATTCGTCGGGGACGAAGTCGTAGTTCTGCTCGCGGTGGGTGGCGCCGAGGGCCACCCGGACTTCACCGGCCGGAAGGTTGAAGACCCCGCCTTGCATGTTGATTTCAGCCACGCGCTGATCGTTTGTCGTGGTGTTCTTGGGCACCCGGCTGACGTAGTCGATGCAGGCGGCGCTCAGCGACTTCTCGCCAAAGGGGTTGAATCCGCCGGCGCAGATCGAGGCGCCGCCGTCCGGGGCGTCCAGCAGACGCTGGACCGCTGAGCGGGACAGGTAGCCGGTGTACGTCGTCCCGTTGTCCACGCGGCCATAGGAGAGGTAGGCATCGTAGGTCCAGTCGCGCACCGGCAGGCGACCGCGGAGGCCCGTGGTGATCTGGTAGACGTCGTAGGTCTCATTCTGCCGGCGCGGACCGAGTTCGTTGAAGCGCTTGTCGAGGCGGAAGCTGCCGTTCGGATTGGGGCGGGAGTTCAGGACCGCCCGCAGCTCGGCCGGGATGAAGGGGTTGGTCCCCGGGATCCGGAAGCCCGTGGTGGGGCCGGTCGCAGGGTTGGAAGCCAACTGGTTGCCGGCCTCATACTGCGAGAACAGGAAGTCGGCGTAGGCCTCCGCGAACGCTGTGATCTCGTAGTTCGCCGCGCCGTAGATGTTGTAGCGCTGCTGCGGAATGATCATGTAGTTCCGATCACCGGTCGTATAGGTGAAGTCGGTCTGCTGCAGCGGCCCCGGCATCCGAAAGCCTTCGTAGTCCAGGCCGCCGGGGCTGATGTATTCGCGGGCTCCCTGGTAGGCGAACAGCGTGCCGTTGTTGTTGAAGCCGAACGTGTTCCCGCGGGCGGCGCCAGGCACCGCCGCGCTCACGGCGGCGGCCGACGGAAGGTTGTTAGCGTCGAAGACGGTGGAGCCGAGAGGCGAGGTGCCGGCGAAGCCGGAGATGCGCGAGAATTCGCGCGCGGCGTTCAGGACCGAGTCCCGGTCCGAGTAGCTCAGCGACAGCACGGCATTGCCGCGACCCTCGGCGATGTCGCCGCCCATCGTGACGCTGTAGACTTCGCTCTCCGCATCGCCGCGATCGGAGACGCCGTACTGCACGTCGAGCTGGACGCCTTCGAAGTTCTCGTTCAGCCGGAAGTTCAACACGCCGGCTACGGCGTCAGAGCCATACGTCGACGAGGCGCCGCCGGTGATGGTTTCGACGCTTGAGATCAAAGGCGTCGGGAGCAGGTTCAGGTCGACGACGGATGAGGCGCTCGAAGGGACGACCCGGCGGCCATTCAGCAGCACCAAGGTGCGGATGGCGCCGAGGCCACGCAGCTGAACCTGAGCCTGGCCTGCCAGGTTCGGGCTGTTCGAAGACGCGCTGCCCAGCGGCGTGAACTGCGGGAGTTCATTGATCAGGGTCTCGATATTGGCCGAGCCGGTCGCCCGCACGTCGTCCTGCGTGACCGTTACAATCGGGCTGTTGGCCAGGTAGTCCTTGCGAGCGATCCGCGAACCGGTGACGACGACTTCGTCCAATTCGCCGGCCGTCTGTGCGTTCGCTGCGGCAGCCGCAGTGGCGTCTTGCGCCGCGGCGGGCGTGACCGCGAGCGCCGTGGCGGAAAGGAAGGCAACGCCTCCGAGGATGGATGAGCCGAGAATGCGGCTGCGAAAAGTGATGTCGGCCAAGACCGCTGCTCCAGAGCAATGTTTTTCAGGCCG
Source organism: Phenylobacterium sp. J367 (assembly GCF_024699985.1). Taxonomy (GTDB): domain Bacteria; phylum Pseudomonadota; class Alphaproteobacteria; order Caulobacterales; family Caulobacteraceae; genus Phenylobacterium. The sequence continues at coordinate 3,551,982 of NZ_JAJONA010000001.1, read as the reverse complement.
CCATGGGCCCCCTTCTGGAGCTACGCAGTGGGATGGTCGGCCCCTCAGACGCTCTGAATTTTTCTTTCCAAACCTCCGGCCGCAGGGGGTTTCTCCGGATCCGCAGCAGGGAAGTCGGGGGCGCCACGCCGACGGGAGAGCGTGCCGCGGACCGCGGTGGCCCAACGGGAGGTCAGCCCCGGACCTTGACGGAGGAGCCCCGGGGAGCCGGCTGCTGGGCCTACCGGCCCTGCCCTGCTGCCGCCCGAGCGAGAGACCGAAGCTGGGCGGCAGCCGCTCCGAAGTACGCCGAGGGCGGAGCCCTAAACCACGGCCGCCGCAGGCGGTCCAAGAAGAAGAAGGCTGCAAGGAGCCTGCGCGCCGCCAGGCGCTGCACGGCGGGACGCGCCGGCGAGCGGCCGCCGGCGCGCAAAGCGCGCCCGAAGGGCGACCCGTAGGAGCCGCGGCACGCGGCGGGACCGCGCACGCCCGCCGGCCGCTCGCCTTACCGGGGCGTTGCGGAGGCTTGCCCCGCTAGAAGGGGGCGGCGGAGAAGGCTTCCGCTCCGACGCAGGGGAAGCCGTTCCCCTACTCCGGCTGGATCAAACGCGAGCCACGCTCCTTGAGAAGGCCTCGACCGTCACGTGCTTTAACTCGTGAACGTGCGCCAGCCGGGTGCGGACCGCCTCAGGCGAAGCCTCACCCACATAACTGACGATCGCCCCGTGAGAGCCAGGACCGAGGCGCCAGACGTGGAGGTCGGTGATTCTCGCATCTCCTGGCCCTTAGACCTCGTCGCGCACCTCAGCTTCCAGGTGGTCGTCGGTGGCGTCGAGGAGCACGGCGGAGGTGTCCCGCATCAGGTTCCACGACCAGACGGCGATAACGGCGGCGCCCACCAGCCCCATCACCGGATCCAGCTACGTCCCGCCGAGGAAGCGGCCAGCCAGCAGGGCGGCGATGGCGAGCACGGAGGTCAGGGCGTCGGCCCGGACGTGCACGAATGCGGCGCGCAGGTTGTTGTCCTGGTGACGGCGCCCACCGTCGCCGTGGCCGTGGGCTGCATGATGATGCTCGTGGCCATGCTCGTGATGACTGTGGCGCTCATGACCGTGGTGATGATGGCTGTGGCCATGCGCATGGCCGCCGCCGAGCAGCAGAGCGCTGAGCAGGTTCACGGCCAAGCCGATCACCGCCACGACCGTGGCCTGGCCGAAGGCGACCGATTGCGGAGCCAGCAGTCGCAGGACGTACTCCCAAGCGATGCCGATGGCGACCACACCCAGCACAAGGGCCGAAGCGAAGAGCGTCGAGTGTCCGGACGCCAGGCACGGGGACCGGCCTGGCGAGCGTTTCGACCAAGCCGCCGACGCCGCGATGCGGGATGGTGATGTCGCGCTCACCTTTACGGGCGACGAAACCTACCAGGTGCTCGTCGGCGAGCGGGAAGCCGATCAGCTGACCGGCGGGGAAAGCGTCGACAACATCTTCGGTCGGGATGGCGCCGACACTCTGCTCGGCGCTGGCGGTGACGATGTGCTGCAAGGTGATGCGGGCGACGACCGATTGGAAGGCGGCGACGGCATGGATCGCCTCGACGGCGGCATGGGCGCGGACACACTGACCGGCGGCGCCATGGTCGACGACATCATGGGCATGGAGGGCGCGGACTCGATCGACGCCGGCGCCGGCCACGACATGATCGAAGGCGGCATGGGCAACGATACCATCACCGGCGGCACGGGGGCCGACGCCTTTATCGTCGATCCTCACAGCGGTTTCGACGTCATCACCGATATGGAAGTCCGCGGTGAGGCGCAGGGCGCGTTCGACCACCTCGCGCTGCGCGATATCCGGCCGGATCAGGTGGCCGTCGTGGATCGCGCGGAAGGGGCGTTCGTGTCCTGGAACACAGACCGCGACGCCGATCCGGAGGGCGTCCTGCTGCTGGGCGTGTTCAGGGCCGATCTCCGGCAGAGCGACTTCATGTTCAGCGACGAGCCCGGATTCGTACCGGGGCTCAGCACCGCCGGCTCGGATCCGATCTTCCCGGCGTAAGCTGCCAGGGGCTGCCTCTCTTATCGTCGCCTCGTCGTCCCAAGGGCGGCGAGGCGATGCATGGCGACGCGCGAACGCATTCTCAAGGCTTAAGATCCAGTGGCCGCGCGTCCTGGCCGCGCCCCGCCATCTCGATCTCGGCGGCCGTAGCTGAGGTCCAGCAGCCCGCTGTCGCCAGTCATTCCAGGCGCTTACCGCACCTGCTCGTGGGTGAGGCTGCCCTCCGGCAACGGGCGAAGAATCTCCGCTTCCGGCTTCCTGAGGTCGAGCCACTCGACACCTTCAGCTCGCGGCAGGACCACGATCTGCCGGTCGTGGTACGGCGCAATGTCCGGCCCCGGCGAAGTGGTCAGCATGGCGAAGGCGCCCGCCTTCACCAGACCCGCGATCCAGAACCAGGGCTCCCCGGCCAGGGTGAACAGGTGCTTGTCCTTCAGCCGCTGCTTGGGGTCGTCCGGCTTCGTGAACTCGTAGAACCCGTCCGATGGAATCAAGCAGCGGTCGCTCTTGGCGAAGCTGCGGCCCTCGGAGCGGAAGTTGAACACCGGCTTGCCATTCGAGGACTTCCAGGCCCAAGGCGTGACCGAGAGCTCCACCCCGTCCGAGCCGCCGCGGATGATCGGGGCAGTCTGGTTCGGCCGGATGTCCTCGTAAGGCGGGTAGTTGGGCGTAGCGTCGCCCGCGAAGCGCAGCGGGATCTTCAACTGACTGAACTCCTCCCGGAGGGTGTCAGGCGACTTCGTGTAGCGGTAGTCGTTGCACATCCTCGACTAACGCCCCGGGCGCAGCAGCGGTCCCCTGCCGGCGCTCTCCTCAGGTCGCCGCCTCATGCGCCATGGCCGCGGCGGCCAGCTGATCGCCCTCGGTGGCGCGACCGGCGGCTTTTCGCTCGCTGTAGCGATCGACCAGATAGTCCGCGCGATCGCGGGTCAGGAGGGTGAACTTGTAGAGTTCCTCCATCACGTCGACCACGCGGTCGTAATAGGCCGACGGCTTCATACGGCCCGCCTCATCAAACTCCTGGTAGGCCTTGGCCACCGACGACTGGTTGGGGATGGTGATCATGCGCATCCAGCGGCCGAGCAGGCGCAGGGTGTTCACGGCGTTGAAGGATTGCGAGCCGCCGGACACCTGCATCACAGCCAAGGTGCGCCCCTGGGTCGGCCGCACGCTGCCGATCTCCAGCGGGATCCAGTCGATCTGCGCCTTCATGATCCCGGAGATCGCCCCATGGCGTTCCGGGCTGCACCACACCTGGCCCTCGGACCATTGTGAGAGCGCCCGCAGCTCCTGCACCTTCGGGTGGTCCGGCGACACGGCGTCAGGCAGCGGCAGGTCCCGCGGATCGAAGATGCGCGTCTCGGCGCCAAACCGCTGCAGGATGCGGGCGGCCTCCTCCGTCAGCAGCCGGCTGTAGGACCGTTCCCGCAGCGACCCGTAGAGCAGCAGGATGCGCGGCGGGTGGGTCGCCGCCGTCGACGCGTTCAGCTTCTCCAGGCTTGGCGTCTCGAGGAACTGCGGCTGCAGGGCGGGGAACTCGGTCATGTGCACCTCGAAACACCGTGGAAGCGACTTCAAACTGTCGCAGATTTCCTATATTGTAGAAATATGGAAACCAAGCCTGCCGTTGCAAGCCTGTCCGCCCTCGCCCACGAGGTTCGCCTGTCCACCTTCCGCCTCCTGGTGCAGGCGGGACCTGATGGCCTGCCGGCCGGCGAAGTGGCCCGGCGTCTGGGCGTGCTGCCGAACACCCTATCGGCCAGCCTCAATGTGCTCAGCCACGCCGGCCTGATCGCCTCGCGCCGTGACGGACGCTCGATCATCTACACCGCCAACTACGACGCCATGCGCGAGTTGTTGGCCTTCCTGATGGAGGACTGCTGCGGCGGTTCGCCGGAGATCTGCGCGCCGCTCGCCGCCATCGCCAGCCAGTGCTGCGTGGCCGAAGGCGCGCGAGCCTGAGGAGCCCACCGTGAGCGACAAGACGTACAACATCCTCTTCCTGTGCACCGGCAACTCGGCCCGATCGGTCATCGCGGAGGCGCTAATGAACAAGGAGAGCCGCGGCCGCTTCGAGGCCTACTCGGCGGGCTCGATGCCGACCGGACGGGTCAATCCGCACGCGCTGTCGATCACCCGAGCCCTTGGCTTCGAGGACACAGCGTTCCGCTCCAAGTCCTGGGACGAGTTTGCGAAGCCCGGCGCCCCGCCGCTCGATTTCATCATCACCGTCTGTGACAACGCCGCCGGCGAGGTCTGCCCTGTGTGGCCGGGCCAGCCAATGACCGCCCATTGGGGCGTGCCGGATCCGGCCGCCGTTCAGGGCTCTGAGGCCGAGATCGCCGCAGCTTTCTCCGAGACGGCACGGATGCTGGGCAACCGCATCCGCATTTTCCTCAATCTTCCGCTGGCTTCCATCGACCGCATGTCGCTGCAGACGAAGCTGCGCGAGATCGGCCAAACCGTCGACGAACCCCAGTCCGCCCAATGACAACCATCGAGCCGCCCGCCCCCTCCGAGGGGCCCAACGCCATGTCCCGCTTCGAGCGCTTCCTGACCCTTTGGGTGGCGCTCTGCATCGTGGTCGGCGTCGGCCTCGGTCACCTGTTCCCGTCGGCATTCCAGGCCATCGGCTCGGCCGAAGTCGCCAAGGTCAACCTGCCGGTGGCGGTGCTGATCTGGCTGATGATCATTCCGATGCTGATGAAGGTTGACTTCGGCGCCATGCGCCAAGTCGGCCAGCACTGGCGCGGAATCGGCGTGACCCTGTTCGTCAACTGGGCGGTGAAGCCGTTCTCGATGGCGGCGCTGGGCGCCTTCTTCATCGGCTACCTGTTCCGCCCCTACCTGCCCGCCGGCGAGAACACCAGCTACATCGCCGGCCTGATCCTGCTGGCCGCCGCGCCCTGTACGGCGATGGTGTTCGTCTGGAGCAACCTGACCCGCGGCGAGCCGCACTTCACGCTCAGCCAGGTGGCAGTGAACGACGCCATTATGGTCGTCGCCTTCGCCCCCATCGTCGGGCTGCTGCTGGGCCTATCCGCCATCACCGTGCCCTGGGAGACCCTGCTGCTCTCCGTTGGGCTCTATATCATCGTGCCCGTCGTCCTGGCGCAGCTCCTCAGGCGCGCGCTCCTCAAGCGCGGCGGTGAAGCCGAGCTCCAGCGCGTCCTGGCGCGCATCGGCCCTCTCTCCCTGACAGCCCTGCTCGCCACCCTGGTCCTGCTCTTCGGGTTTCAGGGCGAACAGATCCTCACTCAGCCGGCGATCATCGCCATGCTGGCCGTGCCGATCCTGATCCAGGTCTACGCCAACTCGGCCATCGCCTATCTGCTGAACCGGGCGACGGGCGAAGCCCACTGCGTCGCCGGTCCCTCCGCGCTGATCGGCGCCAGCAACTTCTTCGAACTGGCCGTCGCCGCCGCCATCAGCCTGTTCGGCTTCAGCTCCGGCGCGGCGCTCGCGACCGTGGTCGGCGTGCTGATCGAAGTGCCGGTGATGCTGACCATCGTCGCCATCGTGAACCGGTCTAAGGGCTGGTACGAGCGCGGCGCGGCCGTTCAACGGGTGGCGGCGCGCTGCGCCCCGCCGATTACTAGGTGAGCTGTATGTCCGACTTCCCGATCACCATCTTCCACAACCCGGCCTGCGGCACCTCCCGCAATACCGTGGCCATGGTTCGCGCCGCCGGCTACGAACCCGGCGTCGTCGAGTACCTGCAGGCCGGATGGACCAAGCCGCAGCTGCAAGCGTTGCTCGCCGCCATGGGCGCCAAGCCGCGCGACATCCTGCGCGAGAAGGGCACGCCGGCCAGCGAGCTCGGCCTCCTGAACCCGAACGTTAGCGACGACGTGATCCTCGACGCCATGGTCGAGCACCCGATCCTGGTAAATCGTCCCATCGTCGTCACGCCAAAGGGGGCAAAGCTCAGCCGGCCTTCGGAAGCGGTCTTGGACTTGCTGGACCGCAAGCCCGACAGCTTCACCAAGGAAGACGGCGAGATCGTGCGGCTCGCCTGATCCGCGGGTGCTAGGTCAGCCGTGCTGGGCGAAGACCCGGGTCTTGCCGCCGGGAAGCAACAGGAGCGTGGCGTAGGCTTCTTTCCGCCCGTCCGGTGTTTCCATGCCGGGAGAGCCGAGGGGCATGCCAGGCACCGTCAGGCCCAGCGCCTTCGGGCGCATCCTGAAGAGGAGCATGACGTCGCGCGGGGGGCACATGGCCGACCAGAACATACGAGCCGGCGCTCGCCAGGTGGCAGGACGAGAGCTGAAACGGGACGCCATAGCGCTTGTTGAGCGGCGTGAGGTCCTCGACCACCTTCACCTGCGGATAGAAGCCCGAGCGGATCATGGCGTTGATCCAGCCCTGGCAGCATGTGCAGGAGGCGGTCTTGTAGACCGTGACCGGCGGCCGCAAGAACGCCAGCGCGGGTGCGGGGCGCCGACGCAGCGGCCGCCCCCGCGATCAAGGCTCTTCGGTTTAACATCGGTTCGGCCTTGGGTGAGACGAGGGGTGACGAGCCCGCCCGTCGGTCAATGCTGGTGTTAAGGCTGTTGCTGCGGTTGTGGCGCGTTGTGCGCCCCGTCGCCCTTGTTGTCGCAGCAGGTCATCTTGCCGTCCTCGTCCTTGCAGCAGCAGTCCTCGGCCGCGAAGGCCGCGCCGGCCGCGAAGACGGTCAGGACAACGGCGGCGAAGGCGGATTTCACGAGCGTGTTCATGGCGGCTCCTTCAGCACGAGCGGGACGGCAGCGGTCGGGACCGCCCTCGCCGTAACTTAGCCGGAGATCGCCCGGCGATCCATTCAAGACACCACGCGTGGGCTCCTGTTGGTTGGCGCCATGACAGAGCCCCGCGATTTCACGCCGGCGCTCGGCCGGCCCGAGCTGACGTCTCAATACGACCAAGTGATCGCCATCATGACGCGCGAGCGCCGCTGGCGCGCACGGCTCCTGGCAGCGTTGGCGCCGGCCGCGGGCGAGACGATCGTCGATCTCGGGGCGGGCACGGGCTCGATGGCCTTGCTAATCAAGCAAGCCGCCCCGGCCTGTCACGTCGTCGGGGTCGATCCAGACCCCGAGGTGCTCGCCATCGCGTGGGCGAAGATCGAGGCGGCGGGGCAGGAGGTGGAAGTTCTGCAGGCGGCCGGCGATGCTCATGTGCTGGCCGACGGTGTCGCCGACAAGGTCATCTCCTCGCTCGTGCTGCACCAGTGCTCCCACACGGCCAAGGAGGGTCTACTGGCCAACGCCTACCGGCTGCTTAAGCCGGACGGGCGTCTGCTGATCGCCGACTATGGACTTCAGCGCACGCCGCTGATGAGCATGCTGTTCCGCCAGGTGTGGGCGCTGGACGGGTACGAGAACACGCGCGCGAACAAGGACTGGGAGATTCCGAAGCTAATGGCTGCGGCAGGATTCCACGATGTGGCCGAGCTGAGCGTCACGCCGACGCCGACCGGCTCCATCTCCGTCTATGCGGGTACGAAGGCCGGCGCATGAGCTGGGACGGCGGATTCGTGTTCGGTCCGGCATGGGCCGCCTACTGCGGACCCTCCGCCGACAACACGCTGCACGCCCACGCGGCTTTGCAACTGGCTTTCGGGCTCGACGCGTCGATCCGGCTCAGGCTGGAGGGGGACGAGGTCTGCGAGGGACCGGGGTTCCTGATCCGGCCCGGCGCCGCGCACGCCATCGCCAGCCACGCCCCCGTCGGGCTCATCTACCTTGAGCCCCAGGCGCCGCTGGCCTTCAGCCTTCTCGACCTCATGGGGCCCGAAGCCGTCGAACCGGCGCCCGCTGCGGTGCTCCAGCCCCTCGATGCCGCGGGGGCGCCCGAAGCCTGGCTGGAAGCGCTGGAGGCGACATTCCCCGGTGCGGAGCGCACGCTCGATCCGCGCGTAGACGAGGTGCTGCACCGTCTCGCCCGTGATCCAGCCCTCTCCATCGCGGAGGCCGCCCGTGGCTGCGGGGTCTCCGAGTCGCGGCTGCGCGAACTGGCGCGCGAGCAGCTGGGCTTGCCGCTTTCCACCTGGCTCGTCTGGCGGAAGCTGGAGCGGGCCGGGCGGGGAGATCGCCGCCGGCGCCAGCCTGGCCGAAGCCGCCCTGGCGGGCGGCTTCGCCGACCAGGCGCATTGCGCGCGGACCATGCGCCGGATGTTCGGGGTCACGCCTGGGATGGCCCGCGCCGCCCTGGGCTGACCGTCGATCGCTTCAAGACCCGGGCATCCGCTTCGGCCACCCTGGCGAGCCTGGAGGTGTCCCATGTCGCTCGCTCGCACGCTCGTCCGCTATGGCTTCGCGCCCGCCTTCTTCCTCGGCTTCATCGCGGCGGCTGTCCTGCTCGTCGCGCACGGTCAATCGAAGTGGCTGCTGCTTCCGCTGCTCCTAGGCGCCATTGCGACCGTCTTCCTGGCTGAACGCCTCGTACTTACGAGCCGATCTGGAACCGGGACCGAGGAGACTTTGGCCGGGATGGCCTGCACGCCGTCGTCAACGAAGGCAGCGCCGCCTTGTCGGTGGCCGCGGTTCCGCTGTTGGCGGGTCTCTCCCCGGCGCCGGCATATGGCCCGAAGCCTGGCCTCTATGGGCGCAGCTCGCCATGGCGATCCTTGTCGCCGACGTGGGCATTACGCTGGCGCATTTCGCGAGCCACAAGGGGGCGCCGCTGTGGCGACTTCACGCCGTGCATCACAGCGTCACCCGCATGTACGGCTTCAATGGCCTCATGAAACACCCGCTTCATCAGGCCGTCGAGACAGTGGCCGGCACAGCTCCGCTGCTGCTGATCGGGCTGCCGATGGACGTAGCCGCCCTGCTCGGCTTTTCGGCGGCGATCCAGGTGATGCTCCAGCACGCGAACATCGACATGCGGATCGGGTCGCTCGTCCAGTTTTGGGCGGTCGCGCCGGGACATCGGCATCATCATCTGGCCTCGAAGTCGGACGGCGACGTCAACTTCGGGCTCTTCACGACCCTAACCGACCGCCTGCTCGGCACCTTTGTTACCGGCCGCCCAACGCCGCGCGACGGCGAGATCGGCGTCGCCGGCGCGCCGGACTATCCGCAGGCGTATCTGCGGCAGCTGACCGAGCCCTTCCGAAGCTAGCCGTCCGGCGCTGAGACTGCGTCAGATCCAGCGCCGAACACTCGAGCGATAGGCGCCGTACGCTTCCCCGAGCTCCCGCTCAAGGTGTTGCTCCTCCAAGCGCACCTGGACTTGCATCAGCACCTCCCCGAGCAGACAGGCTGACAGCGTCATCGCATTGGGAAAGGCTAGCAAGAGGCCCAGCAGATTGACCCGCATGCCCAGAAAGATGGGATTGCGCGAGATGGCGAAGACACCCGTCCTCACGAGCGGCGGCTGGCCCCGCGTGTCGATCCCGATGCGCCAGGAGCGGCCCATCTGCCGCTGCGCCAACACGATCCACGCGAGCGAGAGCAGCAGGATGGCCCAGCCAAGGCCTCGCACGGCGTCAGCCTGCAGCCATGCCAGGGGGCCCAGGACTTCGGCTGGGAGGCCGAGGGCGACCGCGGCCAAGCCGGCAAACAGCGCCAGGAGCACCACGCGGAACCAGTTTCCGACCAGGCCGTGCGGACTGTCGTCGCGCGGAAGGACGAGCGCGTTCACGCCGTCCCTGCGCCAGAGCCGCCAGGTGGGCCAGACGAACGCGGCGGCGAAGAACAGGACGTAGAACAGGAACAAGGCGATGTGCATGGCGAGATCTCCTCGCCTCACTGGCTAAGTCCTCCAGAGACTAGAGGATCAAGCGGTTAGCTTCACCTTAGCGCCTAGGTCTCGTCCGCTTTGGCGTCCTCGAGGATTTCCAGTCCGCCCTTCACCGCAATGATCGCCACGACCACGCCGACGACGAGGTCCGGCCAAGCCTGGTCCAGCCACATCACCAGCCCCCCGGCGACGAGAATGCCGCCGTTCGACGCGAAGTCGTTGAAGCTGAAGGTCTCGGCGGCGCGCATGTTCACGTCGTCGCTTTGCGCGCGGCGGATCAGCACCAGACAGAGGAGGTTGATCGCCGCGGCGACCAGCGCCATCGCCATCATCGTCACGCCGAAGGGCTCGGCCCCGAACAGCCAGCGTCGCCCGACGTCGAGGATCACGGCCCCGGCGAACACCAGCAGCAGAATGCCGGAGAGCCGCGCGGCCCGCTGCTTCCAGAGGAAACCCCGGCCGACAGCCAGGAAACTCAGCAGGTAGACGACCGAGTCCGAGGCGTTGTCCGCGGCGTTGGCGAGAAGCGCACTGGAGTCGGCGAGGAGACCGCCGACGCCCAGGCCCACGAACAGGAGCGCGTTGAGGATGAGCACCACCAGCAGCGTGCGTCGCTGCGCGTGGTCCTGAGCGGAGAACTCGGTCATGCGGGCGCCTCCACGAGTTTACGGCGACGCGCCAGCGCCCGCCCGGCGAAGGCCGGCAGAACCACGAGCGTCAGGAGGGTCGCCGTCAGCAACCCGCCGATCACCACAGTCGCCAGCGGCTTCTGCACCTCGGCGCCGGCGCCGTGGGCGATGGCCATGGGCATGAAGCCGAGGATCGCAACGAGCGCCGTGGTGAGCACCGCCCGCAGCCGCTGCATCGCGCCTTCCACGGCCGCCTCGTCTGGCGACAGTCCAGCGTCGAGCCGCTCTCGAATGGCCTGCATGAGCACAAGGCCGTTCAGCGTGGCCACGCCGGAAACGGCGATGAAGCCCACCGCGGCCGAGACGGAGAAGGGCATGCCGCGCAACAGGAGCGCCAGGGCGCCGCCGACCAGCGCCAAGGGCACGCAGGCGAACACCAGGGCGGCCTGGGCGGCCGATCCGAGGGCGAAGTACAGCAGCACCGCGATCAGGACGAAGACCACAGGGACGAGCAGGCCCAGCCGAGCCTCGGCCCGCTGCAGGTTCTCGAACTGACCGCCCCAATCCAGCCAGACTCCGGCCGGCAGCTGGACACCGGCGACGGCGGTCTGGGCGTCACCCACGAAGCCGCCGAGGTCACGGCCGCGCACGTTCGCCTGCACGACAATGCGCCGCTTGCCGTTCTCCCGGCTGATCTGGTTGGGCCCCTCGCCTTCCCGGAACCGCACGACGGAGCCGAGCGGCACGAAGCTCGCGCCTTCGTTCACGGCGAGCGGGGTCTGGGCGACAGCCGCAAGATCGTTGCGGGCGCTGTCAGGCAGGCGCACGACCACGTCGAACCGCCGGTCGCCTTCGAAGACGCGGCCTGCCTCGCGGCCGGCGAGCGCGATCTGCACGGCGTCCGCCGCGTCCGCCGCGTGCAGCCCGTAGAGGGCGGCGGCGGCCCGGTCGACCTCGGCGGTGATCATTGGCAGGCCGGAGACCTGCTCCACCCGAACGTCGGCCGCGCCGCGGGTCTTGCGCAGCGCGTCGGCGATCTGGTTGGCGGTGCGCTCCATCTCGGCGAAATCGTCGCCGTAAACCTTCACCGCGACGTCGGACCGGACACCTGAGACGAGTTCGTTGAACCGCATCTGGATCGGCTGGGTGATCTCGTAGGCGTTGCCGATCTGAGTGGCGGCCGCCTTCTCGATTTTCTCCACGACCTCGGCCTTGGAGAGGCTGCGGTCAGGCCAGTCCTTCTCGTCCTTCAGAACCACGAAGGTGTCGCTGATGCTGGGCGGCATCGGGTCGGTAGAGACCTCCGCCGTGCCGGTCTTGGAGAAGACCAGCGCGACCTCAGGGACGCGCATGAGCGTCTTTTCGAGCCGGGCCTGCATTTCGATGGATTGCTCCAGCGAGGCGCTAGGCACGCGCAACGCCTGCACCAACACGTCCTTCTCATCGAGCGTGGGGATGAACTCCCGCCCGAGGGCGAAGAAGGTCAGGAGGCCGATGACCACGGCGACGCCAGCCCCGGCGGCCACCGACATCGGCCGGGCCACGGCCCAGCGCGTCGCCGGCTCGAACCAGCGGCGGGCGTGCTTCTCAACCTTGGTTTCGTGGGCCGTGGCCGGCGCCTTCACCAGCAAGGCCGTCATCGCCGGCACGAAGGTGAAGGTCAGCACGAAGGCGCCGGCGAGCGCCAGCATGACTGTCGCGGCCATCGGCTGGAACATCTTGCCCTCGACCCCCTCCAGGGCCAGCAGCGGGGCGAACACCAGCAGGATGATCGCCTGGCCAAAGGCCGCGGGTCTGACCATCTGCTTGGCCGCAGCCGCCGCTTCCTCCAGCCTTTCGGGCAAGGTGAGGTCGCGGCCTTCGGTCTCGCGCCGCAGACCCATGCGGGTGAGCGTGTTCTCGACCACCACCACAGCGCCGTCGACCAGCAGGCCGAAGTCCAGGGCGCCGAGGCTCATCAGGTTTCCGCTTACGCCGAAGCGGTTCATCCCGATCACGCCGAACAGGAAGGCCAACGGGATCACTAGGGCGGTGATGATGGCGGCCCGCACATTCCCGAGCAGGAAGAAGAGCACAGCCACAACCAGAAGCGCGCCCTCGGCCAAGTTCGTCTGGACGGTGCGGATGGTGCGGTCCACGAGGTCGGTGCGGTTCAGCACCTCCTTGACCGCCACGCCCGGCGGCAGCGAGGGCGCGATCGCCTCGAGACGCTCGCTGACCGCCTGGGCCACCGTTCGACTGTTCTCGCCGGCGAGCATGAGGGCGGTGCCGATAACGACCTCGGCGCCATTCTCCTGCGCCGCGCCCAGCCGTACGGCTTGCCCAAGCTCGACCTGCGCCACGTCGGACACCCGCACGACCAGGCCGTTGCGGTTTGTCACCGGCGCTGAGGCGAGGTCCGCAAGGGAGGTGACGCGCGCGTCGGCGCGCACCACAAAGGCTTCGCCGCCGCGGGAGACATAGCCCGCGCCCGCCACGGTGTTGGCGTGTTCCACCGCCTCCACCAGCTCATTGAGGCCGACGCCGTAGGCCGACAGGCGTGCGGGGTCGGGACGGACGGCGTATTCCTTCACATAGCCGCCGATGGTGTCGATGCCGGCGACACCCGGCGTGGTGCGCAGCTGGGGCGTAACGATCCAGTCCTGCACAGTCCGCAGGTACGTCGCCTTCTGCCGCTCCGTGACCAGCCGCTCGCCCTCGGGCGTGAGGTACGACCCGTCTGGCTGCGGACCCGGGACACCGGCGCGGGCGCCCTTCGTCGGCCGAAACTCGACCGTCCACATGAGGACCTCGCCCAGCCCGGTGGTGATCGGCGCCATCTCCGGCCGGGCGTCGGACGGGAGATCCTCGCGCACGGCCTCGATGCGTTCGTTCACCTGCTGCCGGGCGAAGTAGATGTCGGTGCTGTCCTGGAAGACGGCGGTGATCTGGCTGAAGCCGTTCCGCGAGATGGACCGCGTCTCCAGCAGACCGGGGATGCCGCCGAGTGCGGTCTCCACTGGGAAGGTGACGCGCTGTTCGATTTCCTCCGGCGACAGCGCGGGCGCGATGGTGGTGACCTGCACCTGCTTGTTGGTGATGTCCGGCACCGCGTCGATCGGCAGCCGGAAGAGTTCGGAGACGCCGAAAGCGGCCACCAGCACGGTGACGAGCACGACGAGGATGCGATGGCGCACGGAGAGCGCCACGAGTTTGCTCAGCATGGCGATCAGTCCTCGTGCTCGGCTTCGCCCTTGGAGAGCTCGGCCTTGAGGACGAAGGCGCCGCGGCCGGCGATGCGTTCGCCGCCCTTCAGCCCTTGCACGATCTGGGTGAAGCCGGCTCCAGAGCGACCGGGCGTTACGGACTGGGCCCGGAACCCGCCGTCCTCAGCCACGAACACGACGGAGCGGCCCTGCACGGTCTGCACGGCTTCCGACGGCACCGTCGGATAGCCGCCGGTCTCCGTCGAGATGGCGGCGCTCACGGCCGCGCCGGGCGTCAGGCGCCCGCCGCTCGGGCGCGCGCGGACCACGGCGGCTCCGGTGGCGCCCTGCGCCAGCGGGGCGACACCGACAATGACCGCGTCGGCTTCCGCCCCGTCGGAGCCGATGACCTTGAGCGGCGCGCCCACGCGCAGCTTGGCGGCGGCTTCCGCCGGGGCGTTGAATACCACTTCAACCTGGGCGGGGTTGGCCACCTCGGCGACCGCCCCACCCTGGCTGACGAAGCCGCCGGGCGCGACCTGCAGACCCGTCACGATCCCCGCAATGGGGCTGCGGACGAAGGTCTCGCCCGAGACGCCGGGTCCTCCAGCCGCAGCCACCTTGGCTCTGGCGGAGACCGCCTCGGCGCTTGGCCGGGCCGACGCGGCTCGCGCCGCTTCGAAGTCCTGTCGAGCGGTGACGCCCGCCTTGAACAGACGCTCTTCCCGCGCGAGCGCCGCCCGAGCGGCTTCGGCCTCTGCGCCGGCTGCCACGGACTCGGCCCGGACCGCGGCGCCTTCGGCGCTCCGGATCACGGCGAGACCGGCGCCGGCGCCAACGTTGGAGCCGGGCGCGACCAGCACGCGGAGCACAGCTCCAGACACAGGAGCGGCAACGGCTGCGCGGGCGCTGGGGGAAGCTTCCACGCGCCCGGTGAGGCGCAGGTCGCCGGCTCCGCCGCGCGAGACGGTGACCACCGCGATGCCAGCGGCGCTCGCCTGTTGCGGGGTGAGCTTGACCTCGGAGCCGCCACCTTCGGCGTGCTCCCCCTCCTCCGCGTGCTCTTCTTCGACGGGAGCTTCAGGACGGTTGATCACGGTGGACAGCGCGAAGCCGCCGACACCGGCCAGCACGACGGCCGCCGCGACGGCGCCGTAGAGACGCTTATCGTCGGTCTTCATCATTGTTCTCCAGGGGTAGCGACGCCGCTCAGCCGCGCGACGGCGGCTTGGGCGCTGATCCGCTCGACGGCGGCTGCGATGGTCTGTTCGCGCGCTTCGGCGAGCGCGCGGCGTGCGGCGACAAGTTCGGTCAGTGGCAGGCGACCGGCTTCGTATCCGATGCGGGCGAGACGGTAGGCTTCCAGTGCGGTGCTCTCGCCCTGGCGCGCGGCGCTGAGACGGCTCTCCGCCGCCGCGGTGCGCGCCGCGCTCGTGCGCACCGCCGACTCGGCTTCCAGGCGAGCCGCGTCGAGCCGCGCCTCGGCGGCGGCGGCCTCGGCGCGCGCTGCGGCGATATTGCCGCGGTTCTGATCGAACAACGGCAGGGGGGACGGACACGCCTGCGACCAGCGCCGAGGCGTCGTCCTCCTCGAAGCGGCGAACCCCGATCGAGACGGTCACATCCGGCACGGCCCGCCGACGCTCGACGCGCAGGCGGCGGGCGGCCGCCTCACCGCTCCGCCTGGGCCGCCAAGTAGGAGGTGGTCGCCGCGGCCGCTGGGGTCGCGCCGGGGTAGATGGGGGCGCTGGACTCCAGCAGGCTCGCTGGAATGGAGGTGATGGGAGCCGGCGCGCCGGCCAGGGCCGTAAGCGCGCCCAAGGCTGTCTCGCGCGTCGCCTGGGCTGCCTGAACAGCCGCCTGGGCCGATTGGACGGCCGCCTGCGCCTGGAGACGGCGAAGCTCGGCCTCGCGACCCGCGTCGACAAGCGCCGAAGCGATGCGGGCGTCCTCCTCCGCGAGCGTCAGGCTCTCGCGAGCCAGCTGAAGGCGTCGTTCCGAGGCCTCGGCTTCCGCATAGGCCGTAGCGAGGTCGAACGCGTACTCCGCTGCCGCACGCCGGGCCTGGGCCCGCGCGGCCTCGACCTCGGCGCGACCGGCCGCGACCCGAGCGGAGCGCTTGCCGCCGAGCTCCAGGGTCTGGCCGACCCGCGCCGTCGTTTCCGACAGGCTGGTTCCGCGGAAGGGTCCCGAGCCGGAGAAGTTCTCGACCTCGAGTTCGAGAGTGGGGTTGGGCAGGACGCCCGCCTGACGGGCGAGCCCTTCGGCGCGGGCGATGTTGGCGCGCGCTTCGGCGAGCCTGGGGGCGGATGCCTGCGCCTGCGCCAGCAGTGCGGCGAACGGCGGTGCAGGCTCGGCCATGGCGGCGCCGGCTGCGCCGAGGCTGGCCAGCAAGAGCAGTCCCGCCAAAGGCGAGCTGCGGAAGTCGAGTTTCATGGTGTCCCTCTTGAACGTGACGGATGGGGCGCGCGAACGCGCGAACCGTCAGGCTCTGGGAGGTCGGATCAGCCCGAACTTGGGATCGGAGGTCGGCACCCGGTCACGCACGAACGGGTGGGCGACCGCCAGCAGCGGCGCCGAAAGCTCGCTCGCGGGCGGGGTCGCCGGCACATAGGGCGCGCTGTGATGGCAGTGTCCGTGGACGCAGATGCCCGGGCGCTCGTCGAGGGGCCGCGGATCAAGGTGGTCGGCGGCGGCATCGGCGATGGGCATCTCAGCCGCCACGGCGCTGAGGCTGCCCTCATCGCGACAGAGAAGGCCGTCGAGCCCTGGCCCGAGCGTGAGCACGGTCAGCACCAGCGCGGCGAGCGCCATGCCGACCTTGCGCCACCAGGGTGAGGTTCGTGCCATCGCGCCGGACCTATACCGAGGCCGATGACGGACGGGAATGCGTTATAAGATCCGCCTTGCCGGCCACCTTCAGTTCCTGGCGCGCCTGCACCGTGATCTGCCAGGCCGAGCGCAGGAAGACCGCCGCCAGCAGCACGCCGACGATCAGGTCCGGCCATCGGGAGCCTGTAATCATGACCGCGACGCCGGTTGCCGCGACGGCGAGGCACTGGATCAGGTCATTGCGGGTGCAGAGCCACACGGAGCGCACGTTGGCGTCGCCCTCCCGGAAGCGCACCAGCAGCAGCGCAGCCGCAAGATTGATCGCGGGCGCCGAAGAGCCCCAGGCCGGAGATCGTACCGCCCTCGGGCGCCGCGCCAGTCGCCGCGCGCCAGATCGCAAGTCCGACGATACCCACGGCCATCGTGGCAAGGCTGGCGCTCTTGAAGAACGCCGCCCCCGAGCGAACCTGGACGCTCTTCCCAATCACCCAGAGACTGAGGGCGTAGGTCGCGGCGTCGGCTGCGAAATCCAGGGTGTTGGCGGCCAGCGCTGCGGAGGCCGCAAGCCAGCTCCCCACCGCTACCACGGCGAAGCCCAGCACATTGAGTGCGATCACGGCCCGCAGCGCACGCTTGTACGCCGGCGATGCGCCATCGAAAGCGACCGGGCTACCGCAGCCGCACCCGGCAGCGGCCGGTTTCTCAGAGGTCGAGCAACTGGACATGTCGGCACCCTGCACCCTCTAGTGGCTAGAGGATCAAGCGCCTATTTCAGGGACCAGAGGAGGACGCATGAGCGCGCTCACAATAGGCAAGCTCGCCAAGGCCACTGACGTGAAGGTGCCGACAATCCGCTTCTACGAGCAGATCGGTCTCCTTCCGGAGCCCGACCGCACCGAAAGCGACCGTCGCGTCTACGACGATGCAGCGGTTCGCCGGCTGGCGTTCATCAAGCATGCCCGGCAGCTTGGCTTCTCGGTGGATGCCATCCGCACCCTGCTCGACCTGGCCGACCATCCGGATCGGGCATGCGACCAGGCGAACGCCCTGGCCGCGGAACAGCTGACGTCGGTCGAGGCCAAGATCTCCCAGTTGCAGGCGCTGCGGTCCGAGTTGAAGCGCATGGTCGACGCCGGCTGTCACGGCGTGGCGGGCGAGTGCCGGGTCATCGAAACCCTCGCTGATCACAGCCTCTGCACCCATGACCACACCGCCCCGAAGCGGCTGGAGACAGCCTGACATGCCGGCTTGCCCCCACGTCCACGGTTCCACGGCGGCTCGAAGGGATGTTGCGGCTGCCATGGAAGCGGCCGAGCGCCGCTGCGCGGTCGCTGGGGAGCGATGGACCCCGTCGCGACGTCGGACCTACGAGTTGCTCTTGCAGGCAGGCTCCCCGGTGAAGGCGTACGACCTGATCTCGTCGTATGCGCACGACGGGGAACCTGTGGCGAAGCCACCCACCATTTACCGAGCGTTGGAGTTCCTCACAGCGCAGGGACTAGTTCACCGGATCGAGAGCATGAACGCCTTTCTCGCTTGCGGGTCCAACCCCCACGGACGTTCGACAGAGTTCCTGATCTGTGACTGCTGCGGGCGCGTCGAGGAGCTTGGCGTGGGAATGGATGGGGCTGCATTCCCGGCAGCGTCAGCCCGCGGCTTCAGGCCCTCGCGGATGGTCATGGAGGTGCACGGCGCCTGTGTCGACTGCAGCTCAGGGCAGCCGAACTAGCAGACCGGTCGCACAGCAGGCTGCGAATGCGCGATCTTATGAAGCGGAAGCCACAAAGCTTCACGAAGGAAGACGGCGAGGTGGGCGGATCGCCTGATCAGCGACCCGGCTCGCTGCGCCTCCTGAGCGCTGCAACTACCGTACCTTCCTAGAGGCCAAGCGGTTGCCCAATGGAAGCGGTATGGTCCAGGTTGGAGCGGTGAGTCTGACCTAACGGTTCGGCCACGTCCGACTTTGACGGGCTTGCCCGCTATGCGTCTGACGGGCGCTCGACCGATGCTGCTGAGCCGCGCCCACTGAGGCGCGGATGCATGCGAAACGAGGAAACGTCCGTATCGATGAGCAACATCAATATCCGGCGTGTGATCGACAACATCCGGTCTGGCACTACCGTTTACACGCCGGTCATTGAGTTGATCGTCAACGCTATCCAAGCGATGCCCGAAGGCCAGGCGGAGACGGGTCGTATCGAGGTGACCGTGCTGCGCGCGCAAGAGCATGGGCTGTTCGACCAGGTTCCAGCTGTCGACGGCTTCGAAGTCCGCGACAACGGTGTCGGGTTCAATAAGACGAACCGCGATGCGTTCGACGAACTCTATACCGCAAACAAGCTTAAGCAGGGCGGCAAAGGGTTTGGGCGGTTCACGTGCCTCAAATACTTCGACCGCCTGCATGTCGAGAGCGACTACCGCGAGGGCGAGACCATGCAGCCATCGCACCTTCGACATGGGGCTGGAGAACGACATCATCGTTGGGGAGACCGTCAGGCCCTCCGATGCCGAACACAGCGGAACAAGCGTCACCATCTCCGGAATTCGCGCGATAAAGCTGCAGGATCGGAGCGTCGAGATCATTGCGCGCTCCCTGGTCGAGAAACTCCTGCCCTACCTCGTCGACACTGCGGTGCCCTGCCCCCGCATCATCGTGCAGGACGCGGACGGCGCAAACGCTGTGGTGCTCAACGACTATCTGAGCGGCGGTGAAGGCCATATCTCAGAGATGACGGTCCCTGCGCCGCTCTTCACGTTGCCGGCCACGGACGGCCCCCGCGAATTCCTGGTGCGGGTGTTCAAGTTCTACTCGCCGCGCAGCCAGAAGAGCAAAATCAGCCTGGTCGCCCATCGGCGCGAAGTGACGGATGTCACCATCCAGACCTATGTTCCGGAGTTCGCCGACGAGTTTCACGACGCCACCCTGCCCGCTGATGGGGGTCGCGACCGGAACTACATCGTCAAAGCCTACGTCTATGGCTCCTATCTCGACGAGAACGTGTCGCTCGAACGCGGGGCGTTCCACTTCGGCCGTGACACCGACCTGCTCTTGGGCGTCTCGCAGGCTCAGATCGAAAGCGCTGCCGCAGACATCACGCGGGAGGCGATGGGCAAAGACATCAGCACTCGGAGGGAACGGAAGCAGAAGCGGATCGACGCTTACGTCGCGAACGAAGCCCCCTGGCACGCCAGCGTAGCCGCGGAGGCAGACTTCTCGAGCCTGCCAATGAACCCCTCGGACACCGAGATCGAGATCCACCTTCAGCGCCATAAGCATGCTGTAGAGATCAAGACGCGGAGCGAGGTCGCGACCATCTTGGCTAAGGAAGATATGTCGGCCCTAAGCGAGCAGGTCACCAAGGTCCTCGCGCAGATCTCGCAGACCAGCAAGAACGACCTCGCGCACTATGTCTCCATGAGGAAGTGCGTCCTCGACCTCTTCCGGAAGTCGCTCGAGCGCGACAAGGACGGCAAGTACAAGTCAGAAGGTGAGGTTCACGACATCATCGTGCCTCGCCGCAAGGACAGCGACGAGCTCGACTACGAAGACCACAATCTCTGGATCCTGGACGAGCGCCTGAACTTCGCGGACTACCTGACATCTGATCTGCCGATGAACGGGCCCCAATCTGATCGGGGCGACGTGACCATCTTCAACCACAAGGTGGCGTTCCGCGGAGAAAACGAAGCCAGCAACCCGATCATCATCTTCGAGTTCAAGCGGCCGCTGCGGCACGACTTCGCCAACGCCTCGTCGGATGACGATCCCGTGGAGCAAGTCGTCCGCTACGTCAGGCGTTTCCGCTCGGGCGAGTTCCAGACGCCAGAGGGGCGCGAGATCATCGTGACCGAGACTACGCCCTTCTACGGTTACGTTGTGTGCGACCTCACAACGAAGGTTCGGGACTGGGTGCGCGACGTCAAAGGATTTCACGCCCATGCCGGATGGGCTCGGATGGTACCGGTGGTACAGCAACATGAACCTCTACATCGAGGTGCTGAGCTGGGACAAAATCCGCAAAGACGCTGAGATGCGGAACAAGATCTTCTTCCACAAACTCGGCATCTGATCGCACGCGAAGTCGATCTACTCGCGCAGGGCCGACATGCGCCATGTGTGGACGGCTCCCCATTGGCAAGGGTGTTCTGGACTTCCGCTGAGCTGGTCGGTGCGGCCATGTGTTCGACCTGTTGGTGCGGCTCACGTGGCCGCTGGCCATAATGCCTTCCGCGAGGACCGGTCCCGACCAAAAGCACGCGCTCGAGGCGCCCTGGCGCAACTGGGTTTTCCTGTCCTTCGGTATCGACCGGCTGGATGCGTTAGTCTGTCACCGCCCTTCCCAAGCTTGGTGCGCCGAGGCGCTGGTTTCTAGGCCGCTCGGAGTTCCGGCTCGCGGTAGCCCTGGCCGCTGGTCATGATCGCCCAGGCCATGCGGGCCATCTTGTTGGCGAGCGCCACGGTGGCCACCTTCGTCGGCCGCCTGGCGAGCAACTGAACCAGCCACGGCCGCCGTGTCCCATGCCGCTCGGCATAGCGGACGACGGCCAGCGCGCCGACCACCATCAGTTGGCGCAGGTACCGATCTCCCTGCTTGGTGATCCCGCCCAGCCGCTCCTTGCCGCCGCTGGAGTTCTGCTTCGGAACGAGTCCGATCCAGGCGGCCAGGTTGCGGCCAGACTTGAACGCCGAGGGTTCAGCAACCGTGGCGACGAGGGCGCTGGCGAGCAATGGCCCGACGCCCGGAATGCCCATCAGCCTGCGCCCGACCTCGCTCGCTCGGACGCTTGCCCGGATCTGGCGGTCAGTCTCAAGGAGTTGCTGGTTCACCAGGCTTAGCTGCGCGGCCAGCATCTCCAGACAAGCCCTCGCCTCCTCAGGGATCGACGGGTCACCCGCTTCGACCAACCTGATCAGGCTCTGCAGGCCCTCCCGCCCGATCGGCGCCACCAAGCCGAACTCGGCCATGTGGCCACGAATGGCGTTCGACAGCTGGATCCGCTGGCGCATCAGCATCGTGCGCACCCGGTGCAGGACCATGACGCTCTGCTGCTCTGGGCTCTTCACCTCGACGAAGCGCATCGTCGGCCGGGTGACGGCCTCGCAGATCGCTTCGGCGTCGGCCGCGTCGTTCTTCTGCCGCTTCACGTAGGGCTTCACGTAGCTGGGCGGCATGAGCCGCACGGTGTGGCCCAGCCGGCTCAGTTCTCGCGCCCAGTAATGGGCTGTTGCGCACGCCTCGATCCCCACCAGGCAGGCCGGTTGATCCACGAAGAACCGCAACAACTGCGCTCGCCTGATCTGCCGCCGGAAAACGACCTCGCCGCCTGCATCAACCCCGTGCACTTGGAAGACGGACTTGGCGATATCCAGACCGACCGTGACGACCGGGCCCATGGCTTGCTCCTCCTGCTCTGCAGAAGCTCACGCTCCCGCGGTGGCGGGGAGCCGTCCACAGCATCAGGAGCGGACTCTCATTGCAAGCCGAAGGCCTGCATCAAGCATCCGTCGCTCCGGCTAAGCCTGCTTCAGCTTGCGGATGGCAGCGACGCCGAACTCTCAGCAAGCGGTTATGTGAACCGTCTTTTCACGACCGGACCGCTGCGAGATTAAGAACACACAATGCTGGCCGAAATCGGCCGATGGGCGGATCGCCTCTAGGCGATGGGCGCTGGTCGGCGCTGGCTGGCCGCCCGGGCGAGGTTCGCCGCCACGCTGACGACGCGCAATTTCGCATGAGCTTGGTGGAACGCGCGGAACGCAGCCTCATCGGCGGGGCGAACAAAGGTCGTAGTGGTTTGAGCATCTGCGCCGCTCGTCAGCACGCCGGCCGGCACTGAGCCGACCCAGCCCTGAGCCTGACGAAAACTGAGGATGATCGAAGCGAAGCTCGGATCGTCATGATCGACATGGGCCTCGGCCTGCGCAATGCGCGCGCCCGTTAGAGCGCATGCAACGACACCGTTCGAAGAGCGCGCGAATTCGGCGCGCATGAAGGCGGCGAGCTCACCGGCGACCGCTCGGCGACAGGCGTCGGCGAATTCCAGATCCTGGGATTTCGCCCGCCCTTCGATCGCCGTGAGGTAACTGAAATCGGTCGCCTCACCGTTAGGCCGCACCAGCCAGAACCCCGGCGTCGCGAAGCCGGCCCCTGTGTTCAATCGCCGCTCGAACCGGACGATGCCTGCCGTCCCCTTACGCTCTTCGGCCGGCAGCACAGCATCGAGCCGCACGACCAGGGCTGCAAGGTCGTCATGATGACCCGGATCATCGACAGGGGCACCATTGGCATAGGTGTGGAGAATCTCTTTGAAATGGGCCTTGGCCGCCTTTTGCGACGCCCAGGCCTTGCCGTTCGTCAGGGTGATTGCCGCCACAGCACAGGCTCCGCAACGCTACTTCATGAGCCCGTACTTCTTCATCAAGCCTGCGACCCTGTCGATATGAGGCTGAATGGCGCTCTTCTGCGGAGGCGCGTAACCCACCTGGCTATGGTGGGCCGGATCGCAGAACCGCACCGTGTCCTTCATGCCGGCGTGGTCTTCCGGTGCGGTGCCGGGGATCACCCTGAAGAGTTCGAGCAACTGGCCTGAATTCGCAGTGTCGTAGTTGGCAGGCGGCTGTTGGCCGGTTTTCCCGAGGTGAAGCTCGCGCACAAACTCCTCAACGAGCACGCGCAGGCGATCGACGGCGTATTGGCGATTGGCCTCATTGCCGGCGGCCGCGCCCTTGATCTCCGCCAACTGCTGCTGGAGCCGCGCCTGCAGCACGATCACAGGGCCGGTCTGAAGGTAGTTCTCGTAGTGGAAGAGTTGTGTCGACCGGTGGAGGTTCAGGGCGCGCAACTTGTCCGTGACACTGCGCACGTGGGACAACACCACCACCTGTTTGCCGTGGTCGTCGATGAGATGGGGGACGACTTGGGCGATGAAGGCTTCGGCATGGTCGTCATCCATTGCCTGAACCGGATCGTCCAGAAGGATGAAACCAAACGGTGAGGTCTTGGTGGTGGCGCGCATCAGCCAGACGGCCAAGCCGAGGCAATTCAACTGACATTCACTGAGGTTGGCCGCGGCCGGCATCCGTACGCCGAAGCTGGTGGCGTGCAGCTTCAAGGCGTCGTTGGCCGGCTCCATCGTGTCGAACCCGACGAGCGCGCCTTGGTTCAGCAGCTTGTAGAGGTGCGCGACCTCTGTTCCCCGCGATTTCAGCAGGTCTTCTTGCTTGCGCTGAGCACTTGCTTCGACCGCACGGATCAGCACCTGAGTCTCTTCAAGAATAGCGGCGTATCGCGCCAAGGTCTCCACCGCGTCCCCGAGGGCAAGCGCCTTTCCGACCGCGTCGATCCGGGCGACCACATTGTTGCCGGCGATCACGGCCTCAACCGATCCGGCCACCAGCCCCCAACCCACCTCGTAGGCGTCGAGTGCTTGAGCGAATGCGCGCGCGGCGCTCTCTAGCGCCGCTCTCGCGGCCTTTCGATCCTCCACCAAACCGGGCAGGCCTGCCGCCGTTCCGGCGCGCTCACGTGTGGCCGTCCCAAGTTCTTTGTTGCGTCGCAGGGCGTCGCCCAACTCGCGCTGCCGCAGCGCGAAGGTGTCATGAGCCGCCAGGTAGTCATCGAGATGCTCATGCGCACCGAGGATCGTGACGAGGCCACTCCGGCCGATCTCGTCCAGCCCGCGCAGGCCTAGGGCCGTGACAGCGCTGACCGCGGGGTTAAAAGCTTCCTGCCAGGACTGCGAGACTTTCGTCAGGATGTCGGTCGCGGTAACCAGCTCCTCAGAGGCTGCGATCCGCTCACGCAGCGCGGCCTTATGGGCGTCGCCGAGCGTCGGCTCTTCGCACATGGGGCAGTCGGCCCGATCGCCGGCGATCGCCAAGCCCTCCGACCAGAACCTGAGCAGCGCGGCGCTGTAGCTGGCGGCGGTCGCGGCGGAAACCGCGGCCACCGCATCATCGACTGTCGCGGACGCGGATTGCAGCGCACTCAGTCGATCGACGGCGTCGCGCTTCAGATCCGCGTGGTTCTCCGCGAGCGCCACAGGCGCAGTGTCGAAAACGGCGCGGCCGACAGTCGCCCGCGCGGCGCGCAGCGCCTGGATCGCTTCTGCTCGGTTGGCGCAAGGCTGACCGGTCAACTCGGCTGCGCCGGCAAGTAGCGCGGCTTCGTCTCGCACCAGGTCAACAGACACCGGCGCCTCACCCCACCGTCGGGCCACGTCGGTGGTCGCCGGGGTTAGGGCGAGGCCCTGAACCAAGGCCGAGAGCTTCGCACGCGCCTCCGTCACGGCGGCGGGCGGCGTCCGCTGAAACGAGCCACGGGCGCTTTCCAAAGCAGATTTGAGGTTGGTCAGCTCCTCCAGACCGAACGCCGCACAGATGGCGTCGCGTCGGTCCTTAGGTTTGGAATGGACGAACGTCTGCAATCCATGCTGCGCGACCACGGGGTAGAAGGCCTCGAGCGCGTTTATGCCAAGACTGGAGAAGGCACCGGAGACGCCGTCGATGAACGTCTCCGACGACTCCTTCGGCCCCAGCCGCCGGCTCAGCTCGACGTCTTTGCCATTGAGATGGACCTTCAGAGAGACTTCGGTCGGCGTCCCGCCATGAACGTTGGCGAAGGTGTTGGCGTACTCAGCCTTGCTGAAATCCTCCCCCCGCTGGCGGCGCTTCGTGGTGCCGTAGAACAGCCACTCGATAGCCTCGGCGAAACTCGTCTTGCCATGGCCGTTCGGCCCGTAGAACAGGACGAGATCCTTATCGAGGTCGATGGGGTCGGCCGCGCTGCCGAAGCCCCGGAAATTACGGACGGTGAGAGCTTTCAGCCGCATCGGCCGGCTCCTGCAGGGCTTTCTCCATTACGTCCTTGAGGCGCGTGACCAAGTCGGCTGTTTTGACCGTCGGATTGCGGTGGCCGGCGATGAAGGTAGCTATCAGCTGCTTCGACAATTCGTCCTGTCGGCTAGCCCCGAACTCGTCCAGATGACTCCTGTCGGTCATGTCCACTCCGCCCCGCTCCAGCACCATCTAAAGCAAAGCTGTCACGCGGCGCGAGTCTCGAAACTGTCGCAAGCAATGGTCAGTGTTCGAGACAAGGATTTGCCACACGAGCCGGGCTCAGGATTCGGCGCCCTACCCTTACTTCCGACAAGCCAGATGCTCCCGATAGCAGCTAAGTCAGAAGTTGTTACTCGGCAGTCCCTGCGCCCACCCGAGAAGCGGACCTTGCGAGCGTCAGCTAAGGGTCAGAACTCGCCCATTCCCGCGCGAACGGCGTCGTTTGTACTACGCGCTTGAGAGGCCCCTTCCCTGCACGCAGCAAGTGCGATTCCATGCAAGCAGGTCAGGAGAATTGCAGATGCCTACTGACGTCTCCGGTGCGCTAGGCGGCTCGGGGCCGCGCTACCGGCGCACAGTCCGCCGGGCGGAACTTCGCCGCATTGTTCCGTTGGCCGACACGACCATCTACGAGCTTGAGCAACGTGGCGAATTTCCGCGCCGATTCAACCTGACACCGCGGTGCGTCGTCTGGGATCTGGCGGAGGTGGAAGCTTGGATCGATGAGCGTCGCCGCGCGTCAGACGCCTCCCTCATTGCCAGGTCGCCCTCTCCGGACGTCCGCCAGCGCCGTGCGCGACCGGTCAGACAGTAGCGTCTAACGGGCCCAGCTCCATGCTCGGCGGATAGAGCGTCGGCGCACGCTTCCGGCCATCAACCCACGCGTCGACCATGTCGGCCCATTCCTGGAGCATGTGCCGTCGCTGCGGCTCGTACTCGGCCTTGTTGTAGACGCCCCGAGACGAGCGGCTGTCCTCATGGGCCAGAGCCTTCTCGATCCAGTCTCGGTTGAAGCCGAGCTCGTTCAGCAAGGTTGAGCCGGTCCGCCGCAGGTCGTGAACCGTGAACGGTTCGAGTGGCAGCCCCTCCTTCTTCGCGCGTTCCGCGACCGCCGTCGTGATGCGGTTGAAGGTAGCGCGGGACATTGGTGCGTCGGCATCGTAGCGCGACGGCAGCAGGAACCGAGAGTTTCCTGCGCAGGTCTTCAGCGCGATCAAGATGTCGAGGGACTGCTCCGACAGGTAAACATTGTGGGCCTTCGAGCGCTTCATCCGCTCCTTCGGGATGGACCAGACCGCGTTCTCAAAGTCGACCTCATCCCAGGTTGCGTCCTGCAGCTCGCTCTTCCGGACCATCGTGAGCAGGATCAGCTTCAGACCGAGCCGGATAGTCGGCAGCGTCGGCACATGCTCCAGCTGCTTCAGCATGATCCGGATCTCGGTAGGCGATAGGGCGCGATCCTTCGCCACGAAGGTTGCGATCGACGCGGGTCCGACCTCGTCCGCGGGATTCCGGACCTTTTCACCATGGAGGATCGCGAAGCCGTAGATCTGTTTGAGGATGTCCCGGACATGGATTGCGGTAGCGGGAGCGCCGCGACCCTTGATCTTGGCGCACAGGGCTCGCAGGTCGTCCGGCGTGATCTCCGACAACAGGCGATTGCGAAAGGCCGGAAGCAGGTCGCGTTCGAAGATCGAGCGCCTCATCGCCCTGGTGCTGTCGGCCATAGGCGCCTCTTTGAACCAGCGCTCCCCGAACTCACCGAAGCTCTTTGCCTCTAGGACCCGCCGCTTCTCGCGTTGCTTCTCCTGGGCGGGCGAAAGCCCCTCGGCCACCGCCCGACGGGCATCGAGACACTTCTCACGCGCTCGCGCCAGGGACAGACCTGATGGCCCGTACTTGCCGATCGTCAGCGTCTCGCGGCGCCCATGCAAACGGTAATCGTAGCGGAAGGTGATCGACCCCGAGGTCGTCACGTGGACGTACATGCCGTCGCGGTCAGCGACCTTATACGCCTTCTCCTTGGGCTTCAGGTTCTTGAGCGCGGTGTCGGTAAGCACGGTAGACTCCAGAGAATACCGTCACCCCCTTCGGAGCGACTCCAAACACCAGCTTTCCTTTATATTTCCGAGGCTTCCGCTCTCAAAAATACCGTCACGCGGTGCTTTCCAGATGACGGTATCGCCGAGACTCATCGCGAGCAAGCGGGAGGGACGCCGTCATGATTACCGCCAGAACGAGCTGCTGCTCCCCGATAGGTACCGATAGATGACGGCAGCAATCACGTTTTTGTTCAATGACTTACGTGGGCTTGCCGGGCTTCTGCGATAGCCTCTGAAGGCTATCGGATCATTCCCACTCGATGGTGCCGGGCGGCTTGGAGGTGACGTCGTAGACGACCCGGTTCACGCCGCGAACCTCGTTGATGATCCGGGTCGCGCAGCGGCCGAGCACCTCCCAGGGGAACTCGAAGAAGTCGGCGGTCATCCCGTCCGTGGAGGTCACCGCGCGGAGCGCGAGGACGTCCTCGTAGGTGCGGGCGTCGCCCATGACGCCGACGGTCTTCACCGGCAGCAGGACGGCGAAGGCCTGCCAGATCGAATCGTAGAGGCCGGCCTTGCGGATCTCCTCAAGGTAGATGGCGTCGGCCGCCTGGAGCACGGCGACCTTCTCGCGGGTGATCTCTCCGGGGATGCGGATGGCGAGGCCCGGGCCGGGGAACGGGTGGCGGCCGACGAACTGCGGCGGCAGGCCGAGCTCGACGCCGAGCGCGCGGACCTCGTCCTTGAAGAGCTCGCGCAGCGGCTCCACCAGCTTCAGTTTCATGTAGTCCGGCAGGCCGCCGACGTTGTGGTGGCTCTTGATCACCACGGACGGGCCGCCGCTGGCGGACACGCTCTCGATCACGTCGGGATAGAGGGTGCCCTGGGCGAGAAACTCGGCGCCCTCGATTTTCGCGCTCTCCCTGTCGAACACCTCGATGAACAGGCGACCGATGGTCTTGCGCTTGGTCTCCGGGTCGCTGACGCCCGCCAGCTCGCCCAGGAAAAGATCCGACGCATCAACGTGGACGAGCGGAATGTTGTAGTGATCCCGGAACATGGTGACCACCTGCTGGCCCTCATCCTTGCGCAGCAGGCCGGTGTCGACGAAGACGCAGGTGAGCTGGTCGCCGATCGCCTCGTGGATCAGCACCGCGGCCACCGAGCTGTCGACGCCCCCGGAGAGGCCGCAGATCACCTTGGCCTTGCCGACCTGGGCGCGGATCTTCTCGATCTGCTCCTGGCGGTAGGAGGCCATAGTCCAGTCGCCCTTCAACCCGGCGATGCGGTGGGTGAAGTTGCGCAGGATCAGCGCGCCCCGCGGGGTGTGGGCCACCTCGGGGTGGAACTGGATGCCATAGAACCGCCGGCCCTCGTCGGCGATCACCGCATAGGGGCTGCCGTCGGAGGTGGCGACCACCTCGAAGCCCTGGGGGATGGCGGTGATCTTGTCGCCGTGGCTCATCCAGACGGTTTCGGAATGGCCGAGGTCGCCCAGGCCCTCCAGCAGCGGGCTTTCCTGGCGGATCTGGATCTCGGCGCGCCCGAACTCGCGGTCGCGACCGCCTTCCACCGCGCCGCCCAGCTGGGCGCACATGGTCATCTCGCCGTAGCAGATGCCGAGCACCGGCACGCCCATCTCGAAGACCCGCTGGGACGCGCGGGGGGCTGGCGTCCTCGTGCACGCTGGCGGGGCCGCCCGAGAGGATGATGGCCTTGGGGCCGTAGGCGTCGAGGAAGCCGGCGTCGACCTTGTCGTAGGGGTGGATCTCGCAGAAGACGCCGCTCTCGCGCAGCCGCCGCGCGATGAGCTGGGTCACCTGGCTGCCGAAGTCGACGATCAGGACCTTTTCGTGCGCAGTCTGAGTCATGGGGCTCCGTTAGCGGGGTTTCTCCAGCACGGCGACGAAAAAGCCGTCCGTCTGGGAGGCGCGCGGCGAGAGGCGCAGAAAGCCGTCAGGCGTGAGGTTGGCGGCGAGCTTCGGGTCGTCCGTGGCCGGGCGGACCTGGAACTCCGGATGGCGCTCCAGGAAGGCCGCCACGCGGTCCTCGTCCTCGTCCGGCAGGATCGAGCAGGTGACGTAGACGATGCGGCCGCCCGGCTTCACGAAGCGCGCGCCGTCGTCGAGCACCTGGTCCTGGTCGGCCTGGCGCTTCTTCAGCGTGTCCTCGGTCAGGCGCCACTTGGTGTCCGGGTGGCGCCGCCAGGAGCCCGTGCCGGTGCAGGGGGCGTCGATGAAGACGACGTCCATCTTGCCGTCGAGGCCCTTCAGGGCGTCCGGCTGGATCGGCGAGCGGACCTGGAGGTTGCGGACGCCGGCGCGGTCGCCGCGGCGGACGGTGTCGGAGAGCCGCCGGGCATCGCTGTCATAGGCGTAGATCTGACCGGTGTTGGCCATGGCGCCGGCCAGCGCCAGGGTCTTGCCGCCACCGCCGGCGCAGAGATCGAGGACCTGCTTGCCCTTCACGTCGCCGGCTGCGGCGGCCGCGATCTGGGAGCCGAGGTCCTGAACCTCGAACCAGCCCTTGGAGAACTGCGGCACCTGCTCCAGCGCGCCGGACCGCGCAGTCGGGTCGAGCGCCGGCATCCGCAAGGCCGTCGGGAGCGCCTCCACCGGCTCGGCATGCAGCGGCGCGAGCGCCTTGAGCGCCCGTTCGGGATCGGTCTTCAGCAGATTCACCCGCACGTCGACCGGCGCACGCTCCGCCAGCGCCGCCATCTCGGCCGCCCGGTCGTCGCCGAACGCCCGGGCCAGAGAGGCGTCCAGCCAGTCCGGATAGTCGCCCTGCACCGCGGCCGGAGCGCTCGACAGGTCCGCAGGATGCCTGAGCGCCGTCTGCTCGGCCTCGGTGAGCGGACCGGGTCCATGGGGCTCGTCGCCCGCCGCCTCGGCCACGCGCTCCAGCCGCCAGTCCCAAGCGAAACGGAGGGCGCCGAGCGCGGCGGCGCGGACGCCGTCGTCGCCCATCCGCCAGGCCAGAGATCGGCGGCGGCGGAGCACGTCCAGCACCAGACCCGACACGAACGCCCGGTCCTTGGCGCCGGCGTAGCGGGCGGCGTCGCCCCAGGCCTTCAGGGCGAGCCGCACCGGCCGATGCCGGGTCTCGATCTCGCCAAGGACCTCGATGGCCGCCGCAAGGCGTCCGCCGTCACGCATGGAAACCTATCCGAATGAGGCGGCCGGGACGTGATGGCCCCGGCCGTAGCTTGAGCCCGCTAGACCGAGCTCGGGTAGTTCGGCGCCTCGCGGGTGATCATCACGTCGTGCACGTGGCTCTCGCGGAGGCCCGCGCCGGTGATCCGGATGAACCGGGCCCGGTTGCGGAACTCGATCAGGTTCGGCGCCCCGACATAGCCCATGGCCGCGCGCAGGCCGCCGACCATCTGGTGCAGGATCGGCGAGATCGGGCCCTTGTAGGGGACCTGGCCCTCGATACCTTCCGGAACGAGCTTGAGCGCCGAGACGTCCTTCTGGAAGTAGCGGTCCGCGGACCCCCTGCCCCATCGCGCCCAGCGAACCCATGCCGCGGTACGACTTATAGGACCGGCCTTGGTAGAGGAACACCTCGCCCGGCGCCTCGTCGACCCCGGCGAACACCGAACCCATCATGGCCACCGAGGCGCCCATGGCGAGCGCCTTGGCGAGGTCGCCGGAATATTTGATCCCGCCATCGGCGATGACCGGAACGTCGCTGTCGTGGGCCGCGCGGACCGCATCCGCGATGGCGGTGAGCTGGGGCACCCCCCACGCCGGCCACGATGCGGGTAGTGCAGATCGAGCCCGGGCCGATGCCGACCTTCACGGCGTCCGCGCCGGCGTCGATCAGGGCGCGGGCGGCGTCGTGGGTGGCGACGTTGCCGGCGACGATCTGGACCCGGTTGGTCTCGCGCTTGATCCGGCCGACGGCCCTGGCCACGTCGGCGTTGTGGCCGTGGGCGGTGTCGATCACCACCACATCGACGCCGGCGTCCACCAGCGCCATGGAGCGCTCATAGCCGCTGTCGCCCACCGTGGAGGCCGCGCCGACCAGCAGACGGCCCTGACCGTCCTTGGCGGCGTTGGGATAGGCCTCGGACTTTTCCATGTCCTTGACCGTGATCAGGCCGACCGCGCGGTAGTCGTCGTCGACGACGATCAGCCGCTCGATCTTGTGCCGGCGCAGCAGGTCGCGGGCTTCGGCCTGGCCGACGCCCTCCTTCACCGTGACCAGGTTCTCGGTGGTCATCAGCGCCTTGGCGGGCACGTCGCCGCTGCCCTCGAAGCGCATGTCGCGGTTGGTGAGGATGCCCACCAGCTTGCCGCCCGCGTCGACCACCGGGAAGCCGGAGATCTTCCGACGCGCCTTGATCTCGCGGATCTCGGCGAGCGTCGTGTCCGGCTGGATGGTCAGCGGATTGATGACCATGCCGCTCTCGTACCGCTTCACCTCGCGGACGTGGTCAGCCTGCTCCTCGACGGTGAGGTTGCGGTGCAGGATGCCCATGCCGCCAGCCTGGGCCATGGCGATGGCCAGGCGGCTCTCGGTCACCGTGTCCATGGCGGCGGACACGAGCGGGATGTTCAGATTGATCTCTCGCGTGAACCGCGTGGACACGTCGACCTGGGCTGGGACCACGTCGGACGGACCGGGTTCGAGCAAAACATCGTCGAAGGTGAGCCCTTCGCGAATCTCCATTGAGTCTCCGTTTTGCGGCGCGGATATACGCGGGCGGCCTCGCCGGGGGAAGGGGGTGAAGGGCGCGTTCATGCGATTGCGGGTCTCCTCCTCTGGTCGGCCGCTGGAACGAGGCCGAAGGTCATGGCGAACATCACGAGGCAAAGGGCGCTGGTGAGCGCGAGCGCGCCGACCGGCGACCACTGCAGCGCGACGGCGAAGACGGTCGGGCCCGCGGCCTGCAGGAAGATCGCCGGCCGGCCGATCAGGGCCGAGCGGTAGGCGTAGCCCTTCGGTCCGTAGAGGCTGAGCGGCAGGACGCCCTTGGCGACCGTCAGCATGCCGTTGCCGGCCCCCTGCCCCAGCGCCAGGGCCGCGCCGGCGGTCCCGCCGGAGCCCACGAGGGCCACGGCGCCGAGCGGGTGCATCAGGGTCGCGACGCGGGTGGTGGCGAGCGCCGGAAGCTTCCGCAGGACCGTGAACTCCAGGAAGCGGACGGTCACCGCGGCCACCCCGACGAGGCCGGCTGCGGCGGTCGCGGCCGCCATAGGCATGCCGAAAGCCGCCAGCAGCCTCGGCAGGTGCGCGCTCATGCAGGTGGAGACGAACCAGGCGCAGGCGAAGAGGACGGTGAGCTGGATCATCGGCCGGTCCCAGCGGACGTCGGCATGGTCGGGTTCGTCCTTGGGTCCGCCGGCCGGGGCCTTCGGACAGAGGAAGGCGCTGAGCGGCAGACAGACCAGGACCTGGACGGCCGCCCAGGCGAAGCAGGCGCCGCGCCAGCCGATCGTCGCGGCCACCCAGCCGGTCAGCGGCCAGCCGACCGTGGACCCCAGCCCGCCGATCAGGGCGACGGCGGTGATCGGGCGTCGGGCCGCCTCGCCGTAGAGCGTAACCAGGATCGCGAACGGCGTCGGCGAGAGGCCGAGCGCCATGCCGAAACCGATGACCGCCATGCCGAGCGCCAGGATCGCGCCGTGCTGGGCGACGCCAAGGATCGCGAGGCCGAGGGCGAAAACGAGGTGCGACGCCACGAGGACCGGTTTGCCGCCGCCGGCGTCGATCTTCCGCGCCACCATCGGGCTGACGAAGGCCGGGACGAGCAGCGACAGCGACACCGTGCCGAACACGAAGGCGTCGGGGAGCCCCAGGTCGCGGGCGATCGGATCGCCCAGCACGCCCATCAGGTAGAAGCTGCAGGCGAAGGCGGCGATCTGGCCGAGGCCGAAGCCGGCGACGACCAGGCGCTGACGGTCGGGGCTCACGGCGCCGGCCGTTCGAAGACAATGAAGTCGCCGTAGGTCGGCCGCTCCACGACGGCGCCCCTGGCCTGGTCGGCGTTCAGGCGGGCGAAGCCCTCGTCAAGTTCGGCCTCGGTCATGTGCTCGAAGACCGAGACCGCCCTGAGGTTCAGGCGCGCCACGGCGGCGGCCATGTCTCCCTCGAACGGAAGCTCCATCTGGACGCTCTCGATGGTCCGGAAGCCTGCGGCCTCGAACAGCGCCTGCGCCTCGGCCTCGCTGGGGAACATCGCCCGCTCCACGTCCCAGCTCCGCGGGAAATAGTCGCGCCACCAGTGGTGCGGGATGCGGTCCCTGAAGGTGCTGCGCAGGATGAACCGGCCGCCGGGCCTCAGCACCCGGGCGATCTCGCGCGCCGCCGCCGGCTTGTCGGCCACGTGGTGGTACGAAAGGAACATCAGCAGGAAGTCGGCTGTGGCGTCGGGCAGCGGGATCGCCTCGGCCCGGCCGGCGAGGTAGCTCACCCGCGGGTGGACGCTTCCGTCCTCGGCCGCGGCGCGCATGCCGTCGGCGGGCTCCACGCCATAGACTGGCCCGCCGAAGGCCTCGGCCAGCGCCGGCGTGAACCGCCCCGTCCCCGACCCGAGGTCGACGCCGACCAGCGGCCGCCGCTCAGGAAGGTGGGTCCCGAAGGTCGTCATGTAGCGGGCGATGGCGTCGGCCGGGAGCGCTCGGCCCTGGGCGTAGGTCCGGTGCTGCACCGCGTTGTAGTCCACGGGCGCGAGCGGCTTGCAGATGGGCTCGTCTTCCATGCCAAGCCTATGCCTGGATTGCCGTCGGGAGAAAACCGACTTATTGGCTCCGCAATGTTTGAAAATCTCACATCCGGGCCGCTGCCCTCGCTGAACGCGCTGCGCGCCTTCGAAGCGGTGGCCCGGACCGGGCGGGTCACCCTGGCCGCGGGCGAACTGAACGTCACCCATTCGGCGGTCAGCCGGCAGGTGAAGGCGCTGGAGGCGACGCTTGGCGTCCGGCTGTTCAGCGGCCCCAAGTCCCGGCCGGAACTGACCACCGCCGGGCGCGACCTGGCCGGCTCGCTCACCGAGGCCTTCAACCAGATCGCCGCCGCTGTGCG
Source organism: Phenylobacterium sp. J367 (assembly GCF_024699985.1). GTDB lineage: Bacteria > Pseudomonadota > Alphaproteobacteria > Caulobacterales > Caulobacteraceae > Phenylobacterium. The sequence continues at coordinate 3,517,661 of NZ_JAJONA010000001.1, read as the reverse complement.
CCATGTGAAGGCCGGCGGCGAGGACCTGCACATCGCCGTCAACGCCTCGATCTCCGTGAAGTGGCTGATCCCCCGCCTCGCGGATTTCCAGGCCGCCCATCCCGACATCCGACTGCACCTGTCCGAGCTGGCGCCCCACGCCACCTCGCAGCACGGCGCCCAGGCGGTGCTGCGCATGGTGCCGACGAGCCGGCTCAGCGACCCGGCTTGCACGCCCTTCATCGGCAATGCGTTGGGCGCGGTTATGTCGCCCGACGGGATCCGCCGCTACGGCGCCGATCCGCTGAAGGCGCCGAGGCTCGCCGCGGCCACCCACCCGGAGGGCTGGCCGGTCTGGGCTGAACTCGCCGGCGTGGAGCTGCCGCCGATGGCCGAGCGGCCTTTCGCCCACGTCCACTTCGCCATGGATGCGGCGTTGGCGGGCCTGGGGGCCGCCATCGTCTCGTGGCCGCTGTGTTCGGCCGAGGTGGAAGCCGGCCGCCTCGTCGCCCCCTGGGCTTCCGCAAGTCGGAGAGCGCCTTCGCCTTGCTGGCGGCGCCGGGCCCCGTCAGCCGCCCCCCTCGCCCGCTTCCGCGACTGGCTGGTGGCGGAAGGTGCGAAGACGCCTAGCGCCCCTTGAACCCGGTGGCCACGAGGTAGACCTCGGAGCTGTCCGCCCGGCTGGCCTTAGGCTTCAGGTTCTTCACGTCGGTGAAGTGGCGCTTGAGGTCGCCGATCAGCTGGGACGTCTCGCCCCCCTGGAAGGCCTTGGCCACGAACGCGCCGCCAGGCTTCAGGGTCTGGATCGCGAACTCGGCGGCGGCCTCGATCAGGCCCATGATCCGCAGGTGGTCGGTCTGCCGGTGGCCGACCGTGTTCGGAGCCATGTCCGAGAGCACCACGTCCGGAGGCCCGCCCAGCAGTTCGATCAGCTTCGGTCCGCAGGCCGGGTCGGTGAAGTCCATCTGCAGGATGTGGGCGGGCGGCAGCGGATCGACCGGCAGGAGGTCGACGCCGGCGATGTGGGTCACGCCCCGTTGCACGGCGAGCTGGGTCCACCCGCCGGGGGCGAGGCCGAGGTCGATGACCCGCGCGCCGGGCTTCAGCAGCTTCAGCCGGTCGTCGATCTCCTCCAGCTTGAAGGCGGCGCGGCTGCGGTAGCCGAGCGCGCGGGCCTTGGCGGCGAAGGGGTCGTTGATCTGGCGCTCCAGCCAGGCCTGCTGGCTGGGCGTGCGGCCCCAGGCGGTCTTCAGGCGGGCCGGCTTGGCGCGGCCCTCATCGGTGCCGCCGGTAGGCGGCTTCACCATGCGCTTGCGGGGCGGCTCGGTCATGCGGCGGCCTTCCTCGGGCGACGGCGGCGACGGCGGCGGCCGCCGCGCTCGGACATCAGGGATAGCAGAATCCCCTCGCGAAGGCCCCGGTCGGCGACGCGAACGCGCGTGCAGGGCCAGAGCTCCTGCACGGCCTGCAGGATCGCGGCGCCGGCCAGCACCAGGTCGGCGCGGTCAGGCCCGATGCACGGCTGGTCGGCCCGCTCGCGCGGATTGAGCCGCAGCAGGCGGCCGGCGGCGGCGTCGCACTCGTCCCGGCTCATCCAGATGCCGTCCACGCGGCTGCGGTCGTAGCGCGGCAGCTCGAGGTGCAGGCCGGCGAGGCTGGTGATCGCCCCGGACGTGCCCACAAGGTGGGCCCGGTCGGCGTCGAAGATCTCCCGCATGGGGTCCGCACGGCGGAAGGCGCCGATCTCGGTCTTCACCGCCTCCACCATGCGCCGGAACCAGGTCTCGGTGTCGTCGTGGCCTTCGGGATAGCGCTCGGCGAGGGTGACGACGCCGATCGGCACGGACAGCCAGGCGCGGATCGGCGGAATGCCGGTCGGCGGGGCGTCCCGCAGGTCGACCCAGGACAGCTCCGTCGAGCCGCCGCCCACGTCGACGACCAGGGCGGCATCGGCCGTGCGGTCCAGCAGGTTGAGGCAGCCCTGGACGGACAGCCTCGCCTCCTCCTGCGGGCTGATGATCTGCAGGCGCATCCCGGTCTCGGCGAACACCTGGTCGATGAAGGCCTGGCCGTTCTCGGCCATGCGGCAGGCCTGGGTGGCGATGGCGCGAAGGCGCAGCACCCGGCGGCGGCGCACCTTCTCCGCCGCGACCTTCAGGGCGCCCAGGGCGCGCTCCATGGCGGTGTCGGAGAGACGCCCGCTCTGATCGAGGCCCTCGCCCAGCCGGACGATCCGCGAATAGGCCTCGACGACCCGGAATCCGGACCCCGCGGGGGTGGCGATCAGCAGCCGGCAGTTGTTGGTGCCCAGGTCCAGGGCGGCATAGCAGGGCGGTTCCCCCGCAGACCTCTCCCGGACGCGCACCGCAGCGCCGGGCGCGCTCGGCGCCTCGTTCATGGACCGCTTTTGCCCTTCGCAGGCGCGGACCGATCACCGCGCCTCACTTCAGGAGCGACTGTAGCAAGCCGGTTCGCGCGCCGGAAGGCGCGGCCTATGATCAACGGCGGCCAGGCGTTACGTTCACCTTCCGGTCAGGAGAAAGGGGGTAGATTCGAGCCATGAACACGCGACTCGCCAAATTCGCGATCGGTCAGGTCGTCCGGCACCGCGTCTACCCGTTCCGCGGCGTCATCTTCGACGTGGATCCGATCTTCGCGAACACTGAGGAATACTGGCTCTCGATCCCGGAGCACATCCGGCCTCGCAAGGACCAGCCGTTCTACCATCTCCTCGCCGAGAACGAGGAAAGCTCCTACGTGGCCTACGTCTCGGAGCAGAATCTGGTCGCCGACGACACCGGCGAACCGGTCGGCCATCCGCAGACCCAGCTGATCTTCGACTCGTTCCGCGAGGGCCAGTACCACCTTCGCCCCCGGATCAGCCACTAGGCCTCGCGCCTCAGGTCCCGGCGACCTCGATGGCCGGTTCGCCCTCGCCGACCTTCGGATCCAGCTTCAGGGCCGCCGCCTTGTCGGTCTGCGCGCCGGCCGCGTCGCCGAGCGTCGCCTTGGACGCCGCCCGCCACCAGTACGCCTTGGCATAGGTCGGATCGAGCCTGATCCCGGCGTCCAGCGCCTGGATCGCCGATGCGTGGTCCCCCCAGATCGCGGTAGATCCAGCCCTTCTGGACATGGGCGACGGCGCTGTCCGGCTCCAGCCGCAGCACGGTGTTCAGGTCCCTTAGCGCCCGGTCGTGCCGGTCCTGATCCAGGTGGGCGCGGGAGCGGTCGTAGATCAGCGCGGCGTTCTGCGGCTCAACCTTCAGCGCTGCTTCGATATCCGCCTCGGCCAGATCGGCCCGCCCCGCCTCGAGGTACATCCGGGCACGTTGCTGCAGCACGAAAGCGGCCGCGGGATCGACCTTCAGCCCGGCCTGGAAGTCCGCAAAGGGCGCCTTTCGTGTCGCCGCGCGCGGCGCGGACCCTGCCCCGCTGGGCGTAGGCGTCGATATTCGCCTTGTCGAGCTTGAGCGTCTCGCTGAACTCGCGTTCCGCCGCCGGCAGATCGCCGGCCGCCTCGTAGCCGACCCCCATGGCATTGTGCAGGAAGGCGCTCGACGGATCCGCAGCCAGTGCGATCTTGAGGTCGGAGACCGCCTTCTCCGGCTCGCCGCGCGCGCGCCAGATCTGGGAGCGGACCAGCAAGGACGTCTGGTGGCCCGGCGCCGCCTCCAGGGCGGCTGCAAGGGCGGCCAGGGCCTCGTCCTCGCGATCCAGGGCCCGCAGGGCGATGCCCCGCGCCGCCAGCAGGTCGGGATCCTTGGGCACGAGCGCGAGCCCTGCGTCGAAATCGACGAGCGCGCCCTTGGCGTCATCCTTTGCGTAGAGGGTGTCTCCCCGCAGGTAGTGGAACCGAGGATCCTTCGGATCGAGCGCGATGGCGCGATCAAGGTCGGCAATGGCGCGGTCGTACTCCTCCTGCCCGGAAAGGACCGCAGCGCGCTGATACCAGACCACGGCGGGCGCGTTGGGACGCTTCAGGATCGCCTCGATCTGCGGCATCGCCTCCTCGCCACGACCGAGCTCCGAGAGGACCGTCGCCAGTCCCTCCTGACCCGCAGGATCGTCCGGCGCGACCTTCAGGAGGGCGCGGTAGCCGGCTTCGGCCGCTTCCAGCCGGCCGCTCGAATAGAAGACATGTCCCTGGATCAGCAGGGCGTTGGCGTTGGCGGGATCACGCCTCAGGGCCGCCGCGGCGTCCCGGAGCGCAGGCGCGTAGTTCTCCATGCGGTAGTGGACGGTGGCGCGCAGGGCGAGCAGATCCGGAGAGTCCGGCGACTCCTTGATGACCACTTCCAGCGCCTCAAGCGACTCCTTGTAGCGCTCGTCTGCGATGAGCCTGCCGATGCGATAGCCGCTCGCATAGGCGCGGTCGCCCTCCGACGCGTCCGTGCGGTCCGCCACCTTGGTGCAGGCGGCCAGGCGCTCGGCGGCAGGACGGGCCTCGTTCCGACAATCGGCGACATCGTCAGCGCGTGCGGCACCGGCCGCGGCGATCAGAGCGGCTGTGGCGAGGGTCAGGCGAAAAGCGTTCATGCCTTGGGGTCCTTGGGGGCGGTCGGCTCGGCGGTCACAACGACGGGCTCGGCGGCGAGCCAGCGCGTGGCCGCGGCCCGGACCTCGTCCAGGGTGATGGCGGAGATGAGGTCGCGGGCGCCGGTCAAGGCCGCCAGCTCCGCCGGTCGGTCGGAGGCGGAGAGCAGGTCAAGCCACCAACTGTTGTCATCCTCGAAGCTGCGCCAGGAGGCCAGCACTGGAGTCCGGGCCGCCTCGAGTTCGGCCTGGCTGATCTCGCCGCGGGCCAGGCGCGCCGCAAGCGCGCGCACCTCCGCTTCGACCCGTTCCACGTCGCGGGGAGAGGTCTCCACGGACGTCCAGAGATAGCCCTGGTCGCCGCCGTCCCACATCGCGGCGCCGGCCTCGGGCGCATAACTCATGCCCATGCGTTCGCGGACCCCGCGCCGCAATCCGTCCTCGAAAACGGCGCTCAGCAGGCGCAGCGCCACCTCTTCGCGCCGTCGCTCCGGCGCGCCCACGAACAGCGGCCAGAAGAGGCCGACGATCGCCTTATCGGCCGCGCCCTCGTGGGTAAGGCGGCTGGGCGGCGGCAGCCGATCCGGAAACTGGCGGAACCAGGTGTCCGACCGAGCCCGGTCGCCGCCACGCCGCGGCGGGATCGCGCCCAGGGTCCGGCTGACCGCCTCGATGACCGCGGCCTCGTCCACGTCGCCGACGACGCTGACCGTGATCGGGGCTCGCGTGAGGATCGGCCGCAGCACGCGGGCGAAATCCGTGTTGCGCGCGCCGCGGGCCGCGGCGGGGTCGAGCCGGGTCGGCGAATCCGGCGCGATGGCGTCGCCGAAGCCCTGCATCATCACATCGCTCGGCTCGGCCCGCGTGGCGCGCAGAGCCTGGTCGGTCAGGACGGGCGCCAGGCTGTTAAGTATCGGCTGGAAACCCGGGTCGGTGAGGTAGGCCGCGAACAGGTTCAGTTGGGCTTCAAGACCCGTGGAAAAGGTCGCTCCGTCAAGCTCGAACGCGCGCTCGCGGATGTTCAGGTCGAGGCTCCAGGCCATCGTACGGGTGAGCGCCTGGATGTCCGTATAGGAGATCCGCCCAAGACCGCCCTGCTCGAGGTAGATGGCGCCGAACAGGGCGGTCTGATAGTCCGCCGACCGCAGCTCGCGACGGCCGGCGCCGAACTTCACGCGCACCAGGACCTCACCGCCCTTGAAGCGTGTGCGCCGGAAATTCACCGTCACGCCGTTCGAGAAATGCAGGCGTGTGAAGCCCGGGGCGGTGATCTCCTCCCGGCGCACCAGCTTGCCTTCGGGACCGAAGCGAACGTAGGGCCAGGTCGGCTCTGCCTTCGCCTTCGCCGAGGTCGCCGGCGCCGCAGCGGTCGCGCCCTGCTCCCAGGCCGCGCGCACAGCGGGCTGGTCGACAACTTCCGTCGAGGTGACCGCCACCAGCGGGCCCCAGCCGGACCAGCTGGTCTGGAACGCCGCCTTCACGTCGGCCGTCGTGACCCCCTCGACCAGTTGGTTGAACGCGCGCATGCCCTCTCGGGCGGCCGGTGACGGCAATCCTTCCAGCAGTTCGCGCATCAGGGTGTCGGCCCGGGCCGGCGCGCGAACCGTCGGCTCCTCCGCGATCAGGCCGCGATAGCCGGAGCGGACCTCGGCGATGGCGGCGTCCAGTTCGGCGTCGGTCGGCCCGTCCCGCTCGAACCGCGCCACCTCGCTCTTGACGATGGCCAGCGCCTCGGCGAGCCGGCCGGGCACCGGGGTCACCTGCACGCAGATGCGTCGAAGGTCGACCAGGCCGTCCGCGGAGGTGTTCGAGAAGAGGATCGCAGGACCCCGGCGCGCCGCCAGCCGCGCGTTCAGCACGTTCATCCAAAGGATCTCCGTGGCGGAGGCCCGGAAGGCGTCGGCCGAGCCCGGCGCGGGACGCGCCGCCTGCAGCCGGCAGGCGCTGGCGGCGTAAGGCGCCTGGGGATCGACGTCGAACAGATAGTCCAGGCCACGCTCGCCCTTCGGTCCCTCGCGGGCGATCCGAACGCCCGCCGGACCCCGACCCTGCCAGTCGGCGAAGGTCGTGCGGACGAGGGCCTCCAGACGTTCCGGCGGCAGGTCGCCGACCGCGATCACCAGAGCGTTCTCGGGTCGATACCATCGGTCATAGAAGGCCTTCAGCCGATCTGCGGTCACCGTTCGGATGATCTCGACGTCGCCGATCGGCTGCCTACGATTCGACCGCAGATCGCGGAAGGCGAAGTCGGAGAGCCTTTCGCGCCAGCCGTCGCCGGCTGCGATGCGCGATTCGCGCTCCGCCAGGATGACTCCTCGCTCCCGATCCACGGCTTCCGGCGCGAACAGCATGCCGTCGGCCGCGTCGCGCAGCCACCTGAGCGCCGGATCGACCTGCTCGGGCGCGACGGACTGCAGGTCGATGTGGAAGCTGGTCCCGCTCAGCGAGGTGAAAGCGTTGTGGTCGCGGCCGAACCCCACGCCGAGGGGCGCGAACACCCGCTCGACCTCGTCTTCGCCGAAGCGGCGGGTGCCGTTGAACGCCATGTGCTCCACGAAGTGGGCCACGCCGCGCTCGTCGTCCTGTTCGTCATAGCTGCCCACCGCGATGGCGAGGCGCAGCGAGAGCGCGCCCTTGGGCGCCGGATGGCTGATCACCGCATAACGGAGGCCGTTGGAAAGCTGGCCCTGGCGAATAGCCGGGTCGGGACTCAGGCTCAGGGCCATCGCCTGCGCCGGGAACGGCGCCAGACCGCAGGCGACAAGCAGCCCGATGACCGTGAACACCTTCAAACCGACACGCCCCCAACCCCGCCCCGCTCCCGGCCGAGGCGCAACAAAAAGAGAACACATACTGCCGGGAATATGAAGCCTCGCGCCGCGATGGCCGCGCAACTTTCTTCCCGCGTACGGCGAGCCTGGCCGAAACTGGGGCGGGAATTTGCGTTCGAACGGCGCCATGCTCTGGCCTATGAGCGCCGATGGCTTTGCGAACGGCCCGCCGCCCGGCGCGCGGGCCGACTGGACGATCGACCAGGGTTGGGAGAGCTACACCCAGGCCGAGCACGACGTCTGGATCACCCTCTACGAACGCCAGGCGAAGCTCCTGCCCGGCCGCGCGGCGGACCCGTTCCTGAAGGGCCTTGAGGCGCTGGACCTGCACCGCGCCGGCATCCCCGACTTCCACCGCATCAACGAGGAGCTTCGCCGGCTGACCGGCTGGAGCGTGGTGGCCGTGCCCGGCCTCGTGCCCGACGACGTCTTCTTCGACCACCTGGCCAACCGGCGCTTCCCGGCCGGCCAGTTCATCCGCAAGCCGGATGAGCTGGACTACCTGCAGGAGCCGGATGTCTTCCACGATGTGTTCGGCCACGTGCCGATGCTCACCGACCCGGTGTTCGCCGATTACATGCAGGCCTACGGCGAGGGCGGCCGCCGGGCGCTGGGCCTCGGCCAGCTCCACAACCTCGCGCGCCTCTACTGGTACACGGTGGAGTTCGGCCTGCTCGACACCGCGCAGGGCCTCAGGATCTACGGCGCGGGCATCGTCTCCAGCTTGGCGGAATCGGTCTTCGCGCTCGACGACCCCTCCCCCAACCGACTGGGCTTCGACCTGGAGCGGGTGATGCGCACGCCCTACCGCATCGACGACTTCCAGCAGGTCTATTTCGTGATCCCGTCGCTGCAGAGCCTTCTGGACGCGACCCTGCAGGACTTCGGGCCAATCTACCGCCGGCTGGAGGGCGCGCAGGAGATCCCGATCGCCGCCATCGAGCCCTCGGACCGGGTCTTCACCCGCGGCACCCAGGCCTATGCGAACGCCGGCGGGCGGGCCGCCTAGTAGTCCCGCCGCCAACGTACGGCAAGCTTGGTCTCGCCCTGCTGGGTGACCCGTGAAATGAGGGCCAGCGTGCGCCGCACGCGCCATTCGACCTGGGCCACGCTGCCCTCGCGGCCGCCGCCGATGATCTCGAGATAGACGTCCTCGGTGATGTACTTGCCGCCGGAGACCGTCAGGGCCGAATCCCCGCCGCCGGCGAAGGCCAGGCGATCGAGCCCAGCGAAGGTCCTGAGGTTGCCGATTACGTCGAAGCCGCCGCCGCCCGCCAGCGCCGAGATGGCGGACGCGAGCTGGGCCGCCTCGATCGGCGAGAGCTGCGACGCCGAACGCCCGAACAGAACCTGGGACAGCACCTCGTCGTTGGGCAGCGTCGGGGACGACGTCAACGTCACCTCTGGGCGGGCCGCCGTCCCGCGGATCCGCACGACGGCGATCAACGACGGGTCGTTGCGGATGGCCTGCAGGTCGACGCGGATCTCCTCGGGCCGGGTCGACAGATAGACGACGCTGCGCGGATCGAACTCGAAGCGCTTGCCCGCGAAGTCGTAGTCCCCGCGCACCACCCGCGCCGTGCCGGTCAGGTCGGGCCGCGACGTGGAGCCCGTCACGCGGGCGTCTAGCGACAGCTCGACGTCCAGTCCCCGGCCCCGCAGGAAGACCCGGCCCGGCGCGCTCAGCTTCACGTCGAGCGCCCAGCCGTCGCCGCGCCGCTTGACGGGCGGCAAGGCGGCGACGAGCTCCACCGGCCGGTTGCGTTCGACGACATCCATGGGCACCACGCCCGACGGGATCGGCAGATCGGCGGCCACGTCGGCGCGGTCGATGGTCAGGTCGCCCGAAAGCCGCACGCGTCCATTGGAGCCCCGGTCGATCGTCACCGGGCCGCTGGCGGAGGCGGTGGCCTGTTCGTTGTCGATCAGCCGGAAGCCGCTGAGGTTCAGGCGGAAGCTGGAGACTCCGTTCTGGGCGAGGCTGATCTTCCCGGCGCCCGCCACCGAGCCGCCGTGCCCGTCGACGCCGCTGGCGCGCGAGACGTTCATCTCGCTCTGGGCGAAGTCGGCCCGAAGCGCGATCTGGCGGAGCGAAAGCCCGGTCTGGCCGTCGTCGAAGCGGCCGTCCGCCACGGTGATCCGGCCCGCGGCCTGCGGCGCGGCCAGCGTGCCGCCGAGCGTGCCGGCGGTCGCGACGTGGCCCTTCAGGCTGCGCTCGCCGCCGACCAGCAGGTCCCACAGCGGTCCGATCTCCCCGTCGGCGGCGAACCGGCCCTGCATCGGCCGTTGCCGGGCGACCGCCAGGCGGAACGGCGCAGCCGACGCCTCCACCGGCAGGACAAGATAGGAGGTCGCCTTCAGGCCCTGCTCGTTGGTCGCCGAGGCCTCCACGGTCATGGAGGCGTCGCTCAGCCGGCCCCGCACCGTGCCGTCGATGCCGGCATTGACCGGCAGCCCCCGGCCGCGCGCGTCGGTCAGGCGGGCGTCGAACTGGCCGGTCAGGGCTTCGCCGCGGCCCTGAAGGCTGAGCGTGCCTTCCACCTGGCCCGCGAGATCCTGGTCGAAGAGGCCAAGACCGAGGCCCGCGACGCGCGCGTCGACATCGGCGGACTGGGCGTCGAGGCGGCCATCGAGGTCGATCCGGCCGCCGTTGCTGGCGGCGAGACGCAGGCGGGCGCTCCGCTCCGGCCCGTTCATGCGCAGGACGGCGGTCTCCACCGTTCGCAGGTCGCGCTCGCCCAGCCGCCCTGAGCCATCGAAGGTGAGCGCATAGCCTGGCCCGGCATCGGACAGCTCGCCGCTGCCGTTGAGGTTCCAGCGCTCCGCTCGGGTGACGCCCTCGGCACGGGCGGCGTAGGGCAGCCGCGCCAGCGGCCCGTCCGCCTGGAAACGGAGCGCCTTGATGCTCGTCCCCCCGACCCCCGCCAGCATCAGGTTCTGGCCGCCGAGGTCCACGTCGGCCCTGGCGCCCCCCGCCCCGTCGACGATCCGCACCGCGCCCTTGACCTCGCCCGCCTGAAGGAACGCTCCGGGGCCGACGGCAAGCGTCAGGTTGGCGGCCGAGGGCGTGCTGCGGCGCAGAGACAGCGACCCGTCCGCCTTCACCCCGCCCGCATCGACCGAGAGGTTGGTGAGGTCGACGCCTCCCGCCGGAAAGCGGAAGTCCGATCGGGCGCGCGCCGGGCCGTAGGCGCTCTGGGCCGCGACCGCCACAGCGCCGGTCGATCCGTCCGCCCGTCTAAGGAAGCTCAGCGTCACCTGGGCGTCGTGCAGCGGCAGGCGCGGGACATCGATCTCGTCGATCCGGGCTGTGAGGTCGGCGCGCGGTTCGCGCAGGGACCCGGCGATGGTGCCGTCGCCGCGGGCCCGGCCGGTGATCTCCACCGGTCCGGCGCGGAATGGTCCGGTGGCGCTCCAGTCCACCTTGAAGGCGAGCCCGCCGTCCGGCGCCAGCGCGCCCGCGGTGTTGGCGTCGAAGGCTGCGCCGTCGAGCGCGGCCTTCGCGACCGTGATGCGCCGATCCTGCCAGCTCGCCTGGCCCGAAAGCCGCGGCGCGGCCCCCAGCAGCCTGTCGAGCTCGGCGAAGCCCAGGGCGAACTTCTCGCCCCGCGCATCCACATCGAACACCCAGGGCTTGCCCGCCCCACCCTGGTTGGCGGACCAGGTGGCGGTGACCTGGCCCGACGCGCCCGGCCGGGCGGCGGCGAGGTTGGACAGCAGAGCTCGTCCCTTGAAGTTCAGGCCGCCCAGCAGGCTGCGTCCGCCGCTGGCGTCCACGTCGAGCCCGCGGCCGTCGACCTCCAGCTCGCGGAAGGCCAGGCGGCCGTCCGCCAACCGGGACCCCACGAACCGCGCCCGGGGATTGCCGCCGAGGAGGGCGGCGATCCAGCCCTGTCCAGCGCCGCCGGCGCCGGAGAGCGTGGCGGCGACATTGACCGCGCCGCCGCGCGTTTCCAGCTGGATCGGGCCCATCACGCGCGACAGGCTGTAGCCTGCGAGCGACAGCCGCTCGACGGCGCCGGTTCCGGCGAATCGGTAGCCCACCCCGCCCCCGGTGAGCACGCCGTTCACCTGCGTCCGGCCCATGGGGGGCCGCCGGTGATCCGTGAGAGGTTCGGGGAGACCGCCACCAGGGTGACGCCCCGCGGCCCGAGCTGGCGCTTGCCCGGGTCGCCCTGCCCGCGGGCCTCGAGGCCGAGGTTCTCGGCGTTCAGCCGGGCGTCGAGGTCGAACAGGTTCTCGCCCGCCCTGCGGCCGGTGACCAGGAATGTGACCTCGGGCCCGAGGCGATCCATCCAGCCCCGGGTGAGCGTCGAGGCCGCGAGCGACAGCCGCCCGCGCGCCTGACCGCCCTGCGGCGTCCACGACCCGCTGGCGTCCAGCGGCCGGGCCGCGCCCGAGGTCGCATAGGCGCTGAACGTCCCCTGGGACTCCTTCCCGTCCGCGTCGATGTCCACGGCGAACGGCTGGTCCGCTGGCAGGCCGATCGCGCCGGCCAGCGCGCCGCCGCGCGCTTCCAGGGCGTCAGCCCGGACCTTCATCGGGCCGTCGCCGCCAATGTCGAGGTCGACGTTGAGGTGATCGCCGGGGTGGAGAACGCTCAGCGCCTTCACCGTCGCCCGCCGCCCCCCGCGCCGCTGGACGTCGAGCGCCACGTCGAGGTCGTAGACGCCGCGGCGCAGGCTGAACTCTGGCAACATCTCCAGTCGCGCCGTCGCCCTGTCGATGCGGAACGACACGGGCAGGCCGCGATCCTTGCCCTTGGGCGTCAGCGTCGGGCGGCGGAGCACCCGGATCGACTGGGCCTCGATGCTCTCGGCATAGAGATCTCCGCCTCAGGAGTTCGAGGTAACGCCATGACATGTGGACATTATCGGCTTCCAGCCACACGCCCTTCTCGTCGCGGATAGTGAGCTTGCGGATCCGGAAGTCGCTCCAGATGTCGCCGGAAAGGCCCTCGACCCTGAGCCGGCCGAAGCGGCCGACCTTGAGGCCGTCCGTGCGCGCCTCGATGAGCAGCCGGGCCTCGGGGAGCAGGACGCCATACCGCGCGCCGGCGAAGATCGCCCCGACAGTCACGACCAGAGCGATGGCGAGCACCACCAGGGCCTTGGGGAGGACCTTGCGCTTCAGCACCTCGGCCGGCGCGGACGTGTCGGCGGCCTCGCTCAAAAGCTCTGCCCGATGCTGACGTAGATGTAGAACGGCGCCCCGCCCTGGCGCTTGGTCACCGGCGCAGCCACATCGACGCGCACCGGCCCGAAGCTCAGATGGTAGCGGACGCCGATCCCGGCGCCGATGGAGACGTCCTGGAAGTCGATGGCCGGGTCGGAACCGACAGCCCCGGCGTCCACGAAGGCCGCCACCTCCCAGGTCTTGGTGAGCTGCCGGCGCAGTTCCACCGAGGTTTCGATCAGCGAGGCGCCGCCCTGCGGCGTGCCATCGTCCAGCTTCGGACCCACGTCCTGATACCCGAAACCGCGCACCGAGCCCCCGCCGCCGGCGTAGAACCGCCGCGACGCCGGAAGCTGCGGAATCTGGCCGTTCAGGATGCTGCCCAGCCGCAGACGGCCCGCGGCCACGGTCCGGCCGCTCTCGAACGGGAAGTAGATGCTGCCCTGCCCCTGGAGCTTCAGGTACGGCAGGTTGGTCTCGCCGACGATCAGCGTGGGTTCGGCCCGCACGTCGCTGCGCCAGCCGCTGCGCGGGTTGAGCGGATCGTTGGTGCGGTCGAGAGCGAAGGCGCCCAGCAGGCCGCCGATCAGCAGGTCGCGGCCCAGCGGATTGAGATCGTCGGGGTCCAGCTCCTGGGTCTGGGTGAGGTCGAGCGTCGCGCCCACCGTCACATAGGATCCCTGGACGAGCGAGGTGGTGCGGCCGTACCGGCGGGTGACGTCTGTGCGGATACCGATGCCGTTCTCGTCGTAGGCGTCCGTGCGCACCCTGTAGCCCGCTGCGCCGAGGGTCAGCGTCTGCTGGGGCCGGCGCCAATGCGGTAGGGTGAGGGTCGGCGCGATCCGGCTGTCCAGTTCCGACAGGCGCCCGAGCGCCGTCAGGGTGTCGGCCCGGCCGAGCCAGTTGTAGCGGGTCCAGCGGGCCTCGGCGCCCGAAGCCCTCCTCGGTGGCGACGCTGGCGCTCAGCTCGATGGTGCGACGGTCCCGCTCGGCGAGGCTGACCACCACGGGCCGCCAGCCTTCCGGCGTGGCCTGCGCCACCGGCGCAAGCGCCACCGTGACGCTGTCGAAGACCCCGGCGTCGAGCAAGCGCCGCTCGAACTCGGCCACCGCCTCGGGATCGTAGGCCTGACCGGGCTTCCACGGGGCCAGCCGGGTGACCCAGTCCCGGTCGGTGCGGCCGTTGGTGGTGAGGTCCACGCCGTCGAGGCGGACGATGCCGCCCGCGGCGATGCGATAGGTAGGCCGGACGGTCTGGTCTGCGTGGTCGACCACCACCTCGCGGGGCTCGGCGCGCACGTCGGCGTAACCGCGCTTCTGGATCGCCGCCACCGCGCGGCCCTCCGCGCCGATCACGTCCGCCGCGCGGCCGGGCTGGCCGGCCTTCAGCGCCAGGGCGTCGGCCGCCGCCTGGCCCGCCGTGGGCTCGGGAGGCTCGCCCACCCAGCTGATCTGCGGCGCGGCGATGCCGAATCGCGGACCCGGCGTGATCCGAACGATGGCGGTCGGGGGTTCGGCCTCGCCGACGTCGGCTTCCACGGAATAGGCGTAGTAGCCCTCCGACCGCAGGACGGCGATGGCGTCCTCGGCGGCGGCCCTGGCGCGGCGACGAGCTTCGAACCGGTTTCCGGTCGGGCGGTCGGCATCGCCCAGCGCGCGCAGGATCGCCGTCCGCAGCTCGGGATCAAGCTCGCCTTCAATGGTGGCCCGAGGCTCCGCCGCCAGCGCCGGCCCAGCCAGGACGGCGCACAGGGCCGCGGAGGCCGACAGGGCGAAAACCAGCCGACTCAAAGCGTTCTTCTCTCCGAGCGCCCCCCGGGTCCGGTGTGTAGCGGCGCGGCCACGGCCTGTCACGGTGGGGGGCGACCGCCCGCGGGCCTCGCAGGCGACGCGAGCTGCGGCGTTCTGCGGCGGCGCGGTCGGCTGGCTAAGCAGCTATGAAATTCAATAAGTAAACAAGCTTGACCTGTTACTGATGTGAGTCAGTCAATTCGTCCGAAATTGGGCGACCTGGCTAATCCGGCTCGATTATCCCCTCACAATAGCTTGTGACGAAAAGAACAAGCGTCGCAACAAACTCGCGTTGCGGCACGGAAACGTGACCCGTATCTCGGGAACATCGCAGGGGGGAGCGCCGCACGGCTGTATGGCCGGCGGGGACTTCCGAACAACTCACCAGAACCAGCAAGGGTTTCCGCATGGCGTATCGGAATTTCGCGGGCGCATGGCTGCCCGACACCAACCAGGCTGGCGTGAAGTACGTGAACGGGTCGTGGTTCGGTGAGACTCTCTACGGGTCCTCTGGCGCAGATCAGTTCGAGGGCGGCGGCGGCCGGGACACCTTCGTCGGCGGCGCAGGGGACGACTTCTACTGGGTGCGCGACACCCGCGATGTCGTTGTCGAGGAGGCCGGCGGCGGTGTCGACACCGTCAAGATCTGGTCCTCCTACGTCCTCAGCGCGAACGTCGAAAACCTCATCGTCTTCGGCCACGGCAGCTACGCGGCCGGCAACGATGGCGACAACATCATCCAGGGCCTGGACGGGGATCAGTTCCTGTACGGCGGCAAGGGCCAGGACGTCCTCATCGGCGGTCCGGGGGCCGACACCTTCATCGTCCGCCAGGGCGAGGGCAACGAGGTCATCGAGGACTTCCAGTCCTGGAGCGACAAGATCCGGCTGATCGGCGGCAGCCTCAACACCTTCGACGAGGTGAAGGCGGCCATGACGCAGCAGGGCGCGGACGTCGTGCTCACCGACGGCGCCACGCAGATCGTGTTCCGCAATGCGACCGTCGGGCAGTTCGCGGCCCGTGACTTCCAGTTGCCGCTGGAATACGGCGCCCTCGGCGCGCCCACCTTTGTCGACAACTTCGACAGCCTGCAGATCGGAAGCGTCTGGAAGACCAACTTCGGGTACGCCGGCGACGGCCTGAACAGCTTCACCCTGCCGCGCAACGGCGAGCAGCAGATCTATGTGTCGCCGGACTTCAAGGGCACGGCGGACTGGTCGCTCGGACTCAATCCCTACGCGGTCAAGGACGGCGTCCTGACCATCACCGCCCAGCCCGTCTCGGCCGAAACGTCCGGCAAGATGTGGGGCTATCAGTACGCCTCGGGCATGCTGGATTCGCACTATCAGCAGACCTACGGCTACTTCGAGATCCGGGCCGAACTGCCGCATGGCCAGGGCCTGTGGCCGGCCTTCTGGCTCCTGGGCGAAAACAACGACGAGATCGACATTCTCGAGGGGCTCGGGTCTGACACCAAGGTCCCCTACAACGCCATCCACTCCAACAGCGTCCCGGCGGCGGGGCTTCAGAATTTCACGCCGGACGACAACGGCTTCCACACCTACGGCGCCCTGTGGAGCCCGCAGGACATCATCTTCTACATCGACGGGACCGAGGTCTGGCGCACGGCCACCCCTGTCGACATGCATGAGCCGATGCACATGATCGTCAACCTTGCGGTCGGCGGGCACTGGGCCGGAGCGCCGGACGCCACCACGCCGTGGCCGGCGGCGATGAAGGTCGACTACGTCAAGGCCTGGAATCTCCCCGATCCGAACTACACCCCCGGGACAGGCGGCCCGCCGCCCAGCCCGCCGCCGGCCGGCGATGCAGGCCGGGTGCTGACCGCCACGCGGGCCGGCGACACGCTCGTGGGTGGAACCGGCGCGGACACGCTCAACGCCAGCCAGGGCGCCGACCAACTGACCGGCGGCGCCGGCGCCGACAGCTTCGTCTTCAGGCAAACCCCGTGGAGCGCCGGGCACATCAAGGACTTCCAGGTCGGCGTGGACCGGCTTGACCTCTCGGCCCTGCCGAACAACGGCGCGGTGACGTTCGAGGGCGACGGCGCGGGCGGGACGAAGGTGATGCTCGACACCGATGGGCCGGGCGGCGAGTGGCCGTTCCACATCGTCACCCTGAACGGCATCGCCCCTGCCGGCCTCACCGCCGCCAGCGTCTACGGACAGGGCGGTGGGACGACACCGCCGACCACGCCGCCGCCGGCCACCACGGGCCAGCATCTCGTCTCGAAGACCTATGGGGACGTCCTGGTAGGCGGCGCGGACGCCGACACCCTGACCGCAGGCCAGGGACCCGACCGGCTGACGGGCGGCGCCGGCGCAGACCGGTTCGACTTCGACGCCCTGCCCTGGACCGCCGGACTCGTGACTGATTTCCGTCCGGGCGAGGATAAGCTTGACCTCACGGGCCTGCGCGGCGTCTACACGGGCGGGAACCTTGCGCGGGACCTGGCCTTCGTGGACGACGGCGCGGGCGGCGCGAAGGTGATGCTGGACATCGACGGACCGGGCGGCGAGTGGCCGTTCCACATCACCACGCTCGGCGGCGTCGCCCCGGGCAATGTGACCGCGGCGGACTGGCTGCTTTGAGACCTAGAGGCCTTGCCTGAAAAACGGGCAGGGCCTCGCCGAAATGCGCGCAAGGGCTCCGCAAGGCCGTTCCAGGCGTTAGGGTCCTTGGACGGGGTATCGGCAGAAAGGTGCGACGGGGCGTGGCAAGGGACGAGCAGATGGTCGAGGCGCGGGTCCCGACGCTCGAACCCTATGACGAAATGCGCGGCCCCGACGGCAAGGTGCGCCCGCACTACGCCGAACTGGCCGCTCGCCTGGACACCCTGAGCGCCCAGGACCTTGCCGAGCGTCAGCGAACCCTCGAGCGCTTCTTCCTGCTCCAGGGCATCACCTTCACGGTCTATGGCGCCGAGAGCTCCACCGAGCGGATCATCCCCACCGACCTGCTCCCACGGATCATCGCCGCCCAGGAATGGGCGGTCATCGAGGCGGGGCTCACCCAGCGCCTGAAGGCGCTGAACATGTTCCTGTCGGACATCTACTCCGAGCAGCAGATCCTGATGGACGGGGGTGGTGCCGCGCGACCTCGTGCTTTGCGCGCCCTCGTACCGGCGCGAGATGCAGAACCTCTATGTGCCGCACGGGGCCTACGCCAACGTCTGCGGCTCGGACCTGATCCGTCAGCCGGACGGCACCTTCGCCGTGCTGGAGGACAATCTGCGCGTCCCGTCCGGCGTCTCCTACATGCTGGCCAACCGCGAGGCGGCCAAGCGCGTGTTCCCGGGCGTGTTCCGCGGCGCGGGCGTACGGTCGATCGACCGCTACCCGGACCTCCTGCTCTCGACGCTGAAGGGGATGGCGGCGGACTGGCGGCCGAACCCGCAGGTCGTGGTGCTGACGCCCGGGGTCTACAACTCCGCCTACTTCGAGCATGCCTACCTGGCCCGCCTGATGGGCGCGCCCCTGGTCGAGGGCCGCGATCTCGTGGTGCACGACAACATGGTCTACATGCGCACCACCACCGGGCTGCGCCGGATCGACGTGATCTACCGCCGTGTGGACGACGATTTCATCGACCCCCTCACCTTCCGGCGGGATTCCGGCCTGGGCTCGGCCGGGCTCTTCAACGCCTACCGGGCCGGGAATGTGGTGATCTGCAACGCCCCCGGAACCGGCGTCGCCGACGATAAGGCGGTCTACGCCTACGTCCCGGAGATCATCCGCTACTACCTGGGCGAGGACCCAATCCTGCCGAACATCGAGACCTTCCTCTGCCGTGAGCCGGCGCAGCTCAGCCACGTGCTGGCCAATCTCGACAAGCTGGTGGTCAAGGCGGTGGGCGCGTCGGGCGGCTACGGCATGCTCATTGGGCCGCATTCGACCCGCGCCGAGCGCGCGGAATTCGCCGACGCCCTGAAGGCCGACCCGGCCAACTACATCGCCCAGCCAACCATCCAGCTTTCGACCGCACCCTGCCTGATCGATTCCGCCATCGAGCCCCGGCACGTCGACCTGCGGCCATTCATCCTGTCCGGGGAGAAGATCGCGGTGACCCCCGGCGCCCTGACGCGCGTGGCGCTCCGGCGGGGCTCCCTGGTCGTCAACTCCAGCCAAGGGGGGCGGCTCGAAGGACACCTGGGTCATCGCCGAAGGCCGTGAAGAGCCCGACATGACCCTCGACGTTTCAAGCCCGGAGGCTTCCGCATGATGCTCGCGCGCGTCGCCGACAGCCTCTACTGGATCGGCCGATACGTGGAGCGGGCCGAGCACATGGCCCGGCTCTCCGACGTCATGCTCACGGCCACGCTCGACCGGACCGAGGCAGCGACAGAGGTCGCCCGCATTGCGCTCGCCGCCGTCGGCGACACCGAGCCCGAGAAGGCGCTGGCGCCCTTCAAGGCCACCCAGGCGCTGGTCCTCGACCGCGAGGACCACGGCTCCATCGCCACCTCGCTGGCCCGCGCCCGCGAAAACGCCCGCCAGGTGCGCGACCAGATCACCACGGAAACCTGGGAGCGGCTGAACCTCGTCCACTTCCGGATGACCGACCCGAACGCGGGCCGCGTGTTCCGCGACGGATCACAGGCCTTCCTGCACGACATCATCGCCGACCTGCACCTGTTCAAGGGCGCGGCGGACGCCACCATGAGCCACGGCGAAGGCTGGCGCTTCCTGCTGCTGGGCGTCTACCTGGAGCGGGCCCAGCTCATCGGGGCCCTGCTGGAGGTCTGCTTCGGCGACGGCAAGCGCAAGCCGATCACCGACCATTTCGCGCTCACCAGCGTGCTGCGCATGGCCTGCGCGCTTGAACCCTACCTCAGGGTCTACACCGCGGACATGCAGCCGCGGTTCATCCTCGAGTTCCTGCTGCTCGACGAGGACTTCCCCCGCTCGCTCAGGTTCTGCACCGACCGCATCGAGGAGCACCTGGCGGTCATCGCCCGCAACGTCGAACCCGGCCATGCCAACCCGGAGCGGGTCGCCGGCCGCCTGCGCGCCCGCCTGCAGTACGCCGACATGGAGGAGATCCAGGCCCAGGGGGCCAGCGCTTTCATCTCCGGCGTCCTGGACGAGTGCGCCGCCATCCACCGGATGGTCTACGAAACCTTCGTCGCCTACCCGCTCGAACAGCGGCTGCCCGCGTGAGAGAGGCCTGATCCGTGCTGCTCGAAGTCCGCCATGTCACCCAGTACCAGTACGAGGAGCCCGTGCGCGAAAGCGTCATGGAGCTCTGGATGCAGCCGCAGCGCGGGGCCAACCAGCGGCTGGTCAGCTTCGAGCTGGAGCTCGACCCGCCGGCCAAGGTGTTCTCCTACGCGGACGCCTTCGGCAACGCCGTCTACCACTTCGACGTGCCCCAGCCGCACGACCGGCTGACGATCACCGCAGTGTCGGCGGTCGAGACCCATGCCCCCGCCCATCTGCCCGAGACCCTGGACACCGGGGAGTGGGATCGGCTGCGCTCGGACTTCGTGCGCGGCGACAACTTCGAGTTCCTGCACGCGCACGGTTTCGCCCGCGAGACCGAGATGCTGCACGCGTTCGTGGAGGAGCATGACCTGAACCGCCTGCGCGCCGCCTGCCCGCTCACCGCCGTGCGCACCCTGTCATCGGAAATCTACCGCGCCTTCGACTACGAGGCCGGCGTCACCCGCGCAGACAGCCCGATCGACGACGTGCTCCAGCACAAGAAGGGCGTCTGCCAGGACTTCGCCCACGTGATGATCGCCATCTGTCGGTCCTGGGGCATCCCGGCGCGCTACGTGTCCGGTTACCTGTTCACCGACCGCAAGCAGGGCGATCGCTCCGACCCGGACGCGACCCATGCCTGGGTGGAGGTCTTCCTGCCGAGCACCCGCTGGATCGGCTTCGACCCGACCAACAACATCCCGGCGGGCGAGCGCCACGTCCCCCTGCGCGGTCGGCCGGGACTATTCCGACGTGCCGCCGTCGAGAGGCGTCTACAAGGGCGAGGCCGAGAGCCAGCTCGCCGTCGGCGTCAGCGTCCGCCGGGCGCGCGCCGCACCCGCCGAGCCTGAGTTCCTGCGGGTCTCGCAGCCGGTGCCGGGCCGCGGCGGCGGGCGGCGCCAGCGCGCAAGCGCCCTGCTGCACGAGCAGCAGCGCCAGCAACAGCAGCAACAGCAACAGTAGGGCGCTGCGGCGGGAGAGCGCGCTTACGCAGGACGCTCTGCCCCTCGGTCCGAGGTGGGGCCGGAAGTGGCGCGCCCGAGGGCCGTCGTAGCCCGCCGCAGCGGTCCGAATGTAGGGCGCGGGCCGCTGCTGCGCCAGCCGCCGGGCTTGGCCCGTCCCGCCGGCCTCGCTAAGCAGTCCCGATGGCAGAGTCCCCCCTACGCGTTCACGACCGACTGGTTCTCCCGGTTCGCGCCGACCTGGCGGGAACTCCTGCGCCGACATCCAGCCTCCTGCATGCTCGAGATCGGCTCCTGGGAAGGGCGATCGGCCTGTTTCCTGGTGGAGACCTGCGCCCAGTCCCGGCCCATCGAGCTGCACTGCGTCGACACATGGGCGGGCGGCATGGAGCACGATCCCGCCCAGATGGCCGCGGTCGAAGCCCGTTTCGACGCCAATGTCCAAGCCGCCATCGACGCGGCGCCCAACCCGGTGACCTTCGCCAAGCACAAGGGACTCTCTCACGACGTCCTGATCCGCCTGCTGGCGGACGGGCGCGCCGGCGACTTCGACCTGGTTTACGTGGACGGTTCCCACCAGGCGCCCGGACGTGCTCACCGACGCCGTCCTGGCTTTCAAGCTCCTGAAAGTGGGCGGGCTCCTGATCTTCGACGACTACCTGTGGAAGCACGAGAAGAACGGCCAGGAAGACTTCTACAACATGCCGAAGCCGGCCATCGACGCCTTCGTGACGCTGTACCAGCGCAAGCTGACCGTGTTCGGAGCGCCGCTCTACCAGCTCTACGTCCGCAAGACCGCCGCCTGATGGGCCCCACGCTCGAGCTTGGACGCTACTTCCCCGACCGCGCGCCGGCCCAGGAGATCGCCGATGTCGCGGTGGTCATCCCGACTTTGATGCGGCCCAGCATCGTCAACGCGGTGCGTTGCATCTACGGCCAGGAGCTTGGCGGCCGACGCGTGCAGATCGTCATCGGCGCTGACCTGAACCCATACCGCACCCAGGACCTGTACGCCGCCCTTGCCAGCCGGCCGGAGCATGTCTCGGCCCTCGTTCTGACCCCGCCGTTCTCCACCTCGGTCCGGCACGGGGCGTGCATATGTCCATGGACGGCGGCGCGCTCCGCTCGATCCTCAGCTTCCTGGCCAACGCCCGCACCGTGGCCTACCTCGACGACGACAACTCGTGGTCACCCAACCACCTGGGCGCCCTGCTGGACGCGATCCAGGGCAAGGCGTGGGCCTTCTCGCACCGGATGCTGGTCGACGAGGAGAGCGGCGCGGAACTGGGCGTCGACCGCTGGGATTCCGTGGGGCCGGGAAAGGGCCGCTTCGCCGCGGATGGGGGATTCGTCGACACCAACTGCCTGCTGGTGGACAAGGTCGCGGTCGGTCCGGCCTTCGGCCTCTGGTCCGATCCAGGCCGCGGCTTCGCGAGCCAGCGGGCCGACCGCCGCTTCGTCCGCGAACTCATGACCCTGCCCTACGGCGAGGTCCCGAAGGCGACGGTCCGCTACGGCATCCGCAAGACCAACATCCTGCAGACCTTCATCCGCGACGGCATCGAGTTCTAGGCATAGGCCCGGGCGATCGAGGCCACGGCCCCCATGGCCTCCTCGCGGTCCACCGTCTCGTTCGGATCGTTGTAGCCCCACGACTCGTCCGGGCCGGTCTGCTGGATGACGATGCCGTCGCGCCGGGCGATCATCGAGACATTGTCGTAGACGATGCCGTAGCTCGCCTCGGGCTGCGGGATCAGCCAGGCGATCTGGCCGCGCACCGGGACAACGCTCTCGTCCTTCCAGAGCGCGCGGGCGCCGTAACCGGTGCAGTTGATCACCACCTTCTGCTTCAGCTTCGAGAGGTCGGCCGGCGTGTGGAACTCCATGGTCTCGATGCGGCCGCCGGCCTGCAGGAATTCCTCGGTGAGCACCCGGCCGAGCTCCGAGATGTTGAACATCGGCAGCGAGGTGCGCCGGGCGATCGGCGCCGGGAACGGATGGCTCCCCCGGGCAGGGCCTCAGTGGGCGGTGTCAGGTCGGCGATCCGGCTGCCGTAGTGGGCGAAACCGACCGGGTCGGCGCGGCGCCCGGGCGGGGCGTCGAACAGCACGTAGCGGTCGATCCACTCCACCGGCGAGCCTGGCAGGCCGAGGTAGTGGTGGAAGGTGCGGAAGCTGTCCCGGGCCATCTGCTCCCAGATCACGGGGAAACCCGCCGGTGCGGCCGCCTCGGTGGAGATCCGCGATTCCGGAGACCACACCCCGGTGGCCCGGGCCGAGCGCACCTCGGGCATTCGGTCCTTGGCGTAGATGGTGACGTTGGCCCCGGCTCGCTGGGCCGTGATCGCCGCGGTCAGCCCCAGCGCGCCGCAGCCGATGACGGCGATGTCCTTCTGGCCCGTCGAAAGCGCCTTCGGGACTACGACCTTCGCCGAACCCCAGGAAAGCGACCAGCCCGAGCCGCCGTGGCCATAGTTATGGACCACGAGCTTGTCGCCGACCGTCTCGGCGTCCAGCCTGGGGCCGGCGGCCCGGAACGGGCGGAGGCAGACGGTAATGTCGAAGATCCGTTCGGGCTTCGCATTGATCCGGGCAAGCGGCGGCACGGGGCGGAACGGCGGGCGCGCGAGGCTCGCCGCTACGGGCGGGGCCGCCGTCGCGCAGCCCCCCAGCCCCAGCATGACGCCGCCCGCCGCGGCCTGCCTCAGAAACGCACGCCGTCCCACCGTCACCGCATCACTCCCCGAAAGCGTCACAGTCCTTTGCCCTAACATGCGTCGGCCCGTCGTCCACCGGGAACCGGCATCCCGGGCTCGCGAGGGGAATCCGTGCGTTTAGGATGCACATCCAGAGGGCGACCAAGATGATCCGCAGCTTTCCTGCCCTGGCGCTGGCCGGCGCCGCGCTGCTCGCGCTCGCCGCCTGCGACGGCCCCGGCGCCCCAAAGGCCGTGCCCCCCACCGCCGCAGACCTCAGGTCCGATCCTGGCGGCTCCGTCGGGCGAGGCGCCGACCTCCTTCGCGCCGATCGTCAAACGGGTCTCGCCGGCCGTGGTCTCCATCGACACCCTGTCGGTCGGCGGGGCGAGCATGCAGCTGCCGCCAGGACTGGCCCCGGTGCGGCGTGGCGCCGGTTCGGGCTTCATCATCAGCGCCGATGGCCTCGTGGTGACCAACAACCACGTGGTGGACGGCGCCCAGCAGATCGTCGTGGCGCTCGCCGACGGACGGCAGTTCCCGGCCAGGCTGGTCGGCCGCGACCCGCCGACCGACCTCGCGGTCCTGAAGCTGGACGCCAGCGACCTTCCCTATGTCCAGTTCGCCGCCGACGCCCTCCCCGAGGTCGGCGACTGGGTGGTGGCCGTCGGCAACCCCTTTGGCCTCGGCGGGACGGCGACGGCCGGCATCGTTTCGGCCCACGGCCGCGAAATCGGCGAGGCCTATGTGAGCTATTTGCAGATCGACGCGCCCATCAACAGCGGCAACTCCGGCGGACCGTCCTTCGATCTCCAGGGCCGGGTGATCGGCGTGAACACCGCCATCTTCTCGCCCAGCGGCGGCTCCGTCGGCATCGGCTTCGCGATTCCCGCCGACCTAGCCCAGAACGTCACCCGTCAGATCGTCGAGACCGGCCGGGTGACCCGCGGCTATCTCGGCGTCGGCGTCATGGACCTCACGCCGGCCCTGGCCTTCCAGCTCAACATCCCCGGACAGCGGGGCGCCCTCATCGCCGAGCTCTCGCGCGGGGGTCCGGCGGCGAGCGCGCTGCGCGCCGGCGACGTGGTCACCACGGTGAACGGCGAGGCGATCATCGGCTCCGGCGGCCTGACCCGCGCCATCGCCGGCGCACAGCCGGGGTCCGACCTGACGCTCGGCGTGATCCGTGACGGCCGCAAACGGGATGTGACGATCAGGGTGGCGCGCCGACCGGACGATCTCGCCCAGTGAGGCGCGCGATGATGGTAGGCCGGGTGAGGTTCGAACTCACGACCATTCGATTAAAAGTCGAATGCTCTACCACTGAGCTACCGGCCCACGTCGCTGGGATGGCGTGGGCCGGCCCGGGCGAAGCGGCGCGGAACCTATGCGCAGGCCCGTGCGGGCGCAAGGCGTCTTCCGCCTTAACTGCGCCACAGGTCGCACTAGGATGGCCGCGATGCGCGACCTTGCCCTTGCCGCCGCCCTGATTCTGTCGGGCGCGACCCTTTCCGCCTGCGCCACCTCCGGGCCCGACGGACGCGTTCAGACGCGCGGCGAGGCCACCCGCGAGGACATCACCGGGGCGGTCTCCGCGCCGCTCCGCGACGTGAACGTGCTGCGCTCGAAGATCCCGGTCGTACTGCTGAAGGCCATGGCCGATCCCTACGAGCGGCCGCCGAACACCCGGTGCGCGACGCTGATCGCGCTGATCCAGCCGATCGACCAGGCGATGGGCGCGGACATCGACACCCCGACCACCGACGAGGAATCGCTGATGAGCCGGGAGACGGCCTATGGCGCGGTCGCCAGCGTGGCCAGCAGCGCCATCCCGTTCCGCGGCTTCGTTCGCACCCTCTCCGGCGCCGAGCGCCACGACGCGTTTGTCCAGCAGGCGATCCTGGCCGGCTCCGTCCGCCGCGCCTACCTGAAGGGCCTGGGGGAGGCCAAGGGCTGCAAGCCCCCCGCGACCCCCAGCCACGTGAAGGCCGGCTCCTCGGTTCCCGAGGTGTCGGGCGAGCTCAAGCCGCGCTATCCGACCCGGCGGCCCGGGACCTGAAGGCGGCTCGGAAGGCGTCCAGCCGTCCCTCGGCGATCGCCGTCCGCATCTCGGCCATGAGGCGCTGGAAGAAGGCGATGTTGTGCCAGGAGAGCAGCACCTGGCCGAGGATCTCGTCCGACTTCACCAGGTGGTGGAGGTAGGCCTTGGAATAGTCCCGGCTGGCGGGGACGTCGCTCGCGGGGTCGAGGGCGTCATCGTCCTCGGCGAAGCGGGCGTTCTTCAGATTGACCGGGCCGTCCCAGGTCCAGGCCTGGCCGTGGCGGCCGGAGCGGGTGGGCAGGACACAGTCGAACATGTCGACGCCGCGATAGACCGCCTCCACGATGTCGATGGGCTTGCCGACGCCCATCAGGTAGCGGGGCCGCTCGGCGGGAAGCTGGCCCGGCGCGAAGTCGAGCACCTCGCACATCGCCTCGTGGCCCTCGCCGACCGCCAGGCCGCCGATGGCGTAGCCGTCGTATTCAGTTTCGATCAGGCGGTCGGCGGATTCCTTGCGGAGGATCTCGGAGGTTCCGCCCTGCTGGATGGCGAACAGCGCTTGCGTATCACGTTCTCCGAACGCGTTCTTCGAACGTGTTCCCCAACGTGCGGAGAGGCGCATGGCCTCGGCGACCTTCTCCTCAGGGGCCGGGAGGCCGACGAGCTGGTCGAGCTGCATGACGATGTCCGAGCCGAGCAGGTCGGCCTGGATCTCGATGGAGCGTTCGGGCGAGAGGACGTGGCGCGAGCCGTCGAGGTGGCTCTGGAAGGTCACGGCCTCCTCGGTGACCTTGGCGATCTTCGAGAGGCTCATGACCTGGAAACCGCCGGAATCGGTCAGGATCGGCTTCTCCCAGCGCATGAACCGATGGAGGCCACCGAGCCGCCGGACGCGCTCGGCCGTGGGCCGCAGCATCAGGTGGTAGGTGTTGCCGAGGATGATGTCCGCGCCGGTCGCCGCCACCTGGTCGACGGTCAGCGCCTTGACGGTGCCCGCCGTCCCCACCGGCATGAAGGCGGGCGTGCGGATTTCGCCGCGCGGGGGTCGAGAGCACGCCGGTGCGCGCCTTGCCGTCGGTCGCCTGGATAGTGAAGGGAAAGGCGGCCATCAGGCCCTCCAGAGCAGGGACGAGTCCCCGTACGAGTAGAAGCGGTAACCGGTGTCGATGGCGTGGGCGTAGGCCGCGCGCATCGTCTCCACGCCCGCCAGCGCCGAGACCAGCATGAAGAGCGTCGATTTCGGCAGGTGGAAATTGGTCATCAGCCCGTCCGCAGCGCGGAAGCGGTAGCCCGGCGTGATGAAGATCGCCGTCTCGTCCAGGAACGGCCGCACCACCCCGTCCTCGCCGGTGGCGGACTCCAGCAGCCGGAGCGACGTGGTGCCCACGCAGATGATCCGGCCGCCGGCCGCGCGGGCGGCGTTCAGCCGGTCGCAGGTCGCCTGATCCACCTCGCCCCATTCGGCGTGCATCCGGTGTTCGGCCAGGTTCTCGGTCTTCACCGGCAGGAAGGTGCCCGCGCCCACGTGCAGGGTGACGAAGGCGGTCCCGACGCCCGCCGCCTCGAGCCGTTCGAACAGCTCCGGCGTGAAGTGCAGGCCGGCGGTCGGCGCGGCGACCGAGCCGTCCTCCTGGGCATAGACGGTCTGGTAGTCGGCCCGGTCCTGGGCGTCCTCGGCCCGCTTGGCGGCGATATAGGGTGGCAGCGGCATGTCGCCCCGCTCGGCGATCGCGGCGTCGAGGTCCGGCCCGGCCAGGTCGAAGGCCAGCGTGATCTCCCCGCCGTCGCCCTTGTCCTTCACCGTGGCGCCGAGAGACCCCAGGAAGCAGGCTCTGTCCTCGGGGTCACCGAAGGTGATCCGATCGCCGGGCTGCAGCTTCTTTCCCGGCCGCATGAAGGCGGTCCAGACGCTCGGCGAGACCCGCTTGTGAAGGGTGGCCTCGCAGGCGATCCGGCTCTCGCCCCGGACACGCACGCCCTTCAGCCGGGCGGGGATCACGCGGGTGTCGTTGAGCACCAGGATGTCGCCCGGGCGCAGC
The DNA here is from genome assembly GCF_024699985.1 of Phenylobacterium sp. J367. GTDB lineage: Bacteria > Pseudomonadota > Alphaproteobacteria > Caulobacterales > Caulobacteraceae > Phenylobacterium. Next base: position 3,490,393 of record NZ_JAJONA010000001.1, on the reverse strand, counting down.
TCGCCGGGCAGGTCGCGGACCTGCAGGTCCCGCATCGGCTGGCCGGGCGTCACCACCAGCAGGCGCGCCGAATCGCGCGGGACCGCGGGGCGGAGCGCGATCGCCGTCTCGGGCAGGTCGAAGTCGAAGTCGGCCAGTTGCATGGAGGCGGGTGAAGGCCACGGGGCCGCAGTCGCGTCAAGCGTCCGCCGTGCTAGAGGCCGGACATGCGCTTCGTGCGACTCGCCGCCCTGGCCCTCGTGGCGCCGCCGCTGTTCCTCGGGACCGCGCTCTGCGCGGGCGCGGCGGTGGCCTCGCATTTCGGCCGGACGAGCCTCCAGTGGGACATCCTCGCCCATTTCGCGCCGATCTGGTTCGGCGGCGCCCTGGCGGGCGTCCTCGCCGGCCTGCTGTTCCGGGGCTATGCCCGTGCCCTGATCGTCAGCATGGGCGCGGTGGGCCTGGTCGCGGCCGGCCTGCTGATCGCCCCGGAGCTTCTCCGCGACACCGGGCCGAAGGCGCCCGCCGATGCGCCCGGGCAGTTGAAGCTCGTCCAGTTCAACGCCTGGTACCGCACCGGCGCGGCCGACCGCTCCGTCGACTGGCTGATCGCGCAGGACCCGGACATCGTGGTGCTGGAGGAATCGTCGCCGGCCATCCGCCGCGTGATCGCCGCGCGCACCGACTGGCACGCCACCTGCGCCGAGTGCGAGACGACGATCTACAGCAAGGCCGCGCCGATCCGGCAGGGCTCGCCCCGCGTCCTGGGCGCGCCCGGGCCCTCACCCGCGCCCGCTACCGCGACGCCCGCGGCGAATACACGGTCATCGGTGTGCACTATGCGTGGCCGACCGATCCGCAAGACCAGCAGCCGCAGGAGGAACGCCTCGCCCGGGTGCTGGCGCAGACGGACCGGTCGCGCGCCATCGTCGCCGGAGACCTCAACTCCGCGCCCTGGTCGTTCTATCGGCGGAAGTGGGACGCCGAGTTCGGGGTGATCCGGCGCGACCGCGCGCTCTTCACCTGGCCGGCCCGGCAGTACAAGCGGCTGCGCTGGCTGGGCGTCTTCCCGTTCCTGGCCATCGACCACGTCTACGCGGGATCCGACTGGGCCACGGTGAAGGTGGAGCGCGGTCCCCGGCTGGGCTCGGACCACTATCCGGTGGTCGTCACCCTAGCGCCCGTCGCGCAGCGCTGAGGGCATCCTCGATCCGCGCGCGCTGGCCCGCGTGCTCCTCGCGCGCGGCGGCCAGGTCTTCGGCGATCCGCGCCTGCTGCCGCTCGAGCTTTGCGATCGCCTTCTCATGGTCGGCGTCGAGAGCCGCCAGGCGCGTCTCCAGGTCGGCGACCTTCTTCAGCGCCGCCTTCGATGGCCCGGCCGGAGCGGAGGCCTTCTTCGCGGGCTTCAGCTTTGCGAGCTCCCCGCGCGAGTTCGCGGGCCGGCGCAGCACTTCGCCGGGCTGCGCCGTCGCGGCCTTCACGAGCGCCGCGTCGTCGGTCTCATGGGCGAGACCGGTCTTGAACAGATCCTGATGGCTCCCCCCAGGCGGCCAGCGCCTTCGCCTTCGAGCTCACCGCCACGATGTAGTCGGTGAGCCCGTCGGACGTGACGAAGACCTTGAGCCTGCGGGCCATGGACGCCTCAGGCGTCCGCGCCGACCTTCATGGAGACGATCTTGCCCGGGGAGCGCGGCGGCTCGCCCTTCGGCAGGGCGTCGACGTTCTCCATGCCTTCCACGACCTCGCCCCAGACGGTGTACTGGCCGTCGAGGAAGGTAGCGTCGTCGAAGCAGATGAAGAACTGGCTGTTGGCCGAGTTCGGGTTCGGCGTGCGGGCCATCGAGCAGACGCCGCGCACGTGCGGCTCGCGGCTGAACTCCGCCTTCAGGTTCGGCTTGTCCGAGCCTCCCGAGCCGGTGCCCGTCGGGTCGCCGCCCTGGGCCATGAAGCCCGGGATCACCCGGTGGAAGACGACGCCGTCATAGAAGCCCTCGCGGGCCAGTTCCTTGATCCGCTCCACGTGGCCGGGGGCCAGATCGGGGCGCAGCTTGATGGTCACCGGACCGGTATCCAGCGTCATGACCAGGGTGTTCTCGGGATCCATCACTTCACCTCGACAGGAATGTTGACGTCACAGGCCGTGAAATCGGCCCCGCGGGCCGCACGGACCCGGGCGATCTCGGCCTTGAACCACGCGCCCTTCGGATCGATCACGCGAATCTTCGGGCGCTCCGCCTCGGGCAAATCGGCGAGCAGGCGAACCCGTTCCATGTAGTCCTGCGGATCGGCGACCGGCTCGCCCACCTTGATCGCGCGCACGGCCTCCTGGCCCGAGATCACCCGGCCCCAGGCGGTGTAACGCTTCTCGAGCGACGGATAGGCCTGGCGCATCAGGAAGAACTGGCTGTTGGCCGAGTTCTCGGCCTCGGCCCGGGCCATGCCGGCGACACCGGGGCAATAGAGCGCCCAGGCGGAAATCTTGCCGTCCCGGGTCATGGGGGCCAGCATCATCGACTGGGTCATCACCGGCAGGGACTTGATGAAGCCGATCTCGGCCACGGCCTGGTCGGCGGCGAGCACGAAGGGAGTCTCCGGCCCGCGGCGGAACATGAACTCCGCGGCGATATCCGGCTGGGAGGAGCCCCCCTGGCCGCTGTTCTGCGGGTCGCCGGTCTGGGCCATGAAGGCGTCGATGACGCGGAAGAAGCGATGGCCGTCGTAAAACTTCTCGCGAACCAGGCCGCGCACGCGCTCCACGTGGCCGGGCGCCACCTCGGGCAGCATCTCGAGGATGATCCGGCCCTTGTTGGTGTCGATCACCAGGACATCGTTGGGATCCGGCGTCCGCCAGTCGGCGGCGGTCGGCGCGGCAGGTCCGGCGGCGGCCGCGGCCGGCGCGGCTTTCGGCGCCGGGCGGCGCTGGGCCACGGCGGAGGTCGCGGCGAGCGCCAGCGCCGCGGCAAGGAGAACAGTCGTCTTCATGGGCGCACCGTTAGCGGGACGCGCCGTGAGACGCTAGCCCCGGCCGACCTTGGCCAGCAGCTTCTGCTTCACCGGCTCGCTGACGAACTTGGTGACGTCGCCGCCCAGGACGGCGATCTCCTTCACCAGCTTTGACGCGATGGCCTGGTGGCGCGGATCGGCCATCAGGAACACCGTCTCGATCTCGCGGTCGAGCTGCTGGTTCATCGCGGTCATCTGGAACTCGAACTCGAAGTCCGCCACGGCGCGCAGACCGCGGACGATCACCGAGGCCCCGCATTCGCGCGCGAAGTGCATGGTCAGGCCCTCGAAGGGCTGGACCACGATCTCGGTGCGGTTGCGGAGCGGGGCCACCGCCTCCTCGACGATCGCCACCCGCTCTTCCAGCGAGAAAAGCGGGCCCTTGCCGGCGTTGATCGCCACGCCAAGGACGAGCTTATCGACCAGCTTCACCGCACGCCCGATGATATCGGTGTGCCCATTGTGGATGGGATCGAACGTGCCCGGATAGAGCCCGATGCGCGTCATGCGGCGTGGTCCCCCAACTGTCCGTCCCTGGCCTTTCGCCGTCGTCGCGCGATCTGGCAAGCGCAATCTTGCGACAGGCGAACGCGACGGCAAGCGGCCACCCCCGGGGAACAGGATGGTCGCCTGAGGCTTTTCACGGGCCGAACCCTCCGGAGGATTATCAAATGAACGTCAGCGACGTCATGACCGCCCAGGTGGCCACCGCCACGCCCCGTACGACGATCGCCGAGGTGGCCCGCACCATGGCGAAGATCGAGACCGGCGCCGTGCCGGTGACCGACGACGGCAAGGTGGTCGGCCTGATCACCGACCGGGACATCGTGCTCAGGGTCGTCGCCGAGCAACTGGGGCTCGACACCCCCGTCGCGGAGGTGATGACCGAGGGCGTCGAGACCTGCCGCGAGAGCGACAACGTCGCCGACGCCGTGGCGAAGATGGGCTCCAAACAGATCCGCCGGCTGATCGTGCTCGACGAACGTGGCGACCTCGCCGGGATCCTGTCGCTGGGCGACGTGGCGCAGGACTACGGCGCCAAGGCGGTCGGCAAGACCCTCGAAGAGATCTCCGAGAACACGCCGGCGTCCCACTAGGGCTGGAGGCCGCCGGGCCCTAGCCCGAAATCCACCGAACCGTCCGAAAAAGTACTGTCATCCCGGCCGGAGGGCCGTCTGCGGCCTGACGGGCCGGGATGACAGCGCTTATCTATCTCAATCGATCTTCATCTCAGGCGACCCGGGCAGGCGCCCTCAGCCTTCCCCGGGGCCCGTGTCGGGCGCATCGCCTTCGGGCGCATCGCCCTCCGGCGCGGGGTCGACGCCGATCTCGTCAGGCGCCGCCTCGTCCTCGCCGGTGTCGGCCAGGCGCTCCACGGAGACCACGTGCTCGTCCGCCGAGGTGCGGAAGATGATCACGCCCGAGGTGTTGCGGCCGACCATGCGGACCTGCCGGACCGGCGTGCGGATCAACTGGCCCTGGTCGGTGACGAGCAGGATCTGGTCGCTCTCCTCCACCGGGAAGGAGGCGGCGAGCTTGCCGCCGCGCTTGGTGAGGTCCTGGGCCAGCAGGCCCTGACCGCCGCGGCCCGTGCGGCGGAACTCATAGGCCGAGGTCCGCTTGCCGTAGCCTTCGGTCGAGACCGTGAGGATGACCTCCTCGGCGGCGCCCAGTTCGGCGATCCGCTCGGGCGACAGGGCCGCGTCGCCGGCGGCTTCCTCCTCGTCGTCCGCCGCGGCCGCGACGTCCTCGGCGTCCTCGCCCTCGCCGACCGCGCGGCGCATGGCGTTGGCGTGCTTGACGTAGGCCGCGCGCTCGTCGGGCGTCGCCGCCACCGAGCGCAGGATGGCCATGGAGATGACCGTGTCGCCCTCCGCCAGGCGGATGCCGCGCACGCCGGTGGAATCCCGGCCCGCGAACACCCGCACCTCTTCCGTGGCGAAGCGGATGGCGCGGCCGAGCGCCGTCGTCAGCAGGATGTCGTTCTGCGACGCGTTGCAGACCCCGACCCCGACGATGGCGTCGCCCTCGTCGAGCTTCATGGCGATCTTGCCGTTGCGCTTGATGCCGATGAAGTCGCTGAGCTTGTTCCGGCGGACGTTCCCCGACCGGGTGGCGAACATCACGTCGTACTGGTCCCAGGTGGCCTCGTCCTCGGGCAGCGGGAGGATCGAGGTGATGCTCTCGCCGGGCTCGATGGGCAGCAGGTTGACCCAGGCCTTGCCGCGGCTGGTCGGCGTGCCGATCGGCAGGCGCCACACCTTGAGCTGGAACGCCTTGCCGCCGGAGGAGAAGAACAGCATCGGCGTGTGGGTGTTGGCCGAGAACACGCGCGTCACGGCGTCCTCGTCCTTGGTCGCCATGCCCGAGCGGCCCTTCCCGCCCCGGTGCTGGGTCCGGTAGATGGCCAGCGGCGTGCGCTTCACATAGCCGCCGTGGGTCACGGTGATGACCATGTCCTCGCGGGCGATGAGGTCCTCGTCCTCGACGTCGGCGTCGCCTTCGACGATCTCGGTGCGGCGCGGCACGGCGAACTGGTCGCGGACCGCCACCAGCTCCTCGCGCACGATGGCCATGACCCGCTCGCGGCTGGCCAGGATCTCCAGGTGCCCGCTGATGGCGCCAGCGAGTTCCCGGGCCTCGCCGAAGATCTCGTCGCGGCCAAGGCCGGTCAGGCGGGACAGCGTCAGCGCCAGGATGGCCCGGGCCTGTTCGTCGGTGAGGCGGATCCGCTCGGCCTCGACGATCACGGTGCGCGGATCGGCGATCAGGTCGACGAGCGGCATCATGTCGCCCGCCGGCCAGTCGCGCGCCACCAGGCGCTCGCGGGCCTCGGTGGGGTCCTTGGACGAGCGGATGATGTGGATGAACTCGTCGATGTTCGCGACGGCGATCGCCAGGCCGACCAGGACGTGGCCGCGGTCGCGGGCCTTCGAGAGCTCGAACTTGGTCCGGCGGACCACCACCTCCTCGCGGAAATCCACGAAGGCGGTGATCATCTCCTTCAGGCCCATCTGCTCGGGCCGGCCGCGGTTCAGCGCCAGCATGTTGACCCCGAACGAGGACTGCAGCGGCGTGTAGCGGTAGAGCTGGTTGAGGATCACCTCGGCCGAGGCGTCGCGCTTCATCTCCACGACGATGCGCATGCCGTCGCGGTCGCTCTCGTCGCGCAGGTCGGCAATGCCCTCGACGCGCTTCTCGCGCACCAGTTCGGCGATCCGCTCGACGAGGCCGGCCTTGTTCACCTGGTAGGGGATCGAGTGGATGACGATCGCTTCGCGATCCTTGCGGATCTCCTCGATCGAGGCCTTGCCGCGCATGACCACCGAGCCGCGGCCGGTCATCAGCGCATTGCGCGCGCCGGTCCGGCCGATGATCTCGCCGCCGGTCGGGAAGTCGGGGCCCGGCACGATGTCCAGCAGGTCGTCGAGGCTGACGTCCGGGTTGTCCACATAGGCCAGGCAGGCGTCGACCACCTCGCCGAGATTGTGCGGCGGGATGTTGGTGGCCATGCCGACGGCGATGCCGCCGGCGCCGTTGACCAGCAGGTTCGGGACGCGCGACGGCAGGACCACGGGCTCCTGCTCGGAGCCGTCGTAGTTCTCCTTGAAGTCGACCGTGTCCTTGTCGAGGTCCGCCAGGATCGCCATGGCGGCGCGGGTCATGCGGCTCTCGGTATAGCGCATGGCCGCCGGCGGATCGTTGTCCACCGAGCCGAAGTTCCCCTGGCCGTCGATCAGCAGCAGGTTCATCGAGAACGGCTGCGCCAGGCGCACCAGGGTGTCGTAGATCGCGACGTCGCCGTGCGGGTGATACTTACCCATCACGTCCCCGACGATCCGCGCCGATTTCACATAGCTGCGGTCAGGCGTATGCCCCTGCTCGTTCATCGAGAACAGGATGCGGCGGTGGACGGGCTTCAGGCCGTCGCGAACGTCCGGCAGCGCGCGGCTGACGATCACGCTCATGGCGTAGTCGAGATACGAGCGCTTCAGCTCGTCTTCGATCGCGATAGGGGCGATGCCCCCGCGGCGTTCTTCCGGAGGGGTCGTGTGCTGATCGGTCAAGGGAGGGATTAAGCCGTTAGAATCGGACGGGTTACGTAAGCATTCCTGTTAGCATTTGCGAGCCGCCAGCGCCAACGCTCGCGCGTGCGCACGCGCGAGGCTTCAACGGTGCGGGCGCCGAAGGAGGCGTGACCTCGCGCGCCGGGGCCACTAGGTTCCGCGCCATGCCGCTCAAGCCCGGGGAGCCGGCGCCGTGGTTCACGGCCCCCACCCCTCCAATCCCGAGTTCGTCTTCGACACCGCCGCCGGACGCTACGTCCTGCTGGTGTTCCTGCCCCTGGACGAGGACGCCCGGCGGCCGGTGCTGATGGAGCTGGCCGCCCGCCAGCGGCTGTTCGACGGCCGCCATGCGGCCGCCTTCGCGGTGGCGCGCGATCCGCAGACCATCGCCTCGGCCAAGGACATGCTGGGGCTGCGCTGGTTCCTCGACGCCGACGGCGCGATCAGCCGGCGCTACGAGGTCGCGGGCCCGGCGGACGGCGACCGTCCGGTGGCCCTGCTGCTCGACCCGTCCCTGCGCATCCTCGCCGTCGAGCCGGCCGCTCGCCTGTCGGTGGTCCTCGACCGGCTGGAGCAGTCGCCGCCGCCCGGGGAGCATGCGGGGGTGCCACTGCACGCGCCGGTGCTGATCTGCCCGCGCATCTTCGAGCCGGAGCTATGCCGCGACCTGATCGCCCAGCACGAGGCGGGCGGCGGCCAGTTCACCGGCGTGATGCGCGACAAGGGCGGCCGGACCGTGATGGTGATGGACGACCTCAAGAAGCGGCGCGACGTCCTGATCGAGAATCCGGACCTGAAGGCCGCCATCCGCGAACGCCTGGAGCAGCGGGTCTTCCCGCTGATCGAACGGGCGATGGTCGCCAGGATGACCCGGATTGAGCGCTACCTGGTGAGCTGCTACGACGCCGCCGACGAGGCGGTCTTCCACGCCCACCGCGACAACACCACGCTCGGCACCGCGCACCGCGCCTTCGCCTGTTCGATCAACCTGAACGACGACTTCGAGGGCGGCGACCTCCGCTTCACCGAGTTCGGCCCGGCCACCTACCGTCCGCCGGTGGGCGGCGGGATCGCCTTCTCCTGCAGCCTGATGCACGAGGCCACGCGGGTGACCCGTGGCCGCCGCTACGCCTTCCTGCCGTTCTTCTACGACGAGGCGGGCGCGGCGGTGCGGGCGGCCTATGAGGCGGGCCTGGCGGAGGACTGATCGCCGCTCCGGTGGGCCTCGGAGCCCTCGACGGTCATCGGGAGTTCAGGCAAGAGGCGCCACGCTGTCGCCCATGGATGCCCCCAAGGACCACCGGATGAAGCTCGTCCTCCCTGCCCTCGCCGCCCTCGCGGTCGCCGCGCCGGCGTTCGCCGAGACCCCGATCGCGCCCGGCTACTGGGAGACCACCAGCCAGGTCATCTCGCCGATCCCGACCAAGAAGACCGAGAAGCGCTGCATCCGCGAGGAGGACGTGGAGAAGTTCATGGGCGGCGCGCCGAACCGCCATTACACCTGCACCTACCCCACCCGCGAGGTCGCCGGGGGCAAGATCCGCCTGATCGGCAGCTGCAAGACCAAGAACAGCGCCCCGGTGCCGGTCACCGGCGAAGGGGTCTACACCCGCGACAGCCTGCGCCTGGACGCCCGCATCGAAGCGAAGCTGGGCGGCATGACCGTGCCCGTCAGGGCGCGCACCAGCGGCAAGCGGATCGGCGACACCTGCCCGGCGCCGCCGGTGTCCGACGGCCGCTAGGCCGTCGCGGCGTCCGGCTCGAGGCCGCCGGGCCCGGCTCGCCCCATAGGAAACGGCCGGCCTCCGCCAGGAAGCCGGCCGCGTCCTGCCCGGCGATGATCCGGGCCTAGAACGGAATCTCGTCGTCCAGATCGGCCGAGAAGTCCTCGCGCGGGGCCGAGGAGGTGTTGCGCGGGCCCGACGAGAAGCCGCCGCCCGAATAGCCGCCGCCTTCGCTCGCCCCGCCGCCTTCGCCGCGGCCGTCCAGCATGGTGAGTTCGCCGCGGAACTTCTGCAGCACGATCTCGGTGGAGTACTTCTCCTGGCCCGACTGGTCGGTCCACTTGCGGGTCTGGATCGAGCCCTCGATGTACACCTTGGCGCCCTTGCGCAGGTACTGCTCGCAGACCTTCACGATGTTCTCGTTGAACACGACGACCCGGTGCCACTCGGTCTTTTCCTTGCGCTCGCCCGAGTTGCGGTCGCGCCAGGTCTCCGACGTGGCGATGCGCAGGTTGGCCACGCGCTCGCCGGAGGGAAGGTTGCGGATCTCGGGGTCCGCCCCGAGGTTGCCGATGAGGATGACCTTGTTGACGCTGCCCGCCATGCGATGTCCTGAGCTTCCGTGGTTGCGGGCCCGCCAAGCGCGGGCCGAAGGCGGGAAGCTAGCGAACCCTTAACGGAACATCAAGCAGATGTTCCGCTTCTGTTCCAGGCCGTCCACAGCTATTGACCGGCCGGATCCTGCGGCATTGCGCCCGGGATGGCGAGGCGGCCGTCGCCCGTCCGCACCAGGGCCACGAACCGCGGTCCCTCCAGGGAGGTGGAGGTGAACACCCCTTCCTTCTGCAGGAACAGGAAGTTCGACTGGTAGGCGCCGTAGATCTCCTGCTGGCTGCCGCCGAGGCGCAGGAACTTGATCCGCATGGCTTCGAGGTTGGCCGCGCACGTCTCCAGGTTCGGGGCCTGGACGAGCTTGTTGTACTTCATCGTCCCGTCCTTCTGCGGAACGACATGGAAGCAGACGCCCGCGTCGCCGGGCGGGCGCGTACGCTGGGTGCAGGCGGCGAGCGCGGCCGTGGCGGCCAGGGCGAGGATCAGGGCGGTGCGCGACATGCGGCGACCCTACACGGCGCTGGCGGCCGGCTCTAGGGGATGACGCAGCCCGGCTGCTGCTCCACGAGCGTCCGGAAGCTCCGGTTGTCGTCGGAGACCTCCACGCGGCCCGGCACCAGGCGCAGCGTCTGCTGCCCCCAGCGGCCGTAGGTGGCCGAACCGGTCGTCTCGCAGCGCCCCGCGAACAGCGTCTGGGCGCAGGCCATCCGCGCCATGTCCGGCATCTTGCGCCAGCGTCCCTGGGCGTAGCGCCAGCAGGCCGCGAGCGGTTCATCGGCCGGAATGGCGACGGCCTCGGGGGCGGCGCCCTCGGCGCGCTCCACCGGCGTCTCGGCGGTCTCGTCCGGCGGCAGCGGGGTCAGCATGGTGCCGGCCTGTTCGGCGGCGGCCAGCGCGCCGGTCTCGTCCACGCCGACGTCCAGGGCGTCGGTGGCCACGCCGTTCCGGCGGGCGCATTCGGCCAGGGTGAACTCGCCCACGAACTGTCCCGCCACGAAGCACCGCAGCGGCCGCGCCGGGTCGAGGGTGTCGTCCTGCGCGGCCAGAATCGATCACCAGCCCGCCCTGGGAGGCCGGCGGATCCGGCGCACGCCCCCCCTGCCCCTGGCTGACCAGCACCCAGGCGATGGCGGCGCCGGCGACGAGCGCGGCCACGCCGCCCAGCACGACGAGACCGGTGCGGCGCGCGGGCGGCGCGGGCTCGGTGGGCGGCGGAGTCGGGTTCATGACGCTGGCCTAGACCGGCCGTTGGCCGGATTCAAGGCGGCCGCCAAGGTCGGTCAGCCTCCGCCGGTCAGGCGGTCGAGCGCAGCCTGGTAGTTGGCGATCTGATTGGTCAGGTAGGTGGGGACGGTCCCCTTCCTCGCCGCCGCCGCGGCGGCCTGCTGCTGGCGGATGTATTCCGGCGTCGCAGCCTCCTTCATGTCCTTGTAGACCGACCGCAGGACGCCCATCGCGCCGGCCACCTCGGCCAGGGCATGGCTGATCTGGTCGGCGTTGGAGAGATTGAGGTCGCGGGGCAGGCCGAGGCCATAGATCTGCGCCCTGCCGTCGGCCGGCAGGGTCTTGTCGCCCTTGGTGACCGTGCCCCGGATAATGCTCTCCGAGATGCCCAGGGTGGCGAGCGCGTCCCTGGCGGCCGTTCCCGGGGCGATCTCGATGACCGAGCGGGGATTGATCGGCTCGATCTTCAGGCTGCGCACCCCCTCAGCGGTGGTGACCGAGACCTTGGCCTGGAATCCGGCGGCGCGGCGGATCTTCTGGGCCAGGGTGTCCAGGGTGTCGTTCGCCTCGATGGTGACCGTCTTGGTGGCGCTGCCGACCTGGACGGTGAACTGCTCGCCGGCCCGGACGGCGCTCTGGGCGGTCAGCTTCTCGGAGTCGGCCAGGTCGAGCTCGCCGTTCGGCAGGCCCAGGCGGTCGAGCACGCTCGCGCCCTTCGTATCGACGGCGATGGCGGTGGGCGCGGCGTAGCCGTCCTTGCCGGAGTACCGGCGCGACCAGGCGACGGCGCCCGAGCCGATGTCGAGCCGGGTCAGGAAGGCGTCCTTGGTCCCCACCGCCTCCTGGTCTCCCAGGTCGGAGCCGACGGAGCCTGCGATCCAGACCTGGCCGTCCGAGACCGACAGCGCCGTGGCCTTGTCGTCGCCCGAGCCGCCGTAATAGGCGATGCGATCCGCTGCCGAGCCCGCGAGCGTCGTCGACAGCCGCGCGGCGAACGCGTCGGTCCCCCCGGAGTGGTTGCGGCTGACCATGCCGGCGGACAGGAAGCTGTTCTGGGTGGTGCCGGCGATCACCAGCTGGCCGCCGGTGTCGAGTCCGATCCCGGCGATGTCGCCGCCCTGCAGGTCACCGAGGTCGCGGACCGTCCCGGCCGTCGCGCTGCCGCCGGTCACGTCGAAACGGCGCAGGACCGCGTGGCCCTTCTCGACGCTGGCCACCACGACCGCGTTTCCGTCCACCACCAGGCCGCGGGGCCTGTCGGATCCGTCCGTGCCGAAGGTCTGGGTGAACAGCGCCTGGACCTTGCCCTGGTCGTCGGCCTTGAAGGCCTCGAGATAGCCGTCGTAGTCGCCGAGCGGAGACCCGCTGCCGGGCATCGCCGACTTGGCGCGGCCGGTGACATAGACCGTTCCGTCGGCGCCGAACGCCACGCCGGTGGCCTCGTCCTCCTGGCGGGCGCCGCGCCGCTGCGTCCAGAGCTCGTCGCCATTCGCATCGTAGAGGGTGACGAAGCTGTCCGCCTTGTCCGCATAGGTCCCGGACGCGCCCGAATTCAGCGCCCCCTCGGTCGCCCCGTTCAGCCCGCCGGTGACCGCGCCGGCGACCGCCACCTTGCCGTCGGCCGACACCGACAGGGCGAGGCCGGAAGCGCTCTCCGACGCCCCGAGGGTGCGGGTGTAGAGAAGCTTCCCCGCGGAATCGTATTTCATCAGGGCCACGTCCTGCGCGCCCTTGATCGACTGGCCGTCGGTCGCCGCCGTCACGTCCGCCAGCATATAGACCGAGCCGTCGGGGCCGACCTGCTGGGCGCGCACCGCCTTCACCTCGGGGCCGAGGCTTTCGGCGAACACCCGCCCCTCGACCCAGTTCGCCTCGCCCTCCCCCTGCACCGGCGACGGCACGCTGCTGGAATCGGTCTGGAACTTCAGGAACTGGCGCTCGACCCGGCCGTCGTTGGTCGAGGCCTTGCCGTCGGGATCGGGATTGCCGACCTCCTGGGCGACATAGACCGCCGGGGCCGTCGTCTGGGCCGCGAAGGTGACGGTCTCGCTGGTGCCGATCTTCACCTTCAGCGCCCACTGGTCGGAGCTGGCCGGCAGGGTCACGGTCTTGCCCGCCACGGTCACCTGCCGCGGCTGGCCGGGAATCCGCTGCGTCTGGATGCGCGTCTCCACGCCCTCGGCCTGCAGCTTCTCATTGATGTGGTTGATGACATTGCCGATCGTCCGGGGCGTCGAGCCCATCTCGGCGAGGTCGATCTGCACGTCGTGGACGTTGTTCACCTTCTTCACCGAGATGGTGAAGCTGACCGCCCCCTCGAACGCCGGCACCGGCTCGGTGTTCGAGCTGGTCAGCGGCTGGGTGACGTACTCCGTCGGCGTCTTGGGCGTCGTGAGCTTCGCCTTCACCAGGCTTGTCGTCTCGCCCTGAGCCAGACGCGATTCCTCGAGGCGGGCGGCGTCGATGTAGGCGGTGACCTCGGCCAGGCCCCCTGGCGAAGCTTGCCTCGACCCGGGACTTCTCGACAGTGGTGAGCTTGCCCTTGCTGTATTCGGCCAGATCATTGAGCGCCGTCAGGCCCTGGTACAGCGCGAAGAGCTTCTTGTAGTCGGTGCTCGCGCCGGTCATGTCGAGCTTGGCGGCGCCCTCGTCGATCAGCTTGCGGCCGGCCAGGGCCGCGCGCACCGCCTCGCTCGCCTTGGCCTTCGTCTCGCTGGCCGACAGGATGACGGACCAGGGGGCCGTCGGCGCGTACTTCTTGCTCGCCGCAATCTGGGCGGCGAGATCGGCCGTGGAGTCGCTGCTCGTGGTGTCCGCTCCGAAGAGCTGGAGCAGCGCGCTGCCGGAAATCTGGTTTATGGCCATGCCAACACGCCCGCGGCCCTAAGCTGCCGCGCCACGGAGAGTGACACGACAGGGTGGCTCGACCGTTAAGGGATGGGAAAAGACCCGGACGCGTGGCGCCCGGGTCCTCGTTACGCCCCAACGGATACTCGAGCTCCTCATCAGCCCTTGAAGAGCGAGAGGATGATCTGCGGCGCCTGGTTCGCGATCGACAGCGCCTGGGCGCCGAGTTGCTGCTGGACCTGCAGGGCCTGCAGCTTCGCGCTTTCCTTGGCGAGGTCCGCATCGACCAGGTTGCCCACCCCGGTCTCCAGCACATCGGTCAGCTTGGAGACGAAATTGGCGTGGGCGGCGATCTGCTTGGCCTGGGAGCCGAGGTTGCCGAGCGACTGGTTCACGTTCGCGATCGACGCGTTCAGGAACACCAGCGCCGACTGGGCGAGGGTCACCGTCGACAGCGACCAGCTGTCGGGGATGGTCACGATGCTGCCGCCCAGGCTCATGTTCTGGCCGCTGAGCGTGATGTACGAGTTGGCCTCGGCGTTCGCCAGGAACTGGATGTCGGGAGCGATCGTCCCGTTCAGCATGTTGGCGCCGTCGAAACTGGCGTTGTCGGTGATCTGCCGGATCTGCCGCAGGATCGCCTTGAAGTCCGAGTCGAGCGCCAGGCGGGAGTTGCTGTCCAGCGACGTGTCCATCGCCGCGACGACCTTCTCCTTCAGCTGGACCAGAAGGTCCGAGACGGACTCGCCGGCGGTCATCGAGACCTCGGCGATGGAGTTGGCGCGATCCAGGCTCATTTTCACGGCGGCAAGGGCGCCGATGTCGGCCCGCTGCCCCTGGGCGATCGACCAAATCGCGGCGTTGTCCCGCGCGTTGGCGATCTTCAAGCCGGTGTTGATCTTGTTCTGAGTGTCACCGAGCTTGTCGTTGGTCGTGTTAAGGTTCTGGAGCGCGACCAGCGCAGACTTGTTCGTATGCACGCTGATCGACATCGCGGATTCTCCTCAGTCGTCTTGGCCCAGGACCCGCTTTGGCGAGTCGCTTCGGGGTTCCATGAGGAGAGTTGGCGGTTATGGTAAGCAAGAGGTTAACGACATTAACGCCGTTCGCCGCCGCCGGCCTGCGCCGGGGCGGTTAACAGTCGCAGCCTTGGGCTCCCCAGGACGGGGGCCCGGATCTCAGGCGCTGGTGCGGATCACCACGCCGGCGACGTATTCGGACGCCTCCCGCATCTTCAGGACCTCTTCCCGCTGAAGCTGGAGGATGACCTCGCCGGTCCGGCGGTCGATCGTCTTATAGACGTAGGCGCCGGTCGCCTGGTCCTCTTCGATAATCAGTCGCAGGTCGGCCTGATCCTCGCTCGCGCCGCCCGGTTCTCCGGTCCGCCCCTGCTCGGGGTTCTGGGAGGTATGGCGGCCAAAGGTCGGATCCGGCGTGGCTGCGTAGGGCGCAACCTTGCTCTGCATGGCTCCTGCCGCTGCCCTGGGCAGCGCTCCGGAATGAGCGTGAGCGGCGGGAAGGTCGCCCTCCCCGCCGCCACGTCAGGCCGCGAAACCGGATGGATCCGCGGCCGGCGGGCCCTTAGCGGAAGAGGCCAAGGAGGATCGACGACGACTGGTTCGCGATCGAAAGAGCCTGGATGCCCAGCTGCTGCTTGGTCTGCAGAGCCTGAAGCTTGGCGCTTTCCTT
Source organism: Phenylobacterium sp. J367 (assembly GCF_024699985.1). Taxonomy (GTDB): domain Bacteria; phylum Pseudomonadota; class Alphaproteobacteria; order Caulobacterales; family Caulobacteraceae; genus Phenylobacterium. The sequence goes on along the minus strand of NZ_JAJONA010000001.1, from coordinate 3,475,248 downwards.
CGCGAGGTCGGCATCGACGAGGTTGCCCACCCCGGCGTCCAGGGTGTCCTGAAGCTTCATCACGAAGTTCAGGTGCGACTGCAGGGACTTCGAGCCCGTGCCGAGCTTCGACAGCTTGCTGGACACGTCGGTGATCGCCGAGTTGAGGGTCGTGATCATGGCCGACGCGGCCGAGGTGGTGCCGATCGAAGAGCCGCTGCTCAGGCCAATGCCGCTGAGCGACAGGTCCTGCGCCGCCACAGTGATCACCGAGCTGGCGTCCGCGTTGGCGATCGCCTCGACGGTGGTGCCGCTCGCCTCGACCATGTTCGCGCCGTTGAACACGGCGTTGTCCACGGCCTTGGTGATCTGGTCGCGCAGCGACGTGAAGTCGTCGTTGAGCGCCGCCAGGCTGTTGGCGTCGAGCGTGGTGTCCGAAGCGGCCAGGGCCTTCTCCTTCATCTGCAGGAGCAGCTCGGAGATGGTTTCACCGGCAGAAATGGCCACATCCGTGGTCGATTGACCGCGCTGCAGCGATTCCTTGACCGCGTTCAGGGAGTTGGAGGTTGCGCGCTGGTTCTGGGCGATGGCCCAGATGGCGCCGTTGTCCTTGGCGGACGCAACGCGCTTGCCCGTGTTGATCCGGGCTTGGGTAGTCATCAGCTCGCCGTTGGTCTGGTTCAGATTCTGAAGCGCGACCATCGCGCCGACGTTGGTATTGACGCTGTTAAAAGGCATTCCACTGGTTCCTTGTTTCAAGGTCGCCGGCGGTCGTTCTGACTGCCGGGGGCTTTTTGCCCGGCAGAATCAGCAGCAAGGCGCGGGCCAACTCGGCAATTTTGGCCGAGCCGCGCATCTTGCTGTTTTTACAGCGTTATATGTCTGTTAGGCATGCCGCGAATCGGCATTTTCTGCCCACTTCGGGAAGATCAATCGGCAGAAATTGCCCCGCCGCCCGGCAAGAATTGCCGCGCATGAAAAACGCGGCCGAAACGGCCGCGGGACGGAAACGCTTGGAATCTGGAGGGGCTGGAAAAGGTCCGCCGGGCGGGCGGCGGGCGCCCGCCCGGCGTCGCGACTATCGGCCGAACAGTGACAGCAACGACGAGGACGCTTGGTTGGCGATCGAGAGCGCCTGGATCCCAAGCTGCTGCTTTGTCTGCAGCGCCTGGAGTTTGGCACTTTCCTTCGCCAGGTCGGCGTCGACGAGGTTCCCAATCCCGGCATCGACAGTGTCCTGAAGCTTGTTGATGAACGTGAGGTGCGAAGCCAGGGACTTCGACCCGGTTCCAAGCTTCGAAAGCGCGCTCGAAACGTTGATGATCGCCGTGTTGAGGGCGGCGATCATGCTGAAGGCGGCCGATTGCGTCCCGATGGACGCGTCCGCCGCCAGACCAGCCAGCGCCCCGGTTCCCAGATCCATGGACTGCGCCAGAACCGTGATGGTGGAGGTGCCATCGCCGTTGGCGATAGCGGCCACCTCGGTCGGGCTCGTCCCCTTCAGCATGTTGGCGCCGTTGAATTCGGCGTTGTTCACGGCCTTGGAGATCTGGTCGCGCAACGAGATGAAATCGTCGTTGAGCGCCGTTCGGCTGTTCGTGTCGAGCGTGGTGTCGGAAGCCGCCAGGGCCTTCTCCTTCATGAGAACGAGAAGATCCGAGACGGACTCGCCGGCGGAAACCGCTACGTCGACGGTCGACTGACCGCGCTGCAGGGATTCACGAACGGCATTGAGCGAATTGGACGTCGCACGCTGGTTCTGGGCGATGGCCCAGATGGCGCCGTTGTCCTTAACGCTCCCAACCCGCTTTCCGGTGTTGATACGTGATTGAGTGCTTGCCAGCTCCGCGTTAGTCGCATTCAGGTTCTGGAGCGCCACCATGGCGCCCACGTTCGTATTCACCGAATTGTACGGCATCTCTCGTCCTTCCATTCTGGAGGTAATCGTCCGGCTTTTGCCGACAGGCGCTTTTCCGCCTTGAGAGAACTCCGCAAGCCGCGGGCCAACCCGGTAACCTTTTATGTTGTTGTTTTTACTAGTGGTTTTTGGCGCGCCCCACCGGGCCGCTTAACCATATGGGACGTTTGTGCCCGGCGGCCGGAATCTACTGCCGAGCCATCCCCCGCCCGCCGGCGAGTCGTCCGAGCGTCAATGAAAAAGGCCGCGGGGTCACCGCGGCCTCCAGGTCCCTGGTTGTGCAGTTGGGCGGCTAGGCCGCGACGGCGCCTGGACCGGCGCCGGGATGGGCGCCTGCGCCTGGCCCGGTGGACAGGCCCTGCATGATCATCCGGTTCACGTCGATCAGCGGCTCGATGTCCTCCTGGCGGCGGATCACGGCGCTGGTGTGCTTGCCGACCCAGATGCTCAGCGAGATGATCGAGGCGCGCAGCTCTGGCGGCAGCTTGTTGTCGGGATGCGAGCAGTCGTCGCCCAGGAAGTTCCAGACGCGGCGGTTCCAGTCGAGCGCGTCGATCCGCCCGCCGATATCCATCGGGTCGCGCTTGGACGCTTCCATCAGCGCGAGCGTCACCTGCGCGAAGAGACGGTACTCCGTCTCGCGCGGGCTCTCGGCGCTAGTCGCCGTGCGCTGATACGCCTGAAGGGACATTGCCCAACCTCTCGTCTTCGTACTCGATAAGCTTTCGGCAGAGCATGAGCGCCTTGTACCACTCACGTTCCATGCAGAACTTCGAGATCTGGACGCATTCCGCGAGGACCTCAGGGTTGCGGATCACCCCCATGAACTCGGTCAGCCGGACCACGAACTCGTCGTAGTACCGGGCCACCCCGGGCTCATCGAGGTACATCATCATGACCGGGAAGTAGATGCGGCGGGCGGGCGTGTTGGCGTCCTCCTGCTGCATGATGTCCTTCTCCCGCAGGACCGAAGCCTTGTTCTGCAGGACAAGCACGCCCCGGCGGTCGCCGTTCTGAACGACGGCGCCGTTCAGGACGAACTTCTCCCCGGGCTTGAGCGACAATTTTAGCGGCAAGACCGCCTCCCGATCCCTGCGTCCACAGAATCTACGTCATGATTCGAATGACCCATTGTCGCTTTGTGCTGGGCCGAACGCACCCTCAGGGATAGGCGGCATCCGTTAACGGGGCCTTGCCAAGGGTGTGGCCCAAGGCCGCGGTTAAGGTCTCGCTAACCATAACACCGCGATCTCATGGGCAGTCCTTAAGCAAGAGAGTCTCCATGACCGCTCCGGCCGCCGCCAGCGCCGTCTCCGCCGCCGCGCTCCAGGCCGCCCAGGCCCCGGTGGCCAAGGCCGGGCTGGTCAGCGGCGCTATGGGCCAGGCGGGCTCCCGCGACGCCCTCGAACGTCTCAACGAGGCGATGCGCGAACTTCGGGCCGCGGCCGTTCAGCCGATGCTCCAGCGCGCCGTCGTCGCCCTGCAGGCCGACGATTTCCAGACCGGCCGCGAGTGGGCGCTGAAAGCCCTGGAGAAGGACGAGCGCAGCGGCCCCGGCTGGTACCTGCTGGCTATTTCGCTCGAGCGCGCCGGCGACTTCGCCAACTCCATCCAGGCCTATGAGTCGGCGCTGAAGCTGCTGCCCGACCACGCGGAGGTGGCCAACGACCTCGGCCGCCTCGCCTTCCGGCTGGGCATGTCGCCGGTCTCTGAGAAACTGTTCCGACACTTCCTTGACCGCTACCCGGACCATCCGGAGGGGGCGAACAACCTCGCCTGCGCGCTGCGCGACCAGTCAAAGCTCGACGAGGCGGTGGATGTCCTGAAGCCGGCGCTCCTGCTGCATCCCGAGGTGGCGATGCTCTGGAACACCATGGGCACGGTGATGGGCGAACGGGGCGACTTCGAGAACGCCCACGTCTTCTTCGGCGAGGCCATGCGCCTCGACCCGACCCTGGCCAAGGCGCTCTACAACTACGGCAACAGCCTGCTGGCGCTGGGCGACGCCGCCGGTGCGCTGGAGGCCGTCGAAGCCGCCATCGCCATGGACGTGCCCGAGGACGAGCGGCAGATGATGCGGCTCGCGCGCTCGACCATCCTGATCGCGCTCGGCCGGATCGGCGAAGGCTTCGACGAGTACGAGGCGCGGCTGCATCACCTCTACGCCGACGTCACCCTCTACGCGATCCCCAGGCCCCGCTGGGCCCGGCGCGGACCTCGCGGGCCAGCGCCTGCTGGTCGTCGGCGAGCAGGGCCTGGGCGACGAGGTGCTGTTCGCCAATGTGCTCTCGGACATCGCCGACCGCCTGGGCCCCGACGGGCACATGAGCATCGCCGTGGAGCCGCGCCTCATTCCGCTTTTCCAGCGGAGCTTCCCCGACGCCACCGTCGGCCGCCACGTCACGGGCCTCCTCAAGGGCCGCCACGCCCGCCAGGCGCCGTTCATCAAGGACCTGGCGGAGATCGACCTCTTCGCGCCGATGGCGTCCCTGCTGCGGGAATACCGCCGCGAGGTCGGCGCCTTCCCGGAGCGCGACCGCTTCCTGGTCGCCGATCCCGAGCGGGTGGCGCACTGGCGGGAGGTGCTGCAGGGCGCGGGCGACGGTCCGAAGGTCGGCCTGCTGTGGAAGAGCGCCCTCAAGCGCTCGGGCCGGGCGCGCTACTTCTCGCCGTTCGAGGCCTGGGCGCCGATCCTGCGGCAGGAGGGCGTCGCCTTCGTCAATCTCCAGTACGGCGACTGCGCGGAAGAACTGGCCTTCGTGAAGAAGACGCTGGGCGTCGACATCTGGCAGCCGCCCGGCATCGACCTGAAGCAGGACCTCGACGACGTGGCCGCGCTGTGCTGCGCCATGGACCTGACGATCGGCTTCTCGAACGCCACCTTCAACCTGGCCGCGGCCTGCGGCGCGCCCGCCTGGCTGATCACCACGCCGGCCGCCTGGACCCTGCTCGGCACCGAGCGCTACCCCTGGTACCCGCAGGCCCGGGTCTTCAAGCCCGAAGGCTTCGGCGCCTGGGACGATGTGATGGCCGAGATCGGCGACGCGCTGGGGGCCTGGGCCTCGGAACGCTGACAGGTCCGGGGGATTACTCCATAGTCGGCCCCGCGGGCCGGCCAGAAGTGGAGGATCCCGCATGCCCGGCACGAGCGACTACGAGTTCGACGATCAGGACCAGTCCGAGGCGTTCGACGAGACGAACACGGACGACGCCGAAGAGCTCAACGAAATGAAGACGTTCGAGGAGCTCCCCGAGGTCCTCGACATGACCCGCGCTCGTGGCGACCGGGACGACGACGAGGCCCTGGCCCTCGACGCCGACGAGTTCGACGAAGACGCCATCGACGACAGCGACTTCGAGGAAGACGACGAACTCGACTACCGCGCCTCGGACGAGGAGCACGAGGATGACCTCGACGGCCTCGGGCCCGAGGGCGGCTCGCTGGGGATCGACGAGGACCGCATCGAGGCCTCCGAGATCGAGGGCCTCGACACCGTCCTGGACGCCGACGCCGTCTCCGGCGGCGAGGACGACTTCACCAACTTCCAGGCGAAGAACCTCTCGGACGAGGACCTCCAGCGCATGGGCTATTCCGAGAACCGCGGCGGCGAGACGCGGGCGAAACCCAACCGCTAGGGCGCGGCCAGCTCCCGCCGGAGGAAGGCCGTCACCTCCGCGTTGAACCGCCGGTGGAAGGCCTCACGGTCGAAGCCCGGCGGGTCGGCGCACAGCGGCCCCATGACCGCGCGCGCCTGCGCCGAACAGGGCGCGAGGAAGCTGAAGTGCGTCGCCCCCGGCACGATATGCCACGCGGGCGGCCTCGGCAGGTTGGCGCGCACCGCGTCGGCGTAGAAGGGCGACGGCAGGATCTCGTCGTTCTCGGCCCGCCAGAGCTGAACCGGCGCGGCGACGCCGGCCAGCGCCGACTTGGTCAGCGACCAGCCCATGGCCGGTGCCGCGGACACCACTGCCCGGATCCGCGGATCGGCGACGAAGACCCCCGGCGCGCCGGGCGGACGCTGGCCCATCAGCCGGCAGTCATAGAAAGCCGGGTGCTCCCGGCAGTGCGCCGCCACCCCGGTCATGTCCGGTTTCGCGCCTGCGGCCGCCAGCACCGTGAAGCCGCCGGACGAGAAGCCGAAGGCGCCGACCCGCTTCGGATCGACGACGCCGGGCCGCCAGACGCCTGTCATGTGGTCGATCAGCACCTTGAGCTGCCGGGGCCGTTCCCACATCGCCGTGGCCCGGCTCTGGTCCCGATAGTTGTCGCCGGTGTGCGTCAGGGCCGCGACCACGAAACCGGCCTCGGCCAGCGCCACGGCGGTGTCGTAGTGCCCGCCGTAGGATCCGCCGTTGCCGTGCGAGATCACCACCAGCGGCAGCCCCCTGCCCTTCACCGGCGCGCCCACCGCCACGTCCTGGACGCTCAGGCCCAGGTGCGTCGGCTTCGCCGGGGCGTCGCTCGGGTACCAGACGCCCACCTCGATCGGCGGCCCGCCGGGGTCCGGCATGCTGAAGCTCTCGACGCCGACGCCTGCCTGAGCCGCCGTCCCGGCGAGCGCCATCGCCAGCGCCGCCACCACTCCCCATCGCCGCATGATCCGTCCTCCGCCCGTTGTTCGAGGCGGTCTGGATCGGCCGCCGCCGGGCCCCGCGCCAGCCGGCTTTCGCGAACGGGCGAACGGGTTCGCAGATCGGCGAGCGGTCGCTAGAACTGCGCCATGAGTCACGCCGCGACGCGCGCGCTCCACCCGTGGGCGGTCTACCTCGCCGTCGCCACCGCGACGGGCGCCTTCCTGGGCGCGCTCGGTCCCTACGGCAGCTATCTCAACGGGCCGGCGGCGGAGCGGATCGTCTACTGGGTCCTGACCGCCTGGCTCGGCGTCGCCGTCGTGGGCGGAGCCGCCGTGGGGTCCACGCGGCTCGCCCGGCGCCTGAACTGGCCGACGTGGCCCACGGTCGCCGGCGCGGTCCTGGTCGCCTGCCTGCCCCTCTCCCAGCTCATCGCCGCCATCGCGCGCCGCACCTGGCCGGGCATAGACGCCATCGCCGCCATGGCCCCCCTGGGACTGGTATGCCCAGACGGCCGCGGTCACGCTCTTCCAGCTCGCCGCCTTCGCCCTCACCGCCATGGCCCTCCGGCGGCGGCGGACGCCCGCCCCGGCGATCGAGGCCCCGGCCCTGGCCGCTGCGGCCCTCTCCGACGTCCTCTGCCTCCAGATGGAAGATCACTACGTCCGCATCCACACGGCCCAGGGCTCGAGGCTGGCCCATGGGACCCTGGGCCAGGCCATGGCCGCCCAGGCCGGTCGCGAGGGATTGCAGGTCCACAGATCCTGGTGGGTGGCCCGCGACGCGGTCCGCGGTCACGTCTGGGATGGCCGCAACCTGCGGCTCGAGCTCGTCAACGGCGTCCAGGCGCCCGTCTCGCGGGCGGCGGTCGCCCGCCTTCGGGGCCGCCGGGTGGCTGCCGCCCGAGTGACGCAACGGCAGGCGGCCGCGGCGATGGAACCCGCTTGATCCTCCAGCGCGGCCCTATAGGCTGTCTCCAAACAACTGTTCGAACGCGGGCGCGCGCGCCCGTGCAGGGAGCCGGAATGAGCCAGCGTTTTGAGGGCACCGAGAACTACGTCGCCACCGAGGACCTGAAGGTGGCCGTCAACGCCGCCATCGCCCTCGAGCGCCCGCTGCTGATCAAGGGCGAGCCGGGCACCGGCAAGACGGTCCTGGCCTACGAGATCGCCGAGGCGCTGAAGGCCCCGCTGATCACCTGGCACATCAAGTCGACCACCAAGGCCCACCAGGGCCTCTATGAATACGACGCGGTGACCCGCCTGCGGGACAGCCAGCTCGGCGACGAGCGGGTCAAGGACGTCAAGAACTACATCAAGAAGGGCAAGCTCTGGGAGGCCTTCGACAGCCCGGTGCGCCCCGTGCTGCTGATCGACGAGATCGACAAGGCCGACATCGAGTTCCCGAACGACCTCCTGCAGGAGCTCGATCGGATGGAATTCTACGTCTACGAGACCAACGAGACCATCAAGGCCAAGGTGCGCCCGGTGGTGGTCATCACCTCCAACAACGAGAAGGAGCTGCCGGACGCGTTCCTGCGCCGCTGCTTCTTCCACTACATCCGCTTCCCGGAAGCCGAGACGATGAACCAGATCGTCGAGGTCCACTATCCGGGCATCAAGCAGAAGCTCGTCGCCGAGGCGTTGCGCATCTTCTACGACATGCGCAAGGTGCCGGGCCTGAAGAAGAAGCCTTCGACCTCCGAACTGCTCGACTGGCTGAAGCTCCTGATGGTCGAGGACATCGACGAGAACGCCCTGCGCGAGAAGGACCCCACCAAGCTGATCCCGCCGCTGCACGGCGCGCTCCTGAAGAATGAGCAGGACGTGCACCTCTTCGAGCGCCTGGCCTTCCTCGCGCGGCGCGAGGGCGCGGGCTCCAGCCGTCCGGGTCAATGACGGTTACGGCGTAGCGGCCCTTACCGCGAATTCACTCGCCTTTTGAACGGGCTCCAGCCACCCTTTCAGGGAACGGACTGGAGCCCTTTTCACATGAAGCCCCTGCTCTATCTGGCGGCCTCGACCCTGGCGCTGACGACCCTTACGGCCTGCGCCTCCGGCGAGCCCGCCCAGCGCGCCAAGCTGGAATGTCCCGCCACCCAGGGCGAGCTCACCCGCACGGGCGTCGCCGCCGACGGCAAGAGCTGCACCTACGTCACGCAGGGCGGCGCCGAGGTGTCGCTGCAGCTGGTCTCGACCGGCGGCGACCCGCAGGGCGCCCTGCAGAGGATCGAGGCCGGACTGACGCCGGCGATGACCGACGCGGAGCGCGAGGCCGCCGCCAAGGCCGCGGAGACCGCCGCGGTCGCCACGCCGGCCGCCGAGGGCAGCGCCAGCGACGCCGCCAGCGTCGCCCGCCAGGCGGAGGCCGACGCCGCCCGCGCCGCCGACACGGCGGTACGGGCGGAGGAGAAGGCCGGCGGGAGGAGCCGGTCGGCCACCGCCACCATCGATATCGGGGACGACAAGGTCGACATCGCGGCCGACAACGACAAGGCGCACGTCCGCCTGCCCGGCATCCGGATCGACGCCGACGGCGACAATGCGAAGGTTCAGGTGGGCGGCATCACCATCGACGCCAACGACGGCGAGGCGACCATCCGGCGCTACGACACCGCGCGGCTGAGGGGCGAATCCCTGTCGTTCGAGAAGCGCGGCATCAAGGCGATGTTCATCCGCACCGGCGAGTTCGCCGGCGGCTACCGCGTGGTGGGCTACGAGGCCGGGGGCCCGAAGACCGGGCCGATCACCGTCGCCACCGTCCGCTCGAAGACCGAACTCGATCACCAGGGCGGCGACCTCTATGACGACATCAAGCGCCTCGTGAGGAAGAACAGCGGGGTCTAGGCCCCGCACTTCGCCCTACCCGGCCGGCTGGACCTCGACGACCTTGTAGGTCAGCGGCCGGCCGTCCTCGTCGGTGACAGTCACATACTCGCCTACGGCGAAGCGGTGCTCGCCCAGGCGGTGCACGGGCTCGTCGTCGGCCGCGTCGTCCTCGTCGTAGTCGAAGAACCAGCGCGGGCCGCGGCGGTTCAGGCGGCCGTCCAGCGGATCCTCGTCGGGCGCGAAGCGGCGGACCGAGCACTTGTCCCGGGCTTTCGAGAACGCCGCCTCATCGAGCAGACCATCCTCGGTCAGCGGGGCGGTGAGCGAATAGCCGCGGTGGTCGTCGCCGCCGGCGAACTCGGTGCCAGGGTTGCGGGCAAGCCGCATGACGATGCGCGACAGCATGGAAGTCACCTTCTCAATCCTAGTGAGACAAGAACAACGAGGGCTGGTCGGAATTCAAGAGCGTCCGGGTCGTCCCCCCGAAGATGAATTCCTGCAGCCTCGGGTGGCCGAAGGCCCCGGCGACCAGGATCTCCGCTCCAGCCGCCTTGGCGGCCTTGAGCAACGCAGGCGCCGCGTCTCCGGTTTCCGACAGCACCTGCAATTCCGCCGTGACGCCGCGGGTCGCGTAGTAAGCCTGGAGGCGCGCGGGATCGAATGTGCGTGAACTGGCCTTCGGCGCGCCGAGGATCACCACCTTCTGGGCCTTTTCGAGCAGCGGAACGGCCAGGCGGGCGGCGCGGCTGGCCTCCTTGCCGCCGTCCCAGGCGACGGCCACCGTGCCGCCGACCTTGAAGCCCTCGCGAGCGATCAGCACCGGCCGCTGCTCGTCGGCGACCATCTGCTGGAAGGCCTCCGCCAGCGGCCCGCGGCCACGCGCCGGATCGGAATTGAACACCACGACGTCGGAGAGCCGGCTTTCCGCCGACAGGCCCGCCCAGACCGGCGTCTGAAGCGCCACGAACTGCGACTTCGCGTAGGGCACGCCGGCCATGGCGGCCCGTGCGTTCTTCTCGCCGGCCGCGGCGGCCTCCTTCAGGGATTCCAGGGCCGTGGTCTGCACGCCGCCCAGGAAGCCCTCGCCCATCCAGGGCATGACATCGGCGACATCGGCGGGCGTGTAGACGCAGGCCACCTCGGCGCCGAACGGCTCGGCCAGCATGACCGCCGCGGCCACCGCCGCGGGATCGCCCTGGCCACCCGACAGAGGCGCCATGATCCGGGCCCAGCTCATGTCTTGCGTCCCTTCATCCTTTCGGACCTTGGACCTGATCGTATCAGGCCGCATTGATCTTTCTCAGGCTCTGGGTCAGTTCACCAGCCTGACCATGGAGGGAATGCGTCGGTGAGGAAAGGGCTGCGTCGCGGCAAGCAGGAGCCTCGCGCCTGGCAGCGCATGCTGTCGGGCCGCCGGCTCGACCTGCTGGACCCCTCCCCGATGGACATCGAGATCGAGGATATCGCCCACGGCCTCGCCCGTGTGGCGCGCTGGAACGGCCAGACGGTGGGCGAGCACGCCTTCTCCGTCGCCCAGCATTCGATCGTGGTCGAGGAGATCATGGCCCACATCCAGCCCGACCTGGAGCCCCGCTGGCGGCTGGCCGGCCTGCTGCACGACGCTTCGGAATATGTGATCGGCGACATGATCTCGCCGTTCAAAGCAGCGCTCGGGGTGGACTACAAGACCTTCGAGGAGCGGCTGGAGAACGCCATCCATATCCGCTTCGGCCTGCCGGCCAAGACGCCGCTCGCCATCAAGAAGCTGATCAAGCAGGCCGACCGCGCCTGCGCCTACTTCGAGGCGACCCAGCTTGCCGGCTTCGGCCGCGAAGAGGCGCTGGAGATCTTCGACAGCCCGCCCGAGGGCTATCTGCTGCACATCGAGCCCTGGTCCGCGAACCTCGCCCAGGAACGCTATGTCCAGCGCTTCCACACTCTCTCCGGCGCCGCCGGCTACGAGAGCGGTCCCGTGGCCTTCGAGACGGAATGAGCGGCATGGGGACCGCCGTCGTCATCGGCCTCTCCGCCGTCGTCATGGCCATCCGCGACGGCGAGGCCGTGGTGCTCACCGTGCGCCGGCCGGGCGAGGACCTGCTCGGCCTGCCCTTCGGCCCCTTCGATCCCGAGGGCCACCGGACCTTTGAACTGGCGCTGAGGGCCTTCGTGCGCGAGCAGACCCGGTTCGATCCGGGCTATGTGGAGCAGCTCTACACCTTCGGCGACAAGGGCCGCGACGCGCCGGTCGCCGACATGGGCGCGGGCGCGGCGCGGGTGATCTCGGTGGGCTACCTGGGCCTTGCCCCGGCCGCGCTCGCGGGCTCGGCGGCCTCCGGCTGGCAACCCTGGACGCGGTTCTTCCCCTACGAGGACTGGCGCGACGGCCGGCCGGCGGCGCTCGGAACGATCGAGACGGCGCTGCGGAGCTGGGCGACCACGGCCGACCGCCTGGCGCGGGCCCGCCTGCTCTTCGCCCTCGACGGCGCGCCCTGGAACGAGGAGCGGGTGCTGGAGCGCTACGAACTGCTCTACGAGGCCGGCCTCGTCCGCGAGGCGGCCCGCGACCGGGGCGAGGTCCAGCCGGTCGTCCTGCCGCCGACCGGCGAGCCGATGATCTCCGACCACCGCCGCATCCTGGCCACCGCGCTTTCCCGCCTGCGCGGCAAGCTCAAGTACCGCCCGGTGGTCTTCGAGCTGATGCCGGAGGCGTTCACGCTCTCCACCTTGCAGCGGGCCGTGGAGGCCATCGCCGGCGTGCCGCTGCACAAGCAGAACTTCCGCCGGGCGCTGGAGCGCACCGACCTCGTGGAGGGCCTGGGCCGCATGGACGCCGGCACCGGCGGGCGGCCGGCGGAGCTGTTCCGCTTCCGCCGTGAGCTCCTGGCCGCCCGGCCCGTCGGCGGGATGAGCCTGCCGCTGCTCCGCGAGTAGCGGTCAGGCGGCTTCGCGCCGGCCTTGCGGGGCCGGCTCCGCCTGGCGCCGCGCCTCCCAGTCGGCCTTCAGCATGGCGCTCGTCTCACGGCTGCCGTCCGGGCTCCACCCGGGCGGGCCGAACATCCACCTGAGCACGTGCCGCGGTTGGCGGAAGATGTCCTGGGCCATGCCGATCCATTCGTGGAAGGCCACGCGCACGATGTTGAAGGTGCCGAGGTTCTTCACCAGGCCGTAGCGGCACGGCTCCTCGTCCAGCTCGGGCTGGAAGGTGCCGAACAGGCGGTCCCAGACGATCAGGATCCCGGCGTAGTTCTTGTCCAGGTAGCGCGGGTTGCGGGCGTGGTGCACCCGGTGGTGCGACGGCGTGTTGAACACCGCCTCGAACCAGGCCGGCAGCCTTTTGATCGCCTCGGTGTGGATCCAGTACTGGTAGACAAGGCTGATCCCCTTCTGGATGGCGATCATCGCCGGGTGGAAGCCCAGGAACGCCATCGGCAGCCAGAGCAGCCAAGTGCCGGCCACGCCGCCCGTCCAGGTCTGCCGGAGCGCGGTGGACAGGTTGTAGTGCTGGCTGGAGTGGTGGTTCACGTGGCTGGCCCACCAGAAACGCCGCTCGTGGGCGAGGCGGTGGAACCAGTAGTAGGTCAGGTCCTCGATCAGGAAGATCGCCAGCCAGGCCCAGGCGGCGGTCATCGGGATCGTGAAGATACGGTGCTCATAGGCCCAGACGCTGGCCGCGAAGGTCACCGAGGCCGTCAGGATGCCGGCCACCGTCGAGCCCAGGCCCATGCCGAGCGATGTGGCAGTGTCCTTCCACTCGTAGTGGGCGTCGGCCTTCTTCAGCCGGCCCAGCACGATCTCCAGGATGATGGTGAGGATGAAGAACGGGGTCGCCAGCGTCACCGGGTCGAAGTCCGGCTTCATGCGGCGAGATCCTTCCCGCCGAGGTCGGTGGGCGGCCAGGAGCGGAGGGCCAGCACGGCGCGCGGCGCGGCGATGTCGGCCAGGTCGATGCAGAGCTCGCCCTTGCGGAACGCCGAGGCCAGGGCCTGGCCCCAGGGGATCTGGCGGGCCACGAAGCCGTCGCCGAAGCGGCAGAGCACCAGGGCCGCGGCGCCGGACTTGGCGAGCGCGCCCTTTCCGTCCTCGGCCACCCAGACGCCGTCGAGCGCGCGGCCGGGAAACTCCTCGTCGAACAGGGACCGCGCCTTGGCGTCCGTGAGCGGCTGGTTCGGCCGTCCGATGCTCGCCCAGGCGGCGAGACCCACGAGGAGCGCGACAGCCAGTCCGGAGGCCGCCAGCTGAATCAGGAACGCGTCGCTCAAATCCGTATCCTCCCCCGCCCGGAAGCTGCGCGCGAAGGCGTGGGGAGGTCAAAGAAAAAGGCCCCCGTGCGACACGGAGGGCCTCTTCTCATCAGAAGTGGCGGGGGACGTGAAGCCGCCCCGCACTCCCGTCCCGCTTAGAACTTGCGGGTGTAGCCGATCGACCAGACGTCGGCATGGCCGGCGCCATCGTCACGGAAGTCGTGGCGGGTCCAGTCGACGCGGACGCCGTTCTGGCCGTCGAAGTGGTGCTGGGCGCCGACGCCGAAGTTGAAGCTGTCGCCGTCCTCAGAGGCCGAGACGCCCGCGGCCGCCGCCTTGATCTTCGACGTGCCGTAGCCGATCCGGGCGATCAGGTCGGTGTTCTCCGAAAGCGGCGCAAAGCCCACGGCGTAGGCGGCGAGCTGGTGCTTCAGCTCCACCTTGGCGTCCGTGCCGACGCCGATGTCGATGTCGTCGTCCTTCACACCGAAGGCGGCCTCGCCTTCGACGCCCAGCCAGGGGCTGAACCGGTAGCCGAGGCGGCCCTGCAGGGCGCCAAGGTTCACGTCGTCGGCGTCAACGGCCGCATAGCCGACGCCGCCGTAGACGCCGGTCGTGGCCGCGGTCTGGGCCTGGGCGATCGCAGGGACGACAAAGGCCATGGCGGCAGCCGAGGCCGCGGCGAGAAGAATTTTCATGAGAGAGGTACTCCACTTGTAGGGTCGAACAGCCCTTAGTTCGCAAGTGGGGTCCCAACTCCGGCATCGCCATGGAGGTTCTACGGCTTGACTATGGCGGCCAACGGAGTGTGTCCCTCAGGCCACAATGGACGCTGACGCCCCGCTCCATCGTGCTATCAAGCCCGCTTCGTCTTCGTGGAGGCCCGCTTGCCTGACGCCGTCATCGCCGCCACCGGCCTCTACACCCCGCCCAACAGCCTCTCGAACGCCGAGCTGGTGGAGACCTTCAACACCTGGGTGGAGCGGGAGAACGCGCGGAACGCCAAGGCCATCAAGGCCGGCGAGATGGAGCCGCTGACGGCCTCGTCCGCCGAGTTCATCGAGAAGGCGTCCGGCATCAAGAGCCGGTTCGTGATGGACAAGACGGGTCTGCTCGATCCCGACCTGATGCGGCCGATCCTGCCCGAGCGGCCCAACGACCAGATCTCGATCCTGGCCGAGATGGCCGTCGAGGCGGCCATGGACGCCCTGGTGTCCTGGGACAAGCCGGCCTCGGAGATCGGCGCGGTGATCTGCGCCGCCTCGAACATGCAGCGCGCCTATCCCGCCATGGCCATCGAGGTGCAGAACGCGCTGGGCATCGAGGGCTTCGCCTTCGACATGAACGTCGCCTGCTCCTCGGCGACCTTCGGGATCAAGACCGCGGCCGACTTCATCGCCTCGCGCTCGGCCAAGGCGGTGCTGGTGGTCAATCCGGAGATCTGCTCGGGCCACCTGAACTTCCGCGACCGCGACAGCCACTTCATCTTCGGCGACGTGGCCACGGCCGTGATCGTCGAGGCGTCGGACCAGGCGGTCGGCGGCTGGGAGATCCTCGGCACGCGGCTGAAGACCCAGTTCTCCAACAACATCCGCAACAACTTCGGCTTCCTCAACCGCGCGGATCCGGACGGCGTCGGCAAGCCGGACAAGCTGTTCGTGCAGGAGGGCCGCAAGGTGTTCCGCGAGGTCGTGCCGATGGTCTCGGAGATGATCGTCGAGCACGCGGGTGCCCTCGGCCTCGACCCCACGAAGCTGAAGCGCCTGTGGCTGCACCAGGCGAACATCAATATGAACGAGATGATCGGCCGCCGGGTCCTGGGCCGCGCCCCGGCGCCGGGCGAGAACGTGATCATCCTCGACGAGTACGCCAACACCTCCTCGGCCGGTTCGGTGATCGCCTTCCACAAGCACAACGCCGACTTCCAGCGGGGCGACCTGGGCCTGATCTGCTCCTTCGGCGCGGGCTATTCGGCCGGGACCGTGTTCGTCCGGAAGCGCTGACCCCCATCCGCTCATCCCGGCGAAGGCCGGGACCCAAGCGGCCGCGCGCTGAACGCAGGGCGTCGGTTCCTGCCCCCGACTCAGCATGGATCCCGGCTTTCGCCGGGATGATAGATATTCATTAATATATTGTTTTCCCACACCATTTTGGATAGATTCATCACGCACAAGCCCTGCACACACACGGCGAATCAATGACTTAGCGCCGCGATCTGCACGGAACCTGCACAGCGTGAGGGTTTTCCCATGGCGTTCGTGACCGACAAGGAAGAGATCAAGCCCGGCCTCATCATCTTCCGCCGAGCCGACGTGGACCATCGCAACTGGTACTGCCGCGTCAAGCTCCCCAAAGCTGACCGCTACAAGACCGTATCCCTCAAGACCAGCGACATCGGCGTGGCCCGCCATCTCGCCACCGAACAGGAGATCAAGGTCCGCGTCCGCCTTGAGAGCGACATCCCGGTCTTCAATCACCCTTTCCGCGCCGTGGCGAAGGAGTACCTGGCCACCCAGGAGGCGCGCGCCAAGCGCGGCGAGATCAGCAAGGAGCGACCGAAGAAGCTCAAGGCCGTGATCGAGGGCGCGCTGGAGGATTACGTCGGCTCGGTTCAGGTGCATCGGATCGGCGACGAGCTTTGGGCGGGCTACCCCGCTTGGCGCCGAGAGAACGGCGCCGGCCGCAACCTGCGCAACGGCGTGCGCGAAGTCTCGGCCGAGGAGGCGGCGGAGCTGGACGCCCGTGACGCCGCTTCACGCGCCAGGGCGATGGCGAAGCGCGGCTTCACCAAGCTCCGGCCCGTCGCCCCCGCGCCGGCCAAGGCCCGCACCGTGGCTTTCATCAGCGACTCCACCATCCGCTTCGAGATGTCGATCTTCGGGGCGGTGATGAACTACGCGATCAAGAAGCGGTACGCCCCCCGCCAGCCAGCGGTTCGAGGATCGCCCCAAGCTGAAGACCATGCGGCGGGACGAGTTCACCCTGGAGGAATACCGCCACCTCCACACCGTGGCGCGGTCATGGGTGAAGGACGCGATCCGGCCGTCCAGCACCTGGTATCGAACGGTCGCCTACAACTTCATCCTGATCATGTGCAACACAGGGATGCGCCCGTCCGAGGCCAAGAACCTGCGCTGGCGCGACATCACCACCGGCAAGGATCGGGAGGGCCGCGAGCTGGTCATCCTGTTCGTCCAGGGCAAGGGCAAGTCGCGCAAGCTGGTCGCGCCTAAGAGCGTCGGCGACTACTTCGAGCGCATCCGCGAGGCCACCCGTGAATATCGGCGCCAAGCGGCAGAGGCCGAAGAACGAGAGGCGCCAGGGGTCGAGTTTCGGCCCGAGGATCGGGTGTTCACCACCATCACCGGCGAGCCGGCCAAGTCTCTCTATCAAGCCATGATCGAACACCTCCTGATCAAGGCCAAGTTGCGCGAGGGCGCCTCTGGCGTCCCTCGCTCCACCTATTGCTTCCGACATACCTATGCGACCTTCCGGCTCGCCGAAGGCGTGGACGTGTATTTCCTGGCCGAGCAGATGGGGACATCGGTCAAGATGATCGAGGAGCACTATGGCCACGTGAACACGGTCAAGCACGCCGACTTGGTGCTCCAGGGCATGGGCGGGTGGGACCCCGGCGGGGCCCTCGGCGAGGCCGAAGCCGACAGCGCCAGGGTTGTACGAACCCCACGGGCGAGGGCCAGGACGGCCGAGCCCAGCGGCAAGGCTCGCAGCCGCAAGTCCTAGATGGACCGTCCGGTGGGCGTCGGGCTCCGACGCCGCACTGTCTCAACCCTTTTCTCGACGGGCGCGCCCGAGGGCGTTCTTGGCCCGACAGGACTGTCAACCCTCGCGGGATGAAGCCGCGCCGAGTTCAGCGCCGCTGCGACAAATAGCGGACTACCTGGGAGCGACCCAAAAGCGATGTGCCGGACGCGGGGTGTGACAAGCATCTTGACCACACGGTGCTAGCGCGCGAGAGTTCCGACAGCGTTGTCAAAAATAGAGTCCATGGCGACGGAGCGGAGGACGTGGGCTTCAGAAGTTGTCAACCGCATATCGGGGAGGACACATGCTTTCAATAAGATGCACCCTGCGGGGTTCACTTCTGCTCGGAGTGGCCACGTTGGCAGTTTCCGCTGGCTCTACCCAAGCTGCGGAGCAGCAGCCAAACTCCCAAAAGAGTTCGAGTGGGAGCTCTCCTATGCGCGCTCCGGCGGCGACCAAAGGTCTCCACAGTTCACAACGCTTTGGACGACTATTCGCTGGCCTTGACGCAGTGGCTGGCCCAGGCGGCCAAATCGTCTGCAATGTCACGCTTACCCATCCAGGCCTCTATCCCGGTTGCGTTCCGATAAATCCCTTCGGAGCCAACACCATCAGCCGAACATTCGCCAGGTCGGTCCGCGATGATGGCGCGGCAGGCTGAGAGGCGGACGAGAGAGTTGGACTGAGACCAGATGGCGAGATTTTCTAGACGGACCATGTTGGCGGCCAGCGTGGCTTCGGCAGCCTCAGGATCAGGTCGCGCGGCGGCGCCGGGCGATCGGCCCAACATTCTCTGGCTCGTCAGTGAGGACAACAACCCCTACATCGGCGCCTACGGGGACAAACTGGCCCACACGCCGACGCTGGATGGGCTCGCCCGTCGCGGGATACTCTACCGCAACGTCTACAGCGCCGCTCCCGTGTGTGCTCCGTCTCGCTTCGGGCTGATCACCGGCGCCTATGCGGAGAGTTGTGCTCCGGCCAACCATATGCGCGCCCAGGCACGCCTTCCCGATGGCTGGAGGACGACGCCACAGTTCATGCGGGAGGCGGGCTACTACTGCACCAACAATTCGAAAACAGACTACAATTGCGACGTGGATCCCTCTCGGGTCTGGAACGAATCCAGTAACGACGCGCACTGGCGCAACCGGTCGGCGGGGCAGCCGTTCTTCAGCGTCTTCAACCACATGACGACCCATGAGTCGGAGGTGTTCCGCACCTTCGAAGGCAGGGTGAAACCGGAGGACATCAAGGTCCCAGCCTATCTGCCGGACACCCTTGAAATCCGGCGCGATTTCGCCACTTACTACAACCTGATAGAGAAGATGGACGGCGAGCTCGGCGCGAAGCTCGCGGAACTCGACCAGGCCGGTCTCACCGACGACACCATCGTCTTCTACTACTCAGATAACGGGGGCGTGCTGCCGCGCTCGAAGCGCTACTGCTACGACGAAGGCGTTCGCTGTGCGCTGATCGCCTACCTTCCGCCCAAGTGGGCGCACTTGGCGCCGGGCCGCCCGGGTTCGGTTGTCGAGAGCCCCGTTAGCTTGATCGATCTGCCGCCGACGGTGCTCGCCCTCGCTGGCCAGCCGAAGCCGCCGCAGATGCACGGGACGCCCCTCTTCGGGACGGTTGCCCCGACCCCGCAGCGCTATGCCTTCAGCATGCGTAATCGGATGGATGAGCGCTACGACATGGTCCGCACGGTCACAGACGGCCGCTGGCGCTACATCCGCAATTACATGCCCCACCTACCGGCGGGACAGCAGCAGGCCTATGCGTGGTTAGCGAAGGGCTATCAGTCCTTTGAGGCGGAGCACCTCGCCGGGCGGCTCATGCCGGAGCAAGAGCGGTTCTTTCAGCCGCGACCGTTTGAGGAGCTGTACGATCTGCGGACGGATCCGGCCGAGATCAATAACCTGGCCGCAGCGCCCGCTGGGCAAGCTAAGCTGCGGGAGCTCCGGCGGGCGCTCGATAGCCAGATGCTCAAAATCAATGACAACGGCTTCATCCCAGAGGATTCTTCCCTTGAGGCGCAGATCGCTGGACGCGGGGCGAACTCCGCCTATCCGCTGCCGAGGCTGATGGCGCTGGCCGCGCTCGCCTGCGGCCGCAACGCCGCCAATCTGATGGCGCTGCGGCGAGATCTTGGGCACGACAACGAGGCGGTGCGCTACTGGGCAGCCATGGGACTCCTGATGCTTGGGCGTGGCGCGGCTCCGGCGCTCGGCGCAGTTCGTGCTCGGCTCCGCTCCGAGACGTCTCCGCAGGTGAAGGTGGTACTGGCCGAGGCGCTCGGTCAGGCGGGCCATCCCGCCGAGGCGGTGGCGCTCCTGGCTCGTGTTCTCGACAACGACCGTTCGCGCCGGGTGAAACTGCAGGCGATCAACGCGCTGCAACGATTGGGCGCCGCGGCTCGTCCCGCACTTCCGGCGGCTGAGAGAGCAGCCGCTACGGGCGACGAATACCTGAAGAATAGCGCGCGGTACCTGAAACTCAAGCTGAACGGGCATTACACGCCCAGCACCCCGATATTTGACACCTCAACTTTGGCCAACCTCTCGTCGAGGCAGGTGCGGCTGCGCCTTTAACGGGCTTGATGGTGATGTCAGGCCGTCTCCGTCACTTCGACAGCGATCGTCCAGATGTAGGCGCTTCCCGGCTCTAGTCGGATCAGGCCGTCGCCGCTCGCCAGCGAGTTCTGCTTGCCCACCCAGGGCTCGGGGCTGAAGAACCCGGCGCCCGGATCTCCCCACAGGTTGAACAACACGGGCTCTCCGTCAGGAAGACGGTCGGGAGTGTGCCGAACCGTAATCGTGAGGCCGCCCGCGTCGCGGAGTCTCGCCCAGATATCGCCGGAGCGATAGCCGCCCATCGAATATGCTGTGCGCGGGGCCAGGGTTCCGAGCGGTACGGCGCCTGGCTTCCCGAAGGGGCGGACTTCGCCCGTGGGGCGTCCTTGCGAGTCGGTAATAATCTGGCGTGTGGCTGGGGTTTCCACCAGCACAGAGGACGCGCTTCCACCCGGCAAGAGGGGGACACGGAAGGCAATATGATTGCCAATTGAGAAAGGCATCGGGGCAGTGTTGGTTCTGTCCGCGACGATACGCTGGCGCAGCGTGAGCGATTCGCCTTGGGCGACGTAATCGGCGCTGAAGATGAATCCGAACGGGTAGTATCGGCGGATTTCAGCGGTGTCTTTGAGAACAAGGCCCACCGAGGCGGGCGTGCGACGGGCGACCCGCCATGCCTGCGCTCTGGCGAAGCCGTGGATCGGCATAGGGTAGGTCCGGCCTTGCCAAGTCCAGCCGAACTCCTCGCTCATCGCAGAGATGAAGTTGCGCCCCGTAGCTGGCCAGAGGATCGGCGCGCGGCCCTCAAAGTCAGTGGTGGGGGTAAAGTCCCCGCCGCGGTAGAGAAGCTCAAGCCATCGGCCATGACGGCGGATCTGCAGGCTCGTAAGCTCGGCCCCCTCGTTGGGGCGACGGCGGCGCGCAATGTCGCCGAAGCGAAAGAGTGCACCGGCGGTGGGGGCCCCGCCGCGGCGAGGAGCGGCGCCACAGCAAGCAGCCGACGCCGGGTGAGCGGAAACTGACGCCCGTTTCGGGTCTCAAGGGTCATGGAGCGGCTCTCCACAAAGACAGGGCGCATTCGCGATCGTCGAGCAGACTACTGCGCGGCACGATTTGCGACAACGCTGTCAATGCATGTCGTGATCTCCTCCGTAGCGTCCACTGACGTGGCAACCATCATCCGCCACGACCAGAGCGCGGATCGCTACGGTAGGTCATTTCCGCTCGATGAGCGTGGGAGTGCGCGACGTCGTGACCTGCCCCCTTCCTGATCCCGCGGTTTGAGTGAGAGTCCGTCACCAGAGGAGACGGACGTGAAGAAGAGCAGGTTCAACGAGGCGCAGATCATCGGCGTGCTGCGGGAGCAGGAGGCGGGGAGCCCGACGGCGGAAGTTTGCCGACGGCACGGGATCAGCGAGCAGACCTTCTACCGCTGGAAGGCCAAGTACAGCGGCATGAACGTGTCGGATGCCCAGAAGCTGAAGGCGCTGGAGGACGAGAACCGGCGGCTGAAGAAGCTGCTGGCGGAGTCGATGCTGGACGTCTCGGCCTTGAAGGATCTTCTGGGAAAAAACTGATCGGGCCCGCATCGCGTCGGGAGGCCGTGCTTCGCCTGATGGCGGAGCGCGGCTTCTCGCAGCGGCGCGCCTGCGGGCTGGTCCAGGTCGATCCCAAGACGGTGCGCCGCGTGGCTGAGCCGGGCGATGCGGACGTGCGCGAGCGGCTGCGGGGCCTGGCGGCGGAGCGTCGCCGCTTCGGCTACCGGCGGCTGGGCATCCTGCTGCAGCGTGAGGGCGTCAGCATGAACAAGAAGAAGCTCTTCCGGCTCTACCGCGAGGAGGGTCTGGCGGTGCGCCGGCGGCGCGGCCGCAAGCGCGCGACCGGCACGCGGGCGCCCATGACGCTGCCGGACGGACCCAACCAGCGCTGGAGCCTGGACTTCGTCGCCGACACCCTGTCGTGGGGCCGGCGCTTCCGGATCCTGTGCATCGTCGACGACTTCACCCGCGAAGCCCTGGCGCTGGTGGTCGACACCTCGATCGGCGGCCATCGCATGGCCCGCGAGCTGGACGCCCTGATCGCCCGGCGTGGCGCTCCACGCTGGCGATCAGGAAGTCCAGGTGCCCCGCCAGCTTGCCGCCGCCCGTCGGCCGACCCTGCCGCGCCGGCGCCGCCGACCCCGTCCGCTCCACCCGCGCCAGCAGCTTCACCGAACAGCTGTCGCTCACCCCGAACTGCCGCGCCGCGCCCCGACGGCTCCCGCCGGCCGACACATGCGCCACGATCCGCTCCCGCAGATCCATCGAGTACGGCTTGCCCATGATCCACCTCCAGCCATGGTGAATCACGCTTCGGCACATCAGGGAATCCTCTCGCTTCCCGTTTCAAGCACGATGCTCTAGCCGCTGTCGTTGAGGGCCGCCAGCAGCGCGTCCCAAGCCGGCCAGCGTCCAGCGCCGGAACTGGCGGTAGACCGAGCTCCACTTGCCGAAGTGGTCGTGCAGATCCCGCGAGGGCGAGCCCGTCCGCGCGATCCAGAACCCCGTCCAGCACCAGACGGTGGTTACGCGGTCTCCGACCGCGCCGGGGGCCGCTCTCGATTACGAACGGCGCGAAGAACGCCCACTCCTCGTCGGACATCAGGCCACGAACCACGAAGCACAGCCGCCCTCCCCAAAGAGCGGCCTTGAATCAGCGATTACCTGATTTGGGAATCCACTTCGTCAACAGGACCTAGCTCAAGTGGAGGGAGCAGGAAGGCGCGCAGGTCAAGCAGCTTGACCACACCCGAATTATCGAGGAAAGTTTAGACAACGCTGTCAAAACAATCGCAGCGGGAGGGTCTCTGCTAACGAAGCTGCTTTGTTAGTGCCGAGGCGAACGGTTGAAAGGGGGGCGGAATGGAAAAAGTTCGTGTTAAGATCGTCAGCTTCGCGGCTTTGGCGGCTTCCATGGGAAGCCTGCCGGCGATGGCGCAGACGACTTCTTCGACGACGCAGGATAAGCAGCCGGCGCCGACATCAGACTCACGTGGCATCGCACCGGCGCCTTCTGTCGCTGCCAGCCTGGTCGATCATTCGGTCGGGGAGATTGTCGTCACGGCGCAGAAGCGAACGGAGCGCCTGATCGATGTGCCGGTCGCGGTTTCGGTAGTCACTGGTGAGAGGTTAGCCAGCCAGCAGATCAACGATTCGCAGTCGCTAACCCGCGCTGTCCCCGCGCTTACCTATCAACAAGGCGGTGCTCCAAACAACAGCAGCTTCCGAATTCGTGGCGTTGGCACCTCGCTTTTCGGACAAGGCGTGGAGCCGTCTGTTTCAGTGGTCGTCGATGGCGTCGTGGCGCCGCGGGCCAGCTCAGGCTTCGCCGACCTGCTCGACATCGAACGCGTAGAGGTGCTGCGGGGTCCTCAAGGCACATTATTCGGCAAGAACGCCACCGCTGGAGTGATCAATATCGTCACCGCCCGGCCTGCCAACGAATTCGGCGGCCATGTGGAAGCGACCATCGCCGAGCGGCAAGAGTATCGGGTTAAGGGCACACTGACAGGATCGATTGCAGAGGGCCTGCGCGGCAGGCTGTCCGGCTACTACAACAATGTGGGCGGTCATCTCTATAACATCAAGACCGACAGCTACCAGGGTGGCTTTGAAAGCTGGGGCTTGCGCGGCAAGCTTGAGTGGGACCCGACGTCTTCGCTGAACTTTCTGCTCAGCGCCGAAGTGCGCGAGTACGATGCGAATTGCTGTGCCACGCCATTTGTGCGGGTCGAGAATCCAGTTCTGGCCCAAATTCTCCGTCCGCTAGTAGTTACCTCATCTGACAATCATACGAACAACAACGACAATTTGAGCTACGTGAAGACAGATCTGACGCAGATCTCGCTCCAAGCGGACTGGGATATTGGACCCGTGACCATCACATCAATCACGGCCTTCCAGGGCTACCAGGAACTCAATCAACTCGAACAGGACCAGATCGTGAGCGATCCGACTCCGTTCGTGGGTGCGGCCGCCTTTGCGTCGTGGAACTTCCAGCCGGCCCGTCAAAAGCAAAAATCGTACACCGAGGAGGTCCGGATCGCATCCAATGGCGGCGGCGATCTGACCTATGTCGCGGGCATCTTCCTCAGCAAGCTCGATCTGCACCGCAATCTGGTCCGCCGCCGGCAGACCTGCTCGGCCGGCGTTGTCGGGCAGCCTTGCACCGGCACGATCGTCAACCAAAGCGGCGGCTTCGACGCGCAGTTCGACAGCGAAAGCGCCTCGATCTTCGGGCAAGCCGACTATCGGATCTGGGGCGGACTGCACGTACTTGGGGGACTTCGCGGCCAATATGAGAAGCAGAGGGTCGAGGGCAGCCAATTCGGGCCTTTGATGACCGGTGACGTGCTGTTCCCTGGGACCACTGTTAACGAGGGGATCAGCGAGCGCGACGGCACCGCGGTGACTGGTAAGGCAGGGCTGCGCTACGAAATCGACCGAAACTTGCAAACATATTTTAGCTACACGCGCGGCTACAAGGCATTTGCCCTCGATCTGGGGGCCACAACGATCTTCACCAACAATCCCGGTCTGAACCCGGAGCATGTCGACGCCTACGAGCTCGGTGCCAAGTGGCGGCATGCAAGCGGCGTCTTCGATCTAAACGCCGCGCTCTTCCGATCGGACTACAAGGATCTGCAGACCCAGACCGTCATCAGCGACCCGGTTACCGGCGTTTTCACAGTCCAGCAGATCAATGCCGGAAAGTCCCGGACGCAGGGCTTCGAAATCGAGTCGACCATGAGGCCGTCCGACACCCTGTCCATAGCAATGAGTTTTTCCTACACAGATGCGACCATCGATGTCGATGGCCTCCAGTGCGCCCTTCAGCAGCAGGCGGCGGCACCGATCCTCACGGCTAACTTTCCAATCAATTCATGCTACCGACGCCGTATAACAACCAACGGCGTGGTGACGACCTCACCTCCGATCGTCGATGTTCGCGGCGGGCAACTTCCAGTTGCCCCCAAGTACCGCGTGAGTATTCAGCCGCGCTATGAAGCCGAGTTCGGCTCAACCTTTAGGGCTTTTGCTCAAGCGAGCATAAATTTCCAAAGTTCATCGCTCTTTGCGGTAAACCAGGATCCATTGCTGAAGCAGAAATCCTATGCCATAGTGGATTTAACCGCAGGGTTCAGCGATGCCAGCGAGCGATACACTGTGTCAGTGTTCGTTCGGAACCTGTTCAATACAAACTATTACACGGGCCTCGCCCATGCCGCCATCCTGCAGTCGACGACCCAGCCCTTCGATCTGCAAGCCAGCTACGCCAAGGATTCCCAACGCTATGCGGGTGCAACACTTAGTCTTCGGTTTTGAGAATGCCGGGCCGTGACATCCAGGCTTGCGGATGTGCCGATCCGAGCGGGAGTGAAATCAATGCGCAAGAAGATGGTGCTGGTCACCGCGGCCCTTGCTTTCGTGTTCATGGCGCCGGCAGCACGGGCAGAGAAGGCCCCACAGGTCAGAATTTCCGCTGGCGTTCTCGCCGGTGCAAGCGAGAACGGCGTCGAGAGTTTTAAGGGCGTACCTTTCGCTGCGCCGCCCGCGGGTTCCTTGCGCTGGCGCGCTCCCCAACCCGTCCGCCCGTGGTCTGGGCTGCGGCCAGCGACCGGATATGCCCCTGACTGTATGCAGACCCCGGTGCCTGGAATCGCTGCGCCCTTAGGCGCGCCCTCGTTGTCGGAGGATTGCCTTTATCTGAACGTCTGGCGCCCGGCGGGCGCCGGGCAGGCGGTGGTTTGCCGGTAATGGTCTGGATTCATGGTGGCGGCTTTGTAAATGGGGGGTGCCTCGCCAGCCGTATTCCGTGGCGACAGTTTCGCTCAGCATGGCGTGATCATGGTGGGCATCGCCTACAGAGTGGGCAGGTTTGGTTTCTTCGCCCATCCCGCACTGACTGCCGCGAACGAAGATGACGGGCTGCTCGGCAATTATGGTTACATGGACCAGATTGCTGCGCTCCATTGGGTCCGGGACAATATTGCGGCGTTTGGCGGCGATCCGAAGCGCGTCACGATCTTTGGCGAGTCAGCAGGCGGCTGGTCGGTTCAGATGCTGCTCACCTCCCCTCTCGCGAAGGGCCTGTTCGCCGGAGCCATCGTACAGTCGGGCGGAGGCCGAGGTGACCTGATGGGAACACGGCACGTCCGCCAGGATAGCGGCCAGGTCCCGTCCCTCGAGACCGTCGGCGTAGCGTTCGCACGGTCGAATGGCATTGAAGGCGAGGGGCCGGAGGCGCTGCGCGCGCTGCGCGCGCTCCCCGACCAACAGGTGAACGCCGGCCTCAACATGAGGACGATGATGGAGCACAGGGCCACTTATGGCGGCCCATCCATCGACGGCAAGATCGTGATCGCCTCGCCCGATCAAAGCTATCGACGTGGTGCTCAAGAGCGCGTGCCGTTGATCATCGGTGCGACCAGCGCCGATATCGGAATGCTCTCGGGATCGAAGGAACGTTTGTTCGCAATGTTCGGGCCCCGAGCGGCCGCCGCGCGCCGCGCTTACGATCCGACCGGAACGGCCGACGATGTAAGCGTAGCGGCAGCGGTCGGAGGCGACATGGCGATGGTGGAGCCGAGCCGCTACGTGGCGGCGCTGTTCAGCGATCAGGGACTTCCGGCATGGCACTTCCGCTTCTCCTACGTGGCGGAAAGCCTTCGCGACAAAATGAAGGGCGCTCCCCACGCTTCCGACATCCCATATGTGATGGACACCGTTCGCTACCGCTATGGCGAGGCCACCACGGCCCGCGATGAAGCGATGGCCAAGATCATGAACCGTTATTGGGCGAATTTCGCCAAGACGGGCGACCCCAATGGCTCGGGACTTCCGCAATGGCCCCGTTACGATCGGAAAACCGACATCTTGATGGACTTCGCGGAGGAGGGCGAGGCGGTGGCAAAGCCTGACCCGCGACGGGAGAGGCTTGATCTGATCGCGAGCATGGCGAAGGAATAGCTCATGCCCCAACGGGAGCCAGTAGGACGCCGCCGCTTCCTGCGGCAGCTGGTGGGCGCCACAACGGGCGCGGTGGCGACCTTAATGCCTATCTCAAGAGTCAGTGCGGCTGCTGCGGCGAACCCGCCGGCGAACCGGCCCAATGTAGTCGTGATTGTGCTTGACGATGTCGGCTTTGCCGATCTCGGCGCCTTTGGTTCGGAAATCAGAACGCCGAACATCGACGCTCTGGCTGTCGCCGGCATCCGATACAACCGCTTCGACTCACGCGCGATCTGCTCTGCGACGCGTGCTTCCTTGCTGACCGGGCGCAACAATCAAACGGTACGGATGGAGGATCTTGCTTCCAAGCTAAGGGAACCAGATTCCGACGATAAGAGCGCGAGCAAGGGAGAGATGCCGACCAATGCCGAGACGCTGGCGCAAGCGCTAAGGCATGTCGGCTATGGGACCGATGCAATCGGGAAATGGCATCTCGCACCAGACTACGACGAGGCTCCCGGTCAAAATCGGCGTTCGTGGCCGTTGCAGCGCGGCTTCGATTATTTCTACGGGTTTCTCAAGGGGTGGACCGACCAGTACAAGCCGCTGCTGATCGAGAACAACGCCCGCCTGCCCGCGCCGACCGCTCAGAGCTATCACTTTTCCATCGACATCACCGATCGCGCGATCGAGCGCTGGCGGGCCGGCCGGGCTGCGCGGCCTACGGCGCCGCGCTTCCTCTATCTCGCGTACGGCGCGGCGCACTCGCCGATCCAGGTACCGCGGTCATATATCGATGCCTACCGCGGAATCTATGACAGGGGTGGGATGCCCTGCGCGAGGAGCGGTTCGCGCGGCAGAAACGGCTGGGGATTATCCCGGCCACCACCATTCTGCCGCCACGCAATGCCGGCGACGTGGCATGGAGCACGCTTGATACCGAGCATCATCGCGTGTTTACCCGGTTCATGGAAACCTACGCCGGGTTCCTCACGCATGCCGACGAGCAGATCGGTCGTCTGATCGACTTTCTCAAGCAAACCGGAGAGTACGACAATACCCTATTCGTTCTACTTTCGGACAACGGCGCGGCCTCTGAAGGCGGCGCCAACGGGGCGTTTTGGGAACATTACAGCGACTCGACCCCAATTGCCGAGATGGCCGCGAACCTGGAAAAATTGGGGGGCCCGAAAACACATTCGCTTTACCAACGGCCGTGGGCAATGGCCGGTGTCACTCCGTTTCGACGGTACAAATTGTGGCCGTATGCTGGCGGCGTGCGAACCCCGCTCATCATAACGTGGGCCGACCGGATCAAAGCCGCGGGTGCGGTTCGCCAGCAACCTGTGGACACTATCGACATCGCGCCCACCATTCTTGAAGCGGCGGGAACGAAATTTCGGGATGTGATCGACGGCAACAAGCAGATTCCGGTGGCTGGGCGCTCGATTCTTCCGACCTGGGCTTCACCAACCGCAGCCACCCGGCCGTTGCAGTTCTTCGAGTTGCGCGGCAACCGGGCAATCCGGTCGGGAAAGTGGCGAGCGGTCGCCGTTCACCGGATCAATACCGATTTCAGCCGGGATCAGTGGGAGCTCTATGATACCGAGGCGGACTTCTCCGAAGCTGTCGACGTGTCGGCCAGATACCCGGAAAAGTTGCGCGAGCTTCAACAGCTTTGGTGGGCAGAAGCGCAGCGTTTCAGCGACCCGCCGTTGACGGAGCCGGTCGAAAGTCTTTATCGCGCGAACCGCATCGAGGACCACTTCGCGGAGCCGTCAGGAGTTCATCGACGCCAGTAGCGTCATGCTTCGACATCTAAGGCCGTTCCGCCCTTCTCTGCCAGCAACTGCTCTCCAGGATGACTGTGATCTGCTGACAGAGCAGATTGACAACGCTGTCGAGGGCTCCGTACGGTCGAAACATTGAACCCAGCTTCAACCTTGGCGCTGCAAGCGTCGGAGAGGAACACAGTCATGGTAGGCACGCCGCTGCGACCGCCGGCAACAAGCGGCGGGACCGGTCCGGGCGCTGGCGTGCTCGTCCCCGCCGTCGTCACTCTGTTCTTCGCGTGGGGCTTCGCCACGGTCCTCATCGACACCTTGATCCCGAAGCTAAAGGGGCTCTTTGCCCTTAGCTACGCGGAGGCCATGCTGACGCAGTTCGCCTTCTTCATAGCCTACCTGCTCGTCTCGGTCCCCGCGGGCATGTTGCTGGCGCGCATCGGCTACCTGCGGGCGATCGTCACCGGCTTGGTGGTCATGGCGGGCGGCTGCCTGATGTTCGCGCCCGCCGCACAGGCTGGCCTCTATGGCGGCTTCCTGGCCGCCCTGTTCATCATGGCCTGCGGGATCACCACCCTGCAGGTGGCGGCAAATCCGCTGATCGCGAACCTGGGCTCGACGGAAACGTCGCACAGCCGGCTAAACCTCGCCCAGGCGTTCAACTCCTTCGGCACCTTTGTCGGTCCCTTCGTCGGCGCGGCGCTGATCCTGCGCGGCGGAGTCGAGACGCCCGATCCAGCGAGCATGTCAGCAGACGCGCTGGTCGCCGTTCGCGCCGCGCACGCCCACCAGGTGCAGTTGCCCTTCCTGGGCATCGCCGCCCTGCTCGTTGTGCTCGCCGCGACGATCTGGGTGCTCCGCAACTCGCCCGCGGTCCCCAGCGCCGCACCCAATGAAACCCGGCTGTCGTCGTTCTCCCTCCTAACCAAGCGGCCGCGGCTGGCCTGGGGGGTCCTGTCGATCTTCCTTTACGTAGGCGCCGAGGTCTCGATCGGCAGCCTGATGATCAACTATCTAATGGAGCCGCGCACTCTTGGCGCCACCGCAGAGGCCGCCGGGCGCCTCGTCGCCTTCTACTGGGGCGGGGCGATGGTGGGGCGCGCGATCGGTTCCGGTCTGATGCTGCGCGTGCCGGCCGGCCGAGTGCTGATGGCCTGCGCCTTGGGCGCGGTGGCGCTCGTCGTCGCCTCCAGCGCCTCGTCAGGGTGGCTGGCGGCGGGGAGCATCATCGCGGTCGGCCTTTGCAACTCGATCATGTTTCCGACGATCTTCAGCCTCGCGATCGAAGGTCTACAAGCCGATACCCCGCAAGGCTCCGGACTTCTGTGCATGGCCATCGTGGGCGGCGCCGTCGTGCCGGTGCTGACCGGTAGCCTGGCGGACCACGCAGGTCTGGCGCTGGCGCTTCTGGCGCCCGCCGCCTGCTATCTAGGGATTGCCGCCTTCGGCCTGCTTGCCTCCACCGGCAAGCTCGACGCGCGGCCCAGATAGCCACACTTCGGGAGATACACACTTTGACTTCCAACCAGTGTCTCGTCGGCGACATCGGCGGCACGAACGCGCGCTTCGCGGTCGCCGACCCCGCCGGCGCGAGGGCAGAACTCCGCCAACCGTTGAGCCTGGTCTGCGCGGAATTCGCGAGCCCCGAAGAGGCCATCGACCGGTATTTCGAGACGACGGGTTTGCTGCGGCCCTCTTCCGCCGTTATAGCGATTGCTGGTCCGGTTAGAGGGGGGAGGCGTCAACCACGAACGGAGCCTGGCGACTGTCGGAAGAACGTCTGCGCGCCGCCGGCTTCCAAACCGCGAGGCTGATCAATGACTACACGGCGCTCGCGGCGGCCTGCCCGGTCCTTGTTCAGGACGATGTAGCCGGGATCGGTCCTGACCTGGAGCGAAGCCCGGGCGAGAACATCGCCATTGTCGGGGCCGGCACCGGGTTCGGCGTGAGCGCCCTCGCACGCTGCGATGGCTGCTCCATGACTGTGGTGAGCGAGGGCGGGCACGCGGCATTCGCACCCTGCAACGATCTTGAAATCGAGATCCTGAAGGTCCTCACCGGTCGATACGGGCGCGTCTCCGTCGAGAGAATCCTGTCGGGCGGCGGCATCGGGGACCTTCACTGGGCGCTGGCGCGCGTCCATGGCCGCGACGAGACGCGGCTCAAGGCCCACGACATCGTGAGTCGGGGCCTGACGGGCGACGCGGTCTGCGCCGAGACCCTTGAGCGGTTCTGCGAGGTCTACGGCTCCGTCGCCGGGGATTTCGCGCTCGCCTTCGGCGCCCGAGGCGGGGTGTTCCTCGCCGGCGGCATCGCGCCGCGCATGGTCTCCCTCCTGCAGTCCGGCGGATTCCGTCGCCGTTTTGAAGACAAGGGACGCTTCAGCGCCTATACGGCCCAGATTCGGTCCGACGTGATCGTCTATCCTCATGCCGCCCTGATCGGCGCCGCCACCCTCGCACCGGTGACTGCCAAGCCCGCCGACGCCGGAGCTTGTCGTCCGGTGAACGCCCGGGCACTGGGTTGTCGGAACGATCGCCCGGTTTAGAGTGATCCCGTGATGGTGAGGCTTCGCACCGCGGGGCCCAGACATGAGTAAGGCACTGAATTGGCGACCATCGAAGACGTTGCGAGACACGCGGGGGTTTCGATGAAGACTGTCTCGCGGGTCTTGAATAATGAGCCTCACGTCCGCGAGGAGCTTCGCAAGCGCGTTCAGGGGGCGGCAGCGGCCCTCAATTATCTGCCAAACCAGGCGGCCCGCCGCCTGGCGGGCAAGCGGTCCTTCCTGATCGCCTATCTCTATGACAACCCCAACCCAGCCTACGTCTTCGCGGTGCAAGCTGGCGCGGCGCGGCGCTGCCGGGAGCTCGGCTGTCACCTCGTCGTCGAACCCATCAACAGCAGGTCGGAGACGTCGAGCGACGTCATCCACCGGCTGATGGTAATGCTCGCCCCCGACGGGATCATCTTGACGCCACCGCTGTCCGACAACGCCGACTTGGTTGCCGCGCTCAAGCGACAGAACGTCCGCGTCGCACGCATCGCGGGCGCCGTTCCCGGGAATGACATCCGCATCTTCATGGACGAACAGGGCGCGGGCCGCTCGGTGACCGCGCATCTGCTGTCGCTCGGGCACCGGCGGATCGGCATCATCCGGGGACACCCTGAGCATTCTGCCGCTGCGAAGCGGCTCGACGGCTATCGCGAGGCGCTGACGGCGGCGGGCGTGCGATTCTGACGCAAAGCTCGTGGCACAGGGTTATTTTGACCTGCAGTCCGGTGTCGAAGCGGGGCGCAAACTGTTGTCGATGCGCGAACGGCCCACCGCAGTGTTCGCGACCAACGACGAGATGGCCCTGGGCGTCGTCATCGCCGCCCGCGAGCAAGGCATCAGCGTGCCGCAGGACCTTTCGCTCGCGGGGTTCGACGACATCCCGCTCAGCCGTCAAATATGGCCGGCGCTGACCACCATCCGCCAGCCTCTGGAGGAGATGGGATGGTCCGCGGTCGAGGCGCTGCTGAACGGCAAGTCGGTCAAGGCCGAGATCGAGCTTCCATTCGAGCTCGAGGTCCGAGCCTCCACCGCCCCGCCTCCGCGGGACTGAGCGCGTGGGTGTCGTTTCCAACGAGCTTGTCACGGCTTTAGGGGGCAATGCGGTTGCGTGGCAGCCGGCGGCGCCTTGTCGGCGGAGTTGATCATACGATGTCAGGTGCGCCACGTGCCTTGCTCGGCCAGGGCGTCATGCGCGATGATACACCCGCGATTGGGCTGAAAGACCTACAAGTCTGCGCCGCCTGTCCCCATCTCCTCCCTCCGCCGCCTTGTCTCTTTGCCATAGCAGCATCGTCAACCACCTGATGTCGCGAATCCTGAAGTCCAAGCCGGCTCGGCGCTCAAAGCTTTTGGGCATGCGCCTCATCCGCGGTGGCGTATTCCTAATGGGCGCTGCCGACCGATATCCCGAAGAGGCGCCTGTGCGCAGCGCCAGCGTCGGCGACTTCTGGATCGATGAGCATCCAGTGACAAACCGCGAGTTCGCCGCTTTCGTAAACGCGACAGGATACCGGACTTTGGCCGAAGTCGCCCCCGATCCACGAGATTACCCAGGCATGCCGCCGGAGATGGCGGTCGCCGGGTCGGCCGTATTCATGCCGCCGGATACGCCAACCGGGACGGAAGACCCCACCCGTTGGTGGAGCTTCGTCTTCGGCGCTGACTGGCGGCATCCCCTCGGACCCCATAGCCGCGCCGAGGATATCCCCGATCATCCGGTGGTTCACGTGAGCTATGGGGACGCGATGGCCTACGCCCGTTGGAGGGGAAGACGCTGCCTACCGAGGCGGAATGGGAGTATGCTGCGCGGGGCGGCCTCGCCGGGGCCACCTATTCTTGGGGCGAGACGTTCGAGCCGGATGGCAAACCCCAAGCCAATTACTGGCAAGGCCGCTTCCCCGAAGAGAATACGCTTGCCGACGGCTATGAGCGGACCTCGCCCGTCGGAGTCTATCCGCCGAACGGCTATGGTCTCTACGATATGATCGGCAATGTATGGGAGTGGACGACCGATTGGTATGCCGAGGGGGCCGCAGAGACGGGGCGGAACTGCTGCGCGCCTGCCCGCGCGCGCACCGCCGCCGAACACGAAAGCTACGATCCGGCGACGCAGCACATGCGGATTCCGCGGAAGGTGCTCAAAGGCGGCTCGCATCTGTGCGCTGAAAACTATTGCCAGCGCTATCGGCCTGCCGCCCGCCACCCGCAGCCGATCGATAGCCCGACCTCGCACATCGGGTTCCGCTGCATCGTGCGGCGCTAAGTTCATAGCTCAGCGCCTACAACCTCCACCGCCCCAACGCCGGCCTCGAAGACCTCAGCCCCTGGCAAAAACTGACAACGTTCTTGGCAAGGACATCTAGGCTGGAATCGGCTCTTTCTCGCCGAGCGCGTCGAACTCCTTCAGGAATGCCTTGCCCTTAGTGTCGCCGAGTCCGGCGATGACCTGGCAGCCGATGTCGGCGCGGGTGCGTTCGCGGGCGAGCTCGCGCTCTCGCCGGCCGTGCCACTCGACCATCTGGGCCCAGAGGGGATCAAGAACCGCTGCGGCAGGCTTCATCCCGCCGGAGACTGTTTTGAGCGTGAAGCTGCGGAGCTCGGAAAGCGCCACGCGGAGATAGGCTACGTGAATCGCCTCGTCTTGACGGATGCGCTCAACGATCTGCGCGGCCTGCTCGGCCGCCGCCCGGCGGTCGGTGAAGTTGGCCGGACTGCGGAAGACGGCGCAGCAGAAGGCGAAGAAGCTCTCGGCGCGCACCTCGATGAGAAGCACGTTCATGAGCATCTTGATCAGCGCCTCGAACTGCGGCGGCAGGTCGGGCAGCTCGCGCTCGCCGGACTCGGGGCGCGAAATGTTCTCCGGGACCTCGGGCAGGGGGTAGGCGTCCTTGCCGAAGACGGCGTCGCGGACGGCGAACCACATCTGGTCGTGAGCCCGAGGCCTGGCGTGCGCGGATCGCCCCCGCCCTCGTCCCAGCCGTGGGCTTCGAAGAGGCCGCTTGCAGGTGGCCGAGCGTCGTTTCGGAGAGGTCTTCGACCACGACGTCCTGGATGTTAGGCATGGCGGTCGTGGCAAGCACCTTGCCGCGCGCCTCGATCACGCCGGTGACGGTGAGCGAGTTCCAGAGCAATTGACCGAAGCCCGCCGAAAGCAAGAGCCGCTCCTGGGCGACGTTCGGATAGTTGGGGAGCTTGAGCAGGCTCGTGGTGGCGTCGAGTAGTGGGAAGCCGCGCGCCTGAAGCGCCGCGCTCCAGGCCGCCACCGCCGGCCAGCGATTCTTCACCCGGGGCGAGACATAGGCGCCCGCGGAATCCAGCCCGCCGTGCAGCCGGTAGCCGCCGCCTCATGAGGCCGGGCGAAGGTGTGGCTCTCGATCAGCTCGTCCCGGCTGTAGCGCAGCTTGGCCATTGGCGGTCCTCCGCAGAGTAGCCTGATACCGCCGCAAGGCGCTGTCAACGTGACGCTGGCGTCAGGATTGGCTGAGACGATATGCAGTGACGCAATCCTGACCCGACGCACTTTCCGGCGCTACAAACGGATCGGTCGCACCGAGCTTTTCGAAGGGTGTCGCGACGTGCCGGAAGTGCTTCAGCTTGAGAATAAGGTGCGAATTCCACGTGATGGTGGGCACGGACTCCACGCGAAGGTGGGCAGCCATTCCACGGGATGGTGGGCGCCCCTGACCTGAAGGGGTGAGCACGGTTCGGCCGACAATCTGAGGGCTAAGGAGCCCCTCTGTGTGTGAGCAGGGGGACCCGATGCCGAGCGAGAGATTGTCGATGCGCCGGATACGAGAGTTGTTGCGCCTGAGGTTCGAGGTCGGCCTGAGCACCCGGCTGATCGCGAGGTCGCTGGGGATCAGCAAGGGCGCGGTGAGCGACTACCTGCAGCGGGCCCAGGTGGCGGGGCTGGGCTGGCCGTTGCCCGAGGCGCTGGACGACACCGCGCTGGAGCGGAGGCTGTTCCCCGGCCAGCCGCCGAGCAAGGCGCCGCGGGCCGAGCCGGACTGGGCGGCCGTGGACCGGGAGCTGCGGCGCAAGGGCGTGACTCGCTCGCTCTTGTGGCAGGAGTACCGGGCGGAGCATCCCGAAGGTTACGGCTACGCCTGGTTCTGCCAGCACTACGACGCCTGGAAGGCGCGGCAGGCGCCGACCAGGCGCCAGCGGCACGTGGGCGGCGAGAAGGTCTTCGTCGACTACGCCGGCGACACCCTCGAGGTGATCGATCCCGAGACCGGCGCGGTCCGGCCGATGAAGCTCTTCGTGGCCGCCATGGGGCGTCGAGCTACGTCTATGCCGAGGCCCGGCCGAGCGAGGGCCTGGCGGACTGGATCGGCTGCCATGTCGGGCTCTTCGCCGCCCTCGGCGGGTCCCGGCGACCATCGTCTGCGACAACCTCAAGGCGGGCGTGGCGCGCGGCGACCGCTACGAGCCGCAGATCAACCGCACCTACCAGGACCTGGCGCGGCACTACGGGACCGCGGTGATCCCGGCGCGGCCCTACAAGCCGCGCGACAAGGCCAAGGTCGAGCAGGCGGTGCTGCTGGCCGAGCGCTGGATCCTGGCGCGGCTGCGCAACCGGCGCGTCTTCGGGCTGGCGGAGCTCAACGCCGCAATCGCCGAGCTGGTGGCCGAGCTCAACGGGCGGGTGATGCGCGCCTACGGCCTGAGCCGCGCGGAGCTCTTCGCCCAGGTGGACGCCCCGGCGCTGAAGCCGCTGCCGGCGGCGCCCACGCCTTCGCCGAGTGGAAGGTCTGCCGGGCGGGGCTCGACTACCACGTCGAGATCGACGGCTCCTGGTACTCCGTCCCCTACCGGCTGATCCGCGAGCAGGTCGACGTGCGGATGAGCGAGCGCACGGTGGAGGTCTTCCACAAGGGCCAGCGCGTCGCCAGCCACGCCCGGTCCCCAGGCCGCCGCGGCCACACGACGATCCCCGAGCACATGCCCAGCTTGCACCGCCGGCACGCCGAATGGACGCCGGCGCGCCTCATGGCCGGCGCGCAGAAGATCGGCCCGGCGGCGGCGGCGCTGGTCTCGGCCATCATGGCCGAGCGGCCGCATCCGGAGCAGGGCTTCCGCAGCTGCATGGGCATCCTGGCCCTGGAGAAGAGCTACGGCCGCGCCCGTCTGAAGGCGGCCTGCCAGCGCGCTGTCAACGCCGCTCGAAAAATCCGCGGAACCGCCGAAGTAAAAATCCCCACTTCCGCCGGTCAGCCCACTGGGTTGGCGTAGCCATTTTTCGGAGGGCGACCCCGAGGAGGCGGGATGGGCGTCACGGCGGGCGGCGCGATGCTGGCCTTGGAGCGGACGTGCTCGGGCATTAGCTCGGCGTGCTGGCGCAACCGGTAGCTTGAGCCCTCGATCTGGATGACGACGGCGTGGTGTACCCTCGCGCGAGATCCGCCGCTCCAGGCGCAGTACCGAGCGGAACGGCGCCAACGGCAGCGGTCTGAGGTGCGGCCGCTCTTCGCCGAAGGCCTCGTTGACGATCCCCGCGTTCAGCTTCGAGGAGCGCATCGGCATCATGGCCGACCGCGAGGCGGCCGAGTTCGACAGCAAGCGGCTGACCGCACGGCTGAAGTTTGCCGCGCTCCGCCAGGACGCCTGTGTCGAAGACCTCGACCTGAAGACGCCGCGCGGCCTGGACCGCGCGCTGCTCGCCCGCCTCGTCGCCGGCGATTGGATCGGCCGCCATCAGCAAAATGATCGGCACGTGCTTCTCACCACGGCCGGTGGAGTTCCGCAGGTCCTCGACGACGTCGAGGCCAACCTGCCCAAAGGACCTGGACGTCCGCTCGGTCATGGACAACTACGCACAGAGAAGATCCCGCTCCGCGCATGGCTGGAGAAGCGGCGCCGCTGGCACGTCCACCTGACCCACAAAGCTCCTCCTGGCTCAATCAGGTCGAACCGTTCTTCGCCCTGCTAACGGAGAGGTATATCTGCCGCGGCGTCGATCGCATGTCGCCGATCTTGAGGCGACATCTCAGCCTTCATCGACCGCCACAACGCCGATCCTAAGCCCTTTCGCTGTGGACCAAGTCCGCTGAGACTGACTGAGGCCGTGTAAAAACTCGCCGCGGCCAAAATCCCGCGCAAGATCCCGCCGCGCAACAGGCGAAACATGGCTGGATTTTGCGCCGACCGGCCCGCGAGTACATGCGCGAGCAAGATCATTGCGCCGAAGATTCCGGCGGCTGAGCTTTTACACGGCCTCGACTCCTTGCTTCCCGTCGAACGCTTGTGCGTCTACAACGCCATCGCGAGCAATCACGAGCCGGCGAACTTCTGAAGTGGGGCACTAGCGGAACGCCAGTCCCTCGAAGTCGCCGCTGCTGCGCCAGCCCGCCAGATAGCGGAAGAAGGCGGTGGGGCCAGCCGGAAACCCAACGTTGTAGCGTGCCGCCGCTCCTGGATCCTGGCCCTCGTTATTGTAGTAGCCGGGTGTGCAGTCGGCGGAGCCCACGATGCGCCCCATGCCGGTCAGCAGCAGCTCTACCCAGGCCTCCTGCGCCTCCCTCGTGACCTCCACCTCCTTGGCGCCCCGCTCCAGCGCGGCGGAGACCACGGCGGCGATGGTGCGGCCCGATTCCGTCAGGTTGTGCGGCACGTTCGAGATGAGGTTCGCGCCCTGCGTTGGTTGGACGAAGAAGGCGTTGGGGAAGCCGTGCACGTGGACGCCGTGCAGCGAGCGCATCCCCTCGCTCCACGCCTCTGACAGCTTCAGCCCGTGGCGCCCCGTCAGGTCGAAGCCGGCGCGGCGCCTGTACTCGGTGCCGACTTCAAAGCCCGAGGCGTAGATGATGCAGTCGACCTCGTATTCGCGCCCGGCGACGACGAACCCCTTGTCGGTGATCGCCTCGACGCCCTGGCCGTCGGTGTCGACGAGGTGGGTGTTCGGATTGTTGAACGCCTCCAGATACTCGTCGTGGAAGCACGGCCGCTTGCAGAGCTGCCGGTACCAGGCCTTCAGCTTCTCGGCTGTCTCCTCGTCCTTCACGATCGTCTCGGCGCGGGCGCGGATCTCCTCCATCTTCTCGAAATCGGGTCCTCGTAGGCCGCCAGCATGTTCATCGGCGTGCGCTGATCAGGCGGCAGCTGGGCGATCTTCGCGCGGATCCGCCGCGAGAGGTCCGTCCAGCCGTCCTGCACCAGGTCCACGTCGGCCGCGCCGCCCGCCTGGTTCTCGGTGAAGTTCTCCAGCCAGCGTTGCTGCCAGCCGGGCGTGGCGATCCCCTCGAACCACTCCGGGTCGATCGGCTGGTTGGCGCGCACGTCCACCGACGAGGGGGTGCGCTGAACGACGTAGAGCGTGGCGCAGGCGCGAGCGAGGTGCGGCACCGCCTGGACGCTGGTCGCGCCGGTGCCAATGATCGCCACGCGCTTGTCGGCGAGCTTCTCCATCAGCGCGCCACTCGGATCGCCCCCGTGTAGGCGTAGTCCCAGCGGCTCGTGTGGAACGAATGGCCCCTGAACCGCTCGATGCCCGGGATGCCCGGCAGCTTGGGCACGTGCAGCGGACCGGTGCCCAGGCCGATGAAGCTGGTGGTGAACTCGTCGCCGCGGTTGGTTCGGATCACCCAGGCGGAGCGCGCCTCGTCCCAGGAGAGGTCTGTGACCTCGGTGTGGAACAGCGCCTTTTCATAGAGGCCGTACTGGCGGCCGATCCGCCGGCACTGCTCTAGGATCTCCGGGGCATGGGCGTATTTCTCGGTGGGGCGGTGGCCGGTCTCCTCCAGGAGCGGCAAGTAAACCATCGAGGCTGTGTCGCACTGAGCACCGGGATAGCGGTTCCAGTACCACGTGCCGCCGAAGTCGCCGGCCTTGTCGAGGATGCGCAGGTCGCGAACGCCGGCCTCCATCAGCCGCGCGCCGGTCACGAGGCCGGCAGATCCGCCCCCGACGAACGTGAAAGTGACGTGATCGGTCACCGGGGGCGCTGTACGAAAGGCGTGTAGGGATCCTCAAGATAGTGGGTCAGGTGCGTGCCCCGGAGTTCGAGGTACTGGGCGTTCCCCTCCGGCAGCAGGCGCTTGTCACGCTCGGTCCGGTACCTCTCCAGCAGCGCCTGCTTGTCGATGGGCCGCGTCGCCGCCGCTGTTTCGCTCATCAATTGGACCTCCGAAAGTGCTAAGCACAGTGTGCAGGATTTTACGACGCGTTCGACGCGCCGGAGAAGGGACACGGACGCCGAACCGGCCTTACCGGCGGCCCGGAAAGCCGTTTGACCCGTCGTGAGGAGTTCGTTGCCGATAAGCCCAAGCGTACGGCCGCAGGGGACCACAGAGGTCCGGCCGAAGCGAACCTCAAGCCGGACTTCGCCATCAATAGGCCAACGCCAAGCCGCCGAAGAGGGCGTCAAGATATCCGCAGAAGTCAACTTTTGGGTGCTGTGCTGCTGGTGCAGCACCATGTGTACGGTGCCGATCGTCCGGGCGCCCCGATCGCTTTAAGTGCGTGCGCTCCTTCGGAACGACGCCGCACGCGCGGTTCGAGGAGCGGCGGGAGCTGTTGGTCCATTGCAACGACGAACGCGACCGATTGCGAGATCCGGGCTGGTGGTTTCCACCGATGTCCTGATCCGGCTCCGTAACACGCGTCGATCGTCAGCCCGGAATGGTTTGAAGAACGCGTCATCGGTCGCCGCGGCCGCTTCCCGCGAATTCCGCGACTGCGACGGCGGCCTTGAACCAGATCGCTTCTTAACCCTAATCGCAATACGGACGCGGCTTCGGGATAAGAGCACGATGGGTACTTCAGCACGGGGGATTGGGGCGGAAAGACTGATCAGGAAGCACATGGGACTCGCACTGGCCGTCGCCGCAGGCTTTGCACTCGCCACCGCCGCCGAGTGCGCGCCGGTGCAAGCCACCGTCGCCGAAAAGGTCGTGAGCAGCGATCGGTTCCCGAAGCTGACGGCGACCTATCCAGGCGGCGTGACAGCCCATCCCGACTTGGTCTAGTCGCAGATTAACGGCTTCCGCCTGATTACGCTGGACCTCTACGCGCCGCCCAAGGTGGGCGGGCCGAAGCCGCTGGTGATCTACGTCCACGGCGGCGGCTGGATGATCGGCACATCGCGCAGCGGCCAAGCCTTTGCAGACTTCCCGAGCGTGCTGGCAAGCCTCGCGGCGAAGGGCTACGTCGTGGCCTCGCTAAACTACCGGCTGGGCGCCGAGGCCAAGTTCCCGGCGGCCCACGGAGGATGTCGACGCCGCCATCCGCTGGCTGAAGACGCACGCCGCGGACTACGGCATCGACAAGGCCCGCGTGGCGATCTGGGGCGGCTCGGCAGGCGGCCAGTTGGCCGCGCTCGCCGCTACGGACTGCTCACCCGCCGGCGACGCGGGCGGCGAGAGCGACTGCGTGCAGGCCGCCGCCATTTGGTTCGGCGTCTTCGACATCCCGGCCCTGTCGAATAGCGACCTGAGCTACTTCGCGGGCCAAGAGGCCAAGGCCAGCGCGGTGAACTTCCTCGACGCGGCGGATCCGCCGTTCCTCCTGGTGCACGGAGACAATGACCACAGCGTGCCTGTCGGCCAGTCCCGCGAGATGTTCGAGAGGCTAAAAGCCGCCGGCGTGAAGGGCAGTTACGCCGGGGCCGAGCCATGCACGTCCGTCTGGATCGGCGCGAGTTTTCGGCGCCACGTCCCATAGCCGGCGAAGGCGCCCGTTCCTCCGAACAGAAGGATGAGGAGGGTCTGGCCCAGATGATTGCGCCAAGTGGGGATCGCGATCGCCACGACGAGGTCGGCGACCAAATTGCCGATGAGGAAGCCGACAACCAGATGGGCCGCGAGCGAGACGTATCTCATGGCGTCGGCGGGGGCGGTTCAGGCCTGCGGACGAGCTTGCGCCGCCCCCGAGCCTTTCTCCGACCTCCGCGTCGTGGCGGCAGGTTCGCCCAGTAGATCGACGAACAGTGCGGCGTCATCCTCACGGGTGATGAAGCCGGGCAGCTCGCGCCGTAGCCAGTCCGGCAACTCGACCTTCGAAAAGGCGTCCTGACCCTTCTCCAGCCGGTAGAGGATGAAGGCGCCCAGCAGCACCTTGCGGCGCGTGTCCTTGGCGCGTTCCTGTTTGCTGAGTTTGGTCTGGAGGGTTTTGCGCTGGGCTTCTAGTTGCGCCAGGCGCTCGGCGATCGTCCGCTTTGCCATCGTCCTCTCCCGATGCACGCCCCCTCGCGCCTCCACCATAGCTGGTCCCGCTTGAGCCGTCACCAGTTCCAAAGCTTTCGGCAAGTCGTCGCAGCCGTGTTGCCACGACTAGGCGGTGTCCATACCTTCCGACTGCGTGCTGTTTGCGATTCCGAGGGTCGTCACCTCCGCTGCTTGCTCTGCGCTTCTCTGATGCGCTGCCAAGCTTGTTCACATGCGGGGCACCCCGAGTTGTCTGAGCAAAGTGAAGACTAGCGAAGGAGCGCACTTACGAGTTGCTGTGCAACTCAGCGCTTGTTAGCTTCAGATCGACGGACTTGAGGACGCTACGGGGCTTGCGCACCCTGGGCCCGCCAGGATCGCCGCAGTGCGCGGCGCCACCTGAGTGTTCGTCATGGCGATCTATCACTTGGCGATGAAGCCGATCAGCCGCAGCAGCGGGCGCAGCGCGGTCGCCGCCGCCGCCTATCGCGCCTCGCAAAGGCTGACCAACGAACGCGACGGCCTGACCCACGACTTCACCCATCGGCGGGGCGTGGAGCACACCGAGATCGTGCTGCCGGAGGGCGT
Organism: Phenylobacterium sp. J367; assembly: GCF_024699985.1. GTDB lineage: Bacteria > Pseudomonadota > Alphaproteobacteria > Caulobacterales > Caulobacteraceae > Phenylobacterium. The sequence goes on along the minus strand of NZ_JAJONA010000001.1, from coordinate 3,433,309 downwards.
TGAGGCCGAGTGGGCGCAGGACCGTTCGCGGCTATGGAATGCGGCCGAGGCGGCGGAGACGCGCAAGGACGCGCGGGTGGCGCGTGAGATCGAGGTCGCGCTACCCCATGAGCTATCCGCCGCCCAGCGTCTTGAGCTGACGCGGGAGTTCGCGCACGAGCTGGCCGATCGCTACGGCGTGGCGGTGGATTTCGCGATTCACAGCCCGCACGGCGACACCGACGTGCGCAACCACCACGCCCACATCATGCTCACCACCCGGAAGGTGGAACAGGATGGGCTCGGCAAGAAGTCTGACCTGGAGCTGGAGAACAAGAAGCTCGCCGCGCTGGGCCTGCCGACTTCGCACGACCAGCTCCGCGACATCCGCATGGATTGGGAGGATCGCGCCAACCGGCATCTGGCGCTCGCCGGCCACGACATCCGCATTGACCACCGTTCGCACCACGACTGCGGCCTGGAGATCGAGCCCACCCAGCATATGGGCGTTCACGCCACCCAGATGGACCGGCGCGGGAAGTCCGTTGTGCGCGCCCGTCAGGACGAGGAGCAGGCGCGGCGAAACGCCAAGCTGATCCGCGAAAAGCCCGAGCAGGCGCTGACTCTCGTCACCAACGAAAAGAGCGTGTTCGACCGCACCGACGTGGCGCGAACATTGCACCGCTACATCGACGATCCTGACACCTTCCAAGCGGCATTCGCCAAGGCGATGGCGTCCCCCGCATTGGTCGAACTGCGGCCCGAGCAAAGGGACGAATTCGGCCGCACGCTGGAGCCGGCCCGCTACTCCACCAAGGAGATGATCGCTGTCGAGCGGCAGATGGCCGAGAGCGCCGACCGGATGGCGGAAAGCCGGACGTTCGGCGTCAGCCGCGGCAACGTCGAACAGGCCATCGCGGATCGGCCCTTCCTAGCGGAAGAGCAGAAGGCGGCTGTCCGCCACATCACCGGTCCCGAACGCATCGAGGCCGTGGTCGGCATCGCCGGGGCGGGCAAGAGCACGATGCTCGGCGCCGGGCGCCAGGCTTGGGAAGCCGAAGGTTATCAGGTCATGGGCGCGGCCCTGGCCGGCAAGGCGGCGGAAGGATTGGAGGAGTCCTCCGGTATCCGAAGCCGAACGCTGGCGAGTTGGGAACGCAGTTGGGAGCGCGGGCGCGACATGCTCGGCCCGCGCAGCGTGCTGGTGATCGACGAAGCCGGGATGGTGGGAAGCCGTCAGCTTTCGCGGGTCTTGGCCCAGGCCGATCAGGCGGGCGCCAAGGTGGTGCTGGTGGGCGATCCCGAACAGCTCCAGCCGATAGGACCGGGCGCGGCGTTTCGAGCGGTGGCCGAGCGCGCCGGCTTCGTGGAATTGGGCGAAATCCGCCGACAGCGCGAAGGCTGGCAGAGGGCGGCATCCGTCGACTTCGCGCGCCATCGCACAGCCGAGGGGCTGGGCGCCTACGCTGAGCGCGGCGCCATCCGCTTCGAGCTCGACATCGGCGCGGCCCGTCACGCCATCGTGGGCGACGTGATCGCCGACATGGATGCGCGGCCGAACGGCTCGCGGTTGGTGCTGGCGCATCGCCGGGCCGACGTGGCGGATTTGAACGACGCGATCCGCGCCGTGCGCCGGGGCCGTGGCGAACTTCAGAACGAGCACCTCTACCAGACGACGGAGGGCGAACGCGCCTTCGCGTCTGGCGACCGCATCCTGTTCCGCGAGAACAACCGCGACCTCGGGGTGAAGAACGGCATGCTGGGCACGGTGGAGCGAGCCGAGCCCGGCCGGCTGGAGGTCCGCCTGGACGGCGCCAGAGGCCCCGGTACGGGACGGGCGGTGTCCGTTTCGATGGCCGACTATGCGGCGGTGGACCACGGCTACGCCACCACCATCCATAAGGCCCAGGGCGCCACAGTGGACCGCGCCCATGTGCTGGCGTCCGGCACGATGGACCGCCATCTCACCTATGTCGCCATGACCCGCCATCGGGACGCCGTGACGCTCTACGCCGGCCGAGAAGAATTCACGGACGTGGCGGCCTTGTCGTCGCGACTCTCGCGCGCCGGGCTGAAGGAAACCACGCTGGACTACGCAGCGCGGCGCGGGCTCGAACAGCCCATCGTCGTGCCAGAAGGGTTGCAAACAGGGGCGATGCGGCGTGGGGCGCGGGACCGTACTCCCGCTTCAGATGTCGAGCCGGCGCGTAAGCGCGGGATGTTCGATGGTCTAACGCTGAACCCACGCCGGCCGGCGCCGGCGATGGGACGCGTTGAGGCCCTGCCGCTGTCCAAGTCGGATCGCGTCGCGCCAGCGCCACGGCAGCCGCTGGCGCAGGCGGCGGAGCGTTATGCGCAGGCGTTGGACGGCGCAGAGCGGATGCGCGCCCAGGCGCTACCGGTTCTGGAGCATCAGAAGCGGGAATTGCGCGAGGCGGCCCGCGCGCTGGACGCGGCGCGGCCAGGCGCGACGCGCGACTTGCACAATGCGCTGCGGCACGAGCCGGCGACATGGCGGGCGATGCGGGATCTTCGCGGCCCGGAACGCGGCGCCGAGCTAGCCGGCGCCGTCCGCCGTGAGGAGCAAGTGCGGCGCGATCCGGTGCTGAAGGCCGACCGCCTCGTGAACGAATGGAAGCGGCTGGAGGCGCAGCGCGACCGGCTGCACGGCTGGCGACATGCTGAGGCGCGCCGCCGCCTCGAAGGCCGCATGAAAGCGATGGCGGGAGCGCTCAAGGGCGATCCGCAGTTGGAGTCTCTGGTGCGGTCTCGCGCGCCCGCCTTGGGCGTGGAGCGGGGCTCGGCGCTGACCCGGGTGATCGCGGCGCCGGGCGCCCGGCAAGCGGCGATGGAAATCGGGCGAAGCCGGGACCCCGGCATGTCGTTGTAGCGGGTGCGGAGGGCCAGGATGGCGGTTGAACAGGCGGGCGATCCCGCCCAGGCGTTCGAGGATTTGCGGGCCGAGGTCTCGGTGCTGCGGCGGGCGATCGAGGCCCTGCCGGCGGCCATGCGTGAGAACCGGCCCCCGGACTACAGCGCGGACCTCGGCGTCATCGGCAAGGGATTGGACGAGCTTGGCGAGCAGTTGGACTCCATCCTGGAGTCGCCTGCGCTGCGCCTGACGCCTGAGCAGCAGGGTCAAGCCATCGCGAACGCCGGAACGGCGCTGGTGCGCGAGGCGGCGCAGAGGCTTGACCGGGCCGCCCAGGAGGCCGAGCGCGAGCGGTCGCGGCTGGCGGGCATCGTCGGCCAAGCCTGGGCGCAGGACCGGCAGTTCAAGCTGCTGTGCTGGACCGGCGGCGTCGCCTTGGCGGTCGGGCTGGTGTTGTCGCCGATCATCGCAGGCTTTCTGCCGCTCGGGGTCAACACCCGCGTCGCGGCCCTGGTCATGCGCCAAGATCGGTGGACGGCCGGCGGCGACTTGATGCGTGCGGCCAACGCCGAGGGCTGGGCTCAACTTGCCGCCGACACCACACTTGTGAGCGACAACCGAGAGGCCGTCGCGGCCTGCCGCGCTGCGCTGGCCCGCAGCGGCAAGGCGCAACGCTGTTCCTTGACCCTGAACCCGGCGCCGATGGCGCAACAGCGGCGAACCGCCACGGGTGGGGAGTGAGTGTGGGGGCGCTACCGTCGCCTAACGTCCTTAGGTTCCGATCCGGTATTCCGGCGCGACCCAATCGCTGGTCCAGTCCAGGGCTTCCGAGAAGGCCATGATCTGCCCGTACTCTCGGGCATAGGCATCCGCGACCTCGGCACTGTGGATCAGCACTGCGTTTTCCCAGGACGCCGCCGCGTTGGCGCTGATGTTGTAGCTCCCAGTCCAGACCCGGCGCGGCACCACGCAAGGGTCGCCCGCGTCGTCTCGTCCGTGTTCGCAGAAAACCAGGAACTTGTTGTGCATCCTCGGCGAGGCCGCCTTCTTGTCCCGGTTGTGGTTGCCCACGCATCGGACTGGGGCGATGCTGGGGTCACACGCATAGCTCAAGCCGGCCACTCCGCCGGGCAGATCGTAGCGGGTCAGGGGTGAGGGCAGAGCACCGTAGAGCTTACGTAGGTTCTGCGCCCAGGCTCCCCTGTACCCCAGGTCGGGCCTCAGAAAATCCTCCTTTTGGACGACGATGCTGACGTGCTCGCATTTGGCCAGCGCCTGTAGGACGGCATTATCCGTAAGCCACGCGACACAGCCGAGAACCACGGTGGATTGCTGAATTTCGTCGATCAGCCGGGCGCGTTGGTTTCGAAAGATGACATCGATCTTCGCGACCGCAGACAAGCCATGATCCACCTGGGCTTCCGGGTGACCGTCGGTGGGGACCCCCAACTCATTGAGATTCACTGCGTTCATTGTTGAGCTTCTCCGCGCCCCTGAAGCGAGCGGCCCCTTTCGAGGCCTCCAGGCCAGCCATTGCCAAGCTTAGCACCGCCGGGCGCGAGATGGTGTCTCATTCAAGCTGAGCACCACCCGACGTGATCGCACGGGGCGACCTGGGAGCGCCGCCCCCTAGGAACTCTGCTTGAGCCGCACGCCTGGTCCAACAGCGCTTGCGTCATCGGCTTCCAAGAACAGAACGCCGGCGTTCTCTAGAGCGCGCTGCACAGCTTCGACGTTGGCGGCGGAACTGCGGCCAGGGCCAAGCTGGCTCTCCATGCGAACAATGGTCGGGAGCGACAGCCCCGATGCCTTTGCCAAAGCCGGCTGGCTCCAACCCAACAATGCGCGTGCCGCCCGGATTTGAGTTGCCGTCAACATGTCATGATAATTTTCTAATCGTATGAGATGATTTCATGTTGACGCCCCGTCGCCTCCGCGCGATCATAAAGTTATCATAGGTGATTAGAAGGCTTCGGTCATGGACTCGCGTCGCAAGACGGGCGTCGAAGGCGTGCGCCTGCCTGAACTCTCCAGGCGCGCCGTCATCGCCGGAACTTCGGTTGCGGCCTTGGGCGCCGCTAAGCCGGTCGCGGCGACGGGCGCTATCCCGCCGGCCGCTACGTTGGTCCCTTCGGACGAAGGGACGAGGCGGTGCGCGCGTTGGCTGGCGATCGAGGCCAAGATCGCGCGTCTCCAGACGCGCTGGGCCAAACTGGAAACTTGGCTGGCGAAAAATCACAATTGGTTCCGCCTGAGCCCCGCCGAGCAGCAGGCCTTACCGTGGGCGAAGGAGCTGCGCGACATCGACGGCTGCCTGGACGTGCTGTTCGAGCAGCGCGAAGCGGCGCTGAAATCCATTCCGAGTTCCGGTTCGGCCGACCTGGAATCGATCATTGCGAAGTTGGCCGTGGTGGAGCGTCTGATCTGGCGCGAGGAACACCCGGAAGTTCACGCCCTGATCACCGGAGCACGCCGAGATCTCACGGCCATGTCACGCCGGCATTCGGAGACCGGCTAGCCGCCGTTCCAGACGGCCCGTACATGGAAGCCGCCTCGACTTTGAAGGTGTATGATGCCTCCTCCGCCTGACGACCGCCGCGATCCTGTCGATGTTTCCGTCGGCGCACGTATCCGTTTGACTCGCAAGATGCGAGGGGGCTCGCAGCAGGCGCTTGCCGAGGCGGTCGGCGTGACTTTCCAACAGGTGCAGAAGTACGAAAGGGGCACCAACCGCGTGAGCGCTTCGATGCTGGCGCGGATTGCGGCGGCCCTGGATGTCCCGGTCGCCGAGTTCTTCGGGCCGGTCGAAGCGGTGTCTCAGATCAGCGACGATCTTGCCGCGATGTTGGGTGAGCCGGGCGCGCTCAAGCTGCTAAGCAGCTATTGCCGGTTGCCGCGTGGCCACAAAGCAGCGCTCGTGTCGTTCATTGACGCCTTGTCCAAGCCCGAGGGACCCAGGTCCTAGCGGCAAGGTCTGTGTCCGATACATCGACAGCCAGAAGTTTGAATCTCCGGGGCTATGACACCGCCCTGACGACCGGCTCTCCGATTGTGGTGGTCACGGAACCTCAGCGGCTTCGAGCGGTGAGCGTTCTGCGCCAGGCCCGCCGCCGGTCAACCCAGCTCGCTTCCTCCGCCTTCGGCTCCGTGCAGCTCCGCTCCCTTCGGGCGCGCTGGCGCGCGGGGTGTGACCGCCGGCTCATGGCCTGTCGCCTTGGCTCCCCATGAAGCCGCGGGATGGTCCCGCGGCGGATCAGGAGAACCACCATGGCCAGCAAGTCTCAATCCCCAGCCACCCAAACCTCTGCTGCTGCCGAAGCGCCGCGCCGGCCGACCCACCGGCTGTACCGCGTCAACGGCGAGGGCAGCGCCGCGATCTGGACCCCCATCGGCGCCGCTTGGCCGAACAGGGACGGCAAGGGCTTCAATCTGAATTGCGACGCGGTGCCGCTCACCGGCCGCATCGTCCTGCGGCTCATAGAGCCGAGGCCGGAGACGGGAGCCCCCCGCTTGAGACGGTCCTCCTCGGCGGCAGGCTCGTCCTGCCGCCGGCAACCGGCTGGCCTCAGCCGGTTGTGGGAATCGCTAGGAACTGCCAAGGTTGGGCTCTCCCGCACAACCCTTGCAGATTCTTCTGCACAGTTCCTACACGGGCGAAATGAGCCTGTTTTTATCCAAGAAAGTCAGATGGATAAACAGGTGGGGTCATTTCGCCGGGATGAGCGGAGAAGGGGTGGCCGGATGGCGGAAGACCTGACTACCCTCCCTCCAGTCTGGGGGAGCTTTCCGCATGAAGACCTTCGCCGTGGCCGCGGGCCTGAGCCTGCTGCTCGCCACCTCCGCCCTCGCCCAGCCGGGCTACGACCTGGTGATCCGCGGCGGCGAGATCTACGACGGCTCGGGCGGCCAGCCCTTCAAGGGCGATGTCGCAGTCCGCGGCGACCGCATCGTGTATGTGGGACCGAAGGCTCCGGGCACGGCGAAGGCGGAGGTGAACGCCACGGGCAAGGCCGTCTCTCCGGGCTTCATCAACATGCTGTCCTGGTCGACCGAGAGCCTGCTCTACGACGGCCGCGGCCAGTCGGAGCTTCGCCAGGGCGTCACCCTGCAGGTGATGGGCGAAGGGACCTCCATGGGCCCCTGGAGCGACGCCCAGAAGGCCTACACGGTGCGCAACCAGTCCGACATCAAGTACGACGTCGCCTGGACCACGCTCGACCAGTATCTGCGCCATCTCCAGGCGAAGGGCGTCTCGCAGAACGTCGCCTCCTTCGTGGGGGCGGAGACGGTGCGGGTGAACATCCTCGGCCAGGACGACGTGGACCCGACGCCCGAGCAGCTCGCGAAGATGCGGGCCCTGGTCGTGCAGGCCATGCAGGACGGCGCCCTGGGCGTCGGCACGAGCCTGATCTATGCGCCCGGCTCCTTCGCCGAAACGGACGAGCTGGTCGCCCTGGCCACCGAGGCCGGGCGCTGCGGCGGGATCTACATCAGTCACATGCGCTCGGAAGGCGCGCGCCTGCTGGAAGCGATCGACGAGCTGATCGAGATCTCCCGCCGCTCCGGCGCGCCGGCCGAGATCTACCACCTGAAGGCGTCCGGCCAGGAGAACTGGGGCAAGCTCGACCAAGCCATCGCGAAGGTCGAGGCCGCCCGCGCCCAGGGCCTGCGGATCACGGCCGACATGTACACCTACCCCGCCGGCTCCACCGGTCTCGACGCGGCCATGCCGACCTGGGTTCAGGCCGGCGGCGTGGAGAAGTGGATCGAGCGGCTGAAGGACCCCGCCACCCGGGCCAAGGTCCTGGCCGAGATGCGCGCTCCGCCCAAGGGGTTCGAGAACCTGCAGCGCAACGCCGGCGCCGAGGGCACCCTGCTGGTCGGCTTCAAGAACCCGAAGCTGAAGCCGCTGACCGGCAAGACCCTGGCCGAGGTCGCCAGCCAACGCGGGGTCAGCCCTGAGGACGCCGCCATCGATCTCGTGATCGAGGACGGCTCCCGCGTGCAGGTGGTCTATTTCCTGATGTCCGAGGAGAACGTCGCGCGCCAGACGGCGCTCCCCTGGATGAGCTTCGGTTCGGACGCCGAGGGCCAGGCGCCCGAGGGCCCCTTCCTGCTCTCCCTCCACCCACCCGCGCGCCTACGGCAATTTCGCCCGGCTGCTGGCGAAGTACGTGCGCGAGGAGAAGCGGCTGACCCTGGCCGAGGCTGTTCGAAAGCTCTCCGCCCAGCCGGCGGCGAACCTCGGGATCGCCGAGCGCGGCCGGCTGAAGGACGGCTACTTCGCCGACGTGGTTGTGTTCGACCCGGCGGCGATCCAGGACCACGCGACCTTCGACAAGCCGCAGCAGTTCGCGACCGGTGTCAGCCATGTGGTGGTGAACGGCCAGTTGGCCCTGGCCGACGGCGAACCCACCGCGGCCCGGCCAGGCCGCGTCGTGCGGGGCCGCGGCTGGACCGGCGCGCCAGGCGGCGGCTGCAAGGCGAAAGCGTCGGACTGGACCTGGTAGCCGAAACCGCTTCCCGCGCGTTCTGGCCTCCTGACCCCGGAGGCCTGGATGGCGGAACTGCGCACCCGCGACCTGCAGGAGGTCCTCGACGACCTCGACAAGGCGGCGAACAGCAACGGCGCCCGCGTGTCCGTGGGCGAAATCCTGGACACGGTGGGCAAGCGCTCCTTCGGCCCTCTGTTGCTGGTCGCCGGCCTGGCCGGGATGACGCCCGTCTCGGCGATCCCGACGGTGCCCAGCCTGATCGCGGTGATCACCCTGCTGGTCGCCGTGCAACTGCTCCTGGGCCGCGAAAGCGTCTGGGTGCCGCGGATGATCGAGAAGCTCTCGGTGCGCGCCACGGCGCTCCGCAAGACCGTCCACGCCAGTCAGAGGCCGGTACGCGTCGTCGACCGGCTCACCCGGCCGCGCCTGGCGGTGTTCACGAAGCCCTGGGCCGACAAGCTGGTGGCCGCGATCTGCGTGCTGCTCGCGCTCTGCACGCCGCCGCTGGAGCTGCTGCCCTTCGTGGCCTTCTTTCCCAGCCTGGCGATCTTCACCTTCGGCCTGGCCCTGGTGGTGCGCGACGGCCTGCTGGTGATCCTCGCGCTGGCGATCAGCGCAAGCCTGATCGGCCTGATCGTCTGGCGGCTGCTGGCCTAGAGCCGCTTCTCCAGCACAACGAACTCCAGGTCGTCGCGCATGGGCTCGCCGAACTGGGCGTCGCCATAGGGGAACGGCCGCCGCTCGCCGGTCAGGACGTAGCCGCGCCGCTGGTACCAGGCGATCAGGGTGTCGCGGACCTGGACGACGCTGAGCTGCATCCGCGTCTTCCCGGCCCTCGCCGCTTCCGCCTCCGCCGCCTCCAGCAGCCGCCGGCCGAGACCGCGGGCCTGGAGGTCCGGCCGGACGGTCAGCATGGCGACGTAAGCGCCCTTCCCGTCCCCCAGGGGCTCCAGCCAGAAGCAGGCGATCATCTCGCCGGCTTCGCGCAGCACGTGGATGCGCGCGCCCGGCGTCTCGGCCAGGTCGCGCGCCAGCTTGGCCGGGTCGGTGCGCTGGCCGCCGAGGTAGTCCGCCTCGGTGGTCCAGCCGGCGCGCGAACTCTCGCCGCGGTAGGCGGAGTTCACGAGGGCCGCGACGGCCGGCAGGTCCGCCGGCCCCGCGATCTCGAAGCCGCCGCTCAGCGGTCCTTCTCGCGCTCGCCAATGGCGGCCTGGGCCGCCGCCAGGCGGGCGATCGGCACGCGGTAGGCCGAGCAGCTCACGTAGTCGAGGCCCACGTCCTCGCAGAACTGGATCGAGGCGGGATCGCCCCCGTGCTCGCCGCAGATGCCGAGCTTCACGTCCGGCCGCACGGCCCGTCCCCGCTCGGCGGCGATGCGGATCAGGTCGCCGACGCCCTCCTGGTCGAGGCTCACGAAGGGGTCCTTCTCGAAGATGCCCTTCTCGATGTAGGCGTTCAGGAACCGGCCCGAGGTCATCCCGGCTGATGCCGAAGGTCGTCTGGGTCAGGTCGTTGGTGCCGAACGAGAAGAACTCGGCGTTCTCGGCCAGGTCGCCGGCGCGGATCGCGGCGCGCGGCAGCTCGACCATGGTGCCGACCATGTACTCGATCTGGCAGCCCTGCTCTTCGATGACCTTTTTCGCTGTCTTGTCCGTGAGAAGGCGGAGGAACTTCATCTCCTCGCCCTTGGCGACGAGCGGGTGCATGATCTCCGGGATCGGGGCCGGCTTGCCGGCCTTCGAAACCTCGCAGGCGGCCTCGATGATGGCCCGCACCTGCATCTCGTAGATCTCGGGATAGGCCACGCCGAGGCGGCAGCCGCGGTGGCCCAGCATGGGGTTCACCTCGTGCAGCTCCTTGGCCCGCCGCAGCAGCTTCTTCGGGTCGAGGCCGGTGGCGGCCGCGACCGAGGCCACGTCCTCCTCGGTATGCGGCAGGAACTCGTGCAGCGGCGGGTCGAGCAGCCGGATGGTGACCGGCAGACCCTCCATGATCCCGAACAGCTCCACGAAGTCCCGGCGCTGCATCGGCAGGATCTTCTCCAGCGCCGTGCGGCGGCCGGCCTCGTCGTCGGCCAGGATCATCTCGCGCACAGCGGCGATCCGGTCGGGATCGAAGAACATGTGCTCGGTGCGGCAGAGCCCGATCCCCTCCGCGCCGAACTGGCGGGCGGTCTTGGCGTCGAGCGCGGTCTCGGCGTTGGCGCGCACCTTCAGGCGGCGCACGCTGTCGGCCCAGCCCATCAGGGTGGCGAAGTCGCCGGAGAGCTCCGGCTCGATCATCTTCACCTGGCCGGCCAGCACCTCGCCGGTGGAGCCGTCGATGGTGATGACGTCGTAGGCCTTGAAGGTCTTGCCCCGGCAGTGGAACTCGCCGACCTTCTGGTCGATGCGGATCTCGCCGGCGCCGGAGACGCAGGGGCGGCCCATGCCGCGGGCCACCACGGCGGCGTGGCTGGTCATGCCGCCGCGGGCGGTGACGATGCCGCGGGCCGCGTCCATGCCGCGGATGTCCTCGGGGCTGGTCTCCTCGCGCATCAGGATCACCGCCTCGCCGGAGCCGCCGAGCTTCTCGGCCTCCTCCGCGGTGAACACGACCTTGCCGGTGGCGGCGCCGGGCGAGGCCGGCAGGCCATTGGCGATCACGTCGCGCGGGCTGCCCGGGTCGATGGTCGGGTGCAGGAGCTGGTCGAGGCTGCCGGGCTCCACCCGCATCACCGCCTCTTCCTTGGTGATCAGGCCCTCGGAGGCGAGGTCCACGGCGACCTTCAGGGCTGCCTTGGCCGTCCTTTTGCCGTTGCGCGTCTGCAGCATGTACAGACGGCCCTTCTCCACCGTGAACTCGATGTCCTGCATGTCGCGGTAGTGTTTCTCGAGCTTCTCCACGACGGACTTGAACTGGGTGAAGACCTCCGGAAGGGCCTCCTCCATGGAGGGGTTCTTCTCGCCCATCTCCTCGCGGGCGATCTTGGTCAGCGCCTGCGGGGTGCGGATGCCCGCGACCACGTCCTCGCCCTGGGCATTGATGAGGAACTCGCCGTAGAGCCGGTTCTCGCCGGTCGAGGGGTTGCGGGTGAAGGCCACGCCGGTGGCCGAGGTCTCGCCCATGTTGCCGAACACCATGGACTGGACGTTCACCGCCGTGCCCCAGCTCTCGGGGATGTCGTGCATGCGGCGATAGAACTTCGCCCGGTCGTTCATCCAGCTGGCGAACACCGCCCCGATGGCGCCCCAGAGCTGCTCGTGCGGATCCTGCGGGAACGGCCGGCCGAGCTCGCGCTCGACGGCGCGCTTGTAGTCGGCGACGACGGCCTCCCAGTCCTCGGCCGAGAGGCCGGTGTCGACGTGGGTGTCCAGCCGGTCCTTATGCTCGTCGAGGATCTCCTCGAACATGTGGTGGTCGAGGTCCAGAACCACGGCCGAGTACATCTGGATGAAGCGGCGGTAGCTGTCGAAGGCGAAGCGGCGGTCGCCGGCCAGTGCGGCCAGGCCCTCGGCGGTCTCGTCGTTGAGACCGAGGTTGAGGACCGTGTCCATCATCCCGGGCATCGAGGCCCGCGCGCCGGAGCGCACCGAGACCAGCAGCGGATTGGCGGCGTCGCCGAAGGTCTTGCCGGTCAGGCTCTCGACGGTCTTAAGGCCCGCGGCCACCTGGGCCTTGAGGTCGGCCGGATACTGCCGTTCGTTGGCGTAGTAGTGGACGCAGGCTTCCGTGGTGATGGTGAAGCCGGGCGGCACCGGCAGGCCGAGCGAGGACATCTCGGCGAGGTTCGCGCCCTTGCCGCCGAGCAGGTTCTTCATCGAGGCGTCGCCGTCGGCGCCCCCGCCGCCGAAGGCATAGACCCAGCGCGTCTTCACCATCGTGTCGGCCGTCATATGTCGAAACCCTCCGAAAGTCCCGGCCGGGGCCGGGATCAACCCGTAACCTGTGAGAAGTCCGCAACCCGCCCCATGGCGTCGCGAACCTTCACCAGAAGCCGCAACCGGTTGTCCCGTTCCGCAGCGACGTCCGAGTTCACCAAAACCTTCTCGAAGAAAGCGTCCACCGGCTCGCGCAGCTTGGCGAGTTCGCGCATGGCGGCTTCGAAATCCTCGCGCTCCAGCGCCTTGGCGACCTCGATCTCCACGTGGCCGGCCCGCGCGATCAGGCCGAGCTCCTCGTCCGGCGCCCCGGCCATCTCGACGGGCTCGCCGCTCGGCAGCGGGCCCCTTCTTTTCCTCGGCCTTCAGGATGTTCACGGCACGCTTGTAGCCGGCGAGGAGGTTCTTCCCGTCCTCGGAGCCCAGGAAGCCGTCGAGGGCGTTCACGCGGGAGACGATCCGCACGAGATCGTCGTCGCCCAGGGCGAACACCGCCTGGACGAGATCATGCCGCTGCCCCTGCTCGCGCAGGAGAACGGTCAGGCGGTCGGCGAAGAAGGCGATGAGCTCCGGCGAACAGAAGGTGCGCAGCGGCAGCCGGGCGCGGTTCTGCAGGAGGATGCGGATAACGCCCAGGGCCGCGCGGCGGAGCGCGAACGGATCGCGGCTGCCCGTCGGCTTCTCGTCGATGCCGAAGAAGCTGATGAGGGTGTCCAGCTTGTCGGCCAGGGCCACGGTGGCGGCCACGGCCTGGACCGGCACATCGTCGCTCGGGCCCTGCGGGCGGTAGTGGTGGCGGATGGCGTCGGCGATCTCGGGGTCGAGGCGCTCCTTGTCGGCGTAGTATCCGCCCATGAGACCTTGGAGCTCGGGAAACTCGCCCACCATTCCGGTGGTCAGGTCGGCCTTGGCGAGCCTGGCGGCCTCGATCGCCTTCGCCTTGGTCTCTGCGTCGTCGCGGACATAGGGCGCGAGCTCGCCGGCCAGGGCCGCGATCCGCTCGACCCGCTCGTACATGGTGCCGAGCTTGGCGTGGAAGGTGACGCCCTTCAGCTTCTCCAGCCGGTCGGCGAGCTTCGTCCGCTGGTCTTCCGTCCAGAAGAACCTGGCGTCCGACAGGCGCGCCGACAGCACCTTGGCGTTGCCGAGCGCGATGGTCTCGCCGCCGTCCTTGGCCTGGATGTTGGCCACGGTGATGAAGTGCGGGACCAGGAAGCCCGACTTCGGGTCGCGGACCGCGAAGTAGCGCTGGTGCACCCGCATGGACGTGCGGATGACCTCGGGCGGCAGTTCCAGGAACACGGGGTCCATGTCGCCCATCACCGGAACCGGCCATTCGGCGAGGCCGGCGACCTCTTCCAGGAGGCCCTCGTCCTCGACGAGCTCGAAGTTGCGGGCGAACGCGAGCGTGCGCGCCGCATCCATGATCCGTTCCTTGCGCTCCTCGGGATCGAGCACGACCGCGTTGCCGACCAGGCCGTCCTGGTAGGCGTCGAAGTCGCGGGCGCGGATCGGCTGCTTCGAGCCCATGAACCGATGCCCCTCGGTCAGGTCGCCGGCCACGATGCCTTCGATGTTCAGCGGCACGACCTCGCCGTCGAAGACGCAGAGGATGCGCTTCAGCGGCCGCACCCAGCGCAGCCGGCTGGTCCCGGAAACCATCGACTTCGGCCAGGGGAAGTTGCGGACGATCGCCTCGACCATCTCGGTGACGATCTCGGCGGTCTGCCGGCCCTTGCGGTGAAGGTGGGCGAAGTAGACGCCGTCCTTCTCGACGAGCTGGTCCCGGGTCAGGCCGTTCTTGCGCAGGAAGCCTTCCAGCGCCTGCTCGGGGGCGTTGGCGCGCGGGCCCTTCACCTCCTCGTGGCGGTCGGCCTGGGCGGCGGGCAGCCCCTCGGCCACCAGGGTCAGGCGGCGCGGACCGGCGAAGGTCTTCAGCGCCTCGGGGAGCAGCCCTTCGGCGGCGAGCTTCTCCCGCGCCAGGCGCTCCAGGTCGCGCGCGGCGTTGGCCTGCATGCGCGCGGGGATCTCTTCGGAGAACAGTTCAAGAAGAAGTTGGGGCATCAGCGGACTTCGGTTTCAAGCGGCTCGGCGGCGAGGATCGCAGCAGCCTGGGCCCGCTGTTCGGGTGTGGCGTACTGGGTCAAGGCACGTGTCGTGAAGTGGCCGTAGTATTTTCCGTCCTTGCCGTAGGCCCAGTCCGAAATCTGGTTCGGCTGGACGCGCACCTCGGAGCCGTACGCAAGACCGGTCACGCGCACGGGATCGTTGAGCAGCTTGGCCACCACCTCGGCCTCGCTGTGGGTCAGGGGCTGCGCCCAAATGTGTTCCGTGTAGCCGCCGGGCGCCTGGAGAGCGACCTTGACGCTGTAGTTACTCGTCCCAGGAGCCTGCTGATCGAACTTGCTCCAGAAGACGGGCAGGGTCTCGCGGGCCCGCTTCTCGGCCGCGGCAAGAGCGGCATCCTCCGCCGGGGGCTGAACGATCGCTTCGGCCGCGGGCGCAGCGCCGCCCTGCCCGCACGCGGCAAGCAGCGTCATGGCGGCGCCGATGGTGAGCGCACGCATCAGGCGTTCCCGCCCTGGCTCTCGACCCAGGCCTCGGCGCACATCTTGGTGAGGTCGCGGATGCGGCCGATGTAGCTCTGGCGCTCGGCGACGGCGATCGCGCCACGGGCGTCCATGATGTTGAACAGGTGGCTGGCCTTCAGCACGTGGTCGTAGGCCGGCAGGGCCAGGGGCTGACCCTGGCGGCCGCGCGCCGCGAGGATGCGCGGGACCTGCCGCTCCATGTCCTCGAACTGGCGCTTGCAGGTCTCCACGTCGGCCACTTCCAGCTCGAAGGCGGAGAACTGCTGCTCGTTGGCCAGGAAGATGTCGCCGTACTTGAATTCCCCATTGAAATCCAAGTCGTAGACGTTGTCCTGGTCCTGCAGATAGAGGCTGAGCCGTTCCAGGCCGTAGGTCAGTTCGCCGGCCACGGGGAAGACGTCCAGGCCGCCCACTTGCTGGAAGTAGGTGTACTGGGTGATCTCCATCCCGTCGCACCAGACCTCCCAGCCGAGGCCCCAGGCGCCGACGGTGGGGTTCTCCCAGTCGTCCTCGACGAAGCGCAGGTCGTGCAGCATCGGGTCGATCCCGATGGCCTCCAGGCTGCCCAGGTAGAGGTCCTGCAGGTTCTCCGGGTTCGGCTTCAGGATCACCTGATACTGGTGGTGTTGGTGCAGACGGTTCGGGTTCTCGCCGTATCGGCCGTCCGCGGGACGACGCGAGGGCTGGACGTAGGCGACCTTCCACGGCTTCGGGCCGAGGGTGCGCAGGACCGTCATCGGCGAGAGCGTGCCCGCGCCGACCTCGACGTCATAGGGCTGCAGGATCACGCAGCCCTGCTGGCTCCAATAGTCGTGGAGTTTCAGGATCAGGCCCTGAAACGAAAGGGGCTTCTCAGGCATCGGAAAGGGGCTTGTTCGCAGGCGCAAAAAAGTCGGCGGACCATAGGGCCCGCCGACCTTGGCTTCAAGCGCGGTGACAGCTTGGCTGTCAGTTCCCGCGGGCGCTCGTCATCTTGCCGGCGCGCGAGAGCGGACCGCCGTACTTGGCGCGGTTCTCGGCGGTGTCCGGCACCGGGCCGTTGGTGGTCAGGGTGGTGGTGACGGAGGCGCCTGTCGAGGCGTTGATCGCCGTCTCGCTGACGCTGGTCGCCGGCGCCGTCGCGCTGACGGTGGCGTCGGTGCTGACGGTCGCGCCCGTGGTGTCGCCCGGCGTCGCGCCGGTGGTCGTGGTGGTCGTGGTGGTCGTGGATTCGACGGCCGGGGCCGACGGCGGGGCCGTGCCGTCCGCGGGCGTGTTCACCTGGCCGGCGGGGGTGGCGGTCGTGGTGCTGGTCGGGGCCGGGGCTTGGGCGTAGGCCGCGCCGGCGAAGAGCGCCGAGGCGGCAGCCGCGGCGAACAGGGTCCTGAGGGTCATGGTTGCGCTCCTGGGTCTCGGTGCGGAGAAAAGCGCAATCGCAGGTCGATGGTTCCGCTTGCACGCGTCGAGACCGGCGCCGTGCGAACGACGGCGCCGGTCGCCGCTTCGGAAGCGGCTGGAACGACGGCGTGGACTAGTTGCCGCGGGCGGCGGTCATCTTGCCGGCGAGGGACATCGGGCCGCCGAACCTGGCGCGATTTTCCGCCGTATCCGGCACCGGGCCGTTGGTGACCAGGGTGGTCGTCACGCTCGGCGCCGTCGCGGAGACGTCCGCGGTAGCGTCCGGCGCGACCGCCGCGTCGGCGACCGGCGCGGTGTCGTAAGGCTCGGCCGTGGTGGTGGTCACGGTGGTGACCGACGTGCCGTGCGACGGCTGGACGCGTTCGCTGGTGAGCGAGCCGTCGGTCGGCGCGTGCGCGCCGTTCCAGTCGCCGGTGCGCTCGCCCGGCTGGGCGGCGTTGGATTGGGCGTGGGCGGCGCCGCCGAGCAGCGCACAGGCCGCCGCGGCGGTGAGCAGGTGGTTGAGCTTCATGTCTTCACTCCTCGTGTGACGACCGCAGAAAGCCCAACCCCCCGGCGAAGGTTCCTACGGCTTGGTCGGAGTCGTGCTCGATGCAGGGTCCGGCGTCGCGGTGGCGCTGGCGCCGGTGGCGGTCCCCGTCGTCGCGGCCGCCGCCTGGCCAGCGTCGCCCTGGCCGGCGATCAGCACCTTGTCGACCACGTGCAGGATGCCGTTCGACGCACGCACATCGGCTTGCACGATCGTCGCGCCGTCGGCCTTCAGGACGCCGGGCTCGCTGCCGTCCAGCAGGACGCTGTCCTGGGCCACGGAGGGCACGGGCCCCTTGGCGCCGGAGATCTTCGCGGAATCCACCGGCGCATTGATGATGTGGTGGGTGATCAGCTTCTGAAGCGCCGCCTTGTCGCCCATCAGCCGGGCGAGCTCGCCGGCCGGCAGCGACTGGAAGGCGGCGTCCGTCGGCGCGAAGACCGTCAGGTTCTTGTTGTTCTTCATCAGCGCCGTGAGGTTCGTGGCGTCCGCCGCCTTCAGGAAGGTGGTGAACTGTCCCGACGCGCGGGCGGTCTCGATGATGTCGCCGGACGGCGCCACCTGCGCGCCGGACGCCACCGGAGTCGACGGCGCCGCACCCTGGGCGGCGGCGACCGGAGCCGCGCCTTGCTGCACGGCCTTGGCCGCGCCCTGCGCCTGGGTGGCGGCCGGCTGATCGGTCGTCGCCTTGCCGGTCGCGGCCTTGGCCTCGGCTTCCGTCTTGGCGGTGGCCGGCGTCTGCGCCTGGGCTCCGGTAGCGAAGGCGGCCGCAAGCGCGGCGGC
The DNA here is from genome assembly GCF_024699985.1 of Phenylobacterium sp. J367. GTDB lineage: Bacteria > Pseudomonadota > Alphaproteobacteria > Caulobacterales > Caulobacteraceae > Phenylobacterium. Next base: position 3,415,802 of record NZ_JAJONA010000001.1, on the reverse strand, counting down.
TGCGGTGGCGGTCAGCAGGCGATGCATGGTCTCTGGCTCCTGTGGAATTCCGGTCAGCCCCAAGGGAACGCACCCGCGGGGCTCGGGTCGTCGATTGCGATACGCACGGACGGGCCAGGGGTTGCGGGCATCACGCTCACGTGAACCTTCTTGATCGGACGGCGCCTCAATGACTGTCCCGAGGGCGTTTTCGCCCATTTCCTGAGCAACTTCGGTCCGCATCGCCCAGCTTTTGCGCTGCGACTGCCTTCTTGCGCGGCGACGGCCCGCCGGCGGCGCTTGGTCCGCCCACGCATGTCTAGCGTCTGCCGACCGCCGCGCTTGGGGATGGGGAACGTCCGCGGCGGTCCTATGAGCAATGCAAGGACGGGTCGGCCCAGCCCAAGGGTCGCGCGGGAGCGAGCGGATGAAACTCATCATGGCGATCGTCAAACCCTTCAAGCTGGACGACGTGCGCGAAGCGCTGGTCGCCGCCGGCGTCGAGGGCCTGACGGTCTCGGAAGTCAAAGGCTACGGCCGGCAGAAGGGGCAGACCGAGATCTACCGGGGCGCGGAGTACCAAGTGAACTTCCTGCCGAAGGTGAAGCTCGAGGCGGTCGTCGACGACGCCGCCGCGCCCAAGGCCGTGGAGGCCATCAAGGCCGCCGCCGCCACCGGCAAGATCGGTGACGGCAAGATCTTCGTGCTCGACGTGGCCGAGGCCGTCCGGATCCGGACCGGCGAAACCGGCTCCGCGGCGATCTGAGCGCAAGGGACACAAGGGGATCCATGACAATGAAGTTCGTTCCGACCAAGGCGCTCGCGGGGCTCGCCCTCGCCGCCGCGATGATCGGAGGCCCGCTCTCGGCGCCGGCCTTCGCCCAGGAGGCCGCCGCGCCCGCGCCCGCGGAGGCTGCGGCTCCGGCCCCCGCTGAAGCGGCCCCTGCGCCCGCGCCGGCGGAAGCCGCCGCGCCGGCCGCCGAAGAGGCCCCTGCCCCGGCCCCCGTGCCGGACAAGGGCGACACCGCCTGGATGATGGTTTCGGCGGTGCTCGTGCTGCTGATGATCGTCCCCGGCCTGGCCCTGTTCTACGGCGGCCTGGTGCGCCAGAAGAACATGCTGTCGATGCTGATGCAGACCTCGACGGTCGCGGTCATCGGCATGATGGCCTGGGTGCTCTACGGCTACAGCCTGGCCTTCACCGACGGCGGCGCGCTCGACACCTTCGTCGGCGGCGGCGGACGGCTGTTCCTCAAGGACGTGACCCCAGCCTCCAACGCGGCCACGTTCTCCACGGGCATCTATATCCCGGAGCTGGCTTTCATCGGCTTCCAGATGACCTTCGCCGCCATCACCGCCTGCCTGGTGCTCGGCGGCGTGGCTGAACGGATGAAGTTCGCCGCCTGTGTGGTGTTCGCCGTCCTGTGGCCGCTGCTCTCCTACTACCCGATGGCCCACATGGTCTGGTGGTGGCCGGGTCCGGACGCCATCGCCGGCGATCCGACCGCGCCGGTGAAGTCCGGCCTGCTCTGGGGCTGGGGCGCGCTCGATTTCGCGGGCGGCACCGTGGTGCACATCAACGCCGGCGTCGCCGCCCTGGTGGGCGCCCTGATCCTGGGACCGCGCAAGGGCTACCGCTCCGAGCCGATGCAGCCGCACTCGCTGACGCTCACCCTGGTCGGCGCGGGCCTGCTATGGGTCGGCTGGTTCGGCTTCAACGCCGGCTCCAACCTGGAAGCCAACGGCTACGCCGCGCTCGCCCTGGTCAACACCTTCATCGCCACCGCCGCGGCGGGCTTCTCCTGGGCCGTCACCGAGTGGGTGACGCGCAAGAAGGCCTCGATGCTCGGCATGGCGTCGGGCCTGATCGCCGGCCTCGTGGCCGTCACCCCGGCCGCCGGCTTCGCCGGTCCGGTGGGCGCCCTGGTGCTCGGCCTGATCGTCTCGCCGATCTGCGTGTTCTTCTGCTCGGTCGTGAAGAACGCCCTGAAGTACGACGACAGCCTGGACGCCTTCGGCATCCACGCCATCGGCGGCATAGTCGGCGCGCTGGGCACCGGCATCCTGGTCTCGGCCAGCCTCGGCGGCGCCGGGATCGTGGACTACACGACCTGCGCGGCGGACGGCGACATCTCCACCTGCGACGCCCTGGCCACCTACACCATGGGCGCCCAGTTCATCACCCAGCTGAAGGCCGTTCTGGTGGCCGTCGCCTGGTCCGGCGTCGCCAGCGCCATCGTCTTCACGATCATCAAGTACACGATCGGCCTCAAGGTCTCCGCGGACACTGAGGAAGAAGGCCTCGACATCGTCGAGCACGGCGAGCGCGCCTACCACAGCTGAGGGGGGAGCCTCGGCTGACGGGAACGGGGGTCCTTCGGGGCCCCCGTTTTCGTTTCGGAGTATGCCAGTCAGTCCCAGGGGCCGCCGAGGCGGACCCGCTTCACCCACCAGTGCGGGGCGATGGCCTCGATCCGCTCCGCCAGGCCCTCGGCCTCGATGTCGGAGCCGCAGAGCGCGAAGCAGGTGCCGCCCGAACCCGAGACCCGGGCCAGCAGGGCTTCGGGCTCGCCGGCCAGGGTCTCCAGCACGGCGCCCACCTCCGGCGCGACCGCGATGGCCGCCGGCTCCAGGTCGTTGCGCTGCATTGAAAGCCAGGCCGCGAGCTCGGCAGGACTCTCGAAACTGTCCGGCGCCGGCGGCGGGGCGACGTCGCCGAACCGGCCCAGGGCGTCGAACGTCCGATAGACCTCCGGCGTCGAGACCGGCACGCCCGGATTGACCAGCACGGCGTCGACCGGGGCGAACCCCGGCGCGGCCGACAGTCGCTCTCCCCGCCCCTCGGCCACCACCGGGCGCCCCCCAGAGGCAGGCCGCGCCGTCCGCGCCCAGGCTCGCCGCCAGGGCCTCCAGCCGTGCGTCGTCCACCGCGAGCGCCGGGTCGTCCCGCAGCAGCCTGAGCGCCGCGCCCGCATCGCTCGATCCCCCGCCGAGCCCGGCCGCCACCGGCAGGCGTTTCTCGAGGGTCAGCGCGAAGGGCGACACCGGCCGCCTCGCCGCGCCGAGCAGGGCCGCGGCGGCCCGGGTCACCAGGTTGTCCGGAGCTCCCTCCAGCGCGCCGGCGAACGGGCCGGTGACCTTGAGGTCGAGCGCGTCGGCGGCCTGCACGCTCAGCCGGTCGCCGAAGTCGGCGAAGGCCATCAGGCTGGAGAGCGGGTGATAGCCGTCGTCGCCCGGCGCGCCGACGTGCAGGTAGAGGTTGACCTTGGCCGGCGCCAGCGCGGTCCGCGCCACGACCTACTGCCCGGCGATCTGGCGCTTGGGCCCGAGGCCGGAGGCGAGCTTGGCCTCCACGTCTGCCTTGATCCTGGCGTCCGGATCGAGGGTCAGCACCCGCCGCCACTGAAAGACCGCCTCGTCCTTGCGCCCCACCATCCAGTAGGCGTCGCCGAGGTGGTTGTTGATCTCGGGATCGCCCGCTTCCAGTTCGACGGCCTGCTCAAGCCTCTCGACGGCCTTCTTGAAGTCGCCCATCCGGTAGTGGGCCCACCCCAGGCTGTCGATCATCGCGCCGGAGCGCGGGTTGGCGGCGACGGCCTTCTCGACCATGGCCATCGCCTCCGGCAGGCGCTCACCGCGGTCGATCCAGGTGTAGCCCAGGTAGTTGAGCAGCTCGGGCTCGTCGGGCCGGAGCTTGAGCGCCGCCTGCAGGTCGGTCTCGGCCTCGGGCCAGCGGCCCAGGCGCTCGAAGGCCACGCCGCGCGAGTAGTACAGCCGCCAGTCGGGCGTCTTGGAGCCCTGGATCAAGCCGCCGAGCACTTCCACGGCTTCGCCATAGTGCTCGTTGGCGCGCAGCAGATCGGCCAGAGTCATGCGGGCGTCCACGTCGCCCGAGGCGGCGGCCGCCCGGGCGAGGCGAAGCGCGCTCTCCGGGTCCTTGTCCGACTGATAGGTCCAGGCGAGCTTCGCCTGGGCCCCCGCATATTCCGGCGAGCCGGGCTTCGGCTTGGCATAGGCCGCGCGGGCGGCGACGCTGTCGCCGGTCGTCTGCATGATGTCGCCGACCATCACCCAGGCCTGGTCGCGGTCGGGATCGAGGCGCAGCGCCAGCCGAAGATAGACGAGGGAAAGCTGGGTCTGCTTGGCCTGCAGCATGGTGGCGGCGGGCGCCAGCATAGCCTGGGCCGCGCCCTGGCGGAGCGTCAGCGCCGGCGGGGCGGCCTTGCCGGCCGCGGCGCGCGCCCGCGCGGCCGCCACAGGCAGGCTCATCGGCTCCTGGGCCAGCAGGGTGTCGTAGAGGACGATGGCGTCCGGGCGCCGGTTCCGGCGCTCCAGGAATCCGCCATAGGCCAGGATCGCCATCTCGCTGCTGGCGGTGGAAGCGGCGGCCTTGAAGTCGGTTTCCGCCTCGTCGTAGCGACGGGCGCGCTCGAAGAGGCTCGCCCGGCCGAGCTGGCCGAAGTAGTCGACGATCCGGTCGCCCCGAACCTGCGGGCGGACCAGCGAGCCTTCCGTGTCGCCGGCCATCGCCGCCGCCCAGGGGGCCAGAAGGGCCGCCACGCCGCGGTGCGGGAAGCTGATGTCGTCGCCGGTGAGCAGCTCCCGGGCCGGCTTGCCCTTGCCGTCAGCCAGGTGCTCCACCGCCTCAGTCAGGCGCGCGAGCCGGTTGGTCGCCTCCGAGACCTGCGGTCCGGTCGGCGCGATCTGCACCGCCTTCTCGATGTCCCCGGCCAGGACCGCGGCGGTGAACGCCCGCTCGCCCACCACGACGTCGGTGTCGGCATGGGCGTTGGCCTGGGCGAAGAACCGGGCGGCGTCGTCGCTGCGGCCGTCGTTCAGCGCGGCCTGGCCGGCCAGGAACATGCCGTAGGGCGACAGGCTGTAGGTTTCGGGCGCACGGCGGCCGGCGGGATCGCTGGCGCAGGCGCTGAGCAGGACGAGCGGGGCGGCGGCGGCAAGCAGGAAGCGGCGCATGCCCGGAACTTCGGCGCTAATCGCGTCCGCCGCAAGGCGCAGGACCGCGCAGCTCGAAGAAAGAGAGGCCGCCTGGGCGGCCTCCCGGGGATCACATGTTCGGATAGTTCGGCCCGTCGCCGCCCTGGGGCGTGGTCCAGTCGATGTTCTGGGACGGGTCCTTGATGTCGCACGTCTTGCAGTGGACGCAGTTCTGGAAGTTGATCTGGAACTTCGGATTGTCGCCCTTCTCGTCGTAGAGCACCTCATAGACGCCCGCCGGGCAGTAGAGGCGCGCGGGCTCGCCGTGCTTCGGCAGGTTCACCGCGATCGGCACGCTCGGATCGCGCAGCTTGAGGTGCGCCGGCTGGTTCTCGTCGTGGTTCGTCGACGACAGGAAGACGCTGGAGAGTTTGTCGAACGACAGCACGCCGTCCGGCTTCGGATAGACGATCGGCTGGTAGTCCTTCGCCAGGCCCGTCGATTCGGCGTCGCTCTTCTTGTGCTTCAGGGTGCCGAAGAACGAGAAGCCGCCGAGCAGGTGCGTGGTCCACAGGTCGAACATGCCCACCGCGCCGCCGACCAGCGGGCCGAAGATCCCCAGGATCGGCTTGAAGTTGCGGACCGTGTGCAGCTCCTTGCGGACCCAGGACGTCCGGAAGGCTTCCTCGTACTCGACGAGTTCATCGCCCGCACGGCCGCCCTTGATGGCGGCGTGGGCGGCTTCCGCGGCCAGCATGCCGCTCTTCATGGCGTTATGGCTGCCCTTGATCCTCGGCAGGTTCACCAGGCCCGCGGAATCGCCCAGCAGCACGCCGCCCGGGAAGTAGAGCTTCGGCACCGATTGCAGGCCGCCCTCGCTGAGCGCCCGGGCGCCGTAGGCGATCCGCTTGCCCCCGGCCAGGTGCTTGGCCACCTCGGGGTGGTGCTTCCAGCGCTGGAACTCGTCGAACGGCGAGAGCCAGGGGTTCTTGTAGTTGAGGTGCACCACGTAGCCGACGGCGATGTAGTTGTCGCCGAAGTGGTACATGAAGCTGCCGCCCTCGGTCTTCGGGTCGAGCGGCCATCCCAGGGTGTGGATGACCAGGCCCGGCTGGAACACCTCGTCTGGGACCTGCCACAGCTCCTTGATGCCGATGCCGAACTTCTCGGGATTGGCGTCCTTCCCGAGGCCGTACTTCTTGCGCAGCACCTTGGCCAGCGACCCGCGCACGCCTTCGCCGATGAAGACGTACTTGCCGCGCAGCTCCATCCCGGGCTCGTAGTTGGGGCCGGGCCTGCCGTCCTTGTCGCGACCGAACTCGCCGACCACCACGCCGACCATCGCATCGCCGTCGAACACCGGCTCGGAGGCGGCCATGCCCGGATAGATCTCGACGCCCAGGCCCTCGGCCTGTCCCGCGAGCCAGCGGCAGACGTTGCCGAGGCTGGCGATGTAGTTGCCGTGGTTGTCCATGAAGGACGGCATGGCCCAGATCGGGAGATCCAGGTTCCCCCTGCGGTCCGAGGATCGAGAAGACGTCCTTGGTCACCGGAGTCTCGAGCGGCGCGCCCAGCTCCTTCCAGTTCGGAAGCAGTTCGTTGAGGGCCTTCGGATCGATCACCGCGCCGGAAAGGATGTGCGCGCCGACCTCGGCGCCCTTTTCGATGACCGCGACGGTGAGCTCAGGGTCGAGCTGCTTCAGCCGGATCGCAGCGGCCAGGCCCGAAGGACCGGCGCCGACGATGACAACGTCGTACTCCATGGCCTCGCGTTCAACGCCAGCATTGGCGACGCCTTCGCTCATGATCCCGCTCCCCTCGCGCGCGGCCGCAAATTCCCGCACGGCATTGATACGTCGGGGGTCTTATCGGGACGTGACCGCGCGCCGGTCAAGCGGCAAGCGGCCGCGAAGTGATCGCTCGGTCACCGATCTGCCGGCGCTGTAGCGCGCGGGCCGCAGCTCAGAAGGTGAAGATCCAGTCGCCGGTGAGCGAGGCCGAATCGACGCCGACCAGGACCACCTGACCGCCGCCGCTGAGCGAAATGACGGTGTCCGCGCCCTGCTGGCTGACCTGCCAGGTCGTGCCGGGGTCTAGCTGGATGCGGTCGCCCTCGGCGCGGCTGAAGTCCATGATCCGGTCGAGCCCGGCGTCGCCGAAGCTGTGGAAGACGTCCGCGCCCGAACCGCCGGTCACGGTGTCGTCGCCGCGATCGCCGGAGAGCCAGTCGTCCCCGGCCCCGCCGATGACGATGTCGTTCCCCTGCCCGCCGCGCACCAGGTCGGCCCCCGCGCCGCCGTCGCAGTAGTCGTCGCCGAGGTTGCCATAGACGATGTCGTCGCCCTCGTCGCCGAACAGCCGGTCCTGATCCTTGCCGCCGACCACCCAGTCGTCGCCCAGGCCGCCCGAGAGCGTGTCATTGCCCTGGTTGCCGTGCACGTCGTCGAAGTCGTCGCCGCCGGAGATCCGGTCGTTCCCCTCTCCGCCACGCAGGTAGTCGAGACCCGCCGCGCCGGCGATGCTGTCGTCGCCCGCGCCGCCGATCAGGGTGTCCGCGGCCGCCGTGCCGTTGAGCTGCTGGCCGCCGCCCACCGATCCGCCGCCCTGCCAGGCGTCGTAGAGGCGGTAGAACTCCTCGCCCAGCCGCCGGTAGCCCTCGGCGGCGTAGTGGACGCTGTCATTCTGCATCGGGAAGGCGGAGGGGTCGAACGACCACGCATTCGGATCCTCGGCGTCGACCGTGGCCTGCCCCTGCCGCACGTCGCCCAGGAACGGCGCGTAGCCGGCGATCTGGAAGAAGGCGACCTTGCCGCTGGGGTCGCCCAGCCACTCGGCGCGGGCCGCCGCCAGGAAGGCCTGCAGGTTCTGGCCATAGGCCTGGGCGTCGCCAGACGAATTGGCGTCCTCCTCGCCCTGGCCCCAGAAGAGCGCCTCGGGCTTCGCGCCGCCCAGGGATTGGCTGGCGTCGCGGATCATCGCCGTCACGCGGTCGAACAGCTCCGCGTCGCTCGTCGGCGACCAGTCGTAGGCCCATTGCGCCGAATCCACCGCCAGGCCAGTGCCGCCCTCGGCGTGCTTGACGATGTACAGCGTCTCGCCCGGGTTCGCCTGCCGGAACGCCAGGGCGAAAGCCATCTCGGGGCCCCAGCCTGAGGGATAGCCCGCATAGCCGGAGTTCACGCCGGGATTGTAGGTCGCCCACGCCTTCTGGCTGGCGTCCCAGATCTTGATGTTCGAATCGGGCGTCCAGGCCTGCGGCAGGGTGGATGCGCTCTGGCCGTAGCCGCCGGTGTTCGACTGCCCAGCGAAGACGACGAAGGCCATAGAAAATCGCTCCCCCGGCTCGGCGCCGGCGCTTGTCCCGGTCGCGAGAAGCCAAAGCGCGGCCTTTGGTTCCCAGGGCGGCGCTTTCGGGGCTTCATGGGGTTGACGCCGCGGCCGAGGCCCCTCACGTCGGGGGGCCCCCGAACCCGGAGATCCGATGCCGCACGACGACAGCCTTATCCTCATGCTCGTGGGCGGCTTCGTGCTGGCCTTCGTCCTCGGAATGCTGGCCCTGCGGTTCAAGCTTTCGCCCCTTGTGGGCTATCTCCTGGCGGGCGTGATCGTCGGCCCCTTCACCCCGGGCTGGGTGGCCGACGCCGGCCTCGCAAGTCAGCTCGCCGAAATCGGCGTCATCCTGCTGATGTTCGGGGTCGGCCTGCACTTCTCGCTGCCGGATCTGATGAAGGTCCGAAAGATCGCGCTGCCCGGCGCGCTGGTTCAGATCACCGTCGCCACTGCGCTCGGCTGGGGCGTCGGCCGCCTAATGGGCCTGGGCGACGCGGAGGCCGCCCTCATGGGCTTCGCGCTCTCCGTCGCCTCCACCGTGGTGCTGCTGCGCGCCCTCGAGGAGCGGAAGGCGGTCAAGACCGAGACGGGGGCCATCGCGGTGGGTTGGCTGATCGTCGAGGACCTGGTGATGGTCATCGGCCTCGTTCTCGTGCCCCTGCTGGCCGCCGCGGGCGCCACGCCCGACGTCGGCCAGATCGCGCTCAAGATCGGCGGCACCCTGCTCAGCGTCGCGATCTTCATCGTGTTCATGCTCATCGCCGGCGCACGGATCCTGCCCTGGATCCTTGTGCGCATCGCCCACACCCGTTCGCGGGAACTGTTCACCCTGGGCGTCCTGGCCATCGCGCTGGGCATCGCCTACCTGGCCTATGCGGTGTTCGGGGCTTCCTTCGCGCTCGGGGCCTTCATCGCTGGGGTGGTGCTGAACGGCACCCCGCTCGGCCACAACGCCGCCGAGCGCTCCCTGCCGCTGCGCGACGCCTTCGCGGTGCTGTTCTTCGTCTCGGTGGGGATGCTGTTCGACCCGAAGGTGCTGATCGAACAGCCGGGGCCGGTGGCCGCCATCCTGGCCATCATCATCCTCGGCAAGACGGCGGCCGCCCTGGCGATTACGACCGTCTTCAAGCTCGAGCGCAAATCCAGCCTGGTGATCGCCGCCAGCCTCGCCCAGATCGGCGAGTTCTCGTTCATCCTGGCCGGCGTCGGCCTGAAGCTGGACGTCCTCAGCCGTGGCACCCACGACCTGATCCTCGCTGCCGCCCTGCTGTCGATCGTGCTGAACCCCTTCGTCTTCAAGCTCGCCGACCGGTTTGCCGGCAAGGCGGAGAGAGCGAAGCCGGCAGAGGCCTAGCCAAACGCCGGACGGCGCCGCAGAACTGGACCCATGCCCCCCGCGGCCGATCCCGCTTCCCGCCTCTACGCCGAGAGCCTGCTCGCCTTCTGGGCCGAGGCGGGCGTCGACGCCATGCTGCTCGACGAGGCCGTCGACCGGATCGAGGCCGGCAAGTTCGTGCCGCCGCCCGCCCCGACGCGGCCGGCGCCCACGGCCACCGTTTCCCCGATCCGCCCGATCGCCGGCGCCGGCCAGCCCGACGTCTCGGGCGCCGTCGCCCAGGCCCAGGCGCTCGCCGCCCAGGCCGAGACCCTGGACCAGCTCGCCGCGCTGATCGCCGACTTCGAGGGCTGTCCGCTCAGCAGCGAGGGCGCCGCCACGCAGGCGGTCTTCGCCCGCGGCGCGCCGGACGCCCCAGTCATGGTCATCGGTGAAGGCCCCGGCGCCGACGAGGACCGCCAGGGCGCACCGTTCGTCGGCCGGGCGGGCCAGCTCCTCGACCGGATGCTCGGCGCCGCCGGCCTGACCGGCCGTGTGTTCATCACCAACACGGTCTTCTGGCGGCCGCCCGGCAATCGGACGCCCACGCCGGCCGAGCAGACGATCTGCGCTCCCTTCGTCGAGCGGGCCGTCCAGCTCGTGAAGCCGCGGATGCTGCTGCTGGTCGGCGGGGCGTCGGCCAAGTCCATGCTGAAGCGCGACGAAGGCATCCTTTCACTGCGCGGCCGCTGGATCGAATGGCGCTCGGCCGACGGGTCGCTGGAGCTGCCGGCCATGCCGACCCTGCACCCGGCCTTCCTGCTGCGCCAGCCGGCCGCCAAGAAGCGCGCCTGGGCCGATCTCCTGACGCTGACTGAGCGCCTGGACCGTCCCGAACGGCCCGAATAGCCCGCTAAACAGCCAAGCTTCGCCCGATCCGCCTGCGACGAACGGGCGCGTGACGCTCACGCCTCCGTGACCGGGCCCCTGGGTTGATCCGCCTCAAGGCGCCCCGTAACACTACGAATCTGTTCGAGAATTAAGGGGTCCGCGTAACCTCCCGTTAGAGGGGTATGCGGCAGTAAGGACGGCATGACGCTCGTAAAGCGCCTATGCATCGGGGTTTCGGCCCTCGCATGCGCCGCCTCCATCGCCGGGCTCGCCTCGGCGGCCAGCTTCGCGCCGCTGTCGAACGATGACGCGCGGGCCTATTCGCTCGCCTTCGAGGCGGCCGACCGCGGCGACTTCATCGACGCCCAGATGAAGACCCTGGAGATCAAGGACCCGTCGCTCCTGGGCTACGTGTCCTTCCGCCAGCTCATGCACCCCTCGGCGCACAAGGCGAACTACGACGAGCTGACCGGCTGGCTGAACCGCTTCCGCGACCTGCCGCTGGCCGAACGGATCTTCTCGCTCGCCGCCAAGCGCAAACCCGCCGACGCCGCCGAGCCGCCGCGCCCCGAGCTTTCCGCCGAGGACATGGCCCGCCTGCCGCAGGCCGACCGCGGGTTCATGGCGCGCTACGCCTTCTACACCGGCGACGTGAAGCGGGCCGCCGAGCTGGCCCCCGCCGCCGGCGAGCGCTGGGTGGCCGGCCTCGCCGCCTGGCGGCTGAAGTCCTATTCCGACGCCTTCGCCTGGTTCGCCGACCTGGCCCAGGATCCCGTCGAAGACGCCTGGACCCGCTCGGCCGGCGCCTTCTGGGCGTCGCGGTCGGCCGCCATGCTCGGCGACGCCGCCGAGGCCGCCCGCTTCCTGCAGCTCGCCGCCCAGGGTGGCGACACCTTCTACGGCCTGATCGCCAGCCGGCAGCTTCAGCTCCAGCAACCGCTCGCCCAGAACGGCGGCGCGCAGGTCATCCGCGCCGCCTGGCGGCCGGCCGTCCGTCCGCAGGCCGAGGTGAAGATCCGCGACTTCGGCGCCGCGCCCGGGCCAGATCCCGAGCTGACCAAGCTCGCCGCCGAGCGTCCACGCGCCCACCGCGCCGCCGCCCTCGTCCAGATCGGCCGCTGGGACGAGGCCCGCCAGGAGCTGCGCGCCGGCCTCGGCTTCGCCGCCAACGACAAGGAGCGCGACGGCTGGCTGAAGCTGATCGACGCGCTCGACGCTGCGGCCCCACGGAAGGTGAAGACCCAGACGCGGCCGCGCGCCTACTGGGAATACCCGACGCCGACGCTGGAGCCGAAGGCCGGCTTCACGGTCGACAAGGCGCTGGTCTATGCGATCACCTACCAGGAGAGCCGCTTCAATCCGCAGGCCGTCAGCCACGCAGGCGCCATCGGCCTGATGCAACTCCTCCCCGAGAGCGCGGCGCGTGCGTCGGGCGACGACAAGCTCATGAAGCAGCCGAAGCGGCTGTTCGACCCCGCCACCAACCTCAAGGCCGGCCAGGACTACCTGACCTGGCTGATGGACCGCGGCGTCGGCTACGACATCCTGCGCATGGTCGCGGCCTACAACGGCGGCCCGGGCGCGGTGAACAAGGCGCTGGAGCGCGTCGGGCGCGACGATGACCCGCTGCTGCTCATCGAATGCCTCCCGGCCGAGGAGACCCGCGACTACGTCGAGAAGGTGATGACCGCCTACTGGAGCTACAAGAAGCTCTGGGGCCAGGAGACCCGCACCCTCGACGCGCTCGCCGGCGGCGCCCGCATCATCGACGCGCGTATGGACCTACCGCAGGCGCTTCCCGCCGCCGACGCCCCCGCCGCCGAGCTTTCGGCGCAGAGCCTGAATATCGGGCTCGACTAGGTCCGCCGCCGCGGACTTCTGGATCAGCACGCCGTAGGGCCGGCCTCCGAACAGGCCGCCCGCCCTCTCGCCTTCCAGGACGGCCGTGCGGCCGCCGGCCGCCAGGTGGTCGTTCAGCCGCTCGACCCAGCCATTGGCGAACCGGATCTCCGGCGGCAGCACCAGCAGCAGGTCGGCCTTCGCCCGGCCGATCGCCTCGCGCAGGCTGCCGGCCTGTTCCGCGCCGGTGTCCTCGCACAGGGCGTCCAACGGCTCGCTCCCTGCCGACCCGACAACCAGCACCTCCTTCACGAGACCCTCGACCGCAGCCGGGGTCAGGGCGGCCAGCAGGCCCGGGAGGCGGTCCTCCCGTCGGGCCACGTCGATGATCACGGACAGCATGGGCGCCAGTGGCGTCGGCGTCGTACTCGCCGTCAATCTGGTTCTTGTTTTGTTCCACGTGAAACATTAGGCTCCGCGGGTGACTTCCCTGCCCCAACAGATGCGCGGCCGTGGCGCACGCTCGAACGCCTCCGGCCGGTACGAAAGCCAGGCCCGGGAGGCGTTCGACGATGGCTGGACGCCCGACGAGCCGGATCCCAAGGGCTTCACGACCGAGGTGCAGCCGGAGAAGGCGCGGGTGATCATCAGCCGCAACGACAGCCCCGACGTCGGGTTCTCGGCGTCGATCAATCCCTACCGGGGCTGCGAGCACGGCTGCATCTACTGCTACGCCCGGCCGGCGCACGCCTACATGGGCCTCTCCCCCGGCCTCGACTTCGAGCAGAAGCTGTTCTTCAAGCCCGAGGCCGCCCGGCTGCTGGAAGCGGAGCTCTCCAAGCCGAAATATGTCCCCGAGACGGTGCACATCGGCGGCAACACCGACCCCTACCAGCCGCAGGAGCGGAAGCTGCAGGTCACCCGCAGCGTCATCGAGGTGCTGAGCCGGTACAGCCACCCCTTCTCGGTGATCACCAAATCGGCGCTGGTCCTGCGCGATCTCGACCTCATTGCGCCCATGGGCCGCCGGAACCTGGCGCGCGTGGCGATCTCGGTGACCAGTCTGGACCGCAGGCTCGCGCGGTCCATGGAACCCCGCGCCGCGACGCCCGAGCGCCGCATCGAGGCGATCCGCCAGCTGACCGAGGCCGGCGTTCCGGTGACGGTGATGTTCGCGCCGGTGATACCCGGTCTCAACGACCACGAGCTGGAGGCGGTGCTGGAGCGCGCCGCGGGGGCGGGCGCGACCGGCGCGGGCTATGTGGCGCTGCGCCTGCCGCTGGAGATCAAGGACCTCTTCCAGGAATGGCTGCAGACCGACCATCCGGACCGGGCGGGCCGGGTCATGTCCCTGGTCCGCCAGATGCGCGGCGGCAAGGATTACGACAGCCAGTGGGGAAGCCGGATGCGCGGTCAGGGGCCCCTCGCCGACCTGATGCGCGCCCGCATGGACGCCGCATACAAACGCTACGGCCTGGTCCGCGATCGCACCCCGCTCGACGTCAGCCAGTTCCGGGTCCCGCCCAAGGCGGGGGATCAGCTCGGGTTGTTCGGCTAAGCCGCCTTCTGCAGCGCGTCCCGCGCCTCGGCGACGATCTCGAACGAACGCACGCGGGCGGCGTGGTCGTAGATCTGGGCGGTGATCATCACCTCGTCCGGCCCGTAGCGGCGGATGAAGTCGTCGAGGCCGGCCCGCACGGTCTGCGGCCCGCCGACCACGGCCTTGGCCAGCGCGCCCATGCTGTTCGGGTCGAGGCCGAACTCGGCGAAGCGGGGCGCGATGTCGTCGATCGGCGGCGGCAGCGGAGACGGCCGGCCGTAGCGCAGGTTGAGGAACGCCTGCTGCAGGGAGGTGAAGAGCCGCTTCGCCTCGGCGTCCGTCTCGGCGGCGACCACATTCAGCGCCAGCATGAGGTGGGGCTTGTCCAGGAACTCCGAGGGTTCGAATCGCTCGCGGTAGATGCGGCTGGCGACCTCGAGGTCCTGCGGCGCGAAGTGAGAGGCGAAGGCGTATGGCAGGCCCAGGGCCGCGGCGAGCTGGGCGCCGTAGGTGCTGGACCCCAGGATCCAGACGGGCACGTCGAGCCCAGCGCCCGGCACGGCGCGGACGAGCTGGTTCGGCTGGGCTTCGCGGAAGTAGGCGATCAGCTCGACCACGTCCTGCGGAAAGCGGTCGACGTCGCCGGCGAGGGTCCGGCGCAGGGCCCGGGCGGTGACCTGGTCGGTGCCGGGCGCCCGGCCGACTCCGAGGTCGATCCGGCCCGGGTAGAGCGAGGCCAGGGTCCCGAACTGCTCGGCGATCACCAGGGGCGCATGGTTGGGCAGCATGATGCCGCCGGCCCCCACGCGGATCGTCGAGGTGCCGCCGGCCACGTGGCCGATGACCACGGCGGTCGCCGCGCTGGCGACGCCCGGCATGTTGTGGTGCTCGGCCAGCCAGAAGCGCTGGAAGCCCAGCCGCTCGGCCTGACGGGCGAGATCGAGGGTGTTTCGGAACGACTGGGCGGCGTCGGAGCCTTCCAGGATCGGCGACAGGTCGAGGACGGAGAGCGGAACCATGCCCCGCAATATGGGGCGGCTCAGCGGCTAAACACCCCCCACAAGTTCTATGTGCGGACTCCAGAGGAACTGGTCGACCGGCAGAACGCGGTCCAGCCGGAAGCCGGCGTCGACCAGGATCCGGGCGTCGCGGGCGAAGGTCCCGGGGTTGCAGGAGACGCCGATCACCCGGGCGACCCCCGACCGGGCCAGCTCGGCGGCCTGTTCGGCAGCGCCGGCCCGCGGGGGTCGAAGACCGCGACGTCGGTCTTCTTCAGCTCCTCGGCCAGCACCGGCCGGCGCGCCAGGTCGCGCGCCTCGGCGGTGACGCCGTGCAGCCCGGGCGCGGAAGCCAGCGCCGAGGTCAGGGCGGAGATCGCCTCGGGGGCGAAATCGGCCGCGTGGACCTGGGCGACACCGGCCAGCCGGAAGGTGAAGGTGCCGACCCCGCAGTAGAGGTCGGCGATGCGGCTCGCGCCGGCCGCCTGCTCGGCGACGAAGGCCGACATGGCCTCCTCCGCGCCGAGGGTGGCCTGCAGGAAGGCCCCGGGCGGCAGGCTGACCACGGCCGGGCCAAAACGGACCTGAGGCATGCGGGCCAGGTAGGCGATCTCGCCGCCGATGGTGACGCGGGCGAAGTCGGCCTCGGCGGCGCGCTCGGCGACCTGCATCCGGCCGTCGGCGGAAAGCCCGCCGCTCCTGGCCTCGACGCCGGAAATCTCCACGTCGATCCCCGTCGCGGTGAGCGTGGTGTGCAGCGTCGGCGCAGACTTCGGATGCTCGAAGAGCGGCGCCGCCAGCCGCTTCAGCGCCGGGATCGCCGCCACCAGGCGCGGGTCGGAGATCGGACAGGCGACGATGTCCACCAGGTCCCAGGACTTCCGCGCCTTGTAGCCGGCCCTGGCGGCGTCGCGGGTTCCCCGCCGGGCGTGCAAGGCAAACCGGCGCCGGGTCTCGGGCGCCGCGGCGTAGGCGGGCAGGACCTCGGTCTCCAGGTACTGGCGCGCCAGCGTGCCGCCCAGCCGTTCGACCTTCCACGCGAGATAGGCGCCGTGATCCCAGTGCTGCAGGGCGCATCCGCCGCAGACGCCGAAATGCGGGCAAGGCGGCTCGACTCGCTCGGCGCTCGCCTGCAGGACATCGACCAGCTCACGGCGCTCGCCGGCGCCGACAGCGCGGACGCGCTCGCCCGGCAGGGTGAAGGGCACGTAGACGCCGCCGGCCGCGACTCCGTCGCCCTCCCCGCCCATCGCCTCGATGAGCAGCTCGACGGGCGGCCCCGCCGGCGCCGGGGACGGGGATCGCGGCTGGGGTCTCTGCTGGTGACGGGGTCGACGCATCGCGGGCCTATAGCAGGTCGCCGGCGCCGGAAGATGAACGAAGATGAACGACCCGCTCAACGGGCGTTCAGGTTGCGCGCCCGATAACCGGGCCAACACGCGCCCGTGGGGGCGGCGGACCAGGGATTCGAGAGGGGATTAGATGTCCAAGCGTTCCATCTTCGCGCGCTCCGCGCTGATCGCGGCCGCGGGCGCCGTCGCGCTGACCGCCGGCGCCGCGTCGGCCCAGCCCTACGGCCAGTACGGCTACAACACGCCCTCCTACAGCTATGACCCGTGCAAGCGCGAGCAGACCGGCCGCGGCGTGGTCGGCGCCCTGCTGGGCGGCGCGATCGGGGCTGCCGTGGGCGCCAACGCGGCGGCCCGCAACAACCGCCAGGACGGCGCCCTGCTGGGCGGCGGCGTGGGCGCCATCGCCGGCGCCATGGTCGGCAACAAGAGCGCCGCCTGCACCGGCGGCCAGGTCCCCTACTCCTCGTCGGGCAGCTACTACGGCGGCAGCAGCTACGGGTCGTACGGCGGCGGCTACCCGCAATACTCCTACGGCTACGGTTCGGGCTACGCCCCGCGCCCGGGCCGCTACGTCGAGCGCAGCTACTACGGCGATGGCTATGATGACGCCTGGGCCTATGGCCGCCGCGGCGAACGCTATCGCGTGGCCCGCGCCGCCGGCCCCGACGGCTGCACCCTCGCCGAGAGCCCGATCTACATGCCCGACGGCCGCACCGAGACCCGCATGGTCCGGGTGTGCCGCGACAGCTCCGGCCGCTACGCGGTCGTCGACTAAGCCTTCTACCTGTAGAGCATCTGACCTTCAGGCCGCCCGGCTCGCCCGGGCGGCCTTTTTCTGTCAGTGGGCGCCGCCCGGCTTCGGCGCCTCGGGCTTCTTCTCCTCGTCCGCCGGCTTGCAGGCGCATTTGCAGGGCCCGGGCGGCTTGCCGCTGGCCATCGCCTTCCACTGCGGACCGCCGCAGGATGCGGCCTGGGCGACGCACTTCGAGCCCCCCACCTTGCCCGGCGGAGGGCTCTCGGCCATGGCGCGGCGGCGCGGGGGATCGCCGGACGGCGCAGGCGCGGACTGGGCGACAGCCGGCGCAGCGGCCAGCGCCCAGACACAGAGGATGACGGACGCACTCAGGCGGATCGACATGGCTTGGGCCTCCCTGGCTTTCGTTGCAGGGGTCGGTCCTCGGCGGAGATGTCGGCGGCCCCGATCGCGAAGACAAGGCGATCCGTGGTCGTCGAAGCGGCAAGCGACTCCGACATGGGGTGATCCCCTGGGCGATGACGGAGGCTAAGCCTGCCGGCAGATACAGGCAATCTCGACTTTAGCTGCGCCGAACGGCGTGGAGCAGCCACTCCCGGTTCCCCTCGCCGCCCGCGATGGGACTTTCCATGGTGGCGAGAACGTCCCAGCCCGCTGTCGCCAGGAAGGCGGCGACGCCGTCGAGGGCCTCCCGCCGAGCCGCCTCATCCTTGACCAGGCCGCCCTTCCCCACCCGCTCAGGACCCACCTCGAACTGGGGCTTCACGAGCGCGACCAGCGCGGCGCCCGGCGGGGCGAGCGCGAGCGCCGCCGGCAGGGCCTTGGCGAGGCCGATGAAGCTTACGTCGGTGACGATCAGGTCGATGGGTTCGGGGATCAGCTCCGGCGTCAGGTCCCGGGCGTCCGTCGCCTCAAGGTTCACCACCCGGGGGTCGGTCTGCAGGTTGGGATGGAGCTGTCCGCGGCCCACGTCGACCGCATAGACCCTGGCCGCGCCGCGGCTGAGCGCCACCTCGGTAAAGCCGCCGGTCGAGGCCCCGACGTCCAGGACCACGGCGTCCCGGACCGTGACGTCCCAGACCTCGAGGGCGTGAACCAGCTTCAGCGCGCCGCGGCCGACCCAGGGGTGGGCCGCGACCGCGGCGATCTCGGCGTCCCCGGCGACCAGGTCCGAGGCCTTGGCGACCGTGCGGCCGTCGACGGTGACGCCGCCGGCCTCGATCGCGGCGCGGGCCTTGGCGCGGCTGTCGAACAGGCCGCGCTCGACCAGCAGGAGATCGACCCGCCTGCGCAGATCAGGCGTCCGTCTTCTCGGCCTCGAACAGCTTCTTGAGCTCGTTCTTGAGGATCTTGCCGTTGGCGTTCCGGGGCAGGGTCTCGTGCCAGAACTTCACCTGCACCGGCACCTTGAAGGCCGCCAGCCGCTCGGCCACGTGGGCGCGGAGCTCCTGTTCCGTGGCCTCGGCGCCCGGCTTGAGGGTCACGACGGCCGCCGGCTCCTCGCCGAGGATCCGGTGCGGCACGCCGACGATCGCCGCGTCCATGATCGCGGGATGGTCGTAGAGGACGTTCTCCACCTCCACGCAGTAGATGTTCTCGCCGCCGCGGATCAGCATGTCCTTGGCCCGGTCGATGATGAAGCAGAAGCCCTCCTCGTCCATGCGGGCGAGGTCGCCGGTGCGGACCCAGCCGTCGACGAAGGTCTGGGCCGTCGCCTCGGGCTTGTTCCAGTAGGCGCGGGCGTTCATCGGCCCCTTGGACCACAGCTCGCCGACCTCGCCCGGCGGCAGCACGGTCTTGCCGTCCTCCACGTCGCGGATCTGGATCTCGGCGACCGCCGCGGCGACGCCGCAGCTGTCGGGGCGGTTGACGTAGTCCTCGGCGCCGTTGGAGGTCACCGTGGCGCAGGTCTCGGTCATGCCCCAGCCCTGGCCGGGCTGCGACTTGGGGAAGGCCTCGCGGATGCGCCGCACCAGCTCCGGCGCCGACGGCGCGCCGCCGTAGGCGACGGCTTCCAGGCTGGAGAGGTCGTAGTTGCCGCGCGCCGGGTGCTCGATGAGCTGCCAGGCGATGGTCGGCACGCCGCCGGCCTGCATGATCCGCTCGCGCTCGATCAGCTCGAAGGCCCGGATGGTGTCCCACTTGTACATCATCACCAGCTTGGCCCCGGCGAACAGCGACGGGTTCAGCACGGCGAAGCAGCCGGTGACGTGGAAGAACGGCACGCTGATCAGGCTGGAGCGCTGCGGCGCGCTCGGATCCGGCATCGGGGGCATCTCGCCCCGGCGCAGGAAGCCCCTCGCGCCGGCGGCGGCGGCCGTCAGGATGTTGGAGTTCACGCCACGCTGGGTGGCGAGCGCGCCCTTCGGCTTCCCCGTGGTGCCGGAGGTGTAGAAGATGGTCGCGTCGTCGTCCGGGTCGATCCGGACGTCCGGCAGCGGCTGGTCGGGCAGCTTCGCCCAGTCGTTGGGCGCGCCGATCACGTCCTCCAGCTTGGACACGTAGGGGTGGGCGATCTCCTCGGGCTCGCGGCTCACGTAGGCGCGGACGAGGTCCGGGCACTCGCTCAGGTGCTCCTTCAGCCGCTCGTAGCGTTCGGCGTCCATCACCGCGACCTTGGCCCCGGAGTCGGTCAGGCCGTAGTGCAGCTCGGGCCCGGTCCACCAGGCGTTCAGCGGAGTGACGATCGCGCCGATGGAGGCCGCGCCATAGAAGGCCACCACCCACTCCGGCACGTTGCGCATGATCACCGCCACCCGGTCGCCCTTCTGCACGCCCTGAGCCTGCAGCTCGCGGGAGAAGGCCGAGACGGCGCGGTAGAAGGCCTCGAAGCTGACCCGCTCGTCCTCATAGACCAGGAAGATCTTCTCGCCGTGGGCCCGGCCCGCCTCGACGACGGCGCGCAGCGACGGCGGAAGGTGCTTCCAAACCTTGTAGGTCACCCCGCGGATGACCTTCTCCTCGGCCTCCAGCGGCGTGCCGGGCTGCGTCATGAGGGCGTGGGCCTGCTGGATCGACATGGCGGGCCAGCCAGGCGGCAGAACAGCCTCGGACATCGTTTCACTCCTAATGCTCGCGCGTGGTCTCGAACCCCAGCCCCGCGTCTGTCGGTAGGTGAACAAGCATAACCTAGCGTCAGAGGCAAACGGCCGTTTGAGTCCGGCCGCCGCCCGCACCCTGCGGCGCCAAGGTCACGCTACGCCCGTTTCGGCGCCGGTGCATTGACGCTCGCGAAGCGCCCGAGTAGCTGCAACTTATTCTCAGAAGCGTTCGCAGAGTTCCGATGCCCCTGCCCCACACCCGCCTGTCCGCCGCCCTGCTCAGCGGCGCGAGCCTCCTGGCCACGACCGCGGCCTACGCGGCCGAAGATGCGCCACGCCAGATCGAAGAGCTGGTTGTGACGGGCGAGGTCGGCTTCGGAGCGGACACGGTCCAGGCCGGCGCCTTCAACAACGCCCGCGTGCTCGACACGCCGCTGACCGTGAACGTCATCTCCCGGGAGGTGCTCGACGCCCAGGGCGCGCAGGGCCTGTACGACGCGCTGCGCAACACCGGCGGCGTCACCCGCTCGCAGCTCGCCGGCGGCACCTACGACAACATCGCCATCCGCGGCATCCTGGTGGAGAACCGCGGCAACTACCGCCTGAACGGCGCGCTGCCGGTCATCAACCTCGTGGAGCAGCCGCTCGAGAACAAGGCGCGGGTCGAGGTGCTGAAAGGGGCCTCGGCGCTCTACTACGGGTTCGTCCCGCCCTCGGGCGTGATCAACATGACCACCAAGCGCGCCGAGGCGGGCGCCGCCCCGGTGGCCGAGGTGACGTTCCGCGCCGACAACCACGGCTCCACCATCGGCTCGGTGGACCTGGGCGACCGGTTCCTCGACGACCGGCTGGGCGTGCGCGCCAACCTGGCCGGCGGCCACCTGGAAACCGGCGTCGACAAGGTCTCCGGCGACCGGGCGCTCGCCGCCTTCGCCATCGACATCGATCCGATCGACCAGCTCAGCATCGACCTCGATTTCGAGTACCTGGAGAAGGACATCGCCGAGACGGCGGCCATCGCCCTGCTGGGCGCGGTGAACAACGCCATCACCCTGCCCGGCGTGCCGAAGAACACGACGAACCTCGCCGACGACTGGCAGCACTACGACGCCAAGGCCAAGAACATGCTGGCGGCGGCGACCTACCGGATCACGCCGCAGATCTCCGTGAAGCTGCAAGCCGGCCGCGCCGAGACGGTGCGCGACCGCGCCTTCTCGCAGTTCGGCGGCTACAACCTCTCGACCGGCGAAGGCACGCTGACGGTCTTCCAGACCCGGGGCCAGAAGTACGTGAACCGGAACCTCCGCGCCGAGGTCACCGGCCTCTTCGACACCGGCCCGGTCGAGCACGAGGTCGTCCTCGGCTGGACCTGGAACGAACGCGAGCAGAACGGCCGGCAGAGCCCGACCTACACGGTCTCCCAGAACCTCTTCACGCCCCGGGATGTGCCGCACCGGCCGCTGACCACCGCGCTCACCCAGAATCCGTCGATCATCCATGACGAGGGGACCTACCTCGTCGACCGCATGACCTGGGGCCCGCTGCAGGTGATGGGCGGCGTGCGCTGGACCGACTACGAGAGCCGCTCGAACCTCGCCGCGGCGCAGCCGACGGTCTATTCGGCCTCCAAGGCCACGCCGGCCGTGGCGGTGGTCTACAAGCCCGTGGAGTGGGTCAGCCTCTACGCCACCTACCTGCAGGGGCTGGAGGAAGGCGGCATCGCGCCGGCGAATACAGTCAACGCCTTCGAAGTCCTGCCGCCGGCGGAGTCCGAGCAGTGGGAAGCCGGGGTGAAGGCGGAGGTCGGCGCCGGCGTCGTGGCCTCGCTCGCCTGGTTCGAGATCACCCGGGCCAACGCCTTCACCAACGCCGAGCGCCGCTTCGTGCTCGACGGCGAGGTGGAGTACCGCGGCGTCGAGGCCATGGCCGCCGGCGAGCTCACCGAGAACCTGTCGCTGGTCGGCTCTCTGCTGTGGCTGGACGCCGCCCAGAAGAACGCCGCGGACGTGCGCCTGATCGGCAAGCGGCCCGAGAACACCGCCGAATGGACCGCCAGCCTGTTCGCCGAGTACGAGATCGCCCAGGTGGACGGCCTGGCGGTGAACGCCGGCGTCTTCTACACGGGCGACCGGGCGGTGAACGCGCTGAACCAGGCCTTCATCGACGGTTACGCCACCTTCGACCTGGGCGCCCGCTACACCCGGGAGATCGCCGGCAAGGAGACCTCCTTCCAGGTCAACGTCGAGAACCTCGCCGACAAGGACTACTGGAACACCGCCGGCAACGGCCTGATCGGCGTCGGCGCGCCCCGCACGGTGAAGTTCCGCATCACCCGGGCGCTCTGAGGATGGGGACCTTGCGCAAGCTGCACGCCTGGTGCGGGCTTGTGCTCTGCCTGCTGCTCGTCCCGATGGCGCTGTCCGGCGCCGGCCTGGTGTTCAAGCCGCAATGGCTGCGCGCCACCGTGCCGGGAGCCGACGCCGCCGTCGTGGTGACGCCGGACGAGGCCGCCCGGGCCATGCGGGCGGCCGAGGCCCAGTTCCCGGCGGCGACCTCGGTGATCTTCGCGGGGCCGGCGATCGGCGTGCACGAGGTGCTGGGCCCCGATGGCGGCGGCTACGTCGCCGCAGGCTCGGGAGCGCGCGTCCAGGCGTGGGGCAAGAACGAGCGCGTGGTCGACTGGCTGTTCGACCTGCACCACCACCTGCTGGCCGGCGACACGGGCACGACGGTCGCCGGGACCGCCGGCTTCCTGGCGGTGCTGATGATCCTGACCGGCGTGATCCTTTGGCTGCCCGCCTGGCGGAGTTTCGGCTGGCAGTTCTGGCCGATGCGCAACCGGCGCGCCGGCTGGATCGGCGCGCACCGGGACCTCGGCATCGTCGCCGCCCCGGTCGCCGCCTTGGTCGCCCTCACCGGCTCGGGCGTCGCGCTGGACGCGGTCTATGCCAGGGCCATGGGCTTCGAGCGCATGAAGCCCCCGGCGGCGGCCGGGATCGGCGAGATGGACTGGGCGGCGGCCTTCGCGGCGGCGCAGGCGCGGTTCCCGGGCGCCGAGATCCGCATCGCCGCCTTCCCCAAGCCGGGCAAGCCCGCCCTGATCCGCGTGCGCCAGCCCGCCGAGTGGCACGCCAACGGCCGGACCAGCCTCTGGCTCGACCCGGCCACCAGCCGCATCCTCAAGGTCGACGACGCCCTGGCGCAGGCGCCCGCCCAGCAGGTCTACAACACCTTCTGGCCGCTCCATGCCTCGAAGGTGGGCGGCCTCCCCCTGGAAGGTGGTCACCTTCCTGGCCGGGCTATCCCTGGCGGCGCTGTCGCTCTACGGGGCTGAGTCCTACCGCCGGAAGCTGTTCCGCTAGACGGCCGCCAGGCGCGCCAGGGCGCCTTCCAGCTTGGCCCTGGCGGTCTCGGCCTCGGCCAGGCGCTCGCGGTTCTCCTCGACGACCTCTTCCGGAGCCCGGGCCACGAAGTCGGGGTTGCCGAGCTTCTTGGCGGTCTTGTCGATGTCGGCCGAGAGGCTGGCGACCTCCTTGGCGAGGCGCGCGCGTTCGGCGGCCAGGTCGATGAACTCGGCCACCGGCAGGGCCAGGGTCGCGCCATCCACGACGTAGGGGATCGACCCTTCCGGCGCGGCGTCCACGAAACGGACCTCCTCGACCCGCAGGAGGCGGGCGATCAGCGAGGCGCCGTCCTTCAGCACCTTCTTCTGGGCGTCGGTGGCCTCGACCACCAGCAGGGCCGGCTTGGCCGACGGCGGCACGTTCAGCTCGGAGCGGACCGAGCGGCCTTCCGAGATGGTCTCGATCAGCAGCTCGATCTCGGCGTCGGCCCGTCGGTCGATCAGGGCGTCGCCGAGCTGCGGCCAGGGCGCGGTCATCAGGAAGCCCCTCGTGGGCCCGCGTCGCGCCCAGGTCGGCCGTCTGGCCCCACAGCTCCTCGGTGAGGAACGGCATGACCGGATGCAGCAGGATCAGGATCTGGTCGAGCGCCCAGGCGGCGGTCGCCTGGGTCTCGGCCTTGGCGACTTCGTCGTCGCCGTTGAGGATCGGCTTGGCGAGCTCCACGTACCAGTCGCAGAACTGGCGCCAGATGAACTTGTAGAGCGCGTCGGCCGCCTGGTCGAAGCCGCAGTCGGCGAGCGCCGCCGTGACCGTCTGGGCGGTGCGGGCCGTCTCGCCGACAATCCAGCGGTTCAGCGGAACCTGCACCTGCGCCGGGTCGAAGCCCGCGGCCCGCTGGCAGCCGTTCATCTGGGCGAAGCGCGTGGCGTTCCACAGCTTGGTGCCGAAATTGCGATAGCCCTCAATGCGTTGCTTCGAGAGCTTGATGTCGCGCGCGGCGCCCGACATGGCGGTCAGGGTGAAGCGAAGCGCGTCGGCCCCGAACTCGTCGACGAGTTCGAGGGGGTCCATGACGTTGCCCTTGGACTTCGACATCTTCGCGCCCGAGGCGTCGCGGACGAGCGCGTTGATGAACACCCGCCGGAACGGCACCTCGCCCATGAAGTGCAGACCCTGCATCATCATCCGGGCGACCCAGAAGAAGATGATGTCGAAGCCGGTGATCAGGGTGTGGGTCGGGTAGAACCGGCGCAGGTCCTCGGTGTCCTCCGGCCAGCCCAGCGTCGAGAACGGCCAGAGCGCCGAAGAGAACCAGGTGTCGAGGACGTCCTCGTCCTGGCGCAGCGGCTCGTCGCGGCCGTAGAGCTCGCGGGCCTGCCGCTTCGCCTCGGCCTCAGTCTCCGCGACGAAGCACTTCCCGTCCGGTCCGAACCACGCCGGTATGCGGTGGCCCCACCAGAGCTGGCGTGAGACGCACCACGGCTGGATGTTCCGCATCCACTCGAAGTAGGTCTTCTCCCAGTTCTTCGGCACGAAGACGGTGCGGTCGTCCTCCACCGCCTTGATCGCGTCGCGGGCCAGCACGTCGGCGGCGACGTACCACTGGTCGGTCAGGTAGGGCTCGACGACGACGCCGGAGCGGTCGCCGTGCGGCACGGTGTGGCGGGTCTTCTCGACCTCGCGCAGCAGGCCCAGGGCCTCGAACGCCTCGACCACCTTCTTGCGGGCCGCGAACCGGTCCAGGCCGCGGTACTCCACGGGGACGTTGTCGTTCAGCTTCGCGAAGTCGTCGAAGACGTTGATCATCGGCAGGTTGTGCCGCTTGCCGACCGCGAAGTCGTTGAAGTCGTGGGCCGGCGTGATCTTCACGGCGCCCGAGCCCTTCTCGGGGTCCGGATATTCGTCGGCGATGATCGGGATCGGCCGGTTGACGATCGGCAGGCGCACGGCCTTGCCGACCAGCGCCTTGTAGCGCTCGTCGCTCGGGTGGACCGCGACGGCGGTGTCGCCCAGCATGGTCTCGGGACGCGTCGTGGCCACGACGATCTCGCCGGAGCCGTCCTCCAGCGGATAGGCGAAGTGCCAGTAGTGGCCGTCGACCTCGCGCTGCTCGACCTCCAGGTCGGAGATCGCCGTCTGGAAATGCGGATCCCAGTTCACCAGCCGCTTGTCGCGGTAGATCAGCTTCTCCTTGTAGAGCGTGAGGAACACCTTGCGGACGGCGGCCGACAGGCCCTCGTCCAGGGTGAAGCGTTCGCGGCTCCAGTCGCAGGAGGCGCCCAGCCGGCGCAGCTGGTTGACGATGGTCCCGCCGGACTTGGCCTTCCACTCCCAGACCTTGGCGACGAAGTCGTCGCGGCCCATGTCGCGGCGGCTCTGGTTGCCCTGCTCGGCGAGCTGGCGCTCGACCACCATCTGGGTGGCGATGCCCGCGTGGTCCGTGCCTGGCAGCCACAGGGCCGCCTTCCCACGCATGCGCTCGAACCGGATCAGCACGTCCTGAAGGGTGTTGTTCAGCGCGTGCCCGATGTGCAGCGATCCCGTCACGTTCGGCGGCGGGATGACGATGGAGAACGGCTCGGCGGCCGGGTCGTCGGTCGGCGCGAAGCCGCCCGAGGCCTCCCAGGCGGCGTAGAGGCGCGGTTCGGCGGTCTTGGGGTCGAAATTCTTGTCGAGCATGGGTCAGCTTTGTTGCGAGAGCGGTGCATACACACCCGCTCATCCCGGCGAAAGCCGGGACCCAAGCTGAATCTCGGGAAGGGCTCTCTAGGCCGCGCGTCCGCCGACGCCGCATGGGTCCCGGCTTTCGCCGGGATGAGCGGTGTTGGAGATCAGCGTACTCGGCCGCGGGCGATGCGCTCGACCTCGGCGTCGACGGCGGTCTGGACGATGGCCGGCAGGTTGTCGTCCAGCCACTGCTGGAGCATCGGGCGGAGCAGTTCGCGGACCACGTCCTCGAGCGTGCGGCCGTGGGCCGGCATCTCGATGGCCGCCGTCAGGCGTCCGAAGGCGGTGGCGGCCGCGCTGGCGGCCACGGCGCCGACCAGGGCGTCGGCGGCAGCCGGGGCTGGCGCCGCAGCGGCGACCGGCGCGGGCGCGGGCTCGGGTTCCGGCGCCGGCGGCGTGTAGACGTCGAGGTCGCCGTGGGTCTCGACCTTGTCGGTCAGCTCCAGGGCGTCGTCGTCCTCCGCGTCCGGCTCCGCGGCAGCGGCGGCGGCGACCGGCTCGGGCTCGGGTTCGGGGCGCCGGCTCAGGTTCCGGAGCGGCCTCGGCCACCGGCTCGTCGGCCGGCGCCGCCTCGGCGGGAGGTTCCTCACCGGCGGGCGCAGCGTCCTTGGCCTCGGCGGCAGGCGCGTCGTCCTCGGAGATGATCCGGCGGATGGAGGCCAGGATCTCCTCCATCGTCGGTTCTTGCGAAGACTGCTCGGACATGGGGTCGGACCGCCGCTCTAGAGAGAATCCCTGAGACGCAGCCTAAGCGCGCCCGGCCAATCCTGCAATTTGCGCGACAGGACCAAATTCGCCTGCCGCGCGAATGACCGCCTAGGGCTGTGTCGCAACACCCGGCGCCGGCTGGGCGACAGGCGGCGGCTGCAGTCCGGGACCGATCGGCGCCTCGACCGCCTTCTCCGCCGGATGCGGTGTCGGCGGCAGGGCCACCGTGCGGTCGATGATGGCGATGGGCTCTTCCCAGGGCACCCAGCCCCAGGTGATCCGCAGCTTCCGGAAGTTCCGGCTGGCGTCGTACTGCGGCACGGTCGGCACCAGGTTGCGGCCTTCGAGACGGCCCATGGCGGAGATCACGCTGGCGGCGGCGACATATTCGTCGCGGCGGGCGGTCACCTGGGCGAGCTGGCCGGCGCGCAGCTCCTGCTCGGCGTTCAGCACGTCGATGGTGGTCCGCAGGCCGACCTGCTGCTCCTGGCGCGTGCCTTCGGCGGCGATCTGGGCGGCGCGCACCTGCTCGGCGGTCGAGGCAATGTTGGCCCTGGACGCGATCAACTGGTTCCAGGCCTGGGTGACCTGCTGCAGCACCGTGCGGCGCTGGGTCTCGACGTTGATCCGGTCGGCGTTGTTGCGCTCCGAGGCCGCACGGATTCGCGAGGACACCAGCCCGCCCGAGAAGAGCGGCACCGTGACGCCGATGGCGGTCACGGTCTCGCGCGGGTAGAGCCCGCGTTCGAAGGGATCCAATGGCGCCGGCCCGAAACGCGTGGTGCTGGAGACCGCCACGTTCGGCAGGCGCTCCGCGTGGGCGCCGGCGAGACGCGCCCGGCTGGCGGCTTCCGCATACTGCTGGCCGCGCAGCAGCGGACTGTACTGCTCGGCCACCTGGAAGGCCTCGTCGACCGTCGGCGGCAGCAGGAAGGCCAGCGACGGCTCGGGCTCCAGGGTGCCCGGGTTGCGGCCGACGAC
This sequence comes from Phenylobacterium sp. J367, assembly GCF_024699985.1. GTDB lineage: Bacteria > Pseudomonadota > Alphaproteobacteria > Caulobacterales > Caulobacteraceae > Phenylobacterium. The sequence goes on along the minus strand of NZ_JAJONA010000001.1, from coordinate 3,388,068 downwards.
CGTGGCATAGTTCGACCGGCTGTTGCCGAGCTGGGCCTGGGTGCTTTCCAGCAGCGACTGGGCGGCCGCCAGGCGGGCCTGCGACTGGGCGACGTCGGTGCGGGTGATCTCGCCGACCTCGAAGCGGGCGTTGGACTCGTCGAGCTGGCGCTGCAGGACCGAGACGTTCTCCTGACGGATGAGCACGGCTTCCTGGTCACGCCGGACGTCGGCATAGGCGGTGATCACCTGGCCGAGCACCTGGGCCTCGATCCGGCGCAGGTTCTCGCGGCCGGCCAGCACGTCGGCGTTGGCGGCCGAGACCGCCGCGGCCACCCGGCCGCCCGTCCAGATCGGCTGGGAGAAGGTGATCGTGGTCGAGCCGGAGTTCCCGTCGACGATCGTGCGCTGCAGCGGGCTGGTCAGCGCCTCGCGCGGCGTCCGCACGTCGGACCAGGCGGCCTGGCCAGATACGTTCAGCGTCGGGCGCCAGCCCGTGCGGGCCTGGACGTAGCTTTCGTCCAGCGCGCGCTGGCTGGCGCGCTGGGCCTGCAGCGTCGGATTGCTCTCGTAGGCCGCGGCGATGGCGTCGGCGAGGGTCTCAGCGGCGACGGGCGCGGCGACGGCGCCTGCGGCCCCCACGCTGAAGATCGCGGCCATCAGGCGGCCGCGAAGGCTCTTCGACATCAGATATCCCCGATATTTAGGCAAGAGAGACTGTAGCCCTATATGACTTTGCCTAAGGCCAAGACCAACCGGGCGTCACCTTAAGCTTTTTTCACCCGGGAGTTTCCCAGGTGTTTCAAGCCCACTTAAAAGGCGAAACCGTGTTGAGCCTCGAAGCCTTCGAGGACCGGCGGCGTCGCGTCGAAGAGCTCACGTCGACCGATCCCGTCCTCGGTGCGCAGGTAGATGCACGCCTTGCCGACCGGACCGTCGCGCTCCACCACCGCCAGGCGGCCGCCGGGCGCCAGGGCGTCGAGCCAGGCCTGCGGCGCCTTGGCGACCGCGCCCTCGCACACGATGCAGTCGTACTCGCCGCTCACCGCCGTCAGGTCCTCGCCGTCGACGCGGTCGACGCTGAGGCCGAGGCCCTCCACCACCGCGCCCGCGTAGGGCGCCGCGATGGCCAGCGTCCGCTCGCCCGGCATGGGACGCAGTTCCTGCAGCAGCTTGGAGACGTCGCGCGGCTTCAGGAGGAAGCGGCCCGGCGCATATTCCACCTCGATGTCGGCGTAGGCCAGGTAGGCCTTGCCGGCCGGGGCGAACTGCTCGCGCGGCAGGGCCCGCATCACGTCATGGAGGCGCACGTCGGTGACGTCCTGGGTGCGCACCTGGCTTTCCACCATGTTCAGGCGGGCGGCGGCGAGATCGGCCATCTAGTCCTCGAGACGCAAGCGGAGATCGTGCCGGGCTTATAGGTCTGCGTCGCGGCCTCACGCAATGCGGCCCGCTGACAGACGTTGCTCCGGGCGGACGGTTCTGTTAGCCAGCGCGTCTTCTCGGACGCCGCGGCGCCCGAGAGGCGGCCTGATGGCGGAGTGGTGACGCACCGGACTGCAAATCCGTGAACCCGGGTTCGATTCCCGGTCAGGCCTCCAAATTTCCCGACAATCGACCTTCCAGCGCGGCGTCCATCGCTGCGACGACGCTCGCCCAGTCGCCGGGCGCCGGCTGGCGGAAGAGCTTCAGCTCCGGATACCAGGGCGTCCGCCGGCCGTCGGCCCAGCGCCAATCCAGGGCGATGTAGGGCAGCATGACGAAGCAGGGCCGCCCCAGCGCCCCGGCCAGGTGCGCCATGGCCGTGTCCGTCGTGATCACCAGGTCGAGCCGGTCGAGAATCGCGGCGGTGTCGGCGAAGTCGCCGCGCGGATCCTGCAGGTCCGCCAGCGCGCCGTGGCGGGCGAGCGGCGCCAACAGGTCCGGGGACGGCAGTCCGCGGTAGCGCTCCACCGGCTGGGCCGGATTGCCGTGCCAGACGACGCCGATCCGGCCCTCCGCGAAGTCCCGCCATCTGGCCTTCGCCGCGTCCGGCGTCGCGAGATAGGGCGGCGATGGCAGCCCGCCCACGTGCAGCGGGAGAGAGAACGGCATGGTCCAGAGGTCGTGCGCCGGCACGGGCACGGTCTCGTCGGGCCCGCAGGCGATCACCGCGTCGACGCCGGGCATGGCCGCCAGGAGCCGCACGAGCGGAGCCTGGGCCAGCACCGTCACGCGTCCCGCGCCCATCGCCTTCAGCCGCGGCACATAGCGGATCGCCTGGATCTGGTCGCCGAAGCCCTGCTCCGGCAGCAGGAGGAGCGAGCGTCCGGCCAGGGGCTCGCCGCGCCACTCGGGACAGCCGATCCCCTGCCCCCGCCGGACCTGCAGGTTGGGCCGCGCGTCCTTCAGCCGCCAGCCGTCCTCCAGTCGGCCGGCCCCCAGAAGGGCGTCCGCGGCGTCCTGCAGCAGGTCGGGCGTCGCCGCGCCGGCGGCGATCACCCGGTCGTAGAGTCCCGCCGCCTCGTTCCAGCGGGCGACCCGCCGGTAGAGGTTGGCGAGGTTGACCAGGGGCCGGAGGTCACCGGGCGGCGCGAGCGCCACGGCGGCGACCAGCGGCGCCTCGGCCTCGAGCACCCGGTCCTGGGCCCTGAGCAGGGAGCCCAGGTTGGCGAGCGCCCCCAGGTGATCCCCCTGCCCCGCCAGCACGGCGCGGTAGCCGGCCTCCGCCTCGGGAAGCCGGCCCTGCTGGTGGTGACGCGCCGCCTCGGCGAAGCGCGCGGCAAGCTCGCTCACGGCCGGCGTCAGTCCATCAGCTGCTGCGACAGGTAGGTGTATTCCAGCGCCTGTCGCATGGCCCGCTCGTTGAGGTTCGCGGCCGCGGCGTGACCCCCGTCGATGTTCTCGTAGTAGAGGAAGTCGTACCCCAGCTCCTTCAGGCGGGCGCCGGCCTTGCGGGCATGGGCCGGGTGCACGCGGTCGTCCTTGGTCGAGGTCTCCAACAGCACGCGGGGGTATTTCTGGCCGGCCTTCAGGTTCTGGTACGGGGAATAGCTCTCGATCACCGCCCGCTCGGCCGGCACGGCCGGGTCGCCGTACTCCCCGACCCAGGAGGCGCCGGCGCCGATGCGGGTGTAGGCGATCATGTCGAACAGCGGCACCTGGATCACCACCGCATTGTACAGCTCCGGCCGCTTGGTCAGCGCCACGCCCATGAGCAGGCCACCGTTGGAGCCGCCCATGATGCCGAGGCGGCGCGGGCTGGTGATCTTCTTCGCGATCAGGTCCTCGGAGACGGCGAAGAAGTCGTCATAGACCCGCATGCGGTTCAGCTTCAGGCCGGCGTTGTGCCAGCGCGGGCCGAACTCGCCGCCGCCGCGGATGTTGGCGACGACGTAGACGCCGCCCTTCTCCAGCCAGAGCTTGCCGACGGTGGCCGCATAGGCCGGGGTCTGGCTCGAGAGGAAGCCGCCGTAGGCATAGAGCAGGGTCGGCGCCTGGCCGTCGAACTTCAGGTCCTTGGGCCGGACCACGAAGTACGGGACCTTGGTGCCGTCCTTCGAGGTCGCCCAGTTCTGCTCCACGACGTGCTTCGAGGCGTCGAAGCGGGCCGGCATGGTGCGCAGCACCACCGGCTCGCCCTGGGCGGCGTCGGCCAGGAACTGCTGGGTCGGCGTCAGGTAGCTGGTGGCGATGACGATCATCCGGTCGTCATGGTCGGTGGTCGAGCCAATCTGGATGGTGGAGTCCTTCGGCAGGTCGAGCTTGCGCGAGGTCCAGGCGTCGCCCTTCCGCGCGAAGGTGACGATCTGGCCCTTCACGTTGTCGTAGAGCGCCACCACCAGCCGGTTGCGGGTCGTCGCCACCTGCTCGATGGCCTGGCTTTCGGTCGGCCGGAGCACCAGCTTCGCCGAGAGGTTCGACGGGTTGGCCTTCACGGCCGCGAGGTCGAAGTCGAGGAGATCGCCCCTCCTTGAAGCCCTTGGCCGCCCAGTCCTGCTCGAGGCTGACCAGCAGCCGGCCGGCGACATAGCCCTGGACGCTGGCCTTGGACGGCAGGTCGAGCTTCTTCGGCCCGGCCTCGGTGATCAGGTAGTGCTCGGCGTTGAAGGTATCGAGCGGCCGGTGCGCCAGGATCGCCTGCACCTTGCCGTCCGGATCGCGCAGCACGATGGACGAGACGCCGTAGCCGCCGTCCTTGGCGTCGCCGCGGAACACCTCCTTCGCCGCCGACAGCGGCTGGCCGCGCTTCAGCAGCTTGAGGACATAGGGATAGCCGGAGGTCGTGACCTGGCCCTTCTCCCATTCGGTCGCGACGGCGAGCGTGTCCTTGTCCACCCAGTCGTAGCGGTGCTTGCCCTCGGGCAGGCGGAAGCCGCCGTCCACGAACTTGCCGGTGGCGATGTCGAACTCGCGGACGATCTCGGCGTCCTTGCCCCCGTCGGACAGCGCCACCAAGCAGAGGCGGCCGTCGGGCGGCAGGCAGTCGGCCCCGTGCCAGACCCAGTTGGCGTTCTCCGCCTTGGCGAGTGCGTCGACGTCGATGATCGTCTTCCACTCGGGCTTGCCGGTGCGGTAGCTCTCGACGCTGGTCGTCCGCCAGATGCCGCGGACATGCTCGCGGTCCTGCCAGAAGTCGCGCAGCGTCCCGTCGTCGGCGAAGCGGACGGCCGGGATCCGGTCGGTGGCCGTGGCGATCTTCAGGGCGTCCTCGTAGAGGCCCTTGTAGCGCGGGTCGTTCTGCAGCTGCGGCAGCGAGCGGGCGTTCTCGGCCTTGGCCCATTCGAGGGCGCGGGTCCCCTCGATCTCCTCCATCCAGGTGTAGGGATCGTCGTTCGGGGCGGCCCCCATCAGGAAAACTCCGGCCAACAAGGTCGCAAGGACGCGCGCATTCATCTGTGAGGTGACCCCGACTGAGACTTTGCGCCGATAGAGCGCGAACTGGGCCCGGCGCTCAAGACCGAAGATCGCCCGGCGGGGATCGGACGGGGCTGCCCCGAACACCGGGGCTGGAGCCGTCGCGGTCGCTTCCCCTATGCTGGACGCCTCGCCGGCCCCAGGGGCGCGGCCGCATCCGTCAGGCCGCGCATGACCCCGTTCCACCTGCTCCTGGCCAACAACCTGGTCGCCAACATCACCAACTTCACGGTGTGGTTCGCGATCACCTTCTGGGTCTATCTGGAGACGCGCTCGGTGTTCGCCACGGGCATGATCGCCGGCGTCTATCTCACCTTCACCGCGGCGTTCGGCATCTGGTTCGGCAGCCTCGTCGACCACCACCGCAAGAAGGTCGCCATGCTCGGCTCCAGCGCCGTCTCGCTGGGTTTCTACGCGCTCGCCTTCGCGCTGCACGAGCTCGCGCCCGACGGCGCGCTCCGGGAGGTCTACGGCCCCTGGCTGTGGGCCTTCGTGCTCACCGTCATGCTGGGCGTCATCGCCGGCAACGTGCGGATGATCGCGCTCCCCACCCTCGTCACCCTGCTGGTGCCCGAGGATCGGCGCGACAAGGCCAACGGGCTCGTGGGCATGGTCACCGGCATCGGCTTCCTGACCACCTCGGTGATCTCGGGCTTCCTGGTCGCCTGGGGCGGCATGCATCTGACGCTCCTGCTGGCTCTGGCGGCGACGGCGCTGGCCATGCTCCAGCTTTCGGCGGTCCCGGTGCACGAGCCGCGCGCCGAGGCGCATCCCGACGCCCCACGGGAACCCAAGCGGGTGGATCTGGCCGGCACCATTCGCGTCATCGCCGGCGTTCCCGGCCTCTTCGCCCTGATCCTGTTCGCCAGCTTCAACAACTTCCTGGGCGGCGTCTTCATGGCCCTGATGGACGCCTATGGCCTGTCACTGGTGTCGGTGCAGACCTGGGGGCTGCTGTTCGGCGTGCTCTCCACCGCCTTCATCTTCAGCGGCCTGGTGATCGCCAGGACCGGGCTGGGCAAGAGCCCCTTGCGCACCCTGCTGCTGGTCAACCTCGCCATGTGGGCGGTGTGCTGCGTCTTCACCCTGCGCTCCTCGATCGAGCTGCTGGCGGTCGGCTGCTTCATCTGGTTCGCCCTTGGCCCCTATGCCGAGGCGGCCGAGCAGACCACGCTGCAGACGGTGGTTCCCTTCGAGCGCCAGGGCCGGGTCTTCGGCTTCGCCCAGTCGGTGGAACAGGCGGCCTCGCCGCTCACCGCCTTCCTGATCGGGCCGCTGACCCAGTTCTACTTCATCCCGCTGATGACCCACGGCGCCGGCGCGGACGCCATCGGCGCCTGGTTCGGAACCGGCCCGGAACGCGGCATCGCGCTGGTCTTCACCCTGGCCGGCCTGATCGGCGTGGTGGCGACGGTTCTGGCGTTCAACTCGCGCGCCTACCAGCAGCTGAAGGACGCCTATGCGCGGGCGCCGGCCGCGGTGGCATGAGGCTCTGGCGCCACCTGTGATTGTGCCTTAAGGTCGCCCTCGGTCAGACAAACGATTGGACCGGGGTGGGCGCCGGAGTTGCGAGGGCGCGTGCGTGTTTGGTCCCATCGACCGTCGAGATCCCGTCACCGACTGGGCTGAGAAGCTGGCGCCGCTCGCGCCCCATAGCCTGAAGGTCCTGCTGGACGTCTCCAACAAGTGCAACCTGCGCTGTCGGATGTGTCACTTCAGCTATGACACCGTCTTCTACCGGCCCAGCCAGTACATGACCCCGGACGCCTTCGCGCAGATCGCCGCGAAGGTCTTCCCCTATGCGCGCGAAGTGGTGCTCTCGGCGGGCAGCGAGCCCCTCACCTCGCCGCACTTCGTCGAGATCCTGCAGATCGCCGGCCAGTATGGCCTGCCCGAGCTGAAGTTCCTGACCAACGCCCAGTTGCTGACGCCGGAGATTGGCGAGGCGGTCATCGCCCACGGCGTCACCCAGATCGACGTCTCGATCGACGGGGCGACGAAGGCGACCTACGAGCACATCCGCCGCGGCGGGTCGTTCGAGCGGCTGAAGGCCAACCTGGCGCGCCTGACCGCGCGAAAGCGCGAGCTCGGCGTCGCGACGCCGCTGCTCCAGTTCAATCTCACCCTGATGCGCGCCAACCTCGGCGAACTGGACGCCTTCGTGGACCTGGCCGAGGAACTGGGCGTCGCGCGGATCGGGGCGCGGCACCTGATGCCCTACGACGGGCTAGGCATGGACCTGGAGTCGCTCAGCCACGTCCCGGACGAGGCCGACGCCGCCTTCCGCCGCTTCCTGGACCGCGCCGCGCGCTCGGCGGTGAAGGTGATCAACTTCCCGGACTTCTTCCGGCCGGAGCCCCCTGCGCCGGCCATGCCGTGCGCCGCGCCCCTTGTCGACGCCGCCGCGCCAGAGCCCGCGACCTTCGCGCCGGCCGCGCGCAACACCCTGCCGCTGGCCGCGCACGTGGACCAGCCCGCCGTTCCGGTGGTCGAGGCCGGCGACGTCCTGCTGCTCCAGGGGTGGGCGGTGGACGGCGGCGGGCGGCCCCGGGTGGTGGTCGAGCGCGATGCCATGGCCGTCGATCCGCCCGAGCTGGTCCAGCCGAACTGGCGGGTGCGGATGGGAGAGGCCAGGTTCGTCAACGGGAGCCGGTTCGACATCGCCGAACTCTTCCCCGACCATCCCGGCAACAACGCCAGCGCCTGGACCTTCGAGGTCCGGCGCGAGGACATCTGGTCCGCCCCCCGCGTTCACGACGCGCCTGCATGTGACGGCCGAGGGCGCCGGCGGGGCGCGGAAGCCGCTCGGCAGCTATCAGGTGGCCTTCACGGGCTCGCAGGCGGTCGCCCCCTTCGTGTTCTGCGGCAAGCCGTTCGAGGCGGTCTTCATCGACGTGAACGGCGACGTGAACCCTTACGCCGACTGCCGGCCGGACGGGCCGTACGGCAACCTCCTGGCCGAAGGGTCGACCTTCGAGGCCATCTGGTTCGGCGACGACTACCGGAGCCTGCGGGAGGCGATCATCCGGCGCAATCCGCCGGCCATGTGCCTGACCTGTCCGAACTTCATCAACCGCAACGTCAACGACGGAGCCTACTTCGAGGCCCGGACCATCGAGGGGGCCTTCCGCCGTCCGATCGGCCGCATCGACGACGCCGGGGCGCTGCGCCGGCTCCCCGGCGGCGCGCTGGAGATCGCCGGCTGGACCCTCGCGTTCGACCCCATCGCCCGGGTCGAGATCTGGGCGCGGGAGGGCGACGAGCCGCCGACCGCCGCCGGACGCCGGCTCGGCGAGGCGACCTTCCATGAGGGTCACGCGAAGGGCGCACCGGCCCAGCCGGCCTTCCGCCGCTACGCCAACCGCGACCGCTGCCAGTGGACCTTCCACGTGGGCCGGGACGCCCTGCGCATGCTGGGCCCCGCGCCGAGGCTCGAGGCGGTGGCCTTTGTCGAGGGCGCGGACCTGCCCACGCCGGTCGGCGCCTTGCGCCTGCCCTCGAGGCGGAGCTTGGCCGTCCCGCTCGACGGCTTCGTGCAGCGCTTCCGCGACGCGGCGCGGAGCTAGGCCTGGCCGCGCCGCTCGCGCCAGATCTCCAGGGCGAGCTTCGGACGGATCAGGAACAGGCCGCTCCAGACCACCAGGGCCAGCGCCCGGGTCAGCCGACGGCGCGGACGGATCTCGAGTTCGTAGAGCGTGGCGTAGTCGGCGGTGACGGTCATCGGCTGGCTCCTCTTCACGAGGACCAACCTGGAGCCCCTATGCGTCAGTTCCGGACGTATGTGCGCGGCGGGCCAGTTCGATCTGCTCCACGAGGATGTCTTTCAGCCGCTGCGGGGCCAGGACCTGGACCTGGTCGCCCCAGGTGAACAGGTGCCAGGCTAGCTCGCGCATGCCGCTTGCCCGGAAGCGGACGACGACCGACCCGTCGGCCTGGGTCTCCAGGGTCTGGTCGGAGTGGAAGCGCCAGCGGAGCGCCCCCTCCGCCGAGGCCGGGAGGATGCGCAACACCACGTCCTCGGTGTCGTCCTGGTAGATGCCGAAGCTCTCGTCGGCGTAGTCCTGGAGCGAGAACGCCGGATCGCGCCGCGCCGGCCTGCCGGTGGCCTCCACGTCTCTCAGCCGGTCGAGCCGCCAGTTCCGCGGGCTCCCCTCGCCTTCCGCCGCCACCAGGTAGTTGGCCCGGCCGAACAGCACGCCATAGGCCGTCACCTCCCGCTCCCGGCCCGGGGTCGAGCCGCCCTCGTACCGGAAGCGAAGGGTCGAAAGCCCCTTGAGGGCGTCGCGGATCGTCGCCAGCACCGCCTCGTCCTCGAACGGCCTGGGCCCCGCCTGCACGGCGATGGTCTCCGCCTGCAAGAGGGCCTCGAGATCGGGCGCCAGCCGCCGCCGCGCCGCCGCCCGGGTGGCGGCCAGGACCTTCTGCTCCAGCGTGCGCAAGGCGCCGGCGCGGCCGGTGGCCCCCTGGGCGGCCCAGGCCTCGGCCGCGGCGTTGAGCGCCGCGAGCTCCTCGGCGGTGGGTGCCTGGAAGAGGCCGTCGAGGCCGCTGGGGATGCGGAACCTACGGGTCGGCGGGTCCTCCACCACCTCCAGCTGAGGGAAGATCTCCCAGACGGCGTCGCGCATCCGCTCGGCGGTGCGTCGCCCGACGCCCAGCCGCTCGGCCATCTCGTCCAGCGTCAGCCCTTCGGCGGTGCTGGCGAGCATCCGCGCCAGCTCCAGGAGCTGGGTGGCCTTTTCGTGCCTCATAGGCGGTACGTCCGTTTCTGTCGCACCAGCCCATCAGAACCGAACCTGTCGCAACCCGCAACGGAGTTCGAAATCCGATGGCCAGCTACCGCCGCTTCAAGCCCCGCACCGTCCGCCCGATCGACGATCCGCGCCCCGTGCCGCCGCCGGCCGCGCTGGTGGACGCCGTGCTGCGCTACCACGACTGCGAGGACGAGCAGAGCTCGGGCTTCACCCTGCTCCGGCTCTCGGCCGCCCGTCTGCGCCAGCGCGAGGTGAAGGCGGCCCTGGGAACCCATGCCGCGCGCGCCGCCCGGGTCTCGATCCTCTGGAACGAGCGCGAGAGCGAGATCATCCGGGTGCTGGAAGCCGCCTGAGGCGTTCAGGCCTCATGACCGAGACTGTCAGAACCGGCGGCTGCGCCTGCGGCGCCGCCCGCTTCACCACCCGCGGCGAGCCGGACCGCGTCGGCCTCTGCCACTGCCTGACCTGCCGCAAGGCCCACGCCGCCGCCTGCTTCCCCTTCGCAGTGTTCCGCGCCGACCAGGTCGAGACGGCGGGCGACCTGGCGTCGTGGGAAAGCTCCCCCGGCTACCATCGCAACTTCTGCCCGGCCTGCGGCTCGCGCGTGACCAACGAGACCGGCGGCGAGATCGAGATCAGCATCGCGAGCTTCGACGAGGTCGGCGTCTTCGCGCCACAGTACGAGAGCTGGACCGTTCGCCGTGAGCCGTGGCTCCCGCCCCTGCCGCTGCCGCAGTACGACCGCAACCGCGGCGACTAGCCGACCTCGGGCCGGTACTTCGGCTGGTCGATGGCGAGCTGGTCGAAGGCCAGCGTGCGGAGCGCCTCCAGGAGGCCCGGCGTCGTCTCCGTGAAGTCCCCGGACCGGATGCGCTCGCAGAGCTCCGCGTTCAGGGCCGAGAACTCACCCGGATGGCCCAGAACTTCGGCGAACGCCTCGGAGGCGCGCGCTTCCGCAGCCGGGCCCTTCGTCAGCTCCCGCTCCACCACCGACAGGACATTCACCGCCACCCGGGCCAGGAAGGCGTTCCTCGGATCGAGGCCCGGCCGCACCTGGTCGATCCAGAGCGCGACAGCCTGCACGAGCTCTTCGGTTTTCGGATGGGTGATCACAGGCCCTGCTCCAGGAGGACGACGAGGTCGGCCTCGGTCTCCGACACGCGCCGGCCGATCATCGGCCGCTCCACCGACTTTTCGACGCCGGTCTGCCAGCTCATGTACATGGTCAGGCACATGACGCCCCAGCGCAGCGAGCCCAGCATCTGCCAGAACCGCAGGCGGGCGAGATCGATCGGCCGGCCGCCGGCCGCCTCGTAGCCCGCCAGCAGGTCGGCGTAGTCGCCGAAGCCGCCCACCGGCTTCTCCGGCCGCCCGAACCGCCAGGAGTTGGTGCAGATCCAGCCCATGTCCTCGGCCGGGTCGCCGATGTGGGCGAGTTCCCAGTCCAGCACGGCGGCGACGCCCCGCTCCGGGTCGAACATGATGTTCCCGTTGCGGAAGTCGCCGTGCAGCAGGACGGGCGCCGCCGGCTCCGGCGTGCGCTTGCGCAGGTACTGGAACGCCAGCTCCAGGACCGGCCGCTGGGCGCCTGTCGTCCGGTAGACCTCCTCGTAGCGGTCGAGCTCCAGGACCGCGTCAACCGTCTTGAGGTTCAGCCCGTCCGGCGGCGGCGTCGCGTGGATCCTGGCGAGCACCTCGCCACACTGGAAGGCAAGCTTCGGCCGCACGCCATCGAACCGGGAATCCTCGACGATCTTCTTGCCGAGCGTCTCGCCGGCGGCCCGGACCATCACATAGGCCTCGCCGAGGCCATCCGAGTCGTCGCAGACGTGGCGGACGTGCGGGACGAGCGCGGTGTTCTTCGCCGCCGCGCGGATCAGGGCCGCCTCGGTGGCGAGCGAGATCGATCTCGCGGTCTCGGGATCAAAGGGGGCCGTGCGCCGCCGCAGGATCAGCCCCTCGCGGGCCGCGCCCGAAACGATGTCGAAGGTCCAGGTCTCCATGCTGGCGCCGCCGGACAGCCGTTGCGCGCCTTCGACCCGCGCGCCCTCGCCCGCCAGCCGCTGGGCCAGCTTCGGAAGCGCTTCGGCAACGGGCGTTTCCATGACCCGGGGGAACCTCCTCGATACTCTAGGCTCACGATCTGGCGGGGCTCCGGCGGGCTTGTAAATCCTCCCCCGGCGTCAACTCCGCCCAAGAGACGAGAGCCCGGAGGAAACGCCATGGACTTCGCCCTTCCGCAGGAGCTGCAGGACTACCTGGACGAGCTCGACCGCTTCATCGAGGCGGAGATCATGCCCCTGCAGCGGCAGGACGATAACGAGCGCTTCTTCGACCACCGCCGCGAGCACGCCCGCACCGACTGGGACAACCAGGGCCTGCCCCGGCCAGAGTGGGAAGCCCTGCTCGCCAAGGCCCGCAAGATCGCCGACGACGCCGGCCACTACCGCTTCGCCTGGCCGAAGGAGATGGGCGGAAAGGGCGGCAGCCAGCTCGCCATGGCGGTGATCCGCGAGCATCTGGCGGCCAAGGGCCTGGGCCTGTTCAACGACCTGCAGACCGAACACTCGATCGTCGGCAACAACCCCTTCGTGCTGATGTTCAAGGAGTTCGCCACCAACGCCCAGTACGAGCGCGACGGGGACAAGCTGCTGAACGGCGGCATGCGCACGGGCTTCGGCCTGACCGAGCCGAACCACGGTTCCGACGCGACCTTCATGGAGACCCGCGCCGTCCGCGAGGATCGCGACGGCCAGCCCGGCTGGCTGATCAACGGCGAAAAGATGTGGACGACGGGCATGCACGTGGCGACCCACGTGATGGTCTTCGCCCGCACCTCGGGGAAGGACGGCGACGCCACCGGCATCACCTGCTTCATCGTCCCGGCCGATACGCCCGGTGTGAAGGTCGAAGAGTACATGTGGACGTTCAACATGCCGACGGACCACCCGCGCGTCAGCTTCACGAACGTCTGGATTCCCGAGGACAGCTACTGGGGGCAGATCGACCGCGGGCTGGGCCTCGGCCAGAGCTTCGTGCACCAGAACCGCATCCGCCAGGCCGCCTCCAGCCTGGGCGCGGCGCAGTTCTGCATCGACGAGAGCGTGAAGTACGCGAGGAAGCGCAAGCCGTTCGGCAAGGCGCTGGCCGAAAACCAGGCCATCCAGTGGCCGCTGGTCGAGCTGCAGACCCAGTGCGAGATGCTCAGGCTGCTGATCCGCAAGACCGCCTGGCAGATGGACCAGATGGACCACAAGGAGATCGAGAAGACGATCTCGGACAAGGTGTCCATGTGCAACTACTGGGGCAACCGGCTGGTCTGCGACGCCGCCGACCGGGCGATGCAGATCCACGGCGGCATGGGCTATTCCCGGCACACGCCGTTCGAGCACATCTACCGCCATCACCGGCGCTACCGGATCACCGAGGGCTCGGAGGAGATCCAGATGCGCAAGGTGGCCGCCTACCTGTTCGGCTACCTCGGACCCAAGCGGGAGCAGTTCAAGGAGCTGAACGCGGCGGAGAAGGCGGCGAAGGAAGCCTACGTCCAGCCGATCCCGGGGCCCCGCTAGGCGGCGGCCGCGCTGGCATAGAGCCGGTCGAACACCGCGGGCAGGCTGTCCGGCAGGCCGAGCAGCGGGCCGGACGACAGCAGCAGGACGACCTCGTCCCCCTTGAGGGACGACAGCGCCGCGGTGGCGTCCTCGGCCGTGCGCACGCCCTCCGTCGGGATGCCGGCTGCGGCCGTCCGGGCGAGGATCTCCTCGAAGCTCGACTGGTTGTGGCTGGCGGCCCCGTGGCTCGGCGGCGGCGCGATCAGCGCCCGGGCGACGCCCTCGAACACGGTGTCGTACCAGCTGAGCGCATCGCGCGAGCGCCAGGAGAACGTGTGCGGCTCGAAGACCACGGTCAGCGGCCGGGTCGGATAGTGCAGCAGGAGCGCCTCGATGGCCGAGCGGGCCTTCTCGTAGGAGGAGCCGAAGCCCTCGATCACCGGCACCTTGGAGGCGGCGGTCAGGCGGTCCAGCCGGCGGCGGATGCCGGCGAAGCTGGCCACCGCCCGGACGAGCTGGGCCTCCGGGACCAGCCCGCGCTCCAGCAAGTAGGCGGCGACGCCGACGATGTTCTCGATGTTGTGCTCGCCGAGCAGCGAGGTCGAAAGGGAGATCCGGCGTCCGTCCGGGGCGACCAGGGTGAAGCGGGTGACCTCGCCGTAGGCGACGCCCTCGCTGTACCAACCCTCGCACGGCGCGGTGTCGTACCAGACGATGCGGGACCTGGCCTCGCCGGCGATGGCGCGGACCGCCGGATGCTCGCGGGCGACCAAGAGGCCCTCGGCGGGCAGCAGGCGCAGCAGCTCGCGGAACGGCGCCTCGTAGTCCGCGAAGGTCGGGAAGACGTTGACGTGGTCGTGGATCAGCGAGGTCAGCAGCAGGTCGCGGGGGTGGTAGAGCACGAACTTCGAGCGCCGGTCGTTCGGCCCGACGATGTACTCGTCGCCTTCCAGGATCACCTCCGGCGCGGCGCCCCAGTGGCCGGTGGCCGGCAGCGAGGGCGAGATCGCCCCGATCATCCAGCCGGCGTCGCGGCCGGCGTCCTTCAGCACATGGGCCATGAGCGCCGTGCAGGTGGACTTGCCGAAGGAGCCGGCGACCACGGTGTTGAGGCGCCCGGCGCTCGCCTCCCCCACCAGTTCCGGGAAGGTGGTGACGGTCACGCCGCGGCGACGGGCCTCCGCCACCTCCACATTGTCGTCGCCGCCGAGCTTGGCGCTGGCCCCCAGCACCAGGACGTCGAGGTCCTCCGGCAGGTTGGCGGCGTCGAACTGGCGGTGGAACGGGAAGCCCAGACCCTCGACGTAGGTGGACATGGGCGGGAAGACGTCGGCGTCAGAGCCCGACACCTCGTGCCCGGCGTCGCGCATCATCAGGGCCGCCGCGCTCATGCCCGCCCCGGCGATGCCGGTGAAGTGGATGCGCATGACGGCCTCCCGGGTACGCTTTTCTGATTCCGTCCTCGAGTAGCCGATCCGCGGGCGCGCTCCAATCGGGAGCGACAAACGGCGGCGCCGGGCGAATCGTGAATCCCCGCCCGAGGAAATCGGTTGGCGGAATTAATCAATGTTCGCAGGCGTTTACCGTTGTTAACGGGGACTTAACCACAGACCGCGATTCTGTGAGCGTCTTCCTTGAAGACACCCCACCATCACCGACTTTTTTGAAGCCCGGCGCTCGCGCCGGGCTCTTTTTCGCCCCGAGGCGGGTTCGGCCGACCGGCGGCTTGCAAGCCGCGGGATCGCATCGTATATGCCGCGCCTCTCGACGGCCTGATCCCCGGTAGCTCAGTTGGTAGAGCAGTCGGCTGTTAACCGACTTGTCGCAGGTTCGAGTCCTGCCCGGGGAGCCATCGAGAGCCCTTCCCCCTCAAGCTGACGCGGCCTCCGGGATTTTCCCTGCGGCGGGCCTCCCGCTCCCGGCATCGTCTCAGGTCCTTCTCGGGGTAATCCCTGATGGCTGGCACGGCTCGCTTGCGGGCAAGCTCGAACCTCAACGAGCCGCCGCGAGCTGACCCCATGGAAAATATCCGGGCGCGAGACGCCAGAACCGTCGTCCTTCCCGCAGCGGCGACGCTGCTGCTGGTCGCGGCCGGTCCCGCCGCCGCCCAGTCGTTCGGGGACAGATACTGGATCGAGGCGCAGGTCTTCCGGCCCAACATCGACACCACCGTGGACCTGACGCGCACTGGCGGCACGCGGGGCACCGAGATCGACTTCGAGAACGACCTGGGGCTGAAGGACACCGACAATCTCCCGGCCCTGCGCGGCGGCGTCCGGTTCGGCCGGTTCTTCGTCGCCGGCGAGGTCTATTCCCTGAAACGGGACGCGTCGAAGACCCTCACGCGCGACGTCGTGTTCGACGGGGTGACCTATCCGACGAACGTGAACCTCAGCAGCGAGTTCGACTCGCAGATCTACCGGGCCTCGCTCGGCTACATGTTCTTCCAGCGCGACACCTGGGAGATGGGCGCGACGGCCGGCCTGTTCGCCACGGACTTCGCAATCTCGACCAGCGGCCAGGGTCAGATCGGCAGCAATCCGGTGCGGCAGACCGAGACCCGCGCGCGCGACTTCATCGCGCCCCTCCCCACCGTCGGCGTGATCGGCAGCGCGCAGCTCGCGCCGCGCTGGGTGGTGAGCGGCCGCGCGGACTACATGTCCCTGAGCCTCGGCGACTACGGCGGCGGGATCGCCAACATCGAGGGCGACGTCGCCTACAAGGTGACCGACAACATCGCGCTCGGCGCCGGCTACCGTTTCGTGGACTACGACCTGGAGGTCGACAAGTCGGACTGGGAGGCCGATGTCGAATACGGCTTCAACGGCCCGTTCCTGTTCGTCCGGGCCGGATTTTAGGCGCGCTGCCGACCGCCCGGCGCCTTTCGGGGGCACAACAACCCGTGCGGCCACGTCACGGTTCCCGACGGGCCTAATCGTGGCGCCGCGGCGGCGCAAACCCCTGAAAAACGTACCGAAACCGCCCAAGTCTCGCCCCAACTCCCCGCAATCTGAGAACGTTGTTCTCGTCGGGGAGGGCCGTTCGCGGCGAGGGGGTTCTCGTCCGTGACCGTGCGTAACAAACGCCCAGGACGAGAGGAAACATGCGCGACGAGTTCACTGCCGAAGGATTTTCTTCCCAGACCGCCCTCACCGCCTCCGCCGACTTCGGCGCGGGCCTCAACTGCGGATGCCCGGCCTGCCTGCGGACCGCTTTCTACCGCGACGCGGCGGGCGAGCCGCTGGGCTCGGCGGCCGCCAAGCCCGGCCTCGCCGCCCTCACCGCCACGGCCCTGATCAGCGACGACATCGCGGACGACCGGTCCACGGGCGCCACGCTCACGGTCAACGGCCCGCGCGTGGTCTCGACCCTGAACAGCCTGGGCGACCAGGACTTCTTCAAGGTCACGCTGAACGCCGGCCAGACCTATGACATCAGCCTGATCGCCAAGACGCTGGGGCCGAGCGGCGTCCCGCTCGCCGACGCCTATGTCGAGCTCTACGACGCCAGCGGCAAGCTGGTGGGTCTCTCGGACGGCGGCGCGAACACCACGCTGAACCAGCTCAACTCCGGCTTCGACGCCGTGCTGACCTTCACCGCCCCGGCCGACGGGACCTATTATGTGAACGCCCGCGCCTTCGACCAGGACGCCGCCAACGGGACGAGCGGCGACTTCGTCGGCGACTACGAGGTGTTCGTGGCCCAGGCCGATCCTCGGACCGCCTACAAGCCGCTCTACACCATCGACAGCCCGCTGCACTCGATCGACTGGGGCAGTCAGGTGGACCGCACCTCGCGCAATCCCGATGGCGACAACGGCCCGCGCGACAACGGCTCGATCTTCACCGGCGAGCTTTCGAACCCCGCCTTCGGGGTCACCGGCAAGAACGTCATCACCTACTACTTCGCCCGGCAGGGCGACGTGTTCGTGGATCAGAACCCCGCGACCCCGGGCTCCACCGACACCATGATCCAGGCGAAGGACATGGCCGACTGGGAGAAGGCCGCCTTCCGCGCCGCTTTCGCCGAGTACGAGAAGGTCGCCGACATCGTCTACATCGAGGTCCAGAACCGGGCCGAGGCGGACTTCAAGCTCATCACCTACCAGGGCACCCCCCGGCGTCGGCGCGAGCCTGCTCGGCCGCATGAGCCCGCCGAACGAGGAGAACGAGGGCCAGACCGAGTTCAACGCCGGTGACGTCCGCTGGACCGAGGCCGGCCTGCGGCAGGGCGGCTTCTACTTCCCCCACCCTCCTCCATGAGTTCGGACACGGCCACGGCCTGGCCCACCCGCACGACACAGGCGGCCGCTCGAGCGTCATGCGCGGGTCCGACGACGGCAGCGTGATCGGCGGGGCGACCGCCGACTACGACCTGTCGCAGCAGGTCTTCACGATCATGTCCTACAACGACGGCTGGACGCTCTCGCCCTATGGCCAGCCGAAGTCCGGCGGCCTGACCGGCACGGACGTGGAGCACTTCGGCTGGATGGGCACGCTGGCCCCGCTCGACATCGCGGTCCTCCAGGACAAGTACGGGGTCAACGAGGACCATGCGACCGGCGACGACACCTATGTCCTGAAGGACGAGAACGCGCCCGGCACCTTCTACGCGGCGATCTGGGACGCCGGCGGCATCGACCAGATCACCTACGGCGGCGCCCGCGACACCATGATCGACCTCCGCGCGGCGACCCTGGAATACGAGGAAGGCGGCGGCGGGCGCGTCTCCTACGCCTACGGCATCCACGGCGGCTATGTGATCGCCAATGGCGTGACCATCGAGAACGCCAGCTCCGGCTCGGGCGCCGACACCCTGAACGGCAACGGGGGCACGAACGTGCTCAGCGCCAATGCCGGGGCCGACGTGCTCAACGGGTTCGACGGCGACGACCTGCTGACCGGGGAGCGGGGAACGACACGCTCAGCGGCGGCGCGGGCGCGGACCAATTCTGGTTCGATCACCTCTCCGGCGCCGACGTGATCGTCGACTTCACGCCCGGCCAGGACCGCATCGGCTTCGGCGGCGATGGCCCCAACGCCTTCGAAGAGCTGACGCTCGCCGACGAGGATCGCGACGGCGCCTCCGGAACGCTCATCGGCTGGGGCGAGAATACGCTCTGGCTGAAAGGCGTGGTGTCCGGCTCGCTGGGCGCCGGGGATTTCCTGTTCGCCTGATCCGCCCGTGATAGGCTCCCCGGCGAGCCCTGCCGGGGAGCGTCATGGCCGAACCGATCCGCATCCTGCTGCAGACCACCATCCCGCCGGTCGAGGACGACTGGCACATCGGGCGCTTCTCGCGGCTGACCGAGTTCCTGCGCGGGCTCGACGGCGTCTCGGTCACGGCGCGCGACCGCGAAGCGCCGGGCGGCGAGACCGATCCGGTGCTGGGCTCCATCGACACCTCGGACTTCGACCAGGTCTGGCTGTTCGCGGTCGATATCGGCGATGGCCTGAATTCCGAGGAGTGCGCCGCCTTCGGACGTTTCCACCGGCGCGGCGGCGGCCTGATGGTGACGCGCGACCACATGGACCTGGGCAGTTCGGTCTGCACGCTCGGCGGCGTGGGCGACGCCCACTTCTTCCACAGCCGCAACCTCGATCCCGACGCCAGCCGCCACACCCGCGACGACCCCTTCACCACCTACATCGACTGGCCGAACTACCACTCCGGCGCCAACGGCGACTTCCAGGAGATCGCCCTCGACGACGAGCCCCACCCGCTGTTCCGGCGCCCCGACGGCGGCCCGATCCGCCGCCTCCCCGCCCATCCGCACGAGGGCGCGGTGGGCGTTCCGAACGGACGGCCCGCCCGGGTGATCGCCCGCGGGCGCAGCAAGGTCTCAGGCCGCGACTTCAACATCGCGGTCGCCTTCGAAGGCGGCCCCGACGGCGGGCCGGCGGTGGCGCAGAGCACCTTCCACCACTTCGCCGACTACAACCTTGATCCCCGCCTGGGCTGCCCGAGCTTCGTGGACGAGCCGCCGGGCGACGGCATACTGCGCGATCCTGAGGCCCTGGCGGACACGTTGGCCTACTACCGCAACCTCGCCCACTGGCTGGCCGGTCGTCCGCTCTGAGGCGCGCGCTCCGTAGCCGCACGGAGTTCGCGCCCCGGTGGGCAGCGCCTATATCCACCCAATGTCCGGCGACCGATCGACTCCCGAACTCCGCGCCCAGACCCGAGCCCGCCTGGCGCCCGGCGCGTCCCTCGGGGTGACTGAGGAGATGATCCACGCCCTGGTCCACGGCTTCTACGCCAGGGTCAGGGCCGACGCCGTTCTGGAGCCGATCTTCGGCGGCCTGATCGCCGACTGGGATCCGCATCTCGACCGGATGGTCGACTTCTGGTCGTCGGTTATGCTGATGACCGGCCGCTTCAAGGGACAACCCATGGCGGTGCATGTGCGCATCCCCGGGCTTGAGGGCGCGCACTTCGAGCGCTGGCTTGGCCTCTTCCGCGAGACCGCGGCCGAGGTCTGCCCGGCCGAAGCCGCCACGGCCTTCGTCGCCAGGGCGGAGACGATCGCCCAGAGCTTCCAACTCGGCATCGCCCACAGCCGTGGAGAGCTTCCGCCCCTGAAGGCGCCGGCCTAGGCGGCGGCCTCGGCCACGCGGGGCCGGTCCCCTTCCCGGTCGATCATCAGGGCGAGCGCTGCGGCGACGAGGGCGAAGGCCCCGGCGATAACGAACGCTTCCAGATAGCGCCCGGTCAGCTCGCGCAGCAGGCCTGCGCCAAAGGCCGCCGTCGCCGCGCCGGCCTGGTGTCCGACCAGCACCCAGCCGAAGACGATCGGAGCCTCGCGGTCGCCGAAGCTCTCATTGGCCAGCCGGAGCGTCGGCGGCACGGTGGCGATCCAGTCCAGGCCGTAGAACACCGCGAAGATCGTCAGGCTCATCGCCCCGAAGTCGGTGAACGGCAGGATGATCAGCGAAAGGCCGCGCAGCCCGTAGTAGGCGAACAGCAGCTTCCGGGGATCGTAGCGGTCGGTGAGCCAGCCGGACGCGGTCGTGCCCACCAGGTCGAAGACGCCCATCAGCGCCAGCAGGCCGGCGGCCTGGACGATCGGCAGGCCCATGTCGCCGCAGAAGCTGATCATGTGCGCGCCGACCAGGCCGTTGGTGGTCAGCCCGCAGACGAAGAAGGTGCCGAACAGCAGCCAGAAGGTCGGCGTCCGTGAGGCCCGCGCCAGGGCGCCGAACGCCAGACGGACGCTGTCGGCGGCGCGGCCCTGGGCCGGCGGCGGCTCGTCGGCGGTCGCCCCATAGGCCGTCAGGCCGATGTCGGACGGGCGCTCCGGCATCAGCAGGAAGACGAAGGGGATCAGGGCGGCGGTGACGATCGAGACCAGCACCGCCACGGCCCGCCAGCTGTCCAGCTCGATCAGGCGCGCCATCAGCGGCAGGAAGATCAGCGCGCCGGTGGCGGTGGCCGCGCTGAGCACGCCCATGATGAGCCCCCCGCCGCGCGGTGAACCAGCGGTTCACCACCGCCGCCCCCAGGACCATGGCCACCGCCCCCGAACCGAAGCCGGAGAGCACGCCCCAGGTGGCCACATAGTGCCAGGGCTCGGTCATCAGCAGGCTGAGCGCCGTCGACGCGCTCATCAGGGCGAGGCCGGCGACCAGCGTGCGCCGGATGCCCAGGGTCTGCATCAGGGCGGCCGCAAAGGGGCCCACGAGGCCGTAGAGGAAGATCCCCACGGCGGCGGCCAGCGAGACGTCGCTTCGCGTCCAGCCGAGCGCATCCTGCAACGGCGTCATCATCACGCCCGGCGCGGCGCGCAGGCCGGCGGCGGCGATCAGGGCGGCGAAGGTGACCCCCACCACCACGAAGGCGTAGTTCTGGCCGAACGGCCGCCGTGCGCTCATGGAAGCTTTCCCCTTGCTTCAGGCGTCACAGATGGAGGGCTTGGCGCCCGGCCCGAAGCCCGTCGCCCTGGCAGAAATACTGGGGTCCGCCCCAGCTTAGCCCTGGATCACCAGGCGCCGACGTTGGGCATCGAGGCCCACGGCTCCGCCGGCGGCTGCGAGCCGCCCTTCTGCAGCAGTTCGATGGAGATGTTGTCCGGCGAGCGGACGAAGGCCATGCGCCCGTCGCGCGGCGGGCGGTTGATGGTCACGCCGCCGTCCTTCAGCCGCTGACAGGTCGCGTAGATGTCGTCGACCTCATAGGCCAGATGCCCGAAGTTCCGGCCGCCCTGGTAGGCCTCCGGATCCCAGTTGTAGGTCAGCTCGACCATGGGAGCCTTGGCGGCCCTCGCGAGGTCCTCGTCCTCCGGCGCGCACAGGAAGACCAGCGTGTAGCGCCCGGCCTCGTAATCCTTCCGAGAGAATTCCTTAAGACCCAGCTTGTTGACGTAGAAGTCCAGGGACGCATCGAGGTCCGTGACCCGGACCATGGTGTGGAGATATCTCACCGGGAGGGCCTTTCCCTTACTCTGTAAATCGTGCGACATAGGGTCACGCGGCAGGGTTTAGCAGACCGTGTTGCACTCGTAACGCGCGGTCCAGGAATTGCCGTCGCTGGCTCCGCCTGTCCGCGAATTCATTTGCGCTCGCGTAACGGTGGCATCACAAGCGCCGGGCCCCCATTTTGGTGCGGGACCACGGGCCGAGGGCGAGGCCCGGCCGCGCGAGCTGGGGGGCTCGGGGAACAGCTTATGCGTTTGAAACCGCAGTATGTCTTCGTCATCGCGGTCGCCGGGGCTGTGGGCCTGTACTTCGGCGCCATGACGCTGTTCGGACCCGAGGCCAGCCGCGCCGACGCCAAGACCCCGCCCCCAGCCAAGGCCAGTGATCTGCCGAGCGTTCAGGCGAAACTCGTGCCTGCGGCGGTGCGCGAATACGAGGTCGTCCTGCGGGGACGCACCGAATCGGCGCGCGCTGTGGTTGTCCGCTCCGAGACCGCCGGCGTCGTCGCCCAGACCCCGGCTGCGGAAGGAAGCTATGTCCGCAAGGGCCAGGTTCTCTGCCGCCTCGCCGTCGACGCCCGCCAGGCCAGCCTCGACCAGGCCCGCGCCAACCTCCGGTCGCGCCAGCTCCAGCGGCAGGCCGCCGCCCAGCTAGCCGAAAAGGGCTACCGCTCGCAGACCCAGGTCCTGGAGAGCCAGGCGGCGCTCGATTCGGCCCAGGCGCAGGTGCGCGCCGCCGAGATCGCGCTCAACCAGGTGAACATCGTCGCCCCGTTCTCCGGCGTCTTCGACCGGCGCGAAGCCGAGATCGGGACCTACCTGGCGCCCGGACAGGCCTGCGGCACCCTGATCGAACTCGACCCTCTGCTGGTGGTGGGCGACGTTCCGGAGACCGAGGCCGCCCGCATTCGCGTTGGCGCGTCGGCGAAGGCCCGGCTGGTCAGCGGCCAGCTCCTGAACGGGCGGGTCCGGTACGTGGCCCACGACGCCGACCCGCAGACACGCACCTATCACCTGGAGATCGCGGTCGCGAACCCGAAGATGGCCGTCCGCTCGGGTCTCTCGAGCGAGGTCCGGATCAACGCCGGGGCCGGTCCCGCCCACTTGGTGCCGGTCAACACCCTGGTGCTCGACGCCGCCGGCCGCCAGGGCGTGCGCTACGTCCTGCCGGACGGCCGCGTCGCGTTCGCGCCGGTCGCCATCCTCGAGGAGTCGCCGGAGGGCGTCTGGGTGTCCGGGCTCGCCGGCGAGGCCCGCGTGATCACGGTCGGCCAGTCCTACGTGGCGGATGGCCAGAAGGTTCGTGTCGCCATGGCGCGCTGAGCGTCGGCGGCGACGGGAGGAGCAGGATGATCGAACCGCTGATCGATGGGGCCATCAAGCGCCGCAAGGTCGTGCTTGGCGTGACCTTCATCGCCTGCCTGTTCGGCCTGCTCGCCTACTTCAGCATGCCGAGAGAGGCGCAGCCGGACATCAAGCTGCCCTACATCTTCATCGCCGTGCCGTTCCCCGGCGTGAGCCCCGAGGACGCCGAGCGCCTGCTGGTCAAGCCGCTGGAGGTCCAGCTCCAGACGATCCAGGGCGTGAAGCACATGAACTCCGTGGCCCGCCAGAACATGGCGATCGTCACCCTGGAGTTCGAACCCACCGTCTCCACCGAGAAGGCGCTGGCCGACACGCGCGCCAAGGTCGACCTCGCCCGCGGCCGGTTCCCGCCGGACGCCGAGGAGCCGATCATCCAGGAGCAGAGCATCGCCGATCAGCCGATCATCGGCATCGTGCTTTCCGGGCAGCGCGCCCGAGCGCGAGCTCGCCCGGCTGTCCCGCGATCTGAAGGATCGACTGGAGAGCTCGCCGGGCGTCCAGGAGGTCTTCCAGTCGGGCGCGCGCGAGGAGGTGCTCGAGGTCACCATCGATCCCATGCGGATGGAGGCCTACAACGTCACCGCGCCCGAGATCGCCAGCGTGATCGGGCGCAACAATCAGCTCGTCCCGGCGGGGAACCTGCGCACCGCGGCCGGCAAGTTCGCGGTGAAGGTCCCGGGCGTGGTGCAGACCCCGGCGGACATCCTGAACCTGCCGATCAAGAAGGCAGGCGACCGGCTGGTGACGGTCGGCGACATTGGCGACGTGCGCCGCACCTTCAAGGAGCCGGAGTTCATCACCCGCTTCAACGGCGAGCCGGCGGTGGCCCTCGACGTCTCCAAGCGCAACGGGGCCAACATCCTCGAGACCGTGCGCACGGTGCACAAAGTGGTCGAGGAGGAGTCGGCCCACTGGCCGTCGACGGTGAAGGTCTCTTTCACCTACGACAACTCCGACTTCATCGGCCGCATCCTGATGGTGCTGGAAAGCGGGCTGCTGGTCGCCAGCATCCTGGTGATGCTGATCGTGGTCGCCACCCTTGGCATCCGCCAGGGTCTGATGGTCGGGCTCTCGATCCCGATCTGCTTCCTGCTCGGGCTGATGGCCATGAACTTCATGGGCGTGACGCTCAACCAGATGGTCATGTTCGGCATGGTGCTGGCGGTCGGCATCCTGGTCGACGGCGGCATTGTGGTGGTCGAATACGCCGACCGGAAGATGGCCGAGGGCCTGACCCGGGAGGAGGCCTACGCCGCCGCCGGCAAGCGGATGTTCTGGCCGGTGGTCAACGGCACCTTGACCACGCTCTGCGCCTTCCTGCCGTTCATGTTCTGGAACACCATCACCGGGAAGTTCATGAGCTACTTCCCGCTCACGTTGTTCTTCGTGCTGGGCGCTTCGATCTTCGTCGCCCTGCTGTTCACGCCGGCGTTTGGCTCGCTGTTCGGCGGCGGCCGCAAAGGCTGACGCCGCCCACCTCGAAGACCTGATGAAGTCCGAGCACGGCGATCCGACCCAGATGACCGGCTTCATGGGCCGCTATGCGCGCGCCATCTCCTATCTGGGCGATCACCCCGGCCGGACCCTGCTGGTGTCGCTCGCGGTCGTGGCGGCCATCTTCGTTGCGTTCGGCGCCACCAAGCACCGGACCGAGTTCTTCGTGGAAGAGGACCCCGAACAGGTCACCGTCTATGTGAAGGCCCGCGGCAATCTCTCGCCCGAAGCCCAGGACCTGCTGGTCCGCGAGGTCGAGAACCGGATGACCGACGTGAAGGGCATCCAGTCCTTCTACGTGCGGGCCGGCGCCTTCACCTCCAACGGCGGCCCCAACTCGGCCCCGAACGACACCATCGGCCGCATCGTCGTCGAGTTCGCCGAGCACGAGGACCTGGTGGCGGCAGGCCTGACCGGCCGGCAGGTGATGGAGAACATCCGCGGCAAGGTAAGCGACATCGCCGGCCTGCAGGTGGAGGTCCGCGAGCCGCAGAACGGTCCGCCGACCGGCAAGGCCGTGCAGGTCCAGCTCTCGAGCCACGATCCAGCCCTCCTCGACCAGGCCGCCAACCTGGTGCGCGACAAGCTCGCCGCCGATCCCGACTTCATCGAACTGGAGGACACCCGCACGTCGCCGGGCATCGAGTGGAACCTGCAGGTCGACCGCGAGGCGGCCGGCCGCTACGGCGTCGACGTGCTCTCGGTGGGCCAGGCGATCCAGTTCATGACCGGCGGCGTTCTGGTTGGGCGCTTCCGGCCGGACGACACCCAGGACGAGCTCGACATCCGTGTCCGCTTCACGGAGACGGCCCGCAACACCGCCGCCTTCGAGCAGCTGAAGATCACCACCCCCTTGGGGCCGGTGCCGGCGAGCTATTTCATCAAGCGTCTGCCGGCCCAGCAGGTGACCCAGATCCAGCGGCGCGAGGGCCAGCGGCTGGTGATCATCCAGGCCAACACCGAGGAAGGCGTCGCCGCCAATCAGAAGATCGCCGATCTCAAGCCCTGGCTCGCCGAGGCGCCGATCGACCCGGCGGTCCGCTGGAAGTTCACCGGCGCCGACGAGGAAGGCCAGGCCGCGGCGCGGTTCTTCATGACCGCCATGGCGGTGTCGCTGTTCCTGATGGGCGTGATCCTGCTGTGGCAGTTCAACAGCTTCTACGGCGTGCTGGTGACCCTTTCGGCGGTGGCGCTTTCGACCGCCGGCGTCCTGCTGGGCGTCCTCGTGAACATCGCCAACACCTTCGAATACATCTCGGTGATCATGCTGGGCACGGGCGTCGTCGCCCTGGCCGGCGTCGTGGTGGGCCACAACATCGTGCTGGTGGACACCTTCTACCAGCTCCGACGGCACGGCCATGACGCCCATGACGCGGCGGTCCGCGCGGCGACCCAGCGGTTCCGGCCTGTGGTCCTCACGACCCTCACCACGGTGGTCGGCCTGCTGCCGCTGATGTTCCAGATCCACCCGAACTTCGGCACCGGCCACATCGAGGCCAAGGCGCCGGGCTCGGACATCTGGGTGCAGCTCTCCGGTTCGGTGGTCTGGGGCCTGTCGTTCTCGACCCTGCTGACCCTCGTGCTGACGCCCGTCCTGCTCGCCGCGCCGCAGACGCTGTCGCGCCGGTTCGGCTGGCTGCGCGATCATCTGCCGGGGCAATCCCGGCGCCTTCGCAGCATCGACAGCCGGCAGCGGCCGCCGCTCGACCTGCCGGAAGCCGCCGAGTAGCGCCTAGGCCTGGCGGGTCTGGCGCCGCCACAGCGCGGCGTACTCGCCCTGCTTCGCCAGCAGCTCGGCATGGGTGCCGCGTTCGACGATCTTGCCGCGCCGGAGCACCAGGATCTGGTCGGCGTCGACGATGGTCGACAGGCGGTGGGCGATGACCAGGGTGGTCCGCCCTTCCCTCGCCTTGCGCAGGGTCTCCTGGATCGCCGCCTCGGTAGGCCCGTCCAGCGCGCTCGTCGCCTCGTCGAGGATCAGCAAACGGGGATTGGCCAGCAGCGCCCGGGCGATCCCCACACGCTGGCGCTCGCCGCCTGAGAGCTTCAGGCCCCGCTCGCCGACCAGGGTCGACATCCCGTTCGGCAGCCCGTCGATGAAGGCCCCGAGTTCGGCGGCGTCAGCCGCGGCGCGCACGTCCTCGGCGCTGGCGTCCGGCCTGGCGAAGGCGATGTTGGCGTAGAGCGTGTCGTTGAAAAGGGCGACGTCCTGCGGAACCAGGGACACGGCCCGCCGGAGCGAGGCCTGGCGCACCTCGCGCATGTCCAGGCCATCCAGGGTCACGCGGCCGCCCTGCGGGTCCAGCAGGCGCATGGCGAGCCGGACCGCGGTGGTCTTCCCCGCGCCGGAGGGCCCCACCAGGGCGACGGTCTCACCCGGCCTGGCGTGGAAGCTCACGTCGCGCAGGCCGGTCGAGCGGGCATCGTGGGTGTAGCGGACGTCCTCGAACGCCACCGAGGCCCCCTGCCCGCTGGCCGGCGGAAGGTCGAGGGCCGTCGCGGCATCGACGATGTCCGGCGTGCGCTGCTTCAGCGCCACCATCTGCTCCATGTCGATCAGGCCCTGGCGGATCTCCCGGTACTGGAAGCCCAGCATGCCCAGCGGCGCATAGAGGTTGGAGAGCAGCAGGATCGCCATGGTGATGTCGCCGATCTGCAGCCGGCCGCCGGCCACCTCGTAGCCCGCCATCACCGTCAGGCCGGCCAGGCCCACGTTCAGCACCAGAGCCTGGGCGGCGTTCAGCAGGTTCAGCGAGCCGTTGGCCCGCGAGCTGGCGTCCACATAGGTCGCCATCGCCGTCTCATAGGCGCCCTCGACGCGGCGTTCGGCGCCGAAGGTCTTCACCGTCTCGTAGTTGATCAGGGCGTCGGACGAGAGCCCGGCCACCCGGTTCTCGGCATCGTTCAGCTCGCGCCGGTGGGAGAGCCGCCAGTCGGTGATCTTGAAGGTGATCACCGCATAGATCACCAGCGTCACGAAGGCGGTGAGCGCGAAGCGCCAGTCGAGCCTGAGGGTCATCACCGCCATGGCCAGCACCAGCTCCACGAGCGTCGGGCCGAGGCTGAAGATCAGGCTCCTGATCAGGAAGTCGGTCGCCCGCGCCCCGCGGTCGATGATCCGCGACAGCGTCCCGGTCTGCTTCGACTGGTGGAAGTCGAGGGACAGCGCCAGCGCGTGGCCGAAGGTCTCCACGGCCGCCCGCGCCATGGTCGATTGCGAGACGCGGGTGAAGATGGCGTCGCGGGCGAAAGGCGCGCAGGCGGCGATCAGCCGGAGCCCCGCGAACCCGGCCGCCAGACTGATGAAGGTCCAGCCGACGACGACTCCGAGCCCGTCGGCGCTGGGCGTGAGCGTGTTGATCCCGTCGCCCAGCAGCACCGGTGCGAGCACCGTGCAGACCTTGCCGATCAGCACCAGCACCAGCGCTGCGCCGATGCGCAGGCGAAGCTGCGGCGCGCCTGAGCGGAGCACCAGGCTGCCCAGGTCGGCCATCGACCTCCAGAAGTCGAACTTCGCCCCGGCCGGCGCGATGGCCTCGGGCCCGCTGAACTTGCCCCGGGCGGCATGGGCGCGGATGTACGCCAATCTCGGAGGCCTCTTCAGTCGATGAGCACGGTGGTCTGCACTCCGCCGCCCGGCGTCAGCCAGTCGGCCCGCAGGCCTGCGCCGGAGAACTGGCTACGGAGCGGGCCGCCCACAAGGGGTTCGGCCGGACGGGTATCCACGCTCGCCTCGTCCTCGAAGCCGTCGCCCTGCACTTCCAGGCGGTGTCCGCCGCCGCCGATCGGGGGCAGCGCGATGGTGAACCGCCCGGCGGCGTCGGCCCGCCCCTCTGCGACCTGGCGGCCGTCGAGCCGCACGAGCACGACGGCGCCGGCCGGCGCTGCCCCGGAGATCACCGCGCCGCCGCCACGGTCGTAGTCGAAGGCGCCCAGCCCCGCCGCCTGTCGATCGAGCCGTCGAGATCCGCCTCCCGCGCGCAGCAGGGCGGCCTGGCCACGGGGCGAGACGAGCACATAGCCCTGGGCCTGCACCGTTCGCCCCCCCGACGTCATGGAGAGGCCGTAGATCCGCGGCTCCTGCGCCGGGGGCGGCCGGAAGGTCCAGCGGCCGTCGGACGCGACCTCGGCGAACTGCGCCGCGCCGCCGGGACTCGCCAGCCGGACGCGGGCGCCGGGCGCGCCGGAGCCCGACAGGAGCCCGCCCGCGAAGGCCGCGGCCACCGGCGGCGACAGGTAGCCGGCCGCCTCCGGCCGGTCGCCGGCGGCGCCTTCCGCGGGGTTGTCCGCGCCGCGACCGCAGGCCGCGAGGGTCAGAACGGCCGCAACCGCGGCTATACGCATGGGGACGGACAACACGGCTGGCTTGAATCTCCCTGGCCCTGGCCATAGCTAATCGGGTTTGGCCCCGCGCTGAAGAGAGCGCCCGAGCCCAGCGATTCTTCGGAGTACCATCTCATGGGGCGTGACCGCCTGGATTCTGTCTGCGTCTTCTGCGGTTCCTCGGACGCCGCCGATCCGCAGTTCCTGAGCGCGGCCACCGTGCTCGGCCAGGCGCTGGCGGCCGCGGACCTGAAGCTCGTGTACGGCGGCGGCGGCGTCGGCCTGATGGGCGCGGTGGCGCGCGGCGCCCACGAGGCCGGCGGCCGGGTGCTCGGCATCATCCCCGACTTCCTGGTCGGCAAGGAGCGCGCGCTGGAAAGCGTCGAGCACATCGTCGTCGCCTCCATGCACGAGCGGAAGATCATGATGTTCGAGCGCTCGGACAGCTTCGTCGTCCTGCCCGGCGGCATCGGCACGCTGGAGGAGATCGTCGAGCTGCTCTCCTGGCGCCGCCTCGACCTGCACGCCAAGCCGGTGGTGTTCTTCAACCCGCGCGGCTTCTGGGATCCGCTCTACAGCCTCTTCCAGCACACCGTGGACGAGAAGCTCACCCCGCCGGAGTTCATGGACGCCTGGGTCTCCGTCGACCGCATCGAGGACGTGGTCCCGGCTCTCCTGGGCAAGGGCGTCTCGGTGGACGCCCACGACGAGCAGCGGATCGCCGGCCTCAGCTAGAGCGTGTTCCAGCGGGCGACGGCCGGGTCGTTCGACACGCTCTCCAGCAGCCAGTCCCGGAACGCCGCGATCTTGCGCGTCCGTCGCCGGTCCTTCGGATAGACCAGCCAGTAGGCTTGGCCCATGGGAACGGTGACCTCGAACGGCTGCGCCAGCCGGCCCGATGCGATGTCCGCCGCATAGAGGATCGGCGAGGCGAGCGCGAAGCCCTGTCCGGCGAGGGCGGCGGCCACTTCCAGGATCTGGGCGTCGCCGGCCAGCCGGGGCGTCACGTCGAGCTTGCCCGGCGGCGGCGTCACCCCGGCCGCGCGGAACCACAGGTCCCATTCCCAGCCGGCCCCGATGCGCGGCAGGTCCAGGAGGTCCGCCGGCCCGGCGATCGGCCCCAGGCGCGCCAGCAGCTCCGGCGTCGCCACCGGCGTCTCCACGGCCGAGAACAACCGCACGGTCTCCAGGTCCGGCCAGTCGCCCTTCCCCGCCCGGATGGCGACGTCCACATCCTCGCGCAGCAGGTCGACGATCCGGTTGGAGGTCTCCACCCGCACCGCGATCTGCGGATGCGCCACCTGGAAGGCGCCGATGCGCGGCGCCAGCCACTGCATGGCCAGCGTCTGCAGGGTCGAGATCGCCAGCACCCCGTCGGACTTGTCGAGGATGTCGGCGAGCGCGCCGCGCAGCGCCGTGGTCGCCTCGGTGGCCGCCCGGGCCAGCCGCTCGCCGGCCGGGGTCAGCGCCACCTCGCGGGGCAGCCGGCGGAACAGCGGCTGGTCGAGCCGCGTCTCCAGCGCCTTCACCTGCCAGCTCACCGCCGCCTGGGTCATGCCGAGTTCGTCGGCGGCGCGGGTGAAGCTGCCCAGGCGGGCGGCCGCCTCGAACACGCGGATGGCGCTGAGCGGGAGGGTGGCGAGGACGTCCGACATAAGTTGTCTTTATGGATGCAGCAGGAGAACCGGTTTGTCCACAGCCCCGCTCCAGCGCACCTTCCCGTCACATTCAGCCCCAGACGGGAGAGAGCTCATGGACCTGCAATTCAAGACCCACCGCGACGTGCCTTATGGCTGGGTCCTCGTGGTCGCCGCCGCCTGGCGCTGGCTGAAGGCGCGGCGCGAGGCCGGGAGGCCGGACACCCACCACGCGCTGGCGGCCGGCCTCTTCCGGATGTCGGGCCCCCCACTGAGCGGCTAGGGGACGTTGGCTTCCAGCTCCTCCAGCCAGACCCTGGCGGTGCCGTCCGAGGGCGCCCGCCAGTCCCCGCGCGGCGAGAGGTTGCCGCCGGAG
Organism: Phenylobacterium sp. J367; assembly: GCF_024699985.1. Lineage (GTDB taxonomy): Bacteria > Pseudomonadota > Alphaproteobacteria > Caulobacterales > Caulobacteraceae > Phenylobacterium. The sequence continues at coordinate 3,357,280 of NZ_JAJONA010000001.1, read as the reverse complement.
ATCACCTTCGGCCCGTTCGGCATGGCCGAGCGCTTGAACTGGCTGATCTCGAAGAACCGGAACAGGAACACGCCCAGCCAGCGCTTGATGGTCGCCAGGTCGTATTCGTTGCGCGCCTCGGCCGGGAAGTTCGGCGGCCACGGCTCGGCGGCCCTGTCCTTCCACGCGTGCCACGACAGGAAGGCCACCTTCGACGGCCGCAGCCCGAAGCGGGTGATGTAGTAGAGGTTGAAGTCCTGCAGCTCGTAGGGGCCGATCTTCGCCTGGGTCGACTGGATCGCGCCTGACGCGTCCGGCGGCACCAGCTCCGGCGAGATCTCGGTCCCCAGGATGTCCAGCAGGGTCTCAGACGCCTCCGGATTGAGCTGGCCGGTCTTGACCACCCAGCGGATCAGGTGCTGGATCGAGGTCTTCGCCACCGAGCCGTTGACGTTGTAGTGGCTCATCTGGTCGCCGACGCCGTAGGTGCACCAGCCCAGCGCCAGCTCCGACAGGTCGCCGGTGCCCAGCACGAACCCCTGCCGCTGGTTGGCCAGCCGGAACAGGTAGTCGGTGCGCAGCCCCGCCTGCACGTTCTCGAACGTCACGTCATAGACCGGCTCGCCGCCCGCGAACGGGTGCCCCATGTCCTTGAGCAGCTGGATCGCCGCCGGCCGGATGTCGATCTCCTCGCCGGTGACGCCCAGCGCGTTCATCAGCTTCCAGGCGTTCGCCTTGGTCCCCTCGCTGGTCGCGAAGCCCGGCATGGTGAAGCCCAGGATCTCCGAGCGCGGCTTGCCCAGCAGGTCGAAGGCGCGGGCCGCGACCAGCAGCGCGTGCGTGCTGTCGAGCCCGCCGGAGACGCCGATTGTGATGTGCTTCGACTTCGTCGCCCGCAGCCGGCGGACCAGCCCCTGCACCTGGATGTTGAAGGCCTCGTAGCAGTCCTGGTCGAGCCTCGCCGGATCGTCCGGCACGAAGGGGAAGCGGTCGATGTGGCGCAGCAGGCCGATGTCGTCGAACGACGGCCTGTGCCGGAAGCGCACCCGGCGGTAGCGGCGCTCGGGATGGCCGGCCGCCGCCGCGGCGTCGTTGAAGGTCGGCGTCCGCATCCGCTCCAGCCTGAGCCGGTCCACGTCCACGTCGGCCACGGCCATCTGCGGCTCGGTCGGGAAGCGGTCGGTGCAGGCGAGCCGGGCCCCCAGCTCATGGATCGAGGCCTGGCCGTCCCAGGCGAGGTCGGTGGTGCTCTCCCCCGGCCCGGCCGCCGAATAGAGATAGGCCGCCTGGCAGCGGGCCGACTGGGCGGAGCACAGCGTCTCGCGGTCGCCCGCCTTGCCGACCACGATGTTCGAGGCCGAGAGGTTGCAGAGGATCAGCGCGCCGGCCAGCGCGGCCTCGGTGGACGGCGGGGTCGGGGCCCAGAAGTCCTCGCAGATCTCCGCGGCGAAGACGAAGTCGGCCAGGTCCTCGGCCTCGAAGAGCAGGTCCACGCCGAACGGGACCTCCTCCCCGGCCAGCCGGACGGTCAGGCCCGTGACGCCCGCGCCGGGGGCGAACCAGCGCTTCTCGTAATATTCCCGGTAGTTCGGCAGGAAGCTCTTCGGCACCACGCCGAGGATCTTACCGCGATGGATCACCACGGCGCAGTTGTAGAGCCGCCCGTTGTGGACCACCGGCGCGCCGACCAGCAGGGCCGGCGTCAGCTTGGCGCTGGCCTTCACCAGGCCCGCGATCTCCGCCTCCACCCGCTTCAGCAGCGCATCCTGCAGCAGCAGGTCGTCGATGGCGTAGGCGGAAAGCCCCAGCTCGGGGAACAGCATCAGGTCGCAGCCGCGCGCGTGCCCCTGCTTGGCCAGGACCAGGGTCTCGGCCGCGTTGAACCCCGGATCGCCGGGCGACACCGCCGGCGTGCAGGCCGCCACCCGGACGAAGCCATGGGTATGGATCGAATAGAACGCCTGGCTCACCCGCGGCTCCCCTGCTCTGTCGCCGAGCAACGCACGCCCGGGGCTCAGGCGCCAGCGCGGCTATAGCAGACACATTGCCCCGAGGGGGAAATGCTCAGATTGAGCATATATAGCGGCAGCGTTGACGAAGCGCAAAGACGGCCGCGGACCTCACCCGGCCGGCGGCGTCGCCCACAGCTTGCGGAACGGCGCCCGGGGGGTCGCTCTCGACACGACTGGCCGGATTGTCGAACACCAGGGTCTCCCGGCGCGTCGGCTCGTAGGGCGGCCATTTCGGCAGCTTGCTGGTGTTCGGATCGCCCGTCGCCGCGAAGGCCACGATCGCCGACGAGAGTTCATCGGCCAGGCGTGCGCTGTTGGCGTTCGGCCCCTGCAGGGCGCCGCGGATCTCGCGCGAACTCGGCCCCACGTCAACCCCGTGCGTCGCGCCATAGCGCCCGCCCCAGGCCGGGCTCGGAGCCTTCCACAGATAGGCATAGGCCGGCGCAGGGCCCAGCGCCGCCTTCCGCTCGGCCATGGCGAAACTGGCGCCGCGCCCCATGTCGCTGATGACCCGCGACTGGATGAGGTAGGGCGCCGCCCGCGGATCCTCGTCGCGGTACATCTGGAGGATCTCGGCCGTCCGGGCGCCCAGCCGGGGCGTGAAGGCCTTTGCGACGCCTTCCCAGGTCTCGTCGAAGTTCCGCTGGCGGTAGCTCCGCTCGTCGAGCGTGGTCGAGACGATCATCGGCACGTCGGCGCTGATCGCCGGGGCGTCGGGGTCGAATGGGTGGCGGGGGCATGGCCACCCCGTCCAGCACGGGCGTGAAGGCGTTCGGCGCCTCCCCGCGCAGCCGCTGGCCCGCCTCCATGTCGGCCTGGGCCGAGAGGAGATCGTAGGCCGGGATCGACTGGAGCCTGCGGACGTCGCCGCCCGCGAGGTTCAGGGTCTTGAGGAAGGCGTCCGCCGTCGCCTGGGCGCGCTCGCGCGGCGCGACGCGCAGCATGGCGCCGCTCATCTGGACGGCGCGGTGGAAGAGGCCGGCGGCCGACGGCATGGCCATCAGGCCCGAGACCTTGGCCCCGCCGCCGGACTGCCCGATGATCAGCACGCGGGAAGGATCGCCGCCGAACGCCTCGATATTGCGGTTCACCCAGCGGAGCGCCGCGGCGAGGTCCAGCATGCCGGCCATGCCCGACTGGGCGAAGGCCGCCGGCGCCCCGCTGTCGGCCAGGTGCAGGAAGCCGAACGCCGACAGCCGGTGATTGACGCTCACCACCACGCAGTCCCCGTGGCGGGCCTGCATCTCGCCGTCCATCCCGGGCGAATTGCTGGAGCCGCCGTAGAAGCCGCCGCCGTGGAAGCGGACGATGACCGGCTTGCGAGCCGATCGCGACAGCTCAGGCGTCCAGACGTTCAGGTTCAGGCAGTCTTCGCCCATCCCGCCGGGCTGGATGTCCAGATAGATCAGGTTGGCGTAGTCGGAGCGCCGGTCGCCGGGGGTCTGCGGGCAGACCTGTCCATAGTCGAGGGCGTCGCGGACGCCGGCCCAGGGCTTCACCGGCTGTGGCGGCCGGAAGCGGTTCGGCCCGGAGGTGTCGGCGCCGTAGGGCACGCCCTTGAACACCTTCACGCCCCCCGAGACGAGGCCCCTCAGCCGGCCGTCCGCCGTCTCGACGATGGGGAAGATGTCGGTCGTCGCCGCACGGGCCACGCCGGCCATGAAGAACGAGGCGCCCGCAGCGCCCAGCACCGCGCGCCGGCTCGATTTGAGGTCGGTCATGCCTGAAGGCTCCTAGCTGCCGCCGCGAACGGCGGGGAAGCGCGCCATGAACATCCGCTCTTCGCGGAACGGGTCGTTGGCCACCTTCGGGGGCGCGTCGAACTGCATCACGGGTCGGGTCGCCGGGTCGTAGGTGGGCCACTTCGGGAGGCCTGGATGGTTCGGGTCGCCCGTCCTGGCGAAGGCGATCCAGGCGTTGGCCATGGCCTCGGTCATCACCTTCGTCTCCTCGCTGGGCGGACCCGTCAGGTGCGGCGCACGCGCGACATTGTCGAACATGAAGGGCAGGTCGATCGTGTGCTCGCTGTACCGGCGGCCGCCCTGCACCGGCGAGCGCCAGGTGACCTGATAGACCCATGTGCGGCTGTCCTTCCCCCGCTGGGCATGCCGCCTCTCCGCCATGGTGGTGGCGTTGGTGATGTAGGCCCGCCATGAGGCGACCTTGAAGAAGATCTCGGCGTTGGAGCCGGAAGGGGTCGAGGCCTTGAACACCTGGACCGCCTCGTCGACGGCGTCGGGCGGGATGAGGGTCGCCAGCCGGGTCTTCAGGCCCGCCTCGTCCATGGTGAAGAGCGTTTCGTCCCGGCCGAGCTGGTTCGACAGTTCCGTCTGGGTCGTGCCCAGCATCAGGGGCACGTCCGCGCTTTGCCGGGGCGCGTTGGGAAGCCAGGGGTCCGCCTTGAACGAGATCCCGTCGATGACGGGCTCGAACCGGTAGCCGGCCGCCGCGATCACCTTGCGCTGAGCGGCGCCAAGCTGGTCGGGGGCGACCTGCTGCAGCTTGCGGGCGTCGCCGGGCGCGATCTCCAGCGTCTTCAGCAGGGCGTTGGTCAGCGCCGCGGCCTGGTCGCGGGTATGGACCCGCAGGTGCGAGCCCGACTGCACGACGCCCTTGTGGAAGAGGCCGTTGGCCTCCGTCCCGGCAAAGCAGACGCTGACCTTACGGCCCCCGCCCGACTGGCCGTAGATCATCACATTGCCCGGGTCGCCGCCGAAGGCCGCGATGTTGTCCCTCACCCACCTCATGGCGAGCACCAGGTCGAGGTAGCCGACATTCCCCGACTGCGCGAAGTCGGCGCCGAGCGCGCTCGACAGGTCGCAGAAGCCGAAGACGTTCAGGCGGTGGTTGATCGTCGCGACCACCACGTCGCCGCGGGCCGCCATGTTCGCGCCGTCGTAGAGGCCGCTCGAACCTGTGCCGGCCTCGAACCCGCCCCCGTGAAACCACAGCAGGACCGGCCGCTTCCCGGAACCGCCCACGGCGGGGGTCCACACATTGATGCGCAGGCAATCCTCGCTGATCGGACCGGGCACGGTCAGGATCGTGCGAGGTTGCGGGGCCTGGTCTCCGAACTCGAAGGCGTCACGGATGCCGGCGAACCGCTCCGCCGGCCGGGGCGGCCGGAACCGTCCGGCGCCTGAGGTGTCCGCGCCGTAACGCATGCCCCGGAAGACCTGGACGCCGTTCTCGACCCGGCCGCGGTAGCGTCCCTCGGTGGTCTCGACGACGCCGCCCTCCTGCGCCCAGGACCGGCCCGCCGCCAGCAGCCCGACCCCGAGACCGACCAGGCCCCGGCGCGAAAGACTCAAGCTCTGCATCCCCCGTCTCCCGCCTTTACGGCGCGGCATCGACGGCCGCGCTTCCGCCAATCCATACCGTAAATTCGAACGGCGGCAATTGCAGACATGCATCATTTGACCCTGCGCGACCGCGCGCCGTCAGGGTCGCCGCCGCCCCGCCCCCGTCCCGGCGCCGGCGGCTTGCCGTCGGGCCAGGGGGCGTCCAGCGGCTCGTGCCAGCCTGGCTGGCCACCTGGCTCACGGTTTCGGCCTTCCGTCGGCGCATGGACGCAGGGACGCGACCGGGATTGGGAGCTGGTGCTGGCCCATCCCGACGGGCACGTGGCCACCTCGACCGTCTGGGTCGTGGTCGGCGGCCCGGCGGTCTCCCTGGCCGGCGCCCTGTGGTTCAAGTGGGCGGTGCTCGGCGTCGTCGCCCGCTCGCGGGTGACGGGCCTCGTCCTGCTCCTGGCGCTCGCGGCCGCCGCGCACTGGTTCAGCCCGCTCGGCCTCTCGGCCGCCGTCAGCGCTGTCCCGATCTTCGTGGGCGCCTGGGAGACCGCCGTGCGCCTGCGCCAGCCCGGCCTGCCGGTCCGCGCGGCGTCCTCCCTCCCTTAACGGGGGAGGGTCGACTCGCCGCCAGGCGAGCGGGGTGGGGGCTCTGTGGGTCAAGCTCAGAGTCAGCGCTTGAGCGTGACTTCCCCACCCTGCGCGCTGACGCGCGCTGTCCCTCCCGATCAAGGGAGGGACGAAAACAAAAATGGCCCCGCGCGGGGCCATCAGGTCGGTCAGTCGTCGCGGTGGACGCGTTCGCGGCGCTCGTGCCGCTCCTGGGCTTCGAGGCTCAGCGTCGCGATCGGCCGGGCCTCCAGGCGGGCGACCCCGATCGGCTCGCCGGTCTCCTCGCAGAAGCCGTAGGAGCCGTCGTCGATCCGCCGCAGCGCCTCGTCGATCTTGGAAATCAACTTACGCTGGCGGTCCCGGGTGCGCAGTTCAAGAGACCGGTCGGTTTCCGATGAGGCCCGGTCGGCAAGGTCCGGGTGGTTCTCAGTCTCGGTTTGCAGATGGGACAGCGTCTCGCGAGATTCGCGAAGGATATCTTCTTTCCAGTTCAGCAGCTTTTGCTTGAAGTACTCAAGCTGCCGATCGTTCATGAACTCCTCGTCCTCAGAAGGACGATACTCGGGCTTGTCAGCCAAGACTGTGGCCGCCTTCATGAAAACCTCACGCTCCCCCTAAGAACTGAGACACGCGACCGGCTTATAGCAAAGCGAACACCGGTTTCAACGGCCCGTATATGGCGCGGTGATTACGCCGCAGGGCGCGCCTGTTCAAGCTTCGCCACCTCGACCGCGGCGCGAACCTCGATCTCGTCCAGCACAGCTTCGAGCTTCGGATCGTCGGTCAGGGCGCGTTCGTCGCGCACCGCCCGGCGCAGCCGGTCGAGTTGGTGGCCCGACAGGGCGCCGTCGAGCAGCGCCACCTTCACCTCGTCCAGCACGTCGAGGATCCGCCCGGCCCGGCTCACCGCCCTGCGCTTGCGCTCCAGCGGCCCGCCCACGTCCTGCAGCGCGAGCAGGGCGTCGACGCCCATGATGCTCGAGGTCGCCGAGACGCCGCTGGTCTGCGACGGCCCTTCGGTCTGTCCGACGCCCGGCAGGCGGAAGCCGCCGCCACCGCCCTTCGCCTTCGACGGGCCGCCCGTCTGACTGACGCCGCCCGGTCCGATGACCTTCATGTTCCGGCCCCACTCAACCCCACACGCAGGGGCCAACCTCGGCTGCGTTGCTTGCGGTATGGTTAATGCCGGGCAATTCCTGCCGAGGGCGCCCGGCGCCGGGTGCAATCGTCCCACTCGCAACTGATTTTACAGGATTCTTTTCCCGCAGGGCGTTGGCACGTCCGTCGCAAGGGACCGATGGAAGCAGCTTCACGGTTAACCATGATCCGCGTCCTCCATCGGGCTTTCAGCCTCGCCCTCGCCCTCACCGCCGCCCTGGCGATGACCGCCCAGCCCGCGTCGGCCAAGTCCCGCATCAAGGATATCGTCGAGTTCGAGGGCGTGCGCGAGAACATGCTCGTCGGCTACGGCATCGTGGTCGGCCTGAACGGCACCGGCGACGCGCTGCGCAATGCGCCCTTCACCAAGCAGAGCCTCGAGGCCATGCTGGAGCGGCTGGGCGTCAACACCCGCGACGCGGTGCTCAACACCAAGAACGTCGCCGCGGTCATGGTCACCGCCAAGCTGCCGGCCTTCGCCGCCGCCGGCTCGCCCGTGGACGCCACGGTCTCGGCGCTGGGCGACGCCAAGAGCCTGCTCGGCGGCACCCTGCTGGTCACCCCCTGCTCGGCGCCGACGGCCAGGTCTATGCGGTGGCCCAGGGCACGGTGCAGACCGGGTCGGTCAGCGCGTCCGGCGCCTCGGGCTCCACCGTCTCCAAGGGCGTGCCCACCGCGGGGCGGATCGCCGGCGGGGCGGTGGTCGAAAAGGAGATCGGCTTCCAGCTCGCGAGCATGGAAAGCCTGCGGATGACGCTCCGCAATCCCGACTTCACCACCGCGCGCCGCATCGCCGAGGCGGTGAACAAGAGCTACCCGGGCTCGGCGATGGCCGAGAACCCGACGATCGTCGCCATCCGCGCCCCGGCCGACCGGGACATGATGACCTTCGTCTCCCAGGTGGAGAACCTGACGGTCGACCCGGACAGCCCGGCCAAGGTGGTGATCGACGAGGTCGCCGGCGTGATCGTGATGGGTGAGAACGTCCGCATCTCCACCGTGGCGATCCAGCAGGGCAACCTGACCATCACCGTCCGCGAGAGCCCGGCCGTCAGCCAGCCGCCGCCCTTCGCCCGCACCGGCGAAACCGCGGTCGTGCCGCAGTCCGACGTGCAGGTGGACGAGGAGACCGGCCGCCAGTTCGTCACCCTGCGCGCGGGCGCCCTCGCTGGCGAGCCTGGTGGGCGGGCTCAACGCCCTGGGCGTCACGCCGCGCGACATGATCTCCATCCTGCAGACCATCCGGGCCGCCGGCGCCCTGCAGGCCGACATCGAGGTGATGTGATGACCCCGGTTTCCGTCGCCCCCACCCTGCTCCAGCCCGGCGCCGGCGCCGCCTCGGCCGCCGAACTCGCCAAGCGCGGCGAGATCCGCGAGACCGCCCAGAAGTTCGAGACCCAGTTCCTGTCGATCATGCTGCAGCAGATGTTCGAGGGCGTGAACGTCTCCGCCCCGTTCGGCGGCGGCCCGGGCGAGCAGATGTTCAAGTCGTTCATGACCGAGGCCATGGCCAAGCAGATGAGCCAGGCCGGCGGGCTTGGCCTCACGGACCAGATCCAACGCGAAATGCTGAAGCTTCAGGGCCTGAGCTAGGAGACCCCACCATGGCGCTCGCCGCAGACACCGCCACCGACCGCGTCGAACAGCTGATCCTGCTGACCGAACGCCTCACCGACCTGATCACCCAGGAATGCCAGGCTTTCGAGGCTCGCCGGCCGCAGGACGCCGCCGCCAACATCGAGGAGTGCGGCCGGCTCGCGAACCTATACCGGCACGAGAGCGCCCGGGTGAAGGCCGATCCGCGGATGGTGCAGGCCGCGCCGAAAGAGCTGCGCGAGCGGCTGGTCCAGGCCACCCGGGCCTTCGACGCCGTCCTCGCCCGCCAGGGCCGCGCCATAGAGGCCGCCAAGACCGTCACCGAGGGCCTGGTCCGCGCCATCGCCGAGGAGGTCGCCAGCACCCGCCAGCAGGCGTCCGGCTACGGCCCCGGCGCGACGCTCTCCGGCCAGCCGGCCAGCACCGCCACCGCCATCACCCTGAACCGCAAAGCATGATTCAAACGCTTGTTTGACGTTGCGTCACCAGCGTAACGTCGATCCTGCCGGCGAGTCTCGCCGGCCTGCGTTCTCAGGGCGGGGTGAAACTCCCCACCGGCGGTAATGTCCCTCCGGGGAACGAGCCCGCGGGCGCCTGCTCCGGTGAATACGACGCCGACGCAGGGACGAGCAGACCCGGTGCGATCCCGGGGCCGACGGTCATAGTCCGGTTATGAGAACCGCCGCCGCATGACGGGCGGATTCCGCCTCGCCGTGCGCCCGGCGTCTCCCTGAGTCGTGGTCCCTCGAACCCGGTCAGGGAGAGAACCATGACCCAAGTTGCTTATGAGCTGCCCACCGCCAACGGCGCCTACCGCGCCGCCCGCATCGCCTTCATCCACTCGCTCTGGCATGCCGAGATCGTTCGCGAGGCCCACGCCGGCTTCATGGAGGAGATCGAAGCCCTGGGCTTCCCGCCCGGCGCGGTCGACGTCTTCGAGACGCCCGGCGCCTTCGAGATCCCCCTGCACGCCCAGACGCTGGCCCGCACCGGCAAGTACGCCGGCATCGTCGCGGCGGGCTTCGTGGTCGACGGCGGCATCTATCGCCACGAGTTCGTCGCCGAGACGGTGATCCGGGCCCTGATGCAGGTCCAGCTCGCCACCGAGACGCCGATCTTCTCGGTGGTCCTCACGCCGCATCACTTCCACGAGCACGATGTCCACCAGCGGTTCTTCCACAGCCACTTCCGGACGAAGGGCCAGGAGGCGGCCCGGGCCTGCGCCGGGACGCTGGAGAGCCTCGCCCGGCTGGCGGCCGCGTGATGGGCGCGCTCGACATCCCCGTGGGCTTCGCGCGTCACGACCGCCGCAGCCCGCTCACCGAGCCATGGGAGCCGCTCTACAGCCGCCTGGCCGGCGACACGGTGGTCCTGGGCCTGCGGGCCGGAGACGCCCACACCAACAGCCGCGGCTTCGTCCACGGCGGGCTGATCTCGGCCCTCGCCGACAACGCCATGGGCCTCTCCTGCGGCCGGAAGCTCGGCGACACCGGCGGTCTGGTCACCGTCAACCTGTCGGTGGATTTCCTCGGCCTGGCCCACAAGGGCGAGTGGCTGGAGTTCGACACCGTCTTCGTGAAGCCGGGATCGACCCTCTGTTTCGCCCAGGCCTTCGTCACCTCCGACGGTCAGCCCTGCGCCCGGGCCAACGCCGTCTTCCGGGTGCTGAGCCGGAGGGCGGCGGCATGACCTGCTATCTGGTGGGCCGCATCGCCATACACGACCCGGAACGCTACGGCCGTTACGCCGCGGCGTTCCTGCCGGTGCTGAAGCAGTACGGCGGACGCCTCCTCGTCTCGGAGGAACGCCCGGAACCGCTGGAGGGCGAGTGGGACGGCCGCAAGCTCGTCCTGCTCGCCTTCGAGGACGGGCGCGCCGCCCGCCGCTGGGCGGACTCGCCGGAGTACAGGCGGATCGCCGAGGACCGCATCGCCGGGCGCCGACGCCATCGTCGTGATGGCGGAAGGCTTCGGCTAGCCCAGCAGCAGCTCGCGATCGATCCCTACGGCCGCCAGGAAGTCGGGATCGTGGCTGACGACCAGTAGGGCTCCATCATAGCCGGCGAGCGCGGCCTCGACGGCGGTGATGGAGTCCAGGTCGAGGTGGTTGGTCGGCTCGTCGAGGATCAGGAGCTGCGGCGGCTCGTCAGCCATCAGGACGCAGGCGAGGGCCGCCCGCAGCCGCTCGCCTCCGGAGAGTTCGGCCACGCGCTTCTCGGCCGCCACGTTGCGGAACAGGAACCGGGCGAGGGCGGCGCGGGCGGCGTTGTCGGTCGTCCGCGGGTTCAGGCGACGGAACGCCTCGACCAGGGTCTCGTCGGGCCGCAGCAGCGCCGTCTGCTGGTCGAGGAAGGCCGCGCGGGCGCCCAGACGCACGCGGCCGCCGGTCGGCGTGAACTCGCCGGCCGCCAGCCGGATCAGGGTCGTCTTACCGGCCCCGTTCGGGCCGGTCACCGCCACGCGCTGCGGACCAGTGATCTGCAGCGAGACGCCCTCCAAGAGCGGCGGGCGGCCGGGCCAGGCGAAGGTCACCTCCTCCAGGGCCAGCACCAGCTTGCCGGCCGGCAGACCACACGACGGCAGGTCGAAGGCCAGCGTGCGCACGCGCTCGATCCGCGCCCGGGCTTCCGCGAGATCTTCGGCGGCCTCGCTGCGCAGGCGCTCGGCCAGGACCTGGCCCTTGCCGGCGCTCTCCTCCGCCCGCCGTTTCAGCCCGCCGAGAAGGATCTTCGGCGCGGAGCCGGACCGGGCATAGCGCTTGCCGGCGGAGTCGCGCCGCGCCTTCCTCTCGGCCATGACCTGGCTCTCCCGGGCGACCCGGTCCACGGCGCGCTCGGCGTCGTCCAGGGCGCGCTCGGCCGCGGCGGCTTCCTGCGCCTTGCGTTCGGCGTAGAGATCGTAACCGCCGCCATAGACTTTCGCGCCGAGGGTCGTCAGCTCGACGATGCGGTCCATGCGCCGCAGCAGCGCCCGGTCGTGGCTGACGACGATCGCTCCGCCCTTCCAGCGGCCGAGGGTGTCGGCGACCAGCTTGCGGGCCTCCACGTCGAGGTTGTTGGTCGGCTCGTCGAGGATCAGCAGGTCGGGCTCGGCGGCGATAAGGCCAGCCAGCGTCGCCCGGGTCACCTGGCCGCCGCTCAGGGTGGAGGCGGGGCGGTCCAGATCGAGATCGGCAAGGCCCACACCCGCCAGGGCTTCCGCGAGCCGGGCCTCGAGACCCCAGTCGGCGTCGGAGAAGTCCGCCTCGCTGCCCGCTCCCGCCGCGATGCGCGCAAGCCGCTTCAACGGCTCGGCCAGGTCCAGGAGGTCGGCGATCGTCGCGCCCGCCGGCGGCTGCAGCGCCTGGCGCAGCACGCCGATACGGCCGCGCACGGTCACGCTGCCCGATGCGGGCGTCAGTTCGCCGAGGATCAGGCGGATCAGCGTGGTCTTGCCCACGCCGTTGCGCCCCACGAGGCCGGTGCGTTCGGCTCCGAAGGCGAGCGTCAGGCCGTCGAGGAGAGTGCGGCCGTCAGGCGCGCGGTAGCTGACCGAATCGAGCGTGATGGAGCTGGGCATGGGAAACCGGGGTCGCGTGGGCGTTCAGGACGAGGCGGGTGTCCGTCGCGGTGCGCATCGCGGTCTCCTTTCAGGCAGTCGCTGGCATCTAGGCGCAGAAGCCGGTTCGGACAAGCCTTGCCGCGCGCCGGCGCCTCGGACACTGTCCGTACCCGGGAAGAGCAGATGGCCAGCTACAGACGCCGCCTCGAACGCGACCTCGACGCCTGGATCGCCGACGGCCACGTGCCCGCCGCGTCCCGGCAGCCAATTCTTGCCAGCGTTCCGGATGAGCGACGGCTGGACGCCTCGACCGCGCTGGCCGCCATCGGCGCGTTTCTCGCCGGGGCCGCCGTCATCGCCTTCATCGCCGCCAACTGGGGCGAGATCCCCCGGCTCGGGCGGTTCGGTCTCGTGCTGCTCGTCTTCCTCGCGGCCGCCGGCGGGGGTGCGTGGGCGGCGGGACGGGACAAGCGGGTGGCGACGGAGGTCTTCCTCGCCGTCGCCGCGATGGTGTTCGCCGCCGCCATTGGCCTGACGGGCCAGATCTTCGACATCGCCGGCGATCCCCAAGCGGCCCTGCGCGGCGCAGGCCTCGCCGCGGCGCTCCTCGCATTGGCCGGACGCTCGACCTGGGCGGCCACCGCCGCTGTCGCCTTCATCATCGCCGGGGATTTCTCAGATTTGGGGCTGGATCCCTCCTTCACGGGGGGCGAGCCGGAGCTCGGCTGGTCACTGTTCGCAGCGCTGGCGGCCGGGACTCTGGCGGTCCGCTGGCGCTCGGCGCCGCTGGCCCATGCGGCCGGACTGGCAGGCCTCATTGGGCTCTTCCCCGCGCTGGACGCCCTCGGGGCGCCCGATCAGGCCATGCTCTTCGCTGGGTCCCTTCTGTTCGCGATCGCAGCGGCGGGCGCGAGGCAATTCCGCGACAGGGTCGACGTCGCCACCCTCCTCTACGGCTGGTTCACGGCCGGCCTGCTGAGCTACTTCGGCCTCTCCTCCTTCGGTGACTACAGGTTCAACATCGTTCACCCCATGGCCTGGCTGGCGCTCTCGGGCGCGATCGTCGCGCTCGGCCGCCATGACCGCCACGCGGCGGTCACGACGCTCGGCGTCCTCAGCCTCTTCGCCGCCGCCGCGCGGCTCCTGTTCGACCTCGGCTTCGGCCTGCTCGTCTCGGCAGGCGTCTTCGCCGCCTGCGCGGTCGTCGCCCTCGTCGTGGCCGTTCTTCTCCGTCGTGGAGGCGGCCGATGAGGTTTGGCGCCCCGATCCGCATCCTGCTGGCCGCCAGCGTGCTCGCCACGGCGCTGATTGGTCTTGTCGTCCGCGAGGCGATCGCCCGCGATCGCGGCGCCGAGGTCGTGCTGCCGATCAACGCCTACGATCCGCGCAGCCCCCTGTCCGGCCACTATGTGTCCTTCCAGGTCAGTTACCCGCTGACCGCTGGCGCCGCCTGTCCGCCCGGCTCGCGCGATCTCGCGACCAGGTGGCGGTGGGTGCTGCTGCGCCGGGAGGGCGGCTATCACCGGGTCCTGTCGGTCTCCGACACCCGCGCCGCCGGCACGTCGGGCGACGTCCCGGTCTGGGGCTCCGCGACGTGCTTGGTCGGCGACGGCTCGCCTGTGCGATCCGGATTTCTCAATGTCGACGTCGGCGTCGACCGCTTCCACGCCGACCAGGACGAGGCGCTCGCGATCGAACGCGCGCTGCGCCTCAGTCCCGGTCAGGATCCGACAGCCTTCGTCGTGCTGTCCGTCGACGGTCGCGGCAAGGCTCGGCTGAAGGGGCTGATCGTCAACGGCCGCCGGACGGACCTCGACTGGCTCTAGCGGCTTTCGGACCTGTGTTGCGTTTGCCGGATTGAGGGCGGCCGGTCGCGGCGCGATCTCTCGTGTATGGACGCCGCCCCTGCCCTATCCCGTACCGAAAGCATTGACTGGCCCGCCGTCGCCGCCGATCTCGACGCCCACGGCTGCGCGCTGATCCCACGCCTGCTCGACCCGGACACCTGCGCCGCGGTCGCCGGCGGATACGACGACGCCCGCCTCTACCGCTCGACAGTCGTGATGGCCCGTCACGGCTTCGGCCGCGGCGAATACCGCTATTTCGCCTATCCGCTGCCCGACCTCGTGGCAGACCTGCGCGCGTCGCTCTATCCGCCGCTCGCCGCGATCGCCAACCGCTGGAACACGATCCTCGGGGTCGAAGGCCGCTATCCGGCCGCCCATGGCGACTACCTCGCCCGCTGCCATGGGGCGGGTCAGGTGCGGCCGACGCCGCTGCTGCTCCGCTACGGCCCCGGCGACTACAACTGCCTGCATCAGGACCTCTACGGCGAGCACGTTTTCCCCCTGCAGATCGCAATCCTGCTGGACGAGCCCGGCCGTGACTTCGAGGGCGGCGAGTTCGTCCTGACCGAGCAGCGGCCGCGGATGCAGTCCCGCGCCGAGGTCGTGCCGCTGCGCCAGGGCGACGCCGTCGTCTTCCCCGTCCGCGAGCGCCCGGTGGTGGGCGGCCGCGGGCCCTACCCCGTGAACCTGCGCCACGGCGTCAGCCGCCTGCGCGCCGGCCGCCGGCACACGCTCGGCGTCATCTTCCACGACGCCCTCTAGAGGAGCCCCCCATGGCCTACGTCGTCACCGGCCTGCCGCTGGAGGATTTCCGCCCCCTGTTCGGCCTTCCGGACGAGGATCTGGCCGCCCGCGGCGTGCGCCGTTACGCGGTCGATGCGCCCGTCGGATTCCCGTGCCGGATCACCCTGGCCGACGCCCGGCCCGGCGAGACGGTCCTGCTCCTGAACTATGAGCACCAGAGCGCCGACACCCCCTACCGCTCACGGCACGCGATCTTCGTGAGCGAGCGGGCGTCGGAGACCGCCCGATACCTGGACGAGATCCCGCCCTGTCTCGCGGTCCGGCCGATGATCTCGCTGCGCGCCTTCGATGCCGCCGGCATGATGGTGGACGCCGCCCTAGCCCCGGGCTCCGCCCTCGAGCCCGAGATCCGGCGGCTGCTCGACCGGCCCGATACCGCCTACATCCACGCTCACAATGCGGGCCGCGGTTGCTATGCCGCGCGGATCGAGCGCGGCTGAGCCGTCGCGGAGCTTGACCATAAGCTATTGACCGACCTGAGAAAATTCTTCCGCTTGCGGCGAGACGCCTCCTGGCCGACGCACCCCCCACCCGTCTAGGACGTATCCGGACGGCCGATCCACGGCTGCCACGACAAGACTGGGGAACTGCTCCGAATGCGTATCCTGAAGATCCTCGCAGCCGCCGCCGCGATCGCCGCCGCGCCCGCGGGCGCCGCCCTGGCCCAGACCGGTCCGCTGGCGCTCGGGGCCAATATCGGCACGCCCGGCGTGGGCGTCGAGGCGCAGTTCCGCGTCGCCGAGGGCCTGGTGGTGCGCGGGGCCGCCGACTGGCTCAGCTACAGCCGGGACCGCGACCATTCCGGCGTGCCCTACGAGGGCAAGCTGAAGGCCTCCACCGTCGGCCTGTTCGCCGACTGGCACCCGGGCGGCACGGGCTTCCTCGTGTCGGGCGGCGCCTACTTCGGCGACCGACGCGCCGACATGAGCTCGCAGCCGACCGAGCCGGTGAACATCGGCGGCGCGACTTTCACCCCGGCCCAGATCGGCCGCCTCGACGGCAAGGCCGAGATGTCCAAGGTCCAGCCCTTCGTCGGCCTCGGCTTCGACAACACCTTCACCGGTGACCGGGCCTGGGGCGTCCGCGCCCTGCTCGGCGTGTCCTTCTCCAAGTCGCCGGACGTGGCGCTCAACGCCTCGGGGGCACGCTCTCGAACGATCCGGCCTTCCAGGCGCGCCTGCGCCTCGAGGAGGCCGACATCCAGGACGACGTGGATGACCTGAAGTACTACCCGGTCGCCCAGATCGGCATCACCCGCCGCTTTTGACGTCGGGCGCGCGGCGCGGGGTCGACCTGCGCCGCGCGATACGGCTACGGTCCCGGCCTCAACTGGCTGGAGCCCTCCGTGTCCCGACGTATCGCCGCGCTTGCCGTCCTGCTCGCCGCCACCGCGGCTCCCGCCCTCGCCCAGCCGAAGGCCGCCATCTCCAAGGCGGATCGCGACCTCCACGAGAACCTGACGGTCCTCGACACCCACTTCGACACCCCGGCCCTGTTCAATGTCGAGGGCTGGCGGATCATCGACCGGCACGACGTGGCCAAGGACGGCAGTCAGGTCGACTATCCCCGCATGGTTGAGGGCGGCGTCGACGGCGGCGTCTTCGTGGTGTTCACCGCCCAAGGGCCGCGCACGCCGGAAGGCAACGCCGCCGCCCGCGACTTCGCCCTCGTGCGCATCACCGAAATCCGCGAGATGGCCGCCCGCTATTCAGACAAGTTCCAGGTGGTGACCACGGCCGCCGAGGCCCGGAAGCTCGCCAATACGCCGAAGAAGTTCGTCTTCATCAGCCTGGAGAACAGCTATCCGCTCGGCCGCGACCTGACCCTGATGGAGACCTTCTACGACCTGGGCGCGCGGATGATGAGCCCGGTGCACACCGCCAACAACGACCTGGCGGACAGCGCCACCGCCCCGGCCGAGCACGGCGGCCTGTCGCCGCTCGGCAAGCAGTGGGTGGCCGAGGCCAACCGGCTGGGCGTGCTGATCGACGCCTCCCACGCCTCCGACGCGGCGACCGAACAGATGATCGAGCTTTCCAAGGCCCCGATCATCCTCTCGCATACCGGCGCCAAGGCGATCTTCGACCACCCACGCAATATCGGCGACGACCTGATGCGCAAGCTGGCGGCCAAGGGCGGCGTGATACAGCTGAACGCCCTGTCCAACTACATGATCACCGTGCCGCCGAACGCCGAGCGCGACGCCGCCCTGCGCGAGCTGAACCGCAAGTACGGCCGGCCGAAGACCCGGGCCGCCATGGAGGCGGCCACCGCCGAGCGCGCCGCCATCCTGGCGCGCTATGGCACGCCGCGCGCCACCTTCGACGACTTCGTGAAGCACCTGCTCCACGCCATCGAGGTGGCGGGGATCGATCACGTCGGCATCAGCGGCGACTTCGACGGCGGCGGCGGCCTGACCGGCTTCGAGGACATCCTCGACTTCCCCGACATCACCGCTGCGCTCCGAGCCAAGGGCTATTCGAAGGCCGACATCGACAAGGTCTGGG
The DNA here is from genome assembly GCF_024699985.1 of Phenylobacterium sp. J367. GTDB lineage: Bacteria > Pseudomonadota > Alphaproteobacteria > Caulobacterales > Caulobacteraceae > Phenylobacterium. The sequence goes on along the minus strand of NZ_JAJONA010000001.1, from coordinate 3,339,936 downwards.
GCGGCAATGCGCTGCGCGTTTTCGAGCAGGCCCAGGCCCAGGCCGGTCGCTGATTGTTCCCCCTGCTGCCAGCGTTGTGTCAGCAGGGACCGCGACGGGCGGCCGCAGGATGTTTGTTCCGGTTGCGTTCCGGTGTTATCTACGACTCGGATCACTACATTTGACCGCTGGCCCGAGGGACCTTCCCCAGGGCGCTCAGTGTTTCCGGAAACATGGCTGAACAGACGAACATGATCCGCGTCCGCGGGGCGCGTGAGCACAATCTCAAGGACGTCAGCGTCGACATCCCGCGCGGCGAGCTGGTCGTCCTGACCGGCCTGTCGGGATCCGGGAAGAGCTCGCTCGCCTTCGACACCATCTATGCCGAGGGCCAGCGCCGCTATGTCGAGAGCCTCTCGGCCTATGCGCGCCAGTTTCTGGAGCTGATGAGCAAGCCCGACGTGGATCTGATCGAGGGCCTGTCGCCGGCCATCTCCATCGAGCAGAAGACCACCAGCCGCAATCCGCGCTCCACGGTCGGCACGGTGACCGAGATCCACGACTACATGCGCCTGCTATGGGCGCGGGTCGGCGTGCCCTATTCGCCGGCCACCGGCCTGCCGATCGAGAGCCAGACGGTCAGCCAGATGGTCGACAAGCTCTCGGCCCTGCCCGAAGGCACCCGCCTCTACCTCCTAGCCCCCGTGGTGCGCGGCCGGAAGGGCGAGTACCGCAAGGAGATCGCCGAGTGGCAGAAGGCGGGCTACCAGCGGCTGAAGATCGACGGCGAGTTCTACCCGATCGAGGACGCGCCGACCCTCGACAAGAAGTTCAAGCACGACATCGACGTAGTCGTGGACCGGCTGGTCACCAAGGCCGGGCTTGAGGGCCGCTATGCGGACTCCATCGAGACCGCGCTGAAGCTCGCCGACGGCATCGCCGTCGCCGAATGGGCCGACAAGGATCCCGGCGAGGCGGAGCCCCGCCGGCTGATCTTCTCCGAGAAGTTCGCCTGCCCGGTCTCCGGCTTCACGATCAGCGAGATCGAGCCCAGGCTGTTCTCGTTCAACAACCCCTACGGCGCCTGCCCGGTCTGCGACGGCCTGGGCGCCAAGCTCGCCTTCGACGCCGACCTGGTCGTGCCGGACAAGGACAAGAGCCTGCACAAGGGCGCGATCTCGCCCTGGGCCAAGGGTCCCTCGCCGCTCTACACCCAGACGCTGCAGGCGCTTTCGCGCCACTACGACTTCTCCATGGACGCGCCGTGGTGGAAGCTGCCCGAGGCCGCCCGCAAGGTCGTGCTCTACGGCTCCGACGGCGAGAAGATCCGCTTCATCTACGACGACAACGCCCGCAAGTACGAGGTCAACAAGACCTTCGAGGGCGTGCTGCCGAACCTCGAGCGCCGCTGGCGCGAGACGGATTCGTCCTGGGTCCGCGAGGAGCTCGGCCGCTACCAGTCCGAAACGCCCTGCGAGGCCTGCGAGGGCTACCGCCTGAAGCCCGAGGCCCTCGCGGTGAAGATCGCCGGCCAGCACATCGGCGAGGCATCCCGGCTTTCCATCCGCCATGCTCAGGAGTGGTTCGAGAGCCTGGAGACGACGCTCACCGACAAGCAGATGGAGATCGCGCGGCGGATCCTGAAGGAGATCAACGATCGCCTGCGGTTCCTGGTGAATGTCGGCCTGGACTACCTGAACCTGAGCCGCGCCTCCGGCACGCTGTCGGGCGGCGAGAGCCAGCGCATCCGCCTGGCCAGCCAGATCGGCTCGGGCCTGACCGGCGTGCTCTATGTGCTCGACGAGCCGTCCATCGGCCTGCACCAGCGCGACAACACCCGCCTGCTGACCTCGCTGAAGGGCCTGCGGGACCTCGGCAATTCGGTGCTGGTCGTCGAGCACGATGAGGAGGCGATCCTTACCGCCGACTACGTCATCGACATGGGCCCGGCGGCCGGCGTCCACGGCGGCGAGATCATCGCCGAGGGCAAGCCCGCCGACATCATGGCCAACCCGAGGAGCATTACTGGCCAGTACCTGTCGGGCGCCCGCGAGATCGAGGTGCCGGAGGACCGCCGGCCGATCTCCAAGAAAAAGGTCCTGCGGGTCATCGGGGCGACCGGCAACAACCTGAAGAACATCACTGCCGAGATCCCGGTGGGCGCCTTCACCTGCATCACCGGCGTCTCCGGCGGCGGCAAGTCCACCTTCACCATCGAGACGCTCTACAAGGCCGCCGCGCGCCGACTGCACAACGCCTCGGACGCGCCGGCGCCGCACGAGCGGATCGAGGGCCTGGAGAACTTCGACAAGGTCATCGACATCGACCAGAGCCCGATCGGGCGGACGCCGCGGTCGAACCCGGCCACCTATACCGGCGCCTTCCAGCCGATCCGCGACTGGTTCGCAGGGCTGCCGGAGTCCAAGGCGCGCGGCTACGGGCCGGGCCGGTTCTCGTTCAACGTGAAGGGCGGCCGCTGCGAGGCCTGCCAGGGCGACGGCCTGATCAAGATCGAGATGCACTTCCTGCCGGACGTCTATGTGACCTGCGACGTCTGTCACGGCCACCGCTACAACCGCGAGACGCTGGAGGTCCTGTTCAAAGGCAAGAGCATCGCCGATGTGCTTGATATGACGGTGGAAGAGGCGGCCGACTTCTTCAAGGCGGTGCCCCCGATCCGCGAGAAGATGGAGACGCTGAAGCGCGTCGGCCTGGGCTATGTGAAGGTCGGCCAGCAGGCGACGACGTTGTCCGGCGGCGAGGCCCAGCGCGTGAAGCTGTCGAAGGAGCTGTCCAGGCGGGCCACCGGCAAGACGCTCTACATCCTCGACGAGCCGACCACCGGCCTGCACTTCGAGGACGTGAAGAAGCTGCTGGAGGTGCTCCACGAGCTCGCCGACCAGGGCAATACGGTCGTGGTCATCGAGCACAACCTCGACGTCGTGAAGACCGCCGACTGGCTGGTGGACTTCGGGCCCGAGGGCGGCGACGGCGGCGGCGAGATCGTGGCGCAAGGCTCGCCCGAGGCGGTCGCTGAGAACCCGCGGAGCTGGACCGGCCGCTACCTGCACGAGCTCCTGGAACGCCACCGCGAACGCAAGGGCGCGCGCAAGAAGAAGCTGGTGTCAGCCTAGACCCTGCCCTCCCCTTCAGGGGAGGGAAGAACTCAGCCGAAGTTGGCGGCCAGAACCTCCATCGGCATCGGCCCCGCGGCCAGCACGCGCTCGTGCCAGTCGCGGACGTCGAAGCCGGCGCCGAGCCGGCGCGCGGCCGCGTCGCGGGTGCGCGTCAGCTCCAGGCGGCCGACCATGAAGGCGCAGGCCTGGCCGGGATAGACGCAGTAGCGGTCGATCTCGCGCTGGGCCGAGGCCTGCTGCTCGCCGGCGTTCTCGACCATCCAGCGGGTCGCCTCGGCGCGGCTCCACCGCTTGTGGTGGAGGCCGGTGTCGACGACGATGCGCGCCGCCCGGAACAGCGCCGACTGCACCGCTCCGATCTCGCCGAACGGGTCGTCCTCGTAGGCCCCGATCTCCACGGCCACCTGCTCGGCATAGAGGGCCCAGCCCTCCACATAGGCCGAGAACTGGGCGAACCGCTTGTAGAGCGGCATGTCCGGCCCTGCCGCTCGCCGGAAGACCGCGTTCTGGAGGTGGTGACCGGGATCGCCTTCGTGGTGGATCAGGGTCTTGAGCCGCCAGGTCGGCCACTCCGCCGTGTCCTTGAGGTTGATGGAGATGATCCCCGGCCGCGAACCGTCGGCCGGCGGTCCGTTGTAATAGGCCCCGGCGCCCCCGCCTCGATGGCGACCGGGATGCGGTCCACAGTGATGTCGCGATCCGGAAGCGTCCGGAAGGCGCGCGGCAGCAGGCCGTGCAGGCGGGCCAGGTGATCGCGGGAGAATTGCAGGATTTCCGCGCGGCCGGCGTCGGTGTTGGGCTTGAGCTGCCGCGGGTCGCGGTCCAGCGCCTTGATCCGCTCGGCGACGGTCCCCTGCGTGAACCCCTGGCCCTTCAGCTTCACGTCGAGCTGGGCGCGCAGCGCCTCGAAGGTGTCCAGCCCAAGCCGATGCATCTCCTCCGGCGGCGTCGGGACCGTGGTGTTGGACCGCAGGGCGAGCGCGTACCAGGCCTCTCCGTCCGGCAGCCGCCAGACGCCGGCCTCACCCGCGGCGGCGGGCCCGAGCGCCCGGAGGGCCGCGATCTGTCGGTCGAGGGCGGAGACCACCCGTTCGTCGAGCAGCCTGCGCGCCCGCGATGCGACATCAGCGAGCCCGGCCGCCGTGGCGCGCGCCGCGGGTCCGTCGATCAGGCTCGCCGCCGCCGAGCCGCGGAGGTCTGAAAGCTGGCGCACCGTCCGGTCGAGCACGAAGTCCGGCGGGACGACACCCGCCGCGGCGTCCCTGCGGATGCCCTCCACCTCGCCATCCAGGACGCGGGCGAAGGCGGCAAGCCGGGAGAGGTAGAGATCGGCGTCCTCGCGGGATCCGATGGGCGTGCGCGCGAAGTCCTGCGGCTGCCAGTAGTAGGCGCCGGCCATCTGGTTCACGAGGTAGGGCCCGGGCCGGAGCGCGTGGTCCTGGAAGCCGTAGCGGGCGCCGACGGCGTCCAGCATCTCGTAGGCGAAGGCCGCCGTGTCGTAGTCCATCCGGCGGGCCGGACTGAGCGCCGTTCGGTCGATGCGCGCGAGCTCCGCGCGCCCAGCGGCGGGCCGCCGCCACCTGCGCGGCCTTGGCCGCCGGCGAGCGGTCGTCGAGATCGCCCCGCGCCCTCCGTCCCCGCGCGTCGGTCAGCACCGAGGCCGCCGCCTCGGGCGACATGGCGAGGTGCTCGTCCATATGCCGCGCCAGCAGGGCGGTCAGGGCCGCATCGGCGCCCTGGGCCCAGGCCGGACCGGCCAGGACGGCGGTCCCACCGCCAAGAAGGACGCTGCGGCGGGTGAACATCGGTTACTCCGGGCTAGGCGCGAACAGGCGTTTGGAACTAGCCTGACTGCCAAAGAACATCAGGGGGAGCAAGTCATGATCCTGTACGGTGCGCCGATGCCGGCGCCGAACCCGCGCCGCGTGCGCATCTTCCTGGCCGAGAAGGGCATCGAGCTGCCCGAGACGCCGGTGAACATGATGAAGCGGGAGCACAAGAGCCCCGAGCACCGCGCCCGCAACTCCCTGGGCCAGATCCCCACCCTGGAGCTGGACGACGGCACGACCATCTCCGAGACGGTCGCGATCTGCCGCTACTTCGAGGAGACGAACCCCGAGCCGCCGCTCTTCGGCACGACGCCGGTGGAGAAGGCCCACGTGGACATGTGGATCCGGCGGATCGAGTTCATCGTCATGAGCCCGGTCGGCAACTACTGGCGTCACGCCCACCCGTACACGGCCCGCCTGCTCACCCAATTCAAGGACTTCGGCGAGTCCAACCGCGAGGCCTACGAAAACGCCCTGAAATGGCTGGACCGGGAGCTGGAGGCGCGACCCTTCGTGGCCGGTGAGGCCTACACCATGGCCGACATCTGCGCGCTCTCGACCGTGGACTTCGCCACCTGGATCGGCCTGCCCGTCCCCGACGATCTCGCCAACGTCCGCGGCTGGCACGAGCGGGTCTCGGCGCGGCCTTCGGCTCAGGCCTGATCGTCGCCGCTCAGCGCCATGTACGCGGCGGCCAGGGGCGTCTGCCCGATCACCCAGAGGATCGGGGCGAAGAGGAACTGCAGGACGAGCTGGGCCACGTAGAAGCCCGGCCGCTCGGCGATGGCGTCCGCATCCGTGCGCAGCAGAAGGCCGAGGTCGCTCCAGCCCGTCGCCGCGCCCGAGATCAGGGCGAGCGCCAGGTAGGCCACGACAACAATCAGCGCCAGGAGGCAGAGCGTCAGCGCCGTCATGCCGAGCAGCGCCGCGCCCCGGCCCTTCGTCAGGCGCCACGAGCGGACGAAGCCCAGGCGGCGCTCGGCGACGGCGATCGGCGCGGCGAGCGACAGCCTGAGGCCCAGCCAGACGATCACCGCCATCACGGCTAGCGCCGCCAGCAGGCCGAGCCACAGGCCGCCGGCCGTCCGGGCGATGGACATCGCCGCCACGCCCGCCAGCACCAGCAGGAGGAAGGCGGCCATGACGATCAGCCAGGTGGCGCCGATCCGGAGCTCGTCGGGGCCCAGGCGAAGGTAAAGGAAGCCCGGCGGTCCCTCGCGCAACAGCATGCGATAGAGGGCGCCGACGATCATCACCTCGACGGCGAAGGCCGCCAGCACCAGGACCACCGCGCCCAGCACCCCGCCGGCCATGCCGGCCGCCTCGCTGGAGGCGGCGGCCACGGCGGCGACGCCGATCAGCACGGCGGCCAGCACACAAGCGCCGATCAGGCCGAGCAGGTTGAACAGCGCCCAGCCGGCGACCACACGCCAGCGGTGGCCGAGGACCCGGAACCCCTCGACCGCCGCGTCACTGGCGGAGAAAGGGCTCAAGCGGCGGCCCCGGCGGCCTCTGCGGCTCCCGGGGCCAACTGCAGATACGCCTCGCCAAACGGCGCGTAGATCATCACGTCCCGCAGCACGAAGAGCAGGAACTGCATCACGAGCGTGGCAAGGCCGACGGCGATCGCCGTCGGGGTGACCGAGCCTGCGTCCAGGCTCGCCGCATTGCTCACCCACACGATGAAGAAGCTCAACAGGGTGATCCCCAGCCAGATCATCACGTAGAAGATCGCCGCCAGGACCATCATAAACAGCAGCGGGGCCGTACGGCCGCGGGTCAGCCGCCAGCCGTCGCGGAAGGCGATCCTGTGCGTCGCGAACGTGGTCGGGGTGACCAGTGATAGCCGCGCGCCGAGCCAGGCGGTGAGCACCAGGATGGCGACCAGCAGCAGGCCGCTGAGCAACGACCCGTCGAGCATGGATTCCCACGCCAGGACTCCGCCGGCGAGGCACAGGAAGCCGATCGGATAGAGGACCATGTTGACCGCGGTCAGCCGGAACTCGTCGCGTCCGAGCCGGAGATGGGCGAAGCCCGGTTCGTTGGGGCGCAGGGTGAGCCGGTAGATACCGGCGATCAACACGGACTCGAGGGTCGCCACGACCAGAAGCACCAGCAGGAACGCGGGCCACGACTGGGCCAGGATCCCCGCGACCGCCTCCGTCTTCTCGGTGGTGTTTCCGCCCCGCATCGCGTCGGCGAAGCGCGGGCCGAGCGCGATGCCCATCAGGAGGCCGATGGCCATCATCCCAAGGAAATAGACGCCGGCCCAGGCAAGCATGGTGCCCGGCCGCGACCGGATGAGGCGGAAGCCCTCCAGAGCCGCCTCGCTCGCCGAAAACTGGTTCATTATCGTCCCTTGGCCCGACACGTTCAGGTGAACGATTCCGTGGCCCTCCGGCTGCAAACTCGTCTGCACGGCCCCTGCACGCAAGGCCCTGCTCGCGATCGGGGGCGATCGTTGCTAGTTAGCCACGCATGACGACATCCCCCATCCATGTGGTCGGCGGCGGCCTGGCCGGATCCGAGGCCGCCTGGCAGATCGCCCAGGCCGGCGTGCCTGTAATCCTGCACGAGATGCGCCCGGTGCGCGGCACCGACGCCCACCACACAGACAAGCTCGCCGAACTGGTCTGCTCCAACTCCTTCCGGGCCGACGACTGGGCCGGAAACGCCGTCGGCCTGCTGCACGCCGAGATGCGGAAGCTAGGCTCGATCATCATGTCCTGCGGCGACGCCCACCAGGTGCCGGCCGGCGGCGCCCCTGGCCGTCGACCGCGACGGCTTCAGCCAGGCGGTGACCGACCGCCTGGAGGCCCATCCCCTGGTCACCATCGCCCGCGAGGAGGTCGCCGGCCTGCCGCCCGCCGACTGGGACAGCGTGGTCGTGGCCACCGGCCCCCTCACCTCGCCCGCGCTCGCCCAGGCGATCCTGGACCTGACCGGCGAAGGCCAGCTCGCTTTCTTCGACGCCATCGCCCCGATCGTGAACTTCGACAGCGTCGACATGAGCGTCGCCTGGCGGCAGTCGCGCTACGACAAGGTCGGCCCCGGCGGCGACGCGGCCGCCTACATCAACTGCCCGATGACCAAGGACCAGTACGAGGCCTTCATCGACGCCCTGCTGGCCGGACCGAAGGCCGAGTTCAAGGACTGGGAGAACGTCCCCTACTTCGACGGCTGCCTGCCCATCGAGGTGATGGCCGAGCGGGGCCGCGAAACACTTCGCCACGGGCCGATGAAGCCGGTCGGCCTGACCAACGCCCACAAGCCCGACGAGAAGCCCTGGGCGGTCGTCCAACTCCGGCAGGACAATGCGCTGGGCACGCTCTGGAACATGGTGGGCTTCCAGACCAAGCTGAAGCACGGCGCCCAGACCGAGATCTTCCGGATGATTCCCGGCCTCGAGAAGGCGGTCTTCGCCCGCCTGGGCGGCCTGCACCGCAACACCTTCCTCAACTCGCCGCGCCTGCTGGACCGCCAGCTTCGCCTGAAGGCCCAGCCGCGCCTGCGCTTCGCGGGCCAGGTGACCGGCGTCGAGGGCTATGTGGAAAGCGCCGCCATGGGGCTGCTGGTCGGGCGGCTCGCCGCCGCCGAGCGGCTCGGCCGGCCGATCGAAGCGCCGCCGGCCACGACGGCGCTGGGCGCGCTCGTGAACCACATCACCGGCGGCCACCTGGACGGCGGCGCGGGCTCGTTCCAGCCGATGAACATCAACTACGGCCTGCTGCCGCCGATGGCCCCGCCGAAGCGCGACGCCGAGGGCAACCGCCTGTCGAACAAGGACAAGACGCGGGGCAAGAAGCGGCTGGTCGGCGAGCGGGCGCTGGCCGACCTGGAGGCCTGGGCGGCCGGCGCGCCGGTGCTGGAAGCCGCCGAATAGTCCCGGATGTGGTAAGCTCCACCTTGGAGGCCGGTCCTCCATGGGAAGGAGCTCGCCATGTCCCGCGGCGCTGCGTCCCTGCTTACCCTCGTCTTCCTGCTCGTCGTGCCGGGGACCTTCGCGGTCTACCTGCCCTGGGCCATCGCCGGCGGCGAGATGGGGCCGCCGTTCCTGGGGACGGAGGCCACGCGCTGGCTCGGCTGGGTGATGGTCGCCGCGGGGGCGGCCGTCGTGGTCGAGGCTCAGGCGCGGTTCGTCTGGCAGGGGTTCGGCACGCCCGCCCCGATCGCACCGCCCAGCCGGCTGGTGGTGGGCGGCTTCTACCGGTTCGTCCGCAATCCGATGTACGTGGCGGTCGTCACCCTGACCCTCGGCGAGGCGCTGATCTATGCGGAGCCGTGGATCCTCGCCTATGCGGCGGCCCTGGCGGCCGGCTTCCACGCCTTCATCCGGCTCTACGAGGAGCCGACGCTCCGTCGGAAGTTCCCCGCGGACTATCCCGCCTTCCTGGCGGCCGTCCCACGCTGGCTTCCGCGGCTGACTCCCTGGCGCGGCTAGATCCGGCCCCGCGCGACGGCCCACATGAGACGTAAGCGGCGGCTGAACTCGGATCCGAGTCCCCCGGCGAAAACGGCATGCGCCGCCGCAGGGAAGGATTCGGCGCTGAGGCCCTTAGCGGCCTCGCGGGCGCCGGCCAGCGCCTGCGCAGCCGTTGGCGCGAAGACCGGCGCCTTGCGGGCCATCCGGCTCAGCGCCCAGGCGGTTCCCGCCCCCCTCGCCTTCGCCGCCTCGCCCGCCGGGTCGAGGATGCCGGCGGCGAGTTCCGCGGCGAGCCCGCCGGTGTCCCTGGCCCATTCCAGGGCCTCGTTCGGCGACATGGGGCTCTGATCGAGCTCGCGGTAGCGTGCGTCGATCATCGCCTCCAGCGGCGCCCGCGGCAGGTTCCGGCGGCGGACCACGTCGGCCAGGGCCTGCGCGGTTGGGTGATGGCGGACATGGCGGCCGTCGAAGATCTCGTCCAGGACCTCCCGCCACCAGGTCAGGCGGATCTCGCCCAGCAAGGAATTCGAGGCCACGCGTGGCGCGCGGGCGAGCTCGTGGTCGTAGGCGTAGAGCGCGATCACGTCCGCCCGGGCCTGCGGGTCGCCGATGAACCGGCTGGAGAGCCAGCGGTCGGGGTCCACGCGCCGGATCAGCTCATCGAGGTTGGAGGCGTCGTCGCTCATCAGCTCAAAACGAAAAAGGCCCGCCGCAAGGGCGGGCCTCTCCGTAATGGGCTTTGGATCAGCCGAACAGCGTCTGCGTCATGGTCATCCCGGTGAGCATCGGGATCGAGAGCAGCAGGTTCGTGCGGGAGAACAGCATGGCCGTCCGCGCCGCCTTGGCCTTCGCGTCGGCGTCCGCCTCGACGATCCCCAGCGCGATCTTCTGGTTCGGCCAGATGAACGCCCAGACGTTGACGAACATGATCACCGCCAGCCAGGCCGAGAGACCGAGCAGGGTGTAGCGGTTGTCGCCGGCCGCATAGCCGCCGAACAGGCCCAACGTCAGGGTCTCGTGCGCGTAGTCGACGCCGCGCAGGTAGAGGACGATCAGGCCCATCAGCACGGTGAACAGCGCCGCCCAGCGGAACCAGAACAGCGCCTCCGGCGCGATGTACTTTGGAGACGGCCGGCTTCAGCTCGGCCGGGATCTCCGGCATTTTCCGGATCTGCACGAAGTTGAAGTAGTAGAGCAGACCGATCCACAGGATGCCGAAGAAGGTGTGCAGCCAGCGGAACACGGCCTGCCAGTAGATGGTGTCCAGGCCCTGCGGGCTCTGGGAATAGGCGAACAGCATGACCAGCGCGAGCAGGACGCTGACGATCACGGTGTTGCGGAAATTGGAAAGCAGCCCAGCCATTTTGAAGCCCCTCGATTCCTACCTTGGGTGTCAGGTATAGGGGCGTTTCGCCGCAGGCGGAAGGCTCGCACCGCGACGCCCTCCTCCGCTCAGACGGCGATCAGGGCGGTCGCCAGGCGGCGACCCTCGGCGGTCAGGACGTTGTAGAGCCGCGCCGCCGACGGCGTATCCATGAACTCCAGCCCGATCCCGGCGGCGCGCAGCGCATCGCGCACGGCCCGCGGCGGCTGGGCGTTTTTTGCGCCGACGCCCAGCAGCAGGAACTCTACCTCGGCACGGCCGGCGGCCAGCACCGGCTCGAGGCTCTCGGGCGTCAACTCGTCCAGCGACGCGACCGGCCAGGGCCGCGCCTCGTCGGCGAGGATCAGCAGCGAGCCCTCGTGGCGTTCGCCGGACAGCCGGAAACCGCTGCCCCCGTAGGCGTCGATCGAGGGTGCGTCCCGGGCCATCGCTGCGCCCGCCCTACGGCCGGACGTCGGCCGGCTTCAGCGGCTGGGCTTCCTCCTCGCCGCGCTTGACGCCCCACAGGAGGATCACCGGCGCGGCGACATAGATCGAGGAATAGGTGCCGATGATGATGCCGAACATCAGCACCAGCGACATGCCGAGCAGCGTCGGACCGCCGAACACCGCCAGGCCGGCCAGGGCCAGCACAGCCGTCAGGCCGGTGATGATCGTCCGCGACAGGGTCTCGTTGATCGACAGGTCGATCACCTCGCGCAGCGGCATGCGCTTGTATTTGCGCAGGTTCTCGCGAAGGCGGTCGAACACCACGACGGTGTCATTCATCGAGTAGCCGATGACGGTCAGGATCGCGGCCACCGTCGTCAGGCTGAACTCCAGCCTGAAGAAGGCGATGATGCCGAAGGTCAGGATCACGTCGTGGAACAGCGCCACGACCGCGCCGATGCCGAACTGCAGTTCGAACCGGAACCAGATGTAGATCATCATCAGCAGGATCGCGAGGCCGAGCGCCATCAGGCCGCTGCTGAACAGCTCGCCCGACACCTTGGCCCCGACGACGTCGGGCGGATCGAACTTCACCTGGCCGAGCGCCTGGGTGATGGCGGTGCGCACCTCGCCGGCCACCTGGTCGGCGCTGGCGCCCGCCGGCGGTTGGTAGCGGACCATGGCGGCGGTGCCGTCGCCGAAGCCCTGCACCTGCGGGTCGCCGAGGTTCAGGCGTTCAATGGCGGCGCGGGCGGCGCCGAGGTCCACCTGCTTCGGCGCGGTGGACAGCTCGATCACCGTGCCGCCGGTGAAGTCGATACCGCAGTTCAGGCCGCCGCAGGGGGGGCTCGAACGGGATCAGGGCCCGGGCCAGCGACGCGATCACCGCGATGGCGGACAGGATGGCGGCGTACTTCGAGAAGCGGACGAACTGGAAGTTCGTCTTCACCGGCAGGATGCGGATCAGGGGCCACATGACTGGAAGGCCCTCCCTAGACGATCGGCAGGGACTTCGGGCGCGTGGTGCGGAACCACACGGCCAGGAGCACCTGGGTGATGAGGACGGCGGTGAACACCGAGGTGAGGACGCCGATGGAGAGCGTCCAAGCGAAGCCCTTCACGGGGCCGGCGCCGAACTGGAACATCAGCAGCGCCGCCAGCAGGGTCGTCAGGTTGGCGTCGATGATCGTGCTCATGGCGCGGGAGAAACCCGCGTCCATGGCCGAGATCACCGTCCGCCCGGCCCGGATTTCGTCGCGCATGCGCTCATAGATCAGCACGTTGGCGTCAACCGCCACCGCCAGGGTCAGAATCAGGCCGGCGATGCCAGGCAAGGTCAGGGTGGCCTGGGTCACGCTCATGGCGGCGACGATGAGCAGGCCGTTGACGAGCAGGGCGACGATCGAGATGCCGCCGAACAGGAAGCCGTAGGCGAGGAGCATGAAGACCACGATCGCCGCGAAGGCGACCGCGGTGGAGATCTGGCCGGCCGCGATGGCGTCGGCGCCAAGCTCCGCGCTGACGGTACGCTGTTCCTCGACCTTCAGCGGGGCCGGCAGGGCGCCCGCGCGCAGCAGGAGGGCGAGGTCGTTGGCGCTCTCGACGGTGAAGTTGCCTTCGATGTAGCCGGAGCCGCCGGTGATGGCGCTGTTGATGACCGGCGCGGAGATCACCTTGCCGTCGAGGACGATGGCGAAGCGCTTGCCGATATTCTGGGTGGTGGCGTCGCCGAAGCGCCGCGCGCCCTGTCCGTTGAACCGGAACTCGACGATCGGGGTCTGGTTCTGCGGGTGGAAGGCCTGGTTGGCGTGCACCAGCATCTCGCCGGTGACGACCGAGCGCCGCTTGACGACGACGAACGGCTCCGAGGGATCGTCCTGCGGCAGGAGCTCGGACCCGGGTGGAACGCGCCCCGCCGCCGCTTCGGCCGGCGTGGCCGAATCGTCGACCATCTGGAAGGTCAGCTTGGCGGTCTGGCCGATGACCTCCTTCAGGCGCTGGGGATCGCTCTCGCCGGGCGCCTGGACGACCACGCGGTCGACACCCTGGCGGGTGATGCTGGGCTCCCGCGTACCGAGCTCGTCGACCCGGCGGCGGATGATCTCGATGGACTGCTCCACCGCCCGCGACGCCTCGGCCTGCATGGCCTCCTGGGCGAAGCTGAGCCGCAGGCGCTGGTCGGGGCCGGTGGAGACGTTGACGTCCCGTCCGCTGACGCTGCCGGCCAGCGGCGCGCCGACGCTGTTGCGCAGGTTGCGCAGCGCGGCGTCCACCTGACCGGGATCGGTGATCCGCACGGCGACTTCGCCGTCCACGATCCCGAGGTCGGTGAAGGCGATCTCGTCGTTGCGCAGATTCTGCCGGACGTCCTCGACGAGGTTCGTCAGCCGTTCACGGCGCAACGCTGCGGTGTCCACCTCCAGCAGGAGGTAGGAACCGCCCTGGAGATCGAGGCCCAGGTTCAGGGTCTGCCGGGGCAGGAAGCCCGGCAGCTTGGCGCGGGCGTCGGCCGGGATGAGATCGGCAGCGTGAAGAGCATGCCGAAGACCACCGCCAGGACGACGAGAACGATCTTCCAGCGGGAGAGATTCAGCATCGAGGGGCTTTAGCTCAGACCTTGGAGTCGTTGGCGGGCGAGGGTTCGCCGCGCGTCCGGACGTCGGCGACCATCGCCTTGACTACCTTCACGGTCACGCCCGTGGCGATTTCGAGGCCGACTTCCTTGTCCTCGACGCGGACGACCTTGCCGATCATGCCGGAGGACAGAACCACCGTGTCGCCACGCTTCAGCCCGCCCAGCATCTGCTGGTGCTGCTTCATGCGCTTCTGCTGCGGGCGGATCATCAGGAAGTAGAAGAGCACGACCAGGCCGATGAGCGGCAGGAACTGGATCAACATGTCCTGCGGGCCGCCCGTGGGGCGCCGGCGGCGGCTTGAGCATAGGCAGGGGTGGCGAACATGGCCTCTCCGAAATGGGCGGGCGCGGGCGCCATCGGAAGGGGCCCGCTCAAAGTCGGCGGAAGCTATGCGCTGCGCCTCCGTTTTGCAATGGAACGCGCCCGCGGCTATGGCTCGCGGCGATGGACCCCGAGCTGAAGCCCGTTCTCGAACGCATCGCCGACGCCCTCGAAAGGCTCGCGCCGCCGGCCCCGGAGCGGCCTTCCTTCGCAGGCGCCCGCCTGTTCCGGCACGACCCGGCCACCGGCGCCTTCCACCCGGCGCCGGACTATCCCTTGGCCCTGGACAGCCTGGTCGGCGTGAACCGGCAGAAGGAGCGGTTCCTCGAGAACCTGCGGCGTTTCGCCGGGGGATTGCCCTACAACCACGCCCTGCTCTGGGGCGTGCGCGGTGCGGGCAAGAGTTCGCTCGCCAAGGCCGCCTTCATGGCCGCCGGCGCCGAGGCGGCCGATCTGCGCCTCGTGGAGGTGGACCGCGACCAGGTCACCGCACTCCCTGCCCTCTTCGACCAGCTTCGCGTCCTGCCCGAGCGCTTCGTGGTGCTCTGCGACGACCTCTCCTTCGAGGAGGGCGCGGCCGCGGCCAAGGCGCTGAAGTCCGCGCTGGAAGGCGGGGTCTCCGGTCCGCCGGCCAATGTGCTCTTCGTCGCGACGTCGAACCGCCGCCACCTGATGCCGCGCACCAGCACCGAGGACCGGGGGATGCTGGCCGCCGCCGAGGACGCCGAGGAGGAAGTCAGCGTCTCGGATCGCTTCGGTCTCTGGATCGGTTTCGCGCCGATGGACCAGGCAACCTACCTGGAAGCCGTGCAGGCCTATGCCCGCCGGTTCGGCCTCGCCGCGCCGGACCTCGACCGGAGGGCGCTGCAGTGGGCGCAGCTCCGCGGCGGCCGCTCGGGCCGCGTCGCCTGGCAGTTCATCCGCGACCTGGCGGGGGAACAGGGCAAGCCCCCTCCCCCTCTAGCCCCCTACTTGGGCAGGACCAGCGCCGGGTCGATCGGCCGCGCCCGATCGAGCGGCGACGGGGCGTAGCGGACCTCGAAGTGGAGCTGTGGCTCGGTGACCCCGCCGCTGGAGCCGGCCTGCCCGATCTGCTGCCCCTGAGTGACCTTCTGGGTCATCTTCACGTCCACGCGGGACAGGTGGCCGTAGGCGGTCACCCAGCCGTCCGCATGCTTGATCAGAACGAGGTTGCCGAAGCCCGGAACCTGGTCGCCGGCGTAGACCACGTCGCCGGAGGCCGCGGCGCGAACCGCATCGCCGGTCTTCGCGCGGATGTTGATGCCGTCGTTGCGCTGGTTCCCGGGCTTGGGGCCGAAGCCCGACACGAGGTCACCGTCGATCGGCCAGATAAACCGGCCACGACCGAGCTGCGAGATCTGGGCGTCGCTGACCGGCGGCGCGATGGCGGGGCCGGCCACCGGCGGCGCGCTGGGCGAGGTGTAGGGCTGCGGCCGGCTGGGCGTTGCGCGCGGCGGCGGCGCGGGGCGCGACGTCGCCGGCGGCGTGTAGGGTTGCGGCCTGGGCGGCAGAGCCGGCGTCGGCTCCGGCGGCGGCGTACGGACCGGCGGGGCGGCCCGCTCAGGCGCGGAGCTCTCTACCGGCTGGCGGGTCGTTTGGGTGACCGGGCCGCGATCGCGGTAGCCTGACGGCAGGCGGATGCGCTGCCCCGCCCTGATCGTGGCGTTGCGGCCGAGGCCGTTCTCGCTGCGCAGCGCCGCCGCGGTCACCGAGAATCGCCGGGCGATCAGGTCGAGCGTGTCGCCGGACCCGGCGACGTAGGCCTTGCCCGCGCCGCGGGGCCCTTTGAGGCTGTCGCCGGGCTGGATGTTTGAGCCGCGGATCCTGTTGTCCTTGCGGAGCTGGTCCACCGTGGTGTCGAGCTTGCGGGCGATCTCGATGAGGGTGTCGCCCTTCCGGACCGTGTAGGTCTCGGGTTTGCCTTCGACGTCGATCACCCGGCCGGTGACCGAGCGGGTCGTCACCGCGCGGGTCGCGGGCGGCTCGGCAGCGGGCTCGGGGGCCGGCCGCGTGGGCGGCGGCGCGGCGCGCTCCGGCTCGCGGCTCGGCGGCGGAGGCGGCGTGGCGGGCGCGGCCTGCGGCTCTCCGGCTTCCACAACGGTGCGGGTCGTGGTGACGATCGGCCCGCGGTCCCGGAAGCCCTCCGGCAGGCGCAGGCGCTGGCCGACCTTCAGAGGGGCGTTGCGCCCGATGTCGTTCTCCTCGGCGATCGCGTCCGCCGTGACGCCGAACCGCCGGGCGATGGCGAAGAGGGTGTCGCCCGAGGCGACCACATAGGCCTTCGCATCCGTGCGCGGGCCCTTGAGCTTCTGGCCCGGGCGGATGTTCGAGCCTTCGATGCCGTTGTCGTCGCGGAGCTGGTCCACCGTCGTGTCCAGCTTGCGGGCGATGGCGATCAGGCTGTCGCCCCTTTCCACGGTATAGGTGGTGGAGCGCCCTTCGGCGTCGACCACACGGCCGGTGACCGAACGGGTGGTCGCCGTGCGGTAGGTGGGCTCGGCGCGCGGCGGCGCAGGCTGCGGCGCGGGCGAGGCGGCCGGAGGCAGTTGCTCCAGCGGCCGGCTCTCCACGGGCGCGGGTTGCGCCTGGCTGATGGGCCCTCGTCGGCCGGTGTCGGCGCGGGCGCTTCCGCGACCGGAGGCGGCGGGGCGGCCGGCGCCTGTGTCGGGAAATTCGGGGTCTGGGTCGCGCACGCCGTCAGGGCCGTGGTGGCGAGGAGCGCCAGGACCGTTCGCGAAAGGGAAAGCGTCATCGCCGCTCCGGGGTCACAAATCAGAATCAGTTCGGGGCGTCTGAAGATTTTGGAGCGGGCCGGACGCCACGACCACCCGCAAAGCGACGCAGCGCTCAAAGCTCCTTGGCGACGCCGTCGAGCAGCGGCACGAACCGGACATCCAGAAGGTCCTCGACCTTGAAGCCGCCCTCTCCGTCCCCGGTGTAGCGGCGCAGGGTCTGAACCGGCCCCCCGACCGATCGGCGCCACGAGAACCCCCGTGGGCTTGAGTTGCGAAAGGAGAGCCTTGGGCTCCTCCGGCGCCGCCGCCGTGACCATAATGCGGTCGAAAGGGCGCCTGCTCGGGCCACCCTTCGCCGCCGTCGCCGAACTTGGTGATGATGTTCGTGAGGCCGAGCTGCCTGAACCGGCCCTCGGCCTCCTTCATCAGCGTCCGGTAGCGCTCCACCGTGTAGACCAGCCGGGCGAGCTTCGAGAGGATCGCCGTCTGGTAGCCGGAGCCGGTGCCGATCTCGAGGACGCGGTCGCGCTTCTCGATCTGCAGCATCTGGGTCATCAGGCCGACGATGTACGGCTGGCTGATCGTCTGGCCACAGGCGATCGGCAGGGCGGAATCCTCATAGGCCCGCTCCTTGAAGAGCTCCTGAGTGAACACCTCGCGCGGGGTCTTCTCGATCGCGTTCAGCACCTTGGCGTCGTTCACCCCCTGCTGCTTCAGCGCGAGGATCAGGGTCGCCATGCGGACGTCGGCGGGGCTTTCCGGCTTCGCCATGGGCGTCAGGCCTTCGGAGGCGGACCGCCGAGACGGCCCTTCAGGTCGTGGACGGTGGCCATGTGCGACAGGTCGATGTGCAGCGGCGTGACCGAGATCCGGCCCTCGTAGAGCGCCCGCAGGTCCGTGCCCTCGGCCGGCTTCGATGGGGTCTGTCGGAAGCCGATCCAGTAGTAGTCCTTGCCGCGCAGGTCGGTGCGCTTCTCGGCATGGCGCACATGGACGTCGCGGAATCCCTGACGGGTGACCTCGACCTCGGTAATCTCCGCGACCGGCTTGGCCGGGAAGTTGACGTTCATGATCACGTCGTTCGGCCAGCCGATCTCAACGAGCTTCTTGATGATCCCCGGCGCGAACGTCTCGGAGGCCTCGAAGCTCGTGCCGGGCTCGTAGAAGCCCTGCTGCGAAAGGGCGATCGCCGGCACCCCCAGCGCCATGCCCTCGATGGCCCCGGCCACCGTGCCCGACATGGTGACGTCCTCGGCGAGGTTGGCCCCGCGGTTCACGCCCGACAGCACCAGGTCCGGCCGCCGGCCCTGCACCAGCTCGTGGATGCCCAGCATCACGCAGTCGGTCGGCGTGCCCGTGGTCGAGAACTTTCGCTCGCCCACCTGCCGCACCCGGATCGGCTCGGCGAGTGTCAGGGCGCGGCTGGCGCCCGACTGCTCGTATTCCGGCGCGCAGACCCAGACATCGTCCGAGAGCTCCGCGGCGATACGCTCCAGAGCGGCCAGCCCATCGGCGTGGATGCCGTCATCGTTGGTGAGCAGGATCCGCACGCGTTAGGCCTTCCCGCCGATGTGGGTCAGGCCGGGGAGGTAGCGGTGCAGCGCCTGCGGGATGGCGATCCGGCCGTCCTCGTCCTGATAGTTCTCCATGATCGCCACGAGCGTCCGGCCGACCGCCAGGCCCGAGCCGTTCAGGGTATGGACGAACCGGGTCCCCTTCTCGCCGGCCTTCTTGGACCGGGCGTTCATCCGCCGGGCCTGGAAGTCACCGGTGTTCGAGCAGGAGCTGATCTCGCGGTACTTGCCCTGGCTCGGCAGCCAGACCTCCAGATCATAGGTCTTGCGCGCCCCGAACCCCATGTCGCCCGTGCAGAGCAGCATGGTGCGGAACGGCAGCTCCAGGCGCTTCAGCACCGCCTCGGCGCAGCCGACCATCCGCTCGTGCTCCTCGTCGGACTTCTCCGGCGCGGTGATCGACACGAGCTCGACCTTGTTGAACTGGTGCTGGCGGATCATGCCGCGGGTGTCGCGGCCTGACGCGCCGGCCTCCGAGCGGAAGCAGGGCGTCAGCGCCGTGAAGCGCAGCGGGAGTTCCTCCTCGGCCACCACCTGGTCCATCACAAGGCTGGTCAACGGCACTTCGGCCGTCGGGATCAGCCAGCGGCCGTCGGTGGTCTGGAAGAGATCATCGGCGAACTTCGGCAGCTTGTCGGTGCCGTAGGCGGCCGCGTCGTTGACCAGCAGCGGCGGGGCCACTTCGATATAGCCGTGCTCCTCGGTCTGCAGGTCCAGCATGAACTGGCCGACCGCCCGCTCGAGCCGGGCGAGCTGGCCTTTCAGCACGACGAACCGCGACCCGCTCATCCGGGCGGCCGCTTCGAAATCGAGCAGGCCAAGGCCCTCGCCGAGGTCGACGTGGTCCTTCGGCGCGGAGATGGCGAAAGGCTCGCCCCATCGGCGAGCCTCGACGTTATCGTGCTCGCCGGCGCCTTTGGGCACGTCGGGGGCCGGGATGTTCGGCAGGGTCGCGAGAAGGCTTCGCAGCTCCTCCCCAACCGTGCGCTCGACCTCGGCCTGCTCCTCAAGGGTGCGTTTCAGGGTCTCCACATGCGCCATCAGGCGCTGGGCCTCGTCCTCGTTCTTCTGGGCCTTGGCCTGGCCGATCTTCTTGGACGCCTCGTTGCGCTCGGCCTGGGCGGCCTGCAGCGCCGTCTGGGCGGCGCGGAGCGTCTCGTCGAGGCCGAGGAGTTCGGCCACCAGGGATTCGCCGGACAGGCCCTTCGACGACCAGGCTCGTGCGTAAAGCTCGGGGGTCTCGCGAATGGCTCGGATGTCGTGCATGGCGGCCGCAGTTAAGAGTGAGCCGCCTTCCTAGTGCGCGTCGGCGGTGGGGCCAAGCCCTACACCGGCACGACGTCGGTTCCGGCTTCCTCGCGCTTGCGTCGCGCCTCGATCAGCCGCACGCACCAGATGGAGATCTCGTAGAGCAGGATGATCGGCACCGCGAGCATGGTCTGGCTGATCGGGTCGGGCGGGGTAACGATGGCCGCCACCACGAAGACCCCGACGATGGCGTAGCGCCGGCCCGCGCGGAGCATGTCCGACGTCACGATGCCGGCCATGCCGAGCAGGGTCAGCACCACCGGCAGCTGGAAGCAGAGCCCGAAAGCGAGCAGCAGGGTGGTGACCAGCGTCAGATAGTCCGAGACCTTCGGCAGCATCTGCACGGCGATGCCGTCCGTGCCGATAATCTGCTGGCTCAGCGAGAACCACAGCACGAAGGGCAGGATCACGAAATAGACCAGCGCCGCCCCCAGCAGGAAGAGCGAGGGCGCGGCCAGCAGGAAGGGCAGGAAGGCCCGTCGCTCGCGCTTGTAGAGACCCGGCGCCACGAAGGCGTAGACCTGCCAGGCGAGCACCGGGAACGTCAGCACCACGGCCCCGAAGCCGGCCAGCTTCAGCTTGGTGAAGAAGAACTCCAGCGGCGCGGTGAACACGAGCGTGAGGTCTTCGCCCTTCAGTTGCGGCACGTCCTTGATGCCGAGAAGCACGAAGATCAGGTCGAACGGCCCGTGGCTGCCGCCGGCCTGCTGGGCGGCGAACATGCGGGCGGCCATCTCGAACGGGTGCAGCAGGAACTGGTAGATCGGCGTGGAGAAGCCGAAGCAGACCAGGAAGCCCACGACCACGGCGGCCACGCAGATGATCAGCCGCTTGCGGAGTTCCACCAGGTGGTCGAGGAGCGGCGCGCGGCTCGCCTCGATGTCGGCCTCGTCCGGATCGTATTCACTCACGAGGCGGCGCCCTTGACGGTCTTGGTCGCGCGCGGCTTGCGGGCGGCGGCGGGCTTGGCGGCGGCGGTCTTGGCCGCCGCGGACTTCGCTGGGGTCGTCTTGGCTGTCGCCGCCTTGGGCGCGGCGGCCTTGCGGGCGCGGGGTTTCTTGGCCGGCTCGGCGGCGGCCGCGGGGGCAGGATCGGTCTCAGCGACCGGGGGGCTGTCCCACTGGTGGCTCATGGGCGGATGCATCTGCACGCCCACGTCGGTCAGGCTGCGGTTGATGTCGTCGAGGGCCGAGTTCATGTCCCCGCCCACGTCGGCGAACTGGCCCTTGCGCATGGCCTCGACCTCCTTGCGGAGTTCATCCAGTTCGGACTGGCGCGCCATCTCATCGAAGCTGGCGCGGAACTCGCTGGCCATGCCCCGCAGCTTGGCCACGAACTGGCCGAGCTTCCTCAGAAGGACCGGCAGGTCCTTGGGGCCGACCACGATCAAGGCCACGATGGCGATGACCAGGTATTCGGTGACGCCGACGTCGGGAAGCATGCCGGTGGCCTAGACGGGAACGCCGGCCGCGATCAAGCGCGCCGGCGTTCGGGGATCAGCAAAAAATCGCGTGGCTGAAATCAGCCGCGCGCGTTGTCCTTCTCGCTCTCCTTGGGGAGCGGCTTGGCGTCGGCGTGCTGGGTTTCGTCCTCGCCCTTCAGGCCGTCGCGGAAGGCGCGGATGCCCTTGGCGGCGTCGCCCATGAGGCCCGAGAGCTTGCCGCGGCCGCCGAACAGCAGCGCCACGACAACCAGCACGATCAGCCAGTGCCAGATCGAAAAAGAGCCCATGACGGCCTTACTCCCTATAGGTCCGCCCCCGGACCCCTGCTTCGAGCGCTATATAGTCAGTCCGGAGGGGCCAAGCCAACGCGGCGTTTTCATTCGCTGCCTGCCAGGGTTCAGTTGGTTTCCTCGCCGAGGAAATCCACGTGGAACTCGGGCGCCTCGCCCTCCAGGTCCAGCGGGTCCTCGTCGGGGGACAGCTGGTCCGGATTTGGCACGGTGAAGTCGGCCGGCAGGTCGAGGCTGAGCAGGCCCGCCGCCTTCATCTCGGCCATGCCCGGCAGGTCGCCCAGGCTGGCCAGGCCATAGTGCTCCAGGAAGGCGTCCGTCGTGCCGTAGGTGACCGGGCGGCCGGGCGTCCGCCGGCGCCCGCGCATCTTCACGAGGCCGAGTTCGAGCAGCACGTCCAGCGTACCCTTGGACGCCTGCACCCCGCGCACCGCCTCGATCTCGGCGCGCGTCACCGGCTGGTGGTAGGCGATGATCGCGAGGGTCTCCTGGGCCGCCTTGGACAGCCGGCGCGGTTCTTCCCGCTCCTCGGTCATCAGCCAGGCCAGGTCGCCCGCCGTCTGGAAGCGCCACCGGCCGGCCACCTGGGCCAGTTCCACGCCCCGGCCCTCGTAGCGCGCCTGCAGGGCGGCGATGGCGGCGGCCACGTCGGCGCCTTCCGGAAGGCGCTGGGCGAGGTCCTTGTCGCTCAGGGGTCCGGCCGCGGCGAACAGCAGGGCTTCCACCTCGCGCTCGGTCTGGGCGGGATCGAGGCTCACGGACGCACCTCGGCGCGGCGCTTCAGGTAGATGTCGGCGAAGGCCTCGAGCTGGCGGGCCTCCAGGGCGCCTTCCTTCACGAGTTCCAGGCTGGCTGAGAGCGTTGAGGCCACGAACGACGCGCGGCTCGGCCCGTGGTCGGCGGGTCCGATGGGCGCGACGCCCGTCAGCGGCGTCCAGCGCTCCAGGTCGGGCAGCAGCTTCCTCAGGCGGTCGCGGGCGTCCTCCAGCGGATAGGCCACGGGCGGCCGGGGCGTGTAGTGCCGCGACTGCTCCTTGGTCCGCTGGCTGATGTAGGAGGTCATCAGGCCGTAGAGGTCGCCCTCGATCTCCTTCGACGGGATCACCTTGATCGCCTCGGGGTCGCCGCGCACGAAGACGTCGCGGCCGAGCTGGGCGCGTTCCTTCAGCGCCTCGCCCGCCTTGCGCATGGCGTCGAGCTTGGCCAGCCGGAACGCGAGCCTCGCGGCCACCTCCTCGGCCGGCGCCTCCTCGGGCCGCACCTTCTCGGGCTTCGGCAGCATCAGCCGCGATTTCAGGTAGGCCAGCCAGGCGGCCATCACCAGGTAGTCGGCGGCCAGTGAGAACCGCATCCGCCGGGCCTGCTGGACGAAGGACAGATACTGCTCGGCGAGCTTCAGGATCGAGAGCTGCAGCAGGTCGACCTTCTGGCTGCGGGCCAGCGCCAGCAGGGACATGCAACGGGCCCTCGTAGCCCTCGATGTCGACGATCAGCGCCTCGCCGTCCTCGGCGGCGCTGGCCGCGGCGGCGAAGTCGAGGTTCGGCTGGAAGCCGCCGCTCACGAGAACCGCCCTCCGAACGCCGCGTCGAACCGGGCCCGGGCCTCGGCGGCGTCGAACGGCGCAACCGGATTGCGCAGCGGCGCCAGCGCGGCGGCGGCGCGCTCCGCGGCCCTCCCCGCCAGCGATCCGGTCCCGTCCATCACCTGGCGCATCTCGCCCAGGTCGCCGTTGCAGTGCAGGACGACGTCACAGCCGGCGGCCAGCGCGGCCCGGGCACGCTCGTCCAGCCCGCCCGACAGCGCCTTCATGGAGAGGTCGTCGCACATCACGAGGCCCTCGAAGCCGATGGCGCCGCGGATCACCCGCTCGAAGCAGGCCTTCGAGGTGGTGGCCGACTGTTCGGCGTCCAGGTCTGAGTAGATCACGTGGGCGGTCATCGCCATCGGCATGTCCTTGAGCGCCCGGAACGGAGCGAAGTCGCGGGCGTCCAGCTCGGCGAACGGCGTGTCCACCACCGGCAGCTCGAAGTGGCTGTCCGCCTTCGCCCGTCCGTGGCCGGGGATGTGCTTGACGATCGGCAGGACGCCGCCCGCCATCAGGCCCTCCGACGCGGCGCGGCCCAGCTCCGCCACCTGTTCCGGCGTGTCGCCATACGCCCGGTCGCCGATGATCTCGTGGCCTTGCGGGTCCGGGACGTCGAGCACCGGCACGCAGTCGACGTTGACGCCGATCGCGCCCAGGTCATGGGCGATCAGCCGCCCGCCCAGCCAGGTGATCTCCCGCCGCTGGTCCGCCGGCAACTCGCCGTAGGCGCGGCCCGGCGGATAGAGCTTCCAGTGCGGCGGGACGAGACGGGCGATCCGGCCGCCCTCCTGGTCGATCAGGATCGGCGCGTCGTCGCGGCCGACGATCTCGCGCAGGCTCGCGGTCAGGCGCCGCACCTGGTCCGGGGTGTCGATGTTGCGCGCGAAGAGGATGAACCCCCACGGCTGCACGTCCCGGAAGAAGGCGGCCTCCTCGGGGGAGAGCGCCGGGCCCTGGCAGCCGAAGATGGCGGCGCTGGTCGTCACCGGACGAAGCAGCTCTTCCCGGCCGCCTTCAGGCGGTTGCAGAAGGCGGTGGCGGCGGCGCGGTCGGCAAAGCCGGTGACCGCCGTCCGGTAGAGCGTGCCGCCGTCGCGCTCTATGCGCTCCACGGCCTTCCCCTTACCCGCCGCGAGGCCCGGCGCGGCGGCGACCGCGTCGTTCCAGGCCTTGTCGGCCAGCGCCGGCGAGGAGACCGCGCCGATCTGCACGACCGCGCCGCCGCTGGCGGCCGGAGCCGCCGCGGGGGCCTTGGCGGCGGGGGGCGGGGCGGTCTTGGCGCCGGCGGCGGAGCCGTGGCGACCTGGGCCGGCGGGGCGGCTTTCGGGGCCTGGGCGGCGGGCAGCGCGGGACGGAGCGCCGGCTGCGCGGTCACCGGCTGGGTCGGCGCGGCGGCCGGCGGCGGCGGCGCGGGCGTCACGACCACCGGCGCGGGCTGCGGACGCGGCTGCGGCTGTTCCGGCGGCGGGGCGAAGGTCGGCGACACCGTCTCCGGCGCCTCGCCCGCCTCCGAGCGGTAGATCTGTAGGCCGGCGGCGGGGTCCTGCGGCTGGGCCTCGGCGGGCGGCGGAACCTTCATCTCGGCGACCTCCGTGCCCACCGTCTGCGGCGGCTGGCCGGCCTCGCGGACGCCCGACCGGTAGAAGATCACGATCGCCACCACGAGGGCGACCAGGACCAGGGCCGAGATGATCAGGGTGAAGGGGATCGGGCGCGCCCCGCGCACCGGCTGGCGCGCATCGAACGACAGCGGCGCGTCGGTGGTGGGCGGCGTGTAGGCGCCGCGGTCGTGTTCGGACATCGGGGGCTCCGAGGGAATCCATAGGCACGCGACCCGCGAACCCGCGAATCGCCCGTCGGCGCTCAGTCTATCCAAGGGTTGACGAGGAGTGACCGCGACACCGCGGCTTTTCCTGTGGGTCACCGCGGGCGGAAATGCGGCGGAACGCTACCCCAGCACATCCAGGTGGAAGAGCTTGCGGTGCTCCTCGATGGCGAAGCGGTCGGTCATGCCGGCGATGTAGTCGCAGACCACCCGCGCCTTGCCCGCCTCGTCCCGCGTCGCGGCCCGCTCGCCCCAGTCGGCGGGCAGGACGTCCGGCTCGTGCATGAAGAGCTGGAACATCTCCGCCAGGATGCGCCGCGCCTGGCTGCGGGTCCGGTTGACCTTCCAATGGCGGTACATGCGCTCCATCAGGAAGGTGCGAAGCGCCGACAGGTCCTCGACCATGTCCCGCGAGAAGGCGACCACGGCGTGGTCGAGATTGCGGACCTCCTCGGCGGATTTCAGCCCGTCGGCCCGGCGGCGGGTCTCGGCCATGACGTCGTCGACCATGGCGCCGATCATCCGGCGCACGGCCTCCAGACGGATGATCCGCTGGTCGCAGTCGGGGAAGTCGGCCATGGCGGAGTGCACGTGCGGCCCGATCAGCGGCACGTCGAGCAGTTCCTTCAGGAAGAACAGGCCCGCCTCGACGCCGTCGTCCACGTCGTGGTTGTTGTAGGCAATGTCGTCGGCCAGCGCGGCGACCTGGGCCTCCGCCGACGCCCAGGTGCCGAGCCTCAGCCCGTAGTCGGCGTCGAACTCGGCGATGGCGGCCCAGGACGGCCGGTCGAGCTTATCGGCCACGGGTCCGTTGTGCTTGATGACGCCTTCCAGGGTCTCCCAGGTGAGGTTCAAGCCGTCGAAGCGCGGGTAGCGGCGCTCCAGCTTGGTGACCACCCGGAAGGTCTGGACGTTGTGGTCGAAGCCGCCGAAGCCCTGCATCTGGACCTGCAGCTCGTCCTCGCCGGCGTGGCCGAACGGCGGATGGCCGAGGTCGTGGGCCAGCGCGATGGTCTCCGCGAGGTCCGCGTCGAGGCCGAGCGCGGTGGCCACGCTGCGGGCGATCTGCGCCACCTCGAGGCTGTGGGTCAGGCGCGTGCGGAAGTGATCGCCCTCGTGCGCCACGAAGACCTGGGTCTTCTCCTTCAGGCGGCGGAAGGCGGTGGAATGGATGATCCGGTCACGGTCCCTGGCGAACGGCGTCCGGGTGCGGCTCTCGGGCTCTGCGACCTTGCGGCCGCGGCTGGCGTCGGGGTTTTCGGCAAAGAGCGCGCGAGGCGGGGTCGTAAGGGCCATGAAACCGTTTCGATCTAGGCCTCTTGGTCGAAGCCGCAGGTGACCTCATATAGGCTAAGCCCTGCAAACGTTTAACAGCCATGACCACGACTGACGTCACCCTCTCCGAAAGCGCCGCCCAGCGCATCCGCGCCATCGGCCAGGCCGAAGGCCGCGACGTCATGCTCCGCGTGGCCGTCGAAGGCGGCGGCTGCTCCGGCTTCCAGTACCAGTTCGACCTCGTGGACGAGGTCCAGGACGACGACCTCCGGGTCGAGCGCAATGGCGTGGCCGCCCTCGTGGACACCGTCTCCCTGCCCTTCCTGAAGGGCTCAGAGATCGATTTCGTCGATGAACTGGCCGGCGCGGAGTTCCGGGTGCGCAACCCGAACGCCAAGTCGAGCTGCGGCTGCGGCGTCAGCTTCTCGATCTAGGTCAGCGACATTCCGAACTTCTCGAGCAGCCAGGCGGTCCCCTCCTCGCGGCTGCCGGCGTCGTCGTAGCCGTCCAGGAAGGGGCGCCCTGCTCGGTCATCACGAGCCGCGTCCCCTCGCCGTCCGCGTGGAACTCGATCGTGGCCAGCGAGACCGAGAGCTTCACCCTGTCCACATACATGTCGTAGCCGTAGATGATCCGGGCGTTGGGGATCACCTCGAAGTAGCGGGCCTGGAAATCCGAGACCTTGCCGCTGGGATGCCGGCCCCACAGGCGCTCGGCGCCGCCGGCGCGGAAGTCGAGGCTGCGCTCGTAAATCTCCGTGCCTTCCGGACCGTCGAACCACCTCGCCTTCGCTTCGGCGCTGGCCCAGGCGGCGAAGGCGCGGGCCGGCGGGACCGGATAGCGCCGCTCCAGGCAGAAGGTGGCGTGGACGACGTTGCGTTCGGTCATGAGGGCTTCTCCGGGCCTTCGGCGAGGTAGCTCCCCAGCCGGTCGAGGCGCCGATCCCATTCCAGGCGCCGGTCGTTGATCCATCGCTCGGCGCGGCTCAGCGCGCCGACGTCGAGCTGGCAGGTCCGCACGCGGCCGACCTTGCGCGAGGTGACGACCCCCCGCGGCCTCCAGCACAGCCAGGTGCTGCACCACCGCTGGCAGGCTGATGTCGAACGGCCTGGCAAGGTCGCTCACCGAGGCGGGCCCGCGGCTCAGCCGCTCCAGCATGGCGCGCCGCGTGGGGTCGGCCAGAGCCTGGAACAGGGTGTCGAGGTCGCCGCTCACGCGGCCTTCCGGCCCGGGAACATGTGGAAGACGGGCTCGGCCTCCCGCAGTACGCGGGCGAAGGACGGCCGGGCTTCCAGCCGGTCGAGGTAGGCGCCGAGCGTCGGGTGGCTCGCGCGGAACGGCAGCACCTTGTCGGCGTAGAACAGCGACGGCGCGGCGGCGCAGTCGGCCAGGGTGAAGGTGTCGCCCGCCGCCCAGGTCCGGCCGGCCAGTTCGCGCTCGAGATAGTCGTAGGCGCGCGCCAGCAGGGCGTCCGCCTGGGCCACGCCCACGGGATCGTCGCCGCCCCGGAAGTTCTCGGCCACGACGCGCGACATCGGCTCCATGACGTAGCTGTCGAACACCCGGTCCAGAAGCCGGACGCGGAGCGCAGCCTCGAGGTCGGCCGGGATCATCCCGGCCGATGGGGCGTGGAACGCCTGGAGGTACTCCACGATCACGCTGGTCTCGGCGACCACAGCGTCGCGGCCGGTGTCCTCCAGCACAGGCATCTTGCCCAACGGCCAGCGGGCGTAATGCGCGTTCCGCTTCGCCTCGTCGTAAAGCTCCAACAATCGCGCCTCGAACGGCAGATCCATCTCGTAGAGGGCGATCTTCGCCTTCCAGCAGTAGGAGGAGAGCGGGTGCTCGTGGAGGATCAGGGGCATGGCGCGGCCTTCACTTAAGTCATTGCTTAAGTATCAGCGGCGGATGGCCGCCGCAAGCCATTGAGCGCGACGCCCCGGCCCTCTAGCTTCCCGGCCCTGAACCGGAGCCCCGCATGCGCATCGCCACCTGGAACGTGAACTCGGTCAACGCCCGCCTCGAGACGGTGGTGCGCTGGTTCGAGGCGGCCCAGCCCGACGTGGCCTGCCTGCAGGAGATCAAGTGCGTGGACGAGAAGTTCCCCGCCGAGGCCTTCGAGCGGCTGGGCTACAACATCGCCGTCCACGGCCAGAAGGCCTACAACGGCGTGGCGCTGCTCTCGAAGGCGCCGCTGGAGGACGTCCGCCGCGGCCTGCCCGGCGACGACACCGACGAGCAGGCGCGCTACCTGGAGGCGGTGATCTCGGGCCCCCGCCCCGTCCGCGTCGCCTCGATCTACCTGCCGAACGGCAATCCCATCGCCACCGAGAAGTTCGCCTACAAGCTCGGCTGGATGGCCCGGCTGAACGCCCATGCCCGCGCGCTCATGGCCTTCGAGGAGCCTCTGGTCCTGGCCGGCGACTACAACGTGATCCCGGAGCCGCGTGACGCCGAGTTCCCGAAGAACTGGGTCGACGACGCCCTCTTCCAGCCGGAGAGCCGCGAGGCGTTCCGGGCGCTGAAGTGGATGGGCCTCACCGACGCCTACCTGGAGGCGGACGGCGCGCCGGGCGCCTACACCTTCTGGGACTACCAGGCCGGCGCCTGGCAGCGGAACAACGGCATCCGCATCGACCACGCCCTGCTCTCGCCGCAGGCCGCCGACCTGCTGCAGGGCGTCTCGATCCACCGCGACGTGCGCAGCTGGGACAAGCCTTCCGACCATGTGCCGCTGGTGGTCGAGCTCGACGCCTGACCCACCCCCTTCCGGGGGACTCGCAAAACGGGCTTAGCCTTGTCCCATGGACGAGCTTGCACGCCTCCTTGTGCTGCTCGCGCTCGCGGGCGTGGCCCTCACCGTGGTGGGGACCCTCGCCGCCCGCCTGTCCACCGAAGACCGCAAGATCCGCCGCAGCCTGAAGAAGGTCCTGAAGGCCGATCCCCACGCGATGCTGGTCGCGCCGGGTCGCGGCCGCGGCGTCGGCTTCAACTTCACGTCCGAACGCATGGCCGTCTGCTGGGACACCGGCGCGTGGTGCCTGGTCTACCGGATCGACGAGATGGTCGGGGCGGAACTGATCATCGACGGCCAGGTGACGGCGCGGGCGCATCGCGGCGAGGCCCGCCGGGCGCTGGACCTGCTGACCGGCGCGGACGAGCTGGTGCGGCTGCGGCTGATTTTCGACGATCCGCGGCATCCCGACTTCGACCTCGACCTCTGGCTCGCCGAGGACGAGGGCCGGCGCGGGGCCCCGTCGGCCCGACGC
The DNA here is from genome assembly GCF_024699985.1 of Phenylobacterium sp. J367. Classification (GTDB taxonomy): domain Bacteria; phylum Pseudomonadota; class Alphaproteobacteria; order Caulobacterales; family Caulobacteraceae; genus Phenylobacterium. The sequence goes on along the minus strand of NZ_JAJONA010000001.1, from coordinate 3,310,472 downwards.
GGTCCAGGAAGCCAACCGCTGGCTCGCCCGCGCCGAGGCGGTCGTGCGGAAGCCCATTTCCCTGCAACCCGCCCGGCCGCCGTCCGTCGAAGCGCCGCCGCCGGCCGGGCCTGAACCGGATCCGGCTCCCCCGCCGCGAGCCGCCTTGCCGGCCGCGACGGCCGCGACCGCCGCGACGGCCGCGACGGCGGAGGATCTGTTCGACCTGCCGCCTTGGGAGGACGATCCGGACGACGCCTTCATTGACAGCGTAAACCGGTAGGCCCACGCTCATCCAAACCGGGGATGCGATGATGCAGAATCTGATCGCCGCCGCCGCCTTCTTCGTCCTCCTGCACCTGTTGATATCGGGCACGCGCCTCCGGGACACGCTCGTCGCACGCCTGGGATCCGGGCCCTACATGGGTCTCTTTTCTCTGGCCTCGGTGGCCGGGCTCGTCTGGCTGGCGTGCGCCTATGCCGCGACGCGGGGGACCGAGAACGCGCTTCCGCTCTGGCGCCTGTCGTCGGTCGTCCACGGCTTCCAATTCTTCCTGCAGCTTGTCGCCGTGCTGTTCGTCGTCGTCGGCCTGACCACGCCCAACCCGACGAGCGTCCGCCAGGAGGGCGTGCTCGACCGCGCGGAGCCGGTCCAGGGCATGCTCCGGATCACCCGTCACCCGTTCCTGTGGGGCGTCGCGATCTGGGCGCTCGGCCACCTGCTGGCGAACAGCGACCCCGCGAGCCTTGTGCTCTTCGGCTCGCTGCTGGCCCTGGCCCTGTTCGGCACGGTGAGCATCGACGCCAAGCGCCGGCGCGCTGGGCGCGAAGTGGGACCGGTTCGCGGTCCAGACCTCCAACATCCCCTTCCTGGCGGTCGCCCAGGGGCGGCAGCGGCTGGAGGTGGGCGAGCTCGGGGCCTGGCGGGTGCTGGCCGCCGTCGTGGTGTGGATCGGCCTGATGCTCGCCCACCCGTTCCTGTTCGGCGTCGGCGTCCTCTACTAGGACAGCGCGAAGTCGATCGCCGCCTCGCAGTGGGCGACGGCGCTGTCCACGGTCGGCAGCGGCATCGCCGCGGGGTCCAGCAGCAGGCCGATCTCCGTGCAGCCGAAGATGATCCCGTCCGCGCCGGCCGCCCGGCCCCGCTCGATGATGCCCAGGACGACGGCCTTCGAGGACTCGGTGACCACGCCCTGGCAGAGTTCGTCGTAGATGATCGCGTGCAGCGTCTCGCGGTCGGCGGCCTCGGGCACAAGGCCGTCCAGCGCCTGCCCGCGCAGCCGGTCGAGGTAGAACGGCTTCTCCATGGTGAAGCGGGTGGCGAGCAGCAGCGGCCGGGTGACGCCGAGCCGCTTCAGCGCCTCGGCGGTGGCGTCGGCGATGTGGATGACCGGGACGCCCGCCTCGGCCACCTGCGGGGCGTTCAGGTGCATGGTGTTGGCGCAGATCACCATGGCCTCGGCGCCGGCCGCGACCAGGCGGCGCGCGGCGTCGGCGAACTGGCGGCCCGTCTCGTCCCAGTCGCCCTTCGCCTGCAGCTCGGCGATCGGCGCGAAATCCACCGACCAGAGGATCAGCTTGGCCGAATGCAGCCCGCCCAGCCGCTCGCGCACCAGCCGGTTCAGCAGCTGGTAGTAGACGACCGTGCTCTCGGCGCTGATCCCGCCGATCAGGCCCAGCGTCCTCATCTCAGAGGTCCGCGTAGACGTGGGTCTCGGCCTTGGCGCCCGGGTGGGTCACGGCGCCCAGGTGGGCCGGGCCGACCCCTTGCGCGAACTTCCAGATCGCGCCGGTCTGATAGTTGGTCTGCCGCGGCGGCTCCTGGGCCAGCAGGTGCGCGCGATGCTCGAGCTCGATGGGGTCGACCTCCAGCTCGATCGTGCCGGCGTCGGCGTCGATGGTGATGATGTCGCCGTCCTTCACCAGCGCGATCGGGCCGCCGGCGGCGGCTTCCGGTCCCACATGGCCGATGCAGAGGCCGCGGGTCGCACCCGAGAACCGGCCGTCGGTGATCAGGGCGATGTTCTCCACCCCCTGGCCATAGAGCGCCGCGGTGGTCGCCAGCATCTCGCGCATGCCGGGACCGCCCTTCGGCCCTTCGTAGCGGATCACCAGCACGTCGCCTTCCTTGTAGTCCCGGGCGGTGACGGCGGCGAAGCAGGCGTCCTCGCCGTCGAACACCCGGGCCGGGCCGCGGTGCCTGGTGTGCTTCAGACCGGCGACCTTGGTGATGCAGCCGTCGGGGGCGAGCGAGCCCCAGAGGCCGACCACGCCGCCGGTCGGCGACAGCGGGTTGGAGACCGGGCGGATGACCTCCTGGTCGTCGCGCCACCGCACGTCGGCGACGTTCTCGGCCAGGGTCTTGCCGGTGACGGTCATGACGTCGCCGTGCAGGTAGCCGCCCTCCAGCAGGGTCTTCAGCAGCATGGGCGTGCCGCCCGCCTCGCCCATGTCCTTGGCGACGAACCGGCCGCCGGGCTTCAGGTCGGCGATGTAGGGCGTGCGCGCGCAGATCTCGGCGAAGTCGCGGAGCGTGAACTCGATGCCGCACTCGTGCGCCATGGCCGGCAGGTGCAGGCCGCCGTTGGTGGAGCCGCCGCTGGCGGCGATCACCACCGCGGCGTTCTCGAACGCCTTGCGGGTGCAGATGTCGCGCGGCCGGATGTTGTTCTCGATCAGCCGCATGACCGCCTCGCCGGACGCCCGGGCGAACTGGTCTCGGTCGAGGTAGGCGGCCGGCAGGGCCGAGGAGAGCGGCAGTGCGAGGCCGATGGCCTCGGAGACCATGGCCATGGTGTTGGCGGTGAACTGGCCGCCGCAGGCGCCGTCGCCCGGGCAGGCGTGCTGCTCCACCTGGCAGAGGCGTTCCTCGCTGATGGCGCCGGCGGAGAACTGGCCCACGGCCTCGAAGACGTCCTGGACGGTGAGGTCCTTGCCGTCCAGCCGGCCCGGCAGGATCGAGCCGCCGTAGATGAACACCGAGGGCACGTTCAGGCGCAGCATGGCCATCATCATGCCGGGCAGGCTCTTGTCGCAGCCGGCGACGCCCACCAGGGCGTCGTAGCCGTGGCCGCGCATGGTCAGCTCGACCGAGGTCGGCGATCACCTCGCGGCTGGCCAGCGACGAGCGCATCCCCTCGTGGCCCATGGCGATGCCGTCGGTGACGGTGATGGTGCAGAACTCGCGCGGCGTCCCGCCGGCCGCCTTCACGCCCTCGGCCGCGGCGTTGGCCTGGCGCATCAGGGCGGTGTTGCAGGGCGCGGCCTGGTTCCAGCAGGAGGCGACGCCCACGAACGGCTGGGCGATCTCCCGGCTGCCGAGGCCCATGGCGTAGTAGTACGAGCGATGCGGCGCCCGCGCGGGCCCCACGGTCACATGGCGGCTGGGGAGGTTCGACTTGTCCCAGGATCCGTCCGGCTTGCGGTGCATGCTCTACGCCCTCCGACTTGGCGGCCTTTCCTTAGAGGGCGCGTCCGCAGGGGGAAAGAGCCTGGCGGCGGAATGCAGCGCCAGTTGCGCCCGCTCTACTTACGGGTGTGCACGGAAGAAGCGGCGCAACAGTCACTCTCGCGCGTGCGAAGGACGGCGCCGATCCCTTACGCCACAAGTGTTTCAGAACCGACACGCGGCCTCGAACGACCTTGCGGCACACCATGAATACCGCATCGCACAAACAAAAGGGCGCGCTTTCGCGCGCCCTCAGGTTGTTCTCTGGGAAGAACAAAGTCAGTAACCGGGTCAGACTGACGCGCTTTCTGGCTCTCGACAACCCCTCATGAGTTGCACATCTGCCTGAATACATCGGCGGAGAGTGAGTCTTATTTAGTTATCAATGTTCAGTTTGCGTCCGAGCCGTTGACGGAGCGGCAACACTGCTTCAGCTTCGAAATCAAGCGCAGGAAATAGCGCTCTTCAGAGAAGCTGCGGGGAGGCGGCTGAAAATGCGGAAAATCCAATTGATGGCGTCCAGCGCTGTGCTGGCCGCCGTTCTCACGACGACTGCGCATGCGCAGGGCGTCAACACCATCGAAGAGCTCGTGGTCACCGCCGAGAAGCGGGAACAGAGCCTGCAGGACGTGCCGGTGGCGGTCTCCGCCTTCACGTCGGAAGGCCGGGATCTGATCGGCATCACCAGCGTCCAGGACATCACCAACTTCACGCCGGGCCTGCAGTACTCCAGCCAGACCGACCGGGTGAGCCTGCGCGGCGTCGGCCGGACCAGCAACGTCCACTCGGCCGACGCCTCGGTCTCGGTCTATTCCGACGGCATCTACACGACCTCCACGGTCGAGGCGGGCAAGACCCCCCTCTTCCTGGAGCGGACGGAGATCCTGCGCGGCCCGCAGTCGACGCTCTACGGCCGCAACGCGGTGGCCGGGGCCATCAACCTGGTCTCCAAGCGCCCGACCGAGGAGTGGTACGCGGAGGCCCGCGCCCAGTATCAGAACTACGACCACAGCCTGCTGGAGTTCGCGGCCTCGGGCCCGACGAAGATTCCGGGCGTCTATTTCCGGGTCGCGGCCAACTGGGAGAAGCAGCGCAAGGGCTGGATCGACAACATCGTCCCGGGCATGCCGGACGAAGGCAACGTCATCGACACCAACATCGTCGAGGGCCAGCTGAAGTTCGACTTCAACGAGAACTTCGAGGGCTGGGCCAAGCTCACCTGGATCGAGTGGCGCAACGGCGGCGGCGGTCCTGGCGCGCGGGCGACGTGGACGCCGGCCCCCTACCCCACCACCGAGGCGCTGTTCTCCACGGCCATTACGCTCAACCCGGGCTACGGCTGCAATCCGAACACCACAAACGTGGTCAATCCGTCACCCATGGGCTGCACCAACCCGGCCCTCACCAATCCCCGGAAGATCGCGTCCACGATCCCCTACGATGTGGACCTCAACGGCACCTACATCTTCGCCAGCGAGTGGACGTACCACTTCCCGAGCTTCGACCTGCGCTACCTGACCGGCGCGGTGAACTACAACTATGCGCTCAACGGCCCGACCCCGGTCGACCACACGGCGCCGATCACCTCCTACCGGCTGCCCTCGCTCATCCCGGGCGGCAACATCACGGTCAATCCGACCTACGCCTTCAACTACCAGGAGCGGGAGAACTGGTGGAGCAACGAGCTCACCCTGATCTCCACCCATGAGGGCCCGCTCCAGTGGCTGGCCGGCCTCTACTACTGGGACGAAAACTACACCCAGCCGGTCTACACCTACCTGCCGAACGAGCCGCGGGTCGAAGGCCCGTTCGGCGTCCCGGCGGTACTTTGCGCCCAGCGCGCGGGCGTCTGCCCGCCGAACCCCAACCGCCGCATCTTCGACACCGCGCCGGAATTCGACATCACGTCCAAGGCCGCCTACGGCCAGATCGACTGGCAGTTCGCCGAGACCTTCACCTTCACCGCCGGCCTGCGCTACTCGGTGGATCACAAGGAAGGCGTCGAGCGCGGCCGCCTGCTCTGCTACCTCGTCGCCGGCTGCTTCGCCGCGCCCGAGTTGAACGGCGCGGTCCCGGGCGGCATCCCGGTCGTCGACATCACCGAGAACCAGTGGTCCTCGCGTCCGGTGCTGCCGGAAGGCGTCGACGGGCCGACCACCTTCGACCGCGCCACCGGCTATGCGATGCGGAAGCTGTCCGACACCTGGAAGGAAGCCACCGGCAATGTCGGGGTGAAGTGGGAGCCGGACGCCGACACCAACGCCTACGCCCGCTACAGCCACGGCTACAAGCCGGGCGGCTACCGGATCGGGATCGACGTGGGCTTCTCGCCCAACCCGCGCACCGAGAAGGAGACTGTCGACGCTTTCGAGGTCGGCATGAAGAAGACCTTCGGCGGCAACCTCCAGACCAACCTCGCGGCCTTCTGGTACGACTACAAGAACGCCCAGATCCCGCTCAGCGTGATCAACACCTCGGGCGCGGTCGCGGTCTCCGAGGCCATCCTCTACAACGTGCCGGAAGCCACCTCGAAAGGCATCGAGCTGGAGTCGATCTGGCAACCGATCGACAACCTGCAGATCCTCTTCAACTACTCCTACCTGGACGCCGAGATCACCGAGGGCACCGCCGTCGACCCGGCGGACCCAGCGGCGCTCAATGCGCGGGCCCGGCCGATCACCGACCGGTCGACCTGCCGGGCCACGGTGTACGGGGACGCCACCACCACCTGCGCGGCGGACGTCTACACGAGCCCCCGCCCCGTCGTGAACGCGGCCGGCCAGACCACCCAGATCTCGGCCAATCCCGATCCGAACGGCGGCTTCCAGCGAGTGCAGGACCTGGACGGCAATTCCCTGCCGAACGCGCCCAGGCACAAGATCGCGATCAATGCGAACTACACCTATGACCTGCCGACCGGCGGGGCGATCGTCGGCTCGGTGAGCTATATCTGGCGCGACGCCCAGTACGGCTCGATCTTCAACCGCGACTACTACAAGTCGCCGTCGTGGGATCAGTGGGACGCGCGCGTCACCTGGCAGGCGCCCGACAACAAGGTGACGGTGATCGCCTTCATCCGGAACATCTTCGACGACCTCGGCTACGAGGGCGGCGCGGGCGGCGTCCGGCGGGCGGGCAGCGTCTACACGCCGCCGGCCGGCGCGCCGATCGTCAACTCTGTGCAGGGCGTCTACTCGACCTATCCGCTGACCGCGCCGCGCACCTACGGCGTCGAACTGCAGTACAGGTTCTTCTAGCCAGTACCGCCACGGGCATGACGTGGGCTGGGCGCCTCGCCCCTTCGGGCGGGGCGCCTTTCCTATGCCGGGGCGAGCGCGCCGACCCGGGCCAGGACCGCGTCCCAGGCGGCGTCGAATTCGGGCGTCCACTCGGAGCCCACGGCCTCGCGGCAGGTGTCGCGGACGATCGGGAAGAACTGGCCGAAGATCGCCGGGTCCACGCCGAAGGCATCGTGGTTCACGCGTTCGGCGGCGATGAAGCTGGCGCCGTAGCCGCCGTCGAGGTCCAGCAGGCACTGGAAGGCCACCGCCAGCATCTCGCCGCGCACCGCCCCCGTGGTGTCGCGCACGAACAGAGCCTCGGTCTCGGGAAAGGCCGCGAACAGCCGGGCATAGACGCGCGGCGCCGGATCGCCGATCCGCTCGGCGACCAGCTCGAGCGAGCGGGCGACCGCGTTCGCGCTCAGAGGGCCTTCTCGATCTGGTCGGTGATCTCGCTGTCGAGCGGATCTGTCCGCGGACCGAAGGCGCGGATCGCCTCGCCGTCCTTGCCGATCAGGATCTTGTGGAAATTCCATACCGGCACCGCCGGCTCGCCGAGCTCGGCCTCGGCCCAGCGGTAGAACGGGTGGGCGCCCTCGCCCTTCACCTCGACCTTGGAGGTCAGGGGGAAATCGACCTTGAACCGCGTCTCGCAGAACGCCTTGATCTCTGCCTCGGCGCCCGGCTCCTGGCCGGCGAACTGGTTGCAGGGCACGCCCAGCACCACGAGGCCCTTATCCCTGTAGGCCGAGTAGAGCTGTTCCAGCCCGTCGTACTGGGGCGTCAGCCCGCACGCCGAGGCGGTGTTCACCACCAGCACCACCTTATCGCGGAAGGTGGTCAGAGGCAGGTCGGCCCCATCGATGGTCTTGAAGGCGAAATCGTGGGCGCTGGACGTCATGGCGGGATCCTCCCGATGGTCAGGCCGACAACGCTAGACCCGTTACGCGGCGTCCTCCAACGCCTGTTCGATGGCGAGGCCGAGGTCGAGGGCGCGGATCGCCTCGTCGGCAGTGACCACCGGCCGCGGGGCCAGCCCCCGCACCGCCTGCAGGAAGCCCTCGACGCTGGCGCCCAGCGGGTCGGTGGCGGCCGGCGTCTCGGCGAAATCCGGGTTCAGGGCGAAGGGGGTGGTGTTGCGGAACTCCCGGGTCACGAAGTCGATCTCCACCTCGCCGGAGGGATAGACCACCTTCATGTGCCGCCGCCGTTCGGGCGCCAGCCGCGAGCAGTCGAATCGGGCGGTGAAGCCGTCCTCGAAGCTCACCTCGGCGCGGACCGCGTCCCAGACGTCGCCGGGCCCCCCGCTCGCCCTCGCTCTCGGCGGTCACCGGGTCGGCGGCGGAGATGGCGAGCGCCAGGTCGAGGTCGTGGATCATCAGGTCGAGCACGGCCGAGACGTCGCGGCTGCGCTCCGACGGCGGGCCATGGCGCAGGGCTTCCAGGAACAGCGGCTGCTCGGGCACATCCAGCAAGCCCATGGCCCGGAACACCACCCGTTCCTGGTGGCCGCAGGCGACGACCAGCTTCCGGGCCGCCGCGGCCGCCCTCACCTTCTCGGCGTCGGCGACGCTGACCGCGATCGGCTTCTCCACATAGACATGCTTGCCGGCCTCGAGCGCCGCCAGCGCCTGGGCCGCGTGGTGGGTGGCGGGCGACGCGATGGTCACCACGTCCACGGCGGCCAGGAATTCGTCCAGCTCGTGGAAGGCGCGCCCGCCCAGCGGAACGGCCACCTTGGCGGCGCGGTCGGGATGCGGATCCAGGACGGCCGAGAGCACGACGCCGTCGAGGCGGGCGTACTGGCGGGCATGGTAGCCGCCGAAGACGCCGGCGCCGATCACGCCCCCTCGCAGGGACTCAGCCATGGGAAGCTCCGAATTGGCGGGCGCCAGTACCAGACCACGGCCCTCGACGCCACCGCCGCCCTCAAGCTAAACAGGCGTTTGAACAATCATATGGAGGGACGACCATGGCCAGCGTGCGCGAAGTCCGGCTGAAGAGCCGGCCGGTGGGAACGCCGACCCGCGACAACTTCGAGATCGCCACGGTGGACCTGAAGGACCCGGGCCCCGGCGAGGTCCAGGTCAAGAACCTCTGGATGACGGTCGACCCCTACATGCGCGGCCGCATGAACGACGTGAAGAGCTACGCGCCGCCCTTCGCGCTCGGCGAGGCCATGCAGGGCGGCGCCATCGGCGAGGTCACCGCCTCCAACGACCCGAGCCTCAAGCCCGGCGACCTTGTCCAGTCCATGTTCGGCTGGCGCGAGGGCTTCACCGCCCCGGCCCAGGGCCTGCAGAAACTCGATCCGCGCGGCCTGCCGGTTCAGGCGTTCCTGGGCGCGGCCGGCATGCCGGGCCTCACCGCCTATGCCGGCCTGCTGCGGATCGCGGCCCTGAAGGACGGCGACGTGGTGTTCGTCTCCGGCGCGGCCGGCGCTGTCGGCTCGATGGTCGCGCAGATCGCCAAGGCCAAGGGCCATGAGGTGATCGGCTCGGCCGGCGGGGCGGAGAAGGTGGCCTTCCTGAAGGAGATCGGGGTCGACCACGTCATCGACTACAAGGCCGAGAAGGACCTGAACGCGGCCCTGGCCGCCGCCGCGCCCGGCGGCATCGACGTCTATTTCGACAACGTCGGCGGCGCCCATCTCGAGGCGGCGCTGAACTCGGCCAAGCTGTTCGCCCGCTTCGCGATCTGCGGGATGATCTCGATCTATAACGCCACCGAGCCGCCCCCCGGCCCGCGGAACCTCGCCCAGTTGATTGGCAAGAACATCCGCATGGAGGGCTTCATCGTCTCCCACCACTTCGACCTGATGCCGAAGTACATCGAGGACCTCTCGGGCTGGGTGAAGGACGGCAAGGTCAAGTGGAAGGAGACCGTGTTCGAGGGCATCGAGAAGAGCCCCGACGCCTTCCTCGGCCTCTTCACGGGCGAGAACCTCGGGAAGATGCTCGTCAAGCTCGCCTGAGCCCGACGCGGCCGTTGGCCCGTCGGCGCGGAGGGGTTAGAAGCCTCAGTCCCTCCCAACCGGAGCCGCCAACGTGCCGCGCCTGTTCAGCGCCTATGTGATCGTCGACTGGAGCGCCGCCTCGAAGCCGACGACCGGAGCCGATTCCGTCTGGATCGGCGTGCTGAAGCGCGACGTCCGCTTCCGCCTGGCTTTCGAGAGCTACAACCCGCCGACCCGGGCCGAGGCCGAGAAGAAGCTCGCCAGCCTGCTGGACGACTTCCGGAAGCGCTCCGAACGCGCGCTCGTGGGCTTCGATTTCCCGCTGGGCTTCCCGCGGGGCTTCGCCGCGGCGCTGAAGCTGCCCGGCGAGCCGCCCTGGCGCGCGGCCTGGGACCAGCTCGACAAGATGGCCAAGGACAAGGCCGACAACACCAACAACCGCTTCTCGGTGGGCTCGGAGATCAACCGGCGCCTGACCGGCGGCCCCTTCCCGTTCTGGGGCTGCCCGCCGAAGGACACGCTCACCACTCTGCAGCCGAAGCGCAGCCGCGAGCACGGCCCCGACGACCTTCCCGAGTTCCGGCACGCGGACCTGGCGGCCAAGGGCGCGGCCTCGATCTGGAAGCTCTACTACAACGGCTCGGTGGGCGGTCAGGCGATCCTCGGCATCCCGGCGGCCCGCCGGTTGAAGCTCGCCCGCGGCGAGGGCGTGAAGGCCTGGCCGTTCGAGACCGGCTTCAAGCCGCTGACCGAGGCCGATCTCGCCGGCGTCGAGGTGGTGCTGGCCGAGGTCTATCCGTCGCTCCTGAAGGTGACGCCGGGCCCCGGAGAGGTGAAGGACCTGGCCCAGGTGCGCGCCACGGCCGAGCACTTCGCGAAGCTGGACGAGGCCGGCAAGCTGGGCGCCCTGTTCGGTCCGCCGAAGGACGCCAGCGCCGACGTGGTGCTCGACGCCGAGCGCGAGGAAGGCTGGATCCTCGGCGCCGGCGCCTAGGCCGCCCGCAGCGTCTCCAGCGCCGTCCGGAAGCGCCGGGACAGCGGGGCCTCCAGCGTCCCCAGCTCCACCGCATAGTCGCCCGAACCTTCCGGGCGAAGGCCGCGCACCCGCGCGGCGTTGACCAGCCAGGACCGATGCGTCCTCACGAAGCCGCGCGGCGCGAGCTCCACCTCGAGCGTGGTCAGCGGCGCGCGCATCAACGGCCGCCGGCCATCGGCCAGCAGGAACTCGACGTAGTTGCCCGCCGAGCGGATCGCCAGGATTTCGGCGACGGGCGCGCGCACGATCCGGGCGCCGTCGCGGATGTCGAACAGCTCGGTTCCCGGACGGGACGGGTCCGCCGCCTGCTGGCGTCCGAAGACCAGGGTGAAGGCCACGAGGGCGCCCGCGTACACGGCCAGGTCCTTGGCCATCTCGTAGAGGAATTCGCTCAAGGGATGGCCGAAGTCGTACGGGTAGCCGAGCGCCAGGGGATAGGCGAGGCCCCGGAGCGCGACGAATCCCGAGACGTGGACCAGCGGATAGGCCAGGGCGCCGGCCGCGAAGACGAGGGCCACGCGCCAGGCGGGCGGGGAACGGCGACGCCGCCAGACCACCAGCAGCCCGGGAATCAGGATCGCCACGGAGTTCACCACCGCGCTGGAGCCCTCGTCGATGATCGACTGCAGCGGTGGGACCGGCAGGTCGTGCATGCGGGTCAGCACGTTCAGCACAAGCACCACGGCGATGATCGAGATCGCCACCAGCCAGCAGAGCAGCAGCGACCGGCGCTCCTCGCCGCTCAACCCGCGCCACGCGCGGACCGTCCCGGCGGCCTCCGGCTCGTCACCGCCCGCGCGCCGTTCGTCCCAGGAACCTTGGCCGGCGGCGCGAACGCGGTTCGTCTGGTCCGGCTTTCCCCAGGTGATGGACACCACGCATGCCCCCCATGCCCACGGCCCGCGCCGCCGCGGTTCTGAGCTTACTCGCAGCCGCGGCCTGTTCGCCAGCGGGCCGCGCGCCGGTCGCCCCGGTCGCGGATGCCGACTGGGCCTTCTATGGCGGCGACGCCGGCGGCCAGCGCTATTCCTCCGCCGCCCAGATCACGCCCGCGAACGTGAAGGGCCTGAAGGTCGCCTGGACCTATTCGAACGGCGAGGCGACCAGCCACGCCGACTTCATGGACCAGTCCTCCCTGCAGGTGACTCCGATCATGGCCGGCGGCCGGCTCTACGCCTGCTCGTCGTTCAACGCCGTCTCGGCCCACGATCCAGGCAGCGGCAGGGAGATCTGGCGGTTCGACCCCAAGGTCGATCCGGACGTGAACTATCCCAACGACTACGTCTGCCGGGGCGTCACCTACTGGCGTGACCCTGCCGCCCCGGCGGGTGCGGCCTGCGCCGAGCGGATCTATGCTCCGACCGCCGACCGCCGCCTGATCGCCCTCGACGCCGCCACCGGCAAGCTGTGCGCCGGCTTTGGGAGCCTGGGCGTCGTGCACGTCGGCGACGGCGTGAAACTGGCCCGCGAGGGCGCCATGCAGATCACCTCCCCGCCGGTGATCGCCCGGGGGCGTGATCGTCATCGGCTCGTCGATCGACGACAACCAGCGGGTGGACGAGGTCCGCGGCACGGTAAGGGCCTACGACGTGCGCACCGGCCAGCCGCGCTGGACCTTCGATCCGCTCGCCGCCGCGGCGCCCGGGGTCCGCGCCGGGGCCGCCAACGTCTGGGCGCCGATGTCGGCCGACGAGGCGCGCGGCCTGGTCTTCCTGCCGACGTCGAGCCCCAGCCCGGACTTCTGGGGCGGCGCGCGGGTCGGTGACGACGGCCACGCCAACTCCGTGGTCGCGCTGAACGCCGAGACCGGCCAGCCGGTCTGGAGCTTCGCCACCGTCCACCACGACGTCTGGGACTACGACGTCCCCGCCCAGCCGACGTTGGCCGACGTGGCCTACGGCGGCCGCACGACGCCCGCCGTGATCCAGCCCACCAAACAGGGCCTGATCTTCACCCTGGCCCGCGACGGCGGTGCGCCGGTGATCCCGGTGGAGGAGCGGCCGGTTCCGCAGGGCGGCATGCCCGGCGAGCAGCTCTCGCCGACCCAGCCCTTCCCGATCGCGCCAAAGCCGCTGGCGCCGATCACGCTCACCGACGACGACGCCTACGGCCTGACGCCCTGGGACAGGGGCGAATGCCGCAAGCTGATCCGCGCCACCCGGCACGACGGCATCTACACCCCGCCCTCGACGAAGGGGACCATCGTCCACCCGTTCACCGGCGGCGGCACGAACTGGGGCGGACTCGCCTTCGATCCCGGCCGGCAGATCGCCTTCGTCAACACCTCGAACCTGCTGCACAGGATCACCCTGATCCCGGCCGACCAGTTCAAGGCGGTGCGCGCCGCCAATCCCGGCCACGAGATCTCGCCCCAGGCCGGCGCGCCCTACGGCATGCGCCGCGACGTCCTGCTCTCGCCGCTCGGACTGCCCTGCAACAAGCCGCCGTGGGGCCGGCTGCACGCTGTCGACATGCGGACGGGCCAGGTGCTCTGGGAAGTCCCGCTCGGCACGACCGAGGCCCTGGCGCCCGGCACCCAGTTCCTGCTCGGCAACATCGGCGTGCCCAACGTCGGCGGGCCGATGGCCACCGGCGCGGGCCTGGTCTTCATCGGCGCGGCCATGGACAACTACCTGCGCGCCTTCGACGCCCGCACCGGCAAGGAGCTCTGGAAGGGCAAGCTGCCGGCCGGCGGCCAGGCCACGCCGATGACCTATGTCTGGAAGGGCCGGCAGTACGTGGTGATCGCCGCCGGCGGCCACTCCAAGCTCGACACCAAGCGCGGCGACCAGCTTGTGGCGTTCGCCCTCTAGGGTTCGGGCTGCCCTCTAGAGCTGGCGCCGGTCGCGCCTCGCCAGCATCCAGAAGCGGCCGAGCAACAGGACCGCCGAGACGATGCTGGCGATCACCACCGCCCAGGCGATGCCGTTGACGCCCTGGCCCATGGGAATCGCCAGCCACCAGGCGAGCGGCGCCATCAGGACGATGTAGCTGGCCAGGTGCGTATAGGTCGGCAGCCAGACGTCGCCGCGGGCCCGCAGCGCCTGGGCCGCCACCACCTGCAGGGCGTCAGGGAAGTACATGGCCGCCGAAAGCGCCAGCGCCGGGATGGCGAGGGCGAGCGTCGCCGCCTCCGTCGTGTAGCCCCGCGCGATCAGGCCGGCGGCCGGCCAGACGACCAGCGTCACCGCGATGCCGAACACCGCCGTGATCCCGAAGGAGACGGCGCCCGCCCGGTTCACGCCGCGGGCGTCCCGCGCGCCATAGGCGGAGCCCACCAGCACCGCGGCCCCTGTCGCCAGGCCGAGCGGCACCATGAAGACGATCGCGGCCACGTTCAGCACGATGGCCCAGGCGGCCACGGCCATGCCGCCAAGCCAGCCGGCGATGACGTTCATGCTGGCGAAGGACGCCACCTCGAAGAAATTCGATGCGCCGGCGCCATAGCCGATGCGCCGCTGCTCGGCCTCCGCGGCCTTGTCGCGGTCGGGCTTCCGGAAGACGCCGACCGTCCGCGCCTCGGGCATCCGCGCGATGTAGATCAGCATGGCCGCGGCCAGGAAGGTCCGCGCCGCGAAGGTCGACCAGGCGCCGCCGACGGCGCCCAGAGCCGGAAGGCCGAAGGTCCCCGGCACCAGCAGCAGGTTGAAGCCGAGGTTCACGATGTTCGCCGCCCACATGGCGATGGCCGCCGGCCCGGGTCGCGACTGGCCCTCCAGCCAGAAGCTGGCGGCGACGCTGATCGCATAGCCCGGCAGGGACAGCGCGAAGACCATCAGCGCCCGGCTCGCGCCGTCGGCCAGGTCCTGCTCCAGCCGGATCACGTGCATGAAGGGCGGGCCGGCGACCATCAGGATGATCATCGAGGCTATGCCCAGCCACAGGCTGTAGCTCAGGCCGCGCCGGAGCACCGCGCCGGTCTGATCGCGCCGACCCTCGCCGATGCGGCGCGCGGTCATCACCTGGATGCCGGTGAGCAGGCCCACCACGGCGGTCAGGACGACGCTCGTCGGCGCCCAGCCGAGCGCGTGATAGCCGAGCTCGATCGCGGAATACTGGCCGACCACGATGGCGTCGGTCAGGCCCATGGCCATGATGCCCAGGCGCGACAGGACGACCGGCCCGGACAGCTTCAGAAGCTGGGGCAGTTCCTCGCGAACGGGATGCGGGCGCGCCTCGGCGAGCGAGGGCGCCTGAGCCTGGGCGGGCTCCATGGGACACCTGATTGTCAAAGAGGGGGCCGAAACTGACGGTCGCGCCCGAAAAGGCAAGGCCAAGCTCTTCGCCTGTTAACCTTCTCCGTGAGCCCGTGGCCCGGAAGGCACAGGCGGGGCCGCTGGACTGCCCCAACGGCATCCCGGGCGGACTTCCGCGATGACCGCCACCGCGCCCGAACTGCCTGTCCGCGACGTCGTCCCGGCCCACCGCTTCGACGAGGCGAAGCTGCACGCCTGGCTCAGCGCCCAGCTTCCGGAGATCGGCGACGCCCTGCGCGTCCAGCAGTTCCAGGGCGGCGCGTCCAACCCGACCTTCCTGCTGACGAACGGCGAGGGCCGCCGCTACGTCCTGCGCAAGAAGCCGCCCGGCCAGCTCCTCTCCAGCGCCCACCAGGTGGAGCGGGAATATCGGGTGATGAAGGCCCTCGAGGGCCAGATCCCGGTCCCGAAGATGCGGGCGCTGTGCGAGGACGCCGACGTCATCGGCACGCCGTTCTACGTCATGGATTACCTGGCCGGCCGCATCTTCCGCGACGCGGCCCTGCCCGGCCTGGAGCCGGCGGAGCGCGCGGCGATCTACGATGACCTGAACGCGACCCTGGCGAAGCTGCACCAGGTGGACTTCGAGGCCGTGGGTCTCGGCGACTACGGCCGGCCCGGCAACTACTTCGAGCGCCAGGTGGCCCGCTGGACCCGCCAGTACCGCGACGCGGAGTCCGAGAGCATCCCGGCCATGGACGCCCTGATCGCCGAGCTGCCGGCCCGCATCCCCGCCGACCAGTCAGTCTCCATCGCGCATGGCGACTACCGGCTGGAGAACGTGATGTACCACCCGACCGAGCCCCGGATCATCGCCGTGCTCGACTGGGAGCTCTCGACCATCGGCCACCCGCTCGCCGACATCGCCTACAACGGCTTCATCTGGCGCTCGCACAGTCCGTCCTGGGGCAGCCTGGATGGCGTGGACCTCGCCGCGAGCGGTATCCCGACGGAGGCCGAGTACGTCGCCGCCTACTGCCGCCGCACCGGCCGCGATCACATCGAGGACTGGCCGTTCCTGATGGCCTTCTCGATCTTCCGCCTCGCCTCGATCTCACAGGGCGTCTA
The DNA here is from genome assembly GCF_024699985.1 of Phenylobacterium sp. J367. Lineage (GTDB taxonomy): Bacteria > Pseudomonadota > Alphaproteobacteria > Caulobacterales > Caulobacteraceae > Phenylobacterium. The sequence goes on along the minus strand of NZ_JAJONA010000001.1, from coordinate 3,294,448 downwards.
CCGCCGCGTCCTGGCCGGGGTCGCCGCCAGCGACCGCGAGGCGATCAACGGCACGCCGGCGCTCGCCGAGCAGGCGCTTTCCATCCTCCATTCAGGCCGTTAGCCCATGAACCTCGACCTTGAAGGCAAGGTAATCTTCGTCGCCGGCGCCAGCCGCGGCATCGGGCTAGGCATCGTCGAGGCCTGCCTCGCCGAAGGCGCGAAGCTGGTTATCACCGCCCGCGGCGCCGACGCCCTGGAGGCCACACGCGCCCGCCTCGCCGCCCGATATGGCGACGACCGCCTGCTGGCGATCTCCGGGGACCTTCGGGAGACGAAGGTGATCGAGGACGCGGTCGCAAAGGCCGAGGACAGTTTCGGCCCGATCTTCGGCGCCGTCGCCAACGTCGGCCTGCACCCCTGCCCGCCCGGCATCGAGATCGACGACGAGACCTGGGACGCCGGCTTCACCCAGAACCTGGATTCAGCCTGGCGGCTGTCGCGCGCGGCGTTGCGGCGGATGACGCCGCGCAAGGACGGCTCCGTCCTGCTGATCAGCTCGATCGCGGGGCTCGGCGCGCTGGGCACGCCGCTGACCTACGGCACGGCCAAGGCCGGCGTGAACCACCTGACCAAGGAGCTGGCCCGGATCGCCGGTCCGAGCGGGGTCCGCGTCAACGCCATCGCGCCCGGCAACATCATCTTCGAGGGCGGCGAGTGGCAGGAGCGCTCGCAAGGACCGCGCGCCGACGCCTGGACCCGCTGGATCAACCGCGAGGTGCCGCTGAAGCGCTTCGGCCGCCCGGAGGAGATCGGCGCCGTGGCCGCCTTCCTCCTCAGCCCGCTGGCGAGCTTCGTGACCGGCGCCGTCGTCCCCGTGGACGGGGGGCCAGACACGCTAGGCCCCCGGCCTACCGGCTTGCGCTGACGCCCGCCTCGGCGAAGAGCGCGTCGAACGCCTTCTGGTCGACGCCCCCTTCCAGGTTCGCCATGCCTTCGCTAACCGACGGATGGTTCATCAGCCCCTGCATCGCGAACTCGCCGAACAGCCGGAACGATTCCGGCAGGGCCGCTCCACCCTCGAACTTCAGCGCCTTCATGCTCTGCTGACGGCAATCCTTGACGAGGAGGCGCTGCATCAGGCTGCCGGCCTCGACCGCCATGGCCTTCCGCTGAGCATCGGTGAGGTTGGAATATCTCGCGACATCGGGATGATGCGACATGGCGGAGAACATCCACGCCACGAACACCGCCTGATCCTTGGGACCTGCCGACTCCACAAGGCACTTCGACAAGTCGTCGCCATACACCCCGGCATTGGCGGACGTGGCCGCGACAGCCGACAGGCCGAGCGCCGCCACGGCGCCCGCCAAACGAACATTCATGAGATCCCCCCGAACCTTACGGACGCCAGCTTAGCCGTTGGACGCCCATCCGCAAGCGGAGGAATAGGGCGTCAGCCGCCGGCCACCGCCCGCTTCGCCTCGCTGAGACGGTCTTCCTTCAGCTTCTCGGCCACCAGGAAGGCCAGTTCCAGCGCCTGTTCGCCGTTCAGCCGCGGGTCGCAGTGCGTGTGGTAGCGATCGCCCAGGTCGGTCTCCGAAAGCGCCCGGGCGCCGCCCAGGCATTCGGTGACGTTCTGGCCGGTCATCTCCAGGTGCACGCCGCCCGGGTGGACGCCCTCCGCCTTGCAGATCTCCACGAAGGACTTCACCTCCGAGAGGATCCGGTCGAACGGACGGGTCTTGTAGCCGTTGGCGGCCGTGAGCGTGTTGCCGTGCATCGGGTCGATGGCCCAGACGACGCTCCGGCCCGCCGCCTTGGTGGCCTTCAGCAGGCGCGGGAGCCGGTCCTCGATCTTGTCGTAACCGAAGCGGCCGTAGAGCGTCAGGCGGCCCGGCTCGTTCTGCGGATTGAGCACGTCGATCAGCTTCAGGAGGTCGTCGCCCTCCATGGTCGGGCCGCACTTCATCCCGATCGGGTTCTTGATCCCGCGGAAGAACTCCACGTGCGCGCCGTCCAGGTCCCGGGTCCGCTCGCCGATCCACACCAGGTGCGCGGACGTGTCGTACCACTGGCCCGAGGTGCTATCGACGCGGGTCATCGCCTCCTCGAAGCCCAGCAACAGGGCCTCGTGGCTGGTGAAGAAGTCCACCTGATGCATGGACGGGTGGCTCTGCGGCGTCACCCCGATCGCCTGCATGAAGGTCAGGCTCTCGCTGATCTTGTCGGCCAGTTCGCGGTAACGCGCGCCCTGCGGGCTGTCGGAGACGAAGCCCAGGGTCCAGCGGTGGATGTTGTGCAGGTCGGCGTAGCCGCCATGCGCGAAGGCCCGCAGCAGATTGAGCGTCGAGGCGGACTGGGAGTAGGCCTGGATCAGTCGTTGCGGATCGGGCCGCCGAGACTCCTCGGTGAACTCCATGCCGTTGATGTTGTCGCCCCGGTAGGACGGCAGGGTCACATCGCCCTGGGTCTCGATCGGGGCCGAGCGCGGCTTCGCGAACTGGCCGGCCATGCGGCCGACCTTCACCACCGGCTTGCCGCCCGCAAAGGTCAGCACCACCGCCATCTGCAGGATCAGGCGGAAGGTGTCGCGGATGTTGTCCGCGTGAAATTCCTTGAAGCTCTCGGCGCAGTCGCCGCCCTGCAGCAGGAAGGCGCGGCCTTCCGACACCTCTGCCAGGCGGGCCTTCAGCTGACGGGCCTCGCCGGCAAACACCAGCGGCGGCATCCCTCGGAGCGTCTGTTCGACCTTCGCCACCTCGCCGAGGTCCGGATAGTCCGTCGGCATATGCTTGGCGGGCTTCGATCTCCAGGAGGCGGGCGTCCAGTGTTCGGTCATGACTTCGTACTTTTGGGCGAGATTGCTCCCCGGGGGGAGCCAAGGGGCGGGTTCTACCCCTAAATGGGGTGTCAGGTCGATGGGCGAAGAAGGTTTTGCCCTTTCGCCGCGGCGGCAATGACGGCCACCAGCGCCGCGCAGGCCAGCCACCACTCCTGCCAGAGGCCGAAGTTGATGCCGCCGAACAGCAGATAGACTGCCGCCGAGGCCGTCGCCGCTGCGGCGACGAGGTCCGCCTTCGGCCGGTTCAGGCGGCTGAGCGCCAGCCACCAGATCGCTGCCGCCATCAGGGCTCCCACGGCGCCGAGCTCCAGCCAGGCCTGCAGGGGCCCGTTGTGGGGATGCAACACGATCCCCGGGCTGAACTCCCGGCTCGCCTCCAGGCCCCAGCCGCGCAGGGGGTGATCGCCGATCCAGTCGGCAGCGTGGGTCCAGTAACCGACCCGCATGGACCAGGAGAGCGGAAGGTTGGGCGTCCAGTGGAAGGCCTGGGATGCGAGCCTTCCGGCAACCACCATGGCCGGCATGACGATGTAGGCCACGGCGGCCAGGCTGCCGATGGTCTTCGGCGCATCGGCCGGCCAGCGCAGCGTCGCCAGGAAGACGACGACCGCCAAGGCCACCGCAATGGCCGGCGCGTCGGCGTTGAAGGCGATTGCGCCGACCACCGTGCCCACAGCCATGGGCGCGCACAGCCAGCCCATCCCCTTCACGCGCATGGCGCCCACCGCCGCCACCGGCCAGAGCAGGGCCAGGACGAAGGTGGTCCGGGCAAGGTTGCGGGCCGCCAGGTCCGGGCGGATCGGCTCGACGATCTGCGGCCAAAGCCACTGGTAGAAGGCCGCGCCGGTGAAGGCCTCGGCGATGAGGACCACACCGACCGCCGCCAGGCCCCAGGCGAGGATCTGCAGGGCGATGGTCCGAAGGCGCGGCGAGGCGCGCCGCGCGCCGCAGACGGCGCCCCAGTAGAGCGGCAATTGCAGGGCGAGCTTCAGCGCCGTGCTGTCCTCGGCGCTCTCCACCCGGTGCGGGCTCCAGAGCGTCGAGACCGCGGCCCAGAGGAGCGCGGCGAGGAGGGCGATCAGCAGCGGCCGGTCCTCCCTGCGGATCCGCAACGCCGGCAGGCTGAGCAGACCCATCAGCGCGAGCAGCGGCGCAAAGCCGAGCTGCGCCAGCCAGGCGAGCAGCGGCGTCGCCACGGCGCCGAAGATCAGCACCGCCCCGCACCAGACGCCCAGCGCCCCGCCCTCGCCCGCCCCCGAGCCTGTGGAGCCCGCGCGAGGCGGGCTCCGGGAAGGCCGCGTCATGCAGCCTGGCCCAGGCCCGGCGGCATGTACTTCTCGCGCAGCGTCACCAGTTCCTCGGCCAGCGTCGGATGGACCGCGCAGGTCTGGTCCCACTGGGCCTTGGTGGAGCCCATCTTCATGGCGATGGCCGCCATCTGGATCATCTCCGGCGCATCGGGGCCGACCACGTGGCAGCCCACGACCCGATCGGTCGCCTGGTCCACCACGAGCTTCAACAGCGAGCGCTCATCGGCGCCGGTGAAGGCGTATTTCATGGGCCGGAGGCGGGCCAGGTAGATGTCCACCTTGCCGTAGGTGTGCCGGGCGTCGGCCTCGGAGAGCCCAACGGAGCCGATCGGCGGCTGCGAGAAGACGGCCGAGGCCACCATCTCGTGGTCGAACTTCGTCGGCCGGCCGTAGAACTCGGTGTCGGCGAAGGCGTGGCCCTCGCGGATCGCCACCGGCGTCAGGTTGATCCGGTCGGTGACGTCGCCCACCGCCCAGATCGAGTCGACATTGGTCTTGGAGTATTCGTCGACGATCACCGCGCCGTTCTCGGCGAGCTTCACGCCGGCGTTCTCGAGGCCCAGGCCTTCGGTGTAGGGCTCGCGGCCCAGCGCGAACAGCACCTCGTCGCTCTCGCAGTGGTGGCCGTTGGTGAAGTGGCTGACATAGCCGGAGCCGGTCTTCTCGATCGACTTGTGCTGGGCGCCCAGGATCACCTTGATGCCGCGCTTCTCCAGCTCCTCGGCGATATGGGCGCGCACGTCGTCGTCGAAGCCGCGCAGCAGGTTCGGCCCGCGATGGACGATGGTGGTCTCCACGCCCAAGCCGTTGAAGATGCCGGCGAACTCGATGGCGATATAGCCGCCGCCAGCGACGACGATCCGCTTCGGCAGCTTCTTCAGGTGGAAGGCCTCGTTGGAGGTGATGGCGTGCTCGACGCCCGGCAAGTCCTTGGGCATCCAGGGCCGGCCGCCCGTGGCGATCAGAATCCTCCTCGGCCGTGGCGCGGCCCTTCTCCGGGCTCTCGACCGTGTGGGCGTCGACCACGGTGCAGCGAGTGTGGACCAGCTCCGCGCCGGCGTTCTGCAGGTTGCGGACGTAGATGCCCGACAGCCTGGCGATCTCCTTGTCCTTCTCGGCCAGGAACTTCGACCAGTCGAAGGACGCGTTCTCCACGCTCCAGCCGTAGCCTTCGGCGGTCTTCACCTGGTGCGAGAACTCCGAGGCGTAGACCATGAACTTCTTCGGCACGCAGCCGCGGATCACGCAGGTGCCGCCGACACGGTGCTCCTCGGCCACCGCCACCTTGGCGCCCGACATGGACGCGAGCCGCGCGGCGCGGACCCCGCCGGAACCCGCCCCGATGACAAAGAGGTCGTAGTCGTACTTGGCCAAGAGGCGCTCCTTCTTACGGCTCGAGCGTCGCCACGCCGTCCGGCGCGCCGATCAGGGCCTGTTCGGCGAGGTCGAGGAAGAGGCCGTGCTCGACGACCCCGGTGATGCTCTTCAGCGCCGCGGCCAGCGCCGCCGGCTCCTCGATCCGCCCACAGGCTGCGTCATAGATAAGGTTGCCGCCGTCGGTTCTCACAGGGGCGCCGTCCTTGGCCCGCAGCCGGGGCGCCATGCCGATCTCGAACTCCGAGAGCACATCGCAGATACGGGCCGCCGTCGTCTTGTGGCCGAAGGCCACCACCTCGATCGGCAGCGGGAACCTGCCGAGCGTCGGCACGACCTTGGCCGCGTCGGCGATCACCACGCAGCGCCGGGAGGCTTCCCAGACCAGCTTCTCGCGCAGCAGGGCCGCGCCGCCGCCTTTGATCAGCGACAGGCCGGGCCCGATCTCATCCGCGCCGTCGACGGTCAGGTCGATCTCGCGGGTCTCGCCGAGCTGGGCGAGCCTCAGGCCGAGCTCGGCCGCGAGTTGTTCCGTCTGCACGGAGGTCGCCACGCAGGTGACGTCCAGCTTGCGCTCGGCGAGCGCGCGGACGAACCAGGCGGCCGTGGAGCCGGTGCCCAGCCCCACCACCATGCCGCTATCGACGAGCTTCGCGGCCGCCTCGCCTGCGGCCCGCTTCTGGGCGTCGGCGTCGCTCACGTCTTCGCCTTCGCCTTCTCGGCGGACTTGCGGGCGCGGAACTCCGCCGCCCAGCCCGGCCGGTTGGTCTGGCCGCCGCGTTCCAGGGCCAGCGCGTCCGGCGGCACGTCCTGGGTGATCACCGAGCCCGAGCCGGTCATGCCGCCCGCGCCCACGGTCACGGGCGCCACCAGGGCAGTGTTCGAGCCGATGAAGGCGCCCTCGCCCACGTGCGTCTCGTATTTGAAGAAACCGTCGTAGTTGCAGAAAATCGTGCCCGCCCCGATGTTCGCGCCCGCGCCCACCGAGCCGTCGCCGAGATAGCTCAGGTGGTTGGCCTTGGCGCCCTCGCCCACCTTCACCTTCTTCACCTCGACGAAGTTGCCGATGTGGGCGTTCCGGCCGATGTCGGCGCCGGGCCTCAGGCGGGCATAGGGACCGATCAGCGCGCCTTCGCCCACCACCGCGCCCTCCAGATGGCTGAACGCCCGGATGACCGCGCCCTCGGCGACCTTCACGCCCACCCCGAACACCACGAACTGCTCGATGACGGCGCCGGGCGCGATCTCGGTGTCCCAGGAGAAGTGCACCGTCTCGGGCGCCAGCAGGGTCACGCCCTCGTCCAGGAACCGCTGTCGCTGGCGCTGCTGGAAGATGCCCTCGGCCTGGGCGAGCTGGGCGGGCGTGTCACAGCCCATCACCGCGGCCTCCGGCGCTGTGTGCGCCCGGACGAGCGCCTGCTCGTGCACGGCGATGCCGACGATGTCGGTCAGGTAGTACTCGCCCTTGACGTTCTGGTTGCCGACCTTCTCCAGCCAGCCGAACAGCCGCGCCCGGTCGGCGCACATCATGCCGGCGTTGCAGCTCTTCACCGCCTTCTCCTCGGGCGTCGCGTCGCGCGCCTCGACGATGCGGATTACATGGCCGTCGGCGCCCTTGATCACCCGGCCGTAGAGGAGCGGGTCCACCGGCTCGAAGGCCAGCATGGCGAGGTCGACGCCCTGTTCCCGCAGCGCGAACAGCGGCTCCAGGTCGCCAGCCGAGAGCAGCGGCGCGTCGGCGTAGGTGATCAGCACGTCGCCGTCGAAGTCCGCCAGCGCGTCCTTCGCCGCCAGCACCGCATGCGCGGTCCCCAGCGGCTCGGTCTGCACGGCCACGGCCGCCGCGCCCAGCCGCTTCTCGACAAGCTCGCGCACGGGCGGGCTGTGGGTCCCGACCACAACCACCACCCGCTCGCAGCCGGCGGCCTGCACGGTGTCGATCATCCGGTCGAGATGGCTTCTCCCGCCCACCTTGTGCAGCACCTTGGGGATCGGGGACTTCATGCGCGTGCCCTGGCCGGCGGCCAGGATCACAGCAGCGCGGGCAGTCATCTTCGGGCGTCTCCCAGACCGGACTCAAACGGGGCTTGCCGGCGAGCCTTAGCAAGCCTTGGCGCGAGGCGCGAGAAGCGGCTATGCCGGGCCGGCGCCAGCGGAGAGTCTCAAGCGTGAACACGTCCGGATCGTTCCCGGCTCGACGGCGCGACCATCGCCTTCGACCTCGACGGCACCCTCGTTGACACCGCTCCCGACCTGATTGGCACGCTCAACTGGCTGTTGGCCGAGGAGGGCTTGCGCCCCCTGCCCCTCGACGAGGCGCGGCCATTCATCGGCAAGGGCGCGCGCTGGCTGATCCAGCGTGGTTTCCAGGCCGCCGAGGCGGACCTCTCGGCCGACCGGCTGCCCGTCCTCTTCGACCGCTTCATCGACCGCTACAACGCCCACATCGCCGACGAGAGCCTGCCCTACCCCGGCCTGGTCCCGGCCCTGGAGGCCCTTCAGGACCGGGGGCACGCCTCGCGGTCTGCACGAACAAGCTCACCGGCCTGTCCATGTCGCTACTGGACGCGCTCGACCTCTCGAAGCATTTCGCCGCCGTGGTGGGCGCCGACGCGGCCCCCGCCGCCAAGCCCGATCCGCGCCACCTGACCGCCGCCGTGGACGCCGTCGGCGGCGACATCGGCCGCACCATCCTGGTGGGCGACGCCGCGACCGACGCCGGCGCGGCGCGCCGCCGGCGCGGGCCTGATCCTCGTCTCCTTCGGCTACACCGAAATCCCTGCCGCGGAGCTTTCCCCCGACATCCTTATCGATCACTTCGATGAGCTGCCGGCCGCCTGTTTGCGGCTTCTCGGCCCTTGCGGCGCGTAAGGCCTCGGGCTATACGCCCGCTCCTTCCCGGTTCGCCTACCCGGCGGCCGCTTCGGCGGATGCGTAGCTCAGCGGGAGAGCACCTCGTTCACACCGAGGGGGTCACAGGTTCAATCCCTGTCGCATCCACCATTTCTTTCAGGCACTTAGAATTTCAGCCAGCGGAGCCGCCCCAGTTTCCGCCCCAATAACCTGGCAGCGATGCGCCATCGGCTGCCGTCGGCTCCCTTCCAGTAAAGTCACTCGCAAGAGGTGCGCGCGGTGCGTTCGCTGCCCTTGAGCGCGCCCCCTACGTCCTCGGCATTGTCCCCTCAGATTGAAGTTGGCAGGCTGGCGCGGGGGAGCATGATGCCAAATAAGCTCTACAAATATCGCGCTTTCGGCGTTCGAGCGCTGCGTAGCTTGACCGAGGCCGAGGTCCACTATTCTCGGCCGAAGACGTTCAACGACCCGCTGGACTGCGACCCGACTTTTGCCGTGGACGTCGGTCGAGCGACCCTGGAGAAGCTCCTGTACCGGATGCTTCTGCGCCGGCTGGAGAAGAAGCAGGCTGCCGACCGAGTGGGCTACCTTCGCTATATGTCGACCGAGTACGGGGACTTCGAAACAGACAAGGATGTCGAGGCCTACCTCGTTCGGATGCTCGCGCGTGACATCAAGGACGAGCTCGACGACGAATTCTCGCAGCGCGGCGTCCTATCGTTGTCCGCCACCTGGTCCTCGGCGTTGATGTGGAGCCACTACGCCGACGAGCATCGCGGGATCTGCGTCGAGTACGACACGACTGACCAGGAGCATCCGAACCTCGGGCCCGTCAGCTATCGCGCGCCGCGGGCCGTTAAAGCGAGCGATCTTGCGCGGTGGAAAGGCTCCGACGACGCTGCGGCCAGGGATCGTGTTCTCCAGACTTATTTCTACGCGAAGTCCTCGGAGTGGAAATACGAGAAGGAGTGGCGCGACGTTCGTGACGACAATGGCGTCAAGGAGCTGCCGTTTCGGATCACCGCGATTCACTTCGGACTGCGCTGCGACCACGCGGTGATCAGCAGCATGGTGCGGCTGCTGAACGACCAGTCTCAGATCAAGCTCTACACCATTCGCCCCAAGGAAGAGACGTTCAAGCTCCGGCGATCGCGGCTGGGCGCCGAAGACATCGCGGAGATCAACGCGACTGCGATAAGCGAGCCGGGCTGGCTGATGTTTAAGGACGTGTTCTGGGAAGAGGAACTCGAGAACCTGCCAGAGACCGGCGGCGAGGCGTTGCCTGAAGTGCCGGACCCAGCCCCATGATTGCAAGGGTGCTTGCCGCTTGTGCGCCCCGGCGAGAGACTGCCGGTAGCGCCTGCCTGATTGGCTCGGCAGCGCCACGAGCCGAAGTTGGGACTCGGCCGACGAGCGGACATTCAGAGCGCTATAGCCCGTGGGCGAACAGCAGACGTTGGGAGCGCAAAGTCCTGCTGACCGCTTTTGACGCAGGACTGGATTACTCCTGTGTTCATGGTCATGTTTCCGGCTAAAGGCGAGCCGGAATTTCCACACCGGGCATTAACCAGGACTCGCGCTATCGTTGCGCGGGCATCAGAGAAAGGGAGCGCTCCGATGACGATCCGGCATATTCTCGCGCTTCTGGACTCCCATGCCGAAGGCGACGAAGAGCGCCTGATGTCGATCGCCCTGTCGATCGCTGCCACCGAAGCGCGGGCGGGCCACGCTGAGGACGCCGACGCCTTGAAGAAGGCCGTGCAGCGCCTGCGCGACGCTCGCCGTTCGACCCCGATGGCGGCTGCTCCGATACCGATGGCGCGCCCCCGCGGGGAACTGCAGACCATCGTCGAGAGCAGCTACCCCAAGACGCGCCTGTCGGCCATGGTCCTGGGGCCGGCGACGGCTGACAAGCTGTCGCGCGTCGTGCGCCAGCAGGAGGCCCGCGCCACCCTGCGCGAGCACGGCCAGACCCCAGCGAGCCATCTGCTGCTGATCGGCCCTCCCGGCACCGGTAAGACCATGACTTCGGCGGCCCTGGCCGCGGAACTGCGCCTGCCGCTCTTCACCATTAAAATGGAGAGCGTGTTTAGCCGCTATATGGGCGAAACGGCTGGCAAGCTGCGCCTTGTGTTCGATCAGGTCGCAAGCGTGCGCGGCGTCTATCTGCTCGACGAGTTCGACGCCGTCGGCGCGCGCCGCGGCGACCCGAACGACGTGGGCGAGATGCGCCGGATCCTCAATTCCGTGCTCTCCTTCATGGAAGAGCCCAACAGCACCGACAGCGTTGTCGTGGCTGCCACCAATCACGTCGAAGTCCTCGACCACGCCCTGGCGCGCCGCTTCGACGAGGTCATAGAGTACAGCCTGCCTACGGCCGACGAGGGCGTCGCGATCCTCAAGACCCGCCTGAGCAAGTTCAAGCTGGCGGCCAAGGCCCTGAGGGGCCTGCGTGAGGATCTGGGCGGCCTTAGCCAGGGCGAGATCGTGCGCGCCGCGGACTCGGCCGTGCGCGAGGCGATCTTGACGGACGGCCACACTGAGATTTCGGCCAACCATCTGGCCGCCATGCTGCGTGACCGCAAAGCGTTCCGAGAGCGCTTCCATACTGCGCCTTGAGCCAAGCTTCGCATCCGTCAATGATCGTTCCTCCCGAATCGTGCGGAACGCTCAATGGCTGGGCAAGACTTCGACGGTTACCAATCTCCACATCTGACGTTGGACGGCGTGCGCCGCGTGGCGGCATTCGCCGCTCCCAAGCGGAAGATGGATATCAAGCCGATCAAGGATAACGTTGCCCACGGTGCCGCGCTGCTCGAGCAACTGGCCGCCGCGCTGCCACACCTGCCCCTTGCCGGCGCCGACGCCCGGCTGCCCATCAGCGGACTGAAACCGGGCGTGCTGGTGAGCTTGGAGACTGAGGCGCCTAACACCGATCGCAAGGGGCCCAGCAAGATCCCACTCTCATTCGAAATGCCCGGCCAGGACGTGGTCATCCTCAGCTCGCGACGCACCGAGGGTCGCGCCGAGGAGTCGATCGTCTTCGTGCCCGATGATGCGCGGCAAGGCCTGACCCGACGGCTCGAAGAATACGGCGCGCGCGGCATGCGCAACACCCCGCCTAAGTACATTGCCGAATTTGAGAAGATCGAACGCATCGCCGCGGCCGAGACCTCAAAGCTGTTCAGCGCGGGCACGGACTTCGACGATCAAGCGCCGCGCTGGTGGGAGCTGTGGATTCGCAAGCTCGACGGCGTGCCTGGGGCGGTGATCCGCGCGGCTCAGAACGCCCGCATCGAAGTCCATCCCCAGCAGCTGTTCTTCCCCGACACGACGGTCGTGTTCATCTACGCCGCGGCCCGCCAGGTGCTGGCCTTCGCCTCGCGCGTCCCCGGCGCCATCGAGGAGGTCCGCCCCGGCCTCGGCACTATCGAGCCCTTCCTGACAATGGGCGAGGAGCGGGTCACGCAGTTCGACTTCGTCGATGAACTGGCAGGACGGATCATCCCAGCGCGCTCCGATGCGCCGACAGTCTGCGTCATGGACACCGGCGTCGCTAGCGCCCATCCCTTGCTGGTCGATGGTCTGGCCGCGGCAACCGCGGTGGACGCCGCTTGGGGCGTCGAAGACCACTACCGTCACGGCGGCCACGGCACGAGCGTGGCCAGCTTGGCGCTGCTGGGCGACCTCGAACATCCGATGAGCGATGGCCGGGTGATCGAGCTCACCCATACTGTCGAGTCGGTGAAACTGTTGCCGCCTCCGGGCTTTTCCCCGACGCCACCCCCCAGCTATGGCGTCGTTACCCAGTCCGCGGTGGGGATCATCGAGACCGAGCGGCCGAGTCCTGATCGGGCTTTCTGTTTGGCCAGCTGCCATCCCGACGCCGACTCCAGTCGGCCCAGTTCTTGAGCGGAGCAATCGACCAGATCGCCGCCGGCTCCATGGTCGGAGAGCGAGAGTTCGCTAAGGATGCCACCGAGACGCCCAAGCGCCTGGTGCTCGTCGCCGCCGGCAACGTCGTCGGTGGCTTGGCCAACGTGGTGGACGAAGGCGGGCCGATTACTGATCCGGCCCAGGCCTGGAACGCCCTGACAGTCGGCGGATATACGACCAAGATCGAACTCACCGACGAAGACCTGGCTCCGCTTCGTGGGGCCAACGAGGTCAGTCCCTACAGCACCTGCACCCGAGGCCTGCCCACCGATCTCCTACCCATCAAGCCCGAGGTGATGTTCGAAGCGGGCAATATGGCGGTCGACCCACTTGGCTTCTGCGACTGGCACCCGGCGCTTTCACTTCTGGCGGCCAGCAACGCCGTCGACACCGAACCGCTGGTCCCGTTCTGGGCGACGAGCGCGGCGGTAGGGGTCGCCGGCCACTTCGTGGGCCAGCTACAGGCTGCGCTTCCGGGTCTCTGGCCCGAGACCTACCGAGCCTTAGTCGTCCAGTCCGCCCGCTGGCCTGAACCCATCCGCCGTCGGCTGATCGGCAGGGGCAAAAGCTGGAAGACCGGATCAAAGGCCCTGGCCGATAGGCGTGCCGTCCTGCGCCAGGCGGGGTTCGGTGTCCCGCAACTCCACGCCGCGATCGCGTCGGCCAAAAACGACTTCACGATGATAGCCCAGGCCGAGATCCAGCCCTATGCAGCTGGTGCGAACGGCGGTTCGCCGGTCTACAACGCCATCCACTTCTACGACCTGCCTTGGCCCAAGACCGTCTTGGCCGACCTGAACGACAAGGCCGTGACCCTGCGGGTGACGCTCTCGTACTTTATCGAGCCGAACCTGACCGGCAAGGGCGCGACACGTCCGGAGACCTACCGCTCGTTTGGACTGCGCTTTACCCTGAAAAAGCGAGACGAGACCGAAGAGCATTTCCGCAGTCGCTTGAGCCAAATTGAGGCCGACGGCGAGCAGGAAGATGAAATGCTCGACGAAGACGAGGACGAGGATTTCCAAGGCGTCGCCGACGACGGCGAAGCCGAGGACAAGAAGAAGACCCAGACGTCAAAATGGCTCATCGGACCCGGCGCGGTCTCGGCCGGCTCGCTCCACTGTGACATCTGGCGTGGCAAGGCCTCGGACCTCATCGACCACGATGCCATCGCGGTTCATCCGGCACCGGGTTGGTGGAAGAGCCACGGCGGCAAACGCCGCTTCGGCGACAGCGGACGCTATGGCCTAGTGCTGTCGATTTCGGCCGACGGTTCCGAAGTTGACCTCTATGCCGAGGCCGCGAACGTGCTCACCACTAAGGCCGCGCTCATTGATCTGGAAACCTTGATCGGCTGAGCGCTTCACAGCGAGGACTGCGCGCGGTCCTTCGGACGGCCATCTACGGGTGTAAGCGGGCTGCCTTTACCGCAAAGCTGCCCGTAGTCAGACAGCGGACTTTCAAAGGTCAGAGAAGAGTCAGCTCCGGTCACCTTCACGGCGACCGGAACTTCCAACCTCTAAGCAGCGCGGCGGAGGCGCAGCAAATGACGCCCGCTCTCGTCGCTCTTGCGCGCGGCCGCGTTGAGGTCGAGGTGGCCGAAGAAGTGTAAGAGGGCGAGCGCACTCGTGACCTGCTCTTCGTCGACTTGAGCACCAGGATGGAAAACGAATCCGCCGGGCGCGACAGGCCTGAAGTCCATCACCTGCAGCTTGCCGAGATGAGGAAACGTTCGCCGGCTAATGGGCGCCCATGCCGAGTAGCGGCCGCTGAAGCTCTCGCAGATCAGGGCCACACCCTCCTGACGTTCAGGATGGCTGCTCGGCCGGATGCTGGGGTTCGTGGGCGCGCTCCAGGCTTCCATCGCCACCGCGACCCGATCCGCCTGCGTCACGATCGCGTACGACCTCACAAGGTTGGCGAAGACCACCTTGTCACCGTCGGACCGGATGAGCGGTGACTGAACAGTGATAACTGTGCCCTTCGTATGGATCTCGACGAACGGCGGGTCGATTGCTCCGTGGACGAGAAACGTCTGTGCGGCGGCCTGATAGATCTTGTTCAGGGCAACCTCGTCTTCGTGGTTGTTCTGCATGTTCACTCCTGTTGTGTGGCCATCATCGGCCTTGTAACAGGATCGCGAATCCACCCCCCAGAAGTCGAAATAGAAGTTTCTCTTTTCGCTCGCACATCTATTTTGGCCGTGGACCGCCCAATCCCTTATGATGGGCCTCTTCGGACGCCAAGTCTGAGCTAAATACTGCATATCGCTCAGGGGTGTGAGTTTACGGTGACCCCACCGGACAAGAGTGGCTGGGAACATGACCAGCACCTCGGGCAGAGCGGCCTAAGAGGCGGAGATAGGCGCACGCACGCTGAAGGACGGCCCCTCGGATTGCCCACGGGCAGAAGGCAAGCAAAAAGACGATGGCTCTGCTGTGATGACTTCAGCAACCATCGGCGCGCAGCGGTAGCTGAATGCCGACTGCGCGTGCTTCCGGGACTCGATCCCGGATAACCGTTTCAACTCTGAACGCATACCTCGACAGCATGCGGTTACGTTACGATCGCGGCGGCCCTTCAATGGGCGAGCGGACCACGAGTGCGTGGCGTGCCCGAGCTACCCCTGACCCTAACTGTCGCTCGACCTGGTGATGCGGAGTTGGGAGGAGGCAGCTACAGCAGGAGACAGGGAAACCGCCTGCGCCATGGAAGCATGGCTACGTTGCTCTTCAGAAGGCTGACCGATGCATGGTGAGCTGATCTTCCCCCTGCCTGGCTGCGCGAGAACTGCGTGGTCAGGCAGGGGGAAAGAAGGCGTTCACTCCTGCATGGTGCTGATCAGAAGAACCGTTTCGATGGCTTACACGAAGAGCGATGAGGTCTGGAGTACACATGCTGAGCTCGAGCAGAGCGAGCGGCAGCGAGCGGGCTGAGCGAAGCCGGTGAACCAAGCGTAGCGCAGGTTCGCCGCCGAAGGCATCTGATTGGCTGTGCAGCTGTGCATGGAGCCATGAGCACGCAAGCCCGTCACCGCCGTGGTGCATTGGTGCCAAGCGCGACAGCCACATTATCACCAGTCAGCCCTTGGCCGATTGCGACGGCGCCCGCCGGGCTTACGGATGGCAAACCTCGTTCGCCGAGAGATCGCGAACAGGCGGACCCCTTCAATCCGCCTCCTAAGCCTACCTCTTCTTCAGCCCATCAGCAGTTCTGAAGTAATCTGAAAATCTCAGCCTGAATTCCGTTGCCGCGTAGTGACTCTCAAAGCTGGCGATGCTCAGCGTGGTCGTGCCGTCGTACCGCTCCGCGCCTTGGATGAGTTGCACTGCGCCACGCTCATCCTGTTCAAAGCGACCGCAAATCTCGTCGAAAGGAACCGCCGCCCCGAAGCTCTCGAAGGTATACTCCAGCGGTGTTCTCCACATCCTTGCAGGACGAGCGAGATCTACCTGACAGACCCCCTTGGCCTGCAGCGCCGATGCGACCCTAAGCACCCCCGGGCGCCCCTTGGGCTTCCTTCTGGGCGCTAGGTGGGCGACCTCAGACCGCACTAGAGCATCGTGGATATCAACCGCTTCGCCGCGTCCGAGTTCGAAATCAAACACCGCGCCATAGAGGGCAGCCTCGACTTCATTGGTAATGACAACGATGTTTGACACGCAAATTCTCCTGAACGCGAGACTCTGTGATCTCGCGAGCCAATGTTTCAGGAGCTCTACTCGGCCAGATCTTCTGACCGGGTTCGCTATGGTCCGGCTCTGTGCCAGACAAGCTCTTGAACCCGGGTATGCCTCACCGCCGAAACGAGTCAAGCGAGGCAGATGATCTGCCCGGCGCACCACGGATGTGGCCACGCGAAGTCCGGCAATGGCGGGAATGTACGGACCACATGCCGACTCCGACAACGTCAGCGAAGCGGTTGAGCTCAAGCAGAGGGAGCGAGCTGAGCGAAGCCGGTGAACCAAGCGGAGCGCAGGTTCGCCGCCGAAGACATCCGGTGGGCTGGCGATTGGATGGCGTGCGAGGCCATCGGCAAGGAAGTGGCGATTTCGGTTCGAAATATATCGACTCGCGAATGCGGAATTCGGCACCCTGTGAGGACTGCAGAAAGCAGTTTCCAGAAAGGGAGCCAGAGAAATGGCATTCACGACCGCAATCCGCCCTCACGAAGACGCACACGACGTCATGCGAGAGGTCGAACAACATGCAGCTTTCATTGAATGGCCGAAGCGACTGATCTCTGAGGACGGGTGGACCGTTACATACAGACCACTAACTAACCCCGACACCGAAAGCCTGATCTACGATCCGTTCGAGGCTTCCGATGCAGCGGCACTGGAGGCCGCGGGCGAGAACCACATTTGGACGGAGATCGACTGGCCCGACGCATGGGGCGCCATCATGCCTGGTCGACACCGGTTCGACGCGATCGGCTACATCATCACTGAGCAGCCCTGGGCTGAGAGCGACCGCGACCTCCTCGTACTGGTGGAGGGCTGATGGGCAGTCACATCCGAGTCAGGCTGACTGATTGCATCTGGAGCCATCCGACAACCCGGGAAGACGACACGCCGGACGAACTAGAGCTCTGGTTCGGAGTGGGCGCTGGAGAAACACGCGACGACCTCGATCTGGATAACCTCATCGAGGCGTGGAGCGACGGATATGAACTCGAACGCGGGACTCGGCTGCTCCGCGCTTTTATCGCGGAGACACCGAGCCATTAAGGCGCTCCGAGATTTATCCAGCGATCTCGCGCGGTTCGGGAGAGGCGATAGCTCAGGCTGTTGCCTCTCCTTCTGGCGCGAGTAGCGCCAAGTCGGGGTGGCCACTGCTCAGTTCGCTCAGTCCCTCGTCGATCAACAGGCCCTTCGGCAATGCCTTGGTCGTCTTGGCGCCCAGCTCTTTCAGCTTCTCTGCCTGACCGACGAGATTACCCGGCCCGGTCTGAAGCTTGCCCATCGCGCCCGTGTAAGAGGCTTGGGCTTGGTTGAGGCGCCGCCCCAGCGATTGCATGTCCTCGACGAAGCCGACGAACTTCCCGTAGAGGTGGCCGGCTCGATCGGCGATCGCTTCCGCGTTCTGGTTGCGGCGCTCGACCTTCCAGACGTTCTCGATCGTCCGCAGGGCAATCATCAGGGTCGTGGGCGTGGCGATCGCGACGTTGTTCTGCACGGCGTAGCTGGTGATGTTCGGATCCTTCTGAAGCGCCGCAGCCAGGGCGCCTTCGATGGGCACGAACATGATCACGTAGTCCAGCCCTCCGGTCGTCGAGTGGTACTCCTTCGCAGCGAGCCCTTTGATGTGAGCGCGCATCGAGGCGAGGTGCCCCTCCAGGTGTAGGGCGCGCTCCTCCTCGGCCTCGGCATTGACATAGGCCTCGAAGGCCACGGTCGACACCTTGGAGTCGATAATGACGTGCTGACCGCCCGGGAGGTGGACGATCACGTCCGTCCGAAGCCGCGCCCCCTCCTCTGTGCTGTGACTGGCTTGGCGGACATACTCCTCGCCTTCCCGCAGCCCGGATTTCTCGAGGAGCGTCTCCAGGATCATCTCTCCCCACGCACCCTGCATCTGGGCGCTGCCCTTGAGGGCCCGGGTGAGATTGACCGTTTCAGTGCTCATGCGGGCGCTCTGCTCCGACAGTCCCCGGATCTGCTCAGCGAGTGTCGCGCGCTCCTTACCCGTATCCTCGTGCGCCTTCTGCAGCCCTTCCTGGAACTCCTTGAGCTTGTCGCGGAGCGGCGTGAGCAGCACGTCGAGCTGCTCCTTGTTCTGCTTGGTGAAGCTCTCGCCGTGCTTGCCCATCACGTCGTTGGCCAGCACCTGAAACTCCCTCGTCATCGTCTCTTTGGCCTCGAGAAGGATTTTCAGCTTGTCGTCGGCTTGGCGGCGTTCCTGCTGTAGGGTCTCCCGGAGCGCCGCGAGTTCAGCCTTCAGCGCACTCAGCTGGCCGGCTTCCTCGTCCAATGCCTTCCGAAGGCGCTCGATTTCAGCCGCCGATTTCACTTCATCGGCTTCCAGCCGCGACTTCGCCTCCCTAAGGGCGGAGACCTCCTGATCTGCCTTTTCCCGAGCGGCTCGTACCTCGCTGAGGTCTGCCTCCAAACTCTCTGCGCGAGCAGCCCGCTCCTTGAAGACGGCGAGCTCCGCCTCGACCCGCGCCTTTTCCGCGGCAAGCTCTGGCCCGAGGCCCGACCCCTTGCGCACCAGGAGCAACACCAAAGCCGCTGCTAGGCAAAGCGAGATTACGGCCCCCGCCGCCATCACCATCAAGACGTACGACTTATCCAACTAGAGATCTCCCGGTTTCCTCCGAGAGTAATCTGAGAACTCGGTTGAGCAACAAATACAGTTCCGCCGCCGCGCCTCGGGGCCCATTTTTCTCGACGGATTCACAAAATATGAGACGATCGGCCTCCCCCGTCAGGAGAGACCGCTGCATGAATGAGCTGAGCTCGCTATCCGGCCGACGTATTCGCGCACGAGCTTGGCAGTATGCAGATCAAGATCTTCTGGGATGGGCTACGGAGCGCCTTGTGGAACTGGACGGCCTGGCGTCGGGCGTTCTCCGCCGCCTGTTGCGTTCTTCACCTCTCGTCCGGCAGGCCATCTTCGCCGCGATTGCGCACACGATGGACCGGAATGAGCAGGAGGCGGAGCTTCTCGCGCAAGCGCTCTGCGTCGGACGGGCTCGTCATGTGCTCGACAGCGCGATCGGAGGCGTTCCTGACGGGCTGATGGGAGCCCTGGAGCGGATCGGTAGCACTCCCCTGCCCCGAGCCGACCACTACAAGGCGTTGGTGGCGCTTTTCGCGTCCCCAGAGAAGCGCGACCGGACACGTTGTCTCCAGCACTGTGGAGAGATCACGAGCCTCACCATCGATGCCGTGACTCACTTCGATCCGAAGTGGCTCCACCCCAACGTCCTCCGCGGCGCAACCAGCTTGCGCGATCTCAGTGATTTCTTGGAGGCGCTCCGCCTTCTGCAAAGTCTCCCGAATGGTCCATCAGATGAGGCTGTTCACCGCGCAATCGCGAACATGCACGGTCGCGCTCGGCTCCAGAATGTGATCGCGCGACTTATGCGCCGCTCCGCCGCCTATCCTGAACACCCGCTGGACGCGGACGCAGATTTCCGACCGCTTCGAACCGCCTCTGACCTCATCCGAGCAGGTCGCCGCTTTCGCAATTGCCTGCGCCATCATGTCCTGGGTGCGCTGACAGGCAGAACCGCCTACGCCGTCTTCAGGGAGCAGGCAGTGCTGGAGTTCCGGCGCCTTCAGACCGGCGGTTGGCTCCTCTTCGAAGTGCACGGGCCGGAGAATGACCGGGTGCCCAGAGACGTGCGAGCTGTGATCAGAGAGGCATGCGCAGCTCGGAGTCTTCCGATGATGACCGCGAGCCATGATCCCGACTGGGAGCCGCTTGTTAGGATGGCGACTGAGGGCGGAATCTACGACTGGGCCGCCTGAACGCAGCTTACCTGCGCTGACATAGAGCAACTGCTTAGAAGGCGGTTCTATCTCCTTGATATCACTATGCAGCGACTGACTATTCGCGCTGTGTTCCGGCCCTCGTTGCCCAGGGCCGCTCAGCCGCGTCTAACAGCTTCGGTTGGTGAGATCGGCGCTCGCGCGCGGCGCCGGCGAGGCGCACCGCCGACCCGGCCGGCCATCTCGGCGTGCCAGCCGGCCAGCGCCGTCTCGAGGTTGCTTTCGAATCGTAGCCCTTGTTGAGGCAGCCACCGCGGCGCGACCCGTCCGCCGCCGTCAGCGCCTGGTGAACAGACCGATCTCGCGGCAGGGCACGACGAGCTGAGCGCACGCGCCCTGGATCGCCAGACCATGGTCGTTTGAGGGCGGTTGTTCCCCGATAGGATGCAAGTCCGGGCTCACGGCCCGAAGCTGGGCCCAAGCATCGGACGGAGAACAACCATGGACGATCATGTTGGTCTAACGGGTTGGACGCCCCACTCGCGCAGCACGTCGCGTCCACCTTCTCCCGTCTTAACTGGCGGTCCCTGCACAGTCCCAGGCGTCGCCGAAAATCGGGGTGCCGGTGCAGGTTGCACGACGCCGGAGACCTCGACGAACGTCCCACGGCTCACATTGTGCGGATGCGCGACGGCCTCTTTGAGGTTCAGCACGGGCGCGAAGCATGCGTCCGACTGTTCCAGCAGCGCGCACCAGGCCGAACGAGGGCGAGTCCTGAAGAGCTTCGCAAGCTTCTCCCGAAGCTCCGGCCAAGCCTGGCGGTCGTGTTGGCGTGCGCGAAGGGCCTCGTCATGGATTTCGAGTCTTTCCAGAAGCAGCGCATAGAACTGCGGTTCGATGGCCGCGATCGAAATCCACTCGCCGTCCAGGCATTCGAACACGCCGTAGTAGTGGGCTCCGCCATCGAGACTGTTGCTGGCGCGTTCACCTTGCCAACGCCCCTCGGCCGCAAGTCCGTAGAAGACCGACATGAGCGAGGCCGCGCCGTCGCTGATGGCGGCGTCCACGACCTGCCCTTCCCCAGTGCGTTGCGCGTGATGCAGGGCTGCGAGCAAGCCCATCACGAGGTAGAGGGCGCCACCCCCGTAGTCGCCTACTAGGTTGAGCGGTGGCACTGGGTGGTCCTTGGGGCCGATCGCATGCAGAGCGCCCGAGATGGCTATGTAATTCAGATCATGACCTGCGCGTTGAGCGAGGGGTCCGCTCTGCCCCCAACCGGTCATGCGCCCATAGACCAGACGCGGGTTGAGCTTTAGCGCCACATCCGGGCCCAGCCCGACCCGTTCCATCACGCCCGGTCTGTAACCCTCCACGACCGCGTCGCACCGTTCGATGATGCGGCGGCACTGTTCGACCGCTGCGGGGTCCTTGAGATCGAGGCCCAGCGACCTCTTCCCGCGAGCCGCGATCTGCCACGGGTGCGGATCTGGCGCATCCGCCCGATCGATCCGCAAGACGTCGGCGCCGAGGTCCGACAGCAGCATGCAGGCGAAGGGACCGGGCCCCATCCCGGCGAATTCCACGATCCTGAGATCGGACAGGGGCCCATTGCGCGTCATGCTGAGCGATCCTGGACAGCGGTTCTCGCCGGTTCCGCTTGGGACAAGAGGACATGCTTCATCGACACCGTCGGGTCGGCGAGCTTCGAAGGGTCCACCCGCTCTCCGCGGAGGATGAGCCGCTTGCCAATCATGAACTCAGGGGCGGCGTTCACGGCCTCTACACAGCGCACGACGCCGCTCTTCAGGTGGAAGACGGCGAAGGACTTCGTCTCCGGCAGCCCGCGCACGATCGCCTCGTCGGCGTCGAAGTTGTAGCCAGCGATCTGGATCTTCAGGTCGTATTGGTCTGACCGCTGCCACGGACACTCCTCTGCCGGCCTGGAACTACCGAGAATGGCGGCGGTCGCCTGCTTGGCTTGTTCGAGCGCGTTGGGAACGCTCTCCAGCCGAAACCTGCGGTCATAGATGGGCATCGGTCGGCGCGTGACGTCGCCGATGGCGAAGATGTCAGGATCACTGGTGCGTGCGTCCAGGTCGACGATCACGCCGTCGTCAGTATCCAGGCCACATGCGGACGCCAACTCGTCGTTCGGCGTCGCGCCCACCCCAACCACGACCACATCGCACGGCATGCTCCGACCGTCGGCGAGCTCTAGCCCGCCTACGCGTCCAGCGGCGCCGACGAGGGCCACGACCGAGCAGCCAAACTCGAATGCAACGCCGCGAGACGTGTGTTGGGCGCGAAGAAAATGCGAGACGAGCGGACAGGCCACCCGCGCCAGCAGCCGGTCCTCCCGCTCGAAAACCGTCACATCCGCACCCAACGCGCGCGCCGAGGCGGCCACCTCAAGGCCGATGTAGCCGCCGCCGATCACGGCCACCCTCGTCCCCGGCGAGATCGCCTGCTTCAGGCCTTCCGCATCGGCCATGCTGCGCAGGCTCAACAGCCCCAGCAGATCAGCCCCCGGCGCGCGCAGCCGCCTGGCCCGAGCCCCGGTCGCCAGCACGAGGCGCTCGTAGGCCAGGGAGCCGCCGTCGGCGCACGTGATGGTCCTGGTTTCCCGATTGATCGCCTGGACCCGAGCCGACGGACGAAAGTCGATCCCGCACTCGGCGTAGAAGGTCAACGGCCTCAACGACAGGCTGTCAGCGTCGGCCTTCCCATGCAGCCACGCCTTGCTCAAGGCGGGGCGCTGATAAGGCGCTTCCGGCTCGTCCCCGAGGAGGACCACTTCTCCTGAGAACTTGAGCTGCCTCAACAACGCCGCTGCCGTGCCCCCAGCGTGGCCAGCGCCGACGATCACCACACGATCCATGTCGTTGCCTAGGAGAGTTTCGCCGAGTAGGTGCCTTGTCGGATTAGTCGCCGAGGTGCGTATTGATGGTCGCACGCAGCTGGTCCGCGACCTCGGCGTACTCCTCCACGAGCCGGCGCATGATCCGTGCGGCGGGCCGCCGCTCGTTCATGGTCCCAACGATCTGTCCCACGGCCGAACCGATAGGCTCGGCTACGCCGTGTTCCTCGATGCTTTGCATCTGCTCGTAGACAAGCGCCCGTTGATAGGGCGCCGGCAGTGGTTTGGGCGCGCCCTCAGCCTCCCACGCTTGGTTCCAAGCCGTCTTCAATTGGCGAAGCGGCTTGCCCGTCCGCGCGCGCGATCTGACGGTGTCGAAGGAGGAAGCGGCCAGCAGCTTTTCCACGGCGCGCGGATGCAAGCTGCTCTCGTTCGAGGTTAACCAGATAGACCCCGTCCAGACGCCTTCCGCGCCAAGCGCGAGCGCGGCCGCGAGTTGACGGCCAGTGCCGACCCCTCCGGCCGCGAGGACTGGAACCGGTCCCACGGCGTCGACCACCTGAGGCACGAGGACGAAAGTGGACACGTCGCCGGTGTGCCCACCGGCCTCCGTGCCCTGGGCGATCACGAATTCCGCGCCGCCGGCGACGTGGCGTCGGGCGTGCTCGGGCGCGCCGGACATGCCCCCGACGCGGATATTGTTGGCTCGCGCCGCCTCAACGATGGAAGGCGGGAGCGGGCCGAGCGCGCTGACAACCGCGGCCACCTTGTGGTTCAGTGCCACCTGCCATTGCTCGGCCGCGAGCTTCGGGCCCCACGTTCCCTTGCCGAATTCCCGACCGGCCCGGCCGCTGCGCCTCTCCGGGACACCAAACCTCTCGCCCAGCTGCGCGACGAAGCGCTTATGTGCCTCCGGAATCTCGGCCTTCAGGCTTTCCAGATCCTTCCCCTCGGACTCCGGGACGACAAGATCCACGCCATAGGGTCGGCCCTGGAGCTCTCTGTCGAGCCACGCCAGATCAGTTTCCAGGTCCTCAGGAAGCAGCGCGCTGACGCCGAAGACCCCCATGCCGCCGGCTTTCGAAACCGCGGCAACGACATCCCGACAATGGCTGAAGGCGAAGATCGGATACTCTATCCCGAACATCGACGTCATCTTGGTCTGCATTTCGGCTCACCTGAAGGGCTGGAGGGGATTCGCCCAGGCGGATCAAACAGCCTGGGTCACTTGGATCCGCGCGTGCCCAGGAGGCTGCGCGCGATCATCATCCGTTGGATCTCAGAGGTTCCCTCGCCGAGCCGTTTGACCCGAAGCTCGCGGAACCAGCGTTCAAGCGGCATCTCCTTGGACACGCCGAGCGCACCGAATATCTGGATGCAGCGGTCGACCACCCGGAACGCGGTCTCCGTCCCGAACACCTTCGCCATCGAGGCGTCCACACGGACGTCGCGCCCCAGGTCGGCATTCCAGGCGGCCTGGTAGATCAGCAGGCGCGCGGCCCGAAGCTCCATCTCGCTGTCGGCGACCATCCACTGGATCGCCTGTTTGTCGGCGAGGCGGGAACCGAACGCCTCGCGTTGCTTCGCCCATTCGATCGCCAGCTCAAGAGCGTACTGGGCGATCCCGACCGTGCCCGCCCCATAGGTGATACGCTGCTTCACGAGGAAGCTGTCGGCGAGCGCGAACCCCTGCCCTTCCTCCCCGACCAGATTCTCCGCAGGGATGACCGCATCCTCGAAGGTGAGCTCGAACGGCGAGTAGGAGGTCATCACGCCGATCGGACGTCGGGTGAAGCCCGGTGTGTCGGTGGGCACGATGAAGCAACTGATGCCGCCCCGCTCGCCCAGGTCGCCCGTGCGCGCGTAGACGATCCCCCCAGTCCGCGCGGCCCGCGTGCGTGATCCACATCTTCGAGCCGTTGAGCACGTACTGGTCGCCGCGCCTCTCGGCGCGGCACTGGATCGCTCGCGCTAGGTCCGAGCCCCCCGTCGCCTCACTCACGGCGTTGAACGGGCGAGTGTCGCTGCCCTCGACGATCGGCCGCCCATAGCGGGCCCACTGTTCGGCGGATGCTCTCAGGAGGACGCTGGGCGGGTTGCCGCCAAACGCCCCGAGCGCGGGGAAGTAAGCGCCCATGCGGCATTTGGCGGCTTCTTCGGCGACGAGGACTTGACCCAGGATACCAAGCCCCGCCCCGCCGAACTCGAGTGGCGTCTGAAGCGCCCAAAGGCCCAGGTCGCGGGCCTTCGCTTGGAGCGCCTGCAGCTGCTCCGGGGGAAGGCCGGCGGCGTCATGCTCCAGTGTGTCCTCAAGGGGACGCACTTCGGACGCCATGAAGCGGCGAACGAGGTCCTGAAGCATCCGCAGGTCTTCAGGCAGTTCCCAGGCGCCGGTCGAAAATCTAAGTTCCATGTCGCTTGGCTCCTGGAGAAGCGGCAGCTCGCCCGCCGCTTTCGGCCCGTTCAAACTAGGTCGCTCAGATTGGTCCGCTATTAAACTGTCGCGTACGCGGTGATTGAGTTTAGCTATGGAAGCGCCCGACCCTAATCAGACGAAACGGCAGCTGATTGCTCCGCAAGGCCCATAGTCGAAATGGAAGGTGTCGCCGGCGCGCGCTGCGACCGGTGCGATGAAAGAGCCGCCAAGAACGATCTCGCCCGCCTCAAGACGTTCGCCATGCAGATGAAGCCGGTTCGCCAGCCAGGCCGGACCATGGGCCGGATGGTTGAGGACCGCGGCAGCAACGCCAGACTCCTCCACGACGCCATTGCGGTAGCACACCGCCGCAATCCAGCGCAGGTCGAATTGCTCGGGCTTGAACGGCCGTCCTCCCAGGACCACGCCGGCGTTCGACGCGTTGTCGGAGATGGTGTCCATGACCTTCCGCGTGCGGCCCGTCTCAGGGTCGACGGGCTCAATGCGCTGATCGATGATTTCCACGGCGGGCGTGAGGTAGTCGGTGGCGTTCAGGACATCGAAGATCGTGCAGTTCGGACCCTCAAGCGGCGCCTTGAGCACGAACGCCAGTTCCATTTCCACCCGAGGCAGGATGAAGCAGTCGGTCGGGATGTCGCTTCCATCAGGGAAGAACATGTCATCCAAAAGCGCTCCATGATCGGGCTCATCGATGTTTGACGTCCGCTGCATCGCCTTGGACGTAAGCCCGATCTTGTGGCCTTTGAGGGTGCGACCTTCCGAGAGCTTCAGTCCGACCCATGCCCTCTGAATGCGGTAGGCATCCTCGATGGTGATGTCCGGATACTCGAGGCTGAACTGACGAATCTGCCGGCGTGAGGCCTCGGAGCCCTGCAGCTTCCGCGCCAGCTGCCCAACGACGCTTTCGTCCATCATGAGGATGCACCTGACTACACATTGAGCGGTCGGCGTGAGGCCGTTGCCCCACGCCCTAGGGAGGGATCAGAACCGCTTGGACAGCCCGACGCCGTAGGACCGAGGCCGCTCAAAAGCGCCCACGTCACCCTGCGCAGAGGTGAGGATCTGGCTGTAGACAACCTCATTGCCCAAGTTCCGCGCCCAGATGCTGAGGCGCAGGGCCTTCTCGTCAGACGACTGGGCCCACGAGACTTCACCGTTCACCATCGTGTAGGCTGGATTGGCGAGGCGGTTTTCGAAATCCCAGTAATACTTGGCGCTATAAAAGACGTTGCCCGCGATCGCAAACACACCCAGTTCGGTTTCGCGCGAGTAGTCGAAGCTCATACCCGCGGTGAACTTGGGAGACCGGAGCATGTCTTTGCCGGACGCGTCATAGTTGCTGTTCGTATTATTGCCGCAAAACGCGATTCCCGCGCGGCACGGATTCGCGGTGGTGGGCGTCCGGGGTTGAAAGATCTGCGCGCCCGGGAAACTCTGGTAGGTGGCATCCAGGTAGGTGGCGTAGCCTCTGACGCTCAACCCGTCGAGCGGCTGCGTCGTGACTTCGATCTCGGCCCCCTTGGTCTTCGACTTGGCGGCATTGAAGAGCACGACGAGACTCAGGTTCGGATCCCGCGCGGATTGTTGGATGTCGGTATAGTCGTACCAGAACACTGAGCCGTTGACCCGCAGCCAGGGCAGGGGGTCCGATTTCACGCCGAGTTCGATCGAGTCGAGCGTTTCGGGCCGCGTCATCCGCGCGGCGGGAAGCGTCGTCGCGAAGCCGTTAAACACGCCGCTTTTGAAGCCCCTGCTGTAGCTCGCGTAGACGTTGGTATCCTCGTTGAATGCATACTGCGCGACGAAGCGGTAGGTGATCTTGTCCTGAGAGCCCTTCTGCAGGGGCACCAGCACCGTCGTCGTGTTCCGCGAGCTGTACTCGCGATCCTCTTTCGTATAGCGAATACCGGCGATCAGCTTCACGTGATCGCCAAGGCGGTAGGTGCCTTCGCCAAACGCCGCCAAGGAGTCGACGTCCTGGCGCGTGTACACCGGCACGCCGCGCACGCCGTTCGTGTACGAGATCAGCGGGCGGAACTCACCACGGCCGCTGAATTGATAGCCCCCGAGGATCCATGAGAACGGCCCCTCGCTGGTCGAGAGCAGGCGCACCTCGTTGGAGATGTAGGCGTTTTCTTGGAACGTCTCGGAATTCTGGATGACCCGGCTGCTAGCGTCGTTGTCCGTTCTCGAATGCGACTCGCCTTTCTGCAAGCTTGAGGAGGTCTCGAGGGTCGCCGCAGAGAAGGCGTAGCGCGTCTGTAGCGAGAGGGACTTCGTGCGCGCACTTGCAAGAAGCAGGTTCTCCAGCCCCGTCTCCCACGGCTCGCGGCCGTATACGGGGATGGGGATGAAGGTGTTGGCGATCGTATTGCCATTCACAGGCTGATTCGAGAGCGACTGGTCGCTCACATCGAACACGCTCGCTGCCACAACCGCGCGGAACGTGTCGTTGGGCTGGAAGAGCAGCTTGCCCCTGAACGCCTCGGTTTCCCGGGCGCCCGCCCGTCCCCCGCGGACCAAATCCTTCAGATAGCCATCATCACCATATCGCTGGTAGTTGATGTCCCAGGCCAGTCCGTCCACGATTGGGCCCGTAAGATAAATACCAGCAGAATACTCCCCGAAGTTTCCCGCGCGCAGAACCGCACGCCCCGAGAAGGTCGGCTCCGGATCCGGGGTGATGATGTTCACCAGGCCGCCGGTGGCGTTCCGTCCGAACAGTGTGCCCTGGGGTCCCCGCAGGACCTCGACGCGCGAGATGTTCACGAGGTCAAAGCCAAGCGAGTTCATCGACGGCTGATAGATGCCGTCGACATAGACTGAGACGCTCGACTCATCGCCGATGTTAGCGTTCCGCGTCCCGACCCCGCGGATGTAGGGCTGGAATGCGCCGTTGGCGCGCGAGAACACCACCGATGGCATGCTCTGGGTGAGTTGCCGCGTCTCCGTTACCCCGGCCCGCTCCAGGGCGTTCCCGGTGACCGCGGAAACCGAAATTGGAACCTCCTGAAGGCTCTCTTCACGGCGTTGGGCGGTGACGACGATTTCCTCCACCGCAGCCTGTTGCTCTGCAGCCGACGCGGCGACGGGCGCGGCCGCGATCGTTGAGGTGGCCATGAGTGTCACCAGGACCTGGCGGCTCACTGTATTAAGCATTTCTCCCCCCGCGCGCGTTTGGTTTTGTCACCGGCGGACGATACCGCGATGCTGTGCGTGATTTGCAGACCTGCTCGCATGATGGACACCACCAATGCGCAATGTCTGCGATAGGCTCGCCGAATGGAGCGCCTATCCGTGCTTTTGAATGATGGTCTTGAGGGTGGAGAATTCGTAGAGCGCTTCGAAGCCCTTCTCCCTTCCATGTCCGGAGCGCTTTACACCTCCAAACGGCAGCTCCACGCCGCCGCCGGCTCCGAAGCCATTGATATAGACTTGACCGGCACGGATGCTCCGGGCGAGCCGCATCGCCCGCGCTCCGTCGCGAGTCCAGACACCCGCCAGTAGGCCGAATTCCCCAGCATTCGCGAGCCTCAGCGCGTCGGCTTCGTCCTCAAAGGGAAGGACGGCGAGAACGGGTCCAAACACCTCTTCGACGGCGAGGGGATGTTGCTCAGGAACAGGCGCAAAGAGATGCGGGGCAACGAAGTAGCCCCCTGGCGGCGCGCCGGGATGGATCTGACCCGTCGCGACCAAGGGAACGCCGCTTTCACGTGCATTGGCGATGTAGCGATCCACCCGAGCGCGCTGCTTCGCATTGATGACCGGGCCGAGCTCCAGGTCCATTTCCGGCGTGCCGGCTCGGGTCTGCGCGAACCGGTCGGCAAGCGCCTTCAGAACCCGGTCATAGGCGGCGCGCTCGATTAGCACGCGCGATCCCGCCGAGCACGTCTGTCCGGCGTTCTGGACGATGCCCGTGACGATAGCGGCCACGGCCGCTTCCAGATCGGCGTCGCCGAAGACGACGTGGGGCGACTTGCCGCCGAGTTCGAGGGTGCATCCAATGTGACGCTTGGCGGCCGCGATCTGGACAAGCTCGCCGACCTCTGGACTTCCGGTGAAGGCGATGAAGTCGATGCCCGGGTGGGCTGTCAGGGCCGCGCCCGTGGTCGCGCCTCGGCCCGGAAGCACCGCCAGGGCTCCGGTTGGGAAGCCTGCTTCCGCAGCCAGCTCGGCGATCCTCAGGATGCTGAGGCAGCCGTCTTCCGCGGGCTTCACCACCGCCGCATTGCCTGCCGCGAGCGCCGGAGCCACGGAGCGACCGAACATCTGGGCTGGGTAATTCCAGGGAATGATATGAGCCGTTACTCCGTGCGGCTCCCGTTGGGTCGCGACGAAGAAGTCGGCGAGGTAGGGGATCGTCTCGCCGTGCAGCTTGTCGGCGCCGCCCCCGTAGAACTCGAAATACCGCGCGGTGACGAGCACGTCGTTCCGCGCGAGCGAGATGGGCCTGCCAGTGTCGCGGGCCTCAATGAGCGCGAGCTCCTCCGCATGGTCCAGGATTAGAGCTGAAAGGCGCATCAGCAGGCGGCCGCGCTGGGTCGCGGTTGAACAACCCCAGGTGCCGTCCATCGCCTCCCGAGCCGTCGATACGGCTAGGTCCACGTCCTCCGACGACGCTTCAGCGATTTCCGCGAAGACGATCCCTTCCGCGGGAGCCACGACCGGCACCGTCTGTCCCGATGTCGAGGCGAACCAGCGGTTGCCGATAAACACCCCCTTCGCCGTAGGAGGCGCAGGGTTAGGCCCGGGGCTGGCTAAGCTCATTGACGTCGCCTATGTCGCATGGAGTTGAACGAGCATATTCAACTGCGGCACCCGACGTGCCAAACACGCGTGGCCGCTACCAGTCAGAAGCGGAGCCTATGGCCAAGGGAACCGGACAAGTTCGCGGCCGCCGGAGGAGACATGGACGCCTGGCAGCTCAGGAACTTCCTGATGATTGTGGAGTGCGGCTCGATAACCCGCGCCGCCGACCGACTTGGGATAGCGCAGCCGTCGCTCAGCCAACAGCTTCTACGGCTGGAGGACGAGGTCGGGGTCCCGCTCTTCCATCGAACGTCCCGCGGGGTCGCGGTCACGGATGCCGGGCGCATGTTCCAAGAGCACGCCCTCAATATACTGCACGCCATGCAGCGGGCCCGCGAAGAGGTTCGGCGCCACGAGACCGAGCCCAAGGGCGATGTCTCCTTCGCGCTCTCCGCATCCACGAGCAACCTGTTGGGCGTCCCGCTGCTCATCGCCGCCCGGCGGAAGTTCCCGCTCATCACCCTGCGACTCAGAGAGGCGATGTCGGGGGCGATACGCGGCTGGCTCGAACAACGCCGGATCGACCTGGCCATCCTCTACGATGCGGAGGTGGCGCGCCATCTCTCAGTGAAGCACATCGCCGATGAATCGCTCTTCTTCATCGGCCCGGCCGGCGAGTTCGGCCCGGTGGACGACCGAGGTGTCGCCCTTGAGCCGGTGTCACCCGACCAGGTGGCGGCCGCAACCGTCATCCTTCCCACAGTCGCACATGGCCTTCGTCGGCTCGTCGATCGTCAGACCGATGCCCAGGACTTCGACCTGAAGATCGATGTCGAGATCGATTCGCTGGTCCACATCCGCACGCTGGTGGCCCAGCGCCAGGGCCATTCCCTGCTCTCGCATGCGGCGGTGAGCGAAGACCTGACGGCGGGCCGGCTGTCGGCCGCCCGTATCCACGGGCTCGACCTGCGGCGCAGCGTGTCGCTGGTGCGCAATCCCACCCAGGAGATCTCGCAGGCTTCCGTCGAGATCGAGGATCTCGCGCTGGAGCTTATGCGCGAGATGATCGACGATGGCCGCTGGATCACCGAGGCTTCAACCCAATCGTCCTGGAATCGGATGTTCAGCGATCCTCCAGAAGAAAGCCCAGACTGACCGGATCGAACACCTCGGGCTTCTCGTAGTGGGCCCAGTGCTTGACGCCCGAGATCTCACACGTCCGCGCATTGGGAGCCAATTCGGCGATGCGGCGGCCCGTCACGAGATAGTCGGGATTGTCGTCTGGCGCGAGGATGATCAGCAGTGGCTGCTGCACGCTCCGCCAGTCGTCTTCGGAGAGGTTGTTCCGCAACCTCACCTCTTCGCGTTGAAGCACGAGGATGTTGTCCATCGCCCGCTTCATCTCGGGCTGCATATAGATCGTTTGCCGTAGTTGAATCAGATCGGGAATTCGGTCCCGCTCTTCGAATAGGATTGAGTTGAAGACCGGTTTGATGTGCTCCCATGTGGGATCGTCAACCGCCTTCGACCGCACGCCGATAGTCCGCCCCATCGTCTCCTTGTTGACGATCAGCCCAGATGACGCGAGCAACACGAGCTTCTCAACGCGCTCGGGATAGGTCACGACGAAGCGGCCGCTGATCCACGAGCCGAGCGACACGCCCATCATCGAGGCTTTTTGCACGCCCATGGCGTCCATGAACGCGCGAAGGTGCTCCACGTAGTAGGGAATTTCGTATGGCGTGTCGGGCTTGTCGCTGAAGCCGCTGCCCACAAGGTCGATGGCCAGGCAGTTGAAGTGCGCCGAATGGGACTGGAGGGTCGCGCAGAAGCATTCCCAGCTGCTTCCCGTGCCATGCAGCATGATCAGGACCGGCGCGTCGGAGGGACCTGCCTGCACGTAGCGGGTTCGGATCCCGCCCGCGTCGATCCAGTCCTGTTTGAACGCCAACTGGGTCAAATGACCCCAGATGCTGCGGTGCTCGTGATCGCTCATCGGTCGTCCTCGTTTCAGGCGGCCGAAGCGGTGATGCAGCCCATCCCGGTAATCCAGGTGGGCACCGCTTCGTAGCTCGTGTGTTGAATGGGTCCGCTCCAGGCCCCAAGCGCGGCCATCCACGCGCGGACCTCCTGGCCCCCCTACTCCGGCCTCTCGAAGCAGGTCCTCGCCGGCCAGGGCCAGGATCGGCTCCAGATCGCCGCTGCGGACATGTTCCAGAAACCAAGCGTCCCACCGCTCGTTGACCGGCCCCACGCCCCCCGCCTTGCGGCGTTCGATGGACTGTCGCTCTCGCGCGGCATTGAACTCAGCGGCTCGCGACCGCCCGTTGATCACATAATCGCGGTTGTCCGGCGATACCGACGGGTCGAAGGGCGAAACCGATGGGGGAGAATGCGAAAGCCCGCCCGATCCCACGAACACCACGCCGCCTTCACTCGTGAAGGCCCTCACGGCGGCGCCGACCGCCTTGCCGAAGTCGAAACACCGGCGAAGGCTCGGCATGGGGCCGCCTCCGCAATTGACCATGATCGGCAGGATCGACATCGGCGCTGCGCCCGCAAGGGCCGCAAACGGCTGAGTGACGCCGTGATCCACCCCCATGTTCAGGGACACGGCCGGATCGAAGCCGGAGTCCAAGACCCGCTCCGCGACAAACGCCGCAAGCTCCGGGTTCCCGGGAAGGGTGCCCTTAGGTGAGTCGTAGTCGCCGAAGCCTTGAACGGAACCTGCGCCGATGCAGAACGGCGGCATCACATCCCAGAAAAAGTTCCGAAAATGATCTGGGCCGAAGACCACGAGCGTGGTCGGCCGAAGCTCCGCGACGAGGTCGCGGGCGCGGCCCACGGCGCGGACGAAGCCGGCCCCAGGTCCCTCGTGGTCGAACAGAAGGTTCCAGGAGGGCGAGTGGGACATCGCCACGAGACCGCTCACTCTCATTGTTCCGTCTCTCCGACGATTTCGAACACCGGCGCGAAAGCGCCCGGACCCATCTCGACCGCCACAACCTTGACCCGGAGGCCTAGCTTCAGGGTCGCGGCATCCGCATTGATCAGGCCCAGCAGGCGTGGCCCCTCGTCCAGCTCGACTTGCGCGACGGCGTAAGGCGCCAGAGCGGCAAAGGCCGGACTGAATACGGCGTGCATCCATGTGAACGCATGGACACGGCCCCGGCCGCCAGAAGGCCGCCAAGCCAAATCTTCCGACCTGCACTTCCAGCAGAGCTCGCGACCCAGTTGCCAAGCGCCGCAGGTATTGCAGGCCTGCAGCTGGACCGTCCCGACGCAAAGCGCCTCGAAGAACGGGCGGCTGAGCTCGTCCGCAATCGGCAGGGGTTGGGTCACGCGGCCCTCCGCTGGCGGCTCAGGACAAGATTGGCGTGATGATCCAGTTGACCGCCTTCGTTCGTCACGAGCCCGATGTCCCGGCGGGGGCATGAGCGTTCGCCGGCGTCGCCGCGAAGCTGGATTACGGCCTCGGCCACCGGCGTCATGCCCTGAAGGTAGAACCCGGACAGGTGACCGCCTCCGGTGTTGACCGGTAGCGCGCCGCCAGGCGCGGTCGCCCCCGACCTGATGAACGCCCCCGCCTCTCCAGGATCGCAGAAGCCGTACGCTTCGAGAGCGGTCAGAGTCAGCAGGGTGAAGGCGTCGTAGAACTGG
Source organism: Phenylobacterium sp. J367 (assembly GCF_024699985.1). Classification (GTDB taxonomy): domain Bacteria; phylum Pseudomonadota; class Alphaproteobacteria; order Caulobacterales; family Caulobacteraceae; genus Phenylobacterium. Next base: position 3,261,009 of record NZ_JAJONA010000001.1, on the reverse strand, counting down.
CAGAAATCGATGTCCGATAGATCGACGCCCGCCATGCGGAAGGCTGTTGCACGCGCCGCCGCGGCGCCGCTATGCAACCCCCGGTCGCCACCGGCCTGATCGAGTTCGCCTGGATGCCCTTGTCCCATCCCGAGGATGTGGATTGGCGGTCGCGCGAGGTGGGCGGCTCGGTCGGATCGCGTCACGATGACAGCGACGGCCCCGTTTACCGGCGCTGCGCAGTCATAGAGGCGCAGCGGCTCCGCGATGAACTTGGAGGCGAGGTACTGTTCCATCGTGAGAGGCTGACGGAAGGTCGCGAGCGGGTTCAGGCCGGCCCAGCCGCGCGTGGTCACCGCCACCGCGCCAAAGTCCTCAGGCGATGCGCCGTATCTGTCGATGTAGCGGCGCGTGGGCAGTGAGAAGAGCCCGGCGCCGCCGAAAAGGCCCGCTGCGTACCGGAGACTGTCGAGCCCCGCGGCGGCCTTACGCTGGGCGAACGCTTGTCGTCCAGTCCGGCCCGGGGTTAGCGGCGCATCCGCGAAGACGCAGGCGACGGCGCTCGCCATGCCATGTGACACGGCCATCGCCGCCAGCTGGATGTTCGCGATGGCGCTCGCACCTTCGGCGTAGCTCACCTGCAACAGGCGAAGGTCTCGCAGGGACAGCGTCCTCTGCAGCTCCAAGCCCAGGTCCGCCTCGGTTGCCCCTCCGCTCCTGCAGACAAGCAGCCCATCGATGGACTCGCACGGCAGCCCCGCATCCGCGGCGGCGGCGAGGACAGCTCGGGCCGCCAGGACACGTGCACTGGCGGTCGGTTCGCGCGTGATGCCCTCGAGGCCGAGACCAACGATCGTGGCGTCCAGCACGTCATCCTCTCCGGAATATGCCGGGCTTCAGATCAGGAAGGCCAGGTTGGTGATCGCTTCCGTGCTGTTCACGAGACGAACGGTCTTGGCGGCGATCTTGTACCCATCCCCCCACACGCACAAGCCGAAGTTGGGTGCGGCCAGCCCAGGTGATCATCGCGCCGCGCCGCGACTCTATCAGGATGAAGTTCGAGCGGACCGAGACATCGCCGCCGGCGCCGTCCTCCAGTTCGATATTCGAGATCACTCGGGCGAGACGCGACTGAGGCGCCTGGGAATGGCGACGCCCGGTCTTCAATTGGCGAATGCGGCTCGCCAGTCGAGACCGGTTATCGAAGATGTAGGACAGTCTTGTCGAAGGGTCCGGCTCGTCGCCGATCGGCACCCAATAGGTCGCTTCATCCGCCCACAAGGATTCCCACTCGTCATAGCGGTGTTCGTCCGCGAGCCGCGCCTCACGGTAGACAAACGCCTCGATCAGGGCGCGGCGCTCGTGGCCGCGCTCCTGTTCCTTAAGCTCTACCGACATCTCAGGCCCCTGCCCCCTCAGACATGACTTCTCGATAGTGACGCCAGAAGCCACGCTGGCTCGTTTCGTCCATCAAGCCGCCCACGCGCGTGCCGTCGGCGTTGACGTCCTCCGAGCTCAGGCCACGATTGAGGAGCAGCCACTCAGGGGCCAGATTGTTCACGCCGATCTGGGTGAGCTCCCCAATCTCCGCATCATCGGCGATCAGGAAGCCCGCTGGCCCAAGCGCGCCCTCGCAACGCCTGAGGGTGCGGGCGTTCAGCTCGTCCGCTCCCTTTAGAAAGACGGGCGTCGTGAACTGGACAGTCTCGGTGGGACTGATGGGCTGGATCACCATGATGTTCATCTCGGCGAGCGAGATGTTGGGGAAAAGCATGGCGTGCGGTGGACCCTCGAGCATCCGACGGTTGGCCTCCTCAGCGCCATAGGCTTGGCGCATCGCCGCCACGTAGTTGCCGAGCCGAGTCTCCGGGATGCCCCCCGTCCAGCGGAAGAGCTTGTCCCCGGCGACGCGGTAGTCCGTGGCGTGATCGATGTCGGTGTGTCCGTCGCCGAAATCCCGGACCCGGGTTGGCGAGGTGTCCTTCCGATCCCGGACGGTCGCAAAGGTCTCGTTGGCCGCGAGCAGGGATCCGTGGACCATTTGCGCGTGGTATCCATCCACCTGGTTCTCAACGACCATTTTCCAGTTGCAGTTGAGACGATGCTTCATCCACCCGGCGGTCAGCTGAATTTCCCCCTCGGGTGAAAGCCCGAGGAGCTGATCGAGCCACACCTTGGCTTTGCCGAGATGGGTCTCCAAGCTCACGCCGTCCGCGTAGAGGCTTCCGAAAATGAACCCGCCGTAGCGCGCCACGCGAGGAATGTGGGCCAGTCCGGCAGGCTGCAGCTGGCCGCCTTCGTAGGCCCCAGGCGAAGGCACGCCCATCAGCCTGCCATCCAAAGCGAAGGTCCAGCCATGATAGGGACAGGTGAGGCTCCGCCTGTGCCCCGCATCGCCCTGGCAGACGGCCGCGCCACGGTGCGGACACCGGTTGAACATGACCCGGTATTCTCCGGTCAGGTCATGCGAGACGATCACGGATTGTCGCCCGAGCTGCCGGACGACGAAATCGCCAGGACGTGGGATCTCGCTGTAGTGGGCCAGGAACACCCAACCGCGAGCGTAGATCTTGTCCATCTCGTCGACGAAGACGGCCTCGTCCGTATAGAGAGAACCGTGAACTCTCTCGCTCTCCACCAGCCGTCGGTAGTCGATGGAGCTGGCAGCGTTCTGGCGCGCGACACTCATGGATTTTCTTCCCGCTTATTGCGCCTGAACGGCAAGTTTCGCCGCCCAGGGCAGCCGCTCTGACCGCGCAAGCCTGGCTTGCACTTCACGCTTGTTGAGCTTGTCGGTGTTCCCCGTGGGGAGGCTCTCGAATATCTCGATGTGCTTGGGCACTTCGAACTTCGAGAGCCTGGGCCGGCAATGCTCGATCAGCTCCTCGGCGGACACCTTCGGGGTCGGATAGAGGGTGACGGCGGCGACGATCGCCTCGCCCCATTCCGGATGAGGAACCCCCACGACCACCGCCTCCCGGACGGCCGGGTGCTCCGCAAGCGCGTTCTCCACGACGATCGGATAGACGTTGAAGCCGCCCGACACGATCATGTGGTTCTTCCGATCGCCCAGGAAGATGAACCCGCGATCGTCCATGCGTCCAAAATCGCCGGTCCTGAGCCACGGGTGTCGGAGCGCCTGGGCCGTCTCGTCCGGCAGATTGAGGTAGCCCTGCATCACAGCATCGCTGCGAATCCAGACCGTACCCAACTCGCCGAAAGGCAGCACTGCGCCGTCGTCGTCGCGAACGGAAACCTCGGCGTGCGGCATGGACTTGCCCACCGATAGCAGCAGCTCGGGCTCGGCGCTCAGGGCGAGCTTGTGGCCATCGTCGTCCAAAGCTGCGATCGCGCCGGTGGATTCCGAAGCGCCATAGCGGTTGATAAACGTACATCCGAACGTGTTGTAGGCGTTTCGGATGAGCGCAGGCGTCGCCGGCATGGTGCCGTACGCGATCTGCCTGACCGAGGACACATCATGGTGTCCGCTGCGAACCTGATCGATCAGGCGGCCCAGCATGGTGGGCACCAGCGTAACTGTCGTGACGCGATGCTCTTCGACCTGGCCGAGAAAGCGGTCGGTGGAGTAATCGTCCACGACCGTCGTCATCCCGGTCACCAGGTTCATGCACATGCCGTTGATGTTGATCCCGGCAGGATTGGTCACGTAGATCCGGACGTCACTCTTCGTGTAGCCGTTGACCTGGGCGTTATGGACGACGGAGGTCAGGCAGTTCTTCTGGCTGAGGATGACCCCCTTGGGATTGCCGGTGGTACCGGATGTGTAGCCCAGCATCGCGATGTCGTCGTCGGCGAGCTCGGGGACGTGCGGCGCAGTGTCCGTGGAGGCGATCAGGGCGTCGAAATCGATCTGTTGCCGGTGGCCTGCGCCCAGGCCGACAATGATGCGCCCTTCCGCGATCAGTTCTTCGTAGTGGTCCTTCAGGGCCTCTTCGCAGGACGCTTCGACGATGATGACGCGCGCATTGCAGTCGCGAATGGTGTGGAGCTTTTCCCGGAGTGAGTAGCGCCAGTTGACGCCCGCGCGAATGAAGCCAGCCTTCAGGCACGCAAACCAATGCTCCGCGAGTTCGACGCGGTTGTGCGACAGGATCGCCGTCGTGTCGCCCTTCCGGATCCCAAGGGCCTGTAGGGCGGCCGCAAGGCGGTCGGAGCGGACATCCATCTCGCGCCAGGTGCGCGCCACGCGCGGATCCAAGAAGGCCAGGTCAGACCCAAAATTGCGCGAACAGCGCCAGATAAGATCTCGAAGAAGCATCACTCACCTAGGGCAGAGGTCCGGCTGGTCTGGAGATGGACGGCAATGCGCGCCGGCCCATCGCCCGTCCAACGAGACGACAGTTAGAACGACTTTCGAGACGACGTTAGGTTTAAGGCCTATTGCCAGCGATAGGCCGCGCCTATGCGGCTTCATCGCAACCAAGGCTGGCGAAACCTTGCGGCGATTGGTTGGCTCGTCGGCGTCCCATCCCAGGGTCTCGCCCCCGCGCAGAAAGGTGAAGTGCCGTGCAAGCCAACCCATTCAAGGCGGCCCTCAGGGCTGGACAGGCGCAAATCGGCCTGTGGCAAGCGTTGGCGTCCCCCTACACGGCTGAGATCTGCGCGGAGGCCGGCTTCGATTGGCTGCTCTTCGATGGCGAGCACGGCCCGAACGACGTCCCCTCACTGCTGTCTCAGCTGCAGGCGACATCCGGCGGGCGCGCGCATGCGGTCGCCCGCCCGCCAATTGGCGAAACCTGGATGATCAAGCAATACCTGGATCTCGGTTTCACAAGCCTTCTCATCCCGCTGGTCGAAACCGGCGCGCAAGCCGAATTGCTTGTGAGAGCCGTGCGGTATCCGCCCCAAGGTCTCCGCGGCGTTGGGACGGGGGGTGGCGCGCGCCGCCAGGTGGGGGCGTACGGCCGACTACCTCGATCATGCGGACGAAGAGATATGCCTGCTGGTTCAGGTCGAAACGACCGAGGGGCTCCGGAATCTGGACGACATCCTCGCGGTGGAGGGCGTGGATGGGGTGTTCATCGGTCCCGCGGACCTCTCCGCGGCCCTCGGCCATAGGGGCCGCCCTTCCGACCCGACCGTATTGGCCGCGATCGAGGAGGCCATCGGGCGGGTACGAGGCGCTGGCAAGGCGGCGGGCATACTGAACGCGGACAAGTCCCTGGCCCGACGGTACCTTGAGCTCGGCTGCACGTTTGTCGCGGTGGGAAGCGACGTCGGGCTGCTTGTACGGGGCTCCGATAGCCTCGCCGCCGACTTCAGGGACGAGATCGGATCCGGTTCCCCGTCCGCCTCGCCGTACTGAGCTTGGCGGCTAACGCGCCCCGGCGAGCAGCCGTTCAGCGCGCTTCGCGAGCGGCGCATCAATCATTCGGTCTCCGATCCGGACGACCGCTGCGCCCTCCGGTCGACTTCCCCACGCCTTCTGGATCAAGAGCGCGTCCGCGAGCTGCGCCTCGCTCGGCGCGAAGGTGCGGTTGACTTCCGCAACCTGGGCGGGGTGGATGCAAAGTACGCCCGTCATTCCCATGGCCTTAGCACGCTGCGCGGCGGCCATACGGCGATGGCGGATCGAAGGTTGCGATCGACGCGGGCGCACCGATCGAGGCCAGACCGCGCGCCGCCGCCGTGAGCGCGAGCATCCGACAGGGTAGGTCAAGGGCCTCGGGGCCGGGCTCCACCCCAAGCGCCAATGTGAAGTCCTCCACACCAAGCGCAAGCCCCACCACCCCCGGCACGTCCGCGATTCGTGAGATGTGCTCCAAGGCGCGGGGCGACTCAATCAGCGCAATCAAACCGATCGCGCCGCCTGGCAGGCCTCGCTCCGTCTCCTTGCACCTAATCGACGCCACGAGCCCCGCGACGCTGTCCGCGTTATCCACCTTGGGCGCGACTATGCTTGTCAATCCGGGCTGGACAGCGGCCGAGAGGTCCGCGTGAAGGTCCGAAGGCGAACCGTCGATCCTGACCGAAACGGTCTGCGCCTTGTTGGCCAGCTCGCCGATCAGGCGCGGCAAGGCGGCCCGCGCGGCCGCCTTGCCCTGCCGAGCCGCCCCATCTTCGAGATCCAAGATCAGACAGTCGGCGCCGCGCGTGTGGGCCTTCCGTACCCGCCCTTCCTCCGTCGCCGGGACGAAGAGATAGGATCGAATGTCTCTCATACGGCGCTGACCTGCGCGGTCATGCAGGCCGTGCCGGACGCGTCGAGCGCCGTCAGTCTGGCCATGCCTGCATCGCCCTGGACATCGAGGCGTACGGGGCGGTCGACATACAGAGGCCGCTGCGCCCGGAACGAGAATCGGGCTGGTTGGCCGGCCGTCCGCTGAAGCCAGGCGTCCATCAGCAAAGTCGCTGCAAGCGGTCCGTGGACCACGAGGTCCGGATAGCCCTCCCGCTCGATCGCGTAGCGACGGTCGTAATGAATCCTATGGGCGTTGAACGTGAGGGCGGAAAAGCGAAAGAGCATCACGGCGTCCGGCACGACGACCCGATCGCCGCCGGCAGATTCCACGCTCGGCCACTGAGGCGCCGCAGGGTGGACCGGCGATGTCGCGTTTATCGGTCGATACACAAGGTCCTGCTCCTCTTCCAGTGCAAGCGCGCCGTTGGAGAGGACCACATGCCTGAGGGTCACGAACACCAGGGGGCCAGACGCGCCGTCCTTACGAGCCACGTTAACGACCTCGGATCGGCGGGACATCTTCGCACCAAGTGGGATGTCCTCGTGGAAACGGACGCGGCTGCCAGCCCACATACGCCGGGGAAAGAGGCTGCTGGGGATCAGGCCGCCGGGCTTTGGATGGCCATCTTCCCCGAGTTCCGACTGGCGGGCCTGCGGGGGGAAATATAGCCAGTGCGCCAGCGGCGGCATGACGTTCGACCGCCAGGGCGCGCCGTCATGGTCCAACAGCGCCGCCAAGCCGCGAATTGCCGAGGCATTGGCGATGTCCTCGGCAGCTTCCGTGCGGCCAAGCCATGAGGCGGTCACATCCTCGGTCACTGGGAAAACTCAAGGCGAAGCGCGTCGCCGTGGGCGTTCAGGGCGGGAGAGGTCGCCGCCGGCGGAACAGGGTCTCCCTTCCAGCGTGCGGCCGAAGCCGGCAGGGCGACGGGACCGCTCGGCGATAGCGCCTCGGTACGGCGGAGTTGGGGATGACGCGAAAGTTCCGCGACGCCATTGACCGAGCCGAAAGCGATGTTCCCCTTCTTGAACCGCGCAATCAGCTCCTCAGCCGTCAGGCAGTTCAGCACCGCTGCGATCTCGGAATCCAGCGCCGTTCGATTGGCGCAGCGCGCACTGTTGGTCGCGAAACGGGGATCCTTCGCCAGATCGGCCTTCGCCAGAACATTGTCGCAGAAGGCCAGCCACTCCCGTTCATTCTGGACGGCGAGGACGACTTCCTTGCCGTCGCCCGCGCTGTAGGCGCCGTACGGCGCGATGCTAGGGTGGTGCATTCCCGAGCGGCCCGGTGCGCGGCCACCATAGTCATGGTGCAGGAGTGGAACGGTCATCCATTCGGTGAGCCCATCGAAGAGCGAGACCGACACCCCGCTGCCGCTGCCCGTTCTCTGCCGTTCGTACAGCGCTTGGAGAATGGCGGCGTGCGCATTCATTCCGCAGCAAATGTCGGCGACAGAGACGCCGACACGGGATGGGCCCTCGACAGTTCCCGTTATGGCGGCGAGGCCGGCTTCGCACTGGACGAGGAAATCGTAAGCCTTCATCTCGGTCCACGGGCCGTCTTCACCGTAGCCGGAGATGTCGCACGTGATGAGCCGAGGGTGACGCGCTCGTAGGTCGTCGGATCCGAACCCCGCGCGCGCCGCCGCTCCGGGCGCGAGGTTCTGCACGAAGACGTCCGCCGCGGCGATCATCCGGGAAAGCAGTTGGGCGTCCTCGTCGTTCTTGACGTCGAGCGCGATGGACTCCTTGCCGCGGTTCAGCCACACGAAGTAGGCGCTTTCGCCGTGCACGACGTGATCGTAGCTCCGGGCAAAGTCGCCCTCAGCCCGCTCGACCTTGATCACCCGGGCGCCGGCTTCAGCGAGTTTCGCCGTGCAGAGCGGCGCGGCCACGGCCTGCTCTAAAGCGACCACGAGCACACCATCGAGCGAGGCTGGCATCAGAAGGACTTCGGTTGGCCGAGCACGTGGGTGGCCACGTGGCTCAGGATGAGGTTCGTGGAGATGGGCGCCACTTGGTAGAGGCGGGTCTCGCGAAACTTGCGTTCGATGTCGTACTCCTCGGCGAAGCCGAAGCCGCCGTGGGTCTGCAGGGCGACGTCGGCGGCAAACCAGGAGGCTTCGGAGGCTGTGAGCTTGGCCATGTTGGCTTCGGTCCCGCAGGGCTCGCCGGCCTCGAAGAGGCTGGCGGCGTGGTCGACCATCAGGCTCGCCGAGGTCATCTGCACATGGGCGCGGGCCAGCGGGAACTGCACGCCTTGGTTCTCGCCGATAGGCCGGCCGAACACCCTCCGGTCCTTGGCGTACTGGCTGGCCCGATCGATGAAGAAGCGCGCATCGCCCACGCATTCGGCGGCGATCAGGATGCGCTCGGCGTTCATGCCGTCGAGGATATAGCGGAAGCCCTTCCCTTCCTCGCCGATCAGGTTGGCGGCGGGGACGACGAGGTCCTCGAAGAAGAGCTCTGTCGTGGCGTGGTTGAGCATGGTGCGGACCGGCCGGACGGTTAGACCGTTATCCACCGCTTCGCGCAGGTCGACCAGCAGCACGCTCATGCCCGCCGAGGTCTTGGCCTTATCGCGGGGCGAGGTCCGGCACAGCAGCACCATCAGGTCCGAATGCTCGGCCCGGCTGATCCAGATCTTTCGGCCCGAGACGACATAGGCATCCCCTACCTTCTTCGCGAAAGTCGTGATGCGGGTGGTGTCGGTGCCAGCGTCGGGCTCGGTGACCCCGAAGGCCTGGAGGCGCAGCTCGCCGCTGGCGACCTTCGGCAGATAGGCCTGCTTCTGGGCCTCGCTGCCATGCTTCAGGAGCGTGCCCATGGTGTACATCTGTGCATGGCAGGCCGCGCCGTTGCAGCCGGAGCGGTGGATCTCCTCCAGCACCGCTACCGCGGCGCGCAGCCCGAGGCCCGAGCCGCCGTACGCCTCCGGGATTAGTACCGACAGGAAGCCGCCCTCGGTCAGGGCGTCCACGAACGCCTTCGGATAGGCCCGCTCGCGGTCCAGCTCGCGCCAGTACGAGCCGGGGAAGCGGCCGCAAAGTTTCCGGACAGCGTCGCGGATGTCCTGGAATTCAGGCTCTGCATCGTACGCCATGGCGAGACCTCCTGCGCCGCCGCAAGAAAAGGCGCGGCCCCGTGGTGAGTAGGGATTTGGAGAGAGCCGGTCTAACGGGGAGTGCGACGATCAGCGATTGCCCAGGGCTATGACGTTCGGGCCTGCGCCGAGCTCACGTTCGGCGTGACGACAGCCGCTTCCCAGCGTCGGCGGCCGCGCTGGCCGGGGCGGCCTTCGCACCTGCCGCTTCATGCCTTGCATTCAACGAGAGCCAGAACCGCGGCTTGATGTTCCAGGCGAGGATCATCGCCACGACAGGAAGGACAGCGAACAAGACGTAGGCCGTCGTGTAGGCGTTGGTCATGTCGTAGAGCCGGCCCATCAGCCACGGCCCCGTCGCGAACCCCAGGCTGGAGGCGCCCGTAAACAGGCCCATAAGGGTGCCGAGATTCTGAGTGCTCCCGAAGACGTGCTTTGGCATCACCCCTGTATCCAGGAGGATGGCGGCATGGCCGACCGCTCGGAAGAGCACGAATGCGCCCAGGACGACGGGGCTGCCCAAGGCCAAGGACAGCAACGCGCCGATCGTCAACGTGGCGTAGAGGCCTGCCAGGCCCTTGTTCGATTTGCTGTCCAGAATGTTGCCGACGAGGACCCTAGCGCCCACTCCGATTAGGCCCATCGCACTGATCGCTATCGCGATGGTGGCGTTCGGAAGGTCAAGATCGCGCAGGATCAGGACTTGGTGTTGGGTGAACGCGGTATCCACCAGCGCGGCCAGGAATCCCGCTGACGCGATCAGCCAGAAGTTTCCATCCCGCACGATGTCACGCAGAGTTGCCTGGTCTTGGTTGATGGTCGGCGACGGGCTGCTGACGCTTTGCGCCGCAACTTGCGCGGAACGGCGGCGGTCGGAGCTGGCGGCCAGGAGCAGAAGGGGAATGGCAAGCAGCCAGACCGGCACCGACATCACCGCAAACCCCATTCGCCAACCAAAATGGGAGATGGCGAAAGTCGCGACAATTGGCACGATTGTAGCGCCGATCCCAGTGCCCAGCAGGGCCACACCCATGGCCGTGCCTTGCGAGCGGTGGAAGCTCTTTGCCACGAGGATCTTGACGGAGACCATGCCCCCGCCGGCTGCCAAGCCCAGCCCGATGCCTGACAGGTAATAAGCTGTCAAATCCACGGTCCAGAGGAAGCTCAATAGGGCCGCGCCAGCGATGAGCATGTAAGACAAAAGCGAACGCCAGATCCCGATGCGATCGACCATCATCCCGCCGAGCACGGCAGCCAGCGAGGTCGCTAGGTACTTGGCCGACGCCAAGATCGAGGCCTGCTCACGGGTCCAGCCGAATTCGTCGATCACCTCGGGATAGAGGAAAGGCAGCGCGAAGGCCCCGACGCTAAGGCCGAACAGCAGACAGCTGAACGCCGCCGCGAGCAGGACCCAATTCTCTTTCAGCTCTTCGCGGAAGGCCTTATCAAGCTTCAGCATCTTCGCTCCCGATCCTGTCGCGGAAGGCCCGACCCGAGCCACCCGCAGGCAGCATGAAGCAGAGCGTCGCCACCGCGCGTCGGGCAACCACTTTCGACCGTTGAGAGCAATCGGCTTCCCCTATCGCCGCAGCGCTCAAGCGTCGATGGGCGCCGTCCCGATGATGGCCTCGCGCTCCAGGGCCTCGATTTCGACGTCCGACAGTCCGAGGCTGCGCAGGATCTCCTCGTTATGTTCGCCCAGCAACGGACACGGCGCGCGATGCGACCGGGTTGGCCCCCCGCGAAAAGCGTACCGGCCAGCCGGGGTAGGTGTCGGGACCGACGACCGAATGGTCGACAACCTCGAAATATCCTCGCCCCGCGAGATAGCGGTTCGTCAGGAAATCCTCGGCTTGCTCCACTAATGCGCAGGGCACATCCGCGGCTTGGAAGATTTGCAGTTTCGAGGCGGCGGTATCGTCCGCAATCCAAGTCGCGAGATGCCTGTCAAGCTGATCGTGGGCGGCTTTGCGCGCCTCGAGGGTGTCGAGATGCGCCGCCCAGGCTGGCTCGCCCAAGGCCTTGACCAAATTTCGCCAGCCCTCGTCGTCAGTCACGGATAGTGCGATCCATCGGCCGTCTGCGGCGCAGTAAACGCCTTGTGGCGCCGCGTTCGCCGCTCGGTTCCCCGTGCGCAACATGATCTCTTCCGTGAGCGAGTTGCGGATGACCGGCTCCGGGGCGACGCAGACGCCAACTTCAATCTGGGGAACCTCTACCAGTTGCCCCATCCCGAAAAGCCGGCGGTGCTCCAGCGCGGCCATGGTGACCAGGGCGGCGTGGACGCCAACCGTCGGGTCGAGGAATCCGCCCGCGGTCTGGGGGGGCAAATCCGCGAAGCCGGTAAGGGTGGAATGGCCAGCGAACTGGGCGAACGACGGGCCAAAGCCTACCTGATCGCGTCTCGGACCATCGACTCCGAAGCCCGGCATTCTCACCATCACGAGCCGCGGGTTCACCTTGGAAACATGTTCCCAATCGAAGCCGAGGCGGCCGATCACCGAGGCGGCGAAGTTTTCCAGAAGGACATCGGCGGTACGTAGCAGTCCCTCGAGGATCTCGCGCCCGCGGCGCGAATCCAGGTTCAGGGTCAGCCCGCGCTGATTGAGGTTGGTGCCGCGATAGCGTCCGCGTTCGTACCACTGAGGCCCGAGGCTCGGTGCGACCATGTTGTAGCGCCATCCGTCCGGTCGCTGGATCGCCTCCACCTTAATGACGTCCGCCCCCCATCGCGCCAAGGTAGGACGCCAGGCTCGCGCCGGCCCAGTAGGTCCCAAGCGACACCACTCGGACACCTTCCAGCGGCAGACCTCCCGATACGTCCACATCGATGGGGGAACGGCGCCGATCCCAACCAAGACCGTCGAGTGAGGCGCTTGCGGAGCCACGTGCGGAGCAAGGCCGCGTTATTCGCGCCGGCGTCCGCGATAGCCGCCACGGGAAGCCAGGATGTTCGAACGCAGCGTCATGGCTGGCGTCCCTTGCGAAGAAGGGTCTCGCCTGCCAGTGCGGGTCCGTGCGGATCGATGCCCCGTCGTGCAGCGGTACGGCTGGCACCCGCAGGGCCTGGAGCGCCTCGACGACCTCGATGATCCCGCGCTCCGACGTCCACGCCGCCACGCGGTCCTCGAAGGTTTGCCGATCGGCGCCGCCCTGCCGCAGTTCCTCTCGGAGCTCAACGAACTCGTCCGCGCCGACAAGCCGACATAAGCGCCGCCATTGTTCAGAATTGACCACGTTTATCCCGACCCAGCCGTCACGACACGGCTTGGTGCCCAGTAGCGTCGCTCTGGAAGTGCCTCGCCCAAGCTGAGCGAGCACGGACGCGGTCAAGGTCGGGAAGCACAAGGCCCCGTGCGCACACTCCAGAAGCGAGACATCGGCATCGACGCCCCTTCCGATGCGGCGCGCGGTGAGCAAGGCGGTGAGCGCGGCGGCGGCGACCCAACCGCCGGCGATGTATTCGTGCAGCCGCCCGCCCACCTGGGCGGGCGTCGGAACGCCCTCCCGCGCTTCGATCCAACCTGCAATCGCCTGCAAGAGGAAACCGTTCGGTGGATCCTCGGCGAACATCTGACCGAAGGCCGACAACCGGGCCACCACGAGCGCGGGATTGGCCGCTCTGAGCGTGTCCGGCGCCAGTCCCAGACGCTCCAACGTTCCCGCGCCAAGGTCTTCGATCAGGATGTCGACGCCGGCGACGAGCTCCAGCAGGCTCGACCTGAGCGCCTCCTCCCCTATGCACACCACTCGCTTATTGGCGTTCAGATGCACGAACAGCGCGCCGACCTCTTCACCGTCCGTCGCCGTGACAAGCGGCGCTTCCTTGCGTAACGGGTCCCCTGGGCTGATTTCGACCTTGACGACATCGGCACCCAGATCGGCGAGGAGACGGGATGCGTACGGAGCGGCGATGCCGCTTCCGAGCTCAAGAACCCGAACGTGCGCAAGCGCCCCGGCGGTTGGTTTAGCTTCCGCGTCCAAGTCAGGCGTCCAACAATGCGTTCGTGTCGGCCCGCGCCCGAACGGCCAGCAAACTGCCCAGACGGGCAAGGTGCCATTGGCTCGCGCCATTCGCGATCGCCTGATGCCGGGCGGCGGTCATGTAGCGGGCCAGCGGGTAATCCAGCAGCAATCCCATCCCACCATGCAGGTGGTTGGCCACCGCGAGGACGCGGGTGATGGCCTCCGACGCCCAGAACTTCGCGATCGATGCCTCGCGCTGCGCCGTCAGTCCGGCGCCCTGTCGCCAGGCCGCCTGAAGGGTCGCCAGCTTGGCTCCCTCGACATCGATGAACGCATCCGCGGCATGCATCGCCACAGCCTGGAAGGACGATAACGGTCGGCCGAACTGGAGGCGCTGGCTAGTGTAGGAGGCAGTCAGCCGCAGGGCGGCGTCGCCCAGGCCGACAAGAGTCGCGGCGCCGCCAACGAGCACCCGTTCCCACAGCCAAGCTCGGGCGTCTGGCGCCCCGGCGCCCGCTATTACCACGTCGGTGTGCGGGACGACCATGTCCCGCACCTCCAGCCGCGCTTCTGGAGCGCCGCTTGTGGTCGCCAGCGGTTGAACTGTGCAGCCGGCGGCCCTCGGTGACATCACGAAGAGAAGTCCGCCGCCTTCGGTCTCCGCGAACGCCAGCACGTCTTCCGCTTCGGCGCCAAAGGGCACGAAACTAAGCGCGCCGTCCAAGACCCAGTCGTTCCCTCGGCGCGCGGCCGCCAGTCCCGTCGGTCCGTCACCGCCATGACCATCGCCGACGCAAACGGTGACGATGCGTTGACCGGCGAGCCAGGATTGCAGACGCTCGGAGTTGATATGTGACCCCGCGTAGCGGTCGACGGCAGCGGCGGCCAGCATCGACTGCATGATCGGGGCGCGGGCGGCGGCCCGTCCCGCCGCTTCGAGCACCAGGCAGACCTCGACCATCCCGCCCCCTGACCGCCCGCCTCGGGTGAGACGCCGCAGGCGAGAAGTCCGGTCGATCCAAGGTCAGCCAACAGGGCGCGGTCGGGCCACTCACCACCCATCGATCCTGGCGTCGGGGCGCGCGAAGCCAGCACCTTCTCGGCGAGGTCGCGAATGGCGACTTGCAGTTCGGTCAGTTCAAAATCCACTGTCCTCGCCCCTTGCGCTCATTGCTCTCTGTGAATTCACCTCGACGCGCGTGCCATCCCAAGCGCCCGCGTCGCGATCATCTCTCGTTGGATGTCGTTGTTGCCGCCCCCGAAGGTGCCAACTACCACGGCGCGATAGGCATGTTCGAGCCGCCCGCTCAGCACCGCTCCGGGCGATCCCTCCACCAGGCAACCCGCACATCCGACCACCTCAAGCATCAACTTGCAGACCTCGATGAGGGTCTCAGTCCCGAACACGTTCGCGGCCGAAGCGTCGCCAGGCGCCGGTTCCTGGCCGGGTCCAGACCGGGAAACCATGCGCCAGTTGAAAAGGGTCATGACCTGCAGGCGCGCGTCCACCCTTGCTAAGGTCAATTGAACCCAAGGCAGATCGATGAGGACGCCGCCGCCGGGCGCGGGGGCCTGCGCACACCATCGCCTGACGTCCGCAGCCAGTTCGACGGCCCAGCCGCCTGCGGCCGCCAGCACGACACGTTCCTGGTTCAGCTGTCTGGTGATGAGCTCCCAGCCTGCGTTTTCCGGCCCAATGCGGTTCGCAGCCGGAACCACGACGTCGTCAAAGAACGTCGCCACCGTGCCGCGCGTAGTGTTGGTGCGCGTACCCCCTTCGGCAGCTGTCGGGAAAGGCGACCAGGTGAACCCCGGCGTCGTGGTGGGGACAATGAAGATGGACAGGCCCCTGTGCTTCGGCGCCATAGGGTCGGTTCGCGCCGCGAGCCATATGAAGTCGGCGGCATCGCCTCCCGATGTGAAGATCTTGCGCCCGTTGATCACGTAGGTCTCGCCGTCGCGGACGGCCGCAGTCTTTAGTGACGCGAGATCGGTGCCGGCGTCCGGTTCGGTATAGCCGACGGCATAGTCGGCATCACCGGAGAGGATCGGCGGCAGGTGCCGCTGCTTCTGCTCCGGCGTGCCATAGCGCATGATCGTGGGCCCGACCGTGTTCAGCGCCAGCATTGGCAGGGGAACGCCGGCTCGCTTGGCCTCATCGAAGAACACGAACTGTTCGGCCGCCGATCGCCCCTGACCGCCGAATTCCTCGGGCCAACCTATGCCGAGCCAACCGTCGGTGCCGATCCGCCTGACGATTTCGCGCGCGCGCCCCGCACGCAGCGACTCCACGTCGCCGGTTGGCAGCTCTGCGAGAAGATCTCGGAAGTAGGCCTTGAGCTCAGAACTGAGCGCTTCAAGCTCCGGTGTGTAGGCGATATGCACCAAGCGCCTCCGAGCAGACCTATTCGTCCGATGACCCGTCGGCGGGTGGCGACCGACGACCACTCTGCGACTAGGCGCCTTTGGACGCGCACGCCAGCTTCAATGGGATATGGCCGGGATAGGACGCCGCAATGGCGGCGAGCCGGAATCGGGCATGCCGCGCGGGTGGTGCCGAGCGATATTGCGGTCGCCCAGAAGCAACGGTACCCATGTCTGATCCTGCCCAATTCCCCGGTGCCTCAAGCTGCGACACCTTCGAAAGCGTCCTCAACAGTCGATACAGTTGCCGCGCATTTCGGCCCGAGCCGCTCGAGCGCGCCCTGATTGAACGCATTCTTTCGCTCGCGCAGCGCACGCCGTCTTGGTGCAATGCGCAGCCCTGGCAGGTCGCGATTACCTCAGGCGCTGGCACGGAACGCTTGAGAGAAGGCTTCCTTGAAGGCGCAGGGGGCGCGCGACGAAGCGACCTACCCTTTCCGGAGACGTACGTCGGGGTCTACAAGGAACGCCGACGCGCCTGCGGCCTCCAGCTGTACGAAAGCGTGGGGGTAGGCGGCGATCGGCAAGCTTCCGCTAAGCAGTCCCTCGAGAACTACCGCCTGTTCGGCGCGCCGCACCTGGCTGTGGTGACGACTGACCGCAGTCTCGGCGTCTACGGCGTTTTGGATTGCGGCGCCTACGTGACGACCTTCTTGCTGGCGGCGCGCAGCCTGGGCGTGGCCGCCATCGCTCAGGCCGCCCTCGTTTCCCAAAGCGACTTCCTGCGCAGGGCGCTTCGATTGCAGGATGATCGTGTTCTCGTCTGCGGCATCTCCTTCGGTCTCGAGGAAGAGACGCATCCGGCGAATGCCTTCCGGACTCCCCGCGAAGAGATCGCGAATGTCGTCCAATGGATGGACGCCTGAAGCTTCGCGTCACCATGACTTGGACACACGAAGTCGCCGTGACGACGGCCTACAAATCTGCCGCCGCTGACGACGTGTCGCACAAATCCTAAGTTCTGCGACAGCAGGGCACACATTATATACTAGACGGCATCGGTCGTCGCAAAAGTCGGTCGCGATAACGCGTGACAACGCGACAACTTATGCGACTCTATTCTGATGTTGATCGGTTACGCGAGGGTCTCGACGGAAGACCAGCACCTTCACATGCAGCGCTCCATCCTGACGGCCGCCGGCTGCACGCGGATTTTCGAGGAGAAGATCTCCGGAGCTTCGCGAGCCCGACCGGAGCTTGAACGGATGCTCGATCATCTCAGACCCGAAGACGTTGTTGTCGTCGGCCGACTGGACAGACTCGCCCGCTCGACTCGCGACCTGCTCGACATTGCGGATCGGCTGCAGCGTGCGAGCGCTGGGCTGAGGTCACTGGCCGAACCTTGGGCCGACACCACCTCCCCCGCAGGCCGGATGATCCTGACCGTCTTTGCGGGGATCGCGGAGTTCGAGCGCAGCTTGATCCTGGAAAGAACCAGCAGCGGCCGGCGGGCGGCTCGGGATCGCGGTGTTCAGTTTGGACGGCCTAAGGCGATCGGCGACGCGCAATGGGCACACTTCGAGCAGCAGATCCGAAGCGGCGCCATGTCCGCCAAGGACGCTGCTGCTCTTCTTGGTGTGAACCGTGCGACGGTGTATCGCCGGCTCGGAGCGGGTTGATCGCTAGGGCAACGAGGCGAGTTGAGCGGCCGACTCCAGATGTTCCTCGTCCAGGAGCACGGAGAGTTCCTGAACGTCCGGCGCAGGGCCGTTCCGGAGCGAGTACGGACCGGTGACGATCGCGAGTTCGCCCAGTTGAGGCGGAGTGCGGTGGAGCGAGCTGCGAAGTGCGGCGAGTCCCCGCAAGAGCGCATCATTCACGCTCAAATGTGAACTCGGGTCACTGTAGACGATCTCCTCGGCCCGATCACGAAGCTCAACCCGGTAGAAATATTGGCCCGCGAGGCTCTTCCGCGGTCGCTGAAGCCAAAGCGGCATCCCGAACACTTGATCCCAGGCCTTTTCGTACGTGGCCCCCGCATCAGCAGGGAGAGACATCAAGCCGTCCCGCCTCGTCCAGCGCCCAGCTTGTCGTATGGCCGGCGCCACGAAGTGGAGCTCCGCATGGCCGAAGCAGGAAAACTCGCGATTGAGCGACTCCATGAACTGTTGAGCCGGCGCACCTCGCGTGTCGAAGACCACTTTGTTCTGGCCGGACAGGAACCGCAGGCTCGTGATGCCCCAACGACGACGCCAATCGCCGGCCATCATGTGGCTGAGCGGCTGGCTTGGGACGACGAACTGCTCAAAGGAGCCGAGATCCTGCGCTTTCTTAGGGGCTGCGAGGCTCGCGAACTGCTCGTAGGTAAGCCGTTTGGTCCATTCGGAGGGCTGGCTGATGACCTCTGAGCCAACACTCGAGGATGACACTCCCCTGCCTTTGACCCAAGCTGTTCGGCGGTTGAGGACAAAGTACCCGCTGACCATCTCCATGCTCCGAACGGAGATCCGCAAGGGCCGATTGACGCCGGCAGAGGTCGCCGGGAAGTTCTTCGTCACGCCCGCTCAGATCCGAGAGCTGTTCAACCCATGCCCCGCCGCGCCAAAGGCCCCCCGCCTCTACCTCAAGCAGCGCGAGGGCCGCGAAGCCGTCTGGATCATCCGAGACGGTCAATATGAGCGTAGCACAAGCTGCGGCGCTGACTGCGCTGGACAGGCTGAGGTCGAGCTCGCGAACTACATCCTCAGCAAGACCACCCGAGCCGCCGTCGAGGACGCGCGCCGCAACAGTGACCCCTCTAAGGTCGGCCTCGCGGAAGTCATAGCGCTGTACCTGGACGAGCGCGCCCCAAAGCGCGCGACCGACAAGGCGACAACCGCGGGCTTCTTCTCCCACCTGCTGGCCTGGTGGGGCGACAAGACTATTGCCGACGTGAAGCGCTCCACCTGCCACGCCTACATCAACCACCGAACGTCCATGCCGGACGCGCGCTACAAGGACCCTGCGACGGCGCCCCGCGTCTCGGAGCAGACCGCCGCGCGCGAGCTGGACGACCTGTCGGCCGCGATCGGCTACTGGAACGGCGAGGACACCCTCATCAGCCGGCCGAAGATCAGCAAGCCCGAGAAGCCGGAAAGCCCGCGTGAGGCGCTGACGCGCTCCGAGGCTGCTGCGCTACTTAAGGCGGCGCTGGGCTATCGGAAGACTGACAAGGGTTGGGTGAAACTCAGCGGGTCCGCCAGGGCCAACCGCGCGCACCTGCGCCGCTTCATCCTAATCGGCCTCTACACCGGCACCCGGCATAGCGCGATCCGCGCCCTGCTGTGGGAGGAGAGCCTACATCAGGCCTGGGTCGATCTGGACAAGGGGATGATCTACCGGCGCGGGCGCGGCGAGCGCGAGACGACGAAGCGTCGGCCGGTCGTTAAGCTGCCGCCTCGCCTGCTGGCCCATATGCGGCGCTGGCGCGAGATGGACGCGGCGGATGAGCCGCGGCCGGTCACCGTGCTGCATCATGGCGGGCGACCGCTGGCCGGGAAAATACGCACGGGCTTCGAGGGCTGCGTGCGCGATGCGGGCCTCTCGCCAGAGGTCACGCCCCACTGGATGCGCCACTCGGCGGCGACGTGGCTCATGGAAGGCGGGGCCGATATGTGGACGGCGGCGGCCTACCTCGGGATGACCGTCGCGACGCTTGAGAAGCATTACGGCCATCACAGGCCGGATCACCAGGCCGGGGCTGTGCGGGCGATTGGAGGGAAGCGGTGACCTACGCGGTGTTCTGTGACGACCGGAAGCGCACGGTCACGTTCCACTCGACCATCATTTGTCGCGGGCTCGGGCGCGCTGAGCCGCATCAGGCAGGAGGTCCCCGGGGAGTGCGCCGTTTCGAGCGGGAGGAGGAAGCTGAGGCATTCGCCGAACGGTCGCGGGCAGCCTACCGCATCTCCGCTATTCGGCGCTGCAAGGTGTGCTGCTGACGCGCCCCAGAAATGCCCCAGGAACGGTCGGAATCCGCGTGAACAAAAGGTGCCAATCTGGGGCGGGATGACCCCGCTCCCCGAGGGAAGGACCGTGAATGCTCTTCGTTCACACCGAGGGGGTCACAGGTTCAATCCCTGTCGCATCCACCATTCCTCCCCCACCAACGCCGGCGCCTCCCGTGCGCCTCGCGGCCCTAGCTCAGCCGGGGCGGTGAAACCGATGCCGGATCCTTTCCAGGAAGCTCTGGCCCGCCACCGCGCCGGCGATCTGGTCGGCGCCGAACGGGCCTATCGCGCCGCGCTCGCCGCCGGGCCGAACGTCAACGCCCTCGGCAACCTCGGCCTCCTGCTGTGGCGCACCGGCCGCCTCGAGGAGGCGGAGGCGACGCTGCGCGCGGCCGCCGAGGCCGCGCCCGAGATGGCGGCGCTGCACTACAACCTGGGGCGCTTCCTCCACAGCGTCGAGCGTTTCCCGGAGGCCGAAGCCCGGCTGCGCGAGGCGATCCGTCTCGACCCCGGCCTGCCAAACGCGCGGCTGGATCTGGGCAACCTCCAGCTCGCGATGGGCCAGCTCTCCGAAGGCTGGGCGCTGTTCGAGGAGCGGCCGGAACGGCGGAACAGCCCCGCCCGGCAGCTCCCCTTCCCGGAATGGCGGGGCGAGGACCTGGCCGGCAAGCGGCTCCTCGTCTGGCGGGAACAGGGTCTGGGGGATCAGATCTTCGCCGCCCGGTTCCTCCAGGGCACCGGCGCCGCCTCGGTCACGCTCGCCACCCTGCCGTCATTGAGCAGACTCCTGGCGCCGCTGGTCGACGACGTCATGCTCGCCGTGGGCGATGTCTTCTTCGGCCAGCATGACTACTGGGCGCTGCCCCTGTCGCTGCCGCGCTGGGCCGCCGCCGCCCAGGCCCCCTACCTCCACGGCTCGCCCCGCCGGTCCGGGCGCATCGGCGTCGTGTGGCGCGGAAATCCGCGTCCCGATCCCGGCCGATCCCTCGACCCGGCGCAGGCCGCGCGTCTGCTGGCGCTCCCCGGGGCGATCTGCCTTCACCCGGAGGATACCGGCGCCCGGGATCTGCAGGACACCGCCGACCTGATCGCCGGACTGGATGTCGTCGTGACCATCGACACCTCGGTCGCCCACCTGGCCGGCGCCATGGGCAAGCGGACGATCGTCCTCCTGCAGCGCTACTGCTCCGACTGGCGGTGGACGCTGGACTGGTATCCGTCGGTCGAGATCATCAAGCAGCCGACGCCGGGGGACTGGGCGGCCGTCGTGGACGCGGTGGCCGCCCGGCTCGGCTGAGCGCCGACGGGCGGCCACCGCGTCCGTCTACATCCTCCAGACCAGCGTGACGCCGTACGTCTTCGGCGGCGCATAGGGGACCAGCACCTGACGGTAGGGCGCGAACGCCGTCACGTAGGTCGCCACGAGCTCGTCCGTCAGGTTCTTGCCCCAGGCCGCCACCTGCCAGCGCTTGTCGGGCGAAGTCAGCGAAACGCGCGCGTCCACATTGATGTATCCCTCCTGTTTCTGCGTCGGGATGTTCGAGGCCTCGAAGTACATGTGCGCCTGGTTGGTGTAATCGACGCGCCCCAGGACGCCCCACTCCGCGATGTCGAAGCTATACTGGGCGCCGAGGTGAAGCTTGTCCTTGGGCGAGCGCGGCAGGTCGTTCCCCGTGAAGTTGGCCGTGGCGCCATTGGCGAAGCTGGTGAACTTGGCGTCCAGATAGCCGTAGGCGGCCTCCAGTTGCAGGCCGGCGAGCGGGCGGGCGATCAATTCCACCTCGACCCCGTCGATCTCCGCGGTCGCAGCATTGCCGACGACCACACAGCACAGGGGCACCAGTTGCGAGACCTGCAGGTCCTCGTAATCAGTATGGAAGACCGATAGGTTCACCTGCAGGCGCTTGTCCAGCCATTGCGTCTTGGCGCCGCCCTCATAGCTCCAGGCGTACTCGGGATCGTACGGCGTTGACTGGCTGGAGGCCGTGCCGGCGATGCCCTGGAAGCCGCCGCTCTTGAAGCCGCGCGTGGCCGACGCATAGATCAGCGCGTCCGGCGTCACCTGCCAATCCACCGCGAACCGCGGTGTCAGGGCGCTCCAGTCCTCCTTCGCCCGCACGTCGTAGTCGCCGCCGAGCGGCGGCGGCATGCCGGGGCCGGACACCTTGCGGCCGATGAAGTGGCCTGACTTCTCCTCCCAGGTCTGGCGCAGGCCGGCGGTCACCGTCAGTTCGTCGGTCACGCTGAAGCTCGCCTGTCCGAACAGCGCGAAGCTCTTGGCCAGCACGTCCTGCGGATAGGTGGCGACGCCCGTCTGGGCCGGCGCCGGGAAGTCCTGGCGCAGATCCTCGATCCGGAAGTTGTCCTCGCGGAGATAATAGGCTCCGACCTGTCCCCGCAGGCGCCCGTCCATGGCGTCGAAGGCCAGCCGCAGCTCCTGACTGAACTGGTCGTTCTTCTCGTGGTCCGTCTGGGTGGACTCGATCTGATTCGGCGGATTCACCGGGTTGGAGAAGAAGGGAATGCGGACGTTGGTCGTCACCGCGCGATAGCCTGTGATGGACGTCAACGTCCCCAGCGCCGTCGTCCAGTTCACCTCGCCCCGGTAGGTCTGCAGCCAGCGGCGCGTGTAGCCGTCGGTGTAGGCGTTCATGATGCGAGGGTCGGGGTTGACGCCGACACAATGGACGCCGCCCCGGAGGGTGGGGTCGCAGATGTTGTCACGCGGGTTGCCGCGCTGGTCCTGCTCGGTGAAATCAGCCGCCAGGACGATGTCGAGATCGTCGCTCGGCAGGAAGCGCAGCGCCAGGGCCGCGGTGCGCAGATCCTGGTCGTTCACATCGTGACCGGTGGTCTCGTTGAACTCGTAGCCGTCGCGGAACTTCAGCGAACCACCGGCCGAAAGATAGACACTGTCACTCAGCGGCACGTTGCCCCGGACGCTGAGGGTGCGGCGGTCGAAATTGCCCAGTCCGCCCTCAACCCGCAGGCGGGTGTCATTCGACGGCTTTCGGCTGACGTACTGGATCAGGCCGCCCACGGCGTTCTTGCCGAACAGCGTGCCCTGGGGACCGCGCAGGACTTCCACGCGCTCGAGGTCCATCGCATCGACGTCGGGCGTGCCGCCGCGGCCGGCGTAGACGCCGTCGACGAAGACGACCACCGAGGCGTCGCCGCCCGCGTTCTGACTGATGCCGTAGGCCGAGCCGATGCCGCGGATCGCGAAGTTCGGCTGGATCGGATCCACCTGGCCGGCGCTGAAGCCCGGGGTGCGGATGGCGATGTCCTGCAGGGTCTCGATCGACTGCCGTTCGAGGGCGGCGCTGCCGAAGGCCGTCACCGCGATCGGAACCTGCTGAATATTCTCCTCGACCCGCTGGGCGGTGACGACGAGTTCGGAAACCTCCGCATCCTGAGCTGCGGACGGGCTGGCCAGAGCCATGGCCAGGGCCGCCCATGAGACGCCGCCAATGAGATGTCGCACCATTCAAGCCTCCCCTTGCTCCCCGTCTCGCTCGCGGGGCGTTCCGGATAGGCTACACGATATTCCATAGATTGCTAAGCATTCTGCTCGGCCGCCTCCACGGCGCGGGCGAAGGGTTTGAGGCCGGCGCTCAGGATGATCGCCGAGATCGGCAGGGCGACCGCGGTGACGATGGCCAGTCCATAGCGGAGGGCCTCCGGGCGGCCGAAGATGAGCTCGGTCACCAGGGCGATCGCGGTCGGACCAAGGCCCAGGCCAATGAGGTTGGCGACGAGGAAGTAGAGCGCGACCATCCGGGCCCTCAGGCGGTTCGGCGTGATCATCTGAAGGGCGGGCGCCTGCGACGCCGCCGTGGATCGTGCCGACCAGCATCGCCACGACCATCATCCACAGCGCCAGCCCCGCCGTGGGCGCGAGCGCCATTCCAACGAAGAGCGGCAGGAGCAGGATGGCGTTGAGGCGGATCACCCGAAGGTGGGCGTCCTTGAACCCGCGGCGGTAGAGGCGGTCGGCCAGCCAGCCGCCGATCAGCAGGCCCGCCGCGCCGCAGGTGGCGGTCGCCACGCCGAACCAGAGCCCCGCTTCAGGCACCGGCATCGCGTAGGTGCGATGCAGGAACTGCGGGATCCAGGCCATGGCGCCGTACATCACGAGCGCGATCAGTGACATGCCGCCGAAATGCGACGCGATCGCCGCGGGATGGGACCGGAGGAACGCCACGAACTCACCGCGGGCGGTCTTCGATGCGTCGCCCTGGCGCGGCGGCTCGCGCACCGTCAGCGCCACCAGAAGGGCGACGAGCAGGCCCGGCAGGCCGACCCATAGGAACGTCAGCCGCCAGGGCGCGAGCTCGCCGACGATCGGCAACGCCACCGGCGGCCCTTCGGTGACGATCTTCACGACGAGCGAGCCCGCCATCAGCGCAATGCCCGAGCCGAGCGGCACGCCGATCGAATAGACCGCCATGGCCCGCCCCAGCTTCTCCCGCGGGAAGTAGTCGCCCAGCATGGAGTACACGGCCGGGGACAGCGTCGCCTCGCCGACGCCCACGCCGATCCGGGCCAGGAAGAGGCCCACATAGCCGCGCGCCAGGGCGCATGCGGCGGTCATGAGGCTCCAGGCCGCGATGCCGGCCACGATCAGGCCGCGGCGAGGACGACGGTCGGCGACCCAACCCAGCGGTATCCCGAGCGCGCTGTAGAAGATCGCGAACGCGAACCCCATCAGGAGGCTCATCTGGGTGTCGCTGATGCCCAGGTCGGCCTTGATCGGGCCCACGAGCAGGCTGAGGATCATCCTGTCGATGAACGACAGCGTGTAAGCCAGCAGCATGACGCCCACGACATACCAGGCGTAGGCCGGAGAGGCGGGCCGCGCCGCGCTACTCAAGGCCGAAGATCCTGTAGCGGACGCCCTTGGCGGTCCGTCGGCCGGTTCCGACCGCCACCAGGGCGTTCAGCCAGCCATACCGCTCATCGGCGGTCTCGAAGGTCGGCTGGATCCGGAAGTAGTAGCTGTCTTCCGGAAGGCCTTCGACCTGCGCCGGATCGCGGAAGGCGGGCAGCACCTCCGCCGGGATCACCAGCCGCCCGCCGTATGTCACGTAGATTTGCGCGCCGTCGTGGGTCTCCCAGATCGAGCGGACGTCGATCAGCGTCAGGGCCGACCCGTCTGGGCCCGCTCCAAGTTCCGACCAGTCGCCGCCGCCCGGCAACACCTCACCTCGCAGGCGTTCGCCATCGACGGCGCCGCCGGCGATGTAGCTAACCCGACGGTTGCGGAACGGCGAGCGGCCGAGCGCCAGCGGCGCGCCGTCCTCGAGCCGGATATCGACCGTGCACAGCGGCCGCGCTCTGAGCGCACCTGTTTCCACGACTGCCTCCCGAATTTGCTTAGAACTCTACATATTCGGGGCCCCTGGGAAGCTGTCGCGTCGCCCGTTGTCCGCGTGCTCCCGCGCGACGGGCGCTTCAGCGGACCCGGATGGGCGGTTTCGGGAGCGAGGTCTCCTGGCGCGACTGAATGCTGCGGAGGTAGTGGATCATCGAGATCACCTCGTCCGGGGCGAAGCGGAATTCGGGCATCGCGGGATGGCCTGTGAGGATGCCCTCGGCCAGCGCCTCGCCGAGCGCCTCCACGTCATAGCGGAGGTGCAGGTCGCGGAAGGCGGGCGCGCCTCTGTACTTGCTCGCGTCGGTCCGACCTGTGGCGTGGCACATGCCGCAGTTGCGCTCGGCGAGCGCACGGCCCCGCTCGACTTCCTGCGCGGCGTCCGAAAGGGCCGCCGCCGGGTAGGCGACCAAGGCCAGGAGGACTCCCATCGCGAACGCGGTCCTTCGAACGGTCATCTCGGGTCTGCTCCGATACGATCGACTTGAACTGTGCCACGCCCGTCGACGGAGCCCTTGATCCAGCGCAATCGCGCCTGGCTGGCGCCCCAGGCCGATCAGGGTGCTATGCTGTCCTGATGGCTGACGACCTTCCGCTCGCGTCCCTCGCCGCCCCGGCGGTAGCGGTCGCCCTGACCGGACGCGAATGGCGGACCGACGGCTCGCGGGCCGCCGTCGAGCGCGCCGCGCCCGAGGAGACGGCGGTCGCCATCTCCTACGACGGCCGGCCCCATACCGTGCTCATGGCGACGCCCGCCGACCTGGACGACCTCGCACGGGGCTTCACCGTCACGGAGGCCATCGCCAGCGCCGACCAGATCGAGAATGTCGCCCTGGAGGTCGTCGCCGACGGCGTCCTGGCCGACGTCCGGCTGTCGCCCGGCGCCCGGCGCAAGCCCGCCCGGCCCCGCACCCTGGAAGGCCGGTCGAGCTGTGGCCTTTGCGGGGTCCAGCGGCTACAGGACGCGATCCGTCCCCTGCCCGCCGCCCCGGAAGGCTGCACGTTCCGCCCTGAAGCCGTGCAGGCCGCCACGGCCGCGCTGAGCGCAGAGCAGACGCTGGGCCGCCTCACCAGGGCCACCCATGCCGCCGCCTTCGCCGACGCCGAGGGCCGTCTCCGCCTCGTGCGCGAGGACGTCGGCCGCCACAACGCCCTCGACAAGCTGGCCGGCGGCCTCTTGGCCCGGCGGATCGACGCCGCCCAGGGGTTCGTGGTGGTCACCAGCCGCTGTTCCTTCGAGATGGTCGAGAAGGCCGTCCGCCTGGGCGCGCCGATGATCGTCGCCGTCTCCGCGCCCACGGCCCTGGCCATCAGCCGCGCCGAAGCCTCGGGCCTCACCCTCGTGGCCCTGGCCCGCGACGACGGCCATACGGTGTTCAGCCGCCCGGATCGGCTCGCGTCATGAGCCGCAAGCCGATCAAGGGCCTGCGCCCCTACGACCTGCCGGCCGGCGGCTGGGGGGCCCTCAAGGCGGTCGGCGTCGCGCTAGAGGACCAGCATGTGGTCGTCGAGGGCGCCAAGACCCTGCTGCGCGCCAACCAGCCCGAGGGCTTCGACTGCCCCCGGCTGCGCCTGGCCCGATCCCAAGCACACCTCGTCCTTCGAGTTCTGCGAGAACGGCGCGAAGGCGGTCGCCTGGGAGGCCACCCGCAACCGCGCCACGCCGGAGCTTTTCGCCGCCCACACCCTCGCCGAGCTCCGGACCTGGACCGATCACGCGCTCGAGGACGCCGGCCGCCTCACCCATCCGATGGCCTACGATCCGGCCAGCGACCGCTACCTGCCGGTGACCTGGGACGAGGCCTTCGCCCGCGCCGCCGACGGCCTGCGCCGCCTCGACCACCCGGACCAGGCCGCCTTCTACGCCTCCGGCCGGGCCTCCAACGAGGCGGCCTTCCTCTACCAGCTGCTCGGCCGCCGGTTCGGGACCAACAACTTCCCCGACTGCTCGAACATGTGCCACGAGCCGACGAGCGTTGCGCTGCCCCTGTCCATCGGCGTCGGCAAGGGCACGGTCACGCTCGACGACTTCGACGAAGCCGACCTGATCCTCAGTTTCGGCCACAACCCCGGCACCAACCATCCGCGGATGATGGCGACGCTCCGGTCCGCCGCCCGCCGCGGCGCGCCGATCCTGGTGTTCAATCCGCTGAAGGAGCGAGCCCTCGAACGCTTCGCCTCGCCGCAGGACCCGGTGGAGATGGCGACCCTGTCATCCACCCCAATCGCCTCGCGCTACTACCAGCTCCGCATCGGGGGCGACGCCGCCTTCGTCCAGGGGATGATGAAGGCGCTGGTGGCCCGCGACGACGCCGGCGAACCGGTGCTCGACCACGACTTCCTCGCCGAACACACCGCAGGCTTCGACGCGCTGGCCGCCCAGCTGCGCGCCGCCGACTGGGCCGAGCTGGAGACCGAGGCCGGCGCCGCCCGCGCCGAGATGGAGGACGCCGCCCGCCGCTATGCGGGCGCCAGCCGCGTCATCCTCTGCTACGGCATGGGGATCACCCAGCACCTGGGGTCGTCATCCACCGTCCAGCAGCTCGCCAACCTCCTCCTGCTGCGCGGCAACATCGGGCGGCCGGGCGCCGGCATCTGCCCGCTGCGCGGCCATTCCAACGTCCAGGGCGATCGCACCGTCGGCCTCTGGGAGAAGCCGTCGGAGGCCTTCCTCGCCGCCATGGACCGGGTGTTCGGCTTCGCCTCCCCGCGCGCCCACGGCCACACGGTCGTGGACTCCATCGCCGCCCTCGAGCGCGGCGAGGTGCGGTTCTTCATGGGCCTCGGCGGCAACTTCGCGGTCGCCGCGCCGGACCCCGGCCGGACGTTCGGCGCGCTGGCCCGCGCCGACATGACGGTCCATGTGGCGACCAAGCTCAACCGCACGCACCTGTTGCCGGGCCGCGAGAGCCTGCTGCTCCCTTGCCTCGGCCGCACCGAGGTGGACGTACAGGCCGGTGGCCGCCAGGCGGTGACGGTCGAGGACTCCATGTCCATGGTCCACGCCTCGAGGGGCCTGAACGCGCCGGCCTCATCCGAACTGCGCTCGGAGGTGGCCATCGTCGCCGGCATCGGCGCGGCGCTGTTCGGCGAGAAGGACCCCGTGGACTGGGCGGCGCTGACCGCCGACTACGACCGCATCCGCGACCTGATCGAGGCCGTGCTGCCCGACCTCTTCGCCGGCTACAACGAACGCATCCGCGTCCCCGGCGGCTTCCGCCTGCCGATCCCCGCCTCCGAGCGGACGTGGAAGACCGCCAGCGGCCGGGCGAACCTGATCCCGCGCACCAGCGAGAACGCCAACCCGGCCCTGCCACCCGGCGTCCTGCTGCTGACCACCGTCCGCAGCCACGACCAGTACAACACCACCATCTACGGCCAGGACGACCGCTACCGCGGCGTGTTCGGCCGCCGGGACGTGATCTTCGCCAATCCCGAGGACCTGGCCGCCCTGGGCCTTGCCGAGGGCGACCGCGTCGACGTGGAGGCCGCCTCGGGCGGCCGGTCCATACATGGCTTCATCGTCGCGCCCCGGGACATGCCGCGCGGCTGCGCGGCCGCCTACTATCCCGAGGCGAACGCCCTCGTCGGCCTCGACGACCACGACCGGGCGAGTGGCACGCCGGCCTACAAGTCGATCCCCGTCCGGCTCAGGCCCGCCCCTGGCTAGGCGGCAGGTTACCGCCGATGCGACGGTTCGCGTATTACTGACTCGCAGTTGTTGCGGTGTGGGGGGCGAGCGCGTGTCGGGTCGATCTGTGAAGTCCGGCGTGAAGCACGAGGCCGCCGAGCCCCGCGCGCCCGCGCGTCAGGCCAAGGAGAAGACGCGGACCAACGACCCCGACCGCACCAAGGCCAACATCCTCGAGGTCGCCACCCACGAGTTCTCCGAGAAGGGCCTCTCCGGCGCCCGCATCGACGAGATCGCCGAGCGCACCCGCACCTCGAAGCGGATGATCTACTACTACTTCGAGAGCAAGGAGGGCCTCTACCGGGCGGTTCTTGAGGACAGCTACCGTCGCATCCGCAACATCGAGTCGACCCTCGACCTGGAGAGCAAGCCGCCCCTGGAGGCGCTGGCCCAGCACGTGCGCTTTACCTTCGACCACCAGCTCGCCAACACCGACTTCATCCGCCTGGTGATGGTGGAGAACATCCACCACGGGGAGCACATCGCCCAGCTCTCCAAGACCCAGCAGGAGAGCATGGGGGCCATCGACACCCTGCGTGGCATCGTCGAGCGCGGCATCAAGGACGGGGTGATGCGCAAGGACCTCGATCCCATCGACCTGCACATGTCGATCAGCGCGCTCTGCTTCTTCAACGTCGCCAACCGGCACACCTTCTCAACCATCTTCAAGGTCGACATGGAGTCCCCCGCCGCGACCGCCGCGCGCCGGGAGTCGGTGACCGAGATGATCCTCCGGTTCGTGGCCGCCTAGGCGGCCCGGCCGCCGACCTCCGACCCGTGCGCTTCCAGGCGGCGGATCACCTGGGCGAAGAGGCTGGCGGGCTCCACGCCGATCGCGCGGGCGATGTGATAGAACTCCAGGGTGTCCACCCGACGCTGTCCGCATTCGATCCGCGCCACATGCGAATGGCTCTTGCCCAGCCGCTCGGCGAGATCGCGCTGGCTGACGCCGGACTTACGACGCGCCTCCAGCAGGGCCTCGCGCAACAGCCGGTACTCGTCGCTGAAAACGGGGTTGGGCCGGCGGCAGCTTAACGTCATGATCGCCTCCCAGCGGACGCCTGTTAGACGCCTGTTGGACGCCTGCGTAAAACGGACTATCCAGTTTGTCCATTCTTGCGTAACACGCCGGCGGACGTTCGGTGACTCTGAGGGAGATGCGCCTGTGAAAGTGGTGATGGCCGGCCAAGGTGCGTTTGGAATCAAGCACCTGGAAGCAATGCAGAAGATCGACGGCATCGAGGTCGTTAGCCTCGCCGGCGGCAGCCCGGACTCCACCAAGGACGTCGCCGAGCGCTTCAAGATTCCCCACTGGACGACCGATCTCGGAGAGGCGCTCGCCCAGCCCGGCGTCGACGCCGCCATCCTCGCGACCCCGACCCAGATGCACGCCGCCCAGGCGATCCAATGCCTGGAGGCCGGCAAGCACGTGCAGGTCGAGATCCCCATGGCCGACAGCCTGGCCGACGCCGAGCGCCTGGCCGCCGTCGCCGCCAAGAGCAACAAGGTGGCAATGGCCGGCCACACCCGGCGTTTCAACCCGTCCCATCAGTGGATCCACAAGAAGATCCAGGCCGGCGAGCTGAAGCTCCAGCAGATGGACGTCCAGACCTACTTTTTCCGCCGCAAGAACCTGAATGCGCTGGGCCAGCCGCGCTCCTGGACCGACCATCTGCTCTGGCACCACGCCGCCCACACGGTGGATCTCTTCGCTTACCAGGCCGGCGAGCCGATCATCGCCGCCCGCGGCATGCAGGGCCCGATGCACCCCGAGCTCGGCATCGCCATGGACATGTCGATCCAGATGAAGGTGGCCTCCGGCGCCATCTGCACCCTGTCGCTCTCCTTCAACAACGACGGGCCGCTCGGCACCTTCTTCCGCTACATCTGCGACAACGGCACCTACATCGCCCGCTACGACGACCTGGTGGACGGCAAGGAACAGCCGATCGACGTGTCGAAGGTGGACGTCTCCATGAACGGCATCGAGCTCCAGGACCGGGAGTTCTTCGCCGCGATCCGTGAGGGCCGCGAGCCCAACGCCTCGGTCGCCCAGGTGCTGCCCGCCTACCAGACCCTCGACGTCATCGAGAAGAGCCTGATCTGATGCCCCTCGTCGTCCGCAACATCCCGCGCGCCGACTCCGGCGTCATCGACGCCCTGGCCGGCTATGGCGTGGCCACGGTCCACGAGGCCCAGGGCCGCATCGGTCTCCTGGCCGCCTACATGCGCCCGATCTACCAGCCGGCGGCCATCGCCGGCTCGGCGGTGACCTGCTCGGTGGCCCCCGGCGACAACTGGACGATCCATGTGGCGGTGGAGCAGTGCAAGGCCGGCGACATCCTCGTCGTCGCCCCCACCTCCCCCTGCGAGGACGGATACTTCGGCGACCTGCTCGCCACCTCGCTGAAGGCGCGCGGCGTCCGCGGCCTGATCATCGACGCCGGCGTCCGCGACGTGGCCGTGCTCACCGAGATGGGCTTCCCCGTCTGGTCGAAGGCGATCTACGCCCAGGGGACCGTCAAGGAGACGCTCGGCGACGTGAACCTGCCGATGGTCTGCGCAAACGCCCTGATCAACCCGGGCGACGTGATCGTCGCCGACGACGACGGGGTCTGCGTGGTCCGCCGCGCCGACGCCGCCAAGGTCGCCGAGGCGGCCGCCAAGCGCGAGGCCAACGAGGGCGACAAGCGCGCCCGCTTCGAGGCCGGCGAGCTCGGCCTCGATATCTACGGCATGCGCGAGCGCCTGGCCGAGAGAGGCCTGAAGTACGTCGACGAGCCGCCGAAAGGCTGAGGCCCATGACCCAGACGGCGATCCCCTGCACGGTGATGCGCGGCGGCACCTCCAAGGGCCTCTACTTCAAGCTCTCGGACCTGCCCGAGGACATTGCGACCCGCGACGCCGTCCTGCTGGCCGCCATGGGCTCCCCCGACCCGCGCCAGATCGACGGCATGGGCGGCGCCCACCCCCTGACCAGCAAGATCGCCGTAGTCGGGCCGTCGACCCATCCCGACGCCGACGTGGACTATCTGTTCCTGCAGGCCGTGGTGGACGAGGCGCGGATCGACGCCGGCCAGAACTGCGGCAACCTGCTGGCTGGGGTCGGCCCCTTCGCCATCGAGGAGGGCCTGCTCACCCCGAAGGACGGGGTGACGAACGTCCGCATCAACATGCTGAACACCGACAGCCTGGCGGTGGCCGCGATCCAGACCCCGGGCGGCCAGGTCCGTTACGACGGCGAGGCGCGGATCGACGGCGTGCCGGGAACCGCCGCCCCCATCCCCATCGACTTCCTGGACGTGGCCGGCTCGTCGTGCGGGGCCCTGCTTCCGACCGGCGCCGCCCGCGACGTGGTCGACGGGATCGAGCTCACCGCCATCGACAACGGCATGCCCGTGGTCGTCATGCGCGCAAGCGACTTCGGCAAGACCGGCTACGAGACGCCCGAGGAGCTTGAGGCCGACGCCGAACTCAAGGCCCGCGTCGAGGCCATCCGGCTGCAGATCGGCCCGCGCATGAACCTCGGCGACGTGACCAAGAAGACGGTGCCCAAGATGTGCCTCATCGCGCCCGCCCAGCACGGCGGCGCGGTCTGCACCCGCAACTTCATCCCGCACCGGGTCCATGAGGCGATCGGCGTGTTCGGCGCCGTCAGCGTCGCCACCGCCTGCGTCCTGCCGGGCTCGGTGGCCGACGGCGTCGCGAAGATCGCCGATCCAAGCTCCATCGATGTCGAACATCCCACCGGCTTCTTCACCGTCGCCATGGAGACGGCGCTGGAAGGCGGCGAACTCAAGGTCCGCCGCGCCGCCCTGCTGCGCACCGCGCGCCGCCTGATGCGCGGTGAGGTCTATGTGCCAGCGTCGGTGTGGGACGGCTCGCGGTGATGGCGGCGGTGACCCTTGCCTTCCCCGTTCACGGGGAAGGGGGACCATCGGCCGCAGAGCCGATGGTGGAAGGGGCGACCGTGCGCGCGCCGCTTGATCTCGCCCCCTCCACCATCGTCTCTTCGCTGCGCTCGGCCGATGGTCCCCCTCCCCCGTCGTCTTCGCGACGGTGGAGGAAGGCATGAGCAACCTCACCCCCCATCGCCCTGATCGGCTTTGGCGAGGTGGGCCAGACGCTGGCTGAGGACCTCGCCGGCAAAGCGGATCTCGTGGCCTGGGACATCGCCTTCGCCGATCCGGATTCGATCCCCTCCCGCGCCCTCCCCCGCTTCCAGCTCCGCGCGGCCGAAAGCGCACTCGACGCGGTCCGCGGCGCCCATCTGGTGATCAGCGCGGTGACCGCCGCCCGCGATCTGGACGCCGCCCAGTCGGTCGCCGACGGCCTCGAGGGCGGCGCCTTCTTCCTCGACCTCAACTCCTGCTCGCCGGGCCAGAAGACGGCCTCGGCCAAGGTCATTCACGCCGGCGGCGGTCGCTACGTCGAGGCCGCGGTGATGAGCCCGATCGGGCCGAAGCGGATCGCCTCGCCCATGCTGCTCGGCGGCACGCACGCCCGGGCCTTCCTGCAGGCCGCCGACGGCCTCGGCTTCGCCGGCGCCACGGCCTATTCCGAGGTGATCGGCCAGGCCGCGGCGACCAAGCTCTGCCGCTCGGTGATGATCAAAGGCATCGAGGCCCTGCTAACCGAGTCCATGCTGGCCGCGCGCCACTACGGCGTCGAGCAGGTGGTGCTGGACAGCCTTTCCGACCTCCTGCCCCTCCCCCGACTGGAACCGCACGGCGGCCTACATGATGAGCCGCTCCCTGGAACACGGGACCCGCCGGGCGGAGGAGATGCGCGAGGCCGCCCGCACCGTCGCCGAAGCCGGCGTGCCCCCCCACCCTCAGCGACGCCATCGCAGTCCGCCAGGACTGGGCCGCCCACTACAAGGGCGCGATGTCCGACGACCTCGCCGCCATGCTCGACGCCATCAGTAAGGATCTCGCCAGGTGATCATCGACTGCCACGGCCACTACACCACCGCGCCCGCTCCCCATGACGCCTGGCGCGACGCCCAGAAGGCCGCCTTCAAGGCCGGCGGCGACATCGATCCCGCATATCCGGAGATCTCCGACGATGAGATCCGCGAGACCATCGAGAAGAACCAGCTGCGCCTGATCCGCGAGCGCGGCGCCGACTTCACCATCTTCTCCCCGCGCGCCTCCACCATGGCCCACCATGTGGGCGACGAGGCGGTCAGCCAGGCCTGGACGCGGCGCTGCAACGACCTGATCAAGCGGGTCGTCGACCTCTTCCCCGAGACCTTCGCCGGGGTCTGTCAGCTTCCCCAATCGCCGGGCGTAAGCATCGAGAACTCCATCGCCGAGCTCGAGCGCTGCGTGAACGAGTTGGGCTTCGTCGGCTGCAACCTGAACCCCGACCCGTCGGGCGGCCACTGGACTTCCGACCCGCTCACCGCGCGCTCCTGGTATCCCTTCTTCGAGAAGATGGTCGAGCTGGACGTGCCGGCCATGGTCCACGTCTCGGGCTCCTGCAACCACAACTTCCACGCCACGGGCGCGCACTACATCAACGCCGACACCACGGCCTTCATGCAGTTCCTGGAAGGCGACCTCTTCAAGGACTTCCCGACGCTGCGCTTTATCATCCCGCACGGCGGCGGCGCGGTCCCCTACCACTGGGGCCGCTACCGGGGCCTTGCCGACATGCTGAAGAAGCCGCCGCTGCGCGAGCACGTGATGAAGAACGTCTTCTTCGACACCTGCGTCTATCACCAGCCGGGCATCGACCTGCTGTTCCGGGTGATCGACCTCGACAACATCCTGTTCGGCTCTGAGATGGTCGGCGCCGTCCGCGGCATCGACCCGGAGACCGGCCACTATTTCGACGACACCAAGCGCTACGTCGACGCCTTGCCGATCTCCGACGACGACAAGCTGAAGGTCTTCGAAAAGAACGCCCGGCGCGTCTATCCGCGCCTGGACGCGATCCTGAAGGGCCAGGGCCGATGAGCGACAAGCCACAGGTCATGGATGCCGACTGGCTGGTTTGGCACCAAAGCCCGAAGAAGCCGGCCTACGTCCCGCCGCCCGGCGCGGTGGACGCCCACTGCCACGTGTTCGGTCCCGGCGCCGAGTTCCCGTTCGCGCCGGAGCGCAAGTACACGCCCTGCGACGCCTCGAAGGCCCAGCTCTTCGCTTTGCGCGACTATCTCGGCTTCAGCCGCAACGTGATCGTCCAGGCCACCTGCCACGGCAAGGACAACCGGGCCACCGTCGACGCCGTGAAGGCCTCGAACGGTCTTGCCCGCGGCGTCGCCACGGTCGGCGAGGACATCACCGAGGCCGAGCTCGCCGAACTGGACGCCGCCGGCATCCGCGGCGTGCGCTTCAACTTCCCTGCGCCGGCTGGCCGACTTCACGCCGCATGACGTGCTGCAGCGGATCGGCGCCAAGGTCGCCCCCTTTGGCTGGCACATCGTCGTCTATTTCGAGGCGCCGGACCTCGCCGAGCTGAAGCCGCTCTTCTCCTCCCTCCCGACCAAGGTGGTGGTCGACCACATGGGCCGGCCGGACGTGAAGCTCGGGACCGACCACCCGCAATGGCGCGCCTTCGTGGACTGGATGGCCGAGGACGAGGACGTCTGGTCGAAGGTCTCCTGCCCGGAGCGCCTCTCCGTCGCCGGCCCGCCCTACGACGACGTGGTCCCCTTCCAGCGCGAGATTGTCGAGACCTTCCCCGACCGCGTGCTCTGGGGCACCGACTGGCCGCACCCCAACCTGAAGGGCCATATGGTCGACGACGGCGTGCTCGTGGACCAGATCCCCAAGTTCGCCGTCACCGAGGAGCTCCGGCAGAAGCTGCTCGTGGACAACCCCATGCGTCTCTACTGGGACCGCTGAGATGACCGAGAAGCCGTATCACGACATCCCCGGCACGGTGCTGTTCGACGCCGAGCAGTCGCGCCAGGGCTTCCACCTGAACCAGTTCTGCATGTCCTTGATGAAGGCCGACAACCGCGCCGCCTTCAAGGCGGACGAGCGCGCCTACCTCGACAAGTGGCCGATGACCGAGGGCCAGAAGCAGGCCGTCCTCGACCGTGACTGGAACGGCATGATCGCCCAGGGCGGCAACATCTACTTTACGTCGAAGATAGCCGCCACCGACGGCCTCTCCTTCCAGCAGATCGCCGCGATCATGAGCGGCGTCACCCAGCCGGAATATGCCGAGATGATGCTCAAGGGCGGCCGCTCCATCGAGGGCAACCGCTCGAAGAAGGACCCGAAGTAATGGCGCGTATCACCGCCGGCGTCGCCACCAGCCATGTCCCCGCCATCGGCGCCGCCCTCGACAACGGCAAGGCGGCCGAACCCTACTGGCAGCCCGTTTTCGCCGGCTACGACGCCTCCAAGAAATGGATCGCCGAGGAGAAGCCGGACGTCGTCATCCTGGTCTACAACGACCACGCCTCGGCCTTCTCGCTGTCGCTGATCCCGACCTTCGCCATCGGCTGCGCCGAGGAGTTCAAACCGGCCGACGAAGGGTGGGGACCGCGCCCTGTGCCCACCGTGAAGGGCCATCCGGAGCTCGCCTGGCACCTGGCCGAGAGCCTGATCCTCGACGAGTTCGACATGACCATCGTCAACGAGATGGACGTCGACCACGGGCTCACCGTCCCGCTGTCGCTGATGTTCGGCCAGCCCGCGGAATGGCCGGTGAAGGTGATCCCGCTGGCGGTGAACGTGGTCCAGTACCCGCCGCCGACCGGCAACCGCTGCTACAACCTCGGCAAGGCGATCCGGAAGGCCGTCGAGAGCTTCCCGGAAGACCTGAACGTCCAGGTCTGGGGCACCGGCGGCATGAGCCACCAGCTCCAGGGCCCCCCGCGCCGGGCTGATCAACCGCGAGTTCGACAACGCCTTCCTCGACCGGCTGATCGAGGATCCCGCCGCCCAGGCGAAGGTCCCCCCACCTCGACTACGTCCGCGAGGCCGGCAGCGAGGGCATCGAGCTCGTCATGTGGCTGATCATGCGCGGCGCGCTCGCCGACAAGGTCGAGGTCGCCCACCGCTTCTACCACGTGCCGGCGTCCAACACGGCCGTCGGACACCTGGTGCTGGAGAACGCGGACTAGCTCACGTCCAGCCGGGCGAGCCGCGCCCGGCGCTCGGCGTACCGGTCCCCCAGGGCGGCGGTGCTCAGGAACGCCGCCAGGATCTGTTCGGCCGCCTCCCCGTCCGTCAGGTCGGCGCCCAGCACCAGGACGTTGGCGTCGCCGTGCTCCCGGGCGCCCCCGCCTCCTCGACGCCGTGCAGCAGGGTCGCCCGGACAAAGGGGAAGCGGTTGGCCGTGATCGCCATCATCTGCCCGCTGCCGCAGATCCCGACGGCGAAATCCGACCGGCCGGCGCGGATCTCCTCGGCCAAACGCACGGCATAATCCATGGCGTCCACCCGCTCCGCCGCTGTGTCCGTCCCGCAGTCGGTGACGCCGTAGCCGTTGGCGGCCAGCCACTCCGCCAGCCGCGCCTTGAGGGCCACGCCGCGATGGTCAGTCGCGATGGCGATCGGCTTGTCGGTCAGCTTCCGGCTCATGCCGACACCCTAATCCGCCCCTTGCACCATGCAATCGAGGTGACGCTTGGTTGCGGCTTGACCGTACCTATCTATCTGAAGACACAAAAGGAGTTCCAACATATGGCCACCGGATGGGCGCACGAAGGCGCAGTCCTGGACCAGATTCACGACACCATCACCGACGGCGTGGCGGGCGCCCGCGCACGCCTGCCGCAAGGCGAGGGCACGCTTGAGTGCGTCGAGTGCGGCGAGGACATCCCCGAGCGCCGCCGCAAGGCCCTGCCCGGCGTGACCACCTGCATCGCCTGCCAGTC
This sequence comes from Phenylobacterium sp. J367, assembly GCF_024699985.1. Lineage (GTDB taxonomy): Bacteria > Pseudomonadota > Alphaproteobacteria > Caulobacterales > Caulobacteraceae > Phenylobacterium. The sequence continues at coordinate 3,223,499 of NZ_JAJONA010000001.1, read as the reverse complement.
CGGCCGCGACCAGCGGATCGTGCACTCCATGATCAACCGCCGCGGCAGCAAGGACAGCCAGCTGAAGTGACGGCCAGCGGAAGGCAGCCGTAGCCTTGAGGCTGGGTCTCTTGGACGCACTGGCCCAGCGACAAGCGCCGGAAACACTGCGTGGGTCGCGGTTCTGGGCTACGTCACCCGGAGAGCGCCGCAATCACCAAGTTGGGTCGCTCCATCGGTAGAAAGTGGGTGGTCTCGGGCACGACCTCCTGGCCAAGGCCGGGCTTGATCGCCTGCAATTCCTGCGGCGTCGCCCCGACGGTCGAGCCCTTCTCCGCCCGGAAGATCCGCACCGGCGCCTGGATGGCCGAAAGGGCGCCCCCGCACGTCGTGCGCCTGGGCGATGTAGTTGGAATGCTCCCCACGCCGGGACGGCGGCGAGCGTCACCGACCCGTCCGCCACGTCGCGGAAGCCGTCGGCGGCGTAGTCGGCGAGCATCTGCGGCGTCCAGGACCGGAAGGCCCCTCGCCCGGTATAGGCCTGGATCGCCTCCTCGCGGCTGCCGAAGTCGGCGCGGCGCTTCAGCGTGCCCAGGACCATCGGCGAGTCGGCCGGCTCCCCCCGTCGCCCCGGCCGGCATGATCACCGGCTCGAACAGCACGAGGTCGCGCACCCGCGCCGGCGCCTCGGCCGCCGCCAGCAGGCTGACGGTCGCGCCCATCGAATGGCCGGCGAGGGTCACGTCCCCCAGGTCGAGGACGTCCAGGAGAGCCAAGAGATCGTCCCGGGCGTCGGTCCAGTCGGCGCGTCCGGCGGGATCCGCCGGCAGCGCGGTCCTGCCGTGGCCGCGGATATCCGGCAGCAGGATCCGCCGCGTCGCCGCGACCGGGGCCAGGATGCTCAGGTAGGTGCGCGCGTTGAAGCCGTTGGCGTGGCTGAACACCAGGTCGATCGGCCGGTCCGCCGGGCCGATCTCGTAGGCTGCGATGGCGCCGCCCCGGGCGGGCAGCTCGATCCGGCGGGTGAGAACCTCAGCCAAAGGACAGCCCCACATAGTTCTCGGCCACCGTGGTCTGCCCCGCGGTCGAGCCCTTGATGTACTCGATCTCGGCGGTCTGCATGCGCCGCGCGAACGCATCCGTGTCCGGGAAGCGGTGGGTCAGGCCCGTGAACCACCACGAGAACCGTTCGGCCTTCCAGACCCGGGCCAGCGCCTTGGCCGAATAGCCGTCGACGCCCTCGCTCGAACCGGTCTTGTAGAAGTCGATCAGCGCTTCCGAGAGATAGTGCACGTCCGAGGCCGCGAGGTTCAGGCCCTTGGCGCCAGTCGGCGGCACGATGTGCGCCGCGTCGCCGGCCAGGAACAGCCGGCCCCACCGCATCGGCTCGGCCACGAAGCTGCGCAGCGGCGCGATGCTCTTTCGATGGACGGGCCGCGGGTCATGTTGGCCGCCGCCTTGGGGCCGAGCCGGATCGCCAACTCGTCCCAGATCCTGTCGTCCGGCCAGTCGTCCAGGTTCGTGTCGAGCGGCGCCTGAATGTAGTAGCGGCTCCGCGTGTTCGACCGCATCGAGGCCAGGGCGAAGCCGCGCTCGTGGTTCGAGTAGATCAGCTCGTGGTCGCAGGGCGGCACGTCGGCCAGGATGCCCAGCCAGCCGAACGGATAGACCTTCTCGTAGGTCTTCAGCACGTCCCCCGGGATCGAGGGCCGGCTCACCCCATGATAGCCGTCGCAGCCGGCGACGAAGTCGCAGTCGAGACGCTGGCCCACGCCGTCCTTGCGGTAGGTGACGAACGGCCGGTCGGTGTCGACCCCGTGCAGGGCGACGCCCTCGGCCTCGAAGACGACGGGGCAGCCACGTTCGCCGGCGGCGTCCATCAGGTCCTTGGTGACCTCGGTCTGGCCATAGACCATCACGGTCTTGCCGCCCGTCAGGCCCTTCAGGTCGATGCGGAAGGTCTCGCCGTCCACGGCCAGCGCGAAGCCGTCATGCACGAGGCCTTCCCGCCGCATCCGCTCGGCTACGCCCACCTTCTCCAGAAGATCGACGGTCACCTGCTCCAGCACGCCGGCCCGGATGCGGCCCTCGACATAGGCCCGGCTGCGCTGCTCGAGGACCACGCTCTCGATCCCGGCCACGTGCAGCAGCTGCTGCAGCAGCAGTCCTGCCGGTCCACCGCCGACAATCGCCACCTGGGTGCGCATGCTCCCGGCCTCCCTCGTTGCGCAACCTGTATGTGACACATACAATTGGCGCAAGAGGTCCATCGCTCCGCATTGCGCCGGATCAAAGCCGGTTGTATGTGTCGCATACAATTCGCCGCGGCCCTGGCGGCGACAACGAAAAGACGGTGGGAAACGTGGCCGATCGGGATTCGGACTACGGCTGGCTGGCGAGGGACGTGGTGGCGCGGCAGGCGGCCATCCGTCCGAATCGCCTGGCCGTCCACGAGCTGGCCAGCGGCCGGAAGCTCACCTTCCGCGCCCTGGAAGACACCCTGCGCCGCGCTGACGCCGTGCTGCGCGAACAGGTGTCGCCCGGCGCCCGTGTTTCCCTGCTAGCCCGCAACTCCCTGAACCACCTGGTCCTGTTCTACGGCTGCACCCGGGCCGGCGCGATCTTCCAGCCGCTGAACTGGCGCCTGACCGGCCCGGAGCTCGCGGTCCTGCTGGAGGACGCCCAGCCCGAACTGGTGATCTACGAGGCCGAGTTCGCCCGCGAGGCCGAGGTCGCGTTGAAGGCCGTCCCGGACGCCCGCACGCTCCGCATCGAGCCCGGCGCCGATCCCTTCGCCGAACTGCTGGCCGCCGCCACGCCCCGCGCACCTTCCCCGATCGCCCCGTTCGAGCCGGCGATGCTGCTCTACACCTCGGGCACCACCGGCCGGCCCAAGGGCGTGATCGTCACGCCGAAGACCGCCTTTTACGCGGCCATGAACTTCACCTACGTCGGCGAACTCACCGCCGACCACGCTCAGCTCTGCGACGTGCCGCTGTTCCACGTGGTCGGCCTATTGGCGATCCTGCACGCCACCATGCTGGCCGGCGGGACCCTGCACCTCTCCGACCGCTTCGCGCCAGCCACGACGCTGCAGCGCCTCACCGACCCGGAGCTTAGGGTCAGCCACTTCTTCTGCGTGCCGCAGATGGCCCAGGCCCTGCTGGAGGATCCCGCCTCGTCCTCCCACGACCTGACGGGCCTGCGCCTGTTCACCGGCGGCGCGCCCATGCCGCCGGAGCTGACCCTGGCCCTGATCGAGCGGGGCGTGCGGCCCTCGAACGGCTACGGCATGAGCGAGAACGGGACGATCCTCGGCGTGCCGCTCGATCCCGAGGTGGCGCGCGCCAAGGTCGGCTCCGCCGGCGTCGCCGCGCCCGCCGCCGAGATTCTGGCTGGTCGGCCCGGATGGCCGTGACGTGCCCGAAGGCGAGGTGGGCGAGGTCTGGCTGCGCGGTCCCTCGGTGACGTCGGCCTACTGGAACCAGCCCGAGGCGACCGCCAAGGCCTTCAAGGACGGCTGGTTCCGCACCGGCGACGCGGCCCGGAGGGACGCCGACGGCTTCTACTTCATCGTCGACCGCTGGAAGGACATGTACATCACCGGCGGCGAGAACGTTTACCCGGCCGAGGTCGAGCAGGTGATCGCCGCCATGGACGGCGTCGCCGACGCCGCGGTGGTCGGCGTGCCCGACCCCCGCTGGGGCGAGAGCGGCTGCGCCTATGTGGTGCTCCGACCGGGCGCGGAGCCCGACCCCGCCAAGGTGGCCGACTGGTGCGACGAGCGGCTCGCCCGTTACAAGCGCCCCAGCCACGTGCGCTTCGTCGAGGCCCTGCCCCGCACCGCCTCCGGCAAGATCCAGAAAGACATCCTCAGGCGGCAGTTCGCCGCCCAGCAGAACGAGACGGAGTCCCAGACGTGAGCTTCGACAAGGTCGAGATCCCCCTACGGCGCCTACTGGTCCACGCCCTTCGCCAAGTGGCAGGGCAGCCTGCAGCACCTGCACGCCATGAAGTTCGCCGCCTGGGTGGCCAAGAACGAGCTGGCGCGGCGCAACATCGACCCCAAGACGTTCGACACCGGCGTCTTCGGCATGACCAACAACCAGTACCAGTCGTTCTACGGCGCGCCGTGGCCGCTGTACGAGATCGGCGCAACCCACACGCCCGGCCACATGATCACCCAGGTCTGCGCCACGGGCGCGCGGGTGGTGTTCGCCGGCGCCTCCGAGATCCAGCTCGGCCTCGCCTCCCAGGCCATCGTCATCGCCGCCGACCGCTGCTCCAACGGCCCGCACATCTACTACCCGGCGCCCAAGGGCCCCGGCGGCTACGGCCAGTCCGAGGACCAGGTCACCTACAACATGATGAACGACGCCATCGGCGGGCACTCCATGCTCAAGACCGCCGAGAACGTGGCGCGCAAGTTCCAGATCTCGAAGGAAGAGAACGACGAGGTCACCCTGCGCCGGTACGAGCAGTATCAGGACGCCCTCGCCGACGATCACGCTTTCCAGAAGCGCTACATGACGCTGCCCTTCAATGTGCCCAAGCATAACTTCAAGGGCGAGGATGGCGTGATGCAGGGCGACGAGGGCGTCTTCGAGACCACCAAGGAGGGCCTCGCCAGGCTGGAAGCCGGTGATGCCGGAAGGCACCGTCACCTTCGGCAGCCAGACCCACCCGGCCGACGGCAATGTGGGCATCATCCTGACCACGCCGGAGAAGGCCCGCGAGCTTTCCAGAGATCCGTCTATCCGGGTCACGATCCGCGGCGTCGGCCAGTCGCGCGCCGACCTCGAGTACATGCCTGAGGCCCCGATCGCCGCCAGCCAGAAGGCGCTCGACCACGCCGGCGTGAAGATCGCCGACCTCGCCGCCATCAAGTCGCACAACCCCTTCGCGGTGAACGACATCGCCTTCGCCCGGGCCACCGGCGCGGACGTGATGGGTATGAACAACTACGGCTGCTCGCTGATCTGGGGCCACCCGCAGGGCCCCACGGGCCTGCGGGCGGTGGTCGAGCTGATCGAGGAGCTGGCCCTAAAGGGCGGCGGCCTCGGCCTCTTCCAAGGCTGCGCGGCCGGCGACAGCTCCATGGCGCTGGTCGTGGAAGTCTCGAGCCGCTGAGGCCTGTCAGGCGGCGGGTCGAGGCCCGCCGCCGCTCACACCTGCTGGTGGATTCTGCTGAGCGCGTTGGTCAGGGCCTTCAGCTCGGCGGCGGTGAACCGCGAGGTGAAGTGCCGCTCGTGCTCGGCGATCGCGTGGCGGGCGCGGGTCAGCATGGCCTCCCCGTCGTCCGTGAGGTTCAGCTCCTGGCGGCGGCGGTCGGCCAGCGACCGGCGGCGCACCAGCAGGTTCCGCTGCTCCAGCCGGTCGACCATGGCCATCATGGTCGCCCGGTCGGTGCCCAAAGTGCCCGCCAGGTCCACCTGGGAGACGCCCGGATTGGCCCCGATGAGCTGCAGCGTCGCGCACTGCTTCTGGGTCAGGTCGAGGTCGGCCAGGGCCGTCGTGAAGTCCCGGTACATGGCCACATGCGCCAGGCGCAGATGGAAGCCCAGCAGGTCCGGCAGGCCGTCCAGGTGAAGCTTCGGGTCCAACAGCTTGGTGTCGGGGCCGGCGTCCGGCGCGCTCACGGTCTTTGAGTCCATCTTGCGCACAGGATACCGGCCAAGGGACGCAACACAAACAGTTGTTTGCGTTGCAGCATCCGCCGGCCCCTAGGCCCGCGAGGCGTCATAACCCTCGAACGTGCCGCCCTCGTTCGCCAGCCGGACCAGCAGCGGCGACGGTTTCCAGTAGTAGTCCGACTGCTTCTGGTAGTGCTCGATCCGCGCCAGCACGGTCTTCAGGCCGAGCGTATCGGCGTAGAACATCGGCCCGCCGAGGTGACGGGGGAAGCCGTAGCCGGCGGTCCAGACCACATCGATGTCCTTGGCGCGGTAGGCGATGCCGTCCTCCAGGAGCTGGGCGCCGATGTTGATCAGCGGCAGGACGCAGCGCTCCTCGATCTCCGCGTCGGAGATTTCGCGGCGCTCGATCCCGCGGTCGGCCGCGAGCTTCCGGATCAGATCCTCGGTGGCGGGGTTCGGATAGGCGGTCCGGTCGCCCGGCTTGTAGGAATAGACCCCCTCGCCCGACTTCTGACCGAGCTTGCCCTGGGCGGTCAGGGCGTCCGAGACCACGAAGTACGGATCCGGACGGCTCTCCTTCTTGTAGAGCTCCTCGCGGACCTTAGTGCCCACGTCGACGCCGGCCATGTCGTTGACCTTGTTGGGGCCCATGGCGAAGCCGAAGGCCTCCATCACCTTGTCGATCTGCTCGGCGCTCGCGCCTTCCAGCAGGAGCTGCTCGGCTTCGCGGAAGTAGCCGTCCTGCATCATCTTGTTGCCGATGAAACCGAAGGCGTCGCCCGAGACCACGCCGATCTTCCGGAGCTTCCGGGCGATCTCCAGGCTGGTCACCAGGGTCTCGTTCGAGGTCTCGGCCCCGCGCACGATCTCCAGCAGCCGCATGATGTGGGCCGGCGAGAAGAAGTGCAGGCCGACCACCTGGGCCGGGCGCTTGGTCTCGGCGGCCAGCTCGGTGATCGATAGCGTCGAGGTGTTGGACGCCAGGATGGTGTGCGCCGGCGTCACCTGGTCCAGCTCGCGGATGATCCGCTTCTTCAGCTCGAAGTCCTCGAACACCGCCTCGATGACCACGTCGGCGTCACCGGCTGCGGAAAGCGAGGTGGCGCCCTCGATCAGGCCCATGCGCTGCTCCAGCTCGTCGGCGGTCATCCGGCCGCGCTTCACCGTCACCTCGTAGTTGGCGCGCACGACGCCGAGCCCGCGCTCCAGCGCCGCGTCGCTCACGTCGATCAGGGTGGTGGGGACGCCGGAGTTGGCCAGCGCCATGGCGATGCCGCCGCCCATGGTGCCGGCGCCGATCACGGCGGCCTTGCGGATCGGGGCGGCTTCCATCGGCGGCAGGCCCGGGATCTTGCCCACCTCCCGCTCGGCGAAGAACACGTGACGCAGGGCTTCGGACTCGCGGTCCTTCAGCGAGGCGCGGGAGAGCTCGTCCTCGCGCTTCAGGCCCTCGGCCAGCGGCAGGTCGACGGCCGCCTTGATGGCGGCGATGGTCTTTTCCTGGGTGGTCCGGCCCTTCAGCGCGCGGGCCTGGCTCTTCAGGTATTCTGCGACCTCGGCGTCGGAGAAGCCGGCGGTGTCGGTGTTGCGGTCGCCCGTCCGGCGGACCGGCGCGCCCTCGTCGGCCAGCTTCTGGGCGTAGGCCACGCCGCCGTCGCGGGGCGAGCCCTGCACCACCTCGTCGATGACGCCGAGCTCCCTGGCCCGGGCCGCGTCGATCGGGGCGCCCTGGATCATCATCTCCAGCGCCGCGCGGGCGCTCGATCAGGCGCGGCAGCCGCTGGGTGCCGCCGGCGCCCGGCACGATGCCCAGGGTGATCTCCGGCATGCCCATCCGGGCGTCGGCCACCGCGGCGCGGTAGTGGCAGGCGAGCGCGGTCTCGAGGCCGCCGCCCAGCGCCGTGCCATGCAGCACGGCGACCACCGGCTTCTTCGAGGCCTCGAGGCGGTCGAGGGTGTCGTAGTAGTTGGGCTCGGCAATGGTCCCGCCCAGCTCGTTGAGGTCCGCGCCCGACAGGAACGTCCGGCCGGCGCAGGTGAGCAGGATGACCTTGGCGTCGGCGTCGGACTCAGCCTGGTCGAGGGCCTTCCAGAGGCCCTGGCGGACGGAGACGTCGATGGCGTTCACCGGCGGCCGGTCGATGGTGACGATCCCCACATCGCCCTGGCGCTCGTAGCTCACCGTCCCAGCCATCTCGTCGCTCCCGTCGCATATTGTAAGTGATACGTATGGTTGGGTTTTCGTACCACTCGAACGTGCGGGTGTGAAGCGCGACAAACAGTTGTTTGCGCGGCGACCGGCCAGGGGCGGGGAAGCGGCCCGTCTAGCGGGTGATGTCGGAGAAGCAGGCCCCGTAGATCTTGTCGAGCAGGGCGAAGAGCTGCTGCTGTTCGTCGGGGCTCAGGGCCGCGTGGATCGCCTTCTCGTTGGCGTGCGCCTCGTCGAGCATCTTCTGCAGCGCCTTCTCGCCCGAGCGGGTCACGTAGAGCGCGTGGCGTCGCCGGTCGGCGATGGAGCGCTTGCGCTCGGCCCAGCCCAGGTCCTCGAGCGCGTCGAGGATCGCCACCACCGTCGCCTTGTCGAAGCCGATCTCGCGCGAAAGCGTGGTCTGGGAAAGGCCGGGATTGGCGGCGATCAGGGCCAGGGCGCTGAAGGAGCCCGGCTTGATCTCCTTGCGCGCGATGCGGTCGGAGAAGCCACGGGACAGGTGGTTCTGGATGCGCCGCAGCCGGAAGCCGATCACGTCGTTCAGCACGCCCAGGTCGACGTCGACGATGTCTTCGTCAGGGTTGGTCGCGGGAGCGGGACGCGGCGGCATGGTCATCTTCCGGTGTTGCACCGCGGCAGCGGGCGTTCGTTCCTTCCGCAAACGGTGGGGGGCGTCAACCTTGCGTGGTCCCCGGATCGGGGTTCGCGCCCCGCCGAGCTCACTGGAACACCACCCGATCCCCGTCCCAGTCGAACTCGGTCCGGAGCCCCGCCTTGCGGCTGATCCCGATCACATAGTCGGCCACCGCCTCGCCCTCAGGCGTCCGGCCCAGCACTTCGGGCGCGCCGCCCGGACGGATCCAGCAGGGCAGGAAGCCCGGGGGAGATCGCCCCGCCCTCGATCCGGCAATCGGCGATCATCGCGTTGCGGCTCTCGGGGGTGGAACGGATAGACCGGCAGGTACTCCGGCAGGGGCTCGAAGCCGAACAGCTCCTTGCGCTTGATCGCCCAGGCCTTGCGCGCCGGGCTGTCGTTGCCCTCCGGGGTGAGCGCCCGGGTGACGGTCACGAAGTTGCCGAGACCGTGGAACACCGGCTTGCCCGCCACCGTCTCGACGCCGCGCAGGATGTGCGCGTGGTGGCCGACCACGATGTCGGCCCCCGCCTCCACCGCCGCCCTGGCCAGCGGCCGCTCGTACATGGCGATGTGCGCCGGCGTGTGGACCACGCCCTTGTGGAACGCCGCCACCACCACATCGACCTCGCTGCGCAGCGCCGCGATGTCGGCCTGCATGGCCTCGACCGTGTCCGGATCCGAGAAGGTGTAGACCTTGGCCGGCCCACCGGGGTTGGCGCCTTGCGTCTCGTAGTGGGTGATCACCTTCACATAGGCGCAACCGGCGTTCTTCGGCCCCGCCCAGCCCTCGCGCGGACCCACGCAGTTCCAGGCCAGCACGCCGACCTTCAGCCCCTTGCGCTCGGCCACTGCCGGCGTCCGGGCCTCGGCCAGGTCACGCCCTGCGCCGACCGGCGCCACGCCCTGGGCGCGCAGCAGGGCGATGGTGTCCTCGATCCCCTCCCCGCCCCGGTCGTGGATGTGGTTGCCGGCCAGGGTGGCGACGCCGAAGCCGGCGGAGCCGAGGGCGGCGATGTTCTCGGGCGGGCTGGCCGGGGCCGGCACGTCGCCCACCGACTCGGTCCCCCGGTCGGTATGCGGGGTCTCCACATGGCCGACCAACAGGTCGGCCTGTCTGAGGGTGGCGCGCGACAGGTCGAAGAAGCTGTCGGCGTCCGGCTCGTCGAGGACGAGGTCGCCCACCAGCATGAGGCGGAAGGTCATCAGGCGGCCCCTGCGGCCGCCCGCTCGATCATCTTGCGCGCATGCGCCCCGCCGGCGTCGATGGCCAGCGTCACCAGGCGCGCGCCCGGGCGGGCGTCGATGGCCTTCTGCTGGGCCTCCAGCACCACCACGTCCTCGGCGAAGACGCCGGCCTGGGCCTGGCGCATCTGCTCGGACAGGGCCGGGTCGCCGACGCCGAACTTCCGGGCCATGCCCCAGTAGTACCAGCAGCTCGTCTCGCTCTCCGGGCTCATGAATCCGACGACCACACCCTCGACGCCCTGCGAGCGGTCGCCCTCCGGCGCGCCCGTGCCGACCGGCGCCACGCCCACCTCGATGTTCACCGCCGCCGGCAGCTCCAAACCGGCAGACCTGCCAGCGGTCCACCAGGCCTTCCTTGCCCAGGAAGGTCTTCCAGAACGGCGGCGGCTCGATGTCGCGCATCCAGCGCTCGACAATCACCTCGTCGCCCTCCAGGCGCGTCTGGATCGGCGCCAGCGTGATCTCGTGCTGGCCGATCGAGGTGGGATGGACGTAGGTCTCGTGGCTGAGGTCCATGAGGTTGTCGACCAGCAGCCGGTAGTCGCACTTCACCGGATAGACATCGCCCTCGAAGGTCCAGTCCGGGTCCTCGCAGTACCACATGTTGGGCAGCACCGCCGGGTCCGCCAGGGCCGGATCGCCGATCCAGACCCAGACGAAGCGGTAGCGTTCGACGACCGGATAGGTCCTGGTCTTCAGCCGGGGCGGCGTCTCCTGGCCGGGCATGTCCACCGCCTGGCCGTCGCAGCCCACCTTCAGCCCATGGTAGCCGCAGCGGATGCCGTCGCCTTCGACGCAGCCCAGCGACAGCGGCAGCAGGCGGTGCGGACAGGCGTCCTCCAGCGCCACCGCCGAGCCGTCCTCGCGGCGATAGACCACCACCGGTTCGCCGCAGATCGTGCGGCCCAACGGCTTGCGGCCCACTTCCTTGTCCCAGGCCGCCACGTACCAGCGATTGCGGATGAACACGGTCGTCTCCTCGCCGGGCCTCGCCCCGACATTGTAAGTCTTACATCCTATCCCGCGATCTGGCCGTCCGCTCAAGCGGGCGGGCGCACGCAGGCGAAGTTCGCCGCCTCGTCCGTCGAGCCGGTCCCCTTGTAGCGGGCCAGCAGCGGATAGGGGCACAGCGGCCGGGTCCGCACGACGCGGCCCGCCTCGAGCTTCGAGGCCACGATCTCCCGCGGCGCCTGGCCCTTCTCGACCCAGGCCTCCAGCGCGCTCAGCAGGTCGTGCCGCGGATCGGGGATCGGGGCGTCGCCGCCCGAGCCGCCGATCTGGTCGGGACCCGGCCCGCCCGCGCAGTGGAAGACCCCGGGCAGCATGTAGAGCCTGGAGAACGTCGCCGCCTTCGCCTCGCCGCCCGCCTCGGCCACCAAGTCGTCGTAGTAGCCGGTGACCATCCGGGCCGCGACCGCCCCGTCCATCCAGCCGGTGTAGAGGATCGCCTTGCCGCCGCGCCGGGCGAACGCCGAAACGTCCGGGTCGTCGGCGCGCAGCTCCGGCATGACGCGGTCGATGGCCGCCAGGTCGTCGCGCAGGTGGAAGCCCTCGCCGTTCCAGTCGCTGCGCTTGCGGATGGCGCGGCCGAAGGTCCCCAGCGCCAGCTGCGAGCGGCCCGAGTCCACGAGCACGCCGGGCAGCAGGCCCTCGTCTATCCTGCGGCCGTCCTCGTCGCGGAGCGGCGCGTAGAAGCCCTTGGCGAAGCTCACTTGCTCCGGCGTCAGGCAGGCGTCGGTCTTCTCACCCTTGCAGGTCAGATCGGCCACGTCGAAGCGGCAGCGGCGCGGGTCCTCGGCGACGCCGTCGACCACGCCGTCGAGGCCGTCGCAGGCCTGCACCCCGGCCGTCGACACCAGCCGCCAGTCGGCAGGGCTCATCAGCCCCGGCCGGCTGTCGCGCTGCAGGATCTCCCACATGCGCCGGGCGGTCATCTCGGGCGTCTTGGGTCCGCCCGCGCCGGAGATGATCCCGTCGTAGTCGGTCGGGAAGCGCTGCATCTCCTTCAGGCCCTGCCGGCCGCCGCCGGAACAGCCGATGAAGTAGGACCAGCGCGGGCGCTGGCCGTAATAGGTCTGGACCAGCGCCTTCGCCTTGACGGCCAGCAGGTGGTTGGCACGCAGCTCGTAGTTGGTCAGACGCTGGGGATCGCCCAGCATCCAGTTCACGTCGGTGTTCTTGTGGCCGGTGTCGGTGGAGGCGGCCGCGTAGCCGCGGTTCACGCCGCGCGGAAGGTCCTGGAAGTTGAAGGTTCCGGCGTCGCCGCCGACCCCCGCCCCCAGGAACTTGCCGTTCCAGGCGCCCCTGGCCGGCAGCCAGAGCTCGAAACCGATCTCCGTCTCGATCACCCCCTGCACGCGGCAGAAGGCGGCCTTCACGGGGGTCGGCGGGCGGCGGGGGGCCGCCCCCGCCTCCCCGGCCCAGGCGGTCCCGGGGCCCACCACCTCCGCGCGGGTGATCCGCACGTCGGCGGGCGCCCGGCCCGCGAGCGCCTGGCAGGCGCCGGCGTCCGGACCCGGGGCTGCCGGGGCCGGCGCCGAACCGCCAGCGGCGAGCGCGCCGGCGATCGTCAGGCCCGCCAGGCCCGCCTTTGCGAGCCGGCCGGTCACCAGCGCTTGCTGACTTCCACCGCCAGCAGCCGGCCGATCGAGGACGCGGCCTGGCTGTCCCAGGAGAAGGTGCCGTTCAGGACGATCGGCGGGGTCTCGTCGAACAGGTTGGTGGCGCTGACGCTGATGGTCACGTCCCGCGCCCAGGAAGGCCCGGTCTCCACACGGTACGATGCCGAGGCGTCGACGGTCGTCCAGCTGTCCACGCCCACGTTGGGGGGTGACGGCGGTGTTCAGGTAGCCGTCGGCGTAGTTGACGAAGACATTGGCCGCCCAGGCGTCCTTGTTCCAGGTCACCGCGCCGCGGACCCGCAGGTCCACCGGGTTGCCGAAGGTGTCGACCACGTCGACTTCCGGAACGCCCACGGCGGTCTGCCGCTTCACGTGCAGGATCTTCGAGCCGTCCACCGCCGCCCGGAACCGGCCGACGCCGGTGTCGAAGCTGTAGGCCACCGTGAAGTCGAACCCGTCCTGCTTCAGGCTGCCGAGGTTCTGGCGGCGGCCGTCGATGATGGCGTTGATGTTGGTCACCGGCTCGACCGGGTTCTGCAGGTCGGGGCTGGCCATGATCTGGGCGACCCGGGCGTTGAACGCCGCGGTGGCCGCCGCGTCCGAGGCCGGCGGACGCCGGGCGATGAAGGCGCCATAGACCGCCGCGTTGGTAAGCGCGTTGGCGGCGACCACGTCGATCCGGTCGGTGTAGTCGATGTTGTAGTAGGTGGCCGACAGCTCCAGGCCGTCGAGCATGCCGCCCGAGGGACGGTAGTCGAAGCCCAGCGTCCAGGTCTCCGCCTCCTCGGGGCCGAGGGCCGAGTTGCCGCCGTTGTAGAAGATGCCCCGGGTGGTGCCGGTCGCCGACGTCGGGTCGGTCAGGTTCTGGATGAAGTAGTTGAGGATCTGGTCGGCGCTGTCGACGAGCGACGGCGCGCGGAACGAGGTCCCCCAGCTGCCGCGGAAGGTCAGGTCCTGCACCGGCTGGTAGACGAAGCTGACCTTCGGGTTGGTGGTCTCGCCGAAGTCCGAATACTTCTCGTGGCGCACCGCGGCGTTCAGGTCGAGGCGGTGGATCCCCGGCATGGCGGTGTCTCCGCCGACCAGGGGCACGAACACCTCGCCGAACACCGCGTGGATCTTGCGGTCGTTGCGCACCAGCTTGGTGGTCTCGGCGCCGGAGGCGATCACGTTGGTGGCGAACAGCGACTGCTTGAAGGTGTTGTCGTGGTACTCGGCGCCCACGGCCGCGCGGACCTCGCCGGCCGGCAGGCTCATCAGCGGACCGTCGGCCTTGATCGAGAAGTCCTGGTTCAGCCAGGTGCCGAAGGTGTCGCGCTCGCCGTCGATGATCTCCACCAGGGCGGCGTTGTTGGAGCGGTTGAACGTCCCGTTGCCGTAGGGGTTGAAGGCGGTGGCCGGGTTGGAGCTGGCCAGCGCCGCCGTCAGGGCGGCGTTGTTCAGCACGTTCTCCCGGGCCTGGAAGCCGCGGCTCATGGACATCTGGACGTAGCCGTCGAGCTGCCAGCCGCCGCCCACGTCGAAGCCGAAGCCCGCGGCGTTCTGGATGACGTTCTCGAAGCCGTAGGAGTTGGGGTTCGCGTCGTCGACGAAGCGGTACTCGACCGTCGTATTGCCCGTGGTCCCGGCCGGACGCACGAACCAGGGGTTCGTCGCGGGGACGTTGAGGGCGAACAGCGCCGGCGGCGCGGCGAGGTCGTAGTCCTTGCGGGTGTAGAAGCCCTCGTACCAGACGTTCAGCCGGTCATCGACGTCCTGGGTCACCTTCAGGAACACGCTGTCCCGGTCCATCCAGGGCATCAGGTCGGCATAGGCCGCCTCGTCGAAGCGGTTCGGGTTGCCGGCCACGAGTTGCGAGGGCTGGACGCCGACGCCGTTGGTGTTCGGCAGCGCGTAGCGCACGCCGCCCACCACGATGTTGCCGGGCGCGGCGGTGAAGGGCCGAGCGTCCGTGCCGCCGCGGTCGCGACGGTCCTGGCTGGCGAACGACCGCTTCGAGCCCGACAGATGGCTGTTGTCGGTGTGCTCGAAGGCGAAGAACAGGCCGCCGCCGCTCCAGGTCTTGCCGAAGGTCTGGCTGAACAGGCGCTGCTCATAGCTGTCGGCCGCGCCGTAGCGGATGGTGGTCTCCGCGCCGTCGAAGGGCGCGCGGGTGATCAGGTTCACCACGCCGGCCACGGCGTCCGAGCCGTAGATGGCGGACGCGCCGTCGGTGACCACCTCGATGCGGGTCAGAGCCGCGGTCGGGATCTGGTCCATGTCGGCGATGGCCTTGATCACCCCGCCGGGCGACATACGCCGGCCATTGACCAGCAGCAGGGTCGCCTCGGGCCCGATGCCGCGCAGGTTCACCGAGCGGATCGCCGTGGAGTTGGCGGCGGCGTCCTGCGCCCCGCCGTTGAAGCTGCCCCGCGAGGGGTCGGCGCCAAGATTCAGCACCTGCGGCAGGAGCTTGGTCACCTCGCTGGCGGTCGCGACGCCGCTGGCCTTCAGTTCCTCGATGTCGACGCCGACCGTGGGCGAGCCGACGGCTGCGACGCCGCGGATGCTGGTGCCCGTGACGACGATCTCGCCGACCTCGGTGTCGTCGGCGGCCTGGGCCGAGGCCCCGGTCGCCGCGGCGAGCGCGGCGGTGATGGCGATGGCGGACACGAGTCCGCGGCGATTCCTGGCGAAATGGGCCCGCATCGGCTTTCCCTCATCTCGGCCGATTGATGGCTCGGCCTATCTTATGATTTTCAAATCGTACGCTGCACAAACTAAATCCGCAACAGCGGAAATCAGTCTGGCCGCACCGTGTTCTGCGATTTTTCCAGTCCGTCCAGGAACTCGGTCACCTTGCCCTCGACCTCGCCGCTCTCGACGCTCATGTTGTTCAGCGCCAGCCGGCAGACGGGGATGCCCGCGGCCTCCAGCGCCTCCAGAACGAAGGGATCGGCGTCGTCGATGGCGACCGCGCCGGCGCAGCCGTGCAGCCTGGCTTCCTTCACGTGCCAGGCGCCCGCCCAGGTCGGCATCCTGAGCTCGTCGCCCATGGTCACGAAGCGGGCGGCGAGGGCCCGCATGGCGTCGTGCTCGCCCTCGAACTCGCGGATGTAGCCGTCGGCGGCGAGGCCCAGGTACATGGACCAGACGAACACCGCCCCGTGGCTCTCCTCCCACTTCTGGTAGAAGCCCATGTCGCTCCAGAGGCCGCGGCCGACCCAGAGCAGGCGGATCTTCTCGTTCGGGCAGGCCGCCTCCCCCGCCGCCGCGCGCGCCTGCACCTCCTCGAAGAGCTGCCTGGCGGCGTCCCGGCCCCACTCCGATCCGCGGTGCCACTGGGGCACCATGGTGGCGGGCATGGAATCGACGATGCCGATCGGCGCGGGATGGGTCCGGGCGATCAGGTCGCGGGTCCGGCGGTAGTAGTCCTCCTGCTCGTTCACGAGGCGCATGACCTCCACGAAACCCGCCCGGTCGAACGTGCGGCCGGTGATCGCCTCGAGGCGCACGACGGCCTCTTCCAGCTCGGCCTCGAAGAGGTCCAGCCGCTCGGGCTCCAGCACCCGGGCCCAGTCGTTCGGAAGGTCGTCCCACCACGCGAGCGGCAGGTCGAGCCTGGTCTCGGCCGTGCGGTCGAAGACGAGCGGCTCGGCGCCCGTCGCGGCCTGCCAGGCCTCGTAGATCTTCGCGCCGGCGTCGCTGCCGGCGACCAGCGCCAGGACGTCCGGGGATGGCAGGCCGCCCCAGGGGGCGTCCGGCGCCTCCCCCACCAGCGCCGCGGCCAGGCCCTGGGCGCTGTAGGTCTCCGCGTCCGCCGGATAGCCCGCGGCCCTCAGCGCGGCCGCATAGGCGCGGCCATGCTGCTTGGCCCCGACGATCGAGGCCCACCATTGGTTGATGACATAGGGAATTCCGAGGGTTCGGAGGATTTCCTGCGGCGCGTCGGCATTGACGACCGCGAACGGGCCGTCCCTGGCCTGCTCCCGGACGCCGGCGAACCAGTCCCGCTGCCAGGCGCCGAATTCGGCCGTCGAGGCCAGCGACTTGCGGCTGCGGCGGCCGACGGGAGCGTCGGCTTTCGGCGCCGGCTTCACGGCCAGAGGCCTGGAGGCCGTCGGCGGGGGTTCGGCGGCGGGCGGCGCAAGCTGAGCGGCGATCTTGGCGGCATCCACCGGAGCGCCGGCGGCGGGAACGGCCAGGCGGATGACCGGAAGGCCGGCAGCCGCTTCGATGTCCCGGGCGTCCCAGGCGGCGGCTTCGTCGCCCCGGGCGTGGAGGAAGACGATGGCCTCGGCGCCGGCGGCCCTGGCCCGGCGGGCCATCGCCGCGCCACGGGCGACGCTGGCGGCCCGCGGATCGTTGGCGACGGGCGTCTCCCAGCGCTTGAGGATCGCCTCGACGGGCGGCCGCGAGAGATCGAGGTCGAGCTCCGCCCAGGCCGCGCCCCAGTCATGGTCCTCGCCCACCACCTGCAGGCCGGCCGCCTCGAGGGCGGCGTAGAGCTCGGAGGTCTCGGGCGACGAGCCCGTGACCGCCACACGACGCCCGGCCGGCGCCGCGGCCGGCGTCAGTTCGTCCAGCAGGCGGAGCGCGGCGTCGGCCGGCATCCGGCCGACCGAACGGACGAGGTCGAGCGCATCGACGCCGGAGAGCCCGCCATCGCCGCGCAGGGCGAGCATCGCGCGCAGCTGCGCCCGGACCATCTGCCATTGCTGCGCGGCCTGGCGCAGGTCGTCACCGATCGGGGCCTTTCCACCGACGTCCGCCAGCCACGCCTGGAAGGCGCCCAGGCGGGCGGCGTTGTAGCGGGCGCGGGCCTCGCCGCCGCCGGTCAGCATGTCGAGGTTGGCGACCGGGCACGGCGCGCCGCGGCCAAGGCGGCGAAGCTCGCGCAGGACGGCGAAGAGCTGCAGGTTCTCCATCGGACCACGCCCGACGACGACGGCGTCGAAGCGCCCGGCGCCGCCGAGGATCTGACCCGCCAGGGACTGCACACGGGCCGACTGGTGGACGAGGTCCGGATGGGGTGTGGCCACCGGCTCGGCGGCCAGGCGGTACGGCAGGAAGCCCGCCGCGGCGACCAGCTCCACCGGCACGGACGCCCCCACATAGGCCAGCACCCTGCCGCCGGCGGCGCGCCAGGCGGCGAGCTCGGCGTCGACGCGCGGCTGGAGGTCCATCAGATGACGCCCTGGGCCTTGAGCTCGGCGATCCTGTCCGGCGCGTAGCCGACGATGCGGCCATAGACGTCGGCGTTGTGCTCGCCGATGTGCACCGGCAGCACCGCGTCGAAGCCCGGCTTGCCGCCGGAGAAGTTGATCGGCACGCCGGCCGTGGTCAGTTCCTTGCCGCCGTGCGTCGGGTGGCTGATCGGCACGGTCTCGCGCCTGGCCAGCACGCGCGGGTCCTTCAGGCCCTCGGCCGGATGGCGCACGGGCGCGGCGGGCACGCCTTCGGCTTCCAGCCGCGCGACCGCCTCGGCGGTGGGCAGGGTCGAGGTCCAGGCCTCGATCTCGGCCTCCAGGTCGACGGCGTTGGCGACGCGACGGCCGCGGTTGGCGAACCGGTCCTCCTCGATCATCTCCGGCCGGCCCATGGCGCGGAACAGGCCCTTCGCCAGGGGATCGTGGACCGCGACGATCGCCACATAGCCGTCGGCGCACTTGAAGACCCCGAACGGCGACAGCCGCTGGACGGTCAGGCCGGTGCGCGCGCCCATGCCGGCCAGGGCCATGGCTTCCCAGTTCTCGATCGCCACGAAGGAGGTCAGCGCCCCCAGCATGGAGACGTCGACCCGCTGGCCCTCGCCGGTCACGTGGCGGCGGTTGAGCGCGGCCAGGATGCCGATCACGCCGAACACCGGGGCCAGCATGTCGGCCATGGGGATGCCGATCCGCACCGGCGGCTCGCCCTCGGCGCCCGAGGTGTACATGGCCCCCGACAGCGCCTGGACGAGCACGTCCATGGCCTTGCTGCCCTCGTCGACGCCGGCGCCGAAGCCCGAGAGCGAGCAGTAGATGATCGCCGGGTTGGCCGCCTTCGCCGCCTCGTAACCCACGCCGAGGCGGTCGGCGGTGCCAGAGGTGAAGTTCTCCACCACCACGTCGGCCTTGCGGACCAGGTCGGCGAACACCTCGCGGGCCTGCGGGTGCTTGAGGTTGAGCGAGACGCCGTGCTTGCCGCGGGCGCGGGTCAGGTGGCTGACCGAGATGTCGTCGTCGTGCTTGCGCTCGATGGTCACCCCGTCGCGGCCGACGTAGGGGCTGTTCTCCCGGGCCAGGTCGCCGCCGCGGGGTTCCTCGACCTTGATGACGGTGGCGCCCAGGCCGGCCAGCAGCAGGGTGGCGTAGGGCCCGGCCAGCGCCCGGGTCAGGTCGACGACGACGACGCCGTCCAGTGGCTTGAAGCGGGAGTCGGAAGCGTCGGTCACGGATACCTCATCAGGCGGAACTCACCCGGAAAACCGGTCCGGTCCTTATATCGTAAACTCAATCGTTTGTTCACCAAACTATTGTCGATTCAGCCGGCAGCGCGCTGCTTGCGGAGCGCCAGGGCCGAGAGCACCAGGAACACCGTCGCCACCAGGAAGCCGCAGGCCACCACCAGGAGGGCGGTTTCCAGCCCGCCCGCCGAGGCGCTGGCGCAGGCGGAGGCCAGCGGCTCGCCGGCGCCCTTCGGCGCCCGGCCGCCCGGGCAGGCGGCCTCGAACGCGCCCAGCGCCGCCGGGAACATCCGGCTCGCCGCGGAGTCCGAGACGATCCCGGCCACCAGCGGCCCGGTGGTCGAGCCCAGCACGGTCGCGCCGAACATGAAGATCGCCGACGCGGTGGCCCGCATGTGGTCGGGGGCGACGTTCTGTACCGAGGCGTAGATCGGCCCGTTCTTCAGGTTGTAGGCGACCGCCGCCGCCAGCAGGGCCGCCATGGCCATCGGCCAGCTCGGCAGCTGGAAGGCGGCCATGTAGCAGGCCCAGGTCAGGACGCCGCCGACCGCCGGAGTGATCAGGTAGGACAGCCCCCGCTTGCCGGCGTAGCGGTCGGCCACGAAGCCGCCGATGAAGGTCCCGGCCAGGCCGAACAGGCCGGACAGCCCCAGCACCCCGCCGGCCTGCGACAGCGCCATG
The DNA here is from genome assembly GCF_024699985.1 of Phenylobacterium sp. J367. Lineage (GTDB taxonomy): Bacteria > Pseudomonadota > Alphaproteobacteria > Caulobacterales > Caulobacteraceae > Phenylobacterium. The sequence goes on along the minus strand of NZ_JAJONA010000001.1, from coordinate 3,204,064 downwards.
TCGTGGCTGCGCATCAGGAAGGAGACGGTGAAGGCCGTCAGCCCCGAATAGGCCACGCCGATGAACGCCCCGCCGATGAACAGGAAGGCGAAGGTCGGGTTGGAGAACAGCTGCTTCAGGTCGGCCCAGAAGTTGCTCTTCGGCCGCTCGGCGACGGTGCGCTCGGTGCGCGGCTCCCGGACCGTGAACCAGACCAGCACGGCCAGCAGCAGGCCCGGCAGGCCGACGACGATGAAGGCCGTCCGCCAGCCGTAATGCTCGGCCACCAGGCCGCCGATGATCGGCGCCAGGATCGTGGCGATCGACGGCGCGGCCGAGACGATCGACATCACCACCCCGCGCTGGCGCATGGAAAAGTTGTCGGCCAGCAGGGAGTGGGAAACCGGGATGCAGCCCCCTCCCCCCATGCCGACGCCCACCCGGCAGAGCAGCAGGACCACATAGTTGCGCGCCAGGCCGCAGGCCGCCGTCATGATCGACCAGACGGCGATGGCTACGGCCAGCACGCGCGCCCGGTTCGCCCGCTCGGCGAGCCGCGCCACCGGGATCCCGGCCACCGAATAGAACAGTGCGAACGCCGGCCCGCTCAGCAGGCCGAGCTGCTTGTCGCTCAGCCCCAGGTCGACCTTGATCGGCTCCTGCAGGACGCCGATGACGATCCGGTCGAGGTAGTTGGACACGGTGACCAGCAGCAGCAGGCCCACCAGATAGATCTGGTACTTGCTCCACTGCAGCTTCGCCGGGCGCTCCGCCCCGCCTCGAGCCTGGGCGACCTGAGCTTCCGCCATCCCGCTTCCTCCGCACGAACAGGTTTGTTTGTCACACAAACCATTTATCCGTCAAACGCTGTATCGCACCCCGTCGGACGGAGCCTAGCGGCTGGCCGTTACGATGGGCAGCGACACCGACGACGGCTGCTGCGCGGAGTTCAGGATCGTCACCGTCGCGTCCGGCCCGGGCGTCCGGTCGCGTTCGCGGTAGTCGGCGCCGGCGACCGACACCTGGATCCGGTGTCCGGCCTTGAAGACATACGACGTCGGCAGGAAGGCGAAGGTCATCCGCACCGGCTCGCCGGCCGTCAGCGGCTGGACGTCCTCGGCCCAGCTCCGGTGCCACGGCAGGCCGAAGTTCGCATAGCGGGGCTTGGAGACCTTCCGCAGCGACGCCTTCAGCCGCGCGTCGGTCACCGGTGTCACCGTGCCGTCGGGCGCCACGTCCTCCAGATAGACGAAGAGGTTGTTGTCGCTGGCCGTGGACGCGATCCAGAGGTCGGCCACCGCGTCGCCGGTGACCTCGGTGTCGGCCTTCAGGGGCGGCGTGGCGAAGTGCGGCCCGGCATGGGCAACCGGGCACGGCGGCCGCCCGGTGAGCAGGCCGCCCGGCCTGGGCTTCGCCGTCGGGCAGTCGACGTCGTAGCGCACCTTGAACGCCGTCCGCGTCCCCTTCCCCCTCGGCGCCGCGGCCCTCCAGCCCCTTGCCCAGGAAGTAGGGCCGCGCCGTCGCGCCCGCCACCGGCCAAGTCTTCGACGAGCGCCATTCCGTCCCCGGCGCGGCGTTCACCGTGAAGTAGTGGATCGGATCCTGCGCCCTCACGCCGACGTCGGCGTCCTTTAGGTAGGTGTCGAAGAACCGGTGCATCTCGGCCAGCAGGTCGAAGTCGTCGTTCTCGCAGTGGCCCCAGGGCCCGATCAGGATGTGCCGCGGCCCCGTCAGGTTGGCGAAGGTCACCAGCCCCTGGCCGCGCAGGTCGTCGCGCCATCCGCCCTGGACGTAGACTGCCGTGCCCGACCGGTTGATCTGGGCCATGTAGCTGGCCACCGAGCCCTCGTACCAGAACCGGGTCTGGGTCGAGGCGGAGAAGCTGTCGCGGTAGGGCATCGAGGCCCAGAGCTCGCGCAGCGGCGCGGCCTTCTGGTGCTCCTCGGCGGCCTGGCGCAGCAGCACCTTGTCCTCGTCGCCCTGGACCGGCGTGGACGTCATGTCCTCGGCCACCGTCCGCGTCGGCCCGGTGCCCCAGTTGGCGAAGATCCCGCCGCGCAGGAATCCGTCGTACTTCTCCCAGGAGAAGCAGCCGGCCCAGGCGGCTTTCAGGTGCGGATTGGCCGCGGTCACCGCGTGCATGGCCGCATCGCCGGTGTTGGAGCAGCCGTAGATCCCGACCTTGCCGTTCGACCACGCCTGCGCCGCCAGCCAGTCGATCACCTCATAGGCGTCATTGGCCTCGGAACGGTCGTTGTAGCCGCGGCGGATGCCGAACGACGGCCCGTTGCCGCGCCGGGCCACCTGCACCACCACATAGCCGTGCCGCGCCAGCGCCGGCAGCGCGCGGTAGCCCTTCGGCCCCTGCCCGACCGGCCCGCCGTCGGCGCCCGCGCCCGCGATGCCCAGGGTGTGCTGCCACAGCACCGGGAACTGCCCCTCGGCCGCCTTCCCGTCCCTCGCCGGCCGGGTCACCGACACCGCCAGCCGGACCCCGTCGCGCAGGGCGACATATTCGGAGGTGGTGACCGTCCCCTCGAACGCCGCGGCCGGGGCGTAATGCCCAAAGGAGCCAGTCGGCGCTGCCTGCGCAGGCCCCGCCGCCGCCAGCGACACCGTCATCGCGAGACTGCCCGCAAACCCCGCCAGCACCTGCCGCATGAACTGCCTCCCTCCACGCTCGGACCTCTCCGGGCCGCGAAAGCGGAGGGAACATCAAATCATTCGCGTTGCAAACGGATATTGCGGCCGTGGGAGGTGTGTCGCGGTCAGTGAGGCCGGGTCCTTGCGACCTCCGCCGCCTCTGAGTCCCGGAGCCGCAGGGCTTCGCGGGCGTCCGAGACGACGATCTGCACGAACTGCAGCTTGGCCACCGCGGGCTTGGCGAGGCTGAACGGGTAGAAGTCCGGCTGGCCCATGGACCGCGCCAGCTCGTTCAGCACCACGATGACCTCCCGCCAGCCGTTCACCACCCGCAAGAAAAGGTCGGCGCGCGGGTCGTCAGGCGCGTAGGCGCATCGCGGCCGAAGCACTCGACGTCGCCCTCGACGTCGTCGGCGCTCAGGCCGAACCCCATGGCGGTGTTCACACTGTCGCCGATGTGCATGTAGTGGGCCCAGGTCTCGGCCCAGTCCTCCCAGGGATGCATGGTGGCGTAGGCGCTGATGTAGGACTGGGCCCAGTCCTTCGGCGGCCCCTGCTCATAGTTCCGCTTCAGGGCTTCGGCGTAGCTCGCGCGCTCATCGCCGAACAGCTCCCGGAAGGGCTCGAGCCATTTCCGGTTCCAGATCAGGCGGTCCCAGTAGTAGTGGCCGATCTCGTGCCGGAAATGGCCCAGCAGCGTGCGGTAGGGCTCGCGCAGGGCATGGCGAACCTTCTCGCGCACGGCGTCGTCCGCCTCCTCCACATTGAGGGTGATCAGGCCGTTCGCATGGCCCGTGAGCACCTGCGGGCCATTCGGCGATGGACGGAGAAAGTCGAACATCATCCCGCTGTCCGGATCCTCGTCGATCTTCGAGCAGATCGGCGCGCCGAGTTCGATCAACTGGGAGATCAGCCGGCGCTTGGCGGCCTCGATCCGGACCAGGTAGCGCAGGTTGTCAGGGTCGCTCAGGTCCGGGATCGCCCGGGTCAGGCGGCAGGATGCGCACCGGCCCTGCGGGCTCGCGGCCTCGACCATCCAGTTGCAGCCCGTCGGCGGCTGGCTGGCGCAGAACCGCAGGTCCCCGCCACCCCCGGCGGCCCGCCAGGTCCCGGCCCCTGGCCCGGCTCCAGCGCCGCCAGCCGATGCTCCTGCGGCAGATAGCCGAGTGTCGCCCCGCAGGCCGGACACGATGCCTCTTCGAAGTGGATCTTGTGGCCGCAGCGGCACAGGTAGTGGCGCGACATGAGCGGACTGCGAAGCAGGCTCGTCCGTTCGGCGGCCAGCCGGTGGCTGAGATTGTCCAGCAGATCGGCCATGGTCTGGCCCTCCGATCTCGGCGGCCGCCGGCGCCCTTCGCCCCGGCGCATCCGCCCCTATGCCGGCGCGGGTGAACGCTCGGGTCCCTGCCTCGCCTCGCCGGGCGGCAGGTCGATCCGGTTGATGATCTCGCGGACGCCAGGGAGCCGCCAGGCGAGCCGGCCGCACGCGTCGCGCTCGGACCAGCTTCCGGCCTCGCCCGACAGCGTCACCACGCCATGCTCGGCCGTCATGCGCAAGCCCGGCGCCTCGAAGCCTTCGCGGGCGAGCGCGGCGCGCAGCCGGGCCTCCAGCCCCTCGTCCGGACAGCCGATATCGAGGTAGTTGTGGACATCGAGCACCCCCGGCAAGGCCAGGAGCCGTCCTTCGAGGCTGCGGCTCGCCGCCTGATCGGGCGCCGACCCGCAGAGCGTCACGATTCCGCTCGCCATCTTTGCGTGAACGCGCTCGGCGAAGCCGGAACCCTCCAGCACCGCCAGCGCCGCCGGGGTCAGGGTCGCATCGTCCATCGCGGCCTCCCATGCTGCCTTCGCGCGGTGAGCATGAGCCGGGCGGCCACCCGGGGCCTTGCGCTGGATCAAGGCGCGGCGGAGCCCGCCCGCCTCATCTCCGCTGCAGCTCGCGGACGCAGGCGCGAAGCAGCTGGGCGCGGGCCGGCGTCACGTCCGAGCCCTTCAGCTCGTCCAGGGCGCCTTCCAGCGGCCAGCCCCGGTGGCGGGTCCCCAGGCTCCAGATCTCCGCCCGGACCTCGGCCTCGCTCGGCAGCACGCCGCGCCACCAGGAGACCAGGCTCAACGGCCGGGGCCCTTCGAACCCGCGGCGACGGACCCCACGGTCTGGCCGCCCGCCCCGCCCGTGACGCGGATCACCTCGGCCGGTTTCGGCTTGGGCTGCTTGGGCTTGCGGGTCTCGCGATTGCTTCTCTTCTGGCCCTTGGCCATGGCTTGCTCCTTGGCGCCGGTGACGGCGGTGCGGGCCGGGACGGCCCGGTCGTGGGCCTACTGGCCGCTGCCCAGCGGGTTCGGAGGCCGCGCGCCCGTCTGGCGGCCGTGCAGCCGCTCGCGCTCCTGGCGTAGCCGATCGAGCTCCGCCGTCAGGTCGGCGACATCGGCCTGAAGCTGGGCGTTGCGGGTCTTGAGGTAGAGGTTCTCGCGCTCCAGCGCCGCGATGTCGGCGGTCATCCCGAGCGCCCGCCGCGGCGCAGGCGCATGACCACGGGGAGACCCAGCGCGCCGAGCACGCAGAGGCCGGAAGCCAGGAAAAGCAGGGACATGACGATCTCGAAGACGCCGCGTCGCTCGCGATCTCCCGCTTCGGTGGCGGGAACACGCACGACGGCGTCCCCCCTATATGGCCCGGCCCGTCCGCGATTGTAAGGCGGGCTGCGCGCCCGGCGCATCCCGCACGCCGCCGCCCGCCCGCGGCGCCCCTGTCGCCACGGCCAAGGCTGGAACCTCGCGGACCCTCGTTCCGTTAAGCCGCCCACGTTCCCGGGGGGGACCGATGCAGAGGGACTTGGACCGAAGCGAGGACCCGAGATGAAGACGAAGATGATGAAGACCCTGGCCGGCGTGGCCGCCCTGAGCCTTTCCGCCGCGGCCCTGGCGCCGGCGGCGGCGTCCGCGCAGCCGTGGCGCGGCGGCTACGACCAGGGCGAGCGGTTCACCGGCCGCTATGACGCCCTGGAATGGCAGCTCCGACAGGCCGCCGATCAGGGCCGCATTCCGCACCGTCAGGCCGACGTCCTGCTCCGGCAGTGGCGGGTGAACCAGCCGCTGGCCTGGCGCGTGGAGACCGGTCGGGCCAGCCCCCGCGAGCGCGACCGCGTGCTGCGGACCATGGACCGCATCGAGACGGCGCTGGACCATTCCGAGCGCTACAGCCGCTACGACGACCGCTACGACCGCTGGCGGCGCTAGCGGCCGCTTAGGCTGACCGAAGAGGGGCCGGAGAGCATGAGCTCTCCGGCCCTTTCCGTTCGGCCTCAGTACTTCTTGTCGACCTCGCGGTGCATGGCGTCGGACTTCGCGTCGGCGGCGTTCTCGACAGCGTCGGCCTGCTGATTGAGCGCCTTTTCCTGGGCCTCGTTCGAGGTGGCGGCGGCCTGCCGTTCCAGGGCGTCGGCCTGGGCTTCGCCGGCGGCGTCGACGGCGTCGGCTTCGCGATGCAGGGCGTCCTCCTCCGGACCGCTGCAGGCGGCGAGCGCGGCGGCGGCGGACAGGACGACGGCGGTGACGATGGCGCGCATGGGATCTCCTTGAGCTGAACCGTGGCGGGAACGCCCAAGGCAGCGCGAAGGGTCCCGCCTATGAGAAAAGGGTCCTGAGGGGAGCGGCGCGGGTTGAAGTCTGCAGCCGGCGAGCTGCTGGGACAGCGCCGGTTGGGCCAGCCCCGCCCTGGCGGCGGCCTAGTCGTCCCGTGACCGGGACAGGAATCCCAGGGCCACGGTGGCGACAGCGGCGGCGAACAGCACCGGTCCCATGAGCGCGAACACCTGGCCGGCGCTCCAGCCGATCTGGCGCAATTCCCCGGCGATCAGCGGCCCGGCGATGGAGCCCAGGCGGCCGATGCCCACCGCCGCCCCGGCTCCGGCGGCTCGGACGTGGGGCGGATAGAGGGCGGGGGCCACGGCGTAGAGCGAATACTGCGCCCCCAGCACCAGGAAACCGGCCAGGCCCGACAGGATCAGCACCGGCGCCAGCCCGGTCGCCTGGGCCAGAGTCAGCATCACGCCGGCCAGCAGCAGGTAGCAGATGGCCAGCGGCCAGCGGAAGCCGGCGCGGTCGACCACGAAGCCCAGCATCAGGGCGCCGGCGATGCTGGTCAGGTTGAAGGCCAGCGAGGCGGCCGAGCCGTCCTGCGGCGTCAGCCCCTTGGCGATGACCAGGGACGGCAGCCAGTTGAGCATCAGGTAGAGCACGACCAGCGTCAGCATGAAGACCAGCCACAGCAGCAGGGTGCCGGGCGCGCGGCCCTCGCCGAACAGGGTCTGGCCCATGCGGCGGTCGGCCTTGGGGTCGTGGGCGGGCTTGGTCTCGGGCAGCAGGAAATGGACGACCGGGACCAGCAGGATCGGCAGCAGGCCGCCGATCAGGAAGAGGGTCCGCCAGTCGAGCTCAGGCGCGAAGCGGGCGATGAGGGCGACGGTCGCGCCGCCGGCCGGCATGCCGCAGAACATGGTGGTGACAGTCGCCGCCCGGCGGTTCGGCGCGCTGATCTCCGTGGCGATGGCGATCAGGTTCGGCATGGCGCCGCCAAACCCCAGGCCGGTCAGGATGCGGGCGACCAGCAGCATCTCGTAGGTCTGGACGTAGGCCGTGACGATGGAGAACACACCGAACGCAGCCACCGAGATCACGAGCACCGGCCGGCGGCCGATCCGGTCGGCGAACCAGCCGCCGACGAAGGCGCCGATGACGAGGCCGATCATGGCCGCGCTGGCCGCCCAGCCGACCTGGCCCGGATTCAGGCCGAGCGCCGGAGCGAGCTTCGGCGCCGAGACGCCGAACGCCTGGATGTCGTAGCCCTCGAGGGCGGCGATGAAGAAGCAGATCAGGACGATCAGCCCGGCGCTCGCCCGGCCGCCCAGCTCACGTTGCAATATCCGCCCTCCCCTCAGGCTGCCGCGGCTCAGGCGGCAATATTGTTTGAACCTATACAGTTCGCCTAACTGACGGCAATGGAAGCACCGCCGCGCGCGGCCCGGACTGTGGGCAAGTCGGGCGCCGCTGTCGAGAAAGTCGGCTGCCCCGGCGACGCTCGTCATCAGGCTTCGCTTTTGATGGCAGGCCGGCGCGAGGTGTGGCCTGATCGGGACCACATCCGCGGAGGGACGCCGTGACCAAGACCATCATGCTGATCCATGGCGCGTGGCTGAACTCGCGTAGCTGGGAGGCTTTCAAGGCGCGCTACGAGGCCCAGGGCTTCACCGTCGTCGCGCCCGACTGGCCCTACGACGACCGTCCGCCCGCGGAGCTGCGCGCCAAGCCGGACCCGCGGCTCGCCAAGACCGGCCAGCGCGAGATCATCGCCCATTTCGCCGCCGAGATCGCCAAGCTGCCGGAGGCCCCGATCCTGATCGGCCACTCGGCCGGCGGCACCTTCACCCAGCATCTGCTGGACCAAGGCCTGGGTGTGGCCGGCGTGGCCATCGACCCGGCGCCGACGCCCGGCGTGCCGCTCGGCCTCCAGGCGATCATCTCCGCCCTGCCCGTGCTCGGCGATCCGTTCAGCAACGGCAAGCTGAAGACCATGAGCCGCCCGTTCTTCAAGACCCGGTTCGCCCAGACCGCGCCGAAGGACCAGGCCGACGCCCTCTACGACCGCTACATCGTGCCCACGGCGGCGAAGGTCTACTGGGACGGGATCATCAACCCCATCAAGATCAACTGGGCCAACCCGAACCGCGCGCCGCTCCTGCTGATCGGCGGCGAGATCGACCTGATCGCCGACGCCAGCATGACGCGCGCGATCTTCAACAAGCAGAAGCGCGCCGCCAGCAGGACCGAGCTGAAGATCTATCCCGGCCGGTCACACTGGACCTGCATGGACCCGGGCTGGGAGCAGGTAGCCGACGACGCGCTGGCCTGGGCGGTGGCGAACGCGCGCGCGCCGGCCGGCGCGCCCGCCGAGAGCTAGTCCAGGGGCGCCGAGCGCTCCGTGACGCGCGCCTGCACCTTCAGGCCCTTGGCGCCGGGGAGAAGCTGGAGATCGCCGCCGAGCTGGAGCATGCGGGCCTTCATTCCGCTGACCCCGACGCCCGCGAGGATCTCGTCTGCGCTCTGGCTGGAGAGGCCGATCCCATCGTCCTCGACCTCGAGGCTGATCTCCGGACCCTGACGCCGCAGGCGCACCCAGGCCTTCCGGGCGCCCGCATGCCGGACCACGTTCATCAGAGCTTCCTGCACCACCCGGAACAGGGCGACCTGCATCGGGAAATCGATCCGCCATTGCCCGCGCGAGACGGTCACCGAGATATCCAGGCCCGTCCGGCGTCCGAAGCCGGCCGCGAACGCCCGCACCGCCCGCTCCAGGCCCTGGTCCTGCAGCGGCGGCGGGTGAAGCATGTAGGAGAAGTTGCGGATCTCGTTCTGCGCCCCGGCCACCGCCTCGCGCGCGTCCTCCAGCGCGTGGCGCGCCGGCGAGCCGGGATCCAGGCGCCGCTCGAGGGCGGTGAGGCTGAGGCGTGCGCCGGCCAGCAGCTGGGCGGTGGAGTCGTGCAGCTCCCGGCCGATCCGCCGGCGCTCCTGCATCTCGGCTCGGGCGAGCGCCGTCGCCGCCTGGGTCAGGGCCTCGGCGTGGTTGTATTCGTCGGTCAGGTCGGTGGCGACGCCGATAACCCGCTGAACCTTGCCGTCGGCGTCGCGGGTGAAGGCCCGCGCGCGGATGTTGATCCAGAGCCAGTCGCCGTCGACGCCGCGCATGCGGAACGTGGCCTTTCCGACCCGATCGTCCTCGGCCGCAGCCCGTTCGATGGCGAACTGCCGCCAGCGCTCCGCATCGTCGGGGTGGACGAGGTCGCGCACGACCGCCAGAGCCACGGGGCACCTGGGCAGGCCCAGCCGGTTGACCAGGGGGTGGCGCCCGTACCGGAGCAGCCCGTTGCCGACGTCGTGGATGTAGAGCAGGCCCCGGCTGAGCGGTCCGACCTCGGCGATGACCCCGCTCTCGCCCAGTTCGGCCAGGCCGAGGGCCTCGCCCAGCGGCGTCAGGCTCAAGATCACCTGCGGCGGCGCGGCGTCTTCCACCCGGCGCAGGTCCACAAGCATGCGGACCAGCTGGGTCCCCTTGCCGATCGCGATCCGAATCCGGAACGCCGCCTGATCGCCGAGGCAGCGTTCCACGGCGGCGAGCATCTGGTCCCCGGCCAGGGCGGTGAAAACGGCTTCGATCCTGCGCCCCTCAACCCGGCTGCGCGGCCGGTCCAGCAGGCGCAGGAAAGCGTCATTGGCCTGGAGGATCACCGGTCCGCCTTCGGCAGGAACGGCAAGCGCCAGCGCGGCCGGCGCATGGCGGAACAGGCTCTCGTAGGCTTCCATAGGCAAGAGGTCGGCGAACTCGCGCTGCGCGCACGTCATGGTGCGCCTCCCATCCCGCCGGCCGGCGCGTCGACACGACTCTCGCGCGAAGCAGCGACCCCAGACACCCACGGTAGCAATCTACACTTAAGTCCGGATTGTGGGCTCAGGTTAAACCCTGAGAACCATGTCCGGGTCGGCGCGCCAGGCGCCTCCCGCCCCGCCGGCAGGGATTTCCGACCCCTGCCCCGGTCGGGCCCGCGCCGTGCCTGGGGCGCTGACCTGATCGTGGCCCCCACCCCTCCGTGTTGAGCTTCGCCACGGAGGAAAACGATGCCCGGGTCCCCGAAGACAGCGAGCGGACGCCCGGCGGGCCCGGTGGGCGTCGCCTAGCATGGGGGCGGTCCTCGCCTTTCCCGAGCCCCGCGGCGCGGCCGCCGTCCGGCGCGGCATGGTCTGGGTCGAGGGCGGCGCCTTCGGCATGGGCGCGGACCGCCGACGCTCAGGCGGACGGCCCGGACAGCAGGTCTCCGTGGCCGGGTTCTGGATCGACCTGCATCCGGTGACGAACCGCGAGTACGCCCGCTTCGTGGACGAGACCGGCTGGCTCACCTTCGCCGAGATCGCCGACGACCACCTGCCGCCGGCGCTCATGCTGCCGCCGCAGATTGGCGTGGCCGGCTCCTTCGTGTTCGGCGGGCCCGAGGGTCAGCCGGTGGACGGCTGGCGCTACGTCCCCGGCGCGAGCTGGCGCTCGCCCGAGGGGACGGGCAGTACGCTGGCCGGGCTCTGGGACCATCCGGTGGTCCATGTGGCGTGGCTGGACGTCCAGGCCTATGCGCTCTGGGTCGGCAAGGACCTCCCCACGGAGGCCGAGTGGGAATTCGCCGCCCACGGCGGCCTGGACGGCGCGGAGCTCGCCTGGGGGGACGGCCTTGGCCCCTGCGGTCGCGCCAGGGCCAATACCTGGCAGGACCAGCTTCCCAGGGCGCGGCCCACGACCGGGCGGGACGGCCGTACAACCCCTGTCGGCGTCTATCCCGCCAATGGCTACGGCCTGCGCGACATGATCGGCAACGTCTGGGAGTGGACCAAGGACTGGTGGCCCGACGCGGGTCGCCGCAACAGCCGCGCCCTCACCCGGTGCGATCCGGAACTGGCCGACGCCGGCATCCCGCGCAAGGTGCTGAAGGGCGGCTCGCACCTCTGCGGGCCGGACCACTGCCGCTGCTGCCGCCCGGCCGCGCGCCGCGCGCATCCCATCGACATCTCGACCTCGCACGTGGGCTTCCGCTGCGTGGTCCGCCAGCCGCCCAAAGGAGATTGAGCCCATGTCGAAGTTCCTCGCCGAACTGATCGGCGCCCTGATCCTCGTGCTCTTCGGCTGCGGCGCGGCCGTCCTGGCCGGCGACACGGTCGGCCAACTCGGCATCGCGCTGGCGTTCGGTTTCGCGATCGTCGCGCTCGCCTATGGCCTGGGGCCCATCTCCGGCGGGCACGTGAACCCCGCCGTCAGCCTGGGGGTGTTCCTGGCCGGGCGGATGACCTTCGCCGAGATGCTGCTCTACTGGGCGGCCCAGTTCCTGGGCGCGCTGGCGGGCGCGGGCATCCTGGCGGCCATCGCCGGCGACACGTCCAACCTCGGACAGAACGGCTGGGGCCCGGGGTATCTCGGCGAATACAGCCTGGGCTCCGCGGCCGGCTTCGAGGTGGTGATGACCGCGCTCTTCGTCGCCGTCATCCTGGGGTCCACCGGGCCCGGCGCGGCCGCCGGCTTCGCGGGCCTGTCGATCGGACTGACGCTGGCGGCGATCCATATCGTCGGCATCCAGGTGACCGGCGTCTCGGTGAACCCGGCGCGCAGCTTCGGCCCGGCGGTGCTCGCCGGCGGCGAGGCGCTCGGCGAGCTCTGGCTGTTCATCGTCGCCCCGCTGATCGGCGCGGCGCTGGGCGCGCTCCCGTTCCGCCTGGGACTGCTCAAGGCCGCGACGCCCCCCCGAGCCCGAGCGGATCGACACCACCCTGCGGAGCGCGACCTAGAGCGAAATCCGCTTCGATAGAATCAGATTTCGCTCAGGACACTTTGAATTTGGAGCATTTTCTACGCCGAACCGGCCTCCGCTTCGGCGGAAAATGCTCTCGGCTCAGGGCCGGATCGCGTCCACGGGCCCTGGCTGCGAGCGCGGGCCGCGGCCACCGGGGAAGCGGCCCCGGGCCGCGAGCTCGCCCACGCGGACTTCCAGCGGATGCACCCCCTCGCCGGCCAGTAGCACCCGATCGGCAGCGGCGTGGCGGCGAGTTGCGTCTTCAGGAGCGCCCGGGCGTAGGCGGCCCGGCAGGCGGGACGGTTGATCACCACGGCGGCGTCGCAGGCCAGCTCCTGGTCCAGCCGGACCATCGGCGCGGCCAGGTGGAACAGCGGGTTGAACCAGAAGAGGCAGCGGCTGAGCGCCAGGAAGGCCACGGCGCGGGTGTCCTTGCGGGCGATGTGCTGGCGCTCGTGGGCGCGGATCAGCTCGCGCTCATGGGCGCTGTATGCCCCATCGTCCGGCGGCATCACGATGCGCGGCGAGATCAATCCGACCACCGCCGGCCCGGTGAGGCCGCGGCGCAGCGCCAGGGCGAACCGCGCCTGGGCGCCGGCGAACAGCGCCGCCAGCGCCAGGGCGCCGGCCGCCCACACGGCGACGAGCGCCGGGCCCGGGGCGGGCGCCGCCATCCGCGTCTCCGGCGCCTGCACGAGGAAGGCGAAGAGGGCCAGACCGCCAGCCGCCGGCGGCAGGCCCCAGAGTCCGTAGGCGGCCTGCGGCCCGATCGCCCGACGGAGCGGCAGGCGCAGCGCCATCACCGCCAGGACCGCCGCGGCGCCGGCCAGGTTCACATAGACCGCCGCCGTGACCAGGCCGGCCAGCGGATCGGGACCGAGGATCACGGCGAGCGGGCTATTCATCGTCGTCCAGCTCGTCGATCAGGCGCTTGAGGCGGTTCACCTCATCCGGCGCCAGGGGGCGATGCTTGGCGTAGTGGGCGACGAGCGGCGCGAGCTCGCCGCCGAACAGGCGGTCGAGCAGGCCCTGGCTCTCGCCCATCACATAGTCGGCCCGGCTGATCAGCGGGCGATATCGGGTCCGGCCGCCCGCCCGCTCCGAGACCAGCGCCTTCTTCTTGAGCAGGCGGTTGATCAGGGTCTTCACCGTCGCCTCGCCCCAGCTCTGGGCGGGACCGACGGTGGCCACGATCTCGTCGGCGCTGAGCGGGTCGCCCGCCCAGAGCGCTTCCATGATGTGGCTTTCCGCGGCCGAGATTCTGGTCATGGGCGCAGTCTATGCCGTTGCGCGCGCCTGGCGAGGGAGAGTCTGCACGGGCTCGGCGGCGGCGTCCTCGGCCTCCAGGCCATATACCTTGGCCTTCAGGTGGCGGTGGGCGATCACCCCGATGGCGGCGGCCAGCAGGCCCAGCATGGCCGCCAGAAGGGCCTCGGCGAAGCCGGGCGCGAGGATCGATAGCGACGGCGCCGGGCGGACGTTGGCCATGCCGATGCAGGACGCCATCAGGGTGTAGCAGGCTCCGAAGAAGCCGATCAGCGGGCCGGCCGACCCCAGGCCGGAGAGGTAGGCCAGAGCGCCCGGGAGGCTGGCCGGCCGGAGCCGGGTCGCCTGCGCCACCCAGATCGCCGCGGCGGCGAGGGCCGAGATCGCCAGCCCGGCCATCACGAGCTTCATGACGATATCGGCATCGGCAAACACGGCGGGGAAAGTCAGGCGGTCCGCCTCTGCCACCAGGGCGAACGGCGGATCGGCCGGCGCCACGGCGGTCTGGGCGGCGGCACTGGCCCCGATCAGGAAGGCGAGCGCTCCGGCGCTCCAGCTCAGGCGGCGGATCATCGGCGTCATCTCCCGTTTTATGGTTGTAGTTTTGTGAGATTACATCCGTAACACGGCCTGTCAACCGGCCAGCATCTCCAGGAGGTCGAGCGCGTTCTCGGCCGCCGCGCCCGAGGTGGTGTTGTCGAACACGCACCAGGCCTCCTGCGCCGGCGAGGCGCGGAGCTGGGCGGCCAGGGCTTCGAGATGGGTGGGGTCGTAGGCCGAGTAGTACATGCGCGGGGAGCCATGCAGCCGCCAGTACGCCAGCCCCGGCCAGCCGCCGGGCCGGGCGTCGGCCGGATGGCGCGGCGGGTCGGCGGAGACCCGGGCGACCTGCGCCGCCACCAGCAGCGCCTCGGCCCCCGCCTCGAACCAGGTCGGATGCCGCGGCTCGAGGGCGACGGGACCGTCGTACCGGGCGCGGAGCGTCTCGAGGAAGCCGGCCGCCACGGCCAGGTCGAACGCCAGACTCGGCGGCAGTTGCACGAGGATCGGGCCAAGCTTCGGGCCCAGCAGCCGCGCCTCGGCGAGGAAGGCGTGGAGCAGCTCGGCGCTGTCGGCCAGGCGGCGCTCATGGGTGATCGTCTTCGGCGCCTTCACGGCGAAGCGGAAGCCGGCCGGCGTCTCGTCCGCCCAGCGCGCCCAGGTGGAGGCCCGGTGTGCGCGGTAGAAGCTGGAGTTGATCTCGGCGGCGTCGAAGCGGCCGGCGTACCGCTGCAGCCCGCTGGCGGCGTCGGGGAAGCGGTGACGGACGGTGCGCGGCGCGGCCCAGCCGGCGGTTGCGATCCGGATTCGGCTCACGCCAGCAGCCGGCGCCGCTTCAGAAGGACGAGGGCCAGGTCGTACGGGATGGCGAGGGCTTCCCTGAGCTGCATCTTCCACCAGTAGGCGCGTCGCGTGCCGCCGCGGCCGGGGGCCAGCGGACCGGGGTCCGCGGCTATGCCCAACGCGCGGAGCATCAGGCGGATGCGAGGCAGGTGATAGCGGTCGCTGCAGACGATGCAGCGGGCTGCGCCCCTCGCCTTCAGGAAGCGCGCGACGGCGACCACGCTGTCGAGGGTGTCGAGGCTCGCCTCGTCGAGCACCAGCCGGCGACGGGCCACGCCGGCCTCGGCCAGCGCCTCGGCCATCACCGAGGCCTCCGAGGGCCCGACCTCCCCCACGCCGCCGGAACAGAACACCAGCGCCTCGGGACGCACCCGTGCGGCTTCCAGCGCATAGCCGATCCGCCGAGCGAGCGCCGGCGACGGCGTCCCGTCGGCCCGCACGGCGGCTCCGAAGATGACGATGAGGGCCGGCGACTCCACGCCGGCAGCTTGGCGCTGTTCCGGGACCGGGACTAGGTCCGCTTCTCGGTGTTCATCGGCGGCTGGTGTTCCTCGATGAGGTCGGCCCGCTCGGCCTCGCGCACCGCGCGGGTGACGTTGAGGCGGGTCAGGAGCTGGGCCTGGCCGAACTTCTTCCGCGCCGCCTCCAGCGGCGGGCGCCACGAAAGGTTCGCCAGATTGTCGGTCTCGCCGGCGAAGACGACGCGCGCGCCCTCGCTGGACACTTCGGCGATGACGTAGTTGGCCCCGGCAGGCGCGATGAAGCGATCCTCTTCCATGGCGGTGTAACGGTAGCGGGCGCCGGACTTTCCGGCGATTTCGATCTGGCGGCTCAACGCAACTCTCCAGCCTTGCGTCACTCGGATTCGCGTCAGGGCGAATCCACACCGCGACGATTAGGGGGCGCAGTGGGGCGAAAATGGGCCCGAGCTTGACTTTAAGGCATCGGAACGCAGCTGCGCCATAAGGCGTTCGGACCCCAGCGTGGCGTCTGCTAGGGTCACATCGCGTTCGCCGGCGCGACTCGCGGGTCGCGGCCGCGTCAGGGGACGCTTGGGAGCTTTGGACCGTCCACGGATGGAGAAACCCGCCGATTTCAGCCTCGAACCCGCGACGGACCGCCCGACGGTCCGCCTGAGCGGCGACTGGACGGCGAACCACATCGGCGAGGCCGGGCGTGGGCTCGCGGCCACGCTCGACGGCCTGAGCAACGTTACGATCGACCTTGCGAAGGTCCGCCGCCTGGACACCGCCGGGGCCTATGCCGTGGTCCGTGCGGCCGGCGGGCAGTTCGACCTGGAGAAGGTGAAGGCCAGGCCGGAGACCAGTCGCCTGCTGGCCCTTGTCGCCGAAGCGGTCACCCGGGAGCCCGTCGTCCGCAACGAGCCCAAGGGCTTTCACGACCTGACCATCCGCATCGGCAAGGGCGTCGTCGACCTCGGGCACGAGTTCCTCGACACCATGGGTTTCCTCGGCCACCTGCTGGTGGTGGTGGGCCGGGCATGCGTCCACCTGTTCACGGCGCCGCAACGCATCCGCTGGCCGGCCATCGTCACCCTGATGGAGCGGGCGGGCCTCGACGCCATCCCGATCGTGGCGATCACCTCGTTCTTCATCGGCGCGGTCGTCGGCCTGCTGGGCGCCAACATGCTCCGCCAGTTCGGGGCCGAGGTGTTCGCCGTCGAACTCATCGGCATCGCCGTGCTGCGCGAGTTCAACATCATCATCACCGCCGTCCTGCTGGCCGGCCGCTCGGCCTCCTCGTTCGCCGCGGAACTGGGCTCGATGAAGATGAACCAGGAGGTCGACGCCATGCGGGTGCTGGGCGTCGATCCGTTCGAGGCGCTCGTCCTGCCCAGGTTCGTCGCCATGCTGGTGACCATCCCGCTGCTGACCTTCGTGGCGACGCTGGCGGGGCTCTCCGGCGGCCTGGCGGTCACATGGTCGGTGCTCGACCTGGGCCCCGCCTTCTTCCTGCAGCGGATCGTCGACAACGTCGGCATCACCCATTTCTGGATCGCGCTCTCCAAGGCGCCCGTCATGGCGGCGGTGATCGCCGGCATCGGCTGCCGCCAGGGCCTGGAGGTCGGCGGTGACGTGGAATCGCTCGGCCGGCGGGTGACCGCGGCCGTGGTGCACGCCATCTTCGCGATCATCATGATCGATGCCGCCTTCGCCCTGCTCTACATGGAGCTCGACCTGTGAGCGACGCGGTCGACGAACGGAACCTCACGGACGAGGAGATCGTCGGCGACAGCGGCCCGGCGATCGAGGTGCGCGGCCTGATCAACGCCTTCGACGACCACGTGGTGCATGACCGAGTGGACCTCACCGTGGAGCGCGGCGAGGTGATGGGCGTGGTCGGCGGCTCGGGTGCGGGCAAGTCGGTGCTGCTGAACTCGATCATCGGCCTGCGCGAGCCGCAGGGCGGCACGATCCGCGTCTTCGGCAACGACCTGAACACCGCATCGCGCCGGCGCTGGGAAGCCATCAACCGGAGTTGGGGGGTGCTCTTCCAGCAGGGCGCGCTGTTCTCGAACCTGACGGTCAAGGAGAACGTTGCGGCTCCGATGTTCGAGCACACGAACCTGAGCCGGGCGGAGATCTACGAACTGGCCGAGCTGAAGATCGCTTTGGTGGGTTTGCGCCCCGACGCCGGCGTGCTGAAGCCGGCGGAACTCTCGGGCGGCATGCGCAAGCGGGCTGGCCTGGCCCGGGCCCTGGCGCTCGATCCGGAGCTCTTGTTCCTCGACGAACCCACCGCCGGCCTGGATCCGATCGGAGCCGCGGCGTTCGACGAACTGATCAAGGATCTGTCGGAAAGCCTGGACCTGACCGTGTTCATGATCACCCACGATCTCGATACGCTGTATGAGATCACCGACCGGGTCGCGGTGCTGGCCGACAAGAAGGTCGTCGCCAGCGCCCCGGTGCGCGAGCTGGAGACCTCGGATCATCCGTGGATCCGGGAATATTTCCTCGGCCCCCGAGGGCGCGCGGCAAGGGCCGCGGCGGCCAAGTTGACGGGGAATGGGGCGAGGACGGAGGCCTGATGGAGAAGAACGCCAACTACGCCATGGTGGGACTGTCCGCCCTGATCCTTTCGATCGGGCTGGTGATCTTCGTCATCTGGCTGGCCCGCTGGCAGTTCCGGCAGGAGAACGACCTCTACGACATCCTCTTCCAGGGCCCGGTGCGCGGCCTGAACCAAGGGGGGCGAGGTGCACTTCAACGGCATCAAGGTGGGCGAGGTCACCCGCATCGCGCTGGATCGCACGAACCCCAGCCGGGTGATCGCGCGGGCCCGCGTCACCTCCGACGTGCCCATCCGCGTCGACAGCTACGCCACCCTGGAGCCGCAGGGCATCACCGGGGTGAACTACATCCAGATCACCGCCGGCACGCCGTCCAGGCCGCTGCTCAAGGACACCGTGCCCGACGACAAGATCCCGATCCTGCGCAGCCAGCGCAGCACCCTCTCCGACCTGCTGGAAGGCGGCGGCACCGTGCTGACCCGCACCATCGAGGCGCTGGACCGGGTGAACCGGGTGCTCTCCGACCAGAACATCAAGAACTTCTCCGCCGTGGTGTCCGACGCCCAGGCGGTCTCCGCCGAGCTGCGCGAACGCAAGGCCCTGATCGCCGATGCGCAAAGCGCGCTGCAGCGGATCGACGAGGCGTCCGGCGAGCTGACGCTGGCCATCCGGGACAGCCGGACGCTGATCAATGGCGATGGCAGGCGGACGCTGGCCAACGTCGCCGACGCCGCCGAGGAGGCCAAGCAGGCCGCGACGGACGCGCGGGCGATGATCAGCTCGTTGCAGGCCCCGACCGCGGACTTCGCCACCAACGGCCTGCCGCAGATCACCGCCGCGGTGATCCAGCTGCAGAGCGCGGCGGAGAGCCTGGAACGGCTCACCAACGAGGTGCAGCGCGGCGGGGCCGGCGCGGTGCTGAAACCCAAGTCCAAAGAGCTGGAGGTGCAGCCTTGATCCGTCCGACCGCCCTCCTTCGCTTCGCGGTCATCGCCGCCCTTGGTGTGAGCCTCTCGGGCTGCCTGGGCGGCCTCCTGGGCGGCGGCAAGCCCTCCCAGCTCTACCGCTTCGGCCAGGGCCCGGTGACGGAGGCGCAGGCCCCGCCGGCCGCCGGCGCGGTCGCCGTATTCCGCGCCAACGGCGTGTTCCAGGGCGAGACGGCGGGCGACCGGCTGCTGGCGATCACCGGCGGCGAGGCGCGCTACATCGCCGAGAGCCGCTGGGTGGCCCCGGCCTCGGTGCTGTGGGACCAGGCCGTGCTGGCCGCCTTCGACGCCACGCCGGGCAAGGTGCGGCTGGTCTCGCGCGGCGAACTCTCGCGGGCCCAGTACGTGTTCAGGATGGACGTGCGGAACTTCGAGACCCGTTACGACGACGGCGAGGATGCCGCGCCGACCGTGCTGGTGCGGGTGCGCGCCGTGCTGACCCGGCCTCGGGACCGGGACTATGCCCAGGAGCGGATCTTCGAGGCCCGCGTGCCGGCCGCCAGCAACCGGGTCAGCACCATCGTCAATGCCTACGACCGCGCCGTCGGCGACGTCCTCGGCCAGGTGGTCGGCTGGCTGGAAACCGAGGCCCGGCCGGTCGCCTAGTCCAGGCCGGCGATCCGCTTGGCGGCGGTGAGCGTGTTCTGCAGCAGGACCGCCACCGTCATCAGGCCGACCCCGCCGGGCGCGGGCGTGATCCAGCCGGCCACCTGGGCCGCTTCCTTGAAGTTCACGTCGCCCACGACCTTGGTGCGCCCCGCGGCCGCCTTCACCGGATCGTCGAACGGCACGCGGTTGATGCCCACGTCGATCACCGCCGCGCCCGGCTTGATCCAGTCGCCGCGGATCATCCGCGGCCGGCCCACGGCGGCGACCAGGATGTCGGCCTGACGGCAGACGGCCTGCAGGTCCCGCGTTCTCGAGTGGGCGATCGTCACGGTGCAGTCGGCCTGCAGCAGGAGCTGGGCCATCGGCCGGCCGACCAGCACCGAGCGGCCGACCACCACCGCATTGAGGCCGGTCAGGTCGCCCACCGTCTCCCGCAGCAGGATCATCGAGCCCAGCGGCGTGCAGGGGATCAGGGCGGGCACGCCGTTGGCCAGGCGCCCGGCGTTGACCACGTGCAGGCCGTCCACGTCCTTGTCCGGGCTGATGGCCGCGATCACCGCCTGCTCGTCCAGGTGCTTCGGCAACGGCAGCTGCACCAGGATGCCGTGGATCGCCGGATCGGCGTTCAGCTCGCCCACGAGGCGCAGCAGCTCGTGCTGGCTGGCGTCGGCCGGCAGCCGGTGGGTGACGGAGTGCATGCCGACCGCCAGGGAGTGCTCGCCCTTGGAGCGGACGTAGATCTGGCTGGCCGGGTCCTCGCCCACCAGCACCACCGCCAGGCCCGGTTGCAGGCCGTAGTCGGCGCGGAGCCTGGCCACCTCGTCGGCCACGCGGGAACGGACCCGCTCGGCATGGACCTTGCCGTCGATGATCTTGGCCGCTGTCTCGGACATGGACTCTCCCGGGGATCGGCTCCCGGTTAGCCGTTCGGACGCGCCCGCTCAAGCCGCCTGAGGAAGGCGGCCACCGCCCAGGCGTGCGCCTCACGGTCCAGCACCACCAGGGCGCGCTCCGGCGGCATCCAGACGAGGGTGTGATCGTCCTCCACCTTGAGCGCCGGCGCGTCGGCGATCACCCGTCCCTCGAGGAAGCGGCCGCGGGAATTGTGCGCCCAGCCGTCGTCGTTGACGAAGAACTGGTCGGCGAGCGCGAAGGGCTCGGCGTCGACGGCAACTTCCAGCCCCGCTTCCTCGCCGCACTCGCGGACCGCGGCCTCGGCCGGGCTCTCGCCAGGATCGATCCCGCCGCCCGGCAGGTCATAAACCCGCCCGCGCCGGCGACTATCCACCCGCATCACCGCCAGCACGTCGTGGCGCAGGATCACGGCGAAGGCGGCCGGCCGGTCGGGCGTGTCCTGGCCCGGCTCGGGCGTCCCGAACTGCGGGACCGCCGCCATCAGTCTATGCCGTAGAGGTTCGGATAGGGATCGACCTTGCCGGACTCCACGTCGGCGACGGCCACGGGACGCCAGCCGACCTTGCTGCCCGCACTCGCCCGCCAACTCTCGACGGTCAGGTCACGCAGCTCCGAGGCGCCGATCGCCAGTTGCCGGGTTGCGAACTCGGGCCCGCGCGGGTCGCCCTCGGCCAGGCCGCCGGCCTTCTCCATCTCGTAGAACGGGATCACCAGCTTACCGGTGGCGAGCAGATAGTCGGCGGTCCGCTGCTCCAGCGAGCAGTCGCAGACCCGCAGCGGAGCCACTCGGGCTTCCACATCCTTCGCGTTCACCCGCGCCTTGACCATCTCACTCTCGAAGGGGCCGTGCAGGCGCGCCGTCGAGTAGCCGTTGGGGTTCGGATAGTCGCCCCAGCCGTTGTAATGGATGCTCACGTGCAGCGGCTGGCTGCCGTCGCCGACGAAGTGCGCCAGCTCGCCCATGGTCTTCAGGATCAGGCCCTCGCGGCGGATACGGTCGGCCTTGAACCAGGCGCGGTTCTTCTTCCACTTCGGGTTGGCCTCGGCCGCCTTCAGGATCCGCCAGTAGGCGAAGTCCAAGGTGAGCTGCTGGCGCCGGTCGATGATCGAGAACTGGAGGTAGCCGGCCTTCCACATGTCGATGTTGTGGGCCCTGAGCGCGGTCTCGTAGTCGGCCTTGGTCGCCTGGAACGGCAGGAAATCGGGCCCGCCCAGCACCTTGCCGTCCTCGCCCAGGTCCACGAAGTGGGCGGCGTCGCGGTCGTGGTCGTGGATCCGGCCCGCGCCCTTCGACCGGTCCGGCTCGCGGGACAGCTCGCCGAGGTCGGCGATGGCGCCCTTGCTGCGCAGGAAGGCCGGGACCTCCGTGGGCAGGGCCTTGGCGGCCGCCTCGCCCACCATCCGGTGGCCGGCGTTGCCCCAGGCGAGCGCGTGGGACGGGAGCCCGATCAGGGCGGCGACGGCGAGAGCGGAGGCGAGGCGCTGCATGGCCTCCGTTTGCGGGGTCTCCCGCCGCAACGCAAGGCCTAGGCTGGCGAGAGGTCGGTGATGTTCAGATCCTGCTCCACCCGACCGACCCAGGCCTGCACCTTCGGATAGTCGGCGAGGTCGAATCCGCCCTCGTGG
Organism: Phenylobacterium sp. J367; assembly: GCF_024699985.1. Taxonomy (GTDB): domain Bacteria; phylum Pseudomonadota; class Alphaproteobacteria; order Caulobacterales; family Caulobacteraceae; genus Phenylobacterium. The sequence continues at coordinate 3,182,243 of NZ_JAJONA010000001.1, read as the reverse complement.
GCGACGCGCGTGTAGGCCACCAGGGCCACGTCGGCGAGGGTCAGGCTGTCGCCGACGAGATAAGGGGACTGCGCCAGGCCGTCCTCGAGCCGCTGGAGCGCCGCCCTGCCGCGGGTGACGATCCGCTCCTCCAGCTCGCCGACCGGCCGGCCGAGGTAGCGCACCTGGAAGCGCGCCACGGCGACGTAGGGCTCGTGGCTGTACTGCTCCCAGAACATCCACTCCAGCATCCGGGCGCGGTCGTAGGCCTCGGCGGGGATCAGGTCGGAGCCTTCGGCGAGATGCAGGATGATCGCGTTGGACTGGGCGAGCGGCCGGCCGTCGTCGAGGATCACGGCCGGGACCTGGCCGGCCGGGTTGATGGCCAGGAACGCCGCCGTGCGGCTCTCCCCGGCCATGATGTCGGTCTCAACCCATTGATACGGTTGATTTAGCTGATCGCAGACCCATTTGACCTTCAGGCAGTTGCCGGACTTCGAGTCGCCGAACACCTTCATCCCATCCCCCGGGCTTCACCCGCCGGAGAGGCAAGAAAATCTAAACGAAGGCAAGCGATCTTAGCTCGACGACACTGTTAGCCGTTCTCACAAGCCACGCGGCCGCACCCGCCGCGGGTTGCCCCTCGGGCGGAGTCCGGCTAGGAATCCCGCCACCAGTTCAACGACGAAGGAGACGCCGTCATGCGACGCCGCCTCGCCGCCCTGGCCGCTTTCACCTCGATCGCTGTGGCCTCTAACGCGCAAGCCGCCACCTCGGATCCGGTTGGCGATCTGATTATGTCGGTCATCACGGGCAGCCTGCCGAATGCGCCGGGCTGGAACGTGAAGGCCACGCTCTACCACGCGGGCGCGAAGGGCGTGGGCGCCCTCGACTCGCTCGGCTGCAAGGTCGTCGCCATGCGCACGGTGGCCACCGACAAGACGGTGATCCCCCGCCGCAGCGTGCTGTTCATCAAGGAAACGGTCGGCCTGAAGATGCCCGACGGCAAGCTGCACGACGGCTACTGGTACGCCTCAGACGTCGGCGGCGCGATCAAGGGCAAGCGCATCGATCTCTACACCGGCAAGGGCTCGTCCTCGATGAACCCCATCAAGTCGCTGAACCTGGCGACGCTGTCGGCCGTGAAGGTTGGCGAGTTCAAGGGCTGCCCTCCGGGCTAGCCTCGGTTTATTCCTCTGGAAGCATTCACCGCATTCGTGCAGCAGCCGGTCGTCACCGGCGTTCTTGCTGTCGTGGCCGCCGCCGGCCTCGCCGCCATCCTCTGGCAGTACCGTCAGCTCCGACGCGCAGAGGGCCCCGCCGTCGTTCAGATCGCCGTGCGCATGGCCATCGCCCATGGCGTCGGCGGTCTGGCCCTGGTTGCGCTGCTGATCGCCTACACCCTCTGACGTTCGCGCCGAGGAGGCGCATCTGATCCTAAAACCTGACCTTTTCGCGCTCACCGGCGGTCCGGGAGCGGGCAAGACGGCGCTCCTGCTCGCATTGCAGGCGCGCGGCCTCGTCTGCGTGGCCGAAAGCGCGCGCGCGATCATCCGCGAGCATGGCGGCCGCCCGCCCCTGCCCTTCTTCGCCAACATGATGCTGCAGCGCGACCTCGCCCACTTCCAGGTGATCGAGGGGCCGGCCCTGTTCGACCGCACGATCGTCGACGCCTGGGCGACCTTCCCGACGCCGGAGGGCTGGGCGGCGGTCAGCGAGCACCGGTACAATCCCACGGCCTTCATCGCCCCGCCGTGGCGCGAGATCTATGTCCAGGACGCCGAGCGCGACCAGACCTGGGACGAGGCGGTGGCGAGCTACGAGCTCTGCGCGAAGGCCTACGCCGACGCCGGCTACGTCCTGCTGGAGCTTCCGAAGACTGACGTGGAGACCCGGGCCGAGTTCGTGTTGGCCCACATCGCCGATCAGGTCTCGACGAACGCCTTCTCGAGCACGAAGTCGCCCGGCGAGGCGATCGAGCCTTCGACGTAGCCCCGGTCGAGAAGCTGCTGCTTCAGGTCCGCCAGGACCGAGGGGCCGCCGCAGAGCATCACGCGATCCATCGCCGGGTCGAACGGCGGGGTCCCGAGGTCCCGGAACATCTGTCCGCTCTCGATGAGGTCGGTGATCCGGCCCCGGGTGCGGAAGTCCTCGCGCGTGACGGTCGGATAGTACTTGAGCTTGCCCCCGATCACCTCGGAGAGGATCTCGTCCTGGGCCAGCTCCTCCTCGAAGAGCTCCCGGTAGTTGAGATCCTTCACCTCGCGCACCGTGTGCGTGACGATCACCTCGTCGAAGCGCTCATAGACCTCGGGGTCGCGGGCCAGCGACAGCCAGGGCGCGAGGCCCGTGCCGGTGCCCAGCATGTAGAGCCGCTTGCCGGGCTTCAGGCCGTCCAGGACCAGGGTCCCGGTCGGCTTGCGGCCGATCAGCACCTGGTCGCCGACCTTGATGTTCTGCAGGCGGGACGTGAGCGGACCGTCCGGCACCTTGATCGAGTAGAACTCCAGTTCCTCGTGCCAGGCCGGCGAGGCAATGGAATAGGCGCGGACGAGCGGCTTGCCGTCCTCCTTCATCAATCCGACCATGACGAACTGGCCGCTGGAGAACCGGAGGCCGGGATCGCGCGTCGTCCGGAACGAGAACAGGCTCTCGGTCCAGTGCCGAACCCAGGTCACGGTCTCGACGTAGAAGGCGCCGGAGGCCTTGAGGGCCGGCGCGGCCACGGTCACATCGTTCATCGACTGGTCTAGCTCTCTAGATATCGCCGCCCATGTCGGCGACGGCGCCGGGCGCACGGGCGACATGTATGCCGCATTCCGTCTTGTCCAACCCTTTCCACCGCCCGGCGCGCGCGTCCTCGCCCTCTTCCACCGGCTGGGTGCACGGCCAGCAGCCGATCGAGGGGAAGCCTTGCGCCACCAGCGGATGGGCGGGCAGGTCGTGCTCCGCCGCATAGGCGTCGAGCTCGGCCTTGGTCCAGTTGGCCAGAGGGTTGAACTTCAACGCACCCCCGGACTCCTCGACGACCTTGAGCCGGAGCCGATCGCCGCCCTGGAAGCGCTTGCGGCCGGTGATCCAGGCCCCGAAACCGCCAAGCGCCCGGTCCAGCGGGACCACCTTGCGCACATGGCAGCAGGCGTCGGTGTCCGTCTGCCACAGCTTCGACTGCGGGTCGGCGGTGGCGAGGTCGGCGTAGTGCGGGCGGATGTCCCGGACCTCGGTCAGGCCGAGCCGCGCGGCCAGGGGATTTCCGGTAGTCCAGCGTCTGGCCGAACAGCATGCCGGTGTCGAGGAAGAGGATCGGGGTGTCCGGCTTGATCTGCGCAATCAGGTGCAGCAGCACCGCCGACTCCGCGCCGAACGAGGAGACGAGCGCCAGCTTGTCGCCGAACAGCTCCACGGCGGTCTTCAGGATTTCGACCGGGTGCGCGTCGCGCAAGCTCGCGTCGAGCCGTTCCGCCAGCGTCGGCGTGTGCGCCGCGCGTTCCAGGTCGAAGGCCATGCTCACCGTTCCCGCTCCGCGAAGGCCGGAGCGCGGCCGTCGGCCGCGCGCTGGTAGACGTGGCGATAGCGGCGGAGGGCGGCGTCCCACTCCTGGGCGTTCGAACCGTCCGCCGGCTCGAAGGCGTCGAAGCCCACGCGCAGCATGAAGCCTGCCTGCTCGCGCAGGACGTCCCCTACCGCACGCACTTCGCCCTTGAAGCCCAGCCGTTCGCGCAGCAGCCGCGCGTTGGTGTAGGCGCGGCCGTCGCGGAACTTCGGGAAGTCCAGGGCCACCAGCGAGATCCTGGGCAGGTCGTAGGCCAGCGCCTCCACCTGCTCGTCGCTGGCGAGGCGCACGCCCACCCGGCGGCCTTCCGAGATCAGCCGGTCGCCTTCCGCCTCAAAGCGGGCCAGCGACAGGATCACGCCGCCCGTCTCCAGGTCGGCGATGTCGTCGGCCACGTGGCTGAAGGCGTCCTCGGCGAGGCGCGCCCGGCCGTCCTCGATCCTAATGTACGTCGGCATAGACGGCCTCCTTGAAGGGCGCCGTGCCCGTGCGCCGGAAGGTGTCGAGGAACCGCTCGTCGCCCTGGCGCTCGCGCAGGTAGACGTCCACGAGCGTGTCCACGGCGTCCGCCACCCGGTCGTAGGGCAGCGCCGGCCCCAGGATCTGGCCGACCGTCGCGTCCTCCGCCCCGGAGCCGCCGAGCGTGAGCTGATAGAACTCCTCGCCCTTCTTATCGACGCCCAGGATGCCGATGTGGCCCACGTGGTGGTGGCCGCAGGCGTTGATGCAGCCGCTGATCTTGATCTTCAGCTCGCCCACCCGCTCGGCGCGCTCCTGGTCGCGAAACTTCTCGGCGATGTGCTGGGCGATCGGGATCGCCCGGGCGTTGGCGAGCGCGCAGTAGTCCAGCCCCGGGCAGGCGATGATGTCGCTGATCAGGTTGATGTTCGGCGTGGCCAGTCCGGCCGCGGCCAGAGCCGCATGCACGACCGGCAGGTCGTCCAGCTTCACGTGCGGCAGGACGAGGTTCTGCTCGTGGGTCACGCGCACGTCGCCCTGGCCGTAGCGCTCGGCGAGGTCGGCGACGACCTCCATCTGCTCGGCCGACGCGTCGCCGGGCGTGTCGCCGATCGCCTTCAGGCTGACGTCGACGATGGCGTAGCCGGGCTTCTTGTGCGGCTTGACGTTGTTGCGCACGAACCGGGCGAAGGCCGGGTCGGCCGCCTTGGCGGTCTCGAAGGCTTCCGAGCGGGCCGGCAGGGTCTCGAAGCTCTTCGGCGCGAACGCGCCGCGGATGCGGGCGAGCTCGGTGTCCGGCAGGTCGGTCGAGTCGCCGATCTTGGCCCACTCGGCCTCGACCTGGCGGGCGAACTCCTCCTTGCCGAGGGCGGCGACCAGGATCTTGATCCGCGCCTTGAACGCGTTGTCCCGCCGACCGTGGCGGTTGTACACGCGCAGGATAGCCTCCAGGTACGAGAACAGCCGGTTGGCCGGCAGGAACTCGCGGATCGTCGGCCCGACATAGGGCGTGCGCCCCAGGCCGCCGCCGACCATCACCTCGAAGCCCAGCGCCCCGTCGCGGGCGCGGCGCAGGACGAGGCCGATGTCGTGCACCTTGGCCGCGGTCCGGTCCTTCGGCGCGGCGGTGATCGCGATCTTGAACTTGCGCGGCAGGAACGAAAATTCGGGGTGGAAAGTCGACCACTGGCGCATGGCCTCGGCCCAGACGCGCGGGTCGTCCAGCTCCTCGGCCGTGGCGCCCGCGTAGGGGTCGGAAGTGACGTTGCGGATGCAGTTGCCGCTGGTCTGGATGGCGTGCAGGTCGACGCTCGCCAGCTGGTCCAGGATCTCCGGCGTGTCGGCCAGCTTGATCCAGTGGAACTGCAGGTTGGTGCGCGTCGTGAAGTGGCCGTAGCCCTTGTCGTAGGTCCGCGCGATCCAGGCGAGCTTGCGGAGCTGCGTCGGATTCAGCGTGCCGTAGGGGATCGCCACCCGCAGCATGTAGGCGTGGAGCTGCAGGTAGAGGCCGTTCATCAGCCGGATCGGCTTGAACTGGTCCTCGGTGATCTCGCCGGCCAGCCGCCGCGCGACCTGGCCGCGGAACTCCGCCGCCCGGTCCTCCAGCATGGCCTTGTCGATGGTGTCGTACTGGTACATCGGAGCGCCCCCTACTTGCGCTTGATCAGATTGACCCGGCCCGAGGATCGGGCCGCGCCATGGGCGTGCTGCAGGGCCTGGATGGCCGCGCCGCCCTCCTCCTGCTTGCCGTGGTTCAGGTTGGTGGGCCCGAGCGCGCGGATACGCTCCCGGAACGACACCGGCGCCCACAGCCCCTCGCTTTCCACGAGGTCGATCAGATAGGCGTCCACCACGACGGTCGGCTGGTTCTTGCCGTGAGCCTCGGCCGCGATCGCCGCCTCGTCGTCGGCGAACACCTCGGCGTCGCCGAAGCGCTCGACCCACTGGCCGCCTTTCCAGAACACCACTTCGCCGTCGCTCAGACGATTGGCCGTCAGCGCCTTCATGCGCGCGCCTCCCGGATCAGAGCTTCGACTTCGCCGCCGCCGGCCTGAGCCAGAGCCATGGCCTCGCCGACGATCAGCAGGGCCGGGCCGGAGAGCGAGGCCGCGGCCTCGGCCAGGCCCGCCAGGGTCGTCACGACCCGGCGCTCGTCGCTCCGGCTGGCGTTCTCGACGATCAGGGCCGGCGTCGCCGCCGCCCGGCCGGCGGCCATCAGGCGCGCGGCGATCGGGGCGACCATGGAGAGGCCCATGTAGATGACGACCGTGTGGTTGGCCCGGGCGAGTCCTTCCCAGTCGAGGTCGGGCTCCGCGCCCTTGGCCGCATGGCCGGTGACGAAGGTGACCGCCTGGGCCGAGCCCCTGTGGGTCAGGGGCGCGCCGGCCGAAGCGCCGGCCGCCAGCGCCGCCGTGACGCCCGGGACCACATGGCATTCGACGCCGCCTTCCCGGCAGGCTTCCAGTTCCTCACCGCCGCGGCCGAAGATGAACGGATCGCCGCCCTTCAGGCGCACGACGTTCAGGCCCTCGAGCGCGAAGGCCACGAGCATCCGGTTGATCTCGTCCTGGCTGTAGGAATGGCGGGACTTGCGCTTGGCGACCGAGATCAGGCGCGCGCCCTCGGGGGCCAGCGCCAGGATCTCGTCCGAGACCAGGCCGTCGTGGACCACCACCTCGGCCCGCTGCAGCACCTTCAGCGCCTTGATCGTCAGGAGTTCGGGGTCGCCAGGACCGGCGCCCACCAGCCACACCTCGCCCGGCCGGCGGGCCGGCCTGCCGCCCAGCACGACCAGCCGGTCGGCGCGCTTGGACCGGGCTCTGATCTTGTCGGTGGGATGCGGCATGAATTAGCTTCTCTAAACGCGCTTCGCCCTGAGTCAGAGACGGGACCCCTGGCCCGTCCCGCCTCGAGCCCGCCGATGAAAAGGGCCAATACAGCGGCGGACGCTTGCAAATAGGTGTCGGGCGGTCCAATTCGCAACGGCAAGACTTCTGTCGGGGCTGTCAGAGAATCTTATGGAACGAACGCCCGAGCGCCGCCGCCTGCCGCCCCTGAACGCGCTGCGGGCATTCGAGGCGGCGGCGCGCCACCTGAACTTCAGCCGGGCGGCGGACGAGCTCTCCGTGACGCCCGGGGCGGTCTCCCAACAGATCCAGAATCTCGAGGACTATGTGGGCGCGGCGCTCTTCAAGCGCACCCCCAAGGGCCTGCTGCTGACCGACGCCGCCCAGACGGCTCTGCCGGCCCTTCGGGAGGCCTTCGACCGCCTTGCCGAGGCGGCCAGCCTGCTCACCGCCGCGGTGGACGGCCGGCGCCTGACGATCACCGCGCCCCCCTCCTTCGCCGCCAAATGGCTGGTGCCGAGGCTCGGCGCCTTCGAGCGCGCCCATCCGCAGGTGGACGTCTGGCTCTCCGCCGGCATGGAACTCGTCGACCTCACCGCCGGCGAGGTCGACCTGGCGATCCGCTATGGCGCCGGCCGCTATCCGGGCCTGGAGGTCAAGCGCCTCGTCAGCGAGACCGTCATCCCCGTGATCAGCCCGGAGCTCCTGAAGGAGGTCCCCCTCGATACGCCGGAAGACCTCAAGAACCACATCCTGCTGCACGACGGCTCGCCGGAGATCGACGACAGCTGCCCGGACTGGCCCATGTGGCTGGCCGCCCGCGGCCTGCGCGGTATCGACGGCCACCGCGGGCCGCGGTTCAACCAGTCGAGCCTGGTGATTGAGGCCGCCGCCAACGGCCGGGGCGTGGCGCTGGCCAAGCGGACCCTCGCCCAGGCCGACCTCGACGCCGGCCGCCTGATCGCGCCGCTGCAGATCGCCACCGCCGTCGACTTCGCCTACTACCTCGTCCATCCCAAGGCGAAGGGCCGCCTGCCCCAGGTGAAGGCCTTCATCAGCTGGATCGAGGCCGAGGCCGCCGCCCACGAAGCAGCGCTGGCCGCCATCGACCACGGCGCGGGAATCTAGCTCCGCTTCGCCCGGTAGAGGCGGATCTCGGCCACCGCGTCGTCGAGCGCCGCCTTCGCGGCGGGCAGGTCCTCGGTCGCGCCGAATTCCGCCGTCTCGCACGCGTCGCCGAGCGTCCGGGCGCCGATGCCCCTCGCGGCGCCCTTGATGGTGTGCGTCACGGCGCGCCAGTCCGGGTTCGAGGAGTCAAGGCCCTCCGCCCAGCTCTCGGCCTGCTGGCAAAAGAGCGCGAGGACGTCGAGAACCACCTCCATGTCGCCAGCGGCGAAACCTTCGAGGTAAGCAAAATCAATAATTTGCGTCTGATCGCTCGCCGTCACGCAACAACTCCGCCTACACGCCTTGCCAAGCCCGCGATTTCGCGTATTTTCCGCGCCCTCGCCGCCGGCCGACCCTTGGGTCTCCGGAGCCGGGACGGGTGTATAGCTCAGTTGGTAGAGCAGCTGACTCTTAATCAGCGGGTCCAAGGTTCGAATCCTTGTACACCCACCAAACTCTTCTCTCGCTTTTCGAGCCTTGCAGGGCCCAGGACGCGGAGCGCCTTCCCGCTCCCAGCGGAGGGACGCGTTCGGATTGGCTGCGATCACCTCATGAACCTGCGCAGCGCGACGTCGCCCACGCCCGGGGGCCGAGTGTGGATGAACTGCAGGGTGCAAGCCTCCATGCGTCAGACCGTCCACCAGGTGTGGGACGCCGACAGCGGACTGACGCGACCTCGTCTGCCGCCGCGCGGGTGCGGATCAGGGGGCCGGATCGGCCCGCAGCGTGACCACCAGCCCGGTTTCGGGCCACGCCAGGTTCACGCTGGCGCCCAGCTGCCGCGCCACCTGATGGATGAGCCGTGACCCGAGGCCGCCGTCCGCGGGCGGGGTGACGGGAGGGCCGCCGGTCTCGCGCCAGGTCAGGGACATGAGGCGACCGCCGGCCTGGCTCCAGCTGATCTCCAGCCTGCCGGCCGGTTCGGAGAGCGCCCCGTGCTTCGACGCGTTGGCGGCAAGTTCGTGCAGGATCATGCACATGGGCTGCACCTGCTCGACCTCCAGCATGAGGTCGTCGCCGGAGAGGCCCACGCGGTCCAGAGACGTGACGGCCTCGACCTCGGCCTGGATCAGATCCCTGAGCCGGGCGCCCTGCCAGTTGGTGCGGGCCAGCGACGACTGCGCGCGCGCCAGGACGTCGATCCGGTCGCCGACCGCCGCCTTGAGCTGCGTCGGATCGCTCCCCTTGCTCAGGCGGAGCACGGACTGGACAACCGCGAGCACGTTGCGGGACCGGTGATCGACCTCGCGCATGAGCAGTTCGCGCGCGGCGTCGGCCGCCTTGCGCTCGCTGAGGTCCTGAACCTCGAGGATCGTGCCGACCGCGCGGGACTCCTCGTCCAGGATCGGGCTCGCGGTGAAGGCGATCGGGTAGAAGCTGCCATCCCGCCGTACGAACATCTCCTCGCCCTGCATCCGGGCGCGGTCCGGAAACGCCCGGTCGATGGGACATTCCTCGAGCGGATACGGACTTCCGTCCGGGCGCGTGTGGTGCACCATCTCGTGCAGGGTCCGGCCGGCGGTCTCGGCGAAGGTATAGCCGGTCAGCGTCTCGGCAGCGGCGTTCATGTAGGCGCACCGCTGGCGTTCATCCATCAGGAAGACGGCAACCGTCGCGTTGTCGAGAATCGCGTTCAGCCGGCGATGCGCGTCCGCCAGTTCGCCCTCGCGGCGAAGCAAGGACTCCAGCAGATCCGGTCCTTCCTCGTCCGTCGCCGGCGGCGGGTCGCGGGACGCGCGGCGCTGATCGTCGAGCTGCTCGGCGAGCCAGATCCGTTCGAGGGCGCTCGCGGCGCAGCTGCCGAGGGCGCCGAGCAACTCGACGTCGGCCGGGCTGTGCTGACGGGTATGGTCCCAGTAGGCCCCGAAGGCCGCGTAGGCGCGGCCCTCGCCGATCGGCGTCATGATCAGGCTGCGCACGAAGGTGGACCGGTAGATTTCGTGCGGGATCCGATTGTCCAGGTAGATGTCGGAGATGACCGCCGGCGCCCCGTTCAGCATCGCCCATCCCGAGACACACTCTTCCATGGGGAAGCGCCGCTCCGGCCACAGTGCGCTCCCGGCGTCGTCGGCAAGGTAGTGGCACAGGCCCTCCGCCCGCGCGACCACCGCCACGCCGCGCGCCAGGGTCAGGGTGCGCACGGCGTGGCGCAGGACCTCCAGCACCTCGCTCGTGCGCGTCGCCGCCGTGAGCTCGTGCACGGCCAGGTACAGGCGGCTGAGGGAAACCGGAGCGGCTTCGGCCGCGGGCGGGGGGTCGGTCATGGCCAGCTTTCCGGCTATTCGGCCATGGCGACAGGCGCCCCGGCCGACGTTTCGACGCCGACCGGCATGCGGAAGGAGAAGCGGGTCCGGGTCTCGTCGCTCTCGACGCTGAGCTCACCGCCGTGGGCGGCCGCGATCTGCGCGCAGATCCACAGCCCGAGCCCGAGGCCCTCCTGGCGCGGACGCACGGACGAGCGGCTGAAGGGCTGGAACAGCTTCGCGCGTGCGACCTCCGGGATCGGCTCGCCGCCGTTGACGACGGAGATCTCCAGGCGTCCGTCGACGATCCCCGCCTGGACACGGATCGGCTCGGTCGGAGACCCGTGAGTGAGCGCGTTGGCCAGCAGGTTCGACAGAAGCTGCGCCAGGCGCCGGGCGTCCGCCTCGACGCTTGCGGGAAGCCGGATGTCCGTACGGATCTCGCGATCCTGATGGGCCAGTTGCAGCTCGCGGACCACCTGCGTGAGGGCGCCCTGAAGGTCCGCGTCCGCCCTGCGGTCCACGTGGAACCCGCCGCCGAGCCGTCCGCGGGCGAGGTCCAGCAGGTTGTCGATCAGGCCCGCGATACGATCGACGCTCTCGCCCATGCCCTGCACGATCGTGTGAGCCCGGGCGTCGAGCTCCGCCTTCCGCAGCAGGTGGAGCCCACCGGCGATCGAGGCCAGCGGGTTGCGAAGATCATGACCCAGGACGGCGATGAACTGCTCCCGCAGCTCCGCCGTCTCGTGCGCCGAGACGACGGCCTGCTGGCTGATCTCGAGCCGGCGTTGCGCGGCGAGCTGTGCGCCGATGAGCTCGGCGAAGAGTTCGAACGTCTTCAGCGCCGTCGAGGCCTTGAGCGCCCGGGGCTTGGGATCGATGGCGCAGAGCGTTCCGAAGAACTCGCCCTCGTAGCGGATCGGGACCGAGATGTAGCTCTGGAAGCCGTACTGCGCCGGCGTGGCGTGGCCGCGGAACGCGGCGTCCTCGTCGACGTGGTCGATCACCACGGCGTCACCGCTCGCCCGGATTTCGTCGCAAATGGTGGTGACCACATCGAGCTCGCTCCCGGGCTCGAGCCCGAAGGCGATCTCGTCCCGCACGGCGCAGGCCACCCAGCGGTCATCCGTCACCCGCGCGACGGCCGCAAAGCCCATCCCCGTCGAACGGCAGATCACTTCCAGGAGCTTGGGAACGGCGTCGATCGACGCGATGGCCGCGACGTCAGCCTGTACATCCAGCGGCATCCGTCGCCTCACGCACTCGTTGAGACGGCAATCTGCCCGGAATGGTTGCAAGGCGCCAGTGCCGATCGGTGGGGCCAATCCGCGCGCCAACGGCTTGCCGCCCTTGCGGAAGCTCACAGCGTAGAGCGTGACCTGTGTCCCCTCGTAGCCCCACCAAACGAGGCGCGAGCAGTCGCAGCCGACCCTGGGCGGATGGTCAGCGGTGGTCACTCAAGGGGTGCATGACGTCCGGTCCTTCCGGCAACGGTAGCTGATGCGTCCGGCCACGTATTCGACCCCGAACAGCGCCGGCACGTCCTTGTGAAACGCGGCGTCGATCGCGTGGCCACAGCCGAAGGCGCGGTAGCCGCCCGCCGTTCCAAGGTCGCGAACAGGGCCCTTGCCGCCGCAGGTCGAGAGCATCGCCGAGGTCCAGTTGGCCTTCTCGAAGTTCACGTAGTTCATCTGCAGCGGGCCCTCGCACCGCCAGTTCTTGAACTGCGCTTGCGGCCCCTTCAGCTCGCAAAGCGTGACGCCCTCAGGGCGCTGCACGTATTCCACGGCGGCGCCTGTTCGGGGCGGCTGTCCCGTCCCGGTCCGGGATGGCGGCGGGCCGGAGTTCCCGGCGCCGCTCTGGCCGCTGGCCCCGCCATTCGCAACGCCGCTGGCTTGGCGGCCGCCGGCGGGGCTCGCCTTCGGCGGCTCCTCGCAGCGGAGGTTGTGCGCCCCGATCACGCGGCCGTCGAGACAGACCTGGCCCCGGCCCGCTTCCTGCCGCGCAAGCTCAGTCCGATCGGCTTGGCCGGACGGTGCGGCCACCGGCGCGGGGAGCCCGGACACCGGCGTCTGCCCGAGCACGCCCGTTCCGGCCTTGGTTTGGGCATACTGCCTGACCTGTTCGGTTACCCCGAACTGGCCGGCCAGGGCATCGTTCTCGCGAAGCCTCTCGCGCCAGAGCTGGAGCTGCTGGGCATCGCCGCGGGTCGCCGCCTCGCGCAGCTTCTGTTCTATCCCCGCACGAGCGTTGCCAAAGGCGATGGTCGCAGCCTGGCGATCCTGCGCGACCTTCGCCGTCTGCTGCCGGGTTTTCGCCTCGGCGTCCGCCGCCGCCAGCGCGGCCTGCTCACGCCGCTGGATATCGGCCTGGGCCTGGGCCCGGGCGATCGTCGCGTTCAGGCGCGCGGCCCCCTCGGCGTTCTTCCGCTCGAGCGCGGCGTTGCCGGCATTGAGGGTCTCCAGCATGTTCGGCAGGGACCCGTCCTCGCGCATCGCCGGCATCTCGGCCCCGGAGAAGCCCACAACGAGGCCTTGGAGGGCCGCGCCCCACATCTGTCGCCGGTCCGCCGCGGCCTGTTCTTCCGCCCGGCGGCGCTGCTCGGCTGCGACCTGCCGCTGGCGGACCTGCTCACGCCAAGCCAGGGTCTCCTTGGCTGTCTGCTCACGGATCACGACGCGATAGGGCAGCGGGCTCGCGGGCCCGGAGACCATCAGGTAGGTCTTGGCGCCCGCCTGGGTCGCGAAGTTGATGCCGAAGTCCTTCTTGCCATCGGCGCCGGCTGCAGAGGTGGACGGCGCCCCGAAGGCGCACTGACCCTGCATGGCGTGGACGCGCATCGGCGCGCCGTTGGGCGTCACGACGGCGATGAGGTTCCGGGCCCCAGGGTCGGCGATCTCAAGGCAGTCCTCGCGCTTGCCCCAATCGGACGTGGCGTCGCTCTCCTCCAAGATCCCGGCAAAAGCCTCTCCGATGCGGATCCTGTCGAACGTAAGCCCGGCCCCGCTTAGGCCGTTGAGCTGCTTCATCAGCGAATAGCCGCGCGCCTCGGTTCGTTGCGCGTTGAGCTTCGGCGCGGCCTTCGGGGCCTCGGCGAGCTTCAGGCCGACATCCAGGATCTGTTCACCGCGCACCAGACGCAGGCGCACGGCCTGATGCACCCTGAGCGTCTGCGCGTGCTTGAGGAACGGCCCGACCTCGGAGAAGGGCTGCCCATCCACCGCAACGATGAGGTCGCCGGTGCGAACGCCCGCCGCGGCGGCGGGCCCGCGGGGATCCACGGCGAAGACGCGCACCGCCTTGGTCCCGTCGTCCGGCGCTCCCGCCATCACACCGCTCCACCCCACAGTCCCCGGCACGCCGGCCTTGTCGACCTCGGCCCGGAGCGCAGTGCAGGTCGCCACGCTGGCCGGCGCGTCGCCCGTGCAGAGACGCTCGTACGCTGCGCGGACCTTCACCGCATCCGGCGGCTGGGCGAGCGCCGCCGCGCTCCCCCTAAGGCCAGCGTGCTCAAGATGATGGCGGCTCGCATCAGCGGCTCCTGCGGGAGGGTGGGACGTCGATCTTCACGGCGGCGCAGGGCTCGGTCCTCGCCCGCGGCGAGCCGGCGGCGCGGAGGCGCCCTTCGCGGACGCCGATGAGAAATCCTTCGGGCTTAGCGCCGGCGCCGCCGCCAGCGTGCGCTCCGCCTCGGTGAGCATGGCGGCGCAGGTCTCCACGCTCAGCTTCCGGGCGTCCGGCGCGCACAGCCGCCGGTGGAGCGCCATCACCTCGGCCTCTCGGGCCTCGGCGGCTTCCCTGGCAAGGGCCGCGTCGAGGTCGCGCTTCATGCTGGCGCAGGTCGCTGCGCCGAGCTTCTCGTCGCCCTTTCCGCACATCTGCAGGTAGGCCTTCTGCGCGGTCTCCATGGGGCCCGGCGCGTGCCCCGCCCCCAGCGGGCCCGCCCCCGCGCCGGGCGCCGGAGCGAGCCGCACGGCATTGCGGAGCATCCGTCCATTGCGCAACGCCCAAGCCTGAACCTCAAGGCCCGGCGCCTGCGTCTCGAGCCAGGCCTCCAAGGCGCCCTGGTCGCGGGCGTGCACCTGGGGACGCTTGAGGTAGGCGTCCCGGGGCCCGTCCGTTCTCACCAGGTAGATCAACAGGTCGCCGGGCTGCAGGCCGCTGGCCTCGGCGGGGCTGCCCGGGACGACCTCCGTCACCAACAGGCCCTGCGCCCCCCTTCTGGACACCCGGGTCGCCGCGGGCCGAAGAACGCGCCCCTGGCGTCGGACGCAGCCGGCGCGCCGTCCTGGCTGGCGTGCGCCGCATGTGGCGCAAGGCCGCCCAGAAGGAAGAGGAGCAGCGACAGAGCTGCAAGGGGTCGCGACCTCACCGCGAGCTCCGAGGACGAGGCGGAGCGACGTCGGCCTTCAGGGCTGCGCATGTCTCGGCGCTGACCTGCGGCGGCCCCGAGTTGCAGAGCTCCTCGTAGGCGCTCGTCAATTCGGAAGCCGGCTGCGCCTGCGCGGCGGCCCTCCTAGGCCCGGCAGGAATCGCCGCGCCAGGCGCGGAGGTCGGAGCCGCCAGCGTCCGCTTGGCTTCCGCCAGCATGGAGGCGCACGTCTCCTCGCTCAGCTTGCGGCCGGCCCCGCCGCAGAGCTGGCGATAGACGCCCATGACCTCGGCTTCGCGGGCCGCCGCCGCCTGGGCCGCCGTCGCGGCATCGAGATCGCGCCGCATGGCCCCGCAGGTGGCGGCGCTCAGCCGCTCCTGCCCCTTGCCGCACATCTGCAGATAGGCGGTGCGCGCCTCCTCCACCCCATCAGCCTGGGCCTTGGCCGCTGCGGTCTGGGTCGCCGCCCCGCCCGCGGAGCCCGGCTGGAACGTCCGGGCGCGCACGGTCGGGTCCAGCTTCCGGACGCGCAGCACGAAGGAATCCTTCTCCGGCTCCCGCGCCAGGGTCATGACTCCGGACCGCATAGTCGCCGCCGCCGGAGAAGAAACGAACGCGGCCATTGTCGCCGAGCGCCAGGGGCGCGGCCGGATCGTAGGGGGATACGCGGATCAGCTTGAAGTCAGCGCAATTTCCCACGCCGATCTCCAGGATCAGGCTCAGGTTGATCAGGTTCGAGATCTTGTTGTCCGGAGTCTGACGAAGCGAGATGTCGAACCCTTCGCCGGAGGTGGACGGCAGCATGGCGCACCGGACCGCGACCTGGCGGGCGCCCACCAGCGTCCGATCCTCGGCGGTGAAGTCGCCGCGGTACTCGATCCCCGCTTCGATCCGCTCCGTCCACGGGACAGGTGTCGAGGCCGGCGGCGGCGGATCGCCGGGCGCCGCGAGCGCCGATCCACCCGTGCCGGCGCCGATGATGAGCGCCAGTGCTACCGCCCGCCCCTGCCCGCTGAACGACATGAATCCCCGCTCGTTGGCGCGATTGTGGCGGAGGGGATCGGGCCGCGCGTCCCCAAAATGGGCTACGCAGCTTGGCGAAATGTCCCAGCCTGCGCTTCTTCTCGGCCGGCCGCCGACCGCGCGAATGCGGAGACGCGTCGCCCGCGCGCAGCTGATCAGAATCGGCCAACGCTCCGGACGCATCCGGTGAACAGTGAGGCACGGACCAACGCCATGTCTTCCGGCTGCCATACTCCGATCGGCGTGGTCGTCGTGGGCTGGGGCGCGATCGCGCGCGCGCAGCACCTTCCGGCGCTGGAGGCGTCGGCCGACTTCCAGATCGCCGGGATCGTCGACACCACCGAGACCGACGCGCCCTTCCCCATCCATCGATCGCTCGCGGCGCTGCTCGACACGGGCGCGGCGGTCGACGCCGTCTCCATCTGCACGCCGCCAGGGCCGCGCTTCGCCTGCGCGCGCGATGCTCTGGCGCGCGGCCTCCACGTCATGCTGGAGAAGCCGCCTGCGGCCACGGTCCGCGAGGCGCGACTGCTGGAGACCCTGGCCGGGGCGGCCGGACGCACCCTGTTCGCCAGCTGGCATTCGCGCGAGGCCGCCGCGGTGGACCGGGCGCGCGAATGGCTCTCCGACCGGCGCATCCGGTCCTTCCGCATCGACTGGCGGGAGGACGTCGAGAAGTGGCATCCGGGCCAGGCCTGGATCTGGCGGGCGCCGGGGATGGGCGTGTTCGACCCGGGCATCAATGCCCTGTCGATCCTCACCCACATCCTGCCGAGCGAGGTCCATGTGCGCGACGCCCGCCTCCTCGTGCCCGACGGCAAGGGAGACGCCGATCGCCGCGAAGCTGATTCTCGGCACGGCGGACGACGCTGTGGGCGAGGCGCACTTCGACTGGCGCGAGGTCGGCGCAGAGGTGTGGACCATCACCGTCGAGACCGACGCCGGGCGGCTGGCGTTGCTCGACGGCGGTGCGCGCCTCGTTCTCCCCGAGACCGCCTCCGCCGGACGCCCGGCCGTCGCGCTCGGCGGCGAGTACCCGCGGCTCTATGCGCGGTTCGCCGAACTGATCCGGGCGCGCGCCACGGAGGCGGACCTTCGCCCCCTGGAACTGGTCGCCGACGCCTTCCTGCGGAGCCGCCGGATCACGGCCGGCGATCTGCAATAGGCCACTCTGGCGGCCGTCAGTGGTTGTCGCGGGGGAGCCCGCGGGTTTCGGCGATACGCTGGAACTTCGTGGCGTCGGCGAGCGTCGCGCCGTCCTCCAGCTGGTTGACCAGGGCCCGCTGGATCTCCTGCCAGGGCGTCTGGCTGGCCGGATACGGGTAGCCCCCGGCGGCTTCCAGCTCGGCCCTTCGCGCCGCGATCTCGTCGGCGGGAATAAGCACGTCCACCCGGGCCTTGCGCAGGTCGATCCGCACCCGGTCGCCGGACTTCAGCAGCGCGAGCCCGCCGCCGGCCGCGGCTTCCGGGGAGGCGTTCAGGATCGAGGGCGACCCCGAGGTGCCCGACTGCCGCCCGTCGCCCAGGCAGGGGAAGCTGGGTGACGCCGGCGCGGATCAGGTAGTCCGGCGGCCTCATGTTCACCACCTCGGCCGCGCCCGGATAGCCGATCGGCCCGGCGCCGCGCATGAACATGACGCTGTGCTCGGTGAGGGCCAGCGACGGATCGTCGATGCGGCGGTGGTAGTCCTCGGGCCCGTCGAAGACGATCGCCACGCCCTCGAAGGCGTCCGGATCGTCCGGGTTCGAGAGGTAGCGGTCGCGGAAGTCCCGCGAGATCACCGAGGTCTTCATGATCGCTGAGTTGAAGAGGTTGCCGCGCATGACGATGAAGCCGGCGCGCTCGGCCAGCGGCCGGTCGAAGGGCCGGATCACAGCCTCGTCCTCGATCACGGCCCCGCGGTAGAGCTCGCCGATCGTCCGGCCGGTGACGGTGATGGCCGCCTCGCGGATCAGGTCCTGTTCGATGAGCTGGCCATAGACCGCAGGCACCCCGCCGGCGCGGTAGTAGTCCTCGCCCAGGTACTCGCCGGCCGGCTGGAGGTTGACCAGCAGCGGCACGTTCTCGCCATAGGCCTGCCAGTCGTCGACGGTGAGCTCGACGCCCATGTGGGCGGCCAGCGCATTGAGGTGGATCGGCGCGTTGGTGGAGCCGCCGATCGCCGAGTTCAGCACCACCGCATTGAGGAAGGCCTCGCGCGTCAGGATGGCCGAGGGCTTCAGGTCCTCCCGCACCATGTCGACGATCCGCCGGCCCGTCTCGTAGGCCATCTCCTGCCGGTCGCGGTAGGGCGCCGGGATCGCCGCCGAGCCCGGCAGGCTCATGCCGAGCGCCTCGGTCAGCGAGTTCATGGTCGTGGCCGTGCCCATGGTGTTGCAGTAGCCCGTGGACGGGGCGGAGGACGCCACCAGGCGGATGAAGCCCGCCTTGTCGATCTCGCCGGCGGCCAGCATCTCCCGCGCCCGCCAGACGATGGTGCCGGACCCGGTCCGCTGGCCCTTGTGCCAGCCGTTCAGCATCGGACCGACCGACAGGGCGATGGCGGGGATGTCGACGGTCGCAGCCGCCATCAGGCAGGCGGGCGTCGTCTTGTCGCAGCCAATGGTCAGCACCACGCCATCGATCGGGTAGCCGTAGAGGGTCTCCACCAGGCCGAGGTAGGCGAGGTTGCGGTCGAGGCCGGCGGTGGGTCGCTTGCCGGTCTCCTGGATCGGGTGGACCGGGAACTCCAGCACCAC
The DNA here is from genome assembly GCF_024699985.1 of Phenylobacterium sp. J367. GTDB lineage: Bacteria > Pseudomonadota > Alphaproteobacteria > Caulobacterales > Caulobacteraceae > Phenylobacterium. The sequence continues at coordinate 3,163,862 of NZ_JAJONA010000001.1, read as the reverse complement.
CCCGCCCGCGCTGCGGATGCCCTCGCGCACGCGCTCGGCGAGCACCAGGTGGTGGCGGTTGCAGGGCGACAGGTCCGACCCCGTCTGGGCGATGCCGATGATCGGCATCCCGGACTGCAGCTCCTCGAGCGACAGGCCGAAGTTCAGGTAGCGCTCCAGGTAGAGCGCGGTCATGTCCACGTTGTCCGGATTGTCGAACCAGGCGCGCGAGCGGAGCTTGCGTTCGGGTGTCGGGGGCGAGGTCATGGGCGTCGGGGCTCGATGTGGCTGGGGGGCGCCGGGGAGCTTCAGCAAGCCCTTCTGGAGCGCGATGAAGGCGAACAGCAGCAGGCCGATGGCGATCTTCGTCCACCAGCTCGACAGCCGGCCGTCGAAGTTGATGAACGTCAGGATCAGGCCCTGGATCAGGACGCCGATCAGGGCGCCGGCCATGGTCCCGACCCCGCCGGCGAGCAGCGCCCCGCCGATCACCACGGCGGCGATGGCGTCCAGTTCGGCGCCCACGCCGGTCAGGGGATAGGCGGCGCCGGTGTAGATCGAGGTCGCCACGCCGGCGAGCGCCGCCATGCCGCCGCTGATGGCATAGACGGAGACCGTCGTGCGCCCGACCCGGACCCCGGCCAGTTCAGCCGCCCGGGCGTCGCCGCCCACGGCGAAGACGTCCGCGCCGAAGCGGGTCATGTGCAGCAGGACGCCGCCGGCGACGAACGCGGCCAGCAGGATGAGAGCGACGAAGCCGAGGCGTCCGCCGCCGGGCAGGCGGAGCGAGAGGTCCGACAGGGTGTCGTAGAACGGATGATGCACCGGCACGGCCTCGGTCGTGAGGAGGAAGCTCACGCCGCGCGCCAGGAACATGGCCGTCAGGGTGACGATGAAGGCCGGCGCCTTCAGGTGATGGATCAGCCAGCCTATCCCGGCCCCGCCCAGCGCACCCAGCAGGACCGCAAGGGTGAAGGCGGGCAGCGGATGGAGCCCCAGCCGGGTCACCGCCAGGGCCACAAGGACGGACGACAGTCCCATCACGGCGCCGACGGACAGGTCGATGCCGCCCGAGATGACCACGAACGCCATGCCGACCGCGAGGATGCCCAGCACCGCATTGTCGGTGAGCAGGTTCGCCCCGACCCGCAGGCTCAGCATCGCCGGGTACTGGGCGGCGCAGAGGGCGTAGCCCGCCACGAAGACGATCACCGTCGCCAGCAGGGGAAGATTGCGCCGGAGGTTCACGCCGAACGCCCTCCCCGTCCGGCCGTCCGTCGCCCCAGGCGCTCGGCGAGCCAGGGCGACTGCAGGCACAGCACCACGCCCACGACGAGCGCCATGACCACCAGGTTGAACTCCGGCGGCAGGCCGGCGCGCAGGATCCCCGTCTTGATGGCCTGCAGCGCCAGGGCGCCGAGCACGGCCCGCGAGAGCGAGAACCGCCCGCCGTACAGCGAGCCGCCGCCCAGCACGACCGCGAGGATCGCATCCAGCTCCAGCCACAGGCCGACATTGTTCGCGTCCGCCGCCCGGATGTCGGCGGTGGCGATGAGGCCGGCGGTCGCGGCCAGCAGGCCCGACAGGGCGTAGACCCAGACGAGGACGCCGGCCGTGCGGACGCCGGCGAGGCGGCTGGCGCGCGCGTTGACCCCCCACCGCCTCGACGAACAGCCCAAGCGCCGTGCTGCGCGTGAGCCACAGGAGGATGGCCAGGGCCGCGAGGGCGATGACGATGGGCGCCGGCAGTCCGAGCACCGCGCCGCCGCCGATCCAGGCGAAGGCGGGATCGACGAAGGTGACGATCCGCCCCTCGGTGATCAGTTGCGCCACGCCCCGCCCGGCGACCATCAGGATCAGGGTGGCGACGATCGGCTCGATGCCCAGCGCCGTGACCAGGGAGGCCGTTCCAGAGGCCGCAGGCGAGGCCGGCGGCCAGGCCGACGGCGATGGCCATGGCCCACCCCTGGCCGGCGTTGATCGAGACGGCCGCCGCCGTGCCGGCGATGGCCATAACGGCGCCGACGGAGAGGTCGACGCCCCGCGTGGCGATCACCAGCGCCATGCCGAGCGCCAGCAGGATCGTGGGCGCGCCGCGGATCAGGATGTCGACCATCCCACCGAACAGCCGACCGTCCGTTACGCCGAGGTGGAAGAAGGCCGGCGAGACGATGCCGTTGGCGGCGACGGCGACGAGCAGCACCGCGAGCTGTGGCCACGCCTCCACGCTCCAGCGCCTGATGCTGGCGAGGGTCATGCCGCGGCGCCCGCGATGGCGGTCATCAGGTTCACGGGGCTGATCTCGTCGCCTTCCAGCACCCGTTCGACGCGGCGCTCGCGCATCACCACGACGCGGTCGGAATAGGCCGCCACCTCCTCCAGCTCGGAGGAGATCACATAGAGGCCGAGCCCCCCCGGCGCAGAGCTCCTCGAGCAGCGTCACGATCTCGGCGTGCGCGCCGACGTCGACGCCGCGTGTTGGCTCGTCGACGATCAGCAGCCGGGGTTCGATGGCGAGCCAACGGGCGAGCACCACCTTCTGCTGGTTTCCGCCGGAGAGCTGTTCGATCGGCTTGTCGGCGTCGGGCGTGCGGATATCCAGCCGCCGGATGTAGAGGTCGGCCAGCTCCTGCTGCCGCCGGCGCGGCAGAGGGCGCATCCAGCCCTGCCGGGCCTGGAGGGCGATGGCGATGTTCTCGCGGATCGACAGCGCGCCCAGGATGCCGTCGTGCTTGCGGTTCTCCGGCGTGAAGCCGACGCCCGCGCGCACCGCCTCGGGCGGGCCCCGGAAGCGCCCCTGTCGGCCGGCCAGGGTCACCTCGCCGCTGTCAGCCTTCACCGCGCCGAACATCAGGAGCGCCGTCTCGCTGCGGCCTGAGCCCAGCAGGCCGGCGACTCCCACGATCTCGCCCTGGCGGATCTCCAGGCTGAACGGTTCGACGAGGCCGCGCCGGCCCAGGTTCTCGAAGCTGGCGATGGTCTCGCCCGGCGCCGCGCGCCGGCTGCGCTCGAGGTGGGACGCGGCGAGCGTCCTGCCCAGCATCAGGGAGACCACGTCCAGGCGGGTCACCTCGCCGACGGCGCGCGCCCCGACCGTGCGGCCGTTTCGAAGCACCGTCAGCCGGTCGCAGACGGCGAAGACCTGTTCGAGGAAGTGGGTGATGAAGATCACCGCCAGCCCCTGCCCGGCCAGGCTCCGCATCACGCCGAACAGGACCTCGGTCTCCGCGGCGTCGAGGCTGGCCGTGGGTTCGTCGAGGATGAGCACCTTGGCGGAGAGATCGACGGCGCGCGCGATGGCGACGAGTTGCTGGACCGCCGTGGAATAGTCGCCGAGTGTCCGACCCACATCGATCTCGAGGCCGTAGGGCGCGAGGAGCGCACGCGCCTGCCGGTGCATTTCGCCACGCCGCACCAGACCGAAACGGGTCGGCTGCCGGCCCAGGAAGAGCACCTCGGCCACCGTCAGGTTCGCCGGCAGGTTGGCCTCCTGATAGACGGCGGCGATTCCCAGCCGGGCGGCGTCCGCCGGCCCTGCGGGACGGAGCCGTTCCCCGTCCAGCCGCACCTCGCCGGCATCGGCGGCGACCACGCCGGTCAGGACCGAGATCAGTGTCGACTTGCCGGCCCCGTTCTCGCCGAGGATCGCGTGGATCTCCCCGGCCCGCACGGTCAGGCGGACACGGTCCAACGCCTGGACGCCGGGATAGGCCTTGTCGACGTCCGTGACCTCCAGGCGGTGCGGACCGCCGTCGGCCATCAGTAGAGGTCCTTGCGCCGCGCGTACTCGGCCGCCGCCGTGTCCGGCAGGAACAGCGTCGAGGGCGTCTGGATCAGCTTCGGCGGCGCCTGCCCCGTCTTCCGGTAGGCGAGCAGGGCGTCCAGCGCCTTGGCGCCCATGTCGGGATCGAGCTCGACGGTCGCATTGGCGTCGCCGTCGGCCATGGCCTTGAAGATGTCGGGAACCGCGTCGATCGAGACCGTCAGCACGTCCTGGCCGGGATCGAGCCCCGCCTCCTTCATCGCCTGGATGGCGCCGATCATCATGTCGTCGTTGTGGGCGTAGACGGCGCAGATGTTACGGGGGCCCACAGCTTTGATGAAGCCCTCCATCACCTCCTTGCCCTTGGCGCGGGTGAACTCGCCGGACTGGGTGCGGACGATCTTCACGTTAGGCGCCTTGGCGATGGCCTGTTCGAAGCCCCGCTTGCGGTCAGCGACCAGGGTCGAACCCACGGTGCCCTGCAGTTCGACCACCGGACAGGCCTTCGTCCCGACCGCGCCCACCAGCCAGTCGCCCGCCACTGCGCCTTCCTTGGCGTTGTCGGCGCTCACTGAGGTCAGGAAGAGTTCGGGTTCGCGGGTCTGGATCTGGCGGTCGAGCAGGATCACCGGGATATCGGCGTCCTTGGCCTCGCGCAGGACGTCGTCCCAACCCGTCGACACGACCGGAGCGAGGAAGATCGCGTCGACGCCCTGCGCCACGAAGTTCCGGATCGCCTTGATCTGGTTCTCCTGCCGCTGCTGGGCGTCGTCGATCTTGAGGGTCACACCCCGCGCCTCGGCCGCCTTCTGGGCCATCCGGGTCTCGGCCGTGCGCCAGCCGGATTCCGAGCCGATCTGCGAGAACCCGACGGTGAGCGCGGCCTCGCCGGCCGGCTTGCCGCCGCCCTCCCCGCAGCTTGCCAGCATCAGGCCGAGCGCGGCCGCCGCGGCGAGTTTCACACGTCGGTTCATTTCCACCCCGGCCGTTCAGGCGCTCTAATTCGTATGACTATTTCCAAGCGCACTTTTGTGGGCCAGAAGCGATCCCGTCAACCGCTGTGGGAGATGAGGCATGTCGGTAAGGTTCGTGCAGGTGCGGGACGCGGCCGGCGCCCGCCGGCTCGCGCGGCTGGAGGCGGAGGGACCCGGCCGGGTCGTGGCGGGCGTCGCCAGCCTCTACGACCTCGCCGCCCGCGCCATGGCCACGGGCCGCTCCCTGGACGGCGCCGCCCTGGCCGCGGGCCTGGCCGAGGACCTCGATGTCGCCGCCGCCCTGGCCGAAGGGCGGGTTCTGGCGCCCATCGACCATCCGGACCCCGCGCACCTCTACCTGACCGGCACCGGCCTCACCCACCTCGGCTCGGCGGAGGGCCGGGACAAGATGCACCGCGACGCCCAGGCCGCAGAGACGCCGACCGACTCGATGCGGATGTTTCTGATGGGGGTCGAGGGCGGAAAGCCCGCCGCGGGCGAGATCGGGGTTCAGCCGGAGTGGTTCTACAAGGGCGACGGGTCGAGCGTCGTCGGGCCCGGCCAGCCCCTCACCTCCCCCGGATTCGCCCTCGACGCGGGCGAGGAGCCCGAGATCGCCGGGATCTACATCATCGCCCCGGACGGCCGTCCCCGTCGGCTGGGCTTCTGCCTGGCGAACGAGTTCTCGGACCACGTCACCGAGCGCGGCAACTACCTCTGGCTCGCCCACTCGAAACTGCGGCCCGCCGCGCTCGGTCCGGAGCTGCTGACCGGCGACCTGCCGGCCGACGTGCGCGGCGTCAGCCGCATCCGCCGGGGCAATGAGGTGGTCTGGGAGAAGCCCTTCCTGACCGGCGAGGAGAACATGAGCCACGCGCTGGCCAACCTCGAGCATCACCACTTCAAGTACGGGCTGTTCCGCCGGCCGGGCGACGTCCACGTGCACTTCTTCGGCACGGCGACCCTGTCGTTCTCGGAGGGCGTGAAGGTCCAGCCCGGCGACACCTTCGAGATCGAGGCCGAGCCTTTCCGGTTTCCGGCCCGCAACGCCCTCGCCGTGGCGGCCGACCCGGAGATCCGCGTCGAAGCGCTCTGAACCGGATCAGGGCCGGCGCTCGCCCTCGGTCCCGTAGCGCTCGTCGCCCGCTGAAATGACCGCCAGCATGGCGGTCGCTGCCCCGGGACCGTCCTTCCGCGCGATGGCGTCGACGATCGCCCCGTGGGCGTCGGCCACCTGCGCCTGCAGTTCGGCGCTGTCGACCGGAGAGGTCCGGGAGAAGCTCGCCACGAGGACAGTCTCGATCACCGCCGCCAGGGACCGCATCAGCACATTGCCGCTGGCGGCCGCGACGGCGAGGTGGAACTCGAGATCGGCGACGGCGAAGCGCTCGGCCGTCTGCCCGGGGACCCGCATCTGCGCCACGCACTCGCGCAGCTCCTCGATCTCCGAGGGCGTGGCCCGCTGGGCGGCCAGCGCCGCGGCGCTGGGCTCCACCGCCCGGCGGATCTCGACAAGCGACTGCCGGAAGGGCTCGTCGATCCCGAGATCGGCCTTCCAGGACAGCACCTCGGCGTCGAACAGATTCCAGTTCACCGGGTCCAGCACGCGCGTGCCCACCCGGGTCTTTTGAACCACCAGTCCCTTGGCGGCGAGGGTCTTCAGCGCTTCGCGCAGGATCGGGCGCGAAATCTGGAAGCGGGTGAGGAGTTCCGGCTCCGATGGCAGGTTCGCGCCCGGCGGATATCGCCCCGAGATGATCTCCGACCCCAGCGCACGCACCACCTGGCCGTGGCTCGACAGGGTACGCCGCGGCGCGAGCGGACTGAAATGCAGCGGGTGGACCTTCGGCAGGGCGTGCTTCTCCGGAGTGGGCGGCGGCCGGCGCAGCCGTCCCGGCGCCGTCATATCACAGCCCCCCACCCCGCGAACCCGCGCCCCGCCGTTCAGAAGTCGAGCTTCACGACGGTCACCGACCTCGGCGGCAGGCGCAGGCTGAGGCGGCCGCCCCGGGCCTCGGCGGAGATCCGCCGCGGGACCACGACGTCCGGCGCCTGGAAGGTGTTGTGCGCGCTGACCTCAGCCGCCGTCAGCACCTCGCCGGCCGCGGCGCGGGCCCGCCGTCCGGCCACCTGGGGCTCGACCTCGGCCGCCTCCCGCGGATTCAGGTTGGTGAGGGCCAGCCAGACCGAACCGTCCTTGGCCCGCACCGCTGCGGCGTCGAGGCCCGGGAGGACCACGTCGCCCGACCGGTACTCGCCCTTCGCGAAGTCCACCGGCAGGAAGGTCGCGTCCTGGAACGGCGTGTACATCCGGAACACGTGATAGGTCGGCGTCAGCACCATCTTGTCGCCATCCGTCAGGATCATCGCCTGCAGGACGTTGACCATCTGGGCGATGTTGGCGACCCGCACCCGGTCGGCGTGCCGGGCGAAGATGTTGATGTTCAGCGCCGCCAGGATCGCGTCGCGCAGCGAGTTCTGCTGGATCAGGAAGCCGGGGTTCGTGCCGGGCGCGGGCGCGAGCCACACGCCCCACTCGTCGACCGCCAGGAACACCTTCTTCTCCGGGTCGTACCTGTCCATGATCGCGGTGTGCTTGGCGATCCGGCCATCCATGGTCAGGGTCTCCTTCAGGAGCCTGGCGTACTCGGGCTCCCCGAACCCGGTGGAGGCGTAGGACGGGGGCCAGCCGCCGGTGGTGTAGAAGTGCAGCGACAGGCCCTCGATGCTCCACGCCCAGGTCCGGTCCTTCCAGGCCTTCATCACCTCTTCTGTGTATTCGGTCTTGTCGCCGTCCGGCCCCACCGCGATCCGCTGCATCGCGGCCTCGCCGGTCTGTGCCGTGTCGAAGTTGCGGACGTAGCGGGCATACAGCTTGAGCTGGTCGACGTAGAACTCACCGCTCATCGAGCCGCCGCAGCCCCAGTTCTCGTTGCCGATGCCGAGGAACTTCACCTTGTAAGGCTGAGGATGGCCGTTGGCCGCGCGTTCCTTCCCGAGCGCCGTCGTGGTGGGCGCGGTCATGTAGCCCAGCCAGTCGGCGGCCTCTTTCACGGTTCCGGAGCCGACGTTCACCGACACATAGGCCTCGGCGCCGATCTGGTCGGCGAAGTCCATGAACTCGTGCGTGCCGAAGGTATTGGGCTCCAGCGCATTGCCCCAGTTGGCGTTGATGCCCACCGGGCGCTGGCTGGCCGGGCCGATGCCGTCGCGCCAGTGGTACTCGTCGGCGAAGCAGCCGCCGGGCCAGCGGACGTTGGGCACCTTCAGGGCCTTCAGCGCGCCCACCACGTCGCTGCGGATGCCGCGCACGTTCGGGATCTTGGAGTCGGGACCGACCCACACGCCGTCGTAGATGCCGTAGCCCAGGTGCTCGGCGAACTGGCCGAAGATGTGACGGTCCACCACCGGGCCCGGCTTCGCCGCGTCGATGGAGATGCGGGTGGCTTGGGCGTCTGCCGCCCGAGGCGCGGCGAGCGCGAAGGCCAGCAGGCCGGCCGCCGCGATCCATGATCTTCCGTTCAAGGCATCCTCCCGATCGAACTGTCTTGTGATTTGGGCCCGCGCCTCAGGCCTTCGGCTTGAGCCAGCCGTGCATGTCCATCCAGCGGACGAAGGCGTCGAACCAGCCGGTGCTGGTCGTCGCCTTCGGGTACATGCCGAACCCGTGTCCGCCCTGTTCGTAGAGGTGGAACTCCACCGGCCGCTTCGCCGCCCGCCAGCTGTCGACCAGGCCGTAGCCGCCGCTTCCGAACAGCGGATCGTCGGCGGCCAGGGCCACGAAGAGCGGCGGCGCGTCGGGCGGGACTGTCACGGCGGAAAGCGGGCCGTAGATGTCGCCGATGAAGGCGGGCCTGGCGTCCTCGCCGACCAGCGTCGTGGCCATGGTCAGCATCGCCCCGGCCGAGAAGCCGACCATGCCGATCCGGTCGGGGTCGACGTCCCACTCGGCCGAGCGGCGGCGGATCAGGGCGAAGGCCGCGCGGGCGTCGGCGATCTGCGGCGCGAGCTCTGTCGCCATGCGGTCCGGCGCAGGACGCGGCGGGCGGGTGGCGGCCGACGAAAACATCTCGGCCATGGCGCGCTCGAAGCCCGGCAGGTCGGCCGGCGTCGGATTCAGCCGGTACTTCAGGACGAAGGCCGCCACGCCGCGGTCGGCGAGCGCGCGGGCCACGTCCCAGCCCTCGTTCTCCATGGAGAGCGTCCGGAAGCCGCCGCCCGGCGCCACCACGACCGCGGTCCCGGTGGCCTTCTTCGGGTTGGGGAGAAAGGGCGTGAGGGTCGCGACCGTTACGTTCCGCGCGAACCGGCTGCCGTACTGCTGGTGCCAGGTTTCCGGCGCGGTCGCATTGGGCAGCGGCCCGGTGCCGAGCGTGATCGCGGCCGGCTGGTCCGGTACCCGGATCGGAGTCATCCGATCGCTCTGCGCGGCGGCAGGCCGGCCTGCGAAGGCCAGGAGCAGGGCCACAAGGCCCGCGGACAATGCCTTCCGTCGGCCGATCCGTCGCGCCATTCAACCCTCCCCCAGCCCACGGTTCTGACCCGCCCGCACAAATAGTCATATTATTTGGTTATCTGCGAGTCGCCAGGCTTGATGCGCGCCCGTTGACGGAGCCGCGGGGCGGCGCGCCGCCTCGGTACGTCGGCGGCTTCGTCAGAGGTTCGATCTGAGCCCGGGCGATCAGCTCCCCGACACGGCCTTGAAGACCGCCAGTTGCGCCGCGAAGGCTCGCTGGTAGGCCGGCCGCGCCTCGCCGCGGGCGATGTAGGCTCCGAGGCGAGGATATTCCGCCAGCAGGCCGGAGGTCCCGAGCCTCTGGAGCACATGCACCATCATCAGGTCGCCGGCGCTGAACGCCCCGTCCAGCCACGGGGCGTCGCCGAGGCGGGCGGAGAGGTCCTTGAGCCGCACCCGGATGCGGTCGTCGATCGCCGGCAAGCGCTCCACAGTCCACGGCCGGTCGCGCTCCAGCAGCATGGCGGTCTGGCGCTCCAGGATCGGCGGCTCGACAGTGTTCACCGCCGCGAACATCCAGCCGATCGCCCTCGCCCGGCCCCCCGGCGTCCTCCGGCAGCAGGCCCGGATGGCGCTCGGCGATGTGCAGGATGATCGCCCCGGACTCGAAGAGGACCAGGTCGCCCTCCTCATAGGTCGGGATCTGGCCGAAGGGATGGCGCGCCAGGTGCTCCGGCTGCTTCAGGGCGGCGAAGGCGAGCAGCCGCACGTCATAAGGCTGGCCGACCTCCTCCAGAGCCCAGCGGACCCGCGTGTCCCGCGCCAGTCACTGCCCCCTGTCCGGCGAGGCTTCGAAGGCGGTGATGGTCGGCGTCATCGGCGTCTCCTTTCCACGTCCGCCGAAGGACGCCCGGCCGGCGGCGTTTCCGACAAGGGGCGCGCGCCGGCGGAAGATGCTACCTCTCGCCCACGCGCGAATAGGAGGCGGCCCCGATGGCGACGAGCACCCCGCACCGGATCTACGCAATGAGCTTCGCCAGCGTCTATCCGCTCTACGTCGCCAAGGCGGAGAAGAAGGGCCGCACCCGGTCCGAGGTCGACGAGATCATCCGCTGGCTGACCGGCTTCAGCCAGGCGGAGCTGGAGAGCCACATCGCCGCGAAGACCGACTTCGAGGGGTTCTTCGCCGCGGCCCCGCTGAACCCGGCGCGCAACCTGATCACCGGCGTGGTCTGCGGCGTCCGCGTCGAGGCCATCGAGGAGCCGCTGATGCGCGAGATCCGCTATCTCGACAAGCTCATCGACGAACTCGCCAGGGGCAAGGCGATGGCGAAGATCCTCCGGACGCCCGTGGGGGCCTGAGCCGCCTCAGGCGGGCTGCAGCGCCGCCTCGTGGGCCTTCTGCAGGCGCTCGACCTCGGCGGCCGACCCCAGCATCACCGAGACCCGCTGGTGCAGGCCGGTGGGCTTTGCATCGAGCGTGGGCCCGAAGCCGTCGTAGGACGCGCCGCCGGCCTGCTCCATGACCATCGCCATGGGGTTGGCCTCGTACATCAGGCGAAGTTTCCCGGCCCGGTCCGGCTCGCGGGCGTCCCACGGGTAGAGGAAGACCCCGCCGCGCATGGCTATCCGGTGGACGTCGGCCACCATCGAGGCGATCCAGCGCATGTTGAAGTTCTTGCCCCGGCAGCCGGTCTCGCCCGCCAGGCAGTCCTCGATGTAGGCGCGCACCGGCGGGGCCCAGTGGCGCATGTTCGAGGCGTTGATGGCGAATTCCTTTGTTTCCGCCGGGACCTGGACCTTCTCGGCGGTCTGCAGCCACTCGCCGGTCACCGGGTCCAGGGTGAAGACTGTCGTCCCATCGCCGAGCGTGAAGACCAGCGTCGTCTGCGGGCCATAGACCACATAGCCGGCGGCGACCTGGTTGCGGCCAGGCTGCAGGAAATCGGCCTCGGTGGCCTCGCGGGCCGCGTCGGCGGTCACCGGCAGGACGGAGAAGATGGTGCCGATGGAGACGTTGACATCGATGTTGCTGGAGCCGTCCAGCGGATCGAACAGCAGGAGGTAACGGGCCTCGGCGGTCACCGGGCGCACCGGATGGATGCTGTCCATCTCCTCGGAGGCCATGGCCGCCAGCGCCGGCGCCTTGGCGCAGGATTCCAGCAGGATGTCGTTGGAGATGACGTCGAGCTTCTTCTGGACCTCGCCCTGGACGTTCTCGCTCTCCAGCGCGCCCATGATCTCGTCCACCGCGCCCCGGCGGACGAGGGTGCTGATCGCGGCGCAGGCGTCCACCATGGCGTTCAGCAGTCCGGCCAGCCCCGGCTCGGCCGCGTCGGCCAGATAGGTCTGAAGCGTCACCGCCATCGTCTTCCCCCAGTACGCACGCGCGTCCGGATCCGCGCCCCTGCGCGGTCCCCGGCGATGAGCGTCAACGAGGCTTGATCGTCAAGGTTCCTGGCGGACTTGCCGCATCCACCAGGCATGGAACAGCTCAGGCGTCCGGGCCGCCGGCTTGCCGGCCGCGCCGCGCATCCCGAACCCGTGGCCGCCCTTCTGGAACCAGTGGGCCTCGGTCGGCACGCCCGCCGCCCGCAGCGATCCATACATTCTGAGCGAATTGTCCATCGGCACGCTGGCGTCGTCCGCGGCGTGGACCAGGAAGGTCGGCGGGGTCTGCCCTCTCACGCGCGTCTCCATGGAATAGGCTCGCGTCAGCGCCTCGCCGGCGTTGGCGCCCACCAGCTTCTCGCGCGATCCCGCGTGCACGATGGCCGGGTCCATGCTGATCACCGGATAGATCAGCCCGCCCGCGTCCGGCCGCGCCGACAGCATGTCGGCGGCGTCCTGCGGCGGATAGCTGGCCTCGGCGAAGCGGTTGAGGAGCTGCGCGGTTACGTGGCCACCGGCCGAGAAGCCCAGGGCCGCGACGCTGCCCTGCGTCTGGGCGCGCACGAGCCGGAGCGCCCGCTGCACGTCCTGCAGTGGGGCGTCGCGGCCGCCCGTCCAGCCGTCGGCCGGCAGGCGGTAGTAGAGGACATAGGCGGTGATCCCGCGCGCGGCGAGGAACCTCGCGAACTCGAAGCCTTCCTTGTCGACCACCACCCGGACATAGCCGCCGCCCGGCGCGATCAGGCAGGCGTGGCCGTTCGGCCGCCCGGGCCGGAAGACCGTCAGCCGGGGGTGGGTGATCGCCGTGACCGCCCGGTCCGGGGGCTGCCCCGGCCTGGCCCGGTCGAAGAGGCTCTCCACCAGCCCCTGCCCGCCCCCGCCGGGCGGCCCCTTCGGCCAGAGCGGGATCACCTCCGTCGGATCGGATTGCGCCGCCGCCACTGCGGGCGCGGCGGACAGGGCTCCGGCAAGCAGACGGCGGCGGTCGAGGTCCATGCGATCTCCTTGGCCGAATGCTACCGGTGTCATAGCCTGTGCGCCAAGGGAGCGAGCGTGATGGACCGGCGGACTCTGATCACCACGGCCGCGGCGGGCCTGATCCTGCCGTCCGTCGCCGCCCGGGCGGCGGACCACCCTGTCGCCAGGACCACCGCCGGCCGCGTGCGCGGCTACACGGACGGCGGGATCAAGGTCTTCAAAGGAATCCGCTACGGCGCCGACACCGCCCCCCGCCGCTTCCAGCCCCCCGCCCCGCCCGCGCCCTGGACCGGCGTCGCCGACGCCCTGGCCTACGGCTCCGCCTCGCCCCAGCCCGGCGCCGAGCCCGCCCAGTCCGAGGACTGCCTCTTCCTGAACGTCTGGGCGCCCGGCCTGCGCGACGGCGCCAGGCGGCCGGTGATGGTCTACTTCCACGGCGGCGCCTATTCGACCGGCTCCGGCTCCAGCCCGCTCTACGATGGGACGCGGCTCGCCCGCCGCGGCGACGTGGTGGTGGTCACCGTCAACCACCGCCTGAACGCCTTCGGCTACGCCTACCTCGCACGGCTGGGCGTCCCCGACTGGGCCGACAGCGGCAACGCCGGCCAGCTCGACCTCGTGCTGGCGCTCAGATGGGTCCGGGACAACATCGCCGAGTTCGGGGGCGACGCCTCCCGCGTCATGGTCTTCGGCCAGTCGGGCGGCGGGGCGAAGATCGCCACGCTCATGGCCATGCCGGCAGCCCAGGGCCTCTTCCACCGCGCCGCCACCATGAGCGGCCAGCAGGTGACGGCGTCCGGCCCGCTGAACGCTCACCAGCGCACCCTGGCCTGGCTCGACGCCCTGAAGCTGAAGCCGGAACAGGCCGACGCGCTGCGCACCCTGCCCGCCCAGCGCCTCGTGGAGGCCATGGGGGCCCGGGACCCGATCCTGCCCTATGGCGCGATCTACTTCGGCCCGGTGCTCGACGAGCGGAGCCTGAGGCGGCACCCCTTCTGGCCGGACGCTCCGCCGCTCGCCGCCGGCGTGCCGATGATCATCGGCAACACCCACGACGAGACCCGCGCCTTCCTGGGAAACGACGAGAGCAACTTCACCTTGGACTGGGCCGGCCTGCCGGCCCGGCTCGCCCCCAACCTGCGCGTGGACATCCAGCCCGAACTGGTGATCGCCCGCTACCGGGAGCTCTATCCGCACTACAGCCCGTCCGACGTCCTGTTCTCGGCGACCACCGCCTCACGGTCCTGGCGTGGCGCGATCATCGAGGCCGAGGCCCGCGCCCGCCAGGGCGCGCCCACCTGGGCCTATCAGCTCGACTTCCCGTCGCCCTCGCAGGGCGGGCGGCTGAAGGCCTTCCACACCCTCGACATCCCGCTGGTGTTCGACAACACGGCCGCGAAGGGGGCGCAGACGGGCGACGGGCCGGAGGCTCGCAAGGTCGCGGGCCTGATGAGCGACGCCTTCATCGCCCTCGCCCGGACGGGCGACCCGAACCACGCCGCCCTGCCCCGCTGGGAGCCCTATGGCCTGCCGAGGCGGCAGACGATGGTCTTCGACGCCGAAACCCGGCTGGTGGACGACCCCCGCGGCGCGGAGCGCGAGCTCTTCGCCAAGGTGCCGTACGTCCAGCCTGGAACCTAGACGCCGTTCGGCTGGGCCAGGTCTGCGTCGGAACGGATCAGGTCGTCGAAATAGGCGATGGTCTTCTTCAGGCCCTCGCGGAGCGGCACCTTCGGCTCCCAGCCCAGGTGTTCCTTGGCCTTGTCGATGATCGGCTGGCGCTGCATCGGGTCATCCTGCGGCAGCGGCCGGAATTCGATCTTCGACTTCGAGCCGGTGAGGTCGATGACGATCTCGGCCAGCTCGCGGATCGTGAACTCGCCGGGATTGCCGAGGTTGATGGGCCCGGTCACCTCGTCGCCGGTCGCCATGAAGCGCAGGAAGCCCTCCACAAGGTCGTCGACGTAGCAGAACGAGCGGGTCTGGTTGCCCTCGCCGTAGAGGGTGATGGACTCGCCCTTCAGCGCCTGGACCACGAAGTTCGACACCACCCGGCCGTCGTTCGGGTGCATCCGCGGGCCGTAGGTGTTGAAGATCCGCGCCACCTTGATGCGCAGGTTGTGCTGGCGGCGGTAGTCGAAGAACAGCGTCTCGGCGCAGCGCTTGCCCTCGTCGTAGCAGGAGCGGTAGCCGATCGGGTTGACGTTGCCCCAGTATTCCTCCGGCTGGGGGTGCACCGTCGGGTCGCCGTAGACCTCGCTGGTGGAGGCCTGGAAGATCTTCGCGCGACGCCGCTTGGCCAGGCCCAGCATGTTGATCGCCCCGTGCACCGAGGTCTTCGTCGTCTGCACCGGGTCGTACTGGTAGTGGATCGGCGAGGCCGGGCAGGCCAGGTTGTAGATCTCGTCGACCTCCACGAAGAGCGGGAAGGTCACGTCGTGGCGCATCAGCTCGAACCGCGGATTGGTCAGCAGGTGGGCCACGTTGCGCCGGGCGCCCGTGTAGAAGTTGTCGATGCACAGCACCTCGTGCCCCTGGTCGAGGAGCCGCTCGCAGAGGTGCGAGCCGAGGAAACCGGCGCCGCCGGTGACGAGAACGCGCTTCATTCTTCCAGTCCCCGGTCGGCGATCAGATGCTGACGCCGTTCTTGCGCAGGACGCAGATCAGGTAGCCGTTGTGCCAGTCGGTTTCCTTGCCGCTGGTCGGCGGCGTGGTGTCGTCGTCGGTCGTGCGCACCTCGATCTGGGTGCGGATCTCGAGACCGAGGTCGCGGATCGCATCCCAGGTGCCGGCGCGCACCGCAGGCCAGTTCCAGTCGTCGCAGATGAACACGAATTCGTCGGTCAGCGCATCCCAGGCGTAGGCCAGGGCGTCGTATTGGTCCTGGTAGGCGTGCGGACCGTCGAAAAGGTAGACGTTGAACTTGCCGATCGCCTTGTAATCGACCTTCCGGAAGTCCTCGAACAGCACGCTGGTGCGCGCGTTCAGGCCGCCGCAGTTGGCGAGGTTGGCGAAGAAATGCTGCACCGGGCCGCCGAACAGCGACCAGTTGTCGATCGCCGTCGCCTTGACCGTGTTGCCGAAGATCGCCGAGCAGAAGGTCGAGCCCGCCCATGAGCCGATCTCCAGGTAGCGCGGGTTGTTCACCAGGCCGATGAGGTTGTTCAGGAAATACCGGAACTTCCGGCCCGACATGCCCTCGATGTCGAGGACGTAGGGGACGAGCTTGCCCTGCTCGTTGCGGCCCTGCTCGAAGGCGAGCTGCACCGCCTCGACGAGGCTCGGCTGGGTGGCCGTCGTGATGGTGGGCTCGGGGAAGGCGATCACTTCCGCGGTGGCGGTGGCTTTCTTCATGGGTCAGTTCCTCAGGCGGCGGCGGCGGGCGCGAACGCCTGACCGGATTGTTGTGCGAGACCAGCCATGTAGCGCATCAGGTTCATGCTTCCCGCGAAGTGCAGGAAGTAGCACTTGCCCAGTTCCTTGCGCATGTGGTCGACGATGGCCGCCAGCTCCTTCGGGTCGGCGGCGGTGGTCGTGTTCGGGAAGTGGAGCGTCAGGATCTCCTGGACGATCCAGTTGAAGCGGGCGGAGATCCGGTGGACCAGCCCGCGGCGGAAGAGCTCGTGGGAGAGGTGGGGCTGTTCGTAGAGCCTGGTCAGCCCTTCCATGGCGTAGGTGTCGAGGAAGACCTGGTTGTGCAGGCGCGGCGCGAGCACCAGCACGCCGGTGTTGAGCATGGGCACCCCGGCGGGGATGCCGTCCTCCGCCATGCGGTTGCTCTCGTGCATCTCCCAGGCGCGGCCGGCCTGGTTGGGATCCACCTGCATGTTGTAGAGGCGCTCGAAATAGATGTGCTTGTCGGCCTCGGACATCTGGTCGCCGGACACGCAGACGCCCACCAGCCTGGGATCGGGGCACGACTGGGTGATGTCGGGCGCGGCCGGGGACATGACGATGTCGGCGTCGACCCAGACGATCCGGTCGTACTGGCTGGACCAGGGCTCGTTGAGGATCAGCAGCTTCTGCCAGGCCGGCGAGCGCGCCCTGCCCCGCTCCGAGGTGTCCAGGGGCGCCGGTGACGACGATGAGGTCGAAGCCGTGGCGCGCGCAGTAGGCCTCCCAGTTGGCCTGGCAGAGGGTCTGCCAGATCGCCTGGTACTCGTCGCCGATCACCAGGGAGACGATGGCCTTGCGGTGGGTGGGCTTGAAGCTGGCGCCCGGCCCCTGGACCACGAACATCAGGCCGCGCCCTTCAGGCTCGCGAGCGCCTCGCCGAAGGTGTCCTTGACCATGGTCTGACGGACCAGGTCGCGGTAGGCCGACAGCAGCTGGGTATTGTCCGAGAAGCACTCGAGATAGGCCGCGAGCTCGTCCGGGATGGTGTTGAACAGCACCGCCATGCCGGACGGCGTACGGGTGAGCAGGCGGCTCTGCAGGCCGGAGACGGCCTGGTTCTGCTTCATGCCCTCGGTCATCTTCCAGTTCACGACGTCGTGGAAGAGGTAGAAGCAGTCGTCGGACGCCACCTCGCGGCAGCCCATGAAGTCGGTGACGATGGCCTCGTTGGTGTGGACGGCGTCGATCAGGACGAAGTCGACGGGCCCGTCGAGGTGCTCGGCGCAGGACGGCTTGATCGCCTGGGGCGAGAGGCCGACCACCGCCTTGATCTTCAGCTTGTTCTCGGCGGACAGCTTGTTGGTCAGCTCGATGCCCAGCTCATAGGGGTCGATGGCGACGATCTTGGCCTTCGGGAAGGTCAGGGCGAGGGCGATCGTGCTCCAGCCGTGGGCGTTGCCGATGACCAGGATGTTCTTCGGCTTCAGGTAGTCGCGCAGGTGCTCGAGGAACATGATCTCGAACAGCGACAGGCCGGCGCAGCCGACGATGGAATTGCCGTCGAAGAAGCGCGTGAACGGCGCGTCCATCCAGTCGAACATGTGCTGGGTGGAGTGGCCGGTCAGCGGCCTCAGCCCCGCCGAATTGTAGATCTCGTGGAGCTTCGGCAGGATGGTCATCGACGGGGGCTTTCAGCGGGTCGCAATGAGTGGTGAGGGCTAGGCCGCCGCGGCGCGTTTGCGCCGTGCCGGTTCCGCCGCGAGGGGTCGTCCGTCCGCCGCAGCGGCGTGGGCTTCGGTCCAGATGAGGTGGTCGGGCGCGTTCGGACGGCGGCGGTGGGCCTGCGCCAGGCGCTCCAGGTAGAGGCCGTGGTAGTCCTCCACGGACTGCATTTCGACCGCCTCGTGGTCGAGCGAGACACCGACCTCGAGGTAGGGCTGCAGGCCGGTCAGCTTGGGCACGGGCAGACGGCCCTCGACGTAGTCGGCGCACATCTCCGCATAGAGGCCTTCCAGCTCGGCGGTCAGGCGGTCCATGTCGAAGAGGACACAGGTGTCGCGGCCGGCCTCCAGCCGCACGCGGAGCGCCGCGAGCTGGGCCGGGTCGCCCGCGAGCTCGACGGCGCGCTCCACATACTCGGCCTGGCTGTTGCAGATCAGCTCGGGCAGACCCGCGGCCGTGACCAGGCTGCCGCAGACGCGCGAGGCGAAGCTGCGGCCGGGCGCGGTCAGCACCGGCACGCCCATCCACAGCGCGTCCGACGCCGTCGTGTGGGCGCCGTAGGGCGAGGTGTCGAGGAACAGGTCGGCCAGCGGATAGCGGGCCAGGTGCTGGAAGTTGTGCAGCTTCGGCGCGAAGACCAGGCGGGACGGGGCGACCCCGTGGGCCTCCACGAAGTCGCACAGGCGCTTCTGGGTGGCGGGGATCGACTCCAGCAGCCACAGCACGCTGTTGGGGACGCGCTTCAGGATCTCCACCCAGCGCAGGACCGTCGCCTTGTTGAACTTCTGGACGCCGTTGAAGCAGCAGAACACGAAGGCGTCGTCCGGCAGGCCGAAGTCGGCGCGGTGCGGCCGGTTCTCGTCCACCCGCCGCCGCCGGTCGTTGGACTGGTAGCAGGGCAGCCGCAGGACCTTCTCCGAGTAGTACATCTCGGATTCCGGCGGGACGATGAAGTCGTCGGCGATGATGTACTGGTGGTACGGCGAGCCGGCGGTGCCGGGGAATCCCAGCCAGTTGACGATGATCGGCGCCGGACGGCGGGCGAAGAGCGCGCTGCGGGCGTCGCGGGTGTGGCCGTTGACGTCCACCAGGATGTCGATGCCGTCGGCCGCGATCTGGGCGGCGGCCTCGTCGTCGGACATCTGGCGGATGTCGCGCCAGTGCTCGATGGCGCCCTTGATCCGCTCGTGCAGCGCGCCCTGCGGCGGCACCCCGCAGTAGTAGGCGAACACCTCGACCTTGGAGCGGTCGTGCAGTTCGAACAGCTCCGCCATCAGGTAGCCGATGGCGTGGTCGCGCAGGTCGGACGAGACGTAGCCGACCCGGATGCGCCGGTTGGAGAGGTCGATCTCCACGTTGCGGCGGTCGTGCTCGCCGCCTTCCACGTCGGCCACCGCCTTCTCGACGAAGCGGGCGGCGTTGGCGAGCTGGAACAGCGGGTCGTCGGTGTAGCAGCTCACCGACAGCGGGTTGATGTTGCCCATGAGCGTCTTGCGCTCGATGTTTTCCCAGGGCGCGATCACCGGCCATTCGAGCTGGCCCAGCCGCATGGCGAAATACTGCTCCAGCACGTCCCGCTGTTCGGGGAGGATCTCGAGCGCCGCACGGAGCGCCGCCTCGGCCAGGTCCGGCCGGTTGATGTCGGAGCTGACGCGGCCGATCTGCTTCAGGGCGGTGATGACGAAGCCGACCGCCTTGCCGGTGATCGGGCCCGGTCGCTGGGCCAGCGTCCGCCAGGCCTCGATCCCCTGCTCGGGCTGACCGCCGCGCTCGAGGACGCCGCCGAGGTTGATGTAGGCCGGGGCGAAGTCGGGGGCGATGCTGATGGCCGTCTGCAGCGACGCGCAGGCGCCCGGCAGGTCGCCCATGTCGCTCTGGATCACCGCGCAGTTGAAATAGGCGACCTGGACCTGCGGGTGCTCGGCGTTGAGCTTCGCCCAGACCTGATAGACCTGGATCGCCTCGGCCGGCAGGCCGGCCTGCGTCAGTCGCGCCGCCGCGTCGATGACATCACCGATCGTCGCCTGGCCGGCGGTGATCTTCTGCATCGCGACAAGGAAAGCGTTCTCGGACATCGAGTTCTCGGGATCCCCCCGCGCGACGCACCCCCGGGGGCGAATCCACGCGTCGATTCGGCTTGGGAAATCATCGCACGCCGTTCGGCCCGGACAATCGTTCGGGAGGGCGTTTCAGGCGGATAGCGCCATCAAGCCGCACCCCGGACGGGTCCCCTCCCCGCCTGGGGCGGGAGAGGGTCTCATCCGTGGGATCAGGTGGCCTGGAGGTAGGCGTCCACCTGGCCCTGTTCGCCGGAGCCGTCGGCGTTGTCGAAGCTCTGCACCTGGGCCAGCGTGAAGGCGGCCGCCTGGGTCGTCGTCATCGAGAGGATGTTCGTCGACGTCAGGTGGTCGAGCTGGGTGGTGGTCAGCGCCGCGACCTGCGAGGTGGTCAGGGAGTCGATCTGGGTCGTCGTCAGGGCGCCGATGATGTCGGTGGTGAGCGCCGCGACCTGGGTCCCGGTCAGCGCCGACATCTGGGTGCTCGTCAGTTCCCCGAACTCCGCCACATCCAGGGCCCTCACCTGGGTCGTGGTCAGGCCCTTGATCTGGGTCTCGAACAGCGCCTGCACCTGGGTGCTGGTCAGCTGGTTGAAGTTGGTCGACCCGAGCGCCCCCACCTGGGTCGCCGTCAGCGCCTGCAACTGGGTCGAGGTGATCTCGGCCATGTCGTCGGTGGTCAGACCGCCCAGCTGGGTGGCCGTCAGGGCCTTGAGCTGGGTCGTCGTCAGGGCGCGCATTTGGGTGGTGTCGAGGGCCGACAGGTTGGTGGCCCCCAGGCCCGCGACCTGCTGCGTGCTGAGCTGGCTGATCTGGGTCGAGGTGAAGTCGGCCATGTCGGCGGTGTCGATGCCGACCAGCTGCGTGGCCGTGAGGCCCTTCAGCTGGGTCGAGTCGAGCGCCCCCACCTCGGTCGAGGTCAGGGATCCCAGATTGGTGGTCGAGAGCGCCCCCAGTTGGGTGGAGGTCAGCGCCGTCACCTGGGTCGACGTCAGCTTGTCGAAGTCCGCGGAGTCGATGGTCCGCAGCTGGGTCGAGGTCAGGCCCTTCACCTGGGTCGTGCTGAGCGAGCTCAGCTCGGCGGTGTCGAGGGCCGCAAGCGCCGTGGTCGTGAGCGAGCCGACCTGGGTGGCCGTCAGGCCCTGCAGCTGGGTGGAGGTCAGCTCACCGATGTTCGTGCTGGAGATCTTCGAGAGCTGGACGGTGGTGAGCGCGCCAAGCTGGGTCGAGGTGATCTCGGACATGTCGTCGGTAGTCAGGCCCTCCAGCTGGGTCGTCGTCAGCCCCTTGATCTGGGTGGTCGTCATCGCCTGGACCTGCGTCGTGTCGAGCGCATTCAGGTTGGACGAGCCAAGGGCGGCGATCTGGCTGGAGGACAGGGCCGCGATCTGGGTCGACGTGAAGTCGGCCATGTCGTCGGTCGCCATCCCGCCCAGCTGACTGGTGGTCAGGCCCTTCACCTGGGTCTCGGTCAGCGACCGGACCTGGGTGGAGGTCAGCTGGGTGAAGTTGGTCGAGCCCATGCCGGCCAGTTGCGTGGCGCTGAGCGCCTGCAGCTGGGTGGTCGTCAGGTCGGCCACGTCGGCGGTGTCGAGGCCCACGAGCTGGGTCGTGGTGAGACCCTTCACCTGGGTCGCGGTCAGCGCCTGCTGCTGGGTCGTCGTCAGGGCCGCCAGGTTGGTGGAGCCCATGCCGGCGACCTGGGTCGAGGACAGCTGGCTGATCTGCGTCGAGGTGAACTCGTTGATGTCGGCGGTGTCGATGCCGGCCAGCTGGGTGGTCGTCAGACCCTTCAGCTGGGTCTCGGTCAGCGCCTGCGCCTCGGTGGTGGTCAGCGAGGCGAAGTTGGTCGCCGTCAGGGCCCCGAGCTGCGTCGAGGTCAGCGCCGTCACCTGGGTCGACGTCAGCTTGTCGAAGTCGGCCGAGTCGATGGTCCGCAGCTGGGTCGCCGTGAGGCCGGCCACCTGGGTGGTGTTCAGCGAGCTGAGCTCGGCGGTGTCGAAGGCCGACAGCGCCGTGGTCGTCAGCGAGCCGACCTGCGTCGCGGTCAGGCCCTGCAGCTGGGTCGTCGTCAGCTCACCGAGGTTGGTGGTCGAGACCTTGCCGAGCTGCTGGGTGGTCAGGGCGCCGATCTGGGTGGAGGTGAGCTCCGCCATGTCGTCGGTGGTCAGCCCCTCGACCTGGGCGGTGGTCAGCCCCTTGATCTGGGTCGTGGTCAGCGCGCCCATCTGGGTCGCGTCGAGCGCCGAGAGGTTGGCCGCCCCCCATCCCGGCCACCTGGGTCGCCGTCAGGGCGGCCACCTGGGTGGAGGTGAAGTCGGCCATGTCGGCGGTGTCGATGCCCGAGAGCTGAGCCGTCGAGAGGCCCTTCACCTGGGTCTCGGTCAGCGACCGGACCTGGGTCGAGGTCAGCTGGGCGAAGTTCGTCGAGCCCATGCCGGCCAGTTGCGTGGCCGAGAGGGCCTGCAGCTGGGTGGTCGTCAGGTCGGCCACGTCGGCGGTGTCCATGCCGGCGAGCTGGGTCGTCGTCAGGGCCTTCACCTGGGTGGTGGTCAGCGCCTGCTGCTGGGTCGTGGTCAGGGCCGCCAGGTTGGTGGAGCCCATGCCCGCGACCTGGGTCGAGGACAGCTGGCTGATCTGCGTCGAGGTGAACTCGTTGATGTCGGCCGTGTCGATGCCGGCCAGCTGGGTCGCCGTCAGGCCCTTCAGCTGGGTCTCGGTCAGCGCCTGGGCTTCCGTCGTCGTCAGCGAAGCGAAGTTGGTGGTGGTGAGCGCCCCGAGTTGCGTCGAGGTCAGCGCCGTCACCTGGGTCGACGTCAGCTTGTCGAAGTCCGCCGAGTCGATGGTCCGCAGCTGGGTCGCCGTCAGGCCGGCCACCTGGGTGGTGTTCAGCGAGCTGAGCTCGGCCGTGTCGAAGGCCGACAGCGCCGTGGTCGTCAGCGAGCCGAGCTGGGTCGCGGTCAGGCCCTGCAGCTGGGTGGTGGTCAGCTCACCGAGGTTGGTGGTCGTGAGCTGCCCGAGCTGTTGGGTGGTGAGCGCGCCGATCTGGGTCGAGGTGAGCTCGGCCACGTCGTCGGTGGTCAGGTTCCCGACCTGGGCGTTGGTCAGCCCCTTGATCTGGGTCGTGGTCAGCGCGCCCATCTGGGTCGCGTCGAGCGCGTTCAGGTTGGTCGAGCCGAGCGCCGCCACCTGGGTCGCCGTCAGGGCGGCCACCTGGGTGGAGGTGAAGTCGGCCATGTCGGCGGTGTCGATACCGCCGAGCTGAACCGTCGAGAGGCCCCTCACCTGCGTCTCGGTCAGCGACCGGACCTGGGTCGAGGTCAGCTGGGCGAAGTTCGTCGAGCCCATGCCGGCCAGTTGCGTGGCGCTGAGGGCCTGCAGCTGGGTGGTCGTCAGGTCGGCCACGTCGGCGGTGTCCATGCCGGCGAGCTGGGTCGTCGTCAGGGCCTTCACCTGGGTGGTCGTCAGCGCCTGCTGCTGGGTCGTCGTCAGGGCCGCCAGGTTGGTGGAGCCCATGCCGGCGACCTGGGTCGAGGACAGCTGGCTGATCTGCGTCGAGGTGAACTCGTTGATGTCGGCCGTGTCGATGCCGGCCAGCTGGGTGGCCGTCAGGCCCTTCAGCTGGGTCTCGGTCAGCGCCTGGGCTTCCGTCGTCGTCAGCGAGGCGAAGTTGGTGGTGGTCAGGGCCCCGAGTTGCGTCGAGGTCAGCGCCGTCACCTGGGTCGACGTCAGCTTGTCGAAGTCCGCCGAGTCGATGGTCCGCAGCTGGGTCGCCGTCAGGCCGGCCACCTGGGTGGTGTTCAGCGAGCTGAGCTCGGCGGTGTCGAAGGCCGACAGCGCCGTGGTCGTCAGCGAGCCGACCTGCGTCGCGGTCAGGCCCGTGAGCTGGGTCGTCGTCAGTTCACCAAGGTTGGTGGTCGTGAGCTTGCCGAGCTGCTGGGTGGTCAGGGGCGCCGAGCTGGGTCGAGGTGATCTCGGCCATGTCGTCGGTGGTCAGCCCTTCGAGCTGCGACGTGGTCAGCCCCTTGATCTGGGTCGTGGTCAGCGCGCCCATCTGGGTCGCGTCGAGCGCGTTCAGGTTGGTCGAGCCGAGGGCCGCCACCTGGGTCGCCGACAGCGCCTGGATCTGGGTGGAGGTGAAGTCGGCCATGTCGGTCGACGCCATGCCGCCCAGCTGGGCCGTCGTCAGGCCCTTGATCTGGGTGGTGGTCAGCGACTGGACCTGGGTGGAGGTCAGCTGGCTGAAGTTCGTCGAGCCCATGCCGGCCAGTTGCGTGGCCGAGAGGGCCTGCAGCTGGGTGGTCGTCAGGTCGGCCACGTCGGCGGTGTCGATGCCGGCCAGCTGGGTCGTGGTGAGACCCTTCACCTGGGTGGTCGTCAGGGCCTGCTGCTGGGTGGTCGTCAGGGCCGCCAGGTTGGTGGAGCCCATGCCCGCGACCTGAGTCGAGGACAGCTGGCTGATCTGCGTCGAGGTGAACTCGTTGATGTCGGCCGTGTCGATGCCGGCCAGCTGGGTCGCCGTCAGGCCCTTCAGCTGGGTGGAGTCGAGCGCCTGGGCCTCCGTTGTGGTCAGCGACGACAGGTTGGTGGTCGTCAGGGCCCCGAGCTGGGTCGAGGAGAACGCCGTCACCTGGGTCGAGGTCAGCTTGTCGAAGTCGGCCGAGTCGATGGTCCGCAGCTGGGTCGCCGTCAGGCCCTTCACCTGGGTGGTGTTCAGCGAGCTGAGCTCGGCGGTGTCGAAGGCCGACAGCGCCGTGGTCGTCAGCGAGCCGACCTGCGTCGCGGTCAGGCCCTGCAGCTGGGTGGTGGTCAGTTCGGCGAGGTTCGTGGTCGAGATCTTGCCGAGCTGCGCCGTGGTCAGGGGCGCCGAGCTGGGTCGAGGTGATCTCGGCCATGTCGTCGGTGGTCAGGCCCTCGAGCTGCGAGGTGGTCAGCGCCTTCACCTGGGTGGTGGTCAGCGCGCCCATCTGGGTCGAGTTCAGGGCGGACAGGTTGGTCGAGCCCATCCCGCCAATCTGCGTCGCCGTCAGCGCCGCCACCTGGGTGGAGGTGAAGTCGGCCATGTCGGCAGTGTCGATGCCCGAGAGCTGGGTCGACGAGAGACCCTTCACCTGGGTGGTCGTCAGCGACTGGACCTGGGTCGAGGTCAGCTGGGCGAAGTTCGTCGAGCCCATGGCCGACAGCTGGGTGCCCGAAAGCGCGCCAAGCTGGGTCGTCGTCAGGTCCGCCACGTCGGCGGTGTCAAGACCCGAAAGCTGGCTCGCCGTGAGCCCTTTCATCTGGGTCGTGGTCAGCGCCTGCTGCTGGGTCGTGGTCAGGGCCGCCAGGTTGGTGGAGCCCATGCCCGCGACCTGGGTCGAGGACAGCTGGCTGATCTGCGTCGAGGTCAGCTCGTTGATGTCCGCCGTGTCGATACCGGCGAGCTGGGTGGTCGTCAGGCCCTTGAGCTGGGTCTCGGTCAGCGCCTGGGCTTCCGTCGTCGTCAGCGAGGCCAGGTTGGTGGTGGTCAGCGCCCCGAGCTGGGTCGAGGAGAACGCGCCGAGCTGGGTCGAGGTCAGCTTGTCGAAGTCGGCCGAGTCGATGGTCCGCAGCTGGGTCGCCGTCAGGCCCTTCACCTGGGTGGTGCTGAGCGAACTGAGCTGGGCGGTGTCCAGGGCGGAGAGCGTGGTCGTGGTCAGGGCGCCGATCTGCGACGTCGTCAGGCCCTGGAGTTGGGTGGTCGTCAGCTCGGCCAGGTTGGTCGAGGAGACCTTGCCGATCTGGGCCGCGGAAAGGGCGCCGACCTGGGTCGACGTCAGTTCGGCCATGTCGTCGGTGGTCAGCCCTTCGAGCTGCGACGTGGTCAGCGCCTTCACCTGGGTGGTGGTCAGGGCGCCCATCTGGGTGGAGTTCAGGGCCGACAGGTTGGTCGAGCCCATGCCCGCGACCTGCGTCGCCGACAGCGCCGCCACCTGGGTCGAGGTGAAGTCGGCCATGTCGGCCGTGTCGATACCCGAGAGCTGGGCCGCGCTCAGGCCCTTCACCTGGGTGGTCGTCAGCGCCTGGACCTGGGTCGAGGTCAGCTGGGCGAAGTTCGTCGAGCCCATCGCCGACAGCTGGGTGGCCGAGAGACCCTGCAGCTGGGTCGTCGTCAGGTCGGCCACGTCGGCGGTGTCCATCCCCAGGAGCTGGGTGGCGGTCACGCCCTTCAGCTGGGTGGTGGTCAGGGCCTGCTGCTGGGTGGTGGTCAGGGCGGCGAAGTTGGTCGAGCCCATGCCCGCGACCTGGGTCGAGGACAGCTGGCTGATCTGCGTCGAGGTGAACTCGTTGATGTCGGCCGTGTCGATGCCGGCCAGCTGGGTCGCCGTCAGGCCCTTCAGCTGGGTGGAGTCGAGCGCCTGGGCTTCCGTCGTCGTCAGCGAGGACAGGTTCGTGGTGGTCAGGGCGCCGAGCTGCGTCGAGGTGAGCGCCGTCACCTGGGTCGAGGTCAGCTTGTCGAAGTCGGCCGCGTCGATCGCCTTCAACTGGGTGGTCGTGAGGCCCTTCACCTGGGTCGTGCTGAGCGAGCTCAGCTCGGCCGTGTCGATGGCCGACAGGGTCGTGGTGGTCAGCGAGCCGAGCTGGGTCGACGTCAGGCCGGTCAGCTGGGTCGTGGTCAGCTCGGCGATGTTCTCCGAAGCGATCTTGGTCAGCTGGGCCGTCGTCAGGGCGCCGAGCTGGGTCGAGGTCAGCTCCGCGATGTCGTCGGTCGTCAGGCCCTGGAGCTGGGTGGTGGTCAGCGCCTTGATCTGCGTGGTCGTCAGGGCGCCCATCTGGGTCGAGTTCAGGGCGTTGAGGTTGGTCGAGCCCATGGCCGCGACCTGCGCCGCGCTCAGCACGGTCAGCTGGGTCGAGGTGAAGTCGGCCATGTCGGCCGTGTCCATGCTCGACAGCTGGACGGTCGTGAGGCCCTTGATCTGGGTGGTGGTCAGCGCCTGGACCTGGGTCGAGGTCAGCTGGCTGAAGTTCGTCGAGCCCATGCCGGCCAGTTGGGTCGCGGAGAGACCCTGGAGCTGGGTCGTGGTGAAGTCCGCGACGTCGGCCGTATCCATGCCGACCAGCTGGCTCGCCGTGAGGTTCTTCAGCTGGGTGGTGGTCAGCGCCTGCTGTTGCGTCGTCGTCAGGGCGGCGAAGTTGGTCGCGCCGAGGCCGGCGACCTGGGTCGCCGAGAGCTGGCTGATCTGGGTGGCGGTGAACTCGCCGACGTCGGCGGTGTCGATGCCGGCCAGCTGGGTCGCCGTCAGGCCCTTCAGCTGGGTGGAGTCGAGGAGCTGGACCTCGGTGGTGGTCAGCGAGGCGAAGTTGGTCGAGGACAGCGCGCCCAGTTGGGTCGACGACAGCGAGGCGACCTGGGTCTCCGTCAGCTTGTCGAAGTTCGCCGGGTCCAGCGTCTTCAGCTGGCTGGCCGTCAGGCCCTTGAGCTGCGTGGTGCTCAGCGAGCCGAGCTGCGCCGTGTCGAGGCTGCCGAGGGCCGTGCTGGTCAGGGCGCCGATCTGCGTCGTCGTCAGGCCCTGGAGCTGGGTGGTGGTCAACTCGACAAGGTTCGTCGTCGAGACCGCGTTGAGCTGGGCCGCCGTCAGGGCTCCGAGATGGGTCGAGGTCAGCTCGGCGACGTCGTCCGTGGTCAGGTTCTGAAGCTGGTTGAGCGTCAGGCCCTTCACCTGGGTGGTCGTCAGCGCGCCCATCTGGGTCGAGTTCAGCGCGTTGAGGTTCGTGGAGCCCATGCCGCCGATCTGCGTCGCCGTCAGCGCCGCGACCTGGGTCGAGGTGAAGTCGGCGATGTCGGCGGAATCCATGCCCGACAGCTGGGCGACGGACAGGCCCTTCACCTGGGTGGTGGTCAGCGCCTGGACCTGGGTCGAGGTCAGGGCGCCGAAATTGGTCGAGCCAAGCGCGGCGAGCTGGGTCGAGGCGAGCGATTGCAGCTGGGTCGTCGTCAGCTCGCTCATGTCGTCCGTCGACAGATTGCTGAGCTGGCTGGAGGTCAGGCCCTTCACCTGGGTGGTGGTGAGGGCGTTCATCTGGGTCGTGTCGAGCGCCGAGAAGGCGGTCGTGGTCAGGGCGCCGAGCTGGGTGGCGCTGAACGACTGGATCTGGGTCGAGGTGAACTCGGCCATGTCCGTGTCGCTCAGCGACCTCAGCTGAGTCGGAGTCAGGGCTTTGATCTGGGTGGAGCCGAGCGCCCGGATCTGGGTGCTGTCCATCGCCTGCACGCCCGTCGTCGTCAGGGCGGCGAGCTGGGTGGAGGCCAGGCCGGCGATCTGGGTGGAGGTGAACTCCTGGACGTCGCCGTCGGCGAGGCCGGCCATCTGGCTGGTCGTCAGCCCCTTCAGCTGGGTCGTCGTCAGGGCCTGGAAGGTCGCGGTGTCGAGCGAATTCAGGTTCGTCGTCGAAAGCGCGCCAAGCTGGGTCGAGCTGAAGGCCTGGACCTGGGTCGAGGTCAGCTCGCCGAAGTCATCCGACGACAGCGTCTTGAGCTGGGTGGCCGTGAGGCCGCCGATCTGGGTCGTCGTCAGCGCCTGCACCTGGCCGGTGTCCAGCGCCGCCAGGTTGGTGGTCGAAAGCTGCGACAGCTGGCTCGTCGTCAGTCCGCCCAACTGGGTGGTCGTCAGCGCCGAGAACTGCGCGGAGTCGAGGACCTTGATCTGCGAGGTGTTGAGCGCGCCGATCTGGGTCGAGGTGAACTCGCCCATGTCGTCGGTGGTGAGGCCCTTGATCTGCGAGGTGGTGAGCGCCTTGACCTGGGTCGTGGTCAGGCCCTGGATCTGGGTCGTGTCGAGCGAGGCCAGGCTCGTGGAGGAGATCGCCGCCAGCTGAGTCGTCTTCAGCGCCGTCAGGTGGGTCGTGTCGAACGCCGTGACCTGGGTGGTGGTCAGTGCGCCCATCTGGGCGGCGTTGAACACCGCCAGTTGGGTGGTGTCGAAGACCACCGCGTTCTGGAAGTAGGGGGATCTGGTCGGCCTTGAGCCCCTTGACCGTCGCCGACGAGATCGCGCCCACCTGGGTGCTGGTCAGCGCAGTGATGCCGGTCGTGCTGATCGCCCCCAACTGGGCCGATGACAGCTGGCTCATGTCCGTCGTGGACAGGCTTTGGATTGTCGCTGCCGACAGCGCCGCAATCTGCTGCGTCGAGAGGCTGGAGATACCCATTAGTCCACCTTGTGCAGTGTAGGCGCCCGGATCGGTCGGTCAGCTAAGAAAAACGAAATGCTAAGAACACAACTGGTGCTTTTCGCACCCGTTACGCACATCAGGAGTCTCTTACCAACTCGTTACACCGAGTCGTTTCTTCCGCCTCCGGCCTACCCATAGTGAGGCAGGAAGACGCAGGGAGACCCCCCGTTCTTCATGCGAAGACTTGGTTAGACTGTGGCGGGTTGTCGCACTGACAAGGTTTAGCCACATTCACCAAGCGCCCGTGCGGGCGCCAAGGCCGTGATCCTGTGGCCAAACGCGAAGATCATCAGGCATCGATATTTGGCGCGATACAGCACAGCTTCAGTGCACCGTAGGCTGACGAGCTTCGGCTGATGTCCGTGTACCGACTGAGAATCAGCGGCTTGTGTCAGAGACATCTTGCGGGGGTCGCCCAGTTCGCCTCCCGGCACTGGTTGTGACCGCACGCACGCCGTGCGCGCCGGCCGAAGAATCCGGCGTTGTTCTTCTGCGAGTATCGGAAAGTCCCACGGTGGGGAGGTCCTCGGCGATTCTGCTGGGCGCGCCGGCGCGCGACCGGCGCCCGCCGCGGTGGAGCTGGCGCTGATTGCGCCGCTTCTGCTCCTGCTGCTCTGCGGCCTGGTCGACGCCTCGCGCCTGATCCTCCAGACCCTGCAGGTCAGTGCGAGAACCGGGACGATGAAGGCCGAGGAATAGGCTGCGCGCCCGCCGGCCACGCTCACCGTGCCGATGATCACCTTCATCCTGCCACCATTGTTCGTTGTACTGATCGGACCGGCGATCATGCAGGCGCTGGGCGCCATGGCGGCCGGATGAGGCCGTGCTAGCGTCGCGGCCAGGGAGGAACTGAATGGTCCGGGTCGCAGCCTGGGCGGCTGCAGCAACGGCCGCGATCGCCGCATGGCCCGCCTTGGCCCAGCCCTATGTCCGCGCCGATTGCGCGCTGGCGCGCCCGCGGCCTTCGACAGCCCCATCCACGCCCGCTGGAACCAGCGCTTCTGGACCGGCGAGTGCAAGAGCCTCCCGTGGACCTGCATGCCCGGTGAGCCGAACTGGAATTCCGTGGTCGACCGGCTCGTGGCGAAGGCCCAGGCCGCGCAGAAGGCGGCGGTGAAGGTTCAGGCGTGCCGCCTGGGCGGCCTGATCGGGCATGAATGGTCGCGGGCCAAGCCCGTCCGGCGGATCGACACCGCCGACCTGCAGGCCTTCCTGCGCGAGGTGAACGCCGCGCCGGACGTCGGCCAGGGCCTGACGCGGGTCGAGCATCGCGTCCGCAGCAAGCTTTCGGCTCCCAGGGACTGATCGGCAAAGAAAAACCCCGCCGACCGGCAGGTCGACGGGGCTTCCAAGGCAGTGACGGGCGAACCCGTCCCCGGCCGACCTACTTCAGGTGCTTGGCCAGGTGCTTGTTCATCTCGAACATGGAGACCTTGTCCTTGCCATCGAAGACCGGCTTCAGCTTGGCGTCGGCGACGATCTCGCGCTTGTTCGCAGGATTCTGCAGGTTGTTCTTCTTGATGTAGTCCCAGATCTTGGAGACCACTTCCCCACGCGACAGCTGACCAGAACCGACCACGGCGGCCAGTTCGGAAGACGGCGTAAGCGGCTTTTGCAGGGCGTTGGTTTTCTTGGTGTCGGCCATTGGGCTCCCCCAGCTAATATTCAGGCGCCCGCCCCGACGCACGTTCGAGGGCTGAGTCGCTTTCGCTATCCTAGGCACACGCAGCGAGGCGCGCCACTCCTAGAGCGCGCCAGAGCGTCGCGCCTCGGTTGAATCATCGCATATCACGCTCGGCGGAGCGGAAGGCGTCGCGCTCGAAGGGCTCTCGCGCCTCGGGCGAGCGGCTCGTCAGGTCGTCGCCGCCCTGACGCTCGACGATATCGTAGAGGGCATGCGTCGAGGCCTCGGTGACGGGGTCGAGGCCCCGGTCACGGCTCGCATACCGGTAGGCCCCCCAGGCCAGCGCGCCGCCCAGGATCACCAGTCCGCCGACCATGTTGATGGTCATCCATCCGATGCCGGCCACGCCAGCCTCGCCCGCATCAAGCCCGTCGGAGGGATGGCCCAGCGCCTGGACGATCCCGTAGGCGGTCGTCAGCAGGAACCCCCAGAACACGGCCGCCGCCGCCCAGGCGGCCCAGAGGAAGGCCGTGACGCCCACGTCGCGGCGCCCGGCATCCCGGGAATAGGTGTCGTAACGGTCGTTGTCGGCCAGATTGGCCATGGTCGCGCCTCCAGAGCGTCCGCCGCCCGCGCGGCGTCGGAAGGGAGCAACCGTGGGCCCGCCGCGGCGGTTCCCGCTCAGGTCTTCCCGTCGAGCCGCACGGTGACCTTGGCCGAGAGGCCTGGCCGCAGGCGCTCCAGCCCGGGCTGGCCCGGATCGAAGCGAAGCCTGACGGGCACCCGCTGGACGATCTTGGTGAAGTTGCCGGTCCCCGGCTCGAACGGCAGCAGCGCGAATTCCGAGCCCGTGCCCGGCGCAAAGCTCTCCACCTGCGCCGTCAGGGTCACGCCCGGCAGGGCGTCGACCTTCACCTCGGCCGGCTGCCCCTTCAGCATCTTCGCCGTCTGGGTCTCCTTGAAGTTCGCCGTGATGTAGAGGTCGTTCAGCGGCGTCAGCACCAACAGGCGCGAGCCGGGCTGGACATAGTCGCCGAGGTTGGCCTGCCGGTCGCCGACCACCCCGGCAACAGGCGCACGGATTTCCGCGTGGGCGCGATCCTGGCCGGCCAGGTCCAGCGCCGCGGCCGCCTTGGCCCGGGCCGCCTGCGCCTGGGCGAGCGCCGCCTCGAGCTCGCCGCGGCGGCGCAGGGTGACATCGGCCTGGCTCCGGCTGACCGCCAGCGCCGCACGGCTACGGTCGGCGGCGGCCTCCGCGGCCAGGGCGTCGGCCTCCACGCGGTCGGCGTCGCGCCGGGGCGCGTAGCCCGTCTTCACCAGTACCTCGTAGCGGCGCCAGTCGGCCCGGGCGCGGACCGCCTCGGCGTCCGAGGCGCGGATGCCGGTCTCCGCCTCGCGCACGGACGCGGCGGCCAGCGCCGCCTCCGAGCCAAGGCGGGCCAGCGCCGCCTCCGCCGCGCGCACCTGCGCCTCGGCCATGGCGAGGTCGCCCTGGGCGGCCGCCACCCGGGCGGCGTATTCCTCGGGATCGATGCGGACCAGCACCTGGCCGGCGGCCACCGGCTGGTTGTCCGCCACCAGCACCTCGGCGACATGGCCGCGGATCCGTGGCGCCACCACCGTGGTGTCGGTCTTCACATAGGCGTTGTCGGTCGTGGCCGACGGCTTCGAGACCTGCAGCCAGCCGACGCCGGCCGCGGCGACCAGCACCGCCACGCCCGCCACCAGCACGCCGCGCGGCAGGCGCCGCTTCGGCTTCAGGGCCTGGGCGGCCTCGATGTGCGGCTCTGGCTTCACTTTTCGAACACCAGCAGGGTCGAGGTGGCCGTCGCATAGACCTTGCCCGCGGCGTCGGTCAGCCTGCCCTCGGCGAAGGCAGCGCGGCGGCCGAGCTGGATCACCCTTCCCTCCGCCTGGACCGGCCCGGTGTCCTTCGTGAGGGGCCGATGGTAGGCGACCTTGAGTTCCAGGGGTCGTATAGCCCTGGCCGGCCTTCAGCATGGAATGGACGGCGCAGCCCACGGCGGAGTCCAGCAGGGTGGCGGCATAGCCGCCGTGCACGGTGCCGATGGGATTGTAGACCCGCTCGTCCGGCGTTCCGCCGAACACCACCCGGCCCTCCTCCAGCTCCACCACCGTGAAGCCCAGCGTCCTGCCGATGCCGGGACCGCGCTCGGGGTGGGCTGCGTCGAAGACCGCGCGGAGCTGCTCCAGGCCGGTCATCTGGTCCTTCGGGGTGACGGCGTTCATTGCGGGGTCTCCGTGAGGCCGACGCGGGCCTTGATGCGGTTGCGGCTCTCGGCCAGCAGATCGCCGGCCAGCTTGTCGTCGGAGACCGCGCGGGCCAGCGACACCGCGCCCGCCATCTCGGCCAGCATCGAGGTCGCCAGGCCCTTGCGCTCGGCCTCGCGCCCATTGGGCAGCCAGGCGGCCAGCCGCTCGATCATCCCGTTCACGCCGGAATCGAAGGCCTTGCGCACCATCGCGCCCTGCCGCGGGAGATCCGACGCCAGCGCCGCCACCGGACAGCCGCGCTGCGGGTTGGCGCGGTGCTCCTCGGAGACATAGGCGTCGATGAAGGTGTTGAGCGCCGACGGGCCATCGAGCGTCTCGGTCATGCGCACGAAGCGCCGCCGGCTCTGCTCGAAGGCCTCGGTGACCGCCGCGGCGACCAGCGCCTCCTTGTTGGCGAAGTGGGCGTAGAAGCCGCCGTGCGTCAGGCCGACCTCGGCCATCAGCTCGGCGACGCTCACGCCGTCCGGCCCCTTGGACCTGACCATCCCGGCCGCGGCCTTCAGCACCTTCTTCCGGGTCTCTTCCTTGTGGGTGTCGCTATAGCGCATGCCGCGGCTCCGCTTTATATGACGTACATAATCCTACGACCTGGCCGACACAAGGGGCGGACCTTGACTGCAGCATCGTTCCCCGCCGCCGCGGCGCGCCCGCCTCGCCGGCCGCCCTGCCGGAAGGCCGC
The DNA here is from genome assembly GCF_024699985.1 of Phenylobacterium sp. J367. GTDB lineage: Bacteria > Pseudomonadota > Alphaproteobacteria > Caulobacterales > Caulobacteraceae > Phenylobacterium. Next base: position 3,130,416 of record NZ_JAJONA010000001.1, on the reverse strand, counting down.
AAGCTTCTCATCTTCGGCCTCATGGCCTTCGGCCAGTTCATGGCGTTGCTCGACATCCAGATCGTCGCCGGCAGCCTGAACTCCATCCAGGCCGGTCTGAACGCCGGGCCCGACGAGATCGCCTGGGTGCAGACCGCCTACCTGATGGCCGAGATCGTGATGATCCCGCTGGCCGCCTTCCTCTCCCAGGCGATCTCCACCCGCTGGCTGTTCACGCTCTCCGCCGGGCTCTTCACCCTCTCCAGCCTGCTGTGCGGCCTGGCCTGGGACATCGAGTCGATGATCTTCTTCCGGGTCATCCAGGGCTTCACCGGCGGCGCCATGGTGCCCACGGTGTTCGCCACCGGCTTCGCCATGTTCGAGGGGCCGAAACGGGCGATGATCCCGGCGATCCTCGGCATGGTCTCGACGCTCGCCCCCACCCTCGGCCCAAGCGTCGGCGGCTGGGTCACGGAGGTCGCCGACTGGCGCTGGCTGTTCTTCATGAACATCGTCCCGGGCATCGCCGTCACCCTCGCCCTGCCTTTCCTCGGCAAGGTGGACGACGCCAACCCGTCCATGCTGCGCCGGATCGACTGGCTGCACGTGGCCTCGCTCGCGGTCTTCCTGGGCGGGCTGCAGTACGTGCTCGAGGAAGGCCCGCGCCACGAGTGGTTCCTGGACGAGCGGGTCGCCGTGGCCGGCTGGCTGTCGTTCGTCGCGGCGGTGGTCTTCTTCGAGCGGACCTTCTTCTCGTCCATGCCGGTGCTGAAGCTGACGCCGTTCCGGCGTCCGACCTTCGTCATGGCCTGCGTGCTGAACCTGGTGATCGGCTTCGGCCTCTACGCCGCCACCTATCTGACGCCGGTCTTCCTCGGCCGTGTGCGCGACTACACCAGCCTGCAGATCGGGGTGACCGTCTTCGTCACGGGCCTCGCCATGACCATCACCGCGCCGATCGCCGCCCGGCTCTCCACCCGGGTGGACGGCCGCTATGTGATCGCGGTGGGCTTCGCCGGTTTCGCCCTGGCGCTCTGGATGTTCTCGGGCATCACCGCCGAGTGGGGCTTCGCCGAGCTGTTCTGGCCGCAGGTGATCCGCGGCCTGGCCATCCTCCTGTGCATCGTGCCGGCGGTCGGCATGGCGCTGAACGGGGTCGCGCCGTCCGAGCTGCGGTACGCCTCGGGCCTGTTCAACCTGATGCGGAACCTCGGCGGGGCGATCGGCATCGCGGTGGTGAACACCTGGCTGCAGGACTTCACCCGCGCCCACACCCTGGCGCTCTCGTCCGCGCTCGGCGAGGCGCCGGACAAGGCCGCCGCCATGGTCCAGGGCCTGACCCAGAACGCGCTCGCCTGGACGCCCGACGCCTCCCGCGCGCTGGCGATCGCCCAGGCGCAGATGGGCCATGTCGTCGGCCGCCAGGCCGCAACGCTGGCCTTCGAGGACACCTTCCGCCTGATGGCCTGGCTGTTCCTGGCGGCCCTGCTGATCGTGCCCTTCGCCAAGCCGGCGCCCCAGACCCCGCCGCCCGAGGCCGCCGGACACTGAGGTGACAGCGTCCCGCCGCCGCGCTCTAGTCGCAGGCGGAGGAGCCGCCATGCCAGAGACGCCCGTCGCCTACGAGACGCCCGCCGAGCACGTCGCCCGGATCGTCCTGAACCGCCCGGAGGCGCGCAACGCCCAGGACACCGGCCTGCTCTACGCGCTGAACGACGCCTTCGACCGTGCGGCGCGCGACGACGCCACCAAGGTGATCATCCTGGCCGCCGTGGGCCCGCACTTCTCCTCGGGCCACGACCTCCGGGAAGGCGGCGAGATCGCCGAGCAGATGGCGCCCTTCGAGCCGGTGGGGACCTGGTGCGGCTTCGGCTGCGCGGGTGCGGAGGGCCGCATGGCCCGTGAGAAGGAGATCTACCTCGGCCTCTCCGAGCGCTGGCGCAACATCCCCAAGCCGACCATCGCCGCGGTGCAGGGCAAGTGCATCTCGGGCGGGCTGATGCTGGCCTGGCCCTGCGACCTGATCGTCGCCGCCGAGGACGCGCTCTTCTGCGACAACACCGTAGGCCTGGGCGTGGGCGGCGTGGAGTACTTCGCCCATCCCTGGGAGGTCGGGCCCCGGAAGGCCAAGGAGCTCCTGTTCACCGCCGACTGGCTGACCGCGCACGAGGCCAGGGCGCTCGGCATGGTCAATCAGGTGGTCCCCGCGGAGGAGCTTCAGGACCGCGTGCTGGACCTCGCGAAACGGATCGCCACGAAGCCGATGTTCGCGCTGAAGCTCGCCAAGGAGGCGGTGAACGCCGCGGAGGACGCGCAAGGGCGCGTCGGCGCCATGGGCACGGCGTTCGCGCTCCACCAGCTCGCCCACAGCCACAACATGCAGGTCCACGGTCGCCCCGTGGACCCGAGCGGCATCGCGCTTCCGAAGCGAGGCTAGACGCCCAGGCCGTCGCCGACCCAGCCGGTGAGGTCGAGCGGCGCACGGCGGCTCGACATCCGGGCGTGCAGCGCCTTCACCTTGCGGCTGGCGTAGTCCTCGAACATCCAGGGGAAGATCGCGTGCGTCAGGCAGGCCAGGCCCGCCGTCACGAGCTCCAGCCCGAAGCCGCCCGCGTGCACGGCGTGCTCCGTGTAGGTTTCGCCCACGGCGGTCGGGTGGTCGGTGAAGCGGTCGAGCATCTGGCCCCTCAGGAATCGGTCAGCCCGGGAATCATGCCGCCGAGCGGTGAGGAGATCATTATCTGCTTCCGCTATCTCAGACGCCCACTGTAGAATTCTGTTCTCCTTTCTAGGTGAGCAAGATGGACTTTGTTCTCGACGCCATCGACCGGCGCATCCTGCGCGAGCTGCAGGCCGACGCCACCACGCCCATCGCCGAGCTGGCGGAGCGGGCCGGCCTCTCCCAGACGCCATGCTGGAAGCGGGTGAAGCGGCTGACCGACGCCGGGATCATCACCGGCCGCGTCGCCCTGCTGGATCCGGACAAGCTCGGCCTCGGCCTGGCGGTCTTCGTCTCGGTCCGCACGAACCGCCACGACCAGGAGTGGCTCGACCTGTTCGCCGACGCGGCCTCGTCCATGCCGGAGGTGGTGGAGTTCTATCGGCTCTCCGGCGACACCGATTACCTCCCTGAAGGTGCGCGTGAAGGACATCGCCGCCTACGACGCCTTCTATCGCAAGCTGATCGCCCGCGTGCCCCTGGCCGACGTCAGCTCGGCCTTCGCCATGGAGCAGATCAAGTCGACGACGGCGCTCCCCGTCTGACCCCGCCTCCGCGGCGTTGACATACCGTCACGGCAAGCCGCCAACTTCCCAGAACAACGACAAGCACATGGGAGAAGCGGCGGTGACAGCGTGGACCTTCGCCGACGTCTGGGAAGCCATCGCCGCGGCCCAGCCGGACCGGCCGGCGCAGATCCAGGGCCCCCGCGTCCTCACCTGGGCCGACTTCGACGCCCGCGCCGACGCGCTGGCCGCCGACCTGATCGCCGCGGGCCTGGGCCGACAGGCCAAGGTCGCCGCCTTCCTGTTCAACGGCCCGGAGTACCTCGAGACCTATTTCGCGGCCTTCAAGGGCGGCTTCGCCCCGGTGAACACCAACTACCGCTACGGCCCCGAGGAGCTGGTCTACCTCTTCGACAACGCCGACGCCGAGGCGATCGTCTTCCATGCCGGCTTCGCCGAGGTCCTGGAGAGCGTCCGGCCGCGGCTGCCCAAGGTGAAGCGCTGGATCGCGGTCGCCGAGCCGGGCCATGCGGCGCCGGATTGGGCGGCCGACTATGAGGCCATCGTCGGCAAGGTCCCCGCCCAGCGGCCAGTGAAGGCGCCCTGGGGCCGCAGCGTCGACGACCTCCTGCTGCTCTACACCGGCGGCACCACCGGCATGCCCAAGGGCGTGATGTGGCGCCAGGACGACCTCTTCAACGTCATCGGCGCCGGCGGCAACGCGGCGCTCGGCCTCCTGCCCTGCGTCTCGGTGGAGGAGCTGATCGGCCGGATCACGGCGCCGGACCACCTCTTCCCGGTCAGCCTGGTCGCCTGCCCCCTGATGCACGGCACGGGCCAGTTCTCCGCCTTCATCGCCCTCAACCAGGGGGGCGCGGTGGCCACCCTGCCCTCGCGCAAGTTCGACGCCGTGGAGCTGTGGAACGAGGCCGAGCGGCTGAAGGCGACCGCCATCGTCCTGGTGGGCCTCGCCTTCTCCACCCCGATGCTGGAGGCGCTGGAGGCCAATCCCGGCCGCTGGGACCTCTCCAACATCCGCGCAATGAGCTCGTCGGGCTCCATGTGGAGCCAGGAGAACAAGCGCGGCCTGCTCAGCCACGTCACCAACGCCATCATCTACGACAGCCTGGGCTCGTCCGAGGCCGTCGGCCTGGGGGCGTCGGCCTCCGCGCCGGGCATGGAGGCCCAGACGGCGGCCTTCATGCTGGGCCCCAACTGCGCGGTGTTCACCGAGGAGGGGCGCCGCGTGGAGGCCGGCTCCGGCGAGCGCGGCATGGTGGCGGTCACGGGCTTCCTGCCGGCCGGCTACTACAAGGACCCCGAGAAGTCGGCGAAGACCTTCCGGGAGATCGAAGGGCAGCGCTGGAGCGTGCCCGGCGACTGGGCCGAGGTGAACGCCGACGGCTCCCTGAAGCTGCTCGGCCGGGGCTCGGTCTGCATCAACACCGGCGGCGAGAAGGTCTTCCCCGAGGAGGTCGAGGAGGCGCTGAAGACCCATCCCGACGTCCGCGACGCCGTCGTGGTGGGCGTCGCGGACCCCCGCTTCGGCGAGCGGATCTGCGCCGTGGTCGAGCCCGAGGGCGCGGCCGTCCCCGGCCTGCAGGAGCTGTCCGACCACGTCCGGTCGCAACTGGCCGGCTACAAGGTGCCGCGCGAACTGGTGCTCGTCGAGACCATCGGCCGGGCTCCGAACGGCAAGGTCGACTACAAGGGCGTGAAGGACCGCGCGCTCAAGGCCCTGGGCCAGCCGGTTTAGGCTCACTCGACCCGGGAAGCACCCCCCGCTGGCCTCGGGTCTTCACCCGATGCCCGCCCGCGACCCTCTTCTGAATACTTGGTTCCAAGGGGCGTGGCGGCGGCAGCCGCCGACACGCCATGGCCCCATAGCCTCGGGACGCGGAAGGCCGGCGCGCCTTCCCCGTAAAGGTGGGGTGAGAACCATGGATAGGATGATCGAAGACGTCGACGTCGTGACGGTTCCGGAGCTCGACGACCGCGAGCCGCCGCCGGGATCCGACCGCCGAGCCTTCATGGTGCGCAGCGCCATGGCGGTGGCCATCGGCGCGCTGACCGGCTGTGCGCCCCGGGACGTGTCCCAGATCTCGACGCCCGCGCCCGGCGGCAACGCGGGTCTGACGAAGCTCGACCCCAGCCTCGACGTGGTGAAGAAGTCCAAGGGTCCGGTGATGACCCTGATCGACGAGTTCTACAAGGTCGGCCCCGGCCCCTCCTCGTCCCACACCATCGGGCCGATGCGGATCACCTACGACTTCTACCAGCGGGCCGCCAAGCTGCCGGCCGAGCAGCAGAACCAGGCCGACAACCTGAAAGTCCACCTGTTCGGCAGCCTCAGCGCCACGGGCAAGGGTCACGGCACCGAGCGTGCGTGCCTGGCCGGCCTGATCGGCATGGAGCCGGCGACGACCGACCCCGCCTTCCTCGACGGGCTGGCGGCCAACCCGAACCAGACCTTCAAGGTGAAGGTGGGCAATAAGGAGATCCCGGTCTCCCTGAAGGACATCATCTACGACGCGCCGAAGGGCGACTTCCCGCACGCCAACACCATGACCTGCAAGCTGATGGCCGGCGACAAGGTGCTGCTGGAGCAGGAGTACTATTCGGTCGGCGGCGGCTTCATCGAGTGGAAGGGCTACCAGCCGCCGAAGAAGAACCCGCCCAAATATCCCTACGAGCGGATCAGCCAGGTCATCGAGTACTGCAAGAAGGACAACCTCTCCCTCGCCCAGTTCGCCCGCGCCAACGAGACGGCGATCTCCGGCAAGACCGATGCCGAGATCGACGCCTTCCTCGACAAGATCCTGGGCGCCATGGACGCGACGGTGAAGACCGGACTCGGCGCGCCGACCTCCACCCTGCCGGGACCGATCAAGCTCAAGACCAAGGCGCACGATGTCTATGAGAACGCCCAGAAGCAGGAAGGCACGGCGCGGCGCGCCATCGGCCTGGTCTCCGCCTACGCCCTGGCCGGCTCGGAGGAGAACGCCCGCGGCCACCTGGTGATCACGGCGCCGACCGGCGGCTCGGCCGGCGTCCTGCCGGCGGTGATCTACTCCCTCGGCCCAGAGGGCGCGAAGATGTCGAAGGACAAGCTCCGCGACGCCCTGCTGGCCGGAGCGATCGTCGGCTATCTCTGCAAGCACAACGCCACGCTGTCGGCCGCCGAGGGCGGCTGCCAGGCGGAGATCGGCGTGGCCTCCGCCATGGGCGCGGCGGCCATCGCCCAGGCCTATGGCGACAGCCCGCAGGTCGCGGCCAATGCGGCGGAGGGCGCCCTGGAGCACCACCTCGGCATGACTTGCGATCCAGTCGCCGGCTTCGTGCAGATCCCCTGCATCGAGCGCTGCGCCTTCGGGGCGGTCAAGGCCTGGACCGGCTACCTGATCGCCAAGAACGAGGTCCCGCTGAACCGGCGGGTGGACTTCGACTCGACGGTGGACGCCCTGGCGCTCACCGCCAAGGAGATGAACTCCAAGTACAAGGAGACGTCGGAAGGCGGCCTGGCCGTCTCCCTGACGCTCTGCTGAGGCCTCGCCGGTGTCGCGGACCGGCGAACAGCTCAGGCCCGGCACGCGCGACCGCCGTCGCGCGCGCCCCGGGCTCGGCCTCACGCTCGGCGCGTTCGGCACGCTGCTGGCGACCGGCGCCCACGCCCAGCCTGCGCCAGCCACGCCCGCCGAGCTGCAGGCCCAGGTGACGGCCCTGCAGGCGCAGCTCCGCGCCATGCAGGACCAGCAGAAGGCGCTGACCGAGAGCCTCGAGCGGCTGCAGCAGCAGATGGCCGCTCAGCCCGTGCCCACCGCGCCGCCCCCGGAGGCGCCGGCGCCGCCGCTGGTGGTCGCCACCGCGCCCGTGGCGCCGCCGCCCGACAGCTCGGTCGCCCAGCACTTGGCCGACCGCTACCAGGACGGCATCGTCATCTGGCAGACCGCCGGCGACGCCCAGGTCCCGTTCCTGTTGAAGTACAACATCAACAGCCAGGTCCGGTACCTCAACACCACCTCGGGCGACGAGACCTTCACCGACCACCTCGGCGCCGAGCGCGCGGTCAACCTGCGCAACGACATCACCGTCAACCGCACCATGTTTATCCTGGGCGGCTACATCTTCGATCCCAGGCTGCGCTACAGCACCACGGTGTGGACGTCGGCGGGGTCGAACTCCATCGTCATCGCCGGCACCATCGGCTGGAAGTTCAGCGACGCCTTCACCCTGACCGGCGGCTATACCGGCGTGCCCGGCAGCCGGTCGCTGGTGGACACCTTCCCGTTCTTCCAGTCCACCGACCGGACGATGGCCGACAACTTCTTCCGGCCGGGCTTTACCCAGGGGATCTGGGCCAAGGGCGATCTGCCCCACGACCTCCACTACCTGGCTTTCATCGGCAACGGGCTGAACACGCTCAACATCTCGGCGGCGAAGATCGACGAGAACCTGATGGCGGCCGGCAGCCTTTGGTGGGAGCCGCTCGGCGATTACGGCCCGCCCGGCAAGTCCCGCAACATGTACGATGACTACTACGCCACACCGGACCTCCGCATCCGCCTGGGCACGTCGTACACCTGGGCCCGGGAAGACCGCTTCTCTGACCTCGACCAGTCGAGCCCCGAGAACACCTCGATGCACAATTCGGACGGCGTGCTGACCTTCGCCACCGGGGCCTTCGCGCCGGGGGTGACCGTGGACAACGCCACCTACCGGATGTGGGCGATCGACGGGGGCCTGAAGAAGGCCGGGTGGTCGGTCAACGGGCAGTACTATTTCCGCTGGGTGGACGACTTCAAGGCGGACGGCCCCATCCCCATCCAGGAGATGTTCGACCACGGCTTCGAGCTGTCGGCGGCGGCCTTCATCATGCCGAAGACGCTGATGGCCTATGGCCGCGGCTCGCGGGTGTTCGGGGAGTTCCGGGACTCCTGGGAGGCGGCCGTCGGCCTGAAATGGTACGTCGTCCCCACCGAGCGCATGTGGCTGCAAGCCGAACTGATGCGGGTGGTCAACTCGCCCTACGGCGGGGTCTTCACGCCCTATACCGCGGGCCTGTCCGCGTGGGTGCCGATGGTTCAGGGCATCATCGCGTTCTGAGGCCGTGGCGGCCTAGCGCTTGCCGCGCGGCTCCTTGGAGAGCCGCGTCATCAGCAGCGCCGCGCGCTGGGCCTGGATGTCGAGGCTCTTCAGGTCCGCTGTCTCGCCCGGCGCGTGGCTGCCCTCCCCGGCCATGCCCAGGCCCACCAGGCCGTCGATGAACGCCACGAACGAGATGTCCCCCGCCCCGCGCCGCGCCGGGTCGCCCTGAGGCATCTCCGGCAGGCCGAGCGTCGCGTTGACCTCGTTGAGCTTGCGCAGGAGGGCCTTGTTGCCCTCGCTGGGCGCCATGGGCGGATAGCCGCCCTCGTCGAACCCCAGGGTGGCCTCGGCGTGCGGCAGCGGCCGGGCCACGATGGCCTTCATCTTGGCCCGGACCCGCGCCTCCTGTTCGTTGGAAAGGGTGCGGATGTCGCCCAGCGCGATCGCCTCGCCGGAGACGATGTTGGTCTTGCCGATGGCGGAGACGCCGCTGTCACCCTCGCTGGCCTTCGTCACGGCGCCGCCGGCGATCATGCCCACGTTCACCGTGGCGTTGGGCTCGGGCAGCTCCTTGCGGAACGCCTCAATGATCCGGCCAAGCTCGTAGTTCGCCCCGCAGCCCATGGTCTCGGTGCAGACGCCGGACGAGTGGCCGGACTTCGCCTTCACCCGGATCTTCCATGAGTTGGACGAGCGTCGCGCGATGGAGCCGATGTCCCGGCCGTTCTCCCGGGACAGTCCCTCGAAGTCGAGCGCCACGTCGCTGGCCCGCGCGGCGTCGATCAGGTCGCGCCGGGAGACCGAGATCGGGCTGCCGGCGTTCTCCTCGTCCCCGGTCAGGACGACGGTGATGTCGGCGTCCTTCAGCGTGCCGGCGGCCTTCATGGCCCGAAGCGCCGCCACGATGATCACGTCGCCGCCCTTCATGTCGCCGACGCCAGGCCCCTCGGCGGTGTCGCCGTCGCGCTTCCAGCCCTGGAACGGGCTGTCGGGCTCGAAGACCGTGTCCAGGTGGCCGATCAGCAGCATCCGCTTGCCGCGGCCGTTGCCCTTGTGGGTGGCGATCAGGTGGCCGGCGCGGCCGGTCTCCGCCATCGGGATCCAGCGCACCTCGAAGCCAAGTTGTTCGAACTCGGGCCGCAGCATGCGGCCCACCTCCTCGACGCCCTTCAGGTTCATCGTCCCGGAGTTGACCCGCACGAGCCGCTCCAGCAGCGCGACGTTCCGTTCATGCTCGGCCTTCACCGTGGCGATCATCTTCGCCTCGGCAGGCGTCGGCGGCGCGGCCACTGCGGGCGCAGCCGTCAGCAGCCCCGCGGCCAGGAAGAGGACGCGAAGGAACGGACGCATGGACGACTCCTGAGGGGGATCAGCTCGGCTGCTTGTCGCCGAGCGTGCGCACGAAGTCCACGAGGGCCGAGCGCGGCGGCCCCTTCGGCAGATGCGCATAGGCCTTGAGCAGTTCCAGCGCGCCCGGCTCCGCCAGCAGGGCCGCGACCTCGTCGATGGCGCCGCTCGCCGGACCGACCTCGCCGAACATCTCGGAGACCGGCGCGCCGAGCGTACGGGCGATCCGGGACAGCATCGAGGCGCTGACGCGGTTGGCGCCGCGCTCGTACTTCTGGATCTGCTGGAAGGTCACGCCGGCGGCCTCCGCCAGCGCCTGCTGCGACAGGCCACGGACCTTGCGCAGGAGACGGATGCGCGCGCCGACGGCGATATCGACAGGATCGGCAAGAGCCTCGGACTTACGGGCCATGGTTACGCTATCGTCCTCTCGTCTAGTGCGGCGGGGCGCCGTCCGAGATCAGATAGACTGCCTCGGCCACCGCCATACCCACTGCGCGACGCAACGGCCCAAGCGCCGGCGTCTCACGCTCGAGGGCGATCAGTTCCTCTTCGTAGGCCGCGAGGACATCGACGAGTTCCTGAGCGAGTTCCCTCGCACGCTCAATGTCGGTCCGGACCATAACTGGAACCACGCCCCTTCAAGCTTACAGTCGCGCTTACACGTTTCGCGGGCTGTCGCGAAGCCATAACCGCCCACAGGTAGAAACCTTACTCTCGCCCAGGTGGCGCCGTCGACCGTTACGCTTGCAACTAGACGGCCGGACTGGGCTTGGCCGCGCCGCGGCCGGCTCGGACGCCGGCGCCGTAGGCGGGGCGGGACTCCCACCGGAGCGCGTCGGCCACGATCTGGTCCAGGCTCGAGCACACCGGGCGCCAGCCCAGCAACGCTGCGGCTCTCGCCGAATCGGCCACCAGGCTCGGCGGATCGCCGGCCCGCCTCGGGCCGATGCTGTGCGGCACCGGGCGGCCCGCCGCCCGGCCGACCGCCTCGACCACCTCGCGGACGGAAGCGCCGACGCCCGTGCCGACGTTCACCGCCTCGTAGCCGCCGTCCGGCAGCGCGACCTTCAGCGCCGCCACGTGCGCGGCGGCCAGGTCGGTCACGTGGATGTAGTCGCGCAGACAGGTGCCGTCCGGCGTGTCGAAGTCGTCGCCGAAGATGGTCAGCGGCTTGCCGTCGCCCAGCGCCGCGGCGATGGCCAGCGGGATCAGATGGGTTTCCGGCTCGTGCGCCTCCCCGATCAGGCCCGAGGAGTCGGCGCCGGCGGCGTTGAAGTACCGCAGCGCCACGGCGCTCAGGCCATAGGCGCGGCACTGCGCCTGGATCAGCCATTCGCAGGCGAGCTTAGTGTCCCCGTAAGGACTGGCCGGAGCCTTGGGCGCATCCTCGGGAATGGTCTCGAGGGCGCCGCGCCCCCTGACCGTAGACCGCCGCGGACGATGAGAAGACCAGCCGCTCGACGCCCATGTCCCGCATGACCGTCAGCAAGGTGACCGTGCCGGCGACGTTGTGCTCCCAGAAGAGGTCCGGCTTCTGCACCGAGCGTCCCACTTCGATGAGGCCCGCGAAGTGGATCGCCGAGCGGATGCCGTAGGTCTCGATCGCGTCCGCCAAGCCGCTGGCGTCGCGGATGTCGCCGTGCACGAAAGCGCCCCAGCGCACCGCCTCGCGGAAGCCGGAACTCAGGCTGTCGAAGACGACCGGGAAGTACCCCTCCTCCGCCAGCGCCTTGGCCGTGTGAGCGCCGATGTAGCCGGCCCCGCCCGTCACCAGGACGGCTGGTTTCGATCCCCGATCCATGCGGTCACAATCCCCCGTCCGGTCATCCGTTCCGTCAGCTTCAGCCGGCAAACACCGGAAGCGCCAGACCTTTCACGCCCGCATCGAACGCGAAGAGGCTTCCGGCCAGCGGCTGCCGCGCCCGCGCGGCCTCGGGCAGCTCGTCCCAGGCGCTGGTGATGTAGAGCGTCGAGAGGTCCGGCCCGCCGAAGGCGCAGCTCGTCGGCTGGCTGACCGGGACCTCGATCATCCGGTTGACCCGCCCGAAGGGGTCGTAGCGCACGATCCGGCCGCCGCCCCACAGCGCGGTCCAGAGATAGCCCTCCGCATCGACGGCCGAGCCGTCCGGCGAGGCGGCCTGGCCACGGGTGTGGGCGAACTCGCGGACCTTCGACAGGTCGTCGGTCTGGTGGACGAAGATCGTCTGCAGCTTGGAATCCGCCATGTAGAGCAGCTTGCCGTCGGGACTGAACGACACGGTGTTCGGGATGTGGATGCCGGAGAGCACCTTCTTCGTCGCGAGGCCCGCGTCGGTGCGATAGACGGCGCCCGGCCGTTCGCCGCCGTTGTCGTCCATGGTGCTCCACCAGAAGCGCCCCTGCGGATCGATCTTGCCGTCGTTGGTCCGGAAGCCTTCGCCCAGGTCGTAGGCCTGCAGCATCTCCATGGTCCCGGCCCGCGGGTCGCACAGCACCAGGCCGGCGTCGCTGGCGACCAGCAGGCCGCCTTTGGCCCGGGGACGCCGGCGCTGGCCCTGACCGGCAGCTCGAACGTGCCGCGGTCGTCGGTGGCGGGCTCGAACCAGTTCAGCCGCCTGCCCTTGATGTCGAACCAGTAGAGCCGCTCCTCGGCGGCGGCCCACACGGGGCCTTCACCAAGCTGGTCCTGGGCCTGGACGACGCAACGCACGCTCAAGGAAGCTCTCCGCGACTGGCTGGCGCAGGCCTTCTAGTTCCGGCCAGGGGTTGCGGTCTACTCTGCCGCGGACGCCTCCGCGAGAGCCCGCCCGTGACCGCAACACCTTCGGACCTTCAGATCGGCGGCGCGCCGGTCGTCACGATCACCGCGGCCGACGCGCCGCCGGCCGGCCCGGCGATCCTAGACGCCACCGTCCTGCCGGGGCGCGGGATGATGCTTCTGCAGGCGAGCCTCCGCCTGCCGTCCGGCGAGATCGTCGATGCGATCCACGCTCCGGCGCCGGCCGAGGCCGCGAAGGCGCTCTCCGGTGGCGAGGACGACTTCGCGGGCAATCGGAGCTTCACCTTCGGCGGTTGCCTGCTCGCGCCGTTCGCCAATCGCATCCGCGGCCGGGCCCTGCCGGGCGCCCGCGAGATCGAATCCCTGATCGACGGCCGCCCTGTACGCCTGCTCCGCAACTGGGGCGGCAAGGCCGCTGGCGCCGAGCAGTACGCGATGCACGGCTTCCTGCTGGACGCGGAGGTTCCGTTCGAGGCGGAACCCGATCGCATCCGTGGCCACCTCGCCGCGGGCGATTTCGGCGGCCGCTGGCCCGGCCGGGTGGATCTGGACTTCGAATACCGGCTGGAGCGCGGCGGGCTCGTGCTCCGGATCGACGCCCGCAACGCCGGCGAAGGCCCCCTGCCCCTGGGCCTCGGCTGGCATCCCCTACCTGCGCCTGCCCAGCGGCCGACGCGCCCAGGCCCGCCTGCGGCTGCCGGCCGACCTGCGCGCCGAGGTTAACGACTACGACGAGGTGCTTCCCACCGGACGCCTGGCGCCCACCCGCGGGCGGCGCCTACGACTTCGGCGGCCCGGACGGCGCCGCCCTGGGCGAGCTCTACATGGACGACTGCTTCACCGGCCTGCGCCGCGAGGCGGACGAGGTCGTGACGGAAGTCCTCGATCCCGCGGCCGCGGTCGGCCTGCGGCTGCGCACCTCGTCGCCCGAGGTGAAGGCCGTTCAGGTCTTCGCGCCGGCCGACCAGGCGTTCGTCGTCGTGGAGCCGCAGTTCAATCTCGCCGAGCCCTATGCCGACATCTGGCCGCCAGGGACGGACACGGGGATGGCCCGTCTGCCGCCCGGCGGACGCCTGACGTACGAGGTCCGACTGGAGGCCTTCGCTGTAGGAACCTGAACCTCATTGGTGGATTACCGGGCCAAGCGAGGGCCCATGGAACGTGCGACCAGACGGGCCGACCCTCCGGGAACGGCCGAGATCATAAGCTTCGACAAGGCGCTGCTGGCGGCCTGTCCGCCCGACGTGCGCGACGACCTCATCACGGAAGCGTCGATGCTGGCCGACGCCTTCGCCCCCGAGGGGCGGGCCGAACAGCTCGACGCCATGGCCGATGCTCTGGAGGCGGGCGAACGCGACGCCGAGATGAGCCGGCAGCGGGCGCGCCGGCTGTCGGCCGCGCTCCGGTCGCTGGCGAAGGACTGAGCCCTACTCGGCCGCCGCGGCGCGGGACTTCTTGCGCCGGCCAGCCGCCGGCGGCTTGTCGAGAAGCTTCCGCAGCTTCGCAGCCAGCAGCGCCGTCTCGTAGGGCTTGTCGAGCAGCGGAAACTCCGCGTCCTCGATGACCGCGCCCTCTCCCACGAAGCCGGACGTGAGCAGGACGCGCAGGTCCGGGCGGATTTCGCGCGCCGTGCGCGCCAGGCTCACGCCGCTGACGCCGCCCGGCATCACCACGTCGGTGAACAACAGGTCGATCGGCGCGTCGGTGTGGATCACCTCCAGCGCTTCGGCGGCGTTGGTGGCCGAGGTCACGTGGTAGCCAAGCGCCGCCAGCATGTCCGTCGTCAGGGCCAGCACCGTGGCGTCGTCCTCGACGACCAGGATGCGCTCGTTCCCGCCCTCGATGGTCTTGACCCGCTCGGCCGGCTTCACCGGCTCCGCAGGGTTCGAGGAGGCGGGCAGCAGGAGCTGGAAGGTTGTCCCCCTGGCCGGGCGCGCTTTCCAGCCTGACCTCGCCCTCGGACTGCTGGACGAAGCCGTAGACCTGGCTGAGGCCGAGGCCCGAGCCCTTGCCGACCTCCTTGGTGGTGAAGAAGGGCTCGAAGACCCGCTCGCGGACCTCAGGCGTCATGCCGACACCGGTATCGGAGACATCGATGCCGATCTGCCCGTCCTGTCGCTGGGTGCGGATGGAGAGCGTTCCGCCGCCCGGCATGGCGTCGCGGGCGTTGACCGCGAGGTTGAGCAGCGCGGTCTCGAGCTGGGTGGGATCGACGTGGGCGCAGAGCTGCTCGCCGGCGAACGCGAGGTCCACGGTGACCGCCTCGCCCACCGCCTGGCGCAGGAGCGGCGCGAAGTCGTTGATCAGCACGTTCACGTCGACGGTCACGGGGGTCAGATGCTGGCGGCGTGAGAAGGCCAGGAGCTGCCGAGTGAGGTCTCGGCCGCGCTCGGCGGCCTGGCGGATCGCGTCGATCCGGCGCATGCGCCGGGCATCGTCCTCGACCTTGCGGGCCATCATGTCGATGTTGCCCAGCACGACGGTCAGCAGGTTGTTGAAGTCGTGGGCCACGCCGCCGGTGAGCTGGCCGACCGCCTCCATCTTGCGGGCCTGGGTGAGCTGCTCTTCCAGGCTGTGACGGTCGGTCGCGTCGAGAATGACGCCGAAGATCTCGCGCGGCTCGCCGTCGACGCTGGGGGCGATCACGCCCTGGTCGTGCAGCACCTTGTACTGGCCGTCCGCGCACAGCCACCGGAACTGGCAGGAATAGCGGCCGGTCTGGGCTGCCCGGGCGAAGGAGTCGATCACGCGGTCCAGGTCCTCGGGGTGGATCCGGCTGGTGCCGAACTCCGCCTCGTTGAGGAACCGGCGGGCCGGGAAGCCGGTGATGTCCTTCACCGACTCCGAGACGAACTGCGGCGCGTAGGGTGGCTCGATGCTGCGCGAGGTGAAGACGATCGGCATGGACTGCAGGATCGCCTCCTGCCGGGCCTCGGTGCGGCGGAGCGCGCGTTCGGTCTGGTCCTTCTCGGCCTTGACCCGCGCGTGCTCGTCCAGCAGCCACTGCTGGTAGGCCGACTGCCGCTTCACCTCCTCGGTCTTCAGGTAGAGGTCGGTGAGCACCGTCACCTTGGACTTCAGGATGAAGGGATCCACCGGCTTGAAGACCACGTCCACGGCCCCGGCCGAATACGCCTGGAAGACATGGGCCTCGTCGCGGAAGATCGCCGTCAGGAAGACGATCGGCGTGTCCTTGGTCCGCTTGCGCGACCGGATCAGCGCCGCCGTCTCGTAGCCGTCCATGCCCGGCATGTGCAGGTCGAGCAGGATGAGGGCGAACTCCTCGGTGAGCAGGCGCCTGAGCGCCTCCTCGCCCGACTTGGCGACCACCAGCTCATGACCCAGCTCCTCCAGCGCCTGGACGGCCGCGAACGCGTTCCGCTCGTCGTCGTCGACGATCAGGATGCGCGCCTTGAGCGGCTGCTCCAGGTCGGGCGGGGCCTGGGGCTCCGCCCGCCAGGTCCGGTTCAGGGCGCTGGCGGGTGAGGCTCGTGTCACGTCAGCTCGCTTGCGGCATCAGCGAAATGACCGTGTCGCTGGCCAGCTTCATGGCGTCGGCGCGCTGGATGGAGACGCGCAGCACCGACACCAGGTGGTCGATGTCCACCGGCTTCGACACGTAGTCCGAGGCGCCAGCCTGAATGCACTTCTGACGGTCTCCCTTCATCGCCTTGGCCGTCACCGCGACGATCGGCAGGTCGCTGAGGCCCGGCCGCGAGCGAATCTCGCGGATGGTCTCGTAGCCGTCCAT
The DNA here is from genome assembly GCF_024699985.1 of Phenylobacterium sp. J367. Taxonomy (GTDB): domain Bacteria; phylum Pseudomonadota; class Alphaproteobacteria; order Caulobacterales; family Caulobacteraceae; genus Phenylobacterium. The sequence goes on along the minus strand of NZ_JAJONA010000001.1, from coordinate 3,114,268 downwards.
ATCGGGCATCATGATGTCCACCAGCACAACGTCCACGTCCGGCTTGGCGTCGAGCACCTCGAGCCCGGCCCGGCCGCTTTCGGCGTAGCTCAACTCGATACCGTACTCCTCGAGGGCCGAGGCCAGCGAGAAGATGTTGCGGATGTCGTCATCGATCACAACCACCTTGCGGCCGGTCAGCACCGCATCGTCGTGCTTCGACTGGCTGAGCTTCGCCTTGGCCGGAGCCGAGAGACGGTCCACCGGCTCGTGCAGCATCAGGCTGGCCTGGTCGATGAGCTGGTCGCTGGTCCGCGCGAGGCGAACGAGGCCGCCGAACACCGCGAGCCGCAGCCGGCGGTCGTCCTCGGATTCCAGCTCGGCGGGCGCATAGACCACCGCCGGGACCATCCGGCCATCCGACTGCTTGAGCTGTTCCACCAGCGCCTGGATCGGCATGGCCGCCGCCTCGATCATCAGGCCATCGGGACGGTCGGCTTCCTTCCGGGCCAGCACCTCGCCGAGGTCGGCGACGACCTCCACGTCGGTGAAGCACTGGCGGAGCGTCTCGGCCGCCTCGCCCTCCGAGCCGACCAGCACGATCCGGCGCTCCGCCTTCTCGACGAAGGTCTTCACGCCCTGCAGCGTCGACACCACGACCTCGCGCTCCACCGGCTTGTGGGTGAAGCCGAAGGCGCCCATGGAGAGGCCGAGGCCCTTCTGGTCGTCCGCCGAGATCACATGCACGGGGATGTGCCGGGTCTCAGGCGTGCGCTTCAGGAGGTCGAGCAGCGCCAGGCCGTCCATGTCGGGCAGGCCGATGTCGAGCATGATGGCGTCGGGCCCGAAGCGGCGGGCCAGCGACGGCGCCGCGGCCCCCTCGCCCGTAACCACACCCTTGAATCCGCTCTCGTGCACGAGGCTGAGCAGGATCGAGGCGAAGCGCGGATCGTCCTCGACGATCAGCACCACCGAGTCGCCCGAACGGACGCTGTCGCGGTCGTCGGCCACGGCTTCCACCGGCTCGTCCGAGAACGCCGAAGACATCAGCATCGGGCGCGGCAGCGGCATGCCCATGGAGCGCGTCGGCAGCGGCTGCTGAGCCGCCGGGCTGAAGTTCAGCGGCAGGAAGAGCGTGAAGGTCGAGCCCTTGCCGGGCTTGGATTCGACCTTCAGTTCGCCGCCGAGCAGGCGGGTGATCTCGCGGCTGATCGAGAGCCCCAGGCCCGTGCCGCCGTACTTGCGGCTGGTCGTGCCGTCGGCCTGCTGGAAGGCCTCGAAGATGATCCGCTGCTTGTCCTCGGGGATGCCGATGCCGGTGTCCTCGACCTGGAAGGCGAGCACCTGGCCGGCGGTGTTGAGGTGATCGTTGGTGGCGTTCCAGCCGCCGTTGGCGCGGCCGACCTTCAGCTTCACATGGCCCTTCTCGGTGAACTTGAAGGCGTTCGAGAGCAGGTTCTTGATGATCTGCTGCAGGCGCTTGTCGTCGGTGTACATCGAGCGCGCCAGCGCCGGGTCCAGCTCGACCTGGAAGTCGAGCTTCTTGTCCGCCGCGAGCTGCGAGAAGGTCCGGTCGACCTGGTCGCGCAGGCTGGCGAAGGACATCTCGCCGATGTCGAGCGTGACCGTGCCGGACTCGATCTTCGACAGGTCGAGGATGTCGTTGATCAGGCCGAGCAGGTCGGTGCCCGCGTCGTGGATGTTGCGGGCGAACTCCACCTGCTTGTCGGTCAGGTTGCCCTGGCCGTTGTCGGCCAGCAGCTTCGACAGGATCAGCAGCGAGTTCAGCGGCGTCCGAAGCTCGTGGCTCATATTGGCCAGGAACTCCGACTTGTACTTCGAGGTCAGAGCGAGCTGCTCGGCCTTCTCCTCGAGGGCCAGCTTCGCCTGCTCCACCTCCCGGTTCTTGGCTTCCACCTGCTGGTTCTGGACGGACAGCAGGTGCGCCTTCTCCTGCAGCTCGGCGTTGGTCTGCTGCAGTTCCTCCTGCTTGGTGCGCAGCAGCTCCTCCGACTGGCGGAGGGACGCGGCCTGCTGTTCCAGCCGGTCGTTGGTCTTCTTCAGCTCTTCCTGCTGGGCCTGCAGCTCGGAGGTCAGGAGCTGCGACTGCTTCAGCAGGCCCTCGGTCCGCATGTTGGCGGCGATGGTGTTCAGCACGATGCCGATGGATTCCATCAGCTGGTCGAGGAACTGCTGCTGGGTCTCGTTGAACTCGCCGAACGTGGCGAGCTCGATCACCGCCTTTACCTCGCCTTCGAAGAGCGCCGGCAGGACGATGATGTTGGCCGGCGGCGCTTCGCCGAGGCCCGACGAGACCTGGACGTAGTCCTTCGGAACGTTGGTCAGCAGGATGCGCGACTTCTCGTACGCGCACTGGCCGATCAGCCCCTCGCGCAGCTTGAACTGGCTGGCCAGGTGCTTGCGGTTGTTGAAGGCGTAGGAGGCCGCGAGGTTCAGGACCATCTGGCCGTCGTCGTCGCGGTCGGTGACGTAGAACACGGCGTGCTGGGCGTTGATCAGCGGCGCCAGCTCCGACAGCACCAGGTTCGACACGGTCGAGAGGTCCCGCTCGCCCTGCAGCATCCGGGTGAACCGGGCGAGGTTGGTCTTCAGCCAGTCCTGCTCGGTGTTCTTCAACGTCTGATCCTTCAGGTTCCGGATCATCTCGTTGATGTTGTTCTTCAGCTCTTCCACCTCGCCCGACGCTTCCACGGTGATCGACCGCGTCAGGTCGCCCTTGGTCACGGCGGTGGACACCTCGGCGATGGCGCGCACCTGGGTGGTCAGGTTGGCGGCCAGTTCGTTCACGTTGTCGGTCAGGTCGCGCCACAGGCCGGCCGCGCCGGGCACCCGGGCCTGGCCGCCGAGCTTGCCTTCCGAACCCACCTCGCGGGCCACGTTGGTCACCTGGTCGGCGAAGGTGGCCAGGGTTTCGATCATCCCGTTGATGGTGTCGGCGAGCGCCGCGATCTCGCCCTTGGCGTCCAGCGTCAGCTTCCGCTTCAGGTCGCCCATGGCCACCGCGGTCACGACGTCGGCGATGTTCCGCACCTGACCGGTCAGGTTGTTGGCCATCATGTTCACGTTGTCGGTGAGGTCCTTCCAGGTGCCGGCGACGCCGGGCACCTGCGCCTGACCGCCGAGCTTGCCTTCGGTACCCACTTCACGCGCCACCCGGGTCACTTCCGAGGCGAAGGAGTTCAGCTGGTCCACCATGGTGTTGATGGTGTTCTTCAGTTCGAGGATCTCGCCGCGCACGTCCACGGTGATCTTCTTGGAAAGGTCGCCCTTCGCCACCGCGGTCGTCACGTCGGCGATGTTGCGGACCTGGCCGGTCAGGTTGGCGGCCATCAGGTTCACGTTGTCGGTGAGGTCCTTCCAGGTGCCGGCGACGCCCTTCACCTGGGCCTGACCGCCCAGCTTGCCTTCCGTACCCACTTCCCGCGCCACCCGGGTCACTTCCGAGGCGAAGGAGTTCAGCTGGTCCACCATGGTGTTGATGGTGTTCTTCAGCTCGAGGATCTCGCCGCGCACGTCCACGGTGATCTTCTTGGACAGGTCGCCCATGGCCACCGCGGTGGTCACTTCGGCGATGTTCCGCACCTGGCCGGTCAGGTTGGCGGCCATGAAGTTCACGTTGTCGGTGAGGTCCTTCCAGGTGCCGGCGACGCCCTTCACCTGGGCCTGGCCGCCGAGCTTGCCTTCCGTACCCACTTCGCGCGCCACGCGGGTCACTTCCGAGGCGAAGGCGTTCAGCTGGTCCACCATGGTGTTGATGGTGTTCTTCAGCTCGAGGATCTCGCCCTTCACGTCCACGGTGATCTTCTTCGACAGGTCGCCGTTGGCCACGGCGGTCGTCACCTCGGCGATGTTCCGCACCTGGCCGGTGAGGTTGTTCGCCATCATGTTCACGTTGTCGGTGAGGTCCTTCCAGGTGCCGGCGACGCCCTTCACCTGGGCCTGGCCGCCCAGCTTGCCCTCGGTGCCCACTTCGCGGGCCACCCGGGTCACTTCCGACGAGAACGAGTTGAGCTGGTCCACCATGGTGTTGATGGTGTTCTTCAGCTCGAGGATCTCGCCGCGCACGTCCACGGTGATCTTCTTGGACAGGTCGCCCATGGCCACCGCGGTCGTCACCTCGGCGATGTTCCGCACCTGACCCGTCAGGTTGGCGGCCATCAGGTTCACGTTGTCGGTGAGGTCCTTCCAGGTGCCGCCGACGCCCTTCACGTTCGCCTGGCCGCCCAGCTTGCCTTCCGTACCCACTTCCCGCGCCACGCGGGTCACTTCGCTCGCGAAGGCGTTCAGCTGGTCCACCATGGTGTTGATGGTGTTCTTCAGCTCCAGGATCTCGCCCTTCACGTCCACGGTGATCTTCTTGGACAGGTCGCCGTTGGCCACGGCGGTCGTCACCTCGGCGATGTTCCGCACCTGACCCGTCAGGTTGGCGGCCATGAAGTTCACGTTGTCGGTCAGGTCCTTCCAGGGCGCCGGTCACGCCCTCCACTCGAGCCTGGCCGCCCAGCTTGCCCTCGGTGCCGACTTCGCGCGCCACGCGCGTCACTTCCGACGAGAAGGCGTTCAGCTGGTCCACCATGGTGTTGATGGTGTTCTTCAGCTCGAGGATCTCGCCGCGCACGTCCACGGTGATCTTCTTGAAAGGTCGCCGCGCGCCACGGCGGTGGTCACCTCGGCGATGTTACGGACCTGGCCGGTCAGGTTGGCGGCCATCAGGTTCACGTTGTCGGTGAGGTCCTTCCAGGTGCCGGCGACGCCCTTCACCTGGGCCTGGCCGCCCAGCTTGCCTTCCGTACCCACTTCGCGGGCCACCCGGGTCACTTCCGAGGCGAAGGCGTTCAGCTGGTCCACCATCGTGTTGATGGTGTTCTTCAGCTCCAGCACCTCGCCCTTCACGTCCACGGTGATCTTGCGCGAGAGGTCGCCGTTGGCCACGGCGGTGGTCACCTCGGCGATGTTCCGCACCTGGCCGGTCAGGTTCGCGGCCATGAAGTTCACGTTGTCGGTGAGGTCCTTCCAGGTGCCGGCCACGCCGCGCACCTGCGCCTGGCCGCCCAGCTTGCCCTCGGTGCCCACTTCCCGGGCCACGCGGGTCACTTCCGAGGCGAAGGAGCCGAGCTGGCCCACCATGGTGTTCACGACCTTGCCGATGCGCAGGAACTCGCCGCGCAGCGGCCGCTCCTCGTTCTCGAGGTCCATGGTCTGGGAAAGGTCGCCCTTGGCCACCGCGCCGATCACGCGGGCCATTTCGGCGGTCGGGTGGACCATGTCGGCGATCAGGGTGTTCACCGCGTCCACCGAGGCGGCCCACGACCCCTGGGCGGCCGGCAGCTTGGCCCGGTGGTTGATCTTGCCCTGGCGGCCCACGGTCTCGCCGAGCCGCTCGAATTCCTTGGTCATGCGGTCGTTGAGCTCGACCACGTCGTTGAACGCCTCGGCGATCTCGCCGGCGACGCCCGTCAGGCCGCGCGGCAGCCGGACCGAGAAGTCGCCGCGCCGGAACGCCCGGAGCGCCGAAACGAGCTCGCCCGTGTCGAAGGGCGCCTCGCTGGATTTGACGGACGACTTCGCCGATTTCGGCTTGGTGGAGACGGACGCGGCCATGGATCCCCCGGAGGCGCTGACAGTGCTCGCGAGGGACATGCTTTGCGCCCGGCCCAGCGCGAACGCGCTGGGACCGGAAGCAAGACACACCCCCGCCCTTTGGGCCGAACGAGCAAACGCCTGGGGAGGTTCCAGCTTGACTGAAAATAATTTGGGGACCGTCCGGCTACGTCATGTCGGCGAGGCGGCCAAACGGCGGGACAGCAGCGAGGATGACCCAAAACCCTTTTGACTTCAACTGCTAAGCTGGAACGCGCCGGAGACCCCGCGAACTGTTCAACCTTGCCGCGAGAGTTGCAGACGATCGTGGCGGGAACGGGTCTCAGCGGCGCCGTGGGCCGGCGGCGCGGCATGACCGGAACCGCCGGCAGAGGCTGCCGTTTGGGGCAGGGGCGCCCGCGCCCCGCCCATCCATCCGACCCCAGGGACGCATGTCGCAAGCCTATGACGCCTCGGCCTTCGAGCCCCCGCCCGAGGCGGAAGCCTTCTACGCCGAGAGCCTCAGGCTCCTGACGGAGTCCGGGATTCCGTTCCTGCTGTCCGGCACCTATGCGGTGACCGCCTACACCGGGATCGTTCGCCCGACGAAGGACCTCGATGTCTTCTGCAAGGCCGGCGACTATCCGAAGATCCTCGCCTACTTCCAGGAGCGCGGTTACCGCACCGACGTCGAGGACGAGCGCTGGATAGCCAAGGTCTGGCAGGACAACCACTTCTTCGACGTGATCTTCGCCATGTCGAACGGCACGGCCCCGATCACCGACGAGTGGTTCCGGGAGAACGACACGATCGTCGTCTACGGCGCCGAGGCGATGATCACGCCGCCCACCGAGCTCGTGGTCTCGAAGATGTTCATCCAGGACCGCTACCGCTACGACGGGGCGGACGTGGCCCATGTGATCCTCCGGGCCGGCGAGCGGATCGATTGGATCCGGCTGCTCCGCTACATGGAGCCCTACTGGGAGGTCCTGCTCACCCACCTCCTGAACTTCCGCTTCATCTACCCCACCGAGCGCGACGCCATCCCCACCTGGGTCATGGAAGAGCTGACCAGCCGGCTGAAAGCCCAGGTCGGCCTGCCGCCGGCGCGGGTGAAGGTGTGCCGGGGCCGGTTGTTCAGCCCCCGCGACTACGTCACCGACATCACCGAGTGGGGCTTCGCCGACGTGGTCGGCAAGGGACTGGAGGAGCGCCATGAGCCTATCGCCTGACGCCCCGCCGCTTCCGGGAACGCCCTCGAACGGCAAGCTCAGGGTGGCCGCCATCGGCGACCTGCACGTGGGGGAGAACCACCAGGCGCCTTACCGTGAGCTGTTCGCCAGGATCAGCGACGCCGCCGACGTCCTGGTGCTCTGCGGCGACCTGACCAACTACGGCAAGACCCCCGAGGTGGAGATTCTCGCCGAAGACCTGCAGGCCTGCACGATCCCGGTGGTCGGCGTCCTGGGCAACCACGACTACGAATGCGGCCAGCCGCAGGAGGTCGCCCGCATCCTGCACGACGCCGGCATGCGGATCCTCGACGGCGAGGCCTATGAAATCGAGGGCGTCGGCTTCGCCGGCTGCAAGGGCTTCATCGGCGGATTCGGCCGCTACATGCTGAGCGCCTTCGGCGAGCCCGAGATCAAGACCTTCGTCCAGGCCTCGGTGGACGAGAATCTGAAGCTCGAGAGCTCCATCCGGATGCTCCGGACCGAGCGGATCGTCGTGGTCACCCACTATTCGCCGGTGCAGGACACGGTCGAGGGTGAGCCGCCGGAGATCTTCCCCTTCCTGGGCTCGGCGCGGATGGGCGAGACCATCGACCGGTTCGACGGCGTGAAGCTGGCGCTCCACGGCCACGCCCACCGCGGCGCCTATCAAGGCCGCACCGCCCGCGGCGTGCCGGTCTATAACGTCGCCCGCCCGGTGCTGAACCGCGACGTTGGCGTCGAGTTCGCCCTCTACGAGGTGTAGGAATCGCCCGACTGTAGCGGCGTGAGGTTCGCGCTCTACAAGGGCCAGGGGCAGTACGGCTCCCTACGGCTGCACATCGACCAGCTGGCGCAGGCGCTAACCGGTCTCGGCCACGACGTGCGCATCCTCGACCTGATGGCGCCCGACGCCAACGAGCCGATCCGCGCGGCCATCGCCGACCCGCCGGACGCCTTCTTCGGCATCTCCGGCGTCGGCTCCGACATCAGGCTGGGCGACCGTTCCGCCTACGACCACCTGGGCAAGCCCTACGCCTCGCTCTACGTGGATCATCCGACCTACCATCTGCAGCGGCTGTCGAACCCGATCGCCAAGCACCTGGTCTTCTTCCTCGACCGCACCCACGTGCAGTTCATGACCGCCTGGGCCAGGCGCGGCGCCTTCGCGCACCTGGGCTTCCTGCCGCCGGGCGCCAACGAGCTGCCGGATCCGGTCGACCTGTCGGACGAGGCCTACGCCCGGCGCGACATCGGCGTGCTTTTCACGGGCACCTATCGTGGCGCTGCGCCGACGCCCTGGACGGAATGGCCGCAGGGTCCCGCCCCCACCATCATGGCCGGGGTGGCCGAACGGATGGCCGCCGACGCCCGCCTGCCGCTCATGGACGCGCTCAAGTCCGCCCTGCACGCGCTGGGCGGCGAGCTGACGGCCGAATACCTGCAGAGCCTCGCCCCCATCCTCCACGCCGGCCAGGCCTTCGCCGAGGCCTATCACCGTGACCGGCTGCTGCAGACGCTGGGCAAGGCGGGCGTGCCGATCGACGTCCGAGGCCACGGCTGGGAGCCGCTGGCGGAGCGCTATCCCTCGTTCCGCTACGGCGGCGTGGGCTCGTTCGAGGAGACGCTGGGGCTGCTCCGCCGGACGAAGGTCGTCCTCAACATCAACAACGGCTTCCTGGCCGGCGGCCATGAGCGGGTGTTCACGGCCATGTGCGCCGGAGCAGCGGTTTTCTCAGATTCCACAAAGTATTATGCGGACGCCTTCAAGGAAGGTCGCGAGCTGGAGACCTTCGCCTGGCCTAAGATGGACGAGGCGCCGGCGAAGCTCGCCGCCCTCGCCGCCGACGAGCCCCGCGCCGCCGGCATCGCCCGGGCCGGCGCGAAGAAGGCCACGGCCGAGCACCGCTGGACCGACCGCGCGGCCAAGCTCGTGAAGGCGATCAGGCAGGCCTAGCGCGGCAGCCGCGTGGCCCCCATCAGGTATTCGTCGACCGCCCGGGCGCACTGACGGCCCTCACGGATCGCCCAGACCACCAGGGACTGGCCGCGGCGCATGTCGCCGCAGGTGAAGATGTTCTGCGCCGAGGTCCGGTAGTCGACGACGTTCGCCCGCACGTTGCCTCGCGGGTCGAGCTCGACCCCGGCCTGCTCGATCAGGCCCGGGTGGCGCGGGCCCACGAAGCCCATGGCCAGCAGGACGAGGTCGGCCTGCAGTTCGAACGTCGAGCCCTCGATCTCCCGCATCTGCAGCCGGCCATCCGGCCCCGGGACCCACTCTATCCTGGCGCACTCGATGGCGGTGACGCGGCCATCCTCGCCGATCAGCCGCTTCGTCGTGACGGCGAAGTCGCGCTCGCAGCCCTCCAGGTGGCTGGACGAGGTGCGGAGCTTCAGCGGCCAGTCCGGCCAGGTGAGCGCCTTGTCCTCCTTCTCGGGCGGCATCGGCATGATCTCGAGCTGGACCACCGAGGCCGCGCCGTGCCGGTTGGACGTGCCTATGCAGTCCGAGCCGGTGTCGCCGCCGCCGATGACGACGACGTGCTTGCCCTTGGCGCTGATCGTCCCGCCCGGCGCCGCGATCTCCTCCTCGTCGCCGGCGTTGCGCTTGTTCTGCTGGACCAGGAACTCCATGGCGAAGTGGACGCCGTCCAGGTCCCGGCCGGGCACGGGCAGGTCGCGCGGATTCTCTGCGCCGCCGGCGAAGACCATCACGTCGTAGTCGTCGAGCAGGCGCTCCACGGTGACGTCGCGGCCGACCTCGAAGTTGGTGCGGAAGATCACGCCCTCCACCTCCATCTGCCGGACCCGCCGGTCGATGAGGTGCTTCTCCATCTTGAAGTCGGGGATGCCGTAGCGCAGCAGGCCGCCGATCCGGTCGCTCTTCTCGAAGACGGTCGGGGCGTGGCCGGCGCGGGCCAGCTGCTGGGCGCAGGCGAGGCCGGCGGGCCCGGAGCCCACCACCGCCACGCGCTTGCCGGTGCCGCGCGGCGACGGCTCAGGCTTCACCCAGCCTTCGTCCCAGCCGCGGTCGATGATCTGGCACTCGATGGTCTTGATGGTGACGGGCGTGTCCGGGATGTTCAGGGTGCAGGACGCCTCGCAGGGCGCCGGGCACACACGGCCGGTGAACTCAGGGAAGTTGTTGGTCGACTGGAGGTTCTCCAGCGCCGCCTTCCAGTGGTCGCGGTGGACCAGCTCGTTGAAGTCGGGGATCTGGTTGTTGACCGGACAGCCCTGGTGACAGAACGGGATCCCGCAATCCATGCAGCGCGAGGCCTGCCTGCGCAGCTCGCCTTCGGGCAGCGGGTTCACGAACTCGCGCCAGTGCTTCAGGCGCTCCTTCGGCGCTTCGTAGCCGCGGTCGCTGCGGTCGATCTCGAGGAAGCCGGTGGGCTTGCCCATGGGTATTCTCCGGACTTTCTCGGTTACTCGGCGGCCACGACGGGGACGGCCTCGCGCTCGGCCGCCAGGTCGAGCAGCGCACGGCGATAGTCGGTCGGCATGACCTTCACGAAGGCCCGGACGGCGTCGTCCCAGTTTTCCAGGATCTCAGCCGCCCGCTTGCTGCCGGTGTGCAGCCGGTGGCGCTCGATCAGGATGCGCAGCCGTTCGGCGTCGAACCGCAGCATGTCGCCCATGCCGTTGTTCTCCACCGACAGCGACCGCTGGCTGGGCCGGAACGGCTCGTCCGCGGCGGAGACCGGTCCGGCCGGCTCCACGCGCTCCAGCGCCACCATGGCGGTGTTGCAAAGCTCCGAGAACCGGCCCTCGGGGTCGTAGACATAGGCCACGCCGCCGCTCATCCCGGCCGCGAAGTTGCGGCCGGTGTCGCCCAGCACCACGACCACGCCGCCGGTCATGTACTCACAGCCGTGGTCGCCCACGCCCTCCACGACGGCCACCGCGCCGGAGTTCCGGACCGCGAAGCGCTCGCCGGCCACGCCCTCGAAATAGGCCTCGCCCGCGATCGCCCCGTAGAGCACCGTGTTGCCGACGATGATGTTGCGGGTCGGCTCGCGCGTCGCCTCGGCGGGCTGGCGCACGACCACCCGGCCGCCGGAGAGGCCCTTGCCCACATAGTCGTTGGCGTCGCCGACCAGCTCCAGCGTCACCCCGCGGGCCAGGAAGGCGCCGAAGCTCTGCCCCGCCACGCCCGTCAGCTTCAGGGAGATGGTGTCCTCGGGCAGGCCGGCATGGCCGTAGCGCTTCGCCACCTCGCCCGACAGCATCGCGCCGGCGGTCCGGTTGATATTGCGGATCTGGTACTCGCCCCGAACCGGCTCCCCCGTCTCCAGCGCCGCCTGCGCATCGCGGATGAAGGTGTGATCCAGGGCCTTGCCAAGGCCGTGGTCCTGGCGGTCCTGGTTCCACAGGCCCGGCTGCCCCTGGGCCGGCGCGGCGTAGAGGATCCGCGACAGGTCCACGCCGTGGGCTTTCCAGTGGTCGAGCGCCGGGCTCATGTCGAGGCGGTCGACGCGGCCGATCATCTCGTTGAGCGTGCGGAAGCCCAGCTCGGCCATGATCTCCCGCAGCTCCTCGGCCACGAAGAAGAAGTAGTTGATCACGTGCTCGGGCTGGCCGGTGAAGCGCGCGCGCAGCACCGGGTCCTGGGTGGCCACGCCCACCGGGCAGGTGTTCAGGTGGCACTTGCGCATCATGATGCAGCCGGACGCGATCAGCGGCGCAGTGGCGAAGCCGAACTCGTCGGCCCCCAGCAGCGCCCCGATCGCCACGTCGCGGCCGGTGCGCAGGCCGCCGTCCACCTGCACGGCGATGCGCGTCCGAAGGCCGTTCAGCAGCAGGGTCTGCTGGGTCTCGGCCAGGCCGATCTCCCAGGGCGAGCCCGCGTGGGTCAGGGAGGTCAGCGGCGAGGCGCCCGTGCCGCCCTCGAAGCCGGAGATGGTCACATGGTCGGCGCGCGCCTTGGCGACGCCCGCCGCGACGGTGCCGACGCCCACTTCCGAGACCAGCTTCACCGAGATGCGCGCACCCGGGTTCACGTTCTTCAGGTCGTGGATGAGCTGGGCCAGGTCCTCGATCGAATAGATGTCGTGGTGCGGCGGAGGGCTGATCAGGCCGACGCCCGGCGTCGAGTGCCGGACCCGGGCGATGTTCTTGTCCACCTTGTGGCCGGGCAGCTGGCCGCCCTCCCCGGGCTTTGCGCCCTGGGCCATCTTGATCTGGATGTCGTCGGCGTTGACCAGGTACTCGGCGGTCACCCCGAAGCGGCCGGACGCCACCTGCTTGATCGCCGAACGCATGCTGTCGCCGTTCGGCAGGGGCCGGAAGCGGTCGGACTCCTCCCCGCCTTCGCCGGTGTTCGACCGCGCGCCCATCCGGTTCATGGCGATGGCGAGGTTGGTGTGCGCCTCGCGGCTGATCGAACCGAACGACATGGCCCCGGTAGCGAAGCGCTTGACGATCTCGGACGCGGGCTCGACCTCGTCCAGCGGGATCGGCCGGTCGGCCGGCTTGAACCGCATGAGGCCGCGGATGGTCAGCAGGCGTTCGGACTGCTCGTTGATCGAAGCGGCGAAGGCCCGGTATTCGTCCGGCAGGTTGCCGCGCACCGCGTGCTGCAGCTTCGAGACCGACTCCGGTGTCCAGGCGTGCGCCTCGCCGCGCAGGCGCCAGGCGTACTGGCCGCCGACATCGAGCATCGACTTCAGCACCGGATCGTCGCTGTAGGCGTCCCTGTGCCGCCGCACGCTCTCCTCGGCGATCTCGGCCAGGCCGATGCCCTCGATCGTCGTGGCGGTGCCGGTGAAGTACTTGTCCACCAGCTTCGACGAGAGGCCGACGGCGTCGAAGATCTGGGCGCCGCAGTAGGACTGGTAGGTGGAGATGCCCATCTTGGACATCACCTTCAGCACGCCCTTGCCGATGGCCTTGATGTAGTTCTTCCGCGCCTCGTAGGCCGAGACCGGCAGGTCGTGGCGCTGGCGGATCTGCTCCAGGGTCTGGAAGGCGAGATAGGGGTTCACCGCCTCCGCGCCGTAGCCGGCCAGGACGCAGAAGTGGTGCACCTCGCGCGCCTCGCCGGTCTCGATGACGAGGCCGGTCTGCATCCGCAGGCCGCGGCTGATCAGGTGGTGGTGGACGGCGGCGGTGGCCAGCGCCGCCGGGATCGGGATGCGGTCGGCCGAGGCCGCCCGGTCCGAGATCACCAGGATGTTGTGATCCAGCAGGACCGCGTCCACCGCGTCCCAGCAGAGCTTGGTCAGGGGGCGCCCTCGAGGCCCTCCGCGCCCTCCTCCGCCGGCCAGGTGGCGTCCAGCGTGGCGGTGCGGAACGAGCCGTCCAGCAATTCCTCCACCGAGCGGATCTTGGCGAGGTCCTCGTCGGTGAGGATCGGCTGGGAGACCTCGAGGCGCTTGTGGGTGCCGGCCTGGCGGCCCAGCAGGTTCGGCCGCGGCCCGATCATCGAGACCAGGCTCATCACCAGCTCCTCGCGGATCGGGTCGATCGGCGGATTGGTGACCTGGGCGAAGTTCTGCTTGAAGTACTCGTAGAGCAGCTTCGGCCGCTTCGAGAGCACGGCGATCGGGGTGTCCGAGCCCATGGAGCCCACGGGATCGTCTCCGGCCCGCGCCATCGGCTCCAGGAAGAACTTCAGATCCTCCTCGGTGTAGCCGAACGCCTGCTGGCGATCGAGAAGCGCGTCGGGATCGTTCGGGACCGCGGCCGGCGGCGGCTCGGGCAGCGACAGTTCCTCCAGCTTGAACTGGGTCTCGGTGAGCCACTCCTCGTAGGGCGCGGCCTCGGCGAGGGCTGCGCTTCAGCTCCTCGTCCTCGACGATGCGGCCCTCTTCCATATCGATGAGCAGCATCTTGCCGGGCTGCAGGCGCCACTTGCGGACGATGCGCGCCTCGGGGACCTCCAGCACGCCGGATTCCGAGGCCATGATCACATGGTCCTGGTCGGTGATCATGATCCGGGCGGGACGCAGGCCGTTGCGGTCGAGCGTCGCGCCGATCTGGCGGCCGTCGGTGAAGGCCACGGCGGCGGGCCCGTCCCAGGGCTCCATCAGGGCGGCGTGGTACTCGTAGAACGCGCGACGCTCCTTGCTCATCAGCGGATTGCCGGCCCAGGCCTCCGGAATCAGCATCATCATGGCGTGGGCCAGCGGATAGCCTCCGGCGACCAGCAGCTCGAGCGCATTGTCGAGGCAGGCGGTGTCCGACTGGCCGTGCGGGATCAGCGGCCACATCTTGTTGAGGTCGGGCCCGAGGAGATCGCTCTCCAGCGTCCGCCGGCGCGAGTTCATCCAGTTCACGTTGCCGCGGACCGTGTTGATCTCGCCGTTGTGGGCGATGAACCGGTAGGGGTGCGCGAGGCGCCAGGACGGGAAGGTGTTGGTCGAGAACCGCTGGTGCACGAGCGCCAGCGCGCTCTCGGTGCGCTCGTCCTGCAGGTCCTGGTAGAACGTTCCCACCTGGTCGGCGAGCAGCAGGCCCTTGTAGACTACCGTCCGGGTGGACAGGGACGGCATGTAGAATTCGGTGACGCCCGGCAGGCCGCGCTTCTCCGCGAGCTCGCGCAGCGGGTTCTGCGTCTGCTTGCGGACGGCGAGCAGCTTCCGCTCGTGGGCGTCCTGATCCTTCACCTTGGGCCCCCGCCCGATGAAGGCCTGGCGGATCACCGGCATGGAGGCCAGCACCGCCTCGCCCAGGCCCTCGGTGTTGGTCGGGACGTCGCGCCAGCCGATCAGCGGCTGCTTTTCCACGCGCAGGAAGTGCTCGAACTGCTCGACCGCGGCGTTCCGCGCGGCGTCGTCCCCGGGCAGGAAGCACATGGCGACGGCGTACTCGCCGGCCGGCGGCAGGTTGATCCCTTCCCCGGCGGCCCAGGCGCGGTAGAGGGCGTCCGGAATCTGGATCAGGATGCCGGCGCCGTCGCCGACCAGCGGGTCGGCGCCCACGGCGCCGCGGTGGTCGAGGTTGACCAGGATCTGCAGCCCGGCCTCGATCACCTCGTGAGACTTGCGGCCCTTGATGTTGGCCACGAACCCCACGCCACACGCATCGTGCTCGTTCGCCGGATCGTACAATCCTTGCCGTTCAGGCAACGCCATCTTCTTCCCCACCACGCACGCCGAAACGCGGCCGGACCTCCACCCTTGAGGGGGGCCGTGACGTGCTCTTCCCGCGATTTACCCGGCAAGATCAGCCCCTGTCGATGGGCGAAAACCTGCAACGGTGGAAGATTTTTCTAACAAGTCCGTGTCCAGGCGAGTTTCGCCTTCGGATCACGCAAAGCCGGCAAGAACCGTTCCCGGAGACGTGAGCCCGCCCTGTTGCCGCCGCCTTCGAAGGATCAGATGGCGGCCTTGCGGAAGCCCCGCCGGGTCATGGTTCCCCAGCCATGCTGCTTGGTCAGGTACTGCCACGTCCCGCGCAGCCGCCAGACGTTGTTGAGCTGCCGGTAGCCGAAGTTCTCGACCATCCCGGCCGCCATCAGCAGGGCCAGGCTTCTCACGTCCGGGGAAGCGTCGGATCTCCATCTCCTCCAGGGCCAGGGCGCCGATGCTGAGTACGACGCCGAATCCGAAGCTCATGGCCAGGAAGGCGTAGAGGTAGTCGGTGTTCAGGACGCCCAACAGCCAGAAGGCCGGGATCAGCACATAGCCGGCCAGCTCGATGAAGGGCCCGAGCACGTCGACCAGGAGGATGTAGCCGAAGCCCAGCCCGCCGACCCGGCCGTAGCGGGGATTGAACAGCATGTCGCGGTGCCGCTCGAAGGTCTCCAGGGCGCCGCGGTGCCAGCGCGCCCTCTGCCGCCCGAGCACGCCCAGGTCCTCGGGGCATTCCGTCCAGCAGACAGGCTCGGGCAGGAAGACCACCCGATAGGGCCGCTTCTGTTCGCGGAAATGGCGGTGGAGCTTGACCACCAGCTCCATGTCCTCGCCGACCGTCCCCAGGCTGTATCCGCCGACCGCCAGCACCGCGTCGCGCCGGAAGAGGCCGAAGGCGCCGGAGATGATCAGGAGGGTCCCGAGCTCGCTCCAGGCGATCCGGGCCATCAGGAAGGCGCGCAGATATTCGATGGTCTGCAGAAGGGCCAGGAAGTTCCTCGGCACGCCGACCCGGGCGACCCGCCCGTGGCTGATCTCGCAGCCGTTGGCGATGCGGATCGAGCCGCCGGCGGCGACCACCCGCTCCGGGTCCTCCACGAACGGGCGCACGGCGCGCAGCAGGGCGTCGGGCTCGAGGAGGCTGTCGGCGTCCATCGAGCAGACAACGGAGGCGCGGGAGAGGTTCAGGGCGGCGTTCAGCGCGTCCGCCTTTCCGCCGTTCTCCTTGTCGACCACCAGCAGCTTCGGCTGGCGGGAGGTAGCGTAGAGGCCGCGGATCCGGGCGCAGGGCGCGATCAACTCGTAGTCGCGCTCGACGGGCTCCAGCTCGAACGCCTCGATCAGGGCCTCCAGCGTGCGGTCCTTCGAGCCGTCGTTGACGACCACCACCTCGAAGGCGGGGTACTGCAGCGAGAGCAGAGAGCGCACGCTCTCGACGATCGTCAGCTCTTCGCCATAGGCCGGCACCAGCAGGGCGATGGGCGGCGCGGTCTCGGCATAGCGTCGCCAGAGCTGCCGGCCCTCGGCGATCCCGCGGTCGCGGCGAAGCGCCCGGCCGGCGAGGACGAGCTGCCAGACGTGGAAGGCGTTCTGGAACAGACCGGCCGCAATCACGAACCAGGCGATGGACTGGGCGAAGCGCGTCAGCCAGGCGGCAAGGATCGTGGGGTCGAAGTCCATCAGGCGACGCCCTCCAGCACGAGGGCGGCGGCGCGCCGGGCGAGATCGTCGGCCGAGCGTGCGGTCTCTTCCAGGCGGGCGATCCCCGGGGCCCCGAGCTTGACGAGCGCGGCGGCGGCCTGATGGCGGACCTGCCAGACCGGGTCCGCCAGCCGGCCGGCCAGGGGGTCGACGAGGCTGGCCAGCCGGGCGTCTCCCACCGCGTTGGCGGCCGCGGACCGCACTTCCCAGGCCTCGTCGCCGAGCGCGTCGCGGAGGATCGGCTCGGCCGCCGGATGCATCAGGCGGCCCAGGGCCTCGACGGCGGCGGTCCGCACATCCGGCTCGCGGGCGCCGGCCTGCCGCGTGAGCGCCGGGATCGCGGCGTAGGCGCCGGCCGCGCCGAGGGCCTGGGACAGAAGCACGCGCGCAACGGCGCTACGGCCGGGCGCCTCCAGGGCCGCGATGGCGGCGGCCGGGTCGGCCTCGGTGACCAGCCGCAGGAGATCGGCGAGCGCGCCGGAGGGCGGAAGGGCGCCGCGCTCCAACTCGCCGACGAGCTGGTCGACGCCGACCTCGCCGCCGGCCTGCCAGAGGGAACGCAGGGCGGCGAGCCGCACCGCCGGCGAGCCCCGGGCGGCGGCGCGGATTAGGGCGAACTGGGTCTCCGGCCCCGGGAACGCGCCGAGCGCCTCCACGGCCGCGAGGCGGCCGGCCACCGAGCCGCGGTTCAGCCGCGCTCGGAGCGTGCGGTCGGCCCCATGTGCTCCAGCGCGCTGACCACGATGTGCCGGTCCTCGCCGCGGACCAGGCTCATGAAGTCCAGGAGCGTCTCGGCGAGCAGGCGCGCCCGGCCACGGTAAGGCGCGAAGGCCGCCCCAATGTCGCTTCGTCCCTGGATCACCCCGATCAAGGCGGCCTCGACCTGGCGGCGGTCATGAAGCCTGCGCGCGGCTCGGCTCGCGTGGACGATCCGCATGAGGATCAGGCCGGTCATCCAGGCCAGGGCAATCGCCGACAGGACGATGACCGCGGACCAGATGACGGTGAGCAGGTCCACGACGGACTCAGAAGCGCCGGGTGACGCCGACGGCGAACTCGGTCCGGTCGTAGGCCCGGCGCATCTCGTACACCCCGTCAAGGCGGACGGTGGTGGCGGCGTCCAGGTCGATCGCCACGCCCGTGCTGACCGAACGCACGTCGGCAGTGAACCCCTGGTTCGATTCCGGCGCGTCGGCGAACCCGCCCGAGACCCGTAGCCGGGGGGTGGCGGCGAAAACGCCGTAGAGGCTGTAGCCGGACCGGTAGTCGTCTCGCTCGTCGAGGGTGTTGATCCAGCGGACGAGGACGTAGCTGTCGCCCTTGGCGACCGTCACGGCGGGCTGCACCGAGCGCACGTCGCCGCTGAAGTACTGGGCCCAGGAGCCGTCGACGGACAGCGTCGCGTTCCAGCCGTTCCCGACGGAGCGCGACGGCCCATAGACGCCGGCGCGCACCTGCCACTCGGGCCGGAAGTCCGCGTCGACCGCGCCGCCGAAGGCGACGTAGCCGCGCCGTCCGGCGACCGTGGCCTCGAGGTAGGTGTCCTCGAGGCCGAACTGGCGGGACTGCTCCAGGTACCCGGTGACGGTCGCCTCGTCGCCGAGGCGGCGGGAAACGCCGATCGAGCCGCGGAGCCAGTCTTCGAGCCCGGACGCGCTGAGATCCGAGCGGGCGAAGGACATGTCGAGCCGCCAGGCCGCCGGCGCGGCGGCGCGCGCCTGGGCGATCTGCGCCGCCAGCGCGCTCGCCTCGTCGTTCGGGCCGCCGCCCGCGAGCAGCGGCGCGAGCCGCGACTGGGCCTGGCCGAGGTCGCCCTGGTAGTAGGCGAGCCGGGCCTGGGCGACCTGGACGTCCGCATAGTCCGGCGCGAGGCGCCGCGCCTCGGCGAGCGCCCGCTCCGCGTCGGGATGGCGCTGGGCGGCCATATAGGCCAGGCCGAGGTTCAGCCAGATGTCCGCGTCCGCAGCGCTCGCGCGGCTGGCGGCCTCCAGGTGTGGGATGGCCTCGGCCGGCCGGCCGGCCAGCCGGAGCTCGCGGCCCCGGGCGAAGTCGTCGGCTGGCTGGGCCAGGGCGACCATGGGGACGGCGGCCAGCAAGGACGCCGCGAGGACGGCCTTCACGAAGGGCTCCGCTGAGCGGCCAGACGGTCCAGCCGAGCGACCAGCTCATCGGGATTGAAGGGCTTGGCGAGATAGTCGGCGGCGCCCAGCTTGAGTGCCCCGACGACGTCCTGCTCACGCTTGAGCGCCGTGAGCATCACCACGGTCAGGTCGCGAAGCGCCGGATTCTCCTTGAGCCGACGCAGCGCCTCGAAGCCATCCATGACCGGCATCATGGCGTCCAGCACGATGAACTGCGGGTGGCTCGATTGGGCCTTCTCGAGCGCGGCCTGCCCGTCCTCGACGCTGGTCACCAGATAGCCGGCGGCCGCCAGCTTGTGCTCGAGGATGGCCCGCAGGAGCGGATCGTCGTCAGCGATGAGGACGTGCGACTGGGACATGCGCGTCGTCTTCCAGACCAAAACAAACCGGAGCGCGCCGATATCACAGTTGCAGCCTGGACCGCACGGGGACTGTTGGTCGCGGTCAGGGCGGCGCGGCCTGGCCCGGGGCTCCCGCCGCCGCCTGCACCGCACCGGCCGGATCGGCCTCGACGGCCCCCAGGCCGCTGCCGGCCGGGGCGGCCGCCACCGCGACCTGGTGGATGATGAATCGCCCACCTGCATTGGCCTCCAGGTCGAGCCGGAACTGGTCGATGGTCGAGTTGGCCCAGTCCGGCGCGCCCTGAAGCTGGCGGCCCATGTCGTAAATGAAGGTGACCGTCTCGCCGACCTTCGGGTCGGTGTTGTCGAGCGGCAGGCCGAACCAGTCCGCAGCCTCGGGATGCGATGGGGTCGTGTAATAGAGATTGCCGCTCCAGCCGTTGGCCGCCGCCGCCTGCGTGCGGGTCAGCCGGACCAGGACGAGCTGGAACTCCTTGCCGGGAACCGCCAGGCCGCTGGGCGAACGCAGGGTCGGATCAGCAAGGCTGACGGCCAGGCCCTGCGGCGCGGCGGGAATGATCTGGCTCCCCTGCCCAGTGAAGCCGTCCGTCGAGCCGTCGAAGGTCCAGAGCCTGGCGGTGCGCAGCCGCTGGCCGCCGATCTCGAAGGCGCCCGCAGCCGCGTCCCAGCGCGCGAGCCCAGGCCGTTCCACGGTGGTCGCCGGCGCCGCCGGCGCCGGGGGCGGATCCGGCATGCGGTCGCAGCCCGCCAGCAGAGCGGCGGCCAGGCCGAGGATGAGGAATCCTGACTTCACGGAAGACGCCTGCGGCATGAGCGGAACGGACGGTCTGGCACTTGCTCCCAGTTAGGAACGGCGAAGCTCCGTTCCAAGCCGCCGTCAAGCTACCCAGTCACGGCGAAGGCGCCGGGCGGCGAGGCTGAGGAGGCCGGCGCTCAGCACGTAGAAGCCCAGCCCGGAGTAGATCGCATAGCGCAGCGCTTCGGCCCCGAAGCGCGGTGTCAGCGCATCCGAGACCGCCCCGAAGAACCAGGTGCCGAGCCCCAGGCCGATCAGGTTGTTGACGAACAGGAAGCAGGCCGAAGCCGTGGTGCGCTGGGCGGGCGCCACGAGGTGCTGGACCGCGGTCACCACCGGGCCCAGCCAGGCGAGGTTCAGGCCGGTCGGGATCAACAGCAGCAGGAAGACGGCGGTCAGGTTCGAGGACTGCACGGCCAGGTAGAAGCACGGCAGGGCCACGAGGAAACAGGCGGCAGGGACCAGGAGATAGGCCTGGGGCCGTGAGCGGCCGAGCTTGTCGCCGAGCCAGCCGCCCAGCCACACGCCGGCGACGCCGCCCACAAGCGTCATCGAGCCCAGGAACAGCGAGCGGTCCACGAGACCCATGCCCAGGCTGCGCTCGAAGAAGGAGGGCAGCCAGAACGCCACGCCGTAGCCGCAGACCGACGACGAGGCGGCGCCCAGCGAGATCAGCCAGAAGCTCGGCTTGGCGAGGAGCTCACGGATGCCGCCCGTGGGGATCGGCGCCGCGCCGGGCGCCGGCTCGTCCATGGCCCCGCGGACCGGCTCCTTGACGATCAGCTTGAACACCGGGGCGACCAGCACGCCCGCGACGCCGACGATCACGAAGGCGGCGCGCCAGTCGATGGAGGCGGCGATCAGACCGCCGAACAGGATGCCGAGCGCCGAGCCGATCGGGATGCCGAAGGAATAGGCCGCCAGGGCCCGCGCCCGCTGGTGCTTGGGGAAGTAGTCGGCGATCAGCGAATAGGCCGGAGCGACGCCGCCCGCCTCGCCCACGCCGACCCCCATGCGGCAGAGGAAGAGCTGCCAGAAGCCGCCGGCCATGCCGCAGAGCGCCGTGAAGCCGCTCCAGAGCGCGAGCGCGCCGGTCATGATCCAGGTGCGGTTGCCGCGGTCCGCCCACCAGGCGATCGGGATGCCGAGACCGGTGTAGAACAGCGCGAACGCCAGCCCGCCCATCAGGCCGAGCTGGCTGTCGGTGAGGCCCAGGTCCTTCTTGATGGGCCCTGCAAGGATCCCGAGGATCTGCCGGTCCAGGAAATTGAAGGTGTAGGCCAGGATCAGGATGGCCAGCACGAGGATGCGGTAGCGGCCGGACACGGGCGGGGCCGGCTGGACGGTCGTCGTCATGGATATCCCTGAAAAAGGAAACGCCCGGCTCTCGCGGGAGAGCCGGGCGTCTAGCCTAGAACTTCGCTTCGAGCGACAGCGTCACCGTCCGCGGCGGGCCGTAGAAGGCGTTCACCGAGTTGCCGAACAGGACGCCCGCGCTTTGCGGGAAGTTGTAGCCGCCGACGCGATAGGTCTCGTCGGTCAGGTTCCGGCCGTGCAGGCCGATCCGGTACTTCTCGTCCGCCGTGGTCCAGGTCAGGCTGGCGTCGACCAGCCAGTAGTCGTCCTGGTCGAGGATCGAGGGGATCTCGAACATCGAGAACGACGAGCGGTAGGAGGCCATCGGGATGAAGCTGATCTTCCCGTGGTCGCCCATGTCGCGAACGTAGGTGAAGCCGAAGTTGCCCGTCCATTCCGGCGTGTTCTGGAACACCCGGCTGTCGGAGAAGTCGCGGATCGCCGGCGGGGTCGTGGTCAGGTCCAGCGCCCGGTACTCGTCGAACTCGGCCTTGATGTAGCCCACGGCGAAGTTGAACGAGAGCGCGTCCGTCAGCGTCGCCAGGCCTTCGACCTCAAAGCCGGTCATGTGGCTCTCGCCGACGTTCAGCACCTGGGAGGCGATGGACGCGCCGACCGGAGTCTGCAGGGTGACCTGCTGGTCCTTGTACTGGGCGTAGAACACCGCGGTGTTCAGCGACAGGCGGCGATCGAAGAAGTAGCCCTTCAGGCCGCCTTCATAGGAGTCCACCGTCTCCGGCTGGTAGCCGTCGCGCGAGCTGGGCGTCAGGATCGCGTCGGCCCGCATGTCGAAGCCGCCCGACTTGAAGCCCTGGCTGTAGGAGACGTAGCCGGTCAGGTCGTCGCTGACGTCGTAGCTGGCCGAGACGCGCGGGGTGAACTTCTCGTAGGTGTCCTCGCTGACGAAGTCCGAACGCACCAGGCCGGGGACGGCCGTGGCGTTGCCGAACAGCGGGCTGCGCAGGCCGGTGAAGTTCTGGCGATAGACGTCGCCGGTCTTCTCGTCGCGGGTGTAGCGGCCGCCCACCGAGAGCGAGAGCCGGTCGGTGACATCGACGCTGACGTCGGCGAAGGCCGACCAGCTCTCGGTGTCCACGTGGCCGGCGGTGGCGATGGTCAGGTTGGCCTGGGACACGATGGTGTCGAAGGCGCCGGCCGCCGTGGCGTTCAGGTAGAAGAGGCCGGCCACCGCCTGCACCCGGTCGCCCGTGTAGAGGAGCTGCAGCTCCTGGGTGAACTGGTGGTCGTTGTAGCGGGCCGGGATGTCGAGGATCGCCGCCGGTAGGGTGTCGAAGTCGATGGTGCCCTCGGTCTCGCCGGCGCGGTAGGCGGTGATCGACTTCAGCGTGATGGCGTCCGAGACATTCCACTCGCCCAGCAGCGACACGCCTCGGGCTTCCACCAGGTTGTGGTCGCCGGAGCCGGCCTTGGTGTCATAGACGTCGGACAGCACCTCGCCGCCCGGGATCGGCTGGCCGAGCACGTTCAGGGCCGGCGTTTCGCGGTGGCCATGGCGCGGGTTGGAGCGGTCGGTGACGATGTCGCCGGCCAGACGGAAGAAGAGCGCGTCGGAGGGCGTGAACTCCACGGTCGCGCGGGCCGCCGAGACGTCCTTGTCGTAGTGTTCGGCGCCGGTGGTGAGGTTCGTGCCGTAGCCGTCGCGGTCGAACTTGGCCCAGGTGAGGCCGACGCCGAGCTGGTCGGTGATCATGCCCTTGGCCGCGGCGACCACGTCGCGCTGGTTGTACGAGCCGAGCTGGCCCTTGAGCTTCAGCTCCGGGTCGCCGTCGATCTTGGCCGTCACGTACTTGATGGCGCCGCCGATGGTGTTGCGGCCGTAGAGCGTGCCCCTGCGGCCCGCGCAGCACTTCCATCCGCTCGACGTCGAAGATGTCCAGCACCGCGCCCTGCGGCCGGGCCACGTACACGTCATCGATGTAGAGGCCGACGCCCGGCTCGAAACCCCACAGCGGGTCCTGCTGGCCGACGCCGCGGATGAAGGAGATCAGGGTCGAGTTGGAGCCGCGCGCGACCTGCAGGGTCAGGTTCGGCGTCTGCTGCTGAAGGGTGGTGATGTCGACGGCGCCGGTCTGTTCCAGGCGCTCGGCGGTGACGGCGGTGACGGCGACGGGAACGTCCTTCAGGCTCTCCTCGCGGCGGCGCGCGGTGACCACCAGTTCCTCGACCACGGCGTTCTCGTCGGCGGCCACCTGGGCCACGGCGAGCGTCGGAACGACCGACCACGCGGCGCCCGCCAGGAGCGCCGCCTTCATGAGAGCTTTCATAAGATCCTCCCAGCGCCTCCGTCCGTCCCCCATGGAGCGGCGGTCGGCGCTGAATTCATCGCTATGCGAATTAATGGGAGTTGTGCCGCACTTCGCCGCCGACGCGCCAGCGCCGCCGGCGGGTGCGCGCACGGTTTTTAATCAGGTGATGAATTTACGCCACAGTGGCGCTGATCAGGCCTTGCGGGAGCTCAGCGCGGCGTAAACGGCGTTGGCGGAGCTGGTCCGCACTTCCGGGGTGCCGGCGCCCGGGATCGAGCCGCGGACGTTCTGGATCATGCCCACGAAGACGACCTCGTTGGTCGGATCGATCCAGAACCAGGTGCCGAACGCCCCGCCCCACCAGTAGCTGTCGAGGCCGTGCGGCAGACCACTCTCGGCTGGGCGCTTGTGGACCGCGAAGTCCATGCCGAAGCCCAGGCCTTCCTGGTTGGGACCGTAGAGATCGACCTTCACGCCGGGGCGCAGCACATCCTGGCGCATCAGGCGGACCGTCTCGGGCTTCAGGATGCGCGCGCCGTCGAGCTCGCCGCCGTTCAGCAGGGCCTGGCAGAAGCGGAAGTAGTCCTCCGCCGTCGAATAGAGCCCGCCGCTTCCGGACAGGAACCGCGGCTTCGTCGTCTGGACCCGGCTCTCGGTCGGGACGATCTTCCCGCCGGCGTCGTAGGTGTGGATCTTCGAGACCCGCGCCGCCTTCGCCGGCTCCACCCAGAACTGGGTGTCCGGCATCTTCAGCGGCGTGAAGATGTGGTCCTGGAAGTATCGGTCCAGCGACTTTCCGGAGAGCTTCTCGACCACATAGCCCTGGACGTTCACCACCGGCCCGTAGGCCCAGTCGGTCCCGGGCTGGCTGGCGAGCGGCAGCTTGGCGAGCTTCTCGATCATGCCCTGCAGGTCGGTCTCGCCGAGCTTGTCGTTCTCATAGAGGGCGCTGACCCCGAACCCGGCCGTGTGGCTCATGAGCTGGGCCATGGTCATCGGCTGGGCCTGGTCGACGAGGCTCCCGTCGGCGGACTTCACCTTCAGGCCGGCGAACTCGGGGATGTGCTTCGCCACCGGATCGTCCAGCCGCCACCGCCCCTGCTCGTAGAGCTGCATCATCGCCACGCCGGTGATCGGCTTGGTCATGGAAGCGATCCGGAAGATGCTGTCCGCGCGCACGGGGGTCTTCTCGGCGGCGTCCAGTGACCCGTAGGCGTCGAGGTTCACCACCCGGCCCTTGCGAGCCAACAGGGTGACGACGCCCGCCAGCTTCTGCTGGTCCACCAGGGCGTGCATCTGGCTGTTCAGCGCGGCGACACCGGCCGGATCGAAGCCCACGGCTTGCGGCGGCGAAAGGCTCGCGGCGCGCGCCGGCCCCGCGGCGATGAAGGCGGCCGCGCCGGCCAGCAGGCTGCGGCGCGAGGCATTGGCGATCATGGTGGCTCCTCCCCTCCATTTCATCTTGGTTGGGAGCACTCTGCCGTCAGAAACTCCGGTACGCCAGCCCTCAGGCCCCAGGTCGCCGACGCACGACCTCCTCGATCCCGGCGGCGCAGTAGGCGTAGAGCCGGGCGCGAACAGCCTCCAGGTCGGTGGAGCGGCAAAGTCCGTCCGAGAGCTGGTCGATCCGGCCAGTCTCGGACAGCGCCAGCATCATGGACCCGGTCAGGAACTGGTAGCACCAGTAGAGGTCGCGGATCTCGGCGTCCGGCATGGCGGACTTCAGCGTGTCGACCAGCCGGTGGACGACCGGGTCGAAGAACCGGTGCATGGTCTCGCCGCCCCAGGCCGGGGTGTTGTTCACCAGCGCCACCAGTCGGAAATAGTTCTTCCAGCCTTCGTCCTTGGTGTCCGAGAGCGCGATCAGCGGCCCGATGAAGGCCTCGATGATCCCTTCCACCGTCAGTCCGCCGGCGGCCTGGGCGACATAGGCCTCCATGGCGGTTTGGCGGGCGTCGTTGAGGATCTCGGCCCGCCTCGCGAACACGCTGTCGAACAGCTCGCGCTTGGCGCCGAAGTAGTAGTGGATCAGCGCGGTATCGACGCCGGCCTCCGCCGCCACCTGCCGGACGGTGACGCCGTAGAAGCCGTGCCGGGAGAACAGGGCCTCGGCCGCGTCGAGGATCGCCTCGCGCAGGTCGGGTCCCTGCCCTTTCGGCCGCCGCCCGCGCGGCGTCGTCCCCGGGTTCTCGTTCACCTGTCCCCTCGCTCGGCTGCCGCCGCCTTGCCGCCCTAGGATGGGCCGAAGCGGGGATCAAGCCTAGCGGGAAGCGAACGCCTGCGGACGATCAGTCCTCCACCAGGCGGCGGTAGAGATGCCAGGTGGCGTGGCCGAGCAGCGGCATGACGAAAATCAGCCCCGCCAGCGCAGGCAGGGAGCCGAGGATCAGGGCGCCGGCCACGATCGCGCCCCAGAGCGCCATGGTCCCAGGATTGGCGGCCACCGCCTTCAGCGAGGTCTGGATCGCCCGCGTCATCCCCACGTCCCGGTCGAGCAGGAGGGGGAAGGAAATCACGCTGATCGCCAGCACCACGACCGCGAAGACGAAGCCTACGCCGACGCCGACGACGGTCATGGTCCAGCCGGCCGGCGTCGTCAGCACGTCGCGCAAGAAGCTGGCGACGGACGTCGGCGCCTCGGGCCCGACGGTCACCGCATAGATGCCCCAGGCGGCGGCCATCCAGAAGGCGAACAGGGCGAGCAGCACCGAGCCCAGGCCGATGATCGAGCCCAGGGCCGGCGACCCCAGGACCTTGGCCGCCACGGTCCAGGAGACCGCCTCGCCCTGTTCCAGCCGGCGGCTGATCTCGTAAAGCCCGATCGCCGCCAGCGGCCCGAGGAGGGCGAAGCCGGAGACCAGCGGGAAGACCAGCGGCAGCATCTGGTACTGGAAGGCGAGCGCGGCCAGCACGAGGCCGGCCACCGGATAGATCAGGGCGAGGAAGACCACGTCGGCGCGGGCCACGCCAAGGTCGTGCAGCCCCTCGCGCAGCGCCGCCATCAGGTCGGCAGCCCCGATCCGCCGCACCGCGGGGGCGACGGCGTCGTGCCGCGCCGGCGGCGCGCGGAGCGCCCGCTCGGCGGCGGACGCGCTGCGGGTCAGGCCCTCGAGGACGAATTCGAACGGATTCTGGATATGCGGCTGCGCAGCCATGCTCGGGCTCCCTCGAGGCATGGCCGGGGAACTCGTCGCCACGAAACGGCTCATGGCGGGATCCGGACCACAAACCTCAGGCCCCAAGCCTAGCACAGTCCGAGGATGAGCGAACGCCGTTCGTCGCGATCAGGGCTCGAGCGCCCGCGGGCCGTCCCCCGACACCAGGATGGCGAAGGCCCGCGCGCGGATGCCGCGCTCGGTCTCGGAGGCGCCGGCGGGGGGCCTGCCGGATCGCGTCAGCCAGGCGCGCCCGCGTCTCGGGACCATCGGAGGCCAGCCTCAGCGCGAGCAGAAGCTCCAGCGCGAACACCTGCTGTTCAAGGTCGTCCATAGGCTCCCCAACGCTGCTCCGGCTCCGCGGCGCGGCTCGGGCGACAGTCGCTGCGCGAGAGATCACAGGCGCGGACAGGACGGAATCGGACTCGCCTCTGAGGCACCTCAATTTGGGTAACTTGCCCCTCGAAAGGGCGAAGGCGCGGCGGCCATAAGGCGCGATGGACTTAAGCGCCACCCGCATCCTCATTGTCGAGGATCACCGTCAGATGATCGAATTGATCCGTAGCGTTCTCGCCGGCTTCGGGGCGCGCGACATCGAAGTCGCCGCCAGCCCCACTGAGGCCTGGGCCCTTCTTGAGCGCCGCGCCTTCGACCTCCTCATCGTGGACCGCACCTTCCACAACGGCGACGGCCTCGACCTCGTGCGCCGCATCCGGCGGCCAGGCGAGACGACCGCCGCCTTCCTGCCGATACTGATGCTGACGGGGTCGGGCGAGGCCAGCGTCGTGGCCGCGGCCCGCGACGCCGGCGTCAGCGAATACCTGGTGAAGCCGTTCACGGTGACGGGCTTCCACGAGCGGATGATGGCGCTCATCTTTCGGCCGCGGCCCTTCGTGCAGACCCAAGGGTACTTCGGACCGGACCGGCGCCGACGTCAGGACCCTGCCTACCGAGGCCGCGAGCGTCGAGGCTAGGGGCTCCCGCGGCAGTTCCGGCCGGGAAATCTCTGCCGGAACCGGTAGAAGTTGCCGGGCGTCCGGCAAGTTTTACCGTTCGGTAGGCATGTTTTACCCCGGCAGTTCCTGCCGCTTAGCGTGATTATCGTTACAAATCAGAGGATTTGCTTCGCCGAACAACGGTGCAGGAATTGCCATGCCTTCGATGGGCAGAACGCCCCGACCGCCCAACCGACGGTCGCCATGCCTTGAAAGAAGGATCCGCTCTTCATGCCCATGAACAGCGTCAACACCAACGTGGGGGCGATGATCGCCCTCCAGAACCTGAACCAGACCAACGGGGACCTGCAGACGACGCAGGCCCGGATCAACACCGGCAAAAGGGTTGGCAGCGTGAAGGACAATGGCGCCATCTGGGCCATTGCCCAAAACCAGCGCGCCACCTCCAACTCGCTGAACGCCGTCAAGGAGTCGCTGCAACGCGGTCAATCGACCGTCGACGTGGCCGTCTCCGCCGGCGAGAGCATCTCCGAGCTCCTGATCCTGATGAAGGAGAAGGCGCTCGCAGCCTCGGACGTGACCCTCGACTCCAACAGCCGCACGGCTCTGAACGACGACTTCATCTCGCTCCGCGACCAGATCACCAAGGCCGTGGACAACGCCATCTTCAACGGCGCCAACATGATCGAGTCGAGCGGCACCACGGTACAGGCGCTCGCCAATGCCGACGGCACCTCGCACATCACCGTCTCGGCCCAGGACCTTTCCCTGGGCGGCGCGGCGATGGGCTCGCTGACGTCCACGTCCTCGATCAGCACGGCCTCGGCCGCGTCTTCGATGATCGCAACCCTCAACGCCGCGATCATCGCCACGTCCAGCGCGCTCTTCAAGCTGGGCACCGGGTCGAAGTCGCTGGAATCCCACCTCGGCTTCGTCGTGAAGCTGCAGGACACCCTGGACGCGGGGGTCGGCAACCTTGTCGACGCGGACCTCGCGAAGGAAAGCGCCAAGCTCCAGTCCCTGCAGACAAAGCAGCAGCTGGGCATCCAGGCCTTGTCGATCGCCAACCAGGCGTCGGCGACGCTGCTGGGCCTGTTCCGCTAGCGTTTGCGCGAGGGGGCGGGTCCGCCCGCCCCCGACCGCTCCGCCGGCCCGCGTCCTCTCGGGGACGCGGGTGCGGTGGGGCCGGATCGAGGGAAAGGTCGAGGGCGCGCAGGCGCCCTTCCTGCGTTCAGACGCGGCGGTCGAGGATGCGCAGAGGCTCGGCGGCGACGACGCGCGCCTGATCGGCGGTGCGGCTGTTGGACAGCACGCCGGCCTGGCCGTAGGCAGCCTGAAGGGTCGCCGGCAGAGCCGCCGGGCGCCAGATCCCTTCACCGATGTACCGCACTTCCACCCGGTACATGACCGCGCCTCCTTAGCTGGCTCATGGTCGCGCAATATGGTGAACGGGCGGTTAAGCATGTTCAGCCATTCGCGCGGGGGCGGCTTCCAGGCGGGACCGATGCAGGCTAGGCATCGCAGGTCCGCGTCCGAGAGTATGCGCCGTGCAACACGCCCAGTTCGACCTCTCCCACCTCCGCTGCTTCGTGGCCGTGGCCGAGGAGCTCCATTTCGGCCGCGCCGCGGCGCGGCTGAACATGACCCAGCCGCCGCTCAGCCGGCAGATCCAGGTTCTGGAGCGCATCCTCGACGTGGCGCTGCTGGAGCGGAACAGCCGCAGCGTACGCCTGACCGCGGCCGGCCGGAGTTTCCTGCCGGAGGCCCAGCGGATCCTGCGCCAGACCGACATCGCCGTGGCGGTCGCCAAGCGGGCGGACGCCGGCAAGATCGGCACCCTGCGGATCGGCTTCACCGCGGCGACGGCCTACAGCTACCTGCCATCCCTCGTCATGGCCTGCCAGGAGGCCCTGCCGGACATCGGCCTCGTGCTGAACGAGACCGTCACCCGCGACCAGATCGAGGCCCTGGTGTCGGGCCAGATCGACATCGGCCTGCTTCGGCCGCCGGTCAGCCGCTCGGAGCTGAGCGCCGTGCGGGTGACCGCCGAGCCCATGGTCGTGGCCCTGCCCGAGGGGCACCACCTGGCGAGCCACGAGGCCATCCGCCCGAAGGACCTGCAGGGCGAGAGCTTCATCATGTACTCGTCCCACGACGCCCGGTACTTCCACGACCTCGTGGTCTCGGTGCTGGAGGAGCACGGGGTCTTCCCAAGGCACGTGCAGCATATGGTGCAGATCCACTCCATCCTTGCCCTCGTCCGGGCCGGCGTCGGCCTGGCGGTCGTGCCGGCCTCGGCGGCGGCTCTGCGCTACGAGCGCGTCGTCTTCCGGCCGCTGGCCACCAAGCGCCCGAGGCAGGCCGAGCTCTATCTCGTGTGGCGCAAGGACACCGCCAACCAGCTCGTCGAGCACGTGGTCGAGCTGGCCCAGAGCCTCGTGAAGGAGGCCGCGGCGGAAGCCGCCTAGCGGACCAGAGCCGGCCGCCTGTTGTCGAAGGTCCAGCCGGGGATCAGGTGCTGCATCGCCGCCGCGTCGTCGCGGGCGCCGCCTCCGACGCACCTGTAGAGTTCGTGGGCCTTCTCCAGCTCGGCGAGGTCGACGTCGACCCCGAGGCCGGGACGGTCGGGCACGGCGACCTTTCCGCCCCCGGATCCGCGGCGGCTCCTGGGTCAGCCGCTGGCCGTCCTGCCAGATCCAGTGGGTGTCGACGGCCGTGATCTCGCCCGGCGCGGCGGCCGCGGCGTGGGTGAACATGGCTAGCGAGACATCGAAGTGGTTGTTGGAGTGAGAGCCCCAGGTGAGGCCCCAGTCGTGGCACATCTGGGCCACGCGGACCGCGCCGGCCATGGTCCAGAAGTGCGGATCGGCCAGCGGGATGTCGACCGACTGGAGCTGGATCGCGTGGCCCATCTCGCGCCAGTCGGTGGCGACCATGTTGGTGGCGGTCCGCAGGCCCGTGGCCCGGCGGAACTCGGCCATCACCTCGCGGCCGGAGAAGCCGCGCTCGGCGCCGCAGGGGTCCTCCGCATAGGCCAGCACGCCCCGGAGCGGCGACATCAGTCGGACGGCGTCGGCCAGCGACCAGGCACCGTTGGGGTCGATGGTGACGTTGGCGTCCGGGAACCGCTCGGCGAGCGCGACGACGGCGTCCACTTCGGCCTCGCCGGCCAGCACGCCGCCCTTCAGCTTGAAGTCCCGGAAGCCGTAGCGATCGCGGGCGGCCTCGGCGAGGCGGACCACGGCTTCAGGGTCGAGCGCCGTCTCGTTGCGTAGCCGGGTCCAGTGGTCGGTCGCGTCGGAGCCGTCGGGGTAGTCGAGGCCGGTGACGTTGCGGTCGCCGACGAAGAACAGGTAGCCCAGCATCGGCACGTCGTCGCGCTGCTGGCCGTCGCCCAGCAGGGCGCAGGCCGGCTGATCGAGCAGCTTGCCCAGCAGGTCGAGGAAGGCGGCCTCGAGCGCCGTGACCGCGTGGATGGTGACGCGCAGGTCGAAGGTCTGCAGGCCCCGCCCGCCGGCGTCGCGCTCGGCGAAGCGGCGGCGGACCTCGTTCAGCACGGTGCGGAAGCCCGCCACCGGCCGGCCGATCACCAGCTCGCGGGCGTCCTCTAGGGTCTGCTGGATCATCGGTCCGCCCGGGACCTCGCCGACGCCGACCGCGCCCGAGCTGTCGGTCAGGAGGACGATGTTGCGGGTGAAGTAGGGACCGTGCGCGCCCGAGAGGTTGAGGAGCATGCTGTCGCGGCCGGCCACCGGCACGACGCGCATCTCGGTGATGGTCGGCGAACCGTCGCGGGCCGGCATGGTCTCAGGGTCCTTCCAGAACGAGATGCGCCGGCCACGACGGCCGGCGCAAGCCTCGCGGGGCGGTCGTGAGCAGCCGACCGCCACACAAGCTCCTTGAACTCAGGCCGTCCTGCGGGCGCTCCCGGAAAGCCCCCCGGACGCCCGGGCGACCAGGGCGTCGAG
Organism: Phenylobacterium sp. J367; assembly: GCF_024699985.1. Classification (GTDB taxonomy): domain Bacteria; phylum Pseudomonadota; class Alphaproteobacteria; order Caulobacterales; family Caulobacteraceae; genus Phenylobacterium. Next base: position 3,082,697 of record NZ_JAJONA010000001.1, on the reverse strand, counting down.
CTCGCCCTGCTCGGCCGCGGTCAGGTCGGTGAGCGGCGTGCGCACCGGGCCGGCCGGGCGGCCGACCGAGCGCATGCCGGCCTTCACGATCGAGACGGCGTAGCCCTTCCCGCGGTTGCGGATGGCGATGTAGGGCAGGACGAAGTCCGACAGCATCTGGATGACGGTCGTCCGGTCCTGGGCCCGCACGGCGGCGTAGAAGCGGAGCGCCCACTCCGGCATGAAGTTGTAGATCGCCGAGGAGTAGGTGGTGACGCCCATCTCCAGGTATGGCAGCGCGAAGGTCTCGGCCGTCGGCAGGCCGCCGATATAGGTCAGCCGGTCGCCGAGGCGCGCGTAGATGCGCATCATCAGCTCCACGTCGCCGACGCCGTCCTTGTAGCCGACGAGGTTCGGGCAGCGCTCGCAGAGGCGCGCCAGGGCGTCCTCGCCAAGGATGGCGTTGTCGCGGTTGTAGACGATGACGCCCAGGCCCGTGGAGTTGCACACGGCCTCCACGTGCGCCGCGAGGCCGGCGTCGGTGGAGTTCACGAGGTAGGGCGGCAACAGAAGGATGCCGTCGGCGCCCGCGCGCTCGGCGCGCTGGGCCAGGTCGGTGGCGATGGCGGTGCCGTAGCCGGCGCCGGCGATCACCGGTTTGCGGCCGGCGGCGGCCTCGACAGCGGCGCGGACGACCTGCTCCACCTCTTCCGGCGCGAGGGAGAAGAACTCGCCCGTGCCGCCGGCGGCGAACAGCGCCGCCACGTCATGCTGCAGCATCCAGTCGCAATGCGCGCCATAGGCCGCCGCGTCGAACCGGCCCTCGGAATCGAAGTGCGTCACAGGGAACGACAGGAGGCCGGAGCCGACCTGGCGGATCATGGCGCTGGGCGAAAGGTCAGTCATGATTTCCCTAATTCGGATGCACGCTTGCTGGCCGGACCCTAGGCGCCGCGATCCGGGGGGTCCAAGCCAAAGAGCGGATCGGTCGATGCCGACCGCGCATCGCCGGCCCATCGGCAATGCACGTCCCCGCCGGGTCCGAGACCGCCCCGTCGATGCGCTTTCCGCATCATTCAATGCCCGAAGCGGCATGGACCTGTTCTCCGGCGGCGCCCTACCCTCCACCCCTGACCGTCCGTCGCGCCGACGGGCGCAGGCGGGCGCGAGACCCGCCGGGCAAGCATCGTTCGGGGAGACGCCAGGTGACCACGGCAACCGCAGGCAGGACGGCCAGGGGGAACGTCAGGTTCCTGATCCTCGGCCTGATCTTCTTCATCACCGTCATCAACTACGCCGACCGGGCGATCATCTCGATCGCGGGGCCCGCCCTCTCCGACGAGCTGAAGCTGTCGCCGGTGACCATGGGCTACATCTTCTCGGCCTTCGGCTGGTCCTATGTGATCGGCCAGCTCCCGGGCGGCTGGATCCTCGACCGCTTCGGATCGAAGTGGGTCTATGCGGCCTCGATCACGCTCTGGTCGACCTTCACCCTGCTGCAGGGGACGGTGGGCTTCCTGACCGGCGGCGCGGCGGTCGCCCTGCTGTTCGCCCTGCGCTTCGCGGTCGGCCTGGCCGAGAGCCCGTCCTTCCCGGCGAACGCCCGGATCGTGGCGGCCTGGTTCCCGACCAACGAGCGCGGCTTCGCCTCGGCGGTGTTCAACTCGGCCCAGTACTTCTCGACGGTGATCTTCGCGCCCTTCATGGCCTGGATCGTCCATGAGTTCGGCTGGCGCAACGTCTTCTGGGTGATGGGCGCCATCGGCATCGCGGTCGCCCTGCTGTGGATCAATATGATCCACCCGCCGCGCCGCCACCCGCTGATGAAGCAGCCGGAGATCGACTACCTGGTGGAGGGCGGCGCCCTCGTCGACATGGACGAGAAAAAGGCCGACGACGCCAAGGCCGGCCCGAGCTGGGGGGCGATCAAGCAGCTGCTCTCCACCCGCATGCTGATCGGCGTCTACGTGGCCCAGTACTGCATCACGGCCATGACCTACTTCTTCCTCACCTGGTTCCCCGTTTACCTGGTGAAGGAGCGGGGCCTGTCGATCCTGCAGGCCGGCTTCGCCGCCACCCTGCCGGCCCTGTGCGGCTTCTTCGGCGGCATCCTGGGCGGGATCATCTCGGACGGCATCCTGCGCCGCACCGGCTCGCTGACTCTGGCCCGCAAGATCCCGATCGTCGGCGGCATGCTGCTGTCGACCGCGATCATCGGCTGCAACTACGTCGACGCCCCGGCGGCCGTGATCGGGCTGATGACGCTGGCCTTCTTCGGCAAGGGCATCGGGTCGCTCGGCTGGGCGGTCGTCGCCGACACCTCGCCCAAGGAGATCCCCGGCCTGAACGCCGGCCTCTTCAACACCTTCGGCAACGTCGCCGGGATCACCACCCCGATCGCCATCGGCTATATCGTCGAGGCCAGCGGCGGCTCCTTCACCGGCGCCCTGGCCTTCGTGGCCCTTAATGCGCTCGTCGCCCTGGTCTCCTATCTCTTCGTCGTGGGCGAGATCCGGCGGGTCACGCTGAACAGGACCTAGATCCAAGAGAGCAGGCAGGCAGGCGTGACGATTACCGGCGAGATGCTGATCGGGGCCCGGGCGGTCCGGGGCCAGGGCGGAGAGATCCGCGGCGTGGAGGCGGCGACCGGCGCGGCCCTCGACCCGCCGTTCGCCGGCGCCACGCCCGCCGATGTGGACGCCGCCTGCCGCTTGGCCGACGCGGCCTTCGACACCTATCGCGAGACTCCGCCCGAGGTCCGCGCGCGCTTCCTGGACGCCATCGCCGACAACCTGCAGGCGGTGGGCGCCGAAATCGTCGAGCGCGCCATGGCCGAGAGCGGTCTGCCCCGCCCGCGGCTCGAAGGCGAACTCGGCCGGACCATGGGCCAGCTTCGGATGTTCGCCGCCGTGGTCCGCGACGGCCACTATCTCGACGCGCGGATCGACCCGGCGATGCCCGACCGCAAGCCGATGCCGAGGGTCGACCTGCGGCTGCGCAACGTGGCGCTGGGACCCGTGGCGGTGTTCGGGGCGAGCAACTTCCCCCTCGCCTTCTCCGTGGCCGGCGGCGACACCGCCTCGGCGCTCGCCGCCGGGTGCCCGGTGGTCGCCAAGGCGCACAACGCCCATCCCGGGACCTCCGAGCTGGCCGGCCGCGCGGTCCAGAAGGCGGTGGCCGACGCCGGCCTGCCGGAAGGCGTCTTCTCGCTGCTGTTCGACGCCGATATCGCCGTCGGCCAGGCGCTGGTGGCCCACCCGGCGATCAAGGCGGTGGGCTTCACCGGCTCGCGCCGCGGGGGGCTGGCGCTGCTGAAGATCGCCCAGGACCGCGAGGAGCCGATCCCGGTCTATGCGGAGATGAGCGCGATCAATCCGGTGGTCCTGATGCCGGCGGCGCTGGACGCCCGGGCGACCGAGATCGGCCGGGCCTATGTGGGCGCGCTGACGCTCGGCGCCGGCCAGTTCTGCACCAATCCCGGCATCGTCATCGGCGTGGAGGGCCCCGGGCTCGACACCTTCCTGGCGGCCGCCGGCGAGGCGGTGATGCAGGGCGCCGGCGGCGACCATGCTGACGCCCGGCATCCACCGGGCCTACTGCGAGGGCGTGGCGCAGCTTGCGTCGCACGCGGCGGTCGAGGTCGTGGGCCGCGGCGCCGAGGGCGGCGCGAACCAGGGCCAGGCGGGCGTCTTCGCCACGAGCGCCGAGGCCTTCACGTCGGACAGGGCGCTGCAGGCCGAGGTGTTCGGCGCGGCCTCGGTGGTCGTGCGCTGCCGGGACGCCGCGGAGGTGAAGGCGGCGCTGGAAGGTCTCGAGGGCCAGCTCACCATCGCCGTCCACGCCGACGCCGCCGACCACGAGGCGGTCCGGCCGCTGCTGCCGGTGCTGGAGCGCAAGGCCGGGCGGATCGTCTGGAACGGCTTCGGAACCGGCGTCGAGGTGGGCCACGCCATGGTCCACGGCGGCCCCTGGCCGGCGACCTCCGACGCCCGCTGGACCTCGGTGGGCTCGCTGGCGATCCGCAGGTTCCTGCGGCCGGTGAGCTACCAGGACGTGCCGGACGCCCTGCTCCCGGCGGCGCTGCGGGACGGCAATCCGGACGGCCTGCCGCGACGGGTCGACGGGGCCGGGCCGAGGGCCTAGGGGCAAGCGACCTCCCTCTTCGTGACATCCCGGTTTCGCGACGCGAAGACCGGGACGCATTTTGCGCGCTGCGGTGCTGAGAGGGTGCGGCGTGGACGCCGTGCGTCGCGGGCGGGCCTGGGTGCGGTCCGGGTTTTGGAACCACAGAAACACACAGAACCACACAGAAGGGGCGAGTCGGCCGAGGTCGGTGAGGGGCTGAATCGCGCGCCTGGAAGGCGCGCATGGTGATCGAGGCGCCAAGCCATCCGGTGGCCCGCCTTCTGTGTCCTTCTGTGTTTTCTGTGGTGCATTCCGCGCGCAGCGCGGCTGCGGACTCGGCTTGGATCCCGGCTTTCGCCGGGATGAGCGGAGGGGGGTTAGCTGGAGTCGGCGGTTGCGGGCTCGGGCTCGGCGGGTTCGCGGCCGCGGATGTCGTAGATGAGGGTGGGGTCGGCGCCGATGGCGTCGCAGGCCTCGATGACCAGGAGGTCGAAGTCGCGGGTGAGGAAGTCGGGCTTGGCTTCCTCGGCGTCGAGGAAGGCCTCGAGCCTGTCCCACATGGGGTCTTCGGGCGGCGGGCGGTCGGGTCTCTCGATCCCGTCGTCGGGGGAGGTTCCAGTCGGCGCCTTCGTGCTCGGTCCAGAAGCAGTCGCCGACCTGTTCCCAGACGTCCTTCCGGCGCTGGTCGACGGCGAGCTCGTGCAGATCAGCCTCGGCCTTCGCCCGGGCTTCGGCGAGGTCGACCTTGGCCTTGGCCTTCTCGGCCACCTCGTCCTTGTAGCGGACCAGCTTCAGTTCCAACGCCAGCGTCTGGCGCAGGCCGCGGCTGACCCGGTGAAAGGCGGTGGCGAGGCGGACGGCGTCCTCGGGGTTCTCGGCGTTCATGGCGCGGTGCTGCAGGTCGCGGCAGAGCTCCAGGCTCATCCCCGCGAGCGCGCGGAGAGTCACGGTGTGACGGTCTTCGGCGAAGTCTGCGGGGCTGGCGTCCATGAGAACGAAACGAGAACATGCGGAGCCGGCAGAGTCAAGGTTTTTCGGCTGCAGCCCTCACCCTACCCTCTCCCTCTCCGCTTCGCGGGGGGAGAGGAGGTGATAGCTTTGGACTCTAGCTCCATTCCTCTCCCCCGGGCGAAGCCCGAGAGGGAGAGGGTAGGGAGAGGGCCTGGAGCGGGTGCGGAGCCCAGTGGGTCTCGGGCTTCGGCCAAGCCGGGGCGCCAACAAGAAAGAGGGCGGCGGACCGTGGTCCGCCGCCCGAGGCGTTGAGGGGAGGATGCGCCCTTTCGGGCTAGTATTCGAACTTGATGCCGGCCCGGATGAAGCGGCCGACCGGGTCGTACTGGCCCGCCGTCGGCACGAGGTCCGGCGGCAGGTTGTCGAACAGGTTCTGGACGTTCACGTAGGCCTTCCACTCGCCGGCCCCGGTTTCCCAGGTGTAGCTGGCGCTGGCGTTCCAGATGGTCTCGTCGTCGATCCGGATCTGCCGCAGGTCGGTGGGGGGCGGTGTAGAGGTCGTACCAGCCGGGACCGGTGTAGCGGGCCTGCACGAAGAGGCCGAGCGGGCCGCGTTCGTAGTTGGCCTGGAACACCGCGCGCCACTCCGGCGCCGTGCCGCTTTCGCCGGCCCGGTCCTCGGGGACCCCGCCCTGCGGCACGGTGATGTAGCTGCCCGTGTAGTTCGCGATCGCCCGAAGCGAGAGTTCCCCGCCGACCGCCGGCGCCCAGTCGTCGAGCGACATCCGGTAACTGGCCTCGATGTCGAAGCCGTCGGTCTCGAACTTCTGCAGGTTCAGCGGCACCAGGTTGATGGTCAGGAGGTTCCCGGCCGCGTCGCGGATGATGTACTGGCAGAGGCTCTGGACGCCCGCCGCGCACTGCTCCAGCAGGAAGTTGTTGTTGGGCGTGGAGATCGCGTCGTCGATCTTGATCTTGTAGTAGTCGAGCGACAGGTCGAGCCGCGGCGCGAAGGACGGCGACCAGACGACGCCGAGCACAGTGGTGTCGGCCTTCTCCGGCTTCAGGTCGAGGTTGCCGAGCGTGATCGAGCGGGCGTTGGTCACCTGCACCTGGCGGACCGCGTCGAACACCGACGGGATGAAGTTGGTGACGCCGGCCTGGAAGAGCTCGTTCAGGGTCGGCGCGCGGATGTCCTTGGAGCGCGTGCCGCGGAAGCGCAGGCCGTCGAACGGCGTCCAGGGAGGCCCCGACCTTCCAGGTGCCGACGGTGCCGCTGGTGGAGTAGTCGGTGATCCGGCCGGCGGCGTTCAGCTCCAGGCTCTGGGCGAAGGCGGCGTCGCGCAGCAGCGGGATGGCCGTTTCGACGAAGGCTTCCTTCACATTGTATTCGCCCTCCTGCGGGCGGGCGTTGCCGACCCGGTAGACGCCCTGGCCGTTGGTCACGAAGTTCGGCGCGGTCGACCTGTCGTCGACCACCTGGCTGAAGCCCAGCTCGCGGATCTCGCCGCCAAGGGCGACCGAGACGGGGCCGGCCGGCAGGTCGAAGACGTCGTTGGCGAGGCTGAAGGCCGCCACATATTCGTGGCTGTCGATGCCGTTGTAGTTGGTGCCGACAATGTAGCGCCGCTGGTCCTGGGTCAGCTCCGGCTTGCCGAACGGATTGACCGGCACGCAGCCCGGATCGGCGCCGACGTTGCTGCGGCAGACGATGCGGCCGCTCACCGGATCGACGATGGCGTCGGTGGCGCGGACGTAGTTCGGCAGGATCAGGTCGTTGCCGATCTGCAGCTTGCGGTCGCTCTGGGCGAGCTCGAAGTACAGCTTGGCGTCCCAGCCGGCGATCGAGCCGTCGGCCCCGCCGGCGAAGCGGACCACGTTGTCCATGGTCATGACCTGGCTCTTGGGGAGCTCGTTCAGGTACTTGCCCAGCTGGAAGTTGGAGATGTTGTTGGCCACCATGATCGCCCGCACCGACGCCGGCAGGAAGGCGTTGTCCCGCTGGATCCGCAGGGCGGTGTTGCCGAGCATGTTGGAGAACGAGCCGACCTGGTAACCGACCCGGTTCTGGGCCACCAGCAGTTCGCCGTAGGCCGTCCAGGTGTCGTCGATCTCGTAGCTGAGCCGGCCGAAGCCGACGCGGCGGTCGATGCCGGCCGACAGCGGGGCGAACTGCGGGATGACGCCGTCGCCGCCGACCATGGTCGAGCCGGTGACCAGCGTGCCGTAGTTGAACGGCACCGGATTGCCGGCGTCGTCGAACGTCGTGCCGCGCAGCGGGCCGTTGGTGGTGATCAGGCCGTTGAAGTTGGCGTTGGAGACCCGGACATTGCACTGGTAGTCGCGCAGCGTCGGGCTGCCGGCCGGCAGGGTGATGATCTGGCAACTGCGCTGGGCCACCTCGCGCGACAGCCGCTCGGGGATCTCGTTGGCCTTGAAATACTCGAGGCTGCCGATGAAGTGGGCGCGGCCGTCCAGGAGGTCCGTGCCGTAGGCCAGGCTGTAGCGCTGCTCATGACCGTCGCCGCGGTCCGAGGAGCCGAGCTGGGCCTCGCCCTTGAAGCCGTCGTAGTTGCGGTCGAGGATGAAGTTGACCACGCCGGCCACGGCGTCCGAACCGTAGGCCGCCGAGGCGCCGCCCGTCACCACCTCCACCCGGCTGACCAGGGCCTGCGGGAAGAGGTTGGAGTCCACCAGGCCCGACCCGGCCTGCGAGATGAAGCGGTGGCCGTCGAACAGGGTGAGGGTGCGGATGGCGCCGAGGTTGCGGAGCGCCAGGAAGGCCCCCCCTGCCCACCCGAGGTCTGTGCGCCGCGCGGCCCCACCGAGGCGTTCAGCGCCGGAAGCTGGCGGAGCGCGTCGCCGATGGTGGTGGGCGTGGCGTTGGTGAGCTGTTCGCTGGACGCCACGGTGACCGGGGTCGGGGCCTCGAAGCCGGCCCGCGCGATGTGCGAGCCGGTGACCACAACCTCGCCCACTTCGGTGTCGGCGGGTTCGGCGGAGGTCTGGGCGGCGGCGGTGGAAGCCGCGGCCATGAGGACGAGCGCGGACGCCGTCCGCAGCAGCAGAGTGTTCATCGTCTTGCCTTGGTGCTGGAGTTCGGGACGGCGGCTTAGGCGTCGAGCGCCTGGAGCAGGCCGCGAATGTGCCCGTAGGCGAACGCGAAGCCTTCCTGGCTGCCGTTCGGCTTGCCCGGCACGCGCGGCACGTGGTCGGGCATCAGCATCCCGTCGTAGCCCACTTCCTGGTAGGTCTTGATGGCCCGCACGAAGTCGACGTCGCCGTCGTCCGGATAGGTCTCGACGAACTCGCCGCGGCGGCCGCGGATGTTGCGGAAGTGGACGTTGAAGATCTTCTTGCGCGAGCCGAAGTAGCGGATCACGTCGAAGATCTCCTCCGACGGGTTGGCCAGGTTTTCGGACGTCGTGCCCTGGCAGAAGTTGAAGCCGTGGTAGGGGCTGTCCTTGTAGGCGACGAAGGCCTTCATGCCGTCGATGGTGCCCAGCACGTTGTGGACGCTCTGCCAGCCCTCGGGCGGCGTGCCCGGATCCTGCGGGTGGCAGGCGATGCGCACCTTGTACTCGTTAGCCACGGGCACCACGCGGTCCAGGAAGTAGTGGATGCGCTCCCAGAAGCGCTCCGGATCGACCGGCCCGGCGCGGGTCAGGGCGGCCGCGGGCTTCGGGCCCGTCGCCTTCCAGCCGCCGTACTCGGCGTCCCCGGGCCCCTTGATCGTGTGGTTCCGGAGCACGCCCAGGATGCTCATATTGTACTTCACGGCGGGGACGCCGGCCTGGGCGCAGTTGCGGATCAGGGTCTGGAACGATTCGATGTCGCGGTCGCGCTGCGGGCTCTGGCCCAGCATGATCGCGGGGTTCTTCTCCCGATCGATGTGCGAGGAGCGCAGCATCACGCTGTCAGCGATGTCGAGGGAGATGTCGTACTTGCCGGCGAGGTCCTGGAGGGCGCGGAGCTCGTCCACCGTGGGATAGAGCCGGTTGGGATCGGCGATCTGCGGATTGGCGCAGATGTTCTTGACGCCGAAGCGCGCGAAGAACGCGAAGTGTTCGTCGGTGGCGGGGCCGCTCTGGCAGCCCAGCTTCATCTTCCCCTTGGCCTTGGCGGCCTTGGCGCGGGCGCTCTCCTGGGCGAGCGCGGCCGTGCCGGAGGTGGTGAGCGCGGCGGCCGCAAGACCGGTCGCGCCAAGGAACTGTCGCCTGTGCATCCCGATGTTTCTCCCCGTGGGCGGCTGAGGCGCCGCGATTGCCGGCTTTGCCGGTCGATTTCCCTGACGAGGAGACTATGTGCGGCCCCTGGCGATAACCAATGCCAAGGGTGGATTGAGGGATGCGCGCAAGGCATCGCCAGCCAGGCTCCGACGGCCGTTTCGGCATGGCCGCGAGACGTCCCTGGACGGACGAAAGCCGGAGGCGGAGGGGCCGCCTCCGGCTTCCCTGAGGGTCGGGGGGCCTGATCAGCCGCCGTTGGTCGCCGCGTCGAGCGCCATCGCCCGCTCGTCCGAGATCCGCCCGCCCGGCAGGCCGCCGACGGTGGCGGCGACCGGCGTGCCGAAGCTTTCGGCGGACAGGACGCCGGAGGCCGGGGCCGGGGCGAAGGCCGGGTTGCGGGCCTCGATCTGGGCGAGGCGGCGGGCCGACTCCGTCGGCGATATTGAAGCGCCGGACCGGCACGTTGCGGTTGTCCATCGGCCGGTTGCTGTAGGCGTAGGTGAACTGGCCGTCGCGGACCAGTTCCCGGTAGAGGGCGGCGGCCTGGGCCTCGCGGCCGGTCACCAGATAGGCGCCGGCCAGGTTGAAGCGCTTGCCGACGCTCGCCCGGTCGTCGGTGGCCCGTTCGAACAGGTTGGCCGCCATTCGGTGGCCGCGGAAGAAGGTGTCGATGGCCCAGCCGACGACCGGCACGCCCGAGAAGGCGGTGTCGGCGGCGAGCCAGGCGGCCATCCTGCCGAGCGTCGCCCTGGACGCGCCGCACTGGCTGGCCTCGTAGAGCAGCAGCCCGCCCGCGCCGAGCGAATAGACGGTGCCGACGCCGGGCGCCCAGGCCAGCACGCCGTCGAGGCCGAGGCCCCAGGGACCGACCTTGATCAGGTCGTCGGACAGCTTGCGGATGCGGTCTGCGGCGCGCCAGGCGCGGTGCGCGCGCTCACGGTCAGGGTGTTCCATGCCTCTCGAACGTCCTTCGCCGGGCGACGGGTTCCGCCGGCCGGCGAAACAAGGTAAGGCTCAGCCGTCACTTCAAGGGCCGCCATGACCAAACCGGTCGCCATCGCCGCCAAAGCCGCCGGGCAGACGCCCGTCGCGGCCGTGTGCGCGCTCGGCATGCCCATGATGACGATTATTACCACCCGCACGGGGCGACGGCGCGCATCCGCCTAGACGGACAGCCGCCACGATCGAACGATCGAAGCCCCGCCTCCCACCGGACGCGGGGCTTCTTGCTGTTCAGCCCTACCCAACGACCAGCCAAGGAGCCCAGCCATGATGATCCAGATCCGCAAAGCCGCCGCCCCGACCGCCATCCGCATCGTGGCCGGCGCCCGCGCCGCCGCACGCCTGGAGAGACCGTCCCATGTCTGAGCCCCTGGATCCGGTGAGCGTCTTCACCTTCGCAAGTCCCCATCCCCAGGCGGCCCTGAAGGCCGTCGAGGATCTTCTCGACCGATCGGGCGGCGAGCTGGCCGGGCTCCGGCTGCGGCCGACGGGACAACTCGTCGAGACGACCCTGCGGGTCGCCGGCCTGGCCGACCGGGCGGCCGATGCGCTGGGCGAGCGGCTGGCGAGCCGCGCGGGGGGTCTCGGCGCTGCGCGTCGAGCACGTGAGGCCGCTCGCATGACCTGGCCGAGCAACGAGCCCGATCGAAAACCGTGGCTGTTCCTGATCGAGATGGACCGCGGAACCGACGCCCTGCTCAGGACGCTGGGAGCGTTCCCGGCGCGCAGCGCCGAGGTCACGCGGCTCGCCCTCTCGGACGGCGGGGCGACGACCCGGCTCGAGGTGGAGGTGATGGGCCTCGACGACCACCGCGCCGATCACCTGCGAAGACGGCTGATGGAGAGCGTCGTCGTCCGGTCGGTGGCGACCGGCTGGCGGGGCTAGGCCTTACGCGCGCGGACCTTGCCGGGCGGGTCGGACAGGAACTGGCCGGCCTTGCCGAGGTTCGCGTTGCACGACGGGCAGCGGACGACGGCCTCGGGGTCGCTGTCCTCCGGCACGTCGAGGCGCGTGCCGCAGGGCTTGCACTTCCACGCCCCGGCCGGCGGCTCGGGCGCAGGTGCGGGCGCCGGCGGCGGCACGGGCAGCGGCGGCGGGTTCTTCAGCGACAGGATCTTGCGGCGCGGCGGCTCTGACATGACCGGCGGGGCCATGCCACCCCAGGCCGCTCCGCGCAAGCTGCGTCTCAGCCGGCCTCGTAGGCGGACCAGTCGGTGCGCTGGACCGCGGCGCCGAGCCGCTCGATCATGAAGGCCGGGGGACCGGTCTCGTCCACAGCCTCGACGATGGTCTGGAGCCCGAAGTGGTCGGCCAGCCCCCGCAGGCGGTGGCGCTGGGCGTCGAAGCGCGGCGTGTCGTTGCTGGCGAGCGCCGCGGCAAGCTCGGCGACCTCGCGTTCCACCGAGGGCCGGACCTCGGCGAAGAGCTCCGCGGCCCCCGCCCCGAGCTGCACCCGTAGCTCCGCGGCCCGGGAGATCGAGGGTCGGATCCGGCCGGGCGACAGCGCCCGCAGATGGGCCAGGGTCACGGGCTTCTGGAGAATGATGTCGACGCCGGCGGCGCGGGCCGTCCGCTCCAGCGCCGGGTCGGAGCTGGCGGTCATCAGGACGCACATGGGCCGGGCGTCGCCCTTGGGCAGCCGCTGGGCGACCTGCAGGCCGAGCAGCCTCGGCATGCGCTGGTCGAGCAGCGCGAGATCGAAGCCGCCTCCGTCCAGGCAGGCGAGCGCGGCGGCCCCGTCCTCCACCTCGACCACCTCGCAGCCCTCCCGCCGCAGGAGCGCGGCGAGCACCGCGCGGCTCAGATCGGTGTCTTCCGCGAGCAGGACCCTGACGCCCGCCAGGCCGGCGGCGCGGGCGGCGGTCTCGCCGGCCTCCGCGGCCGGGGCGGCGATCTCCAGCACGAAGGCCTTGCCGCCGTCCGGCAGGGCCCGGACCACGAGGTCGCCGCCCATGGCCCGGGCGAGGTTGCGTCCGAGGAACAGGCCGACGCCCAGGCCGCCGTCGTCCGCCTCGCGGCCGGCCCGGTCGAAGGGCTCGAAGATGCGCATCAACTCGGCGTCGGAGAGCTGGGGGCCCTCGTCGCTGACGGCGCAGACGAGACGCTCGCCCGGCGAGGCCTCGAGCTTGAGCCGCACCTCGCCGTGGCCGTGGCGCAGGGCGTTGGCCACCAGGTTGCCGAGCACCTGGCGCACCCGGCCCTCGTCGCCCCAGACCCAGAGCGGCGCGCCCACGCCCTCGAACACGATCTCGCGGCCCGCGGCGCGGGCGGCCGGCTGGTGCAGGGCGGCCACCGAAGCGGCGGCCGCCTCGGCGTCGTAGCGCTCGCGCCCGACCGGCAGGAGACCGCCTTCCAGGGCGCCGAGGTCGGTCAGGTCGCCCACCACCCCCGCCAGATGCAGGAGGGCGCGGCGCAGGCTGTCGGCGTCCAGCGGCGCGCCCGGGGCGTCGGCGAGTTCGATCAGGCCGAGCGCGCCCTGCAGCGGCGTGCGCAACTCATGGCCGACGGTGGCGAGCAGCCGGGACTTGGCGCGACTGGCGCGCTCGGCGGCCTCGCGGGCCGAGGTCAGCTCCAGCTCGCGCTCCGCATGCTGGACCTGGAGATCGCTCATCAGGGCCTGCAGGGTCTCGGCGGCGCCGGCGTCGGCGGGCAGGCCGAACCGTGCGGCCAGCAGGCCGTCGGCGCCCAGCGTCCGCCAGGCCGCCACGGCCGTCTCGCGCCAGGCGTCGGCCGCCTCGGTGGCGCCGAGCATCTCCGCCCCCTCGGCCGCGGCGGCGGCGACGAGGCCGCACTCGAGCAGGCAGCGGGAGGCCTTGGCGGCCGCCACAGCCTGGCCATAGGCGACAAGCGCCTGCCCGCCGCGGCCGCGCACGCGCAGGCCCTCCGCGTCCAGGAGGCGGGCGCGGTGGGCGTAGTCGTTGGGGTTGAGCTTTGCGAGCCGTCGCAGGTTCCAGAGCTGCATCGCCGGCGGCCGGCGGCCGGTGCGGTAGAGGGCGAGGCCCGTGGCGAAGGCCCAGATCTGGGTCTGGGACTGGAAGGGCGCCGGACCGAACCTGGGCCAGGGCCGGTCGACCATGGCCGCCACCTTGGCGTAGCGGCCGTAGAGCACGCCCAGCAGGGCCTCCAGCGCCGCGACCGCCCTGCCGGTGTTGGCGAGGCCCTCGGCTTGCAGCGCGGCGAACGCGGCGGCGTTGTCGAAGTGGGCGCCGTGGAGACGCCAGGCGTCCTCGCCCCCGGCCTGCAGGTTGGCGATCACCTGACGCAGCGCCCGGCAATGCGGGATGGTCGGCGGGTCGCTCAGCCGCTCAGCCACGCGGATCGCCTCGTCAGCCAGGCGGACGGTGTCGGCCAGGGCGTCGTCGCTGAACAGGGCGTCGAGGACGCGGTCGCGGTTGCCATAGACCGCCACGGCCAGGTCGCCGCCGGCATAGGCGAGCGCCTCCTCCTCCTCGCCGCGGCTGCGGGTCACGGGCCGGGGCCTGGCGAACACATGGCCGAAGCTGGCGGAATACTGCTTGGCGACGGCGCGGAGCGGTTGCTCGGGCCCCTGCAGGCGGTCGGCCGCCTCGGCCCAAGCGGCGGCGCGGCGATAGGCGCCGAAGGAACAGCAGAGCAGCGCCAGCGTCGCCGCCCCGGCGGCTGTCCCATACACCACGCGGGCCGGCAGCGAGCGGGTGACCAGCACGACGACGAGCAGGGGGTCGCGCTCGAAGAGCAGGGGAGCCGATGCCGTTCATCGCCCGCATCATCGGCGCCTCGACGGCCAGTTCCTCGGGGCTGAGCGGCGTGTGGGCATGGCGCGGATCGAGGCGGAACACCCAGGCGAGCGCGCGGGCGAGGTTCGCCGGGGTCGGACGGCGCGGCAGCTTGATCTTCACATGCGCCAGCACCTCACGGGCCACCTCGAGGGCCGCGTCGAGGTCGCCCGACACCCGGCGGGCGAAGACCCGCATCTCGTCGGCGCAGGCGCGCTCGGCCGGGGTCGTGGCATGCGCGCCCATGGTGTCGGCGAGGCGGCAGGCCTCGGCGTGGTCGCCCCGGCTGATCGCCGCCGACGTCGCTTCGGAGAGAAGCGCGTAGGTGAAGCCGCCGCTGCGGCCGCAGAGCTCCAGACCGGCGCGCACGAAGGTCTCGGCCGCGGCCCGGTCGCCCACCTGCCGCGCCGCATGGGCCCCGGCGGCGAAGGCGTCGCGCCAGAAGGCCGGATCGCCGCCGTCGAGCCCGCCCTCCAGCCGGCGCCAGAGCATGGCCATGCCGCGCTCGCCCTCCCCCGGCTGGGCACCGGCCTCGCGCAGCGCCTCGGCGAGCGCGGCGGCCATGCCCGCCCGGACCCGGGGCGGGATGTCGAGCAGCACCTCGGCGCGCAGCCGGTCGTGGGCGTAGCGGACCTTGGCCCCGGCCAGGCGGACCAGGCCGGCGGCCACCAGCATCTCGGCGGCGGCCCGGGCGGCGGACCCATCCTGGCGCGCGGCGCTGGCGAGGTCGGCGAGCTCGGCGTCGTCGCCGTAGACCGCCAGCATGCGGGCCAGGGTCAGCGCGCCGGCATCGAGATCGGCCACGCGGCGCACCACCGAGCGCGCGGCGGCGCCGGCCAGCGCCGAAACGGCCCGGCGGGGATCCAGCCGCCAGCGTCCGCCGCTCCGGCTGAGCGCGGCGCGATCGAGGATGCGGACGGATTCGATCAGGTCGAACGGGGTCTCGGCGGCGGGCGCCGAGGAAGGCCACCACTTCGGCCGCAGCACCGGACCTCGGCCCGAGGATCTCGGCGGCGAGGTCGAGCTGGGCGTCGGCGGCCAGCGGCCCCACCGGCACCACGACAGCGCCGGGCGGCGCGTCCTCGAACCGCTCCTCGTCCCGCTCGGTGGCCAGGAGACGGAACAGGGTGAGCGAGGGCTCGGCCGCCAGCCGGGCGAACAGGCGCCGGACCTGGGGTCCGGCCCGGCCCCAGTCGTCGATCAGCAGCAGGACCGGGGGCGCCGAACCCCTCCATCCAGCGCAGCACCTGCAGCACCGCCTGGGCCAGCCGCTCGTCGGCGCGCTCGGCGGTCACCGGGCCGGCGTCGCGCGTCCCGGCCAGCGTCCGGAGCACCCCGGAGCCGACGCCGGCCAGGATCGGCGCGTTGTCGCCCAGCGCCCGCCTCAGGTCGCGCAGGCCGGCGGCGGGATCGAACAGCTGGTCCAGGCCTGCCGCGAGCGCCGCCTCGATCGCCTGGACGAGCGGCTCGATGTCCCGGCTCGCCTGGCCCTGGGCGTACTTGCCGGCGCCCGTCAGAGCCCCGGCCGCCCGGGCGTCGTCGAGAGCCGCCCGCATCAGGGCGGTCTTGCCCGCGCCGCCCGGGCCGCGGGCGACGACCAAGCGCGCAGCGGGCGCGGCGAGCGCCTCGCGGACAGCGGCCAGCTCCGTCCCACGGCCGTGCAGCCGCACCGACGGCTCCGGCGCAGGGATGGATGGGGACACGCTCATGATCGCGGCGACTTTGGTCCTCGATCCGGATGCTCCGCATCCCCCGTTTTGGGTACGCGGAGCCGCATCAGGCGGCGCGGACGGGCACGCCCAGCCGGTAGCCGAACCCGGGCGCCGTGACGATCAGCTGGCCCTCCTCCGGCGCCGGCAGCTTCCGGCGCAGACGGCTGACCAGGGCGTCGACCGAGCGCAGGTCGCCCTCGCCTCGCGCCACCGCCTCGCTGAGCATCTCACGCGAGACGATCTTGCCGCCCGCTTCGGCGAGCGTGCGCAGGAGGTCGAACTCGCCGCGGGTGAGGATCACCTCCGCGCCCTCGGTCTCCACGCGGCGCCCGGCGAGGTCCATGGTCAGCGGACCGATGCGGATGACGTCGCCCACACCCTCCGCCGGGCGACGCTGCGGACGCGGGCGGCCAGCTCCTCGAGGTGCACCGGCTTGATCAGGTAATCGTCGGCGCCCTCGTCCAGGGCGGCGATCCGCGTCGCCACCTCGCTGCGTTCACTGACGATGATGACGCCCGCCTCGCCCTCGGCGCGCAGCTCCCGCGCGTAGCCCAGGCCGTCTTCGCCCGGAAGGCCGATGTCCAGCAGGATGACGTCCGCCTTCTCCGCGCGCAGCGCCGCGCGGCAGGCCTCCACGCAGCTCGCCGGCCGGACCTCGTGGCCCTGGCGGACGAGGAAACTCACGAGGGTCGCCCGCGTCAGGGGCTCGTCCTCGACCACGACGATACGCAACCCACCCGGCACCCGACACGCCCCCCAACGCGTGGACAGTCCGGCCTTAGCCACCACCGAACCTGTGAAGACTACAGGCCCTGTATCCCTCCCCTGTCAACACGCCGTTCATGTTCCCGCGCGGCCGGCGGCGCGACCCTTGTCTCAAGGATGGAGGGTCAGATGCCGGTTCACGTTCCGCCGCCCGTCAGGGCCGAAAGGGACGACTGGGGCGCGGTCCGCGCGGCCCTGGAGGCCGCGCCGCATCGCCCCGACGGCTGGACCGAGGCCCTGGCCCGGATCGCCGCCCACGTGGGGGCCCGCGGCGCACGACTGGAGGGCGCTCACGGCCTCGACCGCTGGACGGCGGCCAGCGCCGGCCCGGCGGCGGATGGCCCGATCCAGGAGAAGCTGGCCGCCCGCATCGCCTGCGCCGACCTGCTGGAGTTCCGCCTGATCCTGGTCGGCGACGGCGGACCGATCGCCGACCTTTGCCCGCCGGCCGTAGGCCCGGCCCTGGCGCTGGCCGTCCGCACCCAGCTCACCATAGAGGCCGAGGCCGTCCGCATGGCCACCGGCCTGCTCCGCCGGGCCGGCCTGCAGCCCATCGTCTGCACGCCCGACGGCGACGTGCTGGACGGACCGGACGGCGAAGCCCAGGCGCGCCTCCCGCTGCGGCTCGCGGGCGGCCGGATCTCGGCGGCCTGCCGGTCCGAGGACGCCCTGCTGCGCGCCGCGGTGCGCGCCGCCGCCGAGCACGGCCGCGAACAGGTGCTGGTGCTGGGCCGCGACACCGACTCCCCGGCCGTGGCCGACGTGCTGCCGCCGCTGACCGGCCCGCCCTGTTTCCGCCGCCACGCGCTGATCCTGCTGCGGGGGCGCTCCGGCGGCAGCCAGGGGCGCGCGCCGATCCTGCAGCAGCTCTACGGGCTGACCTCGGCCGAGGCGATGATCGCGGTCGCCGTGGCCGAGGGCGCGCCGGTCGCCGACATCGCGGCGCGGCGTGGCGTGGCGGCGTCCACGGTCCGCGCACAGGTGAAGACCGTGCTGGCCAAGGTCGGCGTCGGCCGCCAGGTGGAGCTCGTGCAGCGCCTCGCGGCGGTCTGCTAGCTTCTGGGACTGCCGCAGATCTGCAGGAAGCCCGCGGCCATGAAGCGGGCCATGCGCTGCTTCACGGCCAGGAAGTCCTCGGACTTGCACACGCCGCCGGAGAGCTTGTCGATCCGGCCCGTGCGGCCGAGCGTGACCATCAGGGCGCCGGTCACGAAGTGGTAGCCCCAGAAGATGTCCTCCTCGGCGCAGTCCGGCAGGGCCTTCTTGAGGATCTCGATCAGGCGCAGCACGACGGGATCGAAGTGCTTGTCCATCAGCTCGGCGCCCTCGGTGGTGTTGGCCGCCTGGGCGCCCAGGGCCCCGTAGTTCTTCCAGCCCTCGCCGCCCTGGATGTAGAGGTCGAGGTCGGTGTCGAGGAAGGCGTGCAGGGCGCCCTCCACCGTCGGCTTGCCGCCGCTGGCGCGGTCGTACTCGTCGAGGGCCTTCATCCGCAGCTCGCTGGTCACCGCCGCACGGCGCGCGAAGACCGCGTCGAAGAGCTTCTTCTTGTCCTCGAAATAGTAGTTGAGCAGCGTGTGGTGGACGCCGACCCGCTGGGCCACGTCCTTGAGGGTGACGCCATAGAGGCCATGCCGGGCGAACAGGTGCTCCGCAGCGTCGAGGATCTGCTCCATCGAGGCGGCGCGCTGCTCGGCCTTCTTGGAGACTCGCCGGGGTTGGGGGCTCTCGGGCACGCGGTACTCTTTCGGGCGAGGCGCTACGACCGTCAAGTCGCGGCCGGGGGCGCGGCGGCGCCATACTCGGCGCGGAGCCTCAGCTTGTCGATCTTGCCGGTGGCGGCGAGCGGCATGCTCTCCAGGCGGACGACCGCGTCGGGGATCCACCAGCTCGCCACGCGCCCTTCCAGGGGCGAGAGGAGCGCCTCGTCGGTGAGGGCTCCGGCGTCCCTGAGTTCGACCAGCAGGATCGGGCGCTCGCCCCACTTCGGATGCGACCGGCCGATGACCGCCGCCAGGGACACTTCCGGCAGGGCCCCGACCACCGCCTCGATCTCGGCCGGATTGATCCATTCGCCGCCGGACTTGATCAGGTCCTTGGCGCGTCCGGTGATGGCGAGGTTGCCCTCGTCGTCGAGGCGGGCGAGGTCGCCGGTGGCGAACCAGCCGTCGGCGTCGGTCGCCGGCTCGGTCTCGCCGAAGTAGCGCTGGACGACGGCGGCGCCGCGGACCCGCAGGTGGCCTTCCACCCCGCGCTGTTCGGGAAGCGGCCGGCCGTCGGCGTCGGTGATCCGGAGGTCGACCCCGATCCCCGGACGGCCGGAGAGGCTCGCGTCGCGCGGATCGCTGGCGGCGGCCACGGTGCCGGAGGGCGACAGCTCGGTCATGCCCCAGCTCGTCTGGACGATGACGCCGAGGCGGTCCTCCAGGCGGGCCATGAGGGCCGGCGGCATGGGCGCGCCGCCGACGATGATCCGCTGCAGGCTGGGAACCTCGCCGCCTTCCGCCTCGACGTGCTCGAGCACGCCCAGCCAGACGGTCGGCACGCCCACGCCGACGGTGACGTTCTCGCTCCGGATCAGCCGCGTGAGGCTGGCCCCATCGTTGTTGCGCCCGGGCAGCACCAGCTTCGCGCCGGCGGCCGGACAGGCGAAGGGCAGGCCCCAGGCGTTGGCATGGAACATCGGCACCACCGCCAGGACGGCATCGGCCCCGGAGACGGCCATCGCGTCGACCTGCAGCAGGCGGAGCGCGTGCAGGTAGCTCGAACGATGGGTGTAGGTGACGCCCTTCGGGGCGCCCGTGGTGCCGGACGTGAAACAGAGGCCGCAGGGGGCGTTCTCGTCGAAGCCGCCCCAGGCCAGGCGCTCCGCCGTGGCCTCGATCCGGGGGCGAGGACCGTGGCCGGCGGCCCGTCGGCCAGGCTCGGCTCACCGTCGATGACCAGGAGCTGGACAATGCTGGGCGCGCGCGCGGCGATCCGGCGGGCCAGGGGAACGAGGTCGGCGCTGACGATCACCACCCGGGCCTCGGAGCGCACCACCATGGCGGCGAGCTGTTCGGCGGTCAGGCGGGGGTTCAGGGTGTGGCAGACCGCGCCCATCCCCATGATCGCGTACCAGGCCTCCACGTGGGCCTGGGTGTTCCAGGCCAGGGTGGCGACGCGTTCGCCGGCGCGGACGCCCAACGTGTCGAGGACCGCCGAGACGCGCTGGCTCCGATCCATCAGGTCCGCGTAGCCGACGCGGTCCACCCGGCCGTCATCGCGGGCGGTGACCACCTCGGACCTCGGGCGCCACTTGGCGGCGTGTTCCAGGAACCTGTCGAGCGTCAGCGGAAAGGGCTGCATGGCGCCGTCGATCATCGGGACTCCGGCGCTCCAGGCAGCACCGGGGAGACGATGCCGATATTCCAGTTCCAGGCGGTGCGGCCCTCGGCCCGGCGACGGGCGACGACCTCCTCATGCAGCTCGTACATCCCGGGCATGAGGTGCGATTTCGCGACGGGCGCGTCCTCGAAGGCCATGTAGGCCCTGCCCTTGGCATAGGGCGGCCAGGCGGGCTGGCCCTGGGGAGCGGGGACGCCGGTCTTGATGAAGCTCGCCCAGTAGCCCTGGATCGCCTTTCCGAAGCGAGTCTCAGGCTGGAATTGGGCGGCTTCGGCCAGCCGGCCGGCGTGCGGTCGGGATTGCCGAAGACGTAGGGCAACTCCGCGGCGTGGAAGGCGTGTAGCCCGCGCTCGTTGGCGGCCGGATAGCCGTGGTCGAAGAGATAGAGGAACGACGGCTGGCCCAGCGCCGCCTGCTTCGCCGCCAGCCGCTCGGCGGTCCAGCCGTAGATGGCGTCACGCGGCGCGGCCAGCAGGCTCCCGGCCATGTCGGAGGATGGGTAGAGGCGCAGGAACTCGGGGGCCAGGTGGCGGTAGCGGTCGCGGATGAGGGTCTCGTAGGTCGCCGCATCCTTCGGCTTCGGGGCCGCCAGGAAGCGGAGCGAGCGGATCTCGCCGCTGTTGAAGCCGGCCAGCAGGGGCACGGGCGCCTGCTCGCCGCGGTCGAAGGTGTCGACGAGCTGGCGCGGCAGCACCTTGCCGTCGACGGCCGCGAACGGGAGGTAGCCGATGGTCGGCGCCTTGCTGAGGATCGCCATGGCGTCGAGCGCGCGGAGGTCGGCGAGGCTGGCCGCGCCGAGCGCCTTGGCCAGGCGCTGACCATTGGCCTCGGCCGCCATCTCCCCGAAGCGGGCTTCGGACAGCTCCGGCGTCGAGATCATGTAGGCGCTCTGGGCGATGGCCTTGTGGAAGAGGCCGCGGGCCAGCGGCGAGGCCATCAGGTACATGACGCTGAGCCCGCCGGCGGACTCGCCGGCGATGGTGACGTCGGCCGGATCGCCCCCGAAGGCCGCCACGTTGCGCTTCACCCAGGTCAGCGCGGCGATCTGGTCGAGCAGGCCGTAGTTGCCGGACACCCTGTCCGGGCTCTCGGCGGTGAGCTCGGGGTGGGCGAACCAGCCGAGCGCGCCCAGGCGGTAGTTGATCGAGACGACGACGATGCCCTGACGCGCCAGCGACGCGCCGTCGTACATGCTCTCCCGGCTGGAGCCGGCGGCGAGCGAGCCGCCGTGGATCCACACCATGACCGGGGCCTTCTTCGCGCCGGCCGGGGCCCACACGTTGAGGGTCAGGCAGTCCTCGGAAAGCTGCGGCAGGTCCGAGGCATAGATGCCGCCGGGCGCCGCGCGCGGCTGGAGGCAGGCCGGGCCGAAGTCGGAGGCGTCGCGGACGCCGGGCCAGGGAGCGATCGGCGCCGGCGGCCGCCAGCGGCGCTGGCCGGTGGGCGGGGCGGCGTAGGGGAGGCCCTTGAAGGCCGTCACGCCGGAAGACGCCACGCCCTGCACGGCGCCGGCCGGCGCACGGACCACGGGCCCAGCAGCCTGAACCGCGCCGCCGAAGCCGGCGGCGAGCGCCAGGACGGCGGCGAAGAGCGCCGCGCGCATCACCGGGCCTGCTCCCGCGCCTCGCGCCGGAGCACGAGCGTCAGAGCCACGAAGAGCGCGATGGCCAGGCCATAGACCGGGGTCAGGGCGTAGAAGGCCATCTGCAGCGAGTTCTCGGGGTGGGAAACCCTGAGCGCATCGCTGACCATGCCCACGAAGGTCGGGCCCACGCCCATGCCGACGAGGTTCATGACGAGCAGCAGGAGCGCGCCGGAGAGCACCCGTTGGGACGGCGCGACCTCCTCCTGGACGAGGGCCACGGCGGAGGAGAGGTAGAAGTAGTTGAGGAAGGTGGGGCCCAGCAGGAAGGCCAGCGCCACCGGCCAGGTCGGCGCGGCCACGAAGCCGAGGTACGGCAGGATGGCGAGCGTCAGGGACACGGCGGGGACGAAGGCGTAGGCGGTCCGCGTCTTGCGTGTGAAGCGGTCGATCACCCGGCCCGAGACGAAGATCCCGCCGCCCATGCCGACGATGACCACCAGCGCATACCAGAGGGACACGTCGGGCAGGGTCATGCCCTTCTCGCGCATCAAGAACAGCGTGGTGAAGTTGCCGGCGCCGTAAGTGACGATCTGGGTCGCGGCGCTGGCCAGCGCCACGAGCAGCAGGGCGGGCGTCGTGAAGAAGTTTCGCACCGTCGGCCAGAAGCCGGCCTGGACGACCTTGGCCTCCTTGGCGCCGCGGTCGAGGCCGCCGCGCACCGGCTCCTTGACCGCGAACAGAACGACGAAGGCGGTGACGATGCCGACCGCGCCCAGCACGATGAAGGCGGTCCGCCAGCTGTAGGCCGCCGCGATCGCCGCCCCGAAGGCGACGCCCAGCGCCTGGCCGATCGGCGGGCCGAGGTTGAAGAGACCGAGCGCCGTGCCGCGGCGGCCGGGCGGGAAGTAGTCGGTGATGATGGCGTAGGACGGCGGCACCCCGCCCGCCTCGCCGACGCCCACGGTCATGCGGGCCAGGACGAGCTGCGGATAGGTGGCGGAGAGCCCGCAGGCGACGGTCGCCGCGCTCCACAGGCCGCAGGCGAAGGCCAGGACCCGCGTGCGGTTGGTCCGGTCGGCCAGCCAGCCCACCGGGATCGAGATCAGGCAGTAGAACAGCGCGAAGTAGAGGCCGCTGATCAGGCCGAGCTGGCCGTCGGTGACGCCGAGGTCGTCCTGGATCGGCTTGGCCAGGATCGACAGCAACTGCCGGTCCAGGAAGTTCAGGACGTAGACGAAGCAGAGGATGGCCAGGACCACCCAGGCGCCCTTCCCCGGCCGCATCTCTGCGGCCGGGGCGGCGTCTGGCGACGGGGCCTGAGGCGCCGGAGCCATGGTCTAGAAGTCGTAGGTGGCGCGGAGGCCGATGGTGCGGGGCCGCTGAACGCCGTAGCGACTGAAGACAAAGGCCTCGGGGTGGACGTAGTTGAGCTTGCGGCTGTCGAAGAGGTTCTCGACGTAGGCGCCGATGGTCAGCTGGTCGAAGGCCACCGCGAAGGTCGCATTCACGTTGTTGTACTTCTCCGTGTAGTCGTAGGTGCCCTGCAGCACGCCCGGGCGGCCCGGCACATAGGGGAACATGCCCGGATAACTGCCCACGTGGCTGGCGACCACCGAGAGGTTGGCGCGCGCCTCCGGCGACAGGTCGAAGCCGTAGTTGACGTAGGCCGACCCCTGGAACCTCGGCGCGGCGAGACGGACGCCTTCGGCGGCGCCGGAGATGGCGGCCTCGGTCGGCGTCAGGTCGGTGACCTGGGCGTCGATGAAGCTGCCGTTGGCGCCGACCGTCAGGCCCTCCGCCAGCAGGTACTGGATCTCGAACTCCAGGCCGCGGGAGACCGCCTTGCCGATGTTGGTGGCGAACTGGACCGAGTCCGAGACCCGGTTGGCCTGGACCTGGATGTTCTTCCAGTCGATCCAGTAGGCCGCGAGGTTGGCCGACAGGCGGCCTTCCAGGAAGCGGCCCTTCAGGCCGACCTCGTAGTTGGTGAGGTCGTCGGAGTCCGCGCCGGAGGGGATGATGATGTCGCTCGGGTTCACGACACTGGCGCGGCCGGCGAAGCCGTTCACCACCGGGGTGCGGAAGCCGGTCGAGATGGTCGCGTAGGTGGTCAGCGCGTCAGAGGGCTTCCAGGAGACGCTGACCTTGTAGGACGGGCCGCTTTCCTTGGCCTTCACGCCGGTGGCGGGCGCCACTTGGGTGATGGTCAGCGGGCCGCGATAGCTGGGCGTCAGCGCCGCCACGAGGTAGTTCGAGGTGTAGCCGCCCTCGACGAAGGACTGGGCCTCGAAGCCGCCGTAGCGCAGGCCGCCGGTCACCCAGAACTGCTCGTTGAGGCGATAGGTGACCTCGCCGAAGCCGGCGAGCTCCTGCGACTTCGTGTGGTTGTATTGGCGCTGGTAGTACTCGTCCGGCAGGCCGGTGAAGCCGCGCAGGGCCAGGTAGGCCGGCGAGGAGCGGTAGTTGTAGTCCACGTCCGTGCGGCGATCGAGGTAGAACATCCCCACCACCCAATCCCACTTGCCGCCGGGATCGGAGATCAGCCGCGCCTCCTGGACGAAGGTGTCCATGTAGGCCGTGGCGTCGAGGGCGAAGGCGATGTTGTTCGGCCCGGGCGGGGTCGGGCTGTTCACCGGCATGAAGGTGCCGGCCAGGTCGACGAAGAACTTCTGGTCGAAGCCCGAGAGGCTGCTCGAGCTGATCAGGCTCGCGCCGTCGAACTGGTAGTTGACGGTGGCGTTGTAGATCGACTGTTGGCCCTGGAAGAGGTCCGGGCGGTCGGTGGCGCGCTTGTCCTTGCCCAGTTGCGGGGCGATCAGCGACGCGTCTTCGGGTTTGCTGTTCTCATAGGACGCCATGAGCTTGATCGACAGGCGGTCGGTCGGCTCCCACAGCAGGGCCGCGCGGCCGCCCCAGTTCACCAGGGTGTTGGCGTTCCTGGTCTTCGTGCCGAGGTTGTCGAGGTAGCCCTCCTCGTTCCGGTAGAAGCCGACCACGCGCACCGCCAGGTCCTCGGCGAGCGGGACGTTGACCATGCCGTTGTAGCGCTGGCGGAACGAGTTGTTGCCGACGATCCCGAGGTCGACGAGCAGCGAGGCGTCGTAGCCGGAGGGGTCGGGTTTCTTGGTCAGGATGCGAAGGGCGCCGGAGAGCGAGCCGGAGCCGAACAGCGTCCCCTGCGGCCCGCGCAGGAACTCCACCCGCTCCACGTCGTAGAGGTTGGTGTCGAGCACCGTGGTGTTGCCGATGGTCGAGATCGGCAGCTCGTCGATGTAGACGGCGACGGTCGACTGCAGGTTCGCGCCGTAGCCGTTGGTGGCGATGCCGCGGGCGGTGAAATTGTTGAAGTTGGCCGAGGCGCGGTTGAGGACGACGCCCGGCGTCTCCTGGGCCAGCCCTTCGTAGCCGACGACGCCCTTGGCGGTGAGCTGTTCCTGCGAATAGGCGGTGATGCTGAGCGGGACGTCTTGCAGCTTCTCGTTCCGGCGCGTGGCCGTGACGATCACCTCGCCCACCGCGGTGGGCTGGGCGGTTTCCTCAGTGCTGTTCTGAGCGAACGCCGGCGCAGCCGAGCAGAGGGCCACGGCGCAGGCCGACCCCAGTAGAAGCCCCTTCATGTCATTCCTCCCGATCGGAGCCCGGTCATTTGCGCCGGTCCGTGGAGCGGGACGATTGCCGAGCCGCTGCGTCGAGTCAATACTCACTCTCGCGAGCGTGAATATCTTACGACGGATGTTGCGAGGACGCCTCGCGGTCTCTCCGGAGGGCTCGGATTAGTCCTGCAGGGTGACCCAGACGGCACCGTGGTCGCTCGGCTTCTCACGGCCGCGGTGCTCGCGGTCGACGCCGGCGTCCTGCATGCGAGCGGCCGCGGACGGGCTGAGCAGGATGTGGTCGATGCGCAGGCCCGCGTCGCGGGCGTACGAATTCCGCCAGTGCTTCCAGAATGTGTAGATGCGCTCGTCCGGATAGCGGGCCCGCAGCGCATCGCGCCAGCCGCGATGGATCAGATGGGCGTAGCCCTCCTTCAGGACCGGCTGGAACAGCGCGTCGTCACGCCAGCGGTCCGGGACATAGACGTCCATGTCGGTGGGGATGATGTTGTAGTCGCCGGCGAGCACCACCGGGTGTCCGGTGGCCAGCAGGGCGTCGGCGCGGGCCATGAACCGCTCGTACCAGCGCAGCTTGTACTCGAACTTCGGGCTGCCAACCGGGTTGCCATTAGGCGCGTAGAGGCAGGCGACCAGCACCCCCTGCACCGCGGCCTCGAGATAGCGGCTCTGCGCGTCGCTCGGATCGCCCGGCAGGCCGCGCATGACCTCGATGGGCTCGGCGCCGCGCGCCAGGATCGCCACGCCGTTCCAGCTCTTCTGTCCCTGCCAGATCGCGCCGTAGCCGGCCCGCTCGATCGCGGCTGCCGGGAAGCGCTCGTCCGGCGCCTTGAGCTCCTGCAGGCAGACGACATCGGGCTGGGTCTCCGCCAGCCATTCCAGCACGCGCGGCAGGCGGCTGATGATCCCGTTGACGTTGAAGGTGGCGATCCTCATCCCGTCTAAACGTGAAAAAGGGGCCGGCGGACGCCGGCCCCTTCTCCGATGCTGATCCGGCGATCAGCGCTGGGCGCCGCCGCGGTCCTGGCCGCCGGTCCCAGCGTCGCCCTGCTGACGGCCGTCGTCGGCCTGCTGGCCATCCTGGCGGCCGGCCTGGTCGGCCTGATCGCGCTGGCCTTGCTGGCCCTGCTGGTTCTGCTGGCCGGGCTGCTGCTGGGAGACGTTTCCGGTCTGATCCTGCGGCTTGCGGCCCATGTTGTCGCCGCCGGTGTTGTTGGTGTTGTTCTCGTTCATGGCAGGTCTCCCTTGATCGGACTGCTTATCCAACGCCGGGGGAGGACCCCCGTTCCGACAGTCAAGCCATTCTAACCTAAGGGTTTTTGGTATATGTCGCCGTCATCCTGCGGCTCAGCCATCCGGCGGTGCATCTCGGCCTTCGCGCTTTCCGGAGTGACCGCGCTCATCGCCGCCTGAAGCTTGTTCTTCCAGCCCGCGACCACGTCGCCCTCGCCTTTCTTCATGGCCTCGTAGCCCGTGCGGGCGACCATGGCCGGATCGTCCTTCTTGCCCTGCCCGACCCTGGTGTCGACGAGATCGGCGCGCTCGAAGAACTCGGTGTCGGTGGCGCCCGGCAACAGGGTCGTGACGCTGACGCCGGTGTCCTTCAGCTCGTTGCGCAGCGCCCAGGCAAAGCTGTCGATGAAGGCCTTGGTGCCGTTGTAGACGGCCTGGAACGTCCCCGGCATCAGCCCGGCGATGGAGCCGGTGAACAGGATCATCCCCTGCCCCCGGTCGACCATCCGTTGGGCCACCTTCTGCACCAGGTAGATCGTCCCGGTGACATTGGTGTCGATGACGTGGCGCCAGTCGTCCACCGACTGCTCCAGGAAGGCGTGGCCGAGCCCGTGCCCGGCGTTGGCCATCAGGTGATCGACCGGGCGGTCGCCGATGAGCGCCAGGGAGCTGGTCGACGCCATCGATCGTCGAGAGGTCCACCTGGATCTGTTCGACGCGCGCGCCCATGGCCTCGAGCGCCTGGGCCGCCTCGACCAGTTCGGGCCGGTCGGCGGCGATGATCAGGTCGAAGCCGTCGGCGGCGCACAGCTTGGCGAGTTCGTAGCCGATGCCCGAGGAGGCGCCGGTGACGACGGAAAGGGGGCGGATCGCTTCGGACATCAGGCGGCTTCCTTCTGCCATTCGGGTTTCAGCACGACCTTGGTGACCTCGTTCTGCTGCTCCTTGAACATCTTGTAGCCCTCGGGCGCGCTCTCGAGCGGCAGGCGGTGGCTGATCAGGAAGGTGGTGTCGATCTTGCCCTCCCCGATCATCTCCAGGAGCGGGCGCAGGTACTTCTGCACATGGGTCTGGCCGGTCTTGATGGTCAGGCCCTTCTGCATCAGGGCGCCGATCGGCAGCTTGTCGGCCATCCCGCCATAGACGCCCGGGATCGAAACCCGGCCGCCCTTGCGGCAGGCCATCAGCACCTCGCGCAGGACATGGGTGCGGTCGGTGCCGAGCTTGGTGGTGGTCTTCACGGCGTCGACGATGTTGTCGATGGAGAACCCGTGGCTCTCCATCCCCACCGCGTCGATGCAGGCGTCGGGGCCGATGCCGCCGGTCATCTCGGCCAGCGCCTCGCGCACCTTCACGTCGTGGTAGTTGATGATCTCGGCGCCCATGGACTTCGCCAGCTCGAGGCGATGCGGATGGTGGTCGATGGCGATCACCCGGTGGGCTCCAGGAGAAAGGCGCTCTGGACGGCGAACAGGCCGACCGGGCCGCAGCCCCAGACGGCGACCGTGTCGCCCGGCTCGATCTCGCAGTTCTCCGCCGCCATCCAGCCGGTGGGCAGGATGTCCGACAGGAACAGGACCTTGTCGTCCTCCAGGCCGTCCGGGATCACCAGGGGACCGACGTCCGAATAGGGCACCCGGACATACTCCGCCTGGCCGCCGGCGTAGCCGCCGGTCATGTGCGAATAGCCGAACAGCCCGCTCATGGCGTAGCCGTAGGCGATCTCGCTGAGGTCGGTCTTGTCGGCAGGGTTGGAGTTGTCGCAGGCCGAGAACTGCTGCTTGCCGCAGAAGAAGCACTGGCCGCAGGCGATGACGAAGGGGACGACGACCCGCTCGCCCTTCTTCAGGTTGGAGCCCGAGCCGGTCTCCACCACCTCGCCCATGAACTCATGCCCCAGGATGTCGCCGCGGTGCATGGACGGGATGTAGCTGTCGTAGAGGTGCAGGTCTGAGCCGCAGATGGCGGTGGACGTGATCCGGATGATCGCGTCGCGCGGATTGACGATCTTGGGGTCGGGGACGGTCTCCATCCGGACGTCGTGTTTGCCGTGCCAGGTGAGCGCGCGCATGGGTGTTCCTCGTTCCGATGGCTAGGAGAAGCTGCCGCGCACGGCGGAGTCGTCTTCCTTGAAGGCGACCGGGATCTCCCCGGTCTCCATGAGCTGCTTGAAGCGCCGAAGCTCCCGGCGCGCCTGGATCTTCGGCTCCTTCTGGAAGAGCTTGGCGATCAGCTTGCCGATGTCCCCGGCCGGCGGGTCGTAGACGATCGTGGCGGTGACATAGGTCCCCCGCCCTGGCGGGGCGTCGCGGAACTCGATCCGGCCGGCGTTCCGGACGTCCGCGCCTTCGACCGACTCCCAGGCGATGACGCTGTCGGGCTCGTCCTCGGTGATCACCGAGTCCCACTCGACGGTCCTTCCGGCCGGCGCGCTGATCACCCAGTGGGAGCGCCGGTCGTCGCCGACGTCGACGCGTTCCACGTTCTCCATGAACCGCGGCAGGTTCCGGAAGTCGCGCCAGAAGGCGTAGAGCTCGGCGCGCGTGCGGTTGATGGTGACCGTGCGGCCGACGACGGCGGCCTCGTGCCAGCCGCGCTCTTCCGCGGCTTCCTTGGATACGTCGCGCTGAGCAACGGCGGCAGTGAGCGGCGCGTCGCTTTGGCGCGCGCGCTCGACGGGCGAGCTGGACATGTTGGAAGTCTCCTGACGCAGACCCAACCGCCGCGGCGATGCGCCTGTTCCCACATCTGTCAAATGCGGCCTCCGCCGGGGACCGGCGCGCTTAGCAAAAGGCGAACAGGCGGAACCAACCCACCCGGCTGCGGTTGGAAGAACAGCCAGGGAGGCCCAAACCCATGACCATGAAACTTGCGCTCATCAGCGCCGCGGCCGCGCTTTCGCTCGCCGCCTGCCAGAAGACCGACCAGACCGCCGATCCGGCGGACCCGGGCACCACCAACCCCGCGGTGAACGCCGCGCAGGACGCCACCTCCACGGCGGTCGGCGCGACCTCGGCCGCCACGGTGGGCCAGATGACCACCGCGGCCTTCGTCACCAACGCCGCGATCAGCGACATGTACGAGATCGAAGCCGGCAAGATCGCCCAGCAGAAGGGCCAGTCCGCCGGGGTGAAGGACTTCGGGAAGATGATGGCCGCCGACCACACGGCCATGTCCAACGAGATGAAGCCGCTGGTGGCCGCCGCCGGACAGACGCCGCCCGCCGGCCTGGACGAGCGCCGCAAGGGGCTCATCGACAACCTGAACGCGGCGGGCGCCGCCGACTTCGACAAGGTCTACCTGAGCCAGCAGGAGGCCGCCCACAACGAGGCCCTCACGCTGATGAAGGGCTATGCGGACAACGGCGAGGACGCAGGTCTGAAGGCCGGGGCCGCAAAGGCCGTGCCGAAGATCCAGGCGCACCTCGATCACGTGAAGCGCCTGCAGGCCGGCGGCAACTAGTCGCCGGAAGCAGCGGCCAGAAACGGAAAAGGACCGGGGTCGCCCCCGGTCCTTTTTTCATGTCCGCGATGGTACCGCCCTCCCGGATCGAACGGGAGACCTCCAGAGCCACAATCTGGCGCTCTAACCAACTGAGCTAGGGCGGCGCATCGCGAGCGCCCGGTAATAGTCGTGAGCGGGCCGGCGATCAAGCGCTTGCGCGGGCATAAGAAAAGGCCCCGGAAGCGGTTGCTCCCGGGGCCTTCGTCGTCTTGCCTGAAAGGCCTAGCCCTTCGGCAGCTGGAAGCGGATCGGGATCCGCACCGTGCCACCGTCGACGGGCTGGCCGTCCTTGGTCTGCGGACGCATCTTGAACAGACGCGCCAGACGCATCGCAGCGTCGCCGAAGCCCATGTCCGACGGCTCTTCCGAGGCCACCGAGCAGTTCTCCAGCGTGCCGCGGGCGTTCACCGAGCAGCTGAGCGTCGCCCGGCCGTCGACTTCCATCCGCTGCGCACGCTCCGGATAGTACCGCGCCAGGTCCTCGGCAGAGGCCGGCGCAGCCAGTCCGGCTGCGTGATCACCGACGGGCGCGGCGGCTCAGGCGGCGGCGGAGCCGGCGGCCTGGGCTCCTCGATCCGACGCTCGACCGGCGGAACCGGCAGCGGCGGGATCGACGGCACGTCGGGCACCGCGACCGGCGGCCGCGGCTGCAGCTTGGGCGGCGGCGGCGGCGGCGTGTTCGGCGGCGGCGGAGGCGGCGGCGGCGGCGGCGGCGGCGGGACCGGCTTGATCAGCGCCACATCCGTGATCTCGTCCGAGTACTCTTTGTACTTGGGCTCGAACCGCGTCTTCCACAGATAGATGCCGAGGCCCACGTGCACCACGATCGAGAGGATGATCGCGATCGTGACGCCCTTGCTCCGCTGCGGCTTCGGATCGTCGAAGGGATTGTGCCGGACGTGGACGGCTTCCTGAGTATCAGCCATGCGTCACCGTCCTCATTGATCTTCGCCGACCAGGGCCACGCTGTAGAACCCATTGTCCTGCAGCATGTTCATAACGCCCATGAAGTCGCCGTAGAGCACGTCCTTGTCGGCCCGGATGAAAATCCGCTCCTTGGTCGGGTTGCGGCTCTCGCCCAGGTTCGACCGCAGATCGTCGCCGAGGGTGGCGAGGTCCGTGGGGAAGTCCTGGATGAAGATCCGCCCGTTCTGCTGGAGCGAGATGTAGACCGGCTTCGGTGGGTTCGCACCGGGCGGAGCAACCGCGGGGGGCAGGTTCACCTTCACAGTGACCGCCGCCATAGGCGCAGCCACCATGAAGATGATCAGGAGAACCAGCATCACGTCCACGAATGGCGTGACGTTGATCTCCGCGTTCTGCTCCTCTTGGTACTTGCCTTCGCCCCCGGAGCCCGAGAGTTTGGCTGCCATGTGGCTTACGCCCCCTTGTCGAGCTGCCGGGAGATGGCGTTCATCAGCTCAGCCACAAACCCTTCCGTCCGCGCGCCGTAGGCGGAGATGCGGGTCTGGAAGTAGTTGTAGAAGATAACCGACGGGATAGCGGCGAAGAGACCCAGGCCGGTGGCCAGAAGGGCTTCAGCGATACCCGGCGCCACGACGGCGAGGTTGGTCGTGTTGGTGTTCGCGATGCCGATGAACGAGTTCATGATCCCGTAGACGGTGCCGAACAGGCCGATGAACGGACCGTTGGAGCCGACCGAGGCCAGGAACTGCATGCCGCTGGAGAGACGGCGAGCCAGCGACGCCTGCACGGCGCCGACGGCGGCCGCGGCGCGGCTGATGGTGCTGTCGCGGTGTTCGCCGGTGATCTGCAGGCCCGCCTGACGGCTGAGCTCGATCTCCTGCGCGGCGGCCGCGGCCATATCGGCGAGCGGGTTGCCGTCGAACTCTTCCGAGAGCGCGATGCGGTTCATGTCGTTGATCGACTTCGCAGCGCGGAATTGCTCGAGGAAGTTGTCGGTCACGCGGTTCAGGGCGCGGAACTCGAGGATCTTCGTGAGCAGCAGGGTCCACGAGAAGATCGAGGCCAGCACCAGGCCGATCATGATCACCTTAACGACCGGGTCGGAGTCCATGAACATGGTGCCGACGCCGAGCTTGCCGGCGTGCTTCATGGTCGGCGGATCCGCCGGTTCTTCAGCGGCCGGAGCGGCCGGGGCCGGAGCGGCGGCCGGGGCCGCAGCAGCTTCAGCCGCCGGAGCGGCCGGGGCGGCGGCGTCCTGGGCGAACGCCGGCGCGCTCACCGCCAGCGCGAGCGCGCCAACGAGAGCGATGAAAGGGGTCTTCAGTTTGTTGTCGAGCATCTGTCGCCAGTTCCTGGTTGGTCTAGCACGATTGGCCGGAGGGTCGTCGCGCGAGAGCGTCTCCACCCTAGTTGAAACAAGCCCGCCGTCCCGACCCGTTTGACCGGTCCGGAACGACAGAGCCGCTGTCGCTTACGCCCGACCCGTAACGCGTACTCCCAACTGCTCGTGGGAAGCTTGACGTTTCGAAGGCGCGAGGCGACCCCGAACTCCCGGAGGAACCCGAAGTCTTACCGCTATGTTAGACGTGCGGCTGCGACCCTTTGGCAACCCCTTATTAAGCCGTCAAGGGGCCACAGGCCTTCGCGGTCTTGTGAAAGTTTGTCGCCTGCCTATGTTGCTGCAACGCACAATCCCTGCTCACCTCACGCCGCGTCACAATTCCACTTGGCCGGGAATCCTTGCGCTGCATCGCAACATTCTTCCGCGGAACCACGTTGTCGCACAGCAAGTCTCGGATAACTGAATCTCTCAACCCTCTCAGGGTCGGCGGGCGCGTTCTGCTTGGCCGAGATGCAGTCGGGGATGGCTTCATCTTCGCGGTCAGCCGGTTCAACCACGAAGCGGCGGGCGGAAAACCGCACAAACCAGTTCTGAACGTGGGGAAATGGTGCCTGGGGGCGGATTCGAACCACCGACACGCGGATTTTCAATCCGCTGCTCTACCAACTGAGCTACCCAGGCGCCTGGGGCCGCCGACGCGGGAGCGGCGTCTATAGGGCAGGCTTTTTCGGAAGTCCAGCCAGCCTTTTCATTCGTCCGCAAGGTCGTCGTCCGCGGCGTCGTCGCCCTCTACCGCGGGCACCGCGTAGCCCCCGGTCAGCCACCTCTGCAGGTCCACATCGGCGCAGCGGCGCGAGCAGAACGGCCGGTACTCCGCGACCGCCGGCTTGCGGCAGATCGGGCATTTCCCGGCGCTCATCGAACCTGGACCTCCAGCCGCTCGCGGGCCGCCGCCGGATCGGCGACGACCGAGAACCGTGCGCCGATCCGGGCCGCGAGCAGCGCCGCCAGCGGGCGGGCGGCCTGTTCGACGCCCGGCGCGACGCGGGCCTCCAGCCTCGCCCCGCCGTTGGCGGCGGCCTCGGCCTCGATGCGTCGGATCAGGCGCTGGGCGAGGGTGCGGTCGGAGAGATGGCCGTCTTCGCGGCACAGCACCTCGGCGAGCGGGGTGACCCGCCGGGGCAGCGACAGTTCCATGGTGCCGAAGCGGCCGACCGGCCCGATCGCGACGCCGGGATTGTCCGCCCCGAAGGCGGCGCGGGCGGCGGCCATCAGCGCGTTGCCGTCATGGCCGCGGCCGACCAGATCGACGATGACGATGCCGCCGATGCCCTTCAGGCGCAGGAGCCGCGCGGCGAGGCCGAGGGCCGCGAGGTTCGCCTGGCGGGTGACGCGCTTGGCGTCCTGTCCTTTGCGTTCACCAAGGTCGATGTCGATCGCGGTGAGCGCGCGGGTCGGCTCGATGGCCAGGTCGCCGCCGCCGGGGATCGGATGGACCACCTCCAGCGCCTCGGCCTCGGCCTCGTCGGCCATGTCGCGCGCGGCAGCGCCTTCGATCACCTCGACGTCGCGGGCATAGGCGCGCAGTTCGTCGGCCAGATCGCGGGGCTGACCCAGCAGGCGGGGGTTCCCCTGCCCTTCGCCAAGCGCCCGGGCGATGGCGAGCTTGCCCCGGCGCGGCTCGCTGCGGATCTCGATCTCGATCGTCTGTCCACGGACCGGCCGGGCGTCGGACTTGAACGGAAGGATCGCCTCGACGCCGCCTCCAAGGTCGAGAAAGGCGGTGGCCAGCGCCGGTTCAAGGCTGGCCACCCGGGCCACCGATCGCGCACCCAGCGCAAGCTTGGGGTCGTCGCCGTCGCGGCGGATGATCAGCCGCTCGGGCCGACCGTCGAGGGTGACCACGCCCCGGCTCTCGCCGAGGCCGCGGTCGAGGTAGAGGCGGCGCTGGCTCATGGCAGGCGGAATCCCAGGCCGGCGAGCAGGTTCGCCGTTTCATAGAGCGGAAGGCCGACCACACCGGAATAGGAGCCTTGCAGCTCGATGACGAAAGCCCCGGCGCGGCCCTGGATCGCGTAGCCGCCGGCCTTGCCGAGGCCTTCCCCGCTTTCGACATAGCGGTCGATGTCCTGGCTCGAGAGGCGCTTGAAGCGGACCCGGCTCTCCACGAGGCGCTCGGCGCGCCGGCCGTCCGCGCCCGCCGCGGCGACGGCGGTGAGCACGCGGTGTGAGCGGCCGGAGAGCAGCGCCAGGCACGCTCGGACTTCCGCCTCGGTCTCCGCCTTGGGAAGCACGCGGCGGCCGACGGCCACCACCGTATCGGCGCCCAGCACGAAGGCGCCGGGCGCCGTATCCGCCACGCGCGCACATTTGGCCGCGGCGAGGCGAAGGGCCAGCCGGCGCGGCGTTTCATCCTTGAGGGGGGATTCGTCGACCTCGGCGGGCGCGACAGCGTCGGGGACAAGGCCGATCTGCCGGAGGAGGTCGTTCCGCCTGGGACTGGCCGAGGCGAGCACCAGGCGCTGAGGCGTATGGGCCAAGCCCTCGCCGCCTAGCGGACGCGGAAGGTGATACGGCCCTTGGTGAGGTCGTAGGGCGTCATCTCCACGAGCACCTTGTCCCCGGCCGAAACGCGGATGCGGTTCTTGCGCATCTTGCCGGCGGTATGGGCGATGATCTCGTGGTCGTTCTCGAGTTTCACGCGGAAGGTCGCGTTGGGCAGGACTTCGCTGACCGTGCCCGGAAATTCCAGAAGCTCTTCCTTCGCCATGCGGGCTCCCAACCGGAGAATAAAACGACGGCTCGCGCCTTTAGAACAGGTCGCGAGCCGTGAAAAGCTGGGGAATTATAGCTCAGGCCGCAGGGCGGGGTCGATGGTGGCGCGATCAGCGCCGGAACCGGGCGGCGATATGCGCGGCGAGCGCATTGCGCACCTCGCGGTAGGCCGCCAGCCGGGATTTGCGTGACCCCTCGGCGCGGGTGGGATCCGGAATCGGCCAGTATTCGATCTCCACGGCGCGGCCGCGGGTCATCTCGACGGCCCGGTGCTGGGCCTCCGGCGTCAGTGAGATCACCAGGTCGAAGGAATCGTCGTTCAGGTCGTCAAAGGTCTTCGCCTGGTGGCCGTCCAGATCGCAGCCCAGTTCGGCCATCACCGCCGCGGCGAACGGATCGACCTCGCCATCCCCGCCGCCGGCCGCGTGGCGTTTCAGTCCGCAGCTGTCGACGAAGACCCGATCCCCGAGCAGGCGCTTGAGCAGCGCTTCCGCCATGGGCGAACGCACCCGGTTGAGGTTGCAGGCGAAGAGGACCGCACACGGCAGCGGAGCAGATGTGTCGGGCGGCATCGACCCTTACCCGCGCCAGTGCAGCGCACAGATCAGGGTGAACAGCCGCCGCGCGGTGTCGAGGTCGGTCTCGACCTTCCCTTTGAGCCGCGCCTGGAGGAGTTCGGAGGCCTCGTTGTGGAGGCCGCGCCGGCCCATGTCGAGGGCCTCGATCTGCGCCGGCGTCGAGTTGCGGATCGCCTGGTAGTAGCTTTCGCAGATCATGAAGTAGTCTTTGATCACGCCTCGGAACGGCGAGAGGGAGAGGATGTGCCGGCGCTCGTAACCGGGTCCTTTGACATCGAGCACGAGCCGATCTCGATCAGCCCCATCTTGAGGTCGTAGGGCCCGCCCGCGGCCCCCCTCGGGCGCGAAGCTGTTTTCCTCGAGCAGGTCGAAGATGGCGATCTGCCGCTCCTGTTCCTGGTCGCGCGAAACCGCTGCGAGCGACTCTTCGTCGAGCTCGACACTTTGCAGACGGTGCTGGTTGCGGTCGTCGGCGGCCATGAGACGCGGGGATGGTTCTTGCGGGCGAGCTTTATGGCATTCCGGGGGCCCGCGTCATCCCGCGGCTGCGTGGGACCCGGCCCGGATAACGAAAAACGCCCGGCGCGGATGCGCCGGGCGTTCGTCAGCTCTCCGGTCGGGAGCTAGTAGCGGGCGTAGCGGTAGCCCTCGGGCTGGACGTAGGCCTGGTGGACATAGCCCACGCCCACGCCGCCCTGGCCGACCAGGATCCAGTCCGTGCCGCGCACATGCGCCATGGCCTGGAAGCGTTCGCCGGTCCGCAGGCTGCCCACACGGCCCGAGTTGGTGGTCGGGGCCGAGCGCAGGTTGACCGTACGGTTGGCCACGAAGGTGTCGCCCAGCTTGCTGTAGCTGGCCGGCGCGATGGCCGAGGACAGGCGGTAGCCGTTCCGGGTGTAGGTCGAGCCGCGGGCATAGGCCTGACGCTCGTCCTTCTTCTGCATCTGGCAGCCGATGGCCGAACCCGCCGCCGCGCCGACGCCGGCGCCGATGACGGTCTCACCCGTGGGATGCTTGCCGCCGACCTTGTTGCCGAGCAGGCCGCCGGCGACCGCGCCGAGCAGCGCGCCCATCTCCTGCTTGCCGCCGGGGGCCGAGCAGTTGGTGACGCCGTTGATGCCGGCGGCCTGCGCGCTGCCCGCGCTCATGGCCATGGCGCCAGCCAGGACGGCCGCGGCCGCGCCGCCGCCGATCAGCTTGTTGATCTTCAGAGTCCGCATGTTTGCTCTCCGTCTGTTCGCGTTGCTCCGCGAGGCCAGGCGGCCTCGATGGGTTGAAAGGTAGAAGGCCCTGCCTGAACGCCCTTTGGGCCGGGCTGACAGGAACTGTTCAGCTTGGCGGGCCCGCCAAATCGCCTGAGCCGTCCGCGGCGGGAGGCCTGGCCGCGGCCAACTGCACCGTCGGGAAGGGGATTTCGATGCCGGCCCGGTCGAAGGCCTGCTTGATGCGACGGTTGTACTCGCGGCCGACCCGCCATTGTTCCTTCGGGGTCGTCGTCACCTTCGCGCGCAGGACGACGCCGCTGTCGGCCAGGCGCTCGACCCCGAGAATCTCGAAGGGACGCAGGATGAGCGGGCCGAACTCGCCGTCCCCCCCGCATGCCCTCACCGACCTCAGCCATCACGGCCAGGGCCTGGTCGATGTCTGAATCGTAGGCGATCTGAAGATCGAACACGTACGAGGAGAACAGCTTGGTCCGGTTATGGATGATCTGGGCTTCGCTGTAGGGAATGATGTGCAAAGTGCCGTTCATGCTGCGCAGGCGGATGGTGCGGAGCGTCATGGCTTCCACCGTGCCGCTGCAGTCGGCGATCCGGACATTGTCGCCCACCGAGACCGCGTCCTCGGCGATCAGGAAGACACCGGTCAGGAAATCCTTGACGATCGACTGGGCGCCGAAGCCCACCGCAATGCCGACCACGCCGGCGCTGGCCAGCAGCGGCCCGACCTTCACGCCCACTTCCGACAGGAAGGTGAGCAGGCCGACGACGATCAGCACCGCCTGGATCGAACCGGTGACGAGCGGGCCAAGGGAGCGGATCTGGCCGGCGCGACGCGGATCGCGACTGCGGGCGGCGAAGCCCTCGATGGTGCGCCGGGTCACGAAGCCGGCGACCTCCACCAGGGCGGTGACGAGGACGACGATCAGGCCGAGCCGCAGGATCCGCGCGCCGGCGTCGCCGGAGATCCACGCCCAGGGGTCGATCCCCCAGACCGCGGCGACCAGCACCAGGGCTGCACCGAGGATCAGGAAGCGCAGCAGGGCCCAGGTGACGCCGGCGGCCCGCGACGTGCGCTGATCCTCCTCCGGCACCTCGGCCGGCGAGGTGGCTGCGAAATGCCGGAGCCAGCGATCGAACATCCGCGCCAGCACCCAGATGAGCGCGAGCGCCGCCAGCACGATGCCGGCGGAGATCAGGAAGTTGAGGCCCGCCTCGCCCGGATCGAGCTGCATGAGATGGTCCCAGGCGTCGCGCCCGAAGACAGAGAGCTGTTCGGCGAGGGAAGGTTGAACGGCCTCGGCGGGGCCGGCAGGCGTCGCCGCCGTGGCCTCGGTAGCCGGCGATTGGAACATGCGCTGCCCAACGCCTTGGCCATAGGCAGGTTCCGGAAACGACGGCCTAGCTGGGGCGGCGGTTTCCCATCCGGATCGCCGCGGAGCGGGCGTGGGCCGGCAGGCCTTCCGCCTCGGCAAGCGCGATCGTCGCCGGCGCGAGCGCCGCGAACGCGGCCTCGTCGCACTTCACGAAGGAGGTGCGCTTGAGGAAGTCGTAGAGGGAAAGACCCGAGGAGAACCGCGCCGCCCGGCTGGTGGGCAGGACGTGGTTGGAGCCCGCCACATAGTCGCCGATCGCCTCGGGGGCGTGGCGGCCGAGGAACATCGCCCCGGCGTGGCGGACCCGATCGGCGAGGCGCTCCGGCGCCTCGACCGCGAATTCCACGTGCTCGGGCGCGATCAGGTCGACAAGCCGCGGCGCATGGTCGAGGGGGGCGATCACCACCGCGCCGTGGTCGCGCCAGGAGGCGGCGGCGTCCTCGCCGGTGGCCAAGGTCCTGAGCTGCGCCTCCACGGCGGCCTCGACCCGGGCGGCGAAGGCTTCGTCGTCGGTGATCAGGATGGATTGTGCGGCGGGATCGTGCTCGGCCTGGGACAGCAGGTCCGCAGCGATCCATTCGGGATCGTTCGCTCCGTCGGCCACCACCACGATCTCGGACGGCCCGGCCAGCGCATCGATTCCAACGGCGCCGTAGACGCGCCGCTTGGCGGCGGTGACGAAGGCGCTGCCGGGGCCGACGATCTTGTCCACCGGGCGGATCGGTCCGGCCCCGTAGGCCAGGGCGGCGACGGCCTGGGCGCCGCCCACCCGCCAGATCTCGGTGACTCCGGCCGCCTGGGCCGCGGCCAGGACGGCGGGCTCCAGGCGACCCGGCGGGGTCACCATGGCGATGCGCCCGACGCCGGCGACGGCGGCCGGGACGGCGTTCATCAGGACGGTGGAGGGATAGGCCGCGCGGCCGCCGGGCACATAGACGCCGACGGATTCCAGCGGGCCCCAACGCCAGCCGAGCTCGACGCCGGCCTCGTCGGTGAAGCGCTGGTCGGCCGGGCGCTGGCGCTCGTGATAGGCGCGGATCCGCCCGGCGGCGAAGGCGATGGCGTCACGGACCTCGGCCTTGCAGGCCGCGGCGCTTTCGGCGATCTCGGCCTCGCTGACGCGGATGGAGTGCTCGTCCAGCTCGACCCTGTCGAACTCGCGGGCGAAGCGCAGGAGGGCCGCCAGACCCTCGGCGCGCACGGCGGCCAGGACGTCGCGGACGATGGCGTCCACGTCCTCGGGGGTCTCCCGCCGCTCTTCCACGAAGGCGGTGAAGGCGGTTTCGAAACCCGGATCTGAATAGCGGAAGCGGCGCATGGCGCCCGCTGTTTAGCGAGGCGTGCGCCGAAGCGCCATGCCGCGCTCAGAGATCGTGCTTCGGCGTCCGCGGCGTGGGCCAGGGGCGCGAGACGTCGGCCAGCACCGCCTCGACGCACTCCACGGTGGCGCGGAGGTCGCCGCCGCCCGCAAAGCTGAGCGTGACGACGCCGCCCGGCGCCTCGCCCGGCTCGAAGGTCAGGGCCAGGATCTCCAG
Organism: Phenylobacterium sp. J367; assembly: GCF_024699985.1. Taxonomy (GTDB): domain Bacteria; phylum Pseudomonadota; class Alphaproteobacteria; order Caulobacterales; family Caulobacteraceae; genus Phenylobacterium. The sequence goes on along the minus strand of NZ_JAJONA010000001.1, from coordinate 3,043,108 downwards.
AACCGCGTCGGGCGCCTCGCGCCGGACCTTGCGGGTCTCGACCTTCATCACGCCGGCCAGCTGGAGGGCCGAGCGCACTCGCTCGCCCTTCCCGGCTTCCCAACGGAAGCGGTTGAAGGCGATGGTCATCTGGCGCGCCTTCGGCTCGAACGCGATGTCGCCGACCTTGGCGACGGCGTCCTGCAGGGCCGCGGAGATGACCGCCAGGTCCTCCTGGTCCTGGGCGAGCAGCTTGAGTGGGGTGGGATCGGCCATCTGGGACCTAGTCCTCCCCCTCGTCGTCGCCCTTGATCCGCCGGATCACCGCCCCGCAGGCGCCAAGCTTCTCCTCCAGCCGCTCGAAGCCGCGATCGAGGTGATAGACGCGATTGACGACCGTCTCGCCGCGCGCCGCCAACCCCGCGATCACGAGGCTCACCGAGGCCCGAAGATCCGTCGCCATGACCTGGGCGCCTTCCAGCGCCTCGACACCGCGGACCCGCGCCTCGCCGCCGTGCACGGTGATGTCGGCGCCCAGCCGCATGAGTTCCGGCGCGTGCATGAAGCGGTTCTCGAAGATCGTCTCGCGGATCACACTCTCCCCGTCCGCCAGGGTCATCAGGGCCATGAACTGCGCCTGCAGGTCCGTCGCGAAGCCGGGATAGGGGTCGGTCTCGATCTCGACAGCCTTCAGGCGCCCGCCGTTGCGCCTGATGGTCAGTCCATCGTTGTGCGGCGTCACCTCCACGCCCGCCTCGACCATCTTGTCGATCAGGGCCTGGATGAAGTCGCAGCGGGTCTTGGTCAGCCGGACCTCGCCGCCGGCCATGGCGGCGGCCAGGGCATAGGTGCCGGTCTCGATCCGGTCCGGCAGCACCGCGTGGGTCGCGCCGTTCAGGCTGGTGACCCCCTCGATGTGGATCGTGCCGGTCCCGGCGCCGCTGATTTTCGCCCCCATCTTGTTGAGGCAGTCCGCCAGGTCGACAATCTCCGGCTCCTGGGCGGCGTTGCTCATCACCGTGTGGCCGTTCGCCAGGACCGCGGCCAGCAGGGCGTGCTCCGTCGCGCCCACCGAGACGAACGGAAACGCGATCTCGCCCCCTTGCAGCCCCCGCGGCGCCTGGGCGTAGACGTAGCCCTCGTGCAGATCGATCTTCGCGCCCAGGGCCTCCAGCGCCTTGAGGTGCAGGTCGACCGGCCGCGCGCCGATGGTGCAGCCCCCCGGGCAACGAGACCTTCGCCTGGCCGCTCCGCGCCAGCAGCGGGCCCAGCACGTTGAACGAGGCGCGCATCTGCCGGACGAGGTCGTAGGGCGCGAAACCCGAGACGATCTCCTTGGTGGTCAGCAAGGTCTCGGAGCCCGTCGCCGGCTCAGACTCGACCACCTCCGTCCCCAGCCGCTGCAACAGCTTGCCGAGGAACCGCGTGTCGGCCAGGCGCGGCATGTTGGTCAGCCGCAGGGGGCTCGCTGGTGAGCAGGCTCGCCGCCATCAGCTTGATGGCCGAGTTCTTGGCGCCGCTGATCGGGATCTCCCCGTTCAGCCGCGCGCCGCCGGTGATGGCGATGCGGTCCAATCCCAATCCTTCTTGAGGCGACGCAGTTGCGGGAATTCGCGGGGCCGTCCCTTCGTCGCGCTATCTAGCCTGCGGCCGGGCAGGCGCAAAGGGCGCCGCTCAGCGCTTGCCGTCCGATTCCTGTGCAGGTTTCGCGGACGCGGCCTGGGCGCCTTCCGGCGGCGGAGATTGGCCCTGAGCGCCTGGGCCAGCTTCGCCTCCCGGTCGTTCGCAGACGGGGTCTTCGTCTTGTCGTCGGCGGCCATGCCTGAGGGGTGCGACGAGCGGTCCGACCGGTCAAGCGCATTTGCCGACGATTGGGGCTTCACGAGCCCGAGTCGTGCCGCTATATGCCCCGCCTCGCCTTTCGCCGCCGTAGCTCAGTGGTAGAGCGCATCCTTGGTAAGGCTGAGGTCGGCAGTTCAATCCTGCCCGGCGGCACCATGTTTCCCTAGGGTTTTCAAAGCCCTAGGGAAACACCAACTCCCCTAAAGTCCACCCGAAACCCATCCGGAAGCGCATCGGAAGCAACGTGACACGACTGGCCCCGCCCAGGGCCGGGGGTTCGGCACGGCGAATCGGGAGACGGAAGGCCGCCCGGCGGCCCAGAAAGTCCCAAAGCGAGACCATCCTCCGGCCGGCCCGGCTGCGGTCGCCGGAAGATTATTGGAGAATCGCGCGGTCTCCGCCGGCGGCGCGGCGGTTCAGCAGGCCCGCGGTGTGACGGGCGTCGTCTTCTGAAAGCCCATCCTGGGGCGTCATGGCGATGACGGCGGTCTGCCCCGTCCAGATGTCGACGACCTTGAAGCGACCGGATTGGGCGCGGACGACGTATCGCTCGGCGGCCGCGGCGCCGGCGTGGAGCGCTTCCCAGGCGCGGCCATTGTCGGGATCCTCCCGCCACGCGGAGAAGGCGTCCAGGTCGTCCGGGCCAGCGTCGCTGCGGCTCAGCCTGGCCTTCCAGTCGCGCGCGGCCGCCTGGCGCGCGGCGCCTTCGTCGTCGGTCTGCATAACCCAGGCATGCGCGTCCGGACGCCGCGCAGCAAGTCCGACGGCGGCGCTGGCCGGCGAATCCCGTGGACGTCAGCCCGTGAAGCTGCGCCGCTCGTTGGGGGCCCGCCCACCCCGGCCCGGGACGGCGGGCGTCCGGGCCGTGGAGCGCCGCGCTCCCTCGTCGACCCAGGCGCGGAGGTCGTCGACCATGTAGACGACCCGGCCGCCGAGCTTGCGATAGGACGGGCCCGTGCCGCAGCAGCGGTGCTTCTCGAGCGTCCGGCCGGAAAGGCCGAGCCATCGCGCCGCCTCCTCGGTCCTAAGGAGCCGGGGCGGCAGGGCGGGGTTGGGATCTTGCATGGCGCGTCTCCAGGCGGGGACGCGGATCATGAGCGCCGATCCGCCGGCCCCGGTAGGGCGCAAGCTCCCCCCACCCTGCGCAGCGTCGCGGCGCCGTGGGCCGGACCCTTCGGACCGACCTTGACCCCGGAGCCAACACAGTCCTCGATAGCAGGAGCATCACGCGACAATTCTCAGTTGTCTGACTGCCATGGACGTCCTGCGGGATCGGGATAAGGCCGCCCAGCGAGCAACCCTCTCCCGGGTCCTTAAGCTGCTGCGCACCCGCGCCGGCCTCCGCTCGGTCGAGGCGGCGCGGATGATGAACAAGGGCCACCGCACCTACCAGCGCTGGGAGTCCGGCTACTACGGCGTGGAACTGGACGACATCCACCGGTTCGCCGAGATCGTCCACGCCGATCCCTGGGGCATCATCTTCGCGGTGGAGTTCGGCTCCGTGGACTTCGCGCTGGACGCCGCCCAGAACGGCGCGGCGTCCTTGCTGCTGGTCGCGCTTCGCCGCTTCCACCGCCAGCCGAACGGCAAGGCTCTGCGGCAGCTGGATCCCCGATCGCTGTCGCTAACCTACTCGCGCGGTTTCGAGCTGCTGGCGCGCCGGGCCGAGGAGTACGCCGCCGACCTCGAGCAGTGGATGTTCGACGAGGAGCTGAGTGGCCGGGATCCAGATGACGACGACGGGTCGCGATAGGTCTGGACTATGGAGCCGTCCTGTCGGGATCCTGTTGCCGCGCCGTGGTAAGTTCGAAGCCTTCCGCGACCTGCATCGCGTTGCGAAGGCGCAGCATGAGCCGGCTGACTTCAGCAAGGCGCGGCGCGCCCCTTCCGTCGTCGTTGGCGGACAGGGTGCGGAACCAGAGTTCGAGGCAAACGCCGGCCATCCGCCGGGTGGCCTCGGAGCGCGTCGGGTCGTCCTTGAGGCGCGAGAGTTCGGAGAGCGGCTCCTGCATGCCCCATAGGATAACCTGTTCGCCGAACTCGCTACCAACCTGGACGTGCGGGAGCTCGCGCGTCTAGCGCCAAGGTCCAATCCTCGCCAAGAAGGCGGCCTCCGCTTCGACCCATTGCAGCTCCTCGAACGGCGCCTCACTGCCCGCCTCCGGGGGGCGCTTAGAGCTACTGGGAGCCGGCGCAGTCTGCTCGTTTGCACGCTATGGCACGCTACTTTTCCACTCAGTGGACGGTCACCGTTATCCCGACCACAACGGGATCGAGCTTGATGACCTCGCCGCAGTGCGACGCCACGCCTTGCGAGTCATGGGCGAGATGTCGGAGGTCATGGGTGACGACGTCTGGCAGTCAGGCCAGATGCGCGTGACCGTCAAGGACGATGCCGGGCTCACCCTGCTGACCCTGGACGTGATCGCCACCAGGGCCGCGGCGATGCCGAAGGTCAATTCAGCCTGAGCACCAACGGCCGGTTCCGGCCCAGTCGCAGCGCGCAGAAGCTATGTATCGATCGGGAGTATCCAACCATCGCTGCGCGGCCGGAGGCTCGCTTTCTCTCCGGTTGCGAAGACTCGCCTAGCTGAAGCGCGTCAGCGAGCCCGTTCGCGCAGGGGCTTCGACCAATCCAAGCTCGCGCGCCCGGATCACGGCCTGAATCCGCGTGCGAACCCCGAGCTTGTGGCAGGCCCTGAAGACATGCCGCTCCACGATCCGGTGCGAAATGCCCAGGATCGTCCCGATGTCCCGGGAGCTCTTGCCTTGCTGCACCCAGAACAGGCACTGCGTCTGCCGCGGCGACAAGGTTACGCGGTCGGCCGTGAGATCATCGCCGAACTCTTCGGGTCGTTGTTCGGAAGGCGCATGCATCGCGGCGGTCCCTGAGAACTGACTGATCGTGAAAGTCAGGTTTGCGAAGACATCGAATTATTCCCGCACGGATCGAGTTCCGCTCGGCTGTTCACAGGGCGACATAAGTCGCGGCCCGCGCCGGCTCCGGCGCTCAGCGCGCCAGAATCTGGCGCATGGGGGCAAACCTACGCCGGGCGGAGGTTACGCCCTCGCGGGCAGACCGGGAGACGGCGAGGCTTGCGGCGGAAAGGACGCCGCATGCTGGATGCTCAAACCGTCATCGCCCTGGCCGCCCAATGCGCCCCGGGAATTGCGCCGCCCACTCTGTTGGCGATCGCCCGGACCGAGAGCGGCCTCGAGCCGTTGGCGATCGGCGTCAATCGGGCCGCGGTCCAACGTCGGAAGCCCGCTTCCACCGCGGAGGCCGTCGCGGCCGCCTCGGCCCTGATCGCAGCCGGCCAGGACATCGACCTGGGCCTCGCGCAGATCAATGTGCGCAACCTGAAGCGCCTGGGCCTCTCCATTGAGCAGGCCTTCGATCCCTGCCGCAACCTGTCGGCGGCCGGCGAGGTCCTTCGCGAAGGCTATGCGCGCGGTGTCGCGCGACATGGCCCGGGCCAAGCCGCGCTGCGGGTCGCGCTCAGCATCTACAACACGGGTCACGCCGAGCGCGGGATCGGCAACGGTTACGTCGCCCGCGTTCTGACCCACGCCGGCCGGCCGACCGCCGCCGCTTCCGACGCACCGGCGCCAGCGACCGCTCCACCTGCGTGGGACGTCTTCGGCCGCGCGGCCGCGGCGCCGCCCCACTTCGTCTTCTCAGCCCCAGGAGTCACTCCGTGAACGCTCCGCGTTTCATCCGCCGCCTGGTCCTCTGCGCCACGGCGATCTCGTTCATGGCCGGACCGGCCGTGGCGCAGGAAGTCGGAGGGGACCTGGGCGGATTCATCCAGAACCTGATCGACCTGCTGAACAACGGCATCGTCCGCGGCCTTGCGGTGCTCGCGGTGATCATCACCGGCATCGTCTGGATGTTCGGGCACATCGATCTCCGCCGCGCTGGCACCGTGGTCATCGGCATCATCGTGATCTTCGGGGCCTCGACCATCGTCGACCTGATCACCGGCGGCGGGGGCGGCTGATGTCCGCCGAGCGCCTCCAGGAGGACGTGCTGTTCCTCGCCTGCACCCGGCCGGCCCTCATCCTGGGCGTGCCGATGGAGGCCATGGGGATCAACCTCATCGTCTCGACGGTCGCCTTCCTCGGCGGCGGATCCCTCCTCTACCTCCTGATCGCGCCCGTGCTGCACCTGGTGTTCCAGGCGATCTGCAAGGCCGATCCCAACGCCTTTCGGGTCCTCTACCTGTTCGTGGAGACCAAGGGGCGCGCCCGTAACGGCGGGCTCTGGGGCGGGAGTTCCGCCAGCCCGCTGCCCCTCCGGCGGCCGGGCCGCCGGGAGCTGCGTCATGGCTGAGCTCGCCTTGCGCTCCGTCCCGGACCGGGCCCGGCCCCGGGAAGCGGTCGCCGGGCGCTGGCTGCCCTACGCCCGGCACGTGACGGACAGGGTCATCGCCCTCGACACCGGCGCCCTGATGGCCTGCTTCCGACTTGACGGCGCCAGCTTCGAGACCGCCGACATCCGTGACCTCAACGACCGGCACGCCAAGCTGAACGGCGCATGGCGGAACCTCGCGTCGGACCGCCTCGCGGTCTGGCACCACCTCGTGCGCCGGGAGGCCGAGCTGCCGCCGGCCGGCGAGTTCCGGTCCGGATTCGCCCGGGAGTTGGACGCCGCCTACCGCGGCCGCCTGAGCCGGTCGCGGTCGTTCCAGAACGAGCTCTACGTCACCCTGGTGCTTCATCCGGCGCACGACGCCGCGGAACGGACGCAGGCCTGGGTCGGGCGCCTCATCGGCGCAGATCGTGTGGACCTCGAGACCGAGGATGCCGTGCGACGGCTCGAGGAAGCCGGGGAAGCCCTCGTGCAGCACCTCGCCCGCTATCGCGCCGAACCGCTCGGCCTCTACGAGCGTGACGGGCTGCTGTTCTCCGCCCCGATGGAAATGCTGCAGCTGGTCCTCACGGGCCGGCCGTCCCGCTGCCCGCTGGTCAGGGGGCGCCTTGGCGAGGCGATCCATGCCAGCCGCCTGATCTTCGGCCGTGAGGCGCTGGAGATCCGCGACGTCGCCAGCGCCCGATCGCGGCCATGCTGGGGATCAAGGAATACCCGGCGACCACCCGTCCGGGCCTCTGGGACGGCCTGCTCTCCGCCCCCTTCCCGCTCCTGGCCTCACAGTCGTTCAGCTTCCTGTCCAAGACCGCCGCCCAGGCGGTGATGACCCGCAAGCAGAACCAGATGCTGTCCGCGCGCGACCGCGCCCGCCTCGCAGGTCGACGACCTCGACACCGCGCTCGACGCGCTGATGTCGAACCGGTTCGTGGTGGGCGAGCACCAGGCTTCGGTCCTGGTCTACGGCGAGACGCCGCGCGAGCTGGCCGGCCACCTCGCCGCGGCCCGCGCGCTGCTGGCCGATTCCGGCCTGGTGGCGGCCCGCGAGGACCTCGGCCTCGAAGCGGCCTTCTGGGCCCAGTTCCCCGGCAATTTCCGCCTTCGACTGCGGCCCGCGGCGATCACGAGCCGCAACTTCGCGAGCTTCGCCCCCTTCCACACCCATCCGACGGGCCGCGCCACAGGAAACCACTGGGGGCCGGCGGTCACGGTGCTCAGGACCTCGGCGGGATCGCCGTACGCCTTCAACTTCCACGTGGGCGACCTCGGCCACACCTTCATCTGCGGCCCGTCCGGATCGGGCAAGACGGTCGTGCAGAACTTCATGCTCGCGCAGCTCGAGAAGCTCGGCGCGCAGCAGGTGTTCATCGACAAGGATCGCGGGGCGGAGGTCTTCGTCCGCGCCTGCGGCGGAACCTACCTGTCGCTGATCCCCGGCCAGCCGACCGGCTTCGCGCCGCTGAAGGCGCTCTCCGACACCCCCGCCGACCGCGCCTTCCTGGGCGCGCTCGTCCGCCAGATGGTGCGCCATGGCGACGAACCCCTGTCGCCCCAGGACGAGGCGGCGATCGACGCCGCCGTGGCGGCGCTCCTGCCGCTGCCGGCGCCCCGGCGCTCGGTCTCGGCGCTCCGCTCCCTGCTCGGCCAGCGGGACGCGGGCGGGATCGGCGCGCGCCTGGATCGCTGGCGCACGGGCCAGGCGCTCGGCTGGGCCCTGGACGGCGGGACCGACGCTCTTCCGCTCGACGCCGCCTTCCTGGGCTTCGACATGACCCACGTGCTGGACGCGCCAGACGTCCGCACGCCGCTGATGATGTACCTCTTCCACCGGCTGCAGCAGCTGCTGGACGGCCGGCGGCTGGTGATCGACGTGGACGAATTCTGGAAGGCGCTCGGCGACGAGGCCTTCCGCGGCCTCGCCCAGGACGGCCTGAAGACCTTCCGCAAGCAGAACGCGCTGCTGGTGCTGGGCACCCAGTCGCCCGCGGACGTCCTGCGCTCGCCGATCGCCCACACGATCGTCGAGCAGTGCGCCACGAAGATCTACCTGCCCAATCCGCACGCCGCCGAGCGCGATTACGTGGATGGCTTCGGCCTCACCCAGCGGGAGTTCGCGCTGGTCCGGGACGAGCTCTCCCCGGCGCAGCGCCGCTTCCTCGTCAAGCAGGGCCTGGATTCGGTCGTAGCCGAACTCGATCTCACCGGCCTGGACGACGCACTCGCCGTCCTCTCCGGCCGCACCGAGACCGTGGACCTGCTGGATCGGATCCGCGCCGCCCACGGCGACGATCCGGCCGACTGGATGGCCCCCCTTCCAGGCCGCGCGGAGGCGCCTGCCATGAAATCCCGGCTCCCTCTCACTCTGGCGTGGGCCCTGGCCACCGCCCCGCCGGCCTCCGCCCAGATCGTGGTTCACGATCCGACCAGCTACGCCAGCCTGCTGAAGCAGGCGACGACCGCCCTCGACCAGTTGAAGGAACTTCAGGCGCAGGTCGCGGAGGCGAAACGGCTCTACGACGGCTTCAACACCGCCTCGGGGGCCGGCGCGTTGGCGGGCGCGCTCAAGTCCCCCGAGCTCCGCGCCTTCATCCCCGACATCGACAGGTATGTCGCCGCCGCCAGGGGCGACCTGGGCGCGCTGGGCGAGCTCGGCCGCCGGGCGGCCGGAATCCGCGCCGACCAGCGGCTCTACACCGCGCCGGCCGACGATCCCCTCGGCCAGGCCCTTGAGCGTGAAGGCGATCGCGCCGCGCGGGACCTCGCGCTTGGCCAGGCGGCCGCACAGGCCGGCGCCAAACGGCAGGCCGGCCTGGAGGAGCTTCTGTCCGCGCTCGATTCGGCTCCCGACGTCCGCGCCGTGCTCGATCTGCAAGCGCGGCTCCTGGCGGAGCAGGCCATGGGCCAGAACGACCAGATGCGGCTGCAGGGCCTCGCCATGGCGCAGGACGCCGAAGAGCGCCTGCAGGCGCAGCGGAACCGCGAGCGCGCCGCCGCCGCCCGCGAAGCGCGGCTGCAGCGCTACCGGAGCGGCTTCTGATGCGTCTCTGGATCCTGATCAGCGCGCTCGCGGCAGCGGGCTGCAGTCCGTTGCCGCGGGACATCTCGTGGTTCGCGGTCCACCCGGAGGAGGCGCAGCGCGTCGTGACCGCCTGCGCCAGCGGTGCGCAGTTCACCGATTGCGAGAACGCCCGCGTCGGCCTTGGCCGAGCCAAATCGTTGTCTCGCGAGACGCGATATCGGTCGGGTGCGCACTGATGGCCGGCGAGCTGCGCATCTTCAGCCCGGCGTACGCCTATGTGGACGGTAAGCTGGACGCTTTCCTGGACCAGGGCGTCAGCAACGCGGCCGGCCAAGTGGCGGGGCCCGTCCGGGCGGCGCTGGTGCTCTACGTGCTGCTCTACGGGTTCGCGATCCTGCGCGGCGCCATCGCCGAGCCGTTCATGGACTTCGCGATCCGGTCGGTGAAGCTCGGCCTGGTCGTGATGCTGGCCACCACGGCCGCCTATGGCCCGTGGGTCGCCCAGCCGCTCTTCCATGTCCTGCCGGACACCCTGGCCCAGGCGATCGGCGGGGGTTCGGCCGGCGACGCCGGCCAGGCCTTCGACCAGTTCTTCAACCGGGCCGCCTACCTCGGCGAGAAGATCGCAAGGGAAGCCGACCTCACCGACTGGCTGCCGCTGCTGCTCAGCGGCGCGGTCTGGGTCTGCGGGGCGCTGGCGGCGGCGTTGGGGTTCGGCATCGTCACCCTGGCGAAGGTGGCCCTGGCCTTCCTCGTGGCGCTCGGGCCGATCTTCATCGCCTGCGCGCTCTTCGAGGCCACCCGCCGCTACTTCTTCGGCTGGCTCGGCCAGGCTGTGAACTACCTCGTCCTCTTCGCCCTGATCCTGTCGGTATTCCAGATGGTGCTGGCCATCGTCGCCGAGCAGTGGGTCGCCATCGAGGGCGACGATCCCATGGCCGGCGGGCTGATGTTCGTCGCGCTGTGCCTGCTCGGCGCGATCTTCTTCCTGCAGGTCCCGGCCATCGCCGCCGGCATCGCCGGCGGCGCGAGCGTCGGCCTCGCCGACTTCGCCAACACCGCACGTCTCGGGCGGCCCGCAGCACGGCCGGCGTCGTCTTCCGACGGAAGTCGCGGTTTCACGGCCCCCGAGGGGGGCTCGATCCGGCAGGTCAGGACCACACGCTAGAAGCTGGCGGCGCGGGCGTCCGGGAAACCAAGTGCATACCTATGCGCGTTGGACGATATTTCACTATTATGTTGATTTCCACATAAAGAAGATATATGTCAAAACGCGCATAATGGATTATTTCTGGAGACGCTTGTGCCGCCCGCCTTCGCCCGCTCCGCCAAACAGCTTGGACATGTCGTTCAACAAGTCCGCCAGGGGCGCAAGCTCACGCAGACGGAACTGGGGCGTCTGGCAGGCCAGCGGCAGGAGATGATCTCGAAGATCGAGACTGGCCACAGCGGCATGAAGGTCGCGACCCTGTTCGACGTGCTCGCCGCCCTCGACCTCGAGGTCACCATCGTCCCGCGCAGCAAGAGCTCTGCAGACGAGGTCGGGGATATCTTCTGATGCCGCGGCGGCGGGCGCACGAGCCCCTCAACGTCTTCATCAACAACCGCCTTTGCGGCCGCCTCGACAAGGAGCCAGGCGGCGCGATCCGTTTCCAGTACGACGCGACCTGGCTCGACTGGCCGCCGGCCTTCCCGATCTCCCTCTCGCTGCCGCTACGCCCGGCGCCGTGGCGTGGCGAACCCGTGGTCGCGGTGTTCGACAACCTGTTGCCCGACAGCCCGCAGGTACGTCGCCGGGTCGCCGAACGCACCGGCGCCGGCGGCGTGGACGCGTTCAGCCTCCTGGAGCAGATCGGACGCGACTGCGTGGGGGCGATGCAGTTTCTGCCTGCCGGCGAAGCAATGGACGCGCTGCAGCCTGCGAAGGGCGTGCCGCTCGGCGACGAAGAGATCGAGGCCATGCTCGCCGATCTCTCGCGTAGCCCGCTCGGTATCGACACCGAGCAGGAGTTCCGCATCTCCGTGGCCGGCGCCCAGGAGAAGACGGCGCTGCTGCGTCACGACGGCCGATGGATGCGTCCGCTGGGCACGACGCCCACGACCCATATCCTCAAGCCTCAGCTGGGCGAAATTCCGACGCCCTGGGGGCTCATCGATCTGAAGCACAGCGTGGAGAACGAGCACTATTGTCTCACCTTGCTCGGTTGCTTCGGCCTTCCCGTCGCCCGAACCGAGATGGCCACCTTCGGCCGACGGCGCGTCCTGGTCGTCGAGCGGTTCGATCGCCGGTGGCGCGACGGGACGCAACTCCTGCGCTTGCCGCAAGAGGACTTCTGCCAGGCGCTGTCGATCCCCTCGAGCCGCAAGTACCAGAGCCAGGGAGGGCCAGGCGTGGTCGACCTGCTGAAGAAGCTGGGCGAAGGCGATGACCCCTTGGCGGACCAGGCCCTGGTGCTGAAAAGCCAGATCCTGTTCTGGCTGATCGGTGCGACGGACGGTCATGCCAAGAACTTCAGCGTCTTCCTGCGCCCGGGGGCGATTCCGGCTGACGCCCTTCTACGATGTCCTGAGCGCCCAACCGGCCTTCGACGCGAAACGGATTCCGCACCGGAACTACAAGCTGGCCATGTCCGTCGGCGCGCGCCCGCACTATGGGATCCTCGACCTGCATGGCCGTCACTTCGTCGAGACGGCGAAGGCGGCCGGCCTCGGGCAGAAGACGATCCGGACGGTCATCGAAGACGTCAGCGCCGAGGCGAGCAAAGCCGTCGAGGATGCGCGACGCGCGATGCCCAGCGACTTTCCGGACGTCGTGCACGACTCGATCGCCGCCGCCATCCAGGCCCGCCTGCCTCGCTTGCAGACAGCGGACGACGCCCCGGCGAGATGACGCGCCCACGGGCGCGCGACGTCCGGCGCGAGCCGCACCTCGGGCGCCGGGACCAAGCGTGTCGCCGGTCGCGGGAGGGAACTTACGCCCTGCCCGTGCACCCGGTGGCTTGGCAGGGTCATCACCCGAGAGGTGAACATGCCAAACCCTCCAATCCTGCGGCTCCATCCCACCGCGCGCCTGCGCGCCCTCGCTGCGCTCGCCCTGGCGGCGATCCTGGCCGCCGCCTGCGCCCTCTCCGCCCGGGAGCCGGCAGCCTGCCAAGGCGCTCGCCGCTCGGCGAACCCGAACGGGACCGTTCTGGCGGCCGAACCCGCGGCGGCGGCCCTACCCGGCCGCGGCGCGGGCCAGTGCGCGAGCGGCCGGCCATGACCGGCGTGCCCTCCCCGGACCTGAAGGCCTACTTCGCGGAGTCCCGCAGCTGGGACCAGGACCGCCTGGCCGCCGCCCTCCGGTCGCGGCGCCTGGCCTGGGCCGTCGCCGCGATCGCCGCCGGCCTGGCGGGCGCGGCCATGGCGGCCGTCGCGGCCCTCACGCCGCTCAAGACCGTCGAGCCCTATGTGGTGCGGGTCGACCGGACAACGGGCGCGGTGGAGGTCGTGCGTGGCCTCTCGTCGGCCGGGCCCGCGACCTATGACGAGGCGGTCACCAAGTCCTTCCTCGCCTCCTATGTCCGGGCCCGGGAAGGCTGGCTGCCGCAGGCGGCGGAGTCGAACTTCCGCCAGGTGTCGATCATGTCGACGCCCGAGGAACAGCAGCGCTGGGCGCTGGCCTTCCGGCCGACCAACCCCTCGAGCCCGCAGGTCGCCTACGGAGCGGCCGCCGATGCACAGGTCGCGATCCGCGCCATCAGCTTCGTCGCGCCAGGCGTCGCCAACGTCCGGTTCCACCGCACCGTCCGGCGCGGCAGCCAGCTCGAGGAAGTCGGACTGGATCGCCACCGTGGCGTTCGCCTACACCAAGGCGCCCATGGGCGAGAGCGACCGCCTCCGGAACCCGCTGGGTTTCCAGGTCTCCTCCTACCGCGCCGATCCGGAGGTGATCCGATGAACCTCCGCGCCGCCCTGCTCATCGCCGCGCTTGCCCTCCTGGCCGGGGCGCCGGCCACGGCCGCCGAGACGCCGCGACCCGGCCGCGCCGACCCGCGCATCAAGACCATCGACTACGATCCGCAGCAGGTGGTCCGCATCGTCGGGACCTTCCGGTCCGCCACCCAGATTCGCTTCGCCGACGACGAGACGATCCTGCACGTGGCGCTGGGCGACACCTCCGGCTGGGAGGTGGCGCCCGAGGGCAATCTGCTGTTCGCCAAGCCGACGACGGTGCGCCCGCCGACGAACCTGATCGTCACCACCCGCCTCAGTGGCGGCGGCGCGCGCCACTACACCTTCGAGCTAGCGACCCGCAGCGGGGCGACGGCGCGGACCTCGCCCGACACCTTCTTCGTGGTGCAGTTCCGTTATCCCGACACGGATCGCCTCACGCTGCAGGCGGCGCTGGCGGCAGAGGCCCAGGCGCTGGAGCGCCGGGTGCTGCAGCTCAAGCTCGACCGCGGCGTCCTCGAAGGCGCTCGCAACCTTGCCTACGACGTGCAGGGCTCGGCGGCGATCGCGCCCTCCGAGGTGACGGACAACGGCCGCTTCACCGTCCTGCGTTTCCCAGGCGCGCAGGCCCTGCCGGCCGTCTATGCCGTGTCGCCCGACGGATCCGAGGGATTGGCGCCCTTCGACGTCCGCGGCGAGTTCCTGGTGGTGCACCAGACGGCGGCCCAGCTCCGCCTGCGCCGCGGCCGCGAAGTCCTTTGCATCTTCAACCTCGCCTACCAGCCGTCGGGCCGGCCCAGCGGGACGGCCACCGCAACCCCCGACGTCGACCGGACCCTGCGGGAGGCCCGGCCATGACCCACGCGCCCGACCCGCCCCCGACCCAGCCGGATCCGCCCCTCGACCGGACCATCTCGCCGGTTTCCGGGCGCCTCGGCGGCGCGGGCGGCGGCAGGCTGCTTGGCTTCGCGGGCCTGCTGGTCGGCTGCGGCGCCGTCGCGCTCGCGACCTGGAGCACCGAACGCCCCAAGTCGGCCGCCCCGCGGAACGTCCCGGCCCGCCAGGTCGTGGCTTTCGAGCCGGCGCACGATGCGCCGACGCTCGCGGCCCCGGGCCCGGGTGCGCCGCGGCTGGACGGCCGCGATGCGATCTACGTGCCCGCCATAGACCCGGCCGCCCCTGCCGAGCCGGCCCGTCGGGCGTCGACGGTCCCCTCGCCTCGCGAAACCGCCCCGCCGTCGCCGCTGATGGCCTATTCGCGGGCCGGCGCGGACGTGCGCCCTGACCCGTCGCCGACCGTTCCCGCCGTCGCCGCACCCCGATCACCCAGCGAGCTGGACGAGCTCAGGCGCGGTTCGCAACTGGCCCGGGCGACCGCGGCGCCGATCGGCGACCGCAACTTCCTGGTCCTGGCCGGCGCCACCATCCCCCTGCGTCCTGCAGACCGCCATCGACACCACCACGGCCGGATATGTGACCTGCCTGATCGGCCGCGACGTCTATTCGGACAATGGCGCGGTCGTGCTCCTCGAGAAGGGCGCCCGGGTGCTGGGCGAGTACCGGACCGGCATGCGGCAGGGACAGGACCGGATCTTCGTGCTCTGGACCCGGGCGGTCACGCCGAGCGGGATCGCGATCCCCCTCGCCTCGCCGGCCAGCGACGCGCTCGGCCGCGCCGGGTTCGGCGGGACCATCGACACCCACTTCTGGGACCGGTTCGGGGCCGCCATCCTCCTGTCGGTCATCGACGGCGGGGCGGCGGTGGTGATGGACCGGGCCGGCAGCGGCGACAGCTTCCGGCTTCCGTCCGACGCCGCCGGCCAGGCCGTGCAGCAGGGCGCCAACATCCCGCCGACGCTGCGCAAGGCGCAGGGCGGCGAGGTGGCGATCCAGGTCGCCCAGGACCTCGACTTCTCGTCGGTCTACGACCTGCGGGCGCGGCCATGAGTTATGACCCCGCGATCCTGACCCACTACCTGGCGCCGATCCGCGCGGCGCTCGACGCGCCCGGCGTCACCGAGGTGGTGGTCAACCGTCCCGGCGAGTTCGGCGTCGAGACCGAGGCGGGATGGCGCTGGGTCCCGGCGGCCGAGCTCACCGCCGAGGCCCTGACGCGCATAGCGGTCGCCGCCGCCGCGGCCACCGCACAGGACGTGAACCGCGAGCAGCCGGTCTGCTCGACTGTCCTGCCGACCGGCGAGCGCTGCCAGATCGTGCTGCCGCCCGCCGCCGAAAGCGTCTCGCTCACCCTCCGCAAGCCCTCGACCAAGGTCTTCGCTCTGGAGGAGCTGGCGCGGCGCGGCTTCTTCGCCGAAACCGCCGGCGCGGTCACCCGGCTCAGACGATCGGAAGCGACCATCGCCGCCCGGCGTGACGCCCGGGACTGGCCAGGCTTCTTCCGGGCGGCCGTCGTCGGCCGCCGGAATATCCTGGTCTCCGGGGCGACGGGGTCGGGAAAGACCACCTTCGCCAAGACGCTGATCGGCCTGATCCCGGCGGATGAGCGGCTGATCACCATCGAGGACGCCCGCGAGCTCGTCGTCCCCCACCGCAACGCCGTGCATCTGCTCTACGCCAAGGATGGCCAGGGCCTCGCCAGGGTCGGTCCGAGGGAACTCCTGGAGAGCGCGCTGCGCATGCGACCCGACCGGATCCTGCTGCAGGAGCTGCGCGACGCCTCGGCCTTCTTCTACCTGCGCAACGTCAACAGCGGCCACCCCGGTTCGATCACCACGGTGCATGCCAATTCCGCCGCCCTGGCCTTCGAGCAGCTGACACTCCTGGTGAAGGAGAGCGACGCCGGCCGCGACCTCCACCGGGACGACATCCGGCAGCTCCTGACGTCGCTCGTCGACATCGTCGTGCATGTGGAGCGTCGGAACGGCCGCTTCCGTCTGGCGGAGGTGTGGCATGAGCCGCTTCGCGCACACGCCGTGGCCGCTTAGGGCCCTCTTCGCGGGGGGCGGCGCCCTCCTGGCGCTCGGCGTCGCAGCCGGCCTGGCCGTCGCCATCGCCCTCGCTGGCCTGGGCCGGCTCTCACCGAATCTCGACCCGGCCGCCGTGCCGGCCTGGCTCTGGTACTACCGCTTCGATCCGGACGTGCAGCGCTGGCTCAAGGTCGGCGCCCTGAGCGCAGCCGGGCTCACCCTGATCACCACAATCGGGCTGGCCGCCCAGATCCGCCGGCCGCTGCACGGCGCGGCGCGCTGGGCGAACGAGGCCGAGATCCGCCGCGCGGGCCTCCGCGCCAGGACCGGGATCCTGCTCGGCCGGAAAGGCGGCCGGCTGCTGACCTTTGGCGGACAGGAACAT
Organism: Phenylobacterium sp. J367; assembly: GCF_024699985.1. GTDB lineage: Bacteria > Pseudomonadota > Alphaproteobacteria > Caulobacterales > Caulobacteraceae > Phenylobacterium. The sequence continues at coordinate 3,026,654 of NZ_JAJONA010000001.1, read as the reverse complement.
GTGGTGCTCTACGCGCCGACCCGGACGGGAAAGGGCGTCGGTGTTGTGATCCCCAACCTGCTGACCTGGCCGGGCTCCGTCGTCGTCCTCGATGTGAAGCGGGAGAACTGGCAGGCCACCGCAGGCTTTCGGGCGGCCCACGGCCAGCAGGTCTTCCTCTTCGACCCTCTCGACCCGGAGGGCCGCACCGCACGCTACAACCCCCTCGGCCACATCGACCGCACCGACCCGGCGGCGATCCTCGACGACCTGCAGCGGATCGCGGCCATGCTTTTCCCGCATCCGGCCAATGCCGATCCCTTCTGGGCGGAGTCGGCGCGCGTCGGCTTCATCGGTGTGGGCGCCCTGCTCGCGGAAACCCCCGAGCGCCCCCTCACCTTCGGCGGCATCTATGCGGAACTGACCGCCGGCGACCCGCGCACCCGGCTTCCGGCGCTGGTCGCGCAGCGCCAGAGGGACGGCCGGCCGCTGTCCGCCGGATGTGTCCGGGCGGTGACCGATTTCACCGCCTCGTCGGAGAACACGTTCGCCAGCGTAAGGCAAAGCCTGACGGCGAAGTTGAATCTCTGGCTCAACCCCCGGGTCCGTGCGGCGACGGCCCACAGTGACTTCGACCTGGCCGCCCTCCGGAGCCGGCCGACCTCGATCTACCTCGCGGCCTCGCCCGACAACCTGGCCCGGCTCGCGCCGCTCTATGCCCTGCTGTTTCAACAGCTTGTCGACCGGTCCTGCCGTGAACTGCCCGACCCTGCGCAGTCCCCCCCACCAGGTCCTTCTTCTGCTCGACGAGTTCGCCCGGCTCGGCCACGCCGAGGTGCTGGCCAAGGCCTTCGCCTATGTGGCGGGCTACGGCTTGCGCCTGCTGCCGGTCCTGCAGAGCCCCGCACAGCTGCGGGCCGAATACGGCGCCGACGCCACCGAGGAGATCCTCGCGAACTGTGCGGTCGAGATCGCCTTCGCCACCAAGGAGCTGCGCCTGGCGCGCGAGCTCTCCGAGCGGCTGGGCGACACCACCGTGCGCACGCCATCGCGCAGTCGCCCGAGCGGACTCTCCCGGGGGCGCCGCAGCGTCAGCGAGATCCGACCAGCGCCGCGCCCTGCTGCTGCCGCAGGAGGTCGCCCAGCTGTCCGACGACGAACTGATCATCCTCAAGGCCGGCCTGCCGGCCATCCGCGGGCGCAAGCTGAGGTACTTCCGCGAGGCGGCCTTCCGGCGCCGGATCCACGCGCCCCCGCCGTGCCAGCGCTCACGCGGGAGGCGGACGATCCCCCCGCCGGCGCCCCTGCCCGCACCATCATCCGCCGAGCCGCTGACCCTGGACGCCATCGTCCCGATGCTCGCGACCGAGGACCTGGACCCCCTGCCGCCGGAAGGCGCCACCCCGGCCGAGGTCGAGGCCTGGGTCGAGCGCTACATCGACACGTCCGCGCGACTGCCCGTGATGGAGACCGGCCGTGGCTGAAGACCTCAACCTCCTCGCGCCGCAGACCTCGTCCCGCCCATCCTCGGCTGGAGACGTGCCCGAGCAGGTCCGCCGCCGCTACCTGACGCAACGAGGCGGAGGTCCGGGACTTGGCTTCTACGCCGACGTCCGCGCCGAGGTGGCCGCCTTTCGGGACCAGGGACGGCGCCTCACGACCAGCCGCAACGATCCCCACGTGGTGCGCGACCTTGTGGCCATCGCAAAGCATCGCGGCTGGTCGAGCGTCAGCGTGCGCGGCCATACGGAGTTCCGGCGCGAGGTCTGGCTCCTGGCCGCCAGCGCCGGCCTGGAGGTGCGCGGCTACCGTCCGACCGAGCTCGACCGGGAAGAGGCCCGCCGGCGGGTCGGGCCCGGTGCTGCCGGAGCATGCTTCCAGGGACGGCGATGCCCGGCTTCGGGTCGTGGAAACCGTCGTGCGCGCCCGGGTCCCCGACATAGCCCAGCAGGACCGCATCCTGCAGGCCGCCCGTGCGCGGCTCGCGCACTGGCTGGAACGCGGCGCGACGTTCGAGACGACCGTGGGTCGGGAGCGGGCGCGCCGCTGATGGCTCCGTCAGACGGAGACCTTGGCCGCCGCCAATTTGCTGATGGGTCCGGAGTAGCTCACCAGCCACGTTCCGGACCAAGCCGCGGCCAGTTCGCCTACACCTCGACTTCGGAGGTTTACGGCGACCCGCTCGTCTCGCCGCAGCCTGAGAGCTATCGCGGCTCGGTGGACTGCACCGGTCCCCGTGCGGCGTATGACGGAAGCAAGCGCTGCGTCGAGGCCCTGCTGTTCGAGGCGCACCGCGCGCACGGCACACGGGTGAAAGTCGCGCGGCTCTTCAACGTCTTCGGTCCCCGCACCCGCATGGACGACGGCCGGGCGGTCTCCAACTTCGTCTCCCAGGCTCTCCGCGCTGCCGGCTCGAACGCCGCGTCCGCCGCTGGTTCTACGACCACGGCCCCGGCGTGACGGCCGCCGGCATCGGCGCCGTCTGCGTGCTCGCAGCTGTCGCCACCCTCAAGCTCGCCGGACTGCTCGGATAACGCGGCCCAGGAGCGATCAGGCTTCCGGGTTCGGCTGCGGGGTGAGCCCAATGAGGCGCGCTCTAACCAGCGAAGGGCAGGAGCGGACATTAGGCCATGCCGAAGAGCGGACCTAAGCATGCGATGCCTACCGGACTTCCGGCAGCCCGCGGCCTACCGTTTCATCGACGATGACGGGAGCGGGCGACTGTCGGTGAAGTTGAAGACGCACTTTCCCCCGTCACGGCGAAGGGCTTCACGACCACGGGGCTTGGAAAGGTCCCCACTGGCGTCGAGTTCGGATGCTTGTAGGTCAGAGTGTAGGTCCCCGCCGGGAGGGCGAAGGTGCGTGGCGCGCTGCTCAGGCCGAGCGAGGGGAAGACATACTGCGTCCCGCCCCGACGGAAGGTGTAGTCGAGGTTCGTCAACGACATCAGCCGCACCCGGACCGTGTTCACCCCGCCAGGGGTCACCTCGCAGATGCTGTCGACGCCGGCGATCTGGGCGAAGACCGGCGCGGCCGCGATAGAAAGGGCGAGCGCCAGCGCCGCCAGTGGGGCTCCGGGGGTCATCGGCATCTCCTGTTCACAAGGTGCAGGAGAAGTCGCGGTTACGCCGCGCCCGGTTCAATAGGCCAACCGCCCGAGCAACTGGATTACCTCGGCCTGGCCGCGCGCGCCGGTCTTTCGTGAGATGCTCTGCAGGTGGACCCGGGCGGTGTTCACCGCCATGCCCGCATTGGCGGCCGCCCGCACCAGGCTCGCGCAGCGCACCAGCTCGATCGCCAGCGCGGCCTCCCGATCGCTCAGGCCGAAGACCGAGCGCAGGGCCTCATGCGACGGAAGGCGGGCGGCGGCGAGATCCTGGATGTGGATGACGCAGGCGATACCCCGACCGGCAAGGAAACGCTCCTGGCGCGGCGCGGCCATCACCGAGACCACATACGGGGACCGCCCCGAGGGGCGGCTGACCAGCACACGCCCGCCGGGCGCCTCGGCCGGAGAGCTCAGCGCGGCGTGGACCAACTGCTGCAGGCGGCGGGTCTCCGGCGGGCGGCGGGTCGCGAACGCGTCGGCCACGAGCGCGAGCCCGTCCCCCGCCTCCAGGATGGCGCGGGCGGCGTCGTTCACGAACATGAGGCGGCCGCGGCGGTCGAGCAGCACCATGCCCTCCGCCTTTCTCGCCAGCGCCTCCAGCAGGTGGTTCCGGCTCGCCGCGGCGCTGTCCACCACCATGCCGATCGAGATCGCCTGCTCGATGTGCGGCGCGAGGCGACGAAAAGCGGCGATCATGGCGTCGGACGCGTGTCCCTCCCTTGCGGTCGGCAGGAGGGCGAAGGCCCCGCGCATGCCCTCGGGCAGGCGGAGGGAGACCCCGAGCTGATACGTCACCCCGATCGCATCGACGCAGTCCCGCGTGCGGCGGTCGCGTCCGATCGCTTCCACGTCATAGAGCAGATGGTCGTAGTACACAGAACCCGCGGCCACCCCCTGCAAGTATGGAAGCCGCGGATCGTTGGCGTAAAGCTCGCTGCCGTAGTGCTCGAGCGCCACCTCGACGGGCTTGCCATGGACTTCGACCGCCAGAGTCTTCCAGTTGGCGTCGGCGACATTGATCACGTTGTGGTCGATACGGGATCTGCTCGCGATGGTTGCAAGCAGAGCGGACCACGGAAGATCGCCAGCTGCCGCCCCGTAGAGTTCGGCCACGAGCTTGTCGTGTTCGGCGTGGCTGAGCATCTCGTCCCCCGCCCGAGACCTGGGCGCCGCCCGGCTAAAGACCTAGTCCGAATAGACTAGCCGCGAAAGACCCTCGGTCGTCGAACCGCGATTATTACTTCGCAGGGACCGGATTTCAGGCTGGGGGGCGGCTCTGCGCGGTCATATCGCCGAGACGAGCGAGGCCGCCCGCACTGCGGGCTTGTCCACCGCCGACCTGCTGCGGCTGATCGCGGCTGGCGACCGCGCGGCCTTCACCCGCCTCTACGCCGACACCCGCCCGGACCTGACCCGCTACGCCGCCGCCATGCTGGGTGGCGACGCCGACGCCGCCAGCGACGTGGTCGACGAAGCCTTCCTGAGCCTCTGGCGCGAGGCCGGCGCTTACCGCGGCGAGGGCAGCGCCGACGGCTGGATCCGCCGCATCGTCCGCAACAAGGCGGTGGACTGGCTGCGGAGTCGCCGCGAACGGCCGACCAGCGACGCCGAGACCCAGCGTCATGCGGCCCTGGCGGACGAAACGGACAGCCCGGAAGCCTCCACCGAGAAGGCGCAGGCCGCACGCCGGCTGCGCGCGGCGCTGGAACGGCTGAGCCCGAGCCACCGCGAGGTGGTCTGGCTCTGCTATTTCGAGGAGAGGTCCGTCGCCGAGATCGCCGTCATCGCCGGCTGCCCCGAGAATACGGTGAAGACCCGGCTCTTCCACGCGCGCAAGCTGCTCCGCACGGAGCTGGAAGCCGGCTGACGCCGGCGACCGGGCGACGGACCCGTCCCCCGATCCCCGGCGTCGTCCCTCGACGAGGCCCTAGGGCATCGTCACCTTCACGTTGGACGTGTTGTTGGCGACATTGGTCTCGGCCACCGCTCCGCCCTGGGTGACCTTGGCGCTGTTCTGGAAGGTGCCCTTACCCTTCACTGTGAAGGACAGGTACACGGTGATCGACTGCCCGCCCGGGATGGGCGAGACGATCGTGCAGCTGATCGGCGCCGCATACGGGCCTGCGCCCGGGCAGGCCACATTGCCGCTCGCGCCCGTGTAGACCGTGCCCGCCACGACGTTCGACAGCGTATCGGTGAGGACGAGCGGGGCGACGGTCGGGACAGTCCCATTGTTCGTCACCTTGATCGCGCAGGTCACCGAGCGGTTCGCGCCGAGCTTGCACTCCTTGCCGACGCTGACATCCGGCGGCCCGCCGCCGCCTGTCCCCTTCACGGTGATCCGGACGCAGATGTTGGTGTTGTTGGCCGGGTTGGGATCCCGCGGGGTCGTCGGGTTCGAGCCCGTGGTCGCCGAGGCGCAGTTGCTGAAGGTGCCCCCCGAGGCGGGCAGCTTGAAGTAGAGGAATGTCGTCCCCGACGAGCTGTACGCGGTCGGGCCGCCGGGCATCAGCGAATGCGGTCCGGAACAGTTGATCACCGCCGGCGCCGCGCCGGTCGGCGTCGAGCAGCCAAAGCTGCCGCTGGCGCTGGTGAACGTCGTGCCGACCGGCGCCGTGATGGTGTCGACGATGTTGACCGGGGCCACCGAGGGCACGCCGCCGACGTTGAAGACGTCGATCGTACAGAAGATCGCCGTCGGTCCCTTCGATGGATCCAGGTGACAGTTCTTGGCGACCTTGATGTCCGGGGCGCCAGCCCCCGGCGGCGGCGGGACCGGCGAGCAGTGGGGTGGCGGCGGCCAGCGCGATGAGCGGGCCAGCGGACGCGCACGCCAGGCGGCGTCCGAGGAGAGAAAGGCTGCGGACAGCCTGAGCGTATCTCATGACGTTCTCCGAGTAATGTTGGGATGCCACTGGCGTGCGTCGCAACGTCGTCTGGATGTGTCCCTCGGACCCGGACCCCGACACTCAGCACAGCATCAGGTCGCGCCGCCGGCCGATCCGGTTCATCCACGTCGCGACATTCCCGGCATTCCCGCCCGGAGGGCCTCGCCAGCGCCGCGTTTGAACCCGCGCGCGTCCGCCAACGACCAAGAGGGACGCGGGGGGCCAGTGGCCTGCTGCGATCTGGGGAGCGGCCGCGCGGCCGGGGCTCGCGAGTGGCGATGACGGGCGACGACGACAATCCGCAGGGCCTCGTCCAGCTGCTGCCGTTCTACGCCACCGGCAACCTCGGGGCCGAGGACCGGGCCCGCGTCGAAGCGGCGCTGGCCGTCGACGCTTCGCTGCGGCAGGAGCTGGAGGCCGTCCAGGCGCTTCGCAGGATGGTGCGCGAGGGCGCAACCGGTCTCGCCCGCGAGCCCCGGGACGCCGAGCTCCGCCTCCGGCGGCTGCTGGCCAGGCTCGGCCCACCGGGCCCGCGGGTGCTCGGCGCCCAGCCGGAGCGGCCGACGTCGCGCGGCGTCGCCTGGAAGGTCGCCTTCGCGGCCTCGACCGCCGTCGTGGTGGCGCAGGGCGCGATCATCGCCTGGCAGGCGGCAGGCCCCCATCGGAGCTACGAGACCCTGGCGGGCCCTGCGGCTTCGCGGACCTCGGCCGACCTGCTCGTCACACCGGCCGCCGACGCCCGCTGGGGCGACGTCCAGGCCCTGCTTGCCCGCCGTAGGCTGGAGATCGTCGGCGGCCCCCCGCGACGGCGGGCTCGACGTCGCCGTCCGCGCCGGCGGCTCGCCCGAGGCGGAGGCCGAAGCGCTCCGCGCCTCGCCGCTGGTGGACTTCGCCGGCGTCGTCAGATGAGCCTCGGCCGGACGGCGATCGCCGCGCTCGCCGCGTGCTTGCTCCCGGGCGCGATGATCGCCGCCCAGCACCCCGACGTCGCTCCCCCGCCCGGCAAGGTCGCGCCCACGGTCCCGCCCGCCGCCAGGGACGAGCCGACCGCGCCCGCCCCGCCGTCTTCGCGGTCTCCGCCGCACAAGACGCCCCTAACGCCCGTGGCTCCACCGCCCGTGCACCGGCCTGCGCCGGCGAACCCGCCACCGCGCGTCGAGGGCCCGCCCCTCGCCCCGGCGCCGCGCGCGCCGCCGATGCGGGACGCCGCCCTGCCGCAGGAGAGTCCCGGGGTGGTCCTCTTCCTGCTGCGCGAGACCGCGGATCCCCGGACCGCCGCGAAGGGCGCGGGCGTCGAGCTCGCTGAGACAACGGCCCTCACCGCCATCGGCCTGCGCCTGGCCGTGGGGCGGCTGCCGCCCGGCGACACGCCGGCCGAGGCGGTCCGGCGGCTCGAGCGGCGGCCGGAGGTCGCCTGGGCCCAGGCCGACCACCGCTACCAGTCGCTGTCCGCCTCCGCCCCTCCCGCAGCGTTCGTCCTCCACGGGCTGGACGCCGCCCAGCCAGCGACCGGGGTCGTGGCGATGATCGACACCATGGCGGCCGGCGACCACGAGGCCTTTCGCGGCGCAGCGCTCCAGCAGCGGTTCTTCCGGTCGCCGGTGGCGCCGGCGGCCCACGGCACGGCCGTCGCCTCGCTGATCGTCGGCCGGGCGGGCGCCAGGGGACCGCGCGCGGCGCCCGGCTGGTCAACCTGGTGGCCTTCGTCCAGGTCGCCCCGGACGGGCCGCCGCTATCGGAGACCCGCCATCTGGCGAGGGCGCTCGACGCGGCGATCGCGCTGCAGCCGAACGTCCTGAACCTCTCGTTCGGGGGTCCCGAGGACCGCCTGCTGGCCCGGCTGGTCGAGGCTGCGGACGCCCGGGGGATCTGTCTCGTGGCGGCGGCCGGCAACGGCGGGTCCGCCGGGCGGACGCCCTTCCCGGCCTCGCACCCGAAGGTGCTCGGCGTCACCGCCGTCGATGTGCGGCTGGCCCCCTATCCCTGGTCGACACCAGGCACGGCGATGGACGTGGCGGCGCTGGGGGTCGACCTGGTGGCGGCGGTCCCGGGCGGCTACCGGCGGGTTTCAGGATCGTCCTATGCGTCGGCCATCGTCTCTGGGGCGCTCGCCCGCACGCCAGCCTGCGCCCGCGATCGGAACCCTGCGGCCATGCGGGCCGCCGTCGTCCAGGCCGCGCGCGACCTGGGCGCCCCGGGCCGCGACCCGCGCTTCGGGGCCGGGCTCTTCCGCCTGCCGGTCCGCTGAGCCGCCGTCAGCGCCGGACCGCGCCGCCGTCGCCGACCACGGGCGCCTCGCCCTGCACGGCCACGGCGACGCAGGCCCGGTTGTTGGCCTGGGCCAGGTCCTGGACGATATAGGCCCCGCCGATGCTGACCGTTGCGCACTGCTGGCCGGTTCCGGCCTTCGCCGCTGTGGCGGTGATACGGATCTGCGGCATCGGCGCGCCGGCCGGGACGATCACACCGCCCCCGTGCGTGCAGCTCACGGCGAGGCCTGCGACCGAGCAGGTCCAGGCCGGGCCGCCATCGGCGACGACCGGACCGACGAACATCGGAGGCAGGGTGTCGCTCACCCTGACGACCGCCGTAAAATACTCCACGAACGGCACGGGATTGGACGGCGGCGGGTTCAGGTCGAGCGGCTGCGGCGCGGCGTTCAGCGGAGTCACCACGTAGGTGACGCGTTGGCCCGCGGACACCGCCGATGGCCCGGACTTGCGGATCCCCACATCGAAGGGCAGCGCCAGCCGCTGGACCCGCCCCTCCGAGCAGCCGCGGCTCTCCGACGGGCCGATGGGACCCGTGGGGACCGGCCGCCGCGCCAGGTCCGTGCAGTTCACGAACGGTCCCTCGCCGCCGGCGATCGCCGTCAGCGTGACCGGCGGCAGCGGCGCGTTCGGCGCGACCGGCGGGCCGACATAGCGGCAGCCGACCACCGCCGGCGTTCCGGACGAGACCGTGCAGGTCCAGCCCAGGCCGCTGGCCCGCACCTGCGTGAACTGGGTCGGCAGGGTGTCGGTGAGCGTCACCCCATCCGCCGCGCCGATCGCGACCCCGCCATCGTTGCGCGCGTCCAGCGTCCAGCGCGCCGACTCGCCGAGCCGCAGGTTCGCCGGGCCGGTCTTGCGGACGTTCAGGCCCGCGAACTGCCCCGGCGCCGCCAGCTCGCCGCGCGCGCAGGCCCGGTTGTCCCGCGGATTGCGGTCCATCACCCTGCCAAGGCTCACCGTGGCGCAGGCCTCGAAGCGAGGCCCGCCGCCGGCCTGAGCGCTCAACGAGATCGGCGCGAAGGCGCCGCCCGCCATGACCAGCGGCCCCGCGTAGTCGCAGGTGATCGTACGGCCCGCGCCCGAGCACATCCAGCCCGCCCCGCTCGCCAGGAGCGGGCCGGTGAAGCCCGGCGGCAGCAGCTCGACCACCCGCACGCCGCTCGAGGCGTCGAGCGCGCCGGGTCCGTTGTTGAAGGGGGTGACGGAGAACCTGACGGGCTGCCCCGGCGCCGCCGGGCCGAGCGCCTGCTTGCGGACGCCGACGTCGAAGGCTGGACGGATGACGGACCTGGCCCGGACATCAAGGCAGGCGCGGTCGTCGTCCGGGTTCAGGTCCTCGCCCGGCCCCGTCACGCGGACGCAAGGGTTGAACGCCCCCTCCCGCGCGACCCGCACCTCCAGGGTGATCGGGGCCGCCAACGCACCCGGCGCCAGCTCGCCGCCGGCGTAGGCGCAGGTGAATGTCGCCCCCGCCACCCGGCACGACCAGCGCGCGCCGCCGGCGTTCCCCAGCTGCAGGCCATCGGGCAGACCGCCGGAGACCTGCACCTCCCCTGAACCGACGCCCGCGGGACCACGGTTGGCGACCATCACCGTGAACCGGGCCGGATCGCCCGCGGTGACCGCCGTCGGACCGCTGTAACGCACCGAAAGGTCGGCGCGCCGGACGCCGGGCCCGCGGACGTCGTCGACGGCGGACTTGCCGGCCGGCTGGGCCATCGGCGCGCCCGCGGCGGCGAGCGTCAGGATCGCCGCGCAGGCGACGGGCAGGCGGAAGGCGGCCATGACAGGGCTCCCGGGAAGGCTGGATGTCGGGGTGGAGGCGCGGGCCTATTCCGCGCGCAGCAGGTCGCCGCGGGCCGGCGCCTGGCCGTCCACCAGGCTCGCCACCGAGACCTTCTCGCGCACGGTGTCCACGCGGATGCGCCCGAGCCGGGTCATCTCCACGTCGAGCACGGTCCCGGTGCCGGGATCGGTCAGCGCCTCGCCCTTCCGATAGATGGCGAAGACCATGCCCGGGGCGACGTTCTGATCGGCTCCCGCATTGATGTAGACGGACGGCCCCCGGCTCTCGACCACCAGGCCCGACCAGGGGACGGCGCCGGCGTCGAGGGCGATCCGCTCGACCGCCTTCTTGATGGCGTCCTCCACGGCCTTGCCGAGCGCCGTGCCCTTCAGCGCGTTGAGGCCGAGGGTCGAACCGTCCGACCGGTTGGCGAGGCCGGCGTCGGCTTCCTGCGTCGCAGCGACGCCGTCGGCGGCGACCGTGGAGATCACCTGGCCGGTGGTGGTGTCGATCAGCCGGAGCGAGATCGCCACCGAGGTCTTGCGGTTCTGGAGGCCGCCGCCCATGGCGCCCAACAGGGCGCCGCCTGGCAGCCCGGAAACCCGGACGCCCGCGGTCCCGGCGTTCGGATTATACTTGGTGATTGCGCCCCGCACGAGGAGGCCGGCCCCGATCAGCCGGCTGGACTGCGCGGCGGTCTCGCCGCCCGCGGAGCCGCTCTGGCCGAGCTGCTGCTCGGTCTGGATCGCCCCCAGCCCGGCCCGCTCCACGACCACGAACCGGCCGTCGGCGATCAGCACGTCGGTCAGCATGGCGGTCAGGCCGTCCGCCGCGACCATTCCTGCCGTCAGTTCCGCGCCGCCGAAGCTGTCGACGGCGATGGTCTTCTTGAGGCCGGCCTGCGCCGCCGACGGCGTGGCCGCAGCCACCCCGCCCGCCAGAGCCAGGAGGACGGCGAACAGGCTCAGGATGCGGGGCTTCATCGATCTCTCCAACGGTCTCGTCAGAGGTCGGGGGTGGGAGCGCGCCAGGTTCAATGGCCACGGCCGGCCTGAGAATTTGAACCGGTCAGCGCCCCGTCGCGACAGGTCCTCACACGGGCCAGCGCCGGACGACGGGGCCAGCCCAGGCAGGATCGGAGAACGACATGAAGAACGCGATCATGGCGCTTGGCGCTGCGCTGGCCCTCGGAGCCCTCGCCGCGCCACCGGCTGCGGCGATGACCCAGGCCGAACTCGACAAGGAATGCACCCGGATCTGGGGACCGCCCGACCACCACTACACGCCCAACGGATGCGTGAAGGGCAAGCTCGTCCGCGCCAAGGCGGACGCCGACAAGCGGGTGCTTCTCATGGGCCCGCTCACCAAGGCCCCCCGACAAGACCGCACCCGCAAGGATCTCCGACCAGGCCGCGCCCGGTAACCTCAGCTCCTTCAAGAAGTAGGTCATCGAGCACCGATGCGGGACGCCGACCGAGTCGGCGTCCCGCATCCGCGCCGCCGCGTCCCGCCGCGCGCAGAGGGCGGCCGGGCTCAGGCGCAGCACGGCCGATGGGCGCCACAAGCGGACGTTGGAGGCCGGCCCAGAAGCTGACATTGAGATCGCCACCCTCGCCAGGCAGCCTTTGCCATCAGGAGACCAGGCGAGAGACCGTGCTAGCGACCTTGGCCCGGTTCTCCCCGGTCGGGCCGGTCTTCGTCTTGAAGCTGAAGTCAACGCCTCCCGCTTGCGTGCAATTTCGATTTCCTCCAGCACATGGCCCACGCGCCCAACGCACCGAGGCCCCTGACAACAGCACCCCGATGAGATCTCCGGCCAGGGCGGGGCAGTCGCTTCGTGCAGACGCAGTCGCCGGCGAACCCATGTGCGTTCTGGCATGTCGGTCCCGCAGCCTCAGGACTGCGGTGGGACGACGCGGCGACGCAGATCAGTCAACCAGGTCAAGCCGGGGCGGCTGGGCAGGCCCGAATGCTCTTGGCGCGGTCGCTCCGGTGAAGCTGCCTCAGGACGGCTCCGTCGTTCGGCTCGTGACCGCTCGCGCCGGCGAGGTAGCGTCGATCGTCCCGCCCGCCCAATCCGTCGCTTGGTTGAACGGGTCGGCGGCGCCGATAAGGCGGAGCCGTTCGAAACTCGGAGCGCACTTCCTCAAGATCCTGCCGGTGCGCGAGGTCCATCAGCTCGCGGTGAACACCCGGGAGCCAGAACCATCGTAGAAGTGAGAAGGAGACGAACATGAGCGAACAATCCAAACGCCATCCGTGACCGATCGCGCAACCCGGTCGGCAGCGCCGGAGCATCCACTTATCCCGGCAGGCCGCGTGAGCGGCGCCGATGTCTACAGTCCGTCGGGCGACAAGCTTGGCAAGATCGAGGACGTGGCGCTCGAGAAGGTGGGCGGCGAGGTAGCCTATGCTATTCTCAGCTTTGGCGGCTTCCTCGGTCTTGGGGCTGACTACCATCCGGTGCCGTGGCGCATGCTCCGCTATGACGTGGAACGGCGTGGATATGTGATCCCGTGCGAGTCGGACCAACTTGCGGAGGCGCCCGGAATCCGCCGCGAGGACCTCATTGGCTGGGACGACAGCTCGGTGCGCGACGCCATCTACGCCTTCTACGAACCCTACGGGGCGCGGCCGTACTGGATGCTTTGAGGGGGTGTTCGCGGCGGCTGTCGGGCTCGACACCGCGCGGCCCGTGGCCGCCGCGCGAGGGGCAGGAGCCGGCCGGTTCGACGGGCCTTTTCCCGCACAGGCCGCGGCCGCGTCGGAAAAGGGCGACGCTTCCCGGGGGACCGTCATGGACCGCGGTCTTCGCCCGTCCTTTCGCAGCGTTCCGAGCAGATGGAACGGCGGTCGCGGCCGTCCGTCCTTCTGCGCCCGCCGGCCTCGCCGATCCGGACGCCTTGGATGTGGTCGGCCTCGTGGTCGCCCTACGCTTGCTGGCCGGCGCGTTCTCGAAGGCGACGCCGAAGCGTCTGGCGAAGATCCTCTAAGCGGCATTGCGCCGGCGCCCGGACGGTCACCCCAACAGTTCCTCGCCTATCTGGCGGCCGACGTCGCTGACGGCGGCCCGTCCAGTGCAGGCGGGCGGTTCGCGTCATAGAGGAGGAACGCCACGGTCCCCGCGATCGCGAACGCGACGGCGATCAGGATCATGGTAATGGGCCGCCGACGGGTTACGGGATCCTTGCTGCCGGCCATGTGAGCTCCGCTAACCAACTTCACCTTTCACAGAACGTTTGCGGCGCTGGTCGGGTTCTCGGCTGCAGCCGCTGCGCGCCAGCAGGCCTTCGCGGGCGCTCCCGATCCGCAGAGCCTCATCCGAGGCCGACTGCGGGAGCCGACTTGCCGTTTCGCGCTGAACCGTCCGCGCGCCGAGGTTCTCCATCAACGAGACGGCCAACCCCGACGGTACGTGTGCGAGGGGCGCCCGCCGGTCGGCATTGCGTCAAAAGCCGCTGTTGAGAGGGCCTGTGCTTCAAGCTGGCCGGGCGGACCCCGCGCGGCTGAAGAATCCTGACCGCGCAGCTTGACGCAGGTGCTGCGAACTTCCGAAACTGCTTCGATGGTGCGCCGCTTGGAACGGCGCCGGGGACAGTGTCCATTCAACCGTTTGGCGTCTGCTGTGAACCGACCGCGGACCTCCAGCGTGCCGACCTCACCCAGGCCGCGGCCTCGACCCTGGAGCGCGACCACCGCAGATGTCCGTGAGCCTGCTCCTCTTCGTCGTCGTGGCCCTGCCATTTCTCGGGGCTCTTGCGGCTGCCGGACTACCAAGGCACGCCCGGACGTCCGCTGCGCTTCTGTCCTGGGCCGTGGCCCTGGTGAACGTGATCTGCCTCGGATTCCTGTGGCCCCTGTTCCAGGACGGCGAGATTCTGCGACTGGACATCGCCTGGCTGCCGTCTCTGGGGGTCCAGGTCGTGCTGCGCCTCGACGGCTTGTCCTGGCTTTTCAGCGCTCTGGTGCTGGGCATCGGGGCCCTCGTCGTCCTCTACGCGCGCTACTACATGTCGCCCAAGGACCCGGTCCCGCGGTTCTTTTCCTTCCTGCTGGCCTTCATGGGGTCAATGCAGGGTCTGGTGCTGTCCGGCAACCTGATCCAGCTGGTCGTTTTCTGGGAATTGACCAGCCTCTTTTCGTTCCTCCTTATCGGCTATTGGAACCAGAACCGCCTCGCTCGCGACGGCGCGCGCATGGCCCTGACCGTCACAGCCGCTGGCGGGCTGGCGCTGCTGGTGGGCGTGGTCGTGCTGGGCCAGATCGTCGGCAGTTACGATCTCGATACGGTCCTAGACGCCCGCGACATCGTACTGGCCGACCCCCGGCACCCGCTCGCCCTCGCCTTGATCCTGGTGGGCGCCATGACCAAGAGCGCCCAATTCCCATTCCACTTTTGGCTGCCTCGCGCCATGGCCGCACCGACGCCGGTCAGCGCCTACCTGCATTCGGCCACGTTGGTGAAGGCCGGCATCTTCCTGCTGATCCGCTTCTGGCCGGTGTTCGGCGAAACGCAGATGTGGCTGACACTGGTGGGCGGCGCCGGACTGCTGACCCTGCTCATTGGCGCGTGGACGGCCATCTTCCAGCACGACCTCAAGGGGCTGCTGGCCTACTCGACGATCAGCCACCTCGGGCTCATCGTGCTCCTGCTGGGGCTCGGCAGCGAACTCGGGGCGATCGCCGCCATCTTCCATGTGGTCAACCACGCGACGTTCAAGGCCTCGCTGTTCATGGCCGCGGGGATCATCGACCATGAGGCCGGGACCCGGGACATGCGCAAGCTGAGCGGCCTCTACCGCTACATGCCCATGTCGGCGACGCTGGCCATGGTTGCGGCCGCAGCCATGGCCGGGGTGCCTCTGCTGAACGGCTTCCTCTCGAAGGAGATGTTCCTGGCGGAGGCCGTGGCCGGGGCGGAGCGCCACCCGCTGGCGCTCGCCCTGCCGGTGCTGGCGACGACCGCCAGCGCCTTCAGCGTGCTCTACTCGCTGCGTTTCATCCACGCGACCTTCTTCGGGCCGGCGCCGACTGGCCTGGACCGCACCCCTCACGAGCCCCCCGTGTGGATGCGGCGGCCGGTGGAGATCCTGGTGCTCCTTTGCCTGCTGGTGGGGATCTTTCCCGCCGTGACGCTGGGGCCATTCCTCCGGAGCGCCGCCGTGGCGGTCGTGGGCTTCGACCTTCCTGAGTACAGTCTCGCCATCTGGCACGGGTTCAACCTCCCGCTGCTGCTCAGTTTCTCGGCGCTGGCGGCCGGCATCGTTCTATACGCCGTCTTCCGCCGTCGCATCGAAGGCGGCGGGCCGGGCGGGCCCCTGGCGGTCCGATGGCTGAACGGCGGCTATCTGTTCGAAAAGGCCATGACCGGCCTCTTCCGGACCGCGGAGGCGGCGGTGGGGACTTTCGGGGCGCAAGGTGTCCAACGTCAGCTCCGCATCATCGTCCTGGCGACCATGGCGTTCGGCGTCCTCGCTGCCATAGGCGCGGGGGGCGCGAAGTTCGCGACGGTCACGCTCGCGGCGCCCTCCGGCGGTGACCTGGCCTTCGCCCTGCTATGGCTGGTGGGGGGCGCCTGTGCGGTCGGGGCTGCGTGGCAGGCCAAGTATCACAGGCTGGCCGCGGTGGTCCTGATGGGCGGCGCGGGGCTCGTCAGCTGTCTTTCCTTCCTGTGGCTTTCCGCTCCCGACCTGGCCATGACCCAGCTGCTTGTGGAAATCGTCACGACCGTGCTGCTGTTGTTGGGACTGCGATGGTTGCCGAAGCGCCTGCCGTCCATCCCTTCTCCAGAGCCCCTGCAGAGGATCTCCCGGCGCCGGCGGCGCATCGACCTCGTTATCGCGGCGGCGGCCGGAGCTTGTCTGTCCGCCGCGGCCTACGCCGTCATGATCAGCGCCGCGGCCCGCGATGGCGCCTCCAGCTACTTCGTGGAGCAGGCGTACGCCGAAGCCGGCGGGCGCAACCTGGTGAATGTGATCCTCGTCGACTTCCGGGCCTTCGACACCTTTGGCGAGATCGCGGTGCTTGGGATCGTGGGCCTGACGGTTTTCGTCCTCCTGAGGCGCTTTCGTCCCTACGGCGACACCCTTCCCGAGCCCCATCAGAAGCGCATCCAAGCCGCGGCCGACCGGCGACGCGCCGACCGCTCGGAAGGCGACACCCTGCGCGAGACCATGCTGGTGCCGCAGGTGGTGATGCGCTGGATGTTCCCCTTCGTCATCCTGTTCGCCGTCCACCTCTTTCTGCGCGGTCACGATCTGCCGGGCGGAGGGTTCGCCGCTGGCGTCGCGCTCTCCATCGCCTTCGTGCTGCAGTACATGGCCTCGGGCGCGCGCTGGGTTGAGCGGCGGCTGGAGATCAGGCCGGCCGCCTGGATCGGCGTCGGCCTTCTGATCGCGACCTTGGCGGGCGGCGCGTCCTGGCTGTTCGGACGGCCATTCCTGACCTCCGCCTTCCGCTACGCCGACCTCCCCGTCCTCGGCAAGACGCCGCTGGCCAGCGCCCTTGCCTTCGACCTCGGGGTCCTGATCCTGGTTCTGGGCGCCACCGTGATGATCCTGCTTGCCCTTGCGCACCAGTCGCTGCGCAAGCCCAGGCAGGCCCCAGGCAAGGACCAGGCGACATGACCGAGATCGTCCTCGCCCTCGCGATCGGCGTGCTGGGCGCCTGCGGCGTCTGGCTGCTCCTGCGCCCGCGCACGTTCCAGGTCATCATCGGGCTCTGCCTTCTGTCCTATGGGGTCAACATCTTCATCTTCGCCATGGGACGTCTGCGCGTCGGCGCGCCGCCCGTGACGGCGGAAGGGCTGGAAAACCCGCTCCTCTACGATGACCCGATCCCACAGGCCCTCGTTCTGACCGCCATCGTGATCAGCTTCGCGCTCACAGCCCTGTTCCTGGTGGTGCTGCTGGCCGCGCGGGGCGCCACCGGAAGCGACCACATCGACGGCGAGGAGCCGTCGCCATGAACGCCGCGTCCGACCACCTTCTCATGGGCCCGATACTTCTGCCCCTGGTCGCCGCCTCGGGAATGCTGCTGCTCGACGAACGTCGGCGAGCGCTGAAGAGCCTGCTCAGCCTCGCTGTGATGGCCGCAGTGCTTGCCATGGCCGCGCTGCTGCTCGTCGAAGGCGGCGACGCCGCCGGGGAGACTGCGCGCGTCTACCGTCTCGGGGATTGGCGCGCGCCCTTCGGCATCGTCCTGGTCGCTGACCGGCTTTCTGCGCTCTTCCTTGCGATGACCGCCGTGGTCGGCGCCTGCGGCCTGCTGTTCGCCCTGGCCCGCTGGGAACGGGCGGGTCCCCGCTTCCACGCCCTCTTCCTGCTCCTGATCATGGGCGTGAACGGCGCCTTGCTCACGGGCGACTTGTTCAACCTCTTCGTGTTCTTCGAGGTCATGCTGGCCGCGTCCTATGCCTTGGTGCTGCACGGCTCGGGCGAGAGCCGGATACGCGCCGGGCTGGGCTACATCACCATCAACCTGACCGCGTCACTGCTGTTCCTCGTCGGCGTGGCCCTGATCTATGGCGTGACCAGCACCCTCAACATGGCGGACCTGGCGGCTCGGGCGCCACTCATCCCAGCCGAGGACCGATGGCTGTTCCACGTCGGGGCCGCTACACTGGGCGTCGCCTTCCTCATCAAGTCGGCCGCTTGGCCGCTCGGGTTTTGGCTGGCCCCGACCTACACTGCTGCGAGCGCCCCGGCGGCCGCCGTCCTCGCCATCCTTTCGAAGGTCGGGGTCTATGTCCTCATCCGCCAGAGCAGCCTGGTGTTCTCGCCCCTGGCGGGCCCGTCCGCCGAATTTGGCCGGGAGTGGCTGGTCGCCATTGGTGTCGCCACCATCCTGTTCGGCGTCTGCGGCATGCTTGCGTCCAGGGAGCTGGCCAGAGCGGCGGCGTTCGCCGTGGTCGTCTCGTCGGGCACGGTTCTGGCCATGATGGGCTCGGACGCTGCCGGCCTCAGCGCGGCGCTCTTCTACCTGGTGGGGTCCACCCTTGCCTGCTCGGCCTTGTTCCTGATCGCCGAGGTGCTCGAGCGCGGCCGCGACGGAGGCGGCGACTCGCACAAGGCTGTGTTCGCCGACGAATACCGGGACCCTTTCGAGGATCTCGAGCGGAACGAGCCCGGCCTGGTGATTCCCACCGCAGTGGCCGCTCTGGGCGGCGCGCTTGTCGTCTGCGCCCTGATGATCGCGGGACTCCCTCCCTTGGCGGGCTTCATTGGTAAGCTCGCCATGATGCAGGCGCTGGTCGCCGCGGGCCGCCCCACCGACTGGGCGGTCATCGCCGCCCTGGCTGTCTCCAGCCTCGGGGCGGTCATCGCCCTGGGACGCCTGGGCGTGCGCGCCATCTGGATCCGGGATGAGTCCGAACCGCAGCTCGTGGTCGGCGCCGGCGAGCTGCTGGGAATTGTCGGGCTGCTCGGCGCCTCGCTGACGCTGACCGTCTTCGGCGGCGCCGGGCTCGCCTATACCGATCTAACCGCAGCCTGGTTGGGAGAGCCGGCCGGCTACATGAGCAGCGTACTGACCGGCGAGGGGCGATGAAGCTGCTTCTGCCCCATCCGATCCTCGCCCTGGGGGTGTTCTGCGCCTCCATCCTGCTCAGCGGGGACCTCGATCCACCGTCGCTCGCCCTGGGCGTGCTGATGGCCGTGGCCGCCCCGCAGATCATGCGGGCGCTCCGGATCGAGCCGGTCCGCGTGCGAGCTCCGGCGGCGATTCTGAAACTGGCGGGCCATGTGGCGGCGGACGTGCTGCGATCCAATTGGGCCGTGGCCCAGATCCTCGCCGGCCGGCGCTCCGACCGGGTGAGCGGCTTCATCCACATACCCCTCGACATGAAGGACCGTCAGGGGCTCGCCACGCTCGCGATCATCCTCACCAGCACCCCCCGGCACGCTCTGGGTCGAGTATGAGCGGGACAAGAGCCGGCTTCTGCTCCATGTGCTCGACCTGGTCGACGAGGAGATCTGGGTGCAGACGGTCAAGGGCCGATACGAGCGTCTGCTCATGGAGATCTTCGAATGAGCACACTCATCCTGGACGTTGGCACCATCGCCGCCCTTGTGCTGCTGGGCGTGGCGCTCGCCTGCGCCGCCTTCCGCATGATCCGTGGTCCCCGGGCCCAGGACCGGATCCTCGCCCTGGACAATCTCTACCTGAACGGGATGCTGATGGTCCTCGTCTTCGGGATCAGGAGCGGACGCGACCTCTACTTCGAAGCCGCCTTGATAATCGCCATGCTCGGCTTCGCCGCAACCGTCGCCTTGGCCAAGTTCCTCATGCGCGGCGAGGTCATCGAATGACGCCTGATGAACTACCGACCTGGCTGGCCGCCGCCGTCGCAGCGCTGGCTGTGACGGGGGCAGCCATATCCTTGTTGGGGTCCGTGGGACTCGTCCGGCTGACCTCCTTCTACGACCGCGTGCACGCCCCCACCTTGGGCGCCACCCTCGGCATGGCGCTCGTGCTGCTGGCGTCCTGGCTCTACTTCGCGGTCGGCCAGGGGCGGTGGCTGCCGCGTGAGATCCTTGTGGCGGTCTTCTTCACCGTGACAACACCTGTCACGCTGATCCTGCTCGCGCGGGCGGCGCTTTTCCGCGACCGCACCCAGGACTCCGAGGCCGAGGAAAAGCCCGTTCCCGCGGAGGGCGAGCGGCCCTGAGCTCTAACAGGCGCGCGCCCGTTCCCGGCGCCGCCCGGAGCTTGCTGCCGCCGGCTCTGGATCTTCATCGCCGCGCCTTCTGCAGGTCCCGGCGACTGCCGCTCACTACGGTGTGGGACGGAGCCCGAGGGCGCTTGTCTGCGGGCGCGGGGGCTGGAGCGGCGCTTAGGCCCGGGAGCGGCAGCTGGGCCTGTCCCGCCGGGGAGCGCGACGCGCGATCTCGCCACGATCGGGTCGGCGGCCTCCCGGACCTCGACGACGCCGGAATGGTACCAGGCTCACGACGAGGGGAAGCCGGCTGTGCAGGGCTGAGGTCTGCGGACCGCGGCCGAGGCCGTTTGCCGCTCCGCACCGACGCGCCCTGCGCGCTCGCATTGACCCGTGACGGGGCAGCCCTTCAAGCTTGGGTGGGGAGCAGTGTGACCAGTCCGATCAGGGCGGCCTGCACGGCCGCTGTCACGGGGCGCTTGAGCCGAAGCAGGAGAACGATGCTGATGAGCGCCAAGCCCAGCACCAGATAGTACGGTTTGTGGTCCCCGCCCTGCACGAGGGCGGCCGCTCCAGGCAGCGCGAAACCGACCGCCGCTGCGATTACGGCGCAGGCCAGCCCGACGAGCCCCAGCCGGACCTCCGTCGCGCGCTCGCTCTCCGCAGCCGGAATGTCGGCGATGCTGCGGACGGCGGCGAGCAGCGAATTGAGATCGCCGCGATCGTAATCCCGAGGAAGGATTCCGACCGGGTGGTGATCGAGCAGGCGGGCCCTCTGCCGAGGGTCTTCGCTCCAGAGAAAGGCGATGCACAGCGCGTAGGCCCCAGCCTGTGCGACCAATGCCGGAAGCGAGTCGCCCACCCGGTCCCCCTCGATCACGAGGAGGTGTGGTCGCCAGCTCCGCAGCACCTCCATCAGGTGGGTCCGCGACGCAGTCCTCTGGATCTCAAGACCCGGAGAGGCCTCAGTGGACGCCACGAACCGTCCGGCTTCACGATTAGACGCGTGGACCACAATCCGCATGGGTCGGCCTCCTTTCGGCTCGTACGAGCGACTTGCCTCCGCCCCGCTCAGCAGCGCCGCTTCACCCGGCCCAGCAGGGCCCGGAGCGCCTCCGGCTGGACGGGAGGTCGGAGGATGCCGATCGGCTGCAACGCGCCCAGCGCCTCGTGCACGATGTCCTCCTCGCGCGTGAGGAGGACGACATCCACGTCGGTATGCGACCGGATCGAACGCAGCGTCTCGTTGGACATGGCGAAGACGTCGGACATCGCGTCCAGGATGAGCAGGTCCGGATCGTGTCGCGCTAGCAGGCTGAGCATGTCCTCGACATTGATAGCCCAGCCTGCCACCTGGTGGCCGGCGCGTTCTATCTCCTCCCGCAGCAGAACGGCGTCGACTGGGTCTTCCTCGAGGATGATGATTTTCAGCATGGGCCCTCGGGCTGCGGCAGGACAAGGTGGAAATCGCCATCCTCTGAGCGGATCGAACCCCGAAAGGCGGAGGCCTCCTCCGGGTGAAGGAAGACACGGGGGGCGAGGAACACCTCTTGGAACTCGTTCAGGAGAACGATCCCAAAGTCGTGCAGGTCCGCCAGCGCCTGCATCGCCCGTTCGGGCGTGAGCCTGCCCGCGCCCTGCACGTGGGCCAGCAGGTCAGCCTTGTGGACGGGACGAGCCGCCCCGCCGCAGGCATGGAGGCTTCGCAGCAGGCCGTACTGAGCGTCATCAAGGATCAGTCGCTCAGCCATATCGCCGCGCAGCACTGAAGGGAGGCGGGACGATCATCTGTAGGCGATAATCCTCGCGATCGAGTTGGTCCATCATGCCAGCGGTGTGGGCGGGCGCCCAACCCAAAGCCTGGGCGCGCTGATGGTTTCCGCCACCCCGGGGAAGCGCCCTGGCGGTGGAAGCAGACCTACCGAGGGCGCAGTCGAGGATGGGAGCGAACTCCGAAGTGGCGGGGGGCCTAGCCACGCCCCTCTGCCCAATCGGGCGTTGATACGTAGCGGCTACTGCATTTTGTGACAGCCCTGTCGCCAGCAGAGTACCGCGCCCAGGCCGCCGCATCTCGTGCGCCGGCACAGCTATTCGAACGCCACATCGGTCGCCGCGCTCGTCCAGGACTTCGGCATTGGCCGTGTGATCGGAGAGCAGACCACGGACGTGCCCACGACCTACGCCTCGGTCCTTCAGTTCCCGCCGCCGTCCGGATCGTCGTCACATACCCCAAGAGCAGGATCGTGCGCCCGAGCGGGGATGAGGGCATGCAGGGCGTGATGCCCGACCACGCCATCGCGCGGGAACCGATCGCGCAGGCCGCGGATGTGGTCCTGGAGGCGGCCCTGACGCTGGTCCGCGCGTCGCGCAGCGAGAGCCGCTAAGCGCCAGAAGCAGCATAGACGCGCCTTGGGTTGACGCCCCTCGCCTGCCCCCCAGCGTCAGCGATGTAGATACCGGACGTGAACTCCGGCGACGGGGGAGAGCTTCGGCTGCCATCGGGGCTGCCGCTCCGCAGCCCCGGTGGGTTGCCGGAACGACAACATGATGCGGCTCGCCTGACGGCGCGGCCGCGTGACCGCTGTAGTCGGCAGCCGGACCATACGATACTGTCTCTTTTTATAAACTGCCTCCTCCGCGTTTTTCGCAGGCGGCCGAGGCCGTGGTGGGCAGGATGCGACGCCCATACAGCTGCGCCCGGATAAACTACATTTTGGTTGTGATAGCGCCGCGATTTGCCGCATATTGAAGCAACCCAGAGGTCATAAGCCCGCGATGCAGCACGCACCCGACGAACCGCTCCCGTTCTCCGCCCTGGCTGAGTTCCAGCGCTCGACGCCGCCGCCCGAGCCCCTGCCGAACCTGCTCGGACGCGCCGCCGAACGGTGGGGAGACCGGCCGCATCTCACCTATCGGGACCGCAGCTGGACATTCCGCGAAACGGAGCTCCTGGCCCGTCGGCTAAGCACTGGCCTCCAGGAGCTGGGCGTCTCGGCAGGGGACCGTGTGGGCGTTTGCCTGGCCAACCTGCCGCACTATCCCCTGGCGTGCTTCGGACTCTGGGGCATCGGCGCCGCGGGCGTCGGCATGAACCCCCTCTACTCGCTGCGCCAGCTCGCTCAGATCGCGTCGGACTCCGGCGCGCAATGGGTGATCGTGTCCGACCATCCCGATAGCATCGGCAAGGTTCGCGAGCTTGCCGCCCAGGCGAACTGCCGCCTGATCATCTGCCGCGCCGACGGCTTGGATCTGGCGGGGGGGCCAGGCGCAGCCACGGAAGGGGGCGAGGTGGCCCTTGCCGAGCTGCTCGGCGCGGATCCGGCGGGGGCCTGGGGTGTGTCCGACACCGAACGCCTTGCGATGATCCAGTACACGGGGGGCACCACGGGCCCCCAAAGGGCGCCACGCTTTCCCACCGGAACATCTGGTACGCCGCCCATCAGATCCGCAACTGGCTGCACCGGATCCGCGACGGACGCGAAGCCTGGTATGCGGCCGCGCCCTTCTCCCACATCACCGGACTGATCAATTATATCGTCGAGCCGACGATCGTCGGCGGTGAGGCCATCCTCACCGAGCGGTTTTCGTCCCGCGAGCTCCTTGACCTGGTGCGTCAGGACCGCATGACGATCCTCACGGCCATCCCGACGATGCTCAGCGCGATCGTCGCCGAACCGGACGCCGGGGAACTGGACTGGAGCGGTGTGATCCACGTCCTGGTCGGCGGCGCCCCGGTGCCCGCGGAACTCGCCCGGCGTTTCCATGCCCTAACCGGCCTTTGGCCGCAGCAAGGCTACGCCATGACCGAGACCGCAGGCAGCGGCGTGGCCATGCCGAACACCGCTGTTGACGGGCACGAGAGCGCCACCGGCCTACCGATGCGCGAGATGAAGATCGAGATCCGCTCGCCCGAAGAGCCGGGCCGCAGGATGGCGGCCGGCGAGTCCGGCGAGGTCTGCTTCGGAGGCCCCAATGTCATCGCCAGCTACTGGAACCGGCCGCTCACCGCGCAGGAACTGACCCCGGACGGACTGTTCCGAAGCGGGGACGTCGGCTTCTTGAGCGTGGATGGGGCGCTCTATGTGGTCGATCGGCTCAAGGACGTGATCATCTGCAGCGGCTACAACGTGTATCCCCGGACCATCGAGGAGGCGGTGCTCGAGCATCCTTCCGTGGCCGAGACCGTTGCGGTCGGCGTGGCCGACGACTACCGCGGCGAGACGGTGCTGAGCGTCGTCACGCTGCGGCCCGGTCGCACCCTCTCACTGCCGGAGCTCCAGAGTTTCCTTCGTGAGAAGCTGTCGCCGATCGAGATGCCCAAGCGGCTCGAGATCCTGGAGGCGATCCCGAAGACGGAGAATGCCAAGTTGTCGCGCCAGGCGATCCGCGCGCTGTTCAGCCGGACCGCGCATGCTTCAGCCTGATCTCGAGCGAGCTCCATTCGAGGCGGAACAGGCCGAGGGCCTCCTGCGCATCCGGCTCGCCCGTCCCGAGAAGATGAACGCCCTCGCCGACGGGGATTGCCGCGCGCTCGTGAGGCTCCTGGAGGATGCCGCCGGCGACCCGGCCGTCCGCTGCGTCCTGATCACCGGCTCCGGACGCGCCTTTTGCGCCGGGCGCGACATCTCGAGCGCCACCGCTGGGGAGGATGCGTCGACCATCCTCACGGAGGTCGTCAATCCGCTGTTGCAGATCCTTCACGACCTCCCCCAGCCGACCATCGCCGCGGTCAATGGCGCGGCCATGGGCATCGGCCTGGGGCTGGCCCTAGCCTGCGACATCGTCTTCGCAGCCGAGAGCGCACGGTTCTCGTCCCCCTTCGCCCGGCTGGGCGCCGCGCTGGACAGCGGCGGACACTATTTCCTTCCCCGCCGCCTCACGCCGGGCCGAACGCTCGAGATGATCTACACCGGCGACGTGATCGAGGGCCCCGAGGCGCTCCGGTTGGGCCTTGTGGACCGCCTCACGCCCGACCGCCTGCTGGAGCCCGCGACCGAGGCGCTGGCTCGCCGCATCGTCGAGGGCCCGCAGGCGGCCTTCCGCGCGCAGAAGGCCCTGATCCGCGCGAGCGAGACCCTAGGCCTGGCCGGCGTCCTGGCTGAGGAGGCGCGGATCCAGGGAGAGCTCGCGCGCACCTCCGACTACGCGGAGGGCGTCGCGGCCTTCCAGGCGCGTCGGGCGCCGCAGTTCCACAGGGCGACATGAGCTCCGAACCGATCCTCGTCGAGCGTCGCGGCGCGGTCGCCGTGGTGACCCTGAACCGACCGGAGGCGCGCAACGCCCTGAGCAGCGCGCTGATGAAGGCTCTCGGCGCGGCCCTGATGGAGCTCGAGGATGACGAGGCGGTCGGGGCGATTGTGCTGACCGGCGGCGACCGGATGTTCTCGGCCGGCGCGGACATCAAGGAGATGACCGCCAAGACCTTTGCACAGGCCTACCTTGAGGATTTCGTCACCCGCGACTGGGACGTGATCCCGAAATGCCGCAAGCCGATCCTGGCGGCGGTCGCCGGCCATGCGGTCGGCGGCGGCTGCGAGGTGGCCTTGATGTGCGACATCGTGGTCGCCGACGAGACCGCGAGGTTCGGCCAGCCGGAGGTGCGGGTGGGTACGATCCCGGGCGGAGGCGGCACCCAGCGGCTCGCGCGGATACTGGGCAAGAGCAAGACCATGGAGCTGTGCCTGAGCGGGCGGCTGATCGACGCCTACGAGGCGGAACGCATCGGGATCGTGGCGCGGCTGGCGCCCCCAGGGCAGGCGATCACCGCGGCGGTGCAGCTGGCCGAGGACATTGCGAGCTACTCGCGCCCGGTGGTCATGATGATCAAGGAAAGCGTCAACCGCGCCTTCGAGACCTCCCTGGCCGAGGGCCTGCGGTTCGAGCGCCGCATGTTGCACGCCACCTTCGCGCTGGAGGACCAGACCGAGGCGATGACCGCCTTCGCGGAGCGTCGCGCCCCGGTGTTCCGGAATCGATGAGGCTGGAGAACGACAGATGAGACCCGCACCGCTCGCCAACGAGGAGGGACGCCGAGGGGTCCTCAGGAAGTTCGGCTACCAGCCGACCCACAAGCCCGCTCCGGCGCCCCTCCCGAGCGCGGCCTGGGAGCTGCTGCGCTGCGACTTCTCCGCGGCGGGCGGCGACACGGCGCCCGCGCTCGACGAGCTTCCCCCGACCGTGCGGGAGCAGGCGCTGGCGTATGTCGAGCAGCGCGCGCGCCTCGACCGCCTGATGGACGCCTGCGACGCGGCCCACCTGCGGATTCTCGAGGCGGGGCCCCTGCCGGCGCTCGTCGAGGCCTATGCCGCGGACCGTGACGCCTATGAGGACGCCGTCGAGGCGTTCGGCGCACTCCGCGTCCGGACGCAGGACGCCCTGGACACCTTGCGGCTCGGCTAGCTTTCCCGCTTATCGTAATCGCAGTGACCGTCGCCGACCCCGCCCGGCGCACGGCGCCTCATGCTTGGACGGAGTTTCGATGGTCCGCGGTCCCATCAGGAAGCCTATTGAGCGGCTGCTCGGAACCGTTCGGATCAATCCCAAGAATCTGATCGCCACCATCTATGGCGACATGCTGGTGCCCCATGGCGGCACGGTGTGGCTGGGCAGCCTCGTCAAGATGGCCGAGCCGTTCGGGATCGCCGAATATCTGTCACGCACCACAGCCCTGCGCCTGGTGAAGGACGGCTGGCTCCATCCCACCCGGGTCGGCAAGCTCAGCTACTATTCGATGACGGACGAGCACGTCCGGAACGTCGTCGCCTACTACCCGCGCGTCTACGGGAAACCATCCGCGGACCAGACTGCGGTCTGGCGACTGCTCCTGACCGGAGCGGCGGGGCTGGACGCAAAGGCATACGCCACACTGCGGCGGAACCTCCTCTGGAGCGGCGTCGGACAGGTCGCGCCGCATGTGTTCATCAGCGCCGCAGAGGACCTCTCCCCGCTCCAGGCCCTGCTGAAGGCGGCGGGGCTGCTGGACCGCGTCCAGATCCTGGACGCCACCGCGACCTCGCCCCCCGGCCCATCGCTGATGCGCTCGATCGTCGCGGACGCGTGGAACATCGAGGCGCTCGAGACGAGCTACCAGGAGTTCCTCGCCCGGTTCCGCCCGATCTGGTCGCACCTCGAGGGTGGCCAGCATCCCGATCCCGAAGCCGCCTACACCACCCGCGCCCTGCTGATGATGGAGTATCGCCGGATCGCCCTGCGCGACCCGCGCCTGCCGCGCGACCACCTGCCGACCCTGTGGGCGGGGGAGATGGCGTTCGCACTCTGCCGCAACATCTATGAGGCGGTTCTGGAGCCGTCCGAAGCCTATCTCGCCAGCGTCGTCCGCACCGCCGATGGCCCGCTCCGCCGCCCTCTGCCCGAGTTGTATGCGCGGTTCGGGGGCCTCTCGCCTCGCTCATGGGGGGCGGGCAAGCCGCCCGCCGCAGCGTCCGCCTAGGCGGCGCCCGCCACCCGCATCTCCAGCTCGGCGTCGTCCATGGCGTAGCCTATGCGCTGGTCGTAGTCGGGGACGACGCCTTCGACATACTCCAATCCCACGTCCTTGAGCCGCTGCTGAACGAGTTCCAGGTACTGCGCCTGGCACTCCTCGGGCTTCATGATCTTCAGGCCCATCTCGTAGTATTTGTCGAAGTACTTCGACTGCACCGAGCCGGGCTCGGAGGGCCGGCCGTACATGCCCATCCCCATCGCGATGAACTTCGGCACCCGCCGCTGGAGCTTGGCGCGCGCGTCTTCGCCGCCGAACTCGATGATCCGCTTCACAGCCCAGACCCCGAAGCCCATGTGACCCACTTCCTCGCGGGCGATGCGCTCGGAGACCCGCGCCCAGGGCAGGTAGGAGCACTTGGCGTACTGCCCCAGGAAGATCACCGCGCCTGGCGTGGCGACACAGGACATCATCGCGACGTCTTCCCAGCACTGGAACTGGTCCTGCCAGTAGGAACGACGGAAGCCATTGATGATGTTGACCTTCTTGGGATCGGGGTTCTCCGGGTTGTCGCGGAGTTCCTCCATGCGCGACTTCACGTCGACGCCCAGGTCCTCGACCAGGGTCCACAGGTAGAAGGCGTGGCCGTACTCCTCCATCGTCTTCTTCGCGAGACGATAGGCCTCCTCCGGCCGGGGCGCGAACTGCAGGTTTTCACCGACCCGCTGGGCGCCGGCGTATTCGGAGTCCGCCTGGAACGTCAGCAGGTGCAGCAGCGCCTGACGGTACTCGGCCGGCAGTTCGTCACCCTTGTCATAGGTCTTCATCGCAGGCCTCCACGCGTTCATATGCTACATTTTCGTTATTCTATATGATCAGACTGTTTCATACAATCGCGCGACGCGCCGCAGGGACTCCCAGGACGCAAGCTTTTCGCGAGGACGGGGCGGGACGGCGGCGGCCCGTTCGGCGGCGTCGATGCGTCGCCAGGCCGCCCAATCCAGGAGGTCGGCCCCGGAGGCCTCCAGCCACGCGTTCAGGCGGGCGCGGGCGGCCTCGCGCGGCGCCACGGTCGCGCCGGCAAGCATCCGCCGCACACTGTCCGCCGCCTCCGCCCGCGCGCCTGGAATGTCGCCGCGTCCGCCGGCCGCCCAGCCGACGGCGCAGGTCCGCTCCCTCGGTGGAGCCGGCGAGGCGGCCTGGCCAATGGCGAGGATCAGGGTGTCGGCAGCCACGTTCTCCTCCACACCGCCCGGGCCTTGGAGGCGCACCTGCTCGACCCGCCCGCTTCCGAGAACCTGGATGGGCTGAAGGGCGAAGCGGAAGCGGATCGATGTCGCTGCCGAAGGCGGACCGCCGGACAGCGCGGCCAGCGCGGCGACGGCCGGGACGGACAGGTCGGCCGTCGCGGGCAGCTCGATCGCCACCGAGGCCGTCTTCAGGCGGCCAAGAGCGGCGAGTTCGCTTGAAGTGAAGCGTGCCTTCTCGGGCGGCGACCGCACGACGACGGTTATGGAACGTGCGACGCCGGTGATGCGCCGGGCATGAGCACACAGGTCGCTGCTGGCCATCTCGGCCTCGGTCTTGGCGAGCACGCGCGTCACGTCGAGGGCGACATTGCCCCCGCCGACGACCACCACCTGTTCGCCCACCTGCGGCTCGAGACCGCGGTAGTCGGGGTGTCCGTTGAGCCACGCCATGAAGGCGGCCCCGCCATAGACCCCTGGCAGGTCCTCGCCGGACACACCCAATCTGCGGCCGACGGGCGCGCCGGTCGCCAGGAACACGAGGTCGTACGCCTCGCGGAGGAGCTCGAGCGGCACGGCGGGGCCCACGTCACAGTCCGCGATCAGCCTCACGTTCGGCCGCCCGAACGCCCGGTCGAACTGGCGCACGACCGCCTTCGTGCCCTGGTGGTCCGGCGCCACGCCGTGGCGGATCAGGCCAAAAGGGGTCGGCAGGCGCTCATATACGTCGACCCGGACCTCGGGCGCCTGTCGCAGCAGCGCGTCGAGCGTGAACAGGCCGGCCGGTCCGGCGCCGACGATGGCGACCGCCAGCCCGGTCATGTGACCTCGCCGACGAACCGGAGGAGGCTGGCAGCCAATGGTCCGGGCGTCAGCCAGGCCGGGAAGTGCCCGCCAGTGGCGTGAACGTCCCAGCCGCGAACGTTATAGGCCCGCTCGGCCCAGGTGCGCGGCGGAACCGGGAAGAAGCCCCGGTCGAACAGGGCGAAGCCCGTCGGGGTCGTGATCCGCTGACCGGGTTCCAGTCCGATGCCGCCCTCGTGCCGGTCCGCCCAGTAGATCCAGTTCGCCGCGGGCAGGTCGCCCAGCGCCCAGTAGAGGGTGGCTGACGTCAGGAGCGCGTCCCGGTCGAACGGCGGCGGCTCGTCGGGACCGGCCCCTGACCAGCCGTGGTACTTGTCCACCAGCCAGGCGCAGAGCGCCGCCGGCGAGTCCGAAAGGCCCACTGCCAACGTTGTGGGGCGCGTCGCCTGCTGCTCGCGGTAGCCGCCGTCGCGGTCCAGCCGGCGCTTGGTCTCGCCCAGCCAGGTCGTCTCCGGTTCGCTCAGCGGCGCACCGGCGCGATCGAGGGAAGGCCGCAGGCCCAGCATGCTGAGGTGCAGTCCTGTGACCACCTCGGGGTGATCGACCGCCAGCCAGGAACTGACCACCGCGCCCCAGTCTCCGCCGTGGGCGACGAAGCTCGGGACGCCCAGGACCTCCACCATGAGCTCGCGCCAGAGGCTGGCCATCCGGCGCGGCGTCATCGGTCGCGCGGGGGGCCTGCGAAAGGCCGAAGCCGGGCAGTTCCGCCGCCACGACGGTGACGGCGTGGGCCGGATCGCCGCCGTGGCGCCCGGGGTCCGTGAGCCGCCCGATGAGGTCGTGGAACTCCAGGAGGCTGGACGGCCAGCCTGGGGTGAGCAGGACCACCGGCGCGTTGGGCCGGGCGGCTGGCTGCACGATGAGGTGCACATCAAGGGGACCATCCGGATCGGTCGCGAGGGTCGCGCGGTAGTGCGGGAGGGCGTTGAGTCGGCGCTCGGCGGCGCGCCAGTCGAAGCCTTCGCGCCAGTAGGTCAGGAGCTCGGCGAGGTACCCGCCGTCGATCCCATAGCGCCACCCCCGCCCGCCGGCTCACGCGGCGGCCGGTACGCGGCGAGGCGATCGCGGAGATCCACCAGCGCCGGCTCCGGGACGCGGATCTCGCACGGAGTCAGGTGCCTCAGGGTGAGCGGCATCGGCCTAGGCCCGGCCGGCGACGGGATACATCTCCGCCACGAGATCCTGGTAGAGGTCGATCAGGACCCGCCGCTTGAGCTTCAGCGTCGGCGTCATCGCCTCGTCCGTGGGACTGAGCTGTCGCGGGATGATCCGAAAGGCCTTGACGCCTTCGGCCCGCGACAGCTGGCGGTTTGCTCGCCAGACGGCTTCGGCGACCAGCGCCTGGGTGCTCTCCGCCGCGGCCAGCGCGGGGAAGTCGGTATACGGCTGCCCGGCCGCGGCCAGGGCCTGCTGCGCCACCGCGGCGTCGATCATGACGAGGGCGGTGACGTAGTTGCGGCCGTCGCCCACGGCCACGGCGTCGGCGATGACCGGCGAGGCGGCCTTCAACGCCCCCTCCACCTCGGACGGCGTGATGTTTTTTCCGCTGGACGAGATGATGATGTCCTTGATCCGGTCCAGCAGGATCAGCCGCCCCGCCTCGTCGAACCGGCCGACGTCGCCAGTGCGGAACCAGCCGTCGCGAAAGGCGTCGGACGTCTTGTCCGGCAGGTTGAGGTAGCCCGCAAAGACGTGTGGCCCCCTGACCAGGATCTCGCCGTCGGGTGCGAGCGTCACCTCACCGTGCGAAAACGGTCGGCCCACCAGGCCCGGCACGGTGCGGAAGTCCTGGTTCAAGGCGATCGTCCCGCACTCCGTCATTCCGTAGATGTCGTCGACGCGCGCCCCGATGGCGTGCAGCCACTGCCCGAGCTCCACCGGGAACCGGGCGCCGCCCGACATGAGCATGGCCACGCGGTCGAGACCGATAGCCGCGCGCAGGAGCCGCAGGGGCCCCTCCTGGTCCTGCCGCCAGACAGCCTCCGCGGTGTCCGAAAGCCGCCCCGCGGCGGCCAGATCCGCAGCAGCGACCGCCCGGCTCTCGGCGAGACGGATTTCGGCGCGGAGCTCCTCGGGCTGAACGGAAAGCCAGGCCATGGCCTGGGCATGGAGCTTCTCGTACACGCGGGGCACGGCGAGCATGAACTGAGGGCGCAGTCCGGGCATCGTGGCCAGGAGCTCGTTGGGTCCATCGACGAAGCAGGAGACCATCCCGCCGGCCATCGCCATATAGGTGAACAGCCGTTCGGCCACGTGGCAGAGCGGCAGGAACGAGGGCCGAAGCCAGCCCGCCTGCAGCCCGATCACCTCCGGCGCATGGGTCAGCTGGTAGACGATGTTGCCGTGGGTGATTATCGCCCCCTTCGGCGGCCCGGTGGTGCCCGAGGTGTAGATCAGGATCGCGGGCGAGGCGGGCCCGGCGGAGGCGCGCGCCGCCTGCAGCACGGCCGGTCGGGCCGCAATGCACTCACGGCCGGCGCGCCGCCATTCGGCCAGGCTGACGAACCACGGGTCGTCGGCCGGCGTGGCGGAGGACTCGATGACCACGACGGCCTCGACCCGGGGGCACTGGCGCGGGCGGCCTTCAGCTTCTCCACCTGTTCCGCGTCATCGACGAAGACGACGCGCGCGCCGCAGTCGTTGAGAACGAAGGCGACCTTATCGGCGGGTTCGGTGGGGTAGATTCCCGCGCAGACGATCCCGCAGGTCACCGCGCCCAGGTCGGCCAGCAGCCACTCGGCGCGGGTCCGCGCGAGAACGCAGATCGTGTCGCCGGGCTCGAGGCCAAACGCCAGGTTCCCGGCAGCCACCTCGTCCAAGTCGGAGGCGAACGCGGCCCAGGTGAGGTCGCGCCAACTTCCAGGCGTCCTCTGCCGGAAAGCCAAGGTGTCGCCATTCGCACGCGCCAGCGCCAGGAACACCTCGGCCACGTTCCGCCAAGTTCCCGCGCGGCTTTCCGGCGCCGCCGCCGCCATCCTGGCTTCCACCCTAACCTCCCGCCTTTTTTGATCCGGTCTTTCCCCCGCGCACCTGCGCCTCCCCGTCAAAGTCCTCGCAGCCAGGCCTCCAGCCAGGCGAGCGCTTCCTCGTCGGCGAAGGGCTGTATCGAGGCGTCGATGGTGCAGGGATCGCCCACGCGGCGGGCGCCGAGCTGTCCAAGGAGGGCGTCGACCTTCCAGGCGCCGCCACAGAATGTCGCGTACGTCCGATCACCGAGGCCGATGAGCCCGTAGCGCAGGTGGGACAGGTCCGGCCGTTCCGCGATCAGCGCCTGGTAGGTTTCGAGGAACCCGTCCGGAACGTCGCCGTCGCCGTGGCTCGCCACACAGGCCACGAGAACGTCGCTCTGCGCGAGGGCAGCGGCCGGATACTCCCCCTCCCCCACGAGGCATACCCGTTCGGCGCCACGAAGCGTCAGCCGCGCCGCGACCATTTCGGCCACGAGCAGGGCGTTCCCGGATTGGGTGGCCGCGATCACCGCGAACTGAATCGCGCCAAGCGGCGAATTCGCTGGCTCTGCCGCCGCACAGATACGGCCAGGCCCCTCGTTCAGGTTCATCGCCGCACGCCGCCGCAGATCGTCATAGGACACTTCCGTACCATATGAAGCAGAATTTGTCTTACAACGGAAGTCGCCATCGCCGAGTCCGAACGGGGCTGCGTATGGAGGTCCCGCGGCTGCCCGCAGGCGTGGCGCAGCGACTACAGGTCCAGGATCACCTTCCCGGTAGTGCGACCGCTCTCGAGCTCGTCAAGCGCCGCGAAGAAGTCGCTCACGGGATACCGGGCGCCAATGCGTGGACGGAGCTGGCCGCGGCCCGCGCGCTCTGCCAGCTCGGCCTGTACGGCGGTCACCAGGGGACGGTCTTTGACATAGTCCCAGTAGACCCCCCATCGCCGCCGCAGCCTTCACCAGCAGGCGGTTCGCGGGAAGCTGGGCCGGGGCGCCCGAGGCGAAGCCGATCAGCAGGATGCGCCCGCGCCATCCGAGCAGGCCGATGCTGTCGAGGGTCGTCTGGCCGCCGACCGGATCAACGACGAGGTCTACGCCGTCCGGGCACAGCCGGCGCACCTCGTCGGTCCAGCCGGACTCGCGATAGTTGATCAGAGCCTCCGCGCCATGGGCCTGGGCGATGGCGAGCTTCTCGTCCGAGCTGGCGGTGGCGATCACCCGCGCGCCGCCGGCCCTGGCAAGCTGGACCGCCGCCCCGCCGACGCCCCCGGCGGCGGCGTGGACCAGCACTGTCTGGCCGGGCGTCAGGCGGCCCTCCTGGAAAAGGGCGATGTGGGCGGTGGTGTAGGAGACCGGCAGCGCCGTCCCCTCCGCAAAGCTGAGGCCCTCCGGCAGCCGGATCAGCCGGCCTTCATCGACGGCGCAGTATTGCCCGTAGGCGCCGGTCCAGACCTGGGCGGCGACCCGATCGCCGGCCCGGAAGGTCGAGCCTGGCGTGGTGGCGACCACGACGCCGGCCAGTTCGGCCCCAAGCACGAATGGCGGCGCGGGCCTCAGCTGGTAGCGTCCGGCGATCATCAGGCCGTCGGCGAAGTTCAGGGCCGCCGCCCGCACCTCGACGAGCGCCTCGCCCGGCCGAAGCTCCGGGGCCGGCCAGGCGGTGTAAGCGAGCTGCGACCGGTCCCCGAAGCCGGACAGCACCCACGCCTGCATTTCCGACACCGCCGGCATCAGAGGAAGGTGTTGAAGTTCTTGGCCAGCAGCACCGACTGCGTGACGAAGACCTTCCGGTGGGCGAGCTTCAGGCCTGCCGGCGTCTCGCGCACAAGGTCCTCACGGCGCGCGCCCAGCCAGTTTTCCTCGTCCTCGTTGCGGTTGCGCAGGCTGATCACCACGGATCGGGCCAGCCATTCGCCGTCGAGCTCGGCGGGCTCCACCTCGATGTTGGTCACATAGTGGACGTGCCGCGTCGGCGGGTCCTCGCTCCATGCGGTGGCCTCCTTCCAGCGCGAAGCCCGCAACTTCAGCTCGGCAAGGCTGTCGTCGAAGTGAGCCATTCGGCCCGGCTCGAAGACGCCCTTGCTGTCGCGCCGGTAACGGGACTGCGGGACCGGCACCCAGAAGCGGAAGTCCTCGGTCATGAGGTCGAACCACTCGTCGTACCGCTGCTCGTCGAGCAGGCGCGCGTCCCTGTAGAGAAGCTGCTGCACGTCATGGACCAGCTGCAGGGAGGCCTGGCGCGCGCCGGCCGTGGGCGTTTCCAGCACGTCGACGCTCATTGGTCGGCTCCGGTACGGGCCGGCACCTCGGCCCAGCTGGCCGCGGACATCAGGTCGGCCCAGCGCTGGTAGAAGGCGCGCTGGTTGGCGTCGTTCAGCTGCACCTTGTAGACGGCGCCCGGGAACTCCTCGTGCTCGATCTTCGAGTCCATCCCCAGGCCGTAGTGCAGCTTCTGGCGGCGGGTGACGACGCCCGCGTTTGACCGGGTGCAGTGCTCCCAGTTCTCGCCGTCGTCGGATTCGAACATGCCGGTGGGCGAGAAGGTTCGCGAGACGCCGCGGCGATAGGCTTCCTTCAGCCGGTCGGGCATGTCCTTGTTCACCAGCACCCAGGTGTGCAGCTCGATCTCGTGCGGCCCCTTGGGGGTCCAGGTGCGCCAGGTGTTGAAGCCGGTCAGATAGGCCAGATTCGGGAACACATTGGACGAGCTCATCCCGCCGACCATGCGCGAGCGCAGCTTGCCCAGGCGCTCCGCGAAGCGCGCCTCGTTCTCCTTCAGGTATTCGACGACCTCCGGCTCCGCGAGGCCCATGGCGTTCCCGATCAGGTCGAGGCCGAACTCGGTGCCGTGGCCGTTGATGTTGGCCTGGTAGGATCGCTCGACATTGACCTTCACGTCCTTCTTGAAGATGGCCGCGGCGGCTGAGGCATGGGTCCAGCCCGCGTGATAGGCGTCGCCGACGAAGTTCTCCGCTGCGAACTTCCAGTTGCAGCCAAGCCGCGACTTGACGTTGCCCTCGATGAACTCCGTGCCTCCGGCATCGTTGTCCAGGAGCACGTCCAGATAGTAGCGATAGTCCCCAAGGTAATCGTCGAGCGAAGGGGCATCGGGATCGAACGTGGCAAAGACCAGACCCTTGTAGATGCCCACGCGCGCGCGATGCAGCCCCAGCTTCGACTTGTCGAAGGTGGCGCACTTTGAATATTGCTCTTCCTCGTGGGCGCGAGCAGGCCCCCGTCCAGCCCAAAGGCCCAGCCGTGGAAGTTGCAGGTGAACCGGCGGGTGTTGCCGGCCTCTGCGAAACACACCCGGTTCCCGCGGTGCGAGCAGGAATTCAGGAAGACGTTGACGTCCCCCCTTGCGGTCCTTCGCCGCGATCACCGCGTCCTGGCCGATGTAGGTGGTGACGAAGTCGCCGGGCTCGGCGAACTGCGACTGGTGCCCCACGAAGACCCAGCAGCGGGCGAAGATCCGCTCCAGCTCGAGCTGGTAGATGCCCTCGTCCCAGAAGATCCGCCGGTCGATCCATCCGTTGTCCACGTCGACCAGACGGTGGAAGTCGAGGTCTGCCGCGGGCGACGCGTGCCGCGCCTGTAGGGTGTCAGCCATTGGGATGTCCTCGAACCGATTGGATTTGTCCGGAAGGCCGCGGGTTCATGCCGCGGACCGAAGCTCGGCGAAGCCGAGGCCGGTGACGCCGCCCGGCCAAGCCACATAGTCAATCACCCGCCCGCCGCCTTGCGTGGCGCCCATGGCGCACAGCAACTGGCGGATCTCCAGTGCGCCATTGCCGCCGTGCTCGAGCACATGATCGTCGGACATCGCCATCAGGCTCTCCGCGTCGCCGCGCTCGACGGCGTCCAGGACGATCTTGTCGAACTCCCGGTTGATGCGTCCCATCTGCGGCAGCCCGACCCAGTGGCTGAGCCCGCCCGACCCGATCACCACCACCCGCTCCTTGCCGGGGAAGCTGTCGACCGCCCGACGGATGGAACAGCCGAGCGCGTAGGCGCGGCGCGGCCGGATCAACGGCGCGACGCCGGCAGCGAGGTAGACCGGCACCGTGGCGACCGACCCGTCCTCCGGCAGGCAGCGGCGGACCGGCACGCCGACGGAGTGGTCCACGGCCATGGTGCCGGCCGCCACCCAGTCGAATCCTTCGTCCTGCCCAACCTCCAGGATGTGCCTGGCCAGCGCCGGATGGCTGGCGATCGCACCGCGCGGGACCCCCGGGAGCGGATCGACCGGTCCCTGCACGTCGCCGATGCCGATGGCCATCTGCGGCAGGCAGTTGGGCCCGAACAGGATGTAGTGGTCCGCCCCGACGACGACAGCCGCGGTGGCGCCGAGCTCGACCACCCGCGCGCGGATGGCCGCATAGGCGGCAAGGGGCCGGCTGGCGTCCTCCTTCCTGGGATTGAGGAACAGGAGCGGGTCGTGAGACACCAGGAAACCGCCGACGATCTCAGCCATCAGGATCGCCCCTGCGCGTGGCCGGCCACCGCTTCCAGGTAATCCAGCAGCGTCTGTGGTCCGCGCAGGCACATCCACAGCCCGAGCGTCAGCATCGGGCTCACCCCGACGTCGAGCAACCGGCCCACGTCGAGGTCCTTCAGCATCGCCTGCTCGTCGGCCTCGAGCGCATAGCCAGCCACCGCGACGTCGGGCGTGGCGATGAACTGCTTCCGCACCAGGCTCTTGGTGGTGATGTCGTAGAGCGCCAGCTCGAGGCCGTAGACGCTCACGCGATGACCCCCTCGCCAACCCGGCGGGCCAGGAAGTCGCGCGCCAGCAGCACGAAGGCATCGGGCCGCTCGAGCTGCACCCAGTGGCCGCACTGGCCGAACAGGTGGAGCTCGCTGTCGGGGATATGGCGCGCGGCGTCCACCGCCACCTGCATGGGGATGACGATGTCCTCGCGGCCGTGCAGCATCAGCGTCGGCTGGGTGATGGTGGCGAGCCGCTCGAACGGCGCGCCCCGGACGATCACCGGCTGCCCGTCGGCCGGCTTGTCCGACATCAGCGCGCGCAGGGCGGCGTTGTCTGGGTGGCGCAGGCTCATCTCATAGCGCGTCCGCACCATCTCGTCGGTGATGATCGCCGGGTCGTGCGGGAACTTGGAGAGCACGTCGCGCATGTTCTCGAGCGAGGGCGTGTACCCCGTGCCCTGTTGCAGGGCGGCGGTCTGCTCGAAGCGACCGAAGGGCGTGCCCATCAGGATCAGTCCGCGCACCCGCGCCGGGTCTCGGAACGTGGTCGCCAGCGACAGACCGCCGCCGAACGAGTTGCCGACCAGGACGGCGGGGCCGACGTCGAGGGCGTCCAGGAAGCCGGTCAACTGGGCGACCCAGAGCTTGATGTCGAGGGCCTGACCGGCCGGCGTCTCGGTGAGGCCGAAGCCGGCCATGTCGGGGGCGAGCACCCGATACCCGTCGGCGAGCCGCGGAATCACGCCGCCCCAGTTCTCCCAGGCGCTGACGCCGGGGCCTGACCCGTGCAGCAGGACCACGGGCGGACCAGACCCGGCGTCGTGGTAGTGCGTGCGCACATCCCCGACCGAAATGAACGATCCCTGCTGACTCGCCACAGCGTGTCTCCCTGAAACCCGAATACCGCCCGTAACATTCGCTACCGTATGGTTTGAATGTCCCCGCCCGAGACCCTTGTCAACCCGTGGGCCGCACCGCGCGCAATCACAGGTGAGGCGGGTGCTAGCCGGCCGCGCCAGGCGCCGAGACGCCGGTAAGTTCGCGCTCGCGTTCGCGAAGGGCCTGGCGGGAGACCTTCATCGTCGGGGTGCGCGGCAGCTCCTCCAGGATCTCGAGGATCTTCGGCATCTCGACCGGCGAGAGCTTTCCGGCCATGTCGGCCTGCAGCTCGGCGAGCGTCAGCTGCGCGCCCGGTCTGAGCCGCACGACCGCCTTCACCGTCTCTCCGCGATAGAGGTGAGGGGAGCCGATCACCGCCGCCTCTGCGATCGCCTCATGCTCGACCAGGACGCTCTCCACCTGTGCGGGGTAGATGTTGTTGCCGCCCGCGATGATGACGTCCTTCAGGCGGTCGATGACGTACACGAAGCCTTCAGGGCTCACGTAGCCGACGTCGCCCGTCCTGAAGAAGCCATCGACGAAGAACACGGCGTTCTCGTCGTCCCGTTTCCAGTAGCCGCGCGTCACCTGCGGCCCGGCGAAGCACAGCTCCCCGGCCTCACCCATGGGCAGGCAGCGGCCGGGATCGTCCTTCGCACGTACCTGGATCCGCGTCCCTGGAAGCGGACAGCCGGTGGCCGCCTCGCCGCCTGGGACGGTCGGCATCCCGTAGACGACGGCAGGGGACGTTTCGGTCATGCCGAACAGGTTGACGATGGGTTGGCCGGTGATGGCCTGGAACACCCGCATCAGGTCCGGCGTGAGCGGGGCCGCGCCGCACTGGATCAGCTTCACGCGCGACCAGTCCACCGGGCGGCTCTCCATGAGGTCGCGCATGCCGACCAGCATGGTGGGGGTGAGCAGAAGAAGGCTGACGCGCCCCTCGTCGACCGCCTGAAGCAGGCCCGCGGGGTCGAAGCGCGGCTGTATGATGATCTCCCCACCGAGAAGCGTCATGAAGTTGAGGATCGGGCTGATCCCGGCGATGTGGGTCATCGGCGCCCCCACACACGTGGCCTCCACCCCGGCGGCGAGCTGCGGGTACCAGCTCTTCATCTGCTGGCAGTTCATCGAGAGGTTGGCGTGGGTCAACATGACGCCCTTGGGCGCACCGGTGGTCCCGCCGGTGTAGGCCAGCGCCGCCAGGTCGTCGGGCTCGACGTCCGCCGGGAGCGCCTCGGCCCGGGTGGCCAGCAGGTCCGACAGCCGCACGGCGGACGCGGCCTCGGCGGCCTCGGACAGCCGCGCGGGTTCGCGAACGTCACCCGCGTCGTGACGGGCGAGGATCAGCCGGGGGCGCTCGGGCTCCACGCGGGCCAGCGGCAGGAAACGGTCCCCCAGCTCGGGCTCGTCAGTGACCAGGATCGCCTTCACGCCGGCGTCTGCAGCCTGCTCGGCCAGCCGGGCCATGGGGTAGAGAGGGTTCATGCTCACCGCGACGGC
Source organism: Phenylobacterium sp. J367 (assembly GCF_024699985.1). Taxonomy (GTDB): domain Bacteria; phylum Pseudomonadota; class Alphaproteobacteria; order Caulobacterales; family Caulobacteraceae; genus Phenylobacterium. The sequence goes on along the minus strand of NZ_JAJONA010000001.1, from coordinate 2,987,367 downwards.
GCCGATCCTCCACAGCGCGAAGTGGAGCAGCCCGAAGGCGGAGTGATTGGCCATGCAGTAGCCGACCCGGTCGCCCTTGCCGACACCCAGCCCGGCGAGTCCGGCGGCCAGCCGCTCCACCAGCTCGAGCGCCTCCGCATAGGTGACGGTGTGGCCCTGGAAGGTGAGGTAGGGGCGCTCGGGGAAATGCCGCTCGGCCCAGGCCAGCAGCTCGAACAGCGCGAAGGGCCGCAGCCGCTCCGCGCGACGCGCCGCCTCGCCATAGTGGGCGCGCCACGGCGCGGCCGCGTACTGGGCGGCGGCGTCCAGGCCGGCGAGCGAGGCGTCTGACGGGGTGGGTCGGGACATGCAGGTTTCCTCCGCCGGCCGTCCTGGGCGCCCCGATCGACCGCCCAGCCGTGGGGTCCCGGCGGAGCTGCAGCCGACGCGTGGACGCTAGCCCAGCCCGCCCGCCGGCACAATACGGATGCGTATTGCCCGGGTCAGCCGCGCGCCATCGCCGGCCGCGGCCGGACGGCGCTATCCTGCGCGCTTGGCAGTCGCAGAGGCCGCCTTGCGCCCCCGCCTGGGCGCGGCCGGATCGGCCCGTTCCGTCCCCCCTGCCCGTCGGCTGCGCCTGCACCACCGGTTCGTCGATGAGGAACTGCAGCAGGTTTTCCAGCCTCCCCCGCTGCGCCCGCTTGGCCTCATCGCGGAAGATGTTCCGCTCGCCCACGGCAAAGCCGAACAGCAGGGCGCCGCGCGCCTCCGCCTCCCGCTCGCCCAGGCCGCAGTCGCGGAACAGCTGCGAGAGGTAGTCCATGCGTTCGCGGTCGCATTCGGTGAGCACCGTTCTCACGCGGGCGTCGCGGCGAGCCCAGGCGCGCATCGCCACCTCCATGCGGGCCAGCGCATTGGCCGGCGACATATCGATGGCGATCTTGGAGAGCAGGTGCAGCTTTTCCACCGGGTCCTGCGCCTTGGCCTCCACGTAACGGATGACGTTCCGGGTGGAGTTGTCGCGCCAGTAGTCGATGACCGCCGCCAGCAGATCCTCCCGGTCCTTGAAGTGCCAGTAGAAGCTGCCCTTGCTGACGTTCAGCGAACGGGCGAGCGGCTCGACCGCCACCGAATCCACGCTCTGGTGGACGAGCACGTCCAGCGCCGCCTTCACCCAGTCCTCACGGTCCAGTCGCTTGCGCGGTTCCAGCCCGACGTTCATACGCCACCGTATTGACCGGCAGAAGCCTGCGACCTAGGCTCGCCGGAAGGCTGGAAGGCGCCGCGCGCCGGCTCCGCCGAAACCGAAACTCTCAAGAATAATCTCCAAGGACCTGGAGCTACCGCATTCCCGCCCTAGGGCTCCGCACTCGCGGAAAAACCATACGGCTCCGAATGTTCTGCGCCAGCGATTGAATTTCAAGGGCTTGTCGAATGCTGCAGAACGTCACCCTCGAAGACAAGTACGAACTCGACGAGGGACGTGTTTTCGTCTCCGGCACCCAAGCCCTCACGCGCGTGCTGCTGGCGCAGCAGCGGGCCGACGCCGCCGCCGGTCTGAACACCGCCGGCTTCATCTCGGGCTATCGCGGATCGCCGCTCGGCGGCCTCGACATGGCCCTGTGGCGGGCCCGTCGGCAATTGCAGGCGCATGGGGTCGTGTTCCAGCCCGGCGTGAACGAGGAGCTGGCCGCCACGGCCGTCTACGGATCGCAGCAGCTCGACTTCTTCCAAGGCGCCAGGTTCGACGGCGTCTTCGCCGCCTGGTATGGCAAGGGCCCCGGGGTGGACCGCGCGGGCGACGCCCTGAAGCATGGCAACCTCGCCGGCGCCCACCGTCACGGCGGCGTGCTGGTGTTCGCGGGCGACGACCATGCCGCCAAGTCCTCCACCACCGCCCACCAGTCCGAGCAGGCGCTCGCGGCCGCGCTGATCCCGGTCCTTTATCCGGCCAACGTCGAGGAATTCCTGGCGTTCGGCGCATTCGGCTATGCCCTCTCCCGCTTCACCGGGCTGTGGGCCGGCTTCAAGTGCGTGAACGACACCGCGGACGCCACCATGAGCGCCCGACTGGAGACGGTGCCGCGCGGCTTCCACACGCCCAACGACCTGGCCCTGCCGCCGGAGGGCCTGAACATCCTGGTGGGCGAGTCCCAGCTCAGCATGGAGCGCCGCACGGTCGAGTTCCGGCTGCCGGCGGCCCAGGCCTTCGCCCGGGCCAACAGCTTCGACAAGGTGATCTTCCAGGCGCCCCCGGCGGGCTCGGCATCGTGACGGCCGGGAAGGCCTACCTCGACGTGCGCGAGGCGCTGGCGGCGGCGGGAATCGACGAACGGCGCGCCCGCCAACTCGGCGTGCGCCTGCTCAAGCTGGGCCTGACCTGGCCGGCGGACGGCGAAACGATCCGCCGCTTCGCCGACGGCTGCGTCGAGATCCTTGTCGTCGAGGAGAAGCGGGCCTTCATCGAACCGCAGGTCAAGGAGGCGCTCTACCACCTCCCCGCAGATCGCCGCCCCCGCGTGTCCGGCAAAGGGACACCCGACGGCGCGCCCCTGCTGCCCGGCTTCGGGGAATTGTCGGCCGGACCGATCCTCAGCGCCCTCGCCGACCGGCTGGAGGCGCACGACCTGCTGGACGACGAGGCCCGGGCCCGCATCGCGGCCGTCCGGTCGCGCCGCAGCGACGTGGCGGCCTCACCTTTGACGGAGCACGCCCGCGCGCCGTTCTTCTGCTCTGGCTGCCCCCACAACACCTCCACAGTGGTGCCGGAGGGCAGCGTCGGCCTTTCGGGAATCGGCTGCCACGTGATGGCCGCGCTGATGCCGCACCGCAAGCATGCATGGCCTGTGCAGATGGGCGGTGAAGGCGCGAACTGGATCGGCGCCGCCCCATTCACCGAGACCCGGCACGTGTTCCAGAACCTTGGCGACGGGACCTATTTCCATTCTGGCGTCCTCGCCGTGCGCGCGGCGATCGCCGCCGGCGTCAACATCACCTACAAGCTGCTCTACAACGACGCCGTGGCGATGACCGGCGGCCAGCCGGTCGAGGGCACGCTCACCACCCTGCAGATCGCCCAGGAGCTCAGGGCGGAGGGTGCGGCCCGCGTGCTGATCATCGCCGACGATCCGGGTCGCTACGTCGCGGTCAGGGCACAGCTCGGCGACATCCCGCTGCACGGCCGCGACCGGCTGGACGCGATCCAGAAGGAGCTGCGCGAGGTGCCCGGCGTCACGGTGATCATCTACGATCAGGTCTGCGCAGCCGAGAAGCGTCGTCGCCGCAAGCGCGGCGAGTTCCCGGATCCTCCGCAGCGCGTCTTCATCAACGACCTTGTATGCGAAGGCTGCGGCGATTGCGGCGTGAAGTCGAATTGCGTGAGCGTCCAGCCGCTGGAGACCGAGTTCGGCCGTAAGCGGAAGATCGATCAGTCCTCCTGCAACAAGGACTTCAGCTGCGTTCAGGGATTCTGCCCCTCCTTTGTCACGGTGGAGGGCGGCAGGCCCCGCGCCCGCGCGCCGGCTTCCGGCCGACTGAGCGTCCCCCCCCTCCCCGAGCCCGTGCAGAGCCCGGGCTCGAGCTCGATCCTGATCACAGGCATCGGCGGAACCGGCGTGATCACCGTGGGCGCCGTGCTCGGCATGGCGGCCCATGTCGACGGCATGGGCTGCTCCATCGTCGACATGACCGGGCTCTCGCAGAAGAACGGGGCGGTCATGAGCCACCTCAAGATCGCCCCCAGCGTGGACGAGGTCTTCGCGGCGCGCGTGGACACCGCCTCGGCCGACCTGCTCCTGGCCTGCGACATGATCACGGCGGGCGGCGCAGAGGCCGCGCAGATGCTGCAGCGGGGCGTCACCGCCGGGGTGGTCAACAGCGACGTCACGCCCACCGCCGCCTTCACGTTCACGCGCACCATCAACTTCAACGAGGCGCAGACGGCGCGGAAGCTGCAGGACCTTCTCGACCCGCAGCGCAGCGTCTTCCTGCCGGCGACGGCGCTGGCGGAAGGCCTTCTGGGGGATTCCATCGCCACCAACATGATGGTCGTCGGCGCTGCCTGCCAGCTGGGACTGCTGCCGGTCCGCCGCACCTCGATCGAGGAAGCCATCCGGCTCAATGGCGTGTCCGTCGAGCAGACCCTGCTGGCGTTCTCCCTGGGGCGGTGGGCGGTGGTCGAGCCGGACGCCGTGGCGGCTCTGGCGGCTCCGGCGCCGACCGATGCGGCCAAGGGCTCAACCGCCCTTTCGCTGTCTCTGGACGAGGTTGTCGAGCGCCGGAGCGCGTTCCTCACCGCCTATCAGGACAGGCGCTACGCCGAAGCCTACGGCGCCTTCGTCGAGCGGGTGCGGCGGGCGGAGCAGGCCGTCACGCCGGGCGGCGAGGACCTGACCATGGCCGTGGCCCGCAACCTGTTCAAGCTGATGGCCTACAAGGACGAGTACGAGGTCGCCAGGCTCTACGCCAACGGCGAGTTCGCCGAGAAGCTGAAGGCCCAGTTCGAGGGCGACCTCAAGCTCACCTTCCATCTGTCGCCGCCGCTCATCGCCCCCAGGGACAAGGACAGCGGCCTGCCAAGGAAGCTCACCTTCGGCCCGTGGATGATGACCGGCTTCAAGGTGCTGGCCCGCCTGAAGGGGCTCCGCGGCACGCCGTTCGACCCGTTCGGCCGCACGCCGGAACGGCGTATGGAACGGCGGCTGATCGAGACCTACCGCGCCGACATGGAGCGGACGCTCGAGCACCTGACGCCGGCCAACATGGCGGTCGCCGTCAAGCTCGCCGGCCTGCCCGCGGAGATCTACGGTTACGGGCACATCAAGGAGACCCGCGCGGCCGAGGCCGAGCGCATGCGCTCCGACCTGCTGGCGGCCCTCACTGCCCCGCAGATCGTCGCCGCCGAATAGATCAGCCTGCCGGGGACGCGCCCAACCGGCGCGCCCCCGGCAGGCCTCCCGTTCCCCGCCAGAAAAACGGCCCCGGGCGTGAGCCCGGGGCCAGTCCTTCGCCGCCCGGAGGACGACGGGGCGGCGATGTCGCGCCTAGAAGCGGGTGGAGAGCTCCACCCCGACCTGCCGGGTGCGCTGGGTGTCGCGGAACCTGACGCCCGTGACGCTGGGCGCATCCGTCCCATAGTCGCTGTAGAGTTCGTCGGTGAGGTTCTTGCCGAACACCGCGAAGGTCCACCGCTCGTCGGCCGTCGAAAGGGCCAGCCGGGCGTCGAGCAGGCCGAACGCCTTCTGGATCTGCATCGGGTCGTTCGACAGGCCCAGGTTGGACTTGGTCCGATAGCTGTAGTTCGCCTGCGTGGTCAGCACGAACGATCCCAGCTCGGCGGTATGGCTGAAGCCGAGTGCAGCCGACCATTTCGAGTTCACGGGGGCGGGCTTGCCGGTCAGATCCTGGCGACAGACCGTGCCGGCCGGCGTGGCGAGGCGCTGTTCCACATAGCAGGCCGAGTTCGGGTAGCTGACCCAATAGGCGTCGCTGTACGCCAGCGCCCCGTTGATCCGCAGCGCCGACGTCGGACGCCACGTGAAGTCGGTCTCGAAGCCCTGCGCCCGCTGCTCGGCGGCGTTGCCGACGACGTAGCTGGTGCGGCCATCGAAGACGCTGACCTGCAGATCCTCGATGTCCATCCGGTAGATGGTGGCGCCGAAGAACAGGCGGCCATTGAGGAGGGTTCCACGATAACCGGCCTCATAAGAGGTCGCCTTCTCGGGCAGGAACTTCAGGGCGTTCCTGTCGGCGCCGGCATAGACCCAGTCGAAGCCGCCGGCTTTGGCGCCGCGGACCACCTTGGCGTAGAACATGCCGTTGTCGATTTCGTACTGCAGGCCGACTTCCGGCATGAAGTGCGATTCCGAGAGCTCCAGGTCCCGGAAGATGTGCGGGAAGCCGTAGACCCGGGAGTAGATCGACGGGACGCCCGGCGCCGGCGACTGCTCGATCGACGGGTCGGGGATGGTGGTGTTGATCCGCACCGAATAGGACCCCTGCTCGGCCTCCTTCTCGACGCGCATGTAGCGGCCGCCGACGTTCACCTTCAGGCTGTCGGTCAGCTGGTAGTTGGTGTCGAAGAACGCCGAATAGTTCGTGGTCTGCTGGTCCAGGTAGCTCAGGCGCGCGATGGGCGGCAGCGGCGCGCCGAACGGTGCGGGCTGGGCTGACAGGTTGAGCTTGTTCTGGGCCGAGGGGTTCAGATCGTCGCGCTGGTAATAGACGCCGACGATGTAGTTGAGCCGCTGGTCGCCCGTCGAGGTGAGCCGGAACTCCTGGCTGAACTGGCCGTAGTGCTCGTGGTGGTCGTAGTCGAAGATCGGCAGAGGGCTCATGTCGCCCTCGGTGTCCTGCGAGAAGCCGTACCAGGTGTAGGCCGTGACGGAGGTGATGGTGCCTAGCGCCACGTCATAGTTCACCGTCCCCTGGACGGCCTGGTTGTTCATCCGCGCCGTGTCCTGCGTCTTCCCGTTCTGCGGCGGGCCATTGCCGAACGCGCGCACGCGGTCGAACCGGAACTCGGTGACAGAGGCGTTGCCGATGTTGGCGGTGGCCTGGTTGGTCCCGCCCAGGCTGAGGAGCGAGTAGGAGTCGTACTTCAGCTCGATCGACAAGGCGTCCGTGGGCTCGAACTCGGCGATGATGCGCCCGGCCCGGTCGCGACGCCGCGGATCGTGGGTGACGCCGGTCGGACGGATGGTCTTCAGCCAGCCCTTGTCGAGATCCGCCACGTAGCCGGCGAGGCGGATACGGAACCTGTCGGTGACCGGCACGGTGACCCCGCCCTGCAGGACCGTCTCCTGATGCTGCGTCTCGTAGGTCGCCGAGAAGTCGCCTTCGAAGGTGTCACCCGGCTTGCGGCTGATGACGCTGATCGCCCCGGCGATGGCGCTGTTGCCATAGAGGGTCACCTGCGGCCCCCGCAGGACCTCGACCCGCTCCAGGTCATAGTAGGGAAAGCGCGATTGCTGGCCGCGTCCGGCATAGACCCCGTCGACGAAGCTCGCCACGGACTGTTCGAAGGAGGGGTTGCCGCCGGACCCGACGCCACGGATGAACGTGTAGGTGTTCACGCCTGCGGTGGTCTGCTTGAAGGCGGGAACCCGCATGGCCAGGTCGACCTGATTCACGATCTTCTCGTCCCGCAGGACCTCGCCGGTGACCGCCGCGACCGACACAGGAACGTCCTGCAGGGTCTCCTCACGCTTGCGGGCGGTGACGACCAGTTCCTCGAGCGCCACCGCGTCGTCGTTCGACACGGCTGTCTGGGCCGCGGCGCCCGTCACGACGCTGGTGAGGAGCGTGGCGCAGATCGCGGCGCTCGAGAGATAGGCCTGCCGTCGGAGCTTCATCAGATCCCCCCTTGGGTGCTGCGCGACCCTGTTTCGGGTTCGCTTGATTGACCGGACTACAACATACGCTGGCGTATCTTGCAATCATGTGATTCCGGCCGGGAGCTCTGCTCAACCATGCCGCAAGTTGTTCGATTTACTCGCCTTTCTTTGGCATTCAGGCAGACCGAAACCATCGCTGTCCGGTGGACGGCTATCCGCTTGAAACACTTCGTTTATGTCTGGTCAGATTTTTACCGTCATTCCGGAGGCGCTCTGACCGCATCCCCGATGCGACGCCGGAAGGCGCGCGCCAGGCGGTCGGCTCCGCGGGCGAGAAGGTGCACGTCCGCCCCGACCGCAACGAAGATGCAGCCCTTGTCCACGAGCGTGCGGGCGACGGTCTCGTCGACCGAGAGGGCGCCGATCGGCCGGCCCAGCGCGCGCAGGCGGCCGATGGCGTCATCGATGGCGGCGACGACCTCGGGATGTCCCGGCTCCCCGAGGTGTCCGAGATCGGCGGCAAGGTCGGCGGCGCCGATGAAGACCCCCTCCACACCCGGAGTCGTGGCGATCTCCTCGAGCCGCTGGAGGCCCAGGCGCGTCTCGATCTGCACCAGGAGACAGACCTCGGCGTCCGAGCGCTGCAGATAGCCCCCGATGCGCATCCAGCGCGAGGCGCGCGCGAGCCCCGCGCCGACGCCCCGTATCCCGACCGGCGGATAACGCACGGCGCGGGCCAGCAGCTCGGCCTGCGCGCGGCTCTCGACCATCGGCACGAGCAGCGTCTGCACACCGATGTCCAGCAGCTGCTTGATCGCGTCGGGATCACTCGAGCGGGGGCGCACCACCGGGTGCGTGTCGTAGGCGGCCAGCGCCTGCAGCTGGGCAAGGATGCTTCGCAGGTCGTTCGGGGCGTGCTCGATGTCGAGCAGCATCCAGTCGAAGCCGGCGCCGGCGCAGACCTCCGCGGCGAGCGCGTCGCCCATGACCGCCCAGAGGCCGATCTGGAGATCTCCTGCTGCAAGCCGGCCCTTGAACCGATTGGTGAGGGGATCTTGCATGCTAGACGAAGTGGCAGGAGATGGAGCCGAGCGGGCCGTATTCCACATGGAAGGTGTCGCCGGCCTGGATCGGCACGGCGCGGGTGAAGGACCCGGCGAGCACCACCTCCCCCGCCTCGAGCCGCTTCCCGAAGCGCGCCATCTTGTTGGCGAGCCAGACGATGCCGTTCGCCGGGTGGTTCAGCACCGCGGCCGCCACACCCGATTCCTCGATCTCGCCGTTGCGGAACAGCAGGGCCGAAACCCAGCGCAGATCGACCTCGTCGGGCCGCTTCGGCTGTCCGCCAAGGATCACGGCTCCGTTGGCCGCATTGTCGGCGATGGTGTCGAACACCTTGCGGGTCGCGCCGGTCTCAGGATCGACGCGCTGCACACGCGCATCGATGATCTCGAGCGCAGGCGTGAAATAGGCCGTCGCGTCCAGCACATCGAAGAGCGTGCAGTTCGGCCCTTGGAGCGGCGCCTTCAGCTGGAAGGCCAGTTCGACCTCGAGCCGCGGCTCGATGAAGCGGGAGATCGGGATCCGCGCGCCGCTCTCCAGCATCATGTCGTCGAGCAGGACGCCATGGTCGGGCTCATCAATCCGGGCGAGCTGCTGCATCGCCTTGGACGTGAGCCCGATCTTGTGTCCCCTCACCTCCCGTCCGGCGGCGAGTTTCAACTTCACCCACTGTTCCTGGACCGCGTAGGCCTGGTCGAACGTGATGTCGGGGTATTGCAGGGAAAGCTGTCGGACCGGCCGCCCCGTCCTCTCGGCTTCATCGAGCTGGCGGGCGACTTCAGCGATCTGCGCCTCATCCATGGTCCGAACGCCTCCTCCGGCGAGGGGCTTCCCCCGCATCACGAGCGAGCCAACCGGCCGCGCCACCATACAGTTATGTCTGGTTAAATGAGCCCCTGCGGGGTGTCAATCTGCAGCTAGAACGGGGCGATCGGACGGACGCCCACGCCACCGTCGCTGAGGATAAGCTGCCCCGTCACCGCACGGGAATCACGGCGGCTGGCGAGCAGGACATACAGGCCGGCGTGGTCTTCCGGTTCCTGGGCCAGCCGCAGCGGGTTGGTCTGGGCGATCCGCGCGGCGGAAGCTTCCCGGTCGGCCCCGAGCGTCCGCTGGGCCTGGCCGAGGCTCTCGGTTCCCCGCAGCTGGGTCAGCGTCCCGCCCGGTCCCACGCCGTTGACCCGGACGTCGGGCGCGAACTCCAGCGCCAGGCGTCGTAGGAGGCCCAGCACGGCGTGCTTGGAGGACACATAGAGGACGCCGCCGCCGCCGGCTTCCTGGCTCGCCACGGAGGCCGTGTAGACGAGGCTCCCGCGGCTCTCCGTCAGCGCTTCGCGGGCGGCGAGCGCCAGCAGCAGATAGCCCCGAACGTTGATCGCGTAGAGCTCGTCCATGGCGGCGACGAGGCTGTCGGGCGTGTACCGCGCCAGGGGGCGATGGAAGTCGAACACACCGGCGTTGCCGACGGCGACATCCAGGCGACCGAAGGCGCGACGTGCGGTGGCCACCGCGCTCTCGTGGGAGGTCCACTCCCGCACGTCGCCGACCACCGTGCGGATCCGGTCGGCATAGGCCTCCGCGAGCGATTCCAGTCCCTCGCCGTCGCGGTCGACGGCCACGAGGCCGCGGACGCCCTCTTCCATGTAGCGCGCGACGACCGCCCGTCCGATGCCCGTCGCCGCGCCCGTGACGATCGCCACCTGATCATCGAGACAGCCCGCCATGACATCCCTCTCAAAGGAAGACGTTGAGGTTCTTCGCGAGCAGGACCGTCTGGGTGATGCAGATCATGCGGCGCGCCAGCCGGAGCGCGCCTCCGGCGTCGCGCCGCAGCAGGTCGGTCCGGCGACCGGCGAGCCAGCTCTCCTCGGACTCGTTTCGACCACGGCAGTTCACGAAGGTGGAATAGACCCGGTACTCGCCCTCGGCCTCGGTGAGCTCCACCTCGATGTTGTTGATAATGTGGACGGCGCGCGTCGGCGGATCCTCCGCCCAGGCCGTGGCGTGCATGAACCGGGTCACGCGCCGGCGCAGGTTGAGCAGGTCGTCGTCGTAGAAGGCCATCCGTTCGATCAGCGGTCCGGCCGAGGCGTCGTCGCGGTAGCGGGCCTGCATCCCGGGCATCCAGTAATGGATATCCTCCGTCATCAGGCCCAGCCACTCCTCATACCGCTCCTCGTCCAGCAACCGCGCCTCGCGGTAGAGGAACTGCTCGACCTCGAAGACGAGGTCGCGGTCCGGCAGGGCCGGGAACTGTGGCGCCTTCGGCGACCGGATCATGTCCGCAGGGTTGGTTTCGGCAGCCTGGCTCACGATCAGCGCCCCCCCGGGACTTGCGACCAGTCCTCGGCGGCCAACAGGTCGAGCCACCGGCCGAAGAACGCCCTCTGGTTGGAATCGTTGAACTTCCTCTGGTGCACGTTGCCGGGAAGCTCTTCGTGCTGAACCTGGCTCCGCAGACCGAGCGCGTAGTGGAGCTTCTGGCGGCGCGCGACCACGCCGGCCGCCGTCCGCGTCACGTTCTCCCAGTTCTCCCCGTCGTCCATCTCGAGGGTCCCCGACGGCGAGAATGTCCGCATGACGCCGCGCCGGTACTTCTCCTTGATCGAAGAGGGGGCGTCCCTGTTCACGATGACCCAGGTGTGGAGCTCCGTCCGGTGCGGACCCCGCGGATTCCACGTACGGACCGTGTTCAACCCCGCAAGGAACGAGAAGGTCGGGAATAGGGTGGCCGAGCCCATCGCCCCCACCATCCGCGACCGCAGCTTTCCGAGCCGCTCCGCCACCAACGCCTCACGCTCGCGGATGTACTGGACGACCTCAGGCTCTCCCAGGGTCATGGCATTGCCCACCATGTCGAAGCCGAACTGCATGCCGTGGCCGTTGGCGTTCGCCTGGTAGACGCTGTCCTGCTTGGCCTTGCCGACGCCCGTGCCGAGCATGGCCACGGCGCCGGAGTTGTGGGTCCATTGGGCGTGGAGGGAATCGCCGACGAAGTTCTCGGCCGGGACCTTCCAGTTGCAGTCGATGACGGACTTGATGTTCCCCGGGAGGAACTCGGTCCCGCCCTCGTCGGTGTCCAGCAGGACGTCGAGATACCAGCGGTAATCGCCGAGGAAATCATCGAGGCTGGGCGCGCCCGGGTCGAAGGTCGCGAAGATCAGCCCCTTGTAGGAGGCGACCCTGGCCTGCACGAGGCCGAGCTCGGACTTGTCGAAGCCGGGACAGGTCTGTTCGTACACCTCCTCGGCCGGCATCCCCAGGAGCGCGCCGTCACGCCCGAACGACCAGCCGTGGTAGTTGCAGGTGAACCGTCTCGCATTCCCGGCCTCTGCGAAGCAGACCCTGTTGCCACGGTGCGGGCAGGCGTTGAGGAGCACCCGCACCTGGTCGTCGGCGCCGCGGGCGACGATCACTCCGTCCTCGCCGATGGTCGTGGTCAGGAAGTCCCCGGGCAGCTTCACCTGGCTCTCGTGCGCCACGAAGATCCAGCACCGCGCGAAGATGCGTTCGAGTTCGAGGCGGTAGATCGACTCGTCCCAGAAGATCCGCGGCGAGATCCGCCCCGCCTCCAGGTCGACCAGCTCGCGCAGCGACTGCGCTGAGGGACGGGCCCAGGCCTCGTCCTGGCACTCTGCGCTCATCCGGAAACCTCCTGGTCTGTCCGCGCGGCCCGCAGATCTGCGAAGACCACCCCGTCCACCACCTGCACCGGGAAGGTGCGGATGGGATCGGTGGCCGGGAAACACATGGGTCGGCCGTCGCGTACGTCGAACCGGCCGTCGTGCACCGGGCAGCAGAGGTCGTGCCCCTCCACCCAGCCCTCGCTGAGCGAGGCCTTGGCATGGCTGCAGCGGTCCTGGGTGGCGAAGAACGTTCCGTCGATCCGGCAGACGGCGACCGCCTCCAGGCCGTTCGGACGCACCCGGCGCACGGCCCCCTCCGGCACCTCGTCCGCAGCGATCAGCCGGGTCATCCCCTCTGTCGCCGCCCCATCGCCGCTCACTACGAAAGCCCCCTTCACCGCCAGCACCCCAACACCTCACTCCATACACTTATGTACGGTTTAGGCAGCGGGTCCCCAGCTGTCAATCGCCGCGCGGGCTCCCCGACACCACCGCCGCCCGCCGGAGGCCGGCGATCCGGTCGGGGCCATAGCCGAGCCACTCCTGAAGGATCTCGTCCGTGTGCTCCCCGGTCCGCGGCGTCGGCCTGCGGGCCGCCACGGGCGTCTCGGAGAGGCGGGTGACAGGGCCCTGCATCGGCAGCCTGCAGCCGCCGCCCTGGTCGACCTCCACGATGAACCCGCGATGGCGCAGCTGCGGGTTCTCCACCACGTCGGCGACGGTGGCGATCCTGGCGCAGGGCACGCCGGCCTTGCCCATGATCGCCTCGATCGCCGCGCTGTCATGCTCCGCCGCCCAGGCCTGGACGATCGCCTCCGTGGCGGCGAGGTTGGCGACCCGCGCGTCGTTATTCGCGAAGCGCGGATCCTCCAGCAGTTCCAGGCGGCCGGCCGCCCTCAGGAAGCGCTGGAACATGTCGTCGCCGCCGCAGAGGATCAGCACCCAGCTCCCGTCGGCGGCCCGGAAGGCGTTGCTGGGCGCGACGGCCCGGCCCCGGGCGCCGTTGCGGGTCGTGGTGGCGCCGTTGAGGATCTGGTTGGGGATGGCGGCCATCAGCAGGGAGACGCCGCTCTCGAGCAGGGAGATGTCCACCACCTGGCCACGGCCGGTCCGCTGACGCGCCTGCAGGGCCCCGAGGATCCCGATCGTCGAATGCAGCCCTGCGACATGGTCGCAGACGAAGACGCCCATGAGCACCGGCGGGCCGTCGGCCTCGCCGGTGAGGTCCATCAGGCCGCTCATCGCCTGGGCGGCGGAGTCGAAGCACGGGCGCGCGGCGTATGGCCCGTCCTGGCCGAAGCCGCTGATACGCGCCATCACCAGCCGCGGGTTGATCGCGCTCAGCTCGTCCCAGCCACAGCCCATCTTCTCCATGGTGCCGGGGACGAAATTCTCCACGAGCACGTCCGCCTCCGCGACCAGGGCCTTGAGTATCCCCTGCCCCTCCGGTCGGCGCAGATCGAGCGCCAGGCCGCGCTTGCTGCGGTTCATGACGTGGAAATTGAGACTCACGCCGGCGAAGTCGGGCGGGTAGTGGCGCAGGCTGTCTCCGCCGCCGCTTTCGACCTTGATCACCTCGGCGCCCATGTCGCCCAGGATCATCGCGCAGTACGGGCCCGCCACGAAGCGCGCCAGGTCGATGACCTTCAATCCGTCGAGGGGCCCCACGACTTGCTCCTTGCTGGTTGCGGCGCGAGGCCTAGCTGACGGTTTCGTCCCGGATCGTCCTCGCCGCCTTCAGGAACAGGACGATGGAGACGACGATCGCGAGCTCGCCGATGATCTTCGCCCATCGCAGCCCCTCGGCGGCGCCCATGCCGCCGGCGGTGGCCAGGAGATCGCTGATCGCGCCGACCGCCAGCGGACCGAAGCCGAGGCCGATCAGGTTCAGGATGAACAGCAGCACGGCCGCGGCGGTGGCCCGGGTCTCCGGTCGCACCAGCCCCTGGATCGAGGCGTAGACCGGGCCGAACCAGGCCGTGTTGAGGAAGGCGGCGCCGGCCAGCAGCAGGATGCCGAGCCCCGCGGAGGGGACCAGCATGGCGCCGACGACGAACGGCAGGGCGAGACCTGCGAAGACCGCGGGAAGGTAGACGTGGGCCCGCAGGTCCTTGGCGATGAGCCGGTCCGAAAGACGGCCGCCGAGCACCGCGCCGAGGATGCCCGCCGCCCCGCTGGTCAGCCCGATGGCGATGCCCAGGAACCCGGCCGACTTCAGGCCGAACGACGCGCCCAGGGCGGCGAGCTCGGCGGCATGGTTCCGCAGGAAGAAGGAGGCGGTGAAGGCCGTCTGGCCATAGGTGACGAAGGCCTGGACGGCCGCCGCGAAGGCGATCAGCCAGAAGGTGCGCTTCGTCGCCAGCTCCCGGCACGCGTCGGCGAACTTCGGGCGTTGCGCCGCCTTCGCGGCCATGGCGGCGCGCAGCCTGCGTCGCGGCTCGTGCAGAGTCGTGGCCGCCAGGACCGCCAGCAACAGGCCTGGCGCGCCCGCCACGAGGAAGGCCGCCCGCCATCCGTAGGCGTCGGCGATCACCCCCCCGAGCGCCATGCCGAGCAGCGAGCCGAGCGGGGTCCCCATGGCGTAGAACGCGAGGCCGGAAGCCCGCTTCTCGCGCGGCATGTAGTCGGAGATCAGCGAGTGGGCGGGCGGGGGTGCAGCCGGCCTCGCCGATGCCCACCCCGAACCGGGCCAGGATCATCTGCGGGAAGCTGGTGACGAAGCTGCACGCGACCGTGAAGCTGCTCCACACCAGCACGGAAAGGGCGATGATCCGTGGGCGGTCGCCGTGCTCCGCCACCCGCGCGATGGGAATGCCCAGCACGCTGTAGAGGATGGCGAAGGCAAGCCCCGTCATCACCCCCAGCTGCCAGTCCGCCAGGCCGAGCTCGAGCTTGATGGGCTCGGCCAGGATGTTGATGATCTGCCGGTCGAGGAAGTTGAACGTGTAGATCAGCAGCAGGAGCCACATGGCGTAGCGGTGGTCCCGGGCGGTCCCGGCTACGGCGTCCGGCTCACGAACGGGCGTGGCGATCCGCACTGCGTCGTCGGTCATGAAACTTCCCCTCGCGCTCGTTCCGAGGCGAGCGGAACGTACAGTAGTGTCTGTGATATCGGCTCGACCATCGCGAGGCAATCGGCCAATCTGGGGACGAGCGCGTCAGCGCCGGCGGACTCCGCAGATGCGAAGCGGGTCGTGCGCGGAGTCGCGCTCCGCGCGCACTCGCCGTATGAACGAGTCGCTGGCGATCGCACGTTCGCCGCGAACGGCCAGAACGAGGGGCTTCACAGTTGGGGACCACCAAGGCGCAGGGAGCCGCGCGGCGAAAGGACGCCGCGAAGCGCCCACTGACACGTGACGACTGGATCGACGCCGCCACCCGGCGGCTCGTGAACATGAGCGTCGACGCCGTGCGCGTGGAGCCGTTGGCCGCCGAGATCGGCGTCAGCCGCGGCAGCTTCTACTGGCACTTCAAGAGCCGAAAGGAGCTTCTGGAGGCCATCCTCGCCAAGTGGCGGGAAAATCAGACCCGCCGCATCGTGGAGCGCATAAAGCAGGACCGCCGCCTGGGGGTGCGCGAGCAGCTCGCCCAGCTGCGCGTCCTGCCGAGCAACCGCAAGGCCGATGTCGCCGCAGCCCTGGAGCTGGCCATCCGCGCCTGGGCCCGTCGCGACAAGCTGGCCAAGCGGGTCGTCGAGGAGGTCGACCGCGAGCGGATGGAGTTCACCGTCAGCCTGATGATCGAAGGGGGGCGGACGAGAGCGAGGCGCGCTGCCTGGGCCTCCTCGGCTACGCCTACACGATCGGCGAATCGCTGCTCCAGGAGGTGATCACCGAGGAGCAGGTCCGCGCCTGCCGCGCCCATATCCTCAATGCCCAGATCGCCGCCCTCGGCGATTCCGCCTAGCGGACGGGCGTCGAGCCGGTGAGCACCTGACCCCTCAGGCGCAGGCCTTTCGCCTCCCGGTCCCAGGTGTCGGCCGTGACGCCTTCCCGCCGCAGCTGCTCCTTCAGGACCTTGTTCGTGCTCGTCTTCGGCAGGCCGGGCATGAAGCGGAAGAAGCGAGGCACCATGAAGTGCGCGCAGCGCTGCGCCAGAAAGGCGGTGAGCGCCTCCGGCGAGAGGGAGCCTCCGTCCGGGCAGGCGATCACCGCCATCACGTCCTGATCGCCGTGCGGGGACGGCACTCCGATCACCGCGACCTCCAAGACGCCGGGGAAGGCGGCAATCTCGCGCTCAACTTCCTGGGATGAGATGTTCTCGCCGCGCCGGCGGATCGCGTCCTTGATCCGGTCGACGAAATAGAAGTTGCCATCCGCATCCTGGCGGAAGGCGTCCCCCCGTGTGGAACCAGCCATTGCGCCACGCCGCGAGGGTGGCGGCCGGATCGTTGAGATAGCCGGCGTTCAGGGTCCAGGGTTGGTTGGCGCGGACGATCAGCTCGCCCACGGCGCCGACCTCCACCTCGTTGTCGTAGGCGTCAACCACACGGGCGTCGATCCCGTCGCGGGGACGGCCGCAGCTGCCGAACACCCGGCCGTCCACGGGGGTCAGGAGGGGCACCGAGACCTCGGTCATGCTGAAGGCCGCGAAATAGGAGAAGCCCTGGCGCGCCGCGAAGGCGGCCGTCTCGGGGGTGACCGGCGACATCATGCAAAAATCGAAGGGCGCCCTGCCTTGCGGATCCACAGAAGCCGCCAGATAGCTGGTGATGGAGCTGAGGAGCCCCACCAGGCGATTGCAGCCGGCGGCCTCCACGTCGGCCCAGAGCGTTGGCGCGCTGAAGCTTGGCGCCAGGTGCATGGACGCCCCGCTGGCGAGAGTCGCCACCGCCGCGCCCAGGGCCAGTGTGTGGAACAGGGGCGTGTAGATGTAGATCCGATCGCCCGCCTCGAGATATCCGTGCGAGGCCGCGCCCGCGGCGCCGATATGGCCGTACGGGCAGATGACCCCCTTGGCGCGGCCCGTCGTGCCCGACGTGAACAGCACCGCCGCGATGTCCCAGGGCTGCGGAAGGGCGGCCACGTCGGCCGGGGCGCCCAAGAGGACGTGCTCGCCCTGCGTCCCGACAGGGAGCTCCGGGGCGACGTCCGGCCCCACGAGGACCGCCGCTTCCAGCCGGCCGACATCCAGTCCGACGAGCCGGTCGGCGAGCTCGGAGTGGCAAACGATGACGCCGGCGTCCGCGGTCCGGATGGCATGCTGCAACATGTCGCCGCGGAGCGCGGTATTGAGCGGCACGATCACCGCTCCGAGCGTGCTGGCGCCGAACCAGGCGCGCAGGAAGGCCGCCCCGTTCGGCAGGAACAGCAGCACCCGGTCGCCCGCCTTCACCCCCCAGTCGGGACAGGCCCGTGGCCGCCTGCCGCGCGGCTGTCCAGGCGTCTCCATAGGTCCACGGCGCCCCGTCGGCGAAGGTGGCGCAGACCGCTTCGGGCGCTTCGGACGCGCGCCGCGCCAGGATCACGGGGACCACGCAGGTCTCAGCGGTCGCGGGGCGGTCTTCGAACCAGGAGGGAAACGTCATCGGAACAGACCTCTGAAGCAGCGCGCCCGGCCGCCGTCCGCCCCGCCCGGGGGAATTGTCCGCGGCCGGACCGGGGCGGTTTGACAAGCCCGCCCGGCGGTCATATCCATACACTACTGCATGTTCAATACGTGACCTGCGCCGACCGCCCGTCCAGGCGCGCGCCGAAACTCCAGGGGGATGGAATGAGCACCGACGCCGTTGAGGTGGCCCTCTACGACCTGGGCGTGAAGCGGGAGGCCCGCACCGGCTTCGCCGCGGACCCGGGCGCCTTCCTCGCCCGTTACGCGCTGGACGCGGAAGAGGCCGCGGCGATCCGCAACTTCGACGTCGCCGCCCTGCAGGCGCGCAAGGTCAGTCCGCTGCTGACCATGGGGTTCTGGATGATGAACCACCCGGGCAGGTCCCGAAACGACTACCTCGCGCAGTTGCGCGCAGGCGGTCAGTAGGAGCCAAGAGATGGGAACGATCGTCGGCGGCTTCGTCCTGCCACATGAACCCGGCCTGTTCTTCACCGCGCGCGACGAAGCCGGCCCCGGCCTGGCAGAGGTGCACGCCGCCTACGACCGGGTCCGCGACCGCATCGGCGAGCTGCGCGCGACGTCGGTGATCGTCATCGGCGCGGACCACTATGTCCTGTTCGGTCCCCAGTGCCTGCCGAACTTCCTGATCGGGGTGGGAGACGTCACCGGCCCCTATGAGCGGTTCCCGGGCGTCGCCCAGGACGAAATCCCCAACAATCGGGATCTTGCCGGGCACATCCTGCGGCACGGCCGCGCCAACGGCTTCGACTGGGCGGCCTCCAAGTCGCTGCGCGTCGACCATTCGGTGGGCCTGCCCGCCCGGATCTGCGCGTTGCCGAACAGCACGGTCACGGGGGTCATCCCGGTCTATCTGGCCAGTGGCGTCGAGCCGCTGATCCCCATGCGCCGCGCCTACGAGCTCGGCGGGGCCATCCAGGCCGCCGTTGCCGCCTACGACGCCGACGAGCGCGTCGTCGTGATTGGATCCGGCGGCATCAGCCATTGGGTCGGAATGGCCCGCATGGGCGACCACAACGAGCCGTTCGACCGCATGGTCCTGGACTGCGTCGTCAGGGGCGATCCGGAGCCGCTGTTCGCGCTCACCGATGAAGAGATCGTGGACCAGGCCGGGAACGGGGGCCTCGAGATCCGCAACCTGGTCTGCGCCATGGGCGCGATGCCGGCGAGCACGGGCAGCCTGATCGCCTACCACAACGCGCCGGACTGGGTGGCGGGCCTCGGCTTCGCCGAGATCCACGCCGCCGCCTGAGCCAACGGAAAGGAAACGAGACCTTGAACCATCCCGCCATCGGCAAGACGATCGTCGCGGCCGGCCTGAAGACCAATTACCACGAGATGGGATCGGGCCGGCCGGTCATCCTGCTGCATGGCTCGGGCATGGGCGTGTCGGGATGGGAGAACTGGCGCCGGGTCATGCCCGATCTCGCCAAGCGTCACCGGATCCTGGCGCCGGACATCGTCGGTTTCGGCTTCACCGAGCGTCCGGCCGAAGCCCAGTACAACATCAAGTTCTGGGTGCAGCACCTGACCGGCTTCATCGAGGCGCTCGGTCTGGAGAAGCCCGTCCTGATCGGCAACTCCTTCGGGGGCAGTCTGGCGCTCGCCTACGCGGCCCGGCAGTCGGACAAGCTCGCCGGCATGGTGTTGATGGGAACGCCGGCGGGAGACTTCACGCGCACCTCCGGCTCGAGCGCCTGGTACTACGAGCCTTCGCTGGAGAACATGGGCGCGCTGTTGCGCGAGTTCCCGTACGACAAGTCCATCGTCGACGACGAGATGATCGCCTCGCGCCACGAGGTCACCATGATGGCCGGCGGCCTCGACGCCTACCGCGCCCTCTTCCCCGAGCCGGGGCCGGCGGGTGAGCAGCGGACGGTCCGCGGATTGCCGCCCGCCACCCTCGAGCAGGTCAGCACCCCGGTGCTCGCGCTCCACGGGCGAGAGGACAAGATGATCCCGCTGGAGTGCAGCCTTCGGATCGTGGAGCACGTTCCGAACGCCGAACTGCATGTGTTCGGCAAGTGCGGTCACTGGGTTCAGATCGAGCGCAAGGACGCGTTCGTGGAGCAGACGCTGAACTTCATCGCGCGCCTGGCCGCCTGAAGTCCGGACCGGAGATCCACATGACGAGCCGGACGGGTCCCGTCGTCATCGTCGGGGCTGGCCAGGCCGCCGCGGCGCTGGCGCGCAGCCTGCGGGAGATGGGGTTTGCCGGTCCCATCACCATGCTCGGCGAGGAGCCGCGACCGCCGTACGAGCGGCCGCCGCTCTCCAAGCAGGTGCTGCTGGAAGGTCATGTCCCTGAGGCCCTCTGGCTGATGGGCGAGGACATCCAACGCACCCAGGTGGTGGCGTTGAGTACCTCGGCGCGGGTGGTGCGAATCGAGCGCGCCGTCCGGCGTGTCGTGACGGATGCCGGCCAGTCGCATCCCTACGAAACGCTGGTGCTGGCCACCGGCGGCCTCGCCCGGGCGCTTCCCAACCTGCCGGTCGATGGCCGCTACGTCTTCGCACTGCGCACCCTGGAAGATTCCCTCGCCCTGCACGCCCGCCTTGCGGACGCCCGTCGGGTGCTGGTGATCGGGGGCGGCTGGCTGGGGCTGGAAGTCGCCGCCACGGTCCGCCAGCGCGGCTGCGAGGTGACGGTCGTTGAGGCCGCCTCACGGCTCTGCGCCCGCTCTGTTCCGCCAGAAGTCTCGGCGTATCTGCTCCAGCTTCACCGCGCCCAGGGTGTCGACGTCCGCCTGGGGGAGTGCGCGACCCCGACGTTGACGCCGGATCATGTCCGCCTGGGCCCCGACGCCTACGACCTCGCCGTCGTCGCCATCGGCCTGGCGGCGCGCGACGAGCTGGCCGCCACGGCGGGCCTGGCCACCGCCGACGGCGTGCTCACCGACTGCAGCGGGGCCACCGAGGACCCCAGCATCTTCGCGATCGGGGACGTGGCGCGGTTCTGTTCGTCACCCGGGGAGCCGGGGGTGCGCCTGGAATCCTGGCGCCATGCCGAGACCCAGGCTCGCCTGGCGGCCGCCGCGATCGTCGGCCGCCCGCTTGGATATGACGAACCCGCCTGGTTCTGGTCTGACCAATTCGGCCGCCTCATCCAGATCGCCGGGTTGCCGCGCCCTGACCTCGACCTGATTGAGGAGGCTCCAGGCGAGAAGCCGCTCTGGCGGTACGGCCGGGATGGGACAGTCGAGGCCGTCATCGGGGTCGACCGCGCCCGCGACGTCCGGATGGCGCACCGCGACCTCCCTGCCCTCGCCTGCAGCATCGGCGGACCCCGAGGATGAGGGCGGTCGGCGGCGACGGCGAGCCTGCCGGCTTCGGCTCAAGGCCGTACCGCAGCTATGTCCTCACCGCGCTCCTGCTCATCTACATCCTGAACTTCGTGGACCGCGGCCTGCTTTCGGTCGTGGCGCCGCAGATGAAGCCCGAGCTGGGCATCTCCGACACAGCCTTCGGCCTGCTCACCGGCTTCGGCTTCGCCCTGCTCTACACGGTCGTGGGCATCCCTCTGGCGCAATACGCCGAGACCCGCCACCGCGTCTGGATCATGAGCGTCTGCGTGGCGCTCTGGTCCCTGATGACCGCGCTTTGCGGCCTCGCCGTCGAGGTCACGGTCGGCTCGGTGACCATCGGCGCCTTCTGGATCCTGCTCGCCTGCCGGGTGGGCGTGGGGATCGGTGAGGCCGGCTGCACCCCGCCCGCCAGCTCCCTGATCGCCGACTACTACCCGCCGAAGAGCCGCTCCACCGCCCTCGGCTACTACTCCATGGGGGTGACGCTCGGCGCCCTGCTCGCGAACCTCATCGGCGGTCCTGTCACCGACGCCTTCGGCTGGCGAACGGCCTTCCTGGTGGTCGGGCTGCCCGGCGTCCTGGTGGCCGTGGCCTTCAAGCTGACGGTCAGGGAGCCGCCGCGCGGGTACACCGACCCGCCGAACACGATCCGTCGCGAGCGCCCCAGGTTCTCCGAAGGCCTCAGGGAACTGGCCTCCAAGCGCTCCTACTGGAGCATGACCGTCGCTTCGGTCACCGCCGCCTTCTGCGGCTACGGCATCGCCTCGTTCCAGTCGCTGTTCCTGAGCCGCAGCTTCGGGCTCTCCGCCGGGGAGGCGGCCCTGATGATCAACGCCCCCCGTGGCGCTGGCTTCGGCCGTCGGCACCGTCGCGACCGGGTGGCTCGCGGAGCGGCTGTCGGCGCGGCATCCGAACGCCATCGCCTGGCTGCCGGGAGCCGGAATGATATTGAGCGTGCCGTTCTACGTCTGGGCGTTCACGACGAGCAGCCTCTGGGCGGCGCTCGTCGGCCTCTGCGTCGGCGGCGCCATGAAGTACGGATACCTGGCGGGTCAGTACACGATCAGCCAGGGCGTGGTCTCGGCGCAGTTCCGCGCCGTCGCCACGGCCATCCTCCTGTTCCTCGCCAATCTCCTGGGCTACGGGCTGGGGCCGCTGTTCATCGGCGCGGCGAGCGACCTGCTGTTCTCGCTACAGGTGGCCGATCTGGGCGCGGCGGGCCTCTCGCGCCAGGCTTGCGAGGGTGCGGCCCGAGCGGCGCTCGCGGTCGGCCAGGCAGAGCTTTGCGCCACTGCCAGCGCCAAGAGCCTTCAGCGCGCCATGCTCATCACCTCCGGCTTGTACGCCTTCGGCGGGCTCTTCTTCCTGATCAGCTGCCGCTGGCTGCAGCGAGACATTGTGCGACCCGCCGCGGCTGATCGTTGAGGGCGCTCCAGGCTGGCCCGTGCTGCGAGCCTTGCGTGCGCCACCGATCCGCGGAGGTTCACCCGAGGCCGATGTCGAAGCGGGCCTTGCCATTCGCGCGCTGACCCGTCCGTGCGCTGAGGTTCTTGATGGGGACGAAACCGGCCGACCCCAAAGTACATGTGCGACGCGCACCCGCAGGTCGGCCTTGCGCCATGTGTGGACGGCTCCCCATTGGCAAGGGTGTTCTGGACTTCCGCTGAGCTGGTCGGTGCGGCCATGTGTTCGACCTGTTGGTGCGGCTCACGTGGCCGCTGGCCATAATGCCTTCCGCGAGGACCGGTCCCGACCAAAAGCACGCGCTCGAGGCGCCCTGGCGCAACTGGGTTTTCCTGTCCTTCGGTATCGACCGGCTGGATGCGTTAGTCTGTCACCGCCCTTCCCAAGCTTGGTGCGCCGAGGCGCTGGTTTCTAGGCCGCTCGGAGTTCCGGCTCGCGGTAGCCCTGGCCGCTGGTCATGATCGCCCAGGCCATGCGGGCCATCTTGTTGGCGAGCGCCACGGTGGCCACCTTCGTCGGCCGCCTGGCGAGCAACTGAACCAGCCACGGCCGCCGTGTCCCATGCCGCTCGGCATAGCGGACGACGGCCAGCGCGCCGACCACCATCAGTTGGCGCAGGTACCGATCTCCCTGCTTGGTGATCCCGCCCAGCCGCTCCTTGCCGCCGCTGGAGTTCTGCTTCGGAACGAGTCCGATCCAGGCGGCCAGGTTGCGGCCAGACTTGAACGCCGAGGGTTCAGCAACCGTGGCGACGAGGGCGCTGGCGAGCAATGGCCCGACGCCCGGAATGCCCATCAGCCTGCGCCCGACCTCGCTCGCTCGGACGCTTGCCCGGATCTGGCGGTCAGTCTCAAGGAGTTGCTGGTTCACCAGGCTTAGCTGCGCGGCCAGCATCTCCAGACAAGCCCTCGCCTCCTCAGGATCGACGGGTCACCCGCTTCGACCAACCTGATCAGGCTCTGCAGGCCCTCCCCGCCCGATCGGCGCCACCAAGCCGAACTCGGCCATGTGGCCACGAATGGCGTTCGACAGCTGGATCCGCTGGCGCATCAGCATCGTGCGCACCCGGTGCAGGACCATGACGCTCTGCTGCTCTGGGCTCTTCACCTCGACGAAGCGCATCGTCGGCCGGGTGACGGCCTCGCAGATCGCTTCGGCGTCGGCCGCGTCGTTCTTCTGCCGCTTCACGTAGGGCTTCACGTAGCTGGGCGGCATGAGCCGCACGGTGTGGCCCAGCCGGCTCAGTTCTCGCGCCCAGTAATGGGCTGTTGCGCACGCCTCGATCCCCACCAGGCAGGCCGGTTGATCCACGAAGAACCGCAACAACTGCGCTCGCCTGATCTGCCGCCGGAAAACGACCTCGCCGCCTGCATCAACCCCGTGCACTTGGAAGACGGACTTGGCGATATCCAGACCGACCGTGACGACCGGGCCCATGGCTTGCTCCTCCTGCTCTGCAGAAGCTCACGCTCCCGCGGTGGCGGGGAGCCGTCCACAGCATCAATAGCGGACGTTGGCTTGCCGCCGAAGAGCGGACGCTCTTACCTATTCGACGACGCCAGCCTTCGGATCAGCTTGGCAGGCGACGATCCCGTCTGACTGCCTTCTCGCGTAAGCAGCGGCGTAGTGCTCGGCGATTGTAGCCGAGCCGGACGCCGCCGCTTATCGGGCAGGCGCCCTAGCCGCGCCGTCCGGATCGGCTCCGCGGGGCGGCGGCGCAGGACGCCGCGCGGACCGCGAAGGTATGGCTCCGCGGATCGATCCCGCGCCGTTTCGGCAGCCCCGGCGAGGCGGCCGCCGTAGGTCCGCGGCCACACCGGATTTGCAACTTCACAAAAGCCACTCTCCCCAACGTCAAGCCTTCGCACGTTGCCGTTTGATCTCCCGACGGAATGACCGAACCCTGTACGACCCGCGCGACGCGGGGTCGGGGCGTTGCGGACGGCGGCTCGCGGAGAGGCTCTGACGAGCCCGTCCCAGGTCCGCGGGGGCGCCGGCCGAGCGGCCATACAGCGAAAACACGACCTGGACAGGACGAGAGGACACGATGGACCTGACGCAGAGCGGGCGGAGCCTTGACCTCGCTGCAAGGCTCCAGGCCTTCATGGCCGAGCACATCTATCCCAATGAGCGGCGCTACTATCTCGAAGCCGAACGGCTCGGGCCCTGGGCGGTCTACCCGGTCGTCGAGGAACTCAAGCCCGTCGCGCGCGCGGCCGGGCTGTGGAACCTCTTCCTGCCGGCCTCGGACTCCGACGGAGGCCTGACCAACCTCGAGTACGCGCCCCTGTGCGAGATCATGGGCCGAAGCCTGTTTGCGCCCGAGGTGTTCAACTGCGCCGCGCCGGACACCGGCAACATGGAGACCCTCCTGCGCTACGGCACAGAGGCCCAGCGCGAGACCTGGCTCGCCCCGCTCCTGGCCGGCGAGGCGCGCTCCGCCTTTGCGATGACCGAGCCGGACGTTGCCTCCTCCGACGCCACCAACATCAGCGCCTCGATCGTCCGGGATGGGGAGAGCTACGTGATCGACGGCCGCAAGTGGTACACCACGGGCGCGACAGACCCGCGCTGCCGCATCATCATCCTGATGGGCAAGAGCGATCCCGGCTCGCCCGACGCGCACCGCCGCCAGTCCATGATCCTGGTGCCCCGGGACGCCCCCGGCGTGCGCGTGGTCCGCGCCCTGCCCGTGCTAGGCTTCTATGGTGTGCCGGACCGCGCCGCCGAAGTGGTGTTCGACCACGTCAGGGTCCCGGCAGCCAACATGCTGCTGGGCGAGGGCCGCGGATTCGAGATCGCGCAGGGACGCCTCGGGCCGGGCCGCATCCACCACTGCATGCGACTGATCGGGCTCACCGAGCGGGTGCTCGAGCGGATGTGCCGCCGCGCCGAGCTCCGCCGGCCTTTCGGTGCGCCGCTGTCCGAGCAGTCCGTCACCCTGGAACGCATCGCCGAGGCCCGCATCGGGATCGAGCAGGCGCGCCTGCTGACCCTCAAGGCGGCCTGGATGATGGACACGAAGGGCAACAAGGCGGCGCGGCAGGAGATCGCGATGATCAAGGTCGCCGCCCCGCTCATGGCGCAGAAGGTGGTAGACTGGGCGATCCAGGTCTTTGGCGGCGGCGGCACCAACAACGACCACCTGCTGGCCGCCGCCCTTGCGACGGCACGTCTGCTGCGCCTCGCCGACGGGCCGGACGAGGTGCACCGCAATCAGATCGCGCGCCTGGAGATCCGCCGGCACGGGGCGACGGACCCGCGCATCACCGGCGGGGGAGCAGCCGTGCTGGACCTCGCCGAGTCGGAGCGGATGGGGCGCGAGGGCCTCTGGCCGCCGCCGGCCGCCTAGCCGGCCGCCCCGCGACACTCAGGACTGGTCTTCAGGGGTCCGCACGACCAGCCCGTCGAGCGCGTCGGTCACGCGGATCTGGCACGATAGGCGGCTGGTCTCCGCCACCGCGGAGGCGAACTCGAGCATTGAGGCCTCCATGGCCGACGCCTGGCCGGTCCGCTCGGCCCACTCGGGCTCCACATAGACGTGGCAGGTGGCGCATGCGCAGGCCCCGCCGCAGTCCGCCTCGATGCCGGGCACATTGTTGCGGACGGCGGCCTCCATCAGGCTCAGCCCCGGCTTGGCGTCGACCACTCGCGCGACGCCCTCGTGATCGATGTAGGTAATCCTGGCCATGGCGCCTGCTGCAACTGACGGACGGTCCCCCAAGGGGCCGGTCACCCTACTGGCCGCGTCAGCGCTTGACAACCAATCGGTTGGTGGATCAGGTCGGTCGTGAGACGGCTGGCCGCAGACCAGGCTCGAAACAGGAGGCGGCATGCTCGCGCAGCCGGACGACGCCCGGGAGAGGCCCGCCGACCGGCCAGGCGGCGCACCAGCGCCCCCGGCGCCGGGAGCCGGCGCCTGGTGGATGGTCTTCGTCCTCTTCACCTTCTACCTGATGTCCTACGTCGACCGGACGATCGTCGCGCACCTGGTCGGCCCGCTGAAGCAGTCGCTCTCGCTCAGCGATTTCCAGATGGGCCTCGTGCTGGGGCCGGCCTTCGCGGTCACCTATTCGCTCGCCATGCTGCCGGCCGGCTGGATCGTCGACCGCTTCGACCGCCGGCTGGTCGTGGGCGGGGCGATGATCTTCTGGTCCCTGATGACCATGGCCTGCGGGCTGGCGTCGAGCGCCATCGGCCTCGTGGCGGCGCGGATGCTGATCGCCGTGGGCGAGGCCCTGCTGACCCCGTCGGCCTACGCGCTCATCGGGGACCGTTTTCCCCGCCGCAGCCTGGCCAGCGCCCTGGCCCTCTACAATACCGGCGCGAAGGCCGGCACCAGCGTCGCCTTCTTCGTCGCCGCCGCCGCGATCGCCGCGGCCGGCGTGCTCCACGCCGCCGGGACCTTCGGCGGGCGGTTCGAGCCCTGGCAGATCGTGTTCTTCCTGGTGGGCGCTCCCGGTCTGGTCCTCGGCCTGTTGCCCCTCACCTTCGGCCGCCGCGCGCGGCGCTCGCCCAGCGCGCCGCCGCGGCCACCGAGGCGGAAGGGGCGATCGCCTTCATCCGGCGCCATGCCAGGGCCTTCGCGCCCCTGGTGCTCGGCATCACCTTCGTGGCGCTCGCCAACGGCGCGCTCGCGGCGTGGCTGCCCACCCTCATGCAACGCGCCTACGGCTGGGACGCGACGCGTTACGGCGCGCCGATCGGGACCCTGGCGGCCATCGCGGCGGTGCTCACCGTCCCCCAGGGCCTGCTCGTCGACCGGCTCTACGCCCGGGGCATGCGAGACGCCGCGATCCGCTACCTGACCTGGATCCTGGTGATCGCCGCGCCGCTGACCGCCCTCACCTTCCTGGCCGCGACGCCCGGCCTCTTCCTGCTTGGGATCGGGGCGATCCTGGCGCTGGTCGTCCCCTATCCGCTCTATCTGGCGACCACCCTGCAGCTGGTCTCGCCGGCCCAGATGCGCGGCCGCCTGACCGGCCTCCTGATCGGGGTCATCCCGATGTTTTCGCAGGGGCTGGGGCCCATGCTGATCGGCGGCCTCACCGACTTCGCCTTCCACGACCCGCAGAAGCTGCCGGCCGCCCTCTCGATCGTGATGGTCGGAGGCATGCTGGCGTCGTTCCTCTGCCTGCGCCTGGCGCTTCGCACCCTGCGCCCGCTCCTCGCACGGGACCGGCCGGCCTAGGGCGCCTCAGGCCCAGGCGAGGTCCTGCTTGCGGAGCGGCGTCTGCCGGACCCGCTTTCCGGTCGCGGCGAAGATCGCATTGGTGATGGCCGGCCCGACCGGCCCCACCGGAGGCTCGCCGGTCTCGCTGAACCGCTCGCCGTTCGACACGCCGCCGAAGTGGATCCTGAGCGTCGGGACATCGCCCAGGCGGACCATCGGGTACTCGTGGAAATTCCCCTCCACGACGCGGCCGTCCCGGATTGTCAGCTCCTCGTTCAAGGTCATGTTCAGGCCGAAGATCGCCCCGCCCTCCAGTTGGGCGAGAACGCCGTCCCGGTTCATGACGCTGCCCGGATCGAACGCCAGGTCCAGCTGCCGGACGCTGAGCTCGCCGGCCTTCGAGACCTCGACGCGCGCGACCGCCGCCACCGTGGTGCCCGCGCCGGGCTTGCCGCGCCCCGCCCAGTTGGAGATCGCCACGCCGCGGCCCTGCCCGCGTGGGAGGGGTTCGCCCCAGCCGGACTGGGCGGCGACCTCCCGCAGGCAGTGGGCCCAATGCGGATCGGGCCAGGCGGCGAGCAGGCGCAGGCGATACTCGAGCGGATCCTGTTTCGCCGCCGCCGCGCACTCGTCGATGAAGCTCTCGATGATGAAGGCGTTCGAGTTGTAGCTGGGCCCGCGATAGGGCCCGGTGAGCAGGTGGATCGGCAGCGCGTGCGTCTCCATCTGCACATTGGGGATCACTGTGGCGTAGACGCTGTCGCTGAGCCCGGTGAGGCTGTAGCCCGCCCCGGCCGCCCTGGCCCGAAGGGCGCCGGGCAGGCCGTCGGCGTCCAGGCGGGCGGTCAACCTGGCCGCCTCCATCGGGCGGTAGCGGCCCTGGCGCATGCTCTCCTCGCGCGACCAGATCACATGCACGGGCCGGCCGTTCGCCTTCTTCGCCACGGCGACCACCATCCGCACGTCGTTGCCGTACACGCGCCGGCCGAATCCCCCGCCCACATAGGTCGGGTGAACATGGACCTTGCGGGGGTCCATGCCGGTCTCCTCAACCGCGACGCAGAAGGCCGCCTCCGAGTGCTGCGAGGGGTGCCAGAGGTCGACGCGGTCCGCCGTCACCTGCGCCGTGCCGTTCAGCGGCTCCAGGTTCACATGGTCGCAGTAGGGGGTCAGGTAGGCGCCCTCGACGAGCGGGCCCTCGCCGGACGCCAGCGCCTCCGGCGCGCGCCCGGTGCTCAGCAGCACGTTGCCGGGCCTTTCGCAGGCCCGGGCCGCCGCCTCGTAGAGCTGCTCGGTGGATCGCCATTGCGCGCCGGGGCCGTCCTCCCAGACGAGCGGCAGCGCCTCCAGGGCCGTGCGCGCCTGCCAGTAATGGTCGGCCAGCACCGCCACGCCGCTCTGCGCCGCGCTGTTGACCATCGGCAGGGGGCGGCTCGAAGGGGAGAGTCGAGCGCGGTTCGGACGGGTCGACGACCACCACCCCATGCACGCCCGGGAGGTTGCGGATCGCCTCGAAGTCGTAGGACTTCAGCCGGCCGCCATGCACCGGGGCCTGCATGAGCGCCGCATAGAGCATCCCCGGCAGGCGCACATCCATGCCGAACTGGGCCTTGCCCTCCACGATGGCGGCGTTGTTCAGCTTCCCCGGCACGGCCCTGCCGAGCAGCGTCCACTCCGCGCGGGGCTTCGGCTCCGGCTCGCGGTCCAGCACGACCCCGGCCGCACGCCCGGCGACCTGGCCATAGCGCAGCGTCCGGCCGCTCGGCCTGTGGGTGAGGATGCTGTCCTTCGCCTCGATCTCGCTGACCGGCGCCTTCCAGACCTGGCCCGCCGCCGCCTTCAGGCGCTCGCGCGCGCTGGCCCCGGCCTGCAGGAGCGGCTTCAGCTTGGCTTCCGAGGTCGAGCGGCCCGCGAAGAACCCGAGCCGCGGGTCTGTCCGGGAATAGACCCGGCCCTGGGCGAAGTTGCGGTTGGCGGAGGCCGATTCGGCGCGGATGTGCGGCCAGGCGCAGTTCAGCTCCTCGGCGACGGTCATGGCGCACTGGGTCATCACGCCGTTACCGACCTCCGGGCTCGGCACCTGCACGGTCACGGTGTCGTCGGCCGCGATCGTCACCCAGGGGCAGAACTCGCCGGCCGCCCCGTCCCTGCCCGCCGCGACGGCGCCGGCCACGCCGAGCGACATGCCGCCGCCGACGGCCAGGACGCTGACCACGAAGCCGCGGCGGTTTAGGCTCACGACGCCGGTCATGACGGCCGGCCCGGCCGACCGGCGCCCAGGGCGTCCGCGGCGCGGTGGATGCCGGCGCGGATCCGGAGATAGCTGCCGCACCGGCAGATGTTGGTGATCGCCGCGTCGATCTCCGCGTCCGAGGGTCGAGGGTTGTCCTTCAGCAGCGCGGCCGCGGCCATCAGCACGCCGGTCTGGCAGTAGCCGCATTGCGGGACGTTGAGCTCCACCCAGGCCGCCTGCAGCGGGTGCCCGCCATCCGGCGACAGACCTTCGATGGTCGTGACGCTTACGCCCTCGAGGGCGCCGAGGGGCGCCTGGCAGGACCGGACTGCGGCCCCGTCGACGTGCACCGTGCACGCGCCGCACTGGGCGACGCCGCAGCCGTACTTCGTGCCGGTGAGCCCCAGGTGATCCCGCAGCACCCACAGGAGCGGCGTTGTCGGGTCGGCGTCCACCTGCTGCCGTACGCCATTGACGGAGAGCGTGACGCCCATCGGCTGGTCCTCGAGACTGACGGCTCGCGGCGCGCCGGCCGCGGCGCGGCTAGGGATAGACGGTCGGGAAGTTCGGATGGTCGAAGGTCTCGTACGGGACGAGGCCCAGGTTGTCGGTGTTGAAGTTCTGCTGGCCGGTGTACCGCGTGCGGCCGGAGAAGCGGTAGCTCGACATCGCCCAGCGCACCTTGTCGGTCTGGTTGACCCCCCGAGGCGTGCCAGGTGAGGCAGTGGTGGAAGATCGCGTCACCCTGGGCCAGTGGCCGGGGCGTGGACTGCGTGTGCCGCTCCCAGAGCTCGGGATAGATGTCGCGGGCGTCCTCGGTGGCGACCAGGCGGCCGCCGGGCATCTCGCGGTGCGAACCCGTCAGATGGGTCATCGGACCCATCTCGGTCGTGATCGGCACGAGCGCCAGCCAGAACTGTACCGCCTCCGCCCGGTCGATCGGCAGGGCCGGGAAATCCTGGTGCCAGCCCAGCGGGCGGCTGTGGCCGGAACTCACCGGATATTTGACGTGCAGGGTCTCGGAGAGCGGCTTGATCGACGGCACCTTCAGGAACCGCGCCGCAGCTTCGCCGAACTTGCGCTGGGTCACATAGTTGAACATCCACGGATCGTCCTGGCGGATGCCGAACGTGCCCCGGGGACGCTTCAGCACGCCCTCGATCGCGGCCACGAACGCCTTCTGGTCGGCGGGATCCCGCGGCCAGTCGCGCCAGCGCAGGCCGCTCCAGTCCATGTAGCGGGCGATCACGCGCTCGCAGAGCTCGGGGTCGACGAAGTTGGGGACGCTGACCCAGCCCTGCTCCCAGAACGTGACGATCTCCGCCTCGGTGATGTCGCGGATGCACCGCGAGAGGTCCTCGCCGGCAGCGGAAGCCGGAGCCAGGCCGGGGGACATGAGGGCGGTCATCCGGTGGCGGCTCCCTGCACCGGCCCCTAGGCGGCCGGCGTTCTCTCATTTACCATCCGTTCGGTAGAATGGTCAACGGCGGGCGGACGGTGCGATGGCGGGTACCAGGCGGCGGAACAGGTTCGCGGCGGCTCTGGCCAGCTTCCTCGTCCTGGGTGGGTGCGCGCTCCAGAACGGCGCGCCTGCCGCCGCCGACGCCGGCGCGTCGGCCGACCCGGCGAACTGGCCGTCGTACGGCCGCACCCCCCGGGTCGCAGCACTACAGCCCCCTGCAGCGGATCGACCCCGGCAACGTCGCCCGCCTCGGCCTCGCCTGGTCCTACGACCTTCCCCCGGGCAACAGCGTCTCCGCGCCGGTCGCCCACGAGGGGGTCGTCTACACCGCCACCGGCTACAGTGTGGTCACGGCGCTGGACGCCGCGACCGGCCGGGAACTGTGGCGCCATGATCCCCGGACCGCTGAGGCCGCCGGCTGGAAGCTGCGGCGCGGCTGGGGGAGCCGCGGGCTCGCCTACCGGGACGGGCGGATCTTCGTCGGGACCCAGGACGGACGGCTGATCGCCCTGGACGCGCGCAGCGGACGCCCGATCTGGAGCGCGATGACGGTCGGCAAGCATGACCAGCGCTACATCACCGGCGCGCCGCTGGTCTTCCGCGACAAGGTGCTGATCGGCCACGGCGGCGCCGACGCCGGCAAGACCCGCGGCTATGTCACCTGCTACGACGCGGCGACGGGCCGGCAGCTGTGGCGGTTCTTCACCGTCCCCGGCGATCCCGCCAGGGGGTTCGAGGACGAGACGCAGGCGATGGCGGCCGCGACCTGGTCCGGCGAATGGTGGAAGGGTGGGGGCGGCGGCACCGTCTGGAACGCCATGTCGTACGACCCGGAGCTGGACACGGTCCTGATCGGGGTCGGGAACGGCCAGCCGAAGGACCATGGCATCCGCAGCCAGGGAAAGGGCGATAACCTGTTCCTCGCCTCGATCGTCGCGCTGGACGCCGAGACCGGAGCCTACAGGTGGCACTATCAGGTGAACCCCGGCGAGAGCTGGGACTACACGGCCACCATGGACATCGAGCTCGCCGACCTGGCCCTTGGCGGCCGGGTCCGAAAGGTGCTCCTGCACGCCCCGAAGAACGGCTTCTTCTACGTGGTGGACCGGACCAACGGCCGGCTGATCTCGGCCGAACCCTTCGCGAGGGTGACCTGGGCCACGCGGATCGACCTCGCCACCGGCCGGCCGGTCGAGAATCCCGCCGCCCGCAGATACAGTGAGGCGCCGTTCGAGCTCTGGCCGGCGCCGACCGGCGCCCACCCCTGGCTGCCGATGGCGTTCAGCCCGAGGACCGGCCTCGTCTACCTGCCGGTCAGCGAGCGGCCGGTGATCATGGGCGGCGGCGAGGGCGGCTCCGATCCGCAGCTGCCGGGCAGCGACAGGAGCCGGCTGGTCGCCTGGGACCCCGTCCGGCAGCAGGCGGTCTGGCAGGTCGACACTCCCGGCATGTGGGGCGGCGGCGCCATCGCCACCGGCGGCGGGCTGGTCTTCCAGGGACAGATGGACCAGCTGTTCAACGCCTATGACGCCCGGACCGGCCGGCGCCTCTGGTCGTTCGACGCCCGCGCCCCGGTGATCGCGCCGCCGATCACCTACGAGGCCGGGGGCGTGCAGTATGTCACCGTCCTGACCGGCTTCGGCGTCAGCGCCGCGGTGTTCGGCCGGACCAACCAGGCCTTCAACCTCGACTACCGCACCATGCAGCGCCGCGTCCTGACCTTCGCCCTCGGGGGCAAGGCCGCCCTTCCCCCCCTCGCCCGACCCGCTCCCGCTGGCGGCGGCGGACGACCCCGGCTTCGCGCCCGACCCTTCGCGGTCGGCCCGCGGCAAGGCCGCCTACCGATCGACCTGCCACCTCTGCCATGGGATGAACGCCATCGCCGCCGGCGCGGCCCCCGACCTGCGCGCGTCCGGCGCCTCCCCGACCGCTCCGTCTTCCACGCGATCGTGAGGGAGGGCGCCCTGCTCACCCAGGGCATGCCGCGCTTCGACGACCTGCCGGAAGAGACCGTCGAGGACATCCGCTTCTATCTCCGGACCCGCGCCCGCGAACTGCCGGCCCCCGCTTAGGGAACCGGCGCCGCCCGCGCCTGCGCCTTCAGCGCCTCGTCATCGACCGCCGGCGGATGAGGAAGTAGTGAGGCGCCGCGTCCTGCGAGTTCACGGCGAAGCCCCCTGGCCGGGTAGCTGGTGGTCCGGCCGACGCCGGCATGGATGATGAACGCGTCATGGGCCGTGGCCTGCTGCGGATGATCATTGACGAAGGCCGTCAGCCGACAGGCCGACTGGGAGTTTCCGTCGCCGATCACCTGCTGCACGGTGAGCGGGCTCGCTCCCGGTCTAACGATCGCGCCGTCGACACCGGTGCAGAAGATGAGTTATCAAACCACCGTTTGGCTGATACGGCTGGGCAGCGCGTTCGCAGGGAGGTGGCTCTTGAACTTCGATTTCTCTGACGACCAGAAGCAGCTGCAGTACCAGGTCCGGCGCTACCTGACCGAGAAGTGCCCTCCGAGCGTCGGCCGCGCCGTGCTCGAGGGGGGCGAGCCCTTCGACCGCCAGCTCTACCGCGGCCTGGGCGAGCTGGGGGTGCTCGGCGCCGCCATTCCCGAGGCCTACGGCGGCGTCGGCCTGGGCCACACGGAACTCTGCCTTATGGCCGAGGAGCTGGGCCGGGTGCTGGCGCCCGTTCCCGTGGCCTCGTCCATCTATCTGGCGGCCGAGTTCCTCCTGCAGGCGGGGTCCGAGGCCCAGAAGCAGGCGCGGCTTCCGGGTCTGGCCTCGGGCGACGCGGTGGGGACCTTCGCCTTCGTCGAGGGCGCCGGGCGGATGACCGCCGACAAGGTCCACGCCACGGTGACCGACGGACATCTCTCCGGCGTGAAGTCCCCCGTGCCCGACGGATACGGGGCCGATCTCGCGGTGGTCGCGGCCCGCTCCGGCAAGGGCCGGGGCGAGGCCGCCGTCTCCCTGTTCCTGGTCGACCTGCGCGGCCCCGGCGTGACCCGCGAGCCGCTCCAGACCATCGACCCGGCCCACGGCCATGCGAAGCTGACCTTCGACCGCGCGCCGGCCGAACCGCTGGGCGCGGAGGGCGACGGCTGGCGCATCGCCTCCCAGGTGATGGACCGCGCGGCCATCCTGACGGCCTTCGAGCAGCTCGGCGGCGCCGACCGGGCGCTGGAGATGGCCCGCGACTATGCGCTGGAGCGGATGGCCTTCGGCCGCCAGATCGGCTCGTTCCAGGCGATCAAGCACATGCTGGCCGACATGTACGTCTCCGCCACCCTGGCCCGTTCCAACGCCTATTATGGGCGCCTGGGCGCTGGCCACGGGCGCGGCCGAGCTGCCGATCGCGGCCGCGACCGCGCGCGTCTCGGCGAGCGAGGCCTTCCAGCACTGCGCGAAGAACAACATCCAGGTGCACGGCGGCATGGGCTTCACCTGGGCCTTCGACTGCCACCTGTTCTACCGGCGGGCCAATGCGCTGGCCCTGTCGCTGGGCTCGCAGTCCACCTGGGAGAGCCTCCTGATCGAGCGGATGCGCGCCGCAAACACCGAAGCGGCCTGACGGCCCGACCAAGACAGGAATTGAGGGCCCTCCGGGGGAGGGCGCTCCGAGGAGACGCTCATGGACTTCGACGACACCCCGGAAGAAGCCGCCTTCCGCGCCCGCGCCCGGGCCTGGATCGACGCCAATGCGCCGAAGGCGCTGGAGCCGGAGCTGAAGCGGGCCGGCTTCGCTTCGATGGGGGTCGAGAGCGTGGATCCGCTGGCCGCGGCCAAGGCCTGGCAGAAGAAGAAGGCGGACGCCGGCTGGGCCTGCCTGCACTGGCCGAAGGCCTATGGCGGGGCCGCGGCGAGCCCGATCGAGCGGGTCATCTGGGGGCAGGAGGAGGGCGTCTACGGCGCGCTCGGCGCCCCCGTTCATCATTGGGCACGGCATGTGCGGCCCCACGGTGATGGCCTGGGCCGCGGAAGAGCAGAAGCGCGCGCTGCTGCCGCCGCTGGCGTCCGGCGAGGAGATCTGGTGCCAGCTGTTCTCGGAGCCGGCCGGCGGCTCCGACCTTGCCGGCCTGCGGACCAGGGCCACCCCCGCCGACGACGGCTCGGGAGACTGGATCGTGTCCGGCCAGAAGATCTGGACGAGCGGCGCCCAGCACTCCCAGTGGGGCCTGCTGATCACCCGGACCGACGTTGACGTGCCCAAGCACAAGGGCCTGACCATGTTCTTCCTGCGCATGGATTGCCCCGGCGTGGAGATCCGGCCGATCCGCCAGGCCAACGGCCAGTCCGGCTTCAACGAGGTCTATTTCACCGACGTCCGCATCCCCGACGCCCAGCGTCTGGGTGCGGTGGGCCAGGGTGGGAGGTGTCGCTCACCACCCTGATGAACGAGCGGCTGTCCATCGGCTCGGGCATGTCCACCGGTTTCCCGGAGCTGTTCCGGTTCTGCATGGAGGCCGAGATCGACGGCCGGCCGGCGGTAGACGACAGCGCCGTCCGCTCGCAGCTCGCCCGCTTCGCCGTCCGGCAGAGCGGGCTGAAGTACACCGGCATGCGCGCGATCACCGCCCTCTCCAAGGGTCAGACCCCGGTCCCGAGAACTCCATCGGCAAGCTGGTCGCCGGCGCGACGATGCAGGAGCTGGCGATGTTCGCCCTCGACCTGCAGGGTCATGGCGGCGTGGTCGAGGGCCCCGACAGCCCCATGGACGCCCGGTTCCAGGCCATGCTGATGCGCTCGCCCGCCACCCGGATCGAGGGCGGCTCGGACGAGATCCTGCGCAACATCATCGCCGAGCGCGTGCTCGGCCTGCCCGGCGACATCCGCGTGGACAAGACCGTCGCCTTCAAGGACATCCCCCACCAGCGGCCCCCGCAAGACCTAGGCGACGCTCGGACCGTTGGTGCGGCCCATGCCCGAGGCGACCATCAGCTGGGTCCGGGCGCCGCCGTCGACGACGATGTCGGCGCCGGTGATGAACCGCGCCTCCGGCCCCGCCAGGAAGGCGATGGCCGCGGCGGGATCCTCCGGCTCGCCCACCCGGCCGAGCGGATTTCGCCCCACCGTGGCGGGGTTGGGAGCCGACGGCGAGCCTGGGCCGCCGCTCAGGCCGGTCCGGGTCGTCCCCGGGGGAGACGGTGTTGGCGCGGATTCCGTCGGGGCCCCAGTCACAGGCCAGCTGGCGGACCAGCATGACCAGGGCGGCCTTGCTGGCGGCGTAGGCGCCCAGCGCCGGCGTCGGCTCATAGGCGGCGATCGACGCGGTGGCGACGATCGCCCCTTGCGCCTGCTTCAGCATCGGGTGGGCCGCCCGGGCGAGCAGCCAGGTCGCGCGCGTGTTGATGGCGAAGACCAGTTCGTACTGGTCGAGGCTGATGTCGAGCAGGGAGCCGCGAAGCACGACGCCAGCATTGCTGACCAGGGCGTCGAGGCCGCCGAACGTCTCGGCCGCCTGGACCACGCGGGCCGGCGTCGCCGGATCGGCCAGGTCGACGACGCACGTGATCACCTCGGCCCCCGCGGCGCGCAGTTCGCCAGCGGCGGCCTCGAGCATCGCGGCCGCCAGGTCCGCCAGGACCAGGCGCGCGGGCCCCCTCCCCGCGCGCCTGGGAGTCGGCGTTGAGGCGACGCGCCGTCGCCAGTCCGATCCCGCTCGCAGCGCCCGTGACGATCGCTCGCATTCCACCTCTCCTCCGCAGGGTCACTTCCGCTTGCAATCTACCAAACGAGCGTTAGTTTTGCGACCTCTCCCTGTGTGTAGGAAGGCCGATGAACGACGCCCTGATCTATGACCATGTGCGGACCCCCCCGCGGGCGGGGACGCCCCGACGGATCCCTGCACGAAGTCACGGCCGTGGAACTGGCGGCGGCGCCGCTCCGCAGCCTCGCCGCGCGCAACGCGCTGGACACCACGCTGATCGACGACGTCGTCTACGGCTGCGCCCAGCCGGTCGGCGAGCAGGGCGGCAACATCGCCAGGGCGGCCGTCCTCGCCGCAGACTATGCGGAGTCGGTCGCCGGCCAGCAGGTCCACCGGTTCTGCGCGTCGGCCCTGGAAGCCGTGAATGCGGCCGCCGCCCAGGTGATGGTCGGGGCGTCGCAGGCGGCTGTCGGCGGCGGCGTGGAATGCATGTCGCGGACCTACATCGGCGCGGACACGGGGGCCTGGTCCGCTGACCCCTGGCGCAGCTACCACAGCTACTTCACGCCGCAGGGCATCGGGGCGGACCTGATCGCCACCCTGGACGGCTATTCGCGCGAGGACGTGGACGGCTACGCCCTGGAGAGCCAGCGCCGGGCGGCCGACAGCCAGCGGTCAGGCGCCTTCGACCGGTCGGTGGTTCCGGTCGTGGACATCATCGGCCAGGTGGTCCTCGACCGCGACGAATACCTGCGGCCCAACACCACGATGGAGTCCCTCGGCGGCCTGAAGCCGGCCTTCGCCGCCATGGGGGCTGCGGCCTACGACGCCATCGCCCTGCAGCGCTATCCGCAGGTGGAGGCCGTCGAGCACGTCCACACCGGCGGCAATTCGAGCGGGATCGTCGACGGCGCCGCGGCGGTGCTGGTCGGCAGCGAGGGCTTCGGCAAGGCGGCCGGCCTGAAGCCGAGGGCCCGCATCCGGGGCTTCGCCAGCCTCGGCTCGGAGCCGACCATCATGCTGACGGCCCCGGCGGACGTGTCGCGCAAGCTGCTGGCGCGGCTCGGCATGACGGTGGACGACGTGGACCTCTTCGAGATCAACGAGGCCTTCGCCTCCGTGGCGCTGCGCTTCATGCGCAGCCTCGACCTCGATCCGGCCCGGGTGAACGTGGCCGGCGGGGCCATCGCGCTCGGCCACCCGCTGGGCGCCACAGGCGCGATGATCCTCGGCACCGTCCTGGACGAGCTGGAACGCCGCGACCTCAACACCGCCCTGATCACGCTCTGCGCCGGCAACGGCCTGGGCACCGCCACTCTCATCGAGCGCGTCTGACCATGACCGACTTCCTCAGCCTCGACGTTGTCGACGGCGTCGCCACCCTGCGGCTCGACGACCGGGACGCGCCGGTGAATACGGTCTCACCGGGCTGGCTGGCGGCGATGACCACCGCCTTCGAGCGCATCAAGGCCGACCCCGCCGTCACCGGCGTGATCGTCAGCTCCGGCAAGCCCGACTTCATGGCCGGCGCGGATCTAAAGTTCATCCTCAGCCACGCGGCCGCCATGACGCCGGCCGACGCCTACGGCTTCAGCCAGCAGGCCACGGCGCTGCACCGGCTCGTGGAGACCTGCGGCAAGCCGGTGGTCGCCGCGATCGGCGGCTTCGCCCTGGGCGGGGGCTTTGAGCTGGCGCTGGCCTGCACCCACCGCATCGTCGCCGACAGCCGCAAGGCCGTGGTCGGCCTGCCGGAGGTCAACGTCGGCCTCCTGCCGGGCTCCGGCGGCACCCAGCGCCTGCCGCGGATGATCGGGGTCGCCAAGGCCCTGGAGGTTCTGCTGGAGGGCCGCAACTACGCCCCTGCCGAGGCCCTGGCGGCCGGCCTGGTCGACGCCGTGGTCCCCCCGGACCAGCTGATGGCCGCCGCCCATGCCTGGCTCGCCGGCGCGCCGGACCCCACGCGCCCCTGGGACCGCAAGGGCTTCGCGATTCCCGAGTCGGACGGCCTGCTGAAGCAGTCAACGGCCGGCCTCTTCACCCAGCTCTCGGGCCAGCTACTGGCCCGCTACGGCCGCAACTACCCGGCCCCGATCGCCATCCTGACCTGCGTCTTCGAAGGGGTGCAGACGCCTTTCGAGACCGGGCTGCGGATCGAGAGCCGGCACTTCGCCCGCCTCCTGACCGACCCCGTCAGCCGCAACATCATCCGCACCACCTTCGTCAACAAGGGCCTGGCCGAGAAGGGCGCGCGCCGCCCGCCGGGCCATGAGCAGGCGACGGTGCGGAAACTAGGCGTCCTCGGCGCCGGGATGATGGGGGCGGGCATCGCCTTCGTGGCCGCCAAGGCAGGCATCGAGACCATCCTGCTCGACACCTCCCAGGAGCTCGCCGAGAAGGGCAAGGCCCACTCGGCCCGCATCCTCGCCAGGGAGGTCGAGCGCGGCCGGACCACCCGGGAGGCCGCCGACGCGATCCTGGCCCGCATCACCCCCACCACCGACTACGGTGACCTGGCCGGGGCCGGCCTGGTGATCGAGGCGGTGTTCGAGGACGCCACGGTCAAGGCCGGGGTCACGGCCAAGGCCGCCGCGGCGATCGCGCCGGACGCCCTCTTCGCGTCCAACACCTCGACCCTGCCGATCAGCCTGCTGGCGAAGTCCTTTCCGCGGCCGGCGGACTTCATCGGCCTGCACTTCTTCTCGCCGGTCGACCGGATGGCGCTCGTCGAGGTGATCATGGGCCAGGACACCAGCCAGGCGGCGCTGGCCCGGGCCCTCGACTTCGTGACCCAGATCCGCAAGACGCCAATCGTCGTCAACGACAGCCGCGGCTTCTACACCAGCCGGGTGTTCCAGACCTTCATCCACGAGGGTATGGAACTGCTGCGCGAGGGCGTCTCGCCGGCTCTGATCGAGAATGCGGCAAAGCTGGCCGGCATGCCGGTGGGGCCGCTGGCGGTCACCGACGAGGTGACGCTCGAGCTGCCGATGAAGATCGTCCGCGAGGCGGAGGCCCAGGACCCGGCCTTCCGGCGCCCGACCTCCATGGAGGTCATGGAGACCATGGTGGAGGGCCTGGGCCGGGCGGGCCGCAAGGCCGGCGCCGGCTTCTACGACTACCCCGCCGACGGGCCGAAGCGCCTTTGGAAGGGCCTCGCCAAGCACTTCCCTCCGGCGGACGAGCAGCCCGACGTGCAGGAGATCAAGACCCGCATCCTGTACATCCAGGCGCTGGAGACCGCGCGCTGCCTCGAGGAAGGGGTCCTGACCCACCCGGCGGACGGCGACCTGGGCGCCGTGCTGGGCTGGGGCTTCCCCACCCTGGGCCGGCGGGACGCTGTCCCTGATCGATACCGTGGGCGCCGCCGCCTTCGTCGACGAATGCGACCGGCTGGCGCAACGCCATGGCGCCCGCTTCGCCCCCACGGCCCAACTCCGGGAGATGGCCGCTGAGGGCCGCTCCTTCGCCTACTGAGGTCCGAGCCCATGAGCGCCTTCGCCTTCCCGCCGCCGCCTGTCGTCTCGGTCCCCGTCGAAGGCCGCGCCGAGGCCTTCCCCGTCCGCCGCATCCTCTGCGTCGGCCGCAACTACTGGGCGCACCGCAAGGAGATGGGCGCTGCCGACGACGACCGCGACCCGCCCTTCTTCTTCGCCAAGCCGGCCGACGCGCTTGTCCCGCCGGGCGCGCCGGTCCCCTACCCTTCGGCGACCGGCGCCCTGCACCACGAGATCGAGCTGGTCGTCGCGCTCTCCAGCGGCGGCGCGGACGTCTCGCCCGACCGGGCCCTGGAGCTCGTCTTCGGCTATGCGGTGGGCGTCGACCTGACGCGCCGCGACCTGCAGAACGCGGCCAAGGCGAAGGGCCAGCCCTGGGAGAGCTCGAAGGCCTTCGACGCCTCCGCGCCGATTTCGGCCGTCCGTCCCTGGCGGGGGGACCCGCCGCGGGGCCGCATCGCGCTCTCGGTGGACGGGATCGTGCGCCAGGATGCGGTCGTCGCGGACATGATCTGGAACGTCGCCGAGGTCATCTCCCAGGCCTCCACGCTCTGGACGCTCGCGCCCGGGGATCTCATCTTCACCGGCACGCCCGAAGGCGTCGGCGCCGTGGAGCGCGGCGCGACGGTGGAAGGCGAGGTGGAAGGCGTCGGCGCGCTGCGGTTCCAGATCGCGTGAGCCCCGGAGACCACGAACGCCGGGGAGCCGCATGACCGAACCAGCCGCCGCCCCGGGGACGGGCCTTGACCGCGACCTCGCGCGCCTCCTGGGCTCCGACCCCGACGCGATGGTGGACCCCTATCCGCTTTGGGCCCGCCTTCGGCGGGAGGCCCCGGTCCACGCCTTCTCCAACGCCTACCTGTTCAGCCGCAACCTCAGCATCCGTGAGCTGATCAACGATCCGCGGGCTGCCCACGGGGCCTATGCCCACGGCAAGCGCGCCGCCGCGATCCGGGCCGGTCATTCGCCAGCCGGGCAGAAGGCGTTCGACGAGGTGGCGGCCTTTGAGGCCCTCTACCTCAGCCGCACCGACGGCGAGGCCCACGTGCGCCTGCGCCGGATCGCCCAACGGACGTTCACCGCGCGGCGCATCGGCCAGATCGAGGCGCTGATCCAGGCGGCGACGGACGCCTACGTCGACGGCCTCGCCGGCCAGGCGACGGCGGACATCATGCCGTTCGCCTACGGCCTCCCGCTGAAGATCATCGGCGGCATGCTGGGCGTGCCTGACGAGGACCTGGAGAGGGTCCACGCGTGGTCGAGCAAGCTCGGCCGCAATCGCGGAGGCGCCGAGGAGCCCGCCCTGCTCGAGGCGCACGCCGCCCTGCTCGAGTTCCGCGCCTACGTCGAGGCGATGATCGGGGCGCCTCCGCGCCGACCCGCCCCGGGAGGAAGGCCTCAGCCTGATCACCGACCTGCTGGAGGCCAACGCCGGTGACGCGCTCAGCGACGTGGAGCTCTGCGCGATGTTCGTGGTCCTGCTGTTCGCCGGCCACGAGACCACCACCAACCTGATCGGGACCGGCCTGCTTTCGCTGCTGCAGCACCGCGACCAGTGGGACCTGCTCTGCGCCGAGCCCGACCTCATGCGGCCGGCCGTCGAGGAGCTCGTTCGCTACGTCTCGCCGGTCCAGTATCTTGGCCGCCACATGGTCGCGCCGGTGGAGATCGAGGGAATCCGGCTGGAGGCCGGGGATTCGGTCCTGCTGATGATCGCCGCCGCGAACCGCGACCCGGAAGTCTTCGATGATCCCGATCGGCTGAACATCCGGCGCGAGGGAGGGCAGTTCCATCTGGGCTTCGGGATGGGCGCGCATGTCTGCCTGGGCTCCCACCTGGCCCGGATGGAGGCGGTGAGCGCCTTCCGCGCCCTGAGCGCCCGCTATCCGGACCTGAGCCTGGCCCGGGTCGACCTGGCATGGCGGGGCAACGCCAAGCTCCGCAGCCTGGCGGCGCTGCCGGTCCACCTCGGCGCGGCGCGGACCGCATGAGCGGCGCGATCCCACCGGCGCCGCGCGGCGTCGCGTTCCGCGGGGCCGGCGGCCTCACCGTGGCGGGGGACGCCTACGGCCCGGCCGAGGGCGCACCCGTCGTCCTGCTGCACGGCGCCGGCCAGACGCGCCATGCCTGGGGCGAGACCGCCAGGGCGCTCGCGGCGCGCGGTTACCATGTTGTGTCCCTCGACCTTCGCGGCCATGGCGACAGCGCCTGGTCCGACTATGGCGACTACACGCTGTCGGCGCTGCTGACCGACCTGCGCGCGGTGCTGGCCACGCTGGGTCGGCCCGCGATCCTGATCGGCGCCTCGCTCGGCGGCCTCACCGCCCTGCTGGCGGCCGGCGAGGGCCCGCACGCCCGGATCCGGGCCCTGGTGCTCGTCGACGTGACTCCCAACCCCGATCCGGCCCGCGTGGCGCCGATCCGCGCGTTCATGGCCGCCCACACCGGGGGTTTCACCGATGTCGAGGAGGCCGCGGCCGCGGTGTCCGCCTATCGACCCGGCCGCGGCCCGCGGAGCGACGTCTCCGGCCTGCTCAAGAACCTGCGGGTGCGCAACGGGCGACTGCACTGGCACTGGGATCCGGCCCTGGTAAGTTCGATCTCTGGCCATCTCGAGGGCGCGCGCCGGCTCGTGGAGGCGGCCCGGCAGGTGACGGTTCCAACGCTGCTCGTCCGGGGCGCCCACAGCGAACTGGTCGGAGAGCAGGACGCGGCCGAGCTGGAGGACCTGATCCCGCACGTCGCCGTCGTGACGGTCGACGGCGCGCGCCACATGGTCGCCGGCGACCAGAACACCGAATTCGGAGCCGCACTGCTGCAGCACCTCGAGCGCGTCGCGCCGCCGTGACGCCCTGCCCATCGACATCCCGGAGGACCGCGTGACCTATCCCCTGCCGAACGCAACGGCCGACCTGTCCGGCCAGACGGCGCTCATCACCGGCGCGTCGTCAGGCCTGGGCCTGCGTTTCGCCCAGGTCCTGGCCGCGAGCGGCGCCAGGGTGGCGCTGGCCGCCCGGCGCGCCGACCGCCTGGAATCCATCGCGGCCGAGATCCGCGCGCGCGGCGGCGAGGCGGCGGTCATCCCGATGGACGTCTCCGACCACGCCCAGCTGATCGGCGGGGTCGCGGCGGCCGAGGCGGCGCTCGGGACGGTGTCCATCCTGGTCAACAACGCCGGCGTGCCGGATGCGCAGCGGGCGCACAAGATGTCGATCGAGCTGATCGACCTCCTGCTGGGCGTCAACCTGCGCGCGCCGTACATCCTGTCCTGCGAGGTCGCCCGCCGGCTGATCGCCGCCGGGCGGCCGGGGCGGATCGTCAACATCTCCTCGATCACCGCGTTCAACTACCAGGGGGAGGGCGCGGCCCTCTACTCGACCACCAAGGCCGCCATCGTGCGGATGACCGAGACGCTCGCCGTCGAGTGGGCGCGCTACAACATCAACGTCAATGCGATCGCGCCCGGCGCCTTCGGGTCGGAGATGATGGACGGAATGCTCGACCGGATGGGCGACATCACCCAGGCCTTCCCGCGCAAGCGGCTGGGCGACGCGGCCCAGCTGGACAGCACCCTCCTCTACCTGGCGTCGCCGGCCTCGGACTTCGTCACCGGGACCTGCATCAAGGTGGACGACGGCCAGAACAGCCGCTGACGCTCAGGGCGTGAGGTATCCGCCGCTGACGTGCAGCGTCTGGCCCGTGACATAGGCGGCGCTGTCGCTGGCCAGGAAGGCGCACATCTCGGCGACCTCCACGGGCCGGCCCAGCCGCGGGATGGCGAGGCGGCGCCTCAGCTCCTCCTCCGACATCGGCCAGTGGGGATAGTTCACGGGGTCGCGGGTGGTGTCCATGATCCCAGGCACGACGACGTTCGAAGTCACGCCATCGGCGCCGAACTCCATGGCGATCGCCTTCATCAGGCCGAGCAGGCCGGCCTTGGCGGTGTTGCAATGCGCCCGCGTGGCCGCGCCATT
This sequence comes from Phenylobacterium sp. J367, assembly GCF_024699985.1. GTDB lineage: Bacteria > Pseudomonadota > Alphaproteobacteria > Caulobacterales > Caulobacteraceae > Phenylobacterium. The sequence continues at coordinate 2,943,044 of NZ_JAJONA010000001.1, read as the reverse complement.
GTACAGCTCCGGCCGCTGCCCGTCCGGGCCGCCGACCAGGATGATCCGCCCGAAGCCGCGCTCCCGCATGCCCGCGAGCACCAGGCGCGACAGGTAGAAGGACGCCGACAGGTTGCTGCGCAGGATCCCGTCCCACTCCTCGACCGTGAGCTCGAGGAAGTGGCGCTTCGGCCGGCGCGAGGCGTTGGAGACCAGCACGTCGACCGGGCCGAGGGTTTCGACGGCCCGCCCGACCATCCGCTCCACGTCGGCGGGATCGGCCACGTCGCCGGACACCACGGCCGCCTTGCGTCCCAAGGCCCGGACCAGGGCCGCGGTCTCCTCGAGCGCCTCAACGTCGGTATGGCCCGCGACGGCCACTTCCGCGCCCGCGCCCGCCAGGGCGAGCGCGATCGCCCGCCCGAGGTTGCGGCTGGCGCCGGTGACCAGGGCCACGCGGCCCTGCAACGCATCTGCGGCGATGGCGCCCGGCATCCTCGCTCCCCCTGTCTCAGAACGAGCGCGGCAGGCCCATCTGCTCGGCGATGACGTTGCGGGCCATCTCGTCGGTGATCGGTCCGATCCGCTGCAGGCGGCTGTCGCGCCAGTACCGCTGCATGTCGGTCTCGGCCGAATAGCCCATGCCGCCGAGGATCTGGATGCCCATGTCGGCGCACTTGTTGCTCTGCTCTGCCGAATAGACCTTCAGGGCGGTGCTCTCGACGATCGACGGCTTGCCCATGGTGCTCTTCCAGGCGCAGTCCATCAGCATGCACTCCACCGCATACTGGGCGATCTTCATGTCGGCGATGTAGTGCTGGATCGCCTGGAACTGGCCGATCGGCCGGCCATAGGCCTTGCGTTGCTTGGCGTAGTCCAGGGCGTCCTCGATGACCCCGTCGATATAGCCCAGGCAGAACGCGCTCATCAGCAGGCGTTCGTTGTTGAGCGTCGGCAGCAGCATGTACCAGGCGTCATCCGGCTTCCCGAGCACCAGGTCGTCCGGCACGAACACGTCGTTCAGGTGGATGCTGCAACTGCCCATCGAGCGCATGCCGAGCTTCTTCAGGGGCGTGATCGTGATGCCCTCGCTCTTCGCGGGCACCCAGAACAGCGTCAGGCCCTGGTGGTTCTTCTGGACGTCCTTGTTGGTGCGGGCTAGGAGCAGCAGGTAGTCGGCGACGTGGGAGTTGGAACTCCAGATCTTCTCGCCGGTGATCCGCCAGCCGCCGTCGACCCTTGTGGCGTTGGTCCGCATCGCCCCCAGCACGTCGGTGCCGCCGCCCGGCTCGGTGAGCGCGATGGCGGCGCGGAGCTCACCGGCGGCGATCTTCGGCAGGAAGCGCTGCTTCTGCTCCTCCGTGCCGTAGACCCCAATCGACTTTCCGCCGGCGAAAGAGGTGATGCCCCAGAGCCAGGCGAGGCCCGCCAGCGGCCGCCCGAGCGCGCGCGCCAGCAGCACCTGCATGACGATGTCGCCGCCCATGCCGCCGTACTTCTCGTCGATCCCGATGCCGTGGAAGCCCGCGCGGGTGAACTTGTCCCAGAGCTCGAACGGGTAGTTGTCCTCATCCCGCTCGAGGTCGCGCGCCCAGGCCTTCGGCATCTCCGCCGCGATGTAGCGCTCGACCGAGTCGCGGAAGGCGCGGTGCTCCTCGCCCAGTTCCATGTCCACTCAGCTTGTCTCCTCCGTTCGGCGGCCGTTGATCGGCCGCGCTTATTCTGCGGGTTCGGCGACCTTTGCGCCGGCGGGGTGCCACTTGCCGTCGTCGTGCGATTCATAGGGCGCGGCGACTTCGATGAGGACCCCGTGGGCGGTGGTGGCGCCGACCCAGCCCCACTTCTGCCAGGGCATCTCGGGATCATGGTTGATGCCGCCGATCACGTCGACGCCCTTGGCGCGCATGGCGTCGAGGGAGGCGGGAAGGTCGGGGGTGGTGATGCAGATGTGGTGGATGTGCTCGCCCTTCTTGGCGAGCCGCTGGCCGAGCTTGGTGTCCGGGTCGGGCTGCATCAGCTGGATCTCGACCCCGTGGTCGGAGACGAAGGTCGCCCAGCTCATCTTGTCGCCGCCGCCGTCGGTCTCGTCATATCGGACGATCCGCTTCTCGAGCTGCTTGGGATCGAGCACCGACAGGATCTTGCTCCAGTCGTCGACCGCCTTGTCGAGATCGTGCACCAGGAATGAAATGTGGGCGATGGGGCCGCTCGGCATGACCTGCTCCTTGTCTCGCTGGCGTTCCTGCCAAACGTTTGGTCGTTGACTCCACCTTAGCCGAGATTTGGTCGGAGGGAAGCCGCAAAGCGGCCAGCCCTGCCGCGACGTCAGCCCGCGGCCTGGAGCGATGTCTCCCGCGACCGGCGGGATGGCGGCGCTGCGAAGGCCTGGCGGGCCGCGGCGAGCTTGCTGCGGTAGCTCTCGATCGCGGCGGCCTTCACCGGCCCGTACCCCCGAACCTCATCGGCCAGGCCGAGCAGTCGGACAGCCGACGGCAGGTTCGAGGCCGTAAGTCCGGCAAGCACCTCTTCGACCAGCGCCTCGTATTCAGCGATCAGCGCGCGCTCCGCCCGGCGCTCCGGAGTTCGTCCGAAGGGATCGAGCGGCCCGCCGCGCAGCCCCTTCATCCGCGCCAGCAGCCGCAGCCACGGCAGGAGGGTTTGGGCGGCGAAGGCGCGCTTGGCTGCGCGGCCGCCGTTCCGGGCCCCGCCGAGCGTGGGCGGGGCCAGGTTGAAGCTGAGGCGCGCGCCGTCCGCGAACGTTCGTCCTATCTCCGCGTGCAGCGCCGGGTCGGTCAGCAGGCGGGCGACCTCATATTCGTCCTTGTAGGCCAGCAGCCTGGCGTAGTTGCGCACCACGGCGTCGGTCAGGGCGTGGGCTCCGGGAGCGACGCCGCGCTCGGCCTGCCGCACACGGACCACCAGGGCGAGATAGCGCTGCGCATAGGCGGCGTCCTGGTAGCGGGTCAGCAACTCGATCCGACGGTCGATGCGCTCGTCGACCGACCCGCTGAGCGGCAGCCCCTGCACGCTCCGGCCGCCCCGCGCCAGGGCGGCGACCCGCTCGGGGGAGACGGCGAGAAGGCGCCCGAGCCGGAAGGCTTCAAGGTTCATCTCGACCGCCGCGCCGTTCAGCCGCACCGCCTGCTCGATGGCTTCGGCGCTGACCGGCAATACCCCGCGCTGCGCGGCCACCCCCAGCAGCAGCATGTTCGAGGCGAGGCTGTCGCCGGTCAGTGACAGCGCCAGCCCTACCGCGTCCACCGAATGGACGGCCGCCTCGCCGACCAGTCCGGCGAGGCGCGAGAGCAGCAGGCCGGGTTGGACCACGGCGGTGCGGTCGAACTGGAAGGCGATCGTCTGGGCGACATCGCTGTTGGCGATCACCTGCGTCCGGCGGCGCGCTAGCGTTCCGGCCGGCTCGTCGGCGAGCGCCGCCACGAGGTCGAAGGCCAGTAGGGTGTCCGCCTCACCCGGCCCGACACGCGGGGTGTCGAGCGCCGCGGTGTCGCGTCCGACTCGGACGTGGCTGTAGACCGCGCCGTTCTTCTGGGCGAGGCCGGTCATGTCGAAGAGCGACACGGCCAGGCCGTCGAGGTGGGCGGCCATGCCGAGGATGGCCGAGATGGTGATCACGCCGGTTCCGCCGATCCCGGCCACCATCACGTTGTGAGGACGCGCCGACACCGGCGCCGGCGTCGCGGGAGGCAGGCCGGCGAAGGTCGCCGGATCGATCCCGGCGCGCTCCGGCCGCCGCGACTCGGCGCCCTCGACGGTGATGAACGAGGGACAGAAGCCCTTAAGGCAGGAATAGTCCTTGTTGCAGTTGCTCTGGTCGATCGCCCGCTTCAGGCCGAACTCCGTCTCGACCGGCGTGACGCTGACGCAGGTCGACTGGACGGAACAGTCGCCGCAACCCTCGCAGACGGCCTGAGAGATGAACATCCGCTTCGGCGGATCGGGGTAGGCGTTGCGCTTGCGCCGGCGGCGCTTCTCGGCGGCGCAGGTCTGCTCGTAGATCAGCACCGTGACGCCGGGCGTTTCGCGGAGTTCGCGCTGCACCGCGTCGAGCTCGTCACGGTGGCCGATCCGGACTCCCGGCGGAAGGCCCGGGTCGTCCAGGTGCCGCGCAGGATCGTCGCTGAGCAGGACCACGGTCCCGACACCCTCGTGGCGCACCTGCTGGGCGATCTCGGCCACCGAGATTGGTCCGTCCACCGGCTGGCCGCCGGTCATGGCGACCGCGTCGTTGTAGAGGATCTTGAAGGTCATGTTGGCGCCTGCCGCCACGGCGGCCCGGATCGCCAGGCTGCCGGAGTGGTAGTACGTCCCGTCCCCCATGTTCTGGAAGATGTGCGGCGTGCTGTTGAAGGGCGACAGGCCCAGCCAGTTCACGCCCTCCGCGCCCATGTGGGTGGATGTCAGGGACGTCTCGGGCGCGGCATAGCGCACCATCGCATGGCAGCCGATGCCCGACATGGCGAGGCTGCCCTCCGGGATCCTGGTGGACGTGCTGTGCGGGCAGCCGGAGCAGAAGAACGGGGCCCGCTTCGGGGTCGCGGGGTGGTTGGACGCCGGCGTCGCAGGGCCGCCTCCGGCCGCCTGGGGGCGAACGCGAGGGAGCCGGCGGCGCCGAGCCGCGCGAGCCGTCCCGCGATGGCCGCGGCGATCTCCGCCGGGGTGAGCTGCAGAACGGCCGAGAGCAGCGCGTCCCCGGCCTCATCGGCCTTGCCCGTCAGGGAGGGGCCGGCCCGGCGCATTGAACAGCGCCGAGGCCACCTGCGGCTCCAGGAAGGGCTGCTTCTCCTCCACGACCAGGATGGTCTCGTGGCCCGCGGCGAATTCCAGCAGCCCCTCGGTCTCCAGCGGCCAGGTGCAGCCCGCCTTGTAGAGCGAGACCCCGAGCGCCTCGGCCCGCGCGGGGGTGAGCCCCAGGAGGCGAGGGCGCCCAGCACGTCGCTGTAGCTCTTGCCGGCCGTGACAATGCCGAGCTTCGGACTCGCGCTTCGGAAGATCGTCCTGTCGATCCGGTTGGCGCGCACGAACCGGCGCACCAGCGGCAGTCGGACGTCGATGACGATCTGCTCGTTGCGGAGGGGATTGAGATGGTGCCCCGGGCGGATGTTGAACCCTTCGGGCGGCGGCGGGCCACGTTCCGGCGCCACGGGCGAGAAGGCGTCGATGTCGATGTCGACGGTCGCGGTCTGCTCCACTGTCTCGTTGACGCACTTGATGCCGACCCAGCAGCCGCTGTAGCGCGACAGGGCGATACCCATCAGGCTGTACTCGAGGATCTCGCCGACGGTGGCCGGATACAGCGACGGGATCATGGCCGCGGCCATGGCCTGGTCGCTCTGGTGCGAGATCGACGACGACTTCCCCGCGTGGTCATCGCCATAGAAGCAGAGCACCCCGCCCCTCGGATGGCTGCCCGCCGAGTTGCCGTGCTTCAGCGCGTCGCCGGATCGGTCGACGCCGGGGCCCTTGCCGTACCAGGCGGCGAACACCCCGTCCCGCGTGGCGCCCGGAAGGATGTCGATCTGCTGGGTGCCGCGGATCGCGGTGGCGGCCAGGTCCTCGTTCACCCCGGGCCGGAACATGATGTCGGCGGCCTCGAGACGCGCGCTGATCGACCACAGCGCGGTGTCCACCCCACCCAGGGGCGAGCCGCGGTAGCCGGAGATGTAGCCGGCGGTGTCGACACCGGCGCGGCGGTCGACGGATTTCTGCAGCAGCAGGGCCCGGACGATGGCCTGGGTTCCGCTGATGAGGATACGACCGCGTTCGACCGTCCACTTGTCCTCGAGCGTCACGGCGGAAGAGCTCAACGGGGGTTCCTGCGGCATCGGTGTTCCTTCAGGCGCGCCGCACCGCGATCACGAGATCCGCTTGCGGTAGTCGTCGATCGGGGTCTTGCCCGACTTGAGGTCGGCGATGATCTGGTCGATCTCCGCGTCCGAGGGCTCGCGGTTGCCGACCATGGCGATGCTGCGCATGGTCGCCTGCAGGAAGAGGACGAACATGGCGTACTCGAGCGTCCCGCGCTCGCCGATGCGGGCCTCCATGCGCTCCCATGTGGGCGCGTCCATTGCGCCAGCGATGGTCTTGCGGATGAACATGGCGAGGAAAGCCTCGTCATCCGTCAAAGCCTCCTCGCGGCCATAGCGGAGTGCTTCGATCGCCTCCATGCGCACACCGGTCGAAAGCGCATCGTTGATGTGCATCTTGGCCACGATGTTGGTCTTGAAGTCCGCCGCCAGCACCTGGTCCACGAACTCACGGTCGGCGTGGGAGTAGCTGTCGCCCCGGTCGCCGAGCGCCCGGAAGATCCGGCCCATCTCCGACATGTGGTTGCTCAGCCGCGGGGCGAGCAGCATCCGCCCGTAGTAGCCTGCGTCCTTCTCCGGGTCCGCCGCGCCGCCGTGCGTGCGGGCGCGCTCGATCACCGACTCATAAGCCTCCAGGTCCTCGGGTCGGATTTCGGAGCGTGGCGGCTGGCGAGGGGGCCAAGGCATGGTGTTCTCCCGTTGCTGGTCTGGGTTGGGCCGTTCTGCGTGCCCCGTCAGGTCAGGATATCGAGCGCCGACTTGGAGAACGGCAGCAGCTCGTCGAACCGACCTTCCTTCACCTTCCGCGCCCAGGCCGGGTCGGTGAGCAGGGCCCGGCCCACGGCCACGATGTCGAATTCCCCGCGGGCCACACGGTCGGCCAGCGGCCGCAGGTCGGTGGAGACCGCGGTCTGCGCGCCGAGTTCGGTGACCGACATGGCGCCGGCCAGCCCGACGCTGCCGACGGTGATGGTCGGTCGACCGGTGAGGTGCTTGATCCAGCCGGCGAAGTTCCAGGGCGAGCCCGGGAACTCGATGTCCCAGTAGCGCCGCTCCGAGCAGTGGAAGATGTCGACGCCCGCGTCGGCGAGGGGCTGGAAGATCGCCTTCAGGAGCTCGGGTGTCTCCGCGAGCCGCGCCTTGTAGTCCTGCTGCTTCCACTGCGAGATCCGCAGCACGAGCGGGAAGTCCGGGCCCACCGCAGCCCGGATCCCCTCGATCAGCTCGACGCCGAACCGCGTCCGCTGGATCGCGTCGCCGCCATACTCGTCGTCGCGCTTGTTGAGCTCGCTCCAGAGGAATTGGTCGAGGATGTAACCGTGCGCGCCGTGGATCTCGACGCCGTCGCAGCCGAGTTCGCGGGCGCTGACCGCGGCGCGGGCGAAGCTGTCGACGACGTCGCGAATCTGCGCCTTGGTCATCGGCTCGTAGACCACCTTGCCGCCGGGCTTGAACATGCCCGACGGGCTGACGCTCGGGAGGTCCGGGTTCGGATAGGGGCCCGTGCGCGGATCGCGCATCACGCCCACATGCCAGAGCTGCGGGATGAACCGGGCGCCCGCCTCGTGAACCTCCCCCGACCACCCGCTTCCAGCCCTCAAGGGCGGCGCCGTGGAAGGCCGGCGTGTCCACATGGTACGAGGACACCGGATGGTCGATGGTCGTGCCCTCGCTGATGATCAGGCCGACCTCGTTCTCGGCGCGCCGCCGATAATAGGCCGCGACGTCTGGACCGGGGAACTGACCCGGCGACTTCCAGCGCGTCATCGGCGACATCGCGATGCGGTTCTTCAACGACAGGCCCGCCGCCTCGAAGGGCGTGAAGAGGGCCGCCAGCGCGGTCTGGGCCTTCGGATTCACAAGCTGCGACAAGGTCGGGACTCCCACCACGGAAGATTTACAGGTTCGCCGGAGACTTGCCAACCGGTCGTTTGGTCAATACACGCGCTGCGGGCCGTCATGCCGGCCGTGTGAGGCGCCGGTAGAGGCCCCAGCGGTCGCGGATCACGTGGCCCGCCGCCACCTGCCCGCCCGCCACCCGCACCAAGCCGCTCAGGTGGATGTGGGCGGGCCGCCCCGCCTCCGGGGGAAGATCCGAGGGGAAGTCCCCGGCGAGGACGCCGGACTGGATCGCGTGGAACGCTACCCTGTCGTCGCCCGACATGATCTCGAGGATCTCGATCTGGCCCTCGGCGATGATCGTCTGGAGCTGGCCGGTGGCGCGCGAGTCGTCGACCTCCACCCCCGGCGCGGCCAGGAACGCCCCTGAGGCGAGCCAGGCGGCGACCAAGGTCTCGGCCGCCGGGTTGGCGACGGATTCCGGGGTGTCCCAGGGCGCGATCGCCGGCGCCTCGACCCGCACCGGCTCGCGGGTGTCGAGCTGCCGTCGGCGAGAGAAGTAGTCCTGCTCGATGCTGCAGTGGGCGAGCCGGCCGTCCCTGAGGGTGTAGATGGCGATGCTGGGCCAGGCGGCGGCCGCGCCGCCGTGGCGGTTGGACGCGCCGTGCTCCGTGAAGCGGACGGCGACCCGATCACCCACGTGGACGAGCTCGTGCGGCGTGAAGGTCAGGCCCGGGAACTGCTCCAGCTGGCGCGCCACCGCAGCGCGGTAGTCGCCGTCGCGGCCCGCGACGCGAACGCCCGACGACGTGAGGGTGTAGTCGTCGGTCATGAATTCCGGGATCACCGAGAAATCGTGCCGGTTCACATAGTCGGTGACATAGCGACGGAACGCCGCAATCGCGGCGGACGCGCTCGTCCGGGTTTGCGGGTTCTGCATCTTCCCTCCCCTCTCGTTCTGCCCCGCCGAGGGCCGCTCGGCGGACGGTCTCTGCGCCAGTCGCCTGGAAAACTAGCTCAATCCCCGTTGCCAACCAACCTACCGATTGATTGCTTCGCTCGCATTTCGAATGCTATGCAAGCGGTGTCATGATCACGCAACGAAGCTTTCCCGGCGGGCGATACCGCATCACGAGGGCCGAGGACGCGGCCCTCCGCGAGGCCATCGGCGCGGGCCCCGATCCGGACGGTCGCGCGCACCCGATCTTCTACTACATCGCCTCCCAAGCCGAGATGGGCATCAGCGTCGCCGACCTCTGCGCGCTCTGCGATTTCGACGTCGCCGACGGCCCGATGATGGCCACCTCGAAGGTGGAGTTCGCAGACGACCTGCGGGTCGAGCACGACTACGACGTGAGCGGGGAGATCCTCTCCCTGGTGCGCAAGCCGAGCCGCACCTTCGGCGCGCTCGACCTGCTCACCTACCGGCTCACCCTCAGCGAGGCGGGCGGCCGCGCGGTGGTCTCCTGCGTCAACGAATGGGTGCTGCCGCGCCGGGAAGACCGCGCGTCATGAAGGCCGGCGACGCCCTGCCCTCGCGCGACCTGACGATCACCGCCGCACCGATGCGGGTGTGGGCCGAGGTCCTGCGCGACCCCAATCCGATCCACCTCGACAGGGCCGCCGCCGCGCCGCCGGCCTCGGCGACCGGGTGATCAACCAGGGTCCGGCCAACGTCGCCTATGTGATGGACGTCCTGCGCGAGAGCCTCGCGGACTACCGCCTGCAGGCCTTCCAGTGCCGCTTCCTGAGCAGCGTGCGCGACGGCGACCGGGTCGAGGCCGGCGGCGTGATCACCGCGGTGGCGGAAGACCGCATCGACTGCGAGGTCTGGCTGAAGCTGGAGGGCGGCGCCACGGCGCTCAGCGCCCAGGCGAGCCTGGTACGCCGGCCTTAGGGGCTGAAGGCGAAACACGCGCCCACCGCCGATCGGCGGCCTAGGCCGGGATGATCGGCAGGACCACCGAGGAGGCGTGCCGGGCCGAGCGGTGGAGGCTGACCACTGGCGCCGGGCTGACCTGGGGCGACGGCCCGGTGTCCAGGTCGCTGCCGGTGAGGGTCACGCGCAGGCGGTGCCCGGCCTTGAAGATGTAGGAGGTCGGGAAGAGCGCGAACACCAGCTCGTTCGGCTCGCCCTTGATGAGCGGCTTCATGTCCGCCTGGTGGCTGCGGTTCCAGGGCAGCCCCAGGAACCGGTACGGCGGCTCGCCCAGGGCCCGGTGCGAGGCGCGCAGGGCGCCGTTCGCCACATAGGTCGACACGCCGTTCGGATCGACGTCCTGGAGCTTGAGGAAGAAGTCGCCGTCCTCGGCGGTGGAGGTCACCCACAGGCGGGCCACGCCGTGACCGGTGACCTCCATGTCCGCCTCAAGCGGCTCCGAGGTATAGGTCAGGCCCTGGGCGTCGAAGCCGGCATGGTCGATGGGCGGCTTGCCGGGTTCGGCCGGCTCGCAGCCACCCTCGTAGTCGCAGTCGTAGCGCACCTGCAGGTCGTCGCGTCCCTCGGCCTCAGGCCTGGCGCGCGTCAGCCGGCCGTCGTTGACCGAACCCGCCGTGCCGGTCTTGCCGCCGGCCAGGAAGAACTCGGTGCGCCGCTCGTTGGCCAGCGGCCAGGCGGCCGGCAGGCCCTTCCAGGGTCCGCCGTTGCGGGTATGCGAACTCGGGATCGACGAATGGATCGCGGGCTCGGCCATGATGCCGTTCTGGACCCCCTTCAGCCAGTGGTCAAAGAACCGGTGGGCCTCGATGGCGCAGAGGTCGCGTTCCGTCTCGGTCCGCGCGCCCCCCGCGGCCCAGGGGCCGATCAGCATCTTTTGCGGCGTCCCACGGGCGTTGTCCCACCAGACCCACTGGTGGACGCCGACGTTCGCGAACCAGCCGGTCACGTGATAGACGGCGATGCCCGATTTCGCGAGCCCGGCGAAATGGCCGCCGTGACGGTTCAGCCAGTTCTGCTCGCCGGTGACCGGGTTTCGGCTGTCGCGATAGGGCAGCTTGCCGGCCGGCGCGGAATAGTCGTTCCTCGCCCTGTGTTCGGCCAGGGCGGCGTTCAGCAGCGACTTGTCCGCGTCGGCGTCCACAGGTCCGTTGTTCGGATCGGTGTCGATCCGCGCCAGCATGGTCGCGAACCCGGCCTGAGACGTCCGCGCGATCCCGCCGGGATGCACCGTCCAGTACCAGTCGAAGGGCGAGACCTCCGGCATGATCGCCCTGAGGTGCGGCGGTCGCGTCGCCGCAACCCGCAACTGCATCTCGCCCTCGTACGAGGCGCCGAACATGCCCACCTTGCCGGTGCACCAGGGCTGCGCCGCCAGCCACTCGCTGACGTCATGGCCGTCAGTCGCGTCTATCGGATCGCTCAGCTCGCTTCGCGAGCCGAACGACGCCCCGGTCCCGCGACGGTCGACGGAGGCGATCACGTAGCCGTGGCGGATCAGGGTCTTCGAACTCTTGGAGATATAGGACGCAGTCGGGCTGTCGCGCCCGCCCATCAGAGTGGCGGCAACGCCGTCCGGCTGCATGACGGCGCGCTGATACCTCTTCGGCTGCCAGACCACCGGCAGCGGCTCGGTGTGCAGGGCCTTGCTGCGGGTAGGCCGGTAGATGTCCACGGCCAGCCGTGTCCCGTCGCGCACCGGAACATAGAGGGAGGTCCGCACCCAGCCGTCGTAGGCCGCGGTCGAGTAGCCGCTGTACGCACCGAAGCGCGAAACCCGCTCGGCCGCCGGGGCGGTCGCGGGAAGCGCGCCCAGGAGGCCGAAGGCGGCGCCCGTGCGAAGCGCTGTGCGCCGGTGGAGCCCCTGGCGCGCGGCCGGTCCCTGGTCGTGTGTCATGGACGATCCTCCCTTGGCAGCCTGTTCTTGGACGGCCCCGCGCGTGCGCGGCGCGGGGCCGCCTGGCCTGGCGACGCGGAGCACCCGCGCCCCTCCGGGCTCAGAAGTCGTACTTGAGGCCCACGAGCGCCATCCGGGGCTCGTTGGCGCTCGGCGCGCCCGTGCCGCCGCTCACGAAGGTGTCGGCGGACCCCACGCGATAGAGCTCCTTCGTGAGGTTGGTGACCCGCAGATAGGCGCTCACGTTCGAGCCGCGGATCCGGCGCCAGTCGGCGCTGAAGTCGACCATGGTGAAGGGCTGATAGGCGTAGGCGTCCAGGCCCGACTGCGGCCCCATCCAGCTCTGCACCACGAAGGGCGTTACGCCGGCGAAGTTGGACGGGCCGAAGTCGAGGCCGGTCTCGCCCTCGCTCCGGTAGATGTTGAACCCAGCGGTTATCTCCTCGCCCAGCCAGGGCTCGAAGCGGAACTCGGGCCGCAGGGACCAGGTGAGCGGCACATTGAAGCGCGGTGGCCGGAAGGTGTAGGTCTGGGCCGGCCGGCCGACCGGGGCGATGGTCAGCACGCCCTTCGCGTGGTCGATGTTGATCGGGGTGTCCGCGGGAAGCCCGTCGCACGTCCCGCCCGGCACCTGACGCCAGGTCTGGTTCCGGCAGAACGAGGTCTCGGTGTATTTCGTGTAGCGGTTCCGTTGGTAGGACAGTTGTCCACTGATGGAGAACCAGGGCGACGGGTTGATGGTCGTCTCGAACTCCAGGCCCTTGAAATCGGCCTCGCCGCCGTTGACCTGGACCAGCGTGATGCCGCCGCCGAAGCGGGTCTGGGTCTGGATGTCGGAGTACCAAATCTTGTACGCGGCCAGATTGGTCCGGCCGGTGACCTCGCCGATCCGCCAGTCCGCCTTCACGCCCAGCTCAACGTCCCTGAGGCTCTCGGGCTTGTATTCCCTCTGGGGATCGTCGGCGGGAAGCGCCGCGTTCACGCCCCCGGCTTGAAGCCCTTGCGATGGGCCAGGTAGACGAGCGTGTCCTCATTGACCTTCCAGTCGGCGGTCAGCGTGTAGGTGAGGGACTTGTAGCCCGGCGCGACCGCGCGGGTGACCTGCGCTTGCTCGTACTGGCGCGGCTCGGCGACCGGCAGGGGCAGGACCGCGGTCCCGCCACCGCTGCCGCGATAGGTCACGAGCGTCGTCTGGAACGCGGCGGTCTCGGTCACGGCCTCGTCGATGATCGAGCGCCTGACGCCGGCGGTGAGGTTCAGGGAATCGGTCAGGGCGAAGGTGCCCTGGGCGAAGACCGCGTCTGACTTCCGCGAGAAGCGCGTCAGGAAGAAGCAGGGGGTCGGCGCCCCGGCCGCGGCGCAGGCCGCCGGCGTGGCGTTCCCCGCCGCGATCGCCGCGTTCTGGATGATCTGGACGCGCGATCCGCTGGCCTGCGGATAGGGATAGTCCCCGTAGAAGTCGCCTGGCCGGTCCTCGCGGTGGAAATAGCCGAACTGCATCTGCAGCCGTCCATCCCACACGTCGCCGACCAGCTGCACCTCGTTGGTCCACAGCCGGTTGTTCCAGCCATTGTCCAGGGTGTCGTAGTTGGCGTCATAGCCGTTGGTGGAATCGGTGTTCTTGAAGCCGGTGATTTGCAGGAAGGGCGCGTCGGTGCCGTCGTAGTTGGCCGCCCCGCCGCTCCGCTGCGGAATCCAGCGGACCCCGAAGATGTTACGGACATACCAGCTGTCGGTGATGTCGAAGCGGGTCTGGTTGACGATCCCGGCGGAGACCCGGTCGATCCGCTGATCGAGATCCGACCAGACCTCATATGGGCCGGCGGCGGTCTGCCGCGCCAGCTGCTGGAGCGCGATCTGCGACCAGCTGAGCCCGGGCGGGGGCGCGGCGCCGGTGAAGAACTCGAAGGCCGCCGCGGTAGTGGGATTGGCGGCGGGGACGGTGTTGCGCAAGGCGGCATTTATGAATCGCGGATCGGTATAGCTGATCGGCTGGACACCTCCGTTCGACCTGTCCCGCTGGTAGATCGCCACGGTGTAGTTCTCGAGCCGCTCAACCGGCTTCAGGACCAGCGATCCACGCAGGTAGAGCTGGTCGACGTCGCCGACCTTCTCGGTCCCGCCGAACGAATAGTGCGCGGTCGCATAGCCCTGGCGCTTCCGGTACTGGCCGGCGACGCGGAACAACACCTTGTCGTCGAGGAAGGCGTTCTCATAGGCGCCGGTGAGCTCGTGATAGCGGTGGTTGCCCACCTCGCCGCTGATGTAGCCCCCCGGTCTCGCCGCTCGGCTTGCGTGGCGTGTAGAGCAGCGCGCCGCCCGTGGTCGTGTCGCCAAAGAGCGTGCCCTGTGGCCCCTTCAGGACCTGGAGGTTGACCAGGTCGAAGCTCGACGTGAACATGCCCGGCGCGTCGGCGAAATAGGTGGCGATTGAGCCGAACGCCGTATTGCGGGTCGAGGTGAAGCCCCGGATCGTCACCTGGCACATGGAGCCGCCGGTCAGCGAGCCGCTGACGCAGCCGTTGATCTGCAGGCCCGGGGCGAGCTTGTTCAGGTCGCTGACATTGTCGACGACGAGCGCGTCGAGCCGGGTCTGGCTCAGCGCCGTGACGGCCAGCGGCACCTCCTGGATGTTCTCCTCCACCCGTCGGGCCGTGACGACCACGTCGCCGATCTCCACCGGCTCGGACCTGCGGGGCGCAGGCGCGGCCTGGGCCGCCGCCTCCCCGCTCCACGCCACGGCGCCGGCGACGACGAGCAGGCTCAGTCTGAGTTTCGATGATCTGACGGCGATCCGCCGCAGGCGCTTGGCTGCCACGTCAACCCTCCCCGTGATGGGCCGGACGGATCGCCGGCCAGATGCGCTTTCCACGCTTGGGGAGATGAGGCGCCAAAAAACGGCGTTTGGCAACTGAAACTGACAAACGGTTGGTAAAACGGCGTCAGAAAAAGGGGGCGCGCGGCGGAAGCCGCGCGCCCAGGCGACAGCCGTCAGAAGTCGTAGCGCAATCCCATCAGCACCATCCGGGGCTCGTTGTTGGTCGGCGCCGAGGTGCCGCCGCTGACGAAGGTCCCCGCGTCGCTCACACGGTAGCGCTCGTTGGTCAGGTTGGTGACATGCAGGTAAGCGCTGACGTTCGAGCCGCGGATGTGCTTCCAGTCCGCGTGCAGATCGACATTGGTGTATTTCGGGAAGCTGTACATATCGAGGCCCGACACCGGGCCGCTCCACGATTCCACGACGAACGGCGCGACACCCGCGAAGTTCGACGGGCCGACGCCGACGCCGGTCTCCCCCGTCGCTGTGGTAGATGTTGAGGCCCACGGTAATCCGCTCGTTCAGCACGCTCTCGAGATTCAGCTCGGGCCGGATCGACCAGGTCAGCGGGATGTTGAAGCGGTCCGGGCGGAACGTGTAGACGCGCTCCGCCTGGCCCGCGGGCTGGATCTTGAGCACGCCGTTGGCGTGGTCGATGACGATGGGCGTGTTGGTCGGCAGGCCTTCGCAGGAACCGCCCGGCACGGCGCGCCAGAGCTGGTTCGCGCAGAATGTGGTCTCGGTGTACTCGGTGTAGCGGTTCTTCTGGTAGGCGACGTGGCCGCTGACCGAGAACCAGTCGGTCAGCACCACCGTGGTCTCCAGCTCCAGGCCCTTGAAGTCGGCCTCGCCGCCATTGACCGTGATCGGCTGCAGGCTGGTTGGAATGCGGGTCTGGGTCTGGATGCTGGAGTACCAGTCCTTGTAGACTGCCAGGTTCGTCCGCCCGCGCAGGCTCCCGATCTCCCAGTCCGCCTTCACGCCGAGCTCGAGGTCCTTGAGGCTCTCCGGCGCGAACTGCGCCTGCGGGTCGCCCGTCGGCAGGGTGGTGTTGAGGCCGCCCGGCTTGAACCCCTTGCGATGGGCCAGATAGACCAGGATGTCGTCGTTCAGCTTGTAGTCGGCAGTCACCGAATAGGTGGTTGATTTGAAGCCTGGCGCATTGGTCCGGGTCGTCGGAACGTTCGCGTACTGCTGCGGGTCCGGCGTCGGCAGCGGCAGCGTCGCCGTGCCGCCGCCGACGCCGCGGTAGGTCACCAGGGTCGGCTGGAAGATGGCGCTTTCGGTGACCGACTCGGCGGTCTTGGTCCGTCGCACGCCGGCTGTGATGTTGAGCTGGTCTGTGACCGCGAAGGTCGCCTGGCCGAAGACCGCGTCCGACTTGCGGGAGAAACGGCTCAGGCGCACGCAGGGCGCGGGCGCCGGGATCGCCGCACAGGCGGCGTCGGTGAGCCGGCCGTTGTTCATGGCGGCGTTCGTCACCACCAGCTGGGTCGCCGGTCGCGGGAACGGATAGGGGAAGAAGCCAACGTAGTCGCCGGGCCGGTCCTCACGGTGGAAGTAGCCGGCCTGCGCCTGCACGCGGCCCTCCCAGAAGTCCCCGACGACCTGGATCTCGTTGGTCCACTGACGGTTGTCCCAGCCGTTGTCGACCACCGCATAGCCGCCGTCGTAGGCATTGGCCGCGGTCGGAGGACGGAAGCCGTTCTGCTGCAGGATCGGCGCGTCGGTGCCGTCGTAGTTCGCCGCCCCGCCCACCTGCTTCGGGATCCAGCGGAGCTGGTAGATATTGCGGATGTAGAGGTTCTCGCTGATGTCGAAGCGGGTCTGGTTCACGATGCCCGCGGATTCCCGCAGGTAGAAGCCGTTCACGTCGCTCCATATCTCGTTGGGACCGGCCGCCGTCTGGCGCGCCAGCGCAGCGAGCGCGATCTGCGACCAGCTGAGGCCGGCCGGCGGGGCGGCGCCGGAGAAGTACTCGTAGGCCGCCGCGGTGGTCGGGTTGGCGCTCGGCACCGCGTTGCGCACCGCGGCCGAGAAGAACCGGGGATCGGTATAGATGATCGGGCCCACGCCGCCGGCCGAGCGGTCCTTCTGCCAGAGCGCGACCGTGTAGTTCTCGAAGTTGTCGAAGGGCCTGAGGACCAGCGAGCCGCGCAGGTAGAGCTGGTAGGTGTCGTTGGCCTTGTAGTCCTCGCTCCGCGGCGCGTGGACCGTCACATAGCCGTCGCGCTCGCGGTACTGGCCGGCGACCCGGAACATCACCTTGTCGTCGAGCAGGGCGTTCTCGTAGGCGCCGGTCACCTCGCGGTAACTGTAGTTTCCGGCCTCGGCGCTCACAAAGCCGCCGGCGTCGCCGTTCGGCTTCTTCGGCGTGTAGAGCAGCGCTCCGCCGGTGGTGGTGTCGCCGAACAGCGTCCCTTGCGGGCCCTTCAGGACCTGGATGCTCTGCAGGTCGTAGGTCGAGGTGAACATCCCCGGCGCGTCGGCGAAGTAGATGGCGATGGCGCCGAAGTCCGTGCCGCGCGTCGACGAGAAGCCGCGGATGTTGATCTGGCAGGCGTTGCCCCCGGACAGGCCGCCGCTCGAGCAGCTGTTCACCTGCAGGCCAGGCGAGAGCTTGGTCAGGTCAGTCGTGTTGTCCACGACCAGGGCGTCCAGCTTGGTCTGGCTGAGCGCCGTGACCGCAAGCGGCACCTCCTGGATGTTCTCCTCGACTCGCCGGGCGGTGACGACCACGTCGCCGAGCTCGACCTCGCCGGCCGGCGGGGCGGTCTGGGCATGGGATGCGCCCCCCGCCGTCAAGGCGGCGACGCTGGACGCCAACAGCAGCATGAGCCGCGCCTTGGGATGGACCTCCGCGCCTGCGGAACCGGTATTGCCGCTACCTCGGTGGACCAATGTTACCTCCCCTGTGTTCTTCTTGGCTGAAGCACGATCGTCGCCCGATGGACGCGCCGTGGCTTGACGCTAGATACGGCTGCGCCCGCCGCATTGGCAACTCTAAACTGACAATCGTTTGGTAGTTGCGCTGAAAGCCCTTAGGGCTCCTGCCGGGTTTGCAGACGCCATGGATCGGCAGGGCGCGTAGCGTGCGTCCGCGGCGACGCGGCCGGACGCCCGGTGTGGATGGCCGTCGCCGCCGCTTCAGACCGACGTCGACTCCACCCCGGCGCGGGCGTCGATCGCCGCGCGGAGTTCCGCCTGTCGCTTGGAGCCCAGGGGAAAGTTCCACAGCAGCAGCCCCGCCAGCACCACGGGGACGGTCGGCGCGAGGGCGAAGGCGATCCGCACGGCGTCAATGGCCTCCGGGGTGTTGTTCTTGCCGGTGGGATCAAAGCCGACCGCCTGCAGGACAGGGAAAATCGCCATGACCACCAGGGCCGGGCGCCGCCTTGGTGGTGGTCTCCAGGACGGCGAAAAACGCGCCGGTCTGCTGCTTGCCCGTGAGCACGGTGTCGGAGTCCACGACGTCCACCATGATGGAGTGCATGAGGAAGTTCGGCCCGGCGTTCATCACCCCGTTCATGGCGATGGCGATGATGAAGAAGACCAGCTGGTCGGGTCCCCAGAACATCATGCTCGCCTGGGAGCAGCCATAGAGGAGCACCGATATGGCCAGCAGCCGGTGTTTCTCGCGGCCCTTCGCCAGCCGCATCCAGATCGGCGTGCTGAGGAGGGTCGCTCCGTAGACGAACAGCAACAGGGTCGCGGTGAAGCCCGGCGCCTTCATGATGTAGCTGACGTAGAAGACGAACAGGGCCCCCTTCACCGCCGTCGGGCCAGCCTGCAGGAGCTCCACCAGCAGTATGCGGCCGAGGTACTTGTTGCTCACCATGCGTCCCAGCGTCAGCCACAGGTCGCCCAGCGTGAACTTCGGCGCCGCCGCCGCGGGGTTGGCGTCCGCCGGCTTCTCCGGCACCGCCATAACCGCCACCACGGTGGTGAACGGCAGCAGGACGATCACCGTCCACATCAGCGCCTGCAGCTTGTCGCCGATGGACGCGTGCGGGATCAGCCATTCCATGGCGGCTGGAATCCCGAACGCCATGAGCTTGGCCAGCGCCGCGAACCCGGCGCGCCAGCCCATGATCCGCGTCCGCTCTGCGTAGCGCGTGGAGAGCTCACCGCCCCAGGAGATCACGTTGAGTTGCTGGACCGAGGTGGCGAGGTTGAACAGGATCGTCGCCAGCAGGACGTACCAGAAGGTGGGCTTCGAGGTGACGATCTGCGGCATGAACAGCATTGCGCAGGAGATCATGATGAAGGGGGGTGGCCCCGACCACCCAGTGCCTCCGCCGGCCCCAGCGGCTGGGCAGCCTGTCGGAGACGATGCCGACGAGCGGGTCCAGGACGATGTCCACGATCCGGGTCACGCCCAGGATGATGGCCCAGGTGGTCAGGGTGATGCCCAGCTCGCCCGTGTAGAAGGGCGCCAGGAATATGCCCATCGGCGCCAGCATCGCCTGCAGCGGGATGGTCGGCAGCCCATAGGCGGCCAGCTGGCCGGGCGAGAGGTTCTCGGGATCGCCCCGCCGGAAGAACTCGGCGACCCGGCCCCGCGGGGTCCGGATCTGAGGCTTGTCGATCGCAACTTCGGCCACGGCGTCTTCCCTATGCTGCCCCATCACTGGATGTGGGGCTTGGACTGTCTTCGCCCCGCTTGCCCTAAGGGGTGTCGAACTCGATGAAGAGCTTCTTGGGGACACGTTTCTGGAAGTTGTCGATGTTCTCGCGTTCTTCCTCGTGGCCCGGGGCGAAGCGGGGGTTCTTCAGGCGATCCAGCATCACCTCGAGGGCGATGCGCCCCTCGGCGAGCGCGATCGGAGAGCCGAGGCAGCGGTGGATGCCGCCGCCGAAGGCCATATTCAGCTCGCGGACGGAGGGGCGCTCGATGTCGAACTTGTCCGGATCGGTCCAGGTGTCGTCGCGGTTTGCGGAGCCGTAGAGCATCAGGACGAAGGCGCCCTTGGGCACGGCCACGCCGCCGATCTCTGTGTCCTGCATGACCAGGCGCGACGTCCACTGGGTCGGGCACTCGTAGCGCAGGGCCTCGTCGATGGCGTTGGGGACGAGGTCCCGGTCGGCGACCACCTTGGCGAGCTGGTCCGGATGCTCGATCAGCAGCTTCATCACGTTTGTGATCAGGCGCGAGGTGGTCTCGTTGCCGGCGGTGAGGATCAGGCGGATCTCGCCGATCAGGTACGGCAGGTTGATCTCGCCGTCCCGTTCGATCTGCGCCTGGATCACCTCGGTCAGGAAGTCGTCGCGCGGGTTCGCCAGGCGGTCCTGGATGATACGCTCGCAATAGGCCTGCTGCTCGGGCTGGTCCTTGGACTGCTCTGCCAACTGCTCGGCCGACAGGAAGCGGCGGCCGTGGCCGGTGCCGATCCTGTGCCAGCTCAGGAAGATCTCCCGGTCGTTGGGATCGAACCCGGCGAGCTCGCAGATCGTCAGCATGGCGAGCGGGTCGGCGAACTCGCCGCGCAGCTCGACCGAACCGCGGGACTGGAACCCGTCGATCAGTTCGTTGGCCAGCCGACGCAGGGTCTCCTCGCAGCTGTGGATGTAGCGTGGGTTGATCAGGCTACGGAGCGCACGGCGCTTCACCGAATGCTCCGGCGGGTCCGAAGAGGTCAGGCCGAAGGAGGTCTCGAGCACTCCGCCAGGCGGCTTCAGCTCCAGCTCGGCGCGCCGCTCTGCGCCCGGTGCCCACTCGTCCGCCAGGTAGGTCCGGTTGGAGAAGATGTCGGGCTGGCGCAGGACGAAGAGGATGTCCTCACGCCGCGAGATCAGGAAGTCGTTGCGGTCCGGGTACTTGTAGACCGGAGCCTCGGATCTCAAGGCTTCGTAGAAGGGATAGGGACACTTCGTCACCTCCGGCGACGGGAACTGGAACTCGGCCAGCGGCTTGCCGGCGGCCGCGCCCTTCTCGGCGATCTTTTCTCCGGTGGTCATGGCAGGTCTCCAAAGCGGGCGCGCGAGCGTGGCTCGGCGGCGAGAGGGATGGTCGAGGGCGGCCTCGTCATGATGCCCGGGCGGCGACTTGCCTGGCCGCGGGGGCCGCCGCCTTCGGCCGGTTCAGGCGGGCCTGCTCAGCGATGTCGTGGGCGGCGATCCAGCCGAACGTCATGGCCGGGCCCAGGGTCGCCCCAGGCCCCGCGTAGCTGTTGCCCATCACCGCGGCGCTGTTGTTGCCCACTGCATAGAGCCCGCCGATCGGCGACCCGTCGGCACGAAGGACGCGCGCGTTCTCGTCCGTGAGCATGCCGCCCTTGGTGCCGAGATCGCTGAGCACCACGGTGAAGGCGTAGAACGGCGCGCGCTTCACCTCGCCCAGGTTCGGGTTCCTGTACTTCGGGTTGCCGTAGAAGTTGTTGTAGGCGTCCTCGCCGCGGTGGAAGTCCTCGTCCACTCCCTCGCGGGCGAACCGGTTGAACCGCTCCGTGGTGGCCTCGAGGTTCTCCGGGGGGCACGCCGATCAGGCGCGCCAGCTCGCCGATGCTGTTGGCCTTCTTGACCATCCCGGACGTCAGCCACTCCTTCGGCATGGGCCGGCCGGGCAGGCCGCGGAAGAAGTAGTGATCCCAGGCGAACTGATCGAGGATCATATGTGACGGGAAGTGGCGCACGCCAGTGCGGTGCCCCTCGATCATCCGGTGACCGAAGTCCGTATAGGGGCACGACTCGTTGACATAGCGCTTGCCGTCGCCGTTGACGATGAACTGGTGCGGATACTGCCGCTCCGGGACCATCCCGAGGGCCTGGCCCGGAAGGAAGCTCAGGGCCGGCATCCACCAGGCGTCGTCCATCAGGTCGAGCGCCGCGCCGACCTCCGTGGCAGGGGCGATCCAGTCGCCGGTGTTGTCCGGGCTGCCCTGGGTGCCGGCGTGGATCGCATCCGGCTGATAGAGGGCGCGCTTCTCCTTGCTGCCTTCGAAGCCGCCCGCAGCCATGACGACCCCGTGCCGCGCCCTGATTCGGTAGGTCCTCCCGCCGCGCTCGGCCTGCACGCCCACCACATTGCCGGCGTCGTCCTGGATCAGCCGCCGCATCGGCGTGTTCAGCCACACGGGAACGCCCTCGTCGCGGAGCATCAGTCGCAGGCGCGTGATCAGCGCCGCCCCGCTGGTGATCATCTTCCAGCCGAGCAGATTGGCCACCAAGCTCCGCCAGCCGAGCCGCAGGAGCATCAACGGCCCCCGCAAGGTCCCCCACCTGAGCGTCATCAGGTCGTGCAGGTCGGCGCTGGTCATCCACATGCCGGGCGGCGTGCCTGCCAGGCGGCCGGCGCGGCCGTGGCCGCGGCGGGTCGTCATGTCCTCGCCGAGCACGCGCTCGTCGATCGGCTGTGGCCAGAGCCCCCGGCCCTTGGGATTCCCGCCGAGCTTCGGATGGTAGTCGGCGTAGCCCTTGATCCACAGGAAGCCCTTGCCGCCCTGGTAATAGGGCGTCGTCTCCATGGCGGCCGCCAGCCTCGGCGCCTCGGCGATGTAACGGCGATGCCGCTCCGGCTTCACGTTCGGCGCGATCGTCTGCAGGTAGCGGAAGAGGTGTTCGGGATCGTCCCCTTCCCCGAGGCGCTGGAAGAAGGGCGCGTTCGGAAGCCAGGCGCCGCCGCCCGACAGCGCACTGTTGCCCCCGTAGACCCCCGCCTTCTCGATGATCACGGCCTCGAGGCCGAGCTGCGCGGCCGTCCAGGCGGACACCATTCCCCCGGCGCCGGCGCCGACGACGACCACATCGACCGTCACATCGAAGTCTTCCATCCCCGTCTCCTCACCTTATTCTCCAGCCGCCCGCCGCAGGTGGGGGACCGGGCGTTCAGCGTCGCCGGGGAGCCACCCCCGCCATGGAGGCGGGAACATCCCGGTCACGCCGCGCATTCAAACAAGCGGAAGGTATTTTCAACCCCAGATGCGGTCAACGAGAATCGGCGGTGCGGCTACAGGGCGCTTCGAGCGGACGAGGCGCGGGCTCGCCAGCCGAACGGTCGTTGGAAAACGCGGCCCCGGCGTTCAAAATATTGCGCACAACCGGGAAATGAGCGATCTGAGGACCACGCCCTTACGTCATCCCCCCCGGATTCGGTCGACGGAAGGCAAAACGGGACAGAACTAGTGCGGTCGAATGGCTAGAAGCGCAGCAACTCTCGCAGATCCCGGACGCACTTCGTCTTATCGAAAGCCGCGCGCAGAGCGCTGGGAACAGTTGATCGAGGCTGCGGCCGACATCTTCTACGAAAAGGGCTATGACGCCGCCACGCTGCAGGAGATCGCCGAGCGTGTCGGCATCCTGAAGGGCAGTATCTACTACTACATCAAGACCAAGGCTGACCTCCGCGACCACCTCCTGCTCGATGTCCACAACCGTGGCCTCGAGATGATCCGGGCAGCGGCGGATTCGGACGGGAGCAGCCTGGACCGTCTCTCGGCGATGATCCGCGGCCACGTCACCTTCTTCTGCAACAACGTCGCCAAGACGACGGTCTACCTGCACGAACTCCGCCGGCTGGACGCCGCCGAGCGCAACAAGCTGCTGGGAGCCCACGCCTACCGCGACGTGTTCCAGCAGGTGATCGAGAAGGGCCAGTCGGAGGGACTCATCCTGCCTGAACTCGACCCGAAGCTGACGTCGCAGGCCATGCTGAGCTCCCTGAACTCGGTGTACCACTGGTATCGCTCCGCCCGGTCGCCCACGGTGGTCGCCGAGTACTTCGTGACGACGATCATCCGTGGCCACGCGACGGACAAGGGCATCCTCGCCACCTATGCGGGCCTCGCAAGGTAGGCCCCGCCCCTGGCCGGCCACCGCAATCGGACTCTCGAGACGCATGAGCTATCCGATCGAACTCTCTGAGGTCGCCGTCCAGCGGACGATGATCGCCAACACCCTGTGTCGGTACGCCTGGGCCTACGACTGGGACGAACTCGACATGATGGGCGAGTGCTTCTGCCGCGATGCCGAAGTGCTGTTCAACACGGGCCTGCGCAAGGGGCGCGACGACGTGGTCGCGGAGCTGGAGCGGCGGCGCGCCGTCTACCGGCCGAACGGCGACACGCCCTGGCACGTGAGCAGCAATGTCTTCGTCCGACCGGTGAACGCCACCCGCGCCGTCGTCGCCTCCTGGTACAGCTTCGGGGTGCGGCCCCGGGATGGGCAGATGCGGGAATTCCAGAGCTTCGGCTGGTATGACGACGTGTTCGCCTTCGAGGACGGCGACTGGCGCGTGCTCACACGCCGGATTCTGCGCGCCGGCGACCGCTGAGCCTCCGCGCGGCCGATGAAAGAGGCGGCAGGACGTCGCGCTATCGACCGAACGTTTGACAGATACGGGGGCGGAACCTAGGGTCTGGGGACAGAAGATACACGCCGGGAGGCCAAGGCATGAGCGAGACCCTCGAAGCTGTCCAGATCGCGCGAGAAGCGACCGAGGCGGAGGTCGCCCACTACCACGACAACGGTTGGGTGAAGATGGAAGGCCTGATCTCCAAGGAGGACCGCGGCCCAGATGCTCGAGCTCGCGAAGATCGAGATCCTCGAGAAGGCGCCTGACCAGGTCCGCGCCCACGAGCGCAAGGTATGGCGTGACGTCTACAACCTGGGACGCGACGACGGGATCGAGCCCTTCGCCACCCTTTGCCGCTCCAAGGTGATCGGCCGCAACGCCCAGCGGTTCATGCGCCGCGAGGTCCCGGTGGGCATGCACGCCGACATGCTCGCCGTGAAGATGCCAAGCGGCGTCGGCGGCAGCAGCGTCACGGGCTACCACCAGGACTTCCCGAACTTTCCGCTCGACCGGGCCGGACTGCTCACCTTCTGGATCGCGCTGGAGGACATGACGCCGGACCAGGGCGTGATGCGGTTCTTCTCCGGCTCGCACAAGGAGGGGCCACTCGGTCGCCGCAACCTCGAGCAAGACGAGCGGGGGCTGCTCGACCACTATCCGTTCGTGGAGCGGATCCACCCGCTTTCGCCGCCCATGAGCCTGAAGGCCGGCGACTGCACGGTGCACTCCAGCTTGGTGATCCATGGGGCGCCGGGCAACACGACCGACCGGGCCCGGTGGAGCTATCTGATGAGCTACTTCCCGGGTGACGCCTGCTGGACGGGGGCGCCACACCACATCTTCAACGCCGAGGCCGGCCTCGAGCCGCTGCAGCCCGTTCGCTCGCCCAAGTTCCCCGTCATCTACGGCGGCTGAGCGGCCAGGCCCCTCCCGCCGAGCTTCGTGTGAAAATGTCCTCTCCACCGGTCGACCCCTACACGCGCCTTCAACGCCTCGAGGACCAGCGCGCCGTCACGGACTGCATCCATTCCGTCTGCCATGTGGTGGACGGAACGGATGCAGCGGCCTGGCTGGACCTGTTCACACCGGACGGGGTGTTCACTTGGCGGGCCAACGACGGCGCCGCCCCGGCCCTGGACCTGCATGGGCACGACGCCCTGGGCGCGTGGTTCGCGCAGCACCGCAGCAACAATCCGGCCGGGTCGCAGATGCACATCGTGCTGCACCCCATCGTCTCGCTCGACGGGGACGCGGCGCGCGTCAGGAGCGCCTACCAGACCCTGCGCGTCGCCGACGGCCAGATCGTGGTCGCCTCCACCGGACGCTACGAGGACCTCCTCGTCCGTTCGCCGGACGGCGTCTGGCGGCTGGCGGAGCGCCACGCCATAGGCGCCATGATGCGCCAGGCCGCGCCGGCGCGCGCGTGAGCGACAGGTCCCGGGAAGAGCCATGAGCAAGGTCGCGATCATCGGACTGGGGTCGATCGGCGCGGGCGTCGCCAGGGCCCTCGCCCAGGGCAAGGGCGGGCGGCTCCACGAGCTGACCGGCTACGACGTTCGGCCGCAGTCGCTGGAGGAGCTTGCGGGCGTCCTGCGGGCGGCGGCGACCCCGGCCGCGGCGAGCGCAGGCGCCGACGTGGTGCTGCTCGCGGTGGTCGACGACGGCCAGGTAAGGGAGGTGTTGGAAGGCAAGGACGGCGTGCTGAGCGCCTCGCCGCTTCCCCGCGCCGTGGTCATACTGAGCACCGTCACCCTGCCGACCGTGCTGTGGGCGGGCGACACCTGCGCCGCACGGGGCGTCGCGCTGGTCGACTGCGGCGTGAGCGGCGGACCGCATGCCTTGGCGCACGCGTCGATCACCTCGATGGTCGGGGGCGACGAGGCGGCCTTCGAGATCGTCCGGCCGGTGATCGACGGCTTTTCGGACCCGACGATCCACTGCGGCCAGCTGGGCAACGGGATGCGGGCGAAGCTGGCGCGCAACCTGATCATCTACACCGACTGGATGGTGGCCTGGGAGGGCGCGCGCCTGGCCCGGGCCGCCGGCGTCCCCCTCGACAAGTTCGTCCAGTGTGTCACCGCCAGCGACCGCTGGGTCCGCCCGCACATGGGTCTGGTGGAGGAAGGTGTGGGCCTCGAGAGCGGCGCCAGCCGGCCCAGCACCGCCGCCGTCGCCGACAAGGATCTGCGCGCCGCCCTGGCGCTCGGCGCGGAGCTGGCCATGGACCTCCCGGCCGCCGAGCTGGCGCTGGCGAGATTCGGCGCCGTCGCGGGCGTCACGCAGCCTTAAACTCGATCCGGGGGTTCGCCTTGCCCAACGTTGAATTTCTTCTCGCCGACGGGGGCCGCCGGGTGGTGGCCGCGAAGGTCGGCGAGAGCCTCATGTATGCGGCCACGCGCACGCTCACGCCGGGCATCGTCGCGGAATGCGGCGGCAACCTTTCCTGCGGCACCTGCCACGTGTTCGTCGACGCCGCCTGGAGTTCACGGCTGCCGCCGAAGTCCGAGGAGGAGGAGATGGTCCTCGAAGGGGTCGCGGAGGAACCTACGGAGCACAGCCGGCTGTCCTGCCAGATCCGCATGACGGCCGAGCTCGACGGCATTGTTGTCCAGGTGCCTGCTTCCCAGCGCTAGGGTCCGCCCGGGACGCGGAGACAGGCTGACGCGGCCGACGGACCGGAGATTCGGCTTTTCAAGTCGGCGGGTTTCGTCCAATGTAAGTTTAACGACCAAACGTTTGGCAGGAACGCCAGCGAGACAAGGAGCAGGTCATGCCGAGTGGCCCCATCGCCCACATTTCATTCCTGGTGCACGACCTCGACAAGGCGGTCGACGACTGGAGCAAGATCCTGTCGGTGCTCGATCCCAAGCAGCTCGAGAAGCGGATCGTCCGATATGACGAGACCGACGGCGGCGGCGACAAGATGAGCTGGGCGACCTTCGTCTCCGACCACGGGGTCGAGATCCAGCTGATGCAGCCCGACCCGGACACCAAGCTCGGCCAGCGGCTCGCCCGCAAGGGCGAGCACATCCACCACATCTGCATCACCACCCCCGACCTTCCCGCCTCCCTCGACGCCATGCGCGCCAAGGGCGTCGACGTGATCGGCGGCATCAACCATGATCCCGAGATGCCCTGGCAGAAGTGGGGCTGGGTCGGCGCCACCACCGCCCACGGGGTCCTCATCGAAGTCGCCGCGCCCTATGAATCGCACGACGACGGCAAGTGGCACCCCGCCGGCGCAAAGGTCGCCGAACCCGCAGAATAGGCGCGGCCGCCAAACGGTCGCCGAACGGAGGATGATGACGCCATGCGACCGACAGCTCCGATGACGCTCTCCGACATGGTCAGGCGCGTGTCCGGATCGGTGGCCAACGCGCCGGCCGTCCGGATCGACGCCTCGCAGCGCAGCTATGCGGAACTGCTGCGCAACGCCGAGCGGCGGGCTCGGCAGCTGCTGGGCCTGTCGGTCGGCCGCAACGACCGCGTGGGCGTCCTGTTGCCGAACTGCGTCGAGTTCGTCGAGATCGTCCTCGGGGCCGCGATGATCGGCGCCGTGGTGGTGCCGATGAACACCCGCTTCAAGCCGGCGGAACTCAGGCATCTGATCTCCGACTCGGGCATGCGGGCGCTGTTCACCTCGCACGGCGTGGCCGGCGTGCTCGATTTCCCCCGAGGTCCTGTCCGAGACCCTGCCGGGCCTGCTGGACGCCTCCGACCCGCAGGCGCTGTCGCTCCCGGACGCTCCCGCCCTGCGGTGCATCGTCTCCATCGACGGCACGGCGAAGGGCTTCGCTCCGGACACCAACCTTTCCCTGGGCGACGGCCCCCTGGACGCCGGGATCGACCCGGAGGACGCCGCCCTCCTGATGTATACGTCGGGGACCACGGCCAAGCCCAAGGGCTGCATCATCCCCCACCGGGCGCTCTATGCGAACGCCGAGGCCATCGCCGACCGTTTCGCGCTCGGCCCCGACGACGTGTGGTGGTGCCCGCTGCCGATGTTCCACATCGGCGGCCTCCTCTTCCTGCTGATGATGCTGCAACGAGGCGGGTTCTACGTCGGCATGTCGTACTTCGATCCGGACACCGCTTTCGACCAGATCGAGGAGACCGCACCCACGGTCCTCTATCCGCTCTTCCCGACGATCACCCTGGCGCTGACGGAACACCCCCGTTTCAAGGGCCTCGCCCTGCCCCGCCTGCGGTATGTGTTCGACGTTGCGCCCGAGGACGTGCAGCGCAAGATCCAGGCGGCGTTCCCGCAGGTCCCGCTGCTCAGCGCCTTCGGCATGACCGAGACCAGCGGCACCGTCGCGTACACGCTGCCGACCCACTCTGAGACGGCCCGCCTGACGTCGTGCGGCACGGCCCTGACCGGCTGGGAGGTGAAGGTCCTCGATCCCGAGACCCGCGCGATTCTCGCGGCAGGTGAGAAGGGCGAGCTGGCGGTGCGGGGCGTGGGCCTGTTCAAGGGCTACTTCAACGACCCCGTCCATACGGCCAAGTCCTTCACGGCGGACGGGTACTTCATGACCGGCGACTCCGGGATGCTCGACGCCGAGGGGCTCGTCTATTTCTTCGGGCGCCTGAAGGACCAGCTAAAGGTCGGCGGCGAGAACGTCTCGGCGCTGGAGGTGGAATCCGTCCTGGCGAGCCATCCGGCGATCAACCTGGCCCAGGTCGTCGGAGCGCCGGATGACAAGTATGGCGAGGTGGTCGCCGCCTTCATCGAGCTGAAGCCGGGACAGACCCTCACGGCGGACGAGGCCATCGCCTACTGTCGGGAGCGGATTGCGCGCTTCAAGGTGCCGCGCCACGTGCGTTTCGTCCGCGAATGGCCGATGTCTGCGACCAAGATCCAGAAGTTCCGGCTGAAGGCCGAACTCGAGCGGGAGCTCGCCCAGGAGGCATCGCCCGCCTAGATGTGCAGGCCGCCGTCCACCGCGATGGTCTGGCCGCTGATGTAGGAGGCGCGAGGCGAGGCCAGGAACGCGACCGCCTCGGCAACCTCGGAGGCCTCGCCGAACCGCTGGAGCGGCACCCGCCGCCTCTGGTCGTCCCAGACCTGCGGTGTGAACACCTTGTCCTGCACCGCCCTGCCCAGGCCGGCGTCGATCACGCCCGGGGCCACGGTGTTCGCGCGGATTCCGTGCCGGCCCTCCTCCCGGGCGATCGCCCGGGTCAGCATCTCGATTCCTGCTTTCGGCACCGCGGAGATCGCGTCGCCCGGCGGGAACCTCAGCGTCGCGAAGGAGCCCACGGCGACCAGCACGCCGCCGCGCCGGCGCAGCCTGGGCAGCGCCAGGCGCACCACCCTGGCGAAGCCCAGCAGCTCGGTCTGGATGACGTCCTCCCACAACTCCTGACCCATCTGGGATACGAAGGGCTGAAGGATGTCCGCGCCAGCGGCGAACACCACGCCCGACACGCCGCCCGCCAGGTCGTCCGCCGCGGCGAAGGCAGCCTCCACGTCCGCCTCGAGGCGGATGTCGCAGCCGATCGAGAGCGCCGTACATTTCGCCGCGAGCTCGGCCTGGAGGCCCGGCGCCCTCCGCATTGCCGCGATAGGTGAAGGCGACGGCTGGCCACTCCGCGGCCAGGCGCCGGCAGATCGCCCGGCCAAGGCCGCCGCTGCCGCCGAACACCAGCACCGCACCGTCCGGCCCGGCCGAGGGTCGTGTTTCGCTCAAGGTCCTGGTCTCCTCCTCACGGACGCATACGCCAGCGGCCGAACCGGTAATAGGCTGCGGAGAAGCCGAGGATCGCCACGGAGGCGAAGGGGAAGCTCCACCAGATGGCCTCCGCGCCCCAGTGATGGGCGGTGATCGTGGCCAGCGGGATCCGCACCAGCCACATCGACACGAAGATGAAGATCAGCGGGGCGAGCACGGCGCCGGCCGCGCGCTGCAGGCTCGTCAGCACGATGCTGACGCTGAAAAACACGAAGCCCCACAAGGCGTGGTTGTTCACCGTCTGGGCGATCTCAAGCGCCTCGCCGGCGGGCAGGAAGATCCGCATGACCTGTCGGTTGAAGGCGTAGATCAGCATCACCGGCGCAGCGGTCACCGAGAAGCCGATGGCCATGCCCTTGAAGGCGAGCTGGTTGACCCGGTCCCATCGGCCGGCGCCGATCGCCTGGGCGCCCATGGACGTCACGGACTGGCCGACAGCCATGCCGGGCATCTGCACATAGACCCAGAGCTGGGTCGCAGCGCCGTAGGCCGCCGCGGTCGCCACGCCGTACCCGTTCACCAGCTTGATCATGGCAAGCGCGGAGCCGGTCACGACGACGGTCGTCAGGCCCATCGGCAACCCCTTGGCGACCAGCACGCGGAGGACCGAGAGGTCGGGTCTCAGCCCCCCAGTTCACCCGGCCGCGGAATGAGGAAGCTGCCGCGCCTGTGGAGGGCGCCCACCAGCAGG
Organism: Phenylobacterium sp. J367; assembly: GCF_024699985.1. Classification (GTDB taxonomy): domain Bacteria; phylum Pseudomonadota; class Alphaproteobacteria; order Caulobacterales; family Caulobacteraceae; genus Phenylobacterium. The sequence continues at coordinate 2,913,035 of NZ_JAJONA010000001.1, read as the reverse complement.
GTGAGGCTGCAGGTCTGGGCCACCAGGGTGGCGGCGGCCGACCCGGCCACGCCCAGCTGCGGGAACGGCCCGATCCCCAGGATCAGCAGGGGATTGAGCCCGATGTCGAGGACCACGGCCAGGGCGCTGAAATAAAGGGGCGTGCGGGAGTCGCCGGCGCCGCGCTGGGCCATCTGGAAATAGTTGAAGAAGAACATCGCCGGCATCGCGAAGAGGATGACCCGCAGATAGGCGATGGCCTGCGGGCGCGCCGCCTCGGGCGTCCCCATGGCCGAGAGGATCTGGGGCGCGAGCCAGAGGCCGGCCAGCGCCAGGCCGATCGAGGTGGCGGCGAACACCGTGGTGCAGGTCCCGACGATCCGGCGCGCCCGCTCCGGATCGCGCGCGCCCACGGCCTGGCCGATGAGCACATTGGCGGCCATGGACAGGCCAGAGACGCAGCCGAGCAGGAAGGCAAGCAGCAGGTTGGCGTTGAACGTGGCGGCCAGCGCCGCTGGCCCGAGCACGTGGCTGACCCAGATCGCGTTCACCACCACATTGGCCTGCTGGAGGATGTTCGCCGCCATCACCGGCAGCGAGAACAGCAGCAGGGTGCGGCCCACGGGGCCGGAGGTCAGGTCACGGGCGCCGCGCACCTGTCCGGCCTGTCCGACGCTCCCTGCAACCGCCACTTGGGTCCCCTCGGCTCTCGGGCTCGCGCCCCCGATCGCGCCCGGCGGGCGGCGGTCTCGACGCCGCTCAAAATGCCCGGCTCCAGGGCGCTTTTCAACCTTCTGATTGGTTGTTTCGAGGTAGATGCGGATGGTAGAAGGGGCGGACGCATCAGCAGCTCAGGGAACGCCCGCCATGAAGTTCAATCGCCTCGGCCGCACCGACCTCGAGGTCAGCCCGCTCTGCTTCGGGGGCAACGTCTTCGGCTGGACGATCGACGAGCCGACGTCCTTCCGCCTGCTCGACCAGTGGGTCGACGCCGGCATGAACTTCATCGACACGGCGGACGCCTACTCAACCTGGGTGGAGGGCAATGCCGGCGGCGAGTCCGAGACCATCATCGGACGGTGGCTGAAGGCCCGCGGCCGGCGCGACGACGTGGTCATCGCGACCAAGGTCGGCATGGAGATGCCCGGCGGGAAGAAGGGGCTGTCTCGGGCCTATATCAACGAGGCGATCGAGGCCTCCCTGCGCCGGCTGCAGACCGACTATGTCGACCTCTACCAGTCGCATTTCGACGATCCCGAGACGCCGTTCGAGGAGACCCTGGCCGCCTACGAGCCGCTGATCCGGGCCGGAAAGGTGCGCGCCATCGGGGCCTCCAACCTGACGGCGGAACGGCTGGCGGAGTCGCTCCGGGCCTCGAGCGGGGCCGGCCTGCCCCGCTACGAAAGCCTGCAGCCGCTGTACAACCTCCATGACCGCGAGGAGTTCGAAGGCCCTCTCGAGGACCTGTGCCGGGCCGAGGGGATCGGCGTGATCAACTACTGGTCGCTGGCGAGCGGCTTCCTGACGGGCAAGTACCGCTCGGAGGCGGACCTGGGAAAGAGCCCGCGCGGCGAACGGGTGGCGAAGTACCTCGACGCCCGCGGCCTGCGGATCCTCGGGGCGCTCGACGCGATCGCGGCCGAGGCCGGCGCCACCCCGGGTCAGGTCGCCCTGGCCTGGCTGATCGCCCGCCCCAGCGTCACCTCGCCGATCGCCAGCGCCACCACGCCCGGACAGCTCGCCGAGCTGGTCGCGGCGGCCGAACTGAAGCTCGACGCCGCGGCGATCGCCCGGCTCGATGCGGCCAGCGCGCCCGCCCGGGCGGCCGCGGCGGAACCGGCCTGACCCCCGAGGCGGCGCCGACACGGAAGCGCCCCGGCCCCTTCTGCAGGAGCCGGGGCGCCGCGCCCTTCCGCCTTCGCGGGGTCAGTCCATGGCGCCTTGGGCGGCGTGGGTGAAGAAGTCCAGGTGCTCGTAGGCCATGGCGAGGTCCTGGTGCAGGTTCCAGTTCTCGATCAGGCGCTTCTGGGCCACGCGCTTGGCGTGGGCCAGGACGAACGACGGGCGCTTGAGGATCTTCTCGACCATCTCGTCGACCTTGGCGTCCAGCTGGTCGGCGGGCACCGCATAGTTGACGATGTTCATCTGTTCCAGCCGCTTCATCGACCAGACCGGCGAGGTGAACAGGTACTCCTTCATGAGCGTCGGGGGCATGAACATGGCCAGGAACGACTGCGCGCCGTCGCCGGGCGTGACCGCCCAGGGGAAGCCGCGGACCTCGCCGTTGGAGTCCACCACCGTCTGCATGCCCGTATGGACATCCGAGATGATCGCGTCCTCGCGGGCGATGATGATGTCGCAGCCCCAGAAGAAGGCCTGGCCGAGACCGATGGTGTCGCCGTTCACCCGCGCGATGATCGGCTTCTCGATCAGGGCGAAGAGCTCCATGGCGTTCGGCGCGCTGAAGCCGATGGGGGCACCGCGCTTGATCGGGTTGAGGCGGTCACGGTTGCCCTTGTCGTCATAGGACCTGCCGCGCGCCACGCGATAGAACTCGCCGTCGTTCTCCCCGGTCAGCACGATGCAGCGCACCTCCGGGTCGTGCCGGAAGTCGTGGAGGGCCTGGCCCACGGCGTGCATGATGTGGGTATACTTCTTCGCCCTCAACGACTGGTTCGACGTCTTGTCGTAGTCGCGCATGATGATCCAGCCGACCGGGCCGCGCTTCTCGGTGTAGGCGCCGACCACCACGCCGTCGTCCACGTTCTCTTCAACATCCTTGGCCACGATTGCCTCCAGGCATCCTGTTGCTTCCGACCCGAGGCCTCGCCTCAGGGGTAGACCGTCGGGAAATTGGGGTGATCCAGGAACTCGCGCGGCGTCAGGCCGAGACCGTCGGTGTTGTAGTTGGCCTGGCCGGTGTAGCGGCAGCGTGTCGAGATCCGGTAGCTCGACATCGCCCAGCGGACACGGTCCGTCTTGTTGATCCCCGAGCAGTGCCACGTCAGCCCGTGGTGGAACACCGCGGTCCCCTGGCTGAGCGGTACGATCTTCGTCGGCTTGTACTCCTTGAACAGCTCCGGATAGAGTTCCCGGGCGTCCTCACCCAGCTCGGCCACCATCCCGCCCGGCATCGAGCGGTGCGATCCCTTGAGGTGGGTCATGGGGCCCATGTCCGGGGTTACGTCGACGAGGGCGCACCAGAATTGGACGGCCTCGGCGCGATCGATGGGCAGGCTCGGGAAGTCCTGATGCCAGACGAGCGGCTTGCTCAGACCTGAGCTCGCCGGCTGCTTCACATGCAGCGTCTCGGAGAGGATCTTCACCGAAGGCACCTTGAGCAGGCGCGCGGCCGCCTCCCCGAACTTGCGCTGGGCGACGTAGTTGAACATCCAGGGGTCTTCCTGGCGGATCCCGAAGGTGCGCTTCGGCTTGTTGAATGCGCCTTCCACCGCCGCGACGAACGCCTTCTGCTCGGCGGGATCGCTGGGCCACTCCTTCCAGCGCATGCCGCTCCAAGCCATGAAGTGCTTGATCACCTCCTCGCAGAGCTCCGGTTTCACGAAGCCGGGGATGTGCACGACACCGTCGCGCCAGAAGGCCTCCACATGGTCGTCGGTGACGTCGCCGATCAGCGGGGAAAGATCCTCGTACGCGTCATCAAGCTTGGCCGGGGCATTCATGCTGCTTCCTCCGATGCTCTGTGGTGCTCCCCCGACAAGGGTCTCGGCTGCCGAAGGGGCGGTAGGCGGTGGCCCGCGGAATGCGGACTAGAACTCGCGCGTGAGCTTGATCCCGTAGGTCATGGGCTTGCCGATGTAGAAGTTCTGGCCGTTCCCTCCGAGGTTGGCGCCGGCCTGGGCGTACTCCTCCTCGGTGAGGTTCTTGCCGTAGACCTGCACGGTCCACAGCTCGTCCGCCGAGGTGAAGGCGACGCTCGCGTCCACCAGGGTGTAGGCGCCGTTGCGGTTGGTCGGCGTGTTGACGTCGTCGAAGAAGTAGCCGCTCGTGTAGGACGCACCGAGGCGTGCCGCGACCCTGCCCAAGTCCCCCACCGGGGAACTGTAGTTGAGGCTCAGCCCGGCAGTGGTGTCCGGCACGCGGTTGAACTTCAGATCGGAGACCGGCGCATAGGCCGTGTAGACGCCCGCGGCGTTCGTGAGGCCGTCGAATGAGTCGTACTGGGCGTGCACATAGCCGTAGACGGCGTTGAGGCTCCAGTTCTCGGTGATGTTCGCCACGGCCTCAAGCTCGACGCCGTAGATGGTCGCGGTGGCCGCGTTGAAGGTCGACTGGATGATGCCGATTTGCGGGTCCTGCTGGGTGACAGTCCTCTGCAGGTCCTTGTACTTGTTCAGGAACACGGTGCCGTTCAACCGAAGGCGATTGCCGAGGAAGTCGTTCTTCGAGCCGAGCTCGTAGGCCGTCACCTCCTCGGCGGCATAGGGCGCGAAGGTCAGGGCCGCGCCGCGCAACGCGTAGCCGCCGCTCCTGAAGCCCGTGGTGACCGACCCGAACACCAAGTGGTCCTGGGAGATGGTGTAGGAGAGCCCCACCTTCGGGGAGACATTGCTGGCTGCATAGGTCCGCGTCGGCCCGAAGCGGCAGGCCGAATGGGAGACCGTGCAGTCCCCGAAGTTCTGGATCGGGGTGAAGCCCGCGACGACGGAGCGCTTGTGCTCCCGGGTCTGGCGGATACCCAAGGTGAGGACCAGCTGGTCGGTGATGCTGTAATCTCCCTCGGCGAAGAGGGCCGTGCTCCAGGTCGTTTGGTAGGCGCGCTGGACGTTGTCAGCGAAGGTGGAGCCGGTGACGCAGAGCGGGGTGGTGTTGTTCCGGTTGGTCGCGCAGATCGGGTTCACTGCGGCCGAGGTTGAGAAGATGTTGCTCCGCAGGGTCCGACGCTGCGCGGAGTCCAGCCACGTGAGGAAATAGTAGGCCCCCACCGTGTAGTTGAACCGGCCGATCTCCTGAGCGAACCGGATTTCGGTGCTGTCCTGCCACTGGTAGTAGTGGCCGGACGAACGGAAGGATTCCGCCGGGGTGCCGTCGAAGTTCTGGTCGCTGGAGCTCTTCACCTTGCGGTGGCCCTGGAGGAAGGTCGCGACGCCCCCGAGGACGTGCCAGTTCACCTCGCCGATCGCGCTGAAGGTCGCGATCTTCTGGACACTGTTGCCGGGGTTGGTGACGGTCCAGAAATCCGTGGGCGTCATGGCCCCCCGAGCAGTCGGATAGGTGAAGATCGGCACGGGGACGAGGGGCGACGCAGGAGCCGTGCTGGGCGCCAGGCCGCGCACCGGCTGGGCGTCCCCCCTCGATGAACTGGTGGACGAGTTTCACGCTGATGTCGAGGTCGTCGGTCGGCCTGATGATCAGGGCGCCGCGGGATCATCGCGTCGTCGTTCTCGCCGACATTGCGCCCTTTGTTGGGGTTCTTCGCCCAGCCACCGTTGTGCAGCATCCGAAGGGAAAGCCGCCCGGCCACCACGTCGCCCCAGAGCGGGCCATTGAGGACCGCAGTGCCTTCGTAGTCTCCGAACCGGCCGTAGCTGGCGCTGACCTCTCCTGAGTTCGAGAACGTCGGCGCGTTGGTGGTGATGACCACCGCGCCGCCCGTGACATTGCGGCCGAACAGCGTGCCCTGCGGGCCCCTCAGAATCGACACGTCCTGCACGTCGAAGAGGTCGAGGTTGGCCCCGGTGCCGGTGCCCAGATAGATGCCGTCGTAGATGATCCCGACGGGCGGCTCGTCCTGGGGCGAGGTCCCCGCATTGCCCATGCCGCGCATCTGGAAGTCGTTGTAGTAGGCGCTGTTGGCCTGCTGGAAGGACACGCCCGGCGTGAGCCGACCGACATCGATCAGGTCGACGGCGTGGGCCGCCTCGATCTGCTGGGCGGTCACCGCGGTGGCCGATATCGGCGTCTCCTGCAGCACTTCGGCCTGGGCGCGCTTGCGGCCGGTGACCATCACCTCGCCGACCTCGGTCGGGGCGACGGCCGTGACAGCTGACTGAGCCTGGGCCGCCGGGGCGAAACCGAGGGCGAAAGCCAGCACTGCCGAAGACGCGCCGAACCACTGCAGCTTCTCTAGGTGTTTCATGTTTCCCCCGCGATCTTGCGATCTTGATTGATGTTGGCTTGGCCGAGCGTGCGTCCCTCGGGTGTCATGACCTGCCCTCGGGGCCGGTAGCGCCGCCGGACGCGGCCCTGGCGCGCGCAGCCGCGCGGCGTCGATCTGAGCCCGGAGTTCGCCCTGGCGCTTTGAGCCGAGCGGGAAGTTCCAGAGCAGCAGCCCGGCCAGCAGGACCGGGATGGTCGGCGCGAGGGCGAAGGTCAGCCGCAGGGTCGACAGCGACTCCGGCGTGTTGCTCTTCCCCGTCGGATCGAAGCCCCAGATCTGCAGCAGCGGGAAGATCGCGACCACCACGAGGGTGGGCGCCAGCTTGGTGGTGGTCTCGAGCATCGCGAAAAATGCGCCGGTCTGCTGGCGGCCGCTGATGACGGTGTCGGAATCGACCACGTCGGCCATGATCGACTGCATCAGGAAGGCCGGCCCGGAATTCATCGCGCCGTTCAGGGCGATGGCGCAGACGAAGAACAGGAGCTGGTCCGGGCCCCAGAAGATCATCGAGGCCTGTGAGCAGCCGTAGAGCAGGATGGCGACAGCCAGGAGGCGGTGCTTCTCATGTCCCTTCGCGAGCCGCATCCAGATCGGGGTGGCGATCATGGTGGCGGTGTAGACGGCCAGGAGAAGCGTCGCGACGAGCCCCGGCGCCTTCATGACGTAGGAGACGTAGAAGACGAACAGGGCGCCCTTCACCGCCGTCGGACCGGCCTGCAGCAGGGCGACCAGGACCAGCCAGCCGAGGTACTTGTTGGTGAACATCCGCTTCAGCGTCGCGAGAATTTCCCGCACGGTGAACGAGGGCCGTGGGGCGAGCGCGTCGCCCGGTCGTTCCGGCACGAGGGTGACCGCCAGGAACGTCGTGATTGGCATCAGGATCACCGACGTCCACATCAGCACCCTGAGCTTGTCGCCCGTGGTCGGGTTTGGATGGACCCACTCGAGGATGGCCGGCAGGCCGAACGCCATCAGGCTGGCGACGGCCACCATCACATAGCGCCAGCCCATGATCCGCGTCCGCTCGGCGTAGTCCGAGGACAGCTCGCCGCCCCAGGCCGACAGGTTCAGGTTCTGCAGGGTGGTCGCGAAGTTGAACAGCAGCGTCGCGGTCAACAGGTACCAGAAGGTCGGCCTGGCGATGAATTGGTCGGGCGTGAACAGCAGCGCGCAGCCGATCATCGCCAGCGGGGTGGCGATCACCACCCAGTGGCGGCGCCGGCCCCAGCGGCTCGGAAGCCGGTCGCAGACCATCCCGATGATCGGGTCGGTGGCGATATCGATTGCGCGGGCCAGTCCCAGCACCAGCGCCCAGGTCGTCATCGAGACGCCCAGCTCGCCAGTGAAGAAGGGCGCCAGGAACAAGCCGATGGGCAGGACCATGGCCTGGAGCGGGATCGCCGGCAGCCCGTAGGCCATGAGCTGCCCGATCGAAAGGCGGTCGATGGCGCCGCGCCGGAAGACGCTGGCGAACCGGCCCGGCCTTGCGGCCACCCCTAGGGCTCCGACGGTTTCCTCGGCCATTCCACTCCCCTGCCCGCGTCGGACACTGGCGGTCCGTTTGCAGCACGTTAATCACAATTAACCACCAAACGAATGGTTGATCCAGTGCCAAATTTTGGCTTGAGACCGGGGCCTTCCCCATGGACGCCGACAGCTGGGCGACGGCGACCGGCCCGCAGGTCGACCGCTCCACTTGTCGTTTTTCTTGTTCTATTACCGTGGCCTATGACCTGCGACGGCGCGCCTGCGCCGCCGGGATCAAGGCGCCGATGCCAGAATCCGGCCTGCGCGCCAGGGAAAAGACACCAAACGATTGTTTGATCTATCCGCGGCGCGCTGCGGGGTCCGGCAGGGTCGCCTCCGCGTCCAGGAGGCGGGCAAGGGCGTCGTCGAACGCCGCCCGGCCCACGTCGGGCACGCCGAGCGCCTGCCAAAGGCGAAAGGTGCAGAGGAGGAAGCCGACGAAGCCCGTGAACTCCACCGCCCCCCGCGCGCCGAGGCGCATGCGGAGCGCCTCGTAGTCACGATCCGCGACCGTTCCCTCCACTACGCATCGCACGAAGTGGGTGAGCTGCCGCTCGTCAGAGGTCAGGCCCGCGCCGCCGCCGACCAGGCCGCGGATCGCCTCGGGGCGCACCCCGACCGCCAGTGCGTCTGGCAGGTGCAGCAGTCCGATCGTCCAGTAGTCCAGGTCGACGCTGAGGATCATGTCCACCAGCTCTCGCTCGGCGTCGCTGAAGGCGCCACGCAGCTGGGATTCGCGCACTACCCGACCGAGATCGGCGAGGGCCTGCGCCAGCGGCGGGCTGTTCAGCAGCGCGCCGAAGTAGGCGTTGGAGTCCAGCGCCGACCCCTTCCACAGCGCGGCCTGCCGCGTGCGCACCGCATCGTAGGCGGCGCGTTCCGGCTGGGGGATCGCTTCGCGATCCGGGAGCGGCGGCAGCCGGCTCATCGAAGCCCCGCGACCTCGGGGAAGAGGTCGAGGGCCAGCGTCGCGGCCGGCAGGTTCAGGCCGAGCTCCTCGCCGAGGGCCAGGGCGGCGCGCAGATCCTTGTCGGCGTAGGCGGCGGTGGCCGCGTTCGAGCCGCCGGTCAGACCTGTCCCTTCGGAGACCATCGCCATGTGCGGGCGGACCCAGCGGTCGCTGGCGGTGACACACTGGACGAACTTGTCGAGGGGGACGCCGGCGGCCCGGGCCAGGCGCGCGCCCTCCCAGGCCACCATCCAGTCGGTGTAGATGATCAGGTTGCGCGCCAGCTTCGCCCGCATCCCGTTGCCCAGCTGGCCGCAGTGGATCGTCGGGTCCGAAAAGCCGTCGATCACCGGCCGGACGATCTCGAAGGCCGCCTCGTCGCCCCCGACCATCGAGGTGATCGACGCGTGCGCCAAGGCATGCGGTCCGCCGCTCACGCCGCAGTCGACCAGCGCGACGCCCCGTGCGGCGCAGGTGTCGCCCGCCCACAGCACGGTCGGCAGGGTGACGGTGCTGAGGATCGCCACCGCACGCGGCAGCCTGGCGGCCGCCAGGACGCCGTCGGCGCCGTCGAGCACCGCACGCACCTGCGCGTCATCCATGACCGCCACCAGGACGACGTCGGCGCCCTCGCTGGCCAGCCGCGGCGAAGGCGCCGCGCGGACCGTGTCGCGGAGTCCGTCGAGCGTCTCCTGGCGGACGTCGAAGCCGGCGACCTCGAAGGTCCGGCCGCCCTTGCCCTGGGCGAGCGCCCTGGCCACGCCCGAACCGATGACGCCCAGGCCAATGATCGCGACCTTGCTCATGCGTTTCCCCCTGCCCTCATGCTGTTGGCGGCGGCGATACGCGCCGCCGCTGGCGGACTAGCCCGCCGCGCTCCCGGCCTCGCGCTCGGCGCGCGCCGACTCGAGGCGCGCCCGCAGCAGCTTGCGTTCGCTCTCCGGCGCCTTCTGGCTCGCGTCCTTCGGGACGAAGAAGGGGTCGGCCTGCCGGAAATTGACGAAGGTCAGCCCGGCCTCCCCCGACGTGAAGCTGTAGACCATCTCCCTGCCGACCGCCGCAGCGCCGCCGGCCGCGATCCGGCGGGTTCCGAGGTCGAGGTCGCCCTCGACGACGCAGATGATCTCGTCCTCGGTGTGATGGTGCGGCGCGGCGAACCGGCCGCTGCCGGATCCGGACCTGTGCAGCCACACCGCGCAGGTGGGGCAGCCGGAGTCGAAGTAGAGGGTATGGCGGCGGTCCGCGGAGCGCTCCGTCCAGCCCGTTCTCATGAGGTGCACGCAGCCGCCGGCTCGGTCCGGCCGGGTCGCGGCGTGGCCTATGAAGTGCAGGAGGGTCGCACCGGCCGCCCCGCCGCTCAGTTCCGCGGTGGCGCCCCGGCCGATCGACGCCGCCCCGCCGGGCTCGATCGGCGTGGCCCCGACGCGCATATCGCCCGTCAGGACATAGAACACGTGGTCCTCAGCCGGTCCATCGACCGTCAGCGCGGCTCCCGCCGCGAGCTGGTGCCGCCAAAGGGAGAGTGTGAAGTCGCGACTGGAGATCACACACCGGCTGGCGACCTGGCCGGACAGGCGCACCTTCGGCGCATCGAACGGCGAGAGCTCGTCGGGGACGCGGTCGGTGATGCTCAGCTTGCTCATGTCGTGAACCTCGTTCCCAGGATGTGGGCGCTAGCGGTCGAAGCGGCTCATCGGGGTAGCGGTGCCGATCCTGTAGTCCGGGCACCTGTGTGCGCCGCTCTCGATGTCCGCGATCAGCTTGTCGATCGCCTCGTCGGAATGGGTCCCGGTGTCGAGGGCCTGCATCATCCGCATGATCCACTGCAGCCAAAGGATGAAGCCGGTGTATTCGACGATGCCCCGCTCCGAACCGACGAGCGCCTCTACGGCGGCGTAGGTCGCATCGTCGACCGTACCGGACACGACCTGGCGGATATAGCGGACCAACAGCGTCTCATCGGCGCTGAGGTCCTCCTCGCGGCCGTAGCGCAACGCTTTGATGGTCCTCATCGGCACGCCGGCCGAGATGGCGTCCTGGATGTGCAGGTGGGCGACCACATTGGTCTTCCAGTCGGCGGCGAACACCTGATCGACCAGCTCACGCTGAGCGTGGGTGTAGGTATGGGGGCGGTTTCCGGCGTTGCGGAAAAAGGCTCCGATCTCGCTCGCCATGGCCCCGAGCGGCGGGCTTGCGAGCAGCGCCCCGAAGTAGGCGCCGAGGTCGTAGGTCTCCGGCACGGGATCGCCTGTCCTGCGGCGCACGGCGCGGTCCCAGTAGACGCGCTCCTCAGGTTGCACATCAGCGCGCTGTGGCTGCTTTGGTGGTCTCATGGGCGTCCTCGCGCGGCCGGCTCGACAAGGCCGGCCGTCCTGTGCAATCAACCAATCGGTAGGTGTTTTCGCGAAACAGTCAACCGTCTCTCACGCACGCCGCTTGGATCCTGAGGCAGTGAACCGTCCCCAACCGTCAATCGTGATCCTGAAGCCGGCCATGCCGGCGGCACGGCGGCGGCCCTGCTGCGCCAGTACGGCTTCGAGGGCCCCATCGTCCTGATCGGCGAGGAGCCGCACGCCCCCTACCAGCGCCCGCCGCTTTCCAAGGCCTGGCTGAAGGGCGAGGCCGACGCCGACAGCTTGGCCCTGAAACCGGCCGAGTGGTACGTCGAGGCGAACATCGACTTCCGGCCCGGCGTCGCCGCCGAGGCGATCGACCGCGCGGCCAGGACCGTCCGGCTGGCCGGCGGCGCCCAGGTTCCCTACGACCAGCTGATCCTCGCCACCGGCGCCCGGGCCATCGCCCTGCCGATCCCCGGCGCGGACCTGGCCGGCGTCATGTTCCTGCGCACCGCCGACGACGCCGAGCAGCTCAAGGCCGCCGTCGGGCCGGGCAGGAATCTCGCCGTCGTTGGGGGTGGGTACATCGGCCTGGAGGTCGCCGCCTCGGGCCGGGCGCTCGGCGCCGAGGTCACGGTCTTCGAGCGCGAGGCGCGCCTCCTGGCCCGCGTCGCCTGCGAGACCCTGTCGGACTTCTTCCAGGCCTATCACGAACGGCACGGCGTGGCCTTCGAGCTGGGCTGCAGCGTCGTCGGCTTCGAGGGCGACAAGAGCGCGGAAGAGGGCGGCCACGTCGCCGCCGTGGTCCTGGCCGACGGCCGCCGCGTCCCCCTGCGACGCCGCCGTGGTCGGCGTCGGCGCCCAGCCCAACGACGAGCTGGCCCGCGACGCCGGCCTGGAGACCGCCCGCGGCGTGGTCGTCGACCTGGAGGCCCGCACCTCCGACCCGGCGATCTTCGCCATCGGCGACGTCGCCCACCGCCCCATGCCGATCTACGGCGGCCGCATGTTCCGCATGGAAAGCGTGCCCAATGCCCTGGAGCAGGCCAAGCAGGCCGCCAGCGCCATCGCCGGCCGGCCCGCGCCGACGGGCGAATGCCCCTGGCAGTGGTCCGACCAGTACGACCTCAAGCTGCAGATCGCCGGCTACGCCTTCGACGTCGACGAGATCCTGGTGCGCGGCGACCCGGCGACGGCGAAGTTCGCCGTCTTCCACCTGGCCGGCGACCGCATCCAGTCGGTGGAGGCGATCAACGCCCCGCCGGAATTCATGATGGGCCGCCAGCTCATCCTCAACCGCAAGCCGGTGGACAAGGCGAAGCTTGCCGACCCCGCCGTTTCCATGAAGGAGGTCGAGGCCAGGGCTTCGGTCAGCTGAGACCCGCTGGACGTCCCGTGGAGCGCCGCCGGTCCCGCACCTCGGGCGGCGCGGCCCGCCGCGCGACCGGCGTGACGTCTGCATCGCTGCGGGCGCCATGATCGTTCCGTTGATGAAGCCGGCGTCCCTGCCTTTGTGAAGATCCCGGCGGCCGGAGGAGGACTCGTCCCACCGCGGCATGCGCGATGACGGCGCTAGAGCGCGGCGCTCCGAGCAGAAGGCTCTGAGGGATCTGCTCTCTTCAGAGCCCAGGATGGGACCTGGTGCGCAATCGCTCGTTGGCCCGACGCGGCGAGCCGCGAGCGCGCAGTGGCTGCCGTCGACCTCACTGCGCATCGCAACATCATGGAGGCCAGCGCCGAGCAACTGCTAGAAGTGCTGGAGCTGGCGGAGGAAATGAACCTCTGCGGCACCCTTCGGCTGCTTCAGACGACTAGCTTCGGCTACACGCCAGGAGCTGACATTGGCTCGCCGCCGAGAAGCGGACGTTTTGACCCTCCAGGGACGCGCGTGCCGGGCAGGAGTGGAAACCCTAGGCACGGCGTGGCTAAGTCCATCCTTCAATGTTGCTTCGCCCCCATCCTAGGCATGAGTTGGCCATCGTGGCTGTCCTGCTGCTCACGGCCTGCCGCGCACCGATCGCCGAGCCGGCCGCCCCGATCCGGCACACCTTCAAGGACTTCGTTCTGACTGTGCCGGACCACGGCGCCTGCCCACCCAGCGGAACGGAAGGCGCCGGCGTCCACATGACCCTGCGCATGCCTGACCCGGCGTGGCTCGCTGAAACAGTGTCGAAGCTGACGGTCCCGCCGTTCGCGGACCGGCCCTGCCCGAAATCTTCGGACGGCCTCGATGTCCGGCTCCATGAATTGGACGGGTCTCCCCCGATGCTTGGACGCGGCAACCTGCTGCAAGCCGCTCCCGATGGCCCCGCCACCACCCTCGCCGCCATCCCGATGTCTCAGTCCGAGGCGGTCATCCTGAAGACCTTCTTCGGGGAGCGGCCGGTCCGCCCCCTGACGGGGGAGGAGCCCGCCCGTCCTCTACACCTGTGACGGCGGCGCCTGCCGGGCGGCTTTCGCACATGGCTCCGCCATCGTTACGGCGACCTGGCGCGTCTCCGCCACGCCCGCGGCGCCGCACGTGATCGTCGACTACGTGGCGTCGCATCTCATGGAGTGGTCTCGCGAAGATCCGTGCCGAAACACGTCCCACTGCGCCGTTCGGAACAGGCAGGCCTACGAGGCCGGCCGATGGGCTGCCCAGACCGCCTTCGCCGCCGGCGACCGGCGCGGCGTCTCCGTTCAATCCATCGATCCCGAGGGCAATTTCCACACGCTCGTTCCCGGCTTCTTCTGCAGCCGCCTTGCTCCCGGCACGGTGAACGCCGTGACCGCGGAGGACGGCTCCAGGTCGCCTGGCGAAGACGAGTGGGCGCTGGGTTACAACGACCGCATCTGGCAGCTTGGCGGCGCTCTCAAGGAGGCAGGGTGCCGCCTTTCACCTGATGAGGCCATGCTCGCCACTCCGCCGCCGGGCGATCAGCGCTCCTTCCGATAAGCGCTTCCAGGGTCGCCGAAGCGCCATGTGTGGACGGCTCCCCATTGGCAAGGGTGTTCTGGACTTCCGCTGAGCTGGTCGGTGCGGCCATGTGTTCGACCTGTTGGTGCGGCTCACGTGGCCGCTGGCCATAATGCCTTCCGCGAGGACCGGTCCCGACCAAAAGCACGCGCTCGAGGCGCCCCTGGCGCAACTGGGTTTTCCTGTCCTTCGGTATCGACCGGCTGGATGCGTTAGTCTGTCACCGCCCTTCCCAAGCTTGGTGCGCCGAGGCGCTGGTTTCTAGGCCGCTCGGAGTTCCGGCTCGCGGTAGCCCTGGCCGCTGGTCATGATCGCCCAGGCCATGCGGGCCATCTTGTTGGCGAGCGCCACGGTGGCCACCTTCGTCGGCCGCCTGGCGAGCAACTGAACCAGCCACGGCCGCCGTGTCCCATGCCGCTCGGCATAGCGGACGACGGCCAGCGCGCCGACCACCATCAGTTGGCGCAGGTACCGATCTCCCTGCTTGGTGATCCCGCCCAGCCGCTCCTTGCCGCCGCTGGAGTTCTGCTTCGGAACGAGTCCGATCCAGGCGGCCAGGTTGCGGCCAGACTTGAACGCCGAGGGTTCAGCAACCGTGGCGACGAGGGCGCTGGCGAGCAATGGCCCGACGCCCGGAATGCCCATCAGCCTGCGCCCGACCTCGCTCGCTCGGACGCTTGCCCGGATCTGGCGGTCAGTCTCAAGGAGTTGCTGGTTCACCAGGCTTAGCTGCGCGGCCAGCATCTCCAGACAAGCCCTCGCCTCCTCAGGATCGACGGGTCACCCGCTTCGACCAACCTGATCAGGCTCTGCAGGCCCTCCCGCCCGATCGGCGCCACCAAGCCGAACTCGGCCATGTGGCCACGAATGGCGTTCGACAGCTGGATCCGCTGGCGCATCAGCATCGTGCGCACCCGGTGCAGGACCATGACGCTCTGCTGCTCTGGGCTCTTCACCTCGACGAAGCGCATCGTCGGCCGGGTGACGGCCTCGCAGATCGCTTCGGCGTCGGCCGCGTCGTTCTTCTGCCGCTTCACGTAGGGCTTCACGTAGCTGGGCGGCATGAGCCGCACGGTGTGGCCCAGCCGGCTCAGTTCTCGCGCCCAGTAATGGGCTGTTGCGCACGCCTCGATCCCCACCAGGCAGGCCGGTTGATCCACGAAGAACCGCAACAACTGCGCTCGCCTGATCTGCCGCCGGAAAACGACCTCGCCGCCTGCATCAACCCCGTGCACTTGGAAGACGGACTTGGCGATATCCAGACCGACCGTGACGACCGGGCCCATGGCTTGCTCCTCCTGCTCTGCAGAAGCTCACGCTCCCGCGGTGGCGGGGAGCCGTCCACAGCATCAGAAGCGGACCTTCCGGTCCCGCCCTAAAGCCGACATTGCGTACCGTTGGCGCTGGAGGTCCGTAACAGCTCTCGACGGTTCAGCGGACCGCGCGTCGTGGCAACCAATCAACCCACTCCAAAACCCGATCCGCGATCTGCAGGTTGTTCCTGTCCTGCATCAACATGTGAGTGTTGCCCCGCAGACCGTCTTGGGCCGCGGCCAGGATATCGACACGGCCACCCGCCGCCTTGATCCGTTCGGCATAAGCCCGGCAGCCGTCCAACCTCTGCTGCCATGTGAGCGGACTAAGCCCGGTGGGCTGGGCCAGGTGGTCGCCGAAGATCACCAGCGTGGGGATCTTGGCCAGCGTCACGATCTGGGCGTCGGTGTAGGTCGCGCGGCAGGTCCCCGGTTCAAGCGCCACGATCCCGCGGATGCCGGTCGGATCGACCAGCGCCGCGTCCATCGGGAACGGTCCCGACTGCGAGTGGCTGACGAGCACCGCACCGCCCAGGTCGGACGACAGGTCGGCGAGCGCCTTCAGCGTCGGATTGGGCGACGGCACCTGCGGGGTCAGGTCGGGAATTCCCTGCTTGGACAGCTCGGCCGCCGCCTCGACCGGAAACTGGGTGTCGGGGAAGGCCTCTCCTGGCCGCGGGCCGAAGCGAAAGTTCTGCCAGACTCCGATCCGGTCGCCGAGGCGGAAGGCTGCGCCCGTCGCACTCGGCGCGCCCGGCGCGGTTGGCGCGGCGGCCTGAGCAGGGGCCGCATCCCCCGCGAGCCTTCGGTTGAGCGCCGCCTGGTTGAAGCCCGACCGCGCCCGGCCAACCTGGTCGATCACATAAGTCGGGTGTGCCTTGCGGACGAAATACTCGTACCAGCCCATCCGGCCGTCGGGCGTAGTGTCGTAGGTCTTGCCGCTTAGCGTCGCGCCGTGGATTAGCACCACCGGCGTCTTCACCCGGCCGTCCGGGATCATGTATTCGACGTACATCTGATCGACCGTCACGCTGTCCGCCGGCCCCAGCACGATCTCGGCGGCGGTCTGCTCCACCTGACGGCCGCCAACGAAGAAGCTGCCACGCGCCTTCAGCGTCAGGGGCTGGGCCGGCGTCTGCAGTGAGCGGAACGACTGGGCCGAAGCGCCGCCGGCCAGGATCGTCGAAGCCGCGACAGCGAGCGCAAGGGCGCATGGCAGACCGGAATGGCGCAGCATGGTTGTCCTCCGAGCTCTGATCTGGGGAAGTCTGCCCCGGAGCGCGCCGCCGGCGGCGCTCCGGGCCTGGGCATCTCAAGCGATGACGGGCATCTGGCCGATCAGCTTGTCGAGCGTGACCGGGTAGTCGCGCACCCGCACGCCGGTGGCGTTGTAGACGGCATTGGCCACCGCGGCGGCCACGCCGCAGATCCCGAGTTCTCCGACGCCCTTGGCCTTCAGCGGCGACGCGATCGGATCCACTTCCTCCAGGAAGATGACCTCCTGGTGCGGGATGTCGGCGTGGACGGGCGCCTCATAGCCCGCGAGGTCGTGGTTGACGAAGAAGCCCCGCCGCTTGTCGACGACCAAGTCCTCCATCAGGGCCGCGCCGGCGCCCATGGTCATGGCGCCGATCACCTGGCTGCGGGCGGAGATCGGGTTGAGGATCCGGCCGGCCGCGCACACCGCGAGCATCCGCCGGATCCGGGTCTCGGCCGTGTAGGCGTCGACAGCCACCTCGACGAAGTGGGCGCCGAAGGTGGACTGTTCGGTCTGCCGCATGAACTCGCCGAACTCGATTGCATCCTCCGCCGAAAGGCCGGCGGCCTGGGCAAGCGCAAAGGTCTTCCCCCGGAGCTCACCCGCCCATCGGCGAACGCCGTCTGGGCCGGCTCGAAGCCGAACTTGGCCGCGACCTGCCCGCGCAGGTTCATGCAGGCGGCATAGACGCCCGAGGTGGAGCTGGCCGCGCCCCACTGCCCGCCGGAGCCCGCCGACACCGGGAAGTCGGAATCGCCCAGCCGCACGCGCACCTGATGCAGCGGAACACCCAGGGTCTCGGCCGCCGTCTGGGCGATGATCGTGTAGGTGCCCGTGCCGATGTCGGTCATGTCGGTCTCAACCACGACCAGGGGCCCCGCCTCCAGCCGAACGCGCGCGGCCGATTTCTGCACCGGCGCGCCGCGGAACGCGGCGGCCATGCCCAGCCCGACCAGCCAGCGTCCGCTGCGCGTCTGGCCGGGGCTCGGATTGCGCCGGCTCCAGCCGAAGCGCTCGGCGCCCTGGCGCAGGCATTCGACCAGCTGGCGCTGCGAGAAGGGCCGCTCCGGCCGCTCAGGATTCACCTGGGTGTCGTTGAGAATCCGGAACTGCACCGGATCCATGCCGAGCTTCTCCGCCATCTCGTCCATGGCGATTTCGAGGGCCATCATGCCGCTGGCCTCGCCTGGTGCGCGCATGGCGTTGTGCTCGGGCAGATCGAGGCGCGCGAGCCGGGTCTGGGTCATCCGGTTGGCGCCGGCGTAGAGCAGTCGCGTCTGGCTGACATGGCCGTCCGAACGGCCACCCGCCTGATCGCCCTGCCAGCTTTCGTGGCCGATCGCCGTGATCCTGCCGTCCCGCGTGGCGCCAATCCGGATGCGCTGGATCGTGGCGGCCCGGTGGGGCGTGTTGTTGAACATCGCAGGGCGCGGCAGCGCGACCTTCACCGGACGCCCGGCGGCGCGGGCGCCCAGGGCCGCCAGCAGGCACTCGGCGCGCACGAACAGCTTGCCGCCGAAACCGCCGCCGACGAAGGGCGAGACCACGCGCACCCTCTCCTTGGGGATCGCCAGCATCTCGGCGAGGTCCGTGCGGCCCCAGTCGACCATCTGGTTCGAGGTCCAGACGGTCAGCTGTTCACCCTTCCAGACGGCGAGGGTCGCATGCGGCTCCATCATCGCGTGGGCGTGGCCGGGCGTACGGTAGGTCGCGTCGAGCTGGACCGGCGCCGCGGCGAAGGCGCCTGCGAAATCCCCGACGGCCGTGTCCGGCGCCCCGCTCGTGATCCGCTGCGGACGGACCGCAGCCTCCTTGGCGGCCTCCAGGTCGTAGGCGCCTGCCTCGGTGTCATAGGCGACGCGCACCAGCGCGGCCGCGGCCCGCGCCTGTTCGAGCGTCTCGGCCACCACCATCGCGACGACCTGACCGTAGTGCTGAATCTCCGGACCGCCGAGAAGCCGCACCGTGTTGCGGCGAGCCTTGGCGATCGGACCGGCAGTCTCCGCGGTGACGACCGTCAGCACTCCCGGCGCGCGCCGGGCGGCCACCACATCCATCGTGCGGATGCGACCATTGGCGATCGAAGCCACGACCACCCATCCATAGGCGGCGTCAGGCGCCACATCGTGGCGCTCATAGGCGTAGGGCGCCGTTCCGGTGGTCTTGAGCGGTCCTTCGATCCGCGGGGTCGGCTGACCCACGACCTTCAGCTGGTCGATCGGGTTGGTGGCGGCGGGCTTGTCGAACTTCATGGGTCAGGCCCTCGCTTCGGCCAGGGCGCCGGCGAGCGTTCGCGCGGCGAGAGTCAGCTTGAAGGCGTTCTCGTGGGTGGGTTTGGCGCCGGTGAAGACCTGGTCGGCAACGGCCTTGGCGCCGCTCGGCATGGCCGCTTCGGCCGCCTCCACCCGCCAGGGCCTGTGGGCGACCCCGCCGAACGCGGCGCGGCCCCGGCCGTCCTTCTGGACGATGGCGGCCACGGAGACGAGGGCGAAGGCGTAGGACGCCCGGTCGCGGACCTTCCGGTAGGTGTGGAAGCCGCCCACCGGCTTCGGCAGGGTCACCGCGGTGATCAGCTCGCCGGGCAGCAGCACGGTCTCGATATGCGGCGTGGTCCCGGGCAGGCGGTGGAAGTCGGCGATGGGGATCCTGCGGGCCTGGCCGTCCGCGCGGACGGTCTCGACCGTGGCGTCCAGAACCCGCATGGCGACGGCCATGTCGCTGGGGTGGGTGGCGATGCAGGCGTCGCTGGAGCCGATCACCGCGAGCTGACGGCTGACCCCGCCGATCGCCGAGCAGCCGGAGCCGGGCTGGCGCTTATTGCAGGGCTGGGCGGTGTCGTAGAAGTAGGGGCAGCGGGTCCGTTGCAGCAGGTTGCCGGCGGTGGTCGCCTTGTTGCGGAGCTGGCCCGAGGCGCCGGCCAGCAGCGCCCGCGAGAGCACGGCGTAGTCCTTGCGCACCCGGGCGTCGGCGGCGAGGTCGGTGTTGCGGACCAGGGCGCCGATGCGCAGGCCGCCGTCCGAAG
This sequence comes from Phenylobacterium sp. J367, assembly GCF_024699985.1. Classification (GTDB taxonomy): domain Bacteria; phylum Pseudomonadota; class Alphaproteobacteria; order Caulobacterales; family Caulobacteraceae; genus Phenylobacterium. Next base: position 2,893,571 of record NZ_JAJONA010000001.1, on the reverse strand, counting down.
TCTTCTCGATCTCGTCCAGGTTCAGGCCGTTGACGTCGATCAGGTGGCGGGGCGTCTCGATCTGCAGCTTCATCAGGTCGAGCAGGTTGGTGCCGCCGGCGATGAACTTGGCGCCCGGGGTCCGGGCGACGGCCGCCGCGGCCTCGGCGGGCGTGCGGGCGCGTTCGTAGGTGAAGGCCTTCATGCGCGGCTCCCGGCCACTTCGGTCATGGCGTCGACGATGTTGGAGTAGGCCCCGCAGCGGCAGATGTTGCCGCTCATCCGCTCGCGCAGTTCCTCGGGCGTGACCTTCGGCCTGTCGCCGAGGTCGGGGGTGACGTGGCTGGGCACGCCGGCGCGGATCTCCTCCAGGACCGCCACCGCCGAGCAGACCTGGCCGGGCGTGCAGTAGCCGCACTGGTAGCCGTCGTGCTTCACGAAGGCGGCCTGCATCGGGTGCATGGCCTCGGGCGTGCCCAGGCCCTCGATGGTGGTCACCCTGGCGCCCTCGTGCATCACCGCCAGGGTCAGGCAGGAATTGATCCGCCGGCCGTCGACGATGACCGTGCAGGCCCCGCACTGGCCATGGTCGCAGCCCTTCTTCGTGCCGGTGAGCTTCAGGTTCTCGCGCAGCGCGTCGAGCAGGCTGGTTCGGGTGTCGAGTTCGAGCTTCTGCTTCGCACCGTTCACCTCGATCGAAACCCGGGCGGTCACGGGCGCTTCGGAAGGCTGTGACTCCTGGGCCGGCCGGTGTGACGGCGACGGCGGCAGAAGCTGCGCCCGCCGCCAGCAGACTGCGCCGGGATACGTCGAGCTCGTCCAATAACGGCATTGCACTTCCAATCTTCAGAGTGGGCGCGGACTTCGGCTTGGGGGATGGGCGCTGAGCGAGCCCGCGTGCGCTATGGCTTCTCCTCGGCCGTGAGGCGGTACTCGGCATCGGTGACCTTCTGCAGCCACTGCACGCTCTCGCCCTCGGCGGTCTCGCTGATCGCTACGTGGGTCATGGCCGAGGTCGGCGTGGCGCCATGCCAATGGAAACCGCCCGGATCGACCCACGCGACATCCCCGGCGCAGATCTGTTCAACGCGACCGCCCCTGACCTGGGTCCAACCACAACCCTCCGTCACTACCAGCATCTGGCCCTGCGGGTGCGAGTGCCACGCCGTGCGGGCGCCGGGCGCGAAGGGAGACGCTGGCGCCGCGCACCCGTGAACCGCCTGGGACGCGTACGGGATTGCGGACCCTGACTTGGCCCGTAAAGTTGGCTTCGGGCCCCGGGCTAGGCGCTCCGTCGGCCAGCCGCGCCACATGGGTCACGTCCCCCCGCCCCCGTCGCAGCGGGCGCGGCTGTCGGAAAGGCCGAGGCCTGGACCGCCAGCACGCCGGCCGCAACGGACAGGATCAGAACGCCGCTCACGGTTGGCCTCCCTGCGCGGGCCACACCCGCGCCACTTCGGATAGCGCCGTCGTGGCCTTGGGCCAGCCCGCATAGAAGGCGAGATGCGTCAGGGCCTCCGCGAGGTCCTCGCGGGGGAGGCCAACCTGCGGCGCCAGGCGCAGATAGGGCTCCAGCATCGCGTCGTCGCCGGCCGCCGCGAGCGCGACGATGGTGACGAGCGCGCGGTCGCGGCGGGTCAGATCGCTCCGCCGCCAGGCGTCGCCGAACACGACATCGTTCGTCAGGCTCGCGTACTTGGGCGCCAGTTCGGCGACGCCTGGCGGCACGCTGGGCCGAACGGACGGGGCCAGCGGCGCGAGGCGCTCACTGACCGCCTGCAGAGCGGCGAAGTCGATGTTCCGCGAGCTGTAGACCTGGTCGTAGACCTCGAGCGCCGAGACCGCATTCGGCCAACCGGAATAGAGCGCCAGGTGGGTCAGCACGCCGGAGGCCTGCACGGGCGTGACCCCATTCGTTAGCGCCCGGTTGAGGTGCCCGGTGAGCTGAGCCGGCCGGTTCATGGCGATAAGGGCCGAGATCACCACGAGACTGCGATCGCGCTGCGAGAGCTGGGGACTTGGCCACACCTTCCCGAACAGCACCTCGTCCGTGTACCCGGCCAGGCCGGGCGCCACCTTCGGCTGAAGCGCCCCTGACGGGCGGGCCGCAGGTTGAGACGACGCCGGCTGAGCGGCTGCGGTCTCGGCACCCCCCAGCCACAGGGCCCCGACCAGAATGGCCAGCTGCTTCATCAGCACTTTCCTTCCTCTTCGCCTGTGGAACGGATTCCTAGAGCTTGCGCGTGCCGAGCCACTTCGCCATCGCCGGGTCGCGATGGTCGAAGAAGCTGCTGGCATTCTGGTCGAGGGCGGCGATGGCTTCGCGGTCGGCCTGGTCGAGCTCGAAGTCGAACACGACGAAGTTCTCCGCCATCCGCGCCGAACCTCCCGGTGAGGAAGCCCTTGCCCAGTGGGCTGAACGGCACGAAGCCGATGCCGAGGTCCTGCAGCAAGGGCAGGATCTCCGTCTCGGGTTCGCGCCACCACATGGAGTATTCGCTCTGCAGCGCCGCCACGGGTTGCACGGCGTGCGCACTGCGGATGGACTCCGCGCCAGCCTCGGAGAAGCCGAAGTGGCTGACCTTGCCGGGCTGGATCAGGTCGCGGACGGCGCCGGCCACGTCCTCCATCGGCACGTCGGGGTCGACCCGATGCTGGTAGAACAGGTCCATCCGGTTCGTGCGCAGTCGTTTCAGCGCCTCCTCGGCGACCTGCCGAATGCGCTCCGGCCGGCTGTCCAGCCCATCGGCAGGTCTGCCGTTTCTGAAGCCGAACTTGGTCGCGATCACCACCTCGTCCCGGAAGGGCTCCAGAGCCTCGCCAACGATCTCCTCGTTGAGGCCCGGCCGATAGGCCTCCGCCGTGTCGAAGAAGGTGACCCCGCGCTCCCGCGCGGCGCGAATGAGAGCAACGGCGTCGGCCCGTTCGGTCGCGGTACCATAGCCGAAGCTCAACCCCATGCAGCCAAGGCCGATGGCCGGAACCTTCAAACCCGAGTGACGGAGTTCACGCGTTTCCATCACTTGATCCTTCGTCAAGGCTCGCGGCACCTCGTCGAGCGGCTGCGCGCATTCATCCGGGCTCCTCATTCCGCAAACGTGGAGCCCCCAGCGCCTTCGCGATGCCTCGCAAGATAGCCTTGGCGCGTTCGATGGATTAGACGCAGCAATCGCCATGCTCTTTGAAGCAGGACTTACAAATGCCTCAGGGGTTCGACGAACTGGCCGCCTTCACCGTGGTGGCCAAGGAGCGCAGCTTTTACGCGCGCCGGGGCCAAGCTCGGCGTCTCGCCCTCCGCGCTCAGCCAGACGATCAAGGCGCTGGAAGCGCGCGTCGGCGTCCGGCTGCTGGCGCGCACAACGCGAAGCGTTGCGCCCACCGAAGCCGGTGAGCGCCTGCTGGCCACGATCAGCCCTCGGTTCGAAGAGATCGAACAGGCGCTCGCAGTCCTCGGCGAGCTCAGGGACAAGCCCGCCGGCACGATCCGCATCACGGCTGGCGAGCATGCCGCGCGCGCCGTCCTCCAGCCCGGCCTGGCCAGGCTGCTGCCGGCGTATCCCGAGATCCGGGTGGAGGTGATCGTCGACTACGGCCTCGTCGATATCGTCGCCGAGGGCTTCGACGCCGGCGTGCGGCTGGGGGAACAGGTGGCGAAGGACATGATCGCCCTTCGCATCGGCCCGGACATGCGCATGGCCGTCGTCGGCTCGCCGGCCTATTTCGACAATCGCCCCATGCCGCGTACCCCCCAGGACCTCACGGAGCACAACTGCATCAACATGCGCATGCCCACCTATGGCGGGCTCTACGTGTGGGAGTTCGAGAAGGACGGCCGGGAACTGCGGGTGCGCGTCGACGGGCAGTTGGTGTTCAACACCCTTCGTCAGCGGCTGGATTCCGCGCGCCAGGGGCTAGGCCTGGCCTATCTGCCCGAGGACGTGGCGACGCCCTGCATCCGATCAGCCGAACTCGTCCGCGTCCTGGAGGACTGGTGCGCCCCCTTCAGCGGGTACCACCTCTACTACCCCAGCCGGCGGCACAGCTCCCCGGCGTTCTCGCTCATGGTCGAGACGCTGAGATACAAGGGCGCGTGAGACTTGGCCTCCAGGGGTTCCCCGGCGACCTTCACTCTCGTTCCGTCCAAGCCTAGGCAGCCTAGTTCGAAGACGCCGTGGCTGGTGTGGGCTGCATTGCGCCATGTGTGGACGGCTCCCCATTGGCAAGGGTGTTCTGGACTTCCGCTGAGCTGGTCGGTGCGGCCATGTGTTCGACCTGTTGGTGCGGCTCACGTGGCCGCTGGCCATAATGCCTTCCGCGAGGACCGGTCCCGACCAAAAGCACGCGCTCGAGGCGCCCTGGCGCAACTGGGTTTTCCTGTCCTTCGGTATCGACCGGCTGGATGCGTTAGTCTGTCACCGCCCTTCCCAAGCTTGGTGCGCCGAGGCGCTGGTTTCTAGGCCGCTCGGAGTTCCGGCTCGCGGTAGCCCTGGCCGCTGGTCATGATCGCCCAGGCCATGCGGGCCATCTTGTTGGCGAGCGCCACGGTGGCCACCTTCGTCGGCCGCCTGGCGAGCAACTGAACCAGCCACGGCCGCCGTGTCCCATGCCGCTCGGCATAGCGGACGACGGCCAGCGCGCCGACCACCATCAGTTGGCGCAGGTACCGATCTCCCTGCTTGGTGATCCCGCCCAGCCGCTCCTTGCCGCCGCTGGAGTTCTGCTTCGGAACGAGTCCGATCCAGGCGGCCAGGTTGCGGCCAGACTTGAACGCCGAGGGTTCAGCAACCGTGGCGACGAGGGCGCTGGCGAGCAATGGCCCGACGCCCGGAATGCCCATCAGCCTGCGCCCGACCTCGCTCGCTCGGACGCTTGCCCGGATCTGGCGGTCAGTCTCAAGGAGTTGCTGGTTCACCAGGCTTAGCTGCGCGGCCAGCATCTCCAGACAAGCCCTCGCCTCCTCAGGGATCGACGGGTCACCCGCTTCGACCAACCTGATCAGGCTCTGCAGGCCCTCCCGCCCGATCGGCGCCACCAAGCCGAACTCGGCCATGTGGCCACGAATGGCGTTCGACAGCTGGATCCGCTGGCGCATCAGCATCGTGCGCACCCGGTGCAGGACCATGACGCTCTGCTGCTCTGGGCTCTTCACCTCGACGAAGCGCATCGTCGGCCGGGTGACGGCCTCGCAGATCGCTTCGGCGTCGGCCGCGTCGTTCTTCTGCCGCTTCACGTAGGGCTTCACGTAGCTGGGCGGCATGAGCCGCACGGTGTGGCCCAGCCGGCTCAGTTCTCGCGCCCAGTAATGGGCTGTTGCGCACGCCTCGATCCCCACCAGGCAGGCCGGTTGATCCACGAAGAACCGCAACAACTGCGCTCGCCTGATCTGCCGCCGGAAAACGACCTCGCCGCCTGCATCAACCCCGTGCACTTGGAAGACGGACTTGGCGATATCCAGACCGACCGTGACGACCGGGCCCATGGCTTGCTCCTCCTGCTCTGCAGAAGCTCACGCTCCCGCGGTGGCGGGGAGCCGTCCACAGCATCACGAGCGGTCCTTCCCGCCATACGTCCGATCCACCTGCCGCCTCACCCGCGCGTTGGCGGCCCTCAGCTCCCGCGCCAGGGCGAGCCGTTCGGTGTCCGGCGGGCGGAGGCTTCTGACGAAGGCTTCGACCGCCAAACCGAGCGACCGGTCCGCCGCGTCACCGGACGCCTGCAGGAGCTTGGCCTGGGCGAGGTAGAGCCGGCGGATGCGCTGCTGCCGCAGCGCCAGCTGCTTCTCCCACGGCGTCGGCTCGGGGGCCCCGCCGAACGCAAGCACCGCGGCCTGACGGATCTTGTCTCGCGCCACCCGACCGAGCTCCGCCCGCCCCGCCTCCATCCGCTGCCGCATCCGCCGCAGCGGGCCGCGCTCGGCCTTGCGTGTCACGCCGCGCGCCCGCCGTGGCGTCGCCTCCGCCTCGATCCCATGCTCGCGCAGGCTGCGGGCGAAGCCCTGCCGCCAGGCCTCGAGGTCCGCCTTCTTCGGCGAGAGCCGGCGACCGTCGTCAGACCGCGCCCGGAGCGCCAGGTGCACATGCGGGTGCGGCGTGTCCGTATGCAGGACGAGCACGTACTCGCGCTCCGCCGCGAAGGCTTCGGCTGCGAACGCCCGCGCCGCGTCCCGCAGCCGGATCGCATCGGTCCCGGCCGGCATCGAGAGGATGAGATGCAGGCTGTAGGGCGAGCCGGTTCTCCGCCGACTGTCCATCAGTTCGGCCGCCGCCCAGTCCCGGGCGAGGTCGGCGACCTCCCGACGGCCCTCCACCGCGAAACCATCCCGGTCCTCCGCCGCGAGCTCGCCGTTGCGGGTGATGTAGCTGAGGTGGGCGGCGAGATGCGCGGCGTCGCGGGTCCGCCCGGTCACCTTGACCATCACCTCCGGCGCCCGCCTGACGATGCGCCGAAGGCGCGCCCGCACCGCGCCGGCGCCGGCCCCGGACAACACCTCCTCCGGCCGCCGCGCGCCGGTCCGCACCGGCGGGCGCCAGACGTCCTCGAAGCCCGCGACCGTCCGGAACTCGGTCACAGGTCGGCCGCCCAGTAGGCGAGGTTGCCGGCGAACGCCTCGCCCAGGCCGGCGACGTGGGCGCGCAGCTCGCGCCGGAAGTCCTCGAGCCCGTCGAGCTCCAGCTCCAGCACGCGGCCCTCCACCACCGCCGTGTTCAGGGCCCGGGCGATCTGGTTGACGTTGACGCCGATCCGCCGGAGCTCGCCGTGGACGGCGACCAGCAGCAGCTCTTCCGGACGCGGAAAGCGCGGCGCGGCCAAGGCATGGCGGCGCACGAGCGCCGCGACCCAGGCGGCGCGGGGAAGACCCAGCCGCGCGGCCTGATCGCGGACATGGCGCGCCTCGGGCATCGCCAGGCGCACCATCAGCCGCATGGCGTCACGGCGGCCGGAGACCTCCGCCGGCGGCGGCCCCGCGCCGCCGGCCGCGCCGTCCACCAGGCGGCGCAACAGCGCCGAGCGGCCGCCCGCCGCCGCCGCCGCGGCGTCGAACCGCGCCGCCGTCTCGTCCGGAACGCGCGTGCTGAGCACGGGCATCGACAGGGCTCCTGTCTACAAAGCTGCCGGCAAGGCTATCCTGCCCTAGACCGCTCCACCGACCTTGGCCCCTCCCCTCGGCCGTCGCGAGGGCGCAAGGCTGCGCCCCCGCGACGGCCACCCGCCGGCCCCCAAGGGCCGCCCCAGCCGGGCCAAGGACGATGGGTTTTCACGCCTGGATTGCTGGCCCGGACAGCGCCGCTCGGCCTAGGCTCGCGCCCCATGTGCAACCTCTATTCGATGACCAAGGGCCGGGCGGCGATCGCGGCCCTGGCCCGCGCCATGACCGACCGCAACCACAACCAGCCGCCGATGCCCGGGATCTTCCCGGACTATCCGGCGCCGGTGGTCGTCCGCGGCGAGGACGGGCTGCGCGAGATGCGCGACATGCGCTGGGGCATGCCGTCGTCGAAGAAGGCCCTGCTCGACGCCGCCACCCGGCGCGCCGACCGGCTGCGGGCCAAGAACCAGGCCTTCGACTTCAACGAGCTCCTGCGGATGGAGCCCGACAAGGGCACGACCAACATCCGCAACACCGCGAGCCGGCACTGGCAGCCCTGGCTCGGCCCCGCCAACCGCTGCCTCGTCCCCTTCACCTCGTTCAGCGAGCCCGACCAGGTCGGCGGGTCGCTGAAGCCCGTCTGGTTCGCGCTTGGCGAGGACCGTCCGGCCGCCTTCTTCGCCGGCGTCTGGACGCCCTGGGGCTGCGTGCGGAAGATCAAGACCGGCTGGGAGGACTGCGAGCTCTTCGGCTTCCTCACCACCGACGCCAACGCCGAGGTCGCGACCTATCATTCGAAGGCCATGCCGGTGATCCTCACCGACCCTGCCGAGTGGGACCTCTGGCTGAGCGACGCGCCCTGGGCCGGCGTGCAGCATCTCCAGCGTCCGCTGTCCGACGGCGCCCTGACGGTCGTCGCCATGGGCGCTCGGCAGGACGAAGCGGCGCCCGCCTAGACCGCGCCGTCAGATGGATATCCGCGCCTGACCCGCGGCGCCGCAGGCCCCGCACCTCAGCCGGCGGCGGACGTCCATCGGCGTGGCGTCCGGCCCCAGCCGGGCGATCGCCTCGCCACAGAGCCAGGCCGCCTCCCGACCGCAGGCCCCGCAGCGGATCCTCAGGGTGTCCTGCGGCGACATCATCCGGCGCAGGGTCTGGAACATGGTCACGGGTCGCGCGGCCCCGCGTAGGTCGGATTGCGGCTCCTGTAGGCGGCCATCGCCAGCTGTCCCGGCGCCTGGTTCATCGCCACCCAGGACCCGCCGCGCAGCGCCTGGGCCGCGTAGGTGAGCACGCCGCCGCCGCACTCGAAGCCCGGGCAGCGGGGCGCGCGTCCCCACCAGACGGCGTCCGGGCCATGCGTGCGGATCAGCGCCGGGAGGCTGGCCCTGAGCTTGAGCGCGCAGCGGTTGCAGGTCGCCTTGAGCGTCCAGCGCCGGACATGCATCTCCGCCAGCGTCAGCGCTGTCAGCGGGCTCGGCGGCTGGACCAGGACGTCGGGCCGCTTGGTGCTCATGATGCGCCTTCGGGCGGCTGCGGGGCGCGCGGCGGGGCGGCCGGCGAGGCCGGCGGCCCCGGACGCAGGACGATCCGGCCGTCCCGCCGGACCTCGCCCAGGATCGGCAGGATGCGCGCCCCCGGCGCGCGGGCATGGTTGTCGTTGGCGTTCCGCATGCCGCGAACAAAGACAGAACACGCCAGGCCTGGCGAGTCCAAATCGCACGCGGAACGGCGGCTCCCTGTGGAGGGAGCCGCCGCCCGTCGCGAGGTCAGTTGGCGGTCCGGCTGCGGGACCAGACCAGGCTGTAGCCTTCCTCGGCGTCCACGAGGTTCGCGTAGATCGGCGCCGGGAAGCTGGGATCGTCGAGCTTGACCGAGAGGTAGTCGCGGTCCTCGCGGGAGGTCCGCTTCCAGGCCGCCCCGAACTCGGTGCCGCCGGCGAAGATGCGGAAGTCCGGGGCGTTCTCGCTCTCCTTGTCGACGGGCCGCAGCTGGGCCTGCTTGACGTTGAGGCTGAGGGTCTTGATCGAGCCCGCGTAGGAGCCGTCGCCGCTCTTGGTGAAGGCGCCGATGGTCGCCATGGGATGTCTCCTTGATCTGATCGGGCCGCGCCTGCCGCGGCCTCGATGGCGATCCGGAGTCGAGGTCCGCCAGGGCGTGCCGCAGCCGCCAGGCCCGCAGCGCCAGCGGAGGACGGCGACGAGCGCCGGCTTTCCTGCCTCGCGAGGAATGCGCGCCAGCGCAGGGGAAGAAAGCCGGAGCCGCCGTTGCGGCATGACCGGACCTTGACCCCATGCGCCACGAAGAGGCCCGCGCAGCCGAGCCGAACCCGAAGGAGCGACCGGCGAACCCCGCATCCACCCAGCGCCGCCGAGACCCTGCAGCGCCGATCCACCCCAGCCGTCCAGCCCGCACCGCGCCCTGCGACATGCGCGGAACCGCCCCGCCCGCACACCGTGACCCAGCCACCCCAGGATGGCCTGGAAGCTCCCCTCACGCGCGCCGCACCGCCACGGCTCCATCGGCTCAAGCCCGGCCGGGCCCGTCCGGCCGGCAACGGCTGCGCCGTCCTCCGCTGCCGCTGCGGGCCCAAGGGCTGCCGCCCGGCCTCAGGTCCCGGCCCGAGACCGCCATCGGAGCCGCGGCTGGCGCGGCCCGCCCACCAGAGGAGCCCCACCATGACCACGATCGGCACGTTCACGAAGGCCCAGGACGGCGCCTACCGCGGCGCCATCCGCACACTCGGCTTCCACTTGAAGGCCGTCGAGATCCGCCCCACCGAGCGCACCGGCGACAAGGCCCCGGACCACCGGATCTTCGCCGGCGACCTCGAGCTCGGGGCAGCCTGGACGATCACCCGCGACGGCAAGCCCAGCTGCCTGTCGGTCCGCATCGACGACCCCAGCCTTCCCGCCCCGATCCACGCCCTGCTCGTCGAGACCGAAACCCAGCACGAGCTGCGCTGGTCGCGTCGCGGCTGACCCCTCGCCTGGGGCCGCGCGGCTTCGGCCGCACGGCCCCGAACGCTGCCCACGTCAGCCTTAGCTAGGTGGCTTCAGGAGTTCCCAGGTCTCCACATCCAGAGCACGCGCCAGTCGATCCAAGACGTCGATCGTGGCCCCGTACACACCGCGTTCCAAGGCGCTGACGTAGGTCCGGTCGATGTCGGCTCTGGACGCAAGTTCTTCCTGGGAGAGGTTATTGCGGCGTCTGGCTGAACGGAGGTTCGCCGCCAAAATCTCCCTCGATCCCATTCAGGGATGGCGCGCCGATGGCGAGGATTCCTCCACGGAGTATCCTCGACAACCGGCTATTCGCCCGACAGTAGAAGAGCAGGCTCCACGTCCAGCCCGCGCGCGACTTTCTCAATGACATCGATGGAGACGGCCGCCTTGGCTGTCTCAAGCTTGCTCAGCCAGGTCCGATCAACTCCAGCCCGATCGGCGAGCGCTTCCTGCGACAGGCCGACGGCATTACGTCGCCTGATCACGTTCCGCGCGAGGATCCGCCGAAGCTTCATCGGCAAGAAGCGACGGGATTGTCGAGTATTTCACCACGGAGTATCCTCTACAATCAGTCCCGGGCATGCTCACGGCTCTGGAATCTTTCCGCTAGCCTCTCAATGGACGCTGTACCTCGTGTCAAAGGCGGACCCGGCCAATCAATCGCCCGAGCGTGGTCGCGAGGCTTGGTCAGTCGAGGTCAGCCACCTCTACCGCGTCTACGGCGCCTGGACCGTCGCCTTCCTCGCCCGCCGCTTCGGCTCCGAGATCGCCGAGGATCTCGCCCAGGAAGCCTTTCTCCGCCTCGCCCGCCAGCCCATCGACTGGCGCAGTCCGAAGGCGCTGCTCGCCCGGGTCGCCCTCAACGTCGCCCAGGACCATCTGCGCCGCGAGCAGGCCCAGAAGCGCCCCCGGCTGGTCGGCAACGAAGACCCCGTCGACGGCGTCACGCCTCCCGACCAGCACGAGGCGCTGCTTCACCGGGAAATGGTCGCGAAGCTCCCCCGCAATCTCCGCGACGTCTATGTGTTGAGCCGCTTCGGCGGCATGACCTATGCCGAGATCGCGGTACACCTCGGGATCTCGGTCAAGGCCGTCGAGAAGCGAATGACCCAGGCCCTCAAGCTCTGCATGGCGAGATACCGGACCTAGGCGCATGCGTCGGCCACTGACGGACCTGGGGTTGGCCCAGCGCCGTGCAGAACCGTTGTGGGCGGCCGGACCCCGACCGGATCAGCTGAGGACATGCCACGAAGGCCCGACGGCCAAGGAGGCTTCGCTGGGATCTCCGATCTCACGCCGCGGAGAGGAACCACGAGACCCGCTGGGGCCAGACTATCGACCCGCTTATTGCGTCGGTCCCTGGAGGGACGAAAGCCGGAGGCGGAGCGGCCGCCTCCGGCTTCCCTAAGGGTCGGGGGCCTGATCAGCCGCCGTTGGTCGCCGCGTCGAGCGCCATCGCCCGCTCGTCCGAGATCCGCCCGCCCGGCAGGCCGCCGACGGTGGCGGAGACCGGCGTGCCGAAGCTCTCGGCCGACAGGACGCCGGAGGCCGGGGCCGGGGCGAAGGCCGGGTTGCGGGCCTCGATCTGGGCGAGGCGGCGCGCCGACTCGTCGGCGATGTTGAAGCGCCGCACCGGGACGTTGCGGTTGTCCATCGGCCGGTTGCTGTAGGCGTAGGTGAACTGGCCGTCGCGGACCAGTTCCCGGTAGAGGGCGGCGGCCTGGGCCTCGCGGCCGGTCACCAGATAGGCGCCGGCCAGGTTGAAGCGCTTGCCGACGCTCGCCCGGTCGTCGGTGGCCCGTTCGAACAGGTTCGCGGCCGTAAATCTGTCGCCCCAGGCGATCGACGTCTTGCCGACCACGTCGGCGGCGTCGGTGCCGGACAGCTCCGCGGCGTTGGCCAGGGTGGTGCGGGCCTCCATGCGGGCCGCGTCATGGGTGGTGGTCGCGCAGGCCGTCGCCAGGACGCCGGCGGCGGCGATACCGAGAACGCTAGCAACTTTGGTCATCAGTCTCTCCAAGCTTCGCCGCAAGGGCCGCGCCGGAGAGCTGCAACTCACACTCTCGCCCATCAGGCTGCGCCATTGCGTCTGTTTCGCGCGCGCCCAACCAGCAGAGCTTTTCGATTGTTCCGGCCCTCGGAGATTCTTGTTCTGCGGATGCGCAGGCGGGCGCGACGCCCCCGGACGCCGCCCTGCCCTTGACCCGCCGCCCCGAACTCCGGATGGAGGTTCCCGGCCGCCGGACGCGCGGCCGGACCGAGCCCGGGAAGACATGCAGCCGAACCCCTTCGAGGCCCTCCGCGGCAAGCTCGCCGACCGCTCGGCCGCCGTCGGCGTGATCGGGCTGGGCTACGTCGGCCTACCGCTGGCCGTGGCCTGCGCCCGCCAGGGCTTCCCGACGCTCGGGTTCGACATCGATCCCACGAAGATCGAGGCCATCGCCGCAGGGCGCTCGTACATCGGGGCGGTGTCCAGCGCGGAGCTGGCCCGCCTGACCGGCGCGGGGACGCTGGACGCCACCACCGCCTACGACCGCCTGGCCGCGTGCGACGTCATCGTGATCTGCGTGCCGACCCCGCTCGGCAAGCAGCGGGACCCGGACCTGTCCTATGTGGAGGACACCGCGCGGGAGATCGCCGCCCGGCTGCGGCCCGGCCAGCTCGTGGTGCTGGAATCGACGACCTATCCCGGCACCACCCGCGAGGTGCTGAAGCCGATCCTGGAGGCCGGCGGCCTGGTCAGCGGCCGCGACGTCTTCGTGGGCTTCTCGCCGGAGCGCGAGGACCCCGGCAACACCGCCTTCGAGACGGTGACCATCCCCAAGGTCGTGGCGGGCGACGGGGCGGAGGCCTCCGAGCTCGTCCAGGCCTTCTATGGCGCGGTGGTCAAGGAGGTGGTGCCGGTCTCCTCGCCCGACGTGGCCGAGGCGGTGAAGATCACCGAGAATGTGTTCCGGGCGGTGAACATCGCCCTCGTGAACGAGCTGAAGCTGATCTACGACGCCATGGGCATCGACGTCTGGGAGGTCATCGAGGCGGCCAAGACCAAGCCCTTCGGCTACATGCCGTTCTATCCGGGCCCGGGCCTGGGCGGCCATTGCATCCCGATCGACCCCTTCTACCTGACCTGGCGCTCGCGGGAGTTCGAGGTGCCGACCCGGTTCATCGAGCTGGCCGGGGAGATCAACACCGCCATGCCGAACCATGTGGTGGAGGTGCTGGCCCGGGCGCTGGACGCACGGCGACAGACGGCGCTCAGCACCGCCCGCATCCTGGTGATCGGCCTCGCCTACAAGAAGAACGTCGCCGACGTGCGCGAGAGCCCGACCTTCAAGCTGATGACCCTGCTGGAGCGCCGGGGCGCCGAGGTGGCCTTCCACGACCCGCACGTGGAGGCGATCCCGCCGACCCGGGAACACGCGGAGTTCGCCGGCCGCCGGTCGGTCGCGCTGACCAGCGAGGCCGCCGCCGGCTATGACGCCGTGCTGATCGCCACCGACCACGACGCCGTGGACTATGCGGCGCTCTCGGCCGCGCCGCTGGTGGTCGATACGCGCAACGTCATGGCCCGGCTGGGGCTCGACCTCACCAATGTCGTGAAGGCCTGACGGCCTTAGGCGCCGCGCCGCTCCAGGAGCGGCAGGATCCCGCCCACGAGGTGGTAGAGCGAGGTGGCCGGCGCCGGCTCCTCGACGAAGCTCCCGTCGGCCCGCTGCTTGTCGCGCCAGGCGCCGCGGGCGGGCGTCGCCAGGAAACCGGCCAGGCCGTTGGCGGCCTCCAGCGCCTCGCGGTCCGAACCCAGGGTCAGGGCGGCGCGCAGGTGCTCGGTCTGCGCCCAGATGCGGGCGGTGGGTTCGCGGACCGAGAGGTCGCGCCAGAGCGCGCCGACCGCGACGCCGCGGGCCGGATCGACGCCGCGCCGGCCATGCTCATAGAGCCGCCGGGCGGCGGCGCGCGCCCCTCCCCTCGCCCCGGCTCAGGCCCCAGGCGTCCAGGAGATAGGCCCACTCGAACTGGTGGCCGGGCTCGATGAGGCCGCCGGCGTCGTCCGCCAGGGCCCGCCAGTCGGCGTCGAAGAATTCGCGCAGCACGCCGGCTTCGGCGTCGATGAACCGCGTCAGGGCCAGACGGGCGATCTCGTCGGCCACGGCTTCCCAGCTCGGATCGCCGGCCATCTCCCAGGCGAGCGCCGCCTCGAAGAGATGCATCTGGGCGTTGGCCTGGAACGGGTGGCCGCCGACCTCCCGCCAGCCGCCCTCCGGGTGGCGCAGCGCCTGGAGGGCGTCGCGGGTGGCGCGCGCCGCGTCGCGGCGGCCGAAGGCGGAGAGCGCCAGGAGCGCAAAGGCCTGTTCGTAGAGGGCGGCGGTTCCATCGACCACCGCCCCCGCCTCGTCGGCGGAGAAGACGTAGAGCCCGTCCGGGCGGCGGTAGCGAGCCTCGAAGGCGTCGAGGCCACGCCCGGCCAGCGCGCGGTAGGCCGGTCCGAAGCCCGCGTCGGCGGCGGCGGCGAAGACCCAGACCTGGCGGGCCTGGACCCGGGCGCGGCGCGGGGCGGGCAGCGGCGCGCCATCCGGCGTGAGCTTCTCCTGGAAGGCGCCGGTCGCGGCGTCGACGCCGACGGTCGACCAGAGCGGCAGGGCGGCCTCGCGCAGCCAGGCCTCGTACCAGGCGGCGGCCTCGGCCAGGCTGTGGAACGGCGCTCCCATGCATGCCCCATACAGGCGGACCGGCGCCGTGACCAAGGCCGCCTGCCGATTTTGTCCGCACTCCGCGCCCGCCGCGGCCGCGTAGCCTCGCGGTAAGGCGTCGGCGCCAGTATAGATGGATGTGTTGTGAGCGGTCGGGGGCCGTATGTCGGCGAAGATCTTTCCGGTGATCCTCTCGGGCGGCTCGGGCTCGCGCCTGTGGCCGCTGTCGCGCGAGAGCTATCCCAAGCAGCTCCTGCCGCTGATGGGCGCGCGCACGATGCTGCAGGAGACGGCGCTGCGCGTCGCCGATCCGGCGCGCTTCCACCCGGTGACGGTGGTCGCCAACGCCGAGCACCGCTTCGTCATCGCCGAGCAGCTCCGCGAGGCGGGCGCGCGGCCGCCGACCATCGTGCTGGAGCCCATGGCCCGCAACACCGCGCCGGCCGTCGCCACCGCGGCGCTGATCGCCGAGGGCCAGGATCCGGAAGCCCTGATCCTGGTCATGCCCGCCGACCACGTGATCCCGGACGCGGCGGCGTTCAACGCGGCCGTGGACGCCGGCCTGCCGGCCGCGGCGGCCGGCGCGCTGGTCCTCTTCGGCATCCAGCCGGACAGCCCGGCCACGGGCTATGGCTACATTCAGGGCGGCGAGGCGCTGGGCGGCGCCGCGCGGACGGTCTCGGCCTTCGTGGAGAAGCCCGACCAGGCGACGGCGGAAGGCTACCTGGCCCGCGGCGACTACTACTGGAACAGCGGCATCTTCCTGCTGCCGGCCCGGGCCGTGCTGGCCGAGATGGAGGCCCACGCGCCGGGCGTGCTGGCCGCCGCCCGCGCGGCGCTGGCCGCCGCCAGCCGCGACCTGGACTTCCTGCGCCTCGACTTCCGGACGCCTTCGCCGCCAGCCCTTCGATCTCCATCGACTACGCGGTCATGGAGCGCACGAAGCGGGCGGCCGTCGTCCCCTCCACCTTCGTCTGGAGCGACGTGGGCGCCTGGGGCGCGCTCTGGCAGCTCGCGGATCGCGACGGCGACCAGAACGTGGAGATCGGCGACACGCTCGCCGAGAACACCCGCGGCTCGTACCTGCGCAGCGAGGGTCCGCTGATCGCCGCGGTGGGCGTCGAGGACCTGATCGTCATCGCCACGCCGGACGCCGTGCTGGTGGCCAGCCGCCACGCCGACCAGGACGTGAAGAAGGTCGTCGAGCGGCTGAAGGCGTCGAACCATGACACGGCGGTGCAGACGCGGCGGGTCTACCGCCCCTGGGGCTGGTACGAGGGCCTGCACGCCGGCGACCGCTTCCAGGTGAAGCGGCTGACGGTGAACCCGGGCGGCAAGCTCTCCCTGCAGAAGCACTTCCACCGCGCCGAGCACTGGGTGGTGGTGAACGGCACCGCCGAGGTCCACGTGGACGGCGTCCATAAGCTGATCGGCGAGAACGAGAGCGTCTATATCCCGCTGGGCGCGCAGCACCGGCTGGCCAACCCGGGCAAGGTGCCGCTGAACCTCATCGAGGTGCAGTCCGGGGCCTATCTCGGCGAGGACGACATCGTCCGCTTCGAGGACGTCTACGCCCGGGCCTGAGGTCCTCGCCGCAGGAGCCCCGTCTGGAAACTGCGGCCTGCGGCAGGCGGCGCAGCAAGCCGACACGCCGCACGACTATTCGCGCCCGGCCTGTCGAGCAAAGCACGCAATGCGTGTGACCCACGTCACTTCGCGCACGCCTGGCGACAGCCATTCTCAAGGTTAACAGGCGGGCGAGTGCTGCATCAAATTGCGTCATCGCCTTGAATTTTTTGCGTACCAATGAAATGTGCAGCTTCACGGTAGGCGGTTTTCTGGTAACCAGCCGCCGACCTTGGGGCACAAGCATTGCTGTTGGTCTTCGGCCACAGACAGTGATGGGGGCATAAGTGACCGATTTTGGCACAGTCGTCCGCCAAGCCCTGGACTCCGGGGTTGAGGTCGACAATCCGCCGGCTGTCGCCTGCAGCCGCACCAAGCGCGCCTTCGACATCCTCGCCGCCCTTGCGTCGCTCTGGCTGATGCTCCCGCTGATGATCGTCATCGCCGTGGCGATCAAGCTGCAGGACGGCGGCCCCGTGCTGTTCCGCCAGCGGCGGACCGGCCTCGGCGGCCACCCGTTCGTGATCTACAAGTTCCGCTCGATGTTCGTGGCCGAGGATACGCTCGACATCAACCAGGCGACGCGCGGCGACCTGCGCGTGACGCCGGTGGGGCGTCTGCTGCGGGCCCTCAGCCTCGATGAGCTGCCGCAGCTCTTCAACGTCCTGAAGGGCGAGATGTCGCTGGTCGGACCGCGCCCGCACGCGCTGGGCCACGATCAGCAGTGGGGGGCGACGATCGCGAGCTACAGCGACCGTTTCCGCACCCGTCCGGGCCTGACCGGCTATGCGCAGGTCTGCGGCTGGCGTGGCGAGGTGCAGGACCTGGAGCAGATCCGGTCACGCATCGCGGCCGACAATTTCTATATCGAGAACTGGTCGCTGAAGCTCGAGGCGGTCATCCTCGCGCGGACCGTGAAGCTGCTGTTCCGGGATCCCCAGGCCTACTGAGCCGGCGCGGTCAGACGACGCCGATCAGCCTGAAGAAGCCGATCCACAGCACAACCGACACCGTCGCGCCGGTCAGCAGGCCGACGCCCCGCGACAGGGCCGGCCGGCGCGCGTCCGCATGGGCGATCTGAACAAAGGCCACGGCGTTCTCCCTTGGCTTCCGGGGTAAGGAAACGACGAGGGCGGTTAAAGGTTCGTGGCGATTCCAAGTAAATGTACAGTTCGGGCCGCTCAGAGGGCGGTCGTGGGCTGCCGAAGGGGCGTCCGCCGCCTCGCGCGCGCGGCCCGCGCCGCCTCGAGCCGGCGGATCGCCTCGGCGAGCGCGCGATAGTGCGACGTGCGCCGCACGGACTGGCCGGCGATGCCGCTCTCGGCCAGGGCGACGGCTTCCGCCCGGGCCCCGTAGTCGCGGATAAACGCCTTCGCCTTCGCGACAAGCCGGCGGCGGCGGCGCCACCGGCGAAGGCTGAGGACTGCGCGAACATCCATGCCTGCGCCCCCGGATCCATCCGGAACCCAGGAAGACAGGCCACGCCGCGCCGTCAATCGCTGCGATGCACAATCGCGCCGCATCGCAGCATATCGGGGGATTGCGCCCGCGGCATGGGCCCGGCGTCCGGATCGCGATCAGCCGCGGCTAGAAGAACCGCTCCGCGATACGGATGGTGTCCCCGGGCGCCACCTGCGTCGTGCCGGTCAGCGGGAACTCCTCTTCCTTGGTTCCGTCGGCGCGCTTGATGAACACCTTGCCCTTGTTGGCGCGGTAGGTGAACCCGTTGGCGGTCGCCACCGCGTTCAGCACCGTGAGGCCGTTGGTGTAGGGGTATTCGCCGGGCTTGGTGACCTCGCCCAGGATGTAGAACGGACGGTAGTTCAGGACCTCGACGCTCACGCGCGGGTCCTTGAGGTAGCCGTCCTTGAGGGCGGTCTCGACGCGGGCCTGGAACTCGCGGGCGGTGAGGCCGGTGGCGTCCAGCTCGCCGATCAGCGGCATCGAGATCTTTCCGGAGCCGCCGACCTGGAACTCGCCGGTGAGGGATTCCTCGCCGTAGGTGATAACCCGGACCTTGTCGCCCGACCCCAGCCGATACTCCGGCACCTCGCGCGTGGCCGGCGCCTCCTGGGCCTGGGCCGGCGCGGCCATCCCCACAACGACGAGGACTGCGCCCAACAGCAGCCCGACCATATTCTTCATGACGCTAAGCTCCGCACACGCGGTCCCCTCGAACGCTGTTTCTACTTCAGCCTGAGCCCCGGCGGAATACCGCCCCCGCCCGCACGGCGGTACAAATGGCCACACGGCCGCCTTTGCAAGCATCCTCAATATACTTAACGCCGCGAGAAAGTTGATGCAACAGGGTTAAGTCGACGTTTACGGTAAACGGCGCTGGAACCATAGAGGTTTGGAAGTACTACATCATACCTCTAGAGGCGGCATTAAAAGCATTCGGGCCACAACTCACCCAACAACTACGAAATTGGGTGTGGTGTGGTGTCTTCTCTCAATACCCTGGCGAAGGGTGTGCTTGCGCTCGGCCTGAGCCTGTCGGCCGCCGCCTGCGCGACGACGCCCGAAATGTCGGCCCCGATGGCCATCGGCCCGCAGGCGCCCGCGCCGCGCGGCTTCGTGGAGTTCTGCGAGCGCCTGCCCACCGACTGTGGCGCGACGCCGGCGGAACTCAGCGCCCTGCGCGAGGAGGGCGTCCGACAGCGCGCGGCGGTCATCCTGGCCTCGCTGGCGCGGGACTGGAGCAGCGTCTACGCCGCGTCGGCCCGGGGTTCCGGACCGACCTCGGCGGTCGCCTTCCCGGCGGTCGTCCCGGCCGCGGCGGCGGCGAGCCCGCCGACCGCCAGCGTCGCGCCCGCGCCGACCGAGAGCCCGGCCGACGTCCAGCTCTCGGCCGGCAAGGTCGAGCTGACCCCGGACGCCTGGACCCTGATCACCCGGACCAACGACCGGGTGAACCGCGCCATCGCCCAGAAGACCGACATCGAGGCCTATGGCGTCGAGGAGCTGTGGACCATGCCCATCGAGGCCGGGACCCGCTACGGCGACTGCGAAGACTATGTGCTCGAGAAGCGGCGCGCCCTGCTCGCCGCCGGGATGCCGAAGGCCGCGCTGTCGATCGCCGTGGTCCACACGGCCAAGGGCGACACCCACGCCGTCTTGCTCGTGGACACCAGCGCCGGCGAGTACGTGCTCGACAATCTGACTCCCTGGGTGCTGCCCTGGACGAAGACCAGCTACCAGTGGCGGGAACGCCAGGTCGCCGGCTCGGCCGCGCACTGGGCCATGGCGGCGGGCGTGCAGCTCGAACCCGACACCTCCAGACTCTTGCTCGCCAGCCTCCGTTAGGGTCTGCTGCCCCGGAACTGTCCGGGGGCGAGGGTGGAGAGTCGATCCGATGGCCGCGCGGCCACGCGCTGGTGGTCGCCCGGGTGGTGGGCCAGGGATGCGCGCTGGATCGCGCTCCTGGTCCCCGTCCTGATCTTCGCCGGCCATGCCCTGCAGGGCGCGATCCTTCCCCAGACCGCCCTCGCGCTGGCCCTGGCCCTATCGCTCCTGCTCGGCGCGGCGCTCGCGACCCCCTCCGCCCGGCGGGGCCTCCATCGCGTCCGCAACCTCGTCTGGCCGGCAGGCCTGGTCGCCGCCGTCGTGGTCGTGGTCGTCTGGTCGCTGACGCCGTGGCCGCCCGGAGGGCCGCATCCGGTCTGGGACTTTGTCCGCATCCATCCGGCCGCCGGCACGCTCGACAAGTCGCTGACGCTCATCGAACTGATCAAGCTGCTCGGCCTGGCGGTCGCCTTCGGCCTGGGCCTCCTGGTGGCGGGGGAGCGACGAGCGGACGCGCCTGTCGCTCAACGTCGTGCTCGTCCTGGGGGCCGGCCTGGCGATCTGGTCGGTCGCCGACGCCTTCGCCGCCGGCCTGAACATCCGCACGCAGCGCCTGGCCGGCCCCTTCCTGATCCCGAACACGGCCGCGACCCTGTTCGGAATGCTGGTCGCCCTCTGCCTCGGGGGGCTGGTCAGCCGCGCGTCTGGGTCGCGCCGCGCCCAGGCCTTCGAGCGCGCCGGGCCCTACGGGGGCCTCGCCCTGCTGTTCGCCGCCTGCCTGCTGGCCACCGCCTCGCGGGGCGGCGGCCTCGCCGCGGGCGCCGGCCTCGTGGCCTTCGCGGCGCTGCTGATGTTCGCAGGCCGGCTTCGCTGGTCGCGGGCCCTGCTCGCCGGCGCGGCCGCCCTGGTCGCCGGCGCAGTGCTGCTGGCGATCAGCGGCGACCTGATCCTCGACCGCGCCTTCGGGACGACGCTCGCCGACACCAGCCGCCGGTTGATCTTCACGCCGCACTGGGAGGCGTTCGCCGCGGCGCCGGTCGGCGGCTATGGCCTGGGCGTCTTCGACATCGTGAACCGCACGCTGCTCGACACCGGCAACATCCGCGAACTCTGGGTCGTGCGGGCGGCGCACAATGTCTTCCTGACGTGGCTGGAGCACACCGGCGTCGTCGGCGCGCTGCCGATGTTCGCCTGCGTCGGCGCGGTGATCGCGCTCAGCCTGCGCGGGGCCCTGAGGCGCCAGCGCATGACGGCGATCCTGTTCGGCCTGCTCGCCGCGGACGTGGTGATCGTCGTCCACGGGCTGTCGGACTTCGCGCTGGAGACCTATTCCATGGCCGCGTTCTGGTCCTACCTGCTGGGCCTCCAGTTCGCCGCCTCGCAGAGCGCCGCCCGATGATGACGCCCCGCCGCATGGTCCTCGTCGGCGCATCGCTGGCCGCCGTGACAGGCGCCCTGGCCCTGGCGGCGATCGTCAGCCTGTCCACCGGAAAGGCGGTCGGCGTCGGGCCGGTCTCGGTTGGGCTCAGCTACGGCTACGATCTCGCCGCCTACGAGGCCCTCACTCAACGAACCCCCACGCCGGCCGACCTCCAGCGCGCGCGCGCTTGCGACCCGGGCGCTGCAGCAGTCGCCCTACCTCAACGGCGCGCGGCTCAAGCTGGTGCAGATCGATGTCATGGAGCACGGGCGCCTGACGCCGACCGGCGCGCGCCTGTTCGCGGAGAGCTACGACCTGATCCCCTATGACGACGACGTCGCGGCCTGGCGCATCCGGTTCGGACTGGAGAACTGGGCGCAGCTCTCCCCGGGCGCGCGGCAGGCCATGTGGCGCGAGGTGCAGGCCTGGTCGACGGTGGACCGCCGCGCCACGGCCATGCAGGAGATCCTGATGTCAATCTCCAACCCGGACGGCAGGTTCGCAGCCGGCCTGTGGTTGCACGTTCTTAAGACGAAGACGTCACATAACTCAGCACATCGGCCACAGGGGCGAGAATAGAGTCCCGAGAACTCGCGGAAGATTCGACTTTCGTTACGGTCTGGCTTAAAGAACTGGCAACCGTAATGGACTTCTCGCGCAAGTGGTGGCTCTCATGACTCTCCGCAACCTGACCATCGGCGCCGTTGCTCGCGCCGCAGTTGTTGTCGGCGCCGTGGGCGGCGTGGCGACGATCGGCGGGCTCGCCTTCGCGCAGACGACGGCCGAGGCCGCCGCCGCGGTGGAAGCCGCCGTGCGCGCCAACGCCAACGCCGACACCGCGACGGTCAAGGCCGCCATCGACGCGGCGCTGGCCGGCCTCTCACCGGAAGATCAGCAAGCCGCCCTCGCCGCGGCGAAGGCGGATCTCGCCGACGAAGCGGCCTCGGCCGATCCGGACGTCGCCGCCGCGATCCTGGCTCAGTCCATCGAGGTGAACGTCGAGGTTGTCGTCGCGGCCGCGGCGGCCACCGGCGCCCCCGTCTCGCAGGCGGCCGTCGAGGCCGCGATCACCGCCGCCGTGCAGTCGACGCCGGCGGCCACGCCCGCCATCGTGAACGCCGCCATGGGCCAGGCGGCCGCGGCGCTCAACAGCAATCCGGCGGTCGCCGCGGCGCCCGGCCGCCCTGGCCGGGGTGCAGGCCCAGCAGACCGTTATCGTCGCCACCGCGATCCAGACCGCGGTCGCCCAGGCTGTCGCCACCAGCGGCGGCGATACGGCCGCGCAGCAGCAGGCCGCCGCCGAAGCCGTGGCTCAGGCCCTGACGACCGCGGGCGTGAGCGCCACCGTCGCCAACACGGCGCTGGCCCAGGCCTCTACCGCCCTGGCAAACTCGGGCCAGGCCGGCGCGGCGGGCGCGATCAGCGGACTGGGCGCCGCCGCCCAGGGAACGCAGCTGGCGACGGGCCAGACGCAGGTTCCGACCGGCACCATTGTGACCCCGGTCACGACGCCGACGCCGCCTTTGGTGATCTATCGAGGCTAAGTTCTCGACTTAGGGCCGACTGGGGAGACGGTCCTCGGGCGCTTCGGCGGCCGCAAGCATCGTAATTTACGAGCAGGGGATAGTTCTGTGATCGGGGATAAGCGGATTCTGGCCGCCGGTACGGCCATGTTCCTTGCGGGTGGCTACTCCAGCCTGGTGCTGGCGCAGACGCCGGCCGGGCAACCCTCCACGGCGCCGGCCGGCCAGCCCGCCGCGCCGGGCGCGGAACGCCAGGGCGTGGCGCTGTCCACCGACGCGGCGGACCTCTTCGCCCGCGACCGCAACGTGGCGGTGTCGCAGCGACCGCGCGAAGGCTACGAGGCGCGCGGCCTGCGGATGGGCGCCTTCCTCGCCTATCCGAAACTGTCCGTGTCGGCCGAGGCCAACGACAACATCTACGCCACCGACCTCAACGAGGTCGACGACATGATCTGGCGCATCACGCCCGAGGTGAACCTCAACTCGGATTGGTCGCGGCACGCGCTGGGCGCCTATGCCCGGGCCGTCCTCGCCCGCTACCAGGACAACGACAACGAGAACACCACCGACTACGCCCTGGGCGTGAACGGCCGCCTCGACCTGCTGCGCTTCACCAATATCCGCGGCTCCTTCGACTGGGGCGACCTGACGGAACCGCGCACGTCGCCGGACAGCCCCGGCACGGCGGCCGAACCGGTGAAGTACAACCTGTCGACGCTGAATCTGATCGGCGAGCACACGGTCAACCGCCTGCGCTTCATGGGCCGCTATCAGTACCAGCGGTTCGATTACGAGAGCCCGGACCGCATCGGCGGCGGGATCGTCGAGCAGAGCTACCGGGACCGCGACATCAATCTGTTCCTGGGCCGCGTGGATTACGCCGTCAGCCCGGCGACCGCCGTGTTCTTCGAGGTGACGGGCAACAACCGCAACTACGATCTTCCCGGTGTCGGCGGCGCCCTGAACCGCGACTCCGACGGCATCCAGTTCCTGGCGGGCGCCAATTTCGAGCTCGGCGCCGTCGCCCGCGGTGAAGTGGGGGTCGGCTACCTGGAACAGGAGTTCGACGACCCGGCCCTCGAGAAGATCGACGGCTTCGGCGCCCGCGCCCAGGTCGAGTGGTTCCCGACCCAGCTCACGACGGTGACCTTCAACGGCAGCCGAACGGTCGAGGACAGCGCTACCGGAGGCACCGGCGCCTACCTGTCGTCGAACGTCGGCGTCACCGTCGACCACGAGCTGATGCGCAACGTCATTCTCACCGCCCGCGCCGCCTACGGCGAGGACGAGTACGACGAGATCGGCCGGAAGGATGAACGGCAGAACGCCGGCCTGAGCGCCACCTACCTGCTGAACCGCAGCATCGGGCTCAAGGCGAGCTGGGCCTACGACCGTCGCGACACGGTCAAGGGCGCCGGCGACAGCTTCAAGCAGAACATCTTCGCCGCCACGATCACAGCGCAGTTCTGAGCATTAGGATAGCGCCGATACGTCGCACGGCCAGCGCTTCCCGCGCCGGCCGCCGTTGGCCTATGTCCTGCAGGGCGCGGCCGCAAGGGTGAGCGAGGCTTCTCAGATGAACGTCCATAGTCCCGTTTCGGAACTCGAGACGATGGACCGTCCGGCTTTCAGCGGCGCGGAGGGGTTCGGCCGGATCGATCCGAGACGGCTCCTCAACGCGTTCCGCCGGCGCATCCGCCTCTTCTCCGCCATCGTGGTGCTGGTCTTCCTCGGGGCCGTGCTCTTAACCCTGTCGGCGACGCCCAAGTACACGGCGACGGCCAGTGTCATGCTGGATCCTCGCAAGGAAACCATCACCAGCCAGGAGGCGGTGCTTTCCGGCCTCCCCGCCGACTCCAGCACCGTGGACACCGAGGTCGAAATCCTCAAGTCCCGGCAACTCGCCGGCCGCGTGGTGCGGGCCCTGAAGCTGGACGAGGATCCGGAGTTCAACGGCGCGCTGCGCAAGCCGGAAGGCCTGCGGGCCGTGACGGCCGGCCTCAAAGGGCTGGTTTCGGGCGCGACGCCGCCGCGGAAGCTGACGCCCGCGGACCTGCAGCGCCAGCAGGACAGTGTGATCGACGCCGCGCTGGCGGGCATCGAGGTCCGGCGCGCCGGCCTCACCTATGTGATCCGCATCAACTATGAGGCCCAGTCTCCGGGCCGCGCTGCGGAGATCGCCAACAAGTGGGCCGAGCTCTACCTGCTGGAACAGCTCGAGGCGAAGTTCGACGCCACGCAGCAGGCCTCCAACTGGCTCAACGGCCGGCTTGGCGAACTCCGCGCGCAGGTCATTGCGGACGAGGCCGCGGTCCAGCAGTTCAAGATCGCCAACAACCTGCTCAGCGCGTCCGGCACCAGTCTGACGGAGCAGGAGATCTCAAGCTACAACATGACCCTGGCCCAGGCCCGGGCGCAGGTCGCCGAGGACGAGGCCCGTCTCGCGACGGCCCGACGCCAGCTCGCCGGCGGCTCGAGCGGCGACGATGTCGGCGAGGCGCTCAGCTCGCCGGTGATCCAGTCGCTGCGCGCCCAGCGCGCCCAGGTCAGCGGCCAGGTCGCGGACCTCCAGGGCCGCTACGGGGATCGCCACCCCGAGATGCTGAAGGCCAAGCGCCAGCTCTCCGACATCGACACCCAAATCGAACAGGAGATCAGCCGGATCATCTCCAACCTCGAGGCCCGCGCCTCGGTGTCGCGGCAGCGCGCCGGCGCCCTGGCCGGCAGCCTGGGCGGCGCGAAGGGCACGCTGGCGGCCAACAACCGCGCCATGGTCCGGCTGAACGAGCTGCAGCGCACGGCCGAAGCCTCGAAGACGCTCTATGAGAGCTATCTCAACCGCTACAAGGAAACGAGCACCCAGCAGGGCATCGAGCAGTCGGATGCGCGGGTCGTCTCGAAGGCGAAGATCCCGGGCGGGCCGAGCTCCCCGCGGGTCCCCCCTGAACCTCGCGCTCGGCCTCGCGCTGGCGCTCGGCCTGGGTGTCGCGGCGGTGTTCGTCGCCGAGATGCTGGACGCCGGCCTGACGACCGCCGAAGACGTCGAGCGCCGGCTGGACACCCCCTATTTGGGCGCGGTGCCGCTGCTCGCGTCGGTGGCCGACGGCGCGTCGATCTCCCCCGATCGATTTCATCGTCGCCAAGCCGCTCTCCGGCTTCTCGGAAGCGTTCCGCAATCTCAAAACGTCCCTGCAGTATTCACGCCTGGGCGAGGCCGTGCAGGTGGTGGCCGTCACCTCCGCCCTGCCCGGCGAAGGCAAGACGACGACCTCGGTCTGCCTCGGCCGCGCGGCGGCCCTGCAGGGCGCCCGGGTGATCGTGGTCGACTGCGACCTTCGTCGCCGTACCGTGAACCGCCTGCTCAACGCCGAGCCGACCACCGGCCTGCTCGAGGTGCTCAGCGGCGAGGCCACGCTCCAGCAAGCGATCACGCCCGACAAGGAGACCGGCGCGGACTTCCTGCCGCTGGCCAAGAGCGCCTTCACCCCGCGGGATGTCTTCGGCTCGCAGGCCATGGACCGGCTGATCCACGACCTTCGCAGCCGCTACGACCTGATCGTCCTGGACACCGCGCCGGTGCTGCCGGTCGCCGACACCCGGGTGCTGGCGCCGAAGGCGGACGCGGTCCTGTTCCTGGCGCGCTGGCGCAAGACGCCGCAACACGCGATCGAGGCCGCCTTCCGTCAGCTTGCGGGCACCGGCGCCCATCTTGCGGGCGTCGCCCTGACCCAGATGGATATGAAGGAACAGTCGAAATACGGCTACGGTGACCCTGGTTACTACTATGCCGAGTACAAGAAGTACTACGTGAGCTAGAAACGCTCCGGGCGGATGTCCGGAGCGCTCTGCGGGGGCGGGGCAGACTTTGAAGCAGCGGGTCGTCATCTACGGCATGAACTACGCCCCCGAACTGGCGGGCGTGGGCCGATACACCGGCGAGATCGGCGAACACCTGGCCGCGCAGGGGCATGAGGTGGCGGTCGTGACGACCCCGCCGCACTATCCCGGCTGGCGGGTCCAGGCCGGGCATTCGGCGCGATCCTGGACCGTCCGGCAGGTCGCAGGGGCGACGGTGATCCGGTGCCCGATCTATCTCCACGCGGGCATGCGCGGTTTCCGGCGCCTGTTCGCCCCCCTCTCCTTCGCCTTGAGCTCGGCGCCCGTGGCGATCTGGCACGCCCTGAAGCGCCGCCCCGACGTGGTCATCGCCGTGGAGCCGACGCTGTTCGTGGCGCCCGTGGCCCTGCTCGCGGCCCGCCTGGTGGGCGCTCGGACCGTCCTTCACATTCAGGATCTCGAGGTCGAGGCCGCCTTCGCCATGGGCCATCTGTCCGGCGGCGGCGTCCTGAGCCGGATAGCGGCCGCCTTCGACCGCTGGGCGGTCCGGCGGTTCGACCGGATCGTGACCATCTCAGAGCGCATGGCCGAGAAGGTCCGGGCCAAGGGTGTCGCCCGTTCGAGGGTCGAGGTCGTGCGCAACTGGGTCGACCTCAGCAAGATCCACCCCGATCTCGACGGCGGCGCCTATCGTCAGGAGCTGGGGCTGCGGACCGACCAGTTCGCGGTGCTCTATTCCGGCAACCTCGGCGCCAAGCAGGGCGTGGGAGTCCTCGCCGAGGCTGCGAAACGGCTCTCCCACCGGGACGACATCGTCTTCGTGATCGCGGGCGATGGACCGATGCGCCGGGACCTCGAAGACGCCGCCCAGGCGCTTCCCAACCTGCGGGTTTTGCCCCTGCAGCCCGAGGCGCGGTTCGGAACCTTCCTCGCATCGGCCGATCTTCACGTCCTGCCCCAGGAGCGCGACGCGGCGGATCTGCTGCTGCCCTCCAAGCTCGGGGGCATGCTGGCGTCCGGCAAGCGCATCCTGGTGACCGCCGATCCGGGCACCGAGCTCACCGACTTCCTGGGCGACAGCTGTGCCTTCTCGCCTCCGGGCGACGGCCAGGCGCTGGCCGACGCCATCGCCGCCCTGGCGGCGGAGCCCCCTGCCCTGTCCAGCGCCGCGAGCGCCTGAACCGGGCCGGCCAACTCAGCCGGACGGCCGGGATCGAGGCCTTCACCGAGGCGGCCCTCATCTTGCAGGCGCCGGCCCCACAGAACACGAGCCGCCGGCAGGCGGCCTAGGAGACTCGCGATGGCGGACAACGAAACGCGCAAGGTCGCCCTGATCACCGGGGTCACCGGCCAGGACGGGGCCTATCTGACCGAGCTCCTGCTGGAGAAGGGCTACATCGTCCACGGGGTGAAGCGCCGCTCATCGTCCTTCAACACGGGCCGGATCGAGCACCTGTACCAGGACCCGCACGAGGAGAACCCGCGGCTCATCCTGCACTACGGCGACCTTACGGATGCGACGAACCTCATCCGCATCGTCCAGGAGGTCCAGCCGGACGAGATCTACAACCTGGCGGCCCAGAGCCACGTCCAGGTGAGCTTCGAAACGCCGGAGTACACCGCCAACGCCGACGCCGTCGGCACCCTGCGGCTGCTAGAGGCGATCCGGATCCTCGGCCTGGAGAAGAAGACGCGCTTCTACCAGGCCTCCACGTCCGAGCTCTACGGACTGGTGCAGGAAGTGCCCCAGAAGGAGACGACGCCCTTCTATCCCCGCAGTCCCTACGGCGTGGCCAAGCTCTACAGCTACTGGATCGTCGTGAACTACCGCGAGGCGTACGGCATGCACGCCTCGAACGGCATCCTGTTCAACCACGAGAGCCCGCTACGCGGCGAGACCTTCGTCACGCGCAAGATCACCCGGGCCGCCGCCGCCATCGCCCACAAGCGTCAGGAGACGCTCTACCTAGGCAACCTCGACGCCAAGCGCGACTGGGGCCACGCCAAGGAGTACGTCCGCGGCATGTGGATGATGCTGCAGCAGGACGAGCCGGACGACTTCGTCCTGGCCACGGGCGAGACGACCACCGTGCGGCAGTTCGTCGAGTGGGCGTTCGAGGACGCCGGCTTCACGCTGCGCTGGGAAGGCGAAGGGGTCGACGAGAAGGGCTACGACACCAAGAGCGGCAAGCTTCTGGTTGAGATCGACCCTCGCTACTTCCGGCCGACCGAGGTCGACCTGCTGCTGGGCGACCCGACCAAGGCGCACACCCTGCTTGGCTGGAAGCATGAGACCAGCGTCCGCGAGTTGGCCCGCGAGATGGTCCGCGAGGATCTGAAGGCTATGGTCTCCGACCCGATCGCCAAATATGCCTGAGGCTTTTTCCCTTTCCGGCAAGCGGGTCTGGGTCGCCGGCCATCGCGGGATGGTCGGGGCGGCAGTCGTGCGCCGCCTGGCGTCCGAAGACTGCGAGGTCCTTACGGCCGGCCGAGCGAAGCTCGACCTGAACCGTCAGGCGGACGTCGAGGCCTGGATGGCGGCAAACCGGCCGGACGCGGTCGTGCTGGCGGCGGCGAAGGTCGGTGGAATCCTGGCCAACGACAGCTATCCGGCGGACTTCCTCTACGAGAATCTGATGATCGAGGCGAACGTGATCCACGCCGCGTACCGGTTCGGCGTCGAGAAGCTGCTCTTCCTCGGTTCGTCTTGCATCTACCCGAAGTTCGCCCCACAGCCGATCCCCGAGGACGCTCTCCTCACCGGCCCGCTCGAGCCGACCAACGAGTGGTACGCGATCGCCAAGATCGCGGGCATCAGGCTGGCGCAAGCTTACCGCAAGCAACACGGTTGCGATTTCATCAGCGCGATGCCGACTAACCTCTACGGCCCGGGCGACAATTTCGACCTCGACAGCAGCCATGTGGTGCCCGCGCTTATACGAAAGGCACATGAGGCAAAGCGATCAGGCGCCCGCAGCCTAACGATATGGGGGACCGGCACTCCTCGCCGAGAGTTCCTCTACGTAGACGATTGCGCCGACGCTCTAGTACATCTCCTCACTCATTATTCGGGCTATCAACACGTCAACCTCGGATTCGGTGACGACGTCACCATCCTTGAACTCGCCAACATGGTATCACGCATCGTGGGCTTCGAGGGTGCGATCGCGTGTGACGCGACCAAGCCGGATGGAACGCCGCGCAAGCTTCTGGACTCATCATCTCTCAGCGCAACGGGGTGGCGACCTAAGACGAGCTTATCTGAAGGTATCCGCCTAACTTACGATTCTTTTCTGAGCGCAAACATTTAGACGAAGAATAATCGCGCTTCATGCAAATAAAGGGTCGACTTCTTCGAAACATCGCCTCCGCCTTGGCCACTCGGGGCATTAATTTGGCCGCCTCGATAGTCATTGTTCCACTGCTTCTGGCAGAGCTCGGTCCGCACGGATACGGGGTCCTGGCGATCATATTAAGCGCGACCATTTTCTTTAGCTACGCCGACCTTGGGCTGGCTCTCGCAGTCGTTAACGTCGTTAGTTCACCAACTGAAAGTCCGGAGAATATCCGCTCTACTGTTAATCGCGTTTGGTGGATCCTGTGCGCCATCTCGATTGCGACCAGCCTCATCGGGATTGCGGCGCTCATCACCCTATCCTTTTGGATGCCTGCGCTACGTACTCACCTTTTCGCTTGGATCGTGGCAGTTGCGTCAATCTCCGCATCCATCCCAACGGGCCTAGTTCAGCGCATCTTGTTTGCCCAACAGCGCGGCCTCACTTCCGGCCTGTGGAACGCCGCAGCGCGTATTGCTTCTGCAGCCGCCGTCTGGTTCGCGATGCCTCTGAACCTACCGCTCGAATACTTCTCGTTTGCAGTTCTTGGGATACCTGCGGTCGTTGGATGGCTATGCGTGATCTACTTCTTCGGCGTGAACTCTCCTGCGCTTAGACCAGGCTTTTCAATTCCTCACCCCCGACACTGGGGATCCGACCTCAAAGCAGGGCTGTCTTTTACAGTCCTCCAACTCGGGGTGTACGTCGAAACTGGGCTCGACAATGCACTGATTGGGGCGTTCTACTCGGCGACCGTGGTCGCGCATTATGATCTCCTTGCGCGTCTGTTCAACTATATCCCAGCGCTAGTTTCGATCGGAGCCTTCCCCCTTTGGCCGGCATTGCGCAATGCCAACCTCGGCAAGGCTGAAGCTCAACGGCTGATGCTAGCAGCCTACACAACAATGGCCGGCATTGTTATTCCACTTGTCTTGGCCCTCATCCTTTGGCACGACGCTATTATTGAGCTGTGGACCGGACAACCGTACGAAAGATCAGCATCGCTCGCGACAGCACTCGGACTATTTACCCTGCTGACTTGCGCCGCAACGATCCAAGGCATGGCGCTCAACTCTCGGAATTTAATTACTACGCAGGCGCGCACGCAACTCATCACGTTACCAATCTTGTTAACGGCGAAATCACTTGCGCTCTCCGCCGCTGGCGTTAGCGCAGCGCCGGTCATGACCTCGCTGACCGTCCTAGGGCGGAGCGTCTACTACTCCTTCGGCCTTCGTAGGCGCTGAGCGACCATGACCTCCCATCCTCGCCTTCGCGTGCTGGTCGATACGCCAAAATACTTTGTTCGACCGAACAATACCGACTGGTCCTACATGCGTTCTTTGGGGCTGATGGAGACGTTTATCCCTGTAGACTTCCTATATCCATCAGATCCGCTCGACATCGTAGACTCTGCGTTTTTGATCGGCGGTCGCATCTGCCCACCACTCGCGCGGAGACTTTACACCCCGCACATCCGCACTTTGAACTTGCGTCGCGTCGTGAATATGCGCCCGGATATTGTGTTGTCACATCGTCGCTTTCCAGTGAACTGTCGGAACATCCCTGTAATTTGGCACCATGCAGTGCTCGACCCTGAGATGCAGCTCTTTGCTCATCCACAATGCGATATCGCGCGTAAGTATGACGAGCAGAGCGAGATGTACCATCTGGCCACAGGTGTCCAAGTTTCCACCGTCTCGGAAGCGTCCCGGCATGCCGAGCGATATCCCGACATTGGAGAAAGATTTCATCCAGTCCCGTTTTTCCTGCCCCACCTGACACCGGTTGAACTGGATTCGTTGCATCGAAAGCATTTCGACGATCAGCTTCTTCGCGTTCTGTTCGTCGGCCGTGACGCCAAGCGCAAAGGCCTCGATCTATTGTTACACGCAGTTGCTCTGCTGCCTCCGGACGCGCGAAGGAGGCTGCACATCACAATAGTCACATCCTTCGGAGACGGTGAGATCCCACTCCCCGCCGGAACCTCTATAGAGCATTACGCAGCCCTGCCCCCGGCCGACGTCGTCGCTCTCATGCACCGCTGCCACATCTTCGCAATGCCGAGCCGCTTCGAGTCTTTCGGGTTCACCTACGTTGAGGCCATGGCGTCCGGGTGCGCAGTCGTCGGACCGGCTTGGGAAGTTCAGCGGGAGCTTCTTGGGAATGGCGCAGGCCTGACCGTACGCCCCGACCCTGGCATGATCGCTGACGCGCTGCTGACGCTCATCGCGTCTCGCCAGCGGCGGATTGACCTCGCGCTAGGAGCCTTGCGTCGCTACAAGGAAAGATATTCTCCAAGTGTTGTAGCTGACGCTCATCTAAGGATGTTCGAGCGAGTTGTCCGCGACTGGCAGGACAAGCAGTGATGCCGGGCATTCGCAGCGACAGCATCATCCTATTGATTGCTGGGCTTCTCTCCGCAGTCCAGATTAGAGCTATTGGCACCCTGTTCGGGACCGATCTTCTATTAACGCTTGCCTTTCCAATCGTGCTTTGGAAGCGTTTCGGTTCCATCGATTGGCGACATTTGGCTCCCTTGCTTCTCCTGATGGTCCTTTGGTTGGGTGGTCAGATCGTGTCCGATTTGGTCAGAGACACCCCGTTTGTGGACTACGCGCGCGGTTGGGCTCGAATTGCCCTCATGTTCACCGGCCTTGTTACCGTCGCCCTGATCTCGCGGATGCGAATTGTCCCCATCATGGCCTTTTCTGTGGGCCTAGCCATCTCCGGGGTGATCGCCGCCACGCTGTTCCCCAACGCCTATCAGCAAGGGCAGCCCTGGAAGTTTGGCTTTGCGCTTCCTGTCGCGCTTTTGACGACCGCACTCGCAAGTTCCGTGAGCCTTAGAGGCCCGGCGGGAGCAGCCGTCCGGTACTCACCACTCGCGCTTGGCGCTCTAAATTTGTTCCTTAACTATCGATCGATGTTCGCCTTGCTATTGGGAACATCGGGGATGATCGCCATCGCGGACGCTTTTCGTCGTCGACGCCCTGGCGCTCGGATCGCATCACCAATTTTTGCTGCGGTTCTCGTAATAGGTGTGATTGCCGGGGGCCTTTTGGCAGCGAAGACCTATGAGATCCTTGCTTCAAACGGGACGCTGGGCCCTGTGGCACATGAAAAGTACGTTCAGCAGAGCCAAGGCGACTTGGGCGTGATCTTGGGAGGGCGTGGCGAGTCCCTGGTTACGTTGCGCGCTATCGCCGACTCTCCGTGGCTAGGACACGGGTCATGGGCCAAGGACCGATACTACGTTGGTCTAAGAGTCGTACTCCTCCGCGCCCGAGGAGTTAACGCGAGAGACGTGGGCATAGACTCTGAACTGATACCGACTCACTCGTACTTCTTTGGTTCCTGGGTCGAAGCGGGATTGCTCGGCGCGGTGTTCTGGGCTGCTGCCTTTTTAGTGGGTGCTCTCGCACTCATTCGCCTCGTAGACTGTCCGCCAGCTGCCGCCCCGTTTGTGGGATTTTCGCTTCTACAGCTCCTTTGGAATATCCCCTTTTCTCCTTTCGGAGCGGATGTCCGTTTCCACGTGACTGTACATATCCTGTGTGCAATCTGGGTATTGCAGCAATCTCGCTCGGTCGAGGCTCCGCGTCGAGCAGGCCAACAATGAAAACACCGCCCCTCATCTCTGTGATCACCATATCATTTAACCAGGCCGCTTATCTTCGGCAATGTATAGATTCGGTACTTGCCCAGGATTTCCCGGACCTTGAGTATATAGTAGTCGATCCCGGCTCTACAGACGGGAGTCGCGATATAATAGCCAGTTACGGGGACCGTATTTCGCAGGTCATACTGACTCCCGACGATGGGCCAGCAGACGGACTAAACAAGGCCCTTTCGGCCTGCAGGGGGCGTTATCTCTACTACCTTAACTCTGACGATGTCGTCTTGCCTGGTGCATTCCGGGAGGCGATGCTGGAATGGGAACGCCGACCGGATCTCGCTGTGGTTTACGGTCACGGACTGGTAATCGACCAGAACGATCGAGTTCTGCGCCGTGTCTATTCCGCGCCGATCATGACCCCACTTCTGTACGCGCTGGGCGTTGCGGTCATTGTCCAGCAAGCTGCCTTTCTTCGCGTGGATGCAGTCAAGGCGGTGGGCGGCTTTAACACGACAAACCGCACATGTTGGGATGGCGAGTTGTTCCTTCGCCTAGCCATGGCGGGACATAAGTTCAGACGAAAGCACGTAGATTTTGGATGCTTTCGCATCTACCCCGGGTCAATCAGCGGCAGCGGTCGATTAAATGATGCCTATGAAGTCGATCAAGCAAGGCTCCGCGCTCTTGTTGGATTGAATTTGCCCGATCCGCTTCGACTCTTGCTGAAACTTACCATCTGGAGCCTGATCCGCATCTTGGACTGGCAAGCGACTCTCGGTCGGCTGACTCGCAAGGCAGTACCACTAGCGCGATCGTGCTGACGTGGTTTACATCTACCTCTGGGAGCCCTGCATCTCCCAACATAAGATGCCGCTCTTCAGAGCCTTGGCCCAATCCAGAGGCGTCTCAGGTGCAGTTTACATCAGCCACGATGGCGTTCCCGCGGCGCGGGCTGCCCAGGGCTGGCGTTCTGATTGGGCACGCACGCCTTCGGTCGTGGTTGCGCCGACGCCGGAACAAATCAGCGGAGTGATAAGAGAGGCTCCACCGAACACAGTCCACATTTTCTCAGGAATCCACGGACCGTCGACGATAAGTCACGGCCTCCAAGAGGTGCTCACACGGGGAGATACTTTCGGGATTATGAGCGAGCCGCGGGCAATGGATGGCGCCGGCACGTTCCTTCGCCTCGGGCACTCCTGGGCGACTGAGGGTCGGATTCGCACTCAGGCCTCTTTCGTGTTGGCGATTGGGCGTGAAGGCCCGATATGGTTTCGACTTGCGGGATATGACCCGGGTAAAATATTCCCCTTTGCCTACTTCCTTGATAGACCAGACACCCCCTCGCTATCGGCCGCGGCAGGCGAGCATTCCCTCCACATCGGATATGTGGGGCGGCTTGAACGAGCCAAAGGCTTTCACTTGCTCCTATCGACAATGTCGCAACTCCCGGAAGCGCATTTGACGGTAGTAGGGAGCGGAACCTTGGAGGCGGCGCTCGGGCGATGCGCACGGCGCCGACCAGGGTCTGTAACGCATCTCGGCATCTTACCGTCGGAGCAGATCCCGGCTTTCATGGCTTCGATCGATGTCCTTGTCTTGCCGTCGGTAAGGAAGGACGGTTGGGGTGCGGTGGTGACTGAAGCACTGCTCAGCGGCACCCCAGCCGTAGTGTCCCGCCGAGTCGGCGCCTCACTGGTGATCGAGCGGCACCCCTTCCTAGGGAGAGTCGCGCCCGAGAACTCGGTGAGAGCACTTTCCGACGCCATCAGATCCGTTGCGAAAGGCGTGAACAGAGCCGACCTACGCAGTGCTCGAGCCCACTGGGCGCGTGCTCATTTGTCTGCCGAAGCAGGGGCAGAAGCGCTGCTTTCTATCGTGCAAGGTCGCACGACGAGTCCGGATAGCGCCTGGCTAGCCGCCGTTCGCGAACGGGACGACGACCCGCATAGGTCGAGGTTGCAATGACGAAGCAGCAAGACAGTAACTTCAGCGCAATCCGACCCCTTCGTCTCCTCCACGTCATCGCAAGCGCGAACCCGATCGGAGGAGGTCCGATCGAAGGCATCCTCCGCCAGAACGAGGCGTCCGCGGGATGGGGGACCCGAGAGATCGTTACGACAGACGACCCTTGCTCTGCGTTTCTCCAGGAAATTCCACTAGTGGTTCATGCCACAGGCAAGACGCTTCCCAAATCACCTCTTCGACCAATCCTTCGCAGGTATAGCTATTCACCGTCTATAACCGCTTGGCTCAGGGAGAATGCGTCCAACTACGACGCAGTCGTAGTCAATGGGCTCTGGAATTTTGCTGCGATGGCGGCTGCTCGCGCGTTGCGAAAATCAAAGACACCGTATTTCGTATTCCCTCACGGGATGCTCGATCCATGGTTCAAGAAACAATATCCACTCAAACACGTCGCAAAGCAGATTTTCTGGCTATTCAATGAAGGGCCGCTCTTGCGAAAAGCTGCAGCCGTCCTATTCACTACTGATGAAGAACGCCTTCTCGCACGGAAGTCATTCTGGCCGCTCGGGTATTACGAACTTGTTGTAGGCTATGGCACGGCCTCGCCACCGATCGCTTCGCCAGAACAACTCGCCGCTTTCGCAGAGCGTGTCCCACATTTAGGTGCCCGGCCATACATTCTATTTCTGAGTCGCATTCACCCCAAAAAGGGATGCGACATGCTTATTGAGGCATTCTCTTCCACCTGTCGGCTGAATACGGAACTCGACCTTGTTATCGCCGGGCCCGACAGCGAAGGAACACTGGATAAGTTGAAGCGCCGAGCTGCTGTGTTGGGAATCTCTGATCGGGTGCATTGGCCGGGGATGCTCCAGGGTAACGCTAAGTGGGGTGCATTCTATGGGGCCGACGCATTCGTCCTCCCGTCTCACCAGGAGAATTTTGGGATTGTTGTCGCTGAAGCGCTAGGTTGCGGTAAACCAGTTCTGATAACTGACAAGGTCAATATATGGCGCGAGGTCCATCGGGCCAAGGCTGGCCTTGTTGCAGCAGACACTCCACAAGGCATCTTAGAGATGCTTAGGGAGTGGGACGAAATGAGTGACCTTGAGCGGGAGGACATGGGCCAAGCGGCGAGAGGCCTCTTTCGCCAGCAATTCGACGTGCGGCAGTCCTCACTTGCAATGATGCAGGCTATCGCGTCTCGGATTTAATCTGGTGATACTGAGACTGATGAAAAATCCAACAAACGCGATCGGCAGTCTAGGTTGATGTCTCACCCCTTATCAGCCGCATCTTCGCGACCGCTTGCTGGCGGGCCCAGCTTTTCATTTCGGAACAGGATCACCCGCCTTAGTTGGGGGGTGACTTGGGCGCTCTTCGCCAGATGGACGCCGAATTCGTTCAACATCTGGCGCCTATTCCTGCTCCATCTTTATGGAGCTAAAGTGCGAAGAACTTCGGCAATCTCTCCGAGCGCAAAGATTTGGTTCCCTCCCAACCTTGTCCTTGGCGACAGATGTGCGCTGGGCCGGCGCGTCAACTGCTACAACATGGCGCCGGTAACCATCGGTGACCACGCAATTGTGTCGGAGGGAGCCTTCCTCTGTGCGGGATCACACGATGTCGACGACCCGAATTTCCAGCTGGTCGTTGCCCCGGTAGTCATTGGCCCTTCGGCATGGCTCGCTGCAGATGCGATGGTTGGGCCTGGCGTGATCGTTGGCGAAGGGGCGGTCCTCGGAGCTCGCTCGGTCGCATTTCGCGATTTGCAGCCCTGGACCATCTACGTGGGAAACCCTGCGAGCGCGGTTCGTGCTCGCGCCAATCCGCGGAAAGAGCCACCGAGGTTCTGATGCGCATCAACTGTCTAATGGGGCCCTTCCTACCGGTGCCGCCGGCAAGAGGAGGCGCAGTCGAGCGGATCTTTGACGGCTTGTGTCGCGAATTCGCCGCTGCGGGCAACACGGTAACGGTGATCTCGCGGAGATTCGCTGACTGGCCTGCCTCCGAAAGCATCCAAGGGGTAAATCATATTCGGGTTAAGTCGTGGGATGCTCCGCGAAGCCGCATTGCCTATCGGTTACTTGACTTCGCATACGCCCTGCGAGCTGCAAGGGTCCTCCCCCCGCGGATGTCACCATAACCCATAGTGTGATCGCCCCAATTCTGCTGCCACGCCGCGCTGGCGCAATATATGTGAGCGTCGCACGGTATCCCAAGGGGCAGATGCGCCTCTACGGCCGCGCCACTCGCTTACAAGCTGTTTCGACCACAGTAGCGGCGGCAATAGCCTCTCAGACACCGAGTATGGCAAACCGAGTGGTGGTCCTCCCTAATGCGGTAGCAGAGGAGTTTCTGCGCAACCCCAATCCCCCTCAGGCGCTCCGCCGCAACCAGATTCTTTATGTTGGCCGTATTGCTCGTGAGAAAGGGCTGCACCACTTGGTGTCAGCCTTTCGCGAGGTCCGAGATGCTTATCCGGAATGGACCTTACGTCTCGTTGGCCCGCACACCGCTGACGGCGGAGGCGATGGCCCGGCTTATCTTGCTGAACTGCGGAGGCTCGCAGTTGGTGACCCCAGGATAGCGTTTGAGGGCGCAAGCTATTCGCCGGAAGCGCTTGCCGCCCACATGCGCCAATCGAGCATCTTCGTATATCCGTCGATCTCCGAAAGAGGCGAATCCTTTGGACTTGCACCTCTCGAGGCCATGGGATGCGGCTGTGCAGTGCTAGTTTCAAACCTTGCTTGCTTTGGGGACTTCTTAGTCGCCGGCGTCAATGGTGATACCTTCGATCATCGTCAAGAAGGCCATTTGGCAGTGAAACTTCGCGACCTCCTTGGATCTCCTGCGTTAAGGGCGCGGCTCTCTGCAAGTGCCCAGTTAACTGCCCAACGTTATTCGACTGCAGAAGTGTCACACCTCTTTCTGACCGAGTTTCAGCGCACAATCTCCCACTCATAAGGCCGCCCAAATGCAAGGAAATTTGATCGAGAAGTCCGTACGGGCAGCGCTCGATTTGGCCGGAACACCTACGCGGATACCGAAACACCTAAGGCACCTCCGCGTGAGGCCTGTGGATGCAGAGATCCCCTGGTTTTCCTGGTCATCGATCGAATTCTTACAGTCATACGTGAATCCTGAAGCGACCGTCTTTGAGTATGGCAGTGGAGGCTCCACTCTTTTCTTCTCACGGCGAGCGAAGAGCGTCGTTTCGGTCGAGGACAATCATGCGTGGCATGCTCTCATGACCAAGACCCTCGCAGAACGGGGCGTTCAAAATGCAGAATTAATGCTCGCCAGCGCGGACTTGGGAACGGCTAATTATCGCGACACTCCCTACGTCCGGGCTCTGGATAGGCCCTTCGATATCATCATCATCGATGGCACTGAGGACTGGCCTAGCGAGTTGGTGCGCCCGCACTGTTTCAACCACGCGGAAACCAAGGTGACAGCTGGGGGGTGATCATCCTAGACGATGCATGGCGATATGACGGACGGCTCACGCCTGCGCGAGAGTACAAACAGGTGAGGCGGTTCGAGAGTGTTGGCCCAGCTCGGCCAGGGGTAACGCGCACCGATATCTATTTCTACTAAGATCATGCCCGAAATCACCGCCGTCGTTCTCACGAAAGACGAAGAATTACATCTCGCACGTGCCATTCGCTCCATCTCGGGCATCTGCAGGAAGGTGTTCGTCGTAGATTCCGGCTCCACGGACAGGACAGTGGATATCGCAAAGACGCTCGGCGCGGAGGTATATACGCGGACCTTTCTAAATCATGCCGACCAGTTGCAGTGGTCGCTTGATAACCTTCCGATAGACACTGAGTGGATTCTCCGTCTCGACGCAGACGAGGTACTCGAGCAGGATCTTGTCCGATATGTAAATGCCCATCTAGACAACCTGCCGGACGAAGTTGCAGGCGTAACGCTCAGCCGCAAGCATATTTTCATGGGGAGATGGATTCGGCACGGCGGTCGCTATCCGATGCAGATGCTTCGGCTCTTTAGGCGAGGGCGCGCCTTTGTTGAAGATCGTTGGATGGATGAGCACGTCGTACTCTCCAGTGGGCGCACCGTACACTTTCCCGGCGGCTTTTCCGATTGGAACCTACGCCCGCTCAATGACTTCATAGAAAAGCATAATAGATATGCTACGCGCGAGGCCCTGGATATCGTATTACTTGAGCTCGGAGCCAGGCGAGACCCCCTCCTATTGCCCCAACGGACATCATTAAAAGCCGCAGGCACGCGCGTAATCAAGAGGTACGTATACGGAGCGATCCCATTCTACGTATCGGCGTGGCTGTACTTCATTTACAGATACGTGTTTCGACTCGGCTTTCTTGATGGTGTAGAAGGAGCTATTTACCATACGCTGCAAGGCTTCTGGTACCGATACTTGGTAGGCGCCAAGGCTCTTGAACTACGTCGCGCTATCCGCAGTCGGGGGGAAAATACTATCGCTCACGCCATCAGCGTGACCGTTGGATTCAATGTCGATTTCTTGGAAGATTCGCCAGAGAGGCTGAATTGCTAATCAGATCGGATGATCCAGCCGCGGCAGCAGATCTCGCGTCACTAGAACGCGCTCTAACTACGTTTTACGCTACGGCAGACGACTACTACGGGATTGCAGCCGGATCGGGAAAAGATCACCTTTTCGCGCCTCTTGTTCCATACATTGAAGAGATGTTACGCGAAAACCACATCGTCCGTCTTCTTGAGATCGGCGCCGGAAAATCGCACTTACCTGCGTATCTAAGAAGATATTTCGGACCTGACCGGCTGCACATCACACTCCACGACATAAATGACCGGAATACTAGCCACAACTCCGGGCTTGGCGTTGAACACATTAATTGCAAGGTTGAAGAAATTCCCGAGAGATTGCGCTTTGACATTATCGTTTCTTTTTTTGTTTTTGAGCATATTATTCGACCTTTTGACTATATTCGTCAAATGGACAACATCCTGAATCCCGCGGGGCTGTTTCTGTTTGTTTGCCCACGGTATGATATACCCGGATACATACCGCCTGCTGTCAGGCATCTGTCTCTGGTGTCGCAGCTTGCGATCAACGCAAGACTTGTAGCGAGCGCCGCCTTAGCTCATCTGACGCGAAAGCCACGCTTTTGGGTAACCAGCGATCCAGCCGTATTGAACCGATCGTGGCGCCGCGATTGCGATGCTGTTCACCTAGTTTCAGGATCTGATCTTCATGTCGCGCTCGGAGAGCGCGGCTACCAGAGAGCGCACTACCGAGTGAGGCTTGGGAAGGGGCTCGGGAGCAACATCTTGAGGATCATCCTCCTCAGGGAACTCTACAGAAAGTCGGTTAGTGGTGTCGGTTAGATCGTCGGCCCGAGTAGAGCGCAATCTTCATGGCTCGGACGATTTCTCACGCCTAAAGAGAACAGCTCTTGCGGAGGCGGAACTAGCTTAATCCACAAAGGCAAAGAGACCCACGGGCAGGCGTCGAAGCCACGCCCGCCCGCTTCTCTTTGCGGTCTTCAGTTGCCGCCGCCGGCCGCGTCGAGGGCGATCGCCTGGGCGTCCGAGATGCGGCCG
The DNA here is from genome assembly GCF_024699985.1 of Phenylobacterium sp. J367. Lineage (GTDB taxonomy): Bacteria > Pseudomonadota > Alphaproteobacteria > Caulobacterales > Caulobacteraceae > Phenylobacterium. The sequence continues at coordinate 2,852,622 of NZ_JAJONA010000001.1, read as the reverse complement.
ATGATGGGCGTGCCGCCGACAATCGCGGCGACCGGCGTTCCGAAGCTCTCGGCCGACAGGACGCCGGAGGCCGGGGCCGGGGCGAAGGCCGGGTTGCGGGCCTCGATCTGGGCGAGGCGGCGGGCCGACTCGTCGGCGATGTTGAAGCGCCGAACCGGGACGTTGCGGTTGTCCATCGGCCGGTTGCTGTAGGCGTAGGTGAACTGGCCGTCGCGGACCAGCTCGCGGTAGAGGGCCGCGGCCTGGGCCTCGCGGCCGGTCACCAGATAGGCGCCGGCGAGGTTGAAGCGCTTGCCGACGCTGGCCCGGTCGTCGGTGGCCCGTTCGAACAGGTTCGCGGCCGTAAATCTGTCGCCCCAGGCGATCGACGTCTTGCCAACCACGTCGGCGGCGTCGGTGCCGGACAGCTCCGCGGCGTTGGCCAGGGTGGTGCGGGCCTCCATGCGGGCCGCGTCATGGGTGGTGGTCGCGCAGGCCGTCGCCAGGACGCCGGCGGCGGCGATACCGAGAACGCTAGCAACTTTGGTCATCAGTCTCTCCAAGCTTCGCTGCAAGGGCCGCGCCGGAGAGCTGCAACTCACACTCTCGCCCACCAGGCTGCGCCATTGCGTCTGTTTCGCGCGCGCCCAACCAGCAGAGCTTTTCGATTGTTCCGGCCCTCGGAGATTCTTGTTCTGCGGACGCGCAGGCGGGCGCGACGCCCGCGGATGCCGCCCCGCCCTTGACCCGCCGCCCCGAACTCCGGATGGAGGTTCCCGGCCGCCGGTGGCGCGGCCGGACCGAGCCCGGGAAGACATGCAGCCGAACCCCTTCGAGGCCCTCCGCGGCAAGCTCGCCGACCGCTCGGCCGCCGTCGGCGTGATCGGGCTGGGCTACGTCGGCCTGCCGCTGGCCGTGGCCTGCGCCCGCCAGGGCTTCCCGACGCTCGGGTTCGACATCGATCCCACGAAGATCGAGGCCATCGCCGCAGGGCGCTCGTACATCGGGGCGGTGTCCAGCGCGGAGCTGGCCCGCCTGACCGGCGCGGGGACGCTGAGCGCCACGGGCGCCTACGACCGCCTGGCGCCGTGCGACGTCATCGTGATCTGCGTGCCGACCCCGCTCAGCAAGCAGCGGGACCCGGACCTGTCCTATGTGGAGGACACCGCGCGGGAGATCGCCGCCCGGCTGCGGCCCGGCCAGCTCGTGGTGCTGGAATCGACGACCTATCCCGGCACCACCCGCGAGGTGCTGAAGCCGATCCTGGAGGCCGGCGGCCTGGTCAGCGGCCGCGACGTCTTCGTGGGCTTCTCGCCGGAGCGCGAGGACCCCGGCAACACCGCCTTCGAGACGGTGACCATCCCCAAGGTGGTGGCCGGCGACGGGGCGGAGGCCTCTGAGCTCGTCCAGGCCTTCTACGGCGCGGTGGTCAAGGAGGTGGTGCCGGTCTCGTCGCCCGACGTGGCCGAGGCGGTGAAGATCACCGAGAACGTGTTCCGGGCGGTGAACATCGCCCTCGTGAACGAGCTGAAGCTGATCTACGACGCCATGGGCATCGACGTCTGGGAGGTCATCGAGGCGGCCAAGACCAAGCCCTTCGGCTACATGCCCTTCTATCCGGGCCCGGGCCTGGGCGGCCACTGCATCCCGATCGACCCCTTCTACCTGACCTGGCGCTCGCGGGAGTTCGAGGTGCCGACCCGGTTCATCGAGCTGGCCGGGGAGATCAACACCGCCATGCCGAACCATGTGGTGGAGGTGCTGGCCCGGGCGCTGGACGCGCGGCGACAGACGGCGCTCAGCACCGCCCGCATCCTGGTGATCGGCCTCGCCTACAAGAAGAACGTCGCCGATGTGCGGGAGAGCCCGACCTTCAAGCTGATGACCCTGCTGGAGCGCCGGGGCGCCGAGGTGGCCTTCCACGACCCGCACGTGGAGGCGATCCCGCCGACCCGGGAACACGCGGAGTTCGCCGGCCGCCGGTCGGTCGCGCTGACCAGCGAGGCCGCCGCCGGCTATGACGCCGTGCTGATCGCCACCGACCACGACGCCGTGGACTATGCGGCGCTCGCGGCCGCGCCGCTGGTGGTCGACACGCGCAACGTCATGGCCCGGCGGGGGCTCGACCTCACCAATGTCGTGAAGGCCTGACCGGCCTTAGGCGCCGCGCCGCTCCAGGAGCGGCAGGATCCCGCCCACGAGGTGGTAGAGCGAGGTGGCCGGCGCCGGCTCCTCGACGAAGGTCCCGTCGGCCCGCTGCTTGTCTCGCCAGGCGCCGCGGGCGGGCGTCGCCAGGAAACCGGCCAGGCCGTTGGTGGCCTCCAGCGCCTCGCGGTCCGAACCCAGGGTCAGGGCGGCGCGCAGGTGCTCGGTCTGCGCCCAGATGCGGGCGACGGGTTCGCGGACCGAGAGGTCGCTCCAGAGCGCGCCGACCGCGACGCCGCGGGCCGGATCAACGCCGCGCCGGCCATGCTCATAGAGCCGCCGGGCGGCGGCGCGCGCCCTCCCCTCGCCCCGGCTCAGGCCCCAGGCGTCCAGGAGATAGGCCCACTCGAACTGGTGGCCGGGCTCGATGAGGCCGCCGGCGTCGTCCGCCAGGGCCTGCCAGTCGGCGTCGAAGAATTCGCGCAGCACGCCGGCTTCGGCGTCGATGAACCGCGTCAGGGCCAGACGGGCGATCTCGTCGGCCACGGCTTCCCAGCTCGGATCGCCGGCCATCTCCCAGGCGAGCGCCGCCTCGAAGAGATGCATGTGGGCGTTGGCCTGGAACGGGTGGCCGCCGACCTCCCGCCAGCCGCCCTCCGGGTGGCGCAGCGCCTGGAGGGCGTCGCGGGTGGCGCGCGCCGCGTCGCGGCGGCTGAAGGCGGAGAGCGCCAGGAGCGCAAAGGCCTGTTCGTAGAGGGCGGCGGCTCCGTCGACCACCGCCCCCGCCTCGTCGGCGGAGAAAACGTAGAGCCCGTCCGGGCGGCGGTAGCGGGCCTCGAACGCCTCGAGGCCGCGCCCGGCCAGGGTGCGGTAGGCCGGTCCGAAGCCCGCGTCGGCGGCGGCGGCGAAGACCCAGACCTGCCGGGCCTGGACCCGGGCGCGGCGCGGGCCGGGCAGCGGCGCGCCATCCGGCGTGAGCTTCTCCTGGAAGGCGCCGGTCGCGGCGTCGACGCCGACGGTCGACCAGAGCGGCAGGGCGGCCTCGCGCAGCCAGGCCTCGTACCAGGCGGCGGCCTCGGCCAGGCTGTGGAACGGCGCTCCCATGCATGCCCCATACAGGCGGACCGGCGCCGTGACCAAGGCCGCCTGCCGATTTTGTCCGCACTCCGCGCCCGCCGCGGCCGCGTAGCCCTCGCGGTAAGGCGTCGGCGCCAGTATAGATGGATGTGTTCTGAGCGGTCGGGGGCCGTATGTCGGCGAAGATCTTTCCGGTGATCCTCTCGGGCGGCTCGGGCTCGCGCCTGTGGCCGCTGTCGCGCGAGAGCTATCCCAAGCAGCTCCTGCCGCTGATGGGGCAGCGCACCATGCTGCAGGAGACGGCGCTGCGCGTCGCCGATCCGGCGCGCTTCCACCCGGTGACGGTGGTCGCCAACGCCGAGCACCGCTTCGTCATCGCCGAGCAGCTCCGCGAGGCGGGCGCGCGGCCGCCGACCATCGTGCTGGAGCCCATGGCCCGCAACACCGCGCCGGCCGTCGCCACCGCGGCGCTGATCGCCGAGGGCCAGGATCCGGAAGCCCTGATCCTGGTCATGCCCGCCGACCATGTGATCCCGGACGCGGCGGCGTTCAACGCGGCCGTGGACGCCGGCCTGCCGGCCGCCGCGGCCGGCGCCCTGGTGCTGTTCGGCATCCAGCCGGACAGCCCGGCCACGGGCTATGGCTACATCCAGGGCGGCGAGGCGCTGGGCGGCGCCGCGCGCACGGTCTCGGCCTTCGTGGAGAAGCCGGACCTGGCGACGGCGGAAGGCTACCTGGCCCGCGGCGACTACTACTGGAACAGCGGCATCTTCCTGCTGCCGGCCCGGGCCGTGCTGGCCGAGATGGAGGCCCATGCGCCGGGCGTGCTGGCCGCCGCCCGCGCGGCGCTGGCCGCCGCCAGCCGCGACCTGGACTTCCTGCGCCTCGACGCCGAGGCCTTCGCCGCCAGCCCCTCGATCTCCATCGACTACGCGGTCATGGAGCGCACGAAGCGGGCGGCCGTCGTCCCCTCCACCTTCGTCTGGAGCGACGTAGGCGCCTGGGGCGCGCTCTGGCAGCTCGCGGATCGCGACGGCGACCAGAACGTGGAGATCGGCGACACGCTCGCCGAGAACACCAAGGGCTCCTACCTGCGCAGCGAGGGTCCGCTGATCGCCGCGGTGGGCGTCGAGGACCTGATCGTCATCGCCACGCCGGATGCCGTGCTGGTGGCCAGCCGCCACGCCGACCAGGACGTGAAGAAGGTCGTCGAGCGGCTGAAGGCGTCGAACCACGACACGGCCACGCAGACGCGGCGGGTCTATCGCCCCTGGGGCTGGTACGAGGGCCTGCACGCCGGCGACCGCTTCCAGGTGAAACGGCTGACGGTGAACCCGGGCGGCAAGCTCTCCCTGCAGAAGCACTTCCACCGCGCCGAGCACTGGGTGGTGGTGAACGGCACCGCCGAGGTCCACGTCGATGGCGTCCATAAGCTGATCGGCGAGAACGAGAGCGTCTATATCCCGCTGGGCGCGCAGCACCGGCTGGCCAACCCGGGCAAGGTGCCGCTGAACCTCATCGAGGTGCAGTCCGGGGCCTATCTCGGCGAGGACGACATCGTCCGCTTCGAGGACGTCTACGCCCGGACCTGAGGGCCTACCCCCTACCCCGTCTCCGCTCCCTCCCCCACCGCATACACGCCCCAGTCCACGGCCCGGGCGGCGGCGCGGATGGCGCGGAGGGCGGATTCCGGTGGCGCGGGGGTGAGGGCGGCGTCGGCGAGGGCTTCGCCTTCGAGGCGGCGGCTCTGGGCGGCGACTTCGGCCAGGCCGAAATGGGCGGCGAAGCCGGCGAGGCGGTGGGCGGCGGCGGCGACCTGGTCGGCGGGGGCGGCGGCGCGGATCGCGGCGGCAAGCTCGGCCAGCAGGCGGTCGAGCTGGGCCGGCAGCTCCCGGAAGATCGCGTCGGCCTCCGGCCCGAGCGCCTCGAAGAGCTCCTGCACCCGCCCGTGAACCACGTCCGGCGCCGGGCCGACGGCCGGATCGGCGGCCAGCCAGGCGCGCAGGCCGTCGCGGTCGAGCGGCTTGCGGATCACGGTGACGCCGTCGAGATCGGCGACCTCCGCGCGCAGGTGCGGGTCGTCGGCGCCGGTGGCGATGGCGATACGCCCCCGGAAGCCCTGGGCGCGGGCCCGCCGGCAGAGCTCTGAGCCGGTCATGCCCGGCATGCGCTGGTCGGTGAGCACGAGGTCGAAGGGCCGGGTCGTCAGGAGGGCGAAGGCCTCCGCGCCGTCGGCCGCCTCGGCCACCTCGCAGCCCTCGGCCGCGAGCAGGCGGGCGAGCACCCGGCGGCTCAGCTCCACGTCCTCGGCCAGCAGCAGCCGCCGGGGCAGGCCGCGGTCGGGAGCCACGGGGGCCTCGGAGGCGAGCGGCAGGCGCACCTGGAAGACGAACACCGTGCGGCCCTCGCGCTGGCGGGCGCGCAGTTCGCCGCCCATGGCTCGGGCGATCCGGCGCGCGATCGGCAGGCCGAGCCCCAGGCCCTCGACGGCCTGGCCGGCGGGGCCGCGCTGGAAGGGCTCGAACACCCGGGTGAGCTCGGCGTCGGGCAGGCCCGCCCCTTCGTCCCAGACCTCGAGCCTGAGCTCGGCGTCGCCGTCGAGCGGCGTGGCGGCCAGGGCGACGGTCACCGTCCCCTGCCCGTGCTTCAGGGCGTTGGAGACCAGGTTCGACAGCACCTGGCGCAGGCGCACCTCGTCGCCGACCAGGGCGGGGGGCGGGTCGCCGGTCACTTCGAGCCGGCGGCCGCCCGCCTGGAGCATGAACGTGGCGCGCACCTCGTCGACCGTGCGGGCCGGCGAGAACGGCGCGGCGGCCAGCGCGATCCCGCCCGCCTCCAGCGCGCCCATGTCGGCGAGGTCGTCGACCACGGTCGCCAGGTGACGGAGCACGCCGCGCAGTGCGCCGGCGTCGATGCTCTCGGCCGCCTCGCCGCCCAGGAGGCCCACCGCGCCCTGGAGGGGCGTGCGCAGTTCGTGCGCCACCTCGGCGAGCAGGCGCGACTTCGCCCGGCTGGTGCGCTCGGCGGCGGCGCGGGCGGCGTCGAGTTCGCGGAGCTGCTCGCCGACCACGCCCTCGCCGGGCGCCCGCCGTGGGGGCGGTCGGCGGCGACGCGTCGAGGCCGTGCTCCAGCAGCGAGCGGGCGCCCAGCCGCGCCCAGACCGCGTCGCGCTCGGCCTCGAAGCGGCGCGCGGCGTCGTCCGCCTTCAGCAACCGGGCCCCGCTGCCGGCCGCCGCGGCCACCAGGCTGTGTTCGACGGCGCATCCGCTCGATCGCGCCGCGTGGAGGGCGGTCTCGTAACGGACCAGGGCAGCAACCCGGCGGCCGCGCGCCCGAAGCGCCTCCGCCTCCAGCAGCAGGACGCGATGGGCGTGGTCGGTCGGATTGTGCCGCGCGTGGTGGCGCAGCACGGCCATCCGCCAGGCCGAGGGGCGACGCCCGGTCCGGTAGAGCGCCAGGGCGGTCGCGAAGAACCATCCCTGGGGCAGGAGCTGCAGGGCCGGCGGCTTGAAGTGGCGCTGCGTGCGGTCGTAGAGGGCCGCGCCGGCCTCCCAGGCGCCGAACAGCGCGGCCAGCAGGGCCTCCAGCATGACCACGTGGCGGGCGGCGTGGACGGCGTCCGAGAGGCTGCCCGCCTCGAAGGCGGCGACGTCGAAATGCGGACCCGCCAGCCGCCACGGCCGCTCGCCGGCGTCCTCCAGGCAGGCGACGAACTGGCGGAGCGCCTGGATGGTGACGAGCGTCGGCTGATCGCCAAGCCGCCTGGCGGTCTCCACGCAGCCCTCCGCGACGACCGCCATGCGCTCCAGCGGCAGATCGCCCAGGACCGTGTCGAGGGCGCGCCGGCGGTTGGCGTAGGCAGCGACCGGCAGATCGCCTTCCGCATAGGCCATCCGCTCCATGGCCGCGATGCGGGGGCCGCCGGTCTGGCGCGGGCGGGTCATGGCGTAGCCGAAGTTGGTCGAGTAGTGCAGCGCCGTCGCCCGGAGTGGCTGGCCCGGCCCCTGCTTGGCGTCGGAGAGCACCGCCCAGCGCTCGGCCCGGCGGAAGGCCCCGAAGGCGGCGCAGACCACGCTGTACGCCGCCGCCCCCGAGGCGGTGCCGCCCACCAGGCGCGGCGGGATGCCCTGGAGCGCGAAGAGGACCGCGCGCATGGGCTCCTTCTCGTAGAGCAGCGCGCCGCCGGCCCCCAGGATGCGCATCAGCGGGGCCTGCACCTCCAGGGTCTCGGGCGGCAGGCGGCCGAGCCGCGCGGCCCGGTCGACGTCGGTGGTGAGCACGCTGATCGCGGTGCGCACGAACTGCAGCGCGCCGGCCTTGACCGGCAGGTGGACGCCGGCGCGGCCGAGGGCCTCGCGGGCCACCGCGAGCGCGCCTTCCAGGTCGCCGGCCGCGCGGCGCACCAGGGCGCGCATCTCGTCGGCCTCGGCCCGGCCCCGGGCGGTGGTCGAGACGGCCAGCATCTCCTCGGCCATGACGCCGGCGCGGACGTAGTCCCCCCTGCTCGACCGCCGCATAGACCGCCTCGCGGAAGACCTGGGCGGACGCCCCGCCGGAGCGCCGGGCGAGCGCCAGGGCGGCGGCCGACCATTCCGAGGCGCGGCGCGCGGCGCCCACGCCACGCGCCTGTTCGGCGCCGCGCAGGAACAGGGGCGCCCAGGCGGCCGCATCGAGGGTGGCGAGGCCGGCGATCAGGCGAGCATCGAGCATGGCCGCGCCCCGGCCGTAGGCGGCCGGACGGGCGCCCAGCCGGCGGAGCGCCTCGGCGAGGCGGCCGGCCGCGGCCACCTGCCCGGCCTCGTCCACCCCGGCCACGACGGCGGCCAGGACCTGGTCATGGGAGAAGGCCACGGTGGACGCCGTCCGGCGGACGACGCCCAGGGCCTCGAGCTGGCGAAGGCCTTCGTCGGCCGCTTCGGCCGAGAGGCCGGCGCACGCCGCGAGGTCGGCGGGGTCGGCGCTGTCGCCGAACAGGGCGAGCGCCTCGGCCAGCGCCTGGGGCCCGGGCCCGGCCTCGGCGACGCGCCCGGCCAGCCGGTCGGCGACCGCGCCGGCCAGGGTCTCGGCGGCGCCGGCGCGGCTGAACTGCCAGCGGTCCCCGTCACGGGCGAGCGCTCCGGAGGCCTTCAGGACGGTGAGCGCATCCAGCAGTTCGAACGGCAGGGCGGACTCGAGGCCGAGGAAGTCCAGCACCTCGGCGGCGGCGCCGGCGTCGTCGTCCAGTTCACCCGCGACCAGCGCCTGGCGTCCGCCCGCGTCGAGAGCTTCCAGGCGGACATGGAGCGTCCGCACCGCCGGCGGCCGCACGAAGGTCTCGTCGGGGCGCTCGGTGGCCAGCACGACAAGCTGCGGCGTCGCCTGCAGCAGCCGCTCCACGAGGCGCGCGGTCTCCGGTCCCCCGCGGCCCCAGTCGTCGAGCAGCAGCACCACCGGTCCGCGAAGGCCGGTCAGCCAGCCGCAGACCGTCATCAGGGCCTGGCCCAGGCGCTCGGCCGCAGCGGTGACGCCGACGTTGGGCGCGGCTTCCGCCCGCGCCCGGGCAAGCTGGCCGAGCACGCCGGCGCTGAGACCCGCGAAGGCTTCGGCGGTATCGCCCAGGCTCTCGGCCAGGGGCTCCAGGGCCGCTTCAGGATCGAACAGGCCCTCCAGCGCCGTCGTCAGCGCGTCCTCCACCGCCGCGGTCAGCGGGGCGACCCCGAAGGCGTTGCCCGGCGGGAAGCGTCCGGCCCCGGCGAGGGGCGCGTCCGGTCCCGAGACCGCTGCGGCGGCGAGCGCCGACTTGCCGACCCCCGCCGGCCCGGAGATGACGATCAGCCGGGTGCGCCGGTCGGCGAGGCCGCCGCGGACCGCCGCGAGCTCCGTCGCCCGGCCGCGGAGCGGTCGGTGCGGCGGCGAAGGCGCAGGCGAATCCATGACCGGCGAAGGTCTCCAGCGAGCGGCCAAGGTTAGGAGAGATGCCGGCATGGCGCGAGCGCATCCTCAGCGCGGGCGATGCGCGCCTTCGAGGGTGAGGGTGGGACCGCCGCCGTGGTCGCCCACGACGGCGGCGCCCTCCAGGATCAGTCGCCGAAGATCCAGCCGGACGGCAGGCTCGACAGCTGCACGCCCAGCAGGATCATCTGGCCGCCGCCTTCCATGGTGATGACCACGTCCGAGCCGACCTGGGCCAGGCTGTACTCCGTGCCCGGGTCGAGCTGGACGCGATCGCCTTCCGCGGCGCTGAAGTCGACGACCCAGTCGAACCCGGCCTCGCCGAAGGTGTGGAAGACGTCGGCGCCCGCGCCGCCGGTGACGGTGTCGTCGCCCCGGTCGCCGGAGAGCCAGTCGTCGCCCAGCCCCCCGCGCACCGCGTCGTCGCCCTGGCCGCCGCGGACGATGTCCGCGCCCGCCCCGCCCTGACAGGTGTCGGCCCCGAGGTTGCCGTAGACGATGTCGTCGCCGTCGTCGCCGGAGAGGACGTCGTTGTCCTTGCCGCCGACCACCCAGTCGTCGCCCTGGCCGCCGACGACCGTGTCGTTGCCCTCGTTGCCGTGGGCGTCGTCGAAGTCGGAGCCGCCGCGGACGATGTCGTCGCCGCCCCCCGCCGCGCAGGTAGTTCTCGCCGGAGCTGTCGGTCACCACGTCGGCGCCGTCGCCGCCGAACGCCCGGTCGTCGCCGGCGCCGCCCGACAGGGTGTCCGCCCCGAGATCGCCCGACAGGTAGTCGTCGCCCTCGTCGCCGTTCAGTCCGTCGTCGCCCTGGCCGCCGTAGAGAACGTCGGCGCCCTCGCCGCCGGAGATGCTGTCGGCGCCGGCGTTGCCGTGCACCCAGTCATCCCCGCCGCCCGCGGAGACCGTGTCGTTCCCGAAGCCGGCCGAGAAGACGTTCGGGGTTGAGTCGAACTGGGCCGTGTCCGAGCCGGAGGTGCCGGTCGCGCCGCTGGTGATGATCGGCGAGACGCCGCCGCCCCCGCCACCGCCACCACCGCCACCGCCGCCGCCGCCGCCGCTCGTGGGCGTCGAGACGGTGAGGGTCAGGGTGTTGGCGCTTGCGTCCTCGTTCGAACCCCAGCCCGCCAGGCCGTCGTCCTTCACGCGGAAGCCGAGGGTGAAGGGTCCCGGCGCCGTCCGGCGTATAGAGCAGGTCGCCGAGCGAAATGTCGGACGCCAGGATGACGTCGCCGACGTCCACGGCCAGGCCCGCGAGCGTGAGCTCGCCGCTGGTCGGCAGGGCGGTGATCGTCACCGACTTCATGTCGTCGCCGTTGGCGTCGCTGAAGCCGAAGTCGGCCAGCACGATCGTCCGCGTCCCGGTGGTCTGCAGGCTGGCCGAGCGGTCGCCGCCGGTGGGCGCGGTGTTCTGGCCCCAGGCGCCGTCGTCGAACTGCAGGGTCTCGATGCCGGTCAGGGTGTCCGTGCCGTCCGGCGAGCCGGAGCGGAGGTCCGTGACGGTGAGCGTCCCGCCGTTCACCGTGATGGTGTAGTCGGTGGAGTTCCCCGAGAAGACCGCCGTGTCGTTGCCGAGGCCGCCCTCCAGGGTGTCGTTGCCGGCGCCGCCATCCAGGATGTCCGGCCCGCCGTTGCCCTGCAGGCTGTCGTCGCCGTCCTCGCCGTTGAGGGTGTCGTCGTCGCCGCCGCCGCGGATGGTGTCGGCGCCCGCGTCGCCGTTGGCCCGCACCGATTCCAGGGAGGTCATCCCGGACGCATCGAGCAGGTCGTCCCCGGTCGTGCCGTTCAGGTAGATGGTGTTGGGGGCGAGGCCCGTCGCCGACAGGTCGCCGGAGACGACCACCCGTTCGCCGTTCAGGACCAGCTCGGCGGTGCCCTTCACGACGATGTCGGGCTGGCCGTCGCCGTTCAGGTCGAGCTCCAGACTGAGGCCGTCCGCCGACGGCGTGATCGTCGTCGCCGTGCCGACCTGGGTGACGATCTCGAGCACGTCGCCGCCGCCGCCGCCGTCCACCTCGACGGTCTCGTTCGGCTGGATCGCCGTGAGGTCGAGCTTGAAGGTGTCGGCCCCGGCGCCGCCGATGATCCGCGGCTTCACGGCATAGCCGAGGTTGTCCACGGTCAGCATGAGCGCACTGGTGTTCTGCAGCGTCAGCAGGTCGACGAAGTCGTCGCCCTGGCCGTCGACGTTGATCTGCAGGACCGTCGCGGTCCCGTTCTGCACGAGTTGCAGGAAGCCCTTCTCGAAGACGTTGTCCGTGCCGTTCCAGCCGGTCAGGCGGCTGGTCAGCAGGGCGGCGAGATCGAGGAAGTCGCCGCTGGCGCCCGTGGCGAAGTCGGTGACGGCCAGGCCGCCGGCGAGCGTCGGGGAGACGATCAGCCGGTCGGAGCCGGCGCCCAGGCCGACGATCACGCTGTCGCCCGTCCCGGCGTGGGCCGAGACGGTGTCGTCGCCGGCGCCCGCCGTAGAGGGTGTCCGAGCCGCCGCCGCCGGTGATCGAGTCCGCGCCGGAGCCGCCGGCCAGGTAGTTGGCCGTGGTCGTGCCGGAGAGGGTGTCGTCGAAGCCGGAGCCGGTGATCCCCTCGATGCTGACCAGCATGTCGAGGCCCATGCCGCCGCCGACGCTCTGGGCGCCGCTGGCGTTGGCCAGGTCGATGGTCAGGCCGCTGGTGGCCTGGGTGAAGGCCGCCACGTCGATGCCGGCGCCGCCGTCGATGCGGTCGTCGCCGAAGCCGCCCTCGAGGATGTCGTCGCCGCCACCGCCGGAGACGGTGTCGTCGCCCGCGCCGCCGTAGAGGAAGTTCGAGGCCCCGTCGCCGGCCAGGCTGTCGCCGTGGGCGCTGCCGATCAGGTTCTCGATCTCGACGAGCGTGTCGGAGCCCAGGCCGCCGCCGACGTTCTGGGCGCCGCTGACCGCCAGGCTGACGGTCACGCCGCTCGTGGCGTCAGAATAGACCGCCGAGTCGCCGCCGAAGCCGCCGGGGATGGAGAGCACGCCGTTGTTCGCGCCGCCCTCCAGCCGGTCGTCGCCCGCCCCGCCCTTCAGGGCGTCGTCGCCAGCGCCGCCGGAGAGGGTGTTGGCCACGCCATTGCCGACCAGGGCGTCGTCGAAGGCCGAACCGATCACCCGCTCGACGCCGCTGATGACGTCGGCGCCGCCGCCGCCGGAGGCCGTGCCGGCCCCCAGGTCCACCGTCACGGCGGAGGCCGCGCCAGCGTAGCTGGTGGTGTCGAGGCCCGCGCCGCCGTCCAGGGTGTCGGCCCCGAGCCCGCCGAACAGCAGGTCGTCGCCGCCGCCGCCCTTCAGGAGGTCGTCGCCCGCCCCGCCGTCGAGGGTGTCGGCCGCGCCGGCGCCCCTGGTCCTCCAGGGTGACGATCGCGCCGCCGAAGCCGCTGTTGGCCGGGTCGATCTGGGTCACGCCGTCGCCCAGCAGGGTGTCGCCGCCGGCCCCGCCGGAGAGCGAGTCCGCCCCGTCGAAGCCCGCGAGCACATTGGCCCCGGCGTCGCCGGCGAGGGTGTCGCCGAAGGTCGAGCCCGAGAGGTTCTCGAAGCCGCCCGCCCGGACCGTGCCCTGGCGGGTCACCTGGGCCGTGCCCTGGGCGGCCAGGGAGATGGTCACGCCGGCCGAGCTGATCTCGGACCCGTTGCCGTGGAAGGACAGGGTGTCGGACGCCCCTGCCCCGCCTTCGACGCGGTGCGTGCCGGCGCCGACCTGAACAAGGTCATTGCCCGCGCCGCCGTCGAGGTTGTCGTTGCCGGTCTGGCCCCAGATCCAGTTGTCGTTGGCGTCGCCGGTCAGGGTGTCGTTGAAGGACGTCCCGGACACGTGCTCGATGCCGATCAGGGTGTCGACGCCCTGGCCCGTCGCCTGGGCGGTGGTGATGGTCAGGTCGACCTTCACGCCCGTCGTGGCGTCGGAGGCGAAGCCCGCGCGGTCGAGACCCGCGCCGCCTTCCATGCGGTCGGAGCCCAGGCCGCCGACCAGGTAGTCGTGGCCGTCGCCGCCGAGCATGGTGTCGTCGCCGTCCTGGCCGCGCAGCCAGTCGCCCTCGGTCCCGCCGTCGAGACGGTCGCCGCCCTGGCCGCCGCTGAGCGTGTCGGCGCCGCCGAGGCCGCTGAGGGTGTCGTCGGCGTTGGTGGCGATCATGATGTCGCCGGCCGAGGTGCCCGCCCGGTTGACGCCCAGCTGCAGCGTCTGGTCGGAGAAGCGGATGAATTCCACGTCGGTGAGCGTGTCGACGCCGTCCGGACCGTTGGCCCTGAGGTCGGTGACGATCGTCGTGCCGTCGGTATTGACCACCACCTGGTAGTCGGACCGGGCGCCCGAGAAGACCGCCGTGTCGACGCCGAAGCCGCCGTCGAGGACATCGGCCCCGCCGCCGCCGAGCAAGGTGTCGGCGCCGGAGCCGCCGCGCAGGGTATCGGCGCCCACATCGCCGGCCGGCGCGCCGGACGCGGTGGACGGAGCGTCGAGGAACAGGAACTGGCCGTTCGCGAAGGTGATCTCGCCGTCGCCGAGCAGATAGTCGTCGCCGTCGCCGCCGGAGAGGCTGTCGGCGCCCTTCTGGCCCGCCAGCCGGTTCGCCAGCCCGTCGCCGGTCAGTACGTCGTCGAAGTGCGAGCCCGAGACGTTCTCGATGCCGCTGATCGTCATCGCGCCCTGGCCGGTGGCCTGAACCGCCGCCTGGGCGAGGCTCAGGGTCACGCCGCCGGTGACGTTGTAGCTGAGCACGAGGCTGTCGATACCGGCGCCGCCGTCCAGCGTGTGGTCGCCGTTGTGGATCAGCAGCAGGTCGTCGCCGCCGCGGCCGGACAGCACATCGTTGCCGCCGCGCTCGGTCCAGAGCAGGTTCGCGCCCGCGTCGCCCGCCAGGGTGTCGCTGCCCGTTGTGCCGTAGACCCACTCGATCCCGACGATGACATCGGCGCCCTGCCCGGTGGCCGCGCCGGCCTGGAGGTCGACGCTGACCGCCGGCCCGCCGGCGAACATCAGCCGGTCGACGCCCGCCCCGCCGTCGAAACGGTCGTTCCCGGCGCCCGAGTAGAGGATGTCGAGGCCCGCGCCGCCCTGGAGGGTGTCGTCACCCTCCGCGCCGAGGATGACATCGTCGCCCTCGCCGCCGTCGAGGCTGTCGTTCCCCTGCAGGCCGCTGAGGAGGTCGTTGCCCGCCAGGCCCGCGAAGGTGTCCGCGCCCGTGCCGCCGAGGAAGTTGTCGGCGCCGGCCGTGCCGGCCACGCCGCTCGCCACGATGGTGACGCCGTCGCTGAACTCCAGGTACTCGCCGCCGGTGACCGTGTCGGTCCCGTCCGCGCCGGTGACGATCACGTCGCCGTTGATCGTGCGGCTGACGGTGTAGCTGGCGCGGGTCCCGCTGAAGACCACGCGGTCGACGCCCGCGCCGCCGTCGATCAGGTCGTCGCCGATCCCGCCGATCAGGCGGTCATCGCCCTGGCCGCCCTTGAGCGTGTCGGCGCCCGAGCCGCCGTCGAGCGTGTCGGCTCCGGCGCCCGGCGTTCTCGTCGAGATAGGAGGCTCCGGCGGTGCCGGCCGCCGACGCGGCGATGACCACGCCGTCGCCCAGCAGCAGGTCGGCGCCGTCGCCGCCGATCAGGCTGTCCGAACCCTCGAAGCCCGCCAGCACGTTGGCGTTGTCGTCGCCCGTCAGGATGTCGCCATAGGCGGAGCCCGAGAGGTTCTCGAACCCGCTGATCTCCATGGCGCCCTGCCGGGTGGCCTGGGTCGCGCCCTGCGCAGCCAGCGAAGCCGCAACGCCGGCCGTCGTGATCTCGGGCCCGCCATTGCCGTGGAAGGACAGGGTGTCGATCCCCTGGCCGCCGATCAGGGTGTGATCGCCGACGCCGACCTGCACGAGGTCGTTCCCGTCGCGGGCGTCGATCACGTCGTTGCCGGTGACGCCGGACCCGTCGGCGCCGCCCCACAGCCAGTTGTCGCCGGCGTCGCCGGTGAGGGTGTCGCTGTAGCGCGTGCCGGAGACGGCCTCGATGTCCACGAGGACGTCGTTGCCCGCGAACGTGTTCTGGACCTGGCCCTGGAGGTTGAGATCCACGCGCACGCCGTTCGTGGCGCCGGAGGAGAAGGCCGCACGGTCGTAGCCGTCGCCGCCCTCCAGCCGGTCGTCGCCGCCATAGCCGGCCAGGAAGTCGTTGCCGGCCTCGCCCCGGAGGGTGTCGTCGCCCGCTTCGCCGCGCAGGCCGTCGTCGCCCTCGCCGCCCTTCAGCAGGTCGGCGCCCGCACCACCGAAGATCACGTCGGAGCCGCCGAGACCGGAGATCGTGTCGCCGCCCGCCGTGCCGGACAGGGTGTCCGAGCCGGACGTGCCGGTGTTGTTGCCGCCGATGGTGGACGCCGGGACGTCGCCGTCGGAGAAGCGCAGGACCTCGACCGCGATCAGCGTGTCCACGCCGTCGGGCGCGCCGGAGCGCAGGTCGCTGACCCGGATCGAGCCGTCGGCCTGCAGCGCGAACTCGTAGTCCGCCCGCGCCCCGGAGAACCGGGCCACGTCAGCGCCGTCGCCGCCCTCGAGGCGGTCGGCGCCCGCGCCGCCGACCAGGGTGTCATCGCCCAGGCCGCCGATCAGGACGTCCGCGCCGGCCGGGACCGTGCCCTCGATGCCGTTCTCGAACAGCGTGATCGCGGCGTCGCCGTCCAGCAGCACGTAGCCTTCACCGAGCAACAGGTCGTTGCCGCCGCCGCCGTTCAGGGTGTCGGACCCGCCCCAGCCGGCCAGCACGTTGGCCGCGCCGTCGCCGGTGAGCACGTCGGCGCCGATCATCGTGCCGCTGAGGTTCTCAATGCCGGAGAGGGTCATCACGCCCTGGCCGGTGTTCTGGGCCCCGGTGTTCGCCAGGGACACGGTGACCGGCGCGACGAGGGTCTCGCTGTAGAAACTGACCGTGTCGTCGCCCTGGCCGCCCACTAGTGTGTGGGCGCCATTCCCCACCGACAGCAGGTCGTTGCCGTCGCCGCCGACGAGGGAATCCGAGCCGCCCGTGCCCCACAGCCAGTTGGCGTTGGCGTCGCCGACGAGGGTGTCGTTGAAGTTGCTGCCGGTCAGGTGCCGGATGTTGATCAGCGTGTCGCTGCCCTCGGCCGCCTGGGCCTGGCCCTGCAGCAGCAGGCTGACATTCACGCCCGCGGAGGCGCTGTTGAAGCTGGCGCGGTTGAGGCCCGCGCCGCCGTCGAGCAGGTCGTTGCCCGCCCCGCCGGCCAGCAGGTCTGGTCCGTCCTCGCCCAGGAGGGTGTCGTCGCCAGCCTGGCCGCGCAGGATGTCGAAGCCGTCGCCGCCCACCAGCCGGTCGCCGCCGCTGCCACCCGACAGCACGTCGTCGCCACCAAGGCCGGAGATGGTGTCGGCGTTCGCCCCGCCCTGAAGCGTGTCCGGTCCCGAACCGCCGAACAGGGCGCCGCCCACGTCGCTGGCGGTGAGGGTCAGGTCGCTGAACTTCAGGAACTCGACCTGCCACAGCGTGTCGGTACCGTCCGGGCTGTTCGCGCGCTGGTCGGTGACGATGATCGAGCCGTCCGAATTGGCGCTGATCAGGTAGTCGGCCCGGGCGCCGGAGAAGACAGCGGTGTCCGCGCCATCCTCGCCGCGGATCTCGTCGTCGCCCGCTCCGCCGTCTAGGGTGTCGTCGCCGTCCTCGCCGAGCAGGACGTCGTCGCCGGCGCGGCCGACGAGGGAGTCCGCCCCCTCCTGGCCGTCGATGTAGTTGGCCGCGCCGTCGCCCCTGAGGGTGTCGCCGTGCTCGGAGCCGAACAGCTCCTCGACGCTCACGAAGGTGTCGGAGCCGAGGCCGCCGCCCACGTCCTGGGCGCCGGTGATCGCGAGATCGACGGTGACGCCGCTGGTGGCGGTGGTGAAGGCCGCAATGTCGATGCCGTCGCCGCCGTCGAGGAGGTCGTTACCAGCTCCGCCTTCCAGGCCGTCGTCGCCCTGGCCGCCCAGCAGCGTGTCCGCGCCGCTCGCGCCGTAGAGGAAGTTGCGCCCGCCGTCGCCCTTCAGGGTGTCGTCGAAGTTCGAACCGTAGACCTGCTCGATGTTTATCAGGACGTCGGTCCCGCCGCCGCCCGTGTTCTGCGCGACGCCCTGCAGGCCGAGGTCGACCGTGACCGCAGCCACGGCATCCCCGTAGCCGGCGATGTCGCCGCCGACTTCCTCGCGATCGCCGGCGGTATTGGCGCCGCCGTCGAGGGTGTCGTTGCCGAGACCGCCCTGCAGGAAGTCGTCGCCCGCCCCGCCGGAGAGGAGTCCGCCCCTTGCTGGCCGAAGAGATAGTCGGTGCGGCCCGTGCCCACGAGGGTGTCGGCGCCCAAGGCCGCCGACCGCCTGGATGATCTCGTCCGCGCCGGCATCGGTGTAGAGCTGGGCGAGGTCGAGGGTGTCGGCCCCGGCCGTGCCGAAGGTCGTGCGGATGCCGCTGAGCACCGTCTGGGTGTTGACCAGGCTGAGCGTCAGGCTCTGGCCCTGGCCAGGCGGCTGGAGGTCAAGCAGGAACTGGAGCCGCTCCATGCCGCTGACGGTGTCCGTGCCCAGGAAACCCATCGGGCCCAGGCCCTCGACCGTCGCCGCGCCGTCGCCGGCGATGGTGACCCGGAAGACGTCCGTGGTGGTCTGGCCTTCCACCAGTTGGACGATCAGCTTGCCGGCGTCGCCGCCGGCGCCCTCGACCACCTGGACCGTGCCCGTGGTCTGGCCGGTCATGCGGAACGCCGCGATGTCGTTGCCGCCGGCCCCGCCGTCGAGAGTGTCGCTGCCCGCCCCGCCGATCAGGTAGTCGTCGCCGCCCTGGCCGGAGATGCGGTCGGCGCCGCCGCCGCCGTCGAGCGCCTGGTTGTTCCCGGCGTGACCGGTGATGGTGTCGTCGCCGAGGCCGCCGTTGGCGCCGACGCTCCCCGCGAGGTTCACGCCCGACAGGCTGGCGATGTCGATGACGTCGTTGCCCGCCGTGCCGCCGACGAAGGTCGAGCTGACGTTCAGCGTCCGGTCGATGGACAGGAAGGGCTGGTTGGAGCCCTCGGGATAGAAGTGAAGGTGTTCGACCCCCGCCAGCGTGTCGGACCCCATGCCGGCCATCGGGCCGACGCCCGTGACGACCGCCGCGCCGTCGTCGCCGAGCGTGACGTTGAAGACGTCGGTCACGGTCTGGCCCTGGACGAGCTGGACGATCAGGCCGCTCTGGCCCTGGACGACCTGCAACGTGCCGGTCGTGCCGGCGGCCAGGTGGAAGGCGGCGGTGTCGTCGCCGGCCCCGCCATCGATGCTGTCGTTCCCCGCCCCGCCGATGATGTAGTCGGGCGCCGTCGCCGGCCAGGATGGTGTCGCGGCCCGCGCCGCCGTCGATCGGATTGTCGGACACCGGCCGGCCGGTGATCAGGTCGTCGCCGTAGCCGCCGCTCACGCCGAGGGGCAGAGCGGGATCGCCCGGATAGAAGGCGCCCACGTCGATGACGTCGCCCCCGGGGTGCCCTCGACGAAGCCGCGGCCGTTCAAGAGGTCGTGGGCCCGCGGGGTCAGCGGCACGCCGAGGTAGAAGTTCCCCGGATTGGCGGCGTCCGACGAGAAGTCCAGCCGCTCCACACCGGTGACCGTGTCGGTCCCCATGTGCGCCATGGCGCCGATGCCCTGGACGGTGGCCGCGCCCTCGCCGGTGATCGTGATCTTGAAGACCCCGACGCCGACGCCGTCATTGACCAGTTCGACGATGAACGCGCCGGCGTCGCCGCCCGTCCCCTCCACGAGGCGCAGCGATCCGGCGCTGTCGGCCGGCAGGCGGAAGGCCGCCACGTCGCCGAGGCCGCCGCGGCCGTCGATCGTGTCGTCGCCCTCGCGGCCGATGAGATAGTTCGAGCCGGCGTTGCCGCGAAGGATGTCGTCGCCTTGGCCGCCGTCGACGCCGATCTCCGCGTCGGTCGCGCCCGGATAGAGCGCGGCGAGGTCGATGGTGTCGGGCGCGACGGTCCCGCCGACCCAGGTGCTGTCCGGCTGGACCTGAAGCAGGCCGATGTTGAGGTTCAGTCCGGCCGGAGGAGTCGGCACGTCCGCGGTGAAGTGGAGGTTCTCGACGTTGGTGACCGTGTCCGTCCCGAAGGACGCCATCGGGCCGAGGCCCTGGACGGTCGCCGCCCGGTCGCCGGTCATGGTGACCTTGAACACGGCCTGGGCGACGCCGTCGTTGACCAGCTCGATGATCAGCGAGCCGGCGTCGGCGCCCGTGCCCTGCACGTAGCGCAGGGCGCCCGTCGTGCCGGCCGGCATCCGGAAGGCGGCCGTGTCGTTGCCGGCGCCGCCGTCGATGGTGTCGCTGCCCGCGCCGCCGATGAGGTAGTTCTGGCCGGCGTGGCCGATCAGGACGTCGTCCCCCGCCTCGCCGCCGGCGTTGAGCTCCACCTCCGCGGCCGCCGACGGATAGAGGTCCGCCATGTCGATCACGTCGTCCAGCGACGACCCGGTCACATGGGCGCGGTTGTCGACGATCGGCGGCGCCTGGACGCCGAGGCTCAGGCTGACGGCAGAGCCGGCGCCGCTCGACGAGGCGATGAAGAAGTTGAGCCACTCCACGTCGGTGACGGTGTCGGTTCCCAGGTGCGCCGCCTGGTTGAAGCCCGTGACGACGGCGTCGCCGTCTTCGATCGTGACCTCGAAGACCCTGGTGACCGTCGATCCGTCGACCAGCTCGACGATCTGCTTGCCGGCGTCGCCGCCGGATCCGGTGACGATGCGCAGGATCCCGGCCGTGCCCTCCGGCAGCCAGAAGCCGGCGGAGTCATGGCCCGCGCCCCCGTCGATACGGTCGTCGCCTTCCTGGCCGTAGAGCCAGTCGTCGCCGCCGCCGCCGTCGAGGGTGTCCTTGCCGGCCCCGCCGAACAGGGTGTCGGAACCGACCGGCGCGGTCGGCGCACCCACCGATGTGGACGGGCCGTCGAGCACCTCGAAGGCGCCGGCGACGATGGTGATCTCGCCATCGCCGTACAGCAGGTCGTCGCCGTCCCGGCCGTCCAGCCGGTCGGCGCCGCGCATCCCGGCGAGCACATTGGCCTGGGCGTCGCCCGTCAGGGTATCGTCGAAGGCCGTGCCGGACAGGTTCTCGATGCCCTGCAGGGTCATCGAGCCGCGCAGGGTGTCCTGCGGGCCGCTCAGGTTGAGGTCGATCCTCGCGCCGCCGGTCACCGCGTAGCTGAGGACGACGGCATCGATGCCGTCGCCGCCGTCCAGGGCGTGATCGCCCTGCGCCACCAGCAGCAGGTCGTCGCCGCCGCGGCCGGACAGCACGTCGTTGCCGCCGCCGCCGGTCACGGTGTCGCCGAACGACCACAGGAAGTTGGCGTTGGAATCGCCAGTCAGCGTATCGCTGCCGACCGTGCCGGACAGGTGCTCGATCCCGACCAGGGTCTTCGAGCCCTGGGCCGTCGCCTGGGCCCCGGAGATCTCCAGGCTGATGTTGACGGCCGGGCCGCCCTGGAAGGCCGCACGGTCCAGGCCCGCACCGCCGTCGATCACGTCGGCCCCCGGGCCGGCGAAGAAGATGTCCTGCCCCTCGCCGCCGCGCAGGGTGTCATCCCCGCCGCCGCCGATGAGCACGTCGTCCCCCTGGTCGCCCTCGATGAGGTCGTTGCCGTTCAGGCCCTGCAGGTTGTCGTTGCCGCCGAGGCCCGAGATCGTGTCGTCGGCATTGCCGCCGAGGATGGTGTCGGCGCCCGGCCCGCCGAACAGCGCGCCGGCCAGGCTGACGGTCCCGTCGCTGAACGCCACCCGTTCCACGTCGACGAGAACGTCGACCCCGTCGGGGCTGCCGCTGCGCAGGTCGGTGATCGTCACCGGCCCGCCGACCGGCGTGTCGATCCGGTAGTCGGAGCGGGCCGGAGAAGACGGCGATGTCGGCGCCGTCGCCGCCATCGATCGCGTCGTTGCCCGCGCCGCCGGTGAGGCTGTCGTCGCCGACGCCGCCCTTGAGGGTGTCGGCGCCGCTGCCGCCGATCAGGTCGTCGGCCCCGCCGGCGTACATCGTGCTGTTGAAGTTGGCGGAATACCTGATCGGGCCGGAGCCGCCGAGGCCGTGGTTGTCCACGTCGATCTCGCCGTCGCCGTAGAGCCAGTCGTTGCCGTCGCCACCCACAAGGGTGTCGCTGCCGCCGTCGCCGGCCAGGATGTTGCTGGTGTCGTCGCCGGTCAGCCGGTCGCCGTGGATCGTGCCCGACAGGTTCTCGATGCCGGACAGCGTCATCGAGCCCTGGCCGGTCGCCTGGGCCACGCCGGGCGTCGCCAGCGAGATCGTGACCCCGCCGTCCACGTCCTGCACGACCACGGAGTCGTAGCCTTGGCCGCCGATCAGGGTGTGGTCGCCCTCGGCAACGGTGAGCAGGTCGTCGCCGCCGCGGCCGTCGAGGACGTCGTTGCCGCCGCCCGAGCCCCAGAGCCAGTTGGCCCCGTCGTTGCCGCTGAGCGTGTCGGACTTCTCGCCGCCGGAGACGTGCTCGACGTTGACGAGCGTGTCCATTCCCAGGCCGGTGTCCTGGGCCGTGGTCAGGGCCAGGTCGGCCTTGACCCCGGTGGTCTCGCTGTAGAGCGAGACTCGGTCGATGCCGGCCCCGCCGTCGAGCAGGTCGGCGCCGCCGCCGCCGGACAGGTAGTCGTCGCCGTCCCCGCCGAGCAGGGTGTCGGCGCCCGCCTGGCCGCGCAGGAAGTCGTGGCCGCCGCGCCCGTCGAGCTGGTCGTCGCCCTGGCCGCCGGCGAGATCGTCGGTCTGGTCGTGGCCGAAGACGACGTCGGCGCCCTGGTAGCCGTTGGCCACGAGGATCACCGCCGGGTCGACGCCCGGGTAGAGCGCGGCCAGGTCGATGGTGTCGCCGCTGAAACCGCCGCCCACGAAGGCCTGGTTGTTCTGCACCTGGCCGGTGAACTGGCTGAGGTAGACCGCCGCGAACTGGCCCTGGGCGATCGGCTGGCCCTGCTGGGCGGCCGGCACCAGGAAGTGGAGCTGGTCGACGTTGGAGACCGTGTCGGTCCCGAGCCAGGCCATGGAGCCCTGGCCCTGGACGGTGACGGACCCGCCGTTCACCACGACGCGGAAGATGGTTTCGCTGGAGCCGTCCGCCTGTTCGAGCTCGACGAACATCTCGCCCGGCGCGCCGTCGTAGGTATAGAGCACGCCCGTCGTGCCGACCGGCAGCTGGTAGGCGGCGACGTCGTTCGCGCCCGTCCCGCCGTCGATGGTGTCATTGCCCGCGCCGCCCGACATGTAGTCGTCGCCGCCGCGCCCGGAGATGCTGTCGTCCCCCCGCGCCGCCATTCAGGCCCTGGCTCTGGCCGTCGTGGCCGGAGATGATGTCGGCGCCGAGGCCGCCGTTGGCGTTGATGATGCCGGCGAGGTTCACGCCCGGCTGGGCCAGGAAGTCGATGAGGTCGGCGCCCGGCGTGCCGTCCACGAAGCCCGAACTGACGTTCAGCGTGCGGTGGATGGTGATGGCCGGCTGGCCGCCGCCGTCCGGGTAGAACTCCAGATGCTCGACGCCGGTGACCGTGTCGGTCCCCAGGTGGGCCATCGGGCCGACGCCCGTCACCACCGCGTCGCCGCCGTCGCCCAGCGTAACGTTGAAGTAGTCGGTGACCGTCGAGCCGTTGACGAGCTGGACGATGATCTGGCCCGGCTGCTGGCCCTCGACGAGGCGCAGCGTGCCGGTCGTGCCCTGCGGCAGGCGGAAGGCCGCGCTGTCGTGGCCGGCGCCGCCGTCGATCGTGTCGCTGCCGTCCCCGCCGACGAGGTAGTCGTCGCCGCCCTGGCCGATCAGCTTGTCGGCGCCCGCGCCGCCTTCGAGGTTGCGGTCGTTACCGGAATGGCCGGTGAGGGTGTCGTCGCCGAAGTCGCCGTTGGCGCCGACCGGGTTGCCGTTCGGGTTCGGGTGGTAGGCGGCGACGTCGATGGCGTCGTTGCCCGCCGAGCCGCCGATCCAGTAGTTCGAGCCGTTGACCCCCGACTGCGGGATGAGGTTCACGCCCAGGAACATGCCGTTCGGCACGTTCTGGACCTCCGGGAAGATGTGGAGCTGCTCGACGTTCGAGACCGTGTCCGTCCCCAGGTGGGCCATGTAGCCGATGCCCTGGACGGTCGCGGCGCCCTGTCCGGTCACCGTGATCTTGAAGATGTCGAAGGTCGCGCTGCCGTCGATGTGCTGGACGACGAGCGTGCCCGGCTCCTGACCCGCCACGAGGCGCAGGAATCCGGTCGTGTTGCCGGACGGCAGGTGGAAGGTGGCGATATCGGCGCCCGCGCCGCCGTCGAGGGTGTCGGAGCCCGCGCCGCCGATCAGGTAGTCGTCGCCGCCGAGGCCAAGCAGCTTGTCATTGCCCGCCCCGCCTTGAAGCGCCCAGTCCTTGCCCGCGTGGCCGGTGATGGTGTCGTCGCCGAACCCGCCGTTGACGCCCATGTCCACGGACGCCGCCGCGCCCGGATAGGCCTGCGCCAGGTCGATGACGTCGTTGCCGAGCGCACCCTCGACGAAGCCGAAGTTGTTGCTGACCGCGTCCACCCGTGGCGCGAGGTTGACGCCGACGAACGACCCATTGCCGCTCGACGACGCGACGAAGAAGTGCAGCTCCTCGACGTCGGAGATCGTGTCCGTGCCCAGGTGGGCCGCCTCGTTCAGCCCCTGGACGATGGCGTCGCCGCCGTCGACCGGGGTGATCCGGAAGATCTGGCTGACCGTCGCGCCGTCGACCAGCTCGATGAAATACTTGCCCGCATCGCCGCCGGCGCCGGCACGAGGCGGAGCGTCCCCGGCGTGCCCTCGGGCAGCCAGAACGCGGCCACGTCCTTGCCCGGACCGCCGTCGATCCGGTCATTGCCCCCGAGGCCGTGCAGGCGGTCGTCCCCCTGCAGGCCGTCGAGCATGTCGGCGCCCGAGCCGCCGTCCAGGGTGTCGGCGGCGGACGTGCCGGTGACCACGTTCTCGTCGACGTCGAAGAGATCTGCGGCGGCCACCACCACACTGCCGCCGCTGAAGGCGAAGACCTCTACGTCGGTGACGGTGTCGGCGCCTTCGGGGCTTCCGCTGCGCAGGTCGAGGACGTGGATCGAGCCGTCCGACTGGAGCTGGATGTCGTAGTCGCTGCGCGCGCCCGCGAGGGTGAAGCGGTCGACGCCCGCACCGCCGCGGATGTGGTCGGCGCCTGTGCCGCTGAACAGGGTGTCGGCGCCGGACCCGCCGGACATGTCATCGTCGCCGTCGCCGGCGGCCAGGATGTCGTCGCCGGAGCCGCCGTCCAGCGTGTCGGCGCCAGAGCCGTCCAACGCCGTGGTGAGGGGACCGGAGGTGCCGGCCCCGTGAGTGTCGACGCGGGCGACGGCGTCGCCGCGCAGCACGTCGTTCCCCGCCCCGCCGGAGAGGGAATCCGAACCCGCATGGCCGAGCAGGATGTTGGCGAACTGGTCACCCTGCAGGGTGTCGGCGAAGCGCGAACCCGACAGGTTCTCGAACCCGCTGACGACCATCTGGCCCTGACGGGTGTCCTGCGGCGCATCCTGGAGCGCCAGGGAGACCGCGACGCCGGCCGAGGTGATGTCCGTGCCGTTGCCTTCGAAGGACAGGGTGTCGACGCCGGAGCCGCCCTGAACGGTGTGGTCGCCGGTCCCGACCTGGACCAGGTCGTTGCCCTCGCGGCCGTCGATCAGGTCGTTGCCGGTGACCCCCGAGCCGTCGGAACCACCCCAGACCCAGTTGTCGCCGGCATTGCCGGAGAGGGTGTCGCTGTAGCGGGTGCCGGAGACATGCTCGACGCCGATCAGGGTGTCCTGACCCTGCAGCGTGTTCTGGGATTCGCCCTGGATCGCGAGGTCCACACGGACTCCGCCCGTGGCCCCCGGGCTGAACGAGGCGCGGTCGATGCCGGCGCCGCCGTCCAGGATGTCGTCGCCGTCGCCGCCTGAGACCAGATCGTCGCCCGCCTCGCCCTGGACCGTGTCATTGCCCGCCTGGCCGCGCAGGCCGTCGTGGCCGTCGCCGCCCATGACGCTGTCGTCGCCGCCGGCGGCGAAGATGGCGTCGTTGCCTCCCCCGCCGGAAACCAGCTCGCCGTCGTCCGTGCCGTTGAGCGTGTCCGCGCCGGAGGACCCGAAGATCGGGTCGGCCGGCTGGCCGGTGGCCGCGGAGATCGAGAGCGTCTGGTCGGAGAACGTCAGGAACTCGATGTCCCAGAGCGTGTCCGTCCCATCCGCGTCGGGCCGCTGGTCGGCCACGGTGACCGAACCGTCGCCGTTGGCGGTGACGAGGTAGTCGCTGCGCGCGCCCGAGAAGACCGCCGTGTCGGTCCCCGTCCCGCCGGCCAGGGTGTCATTCCCCGCGCCGCCGGTGAGGGTGTCGGCGCCGCCGGCCTCGCCGACGTCGGCCACGTCGGGATAGACGGTGATCGGGCCGACGCCGTTGCCTTCCAGGTCGATGGCCCCGTCGCCCAGCAGGATGTCGCCGCCGCCGCCGCCGTCGAGCCGGTCGTCGCCGCTGTAGCCGGCAAGCACATTGGCGCCCGCGTCGCCGGTCAGGGTGTCGGTGTGGACCGAGCCCGAAAGGTTCTCGATGCCGACGAGCGTCATGGCGCCCTGGCCGGTGACCTGGCTCTCGCCGTCCTCAACCGCCAGGGAGACCTTCACGCCCCCGGTCGCCGCCGTGAACGCGGCCGTGTCGTCGCCGTCGCCGCCGGTCAGGGTGTTGTCGCCCGCCGCGACCATCAGCAGGTCGTTGCCTGCGCCGCCGTTCAGGCTGTCGTTGCCGCCGCTGGAGCCCCAGAGCCAGTTGTCGCCCGCGTTGCCGGTGAGCGTGTCGGAGAGCTCGCCGCCCGAGATGTGCTCGATGTTGACCAGGGTGTCCGTGCCGAGGCCGGTGTTCTGCGGCCCGGTCTGGCTCAGGTCGACCTTCACGCCGACCGTCGCGCTGTAATAGGAGGCGCGGTCGAAGCCGTCGCCGCCGTCCAGGCTGTCGTCGCCCTCGCCGCCGGAGAGATAGTCGCCCCCGGCGCCCGCGCTCAGGGTGTCGTTGCCGACCCCGCCGGTCAGGGCGTCGGCGCCCGCGAAGGTGGTCACCTTGTCGTCGCCGGCCGCGCCGTTCACCGAGGTGTTGGCGTTGGCGCGGCCCGAGATCGTGTCGTCGCCCTGCTGGCCGTTGACCTGGGACGCGATGTTGTCGGCCAGGCCCGATTGCATGGCCGCCAGGTCGATGTTGTCGCCGTTCGGCGTGCCGCCCACGAAGGCGGAGCCGTTCTGGGGAGCGTTCACGCGCGGGGTCAGGTTGATGGTCGCGAACTGGCTCTGGCTGAACGGCGTGACCATGAACTGGAGCTGGTCGGCGCTGGTGACGGTGTCGGTCCCGTGCCACTCGAAGTCGCCCAGCCCCTCGACCGTCGCCGCGTCGCCGTTGACCACCACGCGGAAGACCGGGACGCCGACGTTGTTGTCGACCAGCTCGACGAAGAACTCGCGCGGCTCGTCGCCTTCGACCACGCGCAGCGCGCCCACCGTGCCGGCGGGCAGCTCGAAGACCGCGAGGTCGTTGTTCCCCGCGCCGCCGTCCATGGTGTCGTCGCCCGCCCCGCCGACCAGGCGGTCGTCGCCCGAGCCGCCGTTCAGCGCGTCGTCGCCGGCCTGGCCCTGCAGGTTGTCGCCGCCGTCGCGGCCTTCCAGGACGTCGTCGCCCGAACCCCCCCTCGAGATAGTTCTGGCCCGCATGTCCGGAGATGGTGTCGGCCCCGAAGCCGCCGTTGGCGTTGACCCCGCCGGCCAGGTTCACGCCCGGCTGCGTCGCGATGTCGATGGTGTCGTTCCCCGGCGTGCCGCCGACGTGGGTCGGGCTGACGCCCAGGACGCGGTCGATGGAGACGAACGGGCCGTTGTCGCCGCCCTGGTCGACCAGGAAGTGCAGGTGCTCGAGGTTGGTGACCGTGTCGGTCCCGAGGTGCTCGGCGAGGTTGATCCCCGTGACGGTCGCGGCGCCGTTGTCGCCAAGCGTCACCTGGAAGACGTCGGTGACGGTCTGGCCCTGGACGAGCTGGACCACGAGCTGGCCGTCCTGGGCGCCTTCGACGACCCGCAGCGCGCCCGTGGTTCCGGCCGGCAGGCGGAAGGCCGCGGTGTCGTCGCCCGCGCCGCCGTCGACGGTGTCGGCGCCCGCGCCGCCCACCAGATAGTCGTCGCCGCCGAGGCCCAGCAGCTTGTCGTCGCCGGCGCCGCCGTCCAGCGCCCAGTCCTGGCCGTCGTGGCCGGAGATGGTGTCGGCGCCGAACTCGCCGTTGACGCCCACATCGACGTTGGTCGCGTTCGGATAGAGCGCCGCCACGTCGATGCTGTCGCCGCCCGCCGAGCCGCTGACGAAGGCGAAGTCGTTGCTGACCGGGCCCGGCTGGTAGACGAGCAGCAGGCCCTTCGAGAGGTCGTTGGGTGGGTTCTGGAGATCGGCCGCGAAGTGCAGGCTCTCGGTGTTGGTGACCGTGTCGGTCCCCAGGTAGGCCATGTCGCCCAGGCCCTGGACGGTCGCCTGGCCCTGGCCGGTCACCGTGACCTTGAAGATGGCCTCGCCGACGCCGCCGTTGACCAGTTCGACGATCACCGAGCCCGCGTCGGGGCCCACACCCTCGACGAACCGCAGGGCGCCCGTGGTGTTGGCCGGGATGCGGAAGGCGGCCGTGTCGGCCGTGCCCGCGCCGCCGTCGATGGTGTCGTCGCCCGCCCCGCCGATCAGGTAGTTGCGGCCGGCGTGGCCCGTCATGACGTCGTCGCCGTGGCCGCCGTCGGCGTTCAGGTCGGCGCTCGCCGCGGCCGACGGATAGAGCTCCGTCATGGCGATGACGTCGGCGGCCACCGTGCCGTTCACGTGGGCGAAGTTGTTGACGATCTGCGGGACGGTGAGGGTGAAGTTGATGCCCACGAACGACCCGGAGCCGTCCTGCGAGGCGACGAAGAAGTGCAGCTCCTCGACGTCGACGACCGTGTCGGTTCCCCAGGAGGAGCCCTGGTTCAGGCCCTGCACCACGGCGTCGCCGTCGGCCAGAGTGACCCGGAAGACCTGGCTGGCGTCGCCGCCGTTCACCAGCTCGACGAAGAACTCGCCTGTCTCGTCGCCCGGGACGAGACGAAGGGTCCCCGCCGTGCCCTCGGGCAGGTAGAAGGCCGCCACGTCGTGGCCCGCGCCGCCGTCCAGCAGATCGTTGCCGCTGTCGCCGTGCAGGCGGTCGTCGTCGTCGCCGCCCCGGACGGTGTCGTCGCCAGCCCCGCCCGAAAGCGTGTCCGCGCCAGCCAGACCCTCCAGCAGGTCGGCTTCGACCGTCCCCGGAAGATTGTCGTTCCCGCTCGTCCCGAAATCCGCAGCCACGGCAAAACCCTCCACGCGCGCGGAATCCGCGCGTTGTTGAACCCTTGCGGACCGATGAGATTCCCCCACTCCAGCCGACGAGCGGCCGGTCCTTACTCAAGCGTTAAGAGGGGGCGGGGCGCCCACATCCCCCATTTGGGGGACAAGCGGGTTGGTTTATCCCGTCAACTGACAATCCCGGCGAGAGCCGTTCCGCGCGCACAACCTGAGGCTGGCCGCTGCAGGGTCTCCTCGCCGGGCGGTCGAGCCGCTCCGACGACCGGGCGGCAAGGCGCCTATTTCCTGGGCGCCTGGCCCGGCGCGCCGCCCGGCGGCGCGCCTTCGCTGGACTGGCCGGGCGGTCGGCGCACCGTGATCCGGTGTTCCAGGGTCCCGTTCCACAGCCGCTCGACGGCCTTCTGCAGCGCGCCCGCGGCGCCGGACGGGTGAGCGTGCGGCATGACGGGATCACCCGGCTGGGCCGGCTCTACCAGGACGGCTGCGCCAAGATCCGCCTGCCCCGCAGCGCCGAGGCGCCGGGCCTGGAGGCGGTGCTGATCAACACCGCCGGCGGCCTGACGGGCGGCGACCGCCTGGCCTGGCGGGCCGAGGCGGGCGAAGGCGCCGAGCTGACCGTCACGACCCAGGCCTGCGAGCGGATCTACCGTTCGGCGGGCGGCGACGCCGAGGTGCGCTGCGAGCTCACGGCGGGGGGCCGGCGCGACGCTCGCCTGGCTGCCGCAGGAGACCATACTGTTCGACGGGGGCGCGCTGACCCGCACGATCGACGTGACGCTTGCCGCCGGAGCGCGCTTCCTCGCGGTCGAGGCGGTGATCCTCGGCCGCCAGGCGATGGGCGAAAGCGTCCGCGCCGGCCGGCTGCGCGACCGCTGGCGGGTCCGGCGGGCGGGCGGGCTGGTCTTCGCCGACGACCTGCGGCTGGAGGGGGCCGTGGCGGCCACCGCAGCACGCGCGCCGCTCCTGGCCGGCGCCCGGGCGTTCGCCACCCTGCTGCTGGTCGCCGAGGACGCCGGGCGCTTCCTGGAGCCGGCGCGCGCGGCGCTGGGCGAGCTCGGCGGCGCGAGCGTATTCGACGGCAAGCTCGTGGCGCGCGTCGCCGCGCCGGACGGCCTGACGCTGCGCCGCGCGCTGATCCCGACGCTGGAGGCGCTGCGCGGCGGCGCGCCCCTGCCCCGCGTCTGGCGGAGCTGACGCCCATGAACCTGACGCCCCGCGAGAAGGACAAGCTGCTGGTCGCGATGGCGGCCATCGTCGCGCGCGCCCGCCTGGCGCGCGGCGTGAAGCTGAACCATCCCGAGGCCATCGCCCTGATTACCGACTTCGTGGTCGAGGGGGCCCGCGACGGCCGCTCCGTCGCCGATCTGATGGAAGCCGGCGCCCATGTGGTCGGCCGCGACCAGTGCATGGCCGGCGTCCCGGAGATGATCCACGACGTCCAGGTCGAGGCGACCTTTCCCGATGGCACCAAGCTGGTGACCGTCCACCACCCGATCCGCTGAGGAGGCGCACATGGACCGCAAGTCCTGGAACAGGCTCATCCCGGCCGGCGCGGCGTTGGCCGCGGTGGTCATGTCCCTGCCCGCCGTCGCCCACGAGGGCCATCACGAGCAGATGGCCGACGCGGCGGCCCTGCGGCACCTGCTGACCGAGCCCGACCACCTGGCGATCCTGGCCGCGGTGGTCCTGTTGATTGCGGTCCCCGTCGCGCGGCTCGCGCTGAAGCGCGTGCGGAAGTGATCCCGGGCGAGATCATCCCGGCCGAGGGCGACCTCGAGCTGAACGCCGGCGCGGAGACCGTGACGCTGCGGGTCGCCAACACCGGCGACCGGCCGGTGCAGGTGGGCAGCCACTACCACTTCTTCGAGACCAATCCGGCGCTGGACTTCGACCGGGCGGCGGCGCGCGGCATGCGGCTGGACATCGCGGCCGGTACGGCGGTGCGCTTCGAGCCCGGCCAGGCGCGGGAGGTGACGCTCGTCCCCTTCGCCGGCGGGCGGACCGTCTACGGCTTCCGCCAGGCCGTCATGGGCGGGCTCTAGGATGCCGGCCCGGATCACCCGCGCGGCCTATGCCGACATGTTCGGCCCGACGGTGGGCGACCGCGTGCGGCTGGCCGACACCGAGCTCTTCGTGGAGGTGGAGCGCGACTTCACGACCTACGGCGAGGAGGTGAAGTTCGGCGGCGGCAAGGTGATCCGCGACGGCATGGGCCAGTCCCAGGCGACGCGCGCGTCCGGCGCCGCCGACACGGTGATCACCAACGCCCTGATCGTCGACCACTGGGGGATCGTGAAGGCCGACGTGGCGCTGCGGGATGGCCGCATCGCCGGCATCGGCAAGGCGGGCAACCCCGACGTCCAGCCCGGCGTCGACATCGTCATCGGACCGGGGACGGAGATCATCGCCGGCGAGGGCAAGATCCTGACGGCCGGCGCCATGGACGCCCACATCCACTTCATCTGCCCGCAGCAGATCGAGGAGGCGCTGATGAGCGGCGTCACCTGCATGCTGGGCGGCGGCACGGGACCGGCGACCGGCACCAACGCCACCACCTGCACGCCCGGCCCCTGGCACCTTCAGCGGATGATCGAGGCGGCCGAGGCCTTTCCGATGAACCTCGCCTTCGCCGGCAAGGGCAACGCGTCCCTGCCGGAAGCCCTGGTGGAGCAGGTGGCGGCGGGCGCCTGCGCGCTCAAGCTGCACGAGGACTGGGGCATCACGCCGGCCGCCATCGACTGCTGCCTCTCGGTGGCCGACGACCACGACGTCCAGGTGATGATCCACACCGACACCCTGAACGAGAGCGGCTTCGTCGAGGACACCATCGCCGCCTTCAAGGGCCGGACGATCCACGCCTTCCACACCGAGGGGGCCGGCGGCGGCCATGCGCCGGACATCATCCGGGTCGCGGGCCTGGCGAACGTCATCCCCTCGTCGACCAACCCGACGCGGCCCTACACGAGGAACACGCTCGCCGAGCATCTCGACATGCTGATGGTCTGCCACCACCTCGACCCGTCGATCCCCGAGGACGTGGCCTTTGCCGAGAGCCGCATCCGCCGGGAGACCATCGCGGCGGAGGACATCCTCCACGACCTCGGCGCCTTCTCGATCATCTCCTCGGACAGCCAGGCCATGGGCCGGGTCGGCGAGGTGCTGATCCGCACCTGGCAGACCGCCGACAAGATGAAGCGGCAAAGGGGCGCCCCTGCCCGGCGACGGCCCCGCCGACAACCATCGGGTGAAGCGCTACATCGCCAAGTACACGATCAACCCGGCCGTCGCGCACGGCCTCTCCGCCCACATCGGCAGCGTCGAGGTGGGCAAGCGCGCCGACCTCGTCCTGTGGAGCCCGGCCTTCTTCGGCGTGAACCCGGACCTGGTTCTCCTGGGCGGCTCCATCGCCGCCGCGCCCATGGGCGATCCGAACGCCTCGATCCCGACGCCGCAGCCCGTGCACTACCGGCCGATGTTCGCCGCCTACGGACGGTCCCTGACACGGTCCGCCGTGACTTTCGTCTCGCAGCTCTCGCTGGACCGCGGCCTGTCCGAAAAGCTGGGCCTCGCGAAGGAGCTGCTGCCGGTGGCCAACGTGCGGGGCGGCATCTCCAAGGCCTCGATGATCCACAATTCGGCGACCCCGGTGATCGAGGTCGATCCCGAGACCTATGAGGTGCGCGCCGACGGCGAGCTGCTGACCTGCGAGCCGGCCGAGGTGCTGCCCATGGCCCAACGCTACTTCCTGTTCTGATGGAGGCCCCGATGACCCCGATCACCAGCGTGCTGCCGGCGGGGCCTGGCGCGGACATCCCGCGGACCAGGTGGTGCTGGACTATGACGGCCGCCATCGCCGCCGGATCGTCATGACCAGCGCGTCCGGCTCGCAGTACCTGCTGGACCTGGAGGGCGCGAAGCATCTGCGCGACGGCGACGGCCTGGTGCTGAGCTGCGGCGGGGTGGTGCAGGTGGTGGCCCGGCCAGAGCCCCTGCTGGAGGTCCGGGCGCGCTCCGCCGCGGCGCTGGTGAAGCTCGCCTGGCACATCGGCAACCGGCACCTCCCCGCCGCCGTGGAAGCCGACCGCATCCTGATCCGCCGCGACCACGTCATCGCCCATATGCTGGAGCACCAGGGCGCGGAGGTCCGCGAGGTGGAGGCGGTGTTCGATCCCGAGGGCGGCGCCTATCACGACCATGCCCACTGAGAGCACCACGCTCCGGCTCCTGACCTGGTTCTCGCCGGCCTTCCCGACGGGGGCGTTCGGCTATTCGCACGGCCTGGAGACGGCGATCCGCCAGGGCGCGGTTGGCGACGCCGACACCCTGACGGCCTGGCTGTCGGGCCTTGTCGAGCTGGGCTCCGGCTGGACCGACGCCGTGCTGTTCGCCGCCGCCTGGCGCGATCCGGCCGCACTCGCCGAGCTCGCCGAGCTCGCCTGCGCCTACTGCATCTCCGCCGAGCGTCGGCGCGAGACACTCGGCCAGGGCGCGGCCTTCCTGGCCGCCGCCCGCGCCTTCGAGCCCGCCCTGCCGGAGGGGCCGGTCCCCTATCCGGTCGCCGCCGGCCATGCCTGCGCCGCCGCCGGCCTGCCGCTGGACGCCGCGCTCACGGCCTACCTCCACGCCTTTGCCGCCAACCTCGTCAGCGTCGCGATCCGCGCCGTGCCGCTGGGCCAGACCGACGGGGTGGCGGTGCTGGCGGCGCTGGAACCGGTGGTCCTGGAGACCGCGGGCCGCGCGGCCGTGTCCACCCTCGACGACCTCGGGGCCTGCGCGGTCGTCTCCGACATCATGGCGTTGCGCCACGAAACCCTCGACGGGAGGCTCTTCATCTCATGAGCGCCAACGGACCCTTGCGCGTCGGCATCGGCGGCCCGGTCGGCTCGGGCAAGACGACGCTCACCGAGAAGCTCTGCAAGGCCATGCGCGGCCGCTACTCCGTCGCGGTGATCACCAACGACATCTACACCAAGGAGGACGCCCTGATCCTCAACCGGCTGCAGGCCCTGCCCGAGGACCGCATCCTGGGGGGTCGAGACGGGGGGGTGTCCGCACACGGCCATCCGCGAGGACGCCAGCCTGAACCTGGCCGCCGTCGCCGAGATGAGCCGGCGCCATCCCGGCCTGGAGGTGATCTTCATCGAGAGCGGCGGCGATAACCTGGCGGCCACCTTCTCGCCGGACCTCGCCGATCTCACGCTCTACGTCGTCAGCGTCTGCCAGGGCGAAAAGATTCCCCGCAAGGGCGGGCCGGCGATCACCCGCTCCGACCTGCTGGTCATCAACAAGGCCGACCTCGCGCCCCACGTCGGCGCGGACCTGGCCGTCATGGACCGAGACGCCCGCGTCCAGCGCGGGGAACGGCCGTATGTGTTCACCGACCTGACGCGGCTCGTCGGCGTCGACACGGTCGTGGACTTCATCGTCCGCGCCGGCGGGCTCGGCGCCCGCGCGGCCGCCTAGCCTCTGGCTCGGCTCGGGGTGAACAGGCGGCAGGCCTGCGGCGCGCCCTGGAAGACGGAGCGGCTGATCGTCTGGCGGAACGCCGTCTCGACGCGCAGCTCGCAGTAGGCGGCGCCGGTGTCGGCCACCACCGCACGGCGCCAGATGTAGGTCGGCGTGCCTTCCAGCGTCAGCCGCTCGTTCCACGAGCCGTAGCGGCCGAGCGCCGCGTCGAGCTGCTGGCCGTCCAGCCCGCTGCGCGCCGTCGCCACGCCCACCGGCCCACCGGCCACCGCCCCGTCGGCGATCGACACGCGGCCGCCCGCCGTCGCACAGGCGCCCAGCGCCAGCGCGCAGGCGGCCGCCATCAGCCTAACCATCACACCCCACCCGATTTCTTTGAATATTGAACGGTGTAGGCGCAGACCCTGGCCTGGCGGCGGTAGCGCTGTGCTTAAATCTTCTGGTTAACGCGCGGGCTGCTGCCACAGGGCTGGCAGCAGGCCGGCGCTAGGCTTCCGCTTCAAGCTCCGGAGGCCCCGTGATCGCCGTCTCGTCCGCCCTCGCCCGCAGACTCGCGTTCGCCGCCGTCCCGGCCGCGGCGGCGCGAAGACCCGCGGCTACGGCCAAGGCTGATGCTCCGGCGCCCACACCCCCCAACGATTGTTTTCAGGCGACCTCGGGAACCGCCCCTGCCGTGACGGCCTACCCACGTCATGAGCTGCCCGTGCCACAGCATCGATCTCGCCGCCCCCGCCCTGATCCAGGCGCGGAGCGCCGGCGCGCAGGCGGACGGTGAGAAGATCTCCGACATGATGGAGGCCCTGGCCACACGGGTGGGAGACCGGATCACGCTGCGCGAGCTGCTGGACGGCTTCGGCGAGCGCGCGCTGGGCCCCTGATGGTGGTGTTCGCGGCGCCGCTCGTGCTGCCCATGCCGCCGGGCGTCTCGGCAGTGCTGGGCCTGCCGCTGCTGCTGTTCTCGGCCCAGTTCATGCTGGGCATGCGCCGTCCGTGGCTGCCGGGCGCGCTGGCGGATCGCGCCATCCGCGGCCGCGACGTGAAGGCCATGGCCGAGCGCGTCGTGCCGATGCTGCTGCGGATCGAGCGCCTGCTGCACCCGCGGCTGACCTTCCTGGCGCACGGCCCCTTCGCGCGGCTCGTGGGCGTGGTGGCCTTCGTGCTGTCGGTCATCGTCTTCCTGCCCGTGCCGTTCGGCAACATCCTGCCGTCGCTGGCCATCGCCGTGCTGGGCCTCGGCCTCGTCGAGCGCGACGGCCTCGCCCTGCTGATCGGCGGGGCGGTGGCAGGCGCGAGCCTGGCGCTGCTGGCCTGGCTCGGCCATGTGGTGTTCGACGCCGGCGTCGGCCTGCTGGCTTTCGCGGGCGCCTTCCTGGCCTGACGTTCTGCCAGCGACGGCCTATGGCTTCAGGCGCGTTTCGAACCAGCCGACCATCGCCTTCATGGCTTCGGTGGCGTAGGCGTCGGTCTTGGCCGGGTCGCCCTTGACGTAGAAGTCGTGGTCGGCGCCGGCGAACATCCTCAGCTCGTTTTCCACACCGACCTTGTCGAGGGCGGCGCGCATCATCTCGCCCTGCGAGGGCGGCACGCCCCGGTCGGCGTCGCCGTGCAGGATCAGCGTCGGCGGATCGCGTGCGTCCACACTGTGGATCGGCGAGACCGCCGGATAGAGACTGTCGTCGAACGCGATGGCGCCGCCCTTGGGCCGTCCCTGCAGCAGCACGGCCAGGTCGGTGGGCGGGAAGTAGGCGACGACCGCCGCAACGCGATTGCCGGAGCGTTCCAGCGGGTTGGCGGCGGCCGGGTCTCCGTCGTCGGCCATCATGCCGGCGACGAGCGCCAGATGGCCCCCGGCGCTCGCACCCCAGACGCCGATCCGCGCCGGATCGGCGCCATAGTCGGCGGCGTGCCGCTTGATGTGGCGCATCCCGAGCCGGACGTCCGACACCGCGTCCGGAACCTGGAAGCGCGGCGCCGAGGAATGGTACAGCGCGACGACCGTGAAGCCCTTGTCGATCAGCGCCTGATAGCGGGCCTGGCGTTCTTCCGGCGGGGCCCATGACGATCGCCAGCCCGCCGACACCATGTTGACCACCAGCGCGCCGTTGGCGCCTTTCACGGGCTTGAAGACGTCGTAGGTGAGCGCCATGCCGTCGCGGTGGCCGTAGATGACATCGCGGACGTAGGTGGCGGTCTTCAGTTCCGCGGGCGTCGGCGGCCGAAGGGCGTCGCGAGGGTAGCCGCTGAGCGGCGGGCCGGGGTCGGCGGGCGGCTGAGCCGGCGGCTGCGCCACGGCCGCGGCGCATGCGCCGAGCGCCAATACGAAGGCGGTCGCAGCGAGCGGTTGCCTACTCATGAACCTCCCCCTTGGTGGTTTTACTTTGGAGCGTAGCTAAACCGGCTCTGGCCCGGGAGTCCGCGCGGCGCCTGCCCCTATCGCACCACCCTGCCCAGCAGCCTCAGCCGGCTGACGCCGCCGTCGGGATAGATGTTCAGG
The DNA here is from genome assembly GCF_024699985.1 of Phenylobacterium sp. J367. Taxonomy (GTDB): domain Bacteria; phylum Pseudomonadota; class Alphaproteobacteria; order Caulobacterales; family Caulobacteraceae; genus Phenylobacterium. The sequence continues at coordinate 2,816,165 of NZ_JAJONA010000001.1, read as the reverse complement.
CGCACGAAGCGGACCGGGCCGAGCGCCGCAAGCTCGTCCCGGAAGGTGTGGACGTGGTCGGCCTGCAGCTTCACCTCGGGCAGCAGCACCGGCCAGCCCTCCGCCTGCCGGGCGATCTCCTCCGGCGCGCCATGCGCCCGGGCGCTGGCCTGGATCGAGCAGCGGTCGGGGTAGTTGCCCTTGAAGTGGGCGGTGTCGACGACGACCTCCTCGATCCGGCCGAAGGTCCCCAGCTCCAGCACCGCCCAGTCGTGGCCCGGTTCGCGCCGCCGCCGGGTCTCCCAGCCGTCGCCCATGTCCACGCCCCGGCCGGGCGCGGTCAGGTTGCCGACCTTCCCGTAGTGCTCGTCGTTGGCGATGATTCCGCGCCCGCCCCACTCCACGGCCAGCAGGTCGATGAGGTCGTCGCCGGCCCTGGCGAAGTCGGGCATCACCTTGCCCCAGACCCGCAGGCGCGCCACGCCGCCGTCGGGATAGATGTGCAGGCGTACGTGGGTGACGGGCGCCTCATGGGCGATCGGAACCCAGATCCGGTCGTCGCCCAGCAGCTCCAGCCTCGGCGTGACCTTCGTCCAGCCGTCCTCGGGGACGTCGCCCTCGGCATGGGCGACCTCGATCTCGGCGCCGGGCGGGTAATTGCCGGTGAAGTGGCGGGTGTCGACCTCGAAGCCCGCGACCACGCCGGGGACGCCCAGCCGGATCACGCACCAGTCATGGCCCGGGATACGCTTCCTGCGGCTCTCCCAGCCGTCCATCCACTTGCCGTTCTCGTCGTAGAGCCCGGGGACGAACTTCGGCTCCTCGGGCGAGATCAGCCGGCTCTTGTCGGCGAAGAAGTCGTCGGTGGCGAAGACGACCTCGCTGCCCAGGCGGGGCTGGGCGAGGTCCACGTAGCGGCGGCGCAGGTCGTCGAACACGAGACTAGTCCTCGAGAAGGTCGGCCAGCCGGAAGCCGGCGATGCGGTGGATCTGGGTCAGGGCGGCCTCGAACTCGGTGTCCGGGTCGTTCGCCAGCCGGGCCTCGAAGGCGGCGAGGATATCGCCCCGCGTCAGCCCCTTCACGGCCACGATGAAGGGGAAGCCGAAGCGGGCGTTGTAGGCGGCGTTCAGGCGCTGAAAGGCGTCGAACTCTTCGGGGGGTGCACTGGTCGAGGCCGGCGCCCGCCTGTTCCCTGACCGAGGCGTCGGCCATCTTTGCCCGTCCGGCCAGCTCCGGATGGGCGCGGATGAGGGCGAGCTTCATCTCGCGGGGCGCGTCGTCCACCTCGATCCGCATGGCGTCCGCCAGCAGCGACAGCCGGTCCAGCCGCCCGGCCTCGGCCGCCGGCCACACCCCCTCGGCGACCCAGGGGCTGGCTTCGTAGACCGGGCCGAACCGGGCGATGAACTCGGCATGGGTGAGGTCGCTAGGCTTCATACGGATGCCGCTCCCGCCAGTGCCGGGCGAGCTCCACGCGCCGGCAGAACCACACGTCCTTATGGCCGAGCGCGTACTTCAGGAAGCGCTCCAGACCCGCCATCTTGCCCGGCCGCCCGACGATCCGGCAGTGCAGGCCTATGGACAGCATCTTCGGCCGCTCAGCCCCCTCCGCGTAGAGCACGTCGAAGGCGTCCTTCAGGTAGCTCTCGAACTGCGCGCCGGTGTTCAGGCCGGTCCCGGAGAACCGCATGTCGTTGGCTTCGAGCGTGTAGGGCACGATCAGGTGCGGCTTGCCGGCGGGCGTCGTCCAGAAGGGAAGATCGTCGGAGTAGTCGTCGGCGTCGTAGAGGAAGCCGCCCTCCTCCGCGCAGAGCCGGCGCGTGTTCGGGCTGGTGCGGCCGGTGTACCAGCCGAGGGGCCGTTCGCCGGTCAGCCGCGTGTGGATCTCGATGGCGCGCGCCATGTGCTCGCGCTCCACGGCCTCGGGGACGTCCTGGTAGTTGATCCACCGCCAGCCGTGGCTGGCGATCTCGTGGCCGGCCTGCAGGAAGGCCTCCACCACCGCCGGATTGCGCTCCATGGCCATGGCGACGCCGAACACGGTCACCGGCACGCCGTAGCGGTCGAAGAGGCGGAGCAGCCGCCAGACGCCGGCCCGCGAGCCGTACTCGTAGATCTGCTCCATGCTCATGTGCCGGGCGCCGACCACGGGCGCCGGATTGATCATGTCGGAGAGGAAGGTCTCGGAGCCAGGGTCACCGTGCAGGACCGAGTTCTCGCCGCCCTCCTCGTAGTTCAGCACCATCTGAACCGCGATCCGCGCGCCGCCGGGCCAGTCGGCGTGAGGCGGATCGCGGCCGTAGCCGATCAGGTCGCGGGGGTAGGCGTCGGTCATGCTGTCCGCTTGGCAGGCTGGCGCGGTCGGCGAGCGTCGCAGGGCCTCGGGAAAGTTGCAATTGCCGAGCGACGGGCAGAGGCTGGACGGCTGGCGATCACGGAACCTCTATGAGCGGCCTCACCACCCACGTCCTCGATACCGCCCACGGCCGGCCGGCCGCCGGGCTGACGATTCGCCTGTTCCGCGACGGACAGGAGATCGTGCGGACGGAGACCAATGCGGACGGACGCTGCGGCGAGCCGCTGCTCACCGGCGACCAGCTCGAGACCGGCTTCTACCGCCTGGAGTTCGACGTCGGCCCCTACTTCCGGGCCCGGGGGCTGGACCTGCCGGAGCCCGCGTTCCTGGAGACCGTGGCCATCGACTTCGGTGTCGCCGACGCGGCCGCGCACTACCACGTCCCCCCTCCTCGTCAGCCCGTTCGGCTACTCCACCTACCGGGGCAGCTAGATGGGCCGACCGATCCGATTCCTGCTGGACGGCGAGGTCCGTGAACTCACGGACGTCGACCCGACGCTCACCGTGCTGAACCTGCTGCGCTACCATCTACGCCGCACGGGCACCAAGGAGGGCTGCGCGGAGGGCGATTGCGGCGCCTGCACGGTCGTCCTGGCCGAGCTGGAGGGGGACAGGGTCCGCTTCCGGGCGCTGAACGCCTGCATCCTCTTCGTCCCCATGCTCGACGGCCGGGCGCTCTTCACCGTGGAGAGCCTGGTCCGCGACGGCGCGCTGCATCCGGTGCAGCAGGCCCTGGTCGAGACCCACGGCTCCCAGTGCGGGTTCTGCACGCCGGGCTTCGTGATGAGCCTCTACGCGCACCAGCGGGAGGACGGCGCGACCGACCGGGCGAGCCTGCGCAACGCGCTCGCCGGCAACCTCTGCCGCTGCACCGGCTATGGTCCGATCCTCGCGGCCGGCGAGACCATGGGCTCCGATCCCGAGGCGGCGGACATTCCCGCCCTGGCCGAGGCCCTCGAAGCGATCCAGCCGATCGACGACCTGGTGGTCGAGCACCGCGGCCGCCGCTTCCTGGCCCCGCGCAGCGTCGAGGGCCTTCGCCGCCGCCGTGGAGGCGAACCCGGACGCGACGATCCTGGCCGGCGCCACCGACGTGGGGCTCTGGGTCACCAAGCAGGACCGCGTGCTGCCCACGGTCATCTCGATCAGCGAAGTCCCCGAGCTGAAGGCGATCGAGGACCTCGGCGACCGCATCCGGATCGGCGCGGGAGTCCGCTACGCCGAGGCGGAGGGCGCGCTGACCGTCCTGCACCCGGAGTTCGGCGAGCTGCTCCGCAGGCTGGGCGGCCGGCAGGTGCGCAACGCCGGCACGGTCTGCGGCAACATCGCCAACGGCTCGCCGATCGGCGACATGCCCCCGGCCCTGATCGCGGCCGGCGCGACGCTCCACCTGCGCAAGGGCGGCGAGACCCGCAGCCTGCCGCTGGAGGCCTATTTCCTGGCCTACGGCAAGCAGGACCGTCGCCCCGGGGAATTCGTCGAGGCCGTGGAGGTCCGCAAGCCCGATCCCGCGTCGGTCTTCCGGATCTACAAGCTCTCCAAGCGCTTCGAGCAGGACATCTCCGCGGTCTGCGCCGGCGTCCACGTCACGCTGAAGGACGGCCGCGTCACCGAGGCTCGCCTGGCCTTTGGCGGCATGGCCGCGACGCCCAAGCGGGCCGCCGCCGCGGAAGGCGCGCTGGCCGGGGAGCCGTGGACCGAGGCGACGGTGCGCGAGGCGATGGCCGCGCTCGCCTCCGACTTCGCGCCGATCGACGACATGCGGGCCTCGGCGGCCTACCGGCTGCAGGCGGCGCGGAACCTACTGCTGCGCGCCTTCCTGGAGACGGCGCAGGTCATGACGCTGGAGCCGGTCGATGGCTGATTCCGGCGCCACGCCCCGCCCCCTGTCGACCGTGCACCGTCCGATCGCGCACGACAGCGCCGAGCGCCATGTGGCGGGCGCCGCCGTCTACATCGACGACATCCCCGAACCACCGGGCCTGCTGCACCTCTTCGTCGGCCAGGCCGCCCGGACCCACGCCCGCGTCGTCTCCATGGACCTCTCGGCGGTCCGCGCCGCACCGGGCGTGGTCGCCGTGCTCAGCGCCGGCGACGTGCCGGGGAAGAACGACATCAGCCCCTTCGCCGGCGACGACCCGATGTTCGCGGAAGGGATCGTCAGCTTCCGCGGCCAGCCGCTGTTCTGTGTCGCCGCCGAGACTCTGCCCAAGGCCCGCGCCGCCGCCGCCCTGGCGAGGGTCGAGTACGAGGACCTGCCGGCGCTGGTCACCATCGCCGACGCCCGCGCGGCCGACGCCCATATCGAGCCCACCCAGGTCATGCGCCTGGGCGACGCCGCCGCCGCCATCGCCGCCGCGCCCCATCGGCTCGAAGGCTCGCTCGCGATCGGCGGGCAGGAGCACTTCTACCTGGAGGGCCAGGTCGCGCTGGTGATCCCCGGCGAGGCCGGCGACCTGCACGTCTTCACCTCCACCCAGCATCCCACCGAGACCCAGCACGTCATCGCCCGCTGCCTCGGCTGCCGGGACAACGCCATCACCGTGGAGGTCCGCCGGATGGGCGGCGGCTTCGGCGGCAAGGAGACCCAGTCGGTCCAGTGGGCGGCCATGGCCTCGCTGGCCGCGCTGAAGACCGGCCGGCCGGCGAAGATCCGCCTCGACCGCGACGACGATATCCTCATGACCGGCAAGCGGCACGACTTCGAGGTCGGCTGGACCGTCGGCTTCGGGGCGGACGGCCGCCTCGCCGGCGCGCGCTTCGAGCTGGAGAGCCGCTGCGGCCACTCCACCGACCTCAGCCGGGCGATCAACGACCGGGCGATGTTCCACTCGGACAACGCCTACGCCCTGGCGGCCGCGGAGATCGTCTCCCACCGCTACCGGACGCACACCGTCTCCAACACCGCCTTCCGCGGGTTCGGCGGACCACAGGGTATGATGGCCATCGAGCGCGCGCTCGACGCGGTCGCCTGGAGCCTCGGCCGCGACCCGCTGGATGTGCGGCTGGCCAACCTCTACGGCGTCGCCGGAGACCTGACGCCCTATGGCCAGACGGTCACCGACAGCGTCGCACAGGAACTCATGACCGAGCTGGCGGAGAGCTGCGGCTACCGCGCCCGGCGCGAGGCGGTGCGCGCCTGGAACGCCGGCAACCCCTGGATCAAGCGCGGCCTGGCGCTGACGCCGGTGAAGTTCGGCATCTCATTCACCACCAGCCACCTCAACCAGGGCGGCGCCCTCGTTCACCTCTACACCGACGGCTCGATCCACCTGAACCACGGCGGGACGGAGATGGGCCAGGGCCTCTACATCAAGGTCGCCCAGGTCGTGGCCGAGCAGTTCCAGGTCCCGCTGGACGCCGTGAAGATCAGCGCGACGCGGACCGACAAGGTGCCCAACACCTCGGCGACGGCCGCCTCCTCCGGCAGCGACATCAACGGCATGGCCGCCCTCGACGCCTGCCGGAAGATCAAGGCTCGCCTCACCGAGTTCGCGAGAGCCGAGTTCGGCGCCGAGCCGGTGTTCACGCCGGACGGGGTGATGCTCGGCGAGCGGCTGATGAGCCTGCGCGAGTTCGTCCAGCTCGCCTACATCGCCCGCATCTCGCTCTCGGCCACCGGCTACTACCGCACGCCCGACATCCACTACGACCGGGAGAGCCACACCGGCCGGCCGTTCTATTATTTCGCCTACGGCGCGGCCTGTTCGGAGGTCGTCGTCGACACCCTCACCGGCGAGAACCGGACGACCCGGGTCGATATCCTCCACGACGTGGGCCGCTCGCTGAACCCCGCGATCGACCTCGGCCAGATCGAGGGCGGCTTCGTGCAGGGGATGGGCTGGCTCACCACCGAGGAGCTGGTGTTCGACGCCGATGGCCGCCTCAGGACCCACGCGCCCTCGACCTACAAGATTCCCACGGCCGGCGACCGGCCCGACCGGTTCGACATCCGCATCTGGGCCCGTGGCGAGAACCGCGAGGACACGATCCACAAGTCGAAGGCGGTGGGCGAGCCGCCGCTGATGCTGGCGATCTCGGTGTTCTCGGCCCTGACCGACGCCGTCGCCAGCGTGGCCGACCACCGGGTGATCCCCGCGCTCGACGCGCCGGCCACCGCCGAGCGCATCCTGGCGGCGATCGAGGACGTCCGCCGGAGGGCCGGCGATGTCTGAGTGGATCGGAGAAGCGCTGTCGGCCGTCAGGCGCGGCGAGCGGCTGGCGATGGTGACGGTCGTGGGCGCCCGGGGGTCGACGCCGCGGGAGATGGGCGCGCGGATGCTGGTCTGGCCGGACCGGTTCACCGGGACCATCGGCGGCGGCTCGCTGGAGCGGCAGGGGCTGGACCAGGCGCGGAAGCTGCTGGGCCAGGAGGGTCGCCGCCACGCGCTGCAGGACTATCCGCTCGGGCCGCTGCTCGGGCAGTGCTGCGGCGGGCATGTGCGGCTGCTGGTCGAGCGGATCGACGGGGACAGCCTCGATTGGCTGGAGCCGGCGGCGGCTGAGCGGGGCGCCGTTCCGGCTGGCGGCGGCGTTCGAGGGGGGAGCGGATGGAACGCAGGCTGGAGCCGGCGGGCGAGGCGGCGTCGGACGGGCCGGCGATCCCGATCGTGGAGGTGCGGCGACTGTCCGAAGAGATCCGGCCGGAGCGGCCGCGCGTGATCCTGTTCGGGGCCGGGCATGTGGGCCAGGCAGTGGCGAGGGCCTTCGAGCCCCTGCCCTTCCAGGTGGACTGGCTGGCGAGCCGGGAGGACCTGCGGCCCGAGGCCGGGGGGACGCGGGCGACGATCCTTTCCGAGGACGAGCTGGAGGCCTGCGTCCTGGCGGCGCCGGCGGGGGGACACTTCGTCGTATTCACCCACAGCCATGACCTGGACTACCGGCTAATCCGAGCAATCCTCGGAAAAGGGGATTTCGCCTATGCGGGGCTGATCGGGTCGGGGACCAAGCGGGTGCGGTTCGAGAAGCGGTTGCAGGCCGAGGGCGTGTCGACAGAGCGGCTCACCTGCCCGATCGGGCTGCCGGGGCTGAAGAGCAAGGCGCCGGCGGTGATCGCGGTGGCGCTGGCGGCGCAGCTCCTGCAGCTGGTGGAGGGCTGATGGACTGGGCCGCCTGGGCCAATCTGGGGATCCGCTGGCTGCACCTGATCGCGGGCATCGCCTGGATCGGATCGTCGTTCTATTTCATGTGGTTGGACAGCCATCTGAAGCCGCCGGCGGAGAAACGCGACGGCGTCTCGGGCGAGCTGTGGGCCGTGCACTCGGGCGGCTTCTACCACAAGCGCAAGTTCATGGTGGCCCCGCCGGAGATGCCGGAGGAGCTGCACTGGTTCAAATGGGAGGCCTACACGACGTGGATCTCGGGGGCCCTGCTGCTCTCGCTGATCTACTACCTGGGCGCGGGCCTGAACCTGGTCGACGCCTCCAAGGTGGCGCTGGAGCCCTGGCAGGCGGTGCTGATCGGCGTCGGCTTCCTGGCCGGCGGCTGGATCGTCTACGACCTGATGTGCCGCTCGAAGCTCGGGCAGAACCTGCGGCTGTTCGGGGTGGTCTGGTTCCTGACCCTGACGGCCGCGACCTGGGCGCTCACCCGCATCTTCGCCGACCTCGGGGCCTTCATGCACGTGGGCGGGATGATGGGCACCATCATGGCCGCCAACGTCTTCCTGGTGATCATCCCGAACCAGAAGAAGATGGTCGCCCAGATGCTGGCGGGCGAGACGCCGGATGCGAGCCTGGGCAAGAAGTCCAAGCAGCGCAGCGTCCACAACAACTACATGACCCTGCCGGTGCTGCTGATCATGATCAGCAACCACTACCCCATGCTGTTCGCCAGCCACCTGAACTGGCTGTGGCTGGCGGCCCTGGGGCTCGTGGGATGGGCGATCCGGCACTACTTCAACCTGAAGAACGCCGGCCGGCACCATCCGGAGGTGCTGGTGGGCGGCCTGCTGGCCTTCGTGGTGGTGGGCATCGTGCACGACGGGACGAAGCCGAAGGTGAAGCTGGCAGAGACCGTGCCGCCCTACCCGGTCGTCCGCCAGATCGTCGACAAACACTGCATCGCCTGCCACGCGGCGGCGCCGACGCACCGCGGCTATCCGGCGGCGCCCAACGGGGTGATGCTGGACACCGGCGAGGCGCTTTCGAAGCACGCCGGGAAGGTGTTCGTCCGCGCCGTGGAGACGACCAGCATGCCGCTCGGCAACGAGACCGGGATGACGCCCGCGGAGCGCCAGCAGCTCGGCGCCTGGATCAAGGCCGGAGCGAAGGCCGAGTGATGCGCGCGCTGGTCCCCGAACCCCTGACCGCCGACGCCTTCGCGCCGTTCGGGGACGTGATCGAGGCGTCGGACCGCGCCGAAGTCATGCCGATCAACTACGGCTGGACGACGCGCTTCAACGACCTGGCCGACGTGGAGGTGGGCGACGGCCGGGCGATCGTCAGCCTGTTCCGCTCCAAGCCGCTCGATCCGGTCTTGCTGAAGATCTTCGAGCGCCACCCACTGGGCAGCCAGGCCTTCGTGCCGCTGAACGGCCGGCCGTATCTGGTGGCCGTCGCGCCGCGCGGCGACTTCGATCCGGCGGCGGTCCGCATCTTCCGGGCCCGCGGCGACCAGGGCGTGAACTACGCCCGCGGCGTCTGGCACCACTTCCTCCTGGCCCTGGAGGCGGAGAGCGACTTCCTGGTCGTCGACCGCCAGGGCCCGGGCGACAACCTCGACGAGGTGGAACTGGCCGAGGCGGATTGGATCAGCGTCAGATAAGCCCGAACTCGCGCATGGCCGGGACGAAGTTGACGTTGTCGTGGTTGTCCCGGCTGAGCTTCACGAGCACGAAGCGGCGGAGTTCGGGCAGGCTCGCCCAGGTGTCGTCGGCCGGCGGCGCGACCCCCAGGCAGGCGGCGAAGCTCCGGACCTGATCCGGAACGACCGCCTCGCGCCAGTCCTCCGGCGGCGGTTCGATCAGCGGCGCCGCCGGCTCGCCGGCCCGGGCCAGGACCAGCAGTTCCAGCAGACCTCGGTAGGTCCGGGCCTCGGCGTCGGTGATGCAGGGCGTGTCGAGCAGGGTCTGCCGGTCCTCGCGGCGGAACCGGCTCCACTGGCGCAGACTGAGCTTGATCCCCGCCCGGTCGAGCTTGAAACGGACGGCCATCGGGATGCAGCGCAGGCTGGCGACGAAATCGCTCTCGAAGGCGAAGAGCTCGCTCATGCGGTGGCCCTCAGCGAAGCGTCGGCGAGGCCGGCCCTCTGGGCGAGCACCTCGCCGACGACGATCAGCACCGGGCCGCCCGCACCTTCGACCCGTGCGTGGAGAAGGTCCGAAAGACGGCCCTCGAACAGCTTCCGAGCCTCGGGACGGCCAGCGGACTCCACGAGGGTCACCGGCGTGGCCGGCGGCCGGCCGGCCTCCACGAGGCGCGCGGCCAGTTCCCCCGCGGCCGCGCCGCCCATGTAGACGCAGAGCGTGGCTTCAGGGTCGGCGGCGACGGCCCAGTCGGCGGAGAGCGCGCCGGCCTCGAGCCGAGCCGTGGTGAAGACCACGCGACGCGCCTCGCCCCGGTGGGTCAGCGGGAAGCCGTACTGGGCGGCGGCGGCGCAGGCGGCGGTGACGCCGGGGACCACCTCGGTGGCGATCCCGCGGGCCTGGAGGAAGGCTTGCTCCTCCCCCCACCCGGCCGAAGATCGAGGGGTCGCCCCCTTTCAGCCGCACCACCGTCAGGCCGCGGCGCGTCAGGCGCAGCATCAGGCGGTTGATCGTCTCCTGGCGCATGGAAGCGCGGCCTGCCCGCTTGCCGGTCTGGATCTTCAGGCAATGGGCGGGGGCGAGCGCCAGAACGTCGTCGGAGATCAGGGCGTCGTAGAGCAGCGCCTGGGCGCCCTTGATGAACCGTAACGCGCGGACGGTGAGCAGGTCGGCGGCGCCGGGGCCGGCGCCCACCAGCAGGACGCGGCCAACGTTGGGTTTAGGCGGCATGACGGACCTCCTGGCGGGCGATCAGGCGGACGATCTCGGGGCGGCAGGAGCCGCATGACGCACCGGCGCCGGTGGCCTCGGCGACGGCGTCGACGGTGGCGCAGCCCTCGCTGACAGCCGTCTCGATGCGGGCCTGACGCACGCCCCGGCAGGCGCAGACGACAGGCCCGGTCTCCACGGCGCGGCCCAGCGGGCGGCCGACCAGCAGGGCGGTGCGTGCGGCGGGACCCAGCTCATCGAGCGCGAAGAGCTCGGCCAGCCAATCGCGGGGCGGCAGACTGCCGGCGCTCGTGGCGAAGAGCACATGGGTCAGGCGCCCCTGGGCGACATAGGCTTCGCGGAGGGTGCCGGCGCCTTCGTCCTCGAAGCGCAGGACGTCGCCGGGCGCGTTCCGGGTCACCAGCCGGCGCAGCACCTCGCGTTCCTTCGCGTCGCCGCGGCCGGCGAACTCGTGGAGCTGGCAGCTCGCCTGGGGGATGCGCCGCCAGACAAGGTCGAGGTCGGCGGGCGCGGCGAGCGGCTCGCGGGTGAGGACGAAGCCGCGCCAGGTCTCGCGGTAGGGGCGGACGCGGGCCGGGGTGTGCTTGAACTCCGGCTGGCCCGAGCGCGGATCGACATTGGCGGCGACCAGCGGATTCGCGCGACCCGAGGGAGCGTAGGCGGCCGTCCAGTGCATGGGCAGGAAGATCGAGCCCGGCCGCTGGCGCCCGGAGAGCCGGGCCACTGCGACCGCCTCGCCCTGGCGCGTGGTCACGCGGACCAGGCGGCCCTCGTTGATCCCCTGCGGTTCCGCGTCGGCGGGATGGATCTCGACGTAGGGCTCGGGCGCATGGCGGCAGAGTTCGGGCGCGAGGCCGGTGCGGGTGAGCGTGTGCCAGTGGTCGCGGACCCGGCCGGTGTTGAGCGACAGCGGAAAGACGGCGTCAGTGGCCTCCGCGGGGCCTTGGGCGGGGACCGGAACCATGCGGGCGCGGCCATCGGGGGTCTGGAAGCGACCGTCGGCGAAGAGCCGGGGCGTCCCGCCGGCGGCGGTCACCGGCCATTGGATGGGCTCAAGGGAGTCGTAGGCCTCGGGCGTCAGGCCGACCAGGCGGCCGAGGTTCAGGGAGGCGGCCGGTGTTCTCATAGGCGGTGAGACGGGCCCATTCGCGGAACACCTGGGCGGGCGAGGTCCAGGCGAAGGCTTCGTCGTGGCCCATGGCGGCGGCCACGCCGGCGACGATCCGCCAGTCGGCGCGGGCCTCGCCGGGCGCCGGAAGCGCGGCCCGCTGCCGGGAGATGCGGCGTTCCGAATTGGTGACCGTGCCGTCCTTCTCGCCCCAGGCCAGAGCCGGCAGCTTCACATTGGCGAAGGCGGCGGTGTCGGTCTCGGCCATGACGTCGGACACGACCACGAACGGGCAGGCGGCCAGCGCCTCGCGGACCCGGCCGGCGTCCGGCAGACTGACCGCCGGGTTGGTGGCCATGATCCACAGCGCCTTGATCCGGCCCTCGCGGACCGCCTCGAACATCTCCACGGCCTTGAGACCGGGCCGCGGGGCTATGGTGGGCGAGCCCCAGAAGCGCTGCACGCGGGCGAGGCTCTGGGCGTCGAAGTCCATATGGCCGGCGAGCGTGGTGGCCATGCCGCCGGTCTCGCGCCCCCCATGGCGTTGGGCTGGCCCGTGATCGAGAACGGGCAGGCGCCGGGCTTGCCGATCCGGCCGGTGGCCAGGTGGGCGTTCAGGATGGCGAGCCCCTTCCCAACCCCTTGTGCCGACTGGTTCGCGCCCATGGAGAACAGGCTCACCGTGCGCGGGGTCTCGGCGAACCAGCCGTAGAAGCGCTCGAGGTCGGCGGCGGCCACGTCGCAATCCTGGGCGACGGCGAAGACCGACTGGTCGACGCGGGCGAGTTCGGCCTCGACGTCTGCGAAACCTGCGACGTGGGCGGCGACGTAGCCCCGGTCGACGGCGCCGCGGCGCAGGAGGTCGGCGAGCAGGCCATTCCAGAGGCGGACGTCGGTCTGGGGCGCCAGGGCCAAGTGCAGGTCGGCGACCTCGGCGGTGTCGGTGCGGCGGGGATCGATGACCACGTGGCGCTGGCCGCGCGCGCGCGCGCCTTCCATGCGCCGGAATAGCACCGGGTGGGTCCAGGCCGCGTTGTGGCCGGACAGGACCACGAGGTCGGCGAGGTCGAGGTCCTCGTAGCAGCCGGGGACGATATCTGCGCCAAAGGCGAGCTTATGCGCCGTCACGGCCGACGCCATGCAGAGCCGGGAATTGGTGTCGATGTTCCCCGAGCCGATGAAGCCCTTCATCAGCTTGTTGGCGGCGTAATAGTCCTCCGTGAGCAGCTGGCCCGAGACGTAGAAGGCGACGCTGTCCCGCCCGTGCCGGGCTATCGTCTCCTTGAAGCGCCGGGCGACCAGCGCCGTGGCCTCGCTCCAGCTGGCGCGTCGGCCGCCGATGGTGGGGTGCAGCAATCGGCCTTCGAGCCCCACTGTCGAGCCGAGGGCCGCGCCCTTGGAGCAGAGGCGGCCCTGGTTCGCCGGGTGGGTCTCGTCGCCGGCCACCGTCAGGCTTCGGCCCTCCGCCGTCGCCGCGATCCCGCAGCCGACGCCGCAGTAGGCGCAGGTGGTGCGGATACTCACGCCTCCTCTCCCCCGCGAAGCGGGACGGAGATGGTGGGGAGAGGGCTGCGGCTGCCGGGGATGGCACGGAGGTCGGCACGGGGCGGACGGTCGTAGGCCCTCTCCCTGCCCTCTCCCTTTCGGGCTGCGCCGGGGGAGAGGAGGCGATGAGGACTGCGCCGCAGCTCATCTCAGGCGCGCCCCAGCATCAGCCGGCCGTCCTCGACGCGGAGCGGGATCACCGGGGCGCAGCCCTTGCCGCGGTCGGCGCCCAGCGGCTCGCCGCTGGCGAGGTCGATGGACCAATTATGCAGCGGACAGGCCACCGCCCGCCCGTGCACGATCCCCTGGCTGAGCGGGCCGCCCTTGTGCGGGCAGGCGTCGCGCAGCGCGAAGACCTGGCCGTCGCCGGTGCGGAAGATGGCGATGTCGCCGTCCGGGGTGGGCACCCGGCGGGCGCCGCGCACGGGGATGTCGGTCACCGCGCCCACGTCGATCCAGGCGATGGGGTCCTTCACGAGGGCGTTCATGCGAGCTCCATGCGGCGGGAGAGCGGGTTGAACTCGGCGGCGTCGCGGCCGGCGACCCGCTCGGCCCAGGGGTCGATGCGGCTGAAGCGCTGCGAATAGGCGAAGCGGTCGTGGAGGGCCCGGCGCTGGTCCGGGTCCTCGACAGCGGCGCGGATGCTCGGGAGGCCGACCCGGGCCATCCACTTGTAGATCCGCTCCAGGTACCAGCCCTGCTCGCGGTAGAGCTGGGTGACCGCGCAGATCGTCCACAGCGCTTCCTGCTCGGTGGCGACCTTGGTGAGCAGTTCCGTGCCCTGGATGTGCAGGCCGGCGGCGCCGCCCACATGGATTTCATAGCCGCTGTCGACGCAGACGACGCCAATGTCCTTGCAGGTCGCCTCGGCGCAGTTCCGCGGGCAGCCGGAGACCGCCAGCTTCACCTTGGCGGGGGTCCAGGAACCCCACATGAACTTTTCCAGCCGGACGCCGAGGCCCGTGGAATCCTGGGTGCCGAACCGGCACCAGTCGGAGCCGACGCAGGTCTTCACGGTCCGCAGGCCCTTGGCGTAGGCGTGGCCGGAGACCATGCCGGCGCGGTTGAGGTCGGCCCAGACGGCGGGCAGGTCGTCCTTCTTCACGCCCAGGAGGTCGATGCGCTGGCCGCCGGTGACCTTGACGGTCGGGATGGCGAACTTGTCGACCACGTCGGCGATGGCGCGCAGCTCGGAGGCCGAGGTCAGCCCGCCCCACATCCGCGGGACGACCGAATAGGTGCCGTCCTTCTGAATGTTGGCGTGGACCCGCTCGTTGATGAAGCGGCTCTGCCTGTCGTCACGGTATTCGCCCGGCCAGGCGCAGAGCAGGTAGTAGTTGAGCGCCGGGCGGCAGGACGCGCAGCCGTCGGGGGTGGTCCACTCCAGCGCCTGCATAGCGGCGGGCATGGATTTCAGGCCCTCCGCCACCAGTCGGCGGCGGACCTCGTCGTGGCCCTTGGCGGTGCAGCCGCAGACCGGCTTCGGCCCCGTCTGCACCTGGAAGGCGTCGCCCAGGGTGAACTGCAGGATCTTCTCGACCAAGGGCGTGCAGGAGCCGCAGGAAGCCGAGGCCTTCGTCTTGGCGCGGACCGCGTCGAGCGTCGTCAGGTCCTGGCTAGTGATGGCGGCGGTGATGGTCCCCTTGCAGACGCCGTTGCAGCCGCAGACCTCGGCCTCATCGGCTATGGCGGCAACGGCGGCGCTAGGGTCGAGCCCCCGAAGGCCCTCCGTGACGGCCTGTCCGAAGACCAGCGTCTCGCGGATGTCGCCCACATCGGCGCCGGAGCGCATGAGGTCGAAGTACCAGCCGCCGTCGGCGGCGTCGCCGAACAGCACCGCGCCGGCGACCTTGCCGTCCTCCAGCACGATCCGCTTGTAGACGCCGCGGCCGGCGTCACGGAACACGATGTCCTCGCAGCCGGCGCCGCCCAGGTGCTTGCCCGCCGAGAAGACGTCGACGCCGGAGACCTTGAGCCGGGTGGAGAGCGCGACGCCCTCGAAGGTCCCCTCCCCGTCGGTGAGCGTGTCGGCCAGCGCCCGGCACATGTCCCAGATGGGGGCCACGAGGCCGTAGCACTGGCCGCGATGCTCGACGCATTCCCCGACGGCCGCGATCGCCGGGTCGGACGTGGTCATGGTATCGTCGACGACCACGCCGCGGGCCGTCGCCAGGCCGGCGGCCTTGGCGAGCGCAGTGTTCGGACGGATGCCGACGGCCATCACCAGGAGGTCGCAGGGAAGCACCCGCCCGTCCTTCAGACGCAGCCCCGCAACCCGGCCGTCCGCGCCCAGGATCTCTTCCGACTGCGCGTCCAGCACGGTCTCGACGCCGCGCGCCGCGAGCGCCTCGGTGAGCAAGAAGCCGGCCGAGGCGTCGAGCTGCCGCTCCATCAGGACGTCCATCAGGTGCACGACGGTGGCGCCCATGCCGCGGCGCGAGAGGCCGTAGGCCGCCTCGATGCCCAGCAGCCCGCCGCCGATGACGACGGCCTTCGCACCAGGCTTCGCCGCCGCGACCATGGCGTCCACATCGTCGAGGTCGCGGAAGGTGACGACGCCCGCAAGATCTGAGCCCGGAAGCGGGAGGCGCACCGGGTCCGAGCCGGTCGCCAGGATCAGCCGGTCGAAAGGGACCTCGAGGCCACCCTCGGCGCTGACGGTTCGGCGGTCGCGGTCGATGGCGGCGACCGCGCGGCCGGCGTGGAGGACGATGCCGTTGTCCCGGTACCAGGCCTCGTCGTTGATCACGATGTCGGCGAAGGATTTCTCCCCGCCAGCACCGGCGACAGCATGATCCGGTCGTAGTTCACCCTGGGCTCGGCGCCGAAGATCGTGACCTCGTAGCGGCCGGGGTCGCGTTTCAGCACCTCGGCGACCGCCCGGCAGCCGGCCATGCCGTTGCCGACGACGACCAGTCGTTCCTTACGCATGGTCGATACTCCTAGAGACGCAGGGCCGCGGCGCCGGCGAGTTCCGGCCAGGTCCGCCGCCAGCGGGCCTTGACCCCAGTGAGGCCAAGCAGCGCGACGAGCGCCAGGGCGGCGAAGGCGAGCAGGCCGGGCTGGTAGGAGCCAGTCGCCTGCTTGGCCCAGCCAAGGCTGGAGGCGAGGTAGAAGCCGCCGACGCCGCCGGTCATGCCGACGAGGCCGGTGACCACGCCGATCTCCTTGCCGAACCGCTGGGGCGCGAGCTGGAAGACTGCGCCGTTGCCGGCGCCGAGCGCCATCATGGTCGCCATGATCAGGGTGAGCGCGGCCCAGGGGCTGGCGTGCTGGAAGCTGGCGAGCGCGAGACCCAGCGCTGCGAGAACCAGCACCACCGAGAGCGTGCGCACGCCGCCGAAGCGGTCGGCGAGCGCGCCGCCCACCGGCCGGACGAAGGAGCCGGCGAAGACGCAGGCGGCGGTGAAGAAGCCGGCGGTGACCGCGGCCAGGCCGTACTCGGCGTTGAAATAGATGGTCAGCGAGGACGAAAGGCCGACGAAACCGCCGAAGGTGACGCTGTAGAGGCCCATCAGCCACCAGGCGTCGCGAACCTTCAGGACGTCGAGGTATTCGGCGAGCTTCTTGGGCGGCGGACGGTTCGGGGCGTCCTTAGCGAAGACGACGTAGACGACGAAGGCGACAGCCAGTGGCAGGACCGCCAGGCCGATGACGTTCTGCCAGCCGTAGAGCTGGGCGAGGCCCGGCGCGAAGAGGGCGGCGAGCGCCGTGCCGGAGTTGCCGGCGCCGGCGATGCCGAGCGCCAGGCCCTGGTGCTCGGGCGGATACCAGCGCGAGGCGAGCGGCAGGGCGACGGCGAAGGAGGCGCCCGCGACGCCCAGCACGATGCCCAGGATCAGCACCTGGCTGTAGCCGTGGACGCCGAGCATCCAGGCGGTGGCGAGACCGGCCATGACCACGAGCTGGCCGAGGATGCCGGTGCGCTTGGGCCCGATGTGATCGACGAGGACGCCGGCCGCCAGGCGGAGCAGCGCCCCCCGACAGCACCGGGACGGCGACCATCAGCCCCTTCTCGGCGGGCGTCAGGCCCAGGTCCCTGGCGATGGCGACGCCGAGAGGGCCGAGCAGCACCCAGACCATGAAGCTGAGGTCGAAGTAGAGGAAGGCGGAGAGCAGGGTCGGGGTGTGCCCCGACCTGAGGAACGAGCGGCTGACCATCGGAGAAGGCCCCGTATGAGGATGGTGAGCGGCGGCGTCGCCGTGGGAGGAAGGGCTCGTCGTCGAGCGTTTCCGAATGCCGCGAACGCCGTTGTCCTCGGGCCTGAGGCCAGGAGAACCGCATTCCGCCGATGGCGACAGTCCCCGCGGGGCGGCGGCGGTCCGGTTCCATATTGCAGCGCAAAATCGAGGGCGCCGGCGCGCCGCCCTGAGCGATTTTCAGGCGATCGCGCCCTGGGCGGCCCGGTCGAAGAGGTCGGTCCGGAAGACCTGGGCCGCGACGGCGGCGGCGTCGAGCGGGCCGATCTGGCCGGCGCGCGCCATCTCGCCCAGCAAGCGGACGCCGTCTTCCAGGGTCGGGCGGTTCGCGGCTCCGGCGGCGAAGCTGACCGGCTCCAGCGCCGCGACGATCAGGGCGGCGTCGAGGGCCAGCCGCTCGGCCAGGATGGCGGCTAGAGCGGGGCGGTTGCCCGGCGCGTCGGCCCAGGCGCCCGCGCGGATCAGCGCGCGAAGCAGGGCGATGAGGACTTCCGGCTGGCGCTCGGCCCAGTCACGGCGGACACCCAGCACCTTGTCCGGCGCGCCCTGCTCGGCCCGGGCCACCACGACGCCCACGCCGCGCGCCTCGGCGGCCGTGTTCCAGGGCTCTCCGGCGCAGAAGCCCTCCATCACGCCCTCGGCCAGGAGGTCGGCCATGCGCGGCGGCGGGGCGACGGTGATGCGAACGTCCTCGGCCGGGTCGATGCCGGCGTCGTTCAGCCAGCGGCGAAGGAGGTAGGCGTGGGCCGACCACGGGAAGACGACCCCGAAGGTGAGCTGGCTCGCCCCCTGCTCTTGACGCCGCGCGACGAGGCGGGCGAGCGCCGGGGCCGCCTCCCCCTCCCCCGAGGCTTTCTCGCAGGCGCCGGGGAAAGTGTGATGGCCGCACCGCCGCGGTTCAGCGCCAGGGGCGCCAGGATCGCCACGGGATCGCTGCCCACACCCAGCGTCATGGCGAGCGACAGGGGCGACAGGAGGTGCGCGCCGTCGAGGGCGCCGACCGCGAGCTTGTCGCGCACCGTGGCCCACGAGGCCTCCCGGTTCAGCGTCACGGACAGACCTTCATCGGCGAAGAACCCGAGCGCGTCGCCGACCAGCAGCGGGGCGGCGTCGAGGAGCGGGACATAGCCCAGGGCGACGGCGGTCATGGACGGTCTCCCTTGAGCACGCCGGCGAAGGCCAGCAGGTCGGCGGCGACGGCGCCGATCGGGCGGCCGGTGTCCATGGAGAGCTTGCGCAGAAGGGCGTAGGCGGCCTCTTCCTCCAGTCCACGCTCCTTCATCAGCAGCGCCTTGGCGCGGTCGACGGTCTTGCGCGACGCCAGGTCGGCCTTGGCCTTCTCGAGATCCTGGCGCAGGCCGTTCATGAGCTGGAAGCGGCTCATGGCGACCTCCAGCACCGAGCGGACCCGGGCCTTGGCGAGGCCGTCGACCACATAGGCGGACACCCCCCGCGCGGACGGCGGCCTCGGCGAGGCCGGGTTCGAGCGGTCGACGAACATCACCACGGGGCGCGGATTGGCGGCGGTGGCCTCGCGCAGGCTGTCGATGGTGTCGCGGTCGGGACTGTCGGACGCCACGACGATGACGTCCGGCTCGAAGACCGCGGCCTCCACATGGTCGAAGAGCGCGGCGTGCCGGACCTCCAGCGGTTCCACGCCGGCTAACCCTTCCGCCACGAGGGCGGCCCGGGCGGGATCGGGATCGACGACGAGCACACGCATCTGTCGCGACTTAAGCGGGGCGTTCCGGCTGCGTCGCAGCGGGCTCGACGCCGCAGGCGGGCGCGCAGGCGACAATCGCCCAAGACCCGGGCGCCCGGCGCCCCTAAATTGCGGCAGGCCCCCGGGCGAGGAAGGCCTCCAGCAGGGCCGCGCGCTCCTCCGGCGTGTTCGCGCCGCGGAGGCGGGTCGCGGCCGAGGGATCGGCGTCGAGCAGCGGCAGGCCCGCGGCGGTGATGAGGCGCGCCATGGACCATCCCGGGCCGGCGTCGGCCGGCAGCGCATCGATGTCGATCACCAGCGGCAGGTGGAGGTGGGCGTAGGCCGCGCCGGGCGCCGGGGCTTCGATCAGGGGGGCGAGGTCGTCGCCAAGAACGGTCGGCGCATCCACCGCCAGGACGAGCGCCCGACGGCAGCCCGCGGCGGCGAGCGCCCGAGCGCCGGCGACGATGCCGCCCACCGGGCCGCCGCTCGGCTGGGGCTCCCGGACATTGGCCCGCCCGAAGTCGCGCGCGCCGACCGTCAGCACGGGCGAGGGCGCCGGCCTGTTCGGCGCAGATGGCCACGAGGTCGACGGCGCGCAGGCCGCCCCACTCGAGCGCGGCCTTGTCCTCGCCCATGCGGGACGAGGCGCCTCCGGTCAGGATGAGGGCTCCGAGCATCGCCCCGGTTTGCCTCAGCGGGCGCGGGGCGTCACGTCCCTCAGGTCGTCCGGGGCGTAGCTGAGGGTCGTCCACGGGCGGGCGGCCGTAGCGCAGCTCGATGTCCTTCTGCAGGACCCGCGCCGCCATCATGTGGCCGCGGAAGAAGGTGTCGATCGCCCAGCCGACGACGGGCACGCTCGAGAAGGCGCTGTCGGCGGCGAGCCAGGCCGCCATCTTGCCGAGCGTCGCCTTCGAGGGCGCCGCACTGGCTGGCCTCGTACAGCAGCAGGCCGCCGGCTCCCAGCGAGTAGACGGTGCCGACGCCCGGCGCCCAGGCCAGCACGCCGTCGAGGCCGAGGCCCCAGGGACCGACCTTGATCAGGTCGTCCGACAGCTTGCGGATGCGGTCGGCGGCGCGCCAGGCGCGGTGCGCGCGCTCACGGTCAGGGTGTTCCATGGTTCTTCCAACGCGAGGCGCTCAATCGGGTTCGGGTGACTCATGATCGTCTGCCGCCGTCTCCCCCGAAGGAGACGGCCGTCTGGCGCGCCGCGCAAGCTCTCTTCGTACGTTGGCGTCCTCCATGAGGAGCACGGCGTCGGCGTCCCCGCCGGGATCGCCCGCCCAAACGTTCACCGGCGCCGCCTTGGCGTAGAGCGCCACGGACTGGATTGAGCGCCATCGCCCGGCGCGCATGATCTGGAGCAGGGTCCGGCCGGCCACCGCAAGGTCCTGCGCCGCGCCGACCCGCATGGAGTGGCCGGAGAGACCGGCGACCAGGTCCGGCGGGAGGCCCGCGGCCATGGACGCCAGCCGGATCCGCACGCGCACCACCCGGGGCTCCATCTGTCGGTTGATGATGACGGTTCGGGCGACCGGCCTCAGGATCGGCCCTGGGTCGCGGATCCCGGCCGCCGTCAGCCAGGCCCGGACATCCCCTGCAGCCTGGGCGGAGAGGAAGGCGAACTGGCTTCCCTCATGGAGTGAACCCTTGGTCCGACGGACGCGGACCTTCGCCGTCCCGTCGGGGAGCGGGACGAGGTCTTCCGCCCGGAGCGCCACCAGTTCGAAGGCGCGGCAGAGCGTGTCGTACCCGAGGCTGATCATCGCCCGGTCGCGAAGGCCCAGCAGGGTGGCCGGACAGGCGGAGCGGAGCTGATCGCGGACCGCGGCCGTCATGCCGGTCGCCTGCTTCTGTGCGGAACCGTAGGTCCGCAGTCCTCGCCGGAACGCCGTCTGGACGAGCATGGCGCGGGTCGGATCGTCCCGGCCGGCCAGGGCGTGCACCTTCCTGATGAAGCTCAGCCTGGTTTCGATGCCGGAGGCCGCAACGCGCCGAAACGCGTCCTCCACATAGGCGGCCACCGTCTCCGCCGACGCCGGGAGGGACTCGCGCGCCTCACTCCGGCACCAGGCCTCGAACTCACGGAACATCTGGATGATGGCCCGGATCGTCTTGGGGGCATATGCCCCTTCGAGCGACCGGACCGTCGCGATCCAGTCCGCCTCGCCCGCCGGCGTGGACTGCACCCGCGGCGCCCGGACGAAGCCCTTCGGCGCGCCGGGCGTCAGGGCCTCGGGGTTCATGCGCATGCCGAGCGGCTGGGTTGGATCCGCATGGCCGAGAAGCAGGTGAACCTTCCGGATGGTCCCGACGCGCAGGCGGATGCTGGAGAGCTGGAAATGGCTGGCGAGGCCGGCCACGTAGAGCCGAACGGTCTCGGGCTGGGCTGGGAGCGCCGATCGGCCGAAATCCTGGCACCAGGCTTCGAACTGCCGGAAATGCCGCAGGGCCAGGGCGAGCGTGGTCGGCTGGTAGTGCGGCCGCAGGGCCGCGATCGCGGCCCGCCAGGGGATCTCGGCGATCAACGCCGCATCTTCTTCCTCGCCGACCGCCATCCGCCACCTCCGTCCTGCGATAGACGCAAAAGGCGGCGGGTGACCCTACCGCAATAGGAATCCCGAGGCCGCGGGCGACGGCGTTTATCGCGATGCGAATGCGATCTGAAACATGCCCCGGGGCGTTGGTCGCGAGGCTCCCCTGCAACCAGCCCGACGCATATGGCTTGAGCGGTTTCGCCGGAATGACCTATGCTCGGGCCTGCCGTTCACCTTGGGATCTCGGTCAAGGCCGTGGAGAAGCGGATGACCCAGGCCCTCAAGCTCTGGATGGCGCGATACCGGGCCTGAGGCGGCGATGACCCTTCCCCCGACAATCGGACGCGCGCACAGGAGGAGGCCGCCGAATGGCTGGCCCGCCTCGGAACCGTTCCCATCTCCACCCGGACGGTCCGCGAATTCCGCGACTGGCGTGACGATCCGGCGAACGATGCCGCCTACGAGGAGGCCGAGGCCTTCTGGGAAGCCTCGGGCCGGCACGCCGCCGATCCCGGCGTCATGCGTATGACCCAGGAGGCCCTCGAGCGCGGCCGCCGCCGCCGCCGCTGGACCACCTGGTTCCGCGGCCCCCGGCTCGTCGGCGTGCTAGCGGTGGCGAGTCTCGCCGCCGCCGGCGCCCTGTTCGCCACACTCCAGCGGCTCGACCCGGCCTACGCCACCCAGGCCATCGAGCAGAAGGTCGTCCGCCTGGAGGACGGCAGCCGGGTGCACCTCAACGTCGACAGCCGGGTGAAGGTCGCGTTCCGCGACGGCGAGCGCCGCGTCAGCCTCACCCGCGGCGAAGCCTTCTTCGAGGTGGCCCACGACGCCAGCCGCCCGTTCGTCGTCGAGGCCGACGGCGCCCGCATCCGGGCGCTCGGCACCAAGTTCGACGTCCGCCGCGAGAACGGCGCCGTCAACGTGACCCTGCTGCAGGGCGCCGTCAGGGTCAGCCCGGCTTCCGGGGCGCAGCCCGTCGTGCTGGCGCCCAACCAGCAGGCCGTGGTCCAGCGGTCCGGTCCGATCCGCACCGCGGCCGCCGACGCGGCCCGCACCACCAGCTGGACGACGGGACGCCTGATGTTCCGGCAGACTCCGCTCGCCTCGGCGATCGCCGAGGTGAACCGCTACAGCGACCGCGAGGTGGTCCTGTCCGATCCGGCGCTCGGCGCCCGCACGGTGAGCGGCTTCTTCGACGTCGGCGACGCCGAGTCCTTCGCCAAGGGTGTCGCCGGCCTGTTCGACCTCTCCGTGACCGACGAGCCTGGCGGCCGCCTCCTTCTCAGCCCGCCCGCCGCCAAGGCGGCGCCTGGCGCATGAAGATATTTTTCGTGCGCCGGTAGGGTGAAGCGTTCCGATTTCCGTCTTGCCCGCCCGACGGTCCGCGTCAGAAGGCCCGGCTGAGGTAGCCGTTCCCGCCGCGGACCGCGCGGGGGAAGCATCCGTGTCCAAGGTTCGTCATTCCGGTCCACTGCGGCAGGCGCTCATGTGTTCGCTCGCGGTCGCCGCCCTGCTGGCCGCCGCCCCGGCCTCGGCGGCGGGCGAGCGGCCCATCGACATTCCGGCCGGCAGCCTGGAGGCGTCACTGGCGGCGCTTTCCGCGCAGTCCGGCGACCAGCTGATCTTCACGCCGGACCTGGTGCAGGGGCCGCACCGCACCGGCGGTCCAGGGCCGGCTCAGCACCGAACAGGCCATCCGCCGCCTGCTGGCCTCCGACGACATCGTCGCCAGCCGGGTCGGCCCGCGGATGGTGGTTCTGAAAGCCCGCGGGGCGCCGCCGGAAGGCCGCGCGACCCCGTCCCGCGCGGGAGGTGCGCCGTCCGGCCCTTTCGAAACGGGCCGAGGCGCTGAAACGACGCCCTTCTCGGCCTCCGCCCCTGCCTCGATCGCCCGGGCGGAGAGCCACACCGTCGAGGAACTGCGGGTCACCGGCACCCTCGTCCGCGGCGCGCGGGCGAAGGAAGCTCCGGGGCTTGTGCTCGGCCGCGAGGACCTGCTCCAGACCGGCCACGCGACGCTGGCCGGCGCGCTGAACACCCTGCCGCAGGTGTTCGGTGGCCGCAGCACGGAGGCCACCTCGCTGCTCAACTCCGACCGCTCGGGGACGAACGGTGCGCTGGCGACCGGCGTGAACCTCCGCGGCCTGGGCTCCGACGCGACGCTGGTGCTCGTCGACGGCCGCCGCCTCGCGGGCTCCGGCCTGAAGGGCGACTTCGCGGACGTCTCCTCGATCCCGTCGATCGCCATCGAACGGGTCGAGATCCTGCTTGACGGCGCCTCGGCGCTCTACGGCTCCGACGCGGTCGGCGGGGTGGTCAATATCATCCTGCGGGACGATTTCGAGGGCGGCCAGCTCCGGGCCAGGGGCGGCGCCGCCAGGGCGGGCGAGCCCCGCGAGGGGCTGGTCGCCGGCCTCATCGGCCACCGCTGGGAGACCGGCAGCGGCCTGATCGCGGTGGAGGCCTACCAGCGCGAGGCGCTGGCCGCCGCCGACCGGCCCTATACCGCCACCGCCGACCTGCGTCCGCTGGGGGCAGCGACTGGCGGCTGACCTTCGCGGCGCCCGGCAACATCCTGCGGCAGGACCCGGTCACCCGGGTCACCGGTCCCTACTGGGGCATCCCGCCGGGCCAGCCGGGCGTCGGGCTGCAACCCTCGGACTTCCTCGCCGGCCAGCTGAACTACGACGATCCCCGCGCCGGTCAGGACATCCTGCCGGCCCAGCGGCGGATCAGCCTGGTCGCCAACGCCCGCCAGGAGCTGGGCAAGGTCGAGCTGCAGGCCGACGCCCGCTACAGCTTCCGCCGGAGCAAGGCCGAGATCCGGGCCCAGACCGCGACCCTGACGGTCTCCCGGAACAACCCGTTCTTCGTCTCGCCGAACGGATCGACCTCGCACCAGATCGCTTACGCGTTCGGCGACGACATCGGCGGCCCTTTCACCCGGCCGACCTCCGAGAGCCTGAGCCTGGCGCTCGGTGCGGCGGCGCCGCTGGCCGGGGACTGGCGGCTCGACGCCTACGCGGGCTTTGCCCAGGAGATCCAGGAGACCGGCTCCGCGGGCCAGCTCAATTCGGCGCTTCTGCAGGAAGCGCTCGGCAACGTCGCGGACCGCCCGGACACCGGCTACTCGCCTCAGCGCGACGGTTACTTCAATCCGTTCAGCGGCCTCCCGAACCAGCGCTCGGCGGTGCTCGCGGCGATCGGCTCCGGCTTCTCCGACACCCGAACGGTGACGCGGGTGGCCACCGGCAACGCCCAGGCCGACGGGACGGTGCTCGACCTGCCCGGCGGCGCCCTCAAGGTCGCCCTGGGCGGCCAGCTCCGGCGCGAAGCGCTCGATCGCCACGGGTCAAGCTACACCTCTACGACCGCGCCGGTGGCGATCGCCGCCGCCGACGTCGGGCGCACCGTCGCCGCAGCCTTCGCCGAAGCCCGCGCGCCCCTGTTCGGGGCCGAGAACGCCCGCCCGGGCTTCCGCAGCCTGGAGTTCTCGGGAGCCGTTCGGGTCGAGCGCTATTCCGACTTCGGAACCACGGCCAATCCCAAGGCCGGCCTATCCTGGGGCCCGGCCGAAGGGCTGAACCTGCGGGCGACCTACGGTCATTCGTTCCGCGCGCCTGCCCTGACGGAGCTGAACGACACCCAGCTCTACACGGCCGCGCAGTTCCCTCTGGGGTCCGGCCGGATCCTCGGCCTGTTGCTGCAGGGCGGCAACGCCGACCTCGAGCCGGAGACGGCGAAGACCTGGACGCTCGGCGCCGACGTCCAGCCGAGCGCCATCGCCGGCCTGCGGATCTCGGCCACCCTCTTCGAGACGGCGTTCGAGGACCGGATCGACCAGCCGGCCCGGCAGAACCTGGCCGGGGTGCTGGCCGATCCCACGCTCGCGCCCTTCGTCCGGCGCATCCAGCCGGACACCAGCCCCGCCGACCTGCAGCTGATCACCGCCCTGCTGGCGGACCCCGCGGCCGCCAGCGCCGGCCTGTTCCCGCCACAGGACTACCGCGCCATCGTCGACGCCCGCCTGGTCAACACCGGCAGGCTGACCGTCCGCGGGCTGGACCTGCAGGCCAGCTACGCCCCGCCGCTGGCCGGCGGGGACCTGAACCTGTCGGCCAACGCCAGCTGGCTGTTCGACTATGTCCAGCAGCTGACCCCGACGTCGGCGGCCGTGGACCGGTCCGGCCAGGCCGGCTACCCTGCGGACCTTCGCGCCCGGCTCGCCGCCGACTGGACCCGCGGCCCCGTGTCGGCCGGGCTTGCCCTCAACCACATGGGCGACCTCCGCACGCCCGACGGCCGGGGCATCGACAGCCTCTCCACCGTCGACCTCCGTGTCAGCCTGAAGGGCGGCGACGGCTCGCGGCTCAGGGGGGTGGCCCTGGACCTCACGGTCCGCAACCTCTTCGACACGGACCCGCCCTTCTACGACAACCCCGACGGCTTCGCCTTCGACCCGGCCAACGCCGACGTCGTGGGCCGCTTCGTCAGCCTCGAGCTCTCCCGGAGCTGGTGATGCGGCGGTGGCTGACGCGCAGCGGGCGCGCCCTCGCGGGCGCGGCCCTCCCCATGCTGCTCGCGCTGACCGGCGCCGGCATCGCCCTCCCCTCGCCCGCCCTGGCGCGACCCGTGACCCTCGAGGACCTGCTGCAGCGGGAAGGCGTCGGCCAGGCTGCCTTCGACCCCGCCGGGCGGTGGGTCGTGGTGGAGCGCCAGGGCCCCTACGCCTCCGGCGTCCGCTTCGACCTGGAGGGCTTCAACGACATCGCCCGGACGACGATCTGGGCGGCGCCCGTGCAGGGCGCCGAGCCCCTCGCGCCCCTGTTCCCGTCCGAGACCGACGCGGGATACAAGCTGGGACCGATCAGCCCCGACGGACTTCACGTCGCGGTCTACAGGCTGAAGGGCGACGCCTGGCGGCTCGGCGTCGCCAGCTTCGCGGACCGCACGGTGCGCTGGTTCGACATCGTCCCGGAGCTGTCGCTGTTCGGACGCGCCCTGCAATGGCGGACCGCCACGGAACTGCTGGTCCTGACGACCCCGGACGGCGACCTCCCCCGCCCGCTGCGATTCCGGAACGAGGCGGCGCGCAAGCTGCCGGCCCGCTGGGCGGCGAGCCGCACCGGGGCCGGGGCGCATACGGTGTTCGGCAGCGGCCGCTACCTCGACGCCCGGCCCCAGGCGCCGCCACGCAGCCTGCTCAGCCTGGACCTGGCCCAGGGTCGCACCACCGTCCTGGCCCAAGGGGACTTCACGGACCTGGAGCTTTCGCCGGGCGGACGCCGGATCGCGCTCCTGGAAGGCGCGGAGGATATCCGGCTCACGGCGGGGACCCCACTGCAGGGCGACTACGGCCTCGCGACCCGGCGCCAACGGCTGCGGATCCTCGACCTCGCCACCCAGGCGCTCACCGCCCCTGCCGCCGGCCTCGACCTCCTGCCGCTGCTGGCCTGGTCGCCGCAGGGAGATGACCTGCTGATCTACGGCCGCCGGGACGGCGAGCCCTGGACAAGCGGGGCGCTGCTTCGCCTCGACGTGTCCGACCAGAGGCTGGTGCCGGCCGCCCCCGGCCTGGCCGTCCACCTTGACCTGCGGCCGGAGCTCGTCCGGGCGGGCTGGGTGGCGGACAACCTCGTGGTCTTCGGCCGGCGGGCGGCGGGCGGGGCCGCCGCCTGGTTCCGCGTGACGGCGCACGGCCCCCGCCCGGCGACCGGGATCGGCCTGCCGGCCAGCGCTGGCGTTCCCTCGCGCCTGGATCGGATCCCCATCGCCTTGCCCGACTCCTCCCCCGCCGCCCCCGCGGCCGGCCGCCTGCTAGCTGCGCGGAAGGGCGTCACCCTGCGGGCCGTACGCCTCGAAGGCGGCGCGGAACAGCTTGTCCTGGCGGAGCGGAGCCTCGCCCGCCGGCTGGCCCTGCTCAACGCCGGCAGCCGTGACATCGATGCCCCGGACATCCGACGCATCGTTCACGCCGGCCCCGGCGGGGAAACCCTGAGCAGCTGGCTGCTGCTTCCGCACGCCCGGCCGGCGCAGGGCTCCGGGCCCTCCCCCTGGTGATCGTTCCATACCTCGGCCGACGGCATGCCGCGCCGCCGGCCGCGGCGGACTGGCGAAGCCCTGGACCCATCCAGGCGCCGCCGCTGCTGGCGACCGCCGGCTATGCCGTGCTCATCCCCAGCCTGCCGATCCCGGCGGGCGCCGAGGACCCCGCGGCGGGCGTGGCGGACCGCATGCTGGCGATCGTCGACCAGATCGCCAAGGATCCGGAGTTCCAGAAGGTCGTCGCCCCGGACCGCGTCGCCCTCTGGGGCGCCAGCTACGGCGGGTACACGGTGTTGTCCGCGATCACCCAGACCGGGCGTTTCCGGGGTGCCCTGGCGCTCGCCGCGCCCAGCGAACTGATCAGCAAGCACGGCGAGTTCCATCCGCAGTGGCGGGTGGATCCCGCCGCCGGAATCGAGGCGGCGATGTCCATGGGCTGGGTTGAAACAGACCAGGGGGCGATGAAGACGCCGCCCTGGAGCGATCCCGACCGCTATGTGCGCAACAGCCCCGCGTTGCAGGCGGGCAAGATCAAGACGCCGCTGCTGTTGCTCCACGGCGACCAGGACAACATCCTGCATACCCAGGCAGAGACGATGTTCACGGCGCTCTACCGCCAGGGCAAGGACGTCCAGCTCGTCACCTACTGGGGCGAGGGGCATGCCATCCGCAGCCCGGGCAACCTCAGGGACCTCTACGAGCGGGCCTTCAGGTTCCTCGCCGAGGTCATGGGACGGGACGAGGGCCTGTCTTCCCGGGCGACTGTCGGCGCACTGCCTTGACCCGGACCTCGTCGCATCCATCTGCACGCAGGTCAGGCGCTGTCGACGGAGGGCCGACGGCCGAGGTCCGGGACGCGTCCCTGCCAGTGCCGGATCCAGAACTCGAGCGCTGCGGCCGACAGCAGACCCCGCGCGTCCGACCGATAGATCAGCCGATCGGGGTCCAGGGCCTCGGCGACAGCGGCGCGGTCGACGAGGCCGGCGTCCGCCAGGACGCCGTCCCGCAGCACCGGCAGCAGGCTGTCCCGGCTGGCGGCGATCCACCGCGAATAGTGTGTCGTCAGATCGCCTTTCGAACGCCGCCAGACCACCGTGGCCGGAAGGCTGTCCGAGAAGGCCCGCCGGGCCAGAGCACGCCCGTGCAAGGTCCCGCTATCCTCCACGAGCCGCCACGAAGGAATGGCGAGGCAGAGCTCCATGACCGGCTGGGACAGCAGCGGATGAAGCACGTCGGCGGTCAATGTCCGCCGGTTGACGCCGCGGTGCCCTTGGGCCGCCGCCAGGGCGGCGACCTGGAACCGCTTGCCAGGCGGCAGTGCCTCCAGATCGTACAGCCAGGGGTGGGCGCCCAGCCCGGCGGCGTACCGGCCCGGCGGCGCCTTGGCCGCGCGCGCGGCTTCCCAACCCACCGACCAGATCGAACGTCGAAGCCAGCGCGCGGTCTCCCGCGCGAATGGCGTCAGCAGCGCCTGCGGCCCGTCGGCCTGAGCCCGGTCGGCCAGCACCAGGGCGGTGGCGCGCTGGAAGAAGACGCCATCTCCGCCCTTGCCGCTGAAGATCGCCGTGGCGCCCGCCCGGCGCGCAAGGTCCGCGCCCAGCCGATCCCGCGGCGTGTCCAGGGCGTTCACGGGCGGACGGGCGTGACGTGAGAGCTCCGCGTAGTCCTCTTCGCGCCAGGGCGGCGTAACCCTCGGGACGCAGCGCAGCGGCAGGTCGAGATGGCCACACACCGCCCGCGCCCAGTCCCGCTCGTCAGCGAGGACAGACCGGGCATGATAGTTCACCGCCTCGGCGACCTGGGCCCGACGTCCGGTCCGCATCAGCGCCGCCGCGACGATCGCGGAATCGAGCCCGCCCGAGACTTCCACGGAGAACCGTCCGTCTGCGGCCAGCCCATCGACGGACCTCTCGACGCACGCGCGAAGCTGCGCGGCAAGGTCGTCCGCGTGGGCCAGGTCGGATCCCACGAAATCCGCTGGGCGCCAGAGGGCGACGGCGTCGCCGCGGCTGCCGCCGAGCGGCTGCATCGCCCCCGGCGCGACGCTCTCAACGTTGAGCGCCGTTCGGTCCGCTGCGAGCCCCGGGGCGGACAGGATCGCCGGGATGACGGTCCAATCGAGACGGACGGACTCCGGTCCGCCGGCGCGGGGCAGGCCGCAGAGGTCCGACGCGGCAAACGCAAGCTCGCCCCGGCGCCCAGGTGAGCACGTCCAGGCCGCCACTCGGATCGCGAAAGGCCCAGCTCGCGCCGAGTTGCGGGTCCGGCAGCAGGGCGAGGTACTCGCCCCAATGCTCGTCGCAAAGCCTGCGCGCGGCGCGCTCCGCCTCCGCCACCAGGGACGCGGACCGTGCGGTCCGCGGCGGGCGCGGACCGGCGCGGGCTGCTATTCGCCCGATGATCACGCCCTCGCCCGCCGGGCCGGCCTGGACACCGACCGGGCGGTCCGGAGAGGTCCAGACCTCCAGCCCGGCCCGCCGCCAGGCCAGACGCCAGCGGGGGTCGGCGGCGAGGTCGTCCGCGAGCCTCGCGGCCTGTCCGCTCGCGGTCACGCTGGCCGGGGGCCATGCATAGGCGAGGTAGGGGCGGCTCATCCGAGGACGAAGATCGGCGTGTACTCGCCGACGAGGTCGGTCGCCTCGTCGAGGGCGGTGTCGCCCACCTGCAGCCAGCAGTGCGCGCCGAACGGCCAGGTTCGCACGCCGAACACCCAGCGGGCATTCCGTCCGGCGCGTTGCAGGAAGCGAAGCAGCAGGAAGCTACGCGCGAGGCACTTGCCCGGCGCGGGCAGCCAGATTGCGGCATGCCGGAAGCGGGCGCAGAGCGCGACGAGGTCCGCGTCGGCCTGTTGGTCTTCGGCGAGGGGTGCGACCTTGGCGGCCGCCTTCAGCACGCGGGACAGGGGCTGTCCGCGATACCGGGTCGCCAGGTCGATCGCGCAGCCGGCAAGCGCCGCGAGATCCCGGGGGCGCAGGCTGGGCGGCTCCGTCGAAAGCAGGTCTCGCCGAACGGGCGGCGGGAACGGCGACCGGGCCTCTCCGACCGCGGAGAGATAGCCCGCGGATTCGAGCATCTCCGCGGCGTCCGGCGTCGGGCGAAGGCGGCGGCGGTCCGGCTGCAGCCCGATCGCCGACCGTCCTTCCGGAAGGCAGAAATAGGCATCCGTTTCGATGTCGAGGAGGACGACATCGTCTCCGATGACCGCCGCATGGACGTGGGGGGCGAGTTGCATGGCCAGGAAGGGCCGGCGCCGGGGTCGCCGGCGCCGGACTCGATCAGGCCTGCCGCGGCGTGATCAGGTCGTCCTCGACGAACGGACCTTCGAGGTCGCCGTTGGTGTGCGCCTTGGCGCTGCCGAGGCGCAGGAGGCGAAGGCTCCGGAGGTTGAACAGCTTGGTCATCGTCCACTCCTTCAATCTACCGCAGGATAGCGGCGGACACAGACCACAACCTCAGGTCTATATATTCAATCTATATTCCGACTATTCCTCAGCGCCTTGCGACGGACGCCTCCAGAAGGGCCGACAGGCGCTCGGCTTCGCGGATCCGCAGGGCATGGAACTGCCTCAGCGCGGAAAGACGCTCCGCGCGGGTGGCGTCCTCCTCCAGCAGCCCGGCCGTCTCGCCCGCCAGGTCGCCGAGCACCGCGACCTCGAGCCGGCGGACCGGGCCGAGCTGGACCTGGACCGCGCGGAACGCCGCGACAAGCGGGCGGCTGCCGGTCGCCGCCACCAGCTGCATGAACCTGGCCTCGACGGCGGCGACAGGGTCCGGCGCGGCGGCCTGCGCCGGCGCATCGCCCGCCGCCGGCCCCGGGCTCAGGCGGCTGGGCCGCCCGGGCTGCAGGGCGATCAGCAGGTGGGCGAGGCTCAGACGGTAGAGGTCGGCGATGTCGCGGGCGGCGAGTTGCCGGACGAAGTAGCCTTGCCCGCGGCGGTCCTCCAGCAGCCCCTCCCCGCCAGGCGGGAGAGGGCTTCGCGCACCGGCGTGGTGCTGAGGCCCAGTGCGTCGGCGAGGTCGACGGCGCCGGCGCGCGTCCCGGGCCGCAGCTCCCCGCTCTGAAGGCGGTCGCGCAGCGCGCTCAGCGCCACATGGAAGGGTTCGGCCTGGTACGCGGCCATGGCGGACTCCGGGGGCGCTGGGGCGCGGGGGCCGGAGGAGGGCCGCCCGGGAGCCCGGTGACAAGGGCGATATTTTTTCCACCCGGTGGGGCCGCCTGCGGCGACCCCGCAATATTCACAATGCACGCCGGGAACTGGCGGGCCGACCGACGCGAGCCGGACGGTCCGAGCCGGCGCTAGGCCGCTGCGGGTGGCCTGGCCGTGATCCGGATGCAACGGACGCCCTGGCGGCGGGCCTGTTCGGCGAGGTTGAGGGCCGGCCCGAACGGCGGCGCCCCGGCGCTCGCGGCGACACCGAGGCTCTCGGGCAGGATCAGCACGCAGACCGGCTGCAGGGCCATGAGTTGGTCGTTGGCGCGGAACGGCGCCGCGCGCCCGAAGCGGGTGAAGTCCGGCCGGGCCAGCACCAGGCGGACACCCTTCTGCTGCGCCCAGCGCTTCGCCAGGCGCTCGCCGCCCTTGGCGCCAGTCAGCGCAAGGCTCATGCCGGGGTGCTGGTCGCGCGCCCAGTTCAGGGCGTCGAAGATGCGTCCGGCGTCTTCCGGCGCATCGCTGAGCGGCGAGGCCCGGAAGGCCACCACGGCGTCGCCGGGATCGGCGCCCTCGCGGCGGCGCTGTGCGATCGACCGGATCGCCGCCTGGGCGTCCAGCTGGGCCGCGGTCGCGCCGGAGTGGACCGACCCGCGCCAGGGGCTCCAGACCTCGCCGGTGGCGATGGAGTAGGCCTCGGCGGCGGCGTCACGGACGAACCCCATGGCCGCCGTGGCCACGTCGAGGGCGTCGGCGCGGGCCTTGGCTTCCTGCAGGTCGACGTCGGCCACCTCCGAGCCGTCGAAGTCGCGCAGCAGCCCGGCGAGCTTGTCACGCTCCCGGTCGGCGTCGCGTCCGAGGCGCTGCACGCCTGAGTGCAGGCCGCCGATCAGCGTCTCGCAGATCGTGACGGCGTGGTCCTCGAGGGCGCCGCCGAGCAGCATGTCGAGCACCTCGCCCATCAGGGCGCGCCCGAGCTGGGCGAGCTGCGGCTCGGTCGGATGGGGACGCGGGTCCTGCAGCGCCGCGGTGCGGGCGTCGAAGGCGTCGAGGTCGGCGGTGTTGAAGAAGCTGGATTGCGGTCGCATGGCGGTCTCCTGGGGTTCGCGAGCCGAAGCTCGCGACCACCGGCCGCCGGCGGGCCGCGCCGGCCAGGGCGCCGCAGGCGGCGGAGCGCACCCTGGCGGGCGCGGCCCGGCGGTGGCGCTCCGTCGCGACCCTGGCTTCGGCGCGCAGCCAGGACCACGCCACGACATCGCGGATATCCAGCCCGTCCGAACCTGCCCCCGTCGGGCGCCCAGGCCGCTCTCGCGGCGCCGTGGGATCAAGCAACGCACGCCCCCGCCCGACGGCGGAGGCGTGCGCGTGACGCAGCCTTGTCGCTATTCGGCGGCGATCGCCGGGGCTTCCTCACGCTTCAGCGACGCCTCGGCCCGCCGCAGCATCGGCTGGACCGTGCGCGACCGCTGCGCCGGCGAGAACGGCCGCCGGGTGTAGGCCTGGGCCGGGAAGCCCAGCCAGCGGGGCGTCCAGCCCTCCGCCTTCGGCCGGCCGTTCTCGCCTGCGACGAAGTCGTGGAGGATCGAGGCCTGGGTCTTCACCTTTTCGGTGAGGTTGCCGTCGGCGACCTTCTTGCCGCCGACCTCCTTGAGCATGGCATTGACCGTCTCCCGGTCGCGGAGCAGGTCGAAGAAGGCCTCGTCGGGCGACCAGAAGCGGCCCACGTCGACCTTCAGCCAGGCGCCCGCCGCCTCGACCTCCTCGCTGCCGGCCGCCAGGCTCTCGGCCATGGCCACGGCGGCGAGGTCCAGCACAGCCTGATCCGGAAGCGTCAGCAGGCGGGCGAAGACCGCCGCCGCCCGCTCGCCCGAGCGCCGGCCGAGCACACGGTCGGCGTCGCGCGGGAGCGCCAGCGCCCGGCACACCGCGCGCCGACGCTCGGCGAAGGCCGCCACGGCCGGGCTGGCCTCCAGGCTGGCGGCCACGGCGGCGTCGTGCGGCGTCCGCGGATCGGGCTTCACCTGCCAGTAGGCGGAGCCCGCGATGGCGTGCGCCACCATCAGCCTGAGCGCCACGCCGGGGTTCTCCGCCAGCGCGACCTGCACCGCCGCGTGCCGGTGCAGGTCGATGTAGGCGGCCTGGGCCTGGGTCACCTCCGGCCGCGCCGGCTTCGCCTCGCCCGCCTCCGGGCCCTCGCCCCGGGCCGTCCGCTCGGCGGCCGCCCGCGCAGCCCGCGCCTCCTTCTCGATGAGCCAGCCCTCGTGCACCTCGACCTCGCCCTTTGGCGCGACGGTGATGAACACCTTGCCGCCCCGGTCCTTCGGGGTCCGCTCGTGCTTCCATGAGTAGAACGGAGCGCCGGTCTCAAGGATCACGACGTCCGCCCAGCCGTCGGCCAGGAGGGCCTCGCGGCGGGCGGCGATCGCCTCGTTCTGGGAGCGCCAGAACTGGTCGGACTCGACGAAGTAGCTCTCCTCGCCGAACAGGTCCGCCCGGATCTGGCCGGGGTAGTCGTCCAGCGGGAAGAGCGCATGCTTGGTCGGGATGGTCGCGCCGCCGAACAGCCAGGCCTTGAGCGAGGCTCCGGTGGGCCCGCTGGCCCGGGTCGTCGAGCAGCGCCAGCCACGCCTTCTGCTGGGCCTTGCTGGCCAGCGTCAGGCTGCGCACCGTCGCCACGTCGATCTCCTCCCGGCGGTAGAGGTTGCGGATCCGCGGCAGCAGGTGACCCAGGGCCAGCGTCCGGCGCACGACCACCTCCGAAAGGCCGAAGGTCGCCGCGATCTGCTCCACCGTCCGGCCCGCCGCCACGAGGCGCGTGAAGGTCTCCCAGCAGGTGACCTCATCCGGGGGCAGCCGCCCGAGATTCTCGATCAGGGACGCCTCGAGCGCCCCGGCGTCGTCGCCGGGTTCGAGGATGCCGATCGGCACGGGGTCGATCTCGACGCCCTCGGCGATGGCGGCGAGCGCGGCCTTCCAGCGCCGCCGGCCGGCGACGATCTCGAAGCGGTCGGGGACCACGGCGCCGTCGACGACGCTCTCCAGGACCAGGAGGGTCAGCAGCACCCCGCGCTGCCGGACGGAGGGCAGGATGTCGGCGATGTCCGGGTCGGGACGACCGTGGTGCATGTTGAGCGGTGACAGGGTCAGGTTTCGGGGGTCGGTGAATGCCAGTCTCATGAAAGTCTCCTTGGGGTGAGCCAGTCCGGGGGCCGCCTTGGCGGGCCGGACAGGCATGTGCGCCCGCGGGCGCGGTCAGCGCGCCCGGGGCCGCGGCCCCGGACGCGTTCGGCGGCGGCCTGAAGCCGCCGGCGAAGGGGCGGTCAGGCGTCGGGCGCGACGCGCGGCAGGGCGGCGACGACGGCTTCGGCCGCCGAGATCGAGCCGGTCTGGCGCGCCGCTTCGGCCCAGGCCGAGATCGGGACCCGCGGCTTGAAGTGGACGTCGCGCTCCAGGGTCAGGCCGAACGGCAGCTTCACCGAGGTGAGCTCGCGGAGGCTGACCGAGCCGAGCTCGGGAAAGCCCATGCCGAGGTCGCAGAGCCCGAACAGGGTGTCGCCGTCGGGGTCGAGCTCGGTGATCAGCCAGGTCCCGGCGCCGGCCGGATTGAACAGCTTGATCACCGGCAGGTGGTCGCCGCCGGGATCGGCGGCGTTGGCCAGCAGCCGCGGCCGCAGGCTGTCGGGGATCAGGACGAGGCCGTCGTCGTGAGGAATGGTCATGGCAGGCGCTCCGGGCCGGCGGCCCGGACCTCCCGTCCGCCGCGCCCGCCCGAACCCGCCCTTCCTCCGTCCTCCCTCCCCGCCACGGCCCCAGCCGCCGACGCCTCGTTCCAGTCCCCGAACGGCGCCGGCGGGAACCGGACAAGCACGTCGACGCCCTGCGCCCGCAGGCCCACAGCCAGCGCTTGCGCCGAAGCCTCGCCATCGGCGCCCCGGTCGGCGGCGATCAGCACGGAGCGGACGCCGGCGGGCGCGCGCCAGCCCCTGAGGTTGCGGGTGGAGAGCAGCGCCCAGGCCGGCCAGCCGAACCGCCGCGCCGCAGACAGGCAGGTGAAGACGCCCTCCCCGACCAGCAGCCGCTCGCCCGCCGGCGCAAGGCGTACCGCCGCGCCGGCCGGACAGAGGCCGACGGTCTTGCGCGGGATCGCCAACCGGGCCCGTCCGGCGTCGGCGGCGAGATAGGTCAGCTCCAGACCGACGAGCGCGCCGTCCGGCGCGCGGATGGCGGCCAGCAGGGCCGGCCGTCGGGGCCCGGCGGAGGCATAGACGGCCGCCGGAACTGCGGGATGGTGGCGCAGCCCCTCTATGGGCGCCCCGACGCCGCGCTGGGCCAGGTGTCGCTCCGACAGCGTGCCCGCCAGCGCCCGGCCCTCGTCCCAGAGCGCCCGCGCCGCCGCCACCCGCGCGCGCCGGCTCGGCTGCGCCGCGGCGGCGCGGTCGGCGCCCGGCAGGCGCCCCTCGGCGTCGGTGAGCCCGCGGGCGGCCAGGTCGGCGCGGACGTCACGCCAGTCGTCGCCGGCGAAGCAATGGATGATCACGCGACCGCCGGACA
This sequence comes from Phenylobacterium sp. J367, assembly GCF_024699985.1. Classification (GTDB taxonomy): domain Bacteria; phylum Pseudomonadota; class Alphaproteobacteria; order Caulobacterales; family Caulobacteraceae; genus Phenylobacterium. Next base: position 2,780,014 of record NZ_JAJONA010000001.1, on the reverse strand, counting down.
CCAGGAGCGAGACCGACCGGTCCTCCGGACCGTGGCCGGGACCGGGCACATTCGCGCGCCGGCCGCCGGCCCAGAGGTCGCCGCCCAGCGCGCGCACGATGGTCGCCAGGCTGGCCCCATTCCGAGTGGAGGAGCCGCTCACAGCAGCCCCAGGGCGCGGTAGCTGACCACCGACTCGCCGGCGACCAGGAAATGGTCGTGGACGGCGATCCTCAGGACGCGGCCGGCCTCCTGGACCTGCCGGGTGGCGTCGACCTCAGCGGCGGAGGGCGTTTCCAGGCCGCCGGGGTGATTATGGGCCAGCACCACGGCCGCGGCGTCGAGTTCGAGCGCACGGCGCACCACCTCCCGGGGATAGACCGGCACATGGTCGATGGTGCCTTCGCCGAGCACCTCTTGGAGGATCAGCCGGTTTCGTTTGTCGAGGAACAGGCCGAGCAGCTGCTCGCGCGAGCGCCCGGCGAGCATGGCGCGCAGATAGCCGGTGACGGCGTCCCAGCCGCCGAGCACCGGACGACGGCGCAACGGCGCAATCAGCAGCCGGCCGGCCAGGTCCTGCGCCAGGCAAAGACGCGCCGCCCGCGCGGCGCCCACCTCCCGGGCGAGCGAAGCGTGGGCGGCGGCCAAGACCTCCGGAAGGGAGCCGAAGCGCGCCAACAAGCCAGCGGCCTGCGCGGGCGTCAGGCCGCCAGCGATCTGCAGCGCCTCACGATCGTCGAGCGCGGCCGGCCCGGCCGCCAGGAGCCGGGCGAACGCCTCGGCGGTCTCGGGATGGGAACGGGCCATGGCAAGGCCCTCCGGAGTCAGCGACCCCCAAGGCGGGGCCGCTCGCCCGTCCCTCCCTCCACCTCCCGCCGCCTCTCAGCGCCGGATGATCCTCCTCTGCGCATCGAGGGCGGCCCATCTTCGTACGGGGCGTTACGGCCGCCGCCTTGCCCTGCGCCATGGCCCGGCCGGAGCGGACCTCCGCTGCGTATCTCCCTTGGCCCCGGCTCCAGCCTCCGTACAGACAGAATTTGACTTTTTGTCTGTACAGGATATGTACAGACAGAAATCAGAAACCTGTCTGTATGACCCCGTTCGCACTCTCGCCCGCGATCCAGACGTTGGTCAGCGACCTGCAACAGCAGGTGGCCACCGCGCCCCAAGCCGGCTCCGTCTACCGTCGCACCCGGGACGGCACGGAATACATCTACGCGAAGGTCCCGGTGGGCGCCGCCCGGATCGACCGTTTCATCGGCAAGGCTGGCGACCCCGACGCCGAGGCGGCGGCCGCCTCGCTGCAGCAGGGCGCGGCGCTGGCCGCCGAACGCCGTCGGCTGGTCTCCATCCTGCGCGGCGAAGGCCTCCCGGTCCCGGACCGCACAATGGGCGCCATCCTCGACGCCCTTGCCCACGCCGGCCTGTTCGCGGCGGGCGGCGTGCTTGTGGGCACGGGCGCCTACCTGGTGAGCGCCCCCTGGTCGGCGCCCGCCTGCCCGCCCCCACCCTGATGACCGGCGACCTCGACCTGGCGACGGCCAGCGTCGCCCTGCGGTCCGATCCCCCGAGGCGTTCGAAGCCATCCTCAGGCGCGCCGACCCCACCTTCGAAGGCGTCGGCCAGATCCGGCCCAGGGCCCCGCCGTCGCGGTTCCGCAATGCCCGCGGCTACCTCGTCGACCTGGTCACCCCCCACCCGCCACCGGGACGACGAGACCCCGGTGGTCCTCGAAGGCCTGGCGGCCGGCGCCCGCGCCCCTGCAGCACCTCGCCTGGCTGATCGACGCTCCGGTCCGCACCGTGGCGCTCAGCGGGGCCGGCGTGCTGGTGAACATCCCCCAGCCGGCCCGCTTCGCGGTGCACAAGCTGATCCTGGCCCAGCGGCGTGACGACGCCAGCCGCCTCAAGCGCGCCAAGGACCTCGCCCAGGCGAAGGCGCTGATCGAGGTCCTCCGTGACCTCGACCCTTTCGCCCTGGACGATGCGCTCGCCGACGCCCGGGCCAAGGGAGAGAAGGGATGGCGCAGCCCGATCGCCCGGTCGCTGAAGGAGATCGGCCATGACGACCTCGACGCCTGAGGCCGGTCGGCCGCGGGAGACGATCCCGGCGCGCGCTGCCGTCCGCCTGCTGGCCGCCTGAGGGATGCGCAACGACCGGCCGCCGACCGGGCCGACGCGGCGCGCTGCGGCCGCCGCCCTGTTCAACCGCCGGTCCGGCCGGAACGGGCGGCTTCAGCAGTAGGCGCGCCCGGCCACGCCCGCTCCCGGCCTCGCCGTAGCGCCTGCATGGGACCGGCGGCCCTCACCCCACCCAGAGCTTCAGCAGGACCACGGCGCCCAGCAGCAGGATCACCACCGGCACGGCGAGCACGCCCCAGCCGGTCGCGTTCGCCTCGAACCACTGGCCCAGCTTCAGCGACAGGGTGGCGGGCGGCGAACGGCGGCGGGCGGAACGGGTCGACATGCTCGCAGTATAAAACATACAGTGAACATCGGCAAAGAATATCTAACCTACAGGGCGGTGATCCGGCGGGTCATCGGTCAGGGCCCCGCGCCGCGCCTGCCTCCGCGCATGCCAGTCGAGATGGCGCTGCTGGGCGGCGTCCGGCGTGTAGCCGAGGCGCGCATAGACGTTGGCCATGCCCCCGAACCTCCGGCAGAACCAGTCGGCGCTGGCCAGTTCGGGATCGGCGTCGATCGTGTTGGCCGAGATCCGCCCCACCCGCCGCCAGTGGCGTGCGAGGGCGATCAGCGCCTCCTCCTCGTTCAGGGGCGCGTGGCCGCGCCAGCGCGCATCACGGCCGCGCGCCGAATTCTGCTGCCCTGCCCGCTGCCGCCGGGACGGCGTATATCCGAGCCGCGCATAGGCCGCGTCCATGGACCCGAAGGTCTTGATCATGGTCGCGCTGCAATGGGTCTCCGGATGGGAATTGATCAGCAGCGTGCTGATCCGCCCATGCTCGATCCAGACCCGCCGAAGCTCGTCGAGCAGGGCCTCCTGGGTGGGCCGGCGCGACCTGGGGAGATGGAATTGCCGCTGGGCCAGGGCGAACATCTGCGGCGTCACCAGCGGCGCGACCGCGCCCTCCACCCGGACCCAGTCCTTGCGTGGCACGAACCACCGGTGGGTCAGCATCCCCTCGGTCTTCCCGAGGACCAGGACGCCCGCATACTTCTCGCTGGTGAGGATCCGGCGCACACGGTCGAAGGTCCAGCGCACCCCGCCCTCACCGGGCACGCCTTCCCCGTTTAGCAGATCGGCGATCGTCGCCGTCCGCATCCCGGCGACCACGAACAGGCTGTAGATCCGCCGCACCGTGGCGACCTCCTCCGGCGGCCCCGGCACAAGGATCGTCCGGAGGCCACGAAACGCCTTGTGCTGCCCGGACTGCATCAGGTGGTGCTCGCGGCCGTCCGCGCTGACCGCCAGGCGGCGGAATCCGTATCCCGCCGGCCCGCCGGGCCAATAGCCCTTCAGCCGCAGGCCCCGCTTGGCGCGGCCCACCTTCACCGAGAGCTCGCGGCTGTACTCCGCGGCCATCGCCCGCTTGAGCTGCTTGAGGATCGCCGAGGACAGGCTGCCGTCGTTCGGGAACGGCTCGGCGGTATAGATGATCTCTACTCCCGCCTCGCGACAGACGAACTCGTAATGCGCGCCCTGGTCCACGTCCTGGAAGCGGCCCCAGCGGCTGACGTCGTAGACCAGGACGGTCGCATACGGCGCCCCGCCGCCCAACACGTCGGCCAGCAGCTGCTTCAGCCCATCGCGGCCCTGCAGCCGCAGCCCGCTGATCCCGGCGTCCGTATAGGTCTGGACGATCTGCAGCCCGTGCTCGGCGGCATAGGCCGCATTGGCGGCGGCCTGGAACTCCAGGGAGTAGTTCTGGTGCTCCGTCGACATGCGCAGGTACTGAGCAGCGCGGGGACGAACAGGCGTCGGCATCGGACGACCTCCACCCGCCCATGCTAGGCGATACGGCGGCGCGGTCTTATCCGGCAGACGCCCTAGTCGGCGGGCGCCGCCTCAAAGCAAAACCAGAGCCTCTATCCCGGCGCCAGCCCGGCCTGTGTAGCCATGGCGGATCTCGTGAACGGCGGATAAATCGGGGCCCGCCGCCCCGCGACCCACGCCTCCAGATCCACGTGAGGCCCGAAACCCGGCCGCTCCACGGGGCTCGCCGCTAGGCTCCGGCGTCCGGACCGGCCTCAGCGGTCGGGTGCCGCGCCGCCAGGTCCTGATGCTCGGCCTCCCGCACGGACCGGGCCACGTTCAGCCGCGTGAACAGGCGCGCCCCGCGCTGGCCGCCCGGCGGACGGCGGCCGACGCTGGAGAGATCGTTGGTAAGCCCCACCAGCACCACCGCACCACCCCCTCGCCCTTCGGGCGCAGGTAGGCGTAATTCCCGGCGATCCGCTGGTGCTCCGCCCCGTCCGGCAGCCGCCGGAAGCGATAGGTGGCTCCTGAAGCACCTTCGAGATCGACGAATTCCTGCATGGCGGCTCCGGCGGCGGGGCACGGGGGTTAGCCGAGAGCGATGGCGAAATCGAGTCCGCATCCGCCGGACGCCCGTCATCGCCGCGACGGACGGAGCGCGGCGGCCCAGCGCACGACTGTACAGACAGGGCTGCAATTCCCGTCTGTAACGTGGTCCTTTGAGCGCCTCGCTGAAGGAGATCGGCCGCCCAGACGTTTCGCCGGACTGAGTCCGGCCCGCCGCCGGATCAGAACTTCCGTTCGGTGGGCGCCGTCTCGGCCTTCTCGCAGACCCCTGTGAAGTCGCCGTACCTGGCGTCCCCGGTCTGCCGGTCGACCGTCAGCCGCAGCTTGCCGCTCAGGATTCCCCCATAGGGAGCGCGGGCCCGGATCTGGGTCTCTGCGATCTCCACCTCGCCCATCTCATACCAGCCGTCCGCCGACTTCTTCTGGCCAAGGCCCGGCCTGTTGTTCTCCGGCGGCCGGACCCGGATAGCCCCGCCCGCTACGGCGATGCTCATCCGCGCCGGCACCCGCACCTCACCGTAGGTCGGGCTGCTGGTGGTCCGCGTGGTCGCGGTCTGCGCAATGACCGCAGCCCGGTGCGCCGCCCCGCCGATGCCGGGATCCGTCCCAGGCGTCACCGTCACCGTCGAGGTCGAGCCTGTCTGCTGGATCTCCTTCTCCGTGCCGGCGCAGGTCAGCATCAACGTCGGCGGCGGCTCCTGCGCGCCGACGGCGGTTCCCGCTCCGAGGATGCAGAAGACGGTCAGGAGGCGGACGGTGCGCATGGAATCTCGCGGGGCTCAAAGGAGTCATTTACGCAACCGCGCAGCTCGGCTTCCGTCAAGCAGATGCCCGGGGTAACCGGTTTGGTCATGATGACGCCGGACCGCCTCATCCGACTGCTCGCCGCCATCAGCGTGCTGCTAGCGCTGGGCTGCGCGGCCCTGGCGGTCGCCTGGTCGCGCGCCAACGACGAGGCGCTCTGCTGGCGGGACCTGCACGAGCTGGGCGAGGTCCCCCCCGAGGGCGACTGCCGCCGGCTCTAGGCGCAGCCCAGCCCAGGTCGCCAAGGTCTCGCGGTCAGTCCGACCGGGCGCCGCCGAACATCTCCAGCGCCCGCTCCAGGTCGTCCCGGCTCCGGAATCGCACGCGCAGGCTCGCCGTCCCCGAATGGCTCGACCAGTCGCCCCGGCAGTTCAGGGTCAGCCACTCGGTGACGACGGTGTTCCGGGTATAGCCCGGCGGAGCGGAAGCAGGCTTGCGCAGCCGCGCTTGCCAGAAGCCCTTTCCTTCCTCCCCGGTGTCCTGCCACTCCAGTCGCACGCGTCCCTCCCCCGGCGGGCGAGGCTCGGCGAGTCTGTCCAGGTCACGCAAGAGGGCGATGGACCCCGACGCCCCCCAGGCCCCGCGCCCCGGGGCCATCCGGCTGCGCCGGCCGCCTCAGCGTCCCAGGTCCGCCGGCGCCGCCTCCGAGTTCAGGATCGTGGCGCCATCGCCACGCCGTGCTCGGTGAAGGGCCAGGGGCGTTAGCGCGCTCCTCCGCGGCGCGGCGCGTTTGAGGCCGCAGATTGCGACCTCAAACCCTCAGCTTCCTCAGGGGTCAGCTGGAACGCCCCCGGGAAGCGGTCGAGGTTGCGTCGGAACTGCTCATCCAGCCGCCTGGTGGGCCACGCCAGGTCGTCCGCCAGCACGACCGTCGTCGGCGGAGCTCATGGGCGAAACGCCGCTGGCGTCCCGACGCGACCCTGGCTGGACGACGAGGTCTTGAGCCAGGGACCCGGCTCAGCCCCACTTCACTTGCAGCGGTTCGCATGACTGCGCCACGTTCGGCTGCGCGACCTCCGTGGGCTTCGGCGCCGGCGTGGGAACGGGCGCCGGCGCAGGCGGGGGCAGCGCCAGGCCTTCGCGCCGCGCCCAGGCTTCCAGGTCCGACTGCGCATAGACCACCCGCCGGCCGATCTTCCGGAAGACCGGCCCGACGCCCATCCAGCGCCAGGTCTGCAGGGTCCCCACGGTGTTGCCGAGGAAGGCCGCGGCGGCGGGCGTGTCCATCCACCGGGCTCGGCGGACCTCGCCCAGGATCGAGGCGGCCCGTTCCTGGGCGGCGGCGTCCCGCGCCGCCCGCTCCCGCGTCGCCACGTCGTCCACCGGCAGGTCCGGCATCTCGGCGCCGATCAGCAGCGCCGCCTCCTGGGCGATCCGGTCGGCGGCCTTCTTCACCGGGTGGTCGGCGAGGTGGGCGTATCGCGCGGTGGTCTTCGGGCTGCGATGGCCCAGCAGGGCGCCCACCACATAGAGGCTGTCGCCGCTGGCGACGCCGAGGCTGGCGAAGGAATGGCGCAGGTCGTGGATCCGCACGTCCTTCAGCCCGGCGGCCGTGCGGATGCGGTCCCACGGCTTCTGCAGGTTGATCAGCCGCCCCGCTCCGCCGGGCCCCGGCAGCAGGTAGGGATTGCCGTCCACGGGCTCGAGGTCCTGGATGATCTTCAGCGCCGCGGCGCCCAGGTGGACGCTCTTCTCGCCCGTCTTGCTGTCCGGCAGCCGCAGGCAGCGGTGGAAACTGTCCAGGTAGGCGTGCTTCGCCGTCAGGATCTCGTTCTTCCGGCAGCCGGTGAGGATCAGAAGCCGGATCGCCGCCAGCGCGTACCGGTTCTCGACCCCCAGCGACTCGGCCACCGCGATGGCCTCGCCAAGCCGCCCCAGCTCGGCGGGCGACAGGAAGCGCGCGAGCTTGCGCTCCCGGAACCGCCGCACGCGCCACGCCGGGTTGTCGGTGCGCACCCCGCGGGACACGCCGAAGGCGAAGGCCGCCGAAAGGGTCACCACCGAGCTGTTGGCGGCGCCCTTGCCGCCGCGCACCCGGGAGAGGCCGCGCGTCCGGGTCTTCATCCGCTTCGCCGTCTTCCCCTCGGCCACGGCCAGCAGAAGCTTGTCGACGTCCTCGCGCGTCACCGCCGCCGCGGTCTTCGGCCCCAGCAGCGGCTTGATGTGGTTGTCGATGTCGCTGCGGGCCGACTCGATCGAGCTGTCCTTGCAGGTCGCCATCCCCTCGCGGAGGTAGAGGTCGCAGAGCTCCGCCACGGTCATCGCCTTCCGCGCGGCGAATTTCTCGGCCTGCGGGTCCACGCCGTCCGCCACCTGGCCGAGCACCCAAAGCGCCTTCGACCGCGCCGTCTCGACCGTCCAGGGCGAGCCGTAGAGGCCGATCTTGTAGCGCCGGGACTGGCCCGCGAACCGGTACTGGACCAGGAACGTCCGGGTCCCGCCGGGCTGGATGCGCACCGCGAATCCTTTCACCACCGAGTCCCAAATAAATGCGTCTACTTCGCCGACCGGCGCTCCCTCGACGATGCGGAGGGTCAATTTCTTGCGCAGCATCAGACCGTTCTCCTTATGGCCCCGCCAGCGACCTCATCCTTTCCGACCCGGAAGCCCACCGGAAGCAGATTGACTGAAAATCCGTACAAACGGATCGCAGCCGATGCAATTTCCAATGAGCTTTCGTCGAGTAGAAACGTAGCTTATCGTAGATTTCGCGGTCGTTTTTACTGTATTGGTAAGGCTGAGGTCGGCAGTTCAATCCTGCCCGGCGGCACCACTTCTGAAGTGACGACGGCCCCGAGCGCCATGCGCCCGGGGCCGCTTCGTATCGGCTGCTCACCGGGGCACGGGTTTTGGGGCGGCCCCTTGGACAAAGTCGATTGCGTGAACGCCCAAAATGGGCGGTGCTGATCCGGCGGGCCAGTGAAGGCCCGCGATCCGACGAACGCGCATGCCCAGGTCCCGCACCGATCTGACGTCGATCATCGCTCGCAACACCCCCCGCCTCGCGTCGGGGGTCAGCGAGCCGCTTGTTCACTTCCTGGTCGTGGCGCGGGAGTTGTGTGAGAGCGACCTCGATACGCTCCTGGTGATGATGATCATCATCCAGCGGGCCAATCTCCATCCGGATTTCCCGGCCCTGGACGGCCAGGCCGTCATGGAGGGCCGCATCGACCACCTGCCGATGCTCGACGTCAACACCCAGTCGATCGCCGATTCCACGCACATTCCCCGCGAAACGGTCCGGCGAAAGGTCGCTCAGCTGGTCGAGCTTGGTTGGGTCGTTCGTGAGGGCCGGAACCTGCGCTACACCCCCGAGGGATACCGCGCGATGGAGCCCGCACGGGCGGCGCTGGTCCGTATGGTGGCGCGGATCGCCGAGACCCTCGACGCGAACCTCGGCGACGGGCTTGACGCGTCTGCGACCCGGAACTGAGGTCCGCGGAACTTCCAATTCCAAAGTTCTCCGAGCGCCCATTTTGAGCGCTTTCAGCGACCTTGCTTGCCTGGCCAATGGTACTGCTTGGCCATGCTCCGGGTTCTCATCGCCGACGATCATCAGATCGTGCGCCGCGCCGTCCGTGAGGTCGTGGCGGAACATCCCGGTTGGGAGGTGTGCGGCGAAGCCGCCGACGGGCGCGAAGCGCTGGAGCTGGCGATTCGCGAACAGCCCGACGTGGCTGTCCTCGATATCAGCCTGCCGCTGCTGAACGGCGTCGCCCTGACACGCCGGCTGAAGCAGGACCTGCCGAAGACCCGCGTCCTGCTCTTCACCATGTGCGACGATGAGGTAACCGTCAGCGCGGGGCTGTCCGCCGGCGCCGGGGCTATCTGCTGAAGGCCGACGGCGCCGGTGACGTCGGCGCCGCCATCCAGGCCCTGGGGGCAGATCGGACCTATTTCTCCCCGGAGATATCCCAGTTGCTGCTCGACGCGGCTCGGGGCGGGCGGAAGCTGACCGGTCTCGAGGCCTTCACGACCCGGGAATTAGAGGTCGCGCAACTCCTTGCCGAGGGCAGCAGCAACAAGCAGATCGCGCGCCGACTGGTGATCGCGGTCAAAACCGTCGAGACCCACAGGGCGTCGGTGTTCAGGAAAGCCGCCGTGCGCACGGCGGCCGAGTTCGTGCGCTTTGCCGTGAGACACAACCTGATCACGGCCTGATCACGGAGGCAGCGGACCGACGCCGGGGCTCGCGAGCGTGGCGTCACCTCCGGTCAGCGCAATCCGGTCCCGCCGCGCTATGGGCGCCGGTGCGCGGTTCTGTCCGCGGTCTGTCCTGCCGACGGAGATTGCCGCCGGCCCCGTCGCCGACTATCTGCCCGCTCACCGACCATGCCGGCGTTTTCGGCGTCGTCAGTTCGGGCGGGGGATGATCCTTGCGCCGGAGGGCCGCCCGCGTTTGAGGTCCGCCGGTTCGGAGGCAGCATGACGGCAACGAGTTCTGCGTCCGGCGCGGTCGCGGGGGCCCGCAAGGCGCCCTCCAGCGACGGCGCGACGCCGGCGGCGCCGACGCCCGTTCGTGAAGCCGCCCGCCTCCAGCGTCCCGCGGGAGGCCGCCGTTACGACCTCGACTGGATTCGCATCATCGCCTTCGGGCTGCTGATCCTGTTCCACGTGGGCCTGGTCTACGGTCCGCTCGATTGGCACGTGCAGAGCACCCACACCTTCTGGTGGATGGAGGAGGCCCTGCTGGCCACCGGCCCCTGGCGGCTGACCCTGCTGTTCCTGGTCTCCGGCGCCGCGCTCCGATTCGTCGCCTCCGGCCTGTCGGCCGGCGATCTCGCCCTTGAACGGCTGAAGCGGCTGGGGCCGCCGCTGCTGTTCGGCGTACTCATCCTCGTCCCCGTACAATCCTGGCTCGAGGCTCTGGACAAGGGCTGGTGGTCGTCTGGCCTGCTGCCCTGGATCGCCGCCGAGTTCAGCCCGGCCGGGCTCGCCAACGGCGTGCCGGTGAATCACCTCTGGTTCGTGGTCTATGTGGCCGCCTACGCGCTCATCGCCAGCCCGCTGCTGGCGGCCCGCGGGCCGATCGGGATTCTGGGCGACCGCCTGGAGGCCGCTCTGCGCGGCTGGCGGGTGCTGGCGATCCCGACGCTTTATTTCGTCGCCATCCGGATCGCGCTCTTCCCGTTCTTCGGCGTGACCAACAACCTGACCGGCGACTGGTACAACCACGCCCAGTCGTTCGCGGCCCTGCTCTTCGGCTACCTCATGGTGGGCCGCGAGCGGGTCTGGGACGACCTCGAGCGGAACCGGCGAACCAGCCTGACCATCGCCGCTCTGGCCCTGCCCCTGGTCATGATCCAGCACGGCCACCCGGGAGGCGGCGCCTTTCTGGGCGTCCCGCGCGCGGTGGTCTTCGGCGTCTTCCAATGGATGGCGATCGCGGCGGCGCTGGGCTACGCGCGCCGCTACCTGAGCCAGGCGTCCGGTCCGCGCCTCGCCTATCTCAATCAGGCGGTCTTCCCCTGCTACCTCGCGCACCAGACCATCCTGGTGGTCGCCGTCTGGGTGATCCGGCCCGCGCACTTGCCGGCCCTTTTCGAGGCCCTGCTGCTGATCGGCGTCACCTTCGGCGGCAGCCTGCTCACCTATGAGGCAGCCCGCCGCCTTCCCGTCGTGCGCACTCTGTGGGGTCTGAAGGCGCCGAAACCCCATCCCGCCGGACCTCAGCCGTTCGCCCGTCGTCGGCTGATGCTTGGGTTCGGCGTCGCCGCGCCGGCGGTCGCCCTGATCAGCGTGACGCTCGCGGTGGCGTCCTACCCGGGGTTTAACCACGCCCGGCAGTACTTGAGCGAACTGGGCGGCGCCACCGCGCCGGCGGCCATCTTCTTCAATGTCGGGGTGCTTGCGGCCGGTGTCATGGCGGGCGTCGCGGGCGCCGGCTTCGGCCTGGCGGTGGCCGGCCTCGCCAACGCGCGCGTCAGCGGCGGCCTCACCGCCGTCGCCTTCGCCTTGGCCGGGGTCGGCCTCGCGATGTCGGCGGTCTACCCATGGCCGGATCCCCGCCACATGGCGATCAATCTCGGGCTCGGCATCCAGATCGCCCCCCTGCTCCTGCTGTTCGGCCTCCGTAGCCGGCGCGACCTGCCGCGCCTGAAGGTCTTCCTGGCGGCTGTCTTCGTCGTGATGGCGGCGCTCACCGTGATCACCAAACATCTCGTTTTCCCGGGGACGGTGAACGACGCCAACGTCGGCTGGTGGGAGCGGGTCTATGCCTTCGTGCTGGTGGGGTGGGTCGGCGTGGCGGCGATCGTGCTGGAGCGCCGCCTGCACCTGGATGGTTCACAGGCAGATGCGGCTTAAGTGACGCACAGATGCGTCTTGTTATTGCACCATTCACAAGTCCGTGATTGATCAGGCCGGAATCTGACACGAGGCTGAATCCGGTCCGGCTTGGGCGGCGATAGCGCCCCTCGAGTCTGCGGGTGCGGGGTGGACGCAGAATGAGCATTCTCGCAGGGCGATTGGCGGAACCTCTCGAGACCGCAGAGCTGGATTCCCAGCCGTGGCTCCCGGTCGAGGCCCCGCTGGCCATGCCGCGCCAGGACTTCAACGCCGAATCGCCGGCGATCGCGGAAGTCATGGTCACCTCGCCAGCAGACATCGGTCTGCGCCGGATGGCGCTGGCCGCCGGCACGCTGCTCTTCACCCTGCTCGTGGCGATCGCGCCCTACGTGCTCTATGCGCGCAAGGGCTTCGAGCCGTTCGAGGTCCTGGGCCTTGGCGTCTTCCTCCTGCTGGTGACCCCGCTCTCCTGCTGGTTCTGCAGCGCGCTCTTCGGCTTCTTCAACATCCTGAAGGGGCAAGAGCAGGACGACCTCGCCTTCTCGCCGCGTCCGGCCCATCCGACGACGCGCACCGCGCTCCTCATGCCGCTCTGCAACGAGGACGCCTCGGCCGCCTTCGCCCGCCTCGCCGGGATCGACGCCTCGCTGGCCCGCCTCGGCGTCTCGGACTCCTTCGACTTCTTCGTCCTCAGCGACTCGAACAACCGCGTCGCCCCGGCCGAGGAAGCCGCCTTCCTCGCCTTCCGCGCCCACGCCCACAGCCGCATCTTCATGCGCCGCCGCACGGAGAACCTGGAGCGGAAGGCCGGCAACATCGCCGACTGGGTGAGCCGTTTCGGCGGCGCCTACGAGTGCATGATCATCCTCGACGCCGACAGCACCCTGGCGGGTGAAACTGTCCTGCGCCTCGTGGACGCCATGGAGCGCAACCCGACAATCGGCCTGATCCAGACCGCGCCGGTGATCGTGGGCGCCCAGACGCTCTTCGCCCGCGTCTCGCAGTTCAGCGTCCGCATGTACGGCAAGGTCGCGGCCGCCGGCTACGCCTGGTGGACGGGCGCGGAGTCCAGCTACTGGGGCCACAACGCGATCGTGCGCACCGGCGCCTTCGCCGCGTGCGCCCGCCTGCCCATCCTCCCCGGCGAAAAGCCGTTCGGCGGTGACGTGCTGAGCCACGATGTCGTCGAGGCGGCCCTGCTCCGCCGCGCCGGCTGGGCCGTCCATGTGACCGCCGCCCTCGACGGCAGCTGTGAAGAGACGCCGCCGACCATCCTCGACTTCATCCGCCGCGAGCACCGCTGGTGCCAGGGCAACCTGCAGCACCTGCGCCTGCTCACCGCGCGCGGGCCTGCACCCTATGAGCCGCCTTCAGCTCGGCATGGGCGCGATGGCCTACCTGTCCTCGCCCCTGTGGTTCACGGCGCTCGCCATCGGCCTGGCGCTGCAGCTGCAGCATCCGACCAACTGGGCCTCGCTCTGGTACTTCCTGGATCCCGAGTTCAGCCCCTTCATGCTGGGCTCGCTGATCGCCGCCGTCCTGCTGATCGGCCCCAAGATCATGGGCGCGGCCATCGTCCTGATGCGCCCGCGCGAGCGCCGCGCCTTCGGCGGCGGCCTCGCCGTGGTGAAGAGCGTCGCCACCGAGATCGCGCTGTCGGCCCTGGTCGCCCCGATCCTGATGGTCGCCAACGCCAACGCCGTGATCCAGATCCTGCGCGGCCGTGATGTGGGTTGGCGGCCGCAGCAACGCGACGCCGACGGCATCGCCTGGTCCGACGCCTGGCGGGTGATGCGTCCGCAGATGTTCTGCGGCCTGGCGTTCACCGCCGCCCTCTGCTTCCGCCCTGACCTTGCGATCTGCTTCGCGCCGATCGTGCTGCCCCTGCTGTTCGCCGCCCCGATCTCCGTCTGGAGCTCGCGCCGCAGCACCGGCGACGCCTTCGCCGACCGCGGCCTGATGGTCACCCCCGCCGACGACGTCGCCAGCTCCATGCCGGCGGTGTTCGGCGCCGCGCCGCGAGGCGCCGCCGCCTTCCCGCTCCCGGCCCGCGCCGCCGTCATGAGCCAGCCGACGGAGTAGGCTGGCAGTCCCCGCCTACTCTCGGTCGAAGTTGAGGCCGGTCAGGTAAGCCAGTTCGGCCGCAGGCACCCCGAAGATCGCGCCAATGTCACGCGGCAGGAAATGGTCGACCCGATAGTTGGGGAGTTCCCGATATGCTTGGGCCTGCCGGCCTTTGAGCTGCTTATGTGAACGCCCGAACTTCGACTCGATGATGTCCGCGGTTTCTCCGCCCCAGTCGGTGCTACGGCTGTCAGGCACAGTCCACCCCTCGGAAAGATACTCCCGTGTCTTGCCTCCAGGGACGGTCTTCTCACCGCGGGCGGCGGTGCGCAGCTCGGAGAGGTCCTCGCCAAGTCTTCCCTTCGCTCTCCGATCGAGAGCGTCTACCCGCTTCGCGGCCGCGCCCGTGGCGACGCCGCCGGTGATCGCCCCCAGGGAAGCGGCCTGTTGAGCGTTCACGATCGCCGGGACCCAGTCATCGACTGAGCGGATGCGTCCGTTGAACATATCCTGAGCCAGCGAAGTCGCTGCGCCCCCGGCCGCTCCGGCATGCGCGCCGTGAAACTTGAGCGCAACGGGAGCCGCAACCGCACCGCCAACGGCCGCTCCGGCGTAATCTCCGAGCCCGCTGACCTTTCCGCTGAGCGCATCAGCCACGCCTTGCCCAGCGACGCCCGTTCCCGCTCCGACGCCAGCAACCGTCCCGATCTCGCGAAGAGCCAGGGGCGTGGCCTGCTTCATCCGAAGGCCCAGCACTGCTTCTCCGCCAAGGCCAGCTAGCTTGGCCACGCCGGGCACTCCGCCCGTGGCGACGAGTTGTACCGCTGTGGCTCCGAGCTGACCCGCAAGTCTTGCCCCTCCGTGATGCTCGGCATCGTACTTGTCCCGCGCATGCTCTTTCGCCATGCGGTCGTCGTACGCCTTGCGCAGGTCCTTACCGTCGACGGCGTCCAAGACAGCCCCACCGGCAGCCCATGCTCTGTCTGAGATTCCCAAGGTGCCGGCGTCCGCCGCACCGCGTAGAACGGCATACGCTTCATTCCCGACCGGACGGAGTTGCTTTGCAGCTTGACGCAGCTGTGCGGGGGCTTCCTTTGCAGCCGCCCTCACACGCTCTTTGACCGTCTGAGCTGTGCTGTTTAGAGCCGCCGCAGGCGCCTTGACCTGCTGCCGCAGCACCTGCGCTCCCAGCCGAACAACATCGCTCGGCTGGGCCGCCGCAACATTCTTGCCCAGGCGCGTGGCCTTGTCCCAAGCCTCCCGCCCCGCAGCCTCTCCACGCCTGCGAAGATCTCTCCAGTTCGTTGCTTAGCCGCATCCACTCGTTGATCGGCAGTCGATCGCTCAGCCCACGGCGCTGCGTGCCTGGCATGGTGCTATTCCTCGTGATCGGGTTTTGGAGCCCGCGGCGATATTGCCCGGGCGAAAATCGACAAATCGAACATGGCGGGCTATTCCGGCGTATGACCCGGTACACGGCCTTCTCGGCGCGCCGACTGATCGCTGAAGGGGGCGCGGCGGACGTCGCCGCAGCCGCAAAGCAGGCCCGCGGCTCTGTCCTGATCTTCGACGACAGGACCGGTCGCGCGGTCGAGCTCGATCCCTTCGCCGACCCGCCAGCGCTGGCGCTGCCCCTCCCCCGACTGCGCCCAAGCCGGGCCGCGGGCGGCCGAAGCTGGGGGTGGTCGCCCGCGAGGTCACCCTCCTCCCCCGGCACTGGGACTGGCTGGCCGCCCAGCCCGGCGGCGCCTCGGCCGCCCTCCGCCGCCTCGTCGAGGAAGCCCGGCGCAGCAATGAAGGCGCCGACCGCGCCCGCGAGGCCCAGGAGGCGCTCTACCGCGTGATGTCGGCGTTGGGCGGAGACCTGCCGGGCTTCGAAGAAGCGATCCGCGCGCTCTACGCGGCCGATGACCCCCGGTTCGACGCGTTGATCTCGGCCTGGCCCGACGACATTCGGGCCTACGTCACCCGCCTCGCGGCCACCGAGCGCGCCGCGCGGACAGCCTAGCGCGTCCGCGACATCCGGAAGGCCTCGTCCTCCAGAGCATGCTCCGCGTCGTGCGTCTGCACGGCCAGGCGGCGTGCGGAGTCACAGGCGACCAGATCGGCGCCCCGTGTTCATGGCGTCGGCCTCGATGTTGGCGGCCAGCACGCTCATGGCGGGCTCCAGGATGCGCTCGGAGAAGTCGTCCAGGTTCATGGTCAGGTCGACCGAGGTGAAGTTCAGGTCGACGCCCTTCTGGGTCTGCACCTTCAGGTCCACCGAGCTCTCGGTGGTGTCCTGGGCGGCCAGCGTCGAGCCGGTGCGGACCACGTACTGGTTCGGCAGGCGCACCTTCAGGGTGTCGCCGACCTTGGCGCCCTGGCGGGCGAAGCTGTCGTCATATTCGCGCGTGATCGAACCCACGAAGTTGAGCTTCTGGTGGAGCACGCGCAGCGCCTCCCGCGTCACCGCGGTGGCGGTCAGGATCGTATTGGGCATTCAGTTGTCCTTGGGATTGGGTTGGAATTGGCCGCGTGAAGGCTCCCGAGGCGCGAAGGACGCGCATGCTCGAAGGCTGCCGGCGGAGCCGGCGGCGGCCTGGATTTCGGTTCTGAGCGGCCGCAACCGGTATTCCGAGGCGATGGCGGAGATCCGCACGCATCGGAATCGGCATTGCGGCCTGCGCCGGACCTGCTAGAACAAATCAGAAACAACGCGAGGCGTTTGAGGTGAAGACCTTCATCGTCTTACCCGCGCAGGTGCTGGCGGCTTCGATCCTTCTGGTCGCGATCGCCTGGGTTGCGGGCAGATTCCATCCGGGCTTCGAGGTGCTGTATCTGGCCGCCCTCGCCGCGTACTTCGTCGGAACGGTCTGGCTGATCGTGAACCTTGGGCGCGCGCCCGCCGCGTCTCGGCGCGAGGTCCTCATCCGCAGGGTGGCGATCGGCGCGCTTGGCCTCCCGACGCTCCTGCCTGCCGCGGCGATCGCCTGGATGATCGCCGATCAGGGCGACAACGCCTGGATGATGGCGCCCCTACGCCGTCGCCTTGGTGCTTCCCGTCTGGCCCTTCGTCATCTGGGCCTGGATCGCGACGGGTCGGACCGGGAAGGTCGGCAGCTGATCGGCTGGCGCGGGTCAGAATCTGGGCGGCCGGCCTCCGACTGTCTGCCGGTCGCCGACGCTCACGCCGGGCCTTTGGTTCATATGCTCCCGGATCACCGCGTTCGAGTTCGATCCGAAGACCAGGTAGGGACGTCCCGAGCCTTCGATCTGCGCGGCATGGGTTCTGGCCGAGCCGACGGCGTCGGCCGCGGCGACGTTCGGTAGCGTCGTCTCATAGAGCAGCCGCTCGCCTTGATTGAAGTCACGGCTTCTCTCGGCCGGCGTCACCTCGGCGTGAAGGCCGTGCCGCGACGGCCCGGCGCGATAGATAAATCGGTCCCGGCCGTCGTCGTAGAGTTCGTACATGTGGTCTGGGGAAAGCCCCTTGAGGACCTTCGGAATTCCGACGCCCACAGCCTCGCGCAGGATGCGGTCCGGCACGTCGTAGGACCAGACCTGGAGACGCGTATCGCCCGTCGGCGCGGGCCGCCGCCGCGGCGCCTTCGCGAGGCTGACACGCTCTTCCAGTGTCAGCCGATGGGCCGCCGGCGGCTTCGGCGTGGCCGCCGGCCTCGAAAAGCGGTCGACGTCGTCCCATCCAATCGGTTTCGTCGGCTGTACCATCACCGCCCCCGCGCCATCTGCTCGTTGCGCCGGGCCATCCAGTCCTTGAGCGCCAGTTCGTCGCGCACGCCGCCGCTAGCGCCCGCCGCGCCGGTCACCTGCACCGCCGGCCGCACCGCCTGGGCCCGGGCCGCGATTTCCTGCCCGCCGGCCTGATCGGCCCGCCAGGCCTTGTGCAGCAGCTTCCAGAGCCTCGGATCCGCCGCCTCGGCCAGCTCCTCGAGCGTGACGCCGAACGCCTGGGCGTATTCCACCAGCTTCGCCGCGGTCTCCGGCGACCAGCCGTCGATCTCCTCGGCCAGCTTGCGGCCCGTCTCGGCCATCCGGTCGGCCGCCTCGCGCGCGGCCTTCAGTTGGTCGCGCTCGTCGGCGTGGGCGACGGCGCGGGCAAGCTCCTCGCGCGCCCGGCCCATGGCCTGGTAGCGGCCCCAGAGCGTCTCGGCGCCCTGGCGGTCCTCCTCGGCGAAGGCCCGCCAGTCCACGCCGTCGAAGTCGGCGAGCTGCTCGTCCAGCGCCGCCAGCCGCATCCGGTCGCGGCTCGCGCCGGCCGAGAGCTGCGACTGCTGGGCCAACGCCTGCCGTTCGGCCTCCACCGCCCGGCGCTGTTCGGCGAGGTCCTGGGTCTTGCGGGTGTAGTCGGCCTGCCGGAGGAACGCGCCCTTCAGCGCCGCCGGGATCTCATAGACCTGGCCGTCCAGCTCAATCTCAAGCGTCTCGGGCTCGAGACCCTCCGCGCCGTCCTGCTCCAGCTCCTCGGCCTCCAGGCCGAGCTCTTCCGCGCGCGCGAGGTCGTCCCCGCCCGCCATGATGGCGTCGTCGTTGTCCATGGGTGTCCTGTTTGATGAGGCCTCGCGCGGAGGCGGAGTGGCGGCCGCTCAGCGGCCGTTGCGGCGCTGCTCGGCGTTGCGCCGGTCATTGATGCGGCGGGTCTCGGCGACCTTGCGGGCGTTCACGTCGCGCCAGTCGAGGATGTCGGAAACGATCTCCTCGCCGGCGTCGTAGAGTTCGCCGCCGGCCCAGGCGCCCGCCGCTCCGCCGATCGGCGCGGTGATCACGGCGGCTGGCCCGCCGCCGATGCCGGCGATCCACGAACCCGCGGCGCCGCCGGCTGCCTCGGCGATGGCCCGCCCCTTGTTCTCGGCCGTCGCAATGGAAGCGCAGTCCAGAACTCGGGCCGGCCCCCAGAAACGGGCGGCCTTGATGCCCTTGACGACCTTTGGCGCGTGCTTCTTCGCCCGATCCAGGCCGATGTCGAGGATCCGTTGCTGGGCTTCGAGCGCGCCGGCGGCGATGGACTTGCCGGGCGACGTGCGCTCTTCGTTGCGGCGTTTCGAATCCATGTGCGAATTTTCCTGAGGTTGTGGGAATCAGGGGCGACCGCGGTGTTGACCGAAGAACGCAAGGCGCAGTGGTCGCGCCGGGAAATCCGTCGGGGCGGCGCTGACTTCAGCTTCCTGGGGTTCGCTCTCTGGGGAACGGCCCTGTTCACGCGCGACCCAGAACTGTTCGTGATCGGCCCGCTCTCGGCCATCGGCGCTCAGATCACCCTGGGCTGGCTGACCCTTGCCCGGGCCGACGCAAAGCGGTTCGTGGGCGGCGATTTCTGGGTCGCCGCCGCCTGGCTTGGACTCGGCGGAGTTCTGTGGGCGCCGCTCCTCTACGCCTGGGGGCCGATGACGGCCTCGTGGGTCGGCTGGCCCTACTTCGCCATAGTGCTCGCCGTCAGCATGGCGACCCTTTGGCTGGCGGCCTATCGACAGACGCTTTCGTCCCTTTGGGAGACCCGCCTGCTGCGCGGATCCGTCATCCTCTGGACCGCGGTCGGCGTGATTGCGGCGCTTGGCGCTGTCGTCGGCGGGACAATCGGCCGTCTCGGCCTCGTCGTCGGCGGCGTGCTCCTCAGCCCCTTCAGCCTCTGGCTGGCTCGCCGCTTCTTCCTCCGCCACCGCGACGGCCGCCAGACGCGCTGACCCCCTACCGCTGCAACGCTCGCAGCCGGTTGGTTTCAGCCTCGAAGGCCTCGATCTGCAGCTTGCGGGCCTCGTGCGCCCGGTCCTGCTTCAGGGCCGCGATCTCCGCCTTTGCCGCCTGCAGCGCCTGGGCCAGCTGGCCCAGCTGCTGCTTGGCCTGCTCGACCTCAGGCGCCGCGCCCTTCGCCTGCGGCGGCAGCAGGGCCGCCAGGCGCGTGGCGATCTCGTCCGCTCCCGGCCAGTCCAGGTTCCGCGCCAGCAGGTCGCCGATCACCGGCGCCGCGGCCGGGAACGCCCGCATCAGCTCGATCATCTGGTTCGCCGCCTCCTCGCGGCGGCTGGTGAACGACGGTCCCGAGCGCACCGTCAGGTCGTACTTGCCGGCCCCCAGGTCGTAGATCCGCCCGAGCTTCCGCAGCGCCTCGCCGCCCTGCCCCGCGGCGGCCTGACCGCCAGGCGCCGCGGCCACGCTTTTCGCCTGGCCGTCCACCCCCAACACGCGGACGACCCGCGGCGTCGCGTACACCTTCGGGATCAGGTCCAGCATGATCCGGCCCGCGTGCCGGATCGCCCGGCTCAGGTTGTCGATGTAGTGGAAGGTGGAGGTGTCCCCCTCCCGCTGCCGGGCCATGATCGCCCGGCCGCTGGTCTCGTTCGACCGCGCGCCCAGGCTCGCATCTTGCAGGCCCATGATCGCCTTCATGTCGTCGGCGGCGTTCAGCGCCTCCTGCAGCGCGCCGGCCGGCGGACCTGCGAACGGCTGCCGCATCGGCGGGTCGTTCCCGTCATATTCGATGTAGGCGTGGCTCTCGGTGTTGGCCGACGCCCACTTGGCGCTGTCCGTTTCGAACGCCCCCTTCCGCCCGATGAACGGCGTCTTCGGCGCCAGCGCCACCAGCTCGGTCGAGGCCGTGCGCCAGTAGTTGAACATCCGCTGCGGGTCCTTGGCGTCGCGCACCAGTCCACGCAGCCGCCGGCGGCCGTCGACGAACAGCTCCTCGCCATAGACCGGGACGATCGGGATGTACTTCCCCGCCCAGTCGACGGTCTCCAGCACCTCCCCACCGGTCAGGATCCGCTGGGTCACCTTGTGCCCCGCCACCGTCCGCGGCTGGCCGACGACGCTGACCCCCAAGGCGTCGAACATCGTCTTCTGCGCCTTGTAGGTCGCCTCCTCGATCACCTGCCCGTCGGAGAGCGCCAGGATGGTCTTCTCCACCCGCTCACGCCGCCACCACTCGGCGACCATCACCCGCTCCCCCTCCAGCCAGGGCGCGCCCAGGCTCGCATAGGCGTCCGCCGTCCAGTCGACCGCGTCGGCTCCCTTCCAGCGCGCCTCGAAGGCCGTCTTCGGCAGGCTGTCGACCACGAAGGCCGAGTTCCAGTCGGCGCTGTCGGCCGCCGTCGAGTCCGGGTCGCCGTAGATCGAGAACGGGTTGGCCACCCGCTCCACCACCAGGTCCTGGTCGAAGCCGTCGTCGGCCGCATAGCGGGTGTTGATCCGGAAATAGCCGAAGCCGCCGGTCACCGCGAAGTCGAGCGCCGTGTCGTAGGCGACCTCCGCATCGGAGCTCTGCTCCACGTGGCGGATCAGGCCGTTGAACACCTCCGCCGTCTCCGGGTCGGCGCCGCTGTCCACCGGATGCACCGCGATCGCCGGCTTGTTCTGCCGGGCGTCGTTGACCACCTGGCGGATGAAGGCCGGCAGCCGGTTGATGGTCAGGGTCGGCCGGCCGTCCAGCTCGCGCGCCCGCTTCATCGCCGCCGGCCACTGCTCGCCCAGCCTGGCGAACTTCAGGTCGTCGAGGGCGTCGCGCCGGTTCTCCGCCTCGGCGTCGGCCGCCAGCTCGAAGGCTTCGCGGGCCTCCTTGATCAGATCTTCGTCGGACAAGGGTGATGCCCCATAGGCTATCGCCCCGCACGGCGGCCGGGCGGGGTGAGCGGCGCAGACGCCGCGAGGGAATGTCGGGATCGGCGCCCGCCGGGCGCCGGAGCTCAGGTCAGGTCAGGGCGGGCTCAGTCGCAGGGTCAGGGCGGCGCGGACGCGAGCGCCACATGAGCCATAGGCCGGCGAAGAACGCCGCGCCGGCAAACACGTCCAAGAACCGCAGCTCGAAGTTGGCGAGATCAAAGACCAGCGGCCACCAGAGCAGGACCGCGGGTACCGCGAGCAGCAAAGCCGCGCCCCGAAGCGTCAGGGCGGACACAAGCCGCCGGCCACGCGCAACCCGCCAGACCCATGCAGCCGGTACGATCAGCCCCGCCAAGCGCCAGCCGTGGCAGCGCCGCCAGCGCCTCGCCCGCCGGCCTCAGCACCCGCTCGCGCATCCAGTCGCCCACCGGCAGGTCGTCACTCGGCATCCGCCAACCGCGCATCGCGTCCAGCCCCTTCGTTTCAGACTGTTGGGATCGGTCCGCCCACCAGCGGCGCCGCACGTCCGTGGCGATCAACGCCTTCGACGCACCGCACCCGCCGGGGCCCTCAGGCCGCCGCGGGCGCACGCATCAACGCTGACACAACTCTCTCAAAGACGCGCGCGAATGTCAAGAACAAAATGCGAACATCTTCGCTCGCGGTGGCGGCGGATTTCGCATCGCCTCGGAGCCGTCCCCCGCGGCGCTGATGACGCGCTCGCTGCGGGGACCCTCATGAAGAACAACATGCGAACACCGCAGGGCCGTTAACGTTAAGCCCTTAATATTCCATTGACTCTACCGCCAAGCTCTGGCGCCGTCGAAGGAGCGGGGATTGGGGATTTTCGCGATGCGATTCTGCGCCTTCGGGCTCGGAGCATTGATGGCCCTGGCGGTGTCGGCCGGCGCCGCGCAGGCGGCGGACAGCGGCGCGGGCGTCGCCGTGGCCGGCGCGCGGGCGACGGCGTCCGTGGGCTTCGAAGGCCCGTCCGACCGGCTCTGGACCGGGGTCTCCACCAACGAGGAATGCGTCGGCCCGCGCCGCCGCCGCCTGCTCTCCCTCTTCCAGCCCGCCCAGCGCTACGCCGTCGCCGAACGCCGCGGCGAGTTGATCGGCGAGTTCCTCACGCCCACGCCCGCGCCGCAGGTGGTGGCCGCCGCCCGCAGTTGCGCCGCGGCCGCCGGCGACAACGCCACGGCCCGCATCATGCTGGCCGGCGGCCCGACGGGCCTCGTCCGTTTCCAGCGCGCGTTCTCGGCCTGCATGACCCAGCACGACGCGGGCCAGGCGGTGGGGTCGCTGACGCTCTGGGTCGACAATCACTGCAACTGGTGAGTCCGGACGCGTCCGGGCGCCGCTAGGCCTGGAGGTCCTGCCGGTCGCGCTCCAGGAGCCAGCGGCGGCTGTCCGGCGAGCCCAGCGTCGCGCCGGCCAGCCGGATTTCGTCGACCCGCTCGGGACTGAACCCCGGCACGTACTCCACCTCTTCCCAGCTCAGATAGGGCCGGAAGAGGATCAGGTCATAGGCGGCGGCAGGCCCCACGGTCGGCAGGGTGGCGAGTTCGTCCGCGGGCGCGGCGTTCAGGTCGGTCATGACGGAATTCCCGGGCTTACTCGGGCAACGCCGGTGGTCGACCAGCGTTCCTCTCGCGTCATTGTTACATCGAGATTTGATCACCCCTCATCCGGTCGATCCCCCCACGGGCCGCCGGGCCGCCACCGTGCCCGCCACCTCGTCGAGCAGGTCGGTGATCTCGCCCGCCACCTCGCGGGTGAGGTCGGGGGCGTCGATCTTCGCGCGGTAGAAGCCGGTCCTCTGGAAGCCCTCGACCAGGCTGCGGAAGGCCGCGGCGTCCGAAAGCGCCAGTTCCGCGAGCAGGGCGCGGAGCAGGAAGTCGTGGGCGGTCAGCGCGCGCTGGGCGTCGGCGAGCTGAGCCTCCAGCGAAAGGATCCGTCCCGTCTCGTCCATGCGTCCTGCGCCCTCGTCGACCCCAGGCCTCCAACAAGCCGCAGGCCGCCCGCGACGCAACCCCTGTCAGGCCGCGCGGCTCTCCCGCCGGGCGTCGCCGTTGGCCGCGGCCAGCCGGATCAGGCCCTCGCGCACATGGATCGCCACCGCCATGGCCTCGCCGGCGTGGAGCTCGGTCTGGATCAGGCGGGCCACGGCGGGATCGGCGTCCCGCATCGGGGCGAAAGCTGTCTCGAACTGGCGCATCAGGGTCTCCCGGACGGTTCTGGCCTCCCCCGCAGCAAGCCCGGCGCCGCGGTGGCGGCAGATCGCGGGCCTTTCGCCGGACTGCGACCCAAGCGCACGCGGGGCTCTGCTCGCGCAAGTTGTCCGAAGGTGCTGAGCGGCAAGATTCGACCCCGATTCACGACGACTTGCTTCACTGTCATCCAGGATCGACCGTGCGCATCGCGAGTCTTTACCGGC
The DNA here is from genome assembly GCF_024699985.1 of Phenylobacterium sp. J367. Classification (GTDB taxonomy): domain Bacteria; phylum Pseudomonadota; class Alphaproteobacteria; order Caulobacterales; family Caulobacteraceae; genus Phenylobacterium. The sequence goes on along the minus strand of NZ_JAJONA010000001.1, from coordinate 2,756,346 downwards.
GCCGCGGTCCTGCCATTTGATAAGACACACGCGAACACTCGCGCCTAAGGGAAAACCCTGGGTCGCCAAGCCGTGAAATCTCGGCCTAGGATTTTCGCCATGCCGTGAAGACCTGGTGGGGCGCGATGAGGGGCGAAGGACCGATCAGGTCGGCAGGACGCATGTCCTTGCTGCGGGGCGCCCTCGCCCAGGCGCTGACCCTCGCCCTGTTGGCGCTGGCCGCCCTGGTCCGCGCGCGCCTGGGCGCGGTCTTTCCCGGCCTCACGGCGTTCAGCCTCTTCTACCCGGTGATCATGGCGGCGGCGCTGGCCGGCGGTTGGCCCGCCGCGGCGACCGCGCTGGCGGGCGGCGGCCTGCTCGGCGGGTGGTTCATGCTGGAGCCCGTCGGGGCCGCCAGCCCGATCCCCGCCCACGTCGCCGTCAACCTCGGCCTCTATGCGTTCGCCGGCGCCTGTATCGCGGCGGGCGGCCTGTACCTGCGCGCCCTCCTCGCACGCCAGCGCGCCAACACCCTGCGCCTCGCCGAGCGCGAGTTGCGCTACCGCACCCTCTTCGACACCGTCTCGGAAGGCTTCGCCCTGCTCCAGGCCGTGCGCGGCGCCGACGGCCGCCTCGTCGACTACCAGGTGCTGGAGGCCAACCCCGCCATCCTGCGGCTGCTGGGCCTCGACGCCAGCGTTATCGGCCGACGGCAGAGCGAGCTCACCCCCCGCGCCTCCGAGGCCTGGCTCCAAGCCTGCGGCCGGGCGCTCGACGGCATTCCGGTGAGCGTCGAATATCAGAGCCCCGCCACCGGCCGCTGGTACCAGATCCGCCTCAGCCGGGTGATGGCCGAACAGTTCGCCCAGGTCGTCCAGGACATCACCGACCAGAAGGCGGCCGAGGCGCACCAGGCGGAGATGTTCGACGAGCTGAACCACCGGGTGAAGAACAACCTCGCCATGGTGTCCTCGCTGCTGAACATGCAGGCCCGCGGCGCGTCGGCCGAAGTCTCGACCCAGCTCCAGAGGGCGGTCGGTCGGATCCACGCCATCTCCGATGTCCACGCCAGCCTCTGCCGCTCCGGCCGCAAGGACGACGTCGACCTCGCCGCCTACCTGGGGGACCTCTGCCGTCGGCTCGAGGGCTCCGTGATCGAGAATGAGCGCGTGCGGATCACCCTGGCGGCGGAACCGGCCATCCTGGCGGTGGACCGGGCGGTCGCGCTGGGCGTGGTGGTCAACGAACTGATCACCAACGCCGCCAAGCACGCCTATCCCGCCCCGGCCTCCGGCGAGATCGCCGTACGCCTGTCCCGCACCGACCACACCCTGGTCCTATCGGTCACCGACCACGGCCCTGGGCTGCCCGACCCGCCGGGCGCCGGGCTCGGCATGCGGCTGGTGCGCTCAATGGTCCAGCAGATCGGCGGCGACCTGGAAGTCGAGGGCGGACCGGGCGCGGTGTTCCGCGTCCGCCTGCCCGACGCGCCGGCCGGCCCGTTCGCCGCGGCCCCGCCGCAGGGACGGCTGCTCTAGACGGCTGCCCATCGGGCGGCCGCGCGGCGCGCGGAAGCCCTCAGACCAGGTCCGGCCCTTCCGCGCCGCGGATGATCTCCAGCGCGCGGCGGCGGATCTGCGCCTCGATCTCGCTGCAGTCGGCTGTCTCCCGGCCGATCGCCTCCACGAGCTGGCGGCGGACGGCCGGCGGGTCCAGCGCCAGCCGCAGGCTGACGATCAACTCGAGGGCGAACATCTGCTGTTCGAGCTCTTCCATGCGCGGATATGTACGCGGTAAGCCGACCGCCGCAACTCATTCGCGATTGCGCGGGCACCATGCACGGTTGAACCATCGTCGGATATCCGACCGAGAGTAGTATCTGCTCTGCAACCTAGAATATCCATCGGGTGCGATAGGCCGAGGCCTGGAATCCCGCCTGGAACTGCATGGACTGCATCTGGATGACCTGCATGAGCGGCAGGGCGGCCTGGTTCGCGAACACCGTCTTCGACGTGGCGATCTTTAGCGCGCTGGCCCGCTGGACCTGCTCGGTCTCTCGGCGTTTCGTCTCGGCCGGCGCCACGCGCTTGGAGAATGGCGTGGTCGGATAGAGGGCCAGCGGCTGTTCGTGCAGCCGGTCGCGGACGAAGCCCACGAACTTCGGCGTCGCCCTCTGCTCGGCCGTCACTGGCGGCGGCGGGAGCGGCGCCGGAGGCGCCACGACGGGCGGCGGCGGCGCGACGACCGGCGGCGGCGGCGCGGGCGGCGGCGGCGTCACCACCGGCGGCGGCGTCACCACCGGCGGCGGAGGCGGAGGCGGAGGCGGCGGCGGAGGCGGCGGCGGCGGCGGCGGCGGAGGCGGCGGCGGCGGCGGCCGAGGCGGCCGAGGCGGCCGGCCGTGACCCTGGCCGTTGCCCTGCCCGTGCCCGTGCCCGTGCCCGCGGCCCTGTCCACGCCCGACGGCGCCGAACAGGTCCATGAGGCTATGCAGCGCCTGGCCGAGGGTGGTCTTCGGATCCCTGGAGTTGGCGTCGCGCACCGTCTCCTGCACGGCCAGCAGCACCGACATCACCGCCGACGAGAGCCTCCCGTCGCGGCCACGGTCGCGGCCGCCCTGGCGGACCGCGGCCGGCGCGGCGGGAGCCGCGGGCGGCGGCGTCTCGTCCCTGGTCTCCACCGGCGTGATCGGTCGGGTCTCGATCGGCGCCGGCGCTGGCAGCGGCGCTGGAGGCGCCGCCACGGGCGGCGGCGCGGCGGCAGGCGGCGCGGCGAGGGGCGGCGGCGGGGCGGCGACCGGCGGGGTCGGGGTTGGGGCCGGCGCAGGCGCCTTGTCCTTCTCCGCCTTGGCCTTCGCGGCCTCGGCGGCGGCCTTTGCGGCCTCGGCCAGGGCCTTGGCCGCCTCCGCGGCGGACTGGCCCGGCGTCGTGTCCGGCTTGGCCGCCTCGGCCTTGTCCTTGATCTGGCCGGCGATCGACTGGGCGGCCTTCGCGGCCTGTTCGACCAGCGCCTGCACCGTGGATCCGGCCAGCGGGTTCGCGGCCGTGGCTGGAGCGGCCGCGGCCGGCGTCGGCGCGACCGGCGTCGGCGCGACCGGCTTCGTCGACGTGATCACCGGCGTCGGCGGCGACGGCGTCTGCGCACGCTGGGTGTTCTTGGCCTTCACGGCCTCGAGGGCGGCCAGCGCCTGATCCATCGGGTTTGTCACCCGCGCGGAGCGAACCGCCATCGTTATCCCACCATGTTTTATGAGCTTTTCGCGTGGGATACCGCGGGTATGCTTGACGCTTCGCCAAGGAACATCCTTAGCGCGCAACTTATTTTCCGAGAGCCGCGCCGTTCACCATCCGCGCAAAGAAACCCGCGCCGGCGAGGCCGGCGCGGGCTCTTTCCGACGATGGGTCGTCGCTTACCGCAGCACGCCCCGGCGGCCCTGGAACAGGCCGAGCAGGAACAGCAGCAGGATGGCGCCGGCCGTGGCGACCAGCAGGCTGCCCAGGATGCCGCCGAACGAGATGTTCAGCATCCCGGCGATAAACGCGCCCAGGAACGCCCCCACGACGCCCACCACCAGATTGGTCAGCAGGCCGTGGTTCCGCTTCATCACCTTCTCGGCGATCCAACCGGCCAGGATGCCGATAATGATCGCCATGATCAGTCCTACGCCACTCATAAGCTCTTCTCCCTTCAGGTGTCGTGTCGACCCCCAAATGCGAAGCGCCGCGCACCGGTTGCAGCCGGTAACGTGAAGTTAAGCCTGGATGTGTCACAAGGCGAGCTATGTCGCTGAATGTCCAACCCGTGACGTTCTTCCCGGTCCCCCCGGTCCGGCCGGTCGTCTATGACCGCGATCGGGCTGCCGAGAAGTCGGTCCAGACCCAGCAGGCCCCCGCGCCGGCTCGGGCGCTGACCGGCTCCAGCACCGGCCGCCTGGTCGACATCCGCGTCTAGCCGCCCGCCGCGTCGCGGCAGGAAGACGTGGCGCCACATGAAGGCTCGCCGCTGTCCGGGCTACGAGTAGGATCCCAAGCAGGATCGCTACGTACCCAAGTCCCGGATCGAATGGACCCAGGAGCACTACGACACCTCGCTTACCCTTGAGATCGATGGCGGCCGCGGACGTATCCGGCCGGCCAAGTCCATGGTCCCGCCGGTCAGCTCGGGCTCCGACCACGGCGGGTACGAGCTCAGCGACCTCTCGGTCACGCCCGACCGCATCGCCGGCCGCTTCAGGCTGAATGGCCTCAACCGCCCGACCGTCACCATCGACCGCCGCAGTGGCCGCATCGTGCTCGACGGCCTGACCAAATTCCGTGGCGCCTGCGACCTGGTGGGAGACGGCGACAGGCGGCGGTTCTAGGCCTCAGAGCAGCGCGACGGGCACGACGATCAGCAGCATGTAGCCCAGCGCCCTGACCACGGACCACACTGTGAGCCACAGGCCGCGCGGCCAGCGGACGCTGAGCGTCCTGGAGAACCAGCGCGTCTGGACGGCCCCGAACCAGGTCGCGCCGGCCAGCATGATCGCCAGGCCAAGCGCATTGGGCAGGTCGGGCCGCTGGAGGATCACGCTGCCGAAGCCCACGAAGATGGACACCGCCGCGGCCAGGTAACACTGGGCGTAGAACGGCGGCCGCAGCGTCTCGCGGGCCAGGCGGATGTTCTGCTCGCGCACCAGCGTTGCGGCCGAGACGAGTGGGATCAGGCTGAAGATCAGCGCCCGGAAGAGCGCGAGGTTCTGCGGGGAATTGGACACCGCCGCGCCCAGGGTGGAGTCCACGTGCGGCGTCGGCACGTGCAGGGCCATGCCCACGAGGTTCACCAGCACCACAGAGAAGAGCAGGAACAGCGGCGGCGAGATGGCGTCGTCGTAGCGGCCCTCCTCGTCGTCCGACTGCTCGGCGTCGGAATAGGCCATTGCGGCCAGCGGCCGTGACATGATCCGCCACAGCGTCCGGGGATAGAACAACAGCCAGCTGGCCGCCTCGAAGATCAGTTCCTCGAAACTCCGCAGCAGTTTCAGGAAGTCCATGCGCGCGCCGTGGGTCCGCCGCCCCGTCCGGCGACGCCACCAGCAGGTCCGCTTTCCGAAGAGGCGTCAACCGCCGCCAGGGGCGGCGAAGCGGCAAAAGAGAACCACCGACCACACGGAAGTCCGCGCTCTTCCCGCCCTTCATGGTTTGCTCTCCTCCCTGTGGTCCGTGTATTCCGTGGTTCCCACTCCTATTCTGGGCTTCACCCCATCCAGCTCAGCGGCCCCGGCTCCCGACGGTAGTGCGTGCGCTCCTTCGGCCGCGCCGGGCCCAGCCGGTTGGCCGCGAACTCGCCGAACGCGTCGGCCCCATGGCTGGCGTCGTCGTGCAGCGGCCCGGTGTAGGTCCGCGTCGCCCGGCTCCAGCGCTTCTTGTAGGCGCGCAGCCGGTCCAGCCCGACGGCGCATTTCTCCGCGTCGAACCAGGTGATCGGGATCATCGTCCGCGCCGCGTTGATCCGCTCCTCCCGGTCCATGGCCACGCCCACGGTGATCGGCCAGACGCCGAGGTTCTGCAGCGTCTCGTAGCGGCTGCGGCCCGCATTCCCCATCTCGCGCACCATCACGTCGTGCGGCAGGTGGTGGGTTCCATAGACGTAGGGCTTGGACTTCAGCGCCTCGCGGGCGATGGCGTCGAACCCCTCCCCCGAGGTCTCGTAGTAGTCGATGGCCCGCACCTCCCGGCCGACCTGCTGGAAGAACCAGATCGCCGTGTAGTCGTGGATGCCCAGGTCCCAGGCCGTGTCGACCTTCAGCGCCGGGTCGTAGGGCACGCGTCCGATCCGCCCCTGCGCATCGGCCTCGCGCAGCGCCGAGCCGTAGTAGCTGCCCGGGACCGCCGCGCTGAAGTCCACCAGGTACTCCGAGGCGAACCGGGCCTCGCCCTCCTCCACCGAGCCCAGCTCGGCGATCATCTCGCGCCGCTCCCGCTCGAGCTGCTCGGCCGTGAAGACGCCCGTGTCCCGCGCCGAGGCCTGGATGGTCAGCCACTCCTGCGGCCGCAGCTTGCGCTCTCGAAGGCCCGCGTCGCGTGGTTCAGCCCGCGCGGCGTCCAGAGGAAGAGCGCCCAGCCGCCGTTCTCTGCCAGGATCGGCCGGAGGTAGCCCCAGGCCTCCGGTTTCGCCAGCGACCACTCCGAGAACACCACCCCCACCGGCGGCGAACCGACGAGGGAGTTGTAGTTGTCCGAGCCTGCCACCTGCCAGGTCGAGCCGTTCTTCAGCTCGACCTTCATGTCGGCCTCCCAGCGCTTGTGGCGCACCTCGCGGGGGAAGGCCTCGTCGATCCTGCGCTTGCCGGTGTGCGGGTTGATGGCGTCCCAGATCGCCTTCTTGGCCTGGGCGGCCTCGGGCAGCAGGTGCCAGTAGGTGCCCTGGGTCCGGATCGCCGCCTCCGCCGCCCAGGCCAGCGCCACCTCGTCCTTTCCCCAGCGCCGGTGCGCGGCCACGTCCGCCCGCTTGCAGCCGCCGCGCAGCGCGAAGAACAGCTCCTCCTGGTGGGGCTTGGGCGTCCAGTGGCGCCCGATCGGCGTCACCGGCCCCTCGGCCGCCGGGCAGACCGGCGCCTTGGCGCGCGGCGTGCGCGGCCGCTTGGTCGTCTCCGCAGCGCTCATCGCTCGACCTGCTGCACGCGATCGAAGGCCAGCAGCCGGCTTGTGCCGTCTTCCTCGATGACCTTCTCGAAGTGGCGGATGACGAAGGTCTGGACGTGGCCGCCGCCCTCGCCCGGCCGCCCGGCCGCCCCCCGCCCCCGTTCGCTGAACTGCGACGGGTCCAGGGCCGCCGCCTGCTTCATGCAGAGATCGACGTGCGCCTTGTCCTTGGCCAGCGTCTCCATGGTGGAGCCCACCGACGTCTCGTATGCCTCCTCGAACCGGTCCTCGGCCGCGATCGCCCGGGCGACCCTGACCGCATGATCGAACTCCGGGTGCTTCCGCCGCCAGTCGAAGAACGTGCTGTGCGACGGCATCTTTGGCAGGCTGGACAACGACTTCCAGGTCTTGCCCGCGGCCAGCCCGTCGCAGATCCGGCGCACCGCCGCCTCCGTGTAGCGCACGTACTCGACGCCGCCGTCGGCGCGGCGCGACTTGTTCCGCAGCCGGCGCGGAGCCGGCGTCATCAGGTCGTCCTTCATCAGGTCCTCTCCTAGGGTTTCGAGATTGGTGGGCAGGTCGCGGCCGCCGTCTGCGGCGATCTCGCGGGCCTGGGCCAAGGCTTCGGCGAAGGCGGGATACCGCTTGCGCCATTCGTAGATTGCGCCCGGGTTGGGCATCCGCCCGCGGCGCGCCATATGCGCCCAGACCTCGCCCGCCGCGATCCGCCGGCAGATCTCCGCCCCGAGGTCGGGTGAGTAGCGGGCGTAGATCACGGCGCCGCCCACCCGCGGCCGTTGCAACGACGGCTTCCTCTTCCTTCGCGCCATGCGTCATCGCCGCCGCCGTTTCCGGCGTCGGTCCTCCTGGGGTTTGGGGGTATCAGGGCGGCGAGGGCCGCCCGTTCAACGGCGGTGGCGAGCCTCTTCCTCGCGCTCGCCCTTGAGAGCCAGCTCTGGGTGCTTCGCCACAAGCGCCGCGCGGTCGGCCGCCAGCGTCTCCCAGTGTTGGGCCATTTCCAGCAGTTGCTCGCGCTGCTCGGGCACGTCCATGGCCGCGGCCAGGTTGCGGCATTCCTGGGCGTGTTGCCGGTATTCGGACGCCTTCTTCACGAACCTCATATTTCCGAAGGCGGTCCTCGCGATCAAGCGGCGCCGCGGCCACGGTCGCGGCTTGTTTGCTCAGGGACCGCCGCCGGGCGGAACCGCCGCGCCCCGGGCCGCCTTTGACAGAGCGGCGAAACCCAAAGTGATCAATGAAAACTGCCCAGGAACTTCAGGCCGAGGCCGAGGAGGTCGAGCGCATGGCTCGCCTCGTTAGCTATCGGAAAGACAAGGAAGCCCTGCTGGCCCGCGCCGCGGAGCTGCGCCGCGCTGCCGAGCGTGCGGCCGCTGACGAACGGCGGAATTGATCACGCCTGTCGGAAACCTGAGGCCGTTCCTCGCCGTTGTGTGTCTTGATGTCCGGCGCCCTTTCCAACACCCAGATTCCGCCGTCGGCTGACGACGGCGAGGCGGCGCTGGTCGATCTGCGCCGTCAGCTCGACGCCGTGAAGCAGCGGATGTCCGAGCACCGCTCCCAGCTCCGCGCCGCTGGCCTCACGCGGGACGAGCCGGCCGATTCCCCGGACGCCTGAGCCGGTCCGGCCGCCGGCGGACCCTGCACGCCTGATGATTTTCGAAACGTCGGAACCTCGACCCAGCCTTCGCCGTTGATCGGGTGCATTCGGTCGCCATCGAGTGCTGCTTACCTGGTCGCCGCGGCGTTAGACGAGCCCCCCGACAGTCTGCCCGCACAGGTCTTAGTGAGAGCCCCCGGCCCCTGGCCGGGGCTTTTTTCCTTCGCCGCCGCCGCCATTCCCCGTGCCTTTCGCCGGTCCCTTCACCGCTTCTTCATCGGCACTCGGCCAGGTTGCGCCTGAACACGACAAGGTTGAGGGGGCGGATGGTGTCCGAGTGGTTGGTCGAGGTCTGCTGTCGCGCCTGCGGCTCGCCCATCGAGGCGGCCCTCTCGACCCTTGAGGATCAGTCCGCGCTCGTCTGCCCCGCCTGTGGCGGTTCCGCGCCCCTGCCGGAGGATCTTGCAGCGACCGCGCGCTATCTATTCGAGGAAAGCCGCCGCCGTCTTCGCGACGCGACGTGAAGCCTTGCGTCCGGCGGCGTCACTCCTCAGGAGGCGGCGGGGCCTTCGGACGCGCGAGGATGAAGCCCAGGGCGATCATGGTCAGGACGATGGGCAGGCCGATTCCGGCCACCAGAAGAACAGTCGACACGGTTACGTACTTCCCCCCAACACGAGGGGTTTGCGTAACGCAAAGGCATTAACGCGGAGCTTATCCGTGGGCGGAGTTTATTGTCGGATTCCCGACACTTGGCCGTCTGGCCTAGCCGGCGGACGCCTGCTGCGACCCGCCGTCCCAGCCCCTGGCCAGGGTTTCGGCATCGAGGTGGCCGAGGATGTGCTCGGCAAGATCGCTGACCTTGAGCGGCTTGCGAAGCGTCAGGCTGTCCTCGACGGCGTGCGCCGCCGTCTCCATCTCGAAGGCGGTCATGTAGATCACGGCCAGGCCCGGCTGGATCGCCCGGGCGGCCCGCGCGACGTCGAAGCCGGTGGTGCCGTGGCCGAGGTTGATGTCGGTGACCAGCGCGTCGAAGGTCCGTGAGGCCGCTTCACGCAGGGCGGTGTAGGCTTGCTCGTCGTCGGCCACCGCTGTGACCTGCGCGCCGCGCTGTTCGAGCGCCGCCGAGATCATCTCCCGTTCCGACGTCAGGTCCTCGACCAATAGGATATGCGGCAAAGCCCCCCGAGCCTCTCAAATGCTAAGTCCCGTGAGGCGCGAAACGCGGAACCCGGCTGCGGGTTCCTGGAAAAGGCGCCTTCGTGCCTCCACCGCCGCGCGCAGCCGGGGACAGAGACCCTCGTGACCCTGGCCGCGGGACGCGCTTGGCGCGGTGAGAGCAGCCACCGAGCCGAGGCTGCGGACGAACAGGGCTTCAGGCGGGGACGCTCAAGGCCCGCCCTGCCGAACAGCCGTCTAGCGGTCGCCATCCGTGATGTCGGCGACGGAGCCAGGAATCGGCTCGCCGGCTGCAGGGGCCGGCTCCACGGTCGCGTTCTCGCGGAACTCCTGCGCACGCGTGAACGCCGCGCCGGCGTCGTCCAGCAGCCACATCCCGACGAAAGCCTCGTGCAGCGGATCAAGGTCCTCGTCGAAGAGCTCGCCCTCGTAGAGCGCCACGTGGCTGTAGTCGAAGTCGAGGGAAAGCTGATCCGCCAGGCCGAGCATCTCCTCGGCCATCCGCCGCGAATAGCCCAGGGCCTCGCTCTCGTTCTCGAATTCGTCGGAGAGGGTGTTGACCTCGGCTTGGTCGCTCCCCTTGCGTCGCACTGGTCGTGACGATGGTGTAGGCGGACATGGTCCAGTTCCCTCGGTTCCCCTTCCCCCTACCCTGTTCGCGACGACCCGTCGGGAGTTTCTCGCCGAACTGGGTTCGCAAACCCACCCAGCCCTCCGCGTGCACCGCGAAAGAACGCGCTCATCCTTGGGAAGCGCTCCGACAGAAGCATAAGGGGCGACAGCGGCGAGGCGCCAACCCGGGCGCACTGCTCAACGCTGAAATGTTTCTCGCAGAAACGCGCGCCGCCGTCAAGAACAAACTGCGAACATCGAACTTCGGGAACCAAGCTCTGCCGTTCGCGTTCCCTTTCGCGAAAGGGGGGGCCAGATGAGCCAGAATACGCACAGAGTCCGTGACGACTTCGAGGCGGCGCTCCTTGAGACGACGCCGTTCCTGCGCGCCTTCGCCCGCACCCTCTGCCATGACGCCGACCAGGCGGAGGACCTGGCCCAGGAGACGCTCGTCAAGGCGCTGACCTGCCGCCACCAGTTCCAGCCCGGCACCAATCTGCGCGCCTGGCTCTCCACCATCCTGCGCAACCGCTTCTATTCCGGCCAGCGGCGCCTGCGCTGGCGCGGAGAATATGACGCCGAGGCGATGGAACGCACCCTCGTCGCCCCCGACGACCCGGCCATGACCTGCGAGCTCGAGGACGTCCGCCGCGCACTCGCCATGCTGCCCGACTTTCAGCGCGAGGCCCTGATCCTCGTCGGCGCCGGCGGCCTCTCCTATGAGGAGGTCGCCAACATCGCCGGCTGCCCCGTCGGCACCGTCAAGAGCCGCGTCCGCCGGGCCCGCGACGAACTCACCGCCATCCTCTTCGAGGGGCGGACCGCGCCCCAGCCGAGCGCCCCCGCCCCGCTCGCCGCCATCGTCGACGACTTCGACCGTCTGCGCCGCGGACGCAGCGCGGCCTGATCGAGCCCGACGGACTGCGCCGGCGCCCTTGCGCTGGCGGGCCCGCCGGTCGAGGGTGCGCCGGGGGACGCTCGGCCTATGGGATTCGACGCGGATTTGAGGTCCGACAGTGAGCGTGCGGCGGTCACCCGCCTGGAAGCCGTCCTGGAAGCGGTGAGCGATGGCTTCTACGCCGTCGACCGCGGCTGGCGGATCACCATGTTCAACCGCGCCGCCGAGGCCTACTTCGGCCTCGACCGCAATGACGTCATCGGCCGAAATCTCTGGGATCTTTTCCCGCAGGGCCTCGGCCAGCCCTACGAGCACTACTGCCGGCTCGCCATGGACGACGGCCAGGTCTCCACCTTCCAGGCGCCCTCCGGCCTCCGGCCCGGCCGCACCGTCGAGCTGCGGATCGCCCCCATGCCGGGCGAAGGCATCGCCGTCTCCCTGACCGACATCACCGAGCGCCGCGCCGCCGAGGAGCGCCAGCGCCTGCTGGTCAACGAGCTCAACCACCGGGTCAAGAACACCCTGGCGTCCGTCCAGTCGATCGCCGGCCAGACCGCCCGGCGCGCCACGGGCATCGCCCAGTTCCAGGAGAGCTTCGAGGGGCGGCTGCTGGCGCTGTCCCGCGCCCACGACGTGCTCACCCGCCAGAGCTGGGACAAGGCCGACCTCGCCGAGATGGTCCACAAGGTCCTGGCGCCGCTCCATCCGGGGGACCGCCTGGCGGTCTCCGGCCCGTCCGTGCGCCTGAGCCCCGGCCAGGCCCTGGCCTTCGCCATGGCTTTCCACGAACTGGCGACCAACGCTGCCAAATATGGCGCTTGGTCCGTCGGCGCCGGCCGCGTGAACGTCGACTGGTCGGTCGAGGGCGAGCGGCTGCGGGTCGTCTGGCGCGAGGAGGGCGGGCCGCCCGTCACGCCGCCGGACCGCGAGGGCTTCGGCTCGCGCCTGCTCCGGCAGGGTCTTGTCCGCGAATTGGCCGGCTCGGTCGATCTGACCTTCCCGGCCGAAGGCGCGCTCTGCGTGATCGAAGCCCCGCTGGAGTCCCGCGGCTAGCGCAGCAGCAGCGGCGCCGGCGTCGTGCGCGCGGTCATCACCCAGGCCGCGGCCGGCGAGGCCGCCGGCTCGAAGTCGGCGAACCTCACCCGCCACCGGGCTTTCTGCCGCGCCCGGAGCGGCACGATCTCGTCGGTCACATAGTCCAGCACGCCCCAGTCCAGGCCGTCGAAGCCCTTCACCAGCAGCACGATGTGACGCTGGCCGTCCGGCAGGTCCACCAGCCCGATGGCCAGCCGGTAAGGCGACCAGCCGAACTCGTCGCGCAAGGTGCGGTACTTGGCGGCCGCATAGTTGCCAGCGTCCCACATCCCGTCCGGATCGCTGGACAGCCGGGTCCCCGGCGCATGGCTGTCGTTCACCGACTCGTTGACCATCTGCAGCAGGCCGCTCTCGCGGGCTCCGAACTTGAGGACATCGCTGTTGGCGCCGGCCGCCCCCGCGGCGGTCAGCACGGTCATGGCGGCGATCGCGGCGATCATCTGGCGGAGCATCGGACGTCCCCCCTCGGGAGCTTCACTGTCCGGAGAGCTACGCCCTGCCCGTCCCGTCCGGGGTGACGGGCGTCACATGCCTTGACCACCCTGCAGCGACGGGGTTTCTCGCCGTTCCGATCCGCAGGAGAATCCCGATGCACAAGCGCCGCCTGGGCCCGTTCGAAGTCTCCGCCATCGGCCTGGGCTGCATGAGCCTGTCGCACGCCTACGGTACGCCCCCCGCCGCGCGAGACCGCCGAGGCGGTGCTGAAGGGCGCGTTGGACGCGGGTTACACTTTCTTCGACACCGCCGCGGTCTATGGCCTGGGCCACAACGAGACCCTGGTCGGCGAGGTCCTGAAGCCCCATCGGCGCGAGTTCGTGCTCGCCTCCAAGTGCGGCCTCACCGACGCCACCGGAACGCAGCGCGGCATCGACGGGCGGCCGGAGACCATCAAGGCGCTCTGCGAAGTGAGCCTGCGCCGCCTGCAGACCGACGTGATCGATCTCTACTACCTCCACCGCTTGGACAGGAACGTGCCTATCGAGGACAGCGTCGGCGCGCTTGCCGACCTCGTCGCCGAGGGCAAGATCCGCACGATCGGCCTCTCCGAAGTCTCGGCCGTCACGCTGCGCCGGGCCCACGCCGTCCACCCCGTCACCGCGCTCCAGACCGAGTACTCGCCCTGGACCCGCAACCCCGAGATCGCTGTCCTGGAGGCCTGCCGCGAGCTGGGGACGACCTTCGTGGCCTTCTCGCCGGTCGCCCGCGGCTTCCTGGCCGGCGGCGTCCGCGACGTCTCGAACCTCGTTCAGGGCGATCTCCGGGTGGCCATGCCCCGCTTCCAGGGCGAGAACTTCCGGCACAACCTGGGCCTCCTCGCCCAGTTCGAGGCCCTGGCCCGCGAGGCCGGCTGCACGCCGGCCCAGCTCTGCCTCGCCTGGCTGCTCGCCAAGGACGACACGCTCGTGCCGATCCCCGGCACCGCCAACCCGGACCACATGCGCGAGAACGCCGCCGGCGAGCAGGTGGTCCTGCCGCCCGGCCTGGTGGAGAAGGTCGACGCTGTGATCAACGAGCAGACGGTGGCCGGCCATCGCTACCCCGCCGCGCTGCAGGCGGCGATCGACACCGAGGAGCCCTGAGCGCTCATCTGGCAGCCAGGATGTCGAGCGCGACCTTAAGCACTGCCTCCATCCGGGCGGCGTCGCGGTCGCACCCCGCAGCCTCGCGAGGCGTCAGTTCCTGCCCGCAGACCAGGTCGCAGGCCGCGACGAGGTCCGACTGCTCGAACAGCCGGCGTCGGTAGCCGCCTAGTGTGGCTTCCGCCTCCCGGCGCCCGCGCGCCATCCGCACGAGCACCGCCAACGGCGGGCCGGCCTTCAGGCCGGGGCCGGGCTGCACCTCCAGGGTCGAGCCGATGTGTGGCGTCGCCGCCGCTCGCCGGAAGGCCTCGCCATAGAGTTCTCCGGCCTTGGCCTGCCGTGGTGTGATGCGTCCCTTGCGCAGCAGCCAGGCCAGTCCCGCCTGCCGGCGGTAGGGCGTCGCGCGCGCCTTGCTCTGCGCATCCTTCGTGAAGGCCGCACCGCGGGCCTGCGACAGGCCCACGGTCTCGGCCACGCCCTCCGCCACGGCGCGGGCCTCTGTCCGCGCCCTCTCGCGGGCTTCCAGAACCTGCAGCCGCGCGCGGGTCTCGCGCGCAGGATCGAACGGTCGTCCCATGCTCACTCTCTCGTCAGGGTGTCGGATCAGGGCGCGCCGCGGGCGACGACGGCGTCGGCCAGGCGATAGACCGCCTCCCCCCGCCGCCCGGTCGCCCTCGATCACGACCAGGCCGGCGGCGGTGTGGGCCAGCAGTTCCCGGAGGAATTTCGCCCGTTCCTTGGGCCGGCGCTTCGCCAGCGCGCCCGCCACGACCGCAGCGGCGTCCTGAGCGGGGCTCATCGCCGCCCCCCCGCCAGGGCCGCGAAACCGCCCGCCGCGAGCACTTCGGCGACGTGCTGGTCGTGGCGGGCGAACCTGGGCCGTCGGCCGAGGAACGTCCGTTCCAGACGTAGGCTTGCTTCAGGGTCGAGCCCAAGCTGCCGTTGAACGAAAGCTGGCGGCGCGCCGCCGCAACGAAGCGCAGCGTAGCTGGTGAAGGTGGAGGGGTGCGATGGAGCCGTGGTCATACGAAGACTGTACATTTCCTACAGCATTTGCGCCAGCGGAATTTGTAGGTTATCTACAGCGACGTTCCGCCACAGGCCTGTTCATGGACGACCGCGCCCAGAGACTGCGTGAGGCCCGCATCGCCCGGGGCTTCGAGACCGCCGCCGCCGCGGCCGAGGCCTTCGGCTGGAACCGCAACACCTATGCGTCCAACGAGAACGGCAACGCCCCCTTCTCCTATCGGCGCGCCAAGGACTATGCGGCCGCCCTGGGGGTGCGCCCCGACTGGCTCTACGACGCCGCCGGCCCCATGCGCCCCACCGCCGAACCGGGCTTCGTCCCGATCATCGGCCGCGTGGGCGCCAACCCCGAGGGCACGGTCCTGTTCGCAACGGGCCAGGACCCTACGGATCTGGCGCCGATTCCGCCGGGCGGCACCGAGAACGCCCGGGCGCTCCTCGTCGTCGGCCACTCCATGCGCGGCGTCGCCGACGACGGCGCCCTGATCTATTTCGAAGACCAGCGCACCCCGCCCACGCCCGACATGCTGGGCCACGTGGTGGTGGTCGAGATCGACACCGATGAGGTCCTGGTGAAGCGCCTGCTTCGCGGTTCCGCCCCCGACCTGTTCGACCTGGAGAGCGTCGCCGGGCCCACGCGACAGGACGCCCGGATCCGCTGGGCCGCCCACATCACGGCGATCATCCCGCCCTACCAGGCGCGGCGCATCATCCGGGGCGCGGCGTAGGCCGCCTATAAGAGAGCTGTACATAAGATACGATGTGTAACGAGTTCCGCTTCCGGCAGTCCCTCGACCGCATCGCCCAGGCGTTCAGCGAGCTGAAGCTGAACCTGCACTGGCTCGGCGGTGCGCCGAACCTCGAACCGCGCGACTCGATCAGGCCGACCGATCCTGCCGCCATCCTCATGGGCTCCCCCGAAGGCGTCGAGCTGAGGCAGCTCCGCTGGGGCTTCGCCCAGCCGGGCCGGCCGCCGGTGATCAACTTCCGCTCTGAGGGCCGCCGTTTCCCCACGGGACGTTGCCTGATCCCGGCCGATGGCTTCTACGAATTCACCGGGAACACGCGGCCCAAGTCGAAGTGGTTATTCGAGCGCGCGGACGGCCTGGAGCTCTTCTGCATCGCCGGCCTCGTTCGGGAGGACCGCTTCACCATGCTGACCTGCAAGCCCGGTCCTGATATCGCCCCCCTACCACGACCGCCAGATCGTCATCCTGCACCGCAGGCACTGGGCCGACTGGCTCGGACCGGCGGAGGCTCAGCCTCCGCTCGGCCCCCTGCCCGCCGGCAGCCTCAAGGTCACCCAGGTCCGCTGAGCGGCCGGCCGGGGCGATTAGAACGGGCTCAAGCTTTTGGCGCTAGCGTCCCCCGGAAGGAGTCGCCCGATGCGTCCGATCCTGCCGGTCTTCGCCGCGCTCGCCGTCGGCCTCACGCTCGCCGGCTGTTCCGACGTCCATTGGGCGATGGAGCGCCAGCTCTTCGAGACCTGCCAGCGCAAGCCAACCCCCGACTGCTTCGGCAACGGCTACCTGCGGGCCGGCGCCGGCGTTCTCGAGGATCCCTACTTCGGCCACGCGCCGCGCGCGCCGTCCGACCTTGGCGAACCGGCGCCGATTGCGACTGTCACGACGCCCTAGGGGGAACCCGCCCCGCCGCCTCCGGTTGATGCTCCCATGAGGGAGGACATCCGCATGAAGACGCCGCTTATCGCCCTGACCGCCATCGCCGCCTTGGGGCTCTCCGCCTGCAGCCAGGAGCGCAAGGCCGAGGCCGACACCGGGACGGCGACCGCCACGGTCACCACCGAGGCGCCCGCGAGCGAAGTGCCCGACGCCCAGCTCCAGGCGCAGGCCCAGCAGGCCGCCACCGCCGCCAGCCTCCCCCGTCGACGGCTCCGGCCCTGTGGAGAGCACGACGCCGGTCCCGCCCGCTAGCAGCGAGGCCGCCCCGCACTAGCCGACCGCCCGGGGCCCCAGGTCCGTCCCATAGAGTTCGCGCGCCCAGCCGGGCAGGTCCGGGGCGACCAACCCCGGGCGACCGGCGATGAAGGTGATGAGCAGCCGGGGTCTCACGCCGATCCGGCTGTTGTCGAAGACGTGCCCGACATCGGCCAGGAGCACGGCCTCACGGATCAGGGCGGGGTTACGCTCGTAGCGACCGCGGAGCTTGTCCTCCGGCACCGGATGGCCGCCCAGCTCCGTCCGCGAGGCGACACGTCCAAGCGCCTGATCAACCGTGGCCACGTTCACATGATAGACGTCGACCTCATACCCCAGCGCCTTGGCCCGCCGGAGCAGGTCCAGCTTCGAGCTGTGCGAGAAGGTCGACTCGGTCACGAGGCTCTGGCCCTCCGCAATCAGGGCGTCGCGGCGTTCGTTGGCGAGACGCTGGCCGAGTTGAGCCTCTTCGAGCGTAAGGGCGTGGTGGCCAAGCGCCTGGAAGGCCAGCAGGTCGGCATTGACGAACTCGCCGGCCAGCGCATGGCGAAGGACGAGACTGTAGAGCGTCGACTTTCCAGCGCCGTTCGGCCCGGCCAGGATGTGGAGGACCGGTCTCCCGGCCATCACTCGATGGGTACGAGGCGCCCGCCGGCCTCACGCCGTACGAGCCGGCCATTCTCGTCGGACCCCACCGCGCCTTCCTGCATCCCGAGCGCCGCATAGGCCGCCTCGACGTCCGGCGAGAATATCTGGCCGAACTGTAGCTGAAACGAGACGCGCTCGGCTTCGCTCAGGTCCTCGTATTTCAGCTTCCCCTCGAGCGCCTGGCGGACGCGGTCGATGCCCACCCCAGGGGGTCGCCTCGAACATGCGGCCGAGGCGGGCCCAATGCTCCACCTGGGCGCCCAGGGAACGGTTGAACACTTCCGCTTCCCGACGGGCCTGATCCAGGAAGTCGGCCGAAAGCTTCACCGATGCGTGGCGGGGCGCCATGGGGCAAACTCCTTCGCTGGTGGCAAAATGCCACCAATCGATCGGAATTTCAAGTTTTGCCCTGGTGGAGCGCCTTACGGCAGGTCCTCGGCAAGGATGGCCATCTCGAACATGTACGAGCCGTCCTCGTCCTCGTCCTGGAAGACCACGCCTACGAACTCCTCGCCGACATACACCTCGGCGGAGTCCTTCTGCTTCGGGCGCGGCACGAGCTTGATGCGCGCATTGGCGAAGGTCCCCCGCAGGTGGCCTTCGATCTTGCGGATAGCCTTCTCGTCCACGCCAAAGCTCCAGAATTCAATCGGTCACGGGTTCGGCGCGAACCTACCCGCTCGGGCGCGAGACGGAAACCTCAGATCACGTAGTCGTACACAGCCTCGGCGAGCGTGTGATCCATGCTGCGCGCCGGTTCCTCGCAGGTCGGGCAGTTCACCAGGCGCGCCGGGACCCCGGCGGCCGTACAGTGGGCGGGCACAGGCTTCAGCACCACCGAGCCCGAGGCCACCTTGGCGTAGTCGCCGACCGTGATGTTGCCGAGCACCTTGGCGCCCGCGCCCAGCAGCACGCCCTTGCCGATCTTCGGGTGGCGATCGCCGCGCTCGGCGCCCGTGCCGCCGAGCGTCACGCCCTGCAGCATGGAAACGTCGTCGCCGATCACCGCCGTCTCGCCGATGACGATGCCGGTGCCGTGGTCGATGAACACGCCGCGGCCGATGACCGTGGCCGGATGGATGTCGACCTGGAAGATCTCGCTGGAGCGGCTCTGCAGATAGAGGGCGAGCGTCTCGCGGCCCTGCTGCCACAGCCAGTGGGCCACGCGCTGCGTCTGCAGCGCCTGGAAGCCCTTGAAGAACAGGAACGGCTGGACATAGCCCTTGCAGGCCGGGTCGCGCTCGAACACCGCCTGCAGGTCCGCCTCGGCGATGGCCACGAGCTCGGGCTGGCTCTCGTAAGCCTCCTCCGCGATGTCGCGGAGGCTCATGGCGCGCAGCTCCTGGTCGCCCAGCTTCCGGGCCAACTGGTAGGAGAGCGCGTCGCCCAGGTTCTTGTGGTTCAGCACCACGGCCGCCAGCAGGCTGGCGAGCGCCGCCTCCGTCTTCGAGGCCGCATAGGCCTCGTTGCGCAGGGCGGCCCAGACCGGCGGCGGGGCTGCCGGGTCGATGACTTCAAGGCGTTGGCTCAAAGCGCGTCCTCCCGACCCATCTGCCGGTCTCCCCTAGCCTAGCATGGCTCGGGCCATCTGGCCCGGCAAGGCTCCCTCGCGAGCCATATGGTAGGCGCGAAGCAGCATCGCCAGGGTCAGCACATCCGGCAAATGCCCGGCCACCGCGGCGTCCAGCGCCTCGCGGAACGGGACCCGGGCCATGACGATCTCCTCGGTCTCGTCGGCCTGGTGGCCCTCGGGACAGGGCGACAGGCCCCAGGCCAGGAAGCCCACGGCCCGCTCGTCGGTGATGGAGTTGGAGAGCTGGGCCCGCAGCACCTCCTGCCAGTGCTCGGCCTGCAGGCCGGTCTCCTCGGAGAGCTCGCGCCGGGCGCTCACCAGGGGATCGACCCCGAGCTTGCCGCCGCCCTCGGGGATCTCCCAGCTGTAGTCGGCGAGGGCGAAGCGGTTCTGGCCGACGAGGACGATGGTCCCGTCGTCGTGGACCGGCAGGACGGCCATGGCCAGGTTCTTCATGTGCACCAGGCCGTAGAGGGCCGGGCGGCCGGTCGGGGCCTCGGCGTCGTATTCAGTCACCGTGATCCAGGGGTTGTCGTAGATCAGCCGGCCGGGGCCCTTGTGGCTCCAGGGCCGGCCGTGCGGCCGCAGCCAGTCGGGTTTTTGCGACATGTTCTCAACTGGCCTTGCGGTTGCGGCGCCAGCCCCCATAAACAGGCGCACGTCCCCGCGCTCAAGACCGGAGCCCCCTTGCCCCACCGCCTGCCTGCCGCGCCCGAGTTCGGGCAAGCCCTGCCGCTGCGCACCGTCCCCGAGGTCCTCGACTTCCTGGCGCTCCGGCGCTCCACCTCGGCGGTGACGCTCGCCGAACCCGCCCCGGACGCCGACGACCTGGCGACCATCCTCAGGGTCGCGGCCCGCGCGCCGGACCACGGCAAGCTGGCCCCCTGGCGCTTCGTGATCCTGGAGGGCCAGGCCAAGGCGGAATTCGCCAGGCGCCTGGAATCGCTCGCCCTTTCGCGGGGCGACAACCCGGCGGCGGCCAAGCTCGGCAAGCTGAAGGCCCCGCCCCTGGCCGTCGCGGTGGTCTCCTCGATCCGCGGCTCGAACATCCCGGAGTGGGAGCAGCTGCTCTCGGCCGGCGCGGTCTGCACCAACCTGCTGAACGCCGCCCTGGCGCTGGGCTACGGCTGCAACTGGATCACCGACTGGTATTCCTACGACACCGAGGCGACCGCGATCCTCGGCCTCTCGGGCGGCGAGCGCGTCGCCGGCTTCATGCTGATGGGCACGCCCTCGGAGCCGCCGCTGGAGCGCGAGCGGCCGGACGTGGCGGCGCTGACCACGCGCTGGGAAGCCTGAACCCGGGCCCGGAAGCACGACGGCCGGACAGCGCGCGACGCTGCCCGGCCTGAAGTGACACGCCCGAGGAGAGTTTGGGCGTCGAGGAGTATAGGCGCGCCCGTCCGCTTTGGAAACCCTGAGCGGGCCTTAACCGCGGCCCCGGTAGGGCGCCACGCCCTGGTCCGGCAGCCACAGGCCGGCGGGCGCAGCCCCGGTCTGCCAGAAGACGTCGATGGGGATCCCGCCGCGCGGATACCAGTAGCCGCCGATCCTCAGCCACTCGGGATCGAGCTCGGCCACGAGCCGCTTGCCGATCGCCACCGTGCAGTCCTCGTGGAACGCCCCGTGGTTGCGGAACGAGGCCAGGTAGAGCTTCAGCGACTTACTCTCCACCAGCCAGGCCTTCGGCGCATAGTCGATGACCAGGTGGGCGAAGTCCGGCTGGCCGGTCACCGGACAGAGCGAGGTGAACTCCGGCGCCGTGAAGCGCACGAGGTAGGTCGTGTCGAGGTGCGGGTTCGGCACGCGCTCCAGCACCGCCGCCTCGGGGCTCGCAAACCCCGGCACCTGCCGGCCGAGCTGGCTCAGATGGGTCTCTTCCATGGGCCGGGAGATAGCGTGTGGGGCGCGGTCGGGCTAGGTGGGCCCTAGTTCAAGCACGAAGGTAAACGTCCCCTCCACACCACCCGTTGCAGCTTCGGGGGGCGGGGGGATCGTCTCGGAGGGCTCGATCATCGGCATTAACGATCCACCAAAACCAAAGCGCAGCGACGCTGCCCACAATTCCGAATAAAATCGCCCAGCCGTCGGCGAGGTTCACGGCGAACACGAGAACTAGCGCGAGGCTGCCGAACACCCATGCCAGCAGCTGACCTAGCGCCCTGAGACTTCGCAGCGTTTCGGAGATTGCTAGCTGCATGGCCGCCCCGCCAAGTATCGCGGGGTAGTATGTCGCGATCGCTGAACGAAGCGCCGAGGTAGATTCCTCAAAAGTTCCGAGGCCAAAGATCATCTTCATGAGCTCGAGCCAGAACCCAGCCCCAGAAAGCAGGATAAGGCTCGTTATGAAAAATAGGAGATAAGTTGGGTCCTTGCTCGGAGCCCGCCACCGCCGGATCACCTCCTCTTTCAGACGGCGATGCCCGTCGTATTGACCTGGCGTAGGCCCTTCTGAGCTCGCCATACGTATCCTCCCCCACCTCGGCCGTTGCCGATCGCCGCCTCGGTCTAAAAAATCGCGCGGGAGTTGTCGAGGTTCTCCGTGCACGCCCGAACTGTTCGGGATCCGGGATGCACGAAGAGGACGCTGCAGCGTTTCGCATTCCCCCAACCTTCCCCCTCCGCGTCCCCCACGCTAGACCTCGGCCCAGACAACCAAGGGAGACGCGTCGTGGCGGGCAGGGATTTCGACGGGTTCGTGGTGCTGGTGACCGGGGCGTCGACGGGGCTCGGGCGGGCGATCGCGGTGGCGGTGGCGGAGCGCGGGGCGGCGGGCGTGGTGGTGAACTATGCCCGTAGCGCGGCGGAGGCCGAGGAGACCGCGCGGCTGGTGGAGGCGGCGGGCGTGCACGCCGGCGGGTGTCGGGCGGTGCTGGTGCAGGGCGACGTGGCCCGCGACGACGACTGCCGGAAGATCGCCGCGGCGGCGGGGGAGGCGTTCGGGCGGGTGGACGTGCTGTTCAACAACGCCGGGACGACCACCTTCGCGGCGCACGGCGACCTGGACGCGGTGTCGGCGGACGACTTCCAGCGGCTCTATGCGGTGAATGTGGTGGGCGCGTTCCAGATGGTGCGGGCGTGCCGGAGCCTGATGGAGGCCGAGGCCGGCGTCGCGGCGCGGGGCGGGCTGGCCGCGGCGGTGGTGAATACGGCGTCGATCGCCGGCGTGACGGGGATCGGCTCGTCGATCCCCTATGCGGCGTCGAAGGGGGCGATGATCACCATGACCCAGTCGCTGGCGCGCGCGCTGGCGCCGGCGATCCGGGTGAACGCCATCTGCCCCGGGTTCATCGACACGCCCTGGTTCGGCAAGGGCCTGGGCGAGGCCGGGGCGGAGAAGGTGCGGGCCAATGCGGCGGCCTCGACGCCTTTGCGGGCCGCCTCCACGCCGGACGACATCGCCGAGGCGACGGTGTTCTTAGGGGGGCGGGCGTCGCGGCACGTGACGGGGGAGACGCTGCTGGCGGATGCGGGGATGCATCTGGGGTATGCGGCGCGGGTGGCGCGGTAGGGCGCTTCGTCCCGCCCTTGATGGGGAGGGGCGGGCTGCGTTCCTCCCTCCCTTGATGGGGAGGGACAGGCCGCGTGAGCGGCCAGGGTGGGGCGGTGTGGGGCTAGAGTTCTGACTCTGAGCTTGGACGTGACTTCCCCACCCCGCTCGCCTTTGGCGAGTCGACCCTCCCCATGAAGGGGAGGGATGGAAGTGCACAAAAATCGGGCGCCATTGCGTGGTTAAGCTCGCTCAGGCGTCAGGGCGCGCCCGATCCGGCGGCGCCTTCCCCTCTCCGTTGAACTCCGCGCCGCGGCCACGACGATGGCCGCGCAGGCAGCCCTCGACGGCGCCGGAGACCAAGGGGATAGATGATGAAAGCTCTGAAACTCGCGCTGCTGGGCGCGGTCGGCGCGCTGGCGCTCGCCGGAACCGCTCAAGCCCAGGAAGACGCGGGCCCGATCTCGCTCAGCTTCAACGTGGGCGCCGCCTCCGACTACGTCTTCCGCGGCATCAGCCAGACCGACGAGGACCCGCAGATCTTCGGCGGCGTCGACGCGACGATCGGTTCGATCGGCTACGCGGGCGTCTGGGCTTCCAACGTCGAGTTCAACAACGGCACCGACCTGGAGTTCGACATCTACGGCGGCATCAAGCCGACGGTGGGCGCGGTGACCTTCGACATCGGCCTGATCTACTACGGCTATGTCGACAGCCCGCCCGGCCCGGACCAGGACTACTGGGAAGGCAAGCTCGCGGCCTCCACCGCCGCCGGCCCGGCCACCATCGGCGCGGCCCTCTACTATTCGCCCGAGTTCTTCGGCGAGACCGGCGACGCCACCTATGTCGAGGTGAACGGCGCCCTGCCGCTGGGCGAGAGCAAGTTCACCGTCTCCGGCGCGCTCGGCTACCAGTCGGTGGACGTCGGCGTCGACTACACGACCTGGAACCTGGGTCTCGGTCTCGGCCTGACCGACAACATCAGCCTCGACCTGCGCTACTGGGACACCGACGAGCACGACGCGCTCGGCAAGCTCGGCGACAGCCGCGTGGTGATCGGGGTGAAGGCCGCCTTCTAGGGCCGGTCCGCCCTCGAGCGTACCAAGGCCGCCACGGGGCTCCGCGGCGGCCTTTTCGTGTGCGCCGGGCCACGCGGCGCCTCGCTTCCGGCCCGCGCCTCAATCCGGGCCATCCCCCGGATTAGGCGCAGCTTTCGCGGGTTTGGCTGACGACCCGTGTAGGCTATGGTGGCGCCCACGAGCCGACGAGCCGACTGGAGCGCGAGCAGATGGAGCGGATGGCCTTCCGGGCCCAGACGATCGTGGTCGACGCCCTGATCGCGGCCGGCGCCTTCGCGCTCGCCTGGCTGATCCCGCTGACCCCGGCCATCGCCTGGTCCGAGCTGCCGCGCAGCGACCTGCCGCAGCTCACCGCGCTCTACGCCTCGATCACCGGCGTGCTGTGCATCCTGTTCCGCCGGGAGCTGTCGCCCTGGCGCTACACCTCGATCCCCGACGCCCTCGTCCTGGCGCGCATCTGCCTGCTGACCGTCGGCGTCTTCCTGCTGGCCGTGTTCCTCGCCAATCGCGCCCAGATGCTGCCGCGCTCGACGCTGTTCATGGCCCCGCTGTTCCAGATGGCCGGCTCCATGGGCGTCCGCGTGCTCCGGCGCGCGCTGCACGAGCGCGTGCTGGAGAGCTTCTCGCCCCTGAAGGCGGTGACCGACCGGGTCGCCCAGGGCCCGTCCCTGCTGCTGATCGGCCCGACCTCGCTCGCCGACACCTATCTGCGCGACGTCGCCCGCAGCCACGACCGCAGCTACACCCCGGTGGGCATCGTCGGCGTCGACGCCCGCGACGTGGGGGCCCAGGTGCGCGGCGTCTGCATCATCGACCACCTGGAGAACCTCGACGCGGCGCTGGCCGACCTGCGCCGCTGGAACCGCTATCCGCGGGCCATCCTGTTCCTCGAGGAGCCGGGCCGGCTGAAGGGCCTGACCGCCGCCCAGCTCGGCCGGCTGATGAGCGACGGCATCCGCCTGCTGCGCCTGCCGTCCATCGTCGAACTGCCGCAGCACGACAGCCTGCGCCTGCTGCCGATGCGCGAGATCAACATCGAGGAGCTGCTGGCCCGCGACCCGATCGAGCTCGACCGCTTCGCCGTGAGCGAGCTGATCCGCGGTCGCCGGGTGCTGGTCACGGGCGCCGGCGGCTCCATCGGCTCCGAGCTCTGCCGGCAGGCCGCCGCCTTCCAGTGCGCCAGCCTGACGCTCGTGGACTTCTCCGAGCCCTCGCTGTTCGCCATCGACCGCGAGATCGCCGAGGGCTACCCGGGCGTCGACCATCGGCCGGTGCTCGCCGACGTGCGCCAGGGCCAGCGGCTGGCGGACATCTTCGAGGCGGCCAGGCCGGACATCGTCTTCCACGCCGCGGCGCTGAAGCATGTGCCGATGCTGGAGCTGCATCCGTCCGAGGGGGCGCTCACCAATGTGATGGGGACCTGGAACGTCGCCGAGGCGGCCCGCGCCTGCGGGGCCGGCCACATGGTGATGATCTCCACCGACAAGGCGGTCGACCCCACCAGCTTCATGGGCGCCAGCAAGCGCCTGGCCGAGGCGCTGATCCAGGCCCAGCAGGGCAACGGCGGCGGGCCCCGCTTCTCGGTGGTGCGGTTCGGCAATGTGCTGGGCTCGGCGGGGTCGGTGGTGCCGATCTTCGCCTCGCAGATCGAGCGCGGCGGGCCGGTGACCGTGACCGATCCGGACATGGAGCGGTTCTTCATGACCATCCCGGAGGCGGCCCAGCTCGTGCTGCACGCCACCGCCACCCGCTCGCGCGAGGAGGGCCGCGACGCGCGGCTGTTCGTGCTGGAGATGGGCGAGCCGGTGCGGATCATGGACCTCGCCCGCCAGATGATCGCGCTGTCCGGCCGCAGCGACGTCCAGATCAAGATCACCGGCCTCAGGGCCGGAGAGAAGCTGACCGAGGCGCTCGTCGACGACAACGAACGCGCCCAGCCCCTGCTCGCCCAATGTGGTGGAGGTGGTCTCCAGTCCGGCGCTGCGTCCGACGGCCGAGCACCTCGACCAGCTCGAGGCCCTCGCCCGCGCGGGCCGGGACGACGAGGTCCGGCGGCTGGTGTTCGACCTCGTGGCCCAGATCCGCGGCGAGAAGCCCGGCCCCGCGCCGAGCCTGCGCGTGATCGCCGGCGGCTGAGCCTCCCCTTCCAGGACGCTAGAGACCCGTGACCCAGACCGTGACCGCCGCCGAGCTGCGGCGCGCCTTCCTGGCCCAGGCGGCCGGCGACGTGACGGCCGCGGAGGCCGGCTACCGCCGCTGCCTCGACACGCCGGCGCTCGCGGACGCGGCGCGGCGCCACCTCATCCACCTGCTGGAGGCCGCACACCGCTGGGACGAGGCGCTGCAGGAATCCTTCACCGCCCACCGGCTGGCGCCCGACGCGGCCGACCTGGCGGTCCACCTGGCCAATTCCTTGCTGGGGCTCGGCCGGTATGCGGAGGCCTGGCCGCTGCTCGAGGCCCGCGCCCGGCTGTCCGGGGCGACGCCGCGGCCGGAGCTGCCCTATCCGGAGTGGGACGGCGGTCGGGTGCGCTCGCTCACCGTCTGGGACGAGCTCGGCGCCGGAGACACGGTCCAGTTCGCCCGCTTCGTGCCGGACCTGGCGGCCCGGGGGATCGACGTGACCCTGTTCGTCCGGCCCGAGCTCGCGAGCCTGATGGAGAGCCTGGGCGTCAGGGTGGTCGCCGCGCAGGGGCCGCCTGCAGGTTCCGCACGCCGACGCCTGGGCGATGATCGGCTCCCTGCCCGGCCGGCTCGGCCTCACGCTGGACAGCCTGCCCGGCCGCACCGGCTACCTGAAGGCGACGACGGAACGCCTCAACGCCTGGGCGCGGCGCCTGCGCCCCTCGGCCCGGATCGGCGTCGCGGCGAAGGGCAAGGCGACGCATCCGAACGACCGCAACCGCTCGCTGACCCCGCCCGCCGCGGCCTTCCTGCACGCCCTGCCGGGCGCGGAGAACCTGCTGCCGGGCGAAGGCCCGCTGCCGCTCAAGGACTTCGCCGACACGGCGGCCGTGGTCCAGCACATGGACCTGATCATCACGGTGGACACGGCGCTGGCCCACGTGGCCGGCGCGCTGGGCAAGCCCTGCTGGGTGCTGCTGCCGTGGGAGGGCGAGGACTGGCGCTGGCTGCACGACGGGCGCACGACGAGCCCGTGGTACCCGTCGCTGAAGCTCTACCGCCAGCCCGCGCCGGGGGACTGGGCGACGCCGCTCCGGCAGATCGCCCTGGATCTGCCGGCGGCCTTCAGCAAGGGCTGAGCCGATGTCGGTGAGCGGCGATCTCGACTGGTGGCGCGCGCACCGCGAAGCCGTCCACCTGGACCCCGCCGCCGCCGGCGCCGCCCTGGCGCGCCTGAAGGCCTGGAAGAGCGACCACGATCGCGACCGGGCGGCCCAGCCCGGTCCGTTCCTGAGGATGGCCTGGGACGGCGTGTTCGGAGATGAGGACGGCCGGGTCAGCGAGACGATCGCCGAGATCGAGGCCGCGCTCGCGCGGACCTAGCGCCAGACGAAAACGGGGAGGGGTCGCCCCTCCCCGCCTGCAGCCCTACTCGGCCGGCTCCATGGCCGGGCGCTTCGCCGGCTGTTCGCCGAGGCGCTCGACGAGGGCGTCGTACTCCTGCCAGAGCGCCTTGGGCGTATGCTCGCCGAACTTCTCGTAGAACGGCGGGATCAGGGCCGCTTCCTGGCGCCAGATCTCCTCGTCCACGGTGAGCAGCAGGTCGAGCTGCTCCCGGGTGAGGGTCAGCCCGTCCACGTCCAGGCTGCCGGGGGCCGGCAGGCGGCCGATCGGGGTGTCCACCGCCTCGGCGCGGCCTTCCACCCGGTCGAAGATCCACTTCAAGACGCGGCTGTTCTCGCCATAGCCCGGCCAGACGAACTTGCCGCGCTCGTCCTTGCGGAACCAGTTGACGAAGTAGATGCGCGGCAGCTTGGCCGGGTCCTTGGCCTTCGCGCCCATCTCCAGCCAGTGGCCGAAGTAGTCGCCCATGTTGTAGCCGCAGAACGGCAGCATGGCGAAGGGATCGCGGCGCAGCTCGCCGATGGCGTTCTCGGCGGCGGCGGTGCCTTCCGAAGCCACGTTCGAGGCCATGAAGACGCCGTGCTGCCAGTCGCGGGCCTCGTTGACCAGCGGCACCGCGGAGGCGCGGCGGCCGCCGAACAGGATGGCCGAGATCGGCACGCCGGCAGGATCCTCCCACTCGCCGGCGATCACCGGGCACTGGTCGGCCGGCACGGTGAAGCGGGCGTTCGGGTGGGCGGCGGGCGCGCCGCTCTCCGGCGTCCAGTCGCGGCCCTGCCAGTCGGTCAGGTGCGCCGGCGGCTCGGCGGTGAGACCTTCCCACCAGACGTCGCCGTCGTCGGTCAGGGCCACGTTGGTGAAGATGCAGTTGCCGTGCAGGGCGTCCACGGCGTTGGCGTTGGTGTCGACGCCGGTGCCGGGGGCCACGCCGAAGAAGCCGGCTTCAGGATTCACCGCATAGAGCCGGCCGTCCTCGCCGAACCGCATCCAGCAGATGTCGTCACCGACCGTCTCGGCCTTCCAGCCGTCGAGCGTCGGCTGCAGCATGGCCATGTTGGTCTTGCCGCACGCGCTCGGGAAGGCGGCGGCCACGTAGCGGACCTCGTTCTGCGGCGAGGTCAGCTTGAGGATCAGCATGTGCTCGGCGAACCAGCCCTCGTCGCGGGCCATCACCGAGGCGATGCGCAGCGCGAAGCACTTCTTGCCGAGCAGCGCATTGCCGCCGTAGCCCGAGCCGTAGGACCAGATCTCCCGGGTTTCCGGGAAGTGGACGATGTACTTGATCTCGTTGCAGGGCCAGGCGACGTCGGCCTGGCCTTCCGCCAGCGGCATGCCCACCGAGTGGACGGCGGGCACGAAGAAGCCGTCCTCGCCGAGCTGGTCGAGGGCCGCCTTGCCCATCCGGGTCATGATCCGCATCGATACGGCCACATAGGCGCTGTCGGTGATCTCGACGCCGATGGCGGAGATCTTCGAGCCGAGGGGGCCCATGCAGAACGGCACCACATACATAGTGCGGCCCTTCATGCAGCCCTTGAAGAGGTCCTTCAGGTCGGCCCGCATCTCGGTGGGATCGAGCCAGTTGTTGGTCGGGCCGGCGTCCTCCGGCTTCTCCGAGCAGATGAAGGTGCGGCTCTCGACGCGCGCCACATCGCGCGGATCGGATACGGCGTAGAAGGAGTTCGGCCGCTTGGCCGGGTTCAGGCGCTTGAGGGTGCCGGCGGCGACGAGCTCCCCGGTCAGCCGCGTCCACTCCTCCTCCGATCCGTCGCACCAGACCACGCGGTCCGGCTCCGTCATCTCGGCGATCTCGCGAACCCAGCTGACGAGTTTCGCGTGTTTCGTCGGCGCAGGCTCGAGGCCCGGGACGGTGCTAAGGCTCATTCAGTACAACTCCCTGGCCCCTGATCGCCGACCCTACCGGGATTTCGCGATCAAAACACTTCACCCACCGTACGCGGCGGGCCCCAGACCCGCCGACAGCCCCCCGCACATACGCGAGCCGCCCCACAACGCACGAAAGCGCCTTTGGATCAGGTATTTGCGATCACAAGGGCGCCACTCAAGTCCCGTCCATACAGCCCTCACCTTACGTTCCGCCAGCATGTATCGGCGCGAACCGTCTATGACACCGGTGGCAATTGTCCTGCGGACAGAAATTCGGACAATTCCGGGTACGCTTGGCGACGCAACGGTATTCAGGCACATCGTGCGACGGTGTCCGAGGGGCGATCAAAAGCGAATCTGCGGGGCGACGAGGATCCCCTCGTCCAGGCCTTTCTCGCGCGCCGCCCGAACCTGCTGCGGTTCTTCGCGGCCAGGGTCGGGCGCGCGGTCGCGGAAGATCTGGCGCAGGACCTCTATCTCAAGATCGCCGGCCGGCCGGCGGGCGCCGAGACCGACAACCCCACCGCCTTCATCTACCGGATCGCCACCAACCTGATGCTGGACCGCGCCCGCGGCGAGCAAGCGCGGCGGCCCGCGATGGGGCCTGGCGGCGCGCGGCCCACGCCAGCGTCGGCGGGGAGGACGTGGCCGACGAGGTCCCGCCCGACGAGGCGGCGGCGTCGCGCCAGCGGTTGCGCCAGCTCGTCGCCGCGGTCGGCGGGCTGCCCCCGCAGATGCAGCGCGCCTTCCGGCTGCACAAGCTGGAGGGCCTGAGCCACGCCCAAACGGCGGACGTCATGGGGATCTCGGTGAAATCCGTGGAGAAGCACGTCAGCGCGGCCGTGAAAGCCCTGACGGCGAAGCTCGGCGGATGAATCTACCTGAAATTGCAAAATTGGACCGGGGGGTGCGGCTGATCGGCGCCGTCAATTCAGGTGACGGGCTGCGCCGGGGGCGTGGCGGGAACGACCATGAACCAGGCTTGGACACACGGCGGGGAGGCAGTCAGGGCGGCGGCCGCCGACTGGCTCGTGCGCCTGCAGGCCGACGACCTCAGCGAGGACGACGCGCTGGCCTTCGACGCCTGGCTCGAGGCGTCGCCGGACCATGCCCGGGCGTTCGACGAGACACTGGGGGTCTGGACGGAGCTCGGCGGATCGGCCGACGAGGTGGAAACCGCGCTCCGCAGCGAACGCCGGGTGCGCCCGGCTCCGACCCGCCGGTTCTACCTGGCGGCCGGAGCGATGGCCGCGGCCGCCGCGGCGGCGGTGATCGTCATCCCGGCGCTGACGCCCGCCCCGGCTCCGATCGGCTATGAGACGGCTCGCGGCGAACGGGAGAGCGTGACGCTCGCCGACGGTTCGCGCATCGACCTGAACGCCGGCACCCGGATGACCGTGGCGCTCAGCCGCAACGAGCGCCGCGTGGAGCTCGCCCATGGCCAGGCGGTGTTCGACGTGGCCCCCGACGCCGGGCGTCCTTTCGTGATCGCCGCGGGCGACCGCACCGTGCAGGTGGTGGGCACCCAGTTCGACGTCCGCCGGCGCGACGGCAAGCTGTCGGTCACCGTGGCCCGCGGCGTCGTCGAGGTGAGGCCGGCAGATGGCGCGCAGGGTCAGGCCTTCCGGCTGCGGCCCGGCCAGCGGCTCGACCACGTCGAGGGCGCATCCGCCGCCAAGGTCACCGCCGCCGCGCCCGACGAGGTGCTGGGCTGGCGCGCCGGGCGGCTGGTCTATCGCGATCGGCCGCTGGCGGAGGTCGTCGCCGACCTGAACGACCAGTTCGCCACCCCGATCCGCATCGCCGACCCGCGTCTCGCCGAGACGCCCGTCTCCGGCGTCCTGGTGCTCGACGATCAGGACGCGGTCATTCGTCGTCTCGCCCTCCTGGCCCCGCTTGCGGCAGAACGTTCCGACACGGGCGTCGTGTTGCGTTACAAGGACGCCAGACGCTGATGGGGACCTGGGGCCATAGCCCGAGCGGGAGCGTATCTGACCTGTGTCGCGACGGCCGCGGGCGCCTGCCTGCTGGCCGGCCGGTCTGACGCGTCCGAAGCGCGCTACCGCTTCCAGATCCCGCCCAAGAGCTATTCCGACGCCCTGATCGACCTGGGCATCCAGGCCAACGTCTCGGTGGTGGGCACCTCGGCCTGCGGGACCGGCGGACCCGCGACCCTGTCGGGGACCTATTCGCTCAACGAGGCGCTCGGCCGGCTGCTGGCCGGCGCGCCCTGCGGCTGGCGGGTCGTCGACCCGCGCACGGTGCGGATCGCGCCCCCGGTCCCGGCCGCGCCCCAGGACCCGGTCCGAGCGCCCGCCCTCGTCGCCGAGCTGATGGTCACCGCGACCAAGCGCCCGACCAGCGTCGGACGCATCCCGGCCGGGGCCAGCGCCATCGCCCAGGATCAGCTCGAACTCACCGGAGCCACCGACATCGGCCGGACCACCAGCCAGCTCGCCGGCGTCATCACCACCAACCTGGGGCCGGGACGCGACAAGCTGCTCATCCGCGGCCTGTCCGATGGCGCCTTCACGGGCCGCGCCCGCTCGACGGTCTCGACCTACCTCGACGACGCACCGATCAACTTCAACGCGCCCGACCCCGACCTGCGGCTGACCGACGTGGCCCAGGTCGAGGTGGTGCGCGGGCCGCAGGGGGCGCTCTACGGTTCCGGCGCCCTGACCGGCATCTACCGGATCGTCACCAACAAGCCCGACCTGAACGAGGCCCACGCCGGCCTCGCCGGGACGCTGGCCTGGACCGAGGACGGCTCACCCAGCCGTGTGCTCGAGGGCTATGCGAATCTACCCCTGAAGGTCGACGAGGTCGCAGTGCGGGCGGCGGCCTATCACGAGATCCAGGGGGCTATCTCGACAACGTCGCGCTGGGCGAGAACAACGTCGACCGCACCGAACGCGACGGCGGACGGCTGGCCTTCCGGTTCCAGCTCTCCGACGCCTGGCAGGCCGACCTGTCGGCGGCCGGCCAGCGGCTGCGCTCCAACGACAGCCAGTACGTCAGCCAGGGCATGGGCCAGAACCGCGGCAACCGCGTGCAGGAGGCCCACAAGAACGACTTCGCGGTCGGCGCCTTGAACCTGCGGGGCGAACTGCCGTGGGCCAGCCTCACCTCCTCGCTGACCTATGTGCAGCACACCTACTCAAGCCTCTACGACGCCACGCCGGTGGCGATCGCCGGCGGAACCTATGCGAACCTCGGCGGCGACCTCGGCGTGTTCCACGAAACCGCGCGGGTGAGCATGTGGGTGGAAGACTTCGTGCTCCGTTCCTCGCGTCCGGGCCCGTTGGCCTGGCTGATCGGCGCCTACGCCACGAGCGCCATCGAGAAGACGCCCTCGATGATCGGGGTCCGCACGCCCGGCGGCCTGCGCACCGCCTATCGCGAGAACCGGCACGACAAGGTGCGCGAGCTCGCCCTCTACGGCGAGGCCTCCTACGGGTTCGGCGACGGCTGGACCGCCGCGGCCGGGGGGCGGCTGTTCGAAACGCGGGTGAAGACGCTGTCGGACGTCACTACCGTGGCGCCTGGCGTCTCCCGCGCCTTCG
The DNA here is from genome assembly GCF_024699985.1 of Phenylobacterium sp. J367. Taxonomy (GTDB): domain Bacteria; phylum Pseudomonadota; class Alphaproteobacteria; order Caulobacterales; family Caulobacteraceae; genus Phenylobacterium. The sequence continues at coordinate 2,724,031 of NZ_JAJONA010000001.1, read as the reverse complement.
AGGGCGAGCGGCGCTTCTCCGACTTCTCGCCGGCCCTGTCGCTGCAGAAGGAGTTCGCCGGCGGCGAGCTCGTCTACCTGCTCTATTCCGAAGGCTTCCGGAACGGCGGCTTCAACACTGGCGGGATCCTGCCGATCCGCGCCTCGCGGCTGACCTTCGCCCCGGACCGCCTGCGCAACTATGAGGCGGGCGCCAAGCTCCGGCTCCTCGACCAGCGGCTCTCGGCCCGCGGCGCGGTGTTCTTCGACAAGTGGTCAAACCTGCAGAGCGACCAGTACCGGCCGTCCGGCGTCGCCTACACGGCCAACGCGGGCGATGCGCGCGTCCTTGGCTTCGAGGCGGAGGCCGCCTACGACTTCGACTTCGGGCTGCAGTTGCAGGCCAATCTGCTGCTGGCCGATTCCGACATGACCCGCACCAATCCGAACTTCTCCGACACAGCGCTGGTCGACGCCCTGCCCGGCGTGCCGGACGTGTCGGGGGGCATCCTGGCGGTCTATGAGCGGCCGCTCGACGGGAGCCTGACCCTGCGCCTGAGCGGCGAGGCGTCCTATGTGGGCGAGTCCACCGTGAGCTTCCTCAGCGTGCGGGCCTACGCCCAGGAGGACTATGTGAGGGGCCCGGCTCGCCGCGGAGGTCTACTCCAACCGGTGGTCGGCGATGATCTTCGTCACCAATCCGGCGGATTCGGCCGGCGACACCTTCGCCTTCGGCAATCCCTTCATCTATGGCGCGGAGGGGCGGCTCGTGACGCCGCAACGCCCCCGCACCCTCGGCGTCAGGCTCGCCGCAGACTTCTGACATCATCGACTGGGGGGCGATCGCGGCCGGCGGCGTCATGAGTCAATGAACGGGCTGTGAACCAAGTCCGCGCGGGAGGCTGGGGAGTCGCCGTGGTGAAGCTATCTGCGCTCGTGTGCGTCGATAATGACGCACCGTTGCTGGGCGAATGCCTCAAGGGGCTGGCGTTCTGCGACGAGGTCGTCCTCGTGGCCGACCGGGCGACTCCGCGCCTCCAGGAGATCGCCCGCCGCGCCGGCGCACGCCTGGTCGCCGGCATCTTCCCGCACGACAGCCAGCGCCGCACCGCCGGGGCCGAGGCCTGCGGCGGCGAATGGATTCTCGAGGTCGAGCCCGACGAGGCGGTGGACTCGGCGCTCGCCTGGGAGATCCGCGCCACACTTCAGATGCGCCCCGAAGGCGACTGGTTCGACGTTCCGGTGGCCAACCATGTGGGCGGCAGGCTCGTCCAGCGGGGCTGGGGGGCCCGCTGGGTCCGGCGCGGGCTGCGCGGCTCTACCGCCGCGGCCTGAAGCGCTGGAGCCCCCGGCGACTGGACGGCGGCACGCTGTCCGGGACGCCGGCGGGCGCGCTCAAGGGGCCCTGCGGCGGCACGCGGCGGCCGACACCGGCGCCTTGGTCGATCGCGTGAACCGCCTCGCGGCCCTCACCGCGGCCGCCCACGCCGAGGCCGGGTCGGCCCGCGCCTTCGCCGGTGGCGTGCCTGCGGGCCTCGCCGAGTTCGCGCGGAGCTATCTGCTGGCGGGAGGCTGGCGCGAAGGCCGGGACGGCTTCCTGCTCGCCATTCTGAGCGGCCTGCACCCCGTGCTCGTCGCCTCCCGGATGCGCGAGGCGCAGGACGGCCGTCGCCCGGCGGCGACGCCACGCCCGCTGACGCCCGTCCTCGAGCTCGGCGCGCGCTGACGCGGCCCCTGAGACGCGCCTCGGGCCTCTAACGGCGTTCGAGTCGCTGTTTCGCCCAATTGATACGAGAGCTTAGGTGCGTCATAGCCGTGGCGTGCCAAGGACGCGTCCCATGAGTCAATCTTCCGACGTCACCACCGACCTGTCGTCGCCCAAGGACCGGGCCGAGGGCTGGCGCATGGTGCAGAACGCCCCGGGTCCCGAGACCCCGGACACGCCCGATCGGAAGGGCCGGCAGAAGGGGATGGCGATCATCCTCGGCGCAGGCGCCACCTTCTGGGGCGCGGTCGGCGCCGTCGCCTGGTACCTGGTGAACCGCTAGCGCAGCGCCGCGGCGACGTCCGCCGCGCCGGGTCCGACGATGACGTGCAGCCGGTCTCCGGTTCGGACCACGCCCCTCGCCCCGGCAGCCTTCAGCTTCGCCTCGTCGACCGCCGCCCCGGCCGGAAGGGCCAGACGCAGCCGGCTGTCGCAGACCTCCACCCCCCATGGCCTCAGCGCCCTCAGCGCCGCGGCCAGACCGCCGCCGGCCGCAGAACCTGAAGCGAGGCTCGCCCGGATCTCGCCGGCCACCTGGTCGGCCTGCGGCCCCAGCACAACCTGCAGCGCCTCCGCCGACGGCCGCACGAAGCCCTTCGCCCCGAGCGCCCGCAACGCCGCCTCGTCGACCGCGGCCTGGTCCGTCACCACCAGGCGCAGGCGCGTGGTGCAGGCGTCCACGGAGGCGAGATTCGCCGCCCCGCCCAGCGCACGGGCGAAGGCCTCGCCCCGGCTGGCCGGCTGCGCCGCGGCGGGCGCAACGGTCGCGGGCGCGTCCTCGCGGCCGGGCGTCTTCAGGTCGAAGGCGCGGATCACCAGGCGGAAGAGGCCGTAATAGACGCCCGCATAGGCCAGCCCGATGGGGATCAACAGCCAGGGCTTCGTCGCCTTGTTGAAGTTGAGCACATAGTCGAACAGCCCCGCGGAGAAGCCGAAGCCGAGCTTCACGCCCAGCGCGTCCATCAGCGCCATGGAGACGCCGGTCAGCACCGCGTGGACCGCGTAAAGCGCCGGCGCCAGGAACATGAAGCTGAACTCGATGGGCTCCGTCACCCCGGTCAGGAACGAGGTCAGGCCGACGGACAGCAGCATCCCGCCCACCGCCTTCCGCCGCTCCGGCCGGGCGGCGTGGTACATGGCCAGACATGCCGCCGGCAGGCCGAACATCATCACCGGGAAGAAGCCGGTCATGAAGGCGCCGGCCGTGGGGTCGCCGGCCGCGAAGCGGTTGAGGTCGCCGGTCACCCCGCCGTGCTCGCCGATCAGGAACCAGGCGAGGTTGTTCAGGATGTGGTGCAGGCCGGTGACGATGAGCAGCCGGTTCAGCACGCCGTAGAGGAAGAGGCCGAGGGGGCCCAGGCCCAGCACGCCGGCGCTGAGCGCGTCCATGCCGCGCTCCAGCACGGGCCAGGCGAGGCCGAAGGCCAGCGCGAGGCCGACGCCGGCCAGTCCGCAGACGATCGGCACGAACCGGCGGCCGCCGAAGAAGGCGAGATACTCCGGCAGGCGGATCTCCGAGTACCGGTTGTAGAGCCCGCCGGCGATGAGGCCCGAAAGGATGCCGGCCGGGATCGAGAGCTTGCCGATCTCCTTGGCCTTCCAGGCCGCCGACGCCAGGGCCTCCGCCCCGGGCGCGACGCCTGCGAGGGCGTCGGGCGGCACCTGCAGGATGGCCTTGGCGCCCTCCGTCGCGACGAGAAAGCAGACGACCCCCGCGAGGCCCGCCGCGCCGTGGTTCTCGCGCGCCAGGCCCACGGCCACGCCGACCGCGAAGATCAGGCCGAGATTGCCGAAGACCGCGCCGCCGGCCGCCGCGAACACCTGGGCCAGGATGCCGAACGCCCCGCCGCCCAGACCGGCCAGGGCCGGCGCGCCCAGCAGGTCGGGCTGGCCCAGCCTGAGCATCAGGGCGGCCACCGGCAGCACGGCGATGGGCAGCATCAGGGCGCGGCCGAGGCTCTGCACCCCGCTCAGGCGAAGCTTCATGGCGGGGCTCCGAACCGTTGACGCGCGAGGGCGCGGACCTCTTCGGCGGCGGTGAGATCGAGCGCCGCCAGGGCCGCCGCCCGGCAATCGGCGATGTCGAGGCTGCGCAGCCTGGCCTTCAGTCCCGGCAGGGCGGCCGGCGCGGCGGAGAGGCTGCGCACGCCCAGGCCGACGAGCAACGGGGCCGCCAGCGGGTCCGACGCCAGGCCGCCGCAGACCGAGGCGGGCTTGCCGGCGGCGGCGCAGGCGTCCGCCACGCGGGCGATCAGACGCAGGACGGCCGGGTGCAGGCCGTCGAGGCGCGGCGCCAGCTCGGCGTGCTCGCGGTCCATGGCCAGCACGTACTGGGTGAGGTCGTTGGTGCCGAGCGAGAGGAAGTCGGCCTCGCGGGCGAGCTGGTCGGCCAGCAGGGCCGCGGAGGGCGTCTCGACCATCACGCCGAGCGGAACGGCGCGCCCGGGCGCGAGCTCGGCCAGCAGGCCGCGGACGGCGCGCACGTCGGCCACGTCGTTGACCATCGGCAGCAGGATGCGGACCGGCCCCTCGACCTCGAGGATCGCGGCGAGCTGGGTCCTGAGCAGGGCCGGCGCGCGCAGGCCCGCGCGCAGGCCGCGCAGGCCCAGGGCCGGGTTGGCCTCGTGCGGCGCGGGCGCGAAGGCCAGCGGCTTGTCCCCGCCGGCGTCGAGGGTGCGGATGGTCAGCGGCCGTCCGGCCAGCGCATCGGCCACCGCCTGGTAGGCGGCGGTCTGCTCGGCCTCGGTGGGCGCGTCCTGCCGGTCGAGGAACAGGAACTCGGTGCGGAAGAGACCGCAGCCCTCGGCCCCCTGCCCGACCGCCGGCCGGGCCTCGGCGATGGCGCCGAGGTTGGCCAGCATCTCGATGCGCGTCCCATCCGCCGTGCGGCCGGGTTCGGCCGCGGCGGCGCGATCGGCCTCGCGGCGCGCGGCGCGGGCCGCCAGCGCCCCTTGCGCGGCCTCCAGGGCGGCCCGGTCCGGCGCGACCCGCAGGCAGCCGGCGTCGGCGTCGAGGATCACCGTCGCGCCTTCGGGCGCGTTCAGGATGGCCTCGCCCATGGCCGCGAGCGCCGGCACGCCCATCGCCTGGGCGAGGATCGCCACGTGGGACGTCGCGCCGCCGCGCGCCGTGCAGAAGCCGGCCGGCTGCTGGCCTTCGAGCGCGATGAGCTGCGACGGCAGGAGTTCGTCGGCGACGACAATCGCCCCGCCGGGCAGCCGGGGCGCCGGAGCCTCCTCGCCGGACAGCGCGAACAGCACCTGGCGCTCGAGGTCGAGCAGGTCGTCGGCGCGTTCCACGAACCGGGCGTCGCCGAGGCCCTTCAGGGCGGCCACCGTTTCGCGCACCGCCTCGCGCCAAGCCACGCCGGCGCTGCGGCCGGCCGCGACCGCCGCCTCCGCCCGACCGCGGAGATCGGGGTCGGCGAGGAAGGCCTGGTGGGCGGCCAGGATGTCCCGCTGGCTCTGATGGCGTCCGGCGGCGGCCAGGCCCGCCGCGACCCGGGCCAGGGCGTCGCGCAGGGCGCCGGCTTCGACGTCGGAGCCGCGGCTCTCCTCCGCGACCACCGGCTCGGGCGCCGCCAGCCGGTGGGCGACGCCGATGGCGAGGCCCGGCGCCGCCGTCACGCCGCGCAGCACGCCGGGCTCGCTCGCCGCCGCCGGCATCGCCGCCCCGGGCGCGGCGGCGCCGAGCGTCGCCCGCTCCTCCGCCGCGATCGCCTCGAGCAGTTCGCGGATCGCCGCGATCGCCGCTTCGGCGTCCGGACCCCGGGCCGCGAGGCTCAGCGCCTGGCCGTGGCCGGCGCCAAGCGTCATCACCGCCACGGCGCTCCGCACGTCGGCCCGGCGGGCGCCGTGCACGAAGGCCAGTTCGGACCGGAAGCCCTGGGCCCGGGCCGCCAGCCGCGCGGCCGGACGCGCGTGGAGGCCGTGCGGCAGCGGGATCACCACGTCCACGGCGATCTCGGCGCCTTGCGCCTCGAGGGCGGCCGCGGCGCCCGCAAGCGGCCGGAGCCGCATCAGCACCTCCCCCGCCCTCACCTCGCGCCCCGTCACCGGGGCTTCGACGGCGAAGGCGTCGCCGTTGATCAGCACCACCGGCGTCAGCAGGCTGCGCGCCCGGCCGGCCACGAGATCGAGGTCGAAGCTCAGCAGCCGGTCGCCGGCCCGGACGCGGGCGCCCTCCGCCACGTGGGCGGTGAAGCCCTCCCCCGCGAGCGCCACGGTCTCGAGCCCCACATGGATCAAAAGCTCGGCCCCGGCGGCGGAGCGCAGGGTCACCGAATGGCGGCTGGCCGGCAGGCCGATCACCGTCCCGTCGAAGGGGGCCAGCACCTCGCCCTCCACGGGGTCGATCGCGACGCCGTCGCCGAGCATCCGGCCGGCGAACACCGGGTCCGGCAGCTCGTCCAGCGGCGCCGCCCAGCCGGCCAGCGGCGCTCCCACCGCGATCGTCACTTGCGGGGCTCCAGCCAGACGCCGCTCAGCGCCCACATCGGATCGACCTTCGGCCGGGCGAAGGTGAAGCAGAGGTCCTGGCTGCCGGTGGTGGGCGGCAGCTTCGCCTCGAGCGTGGTCACCGCCGGATTGCCGGCCGCGGGCTTCAGCGGGACCACGATCGGCTCGGCCTTGCAGCCGCCGACCCGGACCTCCAGCTCGCCTTCGGGCGTCCGGCTGTTCCCGGCCACGACCTTCTCGATGTCCTTGCCGATCTGGTAGTTGAACGGGAGCTGGCCCACGTCCACGCGGACGGCGCCGACGCCGGTCAGGTCGGCGCCTTCCCAGATCCAGCAGGGGTTCATGATGTCGGTCATGAAGGTGGCGCGCTCGCCCCGCACCGGCGCGTCGTCCTCCAGCGCGATGGCGATGTTCGTGGTGCACAGCTTGAGCTGGCGGCTGTCGCGGTAGAGCGGGTCGGCGATCGTCTCCGGGCCCTTGAACGGCGTCTCCGCGGCGGCGAACCCCAGCCGGCGGATGCGCGCGGTGGCGGGCTCAGCCCGGCGCATGAAGTCCGCGACGTCCCTGGTCCCCACCGGAGACCAGGCGCGCTCGGCCACGGCGAGGCCGCGGGGGAAGAGCATGTGGGCGGCGCGCGCCTCGGTGCGGATGTGCTCGACCCAGAGGTTGCCTTGCAGGCCCAGGACGTGGCGACGCTCGGCCTCGCTGAGCTGGGTCGGCATGGGGTCAAAGGCGTAGACGTCCTCCAGGCGGACCACGAAGTGGCGGCCCGGCGGCTCGTCGCTGCGGCGCGTCTGCCGGTTGTCGAAATAGAGGATCGGCGCCGGCGACAGCACCGTGTCGTGGCCGGCCTTGGCGGCGGCCAGCGCGCCGCCGATGCCGCGCCAGCTCATCACGGTCGCGCCCGGCGCAAGCCCGCCCTCCAGGATCTCGTCCCAGCCGATCAGCCGACGTCCCTTGGCGGAGAGATGCTTCTCCATCCGCTGGACGAACCAGCTCTGCAGAGCGTGCTCGTCCTTCAACCCGAGGGCCTTCATCTGGGCCTGGATGGTCGGCGAGGCCTTCCACTGGTCCTTCACCGCCTCGTCGCCGCCCACGTGGATGTAGGTGGACGGAAAGAGCTCCACGACCTCGTCCAGCACGTCCTGCAGGAAGCCGATGGTCCGCTCGTCGGTGTTGAAGATGTCCGGATAGACGCCCCAGTCGGACGGCACGGCGGTGCGCGAACCTGGTGCGGCCGCAAGGAACGGATAGGCCACCGACGCCGCCGAGGCATGGCCGGGCATCTCGATCTCGGGGACGATGGTGATCTGCCGCTCGGCGGCGTAGGCGACCAGCGCCTTCACCTCGGCCTGGGTGTAGACCCCGCCATAGAGCCGCGGCTTCCCCGTGGCGGGGTCGATGTCGCGGGCGGGCGCCTCGCCGGCCGGCACGCGCCAGCCGCCGACCTCGGTCAGCTTCGGGTACTTGCGGATCTCCAGCCGCCAGGCCTGGTCGTCGGTCAGGTGCCAGTGCAGCGTGTTCAGCTTGTGCGCCGCCATCACGTCGATCAGCGAGCGGATGAAGGCCGGCGACTGGTAGTGGCGGGCGCTGTCCAGCATGAGGCCGCGCCACTTGAAGCGCGGCGCGTCGTCGATGCGCATGCCCTGAAGGGTGACGGTCTTGCCCGGCTCGGCGGTCAGGAGCTGCCACAGCGTCATGGCGCCGTAGAACATGCCCGCCTCGGTGCGGGCGGTGACCAGCACGCCCTGCGAGCTGACCTCCAGGCGGTAGCCTTCCGGATCGGCGACGTCGCCACGGGCGAAGGTGATGACCGCGAGCCGGGGCGCCTGGGACAGCTTGAGCTTCGGGCCGCCCGCCCGCGCGGTGAGGTCGGCGAGGAACGCCGCCGTCTTCCGGTCTGCCGGATTGTCGATCTTCAGCGTGGCGCCGTCCGAGATGCGCAGGGCTCCGGCGGCTTCCGCCATGGAGACCGGCTTCGGCGTGATGTCGGGCGCCGCCTGGACGGCGCTCCCGAAGAGGATCCCTGCTGCGGCGAGCGCCGCTGCGATCCACGGACCGATACTCGCCCGCATCCTTCCCTCCGGCTCCCGGCGCAAACCCTACAATGGAAAAGGAAAAGGGCGCGGGAAAGTGGGGGAGCCGCGCCCTTCAAGTCAGGGGATGAGGATCAGAACTTCAGTCGGGCGCCCACGTAGAACACCCGGCCGTTGCGGTAGTAGGCCCGCGGCCGCGACTCGGTCCCGGAGTAGAACTTCAGGATCTCGTCGGTGAGGTTCACTGCGTCGGCGGTGAGCGCGATGTTCTCCGTCACGTTGAAGCTCGCGGACGCGTCGAGGCTCTTGCTGGACGCGCTGTTGAGCTGGGCCGCCCGGTCGATGTCGACGAAGTACTTGGACCGGTAGTTGTAGGACAGCCGCGCCGAGAACCGGTCGTTTTCGTACCAGCCGGTCAGGTTGTAGCTGTGCTTCGAGTTGCCCGGGATCGGGTCGCCGTTGTTCGCCTTGGCGTCGGAGTAGGTGTAGTTCGCCTGCACCCCGAAGCCGTTCCACACCGGCTGCTGCACGGCGACTTCCAGGCCCTGGTTGCGGCCGCCCGGGCCGTTGACCGGCCGGGTGATGTCGAAGCGGCAGTTGTAGAGCGCGCCCGAGATGCTGGTGCAGCGCGACAGGTCCGGCGTGTTGGTCTCGACCCGCTGCATCTCCTCGTTCGTCTCGTTCACGAGGTAGGACAGGATGTCCTTGTAGAAGACCGCGACCGTCAGGGCCGACTGGGGCGCGTAGTACCATTCGGCCGACAGGTCGAACTGGTTGGCCCGGTAGGGGTCGAGCTGCGGGTTGCCGCCGATGCCGGTGTAGATCGACGGCGTCACCGACACCTGCGGGGCGATCTTGGCGTAGTCGGGCCGGGCCATGACGCGCGCCGCCGCGAAGCGGACGACCAGGTCCTCGGACAGGTCGAACGCCACGTTGAAGCTCGGCAGGACGTCCGTGTAGTTGTTCTTGTAGGTCACCGGCGTGATGTCGCCGAACGGGTTGGGCGTGCCGCCGCCCGCGCCGACCAGCCAGCCGTCCGCCGTCTGCTCGGTGCGCACCACGCGCAGGCCCACGTTGCCGCGGTAGCCCTCGCCCTCGAAGGCGCCCATGGCGTAGCCGCCGAAGGCCTTTTCCTCGATGGTGTAGCTGTCGGTGGGCGACAGGAACTTGTAGTCGGCGCTGCCGGGGGTGGACGGCGTCCATTCCACCAGGGTCTTGGAGAGCAGGAGCTGTTCCAGCTTCTTGCGGTCCACCTGGCGGTAGGCCGAGAGCACGCCCCGCCTCGCGGATGCCCTTCAGGTAGTCGCCCGGCGTCACGTCGCCCGCCACGTCGGCGAGGCCGCAGATGTGGCCGCTGCAGAGGGCCGCCGGTCCACGGATAGAGCGAGCCGAGGCGGCCGGCGATGTGCAGGGTCTCACGCTCGTGGTCGGTGAATTTCACGCCGGCCTTGAAGCTGGTAAACGGACCGAAGTTGCGCGTGTGCTCGATGTCGCCGCGGACGTAGAACTCCTCGTCGGTGTTGCCGATGCTGTCGAGCGAGGTCCAGCCCAGCTCGTTCATCGCCGCCGCGTTGGTCGGGTCGAGGTTGGTGAAGGTGACCCGCGGAACGCCCTGGGTCAGGTCGAAGCTGAAGCCGGTGACGCCGATGGTTTCCCAGAACGGCTGGGCCTCGGTCTCGCCCTCGGCGTCGGTGTAGCCGATCTGGCCGTGCAGCTTCCAGGCGTCAGAGAGCTCGTAAGCCACGTCGAGGTCGATGGAGCGGGTCTCGGTGGACGCGATCCGGTCGATGGCGTCGAACACCGCGCCGAAGCCGCCGGTCTGGCCGAACGTCCCGCGGACGAGCGTGCCGTCGCGGACTTCCGTGCCGGTGAGCGTGGAGCCGGCGCCGACCTTGTTCGAACCCCAGGCCATGAAGTTCTGGTTGAAGTTGTCGGCGTCCATCTGGCTGTAGAGGCCGGTGAGGTTCACCTCGAGCTGGTCGGTCGGGGCGAACTGGACGGCGACGTTCACGCCCTGGCGGTCGCGCTTCTGCTGGAAGAACGACGAGCCGATCAGCGACGGGTAGTCGAGCGTGCCGAGCGTCCCGCCGAAGTTGTTGGAGCCGTAGCCCAGCACTTCCACGCCGTCGCGGCGCAGGTGGCGGACCTGCTTGATGAGGCCGACGAGCACGCCGAAGGTGTCGGCGTCGTTCTTCCACGACAGCATGCCCGAGAGCTGCGGGTCCCATTTGTCGGCGAGCTGGGCGTAGGCCATCTGGGCCGAGGCCTGGACGGTCAGGTTGTCGAGGTCGAGCGGCCGGCGGGTGACGACGTTCACCGTGCCGCCGATGCCGCCCTCCTCCAGGTCGGCCTGCGGGCTCTTCAGGACCTGCACCTGGCCGACGATCTCGGACGGCAGCATCAGGTAGTTGAAGGAGCGGCTGGCGTTGAGCTGGTCGAGGATGAACCAGTCGGCGGTGGCCACGCCATGGCCGTTCAACAGGGTGAGGTTGAGGTTCGGCGCGGTGCCGCGGATCGACACCCGCTCGCCCTCGCCGAAGTCACGGCTGATGGTGACGCCAGTGACCCGCTGCAGGCTCTCGGCCACGTTCTTGTCGGGGAACTTGCCGACGTCCTCGGCGGAGATGACTTCGATCACGCCGTCGGCGTTGCGCTTGGCTTCGATCGACTGCTGCAGCGAGGCGCGGATGCCGGTGACCACCAGTTCGTCCACCTCGGCCTGCGCGTGCGCCGCGCCGGTCCAGGCGAGCAAGGCGGCCAGGCTCGTGGACGCCGCGAGAACGGTTCGCTTCATGCCCATGGATTCTTCTCCCCTACGGCGGCCCATTGGCTCGCCCCCATGTGACCAATTACGTGCCAATACGCCGCACGACTCGGGCAAACTCCTCCCAAGGCACTCGGGAGCGGGGGCTAAGCTGTGACGGAAAAATGAACCGATGCAAGCGAAAAGAGGACCAATTGCAGTTCATTCGATAATTGGTATGGAATTGGTCAGACACGTGACCTATAGAGCAAGGGCCGCCATGGTGCGGCCTGTCATTCGGTCGGGGGCGCCGTGCCAGCGTTTGCAGAACTGATCGGGAGCCTGGATCCGCAAGCGAGGGGGCCGCTGTACCAGCAGCTCCAGCAGCAGATCCGCGTCGCCATCCAGAATCGCGTGCTGGCGCCCGACGAGGCCCTGCCGCCCGAACGGGACATGGCCGAGGAATTCGCGGTTTCCCGCATCACCGTGCGCAAGGCGCTGGACGGCCTCGTCGCCGAGGGCCTGCTGCTGCGCCGGCAGGGCGCCGGAACCTTCGTCGCCAGCCGCGTGGAGAAGAGCTTCTCCAAGCTGTCGTCGTTCAGCGAGGACATGATCTCCCGCGGGCGCACGCCGCGCAGCGAGTGGCTGCAGCGGACTGAAGCCGCCGTGACGCCGGAGGAGTCCATGGTCCTGGGGCTCAGTCCGGGATCGACGGTCTATCGCTTCCACCGCATCCGCTTCGCGGACGACCTGCCGATGGCGCTCGAGTACTCGACGCTGGCGGGCTACGCCCTGCCCTCGCTCCAGGCGGTGGGCTCCTCGCTCTACGAGGCGCTGGAAGCCGCCGGCAATCGCCCCACCCGCGCGCTGCAGCGCCTGCGCGCCGTGCTCTTCACGCCCGAACAGGCGGCCCTGCTCCGCGTTCATCCCGGGGACGCCGGGTTGCTGATCGAGCGGCGCGGCTTCCTCAAGGACGGCCGACCGGTGGAATTCACCCAGTCCTACTATCGCGGCGACGCCTACGACTTCGTGGCCGAGCTCAACGCCCTGACCTCGTAAGCCGGAAGGAGCCGAGTTGCCCCACGTGAGTCCCGAGGCGCCCCGCAACGACGCCCGTGCGTCCAGCCTGATGGCCCAGGAAGCGGCCGAGGCGCCGCGCGTGGTCGGCGACCTGCTGACGCGCAACGCCGAGGCTGTGGGCGAGCTCACCGCCGAGCTGCGCGCCCGGCCGCCGCGCCTGGTGCTGACCTGCGCCCGCGGTTCCTCGGACCACGCCGCCACCTACGCCAAGTACCTGATCGAGACCCGGCTCGGCCTGATCACCGCCTCGGCGGCGCCATCCGTGAGTTCCGTCTATGGCTCGGCGACCGACGCCGGCGACGTGCTGGCGATGGCCATCAGCCAGTCCGGCGCGAGCCCGGATCTGATCGCCACGGCCGAGGCCGCCAAGGCCGGCGGCGCGACCCTGGTCGCCCTCGTCAACGCCCCGAATTCGCCGCTCGCGGCCATCGCCGACGCCGAGCTGCCGCTGTGGGCCGGGCCGGAGCTGTCGGTGGCGGCCACCAAGTCCTACCTCGCCGCGCTCGCGGGCATCGCCCAGGTCGTCGCCGCCTGGAGCGAGGACGCCGCTCTGGAGGCCGCGCTGGCCGACCTGCCCGCCAAGATGGCGGCCGCGCGCCAGTGCGACTGGTCGCCGGCCCTGGAGGTCCTGGAGGACGCCCAGAGCCTCTACGTGCTTGGCCGGGGCCCCGGCTTCGCCGCCGCCCAGGAGGCGGCGCTCAAGTTCAAGGAGACCTGCGGCCTGCACGCCGAGGCGTTCAGCGCCGCCGAGGTCCGCCACGGTCCGATGGCCCTGGCCCGCGACGGCTTCCCGGTTCTGATCCTGGCCCAGGACGACCAGACGCGCGAGGGCGTCGAACAGCTCGCCGCCGAGCTGGCCGCGGCCGGCGCGAACGTCCTGCTGGCCGGCGGGACCGCGCCCGGCGCCATCGCCCTGCCCTCGGTCGCCGCCGACCCGCTGCTGCAGCCGGTCCTGCTGGCCCAGAGCTTCTACGGCATGGTCGAGCGCCTCGCCCGCGAGCGCGGCTTCGACCCCGACCGGCCGCCCGGCCTCGCCAAGGTGACGAGGACCGTCTGATGTCTGTCGCGCTCACAGGCGGCCGCATCCTCAACGGCCGGGGCATCGCCGAGGGCATGGGCGTCGTCCTCGACGGCGGCCGGATCGCCGCTGTCCTGCCGGAGGCCGAGGCCCTCGCGCGGGCCGATGCTCGTCACGATCTGGCCGGCGGCCTGCTGGTCCCGGGCTTCGTGGACACCCAGGTGAACGGCGGCGGCGGGGTGCTGTTCAATGACGATCTCAGCGTCGACGCGATCGCCGCGATCGGCGCGGCGCACCGGAAGTTCGGGTCGACCGGCTTCCTTCCCACCCTGATCAGCGAGGACCTCGCCGCCATCGACCGGGCCATGCGCGCCGTCGAGCAGGCGATCGCGCAGGGCGTGCCGGGCGTGCTGGGCGTCCACGTGGAGGGCCCTTCCTCAGCCCGGCCCGGGCGGGCATCCACGACAAGGCGAAGTTCCTCACGCTCGACGCGGCGGCCATCGAGCTCCTGAGTTCGCTGCAGGCCGGCAAGACGCTCGTCACCCTCGCGCCGGAAGCTACCGATGCGAGTTGCATCGCCCGGCTGACCGCGGCCGGCGTGGTCGTCGCGGCCGGCCATACCGACGCCACCTACGAGGAAACTCAGGCGGCTCTGGCCTCCGGCATCAGCGGCTTCACCCACCTCTTCAACGCCATGTCGCCCCTGCAGAGCCGGGCGCCGGGCGCGGTTGGGGCGGCCCTGGAGGACCAGGGCGCGTTCTGCGGAATCATCGTCGATGGCCGCCACATCCACCCGGCGGTGCTGCGGCTGGCCCTCCGCTGCCGGCCGCTCGACCGCTTCATGCTCGTCACCGACGCCATGCCGAGCGTCGGCCTGACCGACAAGACCTTCGTCCTGCAGGGCCAGACCATCACCGTGCGGGACGGCGTCTGCGTCGCGCCGGACGGCACGCTCGCCGGCTCGGACCTCGACATGGCGCGCGCGGTCCGCAACGCGGTGGAGATGCTGGGCGTCGACCTTGCCGACGCGCTGCGGATGGCCAGCCAGGCGCCGGCCCAGTTCCTCGGTCTCGACCACGAGCTCGGCCGCATCGCGCCCGGCCTGCGCGCCGACCTCGCCCTGCTGGACGACGCGGGCCAGGTCGTGACCACCTGGATCGGCGGTCAACTTCCCGCGTGAGCCGAATATGGCGGCTTGATTCCTTATCGCCGATCAGTTTCGCTTGATCCCGATCAAGGAGGCGTCCGTCCGCGACCCCATGGTGGCGGACAGAGATCGCCCGCAGGGAGGTGGCGGAATGGGCAGCGTGGAGCACTTCGACGTCGTGGTCGTGGGCGCCGGGATTTCGGGCATCGGGGCGGCCTACCACCTCACGCACCAGTCGCCGGGCAAGAGCTTCGTGGTGCTGGAGGCGCTGGAGAGCTTCGGGGGCACCTGGCTCACCCACAAGTATCCGGGCATCCGCTCGGACAGCGACCTCTACACCTTCGGCTACCGCTTCAAGCCCTGGGTCGGGCCGCCGATCGCCACGGCGGCCGAGATCCTCAGCTACATGGGCGAGGTGATCGCCGAGAACGACCTCGCCCGGCACATCCGCTACCGCCACAGGATCATCGGCGCGAGCTGGTCCAGCGAGACCAACCTGTGGACTGTAGAAGCTGTCCGCGGCGATACCGGCGAGACCCTGCGGTTCACCGCCGGCTTCCTCTGGATGTGCCAGGGCTACTACCGGCACGACACGGGCTACACGCCCGACTGGCCGGGCCTTTCGGACTTCAAGGGCAAGGTCATCCACCCTCAGACCTGGCCGGACGATCCCGGCATCGCCGGCAAGAAGGTGGTCGTCATCGGCTCGGGCGCCACGGCGGCCACCCTGATCCCCAACATCGCCGACGACTGCGCCCACGTGACCATGCTGCAGCGCTCGCCGACCTACTTCTTCCCGGGCCGCAACGTCGACGAGCTGGCCGACACCCTGCGCCAGCTGCAGATTGACGAGACCTGGATCCACGAGATCGTGCGCCGCAAGCGGCTGCACGACGGCGCGCTGTTCACCCGGCGCAGCTTCGAGGAGCCGGAGGCCGTGAAGCAGGAACTGCTGGCCGGCGTGACGGCCCTCGTCGGCCCCGAGCTCACGGCCGAGCACTTCACGCCGCGATACCGGCCGTGGCGCCAGCGGATCGCCTTCGTGCCCGACGCCGACCTGTTCCGGGCGGTCGCGGCCGGCAAGGCCTCCGTCGTCACCGACGAGATCGAGCGGTTCGAGGCGGACGGCATCCGGCTGAAGTCGGGCAAGCTCCTGGAAGCCGACGTGGTGATCACCGCCACCGGCTTTGAGCTCAGCGTCATGGGCGACATCCCGTTCAGCGTCGACGGCCGGCCGGTCGACTGGGGCGACACCCTCACCTATCGCGGGATGATGTTCACCGGCGTGCCCAACCTCGTGTGGGTGTTCGGCTATTTCCGGGCGAGCTGGACGCTGCGCGCCGACCTGATCGCCGACTTCGTCTGCCGGCTGCTCGCCCACATGGACGACAAGGGCGTCTCGAAGGTGATGGTGGAGCCCGCGGAGCCCGGCGTGCCCCGGCTCTCCTGGATCGACCCGGAGAACTTCAATCCGGGCTACCTGATGCGCGGCCTCGACAAGCTGCCGAAGCGCGCCGACGCCCCCGAGTGGCAGCACAGCCAGGACTACTGGGGCGAGAAGGACGTCTTCCCGCTGATCGACCTCGATGCGCCGGAGTTCGCCTATGGCGGGGCCCGGGTGAAGCAGGCGGCGGAATAGCTAGCCGGCGATCGCCTTCCAGAGGAGCTGGACCCCGACGGCGGCCATCAGGATGTAGATGAGAGTGTAGAACCGCTCGGCCTCGATCCGCTTCACCAGCCAGACGCCGGCGAAGGTGGACGCGATCGCCACCGGCATCAGCACGCCGGCCGTCAGCAGGTTCGTAGGCGTGAACTGGCCGAGCGCCACATAGGCGGGGACCTTTATCCAGTTCACGAGCGCGAAGAAGATGGCGGTGGTGCCGATCAGGCTGGCCGGCGTCAGGCCGCGCGGCAGCACCCACATCTGGAACGGCGGGCCGCCGGCGTGGGCGATCTGGCTCGTGAAGCCGGCAATGACGCCGAAGATCGCGCCGACCCAGCCCGGCGAGTTGGCCGGGGCCGCGATCCGGCCGCCGCGGGAGAGCCACAGGCGGTGCAGGGCGAAGAGGATCGAGATCGCTCCCAGCACGCCCAGCACCGCAGTGGCCGACACCTTCGCGGCCAGCAGATAGCCGGCGACGATGCCGGCAATGGCGCCCGGGACCATCACCAGCAGGATGCCCCGGTCCCAGTCGCGCCGGAACGCCCAGACGCTGACCATGTCCTGGACGATCAGGATCGGCAGCAGGATGGCCGCCGCCTGCACCGGCGAGATGGCCAGCGCCAGCAGGGGCATGGACATGGCGCCCACGCCGGAGAACCCGCCCTTGGCGAGGCCCATGAGCACCACGGCCGGGATCGCCAGGGCGTAGAACAGGGGATCGGTCAGCATCGCCTCCCGGCCTAGCGGGCGCTCGCTTGCCCGGCAACCGGCGCCGCTTCCGCTGGCTTTCCGGCCGCCTCAGGCGTTCTCATGACGGCTGCAGAATTTCGGCGGCGCTTGAATTCCGACTTGCGCGCTAGAGAAAGTGGACCGGCAGCAAGGAAAGCCCATGGCCGACGCCCGTCCGTCCCGCTTCATCTCGAGCTTCGGCTGGCAGGTCCTGGCCGGCATGGTGCTCGGCCTGGCGCTGGGCCTGTTCGCCCGCAACCTCGGCGCCGAGGAGGGCGAGCCCGGCTTCGCGCTCGCCGAGACGCTGCGGATCGTGGGCTCCAGCTTCGTACAGCTCCTGCGCGCCCTCGTCCCGCCGCTGGTGTTCACGGCCATCGTGGCCTCGATCGCCAACCTCCGTGAACTGCAGAACGCCGCCGGCCTCGTCTGGCGCACGCTCCTGTGGTTCGCGATCACCGCCCTCATCGCCGTCGGCATCGGCATCGCGCTGGGCCTCGCGCTGCAGCCCGGCCTGCACACGGCCGTCGCGGCGGACGCCGCCAAGGCGCCGTCCACCACGGGGAGCTGGCTCGACTTCCTGACCGGCCTGGTGCCGGCGAACTTCCTGGGGCTGACGGCCTCGACCAAGCTCGCCGACGGCTCGGCGACCACCACCGTGTCGTTCAACGTCCTGCAGATCCTCGTGATCTCGCTGGTGATCGGCGCGGCCGCCCTGAAGGCCGGCGAGGCGGGCCGGACCTTCCTCGCCTTCAACGCCTCGGCGCTGGCGGTGGTGCGCAAGGTGCTCTGGTGGGTGATCCGGCTGACGCCGATCGGCACCATCGGCCTGCTCGGCAATGCGGTCGCCAAGTACGGCTGGGACGCGCTGGGCCAGCTCGGCCAGTTCACGCTCGCGATCTACATCGGGCTCGGGCTCGTCCTCTTCGTCGTCTATCCGGCGCTGCTCGCGGTCCACGGCCTGAACCCGCTCCGGTTCTTCCGCGCCGCCTGGCCGGCGATCCAGCTCGGCTTCGTCTCCCGGTCCTCGATCGGCACCCTGCCGGTGACGGAGGCGGTGACCGAGACGGGCCTGGGCGTGCCCCGCGCCTACGCCGCCTTCGCGGTCCCGCTCGGCGCGACGACCAAGATGGACGGCTGCGCGGCGATCTATCCGGCGATCTCGGCGATCTTCGTGGCCCAGTTCTTCGGCGTGCCGCTGCATGCGACGGACTATCTGCTGATCGTGCTGGTCTCGGTCCTCGGCTCGGCGGCGACGGCCGGCCTCACCGGGGCGACGGTGATGCTGACGCTGACGCTGTCGACACTCGGCCTGCCGCTGGAGGGCGCCGGGCTCCTGCTCGCCATCGATCCGATCCTCGACATGGGCCGCACCGCGGTCAACGTCGCGGGCCAGGCGCTCGTCCCGACGATCGTCGCCAAGCGCCAGGGCCTGCTGGACCAGGCCGCCTACGACGCCGGCCGGACGCCCGCCGAGGTCGGCAGCCCGGAGGCCGTCTCGGCCTAGGCGGGGGCGGCGCGCCGGCTATAACGGGCCGATGATCCGGCTCGGCGTGGATTTCGGGGGCACCAAGATCGAGGCCGCGGCGCTCGACGCCGGGGGCCGCTTCCTGTCCCGCCGCCGGCTCGCCAACCCCGGCCGCTACGACGAGGCCCTGGCCGCCGTCCGCACCCTGATCGCCGAGGTGGAGGCCGAGGCCGGCAAAGGCGGTCCCGTCGGGGTCGGCGGGCCGGGCTCGATCTCGCCGGCGACGGGCCTGATCCGCAACGCCAACTCCACCTGGCTGAACGGCCGCGCCTTCCGGGAGGACCTGGAGATCTGCGCTTTGCCGTCCGGTCCGCTACGCCAACGACGCGAACTGCCTGGCGCTGTCCGAAGCGACCGACGGCGCGGCGGCCGGGGCCGCGTCGGTGTTCGGCGTGATCCTCGGCACCGGGGTCGGCGGCGGGCTGGTGCTGGGCGGACGGCTCGTGGAGGGCGCCAACGCCATCGCCGGCGAGTGGGGCCACATCCCCCTCCCCTGGCCGGGCGACGGCGAGCACCCAGGTCCCGCCTGCTGGTGCGGCCAGCGGAACTGCCTGGAGACCTGGATCTCGGGCCCCGCCTTCCGGCGCAACCACCGCGAGGCCACGGGCCGCGACCTCGCCCCCGACCGGATCGCCGAGGCCGCCCGCGCCGGCGACCGGGACGCCGCCGCCGCGCTGGACCGCTACGTCGACCGCCTGGCCCGGGGGCTGGCGGTCATCTGCAATGTCGTCGACCCGGAGGTCTTCGTGCTCGGCGGCGGGGTGTCGAACATCCCGGACCTTTACGACCGCCTGCCCGCCGCGGTCGCCGCCCGGGTGTTCTCCGACCGGTGGCAGGCGCGGTTCGTCCCGGCGCAATGGGGCGACAGCTCCGGCGTCCGCGGCGCCGCGTGGCTGTGGGACGGCCCATCGCCTCCATAAGGCATCCGTGCCATAGACGCGGGCCATGGCGATCCTGGTCACCGGCTCGGCCGGCTTCATCGGCTTCCACCTGGCGCAGCGGCTGCTGGAGCGCGGCGACGAGGTCGTCGGCCTCGACAACCTCAACGCCTACTACGATCCCTCGCTGAAGGAGGCGCGCCTCGCGATCCTGGAGGCGACGCCCGGCTATCGCCACGCCCGCCTCGACCTCGCCGACCGCGAGGGCGTCGCCGCCCCTGTTCGCCGAAACCAAGCCAACCCATGTGGTCCACCTCGCCGCCCAGGCCGGCGTCCGCTACAGCCTCGAGAACCCGCACGCCTATGCGGAGTCCAACCTCGTCGGCTTCCTGAACATCCTCGAGGGCTGCCGCGCGGTGCAGCCGGCCCACCTTCTCTATGCGTCCACCAGCTCGGTCTACGGCGCCAACGGCAAGCTGCCGTTCAACGTGCACGACCACGCGGTGCACCCGATCACCCTCTATGCGGCGACCAAGGTGGCCAACGAGGCCATGGCCCACGCCTACGCCCACCTCTTCCGCATTCCCTGCACCGGCTTCCGGTTCTTCACCGTCTACGGCCCCTGGGGCCGGCCGGACATGTCGCCGATGAAGTTCGCCAAGGCGATCGCCGAAGGGACGCCCCTCGACCTCTATGGCGCCGGCAAGATGCAGCGCGACTTCACCTACGTGGGCGACATCGTCGAAGGCCTGGTCGCCGCGCTCGACCGACCGCCGCAGCCCAATCCCGACTGGGACCCGAAGGCGCCCGATCCCGCGACCAGCGGAGTCGCACCCTGGCGGGTGCTGAACCTCGGCAACAGCCGGCCCATCGACCTGATGCGCTACATCGCGGTCTTCGAAGAGAAGCTCGGGAAGAAGGCGGTGCTCAACATCCTGCCCATGCAGCCCGGCGACGTGACCAACACCGAAGCGGACGTGGCCGAGACCATGGCGGCGCTCGGCTATGCGCCGAACACGCCTCTGGAGGTCGGCGTCGGCCGCTTCGTCGACTGGTACCGCGAGTACTACAAGGTCTGAGGCCTAGCGGCCGAAGTCCATCAGCGAGCGCATGGGCGGCGCGCCGGGCTCGTTCGTGCTGATCGGTTCGCACCACCCGAAGCGGTAACGGTCCGAGACCGCGGCCAGGCCCCGTTCGGCGAGGGCGTCGCTGAGGTCCAGCCTGTCGACCGTCACATGGGTGATGGTCCGGTTGTAGGCGTCCTTGGCGGCGCTCGGCGCGACAGTGATCTCGCTGCCCTGCTGGATGATCTCGCGCATCCTCGCGGTCGCTTCGCGGGCGGCCAGCGCCTCGGCCCAGCAGCGGGCGTCGGGGATCGGCTGGGGCGCCCAGACGCCGGCCAGTCGGATGTGCTGGCCATCGACGACCAGGACATCGGCGTTCAGCACCTTGACCCGCTCGGTGAGCGCCGGCTCGGGCGGCCGGGGCGCGGCCTCGGGCGGCGGTTCCGGCCTGTCGCAGCCGGCCAGGGCCGCGGCGACGGCCAGCGGGAGAAGGACGAGGCGAAGGCGCATGCTTCACCGCACATAGTGCATGGGCCGGGGCCGGCAAGACCGGAGGAAGGCTCCGGAGAACACCCGATACCGCCGCGGCCGGCGGGCCTGCCTAATCCGCACGCAGATTCAGGAGGCCTCCGTGCTCTCGAAGACCTTTCGCCTCACCGTCATCGGCCTGGCCGCCGGCGCGATCGCGGTTCCGGCCATCGCCCAGCCGCCGCCGGCGCCCGGCCTCAGCGTCTACCCCGCCAAGGGCCAGAGCCAGTCGAAGCAGAACCAGGACCGCAGCGAGTGCAACACCTGGGCGGTGAACCAGACCGGCTTCGATCCGGCGCTCGCCCAGGCGCCGCCGGAACAGAAGGGCGCCCGGGCGCGCGGGGCCCTTGCCGGGGCGGCCGTCGGCGGTCTGGCCGGTTCGCTCGGCGGCGAGGCTGGCGGCGGGGCTGCGGTCGGCGCGGCGACCGGCGTCGTCGTCGGCGGCTCCCGCCAGCGACGGGCCAACCGCGAAGCCAAGGCCCGGCAGGAGGCGAACCTGCAGGGCTACAACAATGCCCTTGCCGCCTGCCTCAAGGGGCGTGGATACACGGTCAACTAACCCCAGAGTTCCGGCGGCGGCGCCTCGATCAACGAGCCCGAGATCGGCAGGCCGGGTTCGCGGTCGCGCGCCAGCAGCAGCGGTCCGTCGAGGTCGACCACCCGCGCGCCCTGAGCGACGATCATGGCGGGCGCCATGGCCAGCGATGTCCCCACCATGCAGCCGACCATCAGCTCCAGCCCCAGCGCCCGGGCCTCGGCCGCCGTCGCCAGCGCCTCGCTGAGGCCGCCCGCCTTGTCGAGCTTGATGTTCACGTAGGCGTAGCGCCGCGCGCAGGCCGCGAGCTCGGCGCGGGTGTGCAGGCTCTCGTCGGCGCAGAGCGGCACCGGGCTCGCCCAGCCTTCCAGCGCGCCGTCCTCGCCGGCCGGCAGCGGCTGCTCCACGAGCTGGACGTCGAGCCGCGCGAGGTCCGGGGCGAGCCGGGTCAGGTCGGCGAAGGTCAGGCCCTCGTTGGCGTCGACGATCAGCCGCGTGCGCGGCGCCGCCTGCCGGACGGCCTCGATCCGGTCGAGATCGTCCGGCCCGCCGATCTTCAGCTTCAGCATCGGCCGCCGCGCGTTCGCCCGCGCGACCGCGGCCATGGCGTCCGGGGTGTCCAGGCTGAGCGTGAAACACGTCTTCACCGGATCGAGGCGGTCGCGGCCGGCCAGAGTCCAGGCCCGCACGCCCGCCTGCTTGGCCTCCAGGTCCCAGAGCGCGCAGTCCAGCGCATTGCGCGCCGCGCCCGCCGGCATCAAGCCCTGCAGCAGGTGGCGGCCGGCGCCGGTCTCGATGGCGCCGCGCATGGCCACGATCTCGGCCAGGACGCCGTCGACATCCTCGCCGTAGCGGGCGTAGGGCACCGCCTCGCCGCGTCCGACATGCTGGCCGTCGGTGATCTCGGCGACCACCACATGAGCCTCGGTCTTGACGCCGCGCGCGATCACGAAGGCGTCGCGCAGCGGCCACCGCTCGTCCCGGGCGGCGAGACGCCTCAGGCCGTGTCCCCCACCGCGGCGTCGAGAAGGAGGTAGATCCGCCCGGCGTCGGAGCCGAGCAGCTCGGCCATCAGGAAGCCCTCGGGATCGCGTACCACCGCGTCGTCGACCAGCGCCTGGTGGCGGCCGATATAGGTTGCGACCCGGGCCTTGAGGGCCTCGTCGGTAAAGAGCCGCCGGACGATCCGGCGGGTCGCGGCCGGGGCGAGCTTCTTGACCACCTGGCGGGCGCCGTCTAGGTCGCCGGTCTGGACGGCCGCGGCGATCTCGTCGATCCGCGCCTTGGGCAGCAGCTTGGCGGGATCGACACCCATGCCGGCCAGTTCGGCGGCGAGCCCGGCCTGCAGATCCGCCCCCTCTCCCGGACCGCCGTCCACCGAGGCCAGCAGGTCCTTCCAGGTCCACCCATCGCCCTTGGTCTCGGCCGGGGGCGGGCCGCCGGCGGCCTCGAACACCTGGCTGAACTCCTCGTCCGTCGCCGTCGGCGTCAGTTTCAGGCGCGGGCGCAGCCCCAGGCGCGCGGCCAGCGCGCCGGCTGGATGCTCGGGCTCGGGTTCGGGCTGGGCCTGCGTCTTCCGTCCCTTGGCCGGCTTCTTCGCGGGCTCGGCGATCTCGTCGAGGATCAGGTCCTCGGGCGCGGCGGCAGGCTCCGGCGCAGGCGCGGGCGCGGGCGGCTCGGGTTCGGGAGCCGGCGGCTGCGCACGAGGGGTCTGGGTGAAGGCCGCCGAGGCGGAGAAGGAAGGCGGCGCGGCCGGGCGCGGCGGCGGCACGGCGGCCAGCGGCGCAGGCGCCAGCGGCGGCGGTGGGGACGCGGCGACCGAGCCCATCAGCCGCACCGCCTCGCTCAGCATCTCGAAGTTGCGGCGTACGCGCTCCTGGAAGGCGGCGTCGATGGCCTGGGCCTCCTCCGCCGTGCGGCGGGCGGCGGCCATCAGCTCGTCCATGCCCTGGACGACGGTCTCACGCACCTGGGCGGCCTGACCCTGCGCGGCGGCCGGCAGCAGGCTCACCCGGCTCTCCAGCTCGCCCAGCATCTGTTCCAGCTCGCCGAGCGTCGCGCGGGCGGCGGCGGCGCCCTCCTCCAGCTTCTTCGCCGTCGCCTTGCCGGCCTCCTCGACCATCTGGGACGACTGCTCGACGAGCGCGCGGGCCTCGGCCAGCCTCGCCTCGAACACCTGGTTGGCCTTCTGGCCGGCGCTGAAGGCGGCTTCGGAGAGCTGGTCCACCTGCTCGCGGGCGGTGGCCGCGTGGCTGGCGGCGGCTTCGCGCGTCTCCTCGGCGGCGCGGGCGAGCGCGTCGATCGCCGCGCGGGTCTGGGGACTCGAGCTGCAGGCGCTGTTCCGCGGCCGCGGACGACACGGCGTCCAGCGACTGCAGGGTCGACTGACCGAACTCCTCGCGTTCGGCCCGCGCGGTCTCGGCGAGGTCGCGGAACTGTTCGGCGGCGTCGGCCATCAGGGCCTTCAGCGTCTCTGAGCCGCGCATGGCGCGCTCGTTCATCTCGGCGGCCGAGAGCCGGGCCTGGCTGATGAATTCGCCGAGTTGGGCCGCGTGGGCCTCCGCCTCCGCCGCGAACCCCGAATGGTCGGCCTTCAGCGCCTGGGACAGGGTGACGAGCGCGGTGCGGTGGCCGATCAGCCCGCCCTCCACGGCCTTCACCTGGTCGGCGACACCGGCGCCGGCGGTCTCCAGGCGGGCGATGTGGCGCGTCAGGTCCTCGCCGGCGGTGCGCGCGGCGTCGCCCACCTCGCCCGCAGCGGCGGCCAAGTCGGCGGCCCGGGCCGCCATGACGCCTTCGGCCTCGCGGAGCTGGGCCTCGGCGACGTCGGCGGCCTCGGCGACCATCCGGGCCTGATTGCCGATCGCCTCGGTGATCTTGGCGACGCGGTTGTCCAGGGTCTGGGCCAGTTCCTGCTCGACGATCCGCAGGCGTTCGCCCGCCGCGTCGCTCGCCTCCACGACCCTGAGGGCCTGAGCGCCGATGGTGTCGGCCACCTGCGCGGCGCGGGCGTCCAGGCTGTCGGCCAGGGTGGCGATCTCGGTCCGCTCCTTGCCGAGCGTGCCGGCCAGGTCCTGGGCCGTGCGCACCGAGGTCCGGGTGGCGTCGGTCAGACGAAGCGTCTCGTCGGCGACCGCCTGGCGCAGCGCCATGAGGGTCTCGCGCGCCTGGTCGGCGGCCAGCCCCGCGGCGGTGATCTCGTCCCGGACCGCCTGCACCACATGCCCGGCCCGGGCGGCGGCGACCATGGCGGGCGACAGCATGTCCTCGGCCATGGCCTTGGCGCGGCGCGCCTCGGCGCCGAGCTTCTGGCCCTGACGGATCATGTAGGCGCAGCCCCAGACGAAGATCGCCGGGCCGATCGCCAGCAGGGCGAAGACGGCGAGGGCGAACATGTCCTCAGTCAGCGGCGCGACCCGGTTGCGGTAGCCCACGGCGAACGCGATGGGGCCCACGGCCCAGAGGACGGAGACGGCGAGCGCGGTCAGGTAGACCGGCCAGGCCGGCGGCGCACGGAAGCCATCGGCGGCGTCGGCGAAATCCTCGGTGCGGCGCGCCGGCGGCTGGATCTCGGCGCGGGCGACCTCGCCGCGCGAGGCCGGCGGCTCCAGCGGCGCGGCGGGCATGGTCTCGACGGCTTCCTGGGCAGGCGCGAGCAAGGGATCGTTGATCGGCTCGGGCTTGGCGGCGGCCGGCTGGCCGGTCACGCCGAAATCCGCCGGCGGCTGGCGTCTCCCGATCCTCATACGCGGCCGTCCCCTTCGCTCACGCGCGGTGGCCCCCCACCTCCGCCCGCGAAGGATTACCCGGCTGCCGCGCGGACGCAAACAGCGGCCTGTGGAAAAGGGCGAATCAGTCGCGGATTGTCACGTCGACGCAAGGAGTTGCGCCGGCCACTTCCCGCCCTAGGCGCGGACGACGGCCTGGCGCTGGAGCGGCTTGCGGGTCTCGGGGCAGTCCGAGCTTGCCGTGCCGGTCGACATCTTCTCGATGCGGGCGGCGGTCTTTCGCGGCGTCCGGGCGATCACGCGTTCGGCCGGAGCCGGACGGTCGATCTGCAGCGGCTCCACGGTGACGCCGAAATGGGAGAAGGCCACGGCGGAAGAGTGCATCACCACGGCGGCGACCACGTCCGTCAATGCCGACATCGGTTCCTCCCGCCCTCGATGCGATCCCGTCGACCATGGTTATACGGGAAGCGGCACCGTGATGCGACCTCTGCGAGCATGAAATTTTGGAAAGGTTCGGGCCGGATAGCCGTCCTTTCCGGCCAGGTCTCATCAGGCGGCAAGTTCCTTCCGGACACCCTCATGCGCCAGCAGCCACTGCTTCCGGGGCAGGCCGCCGCCGTAGCCGGTGAGGGAGCCGTTCGTCCCGATCACCCGATGGCAGGGCACCACCACCGCCACCGGATTGGCTCCGTTGGCGAGGCCGACGGCGCGCACGGCGGTCGGGCGGCCGATGCGTTCGGCGAGACCGCGGTAACTCAGGGTCTCGCCGGCCGGGATGCTGCACAGCGTTTCCCAGACCTTGAGCTGGAACGGGGTGCCGGACGCCTTCCACGGAACCTTGTCGAGGGCGGCGGCGTCGCCCGCGAAATAGGCCTCGAACGCGGGTCGGAGCGCCGAGCGGGCTTCGACGAGCCGCGCCTTGGGATAGTGCCTGGCGATCCAAGCCAGCATCTTCGGCTCGTAGTCGGTCCAGTTGAAGGCGCGGAGCACGCCCTGTTCGTCGGTGACGAGCAGCGCCGTGCCGATCGGAGTCGGGAGGCGGTCGAGGGTGAGCGTTTCAGGCTGCGCGGCGGGCATCGGTCTTGGTCCTCTTGGCCTTGATGGCTTGGGTCTGGGGCTGGACCGCGTCGGCGGCCCAGAGGTGCTGGGCGGCATAGGCGCGCCAGGGACGCCACGCCTGGGATCGGGCGAGCAGCTCCGGCGCGGTCGGCCGGCGGCCCTCCCCGTCGGCGAGCGCCCGCTGAAGGGCGATGTCGCCGTGTGGAAAGGCGTCGGGCTCGCGGAGCTCTCGCAGCGCGATGTACTGCGCCGTCCACTCCCCGACCCCCGGCAGGGCCGAGAGCGCCGCGATCGCGCTCTCGAGGTCGGCGCGAGGCGTGAAGATCGCCCGGTCGGCGGCGACCGTGCGGGCGAGAGCCTCCAGGGCGGCGCCACGGGCCCGGGGCATGCCCAGCGCCGCGATGTCCTGGCCGACGAGGCGCTCCGGCGTCGGGAAGACCCGCGTCAGACCGAGCTTGGCCGCGACCGGGTCGTCGATCGGCGCGCCGTAGGCTGTCACCAGCTTGGCGGCGAGGTTGCGGGCCGCGACCACCGTGATCTGCTGGCCGAGGATCGCCCGGACGGCCAGCTCGAAGCCGTCCCAGGCGCCGGGCGCACGCAGGCCCGGCCGGGCGGCGATCAGCGGCGCGAGCGCCGGATCCTGCGACAGGTGCTCGCCGATCAGGCCCGGGTCGGCGGCGAGGTCGAACACCCGGCGGATGCGGGCGATCACCGCCGGCAGGGCCTGGACCTTCGGGAAACGGATCTCGGCGACGAGGAAATCCCCCTCGCCCGGCGTCACCGTGACGACGCCGCAGACGCCGTCGACCTGCAGGGTGCGGGCATAGCGGCGGGGCGTCACGACCTCGACGCCCGGGATCGCCCGGGCGGCGAGGAAGCCTTCGATGGCGTCCCAGTCGTACGGCGGGCGATAGGGCAGTCTCACCGTGATCCCCCCGGCCGCGGAGGACTGTTCGGCCGCCTGGCTCCGGCGCAGGTGGCCCGGCGAGCGGCCGAAGAGTTGCTGGAACGTCTCGTTGAACCGCCGGACGCTGCCGAAGCCCGCGGCCAGCGCCACCTCGCCCATCGGCAGATGGGTCTCGTGGATCAGTTGCTTGGCGAGCAGGACCCGGCGCGTCTGGGCGACGGCGACCGGCGAGGCCCCGAGGTGCTGCTTGAAGAGCCGGCGGAGCTGGCGCTCGCCGACGCCGAGCCGGCTCGCGAGGGTGTCGACGTCGCCGGCGTCCATGGCCCCGGCCTCGATCAGGGCGAGCGCCCGGCTGACCGTGTTCGACGTCCCGCGCCAGGCGCCGAGGTCCGGGGAGCTTTCCGGCCGGCAGCGCAGGCAGGGACGGAAGCCCGCCTCCTGGGCCGCGGCGGCCGTCGGGAAGAACGTCATGTTCTCCGCCTTAGGCGGCCGGGCCGGGCAGATCGGCCGGCAGTAGATGCCGGTCGTCTTCACGCCGCCGAAGATGCGACCGTCGAACCGGGGGTCCCGGGTGAGGAAGGCTTGGCGGCAGGCGTCGAAGGTCATGTCCATGCCGCAGAGGATGCGCGGCGCGGCCCGCGAAGTCTCGCGGTTTTCGGACACACATGACGCCGTGGTGGCGGTTTTCGGACGGCGATCCCGCGGTCAGCGCCGACGAGAGTTCCAGAGCACCGGCGCAGCTCCCTCGCGGCTCCAGGCCCCCAGCCAGCGGACCCGCGTCGGACTGACGAAGCCCACATGCACCTCGATCGTCGGCCGCCCGTCGGCCCGGGGCGCGGCGAGCAGGATCCGCCGGGCTTCGTCGATCGCCGCCAGGTCGTCGGCGAGCAGGAACAGGTGCTCCACAGGCGCGCGGCCCTCCGCCGCGACCTTGATCGCGTAGCTCCTGAGCGTCCTGGGCTCCATCCATCCAGCTAGCCGGTCAACCGGCGCCTTGAACCCCCCATTTGGAGGAGAGGCGCGGAAATGTTTCGGCCACAGGAAAGGCGCCGTTCCGCCCGACGGGTGCAACCCGACGGACACGGAGCGACACACGACAGCGAAGCTGGCGTGATCCCTTCCGGGCGTCGCGAGTTACTGCGCCGGAGTCGTGCGGCGCGCCAGGGCGCCTTCGGCTGCCCACCGAGGAGAGATCGTGAGAGTGACCGAGTTGACCCCCGCGCGCGGCAACTTCCGGCTGGCCCTGCTGGCCTGCGCCGCCGTCGTCGGACTGGCGACCGCCGCCGGGGCCCAGGAGGCCGCCGCGCCCGCCGACGACGTGGACGCCGTCGTGGAGGAACTGGTCGTCGTCGCCGAGACCCGGGAGCAGCCGGGCGCCGTCGTCGGCGACATCCCGCCGGAGATCCAGCTCGGCCCGCGCGAGATCCGCGCACTCGGCGTCAGTTCGGTCACCGAGCTCCTGGACGCCCTCGCCCCGCAGATCGGCAGCGCCCGCGCGCTGGCGGCGGCCGGCCGGTGATGCTGGTCAACGGACAGCGCATCTCCAGCTTCACCGAGATCCGCGACCTGCCGACCGAGGCGATCCTCCGCGTCGACATCCTGCCCGAGGAGGTCGCGCTGAAGTACGGCTACCGCGCCGACCAGCGGGTCGTGAACTTCGTTCTCCGGCCGCGCTTCCGCGCCATCGTCGCCGAGGGCGCGGTGAGCGTGCCCACGGCGGGCGGCCGCGCGGTCTACGACGGCAGCGCCAATGCCCTGAACATCCAGCGTGACACCCGCCTGCAGGTGAACGTGAAGGCGTCGCACACGACCCCGCTCAAGGAGAGCGAACGCGACATCCTCGATAATCCCGACGACCAGCCCTACGACGTGGTCGGCAATGTGACCGCCTCGCCCTTCGGCGCCGGCGAGATCGATCCGGCCCTGAGCGCCGTCGCCGGTCGGCCGCTGACGGTCGTCGGCGTGCCGTCCAGCGGACTGACCCTGCAGGACTTCGCCGCGACGCCGCAGCGCACCACGGACGAGTCGCCCTACCGCACACTGGCGGGCGAGCAGAGCACCGCCTCGCTCAACATCGTCTACACCCGCCCCCTGGGCGAGGGCGTCGGCCTGACGGTCAACGGCGTCCTGGAGAACAGCCAGGGCGAGAGCCTGCTGGGCCTGCCCGACCTCAGCGTCACCGTGCCGGCGGGGACGCCCTATTCGCCGTTCAGCCAGGCGGTGGACGTGCAGCGCTTCGCCGGCCTCAGTCCCCTCACCCGGTCCACGGACTCCTGAACGCCCACCTGGGGGTCACCGCCAACGGCGCGGTGAGCGGCTGGCGCTGGACCCTGACCGGCAACGCCGACCGCACCGAGAACCAGAGCCTGACCACCACCGGCGTGGCGACGACGGCCCTGCAGGAGGCGGTCAACGCGGGCCTCATCAATCCCTTCGCCGCCCTGCCCTCCGACCTCGTTCTCTATCGCGCGCCGGACCAGGCGAAATCGATCGCCACCGGCGCCGACGCAGAACTCCTGCTCAATGGACAGGCCGTCGAGCTGCCAGCCGGACGGATGAATTTCGCGCTCACCGTCGGCGCCGAGACCAACCAACTGGAGAGCCGCTCGATCCGCGGCATCACCGGCCTGCGCTCCTACGCCGACCTGTCGCGCAACATCGGCCGGGCCCAGGCCAATGTCGACGTGCCGCTGACCCGGCGCGGCCAGTTCCTGGACGCGGTCGGCGACCTCTCCGTCAACTTCAACGCCGAGGCGGCGGAGCTGTCGGACTTCGGGACGCTGACGACGGTGGGCGGCGGGCTGAACTGGTCGCCGGTCGACCGGCTGAGGTTCATCGTCTCGTTTACGGCCGAGGACGGGGCGCCGACCATGGCCCAGCTCGGCAACCCGGTGGTGACGACCCAGAACGTCCGGGTCTTCGACCAGGTGACCGGCCAGACGGTCGAGGTCACGCGCATCGAGGGCGGCAATCCCGACCTCATCGCCGACAACCGCGAGGTCTTCAAGCTCGGCGCCAACTGGAAGCCGTTCGACAGCCAGGACCTGAGGCTGCGGGCCGACTACACGAAGTCGCGGACGAGGGACCTGATCTCCGCCTTCCCCTCGCCGACCGCCGAGATCCAGGCGGCGTTCCCCGAGCGGTTCGTGCGCGACGACAGCGGGCGGCTGGCGGTCGTGGACGTCCGGCCGGTGAACTTCGAACGCCAGGACAGCGAGCAGATCCGCTGGGGCTTCAACTACAGCCGGCCGCTGCGCGCCACGCGCCAGCCGCAGCTGTCGCCCGAGGAACAACGCCGCTTCGCCGAGCGCCGGGCCCAGTTCGAGGCGCGGCGTCAGCAGGGCCAGCAGGGCCAGCCGACTCCCGAGGGCGGTCCGCCGCCGGAAGGGCCGCCGCCGTCCGAGAGCGGCGGGCCCAGGCGGCCGGCGGCGGTGGCGGCGGTCCTCGCTTCGGCGGCGGCGGCGGCGGTCGCGGCTTCGGCGGTCCGGGCGGACGCGGCGGCGGCGGACCGGGCGCGGGCGCCCTGCAGTTCGCGGTGTTCCACACCTGGCGTCTGCAGGAGGAGATCTTCATCCGGCCGGGCGTCGCGCCGTTGGACCTGCTGGACGGCTCGTCGATCGGCAACTCGGGCGGCACGCCGCAGCACGAGGTCGAGGTCCAGGCCGGAGCGTCGCGCAACGGCCTCGGCGCCCGCCTCGTCGCCCGCTGGCAGAGCGGCACGGAGGTCAACGGCGCTCGGTTCGGCGGCGAGGACCTGGAGTTCTCGGACCTCACCACCGTCAACCTGCGGATCTTCGCCGACCTCGGCCTGCAGCCGATCGCCAGGGGCCGGCCCTGGCTGCGCGGCGCGCGGGCGACGCTCTCCATCGACAACCTGTTCGACGAGCGGATCGAGGTGCGCGACGCCGCCGGGCTGACGCCGATCAACTACCAGCCCGACCTGATCGACCCGGTCGGCCGGACGGTGCGGGTCAGCTTCCGCAAGCTGTTCTTCTGAGGGCGGACGCTCCGTTCAGGGAGGTGAATTGCGGCTGAACGGGCCATCCCCGGTCCGTTCAGCCAAGGGCGCTCACAGTGGCTCCAACCTTGGAGACCGCCATGAAGAAGACCCTTCTGATCGCCGCCGCCGCGGCCATGACCTTCACCAGCGTCGCGGCGACCGCCCAGCCCTACGGCCACTACGGCCGCGGCGGCTACGACGCCCGCTACCGCGACTCCGACCGCGACGGCCGCCCGGACCACCGGGAGTGGAACCGCGACCGTGACCGCGACGGCCGCCCCGACCAGTACGACCGCTACGACAACCGCCGCGGCGACCGCTACGGCTACTCGAACCATCGCTGGAGGACCGGCCAGCGCTACCCGTACTACAACAACCGCGGCTACTACATCAGCGACTACCGGGCCTACCGGCTGCCGCCGCCGCGCGCCGGCTACCGCTACTACCGGACCGACAATGGCGACATCGTCATGGCCGCGATCGCCAGCGGCATCATCGGCCTGGTGATCGGCAGCGCGCTGAGCGACAACGACCACCGCGACTATCGCCGCGACTACTACGGCCGCTGGTAGCAGCAGCAGCCAGGGCGGCGGCGCGCGCCGCCGCCCTCCCCGCTCAAGGGAAGATGGTCTTCACGGTGTTCTCGAGGACCACGAGCGGCATCGGCCCCTGCCTGAGCACGTCGTGGAAGGTCTTGAGGTCGAAGCGGGGAGCCGGCGCGGGCCTTGGCCTCCTCACGGATGCGCACCCACTCGGTGTGGCCGATCTTGTAGCTGCAGGCCTGGCCCGGCCAGATCGCGTATCGCTCCACCTCGCGCTGGGCGCGGGAGCGGACGAAGCCGGTCTTCTCGACCATGTAGTCGATGGCCTGGTCGCGGCTCCAGCGCCTGGCGTGCATGCCGGTGTCGACGACGACGCGCACCGCGCGGAACTGCAGCGACTGCAGGAAGCCGATCTTGCCCAAGGGGTCTCCCTCGTAGGCGCCGAGCTCGTCGGCGAGCTGTTCGGCGTAGAGGCCCCAGCCCTCGCCGTGGGCGGCGAAGCCCATGCCGAGCTGGCGGACGCGCGGGATGTCCTTGGACTCCAGGCTGATCGCCCCCTCCCATTGGTGGCCCGGCAGGGCCTCGTGGTAGGTCAGGGTCGGCAGGGTGAACTTCGGCCATTCGGCCGTGTCCTTCAGGTTGATGTAGAACCGGCCGGGCCGTGAGCCGTCGAGCGTCGGCAGGGTCGCGTAGCCGTTCGGCGCGCCGTCCTCGATCTCCGGCGGCACGCGGACGATCTCCACGGGCGTCTTCGGGAGCGTCCGGAAGGCCAGCGGCATCTTCGCCCGGATCGCCTCGGTCTGCTCGTTCAGCGCCTTCAGGAGATCGGCCCGGCCCGCGTCGGTGTTCGGATAGAGCTGGTCGGGCCGCTTCGAGAGCTGAGTCACGCGCTCGCCGACGGTCCCCGCGGTCAGGCCCTGGGCCCGCAGCAGGGCGTCAATCTGGGCTTCGAGCTCGGCCACCTGCCTGAGGCCCAGGGCGTGGGCCTCGTCCGGCGTCAGGGTCGTCGTGGTCTGGAAGGCGAGCGCGCCGGCGTAGAACGCCTGGCCGTCGGGCAGTTTCCAGACGCCGGGATCGGGCTTCGCGTGGGGCCGGAGCTCGGTGACGGCGGCGATCTGGCGGTCGAGGGCCGGATAGACCTTGGCCTGGACGATGGCGGCGGCCCGCCGGCCCCAATCGCCGGCGATCTTCGCCTCGCCGGTGCGCCGGGTCAGCGAGGTCACGAGGCCGGCCGCCTCGGGCGCCCGGCCCGCGGAGTCGCTTGAGCTGGGCGAGCGTCGCATCGAGGGCGAAATCGGGCGCCAGCACGCCGTTCGCCGCGTCCGCGCGGAAGTCGGCGGTGTTGGCGTCGAGGGCGACGGCGAAGCCTTCGAGCCGGGCCAGGTAGGCCTCGGCGTCGGCGGCGGTCTTCACTGGATGCTCGCTGTCCAGGAAGTCCGGCGTCGACTGGTACACGCCGGAGAGCTGGCTGATCACATAGGGCGAATAGGGCGGGTACCAGCCGCCCCCTTCGCCGAACTGGAAGCGCTCGCCCCCCTCGGCGATCGTCCTGTAGGCGTAGGTCACCACCTCGAGGTCGGCCTTGCCGGCCGGCGACAGCTTCGCGGCGTCGATCGTGGCCAGCCGGGTGAGCCGGGCGCGGCGGGCGGCGACCCAGCGCTGGCGGCCGGCGCGCGAGACGTCGCGGGACTGGCGCCGCTGGGCGGCGCGCTTGCCGACGTCGAGCCCCAGGGTCGTGGCGAACTCGGGGTCCTCGTCGAGGTCCTCCTCCCAGAAGGCGTCGAGCAGGGCGCGGAGCCGGGCGTCCTCGGGCGTGGACGGCTGAGCCTGGGCCGGCAGGCCGGTGGCGGCCACGAACGCGAGCGCAGCCGAGCTGCGCAGGAAGATGCGACGATCCATGATCATTTCCCCTGACCGCCCGAGGCGGCGTTTGCGCGAAGCTAGAGGCGGAGGCGCCGGCGCGGCAAGCGTCAGGCCGTGTCGTAGGTCCGGCGCAGCGCCATCAGCGCCAGGAAGCTGATCAGGGCCGCGGCGCTGAGGTAGAGGCCGACAAGGCCCAGGCCGCCGCGCTCCGCCAGCCACTGGGCGGCGATGGGGGTCAGGCCGCCGCCGATGATGCCGCCGACGTTGAAGGCGATCGAGGCGCCCGTATAGCGCACCCGGGCCGGGAAGAGGCTCGGCAGGAAGGCGCCCAGCGGCCCGTACACCAGGCCCATCATGACAAGGCCGAGCGAGAGGAAGGCCCAGATCAGCAACAGCGAGCCCGAGCCCATCATCGGGCCGAGCAGCAGGCCGGTCAGGACCGTCAGCACGCAGCCGATCATCAGGACGCGCCGCGGCGAGGTGGCGTCGGCCCAGTAGCCCGCGGCGACGATCCCGGCCGCCATGAAGCCGATGGCGCCGAGCTGGACGCCGAGGAAGGTCTCGCGGCTGTAGCCCAGCGTGCTCGTGCCGTAGCCCAGGGCGAAGGCGGTGGTGATGTAGAAGATCGCGAAGCAGGCGACGACGGCGAAGGTGCCGCCCAGGGTGGCCAGGGTGTGCCTCCGGAACAGCTCGGCGAACGGCACGGCCGGGGGCGGCGCCTCCTTCACCGCGGCCGAGAAGGCCGGGGTCTCGGTGAGCTTGAGGCGGACCCAGAGGCCGACGCCGACCAGGACGACGCTCAGCAGGAACGGGATGCGCCAGCCGAAGGTCTCGAACTGCTCCGGGGTGAGTACGACGCCGAGGATCAGGAAGAGGCCGTTGGCGGCGAGAAAGCCCACGGGCGCGCCGAGTTGGGGGAACATGCCGAACCGCGCGCGCCAGCCGGGCGGGGCGTTCTCGACGGCGAGCAGCGCCGCCCCCGCCCCACTCGCCGCCCAGGCCGAAGCCCTGGCCGAAGCGCAGGACGCAGAGCAGGAACGGCGCGAGCCAGCCGGCCATCTCGTAGGTCGGCAGGAAGGCGATGGCGACCGTCGAGCCGCCCATAAGGAGCAGGCTGGCCACGAGCGTCGACTTCCGGCCGATGCGGTCGCCGAAGTGGCCGAAGAAGGCCGCGCCGACCGGCCGGGCGAAGAAGGCGAGCGCGAAGGTGCTGTAGGCCAGCATGAGCTGGGCCGAGCCCGAGGACGGCGGGAAGAACAGCTTGCCGAACACCAGCGCCGCGGCCGTGGCGTAGATGTAGAAGTCGTAGAACTCGACCGCCGTCCCGACGAGGCTCGCCGCCAGGATCCGTCGGTTCGACGCCCCGCCCGCAACTGCTGTGGCCATGTGTTCCCCCTGTCGGGATGGGTTTAGCGGCGCGGGGCGGTTTGGGAACCACGGATTTCGCGGGTGCTGGCCGGCGGGCCTGGGTGCGGTCCGGGTTTGGAACCACAGAAAAGCACGGAAGGACACAGAAGGGGCGAGCCCGCCCGAGGTTGGTGAGATGGCGGGCGTGACTCGCG
The DNA here is from genome assembly GCF_024699985.1 of Phenylobacterium sp. J367. Classification (GTDB taxonomy): domain Bacteria; phylum Pseudomonadota; class Alphaproteobacteria; order Caulobacterales; family Caulobacteraceae; genus Phenylobacterium. The sequence continues at coordinate 2,689,221 of NZ_JAJONA010000001.1, read as the reverse complement.
CGCCTGGAAGGCGCGCATGGTGATGGAGGCGCCTAGCCATCCCGTGGCCCGCCTTCTGTGTGGTTCTGTGTGGTTCTGTGGTTCGCGCGCAGCGCGGTCGCTGAGTCAGCCTGGATCCCGGCTTTCGCCGGGATGAGCGGAGGGGGGTTAGCTGGAGTCGGCGGTTGCGGGCTCGGGCCCGGCTCGTTCGCGGCCGCGGATGTCGTAGATGAGGGTGGGGTCGGCGCCGATGGCGTCGCAGGCTTCGATGACCAGGAGGTCGAAGTCGCGGGTGAGGAAGTCGGGCTTGGCTTCCTCGGCGTCGAGGAAGGCCTCGAGCCTGTCCCACATGGGGTCTTCGGGCGGCGGGCGGTCGGGCTTGTCGATCCCGTCGTCGGGGAGGTTCCAGTCGGCGCCTTCGTGCTCGGACCAGAAGCAGTCGCCAACCTGCTCCCAGACGTCCTTCCGGCGCTGGTCGGCGGCGACCTCGTGCAGGTCGGCCTCGGCCTTCGCCCTGGCTTCGGCGAGGTCGGCTTTCTCCTGAGCCTTGAAGTGCAGCTCGTCCTTGTAGCGGACCAGCTTCAGCTCCAGGGCCAGGGTCTGGCGCAGGCCGCGGCTCACCCGGTGGAAGGCGGTGGCGAGGCGGACGGCGTCCTCGGGGCTCTCGGCGTTCAGCGCCCGCTGCTGCAGGTCGCGGCAGAGCTCCAGGCTCATCCCCGCGAGCGCGCGGAGCGTCACGGTGTGACGGTCTTCTCCGATTTGGACTGCATCGTCGGTCATGAGAACGAAAAGAGAACATCCCAGAGCTGCGGAGTCAAGGTTTTTCGGCTGCAGGCCCTCTCCCTACCCTCTCCCTCTCGGGCTGCGCCCGGGGAGAGGAGTGGGGCGGCGAGGTCGGGCTTCACCTCCTCTCCCCCGCGAAGCGGAGAGGGAGAGGGTAGGGAGAGGGCTTCCGGACGCGACGCGTCACAGAGACAGGGACGTCAGACCTCGGGGGCGGCGTCCTCGGGGTCTTCGGGCGGGGTGGGGGCGCTGGCCGGAATGGTGTCGGCGAGCGGCGGCGCAGGGGGCCGGGCGGCCGGCGGGGATGGCCTGGACCGGGAGGCGCTTCACGCCCGCGGACATCACCGACTGCCACATGACGGCCGGCGCACCGCCGCCGGTGATCCGGCCCATGGGCGCGTTGTCGTCACGGCCGAGCCAGGTGCAGGCGGCGAGACCGCCGGTGTAGCCGCAGAACCAGGCGTCCTTGTAGTCCGACGTCGTGCCGGTCTTGCCCGCCACGTCCTGCCCCGGGACCGCGGCGCGCGTGCCGGTGCCGGACGTGATCACGCTCCGCAGCATGCGGTTCATGTTGGAGAGCGCGGGGTTGGCCACCACCGGCGTCCAGACATGGGGCGCGCGCTGGTAGATCACCTTGCCGCCGGCCGTGCGGACCCGCTCGATGCCATAGGGCTGAACCTTCGAGCCGCCGTTCGCGAAGACGGCGTAGGCGGTGGTCATCTCCAGCGGGGTGACGAGGCTGGTCCCGAGCGCCATGGCGGGGTCGGTGTTGACCGCAGATTGGACGCCCAGCCGCCGCGCGGTCATGGCGACGTTCTGGCGGCCGACCATGTCGGCGAGGCGGGCCGCCACGGTGTTGGCCGAGGAGGCGACGGCGCGCTCCAGGCTGATCTGGCCCTGGAATCCCTCGTCGTAGTTCTGCGGGCTCCAGTTGGCGATGGTGACGGCTTCGTCCACCACCGGATTGTCCGGGCTCCAGCCCTGTTCGAGCGCGGTGAGATAGACGAACGGCTTCCAGGCCGAGCCGGCCTGGCGCTTCGCCGACGCCGCGCGGTTGTAGGGCGCCTTGGCGTGGTCCGTGCCGCCGACCATGGCCCGCACGCGGCCCGCGCCGTCCATGGCGACCACGGCGGCCTGGAGCTGCGGCGCGGTCGCCGCGCCCCTGCGGGCGGCCGTCTCGGCGCTGCGCTCGAAGGCGGCGTCGAGGGTGGTCTCGATGACCAGGTCCTGCTTCGGATTGCCGACGATCTTCCGCGCGTCGGCGTCGACCCAGTCGAGGAAGTACTGCGCCGCGCCGTTAGGGGCGGTCTTCCAGACCTTCGGCGTCGTGGCCCAGGCCTGGGCGCGCTGGGCCGGGGTGATGGCGCCGGTGTCGACCATGGCGTCGAGGACGAGCCTGGCCCGGGCGCGGTTGGCGTCGGCCTCTTCCACGGGGTGATAGTTCACCGGGCTCTTCAGGACGCCCGCCAGCATGGCGGATTCCATGATGGTGAGCTTCGCCGCCGGCTTGTTGAAGTAGCGCTGGGCGGCGGCCTCCAGGCCGTAGGCGCCCGAGCCGAAATAGACCCGGCTGAGGTAGAGGCCGAGGATCTGCTTCTTGGAATAGGTCCGCTCGAGTTGGATCGCATAGACGAGCTCGGTCGCCTTGCGCTCGATCGTGCGGTCCTGGGAGAGGTAGAGGTTGCGGGCGAGCTGCTGGGTGATGGTGGACGCGCCCTGGCTGGCGCGGCCGTCGGTGGCGGCGACCACGACGGCGCGGGCGATGCCGCGCGGGTCGAAGCCCTCGTGCTCCCAGAACCGGCGGTCCTCGATGGAGACGAAGGCGGCGGTGACGTGGGCCGGCAGGCGGGCGATGTCCACCGGCGGGGCGAAGCGGCCGCCGCGCACGCCGATCACCTGGCCGGTGCGGTCGACGTAGGTGATCTGGGCCTCGCGCCGGATCGGCGGAAGCTGGGGCAGTTCGCCCATGGGCAGCTTGGGGGCGGCCAGGGTCGGACCGGCGGCCAGGATCGAGGCTGAAGCAAGCAGGGCGAACAAGCGACGTCTCTCCATGAACGGCGCTCCCCCAGAGACGCCGATCGACACGCAAGCCCCATGTGCCTGCGCGCCCAGGCCCCGCCAACATAATTCGCCGTAATGCAGGGCAAGCGCGAGGCGGCGTGCAGTCGCGGTGCAGACGCTTCACCGCCTTCGTCTTCCTGGGCCTTGTGCCTGGGATCCCTTGCGCCGCAGCAGTGGAGGCAGGGATCCTGGGCACAAGGCCCAGGATGCCGTCAGGGGTGACGCCCGAAAAGAAAGGCCGCGCTGCGAGCGCGGCCGGAAGTTAGGGGAGGAAACGCCCCAAACGGGACGCCCAAGGAGTGACCGATCGGACGGGGCCCGCCAACCGGTGTCATGACATCCGAGGGTCAAGTTCCGTAGGCTGCACAATTTTGCGGCACGGACTGCCTCCACCCCTCTGCGCGGGTCTGCATCGTCTGTGCACGAGGTCACAGCGAGGCCCTGCAGAACTGCATATCGGGTCTGCACTTACTGGCATTGAAGCGTGGCCGTGGGCTCACATATGAGAGCGGTCCGCAAAGACGCCGAAACCCGAAACAGACTTAGCCGTTAGACCGCCATGACCCAGACGCACCAAACCCGGAGGCATTCCCCCCAACCGCACGCGGCTGATCGGCCGCACGGTGCTCTGGTCCGTGGCCGGCTTCGCCATCGCGCTGAAGCTCACCCTGCCGATGGTGGGGATCTGAACCGCTCATTCCTCCCCTTCATGGGGAGGGTGGACGGCGCGGTCCGCGCCGGACGGGTGGGGACGTGTGGGCTGGAACGCTGAGTCAGCGCTTGAACGCGAGTTCCCCACCCCGGCCGCTCCGCGGCCTGCCCCTCCCTTGAAGGGGAGGGATGACGAGCTACTTCGTGCCGTACATCCGGTCGCCGGCGTCGCCGAGGCCCGGCAGGATGTAGCCATGGTCGTTGAGGCGCTCGTCGAGGGCGGCGGTCCAGACGTGGACGTCCGGATGATGGCCCTGGAAGTTGGAGATGCCTTCCGGCGCGGCCAGCAGGCACGCCATGCGGATGTCCTTCGCGCCCGCCTCCTTCAGCCGGTCGACGGCGGCGATCGCCGTGTTGCCCGTGGCCAGCATGGGGTCGACTATCACCACCAGGCGGTTCTCAAGATCGCCGGGAGTCTTGAAGTAGTACTCGACGCAGCCGAGCGTGACCGGGTCGCGGTAGAGGCCCACGTGGGCGACGCGCGCGGCGGGCACCAGCTCCAGCATCCCCTCCAGCATGCCCATGCCCGAGCGCAGGATGGCGGCGAAGACCAGCTTCTTGCCGGCGATGGTCGGCGCGCTCATCGTCTGGAGCGGGGTCTCGATCTCCACCGTCTCCAGCGGCAGGTCGCGGGTGACCTCGTAGCAGACCAGGCTGCCGATCTCCTTGAGGAGCTGGCGGAAGCTCTTGGTGGAGGTGTCCTTCTTCCGCATCAGGGTGAGCTTGTGGCTCACCAGCGGATGGTCGACGACCGTGACGCCCTTCATCTCGTATCCCCCTAGAATACCGTGCCGTCGCTGCGGATCTTCAGCGGCGGGCCGCCGTCGGCGCGCAGGCGCTTGGCGATCACCCGCCCGGCCGCCCAGGAGCCGCCCTCCAGCACCCGGGCCAGCGGGAAGGCCTCGGCGGAGACGCCCAGGCGGTCGCGCACCAGGGGCGCCAGGCGGTCCAGCAGGGCGACGGTGAGCGCCCGCCAGCCGACGACCAGCGGGCCGTCGACGGGATGCTCGCGGTCGATGTCCGCCGGATCCTTGAGCACGAGGACGCCGGTGTCCACGAAGAGGCCGCCGTTGCGGTATTCGGCGAGGCCGGTGAGGCCGTCGATGTCGGTGACCTCGATGCCGGCCCACTGCAGGGGCTCGATCAGGGAGTAGCTCATCCACTGGGAGAGCTTGTGGATCGGCACGAAGCCATCCACCGCCGGATGGCGCCAGCAGTCGCCGAGCGGCACGCCGTCCAGGGTCAGGCGTCCGGGCCAGATGGGGCCGAGCTCGGCCAGCAGGACCTCGAGGATCACCGGCGCGGCCAGGCGTCCGCCCGCGGCGCGGCCGGCCATCCGGTCGAACAGTCGCGCGGGCTTGCCGACCGTCTCGCCCAGGCGGCGCAGCAGGGCGGCGCGGCCCTCGACGCCGACCAGCGGGTTCTCCGGCGTGACCTGGAAGTGTTCGGCCACCTGGGCGGCGGTGACGGCGGAGAGGTCGTCCAGCGCGCCCGCCTGCCACATGCGCAGCGACGCGACGCCGAGGCCCTCCGAGCGGGAGAGCTCCGCGCCGGTGGCCGCGTCCCGGTAGCGCCAGCCGGGGCCGGCGCCCGCGTCCAGCAGCACGGACGGGATGACCATGTCGAAGGCGGCGCGGCCGAGGTCCCAGGGCTCGGTGGGCTTGGTCGCCTCCGCCCAGAGGTCGCGGCCGTTCGCCGTGAAGTGCCGCCAGCGGGCGTGGAACGGCACCTTCAGGTCGGGATAGTTGGCCCGCACGGTCTCCGTCGTGAGGTCGGCGGCGGCGTCGAGCTTCGACAGGTCCACGCGCCATTCGGCGAGGCCGTCGTCGAGGGCGATCTCGAGCAGCTCGTGCGCGCGCTCGCGGACCGCGGCGGCGGTGAGGAGGTCGGCGGCCGTGGTCAATTGCATCTACCGCTCATCCCCGCGAAAGCGCGGACTCAGGCTCTTTATGTTCATTCCGGACACGCCGGCGCTCCTGACGAAAAACACCTGGGTCCCCGCTTTCGCGGGGATGAGCGGTGTTGAAGGTGGCGATGCTCAGAACTTGTCCAGGTCGCGGCCGACGACCTTCTTGAGGTCCTTCTTCGACGGCGGCTTCGTGGGCGTGAAGTAGCCGGCGGCCTTCTTGGCCTCCATCTCCACGGAGGCGTCGGGGGGGACGAGCCAGTCGGGGATCGGCACCCGCTCGCCGATCTCGATGCCGCCCGCGACGAGGGCGTCGTACTTCATGTTGGACATGGAGACGAACCGATCGATGCGGCGGATGCCCAGCCAGTGGATGATGTCGGGCATGAGCTGCTGGAAGCGGGCGTCCTGGACGCCGGCGACGCATTCGGTGCGCTCGAAGTAGGTGGCGGCCTGGTCGCCGCCGGGCTGGCGCTTGCGGGCGTTGTAGACGAGGAACTTGGTCACCTCGCCGAGCGCGCGGCCTTCCTTTGCGGTTGTAGACGATCAGGCCCGTGCCGCCGTTCTGGGCGCTTTCCACGCACTCCTCGATGCCGTGGGTCAGGTAGGGCCGGCAGGTGCAGATGTCGGAGCCGAAGACGTCGGAGCCGTTGCACTCGTCATGGACCCGGCAGGTCAGGCTGACCTTGCGGTCGCCGAGCTTCGAGGCGTCGCCGAAGATGTAGAGGGTGATGCCGCCGATCGGGGGCAGGAAGACCTTCATGTCCGGCCGGGTGACCAGCTCGGGATACATGCCGCCGGTCTGCTCGAAGAGGGTGCGGCGCAGCGTCTGCTCGTCCACCTCGAACCGCTCGGCGATGCCCGGCAGCCACCAGACGGGATCGATGGCCGCCTTGGTCACCGAGACGTCGCCGTGCTCGTGGATCACCTCGCCGTCGACCTTCAGCCGGCCCTTGGCGATGGCGTCGTGGATCTCCGGCAGGTCGATGCGCGCCTTGGTGACGGCGATGGTCGGGCGGATGTCGACGCCTTCGGCGAGCTCGGGCGCGAAGTCCTCGGCGATCCGGTGGCCCCAGGGGTCGAGGCTGACGATCCTGCCGGCCTCGCTCCACTGCGGATGCGGGCCGATGTCGACGACGGGATGGGTGTTGTGCAGCTCCGGCCGGGCCAGCGGGTTCATGGCGCCGGCGGAGATCGCCAGCGCCCGATAGACCGAATAGGCGCCGCCGTGGGCGCCGATGGCGTTGCGGTCGGAGCCGGCGTTGGCGGTGGCGACCACCGGGCCGCGCTCGCGGGCGGTGGGCGCGTCCCAGACGATGGGGAAGCGGCTGGGCGCGCCCGCACCGGGGTGCGAGGTGAGCCGGATGTGGGATGTCCTGTTGCCGGACATGTGTGCGGATGCCTCCAGAGTCGGAAAGGCCCTGCCGCCGGATCGCCGGCGCAGGGCCTTTGAGAGCGAACTGTGATCCTACACATGGGAGTTGGCAAGAATTCCTCAACGCCGGCGGGCGGTTGGCGGCGGGGAGGTTGCGTTTCGGGCAAAGCGTGAGCATCACCGGCGGGTGAGCACGAACCGCCAGGCCTACCGCGCGAGCCTCCTGCACCTGCTGGACGATCCGGCCGTGGCCGGCGACGGCGCCGTCGTGTGGCACGAGGACGGTCTGCTGCTGGTCGAGGACGGCCATGTGGCGGCGGCCGGCTCCTTCGAGGACCTGGCCCCCGCCCTGCCCGACGGCGTGGCGGTGGAGCATCTGCCCGGCAAAATCCTGACGCCGGGGTTCGTGGACGCCCACATCCACTATCCCCAGACCGACGTGGTGGCCGCCTGGGGCGCGCAGCTTCTGGACTGGCTGACCGAGCACACCTTCCCCGTCGAGCAGGCCTTCGAGGACCGGGCGCACGCCGACGCCGCCGCCGCCTTCTTCCTGGACGAGCTGCTGCGCAACGGCACGACCAGCGCGCTCGTGTTCGGCACGGTGCACCGGACCTCGGTGGACGCGCTCTTCGAGGCGGCGCTCGCGCGGAATATGCGGCTGATCGGCGGCAAGGTGCTGATGGACCGCAACGCGCCGGCCGCGCTCTGCGACACGGTGGAGAGCGGACGCGCCGACACCGAGGCCCTGATCCGCGCCTGGCGGGGCCAGGGACGGCTGGGCTACGCGGTGACGCCTCGGTTCGCGGTGACCTCCTCCGACGCCCAACTGGCCATGGCCGGCGAGCTGGCCGCGGCGCACCCGGATATCCTGATCCACACCCACATGAGCGAGAACCTGGAGGAGATCCGGGCCGTCGAGGGGCTGTTCCCCGGCCACGGCAGCTACCTCGGGGTCTACGAGCGCTTCGGCCTGGTGACCGACCGCTCGGTCTTCGCCCACTGCGTCCACACCACGGCGGACGACCTGCGCAAGCTGACCGAGGCCGGGGCCACGGCGGCGTTCTGCCCCTCCTCCAACCTGATGCTCGGCTCGGGCCTGTTCTCGCTGAGAAAGGCCTGCGGCTGCGGCACGCGGGTGGCGCTCGGCACCGACGTGGGCGCGGGCGCGAGCTTCTCCCTGCTCCACGCGATCGGCGAGGCTTACCGCGTCGGCCAGCTCCAGCACGAGCCGCTCGATCCGCTGGAGGGGCTCTACCTGGCGACGCTGGCCGGCGCGCGGGCGCTGAAGATCGACCACCGGGTCGGCAACTTCGAGGTCGGCAAGGAGGCGGACTTCGTGGTGCTCGACCCGGCCGCCACGCCGCTGCTCGCCCGGCGCACGGCCGCCGCCCAATCGTTGCGCGACAGGCTGTTCGCGCTCTCGATCCTCGGCGACGACCGGGCGATCCAGCGCACCTACCTGATGGGCAGGCTCGCCCACGCGCGGTAGGTTCGGGCCATGACCGACCTCTCCGCCTTCATCCGCGGCCTGCCCAAGGCCGAGCTCCACCTGCACATCGAGGGCAGCCTCGAGCCCGAGCTGATGTTCGAGCTCGCCCGCCGCAACCGGGTGGCCCTCCCCTTCAAGACGGTCGAGGAAGTGCGCACGGCCTACGCCTTCTCGAACCTGCAAGACTTCCTCGACATCTACTACCAGGGCGCGCAGGTCCTGCTGACGGAAGAGGACTTCCAGGACCTGGCGATGGCCTACTTCCGCCGCGTCGCCGCCGACGGCTGCCGGCACGTGGAGCTGTTCTTCGATCCCCAGACACACACCGACCGCGGCGTGCCGTTCCAGGTGGCGGTCGACGGCCTGCTGGCCGGGATGAAGGCGGCCGAGGGGGCGTTCGGGATCACCTCGAAGCTGATCCTCTGCTACCTGCGCCACCTCGACGAGGACGCCGCCTTCGCGACGCTGAAGGCGGCCGAACCCTGGCTCGACCGGATCACCGGCGTGGGTCTGGACAGCTCCGAGGTCGGCCATCCGCCGTCGAAGTTCGCGAGGGTGTTCAAGGCGTCGCGCGAGCGGGGACTGAAGCTCGTCGCCCACGCCGGCGAGGAGGGCCCGCCCGAGTATGTCTGGGAGGCGCTGGACATCCTGGGCGTCGACCGCATCGACCACGGCAACCGCTCGCTGGAGGACGCCCGACTGGTGGAGCGGCTGGCCCGCGAGGGCATGACGCTCACCGTCTGCCCGCTCTCCAACCTGAAGCTCTGCGTGGTCGACGACCTGAAGGTCCATCCGCTCAAGCGGATGCTGGGGCTGGGCCTGCATGCCACGGTGAACTCCGACGACCCGGCCTACTTTGGCGGCTACCTCGGCGAGAACTGGACCGCCTCGGCCACCGCCGTCGGCCTAACCCGCGACGAGCTGGTCACGCTGGCCAGGAACAGCTTCGAAGGCTCGTTCCTGGGCGAGGCGGAGAAGGCGCAGTACCTGGCGGCGGTGGACGCCTACGTGGCGGCGAACTGAACCGCTCCACGAACCACACGAACAGGGAAGAACCACGGAATACACGGACCACACGGAAGGGGAGACGCCGAGCTAGGAGAGATTTGCGCGCCGGGCGCGCGCGAGTGTTCTCGCGGCATCGCCAGGTCGCTCGACTTGCTGCGACCTTGTCCGTGTATTCCGTGTGGTCCGTGGTTCAGTCCCGCGCGCAGCGCGCGTTCGTATGGCTCGTGGACGGCTAAGGCAGCGCCTTCACGAACGCCCGGACGACGGCGGCCGAGTTCTCGGAGGCGAGCGTCAGGAAGGTCTGGATCTGGTTCGGGCCCTCGTCGCCGCCGGCCAGGTCGGAGAGGCTGCGGAAGGCGATGAACGGCACGCCGTCGGCCTAACCCGCGACGAGCTGGTCACGCTGGCCAGGAACAGCTTCGAAGGCTCGTTCCTGGGCGAGGCGGAGAAGGCGCAGTACCTGGCGGCGGTGGACGCCTACGTGGCGGCGAACTGAACCGCTCCACGAACCACACGAACAGGGAAGAACCACGGAATACACGGACCACACGGAAGGGGAGACGCCGAGCTAGGAGAGATTTGCGCGCCGGGCGCGCGCGAGTGTTCTCGCGGCATCGCCAGGTCGCTCGACTTGCTGCGACCTTGTCCGTGTATTCCGTGTGGTCCGTGGTTCAGTCCCGCGCGCAGCGCGCGTTCGTATGGCTCGTGGACGGCTAAGGCAGCGCCTTCACGAACGCCCGGACGACGGCGGCCGAGTTCTCGGAGGCGAGCGTCAGGAAGGTCTGGATCTGGTTCGGGCCCTCGTCGCCGCCGGCCAGGTCGGAGAGGCTGCGGAAGGCGATGAACGGCACGCCGTTGGCATAGGCCACGTGGGCGACGGCGGCGGTCTCCATGTCGAGCACCTTCGCCTGGAAGGTCCGCGACACGTGTTCGCGGAACGCCTTGTTGTCGACGAACACCGGGCCGGAGACGCCGGCCCCGCCGATGACCACCTTCGGCTGGTGCGCCAGGCAGCGGTCGGCGGCCTGGCAGCGCTTCAGGGGCACGGCCGGCGCGATCCGCCGTGCGGTCTCCAGCAGGGCCGGGTCGGCGGCGAACCAGAACCGGCGCTCCGGCTCGGCCTCGCCCCGGGCGATTTGCACCGGCCCGGCGACCATCATGCCGTAGCCGGGGAAGGTCTCCGGCGGCCAGGGCCCGCGGACGTAGCCCTCCGGCCCCTCGCGCAGGAAGGCGCCCTCCAGGTACTGGCCCCATTTGTCGGCCACGACCACGTCGCCCACGCCGAGGCCCGGATCGACGCCGCCGGCGACGCCGGAGAAGACGACCCGGCTGATGGCGAAATGGTCGATCGCGGCCTGGGTGGACATGGCCGCGTTGACCATGCTGACGCCCGACAGGAACAGGACGACGGGCTTGCCCTCCATCGTCCCGGTCACGAACCGAACGCCGGCCGCGGTGTGGGTCTGCTCGACCGCGGTGGCGGCGAGCAGCGTCGGCCATTCCGGCGCATAGGCGGACACGACGGCGATGCGCGGCGTGGCGTCGAGCCGCCCGGCGGCGGCGGCCGGCGCGGCGGCGAGCAGGACGGCGATCAGGATGAGCAGCGCACGCATGGAATCCCCCGGAAATCCGCGCGCAGGCTAGCGCCCCGCCGCGGCGCTTGCCATCGGCGCCGGGTGCGGCTGAACTGCCGGCAGCTTCGCGGAGGGGGGCCGGCGCGTGCTCGAACGATTCTTCCAGCTTGCCGAGCGGGGGACCAGTGTCCGGACCGAGGTCCTGGCCGGCGTCACCACCTTCCTGACCATGGCCTATATCGTGGTGGTCAACCCGACGATCCTGGGCCAGGCGGGCATGCCGGTGGCGGGCGTGGCCGCCGCCACCTGCCTCGCCGCCGCGATCGGCTGCTTCCTCATGGGGCTGCTGGCCAACTATCCGATCGCGCTCGCGCCGGGCATGGGACTGAACGCCTATTTCGCCTTCACGGTGGTCGGCGCCATGGGCGTGCCCTGGCAGACGGCGCTGGGCCTCGTGTTCATCTCCGGCGTCGCCTTCCTGATCCTGACCTTCGCGGGCGTGCGCCAGCTGATCGTCAACGCCATCCCCAAGAGCCTGTTCGCGGCCATCGCCGCCGGCATTGGCGTGTTCATCGCCTTCATCGGCCTGCGCAGCGCCGGGATCGTCGCTCCGAACGAGGGCACGGTGGTGGGGCTGGGCGACCTGACGAGCCCGACGGCCCTGCTTGCCATCCTGGGCCTGACGATCATCGCCGCCCTGCAGGTGCTCCGGGTGCGGGCCGGCATCCTGATCGGCATCGTCGTCACCGCCATCCTCGGCTGGACGCTCGGCCTCGCCCAGTGGAACCCCGAGCCCTATTCGGTCGAGGCGATGACCTCGACGGCCCTGCAGCTCGATATCCCCGCCGCGCTCGGCATCGGCGGCCGCGGCTTCGGCCTCGCGCTCCTGGAGATCCTGTTCGTCTTCCTGTTCGTCGACCTGTTCGACAATGTCGGCACCCTGGTCGCCGTCTCGAAGCGCGCCGGGCTGATGCGGCCGGACGGCACGATCCCCCGGCTGAACCGCATCCTGTTCGCCGACGCCGGCGCGACGATCGCGGGCTCGCTGGCGGGCACGAGCACGGTGGTGAGCTACATCGAGAGCGCGTCGGGCGTTTCGGCGGGCGGCCGGACCGGGCTGACGGCGGTGGTCGTCGGGCTGCTGTTCCTCGTCACCCTGTTCGTCGCGCCCTGGGTGCAGCTGATCCCGGCGGCGGCGACCGCGCCGGCCCTGATTCTGGTGGGCGCGATGATGATGGCCCCGCTGGCCGAGGTCGAATGGGAGGACCCGGTGGTCGGCATCCCGGCCTTCCTGACGCTGGTGACCATCCCGCTGACCTTTTCCATCGCCAACGGCCTGGCCATGGGCGTTGTGGCCTATGCGGTGCTGAAGCTGGTCGCCCGGAGGGCCGGCAAGGGCGACTGGCTACTCTACGGCCTGGCCGCCCTGTTCCTCGCCCGCTTCGCCTACATGTCGGCCGGCTGAGGACGAGCGCCAGGGGGAGAGCTTTCGGCGCGGCTTCAGCCCGCCGGGAAGGTCGCGCCGCGCGGCGGGCCGGACCAGATCCGGCGCGCGTCGAGCGGCGAGCTCAGCACGAGACGGCCGGCGATGCTGGCGCGCCGCACGCCGTTGGCCTCGAAGAGGGCCTCGACGCCCCCCGCCCCCGTCCCGCCGATCGCCTTCAGCACGTCGGGCCGGACGGCGGCCTCGGCGGCCTGCATCAGGCCCACGTCGCGCATGCCGGCGATCACCACCACGCGCGAACCCTCCGGACCGGCGAAGCTCGCCAGATAGCCGTAGTCGCGCTGGGTCTCCGGGCCGCGCGCCGGCCCGCCTTCCTGGCTGAGAAAGGTCTGGCCCGAGCGCTGGTCGACGAGCTCGTCCCAGGTGTCGCCCACCCGGAAGCGGGAGCCCGCGAAGACGGGATCGCGCAGCGGCCCGAGGCCGCTGAGGTAGCCCAGGTAGACGATGTCGTTGCGCCGGAGCATCTCCGAGGTGAGGTCCGAGGCGGTCACCAGCTGCGGCGGCGCGTGGCTCGGACCCAGCACCGGGACGACGGTCTGCAGGGCGTGCGCCACGCCCACCGGCAGGTAGTAGAGGTCGAGGTCCCGGTAGCGGGCGGCCGCTGTCGGATTGTCCATCCGGTAGGCCTCGAGGTCCTCGTGGGAATTGATCCCGTATTCGCGGATCAGCCGGCCGCCGCCCGTCGCCGGATCCACGTCGCCGAAGATGTAGTAGTCGCCGACCACCACGATCAGCGGCCGCTCCGAGCGCGTCAGCGTCGCCCAGGGCTCCAGGCGCCGCACGGGGCCGTGCGGATCGGCGCCGCCCCGCCACACGAGGGCCAGGACGAGGACATTCAGGGCGACCAGCGCCGCGGCGGCGGCGGCCCAGGGCCAGCGCCGGCGGCCCGGCGGCCGGGCCGCCACGCTCCGCGGCTCCGCCACCAGGCGGTACTCGCCCTTGGGGATCCTCAGGATCGCGGGCTCGGCCGCGCCCTCCCCGGCATAGAAGGCGTCGAGCTTGCGGCGCAGGCGGTGGACGGCGACCCGCACGGAGGCGTCCTGCCCGCCGTCGAAGCCGGGATCGCGGCCGAACACCGCGAGCGCGATCTCCACCTCCTTCGGCCGCGCGCCGGCGGCGGAGGCCTCGACCAGGAAGTCGAACAGGCGCACGAGGAGCCCGGAGCGGCCGAGCGCGCCGGCGGCGCGCACCCGCGCGGCCTGCTCGACAATGGCGTCGGCCCCGCTCAAGCCGCTCTCCGTGAGGTTCCGTGGAGGGCTTCTTAGCCGCTTCGCCGCGGCGAAAGCAAAACGCGGCTTTCGCAACCGCAGGACGAGAAATCGCCACCTTGGTGAGAATTGCTTAGCCACGATGTGGCATGGTCCGCGCGCAATCAGGACCGGAGACCTTCAGTGACGGGCGAGTTCGCCGATCGTCGGGCCCACCCGCGGGTGGTCGTCAATGCGCCGGCGCGCCTCTTCTGGGGGCCGAAGCTGGCGCATTGGGCGGACGGCGTGATCTACGACCTTTCGACCGGCGGGGCGAAGGTCGAGGTCTCGGGCATGTACACCCTGCCCCGGCGCCTGGTGCTGCTGCACTACGCCGAGGACGCCGCCTTCGAGGCCATTTTGCGGTGGCGGCGCTGGGACACGGCGGGCCTGGCCTTCGAGGCGCGCCACGACCTGACGCAGCCGGTCGACAGCTGGCTGGCCGACGTCCAGACCGTCTGGCAGGGCCTGGCGGCGGGCTTCAAGCCCACGGCCGGCTAAGGCCGCGGCCTCGTCTGGCCCTGCGTCCCGTCCGGTGGCATGAGCCCCGGACATGATCGTGCTTCCCCTTCTTGCGGCGGTGGTTGCCTCCGCCGCGTCCGCCGCCGGCGTCGAGCGCCTGAACGCCGACCTGTTGGCCAGCGACAGCGCGACCGCCGTGCTCCAGCGGATCTGCGACGCGCGCGGCGGGGGCAAGATCGCGGCCCGGCCGTCCGCCAACCGGCCTGAGCCCGCCCCGCCGGCCTGGGTCCGCGCCGCGCTGAAACCCTCGGGCGGCGAGCCGGTCTGGTATCGCCAGGTGGAGCTGGCCTGCGGCGCGGACGTGCTCTCGCGCGCCGACAACTGGTACCTGCCCGCGCGCCTGACGCCCGGGATGAACCGGGCCCTGACGACCACGGCAACACCCTTCGGCGTGGCGGTGCGCGGCATGGGCTTCACGCGCAGGACCCTCGGCGTCGAGCGGCTGGCCGGCTCCCGCGACGTGCTGCGCCATCGAGCGGTGCTAAGCGGCGCCGACGGGCGGGCCTTCAGCGTGGTGCGCGAGACCTATTCGGCCGAGGCGCTGAAGTAACGCCTGAGTATAGGCCGCTAACGAAAACGGCCCCGCATTTCTGCGGGGCCGTTTCAGTATTTTGGGTGCGGGGACAGGATTTGAACCTGTGACCTTCAGGTTATGAGCCTGACGAGCTACCGGGCTGCTCCACCCCGCGGCAGGTGGTGATGTGGATTGAAGGGTTTGGATGGACTGGCTGATCCGCTTTGTAGACCTGGCGGCGACCTACTCTCCCGCGCCTTAAGACGAAGTACCATCGGCCCAGGGGGGCTTAACGACCGAGTTCGGAATGGGATCGGGTGGGGACCCCCCGGCATAGCCACCAGGTCAACGAAGCGGATCAGTGTGTTTGTGAAGACGTGTCTGGAGCGACAAATCAGAGCGCTCATGAGTTTTGATAAGAACGATCAAGCCGATCGAGCGATTAGTACCAGTAAGCTCCATGCCTCGCGGCACTTCCACACCTGGCCTATCAACGTGGTGGTCTACCACGGCTCTCAGCGAAGCCTTGTTTTGAGGTTAGTTTCCCGCTTAGATGCTTTCAGCGGTTATCTATTCCACACTTAGCTACCCTGCTGCGCGGCTGGCGCCACGACAGGTCCACCAGAGGTGTGTCCATCCCGGTCCTCTCGTACTAGGGACAGATCCTCTCAAGCTTCGTACACCCACGGCAGATAGGGACCAAACTGTCTCACGACGTTCTGAACCCAGCTCACGTACCACTTTAATCGGCGAACAGCCGAACCCTTGGGACCTGCTCCAGCCCCAGGATGTGATGAGCCGACATCGAGGTGCCAAACTTTGCCGTCGCTGTGGACGCTTGGGCAAAATCAGCCTGTTATCCCTAGAGTACCTTTTATTCGTTGAGCGATGGCCCTTCCACGCAGAACCACCGGATCACTATGGCCGACTTTCGTCTCTGCTCGACTTGTCAGTCTCGCAGTCAGGCGGGCTTATGCCATTGCACTCGACGACCGATTTCCGACCGGTCTGAGCCCACCATCGCGCGCCTCCGTTACACTTTGGGAGGCGACCGCCCCAGTCAAACTGCCCGCCACGCCATGTCCCGGACCCGGATAACGGGCCGCGGTTAGACGTCAGCAACAACAAGGGTGGTATTTCAAGGATGGCTCCACCGAAGCTGGCGCCCCGGTTTCATAGCCTCCCACCTATCCTACACATGTTGCTGCTAACGCCAAGGCGAAGCTGCAGTAAAGGTTCATAGGGTCTTTCCGTCTGACCGCGGGAACCCCGCATCTTCACGGGGAATTCAATTTCGCTGAGCCTATGCTGGAGACAGTGGGGAAGTCGTTACGCCATTCGTGCAGGTCGGAACTTACCCGACAAGGAATTTCGCTACCTTAGGACCGTTATAGTTACGGCCGCCGTTTACCGGGGCTTCAATTCGGAGCTTGCACCCCTCCTTTTAACCTTCCGGCACCGGGCAGGCGTCAGACCCTATACTTCGCCTTACGGCTTCGCAGAGCCCTGTGTTTTTGATAAACAGTCGCTACCCCCTGGCCTGTGCCACTCAGTCCTGCTTGCGCAGGGTGAGTCACGCTTATCCCGAAGTTACGCGTGCAATTTGCCGAGTTCCTTCAGCATAGTTCTCTCAAGCGCCTTGGTATGCTCTACCAGTCCACCTGTGTCGGTTTCGGGTACGGTCTCTGTTGGAGTTATTTCCAGGAACTCCTTCACTGCCGGGAGCAATCCAGTAAGCCCCGACAATTTACGGAATTCGTCACTTCCAACTGGCCCAGGAATATTCACCTGGTTCCCATCGACTACGCCTTTCGGCCTCGCCTTAGGGGCCGGCTAACCCTGCGCAGATTAGCTTTACGCAGGAACCCTTGGACTTTCGGCGAGAGTGTCTCTCACACTCTTTGTCGCTACTCATGTCAGCATTCTCACTTCCGATACCTCCAGCCAGCCTCGCAGCTGACCTTCACAGGCTTACGGAACGCTCCGCTACCGCTTGCAGTAAACTGCAAACCCATACCTTCGGCGCACGGCTTGAGCCCCGTTACATT
>NZ_JAJONA010000001.1:2665000-2667500 GCF_024699985.1 Phenylobacterium sp. J367 | reverse complement strand
CGCTGTGGACGCTTGGGCAAAATCAGCCTGTTATCCCTAGAGTACCTTTTATTCGTTGAGCGATGGCCCTTCCACGCAGAACCACCGGATCACTATGGCCGACTTTCGTCTCTGCTCGACTTGTCAGTCTCGCAGTCAGGCGGGCTTATGCCATTGCACTCGACGACCGATTTCCGACCGGTCTGAGCCCACCATCGCGCGCCTCCGTTACACTTTGGGAGGCGACCGCCCCAGTCAAACTGCCCGCCACGCCATGTCCCGGACCCGGATAACGGGCCGCGGTTAGACGTCAGCAACAACAAGGGTGGTATTTCAAGGATGGCTCCACCGAAGCTGGCGCCCCCGGTTTCATAGCCTCCCACCTATCCTACACATGTTGCTGCTAACGCCAAGGCGAAGCTGCAGTAAAGGTTCATAGGGTCTTTCCGTCTGACCGCGGGAACCCCGCATCTTCACGGGGAATTCAATTTCGCTGAGCCTATGCTGGAGACAGTGGGGAAGTCGTTACGCCATTCGTGCAGGTCGGAACTTACCCGACAAGGAATTTCGCTACCTTAGGACCGTTATAGTTACGGCCGCCGTTTACCGGGGCTTCAATTCGGAGCTTGCACCCCTCCTTTTAACCTTCCGGCACCGGGCAGGCGTCAGACCCTATACTTCGCCTTACGGCTTCGCAGAGCCCTGTGTTTTTGATAAACAGTCGCTACCCCCTGGCCTGTGCCACTCAGTCCTGCTTGCGCAGGGTGAGTCACGCTTATCCCGAAGTTACGCGTGCAATTTGCCGAGTTCCTTCAGCATAGTTCTCTCAAGCGCCTTGGTATGCTCTACCAGTCCACCTGTGTCGGTTTCGGGTACGGTCTCTGTTGGAGTTATTTCCAGGAACTCCTTCACTGCCGGGAGCAATCCAGTAAGCCCCGACAATTTACGGAATTCGTCACTTCCAACTGGCCCAGGAATATTCACCTGGTTCCCATCGACTACGCCTTTCGGCCTCGCCTTAGGGGCCGGCTAACCCTGCGCAGATTAGCTTTACGCAGGAACCCTTGGACTTTCGGCGAGAGTGTCTCTCACACTCTTTGTCGCTACTCATGTCAGCATTCTCACTTCCGATACCTCCAGCCAGCCTCGCAGCTGACCTTCACAGGCTTACGGAACGCTCCGCTACCGCTTGCAGTAAACTGCAAACCCATACCTTCGGCGCACGGCTTGAGCCCCGTTACATTTTCCGCGCAGGATCGCTTGACCAGTGAGCTGTTACGCTTTCTTTAAATGATGGCTGCTTCTAAGCCAACATCCTGGTTGTCAAAGCAATCCCACATCGTTTCCCACTTAGCCGTGACTTGGGGGCCTTAGATGATGGTTAGGGTTGTTTCCCTTTTCACGACGGACGTTAGCACCCGCCGTGTGTCTGCCAGATAGCTCTCTTGGGTATTCGGAGTTTGGTTAGAATTGGTACAGCTCGCGCCGCCCGCATCCATCCAGTGCTCTACCCCCCAAGGAGTTCGTCTGACGCTCTACCTAAATAGATTTCGCGGAGAACCAGCTATGTCCAGGTTTGATTGGCCTTTCACCCCTATCCACAAGTCATCCCAGACCTTTTCAACGGGCACGGGTTCGGTCCTCCAGCTGGTGTTACCCAGCCTTCAACCTGCTCATGGATAGATCACCTGGTTTCGGGTCGTCATGCGACGTACTTATTCGCCCTATTCAGACTTCGCTTTCGCTGCGCCTACACCTAACGGCTTAAGCTTGCACGGCACATGAAGTCGCTGACCCATTATACAAAAGGTACGCCGTCACCACGCGAGGTGGCTCCGACTGCTTGTAGGCTTCCGATTTCAGGTTCTATTTCACTCCCCTCGTCGGGGTGCTTTTCACCTTTCCCTCACGGTACTTGTTCACTATCGGTCATTGAGGAGTACTTAGGCTTGGAGGGTGGTCCCCCCATGTTCAGACAGGATTTCACGTGTCCCGCCCTACTCGAGTCTGTCGCTAATTGACGCCTACGGGGCTATCACCCGCTATGGCCGACCTTTCCAAGTCGTTCGGCTTTATGTCACGACAGCACTGGCCTGGTCCCGGTTCGCTCGCCACTACTACGGGAGTCTCGGTTGATGTCCTTTCCTCCAGGTACTGAGATGTTTCAGTTCCCTGGGTTTGCTCAATGAACCCTATTTTATTCAGGTCATTGTACCTTTGAACGACCTACGAACCAGGACACCGGCCGGAGCCGGTGACCACATTCGCAGACCGTAAAGGTGGGTTTCCCCATTCGGAAATAGCCGGATCAAAGGGTGCTCGCGCCTCCCCGGCTCTTATCGCAGCGTGCCACGTCCTTCATCGCCTCTCAATGCCAAGGCATCCGTCAGAAGCCCTTATGCGCTTGATCGTTCTCAGCAAAACTCATGCGTGGGGACGAAAAATGCCCGCCGGAGGTACGAAACCCCGTCGGACGGCCCACACATGCGCTTTGATTTGTCTTTGTCAGACAATGATGTCT
>NZ_JAJONA010000001.1:0-2662500 GCF_024699985.1 Phenylobacterium sp. J367 | reverse complement strand
ATCAGGAATTCAAGACCTTGCGGCCCGTCGTCCCGTCTTCGGACTGTCTCGTCCCCGGCGGAGGCGGCTATCTATTCGTGCTCCCGGACCCCGTCAACCTTGGCCGGCGAACTTTGTTGAGACCGGCGGATTCCGAAATCCGGCCGCCGTGACAGGCGGGTGACGCACGCCCTCGCCTTCCCCCGTTACCGGCCCTACAAAGACGGCGGGAGGCGTCCGTACCCAACTCATGTTGTCCCAGAAGGCCCGTTACGCGCTCCGCGCCCTTGTCGAGCTCGCCCGCGCGGGCACGCCGCAGGTCACCTCCGGCGAGCTGGCGCTGCGCGCCGATGCGCCGCGCAAGTTCCTGGAGGCCATCTTGCTCGAGCTCGCGCGCAACCAGCTGGTGGTGAGCCGCCGCGGCAAGTTCGGCGGCTACACGCTGGCCCGCCCGGCCCGGGAGATCGCCTTCGCCGAGGTGATCCGGGTGATCGACGGCCCGCTGGCGCTGGCGCCCTGCGTCAGCCCGAGGCTGAACTTCCGCAAGTGCGACGACTGTCCCGACCGCGACGCCTGCACCCTGCGCGAGGCGCTGATGCGGGCCCGCGACGCCACCGCCGATGTGCTGGAGGCCTACACCCTGGCCGACGCGGCCCGCTCCGGCGCCGGCGGCGAGGCCGTCAGGTCCGTGCTCAACTAGGCGGCTCGCCCCTCACCCGGCACGAAAACGGGCGGAGAACGCCTGGTCCCCCGCCCTCGCCGACGCACCGCCGGCTTTCAGCCCGCCCTTGCGGGAGGGGATTTCGTCAGCTGGCCGCGATGTAGGCCTTGAGGCCGTCGGCCTCGGCCTCCACCTCGGAGATCTTGTGCTTCACGAGGTCGCCGATGGAGACGACGCCCACCAGGCGCTCGTTCCGGCACACCGGCAGGTGGCGGATGCGGCGGTCGGTCATCCGGGTGAGCAGGGTGTCCACCGTCTCGCCGGGGTCAGCGTAGATCACGTCCTTGGTCATGCAGGAGGAGATCGGCTGGTCGAGCGCCGCGGCGCCGCCGTCGGCCACCAGCCGGACGATGTCGCGCTCGGAGACGATGCCGACCACGCGCTCGGCGTCGAGCACCACGAGGGCGCCCACCTTGCGGCTGTTCAGCAGCCGGGCGACCTCGGCCACAGTCTCGGTCGGCTTGGCGGTGAACACCAGGTCGCCCTTGGAGCGTAGGATCTGCGACACCAGCATGCGGCGTCTCCTCCCGTTTCGTCGGCGAACACCGTCACCCGAAAGCGGCGGAGAATCAATGCACGCGCGCGTGAAACCTGCCGCTCAACCCCGACGCGCGAGCCAGGCCACGGGGCCGAACAGCAGGACGCCGGCGGCGAAGCCGGCCAGGTGCGCCTCCCAGCCGACGGCCGCGTCGCCCGATCCGGGGACCAGGGCCGAGCCCACCACCGCCAGCACGAGGTTCACGATCAGCCAGGCCGCGCCCATGCCGAGCACGGGACGGGAGAACACCGGGCCGGGCCGCCCCTCGCCGCCGATCAGCCGGGCGGACGCGCCCATCAGGCCGGAGGCCGCGCCCGACGCCCCGATCAGGGCGACGTTCTCGCCGGGATGGAGCGCGGCGAAGCCCAGGGCCGCCAGGGGCGCCGGATACGAGGTAGAAGCCGTAGAACAGCAGCGCGCCCATCAGGCCGAGGCCCAGGTAGCGGGCGACCGGCGTGCCGAAGGCCAGGATGAAGGCGGCGTTCATCAGGGCGTGGGCCCAGCCGCCGTGCAGGAACTGCGACGAGAAGAGCGTCCACCAGCGGCCCGTGGCGAGCGCGTCCGGCCGGAAGGCGAAGGCGTCGGCCACGCGGTTCACGTCGGCCAGGCTTTGCAGGGCGTAGCCGCCGACGATCGCGCCGACCAGGGCCAGCACCGGCCAGGCGCCGCGGTTGAAGAGGGGCTCACGGGTCCGGCGCTCGGCGTCGGGGCCCGGCGTATAGGACGGCCCGTCGGCCTGCCCCTGATAATGGACGATGTTCATCGCCCCCACATGTAGGGCCTCTTCGCGACGGGCGCGATGGCGCCATGTTCCAGCCTTGCCGCCGCCGCCGCGCTCCCCGAAGGTGCCGGCTGCACCTTCGTCCCTCAGGACCCCTCGATGATCCGTTCCCTGTGCGCGGGCCTCGCGCTCTGCGCCGCCCTCGCCGTCGCCCTTCCCCTCCCCGCCGCGGCGCAGCTGAACCTGAAGCCCGGCGAGTGGGCGCAGGCCAAGACCGACCTGCCCGCCGACCGGGACATCCGCTTCGGCGCCCTGCCCAACGGCATGCGCTACGCCATCCGCAAGCAGACCATCCCCCCGAAGCAGGCGGCGGTGCGGCTGTGGTTCGACACCGGCTCGCTGAACGAGACCGACGCCCAGCAGGGCCTCGCCCACTTCCTGGAGCACATGGCCTTCAACGGCTCGAAGGGGGTGAAGGAAGGCGAGATGATCAAGATGCTCGAGCGCCTGGGCCTGGCGTTTGGGCCGGACACCAATGCGTCCACCGGCTTCGACGAGACCACCTACAAGCTCGACCTGCCGAGGACCGACGACGAGACGGTGGACACCGCCCTGATGCTGCTGCGCGAGGCGGCGGGGAACCTGACCATCGACCAGGCGGCCGTGGACCGCGAGCGCGGCGTGGTGCTCTCCGAGGAGCGGGCCCGCGACACCCCCGGCTACCGGCTGATGAAGGAACGCTTCGCCTTCCAGATGCCGGGCCAGCGCGTGCCGACCCGCTATCCCATCGGCCAGGTGGAGGTGCTGAAGACCGCCCCGGCGGCGGAGCTGCGCGACTATTACCAGCGCTGGTACCGGCCCGAGCGCGCCGTGCTGGTGGTCGTCGGCGACTTCGACGTGGCGGCCATGGAAGCCAAGGTGCGCGCCGCGTTCGCCGACTGGCAGGCCGTGGGTCCGGCGGGCGTCGAGCCCGACCTTGGCGCGGTGAAGCCCCGCCAGACCGAGGTGAAGGTGGTCGTCGAGCCCGGCGCGCCGCTCAACATGCAGATCGCCTGGGTCCGGCCGCCGGACCTGCGCGCCGACAGCCGCGCCAAGCGCCGCGCCGACCTCGTGGAACGGCTGGGCTTCTCGGTGCTGAACCGCCGGCTGTCGCAGATCGCCCGGGCCGCCGACCCGCCGTTCATCGGGGCGGGGGCCAGCAGCTACGAGATGCTGCGGAGCCAGGAGATCACCGGGGTCGGCGTCAGCGCCCAGCCCGGACGCTGGAAAGCGGCCCTGGAGGCGGTGGAGCGCGAGCAGCGCCGGGCCGTGCAGTACGGCGTGCGCCAGGACGAGCTCGACCGCGAGATCGAGGAGATGCGCGCGGCGTTCAAGGCGGCCGTGGCCGGCGCGGCTACGCGGCGCCCGGCCGAGCTGGCCGGCGAGATCGTGAGTTCGCTGGGCGAGGACCTGGTGGTGACCAGCCCGGCCGACGACTTCGCCCTCTTCGAGGAATCGGTGAGGGGGCTCAAGGCCGAGGAGGTGTCGGCGGCGCTGAAGCGGAGCTTCACCGGCTCCGGGCCGCTGGTCTTCGTGGCCACGCCCCAGCCGATCGAGGGGGCCGAGAAGACCGTGCTGGCCGCCTTCGAGGGCTCACGCCAGGTGGCGGTCACGCCGTCGGCGGCCCCGGCGCAGATCGCCTGGCCCTACGAGAGCTTCGGCCCGGCGGGCAAGGTCGCCGAGCGGCGCGAGCTCGCCGACATCGGGGCCACCTTCATCCGCTTCGAGAATGGCGTGCGCCTGACCGTCAAGCCGACGGACTTCCGCGACGACGAGGTCCTGGTCAGGGTCAACGTCGGCGACGGCCTGCTGTCGCTGCCGAAGGACCGCCAGGGCATGGGCTGGACCTCCAGCGCCTTCATCGAGGGCGGGCTCAAGAAGATCAGCAACGACGACATGGAGCGCGTGCTGGCCGCCAAGGTCTATGGGGCGAGCTTCGGGATCACCGACGACGCCTTCGTGCTGTCCGGCGGCACGCGGACCGGCGACCTGCCGACCCAGCTCCAGGTGCTGGCCGCCTATCTCGCCGAGCCCGGCTGGCGGCCCGAGGCGTTCGCCCGGCTGAAGACCGCCTTCGCCACCGCCCACGACCAGCTCGAGGCGACCGATTCCGGCGTGCTCCAGCGCGAGCTCGCCGGCCTGGTGCGCAGCGGCGACCGGCGCTGGACCTATCCCTCGCGCACCGAGATCTCCGAGGCGACGCTGGCCGACCTGCAGAGCCAGGTGGCGCCGCACCTGGCCCGCGACCCGGTGGAGGTGGTGATCGTCGGCGATACGACGGTGGAGGCCGCCATCGCGGCGATGTCCACCACCTTCGGCGCCCTGCCCGCCCGGGCGCCGGCCCGGACCATCCCCGACGCCGAGCGGCGCGTGGTCTTCCCCGTGGCGCCGGCCGAGCCCGTGGTCTTCACCCACAAGGGCCGGGCCGACCAGTCGATCGCCTACATCGCCTGGCCGACCACCGACGTCTTCGCCAACCCGCAGCAGGCCCGCGAGATCGCCACCCTGGGCGAGGTGATGCGGCTTCGGCTGACCGACGAGCTGCGCGAGGTCCAGGGCGCCACCTATTCGCCGGGCGTGAACTACAGCCAGAACCTCGTCTGGACCGGCTGGGGCTACATCGCCGCCTCGGTGGAGGTGCCGCCCGCCAAGCTGGAGGAGTTCTTCGCCGACGTGCGCAGGATCGCCGCCGACCTGCGCGCCAGGCCGGTCAGCCAGGACGAGCTCGACCGGGCGAAGAAGCCCCGCATCGAGAGCCTGCAGCGGGCCCGGCTCGGCAACGGCTACTGGGTGGCCCAGCTCTCCGACGCCCAGGCCGACCCGCGCCGGCTGGAGCTGATCCGCGACCAGATCCCGGGGGCGCAGAAGGTGACGGCGGCGGACGTCCAGCGCGCGGCCCAGGCCTTCCTGACCGACGACAAGGCCTACCGGATCGTCGTGCGTCCGCAGGACGCCCAGACCCGGACGGCGGCGAAGGAGTAGACCCCAGGCCCTGTGCCAACCCGGCACAGGTCCCGGCTGGCGCGGAATCTGCAGCGGCGGGGCTGCGGCCGCGCCCTTGGCCGCGAAGAGCGCCCATGATGTTCCATTCCAACACGGAACAGATGATCGCCTACTGGACCGCCCGCGCCGCCGGGGGCCGCGCCCCCTCGCGCGCCAGCGTCCAGCCGGCCGACTTCCGCCAGCTCATGCCGCAGGTGTTCATCCTCGGCCGTGAGGACCGCGGCTGTTACCCGATCCGACTCTCCGGCGGCTTCGTGGGCGACCTGCACCGCCGCGACCTGCGGGGCGTGAACGCCCTGAGCCTGTGGTCCGAGCGCGATCGCCTGCGCCTGCAGACCGCGCTGGAGGAGATCCGCACCCGGCCCGAGCCGCTGGTCGCGGTCACCGAGGCCCTGACCGAGGGGCCGAGCCTGCCGATGGAGGTGCTGTTCGCGCCGCTGACGTCGCACGACGGCGGCCCGGACCGGTTCCTCGGCCTCTACCAGCCGACCTCCATGGTGGCGCGCCTGATGGGCCGCCCCGCCTTCGAGCTTTCCGTCCGCCGCCTGCGCCGGCCCGGCGCGGCCAATGAGGAGGACGCTCCGCGCGTCCGCCTCGCCGCCGTCTCCGGACGGCAGGTGGCCTGACGACACGGGACTGACGTCACCCCGGCGCTCGCCGGGGTCCGCGAGGCGCCTGATCTCTCCAGGCGAGCCCATTGCCTAGGCGCCCGCGGATGGCCGGACCTGGCCATGACGCCCTTTATCTACAGGGAGCACTTGGGGCCGCCCCGCGAAGGGCGGCCTTTTCTTTGCTGAAGCCCCCAGCTTAGGCCGCCTTGGCGTCGTCGCCGTAAACCGGGGCGTCGTCGGCCGGCAGGTAGGCGCGGCCGCGGATCGCGTCGGAGATCTTCTCGGCGATCATGATGGTCGGCGCATTGGTGTTGCCGCCCACCAGCGTCGGCATGACCGAGGCGTCGATGACGCGCAGACCCTGCAGGCCCTGCACGCGGCATTCGGCGTCCACCACCGCCATCGGGTCGCCCGCCGCGCCCATGCGGCAGGTGCCCACCGGGTGGTAGATGGTCTCGGCGGAGCGGCGGACCCAGGCGTCGATCTCGGCGTCGGTCTGCACGCCCTCGCCCGGCGCGTACTCGGCCCCCCGGTAGGGATCGAGCGCCGATTGGGCGGCCACCTGGCGCATCATCTTCACGCCCTCGCGGATCGCGCGGCGGTCCTCCTCGGCAGAGAGGTAGTTGGCGAAGATCGCCGGATCGTCCAGCGGGTCGGCGCTCTTCAGCCCGACCCGGCCGCGGCTCTCCGGGCGGAGCTGGCAGATGTGGAAGGTGAAGCCGTCCTTCTCGACCTGCACCTTGCCGTGGTCCTGCATGATGGCGAGCACGGTGTGGATCTGCAGGTCGGGCCGGTCGAGATCGGGCCGGGAGCGCAGGAAGGCGCCGCTCTCCAGGAAGTTCTGCCGCCCGATCCCCTTGCCGAACAGCATGTAGGAGAGGCCGACGCCGAGGGTTTTGATCAGCCCCTTGCGCATGGAATAGATCGTGATGGGCTGGGGGCACTCCCAGCTCATGCAGACGTCCAGGTGGTCCTGGAGGTTGGCGCCGACGCCCTTCAGCTCGTGCACCACCTTGATGCCGTGGCGGGCGAGCTCCTCGCCGTCGCCGATGCCGGAGAGCTGCAGGATGTGCGGCGACTGCACCGCGCCGGCCGACAGCAGGACCTCCGCGTCCGCGTGGATGATGCGCGCCGGCTTCTTGCCCTCGATGACCTCGACCCCGGTCGCCCGGCCGTTCTCGACGACGATGCGGGTCGTCCGCGTGTCGGTCAGGCAGGTGAGGTTCGGCCGCTTCAGGGCCGGATGCAGGTAGCCCCTCGCCGCGCTCCAGCGCTGGCCGTCGTGGATGGTGAGCTGGTAGGGCCCGAAGCCCTCCTGCTGGAAGCCGTTGAAGTCCTTGGTCAGCGGATAGCCGGCCTGGGCGCCCGCCTCGATGCTGGCCTTGTAGATCGGGTTCGGCGAGGACGCCTTGGAGACCTTCAGCGGGCCGTCGCCGCCGTGCCAGGGATCGCCGCCGCCCTCCAGGCTCTCCGAGCGCTTGAAGTAGGGCAGCACGTCGGCGTAGCCCCAGCCGGGCAGGCCCATCTGCCGCCACTGGTCGTAGTCCCGCGCGTGGCCGCGGATATAGATCATGCCGTTGATCGAGGACGAGCCGCCCCAGCCCTTGCCGCGCGGCCACCAGAGCTTGCGGTTATCGAGGTTCGGCTCGGCTTCCGTCCAGAAGCCCCAGTTGTACGGCCCCTGCTTGCCGATCAGCTGGCCGACGCCGGCCGGCATCTTCACCAGCAGCGAGTTGTCCTTGCCGCCGGCCTCGATCAGCAGGACGCGCTTGGACGGATCCTCGGTCAGCCGCGCGGCCAGGACGCAGCCCGCCGAGCCCGCGCCGATGATGATGTAGTCGTAGCGCTCCACGGCCTTCCGCTCCCTCACTTGTTCCGGCAAAGGTGACGCAGGCGTCACCTTTAGGCAAGGCTTCCCCGAGGGCAGACCTTCAGGTCACATCAGCCCGAGCCGGACCACGACCAGGCCGAAGATGATCAGGGCCCAGAAGCAGAACCACAGCAGGAACCAGGTCCGCCAGGCGGCCGAGAACCAGCTCAGGCCGTAGGCGCCCTTGAGCTGGAAGAACATGTGCGCCGGCACGATGAAGGGGATGACCGCCCAGCCGACGGTCCAGGCGATGGGCAGCCGCGCCGCCACCGCCATCACGGTGATCAGCAGCGACATGAAGGTCATCGAATAGAGGACGAAGACCCCGTGGTCATAGAGCGTGAAGCCGCGCTTCCAGAGGAACAGAAGGGCCACGAAGGGGATCGAGATGGGGATCAGCAGGAAGGAGAATTTGTAGAAGGTCTGCTGGAACTTGTAGATCGCCAGATCCGGGTTCTCGGCCAGGTGCTCGATCTTCTTCTGCAGCTTCTTGTTCGGCAGGTTGATGCCGAGCTTGCCCTCGTGGGCCGACCTCGAAAGCCGCTCCTTCCAGTCGCCTTCCCCCATGACGTCGGCCGCGGTGCTGACGCCCTGCAGGTCCTCGCGCGCGCTCTCCAGCTCGGCCTGCGCCGCCTTGACACCGGCCTGGGCCTCGGCGCGGGCCTCGTCCGTGGTCGCCGCCTTCAGCGCCTCCTCGGCGCGGGCGAGGGCCGTGGCCCGGTTCGCCACGTCGGCCGCCGCCTCGGCGCGGACGGTCGCCAGCGTCTTCGTCGGCAGCGGGGCCGGCGCGTAGCTGATCAGCATGAACATGACGAAGACGGTGAACAGGAACATCGCCAGCGGCGAGACGTAGCGCGTCCGTTTGCCCTGCACCCATTCGCGGGTGAGCTGGCCCGGACGGAACAGCAGCAGCGGGATCGTCCGCCACAGCCGGCCGTCGAAGTGCATCACCCCGTGCAGGATCTCCTCGCCGAGGTGCAGCAGGCTGCGGTGGACGTGGGCGGGCTGGCCGCAGGCGGCGCAGAACCGGCCGGTCAGCTCCGCGCCGCAGTCCGAACAGAGATGGTGCGGCTCGCCCGCCTTGCCCGTCGGCTTCTCGATGGCGCCGGCCACGAGGCCCGCCGTCGCGGCGTCCCCGACCGAACCGATATCGACCATGTCACCCCCCGGTTCCCGATCGGGGCTATGTGACCAGATTGGCGACGGCGGGCAAGCAAAGCACGGGCCTATTCGGAGGCCGCCGCGGCTTCTGTCACGGCGTGGGCACGGCGCTCCTTGGCGCGCTTGCGCGGCAGGAAGCCCATCTCGACAAGGCCCCAGATCCAGAAGGGCAGCGACAAGAGCGCAATCAGCCCGCTGAGCGGCTCATTGGTTTCGCTGTCGATCCCGGCAACCGCGCCGATCAGCCCTGGGATGAACGCGAAGACCAGCAACCACCAGGCCGACTTGCCCCGGTCGTGCAGCCGACGGACCTGAACGGCGAGGCTGGCCACAAAGAGCGCCAGCAGGATCGGGAACGCGAGAAGGCTAACGAGCACGCCGTCTCCCACCCTGGTGGCGATCAGACCGATGACAATTAGGACAGCGTAGAGCGCGAGGACCGTCAGCCAGAACTCCTTCCGGGTCGCCTGACCCCTGAAGTCAAAGAGACGTCTCAGTTGCTCCATTACCGCCCCTTCCACGCCGGCTTGCGCTTCTGCGCAAAGGCGAGCGGCCCTTCCACGAAATCCTCCGAGCGGAAGAGGGCAGCGACGGCCGGGTACCTGTTCTGGCCCTTGATCGCGGCCTCGAGGCTGGCCTCGTCCAGCCCCTGGTAGACGGCCTCTTTCGAGGCCCGGACCGACATGGGCGAGAGCTCGGCGATCGTCGCCGCCCATTCGCGGGCCGTCCGCATCAGGTCCTGGGGCGCGGTCACTTCGTTGACGAAGCCCAGCTCCTTGCCCTCGGCGGCGGAGACACGGCGGCCGGTGAGGATCATGCCCATGGCCCGCTTGGTCCCGATGGCCCTGGGCAGGCGGTGCAGGCCGCCGGCCAGCGCCGCCAGGCCCACGCGCGGCTCGGGCAGGGCGAACATGGCCGCCTCCGAGGCGATGATGATGTCGCAGGCGAGCGCGATCTCGAACCCGCCGCCCATGGCCACACCGTTCACCGCGGCGATCAGCGGCTTGGTGAGGTCGAAGCGCGAGGTGAGGCCCGCGAAGCCCGACGGCGGGCTCTTCATCTCGCCGCCGCCGGCCTGGTGCTTCAGGTCGTTGCCGGCGGAGAAGGCGCGGTCCCCGGCCCCGGTTACGATGCCGACCCATTGGTCGGGGTCGGCGGCGAAGGCGTCGAACGCCTCGTGCAGCTCGAAGTGCGCCGGCGAATGCAGCGCGTTCATAACCTCCGGCCGGTTGAGCACGAAGGTGGTGACCGGACCGTGCCGCTCCACCTGGATGAACTGATAGGCCATGCTGCGCTTCCTCTCTTTATAAGGAGAGGCTCGTCGGGCGCCGTCGCGTCCGTCAAGCCACGAGCGCGCGTCAGGCGAAGTGTGCGCGGTTCGCCGCCCCGACGCGCGAAGCGAAAGATGGAGGCTCGCCGATGACCGGCCAACCCGACGACCTCGACGGCGAGGGCTACGACATCGAGGACTGGGGCCGGCTGAAGCCCTTCGCCGGCCGGGTGGCGACGCTGGAGGACGTGCAGGCCCGGGCGGCGGTCTTCGCGCTGGGCGACACCGGCGATCCCCGGACCATCGACATGGACCTGCCCCAGCCGGTGATCTGGTGGAGCGACGACGGCGAGCTGGCGGCCATCGCCGTCCAGGCGGAGGCGCACGACACCGAGGACGGCGAGACCATGGAGGTCGTGGGCCTGATCCTGCCCGACGGGGAAGGCGCGGTGGCGCTGCTGGACGACGTCGACCTCGTCGACGACAGCGACCCGGTCTGGCGCCGGCTGGTCACCGAGGCGATCGGTGACGAGACCGGCGACGACGAGGACTAAGTGGGGTGGCCGACTCCCGATCGCGTCCGTTGCGCGTAGGATCGACGGCAGAGGGATCGGAGTAGCCCATGCCCGCGCCGGCCTATGCCATCGCCGCCGTCCAGACGGCCCTGCCAGTGAAGCTGGATCCCTGGGCCGGCGCGGCGGGGACCCTCACCATCACCTACGCCTTCGAAAACGAGCAATCCTCCGAGTTCCTGCGCAGCTACTCGGGCTGGGCGGCCTGGACCGACGCCGAGAAGGAGGCCGTCCGCCAGGGGCTGCGCGAGTACGAATCCGTCGTCGACGTGCGCTTCGTCGAGGTGCTGGCCGGCCCCACCGATCCGATGATCGCGTTTGGCCGGGTGGACGTGGCCTCGGTCGCCGAGACCTGGTGGAAGATCTCCTACGGCACGGACGCGACCGGCCAGCTCGCCATCCACCGGTGGGACGCGGGCGTGGTGTTCGACAACGGCCGCGACCTGACCCTGCCCAACGCCCAGTGGCTGATCCTCCACGAGATCGGCCACGCCATGATGATGAAGCACACGGGGGACTACGACACGACCGGCAAGGCGACCGCCGGCCCGTTCCTGCCGGTGGACGAGGACAACCGCGATCACACCGTCATGTCCTATGTCTGGAACGACGGCGCGGCCCCTTCCCTCCAGCTCCAGCTCTATGACATCGCGGCCCTGCAGGCGCGCTGGGGTGCGAACACCACCGAGGCGGCCGGCGACAGCGTCTATAGCTTCGACACGCCGGGGGTCTTCGCCATCTGGGATACCGGCGGGACCGATCGGATCGAGGCCGGCTCCACGGGCGGCGCGGTGGCCGTCGATCTCAACGAAGGCGAATTCTCCCAGCTCGACGGCCAGAACCGCATCTCGATCGCCTGGGGCGCGAAGATCGAGGAGGCCGCCGGCGGCGCATCCGACGACCGGCTCCGCGGCAACGACCTCGACAACCGCCTGACCGGCGGCTCCGGCGGCGACACGATCGAGGGCGGGGCGGGGCTCGACTACCTGCGGGGCGAGGCCGGCGACGATTCCATCGTCGGCGGCGCAGGCTTCGACGACGCCCACGGCAACATGGGAAACGACACGGTCCGCGGCGGCGACGGCGACGACTGGGTGGTGGGCGGCAAGGACCAGGACCAGCTCTTCGGCGAGGCCGGCTTCGACATCGTCTACGGCAACCTCGGCGACGACACCTGCGAGGGCGGCGACGGCGGCGACTGGGTCCGCGGCGGCCAGGGGAACGACCTGGTGCTGGGCGGCGACGGCGCCGACTGGCTGTGGGGCGACCGGGGCGACGACACGGTGACCGGCGGCGGCGGAGCGGACGACTTCCACCTGCAGGCCGGCTGCGCAATCGACCGCGTCACCGACTTCAGCCTGGCCGAGGGCGACCGGGTCTTCGTCGACGGCGCCGCCGGCTACACGGTCAGTCTGTCGGGCGCCGACACCGTCATCGATCTCGGCGACGGCGACCGCATGATCCTGGTGGGCGTGCAGCTTTCGGCCGGCGCCTGGCTTGTGGTGAGCTGAGGCCCGGCTAGGCCTCCACGATCTCGCGCCGATAACGCTTCCAGTTCTCGACGTAGTGGGCGGAGCCCAGCGCCATCATCCGGGCCTGCTGCTCGGTGAGCTCGCGGACCACCTTGCCTGGGGCGCCCATGACGAGCGAGTTGTCGGGGATCTCCTTGCCCTCGGTGATCAGGCAGTTGGCGCCGATCAGGCAGTTCTTCCCGATCTTCGCCCCGTTCAGCACGATCGAGCCGATGC
This sequence comes from Phenylobacterium sp. J367, assembly GCF_024699985.1. Taxonomy (GTDB): domain Bacteria; phylum Pseudomonadota; class Alphaproteobacteria; order Caulobacterales; family Caulobacteraceae; genus Phenylobacterium. The sequence continues at coordinate 2,650,267 of NZ_JAJONA010000001.1, read as the reverse complement.
CGACCAGGCTGTTGTCGCCGATCTCGCAGCCGTGGAGCATCACCATGTGGCCGACCGTCACATTGGCGCCGATGATCAGGGGTGATCCCGTGTCGGTGTGCAGGACCGAGCCGTCCTGGACGTTGGAGCCTTCCCCGACGACGATAGGATCGTTGTCGCCACGCAGGGTTGCGCCCCACCAGATCGACGCGTTCTTCTTGAGAATCACGCGTCCGATCACGGCCGCATTCGGCGCAATCCAGTATTCGTCATCTGCTGGTAATTCAGGCGTCACATTCCCCAAATTGTAGACTGCCATTCAATTCCCTCGATGCTTGCGGCAAAGCGTCAGTTTAACGGTTCGGAAACCACGCTAGCATCATTGTAGTCAGGCGATTCGAGAGGTGAAACCGCCCCTCGCGTCGCCGCGGACCGAGCACCGGTTCCGTGTCTCGCGCTGGACGGAGTTGATGGCGCTGAGTTGGTCGTACCCTCGGGCGGTTCCGCCCGGATCCGATCCCGAAAGCGGGCCTCCCGGCCCCGCACGACGCCGCCGCTTCCGTTCCTTTTCCACCATGTCCAAGGGCGCTCCCACGCGGGACGCCCTTTTTTCATGCCCCGTTAGGAGGCCTTGATGAGCAAGCGAGCCCTGAAGCGACAACTGCGCGAAGGCGCGTTCGACGCCGGTCAGTTCGAGGGCGACGATAAGGTCCGCCGCTTGCCGATCGACAGGGGATGGTCGCCGCTCGGCCACGGGCACCACGGGCACCATTCCAACGACGACCGCGAGCAGGGCTATCTGAAGACCATCAAGGCGAAGTCGCCCGGCCAGGAAGAGCTCATCAAGGCCATCGACGAGAAGAACCTCGTCATGGCGCTGGGCCCCGCCGGCACCGGCAAGACCTACCTCGCCATCGCCAAGGCCGTGGAGGCGCTGGAGAGTGGCCGGGTCGGCCGGATCGTGCTGTCGCGCCCCGCCGTCGAGGCCGGCGAATCCATCGGCTTCCTGCCCGGCGACGCTGAGGACAAGCTCGCCCCCTACCTGCGCCCGCTCTACGACGCGCTCTCCGACCGGCTGTCCATGAAGCGGGTCCGGGCGCTGATGGCCGAGGGCGCCATCGAGATCGCGCCGGTCGGCTTCATGCGCGGCCGCACGCTGAACAACGCCTTCGTGGTGATCGACGAGGCGCAGAACTGCACCTACGTCCAACTCAAGATGCTGCTGACCCGGCTCGGCTGGCACTCGACCATGGTGGTCACCGGCGACCCGAACCAGTCCGACTTGCTGCCGGAGATCTCGGGCCTGGCCTCCGTCGCCGCCCGGCTGGAGGAGGTCGGCAACATCTCCGTGGTCCGGCTCGCCGACCGCGACATCGTCCGCCACCCGCTGGTGGCCGAAATGCTGGGCGTGCTCTAGCTCCCCGAAGGGCCCGCCCCGCCGCGTCGGGGCGGGCCTTCGCTAACGCGGCGACGCCACATCCGGCCGCCAGGAGAGCGGTTCGCCGCCGCCGGCGGTCTCGCTGAGGATCTCCGCCAGCTCCAGTATCTGCTCAGGGTTCAGCCTGCGGGCGACCGCCCTCACCTCCGCGCGAAGCATGTCCATCTCGGCGGGCGCAACAGCGCGCCCGGTCACTCCGCTCGAAGCCATGGCCAATCCCTCGGATGCCTTACTCAAATGACAGAACCGACGGCCATGGCCGCCCGTTCCGACCGCAACGCTTGCGGGCGCCTTCGCGGGCGCCTAAGCCCAAGGGGTGAGTGAACCCGACGACAGTCCGCAGGCCCCGGACGATGCCCTGGACGCCCAGGGGCGCCGCGGACGGGGCGACCACCCGCGGCTGGATCGTCCCGGCGATCATCGGCTCCGGCCTGATGATGCAGACGCTCAACGCCACGGTCATCGTCAACGCCCTGCCCTCCATGGCCCGGGCCATGGACGAGCCGCCGCTCCGGCTGAACCTCGCCATCACCATGTATCTGCTGGCCGCGGCGGTGTTCCTGCCGGTCTCCGGCTGGGTGGCCGACAAGTTCGGAGCCAAGCGGATCTTCATGCTGGCCATGGTGCTCTATGCGCTGTCGTCGGCCGCCTGCGGCTTCGCCCAGACCCTGCCCCAGCTCATCGCGGCGCGCATCCTGCAGGGCGCGGCCGGCGCCATGGTCGCTCCGGTGGGGCGGCTCGTCCTGCTGCGCACGACGCCCAAGTCCGAACTGGTGGGCGCGATGTCGGTGCTGACCATGCCGGCGCTCCTCGGGCCCGTGCTGGGACCGCTGATCGGCGGGGCGATCGTCACCTTCGCCGACTGGCGATGGATCTTCTTCATGAACCTCCCGGTGGCGGTGGCCGGCATCGCCCTCGTCCGCGCCTTCGTGCCGAACGTAAAGGCGCAGGACGTGCATCCCATCGACGTCACGGGCATCCTGCTGACCGGCGTGGGCCTCGCGGCCCTGATCTTCGGCTTCGAGAACCTCGGCCGCAGCTTCCTGCCGGCCGGGCTGGTGATCGGCCTGTTCGTCCTCGGCGCGGTCAGCCTCGGCCTCTACGGCCTGCACGCGAAGCGCAACCCGCACGCCATCATCGACCTGTCGATCTTCCGCCTGCCGACCTTCCAGGCCGCGACGGTCGGCGGGGCCTTCATGCGGATCGCCATGGGGGCGAACCCCTTCCTGCTGGCCATGCTGCTGCAGGTGGGCTTCGGCCTTTCGGCCTTCGCGGCGGGAACCATGACCTTCATCTCGGCCGTGGGGGGCGCTCGCCATGAAGACCACCGCGCCGCCGATCCTGCGCCGGTTCGGGTTCAAGCCGGTGCTGGTGGTCAATGCGGTGATCGTCGGCGTCAGCTTCGCCGCCTACGGCCTCTTCCGGCCCTCGACGCCGCACTGGATCATCATGACCGTGCTCGCGGTCGGCGGCTTCTTCCGCTCTCTGCAGTTCACCAGCCTGAACGGCCTGGCCTATGCCGAGGTCGGCCAGGACCGGATGAGCCGGGCCTCGACCACCGCGGCCATGGTTCAGCAGCTCGTGCAGTCGGTGGGCATCGGGCTGGCCGCCGCCCTGCTGCACTTCCTGATGCGCGCCCACGGCGAAAGCGAGCTCACCTGGCAGTCGGTGTCGCCGGCCTTCCCGATCGTCGGCGCGATCACGCTGATCTCGATGCTGTGGTTCGTCCGCCTGCCCGCCGACGCCGGCGCGGTCATGAACGCGCGCCGCGGCTAGTCACACGGCGCGGTCTCGCCGGTGAGGAGGTCGATCCGGAAACACTGGCGCTCGCCGCTCTCGCAATCCTCGACGAGGAGCTGAACCTCGCCTTCCGGGTCCGGCGCGGGATGGACGTCCTCCACATAGTGCAGGGCGGCGTCCTCGAAGCTGACGCCCTCCACGGGCCAGCCGCGGCCGGGGCTCTCGCCGGTCCCGTGGACGGTGAAGCGGCGCTGGAGTTGGGCGGTCTCGATGGCATCGGTCATGGCGGCCTCCTGCGGCATCAACGCCGGGAAGGCCGAAAGGATTCACTCCGCCGGAGCGACCCGGCAGCTCTCGGCGGGGGCCGCCGCCGGCCGCACGCCGTGCTCGGCCTGCTCGGCGAGCCGGCTCCAGAGCGCGGCGAGCTCCAGGTGGGTCCGCCGGATGTCCGCGACCGGACACGCCGCCGCCAGGCCGCGCTGGGCGTCGGCCAGCTCACGGTAGCGGGCGGCCCGCTCCGGCCCGGTGAGCTCTGAGAGCTCCTTATGTCGGATAGTCGACATGCGCATGCAACGCGCGCGCTGCATGACGGTTCCCGACCCGCCCCCGCTCAGTGAAATCCGGCAAGCTTCACCGCATCTACGGCGAAGCTTCAGATCAGCGGCGCGGCTTCTACATCCGCCCCAACGCAAAACTTCAGATCTCTGGCGCCCCAAGCTCACGCATACACAACACTCAAATGTGCCACGGCCACGCTGAACCTACGGCCGATCAAGGTGTTCTCTTCCGCCGTATCGGTGGAGCTGGCGTATGACTTATTACAACTCGCGGGGGATCGCGATGCCCGAGAGCGCGGCCGAACAGGCGCGCGTGGCGGGCACCTCGGCGGGTAACGAGACGATCAATGCGCCGGCCGGACACTCCTCGCTGTCGGGCGAGGGCGGCGGCGATCTGCTGATCGGCAACAACCTCGACAACCGCCACTGGATCACCCACCCGACCGACCGCGTCGTCGAACAGGCCGACGGCGGCGTCGACACCATGATCGGCTGGACGTCGATCAAGCTGGCGCCGAACGTCGAGAACCTGATCGTCAACGGTCAGCTCAACTATGCGGTCGGCAACGACCTCGCGAACCTGATCATCGTCGACGACAACACCCACTTCGTGTGGGGCGCGGGCGGCGACGATGTGCTGGTCGGCGGCGCGATCCAGCGGACGACCTTCATGGTCCGGGCCGGCGAGGGCTCGGACGTGATCTACAACTGGAACGGCAACAGCCAGCTCCAGCTCTGGGGCTACGGGTTCGAGACCGCCGAAGACATCCGCGAGGCGATGACCGAGGATGGCGACGACGTCGTCCTGAAGTTGTCGGCGACCGAGACCCTGACCTTCCGGGACGAGACGCTCGAGAGCTTCCAGGACCGGCAGTTCCTGCTGCCGCTCGACACGTCGCTGCTGGGCGAGCTCACCTTCCACGACGAGTTCGACAGCCTGCAGGTCTACGACCACTCGCTGCAGACCGGCCAGTGGCGCTCGGACTTCGGCGGCAACCTGCGCGACGAGTGGGCCTATACGCTGACTTCGAACGGAGAGCGGCAGGTCTATACGACCCACAACTTCTACGGCCAGGGCGAGCGGCAGTTCGACAACTACGACGCCCTGTCGGTCTCCGGCGGCCTGCTGACGATCCGGGCCGAGCGGCTGGAGGACAGCGACCGCGAGGCGGCCTGGGGCCGCGAATATTCGTCGGGGATGCTCAACACCTTCGGCATCTTCGAGCAGCAGTACGGCTACTTCGAGATGCGCGCCGAGCTGCCGAGCGCGCTCGGCGCCTGGCCGGCGTTCTGGATGATCCCCTTCCCCTACGCGGCCCAGGTCGAAGCCGACATCATGGAGGGCCTGGCCGCCACGCCGAACGTCGACTACCGCCGCGCCTGGGGCGGGTCGGAGAACCTCTACGACAACGGCTACAAGGTCGATCCGACCGGCATGCACACCTACGGCATGCTGTGGACGCCCACCCAGGTGACCTTCTACTTCGACGGCGTCGCGGTGATGCAGACGACGACCCCCGCCAACTGGGACCAGCCCATGGCGATGATCGTCAATCTGGCGGTCGGCGGCTGGGGCGGCGAGCCAAATTCCCTGCAGTTTCCCGCCGAGATGAAGATCGACTACGTGCGGGCCTACGAGCTGGCGGACGGCTCGACGGTCACCGAGACCGGCACGCCGGAGCCGCCGGCCGCGACGATGCGCAACGACGGCGGCCTGACCAGCGGGGCGACGAACGCGCCCGTCGTCTTCGACGGCTCAGGCCAGGCCGTCACGACGGCGAAGATCGAGGTCCACGACGCCAAGCCCACCACGCTCCCCTCCGGCCAGGCCTTCGTGATCTGGGAGGACGCCGGCGCGGTGTTCGGCGCCGTGTCGAACGGCCAGACGCTCGGCGAGGCGACGCCCTTGATGGCCGGCGACAGCCGGGTCTTCACGGGCTCGGGGACCTGGCTCACCGACGGCAAGGTGGCGCTCGCCTACATGATGCCCGACGGCGGCGAGCCGACCGCCTGGGTGATGATCTTCGATCCCGCGAGGGGGACCTTCACCAAGCACGAGCTGGGGGTCTCGCGCGGGGACATCGACATCGTCGCCCTGAAGAACGGCGGCTTCGCGGCCTCCTGGGAGACGCCGGACGGCGACACCATGGGCCGCGCCTACGACGCCTTCGCCTACGACGGCAAGGGTTGGTACGGCCCGGCGCGCGAGGTGGCCGGCGACTTCACCGGCGTGACCGCCAACGGCGAGGTGATCGCCACCACCCCCTCCGGCCAGCAACAGCTCTACGACGTGATCAACCCGCCGCGCGGGATCAACGCCGTGGTCTCCATCGGCCCGATGGCCGGGGTGACGCACGAGGAGGGCGACGCGGGCGGCACGCTCTACACCTTCACAGTCATCCGCGACTGGGACCAGTCTGAGAAGGTGACCGTCGGCTGGCAGGTCCGCGGCCAGGGGGCGAACCCCGCCACGGCGCTGGACTTCGAAGGCGACGTCCTGCCGTCCGGCACGGTCACCTTCGAGATCAACCAGACCACCGCCTATGTGCAGGTCTGGGTGGCCGGCGACGCCACCGCCGAGGCCAACGAGGAGTTCCTGGTCACCCTGGTGAACCCGGTCGGCGCCAAGCTGGGCCAGGCCACCGCCACGGGCTTCATCACCGACGACGACACCGGCGGCGGCGGCCCGACGCCCACCCAGCCGACGCTCGCCTTCGCGCAGAGCTCCCTCACCCTGGCGGAGGGCGACAGCGGCTCGACCGCCTTCGCCTACACCGTGACCCGCACCGGCGACACGAGCGGCGCCTCGACGGTGAACTGGTCGGTCACCGGCTCCGGCGCCAACCCCGCCAGCGCGGCGGACTTCGCCGGCGCCGCCCTGCCCTCCGGCACGCTGACCTTCGCGGCCGGGGAGACCAGCAAGACCATCACCGTCCAGGTGGCGGGCGACACCACCGTCGAGCCGAACGAGACGTTCAGGCTGACTCTCTCCGGCGCCAGCGGCGCGACCGTCAGCGGCAGCGCGGCCACCGGCACGATCACCGACGACGACAGCGCCCCCCCGCCGCCCACGGAGACGGGCACGCTGGTGGTGTTCGCCGGCCAGTCCAATGCGGGCGGGGCCTACATGGACCGGTCGACGCTGGTCGAAGCCTGGGAGCCCGATCCCCTGACGCTGATCTGGGACCCTTCCACCAGCACCTGGGTCGAGATGGATCCGGGCGCCAACACCGGCTACGGCCAGTTGTCCGAGGCCTGGGCGGCCGAGGTGCAGTTCGCCCTCGACTTCCGGGCGGAGCATCCAACCGAGGTGCTGCGGATCATCAAGGCGGCCTGGGGCGGCACGCAGATCGATGAGGGCGCGGGCGTCGTGGACTGGTCGCCAGCCAGCAACGGCGAGCTGTTCGACCGGACGGCCGCGATGATCGCCGACGCCGCGGACACGCTGGGCGGCGCCCGTCCCGTCGCGGTGTTCTGGGGCCAGGGCGAAGAGGACGCCAACTACGCCACGACCTCCGCCGAATACGCTCAGAACCTCAGTGGGCTCTTCCAGGCGATCCGCGAGGAGTGGCTGCACGACGGCGACGGGCGGATCGGCTTCTTCCAGATCACCGCCTCGCCGCCCTACTCGAGCCAGGTGCGGACCGCCCAGGCCGACGTCGACCAGGCCGATCCCTACGCCGTCAGCTATGACGCCGGCGGCCTGCCGGTCCAGGCGGATGGGCTGCACTTCACGGCGGCGGCGCATGTCGCCATCGGCCATGCCTATTACGACATGTACGACAGCTGGCGGACGAACGGCGAGCTGGAGCCCAATACGCCGCCCCCGGTTGGCGGGTCCGGCGGCCAGGTCTTCACCTCACCCGGCCCCGGCTCGACGGTGGTGGCGGGGCCCGGCAACGACACGATCAACGCCAGCCAGGGCGCCGACGTGCTCACCGGCGGCGCAGGCGCCGACAAGTTCACCTGGACGAAGGAGCCCTGGTCGCCGGCCACCGTCACCGATTTCGTGGCCGGAACCGACAAGCTGGATCTTTCCGCCCTGTTCCAGGCCGCCGGCTACACCGGCTCCGATCCCGTGGCCGACAAGTACATCAGCCTCCTCGCCCAGGGCGCCGACACCCTCGTGCTGTTCGACCGGGACGGGACGGCCACCGGCCAGCAATGGCCGAACTATATCATCAAGCTCCAGGGCGTCACGGGCGTCACCTGGGCCCAGCTCTCCGGCGGCGGCGCGAGCAATCCGCCCCCGGCTCCAACCGGATCGCAGGTCTCCCTGACGACGACCAGCCTCTCATTTGCCGAGGGCGACAGCGGATCGACGGCCTTCAGCTTCACGGTCAGCCGATCGGGATCGACCAGCGGCAGCTCGACGGTGACCTGGTCGGTGACCGGCTCTGGGAGCAATCCCGCCACCGCCGCCGACTTCGCCGGCGGCGCCCTGCCGTCCGGCACGCTGACCTTCGCCGCCGGCGAGACCACCAAGACCCTCACCGTCCAGGTCGCCGGCGACACGGCGGCCGAGTCCAGCGAGACCTTCACCCTGACGCTGGCCTCGCCGTCGTCCGGCACGACCCTGGGCGCCGCGACCGCGACGGGCACGATCACCAACGACGACAGCACCTCGCCGCCGCCGTCCGGCTCCGGCCAGGTCTACAACTCGCCCGGCCCCGGCTCGACGGTCACGGCCGGCGCCGGCGACGACACGATCAACGCCAGCCAGGGCGCCGACACGCTCACCGGCGGCGCGGGCGCTGACTCCTTCGCCTTCAGGGCCCTGCCCTGGAGCGCCGGCAAGATCACCGACTTCGTGGTCGGCACGGACCGCCTCGACCTCTCGGCGGTCTTCCAGGCGAGCGGCTACACCGGGACCGACCCGATCGCCGACGGCCGGATGCGGCTGGACAGCGACGGGGCCGGGGGCACGCAGGTGTTCTTCGACCGCGACGCGCCGAACAGCGGCGACTGGCCCTTCCACGTCACGACCCTGCAGGGCGTGAACCCGGCCGGCCTCACATGGGCCCAGCTCTTGGGTAGCAGCGGAACCACGCCGCCGCCCGCCAGCAGCGCGCAGGTCTCGCTCACCACCACCACCCTGTCGCTGGCGGAAGGGGACTCCGGCTCGACCGCCTTCAGCTTCACGGTCACCCGCACGGGCGCGACGAGCGGGACCTCCTCCGCCAGCTGGACCGTGGCTGGCTCCGGTGCAAACCCGGCGTCGGCGGACGACTTCGCTGGCGGCGCTCTGCCCTCCGGCACGGTCACTTTCGGCGCCGGCGAGACCAGCAAGACGATCGTCGTGAACGTCGCCGGCGACGCGACCGCCGAGCCGGGCGAGACCTTCACCGTCACCCTCGCCTCGCCTTCGTCCGGCACGACGCTGGGGACCGCCACGGCCACCGGCACGATCACCGACGACGACGACGACGCGCCGCCGCCGAGCGGCGCAGGCCAGGTGTTCAATTCATCCCAGTGGGGCGACACCCTTACCGGCACGGCCGGGGACGACACCCTCAACGCCGGCCAGGGCCCCGATCGGCTGACCGGCGCGGGGGGTGCGGACCACTTCGTGTTCGCCAACCCGGTGTGGAACGCCGGCCAGATCACCGACTTCACGCCGGGGACCGATAAGATCGACCTGCGCGGCCTCTTCGACCAGGCGGGCTACGCGGGCACGAACCCCGTGGCCGACGGGTGGCTGATCCTGCAGGCGGCGAATGGCGGGACCCAGGTGATCGTCGACATGGACGGGCCGAACGCCAACGGCGACTGGCCGATCACCGTCACCACCCTCGTCGGCGTGGCGCCGGGCCAGCTCGGCGCGGGGGACTGGATCGTGCAGTAGTGTCGGGACGCCCCTTGCGAAGCTTCCTTAAGGCGCCATCTGAAGAGGGCGGGACCGGGCCCCTCTGACGATCGACCGCGATCGTGATGTCGGACCGTGCAGGTGCGCCTGGGGTCCGTTGTCATCTCCTGAGCTGCGGCTCCCGGGTGCGCCTCCAAACGGAGGAGCATATGCAACAATGCCGAATCCAAAGGCTGCGTCGGCTGCATCGGCAGCTCGACGATCTGATCCGCGACGAGCAGCGAAGGGCCAATCCCGACGCCCTGATCCTGCAGGACCTCAAGCGCCGAAGGCTGGAGCTCAAGGACGAGCTCCACCTCGCCGAGGCCGGCCTTGCGCCGGTCACGCTGCGGATCGGTCGCGCCTGACCTGACCGGAGGGCGGCCTTGCGTCGCCCTCCCCCTCAGTCCCACGGATCACAACATGCTCGACATGCTCACGGCGGCCGTGCTCGGCCAGCCGCTCTGGATGTGGCTGGCGTTCGCCGGCCTCGTCGCCATCCTGCTCGTCCTCGACCTCGGCGTGCTGCATCGCGACCAGCACGAGATCGGAGTCCGCGAGAGCCTGCTGCTCTCCGCCGGCTATCTCTCGCTCGGCCTCGCCTTCGGGGGCTGGGTCTGGTTCCAGCTCGGCCGCGAATCCGGCCTCGAGTACGTCACCGGCTTCCTCATCGAGAAGAGCCTGGCCCTCGACAACATCTTCGTCATCGCCACCATCTTCGCCGCCTTCGCCGTTCCCCGGGCCTACCAGCACCGCGTGCTGTTCTGGGGCATCCTGGGCGTCATCGTGCTGCGCGGCGTGATGATCGGCCTGGGCGCCGCCCTGGTCGCCAGCTTCGGCTGGGTGCTGTGGATCTTCGCCGCCTTCCTCATCCTGATGGGCGTGAAGATGTTCGTCAGCGACGGGGCGCCGAAGGATCCCCGCGACAGCCGGGTCTACCGCTGGCTGGCCGCCCGGATCCGGCTGACAGAGGGCTTCCACGGCCATCGATTTTTCGCCAAGGCGCCCGGGCGGGACGGCCGCCTCGTCTGGTTCGCCACGCCGCTGTTCATGGCCCTGCTGATGGTGGAGTTCGCAGACTTGGTCTTCGCCGTGGACTCGGTGCCGGCGATCTTCTCGATCACCACCGACCCCTACATCGTCTACACGTCCAACATCTTCGCGATCCTCGGCCTCCGTGCGCTCTATTTCGCGCTGGCCGCGGTCGTGGCGAGGTTCGCCTACCTGAAGCAGGCGCTGGCGGCGCTCCTGGTGTTCATCGGCGGCAAGGTGTTCTTCGCCGAGGCGATGGGCTGGGAGAAGTTCCCCGCCCCGGTGTCGCTCGCCGTCACCGGCGCGCTGCTCGCCGCCGGCATCGCTTGGTCGGTGTGGAAGACGCGGGCGCCCGGCCCGGCCGCGGTGGAACCCGGGCCGGGATAGCGCGGCACGCCGGGCGGTCGGCTAGACCGGATAGACCCGCGGCCGCATCGGCTTGACCCGGATCGACAGGCCCGGCGCCACGCCGGGCGGCAGGGTCGGGCTGTGGGCCTCGAGCTCGAAGAGCTGGCCCTCGATGACGCACTCGATGCGGACGTCCGGGCCACGCTGGGCGACCGCCTTCACCTCGCCGGCCAGTCCCGCGCCGTCGGCGGGCGCGAAGGCCACCTCGTCGGGGCGGAAGAAGACCTCGACCGGGCCCTGCTGGGCGCCCTTCGGCGCGACGGTCTCCCAGTCGGCGACGGTCAGGCGCTCGCCGTCGACCACGCCCGGCAGCCGGCAGGCGGCGCCCAGGAAGTCGTAGACGAAGGGCGTCGCCGGGTTCTCGTAGACCTCGTTCGGGGGTGCCGAGCTGGACCAACTCGCCGTCCTTCAGGATCGCCACCCGGTCGGCGAGGTCGAGCGCCTCCTCCTGGTCGTGGGTGACGAAGACGGTGGTGACGCCGGTCCGCTCGTGCAGCTCGCGCAGCCAGCGGCGCAGCTCGCGGCGCACCTGGGCGTCCAGGGCGCCGAACGGCTCGTCGAGCAGCAGCATCCTGGGCTCGATGGCCAGCGCCCGGGCCAGCGCCACGCGCTGCCGCTGGCCGCCGGAGAGCTGGGCCGGATAGCGCTTCTCCAGTCCTTCGAGCTGGACGAGGGAGAGCAGGTCGCGGACCCGGTCGGCGACCTCCGACTTGCCCGGCCGCTCCTTGCGGGGCCGCACGGTCAGGCCGAAGGCTATGTTCTGGGCCACCGTCATGTGCCGGAAGAGCGCGTAGTGCTGGAAGACCATGCCCACACGGCGCTTGCGCACCGGCAGCGACAGGAAGTCCTCGCCGCCGAAGCTGACCTCGCCGGCGTCCGGCGTCTCCAGCCCGGCCAGCACGCGCAGGAGGGTGGTCTTGCCCGAGCCGGAGGGGCCCAGCAGGGCCAGGAACTCCTTGTCCCGGGCCTGCAGCGACACCTCCTTCAGCGCCGGGAAGCGGCCGAAGGATTTCGAGACCCCGCGGATCTCGAGCGACAGCGGACTAGTGTCGGCGGCTGGCTGAAAGTTCACCGGAGTGACGCCATTCGAGAGCGGTCTTGAGGATGAGCGTGACAAGGCCGAGTCCGGCGAGGACGGACGCCGCTGTGAACGCGCCGACGGATTCATAGTCATTGTAGAGCACCTCGACGTGGAGCGGCAGGGTGTTGGTGGCGCCCCGGATGTGGCCGGAGACCACCGAGACGGCGCCGAATTCGCCCATCGCCCGCGCGTTGCAGAGCAGGACGCCGTAGAGCAGCGCCCACTTGATGTTGGGAAGTGTCACCTTCCAGAAGGTCGTGAAGCCGCCCGCGCCGAGCGTGAGCGCCGCGGCCTCCTCGTCGGCGGACTGTTCCTGCATCAGCGGAATGAGCTCGCGGGCGACGAACGGGAAGGTCACCAGGATGGTGGCCAGCACCAGGCCGGGCAGCGCGAAGATGATCTTCACGTCGTGCTCCATCAGCCAGGGCCCGAAATAGCCCTGGGCCCCGAACAGCAGCACCCAGACCAGGCCCGAGACCACCGGCGACACCGAGAATGGCAGGTCGATCAGGGTCAGAAGCGCGCTCTTCCCGCGGAACTCGAACCTCGCGATGCACCAGGCCGCCGCCAGGCCGAAGACGGCGTTCAGCGGCACCGAGATCGCCGCCACGATGAGGGTGAGCTGGATGGCGGCGATGGCGTCCGGGTCCTGCAGCGCCTGGAACGCCGCCTGCCAGCCCTGGGCGAGCGCCTCCTTGAAGACGATGCCGAGCGGCAGGACGACCAGCGCCCCCATGGCCGCCACGGAGGCCAGCAGCATCAGGGGCGCGAGCCCGGGGAGATAGACCCGGAAGCCGGGCGACGAGGACCGGCTCACTTGCGGCCCCGCCCGGCGAGGAAGAGCTGGAGCGCGTTGACCGCGATCAGCGCCCCGAAGGAGATCAGCACCATGGCCAGGCCGATGGCGGCGGCTCCGGCGTAGTCGTACTGCTCCAGCTTGATGACGATCAGCAGGGGCGCGATCTCGGTCTTCAGCGGCATGTTGCCGGCGATGAAGATCACCGAGCCGTACTCGCCGACCGCGCGGGCGAAGGCGAGCGTCACGCCGCTGATCAGGGCCGGCAGGAGCGTCGGCAGGACGACGCGGAAGATCCGCTGGAAGTCGGTGGCGCCGAGGGTGCGGGCCGCCTCCTCCACCTCGCGGTCCAGGTCCTGCAAGAGCGGCTGGACCGAGCGGACGACGAACGGCAGACCGATAAAGACCAGGGCGATGAAGATGCCGAGCTGCGAATAGGCGGTCTTGACGCCGATCTGGGCGAAGAGCGAACCCAGCGCGCCGGTCGGCGCATAGAGGGTGGTGAGCGCGATGCCGGCTACCGCGGTCGGCAGCGCGAACGGCAGGTCCACGAGGGCGTCGAGGATCCGGCGGCCCGGGAACTCGTAGCGCGTGAGCGTCCAGGCGATCAGCAGGCCGAGCGGCGCATTCACGACGGCGGCGGCCAGGGACAGACCAAAGCTGATCCTGAGCGCCGAGGCGACCCGCGGGTCGGTGAGCGTGCGGATCACGCCGTCGAGCCCGATCTCCCAGGGCCTGAGCGCCAGCGCCGCCAGCGGGATCAGCACGATCAGGCTGAGATAGATCACCACGAAGCCGAAGGAGAGCCCGAAGCCCGGCAGGATCGACGGCTCCACGAACCGGAACCGCCGCGCCCGCCTGGGCGGCGGCGGCCGGTCGATCGGCGCGGCGTAGTAGCGGGAGTCCACGGTCACGCCGGCTTGTAGATCTGGTCGAACACCGCGCCGTCGGCGAAGTGGTCGGCCTGGGCCTTGGCCCAGCCGCCGAACGGATCGGCGATGGTCACCAGCGGCATCGGCTTGAACGCCGCACCGTACTTGGCCAGGGCGGTGGGATCGCGCGGCCGGAAGTGGTGCTTGCCGATGATCTCCTGGGCGGGCGCCGTGTACAGGAACTCCAGATAGGCCTGGGCCACCGCGCGCGTGCCCTTCTTGTCGACGTTGCGGTCGATCAGGGCGACCGGCGGCTCGGCCAGGATCGAGCTCGACGGATAGACGATGTCGAAGTTCGGGCCGAACTCGTCGAGCGTCAGATAGGCCTCGTTCTCCCAGGTGAGCAGGACGTCGCCGATGCCGCGCTGGGCAAAGGTCGTGGTCGACCCGCGCGCGCCGGTGTCGAGCACGGGCACGTTCCGGAAGAGCGCCTGGACATAGGTCCGCGCGGCCGGCTCTCCACCGGCCTTCAGGCCGTGCGCCCACGCCGCCAGATAGCCCCAGCGCGCGCCGCCGGAGGTCTTCGGGTTGGGCGTGATCACGCCGACGCCGGGCTTGATCAGGTCCGGCCAGTCCTGGATGCCCTTCGGATTGCCCTTGCGGACCAGGAACACGATCGTCGAGGTGTAGGGGGTCGAGTTGTCCGGCAGGCGGCTCTGCCAGTCGGGCGGCAGCAGCTTCGCGCGGCTGGCGATCTCGTCGATGTCGCCGCCGAGGGCCAGGGTCACCACGTCGGCCTGCAGGCCGTCGATCACGGCGCGGGCCTGCTTGCCCGAGCCGCCGTGGCTCTGCTCGATCGTCACCGTCTGGCCGGCGTGCTTCTGCTTCCAGTCGGCGGCGAAGGCGGCGTTGATCTCCTTGTAGAGCTCCCGCGTCGGGTCGTAGCTGACGTTCAGGATCTTGACGCCGCCCGCGGATCCGCCGCCCCCGCCTCCTGGCGAGCAGGCGGCGGCCAGGCTCGCGGCGCCGGCGGCAAGGAGGGTTCGTCGCGACAGGGGGCTGGTCATGGATCAGGTCCTCGACGACGCTTCTACCTCTAATCCCAAGTCGGACACTCGGAATAAGCGTGGAAGCGACCCGAGTTTTTCTAACCCTGCGCAGGCCGCCCGTCGCGCAGCTTCACAATCAACCGGGCTGGTAGATCCGGTCGAACACCCCGCCGTCGGCGAAGTGGGTCGCCTGGGCCCGCTTCCAGCCGCCGAAGGTGTCATCGATGGTGACGAGCGGGATCTGGCGGAACTTCGACCGGTACTTGGCCAGGGCCGCGGCGTTGCGGGGCCGGAAGTGGTGCTTGCCGATCAGGTCCTGGGCCAGGGGGCTGTAGAGGAAGTTCAGGTAGCCCTCGGCCACGACGCGGGTCTTGTGCTTGTCGACGTTGCGGTCGACCAGGGCCACCGGAGGCTCGGCAAGGATCGACACCGACGGGTAGACGATGTCGAAGTTCGGGCCGAACTCCTCGAGCGTCAGATAGGCCTCGTTCTCCCAGGCCAGCAGCACGTCGCCGAGACGGCGCTGCGCGAAGGTGGTGGTCGAGCCGCGGGCGCCGGTGTCGAGGACCGGGACGTTGCGGAACAGCTTCTGCAGGAACGCCTGCGCGGTCGCCGGGGAGCCGCCCGGCTGGCGCAGCGCCCAGGCCCAGGCCGCCAGGTAGTTCCACCGCGCGCCGCCCGAGGTCTTCGGGTTCGGCGTGATCACCTCTACGCCAGGCTTCGCGAGGTCCCCCCAGTCCCGGATCTTCCACGGGTTGCCCTTGCGGGTCAGGAAGACGATCGTCGAGGTGTAGGGCGTCGAGTTGTTCGGCAGCCGGCTCTGCCAGTTGGCCGGCAGCAGCTTCGCCCGCGTGGCGATCTCGTCGATGTCGGCGGCGAGCGCCAGGGTCACCACGTCGGCCTGCAGGCCGTCGATCACCGAGCGGGCCTGGCGGCCCGAGCCGCCGTGGCTCTGCTGGAGGTCCAGCGTCTGACCGGTCCGCCCCTTCCAGTACCGGGCGAACTCGGCGTTGATCTCCTTGTAGAGCTCGCGCGTCGGATCGTAGCTGACGTTCAGGAGCTTGATCGGCTTGCCCTGAGCCAGGGCCCCACCTCCCCACGCGAGGGAGGACGCGGCGACGCCGCCGGCCGCGATGAGGCGGCGTCTGGAGAGGTGGGGTTGGCTCATGGCTCCATCCTTGGGGCTAGAAGGCGTACTGCGTTCGCAGTGACCAGATGTTGAGATCCTGGCCGACCTGGGCGCCGGCCGGCGGGGTGAGCGCGCCCGCGCCCCAGGCTGTGCCGCCGGGCGAGATCCGGTCGACCTCCACGTGCTGGAAGTCGGCCAGGAAGCGGACCACGCTGTTCGGGTACCAGTTGAGGCCGATCGTCAGGATGTCCTGCCGGCCGCCGAACACCCGCGAGGCGGACGTCCCGGCGCCATAGTCGAGGTCGAGGGTGGAGTAGCGCGCGGCCAGCTCCCAGACGCCCCAGGTCCCGGCCTTGATGTCGAACGGCTTCTCCACGCGCGGGGCGTCGAAGCCGCCGGCGACGGCGTTGTAGCGGCGCGGCTGGCCGGTGATGGTCCAGGCGCCCTGCACGTACCAGCCGGAGAAGTCCGGGTTCTCCAGCGCGCCGGTTCGCCGGTCGACGTCGAGCCAGAAGTGCTCGCCGGCGAGGGAGAAGTTCCGGTACTGCCAGCCGGCCTCGAGGCCGAGCGCGGTGACGCCGTCGGCGTCGATGGAGCCCGTGTCGACCAGGCGGGTGGGATCGACCCGGTTCTCGGGCCGCTCGCGCAGGCGGATGGGCGTGGCGGCGCCGGCGGGCTCGACGTCGGGCCCGGTAGCCGCGGGGTTGATGATCAGGTTGGCGTTGGCGCCGATGTGGATCAGCGAATTCTCGGCCTTGTAGGGCAGGTACGAGACCCGGCCGACGAAGCCCAGTTGCTCGTCGAAGGTCTGGGTGGTGACGAGGTTGCCGGTGAAGGCGCCCATCGCCGTCCAGCGGTCGCCGCCGGCGTAGAGGGCCACCGCCGCCCGGCCGTCGCCTCCGGCCAGGCCCCGGACGAGCTCCGCCACCGCGGCGCGTTCCAGGAACAGCGAGGCGCTGTTCGAGGTCGCGTCCTCGAGGCCCGTGGTCGGCGGGAAGGCGCCGGCGCGCAGACGGAACGGCTTCAGGCCGGCGTATTCCACATAGAGGGCGCTGATCTTCCCGGCCTCTTCCGTGCCGGAGCCGCCGAAATCGAAGAGGAAGTTGTAGTTCCAGTCCCCGAAGGCCTTGCCTTCGATGCCGAGGCGGGCGCGGCGGAAGTTCAGGCCGTCCGAAAGGTCACGGGCCCGGTCGGCCTCGGTCGCGTCCCCGAACGAGCCGCGCCGGTAGTCGGTGGCCAGCGGACCGGGCGCATCCTGGTCGTAGTGGGTGGCGTCGAGCTGCGCGACGCCGCGGATCGAGGCGGTGAAGCGGCCGTCGGCGCTGGTGAAGGTCGGGCGGCCGTTGGAGAGCGAGACCTTCGGCTCGGCGGCGACCTGTTCGCGGATCGCCTGGTCGCCGGCGGCGGAGCGGGTCTTGAGGTCGGCGATCTGGTCCTGCAGCTCGCGGTTCTGCGCCTCCAGGGCGTCCAGGCGCGCGGAGAGGGCGAGCGCCTGCTCCTGCGAGATGCCGCCCCCGAGCTTCGGCGCGGTCGGAAGCGCCTGGGCGAGGGCCGCGGGCGCCGTGCTGCCGAGCAGGAGGGCCAGGGCGGTCGTACGGATGTGTCGCTTGGTCATGGGTGTTCCCTGCGGCGGCGGGATCGATTTATTCCCGCTAATTCATATCGGTGAAGTAGGTTTAGACTGGAAGGCCGCCGAGATTTTCTCACAGTGGCGCTTACGGCATTGATTTGACTTGGGAAGACTGGCTGGACCATCCCCCGATGACGCTTCTAGTGCGCGTCGATGAAGCTTCTGCGACGCTGGAATGACGGTCCGGACACACTTCGCGACGCCGGCGCGCGGCGCAAAGGAAAAGGGCGCCGTCACCCCGGGGTGACGGCGCCCTGATAGCGCGCGGGTTCGCCTGGCGCCTACTCCGCGGCGAGCAGCGCCTTGCCGGCGGTCAGCGAGGTCTTGGCGGCGAGCTGGGCCTTGGCGGCCTCGTACTCGCTGGACAGGCGGGCGACGAGTTCGCCGGCGGTGGGCACGTGCTTCACCGCACCGATCCCCTGGCCGCAGCCCCAGATGTCGCGCCAGGCCTTGGCCTTCTGGTTGCCGCCGGAGCCGAAGTTCATCCGCGAGGGATCGGACTGCGGCAGGTCGTTGGGGTCGAGCCCCGCGGCGATGATCGACGGCTTCAGGTAGTTGCCGTGCACGCCGGTGAAGAGGTTCGAATAGACGATGTCGTCCCCGGCCGAGGCGACGATCATGTCCTTGTAGGCGGGATCGGCATTGGCCTCCTCCGTCGCGATGAAGGCCGAGCCGATATAGGCCAGGTCCGCCCCCATGGCCTGGGCGCCGAGGATCGCGTGGCCGTTGGCGATCGAGCCCGAGAGCGCCACCGGCCCGTCGAACCACTCGCGGATCTCCTGGACGAGGGCGAAGGGCGAGAGCTGGCCCGCGTGGCCGCCGGCCCCGGCCGCCACGGCGATCAGGCCGTCGGCCCCCTTCTCCACCGCCTTGCGGGCAAATCGGTCGTTGATGATGTCGTGCAGCACCACGCCGCCGTAGGAGTGGACCGCGGCGTTGACGTCCTCACGGGCGCCGAGCGAGGTGATCACCACCGGGGCCTTCCACTTGGTCGACATCTCGATGTCGTGCTCGAGGCGGTCGTTGGTCTTGTGCACGATGTGGTTCACCGCGAACGGCGCCGACGGCGTGTCCGGGTGGTCGCGGTCCCAGGCGGCCAGTTCCTCGGTGATCCGGTGCAGCCACTCGTCGAGCAGGCTGGCGGGCCGCGCGTTCAGCGCCGGGAAAGAGCCCACGATGCCCGCCTTGCACTGGGCGATCACCAGGTCGGGGCCGGAGATGATGAACAGCGGCGAGCCGATCACCGGCAGGCGAAGGCGGTCACGGAGCACGGGCGGCAGGGCCATGGCGGGGTCCTTGGATCGACGTTAGATTTACACTGTACGCGCAACAGGACGCGGGATGCAAGCGTCGGAATCCTGCCGCCGCGTCCGGCAAGTCAGATTTTCGGCGTCCGGGGCGGCGGGCGCACCTGCGGACGGCGCACCGGCGTCGCGCGGCCAGGCGGCGTCTCCCCCTGCTTCGTCCACTTCTCCAGCAGCCGGCCGGCGGTCTCGCGGCCGCCGATGCCGAAGGCGAGCGCCGCGGCCACCGCCGCCGAGCCCAGCACCAGGCCGAAGGCGAGGATCACGATCTCGTCGGCGATGCCCATGAACTGCAGGCCCATGGCGGTGGCGAGCGCAATGGTCGCCCAGCGCACGATGGTCGAGGCGAACTGGTCCGCCCCGTTGGTCGAGCGGTCGAGCAGGTTGGCCAGGAAGTTGCCGATCAGCACGCCGAGCGTGATGATCACCCCGCCGAACAGCACGTGGCCGGCCAGGTCCAGCACCTCGGTCAGCATCACGGCGACGGCGGCGAAGGCCAGGAGGCGCGCGGCCTCCACGGCCGAGAACAGCATGATCGCCACCAGCGCCAGGCGCGCCACGACCTTGGACGGCGTGATGCCGCCGGCCGGCGGGGCCTCCGGCGCGTCGGCGGGATCCGCCGCGGCCGGGCCGCCGATGCCGAGGGCCTGCAGGCTGCGGTCGAAGCCGAACGACGGCAGGACCTGCTCGATGAGGCCCGCCACCCAGCGGCCGATCAGGAAGGCGATGGCCAGCACGATCGCCGCCGCGATCAGCCTGGGCAGGGAATCCAGCACGGTGGCCAGCACCGCTACCGCCGGCTCCGAGATCGCCCGGATGCCGAGCTGCTGGAGGGCCGCGATGGTCACTGGGATGATGATCAGCACATAGACGAGCGTGCCGAAGGTCCTGGCGAGGCCCGATGCGCCGGTGAGCCGGGCGAGGCCGGCCCGCTCCAGCCAGCTGTCCACGTGGGCGACGTTCAGCGCCGCCTCCACGACCCGGCGGGCGAGCGTCGCCACGACCGCGCCGACGACGAATATGACGATCGCGCCGACGAGGTTCGGCAGGAAGGCCATGACCTCGATGAGCAGGCCGTTCAGGGGGCGACGATCTCGGTGAGACCAAGGATCGAGAGCGCGCCCACCACGCCGATCAGCAGGATCAGCCAGTAGCCGAGCTGGCCGAGCTGATAGCCGGTGGTCTCCTTCGGCGTCGCGCCCTCGTTGTGCTTCTTCATGCCGGGCGCGCGGTCGATCAGCCGGGCCACGCCCCACTGCACCGCCTTGGCGATGAAATGCGAGACCACCAAAACGGCGATGGCGGCGAGCAGCGCCGGCCCCCACTGCGTCGTCAGGTTGCTGATGTAGGTGTAGTCCAGCGTCGGCATGGGTCCCTCGCGGTCAGGCCTTTAGACCCTAATCCATAGCAGGCGATTCCGGTTGATAGCTGTCCTTGCGTGAGCTTGACGCCCCCGGCGGTTGCGGCCCATCTCCCCCCATGGCCGAAACCAGCCTTTTCCCGCCCGCCAGCGAGGACGCCTGGCGCGTCCTGGTCGCCAAGACGCTCGGCGAGGCGCCGTTCGAGAGCCTCCAGAAGACCACCGTCGAGGGGCTGCCGATCCAGCCCCTCTACCCGGCCGCCGACGCGCCGGCGGCCTTCCCGCCGCGTCCGTTCGACGAGACGCGCGCCTGGGACGTCCGGACGCTTACGGCGCAACCGGACGCCGCCCGGGCCAACGCCGAGATCCTGGCGGACCTCGAAGGCGGCGCGGCGTCGACGGTGGTGAAGATCGACCCGACCGGCGAGGCGGGCGTCGCCGTGGGCTCCGCCGAGGGGCTCGCCCGCGTGCTGCAGGGGGTGATCGTCGAGCTGGCGCCGGTCGCCCTCGACGCCGGGTTCCTGGGCCCCAAGGCCGCCGACTGGCTGGGCGCCGTCGCCAAGGCCTCGCCGGGCGCGAAGCTCAACCTGCATATGGACCCGCTCTCGGCCTTCGCGGAAACGGGCGCGAGCCCCGGTCCGATCGAGAGCCATCTGGTCAGCGCCGCCACCGTCGGCGTGCGCCTGGCCGAAACCTATCCACAGGCCCAGCTCATGCTGGCCTCGGGCCGCGTCGTCCACGAGGCCGGCGGCGGCGAGGCCCTGGAAGTGGCGTTCGCCGCGGCGTCCGCCCTGGCCTATGCCAAGGCCCTGGTCCGCGCCGGGATGCCGGTGCGCGACGCGCTCGCCCGGATCACGCTCGGGCTCTCGGCCGACGCCGACTACTTCGTGACCATCGCCAAGCTGCGCGCCGCCCGCGCGGTCTTCGCGCGCCTCGCCATCGCCTCCGGCGCCGACGGCCTGGCGCGCATAGAGGCCCGCACCTCGCGCCGGATGCTCGCGGCCCGCGACGCCTGGACCAACATGATCCGGCTGACCGCCGCCGGCTTCGGCGCCGCGGCCGGCGGGGCCGACGCGGTCGTGCTGGGCGCCTTCACCGACGCCATCGGCCGGCCCACGGCCTTCGCGCGCCGCCAGAGCCGCAACGCCCAGCTCGTCCTGATGGAGGAGGCGCACATCGGCCGGGTCGCCGACCCCGCGGCGGGCGCCGGCTACATCGAGGCCCTGACCGACGAGATCGCCCGGGCCGCCTGGACCAAGTTCCAGGCGATCGAGGCCGCGGGCGGGATCATCGCCGCGCTGACGTCCGGCCTGATCGCCCGGGAGGTGGACGCCGCCAACGCCGCGCGGCCCGCCCCGAAGCTGGTCGGCGTCAACGCCTTCCCGCCGGACAAGGAGAGCCCCGTAGAGGTGGACCGGAGCGAGCCCACGGCGGTCGACGCCCCCTCGCCCCGCCTGCCCGGCCCCGACGCCGCCTGCCCGCCGCTGGCGCCCATCCGCATCGCGGAACAGTTCGAGGCCGCGCAATGACGAGCTTCCCCGACTTCTCCACCCTGCCGTTCGACGCCGACATCGGCCCGGGCGCCGCGCCGACCGCCGCCGCCTGGGAGACGCCGGAAGGCGTCGCGGTGAAGCCGTCCTACGGCCCGGCCGACATCGCCGATCTGGACATCGCCCACGCCTATCCGGGCCTCGCCCCGTTCCTGCGCGGGCCCTATCCGACCATGTACCTGACCAACCCGTGGACGATCCGCCAGTACGCGGGCTTCTCCACGGCCGAGGATTCCAACGCCTTCTACCGGCGCAACCTGGCGGCCGGTCAGATGGGCCTGTCGGTGGCCTTCGACCTCGCCACCCACCGCGGCTACGACAGCGACCATCCGCGGGTGAAGGGCGACGTCGGCATGGCCGGCGTGGCCATCGATTCCATCCTCGACATGCGCACGCTGTTCGACGGCATCCCGCTCGACAAGATGAGCGTCTCGATGACCATGAACGGCGCCGTGCTGCCGATCCTGGCGCTCTACATCGTGGCCGGCGAGGAACAGGGCGTCGCCCACAAGGCGCTGTCGGGGACGATCCAGAACGACATCCTGAAGGAGTTCCTGGTCCGGAACACCTACATCTATCCGCCCGCGCCCTCGATGCGGATCATCTCGGACATCTTCGCCTACACCAGCGCCGAGATGCCGAGGTTCAACTCGATCTCGATCAGCGGCTACCACATCCAGGAAGCCGGAGCGACGCTCGACCTGGAGCTGGCCTACACGCTCGCCGACGGCGTCGAATACGTCCGCGCCGGCGTCGCGGCGGGGATGACCGTCGACCAGTTCGCGCCGCGCCTGTCGTTCTTCTGGAACGCCGGCATGAACGCCTTCATGGAGATCGCCAAGCAGCGGGCCGGGCGCCTGCTCTGGGCGAAGCTGATGCGGGAGAACTTCGACCCGAAGGACAGCCGTTCGCTCTCCTTGCGCGCCCACACCCAGACCTCCGGCTGGTCGCTGGCCGCCCACGACGTGTTCAACAATGTGCCCCGCACGGTGATCGAGGCCATGGCGGCCACCGGCGGCCAGACCCAGAGTCTGCACACCAATTCGCTCGACGAGGCCCTGGCGCTGCCCACCGACTTCTCGGCCCGGATCGCGCGCAACACCCAGCTCTTCATCCAGCTCGAGAGCGGCCAGACCCGGGTCATCGACCCCTGGGGCGGCAGCTACTACGTGGAGCGCCTGACCGCCGACCTGGCGGCGCGCGCGCTGGAGCACATCGCCGAGGTCGAGGCGCTGGGCGGCATGACGCGGGCCATCGAGGACGGCCTGCCCAAGCGCCGGATCGAGGAGGCCTCGGCCCGCACCCAGGCCCGCATCGATAGCGGCCTCCAGTCGGTGGTCGGCGTGAACCGCTATCGCCCGGAAGGCGCCGACGAGATCCCGGTGCTGAAGGTCGACAACACCGCCGTGCGCGAGCAGCAGCTCGCCAAGCTGAAGCGGCTGAAGGCCGAGCGCGACCCCGAGGCCGTCCGCCAAGCCCTGGAGGCGCTGACCAACGGCGCGGCCGCGAACGCCAATCTGCTGGAGCTTTCGGTGAACGCCGCCCGCGCCAAAGCCACGGTGGGCGAGATTTCCGATGCGCTGGAGCGCGTGTTCAACCGCCACAAGGCCCGCGCCGACGCGGTGAAGGGCGTCTACCTCCGTGAATCCGGCGAGACGCCGGCCGCCCAGCGGGCCAAGGCCATGGTGGAGGGCTTCGTCCACGCCGACGGCAGGAAGCCGCGCATCCTCGTCGCCAAGATGGGCCAGGACGGCCACGACCGCGGCCAGAAGGTGATCGCCTCGGGCTTTTCCGACCTCGGCTTCGACGTGGACATCGGCGACCTCTTCCAGACCCCCGCCGAGACCGCCGCCCAGGCGGTGAAGGACGGCGTCCACGCGGTGGGCGCAAGCTCGCTGGCCGCCGGGCACCTGACCCTCGTCCCCGAGCTGAAGGACGAGCTCGCCAAGCTCGGCCGGCCCGACATTCTGGTGGTCGTCGGCGGCGTGATCCCGCCCGAGGACTTCAAGGCGCTGGAGGACATGGGCGTCGCCGCGGTGTTCACGCCGGGCACCGTGGTGCCGGAGGCCGCGATCACCGTGCTGGAGCGCCTGAACGAGCTGCTCGGCTACGCGCAGGAAGCGGCGCAGTAGAAGCCGTCCAATCCCTCCCCTTCAGGGGAGGGTGGACGGTGCGAAGCGCCGCCGGGTGGGGGGTGTATGGGCCAGGCTCCGATGTCGGAGCTTGAGCGCGAATTCCCCACCCCGGTCGCGTTCCGCGACCTGCCCCTCCCCTGAAGGGGAGGGATGGCGGTTACCCCAGCGGGGTGTTCTCGTTCGGGCCATCGGCCGCCTGGCGGCGGCGTTGCGGCAGGAGCGCCTGGGCGGCCTTCAGCTCGGCCTTGTCGATCGTGCCGTCCTTGGACGTGTCGATGCGGTCCCAGAAGGTCAGCATCATCTTGCCCATCTGGCCGCGCAGTTCGGCCTTCTGCAGCCGGCCGTCGAGATTGTCGTCCATCATCCCGAACATGCGGGTCTCGGCGAACCGGGCTTCCGAGTCGATCTGCTTCTCGGCCGTCTCGTCGAGCCAGCGGAAGCTCAGCGAGGTGAACAGCATCTCCTCGTGGCTCTGCTCGCCCCAGGTGACCTTGATCGTCGGGTCGGGGTTGGACGGGTTCCGCTTGGAGTTGTCGTAGACGTAGTGGGCGATCAGCTTCGAGCCGGCCGGGATCTTCACCGGTTCGGCGAAGGTGTAGGCCCGCTGCCAGTTGAAGTCGTAGCGCGGCAGGGTCAGCAGCCGGGTCTTCTTGCCGTCCGGCGTCTGCAGCCACAGGTCGTTCGAATAGGCCCGGTAGTGGGCGTGCGGGAAGGCCGAGTAGAGCAGCGCATCCTTGGGGAACTCGACGTAGGCCACCTCCTGGTGGCGCGCGGTGTTCGGGGCGATCTCGATGGTGGGATCGATCACCACCACGCTGCGCATGATGTACTTCGGCTGGTCCTTCCGGAAATAGACGCCGATCTGCGAGTTATCGACCGTCTCCTTGCCGTAGGGCGTGTAGTGCATCTGGTAGCCGACCGCGCCGCCGGCCGGCAGGTAGGTGCCCACGTCGCCGCCGAAGATGTTGGACTCCGCGCCGACCGCATAGCCGCCGACCGAGCCGCGCCAGTTGGTCTCGGACGCCACGCCGTTCTTCGGCGCCTCCTTCATCCAGCCGGTGAGCACATGGTGCACGGCGCGCCGGTCGCCCGGCTTCACCGTCGTCGCGCGGATCCACTTGCCTTCGGTCAGCTCATTGACCGTGTAGGGGCGCTGGTAATCGACGATACCGGAGGCCGGCACCTTGTAGGCCGGGATGTTGAGGATCAGGTCCGGCTTGCCGAGCGGCCACTCGGCGGCGACCACCTTGTGGGCGGCCAGCGGGTCAGCGCCCTCGCCGCGCGGCGCGCCGGCCTCGATCCAGTGGACGAGGGTCTTCACCTCGGCCGCGGTCAGGTTCTTGTTGTCCGAGAATTTCCCCACATGCGGATCGGCGTTGTAGGGCGGCATCCGGTCGGTGCGGATCACCTCGCGGATCATCGGGGCGAAGCCCTTGACCATGTCGTAGTTCGACATCGCAAAGGGGCCGATGCCGCCCTCGGAGTGGCAGGCCACGCAGTTGGCCGTGAGGATCGGGGCGATGTCCTTGGCGTAGGAGATCTTCGCGAACTCCGCCTGGCGGGCGCGTTCGGGGAAGGCGACGGCGATCCCCTTGCTGGCCCGGGCCGCCGGGGCGCCTGGCCGGCCAGGACGGCGGCGACGGCGGCGTCCGCGTCGGCCGCGGCGCCGCGATAGGTCACCGTCCAGGTCTTCGGGTCGACCAGCAGGAGCTCGGCCGAGCGGGTGACGCCGAGCTGTTCGCCGACGAGCTGGTGCACGTCCATCAGGACCGGCAGCTCCAGGCCCTCGGCGGCGATCGCCTCGCGGCCGTCCTTGAGGTTCGAGTTGATCAGCAGGACCTCGACGCCCTGGGCGGCGTAGCGGTCGCGCAGCGCGGTCAGGGCCGGGGCCAGGCGCTTCACCTCGGCGTCGCCCGTCGCGTGGCTGACGATGGCGATCAGCCTGGCGTCGGCCAGGCGGTAGAGCTCGTGGGCCTCGAAGTCCTGGTCGACGAGCATGAAGTTGTCGACCTGGGCCGGGGCCGAGGCGGCGACCGGCGACCCCTGGGCCAGCGCGTTCGGCGCGGCCGGATTGTCCGTCGTGCAGCTCGCCACGAGGGCGGTGGAGGCCACGAGGCCAAGGACAGCTAGGCGGGCGGTGGTCATCGACGGTTTCCTCGTTCGACGCGGGGCAGGTCTTCGCCCGACTCCGCTGCAAATCCGAACTTGCGGTATGCGTGTTACACGAAAATTTCCGTCGCCGCACGGCCGCGCCGGCCTGAGCCGCCTAATCCGTGGCCAGATCGAAGAGGCCCAGGTCCACCTGGTCGTCGAGGGTCTGGGCGACGATCACCCGCCCGTCGGGCGCCGTCCCCAGGAAGCCGCCGCCGTTGTCCGGCACGTCCGCCAGCTTGCGGGCCGGCCCCGACCACGGGTGCAGCCAGACCGCCGCCGCCTGGTCCCGCCGGGGCGTCAGGACGTAGATCCCGTCGCGCCCGACGGTCCAGGCCTCGCCTGAGCCGACACGGACCGGCGGCGCCGGGCCGTTCAGGCCCACGACGGTCCCGCCGGCGGCCCTGAGACCGTAGAGACGGCCGTCCGGCCCGGCGCGCAGGTTGCGGAAGCCCGCGCCCGCGGCCACCGGCGCCGCATGCTCGGCGCCCGGCGTCAGCTCCATCAGCCGGTAGGCCGTCCCCTGGCGCTCCAGGTAGTAGAGCCGCCCGCCCGGGCCCCAGACCGGGTCGAGCTTGTCGAAGCCGTCCCAGGTGATGCTGCGCAGCCGCGAGCCGTCGCGGCCGACCGTGTAGATGTCCGAGCGCCGGCCCTTCACCGCCACGAAGGCGAGGCTCTGGCCGTCCGGGGACCAGGCCGGCGCGTTCAGGTAGCTGCCGACGATCGAGGTCAGGCGCACCGACTGGCCGTCGGGCCGGGTGACCCACAGCTCCGGAGCCCCGCTGCGGTTGGAGACATAGGCCACCGTCCCGTCGGCGGCGGCCTCCGGGTCCCAGTCGGTCCCGGCCTCGGTGGTGATCGGGGTGAGCGTCCCGCCGGCGCCCAGCCAGGCGAGGTTGGTGCGGCCGCGAGGGGCCTCCACGGCCAGGCGGTTGCGGCCGTCGATGGACATCCGGCTGAAGGTGACCTGGCCGAGGCCCAGGCTGATCCGCTTCGGCGGGTCGCCGGTCCGGGTGTCTATCGTCCAGAGGCCGAACTCGCCGCCCCGGTTGGACGAATAGAAGATGTGCCGTCCGTCCGCCGACCAGACGTAGCCCGCCGCCTTCCAGCCGTCGGTGGTCAGCGCCCGCTCGCGCCCCGTCCTCACGTCGATCAGGAAGAGATCGTCGGCTCCGTGCATGATGCTCCGGCGGAAGACCACGTAGCGGCCGTCGGGCGAGGCGGCGGGGTCCGAGTCGCCCAGGGTCGCGGGGTCGGGCGTCGTCAGGTCGCGGGCGGCGCCGGTGCGGATGTCGATGGCCCGGATCCGCCAGATGTCGGTCGTCGTCGGCCGATCGCCGATGACCAGCGTCTGGTCGTCGAGCCAACTCACCCGCGTGTAGGTCGCCTGCTGGCACCGCGCCACGCTGCGCTCGGCGCCCGCCGGCACGGGGGTCACCATCACCGTGCAGGGGCCGCTCGCCGGCACGCGAATGAAGGCCAGGCGGTCGCCCCGCGGGGACCAGACCGCGCTGATGTCGTCGCCCGGATCGGTGGTGATCCGCACAGGCGTCCCCTGCTCCACGCCGCGGATGTAGAGGTCGCGGCGGACCGAGGCGTCCGGCCGGCGGCTGTAGACGATCTGCTCGCCGCTGGGCGACAGCGCCGGGTGGGTCTCCACCCCCTGCTCGGCGGTCAGCGGATGGTAGCCGGCGGCCGTCCAGTCCACCGGCTTCGGCAGGAGGAACCACAGGCCCGCGGCCGCCGCGGCGACGGCGGCGAGGCCGCCGAGGATCAGGTTGCGCGGCAGGCGGCGCTCGGGCGCCGGCGCAGGCTCGTCGAGAGCGACCGCCGGCGCGCCCGCGACCGCGGCGGGCGGCGCGACGCGATGCACCTCGGCGCTGGCCTGCAGCCGGTACCCGACCGTCGGGATGGTATCGAGCCGGATGCGGGGATTGCACGACAGCGCCTTGCGGAGCTGGGCCACGCAGCGGTTCAGCGCGCCCTCCGTGACGATGCGGCCGTTCCAGCAGATGTCGATCAGCTCGTCCCGGCTCACCGGCTGGCCGCGCGAGCGGTGCAGGGCCACCAGGACCTTCATCACCCGGGGCTCGAGCTGGGTGACCTGACCGGCGGTCTCCACCTCCAGCGCGGCCGGGCGCACGTGGGTCCCCGCCAGGCCAAAGGGCATCTCCCTCGCCAGGTTCAGGCTCGGCCAACCGAGCGCAACGTGCTCGTTCATCGCGAAACCATCACGAATAAATCACGCCCGCAGCCACGCCGTCCCCGGCGCAATCTCCGACAGATCGCCCCGTCTGAACAGCAGAGACAGGCGGGATTACAGCAATGTCACGTTTGAAGGCCGCGCTCCTGGCGACCGTTTTCATCGGTTCACCCGCGCTGGCGCAGGAAAGCGCCGTCCGGTCGGCCGCCGACGCCTTCGGCGAGCGTGTGGGTATCGAGCAGCTCGGCCTCTACGGCGAGGGCCAGGTGCGCGGCTTCGACCTCCAGGGCACCGGCGCCTACCGGATCGACGACGCCTACTTCGCCCGCGCCTCGCCGCTGAACGATCCGGTGCTGGCCGGGGTCGGCGTGCGGGTCGGCGTGAACGCGGCGCGCCTCGCCTATCCGTCGCCGTCGGGGGTGGTGAACTACCGGCTGCGCGAGCCGGCCGCGACCAACAGCCTGACGGTCGGCGGGGGCCTGCGCGACTACTGGACCCAGACGCTCGAGGCCAACGGCTCCTGGTCCACCGACGACGCCCGGTTCGGCGTGGCCGGCGGCTTCGTCTGGCGCCCCTCGGTGTCGTGGGGCCCGGGGACCGAGGGCAAGGCGTTCGACGTCGGCGGCGTCGCCCGCTGGCGGATCACCGAGACCCAGGTGCTGAAGGCCTTCGTCAGCCTCTACGACCGCAAGTACGACGGCGACTACACCATGAAGGCCGCCCAGCCCGCCGTCCCGCCCTCCCCGCAGCCGTTCTTCAACTACTCGCCCGAGTGGGCGACGGTGGACGCCGCGAACCTGAACTTCGGCGCGATCTACAAGGGCGACCTGGCCGGCACGTCGCTGGACCTCTCCGCCTTCCGCTCGATCTACGACGCCGACCGGCAGGACTTCACGGTCGTCAGCCTCGACGACCAGGGGAACGCCTTCGCCACCCTGTTCCTCAGCCCCGGCAAGACCAATGTGTCCGACAGCGGCGAGGCGAAGGCGAGCCGCGTGTTCCGCCAGGGCGACCTCAGCCACCTCGTCAGCGCCTCGGGTCGCTGGCGGAAGAGCAAGGTCGATCTGGCCACCACCGTCCCCGTGCCGATCGGCGCCTTCGACATCGACGACGCCCCGCCGCCGTCCGACGAGCCCGTGTGGGCCGGCAAGCGCGGCCTGGACACCGTCGAGCAGGTGACGGGCTCGCTGGGCTACGGCCTGGTGTGGAAGGACAGGCTGCAGTTCCGGCTGGGCGCGCACCGCACCCGCTACGAGAAGACCGTCGACACGCTCTCCGGCGTCACCACCTCGGGCATCGACGAGACCACGCTCTGGAATGCGTCCGCGATCTGGAGCTTCAACGACCGCACGAGCCTGTTCGGAAGCTGGGTCACGGGCCTCGAGGAGACCGGCATCGCGCCCAACACCGCCACCAACCGCAACGAGGTCCTGGCGCCGGTGGAGGCAGAGCAGTTCGAGGTCGGGGTGCGCCACGCCGTGACGAGCCAGCTGACCTTCATCAGCGCCCTCTTCGACGTCTCCAAGCCGACCACCGGCTTCCGGCCGGACGGGTCGTTCGGCCTGGTCGGCGAGGTGGCGCACCGGGGGCTGGAAGCCTCACTGGCCGGCCAGCTCAGCGCGCGGACCAGCGTCGTCCTGGGCGCCGTCGTCTTTGAGCCGAAGGTGACCGGCGCGCTGGTGGAGGCCGGGATGGTCGGCGACGAGGCGATCGGCATTTCGGACAAGGTCGCCAACTTCAATGTCGAGCATCAGCTCGGCGACGGCTGGAGCCTGGACGCCCAGCTCTCCTGGTATTCCGCCCGCTGGGCCGACACGAAGAACATCTACAAGACCCCGGACGTGACCCTGCTGAACGTCGGCGCGCGGCGGCGCTTCGACCTCGGCGGCCACGCGGCGCTGTTCCGGGTGCTGGCCTCGAACGTGACCGGGACCGACGGCTACTGGGCCTCGCCTTCCACCCAGCTCTGGCCGATCGCGCCCCGGACCGTCCGGGCGCTGATCAGCGTGACGTTCGGCTAGGCCGGAAGCTCCTCGGTGATGACCTTGAAGCCGACCAGCGCCGAGGGACCGAAATGGGTGGTGATCGCCACGTCGGTGGCGTCGCGCCCGACCGCCTGCAGGATGCGGCCGACCCTTGGCTTGTTGTGGCGGGCGTCGAAGGTCCGCCAGGCGCCGCCCAGCCAGACCTGGAACCAGGCGCTGAAATCCATCGGCGCGCCCGACGGCGGCACGCGAAGGTCGCCCAGGTATCCCGTGCAGTAGCGCGCCGGGATGTTCATGCACCGGCACAGGGTGATGGCCAGGTGGGCGTAGTCCCGGCAGACGCCGCAGCCTTCCTCGTGCGCCTCGTGCGCGGTCTTGGTCGGCCGCGCGTGTTCGTAGCCGAAAGTGATGCGCTGGTGGGCGTAGTCGACGATGGCCTGCACGCGCGCCCAGCCCGGCGGCGTATCCGCGAACAGCTTCCAGGCGAGGTCGTTCAGCGGCGCGGTCTCGCAGTAGCGCGAGCCGAGCAGGAACTGGATGACCTCGTCAGGGAGATCCTCCACCGGATGCTGCACGGCGTCGGCAACGACGGGGTCCGGCGCCTCGTCGCTGCGGATCACGAAGTCGGAGGACAGCGTCAGGCGGCCCGCGGGCGCCACCAGCCGGGCGCAGGTGTTGCCGAACAGGTCGGTGTAGAGGCGGACCGGGACCGGCGGGTCGGTGAAGATCGTGTCAGGGGACTCGAGGTGGCCCCGCAATTCGGGCCGCACGTTGAGCATGAGCAGCATCGGGGTGGGCGCCGGCGAGTCGTAGGAAATCTCGTAACCGGCCCTGATGCGCATCCGCGCTCCTCTTCACGTCAACCCGTCTGCGCAACTCTCAGGTGCGATGCAGGTTGCGCCAGGGAAGCGGCCTCGAGCGAGATATCCACCTCGACGTCCATCCCGAGGTAATCTCCGGCGTCGCCTGCCCAGGTTCCGTGCAGCGGCAGGGCCTGGCGGGGATCGACGACGGCCGCCACCCGCACGAGGTCGGTGTTGCCGATGATCCCGTTGGTCGGATCGAAATCGGTCCAGCCGCTGTCCGGCAGATAGACCCGGGTCCAGGCGTGGGTGTGCCCGCCCCCTTGCGTCCCGCCTTGGGCGAGGCCGAGTAGACGTAGCCCGAGGCGAAGCGCGCCGCGAGGCCGAGGCTGCGCGCGCCCTCCATCATCAGGACGGCGAAGTCCCGGCAGCTGCCGCGGCGGGTTTCGAGGGTCTCGATCGGCGACTGCGGCGCGCCCTGCAGGCGGATGCCGTAGGCGAGTTCGCCCCGGATCGCATGGGTCATGTCGCTCATCGCCTGGAGGAGCGGCGTGCGGCCGGCGGCGCGCACGAACCGCTGGGCCCAGGCCGCGACCGCCCCGTCGGGATCGGCGTGCCGGCGCTGGATCGCGCGCGACAGCTCCGCCAGGTCGTCGGGCGCGTAGGCGAAGGCCTCCCCGGGCGCGAGGGTCGCCTCGCCCTCCAGCTCGAACGCGGCGGTCGGCCGGTGGTCCAGACGGGCGCGGCTCTCGAAGGCGAGCTGCTCGGCCCGGCCGTTGAAGCGCGCGACGCCGACGGTCGCCCCGCTCACGTCGTGCACGTGCCGCAGCATGTCCGGCGTCGGGCTGATGCTCACCTCGGCGGAGAGCAGCCGCTGATCATGGCTCTCCATCGGCCGGAACATCATGCGATGCTCGCCGAAGCTCACCGGCTTGCGGTACCGGTAGGTGGTCAGGTGACGGATGGAGACGACCGGCATTGGAAAAGGGTTCGAGCGATTCCAGGGCTCCGTCCACGCGCCTGCTCGTCGCAGGCGACCCGAGCCCGTCGGCTGTGCTGAATCCGGGCGCCCCCTCCCCGTTTCTGCTCGTGGGCGACCATGCAGGGCGCGAGACGCCGGCGGCGCTGGGCGACATGGGCGTGGCCGCCGAGGACTGGGAACGGCACATCGCCTGGGACATCGGGGTCGCCGGCCTGGGGGCCAGTCTCGCCGCCCTGCTGGACGCCGCCTTCGTCCGCCAGCGCTATTCCCGCCTGGTGATCGACTGCAACCGCGACCCGGGGCGGCCGGACGCTATCTGCGAGGTCAGCGACGGCACGACCATTCCCGCGAACCAGCATCTGACGCCGGCCGAGCGCGCCCGGCGCGTCGACGAGATCGTCCGCCCCTACCATGCGGCGATCGCCGGCCAGCTCGACCAGCGCGCCGGCAGGAGGACCTGCCTCGTCGCGCTCCATTCCTTCACCCCGGTGATGGACGCATTCGCCCGGCCGTGGCGGTTCGGCGTGCTGCACCTGGAGGATTCGCCGCTCTCGCGCGCCGTGCTGGCGCGGCTGCGGGCCGAGCCCCTGGCCGGCGAGGTGGGCGACAACCAGCCCTACAGGATGGACGGCACGGACTTCACCGTGCCGCACCACGCCCACGCCCGCGGCCTGGACTATGTGGAGCTGGAGGTCCGCCAGGATCTCATCGCCGCTCCGGCCGGCCAGGCGGAGGTCGCGGACCTGCTCGCCCGGGTGCTGACCCGCGCGCTGGAGGACCTCGGACCCGCCTGAGGCGCGCAGGCCCGCTTCACCGGGCCTCAGGCCTTCTGCATGTGCACATCGCGCCAGGATCGGCTATTGCGTGCGCCCACTTCGGGAGGGGAGCCGGCGATGGCCCGCATCTATGTACTCAACGGTCCGAACCTGAACCTGCTGGGCCAGCGGGAGCCGGAGATCTATGGCCGCGACACCCTGGCCGACGTGGAACAGCGCTGCCAGGCGATCGCCGCGCGCGAAGGCGTCGAACTGGTCTTCCGCCAGTCCAACCGCGAGGACGAACTGGTCGACTGGATCCAGGAGGCGCGGAAGTCCGGCGGCGTGATCATCAATCCGGCGGGCCTGTCCTACAATTCCGTGCCCGTGCTCGATGCGCTGAAGATGTGCGAGTGCCCGGTGGTGGAGGTGCACATCTCCAACATCCACAAGCGGGCGGAGACCGAGGCGTCCTGGCGCGGCGACAGCCTGATGAGCCCGGCCGCCACCGGCGTCATCGCCGGCCTCGGCGTCCACGGCTACGAACTCGCCCTCGACTTCATCGCCCGCCGCCTGAAGGCCCAGAGTCCCGCGTAAATCGATGATCCTCACCCTCTCCTGCCCCGACCGCACGGGCATCGTCGCCCGCGTGGCCGCCCTGCTCTACGAGCGCGGCGCCAATATCCTCGACGCCCAGCAGTACGACGACGGCGAGACCGGCCGCTTCTTCATGCGCGTGGTGTTCGACCTGGGCGAAGGCGACGACCTGGAGGCGCTCCGCGCCGCCTTCGGCGACCTGGCCGGCCAGCTCTCCATGGACTGGACGCTGCGCGACCCCAGGCAGCCCCGGAAGGTGATGATCCTCGCCTCCCAGACCGACCACTGCCTGGCCGACCTGATCTGGCGCTGGCGGCAGGGCGAGCTGCCTATGGACATCGCCGCCGTGGTCTCCAACCACCCGGCCTCCACCTTCCCGCACACCGACCTGAAGGGCATCGCCTTCAAGCACCTGCCGGTGACGCCCGACACCAAGGCGAAGCAGGAGGCGCAGATCTGGGGCCTGGTCCAGGAGACCGGCGCCGACCTCGTCATCCTCGCCCGCTACATGCAGGTGCTGTCCGACGATCTGGCCGGCAAACTGGCCGGCCGCTGCATCAACATCCACCACTCGTTCCTGCCGGGCTTCAAGGGCGCCAAGCCCTATCACCAGGCCCATGCGCGCGGCGTGAAGCTGATCGGCGCCACCGCCCACTTCGTCACCGCCGACCTCGACGAGGGCCCGATCATCGAGCAGGACGTGGAGCGCATCAGCCATCGCGACACGCCGAACGCCCTGATCCGCAAGGGCCGCGACATCGAGCGCCGGGTGCTGGCCCGCGCGGTGCGCTGGTTCCTGGAGGACCGGGTGCTGCTGAACGGCCGCAAGACCGTGGTGTTCACCGACTGAGTGCGGCCCCGGCCTGGCAGCGGCGGACGAAGTCGCCGAAGGCCTCCAGATAGCGGACCAGATACTTCGCCGTCTCGGCGTCGGTGAGTTGGCCAGCCTCGTCGAACTTCTCGTGGGCGCGGGCGACCAGCAGCTCCGGCTGGGCCATGCAGGGCGAGTTGGTGAATTCGAAGGCCTGGCGAAGCTGGCTCTGACCGCGCGCCGAACCGGTCATGCCGGGCGAGGCGCCGATCAGGCCGACGGGCTTGCCGGCCAGGGCCGCGCCGCGCGGCGGGCGGGAAGCCCAGTCGATGGCGTTCTTGGTCACGCCCGGGAC
This sequence comes from Phenylobacterium sp. J367, assembly GCF_024699985.1. GTDB lineage: Bacteria > Pseudomonadota > Alphaproteobacteria > Caulobacterales > Caulobacteraceae > Phenylobacterium. The sequence goes on along the minus strand of NZ_JAJONA010000001.1, from coordinate 2,615,720 downwards.
GCCGTGGTTGTACTCCGGCGTGGCGATCAGCACGCCGTCCGCCGCCCCGATCGCCCGCTTGAAGGCGGCGACGCCCGGCGGGTCGCCCTCGGCCTCCACGTCCCCGTTGTAGAGCGGGACGTCGTCGATCTCGTGGACGTCGATGACCAGGCCATCGGGCGCCAGCGCCTGGGCCGCACGGATCAGGGCCCGGTTGTAGGAGCCCTTCCGGAGGCTGCCGGCGAAGCCGAGGATCTTCAGGGTCTCCGCCGCCATGTCTGCTCCTGCCGCGCCTAGCCGGCCTCCACGCGGGCCGTCTTGCGTTTCTCGGTCATCTTCTCGATCGGGTCGAGCACCCAGGCCACGTCCGAGCGCCGGAAGCTGCGGAACAGCAGGATCAGCCCGCTCAGCGCCAGCCAGGCGGCCGCGAACGCCAGCGTGATGATCAGCGGGTGGTTGAAGCTCTGCCGTTCCTTGTAGTCCATGATGTGCAGCATCCAGGCGATGTCCCAGAGCCGCCAGGTGTCGTTCTTGGCGCCCAGGACCTCGCCCGTGGCGGCCGAGACGATGACGGCGGTGTTGTCCGGATCGGCGAATTGCACCCGCCAGGCCGGCAGGGTCATGTCGCGGGTTTCGAGCGTCGGCTTCGCCACATGGGTGACCGAGACGACCGGCGCCTGGCTGCTGAAGCGCGCCACCGCCAGTTCGCGGGCCTTGGAGCCATCGATGGGGATCAGCGCGCCGCTGGCGGCGTCCACCAGCCGGACGCCGGACGCGGTGGTCGCTTCGTAGACCCACCGGTCATAGAGCGGCTTCAGCTGCAGGCGGGTGACCGGCCCGCCGGCGGTCTCGACGACGCGGGCCAGCGGCTGGATTCCGGCCGGCGCCGGCAGCTGGGCCACCGGCAGGATCGCGTCCTCGGCGGCCACCTTGTGGTGGTCGAGGAGCGCCATCACCGCGCCGCTCACCGACCACAGCAGGAACTGCAGGCCGAGCACCAGGCCGAACCACTTGTGCAGCCAGCGGATCAGGAACATGGGCGACCAGGTCATGCGACGGCCTTTCGCACGCGGCGCTTGCGGCGGAAGCTGTAGAGGAGGAGCCAGCCGCCGGTGCCGGCGGTGGCGACGGCGAGCCAGGTGAAGACGCGGATCAGCAGGTTGTTCACGTCCTGCCGGTCGTCGTAATCCATGATGTGCAGCATCCAGACGAAGTCGAAGGTGCGCCACAGGTCGTGCCGGCGCGACACCAGCTCGCCCGTGAAGGGCGAGATGTAGAAGGTCGGCTTCCAGGCGCCCTCGAACTCCACCCGCCAGATCGGCACGGGGCGGGTCTGGATCTCCAGCGGGGCCTTGGTGACGTATTGGGTCGAGACCACCGCGCCGTCCTCGGCGAACAGGGCCTTCGCCCGGGCGGCGGCCTGCTCGGCGTTCAGCGGTGACATCTTCTGGCCGGTGCGGGCGTCGAACAGCGCCGGCCCTCCTTCGGCCTGGACCACATAGACCGGCTGGCCGAGCTGGGTGTCCAGCGTGGCGCTCTTCAGTCCGGGCGCGAGGTGGGCCAGGTGCGCCGGCTCGACGAGGCCGGCCATGGCGATGGGCGGTGGCGCTACCGCCTTCACCAGCCGGTCGCCGTGGATGATGTCGATGTGGACAGCGGTCATGTAGACGCCGCTGAGCGTCCAGAAGACCGCCTGGATCGCCACGATCAGGGCGAGCCACTTATGAGTGCTTCGGGCCAGGGCCGGCCAACGCATGGATCTTCTCGCAAGAAAGGCAGGCGCCGCCGGAGTTGGGGTCCCGGCGGCGCCCGCGGCCAGAGGCCTCAGAAGCTGTAGGTCAGGCGGACATAGCCGCGCCGGCCCAGGAGGTCATAGACCATCGTGTCGGTGTTGCCGTCCGTGTAGCTCGGGATGAACGGCGGCTCCGGCTCGAAGATGTTGTCGACGCCGAAGGCCACCACCGCCTGCTCGGTCGCGCGCCAGGAGACCTGGGCGTTGTGGTAGAACACGTCGTCCGTCCGGAAGCCGATGGCGGTCGGCGCGGCGTTGAAGTCGGTCGCCTTGCCGATCCACTGGATCGAGTAGGTGGCGCTCCAGCGCGGGTCGTCGAGCGTGAAGCTCGTCAGGCCGCGCCACTTCGGATAGCCGCCGTTCCCGCCGCCGATGAAGCCGCGGTAGTAGATCGGCGCACCGCCCGGATAGGGGACGATGGTGTAGTCCTTCAGGTAGGTGACGCCGGCGTCGAGCGTCGCCGAGCGGCCCATCAGGTCGAAGTTGTAGCGGGCCGCGGCGTCGACGCCGCGGACCGTTTCGGCCCCGACGTTGACCTGCTGCGAGGACAGGAAGCTCACCTCCCCCGTCACCGTGTTGCGCGTGAAGTTGTCCGGGCTGCAGAACGGGTGGGCCAGGTTCGGCGTGTTGTAGCAGACCGACAGCTTGGTCGAACCCGGGATCGAACGGATCGCGTCCTCGATCTCGATCTTCCAGTAGTCGACCGTGAGCGACAGGCCGGGGACCAGCGGCGGCTCCCAGACCCCCCGATGGTCAGGGTCTCGGCCGATTCCGGCTTGAGGTTCTCGTTGCCGCCGGTGGTGGTCAGGATGGTGTTGTTCGGCTGGATGTAGTTGGCCGGCACGCCTGCGGCCTGGCAGTTGGCGCGCAGGGTCGCATTGGTGCTGGTGCTATAGCGGCTGCACGGATCGGTGGTGGTCAGGTTGCCCTGGGTGACGCCGCTGAACAGCTCGGCCACGTTCGGCACGCGGAAGGCAGTGCCCCAGGTGGCTCGGGCGCGGATCCCCCAGCCGAGCGTCCAGTCCAGGCCGAGCTTGTAGTTCGTGTCGCTGCCGAACCGCTCGTAGTCGGAATAGCGGATCGCGCCGTCGACGCGCACCATTTCCGCCAGAGGCAGGTCGCGGACCACCGGCGCCGCGACTTCCGCATAGGCTTCCTTGGCCTTAACGGATCCCTTGATCGGGCTCTGCTGGTTCGAGTTCGCGATGCCGGCGACGATCAGGGGGTCCGGATCGCGCCAGCCCTTGTCCTCGCGGGACATGACCCCGGCGGCCATCTGCAGCGGCCCGGCCGGCAGCTCGAACAGCGTGCCGGTGACGTCGCCGGTCAGGTTGAGCGTCTCGTTGCCGCCGTGGTCCACGGTGGTCGTGAGGATGTAGTCGACCACAGCCTTGGAGACGTCGCCCGGCCCGAGGTAGTCGGCGCAGGGGATGGCGGCGCCGGTCGCGAAGCTGCAGACCGACGTGTTGATCGTCTGGGCCACCCGCTGCCGGTTGGCGATATTGGTGAAGCCGTCGATGCCCTCGTTGCGGCCCCAGTTGGCGGCCACTTCCCAGGTCCAATCGCCGAACAGCTTGCCGCGCGCGCCGCCGGTGACCTGGTAGGTGTCGGTCTCCCTGGAAGGCCATGCGCGGCCCGCCCTCGACGAGGCGGCGCTGGATGACGTTGATGTTCTGGCCGGTCGGGTTGGTCGGGTTGGACGCCGAGATCGCCAGGTTGGTCAGGGTCCCCGGCGCGGAGAGCTGCTCGGTCTCGCGCCGGGTGTAGAGCGCTTCGCCGAACAGCTCGACATCCTCGGTAAGGTCGAATTTCCCGAAGGCGCCTGTCGTGTAGCGCTCGATGGGGTTCACCGCATTGATGAACGGATTGCCGTTGTAGCCGTGCAGGGCGGCGCTGTAGGGCGCGTAGGAATTGCCGCCCGTGAAATTGACGATCTGACCGTTGGCCAGCGAGGCCCGGCCGCCGGCCGTCGAGCCGCTGCCCAGGCAGATCAGCGTGCCGGACGCGCCGTTCAGAGGACAGGGCGCGCGGGTCGCCATATTGACCGCGTCGGTCTTCTGCCAGGTCGCCGCGACCGACAGGCTCGCGCGCTCGCCGACCCAGCCGTAGGAGACATCCACGGTGCGGTCGTCGCCGTCCCACTCATCGGAGATCGCGTAACGGGCCGAGATGTCGAAGCCCTCGTAGTTCTCGCGGGTGATGATGTTGACCACCCCGGCGACCGCGTCGGTGCCGTAGATCGCCGACGCCCCGTCCTTCAGCACCTCGATGCGGCCGATGATGGCGGTGGGGATGGTGTTCAGGTCCGGGGCGCTGTTGGCGCCGGTGCCGCCGTTCACCAGGCGGCGTCCGTTCAGCAGCACGAGCGTGCGGTTGATGCCGAGCCCGCGGAGGTTGACCGTCGCGGTGCCCCATCCGCGCGAGCTCCAGTAGGCGTTGGTCTGGTTGCCGCCGAAGCCGGCCGCGGCGGGCAGCCGCTGGAGCAGGTTCTCGACGTTGACGATGCCCGTCGCCGCGATCTCCTTCTCCTGCACCACGGTGGCCGGGCCGACGCCCTCGATGTCGGCGCGCTTGATCCGGCTGCCGGTGACGATGACCTCGTCGACATCCTGCGCGAACGCCGGCCCCGCCGCCGCGACAGTGGCGCACGCGCTGGCCAACAGGAGTTGCTTGGTGAACCGCTTCATACCTACCCCCTCGAAATCCCGCGAGACGGCCGGCCCGCTTCCCTGGCGGGTCGATCCGTGCGCCGACAACAGGTCTCCTCCCGCCATCGGCTGTCAATAATGTCTATACAAATAGGACGCCCACGAAAGGGCACCGGAATCCCTAGATTAGCTCGATTTCGCGCTCATATCCGTCTGATCCCCGAGATTCACGACACAATTTTGCGCAGAACGCCGACATATAAGCATCGACATGGTTATTTTTGGTCGATGCGTAATGACTTCCAATCACGCAGCGCTGTCATAAGGCAATCACTCCGCTGCGGAATTGATGATCACATAGAATGCGGACGGTGCGCCATCGTGACGCACGGCCTCTGTAGGTCGCATTCTTCGCCACATTCAACCTTCGGGTGTCTCGTTGCCTGAGAAACCACACAGCATCACTCCGCGTGATTGGCGGAATGCTGTAGGATTATTGCACGAATACATGACGTCATCTGCGCATGCGTCGCATGGCAGGGTCTGAAGGCTCGACCGCGCGGGCCGGCGTCACTGGGGATACGCACGGCCGCGCCGCGCCCTCAGGAAAAAAGCGCCCTGGCCGCTGACCAGGGCGCCTGGGCCGGGCTCAGCGCTTGCTGAGCGCGACGATCTGCTGGCCCTTGAGCTGGAACGTCACCTTGTCGCCCGACGCCGCGGCCTTCAGCAGAGCCGGATCGGCGACCTTGAACGGCATGGTCATGGCGCCCCAGTTCAGCGCCTTGATCGGATCGTGGGCGATGGTCACCGTGCCGGCGCGGGCGTCGATGCTCTTCAGCACGCCCGTGCCCTGGACCGTGGCGGCCGGCGCGGCATGAGCGGCATGGGCGCCGTGGCCGGCGTGTTCGCCATGCTGGGCGAGCGCCGGCGTGGCCAGGGCGAGCACGGTGGCGGCGAGAACGAACTTCATCGGGTTACTCCTCAGGAACTTGATGATCAGAACCAGGCGCGCAGGCCCACCACCGCGCGGGTGTCCTCGACGCCTTCACCGTGGGCGCGGGCGAGGTCGGCGGTGTCGCCGAGTTTCCGCTCCCAGTGGACGCCGACGTAGGGCGCGAAGGTCTGGCGGATCGCGTAGCGTAGCCGCAGGCCGAGCTCGATGTCCTGGACGCCCGCCCCCAGGCCTGCCGCCTCGTCGGCGCTGGCCGCGACGCTCACTTCGCCTCGCGGCTCCAGGATCAGCTTCTGGGTGAGGCGCAGGTCGTAGGAGCCTTCCAGCCGCGCGGACAGGTCGCCCTTGTTCGACAGGAAGGCGGCGGCCTCCACCTCGAACCAGTAGGGCGCGACGCCTTCCACGCCGATGGTGGCGTAGGTGCGATCCGGGCCGTGGCCGAAGTCCTGGCGGACGCCGGCCTGCAGGTTCCAGTAGGGATCCAGGGCGCGGGAATAGAGCGCCTGCACCTCGCCGTGCTCCAGCTCCCCGGAGGCGGCCTCGCCTTCCGTCGTCAAGGCGAAGCGGTTGATGTCGCCGCCGAAAGTCGCCTCGCCCTCCCAGGCGTAGACGTCCGGGCCGTCGTCGGGACGGACCTCGAAGGTCTCGAGCATCACCTTCGACCAGCGGACGTCGCCGTGCTCCAGCCGGAGCTGGGCGCGGGCGGCGGCCATCTCGGCGGCAGAATAGAAGCGCTCGGCCGCGTGATCGGTCGGCGGCGGAGGCGGCGGCTCGGAGCCGACCACCGCCGGCGCCATGCTGTGGCCGGCGTGGGGATCCGCCGCCGGCATCCGGTGACCGGCGTGCGGGTCGGCCGGCGCGGCCGGCATCTGGTGGCCGGCGTGCGGGTCGGCAGGCGCGGGCTGCGCCGGCATCTGGTGGCCGGCGTGGGGATCGGCCGGCGCGGCCGGCATCCGGTGACCGGCGTGGGGGTCGGCCGCCGCAGCCGGCATCTGGTGGCCGGCGTGAGGATCGGCCGGCGCGGCGGGCATCCGGTGACCCGCATGCGGGTCGGCAGGCGCAGTCGGCATCTGGTGGCCGGCGTGGGGATCGGCCGGCGCGGCGGGCATCCGGTGGCCGGCGTGCGGATCGGCCGTCGGGGACTGCGCCGGCATCTGATGCCCCGCATGGGGATCCGGCGTGGGCTGGGCGGCGGGCGCCGGCGCGTGGTGGTGCGCGTGCGGGTCCTGGGCCAGGGCCGGAGTCGCGAGCGCCAGCGGCGCGGTGAGGATCAGCAGGCGCCTCATTGGCCGGCCTCCAGCGGACGCACGGTCACGACCCGGAACATCCCGGCGTGCATGTGCAGCAGCATGTGGCAGTGGAGGGCCCAGTCCCCCGGCTCGTTGGCCGTCAGGTCGAAGGAGAGCTTGCCGCCCGGCAGGACGTTCACCGTGTGCTTCCGGGGCTGGTGGTCGCCGTGACCGTTGACCAGCTCGAAGAAGTGGCCGTGCAGGTGAATCGGGTGGGCCATCATGGTGTCATTGACGAGGGTGACGCGCACCCGCTCGTTCAGACGGAAGGGGATCGGCTTGGTGTTCTCCGAGAACTTCTCGCCGTCGAAGCCCCAGATGAACCGCTCCATGTTGCCGGTCAGGTGCAGCTCCACGCTGCGCGACGGCGGCCGCGCATCGGTGTTGGGCGTGAGCGCCACGAGGTCGGTGTAGGTCAGCACCCGATGCGGGACGGTCTCGAGGCCGGTCCCGCGGTCGCCAATCCGGTCAGCGGGCATCGGCGAGATCATCTGCACGCCAGGCGTCAGCTTCACCTGCGGGGCGTTCGCCGGGTCGCGCATCCCCATGGACCCATGGTCCATCTGGTGGCCGGCGTGCCCGCCCATGTCCATGCCCATGTCCTTCATGGTCAGGATCGGTCGCTCGCGCAGCGGCGGAACCTCGGCGCTCAGACCCGCCCGCGGGGCGAGCGTGCCCCGGGCCATTCCCGACCTGTCAGAGGCCTCGGCGACCAGCGTATAGGCCCGGTCCTCATGCGGTTGGACGATGACGTCATAGGTCTCGGCGTTGGCGATCTGGAACTCGTCCACCTCCACCGGCCGGACGTCCTGGCCGTCGGCCTGCACCACGGTCATGGGAAGCCCCGGGATGCGGACGTTGAAGATGGTCATGGCCGCGGCGTTGACGAACCGCAGCCGGACCCGCTCGCCCGGCCGGAACAGGGCCGTCCAGTTCGCCTTCGGCCCGTGGCCGTTCATCAGGTAGCGGTAGGTGGAGGCCGTGACGTCGGCGATGTCGGTGGGGTCCATCCGCATCTTCGCCCACTCGATGCGGTCCTTCAGCGGCTGGTCCTTCCCGGCCAGCAGGCCGGCGATGGTCTGCTTCTGCTCGTTGAAGAACCCCGGCTGCTGCTTCAGCCGCGCCAGCAGGGTGTGCGGATGCAGGAAGCTGTAGTCCGACAGCACGATGACGTGCTCCCGGTCGTAGGGCGCGGGCTCCGCGCCCGCCGGGTCGATGACCATCGGCGCGTAGTGCCCGATGAGCTCCTGCAGGCCCGAGTGCGAGTGGTACCAGTAGGTCCCCGCGTGCCGGATCGGAAACTCGTAGGTGAAGGTCTCGCCGGGCCTGATTCCCGGGAAGCTGACGCCCGGCACGCCGTCCATCTGGAACGGAACCAGCAGGCCGTGCCAGTGGATCGAGGTGTCCTCGTCAGGCAGGTTGTTGGTCACCGCCAGGCGGACGTTCTGGCCTTCCTTCAGGCGGATCAGCGGACCCGGCACCGTGCCGTTGATGGCGATGGCGTGCCCCGCCTTGCCGTCCACCTGGAACGGCGCATGGGCGATGGTCAGGTTGATCTGCTCGCCCTCCAGCGCGGTCGGGCGCGGGCTGAGGCCGGGCGTCTGGCTCCGCGCCCAGCCCGGCAGCAGGGCGCCGGCGGCGGCGAGCCCGCCGGCCGCGGCGGTGCGTCCCAGCAATGTGCGTCGTGTCACGTCAGGCATGCGCAGGCGCATCAGGTGATCGGTCCCATCTCTCTTTCGGCGCTGAGCGTGATCCGCCTTCCCACGGGGGAAGGTCAACGGCCCTTCGGTTCTATGGCTGATACGCAGCCGGGCTCGCGATCCCTCACCGCCGTGAGCGCCCTGTTAGGGCCTCGGCCAGCTGCTGGCGAGCCCTGTAGACCCGCGTCTCCACCGCCTTGACGGTGATCCCCAGCAGGTCGGCCGCCTCCTGCTGGCTCATCTCCTCCAACCAGGTGAGCAGCAGCGGCTCCTTCAGGTTCTGTGGCAGGCGGGAAATGGCGCGGTCCAGCCGGCGCAGGTCCTGCGCGCTGGCCAGCGCGGCTTCCGGGTCCGGTCCTCCGTCGGATTGCCGCCGGGCTTCCGGGCTCTCCAGGTCGCGGTCGCCGAGGATCGCGCGGCGCACCGCCAGCCGCCGGCCGCGGTCGCGGCACTTGTTGAGCGCGATGGCCCTGAGCCAGGTGGCGAACGACCGCCGGCCGTCGAACCGGCCGAGCGCCTTCCATGCGGCGACGAAGGTCTCCTGCACCACCTCATAGGCGGCGTCCGGCTCGCCCACGTGGCGGCGCACGAAGCGGTAGAGCGCCTCCTTGTGGCTGCGCATCAGGGCGGTGAAGGCGCGCTCGTCGCCGTCGGCCGCCCGTCGGGCGAGCTCCAGCTCGTCGGCGCCGGCATTGCTCACGGCGTGGGTTCGGTCAGGGCCTCTGCAACGCGGGCGTCGAACTTCCGCGCCTGCTCCGGCGTCAGCACCCGGCGCATTTCCAGCACGTGGACGATGGTCTCCTTCTGGAGCTCGCCCATCGCGTGATGGAAGCGTTCGACCGAGGCCTGCACCTCGGGGGAATACTCGTGCCGGACCTGAATGGCGGCGGCCAGTTCGGCATTGGCCGACCTGAGCTCGGCCTCGCGGATGCGCCGGCGGACGGCGAAGGCCTGCTCGAGCTGGTCGAGCTTCGCATCCTGCTCCGCGGTGAGCTTCAGCTCCCCATGCACGAACTCGTGCAGCGAGGGGGCGTGCGGCGCGACTCCATGTAGGTGACCGCGGCCCAGGCGCCCACGGCGCCGGCTATCATGGTCAGGACAAGCGTCAGCAGCAGGCCACGGCCGACACCCTTCATCCGCGGCCCTCGAGGAGGGTCGACGGCGCGAGCTGCGGCCCGATCGAGAAGACCGAGATCTCGTCCTCGCGCGAGGACGAGTCGGTCGCGCCCAGGCCACCGGCCGCGACGCCGAGGAACAACGCACCGACCACCGCCGACACCCGCAGGGCGAAGCCCGCGCCGGCGGGGCCCGGCGCGGGCCGCGCCTCGTCCAGCGCCTGCCACACCCGTGGCTCGAGCTGGTCGAGCCGCCGGTCGGCGGGCTGCCGCTTCAGCGCCAGCAGCAGGCTGTCCAGCCGGTCGGCCACGAGTCACTCCGCAAGACGTTCGTCCGCAGCATATACGCACGCCGCCGACCGGTCCCTCAACCCGGGCGTCGGCCGGCTTCCCGGGAGCGGCGCGCCGGACGGATTCAGCCGCCCGGCTGCGGCACGATCCGGATGTAGGGCTTCGGCGCCTTCCAGCCGTTCGGATAGAGCGTCTTCGCCTCCTCGTTGGAGACCGAGCCCGCGATGATCACGTCCTCGCCCTGCTTCCAGTCGGCGGGCGTCGCCACCCGGTGCGTGGCGGTGAGCTGGAGACTGTCGATGACCCGCAGGATCTCGTCGAAGTTCCGGCCCGTGGTCATGGGATAGACCAGGATCAGCTTGATCTTCTTGTCCGGCCCGATGACGAAGACGTTGCGCACCGTCTGGTTGTCGGCCGCCGTCCGGCCCTGCGAGCCGCCCTCCACCGCCGCCGGCAGCAGGCCCCAGGCCTTCGAGATCGAGAGGTCCGTGTCGCCGATCAGGGGGTAGTTCAGGGCGGTCCCCTGGGTCTCCTCGATGTCCTTGGCCCAGCGACCGTGGTCGTCGACGGGATCGACCGACAGGCCGATGACCTTCACGCCGCGCCGGTCGAACTCCGGCTTCAGGCGCGCGACGGCGCCGAGTTCGGTCGTGCAGACCGGGGTGAAGTCCTTCGGGTGGCTGAACAGCACCCCCCACTGGTCGCCGAGCCATTCGTGGAAATCGATCCGGCCTTCGGTGGTCTCGGCCTGGAAGTTCGGGGCGGTGTCGCCGAGCGCGAGCGCCATGGGGATTCCTCCGCTTGAGAGGCCGCCTAGGCGGCCTCGGTTTCGAGCGCCGGGTAGTCGATGTAGCCCTCCGGGCCGGGCGTGTAGAAGGTCGCGAAGTTCCACTCGTTGAGCGGCGCGCCGGTGCGCAGGCGCTCCACCAGGTCCGGGTTGGCGATGATCGCCTTGCCGAAGCCGACCGCATCGGCGTCGCCGCGGTCGATCACAGCCTGGGCGTCCTCGGCGCCCTTGAAGCCTTCGTTGGCGATATAGACGCCGCCGAAGATGCGCTTCAGCTTCGGCCCGATGCTGCTGTCGGCCACGTGCTCGCGGGCCATCAGGAAGGCGAGGTTCCGCGCCTTCGCCTGCTCGGCCACGTAGCTGAAGGTCGCCAGCAGGTCCGAGTCGCCCATGTCGTGGGCGTCGCCGCGCGGCGCGATGTGCAGCCCGACCCGGCCCGGCCCAAAGACCGAGATCGCCGCGTCCACCGCCTCGAACATCAGGCGCGCCCGGTTCTCGATGGAGCCGCCGTACTGATCGGTGCGCCGGTTGACGCTGTCCTGCAGGAACTGGTCGAGCAGGTAGCCATTGGCGCCGTGCAGCTCGACGCCGTCGAAGCCGGCCCTCTTGGCGTTCTCGGCCCCTTTCCGGTAGGCCTCCACCACCTCGGCGATCTCCGCGACCGAGAGTTCCCGCGGCACGGGATAGGGCCGCTTGGGGCGCAGCAGGCTGACCTCGCCCTTGGCCGCGACCGGGCTCGCCGACACCGGCGGCTGGTTCCCCGGCAGCAGGCTCGGGTCGGAGATCCGTCCCACGTGCCAGAGCTGCATGAAGATCGTCCCGCCCTTGGCGTGGACCGCATCGGTGACCTTCTTCCAGGCCTGCGTCTGTTCGTCGGACCAGATGCCTGGCGTGGCCTCGTAGCCCACCCCCATCGGCGTCACCGAGGTGGCCTCGGTGAGGATCAGGCCCACCGAGGCGCGCTGGGCGTAGTACTGGGCGACGATCTCGCCGGGCACGCGCTCGGCGCCCGACCGCGAACGGGTCAGGGGCGCCATGACGATGCGGTTCTTGAGGGTGAGGTCGCCGACCTGGATCGGATCGAAAAGCGTGGGCATCCAAAGCTCCGGAATGGTCTGGGGCATTAGGTAGGCGGCCACGGGCCCTCCGCACCCGAAGAAATCCTACGGCGCGGGCCAGAATTTCCGGTCCTGCCCGCCGGCGGCCTTGACGGCGGTCAAGGCCGAGGCGCCGGATCGCCGTACTGTGGCGCATCGTCCCGGAGGGCTCCATGCTGCGCAACGTCTCCATCCTGGCCCTGGGCCTGCTGGCCGCCGCCTGCGCGACGTCGCGGGAGCCCGCGGCCGGCGGGGCCTTCTCGCCCAGCGCCCTGGCCGGGGAACGGCTCGCCTGGCGGGCCTGCGCCGGCTGCCACGCCGTCGGCCCGACGGGCGACAGCCCGTCCAGCGCCGCGCCCCGCTTCCGCGACCTGTCGCTGAAATTCAACCCGCTCAGCCTCGAGCACCGCCTCGGGCAGATCTCCCGCGACGGCCACTACGAGATGCCCCCGGTCTTCATCTCCCCCGAGGAGGCCCGGCAGTTGACGGCCTACATCAATGAGATGGCCGTGCGCTGATCAGGGCTCGACGATCTCGGGCGCTGCGAAGCGGCGCGTCACGCCCGTCCGGACGTCCTCCAGGATCTGGTCCATGGCCTCTTCGGTGAGGCCGGCGACCAGGCCGCCCACATGGACATGGTCGACGACCGTAAGGCCGCACATCGTCGCGACGTGGTTGTCGAACAGGGTGCGCAGCGCCGGCAGGGCGCCCGTCGTCTGCAGCCAGGTCTCCGGCGCGCCCGACGAGGTGAAGCTGATCAGCTTCCGCCCCTCCAGAAGGGGCACCGCCCCCTGCGGGGTCAGCTCGTAGCCGAAGCCGGCCGAGAACACCCGGTCCACGTAGCCCTTGAGGATCGCCGGCGGGGCGTTGAACCAGAGGGGATAGATCAGTGCGAAGACATCGGCGTCGCTCAGGCGCCGGCGCTCCTCCAGGACATCGTCGCCGGGGGTCATCCCCTCCTCGTCGGGCAGTTCCGCAGCCTGCAGCCTGGGATCGAAGCCGATACGATAGAGGTCGCGGAGCTCGACGGCGTGGCCCAGCGACCGGGCCGCCTCCGCATAGGCGGCGGCCACGGCCAGGGTGTAGCTGCGCCTGCGGGGGTGGGCGACGATGACGGCGTGCTTCATGGCGGACCTCGCGTGAGCCCATTCAGGGCTGTCGCCGGCCAGCGCCGCATTGATGATTGTCACGACGCCCGGCCGCCGATGGGGCGATAGTCGCACGGATGACGGTCCAGCTCACCTTCCACGGCGCCGCCGGCTGTGTCACCGGCTTCTGCGCGCGGCTGCAGACCCCGCGGGCCACGATGCTGATCGACTGCGGCATGTTCCAGGGCTCCAAGACCCTGAAGGCCCTCAACTACGAGCCGTTTCCCTTCAAGGCGCGCGACGTGGACGCCGTCCTGCTGACCCATGCCCACATCGACCACTCGGGCCTGCTGCCGAAGCTGATGCGGGCCGGCTTCGAGGGCCCGGTGTTAGCGACCAGCGGCACGCGGGATCTCTGCGCGGTGATGCTGCCCGACGCCGGCGACATCCAGGAGAGCGAGGTCCGCCAGCTCAACCGGCGCAACGAGCGCCGGGGCCGCCCCCTTGTCGAGCCGATCTACACGGCCCGCGACGGCGCCGATGCGGTCGAACTGTTCCGCACCGTGCGGCTGGGCCGCGAGGTGGACGTGGCGCCCGGCGTGCAGGCGGTGTTCTGGGAGGCCGGCCACATCCTCGGCTCGACCTCGGTGGAGGTCCGCGTCGCCACCGAGGAGGGTCCGCTCACCTTGCTGTTCTCGGGCGACCTCGGCCCCGGCGGCCGGGACTATGCGCCCGACCCGAAAGGGCCCGCGGGCGTTGACCACCTGATCCTGGAATCCACCTACGGCGCCCGCGAGCGGCCGGCCCTGGATCCCCGCCGGCCGCCGCCGGCGGCTCGCCCAGGAGCTGAACGACGCGCGGGCGGCCGGCGGCCCGCTGATCATCCCCGCCTTCGCCGTGGAGCGCTCGCAGGAGCTGCTGGCCGACGTGATGACGCTCATGCACGGCGGCGACATCCCGCCGGTCGACATCTTCCTGGACTCGCCCCTGGCCATCGAGGCGACCGAGGTGTTCCGGCAGCACGGTTGGCTGCGGGAAGCCGGCCGCAATCCCTTCGCGGGCCTCCGCCCGGGCGACCGTCTGGAAGTTCCTGCGCGAGCCGTGGGAGAGCGACGAGCTGGACCGCCTCGGCGGCTGGCGGATCGTCGTGGCGGCGAGCGGCATGTGCGACGCCGGCCGCATCCGCAAGCACCTCAAGCGGCACCTGTGGGACCGCCGCGCCACCGTGCTGATCCCGGGCTATCAGGCGAGCGGCACGCTCGGGCGCCTGCTGGTGGAGGGCGCGCGGCGCGTGAAGATCCAGGGCGAGGACGTCGTCGTCCGCGCCCGCATCCGGTCGATGGACGTCTACTCCGGCCATGCCGACGCCCAGGGCCTGACCGATTGGGCCCTCGCGCGGGGGCCGGTGGCGGGCAAGGTCTTCCTGGCGCACGGCGAGCCCGAGGCGCTGGAGGCTCTGGCGGCCAGGCTCGCGGCCAACGGCCTCCCCGCCGGCCAGATCGTCATCCCGCGCCTCGACGCCACCTTCCGGTTGACGCGCGCCGCGATCGAGCCCGTGGCGGGCCCGGCCCGGCTGCTCGCCCCGGCCGCGGCCCGCGAGGACTGGCACAACCTCCGCGCCCAGCTGCTGCTGGACCTCGACGAGCGCCTGGCCGCCGCGCCGAACGACGCCGACCGCGAGGCGTTGATCGCGGACCTGTCGCGCCGCCTCGGGGGCGCCCAGCCGGGGTTTTGAGCTGCCTCAAAGCCAGGCTTCGCCGGCCGTGGGACCAGAGGCGGTGGTTGGACAGGAGGCTTCGCCATGAGCAAGACCATCACCCGCGCCGTGCGGCGCGACCTGGAGCACACCCTGGAGGACGTCGCCCTGGCGCTGAAGGAGGCGGCCGAGACCGTCGGCTGCGGCGCCGAGGACGCCATCTCGAAGGCGGCGGTCGCCGTCCGTGAGGCCGCCGAGCAGCTCGCCGCCGAGGCCGGCCCCCGCGCCAAGGCGGTCGCCAGGCGCGCCGCCGACGAGGCCAAGGCGCACCCGGTCGCCGCTTCGGCGGCAGCGCTGGCCGCCGCCGCCGCCCTCATCGCCCTCTTGGCGCACCGGAAGCGCGACGCCGCCTGAGCCGCGCGCCGGCGGCGGTGGGGACACCGGGGGTCGAACCCGGACGGATCACTCCGAGCGATTTTAAGTCGCTTGCGTCTACCAGTTCCGCCATGTCCCCGGCCGGCGCAACGGCCTTATCCGCAAAGGGAATTTGCGTCGATAGGGCCTGACGTCACCTTTGTGGAAACCGGAACAGAACGCAGCTTTCGCGCTGCTCCGGGACCCATAGTCCCGAAGCCCGTTCCCCGTTTGATCCACCAACAGCGGGCCTGCTACAGCTCGCAATCAAGCTCCTGCGCAGCTAGCCAAGCACGTGGTCATCAGGTCATCACCGACGGCCGGGAGCCACAAGACGTAGCCTTGGGCCTGGCCGGCGCGGTAACGGCACGCGCGTGTCTCCAAGCCGATGCCTTCATTCCCAGCGCGCCGAACGCTGGACCACGCCGCCCGAAAGTGGAGCTGCCGAACGTCAGCGATGCGCCATGTGTGGACGGCTCCCCATTGGCAAGGGTGTTCTGGACTTCCGCTGAGCTGGTCGGTGCGGCCATGTGTTCGACCTGTTGGTGCGGCTCACGTGGCCGCTGGCCATAATGCCTTCCGCGAGGACCGGTCCCGACCAAAAGCACGCGCTCGAGGCGCCCTGGCGCAACTGGGTTTTCCTGTCCTTCGGTATCGACCGGCTGGATGCGTTAGTCTGTCACCGCCCTTCCCAAGCTTGGTGCGCCGAGGCGCTGGTTTCTAGGCCGCTCGGAGTTCCGGCTCGCGGTAGCCCTGGCCGCTGGTCATGATCGCCCAGGCCATGCGGGCCATCTTGTTGGCGAGCGCCACGGTGGCCACCTTCGTCGGCCGCCTGGCGAGCAACTGAACCAGCCACGGCCGCCGTGTCCCATGCCGCTCGGCATAGCGGACGACGGCCAGCGCGCCGACCACCATCAGTTGGCGCAGGTACCGATCTCCCTGCTTGGTGATCCCGCCCAGCCGCTCCTTGCCGCCGCTGGAGTTCTGCTTCGGAACGAGTCCGATCCAGGCGGCCAGGTTGCGGCCAGACTTGAACGCCGAGGGTTCAGCAACCGTGGCGACGAGGGCGCTGGCGAGCAATGGCCCGACGCCCGGAATGCCCATCAGCCTGCGCCCGACCTCGCTCGCTCGGACGCTTGCCCGGATCTGGCGGTCAGTCTCAAGGAGTTGCTGGTTCACCAGGCTTAGCTGCGCGGCCAGCATCTCCAGACAAGCCCTCGCCTCCTCAGGGATCGACGGGTCACCCGCTTCGACCAACCTGATCAGGCTCTGCAGGCCCTCCCGCCCGATCGGCGCCACCAAGCCGAACTCGGCCATGTGGCCACGAATGGCGTTCGACAGCTGGATCCGCTGGCGCATCAGCATCGTGCGCACCCGGTGCAGGACCATGACGCTCTGCTGCTCTGGGCTCTTCACCTCGACGAAGCGCATCGTCGGCCGGGTGACGGCCTCGCAGATCGCTTCGGCGTCGGCCGCGTCGTTCTTCTGCCGCTTCACGTAGGGCTTCACGTAGCTGGGCGGCATGAGCCGCACGGTGTGGCCCAGCCGGCTCAGTTCTCGCGCCCAGTAATGGGCTGTTGCGCACGCCTCGATCCCCACCAGGCAGGCCGGTTGATCCACGAAGAACCGCAACAACTGCGCTCGCCTGATCTGCCGCCGGAAAACGACCTCGCCGCCTGCATCAACCCCGTGCACTTGGAAGACGGACTTGGCGATATCCAGACCGACCGTGACGACCGGGCCCATGGCTTGCTCCTCCTGCTCTGCAGAAGCTCACGCTCCCGCGGTGGCGGGGAGCCGTCCACAGCATCAGGAGCGGACCTTCGCCATGCGTCCGAAAGCAGACCTCCAAAGGCAGGAGGCGTCCGGTCTCTGACGCATTGGCTTAGATGTTGGCTCAAGGGCTCCTGTCAGCTAGCTGAACAGTTGGTTGAGCGATTCCCGGGCGAGCCGGGCGAGCTTCATCGGCTCCATCTGCCGATACTCGTCATTGAACACTTCGACATTGTAGAAGCCGTCGTAGCCGCGGGCCTGCAGTCGCTGCACCAGCTCCCCGTACGGGCCAGTCGCCCTCGCCGGGGAACAGGCGATGATGGCGCGCCATCTCGATGGGCGGGAGGTCCATTTTCCGTCCATCGCACAGTTGGACCAGGAAGCATTTATCGAGATCTAGGCTATCCACGAACCCAGGACCGTCGCCCGGCTGGAAGAGGTGGAAGCAGTCGAGCGTCAGGCCCAGCGCCGGGTGGTCCACGGCCTGCACGCAGGCCCAGGCATCGGCGTAGCGGTTCAACCATCGGCTCCATGCCAACGGCTCAAAGGCGATGCGCAAGCCCCGCGCCTTTGCCATGTCGCCGAGTTCACGCAAGTCGCGCACGACTGTCGTGCGATCGCTCAGGCTGTCGGGCTGGACGTTGGCGCAGGCCAGCAGGGTGTCGGCGCCGACCCTCGCCACCCGCTCCATCATTGCCTCTGCAGCCAGGCGGCGCTCGGCCCGCTTGGGCTCCGGCGCGCCTTCGAAGTCCCGCAGCACCTGGAGGGCGGACACGCCGAGCGCGGCGCTCTGGAGCAGCCGCCCGGCGGCTTCGGCGCCCCCTGGGTACGCATCCAGGTCGCGCTCCCAGATCTCGATGCCGTCGAAGCCGGCGGCCTTCACGGCCGCCACCACGGGCTCAAGCGGGCCTGAGAAAGTGGCCGTGTTCGCGGTGAGGCGCGGCGTGTGCATGGGCGTGTCGGAACGGGTCACGGCTGGGGCAACGCGAAGGCCTGGAGAGTGTCGGCGACGTGCCGTCCACCCACTGCTGCGCCCCCGGGCGAGACGATCGCCACATACTGGCGGCCGTTGCGACCTAGGTAGGTGATCGGCGCGCCGAGGCCATTGGACTCCAGGACACCTGCCCAGAGTTCCCGCCCGGTGCTGGCGTCGAAGGCCCTAAGGCGACGGTCGTTCGTGGCGCCAATGAACACCAAGCCGCCAGCGGTCTGGATATTGCCACCGAGGTTCCTCGCACCCGTCCGCAAGCCCTTCTCACCCAGCGCTTCGGTCATCCCGAGCGTGGAGCGCCAGGCGATCTCACCGCGGTTGACGTCCACGGCTACCAGCTCGCCCCAGGGCGTGGGAGTGCAGGGCAGCACGGTGTCCGCATCGACCCGGTACTGGAAGCCCGCCTGCTGGATCGGGCCCTCGGCGGCTGGCCGCGCGGCGCGGGGCGGCGAACGCCCAGGCGCCGGCAGCGGCCTGAACCCATCGCCCGCCGGGCCGGCCGCGCGGAAGGTCGCGGTGTTCTGCAGGTTGACGACGAACAGCCCGGAAGCCGGGTTGTAGGACGGGCCGCCCCAGTTCGGGCCGCCGGTGTCCGACGGGAAATTGAGCGTGCCGCGTTTCAGCAGTGGCCGGGCGTAGAGGCCGACGCTGACGATATCGTGTTCGTCCCAGAACGCTGTGCAGTAGGCGTACTGCTCGGGCGTGAGGTTCGGGATCTCATCACGGGTCATGCTCACCCGGCCGAGCGGCCCGGGCTTCACGGGAAAGGGTTGGGTCGGCCAGGCGAGGTCAGCGGGATCGTCGCTTCGGGGCGTCGGCCGCTCCTCCAGCCCCCCAGACCGGCGCGCCGGTCTTCCGATCGAAGAGGAACAGGAGGCCCTGCTTTCCGGTCTGCGCCACCGCCTTGATCGTCCGGCCGTCCCGCTTCACCTCCACCAGCACCGGCGGCGTCGGCAGGTCCCAGTCCCACAGGTCCTTGTGGGTGATCTGCTGGTGCCACCGGCGCTTGCCCGTCCGGGCGTCGAGGGCGACCAGGGAACTCGAGAAGAGCTCCGGTCCCTGGGCGCGGCCGTTGAGGTCGCCCACGGGCGCAAAGACGATGCCGAGTTCGTCGTCCACGGTCATGGTCGACCAGACGTTGGCTCCGCTCCGGTCCTTCCATTCGTCGCCCACATAGGTGTCGTGGAAGGCTTCGCCGGGCTGCGGCACCGTATGGAATGTCCAGACGAGCCGGCCCGTCCGGGCGTCCCACGCGCGGATGTCGCCCCGCGGCTGCGGGGGCCCGGCCTCGCCGGGACGGGCGCCCGTGATGATCAGGTTGCGCCAGATGGAAACCGGGTTCGGGATCGACCAGCTGTCGCGCCGGCTCTCGCCCACGGTTTCGGAGACGACGCCCACATAGGCGTCGACCAGGCCACCCTCGCCGAACCCCTTTGCCGGCAGGCCCGTGCCGACATCGAGCGCCGCCAGGTAGCCGTTCTCGGTTCCATAGATCAGCCGTGGGCCGGTCTTGCCGTCGCCGGGCCAGTAGGCGGGGCCCCGACCGTTGATGTTCAGCGGAGAGTGGTACTTCCAGATGACCTTGCCGGTTTCAGGCTCCAGGGCGGTGATCGTGGCCTTCAGGTCCGGGACGCGCGGCGACGCCGGCGTCGAGATGTACATCACGCCCCCCGACGATCAGTGGCTGCACCTGGAAGCGGTAGTCGATCCCCGCGTCGCCAAGGTCGGAGACGCCTGCGCCGTAGTGATACGTCCAGGCCGGCTGCAGCCGCGCGACGTTCTGGGGTGTGAGCTGGACCAGGGGCGAGAAGTTCTGGCTCGCATTGTTCTGGCCGTATACCGGCCACTGGTCGGCCATCGCACCGCGGACTGGGGCTGGCTTCGGCGCCCCCGCCGGTCGCTCCAGACGTCCTGGCGCGGGTCGCGGCGGCGGCGGCCGCCGCGCGTCGGCGGCGGCCTTACCGTAATTGGCGACCAGGTAGGCGTGCACGGCGCGGAGATCCTGGGCCGAGGCCTGCATGCCCTTCACCTGCATCCGGGCGATGACCTCGGTCCACTCCGAGGGCGTATGGCGCTGGGCGATCGCCATGCCGGCCGCGTGGCAGGCGGTGCAGGCGCGGATGAATTCCGCCTTGCCTGGCCCATTCGGCGGCTGGGGCGCCTGCGCCATGCCGCGGGCTGCCGGGATAGCCGCAGCGGCCAGGATCAGGCCGAGGAGGAGTACGGGAACGCGGGAAATCATGAGCACGCTTCCAGAAAGGGGTCAGGTGTGGGCGTTGCGCGGCAGCCGCACGAGAGCCGCGCAAAGGCCGCCCAACACCGCGGGGATGGCAAAGACGAGGAAGACGATCGCCAGCGGGATCTCGCGCTCGAGGAGCATGCCCCCAGCAGGGGACCCAGGACGGCGCCGATCCTGCCAACGCCGGTCGTCCAGCCAATGCCGGTGCTGCGTGCCTCCGCCGGGTAGAGCCGCGCCGCCAGGGGATAGATCCCGTTGAACCCGCCCTGCAGGAGGACCCCGATCAGGAAGGCCACGAGCAGCACCTGCGCCACCGGCATGCGCACTGCACCGAAGACGAGCATCGCGACGGCGGCCCCCACCAGGAAGACCGGGATCACCGCCTGCAAGGTGAAGCGCCGGGCCAACCATCCCAGCAGGATGGTGCCGCCGAAGGCCCCAAGGTTGAACACCGTACCGGCGTAGATCCCCCTCCTTCGGCGCAAGGCCCGACAGCATGGCGAGCTTCGGGATCCAGCTGATGACGAACCAGAGCGACATGAAGCCAAAGATCATCGCCGACCAGAGAAGCAGCGTCCCGGTCGTCCGGCCCTCGCCGAACAGGCCCCGCACCCCCCACCTGGCGAGCCGCCGCTTCCGGCACGTCCGGCAGCGCGGTCAGCGGTGGGCGACCCATCCGGCGCAGCACACGGTTCAGCCGCGCGAGCGCGTCGCGCGGCCGGCGCTTGGCGAGGAACTCGAGCGACTCCGGCAGGGTGATCAGCAGGACGGGGAACATGGCCAGGGAAACAACGCCCGCCCCGGTCAGGACCGCCCGCCAGCCGAAGGCCGGAATGGCCCAGGCCGATACGAAGCCGGTGATGATCGCGCCCAGGGGATAGCCGGCATAAAGCAGCCCCACGGCGAAGTTCCGGTCCCGGTCAGGTGCATACTCGGCGATGATCGCCGCCATGCTGGCCAGGACCGCCCCGATGCCGATGCCGACGAAGACCCTCAACACCATCAGTTGCCCGATGTCGCCGACCAGGCCGCTGGCGAGCATGGCCGCCGTCGAGGTCGCGAGCGAGGCGAGGATCAGCAGCCGTCGGCCGAAGACGTCGGCAAGCGGCGCGACGACGATGCCCCCGATCGCCATGCCGACGATGCCGGCGCTGAACACCACGCCCATGCGCTCGGGCCCGATGGCCCATTCCGTCTGCAGCGTCGGCGCGATGTACGAGAGGATCAGCACGTCCATCCCGTCCAGCATGTTGACGACGAAGCAGAGCCCGACGACCAGCAGCTGGACGGCCGTCCAGCGCTCGGGCGGCGCGAGTGCGGTTGCGCTAGAGGCGGATATCGGAGCGGTCATCGAGCGGGTCCGGTAAAGCTGGGATGCGGCAGGCCGGCGTCAGCCGACGTCCTGCCCCTTGATTTCGATGGTGCGGAACTCGACCTGCCCGGGCCCCATCTGCAGGCCGACGTAGCCGCCTTCGGGGTTGGCCACGTTGCCGCCCTCCCCGATAAGCTCTCCGTTCAGGCGCACCGTGACATTCCGGCCCTCGACGGTGACGACCGCCTCCTGCCATTCGCCGAGGCCGCGGTAGGCAGAGAGGACGGCCGAGTTGTCGATCACCGCCGGGCCATCGGTACCACCGCGCCGCAGGATGGCCCCGATCCAGCGCCGATCGCCCGCCGCCAGGGTCGGGGGCGGGTTTGCCTGGTGACGGATCTGCGCCTCGGCGGTGCCCAGCGGCCAGCCGTCGGCGTCGTTGGCGCCGCCTGGCGCGCGAAGGTAGACCCCGGTGTCGGCGTCCGGCGTGAGCGTCCGGAATTCCAGTCGCATCACATAGTTCGTGTACTTCCTTTCCGTGCGCAGCCAGCCGCCGGAGCCGGAGAACTTCAGCACGCCGTCCGCGATCTTGGCGTTGCCCGCACGCCCAGGATCGTCGGCGGCCAGGCCCGCGAGCCGCCGGCCGTCGAAGAGCTTCACCCAGGTGTCGGGCGTCACCGTCTTCGGACCGTGCTCGAGGATTTCCAGCTTGCGGTATTCGGCCTCGCCGTCCTCGGCCTGGAAGCCCAGGTGACCGTCCGGGTGGGCGACGTTGTAGGCGACCGCGAGCCACTGACCGTTCAGGCGTGTCCACATGCGGTTGCCGTGGGCGATGATCTCGACCTGGTTCCACTCCCCGGTGGGGCGGTAGGCGCGCTGCGCAGCCTCGGAATCGAAACTGAAGCGGCCGGTCGGAGCCCCCGGCTGCAGCGCCAGGATGTTGCCCTCGGGCGGCAGCATGGAGCGCGGATTGTTCATGTCCCGGTGCTCCATCTCGAAGCCCCGCCCCGGCCAGTTGCGGCCCGAGATCGAGATCTCGGGGCTGCGCAGGATCAGGCCGGTGTTACCGGTATGGTCGGGCGAGACGTACCGGACCTCGTAGCGGAGGGTGAAGTCGCCGTACTTGCGGTCCGTGCGCAGCCACCCGCCCTTGGGCGAGCCCGTAACGTGGACGACGCCGTCGCGGACCGAGAATTGCCCCTTCTGAGCCGCGGGTTCGACGACCCAACCTTTCAGGGTCTTGCCGTCGAACAGGCTCACCCACTGCGGGTCGGCGGCGGCGGGAGCCGGGGGCGGCGTGGGCTGGGCCAGGGCGACAGCCGGAAAACCGATGACGAGGGCGGCAAGGCAGGTGCGCAACAGCATGGGATTCTCGCGGTCGGAGCGAAAAAGCCGGAGGCGCGCCTTAGGGGGCGGCGCACCTCCGGCAAGGGAAGCTCTAGAACTTGGCCTGGAGGCTGAGGAGGTAGGTGCGACCCAGGACGTCGTAGAGCCCGCGCTGGGTGTTGCCTGGAGATTCGGCGACAACCGGCGGCTTCTCGTTGGTGATGTTGGACAGCGTGACGTTCAGCTTGATGTCGTCGGTGATCCGCCAGCCGCCCAGAAGATCGAACATGTCGTAAGACGGCACGCCACGCGCCGGCGACGCGGGACGGGTCACCGCGGTCACGTCATCCATGGCTGCGATGTGACGCCACCGGACCCCGGCTTCGAACGGCCCGTTGGTGTAGCGGACACTGGAGAGGGCCCGCCACTCCGGCACAGTCGGAATGGCCGCCAGCGGCAACGAGACCGTGCCCGAGTAGTCCAGGAAGGGGTCGCCCGGCAGCTGCTGGATCGCGAACTCCGACACATAGGTAATGGCGGTGCTCAACTGCAGCTGACCGGCCCGGTCGCCGAGGCCCATCTCCGGCAGGTCGAAGGTCCAGTCCACCTGGGTGTCGACGCCCGAGGTCTTGTAGCCGCCGAGGTTGAGGAAGGGCTGGATGATCCGCAGGCTGCCTGGTCCGTTGAAGGTTCGATCGATCAGCTGGCAGTAGATGTTGTTCGCGTCGTAGCCGGGATTACTGCCATCGAGATTGTAGCACTTGCTGATCGCGGTCTGGGCGCCGGTGGTCGAAATCGCGTCGGCCAGTTTGATGCTGTAGTAGTCCACCGACATCATCAGGCGGCCCAGCCACGGATTGTCGAACTGCGGGGTGAACACCACGCCCAATGTCCAGGTGTCGGCCTTTTCCGGATCGAGCTCCGTCGAACCGCTGACCTGGGTGCCCACCGAACCTGCCGTGTAGACGTAGCTGTCGACGAGATCGAGCGGGATGCCCTGGGCGATACACAGCGCCCGCACCTGGGCGGCGTTCGCGCCACGCCGAACGTTCCCGCGCGTGTCGCAGGGGTCGCCGGCGCTCGGCACCGAGCCGATTAGGGTCGTGACCTGGGTCGGCGCGCTGTAGAGCTCGGTGATGTTCGGCGCGCGGACCGCGCGATCGTAGCCGCCGCGGATCAGGATCGACGGCGTCACCCGCCAGTCGCCCTCGGCCTTGTAGGTCCAGACCCCGCCGCTGACGTCGTAGTCGGAGTAGCGCAGGCCGAAGGTCGCGTTGACGGACTGCGCGAACGGCAGGTCCTTGAGGAGCGGTACGAGCAGCTCGCCGCCGATCTCCCAGACGTCGATCGAGCCGCGACTCGGCCGCGTGTTTCCGACACCGCCGAGATCGCCCAGCACGAGCACCGTGTCTGGCGAGTAGTTGAAGGTGTTGCGTCGGGAGTTGGCCACCGCCGAGAAGCGCACCTCGCCGGCCGGCAGGTCGAACAGACCGCCCTGCACCGAACCCTCGACGATGTCGGACGTGACCTTGGTCGTTGAGTGGAGGTCCATCGACACATAGTCGATGCAGGCCTGGGAGAATTCCCCTTCGAGCCCCTGGAACGGGTTGAAGCCGCCCGCGCAGAGCGCATTGCCGCCGTCTGGCGCGTCCAGCAGCTGCTGGATTCGCGTCCGTGAGATGTAGTCCTCCTGGGTTTCTACCAGGCTGGTGGCGTCGTGCAGGCCGTAGAGGTCCCAGGTCCAGTCCTTGACCGGCAGAGCGCCCCCGGCCCCAAGGACGATCTGGTAGGTGTTGAAGTCCTCCTCCCAACGCCGCGGCGAGAACATGTAGCGCTTGTTGAACGTGAAGCGCGCGTTCGGGTCCGGCCGGCTGGCCAGCAACGACCGGAGGTCGGCCGGGATGAAGGGGTTGGTAACCGGGACGGTGTTGATGTTCGCGCCCACCGGCGTGAAGCCGATCTGGGTGTCCACGATCGAGTTGGTGTAGATCCCCTGGGCATAGACCTTCAGGTTCTCGGACACCTCGTAGTCGAACTTGGAGAAGAACGAATACCGCTGCTGCGGCACCGTCAGCAAGGCGTCGCGCGTGGTGTTGTAGATGATCTGGCCGGTATCGGTTGTGAAGCCGCCGTCGACGCCGGGACCCCGGTAGTTGGTGATCGGGGCCACCTGCGAGAACAAGGTGCCGTCGTCGTTGAAGCCCAGGGCAAAGGTGTTGCGCACCACGCCTGCGGCCGCGCCATAACGGGCGAAGTAAGCGTTCACCGCCGCTTGGCTGGGAAGGTTGCCGGAGGTCGGCGCGAAAGCGCCCTGAGGCAGGGTCCCTGAAGGCCCGCCGAACCGGAAGAACTCGCGGTTGCTGCTCTTCACCTCTCCACGGTCGGTGTAGCCCACCGAGACGAGCGCATTGCCGCGCCCGTCAGCGAAGTCCGAACCGCCGGTGACCGCGATGTCCTTGCGGACCCCGTCGCCCTTGAAGGCGGCGCCGTAGTTGGCGTTCACCTGGATGCCGTCGAAGTGGCGCTTGGTCTTGACGTTGACCACCCCGGCGATCGCGTCGGAACCGTAGACCGCCGAGGCGCCGCCGGTGATCACCTCCACCGAGTCGATGATCGCCATCGGCACCGTGTTGAGGTCCACGACCATCTGGCCGTTGGACGGCGGCAGCCGTCGGCCGTCCATCAGGACGAGCGTGCGGGTCTCGCCTAGGCCGCGGAGGCTGACCGTGGCCCGTCCGCCGCCGCCGTTGGCTTCGGCGTTGTTGTTCTCGTCCTGCGCAGGCGTGAACTGCGGCAGCTGCTGGAGCGCCGTTTCCACGTTCACTCGCCCGGTGTCGCGCAAGGCGGCGTCAGTGGCGGTGATGATCGGCGTCGTGGCCACGAAGTCCCGACGCACGATGCGGGTCCCGGTGACCACGACCTCCTCGACGTCCGCCTCATCGGCGCCGGCCGGCGCAGGCGAGGTCTGAGCCTGTGCGGCCTGGGCGGCCAGAAGCAGTACGAACACCGAGGCGGTGGAGCAGAGATGGCTGAGGCGCAACGCTTCCTCCCTATTGTCTTGCGCGGGCGGCTTGTCTGCCGGGCGCTGGTTGTTTCTGGTTTTGAAGGCTGTCAGACGATGTCGAACCCAGCCTCGCGAAGGCTGCGCTTGTAAAAATCGACGTCTCGCTTGAGGTAGGCGAGGAACTGGGAGCGCGGGATTTCGAGCTTCCACTTCCCGTAGTCGGTCCCCAGCATGTCCATCTGGGCGCCGTTAGGCAGGGGAACTTTGTATTCGTAGTAGGTCTCGATCGGCCCCCTGAAGTCGATCGAGCGGAAGTAGCGGAACACGTCGGGGAAGTTCACCATCCCCTCCCCGGGGGGCACGAACTCCGTCCGCCAGGGCCATTGGCCCTCTTGGGCGTCCGGCGTCCGGCGCCACAGGAAGTCCTTCACGGACAAGGCGTGGATATGCCGGTTCGCGGCGCGCGCGCTCTCCATCCAGCCGGCGCCGCCCTTCGCCATCACGTGGCCGATGTCGTAGTTGAGGCCGATGTGGCGCGGATCGAGGTCGCGCAGCAGCATCCAGAGGTCCCACGCGCTGCCGCCGATGGTGTTGGCGTAGGAGTGGGTGTGGATCATGGCCGTGGCGCCGTAACGGGCGCTGAGGGCCGTCAGGCCTTCCAACTTGGCGCGATAGGCGTCGAACTGCGGGCCGAGCTCCCTCGTGTAATCGTACCGGACGGACCCGGCCCGGTACCGCCTCAGACCGAGGCCCTGCATGGTGGCGAGGATCGCTTCGGCGCGCGGCGATGCCGCATCGCTGATCCCGGTGATGACCATGGGCGTCTCGAGCCCCGCCTTGCGGCTCAGCTCAACGACCCTCGGCAGCTCCTTCTCGACGTTGGCCGGCTCGATGTGCGCCCCGGGGCGCACCGTCCAGGCGATGCCGGGAAATCCAGCCGCGCGGGCGACCTCGATCCCTGTTTCGACATCCGTCCACTGAAGGTGACGTGAAACCAAGCTGAGGACCGGCCCCGGGCCCGCACCCGCCGCTTCGGCGGGGCCGCCGGAGCCTGCGGCGACAGCCGTGGCCCCTATAAGGGCGAGCGTCTCCCGGCGAGAGCGCATGTCCGACTTCCCCCTTGGTCCGCGCTCTGTGGCGCGTCGATGAGGACAATGTGATACTAACCAGTCCGTGTCAACTTTGTACGGACCGGTACGTGTCACTATTTGGTTGACCCGAACCGTGACGGGCGCCACGCCTCAACTTCAGGACGAGGCTCGCCGCAGGGCCGCAGGGTGAATGCAGATGACCGCTCGAACGAAGACCGCCGAGGCCCAGGTTGAGGCCCTTGGCACGCGGGAGCGGATCATGGAGGTCGCGCTAAAGGAATTCGCCGACAAGGGTCTCAGCGGCGCGCGCGTCGACGACATCGCCGACCAGGTGAAGACCAGCAAGCGGATGATCTACTACCACTTCGGGAGCAAGGAGGGCCTCTACCAAGCCGTGCTGGCGCGCGCTTATGAGGGAATCCGCCAATCCGAGGCGACGGTCCGCACAGAACTGCTGTCGCCGCGGGAGGCATTGCGCACAATCGTCGGCGTCAGTTTCGACTACCACAACAGCCATCCGATGTTCGTCCGTCTCGTGATGAACGAGAACATCCACTACGCCGAACACCTGGACGTCGCGACGCGGGAGGCAAACCGCGGGATCATCGAGCGCCTACGGGAGATCCTCGAACGCGGCGAGCAGTCCGGCGACTTTCGGGCGGGCCTAGACGCCCGACAACTCCACCTCACGATCAGCGCCCTTGGCTTCCACTTCGTGTCCAACCAGCACACCTTCTCGAAGGTGTTCGACTGGGACATGACCTCGCATGAAGCCGTCGCCGCCCGCCGCGAGATCGCTATCGACACCGTGCTCCGCTGGGTCAGCGCCGCCGATTGAGCGGTGGGTCTGCTCTGCGCCATAAGCAGACGTTCGCGCGCGGCCCCTGAAGTCGACCTTCGGCGCAAAACCAACCCAGAGCTGACGTTCCGCAGGTCAACTAAGGGTCAGGAGCGGAGTTTAGACCACGCCTGAAACCGGTCAGACTTATAGCGGGTTTGCCCGGTCGAGCGCCGCCGCCAGGGTCGCGGCGAGTGGCGCGGGCCTGCACACGCCGGCGCAGGAGTCGGTCGCCACCACTTGCGCCGCGCCGGCCTTCGTCAGCCGCGCGAGCGCGCCTCTCACGAAAAGCCCGTGAGTCACGGCCACCTCCACGGTCTTCGCGCCAGCGGCGTAGAGGCTGACCGTGGCGGCCGCCAAGGTGCCTCCCGTCGAGCACATATCGTCCACCAGCACGGCGCGGGCGTGTCGGAAGAGCGTCGCCGGCGGCGGTGCGATCTCCACCGCCTCGTCACCCTGCCGTTGCTTACGGAGCGTCAGATGCGGGGCGCGCAGCGCGGCGCCCAGCGCCGCTGCGACGCGTCCGGCTTCCTCGTCCGGGCCGACCACCACCGTATCGCTGCTCGGACCAAGACGGGCCGCGAGGACGCCGCCCGCGGACGCCGTCATGACCGGCCGCCCGAAGACTTCGCCGAGCGTTCCGGTGCGATGCAGATGCGGGTCGACGGTCAGGATCTCATCGAAGGCGTCGGCCAGGAGACGGGCGACCACGTCCCGGCTGAGCGCCTCGCCGGGCCGGAAGACGGTGTCCTGGCGCAGGTAGCAGAGGTAGGGGGCGACCAGAACCAACCGGGAGGCCCCGGCGCGGCGTAGGGCGTCCGCCGTCAGCAGGAGCGGCACAAGCTTGGCGTTCGGTCGGTCCAGTGAGCGGTAGACCAGCACCTCCCCCTGTCGCCGGCGGGACACGAGGCAAGGTCTCGCCATCCGGGAAGGCGTGAAGATCCACGAACCTCAGGGTCGCGCCCAAGGCGCGCGCCAGCCTTCGCGCCGGCGCCGCCTCGTCCCTGAAGGCGACCAGATGCCCTGTCACGCCACCTTCACTCCGCAATCCTCGTCGGAGGCCTCCACCGCGAAGCCGAACTCCGCCGGCTCGGAGCCGTAGATCCGGTAGATCGGCTCGCCACGCCGGACGGGGTCGTTCTCGTCGCGAAGCAGCTCGACGCCGGCCCCGGGGTCCATGGGGGCGCCCGCGAGGCGCGCCACCCGGGCCAGCCGCAGACAGTCGAGGGCCGCGATCCGGCCGTCGCGGCAGGCGGTCACCTCGTGCACCAGCCCGCCGGGCGCGTTGCTCACCGGCGACGCTCCCTGGGCCTCGCAGATCCTGCGCATGTGGGCTTCCGCCTCGCCGCTGTCGAGCAGCTCGCGTGCGCGGCGCGCGCCGGAGCCGCCCGGCAGGTCGGGATCGGCCTCCAGCACGCGGCCAGCCAGGGCTATCGCTTTCTCCCGCAGATCGCGCGGCGCGTCCGGCCGGCGCGCGAGCACAGCGGAGACGTCGCGCGCCTCCAGCACCGGACCCACGCCGCGTCCAACCGGCGCCCGCCCGTCGGTCAGCACGACCTCGATCGAGAGGCCGACACCCGCGGCCACATACTCGAACAGCTTCTTCAGGCGCAGTGCGGCCGCCCGGCTACGCACCTTGGCGGTTGGGCCGACGGGCACATCCAGAACGAGGTGCTGCGATCCCGCGGCCACCTTCTTGGATAGGATCGAGGCCACCATCTGCTCGGGCGTGTCGATCGCCAGCGGGCGCTCGACGGAGACGAGCACGTCGTCGGCCGGCGACAGCCGCAGTCGCCCGCCCCAGGCGATGCACGCGCCGCAGGACTCCACGGTCGCGCGAAGCTCATCCTCGGTGAGATCGACCCGCGCGAACACCTCCATGGTGTCCGCGGTGCCGGCGGGAGAGGTAATGGCGCGGGACGAGGTCTTGGGCATCAGCAGCCCGTGGGCGGCGACGATCGGCGTGACGATCAGGGAGGTCCGGTTGCCCGGGATTCCGCCGATGCAGTGCTTGTCCACCACCGGGCCGCGCGGCCAGGATAGCTGGTTCCCCGCCGCGATCATCCCTCGTGTGAGCGACAGCACCTCCTCGGGCGTCATGAAGGCCGCGCAGGCCATGAGAAAGGCCGCGACCTCCATGTCCGACCATCGGTGCTCGGACAGGTCCACGGCGATCTGGCGATAGGCGGCAGCTGGAAGGGTTTCGCCGGCGACCTTCGCCCGCACGAAATCCATGCTGTGAGGAGGCCGCGCCGGCGAAACCGACACGGCGTCGCCGGACGCCGCGCGAAGGCGCCGCAACACCGGCTGCGGCAGCCCCACCTCCGCAGGACCGACCATAGCGTCATCGTCACAGATGATGGGCGTGGCGAGAACCGTCGCAGCCGCCGAACGCACCTCCACCTTCCGCAGTCCCGAGAGGCGCTCGGCCCGGAGGCTCGCACAATGGCGGGAGAGGAGGATGACGTTCTCACGGTAGGTGTCGAGCGCGATGGGCCGGGCGCGAAGGGGCGCGGCCGGGCCGGCGACGGGCGCGGCGTGTTCCACACGCGCCTGCCCGGCCGGCGGCGCACGCTCGGCGACGCCGGTCATGCGTGGATATCGCGAGCGGCGTCCCAACCGGGCTCCGCCTGCGAGCACCTGCCGTGGTTTAGCAGGGTCCGCCGAGCGGACTCCGGCGTCTGGGCAAATTCGAACAGGTCAAGCTCATGGCGATCCGCCACGCACTCGTCGACCAAGGCGTCGAAGTTCACGATCCGGCGCCAGGCGCCGAGGGCAGCGAGGCGATAGGCGGCGGGCAGGAGCTGCGTCGCGTCGGCGGACGTGTCGGCGGGGCTCAGGGGACGATTCAAACAGGGACCTCCTCAACCGGTCGGCAGCGACGCCGCGACCGGAACGGCCATGCTCCAGCGCGATCGAGGGGCGCACCCCGCTGCCCCGGCGCGTCCCTCAACCGGCCTGGCGGCCACGGATCACCAGCGGCCTGTCGCCTGTGCAACCTCCCGCGATCCGGATCTCGCTCGCACGTGCGAGACCCGGATCTGATTGCTCACTCCGCAGTCGCGTCCGTGCGTCGCGGCATTGGATGCGGTGGCGCAGCCGGTCCAGCTACGTCCGGGCCGTGCAGCCCATTCGCCGCGCGGCGCCCGAACATAGGTCTTTGAAGTTGCGGCGCGTTTGACCTCGATCAATCGCCGCAGCGACCGTCACCGAGCCGACCTCATGCGGCCAGCGGCCGCAAGCCTGCCCTCCGTGGGCATCCTCAAGGTTGGCGATGGACGGCGGCGGAGGCGGCGAGCGCTGCGATCGCGCCGGCGAGCTACAGATACGGGGCGGCGGCCGCCGGATCGCTGGAGCCGAACGCCTTCAGGAGCCGGATCTTCTCACGCTCGGTCTCCACCAGCCGCGAGACGACCAGGTCCAAAGCGCCGCCGCGATCGTCTGGAACACCGGCGGCAGGATCGACGCCGAGGTGGGGAGCGCGTGCACTTCGCCGCCGCCGGTCTGGTAGACCTTGGCCAGCCCGCGCGCCTGAAGCGCGATCTTTGCAGGTATCGACGACATCGACTGCAGTAGCGACCACCCGGCCGCCCTTGACCGCGATGCCGATCAAATCTTCGCCTGCCCCGGCAACGCTCGCCGGCCCGCAAGTCAGACCGTGGCTTAACGACAAGAGGGCGGAGCACGATACAGCGCCTACGAGACTCCAGACCGCGATGGCGTTATCATTTGATTACCCATCCTTCTCCAACGGTCCTGGAGACGGCGATGAAGACCTTCGTCATCCGCGAGAACATCCGGCACTATCAACATGTGCTGCAGGGGCAGCTCGATCCCGAGCAGAGACGAACGGCGGAGGCTCTGCTCGCCGAGGAGGAGGCCGCGCTCCTTGCCGCAATGCGGTCCGAAGCGCCCCTGCCGCCGCGCGATACCCCGCCGACACGCTCCGCGTCGTGAGGCCTATCCCGGCTGGAGCGCGCCTTGAGCGCCGATGTACGGGGGGACGGACATCCCACCGCGTCTGGCAGGCGAACAACAATCCGAGCAGGCCCAGCGCCAGGGCGGCGACGACTATGAGACGGCGCGGCTTCATGAGTTCCTCCAGACACGCCCCGACTTCACAGCCTCGGCCGGCGGATCGCCTTGACGTGGGTCAACGCCCCGGCGGCGCCTCGGGCGGATTGTCACTGAGCAAGCTGACCCTGGCTTCCGCCAGGCGGCGGTAGAGGCGTCGTCGTTCCGCAAGCGGCCACCAATCGTACAGCAGAATTTCGATCGGCCGCCAGTTGGCCACCCAGCCCACGATGATCAGCCCTTCCTGGAAGTAGCGGCCGACATAGCCGGCGGCGGGCCAGCGCCCGGCGATCTGGCCCGCCACGATGCAGACCGCGAGCACGGCGAGGCCGATCGCCAGGGCGGTCCGGCCCTGGCGCAGCAGCGCCCGCAGTTCCCACCCCGCCACCTGCGACCGGTAGGCGAAGTAGTTGCGGAACGCCGCCGAGACGTGCCCCGCCGCCTCGCGCGCCCGCTCCCGGGCGGGCAGGCGGATCAGGATGTCGATGGGCGCGCGTTGCGGCAGCTCGCCTGCCCAGGCCGTGACGTAATCTTCGACGTCGCGGTCCAGGTCGCGCTCCCGGTACGGCAGAGGATCCAGCGTATGGAACAACTGGCCGATCTCACGGACCCGCAACTCGATCGGCCGAGTCCCCGGTCTTCTCTCGTCAGCGGACACCATGCTCAAGTGTCGGCAGGCAGGCCGCCGGGCGCGTTGACGACCGTCAAGATTCCGTCTGCCGACCGTCCGAAACGACCTGGGCGGGCACCAACGGCCACGCCTTTTCTCACCGCTGATCGTGAGCACGTCGTCTTCCGGACTGAACTTCACCTGCTCGCAGGATGGCCCCGCTCCAGGTCCCGCTTCGCGTTCGATCAAACCGGCCTTCGCCCAGGCGAACCACAACGCCGTGAAGCTGGGATGTTTGATGCGCATCAACACCGAGGTGCATGTGGAGGAGCAGCCTTTCCTTCGCCGCGAGATCGGCAAGGAGGCGAACATGGACGACAAGACGGTGAAGAAGCTCGTCGAGCAGGAGCTGGGCTGGGAGCCGAGCATCGACGCATCGAACGTCGCCGTGACCGTGGAGCACGGGATCGTGCACCTGCTCGGCCACGTCCCCACCTACCTGCAAAAGGTGTCGGCGGAGAACGTGGTCAAGCGCTTGAAGGGCGTACGGGGCTACGTGGAGGACCTGCAGATCCGCCCGCAACAGCAGGCCTTCACGGACCGGGCGATTGCCGAGCGGGTGGCCAACCTCATCGACTGGGACGTGACCATTCCGAAGGGCGCCATCAAGGTAAAGGTGGAAGGCGGCTTTGTCTCGCTCACGGGCGAGGTGGACTGGCATCATCAGCGGATGGCGGCTGAGCACAACATCCGCCGTCTCGCCGGTGTCCTTGGCCTTAGCAATGCGGTCACCGTGAAGTCGCGTCCCGCCGCCGGCGATATCAAGAAGCGCATCGAAGACGCCCTGCAGCGTCAGGCGGAGGTCGAGGCCGGAGAGATCCGCGTGTCGGTGGACGGCGACCGTGTGCGCCTCGATGGAAAGGTGCGTGCCTGGTTCGAGCGCGAGGTGATCGAACGCGCCGCCTGGGCCGCGCCCGGCGTGAAGGTGGTCGAGGACCACGTCAGCGTCGGCAGCTGACCGGCGCGCGGACGTCTCGCCGACGCCGCGCGCCGAAGGCAGGAGGCCCCGATGAGCAGGCTTCGAGGCAAGGTGGCCGTGGTCACGGGCGGCGCGCTCGGCATCGGACGGGCGATCGCAAGCCGGATGGCCGAGACCGGCGCCGCCGTCGCCATCTTGGACTCCTCGGACCGTCCGGCAGCCGTGGTGGCGGACGCTCTGGTCGACCGCGGCCTGGTCAGCTGTTTTTGGACCTGCGACGTGGCCCGGGAGGACGACGTCGCTCGCGTGATGGCCGGCGTGACAGCGCGGTTCGGCCGGCTGGACGTCTTGGTCAACAACGCCGGCGTCGAAGGCGCGAACGAGCCGACGCACAAGCTCACCGAGGCCGAGTGGGATCAGGTCCAGGCGGTCAATGTGAAGGGCGTTTTCCTCTGCACCAAGCACGCGGTCCCGCACCTGAAGGCGGCCGGCGGGGGATCGATCATCAACCTGTCGTCGGTCCGTGGCATGGTGGGCGCGGGCGTCGTCCCATCCTACCATGCGTCGAAGGGCGCGGTGCGCCTGATGAGCAAGAACGACGCCGTGAGCTATGCGCCGGACCGCATCCGCGTGAACGTCATCCATCCCGGCTTCATCCGGACGCCCATGACCGAAGGCCGCTTGCAGGAATCGGGCGCCCCCGGGGCCGGACGCGCCGCCCTCGCCGCTCTCACGCCCCTCGGCCGCATGGGCGAACCCGACGATGTCGCCTGGGGCTGCGTCTACCTGGCCTCCGAAGAGGCCCGGCTCGTCACCGGGGCCGAGCTGGTGATCGACGGCGGCTACACGGCCCGCTGACCGCAGCGAGCGCCGCCGCGCTCCTTACCGAACAAAGCTGCCCCCTGCGAACCACGCCCCCGCGGGCGCCGCCGTACGCGCACCGGGCTTTGATCGCTTGACCGCGATCAAGGCCGTCCTTCCCGAAAGGGCGCCTGCTGCGCACGAAGCGAACGCCGCGGCGCCCCCGCAGGAGGTTACGACATGGCTTTCCGGGACATCATAACCCCGCTGCTCACCTACCCGGACGTGACGCCCGATCTGGCGATCGCAAGCGCCGCCGCGCTGGCCCGACGCTTCGGAGGCGCGCTGACCGCGGTGGCGCTGGAGGCCGACATCAAGGTCCCGCGCAACCGCCTTGCGAACGCGCTGATTGGCCTCGACGCCATGGCCCGGGAGGCGGAGGAACGGAGCGCTCAGGACGCCGGCCACGCCGTCCAGGCCTTCGTCTCGGCTTCGGCCCGCGCCGGCCTCCTGGCCAATGCGATCTTCGAAAAAGTCCCGACATACCTGCAGGCCGACGACCTCGTCGCTCATGCGCGCACGCGTGACCTGTCGCTCATTCCGATCGGGCCACAGATGCTTGCCGATGTGGGCGTCGCCGAGGCCCTGCTGTTCGGTTCGGGCCGACCGGTCTGCATCTTCCCGGAGGGCCGGGCGTTCGAGCCGGCGGCGCAGTTCGACAAGGCGGCGATCGCCTGGGACGGCAGCCGCGTCGCCGCCCGCGCCGTCGCCGACGCCCTGCCCGTGCTGCAGGCCGCGCGTGCGGTGCGCATCCTTGTGGTGCGCGGCGAGAAAGCCCTGCCGGCCGCGCTCGGGACTGGCGAGCTCCAGAGGCACTTGAGGCTGCACGATATCGAGACCTGGGTGAACGAGATCGACGCCGGGGGCGAGCCCATCGGACGGGCCATCGCATCCTATGTGCAAGACCGCGACGTCGACCTGCTCGTGATGGGCGGTTTCGGTCATTCAAGGGCGCGCGAGTTCGTGCTCGGCGGCGCGACCGCGGCCATGTTCGAGGCGCCGCCGTGCCCCGCCTTCCTGTCGCATTGAGCGCCGCCACAACAAATGCCGGAGGCCTCCCCCGGCCCCGACTCGACGACTTCGCGTTCGTCCACCGCGCGGCGATCTTCGTCGCCATGCTTTTCCTCGTCGCGCTCGTCATCCGGCTGTCGGACGTGCTGCTGCTCGGGTTCGGCGCGATCCTCGCAGCCGTCGTGCTGCACGCCCTGGCTGAGCCAATCGCCCGGTTCGGGCGGCTGAACCAGGCGATCGCGCTCACCTTGGCGATGCTGCTGACGACCGGTCTTATCGTCCTCTCCGCCTGGTTGTTCGGATGGGAGGCCATGCGTCAGCTCCAGACGCTCTCGGATCTCGTCCCTGCGGCGTGGCGAGGCCTGCAGGCCGACCTCGGTCGCTCGCCGCTGGGAGCGCTGCTGCTGGCCGACCTCCACCGGCTCGAGGACGGCGGAGGCCTGATCGCCTGGCTCGGACCCCTCGCCCGAAGCGCGGTGTCGGGCGTCGCCGGTGCGATCATCGCGCTCTTCGCAGGGCTCTACCTGGCGTTCCATCCCGCCACCTATCAGCAGGGCTTCCTGAGCCTGCTACCGCGGCCGGCCCGGGCGGAGGCCGCGCGGGTCCTTGACGCCTGCGGCCTGGCGCTGCGCAGATGGCTGGCCGGACAGGTGATCTCCATGGTGCTCGTGGGGCTGACGACCGGCCTCGGGCTCTGGATCATTGGAGCGCCGGCGCCCCTGGGTCTCGGACTGCTGGCCGGCGCCGGACAGTTTGTTCCGGTCGTCGGACCCGCGGCGGCCATGGCCGTCGGTCTGCTGGTCTCCCTCTCGGAGGGGCCGACAACCTTCGCCTGGGCGGCGGTGATCTATGTCTGCGCCATGCAGGTCGAAGCCAATGTGATCACGCCCTTGGTGCTGAGACAGATGGTCGAGCTGCCGATGGCGGTCACGCTCTTCGCGGTGCTGGCGATGGGCGTGCTCCTGGGTCCGATGGGCGTGCTGTTCGCCACCCCGCTGGCAGTGATCGCGCATGTGCTCGTGCGCATTCTCTACGTGGAACGGCTGCTCGGGGATGCCCTGGCGTCGCCGGCGACCGAGGTCAGGCCGTGACGCCCGCCCGCGCCCTGCCCCCGCCCCTGTTCGCCGCCACACCAAGCCGGGCTCCGACGCTGCTCCTGGCCGGCCT
Organism: Phenylobacterium sp. J367; assembly: GCF_024699985.1. Lineage (GTDB taxonomy): Bacteria > Pseudomonadota > Alphaproteobacteria > Caulobacterales > Caulobacteraceae > Phenylobacterium. The sequence goes on along the minus strand of NZ_JAJONA010000001.1, from coordinate 2,579,596 downwards.
GGCGATGGTCGGCGTCGGCCTGGCGGCCGCAGCCCACCCGGCGCCGGTCGTGATCCTCGGCTTCGCCGCCGGATGGACGCTCTGGCTGGCGGGCGCGGTGATGCTGCCCGTCGCCCTGCTGGTCTCGCCGCCGGCTTTGCGTCTGGCCGCCCTGCTGAGCGCTCTGCTGGTGACCGCAAGCGGGGTGCTGCTGACGCTGCGGCCGACTGTCGGCGCGCTCACGGTGGTCATCGTGCTGGTCGCCGCTCTGGTGACGGACGGCGGCGTCCAGTTGGCCATGGCGCTGCGCCTCAGACCGTTGTGGGCCTGGCGCTGGGTGCTCGGCTCGGCGCTCGCGAGCCTCCGTGGCGGCGGCCCTGATTGGCCTGCAGGTCGCAGGCGGAAACGCCGGAGAAGCGGGCCTCCTGCTCGGACTGGCGTTCGTGACCACCGGGATGGGCCTGGTCGCCCTGGCCACAACGGCGCGTCGCGCGTAACGGGCGCTGCGTCACAGACTGCGGAGGCTTCGCTATCCGCCCGCCCGTCAAGGCGCCTCCAGCCGTCGGTCATCGCGGTCCCGCGGGCCGCCGCCGACCCCGCCGAGCAGGATCCGCGGCCGAATGCGCCGTCCGCTGATCCAGAAGATTCCACGGTCAAGCGCCCTCACTCCGTAGGCTCCGAAGATCCAGCGGAGAACCGGCGCCGCCACGCCCGTGGTTACGACCAGAAGCACGGCCAAGCCGGCGCCTTCCGGGGAACTACGTAAGTAGCCGCCACGAATGTCGAACGGCGCCCGTTGGGCCCACAGTGAAGCCGATCGAGCAAGGATCTGCCACATGTCCCAGGCGTACGCTTCCCGCACACCAGCGTCCGAAGAGGCCATGGGCATCGTCGAGGTGATGGACCGGCTGGGCACGCCGATGCGCTTCGCCCGCAATGCCGAGGTCTATGCCCAGGACGACGAGGCGGAGTTCCTCTATCGCGTGGTGTCGGGGACCGTCCGGACCGTACGCTTCGCAAGCGACGGGCGCCGGCTCCTCGGCGACTTCTACTACGCTGGCGATCTCTTCGGCCTCGAGGCCGGCCCCAGGCACCGCTTCTCCGCGGAAGTCCTGACAGACGGCGTCGTCCAGGTCCTGAAGCGGACCGCGGTGCGCGCCTTCGCGGGCGAGGCTGCGATGCAGGCCGCGATCCTCGCCGAGACGCACAAGGAGCTCGGACGCACCCAGAGCCATCTGATGCTGCTGAGCTGCAGGTCCGCCCGCGAGCGGGTGGCCGCCTTTCTCTTGAACCAGGCGGACAGGTGCCCTCATCCAGCTGTCGAGCTCCCCATGGGACGTCAGGACATGGCCGACTATCTCGGTCTCACCATCGAAACCGTCTCGAGAACCCTGACGCAGCTGCAAGACGCCGCGATCGTCGAATTCGCCGCGGCCCGCCGGTTCTCCGTGAAGCAGAGGGACGCCCTCGAGCGGCTCGCCGAATGATCCAGGCCCGTGCGGCCGCGGGCCTTGCGCCGGCCGCATTCGAAGGGAGGCTCGCCATGACGCAAGCCCGAGACCAGACCACCCTTAACCGCCCGGCCCGTACCGGTTGCTACGATTGCGTGCTCGTCCACGTGGAACCTGGCCTCGCCTCTTCCCGGCGCACGGAGGTCGCAGCCGGCCTTGCGAAGCGCTTTGGCGCGAGGCTCATCGGCCTGGAAGCGGAAACGGTGGAGCCGATTCCCGTCGCGGATCCCTACGGCGCAGAGATGACCGCGCAGGTGTTCGACCAATTGGCCCATGAGGTCGACGCCAACCTCGAGCGCGCGGAAGAGTCGTTCCGCCGTGACGGCGCCGAAGCAGACGGCGAATGGCGCGCCGCCCGGATGGCGCCGGCCGACGCTCTGGTCCTTCTCTCGCGTGCGGCCGACCTGATCGTCATGGGTGCGGGCTCGCCGCCCATCAACGCCTTTCGCGTCGCCGATCCGGCGGAGGTCGTCCTGCGGGCGGGCAAGCCTGTTCTGGTGGCGCCGGCCGATCCGCCGGCGCCGCACCCCCGCGCCGTGGTGATCGCCTGGAAAGATACGCGGGAATCCCGCCGCGCCGTGGCCGACGCGCTTCCCCTGCTGGCCGACGCGGACGACGTCGTGGTGATGAGCGTGTGCACGGAAGCTCAGGTCGACGACAGCCGCACCTCCACCCAGGATGTGGTGGACGCCCTTCGGCGGCGCGGCGTTCCGGCCCGCGCCCACGTGGTCACCGCGCCCGATGGCAGCGTCGCCGACGAGCTGAACGCCGAGGCCGCCGCGATCGGCGCGAACCTGATCGTCGCTGGCGCCTATGGTCACAGTCGGCTGGCGGAATGGGTGTTCGGCGGGGTAACGCGCGCCCTGCTCTCCCACCCGACGCGCTACCTTCTCCTCAGCCACTGAGCCGGGGCACGAGGACGGCGGCGCCGGCGAACGCGCCGGCGCGCAGGTCCGTCAGCGCCTGGTTGGCGGACCTCAGGTCGTAGGCCGTGACGTGCGGCCGGACGCCGGCGCGCGCCGCCAGGGGCAGGTAGGCCTGGGCGTCCCGACGCGTGAGGTTGGCGACCGAGACGAGCCGTCGCTCCTCCCAGAGAAGGCTGTAGGGAAAGCTCGGCAGATCACTCATGTGAATGCCGCCACACACTACCGCGCCGCCCTTGCGTACCGCCCGCAGGGCCAAAGGGCACCAGTTCGCCCACCGGTGCGAAGATGATCGCCGCATCGAGCGGCTCCGGCGGAGCGTCGCCCGAGGCCCCCGCCCAGGCGCATCCCACCTCCCGCGCCAGGTCCTGAGCGGCGGCGTCGCCCTCGCGAGTGAAGGCATAGACGCTCTGGCCGACGTGAGCCGCGAGCTGCGCGAGCAGGTGGGCCGCCGCGCCGAACCCGTAGAGACCGAGGGCGCCGAACCGGGCGCGCCGCCTCCGCCTTGCGCCAGCACCGGTAGCCGATAAGGCCCGCGCACATGAGCGGCGCCGCCTCAAGATCAGACAGGTCCTCCGGCACAGGAAACACGAATTCCGCGCGAGCGATCGCGGTGTCGGCATAGCCGCCATCGCGGGTCCAGCCGGTGAAGCTTGGCCGGTCACAGAGGTTCTCCTCGCCGGTCGCGCAATAGCTGCACCGGCCGCAGGTCTCGCCCAGCCAAGGCACGCCGACCCGGCGCCCGAGGAGGCCGCCCTCCACCCCGTCGCCGAGGGCGTCCACCACGCCAACGATCTCATGCCCCGGGACAACGCTCGACCGGCGCGGCGCGAGATCACCGTCCACGACGTGCAGATCCGTGCGGCACACGCCGCAGGCGCGGACCCGGATTCGCACCTCGCCGGAAGACGGTTCAGGGTCGGGGCGGACTTCCAGCCGCAGCGGCGTTCGCGGCTCGTGCAGCACCATCGCAAGCATGACGGCCTCCGGAGGACGGACGCCGTAGTCTGCGCCGCCGCCGATCGAGGGCCATGACCGTCATCAAGTCCGCCTCTCCCGGACAGCGCGGCCGGAGACGGTCAGGAGCGAGAAACTTTCCCCTGTGTTGACCGACCTCAGGGTCGCGCCTCGCGCGAGAGCGCCTGCTTGCACCAGACAAGGCAGCGGAACCAACGGCGGCGTAGAGCCGGCCGTGGACGAGTGTCATTGCTACTTCGAGGATTCAGCGGAGCTCGTGGAGGTCGATGGCTCCCGTGGAAGTGCGGCAGTCTCGGCCGAAGGCATTGCCCCAGAAAGCGCACCGCTCAAAGCCGACCTTTCGAAGGTCCGAGAAGGGTAGCACCCAGGAGCGGAGGGTGATCGAGGTGTGCAGCGCCGCGGGTAACGTTGCTGTATTTCCGGCGGATTGACCCTGCTTCCCGCGGCCAAGAGGCGATTGGGCGACACGGCAACGCGCGTGCCGCCCCTAGAAGCGCCTGTCGCGTCTGAGCCTCGATCCTGAAGGGAATTCGATCGTTGCAAGGCTGCCGGTCAGATTCTCAGGCTAATCCGCTTATGGCCGCCATGACCCGAAGGGCCTTCTCGCGGGTTTCAGCAACCGACTGCCCGGCGCGGTAGAGTTCGCCGCCAAGACCGAAGGCGCGGCAGCCGGCGGCCCACCAGTCGGCCATGCTATCGGGGCCGACCCCGCCAACCGCCCAGACCACCGCCTGGGCCGGCAGCACAGCCTTCAGCTGCTTCACGTGGGCCGGGCCATAGGTGACGGCGGGGAACAGCTTCAGATGCCGCGCGCCCGCCTCGATGGCGGTGAAGGCCTCGCCGGCGGTGGCGAAGCCAGGCGCGGGATCCAGGCCCCGCGCCACCGCGCGGGCAATCACCTCAGGGCGGATGTTCGGTGCGACGATGATCCGACCGCCGGCCTCCGCTACAGCGTCCACCTGCCCGGGCGCGAGCACGGTTCCGGCGCCGACCACCATCCGGTCGCCGAACTCGGCGGCGAGGCTGCGGATGCTGTCGAACGGGTCGGGGGAATTGAGTGGAACCTCCATGCCGACCACGCCGGCCTCCAGCAGGGCGGCGGCGTGGTCCAACACCTCGTCCGGCCGGACGCCGCGGACGATCGCCACCACGGGGCATCGCTTCAGGGCTTCGTCGAGGGTCATGACGCCCTTCCCAATTGATGCAGGGCGTAGAGGCCGGCCACCGCCGCCGCCTCCCCATCGAAGGTCTCATGGGGGATCCCGCGCCGGGTGAGCGCGGTCTCGTACAGCGCACAGAGCGCCGCGTCGCCGAGCAGGGTCACCGGCTCGTCGCCGACCAGCCCGAGCAACCGGGGCGTGGCGGCGACCTCGGCCCCGATCAGCAGGCCGGAGAGGTAGCTCGGCGTGCTCTCCGCCGGCTTGCGGCCGCCGACCACCCGCGAGCGGGCGGTGAACAGCCGGGCCGCCAGGGCGTCGCCGTCGCCGGCGGCCGCGAGCCCCTCGGCGAAGGCGGCCTCGTCGCCAGCGGGCGCGTCGCTCTTCAGCACGCTGTGGCGGCCGAGCACGGCGAATAGCTCGCCGGTCATGGCCGTGACGAAACGGACCAGCCGGCCGTTCTCCAGTAGCATCCACTTGGCGTGGGTGCCCGGATGGCAGATTACCCGCCGGCCCCGACGGCGGGCGGGGTCGGCGGCCAGCCACCCCATCAGCTGGGTCTCCTCGCCGCGCATGACGTCCGGCGCGCCGGCCAGGCCCACGCTGCGCATGCCCGGGATGATCCGGACGCCGGGCTCCACGGCCATCAGGCAGCGGGCCAGGTCGTCGAGGCCGGCGGGGCAGTCGGCGTAGGGCGCGACCGTCCAGCCGAGGTTCGAGCCGATCATGCCGCAGAGGATAGCCGGCAGGGTCTCTGCGCCGAACGCCGGGCGCACGGTGTCGCGGAATCGCTCGGCGGCCTCGCCGGGCGCGAGACGGGAGACGCCGACGTCGAACTCGCGGTGGTCGATCACGCCGCCGTCGGCGTCCAGCGTCCAGGCGCGAAGGGTGGTGGTGCCCCAGTCGCAGGCGAGCAGCGCGGCCTCCGCCATCAGAGCCGTCCCGCGTCCACGATCATATTCTGACCGGTCATCATGGCGCTGTCGTCGGACGCCAGGAACAGGGCGGCGCGGGCGATGTCCGCGGGCATCAGCCGGTCCTTCAGGGCCACCAGCGTCGACCAGTCGGCCTCCGCCTCCGGCGTCAGCCAGAGTTCGAGCTGCCGCTCGGTGATCACCCAGCCCGGCGACAGCGCGTTCACCCGGATCCTGTCGGGGCCCCACTCGCGGGCCAAGCCCTTGGACAGGGAATTGATAGCGCCCTTGGCCGCCACATAGGTCGACATGTCCGCCGGGCCCCAGATGGCGTTGATCGAGCTGACGTTGACGATCGAGCCGCCGCCGGCGGCCTTCATCATCGGATAGACTGTCGTCGCCGCCACGAAGGTCGGATCAAGGTTCACCGCGAGACCCCGATGCCAGGCGGCGATGTCCGTCTCGACGGCCTTGTGGCGGGTGTCGTTCGCGACGTTGTTGATCAGGACGGTGACCGCGCCCAGGGCCTCGGTCGCATCGCGGATCGCCGCCTGCAGGGCGGCCGCGTCGGTGACGTCGCAGCGCCGGAACCAGACACCGTCCAGGAGCCGGTTGGCGCGCGTCCGGCCGTCGTCCTCCTGCAGGTCGATGAAGGCGACCTTCGACCCTTGCGCATGGAACTGGGCGACGAACTCGGCGCCGATGCCCGACGCGCCGCCCGTGATGAACACCGTGCGGCCGCGCAGGCTGGGATAGCTGGCGTAGGGGGCCATCAGTGGCTTTCCCGAGTGACTTCGCTCGACGAGTTGCCCACCAGGAAGCTGAGGTCGGCACCCTGGTCGGCCTGCATGACCGTGTCGATGTAGAGCTTGTACCAGCCTCGGGTAAACGGCGAGGGCTGGCGGACGGCCTCCCAGGCGCGCCGGCGGTTGGTGAGCTCCGCCTCGCTGACCAGCAAGTTGAGGGTGCGGTTGGGCCCGTCGAATTCGATCTCGTCGCCGTTGCGCACCAGGGCGAGCGGTCCGCCGGCCTCGGCCTCTGGCGAGACGTGCAGGATCACCGTGCCGTAGGCCGTGCCGCTCATCCGCGCGTCGGAGATGCGGACCATGTCGCGGACGCCCTTCTGTAGCAGCTTGGGCGGCAGGGCCATGTTGCCGACCTCCGGCATGCCCGGATAGCCCTTGGGCCCGCAGCCCTTGAGCACCAGGATCGAGGTCTCGTCGACCTCAAGATTCGGGTCGTCAATGCGGGCGTGGTAGTCCTCGATGTCCTCGAAGACCACGGCGCGACCGCGGTGGGTGAGCAGTTCGCGCGTGGCGGCGCTGGGCTTCAGGATGGCCCCGTCCGGACAGAGGTTGCCGCTCAGCACCCAGACGCCGGAGGACGGTCCGATCGGCTGGTCGACCGAGCCGATCACGTCGCGGTTCCAGACCTCGGCGGCGTCGGCGATCTCGCCCTGGGTCATGCCACTGACCGTCAAGGCGTCGCGGCGGAAGCGGTCTCCCAGCTCCTTCATCACTGCCGGACAGCCGCCGGCGTAGCAGAAGTCCTCCATGAGGAAGCGGCCGGACGGCATCAGGTTAACCAGGAGCGGGCTCTCGCGGCCGATGCGGTCGAAGTCCTCGAGGGTGAGCTCCACGCCAACCCGGCCGGCGAGTGCCAGGAGGTGGACCACGGCGTTGGTCGAGCCGCCGATAGCGGCGTGCATGACGATGGCGTTCTCGAAGGCCTGGCGGGTGAGGATCTGCGACACCCGCACGTCCTGCTTCACCAGCTCGACGATCCGGTTGCCGGTCAGGTGGGACATCGTCTTGCGCCGTGCGTCGACGCCCGGCAGGGCGGCGTTCATCGGCAGGCTCATGCCCAGCGCCTCGATGAGGCTGGCCATGGTCGAGGCCGTGCCCATGGTGTTGCAGGTCCCGTGGCTGCGGCTCATGGCGCTCTCGGCCGAAAGGAAGTCCTTCAGGCTCATCTCGCCGGCGCGGACCATCTCGGAGAAGCGCCAGACGTCGGTGCCGGAGCCGATATCCTGGCCCTGCCACTTGCCGTTCAGCATCGGGCCGGAAGAGACCACCATGGTCGGCAGGTCCACGCTCGCCGCCCCCATCAGCTGGCCGGGCGTGGTCTTGTCGCAGCCGCCCAGTAGGACCACCCCGTCGATCGGGTTGGCGCGGATGCTCTCCTCCACCTCCATGGCCAGGAGGTTGCGGAACAGCATGGCCGTCGGCCGCATCTGGGTCTCGGGCAAGCTCATGGCCGGGAATTCGATCGGCACGCCGCCGGCTTCCCAGACGCCGCGCTTCACATGCTCGGCGAGGTCGCGCAGGTGGAACTGGCAGGTGACCAGCTCGGACCAGGTGTTGCAGATGCCGATGATCGGCCGCCCGTCGAGGACGTGGTCGGGCAGGCCTGTGCCCTTGATCCAGCTGCGGTGGATGAAGCCGTCACGGTCGAGCTTCCCATAGCTCCTCTGGCTGCGCAGCGGCTTTTTCGCCATCACATCACTCCACTCTGAAAACCGGGGCTCGCATCGCGCAGGCGCGATGCAGGCCGAGCCGGCGGGCGTCCGCCACACGGGATCCGCCAGGGTTTTCCTGACCCAAGGCGGCGGTTGCGCAGCGCCCGGCGCAGCCACGCGGGGGCCGCGCGCAAGGAATCCAGGCGGCTGCCCGTAAGCTTCCACTCGACGGGGCCCGGCCACGCCTGCGGTCAAGGCAAACGAAGCACTACCTCTCGTAAACCATCCCGGACCTAGCGGGACGGGCGACGAAACTACCTGCGATCGCCGCGGCCAGGGCGGAGGCCGCGGCGATCGCTCGACGTCCGCGGTACGGCTAGTAGCGGACCAGGATGGAGGCTCCGAAGGTGCGTGGCTCAAGCAGCCGCACGTTGCGGTAGCTGCCGATCAGGGCGTCTTCGATGATCGACGAAACGATGTTGTCCTCAGCGGTCACGTTCTTCACAAAGGCCTGCAGTTCGAGCCGCCCATCGTCGCGGACGAGGCGCGCCTGCAGATCGGCCAGCGCCCAGCCGTCGATCCGGTCGTTCGGCGTGTTGAACTCACGCGCGTAGAACTCATCCTGCCAGGTCAGGTCCGCCCGAAGCGTCCCCGTCCAGTCGCCGACCCCAAAGCTGTACTGGCCGCCAATCTTGACCTTGAACGCTGGCGCGTACGGCAGCTCGTTGCCTGCGAGGTTCACCGGAACGGCCGGAGTCCGGGTGGTCAGGCTCTGCGCCGGATTGGCCGCGTCGATCGTCAGGAACTCGCCGATCTCGGTGTTGAGGTAGGAGAGGTTGCTGTCGAACAGCCAGTTCTCGGTCGGACGCCAGAGGAACTCACCCTCCAGGCCCCAGATCTTCGCGTCGGCGTTGGCCGTCACCGCGTTGGCGCCGATCCGCTGCCCGAGCTGCAGGTCGGTGTAGTCATAGTAGAAGGCGGCAAGGTTCGCCTGCAGCGCCCGGCCGAGCAGTTGGTTCTTCGCGCCCACCTCGTAGGCCATGACCGTCTCCGGCTCGAAGTCCGGATCCACCGCGTTGCCCGGGTTCAGCCCGCCGCCCTTGTAGCCGCGAGCCACCGATGCATAGAGCAGCGTCTCGTCGGTGAAGCTCAGATCGAGTCGATGATCGAGGGAGACCTTCCCCGTCCACTCCTGCCAGTCGCGTTCCGCGACGACGTAGGGCGTCGGCGCCGCCAGCACGATACTGCGCGTGCGGATCGCCTTCTCCTCGTCCGTATAGCGCAGCCCCACCGTCAACTTGGTGGCGTCGGTGACCTGGAAGTAGCTCTCGCCGAACAAGGCCCAAGCCTTCGTTCGCGAATAGGGCGTGTCGTTGTCCACATGCTGGCTCGCCGCCGGCAGGCCAATGGCTCGGGTAAAGAACTCGATGGCAGGATGCCAGATCTCGAAGCGCGAGCGGCCCTTGCTGTCGAAGAAGAAGGCGCCGGCCGTGTAGTTGAAGAGGCCATCGTTGTCCGACACCAGGCGAAGCTCCTGCGACCAGGTGCGGCTGCGCGAGGTGAACTGGTCGATGGTTAGCAGCCGATCGGTGGTCACCTGCCGGTCCGGACCGAGCTGATAGGTGATGGGCCGCAGGAAGCGGAACGGCAGGTCGGCGTTGTCCCAGTCGGTGCTCGCCTTCGACTTTCCTTCCGAATAGCTTGTCAGCGACGTGAACGTCAGGCTTCCGAGGGTCTTCGAGAGGTCCAGGACGCCGATGAAGTTCTCGCCCTCGGTCTTCGGGTCGTAGTCCGCCGCGATCTTCCGGAGGTCCTGCGGGTTCGGTGCGCCGGCGTAGATATCGCCACCAGGCGGGAATATGCCGGTGAAGATCGGGCTCCGCAGCAGGGTCTGCATAATCACGGCCGAGGTGTTCGGGGAGTCGAATCCCAACTCGTTCGGCGAGCAGCCCAGCACCGCGATCGCCTTGCAGAGCCGCTTGGTCTCCCGCGCACGGCTGGAATCTTCTTCGAAATACTGCAGCGTCAGGCGGCCGGTGACCGCCCAAGGCAGGTCGACTTCGGTCGTCGAGCGCACGCCGAACTGTTCACGGCCGTCGATGCCGTTCCCCGTCGCGAGGTTCTCCGTGTAGCCGTCGCGCTTCAGCCAATAGCCAGCGAAGCGCTGGCGCACCCGCTCGCCCATCGGCAGGTTGATCGCGCCCTGCAGCTTCACCGAATCGAAGTTGCCGGCCTGGCCGAAGGCGAACCCCTCCAACTGGCTCGTGGGCCGCTTGGTGATGACGTTGACGGCGCCGCCGGTCGTGTTCCGGCCATAGAGCGTGCCCTGCGGCCCGCGCAGCACTTCGACCCGCTCGAGGTCGTAGAACTCGTCCTGCGGTGACAGGGCCACTGTAGCGCCGTTGAAGAAGGTCTGCGTCCCGTTGTCAGCTGTGGACGAGATGGCGTTGTTGCCGATGCCGCGCAGGGTGAAGCGGTCGTTGCCGACCAGCACCGCGTTAGGGATCGAGAACTGGATGTCCTGCGGGTTTTCGATCTGTGCTCGCTCGAGCGCCGCGCCGGAGAACGCGCTCACCGCGATCGGCACGTCCTGCAGGCTCTCCTCTCGCTTCTGTGCGGTGATCACTAGCTCATCGAGCTCCCGCGCTTCCTGAGCCGAGGCGGCGGTGCCAACGGCGATAGCAAGGACGGAGGCGGCGGCGAATGCGCCAAGGCGGCTCTTCATCAGCATTTCCCCTGACCAGCCTCGAGGGCGGACAACGCCCTTTCCCTGCGGGCCTGTTTTATTATACTAACCGTCAATAGCTAAGGCGGCGACGCCGACTGCGTCAAGTGCAATTGAACATCCCGTCAATAGGGGAGCTCCGATGGATCAGGCCGCGTCTCTCGCTGAAATGGGGATGGCCAGCGCCGCCTGGGCCGCAGCCAAACCGCACGACGCGGCCATCGTGGCGGCGGGCGGCACGCGCAGCTTCGCTGAGCTTCACGAACGCGCGAACCGGCTGGCCGACATTCTGCGCCGCGCTGGCCTAGAGCCCGGCGATGGGCTGGCCATCATCTGCGGCAACGGCCCGACCTTCGTCGAAGCCTATCTCGCCGCCATGCGGATCGGCCTGCGCCTGACGCCGGTGAACTGGCGCCTCGCCCCTGCAGAGGCTGCCTACATCGTCGAGAACTGCGACGCTCGGGCGCTGATCGCCGAAGCCAGTTCCGCCGAAGCCGGCCTCGCCTGTGCGCCCGGGCCTCTACGCGTGCGGCTGATGGCCGGCGGCGCCGCGGAGGGCTTCGCCGACTACGATCCGTCCTTGCGAGCGCCTCGCCGAACGATCCGCCGGCCCCGCAGCACGGAACCTTGATGCTCTACACCTCGGGCACAACGGGGCGGCCCAAAGGGGTTTACAAGCGCTCACCCGAGCCCGTGCTGCCTCAGGGCCCGGGCACCTACGCCGCCTACGACCCCGGCGTCGACGTGGCGCTATGCTGCGGTCCGGCTTACCACGCCGCGCCCCTCCTGATGGACGTGCGCTGGCCGCTCGCCTCGGGCGTGCCCATCGTGATGATGGAGAAGTTCGATCCGGAAGAGGCGCTGCGGCTCATCGAGCGACACCGGGTCACGCACACCCATATGGTGCCGACCATGTTCCAGCGGCTGCTGCAGCTCCCGGCGGATATCCGGGATCGCTACGATGTGTCGTCGCTCAAGATGGTGATCCACGGCGCGGCGCCCTGCCCGGTGGCGACCAAGCGCGCCATGATCGCTTGGCTCGGACCTGTGCTGACCGAATACTACGCCGCCACTGAAGGCGGCGGCGGGTTCGTCATCACCTCGCAGGAGTGGCTGAACAAGCCCGGAAGCGTCGGGCGCCTGGACCCGAACCAAGGCGCCCGTGTCCTGAACGAGGACGGCCATCCCTGCCCGCCCGGCCAGGTCGGCAAGGTATACCTGCGCGCGGATCCCGGTTCGCGCTTCAGCTACTACAAAGACGCCGCCAAGACCGACGCCCTGTTCGAGGGCGATCACTTCACACTTGGCGACATGGGCTACCTGGATGGGGACGGCTATCTCTTCCTGACCGGCCGGACGGCCGAGCTGATCATCTCCGGCGGTGTCAACATCTACCCGCAGGAGATCGACAATGTGGTCAGCCTGCACCCGGCGGTCGCGGACGTCTGCACCATCGGCGCGCCCAATGAGGAGTGGGGCGAGGAGGTCCGCTCGGTGGTCGAACTGCGGGCGGGGTACAGCCCCTCCCCCGGAGCTCGCCGAGGACATCCTCACGTTCGTGCGTGAGCGCCTCTCCGGCTACAAGCGGCCGCGGGCCATCGATTTCGCCGATACGCTGCCACGCCTGGCGAGCGGCAAGATCCAGCGGGGAGCCGTGCGCGCGCCTTATTGGGCCGGCCGCGCGGTCAGCATCTGACGCGCAAGGTGCAGATGCTCAGGGGAAGAGGTCGCTGCGGCGCGCCAGCCGCGCCAGGCCGCCGGTGATCAGTTCGACGCACATCTCGGTGGCGGCTTCGACGTCCAGTTGCCCCTGCCCCACGAGCTTTCCGGCCTGGTCGGTGACAGCCATGAGCATGTCCACGGCGGCGATCGCCAGGGGCAGCGGCAGGTCGAACTCGCGACGGGTCGCCCGCACGAAATAGCGGACCGTGCGGTCGCGGTCGGCGCGGTTCTCCTCTTCCATCAGCCGCGCCACGGAGGGATCGGCCAACAGCGCGCCGATCAGGGCGCCCGGTCCCGGGTCTGCTGGAGGTAGAGCCGCGTGGTCTGACGGATCAGCTCAGCGTAGCTGCGCGCCTGCAGCGCCGAGAGCATGCCCCGGTCGCGGAGCTCGGTCTGCTCGCGGTGCAGGAGCGCCGCCAGCAATCCGTCGCGGTCGGCGAAGTAGTTGTAGACCAGGCCCTTACTGATCCCCACGGCTCGCGCCAGCCGCTCCATGCTGACGGCGGTCAGCCCTTCCTCCAGGATCAGCCGCGCGGCTTCGTCGAGGATCTGCTCCCGGCGGGCTTCCGGCGAAAGGCGCGTCCGCCGCTTCCCGCTGTGCTCCGTCATCAGGCCTGCTCCGTCCACGCGGCGACGCCGCCGGGCTCCAGGTCCGCCTCGCCGAGCAGGAAGCGTGCGCCGGGCGGCCTGGCGCCCGCCGAGCGTCCGCCGCATAGTTGACCGCGAAATGCACTCCGTCGCGCGTTCTGACCCGCACGGCCTCCTCCAGCGCGATCGCCTCGATCCCCGCTTCACGAGCCACCGTAGTGACCACGCGCTCCAGGAGTTCTTCGTCAGGCCACGTCGCCAGATAGTGCCAGCCCTGCTCCGCGATCCAGGCCGGTCCGCCCTCCGCGAATCTCGCCAGCGCCGGCAGTGCGGTTTCGATCTCTTCCCGCCACAGCCGACCGGAGAGGCGCGCCCCGCCCAGTTCAATAAGGGGCGGCGCTCGTGGCGCCCAGACTTTCCACGCGCGTCACCTTGAATGGCAGGCGCCGCGCGAGGGGACCCGGCGGCAGAGTGGACGGAATGTGGCCTTCCGGCGTGCGGGAGCCGGTTCTTGGCCCGAACATAACGACGGCGCCGGATCTTTCCAGGGCCGAGACCAGCTCGTCGGACAGGATCGGCAGAGAGGGTGCGACCACGAGGCTGTAGCCCGTGAAGTCGGCGTCGGGCGGCACGATGTCGATGTCCACACCTAGCCGGCGCAGCGCCGAGTAGACCTCGAACGCCAGCCTGAGCCAGCGGAAGTCCGCAGCATGCGGCTGGATCCCGAACTGCCAGTCCGCCTCGTAACTGAACACCAGCGCCACGGCGCCACGCCGGCAGGGCGCGAGCGGGCCCAGCACGCGCAGTTCCTCGCCCACCTGCCGCGCCTCCCGACCGCCCTGGTCCATTACCCGGTCGGGGCGGTTCAGCCCGGCGTGCATCTGCTCCTGCGCGAACGGCGCCTGCCGCCAGCGGAAGTACGAGACCACCTCGGCTCCATGCGCGAAGGCCTCCCAGGGTCCAGGCCCGCACCATGCCCGGCAGTGGCGCGGGGTTGTACCTCGCCCAATTCACGGGACCCGGCTGCTGCTCCATCACCCACCAGCGCCCGCGGCCGACACCCCTGTAGAGATCGTGGTGGAAGGCGGCGATGTCCGGATGCCCCTGACGGAGATAGCAACGCTTCTCGTCGTCCGAGAACCAGAACTGCTCGAGGAAGCCCAGCGGATAGGAATCCCAGCTGGCGAAGTCGAGGCCCTCGCCGACTTGGAAGTGATCGAACTCGGTGTAGAACCCCATGAAGTTGTGGGTCACGTCTCGCCCGGGAGAGCGCCGACGAATGATCTCGACCTGCAGGCGGTTGAAGCTCGCCACCTCGTCGGACGCGAAGCGGTTGTAGTCTAGCCGATGGCTCGGGTTCGCCTCGGTCACGGTCAGGTTCGGCGGCTCCACCTCGTCGAAGCTGCGGTACTCCTGGGACCAGAAGACAGCGCCCCAGGCTCGATTGAGCGCATCCACCGACTGGTAGCGCTGGGCCAGCCATCCCCGGAACCGTTCCGCGGCGTTGGCGGAATAGCTGATCGTCGTGTCATGGCAACCGAACTCATTGTCCGTTTGCCAGGCGCCCACCGAGGGGTGCCGCCCGTACCGCTCCGCAACCGCGTCGGTGATCCGCGCGCACTCGGAGCGGTAGGCTTCACTGGAGAAGCAGTAGTGCCTGCGGGACCCGAAACCGCGCGGGCGCCCGTCTGCGTCCACGGCGAGCATCTCGGGGTGCGCGTCCACCAACCACTTGGGCGGGGTCGCGGTCGGCGTGCACATGACGATCTTCAGGCCCGCCGCGCCGAGCGTCTCGACGGCGCGGTCCAGCCAGCCCCAGTCGTACCGACCGGGTTCCGGCTCGATCCGGCTCCAGGCGAACTCGGCGATCCGCACCCAGCTGATGCCCAGCGCCGCCATCTCTGCCGCATCCTGGACCCAGAGCTCCTCAGGCCAATGTTCCGGGTAATAGCAAACGCCCAGCTTCATCCCCGCTTCGCCTCCAGATGATAGACCGCGATTTCACCCGCTCGCAGGATCGGCGCCGGCAGGCCGAGTTCGGCGATCAACCGACCGGCGGCGCGGATCGCTTCGCCGCGCACCAGCGCCGGGGCGTGCTTCATCGCCGCCTCAGGCCGGCCCGGCGGGTTGAGCAGGCGCACCGTGTAGATCATTTCATGGTCCAGCCCCTTGAGCCTGAGCGGCGCTGCGGCCGCCGTCTCCGGCGTCGCCAGCTGCGCCAAGCTGGCGAGCGCCTCGCCTTCGCCGAGCACCGCGAACGAAACCGCCCCCGGATCCGGCGGCGTCTGACGCACCAGGCGCCCGCCATGAAGCAGCGGGCGGAAACGCTTGTGCAGCGCGATGGCCGTCCGCAGCACCTCGAGCTCCGCGGGCGCGAAACGCCGCACATCGGCCTCGATCCCCATGTGACCGAACAGCGCGGTGAGCGTGCGCAGCTCGATGCTGGCGCGCCGCGCCGTCGTGTGGCTATCCGCCGGGCCGACGTGGGCTCCCATCACCTCCGGAGGAAAGAAGATCGAGAACGCCTGCTGGATGGACTGCCGCTCCAGGGGGTCGTTGCAGTCGGACGTCCAGATCCGGTCTGTGCGCTTCAGTACCTCGTAGTCCGCTCGCCCGCCACCGGAGGCGCAGGATTCGATCTCTACGCCCGGATGCGCGGCCCGGACCCGATCCATCAGCGCATAGACCGCGAGCACCTGGTTTCGGCTGGCCGCAAAGCCGCCGCTCACCGGGTGGGTGAGGTCTCGGTTCATGTCCCACTTCAGATAGGCGATGGGGTGCTCACGCAGGAGCCGGTCAAGCGCGGAGAATATCGCCGCCGACACCTCCGGTCGGGTCAGGTCGAGGACGTACTGGCCGCGCCCGAGCGGCTGGTCGCGCCCGGGCTCGCCGAGGATCCAGTCGGGATGGTTGTGCAACAGGTCCGAGCAGGCGTTGGCCATTTCCGGTTCGACCCATAGTCCGAACTCCAGGCCGAGGCCGCGCACATGGGCCACGAGCGGACCCAAGCCTTGCGGGTACTTGCCGGGATCCGGCGTCCAGTCGCCGAGAGAGGTGGTGTCGTCGTCTCGGCCCTTGAACCAACCGTCGTCGAGGACGAACCGCTCTGCGCCGACTGAAGCCGCCGCCTCCGCGAGCCGCTTCAGCTCATCCTCGTCGTGGCGGAAGTAGACGGCCTCCCAGGTGTTGAAGTGGACGGGCCGCGGCCGCCCGGTAAGCCGCCCGCCGAGCACCGTTCCGCGCACGAAGGCATGCAGGCGCGCGCTCAGGCCATTCAGCCCGACGTCCGACTTGGCGGCATAGACGATGGGCGAGCGGTACGCCTCCCCAGGCGCGAGCACCACCTCTCCCGGCCAGAAGAGCTCGCCCGCCTGAACCTGGATACGCCCGTCCCGCAGGCGTTCGGCGAAGAGCCGGTGGTCTCCACTCCAGGCGAGATGCACCGCAAGCACCTGCCCGTGATGCTCCCCAAACCCGGGCTCGCCGATTACCAAGAACGGTGGCGAATGATGCGAGGTCCGGCCGGTGCGTGCTTCGCTCGCCCACAGGCCGGACGGCAGCCGAAGGCGCCGTCCGGCGAACTCCCGGGCCCATCGGCCACCGAAGGCGAGGATTTCGTCGCCCAGCGACGGGAACGCCACGGGGCTCGCCCAGTCGACCCGCAGCGCGTCCAGGCCGGCGTTGCGCAACTCCAGTTGGAAACTCGCGACCCCCGTGGCCGGATCGAGCCGGATCTCACACAGCACCTCGACACCGGCGGCGGCGTCGGCGAGGCGGATCTGGCAGGCGTCGTCCGCCACATGCGCGGCCTGAACGGCCATCTGAGTGACAAAGCCGCCGTGCGCCCGCGACACCTTCAGCGCGGGTGTCGCCATAAAGCCGTGGCCGCTCTCCGGCAGAAGATCCAGTCGCTCGCCACCGTCCAGCATGCCATGCGGGATGGCGCGCTCCAGCAGCCGCGCGTCGAGCGTCTCTCGCGCGCCTGCCGGCAAGGCGGCGCCCCAATAGTCGAAGTGAGGCCGTCCGTTCCTGAGACCGACCAGGAGGGTCTGGCCGCCCCCCATCAAGTCTTAGCATGCGATCCATCTAGACCGCCGAGCGCTCGGGCGGCGCGGCCGCGGGCCCTGAGGGGCCGGCCTGCAGGCTGTACCGAGTCATCGCCGCTCCCCTCGACGCATCCTAGTGCCGGCGCTGGCGCACGCCACTGCGCGGCTCATGCCCAGAGCGGCGACGACGCCTTGAGCAGCCGGCTCATCATCAGGAGCCGCGCCACGGCGCGTCCGTCGGCCGCGTCGCGCAGGTTGCTCTCGTACCAGGCGACCTCGGTCTTCGGGCTCTCGGACAGCGCGACCACGCGGCCGTCGGCCAAGTAGTCATGATCCAGCAAGACCGGACCATCGAGAAACTGGAGTTCGATGGCTCCGAACATGCCCACGAACTCGCCTCCGGAGCGGAAGAGCGGCCCCTCGACGGCGCGTAGCGCGTCGATCGCCACCGCCGGCGCCCGCCACGCTGCGCGTCCGGTAGAGGTCCAGCGGCTCGGTGACGCGTTCGAGCCGGCGCAGCGCCTCCGCCCCATCGATCCGGCTGGTGACCCCGGTCACGACATCGCCCACCTGCGAGCCTTTCAGCAGCCGGAGGTCCGTGGCCGGCCGGCTCCGAGCCAGTCTTTCCCGAAGCGCCGAGTTGGGGTCTTCGCCGCCGATCCAGCCGTTGCCCTCGCAGACTCGAACCCCTTCGGCGGTTTCCATCCAGGCTGCGGCGCGGAGCGGGGGTCCGGCGTCCAACGGCCCCGCGAACGCCCGCACGGGTTCACCGTCGGTGGTCGCGTGGAGGAAGTGCAGCGAAAGCCCTCCGGTCCGCCACCACGGATCGCCGAAGCGCTGCAGCATCAGCGGCGGGAACTGCTCGAAATGGATGTTCGCCGCCACCGTGCCACCGCGGAAGCCAAGGGCCTGCGCGGTGTCGTCGTCGTGGATGGAGCCCTGCGCGTCGCGCGAGACGTTTACCGGGCGTCGCACGGGTCCGACCAGCACCTCATCGTCTGGCGTCATGCTCAGCCTCCCTTGACCGCAGCGCCCAACCGCTCATATTGACGGTTTATACAATAACAAGAACCGCTGTCCATGGACCTCACTCTATCCGCCGACGATCTCGCGTTTCGAGACGAGGTACGACGGCTGATCGCCGATACGCTCGGTGGCGACGGGAGCCGTGACGAGAGCCGCTGGCACGCCGCCCTGCTCGCCAAGGGCTGGGCCGCCAACAAGTGGCCGGTCGAGTTCGGCGGTCCCGGCTGGACCGCGACCCAGCATTTCATCTGGGAGCGGGAGACAACCGCCGCTGGCCTGCCGGCGCAAGTGGGCGGCATGGGCATGGGGATGCTCGCGCCAATCCTGTTCGCGTACGGCACGAAGGCGCAGCAGGACCGCTTCCTGCCCGACATCCTCCACAACCGCGTGCGTTGGTGCCAGGGCTACTCCGAGCCCGGCGCCGGCTCAGATCTGGCGTCGCTCCGCACCCGCGCTGTCCTTGACGGTGACCACTACGTTGTTTCCGGTGAAAAAATCTGGACGAGCAACGCCCACGAGGCGGACTGGATGTTCTGCCTGACGCGGACGTCGGACGAACCGAAGCGTCAGGCTGGCATCACCTTCCTGTTGCTCCATATGCATGCCCCCGGTGTCGCCGTGCACCCGCTCATCTCCATCGACGGCCGCCACATGTTCAACCGTGTGACCCTCGACGAGGTGCGCACGCCGGTCGAAAACCGCATCGGACGCGAGGGTGAAGGCTGGACAGTCGCCAAGGGCCTTCTGACCCACGAGCGCACGGGCCAGGCTTTCGTCTCGCTCTCGCTCGACCTGCTGCGCCGGATCAAGGACGCCGCCGCCGCCATGCCCGGCTCGGAGGGCGGCTCTCTGCTTCAGGACCCTGGCTTCGCGCGCCGTCTCGCCCTCGCCGAGGTCGAGTTGGAGGCGCTGGCCATGACCGAGCTGCGCACGCTTTCCGAGGTCGCCGCGGGCGGGCGCGCGGGGGGCCCAGTCCTCGCTGCTGAAGCTGAAGGGAACCGACATCGTCCAGCGGATGACGGAGTTTTTCGTGGAATGCGCGGGCCCCTACGCCGCCCCTTGGTTTCCGGAGATCGTAGGCGTGCACGACACCGTCGGACCCGACTGGGCCCAGCCGGAGGTCGTCCGCTACCTTGAAGGCCGCGCCGCCAGCATCGCCGGCGGCACCGACGAGGTTCAGCGCAACATCATCGCCAAGCACGTGCTGCGGCTGTGACGCCCGCGGACGGATCGAAGCTCGCCACGGAGGCGCAGGGCGCGGCAACGCCGGCCGGCGGGTCGACGCTCCGTCCACGGGTCACGCACAAGATCTTCTACAGCCTGGGGCAGGCGGCGCAGACCGGCGGGTTCGACACTGCGGTGGGCTTCCTGTTCTTCTACTATTCGGTCGCGCTGGGCCTGCCGGGATCGCTCGTGGGGGTGGCGCTTTCGCTGGGCCTGGCCTTCGACGCCCTCGTCGATCCGGCGATTGGGTCCTGGTCGGACAACATCAGGTCGCGCTGGGGCCGGCGTCTGCCGTTGATGATCGCGGCCATCCCGTTCACCACAGCCTGCCTTGGGTTGCTGTTCTCGCCCCCCGCTGGCCTTACTCAGCCGCTGCTGTTCGCTTGGCTGGCGGTGTTCGCGGTGGCGGCCCGGGTCGCGATCTCGCTGTTTCACGTTCCCTACACCGCCCTCGGCGCGGAACTTGCGGACGACTACGCCGGCCGCACCAGCGTCGTCGTCTACCGGTCCGCGGCGGGCATCCTGGCCGGCGTGGCGATCACCGCGCTGGGCTACTCGATGTTCTTCAAGGATGGGGGCTTCAGCGGGCGGCGAGCTATCCAGGCTTCGGCTGGTCGGCGGCCGCGCTGGTCGGAGCCTGTATGACCGCCTGCTGCCTGGGGCTTCGGCGCTACGCGCCCTCCCTCCCCCAGCCCCAGAAGGTGGCGCGGCCGATGCTGCGGCGGTTCCCCGGCGAAGTGGCGGAGATCTTCGCCAACCGCTCGTTCCGCCTGCTGTTCATGGCAGCCGTCGTCACCTACGTGGCTCAAGGCCTGAACGCGACGCTCAACGCCCACGCCTTCGTCTTCGTCTGGATGCTGAAGAGCGAGAGCATCCAGTTCATCACCTACGTCTTCGTGGTCGGCTTGCTGATCGGGGTGGCGCTGGCGCCACGCCTGCAGATGCGGCTCGAGAAGAAGGCCGTCCTCGTCATCGGCCTGTCGCTGCTGATCGCCAATTGGCTCGTGATTCAGGGATCATGGCTGCTCGGCGCATATACCCCGACCGGCGTCGCGGCGCTTGCGCCCATGCAGTTCAACTCGTTCGTCGCGGGCATCGGCCTTGGGCTGACGGGTGTCGCCTACCCGTCGATGATGGCGGACGCCGCCGACGAGCACGAGCATCTGTTCGGCCACCGCCGGGAAGGGCTCTACTTCGCCGGTCTGGCCTTCGCCAACAAGGCGGCCGTGGGCGTGGGCGTGCTCCTGGCCGGTGTCGCCCTCGACCTCATCCGTTTCCCGAAGGACGCGGGACAGGCGGCGGTCGTGGTCCTGCCACAAGACGTGAAGGTGGGGCTGGTCTGGGTCTGGGGGCCGCTCCCGGCCATCGTGGCGGTGATCGCTATGCTGATGCTCTGGTCATACGGCATCAGCCGCGCCCGCCACGCCGAAATCGCCGCGGCCCTTCGCGGGACGCGCGCCGCACCGGTGGAGCCGTCGTGACGGGGCGCACAACATCAGAACAAGGCACGGTGAGATGATGGATCGAGCACAAAATAGCCCTGCGAGCGCGACGGCTCCGGCGGACGACTCCGATATCCAGGCGCTGCGAGCCTATCTTGAGGCCAACAACGGGATTCGTGGGCTGGAGGTCCTCAAGCCTGGCGACGCGCACCATGCGGTGGAGCTCTTTCGGCGCGACGGCTTCGTTGTCATCGCCGACGTCCTCGACAGCTCCGGGGTCGAGATCCTGGCCAAGGGCTGCGCCGAAGTCGCGGGCGAGATCCTGGAGCTCGACCAAGGACGCCGCGGAAATCGCGGCTCGCACCGCTATTCGTTCGGTGGCTCAAGTCTCACCCGTAGCCAGTTGCACCGACCCGAGTGGCAGATGCTGCTCGAGATCCCGCTCGTTACCGAGGTGGTGGGCGCGATCTTCGGCTCGCCGGACTTTGTCCTGCGGGCCGCGAGTGGTGATTTCTGCCTGCCGGGCGCCGTTGAGTACCAGCCCCTGCACTCGGACGTGCGCGACTGGGCCGATGCGCCGACGACCCCGTTCAGCAGCTTCCATGATCCGCGCGGCCAGCTGACTATCCGCGACCTCCCTTGCCCGTACGTCTGCGTGAATTTCTTGCCGCAGGACGTGACGCCTCTGAACGGCCCGACTCGGCAGATCCCCGGGACCCAGCACTCCCGGACTCGCATCCCGACCCTGGCCGAGGAGCCCGAGTGGATGCGGCTCAGCACCGTCTGTCCGGCGCCCGCCGGCGCGATCATGGTGCGTGACGTACGGGCCTGGCACGGCGGCACTCCGAACGTCTCGGACGCCATCCGCTCAATCCCGAATCTCGAATTCTACGCCCCCTGGTTCCGCGAGCCGATCGTTCCGGGGATCACCTACGCGGACTACCAGAAGCTCTCCGAGCGCGCCCAGCGCATGGTGCGCGACTGCGTCGCCGATTCCAGCGAGACGCTGGCCACCGGCCCGACCCTGCGGGCGCCCCTGACATGCGCTACCGCCGGCTTGGCCGTTCCGCCCTGCAGGTCAGCGAGCTCTGCCTCGGGACCATGAACTTCGGCCCGCAGACCTCGCAGCAGGACAGTTTCGCGATCCTGGACGCCGCCGTGGACGCTGGCGTCAACTTCGTGGACACCGCCAACCAGTACGGCGGCCGCCTCGGCGTCGGCGCGACCGAGACGCTGCTTGGGGCATGGCTGGCGCAGGACCGCGCCCGCCGCGACCGCATCGTTCTGGCCAGCAAGGTCTACGAGCCGATGTCGGACGACGTGAACGACCGTGGGCTCTCTGCGCGGCACATCCAGATGGCCTGTGACGCCAGCCTGCGCCGCCTGCGCGTTGACCACATCGACCTCTACCAGATGCACCACATCGACCGCGCCGCGCCGATCGAGGAAATCTGGCAGGCGATGGATCGGCTGATCTCGCAGGGCAAGATCACCTATGTGGGCGGCAGCAACTTCCCCGGATGGTCTATAGCTCGCGCCAGCGAGAAGGCCATTTCGGCGCAGCGGCTGGGGCTAGTCTCGAGCAGCACCTCTACAACCTGATCGAACGGCGTGCGGAACTGGAGGTGATCCCCGCCTGCCGCGCCTACGGCGTCGGCGTCATCACCTGGAGCCCGCTCGCCGGCGGCCTGCTGGCCGGCGGCGCGGCCGAGCCGGGCGGGCGACGCGGCTCCGAAGAAGCGAAACAAGCGGCGTCCGCCCGCGCCGAACAGCTCGCGCGGTTCGGCACGCTCTGCGAGGCGCTCGGCCACTCGCCCAGCGCCGTCGCCCTGGCCTGGCTGCTGCACCAGCCGGGGATCACCTCGACCATCATCGGTCCCCGCAACCTGCACCAGCTCAGCTCGGTTCTGCACGTCCCGGACCTCCGGCTCGACGCGGATACTCTGGCGCGCATCGACGACATCTTTCCGTCGTGCGGCGAGGCCCCCGAGGCTTACTCTTGGTAGTTCTGCCGAACCCGGCCGGCTGGCGCAGTTGGACCGTTCCGGTCTCCGGCGGCGTCCTGGCCTATCACCGCACAGGCGGCGGCAGGCCCGCCTTGGTGCTGTCCCATGGGCTGACCGACAACGGCCTCTGCTGGAGCCGCCTCGCGTTGGCCCTGGCCGCGGAGTTCGACGTCGTGATGCTGGACGCCCGCGGACACGGGGCGAGTAGCAGGATCGACCCGGTGCAGCCCTTCGATGCCGCGGAGGACATCGCCAAGGCGATTGGCGCGCTCGGCCTGTGCGCGCCGGTCGTCATGGGCCACTCCGTTGGGGCGCGGGCCACCGCCGCCTATGCCAGCGCCCATCCGGGCGGCGCGTCGAAAGTCGTGCTGGAGGACCCACCCTTCCTGCCGCTGGCCAGCCCGGCAGTGGCCGACGCGCGCAGGCGCAGGTTCCGAGAACAGGTGGCCCGCTTTCAGCGCATGAGCGAAGCGGAGATCATCGCGGAGGGTCGGGCGACCTCCCCCACCTGGCACGACGACGACTTTCCCCCTGGGCGGCTGCCAAGCGGCAGGTCGATCCCGCTGCCCTGCCTACCTACAGTGCGCCCTGGCAGGCGCAGGTTACGGGCATTCGCGTCCCGACGCTGCTCGTCCGCGGCGACCCTGCGCTCGGCTCCCTCGTCGCGCCAGACATCGCCGCCGAGGCGGCATCCATCAACGGGAATATCTGCGATGTCCGGATCGACGGCGCAGGACACAACGTCCGCCGCGAGAACTTTGAAGCCTATCTCGCCGCGGTGCGCGCATTCCTGGCCGACTGAGCTCAGAAGTTCTGCTGACGGGCTGGCTGCGGCGCCGCCGTCTGGCTGGTCGAAGACCGATTCAGAAGCGCAGGCGCGGCCAAGCCGCTCAAGCTGGGCCCCAGATCGCGGCCAATCATCGACCGCATGATCGCGGGCCCCCGCATACCATAGTGCGGACATTCCCAAGGTCAGCCAAGAGTCAGGAAGAGACCTCGCGAGAGATTGTCTCCAAACCCCGGGATAGTCCCGGAGCACGAATACGGCGGCGGCGAATTCCCTGTTTAGTTCAAAACGATGGCCGTCTCCTCAACGGCACGAACGCCCGCATGACCGCTTGAGGATCTTCAGGACGCCGCCGGCAACCCCAGTATCCGCTTGGCGATGATGTTGTTCTGGATCTCGTAGGAGCCGGCGAAGATGGTGTTCGCCTTTCCGGACAGCCATTCGCGCACGCAGGCCAGTTCCTCGGCGGTGAAGCCCTCGCCGTCCCAACCCAGCCCCCGAAGGCCGATCGCCTCGACGATGAGCTCGGCCCGTTCCTGAACCAGCAGCGAGGAGACGTTCTTCAGGATCGAGGTCGCCGCCGTGGGCCCGCCGCCGGAGGCCTCCGCCGTGGTTCGCTGCATGGTGAGGTTGAAGGCCTGGCGCTCCATGGCGTGCCGCGTGAGCCGCATGCGCAGATCTGCGTCGGCCAGCCGGCCCTCGGCGTCCCGCCCGACATACTCGGCGACCACCGCCTCGATCGGCCGCTGCTCGGTCGCCCGACGCGGGGCGTCCTCGTTGCGCTGGCGCTCGTACTGCAGCAGTCGCTTGCCGATGGTCCAGCCGCCGTTCAGCTCGCCGACCAGGTTCTCCTTGGGCACCTTCACATCGGTGAAGAAGGTCTCGCAGAACGGCGAGCGGCCGGCGATCAGCCGTATCGGCCGGACCTCCACGCCTGGCGAGCGCATGTCGATCAGCAGGAAGGAGATGCCGTCGTGCTTCCGCGTCGGGTCGGTCCGCACCAGGCAGAAGCACCAGTCGGCGTACTGGGCGCCCGAGGTCCAGGTCTTCTGGCCGCTGACCAGGAAGTGGTCGCCCCGGTCCTCCGCGCGGGTCTGCAGGCTGGCCAGATCGGAACCCGCGTTGGGCTCGGAATAGCCCTGGCACCAGCGCGTCTCGCCCCGGGCGATCGGCGGGATGTGCCGCTGCTTCTGGGCCTCGGTCCCGTACTCCAGCAAGGTCGGGCCGAGCATGCGCACGCCCATGCTCCAGCCGATCGGATTCCAGGCGCCGACCTTGCGCATCTCCTCGCGCAAGGCCCGCGCCTCCTGGGGCGAAAGCCCGCCGCCGCCGTACGCCTTGGGCCAGGTCGGCGTCCCCCAACCCTGGGCGCACAGGCGTGCGCGCCACAGGCCGAACTCCGGCTCGTCCGGCTCGGCCTCGCCCGACTGCGGCCCGCGCCCGGCCAGGGCGCTGGGGAAATTCTCATCCAGCCATGCCCTTGCCTCGAGCCGGAAGGCCTCGAGCGCGTCGCGGGTCGATAGGGGCGCCTGCATCTCATGCATCCTGTTCCGCCAGGGCAGCCTTCCGTATAGTAATTAGTGCGAATGTCATCAAGTCGCTGGGGCTAATGTCGCCGAAGGCATCCGTTGAGCCTTGCCGCGACACGGCTATGCTGGCCGGGAAAGGAGGGCTCCATGCGCGCCTCGCCGTCGACGGCACTCACCCGCGCCGAGCTCTTCGAGCGTGTCTGGCGTGAACCTCTGTCCAAGGTCGCGGGCGAGCTCGGCGTCAGCGCGAGCGGCCTGGCAAAGATCTGCGATCGGACCGACATCCCCTACCCCACGCGCGGTCACTGGGCGAAGGTGAAAGCCGGGCGGGCCCCGCCCGCGCCGGTCCTGCCGCCGGCGCCCGCGGGCGTGGACGAGACGGTTCCGATTCTCCCGGGGCGCTCGGTCACCCGCCGCCCCCGCGCCCGCCTCGCCTTCGAGGACCGGCGCGCCCACCTGCTGGACGTCGCCGCGGACATCATCGTGCGCGAGGGCCTGCACGCGCTCAGCATCAAGCGCCTGGCCCGGGAAGCCGGGCTGACGGCGCCGCGCGCCTACCACTTCTTCCCGACAGTGGACGACCTGCTCGTGGAATTGGCCCGGCGCGAGCTGCAGGCTGTGCGCGCGGCGCAGGTCGCCGAGGTCGAGACCGCCACCCGGCCCGCCGACCGGTTGCGCCTGTCTACCGTCACCTACCTGCGCCAGGTGGCCGACCGCGGCGTGCTGCTGCAGACCCTGCAGGGCGCGCCCGCCGTCCGGCGTGGCCTGCGACGGGAACAGCGGGCCCTGCGGGCCGCCAACACCGAGATCGTCGCCGAACGCTTCACCCGCAGCCAGCGCGTGCCCGACGATGTCGCCCGCGCGGCGACCACGGTGCTGACCAGCCTGGTGTTGCGCGCCGGCCGGCTGCTGGCGCGCGGGCGGCTAGACCTGCCGGCCGCCGAAGCGCTTACCGCCGACATCGTCGAGACCGGCAACCGGCGCCTCGCGGCGCGCTTCCGCCCCGCGCCGCCGGGCGACGTCGATGACGCCTAGCACGAGTTCGCGGCAGACCTCGGCCCCGCGCTCCTCGTCCAGCTCGCCCTGGTAGACCAGCCGTCCGCACTCCTCCGGCAGCGTCATGCCCAGGCTCACGCAGGCGACGCACTCGCGCAGCGGAAGCCCGAGTTCGCGTCGCAGTCCCTTTGCGAAGCGGCGGGCCACACGGCCCTGCACCGCCGCGGCCCGCGGCGAGAGCCGCCGGGCCATGAACCGGTCGCGCAGGATGATGTGGATCACCGGTCCCGTCTGCACGACGCGCCGGAAGTAGAGCTCGGCCGCCGCCGCGGCCGCGTCCGCAAGGCCGGCCCGCCGGGCCGCCGCCTCGAGGCCGGCGGCGGTCAGCTCGTCGAAGCCGCGCTCGACCAGGGCGTTGTAGAGGTCCTGCGGCCCCGGGAAGTAGCGGTAGACCAGGGCCTTGCTGACCTTGGCCGCGTCCGCCAGGTCCTGAACGCCGATCGGCAGGAAGCCCTGCCCCAGCACGAGCTCGGCCGCCACCTCCAGGAGGGTCTCCCGCCGGGTCTCCGGCGCGAGGCGGCGGCCCCGGCGCAGCCGCTTGCGGACCGCGCTCACAGGCGCGCCGGCCTCTGGGCGGTCCGGCTGATGCTCATCGGCGTCCCGGGTGTCCGTCATGGTTCGAACCACAACCTAGACCGCGCCCGGACCTGAGGCGAGCTTGCGGAGGTTCTCCTCGTGGGCGCTCTTGTCGAGCCGGAAGGCGAACAACGTCCCGATGGCCGCCAGGTAGAGGCCGACGACGATCGGCAGGTAGACCGCCGCCATGTTGCGGATCACCTCCGGGTCCACCTGGCCCGGCTTGGCGCCCCTGGGGGAATCCCACCGACGTCAGCAGAAGGCCGGAGGTGAAGACGCCGAGCCCGGAGACCATCTTCTTCAGCAGGCTGTCGGCCGAGAACAGCAGCCCCTCCGAGCGACGGCCGGTGCGCACTTCGCTGTCCTCCACGACGTCGGCGAGCATCGAGGAGAGCAGGATGCCGGTGGTCAGCGCCGCCGTCCCCTGGAACACGCTTTCGCCGATCATGATGTAGAGCAGCGCGTCCGAACCGTTCGGGGGCATGAGCCCGGCCAGCCGCAGGGCGATCGGAGCGGAGGCCAGCGTCAGCGAGATCGTCCAGACGATCAGCGCGCCGCGCTTCTTACCCAGCGTCCGCGAGACGATGGGCGCCAGGGTGACCCCCAGCGCCGAGGCGACGATCCCCCCGCCGGTGATCAGCGCCAACTGGTCGGGGGTGAACTCCCAGAAGTAGGCCTCGAAGTAGAGCTCCAGCGCTCCCTTCAGGCCGGTGGCGATGGCGAGCAGGGTCCCCGAGGCCAGCAGGATGGCGAACGAGCGGTTCTGGAGGGTGTGCGCCACCTCCCGCGCCATCTCGCCCAGCTTGGCGGTGCGCTTGGCCGGCCGGTGCAGGTGCGGGATGAAGCGGTGGGTCCCGGCGCTCGACACCAGGATGGTGAACATCACCAGCAGCGCGGCGCACAGTCCGTAGAGGGCGTAGCCGTCGCGGTTCAGGATGCCGACCGGGTACTCGGCCGTCGGCTGCAGGAAGAACTTGTAGGTGATCAGGGTCATCAGGTGGCCCCCCGCGATCCGGAAGAAGGCGCGGAAGGCGACGAGCGTCGTGCGCTGGTCATAGTCGCGGGTGAGCTCGGCCAGCAGCGCGGTGTGGGGCAGCTCGAAGAAGGTGTCGAGGAAGCGCACCGCCAGGGCGACGACGAGCATGTAGGCGAACACCGCCTCCTTCGACCACATGTCCGGCGGCGTCCAGAGCAGGAACAGCGTCAGCGCCAGCGGAATCGCCGAGGCGTACATGAACGGATGGCGCCGCCCCCCCACGGCGTGCGCAGGTTGTCCGAGATCTGGCCGACGAGCGGGTCGACGATCGCGTCGAACACCAGGGCGACCATGATCGCCGCCCCGACCCAGGCGGCCGGCAGGCCGATCACCTGGTTGTAGAACAGCATCATGAACGCGCTCAGCCCCCGCGCCTTCACGCCGCTGGCCGTGGCGCCCAGGCCGTAGAGCAGCTTGTCCGAAGTCCTCAGCCGCAATCCGGCCGCCCCGCCCCCCGCGGCCGCCCTCCGCTGTCGCTTCCGCCATCGTCTTCCCTCCCACTGCGCCGAACCGGCCGCAGCTCACAACTAGAGCGTTTGTCAGCAACCGCTGCATCGCACGACGCTTCGGCTTTGCGTTTCGGCATAAACAGCGTACTAGTCGTTTTATCAATTACAACGCCAGCGTCGTTTGAGACGCGGCGAACCGGCGGTCCGCTCAAGGCCGCCGGCTTGGGAGAATCCGCGCCGAGAGGCGCTCGGGAGGGTGAAACAGATGGGATGCTCACACCTTGCTGCCGGCGCTTCCGCGCTGGCGCTGACCGCCGCACTGTCCGCCGGGCCCGCCTGGGCGCAGGACGGCGAAGTCGAAGAGATCGTGGTCACCGGGACTCTCATCGGCGGCGCGCCCACCGGGGCCATTCCCGTGCAGGTCTTCTCCAGCGCCGAGTTGCAGAAGCGGGGCGATCCGACGCCGCTCGAGTTCGTGAAGAACCTGCCGGCGGTCTCCAACACGGTGGGCGAGTCCAACCGCATCAACGGCCAGAACTCCGGCGCGGTGACGGTCAACCTGCGCGGCCTGGGCGCGTCGCGCACCCTGGTGCTGCTCAACGGCCACCGGCTGCCGATCGTCCAGTCCGCCGGCAGCGGCGTCGACGTGGCGATGATCCCCACTGCGGCCATCGGACGGGTGGAGGTGCTGACCGACGGGGCGGCGGCGACCTACGGCTCCGACGCCATCGCCGGCGTCGTGAACTACATCACCAAGTCCAACTTCGAGGGCCTTGAGGTCGACGCCACCTACAACGCCATCCGGAAGTCGGCCGGCGACTGGAGCGCCAACGTCGCCTGGGGCACGGTGGGCGACTGGGGCAATGTGCTGCTGACGGCCGGATACAAGCACCGCTCGGTGCTGCAGCAGGACGAGCGCGACTGGGGCCTCTACCCCCAGACCGTCAATCCGCAGTCCGGCTGGTCCGCCAACGGCAGCCCGGGCGCCTACCTGACGGGGGCGACACGGAGCGTTTCGGGCTTCAACCAGGGCTTCGTCGATCCCGGCTGCCTGGCCCTCGGCGGCGTGCTGACGGGAACGGGCAACGCCGCCCGCTGCCAGTTCTACCAGGGGCCGTTCAACAATCTCGTCGACGAGATCGACGGCTACCAGGTCTATGGCGAGGTCAACTTCCAGGTCGCCGACGAGCATCGCCTGCACCTGGAGGCGCTGGCCTCGGGCCACGTGGTCCCGCGGGAGGTCCAGAACCCGAGTTACGCCCCCAGCAACTACCCCCTGGCCACCACGGCCGGCGGCAACAACCCCTTCCCCGCCCCGGCCGGCACGGAAGGCGCGCGCGGCTACTACATCCCCGGCAACCACCCCGGCCTGCAGACGCTCATCGCCCTCAACCCCGGCGCCTTCTCGGCGGCGCAGCTGACCAACATCGCCACCAACGGGGTGCTCACCTCCAACGCCGGCTGGCGGCCCTACGGCTACAGCGGCAATCCCCTGACCGGAGAGGGTTTCCACTCCCGGCGCGAGATGCACCTGAAGCGCTTTTCCGGCGGCCTGTCGGGACCTCTCGGGCGTGGCGTGAACTATCAGGTCAACGCCACCTGGGCCGAGCAGACCAACGAGCGGATCACGTCGGAGATCACGGTCCCCAACCTGCAGTACGCCCTGCTGGGTCTGGGCGGCTTCGGCTGCACGCCGGGCGGTTCGAACCCGGCCACCAGCACGCCCGGCCAGGGCCCCTGCCTGTGGTTCAACCCCTTCTCCACCGGCATGCCGGGCAACGCCCATACGCTTGTGCAGAACCCGCAGTACGCCCAGGCCCTGGCGCTGAACCCGCAGGTCGCCAACAGCGAGGAGGTCATCCGCTACCTCGAAGCCAACCCCTACGCCTTCTACGAGTGGTCGCGGATCTTCGAGGCGAACGTGGTGCTGGACGGCGAGCTGCCGTGGCGGCTGTGGTCGGACGAGCCGATCTCCTGGGCGGCGGGCGCGCAGTACCGCTGGCAGCAGGACAAGAAGGACCTGCCGGACGCCACCAACATCCTGGAGAACCCCTGCCCCATGTTCGGGGTGACCAGCTGCACCACACCCACCGGCGTGCTCACCTTCTTCGGCGCGCAGAAGCCGTGGGACCTGGAGGGCGAGGTCTTCGCCTTCTTCGGTGAGCTCAAGATCCCTGTCACCGACCGGCTGGAGGCGCAGGTGGCGATCCGCCACGAAGACTTGGGCGACATCGGCACGACCACCAATCCCAAGCTGGCGGTCCGCTGGGACGCCACCGACGCCCTAACCCTGCGCGGCTCGATCGGCACCACCTTCAAGTCGCCCGACCTGACCAACCTGGGCGACGACTTCCTGACCAGCGGCGGGGTGGTGACCCAGCTGGGCGCGTTCCGTCCGATCGACATCTACAACAACCCCGACCTGAAGCCGGAGACGGCGACGACCTACAACGTGGGCGCGATCGTCGACATCGGCGCGTTCCGCGCGACGCTCGACTACTACGCCATCGACTTCGAGGGCGCGATCGAGCGCGACACGGCGGCCTCGATGATCACCGCCTTCTTCGGCCCGTCGCTGTCGAGCCCGAACCGCTGCACGTCCAACCCGCAGGACCCCTGGTGGAACCTGCAGCAGCGGTTCACCTTCACCGGCGGCGTCGGCGACCCGGCGACCTGCGGCCTGGCCAACCTGCTCAGGACCAAGAACCTCTTCACCAACGCCCGCGACTACAAGGTCCGCGGGGTCGATGCGACCTGGAACCTCGACCTGCCGGAGATCCTGGACGGCCAGGTGCAGGTCGGCGGCGACCTCAACTACATCATTAAGTACGAGGCTTCGGCCTTCTTCTCGGAGGGCATCGAGCTGGAGCCGGCGGAAGACGTGGCGGGCACGATGAACGCCGGCCCCGCCATCCCCCGCTGGAAGGCCAACGCCTACGTCCAGTACACGCGCGGTGCGCACAACCTGCGGCTCACCGTGCGCTATCTCGACGGCATGATCGACAACCGCCCGGCGATCTTCCCGCCGACCTCCACGAACCGCTTCGCCGAGAAGATCGACGCCTATGTGCCGGTCGACCTGATCTATCGGGTCGAGCTGCCCTGGGAGACGACCGCGACGCTCGGCGTGATCAACCTGTTCGACCGCGACCCGCCGGCCGCCCGGCTCGACTTCGCCTACAATACCTACACCGCCGACCCTCTGGGCCGCGTCTACCGGCTCACCCTGCGCAAGCGGTTCTGAGCCGGCCGAGGGCTGGGGGCGCACGCTCGCCCCCGCCCTTCTGTGCGCGTCGCCGCGCGAGTTTCCGTTGAGTCGCCGTCCAGGCGC
Source organism: Phenylobacterium sp. J367 (assembly GCF_024699985.1). GTDB lineage: Bacteria > Pseudomonadota > Alphaproteobacteria > Caulobacterales > Caulobacteraceae > Phenylobacterium. The sequence goes on along the minus strand of NZ_JAJONA010000001.1, from coordinate 2,548,133 downwards.
TGTAATAGTGTTAACGTCAATAAAAGGAGGAGCCGAGATGCCGTACGCTGCAGGGCGCGTGTTCCACGATGCGGACAGCCACGTGATGGAGCCGGCCGACTGGCTCGTGCCGTTCGCCGACGACGCCTGGAAGGACCGGCTGCTGCGGAAGGATCCGCCCTCCACCCGTCCGCCGGCGGAGCCCCCAAGGAAAAGGTGATCGAGGGCCTGATCGGCGGGCCCAAGGGCAGGCTGGCTTACGGCGCGTATGACCCGGCCGAGCGCGTCCACGCCCTCGACGAGCTGGGGTTCGCGAGCCAGCTGGTCTTCCCGACCTCGGCGCTTCGGCCGTTCCGCACCAGCAAGGACCAGGACGTCCTCTACGCCGGGGCCCGGGCGGCCAACCGCGCCATGGCCGCCTTCTGCGGCGACCCGCGGCTGCTGGGCGTGGCCTACGTTCCGCTCGACGATCCGGCTCGCGCGGTCGAGGAAGCCCAGGAAGCCATCCGTCTTGGCTGCAAGGCGATCTGGGTCCCATCGGCGCCGGCCGGAGACAAGTCGCCGGGCCACCCGGACCTGGATCCGTTCTGGGCCTTGCTGGCGGCAAAGCGCATCCCCTTCGTCCTGCACATCGGCGCCGGCTCGCGGACCCTGCCGCAGGAGTACGTCAACAACGGCAAGCCCAAGTCGCCCGACCTGCACGGCGGCGGCGAGAACCTGCGGTTCAAGGACTATGTCGCGCTGCCCCATTCGGCCGAGATGTTCCTCAGCGCCCTGATCTACGACGGGCTGCTCGACCGCCAGCCGGAGCTGCGCGGCGGGATCATCGAATACGGCGCCTACTGGGTGCCGGGCTTCCTTCGCCAGATGGACATGGGCGCGCGCTCGTTCGGCCGCACCGATCCCTATCTGCAGCAGCTCTCGGCCAAGCCGTCCGAGATCATCCGACGGCAGGTGAAGTTCACTCCGTTCCCCGGCGAGGACGCGGGCTACCTGATCCGCGACAGCGGCGCGGACCTCTACATGTTCTCCAGCGATTACCCGCACCCGGAGGGCACGAACGATCCCATCGCGCGGTTCGAGCGCACCTTCGAGGGCCTCACCGACGACGACCGGGACCGCTTCTACCGCGCCAACTTCGAGGAGATGATGGGCGGCGCCCTGGAGGCCCGCGCCCGGGAAGACGCCTGATGACCGAAGCCCTCGCCCCGCAACGCCTCACGGGCCCGTTCCGCGCCCCGCACAACGGGTTCCAACAGGCTCCCGGCTCGATCCACAACGACGAGGTCGCCGCCAAGCTCGGCTTCAAGGGGGGAACCGTCCCGGGCTCGGTGCACATGGACCAGTTCGTGCCCATGCTGCTCCAGCTCTACGGCCCGACCTGGTTCGAGACCGGAGACATCTCGCTGCACTTCACCCAGGCGACCGTCGACAGGGAGGAGGTGCGGGCCGTCGTCGAGCCCGGCGAGCCGCGGGCCCGCCTGCAGATGTTCAACCAGGCCGGCCAGCAGGTGTGCGTCGGCACCGCATCGCCGCGCGCGCGGGACGAGGGGTCGGAGGTGGCCAGGCGCATGGCCGAGCAGGCCGAGGCCGACCCTGGGGCCTGCGGATCTACGCTGACATCAAGGCCGGCGACGTGACCTCCGACATCCCGATGAAGGTCAGCCGCGAGAGCTACGACGCGTCCCTCGGACGCATCACCGAGCGCCTGCCGCTCTACGACGAGACGGGCGCCCTCTCGCCCGCCCACGTGGTTCGCCTGGCGCACATGAGCCGGCCGTTCGTGCTGGCGAAGTCGAAGCAGCCCTACGTCGGCCTGTTCGGCGCTCTGGAGGTGCGGCACCTGGCCGGGCCGCTCTTCGCCGACCGCGACTACGTGGGTCGCACCACCATGCGCAAGCTCACCGAGAGCCCGAAGACCGAGAACGCCTGGTACGACGTCGACATCGCCGACGCCGCGACCGGGAAGGACGTGGCCAGCGTCACCTTCATGATCCGCGCCATGAAGCCCTCATCGCCGCTCTGGAACTGACGGGCGGCGCGCCACCGGGAGGATGCGAATGATCGATGCGGCCACGCTGGACCACACCGACATCAAGGCGCGGGTCGACGCCGCCGTGGACTCCGGCATGTGCACCGCAGTCTGGGCGGAGATTTGGCCACAGAAGACGGCGGTGCTGGAAGCCGCCACCGGCCGCACCCGCACCTTCGGCGAGCTGAACGCCAACGCCAACCGGCTGGTCCGGCTGATGCGCGATCACGGCCTCACGGCCGGCGACGCGGTGGCCATCGTCTGCTCCAACCGAGTGGAGTTCCCGGACGTGCTGTTCGCCTGCCTGCGCGGCGGCTTCCGCCTGACACCGGTGAACTGGCACCTCAAGCCCGACGAGATCGCCTACGTCGTCGACAACTGCGAGGCCCGGGCGGTGTTCGCCGACACCCGGGTCGAGGGCGTCGCCGAGGCCGCCGGACAGTGCCCGCAACTCGTCCTGAAGGTGTCCATCGGCGGCGATCTGCCCGGCTTCGTTCCCTTCGAGACGATCGACGACTATCCCGCGGACGACATCGAAGACCCCGTGCGCGGCACGACGATGCTCTACAGCTCCGGGACCACCGGCCGCCCCAAGGGGGTCTACAAGCCCAACGCCCAGGCCGTCGGCGGCTTCGATCCCATCTACGACCGGGCGGTCGACAAGCACATCTGCACCGGCCCGGCCTATCATGCCTCGCCGATGGCCGGCGACATCCGCCGCGCGCTCAACAACGGCGTCCCGACCGTGCTGATGGACCGGTGGGACACCGAGTTCGTGCTCAAGACCATCCAGGACCAGAAGATCACCCGCGGCCACTTCGTGCCGATCATGTTCCAGCGCATGCTCGCGCTGCCTGAGGAGGTGCGGGCGAAGTACGACCTGAGTTCGCTCAAGCGCATCACCCACGGCGCGGCGCCCTGCCCGCCCGAGGTGAAGCGGGCGATCATCGATTGGCTGGGCCCGATCCTCTACGAATATTACGCCGGCTCGGAAGGCGGCGTCGGCTTCACCGTCACCTCCGAACAGTGGCTGGCGCGGCCCGGAACGGTCGGGCGACGGCCGCACAAGGACGCCGCCAAGATCCTCGACGACGAGGGCAACGAATGCCCGCCCGGCGCGCCCGGCCACATCTATCTGAGCCTGAAGGATCAGGGCGGCTTCAACTACTACAAGGACGACACCAAGACCTACGCCAACCGGCGCGGCGACTACTTCACGATGGGCGACATCGGCTATCTGGACGAGGACGACTGGCTGTTTCTCACCGGCCGCAGCGCCGAGACCATCATCGCCGGCGGGGTGAACATTTACCCCCCAGGAGATCGACAACGAGCTGATCAAGCACGCCGCCGTCGAGGACAGCTGCACCGTCGGCATCCCGCACGACGAATGGGGCGAGGAGGTCCGCGCCGTCATCCAGCTGAGACCCGGCTACGCCCCCTCCGAGGAGCTCAGGCGCGAGATCCTGGAGTACGCCGCGCGGACGATGGCCAGGTACAAGGTCCCCCCGCGGCATCGATTTCGTGGACGCGCTGCCGCGCAGCGAGGCTGGCAAGATCCTGCGAAACAAGGTCCGCGCGCCCTATTGGGAAGGCCGCGCCCGGGCGATCTGAGCCGCGCGGCGGCGGGCGGGCTTGAGGGCCGGTTTGTCCCGCCGGGGCTCCAGCACCAGCCGGTCTTCCGCCGCGTCCCATCGCGCCTGCACCCGGTCGCCGTCGCGGACCTCGCCGCCAGGCATGGCGCGGGCCAACTCGGTCTCAAGCGTCCCGCGGATCAGCCGCCGGAGTTCGCGCCCCGCGTCGACCGCGGCCCTTGCGGATGCGGTGATCGCCGCCCTGCGCTGAGTCCGTGTCGGTGGGCGGGATCCGTGACGTGCGCCCGCCACCATGGTGGGGGGCGGATCGTGTTCGGCGGCCGTGACGTCCGGCGCCGGCGCCCCCCGCTCCGGCTATCCTCCGGCCCCGTCGGCCGGCCCCCCGCGGCCGGACCACCGCGCAGGTGAAGTTCCGGGCGTCGTTCGGGTCGCCGGCGCCGCGATACCAGGCCTTGGCGGGATAGGCGCAGAGCGGCCGCTGCATCGCGATCCCCTTGGCCGGCTGACCGCCGACATAGCGGGTGGCGATCACCTGCGCCGGCGCCGGGCCGCCGTCGACCCAGGTCTCCAGCGCCGCGAAGAGGTCGTGCTGCGGGGTCAGCGTCGGCGTCGGGATGGCCCCGCCGGACGCCGAATTGAAGACGTCCGGGCCCGGCCCGCCCGCACAGTGCGAGAACCCGGGCGCCATGAACAGGCGGGCGAAGTCCTGCACCTGGTCGAGCCCGCCGGCGTCGCGTGCGGCGCGATCGTAGAACGCCACGCTCTGGTCCGGCGGCACCAGACTGTCGGCCCAGCCGTGGTAGATGATCAGCTTGCCGCCCCGGGCGCGGAAGTCGCGCAGGCTGCCGCGCGTGGCGTCGTTGACGATCGGGCCGAGCGCCCGGTCGACCCGGGCCATGTCGCGCTCGACCTGGAACCCCGACCAGTCCCATTTGGCGCCGAACACCCACTTGAAGAGGCTGACGAAGGCCGGCTCGCCGTTCGGCCGCGACTGCAGGAACGTCCAGTCGTAGAAGCCGGTCGCCTCGCTCCCCGGAAGCCAGCCGTGGAACAGCGGCCGGCCGGCGCGGCTGGTCGGGCCCGAGTAGAACGCCCGCGCCGTCGCGACCTCGGCGGCGGTCAGGCAGTCGGCGCGGTCCCCGTCGCGGCAGGCGAGCACAGCGGGGTCGAACCGGCAGGCCTTGGGGTCGCCGATGAAGGGATCGCCGGCCAGGCCGCTGCCGGCGCCTCCGCAGCGCTGGACGGCCGTGTCGCTGAGCAGGCGGAGCTTGGCGTCGGAGAGACGGTGGCCCGGCTTCAGGTGGGCCGCGAGGTCGTTCCACAGCACCGCCCCGTGGCCCCAGGTGCGGTTGATCACCGGCGCGCCCACCAGGATGCCGTCGTAGTCCTCGGGGTAGTAGAGCGCCTCGATCAGGCCTTGCTGGCCGCCGGTCGAGCAGCCCGTGTAGAAGGCGCGCCGCGCGGGCGTCCCGTAGAAGGCCTGGGCCACGGCCTTGCCGGTGACGGTCATGGCGTGGGTGGAGCGCCGGCCCCAGTCGCGCCACTTGACCGGCTGGCCGATCAGCGCGTCGCCCGCCAGCGGCGTCGCCGGCGCCGTGCCGGTGTCGGTGACCGCGGTGACGTAGCCGCGCCGCAGGCCCGCGCTCATCGGACCGTAGGCCCCGTCAGGATGCCGGCGAACCCGCCGTTGCCGTTGCCGTGGAAGACCCCGGTCCAGCCGCTGGCGGGCAGCCAGATCTCGACGCCGATGTCGGAGCCGGGCTCTGTGCTCACCGAGGCGACGACCCGGCAGAACGGCGGCAGGTCCTGCGTCCGCATCGCCCCCATGCCGGCGAAGCCTCCGGCCGGGACCGGTTCGGCGCTCCTGATCACGGCGCCCGGCAGTTTCAGGTCGCGGAGCGCCTCGCACGACGCCGCCGCACTGGGGCCGGCGGCGGCGAGCGCCAACAGGGCGGCTGCGCCGGCCAGCAGGGTGCGGGCGGTCACCGGGCGGGTCTGCGGGAACATCGGCGGCTCCATGGTTTGCGGATCACCAGTTTCGGATACGGCGCGGATCGACGGGTTCGGCGGGCAGGCCGGCCGCGCGCTTCTGGGTGTCCATGACGGCGCGCGTCTCCATCACCTGGCGGTCGATCCAGGCGGGCGGATCGATCTGCCGGCCCAGGAAGCCCAGGGCGTCGGCAAGGCGCGGCGCGAGCGAGGGCCCCACGTGCTCGGCGCCGCGGACCAGGCGGTACTCGTGCGCGACGCGGGCATCGAACAGGACGCGGTGCAGGAACTCGACCCCATGGGTCAGGTAGAGCATGTCCTGGTCGCCGACCTCCAGATAGACGCCGAGGTCGGCCAGGCGCCGCGGGTCGCCCCTGGCGATGGTCGCGGGATTGTTGGCCGCCCAGTAGGCCTCGTCGACGGGGGAACCGAAGATCCGCTGGTAGATCTCGTCCGAGCGCCAGAACTTCACCTTCGGCCCGATCTCGCGCCATGCCAGCGCGGGCTCGACCGCCGGCTCCAGCGCCGCCACCGCCGCGAACGTCTCGGGATGCTTGAAGGCGAGCCGGAGCGCGCCCAGCCCGCCCATCGACCAGCCGCCGACGAATGTCCCCCGCCGCGCCCCGTCCACCGGCAGGGTCGCGCGCAGGTGCGGCAGCAGGTCCTGGAGAATGAAGCTCTCCCACCGCTCGGCCCCGTCGCGGGTGTCCATGTAGAGCGACCGGCCCGCGGCCGGCATCGCCACGATCAGGGGCGCGATGCGGCGCTCCGCGATGGCGCCGTCGATGACCCGGGCGAAGCGCGTGAGGTCCGCCTCGCTCCCGCCGCCGCCGTGCAGCAGGAGCAGGAGGGGATAGCGCTCGCCCGGCGCTCGCGCGCCCGGCGGGCGGTACACGCTCACGGCGACCGCGGCGGCGACGTGCGTCGAGCGGAGCCGCAGCGTGCTCAGCCGGCCCTGCGACGGGTCGGACGCCGCCGCCGCCACCGGCGCAGCCGCAGCCAGGGTCGCCGCCTTGGCGAGGTCCCGGCGGCGGATCATGCAGGGCTCGCGCTCGGAGCCCTGGCGAGCCACGCCCCGGCCTGGGCCCGGTACCAGGCGACGACGTCGGGGTTCTCGATCCCGTCGAGGTTGAAGACCTTCGTCACCGGCCACCCCTGGAACAGCCGCTTCACGGGAAGTTCCTGCTTCTTGCCGGAGAGCGTGCGGGGAATCCCCGGGGCCTGGATGAAGGCGTCCGGCACGAAGCGGGGCGACAGCGCGTCCCGGATCGCGCCGGCCATCGCCGCCTCCAGGCCGGCGTCGAGCGCCCGCCCGTCGCGCGGGACGACGAACATCAGGAGCTGGCTGCCGCCCTCCCCGTCCTCGAGGTCGATGACCAGGCTGTCGGCCACGTCGGCGAGGCGTTCGACGGCGGCGTAGAGCTCGGCGGTGCCCATGCGCAGGCCGTTGCGGTTGATGGTGGCGTCGCTGCGGCCGCTGATCGAGCAGCTCCCGTCCGGCTCGACCTGCAGCCAGTCCCCGTGCCGCCAGACACCGGGCCACTGGCCAAAGTAGGAGGCACGGTAACGCTCGCCGTCCGCGTCGCCCCAGAAGTAGAGCGGCATGCTCGGGAAGGGCCGGGTGCAGACGAGCTCGCCCACGCGGCCGATGACCGGATGGCCATCCTCGTCCCACGCCTCGACGGCCGCGCCGAGATGCCGGCACTGCAGCCGCCCCGGGGCCGGCGGCAGCTCCCGGTTCCCCGACAGGAACGCCGCGGCGATGTCGGTGCCCCCGGAGATGTTGCACCACCAGATGCCCGGTCGGCCCAGGGCCGCGAACTGCCCCTCTCCCCAGCGCTCCACGTCGGCCGGCAGCGGCGAGCCGGTGCTCCCGAGCGCGCGAACGGCGCTCAGGTCGCCGACCTCGCCAAGGGAGAGGCCGGCCTTCCGGCAGCTCGCGAAGAAGGCCGCACCCGCGCCAAACCAGGTCACCCGATGGCGCGCCGCGAACCGCCAGAGGCGGCTCCAGTCCACCTCGTCCCGGGACCCGCTCGGCGAGCCGTCGAAGAGGCAGATGGTAGTCCCGCTGAGCAGGCCGCCGGCCTGCTGGTTCCACATCACCCAGCCCGTGGCGCTGTACCAGTGGAACCGCTCGCCGAAGGTGTTCGGGTCGTAGCTCGGGCCGAGGTCGAGGTGCATGTTGCCAACCACGCCGGCGAGAACCACGCCGCCATGGCCGTGGACGATGGCCTTGGGCAGCCCCGTGGTCCCGCTGGAATAGAGGATCCAGAGCGGATGGTCGAACGGCAGCCATTCCGGCTCGAAGGCCGCTGTCTCGGCATCGTCACGAGCCTGAGCCGTGGCGAAGTCCGTGGCCCCGTCGATCGGCGTCTCGCCGTGGCCCGTCGAGACGACGAAGACGGCCTGCAGGCTCGGCAGGCCGCGCCGGATCTCCTCCACCACGCCGCTGCGGTCCCGCGCCCGGCCGCCGTAGTGGACGCCGTCGACGGCGATCAGCGCCTTGGGCATGACCTGCCGGAAGCGGTCGAGCACGGCGGGCGTGCCCATGTCCGGCGAACAGAGGGTCCAGATCGCGCCCAGGCTCGCGCAGGCCAGCAGGGCGACCACCGCTTCGGGCGCGTTCGGCAGGTAGGCCGCCACCCGGTCGCCGCGTCCGACGCCGGCGCGCCGAAGCTCCAGGGCGAGCGACGCGGTCCGCCGCCTGAGCTCGGCCCAGCCCACCTCCACGACGCGTCCCGTCTCGTCCTCGGCGAGGATCGCCGGCTGCCCCGCGGCCTCCGCGGCCTCCGCGTGCCGGAAGACCTGCCGGGCATAGTTCACCTGCGCGCCGTCGAACCACCGGGCGCCCGGCATGCCGCCGGCGAGGACCGCGCCGTGCGGGGTGGGCGACTCCAGGCCGCCGTAGACCCAGATGCTCTCCCAGAAGGCGGCGAGGTCGGTCGTCGACCAGGCCCACATCGCCTCGTAGTCGTCGAACTGAAGACCGTGGGTCGCGTGGAGCCATTCCCGGTACAGCGCGAGCTGCGGCTTTGGATCGGCCCGGTCGGGGCGTGGCATGGCAAGGTCCCGTGTAAGCGGACGGATCGCGGCGTGGCGGAAAGTCTGCGGGTGCGGGCCGCCGCCCGCACCGCGCAGGGCCCACCCTGCGGGGTGGGCCGCAGCTCGGCGGGGAGGCGCCCGAGCTGTCCTAGAACTGGTGGGTGATCGTGACGCCGTACATCCGGGGCAGGCCCATGGAGCCGGTGACCGCGGGCGTGGCGCCCGATCCCGCCGAACCCTGGCTGATGTAGCGCTCGTCCGCTGCGTTGCGGATCCAGGCCAGCAGGGCCCAGGCCCGGTCACGTGAGGCCAGTTCCACCGACCCGTTCAGCAGCCCGTAGGCGGCCTGCGAGTTCTGCGGATTGTTGTAGATGTCGAAATAGGTCCGGCTCTGCCACTTGTAGTCCGCCCGCGCCGTGAGGTTCAGGTTGTCGGACACCGGGACCGTGTACTGGGCCGAGAGGTTGTACTGCCAGCGCGGGGCCTGGGTCAGCGTATTGCCTTCGAGCTGGACGGCGCCGGGCGGCAGCGGCTGTCCGTCCCGGGTCTCGCCGACGCAGGACGGCGAGGTGGGCTGGGTCGGGTACAGCGGATCGTTGTTGCAGAAGAAGCCGAACCCGGCGTCGAGGTAGGTCACCGCGCCGGTGAACCGCAGGCCGTTGATCGGATTCGCCTCGCCTTCGAACTCGATGCCCTTGATGGTCGCCGAGGTGGAGTTCTCTACGCGGGGGAAGCGCACCTGGGTCGCCTCGTTCAGGCGGAACACGGTCTGCTGCAGGTTGGTATAGTCGGCGTAGAAGCCGGTGAGGCCCAGCCGCACCTTGCGGTCGAACATCATGGCCTTGAGGCCCGCTTCGTAGTTCCAGACGTACTCCGGGTTGAACCGGTTCACCGGCATGGAGACGTCGCCCAGCGTGTTGAAACCGCCCGATTTGAAGCCCCGCGAGATGCTGGCGTAGACCAGGGTCTCCTCCGTCGGCGTGTAGTCGAGCACGAAGCGCGGGGTGAAGGCGCTGAACTTGCCGGAGTCCGAGCTCAGGCGGGGCACGCCGCCCACGGAGGAGTCCATCTGGTAGGACTTGTCGTCGGTGGTGTAGCGGCCGCCGACCGTCGCGCGCAGCTTGTCCGTCACCTGGTAGCGGAACTGCGCATAGGCGGCGTAGGAGTCGAGGGTCTCCTCGGGAAGATAGACCAGGTAGTTCCGGAAGGCCGCGAGGCTCAGGTAGAGCGGCTCGCTGGACTCGCCGCGCATGTAGAAGGCGCCGGCCACGAGGTCGGCCCGCTCGCCCAGGTCGGCCGTCAGGGTGAGTTCCTGCGTCACCTGCCGGGCGTAGATGCCGATCAGGTCGAACCGCGAGGTGTTGTACGGCGTGGCGTCGACGTCGAGGTCGGTCAGGTCGATCTCGTGATCGATGAACCCCGTCGTCGAGGTCAGCGTCATGTCCGGCGTGATCGCCCAGGTGGCGATGGCGGTGGCCCGGATGCTCTCCACGTCCCGGCGGTTGGGCTCGTTGAAGTAGAAGGTGAGATTCTCAGGGTCGTTGCGCGTGTAGATGTAGGTCGGCAGCTCCGGCACCGTCGGCCGCGCCGGATCGGCCCGGCCGAGGATCTGGGCGAAGCCGGGGTCGCTGCGATCGCGGGTGTAGTCGACGAGGCCGCGGAGGCTGAACGATCCGTCGGCGTGAACAGCAGTTGCCCGCGCACCTCGGCGACGTCGGTGTTGTCGTTCCGTCGCCCGAGGAAGCCGTTCTTCAGCCAGCCGTCCGCCACCTCGCGCTGAAACGACAGCCGGCCGGCGAGCTGGTCGGAGAACGCCGCGTTGAGGTGCCCGCGGACGCCCCGGCGGGACCGGTCGCCGACGGTGACGCTGAGGCTGCCGTCGTCGTCCGGGCGCCGGCGCCTTGCTGTGGATGTTGATCGCGCCGCCGGTGGCGTTGCGGCCGGCGATCGTGCCTTGCGGCCCGCGCAGGACCTCGACCCGCTCGAGGTCCAGGAACGCCGGGTTCATCATGAAGTGGTTGAGCAGCGGCACGCCGTCGAGCGAGACGGTGACGCCCGACTGGCTGCCGATGTCCTGGCCCGCCTGGCCGATGCCGCGCATGGCGATGAAGACGTTGGTCGAGCGGGTGCCGAACTGCAGGCTGGGCGTCAGCTGGACGAGGTCGCCCACCTCCTTCGCCCCGGCCCTTTGCAGCGTCGTCTCCGAGATCGCCGTGATGGCGATGGGGATGTTCTGCAGGCCCTCGGCGCGCTTCTCGGCGGTGACGACCACCTCTTCCAGCGCGGCCTCGTCGGCCCGCGGCTGGGCGAAGGCCGTGGCCGGCAGGGCCACACTGCCCAGCAGGGCTGCGGCGCCCAGCGGCAGCGCGCCAGCGCGTCGGATTACATTGCGGTTCATTGCACCCTCCCTCGATCGCAGGATCGCTTCAGCCCGGAGTCTGAAGCTCCGGTCCCTGAGGAATGGCCGCGGTCGGGGCCGGGACTCAATCGCAGGGCTGACAGCGTGATTTGGCGTAAGTGACCAGGCTCCGCGCGGCGGCTCACGGGACCCGCCGCTCGCCAAGCACCGCCGTCGCGCTCGCCAGCCTGGCGGCGTCGGCCACGTACTGGGCGCGGAAGGACGACGGCGTCATCCCGGCCCAGGCGGCGAACTGCCGCGAGAAGCTGCCGGGATCGCTGAATCCCAGGACCAGGCCGATCTCGGTGATCGGGATGTCGCTGGCGAGGAGATAGGCGCCGGCCAGCTCGCCGCGCAGGCGGCTGCGGATCTCCTGGAAGCACTCCCCCTCGCGGTGGAGGTCGCGCCGGAGCGCCGCGGGCCGGTCCTCAGCCGCGCGGCGACGGCCTCCAGGCTGGGCGACCAGTCGCCCGCCTTGTGGAAGTCGAGCAGCACCTGCTGGGTGCGCTCCCGCCAGCTCGCGCCGCCGCCCGGCGCCTCGAACCAGTCGGGCTCGCCGGCATAGTAGGCCTCGTAGTCGCCGAGGGCGTTGTGGGCCAGGGGCGCCGACAGGTCGTTCCAGTCGTACGAGAGCGAGTCGACCTCGGCGTCGAACCTCACCGGGCAGCGGAAGACGGCGAAGCGGTCGAAGCCGTTCTCCTGCACGGGCCGCGGTCCCTGGATCGACAGGCCGCGCAGGGCCAGCGGCCGGCCGATCAGCCAGCTGAAGAAGTGGTAGATCCAGAGGAACCGGATCCACACCAGGACCTGTCGGTCGACGCCCTCGACCGTGTGATACTCGCACGTGTGCTGCAGGCCGGTCCCGTGGTCCTCGGTCACCGCCGGCCCGGCGTCGGACGACATGGCGTTGGTGAAGCGGATGCTGACCCGGAGCGCCTCGCCGAAGGTGGCGCAGCTCATCAGCGAGATCATCCGCTCCGCTTCCAGCGCCAGCCGGCTCGGGTTGGCGAAGAAGCCCAGGAAGACGTCGTCCAGGGCGAACTGGGTCTGGCGGACCAGCCGGACCAGGGCCTTGCCGTCGATCGTCCGCGCGGGGCGGCCATAGACGGCCGGGTCTATGCCCGCCTTCAGCAGGATCTCCGCCGGATCCTTGCCGCGGCGGACCGCGCCCTGCAGCAGGGCCTGCACCGCCGCCCCGTCCAATCCCGTGGGTGATGTCGGACCCTGCATCGGCTCACAGGCTCCTCAGGCCGCGAACGTCGCGGGCTCGTCAGCCTTCCGGTGGGCATGGAGCCAGGACACGCAGACGAGCGAGACGAAGCAGGTTGCCGCCATGTACCCGGCCACCGTCATGCTGTTGCCGGAAGCCGCGAACAGGGCCGTGGCGATCATCGGCGCGAAGCCGCCGCCCAGCAGGACGCCGACCTGATAGCCCAGGGACGCCCCCGAATATCGGACCTCGGTGGAGAACAGCTCGGCGAACAGCGCCGCCTGGGGGTCCGTACATCATGGCCACGCAGCAGAGGCCGACCGCGATCGCCGCGCCGACGCCGAGCGGCGAGCCGGTCTCCAGCAGCGGGAAGAAGGCGAAGGACCACAGGCCGGTCGTGATGCAGCCCAGCCGGAAGAGGCCATACCGGCCGAACCGGTCGGACGCCGAGGCGACGAGGATCAGCGCCGGGATCATGCACAGGCTGCCGAACATCACGCCGCCCAGCATCAGCTCGCGGGACAGGGCAAGCTCCGTGGTGCCGTAGGAGATCACCCAGGTGATGATCACGTAGAAGCAGGCGTTGCTGGCGATGAAGGCCCCGCCGGCCAGCAGGATCCGCCGCCAGCTCGAGGCGATGACCTGCAGGATCGGCGAGCGCCGCGGCGCCTGCGACGGTCCGGCGGCCTTCCGCTCGGCCGCGGCCGCCACGAATTCCCGCGACTCCTGGATGCGCGTGTGGACGAAGAGCGCCAGGCCGACGACGACGATGCTGAGCAGGAAGGGAATCCGCCAGCCCCAGGCCTCGAACGACGCCCGGTCCATCAGGCCGTCGGAGAGGATGAAGGCGACGTTGGCCAGGATCACGCCGGACGGCACGCCGATCTGCACGAAGCTGCCGAACAGGCCGCGGCGGCCCTCGGGGGCGTTCTCGATGGCGATCAGCGCCGCCGCGCCCCACTGTCCGCCGACCGCGAACCCCTGCGCGAACCGCAGGACGATCAGCATCAGCGGCGCCCACATGCCCGCGGTCGCGTAGGTCGGCAGCAGGCCGACCAGCAGGGTCGAGACGCCCATGATGACCAGCGCCGCCACCAGGGTCGTCTTGCGCCCGTAGAGGTCGCCGAAGTGCCCGAACACCACGCCGCCCAGCGGGCGGGCGATGAAGCCGACGGCGAAGGTGCTGAAGGCCGCGAGCTGCGCCACCAGGGGCGACAGGTCCGGGGAGAAGAAGATGTGCGGGAACACCAGCGCCGCCGCCGTCCCGTACACGAAGAAGTCGTACCACTCGACGCCCGCGGCGACCGACGAGGTCATCGCAAGTCGGACGGTCGAGCCGCGGGTGTGTGCGGCGGCCGGCGCTGTCATGGGGTCCCCTTCCCTGTCGCGGCCGATCTGCGCCGGCCGCAGCCACAGGATAGGAAGAAGCCGGTCCGCGATTTGAGGTCCCGGACGGACACATATATGTCTTTGCCGGACAAACTTGGGGGGTGCGCTTGGCAAAGAGACCGGTCGGCCCGCGCGCGGGCCCGTCTTCAGGGCAGATCCCGCCACCCGGCCGGCCGCTTCGCCGTCCGCTGCCGCGTCAGAGGATGTTCGCGCCCTACAAGATCGCCACGCTCATCGACACCGTGGCCGCGCAGGCCGTGACCGCCGACGACGTGCTCGCGGGCACGGGCCTCAGCCTGGCCGACGTCCGCCACCCGCACACCCTCACCTCGATCAGCCAGTACCTCGCCGCGTGCGACAACGTCGTGCGGGTCGGCGTGGACCTGGACGTCGCCTACGAGGTCGGATCGCGCCTGCACCTCTCCGCCTACGGCATGTATGGCTACGCCCTGATGTGCTCGCCGACGATGCGGGACTTCTTCGACTTCGCGGTGCGCTACCACCCGCTCGCGACCCCGATCCAGCAGCTCGGCTGGCGCCGGGACGGCGACGTGGCGGTCTGGACGTTCACCGAGATCTACGGCGATCTCATGAGCCAGGACCTGCGCAACTTCCTGCTGCGCCAGCAGATGATGATGACCTCGACCCACATGCGCGACGTGATGGGCGCGGGCGCCCGGCCGATCCGGGCGTCCTTCGGCCTGGCCGACATCGGGCGGGCGGCGGCCGACGAGGCGGCGCTCGGTTGCCCCTGCCAGTTCGGACAGACCGCCCACGAGCTCCACTATCCGGCGGCCGTCCTCGACCAGGCGCCCGAACTCGCCAACCGCCTGACCCGCGCCATGCTGGAGGACACCTGCGACCGGCTTGTGGGCCAGGCCAAGATGGCGACGGGCGTCGCGGGCGACGTCTACCAGCTGCTGATGCTCTCGCCGAACCGGTTTCCGTCGATGCAGGCGGTCGCCCAGCGCCTGGGAATGACCGAGCGCACCCTGCGGCGGCGTCTCGACGACGACGGGCACACCTATGCGGGGATCGTCGACGACGTGCGCAGGACTCTGACCCTGGAGTATCTCCAGACCACCCGCATCAGCGCCGACGACATCGCCTGGAAGGTCGGCTTCAGCGACAGCGCCAACCTCCGCCGCGCCGTCCGGCGGTGGACCGGAACCACCATCGGCGAGCTGCGGCGCGGCTGACCGGCCCCGGCGCTAGTCGGCCATGTAGGTCCGGGTGACCGGCAGGACGTCCACCCGGCGGGTGAGCTGGACCTGCAGGTTCATGTGTCCGCCATACCGGAAGCCGACCTCGGCGGAGGCCAGGTAGAACTCCCACATCCGCCGGAAGCGCGCGTCCCAGAGCTCGGGGATCTCCGGATCGGCCAGGAAGCGCTCGCGCCACTGGCGCAGCGTCTCGGCGTAGTGCAGGCGCAGGACCTCCACGTCGGTGATCCACAGGCCCGCCTCCTCCACCGCGCGGGACACCTCCGACAGCGCCGGGATGTAGCCGCCCGGGAAGATGTACTTGCGGGTGAAGGCGTTGGTGAGGCTGGGGCCCTCCATCCGGCCGATGGTGTGGATCAGCGCGACCCCGTCCTCGGCCAGCCGGTCGCGCACCACCTGGAAATAGGCCCTGAGGTTCGGTGCGCCCACATGCTCCAGCATGCCCACCGAAACCACGCGGTCGAAGGTCCCCGCCAGGTCGCGATAGTCCGCCAGCTCGATCCGGACGCGGTCCTCCAGCCCGGCCGCCGCGATCCGCCGCTGGGCCAGGTCGAGCTGCTCGGTGGAGAGGGTGACGCCCAGCACCTCGACGCCGAAGTCCCTCGCCAGCGTCATCGCCAGCCCGCCCCAGCCGCAGCCGATATCCAGCACCCGCTGGCCCGGCGAGAGGCGCAGCTTGGCCGCGATGTGGCGCTTCTTGGCGGCCTGGGCCTCCTCGAGCGTCATGTCCGGCCGGGCGAAATAGGCGCAGGAGTACTGCAGATCCTCGTCGAGGAAGCGCCGGTACAGGTCGTTGGAGACATCGTAGTGGTGGGCGACGTTGGCCCGGGCGGTCGCCCGCGCGTTGGCCTGCTGCAGGCGCCGGCGGATCGCGCGCCTGGTCCGCTTCAGCCAGCCGCCACGCCCCTTCGGCAGACGTGACCCGCTGCGTCCGGTGAGCTCAAGGAGATCCCAGACCGTGCCCCGCTCGAAGACCAGGTCCTCATCCATGAAGGCCTCGCCGAGCCCCAGCCCGGGCTTGGCGGCGATCCGCCGGACGCCCCTGGCGGTCACGCGGACGACCACGGGCGGACCGGTCCCGTCCCCCGCATGGATCTCGCGACCTCCCGGCATCCGCACGGTCAGATCGCCAACCTTCACCTGCTCCGAAAGCAGGGTCTCGATCATGCCCATGCGGACGACTATGGCCACGCTTGCGCGAGGTGCAACACCCCGGCGCGGACCCGACTTGCCTTGAACCTTTCCCCGGTCCGTGCGTCTGGAAACGCCACATGAAGTCGCTCGTCGATCCGAACGGAGTCCTGGCTGGAGGCCTGGCCGCCATCCGCGACCGCTACAAGGTCCCCGCCGCCTTCCCGCCTGAGGTGGTCTCCGCCGCCGAGTCCGCCGCGCGGCGGCCGCTCACCGACCATGCCGACCGCACGGCCTGGCCGTTCGTCACCCTGGACCCGGCCACCTCCACCGACCTCGACCAGGCCTTCGTCATCGACCGCGACGGCGAGGACCTGGTCCTGCGCTACGCCATCGCCGACGTGGCCTGGTTCGTGGACGACGGCGGGCCGCTCGACGTGGAGGCCTGGAAGCGCGGCGAGACGCTCTACCTGCCCGACGGCAAGGCCGGCCTCTATCCGCCGGTCCTGAGCGAGGCCGCCGCCAGTCTGCTCCCCGGCGCCCCCAAGGCCGCGGTGATCTTCTCGGTGCGGGTCGCCCCGGACGGTGCGGTGCGGCTCGACGGGGCCGAACGGGCGGTGATCCGCAGCACGGCCAAGCTGGCCTACGACCGGGTCCAGCCTTCCGAGCTTCCGGCCGGCTTCGCCGAGCTGGCCGACCGTATCCGCGCCGCCGAGGACCGGCGCGGCGCCAGCCGTGTGGATCCGCCGGAGCAGGAAGTCTCGCGCCGCGAGGACGGCCGCTTCGAGCTGCGCTTCCGCCCGCGCGCGCATGCCGAGGACCAGAACGCGGCCCTGTCGCTCGCCACCAACCTCGCCGTCGCCGACCTGCTGCACGACAACGCGACGGGCCTCTTCCGGGTGATGGCCGAACCCGACGCCCGCGCCGTGCGCCGCCTGCGCCAGACGGCGAAGGCCTTCGATGTCGCCTGGCCCGCCCACGTGGCGCTCGGCGACTTCGAGCGGACGCTCGATCCCCGGAAGCCCAAAGACGCCGCCCTGATGATGGCGATCCGCCGCGCCGGGCGGGCGGCGGCCTACGAGCCCTACAGTCCGGAGCGGAAGCCCTGGCACGCCGCCATGGCCGCCCGCTACGCCCATGCCACCGCCCCGCTGCGCCGCCTCGCCGACCGCTATGTGGTGACCGCGGCGCTCGCGGTCGCCAACGGCCGTCCCGTGCCGGAGGCGACGCAGGCCGCCTTCGCCAGATTGCCCGAGGTGATGGCCCGCGCCGACGCCAAGGCCGCCCAGGTCGAGCGCGCCGTGATCGACCTCGCCGAGGTGGCGGTGCTCCAGGGGCGGGAGGCCGAGACCTTCCGCGCGGTGGTCACCGACCTGGATGAGCGCGGCGCGCGCATCCAGCTCTGCGAGGACCCGATCGTCGCCCGCGTGGCCGCCGCCAACGCCGGCATCGGCGACGTGCTCTACGTCCGACTGGCGCCGTCACCGGCCGGCCAGTCGGTGGCGTTCCAGCGCGTGGATTAGACGCGCTCGATGATGATCGCCGGGGCCATGCCGCCGGCGGCGCACATGGTGACGAGGCCGCGCTTCAGGTCGCGGCGCTCCAGCTCGTCGAGGATGGTGCCGATCAGGATCGAGCCCGTGGCGCCGATCGGATGTCCGAGCGCCATGGCCCCGCCGTTCACGTTCACCTTCTCGCGGTCCAGGTTGAGGTCGCGGATGAACTTCTCGGCCACCACCGAGAACGCCTCGTTGATCTCCCACAGGTCGATGTCGTCCGGCGTCAGGCCGGCCTTGGCCAGCACCTTCTTCGCCGCCGGGACCGGCGCGTTCAGCATCAGGGTCGGGCTGTCGCCCAAATTGGCCGTGGCGACGATGCGGGCGCGGGGCTTCAGCCCGTTCTTCTTCGCGTACTCCGGGGAGGCCAGCAGGATCGCGGCGGCCCCGTCGACCACGCCCGAGGAGTTCCCGGCGTGGTGGAAGTGCTGGATCTTCAGGTCCGGATAGACGCGGTTGATCAGGCCGGCGAGCGTCGTGCCCTCGGCGTCCATCGGCATGTTGGCCATGGCCTCGAACGACGGCTTCAGGCCGGCCAGGCCCTCCCGCGTGGTCTGCGGGCGGGGGAACTCCTCCCGGTCCAGGGCCACCGTCCCGTCCTCGCGATAGACCGGCACCAGGGACCGGTCGAAGCGGCCCTCGCGGATCGCCACGTCGGCCCGCTGCTGGCTCACATAGGCGAGCTCGTCCAGCGCCTCGCGGCTGATGCCTTCCAGGGTCGCGATGGCGTCGGCGCAGACGCCCTGGTGGCTCTGCGGGTGCTTGGCGCGCAGGCGGGTGTTGCCGCTGTCGATCAGCGGCGGGCCGCCGTCCGGCCCCTGCATGGCGGCGGTGGCGGCCGTGTAGCTCATCATCTCGGTGCCGCCGGCGATCACCAGGTCTTCCATGCCCGACATGATCTGGGCCGCGGCCAGGTTCACGGCGGTGATCCCCGAGCCGCAGAAGCGGTCCAGCGTCACGCCCGAGGCGCGGGTGTCGTAGCCGGCGTCCAGCGCCGCCATCCGGCCCAGGTCGCCGCCCTGCTTGCCCCGCTGGGAGGAGGTCCCCCAGATGATGTCGTCCACCTCGGCGGTGTTCAGGCCGTTCCGCTCGGCGATGGCCTTCAGCACGGTGGCCGCCAGGTGCTGCGGGTGATGCTCCGCCAGCGCCCCCTTGCCCACCTTGCCGATGCCGCGGGGCGTGCGGGCCGCGTCGATGATCAGGGCTTCGGGCATGGGTCGTTCCTCGGATGCGATTCAGGGTTCGTCGCCCCGACCCTCCCCACCCGACGCAACGTCAGTCCAGCGCCGCTAAGAAGAACCACGGAATACACGGACCACACGGAAGGAGAGGTCCACGACCCACACGAACGAAGAAGACCTCGAAAGGCACGAAAGACACGGAAAACAGGCCAGCGCTGACCGTGCCCGCTCGGCGAGGCCGTCGATCATCGATCGCGCGCCGCCGGCGCGCATTCCAACCCTCGGCGTCGGCCGATCTCTTTTCGTGTCTTTCGTGCCTTTTGTGGTTCAATCCGGTCGCCTTCCGTGTGGTCCGTGTATTCCGTGGTTCGAACCCTGTTCGTGTGGTTCGTGTGGTTCGTGGACCTCCAACCGGGGACGGCATGCCTGACCTCCTGCTCGAGCTCGCCTTCGAGGCCGAGGCCATCCACTGGCGCGGGCCGTCGCCCTACTTCTTCATCCCCGTCCCGGCCCCCGAGGCCGCCGAACTCAAGGCCGTCTCCCGCGCGGTCAGCTACGGCTGGGGTATGGTGCCGGCCGAGGCCGAGATCGCCGGCCACGCCTTCGCCACCGCGCTATTCCCGAAGAACGGGACCTACTACCTGCCCCTGAAGGACGACGTCCGCGACCGCACCGGCGTCACCGCCGGCCACCTCGTGCCGCTGACGCTCAGGGTGTATGCCAACGCCTCCCTCTCCCCCGCGCAGCGGAGAGGGAGAGGGTAGGGTGAGGGGCCGGCTGGCCCTCGCCGCCGCTCCGGATCAGAGCCCGAGGGCCCTCGCCCGCTCGCCGGTGAAAAATGTTCTCACGAGCCGCCCCTCACCCTACCCTCTCCCTCTCGGGCTTCGCCTCGGGGGGAGAGGAACCTTCAGCCCATCCCCCCGTCCACCCGCACGATCGCCCCTGTGGTGAACGACGACGCCGGGCTGGCCAGGTAGAGGGCGGTGGTCACCACTTCCTCCGGGCGGCCGGGGCGGCGCAGCGCATTGTCGGCGGTTTCGCGGGCCTCGGCGCTCCAGGCCTTGGAGATGTCGGTGAGGAAGGGGCCGGCGGAGATGGTGTTGACCCGCACCTTCGGCCCGTACTCGTGGGCCAGCGACACGGTCATGGCGTTCAGCGCCGCCTTCGCCCCCGAATAGGGCACCGCGCCCGGCAGCGGCACGAGCGCGCCCGAGGACGAGACGTTGACGATCACCCCGCCCTCGCCGTCGGCCATCCGCTTCGCCACCTGGCTGGCGAGCCGGAACGGGCCCTTGAAGTTCAGCCCGACCACGCTGTCGAACAGCGCCTCCGTCACCTCGTGGCTCGGGACGGCGGGCGACATGCCGGCGTTGTTCACCAGGATGTCGATGCGTCCGAACGCGGCGTAGGCGGCCTCGATCAGGGCGTCGATCTGGTCCCACTTCGCGGCGTGCACGGCCACCGCCAGGGACCGGCCCCCCATGGCCCGCACCTCGTCGGCGACGGCCTCGCAGGCGTCCAGCTTGCGGCTGGCGACGATCACGTCGGCGCCGTGCCTCGCGAAGGCCCGCACCATCTGCAGCCCCAGCCCCCGGCTGCCACCGGTGACCAGCGCCACCTTGCCGGTGAGGTCGAAGAGATCGTCCGCCACGCGCCGCTCCCCATGCTTCCGACCGGAGCCTAGGGCGCTCGCCCCTGGGTCAGGCAAGCGAACGTGAGCGGCCCACCCGGAACCCCCGGCTCCGCTTGGAATTACGCCCGGCGTTCAGGGAATGGCGGCGCTTGCCGGCGGGAGGTGCGTTGTGGGTCTCGATCGGCGTCAGCTTCTCCAGATGTCCGGCGGCGCGCTGGCCGCCGCGGCCGCGGTTCCAGCGCACGCCCAGGTCGCCCCGGAGGTCGCCGCCCCGCCGCACGCCCCACAGCCGCCCGTCGACTGGTCCCGCGTGCGCAGCCAGTTCGTCCTCGCTCCCGACCGGGTCGACATGTCGGCCATGCTCATCGCCTCGCACCCCCGCGAGGTGCGCAACGCGATCGAGCGGCACCGCAGGGCGCTGGACGAGCAGCCGATCGAATACCTGGAACAGAACAACCGCCGGCTCCAGAACGCCGCCCGCCAGGCGGTCGGACGCTACATGGGCCTGCCGGCGGGCGACGTGGCGCTCACCGACTCCACCACCATGGGGGCGGGCCTGGTCTACAATGGCCTCCTGCTGCGCCCCGGGCAGGAGGTGCTGACCACCCATCAGGACTACTACGTCACCCACGAGGCGCTGAGGCTCGCGGCGATGCGCACCGGCGCGAAGGTCCGCCGCATCTCGCTCTACGACCGGCTGGAGACGGTCACCCCCGACAGCCTCGCCGCCAATGTTGTGGGCCAGATCGGCCCGTCGACGCGCGTGCTGGCGCTGACCTGGGTGCTCTCCTCCACCGGCCTGAAGGTCCCCGTCGCCCAGATCAGCCAGCGGGTGCGCGCGATCAACGCCACGCGACCCGCCGACCAGCAGGTGCTGGTCTGTGTCGACGGCGTCCACGGCTTCGCCAACCAGGACGTGGGCTTCCAGGAGCTGGGCGCCGACTTCTTCTTCGCCGGCTGCCACAAGTGGCTGTTCGGCCCGCGCGGCACCGGCGTGGTGCTGGGCTCGCCCGCCGGCTGGTCGGCCATGGCGCCGACCATCCCGACCTTCCTGGACAGTAGCGCCTATTCCAACTGGATCTCCGGCGCCGAGCCACAGGAATGCACGGGCGCCCGGCTGACGCCCGGCGGCTTCAAGGCCTTCGAGCACATCTGGGCGCTCTCCGACGCCTTCGTCCTGCACGAGTGGGCGGGCCGCAAGGCCGTCGCCGACCGCACCGCCGAACTCGCCGACCAGCTCAAGACCGGGCTCGCCGCCATGCCGCACGTGACGCTCTGGACGCCCCGCTCGCGCGAGCTCTCCGCCGGCATCGTCTCCTTCGACGTGGCCGGGATGAGCGCCAACCAGGCGGTGGCCAAGCTGCGCGAATGGAAGATCCTGGCGTCGGTGGCGCCCTACGCCCGGCCGCACGTCCGCCTCACGCCGTCGATCCGCAATTCGCCGCAGGAAGTCGACTTCGCGCTCCAGGCCGTGCGGGCGATGGCCTAGCCGATCAGCCGCGGTTCGGCGTGAACCTGGCCACCAGGTCGTAGGCCTCGCCGGGGAAGGTCAGCCGCACGTGGGTGATGCGGTCGTCGCCGCGCCAGGTGCGGCGCTCCAGCACCAGGCAGGCCGCCGTCGCCGCCACGCCCAGCAGCTTCGCGGCGCCCGCGGCCGGATGCGCCGCGCTGATCCGGTGCTCGGCCTCGGTCCAGGGGATGTGGGCGAGGAGCCAGCCGCCCGGCGGGCTCGCGGCGAAGTCCACGCCCTCCACCTCCGGCGCGGCGGAGAGGTTGATCAACCGCTCCTCCAGGCCGAACGGCGCCCCCGTCCGCCCGGTGCAGACAACGCAGCGCCAGCACCTTGGCCGAGCCGTCGAGTCCGAGCGCGGCGCGGTCCTCCTCGGTCGCCTTGCGCACGGTCCGCGACAGCAGCTCGTAGCCATAGGCCTCCCGGCGCGCCGCGACCTCCGCTGCGATGTCGGGGATGTCCAGCACCGCCGAGTGGATCTTCGGCCGCGCCACGAAGCTGCCGGCCTTGCGGCGGCGGACGATCAGCCCGCTCTCGGCCAGCGGCGCGAGCGCCTTGTTCACCGTCATCCGCGAGCAGCCGTACTGGGCCATCAGCTCGTGCTCGGCCGGCACGCGCGCGCCCGGCGGCCATTCGCCGGAGAGGATCTTCTCCGAGATCTCGCTGCGGATCTTCTGGTGCAGGACGCTCATGCGAGGAGCCCGGCCAGCGCCGTGCGGTAGCGCGCCTCGACCGCGTCGCGCGCCGTGTGCCGTCCCTCGGCCACCACACGCCGGCCGAACCGCCAGACGTCGCGCACCGCGCCCGATCCCGCCGCGAACACATAGCTGTCGAGGATCTGGTCGCCCGACCGGCCCGCGAGGTCGGGATGACCGGCGTCCAGCGCCACGATGTCGGCCGCCGCCCCCTCCGCCAGCCCATCGTCCGCGACGCCCAGCGCCTGAGCCCCGCCCGCCAGCGCCCCGCGGTAGAGGTCCGCCCCCGTGGACCGCCCGGGCCCTCCGGCCAGGACATTGCGCGCCCGCGCCGTCAGCCGCTGGGAATACTCCAGCAGCCGCAGCTCCTCGGCCGCATCGATCCGCACATTGCTGTCCGAGCCCACGCCGAACCGGCCGCCGGCCGCCAGGTAGTCCGCGCCCGGGAAGACCCCGTCGCCGAGGTTGGCCTCGGTGACCGGGCAGAGGCCGGCGACGGCGCCGCTCGCCGCCAGGGCCCGGGTCTCGCCGGCCGTCATGTGCGTCGCGTGCACCAGGCACCAGCGGCCGTCCACCTCCGCATGATGCAGCAGCCAGTCCACGGGGCGGCGCCCGCTCCAGGCGAGGCACGCGTCGACCTCCGCCGTCTGTTCCGCGATGTGGATATGCACCGGCCCGTCGCCCAGGCGGCTGACGGCGGCCAGTTCGCCCTCGGTGACCGCCCTCAGACTGTGCGGCGCGACGCCCACGACGCCCCCCGGCAACCGCCCGATCGCCGCCTGCGCGCCCTCCACCAGCCGGGCGAAGCCGTCGGGATCGTGGACGAACCGCGCTTGGCCCGCAGCTGGCGCCCTGGCCGCCGAATCCGGAGTGCGCATAGAACACCGGCAGCAGGGTGAGCCCGATCCCCGCAGCGTCCGCCGCCGCCGCGATCCGCGCCGACATCTCGGCCGGGTCCGCGAACGGCGCCCCGCCCAGGTCATGATGCAGGTAGTGGAATTCGCCGACCCGGGTGAAGCCGCGCTCCAGCATCTCGACGAAGGCCAGCGCCGCGACGGCCTCGAGCTCGTCGGGGCCGAGCCGGTCCACGAACCGGTACATCAGCTCGCGCCAGGTCCAGAAGCTGTCGTCGCCCGGGCCCCTGACCTCCGTCAGCCCGGCCATCGCCCGCTGGAACGCATGGCTGTGCAGGTTCGGCAGGCCCGGCAGGGCGATCCCGTGGCGCGCCGCGCCGCCCGCCTCGACGCCGGTTTCCAGCCGGGCGATCCGTCCCTCGGCGAGCTCCACGCGGACGCCGCGCGCCCAGCCGGACGCCGTCAGGGCCTGTTCGAACCAGAGCGCGCTCATGCCATTATGTCTATACAATAAGAACGCTCGGCGCTAGGTGAGTACGACGCCGAAGCCAAGGAGGATGACGGTGCGCTGCGACCGCATCTGGCGGAACGCCCGCCTGGCCACGATGAGCCCCGCCCTGCCCGGCCTCGGCGAGGTCGCGGACGGCGTGGTCGCCTGCCAGGACGGCCGCATCCTCTATGCCGGCCCGGCGGCCGACGCGCCGGCCTTCGAGGCCCCGGCCGCCACCGACTGCGAAGGCCGCTGGATCACGCCCGGCCTGATCGACCCGCATACCCATCTCGTCCACGCCGGCGACCGGGCCCACGAGTTCGAGCTTCGCCTCGCCGGGGCGACCTACGAGGAGATCGCCCGGGCCGGCGGCGGCATCGTCTCCACCGTGCGCGCCACGCGCGAGGCCTCCGAGGCCGGGCTGGTCGCCCAGACCCTGCCCCGCCTCGACGCCCTGATCGCCGAGGGGTGACCACCGTCGAGGTGAAGTCGGGCTACGGCCTCTCCACCGCCGACGAGCTGAAGCAGCTCCGCGCCGCCCGCGCGCTCGGCGCCGTCCGCCCGGTGCGGATCGCCACGACCTTCCTGGGCGCCCACGCCCTGCCGCCGGAGTTCGCCGGTAACCCCGACGGCTACATCGACCTCGTCTGCGAGGAGATGATCCCCGCCGTCGCGGCCGAGGGCCTCGCCGACGCCGTCGACGCCTTCTGCGAGGGGATCGGCTTCACGCCTGCCCAGACCCGCCGGGTCTTCGAGGCCGCGCGAGCCCACGGCCTGCCAGTGAAGCTCCATGCCGAACAGCTCTCCAACCTGAACGGCGCGGCCCTGGCCGCCGAGTTCGACGGCCTCTCCGCCGACCACCTGGAGCACCTCGACGACGCCGGCATCGCCGCGATGAAGGCCGCCGGCACGGCCGCCGTCCTGCTGCCCGGCGCCTACTATTTCCTGCGGGATACGAAGCTGCCGCCGATCGAGGCCCTCCCGCGCGGCGCAGGTCCCCATGGCGCTCGCCACCGACTGCAATCCCGGCACCTCGCCGCTCACCTCGATCCTGCTGGTCCTCAACATGGGCGCGACGCTGTTCCGCCTCACCGTCGAGGAGTGCCTGCTGGGCGTCACCCGGCACGCCGCCGGCGCGCTCGGCCTCGGCGCCGAGATCGGCACGCTGGAGGCCGGCAAGGCCTGCGACCTCGCCATCTGGGACGTCGAGCGGCCGGCCGAACTTGTCTACCGCATGGGGTTCAATCCGCTCCATGCGCGCGTCTGGAGGGGTCATTGACCGAAGTCCTGCTGCAACCCGGCGACGCCACGCTCGATCAGTGGCGCGAGGTCTACCGCGGCGCGTCCGTCAGCCTCGACGACGCGTGCCGGCCGGGCATCGCCGAGAGCGCCGCCGCCGTGGGCCGGATCCTCGCGAAGGGCGAGCCGG
This sequence comes from Phenylobacterium sp. J367, assembly GCF_024699985.1. Lineage (GTDB taxonomy): Bacteria > Pseudomonadota > Alphaproteobacteria > Caulobacterales > Caulobacteraceae > Phenylobacterium. The sequence continues at coordinate 2,522,797 of NZ_JAJONA010000001.1, read as the reverse complement.
TCTATGGCATCAACACCGGCTTCGGGAAGCTGGCCACCGTCCGTATCGACGACGCCGACCTCGCCACGCTCCAGCGCAACATCGTCCTTTCCCATGCGGCCGGCACGGGCGACCCGTCGCCCACGGCGATCGTCCGCCTGATGCTGGCCCTCAAGGCCGCCAGCCTCGCCCAGGGCGCCTCGGGCGTCCGCGTGGAAACGGTGGAACTGCTCGAAGCCATGCTGGCCAAGGGTCTGACCCCCGGTCATCCCCAGCCAGGGCTCGGTCGGCCCCTCCGGCGACCTCGCGCCCCCTCGCCCACATGGCCGCCGCCATGATCGGCGTCGGCGAGATCGAGGTGGACGGCCGCCGCCTCCCCGCCGAGCCGGCGCTGCGCGAGGCCGGCCTCGCCCCGCTGACGCTCGGTCCCAAGGAAGGCCTCGCCCTCCTGAACGGCACCCAGTTCTCCACGGCCAACGCGCTCGCCGGCCTGTTCGAGGCCGAGCGCCTGTTCCAGGCGGCGCTGGTCACCGGCGCGCTCTCCACCGAGGCCGCCAAGGGCTCGGACACTCCGTTCGACCCGCGCATCCACACGCTCCGCAAGCAGCCCGGCCAGATCGCCGCCGCCGCCGCCCTGCGCGAGCTGATGGCCGGCTCGGCGATCCGGGCCTCGCACCTTAAGGACGACGAGCGGGTGCAGGACCCCCTATTGCCTGCGCTGCCAGCCGCAGGTCATGGGCGCGGCCCTCGACATCCTGCGCCAGGCCGCGACCACCCTTGAGCGCGAGGCCAACGGCGTTACCGACAACCCGCTGATCTTCGCCGGGGAGGACGTGGCGCTGTCCGGCGGCAACTTCCACGCCGAGCCGGTGGCCTTCGCCGCCGACATCATCGCGCTCGCCGTCTGCGAGATCGGCAGCCTCGCGGAGCGCCGCATCGCCATGCTGGTCGACCCGGCGCTCTCCGGCCTGCCGGCCTTCCTGACGCCGAAGCCGGGCCTCAACTCCGGCTTCATGATCCCGCAGGTGACCGCCGCCGCGCTGGTCTCCGAGAACAAGCAGCGCGCCTACCCGGCCAGCGTGGACTCGATCCCGACCTCCGCTAACCAGGAGGACCACGTCTCCATGGCCGCCCACGGCTCGGCGCGCCTTCTGCCGATGGTGAGGAACGCCACCGCGGTCATCGGCATCGAACTCCTGGCCGCCGCGCAAGGCTGCGACTTCCACCAGCCGCTGACCTCCAGCGCCGCCCTGGAACGGGTCCGCGCGACGCTGCGCGCCTGGGTTCCGACCCTCGACCACGACCGCCACATGGCCCCCGACATGGAGGCCGCCTGCGACCTCGTCCGCTCCGGCGACCTGATCGTCGCCGCGGGACTCGGCTTGCCGGGCGTCGCCTAGATGAGCTTCGTCGAGGTCCACCGCGGCGACGCGCCCCTGGTCGTCAGCTTCCCGCACACCGGGACCGACATCCCGGCGGACATCGAGGCGCGGCTGGTTGATCCGTGGCTCGCCCGCAAGGACGCCGACTGGTGGATCCACCAGCTCTACGACTTCGCGAAGGATCTCGGCGCGACCCTGGTCCGCACGCCGATCTCGCGGACCGTCATTGACGTGAACCGCGACCCGTCCGGCGCCTCGCTCTATCCCGGCCAGGCCACCACCGAACTCTGCCCGACCACGACCTTCGATGGCGAGCCGCTCTACAGCCCCGGCCAGGAGCCCGACGCCGCCGAGGTCGCCCGGCGGCGCACGACGTACTTCGAGCCGTACCACGCGGCGCTGGCTGCCGAGTTGGACCGCCTCCGGGCCGCCCACGGCCAGGTCGTGCTCTACGAGGCCCACTCGATCCGCTCGCGCATCCCGCGGCTGTTCGACGGCGAGCTGCCCAACTTCAACATCGGCACCAATTCGGGCGCGAGCTGCGACCCGTTGCTCGCGGACGCCGTGGAGGCGGTCTGCGAGGCCTCGGACTTCAGCTGCGTCGTCAACGGGCGCTTCAAGGGCGGCTGGACCACCCGCCACTACGGCCAGCCCGCCGCCGGCGTCCACGCCCTGCAGATGGAACTCGCCTGCCGCGGCTACATGGACGATCCCGACACGCCGCCGACACCCGACACCTGGCCCACCCCCCTACGACCCCGCCCGCGCCCGCTTCATGCGCCGCGTGCTGGAGGACGTGCTGGGGGCCTGCCTGGATTTCGCCCGTTCCTAGGAAAAGATTGGCATGACCCGCCACGACCCCACCCGCGTCATCAAGCCCGCCACCGGGACCGAGCTCTCGGCGAAGTCCTGGCTAACGGAAGCCCCCTTACGGATGCTGATGAACAATCTGCATCCGGACGTGGCCGAGAATCCGGCCGACCTCGTCGTCTATGGCGGCATCGGCCGCGCGGCCCGGGACTGGGAGAGCTATGACGCCATCGTCGAGACCCTGAAGCGGCTGGAGGACGACCAGACCCTGCTCGTCCAGTCGGGCAAGCCGGTCGGCGTCTTCCGCACCCACGCCGATGCGCCCCGGGTCTTGATCGCCAACTCCAACCTGGTGCCGAAGTGGGCCGACTGGGACCACTTCAACGAGCTCGATCGCAAGGGCCTGGCCATGTACGGCCAGATGACCGCCGGCTCCTGGATCTACATCGGCACCCAGGGGATCGTGCAGGGCACCTACGAGACCTTCGTGGAGATGGGCCGCCAGCACTATGCCGGCGATCTCTCCGGCAAGTGGTTGCTCACCGCCGGGCTCGGCGGCATGGGCGGCGCCCAGCCCCTCGCCGCCGTCATGGCCGGCGCCTCGTGCCTGGCCATCGAATGCCAGCCGAGCCGTATCGAGATGCGGCTGCGCACCGGCTACCTCGACCGCGCCGCCGAGAGCCTCGACGAGGCGCTGGCGATCATCGCCGACGCCACGGCGAAGAAAGAGGCCGTCTCCGTCGGCCTGCTCGGCAACGCCTGCGAGGTGCTGCCGGAGATCCTCGCCCGCGGGGTGAAGCCCGACCTGCTCACCGACCAGACGTCCGCCCACGATCCCATCAACGGCTACCTGCCGAAGGGCTGGACGCTCGAGCGCTGGGCCGCCATGCGCGACCAGGACCCCAAGCAGGTCGAGGAGGCCGCCCGCGAGAGCATGGCCGAGCACGTCCGCGCCATGCTGGAGTTCCGGCGGCGCGGCGTGCCCACCGTCGACTACGGCAACAACATCCGCCAGGTGGCCAAGGACGCCGGCGTCACCGACGCCTTCGACTTCCCGGGCTTCGTGCCGGCCTACATCCGCCCGCTGTTCTGCCGGGGCATCGGGCCGTTCCGCTGGGCGGCGCTTTCCGGCGATCCGGCCGACATCGCCGCCACCGACGCCAAGGTGAAGGAGCTGATCCCGGACAATCCGCACCTGCACAACTGGCTCGACATGGCGGCCCGCAAGATCCGCTTCCAGGGCCTGCCGGCCCGGATCTGCTGGGTGGGCCTGGGCGATCGCCACCGGCTGGGCCTGGCCTTCAACGAGATGGTCCGCACCGGCGAGCTGAAGGCGCCCGTCGTCATCGGCCGCGACCACCTGGATTCCGGCTCCGTCGCCTCGCCGAACCGCGAGACCGAGGCCATGCGCGACGGCTCCGACGCGGTCTCCGACTGGCCTCTGCTGAACGCGCTGCTCAACACCGCTTCGGGCGCCACCTGGGTCAGCCTGCACCACGGCGGCGGGGTCGGCATGGGCTATTCCCAGCACTCCGGCATGGTCATCGTCTGCGACGGCACCGACGCGGCCGCGAAGCGCATCGAGCGCGTGCTCTGGAACGACCCGGCCACCGGCGTCATGCGCCACGCCGACGCCGGCTACCCCGAGGCCCTCGCCTGCGCCCGCGAAAAGGCCCTCGACCTGCCCGGCATCCTCTGAGCCGATGCAGATCCTCCGCGCCGCCGACCGGGTCGCTGTCCCCTGGAAGAATGGGGGCGGCGTCACGCGAGGTGGTGGCCTGTCCGCCCGGCGCCGGCTTCGACGCGTTCGACTGGCGGATCAGCATGGCCGAGGTCGCCGCCTCAGGCCCCTTCTCCGTCTTCCCCGGCGTGGACCGCTGGCTGGCGGTGATCGAGGGCCGCATCCGCCTCGACATCGAGGGCCTGGGCTCGGTGACGCTGGGCCCCGGCGACCACCTCGCCTTCCCCGGCGACGCGCCGACCCACGGCGAGGTGCTGAAGGGCCCCGTTCTCGACCTCAACGTCATGTCCCGTCGCGGCCGCGTCCGCGCGACCGTCGAACGGATCGACAGCGGCCGGCTGGGCGGCGCGGAGCAGGTCGCCGTCGCGCTTGGGCCGGCCACGGTCGGCGGCGTCGCCCTGGCGACGCACGACGCCCTGCGCCTCGGGCCCGACGCGGCGGCCGCCGCGGCCGTGGGCCCGCTCTATGTGGCGACTTTCTCCTGACTGCCCCCTTGACCCTCCCATCATGGGAAGGTCCATCTGGATGTGGCCTCACCAACCGGGGTGGAGACCGACCATGTCCAAGAGCTGCTGCCAGCACGATCACGCCCACCACGGCCATGACCGTCACGCGACCCCTGCCGCCCCCGACGCCGTGAAGGACCCGGTGTGCGGGATGACGGTGGACCCGCTCGCCACGCCCCATCACGCCGAGCATGCCGGCGAGCCGTACTTCTTCTGCTCGGCCGGTTGTCGCACGAAGTTCGTCGCCGATCCGGAGCGCTACCTGTCGCCGGGCCGGGTCGAGGCGCCCGCCGCCCCGGCCGGGACGATCTACACCTGCCCGATGCACCCGGAGATCCGCCAGGTCGGACCCGGGTCCTGCCCGATCTGCGGCATGGCGCTGGAGCCGGAGATCGCCACCGCCGACGCCGGGCCGAATCCGGAGCTCGCCGACTTCACCCGCCGCTTCTGGATCGGCCTGGCGCTCACGGTCCCGGTCTTCGTCCTGGAGATGGGCGGCCACCTCACCGGCCTGACCATGAGGCTCGGCGGCCAGACCTCCAACTGGCTGCAGCTCGCGCTCGCCACCCCCGTGGTGCTGTGGAGCGGCGGACCGTTCTTCGTCCGCGGCTGGCGCTCCCTCGTCACCCGCAACCTCAACATGTTCACCCTCATCGCCATGGGGACCGGCGTCGCCTGGCTCTACAGCGTCGTCGCCACCGTGGCCCCAGACCTGTTCCCCGACGCCTTCCGCCGCCACGACGGGACGGTAGCGATCTACTTCGAGGCCGCCGCGGTGATCACCGTGCTCGTGCTGCTGGGCCAGCTCCTCGAGTTGCGGGCCCGCGAGCGGACGTCCGGCGCCATCAAGGCCCTGCTCGACCTCGCGCCGAAGACCGCGCGCCGGATCGCCGCCGACGGCGCGGACGAGGAGGTCTCCCTCGACCAGGTCCAGGTCGGCGACCGCCTCAGGGTGCGTCCCGGCGAGAAGGTCCCCGTCGACGGGGAAATCGAGGACGGCCGCGCCACCCTCGACGAGTCGATGATCACCGGCGAGTCCCTGCCCGTCACCCGCGAGGCCGGCGATAAGGTGGTGGCCGGCGCGATCAACACCACCGGCGCCTTCATTCTCAGGGCTGAGAAGGTCGGCGCCGACACCCTGCTCGCCCAGATCGTCCAGATGGTCGCCCAGGCCCAGCGCAGCCGGGCGCCGATCCAGCGGCTGGCCGACAGGGTCTCGGGCTGGTTCGTCCCGGCGGTGATCGCCGTCGCGGTCCTCGCCTTCGCGGCCTGGGCGCTCCTCGGGACCGAGAGTCCCTACGCCACCGGCCTCGTCGCCGCGGTCTCTGTGCTGATCATCGCCTGCCCCTGCGCGCTCGGTCTCGCCACGCCGATCTCGATCATGGTCGGCGTCGGCCGCGGAGCCCAGGCCGGCGTGCTGATCAAGGACGCCGAGGCCCTCGAACGCCTGGAAACGATCGACACGCTGATCGTCGACAAGACCGGCACCCTCACCGAGGGCCGCCCCGCGTTGGTCGGCATCCACCCGGCCGACGGTTTCGACGAGGCCGAGGTTCTGCGCCTCGCCGCCAGCCTTGAGCGCGGCAGCGAGCACCCGCTGGCCGACGCCGTCGTCCGCGCCGCCGCCGACCGTGGCCTGGCCCTCGCCGAGCCCTCGGATTTCGACAGCCCCGTCGGCAAAGGCGTCACGGGATTGGTAGAGGGCCGCCGCCTGGTCCTGGGCTCCGGCCGGTTCCTCGCCGAGCAGGGCGTGGACACGGGCGCGCTCGACGACCGGGCCGAGGCCCTGCGCGCCGACGGCGCCACCGCGATCTTCGCAGGCATCGACGGCGCCGCCGCCGCGGTGTTCGCCATCGCCGACCCGGTGAAGCCTACGACGCCCGACGCGCTCCGCGCCCTCCGGGCCGAGGGCGTCCGCGTCGTCATGCTGACCGGCGACAACCGCACCACCGCGGAAGCCGTCGCCCGTCGCCTCGGCATCGCCGAGGTCCAGGCCGAGGTCCTGCCCGGCGACAAGGCCGCCGTTGTGGAGCGGCTGCGGGCCGAGGGCCGCCGGGTCGCCATGGCCGGCGACGGGGTCAACGACGCGCCGGCGCTGGCCGCCGCCGACGTCGGGATCGCCATGGGCCACGGGGCCGACGTCGCCATCGAGAGCGCCGGCGTCACCCTGCTGCAGGGCGACCTGCAGGGCATCGTGAAGGCGCGGCGGCTGTCGCGGGCGGTGATGCGCAACATCCGCCAGAACCTGGTCTTCGCCTTCATCTACAACGCCGCCGGCGTGCCGGTGGCGGCGGGGCTGCTCTATCCGGTGTTCGGCTGGATGCTGTCGCCGCAGATCGCCGCCGCCGCCATGGCGCTCTCCAGCGTCAGCGTCGTCGGCAACGCGCTGCGCCTGAGGGGCGTGAAGCTGTGAGGAAAGCGCCATGAACATCGGCCAGGCCGCCCGGGCGACCGGCATCAGCGCCAAGATGATCCGCTACTACGACGAGATCGGCCTCGTCCGGCCCGCGGCGCGCACCGAGGCCAACTACCGCGAGTACGACGCGCGGCAGGTGAACGAGCTGCGCTTCATCCGCCGCGCCCGCAACCTCGGCTTCTCGATGGCGGAGATCACCCGGCTGCTGTCCCTGTGGCGCGATCGCGAGCGCCCGAGCCGGGAGGTGAAGGCCATCGCCGACCGGCATGTGGCCGACCTCGACGCCCGGATCGCCGAGATGCAGGCCATGGCCGACGCCCTGCGGCATCTGTCCCACTGCTGCGCCGGCGACGACCGCCCGGACTGCCCGATCCTGGCCGACCTGACCGCGGGCTCCCTGCCTAGCGATCCTCCTCGCCGCTCCAGGCCATCTTGAGCGCCAGGGCCGCCGCCTCCGCGGCCTGCGGCCCCTGCTCCCGCTGGATCTCGGACAGGCGCGCGAGCGCCTTCAGCAGGAGCGTGGCCTCCGCCTCGCTGGCGCCGCCGTTGGCGAGGATCAGGGCGGGGATGTGCCCCCGCGCCCGTTCGCTCAGTTGGTTCCCGTCGTCTCCCACGGGGGATAAGGGACGACTCGCCTCCCGATTGCAAATTTACAACCGGAGGATGTTTACATTTGTTAGTTCGCGGCCAGCTCTAGTCCGCGGAGATCCCCCTCGGCCCGCCACGCTTCGAGCACCCGCGTGAACGCCACCGGCCCCGCCCCGTAGGAGCTGTTCTTGGCGCTCATCACCTCGGGCTTGCCCTCATTGTTGTAGTAGCCGGGCGTGCACTCCTTGAGGAACGCCTCGCGCAGCACCGCGAGGTTCACGATGGTGTCGACCCAGTCCGCCTCGGCCTCGGCGCTGGGCTCCACCGTGCGGGCCTGCCGCTCGGTCGCCGCTTGCACGATATAGGCGATGTGCTTCACCTGCTCGTTGATCATGTGCGGGAAGTTGGCCGAGAAGCCCGACTGCACGTTCGAGACGATGAAGCAGTTGGGGAAGCCGCGGGTGGTCAGCCCGTGCAGGGTCGAGGCGCCCTCCTTCCACTTGTCGGTCAGCGTCTGGCCGCCGCGCCCGTACAGCTCGTAGCCCGAGCGCCGGGTGTACTCGGTGCCGACCTCGAATCCCGTCGCATAGATCAGGCAGTCGAGTTCGTACTCGCGACCGTCCACCACCGCGCCGGTCTCGGTGATCCGCTCGACACCTTGGCCCTTGGTGTCCACGAGCGTGACGTTCGGGCGGTTGAAGGTGGGCAGGTACTCGTCGTGGAAGCACGGCCGCTTGCAGAACTGGTTGTACCAGGGCTTCAAGGCCTCGGCGGTCGCGGGGTCCTTCACCACCTCGTCCACCCGGGCGCGCACCTGCTCCATCTTCTTGAAGTCGGCGAGTTGCATCAGGGCGGCCGGGTTCTCCACCGGCTCGCCGGCCGCGGCCTTGCGCCGGGCCAGCAGCAGGATGTTGCCGATGATGTCGGTCCAGCCGTCGGCCACCAGGTCCTCGTCGGCGAAGCCGCCCGAGACCAGGGTGTTGAAGTTGTCCATCCGGTACTGCTGCCAGCCCGGCTGAAGCGTCTGCGCCCAGCCCGGATCAGTCGGCCGGTTGGCGCGCACGTCGATGGAGGACGGCGTCCGCTGGAAGACGTAGAGATGCTTGGCGCCCTCGCCGAGGTGCGGGATGCACTGCACGGCCGTCGCGCCGGTGCCGATGATCCCGACGACCTTGTCCTTCAGGCCCGTGAGCCCGCCGTTGGAATCCCCGCCCGTGTAGGCATAGTCCCAGCGGCTGGTATGGAACGAGTGGCCCTTGAAGCTCTCGACGCCCGGGATGCCGGGCAGCTTGGGCCGGTGCAGCGGCCCGTTGGCCATGACCACGAAGCGGGCCTTCATGGCGTCGCCGCGGTTGGTCGTCACGATCCAGCAGGCCGAATCCTCGTCCCACCGCATCCCGGTGACCTCGGTCTGGAAGCAGGCGTTGTCGTAGAGGCCGAAGTGCTCGCCGATCGCCCGGCTGTGCGCCAGGATCTCCGGCGCGCGGGAGTACTTCTCCTTCGGCAGGTAGCCGATCTCCTCCAGCAGCGGCAGGTAGATGTAGCTCTCGATGTCGCAGGCCGCGCCGGGATAGCGGTTCCAGTACCAGGTGCCGCCGAAGTCCCCGCCCTTCTCGACGATGCGGATGTCCTTCACCCCGGCTTCCCGCAGCCGGGCCCCGGCCAGCAGGCCCCCCGAAGCCGCCCCCGACCACCAGCACCTCGACCTCGTCGGCGAGCGGCGCACGCTCGACCTTCTCGACGTAGGGGTCGTCCAGGTAATGGGCGAACCGGCCGGCGATCTCGACGTACTGCTGGTTGCCGTCGGCGCGCAGCCGCTTGTCGCGCTCGGCCCGGTAGCGCGCCTTCAGCGCCTCCGGATCGAACCCCAGATCGTCCGGCTTGCGGTCCAGCGTCTCCGACATGGCCGTCCTCCCACCTCGTGTTATCGCCGATCAGCCTCCAGGTTCCCCGACGACAATCAAGCCCGAAAGGCGCCGCACCTGACGCAGCGCCATACCGAAAGCTCGACAATCGGAGGGGAGCGGCGGTAGCGTTCCGAATGACGACGTTCCGCCCGACTCTCCGCAGCTCCCTCCTCGCCCTCGCCGCGCTCGCCCTGGCGACGACCGCCGCCGCCCAGGCCTACAAGGCGCCGCGCAACGCCCTCGGCCAGCCGGACCTGGGGGCGTGTGGACCAACGCCGCCATCACCGGGCTGGAACGCCCGGCGATGTTCAAGTCCCTGACCCTCACCGAGGACGAGGCCAGGGCCTTCGAGGCCCGCCGCGCCGCCATGCGCGCCGCCCAGGACAGGCCGACCGATCCCAACGCCGGCGCCCCGCCGGTGGCCGACGATCCCGGCGGCTACAACGCCGCCTGGACCGATCCCGGCACGACGCTGGGCCGCATCCGAGGCGAGGCGCGCACTTCCTGGATCGTCGAGCCGGCGGACGGCAAGCTGCCCTACAGCGCTGAGGGCCGGAAGCTGCTGCAGGCGACGCTCGCCAAGGCCCGCAACACCTTCGACGGCCCCGAGGACCGCCCGCTCGGCGAGCGGTGCATCCTGGGCTTCGGCTCCACCGCCGGTCCGCCGATGCTCAACGTGCTCTACAACAACCACTACGAGATCGTTCAGACCCGGGACACGGTCGCCATCGTGGTCGAGATGAACCACGACGCCCGGGTGATCCGGCTGAACGACAAGACCCACCTGCCGGCCCACATCCGTCCCTGGATGGGCGACTCGATCGGCTGGTGGGAGGGCGACACCCTCGTGGTGGAGACCACCAACTTCAATCCGGGCGAGGTGCTCAGGCCCTACTTCGCGGCCACGATCTACATTTCCGAGGACGCCAAGGTGACCGAGCGCTTTACCCGCATCGCCGACGGCCAGATCCTCTACCAGTTCACTGTCGACGACCCGAAGGTGTTCACCCAGCCCTGGAAGGCGGAGATGCCGCTCAACGCGGCCAAGGGCCCGGTCTACGAATACGCCTGCCACGAGGGCAACTACTCCCTCCCCGGCATCCTCGCCGGCGCGAGACTGGCGGAGAAGGAAGGCCGGGCGCCGGAAAGCGTGGATCTGACGGAGTAATCTCCTCTCCCGCGAGCGGCAGCGAGTGGGAGAGGGTAGGGTGAGGGCCGGCTGGGACCCGTCCGCCACGCCGGATGCGAGCCCGAGGGCCCTCGACCTCTCACCGGCGGAACACCACCGCACGTGCCGCCCCTCACCCTGCCCTCTCCCCTCGCGTCGCGACGGGAGAGGAGGCTAAAGAGCACCCGTGCCTGACCTCGGAACCTACGACTACATCGTCTGCGGCGCGGGCAGCGCCGGCTGCCTGCTGGCGAACCGCCTGTCGGCCGATCCTTCCAACCGCGTCCTCGTGCTGGAGGCGGGCGGTCAGGACGACTGGGTCTGGTTCCACATCCCCGTGGGCTACCTCTTCGCCATCGGCAATCCGCGCGCCGACTGGATGTTCGAGACCGAGGTCGAGGCGGGCCTGGGGGGCCGGGCGCTCGCCTATCCACGCGGCAAGGTGATCGGCGGCTCCAGCGCCATCAACGCCATGATCTACATGCGCGGCCAGGCCGCCGACTACGACGGCTGGCGCCAGCTCGGCCTCGAGGGCTGGGGCTGGGACGACGTGCTCCCTGCGTTCAAGCGCCATGAGGACCACATCGACGGCGGGAGCCCGTTCCACGGGTCGGGGGCGAATGGCGCGTTGAGCATCCCCGCGTCCGCTGGCAGATCCTCGACGCGGTCCGCGACGCCGCCGCCGAGCTGGGGATCCCCAAGATCGGCGACTTCAACACCGGCGACAACGAGGGCTCGGCCTACTTCCAGGTGAACCAGAAGCGCGGCCGCCGCTGGAGCGCTGCGCGCGGCTTCCTGAAGCCGGCCCTCAAGCGCCCGAACCTGCGCCTGGAGACCGGCGTCCACGTGGAGCGGGTGACGTTCGATGGGACGCGGGCTGCCGGCGTCGTCTTCCGCCGCGGCGCCGAACTCTTCGAAGCGAAGGCCGCGGGCGAGGTGATCCTGGCCTCCGGCGCGGTGATGAGCCCCAAGCTGCTGGAGCTCTCCGGCGTCGGCGACGGCGCCCCGCCTGCAGGCCCTCGGCGCCCTCGTGGTCCATCACAGCCCCGGCGTCGGCGAGAACCTGCAGGACCACCTGCAGCTCCGCCCGGTGTTCAAGGTCTCAGGCGTCCGGACCCTCAACACCGAGTACGCCAACCTCGCCAAGCGTGCCTGGATGGGGATCGAATACGCCCTGAACGGCTCCGGGCCCCTGACCATGGCGCCGTCCCAGGTCGGCCTCTTCGCCAGGTCGTCGGCCCGCTACGCCACCGCCAACCTGGAGTTCCACTTCCAGCCGCTGTCGCTCGACCGGTGGGGCGAGGGCATGCACCCGTTCGGCGCCTTCACGGCCAGCGTCTGCAACCTGCGGCCGTCCAGCCGGGGCAGCATCCACGCCGTCTCGCCGGATCCCGCCGCCCCGCCGCGCATCGCCCCCAACTACCTCTCAACCGACGAGGACCGCGAAGTGGCCTGCGACGCGCTCCGCCTCGCCCGCCGCATCGCCTCGCAACCCGCCCTGGCGAAGTACCGGCCCGAGGAATTCCGCCCCGGCGCCCACCTGACCAGCGACGAGGACCTCCGCGCCGCCGCCGCCGACATCGGCACCACCATCTTCCACCCGGCGGGCACGGCGGCCATGGGCCCGGACCACGACCCCAACGCGGTGCTGGACGCCCGACTGCGCGTCCGCGGCGTTCAGGGCCTGCGCGTCGTCGACGCCTCGGCCATGCCCCGCATCGTCAGCGGCAACACCAACTCCCCCACCCTGATGATCGCCGAGAAGGGCGCGGCCATGATCCTGGAGGACCGGCGCTGAACCATTCCTCCCCTTCGGGGGAGGTGGCCCGAAGGGCCGGAGGGGGGTCCGCTCAGACAGTGGATGACCCCCTCAGTCGCCTGCGGCGACAGCTCCCCCGATGGGGAGCAATTGGGCCTCCAGAATCGTCCTACCCTCGGCTCCATGAAGCGCCTCGTCTTCGACCTCGACGGGACCCTAACCCACGACGACGCTGGCCGCCCCTACGCCGAGCGGGCGCCCAACCTCGCCATGGTCGAGAAGCTGCGCGCCTACCGCGATCAGGGCTTCGAGATCGTCATCTGCTCGGCGCGCAACATGCGCACCTACGGCGGGGACATCGGCAAGATCAACGCCAACACCCTGCCGGTCATCCTCGACTGGCTGGCCCGCCACGACGTCCCCTACGACGAGGTCCATGTGGGCAAGCCCTGGTGCGGGACCGAGGGGTTCTACGTCGACGACAAGGCGATCCGCCCGTCGGAGTTCCTGGCGCTCTCCCACGAGGAGATCCACGCCCTCCTCGCGCGGGAGGCCTGAGGTTGAGCGTCCGCCTGATCATGTCGGGCGCCGTGGTCGGCCAGGAGCTGGCCGCCGAGTTCGGCCCCCCTGCCCCCGTCCTTCCTGCCTGTCGGCGTCCAGCGGCTCTACGAGCTGCAGCTCGCCGCGCTCGGCGAGGGGCCGGTCCATCTCGTGCTGCCCGAGAGTTTCGACATCCCCGCCGCCGACGCCCAACGGCTGGCCGAGCTCGGCGTGGAGGTCGTGCCGATCCCGGAAGGCCTCCGCCTCGGCGAGGCCGTGGTCTATGCGCTGAACGCCATCGGCGCGGGCGACGTGCCGGTCCACCTGCTACACGGCGACACCCTGATCCCGGCCCCGCCCCCTCGGCCGCACGGACGTCTTCGTCAGCGGCCTGCGCTCGAGCGAATACGCCTGGGCCGAGCTGGAGGTCGACGCCGCTGGCCGCATCCTCGCGCTCCACGACACCCCGGCCGGCGAGGACGGCCACGAGGGCTGGCCGATCGCCGCCGGCTATTTCGCCTTCGCCTCGGCGCTCGACCTGCTCCGCTCGCTCACCCGCTGCCGCGGCCACTTCGTCGACGGCCTGAACCACTACCTGGCCGGCCACGCCGTGCGCCTGGCGCCCGCCGACGCCTGGCTCGACTTCGGCCACCTCACGACCTTCTTTCAGTCGCGCCTGGCGGTGACCACAGCCAGGGCCTTCAACACCGTCCGCATCGACGGGCTGACCGCGAAGAAGTCCTCCGACGACACCGCCAAGATGCGCGCCGAGGCCCACTGGCTGCAGGCCGCCCCGCCGTCGGTGCAGATCTATACCGCCCGCCTGCTGGGCTTCGGCCTGGAGCAGGGCCGCGCCTTCTACGAGACCGAATACGAGTTCCTCCCCCGTCCTCTCCGAGCTCTTCGTCTATGGGGCGGTGGGGAAGAAGCCGTGGCTGCGGATCATGGGCTCGGTGGAGGACCTGCTCCGGGCCATGGCCGCCGTCCCGGGCGACGGCTCCGGGCGACGCGGCGCTCCGCCAGCTCGCCGCCGAGAAGACGCTGGCCCGCCTGGAGACCTTCGCCCGCGACACCGGCTGGCCGATCGACAAGCGCATCCGCTACGGCGACCGCGCCTGCCCCTCGCTCGTCCGGATCGCCGAGCAGCTCGCCTCGGCCATGGACCTCAGGAGCGGCCGGCGCGAGGTCGCCATGCACGGCGACCTCTGCTTCTCGAACCTGCTGTGGGACAGCCGCAACCGCCGGATCAAGGCCATCGACCCGCGCGGCGCCGTCGACCGCGCGCCGACCCTCCACGGCGACCTGCGCTACGATCTCGCCAAGCTCGCCCACTCGGTGGTCGGCCGGTACGACCAGATCATCGCCGGCCGCTATGCGCTCTCCGCCGACGGGGAAATCGCCTTCGATCCCGTGGCCTGCCAGCCCTGGCTGGAGGGCGCGCTGGCCGACCTCGTGGTCGACGGCCAGGGCGGGCTCTCCCAGCCGGTCCGCGCGGTGATGGCCAGCCTCTTCCTTTCCATGCTCCCCCTGCACGCCGACCGCCCGGACCGGCAGCAGGCGTTCCTCGCCAATGCGCTCCGCCTCTGGTGCGAGCTCGACGGATCGCTCAGGGCCGCCGCGTGATCGTCATCCCCATGGCCGGCCGCTCGCAGCGGTTCTTTGACGCCGGCTACACCGTGCCGAAGTACATGCTGGACCTGAACGGCAGGAGCGTCTTCGCCAATGCGGTCGGCAGTTTCGAGGCCGAGTTCCGCCGCCGGCCCTTCCTGTTCATCACCGCCGGCGACAACGACGGCTTCGTCCGGCACGAGGCCGAGCGCCTGGGGATCGAGGACTCCCGTGTCGTCGGACTCGACGGCCCCACGGCCGGCCAGGCCGAAACCGTCGAGCGCGGCCTCGGCGGCCACGACGGCCCGCTCACCATCTTCAACATCGACACCTTCCGGCCGGGCTTCACCTTCCCGGGCGGGCTCTTCGACGACGCCGACGGCTGGTTGGAGGTTTTCCGCGGCTCCGGCGCCAACTGGTCCTACGTGAAGCCGGCGTCCGGCCCCGAGCCCTGGGCCATCGAGACCGCCGAGAAGAAGCCGATCTCCGACCTCTGCTGCACCGGCCTCTACCACTTCGCCCGCGCCGCGGACTTCCGCGCGGCGCTTTCCGCCGAACGCGAGGCGCCCCCAGGCTCCCGAGCTCTATGTCGCCCCGCTCTACAACCACCTCATCCGCGCCGGCCGCCGGATCGCCTGGCGCGAGATCGACCGTTCCGAGGTGGTCTTCTGCGGCACGCCTGCCGAATACGAGGCGCTTAAGGGCTAGCGCGCCGCGCGGCGCAGCCGCGCCATAGATCCACGAACGCGGCGCACCACGAACGTCGCCGACGGCCCGCCTTCTGTGTGGTTCTGTGTGTTTCTGTGGTTTGAATCCTGCGACGTCAGCGCCGCCGCGGGGCTGCAGAATGGGAACCACAGAAACACACAGAAGGAGCCCGCTGCCTCCGGGCCAAGCGGATCCGTCCGACCGCTTCGCCGTCCTTCTTCGTGGGTTCTTGGACCGACCTAGGCCGGCGGCTGGACGAAGGTCACGCCCGGCGCGCGGGGGATCATCCACGGCCTCGCCAGGTCGTCGTTGGCCGTGCGGACCGGGGCGGGCTTCTCGCCGTTGATCCGCTTCCAGACCTCGGCGAACAGCGCCTTCACCTCGGCCGAGGCCGGGCCCTCGCCGTCGATCTCCAGCACCGAGCGCTGCTGGGCGAACGCCGTCTGGTAGACCAGCCGCGAGCGCAGCGCTGCGCCCGCCACCGGCAGGCCCGCGAACCTCAGCGCCTCGAAGGCCTTCAGCACCGCCGGCGGCTCGACGCCGTTCCGGGCCGGCGCGCACTGGTTCAGCACGATGACGCCATCGCGGCCCAGCCGCTGGATGATCGCCACCGAGCGCACCGCCGCGGCCAGGTCGAGGTAGGTCGGGCGCGCCACCGCCAGGCACAGGTCGGCCACCTTCACCGCCTCGGAGACGTCCATCTCGGGCGCCGCCGGCGTGTCGATGATCAGCAGTTCGGCCCCGCCGCGCCGGCAGGCCTCGGTGAGCGCGAAGAGCTTGGCCGCGCTGGTCTCGAACAGCAGGGAGGCCGCCTCCTCCCGCTCGCGCAGGACTTCGCAGGCGCTGCGCAAGGGGTCGGCGTCGGCGAGCAGGGCCTTCACGCCCATGGCGCGGGCGGCCAGGGCCAGGTTGACCGCGACCGTCGTCTTTCCGGCCCCGCCCTTGCGGGACATCACGGCAAGCGTCTTCACCTGCGCGCCCCCCAATCCATCGCGGCAACCCCCTCTCCGGAGGGTTCCCAGGCGTTAAGGATGCGCAGACTTATCCACAGCTGTGAAGATCGTTTGACAGCTATGGGAATCAGGCGCGCGCGGCGCCCGGAATCAACCCACCGGCTGGGGGTTGAACCGCTGCTGCTGCTCGGTGTTCTGGCGGTCGATCATCCGGCGCTCGTCCCACTGCTCCTGGGTCATGCAGACCTTGGTGGGCAGCTTGGAGCCGAGGACCGCCTCCTTTTTGCAGACGAGGCCGTTCTTGTTCACCTTGCCCTTCTTGGCGGGCTGCTCGGCGACCGGCGCCGGCTGCGCCGCCTGGGCCGTGGTGTCGGCCATCATGAGGACGGCGGCGAAGGTGATGGCGATCATGGACTGGCGCTCCCCGGAGACGGTCTGGCTCAAGACATAGCCGAACGACGGCCACGGAACAAATCAACCCGATGTCACACCGCCGTAACCGGATCAGGCAGGTTCGATCTCTCGGACCGTCTCGATGCCGGCCGCGCGGAGCGCGTTCAGCAATTCATCCACAGCCGAGGCGAGCGCCTGTGGATCGCGGCCCCGCAGCACGAGGTTGGAGCCGTACCCCTCCGGCGTGAAGAACGGATAGCTGCCGAGCGACAGGTCGGGATGGGCCTTGGCCACCGCCTCAAGCGGCGCGGCGATCACCCCCTCGCCCGAGCCCTCGACCCGCACGGTCCGCGACACGGTGACGGCCCCGCCCTTCAGCCGCGGCCCCACGTCCTCCAGCATCCCACGCATGATCTGCGGCACGCCGGCCAGCACGAAGACGTTGCCGATGGTGAAGCCCGGCGGCCCCTGGACGGGGTTCTTCACCAGCTCGCCGCCCACCGGCACCCGCGCCATGCGCCGCCTGGCGGCGTTCAGCTCGTCGCCCCAGCGCGCGGTCATCATGGCGAGGATCTCGGGATGCTCGATCAGCTCGACCCCGAACGCCGCCGCCACCGCGTCGGCGGTGATGTCGTCGTGCGTCGGCCCGATCCCGCCCGTGGTGATCACATAGTCGTAGCGCGTCCGGAGCGCGTCCAGCGCCGCCACGATCTCCTCCAGGACGTCCGGCACGGTCCGGGCCTCGGCCAGGTCCACGCCGTGCACCCCCAGATACCGCGCGATGTCCCGAAGGTTGGTGTCCTGCGTCCGCCCGGAAAGGATCTCGTCGCCGATGATCAGCACGCCGGCCGTGACGCGATCCTCAGACATCGACTTCCCTCACTGAAAACACGTTCCACCACGATTGGAGCCGTGGCCTCCGACGCGGTCAAGGAAGGAACCACGCGTCCTTCCCTCTACGTGTCATCCCGGTTTGGGCGAAGCCCAAGACCGGGACCCAGTAGCCACCGCCCACGCCCGTTGCGCCTGGCTTCTCGCCCCCGCCCTTCCTTCACCGCCGCGCTTCCTGGGTCCCGGTCTTCGCCTGCGGCGAAACCGGGATGACATCGGAGAGAAGCGCAAGCAGAGATGCCCACCATGCTCTTCCCCTCGCCGCTCCTCCGCGGAACCCTCGTCGCCCGGTACAAGCGCTTCTTCGCCGACGTGGTCCTGGAGGACGGGACGGCGATCACCGCCCACTGTCCGAACCCCGGGGCGATGCTCGGGCTGAACACGCCGGGCCTGCCCGCCTGGGTCTCCACCTCCGACGACCCGAAGCGAAAGCTCCGCCACACCCTTGAGCTCGTGGAGGCCGACGGCGGCCTCGTCGGCATCAACACCCTGCACCCCAACCGCCTGGTCGCCGAGGCGCTCGCCGCCGACGCCATCCCCGAGCTGACCGGCTACGAGGTCCACCGGCGAGAGGTGAAGTACGGCGCCAATTCCCGCGTCGATTTCCTGCTGGAGCATCCCGGCCGTCCGAGAGCCTGGCTCGAGGTGAAGAACTGCCACCTGAAGCGCCAGGACGGGCTCGCCGAGTTCCCCGACTGCGTCGCCGCCCGTTCCACCAGGCACCTGCGCGAGCTCGCCCACACGGTCACGGAAGGCGACCGCGCCATCGTCCTGTTCGTCGTCCAGCGCACCGATTGCAGCCGCTTCAGCCCCGCCGCCGACTGCGACCCGACCTTCGCCGCCGCCCTCTCCGAAGTCGCCGAGCAGGGCGTCGAGGTCCTGGTCTACGGCTGCGAGATCGACACCACGGGCGTCCGGCTGACCCGGCCCATGCCCTGGGTCGGCGCACGGAATCCTCAGGTCCTCGCCGGATAGCGGGAACGCCGTTCCGCTTCCGGGCATTTGCGCCCCGGAGGCCCTTGATGAACCGATCCTTCCGCGCCCTCGCCCTCGCCGCCGCCGTCCTGTCGCCGATCCCCGCTGTGGCGGCCGGGGCCGTGGTCGATCCCGCCGCCGCGCCCGCGGCCGACGACGACATCCGGGGCACGGTCGGGGTCTGCGTCCGCTGGGGCGCCGACGCCACCAAGCTCGCCGAGGTCGTGGTGGTGAAGCCCTCCGGCGACGCCCGCGTCGACGCGCTGGCGGCCGGCACGCTGCGGGAGCTGCCGTTCCCGAAGCCGCCGGGCGACACCGGCGCCTGGCGGGCGATGAGCATGGGCATCGGCGGCGCCGAGCCCCCTGCCGAGCCGCCGAGTTGCGCCGGGCTCTCGTCCGTGGTCTCCGACGAGAGCGAGCCACTCGCCGACAAGCCGCTGCCCAAGCAGATCGCGGCTTAAACGCCCGCCGCCGTTGAACTTCCGGTCAGGGATTGCGACATAGGCTCTTTACGGCGGCCCCGGTCTGAGGCCGCCCGCGCTCAAGAGCTCTCCCATGACCGACATCCTCGACGGCGAACACCGCACCGGCCAGATCAAGATCCACACGCCCGAGGACTTCGAGGGCATGCGCCGCGCCGGCAAGCTGGCCGCCGAGTGTCTGGACATGCTGATCCCGCACGTGGTCCCCGGCGTGGTCACCGAGAAGCTCGACGATCTGGCCCGCGAGTTCATCCTCGACCACGGCGCGATCCCGGCCTGCCTGGGCTACCGCGGCTACACCAAGACCACCTGCATCAGCCCGAACCATATCGTCTGCCACGGCATCCCCGGCGAGCGCGTGCTGCGCGAGGGCGACATCGTCAACATCGACGTCACCGTCATCGTCGACGGCTGGCACGGCGACACGAGCCGCATGTACGGCGTCGGCGCCGTCGCGCCCCGCGCCAAGCGGCTGGTGGACGTCACCTACGAGGCCCTCGAGCGCGGCCTCGCCGCCGTGAAGCCGGGCCAGCGCACCGGCGACATCGGCCACGCCATCCAGACTTACGTCGAGAGCATGCGCTGCTCGGTGGTTCGCGACTTCTGCGGCCACGGCCTGGGCAGGGTGTTCCATGACACGCCGAACATCCTGCACTTCGGCCAGAAGGGCACGGGCGAGCTGCTCCGCCCCGGCATGTTCTTCACCATCGAGCCGATGGTGAACCTCGGCAAGCACCCGGTGAAGCTGCTCTCCGACGGCTGGACGGCGGTCACCCGCGACAAGTCGCTGTCGGCCCAGTGCGAGCACTCCGTCGGCGTCACCGAGACCGGCGTCGAGATCTTCAGCGCCTCCCCTACCGGCCAGTTCAAGCCCGAGATGCTGAGCGCCTAGTCCCTCCCTATTCAGGGAGGGAAGTAACACTCCGCCCCCAAACGTTACGCATCCCTAACTTGCGCGCGTAACCGCCTCCGGTGCAGCCTCCCCCGCAACGAGGGGTGGTGAAAATCCGATGCTGTCGATCAAGAACCTGACGCACGTGTACGGCAATGGCACGAAGGCGCTCGACGCCGTCGACCTGGAGGTCGGCACCGGGATGTTCGGCCTGCTGGGCCCGAACGGGGCCGGCAAGTCCACGCTGATGCGGAGCATCGCCACCCTGCAGACGCCGACCTCCGGCGAGATCCGCTTCGGCGACATCGACGTCATCAAGGAGCCCGAGAAGCTCCGCCGCACGCTGGGCTACCTGCCGCAGGACTTCGGCGTCTATCCGCGGGTGAACGCCTACGACATGCTCGACCACATGGCGGTCCTGAAGGGGATCGCCGGCAAGGCGGAGCGCAAGGAGACGGTCGAGGGCCTGCTCCACCAGGTGAACCTCTGGGACGTGCGCAAGAAGGCGGTCGCCGGCTACTCGGGCGGCATGCGCCAGCGCTTCGGCATCGCCCAGGCCCTGATCGGCCGGCCCCAGCTGATCATCGTCGACGAGCCCACCGCCGGCCTCGACCCCGAGGAGCGCAACCGCTTCCTCAACCTGCTGGCCGAGATCGGCGAGAACGTCGTCGTCATCCTCTCGACCCACATCGTCGAGGACGTCTCCGACCTCTGCCCGCGCATGGCGATCCTCGCCGGCGGCAGGATCCTCAAGGAGGGCGCGCCCGCCCAGCTCATGGGCGACCTCAAGGGCCGCATCTGGACCAAGACCATCGACCGCCACGAGCTGGACGCCACGCGCGCCGCCCACGAGGTGATCTCCACCCGCCTCTCCGGCGGCCGCACCGTCGTCCACGTGCTCTCCGACACGTCGCCGGGCGCCGGCTTCACGCCTGTCGAGGGCGGCCTCGAGGACGTCTACTTCTCCACGCTGACCGCCTCGCGGCGCGCGGCCTAAAGCCCAGGACGCGCCCATGTTCGGCAAGATCGCGGGCTTCGAGCTCCGCTACCAGATCCGCCAGCCGATCTTCTGGATCGCAGGCCTGATCTTCTTCCTGCTGGTCTTCGGCTCGATGACCATCGACCAGATCCAGATCGGGTCCGGCGGCAACATCCACAAGAACGCACCCAGCGCGATCAGCCAGACCATGCTGATCATGACGCTGTTCTTCATGTTCGTGTCGACGGCCTTCGTGGCCAACGTCATCGTCCGCGACGACGAGACAGGCTACGGGCCGATCATCCGCTCCACGCGGATCCGCAAGTTCGACTACCTGTTCGGCCGGTTCGCCGGCGCCTTCGTGGCGACGGCGGCGTCCTTCCTGTTCGTGCCCCTGGCCATCTTCCTGGGCTCGCTGATGCCCTGGGTGGACCCCGAGACGCTCGGGCCGAACCACCTCGACTACTACCTGTTCGCCTACCTCTGGCTCGTGCTGCCGAGCCTCTTCCTGGTCTCGGCGATCTTCTTCTCGCTGGCCACGGCCACCCGCTCGATGATGGCGACCTACGTCGGCGTCGCGGCCTTCCTCGTCCTCTACATCGTGATGAATGCGGCGCTGCGGGACCCTGAGCGGCGCGAGATCGCCGCCCTGGCCGATCCCTTCGGCCTTGCCGCCTTCTCCCTGGCCACCCGCTACTTCACCGCCGCGGAAGCCAACACCACACTGCCGGCCATTGAGGGCGCCCTGCTCTGGAACCGGGTGATCTGGGTCGGGGTGGCGCTGGCCTTCCTGGCCGTGGCCTATGCGGTGTTCCGCTTCGAGGTGCGCGGCAAGAAGGCGAAGAAGCTCGACAAGCTGCGCGCCGCCGCCGAGCTCGAGGGCGCCGCCCGTCCGCACCGGCCCGCTGCCGGCCCCGAGCGAAGGCCCGGCCACCGCCTGGGCGCGGCTCTCCAAGCGCACGCGCTTCGAGATGGGGCAGGTCTTCAAGAGCCCGGCCTTCGTGGTCCTGCTGCTGCTCGGCCTCTTCAACTCGGCCGGCAGCCTGGTGCTGGGCGCCGAACAGGGCGGCACCGACATCTATCCGGTGACCCGCTGGGTGATCTCCACCCTGAACGGCAGCTTCACCTTCATCACCATGATCGTGTCGATCTACTACGCGGGCGAACTGGTCTGGCGCGAGCGGGACCGCAAGACTCACGAGATCATCGACGCCACCGCCGTGCCCGACTGGGCCTTCGTGGTTCCCAAGACCCTGGCGCTGACCCTCGTGCTGCTCGCCACCCTGCTGGTCAGCGCGATCGCCGGCGTGATCATCCAGCTCAGCAAGGGCTACACCGACGTCGCCATCGGCAAGTACCTCGTCTGGTACGTGATCCCGAACGCCATCGACTGGACCCTGGTGGCGGTGCTGGCGATCTTCTTCCAGGCGATCTCGCCTCACAAGTTCGTCGGCTGGGGCCTGATGGTCCTCTACCTGATCGCCTCGATCACACTCGGCAACCTGGGCTTCGAGCACAACCTATACAACTACGGCGGCGCGCCGCCCGTGCCGCTCTCCGACATGAACGGCCAGGGCGACTTCGCCGGCTTCGCGGCCTGGTTCCGGGCCTACTGGACGGCGTTCGCGGTGATCCTGCTGGTGCTGGCCTACGGCCTCTGGCGGCGCGGGACCGAGACCCGGCTCGCGCCGCGCCTGAAGCGCCTGCCCCGGCGCCTCACCGGCCCGGCCGGCGCGCTCGCCGCCGTGTCCGTGGTCGCCTTCGTGGGCTTCGGCGGCTTCATCTACCTCAACACCAACGTCTGGAACGAGTACCGCACCCGCCTCGACGGCGAACGTTGGCAGGCCGACTACGAGAAGCAGTTCCTGAAGTACGAGCGCCTGCCCCAGCCCTCGGTCACCGACGTCCGGCTGGACCTCGACCTCGATCCGCACGCGCCCCGCCTGGTCACCCGCGGCACCTACCGGATGGTCAACGACAGCCCCGCCCCGATCGGCGAGCTGCACGTCCGCATGGACCGCGAGACCGAAGCGCGAAAGCTCACCCTGTCGGTTCCGGCCACGGTCAGCTTCGACGAGCGCTTCAACTACCGCATCTTCCGCCTCGCCCAGCCCCTCCAGCCCGGCCAGGCGGTCGAGCTCGTCTTCGAGACGGTCATGCAGCAGCGCGGCTTCAAGAACAGCGGCAACACCACCCGCCTCGTCGACAACGGGACCTTCGTGAACAACTTCGAGTTCGCGCCCTCGATCGGCATGGGCCGCGACCAGTCGCTGCGCGACCGCGCCAAGCGCCGCAAGTACGGCCTGCCGGCGGAGCTGCGGCCCGCCAAGCTGGAGGACCGCTCGGCCCAGGACCGCAACTATGTGGGCAACGCCGACTGGGTGAACGCCGACATCACCATCACCACCGTCGCCGACCAGACCCCGATCGCGCCGGGCTACCGCGTCTCGGACGTCACCCGCGATGGCCGCCGCACGGTCCGCTATCGCACCGACGCGCCGGTGCTGAACTTCTTCTCGGTGCAGTCGGCGCGCTACGCGATCAAGAAGGTCGACCACAAGGGCGTCGAGCTGGCGATCTATTACGACGCCCAGCATCCCTACAACGTCGACCGGATGATCCAGGCGCTGCAGGTCGGCCTCGACTACTTCCAGGCCGAGTTCAGCCCCTATCAGTTCCGGCAGGCGCGGATCCTGGAGTTCCCGGGCTACGCCACCTTCGCCCAGGCCTTCGCCAACACCATGCCCTACTCCGAGGCGATCGGCTTCATCGCCGACAACCGGGACAAGGAGAAGGTCGACTTCGTCACCTACGTCACCGCCCACGAGCTCGGCCACCAGTGGTGGGCGCACCAGGTGATCGGCGCCGACATGCAGGGCGGCACCATGCTGTCCGAGACGCTGGCCTCCTATTCGGCGCTGAAGGTCATGGAGAAGATCCACGGCCCCGACGGCATCCGCCGCTTCCTGAAGCGCGAGCTGGACAACTACCTTCGCCGCCGCGGCGGCGAGGCCGTCGAGGAGCTGCCGCTCATCCGGGTCGAGAACCAGGACTACATCCACTACCAGAAGGGCGGCATCGTCATGTACCTGCTGGCCGACCGGCTGGGCGAGGCGAAGGTCAACGCGGCGCTCCGCCAGGTCCTCCAGCAGTACGCCTTCAAGGGCGCGCCCTACCCGCGCTCCCAGGACCTGGTGGACGCCCTCCGCGCCCAGGCCGGCGCCGACCCCGTGGCCCAGCAGCTCATCACCGACCTCGTCGAGAAGATCACCATCTACGATCTCAAGACGAAGACGGCGGTGGCCAGGAAGCGCGTCGACGGCCGCTACGACGTCACCCTGACGGTCGAGGCCCGCAAGATGTACGCCGACGGCCAGGGCAAGGAGACCGAGACCCCGGTCGCGGGCGAGCTCTTCGATGTGGGCGTCTTCACCGCCGAGCCCGGCAAGGGCGGCTTCTCGTCGAAGGACGTGGCCTACTTCCGGCTCCAGCCCTTCCGCACGGGCTCGCAGACGGTCACCGTCACCGTCGACAAGCCCCCGAAGTACGCCGGCGTCGATCCCTACAACAAGCAGATCGACCGCAACTCCGACGACAACGCGATCCGGGTGACTGGCGGCTAGCGCGCGCGCCATCCCTCCCCTTCAGGGGAGGGAAAGGCCGCGCAGCGGCCAGGGTGGGGAAGTGGCGTTCAAGCGCCGCGTTGCACGGAAGCGCGCCCTTCGCCGCCGTGTCGCGCCCGATCCACACACCCCCACCCGGCGGCGCTCCGCGCCGTCCATCCTCCCCTGAAGGGGGAGGGATTTGGCCTCTTGCCATCCCGGAACATTTGCGGAACATTGTTCCCCCATGGACCACCTGCCCGCCGTCGAGGACGCCAGCGCCGCCGCCGATCTCTGGACGGCCCAGGCGCCTGCAAGGTCGCCTGCGCCGAAGCCCCACTACTTCGGCCACCGCGACCGGCTGCGGACCCGCGCCCAGGCGAGCCTCGCGGCCCTGCCCGACTACGAGGTGCTCGAGCTCCTCCTCTTCCGCTCGATCCCGCGGGGCGACATCAAGCCGCTCGCCAAGCAGCTCCTCGCCCGCTTCGGCAGCCTCGCCGCCGTCCTGGGGGCCACGGTCGACGAGCTGAAGACCGTGAAGGGGGGTGGGCGAGGCCGTCGCCCTCGATCTCAAGCTTCTGCACGAAGCCGCGCTCCGGGCCGGCCGCGACCAGGTCGCGCGGCGGCCGGTGATCTCCTCCTGGTCGGCGCTGCTGGCCTATGTGAAGACCGCGCTGGCCCACGAGGCCCGCGAGCAGTTCCGCGTCCTCTTCCTCGACAAGAAGAACCAGCTCATCGCCGACGAGGTGATGAACCGCGGCACCGTCGACCACGCGCCGGTCTATCCGCGCGAGGTGGTGCGCCGCGCCCTGGAGCTGTCGTCCAGCGCCATCATCCTCGTCCACAACCACCCGTCCGGGGACCCGACGCCGTCGGCCGCCGACGTCGACATGACCCGCCAGGTGGTCGATGCGGCCCGCCCCTTGCGCATCGCCATCCACGACCACCTCGTCGTCGGTCGCCACGGCGTCGCCAGCTTCAAGGCGCTGGGGCTGTTCTAGGTCGCCGCCCTATCGCGGAGCGCCCTTTGGCGCGGCGCAGCACCCGCGACAGGTCCTCGACGGCATAGGGCTTCTGGAGCAGCTCGAAGCCGTCCCGCCCCTCGTCGGTCAGCGCGGCGCTGTAGCCGGAGGTCAGCACGACAGGGATCTCGGGATACCGCCGGCGGATCTCCTGGCCGAGCTCGAGGCCGCTCATGCCCGGCATCACCACGTCGGTGAACACCAGGCGATAGGCCTGGGGGCCCTCCGCCAACCGTCGGAGCGCTTCCTGGGCGCTCGGTACGGATTCCGGCTCGTAGCCGAGGTCGGTCAGGAGCTCGGCCGAGAGCCGGCCCACCTCGGGATTGTCCTCGACGATGAGCACCTTCCCGCCGGGCTCGTAGGGCGGCTCGGCCTGGGCGGGGGTCTCGGAGCGGGGCGAGGCGGCGCGCGAGCCGTCCACTGCGGGCAGGTAGAGGGTGAAGGCGGCGCCCTGGCCCTCCGGGCTCCGGACGGCGACGTCGCCGCCGGACTGCTTGGCGAAGCCATAGACCTGCGACAGCCCGAGGCCCGTCCCCTGCCCCACCGCCTTGGTGGTGAAGAAGGGCTCGAAGATGCGCGTGAGTTGCTCGGCGGAGATCCCGGCGCCCGTGTCGGTCACGGTGATGGCGACGCACCGGCCAAGCGTCTTGGAGGCCGGCGGCTGGTCCACCTCCACCGTCAGCACCCCTTCCCCGTCCATGGCGTCGCGCGCGTTCATGGCGAGGTTGATCAGGGCCGTCTCGAACTGGCTGCGATCCGCCTCGACGAAGGCCTGGGCGCAGTGGCGGACCAGGTTGATCCGGATGCGCCCGCCGAGAAGGTTCTGCAGCATCTCCGTCACCGTGGCGACGCGCTCGACCACGTCGAACACCTCCGGCTTCAGGGCCTGGCGCCGCGCGAACGCCAGAAGCTGTCCCGTCAGCTTCGCCGCGCGGTCCACGGTGTCGCTGATGGCGTCGATGTAGCGGCGGCGCTTCTCCTCGGACACCGCCCGCCCGCGCAGCAGATCGGTGGAGGAGCGGATCACCATCAAGAGGTTGTTGAAGTCGTGCGCGACGCCGGCGGTGAGCTGGCCGACCGCCTCCATCTTCTGCGCCTGCCTCATACGCTCTTCGAGCTCGCGGCGGCGGGAGATGTCGCGCAGGCTGCACAGCCGGGCCGGCCTGGCGTCCCACGTCGTCTCGGCGACCCGCACCTCCGCCTGGATCGGCGGGCCGCCCGGCGGGAAGACCTCGATCTCGGTCGTCTCGTCCGACACGAACGGCATGCCCAGCGCGTGGCCCACGAGGTCTTCGACCGACCGGCCGAAGATCACCGAGGCGGCCGGATTGGCGAACATCACCGTCCCGTCCTCGTCCAGCACGAGGATGCCGTCGGCGTTCCGCTCGATCAGCAGGCGGAACTCGGCCCCCGAGATCGACGGCAGCGGCTCGGGCGCAGGACCGCCTGCGCCGATCTGGACGGACGCGTCCGAAGCCATGGCTCAGGAACTCAGTTCGTCACCGGCGCCGGGCCCGAGAATGTCGGGCGCCGCGTCCGGCGCCGCGCCCAGATGCATGCCCTGGCCGTCGATGGTGAAGCGCCGGAACTGCTTGGCGTGCTCGCTGCCGCGCATCTTCAGGACCATGAGCCCGCGGTTCATCGTCTCCTGCTCCTGGATGTAGCGAAGCAGGACGATCGAATCCGTGAGCGTCGAGATGTGCTGCTCGCTGACGCTCTCGCCGCCGATCAGCGACTTGCTCGTCGAGGTGCACAGCCCGGCGATCTCGTGCTTCTTGATGAAGGACGTCAGGCTGATCAGGAATTCCCGGAAACCGACGTCGGGGGCCACGCGCTCGAGCGCGGACAGGCTGTCGATGGCGATCCGGTCGGGCCGGAATTCCTCGACCAGCCCGCGGATGGTCAGCAGGTGGTCCGGCAGGCTCTGGGCCTCCGGGTAGAGGCAGACCACCTTGAGCTTGTCCGCCGCCTCCATGGCCGCGAAATCGACGCCCCAGCCCCGCGCGTTGCGGAACAGCTGTCCGCGGCTCTCCTCGTAGCCGAGGAGCAGCGCCCGCTCCCCGCGCTTCACGCCGCCCGCCAGGAAGTTGGTCACCAGCAGGGTCTTGCCCGTGCCGGTCGCGCCGCTCACCAGAGTGACGCTGTCCCGGAAGAAGCCGCCGCCGCACATCTGGTCCAGCGTGTCGTTGCCGCTGGTCACCCGCTTGGTGCTGCTCTCCTGCTCCAGCCGCAGGGACGACAGCGGCACGGCGACGATGCCGCGTCCGCTGACCATGGTGATCGGCGCCTCGCCCTCGACGTGGTGGCTGCCGCGCATCTTCAGCACCTCGATCGTCCGGCGGCGCTTCTCCCGTTCGAGCACGTTGCGCAGGATGACCACGTTGTCGGCGACGAACTCCTCCATGCGGTGCCGGGTGATGTCGCCGTACTCGCTGTTGCGCTCGGCCGTCATCAGGACGGTGAGGCCCGTGCGCTTGAGGGCCGAGCAGATCCGGAAGAGCTCTCGGCGCATGACGTTCGGATCGGCGATGAAATGGTCGAACAGCTGCGCGAGTGAATCCAGCACGACGCGCTTGGCCTGGACCGTCTCCACCGCGTGCAGGATCCGCGCGAGCAGGCCGGACAGGTCGAACTCGCCGATGACCAGTTCTTCGTGATCCCGGGGGCTGGCGTCCACGAACGCCAGGTGGCCCTCCTCGCGCCAGCGCGTGAGGTCCCATCCGAAGCCCTGCATGTTCGCCTCGATCTCGGCCGGCTCCTCCTCGAAGGTGACGAAGACCCCGGCTTCGCCGAACTTCGAGATGCCGTGGGCGAGGAACTGGGTGGCGAACACGGTCTTGCCGCTGCCGGGCGTGCCGCCCACCACCGTGGCCCGACCGCGGGGCAGGCCGCCCATGACCAGGTCGTCGAACGCCTCGACCCCCGTTTGCACACGTTCGAGAACAGGCTCGAGGACGTCCTCGGAAGGGCTCATGCGGACGTACTCCGTCGGGGGAGGGAAAAGAACTCGATGACCTTCGCCGCGTCGCTCAGGTCGCCGACGATCCGCCGCGGCGGGGTGCGGCTCTCGTCGGACAGCGTCGGTGTGGCGATGACACCGGCCGCCTCGGCCTTCGCGGGCGACTGGAGGATGTCGACGATCTCGATCGCGACACCAGGCCCGAGGGCCTCGATCAGGCGTGCGCGCTGCGCGAGGGCCCGCTCGGCGCCGGGGGTCTCCCCGGCGATAAACAGATGGAGATGGAAGAACGGCCGATCGGTGGATCCGCGGCTCACAAGGCGATCCTGGCCCGGAGCCTGGCTCCGGCCGATAGGCGCACCTTGCGATTGGGCGGGCATGCACGTGGTCGCGTCAATCCGCCCCCCTTTGATCCTTAGATGTGGGTGCGACCCATATACGCAGCTCGACAGCACGTCTGCGCACTAGTGGACACATCCGCCGCTTTCCGCGTTGAGCTCTGCAGGAAGCCACCGGGGGTCTTGAGATGAGCGTCGCCGCGACCAGCCTGTTCCGGGACACCGGTCCCCGGAACAACCTTCTGGACGCGCTGCGCGAGGACGACTTCGCGCTGTTGCAGCCGTCGCTCAGCACCCGCCCGGCCGATCGGGGCGACGTGCTCTACGAGCCCGGCGATGCGGTGCGTTACGTCTATTTTCCCTGTGGCCGCACCCTGGTCTCGTTCCTGGTGCTCCAGGACGAGGGCCACGCCGTGGAGACCGCCCTCGTCGGTCGCGAAGGCGCGATCGGCGGGGTCGTCAGCCAGGGCCGCCTGCCGGCCTTCGCGCGCGTCCAGGTCCAGTACGGCGGGACGCTCCTGCGGATGGAGGCCGCCGCGCTGGAGGACGCCAAGTCCCGTTCCAAGACGCTCCAGAACCTGTTCGCCCGATACGCGGACTGCGTCATGGCGCAGGTCTTCCAGGCGGTCGCCTGCAACGCGACCCACACGATCGAGCAGCGGGCCGCCAAATGGTTGCTGGCGGCCATCGTCCGGACCGGCGACCACGAGGTGCCGCTCACCCAGGACCAGCTCGCCAGGATGCTCGGCGTCGGTCGCGGCTACGTCAGCCGGGTCATCCGGACCTTCAAGGAGAAGGATGTCCTCGCCACCCGCCGCGGCGGCCTGATCGTGAAGGACCTGGACGAACTCGACCGGGTGAGCTGCCGGTGCAACGACGCCGTGCACCGCCATTTCGACGACGTCCTCAAGGGGGTCTATCCCGAGCCCACCGACGACGGCGCCTGAGCCGCGGCCGGCGGCTGCCCGTCCCCGTCGCGCCCGCCAGGGAACCGCCCGCGACTCTCAGGCGCTTTACAGTCAAGCCGTTTCACATATCTTCGTTCGTCGATTTCAATGCTCTGTAGTTGTGCGGCGCGAAAACTCCGCCCGCCCGAGTTGTAAAGCGTGGCCTGAAAGTTGCTCCACAGGCGTGTGTGCAGTACGCGCGTCCCAGGACGGACCGGGGACGCTGTTCGATATCTTGGGGAATTCAGTGACCATCCGCCCTCTGCTGGCCCGCCATCTGCTTGGAATGGGGACGATCGCCGTCGCGCTTGCTGCGGCGGGAAGCGCCTGCGCCCAGACCAACCAGTCTGCGACGGGCAGCATCACGGTCATGCAGCCGGTCCTCAACGTCACAAAGAACACCGACCTCAACTTCGGTTCGGTGATCCGGCCGACCAGCGGCTCCGGCACCATCATCATCGACGCCAACTCCGGCAACGTCAGCACCTCGAACCTGGCCCAGGCGAACGGCAACACGCCGACCCGGGCCAACTTTACGGTCGAGGGCCAGCCGAACGCCAACATCAACGTCACCTATCCGAACAACGTGACCCTCACCCGGGCGGGCGGCTCGGAGACGCTCACCGTCTACCTGACCTCGTCCATGGGCGGCGGCCAGATCGGCGGCGGCGGCACGGTGCAGTTCAACATCGGCGGCCAGGTGACGCTCTCGTCCTCGACGGTGATCGGCGCCTACTCAAACAGTTTCACGGTCACGGTCGCCTACAACTAGACCGTCGCCCCGCATCCTTCCCCAGCCGGGTGGGACACCCTACGGTCCCGCTTGACCTCCAACGACGGGACCGCCGATGCGCCTCGACCGCCGCGAACTCCTTCTCTCCGCGGGCGCCGCCGGCCTGCTGGCCGCCCAGCCCGCGGTCGCCCAGGTGCTGCCGGTCACGCCCGCCCCCGAGACCGCCGACCAGGCGCTGGCCCGCAAGCTCGACGACCTCGCCGAGCGCCTGCTGATCCGCAATCCGGAGCTCGCCACCGGCCTCGGCCTCGACAAGGAGGCCCGCGCCGGCCTGAAGGGCCAGCTCAACGACGCGGCCTGGGTCAATGTCGAGGACGACCGCGAATTCTGCCGCGACAACCTGCGCGCCATCGAGGCCACGCCGGACGCCGGCCTGTCGCGCGACAGCCGCATCCACAAGGCGGTCGTCTCCTACGTCCTGAAGCTCGGCGCCGACGCCGCCCCGTTCGACTACGGCGACAACACGCTGGCCTCGGCCATGAGCGAAAGCTCGACGCCCTACGTCGTCAGCCAGCAGGACGGCGCCTATTCCTACGTGCCGGAGTTCCTCGACAGCCAGCATTCGATCGAGACCGAGGACGACGCCGACGACTACCTCTCGCGCCTGCACGAGATGTCCAAGGTGGTCGGCGACGAGACCGCCCGCATCGAGCGGGACGCGGGCCTGGGCGTCATCCCGCCGGCCTTCATCCTCTCGAACATCCTGGGCCAGCAGCGGGCGATGCTCGCCGTGGCGCCGGCGAAGTCGCGGCTGGTCGGCTCCCTCGCCCGCCGGGCCCGCGAGAAGGGCCTCTCCGCCGACCTCGAGGCCCGGGCCGCCCGGCTCGTGGAGGGCGAGGTCTATCCCGTGCTCGCCCGCCAGCACGCGACGCTCGCCGCCGTGCAGTCCCGCGCCGGCCAGGACGCCGGCGTCTGGCGCCTGCCGAACGGCGAGGCCTACTACCGCTGGCTGCTCCGCGAGGGCACGTCCACCTCGCTGACCGCCGACGAGGTGCACCGCATCGGCCTGGAGCAGAACCGCGCCATCGATTCCCGGATGGACGCGCTCTTGAAGGCCCAGGGCCTGACGAAGGGCACGGTGGGCGAACGGATGACCGCGCTCGGCCGCGACCCGCGCTTCCTGTTCCCCGACACCGACGCCGGCCGCCAGCAGATCCTCGACTACCTGAATGGCGTCATCGCCGGGGTACGCCCGAAGATGGCCGACGCCTTCACCCTGCAGCTCAAGGCCCCCCGTTCAGGTGAAGCGGGTGCCGATGGAGATCCAGGACGGCGCGGGCCAGGGCTATATGAACCCGGCCGCGATCGACGGCTCCCGGCCGGCGACCTACTACATCAACCTGAAGGCCACCTCGAACTGGCCGAAGTTCCGGCTGCCGACGCTCACCTACCACGAGGCCCTGCCCGGCCACGCCTGGCAGCTCGGCTACCTGACCGAGGCCGGCACGACGCCGCTGATCCGCATCCTGCTCTCCGGCATCAACGCCTATGTGGAAGGCTACGCCCTCTACGCCGAGCAACTCGCCGACGAGATCGGCATGTACGAAACCGACTGGGCCGGCCGGCTGGGCTACCTCCAGGCCCAGCGCTTCCGCGCCATCCGCCTGGTGGTCGACACCGGCCTGCACGCCAAGCGCTGGACGCGGGATCAGGCCATCCAGTGGGCGGTGGAGAATTCCGGAAATCCGCGCGACGCCATGACCAGCGAGATCGACCGCTACTGCGCCACCCCCGGCCAGGCCTGCGGCTACAAGATCGGCCACACCGAGATCAACCGGATGCGCGACAAGGCCCGGACCGCGCTTGGCCCCCGCTTCGACGTCCGCCGCTTCAACGACCTCCTCATCGAGACCGGCGCGGTCCCCCATGAGCGTGCTCTCCGGCGTCGTCGACGAGTGGGTGCGGCGGGTTTAGCCCTCTCTAGGGCATCGCGTCCTTCGGGATGATCGCGCCCATGTGGCCGACCACCACCGCCGCCAGCTTCCGCCCGGCCTCCACGGCCTCGCGCGGCGACGCGCCGCCGAGCCGGGCGGCCAGATAGCCCCCGTTGAAGCTGTCGCCGGCGCCCGTGGTGTCCACCACCTGCGCCGCCCCCGGCCCGGCCGGCAGGACCTCCACCGTCCCGCCCGCGTGGATCGCCACCGTGCGGTCCTCCTCGCGGCGGATCACCTCGCCGCCGTGCGCGGCCCAGGCCTCGGCCACCGACTCCGGCGCTCTCGCCGCACAGGGTCTCGGCGTCCGGCGCGCTCACCGAGACGTAGCGGCAGAACGGGATCACCGCCTCCGCCGCCGCGCGCGCCTGCTCCGCGCTGGCCCACAGCCTGGGCCGGTAGTTGGGGTCGAAGCCGATCGCCACGCCCTTCGCCCTGCACTCGGCCAGCAGGCCGCCCAAACCGGCGCGGCCCGCCTCGCCGATCATCGCCAGGCTGACCCCCGACAGGAACACCAGCTCGGCCTCCAGCATCGCGGCCCGGAGCGCCGCCACGTCCACATGATCGAAGTAGCTGCGGACCGCCGACTCGGCCCGCCAGTAGAAGAACCGCCGCTCGCCGGCCGCGTCGCGTTCGATGGCGTAGAGCCCGGGCAGCCGGCCCTCCAGCCTGAGCATCAGGTCGGCCGAGATCGCCTCCTCGGCCATCAGGCCCAGGATCGCCCGGCTGAACGGATCGTCGTCGCCCACCGCGCTGGCGTAGGCCACCGGCCGCCCCAGCCGCGCGAGATAGACCGCCGTGTTGAAGGTGTCCCCGGCGTAGGCGATGCGGCCGGTCCCCGCCTCCCCCAGGCTGAGCTCCACCATGCATTCGCCGAGCGCGACAATCCGGTTCATGCAGCCCCGCTTTCCACATTCGGGCGAACGCCGCTAGCCTCCAGGCCATGTCGGTGGAAATCGGTGTCATCGAGGGGTTCTTCGGCCGGCCCTGGAGCTGGGCGGACCGCAAGGCCAACGTCAGCTTCCTGGGCCCCCGCGGCTACGGCTTCTGGCTCTATGCGCCCAAGGCCGACCCCTATCTCCGCCGCAGGTGGCGCGAGCCCTATCCTCAAGGCGAGCTCGACGCGCTCAAGGCGTTCGGCGCCGCCTGCCGCGAGGCCGACGTCCGCTTCGGCGTGGGCCTGACGCCGTTCGAGCTGCACTTCGGCTTCGACACCGCCGCCAAGGTGGCGCTCTCCGCCAAGCTCGCCCAGCTCGACGATGCCGGCGTCGAGGACCTCGCCATCCTGTTCGACGACATGCGCGGCGACCTGCCCGACCTCGCCGCCCGCCAGGCGGAGATCGTCCACTGGATCGGCCCGCGCACCAAGGCGTCGCGGCTGATCATGTGCCCCAGCTACTATTCCGACGACCCGGTGCTCGACCGCGTCTTCGGCCAGCGGCCGCCCACCTACCTCGCCGAGTTGGGCCTCGCCCTGGAGCCCGTCGTCCATGTGATGTGGACGGGTGAGGAGGTCTGCAGCCTGGAATATTCCCCCGGCCACCTGGAGCGCGTCGGCCAGCAGCTCCGCCGCCGGCCGTTCCTCTGGGACAACTATCCGGTCAACGACGGCCCCCCGGATGAGCCAGCACCTCCACCTGCGCGGCTTCACCGGCCGCCCGGCGGCGATCGGGGCGCATCTGTCCGCCCATGCGGTGAACCCGGCGTCCCAGCCGGTGCTGTCGCGCATCCCCATGCTGACCTTGGCGGAGAGCTATGCGCGCGGGGAGGGATACCAGTATCTCGCCGCCTTCCAGCGCGCCTGCGCCGACGTCCTGGGCGAGGCGCTGGCCCGCACCGTCGTCGCCGACCTCTTGACCCTGCAGGAGACCGGCCTCGACCGGCTCTCCGACGAGCGGAAGGTCCGGCTCGTGGAGCGCTACGCCGCCTTCGACCACCCCGCCGCCCGCGAGGTCGTCGACTGGCTGCAGGGCGGCTACGCCATCACGGGCGAGGCCCTGCAGACGCAGTAGATGGATGGCTCCCTCCCTTAATGGGGAGGGTCGACTCGCCGCCAGGCGAGCGGGGGGGGGGAGTCGTGTCCAGGCCCTGACGCTCAGTCAGCCTCACGCCGCCCCACCCTGGCCGCTGTCGCGGCCTGTCCCTCCCCATTAAGGGAGGGAGGAAAATCTCACGTCCAGCGCAGCGCCTTCCGCACCGCCTCGATCTCGCCTCTGCGGCTGGCGCGGGCCGCGCCGTCGCGGATCAACTCGTCGATCCGGCGCTCGGCGTCGCGGCCGTACCGGGCCCGCAGGCGCCTGGCCTCCGCCTCCGCCTGCTCGGCGGCTTCCAGCGCCTTCATCCAGTAGTCGGTCATCGCCTGCTCTCCATAGAGCCTCCCACCCCTAGGGTAGCGAAGCTTCGCGAGGCGTGGCCTCAAAGCCGCGTGACCTTGGTCACGGTCGCGCGACCTGCCCGGCCCTTGCGCGAAAAACAGTGTTGCAAGCTCGCCAGCGCGTCAGTACAGTATTTACGCAACTAGTTAGTTTGCAGCAACCCTCGTCGCCCGACCTCGCGGCCGCCGGCATGCTTAGCCCCAGGCCCGCGGTCTCCCCCACTCCCCCAAGTGCGCGGGTCGGGCGGCGAGGTCTTGTCTTGTCGAGAGAAGCCCATGGCGTATCCCCCCGCACGCGGTCCTGTGCGCTACGAAATCCGCTGGATCCGCGCCGCCGAACTGGCCGCCGTCTCCGCCTCGCTGATCGCCCTGATCGCCCAGCTCTTCTAGCCGCCCTCGCCGCTGGTCTGGCCGGCGGTGGCGTCGGGCGGCCCGGACACGCCGTTGCGCTCGTCCGGGACCTTTGGCGCCTTGCCCGTCTCGGCTTCCCGGCCTGCGCCAAAGCTGCGGTCCTCCGTCTCGGGGCCCGGCTGCGCGCCGCCGTCCGTCAGGCTGCCTTCCACCTGGTCGCCGCTCACGCGGTCGGTCTGATCCCGGCCCGGGTTCTGGGTCTGCTGGCTCA
This sequence comes from Phenylobacterium sp. J367, assembly GCF_024699985.1. Classification (GTDB taxonomy): domain Bacteria; phylum Pseudomonadota; class Alphaproteobacteria; order Caulobacterales; family Caulobacteraceae; genus Phenylobacterium. The sequence goes on along the minus strand of NZ_JAJONA010000001.1, from coordinate 2,487,532 downwards.
TCGCGTCCTCCTGGTCACCGGCCGCCAACGGCCCGCGTTCGCGGGAGTTCCGGGCTCAGCCCAGCACGGCGCCGAGATCGGCCAGCACGGCCTCCACCTGCGGACCCCAGTCGCCCGGCGTCGCCTGCCGGTAGAGCCTCATGCCCGGATACCAGGGGCTGTCCGTCCGTCCGCGCAGCCAGCGCCAGTCGGTCTTCAGTCCCGGCAGCAGGGTCAAGCAGGGCTTGCCCATGGCGCCCGCCAGGTGCGCCACCGAGGTGTCGATGGAGATCACCAGGTCGAGGCCATCGATGATCGCGGCGGTGTCGGCCATGTCGGCCGCGCCGGTGTCCTCCGGGTGCAGGCTCATCGCCCCGCGGTCCAGGATCCGCTGCGCCAGCGCCAGCGGCAGGCTCTTGTTGGCGCCGTTGAACCCCGTCGGGCTCGCCTGCCACGCGAGACCCACCCGCGCCTTGGGCTTCCAGCGCGCCTTGCGGTCCTCGGACGCGAACAGATAGGCGCCGGGCCAGAGGTCGCCCTCGCCCACGTCCAGCCAGCGCGGCAGGCTGAAGTAGCGCGTCCAGCAGCCCATCGGCTCCAGCCGCGCCTGGGCGCCCGGATCCAGCGCCACGACCGCGTCGACGCCCGGGGCCGTCAGGAACAGCGAGGTCAGCGGACCGCGGCAGCCTGCCACGACCCGCCCGGCGCCCCGCGCCTTCAGAGCCTGGGCGAAGCGGATCATCTGGATCTGGTCGCCCAGCCCCTGTTCCACGTGGATGAACACCGAGCGGCCCTCCAACGGCTCGCCCGCCCACTGCGGCCAGGCGGGGCCGGCCGGGATGACCTCCGGGTAGAGCGCGGCGCGGGCCTCCAGCAGCGGCCAGCCCTCGTCGTAGCGCCCGACCGACAGCAACAGGCCGGCGAGCGCGAGCTGGGCATGGCGATGCTCGGGCGCGAAGGCCAGCGCGGTGCGGAACTCGATCTCGGCCAGCGCGATCTCGCCCGCCGCCGCATAGACGCTCCCCAGCCGCTGGCGGATGTCCGGGTTCGACGGCCGGTGGCGGGCGGCGACCTGCAGCCGGAGGCGCGCCTCCTCGAACTGGCCGAGTTCCGTCAGGCAGACGCCCAGGTTGCCGATCGCCCTGAGCGTCAGCCGGGCCTCCGGCAGCCGGCGGTAGAGGGCCAGGGCGTCGGCCCAGCGCGCCTGGTTCTGCAGCTTCGTCGCCGCGGCGAAGATCTCGGGCTCGTCGGCGGAATCGGCCATGCGCCGGAATCCCTAGCCCAGCCGCGCCGCCTCCGTCGATGGACGCAGGAGCCGCGGCGCCGCACCATGCGCCGAGGGAAGGGGGACAGAGTGCAGCCGGAGCCGGCCCTCGCGGGATTCATCGCCGACGCCTTCGCCTGCCCGGCCGACGTGGCCGAGGCCATCGCCCGGCGCTGCGCCGACCGCAGCTTCCCCGCCCACGCCGCGCTGATCCGCCAGGGCGACGTCCGCGCCGAGACCTTCCTCCTGGTCCTCGGCCTCGCCCACGCCTTCGCCTACGGGTCCGAGGGCCAGGGCGTGCTGCTGCAGGAGTACCGTCCCGGCGACATCTTCGGCGCCGTCGTCGAGCGCCAGACGCCGCCCAGCCCCACCGAGGTCCGCGCCGTCGAGGCGGTGCGCGCCGCCGTCTTCCTGGCGCTCGACTTCCTGGCGCTCGTGGAACTCCATAGCTGCGTCGGCCTCGCCGTCTCGCGGATGCTGCTGCGCCAGCTCCAGGCGGCCACCGCCCGCATGGTCGAGCGCACGACGCTCTCCTCCGTCGGCCGGGTCTATGCCGAGATCCTGCGCCGCGCCGGCGACGCGCGTCGCATCAGCCCTCCGCCGGTGCTCTCCGATGTCGCGGCCCTGGTGAACACCACCCGCGAGACCGCGTCGCGCGCCGTCAACGACCTCGCCCGCCGCGGCATCATCCGCCGCGACGACGACGCCCTGGTCATCCTCAGCCCGCGCCGGCTGGAGGAGCTCGTCGTCTAGGCCTGCGAGAGGCTGAGCACATTGCCGTCGGGATCGGCGAACCAGGCGACCTTCGCCTTGCCGTCCGGGGCGGTCCAGATGCCGAGCTCGTCCTGGCCCAGGCCCTCGTAGATCGTCAGGGCGACGCCGCGCGCCTGCAGGTCGCGGACCGCGCCGACGATGTCCTCCACGTTCCAGCCGAACACCGGGTGCGCGCCGGCCTTGTAGTCGGGCAGAGCGGTCATCCGGACCAGCGCGCCCCGGGCCTCCAGGAAGACCCCGAACGGATCGGGTCGCGCACCGGCAGCCCCAGGGTGTCGCGGTAGAAGGCGAGGCCGCGCTCGCGGTCCGCCACATTGATGAACGCAACCGGTTGTCCCGCCATCGGCGTCGTCACGGCCAGCCCCTCCTGTTCCCGCCCGCCGACAATGGCACGCCCGGCCGGCGCGGCAAGCCTAGCCCACCGCGTGGATCGCCAGGGGCCGGTCGGCCGGCTGGCCCTCCAGCTCGCCCAGCGGCTCGGTCCTCACCGCCGACCCGTGCGCCAACAGCGCCGCGGCGAAGGCCTCGCTGACCTGGGCCGTCCCGGCCAGGGCCGCGCCCGCCAGCCGCCCCGGCAGCTCGGCCGCCTCGCCCAGCAGCAGCTCGCCGGCCCCGAACGGATCGTCCGCCGCCAGCGTCACCCCATAGTGGCCGCCGACCCGGACGCGCTCGCCGAACGCCGCCGTCAGCCGCGCCGCCGCCTCGGCAGCCTGCGCCGGCGTGGCATAGGCGAGGAACAGCCGCCCCTCCGCCCAGCGGGCGATCGCGGCCCCCTCGGCCAGGCCGGCCAGCCTCGGCAGCACCTCGGCCGCGGTCGCCTCGCCGCCGGTGTCGAACGCCGCCGTCAGCATGGCCGCCAGCCTGACGTCGTCCCGCTCCGTCTCCCCGCCCGGCGACGCCGCCGCCGGATCCCGGGGCGCGACGATGACGGTCGAGGCGCCCCCGCCCGGCCGCGGCCCAGGCCGCCCGGCTCCAGGCGCTGCCGCCCGGCTCGCCGGTCGATGGCTCCTCGTCGTCCAGCACCACGAGCTGCGCCGGCGTGGTCGCCAGGGTCCGGGCCTGCATGACCGCCAGCCCCATGGCCGCCTCGCTGGCGAGCTGCAGCGACAGCCTGTGGTCGGGCCCCGCCGCGCCGCCCAGCACGCGGACGCTGGCCGCGGCGTCCATCACCGCGTCGAACCTGGCCGCCCAGCCCTGGCCGAACCGGGCCACCGAGGCCTCGCGGAACGCCGCCCGCGGGCCCGGCAGCACCAGGTGCAGCTCCGCGCCGCGCCGCAGCAGCGCCTCGGCCACGACGATGTCCGCCCCGGCCGCCAGCGCGCCGTAGCCGAAGCCGGCGTTCAGCTCTGCCAGCGCCGCATCGACCCGGACGGCCAGGCCCGCGTCGTCCGGCGCCACCGCCATGTGGCCGGCGAAGGACACCGGCCGGGGCGGCCGGAGCGCGTCCAGCCAGCCGGCGTCCTCGCCCAGCGCGTCGAGCAGCAGCTCGAACTGGCGGAGCGTCGAGGCGTGGTCCGCCCAGGCCTCCGGCGCCTCGGCGATCGCCGCCGCCAGGGCCGCCTTGGCCTCGTCGACCCGGCCCAGCACCAGCAGGGCCTCGGCCGGCGTCGCGGCCCGGTAGTAGGCGGTCTCGTCCGGATCGGGCGGCGTCGCCAGCACCGTCTCGGCCAGCGCCCGCGCCGTCTCCGTCTCGCCCGCCAGCCGGGCCAGGGTCGCGGCGTTGACCAGCGGATAGAGCTCGCCGGACAGCGCGTGCGCCGCCAGATAGGCCTCCGCCGAGCGCCGCCAGAACCCGCGACGGTCGGCCCGCTCGGCCGCCCGCCGGGCCTCGTCCTTCAGCAGCCGGCCCTTGAGCGCCAGCGCCCCCGCATCCTCCACGCCTTCCAGCCCCGCCTCCCGGTAGAGCCGCCAGGCGAGCGCCAGCGCCCCGGCCCGCGCGGCGTGGATGATGGGAGCGAGAGGAAGAGGTGAGGACACGGGCGACTCCGGACCGGGGGTTCTGGCGATGCGGTCGACCGCCTCAGGGCGGGATCGGGAACCCGCCGTTGTTGCCCACGTCGGGATCGAAGATCACCTTGAGGCGGCGCTCGACCTTCTCACCGGGATGGGTCTGCAGGAATTCCACGTGGAAGTTGAAGTACTGGCTGGCGGGGTTGTCCTCCGTGCCCGCGTCCCGGCGGGCGGCGCCGAAGAACAGGAAGCGGCAGCCGTCTTTGGTCACCGGCTCGTTGAGCCCGCCCAGGCCGTCCCGATAGACGTGTCGCAGGCCGAAGTTGTCGCGGCCGTAGTCCTGCTTGGTCGTGCAGCCGAACTCGCCCTTGGTGAACTGCCAGTTCGCCACCCGTGAATCGAGCTCCACCAGCACCCAGCTCTGGCGCTCGATCATGATGTCGTAGGGCGATCGCGGCTCCTTGATCCCGCGTTCGAACGCGAACCCCGCCATCCGCAGGGCATAGTCCTCGATGCTCTCCGCCTTGGGATCCGGCGCCAGGTCAGCGGGGTCGGCGACCTTGAACTGCAGCCAGAGCGGGCCGTCGGCCCCGGGCGAGTCCGCCGGCCCGCCCATGGGTCCGAGGGTGAGGATCGCGTGGACGATCCGCTTCGCCTCGAAGCCGATGTTCGGATCGAAGGTGTCGGGCAGCGGCCGCAGCGCATTGTTCGGCGGTTCAGACATTTCAGGCCCCTTTGTCGATGATGTTCATGGTGCGGACCGAGGCGTCGATCCCGTCGCGGAGTTCGACCCAGGTCTGGTTCTCGGGATCGAAGGCGATCATCTCGAGCACGGTGGCGCGCGCGGCGGTCATCCGCCGCCGGGTCTCGGGCATGTCCCGCTGGACCCAGGCCAGGCCCGCATAGGCGCGCTGCAGGGTCACCCACTTCTCCTTGAGCAACAGGCTCCGGGGATCGGCCTGGATCAGGCCTGCCAGGATGACCTCCTGCCGCTGCCGCTCGGCGCGCGCGCGGGCATAGTCGCCCGATGCGCGATAGGCGTCGGCCAGCCAAGCGTGGCGGTTTGCGAGATCCAGGGCGACGCCCGCGTCGCCCGGCGTCGCCGCCGCGACCGCCTCCATCGCCGCCAGCGCGCGGCCACAGCGATCCACGGCGTCTGCGACGGCCGGGCTGGGTCGGCTCTCCAGGGCCAGCGTGCAGAGGTTGCCCTCCGCGTAGCCCAGCTCGCGGCGCCATTTCGCATTGTCCGGCGCGGTCCGGGTGAGCTGTTCCGCCAGCCGCCGGTAGCTCTCCCAGCTCGTCTTCGCCGGCCCCATCCGGCCCCGGCGGTAGTCCATGTAGCCCACCCAGTATTCGCTCTGGGCGTGGGCGAAGATGCGCTCCGGGTCGTCGGGCCTGGCCGCCAGCAGCGCCGCGGTGGTCCGCCGGGCCTCCTCGAACTGGCCCCGCGCCCGGTCGAGGTCGCCGCGCTTCTCGTCGTCCTCGCCCATGGCGTGCAGCAGCCGCGCGCGGCGCTCCAGCGAACTCGCCGGCAGGCGGTCGAGGTCCTGGCCCGCATAGTAGTCCAGCGCCTGGCGGTTCACGGCGGTCAGCACGTCCAGCCGGCCCACGCCCTCCAGGCGGTCGCGCAGGTCGGTCAGCATGAACTCCACGAGCGCCTCCGCTTCGGCGCGCTGGCGCTCGGCGTCGCGCCGGGCGTCCAGGGCAATGGCCGTGAGCACGCCCATCGCTAGCGTCGCGGCCAGCGCCCCGCCCGTGACGGCCATCACGCCGCGCAGCCGCCGCTGGGCGTCGCGCTGCACCAGTTCGTCGAGCCCGACGCCCGCCACGCCGGCCACCAGCTTCAGGAGCGCCAGCCGCGCACCGTCCTGGCCCGGCCGGAAGTCGGCGGCCAGCGGCTCGGCCCCGCCGGCCCGAAGCGGCGGGCAGAAGGCCTGCGAAGGCTCGCCGTCGATCAGGGCGGCCAGGATCGGCCGGTCGGGATGGAGTTCGCGGAACAGCTCCACCTCGCGCGCGACCCAGGGCGAGCCGGCGGCGTTCGGCGAGCAGACGACGATCAGGGCGCCGGACTGGGCCAGCGCCTGGCGCACCTCCGCCGTCAGATCATGCGCCGCCGACAGCTCCTCGCGGTCGCGGAAGATGGGCGACAGCCTGGCCGGCGCCGGGCCGCGCGGCGTGGCGCGACCGGCCAGCCGCCTCGGCAGCCGATAGCCCTCCAGCCGGCGGTGGAGCCGCCGGCCGAAGGCCGCATCGCGGTGGCTGTAGCTGATGAACGCCCGGTAGCGCTGAGCCGCCGGGGCTTCGCCCTCCATCGCCCCGTTCCCCGAACCACGTTCGCGCCGCACCCTGACAGAGGCGCGGACCGCTTACAACGTGTCCGGAGCGCTGGGGCCGGAGGCTAGTTCTTCAGCGACGGGTTCTCGGTCGACGGGGCTCCGACCACGCCCGGCGAGCCGCCGGCCGTGCCTTGCGGCGGCGTCGGCGAGACCGGCGGCGGGGAGCCGTCGGCGGGCACCCGGCCCGTGGCGCCGGCGTCGGGGGTGGTCAGCGCCATGTTGTCGGACTTGGGCGCCTCGGTGTCGGGCATGGCGGCGGCGACGGCGCTGTCCTGCGGCGCGGTGCCGGTGGCCCCCTCGCAGGCGGCGAGCGACAGGGCGGCCAGCGCGGACGCGGCGACGATCGTGAGCTTCATGGACGGTTCTCCCTGGGGACTGGTCTCGGCCATCAAAGGCCGAACCCTCCGCCGGGGTTCCTGATCTGGCTCTCGGACCGGCCTACTCCGCCGTCAGCGCCAGCAGCTTGCCCACGGTGTTCCAGTTGCGGGCCGTGCCCTTGGCCGCGTCGCCCTTCGCATTGGCCAGCTTCGAGCGCCCCGCCCCGTTCGGATAGGTGATGTAGAGGCAGCGCGGGCCGGCCGCGACCTCCTCCCCCGCCGTCGCCCACCGGGTCAGCGCCGACAGGTCCTCGGGCGGCGCGCCATCGAGGAACACCACCATCGTCCTGCTGGGGTGCTCGGCGGCGAACTTGCCGAACGGGTTGCCGTCCATCGCCGCCTTCAGCCCCGCATGGTCGCGCACGAAGACCTCGGTCCTCAGGCCGAGCTCGGCCGCCAGCGCCGCCTTCACCTCGGCCTCGACCTGGTCGGCCGGCTTGGCTGTCGCCACCACCGCATTGCCGCTGGCCAGCAGGGTCTGCGGGTCCGCGTAGCCCAGCCCGGCCAGCACCCGCTTCAGGTCGCTCATCAGCAGCTTGCCGCCGGCGACGTTGATGGCGCGCAGCAGGATCGCGACCTTCCGCATCGGAGCCCCCCTTTCAGGCCTTGGCGGCCCGCTCCCACTCCAGGAACTCCGGCTGCTCCAGCAGGCGCGCGGCGTACTCGCCCGCCCGGCCGTCGTCGCCGTAGTCCGACAGCCTCACGCCATAGGTCCGGAAGCGTGTCGCGACCGGCGTGTAGAAGGCGTCGGCGATCCCCCAGTCCGTCCCGCCCAGGAATGGCCCGCCGTGCCGGCCGAGCAGCTCCAGCCACAGCGCCACGATCCGCCGGATGTTCTTGTGCGTCGCCTCGGACAGTTCCGCCGCCCTGGGCTCGGCCGCCAGGTCCATGGGGCATTCGCCGCGCAGCGAGGCGAAGCCCGAGTGCATCTCCGCCGCCGCCGCGCGGCAGAGCGCCCTTGCGCCCTCGTCCTTCGGCCACAGGTTCGCCTGCGGATACCGCTCGGCGAGGAACTCGCAGATCGCCAGGCTGTCGACGATGGTCAGGCCATCCACCTTCAGCGCGGGAACGAGTCCGCTCGGGCTATGCGGACGGATCTCGGCCTCGGTCTGGTTGTCCGCCTGGCGCAGCGGGATCAGCGTCTCCGTGAAGTCCGCGCCCGCCCGCTTCGCCACGAGCCACGGCCTCAGCGACCAGGTCGACCACGCCTTCGTGCCGATCACCAGTTCCATCGCGCCAGCTCCAGTTGACCTTCGGGAAGCCCTATTGCCGAACCCGCCGGGCTTCCGTCTAGTGGCAGCCAACAATCAAGGACAGGGTGGAAGCGATCCGTATGACCAGCACAGCGACGCCTGACGCCGAGCCCCACGTCGCCCCGGCCGCCGCCGACGCCGCCCCGTTCAGCCGTGGTTACACCCGCTACGCCATGTGGCTGCTGCTGGGCATCTATGTGGTCAACTTCCTCGACCGCCAGGTGATCAACATCCTGGCCGAACCCATCAAGGAGGACCTGAAGCTCGCCGACTGGCAGCTCGGCCTGATGAGCGGCCTGGCCTTCGCGGTCTTCTACACCGTGCTCGGCATCCCGATCGCCCGCCTCGCGGAGCGCAGCAACCGGGCGGTGATCATCGGGGTCTCGGTGGGCGTGTGGTCGGGCTTCACCGCACTCTGCGCCACCGCCGGCAACTTCTTCCAGCTCGTCGCCTACCGGATCGGCGTCGGCGTCGGCGAGGCCGGCTGCACGCCGCCCGCCCACTCCCTGATCGTCGACTACGTGCCGAAGGAGAAGCGCGCCTCGGCGCTGGCCTTCTACTCCATGGGCACGCCGATCGGCTCCCTGCTCGGCCTCTTGATGGGCGGCATCATCGCTGACCAGTACGGCTGGCGGACCGCCTTCCTCGTCGCCGGCGCCCCCGGCCTGCTCTTCGCGGTCCTGGCGATCTTCACCCTGAAGGAGCCGCGGCGGATCATGGCCCGTCACGCCGCCCAGGTGGCCGGCAACATGGCCACCTTCGGCGAGACGGTGCGCTACCTCGCCACCAAGAACACCTTCTGGTTCATCGCCTTCGCCGCCGCCGTGAAGGCCTTCATCGGCTACGGCCACGCGCCGTTCACCGCCTCCTTCTTCCTGCGCAACCACGTGGCCGAGATCGCCAGCCTCGCCGAGTTCTGGGGTAACCTCCTCGGGCTGAAGCTCGGCCCGATCGGCTTCCTCGGCCCGGCGCTCGGCATCATCACCGGCGTCGCCGGCGCGCTCGGCGCCCTGGACCGGCGGCTGGATCGCCGACCGTTATGGCCGCAACGACCTACGCGCCTACATGGTCACTCCGGCCATCGCCAGCCTGGTCACCATCCCGATCTACATCTTCGCGGTCACCACCGAGTCGGCCGCGCTCGGCCTCTGCACGCTCGGGATCAACGCCTTCCTGGGCACGCTCTGGTATGGCCCGGTCTACGGCACCGGCCAGTCGATCGTGCCGCCGCACATGCGCGCCACCGCCGCCGCGCTGCTGCTGTTCATCATCAACCTGATCGGCCTGGGCCTCGGTCCGCTGGCGGTGGGCGCCGTCTCCGACATGATGGCCAATGTCTTCCTGGCCCCCGACGGTCTCAGCGTCGGCGCCTGCAAGACCGCGGTCGACGCGGCCAAGGCCACCTGCGCCTCGGCCGTGGGCGAGGGCGTCCGCTGGGCCCTCATCCTCTCCGCCGCCTTCGGCATCGTCGCCTTCGCCTGCTTCTGGATCGCGCGCCGCACCATCCGCGAGGACACGGTGAGCTGAGGGCGCTCCGCCGCGGCGACCATCGCGCGACCTTGCCGCCGCCCCTCAACCGGGCGTAGCGTCCTCGTACACGGCCGTCCGCCGTCCGCGTCCGTCCGGACGCAAGTTCAGTTCGCTTCCCGTGATCCGCGTCCCGTCCCGCGTCGCCCTCCTTGGCGCATGCGGCCGGCATCCGTTGGGAGAGAACCCATGAGCCTCGAGGACCTCGTCACGCCCGTCGCGTCGACCGCCCCGGCCGCCTGGACGGTGATCGCCGAAGACCCGGTGCTGGCCCAGCAAGGGCACGCCCCGGTCGCCGGCCAGCTCGGCGGCCGCCTGGGCCTCTGGAGCGGCCAAGGCGTGGCGGTCTCCGACGACGGAAGCCTCACCTGGCGCGGCCTGGCCCAGCCCTGGATGGATATCGCCTATGCCGCCGGCGCCGTGCACGCCGGCCGGGCCTGGCTGCTGGGCGGCTACGTCCGTGGCGCCCACGGCCCGGGCCGCTCGCTGGTCTACAGCTCCCCCGATCTCGCGAACTGGACGCCGGGGCCCGCCGCGCCCTGGGCCATGCGCTCGCGCCATGCGGCCGTCGCCTTCGGCGGCCGGCTCGTGGTGATGGGCGGCATCCTCGAAGGCGCCAACCCCCGCGAGTTCGCCGCCGACGTCTGGGCCAGCGCCGACGGGGCGACCTGGACCCAGCTCACCGGCGCCTTCCCCGCCCGCGCCGAAGCCGCGGTCGCCGTGCTCAGTGGCCAGATCCTGGTGATGGGCGGGCGCCGCGGCCGACCGGCGTCCCTGCGCCGAGACGCTCGCCAGCCGCGACGGCGCGACCTGGACCGCCGCGCCGGCGCCCTGGACGCCGCGCGCCGGCGCCCGCGCGGTCACCCTCGGCGACACCCTCTACCTGATCGGCGGCCGCGACGGCGCGGGCGCCACGCTCACCGACGTCTGGACGACGCGCGACGGCGTCGCCTGGACCCGGCTCGACACGCCCTGCCCCAGCCTGACCGAGTTCGCGGCCTGCACCGCCGCCGGCCGCCTGCTGATGCTGGGCGGCGTCGCGCCCGGCGGGGCCAACCCCCAGGTCTGCGCCTTCAATCCCTATCCCGCCGGCTGGACCCGGCTGGGCGAGTCCGACGATGTGGACCGGCTCGGCGCCCCCCGCCGTCCTGCCGCTGGGCGGCGCCGCCTTCGCCCTCAACGCCAGCGCGCAGGCGTCCGTCGCCCGGTCCGACGACCTCGTCACCTGGACGGGGCTCGGCACGCCGTTCTCCTATCGCCCCGGCGCCGCGGCCTGCCTGCACGAGGGCGCGCTGGTGGTCTCCGGCGGCCGGCGCACGGCCCGGCTCGACTACCAGGAGGTGCTGACCAGCACCGACGGCTTCACCTGGACCTCCACCCAGGCCGGCTGGCGCCAGCGCGCCTTCCACGCCATGGCCAGCCACCTGGGCGACCTGTTCGTCATGGGCGGCGAGGTCCAGGACCTCGGCCTCGGCGGCGACGTCTATGTCTACAATCCGCAGTACGGCTGGGGACAGGAGCGGGCCGGCGCCGTGCCGCCGTTCGCCGAAGCGTCCGCCATCAGCTACCAGAACCATCTCTGGCTGATCGGCGGCCGGACGGTCGCCGGTCCGGTGAACACAGTCTACATGCGCGCGTCCAACGGCGACTGGCTCCCGCGCGCCGCCGCGCCCTGGGCTCCCCGCCGGCGTCCCGCGGTCTTCACCTTCGGCGATGCGCTGTTCGTGGGCCTCGGGCTCGACGGGGCCGGCCAGCCGCTCGACGACATGTGGCTCACCGAGGACGGCCAGACCTGGCGGCCCGCCGACGGCCCGGTCCGCCCGGCGGGGCTGCGCTCGCAGCCCGCCTGGGGCCCCTTCGGCGACGGCCTCCTGGTGCTGGGCGGCAGCACCCTCCCGCCGCCCTCGCCGTCTCCGGTCTACCTCTACCGGCCCTTCGCCGGCTGAGCGTTCAGGCGCCGCCCTCCCGATCCCCGCCGGAGACAGGCTGGGCTCTTGCCGAACCCTCCGGCGTCTGAGCTTCTCCGGGCGGCAAGTCCCGGAGTTCCCATGTCCCTGCGTTGGCTGGCGCTCGCCGCCCTTCTTCTCCTGCCCAGTCCGGCCGCCGCCTGGTCCCCGGACAGCCTCGACGCCACCGTGCGTTCCGTCATGACCGACACCGGCGCCAAGGGCCTCGCGGTGGCGGTGATCGAGGGCGGCCAGGTCCGCGCGGTGAAGAGCTGCGAGACCGGCGTCCCCTGGGCCTGGTAGTACGGCGACCGGAAGCTGCTGGACTAGCGGGGCCATTCCTGCCCCATCGGGGGAGGGGGACCGCGGAACGCGGTGGAGGGGGTCCGCTCAGACGGCGGTTCTGACCCCCCTCAGTCCCTTCGGGACAGCTCCCCCGACGGGGAGCAACTGGATCTAGCGCTTGTCCTGGGTCTTCGAGACCACCACCCCGGCGCCGGCCCCGATCGCCGCGCCCACCGGACCGGCGACGATCAGACCGGCCGCCGCCCCCGTCGCCGCCCGCTGCTCGACGTTGTGCCCGCAGGCGCTCAGCGAGGTCGCGAGGATCAGAAGGGTGAGGACTGCGCGCACGGTCGGATCTCCAGGTTTCGAAGGCTCCGCCTGTTCACCGCCGATTCCGCCGAAATTCGGGCGGCGCGCCTCCCCTACGTCAGCCCCCTTCCCCTCGGCTCCGTTCCGGCCCAACCTCGCGCCCAAGGACACAGCGGCCGCCGACGAGCGGTCGCGCCAGACCGGGGAAGGAACGCCGATGAGCGCCGCCAACGACCGGGGCTCCGCGCCCGCCTTCACCGACGGGTACAAGGGGACGGTGCTGGCGCTGCTGGTGGTCGCCTACACCTTCAACTTCATCGACCGCACGATCATCTCGACCATCGGCCAGGCCATCAAGGAGGACCTGAAGCTCACCGACACCCAGCTCGGCTGGCTGGGCGGCCTGGCCTTCGCCCTGCTCTACACCGCGCTCGGCATCCCCATCGCCCGGCTCGCGGAGCGCAAGAGCCGGGTCAACATCATCGCCATCGCCATCGTCGTCTGGTCGGGCTTCACCGCGCTCTGCGGCACGGCCACCAGCTTCCTGCAGCTGCTGCTCTACCGGGTGGGCGTCGGCGTCGGCGAGGCGGGCCTCTCCCCGCCGGCCCACTCGCTGATCAGCGACTATTTCGAGCCCAAGAAGCGCGCCTCGGCGCTGTCGATCTATTCGCTGGGCATCCCCTTCGGCACCATGTTCGGAGCCATCGCCGGCGGCTGGATCGCCCAGAACGTCTCCTGGCAGGCGGCCTTCATGCTGGTGGGCCTGCCCGGCATCCTGGTGGCGATCGCCATCAAGGTCTTCGTCAAGGAGCCGCCCCGCGGCTGGAGCGAGCGCCAGGCCGTCGCCGCCGAGACCGGGATCGCCGTCGACGAGACCCCCGGGGCGCTGGGCCGCGAGGCGTCCGAAGCCGGCGCCCCCGACGCCGCGCCGCCCGAGAAGACCCCGTCCATGCTGCAGGTCGCCCGGCGCCTGTTCGGCACCTGGGGCATGTTCCACATGGCGGCCGGCATCACCATCGCCAGCTTCGCGGGCTACGGCACCGGCCAGTACGTGCCGCCCTACTTCATCCGCGAGTTCGGCCTGGGCCTCGCCGTCGTCGGCCTGGCCATCGGCCTGATCGCCGGCTTCTCCAACGGCATCGGCACCCTCTTGGGCGGCTACCTCACCGACTGGGCGAGCAAGCGATCGGTGCGCTGGTACGCCCTCGTTCCGGCCATCGGCCTGCTGCTGGCCACGCCGATCTACATCTTCGCCTATACGCGCGACAGCTATCAGCTCGCCTGGGCGATCCTGCTGGTGCCCGGCATCCTGCACTACACCTACCTCGGCCCGACGTTCGGGGTGATCCAGAACGTCATGGACGTGCGCATGCGGGCCACCGCCGTGGCTCTGCTGTTCTTCGTGCTGAACCTGATCGCCCTGGGCTTCGGCCCGCCCTTCACCGGCTGGTGCATCGACATGTTCGCCCAGCATGCGTGGGCGGCCGCGGGCAACGCCGGCGACTTCAACGCCGCCTGCCCGGGCGGCATCGGTCCCGAGGGCGGCCCCGCGGCGCTCGACTCCGCGTGCCGGGAGACCATGGCCGGCGCGACCCGCTCCGGCATCGTCTCCAACCTGCTGATCTACGCCTGGGCGGGCATCCACTACCTGCTGGCCGCGATCACCCTGCCGCGCGACATCGCCCGAGCGAAGGCCCAGGCCTAGGACGGGAAACCTTCGAGCTCGTTCGTGTGGTTCGGCTGGTTCGTGGACCTATACTGATCAAATGCTCCGCATCCTCGGCCGCACCTCCTCGCTCAACGTCCGCAAGGTGCTGTGGACCGCGCACGAGTGCGCCCTCCCCTTCGTCCAGGAGCCGGAGTGGGCCGGCGAGCGCTCGTCGCGGGAGCCGGCCTTCCTGGCGCTGAACCCCAACGGCCTCGTCCCCGTGGTCATCGCCGACGAGGGCGTGCTCTGGGAGAGCAACGCCATCGCCCGCTACTTCGCCAATATCGCCGGCCGCGACGACCTCCTGCCCGCGTCCCCCTTCGCCCGCGCCGAGGTGGAGCGCTGGATGGACTGGCAGGCGACCGAGCTGAACCGCGCCTGGGGCCCGGCCTTCCTGGCGCTTGTCCGCAACAGCCGGCCGCACCAGGCCGACCCCGAAGGCGTCGCGAAGAGCGCCCTCGACTGGACCGCCCACATCCTCATGCTCGAGGCCCAGGTCGTCCGCACCGGCGCCTATGTGGCGGGCGAGACCTTCACCCTCGCCGACATCGTCCTTGGCCTCTCCGTCCAGCGCTGGCGGCTGACCCCCATCGCCCACCCGCCGACGCCCGCCCTCGACGCCTGGACCGACCGCCTGCGCGCCCGCCCCTCGGCCGCGCCGGGCTTCGACCCCACGATCCCCTGAGGCCGGGACGCGGCCGGGACGCGGCCCTGACCGACCTGGACGTCCCCCGGAGCCAGCGCGCGGCCCGGCGCGCCGGCCGCACTTTTTTGCCTCGGAGGTTTGACTTTCCGCCCCCCCGCCGGGATATCCCGCCCCCATGATCCCCCGTTACGCCCGCCCCGAGGCCGCCCGCATCTGGGACCCCCAGACGCGCTTCAAGATCATGTTCGAGATCGAGGCCCACGCCGCCGACAAGATGGCCGAGCTGGGGGTGATCCCGAAGGAAGCCGCCCGGGTCATCTGGGAGAAGGGCCGCGACGCCATCTGGAACGTCGACCGCATCGACGCCATCGAGCGCGAGGTGAAGCACGACGTCATCGCCTTCCTGACCCATGTCACCGAGATCGTCGGTCCCGAGGCCCGCTTCCTCCACCAGGGCATGACGTCCTCGGACGTCAACGACACCACCCTGGCCGTCCAGCTCGTCCGCGCCACCGACTTCCTGCTGGAGGACGTCGACCTGGTGCTGGCCGCCCTGAAGAAGCGCGCCTTCGAGCACAAGCTCACCCCCACCGTCGGCCGCAGCCACGGATCCACGCCGAGCCCACCACCTTCGGCATCAAGCTCGCCGGCCACTACGCCGAGTTCCAGCGCGCCAAGGAGCGGCTGGCCATGGCGAAGTTCGAGATCGCCACCTGCGCGATCTCCGGCGCGGTCGGCACCTTCGCCAACGTCGCGCCCGAGGTGGAGGAGTACGTCGCCGCCCAGATGGGCCTGGCCGTCGAGCCGGTCTCGACCCAGGTGATCCCGCGCGACCGCCACGCGGCCTATTTCGCGGCGCTGGCCGTCGTCGCCTCGTCCGTCGAGCGCCTGGCCGTCGAGATCCGCCACCTGCAGCGGACCGAGGTCCTCGAGGCCGAGGAGTTCTTCGACGTCGGTCAGAAGGGCTCGTCGGCCATGCCGCACAAGCGCAATCCGATCCTCACCGAGAACCTGACCGGCCTCGCCCGCCTGGTCCGCTCCGCCGTAACACCGGCCATGGAGAACGTGGCGCTCTGGCACGAGCGGGACATCAGCCACTCCTCGGTGGAGCGCGGCATCTGCCCCGACGCCACCGTGCACCTCGACTTCGCGCTCCGCCGCCTGGCGAACGTCGTCGACCGCCTGCTGATCTATCCGGAGAACATGCAGAAGAACCTCGACCGCCTCGGCGGCCTGGTTCACTCCCAGCGCGTGCTCCTGGGCCTGACCCAAAAGGGCCTCTCCCGCGAGGCGAGCTATGCGGCGGTCCAGCGCAACGCCATGAAGGTCTGGCGCGGCGAGGGGAACTTCCTCGACTTCCTGAAGGCCGACCCGGAGATCACCCTGTCCGACGCGGAGCTCGAACAGCTCTTCGACCTGGGCTACCACTTCAAGAACGTGGACCGGATCTTCGCCCGGGTCTTCGGCGAGCAACCCTAGCGGCCCTCGCGCCGTTCCGTTTGGCTGGCTGGAGCGTTCGGTCAAAAGAGCGGAGGGCGGAGGGAAAAGCTGAGTAGTCCGCGCCACAAGTTCCTTCTGGGCGGAGGCGAGATGGGCGAGCGGATGCGCGCCCATGACTGGTCGACGTCATCGCTGGGCCCGCCGGAGACCTGGCCGCAATCCCTGCGCACCACGGTCTCGATCCTGCTCAACTCCGGCCACCCGATGTTCGTGGCCTGGGGCCCCGACCTCGGCTTCATCTACAACGACGCCTACGCCGTGATCCTCGGCGACAAGCATCCGGACGCGCTCGGCCGCCCCTTCGCCGACATCTGGGCCGACATCTGGACCGACATCCTGCCGCTGATCGAGACGGCGCTTTCCGGCGAGGCCACCTGGTCCGAGGACCTCTACCTCCGCATGTTCCGCCACGGCTATTGGGAAGACACCTGGTGGACCTTCTCCTACAGCCCGGTCCGTGGCGAGAGCGGCGGCGTCGGCGGCATGTTCTGCGCCTGCACCGAGACCACCGCCAAGGTGGTGGGCGAGCGCCGCCTGAAGTTCCAGCTGGCGCTCGGCGAGCGGCTGCGGCCGCTGACCGCCCCCGGCGAGATCAAGGGCGCCGCCACCCGATTGCTGGGCGAGGTCCTCAGCGCCGGTCGCGTGGGGTTCGCCGAGATGGAGGCCGACGAGAGCTGGCTGACCATCGAGGACGACTGGGCGCAGGGCGATCTTGGGCCCATCGGCGGCCGTTACCGGCTCGAGGACTTCGGTCAGGGACTGGCCGACTGCGTCCGCGCCAACCGGGTCCTGCGGGTGGACGATGTCGAGACCGATCCGATCACCGCCGGCCAGGCCGCCAACTTCGCCGCGATCGGCATCCGCGCCGTGCTGGGCATCCCGCTCGTCAAGGCCGGCCGGCTCGTCGCCCTGCTGTCCGTGAACATGGCCGCCCCTCACGCGTGGACGGACGACGACGAGGCGATGGCCCAGGAGGTGGTCGAGCGGACCTGGGGCGCGGTGCAGCGGGCGCGCGCCGAGAACCGCCTGCGCGAGAACGAGGAGCGCCTGCGGATGGTCCAGGCGGCGGGCGGCGTCGGATCCTTCGACTGGGACATGGTCTCCGGCCGCATCCACCGCTCCGCGGAATATCTCGAGCTCCAGGGCCTTTCGGAGGCGGCCGGCGACACCAGCGCCTATACCGACGACTGGCTCACCCGCATCCATGCGGAGGACCGCGACCAGGTGGCGCGCTGGTTCCAGGAAGACCGGGCGCGCACCGGCCCGTTCGACCGGGAGTACCGGATCGTCAGGCCGTCGGACGGCGAGGTGCGGTGGATCCACAACCGCGGGCGGATCGACGCCGACGCGGCGGGCCGGGCGGTGCGGCTGCTGTCGGTGCAGACCGACATCACCGACCGCAAGCGCGACGAGGCGCGCCAGCGGCTGCTCATCAACGAGCTGAACCACCGGGTGAAGAACACCCTGGCCGCCGTCCAGTCGATCGCCGGCCAGACCCTGCGCAACGCCCCGTCCGTCGCCCAGGCGAGGAGCGGATTCGAGAGCCGGCTCATGGCCCTGTCGCGGGCCCACGACGTCCTGACCCGCCGCACCTGGGAAGGCGCCGAGGTGGCCGAGATCGTGGCGGGCGTCGTCCAGTCGTTCGGGGCGGACAGCTTCGAGGTCGAGGGTCCCAACCTCAACTTGCCGCCGGGCGCGGCGCTCTCCCTCGCCATGGCGCTGCACGAACTGGGCACCAACGCCGCGAAGTACGGCGCCCTCTCCGTGGCGGAGGGCCGTGTGGCGGTGCGCTGGGAGCGGGAGGACGGCGCCCTGCAGCTCGTCTGGCAGGAGCGGGGCGGGCCGCCCGTCGTTCCGCCGACCCGTCAGGGCTTCGGCAGCCGGCTGATCGAGCGCGGCCTCCCCCGCGAGCTCGGCGGCAGGGCCCGGCTGGAGTTCGCGCCGGGCGGCGTGCTCTGCGAGATCTGCGTGCCCCTGCCGGATGACGCCTCCCGCCGCGCCGGCTAGGCTCCGGCCATGGCCACGCTCGACGACCTGCGGACGGCGGCCCTCGCGCTCCCGGGCGCCGAGGAGGTCTCCTATCGCGGCGAGGCCTGGTTCAACGTCGGCCGGAAGACCTTCGCCCTGACCTCCGGCGAGCGCGCGATCCTCAAGCTGGAGCGCGGCCATCAGGAGCTGCTGTTCGAGATCCGGCCGGAGACCTTCCAGCCCTGCCCGGTGGCGACGGTGAAGTGGGCTTACGTGGCCTACGACGGCCTCGACGCGGAGGAGCTCGCCCAGCTCCTGCGCGAGGCCTGGGCGCAGATCGTGCCCAAGAAGGTCAGCCGCCCCTATTTCGAGCGCTTGACGGTCGCAACGTAAGGGCCCGTCCTCTCCTCGCCGAGGGAGGACGCCACAATGGACATGCAAGCGATCCTGGCCGCCCAGAAGGCGGCCCATCTGCGCGACGGCGAACCGAGCGCCCAGACGCGCATCGACCGCATCGACCGCTGCATCCAGCTCCTGGTCGACAACCGCCGCGCCATCGAGGACGCCCTGAACGCCGACTTCGGCTCGCGCTCGAAGGAGGCCACCGCCTTCACCGACGTGGCCGGCTCCATCGGGCCGCTGAAGCACGCCAAGGCGAACCTCAGGAAGTGGATGAAGCCGGAGAAGCGGAAGCCGACGCCCGCCATCCTCGGCCTCTTCGGCGCCAAGGCCGAGGTCCGCTTCCAGCCGAAGGGCGTGGTCGGCGTGATCAGCCCCTGGAACTTCCCGGTGAACCTGACCTTCGCCCCGCTGGCGGGCATCCTGGCGGCGGGCAACCGGGCGATGATCAAGCCCTCGGAATACACCCCCGCCACCTCCGACCTGATGAAGGCGATGTTCGGCAAGGCCTTCTCGGAGGAGGAGATCGCCGTCGTGGTCGGCGGCCCCGACGTCGGCGAGGCCTTCGCCCACCTGCCCTTCGACCACATGATCTTCACCGGCGCGACGTCCATCGCCCGCCACGTCATGCGCGCCGCGGCCGACAACCTGGTGCCGCTGACGCTCGAACTGGGCGGCAAGAGCCCGGTGATCCTGGGCGAAAGCGCCGACCTCCCGGTGGCGGCCGCGCGGATCATGAACGGCAAGACGCTCAACGCGGGCCAGATCTGCCTCGCCCCGGACTACGTCCTGGCCCCGAAGGACAAGGTCGACGGCTTCGTCGACGCGGCCCGCGCCTCGGTCTCGAAGATGTTCCCGACCATCAAGGACAACCCCGACTACACCTCCATCGTGGCCCAGCGGCACTACGCCGCATCAAGGGCTATGTGGACGACGCCCGCGCCAAGGGCGCCCGGATCGTCGAGCTGAAGCCGGAGGGCGAGGACCTGACCCAGCAGGAGCACCGCAAGATCGCGCCCACCCTGATCCTCGACCCCACCGACGACATGAAGGTGATGCAGGAAGAGATCTTCGGGCCTGTCCTGCCGGTGAAGGGCTACACGAGCGTCGACGAGGCCATCGCCTATGTGAACGGCCGCGACCGGCCGCTCGGCCTCTACTACTTCGGCGCCGACGCCGCCGAGCAGGAGAAGGTGCTGGGCTCGACCACGCCGGGCGGCGTCACCGTCAACGACGTGATCATGCATGTGGCCCAGGAAGAGCTGCCGTTCGGCGGCGTCGGCCCTTCAGGCATGGGCAGCTACCACGGCCACGACGGCTTCAAGGAATTCAGCCACCGGAAGGCGGTGTTCAGCCAGATCAAGAAGGACATCGGCCCGCTCCAGGCGCTCCGCCCGCCCTACGGTCCCGGCATCCGAAAGTACCTGGAGGGCGCGATCAAGGCTTAAGGCGCGCCGATTTGGCTCGGCCGCTCAGTTCCACTCCTCTCCCCCCGCGAAGCGGAGAGGGAGAGGGTAGGGAGAGGGCCTGACCGGAGAGCCTCAGCCCTCGTTGCGGACGCTCTCGCGCGCCTGGGCCAGCAGTTCGGCCATCTTCATGCGCACTTCGCCTTCGGTCGTGGAGCCGCCGGCGCCCTTCAGGTCCTCGAAGACCTTGCGGAACACGTCCTCGTCGCCCGGCTGCTCGAAGTCGGACTTCACCACCGCCTTGGCGTACTCCGCGATCTGCGGCCCCTGCAGGCCCATCAGGCCCGCGGCCCATTCGCCGAGCATGCGGTTGCGGCGCGCGGTGGCCTTGAACTCCTGCTCCTGATCGAGCGCGAACTTCTTCTCGAAACCCCGTTCACGTTCGTCAAAGGTCGTCATGTGGTCCCCGAAAGCGCGGAAAGCGGGCGACCACATATCCCGGCAGGCCCCGGGCCGCAATCGAAAGCGGGGCTCGCGTCCCCACGTTTGCGCGACGCCCTGGCATCCGCTAATTTCCGCCCGCCTTGAATTGAGCGAGAGGCCGAGTCGGATCCGCGCGCGCAGGGATCAGCCGCGCGCGTTTTTCGTTTCACCGACCGGCAAGTCCTCGCGCGGAGAAGGCTGAGAGATGACCCGCCGTAAGAAGATCTACGAAGGCAAGGCCAAGATCCTCTACGAAGGGCCCGAGCCAGGCACGCTGATCCAGTACTTCAAGGACGACACCACTGCATTCGACGCGACCAAGAAGGCCGTGCTCGAGGGCAAGGGGGTGATCAACAACCGCATCAGCGAGTACATCATGACGCGGCTGAACTCGATCGGAGTTCAGAACCACTTCATCAAGCGTCTGAACCTGCGCGAGCAGCTCATCCGCGAGGTGGAGATCATTCCGCTGGAGGTGGTCTGCCGCAATGTGGCCGCCGGCTCGCTCTCCAAGCGCTTCGGCCTGCCCGAGGGCCAGGCCCTGCCCCGCTCGATCATCGAATTCTACCTCAAGGACGACAAGCTCCACGACCCGATGGTCGCCGAGGAGCACATCACCGCCTTCAACTGGGCGTCCACCCAGGAGATCGACGACATGATGGCGCTCACCCTCAGGGTGAACGACTTCCTGACCGGCATGTTCGGCGCGGTCGGCATCACCCTCGTCGACTTCAAGATCGAGTTCGGCCGCATCTGGGAGAACGACTACGCCCGGATCATCCTGGCCGACGAGATCAGCCCGGATTCGTGCCGGCTGTGGGACAGCCAGACGAACGAGAAGCTCGACAAGGACCGCTTCCGCCGCGACCTCGGCAACGTCATCGAGAGCTACACCGAGGTTGCGCGTCGGCTCGGGATCATGAAGGAGATGCCCACCGTGATTCAGGGGGCCTCCACTAGTGCGCGCGAAGGTTCACGTCTTCCTCAAGCCCGGCGTCCTCGACGTCCAGGGCAAGGCCGTCGAGCAGGCCCTGCACGGCCTGGGCTGGCCCTCGGTCGAGCACGTCCGCGTCGGCAAGACCATCGAGTTCGACCTGAAGGGCTCCGACCCCGCCGCCGCCGAGGCCGAGGTCAAGGCCATGTGCGAGAAGCTCCTCGCCAACACGGTCATCGAAAGCTACCGCGTGGAGGTGGCGTGAAGGCGCACGCCTTCGCGCTCCTCCCGATCCTCACCCTCATTGCGTGCTCTGAAGCCGACGCGCCCGCCGCGCCGCCGCTGCCGCTCGACTGCGGCAAGCCCTTCGAGGCCCAGGTCGCCGCCGTGACCGCCCAGGCGCTCACCAAGGCGCCCGGCGACCCGGCCGAGCCCTACCACTACTACTCCACCCCCGACGGCAAGGCCTCCTACCTGGTCACCCGTGAGGGCGCTCCCGGCCATCCCGCGATCATGATGCAGCAGGTGAAGGGCGCCGACGTGGTCACCACCGGCTGCCCCTACGGCGACAAGGCCGGCTACGACCAGCTCCACGCCTATCTCGACAGCCTGAAGAGCTGGAAGCGGCAATGACGCCCTTGACCTTCCGCCCAACCCCCGCCACGTGAGCCCGCCATGAAAGCCGCCGTCATCGTCTTCCCGGGGTCCAACTGCGACCGTGACTGCAAGGTCGCCATCGAGCGGTCGACCGGCGCGGATGTGGCCATGGTCTGGCACGGCGACACCGAGCTGCCGAAGGGCCTCGACCTGATCGTCCTGCCGGGCGGCTTCTCCTACGGAGACTACCTGCGCTGCGGCGCCATGGCCGGCCTCTCGCCGATCATGGCCGAGGTGAAGGCGGCTGCGGAACGCGGCGTCGCCACCGTCGGCATCTGCAACGGCTTCCAGATCCTCTGCGAGGTCGGCCTCCTGCCCGGCGCCCTGCTGCGCAACGAGGGGCTGAAGTACGTCTGTAAGCCGGTCGAGCTCGAGGTCACCAACGCCCAGACCCGCTTCACCGCCGGCTACCAGGGCCGTCGCGAGGTGACCATGACGGTCGGCAACGGCGAGGGGAATTTCTTCGCCGACGCCGAAACCCTCGACCGCCTCGAGGGCGAGGGCCAGGTGGTCTTCCGCTACCTCGCCAATCCGAACGGCTCGTCGCGGGACATCGCCGGCATCGTCAGTCCGGCCGGCAATGTGCTGGGCCTCATGCCCCACCCCGACCGCGCCTTCGAGGCCGAGCTCGGCTCGGCCGACGGCGCCATCCTCTTCCAGAGCGCCCTCGCCAGCGCCTGAGCTTGAGCTTCCCCGGGCGGCCCCGCTAGGGTCGTCCGCATGAAGCGCATCCTGCTCGCCGCCGCCACGGCCGTCGTCGCCCTCGCCGCCCCCGCCCGCGCCCAGACTCCCCCGATGACGCCGGACATCCCAGCGTCGTTCAAGGCGCCCACCGACCGCTTCGACTACGAGAAGCGCGAGGTGATGATCCCCATGCGCGACGGGGGTGAAGCTCTACACGGTGATGATCGTGCCCAAGGGCGCGAAGGACGCGCCGATCCTGCTGACGCGCACGCCCTACAACGCCAAGCGCTCGGCGGCCCGCAACCTCTCGCCCTACGCCGGCGCCACCGGCAGCCAGATGGACGAGGACTTCCTCGCCGACGGCTATATCCGCGTCTACCAGGACGTCCGCGGCAAGTACGGGTCCGAGGGCGACTACGTCCTCACCCGCCCGGTGCGCGGGCCGCTCAACGACACGCCCATCGACCACGCCACCGACGCCTACGACACCATCGAATGGCTCACGAAGAACACGAAGGAGGCCAACGGCCGGGTGGGCATGATCGGCTCGTCCTATCCGGGGTTCACCACGGCCATGGCGCTCACCGACCCGCACCCGGCGCTGAAGGCCGCCGTGCCGCAGAGCCCGATGATCGACGGCTGGATGGGCGACGACTGGTTCCAGAACGGCGCCTTCCGCCAGACCATGCTGGGCTGGTTCGTGAACCAGATGACCGTGCGCGGCATGGGCGAGGGCATCCCCAAGGAGGCGCTCGACGACTACGAGAACTTCCTGCGCGCCGGCTCCGCGGGCGCCTTCGCCAGGCAGGTCGGCGTCGACCAGATCCCGGCCTTCCGCAAGATGACCGAGCATCCGGCCTATGACGCCTTCTGGCAGGAGCAGGCGCTCGACAAGATCCTGGCGAAGCGGCCGCTGAAGGTCCCCACCCTCTGGGTCGGCTCGCTCTACGACCAGGAGGACATCTACGGCGCGATCCACGCCTACCGGGCCACCGAGGCGAAGGACACGAACAACGACATGAACTTCCTGGCGCTCGGCGCCTGGCGCCACTCCGGCGTCAACTACGAGCAGCGCCAGATGGGCGCCCTGAAGCTGCCCGGCGACACCGCCACCGAGTTCCGCCGCAAGGTGATGAAGCCGTTCCTCGATCAGCACCTGAAGGCCGGCGCGCCCAGGGCCGACATCCCGCCGGTCACCATCTTCCAGACCGGGACCATGCAGTGGACCCAGCACCAGACATGGCCGCTGGCCTGCGAAAACGGCTGTCCGTCCGCCATGCGCCCGCTCTACCTCCAGCCCGGCCTGAAGCTCGGCTTCGAGGCGCCGAAGGGCGGCGCCGCCTTCGACGAATATGTCTCCGACCCGGCCAAGCCCGTGCCCTACGTGCCCCAGCCGGTGCGCACGGACGTCGCCGACCAGTGGCGCTACTGGCTCTCGTCCGACCAGCGCCACGCCGCCTCGCGGCCCGACGTCCTGACCTACGTCTCCGAACCCCTGACCGCGCCGCTGCAGATCTCCGGCGAGCCGATCGTCAACCTCTTCGCCTCCACCAGCGGCACGGATAGCGACTGGGTCGTGAAGCTGATCGACGTCCAGCCGGACTTCGTGGCCTCGGACCTCGACATGAGCGGCTACCAGCTCCCCATCGCCATCGAGATCTTCCGCGGCCGCTATCGGGACAGCCTGGAGAAGCCCACCGCCATCCCGGCCGGCAAGGTCCAGAAGTACCGCTTCGAGCTCCCGACCACGAACCACGTCTTCCTGCCGGGCCACCGGATCATGGTCCAGGTGCAGTCGAGCCTGTTCCCGCTCTACGACCGCAATCCGCAGGCGTTCGTCCCCAACATCTTCTTCGCGAAGCCCGAGGATTACCGGAAGGCGACCCAGCGCGTGTTCCACACGACCGGCCAGGCCAGCGCCATCGAACTGCCGGTGGTCGCGGCCAAATAGCCGTTAAGCTCGCGGAAGGGGCGGGTTTCTGCTAGGAGCCCGCCTCGTTCCACTAACGCCACGTTCTTCGAGGCGACCTTCAAGGACCGCCCGATGCCGTTCCCCGCGACCCACCCTGCCCTTGCGCGCGCTAGAAGCCCAGGGCTACGCCGAGCCGACCCCCGTCCAGGCCGCCGTGCTGGAGGCGCCGGTCGACCGCGACCTGCTGGTCTCGGCCCAGACCGGCTCGGGCAAGACCGTCGCGTTCGGCCTCGCCGCCGCCCACCAGCTGCTCGGCGACGCCGCCGTCTTCGGCCCGGCCGAGGAGCCGTACGGCCTGGTCATCGCCCCCACCCGTGAGCTCGCCCTGCAGGTCGCCCGCGAGCTCGAATGGCTCTACGCCCCGGCCGGCGCGAAGATCGTCACCTGCGTCGGCGGCATGGACGCGCGCCGCGAACAGCGGGCCCTGGCCGCCGGCAGCCACATCGTCGTCGGCACCCCCGGCCGCCTGCGCGACCACCTCGAGCGCGGCAACCTGATCCTCAAGGACCTCCGCGTCGCCGTCCTCGACGAGGCCGACGAGATGCTCGACATGGGCTTCCGCGAGGACCTGGAAGAGATCCTCGACTCCACGCCGGTCGGCCGCCGCACCCTGCTGTTCTCGGCCACCCTGCCGAAGGACATCGTGGCGCTCGCCCGCCGCTACCAGCGCGACGCCCACCGCATCGACACCATCCGCCGCGACGAGGCCCACGGCGACATCGAGTACCGCGCCGTCCGCTGCGCGCCGACCGAGATGGAGAACGCCGTCGTCAACCTGCTGCGCTGGTTCGAGGTGCCGGGCGCGCTGATCTTCTGTTCGACACGGGAATCCGTCCGCCATCTGCACAGCGCGCTGCGCGAGCGCGGCTTCGCCGCCGTCCAGCTCTCCGGCGAGCTGTCGCAGAAGGAGCGCGCCGACGCGCTCCAGTCGCTGCGCGACGGCCACGCCCGGGCCTGCGTCGCCACCGACGTGGCCGCCCGCGGCCTCGACCTGCCCGACCTGGGCCTGGTGATCCACGCCGAGCTGCCGATCAACAAGGCGGCCCTGCTCCACCGGTCGGGCCGCACCGGCCGGGCCGGCAAGAAGGGCGTCTCCGTCCTGCTGGTGCCGCACAACCGCCGCCGCAAGGCCGAGCAGCTTCTCGACTCGGCCGGCGTCGAGGCCGAGTGGTCCGGTCCGCCCACCCCCGACGAGGTCCGCGCCCGCGACCAGGAGCGGCTGCTGAAGGACCAGCTTCTCATCGAGGCCCCGAACGAAGCCGACCTGGCGCTGGGCCGCCGGCTGCTTGAAGAGCGCGGCGCCGACGCCGTGGCCGCCGCCCTGATCCGCCTCTACCGCGCCCGTCTGCCCGAGCCGGAGGAGATCCTCGAGGACGTGCCGCACGCGCCCTCGCCCCGCGACCGGGCCGAGCGGCCGGCCCGCGGCGCCCTCGACCTACGAGGTGATGGACGCCTCCTGGTTCCGCATCAGCCTGGGCCGCAAGAACAACGCCGATCCCAAGTGGCTCATCCCGCTGATCTGCCGGCTCGGCCACGTGACCAAGGCCGACATCGGCCAGATCCGCATCTTCGACCGCGAGACCAAGTTCGAGATCACCCGCGCCGCCGAGGCGCGCTTCCGCCAGGCGGTGTCGCAGGCCACCGACGACCGGGACCTGCAGATCGAGCCGGCCGGCGATCCCGGCCCGAACGAGCGCGGGCCGCGGACCGGCGGTCCCCGTCGCGGTCCGCCGCCGCGCCGCGGCAACGACGCCCCGCCGCGCAGCCAGGACGACCGCCCGCGCAAGCCCTATGCGGGCAAGCCGGGCGGCAAGCCTCCCGGCGGCAAGCCTCCCGGCGGCAAGCCGCCGGGGGCCAAGCTGCCCCGCAAGCCGCGCTAGAGGCGGACTTCAGCGGTCTTGTCGGCGTAGTCCTTCTTCGGGTCGCGGCCGAGCAGGACCTTGAGGCCGGCGAACAGGCTGTTCTCGTTCAGCCAGATCTGCGCGTGGTCCGGCTCGAAGCGCAGGAGCTGCAGCTTCGGATCGTCCTTGCCGCCCTCGTACCAGGCGGCCACGAACGGGTTCCACAGGCGATCGATCATCGCCCGGTCGTTGTCCTCGATCAGCTCGCCCTCCACGGCCGCGAACAGGTCGTGGCCCTTCGAGGCGAACTGGATGTGCGCCGCGCCGCGGCCGCCCAGCGCCTGGACGAGGTCGGTGTCCTTGGCGGTGAAGATGTAGAGCGGCCCCTCCGGGCGCTCGTCGTCCAGCAGGACGGTCATGGGCTGGCCCATGTCGTCCTCGACGCCGTGCAGGCCCAGCATGACGGTGCGGTCGGACTTGACCGCCTTCCAGAACTTCTCGGTCAGCTCGCGGGTGTCGGCCATGGGGAGGGTCTCCGTTCCTTGTTGGGGAAGGGAAACACCGAAGCCCCCCTGTCGGGTCCCCGAGCCGCGCCGTGACGCGTTGCGAACGCCTCGAAGCGTCGGTACGGTCGCCGCCCTCAGCGGAACACCGCGAGGCGTCAGAAGGGGATCCCAGGCATGAGCACGACCACGGCGAACACCGCCGACGGCCACATCACCGGTTTCGGCTCCAAGCCGTACCGCAGCTACGTGCTCACCGCGCTCTTGGTCATCTACATCCTGAACTTCATCGACCGCGGCCTGCTCTCCGTCGTGGCGCCGCAGATGAAGCCCGAGCTCGGCATCTCCGACACCGCCTTCGGCCTGCTCACCGGCTTCGGCTTCGCCCTGCTCTACACCGTCGTCGGCATCCCGCTCGCCCAGTTCGCGGAGACCCGGCACCGGGTCTGGATCATGAGCGTCTGCGTGGCGCTCTGGTCGCTGATGACCGCGCTCTGCGGCTTCGCCGCCGAGGTGACCATCGGCTCGGTGACCATCGGGGCCTTCTGGATCCTGCTGGCCTGCCGGGTCGGCGTCGGCATCGGCGAGGCGGGCTGCACGCCGCCCGCCAACTCCCTGATCGCCGACTACTATCCGCCCAAGGCCCGCTCCACGGCGCTCGGCTACTACGCCATGGGCGTGACGCTGGGCGGCCTCCTGGCGAACCTGATCGGCGGCCCGATCACCGACGCCTTCGGCTGGCGGACCGCCTTCTTCGTGCTCGGCCTGCCGGGCATCGCCGTCGCCGTCATCCTGAAGCTCACGGTGAAGGAGCCGCCCCGCGGCTACACCGACCCGCCGGGCACCATCCGCCGCGACCGCCCGAAGTTCTCCGACGGCCTGAAGGAGCTGGCGTCCAAGCCCTCGTTCTGGACCATGACGGTCGCCGCCACCATCGCTGCCTTCTGCGGCTACGGCATCTCGTCCTTCTCGTCCCTGTTCCTGAACCGCAGCTTCAACCTCACCGCCGGCGAGGCCGCGGTGATGATCAACGTCCCCGTGGCCCTGGCCTCGGCGGTGGGCACGCTGTTCACCGGCTGGCTGGCCGAGAAGCTCTCCAAGCGCCACCCGAACGCCATCGCCTGGCTGGCCGGTATCGGGCTCACCGCGTCCGTGCCCTTCTACTTCCTGGCCTTCACCACCCAGAACCTGATGCTCTGCCTGTTCGGCCTGGTCGTCGGCGGGGCCATCAAGTACGGCTACCTCGCCGCCCAGTACACGATCGGCCAGGGCGTGGTGTCGGCCCAGGTCCGCGCCGTCGCCACCGCCATCCTGCTCTTCGTGGTCAACCTGCTGGGCTACGGCCTGGGCCCGCTGTTCATCGGCGCGCTCAGCGACTTCATCTTCAACCTGCAGGTGACCGACCTCGGCGCCGCCGACCTGACCCGCAAGGCCTGCGAGGGCGCCGCCCGCGCCGCCCTCGCCCAGGCCCAGCAGGACGTCTGCGCCATCGCCCACCCGCAGAGCCTGCAGCGCTCCCTGCTGATCACGTCCGCCCTCTACGCAGTGGGCGGCCTGTTCTTCTTCCTCACCTGCCGCTGGCTGAAGCGCGACATGGTGGCGAAATAGGAAATCCGCTCATCCCGGCGAACGCCAGGGTGAGCGGACCTAGGGTCGGCTGGCCTGCTCGGCGATCCAGGCGTTCACGTGTGCGTCGACCACGTCCAGCGGCGCGGCGCCGTTCTCCAGCACGGTGTCGTGGAAGCGGCGCAGGTCGAACTTCGGACCCAGCGTCGTCTCCGCCTTCGTCCTGAGCTCGCGGAACTTTAGCTCGCCGGTCTTGTAGGCCAGCGCCTGGCCGCTATCGACCATGTAACGGTGCACCTCGGCCTCGATGTTGGCCCGCGACAGCGCGGTGTTCTCCACCATGAAGTCGATGGCCTGCTCGCGGGTCCAGCCCTTGGAATGCAGGCCGGTGTCGACCACCAGACGGCAGGCCCGCCACATCTCGTAGGACAGGCGCCCGAAGTCTTTGGCCGGCGTGTCGTAGAGCCCCATGTCGATGCCCAGCCGCTCGGAATAGAGCCCCCCAGCCCTCCGAGAAGGCCGTGAACGAGGTCCCGTGCTGGCGGAACGCCGGCAGGTCCAGCTCCTGCTGGATGCTGCGCTGCTGGTGGTGGCCCGGCACCGCCTCGTGGACGGTCAGCGCCGGCATCTCGAACAGCGGCCGCTGATCGAGCTTGGTGGTGTTGACGTAATAGATCCCCGGCATGGCCGCGGCCTCGCTGCCGCGGTTGTAGTAGGCCGTCGTGGTCCCCGCGGCGATCGACGCCGGCACCTCCCTGACCGTGTAGGGCAGGCGCGGCAGGCGGCCGAACAGCTTCGGCATCTCGCCGTCGATCTTCTTGGCGAGGAACGACGCCTCGCGCATCAGTTCGTCGGCGCTCTTGGGATAGTAGCGCGGGTCGGTGCGCAGGTGCTCCGCATAGGCCCGGCGGTCGCCGGCGAAGCCCGAGCGCTTCACCACCTCTTCCATCTCGGCCCGGATGCGCGCCACCTCCGACAGGCCGAGCTGGTGGATCTCCTCCGGCGTCCGGGTCGTCGTGGTCATCAGCCGGACCTTGTAGGCGTACCACTCACGCCCCTGCGGCATGCCCGCGTCGCCATGATCCTTGCGGCAGCGCGGCGCGTACTCGGTTGCGTAGAACCGCTGGAAGTCGCGGTAGGCCGGGACGATGTCGCTGACGATCAGCGCCCTGGCCCGGGCCGACATCGCCGCCCAGTCCGCCTCGCCGATCGTCGCTGGCCGAGCCTTGCGGAACGGGGCGTAGAAGTCCGACGTCGTGGGGTCGTCGACGATGTGGGTGGCGATGGACTTTTCGAAGCCGCCCATGGCCGCACAGGGGTGCGTCGCGCCAGCCTTCACCAGGCTGCGGGTGGTCTCGATGGCCGCGCGGTTGAAGGCCGGATAGGCGGCGAGCCTGGCCAGATAGTCCTCGTGGTCGGCCTTGTTGAACATCGGCGTGTCGGTCGCCGCGCTGGCGAACGACAGGTGCCAGCCGCGCCGGTTGGAGAAAAGCTGCGCCCGCTGGACGAAGCGGTTTTCCTCCACCCTGTTCGCGAGATCGAGCCGGAGGATCTGGTGGCTCACCCGGTCGGCGGGCGAGAGCTGGGCGACCGGGATCGCGTCCAGGCGCTTGATGAACGCCGCCGCCTCCGCCGCCTCGCGGTCCATGCCGGCCAGCGACGGGTCGCCGAGCTGGCGGGCGTATTCCTTGTGGCCGAGCCGGGCGGCCTGCTGGGGATTGTTCCGGAGATACCAGGCCCAGTGGTCGGCCAGCACCTGCCGGAACGCCGCCGTCACCGGCGCCTCGGCCCGGGCGGCGGGCGCCTGCGCCGTCGCCTGAGAGACCGGCGCCGCTGCCAGCGCCGCCGCAACCAACACCGCCCGGATCATCGTCACGCCCCCTGAACTTCGAGGGAGCGAACAGACCGCGCCCCGCCCCGGGAGGTCAAGGTGGGCGCGGTCAGGGCCTGCGGATCAGAACTCTTCCCAATTGTCCGCGGCCGGGGCGGCGGAGGGCGCGGGCCGGCGCACCGCGGCCTCGCCCGTGCCAACGGTCTTCATGGCGGTGACGGTGCGCGGCGGCGGCGCGGCCGGGCGGGCCGGGGCAGCCTTCTCCCCGCCGCCGCTCACCTTGAAGCGCGCCACGGAGCGGTCCAGCACGTCGGCTTCCTGGCTGAGCGCATGGCTGGCGGCCGTGCTCTCCTCCACCATGGCGGCGTTCTGCTGGGTGAGCTGGTCCATCTGGTTCACCGCGGTGTTCACCTCGGCGATGCCCTTCGACTGTTCCTGGGCGCCGGCGGCGATCTCGCCCACCAGGCCGTCGATCTGCGCGACGCGCTCGACGATCCGGTCGATGAACGAGCCCGTCCGGTCGACCAGCTCCACGCCGCGGCCCACGTGGCCGCTCGACGCCGAGATCAGCGTCTTGATCTCCTTGGCGGCCTCCGCCGAACGCTGGGCCAGCGCGCGGACCTCCATGGCCACGACCGCGAAGCCCTTGCCGGCCTCGCCGGCCCGCGCCGCTTCCACCCCGGCGTTCAGGGCCAGCAGGTTGGTCTGGAAGGCGATCTCGTCGATCACCCCGATGATGCTGCCGATCTCGCCGGCCGACTTCTCGATCTCGCTCATGGCGGCGACCGCCTCGGCCACCACCGTCCCGCTCGACTGGGCGTCGCTGCGGGCGTCCTGCACCACCTGGGCGCATTCGATGGCGCCCTCGGCCGACTTGCGGACCGTGGCGGTGATCTGGTCGAGCGCCGCGGCGGTCTCCTCAAGGTTCGCCGCCTGCTGCTCGGTGCGGCGCGACAGGTGGTCGGCGGCCTGGGCGATCTCGCCCGAGCCGGAGCGGATGCCGCGGACATTGCCCAGCACCGCGGCCATGGCGGCCTCGAGCTGGCCCATGGCCTCGTTGAAGTCGGCCTTCAGCTTCGCGTACTGGTCCGGGAAGGCCGCGTCGATCCGTTGCGTCAGGTCGCCGGCCGACAGGCGCTCCAGCCCGGTCCCGAGCGCGGCGACCACGGCGGCCAGTTCCTCGGCCGCCTTGGCCCTGGCGGCCTCGTTCTGGGCCCGCTCCTCGTCGGCGGCCTTGCGCTGTTCGGCGGTCAGCCCCTCCAGGCGCAGCTTCTCGATCCCGGCGTCCTTGAACACCAGCACCGCGTCCGACATCTGGCCGAGCTCGTCCTTGCGGCCCCGGGCCGGCACGTCGGCGGTGAAGTCACCGGCCGCCAGCTTGCGCATGGCCGCCGTCAGCTGGGTCACCGGCCGGGCGATGGCGCGGGTCAGCAGGACACCCAGCGCCGCGGCGATCAGCACGCCCAGCGCGATGCAGCCGGCCAGCGACAGGTAGGCGAACCGGGTCATCTTCTCCTGGGCGGCGGCGAGCGCCTCGCCTTCCTTGGTCTTGGCCTCGAACAGCGCCTCGATGCCGTCCTCGACCGGCGCGATCAGGCTGTCGGCGGCGCCGTCCGGGCCGACCATGTCGATGGCCTGCTGGCGGGTCGCCGGATCGGCGGCCAGCACCTGGCCGCCCTCCACCACCTGGGCGTGCCAGTTGTCGGCGGCGACGCCCACATCCTTGATGGTCTTCACCGCGTCCGGCTGGGCGGAGACCAGCTCGGCGACCGCGTCCAGGCGCTTCTTGAAGTTCCCCCGGTGCTTGGCGATCCGCTCCAGGTAGTAGGGGTTCGCCGACAGCAGGAAGCCGCGGTAGCTGTTCTCCTGGCGGGCGAGGAAGAACTTCGCCTCCTCCAGCCGCGCCGTCACCTCGGCCGCCTGGGCCGCTTCCGACCGGGCCGTCTCGAGCGCGTTCAGCGTGTAGAACGTCGAGCCGCCCATGCCGATCATGGTGAGAACGACAGCGGCGAAGCCGAAGGTCAGCTTCCGCGAGATCAGGAGGTTGTCCAGAAACATAGCGTGATAACTATTCTTGGCCGGAGGGACGTTGACCAAGGCCAATACTGTGTCAATTCCGAATAAGCCGTTACCTGATCACCGGTAACGCGTTATGCGGAGTTCGTGACACCCGCGTCAGCTTAGAAGTATTGGAATGTACTTCGTCGGCTATACTTTCCGCTCTCTTCGTGAGCCCACCGCGTGGACCTGCAGGATCGCGTCATAGACCGCCAGCCCGACGCCACGGGAGAGCTGCGCCAGTTCCAGGTGGTTGTGCGCCAGGAAGACCATCGCCGAGCCGTCGGTCGGGTCGGCCTGCCACCAGCCGCCGAACGCCCCGGGCCACCCGACGGTCCCGATCCCGCCCTGGCACCGCGTCGCCGGCGCCTTCGCCGGGTCCATCACCACCGCCAGGCCGAACCCGAAGCCATGGCCCTCGAAGGCCGGCAGGCCGAGCAGTTCGCCCCGCGCCCGCTGCTCCGGCGTGAGCTGGTTTTCGGACATCAGGGCGACGGTGTCGGGCTTCAATAGCGGCGCGCCGCCCTCCAGGAACAGCCGCGCGAACCGCAGGTAATCCTCCGCCGTCGACCACAGCCCCGCGCCGCCGGAGACGTATTCCATGTCCGCCGGGCGCTCGGGATAGAACGGCCCGTCCGAGGCCCCCACGTAGGGCGTCAACCGGCCGTCGTCGTCGAAGCCGTATAGGGTGGCGGTTCGGCCGCGATCCGCCGGGACGAAGCCGGTGTCCGCCATGCCGAGGCGATCGAACACCCGGGCCTTCAGCACCTCGCCGAGCGGCCGGCCGTCCATCCGCGCCAGCAGGAAGCCCAGCAGGTCGAGGGACGCCCCATAGTGGAACCCCGCCCCCGGCTGGTCGATGAGCGGCAGCCTGGCGAGCGCCGCGATCCAGGCCTCCGGCGGCACGGGACTGTCGATGTCCGGGCCCAGCGCCTCACGATACGCCCCGCCGATCGGCCCGGCATGGAAGTCGCCGTAGCTGATCCCCGAGCGGTGGGTCAGCAGGTCCCGGAAGGTGATCGGCCGCTCGGCCGGGGTCGTGTCCTCCAGCGGCCCATCGGGGCTCGCGAGCACCCGCATCTGCGCGAACTCCGGCGCCCAGCGCTCGGCGATCGGCTCGTCCAGCCCGAACCGCCCCTCCTCCCAGAGCGTCATCGCCGCCACGGCGGTCACCGGCTTGGTGAGCGAGGCGATGCGGAAGATCGTGTCGCGGGTCATCGGCGTGTCCGACTCCAGGTCCCGCCAGCCCACCGCCGCCTGGCCGGCCAACGCCCCGTCACGCCAGACCAGCGCCACCGCGCCGGCAAGCTGGCCGGCCGTCACCACGTCCTCGATCGCCTCGGCGAGTTCATGGTCCAGGCCCACGTGACGTCCCCCTTGGATATCGCCGTTATACACGCCCTGACCGCCAGCCCATCGCACGCGGCCCCAGATTGCCAAGGATTGATCCGTAGTCGAATGTCCCGCCCTTGCATCGGGAGGGCGGCTTTGCGTCTCAATCTTCTTCACCGGCTCGCCACCGCGAGCGTGTTCGCCCTCATGGCCGCCGGCGCCGCCCAGGCCGCCCCGCAGATCCTGCAGCAGCCGGCGCTCAGCCGTGACCTGATCGCCTTCACCTACGGCGGCGACATCTGGACGGTGGCCCGCACCGGCGGCCGCGCGACCCGGCTCACCACCGGCGTCGGCGCCGAAAGCGGCCCGATGTTCTCCCCGGACGGCCAGACCCTGGCCTTCACCGGCGACTACGACGGCAATGTCGACGTCTTCACCGTCCCCGTCTCCGGCGGCGTGCCGAAGCGGATCACCTGGCACCCCGCCCCGGACGTGGCCACCGGCTGGTCGCCCGACGGGACCAAGGTCGTCTTCCGCTCCGACCGGGCGGCCGGCAACCGCTACACCCAGCTCTTCCAGGCGCCCGTGGCCGGCGGCCAGGCGTCCGTCCTGCCGCTCCCCATGGCCCACGCCGGCCAGATTTCGCCGGACGGCGGGTCCATCGCCTACAACCCGCTGGCGCCCGGAAGCGGCTTCGAGCAGAACCGCTACGTCTCCTGGGGCAACTACCGTGGCGGCCGGGTCTCGACGATCTGGCTGACCAGCCTGCCGGGCCTCGACTCCCAGCAGATCCCCCCAGGCCGAGGCGTCGGACTTCTCGCCGGTCTTCCTGGGCGGCAAGGTCTACTTCCTGTCGAACCGGAACGGCCCGGCCTCGATCTTCGCCTATGACCCGGCGACCCGGCAGGTGGCCCAGGTCTACGCCAACACCGGCTCCGAGATCCGCAGCCTGGCCACCGACGGCCGCACCCTGATCTTCGACCGCCTGGGCGAGCTCTTCCTCCTGGAGCCCGGCGGCCAGCCGCAGCCGGTGTCGGTCACCGTCGCCGGCGACATGCCCGACGTCCGCCCGCGCATCCTCAACGTCGCCGGCGAGGTCCAGAAGGTCGCCGTCTCCCCCACCGGCCTGCGCGCCGTCGTCGAGGCGCACGGCGAGATCCTGACGGCGCCCGCCAAGAACGGCCCGGTCCGCAACGTCACCAACACGCCCGGCGTCATGGAGCGCGAGCCGGCCTGGAGCCCGGACGGCCAGTCCATCGCCTATTTCTCCGACGAGAGCGGCCGCTATGCGCTCCACGTGGCGCCCCAGGCCGGGGAAGGCGCGATCCGCAAGTTCCCGCTCGTCGCCGAGCCCGCCTACTTCTTCGAGCCCCTGTGGTCGCCGGATTCGAAGAAGCTCGCCTTCTACGACAACCGGCTCAGGACCTACGTCCTCGACCTCGTGACCGGCCGGCTGACCACCGTCGGCGAGCCCCACGTGTTCGGCGGCTTCGCCAACGTCTCCAACAACATGGCCTGGTCGCCGGACAGCCGCTGGCTGGTCTATCCCCGCGGCCAGAAGAACCACCTGACCTCGCTGATGCTCTGGTCCGCCGAGCGCGGGACCATCACCCAGCTCACCGATCCCATGGGTGACGCCCGCGACCCGGCCTTCGACCGCAGCGGCACGCACCTCTACTTCCTGGCCAGCAACAACGCCGGGCCGACCGTCTACGGCCTGGACATGACGTCCAACCTCTACACCCCGACCACCTCGATCTACGCGCTGACCCTGAAGGCCGGCGCGCTCTCGCCGGTGGCCCCGCAGGTCGACGACGAGAAGAGCCCGGCGGAAGCCAAGGCCGCCGCCGACGCCGAGACCGACGCCACCCCCGCCGGGCAGGCCGGCGACGTGAAGGCCGCCGCCAAGGGCCGGTCCAAGGCCGCGACGAAGCCGGTCGCCGCCAAGCCCACCGAGATCGACCTCGTCGGCCTGCCGCTGGCCGAGATCACCCGGCGCACCGTCGCCCTGCCGATCCCCGCCCGCGCCTATTCCGAGCTCAGCGCCGGCAAGCCGGGGGTCATCTACTTCCTCGAACAGGTCGGCGACGGCGAGCCGGGCGCCGGCCCCGACCTCGCCCTCAACCGCTTCACCCTCGAGGACCGCAAGGTCGAGAAGCTCGCCGACCGGGTCTCGAGCTACGAGCTCACCGCCGACGGCGAGAAGATGCTGCTCGCTACCCTGCCCCCGCCGCGCCCCCTGACCGCGCCGCCGGGCGGCCCGCCGCGAAAGCCCTCCTGGTCGATCGTCCCGGCCAACGCCCCGCCCAAGGCCGGCGACGGCGCGCTAGCCCTCGACGGGCTGGAGGTCCGCGTCGATCCGAAGGCCGAGTGGGCCCAGATGTACCGCGAGGTCTGGCGCATCCAGCGCGCCTACTTCTACGACCCCGGCTTCCACGGCCTCGACATCGACGCCGAGGAGAAGCGGCTGGAGCCCTACGCGGCGGGCGTCCTCTCCCGCGCCGATCTCAACTACGTCTTCCAGGAGGGCCTCACCGGCCTCTCGGTCGGCCACCTGCGCGGCACCTTCGGCGCCGTGCCGTCGGCCCGCCGCGTGCCGGGCGGCCTGCTGGGCGCCGACTATGTGGTCCGCGACGGCCGCTGGTGCATCTCGAAGGTGCTCACCGGCGGCGCCTGGTCGCCCGACGCGATCGCGCCGCTCGCCCAGCCGGGCCTTAACGTCCGGGCCGGCGAGTGCATCCTGGCCATCGACGGCCGGCCGCTGACCGCCGCTGTCGACATCCAGCTCCCCCTGGAGGGCACGGCCGGCCGGGTGATCACGCTGAAGCTCGGCCAGCCGAACGGCGCCGGCGCCCGCGACGTCACGGTCGTCCCCGTGGCCAGCGAATACCGCCTGCGCCACCTCGACTGGATCGAGACCAACCAGCGACGCGTCGACGAGCTCTCCGGCGGCCGGCTCGCCTACGTCTACCTGCCCGACACCGGCCAGGGCGGCTTCACCAGCTTCAACCGCTACTACTTCGCCCAGATGGACCGCCAGGGCGCCGTCATCGACGAGCGCTTCAACGGCGGCGGCCAGATGGCCGACTACATCATCGAGGTGCTGGGCCGCCGCCTGCAGAGCTGGTGGCAGCCCAGATACGGCGCCATCGAGCGCACGCCCGCCCACGCCATCCTCGGCCCCAAGGTGATGATTGCCAACGAGGTCTCCGGCTCCGGCGGCGACGCGCTCCCCTGGATGTTCAAGCAGAACAAGCTGGGCCCCCTCGTCGGCAAGCGCACCTGGGGCGGCCTCGTGGGCATCGGCGGCACCCCCGTCCTG
This sequence comes from Phenylobacterium sp. J367, assembly GCF_024699985.1. GTDB lineage: Bacteria > Pseudomonadota > Alphaproteobacteria > Caulobacterales > Caulobacteraceae > Phenylobacterium. The sequence goes on along the minus strand of NZ_JAJONA010000001.1, from coordinate 2,450,722 downwards.
ATGGACGGGGGCACCGTCACCTCGCCGTCGGTCGCCTTCTTCAACCCGCAGGGCCAGTGGGACGTGGAGAACTTCGGCGTCGCCCCCGACTATGTGGTCGAGCAGGACCCCAAGGCCGTCGCCGCCGGCCGCGACCCCCAGCTCGAAGCCGCCGTGGCGCTGGCGATGGAGGCCCTGAAGACCACCCCCGCCCCGCAACCCAATCGCCCGCCCTACCCGGTCTATCCGCTCAAGCCGAAGGGCCAGTGAGCGCTAAATCTCCCGGGCATCTCGCGTGCCCGGGAGAGTCCCGCTAGAAGGCGCGCCATGAGCGCCGCGCCTGAAAAAACCCTCGTCGAGACCGCCGCCGAATTCGGCCTGAAGCGGGACGAGTACGACCTCATCGTCCGCCGCCTGAACCGCGAGCCGAACCTCGTGGAGCTGGGCGTCTTCTCGGTCATGTGGTCGGAGCACTGCTCCTACAAGTCCAGCCGCAAGCACCTGGGCAAGTTCCCCACCACCGGCCCGGCGGTGATCTGCGGTCCGGGCGAGAACGCCGGGGTCATCGACATCGGGGATGGGCAGGCCTGCATCTTCAAGATGGAGAGCCACAACCACCCCTCCTACATCGAGCCCTACCAGGGCGCGGCGACCGGCGTCGGCGGCATCATGCGCGACGTCTTCACCATGGGCGCGCGGCCCGTGGCGCTCCTGAACGCGCTCCGCTTCGGCGATCCGAGCCATCCGAAGACCAAGCGCCTCGTGGCCGGCGTCGTCGCCGGCATCGGCGGCTACGGCAACTGCGTGGGCGTGCCCACCGTGGCCGGCGAGACCAACTTCCACCGCGGCTACGACGGCAACATCCTGGTCAACGCCATGTGCGTGGGCCTCGCCGACGCCGACAAGATCTTCTACTCGGCCGCCCCGGCGCCCGGCCTCAGCGTCGTCTACTTCGGCTCCAAGACCGGCCGCGACGGCATCCACGGCGCCACTATGGCCTCGGCCGAGTTCGACGACGCCTCGGACGAGAAGCGCCCCACCGTCCAGGTCGGCGACCCGTTCGCCGAGAAGCTGCTGATCGAGGCCACCCTCGAGCTGATGGCCTCCGGCGCCGTCGCCGCCATCCAGGACATGGGCGCCGCCGGCCTCACCTCCTCCTCGGTCGAGATGGCCGGCAAGGGCGGCGTCGGCATCGAGCTCGACCTCGACCACGTGCCCCAGCGCGAGGAGGGCATGACCGCCTACGAGATGATGCTCTCGGAGAGCCAGGAGCGGATGCTGGCCATCCTGAAGCCCGGCCGCGAGCGCGACGGCCATGCGATCTTCGAGAAGTGGGGCCTCGACGCCGCGATCATCGGCGTCACCACCGAGACCGGCCACCTGGTGCTCAAGCACAGGGGCGAGGTCGTCGCCGACGTGCCGCTGGCCCCCCTCTTCGACGACGCCCCGCTCTACGACCGCCCCTGGGTCGCGCCGGCCGCCCAACCCATACTGACCGCCGCCGACGTCCCCGCCCCCCACCGACTGGAAGGCCGCCGTGCTCCAGCTCATGGGCGCCCCGGACATGGCCTCCAAGCGCTGGATCTGGGAGCAGTACGACCGCCACGTCATGGCCGACACGCTCGAGGACAGCGCCACCGGCGCCGACGCCGGGATCGTGCGCGTGCACGGCACGCAGAAGGCGCTGGCCGTCACCTCCGACGTGACCCCGCGCTACGTCCAGGCCGACCCCTACGAGGGCGGCAAGCAGGCGGTCGCCGAGGCCTGGCGCAACCTCACCGCCGTCGGCGCCGAGCCCATCGCCATCACCGACAACCTGAACTTCGGCAACCCCGAGCGCCCGGAGATCATGGGCCAGATCGTCCGCGCCATCGAGGGCATGGCCGAGGCCTGCCGCGAGCTCGCCTTCCCCCGTCGTCTCCGGCAACGTCAGCCTCTACAACGAGACCAATGGCGCCGCCATTCCGCCGACCCCCACCGTCGGCGGCGTCGGCCTCCTGAAGGACAGCTCCAAGCGCGCCGACTTCTCCAACCTCAAGGCCGGCGAGCGCCTCGTCCTGATCGGCGAGACCGAGGGCTGGCTGGGCGCGTCCATGTACCTGCGCGAGGTCCAGGGCCGCGAGGACGGCGCCCCGCCGCCGGTCGACCTCGCCGTCGAGAAGCGCAACGGCGACCTGGTTCGCCGGCTCATCCAGTCGGGCGCCGCCGTCACCGTCCACGACCTCTCCGACGGCGGCCTGATCGCCGCCGCCGCCGACGTGGCGCTCGCCTCCAAGGTCGGGATCACCCTCGCGGCGGGCGACCACGCCCAGCTGTTCGGCGAGGACCAGGCTCGCTACCTCGTCGCCGGCCCCGACGCGGACGCCATCCTCGCCGCCGCCAAGGCCGCCGGCGTCCCCGCCCAGGTCATCGGCCAGGCCGGCGGCGAAGCCCTCGCCGTCGACGGCCTCTTCACCCTCCCCCTCGCCGAGCTGCGCCAGGCCCACGAGGGCTGGATGCCGGCCTACATGGGCGGCTGAGGGTGGAGCGGCCGCACCTCGCCGCCGCCCAGGCGCTGATCGGCCAGCCCGGTTCGCGCCACCTGATCCCGACGCCGGCCGCCGTCCTCGACCTCGACGCCTTCGAGGCGAACCTCGCGCGGATGGCCGAGCGCGCCCGCCGCGCCGGCCTTGCGCTCCGCCCCCACGCCAAGTCCCACAAGTCCGCCTGGATCGCGCGCAAGCAGATGGAGGCCGGCGCCGTCGGCGTCTGCTGCGCCAAGCTCGCCGAGGCCGAGGCCCTGGCCGCGGAGGGCGTCGGCGCGATCCTGGTCACCTCGCCGGTCGCCGGCCCCGCCAACGCCCGGCGCGCCGCCCGCCTCGCCGGCCAGATCCCCGACTTCCGCATCGTCGTCGACCATGTGGACGGGGTCGGCGAGCTCGCCGCCACGGGCGCCGCCCTCCAGGTGCTGATCGACGTGGACGTGGGCCTCGGCCGCACCGGCGTCCACGACCCCGACCAGGCCGCCGACGTCACGCGCGCCATCCTGCGCCACCCCAACCTCACCCTGCTCGGCGTCCAGGCCTACGGCGGCCACTGGCAGCATGTGGAGGGCGCCAATTCCCGCGCCGCCTATGTCGCCGACGGCATGGCGAAGCTGGCCGTCGTCATGGCCGCGGTGCGCGAGGCCGGCGGCACGACCTTCATCGCCACCGGCGGCGGCACCGGCACCTTCGAGGCCGACGCCGCCCAGGGCGTGCTCACCGAGGTCCAGCCCGGCTCCTACGCCTTCATGGACCGCGAGTACCGCGACGCCCTCGGCGACGACCCCGACGGCGCCTTCCGCCAGGCCCTGTTCGTCGCCACCACGGTGATCAGCGCCAACCATCCGAAGTGGGTGACGGTCGACGCCGGCCTGAAGTCCATGTCCACGGACGGCCCCCTGCCAGTCCTCGCCGACCCGAGCCTCGAGGGCGCCGCCTTCCGCTTCTTCGGCGACGAGCACGGCATGGTCTCGCGCGCCCCCCGCCCGCCCCCTCCACCGCGGCGACCGCCTCGACCTGATCCCCGGCCACATCGACCCCACCATCGACCGCCACGACCACCTCTGGGCCGTCCGCGGCGACGTCCTCGAAGCTCTGATCCCGGTGGATGCGCGCGGGGCCTCGCAGTAGCGCCTACTTGCGCAATGCTTCTCTTTTTGTTCTCGCCTTCTCCTCTCCCAGGCGCGCAGCGCCGTGGGGAGGAGCGGTTGGCTAGCGACCTTCGCGGCTCCCGACGAAGGCCGCACCGCCCCCGAGCTGTATCTGTCAGGATGGGGCGTTGCTACGCCACCACAGGAACCTGGCTCCTGAATAAAGAAGCCCCATCAATGCAAGCAGCGATACTCCGGCGTAGGTCGCCATACCGATCTGGCCGATAGGTCCGATGACCCCGACGATGGCACGCGCCAATACGATCGCGACCAAGAATGGAAGGAGCACCAAGTGCAACCTCGCGTTCAGGCGGCTCTTGGAAACGGCCTGCGCCTGGCGCCGAAGATAAAGATCGTACTTGGTCCAAAGACTCATTGTCTGCCACCAAGGCCCTTCAGATCAAAGCTATGCTGGAGGCTCCGCAAGCGGCAAGCTCGCCGTCGAGGTTCGACCGTCGCGATCTGGTAGCCGCCCCGCTCCGATCGGCTAAGCTTGTCGGATGACCGACGCCGCCCCGACCCTCGCCGAACGCCGCATCCAGGTGGTGCGCGACCACATGCACCTGGAGACCGTCCACGACTGGGACGGGGTCATCGCCACCTTCGACCACCCCCGCTACGAGATGTACGGCTCGGGCGCGGTGTTCGACGGCGAGGCCGCCGTGCGCGGCTACTTCGCGGCCTCGCGAACCCCCTTCCCCGACCAGGGCAACGAGATCATCGCCATCGCCCATGCCGGCGACACCGTGCTCGTGGAGTTCTGGCTCACCGGCACCCACCTCGGCCCCCTGAAACTGAAGACCGGCGTCGTCGAGCCCACCGGCCGCAGCTTCCGCGTCCGCATGGCCGCGACCTTCGAGTTCCAGCCGGACAGCGACCGCATCCTCTGCGAGCGGCCCTACTTCGACCAGGCGGCCGTCACCCGCGCCCTGGGGATCGCCTGATGGCCGGGACCTACCGCTACTGGACGCTCGCTCCCGGCGAGGTGCCGCCCTGGCCGCGGCCGGGCACCTTCGAGCTGCGCGAGGCGCCGATCCCCGCGCCGGGTCCCGGCCAGGCGCTGACCCGGACGATCTACGTCTCGCTGGATCCCTACCAGTGGGGCTACAAGCGCCGCCGCGTGGAGCCGGAGGGCGCGCCCTGCCACGCGCGCACGGTCGCCCAGGTGGTCGAGAGCCGTATCGACGGCCTCGCCCCCGGCGACTTCGTGTTCAACACCAACGGCTGGGCGGAATACGGCCTGATGGGCGAGGGCGTCGCCCGGCCCGGCTACATGGTCCCCCGCAGGCTCGACCCCGCCGCCGGCCGCATCTCGCAAGCCGTCGGCGTGCTCGGCATGCTGGGCCTCACCGCCTATGCCGGCATGATCCTCCAGCTCGACCCGAAGCCCGGCGAGACCGTCGTCGTCTCGGCCGCGGCCGGCGGCGTGGGCCAGATCGCCGGCCAGCTTGCGAAGCTCAAGGGCGCGCGCGTCGTCGGCATCGTCGGCCAGCCGGACAAGGCCCTCTACGTGAAGGAGGCCCTGGGCTTCGACGCCGCCGTCCTGCACGCGGCCCCAACCTTCGCGGCCGATCTCGCCGCCGCCTGCCCGGACGGCGTCGACGCCTATTTCGAGAACGTCGGCGGCGCGGTCTTCGACGCCGTCCTGCCGCTGTTCAACCCGGGCCCCGGATGACCATCTGCGGACTGATCGCCCACTACGGCGACACCGCCGGCGACGCCCGCGCCGCCGAGGTCGCCCGCGCGCAAGGCCGCGGCGTCACCGTCCACGACCTCTTCGTCGGCGACTTCGTGGAGACCCACCACGACGCCTTCCTGGCCGAGATGGGCCCCTGGGTCGCCGCCGGAAAGGTCCGCTACCGCGAGGACATCCGCGAGGGGCTCGACGCCATTCCCGCCGCCTTCGCCGACATGCTGAAGGGCGGCAACTTCGGCAAGACCCTGGTCCGCATCGCCCCCGACCCGACGCTCGCCTAGGACGCCCTGTGGAAGCGCTGCTCCTGCTTGTCCTCGTGCTCGGCGTCGTGCCCCTGGTCGCCGGCCTCGTGCTGTCGAGGCCCGGCGGCGAGGCCCGCCCGCCGCTCGCCTCGGTGCTCCTCTGCGCGCTCGCCTTCAACCTGACCTTCTTCTGGCAGGAGCTGTGGCTGGTCCTGCCCAAGGCCATGGCCGGCCTCCAGCCCACCCTCTTCCACAACGACCACGCCTGGAGCGTCCAGGCGCCCAGCGCCGAGCTGCTGCAGGGGACCGGCGCGCTGGCCACGCTCTCCAGCGGCCTCGCCTTTCTGGCCCTGCTGCGGTTCGGCCGGCTCTCGCCGACCTGGCGCCTCTTCGCTTTCTGGATGGCCGCCCAGGGCCTCTTCCAGGCGCTGAGCCAGCTCGCCATCGGCACGCAGATCGCGGGCAACGACGTCGGCCGCGCGCTCGCCTGGCTCGCCGTCCCCGACGCCGGAAAGCTCGCCCTCCTGGCCCTCGCCGCCGCCGGCCTGGCCGCCGCCGGCGCCGCGCTGGCCCGGCTCTCGCCCCTGCCGCTCGGCGGGCGCGGCGCCGCCCTCGCCCTGCTCGCCGCCGCCGCGATCGCCGTGCCGCTGATCCTGCCGTTCCGCGTGCCCCGCCACCCCGTCGAGGTGGCCCCTCATCCCCGCCGTGGTGAACCTCATGGCCGCCGCCTGGATCGTCCAGGGCGCCGCGCTTACGAAGCCCGCCGCCCCGGAGCCCACGCCCGTGGACTGGAAGTGGCCCGCCGCGGCCCTCGTCGTGCTCCTGGCGATCTTCCAGCTCGTCCTGCGCCCGGGGATCGCGTTCTGGCGGCCCGGCGGGCGGCCTAGTGGGCATGCTCGCTCTTGCGATCGATGACCAGCGAGCCGCCGCGCCCCTTCTCCTTCAGGCCTTGAAGACGCCGCGAGACGAAGGCCAGGGCGAGCTCCCGCGAGGCGAACTTCCGCTCGCCGCCGCGCTCGTCGGTGAGCCACCATCCGTCCGGTCCGGAGCCCAGGCGGTAGCGCGCCGCGTCCGGCTGCGCGACCTCCAGGCCGAGCTCGATGTGGCAGACCACGCCTTCCGGCCGATAGTCGATGCGGATCGCGCTGTGGCTCTCGGCCGCCAGCGCCCGCTCGATCAGCCGGGTGCCGAAGCCGCGGCGCTCCGGCGGCGTCACCACGGGCCCGCCGGTCTCCTGCCACTGGATCTTCAGCAGCGCCCGGTCGCCCAGCTCGACCACGTCCCAGGCCAGGTGGACCCGCCCGCTGTTGTTCGACAGGGCCCCGTACTTCGCGGCGTTGGTGGCCAGTTCGTGCAGGGCCAGCGAGAGGCCGATCGCCGCGGCCGGCGCGATGTGGACGGCCTTCCCACGGATGACGAAGCGCTGCTCCCGCCCGCCCGAGCGGTAGGGCATAGCCGTGTCGCGGGCGACCGCCAGCAGGTCGGCGTGCACCCACTGTTCCTGGGTCAGCACATTGTGCGCCGCGCTGAGCGCCATCAGCCGGGCGGTCAGCGCCTCCCGGGCCCCGGCGGCGGCGCTGTCGCCGCGCAGGGTGAAGGCGACGATCGACTGCACCGTGGCGAGCGTGTTCTTCACCCGGTGGTTCAGCTCGTTCAGCATCAGGCGCATGTGCGACACGGCCTGGCGCGACGCCGTCACATCGGACAGGACGCCGAACAGCCGCGCCCCGTTGCCGGTCGTGTGCGCCGCGCACAGCAGGACCCGTTCGCGGCCGTCGGCGCTCGTGAACACCAGCTCGGCCTCCACCTCGTGACGGTCGGCGTCGCTGCGCTGGAGGATCGCGTGGAGGTTCGCCGCATCCGCGGCCCGGAAGCGGTCGAGCAACTCGTGCGAGGCCAGATCCCCCTCGGCGGGCAGCTCCATCATCTCCCGCCCGCGGGCGTCGAGGACGAGCGTGCCGCCCTCGAGGTCGATCTCGAAGGTCGAGAGCTGCGCCACTTCCAGCGCCGCGCCCAGCCGCCGCTCCCGGTCCTGCAGGGCGTGCTCGGCGAGCTTCAGGTCATGGATGTCGGTGCAGGTGCCGTACCAGCGGACGATCTCGCCCGTCGGCGCGCGGATGGGCTGCGCGCGCCCCAGCACCCAGCGGTACTCTCCGGAGCGGTGCCTCAGGCGGTACTCGATGTGGTAGGGGTCGCCGGACTCCAGGGAGGCCCGCCAGACGCTCCAGGCCCGCTCCTGGTCGTCCGCGTGGAACATGCCGTTCCAGGCCGCGCCGTCCGTCGATCCGGCCGGGACGCCGGTGAACTCGTACCAGCGCGCATTGTAGTAGTCGTGGAAGCCGTCGGGCCGCGTCGACCAGATCATCTGGTCCACGGGAATCGGCCAGCGCCCGGAAGCTGCTGTCCGGGCCGGATTCCAGGTGGGCGGCGTTCCAGTTGGATCCCGCGCGCGCCTCGCGCAGTTCCGCGCGCAGGCGCTCGTTCTCTTCCGTCAGCCGTGCGATTTCCTCAGCGGCGCTGGCGGAGCCGGGCCTTGTCCGCCCGCTCAAACCGTTCGTCCCGTCGACACTTCAACCCGCCTCGCCCTCGCAACAATGACCGCCTATCCCGCCCGGCCCGCGACCACAACGCCGTTCAACCGGTCAGGCTCCGCGCCAGGCCGCTTCCGGCCAAGGTTTCAGCAACAGGCAGCCGTTCCTGCCGGCCGATCCCGCGTCAGCGCACCCTGTCGCGCGCGCCGCGGACCAGCGCCAGCGCCCGGTCGAGGACGGCGTCCGTCGCCGTCGCGATCGGTTCCCGCTCCAGCGGATGGTCGGGCAGCACGCCCACCAGCCGTTCGTCCCCGCTCGGCCGCACGATCCGGCTCTTGGGATAGGTGACGACGATCCCCGACGGCAGCGCGAACTGCAGGACCGAGGCGTAGGTCGTCGGCACGTCGGCGGTCTCCTCGCCGATCACCTCGCCGAAGCCGTAGTCCTGGATGAGGGCCGCGACCGACGCCGCGTTGGAATAGCTGTGCCGGTTCACCAGCACATAGACCTTGCCCGCGAAGCGGGGCTCGGCGCGCGGCGGATTGAGCGGCAGGTCGAAGGCGTAGCGGGCGCCGTCCGGCTGCGCCGCCTCGGCCTCGGCCAGGGCCGCCAGCATGGGATCGACCTCGCCCTTGGCCAGCCGCTCCCGGTACCAGGCCTTGGCCTGGGGGCTCGCCTTGAGGCGGAAGCTGGAGGCGAAGCGGAACGGCCGGTCCGCGAACCAGGCGACCATGGGATCGCTGAAGCCGTTGTCGCCGCCGGGATTGTTGCGGAGATCGAGGATCAGGTCGCGGGCCGGCGGAGAGCAGGGCGCGGAAGCTCTCGTCGATGAAGCCCCGGAAGGCGCCGGGCGCGTCCCCCGCCGCCTCGGCGAAGGGGCCCGGCCTGAGATAACCCACCCCGTCGTCCAGCATCCGGAACTCGCGGGCGTTGAAGTCGACGGCCAGCCGCGGCGTGTGCGCCGCCAGCACCCGCCGCTCCGCGAGGGTCACCGACCGCACCTCCGTCCGGACCGGCGCGCCCAGGGCGTCGCGGCCGGTCACCCGGGCGCGCTCGACGTCGCCGAGCATGAGCCAGAGCACGGCGGGAAAGGCCTGCTCGAGCAGGGCCTGGGTCATGTACGGCCGCTCGGCGGAGACCAGCGCCCCGGCCCGCTCCAGCCAGACCGCGATCGGCTCGTCCTGCAGCGTCAGCAGCTCGACCCCGGGGGTCAGCGGCCCGTCGAGGCCGGCGTGGTGGGTCAGCAGCACCCGTCCCTGGTCCACGCGGATGAACAGCGGCAGGAACCGGCCGTTGTCGTTCAGGTGACGCCGGAACGACAGCATGGGCGCGTCGATCCGCGCATGGCCGACCCGTCCATAGGCCGCGAAGCGCTGCAGCAGGGTCTCCGCCTCGGCGGCCGCGATCGGCGCGGTCAGCCCGTCCAACAGCACCTTGTAGAGCTGGTCGTACTCCGCCCGCGTCCGATGGGCGTAGAGATCGTAATGCGCCGCCTCGAGCCCGCTCCGAAGCGCGCCCAGGTCCGTCCGGACGACGGCCGCCGGGTAGGTCGCCGGCGCCGCCGCCCGCGCCGCCGCACGTCAGCGCGAACGCGACCGCCCACCCCAGGATGGACTTCATGCCTGCGCCTCCACCCCGTCGCGGCAGGGCCTGCCGTGGAACGCGGCCCTCAGAGCTTCTGCTCCCGTCTCGACGCCAGGGCGAGCTGGCGGACCAGGGCGTCCGGGATCGGCTGGCTGGGCGAGAAGGTGACGCCCGTCTTCGTCGCCTTCAGCCCCGCCGCGGCGATGTCGCCGGCGTGCGCGGCGATGGCCGCCGGCGCCACATAGAGGCCGCACTGCTTGCTGAACGCCGCATAGCCCGCCACCACCGAGGACCCGATCCGGAACCCCGGCATCCTGTAGGCGATGACCTCGTCCGCGTCCGGCAGGGCTGCCGCGAGTTCGCCGCGCAACCGGATCAGCAGCGGCCGGAGGGCTTCCGCAGCCTCGGCGATGTAGGCGTCGTGATCGGCGATCATGGCTGTCCGCTGGCCCGCCCCTCGGGACCATCACTCTCGACCGGCCGCCCCTCCGGATCAACCCATCGGCAACCAGGCCACGCCCTCCGCTCATCCCCGCGAAGGCCGGCGCCCCGGCCTGTCCGGCGTCTGTCCACGCCTGGCTGTGCGGGCCCAGCGTGGACGGGCGCGAGGCTCAGACGGTCGGAACGGTCCCGCCGTCGATGACGAACTCGGCGCCGTGGATCGCCGCGGCCCGGTCGGAGGCCAGGTAGGCGATGACGTCGGCGACCTCACGGGGCTCGGCCGCACGGCCGATCGGGATGCCGCCGAGACTCTCGAGGACGGCCTGCTGCGCCTCCTCGACCGTGCCGCCGTTGGCGGACTGCAGGCGCTTCAGGAAGTCGACCGAGGCCTCGGTCATGATCCAGCCGGGGGAGACGGTGTTCACCCGCACGCCCTTGGGACCCAGGTCCTTGGAGATCGACTTGCTGTAGGTCCGCAGCGCGGCGTTGGCGCTCGCGTAGGCGGTGGTCGACTCGGGCAGCGGCAGGACGGACTGGATCGAACCCACATGCACCACCGCCCCGGCCCGCCGTTCGATCATCTGCGGAACGAGCAGGCGGTCCAGGCGGACCGTGGCCAGGAGGTTCAGGTTCAGCTCGGAGAGCCAGTGCTCGTCGGTGAGGGCGAGGAAGCCGCCGCCCGGCGTCGTCGAGCCGCCGACCACATGGGCCAGGATGTCGACTCCGCCGAGACGCTCGAGCGCGGCCTTGGCCAGACCCTCGCCGCCCTCGGCCGTGGTGAGGTCCGCCTCCACGAACTCGACGCCTTCGATCGGCGCCGTGGCGGCGCGGGCCGCGGTGATCACCCGGGCCGCCGGCCCGGAAGCGCTCGACCGTGGCGCGGCCGAGGCCCTTGGTGCCGCCGCTGACGAGGACGCGCTTGCCCGCGAACTCGGTGGGATCCGCAGGCGCGCTCATGCCGTGATCTCCAGGGCGGTGATGGCGTCGTTCTCGAGGGTGAAGCGGTAGGTGAAGCGGATCGGGCTGCCCGGGTAGTCGCCGTGGGCCGGGCCCCTCGACGACCACCTGGCCGTGCTCGTGGCGCAGGAGTCCGGCGAGAAGATCGCCTTCACCGGGATGACCTCGGCGTCGAACAGGCGGCGGAGTTCCGCGTGGCCCCGCAGGACCGCGCCGTTGTCGCGAACGACGGCGTCGGCCGCGAAGGGCGCCAGCATGGCGTCCGCGTCCAGGCGGGCGTTGGCCGCCACATAGGCGGCGATCGGGGATGGAAGGTCGAGCGACATGGATTTGCGTCCTGCTTGCTGCGGTCGCCGATCAAGCTAGCGATAGACAGGTGGCGCGATAATCGGGACAAATGGGGACGTCTCATCACGAAAGTCGGGATAATCGTGAGCCGCAGCCTGAGTGAACTGGACGCCGTCCTGATGGTCGCCCGCTACGGGAAGTTCCGCGCCGCGGCCCTGGAGCTCGGGGTCTCGACCACGGCGCTGAGCAATGCGGTCGGAATCTGGAGCGCTCGCTCGGCGTGCGGCTGTTCAACCGGACGACCCGGAGCGTCTCGCTGACCGAGGCCGGCCAGAGGTTTGTCGCGCAGGTGGCGCCGGCCGTGCGGGACATCCATGAAGCGATGGACGTGGCGCGCTCCCAGCAGGCGACGCCATCGGGCACACTGCGCATCAACGCCTTCCCGACGGCGGCGCGGGATATCTTCGCGCCGCTCGTCCTGCCCTTCCTGCGCGCGCACCCCCAGGTCCACGTCGACATCGTCACCGAGGGTCGCCTCGTGGACATCGTCGCGGGCGGCTTCGACCTCGGCGTGCGCGCCGCCGACCTTGTGCCCGCCGACATGATCGCGCTGCCGCTAGGTGGGGTGCGGCGCAATGTCGTGGTGGCCACGCCGGCCTATCTGGAAGCGCGCGGGATCCCGCGGGGGCCGCAGGACCTCGCGGCGCATTCCTGCCTCCGCGTCCGGCTGCCCAACGGCGCGATCCACCGCTGGCCGTTCGAGAAGGCGGGCAGATCGGTGCACATCGACGTCGAAGGCGCCGTCACGCTCGACGAAGCGAGCCTCGCCCGCACCGCGGTTCTCGCGTCGCTGGGCCTGGGCCTGATGATGGAGGCCGACGTGCGGGACGACATCGCCGCGGGCCGCCTCGTCCGCGTGCTCGAAGACTGGACGCCGACCTTGTCGCCCCTGAGCCTCTACTACCCGAGCCGGCGCAACCCGACCGCCGCGTTCCGGGCCTTCATCGATTTCGCGCGGAGCCAGGGCGGCGCCCACGATGCGCCCAGGCCGTCCACCGGTCGTCATGCGCCGTAGTCGGACACTCGCTTCCCGGCGCCCTGACCCCTACCCCAACGCCCGCTTCAGCAGGTCCAGCACCCCCGCCGCGAAGGCCCGCATGTTGGCGCTGCGATCGTCCGAGCCCGTCTCGATGGTCAGCACATGCTCCACCGGGCCGGACACCGCGATGCAGGTGTGGCCGGGCGCGTCGCCGTAGGGGTTGCCGGTCGGGCCCGCGGCGCCGGTCTCGCTGATCCCCCCAGGTGGCGCCGAACCGCTCCCGCGCCGTCCGCGCCAGCAGCAGGGCGTAGGGTTCGCTCGCCGAGCGCATGCCGGTCAGCGCCTCCTTGGGGATCTCCATCAGCATCACCCGGGCCTTCGGCGTATAGACCACCGCCCCGCCGAGGTAATATTTCGAGGCCCCCGGCACGGCCAGCAGCGCCGCCGAGACCAGGCCGCCGGACGAACTCTCGGCCACCGCCACCGTCTGCCCGGCCGCCTTCAGCGCCTCACCCACCTCGCCCGCCAGGGCCTCCAGCTCGTCGATCATCTAAGCCTCTCCCCTTGGCGCGCGGCCCGTTCGGCGCCCATGATGACGGCCATTAGAGCGAAGAGCCAATTTCCGAGGGAGGGATTTCGATGGACGCCCAATCGCAGTGGACGGGCCTGGACGCGACGCGCCTCGAGCGCATCACCGACCACCTGGAGCGGAACTACATTTCCAACGGCAAGATCGCCGGCTGCCAGGTCACCGTCGCCCGCCACGGGCACATCGCCTATGCGAAGAACTTCGGCCTGATGGACCGCGAGCGCGGCAAGCCCGTCGCCGACGACACCATCTTCCGCATCTATTCCATGACCAAGCCCATCGTCTCGGTGGCGCTGATGACCCTCTACGAGCAGGGCTATTTCCAGCTCAATGACCCGGTCAGCCGCTTCGTCTCGTCGTGGAAGGCCCACCGCGTCTGGGTCTCCGGCGAGGGCGACGACATGGTCACCGAGGCCCCGGACCGCCCGGTCAGCTTCCGCGACGTGCTCTGCCACACGGCGGGGCTCACCTACGGCGGCGGCCTGCCGGGCGTCGGCGTCCAGCATCCCATCGACCACATCTACCGCGCGCTGAAGATCCGCAGCTTCGACGCCGCCGACACCATGCAGGGCTTCCTCGACAAGCTCGGCCAAGTGCCGCTGCGCTACCAGCCGGGCACGGCCTGGATGTATTCGCTGGCCACCGACGTCTGCGGCGCCCTCGTGGAGGTGATCTCCGGCAAGCCGCTGGCCCAGTACCTCGACGAGGCGATCTTCCGGCCGCTCGGCATGAAGGACACCGCCTTCTGGGTCCCGGAGGGCAAGCAGGACCGCCTCGCCGCCAACTACCAGCGCGGCCCCGACAAGCAGCTCAAGCTGATCGACGACCCGGCCAATTCCAACTTCACCCGCGAGCCGGCCTTCAAGTCCGGCGGCGGCGGCCTCGTCGGCACCAGCGCCGACTACCTGCGCTTCTGCGAGATGCTCCGCCGCGGCGGCGAGCTCGACGGCGCCCGCATCCTGGGTCCCCGCACCATCGAGCTGATGACCCTGAACCACCTGCCGGGCGGCCGTGAGCTCACCGAGCTCGCCATCGGCGGCTTCTCGGAGACCGCCTACGACGGGGTCGGCTTCGGCCTGGGCTTCGCCTCCACCCTCGACCAGGTCCGCTCGGGCGGCCTGGGGGTCGGCGACTACTACTGGGGCGGCGCCGCCTCGACGATCTTCTGGGTCGACCCGAAGGAGGACCTCTCGGTGGTCTTCATGACCCAGCTCATGCCGTCCGGCACCTTCAACTTCCGCGGCCAGCTCAAGAGCCTGATCTACGGCGCGATCGTCGACTGAGGGGAATGCTGACACCCCCTGTCAGCGAGACTCGGCTACTGAGCGGCGATGGACGCCCACCTCCTCGCCCTCGGCTCGCTGCTGGCGGTCTCGATCGCCACCTCGCTGATCCCCGGGCCGACCAACTTCCTGATCATCCGCATGGCCATGCGCCGCGGCCGCGCGGCCGCCGTGGCCGCGGCGCTGGGGACCACCCTCGGCTGCGTGGTCTGGTGCCTGGCGGCGATGATCGGGCTGGCCGCCCTGCTCGCCGCGGTCCCCTGGCTCTACCAGGCGCTCCGCATCGCCGGCGGCCTCTACCTCCTGTGGTTCGCCTTCACCCTCTGGCGGGCCGAGCCCGAGTCCATCGCCGAGGACGGCCCGCCGCCGGCCGGCGGGGCGTTCTGGACCGGCTTCGCCATCTGCCTGACCAACCCCAAGTCGGTGCTGTTCTTCGCCTCGATCTTCTCGGCCTACGTCGGCCCGGACAGCCCGGGTGGATGCACCTCGCCGCCGTCGGCGTGGTCTGCACGACCTGCCTCGTCTGGTGCCTGGCCCTGGCGTGGCTGTTCTCCACGCGCGCCGCCGCGGCCTCCTACGCCCGCGCCCAGCGTGTCGCTGGACCGCCTCGCCGCCGCGGTGATGGCGGTGTTCGGCGTCGGCCTCCTCTGGACCTTCGGCTGACCTCAGCCTAAGTCCCGCCCATGCCGATGACCCAGCCCGACCTGGAAGCCGCGCTCCGCGAGGCTTCCCCGACGCCGAGATCGAGATCACCGACCTCGCCGGCGACAACGACCACTACCGCGCCCGCATCGTCTCCCCGGCCTTCGCCGGCCTGCCGCGCGTCAGGCAGCACCAGCTCGTCTACGCCGCGCTGAAGGGCAAGATGGGCGGCGAGCTCCACGCGCTCGCCCTGGAGACTAGCGCGCCGGCCTGATCGCGCGGTCCTGACGCGCTTGACCCTGGGGGCCCGCGTCCCTAGCTCTTGGCCACTGAATTCCCGCGCCGAAAGGGCGACCCGATGACCGACGCCGCCACCACCGCCTCGAACCCCGTCCACGACTGGATCGCCAACGCGGTCGCCGAGAACCCGGTGATCCTGTTCATGAAGGGCGACCCGGAACAGCCGCGCTGCGGCTTCTCCGCCACCGTGGTGCAGATCCTCGACCACCTGGGCGTGGACTTCGTCGGCGTCGACGTCCTGCAGAGCGAGCCGCTCCGCGAAGGCATCAAGGCCTTCTCCGACTGGCCGACCATCCCGCAGCTCTATGTGAAGGGCGAGTTCGTCGGCGGCTGCGACATCGTCCGCGAGATGTTCCAGACCGGCGAGTTGAAGGGCTTCCTCGAAGGCCAGGGCGTCCTGGCCCAATAGGGCCGGAGCCTTGACCCGGCTGCTCGAACCGCCCGAGGGCCGGCAGGTCTTCACCCAGGCGTTCGAGCCCCGTCCCGAGCACATCGACGCCAACGGCCATGTGAACAACGTGGTCTATCTGGGCTGGGCCCAGGACCTCGCCATCGCCCACTGGGACAGCCTGGCCCCGGCCGAGGCCCGCGCCCAATGGGCCTGGATCGCGCTGCGCCACGAGATCGACTACCGCCGCGCCCTCCTCCTCGGCGAGACCGCGACCGGCCGCACCTGGGTCGCCGACACGGCGGAAGGCCCCCGCTTCGACCGCTTCATCCGCATCGACGGCCCCGACGGCGCCATGTGCGCCCAGGTCCGCACCACCTGGGTGCTCATCGACCAGGCCACCGGCCGCCCGAAGCGCGTGCTGCCCTGGATGCTGGAGATGTTCGCCTAGTCCCGCAGCAGCGGCCTCAGCAGCGCCGCCCGGGCGTGGTCCTTCTCCCGCCCGAACAGGGCCAGGATCTCCAGCTGCTCCGCGACGCTCGGCGTGAACACCCCCGCCACCGCCACCCGCGTTCTCGGGACCAGCGGCCGCCAGCCGTCCGGCGTCATCACGTGGAAGCCGGCCATCACGTCCACCGGCACGGGCGGCGCGTCCCACTGGAAATAGACCTCGGAGCGGAAGCGCGGATTGGGCGCCGCCGGCCGGATGGGCGCCCGCCAGCGCCGCGCCAGCGCGAACGCGTCCCGGGGCGAGACCAGCAGGTCCACGTCGGCCACGGTGATCGGGGCGGCGCCGCTAAGCGCCATGGCCGCGCTGCCGATCAGCCACCAGTCGTCCTGCAGGTCCGGCGTCGCCTCGGCGAGGCGCGCCAGGGTCTCGGCGAGATCAGGGCTCATGAGACGGGTTGAGGAGCACGATCCGCGCGCCCGGCGCAATCCCCAGCTCCGGCCACGAATACGCCAGCTCCGCCGTCCCGCCGGGCAGCCCGCGGCAGAGGTCCAGCCGCCGACGCGCGAACGCCAGCGCCACGGCCTCTCCCCGGGGCTCGCGCCACACCGCCCAGTCCGCCTTCCCTGTGCACCCGTTCGACGCCACGGTGAGCCTGAGCCCCTCGCGCCCGACAACGGCGCTCACCGCCTCCAGCTCCGGCAGCGTCTCGCCAGGCGCCAGAACCGGCGGCGCGGGCGCCTCGGCCGGAACCGTCGCGCAACCCGTGGCGGCCAGGGCGGAGAGGACGAACATCCGGCGATTCATGTGCCCCGCACTCCCGCCACAGCGAGCCCGGAACGAGAACCCCGTTCGTGGGCTCGTGGCCCCAAAGCAAAAAGGCCCCGGATCGCTCCGGGGCCTTCGCAAATCTCTGAGCTTTCGGCTCGAATTCGGCGCCGGTTACGACGCGTAGAATTCGATGACGAGGTTGGGCTCCATCTTCACCGGGTACGGCACCTCGGCCAGTTCCGGCATGCGCACATAGGTGGCCGCCATCGCCTTGGTGTCGACGGTGATGTAGTCGGGGTGGTCGCGCTCGGACGACTGCAGGGCTTCCAGCACCAGGGCCATGTTGCGCGAACGCTCGCGCACCGACACCACGTCGCCCGGCTTCACGCGGTACGACGGGATGTTCACGCGCTTGCCGTTGACCAGCACGTGGCCGTGGTTGACGAACTGGCGCGCGGCGAACGGGGTCGGCACGAACTTGGCGCGATAGACCACCGCGTCCAGGCGGCTTTCCAGCAGCGCGATCAGGTTCTCGGAGGTGTTGCCCTTACGGCGCGCGGCCTCTTCGTAGATCTTGGAGAACTGCTTCTCGGTCAGGTTGCCGTAGTAGCCCTTCAGCTTCTGCTTGGCGCGGAGCTGCAGGCCGAAGTCTGACACCTTGCTCTTGCGGCGCTGGCCGTGCTGGCCCGGGCCGTAGGCGCGGCTGTTGATCGGGGGACTTCGGGCGACCCCAGATGTTTTCGCCCATCCGGCGGTCGAGCTTGTACTTGGCGCTATGGCGCTTGGACATCAGTCACTCTTCATCTGACCCGGGCCGGCGCCCCCGCGAGTGGGAGCACGATTGCAACGGCGGCGTCCGCGTCGATCCGTCATGGATATCCGAGCCCTCCGGGCGAACCCGGCGGCTGGAAGGGCGCGGTTATGATGGGGAGTGGTGGGAGGTCAAGGCGGGGCCCGTTTTGAGACCGGCCGCTCCTGCCTATTACTGTACCCGGAGACTAGTCACCGCAGCCACTGCCCAACCGCCAGCGGCACCATCTCTTCGGACGGGAACCTTATTGAGCGTGCGGCACGGTTCGTGAAGAGATGTCGATCAAGATGCTTCGCGGACTACACGGTTCGGACCCGAGGTGCAGCGGCGACGAGGCCTTGCATTCCGCTGCGGCCGCGCTGCAGCAGCGAGCTTTGATCCGATCCGCTTCTCGGATTTCAACCCACAAGATTTACCCAGCTCACTTCTAGTCTCTAACGCCGCACGTGGATCGCAGTCTGGATGTTAGCTTGTGTAGGAGATAGAATATAGCGGAGAAAACGGAGGTCCCTCTCTTGCCCTATGAAGCGAAGGTATTTCGCGTTTTGATCGCATCTCCATCGGATGTCGATGACGAGAGGGAGATGGTGGCCGCCACCATCCAGTCGTGGAACGACCTTCACTCCGCTAGCCGCAAGATAGTCCTATTGCCACTTCGCTGGGAGACCCACTCCGCGCCGGAATACGGCGTCAGGCCTCAGGAAGTCATCAACCGCGCTATCGTAGATGACTGCGATCTACTCGTTGGCATTTTCTGGACGCGTATCGGCTCACCTACTGGAAAGGCTGATAGCGGAACTCTTGAGGAAATTGATCGGGTAGGCAAGGCTGGCAAGCCGGTCATGCTATATTTCTCTCGAATACCTGTAGATCCAGAAACCATTGACTTGGAACAGGTTGAGAAGCTAAAGAAATTCAAGAAGAATACTTATCCTCAAGGGCTTGTAGAAAGCTACAAGAGCCTTACCGATTTTCGCGAGAAAATTAGTCGACAACTCGAGTTAAAAGTACGCGAACTCCAACGACGGGAAACCTCTGGCCCACCTCCCGTTTCTTTTTCTCTTATATCTACTGAAACTAAATTGCCCGCCGGCGCTGAACTTAGCGCCACAATCTACGATCACTCCGTGGCCGATCTCAGCGAGGTTCCAGAAAAGATCGTCAGGAAATAAGAGAGTTAATCCAACAACGTCGAGAATTTGAAATGACCCATCCGGTCATATTTGGATTCGAAAATGCGACATCGGCTGCAATCAGAAATTTGTTCATTGAAGCCACAATTACATCAAGCGAATCTTCCGCAAAGATATCCACAAGCATCCAGAGCAACTCTTGGAATTATCTATTATATAGTACGTTGCTTGATAAGCAGTATTCGAGCACCCATTCTCACGTACAAGAAATATTGGAAGAATATGAGTCCGAAGGGCTAAGAAAGATCGGTAACGAATGGAAATTGACGATGCAATGGGATGCGATCCAGCCCCAACGCATGCGACTCCTAAAGCCACCCATCTATATTTCTACGGATAAATCGTCGATTATATCTATCAATGGTAAGCTGTACAGCGACTCTATTGCTGCGCCGCTAGACTTTTCTGCAAAAGTCACTATAATTGTAAAGAAAGAAGCCGTTAGCTTACAAGATCTCATCCCAGACTGGAAGGATAAACTAAAGACTGAAAAATCTACGGTTCGATATTTCAATAAACGCGGGTCCGTAACTAAACCGTGAGGTCTATCAGAATATATCTTTGCTTCAAGCTTAGGTCATCGTTGACTGCCTCGGATCATGGCATCCTATCTCACCCCGCCCCCACCCGCGGCTCCATCCCCGCCAGCAGCCGGCGCACGTTCGCCCGGTGGCGCGCCACCACATAGACCGCCCCCACGGTGACCAGCAGCCGGGTCGGGAGCGGCGTCTCCAGCATCCACACCAGCCCCACCGCCGCCACGGCGCCGGCCATCGACGCCAGCGACATGATCCGCCAGACGGCCAGCACGACCGCCACCACCGCCGCCGCGCCGAGCGCCACCGGCCAGGCCAGGGCGGCCAGCACGCCCAGCCCCGTCGCCGCGGACTTGCCGCCGGTGAAACCCAGGAAGACCGAGCGGCTGTGGCCCACCAGCGCGGCCAGCCCCGCCAGCGCCACGGCCCAGGCCGTCCAGCCCGGCGTCGCCCCGGCCCAGCCCAGCAGCCCCCGCATCAGGGTCACGGCGCAGATCCCCTTTCCGAGGTCGACCGCCAGCACGCCAAGCCCCGGCCCCGGCCCCAGCGTGCGCAGCGCGTTGGTGGCCCCCACCGACCCCGAGCCGTGCTCGCGGATGTCGATCCCTTGAGCCAGCGTCCCGCCAGCCACGCCGTCGGGATCGCCCCCAGCAGGTAGGCGGCGGCGAGCGCCGCCGCAGCCACGATCCAGACGGTCATCCTATCCCCCCCGGTCCCCCGCCATCGGCCCCGGGGCGACATGCCGAACGCCCGCAGGTACTCGAACCCCAGGGTGTTGGTCGGCGGCGGATCGCCGGGCTTCGCCTCCACCATGCCGACGGGCGCCCGGCGCGCCGGCCGGCACGGTGAACAGGTAGAGGTTGCCCCGGTAGCCCCGCCGCCATCGCTTCTTCGGCGCCCCTGGGGGTCACGAACGGGTCGAAGAACCAGTAGGCGCGGTAGCCGGCGTTCGCGAACACCTCGGTCAGGCCCGGATCGGAGTACTCCACCAGCCAGCGCGGCCGCCCCTCGGCGAGCAGCCGCCGGGCGCCCCCGCAGCACCTCGCGCTCGTGGCCCTCCACGTCGATCTTCACGAAGGCGGTGTCGGGCGGCGCCACCTCGTCCAGCGCCACCACGTCGACGGCGGCGCGCGGCAGCTCGGCGTCGGCGAAGCTCAGCGCGCCGAAATTGCGGGCGGACTCCAGCGGCGGGTCCGGAAAGTCCGCCCGGCCGGGCGCGGCGCCGGCCGCGGCGCTCACCACCCGGACGTTGCCCAGCCCGTTGGCCTCGACGTTCCGCTGCAACAGGCCGGCCAGCCCGGCGTGCGCCTCGATCGCCACCACCGACCGGGCGGACCGGGCGACCGGCAGGGTGAAGGCCCCGATGTTGGCGCCCACGTCCAGGAACGTCCGGCCGCGCGCGAGCTGGGCCGCGAGGGTCACGCCGGGACGCGAGAAC
This sequence comes from Phenylobacterium sp. J367, assembly GCF_024699985.1. Lineage (GTDB taxonomy): Bacteria > Pseudomonadota > Alphaproteobacteria > Caulobacterales > Caulobacteraceae > Phenylobacterium. The sequence continues at coordinate 2,429,893 of NZ_JAJONA010000001.1, read as the reverse complement.
TCGCCGTATTCCCGAAGGCACGCGCCCACCGCGGTGTCGTGGGCCGGATAGGCGAAGGTCAGTCCATAGGCCTCGGTCGTCGCGATCATCCCGCCTCCCTAGCACGCCCTGCGGCGCGAGCGAGGGGGCCAGGTCGCCCCCTCGCCGTCATCCTTTCCGCGCCGGCTCCCAGCCCACTCCCTACCCTCTCCCTCTCGGGCTTCGCCCCGGGGGGAGAGGAGTGGAGCTGAGAGTCAAAGCCATCACCTCCTCTCCCCCCGCGCAGCGGAGAGGGAGAGGGTAGGGAGAGGGCCTGCAGCCGAAAAACCTTGACTTTGCCGGCTCCGTATGTTCTCGTTTCGTTCTCATGTCCGTCGATCCCGAGCACATGGCCGAAGACCGTCACACCGTGACGCTCCGCGCGCTCGCGGGGATGAGCCTGGAGCTCTGCCGCGACCTGCAGCAGCGGGCGCTGAACGCCGAGAGCCCCGAGGACGCCGTCCGCCTCGCCACCGCCTTCCACCGGGTCAGCCGCGGCCTGCGCCAGACGCTCGCCCTCGAACTCAAGCTGGTCCGCTACAAGGACGAGCTGCACTTCAAGGCTCAGGGAGAAGGCCGACCTCGCCGAAGCCCGGGCGAAGGCCGAGGCCCAGACCCATGAGCTCGCCGTCGACCAGCGCCGCGACGGCGTCTGGACCCGGGTCGGCGACTGCTTCTGGTCCGAGCACGAAGGCGCCGACTGGAACCTACCCGACGACGGGATCGACAAGCCCGACCGCCCGCCGCCCGAAGATCCCATGTGGGACAGGCTCGAGGCCTTCCTCGATGAACAGGAAGCCAAGCCCGACTTCCTCACCCGCGACTTCGACCTCCTGGTCATCGAAGCCTGCGACGCCATCGGCGCCGACCCCACCCTCATCTACGACATCCGAGGCAGGGACCGGGCCGAACCCGAGCCCGCAACCGCTGACTCCAGCTAACCCCCACTCCGCTCATCCCGGCGAAAGCCGGGATCCAAGCCGAGTTCGCAGCCGCGTGCGCGCGGAATGAACCACAGAACCACACAGAACCACACAGAAGGCGGGCCACCCCATGGCTTGGCGCCTCCATCACCATGCGCGCCTTCCAGGCGCGCGAGTCAGCCCTCACCGACCTCGGCCGGCTCGCCCCTTCTGTGTCCTTCTGTGCTTTTCTGTGGTTCCAAAACAGGACCGCACCGAGCCAGCCGGCCAGGGTCCGTGTATTCCGTGGTTCCAAACCCGGACCGCGCCGAGCCCGCCGGCCAGCGCCCGGGCAACCCGTGGTTCCATCCCATCCTCAGCCTGGATCCCGGCTTTCGCCGGGATGAGCGGAGGAGGGGCAGATCAATGTCGTGTCTTTCGTGTCCTTCGCGCCCTTCGTGGTTCCAACCCGGACCGCACCGAGCCCGCCCGTGACGCCCGGCGTCCCGCCCCCTCACGCGCGGTCGAGCTTCTCCCAGATCGCCAGCACCCCCCAGTTGCGACAGGCCGGTGAACAGGCGGCGCAGGTGGCGCTCGTTGTCGGCGACGAAGGTGATGACGTGGCCGCGCAGCAGGCCCTCCGCCGGCGCCACCAGTCCTGCCGGCGTGCGGACAAGCGAGCCGCGCTCGACCATGGCGGCGGCGTAGCGGCGGACGGTCTCGGCGGGCAGGCCCAGCCGGCGGGCGAGCTGGGCGGCCTTGACCGGCCGGCGGTGGCGGTCGTCCAGGGCGCCGTCAGCGCCGAGCTGGTCCTCCGGCTCGGCGCCGCGGCCCAGGTGCTCGGTGTTGCCGCGGAACACCTCGAGGAGGACGAGGCAGGTGATCACGTCGCCGAACGCGGTCTGGGCCCCGTCGACGGCGCGCAGCACATAGTCGGTGACGAGGCGGGCGACCGCCCGGACCAGCGCCATGCCGTCGCCCAGGTCCACGGTCGGCGGCGGCAGGTCGCGCAGCGCGCCCAGGCTGACCAGCTCGCGGTGGAAGGCCCGGATGCGCTCGTAGCCGGCGAAGGCCAGGGTCAGGTACTCCGGCGAGGCGAGGATGGCGGTGGGCACGACCACGCCCTCGGCGCTCACCTGGCAGAGGCCGGCGGCCGAGAGGTTGTGGATGCGCCGCCGGACGCTCTCGAACGGCAGGCGCAGCGAGGTGGCGAGCGCATTCATGCTCACCGGCCGGCGCTGCGCGTCGGACGGCGGGGCGTCGGCGGCGGCGTGGCGCACCTGCAGGTCGGCCTGGCCGGCGATATGGGCGACGTTGGCCTGGATGGTGACGCTGAGCAGCAGGGCGTCCAGCGGGTGGCGGCCGTTGCGGGCGAGGGCGATGAGATCGAGCAGGAAGGCGACGCCGGCGCGGTTCAGGATGCGACGGGTCTGCGGATCCGTCGGAAAGCTGGGCGTCGGAAAGCCGGCCGCCGGGACGGCAGGCCGGAGGGGCGTGGGACCTCGGGCTCATGGTCAAGCCGTAGCAGGAGTCCGCCGGCGTGTCCTTTGAACCTTCGGTCTGTTCGCGGCGCGGCGCCGCGCCGTCCTCAGCCGGCCCTGGCCGGGATCAGGGCGATGTCGACCATGATCTCCGCGGAGATCTGCTCCAGCGCCGCCTGCAGCGTCGCCGCCGAGACCGCCGACGGCAGGCGCAGCCGGGCGTCCAGGTGGAACAGCGGCGCCCCGGAGTGCGGCTCGGGCGCCAGCCGGGTGTCCAGCGCCTCGATGTTGACGTCGAGCCCGCTGATCGCCGACGTCACCTGGCGCACGATGCCCGGCCGGTCCTGGCCCACGAGGCTGAGCTGCAGGGCCTCGCCGGCCGCCTCCGGCGCCTCCACCGCTGGCGTGATGCGGACCTCGAGGCCCTCCGCGTCCACCGCGCGGACCGCGGCGCGCAGGGCATCCACCTTGCCGTCGTCGATCTCCACCAGGGCCGAGCCCACGTACAGGCCGCCCAGCCGCGACAGGTGGCTCTCCAGCCAGTTGCCTCCGGCGGACAGCACCGCGTCGGCGAGGATGCCGGTGAGGCCGGGCCGGTCGCTGCCGACAACGCTCAGGATCACGGACGCCATGGGTGTCTCCAATGCGGCGTGGGAACGAGCCACGCCGGGCCGCGCCCGTCAATCGGCTGGACGCTCGCCCTCCGCCACGTCAGCCGGTCCAGGCTCCTGCGAAACCAGGGACCCCGCCATGACCTATCCGCTGCCCAACGCCTCGCACGACCTGACCGGCCAGACCGCGCTCGTCACCGGCGCCTCCCTCGGGCCTCGGGGCCAGGTTCGCCCGGGTGCTGGCGGCGGCCGGCGCGAAGGTGGCGGTGGCGGCGCGGCGTCTGGACCGGCTGGAGGCCCTGGCGGTGGAAATCCGGGCGTCCGGCGGCGAGGCGGTGGCGCTGACCGCCGACATGACCGCGGCCGAGGAGCTGCCGGATCTAGTCGCCCGGGCCGAGGCGGCGCTGGGACCCGTCACCATTCTCGTCAACAACGCCGGCATCCCCCGACGCCCAGCGGGCCGTGAAGATGCCGCTGGAGCTCATCGACCGGGTCCTGGACGTCAACGTCCGCGCGCCGTTCGTCCTGTCCTGCGAGGTGGCCCGGCGGCTGATCGCGGCCGAGCGGCCGGGCCGGATCGTCAACATCGCCTCGATGGCGGCCTACGACTACTCGGGCGGCGGCGCGGCGCTCTATTCGGTCAGCAAGGCCGCGGTGGTGAGGATGACCGAGGCCCTGGCGGTCGAGTGGGCGAGGTTCGGCATTAACGTCAACGCCATCGCGCCCGGCGCCTTCGCCTCCGAGATGATGGACGGGATGCTCGCCCGCGTCGGCGACTTCTCCGCGAGCCTGCCGCGCAAGCGGATCGGCGACCCGGCCCAGCTCGACTCCACCCTGCTCTTCCTGGCCGCCCCGGCCTCGGACGCGGTGACCGGGACGGTGGTCAAGGTCGACGACGGCCAGGGCCGGCGCTGAGGCGTCGCGTGGCGGCCGTCGCCTGTCGCTCGGTGCTTGCAGGCGGGCCGTGGACCGGCAGGCTGGGCCGATGAGATTCCCTGTCGCCCCCCTTCGCCGGGCTCCTCCTCGCGGCCTGCGCCATCGCTCCGACGCCGCGGGTGATCGGCGGACCGGACCTGCGCCTGCCGCCGGACCTGGCGGCCGGGGCCCGGGTCGTCCGGCTGGATATCGAGGCCCCCTGGCCGGTCGTCGACCGCTATGCGCAGACCCTCGGACGCGAGACGCTGCCGGCTGGCGAGCCCGTCGTATACGGCCCTGACCGGTCGAGCGACGAGCAGGCGCTGGAGTGGGCCGTGTCCGCCGAGATCGAGCCGGAGCTGTCCCGCTGCGCCGCCGGCGCCCGGCCGCTCGAGGCCCGGATCCGGATCGACGCGCTGACCTATGACGACCGGTTCGCCTCGCTCTGGGACGGCCGCGGCCGCGACCGCATCGAGGGCCTGGTCGAGTTCGCCGACCCCGCCGCCGGCGGCGCGATCGTCGGCCGCTACCGGATCGTGGCCGAGACCCCGTCCGGCAAGGCCCTGACCCGGATCGTCTCGGACCGCACGGACGCGCTCGCCGAGGCGTTCGGACGCCGGCTCTGCCTGGAGGCGTTCGGGCGCGATGGGCCGGACTGAGGCGCCTCACCCGCCCCGTCCGCGGCGTTCGGCCGAAGACGGAGCGGGCCGCCCGCTTCGCGCCACGGGAATGGCGCAGGGGGACGGGCGGAGCGCCGGGCCTTGGGCCAGGATGCTGACCCTTCGCCCGGCGATCGGCCGGGACGGCGGGGGGAGCCGCCCCGGAAGCGGGTCAGCCGAACGGGTCCGGTTCGAAGAGGGAGCCGGCCGACGCGGCGGCCGGGTCCGGGTCGGGGATCGGCTCCAGGGGGCCTCCGGCTCCGGCCGGGGCTCGGGATCCGGGGTCCCGGTCCCGCCGCCCGTGCCGTGCCAGATGTCCGGCGGCGGCTGCCAGCCCTCGTAGGGCGGCTTCCAGTCGGGGAAGAGCGCCGGGTGGTTCCACGGATCGTCCGCCGGGTCGTGGACCGGCGGACCGGGGTCGGAAGGTTCACCAGGACCGCTCGGCCCGCCGGGTTGCTCCTCGCCGGGCGGACGCTGGCTGTAGCCCTGCTTCTGACCGTAGGTGACGTACCAGTACTTTGCGTAGTCCTCGACCGTGTCGCCCCCCACCCGGTCGATCCAGGCGTTCGACTTTCGGTCGTTGTTCTCGCCGTAGAACTCCTCGTAGTAGGCGCGGAAGACGTCGGGTCGTTCGTCCAGCAGGCGCGTGACGTCGATGGCCTCGGCCGCCGCCTTGTCCGACTGGGAGTAACCCTCCCAGCGCCCGTACTTTTCGTACCAGTACCGGGCGTAGTCTTCGGCCGTCTCGCCGCCGACGCGCTTGCTCCAGGCGTCGGAGTTCTTGTCGTTGTTCGCGTAGTAGGCCTCGTAATAGGCGCGCAGCACGTCGGGGCGCTCGGCCAGGATGCGCTCGGCCGAGATGGTGTCCTGCGCCGTGGTCTCTCCCTGGGCGTAGCCCTCCCAGCGGCCGTGCGCGAAGTACCAGAACTTCGCATAGGCCTCCGGCGTGGCCTCGCCGACGCGTTCGGCCCAGGCGGTCGAGTTCCGGTCGTTCCCGGCGCCGTAATAGGTCTCGTAGAAGCCCTTCAGCACGTCCGGCCGGTCGATCAGGATCTGTCCGAAGTCGATCGTGTCGGGGCCGGGATTGGGAGTGTGGACCGGCGGCGGCTGGGGCGCCGGATCGACGGGCGGCGGCGGTTCCTCGTCCGGATCGGGACCCGGCTCCGCGCCGGCGGCTCCGGTTCGGGATCGGCGACGTCCACCGGATCCGGCTCGGCAGCCTCCTCGGGCAGGCCGGCGCCGCCCGACGGCAGGCCATCGGCCGGGCCTTCGTCGGCGGCGAAGACGAGATCGTCTTCGTTCACGGCCAGGATGGAGATCAATCGACTGCGCATGGCGCCCCGGAGTGCGAAGCAAACGAGGGACGGAAGATGTCAGCCTGTTCCGGCAGGCCAACCATAAGGAAATTATAAGTTTAACGGCCGCGGGGGCTGTCCATAAGCCTCGCATAATTGACGTCGGGGATGCGCGATGGTGTCACCGGTGAAGATGACCCCCTCCCCCATGCCGTCCTGGCGGCGCTATGCCGCGTCGCTGGCGATCGTGGCCGTAACGACGCTGGCGGCCGAAGCGCTGTTCCGGGTGACCGGCAGCACGCGGTTGTCGATGGTCTTCCTGGCGGGCGTGCTCGTCACCGCCTTCCTCTATGGATCGGGACCCGCCTGGCTTGCCGCCGGCCTCGCCTTCCTCGTGTACAACTTTTACCTGGTGGAGCCCCGGTTCTCGCTGTCGTTCGAGGCCGAGGACGCGATCAACCTGACGGTCTTCCTGGCGGTGGCCATGCTGACCGGCCTGCTCACCGGCCGGGTCCGCGACGCGGCGAAGCGGGCCGAGGCGCGCGCCCACGCCACCCGCGTGCTGTTCGACGCGACGCGGGACTTCTCGGCCTCCTCGGACGAGACCTACATCCGGGACCGCCTCGCGCACCACCTGGCTGCGGCGGCAGGCGGGCCGAGCGCTGTGGAGGACGCCGCCCGGGCGCCGGGCGCGATCCCCGGGGTCTCCCCCGAGGCGGTGGCCGTCTCTATGACCGAACCGACGGCGCGGACGGCCACGCACGGCGGCTGGCGGCTGCGCCCGCTCCGGGCCGACGGCGAGGTCTGGGGCCTGGCGGCCTGGGCGCCCTCCGCCGATCCGCCGCCCGAGCCGCAGCTCATCGAGATCCTGGTGGACGTCGGGGCCGCGGCGATCTCCCGCGCCCATCTCGCCGCCGCCAAGTCGGAGGCGGAGACCCAGGCCCGGACAGAGGCGCTGCGCAACGCGCTGCTGTCCTCGATCTCCCACGACCTCAGGACGCCGCTGGCGGCGATCATGGCCTCGGCCTCGAGCCTGCAGGAGTACGGCCACGCCTTCGAGGAGCCGGTGCGCGCCGACCTGGCCGCCACCATCCAGGAGGAGGCCGCGCGGCTGGACAGCTTCGTCGCCAACCTGCTGAACATGACCCGCCTGGAGGCCGGCCAGCTCAAGGTGACGACCTCGGCGTTCAGCGTCGCCGAGGCGATCGAGCGGGCGGCCGAGCGGCGGGCGGCAGGCAGGTTCGTGCAGCTCGCGGCGCCGGCCGACCTGCCGGAGGGCCTCGGCGACGCCGTGCTCTTCGAGCAGGCCGTGGGCAATGTGGTGGAGAACGCCGCGCGCTACACGCCCGCCGGCGGGGCGATCACGGTCACCGCTGCGGTCCGGGACGGCATGGTGCGTGTCGAGGTGGCCGACGAGGGACCCGGGGTGCGCGAGGCCGAACTGGAGCGGATCTTCGAGAAGTTCTACCGCAGCGACCGGACGGCACGGACGCCGGGCACCGGCCTGGGGCTCTCCATCGCCCGGGGTCTTCTGGAGGGCATGGGCGGGCGGGTCGAGGCGCTGAACAGGACGGACGGCGGCGGCCTGCGGGTGACGCTGGCCGTGCCGGCGGCGGCATGAGCGGGGCCCCTGTCCGCCTGCTGCTGGTCGACGACGAGCCGCAGATCGTGCGCGCGCTGAAGCCGGCGCTGATCGCGGCGGGCTATGCGGTCGAGGCCGTGGAGACCGGCGAGGCGGCGCTGGAGACCATGGCGGCCGACCCGTGCGACGTGGTGATCCTCGACCTCGGCCTGCCGGACATGGACGGCAAGCAGGTGATCTCCCGGCTGCGGGAATGGTCGGACGCCCCGGTGATCGTGCTCTCGGCCCGCGACCTGGAGGACGAGAAGATCGCGGCCCTGGACCTCGGCGCCGACGACTTCGTCAACAAGCCGGTCGGCGTGGGCGAGCTGCTGGCCCGGGTGCGGGCCAGCCTGCGCGGGCGGGAGCGGCGGTTCGCAGCCCAGGCGGTGTTCCGGTCCGGCGACCTGGAGCTCGACTTCGCGCTCCGGCGGGTGCAAATCCTGGGCGAGGAGGTGAAGCTGACGCCCCGGGAGTACGACCTTCTGCGGACGCTCGCGCGGCACGCCGGACGGGTGGTCACCCATCGTCAGATCATCGCCGCGGTCTGGGGCGCGGGCGCCCAGGTGGACGCCCAGTTCGTGCGCGTGCTGGTCGGCCAGCTCCGCCAGAAGCTGGAGGCCGAGCCGTCCAGTCCCCGGCTGGTGCTCACCGAGCCGGGGGTCGGCTACCGCCTCAGGTCCGACGACTAGCGCTTGCGGTAGACGGGGCGCGGGGCGCCGCCGATGCGCGGGCTGGTGTCGCGGTGGCGGAAGATGATCCGGCCCCGGTCCATGTCGTAGGGAGTCATCTCGACCGTCACCTTGTCGCCCACCATCGAGCGGATGCGGTGCTTCTTCATCTTGCCTGCGGTGTAGGCGAGGATCTCGTGGTCGTTCTCCAGCTTCACGCGGAAACGGCCCTCAGGCAGCAGCTCGACGATCTGTCCGTCGAACTCCACCAGTTCTTCCTTGGCCATGCGGCCCCTCCCTTGGAATGACATGAAAAACGGGCCGGCTACCGCCGGCCCGTCAGAATTTCAAGGGCGGGCTGTGAGGCCCGCCGCAGCTCAGACGGCCTGGAGCTGGCCGGCCGACATCTTGCCGCTGCGCTGGTCGCGCTCCAGCTCGAAGCCGATACGCTGACCTTCGTTGAGCGAGCCGATGCCGGCGCGTTCGACGGCCGAGATGTGCACGAACACGTCCGCGCCGCCCTCTTCAGGTTGGATGAAGCCAAAGCCCTTGGTGGGGTTGAACCACTTCACGACGCCGATTTGCATAGATAGTCCCTTTCCGGACAGAATTCCCGCGCCCAACACGGACGGCGAGATCAAATTTTCGGAGAGGGTCGGAGGCAGATTCGCGGGCGGGCCGAAGCAGTTCCGCGAGTGGCAGGCGAGCCAAAACGAATTTTGATCGCGTCAATATGGGAGATTGTCCTTCGCGCGACAAGCGCCACGCAGGTTTTTCCCGCATCCGGCCCGACTTATGCTAGGGGTTCGCGATGAAAATTGAACGACTTATCATCACGGTATGCCGCCACGACGGAGGCTGGGCCGTGGAGGAAGAGGGCCGGTTCTTCGGCCATTCCGCGGACAAGGACGTGGCCAAGGCGTCGGCCAACAAGCGCGCCCGCGAGGCGCAGGACGCCGGCAAGCCCTGCCTCGTGCGAATCTCCGGCGAGAACGGCTTCTTCGCCGTCTGAGCCCCGCCGGGCGGCCATGGGCCGCCCGGACCTCCCCTTCCCCTAGCGCCGCTTCGCCGTCAGTTCCTTCACCAGGCCGGTGAGGCCGTAGACCTTGTTGAGCGCCTCCGTCGCGGCGGCGGTGGAGACCACCACCGTGCGGTTGATGGTCCCGTCGTAGCCGTAGGCGCCGCCCAGCGAATGGATGTTGCCGTCGAAGGCCGCGCCCAGCACCTCGCCCCTGGCGTTCACCACCGGCGAGCCGGAATTGCCGCCGATGATGTCGTTGGTGGTGACGAAGTTGTAGACAATCGACTTGTCCAGCTTGCCCTCGGCCTCGGCCCAGCGCGGGGCGAGCTGGAAGGGCTCGGCGCCAGTGGCCCGCTCGTAGAGGCCGCCGATCGTGGTGACGGCCGGCACCTCGACGCCCCGGTGCGTCCAGCCCGCCACCTTCCCGTAGGAGAGGCGCAGGGTGAAGGTGGCGTCGGGATAGACCTGGTCGCCATAGGCGGCGAAGCGGGCGCGGGCGATGCGCTCGGCGGCCCGGTCGGTGGGGCCGGTGACGTCGGTCTCCCACGCCTTGCGGATCTCGCGGGCCGCCGGGTCCAGACGCAGCGCGAGCTGGATCATCGGGTCGTCCGAAGCCTGGACCGCGGCCAGGCCCCCCTTCCCAGAGCCGGCGGCGTTCCAGCGGATCGGCGAGCTTCGAGCCCGTCACGACGCGCGCCGACAGGCCTTCCGGGCTCTCCTTGCCGAGCACCAGCTTCACGGCGGGATCGTCGACCGTCAGGTACTCGCGGGTCTTCAGCAGCCAGTGCTGGAGGTAGATCTGCTCCAGCGGCGCATCGACCGGCTTCATGTCGAGCAGGGTCTTCTCGAGCAGGGGCAGGCGGGTGTCGGCATAGGCCGGCAGGCGCTCGGCCGAGGGCTTGGCGCGCTCCTGGGCGGCGCGGACCAGGTCGCGGGCGTAGTTGAACAGCACCGAGCCGCCGCCGGCAGCCTGCTCGAGCTGGCGGTAGCGGACGAAGTGGGCCGGACGCGGCCTGGGCCGCGGCGATCTCGGCCCAGGGGTCGCCGATCTCGGCGGCGAGCTTCGGATCGGCGGCGACCTTCGCCTTGAGTTCGGCCTCGGCCTGGCGCTTGACGTCCATGAAGGCCGGGTCGCTGAGCGCGAACTGGCGGCCGAAGAACACCTTGTAGGAGTTCTCCAGGCCGGTCAGGGGGTCGGTGGCGATGCGCTTCTCTTCGGCGCCCTGGCCGGAGAACTGGATCAGCCGGCCGCGCAGCTCGGAGCGCTGGAGCTGGCCGACCGGGATGATGAGGTCGCGCTGGCTCTCGAGCTGGGCGACGGTGAGCATGCGGTCGGTGGAGCCCGGGTTGCCCGAGACGAAGGTGACCTCGCCCTCCTTGGGCGCGCGGCTGACCCAGGTCAGGTGCTGGGGCGTCTTCACCGGCTTGCCGTTCTCGTAGAGTCGCAGGAAACCCATATCGAGGTTGAAGCGCGGGAAGTTGAAGTTGTCCGGGTCGCCGCCGAAGAAGGCCGTGGCGTACTCCGGCGCGAAGGCCAGCCGGACGTCGGCGTACTTGCGGTACTTGTAGAGCTTGAACTGGCCCCCGCGGTAGAGGCTGACCACCTGGCAGCGGAGCGTGCTGTCGCCGCCGCAACCAGCCTTCTCGGCGGCGGCCATGGCGGCGTCGCGGGCCCGGACGAAGTCGGCTCCGGTCTTGCCGGCGCTGGCCGCGCGGATCTGGTCGGTGACGTCGGTGATGGTGGTGAGGATCTCGGCCTGCATGCCGGGGCAGGTCCGCTCCTCGGTCCGGGTGGCCGTGAGGAAGCCGTCCTTGACGTAGTCGGCCTGCGGCGAGGACAGGTCCTGGACGCATTCGATCACGCAGTGGGCGTTGGTCAGCACCAGGCCGTCGGGCGAGACCAGCGAGGCCGAGCAGCCGGTGGTCAGGCGGACGGAGGCGGACCGCACCCGGTCGAGCCACGGCTGGTCGACGGTGACGCCGTAGGTCTCCTTCACCTTGGCCGAGGGGAAGTTGTCGTAGGTCCACATGCCTTCGTCCGCGAAAGCGGGTGCGGGCGCCGAGGGCGGCGGTGGCGAGGGCGGCGACCGAGGCCGCGGTGGCGAAACGCATGGTGAGGACTTCCCCGTGAGCGGGCCTTCGGACGGGCCCCGAGCGAGCGGTTTTAGCGCAAGGCGTGGCGGCGGCAACGCGTGCGGTGGCTTGAAGGAATGGAACCGCGGATTTCACGGATGGCCAGTGGACGTGGGCGGGTGTCGGGGTTGGGGCCACGAGAGGCGCGAAATTGATCCGCCCCTCCTCCGCTCATCCCGGCGAAAGCCGGGATCCAGGCTGAGGTCGCTTTGGAACCACGGATTTCGCGGGTGTGGCCGGCGGGCTCGGTGCGGGCCGGGTATGGAACCACAGAAACACACAGAAACACACAGAAGGGGCTGAACAGGTTGAGGTCGGGGGAGATGGCAGGCGTGACTCGCGCGCCTGGAAGGCGCGCAACGACGATCGAGGCGCCTAGCCATCCGGGTGGCCCGCCTTCTGTGTGGTTCTGTGTGTTTCTGTGGTTCGACTTGCGCGCGGAGCGCGCTGGCTGAGTCAGCTTGGATCCCGGCTTTCGCCGGGATGAGCGGAGTTAGGAGGAGTCGGCGGTTGCGGGCTCGGGCTCGGCGGGTTCGCGGCCGCGGATGTCGTAGATGAGGGGTGGGGTCGCCGCCGATGGCGTCGCAGGCTTCGATGACCAGGAGGTCGAAGTCGCGGGTGAGGAAGTCGGGCTTGGCTTCCTCGGCGTCGAGAGGGCCTCGAGCCGGTCCCACATGGGGTCTTCGGGCGGCGGGCGGTCGGGTTTGTCGATCCCGTCGTCGGGGAGGTTCCAGTCGGCGCCTTCGTGCTCGGACCAGAAGCAGTCGCCGACCTGTTCCCAGACGTCCTTCCGGCGCTGGTCGACGGCGAGTTCGCGGGTCTCGGCCTCGGCCTTCACCCGGGCTTCGGCGAGGTCGGCTTTCTCCTGAGCCTTGAAGTGCAGCTCGTCCTTGTAGCGGACCAGCTTGAGTTCCAACGCCAGCGTCTGGCGCAGGCCCCGGCTGACGCGATGGAAGGCGGTGGCGAGGCGGACGGCGTCCTCGGGGTTCTCGGCGTTCAGCGCCCGCTGCTGCAGGTCGCGGCAGAGCTCCAGGCTCATCCCCGCGAGCGCGCGGAGCGTCACGGTGTGACGGTCTTCGGCCATGTGCTCGGGATCGACGGGCATGAGAACGAAACGAGAACACAAGAGGCTGCCGAAGTCAAGCCTCTCCGGCGCGCTCCAGCATGGCGGTGGGCGTCAGCGCGTGCTGCGCGGATCGTTGAGCAGGGTCTTCTGGACCTTGGGAGCGGGCGCCGCGGAGGAGCGCGCATCGACGAGATCGCGCCTGGCCGGGGTCAGGCGGGTGGAGGGGAAGATCTTCATGGGGAGGGCCTTTCCGGCCGGCCGGCGCGAAAGTCGCATCGGCCAAGCCCGATACTAGCCCCTGTGGGTCGCGATCGCCACATAAATCCCACTCTGAACAAGTATTCATTGTCACCTGTAGGGATATGGTTCCGAAACGCTCCAGAAATATATTCGAGTAATATAACAAGTAATTCTTGCTATGGCGAAGCCTGATCTTATATAGATCCACGGCGGGAGGGGGTATTTCCTCTCCCCAGGAGCTTCACCCAATGCGAATTCAAATCCTGGTCGCCGGCGTCTGCGCCGCGGCCCTCCTTCCTGCCGCGGCCCTCGCGCAACAGACGTGCGAGCAGCGGCAGTCCAACCAGACCATGGGCACGCTGGCCGGCGCCGGACTGGGCGCCCTGGCCGGAAGCGCGGTGGCCGGCCGCGGCGACCGCACCGAAGGCGCCGTCATCGGCGGCATCGCCGGCGCGCTGATCGGCAACCAGGTGTCCAAGGGCAAGCCCGACTGTTCGCGCGCCTACGGCTACTACGACAACAACGGCGCCTGGCACGCCACCGCCACCCCGAGAACCAACGCCGCCGGCTACTACGACCGTACCGGCGCCTGGATCGACGGCGCGCCGCGCGGCTACTACGCCAGCGACGGCCGCTGGGTGCAGGCGGACACCGACGCCCAGGCCTCCGGCTATTACGACACGCGCGGCCACTGGGTCCCGGCCTCGGCCACGGGCTACTATACCCACGACGGCCGCTGGGTCGCGTCCACGGCGCCCGGCCGCTACGACCGGTCGGGCCGCTGGATCGCGGGCCCCGCGACGGGCCGCTACAACGCCGACGGCGTCTGGATCGCCGGCGAGGCGAACGGCCGGCGGGACGCCAACGGCGTGTGGATCGCCGATCCGCAGCCGGGCTACTACCGCGACGGCCGATGGGTCCGCGGCGAGGCGGTCGGCTACTACGACGCGCGCGGCCGCTGGATCTCCACGGACAACCGCCCGTCGCAGGGCGGCTACCGCGGCGACAACGGGATGCAGAGCATCGACGAGCGCCAAGCCGACCTCGACCGGCAGATCCGGCGCGGGATCGACAACCGCAGCCTGAGCCGCGCCCAGGGCGACCGCCTGCTGCGCTCGCTCGCCGCCATCGAGCGCGAGGAGCGCTCGCTGCGCAATCGCCAGGGCGAGCTCGGCCCGCGTGGCCGCGCGACCATCAGCGCGCGCCTCGACAGGCTGAGCGACAGCCTGGGCCAGATGAGCCGCAACGGCCGCGCCGAGCGCTACGGCAGCCGCTGAGACGGCAGCCCCCGGCCGAGGACGGCCGGGGGCGTCGGCTCAGAAGACTGACGATCGCGGGCCCTTTGTCCCGCTCGCCCCCACGGGCTGAGCAGGCGGCCCGCGGGATCCGCCGCCGGGTATCGCGGCGGACGCCAGGGATCCCCGCGCCGGCCAAGGGCACGGGGCTCTCCCGCCCGCCGCCCTGGCCACCGGGCGCCGGCAAGACCCTTGTGTACCCCCAGGCGCCGCCGGGCGCGTGCCGCCAGCGAAGCGGTCGATCACGTCCGGCGCGGCGTCCCGTGAGACCCGCCATGTCCATCCTGTTCGTCGCGTCCGCCCTCTGCGTCGCCGCCGCGCTCCTCCTTCCCGCCCTCACCCGACTGACCGCGCCTAGCCTGGCGCGACGGACGTGAGTCTGCTCGACGCCCGGCCGCGGGACTGCACCTTCCGGGCGATCCTGCGCTCGGGCGTCTGGTCGGTGACCCGCGACCACGTGTTCTACGGCGACTTCCTCACCCGGGCCGAGGCGCTGCGCCAGGCCTGCGCCGCCGCCATCGCAGTCGAGGCCCTGGGCGGCACGGCCCGGGTGCTGGCCCCGCCCGGCGAGACCCTCGTGCCCCACCGCGGCGTGAAGCCGCCGTCCTGACCCTTTCCGGAGATCCGCCCATGCCCCCGCTCGACAAGGCCCGCTTCCTCTCCCCGCGCAACGTGCCGCTCTGGGTGGCGGTGGGATTGGCCGTGGTGTTCGCGGCGAAGATATTCTGGCCTGGGTGAGGGGGCCGGGGCTCAAGCGCGCCCTCCCCGCCCCGCTCGCCGGCCGGCGAGCGGGCCATCCCCATTGAGGGCGGGGGCTACTTCGCCTCGGCGGGCTTCTCCAGGGTCGGCCACTTCACGCCGAGCTGGTCGAGGTAGGTCGGGTATTTGGCGGCGTCGTAGTAGAGCGGCCGCATCTGGTCGCGGAATTGGGCCATGACGGCGGCGTTCATCTCGATGGGCGGCTTGTCGGCGGCGCCGATCATCGGAACGTATTTCTCGTCCTTGGTCTGAACGTCGGTGAAGTAGGCCCTGGCGGCGGCCCTGAGCTTCGGCTGGGTCAGGAGGTCGAGCGTGGTCATGGCGACCACCTTCGACCCGGCCACCACGCCCTTGTGGGCGATCGGCGTCGCCATGGAGATGGCGTTGGCCCAGTTGTGGCCCGGCAGGCCCGGGATGTTCGACGGATAGCGGATGGTGATGGTCGGCAGGGTCCAGGAGATGTCGCCGATGTCGTCCGAGCCGCCGCTCTCGGGCCTCTCCTTGGGCGGCTCCAGCTTGTCGAGCTCGGTGTCGAGGCCCTTGTCCTTGTCGGCGCCCACCGACTTCTGGACGGCCTTGGCGAAGGCCTGGTCGTCGGCGGACCACCTGGGCAGGCCGACCTGGCGGATGTTGGCGTAGGCGGCTTCCGCCATGGGCCGGTTGAAGTGGCGCGGCGCGGCGGTCCCCAGCACCCGGCGGGTAACCGTGGTGTCGGTCATCATGGCCGCGCCGTCGGCGATCTTGTTGCCGACCGCATAGAGGTCGGCGATCCCCTTGAAGTCCTGCTCGCGGAAATAATACCAGACGCTGGCGCGCTCCGGCACGACGTTGGGCTGGTCGCCGCCGTCGCGGATCACATAGTGCGAGCGCTGCTCGGGCCGGATGTGCTCGCGGCGGTACTCCCAGCCGGTGTTCATCAGGCTGACGGCGTCGAGCGCCGACTTGCCCATCCACGGCTTGCCCGCCGAGTGGGCGGTGGACCCCTTGAAGGTGTACTCCACCGAGACGAGCCCCGTGCCGGACGGCTTGCCCCAGGTCGTGCCGAGGTTGTCGCCCACGTGGGTGAAGATCACCGCGTCCACGTCCTTGAAGACCCCGTCGCGGACCATGAAGGCCTTGCCGGCCACCAGTTCCTCGGCGACGCCCGGCCAGAGCATCAGCGTGCCGGCGATGCCCTCCTTCTGCATGATCTCCTTCACCGCCAGCGCGGCGACGACGTTCACCGCCTGGCCGGAGTTGTGGCCCTCGCCGTGGCCCGGCGCGCCCTCCACCTGCGGCTGGCGCCAGGGGATGCCAGGCGTCTGGGAGGCCTTGGGGATGCCGTCGATGTCGGAGCCGAGCGCCACGACCGGGCCGCCGGTCTTGTTGGTCCAGGTCGCGACCCAGCCGGTGGGCATGCCCGAGACGCCGCGGGTCACGGTGAAGCCGTTCTTCTCCAGGACGTCGGTGATGTAGCGGGAGGTCTCCACCTCCTGGAAGCCGAGCTCGCCGAACGAGAAGATGCTGTCGTTCATCTGCTGGGCGAGCCGGGCGCGGGCCTCCACACCGGCGATCGCCTGCTGTTTCATGGCCGGCAGCGAGGCGGCGTTCGCCGACGTGCAGGCGAGGATCGCGGCAAGCGCGAGCGGCAGCGTGGTCTTCATCTGGAAAAGCTCCCCGGGTACTCAAGGGCGCGAAGCTGGACGAGGCGGGTGGGGGTGTCCAGTCACGGACGCAATTCCTCCCCATCGGGGGATGGTGGATCGCCGCGGAGCGGCGAGACGGAGGGGGTCATGCCCGCCGTTTGAGCGCACCCCCTCCGGCCCTTCGGGCCACCTCCCCCGAGGGGGAGGAACCTGGGCGTCAGCGGTTGCCGCCGATGATGTCGCCGAGGCCGCCGAGGACGGAGCCTTCGCCGCGGTTCTGGCCGCCCACGCCGCCGGCGGCGGCGAGCATCCGGCCGGCCAGGCGGGAGAACGGCAGGGACTGAATCCAGACCTTCCCGGGGCCGGTGAGGCGGGCGAAGAACAGGCCCTCGCCGCCAAAGATGACGCTCTTCACCCCGCCGGCCATGACGAGGTCGAAGTCGACGCTGGGCGTATAGGCGGCCAGGCAGCCGGTATCGACGTGGATCTCCTCGCCGGCCGCGAGCTCGCGCTCCACCACCGTGCCGCCCATCTGGACGAAGACCCAGCCGTCGCCGTCCAGGCGCTGCATGATGAAGCCCTCGCCGCCGAACAGGCCGGTCATCATCCGGCGCTGGAACTGGATGCCGATGGAGACGCCGCGGGCGGCGGCGAGGAAGGCGTCCTTCTGGCAGATCAGGGTCCCGCCGAGCTCGCCCAGGTGCAGCGGCAGGATGGCGCCGGGCGTCGGCGAGGCGAAGGCGACCTTGGCCTTGCCGCCGCCGTTGTGGGTGAAGACGGTGGTGAACAGGCTCTCGCCGGTGATCAGCCGCTTGCCGGCGCCCAGGAGCTTGCCCATGAAGCCCGCGCCCTCGCCGCCCGAGCCGTCGCCGAAGACGGTGGTCATGCCGACCGAGGCGTCCTTCCAGACCAGGGCGCCGGCCTCGGCGATGGCGCTCTCGCCGGGATCGAGCTCGATCTCGACGAACTGCAGCTCCTGGCCCTTGATGTCGAAGTCGATGTCGTCGGCCAGGGCGGCCGTGCGGTGGTGGCTCCAGGGACCTTGGCTCATGGAGGACTTCCTAGCTTGAGGGTTCGGACGGATCAGGCGGGCTCGGAGCCATGGAACAGGCGCCACTTCCACTGGCCGTGATGCAGGGCGAAGACGCCGGTCAGGCGGTAGGCGCGGCGATGCTCGGTCGCGCCGGCCTCGCGCACCACGGCGTGGCCCTCGGCGTGCAGCCAGGCGATGGGCCCATGCACCGAGACCTCCACCTCCCGCCAGTCGAAGACCAGGGTGTCGGTGCGGTCGAAGAGCGCCTGGAAATGCCGGCGCAGGCCGTCGGGGCCGCGGGCGACCTCGCCGAGCTCCGAGCCAACCAGCAGGGTGTCGTGGTCCGGCATGAACTCGTCCACGAGGGCGAGGTCGCGCTTCGCGAGATGCTGGTTGAGCCGGATCAGCGCCTGGCGGACGCCGCGCTCGGCGCCCTTCTGCGACGGGGCGGCGGCGCGCTGGCCGAGGCCCAGCACCAAGGCCAGGGCGGCGCTGCCGGCGAGGAAACGTGTGACGGCGCCCATGGCGCGAACTCCTGATGCCCGGCGGGGGGCGATGTTTCGCCTGCGAACGGTTGGAGGGCAAGAGGGGGGTTCGCCATTCTCCCCATCGGGGGAGGAATTAGCCGTCCGTCTTCTTGGCGAGCTTCTCCAGCACCTTGCCGCGGCCGCGGGACAGCGCGGTGACGACGCCGCGCAGGGTGCGGACCTCCTGGTCGGTGAAGCGGGCGCGGCCCAGCGCGGCGCGCAGGTTCTGGACCATGGACGGCGTCTTCTCCGGCGGATGGAAGAAGCCGGCGGTCTCCAGCTCGCGCTCCAGGTGCTCGTAGAGGCCCATCAGCGCGGCGCCGTCGGCGGGCGGGGGCGCCGTCGCGGAACCTGGGCGGCGGGGCGTCGGCGACGGCGACGGTCCGCCATTCGTAGGCGTTGATGGCGACGGCCTGGGCGAGGTTCAGCGAGTGGAAGCGCGGGTCGATGGGGATGGTCACCACCGCCTGGCAGAGCGCGATGTCCTGGGTCTCCAGCCCGGCGCGTTCGCCGCCGAAGAGGAGGCCGACGCGCTCGCCCTGCGCCGTCGCCTCGGCGAGCTGGGCGGCGGCCTGGCGCGGGGTGATCACCGGGAGCTGCAGCTCGCGCGGCCGGGCGGTGGTGGCGTAGACCTGGTGCAGGTCGTGGATGGCGGAGGCGACGTCGTCGAACACGCGGGCGGCGTTCAGCGGCCAGTCGGCGCCGGAGGCCGACGCCCAGGCCTTCTCCTGCGGCCAGCCGTCCCGGGGGCTGACGAGGCGCAGCTCGTCCAGGCCGAAGTTGGCCATGACACGGGCCACCGCGCCGATATTCTGCGCAAGCTGCGGCGCGTTCAGGATCACGACAGGTTTTTCGGGAGACGTTGCGGCCATGGCGCCTTTTCCGTCGCGGAGCCCCGCCCTGGCAACCCTTCCCCGACGCGGCGTCCTCGCCGTGGGCCTCGGCGCGCTCGTCGCCGCCTGCAGCCGCAGCGAGCCGCTGACCGCGTCCACGACGCCGCCGCTCGACATGGCGCGGCTGAACAAGGGCGCGGCGGAGCTGGCCGAGCGGGCGAAGCCGGGCGTGCTGGGCGTCGCCCTGACCAACCTGGAGAGCGCGGAGAGCTTCAGCTTCAACGGCGGCCGGCGCTTCCCGATGTTCAGCGTGTTCAAGGCGCCGCTGGCCGCCGCCGCCCTGGCCGAGGTGGACGCGCGGCGGCTGAACCTCGACGAGATGGTCAGGCTGGAGCCCGAGGACCTGTCGCCGCCGCTGTCGGCCATCGCCGAGGCGTTCCCGGCGCGGCGGGACTACAGCCTGCGCGAGCTGATGGCCGCCGCGGTCGTCGACGGCGACAACACCGCCGCCGACGTCCTGATGAAGCGGATCGGCGGGCCGGGGACGGTGAGCGCTTGGCTGAGCGCCAAGCGGCTGAACGACATCCGCATCGACCGCTACGAGCGCGAACTGGCGCCGGAGGCCTATGGCATGGCCTCGTTCCGGCCGGCCTGGAAGGGGGCGGGCTTCCGCGCCGCCTACGACAGCGTGCCGGACGCGACGAAGCTCGCCGCCATGCGCCGCTTCCTGGCCGATCCGCGCGACACCGCCACGCCGCAGGGCGCGGTGGACTTCCTGATGGCGTTGGACCGCGGGGAGCTGCTGTCGCCGGCCTCGACCCGGATGCTGATCCAGATGATGCGCGAGACGCCGCGCGCCGCCGACCGGCTGAAGGCGGGATTTCCGGCCGGCGTCGCCTGGGCCCACAGGCCGGGGACGTCGGGCCTGGACCTCGGGATCAGCCTCGCCTTCAACGACATCGGCCTCTTCACCCTGCCCGACCGGCGCAGCTACGCGGCGGCGGCCTTCCTCTCCGGCGCGACGCTCTCCATGGAGGCCCAGGCGGCGCTGTTCGCCGATCTCGGCCGGCTGATGATCCGTTCCGTGGGGTAAAGTCGCAGGCTCTAGCCTTTGCGTCGGCGCGCGTGGCGGCTATACGGCCCCCGCACATTTCAAGAAGTTCCCCCCCTCGGAGCGCCTCGCCACATGGCCAAGATCAAAGTCGCCAACCCCGTCGTCGACATCGACGGCGACGAGATGACCCGCATCATCTGGAAGCTCATCAAGGACAAGCTGATCTTCCCGTTCCTGGATATCGAGCTCGAGTACTACGACCTGGGCGTCGAGGCGCGCGACGCGACCAACGACCAGATCACCATCGATGCGGCCGAGGCGATCAAGAAGCACGGCGTGGGCGTGAAGTGCGCCACCATCACCCCGGACGAGGCGCGGGTGAAGGAGTTCAACCTGAAGGAAATGTGGAAGTCGCCGAACGGCACGATCCGCAACATCCTGGGCGGCGTGGTCTTCCGTGAGCCGATCATCTGCAAGAACGTGCCGCGCCTGGTGCCGTCCTGGACCCAGCCGATCATCATCGGCCGCCACGCGTTCGGCGATCAGTACCGCGCCACCGACTTCAAGGTGCCGGGCGCCGGCAAGCTGAAGATCTCCTGGGAAGGCGACAACGGCGAGAAGATCGAGAAGGACGTCTTCACGTTCAAGGACTCCGGCGTGGCCATGGCCATGTACAACGTCGACGAGTCGATCCGCGACTTCGCCCACGCGTCGTTCGCCTACGCCCTGAACCGCAACTACCCGCTCTACCTCTCCACGAAGAACACGATCCTCAAGGCCTATGACGGCCGCTTCAAGGACATCTTCCAGGAGATCTACGAGACGGAATACGCCGAGAAGTACAAGGCCGCCGGCCTGACCTACGAACACCGGCTGATCGACGACATGGTGGCCGCGGCCCTGAAGTGGTCGGGCGGCTTCGTCTGGGCGTGCAAGAACTACGACGGCGACGTGCAGTCGGACACGGTGGCCCAGGGCTTCGGCTCGCTCGGCCTGATGACGTCGGTGCTGATGACGCCGGACGGCAAGACCATGGAGGCGGAAGCCGCCCACGGCACCGTCACCCGCCACTTCCGCCAGCACCAGCGCGGCGAGAGCACCTCGACCAACTCCATCGCCTCGATCTTCGCCTGGACCCGCGGCCTGGAGCACCGGGCCAAGCTCGACGGCAACGAGGCGCTGTCGAAGTTCGCCAAGACCCTGGAGCAGGTCTGCGTCTCGACCGTCGAGAGCGGCTCGATGACCAAGGACCTGGCGCTGCTGGTCGGCGACACCCAGGGCTGGCTGACCACCGAGGGCTTCATCGACAAGGTGGCCGTGAACCTCGAGAAGGCGCTCGCCGAGGCGTAAACCTCGGCCTCGAGCCGGATAAGAAGACGGCGGCCGGAGCGATCCGGCCGCCGTTTTCTTTGCGTTCCTCCCCCTCGGGGAGGAATTTGCGTTACGCCCCTTCGAGCATCGTCTTCACGGCCGAGAGCCCTTCGGCGGCCTTGGAGCCGTCGGGGGCGCCGCCCTGGGCGAAGTCCGGCCGGCCGCCGGCGCCCCTGGCCGCCCATGGCGATCACGGCGGCCTTGGCGAGCTCGGCGGCGTTGAACCGGCGCTGGGCCTGGCCGGTGACGGCGACGGTGATCGCCGCCTTGCCGTCGGCCACGCCGACGAGGGCGATGACGCCGTCGGGAAGCTGCTTCTTGAACTCCTCCGCGATGGGCCTGAGGTCCTTGCCGCCGACGCCGTCCATGACGCGGGCCATGACCTTCACGCCGCCGATCTCCTCGGGCCCGGCCTGCGCCGCCCCGCCGCCGCCGCCCATGGCGAGCTGGCGCTTGGCGTCGGCCAGATCCTTCTCGAGCCTCCGGGCCTGGGCCTGCAGGGCCTCGATCCGGGCGGAGACCTCGGACACCGGGACCTTGAACTGCTCGGCGAGCGACTTGGAGACGGACGCCTGCTCCAGCAGGTAGCGGCGGGCCGCCTCGCCGGTCAGGGCCTCGATGCGGCGCACGCCCGCGGCGATGCCCTGCTCGGAGACGATCTTGAAGAGGGCGATGTCGCCGGTGCGGGCCACGTGGGTTCCGCCGCAGAGCTCGACCGAATAGTCGCCCTGGCCGTCGAGCGCGCGGCCGAGGGTGAGCACGCGGACGCTGTCGCCGTACTTCTCGCCGAACAGGGCCATGGCCCCGGCCTCGATGGCCTCGGCCGGCTTCATGTCCTTGGTGACGGCCGCGAGGTTCTGGCGGACCACGGCGTTCACCTCCGCCTCGATGCGGTCGATCTCGTCGGCCGTCAGCGGCTGGCCGTGGCTGAAGTCGAAGCGGATCCGCTCGCCGTCGACCATCTGGCCCTTCTGGGTCACGTGACGGCCGAGCACATTGCGCAGCGCCGCGTGCAGCAGGTGGGTCGCGGAGTGGTTGGACCGGGTGGACTGGCGACGCTCGGGGTCGACGGCGAGACGCGCGCGGGCGCCGGCCTTCAGCACGCCCTCGGTGATCTCGATCTCGTGGACGTGGAGGTCGCCGGCCTGCTTCTGGACGTCGAGGACCCGGCCCTTGCCGCCCGTCCCATCAGAATTGGCCCATTCCACCTCGCCCTGGTCGCCCGCCTGGCCGCCGCTCTCGGCGTAGAAGGGCGTGCGGTCGAAGAGGGCCTGGACGGTCTGGCCGGCCTGGGCTTCCTCCACCTCCTGGCCGTCGGCGACCAGCACCAGCAGCTCGGCGTTGGCCTCGGTGGTGTCGTAGCCGGTGAAGTCGGTGGGGCCGAGGCGGTCGCGGATGGCGAACCATTCGGCCGCCGCCGCCACCTGGCCGGAGCCCTTCCAGGCGCCGCGCGCCATCTCGCGCTGGCGGCCCATGGCCGCGTCATATTCCTCGAGGTCGACGGTCAGGCCCTTGGCCCGGACCGCGTCCTGGGTGAGGTCGAGCGGAAAGCCGTAGGTGTCGTAGAGCCGGAAGGCGGTCTCGCCGGAGAGCACGTCGCCGTCCTTCAGCCCCGCCGTCGCCTCGTCCAGAAGCGTCAGGCCGCGGCCGAGGGTGACGCGGAAGCGCTCCTCCTCCTGGCGCAGGGTGTCGACGATCGCCGGCTCGGCGCGGCGCAGCTCCGGATAGGCGTCGCCCATCAGGTTGACGAGCGTCGGGGCGACCCGGTGCATCAGCGGGGTCTCGGCGCCCAGCAGGTGGGCGTGGCGCATGGCCCGGCGCATGATCCGGCGCAGGACGTAGCCGCGGCCCTCGTTCGACGGCATGACGCCGTCGGCGATCAGGAAGCTCATGGAGCGCAGGTGGTCGGCAATCACCCGGTGCGACGGCGTGGTCTCCGAGCCTTCGGCGTGCAGCTCGCGCTTGGCGGACGCGATCAGGTCCTTGAAGAGGTCGACGTCGTAGTTGTCGTGCACGCCCTGCAGGACGGCGGCCACGCGCTCCAGGCCGGCCCCGGTGTCGATCGAGGGCTTGGGCAGGGGCGTCCGCTGGCCGTCGGCGAACTGCTCGAACTGCATGAAGACCAGGTTCCAGATCTCCACGAACCGGTCGCCGTCCTCGTCGGGCGAACCCGGGGGGCCGCCGGGGATGTGGGCGCCGTGGTCGAAGAAGATCTCCGAGCACGGGCCGCAGGGCCCGGTGTCGCCCATGGACCAGAAGTTGTCCGAGGTGGCGATGCGGATGATCTTGTCGTCCGGCAGGCCGGCGATCTTCTTCCACAGGCCGAAGGCCTCGTCGTCGGTGTGGTAGACGGTGACCAGCAGCTTCTCGGGCGGGAGCTTGAACTCCTTGGTCAGCAGCTCCCAGGCGTGGCTGATCGCCTGCTCCTTGAAGTAGTCGCCGAAGGAGAAGTTGCCGAGCATCTCGAAGAAGGTGTGGTGGCGCGCGGTGTAGCCGACGTTGTCGAGGTCGTTGTGCTTGCCGCCGGCGCGGACCGCCTTCTGCGACGAGGCGGCGCGCGGCCAGGGCGGCGTCTCGGCGCCGGTGAAGTAGTTCTTGAACGGCACCATGCCGGCGTTGACGAACAGCAGCGTCGGGTCGTTCTGCGGCACCAGCGGAGCCGAGGCGACGACCTGGTGATCCTTGCTTCCGAAGAAGTCGAGGAAGTGGGTCCGGATCTCGTTCAGGGTCGCCATAGGGATTCCAACGCGAATGTGGGGTCAGCCAGCCCCCCTATCTGGGGTGCGGCGTGGGTTTACGAAACTCAGCCGCGTCCGCGCAAAGAAAAAGGACGCCTGAGGGGGCGGCCCCCAGGCGTCCTGGTCTCGCCCGGCGTCCCCGCGTGGGGTTGGCCTGGGCCGGCTGGGTTGGCGGTGGGCCGGCCGTCGGGCCGCACGGACCGCCGGGCGAGAAGCCGTGAGGCGGCTATTCCTCGCCCTCTTCGGGACCGCCGACGAGGAGTTCCTCCTCGATGACCGCCTTGGCGCCGCGCACCGCCTTCTCGATCTCGGCGGCCATGTCCGGGTTCTGCCTCAGGAACTCGCGGACGTTGTCGCGGCCCTGGCCGATGCGGGTGGAGTTGTAGGAGAACCAGGAGCCGGACTTCTCGATGATCCCGGCCTTCACGCCCAGGTCGATGATCTCGCCCAGCTTGGAGATCCCCTGGCCGTACATGATGTCGAACTCCACCTCGCGGAACGGCGGGGCGACCTTGTTCTTGACGACCTTCACGCGGACGTTGTTGCCGATGATCTCGTCGCGGACCTTCACCGAGCCGGTGCGGCGGATGTCGAGGCGCACCGAGGCGTAGAACTTCAGGGCGTTGCCGCCCGTGGTGGTCTCGGGCGAGCCGTACATGACGCCGATCTTCATCCGGATCTGGTTGATGAAGATGACCAGCGTCTTGGCCTTGGAGATCGAGCCGGTGAGCTTGCGCAGCGCCTGGCTCATCAGCCTCGCCTGGAGACCGGGGAGCTGGTCGCCCATCTCGCCCTCGATCTCGGCGCGAGGCGTCAGCGCCGCCACGGAGTCGATGACGATCACGTCGATGGCGCCCGAGCGGACGAGGGTGTCGGTGATCTCCAGCGCCTGCTCGCCGGTGTCCGGCTGCGAGACCAGCAGATCGTCCAGGTTCACGCCCAGCTTGTGGGCGTAGGACGGATCGAGCGCGTGCTCGGCGTCCACGAAGGCGGCGGTGCCGCCGGCCTTCTGGACCTCGGCCACCACGTGCAGGGCGAGCGTCGTCTTGCCCGACGATTCCGGCCCGTAGATCTCGATGATCCGGCCCTTCGGCAGGCCGCCGATGCCGAGCGCCAGGTCGAGGCCGAGCGAACCGGTCGAGACCGACTCGATCTCCACCACCTTGCCCTTGTCGCCCAGCTTCATGACGGAGCCCTTGCCGAAGGCCCGGTCGATCTGCGCCAGCGCCGCCTCGAGAGCGCGCTGCTTGTCTCCGTCTTCTTTACCCACGAGCCTCAAAGCCGATTGCGACATGTTTCCAAGCCCCTCTTATCCCACGATTCCGCCAACCCGGCTGGATCGGTGCAACGCGCCGGAGGACTCAACCTGTACCGGTTTCGTTCTCTGTTCGCAAGATGTTCCGGTTCCGCGACTTGCGGCGCGCGACGTCCAGGTTGCTTCGGGGGCACCACGCTCCCGACACCAGGGACCCTATCGGGGTCATACGTCAGAATCGGTCGCAGATGCTGGGGCAGGGGAGGTTGTTGGAATCGCGCGGGTCTCCGGCCGATGTCGGCCAAATGCCGTGGCGCGACGGGCGCGCGCCGCGCAGGATCGCACCGCGACAGGCGGAGGTTTGGCGGATGGTCATCCGGACGATGCGGCGGGAGCGGGGTTGGACGCAGGAACGACTGGCGCTGATCCTCGGGATCAACGTCCGGACGGTGCAGCGCCTCGAGAACGGCGGCGCGCCGAGCCTGGAAACGGCTCAGGCCCTGGCCAGCGCGTTCGGGTGCGACGCCCGGCTGTTCGTGGCGCCGGACCCCGCCCCGCAGACCCCGGCGACACTCCCGGCCCGGGCCCCGAGGGAGCCCCTGGTCCGCGGATCACCGCCGGACCGCGCCGGCCGAACCGCCCAGGCCCGGTACGCGGCGGCCCTCCTGCTCGTGGGCGGCAGCGTCGCCGCCATTCTCATCCTGGCCCTGCTGATCGCGGGACCGTCCTCGCCCGGGTTCATCGCCACCTTGCTGGGCGCGATGCTCTGCCTCGCCATCTGCATAGGCGGGGCGCTCCAGCAAAGCGCCGCCCCTGGCGGCCCAATGTCGGACCATGCCGGCGAGGGGCGCCTCTGAACGCCCTCCGCCCCCTCCCGCGCCGGCGAGAAGGGGCGGCCTCGCCGGAAGGTCGTCAGAAGGCGCCGCCCATTGGGCGGACGATGATCTCGCCGACGCCGACTTCCGGCGGCTGTTCGATGGCGTAGCGGATCGCCCGGGCGATGGCGTCGGGCTTCAGGGCCACCTTGCGCGCTTCCTGGATGGCGGCCGCCGTCGTCGGGTCGGTGATGGTGTCGGCCAGTTCGCTTTCGACGACGCCCGGCGAGATGATGGTCGCGCGGATGTCGGGATGCTCCTGACGGAGGCCCTCGGTGATCGCCCAGACAGCGTACTTGGTCGCCGAATAGACCGCCGTCGTCGGCCAGACCTGGTGGGCGGCCACGGACGCGACGTTGACGACGTGCCCGCCGCCCTGGGCCTGGAAGCGCGGCAGCGCCGCGGCGATGCCGTTCAGGACGCCACGAATGTTGACGTCGATCATGCGATCCCACTCGTCGGTCTTCAGGGCGGCCAGCGGGGACAGCGGCATCAGGCCGGCGTTGTTGACCAGCACGTCCAAGCGCCCGAAGCGGGCCTCGGCGTGGGCGACGAAGGCCTCGACGTCTTCGCGCCGGGTGACGTCCATCGCCCGGAAATCCGCTTCGCCGCCAGCGGCGCGGATGTCGTCGACCAGCGCCTGGAGGCGGGCCTCGCGGCGGGCGCCGACGAGGACCCGCATGCCGGCCGCGGCCAGGTGGCGGGCGGTGGCCTCGCCGATGCCGCTGCTGGCGCCGGTCAGGGCGACGACTTTGTTGGCGGGGGTGGTCATGGTGTTCGTGCTCCTTTCGGCCGCCGCGTCATGCGGATCGGCGATGGAGACGTTGTGGCCGGCCAGGCGTCGGGGACGGTAGAACGCCTCTCCGGGATTCTTGCACGATCCTGCAAGTTCGCCGCTCGCCCGCTTGCACGTGAAAGACGGGCGCGGAACAATCGGCCATGGTTCAGATCGACGAAATCGCCGCGTTGATCGCCCGGCACGCGACGGAGGACGGCTTCTATCCCTCGTCGCTTCCGCGCCTTAGCCTTGTGCGATCCTCCCGCCCTACCCAGTCGACGCCGGCGGTCTACAAGCCCTCGCTTTGCCTCATCGCCCAGGGCCGCAAGCAGGTGGAGCTCGGCGGACGCAGCTATCTCTACGACGAGGCGACCTATCTGGCGGTGTCGGTCGACCTGCCGCTCACCGGCGCGATCCTCGAGGCCAGCCCGGAGCGGCCTTACCTGTGCATGGTGGTCGACATCGACCTGCCCACGCTCTCCGAGCTGATGCTGCAGCACACCCTGGACCCGGGCCCCGAACCCGTCGGGCCGGCGCTGGGGGTCAGCGCCACGGAGCCCGGCCTGCTGGAGGCCGCGCTGCGCCTGGTGCGCCTGCTGGATGCGCCGGCGGACGCGCCCTATCTCGCGCCCCTGGCCGAGCGCGAGATCCTATACAGGCTGCTGTCGGGGGCGCAGGCGCCGTCGATCCGCCGGATCGCCGCGGGCGAAAGCCGCCTGCGGCAGGTGAGCCGGGCGATCGCCTGGCTGAAGGACAATTATGCCCGGCCCGTCAGCGTCGAGCGCCTGGCGGCGGAGGCCGGCATGAGCGCCTCGTCGTTCCACAGCCACTTCAAGGCGGCGACGACCATGAGCCCCCTGCAATACCGCGCCCGGCTGCGGCTGCAGGAAGCGCGGCGGATGATGGTGATCGAGGCCGTCGACGCCGCCAGCGCCGGCTTCGCCGTCGGCTACGAGAGCCCGTCGCAGTTCAGCCGCGAGTACAGCCGGGTCTATGGCGCGCCGCCCTACCAGGACGCCCTGCGCCTGCGGAGTTCGCCCGACTACGCGCTCGTGGCCTAGCCTTTCCCGCGCCAGCCGCGGGCGCGCGATCGCTCAGGCGTCCCGCCAGTCGAAGACAAGCTCTTCGCGGAAGGCGAAGCGGACGAGGTGGCGGGCGACGACGTCCTTGAGCGGGTCGAGCTGGCCGGCGTCGGGCGAGGTGAGCGTGATCCGCAGAGTCCCGCTCTCCGCCAGCAGGTCGGCCTGGCCGAGGCCGAGGGTGATCCGGCCGGCGTCACCCGCCTGCTTGACGGGAAGCTTGTGGGCCCAGTGCTTGCAGAGCTGGACGAGGTACTTCGCCGCGTGGGCGGTGGCGACGTCGGCGACCGCGCCGGCCATTAGCTGCGCTCCACGGACTGGGCGGCGGCGTCGAGGATGGCGGCGATCTTCTCGGCGGCGTCGGCGTCGAGGTCGCCGCGGCGCATGCGCAGGCGCAGCGCCATCTTCAGGTTCTCCATGCCGCGCAGGACGGGCGCGGGGGCGTTGCGGCGGGCGTGGCGCGTCTCGGCGTCGCCGCCGGCCCGGGCCTTCAGCATGGCCACGGTTTCGGCGTTCTCCGCCAGGAAGGCCTGGCCCTCGGGCGTCGCGGTGTAGCGCTTGCGCCCGCCCTCCTCGACTTCCGCGACCGCGTAGCCGCTGTCGTCCAGCCAGGCCAGCGTCGGGTAGATGACGCCAGGGCTTGGGGAATAGGCGCCGCCGAACTGCTCCTCGATGCCCTTGATCAGCTCGTAGCCGTGCGCGGGCCGCTCGGCGAGCATGGCCAGGATCAGCAGCCGCAGCTCCCCGTAGTCGAACAGCCGGCCGGCGCGCGGTCCGCGGCGGTGATGGCCGTGGCGGCCCCCGTGACGATGCCCCTGGGCGTCGTCGGTGGCGCGGAAATGGCGGCCGCGTCCGCAGTGATGCATGTGCTTCATGGCGACGATATAGGTTTCGATATATCTTCAGTCAAGATATATCGAGACACATGTCTTTATCCTCGCCGCCTGTAGCGCTCAGCGTGCGGACGGCGCAGGATGCGAACCCGATGGCGCTCCCCCTCCCGCTCCGGCTTCTGGCCGTCGCAGCGCTGCTGCTCTCCGGATGCGAGGACGCCGCGCCGCCGATCCGCCATGGCTTCAAGACCTTCACGCTGGAGGTCCCCGAGCGCGGCGGCTGCCGCCCCAGCGGCGTGGAGGGCGACGGCGTCCGCCTCAAACTGCGGCCACCCGATCCGGCCTGGCTGGCGCAGACCGGCTCGAAGCTCGCCGTCCCGCCGTTCGCCGACCGGCCTTGCCCGGCCCCCGAGATGGCGCTGGACGTGCGGCTGCATGGCCTGGACGGCGGCTCGCCCGCGATCGGTCCCGGCAACCTCCTCTCGGACGCGCCCGACGGCCCGCCCCTCGCCCTGCCCGCGCTTCCGCTCTCGCGGCGGGAGATGGCCGTGCTGCGGCCGTTCTTCGGGACCCGAACGCCGCGTCCCCTGGCCGGCCGGTCACCACCGGCTCTCTACGCCTGCGACCCGGAGGACTGCCGCGTCGCCTTCGGCCACGGCTCCGCGATCGTCACGGTGCGATGGGAGCGGACCGCGACGGATGGGCCTCCCTACGCGATCGTCAGCTATGTGGCCGACCACCTGATCGCGTGGTCGCGGCGCGAGCCGTGCGAGGACGTGGCCGATTGCGAGGTGCGTGTCCGCTGGGCGTACGAGACCGGCCGGGCCGCGGCTCAGGCGGCGTTCGCCCGCGGCGACGTCCGCGGCGTCACCGTGGTCTCGATGGACCCCGAGGGTGGAAGCCACGACATCGCGCCGGGATTCCTCTGCCTGTCACCGCCTCCCACGACCCTACGGCCCATGGGCGCGGGGGAGCCGCAGCTGTCTCCGCAGGAGCGCAACGACTGGGCCCTGGGCTTCAACGACCGCATCTGGCAGCTCGGCGGGGGCCTGAAGCGCGCCGGCTGCCGACCGTCCCCCCGACGTCGCGACGCTGCGAACGCCGCCGCCGGCGCGGCAGCGCGCCCTCGACTAGTCGGGAAGACCACGTTCTTCGAAACGTATCGTTAGGCGCCGGTGTGGTCAGGTGAGCGGTCCAACCGGGAGATCGAGGTTCGATGCGGGCCGGCCGCGACTTCGCACTGATCGCACGGGCGCGGGCCCAGGCGCGGTTCACGCGCCTCGGGGCCGCGGCGGTCATGGTCGCGCTCAGCATGGTGCTCGCGCCGTCGATCTGGCCGCTACTCTGGTTCGCCGCCGTCGCCCTGGCGCAGATCCCCGACGCGCTCGCCTTCGGGCCGTTCCTGAAGTCCGAGGCCCCGCCGACGCCGCGCCAGCGGCTCCACTGCGCCGGCGCCACCCTGCTCAGCACCGGGGTCTATTCCGCCATCGCGCCCTACCTGTGGGTCCAGGGCGGCCCGGCGGGCCAGGCGGTGATCGTCATCCTGGTGGCCGCCAGCCTGCTGCACGTGGGCGTCCACATGCACCACGACCGGACCATACTGGCGGTCGGCATCGCGCCGTTCCTGCTGCAGTGGTTCGCCCTGCCCTGGCTGACCGCCAGCCAGCTCGGCCCGGTGGGCGTCGCCTGCGTGCAGATCGCCGGCGTGGTCTTCGTGGCGCACATCTGGGTGGCGATCCGCAACGGCTGGATGAACGCCGAGGCGCTGATGGACGCCCGCGACGAGGCCGACGCCGCCAACCACGCCAAGAGCCGCTTCCTGGCGACCATGACGCACGAGATCCGCACGCCGCTGAACGGCGTGCTGGGCATGGCCCAGGCGATGGCGGCGGACCCGCTGCCGAAGACCCAGGCGGCGCGGCTGGCCGTGATCCGCCAGTCGGGCGCGGCGCTGCTGGCGATCCTCAACGACGTGCTGGACCTCTCGAAGATCGAGGCCGGCAAGCTGGAGATCGAGACCGTCGCCTTCGACGCCGCCGAGGTGGTGACGGGCGCGGTCCAGGCCTATTCGAGCGCCGCGGACGCCAAGGGCCTGCGCCTGGTGCTGGAGATCGAGCCCGGGGCCGAGGGCCGCTTCCTGGGCGACCCGGCGCGCATCCGGCAGATCGCCTACAACCTGATCTCCAACGCCGTGAAGTTCACCGAGGAGGGCGCGGTCCACGTGACGCTGGCCCGCGCCGGAGACCGGTCCGAGCTGCGGGTGGACGACACGGGCCCGGGCCTCTCCGAGCAGCAGCTCGCGGGCCTCTTCCGGCCGTTCGCCCAGGCCAAGGCCTCCGACTTCCGCCGGCATGGCGGCACGGGCCTCGGGCTGGCGATCTGCAAGGAGCTGGCCGGGCTGATGGGCGGCGAGATGCGCGTCGAGAGCGCGCCGGGCGAAGGCTCGACCTTCATCCTCGCCGTGCCGCTGGCGCCCGCGCCCAAGGGCGAGGCGGCCGAGCCGGCCCGCAGCCCTGCCGCCGCGATGGACCGCAAGCTGCGGGTGCTGGCGGCCGAGGACAACGCCGTGAACCGGCTGGTCCTGCAGACCCTGCTGCAGCAGGGCGGCATCGAGCCGACCCTGGTCGAGGACGGGACGGCGGCGCTGGCGGCCTGGCGCGGCCAGGACTGGGACATCGTCCTGCTGGACAGCCAGATGCCCGGGATGGACGGGACCGAGGTCGCGCGCGCCATCCGCGCGGAGGAGGCGACCACCGGCCGGGCGCGGACCCCGATCCTGGCGCTGACGGCCAACGTCATGACCCACCACCTCGCCGAATACCGCGACGCCGGCATGGACGACTGCGTCGCCAAGCCGCTCGAGGTCCAGCGGCTCTACGAGGCCATGGCGACGGCGCTGGAGGCGCCGGCGGACGCGCCGAAGCGCAAGGCGCGCGGGGCGGCCTAGAGCCATCCCTCCCCTGAAGGGGGAGGGGGCGAGGCCGCGCCCCGCGGCCGGGGTGGGGAAGTGTGGGCCAGGCCTGGACTCTCCGCTTGAACGTGACTCCCCCCACCCGGATCGCTGCGCGATCTCTCCCTCCCCTGAAGGGGAGGGATGGGCCAGGATCGTCCTGCGGACGCGCAGGGAGGAACCGCATGGCGACGTCGGAGAAGATCGAGGTCCTGAACCCCCATACGCCCGGCCGGTCCGAGCGGGTGAACGCCGAGAAATACCTGGCCATGCGGGAGGCGATGCTGGCGGTCCTGCCGGCCGCGGCGCCGGGCGCGACGGTCGACGAGCTCAAGGCCCAGATCCTGCCCCGCCTGCCGGACGCCCTGTTCCCGGGCGGCTCGACCGCCGGCTGGTGGCTGAAGTGCGTGCAGCTCGACCTCGAGGCCCGCGAGGTGATCACCAGGGCCAAGGGCTCGCCGGTTCGGCTCTATCGCCTCTGAACGGCTCGGCCCGAGGGCGGACCACCTAGGGATCAACCTTGGCCGCGCCGTCCTAGGAGCGGGAGTCGGGGGATTCCGGGTGCTGGGTCTCTCCCAGCAGAGTGGCGGGGCTTATGACCGACGTGCATCCGCGGAGCGGGAGCTTCGACACCATCCGGCTGCTTGCGGCCCTGATGGTCCTTCACAGTCACATGTTCGCCCTGGCGGGACTGGACCAGCCCACCCTGCCCGGCGGCTCCTACGGCGCGATCGCCGTGGTGATCTTCTTCGTGGTCAGCGGCTACTGGGTGAGCCGCAGCGCGGTGCAGCGGAGCCTCGCGGCCTATGCCTCGGCCCGGGCGCTGCGGATCGTGCCGGGCCTCGCGGTCTGCTGCGCCGTCACCGTGCTCGCCTGCGCGCTGGCCACCTCCCTGCCGGTCAATGACTACCTGCGCCACCCGAAGACCTGGGCGTACCTGTGGAACGCGGTCCCGTTCTTCCATGTCCCGGTGCTGGGCATGCCGGGCGTGTTCGAGGACGGCGCGGTGAAGGATGCGCCGAACGGCTCGCTCTGGACGCTGCGCTACGAGGTGATGTGCTACGTGCTGGTGGCCCTGGCGGCGGTGTTCGGGCCGAAGGGCGTGCGGGCCTTCGTGGCGGCCGCTGCGATCTTCGGCCTGGCGGTGGCCGCCCAGGCGCTCGGCGGGGCGTTCGACGCGATCAACGCCCGCTACGTCGTCCTGACCGACTTCCTGCAGGTCGGCTGGATCGCCATGTTCGTCGGCGCCTTCGCCTTCGGGGCCTGGCTGCAGGAGGCCGACGAACGCCGGCTGCGCCAGGCCATCGGCGTCTCGGCCGCGGCCATGCTGCTCGGCCACCACGATGCGACCTTCGCCCAGGTGATCAGCATCTTCCTCTACGGATCGGTGGCCGTCTGGGTCGGGCGCAACCTGAACCTCGACCGGCGCGTGACGCGCGGCCAGGACATCTCCTACGGGGTCTATATCTACGCCTTCCCCTGCCAGCAGCTCGCCGTGCGCTGGATCCCCGAGGCGGCCGGCGCGGGCTTCCTCACCTACTATGCCGTGGCGCTGGGCGGGACGGTGGTGCTGGCGTGGCTGTCCTGGGTGCTGGTCGAGCGCCCAGCCCTGCGGCTCAAGGGCCCGGCGGCCGGCGCGCTGGAGCGCCTGACCGCCGCGGTCGCCGGGCGTTGGGAGGTGCGCTCAGGGAATGGGGGCGACCTCGCCCAGCAGGCAGGCCGCCCGGGCGCCCTCGTCGATCCCATAGACGCGGACGCCGTTCTTCGCCGGAGCGCCGGTCACTAGCGACCAGCCGGCCCGCTGGTAGGTGACGTCAGGGGCTTCGGCGACGGCCGGCCGGGTCTGGCCGCCTTCGCCGAAGCCGACGAAACGGCCCTTGCGGTTCACCGCGACCACGCGCGCCACGGGGGCCTTGGCCTCGGTGTTCCAGGCCCAGCCGGTGACGGTCACCGCGTCCTGGTAGCGGTCGCCCAGGCCGTCCACCCCGCCCTCGCACGGCAGGGCGTTCGGGAAGACGGCGGTGAGCTCCTGACCGAGCAGGGCCGGCGCCCAGCCAGGCGGCTTCGGCGCGGCGGGCATCGGCGGCGCGGCCGGGGCGGCGGGCGGCGCGGCGTCGCCCTCCTTCGCCTTCTTGCTCAGCGGGCCCGGCCCGTCGCAGGCCGCCAGCGCCAGGACGCCCGCCAGCAGCACGACGGCGCGCACGCCGCCCGTGGTCACGTGAAGACTCATGCCGTTCTCCCCCTCGGTCACGCGGGAGACGTCGCAAATCGGGGGACGATTGCCAAGCGGTCGCCGGGCTGGTGAAACGCACGCTCCGTTCCTGGGGAAACCTCCGCATCATGTCTCGCCTCGTCGCCGCCAGCCTCGCGGCCGCCCTCCTCGCCAGCCCGGCCGGCGCCGAGCAGCTTCCGCCGCAGCGGATCTTCGAAAGCCCGGACCTCAACGGGCCGCGCGCGCAGGGGGTGAAGCTGTCGCCCGACGGCAAGGCGGTGACCTATGTGAAGGTGAAGGCCGACGACCTGAAGGTCACCGACCTGTGGATCGCCGACGTGGCCGGCGGCGAGCCCCGGATGCTGCTCGACGGACGCAAGCTGGCGCCGGCCGAGCGGGAGCTCTCCGAGGCCGAGAAGGCGCGGCGCGAGCGGGCCGGCGTGGCGACGCGGGGCGTGGTGGACTACGCCTGGGACGACCAGGGCCGCTTCATCCTGGCGCCCGTGGAAGGCGACGTCTGGCTCTATGAGCTGGCGGCCGGCCAGGCGCGGCAACTGACCAAGACGCCGGGCGACGAGATCGACGCCAAGGTCTCGCCGAAGGGCGGCTTCGTCTCCTACGTCCGCGACGACAACCTCTATGTGGTCCCCACGGCGGGCGGGGCGGAACGGGCCGTGACCCAGGGCGGGACCGAGCTGAAGAGCTGGGCCACCGCCGAGTTCATCGCCCAGGAGGAGATGGACCGGCTGACCGGCTACTGGTGGAGCCCGGACGAGGGGCGGATCGCGCTGACCTTCGTCGACCAGACCGGCGTCGACATCGTCGACCGGCCGGAGGTCGGCGCCACCGGCGCGAAGGTGGTGGCCCAGCGCTATCCGCGCGCCGGGCGGCCGAACGCGCGGGTCGAGCTCCATGTCGCCGACCTGGCGACGGGGGCGCGGACCAAGATCGATTTGGGGGCCGAGACCGACATCTACCTCGCCCGCGTGGACTGGGCGAAGGACGGGCGGACGCTCTACGTGCAGCGCCAGAGCCGCGACCAGCGCCGGCTCGACCTGCTGGCCGTGGACCCGGCGACGGGGGCGGCGAAGGTCATCCTCACCGAGACCAGCGACCACTGGGTGGACCTGACCAACGACCTGAAGCCGCTGAAGGACGGGACGTTCCTGTGGTCGTCGGAGCGGTCGGGGACGCGGCAGCTCTACCTCTACTCAGGCGCCGGCCGGCTGATCCGTCAGGTGACGAAGACCGGCTGGCCGGCGCACCAGATCTCGGGGGTCGACGAGGACCGGGGCGTGGTCCTGTTCCTCGGCAGCGAGGACGACGGGGTGAGCCGCCGGCTCTACTCGGCGTCCTACCGCAAGGCCGGGGCGGCCAGGGCCCTGACCTCGGCCGGCGGCTGGTGGAACGTGACCGTGGCGCCGAAGGGCGGCGCCTTCACCGGGACCTACGAGGATCCGAAGACCCCGCCGCAGACCGCGCTCTACCGGGCCGACGGGACCCGCGTGCGCTGGATCGAGGAGAACAGGCTGGCCAAGGGCCATCCGTACTTCCGCTACGCCGACCGGCTCAGGGTTCCGGAGTTCGGCACGATCAAGGCGGCGGACGGCCAGTCGCTGAACTGGTCGCTCAGGACCCCGCCGGGCTTCGACGCCGCGAAGAAGTATCCGGTGATCGTGCAGGTCTATGGCGGGCCGTCGGGGCCCAGGGTCTCCAAGACCTGGCACACGGTGGAAGACCAGATCCTGCTGGACGCCGGCTACATCCTCTTCCGACTGGACAACCGGGGCGTCGGCGAGCGGCCGACGAGGTTCAAGCACGCCATCGACCGCAAGCTCGGCCAGCTCGAGGTGGTCGACCAGCTGGCCGGCGCGGCGTGGCTGAAGACCCTGCCCTATGTGGACGCCGACCGGATCGGCGTCACCGGCTGGTCCTACGGCGGCTACATGACGCTGCTTCTGCTCACCGCGCCGGACAGTCCGTTCAAAGCCGGGGTGGCGGGGGGCGCCGGTCACCGACTGGAGCCTCTACGACACCCACTACACCGAGCGCTTCATGGGGACGCCGGCCGACAACAAGGCGGGCTACGAGGCGACGGAGGTGGTCCGCAGGCTGGACCGGCTGAGGCCCGGCGCCCTGCTGCTGGTGCACGGTATGGCCGACGACAACGTGACCTTCGACCATTCGACGCGGGTGATGTTCGACCTGCAGGCCAAGGGCACGCCGTTCGAGACCATGGTCTATCCGGGCCTGCGCCACCGGGGCGGCTGGACGCCGATGAACCGCTACCACCGGGCGATGGCCAGCCTGGCGTTCTTCGACCGCAAGCTGAAGGGCGCGGAATGACCCACATCCTCGTCACCGGCGCCACGCGCGGCATCGGGGCGGCGACCGTCGCGGCGCTCGCCGCCAAGGGGGCGCGGGTGATCGGGCACGGGACGACGGCCGGCGACGGCGTGCTGGGGGTCGACCTCGCCGACCCGGCGGCGGCGGACGCGCTCTGGGACCGGGCGCTGGCGGCGCTGGACGGCCGGATCGACGTGCTGGTCAACAACGCCGGGGTGTTCGAGGCCGCGCCGGTGGAGGCGTCGCTGGAAGAGTGGCAGGCGGCCTGGGGCCGGACGCTGCAGATCAACCTGCAGGCCGCGGCCGACCTCTGCCGTCGCGCCGTGCAGCAGTTCCGCGCGCAGGGCGGCGGGCGCATCGTCAATGTGGCGAGCCGGGCGGCCTATCGCGGCGACAGTCCCGCCCACTGGCACTATGCGGCCTCGAAGGCCGGGATGGTCGGCATGACCAAGTCGATCGCCCGGGGGTTCGCGCGCGACGGCGTCCTGGCCTTCGCGGTCTGTCCCGGCTTCACGATGAACGACGAGCCCGAGGCCTATATGGCGAGCCGCGGCGGCGAGAAGCTGCTGGCCGACATCCCGCTGGGCCGCGTGGCGATGCCCGACGAGGTGGCGAACGCCATCGCCTATCTCGCGCTGGAGGCCCCGGCCGCGATGACCGGGGCGGTGCTCGACATCAACGGCGCGAGCTACGTGCGCTAGGACGCGAGCGCGGCCTCGGTCGCCTCGATCTCGTCCTTGATCCAGTCGTGGCCGGTGGTGACGAGGACGCCCTCGATCGCCGAGATGTGGCCGCGCAGGCGGTCGCGGATATCGGCCGGCACGTCGTCGCGGGTGGCGATCCAGCGGGCGATCTGGTGGACCGCGAAGACCCCGTGCAGGGCCAGCTTGTTGCGGTCTTCCTCGGAGAGCGTCTTCTTCATGCGGGGCTCCTCCCTGGTGCTCGCCACCATAACACGGTCAGCGGCCCGTGGGCTCCGAGCGCTTGAGCAAGGCCCTCAGCTCGTCCTGCCACAGGGCGGCCTGGGTATGGGTCCCGTGGCCGCGGGTCTTCTCGCTGGCGGGGATCAGGACGAAGCGGGCGCGGCGCATCTTCTTCTCCTCGCGCTCGGCGATGCCCAGTTCGGGCGGGTTGATGAAGTCGTCGGCCGAATTGATCCAGGTGACGGTGGCGGTGACCTTCCCGAGGTCCTTCGAGGGGTCGTAGGTGCGCGAGCTGTCGAGCTGGTAGATCAGGTCGTTGGCGTCGGCCGCCGCCATGCGGGCCGGAAGCTCCCTGGCCAGCCAGGCCTCGACGGCGGCGCGGGTCGGCATGGCGGCCTGCATCTGGATCGGGGCGGAGCCGGCGAGGATCAGCAGGTCCTGGGCGGTGCGCAGGCCCTGCTGCGGCTGGGCCGTGTAGTTCCCGCCGTTCCAGGCCGGGTCGGCCTCGATGGCGTCGATGGCCATCTTGCGCCACATCCGGTTGCGGCCGGCGATCTCCACCGGCTGGCAGGCGAGCGGCATGGCGGCCTGGGCGCTCTCCGGCCACTGGGTGATCCACATGAAGCTGTGCATGCAGCCCATGGACGTCCCCATGATCAGGCGCAGGCGCTTCACGCCCAGGTGCTCCTGCACCAGCCGGCGCTGGGCCTCGACCATGTCGCCGTAGTCGTACTTCGGGAACTTCGTCCGCAGGCCGTCCGAGGGCTTGGACGAGCCGCCGTGGCCGAGGTTGTCCGGCATGATGATGAAGTACGTCGCCGGGTCGAGGGCGCCGCCCGGGGCGAACAGCACGTCGGCGAAGATCGGATTGGCGAAGGACCGGCCCGAGCCGCCGGTGCCGTGCAGGACGAGGACGGCGTTGGTGATGTTCCCGGCGGCGTCGCGCCTGGGCGTCCCCAGGGTGTGGTAGCGCAGCTTCAGGGCCGGGAGGCGCTCGCCGGAGCGGAAGGCGAAGTCGCGGAGGGTCCAGTCCGCGGTTGTCGGCGTGGGCGCGGCGGCGGCAGCGGCCGTCCCGAGGCCGAGCGCCAGGGCCAGGCCTGTGATGAGCGTCCTGAACATCGTCTTCCC
The DNA here is from genome assembly GCF_024699985.1 of Phenylobacterium sp. J367. Classification (GTDB taxonomy): domain Bacteria; phylum Pseudomonadota; class Alphaproteobacteria; order Caulobacterales; family Caulobacteraceae; genus Phenylobacterium. Next base: position 2,391,646 of record NZ_JAJONA010000001.1, on the reverse strand, counting down.
CGGAACCTCCAGCCAATGTCCCGCCGGATTTTCCCGCCTCCCGGGCCGGATGGGAAGGGCTTGCGTGACGCCTCGGCCGGCAAGGACCCCGGTCACACCGCGCAGGCCTCTCCCGGCGCAGGATGCCTGGCGGGCCCGACCTGAGGCCTGACCTGCCGACGGGTCCCTCCGGGCCCTCCTGGGGCGGCGAGCGCGAAACCGGAGTGCGCCCCATGCCCGACCTCTACGCCATCCTCACATCCCCCGAGACCGACCGCGCGACCCTGACGAAGGCCGTCGTCGCGCTCGGCAGGACCGCGGTGGTGAAGCACCTGAAGGCCGCCGGCCTCGACGCCGAGGCCCTGCCTGACGATCCCGACCTGCTGGCCGAGCTGCTGCTGAGCCTCCACCGGCCCGAGCCGCTGGAACGGCTGGACAAGCCAAGGACGATCGAAGACCTCGCCGAGGGCCGGGTCTACGCCTCCGACCCGCCGACGCTGGTCCGGCGGTTCGGCGTCCCCAAGCCGGACGGCGGCATGGCAATCGTGGCCCTGCACCGGGGCGACGGACCGCCCCGGCTGGTGGCCGACGTGGACCTGCCGCCGAACGTGGTCCCCGGGCCCGAGCCGGTCCCGCATGAGGCCTGGCCGGACATCGACCTGACGCCCGGGACCATCGAGGTGGGAAACGAGCGCCACCTGCGCGTCGACATCAAGGTGGTGTTCTGGATCCCCTACCACGCCAACACCGCGCCGCTGCCGACCCGGCGGATGCCCGCCGCCACCGGCTGGGAAGACGCGACCATGACCCAGGAGATGCGGATGGGCGGCCGGGCCATGCTGGCCACCGGCAACCCGACGCCGCCGGACGGCTTCGCGAACCTGCAGGAATGGGCCGCCTTCCGGAGCAGCAAGGAGTACCGCGGCTACCTGTGGCGTGACCTCTATGTCTGTTGCCCGAACGAGCACAGGAAGGTCTCGCGCGAGCTCGACACCGACGCCGGTTACACGCCTGCGCAGGCCGACGTGCCGGAGGACCCGGCGGCGACGCTGGCCCAGCGGCTGGCGGCCTATCACGGCGATCACCAGAACATCGGCTCGATCGCCACGGGCCTGGCCCAGAGCCCGGGCGGCGGCGCCCTGGCCGGCAAGCTGGCCGCGCCGGTCGCCCCTGACCAGTACCGCGACGCAGTGGTTGTCATGCGCAAGCTCTGCCCGCCGACAAACGAGACCTACAGCCAGGGCGAGCTGCACAGTCCGCCGCAGGTGCTGACCGGCGAGTGCCTGAGCGGGAGCTGGGAGCTCTTCGTGCGCGTCGGCAAGGCGCACAACCTCTTGAGCTATGCCGCCACCGGCAAGCTGCTGCGCTTCCAGGGCGGGGTGATGACCTTCAAGCTCTGCTGCGACGGCAAGCTGAAGCTGAGCTTCAGGCACTCGGCGATCCCGTCGTTCCGGGTCTATGTCAACAACCACGCGGTCGGCGGCTACGACATGCTCACCTCGCCCTGGAGCGAGGTGGAGAAATGCTTCTACGCGCCCACCACCGCGGTGACGCAATGGAGTTCGACGGAGCTTGAGAACGCGCTCGGCCAGATCGAGAAGGCGCCGCCGCTGCCGGCCGCCTGGGAACGGGAGTTCACCGTGCCGTTCCGCGACGGTTGCCCGGGCGACACGCCGCCCAGCGAGTGGCTGACCAACCGGCTCTAGGCGCCTCCAGCTTTGACGACCGCCTCCGGATGGGGTTCCGTGGCCCATCCGGAGGTCCGCCATGCCGTTCCAAGTGAAGCCGCTGACGCCGACGATCGGCGCCGTGATCGAGGGCGTCGATCTTTCGCAAGCCTTGTCCGACGACCTGGTGGGCGCGGTGCGCGCGGCGCTGCTGAAGCATCAGGTGATCTTCTTCGAGGACCAGCGGCTGACCCCGGTCCAGCACCGGGACTTCGCCGCGAGGTTCGGCGACCTGCACACCCATCCGCTCTATCCGGGCGTGCCCGAGGCGCCGGAGCTGTTCATCCTCGACAACCACGCCGGCAACCCGACCGACAACGACGCCTGGCACACCGACGTGACGTTCATCGAGACGCCGCCGATGGCGTCCATCCTCTATGCGAAGCTGCTGCCGGAGAGCGGCGGCGACACGCTCTGGGCCAACATGAAGGCGGCCTACGAGGCGCTGTCGCCGACGATGCGGGACTTCCTCTCCGGACTGGACGCGGTCCACGACTTCGCGCGCGGGTTCCCCACGCGGGGGATCGTCGCCAATGCGGCGGGCGCCGAGAAGCACGCCAGGGCGGTCGCCGAGCATCCGCCGGTGCTGCACCCGGTGGTCAGGACCCACCCCGAGACCGGCGAGGACGGCCTCTTCGTCAACTACGGCTTCACCGAGCGGATCAAGGGGCTGCGGCGCAAGGAGAGCGACGCGATCCTGAACATGCTGTTCGACCACGTGCTGAAGCCGGAGTTCCAGGTTCGCTGGCGCTGGAGCCCGAACGCCATCGCCTTCTGGGACAACCGGGTGACCCAGCACTATGCGGTCAACGACTACCTGCCGGCCAGGCGGGTGATGAACCGGGCGACGGTGCTGGGCGACCGGCCGTACCACCGCTCGCGCATGCCGCAGAGCGCGGAGCGGGTGGCGGCGGAGTAGTCTGGTCCCTCCCCTTCAGGGGAGGGGCACGCGCAGCGGCTGGGGTGGGGAAGCCGCGACCAGGCGCAGCGCTCTTCGGGAAGGACGCCCTTCCGGTCCACGCCGCGCCCGGACCTGACACCCCCACCCGGCGGCGCGTACGCGCCGTCCACCCTCCCCTGAAGGGGAGGGATGATCGCTTCTAAGGCTTCACGCCCTGGCCGCTCCACTTGGGCGGGGGCGGGACGTAGGCGCGGAAGGCGTCGAGGGCTTCGGCGGTGTCGCGGGCGTAGATCAGCATCTCCACGTAGGGCTGCTGGGAGAAGCCCTTGTCGGCCATCTGCTGGATGAGTGCGCGGGTCAGGTCGTAGTAGCCGTTCACGTTGACGAAGCCGCACGGCTTGGCGTGGATGCCGAGGAGCGCCCAGGTCCACTGCTCGAAGATTTCCTCGAAAGTGCCGGGACCGCCCGGCAGGCAGAGGAAGCCGTCGGCGAGCTCGGACATCTTCAGCTTGCGCTCGTGCATGTTCTTCACGACGTGCAGCTCGGTGAGCCCGGTGTGGGCGATCTCGCGGGCCACCAGGTCCTCGGGCATGACGCCGACCACGCGGCCGCCGGCGGCGAGCGCCGCGTCGGCCACGGCGCCCATCAGGCCGACCCGGCCGCCGCCGTAGACGAGGGTCAATCCCTGGTTGGCGATCAACGTCCCGGCGCGGACGGCCTCGTCGAGAAAGGCGGGATCGGCGCCGGAAGCCGAACCGCAATAGATACAGATGCTTTGCACGGTGCTAGACTGTCCCGGAGGCGTGGCCAAAGGCGCACGCTGATAGGCCGATTGTCTGCTTCTGTCACGGCGCCGCTGGTCTAAGGCGTTTTCCACAGCTACATAGCGTGCACGGCCCACCAAACTCGGTGGCCGGCCGGGCGCCGGTTGGCGTCGGAAGACTTCTATCTCGGTTAGGTCACGCGAATGGCGAGCGGCACGGTCAAGTGGTTCAATACCGCTAAGGGCTTTGGTTTTATTCAACCGGACGACGGCGGCTCCGACGTCTTCGTCCACGTTTCGGCGGTGGAACAGGCAGGCCTGCGCGGCCTGAACGAAGGCGATCAGGTTTCGTACGAGCTTGAGCAGGACCGTCGGTCCGGCAAGCTGTCGGCCGGTCAGCTGGTGGTGACGGGCCAAAGGCGCCCCGGTCGCCCGCAGCGGCGGCGGCGGCTTCGGCGGCGGCCCGCGCGGCGGCGGCGGCGGCTTCGACCGCGCCCCCCGTGGCGGCGGCTTCGGCGGCGGCGGCGGCGGCGGCCGCACCCCCGGCCAGATCTCCGGCTCCGGCGACGGCACGGTGAAGTGGTTCAACCCCACCAAGGGCTTCGGTTTCATCCAGCCCTCGGACGGCGGCCAGGACATCTTCGTCCACATCTCCGCGGTCGAACAGGCGGGCCTGCGCGGCCTGAATGAAGGCCAGACGGTCTCCTACGATCTCGAGCAGGATCGTCGGTCGGGCAAGACCTCGGCCACGAACCTCCGGGTCCAGGGCTGATCCCAGCCTGAGGCTGGCGGGCCCGTGGCGACACGGGCCCGACCCAAGCTCAGCTGAACCGGCGTCCTCCAAAGACGTTCTTACCCCCTCGCAGGGGGACGGGAAGTCTTTGGAGGTGCGCCCATGCGTACGACGCTGATCGCGGCCCTGGCGGGCGCCCCCTCGTCTTCTCTGGGGCTCTGCCGGTCGCGGCGAACGCGCAGGCGTTGGCCGCGCCGCTTGAACAAGCGCCCGCGCCGCCGCTCGAAGAGCTCCCCCAGCACGTCGACATCCCACCGCCCGACGGCCCGCCGTCGGCCGAGGTTCCGACCGTGGCGGTCCCCGCCGATCCCGCGGTGGCCGGCCCGCAGCCGGGCGATCCGGCGCCCCCGCCTCAGGCCGAGGGCAAGTCCAAGAAGAAGAAGCTCGACGTCGCCAAGACCGGCGGCGGCATGGCCGGCGGCCTGGTGGGCAAGACCCTGGGCGCCGCGGGCGGCCCGGTCGGCAGCATCGCCGGCGGCATGGTCGGCAACACCCTCGGCAAGGCCACCGTCAGCGTCGCCCGCAAGGTGCTGGGCGGCGACAAGAAGAAGAAGGACAAGGCCGAGGTCGAGGTGGCGGAGGCCCCGCCGGCCACCGACGTGGCGGCGACCGAGCCCGCCCCTATCGCGACCGCGCCGGACTGATCCGCGCCACGCCGCCGCCCGGCAGGCGGGCGGTGTAGGCGGGGAAGCGCGGATCGGGCTGCATGTAGTCCGTGGAGACGTACTGTGCGCCGGAGGCGAAGGCCGCGGCCTGGCGGCGGCGGTCGCCGGTGCGGGCCTCCACGGTGTCCGCGTCGGCGCGGGTGCGGACGATCAGGCCGGCGCGGACGGCGGCGGCGATGCGGGCCTGCTGCTCCACCGGCTCGTTCAGGGTGATGTAGGCGGCGGCCGGCGCGTCCTCCCCGATGTTCACGAAGGCCGCGCGGCCCTCCAGCGAGGGCCGGTCGCCCAGGTAGCGCGCGACCTGCTCCGGCGGGCAGTCGCAGGCGAACATCACCTTGCCCCGGGCGGCGCCAAGGGTGGGCCAGGCGCCGGCGGCGACGGCGGCCTTCAGGGTCGGGTGGCGGCCGCGCACGCTGTCCGGGGTGATCAGGGCGGTCTCCGGAAAGGCGGCGCGGATCTCGGCGTCGATCCGGTCCATGGCGGCGGCGTCGAACACCGGGGCCACCACGCCGCCCGGCACGCCGGTCGGACCTTCCTTGAGGTTCAGCAGGATCAGCAGGGGGACGTGGTCGGGATGGGCCTGCGACCAGGCGCGGATCTCGCCGAGGCAGTCGGCGAAGAGGTTGCACACCGCGCGGTAGTCGACGTCCTGGGCGTGGAGCACCTTGAGGCCGGGCTTCCGCAGGGCCGTGAAGTCGTAAGGGTCGCCGTCCTTCGCCAGGCGGTGGAACACGGGGTCGGCGTAGCGGCCGGTCTCCGGGTCGAGGAGGAGGTCGATCTCGAGCTGGCGGGCGCCGTCGTCGAGCTGGGCGGCGAGCGGGCGGTGGCTGTAGTCGAGGGTGTCGGCGGTCCTCGGATTGGCCGCCCTGAGCAGCGCCATCTCCTTCGGCGCGATGGCCAGCTTGTAGGAATTGTGGGTGCCGACCGCCTGCAGGGCGTTCATCGGCAGGGCGTCGGCGGCGGCGCGCGTGCAGCCGGCCTCCCCCGAGGGGACGCTCCAGGTCGCACGCGGCGGAGACGGCGGGGCTGGCGAGCAGAAGCGGGGCGAGGAGGGCTGAGACGATCATGGGGCTGACGGTCGCAAGCCTGGACCGGTTCGGCGACAGAAATTTCACCGCCCGCTAACCATAAACCCCCAGTTGCGATAGCTAAACTTTAAGACGTGAACCACTAGCCTGCTAACGACTGGAGTAGGCCGAGGCGTCCGAGATGAACGACGACATCGCCGCCAGCCGCCGCGACCTCGTCGCGCGGGTGGCGACCCTGGAGCTGCTGGTCTCAGACCTGATCGACCTGCTGTGGAAGGTCGACGCCGAGGGCATGGAACGGCTGGCGGCCGAGGCCGCGCAGGACCTGGAGATTCAGAACAGCCGGGTGCTGGGCGCCGCCGAGCATCAGCGCGAGCGGCTGTTCACCGTGCTGGCCGAGCGGAAGCGCAAGCTGAAGCATCGCCGGCGCGGCGCCCGCGAGGACGAGCCGCAGGCGATCCCGGCCTAGATCCTGGCGAGATGAGACGCCCTTCCCGTCCGGCGCAACCGCGGGAAGGCGGTTGGAGGGCGCCGGGTCAGAGCTCCCCGCCCGGGCCGGCGCCCCCCTTTTCTCCTGATCGGACAACCGGTTCGGCGGCAACCGAGGGTTAATCGCATCCCTGTAGCTTGCCGGCCGACAGTCTCGCCTGGGAGGGCTCCTTGACGATCGCCGTGTCCCGGCTGCTCGGCCTCGCGTTCGCGAACGCCGACCTCCTGCTGGAGGTCGGGGCGGACGGGCGCATCGCGCTGGCGCTCGGCGCCAGCGAGGTCGTCTCGGGCGCCGCCGAGGGCGAGCTGGTGGGCCGCGCCTGGGCCGACTTCATCCACGCCGACGACATGGCCATGGTCGAGGCCCTGTTCGAAGGCCTCGAGGAGGGGCGCCCGCAGCCGCCCGGTGATCGCCCGCCTAGCCGCGCCCAGGGACGGCGGCGACCGGGCGGTCTCGATCTGCGCCTTCCGCCTGCCGGAGAACGCCGGCGCGGTCTCCTGCTCGCTGTCGCGGGCCTCGACCGGCAACGCGCCCAGGAGCGGCGCGCTGCAGGACCGCGAGGCCTTCGAGGAGCTGGCGGTCACCCTGCTCAAGACCGCCCAGTCGGACGGCCACGAACTCGAACTGGCCATGGTCGACATGGAAGGCCTGGAGGCCGCCCGGAAAGGCGCCTCCCCGGCCGACCGCGCGGCCCTGGACCGCAAGCTCTCCGGCGCGCTGCGGGCCGAAGCCTATGGCGGGGCGGCGGCGACGGCGCTGGGCGACGAGCGGTTCGCCCTGGTCCGCGCCCGCGGCGAGGCCATGAGCGCCCTCGTCCAGCGGGTGACCAAGCTGGTCAACGCCGGGACCGCCGGCCAGATCACCGCCACGGCCGAGGCAGTGCCGCTGAAGTCGGACGGCGACCGCCAGGCGGTGCGGGCGCTGCGTTACTGCCTCGACACCTTCCTCAAGGAGGGCCCGGGCGCGAACATGCCGACGACGCTGAGCGACGCCCTGTCGAAGTCGATGGAGAAGACCCTCGACGAGGTCGGCGCCCTGGGCTCGGCGATCCGCAACCGGGAGTTCCACCTCGTGTACCAGCCGGTGATCGCGCTCCAGACCGGCGGCCTGCACCATTACGAGGCCCTGGTCCGGTTCGGCGACGGCAGCCCCTTCCCGCTGATCCGCATGGCCGAGGAGATGGATCTGATCGAGAGCCTCGACCTGGCGATCCTGGAGCGCGCGCTCGAGACCCTGGTCCAGCGGCCCGGCCTGAAGCTGGCGGTCAACGTCTCGGGGCGAACCATCGCCAGCAGCGACTTCATCGAGAACGCGACCCGGGCGATCGCCGCCTATCCGAAGGCCCGCGGGCGGCTGATGTTCGAGCTCACCGAGAGCGCGGCGCTGGAGGACCTGAAGGTCGCCGACCGGCACCTGGGCGCGCTGCGCGACCAGGGCTGCGAGATCTGCCTGGACGACTTCGGGGCCGGGGCGGCGTCGCTGGCCTACCTGCAGCAGCTCAGGCTGGACGTGCTGAAGATCGACGGCCGCTACATCCGCGACCTGCAGCGCGGCGGCCGCGAGGCGACCTTCGTCAAGCACCTGGTCTCCATGTGCCAGGAGCTGAAGATCCGCACGCTCGCCGAGATGGTCGAGACCGAGGAGGCCGAGGCCGCCGTCCGCGAGGCCGGCGTGGACTACGCCCAGGGCTGGTTCTACGGCGCGGCCTCCGACGACCTCGACTGGTCGCCGGGCAAGAAGGCGGCGTGAGCCCTACCCCTCCCCTGAAGGGGAGGGATGGCTGCGATCACCGGCCCGTGAACGCGGCGCCGCTAGCCGACGGCAATCCACAGGCGTAGCGTTTTCCCAGAGGCGGCGTCGGCCAGCCTGTTCTGGTCCCTGACCGCCCTTTCATCGCGCCGAGGAGGCGTCGTCGGAGTGCCTCCCAGCGCCACAGGTGATGGGAGGACCCAACATGCCAATCCAGACCCAGGGGTCGGTTCGGGCGCTCGCGCTCGTCGGCCCCACGAGCGCCGGCAAGACCACGCTGATGGAAGCCCTGCTGCTGGCGACCGGCGCGACGCACGCGCGGGCCGGCGGCGGCGGCGAGATGGTGGGCGACTCGAGCCCCGAGGCGCGCGCCCGCGGCCATTCCGTCGAGCTGAACCTCGCCGGCTTCGACTTCATGGGCGACCGCTATGCGGTGATCGACTGCCCGGGCTCGCTGGAGTTCTGCGCCGACACGGACGCGGCGCTGGCGGCGGTGGACCTGGCGATCGTCGTGGCCGAGCCCGATCCCAACAAGGCCCAGCTCCTGCAGCCGACCCTGCGCGAGCTGGAGCGGCTGGGCGTGCCGCACGCCCTCTTCATCAACAAGATGGACCAGGCCCGCGGCTCCCTGCAGGAGCTGCTGGACGCGCTCGCACCCGTAAGCTCCGCGCCTCTGGTGGCCCGGCAGATCCCGACCTGGGAGGGCGAGCACGTCACCGGCTTCATCGACCTGGCCCTGGAACGCGCCTTCGTCTACCGGCCGGGCGAACCCCTGCAGGTGGAGATCCCCGCGGACCTGAAGGACGCCGAGGCCGAGGCGCGCTTCCACATGCTGGAGCAGATCGCCGACTTCGACGACGACCTCCTGGAACAGCTCCTTTCCGACGTGACGCCCTCGGTGGACGCGGTGTTCGGCGACCTGGTGCGCGAGATGCAGGAAGGGCTGATCGTGCCGGTGTTCTTCGGCTCGGCCTCCAACGGCTTCGGCGTGCAGCGCCTCCTCAAGGCCCTGCGCCACGAGGCGCCGCTGGCCGACAAGGCGGCGGAGCGGCTGGGCGTCACCAAGGGCGCCTATGTGCTGAAGGCGGCCTATGCGGGCCAGTCCGGCAAGCTCGCCTATGCGCGGGTGTTTGGCCAGAAGCTGGACGACGGCGCCGAGCTGGTGCTGCCCACCGGCGACCGCTCGCGGGTCGGGGGCCTGTTCTCCGTGCAGGGCGCGACACTGAAGAAGGTCACCGCCGCGCCGGTCGGCGAGGTGGTGGCGATCGGCAAGGTCGAGCAGGCCTCGGCCGGGCAGATCCTGTCGCTCACCGGCCAGGCCCAGCAGCTCAAGAACGAGGTGCGGCCGAGGCGGCCGCTGTTCGCCGTGGCGCTCTCGGCCCACAACCGCAAGGACGACGTCAGGCTGTCCGGCGCGCTCAACAAGCTGATCGAGGAGGACCCGGGCCTGTCGCTGACCCACGACGCGGAGGCCCGCCAGGTGCTGCTGGCCGGCCAGGGCGAGGGCACCTGCGGTTGGCCCTCGAGCGGCTGAAGCGCCGGTTCGGGGGTGGAGATCGACACCGCCGACCCGAAGACGCCCTACCGCGAGACCATCCAGCGGGGCGTCGCCCACCGGGCGCGGCACAAGAAGCAGTCCGGCGGCCACGGCCAGTTCGCCGACGTCTCCATCGAGGTGAAGCCCCTGCCCCGCGGCTCCGGCTTCTCGTTCGTCTCCAAGGTGGTCGGCGGCGCGGTGCCCAAGCAGTGGATTCCGGCCGTCGAGCAGGGCGTCCGCGACGGGTTGGAGAAGGGGCCGCTGGGCTTCCCCGTCACCGACCTGGAGGTGACCCTGGTGGACGGCCAGACCCACAGCGTCGACTCCTCCGAAATGGCCTTCCGGATCGCCGGGAAGCTGGCCATCGACGAGGCGCTCAAGCAGTGCGGCTCGACGCTGCTGGAGCCGATCGAGAAGCTGACGGTCTATTCGCCGAGCCCCAGCGCCTCGAACGTGACGTCCGCGCTCACGGCCCGGCGTGGCCAGATCCTGGGGCTCGCGCCCCGCGAGGACTGGCGCGGCTGGGAGCGGATCGAGGCCTACCTGCCGCAGAGCGAGCGCCAGCACCTGATCGCTGAGCTGCGCGGCCTGACCCAGGGCCTGGGCGCCTTCGAGGCCGACTTCGACCACATGAGCGAACTGACCGGGCGGCTGGCCGAGGAGGCGTCGAACGCCGCGCGGGCGGGGGCGACGGCCTGACCCCCACTCCTCCCCTGCGCAGCGGGGGAGGGGGGACCGCTCGCCGAGGCCGGCGCAAGCCGGCTGAAGAGCGCGCGGTGGAGGGGGCGAGCCGCGCGCACGGCCGGCCTCCGCCCCCTCCACCATCGGCTCTCCGCTACGCTCGGCCGACGGTCCCCCTCCCCCGTTCGCTGCCGCTCACAGGGGAGGTAAAAGGGGCGCATGACCCAGCGCCTGTCCCTCACCGCCCTGCTCGTCCGCGACTATGCGGAGGCGCGGGACTTCTACGTCGGCAAGGTGGGCTTCGACCTGGTCGAGGACACCGACATGGGGGGCGGCAAGCGCTGGGTGGTGGTGCGGCCGCCAGGGTCGGACGCCGGCCTGCTGCTGGCCAAGGCCAATGCCGAGCAGGCGCGCGCGGTGGGTGACCAGGCGGCGGGGCGGGTGTTCCTGTTCCTGGAGACCGACGACTTCGACCGCGATCATGCGCGCATGACCGCGGCCGGGGTCCGCTTCCTGGAAGAGCCGCGACGGGAGCCCTACGGGACCGTCGCGGTGTTCGAGGACCTCTACGGCGCCAAGTGGGACCTTATTCAGCGGGCTCCGGCTGCGGCTGCTGCGCCGCCGCGATGAGGCCGTCGTCGATCTCCGCCGCCCGCTTCGCCGCGGGCCTGGAGGTGTGGCGCTCAGCATAGGCCTCGAAGGCCGGGCGCTTCTCGAGCGTTCCGAACTGCATGCCCCAGGCGAGGTGAGAGGCGAGGTAGAGGTCGGCGGCGGTGAACGCGTCGCCGGCCACGAAGGCGCGGCCGTCGAGGGCGCCTTCCAGGGTGTCGAGCACACGGTCGAGATTGCCGTAGCCCAGCATCATCTCGCGCTCGGGCGGCGCCTCCCAGCCCATCGACTTGGCGCCCACCGCCTGCTCGATCGGGCCGGCGGCGAAGAACAGCCAGCGATAGTAGGGACCGCGGTCCTTGCTGCCAGGAGGCGGGGCGAGCCCCGCCTGCGGGAAGGCGTCGGCCAGGTAGGCGCAGATCGCGCCGCATTCGGTGACGACGGTGTCGCCGTGCTTGATGGCGGGCACCTTGCCCATGGGGTTCACGGCGAGGAAATCGGCGGACTTGTTGGCCCAGTCGACGAGCACCGTCTCGTAGGGCTGGCCCACCTCCTCGAGCATCCACCGGATGATCCGGCCGCGGGACATGGGGTTCGTGTAGAAGACGAGATCGGACATCGGGGTCTCCCTTCGGGGCTTCGTTCCAGCCAACCTTTGGGCACCCTAGACCCGGACTGCTGACAGCGGCATGTCAGCAGCGCGTGATCACGCGGCGGCCAGCGGGCGGAACAGGGTCCCGCGGCGCATCCAGAGCTCGACGACCAGCAGGTTGGGGATCCAGGAGATCCAGGCGGTGGCCACGTAGATCTGCTCGAAGGTCAGGCCGGCCATGATGCCGATCGGCAGGTAGAGGCGCAGCGTCACCGCCGCGAAGGTGAGCGCGAAGGAGCGGATCATCCAGCGGCGGTGCTCGTCGAAACGCCGGGCGCGCGCGGTCAGCCAGCCCTGGGCGGTGGTGTAGATCCAGGCGGGCGCGAGCAGGCCGAAGCCTACGGCCGCGATCGTGCCGGCGGTGGTCCCCATGGCCAGGACCAGACCCGAGACCCCGCCGACCAGGCAGGCGACGGCATAGGCGCGGCCGGCGTAGCGGTGGACGCGCGGCGCACGCCGGCGGAGCGCCGGCAGGAACTGGAAGGGGCCGAGCAGCAGGGCGGTGGCCGCGCCGCCCGCATGCACCATCAGCCAGGGCCGCGCAAAGAGGTTGGCCAGCACGCCGTCGGCCATCGGCCCGACCTGCGGCAGGTAGCGGTAGGAATAGATGGCCACGCCCATGCTCAGGAAGGCGGCGAGGCTCCAGCCGGCGGTGGCGAGGGGACGGCTCATGCGACGCTCCGGTTTCGACGGGCGCTGGATCGCCGGAACCGCCGTCGGGCGTCGAGGGGCGAACCCGCGAATGGCGCCGTCGCTTCGCGAACGGATGCGGGCTTTTCGCAAGTCGTGCAGGATCGGACGCGAACGATTCACCGGGTCCGGAGCCTGGATGCCGCCGACCGCCCTGCCCGCCTGGACGCGCCGCCTGGCCGCCGACGTCGCGCTCTATGTGGCGATCGGCGTGGTCATGGCCTTCCTCGGGCCCTTCGGGTCGTCGCAGCGGCCGCTGGAGGAGCGCTTCGTCTACTGGTTCGTCTGCATGGTGGGCGGCGGCCTGATCGGCACGGCGATCGACGAGCCGCTGCGCCGCGCGGTCAACCACTTCTGGCTGCGGGTGACGATGGCCAGCGTGCTGATGACGCCGTTCGTGACCGTGCTGGTGGGCGTGACCAACCATGTGATGACCGAGATGCGGCTGGGACCCGAGAACATCGCCCAGCCGTGGTTCCAGGTGTTCGTGGTCAGCTTCGCCACCATGACCTTCCGCCAGTTCGCCTGGGCCCACAGGCCGGTGGTGGTGGAGGTGGAGCGGCCGCCGGCGGAAGACCCGGCGGCGGCGTTCCGCAAGCGGCTGTCGGCCAAGCGCCGCGCCGCGGCCCTGATCGCCGTGGAGGCCGAGGACCACTACCTGCGCGTCCACACCGACGCGGGGGAAGAGCTGGTGACCGCCCGGTTCGGCGACGCGCTGTCGGAGCTGGCCGGCGTGGCCGGGTTCCAGACCCACCGGTCCTGGTGGGTGGCCGCCGACGCCATCGACGAGGTCGCCTGGCTGCGCGGCCGGGGCGAGGCGAAGCTGAAGTGCGGTCTGGTGGTCCCGGTCAGCCGCAGCAACGCGCCGGCGCTGAAGGACGCGGGGTGGTTTTAGGGTCCCTCCCTTAATGGGGAGGGACAGCGCGCGGCACGCGCGCAGGGTGGGGAGGCGTGGGGCGAGGTCTGAGAGTCAGCGCTTGGACGCAACTCCCCCACCCCGCTCGCCTGCGGCGAGTCGACCCTCCCCATTAAGGGAGGGACAGGGCTACCCCTGTCCCTGAACCCACGCGTCCACGTGGCGCTCCAGCACCGTCAGCGGCATGGCGCCGGAGAGCAGGACGGCGTCGTGGTAGGCCTTGAGGTCGAACTTCGGGCCGAGCTTCTTCCTCGCGTCCTCGCGGACCTTGGCCCAGACGGTGTGGCCGACCTTGTAGGAGTTGGCCTGGCCGGGGCTGGAGAAGTAGCGCTCCACCTCACGCTGGGCGCGGGTCGGCGTGTTGCCGATGGTGTCGACCATGTACTGGGTGGCCTGGGCCCGGGTCCACCGCTTGGCGTGGATGCCGGTGTCGGTGACCAAGCGGGCGGCGCGGAACAGCAGCGACTGCAGGTAGCCGGCCTGGCCCAACGGGTCGCCCTCGTAGGCGCCCATCTCGTCGGCAAGCTGTTCCGAATAGAGCGCCCAGCCCTCCGAGAAGGCCGAGAAGCCGAAGCCGGTGCGGCGCAGGATCGGAATACGGTCGCTCTCCTGGGTCAGCGCGACCTGCAGGTGGTGGCCCGGAACGGTCTCGTGGACGGCGAGGGTCTTCAGGTTGTAGCGCGGCCAGTCCGACGTCTCTTTGAGGTTGATGTAGAAGGCCGCGGGCCGGGAGCCGTCGAGGGCGGCCGACTGGTAGTAGCCATTGGCCGCGCCGTCCTGGATGAACACCGGCACGCGCCGGACCTCGACCTTGGCCTTGGGCAGGGTCGCGAAGGCGCGCGGCATGAGGGCATAGAGGTCGGCCACGTCCTTGTTGAGGTCGGCGAGCAGCCGGGCGCGGCCTTCGTCGGTGGCCGGATAGACCTGCTTGGGATCGTTGTTCAGCGCCACGAGACGCTGGCCGACGGTCCCCTGCGTCAGGCCCTGGCCCTTCAGGATGGTGTCCAGGCGGGCGTTGATCTCGGCCACCTGGTCGAGGCCCATCTGGTGGACCTGGTCGGGCGTGTAGTTGGTGGTGGTCGAGGCCTTCACGCAGTCGGCGTAGTAGGCGTCGCCATTGGGCAGCGCCCAGACGCCGGTGTCCGGTTTGGCGAGCCGGCGCGCGGCCTGCATGCCGGCGATCTGCCGGTCGAGGGCCGGGAACACCTCGCCCGAGACGATCTTCTCGGCGCGCGCGGCCCAGTCGCCGGGCAGGTTGGCGGCGGCGGCCTTCTTGGCGATCGAGGTCACCATGATGGTCGAGGCCGCCGGCTGGTCGCGGAGCGCCTTCATCTGGCCGACAGCCAGGTCGCAGACGAAGTCGGGCGGCACGACGCCGGCCGCGACGTCGATGCGCTGGCGCTCCAGGTCGTTGTCCATGGACCGGGCGAAGGCCGACAGGCGCGAGAGGTAGGCCTCGGCGTCGGCGGCGCCCGCCACCTTGTGCTGGCTGTCCAGGAAGTCGGGGATGTTGGCGTAGGATCCCGAACGCTGGCTGATCACGTACGGATTGAAGTTGCCGCCGGTGTCGCCAAACTTCCACCTGTCGCCCGCCGCGACGCTGCGCTCCTGCTGGTAGAGCACGACGTCGAGGTCCACCTTCGAGGAGGCCGAGAGCTTCGACCGGTCGATGGCCTTCAGCTCGCCCAGCCACTTGCGGGAGCGCCCCAGCCGGCGGGCCTTGGCGGCGAGCGAATTGTCGTCGAGCTGGGCCTTGAGGCCGGCGCGGACGCCCTTGTCGAGGCCGAGCGAGGTGGCGAACCGCGGGCTGTCGTCGACGAGCGTCTCGAACATGCCGTCGAGCTGGGCGCGGAGCCTGGCGTCCTCGGTGTTGGCCTGGGCCAGCGCCGGGGTCGCGGCGACGAGCCGCTGCGCCCGCCGAGGTGAGCAGGAAGCTGCGGCGGTCGAGGTGGGTCATCGGGATACTCAGGCCTTGTTCGCGGCGATGTGCCGGTCGACCACGCCTTCCAGCACGGTCAGGGGCATGGCGCCGCCCAGGAGGACGGCGTCGTGGAACTTGCGCAGGTCGTAGCGGGCGCCGAGCTGGGTCTTGGCCTTCTCGCGCAGGCGCAGCCAGGTGAGCTTGCCGACCATGTAGCTGCAGGCCTGGGCGGGGCGCACGCAGTAGCGCTCGATCTCGGTGGTGGCCGAGGAGACCGGGCTGCCGTCGATGGACACCATGGTCTCGACGGCCTTCTCGCGGCTCCAGCGCTTGGCGTGCAGGCCGGTGTCGACGACGAGTCGCGCGGCGCGGAACAGGGCCGCCTGCAGCATGCCGACCTCGCCCAGCGGGTCGCCCTCGTACATGCCCATCTCGCGGGCCAGCTCCTCGGTGTAGAGCGCCCAGCCCTCGGCGAAGGCCGGGAAGCCGGCCGTGCGGCGGAGCATCGGGCCGTCGCCCTCCTGCTGCAGGGTGCGCTGCAGGTGATGGCCCGGGATGCTCTCGTGGTAGGTGAGCGTCTTCAGCGTCCAGGTGGGGTTCTCGGCGCTGTCGCGCAGATTGATCCAGTAGATGCCGGGCCGCGAGCCATCGAGGGCGGGGCGGTTGTAGTAGCCGCCGGGCGCGCCGGCCTCGATGAACTTCGGAACGCGGCGGATCTCGACCGGGGCCTGCGGGAGTTGGCCGAAGTACTCGGGCAGCTTCGGCCGGATGGCCTCCACATAGGTGTTGAGGTCGGCGATGAGCTGTTCCTTCGCCGCGTCGGTGTTGGCGTAGTGGTATTTCGTCTCCTTGAAGAGCGCGGCGATCCGCTCGCCCACCGAGCCCTGGGTATAGCCCTGACCTTTCAGCAGGACGTCGGCGCGGGCGGACAGCGACTTCGCCGTCTCCAGGCCGAGCTCATGGACCTCGTCGGCGCTGAGCGTCGTGGTGGTCATGTTCTTCAGCGCATGGCGGTAGAGCGCCTCGCCGTCGGGGAGCTTCCAGCAGCCGGCGTCGTGGGTGGCCTGGGGCCGCAGGCTCTCCAGGAGCGCAATCTGGCGCTCCAGCGCCGGCAGCACCTTGCCGGTGTAGATGTCGGATGCCTGGCCGACGTAGTCGCCCCGGATGCCCTTCTCCCCGGCCCGCTTGCCGACCGAGGTGACGAGCACCGACTGGCCGGGCTCGGTGCGCAGGCCGCGCATCTGGGTGAGCGCCTTGTCGATGATGAAGTCCGGCGGGACCACGCCCTTGGCCACGTCATGGCGGACGCGCTCCACCTCCTCGTCCATGACGGTGGCGAAGGCTTCAAGGCGGGCCAGGTAGGCGTCGGCGTCGGCCTTGGTCTCGATCTCGTGCTGGGTGTCGAGGAAGTCCGGCTTGTCCTGGTAGGCGCCGGTGAGCTGGGAGAGGACGTAGGGCTCCTGGCCGAAGGCGTCGCCGTAGCCGAACCTCGCGCCCTCGGCATTGGTGCGGGCGGTGAACAGGACGGCTTCCCAGTCCGAGCGGCTGCGCGGGCTGAGCTTCCGCGGATTGATGGCCTGGAGGCGCCTGAGCTGGCTCGCATTGCGGGCCCGGTCCTCGGCGAGGTCGGCGAGGCTCTCGGAGTTCAGCTTCGACTTGGCGGCCGCGCGGGCCCCCTTGTCGAGGCCCAGCCGCGTCACCTGCTCGGGCGAGGCGTCCAGCGCTTCCTCGTACATGGCGTCGAGCAGGGCGCGGAGCTTGGCGTCCTCGGCCGAGCCCTGGGCCAGCGCCGGACCCGCGAGGGCCGCCGCGGCGGAAGTGAGCAGGAAACCCCGCCGGTCGATCTGGCTCATCAATGTCCTCACTCAAATCAAACTGGTGTCATCCCGGCCGAAGCGAAGCGGAGAGCCGGGACCCAGGGCGACTGCAGTGCGTCCGCCCCTGGGTCCCGGATCGGCCTTTGGCCGTCCGGGATGACAGGATCTTCTAGCTGCTCTTCGACGCGGCGATGAACTGGTCGACGCGGTGCTCCAGCACCGCCAGCGGCATGGAGCCTGAGAGCAGCACGGCGTCGTGGAACTTGCGGGCGTCGTAGGCCGGGCCGAGCGCCGCCTTCGCCTTCTCGCGCAGGCGCAGGATGGTGACCTTGCCGACCATGTAGCTGCACGCCTGGCCGGGCCAGACCGAGTAGCGCTCGATCTCCTGGGCCGAGAGCGAGGGCGGATCGCCGTCGATGTCGGAGAGCGTTGTGATCGCCTTCTCGCGGCTCCAGCGCAGATTGTGCAGGCCGGTATCGGTGACGAGGCGGCCGGAGCGCAGCAGGGCGTCGTGGATGTAGCCGAGTTCGCCCAGCGTATCGCCCTGGTACATACCCATCTCCTGGGCCACCTGCTCGGTGTAGAGCGCCCAGCCCTCGACGTAGGCGCCGTAGCCCATGACCCGCCGGATCATCGGCAGGTCGGCCTCGCGCTGGATGGAGATCTGCATGTGGTGGCCGGGCACGCCCTCGTGGAAGGTCGTGGTCGGCATGAACCAGTAGGGCGCTTCGGCCGTGTCGCGCAGGTTGATCCAGTAGATGCCGGGGCGCGAGCCGTCGAGGCTGCCCTCGGAGTAGTGGGTGGAGGAGCCCTGCTCGGTCTCCTTGGGGATCCGGCGGATCTCCAGCTTGGCCTTGGGAAGCGTCGCGAACTGCTCGGGAAGCCGCGCCTCCATCTTCTGGACGAGCTTGTTCAGCTCGCCGATCAGCTGGGCCTTGCCGGCGTCGGTGTTGGGATAGACGCCGGTCTTCGACTTGTAGAGCCGGTCGTAGCGCTGGCCGACCCCGCCGCGGGTGTAGCCCATCTTCTTGAACAGAACGTCGGCGCGGGCGTGCAGCTCGCGCGTGACGTCGAGGCCGAGCTGGTGGACCTCGGCCGGCGTCATGTTGGTGGTGGTCTGGCTGCGCAGCGCCAGCGCGTAGTAGGCCTCGCCGTCGGGCAGCTTCCAGCAGCCGGCGTCGTGGGTGGCGCGGGGCAGCAGGCTTTCGAGGAGCGCGATCTGGCGGTCGATGGCCGGGACCACCGCGGCGTCGTAGACGCGGGTCGCCTCGCCGCGCCAGTCGCCCTGGATGTTCTTCGCGGTCGTGCGGTCGGTGAGGTTGCGGATCAGCGCGGATCTGTCGGCCGGGGCCCGCAGGACCTTCATCTGGGCGATCGCGCCCTTCAGCGCATAGTCCGGCGGGATGACGCCCAGGCCCGCGTCGCGGCGGACGCGCTCGTTCTCCTGGCCCATCAGGCGGGCGAAGGCTTCCATCCGCGACACATAGGCCTCGGCGTCCTCGCGGGTCTCGACGGTGTGCTGGGCCGAGAGAAAGTCGGGGATCTCCTGCCAGGCGCCGGTGATCTGGGACAGGACATAGGGGCTGCCGGCCCCCTCCCCGCCGTACTGGAAGCGGGCGTCGGCCTCGGCCTGGACCTCCATGCCGTAGGCCATGCTGTCGTAGTTGACGAGCGACATGCCGGAGAGCCTGGAGCGGTCGATCTTCTTCAGCCGGGCCAGCATATCGGCGTTGCGGCGGCGCCGGCGGTCCAGCGCCTCGACGGAGCCGTCGTGGAGCTGGCCCTTGGCGCCGGCGCGCTCGCCGGTGTCGAGGCCGAGGGAGGTGACGAGCTCCGGGCTGTCCTTGAGCGCCTCCTGGAAGACGTCGTCGAGGAAGGTCGCGAGTTCCTGCTCAGCCGTGGGCGGCGGCGGGGCGGGCGGCGGCGGCGCGGCGGCCACCGGCGGCGGCGGCGGCTCGGCGGTGGCGCAGCCGGCCAGCGCGAGGCCGGCGGCGGCGGTCAGCATGAGGTTGCGGCGGCTCAGCATCGGCGTTCCCCCATCCGGCGTTTCCACCGGTGTCACATTGTGACGCGAAGGCGTAAGGGGGTGGGGCCGGGGCGGCAAGCCCGGGTGGAGTTTCGGTCGTTAAATTCCCGTAATGCGCAAGCATTGTCCCCGCGAGGCTGGTCCGGGACGGCGAGATCGGCTCATATGCGGCCGCTTTTTGCGCAAGGATTCCAGATCTATGTTCTCCGTCCCGCGTTACGCGCTCGTGTCCGTCCTGGCCCTGACCATCGCCACCGGCGCCGCCGCGCAGGGACGCGGCGCGACGCCTGAGCAGACCGTCCAGAAGCTGGTGGCCAGCGCGCCGTTCAAGGCCGCGGTCGCCAAGCTGGACGCCGATCATGCGCGGACGGTGGAGGACACCATCACGCTCACCGAGATCCCGGCGCCGCCGTTCAAGGAGGAGGCGCGGGCCAAGGCCTACATGGAGATGCTGAAGGCCCACGGCCTGAGCGACGTGGAGATGGACGCCGAGGGCAACGTCATGGGCCTCCGCCGCGGCACGGGCCCGGCCGGCGGCAAGGTGGTGGTGCTGGCCGCCCACCTCGACACGGTGTTCCCGGAAGGCACCAACGTGAAGGTGCGCCGCGAGGGGACCAAGCTGCACGCCCCGGGCGTCGGCGACGACACCCATTCGCTGGCCGTGCTGCTGGCCTACGTCCGCGCCCTGGACGCGGCGAAGATCAAGACCAAGCGGGACATCCTGTTCGTCGGCAACGTGGGCGAGGAAGGCCCGGGCGACCTGCGCGGGGTGAAGTTCATCTTCAACAAGGGCAAGTACAAGGATCGCGTCCACGCCTTCTTCTCGATGGACGGGACGTCCGCCGAGCGCGTGACCTTCGGCGCCGTCGGCTCCAAGCGCTACCGCGTCACCTTCAACGGGCCGGGCGGCCACAGCTACGGCGCCTATGGGACCGTGAATCCGATGGCGGCCATGGGGACGACGGTGGTCGAGATGAACAAGCTGACCACGCCCGCCAAGCCCCGGACCACCTATGCGACCAGCGTGGTGGGCGGCGGCACGTCCGTGAACTCGATCCCCGAGGCCATCTGGCTGGAGGTCGACATGCGGTCTGAATCCAAGGAGGAGTTGGACAAGCTGGACGGCAAGTTCCTGGGCATCGTGAAGGACGCGGTGGCGGCCGAGAACAAGGCCCGCAACACCCGCTTCGGCCAGATCAGCGCCGACGTGAAGATGATCGGCGAGCGGCCGACCGGGGCGACCCGCGAGGACGCCGAGATCGTGCGCGCCACCACCGCGGCGGTGAAGGCCGCCGGCTACACCCCGATCCTGGGCGCCAGCTCGACGGACAGCAACATCCCCATCAGCCTGGGCATCCCGGCGGTGACCATCGGCTCGGGCGGCACCGGCGGCCGGGCGCACGCGCCGGACGAATGGATCGACGTGGAGAAGGGCCCGTCGGTGCGCGGCCAGGCGGTCGGCCTCGCCGCCGTGCTCGCCATGGCAGGGGTGTGACCAAGACCGCAGCCGTGGTCGGCGCCGGGCCCGCGGGCCTGATCGCCGCCGAGACCCTGGCCCGGGCGGGCCTGGCCGTCACCGTCTACGAGAAGATGCCCTCGGTGGGCCGCAAGTTCCTGATGGCCGGCCGGGGCGGGCTGAACCTGACCCATTCCGAGGACCTGCCGCGGTTCCTCGGCCGCTACGGCGCGGCCGAGGCGTGGCTCGCGCCGATGGTCGCGGCCTATCCGCCGGCCGAGCTGGTCGCCTGGGCCGAGGGCCTGGGCCAGCCGACGTTCAAGGGGTCGTCCGGCCGGGTGTTCCCGAAGACGCTGAAGGCCTCCCCGCTGCTGCGCGCGTGGCTGCGGCGGTTGGCCGAGCTCGGTGTCGTCGTGCGGACGCGCCACGACTGGACCGGCTGGAACGCCGAGGGCGCCCTTACCTTCCGCACGCCCGAGGGCGAGATCGCGGTGACGCCGGACGCGACGCTGCTGGCGCTTGGCGGGGCGAGCTGGCCGAAGCTGGGCCCGGACGGGGCCTGGGCGGACCGGCTGGCGGGCGTCGCGCCGTTCCGCCCGGCCAATGTGGGCGTCGACGTGGCCTGGAGCGCGATCTTCCGCGACCGCTTCGAAGGCCAGCCGCTGAAGAATGTGGCGCTGAGCGTCGGGGAAGAGACCAGCCGCGGCGACGCCGTGGTCACCCGTTACGGCCTGGAGGGCGGCGCGGTCTATGCGATCGCGGCGGCCGTGCGCGACGCGGCCCCGACGACGGTGACCGTGGACCTGCGGCCCGACCAGACGATCCCCAAGCTCACCGACCGGCTGGCCCGGCCGAAGAAGGGCGAGAGCGCCGCCAACCACCTGCGCAAGGCGCTGAACCTCTCGCCGCTGGAGGTGAACCTGCTGCGCGAGGCGTTCGGAAAGGACCTGCCGATCGCCCCCGGCCCGCTGGCCCGGCTGATCAAGGCCGCGCCGTTGACGGTGACGGGGGTTCAGGGCCTGGTGCGGGCGATCTCCTCGGCCGGCGGGCTGACGCGCGAGGCCGTGGACGAGACCCTCATGCTTCGCGACCGGCCAGGCGTGTTCGCCGCCGGCGAGATGCTCGACTGGGAGGCGCCGACCGGCGGCTACCTGCTGCAGGCGAGCTTCGCCACCGGGGTGGCGGCGGCGAAGGGCCTGCTGAGCCGGCTCGGCTACTGAGCCGGCTCGGGGTGGGCGTAGCCGAACTCGACGCCCGGCCGGTCGGGCCGCATGACGTCGCTTTCGTACTTGAAGCTGACCCTGAGCTTGGTGCGGAAGGCCTCGATCTTCCCGTCGGCCCCCAGCGCGATGTCCTGCTCGACCACCT
Source organism: Phenylobacterium sp. J367 (assembly GCF_024699985.1). Taxonomy (GTDB): domain Bacteria; phylum Pseudomonadota; class Alphaproteobacteria; order Caulobacterales; family Caulobacteraceae; genus Phenylobacterium. Next base: position 2,369,878 of record NZ_JAJONA010000001.1, on the reverse strand, counting down.
CGGCGATGCGCAGGTCGCGCAGGCTGTCGGCGGCGACGGCGAGCGCCTCGCGGGCCGCCTCCTCCCAGCTATTCCGGCTCGTGCCGATGATCTCGGTGACGCGATAGACGCTCATGCGGACCTCCGGTGTTCCCCGACGCCTCATGAGGCGCTTCCCGGCCGCACATGGCAAGGAACCGCGTCGCGCCATCACCTTGGCGCGCGCTAGCGAGCGCCCGCCAGCTCCACCTCGCGCGCCTGCTCGGCCATGGCGGGCCAGGGATCGACGGTGACGCGCCGCATGTGCCGGCGCTGGCCGGGGTAGTCGTTCAGCGCGAAGTGCCAGACCGAGCGGTTGTCCCAGAAGGCGACCGAGCCGGCGGTCCATGAGAACCGGCAGGTGAAGCCCTCGTAGCGGCAGTGGTTGAAGAGGTAGTCCAGGAGCGCCTTGGACTCCGACGTCTTCCAGCCGTCGATCCGGAGCGTGAAGGCCGGATTGACATAGAGCGCTTTGCGGCCGGTCTCGGGGTGGACGAGCACCATCGGGTGGACGTACTCGCCCACATAGCCGTCGGCCTCGGCCACCTGCATGCCGGCGCGCTTCTGGGCCGAGTGCCCCTGGGCGGAATATTCGCGGCTGGCCGAATGGACGGCCGAGAGGGTATCGAGCGTCGCCTTCAGGCCCGGCGACAGCGCGTCGTAGGCGGCGGCCTGGCTCGCGAACAGGGTGTCGCCGCCGAATTCCGGGATCTCCACGGCGTAGAGGATCGAGCCGATGGCCGGCGTCTCCAGGAAACTCATGTCGGAGTGCCAGCCGCCGCCGAAGTTCACCTTGTCGGCGGGCTCCTTGACGATCTCCATCACCTCGGGCTGGCCGGCCATGCCCGCCACGTAGGGGTGAATGTTGAGCGGACCGAAGCGGGCGCCGAACGCGGCCTGCTGGGCCGGGGTCAGCTCCTGATCGCGGAAGAAGATCACCTGGTGCTCGACCAAGGCCTTGCGGATCGCCGCAACGGTGGCGTCGGGAAGGTCGGCGGACAGGTCCACGCCGGAGATCTCCGCGCCGAGCGCGCCCGCCACGCGGCGGATCTTCAGGGTCCCGGTCATCGCCGTCCTCCGTGCTATGTTGAGGGAAAGAATAGGGAGAGGAGCGCCGATGGACAAACCCGTGGCTCGCTTCGACGCCGACGCCCACGCCGCGGAGATCCGGGCGCAGGGCTTCACGGTCATCCCCGACTTCCTGGACGCCGCGACGATCGACGAGGTGCGGGCGACGCTGGCCCCCTATCGCGACAGCCATCACGGGCGGAACGCCTTCGAAGGCTTCCTGACCGAGCGGGTCTATACGCTGGTGGCGCGGGGCCGGGTGTTCGAGCGGACGGCCGAGGACGCGCGGGTGCTGGCGGTGCTCGACCGCTTCCTGCAGCCCGGCTACCAGCTCACCGCCAGCCAGTCGATCCAGATCAATCCGGGCGAGGCGGCGCAGGCGATCCACGTGGACGACGGCTTCTACCGCCAGCCCAGGCCGCGGCCGGCGATCAGCTATACGCTCATCGCCGCGGTCGATCCCTTCACGGCGGAGAACGGGGCCACGGACGTGATCCCGGGCAGCCACCTCTGGGGCGACGCCGACGCGCCGGACCGGCCGCCGCAGGACGCGCTGGAAGCGATGCTGGTCCCGATGTCCCTGCCGGCCGGCGCGGCGTTCATCATGGCGGGCACGCTGCTGCACCGCGGAGGGGCGAACCGGTCGGACCGGCCGAGGCTGGCCTTCACCAACCAGTACTGCGAGCCCTGGGCCAGGACCCAGGAGGCCTGGCACCTCTCGATCCCGCGCGAGCAGGTGCGGGGCATGTCGCCCCGGCTGCAAAGCCTGCTGGGCTATGACATCTGGCCGCCGTTCATGGGGATGGTCTCCGGCTCGCATCCGCTGAAGGCCCTGGAGCCCGATTTCGTCCCGCCGGTGGTGGCGCAGCGGCCAACAAGCTGAGCCATTGCGCGGTGCGGCGAGCCATTGCAGGCTCGGCCGATGACGACACTTCTCCGCACCCGGATCGCCGCGCTGACGGCCGCACTCTGCCTCGCCGTCCCCGGCGCCGCCCTCGCCCAGACGACGGCGGAAGACGACTTCGCCGTGCTCGCCAAGACCGCGCAGTCCGGGAATGGTTGCGACAAGGAGAGCTTCGCGGCGCTGCTGGACCGGCGTGACTTCCGCACCCTGACGAGCCAGCAGCGGTCCTGGACCTACATGATGGCGGCGATGTGCGGCATCGAGCCGACCGCCGAGCTGGTCCGCAAGAGCACGGCGGAAAAGGAGGCCAGCGCGCTGGCGTGGACGACGCGCTTCATCGTCGCCAGCGAGATCGGCGATGTGAACGACGGCCTCCGGTCGCTGGAGGAAGCCGCCAAGCGCCGGGGCGATGGCAGCGCGATCATCTTCTCGGACAGCTCGCTGTTCGATTTCGCCCGGCTGGTGCGCGATGATCCGAAGCGCAAGCGGCGCTTCCTGGCCGCCCTCGACACCATCGACTGGAAACCCATGTCGCCGTTTGCAGGCGGCGACTACCTCTGGGTCGACTACGCCAGGATGCTGAAGGTCGATGGCGATCTCGCCAACGCGCGCCGCGTCGCCGGCCGCGTCAGGAGCGTCAGCTCGCATATCGAGCTGCGGTTGAACAACGACTACGCCGGGCTGACGGAGGACGGGCTCGCCCAGTTCGACAGCAAGGCCATCGCCGAGGCGGAGTTCGCCCGGGCGCGCGAGGCGCTGGACAAGGACCCCGACGACGGGCGCGGGGTTCTGGCGGTCGCGGCCGACCTGCGGCTCCTGGGCCGCAGCGAGGAGGCGCTGAAGCTGCTGGAGGCGCGGCTTGCCAAGCCGGGGCCGATCCCCGACGCCGAGGGGGGAGGACATCCGCAACTGGGTGCTGAACGACAAGGCCTATGCCCTGCGCGACCTGGGCCGGATGGACGAGGCCGCCGCGACGATGGCCGAGGCCGCGAAGCTGAAGGAAGGCCAGAGCGAGACGAACGTCAGCCAGAACATCAATCTGGCCGGCATCCTGAACGCCGCCGCCCGGCATGACGACGCGCTGGCGACCCTGGAGGCGATGGGCCCGAAGCCGAACCTGAGCGACTACGGCCATATGTGGCTGGCTGCGGAGCGCGTCTGCGCGCACTACGGCCGCAAGCAACCGCAGGCCGGCGCCGAGGCCCTGAAGTTCACCGCCGACCATGCCTCGGACAACGAGACCGCGCGCGCCAAGGCCCTGCTGTGCGCGGGCGACGCGGATGCGCTGGCCGCACGCTACATCGTGCGGCTGAAATCGGCCGACGATCGCGACTCAGCGCTGTTTGAACTCAGCCGGTTCCGCAGGGCGGCGCATACGCCCTTCGACGACGCGATCAGCCGGACCTTCGACCAGGTCCGCGAGCGGGCCGACGTGAAGGCGGCGGTGGCGCAGGTCGGCCAGACCGGGACCTTCCCGATCTGGGGCGGCGCGCTGATCGACTTCGACTAGAGTCCGCCACCGTGACGGCGGGCGGCGGACTTGCCGTCGGCCGGGCTTGGGGTGACGTCGCCGCGCAGGCCGAGCCGCGCGCGGGCGGTGGGACCGAAGTCTAGCGGCGCGCCTTGCGGGCGGCGTAGCGGGCGTCGCGCTTGGCCTGGGCCTCGGCCTTGGTCAGCGCCTTGCGTTCCTTGCGGGCGCCGCGCTTCAGGTCGAGGGCGGCGTCCTCGGCGGCCTTGATGGCGGCGGCGTCGGCGGCGAGCGCGTCGGCGGCGGCCTGCTGGCGCGCGGCCTTGGCGTCGGAGCGCTCGAGGCGGACGCGCGTGAGCTCGGCGGCGCGTTCGCTGGCGCGCTGGGCGGCGCGCTCGGCGATGTTCGGGTCGGCTACGGCGGCCTTCGGCTGGAACTTGGCGAGCTGGGCCTGGCGGGCCTCAGCCTGGGCCTGCAGCCGGTCGCCGAACGTATCCTTGAGAGCGCGTTTCATCAGTTCTCCAGCACGACGGCCGACGCCGCCGCGGGGGTTTCGGGCTCGGAATGTTCGGCCGCGATGGGCTGAACGACCGGGGTCTGGGCCACGAGGATCTGGGCGGCGCGCACGCTGCGGCGCTCCTCCTGCTCGGCGAGCTGGTTCCAGACCGCGGCGGACGCCTCGTGCAGCTCGCGCTGGTTGGCGAGCGGCGAGGCTTCGGCGGCAGAGGTCGCAGCCTCGGCCCGGGTCCGGTATTCGACGGCGCGCAGGTCCGACTTGACGGTCATCAGGACTCCCCGGCGCGAACGCCTAGAAAATGGTGGAGGAGACGCCCCAGAGGGCGCCGTTGATCTCGTCCGCCAGCCGCCGCGCCTCGACGAGGCTGACCCCGGGCTTGAGGTCGAGCGTGAAGAGCGAGTTGCTGTAGGACGAGGCGGCGCCGGTCGACGGCTCGAAAGCCAGATAGGGCTTGCCGTCCGGAGCCTGCTGCACGGTGCAGCGATGCTGTTGGTCGGGACTCATCGGGAGGACCCACAGAGGCGGAGCGGCCGCATGGCCGCTCCGACGCCGTGGCTCAGCTGACCTTGAGGTTGGCGGCCGACATCTTGCCGGAGCGCGCGTCGCGCTCGAGCTCGAAACCGACCTTCTGGCCCTCATGCAGGCCGCCGAGGCCCGCACGTTCGACCGCCGAGATGTGCACGAACACATCGCCGCCGCCCTGATCGGGCTGAATGAAACCAAAGCCCTTGGTGGGGTTGAACCACTTCACAGTACCGTCTTGCATCTTGTCGTCCCTTCCGGACACGAGTTCTCACGCCCCGGATGAGGCGGAAGATCAAATTTTCGGATAAGGTCGAAAGGCGTTTCCGGCGGATATTCAAAGATATCGGCTAGAACGGCACGCGAGCCGGATCGAGATTTGATGCGACGAAGATGGGCTAATTTCCATCCACATTCAAGGATTTTCTGGGAAAATATTTCCGACGATCAGAATTCACTCAGTATTTTCCTGGAATAATCAGCCCAGCTTTCGCCGCCACAGCGCGAACAGCCGCTCCCAGTGGCGCTCGGCGGCCGGCTTGTCGTAGGCGGCCCGTTGCGGGAAGGCGAAGCCGTGGTGGACGCCGGGATACCATTCGACCTCGGCGTCGGCCTTGCCCTTCAGGGCGGCCTCGAGCGCCTCGACCATCTCGCGCGGCGCATAGATGTCGGTCTCGGCGCAGGCGAAATAGACCTCGGCCCGGGTCTTCTGGGCGGCGATGTGCGGGCTCTCCGGCGCGTCGGTGACGAGGCTGACGCCGTAGATCGAGGCGGCGGCGGCGACCCTCGCGTTGCGGGCGGCGTAGGCGATCGCGTACTGGCCGCTCATGCAGTAGCCGAGGGTGGCGATCGGGCCCGGGCTGGCGGCCGGGTCGCGGTCGGCGAAGACCATCAGGCTGTCGGCGTCGTCCATGACGAGCGGGATCGAGAGCGACCCCATCAGATCGAACATCCGCGCGCGGGCCTCCGCCTCCGGCAGCGGCGGCAGGTCGGCGAGCTCCAGGACGCCGCGCCGGTAATAGAGGTTGGGCAGCATGACGTAGTAGCCGGCCGTGGCGATCCGGCGGGCCATGTCGCGCAGCTCCTCGCGGATCGCCGGGGCGTCCGTGAAGAACAGGATCACCGGATGCGGCGCGTCGCGCTCCGGGTGGACGATGAAGGTGGTGGTGGCGCCGTCCCTGGTGGGGATGTCGACGGTCTGCTCCAGCATCTCAGACCAGCTCCGCCGGCTGGATGGACAGGCCCTTCAGGAAGGGCTCGGCGTATTCGATGCGGCCGGTGAGCACCTTCGGGTCTCCGGACGCCAGACGATAGACGGCCTCGGCGATGACCTCGATGGGCTGGACGCGGGCCTTCGACTGCTCGTTGATCAGGCCGTGGACGGCGACGCCCGGCGTGTCCACGAGGCCCGGCGAGACGACGTTCACCGCGATGTCGTCGTCATAGACCTCGGCGGCGAGGCCGGTGGTGAAGCGCTCCAGCGCGGCCTTGCACATGCCGTAGACCGTACCGCCGCGGCCGCGGGCGAACGGCAGCTTCGGATGCAGTCCGGCCGGCGAGGAGATGTTGACGATCCAGCCCTGGCGGCGTTCGCGCATGGACGGCAGGACGAGCTGGGAGAGGTGGAACGGCGCCCAGACCTGGACCTCCATCATCAGCTTGAAGCGCTTCTCCGGGAAGGTCTCCACAGGGATGAAGAAGGTGACGGCGGCGTTGTTGATCAGGATGTCGACGGGCCCGTAGGCCTCGACGGCCTGGGCGACGAGCGCCTCGCGGTCCGCCTCCGAGGAGAGATCGGCCTTGATGAAGGTGGCCTCCCCGCCGGCGCGGCGGATGCGGCCCACGGTGTCGTGCAGCGTGCCCGGGAGCTTGCTGTCGCCGGTCTCGGCGGTGCGGGCCGAACAGACGACCTTGGCGCCCTCCATGGCGAGCCGCGCGGCGATCGCCTCGCCGATGCCCCGGCTGGCGCCTGTGACCAGCGCGGTGCGGCCGCGCAAGGCTCCATTGGGGTTGATGCGCGCCTCACCCATCACGTCCTCCCGGTCTGATCTTGTTGGGACGAACGCTGGCCCGCGACGGGCCGGGACGCAAGCGTCAGCGCAGGTGCGGCGGGTGGCGGCGGCGGCGGATCGGCGGCGGAGCGATGCGGCGGACGACCAGCTCGTCGACCTCCAGCCGGCCGATGCGGAGGCGGCGGATGGTCATGCGCCCCACGGCGAGGCGGCCGATGGCGAGCGCGCCCAGCGCCACCGCGCCGACCGCGAGCGACAGCATCAGGCCCGCGCCGAGCGCGCCCGCGCCGGCGGCCCCGGCCCCAAGCGCCCCCGCGCCGACCGCCTGGGACTTCTGCACCGACGGAGGCTTCTTCGCGGCGGGGATCTTGGTCATGGGGCTCTCCGTTCGAGGGCGTCGCGCGGCCAGCCGGCGAGGTCGGCGGCGGCCTCGTAGGCGCGCTGGAAGAAGCCGAGGATCGCATAGTCCGGCGCATGGGCCTCGCGGACCGCGGCGTAGGGCAGGACGAACTCGCCGAGCTCGGGCTCGTAGCGGCCCGACCGCGTCGTCGCGGCGTCCGGGAAGCCGGCGGGCTCGGGATAGGCATAGGCGTAGAACAGGGCCTCGTGGCCGGCGTCGCCCGGCCAGAAGCCCACGCTCATCGCCTCGTGCGAATAGGCCTCGCCGCTGACCGAGGCCGGCAGGATCGCCGAGCCCGGATGCGGCGGCGCGGGCCGGCCGGAGAACCGCGTCACCGCCAGGTCGAAGCTGCCCCAGAAGAAGTGCACCGGGCTGCACTTGCCGAGGAAGCGGCCGCGGAAAACCTTCATGACCCGGTCGACCTGGACCAGCACGCGGAAGAATCGCGACACCGCCTCGGCGTCGTAGGACCGGTGCAGGCGATCCTGCTCGAAGGGGATGGGCGCGGGCACCTCGCACGGGGTGGTCCAGATGCGCGGCGCGACGCCGATGCGGGCCAGCGCGGCCATCAGCTCGGCGTGGAAGTCCGCGACCGCCATGGGAGTCAGGGCGAAGTGCTGGGCGCCGCCGTCGCTGCAGGTGATGTCGAGCCGGTGGTCGAGGAAGTTGAACTCGATCTCGAAGGTGCGCGCGCCGTCCGGGATGGCGGTGGTGGTGAGCCCGCGCGGGCTCACATAGAGCGGCACGTGCCACCAGTGGTTCACCGCCGGCGTCAGCGCCATGCGGACCTTGCCGACGATCTGGGTCCACATGTGCAGGGTCTGGGCGGTGGGCGCCCAGTCGGCGAATTCGAGGGCCGGCCAGTCCTTCCGGAGATCGGCCAGCGCGCTCATCAGCGGGCGTCCAGCGCCTGGCGGACCTCGGCCACCACGCTGGCCCAGTCGCCGGGCTCCGGCTGGCGGAACAGGCGGATGGAGGGATACCAGAGGCTGTCGGCGCGATGGCGCATCCAGCGCCAGTCCACGTCGGTGGCCAGCAGCACCCAGCAGGGCTTGCCCATGGCGCCGGCCAGGTGCGCGACGCTGGTGTCGACGCTGATCACCAGCTCCAGGTCCTCGATGATCCGCCGGGTGTCCTCGAGATCCTGGGCGCCGGTGTCGGCCTGGTGCAGGCTGACGGCGCCTGGCAGGGCGCGGAGCGCGGCCTCGGCTTCGGGGCCGAGCGAGCGGACGGCCTGCTTGAATGGCCGGGATTGCCGTGGGTGACGACGCCGATGCCGGTTCCGCCGGCCTTGCCCGGGAGGTAGGGCGAAGCGGGGATGGTCTCCAGGGTCGCGCCCATGCGCCAGGGCAGCGCGCCGGCCATCACCCAGGCGTCGTGCCGCGGGATCGAGACCTGGCCCTCCGCGGGAATGACGGTGACGCCAAGCGCGCCGAACAGCCGCGTCAGCGGCGGGCTGCACATCAGGCTGACGTCGACGCCCTGGGCCTTCAGGATCGGGGCGTAGCGGGCGAACTGGATCTGGTCGCCCAGCCCCTGCTCGTTGCAGATCAGCAGGGAGCGCACCGGCTCGCCCTGCCATTCCGGGAAGGACAGCTGCGGCTTGGGCCGGGGCGCCGGGCCGGGCGAAGCGGCTCTCGAACAGCGGCCAGGCTTCGGCATAGCGGCCTTCGCGCAGTAGCAGCAGGCAGAGGTTGAGCTGCGCGACCTGGTCCCTCGGGGCGGCGGCGATGGCGTCGCGATAGATGGCCTCGGCCTCGTCGACCCGGCCCTGGCGGTCGAGCAGCAGGCCGAGGTTGCGGAACACCTCCGGCGGCTGCGCCGATTTCAGGATCGCCCGGTAGAGGTTCTCGGCCTCCGCGAGCTGGCCGGCCCTGGCGGCGGCGATCGCCTGCTGGAAGGCGTCGGCGATGGTCAGGGTCTTGGACGGCTGGGACACGGCTCGGACTGAAGGCTCTCGGTTGACGCCCGATCCTTGGACCGAGGGACCGCGGCGCGCAAGCGCCGCAGCCGCCTTACGCCGCCTTCTGGAGCTCCTGCTTCACCCGCTCGGCCAGCGTCTTGATGTCGATGGGCTTGGGCAGGAAGGAGACATTGGTCTCGCCCTCCAGCAGGTCGGAGAACTCGCTCTCGGCGTAGCCGGAGATGAACATCACCGGCGCCGAGCCCAGGTAGCCGCGGGCCTGCTTGAGGAGGTCCGGGCCCTGCATCCCGGGCATGACCACGTCGGAGATCATCAGGTCGATGGTCCCGGCATGCTCCTCCGCCAGCTCCAGGGCCTCCCTCGCCGGAAGCGGCCTCGATCACCTCGTAGCCGCGGGCGCGGAGCAGCTTGGCGGCGACGCCGCGTACCGCGTCTTCGTCCTCCACGAAGAGGATGCGGCCGGCCCCGGAGAGATCGCGGGCCTGCGGGCGCTTGGGCGGCGCGGGCGCGACGGCCGGGGCGGTGGCGGAGGGCACGTGGACGGGCAGGAAGATGCGGAAGGCCGCGCCCTCGCCCGGCCGGCTGTCGATGCTGATCCAGCCGTCCGACTGCTTGACGATGCCGTAGACGGTGGCCAGGCCGAGGCCGGTCCCCTCGCCCACCGGCTTGGTGGTGAAGAACGGCTCGAAGATTTTCTCCATGATCTCCGGCGCGATGCCGGGACCGTCGTCGGAGACCTCGATCAGCGCCTGGTCGCCCTGGGCGCCGGGATAGCCCATCTGGTGGGCCTGTTCCTGGGTGAGGCGGGCGGTGCGGATCTTCACCTGGCCGCCGCCGTGGGTGCGCACCGCGTCGCGGGCGTTGACCGCGAGGTTCATCACCGCCGTCTCGAGCTGGCCGCGGTCGGCCTTCACCAGGGGCAGGTTGCGGCCGTAGTCGGTGGCGAGCTTCACGTCTTCATAGAGGACGCGGCGCAGCAGGGACCTCGAACTCGCTGATCAGCTCGCCCAGGTCGAGCACCTCGCGCTGGACGGTCTGCTTGCGCGAGAAGGCCAGCAGCTTGCGGACCAGGTCGGCGGCGCGGGTGGAGGTCTGCTTGATCTCGTTCAGGCCCTCGTAGGAGGGATCGCCCACCGGGTGGCGCGAGGCCAGCACGTCGAGCTGCATGAAGATGGCGGTGAGCAGGTTGTTGAAGTCGTGGGCCACGCCGCCGGCGAGCTGGCCGATCGCCTGCATCTTCTGGCTCTGGGCGAGCTGCAGCTCGATCTGCTTCTGCTCGGAGACGTCCACCAGATAGGCGACCCAGCGGCCGTCGGACTTGGAGAGGTAGAGGTGGGCGATGCGCGCGGGATCGTGCGCCAGCCGGACCTCCAGCGCGCCCACCTGGTTGCCGGTGGCCAGCCGCTGGGCGGCGTCGGCGCGGGACGCCGCGTCGATCAGCTCGCCGAACGCCTGGCCGACCTCGCCGCCGCCGGCCACGGCCTTCAGCGCCGGGTTGGCCTCCAGGATCTTCGCCTCGAAGGGATCCTCGCCCTCCAGCAGGGCGGCCCCGAACGGCGAGGCGGCGGCGAAGGCGTCGAGCACCTTTGGCGGCGGACTGCGGGCGGTGGAGACGGCGTTGATCACCTCCAGAGCCGCGGCCGGCAGGGCCAGCGTCCGGGACGGGCCCGCCAGACGGACCAGGAAGCGGCGGGCGCCGAGCGGCGAGACCACCGCCTCGTGCTCGGAGCCGTTGGTGCGGATCGAGGCGCGGCCGGTCTCGCCCCGGCGGGCGGCGGTCAGGGCGGCGAACAGGCTGGCGGCCGAGGCGCCGGTCTTGGGCAGGCGGCTGGCGGCGCCCAGCACATCCTTCCAGGCGGCGTTTGCGGCCTGAACCCGGCCGTCCGGCGTGGCGATGGCCGCCGGCTCGGTGAGCGCCTCGATCAGCTTGTCGGCGCCCGGCTCGTTGTCGGACACCGGCTCGGCCGTGCCGCGCAGCACGAAGAGGCCGAGGCAGGCCACGCCGGCCAGGCCGATCAGCAGCAGCAGACCCGCCAGGGTCGCCGGGCCGGCGTTCAACGCAGGCGTCGCCGCGAGCGCCACGGCCAGCAGGAAGAAGGCCACGGCGGCGGCGGTGAGCGGGTCGAACCCGCGGCGCTTTTTCTGGCGCAGGGCCATGTCGCGCGTCGGCGTCTCCGGTGGGTGGGCGGGGAACTCTATCGAATCACTCATCGCAATCTTCTCACAGGGCCCGCATTGTCACAGGCGCCCCTTGAACGAGGGGCCTCAAAGCGGCCGCGCCCGCCGCTCGGGCTTCTTCTTGCCGTTCAGGATGAAGCCGATGATCTTCGCCACCGCCTCGTAGTGGGCCTGCGGGATCATCTCCCTCGACCTCCACCGCGGCGTAGAGGGCGCGCGCCAGCGGCGGGTCCTCGATCACCGGCACGCCGGATTCCTCGGCGAGCGCGCGGATCTTCAGCGCCAGGGTGTCGAGGCCCTTGGCGACGCACATCGGGCGCCTGGTCCTCGCCCTGCTCGTACTTCAGCGCCACGGCGTAGTGGGTCGGGTTCATGACGACGACGGTGGCGTTGGGCACGGCCTGCATCATCCGCTGCCGGGCGCGGGTGTGACGGATCTGCTTCTGGCGGGCCTTCACGTGCGGGTCGCCTTCGGACTGCTTGAAGTCCTCCTTCAGCTCCTCCTTGGTCATCCGCATCCGGGTCATGAAGCGCCGCTTCTGCCAGAACCAGTCGGCCCCGGAGACGACCAGCAGGAGGCCGCAGACCGAGAAGATCAGCCGCTTCAGGATGTCCACCGTCAGCGGCAGGATCATCACCGGCTCCATGGTGGCGAGCTTGGTCATCGCCCCCAGGTGCGGTTTCAGGATCCACCAGACCAGCGCCCCGACGATGACGATCTTCACCAGGCCCTTGAAGAACTGCATCAGGGCGTCGAGGCCGAAGAGCCGCTTGAGGCCCTGTATGGGGCTGAGCTTGCTCCACTCGGGCTTCAGCTTGTCCGGCGTCAGCATCAGGCCGGTCTGGGCGAGGTTGCCCGCCGCGCCGGCAAGCGCCGCGGCGGCCATCACCGCGACGATGAGCGGGGCGGCGGCCAGGGCGGCGCGCCGGGCGACCCCGACGCCGGCCTGGCCGGACAGGTCGATTCCGTCGGGGTCGGAAATGAACGGCAGCAGCTCCAGCGCCAGGTTGCGGCACATCCAGCCGCCGGCGACGGCCAGCACGGCGGCCACCGCGAAGAACGACATGAACTGCGGGAAGTCGGGGGTCTTCGGGACGTCGCCCTTGGCCCGCGCCTGCTCGAGTTTTCGCTGGGTCGGTTCTTCTGTCTTTTCTGCGCCGTCGTTCTGCTCCGCCACGGCCTAGCTCCCGAACCGGGCGAGCAGGTCGCGGTAGCGGTCGGTCCACACGACGCCGATGACGCCGAGAGACAGCGCGAAGACGGAAAGCCCCGTCAGCACCATCAGCGGGGTGGCGACGAAGAACACCTGGAACTGCGGCATCACGCGGCCGACGACGCCGACCGCGATGTTGAAGATCAGCGAGAAGACGAGAACCGGCGCCGAGAGCTGCAGGCCGAGGGCGAAGGACTTGCCCACCGTCTCGATGGCGAGCTGGGCCGCGTCGCCGACCATCACCGGGCGGGTGAAGGGGAAGAGCGTGTAGGACTTCACGATCGCCCCGATGAACAGGTGGTGCAGGCCGGTGGTCATCACGAGCAGGATGCCGATCAGGCCGAGGAAGGTGCCGAGCGTGGTGGACGGCTGGGCCTGCATCGGGTTGGCGGTCTGGGAGAAGGCCAGGGTCGTCTGGATGGAGACGATCTCGCCCGCCGTCGCCAGGGACGACATGAAGAGCCTGAGGATGCCGCCGATCATCAGGCCGATCAGGACCTCGCGGATCACCGCCCCGGCCACGCCGCTGATCGCGGCCGGGACCCCGGGCACCGAGGGGCCGATCACCGGATAGAGGGTCAGCGCCATGACGAAGGCGAGCGACATGCGCACGCGCGCCGGGATGAAGCCCTCGCCGATGCCGGGGATCAGCATGACGATGGCCGCAAGCCGGGCGAAGAGCAGGCCTGCGGCGTAGACCTGCTGCGCTGTGGCGTAGCTTTCCATGGGCGGCCGGGCGGCCCTTTCCCTACATCGCCGAGATGCGGGCCGCGATGTGCCGCATGAAGCCGCCCATCAGCGCGCCCATCAGCGGCAGGAAGACCAGAAGCGAGATGAAGATCGCCACGATCTTCGGCGCGAAGACCAGGGTCTGCTCCTGGATCTGGGTCAGCGCCTGCAGCAGGCCGATCCCGACGCCCACGACCAGGCCGACGATCAGCACGGGCGCGCACAACTGGATGGTGAGCCAGATGGCGTCGCGACCGACGTCCAGAACCTCGGCGCCGCTCATGGGGACCTCACGGAAAAGCTTACGGAATCGGCGCCTCGCCCCGACGCCGCCAGACTCGTCCGGTATGGTTAACGAGGGCTAAATCGTTAACGGCGGAGCTTCGCCTCTAGCGCGCGCGCCGCCTCGGCGGGGACGGCCTTCTCCACGTCCCGGTCGACGCTGTAGTTCGCGGCGCGCATGGCCTCGACCGGGACAGCGCCGATCAGCGGCTGGAGCGCCGCCAGAAGCCGCGGATCGTCCTTCCGCCTGGGCGAGACCAGGACGACGGCGTCGTAGGGCGGGATCGCGCCCTTGGGGTCGGTCAGCACCACCAGGCGGTCGGCGGCGATCCGGCCGTCCGAGGAAAACGCGCTGATCACGTCCGCCTCGCCGCCCTGCAGCGCGCGATACATGAAGGTCGGCTGGTAGTTTCGGCTCTGGCGGAACCGGAGCCCGTAGGCGGCTTCGACGGCCTTCCACTCGGGGCGGGAGAGGAATTCCAGGTCGGAGCCCAGGGTAAGCTGCGGGGCCACGCGGGCCAGGTCGGCGTTGGAGGCGACGCCGAGCGCCCGGGCGCGGTCCTCGCGCATCACGAAAGCATAGGCGTTCTCGAAGCCCAGCGAGCCCATGACCCGGACGCCGTCACGCTTCTCAAGCTCGGCGGTGAGCTGGTCGAGCACCGCCTGGCGGCCGGGGTTGTCGGTGCGGCCGAGGACGTTGGTCCACAGCGTGCCGGAATAGTCGACGTAGACATCGAGCTCCGAGGCGGCGAGCGCGGAATAGGCGATGGAGGAGCCGAGGTTCTCGCGGCGCGAGACCCGGGCGCCCCTCCCCTTCCAGCCGGCCGGCGATCAGTTCGGCCAGGATGTACTGCTCGGAGAAGTTCTTTGCGCCGACCACATAGGCGGCGGGCTTGCCGAAGCTCATGAGCGGCAGGAGCGCCAGGGCGACGCCGACAATGAGCCCCACCGCGCCGGCCAGCACCAGCGGCCGGCTGCGGCGGCGCACGCCCGCCTCCACGAGGCCCAGGAGCTGGTCGGCGGCCAGCGCTAGGCCGGCGGAGGCGGCGCAGCCGAAGAGGACGAAGACCCAGTTCTCGGTCTGGAGGCCGGCGAAGATGTAGTTGCCGAGGCTGGTCTGGCCGACCGGCGTGGAGAGGGTGGCGGCCCCGATGGTCCAGACGGCGGCGGTGCGGACGCCCGCCATGATCACGGGGGCGGCGAGCGGCAACTCGACCTGCAGCAGCTTCTGGCGCGACGTCATGCCGACCCCGTCGGCGGCTTCGCGGACGGCGGGATCGACGCCCAGGATGCCCGCCGCGCCGTTCCTGAGGATCGGCAGCATGGAGTAGAGGGTCAGCGCGAGGAGCGACGGCAGGAAGCCCAGCGCCGAGAAGCCGTGGCCGGTGAGCGTGAGCGCGAGCGCCGAGACCGCCAGCAGCAGGGGATAGAACAGCGCCAGCAGCGCCAGGCTGGGGATGGTCTGGACGAGGCTGGCCAGCGCCAGGACCGGCCAGCGCAGGCGCGGGCTGCGCGCCGCCCCGATCGCCAGCGGCAGGCTGATGGCGACGCCCAGCACCAGCGCGCTGGCCGACAACAGCACGTGCCAGGCGAGGTAGCCCGGCAGCAGGGCGAAGGCGTCGGCGAGCGGGGCCGTCACGCGCCCAGCCTCTCGCGCAGCCGCTCGGCCTGGCGCCTCGGCGCCTCCAGCAGCGCGCGGACGTCCGGATCGGTCGCGGTGGACAGCAGGTCGGCGGGCGCGCCGTCGGCGAGGACGCGACCGGCCTTCAGCACCACCACGCGGTCGGCGAGCAGCACGGCCTCGGCTATGTCGTGGGTGACCATCACGGTGGTCAGGCCGAGCCGCTCGTGAAGCGCGCGGACATCGACGCCGAGCTGGTCGCGGGTGATGGGGTCGAGCGCGCCGAAGGGTTCGTCCATCAGCAGGATGGCGGGCTCGGCGGCGAGCGCGCGGGCGACGCCGACCCGCTGGCGCTGGCCGCCGGACAGCGCGTCGGGCGTGCGGGCGGCGACGTCGGGCGGCAGGGCCACGAGGTCGAGCAGCTCGGCGGTGCGGGCCGCGATCCTGTCGCGGTCCCAGCCCAGCAGGCGCGGCGTGACGGCGATGTTCTCCGCCACCGTCAGGTGCGGAAAGAGGCCGACTTCCTGGAAGACATAGCCGATCCGGCGGCGAAGCAGGGGGGCGGCGACGGACGCGGCATCCTCGCCGGCGACGCGGACCGAGCCCGCGTCGGGCGCGACCAGCCGGTTGATGGTCTTGAGCAGCGTGGTCTTGCCCGAGCCGGAGCCACCGACCAGGGCGACGAACTCACCGGCCCGGACCGTGAGCGACACGTCGTCGAGCGCGGCGGTCGCGCCGTACCGCTTGCCGACGCCCGAAAGCTCGAGGACCGCCTCCGCCATAGATTAGGCGTAACACGGACTGATAGAACGCGCCCTCCCCCGAAGCGTTAGGAGTGCATGATGACCTCGATCAAGCTGCTTGCCGCCACCGCCGCGGCCGCCCTCGCCCTCGGCTCCGCGGCCCAGGCGCAGACCCCCCACCACGGCCGACCTGAAGAACGGAACCGGCGAGACCATCGGCAAGGTGACGCTGACGGCGGCGCCCAAGGGCGTGCTGATGCGCGTCGAGGTGAAGGGCCTGACGCCCGGCTGGCACGGCCTGCACTTCCACGAGAAGGCCGACTGCTCGAAAGCCGACTTTACCTCGGCCGGCGGCCACACCCACGGGGGCGGCGACCGGGTGCACGGCCTGCTGAACGACAAGGCCAACGAGACCGGCGACCTGCCGAACCTCTACGTCGACAGCCGTGGCGCGGGCATGACCGAGGTGTTCTCCAGCCTGATCACCCTCGACAAGCTGAAGGACGCCGACGGCTCGGCGGTGCTGATCCACGCCAATGCCGACGACCACACCACCCAGCCGATCGGCGGCGCGGGCGCGCGGGTGGCGTGCGCGGCGGTGAAATGACCGCATCGTCCCTCCCTTAATGGGGAGGGACAGGCCGCGTCAGCGGCCAGGGGTGGGGAATGGGGGGCGGAAACCCCGACGCCGGTGAGGATCATGCCGCCCCACCCTGCTCGCCTGTGGCGAGTCTTCCCTCCCCATTAAGGGAGGGAGGCGCGGTCAGATCGGCATGCGCATGATTTCCTGATAGGCGCTGATCACCTGGTCGCGGACGGCCATCACCGTCTCCAGGCTGGCCTCGGCGGCGGAGATCGCGGTGACCACGTCGACCAGCTCGGTCTTGCCGGCGACCTGGGCGGCCATCTGGGTCTCGGCGTGCTTCGAGGCGGAGACCGCGTCGGTCATCACCGCCTTCAGCATGTCGCCGAAGCCGCCGCCGACCCCGGCGGTCGCGCCGCCGCCCATGGCGGGGTCGATCCCAGCGGACTTCTGGGTGGCGGCGTAGGCCTTGGCGGCGGCGAGCGCGTTGATCACGGGTCAGGTCCTATTTCTTCAGGAGGTCGAGGGTGCGCGACTCCATGGCGCGCGCCGTCTCGATGACGTTCAGGTTGGCCTCGTAGGCCCGCTGGGCCTCCTTCATGTCCATCGCCTCGACGAGCGAATCGACATTCGGAAGCTTCACATAGCCGTTGGCGTCGGCGCCCGGCGCGCCGGGTTCGTACTCGCTGCGGAACGGCTTCTGGTCCGGCTGGACGCCGACCATCCTGACGCCCTGGGCGCCGGCCACCTTGGTCGGCTCGAAGACCGGCGCCTGGCGCCGGTAGGGGTCGCCGCCGGGCGTGCGCGAGGTCGAGTTCGCATTGGCGAGGTTCTCGGCGATCACCCGCATCCGGGCCTGCTGGGCGCGCATGGCGGACGCGGCCACGGACTGGGCGACGCCGGAAAGGGAACGGGGGGGCCATCGGACGCTACTCCTCGCGATTCTGGGTCAGCGGCCCGGGGGCCGGGCGGCCATGCGCAGCAGGTTCATGGATTTCTGATAGAAGCCGATCGCGGCGTCGTAGCTCATCCGCGCCTCGCTCATCTTCAGCATCTCCTCCTCGAGGGACACCGCGTTCCCGTCGAGGGTGGTCTCGATCACCTCGGACTTCGTCTCCTGGAAGCCGCGCGACGCGGCGCTGGAGGCGGACGACGACACCATGTGGCCCGGCTGGGTGACCGCCTGCACGCCGGCGGGCCGAAGCCCGCCCGCGGGCGCCCTGGCCGGCGCATTGTAGGCGAACTGCTTCAGGTCCTTGGGCCGGAAGCCGGGGGTGTCGGAGTTGGCGACATTCTGGGCGATCAGCTTCTGCCGCTCGGACAGGTAGCTGAGCCGGCCGCGCAGCATCGAGAAGAGCGGGATGTCGCCGATATCCATGCCGGATATGGTGAATAAACAGGGTTAATCACCGATTAAAGGGATTCACCCCCGAATGCGGCTCAGAACCCCCTAAGTGGCAGAAGCTGCATGGATTTTCCGACACTGCTGCGGGCCGCCTTCGCCCTCGCCCTGACGCTTGGCCTGATCGGCCTGGGCGCGGTCGCGCTGCGCCGCTTCGGCCCCGACGCGCTGGCGAAACTGAGCAAACCCAAGGCCGAGCGCCGCCTCGCCATCGTGGAAAACCTGGTGCTCGACCCGACCCGCCGGATCGTCCTCGTCTCGTGCGACGGCCAGGAGATGCTGCTCCTGCTCGGCGAGGGCCGGGTGCTGGCCGAGGGCATGCCCGCCGTCAAGGAACAGGCCTGATGCGCGCGCTCGTCAAGGCGATCCGCGCCCTGCCCGCGGAGGACTGGCGCCGCGCCTTGGCGCTGTCGGCGATCACCACCGCGCTGTTCCTCGTCTTCCCGGCCGCCGCGGCCGCCCAGGCCCTGAACGTCGACCTCGGCACCGGCGCGGGCCTGACCGAGCGGGTCGTCCAGCTCATGGGCCTGCTGACGGTGCTCTCGCTGGCCCCGTCGATCGTCATCATGACCACCTCCTTCGTGCGGATCGTGGTCGTGCTGTCCCTGCTGCGCACGGCGCTCGGCCTGCAGCAGAGCCCGCCCAACTCGGTGATCATCTCGCTGGCGCTGTTCCTCACCGCCATCGTCATGGGCCCGACCATCGAGCGGTCCTACCAGGAGGGCATCAAGCCCCTGATGGACCAGCAGATCGAGCTGTCCGAGGCGTTCGACGCCGCCGGCGGGCCGGTGAAGACCTTCATGCTCAGCCAGGTCGACCGCGACGACCTGGCGCTGTTTGTGCGCCTGTCGAACATCCCGCGCCCCGCCACCGTGGCGGATACCCCGATCCGGGTGGTCACCCCGGCCTTCATGATCAGCGAGCTGAAGCGCGCCTTCGAGATCGGCTTCCTGCTGTTCGTGCCGTTCCTGGTCATCGACCTCGTCGTCGCCAGCGTGCTGATGAGCATGGGCATGATGATGCTGCCCCCCGGTGACCATCAGCCTGCCGTTCAAGCTGATCTTCTTCGTGCTGGTGGACGGCTGGCGGCTGGTCTGCGGCAGCCTGGTGGAGAGCTTCCAGCGGGCGGGCGGCGGGGGATAGTCCCCCTTCCCTTCAGATGGTGAGGATCAGTCCGCCGCCTGGCCGCGGGCGACATTGGTCGGGGCCTGCTTCGCGGGCGCGGCGGCCTTGGCCGGGCTGGTCGGGCTGGGCCGGGTGCGGAAGCGTTCCTTCATGCGGCCGACCCAGCCGGCGAAGACCTCATTGTCGGCGGTGACGCGGCCGAAATCGGCGGCGCTGACCCGGCCGGTGGGCACGCCAGTGAGCGCCACGCGCAGGGCTTCGGGATTGTGCGCCTGGTCGTAGAAGCCGCGGTACTGGCTCTCCAGCCGGGCGAGCGAGACCTCGTCGCCGGCCAGGCTGTAGGCGACGCCGGCGCGCAGCAGGCGACCTTCCTCGTCGCTCGACAGCGCCTCGGGCCGCTTCCAGCGGTCGCCCAGCGACTTCTCGAACAGCGGGCCCGCGGCCCCCCAGTTCTTCTGCTTCCAGGTGATCTCGGCGCGAAGCTCCTGGGCTTCGCGGGAGTTGTCGCGCTCGATGATCTCCAGCGCGCCGTCGTAGCGGCCGACGCCGGTCCAGGCGCGGGCCTCGATCAAACGGCGCTCGAGGTTGAGCGCGGTGGGCAGCACCGTGGTCCGGGAGGAGTTGATCGCCTGCAGCGCCTGCTCCGGCTTGCGGTCCATCAGGTAGATGAGCGCCAGGTCGGTGGCCACCTGGGCCTTGGCGACGCCTTCAAGCCGGTTGTCGGCCTGGTACTTCAGGAGGTCGGCGGCCTGGGACAGCAGGTCCACATCCACCAGGCGGCGGACCAGCTTGCGGACCATCAGGTCCCCATCGGCGCCGATCGGAGTCAGCTCCTTGAAGTCGTAGAACAGGGCCAGCGCCTGGATCGGCTCCAGGCCGTCGGCGAGGCCGTCGAGGAACAGGCCGCGGAAGGCGCCGGTCAGGTCGTTCTGGAGCTGGATCGCCTCGGGCAGGTCGGGGAGACGCATGCCCGCCGAGCGGAGCGCGTCGAGCGCCTCGCGGTAGCGGCCCTGCGAGAGGTAGAGCTGGCCCAGCGCACGGATGGTCTCCAACTCGGTGGCGTCGCCGCGCCAGCGGTAGCGGAGGCCGTCGAAGGTGTTGGCCGCCTGGATCGGCGTGATCTTGCCCATTTCCACCTGGATCTGGGTGGCGCGCAGCAGGGCCGGCGAGGCGATCTTCTCCAGCGGCGCGCGGCTGACCGCCTGATAGACGCGCAGGGCCCGGTCCTTGTCGCCCTGCAGCTCGAACACCCGGGCCTGGACCAGGCGGGTCTCCAGCTCCTCCAGCGAGCCGGCCTTGTCGGCGAGGGCCAGCTTGATGCGGGCGTCGGCGCCCGTCAGGTCGCCCAGCGCCAGCGCGGCCTGGGCGTCGCCGCGGGCGAAGCGGGCCTTCCAGACCGGGGAGAACTGGGAGAAGGCCTCCAGGCCCTTGGAGAACTCGGCCCGGGCCTCGGGCCAGTGGGCCCGCTGGGCGGCGATGTAGCTGCGCCAGAGCGAGGCGGAGGGATCCTCGGCCAGCACCGGGGCGGAGAAGTCGAGCTCGGCCTCGCGGTAGCGGCGGGCCATCACCCGGGCCATCCCGCGCAGACCTCGGAATTCGGCGTTGTCGGCCAGCTCCGGGTGATGCTTCAGGGCGGCGTTGAGCACGCCGATCGCCTCGAAGGACAGCTCCGAGCCGACCAGGAACCGGGCCAGCGCCAACTGGGCGGCGACGGGCGAGGCCTTGTCGGTGCTGGCGGTCTCGGCGGCCGCCGCATCGAGCAGGGAATTGTAGCGGCGCAGGAAGCCGTGCTCGCCGGTCGCCGCCCATTCCGGGTCGATCATCGCCGGCATGGCCGCGCGCCGCGGGGCGCCCAGGAGCTCGGATTCGCGGGCCTGGATGGCCCAGGCGGGCGAAAGGGTCAGTCCGCGGTCGCGGCCGATGCTGACCAGGTCGCCTTCGCGCACGATATTCAGGTCTTCGACGCGCGGCTCGATGGCCAGGCCCTGCACCGAGGGCAGGAAGGCCATCTGAATGAAGTCGCGCCGGGCGGGCACGCCCTTGGCAGGGCCGAGCGCGGTGACGACGGTCAGCTCGTCGCCGGCGCCGGGGTCGGGCAGACGGATGACGCGGGTCGCGCCCGCCACCGCGGCCTGCAGGATCGCCGGGCCATCGACGGCGTCGCGGGACACCTTGACCACCGTCGGCGCGGGCTGGTCGCCGGGGCCGAGCGAGATGGTCCAGGCGGCCCCCTGCGAGACCGCCGCCACCGGGATGTCCCTGGCCGCGTCGATGCGGATGGCGGCGTAGTCGGCGCCGCGGAAGGTCTCGATGCCCGAGAACTGCGGCACGCCCAGCGGGGCCTTCGAGACGTCCAGCTTCGCGGGCGCGTCGAACACCACCCAGATCGAGCCGCCGCGCCGGAAAACCGCGGCGCCGGCCGGATTGGCCCAGTCGAAGGTGAGCAGCACCTGGCTGTTCACCACCTTGGCCTGCATGGGCACCACGCCGCCGGGCGGCAGCGGGTTCGGGCGGGGCGGCTCCGGTTCGACGGGGGCCGGCGCGGCCGCCCCGGCCTCGGCCACCTGCGAGGGCGGCGGCGCCGGCCGCTCGAAGACGTTGACGTAGGTCGCGCCGTCCGCCGAGCCGACCTTGGCCTCGGCGTCGTCGGTGAGCAGCAGCGTCACCTCCAGGCGGCCGCCGACGTGGCGCTTCTCGGCGCCGGCCAGCCACTTCGGCGGGGCGTTGCGCAGGCGCGCGATGTCCGGGTCGGCGTCGCGGCTGAAGGTGAGGATCAGCTTGCGGCCGTCGCGGCGGGTGACGACGGAGGTGCGGCCCGACCAGTGGAACTCGACGCGGGAGAACGCCTCGGCCTGCGCCACGCGGACGTCGAGCGGACCGCGGGTGGCGAAGTTCTCGCCGGATCCGGGCGCAGCCGCGCCGGCAGGGGCGATCACGCCTGCGATGCAGACGGCCGCCACCCCGGTGCGGAGAGCCCGGCGCAAGCTCATCGGATCAGCCGGCCTTCGCCGGCGGCGCGGCCGGCGGGGCCGCGGCCTGCGCGGCGGGAGGGGCCTTCCGGGCGGGCGGAGCGGCCGCCTGCTGGGCGGGCGGCGCGCCCGCGGGCGCGGCGTCGGCCGCTGCGGCGGCGGCGCGGGCGGCGGCGGCCTTGGCGTCGGTGAAGCGCTTGGCGAGCGCTTCCGTCAGCCTCTTGGCCTCGGCCGGCGGCATGGCGGCGAGGATGGCGGAGAGCGCGCGCTCCTTCATCTTGGCGGCCACCGGGATGCGCACGCTGTCGTCCAGCAGGACCATCCGCGGGGCGGCGTCCTTGGCCTTCATGCCCTCGAACACCTTCACCAGGCGGTCGATCTCGGCGGCTTCCTTGTTGTCGGCCTGGATCAGCAGGCCCTGGACCTCGCCCTTCAGGCCGTTCAACGCCTTCATCTTGGCGTCGAGCTTGGCCTCGGCGGCGGCGAGCAGGGCGATCTGGGTGTCGAGGGCGTTCTCGCGCTGGTCCAGCTCGCCGCGGCGCGTGCCGAGGCTCTGCAGCACCTGCAGCTCGGCGGGCGACAGCCCAGCCTGCTTCGCCAGTTCGGCGGCGGTGGGCGCACAGGCCGCGCCCCGGGCGGCGGCGGCGGCCGCGGCGTCCTTGGCCTGGCCGGTCGGAGCCTTCTCACCGTCCGGCGCCTTCTCGGCCTTGCCGCCCTTGGCGGTCTCCTCGGCGAAGGCCGTGGCGCCGGAGAACAGCTCCGGCAGGCCGCGCGCGCCGGCCAGCGCGTTCACGGCCAGCACCCCGCCCATGGCGATGCCCACGAGCGGCAGGATGCGCGGAATGTTCTTCATCGGCCGCTCCCGCGGATGTCGGTCAGGCTGAGCGGCTCGTCGTCGAACAGGTCGTCCTCGAAGGCCGGCTTCGGACGGGCCAGCGGCTCACGGCCGACCAGGCGCTCCGGACGGTTGCGGGCCTCGCGGGCGGCGGCCAGCAGGGCGCCGAGGCGGCGTTCCTGGGCGCGGTCGTTCAGCTCGATCTCCGCATCGCGGCGGCGCGGCGTGGCCGGCGCCTGCTCGATCAGCCGCTCCAGCTTGTGGACCAGGTCGCGGCCCTTCTGGATGCGGTCGCCGAGCGCGTCGGTCGCCTCGTCGGTGGCCGCGCGCAGGTCGGCGAGCCCCTGTTCGGCCCGCTCGGCGGCGGCGTTCAGCTCGCGCACGGCGCTGGCGAAGCCGTCCTGGCTGTCGCGCAGCGCCGTCAGCCGCCGGTTCAGCCGCCAGCCCATGACCATGGCGGCGCCGAGCATGGCGGCGAGAATCAGGTTGAGACCGATCGCGACGATGCTCATCAGAACCTCTGGACGGCTTGGCGGGCGGAGGGCGTGAGAGGCGCCTCGACCCGGACGGCGATGTGGGAGTTGCGGCGGCCCATGCGGCCGCGCGTGAGGGGAATCTGGCCGGCGCGCAGCTCGATCAGGCTGTCGGGCGTGGCGTTCAGCATGATGGTGTCGCCGACCTTCAGTTCGAGCACCTGCTTGAGCGGCACCTGCTGTTCGTCGAGCACGGCGCTGACGTCCATGGTGGTGGTCCACAGCTCGGTGGCGAGGTGGCTTTCCCAGATGTTGTCGCGGCCGAACTTCTCGCCCATGAACTGCTGCAGCAGCATCTTCCGGATGGGCTCGAGGGTGGCGTAGGGCAGCAGCAGCTCGATGCGGCCGCCGCGGTCCTCCATGTCGATCCGCAGCTTCACCAGGATCGCCGCATTGGCAGGACGCGCGATGGCGGCGAACCGGGGATTGGTCTCCAGGCGGTCGAGGGTGAAGGTGACCGGGGTCAGCGGCTCGAAGGCCTCGCGGGCGTCGGAGAGCACCACCTCGACCATCCGCTGGACCAGCACGCGCTCGATGGTGGTGTAGGGCCGGCCCTCGATGCGCATGGCCGCGGTGCCACGGCGGCCGCCCAGCAGCACGTCGACGATCGAGTAGATCAGGTTCGAATCGACCGTCAGCAGGCCGTAGTTGTTCAGCTCCTCGGCGCGGAACACCGACAGGATGGCCGGCAGCGGGATCGAGTTCAGGTAGTCGCCGAAGCGGATCGACGAGATGTTGTCGAGGCTGACCTCGACGTTGTCCGAGGTGAAGTTCCGCAGGGAGGTGGTCATCAACCGCACGAGGCGGTCGAAGACGATCTCCAGCATCGGCAGACGCTCGTAGGAGACCAGCGCCGAGTTGATGATCGCCCGGATGCCGGTGCGTTCGCCCCCGTCGTCGTCCGACAGGTCGAAGCCCAGCAGGCTGTCGATCTCGTCCTGGTTGAGGATCCGTTCCGACGACATGCCGTCGCCGCCGCCTTCGCCTTCGGCGGCGTTCCAGTCCTCGGATTTGGGTTCGTTCTCTTCGGCCATGGCAAGCGTACGCGAACCGGCGCCCCCGGAAGGGGCGTCAGTTGATCAGCATCTCCTCGATGAGCACGGCGTTCGCCTTCTGGGGCGCGATCACCAGGTTCACCCGGCGCAGGATCTCCATGCGGAGCTGGTAGGACCCCTGGCTGCCCTGCAGGTCCTCGGGACGCAGCTCGCGCAGGAAGGTCTGGAACATGTCCTGCAGCCTCGGCATGTTCGGATCGAGATCCTCGACCACGTGCTCGTCGGGCAGCTCCAGGGTCAGCTTGAGCTTCAGGAAGGTGGACCGGCCCTCGTTGGTCTGCATGTTCACGACCACGTCGGGCAGGGTGTAGAAGACCACGCCGTCGGGGCCTTCACGGACCTGGGCGCCGCCGCCCTCGCCCCTCCTTGCCTTCCTTCTTCTCGCCCTTCTTTTCCTTCTTCTTTTCCTTCTTCTCCTTGCCGTGCTCGCCGGCCGCGGCTTCCGCGTCGGGCTTCGGCTTCATGAGGAAGAAGGCCGCGCCGCCGCCGCCGCCCAGCACGAGGACGGCCGCCGCGCCGGCGATGATCAGGAGCTTGAGGGGCGGCTTCTTCTTGCCGCCTTCCTCGCCCTCGGCGGCCTCGCCTTCGGGCGCTTCCTTGGCCTTGCTGTCGGACACGCGCGCGTTCCTTAGAATCTACACCCCGTCCTCATGGCCCCGGTTTGGTTAAGAACCCGTTTTTAACGGAGATTAACGGCGGCAAATCGGGCCCGGCAGAAATCGCCGGTAGGCGCGCGTTAACCATCTTAAATACTGGATTTTATGGGGTTTTCGCTTGGCCCGAAGCTTGCAGCGGAATGCGACGAAAGTTCGCTTCGGGTTCAGGCAGACCTTAATGGAAAACGCGTCCTACGTCGGGCTGTCCCGCCAGATCGTGCTTCGGCGCGAGATGGACATCATCGCCAACAACATCGCCAACGCCGACACCGCCGGCTTCAAGGTCGAGTCGCTGATGCAGCGGGCCGAGCCCCGGGCGCCGGCCTTCACCCTGCAGGGGCCGAAGCCGGTGAAGTTCGTGGTCGCCGACGGCGTGGCCCGCAATTTCAGCCAGGGCGCGCTGCGCACGACCGGGTCGCCGCTGGACATGGCCATCGAGGGCCAGGGCTTCTTCCGGGTGCAGACCGCGGAAGGCGAGCGCTTCACCCGCGACGGCCGGTTCCGCACCGACGACAACGGACGGCTGACCACCGAGGGCGGTTCGCAGGTGCTCGACGAGGGCGGCGGCGAGATCACCATCGATCCCGAGCTCGGCGCGGTGATGATCGCCGAGGACGGCACCATCAGCCAGGGCGGCCAGCGGATCGGCAAGGTCGCGGTCGTGACCTTCGAGAACCTGTCGGTGCTCGAGAAGCGCGGCGACAACCTCTACCAGAACACCTCCAACGCGATCGCCGCGGCCGCCCCCGAGGCCAAGGTGCGCCAGGGGATGCTGGAAGGCTCGAACGTCCAGCCGATCCTCGAGATCACCCGGATGATCGAAGTGCAGCGGGCCTACGAGTCGATGGCCCGCACCATGGATTCCACCACCGAACTCTCGCGCCGATCCGTCGAGCGCCTGGGTCGGGTGAGCTAACGGAGTAACGACGATGCAGGCGCTTCGCACCGCCGCCACCGGCATGGCGGCCCAACAGCTGAACGTCGAGGTCATCTCGAACAACATCGCCAACATGAACACGGTGGCGTTCAAGCGTCAGCGCGCCGAGTTCCAGGACCTGCTCTACCAGACCTTCGAGATGGCCGGCGCGCAGTCGTCGGACCAGGGGACCATCGTCCCGACCGGCGTCCAGATCGGCGCGGGCGTGAAGGCCGGCGCGGTCTACCGCATCCCCACCCAGGGGACGATGACCCGCACCGAGAACGACTACGACCTGGCGATCGACGGCCGGGGCTATTTCCAGGTGCTGCTGCCGACCGGCGAGACGGCCTATACGCGGGCCGGCAACCTGTCGATCAACGACCAGGGCCAGCTCGTCACCCAGCAGGGCTACCAGATCCAGCCCGGCATCACGATCCCGAACGACGCCACCGAGGTCGCCATCTCGGTCGCCGGCCAGGTGCAGGTCACCCAGCCCGGCCAGGCCGCGCCGACGGTGGTGGGCACCCTCGAGCTCGCCACCTTCATGAACGAGGGCGGCCTCTCCCAGAAGGGCGGCAACCTGCTGATGGAAACCGCCGCCTCGGGCCCCGCGATTACCGGCGCGCCGGGCACCGCCGGCATCGGGCAATTGCTGCAGGGATACACCGAGGCGTCGAACGTCGACGCGGTCTCCGAGATCACCGCCCTGATCGTCGCCCAGCGGGCCTACGAGATGAACTCCAAGGTGATCTCCACCGCCGACAACATGCTGGGCGTGGCCAACCAGGTGAAGTCGTAGGCCCATGAGGACCGCCGCCCTCGCCCTCGCCGCCCTGTTCGCCGCCGGCCCGGCGCTCGCCGCCACCCCGGTGACGCTGAAGGCCGACACCGTCGACGCCGACGGCATGGTGACGCTCGCCGACCTGTTCGACGGAGCGGGCCAGGCCGGCCAGGTGCGGCTCGCCGCGCGGCCCGGCCAGACCGTCTCCCTCGACGCCCGCATCGTCCAGCAGATCGCCTGGCGCTCCGGTTTGGAGTGGGCCAACGCCGAGGGCGTGAAGCGCATCCTGGTGCGCGGGCCCGCGCAGGGTCCGGCCGCCATCGCCGGCGCGCCGGCCGGCAACGTCGAGGTGCTGACCTACGCCCGCAGCCTGGCGGCCGGCGAGATCGTCCAGCCGCAGGACCTGGTGTTCGCCAAGATGGCCGCCGCGCCCGCCGACGCCGCCACCGACGCCGAGCAGGTGATCGGGCTCGCCGCCCGCCGCCCCTTAAGGGCCGGCGCGGCCGTGCAGGCGCGCGACGTGGCCGCCGCCCAGGTGGTGAAGCCCGGCGAACTGATCACCGTCACCTACGAGGACACCGGCATCTCGCTCGCCATGCAGGCCAAGGCGCTCGCCGGCGGCGCGGCGGGCGAGCCGATCAGCGTCCAGAACCCCGCCTCGAAGAAGATCCTCCAGGCCGTGGTCACCGGCCCGGGCCAGGCCGTCGTCGGCCCCGCCGCCGACCAGCTCCGGTCGCTCCGTTCAACCCGTATCGCGCTCCGTTAGGGAAGTCATGCGTCTCACCGCCCTCGCCCTCACCGCCGCCCTGCTGCCGCTGGCCGCCTGTTCCACGGTCGTGGAGGCCGCCCGGGGCCCCGAACTCGCGCCCGTCGGCTACCCGGCGGCCCTGGTGCCGCAGCAGCAGGTCGTGCTGCCGGCCGTTCCGGCCCCTGCGGCCTCGGCCAATTCGCTCTGGCGCAGCGGCGCGCGCGCCTTCTTCATCGACCAGCGGGCCGCCAAGGTCGGCGACATCGTCACGGTCAACATCGACATCGACGACAGCGCCAAGACCATCAACTCCACGACCAGCTCGCGGACCTCGGGCGCGACCCTGGCGACGCCGCACCTGGGCGGCCTGGAATCCAAGCTCGGCCTGCTGCTGCCGCCGGGCACGCCGCCGACCGACCCCACCGCGCTCATCGAGACCGCGTCGAAGGCCGCCAACACCGGCAACGGCGCGGTGAACCGGGCCGAGAAGATCAGCCTGACCATCGCCGCGGTGGTCAGCGCCGTCCTGCCGAACGGCAACCTGGTCATCCAGGGGACCCAGGAAGTGCGCACCAACTTCGAGGTCCGCCAGCTCACCGTGGCCGGGATCGTGCGGCCGGAGGACATCTCCAGCGCCAACACCATCCGCCACACCCAGATCGCCGAGGCCCGGATCAGCTATGGCGGCCGCGGCGACATCAGCCGCGTGCAGAAGACCCCGTCCGGCCAGTCGCTGGTGGAGCGCTTCTCGCCGTTCTAGGGCGGGCTACGGACACGCTGGCGGATTTTTCCGGGTTGTGACGGAGGTCACGGCAACCGCCGGCGGAGCATGACGTTGTCACCTCGGAAGGGGTCCGTCACATGCGCCGCCGCGCCGCTCTCAGCTTCACCGTCGCCTGCGTGCTCAGCGCCTGCGCGCACCAGCAGACGCCGAGCGCCCTGCCGGGCATGGCCTGGTCGCTGCACAGCGTGGAAGGCGAAGGCGCCAAACTGGCTTTCGGCCAGCCCTACAGCGACAACGTGGTGCTGATGCTGAGCTGCCAGCCCGGGTCCGGCACGGTGCTCGTCTCGGCCAATGCGCCGGCCGATGCGCGGCCGGAACTGACCCTGGCGTCGGGGACCCGCAGCGCCCGCTATCGCGCCGACGTAGCCCCGGGCCTGGGCGAAGGCGCCCTGGTGGAAGCCAGCGCCGCGGCGGCCGACCCTGTGCTGAAGCGCTTCGCCGACAGCGGCGAGCTGTCGGTCGCCGTCAACGGCAGGTCCACCGCCATGCCCGGCGACCGCGCGAAGGCGCGGCAGTTCGTGGCGAGCTGCGCCGGCTAGAGACTAGGCCCGGCGGCCCTTGGCGGTCGCGTTGTCCACGCCCAGCGCCGAGAGCGCGCCGCGCAGGATGCCTTCGGCGTCCAGGCCGGCCTGGGCGTACATCAGGTCCGGCTTGTCCTGGTCCTGGAAGACGTCGGGCAGGACGAGGGTGCGCACCTTGAGGCCGCGGTCCAGCGCGCCGTGCGAGGCCAGCGCCTGCAGGACGAAGGCCCCGAAACCGCCGACCGCGCCCTCCTCGACGGTGATCAGCGCCTCGTGCTCGCGGGCGAGGCGGAGGATCAGATCGATGTCGAGCGGCTTGGCGAAGCGGGCGTCGGCCACCGTCGCGGAGAGGCCGCGGGCGGCCAGCAGGTCGGCGGCCTTCAGGCTTTCCGAGAGGCGCGTGCCGAAGGATAGGATGGCGACCGCATTGCCTTCGCGGACGATCCGGCCCTTGCCGATCTCCCACGGCGCCGCGAGGTCGGGGATCTGGACACCCAGGCCCTCCCCGCGCGGATAGCGGAAGGCCGACGGCCGGTCGTCGATGGCGACGGCGGTGGAGACGGCGTGGGCGAGCTCGGCCTCGTCGGCCGGGGCCATCAGCACCATGCCGGGCAGCGCGCCCATGAAGCCGATGTCGAAGGAGCCGGCATGCGTGGGCCCGTCGGCGCCGACCAGGCCCGCGCGGTCCATGGCGAAGCGCACCGGCAGGCCCTGGATCGCCACGTCGTGGACGACCTGGTCGTAGCCGCGCTGCAGGAAGGTCGAATAGATGGCGCAGAACGGCTTCATCCCGTCGGCGGCGAGGCCGGCGGCGAAGGTCACGGCGTGCTGTTCGGCGATGCCCACGTCGTAGGTCCGCTCGGGGAACTTCTGGCCGAACAGGTCGAGGCCGGTGCCGGACGGCATGGCGGCGGTGATGGCCACGATCGCCGGATCGCGCTCGGCGTGCTTCACCAGCTCCTGGGCGAAGACCTTGGTGTACTGGGGGTGGCCGCCCTGGCTCTTGGCCTGCTGGCCGGTGACCACGTCGAACTTCACGACGCCGTGGTACTTGTCCGCCGCGTTCTCGGCCGGGGCGTAGCCCTTGCCCTTGTGGGTGACCACGTGGACCAGGACCGGCTTGTCGTCGATCTTGCGGGCGTTCTGCAGGACGTGGATGAGGGCGTCCATGTCGTGGCCGTCGATCGGGCCGACGTAATAGAAGCCCAGTTCCTCGAAGAACGTGCCGCCGGTGACCATGCCGCGGGCGTATTCCTCGGCCTTGCGGGCGGCTTCCTGCAGCGGCCGCGGGAAGGCCTTGGACACCGCCTTGCCGAGGTTGCGGATCGACTGGTAGCCGCCGCCCGAGACCAGGCGGGCCATGTAGGCGCTCATCCCACCCACCGGCGGGGCGATCGACATGTCGTTGTCGTTCAGGATGACCGTGAGCTGCTTCGTGGTCTCCATGGCGTTGTTCATGGCCTCGTAGGCCATGCCCGCGCTCATCGAGCCGTCGCCGATGACGGCGACCACCTTGTTGTCGTCGCCCTTGCGGTCGCGGGCCGCGGCGAAGCCGAGCGCCGCCGAGATCGAGGTCGCGGCGTGGGCGGCGCCGAACGGATCGTACGGGCTCTCGGCCCGCTTGGTGAAGCCCGACAGCCCGCCGCCCTGGCGCAGCGTGCGGATGCGGTCGCGCCGGCCGGTGAGGATCTTGTGCGGATAGGCCTGGTGGCCGACGTCCCAGATGAGGATGTCCCGGGGCGTCTCGTAGACATGGTGCAGGGCGACGGTCAGCTCCACCACGCCGAGGCCCGCGCCCAGATGGCCGCCGGTCTGTGACACCGCATCGATGGTCTCGGCGCGCAGCTCGTCGGCAAGCTGCCGGAGCTGGGGAATGGACATGGCCCGGGTGTCGGCGGGCGAGGAGACGGTGTCGAGCAGGGGGGTGACGGGCGGCATAAGGGACGAAGAAACCTGAGGTAACTAGTGACGGCGCTCTAGCACGAAATCCACGCTCGCCCGCAGGAATTCGGCCTGCCCGCCGAACGGATCGAGATGAGATTTCGTCTGTTTCTCAAGCAGGCCCAGGCGCTCGCGCGCCGCATCGACGCCCAGCAGGGTGACGAAGTTGGCCTTGCCCTTCTGGGCGTCCTTGCCGGCCGCCTTGCCCATCTGCTCCGGGTCTCCCTCGGCGTCCAGCAGGTCGTCGACGATCTGGTAGGCGAGGCCGAGGTCGTGGGCGAAGGCCAGGAGGGCGTGGCGCTCGGCCTCCTTGGCGCGGGCCATGACCAGCGGCAGCTCGAAGGCGCAGGCGATCAGGGCGCCGGTCTTCAGCCGCTGCATGCGGGCGACGCCGCCCAGGTCGTCGCGGACGCCCAGGATGTCGATCATCTGGCCGCCGCACATGCCCTTGGCCCCCGAGGCCTGGGCGAGCTTGGTGATCAGCTCGGCGCGGATCGCCCCGTCCGGGTGGGTGTCCGGGTGGGCGAGGATCTCGAAGGCTGCGGTCTGCAGGGCGTCGCCGGCCAGGACCGCGGTCGCCTCGTCATAGGCCCTGTGCACGGTCGGCCGGCCGCGGCGCATGTCGTCGTCGTCCATGCATGGCAGGTCGTCGTGGATCAGGCTGTAGGCCTGGATGCATTCGAGCGCGCAGGCGCTGCGCAGCACCGATCGCTCCGGCAGCTCGAACATCCGGCCGGTCTCGAGCGCGAAATAGGTGCGCAGCCGCTTGCCGGGACCAAGCGCTGCATAGCGCATGGCCTCGGTCAGCCAGGACTCCGGGCCGTCGGCGCGCGGCAGGAGCTCGTCCAGCGCCACGGTGACCAGGTCCGCGGCCTCGGCGACACGCCTGGCGAGGTCGGCCATCAGCTGAACTCGGCCGGTTCGACCCCTTGCGGGGCTCCCCGGCGCCTGCGCCCATGACGATCTTCTCGACCCGAAGGCGGGCGGCCTCGAGCCGCGTCTCGCAATGGGCCTTCAGGGCCGCGCCGCGCTCGTACATGCGGATCGAATCCTCAAGCGGCGCCTGCCCGGATTCCAGGCGGGCGACGATCTGCTCCAGCTCGGCCAGGGCCTGCTCGAAGGTGAGGGACTCGATCGGAGGCGCGTCGGACATGTGACCTTCCCGGGCGGGCAAACCAAAGCCCCACCCTCTCTCGCCCAACCGTTACGGCGGCGGGCAATCGGGCACAACTGTCATCCGGCCGCATATCCGTCATTGGACTGAGACACATCTCCGGGATAGGTCCCGATCAGTCGGGGAGTTTCCGTAGATGTCCGTCAGCCGCCGTCATTTCCTGGCGTTCGCCGCAACGTCCGCCGCCTTCGCGGGCCTCGCCCGGGCCAACGCGCAGCCGGCCCCCGGCTACCGCAAAGAGATCGCCGGCTACGGCCCGCTGGTTCCCGATCCGGCCGGCGTCTTCGACCTGCCCGAGGGCTTCTCCTACAAGGTGGTCTCGAAGGTCGGCCAACCGATGGACGACGGCTTCCTGACGCCGGGCAAGCACGACGGCATGGCCTGCTTCCCGGACGCCTCGGACCCGGACCGGGTGATCCTGATCCGCAACCACGAGCAGCGGCCCTCCGAGCCCGACCGCTCGGCGTTCGGCAAGGACGGCGCGCTGGCCGCGAAGCTGCCGGCTGGCAAGGCCTATGACCTCACCTCCGACAAGGGCCTGCCGATGGACGGCGGGACCTCCACCCTGGTCTGGGACGTGAAGCGGCAGCGGCTGGTCACCCACCACCTCAGCCTGATCGGCACGGCGGTGAACTGCGCCGGCGGCCGCACCCCGGCCCGCACCTGGCTCTCCTGCGAGGAGACCGAGATGAAGGCCGGCGAAGGCGGGGCGAAGGACCACGGCTGGGTCTTCGAGGTCCCGGCCGACCTGCGCGGCGTCGCCGACCCGGTCCCGCTCACCGGCATGGGCCGGTTCAAGCACGAGGCGACGGCCACCGATCCGCGCACCGGCATCGTATACCTGACCGAGGACTTCGCCGACGGCTTCTGCCTATTCTACCGCTACTTGCCCAACGACAAGGCGAAGCTGGCGGCCGGCGGCCGGCTGCAGGCGCTCGGCTTCAAGGACGCGCCCAAGGGCGATTCCCGAAACTGGGACGGCCGCTTCTGGGCCATCGGCGACAAGCGCAAGACGACCTGGATCGATCTTGAGGGCGTCGACAACCCGCACAACGACCTGCGCCACCGCGGCCACGCCAGGGGCGCGGCCTGGTTCGCCCGCGGCGAAGGCATCTACTTCGGCGACGGCGAGCTCTATTTCACCTGCACCAGCGGCGGGCCGACCAAGGACGGCCAGGTCATGCGCTACCGGCCGAGCCCGCGGGAAGGCCGGCCCGGCGAGACCGACCGGCCGGGGGAGATCGAGCTCTTCCTGGAGACCGGCGACCGCGACGTCCTGTTCATGCCGGACAACCTGGCCATCGCACCCAACGGCCACCTGTTCCTCTGCGAGGACAAGTACGCCGGCCAGAACATGCTGAAGGCCGTCACGCCCAAGGGGCAGGTCTATACGGTCGGCCGCAACGCCGTCGTCCCGGCGCTGAAGAACGCGCCGAACACCGAGCTGGCCGGCGTCTGCTTCTCGCCGGACGGCTCCACCTGCTTCCTGAACATCTACTATCCCG
This sequence comes from Phenylobacterium sp. J367, assembly GCF_024699985.1. GTDB lineage: Bacteria > Pseudomonadota > Alphaproteobacteria > Caulobacterales > Caulobacteraceae > Phenylobacterium. The sequence continues at coordinate 2,336,747 of NZ_JAJONA010000001.1, read as the reverse complement.
GCATGACCATCGCCATCACCGGGCCGTGGGCGAAGCTGAAGGCCTAGCGGCCGGACCTCAGAGGCCCGGCGCCTTGCCGACCACGTGGTTCACCCGGGCGAGCGCGTCGCGCCAATCCTGGGCGTAGTCGCAGTCCTCGTAGCCGGCGAAGTAGGGACCGCCGCGGGTGTAGTGGGCGACTTTGGCGTCGGGGTTGTAGTCGTACTCCCCGACCAGCCAGTTCCATTCCAGCGGGATCGACCCGATCAGGTCGTCGCTCTCCAGCCAGCGGAACTGGTGCAGGTCTGCGCCCGAGGCCGTCGAGACGTACTCCGGCGTCAGGGCCCGGCACCGCGCGTTGTTGATGAGCATGACGCTCGACCAGTTCTTCTTGGCGTAGCGCGACTGGGTGTGGTTCAGGAACTTCACCTGGTCCTTCGGCACATAGTCGTGCTTGGCGACCATCACGGCGTAGCGGTCGTCGGCCAGGGCGAACAGCTCGGCGAAGTCGGCGCGGGCGACCATGTCGCAGTCCATGAACACCGACCAGCCCTCGTAGCCGGACAGCCAGGGCGTGAGGAAGCGCGAGAACGAGAACTCGGTCGACTGCTCCGCCAGCATCGGCCGCTCGAAGTCGGGCTTCACCGAGGCCAGGTTGATCGGCGTGAAGCGCACCGGCCGCGAGCAGCGGTCGATGATGCTCTGGCAAAGCACATGGTAGGCGAGGATCTCCTGCCGGTCGTAGCCGATGTAGACATCCAGGACTGGGGACAAGCGGAACTCCTCGGATTTCAGATGGCGCCGCCGCGGCGCGGCTCGCGGGCCCGCGGCGCGGACGGGCGGCAATAGACCGGCTGGGCGCCGGCATCGTCCTTGATCCTGCGCAACCCGCCGGGAGGCACGTGTCCGCCCATGTTCAGCGCCTCCGTTCGAACCGGCGCATGGACCAGTACTTGTACCCCTCGCTCCAGGCGAGCCGCCAGCCGCGGCGCTTCAGCGCCCGGCCGATCATGTAGTTGAAGAAGCCGTGGGCCAGCACGACCACATCCTCGCCCCCGTCGGCGAGCTCGGTCAGCATGGCGGCGGCCTGCTCGGCGCGCGCCTCGGCCTGCCGGCGGGTTTCCTGGCCCTCGTGGTGGTTGAAGAACCACCACCAGAACCTGGCCCAGAACCCCCACATCTTCGGCGACATCCGCACCCAGGCGGGCCAGCGCGGGGGCGGCAGGGGCGCCTCGATCAGCATCTCGTGGCGCGCGAACTCCCGCGCGCCCGCCAGCGCCTGGGCGCTCTCGATCGAGCGCAGCCGGGTGGAGGCGACGAGCGACCCGCAGGTCTCCACGAGGCGGACGAGGCTGTCCGGCGGCGTCTGGCCCGGCAAGAGTCCGAGGACCTCGTAGCTGGCCCAGAAGGTCCGGTACTCCTCCGCGGTCAGCCGCACCTTGCGCGACAGCGCCGGCTCGCCATGGCGGGCGAGGACGATCGCGCCCCGGCGGGGGCGGGCGTCGGCGGAGGGAGCCTCGGAGATCAAGACGGCGGCCATTCGATCCGGTCGGCGCCGGAATTCATCCCCCACGCGCCGCGTTCCCTCACCCTTCAGACAGGGCCCGAACGTGCGCAAGCGACGACTGCCCCAGAGCCTGCAGGTCGTAACCGCCCTCGAGCGAGGACACAACCCGGCCCTTGGCGTGACGGTTCGCCACCGAGACGATGGCCCGCGTCGCCCACGCGTAGTCGGCTTCCTCGAGGTTCTGGCCGGCCTCGCCGATCGGGTCGCGGCGGTGGGCGTCGAAGCCGGCCGAGACGATGATCAGGTCGGGGGCGAAGGCGTCCAGCTTCGGCATCAGCGAATCGAAGGCCTGGCGCCAGGCCTCGGCCGGGGCGTTCGGCGGCACGACGGCGTTGGCGATGTTGTCCGGGACGCGCTCGGACGGATGGCCGGTGCCCGGCCACATGGGCCACTGCTGGATCGAGGCCAGGAACAGGCCCTCCTGCCCGGCGAAGGCGGCCTGGGTGCCGTTGCCGTGGTGGATGTCGAAGTCCACCACCGCCACCCGCCTCAGGCCGGCGTCCTGGGCGGCGCGGGCCGCGATGGCGACGTTGGAGAAGATGCAGAAGCCCATGGGCGTCTCGGGCTCGGCGTGGTGGCCCGGCGGGCGCACCGCGCAGAACGCCCGCTCGGCCCGGCCCGCCGCCACGTCGCGCGCCGCCGTGACCACGGCGCCCGCCGCCCGCCGGGCGGCGACGAGGCTGCCGGCCGACATGTAGGTGTCCGCGTCGAGTTCCAGGATGTCGTGCCCGGGATGAAGGGCGAGGATGCGGTCCACGTAGGACCCGGGATGCACGAGGCGCAGGTCCGCCTCCTCGACGAGCGGCGCCTCGCGGGCCTCGAGGTCGAGGTCGGAGGCGTCCTCCAGCGCGCCGACCACCGCGGCCAGTCGTTCCGGCCGCTCCGGGTGCCAGTCCCCGGGCCGGTGGTCGAGCATGTCGGTATGGGTGTAGAGCGCTAGGGTCATGGTCCCATCCTAACCCAAGTCCCCGCCTCCGCATGCCCGAACCCGTGATCCGCCGCGCCGGACCGCAAGACGCCGAGACGCTGTCCGAGATCGGCGCGCGCACCTTCAGCGAAACCTTCGCCCATCTCTACCCCCCGGAGGACCTCCAGGCCTTCCTGGCCGAGGCCTATGGCCTGGAGCGGACGCGGAAGGACCTCGCCGACCCGGCGAAGGCTTCGTGGCTGGTGGAGGCCGACGGCGAGGCCGTGGGCTATGCGCTGGCCGGCCCCTGCGGCCTGCCGCATCCCGAGGTGACCGCGGCCTGCGGCGAGCTGAAGCGGTTCTACCTGCTGAAGCCCTGGCAGAACGGCGGCCACGGTCGGCGGCTGTTCGACGAGATCATGGCCTGGCTGCAGGCCGACGGCCCCCGGGACATCTGGATCGGCGTCTGGTCCGAGAACCACGGCGCCCAGCGGTTCTATGGCCGCCACGGGTTCGAGAAGGTCGGCGAGTACGGGTTCGAGGTCGGACGTACAGTCGACCTCGAATTCATCCTGCGGCGCAAAGGGGCGGATTTTTCCACCTCCGCGCGAACGACGCAGGGCGCTCAACACAATTTTGCCTGAGTTTGCACTCTCGCCGACGATTATTGCCTCGATTTAACGAATAGCCCCTTGGCGGCGGGCCCCGCCTCTGTGAACCTCGGCCGCAATCGGCGGAGTTTGCTGGGAGCGTCGGGATGCTGAGGATCGGATATGTGCGGCTGAGGGACGAAGCCTCGGCCAGCGACAGCGCGGCCCTGAAGGCCATGGGCTGTCACGTCGTGCGCGCGGAGGAGCCGGCCCGTCCGGGTTCGGACGAATACGCCGTGCTGGATTCGATCCTGGAGTTCATCGGCGCCGGCGACCAGCTCGTGATCACCCAGCTCGGCCACCTGGGCCGGGGCGGGCGCAACATCCTGGAGGTCGTCGAGCGCCTGGAGCAGCGCGGCGCCAGCCTCTACATCACCGAGGCCGGGCTCTCGACCGAGGGCTCTGGCGGGCTGGCGCTGAAGGCGGCGCTGACCGCCGTGGCGACCCTGGACCCGCCCGGCCTGCTCCGCCGCCGCCGTCCGGCCGCCACCCAGGAGATTCGCGACCTGCAGCGCGCCGGCGTCGGCCCGGTGGAGATCGCCCGCCGCCTGGGCGTGTCGCGCATGACCGTCTGGCGCAAGCTGCGCGCCGCCGAGCCGCAGCCCGCCGAAGCCTGACAGGAAACAAGCTTCACCGTTCATCGGCGCGTCAGCTTGGCTGTGGCTTCTCTTCCGCCATCAACGAGAAGAGACGACCGATGACCAGGACCCTCCCCTCCTCGCCGCCGCGGCCAGCGCGCTCGCGCTCACCGCCTGCGCTACCGTCACCGCCGGCACGGCCCCCCGTCGCCCTGCCCCAGGAGCTGGCGGCCCGCAGCCACATCAATGTGGTCCGGATGACCAGCGACTGGGTGAGCGGCAATCCCGACTTCACCGACACCTTCACCGACGCGGTGCACGAGAACCTCGCCGACTGCGCCCGCGGGCCGCAGAAGCTGGACCTCAATCTCCACGTCTCCCACACGCGGCGCGAGGACCGGCTGATGCAGCTCTTCCAGGGCGGCGGGCGGCACGAGATCGCCGGCGTCGCGGAGTTCGTCGATCCGGCCACGAAAGAGGTCGTCGGGCGCTATCCCATCGACCTGGTGGTCGATGCGGGCGGGCCGGTGGAAGCGGTCTTCGCCGACCGCCAGCTCATGATCAGCGATGCCTTCGCCACCGAACTCTGCCGCCAGGCGTTCGGGAGAGGATGAGACCCCTCCGCCTTGTCCTGCCGCTGGCGCTGACGGCCGCCGGCTGCGCCAGCGCGCCGGAGCCGGCCGGCCCTGGCGCCCTGGACGATGCAGGCCTCGGCCACGGCCGGCGCGGCGGTGGTGCGGACCGCGGGCGACCGCGAGGTGCTGCGCATCGCCTGCCGGAGGCCCCCTCCGACCTGATGGTCGCCACACCGCTGCTCAAGGGCGGCGCGGGCGAGGTGCGGCTGGAGGTGGGCGCAAACACCTACGGCCTCACCGGCCAGGGCGCGGCGCCGGCGCTGACCGCCGTGGGCCCGATGCCGGAGACCCTGCCGGCCGCCGTCACCTCGGGCGACAGCATCTCGCTGCGCCACGGGCGGCGCACGATCGGCCCCTACCCGGCCCTCGATCCGAAGATGGCGGCCGCCTTCGCCATCGCCTGCCGCGGCCCCGTCGGCTAGCGCCGCCGCTCCGCCTGCACGAAGTCCACGAAGGCGCGCAGCGGCGACGGCAGCGTCCGGCGGCTCGGGTAGTAGAGGAAGGGGCCGGGGAACGGCTCGGACCAGTCGGCCAGCAGCTCCACCAGTTCGCCCGACGCCAGGCGCCGCGCCACATAGCCCTCGAAGGTCTGCAGGAAGCCCAGTCCCGCGAGGGCGCCGGACAGGAGCATGTTGCTGTTGCTGGAGCGGATCGGGCCGGTCGGCGAAACCCTGAGCGTCTCCCCGTCCCGGTCGAACTCCCACGGCGGCTCGGCCCCGCTCGGGAAGCGGACGCGCAGGCAGGGCCGGTCCAGCAGGTCGCGCGGATGCTCCGGCCGCCCCGTCCGGGCGATCAGCTCGGGCGTCGCCACCACCACATAGCGCTGGGGTCCGCTGAGGGGCACGGCGACCATGTCCTGGGCCAGGCTCTCGCCCCAGCGGACGCCGGCGTCGTAACCCTCGGCGACGATGTCCACGAAGGCGGTCTCGGCGGCGACCTCGACCCGGACCGCGGGAAAGGCCTGGAGGAAGCGCGCGACCAGCGGGGCGAGCACGAGATCGACGGCCGGCTGAGGGGCGTTGATCCTGAGCGAACCGGCCGGCTCGGCCTGGGCCGACCTCGCCTCCGACACCGCCTCGCCGATCTCGGCCAGCGCCGGCTGCAGGCGGGCGAGCAGGGCGGCGCCCGCCTCGGTCAGCGCCACGCTGCGGGTCGTGCGGTTCAGCAGGCGGACGCCCATCCGCGTCTCGAGATCGCGAAGCGTGGCGCTGAGCGTCGAGGGCGACACGCCCACTTCCGTCGCCGCGGCGCGAAAGCTGCGGCGCCGGGCGATGGCGGCGAAGGCGGCGAGCGCGTCGAGATCCAGCCTATCCACCGGTCACGGCCATTGTTCGATTTTCCGCACAGTCCGTGAGGAACAATGCCGATTATCGGAGGGATTGGCGAGGCCTAGGTTCGTCTCACCAACACGGAGACGAACCATGGAACTGCGCAAACTCGGCCGGACCGGCCCGGACGTCTCGGCGATCGGCCTGGGCTGCATGGGCATGTCGGACATGTACGGCCCGGCCGACCGGACGGAGAGCCTGGCGACCATCGATGCGGCGGTGGAAGCGGGGATCAACCTGCTCGACACCGGCGACTTCTACGGCATGGGCCACAACGAGATGCTGATCGGCGAGGCCCTGAAGCGCCACCGCCGCGACGACCTGGTGCTCAGCGTGAAGTACGGCGGCCTGCGCGGCCCGGACGGCGCCTTCCTGGGCTACGACGCCCGGCCGATCGCCACCAAGAGCGCGCTGGCCTATTCCCTGAAGCGGCTGGGCGTGGACCACATCGACATCTACCGTCCGTCGCGCCTGGACCCGAACGTGCCGATCGAGGAGACCATCGGCGCCATCGCCGAGCTGGTGCAGGCCGGCTACGTCCGCCACATCGGGCTGTCGGAGGTGGGCTCCGAGACCATCCGGCGCGCCGCCGCCGTCCACCCGATCGTCGACCTGCAGATCGAGTACGGCCTCCTCTCCCGCGGCATCGAGGACGGCATCCTGGAGACCACACGCGAGCTGGGGATCTCGATCACCGCCTATGGCGTCCTCTCCCGCGGCCTGATCGGCGGGCACATGAGCGGGCGCCGGCCGCCGGCGACTGGCGCGCGGCGGGTCCCCGCTTCCAGGGCGAGAACCTGGAGCGGAATCTGAAGCTGGCCGAGGCCCTGCGCGCGGCGGCGGCCGCCGCCGGGATCACCCCGGCCCAGGCGGCCATCGCCTGGTCGCTGTCGCGCGGCGAGGACATCGTGCCCCTGATCGGCGCGCGGCGGCGGGATCGGCTGGCAGAGGCCCTGGGCGCGCTCGAGGCGAAGCTGTCGCCGGAGGACCTCGCATCCTTCGAACAGGCGGCGCCGAAGGCGCCGCGGCCGGCGACCGTTATCCCACGCCGATGATGGCGATGCTGGACAGCGAGCGATGACCTGACCTTGGGGCCGCACTGGACATCGGTGTCAGGCGGCCCCATCCTCCGAAGTTCAAACGGACGTTCGACCGCGAGACTTCGGCATGTTCATGCGCTTCTTCACCGAGCTGCGGCAGGCCCGCGTGCCGGTGACGCTGAAAGAGTACCTCATGCTGATGGAGGGGCTCGACAAGGGCGTCATCGACCGCTCGGTCGACGACTTCTACTACCTGTCGCGCTCGGCCCTGGTGAAGGACGAGAAGAACCTCGACAAGTTCGACCAGGTGTTCGGCCACGTCTTCAAGGGCATGGACCAGGTCGAGGACGGCATCACCGCCGACATCCCGGCCGAGTGGCTGAAGAAGATCTCCGAGAAGTTCCTCACCGAGGAGGAGAAGGCGCAGATCGAGGCCATGGGCGGCTTCGACAAGCTCATGGAGGCGCTGGCCGAGCGCCTGAAGGAGCAGAAGGAACGCCACGAAGGCGGCAACAAGGCCATCGGCACCGGCGGCACCTCCCCCTTCGGCGCCCACGGCTATCACCCCGAAGGCATCCGCATCGGCCAGGAGAAGGGCCGGCACGGCAAGGCCATCAAGGTCTGGGACAAGCGCGAGTACAAGAACCTCGACGACCAGGTCGAGCTCGGCACCCGCAACATCAAGGTCGCGCTGCGCCGGCTGCGCAAGTGGGTCCGCGACGGCGCCGACGACGAGCTCGACATGGACGGCACGATCCGCGGCACTGCGGAGAAGGGCTACCTCGACATCCACATGCGCCCCGAGCGCCGCAACAAGATCAGTGTCCTGATCTTCTTCGACATCGGCGGCTCGATGGATTCACACATCAAGGTGTGTGAGGAGCTGTTCAGCGCGGCGCGCTCCGAGTTCAAGAACATGGAGTTCTACTACTTCCACAACTGCCTCTACGAGGCGGTCTGGAAGGACAACCGCCGCCGTCACGCCGAGAAGATCCCGACCTGGGACGTGCTCCACAAGTTCCCGCACGACTACAAGGTGATCTTCGTCGGCGACGCCACCATGAGCCCCTACGAGATCACCTATCCGGGCGGCTCGGTGGAGCACTGGAACGAGGAGGCCGGGGCCATCTGGATGGACCGGGTCGCGCAGATCTACGAGCACATGGTGTGGCTGAACCCGACCGCCGAGCGGCACTGGGACTACACGCCGTCGATCGGGGTGATGAAGCAGCTGGTCAACGACCGGATGTTCCCGCTGACCATCGAGGGCCTCGAAAAAGCGATGAAAGAGCTCGCACGGTAGGACGCGGCATTGTGACAGTTCCCAAACGGCCTAGTCTCGTGGGAACACTCCAGGGATTCGCATGACCGAGCCCCTCATCCACGACCCGCCCGCCGACGACGAGGCCCAGGCCGCCACCAAGCAGGCCGTGTTCAACGCGGCCGAGCGCCTGTTCGCCCTGCACGGCTTCCAGAACGTTTCCGTGCGCGACATCACCGCCGCGGCCGGCGTGAACCTGGCCAGCGTGAACTACCATTTCGGCTCCAAGGACGCCCTGCTCTTCGAGATCTTCCGGCGCCGGACGAGCGAGCTGAACCGCGAGCGCGCGCGGATGCTCCACGAGGCCGCCGACCGCCACCAGGGCAAGCCGCCGGTGCGCGAGATCCTGGAGGCCTATTTCGCCCCGCCGCTGCGCTGGGCCGCGCCGGACAACGACCGCCGGATCTCGGTGCAGTTCATCATCCGCGCCCGCTCCGAGGGCACGGAGGAGATGCGCGAGGCGCTGCGCAACGACGTCAGCCACCTGGAGCGGTTCGCCAACGCCCTGATCGCCGCCCGGCCGGACCTGCCGCGCGAGGAGGTCTACTGGCGGCTGCACTTCGTCCTGGGGATGGTCCACAACAACCGCTTCGTGGAATTCGACCGTCTGCACCACCTGTCGGGCGGCCTGACCCGCGAGGGCGACGTGGCCGCCCTGCTCCGCCGGATGCTGGACTTCGCCGAAGCCGGGTTCACCGCCTAGATGCAGCGCCTGGTCCTCAGCGCCTGCGCGCTGAGGTTCTGCGACACCTTCCTGCTCATCGTCCCCTTCTACACGGTGATGTTCGCCGAGAAGGGGCTGACGCCCACGCAGATCGGCGTGGTGCTGGCCTCGTGGTCGATCGTCGGGCTTCTGTTGGAGGCGCCCTGCGGGGTGCTGGCCGACCGGGTCTCGCGGCGCGGCCTGCTGGCGGCGGCGCAGCTCGTCCGCGCCGGGGGGCTTCATCGTCTGGCTGGCCTTCCCGAACTTCTGGGGCTTCCTGGTCGGGCTGATGCTCTGGGGCTTCAAGAGCGCCACCTTCAACGGCTGCTTCGAGGCGCTGGTCTATGACGAGCTGAAGGCGGTCGGCCGGGAGACCGAATACGCCCGGGTGATGGGCCGGACCCAGGCGGCGCGGGCGGCGGGCCTGCTGGGAGCGTCGCTGATCGCCGCGCCGGTGGCGATCTACGGCTACACCCCGCTGCTTCTGGCGAGCTGCGCGGCCAGCGTGCTCGCGGTGGCGGCGGCGATGAGCCTGCCCAAGGCGCCGCGGGTGGCGAGCGCCGGCGGCTGGAGCTACTTCGGCCACCTCAAGCAGGGCGCGGTGGAGGCCGCGAGCCTGCCCGACGTGCCGCACCGGCTGCTGTTCCTGGCGAGCATCCAGGCGGTGCTGCTGGCCACCGCCGACTACTGGGCGCTGTTCGGCCGCGAGGTCGGACTGACCAAGCCGCAGATCGCCCTGATGATGGCGGCGCTGGGCGCCATCGGCGGGGTGGCGGCGACGCTGGCGCACCGCATGCGGCACCTGCCGGCCGGCGCGCTCTACCTGATGGTCGTGGCGACGGGCGGCTGCCTGCTGGCGGCGGCGGCCAGCTTCCAGGTCTGGTCGGTGGGCCTGCTGGTCGCCTTCGTCGGGCTCTACTGGCTGGTGGACGTCAATGCCGACGCCCGCTTCCAGCACGCGCTGCGCCCCGAGACGCGGGCGACGGTCGCCTCCATGAAGGGCTTCGTCATGCAGGCCGCGACCGCGGTCCTGATGCTGGCCTTCGGGGTCCTGGCGAGCGCGGCGTCCTACCAGGCGGCGTTCCTGGCGTCCGGCCTGCTGATGATGGCGGTGGGCGCGGGCTTCGGGACCGTGGCCTGGGCGCGCGCCCGGGGCTAGAACCTTCGCCATGCAGATCGTCACCGACGCCCGCGACTTCACCGCCGAGCGCGCCTGGGGCGCGCGTGACCTCGCCGAGATCGACGGGGCGACCGTGCGCCTGCACTGGACCGACAAGCCCTACGTCTGGCACCGCAACGACGGCTGCGAAGTCTTCGTGGTCCTCACCGGCCAGGTGGAAATGCGTTACCGCGACGGCGGCGAGGAGAAGTCCGTCCTGCTGAACCCGTCGGACATGTTCATTGCCGACGTGGGCGACGAACACGTGGCGCATCCGCTGGGCGAGGCGCGCATCCTGGTGATCGAGCGGAAGGGCTCGGTCTAGTCTTCCTCCGCGTCGGACCGCTCCCCGGGCGGCGTGATGTTGTAGGCGGCGAGCGCGCCGCGGCAGTCCTCCCGCTCCCGGGCGTACCAGGCGCTGGCGTTCATCCCGTCGCGGGCGTCGCCGTAGGCGATGGCGACCATCTTGGCCTTGACGCACATGCCGAGCACGTCGCCGCTCTGGCGGGCCCGCTCGTACTCGCCGAGCGCTGCCTGCAGCTTCGTCTGGTGAGCCTTCTGGGCGTAGCCGCCCGACACCTGCGCGCAGCCGGCGAGCGCGAAGGCAGTGACGAGGGCGAGGGACTTCATGGCGGCGCTCCAAGCAACGCCGGCGAGGCTAGCTCAGAATCCCTCCTTCGCCACCACCGCGGCTCACGCCGCCGCCACCAGGTCCCAGGCGAAGCGGAGGTCCTCGACGAACATCCGGTAGCCCTTGGCCTTGGCCTCCGCATCGGGGACGCGCAGCAGGTAGCTAGGGTGGTAGGTCACCACGCCCTGCGCCTGGTCCGGGAGCTGGATCGCCTGCTGGCGGAACTTGGCGATCGGCATCGACTTGCCGAACACCGCAAGCGTCGCCGAGCCGCCCAGCGCCACGATCACCCGGGGCCGCACGATGCGGCGCTCGTTGTCGAGCCACCACCGGCAGGCGGCGATCTCGCCGGCGTCGGGGTTCTTGTGGATACGCCGCTTGCCGCGCAGCTCGTGCTTGAAGTGCTTCACGGCGTTGGTGACGAAGGTCTCGGCGCGCGGCACGCCGGCCTCGGCCAGCGCCCGGTCCAGCATCTGGCCCGCCGGGCCCACGAAGGGCTTCCCGGCCAGGTCCTCCTGGTCGCCCGGCTGCTCGCCCACGAACATCAGCTTCGCCTTGGCCGGGCCCTCGCCCGCCACCCCTTGCGTCCCGCACCGCCAGAGGTCGCAGCGGCGGCAGGCCTGGACGCCCGCCCAGACCTCCTCGATCGAGGTGGGCGCCTGGCCATCGAAGGGCGCGTCGCGGCTGAGCCGCTGGGCGGCCTTCAGGGCGCGCTTCCCGGGTTCGGTGGGGGCTTGGGCGACCATGGCTTCCGTCTGGGCCTCGGCGCGGGCGATCAGCTCCGGAATGAGCCGGGCTTCCGGCAGGTTCCGCCAGTAGCGCTTCGGCATCTCCTTCTGCATCTGGGCGGTGTTCAGCCGGGCCGGGTTGAAGATCGAGGCGTAGTAGGTCCGCCAGTAATCCTCCAGCGCGTCCTCCGCCGGCGCGTCGGCCGGGTCCGCGCCGGGCGTGAAGGCCAGCCGCTTCAGGTCCCAGTGCGCGCAGAGGTCGGGCGTCAGGATCGAGAAACGCATGTTGGTGAACCGCCGGGCGAAGAAGGGCGCGGTCATCTCCACCACCCGGTGCGCCGGCTCGAACCAGGCGACATAGATCTCGCCGTCGGCGTCCTCCACCTGCCGGAAGCGGACGAAGGCCTTCATCTTGTGGGCGGCGAGGCTCACCTGCTTGGCGAAGCCCCGGGCCTGGGCGACGTCGGGGTCGGACGCGATGCGCAAAGGTTCGGCTCGCCCTGCAGCCGCCAGAGCAGCCGGTAGAGCAGGGCGAAGCGCTCGTCCGAGCGATGCAGGATCACGGTGTCGGCGAGCTCCAGGAACTCCCGGGGCACGGTGAAGGCCGGCGCGCCGGGTCCCGGCGCGGGCGCCGCCTCGCCGAACAGGTCGCCGGCGCCGTCCACCGTCCAGAGGGCGTCGGCGGGCGCGACGCCCCGGGCGCGCAGGCCACGCGCCGCGTCGCGCCAGCCGGCGAAGTCGGTCTCGGAGGCGAGGCGGACGACCTGCATCAGAAGAGGCTCATCTGCCTCGGCGGCGGGGCGAGCCGCTCGCGCAGGTCCGCCCGGTCGGTCAGGGCGCCCGGCCGCCAGTCGTCGGTGACGATGAAGGGCTTCAGCTTCTCGATGCCGCGTGAGAGGCGGCGCACATCCTCGAGCGTGAGGGCCTTGAAGCGCCGTACGTCGAGCAGCCGGTCCACCGCCTTCACGCCGAGGCCCGGCACGCGGAGGAGGCGTTCGCGGTCCGCGGTGTTGACGTCCACCGGGAACTCGCCGCGGTTCTTCAGCGCCCAGGCGAGCTTGGGGTCGATGGCGAGGTCGAGGTCCTCCCCCTCCCCCGATGATCTCGGCCCGCTCGAAGCCGTAGAAGCGCATCAGCCAGTCGGCCTGGTAGAGCCGGTGCTCGCGGACCAGCGGCGGGGTCTTGAGGGGCAGCTTCGCCGTGGAGTCCGGGATCGGCGAGAAGGCGGAGTAGTAGACCCGCCGGAGACGATAGGCGCTAGAGCATCTCGCTGCGCTTCAGGATCTCCCCGTCGGAGGCCGCGTCGGCGCCGACGATCATCTGGGTGGACTGGCCGGCCGGGGCGAACTTCGGCGGCTTCGCCTTCGACGCCTTGTCCTTCGTGGCGTCGACGCCCAGGCGGACCGCGCCCATGGCCTTCTTGATCCCGGTCGCATCCTTCTCGGGCGCGAGCCGCTCCAGGCTCTCGTCCTTCGGCAGCTCGATGTTGATGGAGACCCGGTCGGCATAGAGAGCCGCCTCGTTCACCAGCGCCGGCGAGGCCTCCGGGATCACTTTCAGGTGGATGTAGCCGCGGAAATCGTGGACCTCGCGCAGGGTCTTCGCCACCCGGACCAGGGCCTCCATGGTGTAGTCGGGGCTGCGGATGATGCCGGACGAGAGGAACAGGCCCTCGATGTAGTTGCGCCGGTAAAAGCCCAGCGTCAGGTCGACCACCTCCTCCACCGAGAACCGCGCCCGTGTCACGTTCGAGCTGACCCTATTCACGCAGTAGGCGCAGTCGTAGACGCAGAAGTTGGTCAGCAGGATCTTGAGCAGGCTGATGCAGCGGCCGTCGGGCGCATAGGCGTGGCAGATGCCCATGCCCTCGGTGGAGCCTATCCCCTTTCCGCCCAGCGAGTTGCGCTTCGACGCGCCGGACGAGGCGCATGAGGCGTCGTACTTCGCCGCATCGGAGAGGATGGCCAGCTTCTGCTTGAGATCGAGGACCGCCATGCCCCGGTTCTAGTGTTCGCGTTCTGTTCTGTCCACTGCGACGGAATGGAACCCGCGGCAGACCCAACGGTTCCGCCTACATGGCCGTCCTCTCGATCCGTCACGAGACGCTCTACACCTACGAGCGTCCCGTCAGGTTCGCCGCCCACCGTCTGCTGGTGCGGCCGCGCGACAGCCATGCGATCCGGGTGGCCCGCGCCGTGCTCACCGTCTCGCCGCCCGGCGAGGTGCGCTGGATGTACGACGCGCTCGGCAATTCGGTCTGCTGCTTCACGCCCCGGGGCGAGAGCACCGCGCTGTCGATCGTCAGCGAGCTCAGCATCCAGCGCTATCCCGCGCCGCTCGACGGCGTGCGGATCGCCGACCCGCAGACCGCCACGCCGATCGTCTATACGCCGCCCGACCGCGCGGTGCTGTCGCCCTTCGTCGAGCCGGTGACCGAGGATCCGGGCGGCCACCTGCTGAAGTGGCTGCGCGCCCGGCTCGGCAGCCCGCAGGAGCCGGCGCTCGACTTCCTGCTGCGGCTCAACCAGGCCATCCACGACGAGTTCGACTACCAGGCGCGCGATCTCGGGGCGGCCCAGGCTCCCAGCCATACGGTGCAGCTCGGCGCAGGCACCTGCCGCGACTTCGCCTGGCTGATGGTGGAGGCCCTTCGACGGCTCGGCTACGCCGCCCGCTTCGTGACCGGCTACCTCTATTCCCCGGCCCAGTCGAAGGTCCGCGGGGCGGGCGCGACCCACGCCTGGTGCGAGGTCTTCCTGCCGGAGCTCGGCTGGACCGAGTTCGACCCGACCAACGCGCGCTCGCGGAGAGCCCCGACCTGATCCCGGTGGCCGTGGCCCGCACCCCGGCCGAGGCCACGCCGGTCGCCGGATCGATCTTCGGCGATCCCGGCGAGACCAAGCTCACTGTTCACGTGGATGTGCGTCCCTCGGCGTCGCTTCCCGCGGCGGCCTGAGCGAGAGTGAGACGAAGCCTGGGGCACACCGGGCAGGGAGAGTGACGCATGACCCACCGCTTCGAACAGCAGGACCCTATGAAGGGGTTCACCATTCCCAAGTCGGCCGCCTCGCCGCAGCACGGCCAGAAGCCGGACAAGGACGCCAAGCCCGCCAAGGTCCGCGAGCCGCGAAGCTTCGAGCCGAAGCCCGGCCGGTGATCCGCCGGCTTCGCATATCGCCGTCCCAAGGACTCTGTTAGACCGGTCGCATTGATTTGAAACTTTCTTGAGGGAGCCGCGGGACGGCCGACCGGCGCGCGCGGCGATTTCGATTTGGACGCCAAGGCTGATGCGCCGGACGCCTCGCCCCCGGATTCCGATATCCCGGGCGAGGGCGACCTCGCGGCCCGTGAGGCCGCCTACGAGAAGTTCGTCTGGGACAACCTGAGGCGGAACTACGCCGGCCACTACCTGCACGGCATGCTGGGGATGACCGGCTTCCGCCTGGTCAACGCCCCCACCTTCCTGCCGGCCTACCTGTTCGCGATCTCCGGCTCCAACGCCATCGTCGGCCTCGGCCTGGCGCTGCAGCAGGTCGGCGGGGTGATCGCGCCGATCTTCGGCGCCACCCGCATCGAGCACCGCAAGAAGGTGATGCCGGCCGCGATCTGGATGGGCGGCCTGGCGCGGCTCGCCATCCTGGGCATCGCGCTCGCCGGCTGGTTCCTGCCCAACGACCCGATCCAGTTCAGCCTCGGCGTGCTCGGCGACTGGATCACCCGGCCCCGGGTCGTCGCCATCCTCGGCTTCATGCTGATGTTCGGCCTGTTCATGGGGGCCCAGCGAGTGGTGTTCAGCCTGCTGATGGCCAAGGTCATCCCGATCAGCCGGCGCGGCCGCCTGCAGGCCTGGCGCAACGCCACGGGCGGGCTGATCGCCGCCCTCCTCGCCTATTTCGCTGGCCGCTGGTTCATCGACGAGAACGTGCTCGGCAACGGCTATTCGACCACCTTCGTCTTCGCCTTCTTCCTGACGACGGCCGGCCTCTGGGCGCTTCAACTCCTGATGAAGGAGCCCGAGCCGCCGACCACCCGCGAGCAGGGCCGGTTCCGCGAGCGCATCCGCGACTTCCCGCGCCTGCTCAAGCAGGACCGCAGCTACGCCTGCTTCGTGCTGACCCAGATGCTGGCCACCTCGGCGCGGATCGCCACGCCGTTCTACATCATCTTCGTGGGCTCGAAGGTCGGGCTGGACGGCAAGACGCTGGGGCTGCTGTCGCTGGCCTTCCTGGGGGCGGACACGGTGTCCAACCTCGTCTGGGGCTACCTGGGCGACAAGACGGGCTTCCGGCTGGTCCTGCTGGTCTCGCTGCTGGCCTGGATCGCGGCCACCGTCCTGCTGATGAGCGTCCACGACATGCCGGCGATCTTCGTGGCCTTCTGCGCGCTCGGCGCGGCCCAGTCCGGCTACATGATGGCGGCCCAGACCATGATCCTGGAGTTCGGCGACCGCGACGAGTTGCCCATGCGGATCGCCGTCTCCGCCACCGCCGAGAGCATCACCGCCACGGCCGGCCCGCTGGCCGGCGGCCTGATGGCCGAGGCGCTGGGCTACCACGCGGTGTTCGGCGTCTCCCTGGGCTTCCTGGCGGTCGCGCTCGTGCTGCTGATCGTGGCGGTGAAGGAGCCGCGGACGGCCAGGCTGCAGGCGCTCTAGAAATTTCTTCAGGCGAGTCGGCGTCGGTCCAGGCTCGCCGTCCTTCGGGCATACCGCCGCTCGAGGACAAGGAGCCAGCTATGCGGATGATCTTCGTGAACCTGCCCGTGAAGGACCTGGAGGCGTCCAAGCGCTTCTTCAACGCGCTGGGCTTCCCGACCAACCAACAGTTCACCGACGACACGGCCGCGGCCATCGTCATCGAGGAGAACATCAGCGTAATGCTCCTCACCCACGCCAAGTTCGCGGAGTTCATCAACGGCGGGATCGCCGACGCCTCGCAGGGCGTGAGCAAGCTCATGTGCCTGTCGGCCGCGAGCCGCGAGGAGGTCGACGACCTGCTGGCCAAGGCGGTGGCGAACGGAGGCAAGGCCTACCGGCCGGCCATGGACTACGGCCAGATGTACGGCGTCAGCTTCCAGGACCCCGACGGCCACGTCTGGGAGGTCATGTGGATGGACCCCGCGATGATCGACCAGGCCGAGATCAAACGCACCGCCGAGGCGCTGAAGCAGGCCGAGCCGGCGTAGGCGGCCCTAAGCCGCCGCCCGCTTCTCCGCGGCGCCGGCGATGCGGGCGCGGGCGATCTCGTTGGCCACCTCGTGGGTGGGCCGGTTTTCCTGGCGGGACCGGTCCATCACCTCTTCCAGGGTGAGCATCAGGCGCGAGAGCTTGCCCTCGACCCATTCGGGATCGAACGCCTCGCCGCGGTCCAGAGCGCGGATCTCGCCGGCCACGTTGATGATCCCGCCACCGTTGATCACATAGTCCGGCGCGTAGAGGCGGCCCCTGCCGGAAGAGCTCGCGGCCGATCTCCGGCGTGGCGAGCTGGTTGTTCGCGCCGCCGGCGATCACCCTGGCGGAGATGCGCGGCAGGGTGTCCTCGTTGATCGCTCCGCCCAGCGCGCAGGGGGCGAAGACGTCGCACTTGGCGTCGAAGATCGCCGCCGGCGTGGTGACCTGGGCGCCGGTGCGGCCGGCGACCTCGCGCACGGCGGCCTCGTTGACGTCGGCGATGACCAGCTTCGCGCCGGCGGCGTGCAGCTTGTCGGCCAGGTAGGCGCCCACATGGCCCACGCCCTGGATGGCGACGGTGACGCCGTCGAGGTCGCGGTTCAGGCCGCGGCGGACGCAGAGCTGGATGCCCCGGAACACGCCCTCGGCGGTCACCGGCGACGGGTCGCCCGAGGCGGCGTCGTGGCCTTCCAGGCCGGCCACGTAGCGGGTGTGCTTGCGGGCGTGCATCAGGTCGGCGGGCGAGACGCCCACGTCCTCGGCGGTCCAGTACCGGCCGCCGACCGCCTCGACCGCGCGGCCGAAGGCCTCGAACAGGGCCGGGGTCTTCTGGGTCTTGCTGTCGCCGATGATCACCGCCTTGCCGCCGCCCAGCTCCAGGTCGGCCATGGCGTTCTTGTAGGACATGGCGCGGCTCAGGCGCAGCGCGTCCTCCAGCGCCAGCTCGGCGCTGGCGTAGGGCCACATGCGGCAGCCGCCGGCGGCGGGTCCCCGGGCCGTGGAATGCACGGCGATGATGGTCTTGAGGCCGGTTCTTTCGTCCGAGAACGCGTGGACGCCTTCATGGCCCTCGAAGGCCGGGGAATCGAACAAGGTCATGCCGCTCTGACCACCTCTATCGGGAAGGAATTGACCCTGCCTCTACGCTCCTGGGCGTCGCATCACAACCCCGCGGCGCGCTGTGCCGCGGGCTGCGGCTGCGGCTGGGGCGCGCCGGGGATCGGCGGCGCGCCGGACGGGAAGGGCGCGTTCGGGTCGCGGATGAAGCTGAGGATGTCGCGCATGACCCGCGGGCCCTGCAGGTCCCGCGTCAGGAGGTGGTAGCCGTTCTCGTACCAGACCGAGCGGTCGGCGGGCCGAAGCTGCCGCGCCGCCCGCCTGTGCGCCTTCGGCGGGATGATCTGGTCGTGGCGGCCGGCGAGGTAGAGCGTCGGCGCCTGGGTCCGGCCGATCGCCTTCGCCCCGTCGTCCATCAGCCGCACGAGGCCGTAGAGGGTGTCCGACCGCGCGCCCCAGACCATCAGCGGGTCGCGGCCCATCCGGATCAGCTCCTCGCGGTTGTCGGTCGGCGTGATCCGGTCGGTCAGCCACTTGGGCGGCGTGTAAACCTTGCCGGGGGTGACATTGGCGGAGAACCACAGCGCGGTCTTGTAGGGCAGCGGCTGGACGTCCCAGCCCCAGACGCCGGGCGCCAGCAGGACGAGCCGGTCGGCGACGGGCGGCCGGTCGGAGGCGAAGGCGCGGGCCGCCACCGAGCCGCCCATGCTTTCGCCCATCACCACCAGGACGGCGTTCGGATGCCGCGCGCGCGCCAACAGCGCCACCGTCCGGAGATCCTCGACCAGCACGTCGGCGTCGGCCCAGATGCCCCGCTGCGGCGAGCGGCCGAAGCCCCGCTGGTCATAGGCATAGGTGGTGACGCCCTCCCCGGCCCAGAACGGCGCGGCCAGGTGGAAGGCGTTGGCGTAGTCGTTCATCCCATGGACAGCGACGATCACCGCCCTGGGCTCCCCCTGGGCCTCCCAGGTGGTGAGCCCGAGCCGGGCGCCGTCGAAGCTGACCACCCGGTCGCCCTCGAACCGCGCGCCCTGGAATCCGATCGGCGGCGCGCCGGCCTGCTGCACCAGCATCGGCGCGCAGGCCGTGAGGCAAAGGGCGGCGAAGAGGACGGCGAGATGGCGCAGCATGGGTCGAGGATCGGCGAGACCCTAGGGTTCGGATAGGGCGTAACTTCGACGCAGAACGCGTCAGGCGGGTTCCTTCGGCTTCACCATCGCCCGCTCCTGCTCCAGGAGCTTGGCGAACGACGGGCGCGCCGTGATCGCCTGGATGTAGCCGTAGGCCTTCGGGTGCGTCGTCGGGTTCACCGTGCAGTCCACATGGGCCATGGTCGCGAACGGGCTGCAGACGGCGATGTCGGCGAGCGTGAAGCGGTCCTCCACCAGGTAGCCGGACGCGGGCAGGACGCGCTCCAGGTAGTCCACCAGCTTCGGGAACTCGTTGGCCTGCGCCTCGTCGGCGGCCTTCAGGTCGCCCTCCCGGCCCATGAAGCGGGGGGCCACGAAGCGGTTGAAGAACACCTTGCCGCCGCAGGCCGCGACCAGGGTGTCGCCGAACTCCTCGTACCAGATGGTCTTGGCCCGGGCCTTGGCCTCGGTGGGGATCAGGTTGGGCTCGGGCTTGATGGCGTCGAGGTAGGTCACGATCGCCGTGGAGTCGGCCAGGCTGAAGTCGCCGTCGACCATCGCCGGGATCTTGCCGAACGGGCTCGCCTTGCGGAACTCCGGCGGGGCCATGGCGCCGAAGGCCGCCACCAGCTCGAAGTCGATCCCCTTCTCGATGGCGAAGACCACCGTCTTGCGGACGAAGGGCGACAGCGTGCCGCCGTAGATCTTGATGGTCATTGGCCTTCTCCCTGCGCGTCGTCGGCCTGCGGCAGGCGCATCCGCCACACGCCCTTGAACTTCTCCGGGTCCGCCGGCTTGCCGTGCCGGGTGATGACGAGCTTGCCCTGGCGGGCGAGGCCGACGGCCACCGGCTTCACCTTGCCGAGTTCGCGCCGCCAGCCGGCCGGGTCGACCGCCTTGGCCACGTCCTCGGGCGAGACCGACTTGCCGGGCGCGAGCGCGCCCAGGAGGTCGAAGATCGCCTGTTCGACCTGGGCCGACATCAGCCGCCCCGCTTCAGGGTTTCGCGGGCGATGATCACCTGCTGGATCTGGCTGGTGCCCTCGTAGATCCGGAAGATCCGCACGTCGCGGTAGAAGCGCTCGATGCCGTAGTCGGCGATGTAGCCGGCGCCCCCGAAGATCTGCACGGCGCGGTCGGCGACCCGGCCGACCATCTCGGACGCGAAATACTTGGCGGCCGCGGCCTCCATGGTGACGCTCTGGCCCGCGTCGCGCTTGCGGGCGGTCTCCATCGTCAGCGCCTTGGCGGCCAGCGCCTCGGTCTTCGAGTCCGCGATCATCCCCTGGATGAGCTGGAAGTTCGACAGCGGCTGGCCGAACTGCTTGCGCTCCGACGCATAGGCCACGCAGTCGGCGATCAGGCGCTCTGCGACGCCGACGCAGACCGACGAGATGTGCAGCCGGCCGCGGTCCAGCACCTGCATGGCGACCTTGAAGCCCTCGCCCTCCTTGCCGATCAGGTTCTCGGCGGGGACGCGGACATTGTCGAAATAGACCTCCGAGACGTGGGCGCCCTGCTGCCCCATCTTCTTCTCGGACTTGCCGACCGTGAGGCCCGGCGAGTTCCGCTCCACCAGGAAGGCGGAGACCCCGCCGCCGCCCGGCTTCGACGGATCGGTGCGGGCCATCACCGTGAAGAGGTGGGCCTTGTTGGCGTTGGTGATGAACCGCTTGGCGCCGGAGAGCACGTAGTGGTCGCCGTCCTTCGTCGCGCGGGTCTGGACGTTGGCCGAGTCCGAACCGGCCTCCGGCTCGGTGAGCGCGAAGGAGGTGATGATCTCGCCCGACGCGATGCCGGGCAGGAACTTCTCCTTCTGGGCGTCGGTGCCGAACATCACCAGCGCCTGGCTGCCGATGCCGACGTTGGTGCCGAACGTCGAGCGGAACGCCGGGCTCGTGCGGCCGAGTTCGACGCCCACGAGGCACTCATCCTCCATGGACAGGTCGAGGCCGCCATAGGCTTCGGGGATCGACAGGCCGAAGAGGCCCAGGCCCTTCATCTCCTCGATCACCTCGTCGGGCATGGCGTCGTCCTCGGCCACCTGGGCCTCCAGCGGACGCAGCCGCTCGGTGACGAACCGGCGCACGGTGTCGATCAGCTGCTCACGGGTCTCGAGGTCGAGCGCCATCGGTATCAGTCCCCCTTACTTGCAGGTCGCGTCGTCGTTGGGCTTGGCGGTGAAGCGCGCCAGGCCCACCGCCACGATGGGCGCGGGCCAACTGTAGCTCTTCACCCCGCCCGGCGGCACCGCGCAGATGTTCACCGGCATGGGCGCCAGGTCCTTGCCCTTCAGCACCAGCACGATGGCCCGGAAGTCCAGCGGCTCGGACCGGTCGTTCCAGACCTTCAGGAAGGTGGCGCGCTTCTCGGCCGAGCCGTCCAGGGCGGCCGCCACCAGGCCTTCGCCGGGCGCGTTGAAGGTCTCGGTCGCCTTGCCCGGCGCATGGGCCTCGGCAAGCTTGCCTTCCTCCACCTTCTCCAGGAACGGCCGGCCGTTGTCGCCGATGGTGAAGACCGCCCGCTGGCCCAGCACTACCTGCAGGGTCTCGCCGTCGACCAGGGTCTTCGGCTGGAAGGAAAGCGTCTTGGCCGCCGCCTTGGCGGCCGGGGCCGCCTTGGGCGCCGTCGCGCCTTTCGGCGACGGCGTCGCGGCCTGGGCGGCGAGCGCCAGGGACAGTGTCGTCGCGACGATCATGCTCAGACCTTCGCCAGGGCCATGGCCGAGCCCTGGCCGACGCCGACGCACATGGTGGCGAGCGCGCGCTCGCCGCCGCGGACCTGCAGCGCGCGGGCCGCGGTGAGCGCCAGCCTGGCGCCCGAGGCGCCGAGGGGATGGCCGATGGCGATGGCGCCGCCATGCGGATTCACGTGCTCGGCGTCGTCGTCGAGCCCCCAGGCCCGCGTGCAGGCGAGCGCCTGGGCGGCGAAGGCCTCGTTGAGCTCGATCACGTCGAAGTCGCGGGCGGTGATGCCCAGGCGCGACGTCAGCCGACCCACGGCCGGGATGGGCCCGACCCCCATGACCCGCGGCGCGACGCCGCCTGAGGCCCCGCCCTCGATCCGGGCGATCGGTTCCAGGCCGTACTTCTTCACCGCGGCCTCGGAGGCCAGCAGGAGGGCGGCCGCGCCGTCGTTGACGCCGGACGCGTTGCCGGCCGTGACCGTGCCGTCGGGCCGGACGATAGGCTTCAGGGCCTTCAGCGCCTCCAGCGAGGTGTCGGGCCGCGGATGCTCGTCCTGGCTGACGACCACGTCGCCCTTGCGGTCCTTGATGGTGACGGGGGCGATCTCGCCCTCGAAGAAGCCGGCGGCGCGAGCCTGGCCGACCCGCTGTTGGGAGCGGTGGGCGAAGGCGTCCTGGTCGTCACGGGCGATCTGGTAGTCGGTCGCCACGTTCTCCGCCGTCTCGGGCATGGCGTCGACGCCGTACTGCTTCTTCATCTCCGGGTTCACGAACCGCCAGCCGATGGTGGTGTCGAAGATCTCGGCGTTGCGGGAGAACGCGCTGTCGGCCTTGCCCATGACGAAGGGCGAGCGGGTCATGCTCTCCACCCCGCCGGTGACCACGAGGTCAGCCTCGCCGGTGGCGATCATCCGCGCGCCGGCGATGGTGGCGTCGAGGCCGGAGGCGCACAGGCGGTTGACGGTGATGCCCGGCGTCCGCTCCGGCATGCCGGCCAGCAGCAACGCCATGCGTGCGACGTTGCGGTTGTCCTCGCCGGCCTGGTTCACGCAGCCATAGACCACCTCGTCGACCGCCTCCCAGTCGACGCTGGGCAGCCGCGCCATCAGCTCGCGCAGCGGATGGGCGGCCAGGTCGTCGGCCCGGACCTTGGCCAGCGCGCCGCCGTAGCGGCCGATCGGCGAGCGCACGCCCGTGCAGAGATAGACGGTCTGGCCTTGCATGACGGCGCTCCGGATGGTTCAGCGGGCCGGCAAACTAGTGTTTGAAACCGCGGGCGGCAAACGCTTCCGGCGTTGGCTTCGAGGAGGCGTGATGGACGGCGGCCAGGACGAGAACAACTACATCTCGAAGCTGACCCAGGTGACCGAGGGCGAGTGGGCCGGCTGGGCCTTCTATCCCGGCGGCGACCCTTACGAGGACCTGGCGGGACCGTTCTACTTCAAGGAGCGGGACGGGCAGCGGGTCTGCGCCTTCCGGGCCGAGAAGAAGCACATGAACGGCGGCATGTTCATGCACGGCGGCTGCGTCATGACCTTCGCCGACTTCTGCCTGTTCGTGATCGCCGGCGAGGCGCTGGTCGACAGCCGGGCGGTGACCGCCACCTTCAACGGCGAGTTCGTGGGCTCGGCGGCGATCGGCGACCTTGTGGAATGCACCGGAGAGGTGGTGAAGGCCGGCCGCAGCATGGTCTTCGTCCGCGGCCTGATCGTGAACGCCAGCCAGGGCGGCGAGCCGATGATGAGCTTCTCGGCGGTGCTGAAGAAGACCCGCCCACGGGTCGGCTAGCGGCGTTCCGCCGGGGAAGCTAGGCTGTCGTGGATGCAGCCCCTTTCGCCCCCTGACGCCCGACGACATCGCCGAGGTCATGCGGCTGGAGCGGCTGCCGGGCTACGATGCCTTCATAGCCCGCTTCGAGGCGGACGAGCACGCCCGCCAGTTCGCGCTTCGGACCACGCGCTACTTCGGCCAGCGCGACGGCGCCCGGCTGACCGGCTTCGCCATCCTGCAGAACCTCGACCGCCCGATGGTCCTCCTGCGCCGGATCGCCGTGGAGGCGCCCGGCGGCGGCGCGGGCACGCGGCTGCTGCGGCAGGTCATGGACTGGGTGTTCGAGCGGACCGCGGCTGACGCCCTGGAGCTCGACGTGGCGCTCGGCAACACGCGCGCCCAGGCGGTCTATGCCCGCGAGGGCTTCGAGACGCTCAGGCCGTCGGACGACGTCCACCACTTCCTGTCCATCCCCCGCGCCCGCTGGGCCAGCCTGCGAGAAGGCGCGACCCCATGACCGAGGCCGTCTGCCACTGCGGGATCGTCCGGCTGTCGGCGCCGGCGCCGGTCGAGGTGACGATCTGCAACTGCTCGATCTGCCGGCGCACCGGTGCGCGCTGGGCCTACTACGATCCGCGCGACGTGGCCCTGCCGCCGCCGGGCGTGACCCAGCCCTACGTCTGGGGCGACCGGATGCTGGCCTTCCACCGCTGCAAGGGCTGCGGCTGCCTGACCCACTGGCAGAGCCTGGACGGCAAGCTCCGCAAGATGGGCGTCAATGCCCGGATGATAGACGGCCTCGACTGGAGCGCGCTGCGGATCCGCCATTTCGACGGCGCCGAGACCTGGGCCTACATCGACAGGTTGAAGGACGGCGATCCCGGCTAGAAGAGGTCCAGTTCGACCGCAGCGCGAAACCGTACGGCGGCGCGGCGGATTGAAACTGCAGAGATCCCGGGAGATGCTCATGGCGAAGGTCCTCGTTCTCTACCACTCCACCTATGGCCACGTGGAGGCCATGGCGCAGGCCATGGCGGAGGGCGCCCGCGGCGTCGACGGGACCACCGTGGACATCAAGCGCGTGGCCGAGACCGTGCCCGAGGAACTGGCCCGCAAGTCCGGCTACAAGCTCGATCAGGAGGCGCCCATCGCGGCGGTCGATGACCTGCCGGGCTATGACGCCATCGTCGTCGGCTGCGGCACCCGCTACGGCCGGATGCCGGCCCAGATGGCGGCCTTCCTCGACCAGACCGGCGGGCTCTGGGCCAAGGGCGCGCTGAACGGCAAGGTCGGGGCGGCCTTCACCTCCACCGCCACCCAGCACGGCGGCCAGGAGACCACCCAGTTCTCGATCATCACCAACCTGCTGCATCTGGGCCTGGTGATCGTCGGCCTGCCCTACTCGTGGCAGGGGCAGATGACCCTCGACGAGATCACCGGCGGCAGCCCGTACGGCGCCTCGACCATCACCGGCGGCCAGGGCCAGCGCATGCCGAGCGACAACGAGCTGGACGGCGCCCGCTTCCAGGGCCGGCTGGTGGCCGAGACGGCGAAGAAGCTCTTCGGCTAGGCGGCCTTCTGCGGCATCCCGGCGGCTGCGGCGGGCCGGGCGCGCATGGCGTCGGCCCAGCGGTTGAGGTGGGTCAGCTCCTCCGGCGGCCTCAGCTTGATCATCCGGCCGAAGTCGATGCCGACGA
The DNA here is from genome assembly GCF_024699985.1 of Phenylobacterium sp. J367. Classification (GTDB taxonomy): domain Bacteria; phylum Pseudomonadota; class Alphaproteobacteria; order Caulobacterales; family Caulobacteraceae; genus Phenylobacterium. The sequence goes on along the minus strand of NZ_JAJONA010000001.1, from coordinate 2,312,012 downwards.
AGGCGACAATGTCGGCGATGGTCAGCCGGCCGGCCGCCAGCCACTCGGCCTCGGCCAGGCGCCGGTCGAGCACCTTCAGCGCGCGCAGGCCGGCCTCCTTGTTGTACTCGCCCACCGTGGCGTTCTGGGCCTCCAGCGCCGCCATGGCCGGGTGGGAATGGCGGACCCCCAGCATGAAGGGCGTGGCGACCAGCATCTCGGCCCGGCGCATCCACATCTCGATGACCGCGGTCTCCTCCGGCGTCCGGCCGAACAGGTTCGGCTCCGGGTAACGGCTCTCCAGGTAGCGGCAGATGGCGACGCTCTCGGTGACGCAGGTCCCGTCGTCCATCTCGAGCATCGGCACGTTCGGCAGGCCGGCCTTCTCGAGGTAGCCCGGCTGTTTGTGCGTCCCCTCCATCAGGTTGAGGGTAACGATCTCGACGTCGGTGATGCCCTTCTCCGCCATGAACCAGCGCACCCGGCGGGGGTTCGGGGCGAGCGGCGTGTCGTAGAGCTTCATGGCGAGGTCCTCCCTTTCCCGTCAGAAAAGAGCACGACCGGTCACCGGTCAAGCCAGCGGGATCAGCCGAACAGCGCGCGGGGCAGCAGGCCGACCACCGAGGCGGTGAGGCAGGTGGCCAGGAAGCCCGCGAACATCGCCTTCCAGACCATGCCGACGATCTCGTTGCGCCGCTCGGGCACCAGCACGGAGTAGCCGGCGAGGTTGATGCCCACCGAGGCCACATTGGCGAAACCGCAGAGCGCATAGGTCATCAGGATGCGCGTCCGCTCCGAGACGTCGCCCACCTGGATCGAGCCCAGGTTGATGAAGGCGGTGAACTCGGTGAGCACCAGCTTCACGCCCAGCAGGGAGCCGGCCTTCAGCGCGTCCTCCCACGGCACGCCGATCGCCCAGGCGAGCGGGGCGAACAGCACGCCCAGGATGCGCTCCACCGACAGGGGGCGCCGAAGACGTCGGGGAACAGGCCCATCATGCCGTTGACCATGGCCACCAGGGCCACGAAGACGATCAGGGTGGCGGCCACGTTCAGGACGATCTGCAGGCCGTCGCCGGTGCCCTTGATCAGGGCGTCGATGGAGCTCTCGTAGCGCTTGGCCTGGGCCGGATCGAGGTCCTGCGGCTGCTCGGCGGCCGGATTGCGCGGCACGATGATCCGGGCGAGCAGGACGCCCGCGGGGGCCGAGACGATGGAGGCGGTGAGCACGTGGGCCGCCGCGTTCGGCAGCACGTCGCGCAGGATGGTCGCATAGGCCACCATGGTGGAGCCCGAGACGCAGGCCATGCCGACGGCGATCAGCATGAACAGTTCCGAGCGCGACAGGCTGGGCAGGTAGCTGCGGATGAAGATAGGGCCCTCGACCTGGCCCATGAAGATGGTGGTGGCGGTGGCGAGCGCCGGCGCGCCGCGCAGGCCCATGGTCCGCTCGAACAGGAAGCCGAAGCCCTGGGTCACCCATTTCAGGATCCGCCAGTGCCAGAGCAGGGCGGCGAGCGCGCAGACGACCAGGATCACCGGCAGCACGCGGAAGGCGAAGACGAACAGGTTCGACGGATTGACCAGTTCGTAGGGCTGGCTGGGCGTGCCGGCCAGGAAGCCGAACACGAAGGCGACGCCGGCCTGGGTGGAGTTGGCGAGGCCGTCGACCACCGTGCCCACCCCCTGCAGCGCGGCCCGGAGCCACGGCAGGCCGAACAGCGCCAGGACCAGCAGGCCCTGCAGCACAATCGCGCCGATCGCCAGCTTCCAGGGGAATCGCTTGCGGTCCTCGGACAGCGCCCAGCAGGCGAGAAGGACCACGGCGATGCCCGCCAGGCTCTGGGCGTTTTCCGGTCCGAACATGTCTCTATGCAGCCCCCGCGCCGCTCCGAGTCAGCGGCCCAAACGCGATAAAGGGCGCCAGACGGCGATCAGCGCAAGCGCAGCGCCGCAGGCGGCCTCAGACGGCGGCCAGCAGCCGCGCGTTCAGGCGCTGGAGCACACGGCGCAGCTCGGAGATCTCGTCCGGCGACAGGGGCAGGCGCCGGCCGACTTCCTGCCGCACGTGGGCCACGTCGTCGCGAAGCGCCCAGCCGCGCTCGGTGAGATCCACCCAGACCCGCCGTTCGTCCTTGCTGTCGCGGGTGCGGGCCAGCAGGCCGTCCGCCTCCATCCGCTTGACCAGCGGCGTGATCGCGCCGGTGTCCATGGCCAGAGCGCGGCGCAGGTCGCCCATGGTGCAGCGCCGATGCTCCCACATGACGAGCAGGATCAGGTACTGCGGATGGGTGAGCCCCAGCGGCTTGAGCAGCTCGCGGTAGATGCGGGTCACCTGGCTGTCGGAGATCTGCAGCGCCAGGCAGAGCTGCCGGTCCAGCTGCAGATCGGCGTAGGCCTCCCGGCTGGGCCTCGTGGCGGCTTTGGAAGCCTGCAACTCAGGCATGCTGCAGATCCCCGAACACTTACTCGTCCGAGTGCAACCTCGGCACGTGAAGATGTAGTTAATCGCAACCATGCATTTCGGATGCAATTATATCGAGTTCGATAAGTTCTTCTTTAAGGCTGTTCCCCCATAACGGCGCCATCGCGGCCGAAAAGAGCTGCGCGAAGCCAGATGAGTGGGATCAAGATGTTCAAGCTGAACCGAGGGAGCCGCGCGGCGTCTCATGACCAGATCGCCGAACTGGAATCCAAGGTGGCGGCGATCCAGCGATCGCAGGCCGTCATCGAATTCGAGCTGGATGGCACGATCATCGACGCCAACGAGAACTTCCTCGCCACCCTGGGCTACACGGCCGAGGAAGTGGTCGGGCGCCACCACAGCCTGTTCGTGGACAAAGCCTATGCCGCCGGCCCGGAGTACCGTGAGTTCTGGGCCCGGCTGAGCCGGGGCGAGTTCTTCGCCGACAAGTACCTGCGTTTCGGCAAGGACGGCCGGGAGGTCTGGATCCAGGCCACCTACAATCCGATGCTCGATCGCGACGGCAAGCCGTACAAGGTCATCAAGTTCGCCAGCGACGTCACCGCGATCGAGGTGGAGCGCGCCCGCAACGAGGCGAGCCGTCGCGAGGCCGCCGAGCGGCAGGAGCTGGCGATGAACCGGCTGGCCAGCGGGCTGTCGGGGATCTCCGAGGGCGATCTGACCGCCCGCATCGACGGCGACTTCCCGCAGGAGTACGCGCGCATCCAGACCGACTTCAACGCCGCCGTCGAGCGGCTGGCCGAGACCATGCGCGGGATCGTCGAGGCGTCGGGCAGCATCGGCGCGGCGACGGGCGAGATCAGCCAGGCGGCCGACGACCTGTCCAAGCGCACCGAGCAGCAGGCGGCCTCGCTGGAGGAGACCGCCGCGGCGCTCGACGAGATCACCGCCACGGTCCGCAAGACCGCCGAGGGCGCCAACCACGCCCGCGAGGTGGTCAACACGGCCCGCACCGACGCGGAGCGGTCCGGCGAGGTCGTCCGTGACGCCGTCGCGGCGATGACGAACATCGAGAAGTCCGCCCAGCAGATCAGCCAGATCATCGGGGTGATCGACGAGATCGCCTTCCAGACCAACCTCCTGGCGCTGAATGCGGGCGTGGAAGCCGCCCGGGCCGGGGACGCGGGTCGCGGCTTCGCGGTCGTCGCCTCGGAAGTCCGCGCTCTGGCCCAGCGCTCGGCCGACGCGGCCAAGGAGATCAAGACGCTGATCAGCACCTCGACGCAGCAGGTCGGCGAAGGCGTCGCGCTTGTGGGCCGCACGGGCGAGGCCCTGGAGCGGATCGTCGGCCAGGTGTCGGACATCACCAGCGTGGTCACCGACATCGCCGCGTCCGCCGCCGAGCAGGCTACCGGCCTGGCCGAGGTGAACACCGCGGTGAACCAGATGGACCAGGTGACCCAGCAGAACGCCGCCATGGTCGAGCAGTCCACCGCCGCGGGCCACGCCCTGGCGCAGGAGACCCATCAGCTCGGCGAGCTGATCGCCCGGTTCAAGGTGGCCGGCGTCGGCGCGCCGCAGACCGTCCGGCCGAAGGCGGCGCCCGCCGCCCCGGCCCCCTCGCGGCACGCCGAGCTCCGCCGCGCGGCGGCCGGCGGCGCGGCCCTGAAGCTGGCCCCGGCCGGTCAGGCCGACAGCTGGGAGGAGTTCTGATGGACGCCAACACGGCCGCGGGGGCGCCCGCGCCGAGCTGATCTCCGTCCGGATCGGCGACCAGCTCTTCGCCCTCGACATCATGACCGTGCGGGAGATCCGCGGCTGGACGGCCTCGACCCCGCTGCCGCACGCACCCGCCTATGTCCTGGGCATGATCAACCTGCGCGGCGTCGTCCTGCCCGTGGTCGACCTCGCCGGCCTCCTCGGCCTCGCGCGGATCGCCCCGGACGCCTCGTCCGTGGTGGTTGTGGCCGACATCGGCGGCCGCCCCGTCGGCCTGCTCGTGGACGCCGTCTGCGACATCGTCAGCGTCCAGGACGGGGACCTCCAGCCGCCGCCGGAGCTGGGCTCCAACTATGCCGGCTTCGTCAGCGGCGTCATTCCCGATACGGATGGAATCGTCACGGTGCTGAAGCTGGACGGCGCCCTGCCGGAACCCCCTTCCCGAGGCCGCTTGATTCGAGTTCGGGGGCGGGCCCGGCCCGCCCCGGAGGCTTTTCGGATTCGTCCGGAGGCGGCGGAACGTCGCAGGCGGCCGGGCCAGCAGGCTCCTCTCCCTGCGACTGCATCTCATAAATCACGCGCGGGAAGCGCCAAAATGCGCCCAAAGTTACTGCAGAACTTATCCTAGGATATTTATTTGCTTAGTCGCCTAATCGTCACCATGATCAACATGAGGATATTTGATAATTAGTGGTAACAAGTTGGCAAGGTCGCAAATCCACTTCTGCATGAACTGAACATTCTTGCACGAGAGCGCGGCCGATGCTGAACAACCTGAAGATTTCGAAGAAGCTGATGGTAGCCTTCGCCGCCATCATCGTCGTCTCGACCATTGGTGACGCCCTGGTCTTCGCCAAGCTGATGACCATCCGCTCGGCGGCGGAGAAGAACGACCGCACCTACGACCTTTCGATGGACGTGCAGACCATGCTGCAAGGCCTGGTCGAGCAGCAGAACGCCATCCGCGGCTACATCATCTCCGGCGGCGACCAGAGCTTCTACGAGACCTACAAGGAGCATCAGACGGCCGTCGACCAGGCCATGAACAACTTCGAGGCCAAGACCTCGAGCCCGGAGCAGAAGGCGCGCGTGCAGCGCCTCCAGCAGGCCTTCACCGTCTGGCGCGCCGACTATGCGGAGCGGCCGCTGGAGCTGGCCCGGAATCCGGCCACCCGCGAGGAGGCCCTGGCCATCATGGGCAAGAAGACCCTGGGCGACCTGCGCGCCACGCTCGGTGAGCTGGAGACCGCCCAGAACGAAATCCAGAGCGAGCGGATGACCATCCAGAAGGAGGCCATCGCCCAGGCGAACACCTTCCTGATCGTCAGCGCCCTCGTCGCGATCGCCGCGGCGGCGGCCATGGCGTGGTTGCTGTCGCAACTGGTCGCCAAGCCGGTCGTCCAGATGACCGGCACGATGCGCAAACTGGCGGACGGCGACAACACGGTGGACGTGCCCGGCGTGGGCCGCAAGGACGAGATCGGCGAGATGGCCGGAGCGGTGCAGACCTTCAAGGACGCGGCGATCGAGAAGCTGCGCCTGGAGGGCATGACCGCCGAGCAGGCCAGGCAGGCCGAGGAGGAGCGGAAGCGGCAGGAGGAGGCCAAGGCCGAGGCCGCCCGCCAGCTCGCCCAGGTGGTGCAGAACCTCGCCACCGGGCTGGAGAAGCTCTCGGCCGGCGACCTGGTGTTCCGCATCGAGCAGCCGTTCGCCGGCGAGTACGAGAAGCTCCGCACCGACTTCAACGGCGCCATGGGCCAGCTGCAGGACACTCTGAAGGTGATCTCCGGCAACGTCCGCGGCATGCGCTCGGGCACCGACGAGATAAGCCAGGCGGCCGACGACCTCTCCAAGCGCACCGAGCAGCAGGCGGCGAGCCTGGAGGAGACCGCCGCGGCGCTCGATCAGATCACCGCCACGGTCCGCAAGACCGCCGAGGGCGCCAACCACGCCCGCGACGTGGTCAACACCGCCAAGTCCGACGCCGAGCGCTCGAGCGAGGTGGTCCGCCAGGCCGTCGAGGCGATGACCGGGATCGAGAAGTCGTCCGGCCAGATCGGCCAGATCATCGGGGTGATCGACGAGATCGCCTTCCAGACCAACCTGCTGGCGCTGAACGCCGGGGTGGAAGCGGCCCGGGCGGGCGACGCCGGCAAGGGCTTCGCCGTCGTCGCCTCGGAAGTGCGCGCGCTGGCCCAGCGCTCGGCCGACGCCGCCAAGGAGATCAAGACCCTGATCTCGGCCTCCACCGACCAGGTCGGCCAGGGCGTCACCCTGGTGGGCGAGACCGGCGAGGCGCTGACCCGCATCGCCGCCCAGGTGGCCGACATCACCACCGTCGTCTCCGAGATCGCCGCCTCGGCCCAGGAGCAGGCCACCGGCCTGCACCAGGTGAACACCGCGGTGAACCAGATGGACCAGGTGACCCAGCAGAACGCCGCCATGGTCGAGCAGTCCACCGCCGCCAGCCACAGCCTCGCCCAGGAGGCCGAGGAGCTGTCGCGGCTGATCGGCCGCTTCCAGGTGGGCGAGACCGCCCACCAGGCCCCGCCGGCCCGCGCCCCGGCCCGCACCTCCGCCCCGGTCGCCCAGATGCGGACCGTGTCGACCGGCTCCGGCGCGGCGGCGCGCAGGCCCGAGCCCGCGCCCCAGGCCGACGCCGACAGCTGGGAGGAGTTCTGATGAGCGCCGACACCGCCGGCGCGCGCGAGCTGATCTCCATCCGGGTCGGCGAGCAGATGTTCGCCCTCGACATCATGAAGGTCCGCGAGATCCGCGGCTGGACGGCCTCCACGCCCCTGCCGCACGCGCCCTCCTACGTCCTGGGCATGATCAACCTGCGCGGCACGGTGCTGCCGGTGCTCGACCTCTCCGGCCGCCTCGGCCTGCCGCCGCGCACCCCCGACGCCTCCTCGGTGGTGGTCGTCGCCGAACTCGCCGGCCGCCCGGTCGGCCTGCTCGTCGATGCGGTCTGCGACATCATCACCGTCGACGCCGCCCAGATCCAGGCCGCCCCCGACCTCGGCTCGGGCGACACCGACTTCGTCCGCGGCGTCATCACGCTCGAGACCGAGATCGTCACCCTGCTCGACCTCGACACCGCCCTGCCCGAGACGGCGCTGGCGGCCTGATATCCCGGGGGCGCGGGAGGTCCGCGCCCCCACCTCTCCCCCGCATTACGAAGGTTTAATCGGCGACGGCGCATCCGCCCGTCGCACCGGCGGCCTCCCTATAGTCGAACGCGGCCGCATTCCTGGCGGCGCGTGACCGGAGGGGGATCATGTCGCTGGCGCTCGCCACGCTGCTCTACGAATGGCGCCGCTACACCGCGGCCATGGTCGCGCTGGCCTTCGCGGGCCTGCTGATCCTCGCCCAGGTCGGCATGTTCACCGGCATCGTGAAGGGGGCCACCGCCACCATCGACCGCAGCCGCGCGGACCTGATGATCCTGCCGCCGAAGATGGACGCGCTGATCAACTCCGGCGGCTCGACCCTGCCGGTGCGCCTGCAGCCGCAGATGTACATGCATCCCGAGGTCGTCGAGGTGGCGAGCTGGGACGGCGACGGCGGCCGGTGGGTCAACTATCCGAAGGACGGCAAGAAGGCGGTCACCACCTTCGTCAACGTCAACATGGTGGACACCCGTCCGGGCGCCGTGAACCTGCCGGTCGACTTCGACGAAGCGACCCGCAAGGCGCTGCTGGAGCCCTATTCCGTCGCCATCGACGAGAGCCAGCTCAAGCGCCTGGGCGTGAAGCTCGGCGACACCGCCTCGCTGCGCGGCAAGACGGTCTTCGTCCGCGCCGTCCTGCACGGCTATCCGGACATCAACAACGCCAGCGTCACCGTCTCGCGTGACACCTTCCGGCTGCTCGGCATGGCCTACAAGGACGGCAAGAGCGGCCCGCTGATGATCCGCCTGAAGGACCCGGACCGCGCGCTCCAGGTGCGCGACGAGCTGAACGCCAAGGCCAACGGGACCTACCGGGCGTGGACCCGCCAGGAGCTGGCCGAGGCGAACCAGGGCGCGCTGATGAAGGAACAGATCATCGGCCTGTTCCTGAGCGCCTCGGTGATCCTGGGCTTCTTCATCGGCATCGGCATCACCTCCCAGACCCTGCGCGGCGCGATCCTGTCGTCGATCAAGGAGTTCGCCAGCCTGCGCGCGCTCGGCGTCTCCATGGGCTCGCTCAGCCTGGTGGTCATCGAGCTGTCGTTCTGGGTCGGCGTCGCCGGCCTGATGGCCACCACCGTCCTGATGGTCGGCGTCTACCTGCTGGCGGCCAACGGCGGCGTGCCGATGGGCTTCCCGATGTCCTGGGTGGTCGGCGTCGCCCTCTTGCTTCTCGCCATCGCCGTCGCCTCGGGCGTGCTCGCCCTGGGCATCCTCAAGAAGAGCCAGCCTGCGGACCTGCTGAGATGAGCCGAACCGAGACCGCCATCCGAGCCCACGGCCTCTACAAGAGGTTCAAGACCGGCCGCAGCCACATCGAGGTGCTGAAGCGCGTGGACTTCGACGCCCTGCACGGGGACGTCACCATGGTCATGGGCCCCTCGGGTTCGGGCAAGTCGACCCTGGTCGCCACCCTGTCGAGCCTGCTGAAGCCCGACGAGGGCAAGGTCACCGCGCTGAACCAGGACATCTGGAACCTGTCCGGCGGCAAGCGGGACCGGTTCCGCCTCGACCACTGCGGCTTCATCTTCCAGGGCTTCAACCTGTTCCCGGCGCTGACCGCCCGCCAGCAGGTCGAGATCATCCTGAAGTACCAGGGCTACACCGCCGGCGAGGCCCGGCGGAAGGCGGCGGACGCGCTCACCGAGGTGGGGCTGGAGATGCGCATGAACATGCGCCCCTCCGAGCTTTCCGGCGGCGAGAAGCAGCGCGTCGCCATCGCCCGCGCGCTCGCCAAGGACCCGCGCCTGCTCTTCGCCGACGAGCCCACCAGCGCGCTCGACGGCGAGAACGGCCAGATCGTCATCAAGCTCCTGCAGCGCGCCGCCAAGCAGTACGGCGCGGCGGTGATCTGCGTGACCCACGACCCGCGGCTCGAAGCCTACGCCGACCGCATCATCCACCTGGAGGACGGCCAGATCCTCTCCGACCGGCGGACCGTCCACGCCGCGGCCCCGGCCGACCCCCCACCACCACCATCCTCAGCCCGAGCTCGTCCGAGCCTAAGGACCGCAAGACCATGTTCGCCTTCCTGCGCAACCGCATCGTCTGGATCGTCGCCGCCGTGATCGTCGTCGCGGGCGGCGGCGGCCTCTATTTCAACAGCCAGGCCGAGGCGAAGAAGGCCGCGGCCGCCAAGGCCGAAGCCGCCGCGGCCGACCAGAAGAGCCCCTACGCCGCCGTCGCCAACGGCAAGGCCGACGTGGAGGGCGGGATCATTCAGGTCGCCGCCCGCCGCGCCGGCGTGATCCGCGAGGTGCTCGCCCAGGAGGGCGACATGGTCACGCGCGGCCAGGTCCTCGCCCGCCTGGAGGACGACGAGCCCCGGCTCGCGGCCCAGCGCGCCGCCGCCGAGGTGGCCCAGGCCCGCGCCGCGCTGGCGCTGCTGGAGGTCCAGCTCTCGTCGGCCCAGCGCGAGGAGCGCCGCCTGCAGGGCCTGGCGTCCACCAACTTCGTGGCCGGCCAGAAGCTCGACCAGGCCCGCGACCAGGTCCGCGAGGCCCACGCCAAGATCGCCGCCCAGCAGGCGATCATCGCCACCGCCGACGCCCGCCTGGCCGAGAGCCGCTACGACCAGGAGCTGTCGATCATCCGCGCCCCGGCCGACGGCCGGATCGTCCGCCGCTACGCCAACCCCGGCGCCGGCGCCTCCACCCTGAACGTCTCCAACATGTTCGACCTGGAGCCGCAATCGGGGCGCATCGTCCGCGCCGAGATCGCCGAGGGCGCCCTGCCCTACGTGAACGTCGGCCAGACGGTCAGCATGTCGCCGGAAGCCGACCCCACGAAGATCTACCCGGGCCGCGTCCTGCGCCGCGCCGCGGTGTTCGGGGCCCGCAAGCTGCAGTCCGACGACCCCAACGAGCGCACCGACGACCGGGTGGTGGAGGTGGTGGTGGCCGCCGACGGCGCGCCCTTCCTGATCGGCCAGCGGGTGCTCGTGAAGTTCATGGACCAGAAGCAGGCCAGCGTGCCGGCGCAGCCGGCGGGCTGAACGAGTTAGGGAGCCTCCCTCCCCAGCAAGAGGCTCCGAGGGCAGGGCGTCGTGGCGAGTCGAGCCGCCACGGCGCCCTTTCTCGTTTTCGGCCCGCCCCCGACCTCCGTCGCGTCAGCTTGACGCTCCCTGCGCCGCACCGCACAACGCGCGCCGAATTCGAACACCTGTTCCAGGGAAGGACCTCACATGGCGGACATCCGCTTCGACGGCAAAGTGGCCATCGTCACCGGCGCGGGCGGGGGCCTCGGCCGCCAGCACGCCCTCGAGCTCGCGCGCCGCGGCGCCAAGGTGGTCGTGAACGACCTCGGCGGCTCCATGGACGGCTCGGGCGGCGGCTCCGACGCGGCCAACAAGGTCGTGGAAGAGATCAAGGCGCTGGGCGGCGAAGCGATCGCCAACGGCTCGTCGGTGACCGACGACGCCGGCGTCGCCCGGATGGTCAAGGACGCCATGGACGCCTGGGGCCGGATCGACATCCTGATCGCCAACGCCGGCATCCTGCGGGACAAGACCTTCGCCAAGATGGAGTTCGGCGACTTCCAGGTGGTGGTCGACGTCCACCTGTTCGGCACGGTGAAGCCGGCCAAGGCCGTCTGGGAGATCATGCGCGAGCAGAACTACGGGCGGATCGTGGTCACCACCTCGTCGTCCGGCCTCTACGGCAATTTCGGCCAGTCGAATTACGGCGCGGCCAAGCTCGGCCTGATCGGCTTCATGAACACGCTGAAGCTCGAGGGCCAGAAGAACAACATCCACGTCAACGCCATCGCCCCGGTCGCCGCCACCCGGATGACCGAGAGCCTGATGCCGCCGGCCGTGCTGGAGCAGCTGAAGCCGGAGTACGTCACCCCGGGCGTGGTCTTCCTGTGTTCGGAAGAGGCGCCGACGGGCGCGATCCTGACCGCGGGCGCGGGGGGCGTTTGCGCTGTCGCGGATCGTCGAGACCGAGGGCGTCTACCTCGGCCACGGCGCCACCGTGGAAGGCGTGCGCGACAACTGGGCGAAGATCACCGACGAGACGGGCGCCAAGGCCTACGTCAATGGCGGCGAGCAGACCCAGAAGTTCTTCCGCAAGATGCAGGGCGGCTGAGCCGATCCTCGCCGGGAAACGATGGCGGGCGGTCCCGGCGGGGCCGCCCGTTTCTGTTTTGTAATCTGAAAGCCCTTGCCGAATGACAGGTGATCGCGCGTAACCTGACGCCTGCGACCAGATAAGACACGGCGCGGTGGAGGAGCACAACTTGTCAGTTCAGGGCAACCAGGCCGCGCCGGCGCGCCCACTCTCCCTCGCCACCGTCATCACCTTCGCGAGCGCCTCGATTCCGGTGGGCGCCCTGGTCCTGGCGGCCACCGTCCACCTGCCCCGCTACTTCGCCGCCGAACTCGGGCTGTCGCTGGCTCTGGTCGGCACCGTCTTCGCCCTCGTCCGCTTCATCGACATCCCGGTCGACGCCCTGATGGGCCTCGCCATGGACCGCACCCGCACGAGGTTCGGCCGCTACCGCATCTGGATGGCGGTCGGCGCCCCGGTGCTGATGCTGGGCTTCTACATGCTGCTGATCTCGCCCGCCGGCGTGGGCGCGCTCTATCTCGGCGCGTGGCTGCTGGTGATGTACGTGGGCTACTCCGGCATCTACCTCTCGCATCTCGCCTGGGCGGGCCGGCTCGCCGCCACCTACCGGGAGCGGTCGCGGGTGTTCGGGGCGATCACCGGCCTGGGCGTGATCGGCGCGATCGCCGTCCTGCTGATCCCGGTGGCCATGACGCAGGCCGGCGCGAGCGACGCCGAGGGCGTCCGCGCCATGATCTGGTTCATCATCGGCAGCGCCGCCCTGACCTGCCTGCTGGTGGTGGTGCGCTCGCCCGAACGGATCGCCCCCGACCACGCCACCCGCTTCGGGTTGAAGGACTATCTGGCGCTGTTCAGCCGGGCGAACGTGGTCCGCCTGCTCGCCGCCGACCTGCTCGTCACCCTCGGCCCGGGCTGGATGGCCGCGCTCTACCTCTTCTACTTCAAGGACAGCCGCGGCTTCGACACGGCGGCGGCCAACCTGCTGCTGCTCATCTATGTGGTCGCCGGCTTCGCGGGCGCGCCGCTCGCCGCCTGGCTCGCCAACCGGCTGAGCAAGCACCAGGCGCTGATGGTCAACACCAGCGTCTATTCGCTGGGCCTGGTGGTGGTGCCGTTCCTCCCGCCCGGAAATTTCGCCGCCTTCGCGCCGGTGATGTTCATCGTGGGCGCCATGGCCGCCGGCTTCACCGTCATGATCCGGGCGATCTGCGCCGACATCGCCGACGAGCTGCGCCTCGACAGCGGGCGCGAGTGGATGGGGCTGATGTACGCCGGGATCACGGCGACCTCGAAGCTGGCCACCGCCGGCGCCATCTTCCTCACCTTCAACGTGCTCGCCGCGGTGGGCTATGTGGCCCAGGCCGGCTCGGTGAACACGCCGGAAGCGATCCGGGGGCTGGAGATCGCCTACATCGTCGGGCCGATCGCCTTCGTGATGGCCGCCGGCGCCCTGCTTCATCGGCTACAAGCTGACCGCCGAGCGCCACGCCGAGATCCGCCGCCGGCTCGAGGAGCGGGACACCCTGATGGACCCCGCCGCGAGCCTCGAATCCCTGACCGGCGAAGACCTGGCCCCCGTGAACCGGCCCTCGTGATCGCCGCATGACCTGAAACGCGCGTTCCGGACCTCGCTCCCAGAGGCGGGCCGGGAGAAAGGGAGGACTGCGATGTCGAGGGCCAATCCCGCCAGCGGGCGGCTGCCGCTCATCACCGCGCTCGCGTTCGCCGCCACCAGCCTGCCGCTGCAGGCGCTCGGCATCGCCGTCGCCGTCCACCTGCCCGCCTACTTCGCCGCCAACATCGGGGTGCCTCTGGCGGTGGTCGCCGCCGCGTTCGGCACCGTCCGGCTGATCGACGTCCCCATCGAGGTCGCGCTTGGCCTCGGCATGGACAAGACGCGGACGCGCTTCGGGCGCTACCGGCTCTGGACGCTGCTGGGCGCCCCCTTCCTGATGCTCGGCCTCTACATGCTGCTCACCGCCGGCCGCGGCGTGGGCTCGAGCTATTTGATCACCTGGCTGCTGGTCATGTACCTGGGCGTCTCGATCCTGATGCTCTCGCACCAGGCCTGGGCCGCGACCCTGGCGAAGTCCTACGACGACCGGGCGCGCCTGTTCGGGGTCATGGCCGCGGTCGGCGTCCTGGGGGCCGTCAGCGTGCTCGCCATCCCGATCGTCATGGAACAGATGGGCTACGGCGAGGCGCAGGCGGTCCGGGCGATGGTCTGGTACCTGATCGTTCTGGCCCCGATCGCCGTGGCCATCGTCGTCTGGCGCACGCCCGAGACCCTGGCCCGCGAGGTTCCGGGCCAGAGATTCCGGATGCGCGACTACCTGGAGATCGTCACCGACCGGAACATGTCGCGCATCCTGCTGGTCGACCTGATGGTCTCGCTCGGCCCGGGCTGGATGGCGGCGCTCTACATCCTCTACAGCCGCGACTACATGCAGTTCACGTCCGGCCAGGCCAATATCCTGCTGCTCGTGTACATCCTGGCCGGCATCGCCGGCGCGCCCTGCCTGGCCTGGCTGGCGACGAAGATCAGCAAGCACCGGACGGTGATGCTGATCGCGGTGGTCTATTCGCTGATGCTGATCAGCCTGCCGTTCCTGCCCAAGGGCAACCTCCTGGCTTCGCTGCCCACCCTGTTCATCACCGGCTTCATGGCCCAGGGCTTCAACGTGCTGACCCGCGCCATGACGGCGGACGTCGCCGACGAGATGCGGCTTCGGCAGGGCAAGGAGCGCAGCGGCCTGCTCTACGCCATGACCACCCTGACCACGAAGATCGCGGCCGGCGTCTCGATCTTCCTGACCTTCGGGGGTGCTGTCGCGGCTCGGCTACGACGCCACGCTGGGGCAGCGGAACACGCCCGAGGCGATCCAGGCGCTGATGCTGTCGTTCGTGGTCGGACCGGTGGTCTTCGTGATGCTGGGGGCCGCCTGCCTGATCGGCTACCGCCTGACCGCGGACCGCGCGGCCGACGTGCGGCGCCAGCTCGAGGAACGCGACGCGACCTTCGATCCCGCCGGCGCCCTCGAGGGCCTGACCGGCGAGGAGCGCGAGGCGCCGCGTCCGGCCCCCGGGCCTACGCCAGCTCCGCGGCCATCCTGAGGAAGGCGCGGGCGGCGGGGCTGTCCGGGTCGGTGGCCACCAGCGGCCGGCCCTCGTCGCCGCCCTGGCGAAGCGCGATCTCGATGGGCACCTCGGCCAGCAGCGGTACGCCCAGACGCTCGGCCTCGGCCTTGCCGCCGCCCTCCCCGAAGATCGGGATGCGGGCGCCGGTGGCGGGATCGGGGAAGTAGGCCATGTTCTCCACCACCCCCAGGATCGGGGCGCCGGTCTTGGCGAACATGGTGGCCGCGCGGCGGGCGTCGATCAGGGCGATCTCCTGAGGGGTCGAGACGATCACCACCCCGTCGAGCTTCAGCCGCTGGACGAGGGTGAGCTGGATATCCCCGGTGCCGGGCGGCAGGTCGACCACCAGCACGTCGAGCGGGGCCGCGGCCGAGCCCCAGTTGGAGCTCATCAGGGTGCGCAGCGCCGAGGTCGCCATCGGCCCGCGCCAGATGTTCGCCGTCCCGTCCTCGACGATGAAGCCGATGGACATCACCTGCACGCCGAAGGCTTCCAGCGGATTCAGCTTCTTGTCGGCGTCGAACGTCGGCTCCTGGTCGGCGATCCCCAGCATCTGGGGCGCGGAGGGGCCATAGATGTCGGCGTCGAGCAGGCCCACCCGCTTGCCGAGCCGGGCCAGGGCGACGGCCAGGTTCACCGAGACCGTGGACTTGCCTACGCCGCCCTTGCCGCTGGCCACGGCGATGACCTTCCGCACATGCGCCGGGCGTTCGGCCTCGGGCATGTGGCCGAGCCTCGCCTGCGGATCCTCGGCGACCTGGGCGCGGCGGCCCTGGGAGCGGGGCGGCGAGGTCCGGAGCTCCGGCGCGGGCGGGCCCTCGGAGGTCAGCACCACCTGGGCCGTCGCCACGCCGGGCACGGCGGCCAAGGCCTTCTCGGCCGCGTCGCGGACAGCGCCGTAGAGCCCGATATCGGCCGCCGCCACCTCCAGCATGAAGGCGGCGCGGTCGCCGCGGATCACCAGGCCGCGCACCAGGCCGGCGCTCGCCAGCCCGCGTCCGGACCGGGGGTCGCGGACCGCGTCGAGCGCCTCGAGAATGGCGGCCCGGTCCGGGCCGGCGGCTTGGCTCATCTCGCCCTATGTCTTGCTTTGCCGGGGAAGGGGTCTCATATCCGGCGGACTGCGCGTGTTTACAAGCCCAGTGGGGGCTTGCCCGACACGGCCGCGCCTGGACGAAGACAAGAAAACAACCTTGACCAAGACGCGACCTGCCTGATGCCCTGGAACGACAACGCCAACCCCGGTCCATGGGGCTCGCCCGGTGACGACAACGATCGTCGCGACAATCCGCCGAAACGCCCGCTGGGCGGCGGCCGTGGGCCGCAGCGCCCCGGCGGCCCGGACCTGAACGCCGGGTTCGAGCAGCTCCAGCGCCGGTTCGGCCGCTACTTCAGCGGCGGGCCGGGCGGCGGCATCCGTCCGGGCGCGATCGCGCTCGTGGCCGGCGGCGCCTTCGCGCTGTGGGCCGCCTCGGGCGTCTATGTGGTCCAGCCCAACGAGGAGGCGGTGGTCACCACCTTCGGGGCCTACACCCGCAACGAGGGCCCGGGCCTGCGCTACCACCTGCCCTTCCCCGTCGAGCGCGTGGTGAAGGTGCCGGTGACCAGCCTGCAGCGGGTCGACATCGGCGGCGTGGGCGAGAGCGACGTGCCCCAGGAGAGCCTGATGGTCACCGGCGACGAGAACATCGTCGACCTGGACTTCAGCGTGACCTGGCGCGTGGCCGACGCCGACCAGTTCGTCTTCCGCCTGCGCGATCCGGAGGCGTCCGTGAAGTCGGTGGCCGAGAGCGCCATGCGCGAGGTCGTCGGCCGGATGCCGCTCGACGACGTGCTGACCCGCCAGCGCGGCCAGGTGCAGATCCAGGCCGCCGAGCTGATGCAGCGCACCCTGGACCAGTGGGGCGCCGGCGTCCGCGTGGTCGAGGTGCAGATCCGCAGCGCCAACCCACCCCAGCAGGCGATCGCCGCCTTCCGGGACGTGAACAGCGCCGAACAGGACCAGTCCTCGGCGGTGAACGAGGCCCGCACCTACGCCAACCGCGTCGTCAATGAGGCGCGCGGGGACGCCGCGCGCATCATCCAGTCCGCTCAGGGCTATCGCGAGCAGTCGGTCCGCGAGGCGCTCGGCGACGCCGCCCGCTTCAACTCCATCTATTCCGAATACCGCCGCGCCCCCGGGGTCACCCGCGACCGGCTTTACATCGAGACCATGCAGCGCGTGCTTGCCCGTTCGAACAAGGTGATCGTCGACAGCCAGGGCGCGTCGGCCCCGATCATCCTGCCGCCCGATGTGTTCCGGCCCCGGAGCGCGGCGTCGCCCGGCGCCATGGCGGCGCCTGAACCGTCCGTCGAGGCCCAGCCCCGCGCGAGGGCCCAATGATGCGTAACCGGTTCACCCTCTACGTAGCCGCCGTCGTGGTGCTGGCCATCGTGCTGGCCAACACGCTCTTCGTGGTCGACCAGCGCGAGCAGGCGATCGTGGTCCGCTTCGGCGACCCGGTCCGCGTGGTCAACGCGCCGGGCACCAACGGCGCAGGCCTCAACCTGAAGGCGCCGTTCCTCGAGAACGTCGTCAAGTTCGACCGCCGCAACATCGCCCTGGAAAGCCAGCAGGAGGAAATCCTCACGGCCGACCGGCAGCGCCTGGTGGTCGACGCCTTCGTCCGCTACCGCATCTCCAATCCGCTGAACTTCTACCGGACGCTCCGCGACGAGCGGACGGCGGAGGACCGTATCGAGCGGCTGGTGAACTCGTCGCTGCGCCAGGTGCTGGGCTCGGCCAGCCAGCAGGACATCATCTCGGGCCGCCGGGGCCAGCTGATGCAGCTCACCCGCGCCGACGTGGCCCAGCGCGCGGAGGCCTCGCGCCTCGGCATCGAGGTGATCGACGTCAGGATCAAGCGCGCCGACTTCCCGCAGATCAACGAGGAAGCCGTCTACCGGCGCATGCAGACCGACCGGCAGCAGGAAGCCGCCCGCATCCGCGCCATCGGCGAACAGCAGAAGCGCGAACTGATGGCCGCCGCCGACCGGGAGGTGACGATCACGCTGGCCACCGCCCAGGAACAGGGCGAGACCACCCGAGGCGAGGGCGACGCCCAGCGCACGCGGATCCTCGCCCAGGCCTACGGCAAGGACGCCGGCTTCGCGGCCTTCTACCGGTCCATGCAGGCCTATGAGGCGAGCCTCGGCCAGGGCGACACGACCATGGTGCTCTCCCCGGACAGCGCCTTCTTCCGCTACTTCGAACAGGGACCCTCGGGCGGCCGCCGGTGAGCCCGTCGGCCCTCGTCCGGCCGGACCTTCGCTACATGGCCTCGTTCGTCGAGGCGCTCCGCGAGGGCTATCAGCGCGACAGCCTCCGGCCGGAAACGCCGGAGGCGATCGCCGCCATCGCGGCCGAGCCCGAGGCGTTCGTGCGCCAGCAGCTCAACCCGCCGACCACCATCGTCCTGCCGGACGGCTCGCTGGGCGAGCGGGTGCCCGAGACCCATCTCTGGAGGGTCGAGGGCGATGCGTTTCTCGGGTCGGTGGGCGTCCGCCACCGGCTGAACGCCGTGCTCGAGGCCTGGGGCGGCCACATCGGCTATGCGGTGCGCCCGTCGGCGCAGGGGCGCGGCCTCGCCACCGGGATGCTAGCGGAAGCGCTCGGCTGGTGCCGGGCGAACCTGCCGCTCGACCGGGTCATGCTCACCGTCAATACGAAGAACATCGCCTCGACACGGGTGATCGAGAAGAACGGCGGCGTCCTCCTGGACACCATCCCCCACCCCTGGATCGAGGGCGACTTCGGCCGCCGCTACTGGATCGACCTCTAGGCCTGGGCGGCGATCAACTCGCGGACCTCGTGCAGGTCGCGGGCGATGCGGACGCAAAGCTCGTGCATCTCGTCGGTGGGATGCAACATGTCCGGCACCATGATGGTCATCATCCCCGCGGCGGCGGCGGCGCGCACGCCATTGTGGCTGTCCTCCAGCGCCAGGCAGTCCTCGGGCGGGATGCCGAGCGCGGCGGCGGCGGCCAGGTAGGGGGTCCGGATTGGGCTTCGGCCGCGGATAGTCGCCGTTGGCCAGGATCGCGTTGAAGCGGTCCAGCAGGCCGTGGCCGCCGATGTGGTGTTCGACCTCCCTGCGGCGCGACGAGGTGGCGATGGCCCGGGGCAGGCTGCGGCGGTCCAGCTCGTCGAGGATTTCCACCACGCCGGCCTTCAGCGCCACCTCCGCCTCGACGATCTCGTAGAACATGGCGGTGGCCCGCTCGCGCATGGCCTCGGGGTCGAAGCCCTCGCCGAAGTGGGCCATCAGCAGCGGGACGCTGTTGATCCAGACCTGGCCGATCATCTGGTGCAGCACGCTGCTGGGTAGCTCGTGGCCCATTTCCACGCAGGCCTCGGTGAGCGCCTGGCAATAGACCGTCTCGGTGTCCACCAAGAGGCCGTCCATATCGAAGACGACGGCTTTTACGGTGCGCGGCAGACTCATGGCGCGCTTGCTAGCGGAGTTCACACCAGGACTCTACCTCCCCCGCGCAGCGGCGGGAGGGGGACCGTTCGCCGACCCCGGCGAAGACCGGGGAAGAGCGAATGGTGGAGGGGGCAGACGGCCGGCAGTGCGTGGGGCTTGCCCCCTCCACCACCGGCTCTCCGGCTTCGCCTCGGCCGGCGGTCCCCCTCCCGCCACTTCGTGGGGGAGGTAGGCTGCTTCAGTCCGTGACGAACTCGTCCTCGGCGTAGCCCTGGAAGTAGAGCACCGCGGTCAGGTCGGCGTGGTCCACCTTGCAGTGCGCCTCGGCGGCCACCACCGGCTTGGCGCGGTAGGCGACGCCCAGGCCGGACGCCTTGATCATCGCGAGGTCGTTGGCGCCGTCTCCGATCGCCAGCGTCAGGGCCAGGTCGATGCTGAGCGCGGCGGCCTCCTCCTTCAAGGCGGCGAGCTTGGCCTCGCGGCCGAGGATCGGTTCGCCCACCGTGCCGAGCAGGGCGCCGTCGGCCGCATTCAGGGTGTTGGCGCGGTTGTCGTGGAAGCCGGCCGCATCGGCGACGCGGCTCGTGAAGAAGGTGAAGCCTCCGGAGACCAGCACGCAGCGCGCGCCGTTGGCGGCCATGGTGCGGACCAGGGTCCGCGCGCCGGGATTGAGCCGCACGCGCTCGTCATAGGCCTGTTGGAGCGCGGTCGTGGCGAGGCCCTTCAGCTTGCCGACCCGCTCCCGGAGCGCGCCCTCGAACTCCAGCTCGCCGCGCATGGCGCGCTCGGTGATCTCGGCGATCTCGGCCTTCTTGCCGGCGTAGTCGGCGATCTCGTCCAGGCACTCGACGTTGATGATGGTGGAGTCCATGTCGGCCACCAGCAGGCGCTTCTTCCGCCCTTCGGCCGGCTGCACGCACCAGTCGATGGGAACGTCGGCGAGGTCCTCGGCCAGCTCCGCCCGGAAGGCGGCCGGATCATCGACCTCGAGCACGAAGTCCTCGGCGAAGGTCTTGCCGTCTGCCAGGAAGCGGTTGTCGATGACCCTTGCCTTCGCCAACGCTTTCAGATTGGGCAGGTGGGCCGACGAGGCCGGCGGAACGACATAGGTGAAGGCGATCTGCATGGAGCCCCGCATCTGGCTGATCGCCGGGCCGACGGCAAGCGGCAAGTCCGCGCTGGCGCTGCGCCTGGCCGAGACCGTGGGCGCCGAGATCGTCAATGCCGACTCCATGCAGCTCTATGCCGGCCTGCGGGTGATCACCGCGGCGCCGTCTCCGGAGGACGAGGCCCGCGCCCCGCATCACCTGTTCGGGACGGCGGACCCTGCAGACGGCTGGTCGGTGGGCCGCTGGCTGCGCGCCGCTTCGGGCGTGCTGGCCGACATCGGGTCCCGGGGTCGGTCGGCCGTCGTGGTCGGCGGCACGGGCCTCTACTTCCGGGCGCTGACCCAGGGACTGGCGGAGGTCCCGGCCATTCCGCCGGAGGCTCGCGAGGCGTCAGCCGCCGACTACGAGACCCTGGGCGAGCCCGCCTTCCGCGTGCGGCTGGCCGCCCACGACCCAGCCGCCGCCCAGCGGATCGCGCCCGGCGACCGCCAGCGCCTCTGCCGCGCCTGGGAGGTCTATGCCGCCACCGGGACCAGCCTGACCGACTGGCAGAAGACCGGCGAGCCGGCCCTGGCTGCGGGAGGCTTCTCCGCCGTCGCCCTGGAGCCGCCGCGGGACGTCCTCTACGCACGATGCGACATGCGGCTCGAGGCCATGGTCCGCGTGGGCGCGGTGGACGAGGTGCGCGCCCTCCTCGCCCGCAACCTCGATCCCGACTTGCCGGCCATGAAGGCCGTGGGCGTGCGCGAGATCGCCGCACACCTGCGCGGCGAGGCCACGCTGGCGCAGGCCCTGGCCGTCGCCCAGATGGAGACCCGCCGGTACGCCAAGCGCCAGACCACCTGGATGCGCGGCCAGATGGCGGACTGGCCGCGGCTCACGGCGTCGGACCCCGATGGGCAATGGAGGCAGTTTATTGCGCAGAACCCCGTCTTGACGGCTTCCTAGGAGCATGCGAAAGCCCTGATCCTCCAGTTTGGAAGAACGCACGTGCGCACCATTCTTGTACTCGTAGGGCGGCCGTAGACGGACTGACATCGCGTCAGGACCGACCGGTCGCTCGTCACCAGGCCCCCCGCGGGCCTTTTTATTGCCCAAACGCCCCGAAGGCAGACTGCCATGACCGCCCACCAGACCATCGAAGCCCAGGCTGACACCATCTCCGGCGCGGAGATCGTGGTCCGCGCCCTCGTGGACCAGGGCGTCGAGGTGCTCTTCGGCTATCCCGGCGGCGCGGTGCTGCCGATCTACGACGCGCTGTTCAACGAGCCCAAACTGACCCACGTCCTCGTCCGCCACGAGCAGGGCGCGACCCACGCCGCCGAGGGTTATGCCCGCTCCACCGGCAAGCCGGGCGTCGTCCTCGTGACCTCCGGGCCGGGCGCCACCAACGCCGTTACCGGGATCGTCGACGCCCTGATGGACTCGATCCCGCTGGTGGTCATCACCGGCCAGGTCGCCACCCACCTGATCGGCACCGACGCCTTCCAGGAGTGCGACACCATCGGGATCACGCGGCCCTGCACCAAGCACAACTACCTGGTGAAGGATGTCGCCGACCTGCCCCGGATCATGCACGAGGCCTTCCATATCGCCACGTCCGGCCGGCCCGGCCCGGTGGTCATCGACATCCCGAAGGACGTTCAGTTCGGGAAGGCCGCCTACCAGGGCCCGGCCGAGGTCCGCCACAGCCACAACTACACGCCGCGCGTGAAGGGCGACGCCTCGCGCATCGCCGAGGCCGCGGCGATGATCGCCAGCGCGCGCCGGCCGATCCTCTACACCGGCGGCGGCGTGATCAACGCCGGCCCCCGCGCCGCGGCCCTGCTGCGCGAGTTCGCCGAGCTGACCGGGGCGCCGGTCACCTCCACCCTGATGGGCCTGGGCGCCTTTCCGGCGTCGGACAAGAAGTGGCTGGGCATGGTCGGCATGCACGGCTCCTTCGAGGCCAACAACGCCATGCACGACTGCGACGTCATGGTGGCGATCGGCGCGCGGTTCGACGACCGGGTGACCGGCCGGCTCGACGCCTTCGCGCCCACCTCTCGCAAGATCCACATCGACATCGACGCCTCCTCGATCGGCAAGAACGTGCGCGCCGACATCGGCATCGTCGGCGACGCGGCCAGCGTGCTGGAGGACCTGATCGCCGCCTGGAAGCAACGCCGCCTGACGGTCGACAAGACCGCGCTCGACGAATGGTGGAAGCAGGTGGACGCCTGGCGGGCCCGCGACTGCTTCCGCTTCCGCCAGGACGACAAGCTGATCAAGCCGCAGTACGCGATCCAGCGGCTCTACGAGCTGACCAAGGACCGCGACACCTACATCACCACCGAGGTCGGCCAGCACCAGATGTGGGCCGCCCAGTACTACCACTTCGACGAGCCGAACCGCTGGATGACCTCCGGCGGCCTGGGCACCATGGGCTACGGCCTGCCGGCCGCGGTCGGCGTGCAGATGGCCCACCCCAAGAGCCTGGTCATCGACATCGCCGGCGACGCCAGCGTGCAGATGACCATGCAGGAGATCTCCACGGCGGTGCAGTACGGCCTGCCGATCAAGATCTTCATCCTGAACAACGAGTGGATGGGCATGGTCCGTCAGTGGCAGCAGCTGCTGCACGGCGAGCGCTACTCGCACTCCTACTCCGCCTCCCTGCCCGACTTCGTGAAGCTGGCGGAGGCCTACGGCGGCGTCGGCCTCCGCGCCGAGCGGCCGGACGAACTGGATGCGGCGATCCTGGAGATGATCAACGTCGACAAGCCGGTGATCTTCGACTGCCGGGTGACCAAGGAAGAGAACTGCTTCCCGATGATCCCGTCGGGCAAGGCGCACAACGAGATGATCATGGCCGAGGAAGCCCGCGACCTGGGCTCGATCATCGACGACGCCGGCAAGCGGCTGGTCTAGCCGTCGTTCAAACGTCGCCGGTCGGGGATAAGGTGGCGCCCTCACCGAAGGAGCCTCGGATGTCCGACCACGGCCGCTTCATCTGGTACGAGCTGATGACCCCCAACGTCGCGGGGGCCAAGGCCTTCTATCCGCCGCTGCTGAACTGGGACGTGGACGAGATGCCCGCGCCTGACGACAGCGGCATGTCCTACTGGATCGTCGGCCCCGGCGCCCGGCGTCGGCGGCATGATGGAGCTCAGCGCGGATATGAAGGCGCAGGGCGTGCCGCCGAACTGGACGTCCTATGTGGCGGTGGACGACGTGGACGCCGCGGCGGCGAAGGCCACGACGCTCGGCGGCGAGGTCCAGGTCCCGCCGACCGACATCCCCGGGATCGGCCGCTTCGCGGTGATCGCCGACCCCACGGGCGCGGTGATCGCCATCATGACGCCCGCGCCCATGGACGAGACGCCGCCCAGCCCGGAGGCCGGCGCCGTCGGCACGGTCGGCTGGCGCGAGCTCTACGCGGGCGACCTGGAGAAGGCCTGGAGCTTCTACGCCGACCTGTTCGGCTGGACGAAGGACAGCGACATGGACATGGGCCCCATGGGCGCCTACCGGCTGTTCTCCACGCCCGACGGCCCGGCGGGCGGAATGATGACCAAGCCCGCAAACATGCCGGTCCCCTGCTGGACCTACTACTTCCGGGTGGGCGGCATCGACGAGGCCGCGGCCAAGGTCTCGGCCAGCGGCGGCGCGCTGATCATGGGCCCGATGGAGGTGCCGAGCGGCGACTGGGTGCTGCAGGCCACCGACCCCCAGGGCGCGGTCTTCGCCCTGATGGGACCGAAGGCCGCCTGACCGCCGCATGTCGAAGACCACCCCCGCCACCCTCGCCCTCGACCGGGCGGGGGTCGCCTACCGGCGCGCGACCTACGACTACGACCCGAACGCCGAGCGCGTCGGCCTTCAGGCGGCCGAGGCGCTGGGCGCGCCGCCGTCCGAGGTGCTGAAGACCCTGATGGTCAAGGTGGACGGCAAGCCCGCATGCGTGGTGCTGGCCTCGGACCGCGAGGTCGCCATGAAGAAGCTCGCCGCGGCGCTGGGCGGCAAGTCCGCGGAGATGATGAAGCCCGCCGACGCCGAGCGCATCACCGGCTACCGCGTGGGCGGCGTCAGCCCGTTCGGCCAGAAGCGGGCGTCGCGCACGGTGGTCGACGCCGCCGCCGCCACCCTCGCCGAGGCCTACGTCAACGGTGGCCAGCGCGGGCTGCAGATTCGCCTCGCGCCGGGCGACCTGATCCGCGTCACCGAAGCGGTCGTCGCAACCGTAACCTGAGCGATTTGCCCATCGGCCTGCATTTTCACAGGCGAGAGAGCGAATTTCACAACCAAAACGGGCGTTTAGGCCAAATAAATTCGAGTTCGGTGACCAAAGTCACACGCGCGGCGACACGACGCACCCTAATCATAAGCCTGCGAGGCCCCGGGGAGGCCTCGGGCAAGACACCGGACCCTTCGCGTACCTGAAGGGCCGGCGGATCTTGAGATTGGGGCAAATATCTATGACGACCGGCAGCTACTGCTATTTCCGGAATGGCTACGAGTACCTGGAGCATCCGTTCGGCGACCGCGGACGGATGGGCTACCGGCGTGATCGCGCCGAACTGGAGACCTGGACACATTCAGGGCCGGGTCTCTCACGCCTCTGGTTCATGCAGGACTATGGCCCGGTGGAACTGGGCCACACGTCGAAGCGGATGGTGACCCTCGCCGCCGTCGACACGGCGGTGCCGGGCATGCCGGCCAATCCGGACAAGTACGCCTACTGGGCGCACGCGCCGCTGCTGCTCGGCGCCTTCCAGGGCGGCGAGGTGCGGCTGACCGGGACCGGCCCGGACCTGATGGACGAGATCAACGTCTGCTGGATCGCCGAGAGCCTGATGCTCCCGCTGCCGAACGGCCAGGGCCAGGGCGTCGCCATGCGTTTCGAATCCTGGGCCTTCCGCGGCAAGCGGCTCAGCCACGAGCGCCGCGCGCTGATCGGACCCGGGCAGTCCATGCCGGCCTCCGACGGGCGGCTGATGGTCCACGCCGACGACGCGCCGGGCGCTGCCCGCGACAGCCTCTGGTGGATGGAGACCGCCCAGCCGCCGGCCCATGCCGGCCCCGGCGCGCCCAGCCGCACGGGGACCGCCGGCCTGGACTACGAGGCGGCGAGGACGCGGCCGTGATACCGGGCGGCGTCTACCGGCTCCGCAACGGCACGCGGCTCTCCCGCGGCCCGGCCTGGCTGGGCTATCCGAAGTCCCAGCCGGACACCGGGGTCTTCATCATGGGCGACCTCGGCCACGACTGGCTGGCCCAGGACCTCGGCGGCCCGCGGGAGGCCGCCGGCGGCCGACAGGTCGCCCTCGTCGCCCTGGGTCTCGGCGGCGACGCGCCGATGCTGCTCTGCGCCGTCGACGGCCGGCCCCGGCTCGCTCACCGCCACAGCGTCACGCCCGACGAGGCGACCTGGATCCTCACGCCCGCGGGCTTCGACGAGACCGAAGGGGCGATGAGTTACTGGCTGGAATCGCGGGCCGCCCGCGGGGCCTTCCTCAGCGCCGCCATCCTGGGCGACACGCGGGTGGAGCCCACGGCGGCGCTGGAGCTTAGGCGCGACTGGGACCCGTTCTACGACCCCCAGGTCTCCTGGACCGCGACCCTGGTCCGGCAGCGGGCCGACGCCGGCGTCTAGTGACGCGCGCCCATCCGGGCGAGCACCTCGGAGGGGATCCGGTAGCGCTCGATCAGTTCGTGATGGTCGCAGACGTCGCAGGCCTCATGCTGCACGATGAGCCGCCAGGCGATGTCGGCCGCCTCGTCCAGCAATCGCTCGCGGTGCGCCCGGTCGGGCTCGGCGCGGTGTCGCTCCAGAGCGCTCAGCGCGGACTGCAGGTCGCGCTCGCATCGGCTCACCGAACCGTCGAGACCTTCGAGGAGCTGGAACTTGAGGACCGCGTCGCCCGAGTCCACGTGCTGTGGCTCGCTGTGGCTCTTCGGCATCCGGATTGGGGACATGGGCCTACCCCTGTGGATGATGTCCCACGATACCACCGTTCCTTACGCTACGGCGCCCCTCTCGGCGAATTGAAGGCCGCGCCGCTCAGCGCGCCCCGATCCTGTTCAGGACTTCGGCGGGGATGCCGTATTGGGCGACGATCGCCGCGCGGTCGCGGAGCCCCAGGACCTCGCGCTGCACGAGGAAGCCCCAGACCGCGTCGGCCGCGTCGTGCAGCAGCGCCGCCCGTCCCTCGCCGCCCGGATGGGCGGAGAGCGCCGCCAGCGCCTGCTCGACCCGCTTGCCCGCGCGGCCCAGCGCATGGGCCTGCTCCTCGACCAGCTCGTACCGCAGCGCGGCGTCCGCCGCCTCCGCCATGGATCGGCCGGTCAGGATCTGAGGCATGCGCAGCGAGGACATCGACGCCCATGTTGGTCGCCGATGTCCTCCTGGCAAGCGCGGCTAGACCACGAACGCCTCCGTCGCCGCCTCGGCCGCGGGGCGCAGCGGGTAGCCGCGGCCCACGTCCTCGTGCAGCAGGCGGTGGAGCTCCCAGCCACTGCGGCCCACGTGGACGCCCATCAGCGCGAGATCGCCGAGGATCGCCTCGCGCAGGTCGGCGGGCACGGGCGCGTTGCCGGCCAGCCGCGCCTGCTCGAGCCGCCACCCGAACACGTGGTCGCGGGTGATCTCCACGACCGCGCCCGGCGGGCCCTCCCACTCGTAGAAGGTCGACCAGCCGGTGGCCGCGTGCGGCGCCTCGCCGGCCAGGCAGTTGCGGAAGCGGCGCGCCGCGTCCCGCATCGCCGCCTTGGTGGCCAGCGCCTTCAGCCGGCCCGCGCCGGGGTGCGGCGGGGCCATGGGCTCGGGCGCCAGGTCGTCGCGCACGACCTCGAACAGGCCCGTGGTCGAGCCCGTCCGCGCCCAGCGGGCGGCCGCCGCGTCGGCGGCGGCCGCGCCGTCGCGGAAGCGCAGGGCCTCGTAGGCTTCCCGCACCACCGCCACGCCGTCGCCGTTGAGCGCGAGGGCCAGATGCGTCGCCCGGCCCATCGGCGCCGGCAGTCCGGCGAGACGATGGACGAGGTCGGCGTCGAGGCTGGGCGCGTGGCGCAGCACCTTGCCGGCCGACGGGTCGGCCAGCAGGTCCAGCAGCTTGCGGTAGGCCTCCGCCGGCCACGCGACCTCGCCCATCCGGCCGAGCGCGCGCTCGACGCCGGCCGGCGCCGCGGCGCCAAGGACGGCGGCGATCGCCCGCTTCAGGCGATCGCCCAGCAGGATGTCGCGCAGGCCCGCCGCGTCCCGCCCGAGCGCCATGGCCAGGCAGGTGAGCTGGCGCCTTGCCGCCGACGCAGTCAGGAACGGCGCGTGCGGCGCCGGCCAGATGCGCGCCACGCCCGGCGCGAACTCGCGCGCCACGTGGGTCAGGAGGGACGACGGATCGGCCTTGCCGAAGGCCGGACCTCCGCCGGAGATCGGAATGAACATCGAAGGCTCCCAGAGGGATTTGGCGCTTGCGCGCCGTCCGTCGGGGAGCGGCGCAGGCTAGCGGTCTGTGAAGCGGGCGCTGGGCCAGTCGCCGGACGCGCGCAGGTCGACGGAACCGCGGTCGCGGCCCTTGTCGAACTGGATCTGGCGCATCGTCATTCGGCGAACTCTCATCTTCGAGGACGCGCCGTTTCCCACGCGTCGCGCCATCGGGCAAGGCCGAGCTCTTCGCTTGTTAACCATCCGCGGGCGGCTGTTGCGCCAAGGCCACGCCATTTCGGGATGAGTTGCAGTCAAAGTCGTCTGAGGCAATCCTCACGCAATGCCGACGAAAGCTCAGCTCGCGCGCTTCGCAATTCGCTGCCGGGAAGAAGGCCTGATGCGAGCGGAGGTTGATGACCCCAGGTTGTCAGAACCGGTCTTCGAGCGTTTCATAGAAGAGTTCTTTGAGCGCCAGAGACTCCTTCAACGCGGCAATCAGCTGCTGTGGCCCTCGATCAATCGAAAACTGCGGCCCTATACTACGATCGGGTCTGGCAATTTCCTTTTTCCGATGCCCCTGAAGACGTGGGCTTTTATGCAGCGTCAATACTCGAGATTATTCCCGCAATAATTGCGGCACTAGTAGATATTAAAGATCCACAGAAGATGAATCGAGCGCAGGATATAATATTTGAAGAAGTTCCAGAATTGCAGTCTTTGACTGGGTTCTCTAGGGGGCCGCCCTCAAGGGTCATTTCTGATTTCGTACGCGCTCGATGCGGCAGAACAGTAACTCCGATCTATGATTCTAGTGAAGTCGCGTTTAGCGAGTTTAAGCGCGGCAGCGCCAGCGCTCTCATGACAATTGTCGATGGCTTGGAGGTGATAGACGAACAAAACTTGAGCTGGGAGATTGTCCAGGAATTCAGGAAAGATCGAAGGTCAAAGCTGGCGCTCCGACGCTTCCGATCATGGATCGAGAGTGAGTTCGATGGACAGCCAATCTCATTTATTCAGGACACGGTCGCCGCCAAGCTGGACGACTATGAATGGGCTCTCAAGAAGCATGGCATTTCCACAGTCTCGGGATCCATTTCAGATCTGTTGGATGTGCGCTTTCTGCCAGCAGCTACAGCCGCGACACTGGCGCCGCTGCGGTTGGCGGTGGGGTGTGGGCTGCCCTCGGCGCGGCCGGCCTGGCAA
Organism: Phenylobacterium sp. J367; assembly: GCF_024699985.1. Classification (GTDB taxonomy): domain Bacteria; phylum Pseudomonadota; class Alphaproteobacteria; order Caulobacterales; family Caulobacteraceae; genus Phenylobacterium. Next base: position 2,283,327 of record NZ_JAJONA010000001.1, on the reverse strand, counting down.
TCGGAAAGGTGGGAATATCAATTACACAGCGTCTGATTGACCGGGAGGAGGGACTGCGCCAAGCGGGTGCTGAAGTCGCATTCATTCATAGCTTGAAGAAGCTCGGAAACCCGAGGGATTAGCTTATGTCCGACGCCCAGCCCGCTTCCGTCTACGATCTGACGCCGGACGCCACGCCCGAGAACCTGGCGACCTTCGCGGTGCTGGTGGACAACGAGCCGGGGGTGCTGCACCGCCTCGTCGGCCTGTTCGCCGCGCGGGGCTACAACATCGAGAGCCTGACGGTGGCCGAGACCGACCGGAAGGCCCACACCTCGCGCGTCACCATCGTCACCCGCGGCACGCCCCAGGTGCTGGCGCAGATCGAGGCCCAGCTCGAGAAGATGGTCTCCACCCGCCACGTGCAGGACATCACCCGCGACCCGAACGGGCTCGAGCGCGAGCTGGCCCTGGTGAAGGTGCGCGGCCAGGGGACCGACCGCGTCGAGGCCCTGCGGGTCTCCGACATCTTCCGCGCCAAGGTGATCGACACCACCCACGAGAGCTTCGTGTTCGAGGTGACCGGCGCGCCGTCGAAGATCGACAGCTTCATCGAGCTGATGCGTCCGCTGGGCCTCGTGGAGGTCTCGCGCACCGGCGTGCTCTCCATCCAGCGCGGCGTGGAAGTGTTCTAGGAAACGCCCGCCCCTGGGAGGCGTTGAACTCCCGTGATCCGCACCGCCCTCACCTGCTGCCTGATCGCCGCGATCGCGACGCCCGCAAGCGCGCAGTTCATCCCGCTGCCGCTGCCGAGACGCGCGCCGCCCGGCCAGGTCCCGGTCCCGCCGCCCCCTGAGAACCTGCCGCCCTACGCCGCGGAGGTCTGGCCCTTCCCGGCGCCGGATCCCGCGGCCTGGTGGACCGAGAAGCGGCCGAGGCCGACCGAGGCCGCCGATCCGCTCGGCGGACGCCGCCTGGGTCGGGGCGAGCGCGCCATCGCCATCGACAACGGCGTCGACGCCGTCACCTACCGCCTGTGGGGCCTGCCGCCGCTGCAATGGCAGGCGGTGCGCAGCGGGGAGATGATCCTGGAGCTCTGGATCCGCCCCTCGCAGAGCGTGCGACAGAGCGTGGTGCGGGTCACCGTCCGGCGCGACGGCAAGGCCTTCGTCCAGGGCCGCGCGGGCCTCGCCTGCTGCGAGCCGGGGATCGCACGGCGGGTCGGCTTCGACCGCGAACTGCCGGACGGGTCGGCCGCCGCGTTCCTGGCGCTCCGCAACCATCCCATGTGGGCCGCCCCGCGCGAGGTCCGGGTGCAGGAGGCCGGCGCCTCGGAGGCGGTCTGCGTGGAGGGCACCTCCTACGACCTGACCCTCGTGGTCCCCGGCCGTTCGATCGCGCTCCGGCGCGCCTGCGACTCCGCAGAGATCGGCCAGGCGGCCGACGCCATCGAGCCCACGCTGCGCGCCGCGCTCGGCCACGAGCCGCGGTTCGACGTGATCTTCCCGAGAGGCGCGGACTTCGCCTCGGCGCGGCGGATGTACGAGGGCGTGATCGCCGACGGCGGGACGCTGAAGCCCGATCCCAACGCCCGGCCGCAGGCCCCGGGATCGAACCCCCGCCGGAGGTCGAGGAGCCGCCTACGCCGCCTGCGGCTCCACCGGCGCCGACGCCGTGACCTTGCGGATCACGTAGCCGCGGACCGTCAGGTACTGCACCGCGAACAGCGCGAGCTTCGAGGCGATCGGGAAGACCGCCTTGTAGAGCGGCCAGTGCTCCGGCGCCCACACCGCGATGGCCAGGTTCAGCACGGCGGTCGTGGCCATCAGCCCGGCCCACACATAGCCGAAGGTGATCATCAGCCCCTCGCCGTGGCCGGCGGCGACCGGCGGCATGTAGCGCAGCATCCAGCCGCGCTTCAGCATGACGACGGCGATCACCAGGTAAATCAGCGACGGCTTGGCCATCAGGAACCGCGGGTCGTGGAAGACGAGGCCGACCGCGCCGAACAGCAGCACCAGGACAAGGCTCGCCCATTGCAGCGGCGCGATGGGTTTCTTCAGCGCCATCCAGAGCGCGACATGCGCCAGGCCGAATCCCATGGCGATCCAGGTGGCCGTGGCGGCGTCGACGCCGAACGCCAGGAGGCCGGCGAAGAGCAGGCTGGAGGCGAGGTCGTTGGCCAGGGGCCGGGCCGCGTGCGCAAGGTTCTGCATCGGGAAGCTCCAGGGGAAACCGATGCGCGGAAAGCTACGCGATAAGTCACATACGCCGTAAATCCATCCACGAAGGACGGGTGGCCGTTCACGCAAACGGCGCCGCCGTCGGCGCTTCGCCAATGGCGAAAGGGCTTATCCGGTCTTCAAATCCTAACCCTCGCCCCCTATATTCCCCTGCGTCGGGTTCGCCCGACTATGGAGATAAACGCGCACGTAATAAGCGGACTGGACCCGGGTGCGATTCCCGGCGGCTCCACCAATATCCTTCCGGGTTATCGCCGGGGAGTGCGGGGCCGATCAGCATCGACAGACGTCTAAAGGTGTTGCTTTCTCTCGGCATGACCCACCGATCCGGGTCTTTAAACTAAATGCGAACGATAACTTCGCTGAGGAAGTTCGCCTGGCTGCGTAATGCGGTCCGGTAACATCCGAACCAAGTCCTAGGGGTTCAGATCCTTAGGCGGGGCCCGGAGGGCGCCTGGCAACAGAAGCCCTCCACTCTCCTCTGAGTCTGGAGGCGCCCTCCATCTTCAGCAGGAATCCGGGGGCGCCTGGCAACAGAAGCCCTCCACCAAATTCGGGAAGGCGGCGTGGAAAGCGCCGCCTTCTCCACATCCGGGCCTCTTGCGCGGCTTGCGCGTTACGGGCCACACGCTACCCTTCGCAACTGCGTAAGATTTCGGAGCCCCCCATGGCCCAGGACCCGCCGGCCCAGGACCTCATGCACTACGAGGCGCTCGCCCAGGACGCGCTGCGTGGAGTCGTGAAGGCCGCGCTCCGCCGGGCCGCGGCGCCCGAGGGGCTGCCGGGCGCGCACCACTTCTACATCACCTTCAAGACCGACGCGGCCGGCGTCTCGGGTCCGCCCGACCTGCTCGGCAAGTACCCGGACGAGATGACCATCGTCCTGCAGCACCAGTACTGGGACCTGGCGCCCGGCGAGACGTTCTTCTCGGTGACCCTGCAGTTCGGCGGCCAGCCCAAGCGGCTCTCGATCCCCTATGCGGCGGTGACCCGGTTCTACGATCCGTCGGTGCAGTTCCTGCTGCAGTTCGAGCCGCCGCCGGCCGGCCCGGCCGACGCGAAGCCGACGCCGACGCCGCCCGTCCCCGAGGCGGAGGCGCCCAAGGGTCCCGACGGCGAGGCGAAGATCGTCTCCCTCGACCAGTTCCGGAAGAAGTGACGTCCAGGATGAGCGAAGCCCCGGCCGCCGAGCCGCTGACCGACGACGCCATCCTCCAGCGTTTCCTCCGGACCAGGAACCAGCCCACCGGCTCCCAGACGCTCGGCTTCCGGATGGTCGCCGTGAGCCAGGCGGAGAAGTCGGTCGAGGTGGAGTTCGACGCCAAGGCCGAGCTCCTGCTCAATCCCATGAAGCAGATCCAGGGCGGCTATCTCTGCGCCATGCTGGACGAGGCCATGAGCGTCGCCTGCATGGTGGCGTCGGGCATGACGGCGGTCGCCCCCCACCCTGGAGATGAAGACCAGCTTCTTCCGGCCGGGCCAGCCCGGGAAGATCAAAGGGATCGGCAAGGTGGTGAAGTGGGGCCGCCAGGTCGCCTTCACCGAGGGCGAGCTCTACGACCCCGAGGGTCGGCTGCTTGCGAAAGCCACGGGGACGGCCATCCCGACGCCGTTCGCCACCTACAAGAAATGACCCGCTGGCTCGCCCGGTCGGTCGCGCTCCTGGGGGCCCTCTGGGCCGCCACGGCGCAACCGGCCGCGGCGGGCCCGTTCTCCGACTGGGCGGCGGTCGTCGTCGCCGGCGACTGGCACGCCCACAGCGGCGGCCCGACCGAGGCCTTCGACAACGCCCGCCGCGATGTCGCCCGGGCGCTGGGCGCCATGGGCTTCCAGCCGGCGAATCTGCGCCAGTTCTCGGTCCGGCCCGAGCGCTACAGGGACACCCAGCCGGCCAAGGCCGAGTTGCGCGGCATCTATGACGTCATGAGCGACCTGACCCAGAAGGCCGCGGGCGGCTGCCTGATCTACGTCACCTGCATGGCGCGCCCCAGGGCGTGCTGGTGGACACCGCGGTCCTCGCGCCGGGCGTGCTGGGCCAGATGGTCGACCGCACCTGCGGCCAGCGGCCCACGGTGGTGGTGATCTCCGCCTGCTTCTCGGGCGTCTTCGTGCCGGCCCTGGCCGGTCCCAACCGCATGGTGCTCACCGCCGCCCGGCCCGACCGCAGCTCGTTCGGCTGCGGCGAGTCCGACAAATATCCTTACTTCGACGACTGCTTCCTGCAGTCCGCGCCCCAGGCCACCGACTTCGCCCACCTTGGCCGGACGGTGCAGGGCTGCGTCGCCGCGCGGGAGGCGAAGGAGGGGATGAAGCCGCCCTCGGAACCTCAGATCTACGTCGGCCCGGCGCTCCGCCCGATGCTGCCGCTCTACGCCTTCACCCGGCCGCCACGCCGGCCTCGACGCCCGTCTCGACCGGACGAAACTGACGCATTGAGCCGGCTTTGAGGGACTCACTTTGGGCCCTACACCAAGGCGCTAGTCCCACAAGTCGAGCCTGAGGCGGATCTGACGTTGAAGCGGTCCCTCGTCCAAGTCGCCGTCGCCGCGCTGGCGATGCTCCTGGCAACATCGTCGACCGCGCAGGACGAGGCCGCCACGCCCCCGCCCGCGCCCGCAGCCGCCCCCGGCCTGCCGTCCGCGCCGGTGCCCTACACCACCATCCGGCCGCCGCGCCCGCGCCCCGCGACCAAGGCCGCCAGCCGCCCGGCGACGCCGGCCGCCGCCCAGGCGACGGAAGCCCAGCCCGCCGGCCCCGCCGTCGCCGGCGCCGTGCCCACCCTGGCCGGCCAGCCCACCAACCGCACCGGCGCCCGATTCTCGGCGGGCCAGGCCCTGCCGGCCGCCGAGCTCGAGGCCTTCGTCGACGGCGTGGTCCGGGACGCCATGGCCCGCGAGCACATCGCCGGCGTGACCGTCAGCGTCGTCCAGAACGGCCAGGTGGTGCTGAAGAAGGGCTATGGGTTCGCCGACCTCGATCCGCGGCGGCCCGTGGACCCGGACCGCACCCTGTTCCGCGTCGGCTCGATCTCCAAGACCTTCACCTGGATCGCCCTGATGAAGGAGGTAGAGGCCGGCCGCATCCGCCTTGACGCGCCGGTGAACCTCTACCTGCCGGAGAAGGTCCGGATCCGCGACCAGGGCTACCAGCGCGACGTCCAGGTCCAGAACCTGATGGACCACTCCCCGGGCTTCGAGGATCGCGCACTCGGCCATCTGTTCGAGAACAACCCCGACCGGGTGCGTCCGCTCGACCTCTACCTCCGCCAGGAACGGCCCCGGCGGGTCGCGGCGCCCGGCGTGGTCTCCAACTACTCGAACTACGGCGCGGGCCTGGCGGGCCAGGCGGTCTCCTATGTGACCGGCAAGCCGTTCGAGACCCTCGTCGAGGACGAGATCTTCCGCCCGCTCGGCATGGGCCGCACCACCTTCCGCGAGCCGATGCCCGCCAAGCGCGGCCTGCCCGCGCCGATGCCCGCGGCGCTCGCCGCCGACGTCTCCGACGGCTATCGCTGGTCGGCCGGCGGCTACGACCGCAAGGCGTTCGAATATGTCGGCCACATCGCCCCGGCGGGCTCCGCCTCGTCCACCGCCGGCGACATGGCGCGCTACATGATCGCCCTGCTGGGCGACGGCCAGCTGAACGGCGTGGCGATCTACGGCCCTCGCGCCGCCAAGGCGTTCCGCCAGCCGCTGCGCCCGACCCCGCCGGGCATCAACGGCTGGGCCCACGGCTTCATGATCTACGACCTGCCGGGCGGCTATAAAGGCTATGGCCACGGCGGCGACACGCTCTTCTTCCACTCCAACATGGTCACCATCCCGGCGCTGAACCTCGGGATCTTCATCTCCACCAACACCGAGACGGGCACGAGCCTTGCCGGCCGCTTCCCCGACCGGCTGGTGCGCGCGTTCTACGCCGCCCCGCACACCTTCCCCCGCCCCCGGCTCACCGGCCCTGGCGCGCGAGGCCGGCCTCTTCAAGGGCTACTACCTCACCTCGCGCCGGGCCTACGGCGGGCTCGAGGGCTTCGTGGGCGGCCTGATCGGCGGGACCGAGGTCGGCGTCACCTCCGACGGGCGGCTGACCACCTCCACCGACGGCGGCGTTCGCACCTGGGTCCCAGAGGGCCCGGTCTCCGAGGGCCGCTTCATCGCCACCGACGGCGACCAGCGGCTCGCCTTCCGGATGCGCGACGGCCAGGCGGTGAGCTACATCCCCAGCTTCGGCGGCGTGCGCATGGAGCGCGCGGCCTTCTGGCGCCAGCCCCAGGTGTTGGCCGTCCTGGCCCTGCTCGCCGGGGCGGCGGCCATCGCCACCCTCGCCGGCATCTTCCTGCGCAACCGCCGGGAGTTCCGGGAAAACGCCATCCAGAGCCGCGCGGCGCTCGTCCAGAACATCCAGGCCGGCCTGTGGCTGATCGCCATGCTCATGTTCGGCCTCTGGGCGTCGAAGACCGGCGACATCTCGCAGATCGTCTATCGCTGGCCGGGCTGGCTGATGATCACCGGCTCGGCCTGCGCCCTGGTCGCCGCCGCGCTCACCGTCGCCACCGTGCTCGCCGTGCCCGCGATCTGGCGCGGCGGCCGGCGCGTGGACCTGGACCCCGCTCCGGAAGGTGTTCTTCACTCTGACGGTACTCGTCTACGGCGTATTCTCGATCGTGCTTGGCCTCTGGGGCGCGCTCAGTCCCTGGAGCGGCTGAGACCGACTGACGCACCTTTTCCACAGCGCCCGCCCAGGTTTCCCGGGCGGGCGTTTTTCTTTGAAATCATTAGCTTGCGAAACAGGCCGCAGACGGAAGTTCCGCCCCCTGCTCTGCCGGAAATTAAAACCCCGTTTACCAAGGCCCCGGTAATTCTTGCCTAGCGGCCGGGCGAGTGATTTGCGCGCGCCCAAGTTGTGTCGGGGGAAGGGAAAGCCCGCTTGAACCAGTTTATGGCGGCGCTTCAACGGTTTGGGATCGGCAGGCTTGCCGCGATCCTCGGCATCGGGGCCGGCGTGGCCGCGGTGCTCGTCGCCTTGACCATGAACCTCGGCGAGCCCAAGGCGCTGCTCTATTCCAACCTCGACCTCAAGGAAGCCGGCTCGATCACCGCCGCCCTCGAGCAGGCCGGGGTGAAGTACGAGGTCAAGGGCGACGGCTCGACCATCCTCGTGCCCCGCGACGAGGTGGCCGCCACCCGCCTGATGCTGTCGTCCAGGGACTACCGACGGCCGGGTCCGTCGGCTACGAGATCTTCGACGAGGCCAATGCGCTCGGCCAGACCGACTTCGTCCAGCAGCTCAACCGCCAGCGCGCCCTGGAGGGCGAACTGGCCCGCACGATCCGCGGCCTCGACGGCATCTCCTCGGCGCGGGTCCATCTCGTGCTGCCGAAGCGCCAGCTCTTCGAAGACGAGGCCGAGCAGCCGTCGGCCAGCGTGAACATCTCGGTCGGCGGGCGCGCGCCCAACGCCGAGCAGGTGCGCGCCATCCAGAACCTGGTGGCCGGCGCGGTGCCGAACCTGAAGCCCGACCGCGTCACCGTCGTCGACCAGCATGCCAAGACGCTGTCCGGCGGCGAGACCGGCATGGCGGCCGAGGCCGACGGCCGCAAGACCGAGGTCGAGGCGCGCATCGCCAAGCAGGTGAAGCAGCTCGTCGAGGGCGTGGTCGGGGTCGGCAAGGCGCGGGTGAACATCACCGCCGACCTGGAGCTGGCGCGGGTCACCGTCCAGCAGGAGACCTACGACCCCGACGGCCAGGTGATCCGCTCGAATCCACCACGGACGAGAACGCCCGCGAGAACGAGCCGGAGACCAACGGCGAGGTTTCCGCCGCCGCCAACATCCCCGGCGCCGCCGGCAATGGCGCGGGGACCAACTCCTCGGCCAGCGGCCGCCAGGAATCGACCACCAACTACGAGATCTCCAAGACCGTCCGCACCGAGGTGCAGGAGCCGGGCCAGGTGAAGCGCCTCTCCGTCGCCGTCGCCGTCGACGGCGTCACCGCTCCGGGGGCCAACGGCCAGCCCGGCGCCTACACCCCGCGCTCCGCCGAGGAGATGCAGCGCATCGAACAGCTGGTCCGACCGCCGTCGGCTTCAACCAGGAGCGCGGCGACCAAGTCAGCGTGATCAATGTCCGCTTCCCCACCGAGGACAATCCGTCGGGCGTCGAGTCGGCCAATCCGCTGATGGGCTTCGACAAGAACGACATCATGCGCGGCGTCGAGCTGGCGGTGCTGGCCATCGTCGCGCTCCTGATGATGTTCTTCATCGTCCGGCCGCTGCTGCGCGGCGCGGTGGGCGGTGGTGGCGGATCACTTGCCCTGGCTGGCCCGCAGGTGACCCAACTCGCCACCACCGCCGACGGCCAGCCCATGCAGATCGGGGGAGACAGCCAATACAACCTGCTCCCCGGCCCTGCCGCCGAACTCGACCAGAAGATCGACATCGCCCGCATCGAAGGTCAGGTGAAGGCGAGCTCCATCAAGCGGGTCTCCGAATTCGTGGAGAAGCATCCCGAGGAGTCCGTCTCGATCCTCCGTAGCTGGCTGCACGAGTCCGCGTGATGGCCAAGGGGAAGTCCGTCGAGAGCGCGTCGAAGCTGACCGGGCCCGAGAAGGCCGCGGTGATCCTGCTGGCGCTGGGCGAGGAGCACGCCAGCGTCTGGAAGCAGCTCGACGAGGACGAGATCAAGGAAATCTCCCAGGCCATGGCCAGCCTGGGCAATGTCGCCTCCCAGGCCGTCGAGGACCTGCTGGTCGAGTTCGTCTCCGGCGTCGCCGGGGCCGGCGCCCCTGATGGGCTCCTTCGAGCAGACCCAGAAGCTGCTCGCCTCGATCATGCCGGGCGAGAAGGTCGACGCCCTCATGGAGGAGATCCGCGGTCCGGCCGGCCGGACCATGTGGGACAAGCTCGGCAACGTGAACGAGAGCGTTCTGGCCAGCTACCTGAAGAACGAATACCCGCAGACCGTCGCGGTCGTGTTGTCCAAGATCAAGTCGGACCACGCCGCCCGCGTGCTGGCCGCCCTGCCCGAGGACTTCGCGCTCGAATGCGTCACCCGCATGCTGCGCATGGAGCCGGTGCAGCGCGAGATCCTCGACAAGATCGAACAGACGCTGCGCACGGAGTTCATGTCGAACCTGGCGCGCACCTCGAAGCGCGACAGCCACGAGATGATGGCCGACATCTTCAACGCCTTCGACCGCCAGACCGAGGCCCGGTTCATCACCGCGCTCGAGGAGCGCAACCGCGAGGCCGCCGAGCGCATCCGCGCCCTGATGTTCGTCTTCGAGGACCTCTCCAAGCTCGACCCGGGCGGCGTCCAGACCCTGCTGCGCTCGGTGGACAAGGATCAGCTCGGCCTCGCCATGAAGGGCGCCTCGGACAGCCTGCGCGAGATGTTCTTCTCGAACATGTCCGAGCGCGCCGCGAAGATCATGCGCGAGGACATGGAGACCATGGGCCCGGTCCGCCTGCGCGACGTCGACCAGGCCCAGATGGCCATGGTCACCGTGGCCAAGGACCTCGCCGCCAAGGGCGAGATCATGCTCGCGGCCTCCGGCGGCGAAGACGAGCTGGTGTACTGATGTCGGACCTCCAGCGCTTCAGCTTCGACACCGAGTTCGACGCCGGCGGCGGCGTGGCCTTCCAGGCCCCGCGCCCGAAGACCAGCTTCACCCCGGAAGAGGTCGAGGCGGTCCGCGCCGAGGCCTATGCCCAGGGCGAGCGCGCCGGCCTGCAGAGCGTCAACGCCGCCCAGGCGCGCGCCATGGCCGAGGTGGCCGCCGCCTGCCGCAACGCCCTGCCGGCGCTGGCGGAAGTCGCCCACCAGCACCGGGTCGGCTCCGCCGGGCTGGCCCTGGCCTGCGGCCGAGCGATCGCCGGCGCCCGCGCTCACGAACCTGCCCGAAGGCCCCATCCAGGCGGCGATCGAGGCCCTGGCCCGCGAGATCGAATCCGCGCCGCGCCTCGTGGTCTCGGTCGATCCGTCGGTCGGCGAATACATGCAGGACAAGCTCGGCAACACGGTCGCGGCGATCGGTTTCGAAGGCGCCCCTGACGGTCAGGACCGACACCTCCATTCCGCCCTACGCCTTCACCCTCGATTTCGGCGACGGCTCCGCGGCCTTCGACCCGCACGCCGCCGCCCAGCGCGTGACCGAGGCCCTGCAGTCGGCGCTCGCCGCCGAGGGCCTCCACGCCGAACCCATGATCCCCGGAGCCTGAGCCCATGTCCGAGAACGATCTCAAGCTCGACGAATTCGCCCCGGGCGAGGGCCCGCTGCCCGAGACCATCGGCGGCGAGGAGAAGACCGCCACCGACCTCGCGCCCGTCTTCGACGTGCCGGTGAACATCTCGGCCGTGCTCGGGCGCGCCAGCCTTTCCGTGGCTCAGCTCCTCGAGCTGGCCCAGGGCTCGGTGCTCGAGCTCGACCGCAAGGTCGGCGAGGCCATCGACATCTACGTGAACAACCGCCTGGTCGCACGGGGCGAGGTCGTCATCGTCGACGAGCGCCTGGGCGTGACCATGACCGAAATCATCAAGGACGGCGACGCCGCGGCCTGACGGCTTCGCGCGTCCTCGAGAAGGGAGACAATCATGCGGCTTCTGGTCGTCGGCAGACTGAACGGACAGCTCTCAACCGCCGTCAAACTGGCGATGAGCGCGGGCGCCAAGGTCAGCCACGTGGAAAGCATCAGCCAGGCGACCCATGCGCTCCGCGCGGGCCAGGGCGCCGACCTGCTGATGGTCGACTACGAGCTCGACATCGCCGGCCTTATCGCCGCCAACGAGGCGGAGCGGATCCGGGTGCCGGTGGTGGCCTGCGGCATCGGCGCCGACGCGGTCGGCGCGGCCGCCGCGATCAAGGCGGGTGCGAAGGAGTTCATCCCCCTGCCGCCGGACGCCGAGCTGATCGCCGCCGTGCTGGCCGCCGTCTCCGACGACAACCGTCCGATGGTCGTCACCGACCCGGCGATGCACCAGGTCATCGCGCTCGCCGACCAGGTCGCCGGTTCCGACGCCTCGATCCTGATCACCGGCGAGAGCGGGGTCGGTAAGGAAGTCATCGCCCGCTACGTCCACCAGAAGTCCCGCCGGGCCCAGAAGCCGTTCATCTCGGTGAACTGCGCGGCCATTCCGGAGAACCTGCTGGAGAGCGAGCTGTTCGGCCACGAGAAGGGCGCCTTCACCGGCGCCGTGGCCCGCCGCATCGGCAAGTTCGAGGAGGCCAACGGCGGCACGCTGCTGCTCGACGAGATCAGCGAGATGGACGCCCGCCTGCAGGCCAAGCTGCTGCGCGCCATCCAGGAGCGCGAGATCGACCGGGTCGGCGGCGCCAAGCCCGTGAAGGTCGACATCCGCATCCTGGCGACGTCGAACCGCGACCTCGTCCAGGCTGTGAAGGAACAGACGTTCCGCGAGGACCTGCTCTACCGCCTGAACGTCGTGAACCTGAAGATCCCGTCGCTCCGGGAGCGCCCGGCCGACGTGGTCGCGCTCGCCGAGTACTTCATCAAGAAGTACGCGACCGCCAACGGCGTGCCGGACCGGCCGCTGTCGGCCGAGGCGCGCCGCCGCCTGACCCTGCACCGCTGGCCGGGCAACGTGCGCGAGCTCGAGAACGCCATGCACCGGGCGGTCCTGCTCTCCTCCGGGCCGGAGATCGAGGAAGGCGCCATCCGCCTGCCGGACGGCCAGCCGCTGGCCGCCGCCGATCCGGGCGTGCGCACGGCCCAGGCGGCGTCCTTCGCCGCCGAGACCGCCAGCCGCGCCTTCGTCGGCCAGACGGTCGCCGAGATGGAGCAGAGGCTGATCCTGGACACGCTGGAGCACTGCCTGGGCAACCGCACGCACGCGGCCAACATCCTGGGCATCTCCATCCGGACGCTCCGGAACAAGCTGAAGGAATACACGGAGGCGGGCGTCGCGGTCCCGGCTCCGCAGATGGGTGCGAGCGCCGCGTAGCGGGCGCTTGTCAGGGCTGATTTTGGGTTGGGGGTAGAGTGACCGATACGGGCCGATTGACGCTGGGCGGCCAGCGTCCGACCCCACGCCAGATGTGGGGCTGGTTCGCACGCGGCGAAGTCGCGCTCGCGCTCGGCCTCGGGGCGATCATCGTCATCCTGATCCTGCCGGTGCCGGCGTTCATGCTGGACGCCTTCCTGGCGATCTCGATCGCCAGCTCGGTGCTGATCCTGATGACCGCCATGCTGATCAAGCGGCCGCTGGAGTTCACCGCCTTCCCGACGGTTCTGCTGGTCACCACGCTCTACCGCCTGGGCCTCAACATCGCCTCGACGCGCCTGATCCTGGGCCACGGCCACGAGGGCACGCATGGGGCGGGCCAGATCATCGAGGCCTTCGGCAACCTGATGATGGGGGGCAACTTCGTCATCGGGGTGATCGTCTTCGCCATCCTGGTGCTGGTGAACTTCGTCGTCATCACCAAGGGTTCGGGCCGGATCGCCGAAGTGGCCGCACGCTTCACCCTGGATTCCATGCCCGGCAAGCAGATGGCCATCGACGCGGACCTGTCGGCCGGCCTGATCGACGAGCCCACCGCCAAGCTGCGCCGCAAGGAACTGGAGCAGGAAAGCACCTTCTTCGGTGCCATGGACGGCGCCTCGAAGTTCGTGAAGGGCGACGCCATCGCCGGCCTGGTGATCGTCGCCATCAACATCATCGGCGGCATCCTGATCGGCGTCGTGCAGCATGGCGTGCCGCTCGGCGAGGCCTTCTCGAGCTATACGATCATGACGATCGGCGACGGCCTGGTCTCCCAGATCCCCGCCCTGATCATCTCCATCGCCGCCGGCTTCCTGGTGTCGAAGTCGGGCGTCGAAGGCTCGGCCGACAAGGCGCTCGTCACCCAGCTGGCCATGAACCCGATCAGCCTGGGCATGGTCGCCGCCTCGTCGGGCGTCATCGCCCTGATCCCGGGCATGCCGATGATCCCCTTCGCCCTGATCGCGCTCGGCGCCGGCGCGCTCGCCTGGCGGCGAAGCCAGAAGGCCAACGAGCCCGCGCCCATCGAGATCGCGCCGGCCGAGGCCGAGGAGCAGGAGGAGTCCATCGGCCAGACCCTGGCCATCGACGAGATCAAGATCGAGCTCGGCTACGGCCTGCTGGGCCTGATCAATGACCTGGAGGGCCGCCGGCTCACCGACCAGATCAAGGCGCTGCGCCGGACGCTCGCCGCCGACTTCGGCTTCGTGATGCCCAGCGTCCGGATCCTCGACAACATGCGTCTGCCCTCTCAGGGCTACTGCATCCGCATCAAGGAGATGGAGGCCGGCGCAGGCGAGGTCCGTCTCGGCCAGCTGATGTCCATGGATCCGCGCGGCGGCCAGGTGGAGCTCCCCGGCGAGCACGTCCGCGAGCCGGCCTTCGGCCTGCCGGCCACCTGGATCGACGAGAGCCTGCGCGAGGAGGCGACCTTCCGCGGCTACACCATCGTCGACCCGGCCACGGTGCTGACCACGCACCTGACCGAGATCCTCAAGGAGAACATGCCGGACCTGCTCTCCTATGCGGAGGTCCAGAAGCTGATCAAGGAACTGCCGGCGGAGCAGAAGAAGCTGGCCGACGACCTGATCCCCTCGGTGGTCACCGCCACCTCGGTCCAGCGCGTCCTCCAGGCCCTGCTGCGCGAACGCATCTCGATCCGCGACCTGCCCGCCATCCTGGAAGGCATCGGCGAGGCCGCGCCGCACACCGCCTCGATCACCAACCTGGTCGAACAGGTCCGCTCGCGGCTGGCCCGCCAGATCTGCTTCTCCTACCGCGGGGACGACGGCGCCCTGCCGATCGTCACCCTGTCGCCGGAATGGGAATACGCCTTCGCCGACGCCCTGGTGGGCCAGGGCGAGGAGAAGCAGCTCGCCCTACCCCCGTCGCGCCTGCAGGAGTTCATCCGCGGCGTCCGCGACACCTTCGAGCGCGCCGCCCTCTCGGGCGAGAGCCCGGTGCTGCTGACCAGCCCGACCATCCGGCCCTACGTCCGGTCGATCGTCGAGCGGTTCCGGGGCCAGACCCCGGTGATGAGCCAGAACGAGATCCACCCCCGGGCCCGGCTGAAGACCGTCGGCACGATCTAGGACTCGGCGTCGTACTCGGTTCGGCGAACTTGAATCACCGTTCAGGCTGTGCTTGGTTGAATGATCAATCAAGGGACCGCGATGGACGAGCTGCCGACCCGTGACCGGCTGATCTTCGCGGCGCTGCGGCTGTTCGGGGAGAAGGGCTACCTCTCCACCTCGGTGCAGGACATCCTGCGCGAGGCGGGCGCGAATTCGGGCAGCCTCTACCACGCCTTCCCCACCAAGCAGGACCTGCTGGTCGCCGTGCTGGAGACCTACCGGCAGGGCATCGAGCCCATGCTGCTGGCCCCCGCCTGGGCGGGGGTCGAGGACCACATCGAGCGGGTGTTCGCCCTGCTGGGCGCCTATCGCGGCATGCTCGCCGCCACCGATTGCCTCTACGGGTGCCCGATCGGCTCCATCGCGCTGGAGCTGCACGAGCCGGATCCGCCGGTCCGCGAGCTGCTTTCTAAGAACTTCGACGGCTGGGTGGACCATGTGGAGCGATGCCTGGTCGCCGCCGGCGACCGGCTGCCCGCCGACCTCGACCGGCGCGGGCTGGCGGTCTTCACGCTCACGACCATGGAGGGCGGGGTGATGCAGTCGCGCACCCACCGGACCCTCGACGCCTTCGACGCCTCGATCTCGCACCTTCGCGACTACGTCCGCCGGCTGGAGCAGGCCGCCTCCGCCGGACGGTCCGATGCGGCCCAAGGAACGACAGGATGAAGATGCTGGTGGGCCTGAAAATGACAGGACTGGCGGCCACGGCCGCCGTCGCGCTGGGGCTCCCGGCCCTCGCGCAGGAGATGTCTCCGAAGCAGTTCCCGGAGGTCGCCGACGGCTCCTATGTCGACGGCAAGGGCGAGCGGGTGCTCAGGCTCTCGCTGGTGGTCCCGGTCGAGCGCGCGAAGGCCTTCGACGCCTTCTCCACCGCCGAGGGCTACCGCGCCTGGGCGACGCCGGTGGCCCAGGTCGACCTGAAGGTGGGCGGGATCATCGAGACCAGCTACGACCCGGCCGCGAAGTTCGGCAATCCGGAGAACATCAAGAACCAGATCCTGGCCTACGAGCCGGGCCACATGCTGGTGTTCCGCAACGTTCAGGCGCCGAGTGGCCTGCCCGGCCGCGAGAAGTTCGGCGACATCGTCAGCGTCGCCCAGTTCGAGGACGCCGGCCCGGGCCAGACGAAGGTCACCCTCTCCTCCATCGGCTATGCTCCGGGCGAGCCCTACGACACGCTCTACCGGCACTTCGCCTGGGGCAACGCCTACTCGCTGACGAAGCTCAAGGAGAGCTTCGTGAAAGGGCCCGTCGACTGGCAAGCCGCGGCGGCGAAGCAGGAAGCCGCCAAGGCGGCCGCCAAGGTCGCCAGCGGGGGCGCGCAATGAACCCGCAGGCCCTCCTCGTCGCCACCGGCGCGGGCCTGGCGCTCCAGCTCGCCATGGTGCTCTCCGGCCACTACGTCGCCTTCATCAAGCAGAACGTCTTCGCGCTCGGCGGCATGCTGATCTCGCTGGCCGCCGGCCTGCTCTATGCGAAACTCGCCGACGGAAGTTGGCCGGGATCGCTGTCGGGCGGGCTGGTGGCCGGCGGGCTCTGCGCGCTGCTGGGCATTGCGGTTTCCTGGGCGCTGAAGGACGTGCCGCCCCAGATTCTCATCTTCGGGACGCTGGGTTCGGCCGTGGCCGGCGTCATCGGCGCGGCGATCGGAAAGCTCCTCTGAGGGACCAAGGGTCGCGCCGGGCGCCTGCGTCTGGCCCGTTGCGACCCGGCGCTGTGGCTGATAGCGGTTGCCGCCAAGGGAGCCTGTGAAGCTCCTCTCATGTGAGTCTTGGGATCAGGATGCGGCGACCTCTCAATCGACCCCACGGCGCGGGCGCGGCGCTCCTCTGGGACCTGCTGACGTTCGAGAAGCTGATGACCAACAAGGTCATCCACCTGATCTACTGGGCGGGCCTCGGCATGATCGCGCTGGGGGCCTTCGGCTCCATCGGCGCCGCGGTCGGGGTGGCGATCCGTGAGCCCAACTTCTTCGGCAAGCTGCTGGCGGTCCCGGTGCTGGTGGGCGGCCTGCTGGTGATCGGCGCGCTGGCGCTTCTGTGGCGTTCGTTCTGCGAGTTCTACGTGGCGATCTTCAAGATCAGCGAGGACCTGACGGCCCTGCGCCAGGACGTGGAAGCCGAACGCGCCCGCGTGGGGCAGCGGAGTCCGCAATAGATCCGCTCATTCCCGCGAAAGCGGGAACCCAGGCCTTTTCCGTTCCGGCCTGAGCGCGCTTCGAACTTCGACAACACAAGACACCTGGGTCCCCGCTTGCGCGGGGACGAGCGAAGGTGGGTTCAGCGCGCCGACTTCCGTAAGCCCAGCTCGTCCATGGCGGCGGCCTCGATGCGGCCCTGCTTCTTCGCCTCGGCGATCCGCGCCTGTTCGGCCAGGTGCTCGTACTTCTTCTGCTCTTCGAAGGCCTGGGCCAGCGCGTCGCGCGCGCCGGACTCCTCGGCCATGATGATCTCGATCTCGCCCTGGACGCGCTGCTTGCGGACCTTCAGGTGCTCGAGGAAGCGCAGCAGGTCGCCGGTGTTGGTCGGGTCGGTGGCGGCGGCCTCGGCGTCGCCCTGGGCGAACAGCATGGCCAGCCGCATCTCGGCGTCGCGCCGGCGGTCGCCGATCTCGGCCAGCCGCTTCTGCAGCGTCTCGACCTCGTAGCCCGAGAGCTTGATCAGGCTGTCGGCCCAACTCATGCGGCGACCTCATTCAGGATCTGCGACAGCGCCGCGAACGACGCCTCGAGGCTGGTCGCCTCATCGGGGCTCTGGGACAGGAAGGCTTCCAGAGAAGGGTTGAGCTGGATCGCCCGGTCCACGTCCGGGTCCGCGCCGTGCCGGTAGGCGCCGATGCGGATCAGCTCCTCCATGTTGGAGAAGGCGGCCAGCGAGCGGCGGGCCGAGGTGACGATCTCGCGCTCGTGCTGGTGCTGGCATCCCGGCATGGTCCGGCTGATCGACTTCAGGACGTTGATCGCCGGGAAGCGGCCGCGCTCGGCGATCGCGCGCTCCATGACGATGTGCCCGTCGAGGATGCCTCGCACGGCGTCGGCGATCGGCTCGTTGTGGTCGTCGCCGTCCACCAGGACGGTGAAGAGGCCGGTGATCGGCCCGGCCTGGGTCCCGTCCGGCCGGATCGGCCCCGGACCGGCGCGCTCCAGGAGCTTCGGCAGCTCGGTGAAGCAGGTCGGCGTGTAGCCCTTGGTCGTCGGCGGCTCTCCGGCCGCCAGCCCGATCTCCCGCTGGGCCATGGCGAAGCGGGTCACGCTGTCCATCAGGCAGAGGACCTCCATCCCCTGGTCGCGGAAGAATTCGGAGATGGCCAGGGTCATGTAGGCGGCCTGGCGGCGCTTCAGGGCCGGCTCGTCTGAGGTGGCGACCACCACGACGGCGCGGCGCAGGCCCTCCTCGCCCAGCGTCTCCTCGATGAACTCGCGAACCTCCCGGCCCCGCTCGCCGATCAGGCCGACGACCACCGCGTCGCAGTCGGCGTTCTTGGCCAGCATGGAGAGCAGCACCGACTTGCCGACGCCAGAGCCGGCGAACACGCCAAGCCGTTGCCCCCGGCAGCAGGTGGTGAAGACGTTCATCGAGCGCACGCCGAGGTCCAGCCGCTCGCCCACCCGCGCGCGGGCGTGGGCCGCCGGAGGCGCGGCCTTCAGCGCATAGGGCGCCATGCCCTGCGGCAGGGGCCCCAGCCCGTCGATCGGGTCGCCGAAGGCGTCGACGATGCGGCCAAGCCAGCCCTTGGTCGGACGCACGGCCGAGCCCTGCGGGTCGATGCGGATCTCGGCGCCGGGCGCCACGCCCTCCACCGGGCCGAAAGGCATCAAGAGCGCCCGGGTCTCGCGGAAGCCCACCACCTCGGCCGCCAGCGGCGGTTCACCATGCCTGGTAATCTCCGCCCGCGCGCCGACCGCCAGGCGCGACAGCCCGCCCCGGGCCTCGATCAGGAGGCCGTTCACCGCGGCCACGCGGCCGGAGACGCTCAACGGATCCAGCCGCTCGACCGCGGCCACAAGGCTCTGCACGAAACGCCCTCGAAAACTGGCCCTCAGGGTCCGGGCGTCCGCGTTAAGAGGTCGTGAAGATTTGCCCCCTGCGCCCCTTCGCCACCCCCTAAGGGGGTGGTCCGCGACCCGACGCCGCGCCTTCGCTTCGGCCGCCGTGTCCAATCACAAAAGATTCAACGGGCCTGCGACTCGTGGTCCGAACACCGCCGCTTGTACCGGAATCTCAAATCAGATTAACGATTCCGACCTGACACACAGCAATCCATTAACCAGTCTTAAATTAACTCGCTGGCAGGTTTAACGGCGAGCTTCGGGGCGGATTCCGCAAGGAGTCCGGGGCTGAGCGGGGACGCAGTAGGAGAGCAGAATGCGCGTACTGTTGATCGAGGACGACAGCGCCACCGCACAAAGCATCGAATTGATGCTGAAGTCGGAAGGGTTCAACGTCTACACCACCGACCTGGGTGAGGAAGGCGTCGATCTGGGCAAGATCTACGACTACGACCTGATCCTTCTCGACCTGAATCTGCCCGACATGAGCGGCATGGATGTGCTTCGCACCCTGCGCGTCGGCAAGATCAATACCCCGATCATGATCCTGTCGGGCACCGCCGAGATCGACACGAAGGTGAAGACCTTCTCGGGCGGCGCCGACGACTACATGACCAAGCCGTTCCACAAGGACGAGCTGGTCGCCCGCATCCACGCCGTGGTCCGCCGCTCCAAGGGCCACGCGCAGTCGGTCATCAAGACCGGCGACATCACCGTCAACCTGGACGCCAAGACCGTCGAAGTGAACGGCATCCGCGTCCACCTGACGGGCAAGGAATACCAGATGCTCGAGCTGCTCTCCCTGCGGAAGGGCACGACGCTCACCAAGGAAATGTTCCTGAACCACCTCTACGGCGGCATGGACGAGCCCGAGCTGAAGATCATCGACGTGTTCATCTGCAAGCTGCGCAAGAAGCTGGCGGCGGCGGCGGACGGCAAGCACCACATCGAGACCGTCTGGGGCCGCGGCTACGTGCTGCGCGACCCGCAGGAGGCCCAGGTCGCCGCCTGAAAGCGACCTGACGCCTGAGGAGAGCGTAGCGCCCGCCGGTTCGCCGGCGGGCGTTTTCATTTGCCGCCAGCCGCTCTAGCTTCGCCCCAACAGAGACCGTCGGGGAGAACGGCATATGGGACGGCTTCTGGCCCTTCTGGCGGCGATCGTTGTGGCGGCCGCCCTGGCCTGGGCGACCGAGCGGCCGCCGGAGCCGCAGCCGGCGTCTGCGCCGCCCGCCGAATTCTCGGCCGAGCGCGCCATGACCGATGTGGCCGAGATCGCCCGCGAGCCGCACCCGATGGGCAGCCCCGCCAACCTGCGCGTCCGCGACTACCTGCTCGGCCGCATGACGGCGCTGGGTCTCCAGCCCCAGGTGCGCGCCGACGACGCGCTCGCGTCGCGCGAGGTGCGGGGCGAGACCTGGGCCTATGGCGGGCGCGTGGAGAACCTGGTCGGCGTCCTGCCCGGCCGCGACCGCACCCTGCCCGCCGTCGCTCTGATGGCCCACTACGACAGCGTTCCGGGCTCGCCCGGCGCCGCCGACGACGCGGCCGGCGTCGCCGCGGCCCTGGAGATCGTCCGCGCCATCAAGGCCCAGGGCGAGCCGGTGCGCGACGTCATGGTGGTGATCACCGACGGCGAGGAGAGCGGCCTCCTGGGCGCCAACGCCTTCTTCGCCCGCGACCCGCTGGCCCGGCGCATCGGCCTGGTCCTCAACATGGAAAGCCGCGGCATGGCCGGCCGCGTGCAGATGTTCCAGACGAGCTCCGAGAACGGCGAGCTGATCGACCTGCTGCGCCGCACCGCCGACCGGCCCTCGTCCTCGTCGCTGTCGGTGTTCGTCTACGAGATCATGCCCAACGACACCGATCTCACGGAGTCCAACAGGGCCGGCGTGCCCGGCCTGAACTACGCCTTCATCGGCCGGCAGTTCGACTATCACGCCGCCACCGCCACGCCGGCCAACATGGACCGCGGCACCCTGCAGGACCTGGGCGACCAGGCGCTCTCCACCGGCCGCAGCGCCGCCTTCTCGCCGACCCTGCCGGCAAAGGCGCCGAACGCCGTCTACAGCCAGATCTTCGGCGACGTGATCCTGGCCTACCCCGCCTGGGCTGGCTGGCTGGTGCTCGCCGCCGCCGGCGGCCTCCTGGCGCTGGGCGTGGTGCGCGCCCGCCGAATGGAGGCCTTCCCCTGGCTCGGCGCGGCCCGCGGGGCCGGCGGGCTGCTCTCGGCGGTCCTGGGCGCCGCCGCCGTCCTGCACTTCGCCCGCCGGGCCACCGGCGCGGAGTTCGGCTTCATCGAGCAGCGCGTCCTGCTGGCCCAGGTCAGCCGCTGGGAGGCGGCGGTCTTCCTGCTGGGCCTGGGCTTCGTGCTCTGGGCCGCCAGCGACATGTCCCGGGGCAAGCGCAAGATCGCCCTCGTGCCCGTGGCGGCCGGCCTGGGCTCGTCCCTGTTCGGCGGCTTCGACGCGGTGGGCCTGGGCCTCGGTCTCGCCGCCGGCGTCGCCTGTTTCCTGACCTTCGGCCGGCCGGCCAGCCGGGCCGGCGCATGGACCGGCGTGCTGGCGCTCACCTTCCTCGCCGCCGTCGGCGCCCAGATCGCCGCCCCGGCGGCGGCCTATTCCTTCGCCTGGCCGCTGCTGCTGGCCGGGCTTGGCGCCGCCGCGACCGCCATGGCCACGCGCAGGGGCCTCGCCGCCAACGCCCTCCTCGCCCTGCTGGCGGCGCTGGGCCTCGCCTGGATCTTCGGCCTGGCGCACCTGCTGTTCCTCGGCCTCGACATGCCCGAACTGCTGGGCCTGCCGTTCTGGAGCGCCGCCGTGCTGCTCTGGCCGCTGGCCCAGCCCGAGGAGGGCGCGCCGCCCGCCCGTCTGGTCGGGCCGATCGCGGTCGCCGCCGGCCTCGCCGTGCTCGTCTGGGTGAGCCTCGACACGCCCTGGACCGGGCGGCATCCGCAGGCCACCCAGGTGCTCTACCACCTCGACCAGGACACCGGCCGCGCCGCGCGCCTCAGCCTGCTCGACCGCACGCCCTGGACCGACCGGGTGCTGGCCGCCGACGGCGGCGCGGCGGCCAAGCGCGTCCACTGGCTCTACCGGCAGCCGCACGACGCGGCCCAGGCCAGGCCGATCGCCCTGCCCGCCGCCGCCGTGACCCTGGTGCTCCAGGCCGACGGGACCCTGCTGCTCACCGCCCAGCCGCCGTCCGGCGCGCGCACCGTCACCCTGCGCCTCAACCCCAACACCCGCTCCGCGTCGAGCAGGTGGGGACGGTGAAGGCCGCGCTGGACGTGAAGCCCGGCCGGTGGAACCGCTTCCACTGGGAGGCCGCGCCCCTGACCCTGCGCCTGCGGCCCGCCGGCCCGGGCGCCATGGACGTCCGCTGGTCGACGATGACCCACGCCTGGCCCGCGGGGACCGCGCCGCTGCCGCCCCGGCCCGAGACCGAGATGGGCTTCGGCGACTCCGACGGGACGGTCGTCACCGGCACGCGGCGCCTGAGCTGGTGATCGCGGCTTGGTGAACGCGGCGGCTTTGGCTAAACCTCTCCGCCGATGAGCGACGTCGTGATCTACCACAACCCCGCCTGCGGGACCTCGCGCAACACCCTGGCCCTCCTGCGGGAGAAGGGGATCGAGCCCACGGTGGTGGAATATCTGAAGCAGGGCTGGACGCGGGACCAGCTCACCGACCTGCTCCGGACGATGGGCGCCTCGGCCCACGACATCCTGCGCGTCAACGGCACCAACGCCGACGAGCTGGGCCTCACGGACCCGGCCGCCTCGGACGAGGCCCTGATCGCGGCGATGATCCTCGAGCCGAAGCTGGTGAATCGACCTATCGTCGTCACCCCCCAAGGGCGCGGCTCTGTGCCGGCCTGCGGAACTGGTTCTGGGCCTGCTTTAGGCGCGTGACAAAAGGACCGGGGGCGCTCCGCGCCGAACTCGGTCATCTTCCTGGCCGCCTGGGGAGGCGGCGACAGTGGCGATGCCTTAACCGTGCATCGCTTAGTACGGGGGCGTGATGCACGAATTCGACCCGCGGAAGGCGTCCTTCCGGATCGCGCCGCAGATGGCGGCGGGCACGGCGGCGGTCATGGCGCTGTTCGTCGCCTGGAAGGTCATGGACGGTCCCTCGCGCTCTGAGGCGGCCCCGCCGCTCAGCCCGTCCGCGGTCCTCGCGCTCCAGCACACCGCCTTCACCCGCGCCGAGGCCCAGCCCGGCTTCGACCGCCCGCAGAACGTCGAGGTCAAGGTCCGCCGCGGCGAAACCCTGGAAGGCGCCATGCAGCGCGCCGGCGTCGCCCCGGACGAGGCCCAGCGCGCCGTCCAGGCCCTGGCCCAGGTGATGGACACCACCCGCATCCGCGCAGGCCTGGCCTTCGACGCGGCCCTGGCCCAGCCCCGCGCCGAGCGCGGCCCGGCCCGGCTGATCGGCCTGTCCATGCGCACCGGCCCAGCCAGCACGCTCACGCTGTCGCGCACCTTCGACGGCGCGCTGCGCCTGCGCGAGCTGGACGAGGAGATCCGCGCCGAGACCACCGTCGCCGACGGCGAGATCCACGGCTCGCTCTACGAGAGCGCCGCCCAGCTCGGCGCCACGCCCGCCATCACCGCCCAGGTGGTCAAGCTGTTCGCCCACAAGCTGGACTTCCAGCGCGACATCAAGGCGGGCGACGAGTTCAAGCTGGTGTTCGGCCGCCAGGTCACCGAGAGCGGCCGGACCATCGAGACCGGCGAGCTGGAGTACGCCGAGATCAAGGGCGTGCGGTTCTACCGCTTCGAGCGCAGCCCCGGCGACGCCGAGTATTTCGACGAGAGCGGCAAGAACATCAAAGGCTTCCTGCTCCGCACGCCGGTCGACGGGGCGCGGATGACCTCGCGCTTCGGCCTGCGCCGCCACCCGGTGCTGGGCTATGCCCGCGCCCACCAGGGCGTCGACTTCGGGGCCGGCCACGGCACGCCGATCATCGCCGCCGGCGACGGGGTGGTCTCGAA
Source organism: Phenylobacterium sp. J367 (assembly GCF_024699985.1). Lineage (GTDB taxonomy): Bacteria > Pseudomonadota > Alphaproteobacteria > Caulobacterales > Caulobacteraceae > Phenylobacterium. The sequence continues at coordinate 2,259,928 of NZ_JAJONA010000001.1, read as the reverse complement.
GGCCAGCCGCTGGGGCGGCTATGGCAACTGGCTGCAGATCCAGCACACCGGCGGATGGTCCACCGGGTACGCCCACCTCTCGCGCTACGCCAAGGGCGTCAGGCCGGGCGTCCGCGTCCGCCAGGGCCAGGTCGTGGGCTATGTGGGCACCACTGGCCTCTCCACCGGCCCCCCACCTGCACTACGAGGTCTGGCTGAACGGCAAGCGGGTCAATCCGGTGGGCGCCAAGGTGCCCCAGGGCACGATCCTGGCCGGCGCCGAACTCGCGCGCTTCAAGGCCAACAAGGCGCGCATCGACGGCCTGCTGGCCCGCGGCGCGGATACCCGCCAGCTGGCCGACGCCTCGGCCGTCCAGAACAAGCTCCGTCACTGAACTTTCACGTGATTTGCTGACCGCGCGCGCGGTGCGCGAGGATGGCCGTTCCGTCCGCGGAAGGCTGTCCATGCCCAGTTACACGGAAGCCGCCGGCGAGCACCTGCGCCGGATGGTCAGCGAGCTGAGCGAACCGGCGACCATCAAGGAGATGGAGAACATCCTCCACTTCCTTGCGCGCTGGCGCTCGCGCCTGCTCGCCAACACCTACGCCGTCCACGAGCACAATGTGGTGCAGCTCGGCCCCTTCGCCGGCCTGCACTACGCCACCCGCGCCACCGAGGGCGCGATGATGCCCCGGCTGCTCGGCACCTACGAGACCGAGCTGCACCCCCACCTCCTGCGCTTCGCGGCCCAGGACCTGGACTGCGTGATCGATGTGGGCTGCGCGGAGGGCTACTACGCGGTGGGCCTCGCCCGGCTGATGCCCGGCGTCACCGTCCATGCCTTCGACACCTCCGCGGACGCCCGCGCGGCCTGCGCCCTCAACGCCCGGGACAATGGCGTCGAGGCGCAGGTGGTGATCGGCGCGACGTTCGCGCCCGAGGACTTCCAGGCCTTCGCCGGCCGCCGCGCCCTGGTGATCATGGACGTCGAGGGCGCCGAGGACGAGCTGCTCCTGCCGGACCGCGCGCCGGCGCTCGCCCACATGCGGGTGATCGTCGAGACCCACGAGGGACACAGGCCCGGCGTGCGCCAGCGGCTCATCGACCGCTTCTCGCCCACCCACGAGGTGCTGGTGGTCGACCATGGCGGCCGGCCGCAGACCCTGCCGCCCTGGATCCGCGAACTCGGCCACCTCGACCACCTGCTGGCCGTGTGGGAGTTCCGCACCGGGCCGACGCCCTGGCTCGTGATGACGCCGAAGAGCGGCTAGCGCCTCAGGCGAAGTGTGAAGCGGTTCGCCGCCCGACGCGCGCAATCAAGTGGCCAGGCGCGTCAGGCGCCTAGGCGGCGGCCGGCCGGGTCTCGTCGCCCTTGTAGAAGATCGGCACGGCGAAGGTCCAAACCAGCACCAGCAGGGTGGCCGGCAGCGGGTCCCAGATCCCCCACACCAGGTGGAAGACGTCGCCGAACGAATAGACCCAGATCAGGAAGGACACCGCGGCGATCAGCACCGCGCCCCACTGGGGCCGGTCGTGGGACTTGGTCGCCCAGGAGCGCACGGCCAGCAGGGCGAAGAAGCAGATCGCCGTCCAGCCGACCCAGGCCACGTCCTCGTTCGGCCCAAGCTGCTGCGGCGGCACGAGCGTGCCGTCCGGCTTCGGCGCATGGAAGTCCATGTAGCGCGTCTGGATCGCGGCCTTGCCGCCGAGGTAGAGGCCGATGATCTCCGTCGGGATCAGCTTGACCAGACGCTCGAGATACTCGCTCGGGGGAGGACCGCCCGAGGCCTCCGCCCCGACGGTTTCCCGTCGTATCCGCAGTGATCCGCTCATAGCCGCCCCGCCCACGAGTTGCGCGCATCATTGAAGCGCACAACCGTTAAGCGAGGGTCACTGTCCTTGGGCGCCGGCGCAACGCTCTGTCGGCCGGCCGACAGATCGAAGCGATCAGGCGTCGAAGACGATCACAGAGCGGGCGATGGAGCCGGTCTTCATCTCCTCGAAGGCCTCGTTGACCTGCTCGAGCTTCAGCCGGCGCGAGATCATGTCGTCCAGCTTCAGCTTGCCGGCCATGTACATGTCGCACAGCCGCGGCATGTCGACGGGGAAGCGGTTCGAGCCCATCAGCGAGCCCTGGATGCGCTTCTCGCCCAAGAAGGCCGCGCCCATCAGGCTGATCGACTGGCCGACCGGGATCATGCCGATGATGTTGGCGGTGCCGCCGCGGCCCAGCATGTTGAACGCCTGCTCGGCGGTCTTCACCATGCCCAGGGCCTCGAAGCTGTGGTCGACGCCGCCCTTGGTCATCTCGATGATGGTCTTCACCGGGTCGACCTCGGCGGCGTTGACGAAGTCCGTCGCGCCGAACGCCCGGGCGAAGTTCTCCTTACCGGCCACCACGTCGACGGCGATGATCCGGCCCGCGCCGGCGATCGCCGCCCCGTTGATCGCCGAGAGGCCCACGCCGCCGCAACCGATCACGGCGACGGTGTCGCCCGGCCGGACGTTGGAGGTGTGCATCACCGCGCCGACCCCGGTCATCACCGAGCAGCCGATCAGCGCCGCGCGGTCCAGCGGCATGTCCTTGCGGACCGCCACGCAGGCGTGCTCGTGGATCAGCATCTGCTCGGCGAACGAGGACAGGTTCAGGTACTGGACGATCGGGCCCTTGGCGCTGGTGAGGCGCGGCTCGTCGTCCGGCCCGCGCTTGGTCTCCGGCGAGACGCAGCGGGCCATGTGGCCGGTCAGGCAGTGGTTGCAGTGGCCGCAGAAGGCCGACAGGCAGGTGATCACGTGGTCGCCCGGCTTCACCGTGCGCACCTCGGAGCCCACCGCCTCGACGACGCCGGCGCTCTCGTGGCCCAGCACGGCCGGCAGCGGGTGCGGATAGGAGCCTTCGATGAAGTGCAGGTCCGAGTGGCAGACCCCGGCCGCGGCGGTGCGGATCAGCACCTCGTGCGGGCCCGGCTTGTTGATCTGCACGTCCTCGATCGAGAGCGGTTGACGGACTTCACGCAGAACAGCGGCCTTCATGGCGGATCTCCCCTGATGCCGGCCGCTCTCGTCGCGGCCCTTGTCGGGCAAAGCCTTATCGCCGTTCAGATGCGCGGGCCAAGGCTTTTCGAAGGGGGCTCGACAGGCGGCCCGCGGCTCCGCATGACTGGACCCTGATGACCGCCGATCAGGTGAAGGACGAGACCGAGCCGGCGCGCGGCGCCCCGGCGAGCGCCCCTTTGGAGGTGTTCCTCGCCTTCCTCCACCAGGGCCTGACCGCGTTCGGCGGGCCGGTCGCCCACATCGGCTATTTCCGCCGGGAGTTCGTCGAGAAACGAGGCTGGCTCTCCGACGCCGCCTTCGCCGACCTGCTCGCCCTCTGCCAGTTCCTGCCGGGTCCGGCGTCGAGCCAGATGGGCATGGCGATCGGCCTGCGCCGCGCCGGTCTGCCGGGCGCGCTGCTCGCCTGGCTCGGCTTCACCCTGCCGGCCGCCACGGCGATGATCCTCCTGGCCTACGCCGCCCCGGTGATCTCGGGCTCCTTCGGGACGGGATGGCTGCACGGCCTGAAGATCGCCGCCGCGGCCGTCGTGCTGCAGGCCCTCTTCGCCATGGCCCGCAGCCTGGCGGTGGGGCCGATCCGCGCCGGCATGGCGATCGGGGCGACAGCCGGCCTGATCCTCTCCGGCGGCCCCGTGGCCCAGATCTGCGCCCTGCTGGCCGGCGGGGCCTTCGGTTGGGCCTTCCTCAAGCCCGAGACGGACGCGGCGCCCGAGCCCCCCGCACGCCGGACCGCGCGATCTCAGGCTCGCCGCCGGAGCCATCGCGGTCTTCGCCTTCCTGCTCGCCGCCCTGCCCTTCCTGGCCCAGGTCCTGGGCAGCCCGACGCTCGGCCTGGCCAGCGTCTTCTACCGCACCGGCGCGCTCGTGTTCGGCGGCGGCCACGTGGTCCTGCCGCTGCTGGAGAGCGAGATCGTCGGCCGCGGCTGGCTCGACCCGGACACCTTCCTGGCCGGCTACGGCGCGGTGCAGGCCCTGCCCGGCCCGCTGTTCAGCTTCGCGGGCTTCGTCGGCGCGGCCCAGCAGGTGGCGCCGGGCGGCTGGCTGGGCGGCCTCGTGGCCATCGTGGCGATCTTCACGCCGAGCCTGCTGCTGGTCCTGGGCGTCCTGCCGTTCTGGGAGGACCTGCGCCGCCTGCCGGGGGCGCGTGGCGCGCTGGCCGGGGTCAACGCCGTCGTGGTCGGTCTGCTGGCCGCCGCGCTGTGGGACCCGGTGCTCAGCCATGCGATCGTCCGCTGGAGCGACGGCGCCTTGCTCGCCGCCGCCTTCGTCTTCCTGACGGTCGCCCGCCTGCCGCCCTGGCTGGTGGTGATCGGCTTCGCGGCGGCGACGGGCGTCTTCGGCTGACTAGGCGGTCTGCGGACCGGCCGGCGCGCCCTGCGGCAGGCTGAAGCCCTGCGGCCGCGGGAAGCGCATCTGGGGCAGTCGCGGCAGGCGGAAGGTCCAGGCCTGCTTCTGCGGGATGCAGGCCTCCAGCGCCGCCACCAGCTGCTCCGCCGGGCCGTCGTTCAGGAAGTGGTTGGCGCCCGCCGTGCGGATGAAGTTGATCGGCCGGCGCGAGCGCACCTCGCGGGCCAGGCGCTCGGCGACCTCGATCGGAGCGAAGTCGTCCTTGTCGCCGTGGATCATGTGGACCGGCACCTTCAGCCGCTCCAGCGCCCGGCGCGCATGCTTCAGCTGCGGGCGCTGGCCCGAGGCTTCCATCACCGCATGGCGCAGGTCGCGCGGGATCACCTTCAGCGCCTTGGCGCCGGTGTCGAGCAGCCAGCGGGCCGTCGGACCCGTCTCGCCGAAGAAGCCGGAGAGCAGCACGAGGCCGTCGACCCGGCCGGGATCGGCCTCGGCCATCAGGGTGGCGATCGCCGCGCCGTAGCTCTGGCCGACCAGCAGCACCTTCTGGCCCGGCTGGGCGCGCAGGAGCGGCATCAGCGCCTCGGCCTGAGTGCGGATATCGGTGACCGCGTGCGCCGGCTCGGAGGCGGCATAGCCCGGCCGGTCGACGACAATCATCTCGCGGTCCTGCGGCAGGGCGGCCAGCGTCTCGGCCCAGTACTCGGCCCAGGACGGCGCGCCGGTGATCACCACGATCCGCCAGGGGGCGGGGGTCTCGCGCGGGGTTTCGAGGGCGGAGATCTTCCAGCCGTGGCCGCCGCCGGCGATGAGGCTGGTCCGGCGGATCACGGTGTCGGGATAGTCGGCCGAGGTCGGCGCATGTTCGGTACGGCCCGTGGCGGCGCACTCGATGCACGCCCACCCCATCGCCAGCACACCTTTCGGCCGTTTCCGCAGCACCTGCCCAACCTCCTCGGCCAACTTCACCTGAGGACGCAAACGCGGCTTTCAAGGCTTGGTTCGCCCCGGCAGCGCTTGAAATGATGGCTTAGTTGCGAAGTGTGTCTGTGACGCCCGTTACGCCGCCATCCGCGCCTTGAAGACTCCGTCGGGCAATTTCGCCGCCCGGGTCGGGTGGATGAAGAAATAGTCCTTCCAGGGGAGGTCGGGGACCACCTCGGTCCGCTCCTCCAGCCGGTCGCCGTTCAGCGCGAACATCCGGTAGCCGCGGTTGCGGAACAGCGCCACCACCGCCTCGGCCGAACCGCCGAAGCGGGCCTGGAGCATGGTCGGGTGGATCTCGATCAGCACGTGCGGCCGGTCGCGGTCGAGAATGCCCGCCGCGCCCTCCAGCGCGCGGAGTTCGGCGCCCTCGATGTCCATGCGGATGAAGTCCACATGGCCGATCCCGTGCTCGGCGCAGTAGCCGTCGAGGGTGACCACCGGCGTCGGCTGCAGGTCGGCGCCCTTGTCCTGCAGGTCCGGGCGGGCCGCGCCCTCCGGCGCGCTCTCGGCGACGAAGGCGTAGGCCCGGCCCATGCGGCCCGACATCTTCTTCGGGGTGACCAGCAGCAGTTCGCCCGGCTTCTCGGCGACGGCGGCGTGCACCGGCGTCACCTGGTCCTTGATGCCGTGCCAGGCCATGCAGAGCTTCAGGACCTCGAAGGTGAAGGCGCTGGGCTCGAAGGCGTGGATGCGGGCCTTCGGGGCCACCTGGGTCATCACATAGGTGTGGCGCCCGTCGCTGGCCCCCACGTGCAGGCAGACCGGCGCGTCCGAGAGCAGGTCGGCGAGGTAGGGCGTCTCGGGCTCGTGCTTGGCCCAGCGCAGGTTCCGTCGCCAGGCGCGGAAGGCGTGGCTGAGCACGCGAAGCGAAGCCATTCGAACCTCATCTCGGCGCCCCCCGCGCCAGTCGCCCCTCTTTAAGCGGCGTCGCGTACCACCGTCATCATGTAGTTCACGTCCGTGTCCGCGGATTGGCTCCAGCGGCCGGTGATCGGGCTGTAGGCGACGCCGAACGGGCCGTCGATCGTCACCGGCTCGCCGGCCAGGAAACCGGTCAGTTCCTCCGGCTTCAGGAACTTCCGCCAGTCGTGGGTGCCGGCCGGCAGCCAGCGCAGCACGTACTCGGCCCCGACCACCGCCAGGGCGAACGCCTTCGCCGTGCGGTTCAGGGTGGCGACGATCATCAGCCCGCCGGGCTTCAGCAGGCGGGCGCAGCTCCGCAGGTATTCGCCCGGATCGGCCACGTGCTCGATCACCTCCATGTTGAGGATCACGTCGAAGGGCGGCTCGCCGGCCTCCAGCAGGGCCTCGGCGGTGGAACAGCGGTAGTCGATGTCGAGCCCCTGCTCGGCGGCGTGGGCGCTGGCCGTGCCGATGTTGCGCTCGGACGCGTCCACCGCCGTGACCTCGAACCCCAGCCGGCGCATCGGCTCGGAGAGCAGGCCGCCGCCGCAGCCGATGTCCAGCAGCCGCAGACCCTCGAACGGCCTGCGGAGGCTGCCGTCCCGCTGGAAGCGGTAGAGCGCCTGGTCGCGGATGAAGGCCAGCCGGACGGGGTTGAACTTGTGCAGGGGCGCGAACTTGCCCCGGGGGTCCCACCATTCGGCGGCGATACGCGAGAACCGCTCGACCTCGGCAGGATCGATGCTCGAACGGGCGGCGGAGGAGGAAGTCATGCCCCGTCATACCCTTCCCGCCCCGTGGAATGAAGCAAATGTGCCCCGTTGCGGAGCCCTTGGCGCGCCGCTAGAAGGTCCCGCTCTTTTCTGAGGGGGGATCGGCGCGGGTGTCGCGGCTGGTGATGAAATTCGGCGGCACGTCGGTGGCCGACCTGGAGCGCATCCGCCGCGTGGCGAGGCTCGTGAACGCCGAGGTCGAGGCCGGCCACAAGGTCGCCGTCGTCGTCTCCGCCATGGCCGGGAAGACCAACGAGCTCGTCGCCTGGACCGACGGCGCGGGCCCGGCGGCCGGCAACCTTCCCGCCTCCGACGACGAATACGACGTGGTCGTGGCCTCCGGCGAGCAGGTCACCGCCGGCCTGCTGGCCATGACGCTCCGCAACATGGGCGTGCCGGCGCGGTCCTGGATGGGCTGGCAGATCCCGATCATCGCCGACGACGCCCACGGCCGCTCGCGCATCGACGACATTCCGCCCGAGAAGCTGGCCGCCGCCATGGACGAGGGCCAAGTGGCGGTGATCGCCGGCTTCCAGGGCGTCACCCGCTCGGGCCGCATCGCCACGCTCGGCCGCGGCGGCTCCGACACCAGCGCGGTGGCCATCGCCGCCGCCGTGAAGGCCGAGCGCTGCGACATCTACACCGACGTCGACGGCGTCTACACCACCGACCCGCGCATCGAGTCCAAGGCCCGGCGCCTCTCGAAGATCTCCTACGAGGAGATGCTGGAGATGGCCTCCCTGGGCGCCAAGGTGCTGCAGACCCGCTCGGTCGAGCTCGCCATGGCGCACAATGTGCCCGTGCGGGTCCTTTCAAGTTTCGTCGAGCCGGGCGAAGCCCCCGGACAGGGGCACCATCGTCTGCGACGAGGAGGAGATCGTGGAAAAGCGCATCGTGAGCGGGGTCGCCTACAGCCGCGACGAAGCGAAGATCAGCCTCTTCGGCCTGCCGGACCATCCGGGCGTGTCGTCCGAGATCTTCGGGGCCCTGGCCGACGCCAACGTCAACGTCGACATGATCGTCCAGAGCCATGCCCGCACCGCGGACACGGCCAACATGGAGTTCACCGTCGGCAAGCGCGACGCCCAGCGCGCGCTGGAGATCGTCCGCGCCGCCCAGCCGAAGATCGGCTTCGACGACGTGGCCGTGAATGAGGACGTGGCCAAGGTCTCGGTGATCGGCGTCGGCATGCGCAGCCACGCGGGCGTCGCCAAGTCGATGTTCAAGGCCCTGGCCGACAAGGGCGTGAACATCCAGGTGATCTCCACGTCCGAGATCAAGATCAGCGTCCTGATCGACGCCGCCTACACCGAGCTCGCCGTGCGCGCGCTCCACGCGGCGTACGGGCTGGACCAGCTCTAGGCCGCCGGGCCTCAGGGCTCGAAGTCGAACATCACCACGTCGTCCGGCGGCGGGGCGATCCCGCCCGCCGACGCGTAGAGCCGCATAGCCGCGGGGTTGCCGCGGTTGGTGAAGACGAACATCTCGTCCCAGCCCCGTTCGCGGCAAAGGTCCTTCGCGGCCTCGATCATCGCCCGCGCCACGCCCCGGCGGCGGAACCGCTCGTCCACGTCCACCGAATAGACGAACAGGCTCGTCGCCTCGAAGCGGCGCAGGACATAGCCGTAGACGAAGCCCGCGACCGCCCCCGCCTCCTCCGCCGCGATGGCGACCAGGCCCGGGTCGGCCAGGTGCGCGCGCGCCGCCTCGGGCGTCAGCTCCGCCTCTTCGATCATGGCGACGGCCCGCGTCAGCAGGGCCTCGTCGCCGGGCTGCAGGATCCGGATGTTCATGGCGAAGGTTCGCCCGCGGCCGGGCGCCGGGCAATGGCGGCGGCGCGCGGTCTGGGCGATGCTGGGGCCATGCGTATCGACGCGTTCGACACCCTCTCGCCCGACCAGGTCGCCGACGCCGCGCGGATCCTGCGCGAGGGCTTCGCCCACATGCCGTCGGGCTTCCACGGTCCCGGGGAGGCGGAGGCGGAGGCGGCGAGCTTCCTGGACGATGAGGACCGGTCCGCCCTGGCGGCGCTGGACGGCGAGCGCGTGCTCGGCTGGATCGGCCTCGTCCGGACCTACAGCCACGCCTGGGAGCTGCATCCGCTCGTGGTCGACCCGGCGGCGCAGCGGCGGGGCGTCGGGACCGCCCTGGTCGCCGCCCTGGAGGCCCGGGCCGCGGCGGCCGGGGTCCTGACGCTCTATCTCGGCACGGACGACGACTACGGCGGCACCAGCCTCTTTGGCCAGGACCTCTTCCCCGGCGTGGCGGAGCGGATCGCCGGGCTGACGGAAACCGCCCGCGGCCACGCCGTCGCCTTCTACCGGCGGCTCGGCTACGAGGTCGTGGGCCTGGTCCCCGACGCCAACGGGCCCGGACGGCCCGACATCCTCATGGCGAAGCGGCTGTCGCCGACCCCGTCAGCCTGAACGAAGCCCAGGTTCCGGCCACCGCCAGCGGGATCACCGCGGCGAACACCCAGAAGCCCGCCGAGGTCGCGCTCTCCGCCGTCAGCCCCTGCGAGAAGCCCGCGAGGTTGGCCGCCACGCCGGAGATCGCCGCCCCGGCCGCAGCCCCCGTCTGGCGGACGGCGGTGATCGCCGAGGAGCCGATCGCCCGATCCTCGTCGCTGAGCGCCGCCAGCACACGCCGGCTCATGAAGGCCCACGAGAAGCCGAAGGCCGCGCCCATCAGCGCCCCGCCCGTGAGCACCCAGATCAGGGGCCCGTTCGCCATGGTCGCCGCCAGGATCACCAGGCTCGCCACCAGGCAGATCGCGCCGAACCGAATCCAGCGGCGGTCCCAGACCGGCCCGGCGTGCGCCACCGCGATCGCCGCGATGGTCCAGGCCAGCGACTCCGCGCCGATCGCATAGCCGGCCCAGAGCGGCGAGAAGCCCCGGAGCTGCTGCAGGATCGCCGGGCCGTAGATCGCGAAGCCCATCGAGGCGGCGGTCAGCGCGAACATGGCGAAATAGCCGGCCCCCAGCACCGTGGTCAGGTCGCCGGCCCGGTGCGGCAGCAGCCGGACCTTCGCCCGGTGGTCGATGCGCACCACCAGGGCCAGGACGAGGATGCCGACCAGCACCAGGCCGATGGAGGCGCCCGGCGCCTTCAGCACGTCGGCGACCGCGATGGCGGTGACGCCGACGCCCAGGACGGCGAGCTGCAGCCAGGGGATGCCCGGCCCGCGCGGGCCCCGCCGTTCGCCGCCCAGCAGGAACGGGGCGGCGGCGCTGAACACCAGGGCCTGAGCGGCGAACAGCCAGAAGACGTCGCGCCAGTCGCCGTGCTCGACCACCACGCCGCCGAACAGCGGGCCGATCAGGGTGGCGATCCCCCAGATGAAGGTCACCGCCGAGAAGACGCGGGCCAGGTGCCGCTCGGGGAACAGGAAGGCGATGGCCACCATGGCGAAGCCGGAGATCCAGCCCGAGCCCAGGCCCTGCACAAGCCGGCCGGCCAGGAAGGTCCCGACGTCGGGCGCCAGGGCGCTCATCACGCAGCCGGCCGCCATGACCAGACCCGCGAGCGCGGTCGCCGAGCGCAGGCCCACGAGCTCCGAGATGCGGCCGGCGCTGGCGCCGGCCAGGATCGCGCCGACCAGGTAGCCCGCCGTCGCCCAGGCGAAGTAGGCATAGCCCCCGAGGTCGGCGCCGACACTGGGCATGATGGTGGCGGTGACCAGGCTGTCGGCGGCGTTCAGCCAGACGCCGAGGCAGATCAGGGCGAACCGGGGCAGCCGGCCGTCGGCCAGCAGGTCGGCCCAGTCTTTCCGTTCGGCGGACGCTTCACTCATCTTCGGCAAGACCTTGGCCCACGACCCCGCATCTTCGTCGTGTGACCTGGGTCACTGCGCGGGGGTTGGCAAGGCGCCCTCAGCGCTTCGCGGCCGCGCCCATCGGCGGCAGCCTGAAGTCCGGCGACCAGTGGGTGGCGGTCCCGGCGGTGACGTACCAGCCGATCACCAGCGCGCAGATCAGGGCGCCCGGCACATAGGAGCTGGTCCGCCGGTAGGTGAAGATCGCGATCGCACCCACCAGGCTCAGCAGCGCCACGAACTGGATGGCGATGATGGTGTTCAGCGGCTCCGACGGCACGGCCATCCGCCCGGTGGAGAACAGCGCTCCGTACTGGACCGCCAGCAGGGCGACGAAGCCCAGGCTCATGGCGAGCTTGCCGGCGCTCAGGCCCGCGAGCTCGCTTTCGCCCCTCACCGGCAGGCTCGAAACCAGAGCCCGGCTGGTCACCAGGAAGGCCGCCGCCCACAGGACGAGGTAGGGCAGCATCGTCACCGCGTGCGCCGCGTCGAGGGGCTTCAGGCCGATCACCCAGAAGCGGAAGTCCACCTTCCAGACCGCGTCGACGACGGCGAGCGCGACATAGCCCACCGCCACCGTGGCGATGGCGATCCCCGCCGACAGGCCCCAGCGGTTCACGAACCGGGGCTTCGGCGTCCTCAGCAGCCTCGAGAGTCCCCAGGCGATGAGGGCGTTGGCGAGCGCCCAGACCAGGAGCTGGTTCTGAATCCACTGCGGGAACAGCCGCATGGGGAAGAAGACCTGCCCGAGCTTCATGAAGAGGAAGAACGTCGCCGCCGGCACGAGCGCCGTGAGCGCGAAGGCGAGCCACCAGCGGCCGTCCCGCCGCGCGGCCACCGGCTCGGCCGGCACGTTGAGCGCCCGGAATTTCCCGACGGTCAGCAGCCCCTGGAAGGCGCCCAGCAGCAGCAGGCAGAAGCCGGCGAAGGCCGCGCCCGTGCCGATCTCCTTCCAGAGCCAGACCTGGTCCTGCGGCGGGATACCGCCCGCCTCGCCGTCGAGGGTGCGTTCTAGCCAGACCACCGCAGGCTGGACCCCGGCCCGCGAGAAATGCTCCCAGGGATGGGTGATCGGCGGGTTGTAGAACACCCGGGCCGTGCCGTCGGCGAGCGAGCCGTAGATGTGGCCCTCCACCGCCGGGGCGGTGATCCCGAACAGCTTCATCAGCTTGGCCGAGTCGGCGACCTGCGAGCCCTTCGGCACGGCGTACATCAGCTCGGCGAACTCGTCGTACTGGCCATAGACCACGGCGAGGTTGCGCGGGTTCTCCGGGGCCGGGGCGCCCAGCAGGCCGGGCGTCGAGCCCTCCAGCACGATCGACCGGTAGCCGTCCGGCTGCGACAGCGCCGCGGCGAAGGCGAAGGTGCCGCCCATGGAGTGGCCCTCGAGGCCGATGTTCGCCCTGTCCACGAACGGCTGGGCCTGCAGGTAGCGCAGCGCCGCCGGGCCGCCCATGCCGGGCGTCAGCACCGTGCCGCCGGAATAGCCGTGGCCGGTGCTGTCCGCCGCCAGCACCACGAAGCCGCGCCGGGAGAGTTCGATGGCGAACGGCGACTGCATCTCGCGGGTGTTGATGTAGCCGTGGCTGAGCAGGACCGCCGGCTTCGGCGTCGCCGCCGTCGCGCCCCTAGGAATGTAGAGCAGGCCGCTCTGGGCGATGCCGCCGTCGCCGGCGAAGCGCACGTCGCGCACCTCCACCCGGCCGCCGCTGGTCTGCACCTGATGCGCCAGGAAGCTCCCGGCCACGATCAGCACGAGCCCTGCGAGGAACCAGCCCCAGGTCCGAAGCATCGGCGTCTCCCCCGAAGACAATGTTATGTGGGCGCGACGATGGGACGGCGGCGCGTGAGAGTCAAAGCGCCCTCAGAGCCGCAGCGTCATCGGCATCCCGCCCTCGGGCCGCATGGAGACCCGCACCACCGGGCGGATACGGTGGCCGGGGTCGGGGACCAGGGTCGCCCCGCGCACCAGGGTCGCCAGCACGGCGACGGCCTCCATCATCGCGAAGCCCTGACCGATGCAGACCCTTGGGCCGCCGCCGAACGGCAGGTAGGCGAAGCGGTGGCGCCTCTCGCTCTCGGCCGCCGAGAACCGGTCGGGATCGAAGGCGTCCGGGTCGCGCCACAGGGCCCGATGCCGGTGCAGCGCATAGACGGCGATGAACACGAAGGTCCCCTTCGTCACCGCCAGGTCGCCGACCTGCACGTCCTCGGCGCACATCCGGCTCATGATCGGCAGGGAGGGATAGAGCCGCATCGCCTCCTGGATCACCTGGCGGGTGAAGGTCAGCCGCTCCACGTGCCCGGCGATGACCCGGCCCTCGCCCACGACCTCGGCGACCTCGGCCCGCACCCGGGCCGCCGCCTCCGGCACGCTGCCCAGCAGATAGAGCGACCAGGTGAGGGCGAGCGCCGTCGTCTCATGGCCCGCGCCGATGAAGGTCAGCAGGTTGTCGCGGAGCAGTTCGTTGCTCATCCGCCGGCCGGTCTCGGGATCCTCCGCCGCCATCAGGAGGTCGACCAGGTCGCCGCGCGCCGCCTCCCGCCGCCGCCGCTGGATCATCCGGTCGACCATGGCCTTCAGCTCGACCAGGGCCCGGTAGCCTCGGGGCGCCAGGGCGATCCGCGTCCACAGCGGCAGTTGCAGGAAGTCGGCCGGCGTCACCCGGCCGAGCGTCTCCAGGTAGTCGGTGATCCGCTTCGCCGCCGTCGCCGCGTCGATCCCCTCGCCGCCCGAGAGCATGGTCTCCAGGATCACGTCGAAGGTGATGGCGGTCATCTCGCGGGCGACGTCGAGCCGCGCGCCGTCGCCCCGCTCCCGCCAGCGCCCGAGCGCGGCTTCGGCCGCGGCCACCATGGCGCCGGCCATCGGCTCGATGTTCTGCGGCCGGAAGCCCGGCGCGGCGGCCCTTCGCTGCCATCGCCAGTGCGCTCCCTGCGCCGTCAGCAGCCCCTCGCCCAGCGCCGGCTTGGTCACCCGCTCGAACATCCAGTCCTTGGGAAAGGCGTCCGTCCTGTCGAGCAGGATGGTCTTCAGCATCGCCGGATCGGTGACGTAGAGGAACTTCTGAGCGTTGTTCTCGCGCAGCAGATAGGGCTCCTCGTAGACCGCCCGCGGCCAGGCCTCGATGGGATTGTCCATCAGGGTCCACATGGCCCGGAAGCGCGGCAGCGGCGCCTCGGGCGGGGTGATGGTCGGGGGCACGAATCTCGCCGAACGGGCCGGATCGTCTGGCATGGGGATATCCTACCCGCTCGCCACATCGGCGCCATGCTCAGCCCGCAGGCAGAGCCGCGATCGACGCAGCTAGCCTCTTTCCGTCTCTTGTCAGACACGTAAAGCTGGTAGGGACGCGACGTAAGGGATTGAGGGAGGACGAGCGCCGAACATGGCGGTTCCGGGCGTGGCCATCCGCGGACAGCGCAGCCTGCTTCGGCAGATCTGGAGTCGCTTGCGGGCGGCGGCCCGGCCCAGGCGCGCCTGGACATGGTCGTGCGGATCATCGCCCGCTCCATGGTCGCCGAGGTCTGCTCGCTCTACCTGCGCCGCTCCGGCGGCGAGATGGAGCTGTTCGCCACCGAGGGCCTCGACGCCACCGCCGTCCACGTCACCCGCATGAAGCCGGGCGAGGGCCTGGTCGGCGAGATCATGAAGCTCGGCCGGCCGCTGAACCTCGCCGACGCGCCCGAGCACCCAGCCTTCTCCTACCGGCCGGAGACCGGCGAAGACCCCTACCACGCCTTCCTCGGCGTCCCCCTGCTGCGCGGCGGCCGCTCGATCGGCGTGCTGGTCGTCCAGAACCGCACCGAGCGGGTCTATACCGAGGACGAGGTCGAGGACCTGCAGATCATCGCCATGGTGCTCGCCGAGATGGTGGCCGCCGGCGAGCTGACCGCCGAGGAGATGAAGGGCGTCGAGATCGCCCCGCATCGCCCCGAACGCCTGAAGGGCGCCAAGTTCGCCGACGGCCTGGCCTATGGCGTGGCCGTGCTGCACGAGCCGCCGGTGGCGCCGTCGCAACTGCTGTCCGACGACGTGGTGGCGGAAGAGGCGCGGCTGAAGGCGGCGATCAGCGGCCTGCAGGCCCAGGTCGACGACATGCTGGACGGCCAGCATGGCCTGGTGGAGGCCTCCTACGAGGTGCTTGACACCTACCGGATGTTCGCCCACGACCGGGGCTGGAACCGCAGCCTGGAGGATGCGGTGCGCAACGGCCTGACCGCCGAGGCCGCCGTCGAGCGCGTCCGCTCCGAGCACCGCGCCCGCCTGGGCCAGGCCCGCGACCCCTATCTGCGCGAGCGCCTGCACGACCTCGAGGACCTCAACGACCGGCTGCTGCGCCACCTCTCCGGCGACGGCCACGTGGCCCGCGACCTGCCCGACAACGCCATCCTGATCGCTCGCAACCTCGGCCCGGCCGACCTGCTGGAATACGACCGCAAGAAGCTGCGCGGCCTCCTGCTGGAGGAAGGCTCCACCGCCAGCCACGCGGCCATCGTCGCCCGCGCGCTCGACATCCCCCTGCGTCGGCCGGCTGAACGGCCTGCGCGACCGGGTGAACGAGGGCGACCCCGTGGTCGTCGACGCCGAGACCGGCGAGGCCTTCCTCCGCCCGCGGACCGACGTGGTGAAGGCCATCCAGGCCCGCATCGAAGTCCGGCGCCAGCAACAGGCCGAGTTCGCCAAGCTGCGCGAGACCCCGGCCTTCACCCGCGACGGCCACAAGGTCACGCTGCTGATGAACGCGGGCCTCGACGTCGACCTCGACATCCTGGGCGACACCGGGGCGGAGGGCATCGGCCTCTTCCGCACCGAGTTCCAGTTCATGGTCGCCGAGGAGATGCCGCGCTTCAACGCCCAGGCCTCGCTCTACGGCCGGGTGATGGACGCCGCCGGCGACCTGCCCGTCACCTTCCGCACCCTCGACCTCGGCGGCGACAAGGTGCTGCCCTACCTGGAGGCCGAGCGGGAGGACAATCCGGCGCTGGGCTGGCGGGCGATCCGCATGGGCCTCGACCGCCCGGCCCTGCTGCGCCTGCAGCTCCGCGCCCTGATCGCCGCCTCGCGCGGCCGGCCGCTCAGGATCATGTTCCCGCTGGTGGCCAGCGTCGACGAGTTCCGCGCCGCCCGCGCCCTCGTCGACACCGAGATCGCCTGGGCGCTCCGCCGGGGCCGCAAGGCGCCGTCGCGGCTCGACGTCGGCGCCATGATCGAGGCGCCCTCGATGATCTGGCACCTCGACGCGCTCCTGCCGATGACCGACTTCGTCAGCGTCGGCACCAACGACCTGCTGCAGTACGTATTCGCCGCCGACCGCGGGAACCCGCGGGTCGCCGACCGTTTCGATCCCCTCTCGCCGCCGTTCCTCCGGGCCCTGGAGCAGATTCAGCGGGCCTGCGCTGAGACGGGCACCCCGGTCAGCGTCTGCGGCGAGATGGCGGGCCGCCCCCTGGAGGCCTTCGCCCTGGTGGCCCTGGGCTTCGAGCGGCTCTCCATGCCGCCGGCCGGCGTCGGGCCGGTGAAGCAGATGGTGCTTTCCTGCGACCGGGAGGCAGCGCGCCGCGGGGTCTCCGCGTTGCTGAAGAGCGGCGCCGGTTCCGTTCGCAACGAAATCGAAACACTGGCGCGTAAAATCTACCTCGCGGTCTGAGGAGACCGGCGCTACGTGACCGAACACCGCATTGAGCACCACCTTGACGCGTGCTACGCGAAGTTCATCTTCAGAACTTCGTTGAGTCCTTGCTGCGGCCGTCGTCGCAAGGGTCTCAAGGCCCCGCTTGATCGGGGATAGGGGCAGGCCGTGGCGTTGGATACTGGCCGCATGACCGACCTCTCAATGGAAGCCGCGAACAGCGGCGGTCCTGGTCTTGCCGACACCTACGCCCCCACCGTCCATTCCGGCACGAACATTGGCGACGCGCTGCGCCTCGTCCGCGATTTCAAGGGGCTGACGCTCGAGGAACTGGCCGAACGCACGCGCGTCCGCCGCGCCTACCTCGCGGCCATCGAGGACATGCGGCTGGAGCAGCTGCCGTCCCGGCCCTTCACCATCGGCTATGTCCGCTCCTACGCCAGCGCGCTGGGCCTCGATCCGGACGAGGCCACCTACCGCTTCAAGGCCGACGAACCCGTCCTCGACGAGCCGCTGCGCGCGCCGGTCGGCGTGCACGAGGACCGCGACCCGCGTCTGTCGGCCCTGGTCGCCGCCGGCTGCGTGATCGTCGGCGCCATCTTCATGTGGAACATCGCCCAGCGGGCGATGATGGAGGCCGCCCCGCCGCCGCCGTTGGCCCCCCGAGGCCGCCGTCGTCGCCGCCCTGCAGGCGCAGAAGGATCTTCCCGCCGTGCTCGGCGCGCCCCTGCCGGCGCCGGTGGAATCCACCACCCCCGCCCTCTACGAGACCCCCGGCCTCGCCAAGGCCGGCGAGGACGGACGCGGCAACCACGACCCGCCGGCGATCCTCGGCGTCAATCCGGTCGACTTCGTGCCGCCGGACATCTCGCAGCTGCCGCCGGTCTTCAAGGCCGAGGGCAGGATCTACGGCGCCGAGCCCGGCCAGCCCTCGCTCATCACGCTGAAGGCGCTGCGCTCCGGCGCCCTCATCCTGCGCGGCGCCGACGGATCGGTCTATTTCGCCCGCCAGCTCGACAAGGGCGAGGCCTACCGCATCCCGGCCATCGACGGCCTGGCGGTGGACGTCTCGGACCCCTACGCCTTCCAGGTGTTCGCGAACGGCCAGTCCCGCGGCTTCCTGCCCGCCGCGCTCTCGTCCGCGAGCAAGCTCGGCGGCTGATCGCCCCACGCCGCTTGGGTTCTCTCCGGAAAGCCCCTATTTTCCGCCCCGCATGAGCACCCAGGACCACACCTCCGTCCGCCCCTGGCGGCAGATCCAGCGCCGGCCTTCGCGCAAGATCCGCGTCGGCGACGTGGAGGTGGGGGGCGACGCGCCGATCACCGTCCAGTCGATGACCAACACGCTGACCGCCGACGCGGCCGCGACCATCGACCAGATCCGCCAGCTCGAGGAAGCCGGCGCCGACATCGTCCGCGTGTCCTGCCCGGACGAGGAGTCCACCGCCGCCTTCGCGACGATCGCCAGGGCCGCGAAGGTCCCGCTCGTGGCCGACATCCACTTCCACTACAAGCGCGGCATCGAGGCGGCGAAGGCCGGCGCGGCCTGCCTCCGGATCAACCCGGGCAACATCGGCTCGCCTGACCGGGTGCGCGAGGTGATCCAGGCCGCCCGCGACCACGGCTGCTCCATGCGGATCGGCGTCAACGCCGGGTCCCTGGAACGCGACCTCCTGGAGAAGTACGGCGAGCCCTGCCCCGACGCCATGGTCGAGAGCGCACTGAACCACGCCCGCATCCTGCAGGACCACGACTTCCACGAGTTCAAGATCAGCGTGAAGGCCTCCGACACCTTCATGACCGTCGCCGCCTACCAGCAGCTGGCAGAGCAGATCGACTGCCCGCTGCACCTCGGCATCACCGAGGCCGGCGCCCTGCGCACCGGCACCGTGAAGTCCGCCATCGGCATCGGCTCCCTGCTCTGGGCCGGGATCGGCGACACCATCCGCGTCAGCCTCGCCGCCGACCCGGTGGAAGAGGTGAAGGTCGGCTTCGACATCCTGAAGTCGCTGGGCCTGCGCCACCGCGGCGTGAACATCATCGCCTGCCCCTCCTGCGCGCGTCAGGGCTTCAACGTCATCAAGACGGTTGAGGCGCTGGAGGAACGGCTGGCGCACATCTCGACGCCGCTCTCGCTCTCGATCATCGGCTGCGTGGTCAACGGCCCGGGCGAGGCGCTGATGACCGACCTCGGCTTCACCGGCGGCGGCAAGGGCTCGGGCATGGTCTATGTGGCCGGCCGCCCGGACCACAAGATGGACAACGACCACATGGTCGACCACATCGTCGGCCTGGTGGAGGCCCGCGCCGCCGAGATCGAGGCGGCGAAGACCGCGCTCGCCGCGGAATAGTCCCGCGCTCATCCCTCCCCTGAAGCGGAAGGATGGAAATCAGCAAAGTTGACGCTGGCGTCACCCTTGCGCCTGCCACCCGCCTGCGGTTAGCTGTCGCACCACTCATGGGAGGGACGAATATGTCCGCCGCCGACGGCACCTGGAAGATCACCATCAACACGCCCATGGGCGCGCAGGAAGTGACCGCGACGATCACGACCAGCGGCGACACCTTCACCGGCAAGACCGAGGGCCGCATGGGCTCGCAGGAAGTTTCCGGCAAGGTGGCCGGCGACACGCTCACCTGGAGCTCGGCGATCACCAGCCCGATGCCGATGACCCTCGAGTTCGAGGCCAAGGTCGACGGCGACAAGATGACCGGCAACGTGAAGCTCGGCGCGTTCGGCAACGCCCCGCTCTCCGGCGTCCGCGTCTAAGCCTGACCGCCAGACAAGACGAGGCCCGCCCCGGCAAGACCGGGGCGGGCCTTTTCTTTGGACGCTTTCCCCGGCCGGAGCCGGGGAGGATTTACGCTTACTGGTTCGGGGTCACCGACCGCGCTGCGTCGCCCACGGCGTCCGCCGCGCCGGCGGCGCTGTCGGCTACGCTGGAGGCCGCGCTCGACACGGCATCGGTGCGGATCGCGTTGTTGCGGCTCTGGGTCAGCAGGAAGAAGGCGACGATCGCCACCAGGGCCAGCACGGCGATCCCGATGAGCACGCCGCCCATGCCGCCGCCGCTGCGCTCGACATAGGTCGGGCCGCTGTCCCGCTCGATCACGCGTTCCGTGGTGCCGTCGGGACGCTCGGTCACTCGTTCGGTAGCCATGTGAGAATCTCCTTGGGTGTCACCGCGCCCTAACGGCCAAGGTCCGTTTCCCGTTCCGCCCCCGAAACGGCGGGCTGGGTTTGGCAGGCGGCGCTGAGGGCGCTAGAGAAGCGACCCTTCATCCCAGGTGCTCACGACGTGCGACTTCCCCAGGCCAGGCTCGACCAGGTGCTCGACCGCTTCCGCGAGATCGAGGCGCGCATGGGCGCGGCTGCCGACGGGGCCGAGATCGTCCGGCTCTCCAAGGAGCACGCCGAGCTGAAGCCGGTGGCCGACGCCGTCGCCGAGCTGGAACGCGCCCGCGCCGAGCTGCCCGAACTCGAGGAGATGGCCGCCGGCGACCCCGAAATGGCCGCGCTGGCCCGCGACGAGCTGGAGGCGCTGAAGGCGCGGCTGCCGGCCCTCGAGCATGAGGTGGCGCTGCTCCTGGCCCCGAAGGACCGGGACGAGAACGCCTCGGCCATTCTCGAGGTGCGGGCCGGCACCGGCGGCGACGAGGCCGCCCTGTTCGCCGGCGACCTCTTCCGCATGTACCAGCGCTATGCCGCCGAGCACGGCTGGCGGGTGGAGGTGGAGAGCATCTCCGAGGGCGACGCCGGCGGCTACAAGGAGATCGTCGCCTCGATCACCGGCGACGGCGTGTTCGGCCGGCTGAAGTTCGAGAGCGGCGTCCACCGGGTCCAGCGCGTGCCGGCCACCGAGGCGCAAGGGCGCATCCACACCTCGGCCGCCACCGTCGCCGTCCTGCCCGAGCCCGAGGACATCGAGATCGACATCCGCGACCAGGACATCCGGATCGACACCTACCGCTCGTCCGGGGCCGGCGGCCAGCACGTCAACAAGACCGACAGCGCCGTCCGCATCACCCACCTGCCCACCGGCATCGTGGTCACCAGCTCCGAGAAGTCGCAGCACCAGAACCGGGCCCGCGCCATGAAGGCGCTGCAAGTCAAGCTCTACGACCAGCAGCGCGAGGCCGCCGCCGCCTCCCGGGCCGAGAGCCGCAAGAGCCAGGTGGGCTCCGGCGACCGCTCCGAGCGCATCCGCACCTACAACTTCCCGCAGGGGCGGGTCACCGACCACCGCATCAACCTGACGCTCTACAACCTGCCCAAGGTCATGGAAGGCGAAGCCCTCGACGACGTCATCAACCCCCTGATCGCCGAGGACCAGGCCGCGCGGCTGGCCGCGCTGGAAGACGAGTTCTCCTAAGCGTCAGTTGCTCCCCCTCCGGGGGAGCTGTCGCCTTCGGCGACTGAGGGGTCCGCTCAGACGCCGGGAATGACTCCCTCCACCGCTTCGCGGTCCCCTCCCCCGATGGGGGAGGAACTGGCCGAGCTGGCCTCTCCAGATGGGAGAGTTCTCACGCCCCGAACCGCGCCTGGTACTCCCGCGGCGGCACGCCCATGCGCCGCCGGAACGCCCGCCTCAGGTTCTGTTCGTCGTGGAAGCCGCAGGTGCGGGCGACCTCCTTCAGCGAGCCGGTCCCGGCCTCGATCCGCCGCCGCGCCTCCTCCAGGCGCAGCTTCACCAGCCAGGCGGCGGGCGTCGCCCCGACCTCGGCCTTGAAGCGGCGGGAGAAATGGCGCGGGCTCATCCCCGCCGCGTCGGCCAGCCGCTCCAGCGGCAAGTCCTCGTCCAGCCGGTCCAGCACCCAGAGCTGCAGGGCGCCGAAAACGTCCTCGCGCCGCTCGGCCTCCAGGAAACGGCTGAACTGCGCCTGCCCGCCCGGCCGCTTGCGGTAGATGACCAGTTCCTGCGCCACGGCGACGGCGGTGGCCTTGCCCCAGTCCCGCTCGACCAGCTCCAGCGCCAGGTCCATGCCGGTGGTCACGCCGGCCGAGGTGAAGATCCCCCCGCTCTCCACGAAGATCGCGTCCGGCTCGACGGCGCAGCCGGGCGCCAGCGCCCTCAGCCGCTCGCAGTAGGACCAGTGGGTCGTCGCCGCCCGGCCGTCCAGCAGGCCGGCCGCCGCCAGGACCAGCGCCCCCGTGCAGATCGACCCCAGCCGCTCCACCCTGCCCGCCATGGTCCGAAGCCAGGCCAGCAGTTCCGCGTCCTCGGCCACGGCCTGCCAGCCGATGCCGCCGCCCACGAACAGGGTTTCACAGGCGTCGACCTGGCGGTACGACCGCGCGGCGATGACCTCCAGCCCGCCCGACATCCGCACCGGCCCGGCCTCGGCGGCGACCATCTCGACCGCATAGGCCGGCTCGGTCCGGCCCCAGGTCTGGGCGAGCCAGCGAGGTGCGGGCGAAGACCTCGAGCGGTCCAGTGATGTCCAGCACCTGGGCGTCGGGATAGCCCAGCATGACGACGCGGTGGGTCATGGTCCGACGCTAGGGCTACGCTCGGTCGGGCCGCAAGCGTCTTGGCCGGATTTGACCGCTCGGCGTCGTTCACGCCAGCGCGGTCCGCGCGCAAGCTCCGGGCAGCCGCCAAGGGAGCCTCCCATGAACCGACGCGAGATCCTCGCCGCCTCGGCCGCCACGCTCGCCGCCGCCCCGGTGATCGCCCAAGCCGTCGCCCGCCTGCCCGACCGCCAGCGCATCAACGTCGCCTTCCTGATCGGCGACGGCGCCAACGTCATCGACACCGCCGGCCCCTGGGAGGTCTTCCAGGACACCATGACGGGCGAAGGCGCGGGCATGCGCCATCCGTTCAAGCTCTATACGGTCGGCCCCTCCACCGACGTCCTGAAGATGACCGGCGGCCTCCTGGTGAAGCCGCACTTCAGCGTGGACGACGCGCCCGAGCCGAACGTCATCGTGGTCCCGGCCCAGCGGTCCACCGAGGCCACCCGGGCCTGGCTGAAGGCCATGAGCCCCAGGACCGACGTCACCATGAGCGTGTGCACGGGCGCCTTCCAGCTTGGGCGGGTCGGCCTGCTCGACGGCCTGCCGGCCACCACCCACCACGACTTCTTCGACGCCTTCGAGAAGGAGTTCCCGAAGACCTCGCTCCAGCGCGGCCCCCGCTTCGTGGACAACGGGAAGATCGCCACCGCCGGCGGCCTCACCTCGGGCATCGACCTCGCACTGCATGTGGTCGAGCGCTACTTCGGCCAGGACACCCGCAAGGCCGTCGCCCGCTACATGGAGCACGCCAGCGGCGACTGGCGGGCGGCTTAGCGCGGGTTGCGGGGCGGGGGCGGCGGCAGGGTCGGCAGCGGCGGTGGGTTGCGGTCGCTGCGGCCCATCAGGTTGTTCACCTGCCGCCGCGTGGTGCCCCAGAGGATGCCGACGCCCTTGCGCACGCCGACGAACGCCAGGCCCACGCTGTCGGCCACCACCGCGCCGCGGGTCCCCATGGGCTTGGGCTCGCCGATGGTGGTGTCGAGCGCCGTCTGGTGCTCGATCTCGGCGTTGATCTCCGCGCCCAGCAGCAGCGCCATGACCGAGAACCAGATCCACACCAGGAAGCCGACGATCGCGCCCAGCGACCCGTAGGTGATCTGGAAGCGCGCCACATTGTTCACGTACCAGGAATAGCCCAGCGAGCCGCCCATCCAGACCGCCGCCGCCAGGACCGCGCCCACGAGCACCCACCGCCACTGCGCCCAGCGCCGCGAGGGGCCGTAGCGGTAGATGATCGCGAAGGCGCCGGCGACCAGCCCGTAGAGCACCAGCCAGCGGAGCGGGATCAGCAGCTCGCCCGCCCCGATCTCCTCCAGCCAGAGCGGCGTCGCCACCAGCAGCGCGGTGACCGCGGCCAGGAACATCATCGCCGCGAAGGTGAAGCTGTAGATGGTGATGGCGCGCAGCAGGTAGGGCCGCCGCTCCTTCTCGTCGTAGGCGACGTTCAGCGCGTCCACCAGCACCCGGACGCCCAGCGTCGCCGTCCAGCCCGACAGCACCAGCGAGAGCAGGAAGGCCACGGAGAGCTGGGCCGGCTGCTGGGTCGCCAGCCGGGTCATCTGCTCGCCGACGATGGCGAGCACGTCCGGCGGCACGAAGGCGGCGAGCTGTCCGAGCTGCTTGGAGACCGTCTCCACGTCGGAGATCAGGCCGTAGAGCGAGACGAACACGCCGACCGCCGGCGCCAGCGCCAGCAGGGCGTAGAAGGTGACGCCTGCCGACAGGAAAGCCACCCGGTCGTCGTTCAGCTCGCGATAGACCCGCCACATCACGTCGCGCCACCCCTTCCACGGGATCTGCAGCGGGTGGACGGCCAGCCGGCCGCGGCCGGGCTCGGTGTGCTCGAAATGCTCCGGCGCGGCGATCTCGGGGTTGGAGAGCCCGGGTGGCGGATGGCGGCTGGCCTTGGCCCACAGCGCAGTCATGGCGGCCAGCCCCACCCAGGGGGCCGCACCCAGCAGCAGCCGGGTCAGGCCGCCGCGGCGCGGCGTACGGTCGGATCGGACGGTGCGCGCCAAGGCAGCTCCTCCTCCCGACGCAAGCTTAGCTTCACCGAACTCGTGACGCAGCGCCTCGTTCCCCTTGATGCCGCCGGACGGTTCCGGCAACAGGCGTCCATGACCGGACAAGTGGCCGCGATCTTCCGCCATCCCGTGAAGGGCTTCACGCCGGAGAGCCTGACGCACATCGACGTGGAACCCGGCCAGGGCCTGCCCTTCGACCGGCTCTGGGCGGTGGAAAACGGGCCGTCCGGCTACGATCCCGCCGACTGGCGATTCATGCCGAAGCAGAAGTTCACCGTTCTGATGTCGATCGCCAGGGTGGCGGCCGCGCGCACCCGGCTGGACGACGCCACCGGCATGCTCCACGCCCACGCCGACGGCCGCCCGCCCTTCGCCGGGGCGCTCTCCGATGAGGCGGGCCGCGACGCCTTCGCCGCCTGGCTGACCGCGCTCCTGCCCGAGGACGACCTGCGCGGCCCGCTCAGGGTGGTGAGGGCGCCCGACCAGCACCGTTTCACCGACCATCCCAGGGGCCAGCTCTCCATCGTCAACCTGGCCAGCGTCCGCGACCTCTCGGCGAAGATGGGCGTCGAGCTCGACCCCCTGCGCTTCCGCGCCAACCTTTACGTCGAGGGCTGGCCGGCCTGGGCGGAGAACGACTGGACCGGCCGCCGGATGATGGTGGGCTTCGCCCAGGCCGAGGTGTTCAAGCCGATCGTCCGCTGCGCCGCCACCCACGTGAACCCGACCACCGCCGAGCGCGACGCCGACGTGGTCAAGGCGCTGTTCGACAACTACGGCCACATGAACTGCGGCATCTACCTCCACGTGACCTCCGCCGGCCGCATCGGCGTCGGCGACGCCGCCACCCAGCCGGAGGTCGAACCCCAGGTGGAGGCCCTGGCATGAGCCTGACCCTCGTCCAGGCCTGGACCCAGGCCAAGAAGACCCTGGAGGCCGCCGGCCTCGCCGGCCCGGTGATCGACGCCCGCCTGCTCGTGGAGGCCGCCGCCGAGGCCACCCGCACCGACATCGTCACCGACCCCTATCGCGCGCTGACGCCCGAACAGGAGGCGACGCTCGCCGAATACCTCGCCCGCCGGGTGCGGCGGGAGCCGGTCAGCCAGATCCTCGGCCGCAAGGGCTTCTGGAAGATCATGCTCAACGTGAACCGGGACGTGCTCACGCCCCGGTCGGACACCGAGGTGATCGTCGACGAGGTGCTGAAGGCCACCACCGAGCACCAGCGGTTCTCGATCCTCGACCTCGGCGTCGGCTCCGGCGCCATCCTGCTGGCCATCCTCGCCGAGCGGCCGGCGGCCAAGGGCCTGGGGGTCGACGTCTCCGAGGAGGCGCTCGCCGTCGCGCGCGACAACGCCGCCCACCTGGGGCTCGCGAACCGCGTCGCCCTGCTGCGCGGGGACTGGGGCGAGGGTCTGGCGGGCGACAGCTACGACGTCGTCGTCTCCAACCCGCCCTACATCGCCGCCGAGGTGATCGAGACCCTGGAGCCCGAGGTCCGCGACTGGGGAGCCGAGGCTGGCGCTGGACGGCGGCGCCGACGGCCTGGACGCCTACCGGCGCCTGGCGCCCGAGATCCTCCGCCTGCTGAAGCCCGGGGGCCTCTTCGCCGTGGAGATCGGCTACGACCAGAAGGACGCCGTGGAAGGCCTGTTCCGCGAGGCCGGCGCCTTCAACGTGCGGACCATCAAGGACCTGGGCGACCGGCACCGGGTTGTCGCAGGGATGAAAAACCCCTTGGAAACGGGCGCTTGAGTCGCTACATCAGGTAACGTCTCCACCGAAAAAAGCCGGCTAGACACAAGTGTCCTCTTGCGAGGATGCACGCCGTCCCGGCAGGCGCGACGCTTTCTCACCAGAGCCTCTCGCTGAAGAGCTTCCGGGCGGAAGACGGGGAACTTAAGCGTCTTCAACATTCCAGCCGGGCGTGACCGCCCGATCCCGCTGAAGGCAAGCGCAGAGGCCGCCTCAGGGCCGCTCAGGAACAGAGCCACGGTTATCGAATAATGAGAGATTTCAAGGGTATGAAGCGTCAGCGCGGCCGCAATCGCGGCGGCGGCGGCGGCAGCGGCGGCGGGGGCAAGCCGCAGCAGAACGCCAACCGGGCGTTCGATTCCAACGGCCCCGAGGGCGTGAAGGTCCGCGGCAACGCGCAGCACGTCTTCGAGAAGTACCAGCAGCTGGCGCGCGACGCCGGCTCGGCCGGCGACCGGGTGCTCGCCGAGAACTACCTCCAGCACGCCGAACACTATTTCCGCCTGCTGCGCGCCATGCAGCCGCAGCGGCCCGCCTCCGAGATTCTCGGCCGCGACACCTTCTCCTCGGGCTACGACATCGACTTCGAGGACGAAGGCGTTCAGGCCCAGGCCCTGGCCGCCGACGAAGCCGCCGCCGAGGGCGGTGAGCGCGCCGAGCGCGAGAGCCAGGACGGCGAACGCCGCGACGACCGCCCGCGCGACGATCGCCCCCGCGACCGCGACCGCTACGAAGGCCGCCAGCGCGACGACCGCGCCCGGGATGACCGCCAGCGCGACGACCGTCCCCGCGACGACCGCCAGCGCGATGACCGCCCGCGCGGCGAGCGTGACGACCGCCCGCGGGACGAACGCCCCCGCGAGGAACGGGAAGGCGGCGGCCGCCGCGACCGCTGGCGCGACCGTGACGACCGCAACCGCAGCGACCGCCCGCGCGGCGAGCGCGACGACCGTCCCCGGGACGAGCGCCGCGATCCGCTGGCCGTGGTCGAGCCGCAGGCCCAGGCGCCCCTGGCCCAGGCCCCGCTCGGCGAGGACCGGCCGGCCGAACGGCCGGCCGCAGTGCTGCGCGACGCCGAGGGCGGCGAGAGCCACGCTCCGGCCTTCCTGCAGGCCCGCGCCGAACCCAAGCCCGAAGCCGCCGCCGACGAGGAAGGGGCCCGCAAGCCCCGCCGCCGCCGCGCCCCGCGCACCTTCGAGGCCGGCGAAGGCGCGCCGACCAACGAGTCCGAAGAGGCGTAAGATCATCCCTCCCCCTTCAGGGGAGGGACACGCTGCGCAGCAGCGAGGGTGGGGAAGTGGCGTTCCAGCGCTGAGTCAGCGCCTGGCCGACACTCCCCCACCCGGCGGCCTTCGGCCGTCCGCCCTCCCCTGAAGGGGAGGGATCAGCTCAGAAGCTGTACGCCACGCCCAGCCGGAAATTCCGCCCGGGCAGCGGGGCCAGGTCCTTCAGGAAGCTCGCGTGCTCGCGGGCCTCGGTGTCGGTCAGGTTGCGGGCGTCGAGGAACACCTTGAAGCCCTGATCCTTCAGCGGACGCACCGTCACCTGGGCGTTCAGCAGGGTGTAGCCGTCGGTCGGCAGCTCGAAGTCCGCCACCCGATCCTGGCCGGCGACCCGCCGGGCCTCCAGGCTGGCGCTCCAGCGGGCCCCTCGGCCACGCCGCGCAGGGCCGCCGACCAGGGCGGGATCCGCGCCGGGGCGCCCAGGTCGGTGTCGCCGCGCACATAGTCGGCCGCGCCTTCCAGGCGGAAGCTCGACGTTCCCTCCTGCCACAGCCGGTAGGAGACCTCGGCCTCGAAGCCGTGGAAGTCGGCGTCGGTCTGCAGATAGGCGTAGATCGGCAGGTGGCTCTCCTCGTCCTCCTCGCCGGTGGGACGCAGGTCGATGAAGCCGTCGTACCTCACGGCGAACAGGTGCAGGTCGGCCGTCCAGCGCTCGGAATCGTAGTGCGCCGTGGCGTCCAGCGACCACGAGACCTCCTGGTCGAGGTTCGCATCGCCCACCTCATAGGCCCGCGTCGCCGGGTGCGGGCCGTTGGCGAACAGCTCCTCCTGGGCCGGCGCCCGGCTGGTGCGCGAGCCCGACAGGCTGAAGAACCAGCCGTCGGCCGGCCGCACGAAGCGCCCAGCGAGGCCGAGACATTGGTGAAGTCGCGGTCGCCGGCCACGCTGTCCAGCGACCGCTGGTCGAGGCGCAGGCCGCCTTCCACGCCCCAGGCGGCCCGGTCGAAGCGCTGCAGCACGAAGGCGCCCCCTCCTTGGTCCGGGTCTTGGGCACCAGGGCCTCCTCGCCCTCGGCGTCGAAGTCGCGCGACAGGGCCTGGAAGCCCACCGCGCCGTTCCAGCCGTCCCGTTCGGGCTGCACCAGCTCGAGCCGGCCTTCCCAGCCTTCCGAGAAGAACCGCGTCGCCGGCGCGCCGCCCTCCAGCTCGACGTGGGTGTAGTCCGCGTAGCCGCCGGCGAAGCGCAGCTTCTCGAACGGGCCGAGGTTGATGCGGTGCTCGCCGCGGAGGTCGTAGCGGGTCTGCTTGAGGTCGATGGAGACCGGGGCCTCCTCGTCCTCCTCGTGCGCCTCGCCGTCCTCGTGGTCCTCCTCGTGCCCGTGCTCGTCCTCGTGCCCATGCGCATGGCCCGGAACGCCATAGGTCGTCTCGGTGCGCTTCACCGAGAGGCCCAGGAAGCCGTTCTCGCCCACATAGGTCAGGCCGCCGCCGTAGGAGGTGAGCTCGGTCGAGGTGTTCTCGACGATCGAGTCCGCCGGCCCGGCCCATTCCTCGCCGTCGGCTTCCATCTGGCGCTTGGATTCCGGCGTGGTGGGGACCTCGTAGTCGTCCGTCTCGCGGCGCACGCCGTCCAGGCTCACGACCCAGGGCCCGGTCCCCGCCTGCAGCGAACCCGAGACCATCCTGCCGTCGTCCACCGTCGAGCCCGACGCCAGCACCCGGCCACGGAGCCCGTCCACCGGATCGCGGGCGATGCGGTTGTCGATGACGTTGACGATGCCGCCGATCGCCGAGCCGCCGTAAGCCAGGGCCGACGGCCCGCGCAGGACCTCGATCCGCTCGGCCTCCTGCGGGTCGGTGGCCACCGCATGGTCCGGCGACAGGGCGCTGGCGTCCACCTGGCCCAGGCCGTTGGAGAGCACCAGCACCCGCGGGCCCGCCAGGCCCCGGATGACCGGCCGGCTCGCGCCGGGTCCGAAGAACGTCGAGCGCACGCCCGGCACCCCGGTCAGCACGTCGCCCAGGCCGCCGACCGGCGCGGTGTCCAGCGCCTCACGCTTCAGGATGTTCACGCTGGTCGTGGCCGAGCCGATGGAGATCGGATAGGGCGCGGCGGTGACCACCACCTCCGAGAGGTCCTTCTCGCTGTCCGCGGTCGCGGCGAAGGCGGGCGAGCTCAGGGCGGCCAGGGCCGTGGCGGTGAGCAGGGCAGTCCGCGTCATATACGCTCCGGAACTTGGATGTTATGTTGTAACACTACCGTTATGAAATAACATAACGACCCGTCAAGCCCGTTGCGGCGCCGGCCGACCGGGATTACCTGAATGCGCATGGGAGATGCGTGCCATCATGCCGACGGCGTCCACGCAGGGCTGAAGGGCCAGGCGTTGAAGCACGCCCTCGCCTCCGCCGAGACCCGCTGCGCCGACACCCAGGAGCGGCTGACCGCCCCGCGCCGCCGGGTGCTGGAGCTCCTGCTGGAAGCCGACGCGCCGCTGAAGGCCTACGACCTGATCGCCGCCTTCGGCGCGGGCGGTGAGCCCGCCAAGCCGCCCACCGTCTACCGCGCGCTGGAGTTCCTCGAGCGCCTGGGGTTCGCCCACCGGATCGAGAGCCTGAACGCCTACGTCCCCTGCCGGCTGGAGGCCGACGGCCACGTGGCGGCCTTCCTGATCTGCGACTGCTGCGGCGCGGCCGAGGAATTCGAGCCCGACCTGACCGAGGGCCTCGCCGCCGCCCGGGCGTCCGGCTACGCGCTGCGCGCCGTCACCCTGGAAGCCCGCGGCCACTGCCCCGCCTGCCGGGCGGGCTGAACCGCCGTCCCCGCGCAGCGTTCCGGAGCCGATGCGCAAGCAGATCTTCCTCGACTGCGACGGCGTGCTCGCCGACTTCGACCGCGGCGCCGAGGCGATCCTCGGCCTGCATCCGCGCGCCTTCGAGCGCCGCCACGGCCTCGGCCGCTTCTGGGCGAAGCTCGCCCGGGCCGAGGGCTTCTTCGAAAGCCTGGAGCCGCTGCCCGACGCCTTCGAGCTCTATGAGGCGGTGAAGCACAGGGACCCGATCATCCTCACCGGCCTGCCCGGCGGGACCTGGGCCGAGCCCCAGAAGCGGCGGTGGGCCGAGAAGCATTTCCCCGGCGTGCCGGTGATCACCACCAAGGCCGCGCTCAAGCACGAGCGCCTCCACCCCGGCGACGTCCTCGTCGACGACCGCGACAAGCACCGCCACCTCTGGGAAGGCGCCGGCGGCATCTTCGTCCACCACAAGGACGCGAAGACCTCCATCGCCGAGCTCAAGGCCAGGGGGTTTATCTGACGTCCATCCCTCCCCTTCAGGGGAGGGTCACGCCGCGTGAGCGGCGAGGGTGGGGAAGTCGCGTTCAAGCGCTGAGTCAGCGCCCCGGCCCACACTCCCCCACCCGGCGGCGCTGTCGCGCCGTCCACCCTCCCCTGAAGGGGAGGGATCGCTCCTACCAGAACACGTACCGCACCACCTGCACGACGCGGCCGCTCCAGAGGTCCACCAGGACGGCGTCGTAGCCGACGCGGACCCAGTCGTAGCCCGGGGGCGGCATGGGCAGGCCGAAGTCCCACCAGCTCCCCAGCCGGTAGGGGGCGTCGTACCAGCCGCGCGGCAGGATCTCGCCGAACGTCCAGGCGCGCACATAGAAGCCCACCGGCGCGCGCCAGACATGCCCCCCGATAGCGGTGGCCGCTGTTGTAGATCGGCGGATAGCGCTTGCGGTCCCAGCGGGCGACGTTGGGCGGCGGGCCCCGGCCGTCGCGGCCGCCCGACCAGCGCCGGTCGCCATCGCCGCGCTGACCGTCGCCACGATGACCGTCGCGCCCGTCGCGATCGCCACGGTTCCAGCCGCCGCGGTCGCCGTCGGGACGCCCGCCCCGGTCGCCGTCGGCGCGGCGGTCGCCATCGCGCCGGTCGCCGCCGCGGTCGCCGCGCGGACCCCGGCCGTCCTGGCCGTTCCACATGTTCCAGTCGCGGGTCTCCACCCGGTCCTCGTGGTCCTGCAGGTCGCGGCCTCTCAGGCCCGAGGTGTCGGCGTCGCCGTCGCGGTCGACCCAGCGGCCGGACTGGGTCCAGTTGCGGTCGCCGCTGCGGCCGTCGCCGCCGCCCCGGCCGCGCCGCGGCTGGCCGCCGGCGTCCGGCGCCTGGGGCGCGGGGCGGGCTTCCGGCGGCCGCGGCGCCTGGCGCGCCTCGGTGGAGGCCGGCTCGGCCCGGCGCGTGTAGACGCCCCGGCCCACGGCGCGCGGCGCCTGGTCGCTGGGTCCCGTACGGGCCTGCGGCTCACGATCCCGCGGCTCGCGCGCCCGCTGTTCGCCGCCGCCCCGCTCGCCTCGGGGGCCGCGTTCGCGCCCGCCGTCCTGCGCCATCGCCACGCCGCTGGCCCCGGCCAGCAGCACCAGGGCGAGCGCCATCGTCTTCGTCGTCTTCGTCACTGTCGTCTTCCCCCGTGGCCGCGTCCGCGGCCGGGATTCGAAGTCCCTTGCGTGCAGGAATGGCGCCGCATGGCTGAACCGCGCTTGAACGGCGCGCCGGCTTGCGCCACCTCAGGGCCGAGCGTGAACGAGGCGAGGAAACCCCCGTGGCGGCGACCCCGAACGACATCCTGGGCTTCTGGACCCATGCCGGGCCGGAGAAGTGGTACGCCAAGAACCGGGCCTTCGACGACGCCATCCGCCTGAAGTTCGAGCCCGTCCACCACCGCGCCGCGCGCGGCGAGTACGACGCCTGGGCCGCTACCGCCGACGGCGCGCTCGCCCTTCTCATCCTGCTCGACCAGTTCCCGCGCAACCTCTACCGCGGCTCGGCCCATTCCTGGGCCACCGACCCCAAGGCCCGCAGCATCGCCCGCGCGGCGGTCGAGGCCGGCTTCCACCGCCAGGTCGACGCGCCCCTCCGCCAGTTCTTCATGCTGCCCTTCGAGCACTCCGAGGACATCGCCGACCAGGACTTCGGCCTGGCGGTCGCCGCCGAGCTGGACGATCCGGAGATCCTCAAGTGGGCGGTGATCCACCGGGACATCATCGCGAAGTTCGGCCGCTTCCCCCACCGCAACGCCGCCCTCGGCCGCGTCACCACCGAGGACGAACAGGCCTTCCTCGACGACGGCGGCTTCGCGGGGTGAGCCGCCCCGCAGGTCTTGCCGCAGCACGTCATCCTAGGCCTTGTGCCTAGGATCCCTCTCTCGGTCGCACCGTCATTTCGGGACGCACGCCAGGACTTGCGCGACCGCTGCGACGCCGTGCGTTCGCCACAGGGATCAGAGGCATAAGGCCTAGGAGGACGTTCAACGGGAGCTCAGCCGTTGTACTTGAGCTTCAGCCCAGGCCGAGGCCACCGGGCCTTGAACAGCTTGCCGGTCGCCGAGGCGGTGATCCAGGCGGTCTGCATGTCCGGCCCGCCGAAGCAGATGTTGGTGCAGATCAGGTCCGGGAAGGCGAAGTGTTCGGTGGAGCCGTCCGGGTCGAAGGCGGTGATCCCGCCGTTGATGATCGTCGCCACGCAGACCTTGCCGCCGGCCTCCACCGCGAGGCTGTCGAGGAGCTGGTAGCCCGGCAGGTTGCAGATGATCCGCCCGGGCGCGAAGCCCGCCGGCGGGGCCAGCACCCCGGTCTCGGCCACGTCGAAGGCCCAGAGCCGGCCGAGCTGGGTGTCGGCCACATAGACGGTCCTGCCGTCCGGCGAGAGCCCCACCCCGTTCGGCGAGATGATGTGATCGCGCTGCCGGCTGATGTGGCTCCCGTCGGCCTTCGCATAGTAGAGCGCGCCGAACTTCCGGCCCTCCGGCGTCGAGGAGCCGTGGTCGGTGAACCAGAACCCGCCCTGGCCGTCGAACACCAGGTCGTTCGGTCCGATCAGCCGGCGGCCGTCGCAGCTCTCATAGACCGTCTCCAGCCTGCCGCTCTTGGGATCGAACCGCTGGATCATCCCGCCCGTATGGCTGGCCGGCGTCGGGCCGGGGATGGTCATTCCCTGGTTCTCGAGCCACTGGAACGAGCCGCCGTTGTTGGTGATCCAGATGGCGCCGTCCGGGCCGATGGCCGCGCCGTTCGGCCCACCGCCGGTCTCCACCACGGTCTCCTTCGAGCCGTCGGGCTTCACGCGGGTCAGCCGCTGGGCCTTGATCTCCGTGAGGATCACCGAGCCGTCGGCCATGGCGATCGGCCCCTCGGGGAATTCGAAGCCTTCGGCGACCAGTTCGAAGTCCATGCCGTCCCTCCCTTTGTTCTTGGGAAGGACTATAGGCGCTCCAGCACGCGGAAGACGAAGGGATACTGGTCGGTTTCTGACGCCGGGTGAGCCTCCCGGCGCACCTCCCGCCAGCGGCTCTCGTCGATCGGCGACAGGCGGACGTCGCCCTCCACCTCGGCGTCTACTTCGGTGAGGTAGAGCCGGCGCGCCCGGCCGAGCGCCAGCTCGAAGAGCGAGGCCCCGCCGATCACGCAGACCTCGTCGACCCCGTCCTCCTCGGCCTGCTCGCGGGCGATCTGCACGGCCTCGGAGAAGTCCTCGCAGACGATCGCCCCCTTGGCCTCGAACGAGCCGTCCTTGGTCAGCACGATGTTGGTCCGCCCCTTCAGCGCCCCGCCCGGCAGGCTCTCGAAAGTCTTGCGGCCCATGATCACCGGCTTGCCCATGGTGACCGCCTTGAAGATCTGCAGGTCGCTCTTCAGCCGCCACGGCAGCGTCCCGTCCCGGCCGATGACGCCGTTGCGGTCACGGGCGATGGGGCCGGCGGTCAGGATGATCTGGGACATGGGTAGCTGATAGCAAACCCGAGGGCGCCTCCCACTACCGCTCATCCCGGCGAAAGCCGGGACCCATGCGGCGCCGGGAAGACGGACGGGGCGGAGACTAGACCGCGGACTCGGCTTGGGCCCCGGCTTTCGCCGGGGTGAGCGGAGATTGGGATGGCTCCAGCCAGCTCAGCCACTTCGCCTCCACCGCCGCCTGCGGGTCGATGCCGAAGCGGCGGCAGTAGAGCAGCAGCATGCACAGCACGTCGGCCGCCTCGTCGGCGCGGGCCTGGTCGGGAACGGTCCCGCGCCCGCGGCCGGAAAGCTTCAGGTGCGCCTGGGCGAGCTCGCCCAGCTCCTCCTGCAGCTTCAGCAGGAACCAGTCGTCGTCGCGCTCGATGCCGTACTTGCCGGCATAGATGTCCGAGATCTTCGCCGCCGCGTCGCTGATCTCGGCGAGCGTCATCAGACCGCGATCGGCGCCGCGATCGAGGGGTGCGCCTGGTAGCCCTCGAGCTTGAAGTCCTCGTAGTCGAAGCCGAACAGGTCGTCCCGGTCCGCCACATGCATGATGGGCATCGGCAGGGGCTCGCGGGTGAGCTGCAGCCGGGCCTGATCGAGGTGGTTCAGGTAGAGGTGCGCGTCGCCCAGGGTGTGCACGAACTCGCCGGGCTCCAGCCCGGTCACCTTGGCCACCATCAGGGTCAGCAGCGCGTAGGAGGCGATGTTGAACGGCACGCCCAGGAAGACGTCGGCCGAGCGCTGGTAGAGCTGGCAGGACAGCTTGCCGTCGGCGACGAAGAACTGGAACAGGCAGTGGCAGGGCGGCAGGGCCATGTCCTCCACCTCGGCCGGGTTCCACGCCGAGACGATGTGGCGGCGGCTGTTCGGATTGGTCTTCAGCCCCTCCACCACGGCGGCGATCTGGTCGATCACCCGGCCGTCCGGCGCCGACCACGATCGCCACTGCTTGCCGTAGACCGGCCCGAGCTCGCCGGCGTCGTCGGCCCACTCGTTCCAGATGCTGACGCCCCGCTCCTGCAGCCAGCGGACGTTTGTGTCGCCCCGCAGGAACCACAGCAGCTCCAGGATGATCGACTTCCGGTGCAGCTTCTTGGTGGTCAGCAGCGGGAAGCCCTTCGACAGGTCGAAGCGCATCTGCCGGCCGAACACCCCCTTGGTGCCGGTGCCCGTGCGGTCGCCGCGCTCCACGCCGTTGGCCAGGATGTCCTCGAGCAGGTCGAGGTACTGGCGCTCCGGATGGTCGTGGGCGGCCTGGTAGCGGTCGGCGATGGAGACGGTGGCGTTCATGGTTGGTGAGCCTGCCCGATTCGCGAATCGGAATCCCTGATCGCGGAATGGGCATCCACAGCCTTGGGAGCGTCCGTTCGTCGCAAATTAAGAGTTTGAAACTTGGCGGTGGCGGTTCGCGCCGCTATGGGCCGAGGCAACCTCCCAATTTTTCAGGTACGCATACAGATGATCCTCGTCTCCGCCCTGGCCGCGCTGGCCCTCGCCGCGGCCCCGGAAGCCGCTGTCTCCGCCGAAAAGGCCGCCCCCGCGACGGCCGCCGCCCCGGCCCTCGATTCCAAGGCCGCCGTGAAGACCAAGAAGGTCTGCACCGAGACCCCGGCGATCAGCGGCAGCCGCATGCCGAAGCGCAAGTGCAAGACCGTCGAGGTCAAGGACACCGCCGCCCCCGCCGCCGCCGGCGTCAAGGCCGACGCCCAGCACCAGCACTAATCGCTTCCAAGCCCCTTCTCCCCTTGCGGGAGAAGGCGGCCCAATCCCTCCCCTTCAGGGGAGGGACAGACGGTGCGCAGCGCCGTCAGGGTGGGGAAGTCACGGCCAGGCTCGGCGTTTGGGGACGCACACCTCCTGCCCGCCGCGACGGCCGCGCTTCGAGCGCCTGGACGATCACGTCCATCACCCGATCGATTTCGTGGCGCACCTCCGAGTTCCAGAACCGCAAGACGCGGAACCCCTCCCGTTCCAGGATACGGTCCCGCAGGCCATCGTGATCGGCGCGGACCGGCTCGCTGTGCTGCCCGCCATCGACCTCGATCGCGAGCATCCGGTCCAGACAGGCGAAATCGAGGAAATAGCCGCGCACCGGGTGCTGCCGACGGAAGCGGTATCCCTGCTCGCGACGCCGTTTGAGCCGGTTCCAGAGCCAAACCTCCGGTTGCGGCATGCTCCGGCGAAGTTCTCGCGCCTTTCGCGCGACCTCTGAGACCATTCCAGACCTCCCCCACCCCGGCCGCGTCCGCGGCCTGCCCCTCCCTGAAGGGGAGGGATTGTGTTCCCTTTACGTTCTCACAACCCCCGTCCCTCGTCCAGCCCCGCTTCCCAAGTCCGCCTTTCCGGCGCAATCTTTGACTGAACGACGGTCACTCAAGACCGCCTGGGGAGGACGACAGCCATGGACGACGGCTCCATCGACCTGAAGCGTGCGGCCCGCGAGGCGGCCTATTCCATGCCGCTGGAGGACATCAACCCGGCCGACCCGGAGCTCTTCCGCACCGACACCCACTGGCCCTACTTCGAGCGCCTTCGGAAGGAGGACCCGGTCCACTGGGGCGTCAGCCACTTCGACGACGTGGGCGGCTACTGGTCGGTCACCAAGTACAACGACATCATGGCCGTGGACACCAACCACGAGGCGTTCTCCTCCGAGCCCACCATTGTGCTGCCGGACCCGGACGCGGACTTCACCCTGCCGATGTTCATCGCCATGGACCCGCCCAAGCACGACGTGCAGCGCAAGACCGTGAGCCCCATCGTCGCCGGCCCCAACCTCGCCAAGATGGAGGCCGTGATCCGCGAGCGGGCCGGCGCCATTCTCGACGACTGCCCGATCGGCGAGGAGTTCGACTGGGTCGACAAGGTCTCCATCGAGCTCACCACCATGACGCTGGCGACGCTCTTCGACTTCCCCTGGGAGGACCGCCGCAAGCTGACCCGCTGGTCCGACGTGGCCACCGCCGCGCCGGACAGCGGCCTGTTCTCCACCACCGACCCGGAGATCGCCGAGCAGGAGCGCCGCGCCGAGCTCTTCGAGTGCGTGGACTATTTCACGAGGCTCTGGAACGAGCGGGTCAACGCGCCGCCGAAGCCCGACCTGATCTCCATGCTGGCCCACGGGGAATCCACGCGGAACATGGACCGCATGGAGTACCTCGGGAACCTGATCCTGCTGATCGTCGGCGGCAACGACACCACGCGGAACACCATCTCCGGCTCGGTCCTGGCGCTGAACCAGAACCCCGACCAGTACGACCGGCTGAGGTCCGACCATTCGGTCATCCCGGCCATGGTCTCCGAGACCATCCGCTGGCAGACCCCCCCTCGCCTACATGCGCCGCACCGCCAAGCGCGACGTGGAGCTCGGCGGCAAGACCATCCGCGAAGGCGACAAGGTGGCCATGTGGTACGTCTCGGGCAACCGCGACGAGGAGGTCATCGAGCGGCCCAACGACTACTGGATCGACCGGCCGCGGGTGCGCCAGCACCTGTCCTTCGGGTTCGGCATCCACCGCTGCGTCGGCAACCGGCTGGCCGAGCTGCAGCTCAAGATCATCTGGGAGGAGATCCTCGCCCGCTTCCCGACCATCGAGGTCACCGGGCCGCCGAAGCGAGTCTATTCCAGCTTCGTGAAGGGCTACGAGCACCTGCCGGTTGTCATCCCGACGCGGAACTAGGGGCGGGAGTTCTTCTCCCTTCCTCCTCGATGGAGGAAGGGCGGGGATGGTGGTGGAGGCAGCGCTTCGAAGCGAAGGGCGCTCATGGGCGCAGCGCCCAACGAAGCCGTCTGCTTCACATCGGCGCGATCACCACCACCCAACCCTCCTCCATCGAGGAGGAGGGCTTTCGAGGCCGCTAAGCCCCGAACAGCCAGTCGCCGGTCAGGCTCGATAGCTGCACGCCGACCAGCACCACCCGGCCGCCGCCGCCCATCTGGATCTCCACGTCGGCGCCCACCTGGACCACCGAGTAGGTCGTGCCGGCCAGCAGGTTCACCCGGTCGCCCTCGGCGCGGCTGAAGTCCAGCACCCGGTCGATGCCGGCGTCGCCGTGGCTGTGGAAGATGTCGGCGCCCAGGCCGCCGGTGAGGGTGTCGTTGCCGCGGTCGCCGGCCAGCCAGTCGTCGCCGGCGTCGCCCTTGACCACGTCGTTGCCCTGGCCGCCGCGCACGATGTCGGCCTCGGCCCCGCCCTCGCAGGTGTCGTCGCCGAGGTTGCCATAGACGATGTCCGCCCCGGCCTCGCCGAAGAGGGCGTCGTTGTCCTTGCCGCCGACCACCCAGTCGTCGCCGTCGCCGCCCCAGGCGCGGTCGTCGCCCATGTTGCCGTTGATGTCGTCGAAGGCCGCCCCGCCGGTCAGGCTGTCGTTCCCCTCATCGCCGCGCAGGTAGTCCTGGCCCGCACCGCCCGAGATGCTGTCGTTGCCCAGCCGCCCGTGGATCGCATTGGCCGCCGTGTTGCCGGTGACGGTGTCGGCGCCCGCGCTGCCGATCACGTTCTCGATCACGCTGGTCTGGTAGATCGCGACGTTGTTGGTCCAGGTGTAGGTGTCGGCCTCGGCGAAGGACGACGCCAGGAAGCTCGCGTAGCCCTGGCCGTAGATGCCCGTCCAGTAGGCCGCCTGCTCCGCCCCCCGACCACTTGGCGATCGACGAGAACGCGCCCGGCGTCAGGTCGACGATCGAGCCGCGGGTGTGGGCCGACAGGTCGAAGGTGTCGGTCCCGCCGGTGTCATAGACGGTCTCCAGGATGCCGACGCTCTGGGACCAGCTGTAGGTCGTGTCGCCGTTCGCCGCCGTCAGGTCCTGGCCGTACTTCGACTGGATGGCGGTTATGTCGAGCATCATCGGCGTCGACGGCTGGACCAGCACGCCGTCCCAGCGGATGCCCGTGCCCGTCGAGGTCACCTGCTTGATGTAGGCGTCCGGGATCGTCTCGTAGGACATCACCGTGTAGCGGGCGTTGTCGTACTCCGCGGGCAGGCGGTTCGAGCCCTCGAACGGATGCTTCAGGCCGAGCGCGTGGCCGATCTCGTGGATAAGGGTGTGGAAGTCGTCGTCGGTCGGCGTGAAGGTCCGCGTCTTGGTGGACTCGTCCAGCCAGACGTCCCCGTCCCAGCTCGCGCCCGCGCCGAATGTCGGAGGCGTGTAGGCAAAGGCGATGGCGCCCTCGGTGAAGTCGTCCACGTCGGTGAAGGCCACACGGATCTGGCCTGGCGGCAGCGCGTCGTTCGTCTCGGTGATGGAGGGCGAGATCAGCCGGTCCCAAGCCGCGATCGCCTGCCGGAAGGCCGCCGCCTGGCTGGCGTTCAGCACGCCGTAGTCGGCGTTGTCCTGTTCGTCGCCGGCCGGATAGCCCGCCCAGGTCGCGCCCGCGCCCGGAATCGAGAAGGTGATCTGCGAGCCCTGCCACTTGCCGCTGCCGGACAGCGCCGCGATGGCCTGCTGGTCGGTGATCGGCATGGCAAACCCTCGCGAAACGGAACTTCCGCAGGAAACTTACCGCCAAACCCTACCGAATGATGACCCGACGTGGTGTCGCGCCCGTCACAGCGGGGCGGCCGCGCTTTGCCTCAGAGCCCGAGGACCATCTTGGCCATGATGTTGTGCTGGATCTCGTTCGACCCCGCGTAGATCGAGGTCTTGCGGTAGTTGAAGTACATCGGCGCGACCGTGGCCGCATAGTCCGGGCCGGCGCGGGGCGCATTGGTCCGCCCCTCCAGCTCGGCCCAGGTGTCGCGCACGAACGGAGCCGCATAGACGCCCGCCGCCTCCAGGGCCAGCTCGGTCATCGCCTGCTGCATCTGGCTGCCCTCCAGCTTCAGCATGGAGGAGACCGCCCCCATGGCCTCGCCGTTGGCGCGGCCTGCGAACACGCGAAGCTCGGTGGCGTTCAGCGCGCCCATCTTGATCTCGGCCTCGGCCAGCTTCCGCCGGAAGTCCGGGTCGTCGAGCATCCGCTGGCCGCGGCCGTTCTGCTCGACGGCGGCGATCTTCTTCACCTTGTTCAGCATGTGCGACAGGCCCGGCGCATAGGCGTTGCCGCGCTCGAACTGCAGCAGGTACTTGGCGTAGGTCCAGCCCTCGCCTTCCTTGCCGATCCGGTTCGACACCGGCACGCGGACGTTGTCGAAGAAGACCTGGTTGATCTCCTGGTCGCCCTCCGCCGGCCCGTCCAGCGTCGGGATCGGCACGATCTGGATGCCCGGCGTCTTCATGTCGAGCAGCAGGAAGGAGATGCCCTGCTGGCGGATCGCCTCGTTGGAGGTCCGGACCAGGCAGAACATCCAGTCGGCCCACTGGGCGTAGGTCGTCCAGGTCTTCGAGCCGTTCAGGACATAGTGGTCCCCGTCGCGCTCGGCCTTCAGGGCCAGGGAGGCGAGGTCCGACCCCGACCCCGGCTCGGAATAGCCCTGGCACCACCAGACGTCGGTGGAGAGGATCTTCGGCAGGTGCTGGGCCTTCTGCTCGTCGGTGCCGAACGCCATCACCACCGGGGCGCACATCTTCAGGCCCATGTTGGACGTGGACGGCGCGCCGGCCAGCGCCATCTCCATGTCGTAGATGTACTTCTTGCCCAGGCTCCAGCCCGTGCCGCCGTACTCCACCGGCCAGTCCGGCGCGATCCAGCCCTTGTCGGCGAGCCGCTTCAGCCAGCGCACCTGGCCGTCCTTGTTGATGTGGCCGTTCTTCGACTGGGCCATCCGGGCCCGCATGTCGTCGTCGAAGGCGTCGGCGATGAAGGCCCGGACTTCCTCGCGGAAGGCGAGCTCCTCAGGGGTGAAGTCCAGGTCCATGGCCATCTCCCGATCAGACGCCGTCGAGGTATTCGATCTGAGGCGCGCCCGCGAGCACGCCGGCGAACTTCGGCCCGGCCGCCTTGAAGTGGGCCGTGCCGCCGTGATGCGTCAGGGCGTCCTGGTCCTTGTAGAGCTCCAGCACCTTGTAGGTGGTGGGATCGGTCCGGCTCTTGGTGAGCTGGTAGGCGATGTTGCCGGGCTCATTGGCCCGCACCTGCGAAGCCAGCTCCGTGAAGAACGCCTCGAACTCCGAGGTCTTGTCCTCCCGGATCTTCAGCGTCGCGATCACCCCGATGGTCATGCCGTTCCTCCCAACATCTGTTTGAAAGTGAACGGTAGAGGCGTGCGGCCTCATCATCAAGCTGTCATCCCCGAAGCCGCGCCGCGGCTGTCCGGGACCGATACGCTCCGCGCAGGCAGGATGAACGCAGCGTCGACGTCTGCGCGGATCCGGGATTATCGGCGTTTATGGGTCCCGGTCTTCGCTTCGCGAACCGGCATGACAGCCGGTGGGAGCGCCTTAGGAGGATCGCTCGTTCCAGCCGTAGGCGACCCAGTGGTGGCCGCCGAGGTGGCGGGCTTCGATCACGCGTCGCCGCGGGCCCGGTTCTTGGCGGTGCGCCGCGCGCGCATGGCGAGGCCGGCGAAGGCGAGCAGCGCCGAGGCCATGATGGCGATCACCGCGACGGTGGCGGCGAAGAAGATCGCCAGCACCGCGCCGACGATCACGGCCGCGGCCGTGGCCAGCGAGCCGACCACCACAGCGAGGCTGCGGAGCGCGGACCCATGCCGGGCGGCGAAGTCTTTCACCATGGCGTCCTCTCGATCCTCCTGACGGAGGCAGAAACCGACTATGTCGGCCTGCGGGTTCCCGTCGTCAATAATCTATGAGTGTTAACGGCCCGATTTGGGTATTTACGCGGCGCCTTCGAGGGCGAAGCTGCGCCGCTCCCGCACGATCGCGTCATAGGCGGCGTTGATCGCCGCGGCCTTGGCCTCGGCCACCTCGATGAACTCCGTGGGCAGGCCGCGGCCCCGCGCCCGGTCGGGGTGCGCTTCCGACAGCATCGCCTTCCAGGCGCGGCGGACGTCCTCGTCGCGGGCGTCGTGGGCCACGCCCAGCACCTCGTAGGGATCGTCCTTCTCGGCGCCCAGGTGGGTCGCCTTGATCCGCCGGAAGGTCAGCGGGCTCTGGCCGAACAGCTCCGAGACCCGTTCCAGATAGGCGAGTTCGTCTGCCGTCACCGCCCCGTCGGAGGTGGCGATGTGGAACAGGCCGTCCAGCACGTCCTCGAGGATCTGCGGGCAGCCCCGGTAGCGCTTGGCGAGGCGCCGCGCGTAGCTTTCGAACCCCCGGGTCGTCTGGCGGGCGAGCTGGTAGAGCCTGCGGATATTGCCCTGGCTGCCGTCGTCTGCCTGGAACACCTGGGCGAACACGGAATATTCGGCCGCGTGGGCGTCGCCGTCGGCCTTGGCCAGCTTGGCGCCCAGCGCCGTCACCGCCGTCGAGAACGCCGGGTCCTCGCCGGGCAGGCCGGCCGGGCAATCGGCGCACTCCGCCTCGTCGAGGTTACGGACGGCCAGTCCTGCTATTTTGCGCCAGAAGCTCATGGGAGTAAGCCCAAGCCTTAGAAGTTTGGTCACGCCGTGACAATCGTTCGGAGTGTGAAGTTTTGGACATCCGCTGGAGTTTCTCGA
Organism: Phenylobacterium sp. J367; assembly: GCF_024699985.1. Classification (GTDB taxonomy): domain Bacteria; phylum Pseudomonadota; class Alphaproteobacteria; order Caulobacterales; family Caulobacteraceae; genus Phenylobacterium. Next base: position 2,217,638 of record NZ_JAJONA010000001.1, on the reverse strand, counting down.
TCGACCGCGGCGGCACCTTCACCGATGTGATCGGCCGGACCTCGGATGGTCATGAGACCTCCACCAAACTTCTCTCCGTCTCCACCGCCTATACGGACGCGGCGGTCGAAGGGATGACTCGTCTGCTCGGAATTCCGCCAGGCGCGCCGTTTCCGGCCGAGCGCGTCGACGCGATCAAGATGGGCACCACGGTCGCGACCAACGCCCTGCTGGAGCGGGCCGGCGCGAAGACCCTGTTCGTCACCACCGAGGGCTTCGCCGACGCCCTGGTCATCGGCGACCAGTCCCGCCCGGACCTCTTCGCGCTCGTCATCGATCGCCCGGCCCCGCTCTACGCCGGCGTCGCCCCGGCCGGCGAGCGGCTGGACGCCTCGGGCGCCGTCGTCCGGCCGCTCGACCGCGACGCCCTGGCCGCGAAGCTCCGGGCGGCGGTCGCCGAGGGCTACACGTCCGCAGCGATCGCCTTCCTGCACTCCGACCTCAATCCGGCTCACGAGCTGGCGGCCGGCGACCTGGCGCGCGAGGCGGGCTTCGAATTCGTCGCCCTCAGCCACGAGGTCTCGCCGCTGCCGCGCTTCGTGCCCAGGGCCGAGACCACGGTGGCGGACGCCTACCTGACGCCGATCCTCCAGGCCTATGTCCGCCGCGTCGCCGACGCCGTGGCCGGCGCCCCGCTCTATTTCATGACCTCGGCCGGAGGCCTCGTCCGCGCCGAGGCCTTCCGTGGCCGCGACGCCGTACTCTCCGGCCCGGCCGGCGGCGTGGTCGGCGTGGCCCGGACCGCGCAGCAGGCCGGCCGCGAGGCGGTGCTGGGGTTCGACATGGGCGGCACCTCCACCGACGTCTGCCGCTTCGCCGGACGCCTGGAACGCCGCGACACCGCCCGCGTGGCCGGGGCGAAGCTGCGGGCGCCCATGCTCGACGTGGAGACCGTGGCGGCCGGCGGCGGCTCGGTGCTGGCCTTCGACGGGATGCGCGCGAGGGCCGGCCCGGCCAGCGCCGGCGCCCGTACCGGGCCCGGCCTGCTACGGCCGCGGCGGCCCCGCGGCCGTCACCGACGCCAACCTGGTGCTGGGCCGCCTCGACCCCCGGTTCTTCCCGAGCGTCTTCGGGCCCGCCGGCGACGCGCCGCTCGATCCGGAGGCCGCGCGCGCCCGCCTGAGCGATCTCGCCGCCGCCATGGGCGCCGCGAGCGTCGAGGCCGCCGCCGAAGGCTTCGTCGCGGTCGCCGTCGAGCAGATGGCCCAGGCCGTGCGCCGCATCTCCACCGAGCGCGGCTTCGATCCGCGCCAGCATGCCCTCACCGCCTTCGGCGGCGCCGCCGGCCAGGTGGCCTGCCAGACGGCCGAGGCGCTCGGCGTCACCGAGGTGCTCTGCCCGAAGTATGGCTCCGTGCTCTCCGCCTGGGGCATCGGAGAGGCCGAGGTCGCCGCCCTGCGCCAGGCCGGCCTTGAACGCCCGCTTGGCCCCGAGGGCTTGGCTGCCGCGAGCACCCTCCTCGACCAGACCGAGGCCGAGGCCCGCCAGGCCCTCGCCGACCAGGGCGCCGAGGCCGGCCAGGTCCGCCGCACGCTCCGCCTCCGCTACGACGGCGCCGACGCCGAGCTGCCCGTCGAGACCACCGACCTCGCCGCCGCCAAGGCCGCCTTCGAACAGGCCCACCACCGCCTCTTCGGCTTCGTCGAACCCGACCGCACCATCCTCATCGCCGCCGTGGAAGCCGAGGCGGTCTCCATCCCTCCCCTTCAGGGGAGGGACAGGCGGCGCGAAGCGACGTCAGGGTGGGGAAGTCACGCTCAGGACCCCGCCTCTCGGCCCGGCCCACGCCCCCCCCACCCCGGCCGCTGACGCGGCCTGCCCCTCCCCTGAAGGGGAGGGATGGACGCGGCTCTACGCCCACGGCGCCTGGCATGACGCCCCCCGTCGTCCCCGCCGACAGCCTCACCGCCGTCGACGGCCCCGCCCTCGTCGTCCGCGCCGACACCCAGATCGCCGTCCTGCCCGGCTGGCGCGCGCGCGCCGACGCCGACGGCCTCATCCGCCTGACCCGCACCTCGGCCGCCGCCCGGCAGCAGATCGCCCTCGACCGGCCCGACCCCGTCACCCTCGAGCTCTTCAACCGCCGCTTCATGGGCGTCGCCGAGGCCATGGGCGCGGCCCTGGAGCGCACCGCGCACTCGGTGAACATCAAGGAGCGGCTCGACTTCTCCTGCGCCCTCTTCGACACCGACGGCGGTCTCGTCGCCAACGCCCCGCACATGCCGGTCCACCTGGGCTCCATGGGCGCCAGCGTCCGCGCCGTCCGCGACCGTCACCCGGATCTGAAGCCCGGCCAGGCCTTCGCGCTCAACAACCCCTACGCCGGCGGCACCCACCTGCCCGACATCACCGTGGTCATGCCGGTGTTCGTCCCAGTTCCTCCCCCATCGGGGGAGGGGGACCGCGAAGCGGTGGAGGGGGTCCGCTCAGAACTCGGTTCCGACCCCCTCCGTCTCGCCGCTTCGCGGCGATCCACCGCCCCCGATGGGGAGGAATCGCAGCCCAGCTTCTACGTCGCCGCCCGCGGCCACCATGCCGACGTGGGCGGGGTGCAGCCGGGCTCCATGCCGCCCTTCTCCCGCACCATCGACGAGGAGGGCGTGATGCTGGACGCCCTGCCGATCATGGCCGAGGGCCGGTTCCTGGAGGCCGAGGTCCTGGAGGCGCTGACCGCCGGACGCTTCCCGGCCCGCGCCCCGGAACGCAACCTCGCCGACCTCAAGGCCCAGATCGCCGCCTGCCAAGCCGGGCGCCGCCGCCGTCGCCGGGATGATCCGCACCCACGGCCCCGAGGCCGTGGCGCGCTACATGGGCTTCGTCCAGCAGAACGCCGCCCAGGCGGTCCGCCGCGCCGTGGGCCGGCTCACCGACGGCCAGGCCCGCGTCCCCATGGACGGCGGCGGCGAGATCGTCGTCGCCACCACGGTCGACGCCGCGGCGGGCGAGGCGGTGCTCGACTTCCGCCGCTCCGCCGACCAGCTCCCGTCCAACTTCAACGCGCCCTCGGCCATCGTCGACGCCGCGGCGCTCTACGTCTTCCGCACCCTGGTCGACGACGACATCCCGCTGAACGCCGGCTGCCTGGAGCCCCTGAGGATCCTCACCCGCGACGGCTCCATGCTCGCCCCGCATCCGCCGGCCGCCGTGGTCGCCGGCAATGTCGAGACGAGCCAGCACGTGGTCGACGCCCTCTATTCGGCGCTCGGCGTCATGGCCAACGCGCAAGGGTCGATGAACAACTTCACCTTCGGCGACGAGACCCGGCAGTACTACGAGACGATCTGCGGCGGGGCCGGGGCCACCGCGACCGCCGACGGGGAGAGCGCCGTCCACACCCACATGACCAACTCCCGCCTCACCGACCCGGAGATCCTGGAGCGCCGCTTCCCGGTGCGCGTCGAGGCGTTCGGCATCCGCGCGGGCTCCGGCGGCGCAGGGGCGAAGCGCGGCGGCGACGGCGCGGTCCGCCGCATCCGCTTCCTGGCGTCCATGGAGGCGGCCCTGCTCTCGTCGCGCCGGGACCATGCCCCGCAGGGCCTGGCCGGCGGGTCCCCGGCGCTGCCCGGCCGTCAGCGTTTGATCGCAGCCTCCGGCGCGGTTACTGAACTTCCGGGCTGCTTCTCCGTTACGGTGAAGCCAGGGGACGCCATCGAGATCGAGACCGCAGGGGGCGGGGGATACGGTCGCGCGGCGCCCGAAAATCGCTGAAATCCAGGATATGACTGACGGTATGACTGCGCTTGCTCTTGCCCTCGCCCTGTTCGCCCAGGACGCCCAGACCGCCTCAGCCGGGGCGACCACCGTGACGACGGCCCCGCCGCCCGGCGCGGAGGCCCCCGCCAGCCATCCGACCGGCGCGCCGTCGGAGGACTATCCCTTCGTCGCCTGGTGCTACGGCGCGCTGCGCGGCTACCTCGACCTGCACGACCAGATGATCCCGGAGGTGCGGCGCATCGAGGCCGCCTTCCGCCCGCCGGGCCGCACGCTCGCCGAGGACATGAAGGTCTATGCGGACCAGCAGGCCTACGGGAAGGCGGCGCTGGTGAAGTTCCAGTCGGCGCTCACCGCCGCCGAGAAGGCCAGCCTGCGGCCCATCAACCAGCAGGGCGCCAACGCCGTCCGCCAGGGCCGCGCCATCTGGAACCACGGCGAGGACGTCCAGAAGCGCACCGTCGCCCAGATGTGGATGAGCTGGGCGCTGCCGGCCAAGTGCGAGACCGTCGCCACAAGCCTCGAACAGCGCGCCACCCTCATGGGCGCCACCTTCAAGGTGAACAGCCTCGAGGAAGCGCCGGCGGAAGAGGCGGCCGCTCCCGAAGCGAAGCCGGAATGAGGTCCACCCCTCCCCTGCAGGGGAGGGAGAGATCGCGTGAGCGATCAGGGTGGGGAAGTCCCGCTCAAGCGCGACGCTGGCAGGATGAGCGCCTCTCCGGCCTCACTGAGCCTGGCCCGCCCTTCCCCACCCCGGCCGCTCGCGCGGCCGCCCCCCTGAAGGGGAGGGATGACCATGTGGCTCCTCGCCGTCCTCATCGGCCTCAATCTCTGGACGTTCGCCGAGTTCGCGGCCGACAAGCGCGCCGCCGCCCGGCGCGAGCGGCGGATCCCTGAGCGCCGGCTGCTGCTGCTGGCCGCCGTCGGCGGCTCGGTCGGCGCGGTCGCCGCCCAGCGCCTGCTGCGCCACGAGACCGCGAAGCAGCCCTTCGCCGCCATCCTCGGCGGGATCGTCGCCGCCCACGCCCTGGGGCTGGCGGCGCTCGCCCTCTACCGGTTCATGTAGGCCGCGAGGCGGCGCAGCCCCTCGGCGTTCTTCTCGGGCCGCGCCGCGAAGCACCAGCGCAGCCAGCCTTCGCCCTCCGGCCCGAAGGCCACGCCGGGCGCGAGCCCCAGCTTCGCCTCGTCGATCAGCCGCTTGGCCATGTCGACCGAGTCCGTGCAGCCCTCGATGCGGAAGAAGGCGTACATCCCGCCGTCCGGCTCCGGCGCCTCGATGCCCGGGATGGCGTTCAGCCCGCCCACCACCTGGTCCTTGGCCGCGACCAGCTCGGCGCGCAGTTCGGCGATCCACGGCTCGCCTTCGTTCAGCGCCACGATGGCCGCGTCCTGCACGAAGTCCGGGGCGCAAGAGGTATTGTACTCCAGGAGCACGCCGACGCTTTCCATCAGGGCCGGCGGCACGACCATCCAGCCCAGCCGCCAGCCGGTCATCCGCCAGGTCTTGGAGAAGGAGTTGGTGCTGATCACCCGGTCCTCGTCCGTCGCCAGGTCCAGGAACGACGGCGCCCGGTCCGTCCCGAACGTCAGCCGCTCGTAGACGTCGTCGGCGATCAGCCAGGTGCCGTACTCGCGGCACCGCGCCAGCACCGCCGCCCGGTCGTCGGCCGGCAACATCCAGCCGGTGGGATTGTTCGGCGAGTTGAGGAACAGCGCCTGGGTGTCCGGCGTCAGCGCGTCCATCAGCCGGTCCATGTCGAGGCGCCAGCCGCCCTGCCCCGGCTCTACCGGGATCACCTCCACCTGGCCCGACAGGATGCGCGGGATCTCGGCGACGTTCGGCCAGACCGGCCCCGTCACCACCACCCGCCCGCCCGGCGACACCGTGGTCTGCGCCGCCACCATCAGGGCGCTGACCCCCCGACGACGTGATCGCCAGCCGCTCCGGCCCGATGGCCCGCCCATGCAGCGCCGTCAGATACCGCGACAGCGCGTCCCGCAGGTCCGCCCGGCCGAGGTTGTGGGTGTAGTATGTCCGTCCGGCCAGCAGGGCCTCGGCCGCCGCCCGGCGCACCGGCTCCGGCGTCGGCAGGTCGCCCTCCCCGAACCAGAACGGCAGCACGTCCGGCCGGCCCAGCGCGGCGTTCGACACGTCGCGGATCTTCGAGGAGCGGAGGGCGAGGACTTCCGGGACGCGCGATCGGCGGAAACATGTGGTGGTCTTAGATCATCCCTCCCCTTCAGGGGAGGGTGGACGAGGCGAAGCCTCGGACGGGTGGGGAGTCGCGTTCAGGCCGAACGCCGCGTTCCGGCCCACCCTTCCCCACCCCGCTCGCGTCCCGCGAGCTGCCCCTCGCCTAAAGGGGAGGGATGGAGAATTCACCCCAGCCGCTTCGCCTGCGCGAGCGCACAGCACGACGCCGAGCCGATCGGTCCCTGCTCGTCGTAGAGGAAGCACTCGCCGATCGCCACGCCGTCCGTCGAGCCGTGGTTCACCACCTCGAAGCCGACCCACGCCGTCACCGGCTCGCGGTGCAGGTACACCGTCACGTCGGAGTTGATGTACTCCAGCCCCTTGTCGCCGGCGTTGGCGAACGGGCTCGCGAAGTCGGCGGCCACCGCCACACGGCTGAACGGCGTCCAGGCCCGGCCCTCCACCAGTTCGCGCACCTCCGCCATCCAGGTCTTCCGGGGCCCCACGGTCCCGAAGGCGCCGGCGATCGGCTTCATCTTCCACATGCCGCCCATGCCCATCCGCGGGTCGGCGGGCTCGGGGATCTCCGCCGGCCGGGGCGCGCCCCAGTCCTCGGGTTTCCACACCGTCCCCTCCGTGGGGTCGGTCCGGCGCAGGAGCTGGCAGGTGGCGCGCCCGGCGCTCACCCCGCCCGAGATGAACTCGGCGTCGATCACCTTGATCCGGCGCCTTCGCGCACCACCCGCGTCGTCACCTCCACGGGCGACAGGTCCGGCAGCCGGTACATGTCGACGGTCAGCCGGGCCGGCATGAACGCCGGCTCCCCGAACTGCCGCTCGATCTCCGCGCCCAGCAGGCCGATCACCACCCGCCCGTGCAGGGACGCGCCGCCGTTCCACGGCCCCCGGCTCGCATCCGTGGGGACGAAATGGTCCCCCCTCGATTCGAAAGAAAGGTTCGTTGCTCATGGCGCGGGACCTTGCCGGAGGTTCGCGCGCCGGAGCAATCCCTCCCCCTTCAGGGGAGGGTGGACGAGGCGAAGCCTCGCCGGGTGGGGGAGTCGCGTTCAAGCGCAGAACTTGCCGGAAGCGCGCCCTTCGAGAAACGCCGGGACCGGGCCGCCCTTCCCCACCCCGACCGCCTTTTGGCGGTCTGCCCCTCCCCTGAAGGGGAGGGATGATCTTTACCCCAGCGCCGGCTTCACGTCGGCGTCCACGGCCGGGTCGGGCTCGGCGTCCTTGGCGAGGATCGCCGTCACCGCCATGTCGCCGGTGACGTTGCCGAGCGTCCGGAAGATGTCCGGGATCACCTCCACGGCGATCAGGATCGGCAGCAGTTCCAGCGGCAGTCCGAGCGCCAGGCAGATCGGCCCGGTGGACATGAAGAACGACACCTGCCCGGGCAGGCCCACGGAGGCGACGCTGACCGCCAGCGCGATAATCACCGCCGCCAGCCACTGCATCGGCTGCGGCTCGATGCCGTAGACGTTGGCCACGAAGATCGCGACCCCGATGTTGGCCACCGGGCTGGTCATCTTGAACACCGAGACCGCCAGCGGCAGGACGAGGCCGGTCACCCGGTCGGGGACCTTCAGGGCGTCGCGGCTCTGCTCGATCATCGCCGGCAGGCAGGCGATCGACGACTGGGTGGCGAAGGCCGTCACCTGCACCGGGGCCAGCGCCCGCGCCCACTGCCCGAGCGGGATGCGGGCCACGGCGACGGCCAGCAGGTAGGCGAAGAGCGTGATCCCGAGCTGGGCCAGCACCACGGCGACGATGTAGTGGCCGATGATCCCCACGGCGCCGACGCCGGCCCGGAGGCCGACGCCGAGCGTCAGGGCGAACACGCCGACCGGCGCGGCCCACAGAACCCACCGGACGATCTGCACCATGGCCTGCGAGAGGGTGTCGAAGAACTCGGTGAGCGCCGCCCGCCGCGCATCCGGCAGCCGCGTCACCGCGAAGGCGAAGAAGCCGGCGAAGAACACCAGCGGCAGGATCGCGTCGTCCGCCGCCGAGCGGATCGGATTGGTCGGGGCCAGCGCCTTGATGAACTCGCCGAACGAGGGCGTCTGCTGCACCTCGGGCGGCGGCGGCGGCGCGCCGGCGGTCAGGGCCGCGGCGCCGGCCTCGCTCACCGGGAACAGGCCGTAGAAGCCGTAGCCGAAGGCGATCGTCCAGGCGCAGCCCACCAGCAGCAGGACCAGGAACCAGAGCAGCGCCTTGACCGCCAGCTTGCCGGTCGCCGCCGCGTCGGCGACGCTGGCGATCCCCACCACCAGCACCGAGAACAGCAGCGGGACGACGGTCATCCGCAGGCCGTTGAGCCACAGCGTGCCGATCGACTCCACGCCTTCGACGAAGCCCTTCAGCCCCGCGCCGCCGTAGGCCGCGACCGCTGCGCCCAGCGCCAGCCCGGCCACGAGCGCGATCAGCACCCGCACGCTCAGCGATTTCAGCATCCCGTCCCCCAGAACAACCGCGGCAACCTAGTGGGTGGTTTCCGCGGGCGCCAGCCGCCGCCTCAGACGGTCGCCCGCCGCTTCGGTTTCAGCAGGGTGTCGATGCCCCGCTGCACGGTCTGGAAGCACTCGCAGCTCACGCGTTCGAGCCCGCTGCGGTCCTCGATGGTGATCCGGCCACGGACATAGGAGATCAGCCCCTTGGCCTGCAGCTCGGAGGCCACCGCCGTCACCGTGGTCCGCTGCACGCCCAGCATCACCGCCAGGTGCTCCTGGGTGAGCGGCAGGACGTCGGTCCGGAGCCGCTCGCGGGTCTGCAGCAGCCAGCGCGCCAGCCGCTGTTCGGCGGTGTGCAGGCTGTTGCACGCCGAAGACTGGGCGGACTGCAGAAGCGTGACCTGGGCGTGGTGGACGATGCAGCGGCTGAGCGCGTCGCTCTCGAGGGCGGCGGCCCGCAGGCGCTCGAGCGGCAGTTTCCAGGCCCGTCCGGCGACCTGCACGCTCATCCGCTCATAGGCGGTTGACGACCCCAGCGCATGCAGCAGGCCATAGCCGCTCTCGCAGCCGATCGTCCGGCTCTCCACCTGGCCGCCGTCGCGCATCACCGTCACCAGCGACAGCACGCAGTCGATCGGCAGGTACACGTCGCGCACCGTGCGGCCCGGCTCGTCTAGCACCGCCCCGCGTTCGAGCGTCACCTCCACGAGGTCCGCGGCCAGCCTGCCGATGTCAGCCGGGTCGAGCGCATCGAGGAAATGGTTGTGCCAGTCCATGCGTCCCGTAACGCCGACATCCCCCGATTGGCTGCGCTTGCCCAATGTCGGGCTTCGACAGACAGCGGGGCCGCGGCGGCCTAGGGTTCCGCCTGGGGACGTCGTAAAAGTGGTCGGGGAAACCGGGGTTGGGCGAAATACTTCTCTACGGCCTGGACGAGGCCGACGCGATCGTCCTGACCGAGCGGTTCGGCGAGACCGATCGCTCGCGCCTGCGCGCCATCGCCCGCGAGCGCCTGGAGCGCTGCGCCGCCGTGGAGGTGTGGGACGGCCAGATCTGCGTCATGCGGCTGAAACGCGGGGAGGTTTGACGGGCGCGGCGGATCGAACCTCCGCCTTGGGCGTTCAGCTAGCTCACCCGAAAGGACCGTCGATGCCGCACGCCCGTAAGCAGCTACCCGTCTTCCCCGGTGCAGGGGAGCTGCGCTACCGCGGTTTCAAGGGCCAGGTCGACTACGAGATTCACGGCGAGCCGACGTCGCTCCGCTACGGTCCCGCCCGCCTGCGCGGCCAGATCACCGCCTCGCCCGAGATCGCCGAGAATGCGTTCCGCGCCGGCGAGGGCGAGCTCACCCTGGAAAGCGGCGTGGTCTACCGCCTGACCATGCTGGGCTACACCCCGGGCGCGCAGGTCACCTATTTCGAGATGCGGATCTGACCGAACCCTCCCCGGCAGGGGAGGCGGGGCGAGATCATCGGCCTATCCGGCCGAGCACATGCTGCCCTTGGGCACGGTGAAGATCAGCACGTCGTCTTCCCAGACCTCCGCGCGCTGGCCGTCGGGCCGTTGCGCCAGCAGGGCGCCGGCGCGGACGATGGCCTCGTCGCGTGTGACGTGATCGGGAAGAACCTCGAAGTGCGGCACACCGCCGGAACTTCGGTGGACATAGCAGAGATACGGCATCACCAGACCCCTCGATGACTACGGGAGTGTTGGCCCTCTTGCCGGGGCGTTGCTCACCATCGCCCGGTCAAGGAATGGCCGGGTCGATACCGCATTGTGCGCGCGGCCGGGCTGTTCGCCTACGGGATTCTGGGTGACGGTATTGAAACAATCGCAGGCACAGACGCCTGCGTCAGGTACCCGACATAGGACTGTGATGGTATTCAGCGCACGGACCTGTGGACGAATTCTTTGACAGCGCTGCCCGTTCCTAGCCGGCGCGGGCCTGATAGCGCATTGAAAGCGACGCCGCGGCGCTCGCCCAGGTCGGCGTCGCGCAGCCGCCGGGCGACCTCGGCGAGCGCGCTGACCCGCTCGTCGAACCGCGCCACCTCCTCGCCCTGGTGCTGGACGATCCAGGTCCCGGCCTGCTCGATCACCTCGAACTTCATCTCTACGCCCCTCGGGTACTACAACCCGAGCGATAGACCGGCTTCGGTTAACACACCTACTGCGCGTGGGCAGAAATCCTGCGCCCGGTTGTCGCAGCTAGGGCGCGGGCCGCGTCCGCACCTCCAGGTCGCAGATGCTGAAGTCCGCGCCGCGCGCCCGGCGCGTCTCGGCGAGCCGCCGCTGGAAGGCGGCGCCCCGCGGGTCCTCGACCTCCAGCCTCGGTCGCTCGGCCGCCGGCAGGTCCGCGGCGACGCGCACGCTCAGCATTCGGTCCGGGTCGGCCGGCGGCTCGCCGACCTTGATGGCGCGGACCACGTCCCGGCCCTGCACGACCCGGCCCCAGACCGTGTAGTCCCGGTCGAGCCGGCGGGACGGGGCCCGCATGAAGAAGATCTCGCTGTTGCCGGTGCCCGGATCGGCCTGCCGGCCCATGCCCACCACCCCGTCGCAATAGGCGCCCAGGCCCGCAGCGTCCCATCCGTCGCCCGCTTCGCCTCGGCGGCCGAAACCGCCGCGAACGGGGTCGCGCCGACGAAGCCCTCCTGGGCGTCCACGCGGCTCACCGCCACCTGGCCCTGGCCTGGCTTAAGCTTGAAGGTGAATTCCGGCGGCAGGTCCGGGTGGTTGGAGACCCCGCCATCCTTGTTGTTCGGATTGCCCGTCTGGTTGACGAAGCCGTCGATCACCCGGTGGAACAGCAGGCCGTCATAGACCTTCTCCCGCGCCAGCAGCTTCACCCTCGCCACCGACTGCGGCGCGAACTCCGGCCGCATCTCCACCACGATCCGCCCCTTCGACGTCTCGACGACGAGGGTGTTCTCGGGGTCCAGCGCCCGCCAGTCGGAGGGGGCGGGAGCCTGGGCGGACAGCAAGGCGGCGGCTGCAATGAGAAGAAGGCTGCGCATACAGTGATGCGACTGCGGCGGCGCGGCGCCGTCAACCTCCATCCCTCCCCTTCAGGGGAGGGACAGACGGAGCAACGCGACGTCAGGGTGGGGCAGTCGCGTTCAAGCCCGGAGGCCGCGCTCTGGGCCACACTTCCCCACCCCGCTCGCGTCGCGAGCTACCCCTCCCCTGAAGGGGAGGGATGCGCCTAGTACTTCCGGCAGAGCACGTCGCGCAGCACGGTCGAGGGGCCGGTCATCTGGCCCTCGGGGCCGAGCGCCCGGGGGGCCCGGCTGCTGGAGTCGAAGTAGAGCGCATTGCCCAGGCCCTGCCGCCGGCAGAAGGCGTTGGCGTTGTTCGAGCCGGCGGCTAGGTCCAGCCCGCGCACCTGCGGCCGGGCGAAGAACACGCTGCGCTCGCCGTCGACGCCGCGGGCGTCCGGGCGTCCGCCGCCCTGGCCCCAGCCGCCGCCGGGACGGTCGTCGTTCCAGTCCGGCCGTCCGCCACCGGGGCGACCACCGCCTCCGATCGGCTCCAGCGAGGTGATCCGCTCGGCGAGCGCCAGGGTGTTGAGCTCGGGGATCTCGCCGGCCTGCTCGACGCAGCGGCCCTCGAAGTTCGAGTGCTCGCACAGCCGCCAGCGGCCCTCGAGCCGGACCGAGCGGGCCTTGTCGTTGAAGTTGTAGCTCCCGAGGTTCGACACATCGCCGACGATGGTCACGCTGCGGCCGGTGAAGTTCGGGCCCTCATAGAGGGTCGCGCTCGGCCCGCGCCCGCCGCGCGGCTGGGCGTCGGCCGCGCCCGCGATCGCCAGCGCCGCGATCGCCGCGCCGATCAGGATGGTTGTCTTGCTCATGGTCCAGCTCCAGAAATCCTTCGCCTACGGAATGGCCGAGCCTGGCTGAACCGCAAATGAAGCGTGGCCGTAGGCGCCGTTCAGGCGGCGGGGCCCCGCCAATGGGTATTGTTTCCAATTCGGCGGCAATCTTATCCAGTAGATCGGCTTTAACACTCGCGTCGGAAGCTTATCTTGGCTCCCGAAACGAGCGCCGCCCACCTTGTCAGGGCGAGGCGCTCCAGGGAGATTTCGACCATGATCGAGCGCAGACCGTTCGACCGTCTCGGCGGCGCCGACCACGGCTGGCTGAAGGCCCGCCACCATTTCTCGTTCGCCAGCTACTACGACCCGAAGAACATGGGCTGGGGCCCGATCCGCGTCTGGAACGACGACGAGATCGCGCCGAAGTCCGGCTTCCCGCCGCACCCGCACGCCGACATGGAGATCATCACCTATGTCCGCGAGGGGGCGATCACCCACCAGGACAGCCTGGGCAACCAGGGCCGGACCGAGGCGGGCGACGTCCAGGTGATGAGCGCCGGCTCCGGCATCCGCCACGCCGAGTACAACCTCGAGCCCGAGACCACCCGGATCTTCCAGATCTGGATCGAGCCCAAGGATCGCGGCGGCGCGCCCACCTGGGGGCGCCAAGCCCTTCCCGAAGGGCGACCGGGCCGGGAAGTTCGTCACCCTCGCTTCGGGGATTTCCGGCGACGAGGACGCCCTGCCGATCCGCACCGACGCGCGGGTCGCCGGCGCCACCCTCAAGGCCGGGGGAGACCACGGAATATGAGCTGGGCTCCGGACGCCACGCCTACCTGGTGCCCGCCGTGGGTGCGATCGAGGTCAACGGCGTGAAGCTCGACACCCGCGACGGCGCCGCCATCCGCGACGAAGCCGTCCTGAGGGTGACGGCGCTGGAAGACGCCGAAGTCGTGCTGGTGGATGCGGGCTGAGCCCATCCCTCCCCTTCAGGGGAGGGACGACGAGGCGAAGCCGAGGCCGGGTGGGGGAGTGAGGTTCAGGCGCGAACGAAGCGTTCTGGCCCACGCTTCCCCACCCCGGCCGCTATGCGGCCTGCCCCTCCCCTGAAGGGGAGGGATTGGCACGGCCTCAATGCAGCGCCGGGGGCTCCACCACCGTCTCGTACCACTCGCCCGGCGTGTCCTGGACCAGCACATGGCGCGGCTCGGCGTCGACCTGGGCATAGACCCCGGCCGCCTCCAGCGCCTCGGCCCGGGAAGCGAAGCTCCCCAGTTCGCCCTCCGCGTCGTCGGTGAGCACCCATTGGCCGCCGCGCGCGACCACCGTCAGATCGAACATCGTATCCATCCCGCCCAGAATCCGAGGTTATCCCACCCTCGGGCGGCGGTTGCGCGGTGTCGTCCGGTCGCAGCCCGTGCGGCGGGACGCCGCACATCTTGGCCACGATCATATGGCGCGACGCGGCACGGCGCGGGCGCCAGCCCCCTCCGCCGAGCGGCTTCAGCCCTCGCGGTAATAGGGCTCGACGGGGCCGTTCAGCTTGACGGTGAGCTGCTTGCCGCGGCGGTCCTTTGAATTGCCGACCGCGAGGCGCACCCAGCCTTCCGACACGCAGTACTCGTCCACGTTGGTCTTCTCTTCGCCCTTGAAGCGCACGCCCACGTTCTTCGCCAGCACGTCGGCGTCGTAGAAGGGGCTGTCGGGATCGGTGGACAGGCGGTCGGGAGGGGTGTCGCTCATGGCCTTCGCCCTAAAGCGGGCCAGCCCGGCAATCAAGCCGCGCAACCCTGGGCGCTCTCGAAAAGTTCAATCCAAACAGGTGGACGCAACCGGGAGTGTCGGGTAGGCGACCCACCCACGGGCTGAGGTGAGTACATGGTGCGCGTGCTCCTCGTCGAGGACGAGGCGGATGTTCGGGAGGTTATCGAGGAGGCGTTCGTCGCGCGCGGCCTCGACGTGCGCACGGCCTCGACCGACGAGGAGGCCTATCGGGTGCTGAAGGCCGACGGGCGGTCGTTCGGCGTGCTGGTGGCCGACATCAACCTGGGCGCCGGCACCACCGGTTTCGACGTGGCCCGCCAGGCGCGGCTGGTGAACCCCAACCTCTCGGTGATCTACATCACCGGCCACGCCGCCCACCTGGACCGCTTCGGCGTCGAGGGCGCCGTGATGTTCCCCAGCCGTTCAATCCCGGCGAGCTCGCCGACCGTGTCGCCGCCCTCTGCCGCGGCGAGGCGCCCGCGGAGGACTGACCCGACCGGGTCCTAGGGACTGGCCGCCCCGGTCCGGGCCGGCTTGTGAACCGTCAGCTGCATGCGGATCTCCCGCACGACGTTGAAGTGGCTGCGCACAAGGGCGCTGGCCTGCGCCTGGTTGATCTCGCCCCGCTTGAGCTGACCCTCGTAGGGTTCGTCGAGCACGTATTCCGAGCGGGTCACCTCGAAGTCGACGTCGAGATAGAGGCTGAGCGGGCTGTCGGAGAAGCCGCCCTTCTGCTTCTCGAGGGTCACCGCCCGGTCGAACAGCTTCAGCATCTGCGGCGTGATCGGCCGCACATGGGTTGGATCGTTCATGAAGTGGTCGTGCCGGGGATGCGGCACGTGGATCAGGATCCCCGCGCCGTGGCGGCACACCCGGTAGAGCTCCTGCATGATCGCCAGGAACACGCCCGACTGCTGGCCCATGTGCTCCAGCGCGTGGATGAAGACGACCTCGTCGACGCTGTCGGTGGCCCAGGGCCACGGCGTCCGCTCCAGGTCCACGACTTCGTCCGGCTCGCAGACCGGGCTCGCGTCGACGTTGATGAAGCCGGCGTGCTTGTTCAGGCCGCAGCCCAGATTCAGTCTCATCGCCCTACCTAGCCTGAGCCGTCGCCCACGAAAAGCCCCTCCCGCTGGGGTGGGAGGGGCTTCGGGAAACGGGCGGACCCGGCCAGGATCCGGGGGAGAGCTCCGCCCGAGGGGGGCGCCGGGGCCTTACCGGGCGGCGTAGGTGTTGCGGGCGATCTGCGCCTGGCGGACCGCCGGCATCTTCTCGTTCAGTTCGGCGCGGACCTGGGCGCGGCACTCGGCGTGGCGGGCCAGCGGGGAGACCGGCGTCCGCTCGGCGCGGCAGAAGGCGTTGGCCGTCCGCTCCACGCGCTCGGCGAAGATCGCCTGGCCGCGCTCGGTGTTGAGGTTGATGTCCGACACCTGCACCGACGGGGCCGGGGCGGCCGCGGCGGCGGTGGAGATGGCGGCGAGCGGCAGGACGGCGAGAGCCAGGGTGGCGGCGCCGGCGATGCGGGACGCGAAATTGGTCATGTTCAATCCCTCTTTGCGGTTGCGGCGGCGTTTGCTCGCCGGCGATGAGGAATGAATACTGAGCCGGTTCCTGTAAGTCCCGTGAATAGCGCGTAATGACTTCGATTTAAGAATATTACGTGGAGTTCATTTAGATCATTACAGACGGTTCATCTTAACGGACTCCATCCCTCCCCTTCAGGGAAGGGAAAGATCGCGGAGCGATCCGGGTGGGGGAGTCGCGCTCAAGTGGAGAGGTCGGGCCGGGCCCGCCCTTCCCCACCCCGGCCGCGGAGTTCACCCTCGGGCCGGCCTCGCCGGACCCGGGGGCGGCCTGCCCCTCCCCTAAAGGGGAGGGATGGACGTCACGCCGCCTCGACGAAGCCCGGCCAGTTGCGCATGTAGTCAACGAAGGCCGGCGACAGGCCCTCGGCCTCCAGGTGGGCCGCCGACACCGGCCGGGCGACCGGCGTGAAGCCCGCGTCGCGCCGGGCCTGTTCGGGGAAGTCGTGGTGCAGGATCGCGGCGCGGCCGATCACCGCGAAGTCGTAGCCCTCGTCCAGCAGGGCCGCGGCCTCGGCCGGCGTCATGATCTTGCCCGCCGCGCCCAGCTTCACCTGGCCCCGGTCCAGCTCCGCGAAATAGGCCGAGAGCTTGCGGCCCTTGAACGCCTCCTCCACCGGCTCCTTGGCCACGTCCCAGAGCGACATGTCGAGGTAGTCGATCTTGCCGGCCTTCAGCACCGCCTGCGCCACCTCCAGGATCTCGGCGAGCTGCAGGTCGAACCGCTCCGGCGACAGGCGCAGGCCGAGCTGGAAGTCCGGCCGGGTCCGCGCCCGGATGCCGTCGATGATCTCGAAGAGCAGCCGCGCCCGGTTCTCCACCGAGCCGCCGTAGCCGTCGGTCCGCCGGTTCAGCGTCGGCGACAGGAACTGGGCGATGACATAGCCGTGCGCGCCATGCACCTCGACGCCGTCGAAGCCCGCCTGCTCGGCCCGCTCCGCGCCGCGCACGAACGACTCCACCAGCCCCTGCACCTCCTCGGCGGTGAACGCCCGGGCCCCGGTCGCCGGGTCGTCCGACGGGCAGAGCGGCACGCCCACCAGGTCCTTCGGCGAGCGGTTGCCCGCATGGTGGAGCTGCACCGACGAGACGCTGCCCGCCGCCCGGATGTCGTCCGCCAGCCGCGTCAGCCCGGGGATGTGGTCGTCGGCGAAGATCCCGAGCTGGCCCGGGAAGCCCTGCCCCTGGGCCGCCACATGCGCCGCGCAGGTCATGGTCAGGCCGAAGCCGCCGGTCGCCCGCATGGTCAGCCAGCGGTGCTCGGCCTCCGACAGCAGGCCGTTCGGATGGCTCTGCTGGTTGGTCAGCGGCGCCAGCATGAAGCGGTTCTTCCACGCCGGGCCGCGGGTGAACGCGATCGGCTCGAACAGGGCTTCGACGGACGGCATGCAGGCTCCCCCTTCAGGTCAGAGGAGCAGGTAGAGTGCGGCGGCGCGCATCGCAACGGCGCCGCCGCGGAACCTGGGCCCTACGGCTTCCTGAACTTCATCACGAACTGGTCGGTCTTGCCGCGGATCGCCGGGTCGAAGACGCTCTTCGTGTGGTCGTCGGCGGCGTCCTTGAGGAGCGGGATCTCGCCCTCGTACTTGAAGCCCGCCGCCTCGACCTCCTTGCGGACGTTCGCCGGATCGATCCGGTGCAGGGTCTGGGCGACGTCCAGCGGCGCGCCGGCCACCGCGGCGTGGTCGGCGATCAGATAGACGCCGCCCTTCTTCAGCGACTTGAAGACCTCGGCGTTGACCTTTTGGGCCGTGTCCTTCGGGAACGGGGTCAGGTGCAGATCGTGGTAGTTCTGGACGGTGAACACCAGGTCGAGCCCGTCCGGCAGATCGAGCGCGCCCAGGCTGGCGTCCAGCGGCGTGACGTTCTTGTACGCGCCGGCCACCTTCTTGAGGTTCTCGCCGTAGCTCGCCTGGAACTTGATGAACTCGTCCGGCTGGTAGGCATAGACGTGGCCGTTCTGCCCCACGGCGGCCGACAGGATGCGGGTGAAGTAGCCTCCGCCCATGATCAGGTCGGCGACCTTCTGGCCGGGCTTCACCTCGGCGTAGGCCAGCAGCTCGCCGGGATGCCGTGCGGCGTCCCGCGCGGTGTCGGTCGCCGGCCGGGCAGCGTCGGCGAGCGCGGCGGTCACATGGGCCGGGACCTGGGCGCCCGCGGCGCTCGGCCATCGCCAGCACGGCCAGGATCGACGCGGCGCGTGTACGAAGACGCATGGAGACCTCCCTTTTCTGCTGGCGCGACCCTAGCACCCGACTGTGACGCTTGCCGAGGCTTGCGACGGACGGACGGCCACCTGCGACCCCGCGCGTCATCCACGGTTCATGTGCCGACGCCTAAGCTGCGCGCCCTGTGTCCGGGAGGAGCTTCACGGTGATCAAGGCGATCCCTTCCGCCGCGCTCGGCGCGGCGCTGCTGGCCGGCCCCGCGCTCGCCGCGGCGCCCCTGCCCTCCGCGGCCTGGGTGATCAGCCCGGCCGAGGGCGGCTGCCGCACCGACCTGGAGCTGGCCGGCCGCTCCGGCGCGCTGGCGCCCGTCACCCTGGTCTCGGACGGCGAGCGTCTCATCCTGCGCTTCGCCCGCGACAGCCTGCCCGAGCAGGCCTTCCTCGCCGTGCGCATCGACCAGAAGCGGTTCTCCAACCTGATGACCCGCACCGCCGACCCCGCCGTCGGCGAGCTGACGCTCAGCGCCGAAACCGAAGCGGCGCTCCGCAAGGGCCGGAGCTTCGACATCGCCTGGCTGGGGATGGAGCCCATGGGCGCCTCGCTCGGCGGCTCCGAACAGGGCCTGGCCGACCTGCGCGCCTGCGGGGCCCAGGCCGCCGAACGCGCGCGCATCGCCCGCGACAGCGCCGCCGCCCACGCCCGCGAGGCCGAGGCCGCCGCCCACCGCAGGGCGCTCGCCGACGAAGAGCTGCGCACCGCCCGCGCCCAGGCCGAGGCGGCCGAGGCCGAGCGCCGCCGCGCCGCCGACGAGGCCGCCGCCCGCCAGGCCGAGCTGGACGCGCGGCGCCAGCAGGCCGCCTACGAGGCCCAGCGCGACGCCTATGAGCGTGAGATGGCGGAGCGTGAGGCGGCCGAGCGCGAGGCCTATCAGCGCCGCCGCGCCTACGAATACCAGCCGCAGCCCTACCAGCCGCCGCCCTGGGCCTACCGCCGCTACTAGGCTCGCCCTCTCCCTACCCTCTCCCTCTCCGCTTCGCGGGGGAGAGGAGTGGAACTGCGAGGCCCGCGTCATCACCTCCTCTCCCCCGGGCGAAGCCCGAGAGGGAGAGGGTAGGGAGAGGGCCTGTCGCCCGCGCCCTCATCGGCGGAGAGGACGGCGGTCCCGGGCCGGTCAGCGGCTGATAGGCGCCCGGGCGTCCGCCTGGATGCGGTCCAGGTTCCGGCGCTCGTCGAGCTGCCGCATCTTGAACTCCTGCTCGTTGTAGCACTTCTTCACGGGGATCTTGCTCCCCATCGGCGCCTCGTTCTTGCAGAAGAGCTTGTCCTTGTTGCCGCCCTTCTGGTCCTTGGCGGGCGCCTCCACGACCGCCGGCGCCACGGTCGTGGCCTTGGCGGCGTCGGCGGCCGGGTCCTGGGCCAGGAAGGCCATGGCGAGCAGCATCGAAATCATCATGTGACCCCTACCGGCGGCTGTATCGAGGCGTCACCCTAGGGCGCCTGCGGTTACGCTTCCCGGCCCGCTTTCGACGAACGGCGATCTTTGCGCGACAAGCGGCCCCGGCGCCTGCGCGGACGGCGCCGCGCGCGCCCTGCCGTGCATGTCGGAGACGTGGGGCCAACGCCGTCCTAAGGTCCGCGGACACATCCAACCGGGGGATCGGACACCGATGCTCTACGCCATCCTCGCCTATCACGAGGAACACATCATCCAGGGCTGGACCGAAGCCGAGGACGCCGAGCTGATGGCGGGCCTGAACGCGGTCCACGACCGGCTCACCGCCGCCCAGGCGCTGGGCCCGGCCGCCCGCCTTGGCGCCACCGCCGACGCCTGCACCATCCGCGGCGGCGACGGTCGGCCGGTCGTCGTCGACGGCCCCTTCGCCGAGACCAAGGAACAGCTGCTCGGCTTCTACGTGGTCGACGCCGCCTCCCGCGACGAAGCCGTTCAGGCCGCCCTCGACCTCCGGTCGAAGAACCCGACCGCCGTCTACGAGGTCCGCCCGATCCTCCTCTACCTCCCCGGCCAGCCGTTCCCGGTCACGGAGAGCGAGGTCTACCGGCCGCGGTAGCGCCCGTCCCTCCCCCTTCAGGGGAGGGAAAGATCGCGCAGCGATCAGGGTGGGGGTGTCATGGTCAAGCGGAGCGGTCTCGGTCAGGTCACCCTCCCCCACCCCGGCCGCCGGGGCGGCCTGCCCCTCCCCTGAAGGGGAGGGATGGGCCCTACCCCGCCCGCTTCAGCGGCAGCCGGGCGGTCAGCGCCGCGCCGGGCGCCGCGTCGGCGATGGTCAGCGCCCCGCCGAGCTGCTTGATGCGCTCCTGCATCACCTGGATGCCGCTCCCGGTCTGGATGGTCGGCGGGCCGGGGAAGCCGCGGCCGTTGTCGCGGATCTCCACCATCAGGCTGTCGCCGGCCAGCGCCAGTCGCACCTCGACCCGCGTCGAGCCCGAGTGGCGGTGCACGTTGACCAGGCTCTCCTGGAGCATGCGGAACACCACCCGCTCCTGGGCCTCGCTCAGGGCCGGCATCGGTTCGGGCAGGCTGACGTCCACGTCGATCCCCGAGCGCCGGGCAAATCCTTCCGCGAAGCGGTGGATCAGGGTGTCCACGCCCTCGTGCTCCAGTCCCGGCGGGTGGATGAGGTAGGACAGCGTGCGGATCTCGCGGTGGGCCTCCTGCAGCGAGCGGGTGAGGTCGTCCACCAGGGCGCTGGCCGCCGGGTTGTCCTCCAGGCAGCGCCGGAGCTGGGCGATCGTCAGGTGCATGGCGACGAGCTGCTGGCCGGTGGAGTCGTGCAGCTCCATGGCGATCCGGCGACGTTCCTGGTCCTGGCCGACCAGCACGCGTTCGGCGGCGTCCTTGGCCAGCGCCACCGCCCGCACCGTTTCGGTGACGTCCTCGTGGGCCACCACCACCCGCACCTCGCCGTCGTGCTCGAAGCGCGAGATCCTGAGCTGGAAGCTCCGGGGCTCACCGGCCACCTGCATGGCGTACTCGGTCTCGAACCCCCGCGCGCCCTTCTGGAGCACCGCGGTCAAACCCTTGCGGATCGACGCGAGCCGGGCGCCGGCGCGGGTGTCGCGGGTCAGCTCCAGATAGTTCTCGCCGATCGCCGCGGGCGCCAGGCCGCGGGCCGTGGCGAAGGCCTGGAAGGCGGCGTTGGCGCCGACGATCGTGCCCTTGCCGTCGAGGATCAGCACCTGGGCGGTGAGCGCGTCCAGCGTCTCGCGCAGCAGGCCGCGGGCCCGCTCCACCTCCTGGGCCTCGCGCTTGCGCTGGGTGATGTCACGGAACAGCACGGTCGCCCCGGTGTCGGAGGGATAGACGTGCATCTCGATCCAGCAGCCCGGCCGCACGCGCGACGGCAGCTCCAGATGGCTCTCCTCCCCGTCCTTCAGGGCGCGCTGGAAGGCGCGCAGCGCCTGGAGGCTGAAGGTGCCCGCGTCCTCGGCGTTAAGGCCGATGATGTAGTCCCGGGGCACGCCGAACCAGGCTTCCGCCTGCGGGTTCAGGTCATCGAGCCGGCCCGTCTTGTCGAGGGTGTAATAGCAGTCGGTGATACTACTCAGGATTGTGCGAACCCGCTCCTCGCTGGCGATCAGGGCCTGGTGGGTGCGGATCTGTTCGGTCAGGTCCCGGGCCGTGCCCAACAGCCAGACGACCCGGCCGCCTTCGTCGATCAGGGGCGTCAGGCTCGTGTGCCAGAGCCTCTCGCCCCCCGGCAGCGCCAGGACCTCCAGGTAGCGGATCGGCTCGCGCGCGGCGACACAGGCGCGATAGCGTTCCAGCACCTTCTCCGCGGTCACCGCGTCGAGGACATCCTCGGGCCGGCGGCGGGCGAGCGCCTCGGACTTCAGCCCCGTGGCCTGCTCATGGCTCGGATTGAGCCCCCCGAACACGAAGGTCCCGTCGGTCAGCACCTCCACCGAGAACAGGCTGTCGGGAGTCGTCTGCCAATAGACCTGGAACAGGTCGCGAGCCGGCGATCCGTCAGCATACGGTGCGCTTACGGCCTGCTCATGCAAAATCGCACCCCCGTCCAGAGTGGCGACAACCCGATCGAAGATTAGTCTGCGAACATCGGGATGCCAGCATCCCTGAGTAGCGCGCGCCGCCACGATGGCTCAAATCAGGGCGAGTTTTCCTCATATCGCCTCGGGGATGCAGGCGCCCGGGCCGACCACTTGCTCAACACCTGCGACCACTTGGCGCAACTGACGTGACGGCGCTCCCCTTCTGTCGGCGGCGGAAGTCCCCATATCAGGCGGGATCGCGCTTCCGGGCCTCCCCTCCCCCCAGGGTCCGGAACGTGGGCGAGCGGTCCTGGCGCCTTCAAAGGCTGCCGGGGCCGCCATTCCCAAGCCCTTGTTTTTGCTTCCCGCCCGGCGCCGGCCATGGTTCCATTCGGCTGCCCCGACGTCACCCGGACAGAGAGGCGGCGCGGGCGTGGAGGAAGCGCCATGCGCGACGACGCCATCCTGTGGGCCGTCAACTTCGCCATCCTGACCGCCCACCGCCTGGGCGAGCCCCGCGTCATCGAACTCACCCACGACCAGGCCGACGGCCTGCGCCGTTGCAGCAAGCCCACGGACTGGGCGCCGGGCGCCTACCGCGGCCTGCGCATCGCCGAGCGCGAAGGCTCCGCCGGCCGCGTGCTCGCCTGGGACCGCGCCCGCGAAACCGAGATGGCCCAGCCCATCCCCTGGCCCTCGGCGCTCGGGTAGGGGGGCGACGCCCCCGCCTTTCACCTCCCCCGCGTCAGCGGCGGTAGGGGGACCGTTCGCCGAGCCAGCGTAAGCTGGCGAAGAGCGAAGGGTGGAGGGGGCAAGCGGCCGGCAATGCGTGGGGCCTGCCCCTCCACCCCCCGGCTCTTCACCCGGCATGCGCCGGGTTCGGCCGGCGGTCCCCCTCCCGCCGCCGCTCCGAGCCGGGGAGGTGAAGCCACACCCACTTCCCACCTCCCCCGCTTTGCTGGTAGCGGTACCACAACAACGATATGGGAGGATGGTCCGTGGTCAGCAGGCTCGATTTGGCGTGCGTGGTTCTCTGCCTGGGAGCCCTGGCCCAGTCCGCGGCCGCCCAGGAGGCCCAGCCCTGGCGCGATCCGAAGCTCCCCGCCGAGCAGCGGGCCCAGGCCCTGGTCGCGCAGATGACCCTGGCCGAGAAGTCCCGCCAGATCGGCCACACCGCTCCGGCCATCCCCCCGCCTCGGCGTCCCCGAATACAACTGGTGGAACGAGGGCCTGCACGGCGTGGCCCGCGCCGGCTTCGCCACCGTCTTCCCCCAGGCGATCGGCATGGCCGCCTCCTGGGATCCGGTGCTGATGAAGGAGGCCGCCTCCACCATCGGCGTCGAGTTCCGCGCCAAGTACGCCGAGCGCGTCCACCCGAACGGCGGGACCGACTGGTATCGGGGCCTGACCGTCTGGTCGCCGAACATCAACATCTTCCGCGACCCGCGCTGGGGCCGCGGCCAGGAGACCTACGGCGAGGACCCGCACCTCACCGGCCGCATGGGCATCGCCTTCATCCAGGGCCTGCAGGGGAACGACCCCAAGTACCTCCAGACCATCGCCACCTCGAAGCACTACGCCGTTCACTCCGGGCCGGAGAGCAACCGCCACCGCGAGGACGTCCACCCGGCGCCCAAGGACCTGGAGGAGACCTACCTGCCGGCGTTCCGCGCCACGGTCACCGAGGGCAAGGTCCAGTCGGTGATGTGCGCCTACAACGCCGTGGACGGCATTCCCGCCTGCGCGTCGGAGGACCTGCTCAACACCCGCCTGCGCGAAGCCTGGGGCTTCAGGGGCCATGTGGTCTCCGACTGCGGCGCCGCCGCCAACCTCTACCGCGAGGACAGCCTGGCCTGGGTGAAGACGCCCGAGGAGGCGATCACCAAGGCGCTCGCGGCCGGCATGGACCTGGTCTGCGGCGACTACCGCCAGGACTGGAACACCGAGGCCGGGGCCGTCGTCTCGGCGGTGGAGAAGGGCATGCTGTCGGAGGCCCTGGTCGACCGGGCCCTCGTCCGCCTGTTCGCCGACCGCATCCGGCTGGGCCTCTTCGATCCGCCGGCCGACGTGCCGTTCTCGAAGATCACCGCCAAGGACAACGACACGCCCGCCCACCACGCCGTCTCCCTGAAGATGGCCAGGGCCTCGATGGTGCTCCTGAAGAATGACGGCCTGCTGCCGCTGAAGGCCGCGCCCCGCCGTATCGCCGTGATCGGCCCCAACGCCGACAGCCTCGACGCCCTGATCGGCAACTACTACGGCACGCCGTCGAAGCCGGTGACCGTGCTGGCCGGCCTGCGCGCCCGCTTCCCGAACGCCGAGATCGCCTACGCCGAGGGCACGGGCCTGGTCGGTCCGGCCACCGCCGTCGTCCCGGCCAGCGCCTTCTGCATCGACGCCGCCTGCGCCGCCAAGGGCCTGAAGCAGGAGACGTTCAAGGGCGTCGACCTCGCGGGCGCCGCCGAGACGAAGACCGTCCCCGCGCCCGCCTTCGACTGGACCGGCGACCGCCAGAGCTCGGCCCGCTGGACCGGCTACATCACCGCCCCGGAGACCGGCGACTACCGCTTCCGCTTCGCCAGCGACAACGGCTACCGGGTCTATGTCGACGGCAAGCCCGTGGTCGAGGAATGGGGCGTCGGCGACGCGCCCTCGATCCTCGACGGCGGCGTGCGGCTCGAAGCCGGCAAGCGCTACGCCATCCGCGTCGAGGGCTTCCAGCGCGGGGTGAAGGGCCCCAGCGGCTGATCTGGAGCCTGCCGTCCTTCAATGGCGACGACGCTGTGGCCGCCGCCCGCAACGCCGACCTCGTGGTCTTCGTGGGCGGCCTCACCGCCCGCGTCGAGGGCGAGGAGATGAAGCTCGAGGTGCCCGGCTTCGCCGGCGGCGACCGCACCAGCCTCGACCTCCCCGCGCCGCAGCAGAAGCTGCTCGAACGCGTCGCCGCGGTCGGCAAGCCGGTCGTCCTGGTGCTGATGAACGGCAGCGCGCTCGCCGTGAACTGGGCCGACGCCAACCTGCCCGCCATCGTCGAGGCCTGGTACCCCGGCGCCGAGGGCGGCCATGCGGTCGCCCAGCTGATCGCCGGCGACTTCAACCCGGCCGGCCGCCTGCCGGTCACCTTCTACAAGTCCGCCGACCAGCTCCCGGCCTTCGGCGACTACAGGATGACCAACCGCACCTACCGCTACTTCGGCGGCGAGGCGCTCTACCCGTTCGGCCACGGCCTCAGCTACACGACCTTCGCCTACGCCAACCTGAAGGCCGATCCCACGGGCGTCACCGTCGACGTCACCAACACCGGCGGGATGGACGGCGACGAGGTGGTCCAGCTCTACCTGACCCACGCCGGCAAGGCGGGCCAGCCGATCCGCAGCCTGAAGGGCTTCGAGCGCGTCCACCTGAAGCGCGGCGAGACGAAGACCGTCCGCTTCGCCCTGGACGACCGCGCGCTCTCCACCGTCGACGACCAGGGCGTCCGCGCCGTCCGCCCCGGCCCGGTCGAGGTCTTCGTCGGCGGCGGCCAGCCCGTCGCCCGCCCCGGCCTGAAACCGCCCCCCGGCGCCCGCGGCAGCTTCGCGGTAACGGAGAGCCGGAAGCTGCCGCTGTAGCGAACTCGACGTTCAAGTATTCCCGCCATCCCGCCGCAGCGAATCGAAGAGCCGGGACCCAGGGGCTACCGCAAGGCCTGTCCACCTGGGTCCCGGATCGGCCTGCGGCCGTCCGCGATGACAGGATTGGGATGGGCTGGGCGACTTCCTCAGTCCCCCAGCATCGCCTCCGCGATCTGCACGGCGTTCAACGCCGCGCCCTTGCGGAGGTTGTCGCCCACGACGAACAGCGCGAGCCCGTGCGCCACGGTCGGGTCCTTGCGGATCCGGCCGACGAACACCGGGTCCTGCCCCGTCGCCGCCAGCGGGTTCGGCACGTCGGCCAGCACCACGCCCGGCGCGCCCGCCAGCAGGGCGGTGGCCTGCTCCACCGAGATCGGCCGCTCGAACTCGGCGTTGATCGACAGCGAGTGGCCGGTGAACACCGGCACCCGCACGCAGGTCCCGCTCACCGGCAGGCCGGGGATCTCCAGGATCTTCCGCGTCTCGTCGCGCAGCTTCACCTCCTCCTCGGTGTAGCCGTCCTCGGCCAGGCGATAGTTCAGCGGCACGACGTTGAACGCCAGCGGCGCGGCCCACTTCCGGGGGGCCGGCAGGGCCACCGCGGTCC
Source organism: Phenylobacterium sp. J367 (assembly GCF_024699985.1). Taxonomy (GTDB): domain Bacteria; phylum Pseudomonadota; class Alphaproteobacteria; order Caulobacterales; family Caulobacteraceae; genus Phenylobacterium. The sequence goes on along the minus strand of NZ_JAJONA010000001.1, from coordinate 2,191,672 downwards.
CGTCCCGCGCCAGCGCCTCCACGCCCGTCACCGCGAGCTGCTCGGCCAGCTCCTCGATCCCCGCCACGCCGGCGCCCGACGCCGCCTGGTAGGTGGAGACGGTAAGCCGCTTCAGTCCCGCCGCGTCATGCAGCGGCTTCAGCACCGGCATGGCCGCCATGGTCGTGCAGTTCGGGTTGGCGACGATCCCCTTGGGGAGGCTTGCCAGCGCGTGCGCGTTCACCTCGGCGACCACCAGCGGCGCGTCCGGGTCGCCCCGCCAGGCCGAGGAGTTGTCGATCACCACGGCGCCGGCCGCCGCCGCCTTCGGCGCCAGCGACTTGGACGTCTCGCCGCCGGCCGAGAAGAACACCAGGTCGAGGCCCGCGAAGTCCGCCGCGCCGGCGTCCTCCACCGTCACCTCACGCCCCGCGAACGCGACCCTGGTCCCCGCCGAGCGCGCGGAGGCGAACAGCCGGAGCTCCGCCAACGGAAAGTCCCGCTCGGCGAGGATCTCGCGCATCATCCCGCCCACGAGGCCCGTGGCGCCGACGATGCCGACGCGCGGCGGATTGGAGCGGGAAAACCGGTAACTCATGGCGAAGCGTCTCCTGGGGTTTGCGGAGGCGCGGGGTTCGACCGGTGAGCTTTTGGGAGTGTTGGCCGGCCCCGCGCGTCGGCGGGGCTGATCCGGATGTGGCGCTAGATCGCGCGCGCACCCGTCCACGCCCCGCCGCAGCGGGTCGTTTTCCGGGTAATCGCTTTGATCGTCAGGCGCGACATGGTCCGGCCTCTCTAGCGGCTCGAAGCGCCGCCGTAAACCGTGACCGTCGTCACGCGACGCGCGCGCCTGCGGATGATTGAGTGACCGCCGTCGCGGCCCGGACCGGGCCTGCCAACAAGGGGGCCCCTCATGCACCGCCTGCTGCCCGTGCCCGCGTTCCTGGCGCTCTGCGCCTGCCAGACCACCCAGCCCGGCGACGCCGCCGACCTCCGCTACCGCCTCCCCGCACCGACGCCAAGGCGACCCTGACGCTGACGCTGGAGAGTTGCGCCGGCGGCGATGTGTCGGCCCAGGCGAGACTCGCGCTGGTCCCGGTCGCCGGCGCCCAGGATGGCGCCTACCTGGTCAGGGGCTCAGACCTCGCCTCGGTGCGCGTGGCCCGGACGCTGAAAGTCGGTCTCAACGACAAGGGCGTGATCACCAGCATCAACAGCGCCAACAACGACCGCTCCACGGCGGTCGTCGGCAATGTCCTCACCGCCGCCGCCAAGCTCGCGCCGCTCATCGCCGGGCTGGAGGCGACGAAGACGCCATCGCCCTGCACCGAGGCCATCCAGCAAGCGCTCGCCCGCCGCGACGGTATCCGCAATCAGATGTTCAGCGTTCGGAAGGTGCTCAACACCAGCCCGGCGACGACGCCGACGGCGGCCGAGCGGCAGCATCGCAAGGATCTCGAAGCCCTGGCGAAGGAACTCGAACAGGTCGCGCCCCTGCTGACCGTCGACCTGCCGGCGAGGATCAAGGTCACCCCCGACGTGCTCGACGATCCGGCCGCGCCGCTGGCGTTCGACACCACCCCGCTCGACGCCTGGTTCGGCCCGGCCGCCAAGGCGACCGCCGCCTCACAGTTCGCCGTGATGTGGACCGCGCGCCTGGCGCAGCCCGCCAGCGAGACACCGATCACCGGCGCGAAGCCGAAGTCGCTCCGCGCCTGCGGCCTGGCCCTGGCCGTGCCGAAGACCGGCGCCGTCGGCATCCGCCTGGACGCGACGGGACCGGGCTACGCCAAGGTGGATGGCAAGGCGCCCTCGACCGACCTCGCCCTCGACGCCGCCCAGGTCGCGACGCCCGCCCAGCTCTGCATCGACGCCGGCTTCGGCGAGAACCGCACCATCGACCTCGCCTGGGACGACTTCGGCCGCCTCAAGTCCTACAACTGGTCGCATCAGGCCCAGGCCGAGACCGTCTCCGGCATGGTCGCCGGCGCCGCCCCCAACGTCGCGACCCTGTGGGACACCCTCGACGGCAAGACCCAGCTCGAGCAGGACAAGGCCGAGCTCGACCGGCTCAACACCGAGGCCGCCCTCGCCAAGGCCCGCGCCTGCAAGGCCGTCCGCGACGCCGGCGGGACCTGCAGCTAGCCCTACCCCACCGACCGGTAGATCAGCCTGACGAGGGTCGCGCTCTGCGGGTCGGTGGCGCCGGCCCGGGCCTGGACGTCGGCCAGCGGCCTGGCGGCCACCGCCTCGTCCTCTGACCGGCCGGCCGCCTTCAGCGCGCCGACCGCGTCGCGGGCGTCGGCCAGCAGCTGGCGGTAGGCCGCGAGGTCGGCGCGGGTCATCAGCTTGCCGTGCCCCGGCACGATCTTGGTCTTCGGCCCCGCCATCTTCAGGAACCCGTCCACCGCGGCGATCATCCCGTCGATGTCGCCGCCGTCGCCCACGTCGATGTTCGGATAGCGCGCGCCCCAGGAGACGATGTCGCCGGTGGCCAGCACGTCGGCGTCGCGCACCCTGACCGCCGTGTCGCCCTTCGTGTGGGCCAGCGGCATGTGCACCAGCTCCACCGTCCGCCCCTTCACCGACACCGTCGTGCGCTGGCCGTAGGTGACCTTCGGCAGGGCCGCGGCCGGAGCCGGCGGGATCTTGGCGCCGGTCAGGGCATTGGTCGTGCCCGCGGCCAGGCTTGCCTTCAGGTTCGCATGGCCGACGAGGGTCGCGCCCGCCAGCCAGAAGGCCTGGTTGCCGCCGGTGTGGTCGCCGTGCAGGTGGGTGTTGACCAGGTAGCGCACCGGCTGGCCGGCGAGCTCGGCGACCTTCGCCCTGATCTTGTCGTGCAGCGGCGCGAACTGGCTGTCGACAAGGATCGCCCCGTCGTCCCCGGCGATCAGGGTGAGGTTGCCGCCCTGGCCCTCGAGCATCCAGGTCCGGCGCCCGAGGTCGGTGGCCTTGATCTCCACCTTCGACCAGTCCGGCTGCGCCTGTTGGGCCGCCGCCCCGCCCGCCAGGATCGCCGCCAGAACCACCCCGCCCACGATCGCCCGCATCGCCCGCCCCCATGCTCAAGTCTGGAGGCATCAAGGCGCCGCGCCGTGGAGGGAGCAAGCCCTCTCCCTCCCCCTCCCTCTCGGGCTGCGCCCGGGGGAGAGGAGGTGGAGCCGCGCGCCCGAGCCATCCCCTCCTCTCCCCCCGCGAAGCAGAGAGGGAGAGGGTAGGGAGAGGGCCCGCCGCGCCGGCCGCGCCCTACTCCGCGCCGGACTTGTTGCGGTAATCCAGCGGCGGCGGCCGATCGCCGACCATCGCCTTGTACTGGAAGTCCGGGCCGCGCTTCTGGGCGAGCTCGGCCTTCGCCGCCGCGATGGTCTCCGGGTCGCGGAACAGCGCCGCCCCGGTCAGCGCCAGCGTCTTGGCCGCCACCACGCCCGCCTTGTTGGCGATGGTCGTGCCGCCGGCCGCCACCGCCTGCCAGCTGTGCGCCGGGGTGCCGGGCACCCAGGCCGCCGCCCGCATGCCCACCGTCGGCGTCACCCAGCTCACGTCGGCGACGTCGGTCGAGCCGCCGCCCTCGCCGCCGATCCGCATCGGCTGCACCTCGGCCGCGCTCTCGAGCGTCGCCCGGTTCGACGGCAGCAGCGACTTCATCGCCTCGGCGAACGCCCGCTCCTTGGCGTCGTACTTCACGCCGCCCACCTCGCGCAGGTTCTGGTCCATGACCTTCGCCAGCGTCTCGTTGGGCAGCATGTTGTAGACCCCGCCGGTCTGCTCGAAGCTGACCTTGGTCTCCGTCGCCATGGCCGCGCCCTCGGCGGCCTTCTGCACCCGGGCCATCACCTCGCGGACCACCTGCGGGTCGCGGTGGCGGACGTAGTAATAGACCTCCGCCTTCTCCGGCACGACGTTGGGCGCCAGGCCCCCGTCGGTGATCACATAGTGGATGCGCGTCCCGTCCGGGATGTGCTCGCGCATCATGTTGACGGCGTTGTTCATCACCTCGACGCCGTCCAGGGCCGAGCGCCCACGGAACGGCGCCGCCGAGGCGTGGGCCGCCGCGCCCGCGAACCGGTACTTGCCGGAGATGTTGGCCAGGCTGATCCCCTGGCTCGCGTCGTTCGCGTCGCCGGCGTGCCAGTGCAGGGTCACGTCCACGTCCTTGAACAGGCCGTCGCGCACCAGATAGACCTTGCCCGAGCCGCCTTCCTCGGCGGGCGAGCCATAGACCCGGACCTCGCCCTTCACCCCATTGGCCTTCATCCAGTCGGCCAGCGCGATGGCCGCGGCGACCGACGCCGCCCCGAACACGTGGTGGCCGCAGGCATGGCCCGCCACGCCCGGCACGACCTTGCGCTCCGGCACGGCCGCCTGGGCGAGGCCCGGCAGGGCGTCATATTCGGCGAGGATCGCCACCACCGGCCCGTCGCCGGTCTTGAAGCTGGCCACGAAGGCGGTCGGCATGCTGGCGACGCCGGCCTGCACCTTGAAGCCGGCCTTCTTCAGCTCCGACTGCAGCAGGGCCGAGCTCTTGTGCTCCTGGTAGCCCACCTCGGCGAAGCCCCAGATCTGCTGGGCCACTTCGCCCAGGCGCGCGCCGCCCTTGTCGACCGTCGCTGTGATCTGGCTCTTGTCCTGCGCGCTCAGCGGCGCCGCCGCCGCCTGCCCCGCAACCGCCATCACCGCCGCCGCCGCGACGCCCACAAGGTAACGCTTCATCACGCCCCAACTCCCCTACGCTTCACCGACGCGCCTGCATCGGCGCGGCAGGATTGGTAGCAGGCTGAACGGTGGGCGAAACCCCCTATCCCGAAACCGGCGGTCAGCGACCGCCACGCGCTCGCGCCGCGAGCCTGAGGGTCACGGTCTCAAGCACGATCCCCTTCTCCCCTTGCGGGAGAAGGTGGCGCGAAGCGCCGGATGAGGGGTCGCGCCGGCCCTTTTTGCGCCCATCCCTCCCCTTCAGGGAGGAATGAAAAAACGCCCCGGCCTTTCGACCGGGGCGCAGGGCTCGGGCAGTTCTCCCGTCGTCGCTAGGCCACGTCGAACCGGTCGGCGTTCATCACCTTGGTCCAGGCGGCCACGAAGTCCTTCACGAACTTCTCCTTGGCGTCGCTGGACGCATAGACCTCCGACAGCGCCCGGAGTTGGGAGTTGGCGCCGAACGCCAGGTCGGTCCGCGTCGCCGTCCACTTCGGCGCGTTGGTGTCGCGGCAGGAGCCCGCGAACTCCTCGTCGCCGCCGTCCTCCACCTGTTTCCAGGCGGTGCCCATGTCGAGCAGGTTGACGAAGAAGTCGTTCGTGAGCGCGCCCACCTTGTCGGTGAACACCCCGTGCTTGGAGCCGCCCTGGTTGGCGCCCAGGACGCGCAGCCCGCCCACTAGCACCGTCATCTCCGGCGCCGAGAGGCCGAGCAGTTGCGCCCGGTCCACCAGCAGCTCCTCGGTCGGCACGCTGAACGGCGTCTGCAGGTAGTTGCGGAAGCCGTCGACCCGGGGCTCCAGCACCGCGAAGCTCGCCGCGTCGGTCTGCTCGGCGGTGGCGTCGGTGCGGCCCGGGGTGAACGGGACCTCCACCGCGTGCCCGCCGTCCGCCGCCGCCTTCTCCACGGCCGCCGCGCCCGCCAGCACGATCAGGTCGGCGATCGACACCTTCTTGCCGCCGCCGGCCGCGCCGTCGAACTCGGCCTTCACGCCTTCCAGCGTCTTCAGCACCCGGGCGAGTTCGGCCGGGTCGTTGACCGCCCAGTCCTTCTGCGGCGCCAGCCGCACGCGGGCGCCGTTTGCCCCGCCCCGCTTGTCCGAGCCGCGGAAGGTCGAGGCCGAGGCCCAGGCCGCCTTCACCAGCTCGGAGACGGAGTGGCCGCTGGCCAGGATCTTGGCCTTCAGCGCCTTGACGTCGGCGGCGTCCACCAGCGGATGGTCGACCGGCGGCAGCGGGTCCCTGCCAGATCAGGTCCTCGGCCGGCACCTCGGGCCCGAGGTAGCGGACCTTCGGCCCCATGTCCCGGTGGGTCAGCTTGAACCAGGCCCGGGCGAAGGCGTCGGCGAACTGGTCGGGGTTCCGGTAGAACCGCTCCGAGATCTCCCGGTACTTGGGGTCCATCTTGAAGGCCATGTCGGCCGTGGTCATCATCGTCGGCAGGCGGCGGTCCGGGCTGTGGGCCCCGGGCGCCATGTCCTCCGGCTTCTGGTTGATCGGCTGCCACTGCTTGGCGCCCGCCGGGCTGCGGACCAGCTCGTATTCGTACTCCAGCAGCATGCGGAAGTAGTTGTTGGTCCAGCGGATCGGCGTCGGGGTCCAGGCGCCCTCGAGGCCGGACGTGATGGTGTGGTCGCCCATCCCGCTCTCGTGGCCGCTCTGCCAGCCCAGGCCCTGCTGGGCGATGTCCGCGCCCTCCGGCTCCGCGCCGATCTTCTTGGCGTCGCCCGCCCCGTGGCACTTGCCGAAGGTGTGGCCGCCGGCGGTCAGGGCGACGGTCTCCTCGTCGTTCATGCTCATCCGCGAGAAGGTCTCGCGGATGTCCCTGGCCGACTTCAGCGGGTCGGGCTCGCCGCCCGGGCCCTCGGGGTTCACATAGATCAGGCCCATCTGGATCGCCGCCAGCGGGTTCTCCAGGGCGCGGCCCTCTTCCTCATGGATGCGGGTCTTGTTGTCGGCGTGGCCGACCCACTGCTCCTCGGTGCCCCAGTAGATGTCCTTCAGCGGCTCCCAGACGTCCTTGCGTCCGCCGCCGAAGCCGAACACCGGCCCGCCCATGCTCTCGATGGCCACATTGCCGGCCAGGATCATCAGGTCGGCCCAGGAGAGCTTCTTCCCGTACTTCTGCTTGATGGGCCACAGCAGGCGCCGCGCCTTGTCCAGGTTGGCGTTGTCCGGCCAGCTGTTCAGCGGGGCGAAGCGCTGCGAGCCCGACGACGAGCCGCCGCGGCCGTCGCCGGAGCGGTAGGTCCCGGCGCTGTGCCAGGCCATGCGGATGAAGAACGGCCCGTAGTGGCCGTAGTCCGCCGGCCACCAGGGCTGGCTGTCGGTCATCAGCGCGGTCAGGTCGCGCTTGAGCTGGGCGTAGTCGAGCGACTTGAACTCGGCGGCATAGTCGTAGTCGTCGCCGTACGGGTCGCCGGTCAGGCCGTGCTTGTTGAGGATGTCGAGGGGAGAGCTGGTTGGGCCACCAGTCGCGGTTGGTCCGCCCGAGCAGGGTGCGGAGCGCCCGCGGCTCCTTGGCCGGATTGCTGAGGGGGCTGGCGTCGTCCATGGCGATCCTCCGTATGTCGTTGCCCCGACCGTACGCCCCCCTCTCCCCGCCTGACCAAGTGAAAATCCCTATCGCCCTAAGTGAACGGCTCTATGGGGGCAAACTTGGCGCTCCCCCGGTGATCCCGAAGAAGGCGTCCACCCCGGACAGCAGGAACTGCATGCCGATGCAGATCAGCAGGAAGCCGAAGATCCGGGTCATGGCGTCTAGCCCGCTCTTGCCCAGGAACGTCACCATCCGGGTGGACGCCCGGAGCACGACGAACGAGATCGCCGTGCAGGCGGCGATGCCCAGCACCACGCCCACATAGATCAGCGCCCAGTCCTCCGGCCGGGTGGAGCGGATCTGCGCCGCCGAGCTCAGCACCACCGAGATCGACCCCGGCCCCGCCAGGCTCGGCATGGCGATCGGCGTGAAGGCGATCTCGCCCCCGTCCGCCCCGCCGTCCGCGGCGCCCGGGGCCGGCGGCGCCGGGAACAGCATCCGGAACCCCACCGTCGAGATGATCAGCCCGCCCGCCACCCGGATGCCCGGGATCGAGATGCCGAAGAAGTCGATGATCCACGACCCGACCAGCAGGAAGCCCACCAGGATCGCGAAGGCGTAGAGACAGCCCCGCAACGCCTCGCGGTGCTGCTTCTCCGGGCTCATCCCGGCGCTCAGCGAGACGAACAGCGGCGCCGTCGAGAACGGGTTCATGATCGGGAACAGGGCGCCGAGCGTCAGCAGTACGGCTTCCACCAGCGTCGGCATTCGGCGGCTCCTTCCGCAAGGCCGCCGATCAGGCCGCGCGCCGCGGCGTCCTCCCATCGGGTGAACACCGGAGCCTCCCCCTCGCCTTCAGGGGAGGCGCTCGGCGCGAAGCGCCGCCGCAGGCGGCGCCGGCCGCATTGCCTTGCGTTTGGCGGTCGCCGGATCGCCCGCCACGCTCTATTCCTGCAACGAGGCGCCAACCGGGCGTCGTCGACCTGCCCAGGTTCATGATCCTCCTTGCTTCCGCCGTCGTCCTCCTTCTGGTGGTGCTGAACGGCGTCTTCGCCATGTCCGAACTGGCCGTGGTCTCCTCGCGCAGGGCCAAGCTCCAGGCCCGGGCCGAGCGCGGCGACAAGGGGGGCCCGGGCGGCGCTCCGCCTGGCCGAGGACCCCACCCGTTTCCTGTCGTCCGTGCAGGTCGGGATCACCCTGATCGGCATCCTGGCGGGCGCCTACGGCCAGGCCACGATCGCCGGCGAGCTCGACGCCATCCTGGAGCGCGACGTCCCCGCCCTCGCCGCCTACTCCGAACAGATCGCCACGGCGGTCGTCGTGGTCCTGCTGACCTATTTCTCGCTCATCCTCGGCGAGCTCGTCCCGAAGCGCCTCGCGCTCATCCACCCCGAGGCGATCGCCGGCGTGGTCGCGCGCCCGCTGACCGGTCTGGCCAGGCTGATGGGGCCCTTCGTCACCCTGCTCACCTTCTCGACAGCGACGGTCCTGCGCCTGCTGCGGGTGCGCGACAGCGACGGCTCCGCGGTCACCCAGGAGGAGGTGGAGAGCGTGCTGGCGGAAGGCACCGGCGCCGGCGTCATCGAGCCCCAGGAAGAAGCCATGATCCACGAGGTGATGCGCCTGGGCGACCGGCCGGTCCGGGTCGCCATGACGCCGCGCACCGAAGTCTACTGGGTCTCACTGGACGACCCGGAAGACGTAATCCGCCAGGAGGTGATGGCCTGTCCCTACTCGCGCTTCGTGCTCGCCGCAGGCCAGGACTTCGACAGCCCGCTGGGCGTCGTGCACAAGCGCGACGTCGCGGACGCCCTGCTTGCCGGCGCCGCGCTGGACCTGCGGGCGATCGCCAAGGAGCCGCTGTACATCCCGGAGACGACCTCCCTGCTGGGGGCCCTGGAACAGTTCAAGTCGTCCCGGCTGCATATGGCCTTCGTCGTCGACGAGTTCGGCGGGCTGGAGGGCGTGATCACGCCGACCGACCTGCTGGAGATGATCGCGGGCGATCTGCCGGAGAGCCACGACACCCCGGGCGCGGCCATCCTGGAACGGGAGGACGGCTCGTACCTCGTCGACGGGCGCGTGGACCTCGTGGAACTGTCCGACCGGCTGCAGGAGAGCTTCCAGGAGGGCTCCTTCCATACCGTGGCGGGCATGGTCCTGCACCACCTCGGCCGCTTCCCGACCGAGGGGGAAAAGGTGCGGCTGGGATCCTATGAGGTCGAGGTCGTCGACATGGACGAACGCCGGATCGACAAGCTGATCTTCCGCCGCATCCGCTGACGTCGGGACCGCCTCCGCGCTTGCCCGGGGCCGGCCGCGAAGCGCCGAGCCCCGGCCCTGACCCGCTCAGGGTCGAGGCCGCCCTCGAAAGGCAGCGAACTCCCGCCCGCCTCGCGCGCTATGGCTTCCGAAGGGGAGCGCCTGCGTGTTCGAGATTTCCGGCTACCATCTGCTGCTGGCCGGGCTCGGCGCGGCGATCCTGCTCGCCTACTGGCTGCCCAGGTTCTTCTCCGGCCGCGAGCCCGCCGCCTCGGCCCTGCTGATCGGCCTGGGCTGGCTGCTGTTCGGCTGGGTCGAGGGCCTGCCCGAGGCGATCAGCCCGGTGACCGCCGCCCGCCCCTGGGAGATCGCCAGCGAGCTCTGCGTCATCGTCGGCCTGTTCGGCGTGGGCCTCAGGCTCGACCGGATCGCCAACCTGCCGCGCTGGGGCCCGACCCTCCGGCTGCTGGTCATCGGCATGCCGCTGACCATCCTCGGCGTCGCCGCGCTCGGCTGGCAGGCCGCCGGCATGACGCTGGCCGGCGCCCTGCTGCTGGGCGCAGTCCTCTCGCCCACCGACCCGGTGCTCGCCGGCGACGTCCAGGTGGGTCGGCCCACCGAGGGCGGCGAGCACCCGGTGCGCTTCACCCTCACCGCCGAGGCCGGGCTCAACGACGGCCTGGCCTTCCCCTTCGTCCATCTCGGCCTGGCAGTGGCCGCCGCCGCGACCCTGACCCCCGACCTCGCCCTGGAGTGGGCCTGGCGCGACCTCGCCTACCGGATCCTGATGGGCGGGGCCTGCGGGGTCGCGGTCGGCTGGCTGCTGGGAAAGATCCTCTTCGGCATCCCGCGCCGCAACGCGCTCGCCGAGACCCAGGCCGGGGTCTTCGCGCTCGCCGGCGTGTTCGTCGCCTACGGCCTGACCGAGCTCGCCGAGGGCTACGGCTTCATCGCGGCCTTCATCGCCGGCGTGACCCTGCGGCGCGTCGGATCCGACCACGCCTGCCACGTCCGCCTGCACGACTTCTCCGAGACCGTGGAGCACGCGCTCACCGCCATGCTGCTGATCGCCCTCGGCGCCGCCATGCCGGCCCTGGTCCAGCCCTTCGACCCGGTCGCGGCGCTGATCGCCCTGGCGCTGATCTTCGTGATCCGCCCGGCGGTCGGCCTGCTGTCGCTCGTCGGCGCCGACTTCAACCTGCGCCAGCGGCTGGTGGTCGCCTTCTACGGGGTCCGCGGCGTGGGCTCGATCTACTACCTGGCCTATGCCGGCAGCCACGCCGAGCTGAAGGACGAGGCCCGGCTCTGGTCGATCGCCGCCATGGCCATCCTGGTCTCCACCGTCGTCCACGGCTTCTCCGCCGCCTTCGCCGTGGAGCGGGCGACGGGGGAGAAGCAGACGGGCTGACCGCCGCGCCGCCGGCCGCTATCGCCTGGGCCGCCGCACCATCGGATGGATCCCCGGGAAGTCTCCGGGCTGGACGAAGCCCATGACCTCGAACCCCCACCGCTCGTAGAGCGGCACGTTCCGCGGATTGGAGCTCTCGAGATAGGCGATCGCCCCCTCCTCGTCGCACCGCCGCAGCGACTCCCGCAGGATCGCCGACCCATAGCCCCGCCCCTGGCGCGCCGGGTCGACCCCGATCATCGCGAGATACCAGTGCGGCTCCTGGGGATGGTAGCGCGCCATGGTCTCGCCAAGCTCGCCCAGCACCGGCAGCTTCGCCTCCCGCGCCAGCTCGCCGATCACCGCCATCATCGCCTCGCGGTCCGAGGTCACGCCCGGCGGCAGCCACAGCGCGGCCGCGGCGCCCTCCTCCGCGAGCCAGGCCGTGCCCTCGTCCAGCGCCGCCCCGCCCATCCCGCCGGCGAAGGCATGGAAGCCCTTCAGCAGCTTCTCCGGCGTATCCAGCACATAGCGCAGGCAGGGATCGCCGCTGAACGCCAGCATCAGCGCGTCGAGCACCGCTCCCCGCTCCGCCGCCTCCGCGACGCGCACGCCATGGTCCCCCACCGCCACCTCCTCCGGCTCGCCGAGACGCTCGGGCCGATGTCGTCGTCTCCCCTGGAGGATACGTCGATCGGGTTCGAAGGCCCACCATCCCCGACGGCGCCCGCGCCGCCGGATCATGATGCCCGCCGACCGACTGGATCGGGAGCCCCGCGGGTTGCTATGAGCCGCGATGCCCAGGGAGCCCGCCATGAAGCAACTGTCGAACTTCACCATCGAGATCCGCACCAACGACTTCGTGCTCCGGCTCACCGACGACGAGGGCGAGGTCACCGAGTTCGCGAGCTCCGCCGAACAGCTCGACCGGGTCATCGACGCCTTCAACGACCTCATGGACGAAGCCGACGAAGACGAGTGACGGCCGCGCCCTTCACTCGAGGCCGCGAAGCGCCGACCCCGAACGTCCCGCGAAGCCGACGTCCGGTCGGCCTCCGGCGCGCGCTGGAGCTGCGCCGCAGGCTTCGGTACTGACCCGTGTCTCCGGAGAACGGCGGCTGCGGGAACCACACAGAAAATCATCGGGCGTCTGTGGGCGCGTTCGCTGCGAAGGCGTCGGCAGCCGATCTTCGTAGGCGTCTGCTATTGCGAGACTGTCAGGCAAGCGGCCGAACGATCGAAGCGCTGCCCGGCGCGCCGCTCTCAATCCCTGGCGAACGCGCGGCGGGTCCCCATGTCAGGGAAGGTCGCCGCCCGCGCGTAATGGAAGGATCATGTTGACCGAAGCTCGCCTCGCCCGTCGCCGCCTGTTGCTCGCCGCGCCCGCCATGCTTCTCGCCGGCGGCGCCTGCGCGGCGCCGGCCCGCGCCCTGACGGTCTACAAGACGCCCTGGTGCGGCTGCTGCACCGGCTGGATCGACCATATGCGACGCGCGGGGTTCAAGGCCGATGTGGTCGAGCTCGAAGACCTGGCGCCCGTTCGCGAACGGCATGGCGTCCCCTTCGCCCTGTCCTCCTGCCACACCGCCCTCGTCGGGACCTACGTGGTCGAAGGCCATGTGCCGGCGCCGGACGTCGAGCGCCTGCTGCGGGAGCGGCCGAAGGCGCTCGGCATCCTGGCGCCCGGCATGCCCCTGGGGTCGCCTGGCATGGAGACGCCGCGCGGCGACAAGGAGCCCTACAACACCCTGCTCCTCCTGGACCGAAGCGGCCGGACCGCCGTGTTCGCCCGCCACGAGTGAGCGCGTCCGCCGCGCGCCGGGGCGGGGGCGGCAGGATGGAGGGTGTGATCGTCAGCTATGCGAGCAGCGGACCTTCTCACTGGGCCCGAGAGCGGGCCTCCGCATGCAGGTGGCGGTTGTGTCGCGCGCCTCCAAGAGCGCGGCCGATCACTCGCAGCACAGCGCTGCTCGCGCTCCGGTCGTCTAACGCGATGGGCGCCTGGCGGGTGACAGCCTGGGTCCGATAACTCCGGGTAGTCGAGTGTCAGACGAGCTTCCGACCCGCTTTGACACCGGGCCGAACGGCTGGAAGAACTTCCGGCGTGCGCTCACGGTGCGGCCCGACCCAATTTTCCGCTTTTGAGTTTGCGGTTTGCTGAGCGCCTGTCCGCGGGGGCCAGCTGATCTGCACGTTCGCGCCAGTATTTGGCAAGTTGCAGCAACTCATCCCTGTCCTCGGGTGTCCGGGCCTCTTCCGCAAGCTGCGCCATGTCGTAGGCTAGCTCCAGGAAGCGTTCTCTATCGAGGTGCGAGGCCATCTAACTCCACCCGTTCCCTTCGACGTTGCAGCCTTCTGAGCGAGCGCCAGCCACGCTTGCGCAGTCGCAGTAGCTCTTCTTTCTGCGCCTGGTTTGTCAGTCCACGCAGGGCTTGCGCCAAGCAGAGGTATTGGCCACTGGCCGTCATGCGACCTTGACTGCGCTCGATGCGGCAGGGTGACAACGCCCGTAGTGACTACGGGTTTGTCAAAAACTTGGGCTCGTTGATAGGGCACGGGCGCCGCCAGAAGCGCCGGCCTGCCCCCGCCCGCAAGCCGAAGCCGGCCGACGCCGCCTCATTGGCAAATCCGCCGCACCTTAAAAACCTGCGCCGTGCGTGTGGCGGCGCAACCAATGTCGGGACTATGCTCTTTGATAGCTTTTTGGGCCTACCAGCGCCTGCTTAGTCTGCCACCTGGACCGGGTCCAAACGCTGAAGGATTCATTCCCTGAGCACTGACGGTAGTGAACCGGCGAACGCCACAGGCGCTGGAGCGCTGGAGGCGCCTTGGCAAAACGATCTGGCTGACGACGCCGTTGCGCTTCTCGAGAGCCGCGCACAGCTGCAAGTGCTCACAGACGCCATGCCACAGATGGTTTGGTCGACACGTCCAGACGGATTTCACGACTACTACAATGCGCGCTGGTATGAGTTCACAGGCGTTCCTGCCGGCTCGACCGATGGCGAAGCCTGGAACGGGATGTTCCATCCAGACGATCAGGAGAGAGCCTGGGCCCATTGGCGCCACAGCCTCTCGACCGGCGCGCCGTATGAGATCGAGTATCGGCTTCGCCACCGTTCCGGCGAATACCGTTGGACGCTTGGGCGGGCCCTGCCCGTCCGGAACGATGTCGGGGCTATCGTGAGGTGGATCGGCACCTGCACAGACATCGACGACGCGAAGAAGGCAGCGGAACAGAACGAACTGCTCAACCGCGAGCTAAGTCACCGGATCAAGAACATTTTCGCCGTAATTTCGGGGCTGATCGGCATCTCGAGCCGCAGCGACCCCTCCGTCCGTCCCTATGCGAAAAGCCTTCAGGACCGGATCGCCGCTCTGGGTCGCGCCCATGAGTTTGCGCGTCCCCACAGCGAGACATCGCGCCCCATACTCGGCGCGTCGACCCTGCAGGGGCTGCTGACGGAGATCTTCCGTCCTTACCCTGCCTTCGACGCCGGCAGCATTCGCGTCTCCGGAGACGATGTTCCCATCGACGATCGTGGGGCCACGCCCATGGCCCTATTGTTCCACGAGCTGGCGACCAACGCGGCGAAGTATGGGGCCCTCAGCTCCGAGGCCGGGAGGGTCGATGTCACGCTTACCTTGAGCGGAGGCTCGATCGGCATGGTCTGGCAGGAGGCCGGCGGACCCGAGATTGAGAGAGAGCCGGAGCGGCTCGGCTTCGGCACACGGCTCGCTCAGCTGAGCGTCGAGCAGCAGCTCGGCGGAAGGTTCGACCGGATATGGGAGCGCGACGGACTGCGCGTCGAGGTGTCGGTCCTTGCCGAGCGGCTACACCGTGAGGATCGATCAGGCAGCTGAGAAGAGCTGCAGATCCTCTGGGGGATCGGCAGGCTCTCCGTTCTGAGACGCTAGAATGTAGTCCAGGGCCGCACCTATGACCTCTTCACGGCAGGGCTTTCCCAGCACGCCGAGAATTCCGGTCGCCGACGCCCGTGGCAGGATGTTCGGGTTTGCCGTCACGAACAGGACCGGCACTCCGAAATCCTCGACCAGCCGCTGCGCGATTGCAGGACCTGTCGGTCCGTCCCGGAGATGGATGTCGACGATGGCGACATCCGGCTTCGCCGCGGCAAGCGAAAGGGCCGCTTGCGTGTCAGGGGCGATCCCGACCGTTTCAAATCCCAGCTCCGCCAACGCCGCTTCGACGTCTGCGGCGACGAGAAATTCGTCTTCGACGATGAGAACGCGGCCCCGGCACATGTCGGCCAATACGCAAAATGATGGCTAAGCGTTCCCTAACTTCACGACGATGTCTTCCGCGGCGCATCATCTGGATGACGTCGTGGCGAGTCGCCGCCCGTAATCGTCGCAAGGCGGCGAACTTGGGACGCGTGCGCATCCCCGGAGCGCGCCGCTGATCGCACGGGGTCGACGACTTCGGTGCGCGATCGGTTATCCCGCCGCCCAGGTTTCCCCCGCCCAAGGGTGCCGGCGTCACCGCCAGCTGGCTCTCGAGTGCCCGCACGCCTAGCCGAACGGTGGCTTTCCACTCCCTGCTGAAGTTCGGACCGTCGGCTCCGAGGTGGGTAGACGGAACGTCCGCTTCCCGGCGTAGCGTCAACTTCCGCTTTCGACCCATTGCTGACCCTCATGTGGGTCTCGCCTATTCGACGGGACGGGGCGGAATCTTAAATCGGATTGGGACGACGACCGTATCGCCCGCGACCGGAAGTTTGGGAGCTCCCTTGGTGGGGGGGCCTCTTCATGTTCATTTTCATCTTCGGGACGAGTTCGAGGGCAGTCGCCCCAAACCCGGCGTTGGGTGGGGTCTCGCTAAGGACCTCACATTCCTGAAGCCCTCCCTCGGCGGTGAGCCGACACCTGAGTTGGACCACTGCTTCGAGATGCTCAAGTCCCTGCCGGGCGGCGGGGTCCGTCAGGCTTCCGGGTGCTACGCGAGGCGCGGCTAGGCCACTTTGTGCCGCGAGAAGCCCTGCGATAACAAACGCTCCCGCCATGACCGGTAGCCCTCCGCAAGCCGGTGCCAATGTCAGCGCGGTGTGGCGGTCTTATGTCTCTACGGCAGTCTGTTTTTCACCCGCCGCTGACCTTTGGAAAGTCGCCTTTGGTCCAGAGGTGACGGAAGGCCGAGCGTTCAGCCGCGCCGTCCGAACAGTAAGACCAGAACGGTCACGAGCAGGACTAATGAGCCTGCGAAGCCAACGATCTTCCCTTCAAGGTCGTCTCGGAAGACCGGCGCAATAGCCGCGGTGAAGGGGATCAGCGCTAGGGCTAGCTTCCCGTATCCGGCTTGAAATTGCCGGAAGGGCTCTGGGTCATAGTCATCGGGCCGCATCGTCACCTAGTAGCCGTCCAAACGGAATGACCGACAAGCCAATCCCAAGCGCAAAGTGAAATTCCAGTAGCCGGGTCATTGTCCGGATTTTGACCTCCGCATGATCGCGGCCGCGGTCTGATCGCGGACAACGAGCCGACGACCGCTCACCACCCATTGCGGCCGGTGAGGAGGTCCGCTTCCCGGAAGCTGTGGGTCTGCCTGGGAGCGGATCTTCCAAACTTCAGCCAGGAGTAACCACCCACATCCAGCCACACGCGGCCGCCCGAAGCCCCCCGCCGAACGACAACCTCCGCAACGCCCGCCCCAGCGCCGCGAGCCCCCCGCGCGCTCCCGGTCCAGCCGCCCGCCCGCCCCCGCTCCGACCTGCTATGACTCCGCCGGACGTCGTCGCCGTCCTCCCGGAGCCGCCCATGCCCTATGGCTTTCTCGACATCGCGATCACGCCGAGCGTCCAGGCCGCCCAGGCGGCGATGGGCGCGGACCGTGTCTGGCGGACCTTCACCGGCGAGCGCAGCTTCGACCGCTTCACCGAGGCCGAGACGGCGTTCATCACCGCGCGCGATAGCTTCTACATGGCCTCGGTGTCGGAGACCGGCTGGCCCTATGTGCAGCACCGGGGCGGCCCGGCCGGCTTCCTGCGGGTGATCGACGACCGGACGCTCGCCTTCGCCGACTACCGCGGCAACCGCCAGTACATCAGCACCGGCAACCTCGCGGCGAACGACCGCGCCTGTCTCATCCTGATGGACTATCCGAACCGCGCCCGGCTGAAGGTCTATGCGCATGTGGAGATCCTGGCGGTCGACGCGGAGCCGAACCTCGCCGACGCCGTGGCGGCCCCGGACTATCGCGCCCGCGTCGAGCGGATCTACCGCCTGCGGCTGGCCGCCTTCGACTGGAACTGCCCGCAGCACATCACGCCGCGCTTCACCGAGGCCGAGCTCGCCGTGGCGCTGCAGCCCCTGCAGGCGCGCCTCGCCGAGCTGGAGGCGGAGAACCGCGCGCTCCGCGCCGCCCGGCCCGCCGCGGACGGCTAGGACGCGTCGCGCCGGACGCCCCCTGTCCCCGCTCGCAGTCGAGGATCGGCGCGCACCACCGCCGCCAGCACCCCCACCCCCAGCCAGGCGCCGAGGATCGGGCTCACGCCCACGCCCGCGAACGGGACCGGAAACGCCCCCCACGAACGGCGCGAGCGCCCACACGCCCAGGCACAGGCTGAGCGCAGCGCCCGCGAGCCCGGCCCCGCCGCCGGCCCGCCGCGCGAGCACCGCCGGCGCGGCCGCCGCCAGGGCGATGGCGGCGAAGGTCGCGGCGGCGAGCCACGGCGAGACCGCGAAGGCCAGCGCCAGGACCTGCTCCACTTCCGGCACCGGCGGCAGGGGATCGGGCCGGAGCCAGGCGAGCGTGGCGAGGCCGGCGCAGAGCGCGGCCAGGCCCCAGCGGGCGGTGCGTCCGGGCGCGGCGGCGACGGCGACCAGCGCCAGCACCGCGGCGAGCGCGGTCGCCTGCGAGGCGTCGGGTTGCAGGACCAGGAGGCTTAGGCCAGCCATCAGCGGCGCCCATCGCCGGGCGGAGGGCGCGCCGGCCAGGGCCGCCACGGCGGCGGGCAGCGCCAGCAGGGCGGCGTTGAGGCTCACGGGGCCCGCCTGCACCCAGCGGTGCACGCCGAGCTGGCCGGGACCGGCTAAGCTGGCGGCGAGCAGCACCGCCGCCAGCCAGGGCGCCGCCGCCAGCAGCGGCCGGAGCGGCGCCCGCGCCAGGGCCGCGGCGGCCGCGGCCCCGAGCGCCCAGGCGGCGAGGTTGCGCATCCACAGCGCGGCCGGGACGCCGCTTGCCTGGCAGGTCACGGCGCCCATGGCCACGGCCGCCAGCGACGCCGCGCCGAACGCCAGCAGCAGCCGGCCCTCGGGGGCGCGGCGGCCGGAGGCGGTCACGCCGGCTCGTAGTTGAGGATCGGCGCCAGCCACCGCTCGGCGGTCTTCACGTCCCAGCTCTTGCGGCGGGCGTAGTCCTCGACCTGGTCGCGCTCGATGCGGCCGACGCCGAAGTAGTGCGCCTCGGGGTGGCCGAAGTAGAGGCCGGAGACCGCCGCCGGCGGGGTCATGGCGAAGCTCTCGGTGAGCTGCAGGGTGGTCGCGGCCGGGGCGTCCAGCAGGCGGAACAGCGTCGCCTTCTCGGTGTGGTCCGGCTGGGCCGGATAGCCGGCGGCCGGGCGGATGCCGCGGTAGTCCTCGGCGATCAGGCGTTCGATGTCGAACGCCTCGTCCGGCGCATAGCCCCAGAGCTCGGTGCGGACCTTCCGGTGCAGCGCCTCCGCGAACGCCTCGGCCAGCCGGTCGGCCAGCGCCGTGAACAGGATCGCCGAATAGTCGTCGCCGGCCGCCTTGAACTCCGCCGCCCGCTCCAGCTCGCCGATCCCGGCGGTGACCGCGAAGCCGCCCACATAGTCGGGCTTGGTCCCCACCGGGGCCACGAAGTCGGCGAGCGCCACATTGGCCCCGTCGCCCGACTTCAGCATCTGCTGGCGCAGGCTGTGCAGCCGGCCGACCTCCGCCCCACGGGTCTCGTCCGCATAGAGAACGATGTCGTCGCCGTCGGCGTTGGCCGGCCAGAAGCCGACCACGCCGCGGGCCTCCAGCAGGCCCTCCTGGATGATCCGGTCGAGCATCCGCTGCGCGTCCTCGAAGAGGTCGGTGGCGGCCTTGCCGACCACATCGTCCTCGAGGATCTGCGGATAGCGGCCGACCAGCTCCCAGCTCGCGAAGAACGGCGTCCAGTCGATGTGGCGGCGCAGCTCGTTGAGGTCGTAGGGCGCAAACGTCCGTGTGCCGAGGAACGAAGGCTTCGGCGGGTCGTAGGCCGTCCAGTCCGGGGTGAAGGCGTTGTCCCGCGCCTCCTGGATCGTCGCCCGGGCCCGGTTCCCCTGGCCGCGCGCGTACTGCTCGCGGACCTTCTGGTACTCGGCCTTGGTCTCGGCAGTGAACCGCTCGCGCTCGGTGGGCGAGAGCAGGTTCGAGACCACCCCCACCGCCCGGCTGGCGTCCAGCACATAGGTCGTCGAGCCGGCCTTGTACTGCGGGGCGATCTTCACCGCCGTGTGGGTCTTGGACGTGGTGGCGCCGCCGATCAGCAGCGGGATCGTGAAGCCGCGCCGCTCCATCTCGCCGGCCACGAAGGCCATCTCGTCGAGGCTGGGCGTGATCAGGCCCGACAGGCCGACCATGTCGACGTTGTGGGCCTTGGCCTCGTCGAGGATCCGGTCGGCCGGGACCATGACGCCCAGGTCGACGACCTCGTAGTTGTTGCACTGCAGGACCACGCCGACGATGTTCTTGCCGATGTCGTGGACGTCGCCCTTGACGGTGGCCATCAGGATCTTGCCGGCGCTCTGCCGCGCCTGGCCTTCCTTCTCGGCCTCCATGAACGGCATCAGGTAGGCGACGGCCTGCTTCATCACCCGGGCCGACTTCACCACCTGCGGCAGGAACATCTTGCCCGCGCCGAACAGGTCGCCGACCACGTTCATCCCGTCCATCAGCGGACCTTCGATAACGTGCAGCGGCCGCTCGGCCTGGCTGCGCGCCTCCTCGGTGTCGGCCTCGATGAAGTCGGTGACGCCGTGGACCAGGGCGTGGGCCAGGCGCTTGGCCACGGGCGCGTCGCGCCACTCCAGGCTCGGCCCCTTGGCCTCGCCCTTCTGGCCCTTGTACTTCGGCGCCAGCTCCACCAGCCGCTCGGTGTTGGTCATCTCCGGATGGCGCTGCGGCCGATTGAGGATCACGTCCTCGACCGCCTCGCGCAGCTCCGGGTCGATGTCGTCATAGACCGGCAGGTCGCCGGCGTTGACGATGCCCATGTCCATGCCCGCCGCGATCGCGTGGTAGAGGAACACGGAGTGAATCGCCCGGCGCACCGGCTCGTTGCCCCGGAAGCTGAACGAGACGTTCGAGACCCCGCCCGAGACGCGCGCGTGCGGCAGCTCGGCCTTGATCCGCCGCGTCGCCTCGATGAAGTCCACCGCGTAGTTGTCGTGCTCCTCGATCCCGGTCGCCACGGCGAAGATGTTGGGGTCGAAGATGATGTCCTCGGCCGGGAAGCCGACCCTTTCCGTCAGTATACGGTACGCCCGCTGGCAGATCTCGAACTTGCGGTCCTGGGTGTCGGCCTGCCCGACCTCGTCGAAGGCCATGACCACCACCGCCGCCCCGTAGCGCAGGCACTTCTTCGCCTGCTCGACGAACTTCGCCTCGCCCTCCTTCAGGCTGATCGAGTTGACGATGGATCGTCCTTGTACGCACTGAAGCCCAGCCTCGATGACCTCCCACTTGGAGCTGTCGATCATCACCGGGGCCCGGGCGATGTCCGGCTCCGCCGCCACGAGATTCAGGAACGTCCGCATGGCCTGGACCGAGTCGAGAAGACCCTCGTCCATGTTCACGTCGATGACCTGCGCCCCCGCCTCGACCTGCTGGCGCGCGACGCTCAGCGCCTCGGGATAGTTCCCCTCGGCGATCAGCTTCCGAAACTTGGCCGAACCGGTGACGTTGGTCCGCTCGCCGACGTTGACGAAGATGGGTCGCATTCAGCTCACAAACCTGAGGGACGTGATCAGCAGGAAGAGCCCCTGCGGGGTTCGGTAGGCGCCCTCGGCTCCGACGATCCGCGTGGCGATGGCGGCCAGCATCCAGCCGACGCCGTCGAGGTCGTCGGTGGTGGTCAGGCGCTCGGTGTTCAGCTCCTCGATGCCGTTCTGCTCGCCGAACGCCCGGACCGTCTCCGCCGCGCCGACGCTCTGCAGCGGCCACTCCGGCTGCGCCCACGCCCACGTCCAGCCATCGTCGCCGGTCGTTCCCAGCACCTGGATCTCGGCCACGACCCGCGCACCGCCAGCGTCGGAGAACACCAGGTACCCCCGGTCGGCCTCGTAGTCGTACCGCTCCCAGTCGTTCAGCCGGAAGGCTTCGGTGATCGCAGTCTGCTTGGCGGTGAAGGCCGCGAACGCGTCCTCGCACCACGCCTCGTACCAGTCGGGGGCTTTCATCACGCGAGCTCGAACGGCTCCAGGCCCGCCAGCCGCATGGCCGTGGGACGCTCCGGGATCTGCCGCGGCTTCAGGCCACGGACCTCGTCGGCCACATGTCGGATGTGGTCCGGCGTCGTACCGCAACAGCCGCCCAGGATATTGACCAGGCCGTGCTCGGCCCACTCGTGCAGCATGTGGCCCGTCTGATCCGGGGTCTCGTCGTATTCGCCCATGGCGTTGGGCAGGCCTGCGTTCGGATAGGCGGAGATCAGGGTGTCGGCGACCCGCGAGAGCTCGGCGATGTGCGGCCGCATCAGTTCGGCGCCCAGGGCGCAGTTCAGGCCCACGGCGAAGGGCTTGGCGTGCTTCACCGAGTTCCAGAAGGCCTCCACCGTCTGCCCCGACAGGGTCCGGCCTGACCGGTCGGTGATGGTCCCGGAGATCCAGATCGGCAGGGGCTCATAGCCCTCGTCCTCGAGGTCGAGGATCGCCTTGATCGCGGCCTTGCAGTTCAAGGTGTCGGTTATGGTCTCGATCAGGAACATGTCGACGCCGCCCTCGTGCAGCGCCCGCACCTGTTCCATGTAGGCCTCATAGACCTGCTCGAAGGTCACCTTGCGCGCGCCGGGATCGTTCACGTCCGAGGACATGGACAGCATCACCGGCAGCGGCCCGATCGAGCCAGCCACGAACCGCGGCTTCTCCGGCTCCCTGGCGGTCCAGGCGTCGGCCCGGGCGCGGGCGATCCGCGCGCCCTCGAAGTTAATGTCGCGGACCGCCGCCTCCATGCCGTACTCGGCCTGGCCGATGCTGGTCGCCGAGAAGGTGTTGGTCTCGGAGATGTCGGCGCCGGCCGCGTAATACTGATCGTGCAGGTCGGCGATGATGTCCGGCCGCGTCAGGCAGAGCAGGTCGTTGTTGCCCTTCAGCTGGCCCGGCGCCGACGGGAAGCGATCGCCGCGGTAGTCGGCTTCATCGAGGCCGCGCTTCTGGATCATCACACCCCACGACCCGTCAAGGATCAGCACGCGCTCCCTGGCGGCCGCCTTCAGCGCCGCGATGCGTTCCTGGCGGGTCATGCCGCAGCTTCCTTCGGTTCAGGCTCGGTCTCGCGCACGCCCAGCACCCGGCAGATGGCGTAGGTCAGGTCGGCGCGGTTCAGGGTGTAGAAGTGGAAGTCGGAGAAGCCTTCTTCGGCCAAGCGGGCGCACATCTCGGTCGAGATGGAGGCGGCGATCAGCCTGCGGGTCTCGGGGTCCTTGTCCAGGCCCTCGAACAGGTTCTCCAGCCACTGCGGCAGGGCGATGCCGATCGGCCCGGCCATCTTCTTCAGGCCCTTGTAGTTGGTGACCGGCATGATCCCGGGCGAGATCGGAATGGTCACGCCCGCCTTCCGGACGCGGTCCATGAACCGCAGGAAGCCGTCGATGTCGAAGAAGAACTGGGTGATCGCCCGGGTCGCGCCGGCGTCGATCTTGGCCTTCAGGACGTCGATGTCGTGGTCGATGCCGCTGCTCTCGGGATGGACCTGCGGATAGAGGCCGACGCTGACCTCGAAGTCGCCGATGGCCTTGATGCCGGCGGTGAGCTCGGTCGCGTTGCGGTAGCCGTCGGCGCGGGGCGCGTAGGCGCCGCCGATCTGGCCGGGCGGATCGCCGCGCAGGGCGACGATGTGGCGGATGCCGGCGTCCCAGTAGTCCCGGATCACCTCGTCCACCTCGGCGCGGGAGGCCTCGACGCAGGTCAGGTGCGCCGCCGGCTTCAGGGTGGTCTCGGAGAGCATCCGCAGCACGGTCCGGTG
Organism: Phenylobacterium sp. J367; assembly: GCF_024699985.1. Classification (GTDB taxonomy): domain Bacteria; phylum Pseudomonadota; class Alphaproteobacteria; order Caulobacterales; family Caulobacteraceae; genus Phenylobacterium. The sequence goes on along the minus strand of NZ_JAJONA010000001.1, from coordinate 2,168,624 downwards.
GGTGCGGTCCCGCGTCGAGCCGCCGGCGCCGTAGGTCACGGAGACGAAGGAGGGGCCGAGCGGCTCCAGGCGGCGGATGGCCTCCCACAGGCTCACCTCGGCCTCGGGGGTCTTCGGCGGACTGAACTCGAAGGAGATGTTCGGGCGGGGGCGGCCGCCCACGCCGGCGCGGGCGATGGGGCCAAGCGCGGTCATGCGGCGGTCCTCTGCGGCTGGCGGGTCGTCTCGGCGGCCCAGATCTTGACGGTCAGGCCGCCTTCGCGGGCGGGGGCAGGGCTTCGACGTGAACATGGACGAGGGTGTTGTCAGCCAGCCAGCGGGCCATCTCGGCGTCGGAGAAGCCCAACCTACGGTGTTGATGTTGCTCTCGCAGAAACTCCAGGTTGTGCGGCGCGAAGTCGACGATCAGGAGCTTGCCGCCGGGCGCGACGAGGCGGGCGGCCTCCTTCACGGCGGCGGCCGGGTCGGCGAGGTAGTGCAGCACCTGGTGGACGACGACGAGGTCGGCGCTGGCGTCGGGCAGGCGGGTGCCGAAGATGTCGCCATGGCGCAGCTCGCAGCCCTCCAGGCCGGCCTCGGCCACCTGGTTGCGGGCGATGTTCAGCATCTGCTGGGAGAGGTCGAGGCCGAGCGCCTGGTCGGCGTGCGGGCCGAGCAGGGTCAGCATCCGGCCGGCCCCGGTGCCGAGGTCGACGAGCCGGCGGAAGGGCCCCTGGCCCGCCGCCTTCAGGATCGCCGTCTCCACGTCCTTCTCGGAGACGTAGAGCGAGCGGATCTCGTCCCAGCGGGCGGCGTTGCGGGCGAAGTATTCGGACGCCGCGTCGGCGCGCTCGGCGCGCACAGCGGTGAGCCGCTCGGCGTCGCGGACCAAGACGGGATCGGCCGGGTCGATGCGGTCCAGCAGGTCCGCCACCACTTCGCCGGCTTGCCCTGCGCCCCTCAGGCGGTAGAAGACCCACGCGCCGTCGGGAAACCGTTCGACGAGGCCGGCCTCGGCCAGCAGCTTCAGGTGGCGCGAGACGCGGGGTTGGCTCTGGTCCAGGACCCGGCAGAGCTCGAGCACCGCGAGCTCCTCGCGGGCCAGCAGCGCCAGGATGCGCAGGCGCGACGGCTCGCCCGCCGCGCGCAGCACGTCAACAGCCTGGCCCGCCGAGAGCTTCATGGGCCATATAAAGATATCTTTATATCGTTATGTCAAGCCTGAGCCGACGCCGTGTGCGGGCTTGGGACTGAGGCGGATGCCCTTGAGCAGCATCTTCAGCGCCTCCCAATGGATGGCGCCGAGCACCTCCAGCATCAAGAGCGGATGGCGCAGCAGCACGCGGGCCAGCGACCGGTTGGTCAGCGGCTCGCCGACGCCGGCGAAGGAGGCGGCCAGCAACAGTCCCTGCCGGTCGTAGACGCGGATCGTGACGCCCACCCGTCTCCCCGGCGGCGTGATCCGGAAGGCGTAGGAGAGGTCCATGTCGAGGAACGGCGACACATGGAAGGTCTTGGCGCAGCTCTGGCTCACCGTCGACCCCGGGTCCGCCGGCAGCACATAGCAGTGCCGCCCGCCGAAGGTGTTGTTCACCTCGTAGACGATGGCCGAGAGAGCGCCGTCACGGGCGTGGCAGAAGTAGATGCTGAGCGGATTGAACACCTGACCAAACACCGCCGGCATGCACAGCAGGCGGATGGGGCCGCCGGTCGGGAGCCCCTCGTCGCGCAGGCGCTGTTCGACCTGCGGCTTGAGCGGCGCGCCGTCGCCCCTGAGGTGGTGCCGCGCCTCGATGGACAGCGGCCCGAACCGGTCGACGGCCAACAGCGGAAGGCCGAGGTCCGGCAGCTCGTCCAGGTCGACGAGAACGAAGGGATCCGGCGGCGCAGACGGTGCCGGCGCGGGCGCAGGCGCGTGTGCGCGACGACGCCGTTGTAGAGGCGCGATACGGGCGCTTGCGCCGTCACGCGGCCATGGCCTTGGGGAGGCGCCGCGTGAGGTGAGATCCGCCCGGACTCGTCCGGGACGCTCCAGGGCCGGCGGACCCCGCCGAGCGCCTCGGCGACGGCGAGGCCGGCCTGCAGGCCATCCTCGTGGAAGCCGGCGCCGAAATGCGCGCCGCAGAACCAGACGCCGCCCTCGCCCTGCAGCGACCAGAGCTGGCGCTGGGCCTCAAGGGCGGGGCGGTCGAACACCGGATGGTCGAACACCTCGGTGGCGATCACCTGGCCGGGATCGGGCGCCGTCACCGGATTCAGCGTCACCAACAGCGGCCGCGGCGTCTGGAGGCCCTGCAGCAGGTTCATCCAATAGGTCACACAGAGCCGCCGACGACCCTCGGCGTCCAGGGCGCCCAGGTAGTTCCACGCCGACCAGACGGCCGGGCGCCTGGGCATGAGGCGGACGTCGGTGTGCAGCACCGCGAGGTTGCGGGCATAGCCGAACGCGCCAAGCAGGCTGCGCTCGCGGGCCGTCGGCTGATGCAGCATGCCGAGCGCCTCGCGCGCGTGGCTGGCGATCACCACCGCGTCGAACCGGTCGCTGACGCCGCGGGTGTCGGAGACCCAGACACCTTCGCCGTCGCGGCGGACCGAGCGGACGGCGGCTCCGGTCCGGACCCGGTCACCCAGGGGCGCCGCCAGACGCTCCACATAGGCCCGGCTGCCGCCTTCGACCGTGCGCCACGCCGGACGGCCCACCAGTTTCAGCAGGCCGTGGTTCTCGAAGAAGCGGATGAACGCCGCGGCGGGAAAGTCCCGGATCGTCTCGATCGGCGCCGACCAGATGGCCGCCGCCTGGGGAAGCAGGTGGTCGTCCTGGAAGGCGGCGCCATAGCCGCGCGCATCGAGGTAGTCGCCGAGCGTCACCTCGTCGGCGAGCGCCGGACGGTCGGTCGGCGCCTCGCGGTAGAAGCGGACCAGGTCGCGCAGCATCGACCAGAAGCGCGGCCGCATCAGGTTGGACGGGCGGCCCAGGAGGGGCGCCAGGCCGACGCCGCCGTATTCCACCGCCGCGTCGTCGAGCGACACCGCGAAGGACATGTCCGTGGATCGCGTGGCGACCCCGAGGTGGGCGAAGAGGGCGCTGAGATTGGGATAGGTCAGCTCGTTGTACACGATGAAGCCCATGTCGACCGCGGCCGACGCGGCGCCCACCCTGGCGTCCACCGTCAGGCTGTGGCCGCCCAGCCGGGGCGCGGCTTCATAGAGGGTGACCTCGTGGCGGCCGGACAACAGCCATGCCGCCGAAAGGCCGGATATCCCGCCTCCGATCACGGCGATGCGTTTGGCCTCGCCCCCGGACATCGTCATCTGCGCCGAACTCCATCACCCACCGTGGCTTTACATACGGCGCCGACAATTGTTTGGATCAGCCGGCCGTGGCGAGTGATCCAAACGACGGCGCCCCACGTATCGACGGCATGCATGGGGCGACTGCACAGTTTGCCGGTATCGGGCCCGAGAGCGTGGAGTCACTCCGCAGCGTGTCGCGCAGAGTCCCGACAGGGTCCCCGGCGGATGGCCTGATCCTCGCCATCGCGCAGCGCCGCGATCGGGAAGCCTTCGCCGCCCTCTTCGAACATTTCGCGCCCCGCGTGAAAGGGTATCTGATCCGTCTGGGCGTCCCCGCCGCGCAGGCCGAGGAGCTGGCGCAGGACGCGCTCGTCGCGGTCTGGCGCAAGGCGGAGCTGTTCGACCCGGCGCGGGCGTCGGCCTCCACCTGGATCTTCCGGATCGCCCGCAACCTTCGCCTCGACGCGGGCCGGCGCGACCGCACCGCCGCGGCGTTTGAGCCCGATCTCAGCGACGCCCCCGATCCTCCCGAGACGCCGGAGGCGACCGCGCTGACCCGCCAGCGCGAGGAGCGTGTGCGCCGCGCGCTCGCGGAACTGACCCCCGACCAGGTGAAGGTCCTGCGGCTGTCCTTCTTCCAGGACTGTCCGCATTCCGAGATCGCCGAAACCCTGGGCCTTCCGCTTGGCACCGTGAAGTCCCGGATCCGCCTCGCGCTTGCGAGGTTGCGAGCCGAGCTTGAGGGGGAAGCATGACCCCGCGCCACCACCCTTCCCAGGACCTGATCGCCAGTTGCGCAGCCGGCACGCTGCGCCCGGGCGCCGCGCTCGTCGTCCGCGCCCACATCGCGCGCTGTCCGACCTGCCGCGCCGAGGCCGGCTTCTTCGAAAGCCTCGGCGGCGCGCTGCTGGAGACCGAGACGCCGGCCCCGATGTCGGCAGGCGCCCTGGACCGGGCGCTGGCCGCCATCGACCGGCCGGCCCCCGCCCCGCCGGCCCCGGCGCGCGTCCGCTCCGGCCGGCCGGCCCTGCCGCACGGCCTGGACGGCGTGACCATGGGCAAGCGCCGCTGGATCGCGCCCGGCGTGACGGTGACGCCGGTGACCACCCGGCATAATTCGCGGGAGCTCGTCTATCTGCTCCGCATCGGCGCGGGCATGGTCCTGCCCCGCCACACCCATGCGGGCTGCGAGTTCACCTGCGTGCTGGAAGGCAGTTTCTCGGATTCCGCCGGCCGGTACGATCCGGGCGACTTCATCGCCACGGACGAGAGCATCGAGCACAGCCCCGTGGTGGCGCGGGACGGCCCCTGCGTCTGCCTCGCCGCCACCGATTCCCCGCTCGTGATGCGCGACCTCGTCGGCCGCATCTTCCAACCGCTCGCCGGCATCTGATCGCGACGGATGATGGCCCTGGCGATCACCGCTGCGCTGCTCCTGGCGCTGACCGGCGTGATGGTCGCCGCGTGGGCTTTCCAGCGGCGGAAGGCCAATGGCGGCTGGACCGACGTGTTCTGGACCTTCGGGACCGGGGCCGCCTGCGTCGTCGCCGCCCTGCTGCCCTGGGAGGCGCCCACCGCGCGGCAGATTATCGTCGCGACCCTGGCCGGTCTCTGGGGCGCGCGCCTCGGCCTGCACATGCAAAGGCGGGTCGCCCGGGCGCCCGAGGAGGACCGGCGGTACGCCGGCTTCCGCCGCGACTGGGGCCCCGACTTCCAGCGGCGGATGCTCCAGTTCGCCCTCAGCCAGGCGCCCTGCGGCGCCGTGCTGGCCGCGGCCGTCCACGTGGCGGCGCACAACCCCGCGCCATTCGGCCGGCTCCAGGATTTCGCCGGGTTACTGCTCTTCGCGCTGGCCTGGAGCGGGGAAAGCCTCGCCGACGCGCAGCTCGCGAGGTTCAAGGCCGACCCCGCCAACCGCGGGGCGATCGCCGACGTCGGGCTCTGGGCGTGGTCTCGGCACCCCAACTACTTCTTCGAGTGGCTGACCTGGACGGCCTATGTCCCGCTCGCGGTCGCGCCCGGCTATCCCCAGGGGTGGTGGTCGCTGGCGGCGCCCGTCCTGATGTTCGTCCTGCTGAACTACGTCTCCGGCGTGCCGCCCCTGGAGCGGGCCATGCGGGCGTCCCGCGGGCCCCGCTTCGACGCCTATGCCGCGCGCACCAGCCGCTTCATCCCGCTTCCCCCGCCCCGTCAAAGGAGCCTAGGAGGTCCGCCATGTGGAACTACGCGCTTTCCTTCCTGATCTTCGCGGTCGTCTTCGGGATCATGGACTTCCTGTGGCTGAGCAACGCATTTCGCGCCATCTACCAGCCGGCGATCGGGTCCTTGCTGGCCGACAAGGTGCGGATCGCGCCCGCCGCGCTGTTCTATCTGGTCTATGTGGCCGGCGTGACGTTCTTCGTGGTCGCCCCGGCCATGGGCGCCGGCGACTGGCGCCAGGCCATGCTGCGCGGCGCCGCGCTGGGCCTGGTCGCCTACGCGACCTATGACCTGACCAACCAGGCGACGCTGAAGACCTGGCCGACGTCGGTGACGCTCATCGACCTCGGCTGGGAATCTTCGCGACCTCGGTCGCGGCCGGACTGACCGTGGCGATCGGCCACCGCGTGGCCCGCCTGGCGGGTTGGAACTGAGGCGCATGACGACCTTTCCCGTCACCTACCCGCAGGCCGCGCGCACGCCGCGCCGCTTCCGATGGGCCGTGCGCCTCCTCGATCAGCACTGGTCGCACGGCGGACTGCTGTTCGTGCTGCCCGACGGCGCGCAGATCCACATCGGCAGCGACGGACCGGAGCCTCCGGCGATCATCCGTGTCCGGAATTTCCGGTTCATGGCCAGGGTCGCGGCGTCCGGCGATATCGGCTTCGCCGAAGGCTACATGGCCGGCGAGTGGGATACGCCGGACCTGGCCCGGCTGCTCGAGGTGCTGGCGATGAACTTCGACGAGCTGTCCCGGCTGATCCGCGGGGCGCCGTCCGTGCGCCTGATCGAGTGGGTCCGCCATGCGCTGCGCCGCAACACCCGCAGGGGATCGCGGCGGAACATCGAGGCGCACTACGACCTGGGCGAGGCCTTCTACAAGGCCTGGCTGGATCCCAGCATGACCTATTCCTCGGCGCTCTACCTTGACGGCCGCGAGACGCTGCAGGCCGCCCAGGAGAACAAGTACCGCAGCCTGGCCCGGGCCATCGGCCTGCAGCCCGGGCACACGGTGCTGGAGATCGGCTGCGGCTGGGGCGGGTTCGCGGAGTATGCGGCCCGCGACGTCGGCGCGCGGGTCACGGCGGTGACCATCTCCCGGGACCAGTTCGACTATGCCCGCCGCCGGCTGTTCGAGGCCGGGCTGGCCGACCGGGCCGACGTGCGCCTGCTCGACTACCGGGACATCCGCGGCGCCTACGACCGGGTGGTCTCCATCGAGATGTTCGAGGCCGTCGGCGAGAGCTACTGGCCGACCTATTTCAGCAAGCTCCGGGAAAGCCTGAAGCCGGGCGGGCTGGCCGGCCTGCAGATCATCTCCATCCGCGACGACCTCTACGACGCCTACCGCAGCCAGACGGATTTCATCCAGAAGTACGTCTTCCCGGGCGGCGCCCTGCCCTCCGAAGCGCGCCTGCGCGTCGCGACCGCCGACGCGGGGCTGTCCGTGGTCGAGATGCGGCGCTTCGGGGCCGACTATGCCCGGACGCTCGCCGAGTGGACCTCGCGGTTCGAGGCCGCCTGGCAGCAGGTCAGCGACCTGGGATTCGACGAGCGCTTCCGCAAGCTCTGGCGCTTCTACCTCGCCTACTGTCGGGCCGGCTTCTCGACCGGCCGCACGGACGTGGTCCAGTGCGTTCTGGCGCCGGTGTAGGTCACGCCAAGGGCGGCGCTCCATAGCCGCGACCAAGCCCAAATCTGTCATCCCTGCTGGAAGCCCGCTCGCGGTCTGGAGAGCCGGGACCCACGGGGTAGTGCAGTGCGGTTGCTCCTGGGTCCCGGCTCGTCGCTTCGCTACGGCCGGGATGACGTAGCGATTACGGCGATGATTTCATGGGAATTCCCGCCGCTTCCGGTCGAGGACGCGCTCAGAGGCGCCGGTATTCCATCGTCGAACCGTCGTCGAGGCGGCCGCGGAGCGCGGTCCAGACGCCGGCCTCGTCGTACCAGTTGTCGATCTGGGCATCCCCCGTGAACGACACCCGGCGCGCGGTGACCGTGCGCCCGTCGGCGAGCGCGACGGGTTCCAGGCTGCGCGGACGGACGGCGAGCCTGAGCAGCTTGCCCGTCTGCGGATTGAACAGCGGCGCGCGCTGCACCTCGGTGTTCCAGTGGGTCAGGGGGATGGTGTCCTGCGCGGCCACGGTGCGCGCCTCGCCCACCCGGATGACGACGCCGGACGCGGTGCGGCTGGCGCTCACGCGCTCGCGCTTGCCGCCCGAATTGGTGCGCGATGCGAGCGACTCGAAGCGCCCGGCGCGCCAGCGCTCCTCCACCTCGTGCAGGTAGCGGTAGAGCGTCACCGGCCCGATCGCGACCGCCATCTCCGCCCGAATCCGGACCGTCAGGTCCGCGCCGGCCTGTTCGAAGGTCAGGCGGTGCTCGCCGATGCGCCGGCCGTTCCGGTAGGCGGCGAAGGCCAGCGCCGGCGGCCAGGCCGCAGCGCCGGCGGCCGAGGGGGATCAGGGGCGCCCAGGCCGAGGACGAGGGCGCGGCGGGAGAGCAGCGGCATGGGTCACCTCCGGCCCGGAATACGGCCGACGGCGAGGTCTGGATCAGGCGCGGCGGCTGGACGCCGTCAGGCCGTGAAAATCCAGCCGTTGGGGAGGGTCGATAGCTGGACGCCGACGAGGACCAGCTGAGCGCCGCCGGTGAGGGCGATGACCACGTCGTCGCCGGACTGGGCCGTGGTCCATGAACTGCCGGCTAGGAGCTGGACGCGGTCACCGTCGGCGGCATTGAAGTCGGTGACCCGGTCGATCCCGGCCTCGGCGAAGGTGTGGAAGACGTCGGCGCCGGCGCCGCCCGAGAGGGTGTCTGCGCCGCGGTCGCCGGAGAGCCAGTCGGCGCCGGAGCCGCCGGCGACGCTGTCGTCGCCCTGGCCGCCGCGTACCGTATCGGCGCCGTCCTCGCCCCGGAGCTGGTCGCGGCCGGCCGAGCCCTGCAGCACATCCGAGCCGGGGCCGGCGTAGAGGATATCGTCGCCGTCGCCGCCGGTCAGCCGGTCATCGCCGGCGCCGCCGTAGGCCTCGTCATTGCCTGCCCCGCCGTCGAGCGCATCGTCGCCCCCGCCGCCGCCCAGGTCGTCGTCCCCGTCGCCGGCGCTGAGCAGGTCGTCGCCGTCGCCGCCGTTGACCGTATCGGCCCCGGCGCCGCCGATCTGGGTGTCGGCGCCCGTGCCGCCGTAGAGGTTGTCGTTCCCGTCCAGGCCTTCCAGGCGGTCGTCGCCGGCCCCGCCGATCAGGGTGTTGCCGCCGGCGTCGCCGGATAGCGTGTCGCCGAAGTCGGAGCCGGAGAGGTTCTCGATGCCGACGAGGGTGTCGACGCCCGCGCCGCCGCCCACCGCCTGAGGCGTGGTGAGCGCTAGGCTGACCTGGACCCCGCCCGCCGCGCCGCCGGCCGGGGCGCCGATCAGGCTGAGCGGGAAGGCCGGGCCGTAGTCCGCCCAGTCGTGGGCGGAGCCGCCGACCAGGCGGTCGTCGCCTTCCCCGCCGCTGAGCGTGCCGCCGCGGACGTCGGTGAAGAGGACGTCGTCGCCCGCGCCGCCCCAGAGCAGGACGCCCTGGCTGAACATCGTGCCGTTGGCGCCGCCCGACAGCGTGTCGGCGTAGGGCGAGCCGACCAGGCCGTTCAGGCGCACGAGGGTGTCGACGCCCATGCCGCCGCCGACCGCCTGGGGTCCGGTCTCGGCAAGGCTCACCTCCACACCGCCGGTGGCGGTGAGGTAGCCGGCCATGGACATGCCGGTCATGTCGTGGGCGCCGTCGATGGCGTCGTCGCCCGGGCCGCCCTCCAGCAGGACGGAGTCGTCGCCCGCCGTGTGGGTGAGGGTGTCGTTGCCGTTGTCGCCGAACACCTGTCCGCCGACGGACTGGGTCTGGATCACGTCGTCGCCGCCGCCGCCGCGCAGGGTGTCGCGGCCGGCGATGGCAAGGTCGACGCCGCCCGACGTGAGGGTGTCGCCGCCCTGACCGCCGAAGACGAGATCGGGCCCGCGGCTGCCGGTGATCCGGTCGGCGTCGGCCGTGCCGGTGAGCGTGTCGGCGTAGCGGGTCGCGACGATCTCGGCCATCGGGGGCTCCCTCGGTTCAGGCTCCGAAGATCCAGCCGGACGGCAGGGTCGAGAGCTGAACGTTCATGAGCATGAGCTGGGCGCCGGGGCCCGTCGAGACGACGACGTCGGCCCCGACCTGCTCGGCCGTATAGATCGCGCCGGGCAGGAGCTGGACGCGGTCGCCCTCGGCGGCGTTGAAGTCGGTGACCCGGTCGATCCCGGCCTCGGCGAAGGTGTGGAAGACGTCGGCGCCGGCGCCGCCGGAGAGCGTGTCGTCGCCCCGGTCGCCGGAGAGCCAGTCGGCGCCCGCCCCGCCGGCGAGGGTGTCGTTCCCCTGGCCGCCGCGGACGATGTCGGCCCCGTCGCCGCCTGACGCGGTGTCGTCGCCGAGGTTGCCGTAGACGATGTCGTCGCCCGCCTGGCCGTCCAGCCGGTCGTGGTCCTTGCCGCCCACCGTCCAGTCGTCGCCGGCCCCGCCGGAGACGGTGTCATTGCCCTCATTGCCGTGGGCGTCGTCGAAGCCCGCGCCGCCCTGGATCACGTCGTCGCCGGCGTTGCCGCGCAGGTAGTTGGCGCCGCCGTAGTCGGTGATCCGGTCGTCGCCCGCCCCGCCGAACACCGTGTCGGCGCCGTAGAAGAAGTAGTCCGCGGTATCGGCGACGATGGTGTCGTTGCCGCCGCCGGCGTCGATCCACTCGTTGCGGTAGGTGGAGGTGTAGCTCTCGGCCACGTCGCCGCCGTAGACCTTCTGGGCCTCCTCGATGCGGATCACCTGCACGTCCTTGGCGATGAAGCCCGGGCCGGCGTGGTCCTGGTTGAGGTAGACGTCGGGGGATGTTCCAGTAGCGGATGGCCAGGGTGTTGGTCCCAGACCCGCCCTCGAAGACCAGGCGGTCGATGGCCGGGTTCAGGCCCTCGAGCCAGAGCTCGTCGTCGCCCGCGCCGCCGGTGACGGTCTGCAGCACCTGGGGCGTGTCCCAGGCCTCGTACCAGCGGCCGACGGTGATGATGTCGTTCCCGTCGCCGCCGTCGACCACGGCATCGTAGATCGAGGCGCTGATGCCGTCGTCGCCCGCGCCGCCCAGCAGGGTGTCGGCGCCCGGGACGGCGGTGCTGCCGCCGACGCCGGGGATGGCGCCCTGCAGGCTGTCGTTCCCGTCGCCGCCGTCCAGCAGGTCAGCGCCGTGGTGGCCGGTCAGCACGTCATTGCCCGCGCCGCCCAGCAGGGTGTTGCTGGCGGTGTCCATCACGGTGATGTCGCTGTAGAGGCCGGCCATCAGGGTGTCGTGGCCGTCGCCGCCGTCCAGCCGGTCGGCGCCGAGCTGGCCGCCCAGGACGTCGTCGCCGCCGCGGCCGATGATCGTGTCGGCGCCGTCGAAGCCGTTCATCCGGTTGGCCCCGGCGTCGCCGCGCAGGACGTCGTCGAACAGCGAGCCGCCCAGGTCCTCGATGCCGATCAGGGTGTCGAGGCCCTCGCCGGTGTCCTGGGCGCCCGTGATCGTCAGGTCGACGGTGACGCCGCGAGCCGTGCCGGTGAAGTGGGCCACGTCGCCGGCGTAGAAGCCCAGCGGCATGACGTAGTCCTCGGCCTCGCCGGGGCCGCCGTCGAGGATGTCGTTCCCCGCCCCGCCGGTCAGGCCGTCGCGGCCGGAGCCGCCGACCAGGGTGTCGTCGCCCGCGCCGCCGTCCAGGCTGTCCACATCCTCGGCGCCGTCGAGACGGTCGTGGCCGGCCTCGCCCTTCAGCACGTCCGAACCGGCGCCGCCCTCCAGCGTGTCCGCGCCGTCGCCGCCGGAGAGGCGGTCCATGCCGCCCAGGCCCTGCAGGGTGTCGTCCTCGACCCCGCCCGTCAGCGTGTCGGCGCCCGCCGTGCCCGTGAAAACGCCCATCGAAACCGACCCCAAGCTCTACCGCAGGGCGCACAGGCCCCGACCATCGCCGAGGGCCTTATAGGCGCCAAGATGACGGCAAGATGACTGAGCTCTACCGTAGGCTGCGGCGGGGCCGGCCGCCTAGTGGCGGCCCTCAGCGAACTCCTCGACCATCTTGGCGCAGAAGGCCGGCAGGTCGTCGGGATTGCGCGAGGTGACGAGGCCGTCGTCGACCACCACCTCCTCGTCGACCCAGTCGGCGCCGGCGTTCTTGAGGTCGGCCTCCAGCGACGGCCAGGAGGTCATCCGCCGCCCGTCGACGGCCTCGGCGTTGATCAGCGTCCAGGGGCCGTGGCAGATCGCCGCGATCGGCTTCTTCGCCTCGGCGAAGGCGCGGATGAAGTCGATGGCCTTTGGCTCCAGGCGAAGCTGGTCGGGATTGATCACCCCGCCCGGCAGCACGATGGCGTCGTAGTCGGAGGCGTTCGCCTGGGCGAGCTCGCGGTCGACCGCGACGGTGTCGCCCTTGTCGTGGTGGTTGTAGCCCTGGATCTCGCCCGCCTTCGGGGAGACGACCTCCACCTGGGCGCCGGCGGCCTTCAGGGCCTCCACCGGCTTGGTGAGTTCGACCTGTTCGAAACCGTCCGTCGCCAGGACGGCGACCTTCCTGCCCTGCAGCCTTGCGTCGGCCATGGCGCGTACTCCTTCGAGAGATTGGGTTCGGGCCGACAACCCCGCGCCCGGCAAGGGGTTCCGACAGCCCAGGCGCCGAACCGCCGCCCGGCCGGCGAAGCGGCGCTTGGCGGGGCGGGGGAAGGCTCCTACACCTCCGCCCATGTCCGACGACGAGAAGACCCTGCTGGCGGCCGTGGAAGCCGCGATCCGCAAGCGGCCGGAGCTCGCCAAGCGGATCGAGGAGATCGGCGCGCTCGCCCAGGGCAAGGGCTGGGGCACGGCGACCATCGCCCAGGAGATCAACTGCGTGCAGGCGGTGCTGAAGGGCCCGCTGACGCTGGCGGTCGACGTCGGCGGCAACATCGGCGACTACACCGCCACGCTCCGGGCGCGCTATCCGGACCTGGAGATCCACACCTTCGAGCCGGCGCAGCGCAACGTGGCGCGGCTCCGGACCCGGTTCGCCGAGGACCCGGGCGTCCGGATCGTGCCGCTGGCGCTGTCCGACAAGGGGACGTCCACGACGCTCTATTCCAACGTGCCGGGCTCGGGCGGCGCCAGCCTGACGAGGCGCAACCTCGACCACCTGAACATCCGCTTCGACCTCGAGGAGAAGATCGTCACCACCCGGTTCGACGACTACTGGCAGGCCGCCCTGCAGGGCCGGCCGATCGACCTGGTGAAGCTCGACATCGAGGGCCATGAGCTCGATGCGCTGAACGGCTTCGGCGACGCGCTGGCGGTGACCCGGGTCGTGCAGTTCGAGTTCGGCGGCTGCAACATCGACACCCGCACCTACTTCCGGGACTTCTGGTACTTCTTCACCGAGCGCGGCTTCACGCTCTTCCGCATCACGCCCTTCGGCGCCTGGCGGATCCGGACCTACCGGGAGGCCGAGGAGAACTACGTCACCACCAACTTCCTGGCGGTCCGCGACCCGCCGGGCTAGGCCCCGAAGATCCAGCCGCTGGGCAGGGACGACAGCGTCACGCCGACCAGCACCATCTGGCCGCCGCCGGCCATGGAGATCACCATGTCGGCGCCGACCTGGGCGGTGGTGTACTGGGTTCCGGCCAACAGGTTCACCCGGTCCCCCGCCGCCGCGTCGAAGTCGAGGACCCGGTCGAGGCCGGCGTCGCCATGGGTGTGGAAGATGTCGGCGCCCGTCCCACCGGTGAGGGTGTCGTCGCCCCGGTCGCCGGCCAGCCAGTCGTCGGCGGCGCCGCCGGAGACCGTGTCGGCGCCCTGGCCGCCGCGCACGATGTCGGCGCCATCGCCGCCCGCGCAGGTGTCGTCGCCGAGATTGCCATAGACGATGTCCGCCCCGGCCTGGCCGTCGAGCAGATCGTTGTCCTTGCCGCCCACCACCCAGTCGTCGCCGCCGCCGCCGGCCACGGTGTCGTTGCCCATGTTGCCGTGCAGGTCGTCGAAGGCGCTGCCGCCCGACAGGCTGTCGTCGCCCGCCTCGCCGCGCAGATAGTTCAGGCCCACGATGTCCGACAGGGTGTCGTCGCCATCGCCGCCGAAGATCTGATCGCCGCCGCCGCCGCCGGCCAGGTCGTCGTTCCCGCCGAAGCCGTTCATCAGGTCGTTGCCGGACAGGCTGGTGAAGTAGTTGTCGGAGGCGTTGCCGTTCAGCGTGTCGGCGTAGAGCGAGCCCCAGAGGTCTTCGATGCTGATCAGGGTGTCGAGCCCGAAGCCGGTCTGCTGGGCGGCGGCGATCCGGAGGTCGATCGTCAGGCTGCCGTCCGCGGCGCTGTAGTCCACGGCGTCATAGCCGTCGCCGCCATCCATGACGTCTGCCCCGGGGCCGCCGTCCATCAGGTCCCAGCCGTCTCCGCCCCGCAGGGTGTCATTGCCCCAGAGGCCGGCGAGGATGTCGTCGCCGCCGGCGCCGTCGATCTCGTCCGCGCCGGCGCCGCCCAGGATGGCGTCGGCGAGCGCGCCGCCGTGCACCCGGGCGCCCTGCTCGGGCAGCCAGACGATCTCGATCCCGTCCGCCCTGAGTTGGCCCGCAGGCGCGGCCTGGTCGAGCCAGAGCTCAACGAAGCCGGTCCCGTCCGCGAACAGCAGCAGGTCGTCGCCCGCCCCACCGTCGAAGCGGTCGGCGCCCGTCGCGCCGACGAGCACATCATTGCCGCCGCCGCCGTTCAGGGTGTCGGCGCCCGCGCCGCCCTCCAGATAGTCCGCGGCGTCGCCGGCGCCGCCGTGCAGCACGTCGTCGCCGCCGCCGCCGATCAGGAAGTCGGTCGCCGCATAGCCGGTGATGGTGTCGCCGCCGGACGATCCGACGAACTCGGCGCCGAGATTGGCGAGGCCGCTGTTCAGCAGCGCGATGTTGGTCCCGGTGGGCAGGTCCTCGATGGTCGCCACCAGCTCGCCCGCGGCGTTGAACAGCAGGGCGGACTCCACCTGGCCGGTGAAGGGCAACTGGCCCACAGTGCCCGAGGTGAAGGTGGTGACGGGATAGAGTTCGAGCCGCCAGCCGGCCATGGGCGCGCCGGCCGCGCCGGTGATCACCACCTTCTGCGGCGTGACCTCCAGGGTGTAGCGGCCGGCGTCGGCCAGCAGGCTGCGCAGGAGGTCGCCCTCGGGCTGGGCGGGGTCGCCGCTGAACACTGTCGGCCGGGCGAAGGTGATGATCGGGATCGTCGCCGCAGGGTCGTTGGTGGCGCGCACCGGCGCCGGCTGTGCCTGATCCATACTCACCCCCACCCCGGAGCGGACAGTGACCGGGCCGGGCGGCTGCCGTCAACCGTGCACTGACGGCCGCCCCGAGCGGAGCGCGAGGCCTAGGCGCCGAAGATCCAGCCGGCCGGCAGGGACGACAGGGTCACGCCGACCAGCACCATCTGGGCGCCGCCGGCCATGGAGATCACCGTATCGGCGCCGACCTGGTCGGCGGTGTAGTCGGTCCCGGGCAGCAGGAAGACCCGGTCGCCCTCGGCGGCGCTGAAGTCGGTGACCCGGTCGAGGCCGGCGTCGCCGTGGGTGTGGAAGATGTCGGCTCCGAGCCCGCCGATGAGGGTGTCGTCGCCGCGGTCGCCGGCCAGCCAGTCGTCGCCGGCGTCGCCCAGGACGATGTCGTTCCCCTGGCCGCCGCGGACGATGTCGCTTCCGGCGCCGCCGTGACTGGTGTCGTCCCCGAGGTTGCCCAGCACGATGTCGTCGCCGGCGTCGCCGAACAGCAGGTCGTGGTCCTTGCCGCCGACCACCCAGTCGTCGCCGGCCCCGCCGGAGGCGGTGTCGTCGCCCATGTTGCCGTTGATGGCGTCGAAGCCCGCGCCGCCGGTGATGCTGTCGTTCCCGCCATTGCCGGAGAGCACGCTGGTCCCGTCGCCGCCGGTCAGCGTGTCGGCGCCCGACGAGCCCAGCCAGTTCGCCCCGAAATCCTCCAGCCAGGCGCCGGAGAGCAGCGCATCGAGGTCGCCGCCCATCGGCAGGTCGGTGACCGAGACCAGAGTCTGGCCCTGGGGATCGAGCACCCGGATCTCGCCGAGGTCGCCGGAGAGGTAGGGCGCGCGGAAGGTGATGCCGAAGCTGGTCTCCGGCAGGAGCTCCAGCCGGTAGCCGGCGAGCGGGGTCGTGGCGCCCGCGGCGATCACCACCCGGCTGGACGACAGGGTCTCGATGCTGACCAGCGAGGCGAGGTCCGAGACCGTACCGATCCAGTCGCGAAGGGCGCCGACGTCGAAGGGCAGGGCCTGGGCGAAGGTGAGGGTGGTCATGCGGACGCTCTCCGGCCCCGGGTGGAGCCTCGATAGGGTGCTACCAAGACCTTAAGCCCTTGTAATCGTGGCGATCGGCCGCGCGGGGCGGGCGTGGGATCCGGCGCAGGCGGGGAAACCTAAGGGCGCCTGAGACCGGAGCTCCGGCCGCGCCGTCGCCCCAGGCGCGGGTTTCACCCTAGGTCCGGGCGCGGGGATGGCCGCTACCGTCGCTCCCGACAGGCGGGAGGGCGTCATGACGGGCACAGAGAATTTCCTCACACCGGCGGCGCTGGCGATCCCCAGGGAAGGCTACTTCGAACGGATCGAGGGCCCCTATGGTCCGCTGTTTCCGAAGACGCCGGCCAACTACGGCTTCTCGATCCTGGCCAAGGTGCTGCCGGGCCGCGAACAGGTCATCCGGGACTACGCCAAGACCATCGAGGCCGCCGTCCGGGAAACCCCCGGCGTGCTGGCCCCGCTCAAGCTGCACTACCTGCGCTGGATCATGTTCCCGATCGGGGACGACCTCTACTTCATGTACCAGGGCATCTTCGACACCGACTTCGACAAGTACATGGACGACGCGCTGATGCTGTTCCTATCGACCGGCATCACCACCGTCTTCGTGAACCTGGAAGGCTTCCCGGAGGACTGGAAGGACAACCTGCCGGCGGTCGTCAGGTTCTTCCGCGAGCACCAGGTGCCGAGCTTCCTGGAGTACGGCGAATACCCCTACGTCAGCGCCGACGAGATCAAGAAGGCGCTGCGGCTCAAGGCCTCGCTCACCGACGCCCTCGACCAGCTGCAGTAGGGGCGGCGTCCATGCGCGAACCGGCCCGCACCTACAACCAGAGTCACGCGCCCAGGCCCGAGACCCCGGGCCGCAAGCGCGCGAGCATCTACATCTCCTGGAGCTATCCCGGCGAAGCGAACCGCAACCCCGCCGAGATGGACAACCGCTTCTCGACCATGACCGAGGTGCGCCGCGTCCTGTGGCCGGCCTACGAGGTCCCGCGCTTCGCCGACCCGCTGCAGTTCCAGCAGGGCATCGCCGGATCGCTGGAGCTGTTCTTCTGGGCCTGGGTCCCGTTCCAGGACCTGGCCGCCCAGGTCACCGGCCATCCCGTGCCGGTGTTCCAGCGGGTCGACCAGGCCGGCTTCGCCCTGCCGCTGGACGAGCGCGTTCTCGGCGACTGCGACGTGCTCTTCCTGTTCAGCCTCGACCACAACGTCACCTGCCAGACACCCAGCGCGGCCGAGATCGCCGCGTTGCGCGACTGGCTCGGGCGGCCCGGGACGCTGCTGGTGATCGGCCCGCACCACGACGTGGGCGCCACCGACGATCCCGACCAGCGGGCGGTGGAATATGCCCACCACGGCGACCTCCTGGTGCCGCGTCAGCAGCGCTTCGGGCAGTACGCCGTGCAGCTCCTGCAGGCGCTCGGCGTCCCCGTGGAGAACCGGTGGGCTTTCCGTCCGGCGGTGCGCGAGGGGACGGGGAACAAGATCGCCCCCTTCGAAGCCTATCCGCAGAACGACGCCCGCGGCTGGCTGGCGGGGGTGGAGAGCCTGAACTTCCACATGCACCTGCCGCACTACGCGATCACCCGCGACGACGGGACCGCGGTCGTGCTGGCCAAGCAGCCCATCGACCCGAACCGGCCGCATCCCTTCACGGCCAGCGGCGAGAGCGCGTTCAACACCCTGGTCTATGCCCCGCCGGCCGGCGAGCGGGCCGGCGACGTGCTGGTCTGCGACTCCACGGTCTTCAGCACCCTCTTCGGGGCCGACGAGAGCCTGGAGCGGTTCTGGAAGAACCTGGTCTCGTGACCCATGGCTGACGACGCCGCCGTCCCGAGGCTGGAACTGGAGGACATCCAGAGCGGCGTGCTGCGGCCCCGGCCCACGCCCTACGCCGCCACCTACATCCTGCTGCGGATCGACGACCGTGGGCAGGGCGGGGAGCTGCTCCGCCGGCTGGGGGAGGTGGTGACCTCCGCCGCCGCGCCGGAGCGGCCGGGGCGCGACACCTTCGTCCATGTCGCCCTGACCTACGACGGGCTCGTCGCGCTCGGCCTCCCCGAGGCCTCGCTGGAAAGCTTCTCCTGGGAATTCCGCCAGGGAATGCTCGCCCGCGCCAAGGCGCTCGGCGACGAGGGGCCGAGCGCGCCCGAGCGCTGGGAGGCGCCGTTCGGCGGCCGGGACATCCACGTGATCCTGACGGGCGTCGCGCCGAGCGCCGAGAGCCTGCAGACCGCGCTGGACCGCGCCCGCGCCGCCTTCGCCGACCTGCCGGGGGTGGTCCCGATCTGGCGGCAGGACTGCTTTGCCCCGGCCGACGAGAAGGAGCCCTTCGGCTTCAAGGACGGGATCAGCCATCCGGCCATCGAGGGCAGCGGCATCCCCGGGACCAACCCGCTGGAAGCGCCGCTCAAGGCCGGCGAACTGGTCCTCGGCTACCTCGACGAGATGGGGACCTATCCGCCCGCGCCCGAGCCCGCCGCCCTCGGCCGGAACGGGACCTATGTGGTGTTCCGCAAGCTGCATCAGGACGTCGCCGGTTTCCGCCGCTACCTCCGCGCCAATTCCAGCGGGGCCGACGACGAGGAATTGCTGGCCGCCAAGATGATGGGCCGCTGGCGCAGCGGCGCGCCCCTGGCGCTCTGCCCGATGCACGACGATCCGGCGCTGGGCGGGGACCCGGCGCGCAACAATGCCTTCCTGTTCCGGGCCGACGACGCCACCGGCTACAGGACCCCGCCCGGCAGCCACGTCCGCCGCTGCAACCCGCGCGACGCCGACGTCGCCGGCGTCGTCCGCCTGCACCGGATGATCCGCCGGGGCACCGCCTATGGCCCGCCGCTGCCGCCCGGGGTCACCGAGGACGACGGCGCCGACCGCGGCCTGATGTTCGCCTTCGTCGGCGCCCACCTGAAGCGGCAGTTCGAGTTCGTGCAGTCGGAGTGGGTGAACGGCGGCGAGTTCCTGGGCCTCGGCGACGCCCGCGATCCGATCTGCGGCGCCGCCGACGGCGCGGGCGCCTATGCGATCCCCCGCCGGCCGCTGCCGCGACGCCTCCAGGGCCTGGCGCGGTTCGTCACCACGCGGGGCGGCGCCTATGGCTTCATGCCCAGCCTCACGGCGCTGCGCTGGCTGGCGGAGGTCGCGGCCGGGCCACAATGACCGACGTTCTCGTCACCGACGTCGTCGTGGTCGGCGCCGGGCCGGCCGGGACCATGGCCGCGCTGCGCGCCGCCCAGCTCGGCGCCCGCACCGCCCTGGTCACCGAGGGCGCGTTCGGCGGCATGGCGGCCAACGACGGGCCGGTCCCGGTCCGCACGCTGGCGCATGCGGCGCGGCTGATGCGCGAGGCCCGTCAGCTCCCGGCCTACGGCATCGGCGGCGCGCCGCCGGAACTCGACTACGGCCGCCTCCTGGTCCGCGTCTCGGACGTGGTGGCCGAGGTCGCCGCGCGCTCCTCGCTGCGCG
Source organism: Phenylobacterium sp. J367 (assembly GCF_024699985.1). Lineage (GTDB taxonomy): Bacteria > Pseudomonadota > Alphaproteobacteria > Caulobacterales > Caulobacteraceae > Phenylobacterium. The sequence goes on along the minus strand of NZ_JAJONA010000001.1, from coordinate 2,149,353 downwards.
CCCAGGTGGAGGCGGCCGGGGCGACGATCCGCGAGCACGAGGGACGCGCCCGCTTCGTCGGACCGAACACGCTCGAAACCGCCACCGGCCGCCGCTTCCATGCCGATCGCGTCATCCTCTGCACCGGCGGGGTCAGCCGCCGGCTGGACGTCCCGGGCTTCGAGCTCACCGCCACCCATTCCGACGCCTGGTCGCTGACCGCCGTGCCGCCCTCCATGCTGGTGATCGGATCAGGCGCCACCGGGGCCCAGGTCGCCTCGGTGTTCAGCGCCTTCGGCACGCAGGTGCAGCTCTTCGAGGCCGGGGAGCGGATTCTGCGCACCGAGGAGCCGGAGGTCTCGGCCTGCGTCGCCGCCGCCTACCGCGCCGCCGGCGTGGTGATCCACGAGCGGTTCGGCGCCATCCACGGGTTCGAGGCGACGCCGGACGGCATCCGCATGACCTATGGCCCGCCCGGCGAGGCCCGCACCGCCGAGGCCGCGCTCTGCGTCGTCGCCGTCGGCTGGACCGCCGACACGCAGGGCCTGAACCTCCCCGCCGCCGGGGTCGAGACCGACGCCCGCGGCTTCGTCCGCGTCGACGCCGCCCAGCAGACCACCGCGCCGCACGTCTATGTGGCGGGCGACGTCGCCGGGGTCCGCATGCTGGTCCCCCAGGCCCTGCAGGCCGGCTTCACCGCGGCCACCAACGCCGTCACCGGATCGCGCGAGACCGCCGCCCATGCGGTCAATCCGGTGGGCAGCTTCACCGACCCGGAGTACGCCCAGGTCGGCCTGGGCGAGGCCGCCGCGCGGGCCGAGGGGCATGACATCGAGGTCGTCGCCGTCCCCTTCGCCGAGACCACGCGGGCGATCATCGACGGCCGCACCACCGGCCTCTGCAAGCTGATCGTCGCCCGAGACAGCCATGCCCTCCTCGGCTGCCACCTGGTGGGCGAGCGCGCCGTCGACGTGGCCCAGGTCGCGGCCGTCGCCATGGCCGGCGGCCTCACCGTGGACGCGCTCGCCCGCCTGCCGCTCAGCTTCCCGATCTACGCCGGCGTCCTCGGCCGTGCGGCGGCGGCCGCCGCCCATCGGCTGAACCGCGGGGCCGAGGCCACGGGCCTCGCGGCGGCCCTTTCATGAGGCGCAGGCTCGCGGTCCTGATCGCCGCCAACCTCGCCGCCCTCCTGCTCGCCGCCCTGGTCCTGGCGGCGCTGGCGACCCAGGCCCGCGCGCAGGACGACGGCCCGCGGGTCTATCAGCTCGCGCCCGTCGGCGCCCGCAACGTCACCGCCTTCCTGGTCAACAAGCGCGGCAACGAGCTGCCGGAGCCGGGCTCGGTCGCGCCCGGCGCCGACATCGACACCGACATCCTGGTCCTCCGCTACGCCGAGACCTTCGAGATCGCCGGCCGGCCGGTCACGCCGTTCGCGATCCTGCCGTTCGGCGAGGTCCGGCGGACCGGCGCGGCCTCCAGTTCCGGCCTTGGCGACATCCAGCTCGGCGGCACGGTGGGACTGCTCGGGGCCCCTGCCCTCACGCCGGCGGCCTATGCCGCCTACGCGCCGGGCTTCGGCGTGCAGATCCTCGGACGGGTGTTCTTCCCGACCGGCGCCTACGACGGCGACCAGCCCCTCAACCTGGGCTCCAATCGCGCCGCCTTCCAGGTCGGCCTGCCCACGGTCTTCGCGGCCGGGCGCTCCTATCGCGAACCGGGCCTGACCAGCCTGGAGGTGCTCCCGACCGTGACCTTCTATGCGCCCAACGAGGACCCGTTCGGCGGCGCGCGCAGCGAGAAGGACCCCTTCCTCACCGTCGAGGCCCACCTGACCCGCACGCTGGGCGACCGGCTCTGGGTGTCCGCCGACCTGCTCTACCGCCGGGGCGGCGAGACGGAGACCGATGGCGTGCGCGACGCGAACGGCATGCACGGCTGGTCGGCGGGCGGGAGCCTCGCCCTGCCGTTCGTGTCGCGCACCAGCCTGATCTTCACCTGGCAGCAGGTGATCGAACGCAGCGACGACGGCCCCGACGGCTGGTTCTTCCGCACCGCCCTGGTGGCGCCGTTCTAGGCGGGGGATGGGGGTCAGGCGACCCAAGCCCCCCGCCCCCTACCGCGTGAACTTGTGGAACTTGATGCGGTGGGGGGATGAGGCTGTCGGCGCCGAGGCGGCGCTTCTTGTCCTCTTCGTAGGCTTCGAAGTTGCCTTCGAACCATTCCACGTGGCTGTCGCCCTCGAAGGCGAGGATGTGGGTGGCGAGGCGGTCGAGGAACCAGCGGTCGTGGCTGATGACCACGGCGCAGCCGGCGAATTCCTCCAGCGCCTCTTCCAGGTTCTGCAGCGTCTCGATGTCGAGGTCGTTGGTCGGTTCGTCGAGCAGGATGACGTTGCCGCCCTCGGTGAGCGTCTTGGCCAGGTGGACGCGGTTGCGCTCCCCGCCCGAGAGCTGGCCGACCTTCTTCTGCTGGTCGCCGCCGCGGAAGTTGAACGAGCCAACGTACGAGCGGGTGTTGATGTCCCGCTTGTTGACGGTGAGCACGTCGAGGCCCTGGCTGATCTCCTGCCAGACGGTCTTGGAGGGATCGAGCGCGTCGCGGCTCTGGTCGACATAGGCCAGCTTCACGGTCTCGCCGACCCGGAAGGTCCCGCCGTCGGGCTGCTCCTGGCCGGTGATGATCTTGAAGAGGGTCGACTTGCCGGCGCCGTTCGGGCCGATCACGCCGACGATGCCGTTGGGCGGCAGCTTGAAGGAGAGGTTCTCGAAGAGGACCTTGTCGCCATAGGCCTTGGTCAGGCCGTCGGCCTCCAGCACCACATTGCCCAGGCGGGGGGCCGGGCGGGATGGTGATGGTGGCGAAGCTCTGGGCGTCGCGCATGGTCTCCTGCTGGCGGACCATCTCGTCATAGGCCGCGAGGCGGGCCTTGGACTTGGCCTGGCGGGCCTTGGCGCCCGAGCGCACCCATTCCAGCTCGCGGGTCATGGCGCGCTGGCGGGCCTCGCTCTCGGACTTCTCCTGCACGATGCGCTTGGTCTTCTGCTCCAGCCAGCCGGAGTAGTTGCCCTCGTAGGGGATGCCCTTGCCGCGATCGAGCTCCAGCGTCCACTTGGTGACCTGGTCCAGGAAGTAGCGGTCGTGGGTGACGAGGATCACGCAGCCCGGGAAGGCCTCCAGGTGGTGCTGCAGCCAGGCGACGCTCTCGGCGTCGAGGTGGTTGGTGGGCTCGTCGAGCAGCAGCATGTCGGGCTTGGAGAGCAGCAGGCGGGCGAGCGCCACGCGGCGCTTCTCACCGCCGGAGAGCTTGTCGACCGGCCAGTCGTTCGGCGGGCAGCGCAGGGCGTCCATGGCCATCTCGATCTTGGAATCGATGTCCCACAGGTCGCCGGCGTCGATCTTCTCCTGGAGGGCGGTCATCTCCTCCATGAGCTCGTCGGTGTAGTTCTCGCCCAGCTCGGCGGCGATCTGGTTGTAGCGGTCGAAGATCTTCTTCTCTTCGCACCAGGAGATGACGTTGCCCCAGACGTTGAGCTGCTCGTCGAGCTGGGGCTCCTGCTCCAGGTAGCCCATCTTCACGCCGTCGGCGGCCTTGGCCTCGCCGGTGAACTCCTTGTCGATCCCCGCCATGATCTTCAGCAGGGTGGACTTACCCGAGCCGTTGACGCCGACGACGCCGATCTTGGCGTCCGGGTAGAACGAGAGCCAGATGTTCTCGAAGGTCTTCTTGGGGTTTCCAGGGTAGCCCTTGGTCAGGCCCTGCATCTGGAAAATGTACTGCTGCGCCATGGGGCGTCCGCGCTCGCTCTTATCGAAGTGTGGGAAGTCGCGGGTGCAGATAGCGGGGCGGAGCCCCAGGTGCAATGACGGGCGGCGCCGGAGCGCAGCTCGCGCAGCCGACCGGGGTGGGGAAGCGGGGTTCAAGCGCGGGGGATCGCGCCTGGCTCACACACCCCCACCCGGCGGAGCTTCGCTCCGTCCACCCTCCCCTGAAGGGGAGGGATTGGGCTAGTTCCGGGCCGTCTGGATCTGGACGGCGGCCTTGTTGCAGGCGCGGAGCTGGCCGATGGTCAGGTCGCGGCCGCGGCTCTTGTAGCTGGCCACCGGGCCGATGACGGCGGCGACCTTCTTGCACTCGCGCACCAGGCCGTCGGCGTTGGCGGTCTTGCCGGGCGCCCTGGCAGGCGTCGCCCTCGCAGCGCCAGGCGACGCCGCTGATCACCGCTTCCTGCGGCGCGGACACGGGGCTGGTCAGCCGGGCTTCCGACGAAGCCTGGGCCAAGGCCGCCCCCGGAGCGAACACCGCCAGCGCGGCGATCGCCCCCAACACACTCAGACTTTGCATTCCCGTGATCCTTCCGTTAGGGAAAAGAGCACGACCGGTCGCTAATGCTGAAAGAGCACGATCGGTCACTTTCTGTCAAGCAGGGAGGCTTGGCTTTTGCGCAAAGGCGACGCGACCCGGGTCCGCATCCTCGACGAGGCGACGAGGCAGGTGGCCGTACGCGGCCTGACCGCCGCCAGCCTGGGCGACGTGGCCGAGGCGGTGGGCCTGTCCAAGAGCGGGCTCTTCAAGCACTTCGAGTCCAAGGAGGCGATGCAGCTCGCGGTCATCGACCGGGTGCAGGAGCGGTTCTCCGACTTCGTGTGGCGCGAGGCCGAGCCGCTGGCGCCCGGCCGCGCGCGGCTGGAGAAGATCTTCGACCGCTGGCTGGACTGGTCCGAAAGCGAGTGGGACGACCACGGCTGCCCGCTGATGGCGCTGTCGGTGGAGCTGGACGACCAGCCGGGACCGCTGCGCGACGCTCTGCAGAAGGGGATGCTGCGCTGGCGGCGCACCCTGATGCGCGAGTTCCAGGCGCTGACGGACCCGCCGCTGTCCGAGGACCAGGCGGCGGCGGCCTATTTCCAGATGAAGAGCTACCTGCTCGGCCATTCGGAGGCGCGGCGGCTGATGGGCCTGCCCGACGCCAGACGCTCGGCGCAGGCTGCGTTCCACGCCCTGCTGGACCGAGTGGGCCAGGCTCAGCCGTAGGAACCCCGGCCCTTCCCGCCGCGTAGTGCTCCCGACGCGAACGCTTGCAAGGAGTACGATCATGCACCGCGACGAGATCAAGGGCGCCGCCAAGGACGCCAAGGGCACCGTGAAGGAAGCCGCCGGCAAGGCGACGGGCAACGAGCGCCTGGAAGCCGAAGGCGTGGCCGATCAGGCCGCCGGCAAGGTCCAGAAGGGCGTCGGCAACCTGAAAGACGCCGCCCGGGACGCGCTGAAGCACTAGTTCGGCAGCGCTCTCCGCCTCCCCGAGCGGCGCTGCGCCGCTGGCGGAGAGCTCGATCGAGACCAACGGCCGCGCTGGTGAGCGCGGCCGTTGTTGCATCCGGGCTAGGGCGCCGGCGCCCAACCCGGCGGCGCCAGCTCGAAGCCGGAGAACTCGAACCCGGGAACCACGACGCAGGCCACCAGCGCCCAGCCGTCGCCGGCCCGGGCCGCCTGCCATTCGCCCGGCTGCACCACGTGCTGCTGGACATCGCCGGCCAGGGGGTCGGGGCCGAGGCGGGTCTCGGCGACGCCCTGCCCCATCGACGTCCCGAGGATCAGCGGGGTCCCGGCCTGGAAGATCCACAGCTCGGCGGCGTCGACCCGGTGCCAGTGCGAGCGCCCGCCCGCCTCCAGCAGGAACAGGATCGAGGTCCCCGCGGCCCGCCCGCCGCCGGGCGCCGGCGCACGCCAGGTCTCGCGGTACCAGCCGCCTTCGGGGTGCCTCTCTCGAGGCCGAGGGCGGCGATGATACGCCGGGCGTCGCTCATGGGCGAGGAATGCCCGCCCGCACGACGCTCGGCAACCGCCGTTCGACTGCGCCGCGTTGACGGAGGCAGACGGTTCCGCTTCGGTCACGCGCTGAAGGTTTCCGAAGGGGTCATCATGCTGTCGCGCGCCGTCCTGCTGGGGTCCGCCCTGGCCCTCTGCCTCTCCACCACCGCGGCCGCGCAGGCGGCGCCGGAGACGCGGGAAGTCGGCGCCATCGTCTATTCCGGCGTGCCGGCGACACCCGCCGACCTGCAGGCCCGGATCGCGCCCTACTACAACGCCCGCTCGGCGGTGTTCGAGGGCTGGCTGGCCGACGGCTCCATGCTGATCGCCACCCGGTTCGGCGACACCCAGCAGCTCCACCGGGTGAAGGCGCCCGGCGCGGCCCGGACGCAGCTCACCTTCTTCAACGAGCCGATCAACCAGGCCCAGGTGCGGCCGGGGACGTCCACCTTCGTCTATCCGCGCGACGTGGGCGGGGCGGAGTATTACCAGGCCTACCTCCGCGACCTCTCCGGAAACGAGACGGCGCTCACCGCGCCGAACACCCGCAACCAGGGCTTCGTGTTCAACAAGTCTGGCAGCCTCGTCGCCTGGACCCAGGTGACGCCCGGCGATCCGAACTACGACATCGTCATGGCCGACCCGTCGAACCCGGCCAGCCGCCGGGTGGTGCACGAGGGCACGGGCGGCATGGGCGTGGAGGACGTCTCCGAGGACGGGTCGCGGCTGCTGGTCGGCCGCCGACATTCGGCCACCCACACCGAGCTGTTCGTGCTGGACACGGCCAGCGGCAAGCTGACCCCCATCGGGCCGCAGGGCCGCAAGATCGGCTACCTGGTGGCGGCCTTTGTGGATGGCGGGGTGCTGGCGGTCTCCGACGACGGGGCCGAGCAGGCGCGGGCCGTGGTGATCGACGCGAAGACCGGCAAGGTCCGCGACCTGGAGCCCAATCCGAAGTGGGGCACCGAGGCGATCGAGATCAGCCCGGACGGCAGGACCCTGCTCTCCGCCGTGAACGAGGAAGGCTATTCGACGATCGTCCTGCGCGACATCGCCACCGGCAGGCTCCTGCCCGGGCCGAAGCTGCCGCAGGGCGTGCTGACCGCGGCGAAGTTCTCGCCGGACGGCTCGAAGATCGGGCTCAGCCTGTCGACCTCCACCAGCTCCGGCGACGTGTGGGACTACGACCTGAAGACCGGCCAGCTCACCCGCTGGACGGAGAGCGAGCTGGGCGGGCTCGACCCGGCCAAGCTCGTGGAGCCGACGCTGTTCCGCTACCCGAGCTTCGACGGCCGGCAGATCCCGGCCTTCATCTACCGGCCGAAGACCGCGAAGGCCGGCGGCAAGCTGCCGGTGGTCATCCAGATCCACGGCGGGCCGGAAGGCCAGGAGCAGCCGAACTTCAACCCGCGCCGCCAGTCCTGGGTCAACGAGCTGGGCGCGGCGGTGATCATCCCGAACGTCCGGGGATCGTCCGGATACGGCAAGACCTACATCGGTCTCGACAACGCCGAGAAGCGCGAGGACTCGGTGAAGGACATCGGCGCCCTCCTGGACTGGGTGGCCAAGCAGCCGGACCTGGACGCCAGCCGGGTGGCCGTGGTCGGACAGTCCTACGGCGGCTACATGGTGCTGGCCGTGGCCGGCCACTACAACGACCGGATCGCCGGCGCGATCGACCTCTACGGCATCTCCGACTGGGTGACCTTCCTGCAGAACACGGAGGGCTACCGCCGCGACGCCCGCCGCGCCGAGTACGGCGACGAGCGCGATCCGAAGATGCGGGCGGTGTTCGACAGGATCGCGCCGATCCGGATGAGCGACCGGATGAAGAAGCCGATGATGGTCTTCCAGGGCGCCAACGACCCGCGCGTGCCGCGCTCGGAGTCCGAACAGATGGTCGCCAAGCTCCGCGCCCAGGGCACAGAGGTCTGGTACGTGCTCGCCAAGGACGAGGGCCACGGCATCTACAAGAAGGCCAACCAGGAGGCCGTCAGGGCCACCGAGGTGGTGTTCCTGAAGAAGGTTCTGGGGGGTGGAGTAGACGGGAATCCCTCCCCTTCAGGGGAGGGTGGACGGCGCGTTCGCGCCGTCGAGGGGCGCCTATTCCGGCAGGCGCCGCGCCTGAACACGACTGCCCCACCCGGATCGCTTCGCGATCTGTCCCTCCCCTTGAAGGGGAGGGATGAGGGAGGGACGGGAGCCATAAAGGCCAAGCTGCGTTTGGCAGCTTATGAGCATCGCGTGCCCGGCCCTGCGGCCGCAGTCACTGGCCGCCGACCCCCGGCGCGTCTCCCTCCTTTCCCTGATGGTCGCGGGTCTCTGCGTCCTGCTGCTCGCCGCGTGCGGACAGAAGGACGGGCAGATCGGCGCTCGTGACGCGGATTACGCCATCGAGGTGCTGGCGGCGGCGCCCGGCCCACGGCTTTCCGGACGGCGCGTTCGACGCGCAGCGGCTGGCCGAGATGCCGAAGTCGGCGGAGCGCGACCGGCTGCTGAAGGCCGCCCTCATCGCCTATGCCGAGGCCCAGCATGGCCTCGGCCTGCCCAAGTCGGCGCTGCGCAAGGACTGGGGCCTGCGGCCCGCGGCCTATGACGCCGAGGCGGAGCTGACGGCGGCGCTGCAGAAGGGCGACTTCCGCGCGTGGCTGGACGCCCAGGCGCCGACCGCGCCCGGCTACACGGCCCTGAAGGCGGCCTATGCGCAGTACCTGAAGATCGACGCGGCCGGCGGCTGGCCGCAGGTTTCGTCCAACACCGACCCGGCCGTCCTGCAACAGCGGCTGGCCTTCGAGGATCCGCAAGCGACGGCCGATCCGGCGGGCGCGCTCGGCCGCTTCCAGGCCGCCCACGGCCTGCGTTCGACCGGCAAGCTCGACGCCGCGACCCTGGCCGAGCTGAACGTGCCGGCGATCACCCGGGCCGCCCAGATCCGCGCCAACCTGGAGCGCCTGCGCTGGCTCCCCCGAGACGAGCCGGCCACGCGCATCGACGTGAACACCGCCGCCGGGGTCATGGCCTATGTGGTCGACGGCCAGACGGCGGTGACCATGCGGACCGCGTCCGGCAAGCCGGGCGACGAGACCCCGATCCTGGCCTCGGAGATCCGCTCCATCGTGATCAACCCCCCGTGGAACGTGCCCGAGGGCATCGCCAAGGAGGAGCTCTATCCCAAGGAGGCGGCCAATCCCGGCTACTTCGCGGCCAACAACTTCGTCGAGAAGGAGGGCCGGCTGGTGCAACTCCCCCGGCCCGGAGAGCGCGCTGGGTCTCGTGAAGTTCGACTTCGAGAATCCGTACGCCGTCTATCTGCACGACACGCCGGCGAAGGCCGCGTTCAACCGCACCAGCCGGGCGGTGAGCCACGGCTGCGTCCGGCTGGAGCACGCCGTCGCCTTCGCCCGCATGATGCTCAGCCAGCAGCCCGGCTGGTCGGCGGCGAAGTTCGACGAGACCCTGGCGGCCGGCGAGACCCGGCACGTGAAGCTCGAGACGCCGGTGCCCGTCCGCCTGATGTACCTGACCGCCCTGCCCGAGGGCGGCCGGATCGCCTTCCGCCCGGACGTCTATGGCTGGGACGGCGAGCTGCTGCGGATCATGGACCGCGAGCTGGGCCGCACGGTGGCCAGCGCGGGCACGGCGGAGGCGGGCTAGAACCGCAGGAACACCGAGCCGAAGGCGGCGACGCCGATCAACATGACGGCGCCGGCGATCAGGTAGTTCGGACTGTGGAGCTGCTTCGGCGTGAGGGCCGCGATGCTGGCGAAGGCGCCGCTCGAGAGCCCGTGGCGGGCCCGGTGGTACTGCCAGGTGAAGATCGCCAGCGAGACCACGCCGGCGGCGATCAGGACGAGGCCGAAGTTGCGGGGCGCCGCCTCCGAGAGCCGGCGCGGGCCGTCCTCGCCCACCAGCTTCTGGAAGAACTGGGCCACCGTGAAGCCGAAGCCGATCAGCGAGACCGAGGTGCGGACCGCGGCCATCAGGGTGCGCTGGAGCGCCATCTGGGTGCGCAGCCAGGAGAAGTAGTTGCTCGCGTTGGCGGCGGCCTCGAAGCCGGCGGGCGACGGCGGGGGCAAGGCGGGCCTCCCTATTTCGGGAACAGCAGGGTGGTGACGAAGCGCAGGCCCCAGGCGGGACCCTTATCCTCGCGGGCGGCATAGACCTTGGCGCCCCCGGTGAACTGCACCTTCCGGCCGCCGATGGTGGTGAGCTGGGCGACGGTCAGGTTCACGGGCACGGTCCAGCTCCCGGACTTCCAGTTGTAGGTGGACTCCGTGTTGATCCCGATCGTGGTGTGGCTCGGCGAGGTCCAGCTCAGGAACGGCTGGACGAAGGTCTGGCTGATGTCGTCGCGGCGAGCGTCGCCGACGTCGGCGTAGGACCAGATGTGATTGGCCAGCACGCCGACGCTCCAGGGGCCATCCTGCTTGAGGACGAGGCCGGTCGGCCCCGCGCCCCACTGCTTGCTCCCCAGCTCCTGTCCGGCGACCGGCCAGAGGAACACCGGGCCGGCCGCGAGGATCAGGCCGTTCACCGGCTGCTTCGGCGAGAAGAAGAAGCTCTGGGTGATGTCGCCGAAGCCCTGGGCGTCGCCGGCCGCGGGCGAGGTGCGGTCCTGGTAGATGACCGGCATGATCGTGCGGACGATCATGTTCCAGTCCTGACCTACCGAGACCGGGACCACCGGCTGGACGTTGAGGGTGTAGCGATAGCCCTCGTCCGGCCCGAAGCAGCAGTCGTGGTTGAGCTGCAGCGGCACGCTGATCAGGCTGGAGACCGGGTTGGACAGCTTCTTCGCCAGCTCCGCGTCGCTGTCCTGGGCGGCGGCAGGGAATGCCGCGGCCGCCGCGGCGGCGAGGGCCAGACTGACGACGCTGCTTCCCATCCCGCCTCTCCGCACCCGCACGGCCCGCACGTTCGATCGTGGCGGCCCGGACCGGGATCGGGTGAAACCCGAAGGCGGCGCCGCGCCGAACGCCGAGGCGGCTGGTGGTGCCGGCGCGGCGGCGATAGGGTCGGCCCGCGCAACCGGGGGACCCTGCCGCATGCTGAGGATCGCGAGCTTCGTGGGGGCCGTGGCGCTGGCCGGGACCGCGGCCGCGCAGCCGCTCAGCCCCTACGCCTCGGCCGCAGAGCAGCAGGCGGCCATGCGCGCGGGCGCGATCAGCGCCGAGCGTCTGACCCAGCTGTCGCTCGACCGCATCGCCCGGATCGACCGGGCCGGGCCGAAGCTGAACAGCGTGCTGACGCTGAACCCGCATGCGCTGGCGGACGCGCGGCGGCTCGACCAGGAGCGCCAGGCGGGGCGCGTGCGCGGGCCGCTGCACGGCGTGCCGATCCTGCTGAAGGACAATATCGAGAGCCAGGACGGAACGGCGACGACCGCGGGCTCGCTCGCCCTGGTCGGCAATGTGCCCGAGCGCGACGCGCCGATCGTCAAGCGGCTGACCGACGCCGGGGCGGTGATCCTCGGCAAGGCCAACCTGTCGGAATGGGCGAACTTCCGCTCGACCCGGTCGATCAGCGGCTGGAGCGCGGCGGGCGGACTGGTGCGCAATCCCTACGGCCTGGACCGCACGGCCTGCGGCTCGTCCTCCGGCTCGGGCGCGGCGGTGGCGGCGGGTCTGGTAGCCCTGGCCATCGGCACGGAGACCGACGGCTCGGTCACCTGCCCGGCGGCGATGACCGGGATCGTCGGGCTGAAGCCCACCGTGGGCCTGGTCTCGCGGACCCACATCGTGCCGATCTCGCCGGCCCAGGACACGGCGGGTCCGATGACCCGGACCGTGGCCGACGCCGCCGCCGTGCTGACCGCCATCGCCGGCTCCGATCCGCTGGACCCGGCCACCGCCGAGGCCGACCGCCGGAAAACCGACTATGTGGCCGCCCTCGACCCGCAGGCGCTGCGGGGCGCGCGGATCGGGGTGCTCAGGAACCTCGCCGGCCGTCACCCGGACGTGGACGCCGAGTACGAGAAGGCGCTTACCGCGCTCCGCGACGCCGGAGCCGTCCTCGTCGAGGTGAAGGGGCCCGAGGAGGCCGTGCTCAACAAGGTGGGCGCCGCCGAGGGCGACCTGCTGCGCTGGGAGTTCAAGGCCGCGCTCGACGCCTATCTCGCCACCACGCCGCCGGCCGTCCGCACGCGCACCCTGGAGGCGCTGATCGCCTTCAACGCCGCCGAGCCGCGCGAACTGCCGCTGTTCGGCCAGGAGATCTTCGAGCAGTCGGCGAAGACGCCGCCGGCCGCCGACCGGGCCATGGCGGCGAAGCGGGCCGAGACGACCAAGCTCGCCGCCGACACCCTCGACAAGCTGATGCGGGAGGCGAACGTCGAGGCGCTCGTCTCACCGAGCGGCGGCCCCGCCTCCATCGTCGACCCGGTGAACGGGGGGCGGTTCTTCGGCTCGCCCTCCACCCTGCCGGCGGTGTCGGGCTATCCGCACCTGACCGTGCCCATGGGCCAGGTCCGCGGCCTCCCAGTCGGGCTGTCGTTCCTCGGGCCGGCCTGGTCGGAAGGGCGGCTGCTCTCGCTGGGCCACGCCTTCGAGCTCGAAACCCAGGCGCGCCGTCCCCCCGGAATTCCCGCCTTCGATCGGGGCCCGTCCCGAGGTCGCCAGGGCCTACGATCCGTAGAGACACGGACTTGCACCCGACCGCTTTCCGCCCAATCTGGGAAGCAAGCTTCAGTGTGACGCGCGTCCGCCCGCGTCCTTTGCCGATCCGATGCGAAGGGGCAACAGCCTGGACAACGACTGGAAGAAGACGCCGGCCAGGCGCAAGCTGCGGGTCCGGAAGCCTCTCGGGCGGGATCGATCCGCCGGTCTGCTCGTTGCAGCTTCAGCGAGCGTCATCGAGAGACGCGTCAACGAAGCACAGGGGGGCACGCCGAATGTTCGACGCTGTCGCGCCGCAGCCTGAGAATCTGATCCGGCTGGATCCGGCGGACACGCCCGCGTTCGGAGAGGCGCAGGGCTTCCACCTCATCGACACGACGATGATGTACGCGCCGAAGTCCGGGGGCGTGAAACGCTACCTGCTGGCCAAGCGCGCCTGGCTGGACCTGCGCCGGCCGGACATCCGCCACACCCTGGTGGTGCCGGGCGCCCGGACCGAGGCTCAAGGGTCCAACCTCGTCACCATCGCCGCCGCCCGCCTGCCGTTCGGCGACGGATACCGGATGCCCGCCAGCCTGACCAAGTGGGAGACGGTGATCCGGATGCTCGAGCCGGACATCATCGAGGCCGGCGACGTCTTCGTGCCGGGCCATGCGGCGCTGGAGGCCGGCGAGGCCCTGGGCGTGCCGGTGGTCGGCTTCTGCCACACCGACGCCGCGACGCTTGCCGCCCTGCACTTCGGCGAATGGGCCGAGGCGCCGACCTTCAACTTCTGGGCCCAGGCCTACCAGCGCTTCGACCATGTGGTGGCGCCGTCCAGGCACATGGCCAACCGGCTGCAGGAGGCGGGCGTGGAGCGGATGAGCGTCCAGCAGCTGGGCGTCGACACCGACCTCTTCCATCCCTCGCGGGGCGACCGGGCGAAACTGCTGAAGCGGCTGGGCCTCGCCGCCGACACGCGGCTGCTGGTGTTCGCCGGCCGCCCGGCGCGCGAGAAGAACATCGACGCCATGGTCGCCGCCGTGGAGCGGCTGGGCGCGCCCTACAAACTGCTGCTGGTCGGGGCCGGCAAGGACGTGGGCTATTCGCCGAACGTCATCTGCCTCGACTACGAGCGCGACCCGGTGAAGCTGGCCGGGCTGATCGCGTCCTGCGACGCCTGCCTGCACGCCAACGAGAACGAGATCTTCGGGCTCGTCGTGCTGGAGGCCATGGCCGCCGGCCTGCCGGTGGTCGGCCCCGGCAAGGGCGGGGTCTCCGAGCTGATCGACGAGACGGTGGGCCAGCGGGCGCGCAACGTCGAGCCGGCGGGCCTGGCCGAGGCCATCGAGGCGCTGTTCGCGCGCGACCTCGGCGAACTGTCGGCCGCGGCGCGGCGGCGGGCCGAGACCCGCCACGGCTGGGCCGCGACATTCGAGGGCCTGACCCGGCTCTACAGCCAGATCCTCGGGACCAACGCCCGCAACCGCCCGCTGGCGCTGACGGCGTAGCTTCGCGCGGCGCTACTGCCGCGCCATGGCCAGCTCCAGGGCCTTCTCCCTGTCGACCAGATGCCCGTCGCCCGCGTCGACGGGCGCGATGGAGATCTGGACGCCCTTGATCCGCCCGTTGAAGGCGTTGTTGATCGGCGGGTAGTCCTCGGACACGGGCGCGCCGCTGTCACGGCCCACGTCGCAGCCGTCGTCGGCCGAGTAGACCATCGAGAGCGTCGCCTCCACGCGGCCCTGGCCCGCAGCCTCGCCGTCGACGTAGAGGGTGACGTTCCCGCCCTTGCCGAGCCCGCCGCCGTCGTAGGCGAACTCCATGCGGACCTGGTGCTCGCCCTCGGTGAGCGGCGCCTGGGCCTCGACGTAGAAGTAGCGGACGCCGGACAGGTTGTAGCAATACTTCAGCCGGCCCTGCAGCGCGTACAGCGACCAGCCGCCGATGTTGGCGCCCTGGGCGATGATGACGCCATGGGCCGGTTCCGGCCCGACGACGATCTCCGCCGTGACCGCGTGGGACTTGTTCTTGATGCTCAGCACGGCGTTCTCGCCGAGCCGGCCCATGCCCGCGAAGAGCAGCTGGGTGTCGCCGCGGATCAGCACCGGGCGCCCGGCGGTGTCGGGGGTTCAACCGCTTCCCCAGGTCGTCGTCGAGGGGCAGCACATTGTATTTCACGGCTTCGATCAGCCACAGGCGCTGGAGTTCGTGCAGCTTCTCCGGGAACTGCTTCGAGAGGTCCTTCGCCTGGGTCCAGTCCTGGGTCGTGTCGTAGAGCTCCCAGACGTCGTCGTCGAAGGCGGGGACCGCCTCGCCGATGAGCAGCCAGGGCGTCTTGTGCCGGGTCACGGCCGTCCAGCCCCGGTGATAGATGCCCCGGTTGCCGAACATCTCGAAGTACTGGGTCTCGTGGCGGTCCGCCGCCTCCGGATCGTCGAAGGAGTAGGCCATGCTGACGCCATGCAGCGGTGTCTGCTGGACGCCCTCCACGAACAGCGGCTCGGGCAGGCCCGCGGCTTCGAGGACGGTCGCGGCGACGTCGATCACATGGTGGAACTGGTCGCGGACCTCGCCACGCGCGGCGATGCCGTTCGGCCACTGGACGATCGTGCCGTTCCGGGTGCCGCCGAAGTGGGAGGCGACCTGCTTGGTCCACTGGTAGGGCGTGCACATCGCGTGCGCCCAGCCGACCGCGAAGTGGTTGTAGGACTTCGGTCCGCCCAGCTCGTCCAGGCGCTCGATCAGGAACTCGGGCGTCTCGATGGCGCTCAGGCCATTGAAGTTGATCATCTCGTTGAAGGTCCCCTGGAGGGTGCCTTCCGCCGACGCGCCGTTGTCGCCGATGATGTAGTAGATGAGGGTGTCGTCGAGGATCTTCAGCTTCTCAAGGCTATCGATCAGCCGTCCCACGTGATGGTCGGCGTACTCCAGGAAGCCGGCATAGACCTCCATCTGCCGGCGCAGCGCCGGCTTGATCGCCTCGGGCATGTCGTCCCAGGCCGGGATCTCCTTGTGGCGCGGCGTCAGCTCGCAGTCCGCCGGCACCGCGCCCATGGCCTTCTGCCGCGCGAAGGTGCGTTCCCTCAGCTCGTCCCAGCCGGCGTCGAACCTGCCCTTGTACTGGTCCGCCCAGGCCTTCGGCACGTGATGCGGCGCATGGGTCGCGCCCGGGGCGAAGTAGATGAAGAACGGCTTGTGAGGCGCGAGCGCCTTCTGCTGACCGACCCAGGCGATGGCCTTGTCGGTCATGTCCTCCATCAGGTGAAAGCCCTGTTCGGACGTCCGGGTGACCTCGACCGGCGTCGTGCCTTCGTAGAGGCTCGGGTACCACTGGTTGGCCTCGCCCCCCGATGAACCCGTAGAAATATTCGAACCCCGCGCCGGTCGGCCATTGGTTGTAGGGACCGACCGGGCTCGTCTGCCAGACCGGCACCTCGTGGCACTTGCCGAACTGGGCCGTCGAATAGCCGTTGAGCTTGAGCGTCTTGGCGAGCGGCGCGGCCGTGTTGGGCAGCACCGACGAATATCCCGGGGCGCCGGTGGCGATCTCGGTGATGCCGCCCATGCCGACGGCATGGTGGTTGCGGCCGGTGAGCAACGCCTGCCGCGTGGGGGAGCAGAGCGCGGTGGTGTGAAACCGCCGGTACTTCAGGCCGCCCGCCGCCAGCCGCTCCGCGGTGGGCATCTCGCAGGGGCCGCCGAAGGCGCTCGAGGCCCCGAAGCCCACATCGTCCAGCAGGACGATCAGGACGTTGGGCGCCCCGTCAGGGGCCCGCAGTTCGGCGATCGGCGGGAACGAGGTCTCTCCGTCCTTGGCGTCGAAGGTGACGAGACGCGCTTGCGCGCGATCCGGGATCGGCAGGACGGTGCGATCGTCGCGGCGGATGGCCATGTCCGGGGCTCCGTGGCAGAGGCAGCGCCAGATCCTCATGGCGGGAAGGTCCCGGCGCCTATCCGGTGGTCGCCCGTATAGGCGCAGCGCTTCTACGGATGCAGACATTCGAAGCGCGGGTCAGGTCCCCACCGGATGCTCCCGTCCGCCGGGGCGCCGCTAGATGCGGCGGTCCACACGGAGAGCCCCCCATGGCGGACAAGCGCCCCTCTATCCGCCTCGCAGCGGCCGGCGCCGCGATCGGCGTGACCCTGGGTTGGGCCGCCGGCGCACGCGCCGCGCCGGACGAACCCGCGCCGGACGCCGCCGGCCGCGAGCCGGCGTGCGCGGCGGACGAAGGGTGGGAGGTCTCGGTCGCCCCCTACATCTGGTTCGCCGGCCTGAACGGCGACCTCGGCACGCCTGGGCGGCTGCCCGACGTGAGCGTCGACACTGCGTTCAGCGACATCCTGGACGCCCTGAAGTTCGGGGCGATGGCGATGGGCGCGGCGCGCCGCGACCGCCTGGTGATCGTGGGCGACCTCTCCTACGCGGAGCTCGAGGCGTCCAAGGACCTGAAAATCCGCGATCCCGGCCTGGTGACCGGCGAGGCGACGGTGAGGCAGTTCATGTCGACCCTGGCCGGCGGTTACCGGGCGGTCGACCGGGGCGCCACCTTCGTCGACCTGCTGGCCGGGATTCGGATCGTCGCGATCGACCAGGAGGTGCAGCTATCCGGGCCGGGACGGACGGTCTCGGGCGGGTCGTCGAAGACGCTCACCGACCCGATCGTCGGCGTGCGCCTGGGCGGGCCCATCGCCGACCGCTGGGCATACGATCTCTACGGCGACGTCGGCGGCTTCGGCGTTTCGTCCAGCTTGACCTGGCAGCTCATGGGCGTGGTGAACTACCGGCTGAGCCCGCACTGGACCGCCGCGGGCGGCTGGCGCCACCTCGCCATCGACACGTCCAACAGCGGCTTCAAGTTCGACGCCGGGATGGACGGACCGATCCTCGGCTTCGCCTACCGCTTCTGAAACCCGATCGCCGCCGCTATCGCCCCGTCGGCATGTCCTTGAAGGGGACGTCCTTGTCGACGCGGATGTCGCCGGGGAGGCCCAGGACGCGCTCGGCGATGATGTTCTTCAGGATCTCGTCGGTGCCGCCGGCGATGCGCAGGCCCGGCGCCATCATCCAGGAGCCGTGGAAGGCGCTCTTCAGCGGCGCGAGCTCGGGGTCGTTGATGATCCCGTACTGATCCAGCATCTCGATGGCGGTGTGGGCCAGCTCCTGCATCTGGACGGCCGAGACGATCTTGCCGATCGAGCTTTCCGGGCCCGGCGTCGCCCCCTTGGAGAGCGCGGTCAGCGTCCGGTTGCGGGTGTGCTTCAGCCCTTCGGCCTGGACGTACCAGTCGGCCAGCTTCTCGCGCAGGGCCTGGTCCTTCAGCGCCGGGGCGCCGTCGAGGCCGGGCACGGTGCGGGCCGCCTCCAGGAACTGGCTCCAGCCGGCGCCGGTCGCCCCGCCCACGGCCAGGCGCTCGTTCATCAGCGTGACGAGCGAGACGCGCCAGCCGTCGTCCACGGCGCCCAGGCGCTGGCTGTCCTTTACGCGGACGTCGGTGAAGAACACCTCGTTGAAGCCCGAGCCGCCGGACATCTGGTGGATCGGCCGGACCTCGATGCCCGGGTCCTTCATGTCGACCCAGAACATGGTCAGCCCCTTATGCTTGGGGGCGTCGGGGTTGGTGCGGACGACGACGATGCCGAAGTCGGAGAACTGGGCGCCGGTCGTCCACACCTTCTGGCCGTTGATGACCCAGTCGTCGCCGTCGCGGACGGCGCGCGTGCGGGCGGCCGCCACGTCCGAGCCGCCCGAGGGCTCGGAGAACAGCTGGCACCAGATCTCCTCGCCGCGGAGGGCGGGCCCGACGAAGCGCTTCTTGGTGTCTTCGTCGGCGAAGGTCATCACCGTGGGCACGCACATGCCCAGGCCGATCTGGAACGGGTTTGGCGGGATCGGATAGGCCGCCTCCTCCTGGTTGAAGATCACCTGCTGGATCGGCGTGCCGCCGGGGCCGCCCCACTCCTTGGGCCAGGTGATCTGCGCATAGCCGGCCGCGGCCTTCTTCGCCTGCCAGGCCTTGGAGGCGGCCATCGAGCCGCCGCCCTCCATGTCGGTGAGGTCGAGCGCCTTCTTCGGGGCGTTCTCGTCCAGCCACGCGCGGACCTGGGCGCGGTAGGCGGCTTCTTCCGGGGTGTCGTTGAAGTCCATGATCCCTCGCTCCCTGATCAGGCCGCGTTGCGCCGTTCGAGCTGGCTGACCAGCCGTTCCTTCCAGACGCGCGGGGCGCCGGCCACGAGGCCGAGCTGGCGCGAGCGGCGGAAGTAGAGGTGGGCGTCCACCTCCCAGGTGAAGCCGATGCCGCCGTGGGTCTGGATGTTCTCCTTGGCGGCGAACCAGTAGGCCTCGGACGCGGCGATCCGCGCGGCGCTGGCGGCCACCGCCAGCTCCGGGGCGTTGGTGTTGAGCGCCCAGGCCCCGTAGTAGGCGTTCGAGCGGGCGAGCTCGTTGCGGACATACATGTCGGCGAGCTTGTGCTTGATGGCCTGGTAGGAAGCGATCACCCGGCCGAAGGCGTAGCGCTCCAGCGCATAGGCCTTGGCCATCTCCAGGCACTTGTCGGCGCCGCCGGTCTGTTCGAAGGCCAGCAGGATGGCGGCGCGGTCGAGGACCTGCTCCAGGAGCGCGAAACCCTCGCCGGCCGGGCCGAGCCGCGTCGCCGGCGCGCCGGAAAAGACAAGCTTCGCGGCGTCGCGGGTGGGATCGACCGTCTGCAGCGCCTCGCGGGCGACGCCCTCGCCCGTCAGGTCCACGAGGAACAGGCCGAGCTTGCCGTTCTCCTTGGCGAGCACCACGGCGAGGGTGGCGATGTCGCCGTCGGTGACGGGGACCTTGGTCCCGGTGAGCTTGCCGCCGGAGACGGTCGTCTGGATCGAACCGGGGGTCACCGGGCCGGGGCCTTCGGAGGTGGCGAGGCAGCCGATCACCTCGCCGGCGGCGATCTTCGGCAGGAGGTCGGACTTCTGGGCCTCGTCGCCGGCCAGCATCACGGCTTCGGCCAGGAAGTAGACGGTGGAGGCGAAGGGGATCGGGGCGACCGCGCGGCCGAGCTCCTCGGCGATCACGCAGAGCTCCAGGTGGCCGAGACCGAGGCCCCCGTGTTCCTCGGGGATGGCCGCGCCCAGCCAGCCCTGGCCGGCCACGGCCTTCCACAGCGCCTCGTCATAGGCCTTGCCGTCGTCGTCCAGCACCTTGCGGACCTGGGCGGCGGAGCTGTTCGCCTCCAGGAACTTGCGCGCCTCGGACTTCAGGAACTTCTGGTCGTCGGAGAAGTCGAAATTCATGCCCTGCCTCCCGCCGGTTGGCCGGCGTTCGTCGTTTCCTCGCCCGCAGCATTGCGCGGGAAGGCAGGGCAGGAAAAGCGTGACCTCGCGTCAGGCCATGGCCGGTTCGGGCTAGAACTTGTAGCCGACGCCGGCCGAGACGACCCACGGGTCGAGGCTCACCTTGGACTTCACCCCGTTCCAGGGATCCTTGGCGTCGGTCTCGAAGAAGATCTTCTTCACGTCGACGTTGGCGCTCCACGGGCCCTGGATGGCGACGTCCGCGCCGGCCTGGAGCGCGACACCGAACCCGTTGTCGATGTCGAGGCCGAAGCCGTTGAAGTCCTTGTCGGCGTAGAACAGCATGTAGTTCACGCCCGCGCCCACATAGGGGCTGACCTTGGCGGCCGGGGCGAAGTGGTACTGCAGGCTCAGGGTGGGCGGCAGCACCCAGGTCTCCTTGACCTTTACGTCCGTCGTCCCACCCTTGGCGCGGACGGTGTGCTTGCTGCTGCCGGCGATGAGTTCGGCGGCCAGGTGGTCGGTGAAGAAATAGGTCAGGCCGATGGTGGGCACGATGCTGTCGCTGACGTCGGCCTTCAGGCCCGTCGGGGGCGCCGGCCAGCGTGGTGATCGGGTCGCCGGCGTCGGGCGCCACGTCGGTGATGCGGACGTTCAGCATCACGGTCCCGGCCGTCTTGGGCTGGAAGTCCTGGGCCTGGGCGGCGCCGGCGAGCGCCAGAGCCGCCCCGGCCGCAAGCGCCATCTGGATGGTGTTCATGTCTATCCCCTGTGTTGGCGGCAAGGCCGCGCAGGGGTCATGGGCCAGGGGCACAGGCTTCACCTTGACGCCGCTCAATCCGCGACGGGTCCGTGCAAAACCGCGCCGAATGCGCGCGGGCGCCGCTGGCGAGGGCCGGTGCGGAGGGCTAAATCCTCCGGATGCGCACCGAGACCCCCCAGCCGATCAAGCTCTCCGACTACCGGCCGCCGGCCTACCTCGTGGACGAGGTCCACCTGGCCTTCGATCTCCAGCCCAACACCACGCGGGTGACGGCGACTCTCAAGGTCCGCCGCAACGGGGAGCACGCCGAGCCGCTGCGGTTCAACGGCGAGCGGCTGAAGCCGATCTCGGTGGCCGTGGACGGGCGGGTCCTGGCCGAGGCCGAGCGGACCATCGACGCCGAGGGGCTGACGATCCCGGGCGTGCCGGCCGCCTTCACGCTCACCACCGAGGTCGAGATCGACCCGGAGAACAACAAGGCGCTGGAAGGGCTCTACATGTCCGGCGGCCGGTTCTGCACCCAGTGCGAGGCCGAGGGCTTCCGGAAGATCACCTTCTGGCCGGACCGGCCGGACGTGCTGTCGCGCTTCACCGTCCGCATCGTGGCGGACCGGAAGTTCCAGCACCTGCTCTCCAACGGCAATCTGCTGGAGAAGGGCGACCTGCCGGGCGGGCGCCACTACGCGGTCTGGAACGACCCCTTCCCGAAGCCCTGCTACTTGTTCGCCCTGGTGGCCGGCGAGCTGGACGTGCTGGAGGACACGCTCACCACGATGAGCGGCCGCACGGTCGAGCTGAAGATCTTCGTCGATCCCGGCATGGCGCCGCGCGCGGCCTACGCCATGGACGCGCTGAAGCGCTCGATGAAATGGGACGAGGAGGCGTTCGGCCGCGAGTACGACCTCGACCTCTTCATGATCGTCGCGGTGCGCGACTTCAACTTCGGGGCCATGGAGAACAAGGGGCTGAACATCTTCAACAGCTCCCTCCTGCTGGCCGACCCGGCGACGGCGACCGACGTGGACTTCGAGCGCATCGAGAGCGTCGTGGCCCACGAGTACTTCCACAACTGGACCGGCGACCGGATCACCTGCCGCGACTGGTTCCAGCTCTGCCTGAAGGAAGGCCTGACGGTCTTCCGCGACCAGAGCTTCTCGGGCGACATGCGCGGCCACGCCGTGCAGCGGATCAAGGACGTGAAGGCGCTGCGCGCCCGCCAGTTCGCCGAGGACCAGGGGCCGCTCGCCCACCCCGTGCGGCCGTCGAGCTACCTGAAGATCGACAACTTCTACACCGCCACGATCTACGAGAAGGGCTCCGAGGTCATCCGGATGCTCAAGACGCTGATCGGGCCGGACGCCTTCCGGAAGGGGATGGACCTCTATTTCGAACGCTGGGACGGCCACGCCACCACGGTCGAAGAGTTCATCAAGTGCTTCGCCGAAGTCTCGGGCCGGGACCTCTCGGCCTTCTTCGCCTGGTACGAGCAGGCCGGCACGCCGCGGGTGAGCCTGGCCAGCACCTATGACGAGGACGCCCGGACGCTGACCCTGGAGCTCGCGCAGCAGACGCCGCCGACGCCGGGCCAGCCCACGAAGCAGCCGCTGCCGATCCCGGTGACGGTGGGCCTGCTCGACCCCGAGGGCCGCACCCTGGCCTTCGAACGCGACGGCCAGGCGGTGGACGAGACCGTGGTCGTGCTGGACCAGGCGACGGCCAAGGTGACCCTGACCGGCGTCGACGCCCCGCCTGTGGTCTCGGCGCTGCGCGGCTTCTCGGCGCCCGTGGTGCTGACGACCGACGCCCCGCAGAAGGACCGCTACGTCCAGCTCGCCGCCGACCCGGACCTGTTCAACCGCTGGGAGGCCGGCCAGGACCTGGCCCGCGCCCTGATCCTCGGGCGCGCGGCCGGCCATCCGGACGAGGTCTCCGAGGAGCGGTTCGCCGACGCCGTGGGCCGGGCGCTCAGCGACCTGGCGGCGGACCCGGCGTTCAAGGCCCTGCTGCTGGCGCTGCCGTCGGAAAGCGACCTGGCGCTGGCCATGAGCCCGGCCGACCCGGCGGCGATCCACCAGGCGCGGGACGCGCTCCGCCTGCGGCTGGCGCTGCACCTGAACGCCCAGCTCCGGCACATCCACACCGGCCTGCAGGACCTCGGCGAGTTCTCGCCGGACGCCGCCGGGGCGGGCCGCCGGGCGCTGCGCAACACCGCCCTCGACCTGATGACCGCCAATCCGCGCTCGGAGATCGCCGAGATCGCCGACGGGCACTACCGCGCGGCGATCAACATGACCGACCAGATGGGCGGGCTGAGCGCGCTTATGCAGATCGGCGGGGCGGCCGCCGAGGCCGCTCTGGAGGACTTCTACGCGCGCTGGAAGTCCGAGCCGCTGGTGATCGACAAGTGGTTCGCCGTGCAGGCGCGCGACCCGTCGGAGGAGGCCATCGGCCGCGTGCTGGGGCTGACCGCGCACCCGGCCTTCGACGCCAAGAACCCGAACCGGCTGCGCGCGCTGGTCTCGACCTTCGCCAACTTCAACCCGGCGCGGTTCCACGATCCGAGCGGGTCCGGCTACCGGTTCCTCGCCGACCAGATCATCGCCACGGACGGCTTCAACCCGATGATCGCGGCGAGGCTCGTCGACCCGCTGGGCGGCTGGCGGCGCTACACGCCGGAGCTGGGCGCGCTGATGAAGGCGGAGCTGGAACGCATCCTGAAGACCGAGGGGCTCTCCAAGAACGTCTACGAACTGGTCAGCCGGGCGCTCGCCGAGGAGGGCTGAGCCAAGCTTCACGGGGAGTCGAAACGCCGCGCCCGAGATGGGTGACGGATTCCGCGACGCACCTTAGATTCGCGAACCGAGGGAATGACTCGGGTCGGGGAGGGTCGGCAGGCGTTGGCCAGGCGCGGGCTCAGTGACGCGGTGGAATCGCCTGCGGATGCGGGCGGCGAAGACACGTCCGAGCGCCGGCGGCCGCCGAGCTACAGCTTCGCGCGCATCGCCATCCTGGCCACCCTGCTGCTGCTCGCGGTCTATACGGCCGTGGCGGTGGGCCGGCTGCGGGCCGGGCCGCAGTCGCCGGAGGAGACCCTCGTCTGGCTGGCCGCCCCGCTCGCCACCGCCTTCGCGCTCGGCCTGCTGCTGCTCTTCGAATGGCGGCGCGTGGAACAGGCGCACGCCGCCTATACCGACAGCGAGCACCGCTTCCGCCTGGCGGTAGAAGCCGCCCGCTGCGGCATCTGGGAATGGG
This sequence comes from Phenylobacterium sp. J367, assembly GCF_024699985.1. Taxonomy (GTDB): domain Bacteria; phylum Pseudomonadota; class Alphaproteobacteria; order Caulobacterales; family Caulobacteraceae; genus Phenylobacterium. The sequence continues at coordinate 2,125,676 of NZ_JAJONA010000001.1, read as the reverse complement.
ACCTGACCACCGACAAGATCTTCATGTCGGACGTGACCGGCGCCCTCTTTGGCTGGCGCGGCGGGGTGGTGGACGGCCAGCAGGTGCTGGATCGCGTCTCGCCCGGGCACCGGGACGGCCTGCGTGACGCGCTCGCCAACGCCGCGATCTACGGCGGTTTCGACGTCTCCTTCCAGGTGCCTTCGCCGATCGGCGGCCGGCCGGTGTGGATCGACGCCCGGGGCCAGGGCTTCGGCGAGGCGGCCGAGGGCGGCTTCGCCCGGATCATCGGAGTGGCGCTGGACGTCACCGAGGAGCGGCTGGCCCAGGCCCGGGCGCAGACCGCGGAGATGCGCCTGCGCGACGCCATCGAGAGCGTGTCGGAGGCCTTCGTGCTGTGGGACCGGCACGGCCGGCTGCTCATGTGCAACAAGAACTACCGCAACTACTTCCGGCTCGACCCGCAGCTCCTGAAGCCCGGCGTCCAGCGCGAGCAGGTGGACCGCTTCGCCCAGCTCGCCGTCCGGCAGGAGGTCTCCGCCCCGGGCGGCCTGCGCGGCGTGCGCGAGGCCGAGCTGGTGGACGGCCGCTGGGTGCAGATCTCGGAACGCTCGACCGCCGAGGGCGGCCTGGTGGTCACCGCCGCCGACATCACCGCGCTGAAGACCCAGGAGGAGGCCCGGCGGCGGAACGAGGAGGCGCTGCGCCGCGCGGTGTCGAACCTGGAGGCCAGCCAGCAGGAGCTCTCCGAGCTCGCCCGCAAGTACGAGCTCGAGAAGGTGCGCGCCGAGAGCGCCAACAAGGCCAAGAGCGAGTTCCTGGCCAACATGTCCCACGAGCTCAGGACTCCGCTGAACGCCATCAACGGCTTCTCGGAGATCATGCTGGGCGAGATGTACGGCCCGCTCGGCGACAAGCGCTACGTGGACTACTGCCGCGACATCCTGGCGTCCGGCCAGCACCTGCTGGCGCTGATCAACGACATCCTCGACATGTCGAAGATCGAGGCCGGCAAGATGACGCTCCGCTTCGAGCCGGTCTCCATCGAGGAGGTGGCCGAGGACGCCGCCCGGCTGGTGCGGAACCGGGCCGAGAGCGCCGGGCTGAAGCTCGACGTGGAGTTTCCGGTCCTGCCGGAGGTGGAGGCCGACTACCGGGCGGTGAAGCAGGTGCTGCTGAACCTGCTCTCCAACGCCATCAAGTTCACGCCGCGCGGCGGCCGGGTCAGCATCCATGCCGAGGTGCGCGCCGAGCACCTGGGCGAGCGGGTCCGGGTGGCGGTGCGCGACACCGGCATCGGCATCGCCGAGGACGACCTCAAGCGGCTGGCCGTGCCCTTCGAGCAGATCGAGAGCCAGCACTCCAAGACCCAGCAGGGCACGGGCCTGGGCCTGGCGCTCACCAAGTCGCTGGTGGAGATGCACGGCGGCCTGCTGGAGCTGGCCAGCGCGCCGGGCCAGGGCACCGAGGCGAGCTTCCTCCTGCCGGTCCGCCAGACCGCCCCGGCGGAGCCGGAGCGGGTGGAAGAGGACGCGGAAGAAGAAGTCGCCTGATCCCTCCGCTTCAGGGGAGGGTGGACGGCGCGTCGGCGCTGAGGGGTGGGGATCCCACGATCAAGCACGGAGCCTGGACGTGACCTCCCCCACCCTGCCCGCGAAGCGGGCTGTCCCTCCCCTGAAGGGGAGGGATGACGTTACGCCGGCTGGCGGTGCATGCGGTGGCCGCGCATGCCCTTGCCGCGCTTCAGCTCGTCGCCGGAGAGGACGCCGTCCTTGTTGGCGTCGGCCTTCTCGAAGCGGGCCTTCGAGGCGGCGTCGAGCTCGGCCTTGGTGATCGCGCCGTCCTTGTTGGTGTCGAGCCGCGCGAACATGCGCTCGGTCCGCTGGGCCTGGCGGGCCTCGAACTGCTGCTGGCTGATCTGGCGCTCGGCCTTCGGCTGCGGCGCGGGGCCCGGGGCCTGCTGGGCGATCGCGGCGCCGGCCACGAGGGCCGCCGCCGTGGTGGCGGTGAGGAGAAGAGCTTTCATCGATAGGTCCTTACGGGATGCACACAGGTGGGGCTTCGTCCCGTCCGAACGTCGCCGCCTCCGTCATCCACGGTCAGGGTTGCACGATGATGTCGTAGGCTTTCCGGGCCGCCACGCGGGATGTCGAAAGTTTGGCGAAGAGACCCTTCAGGTCCCGGGCCCCGCCGGCCCGGGCGAGACGGGCCTGGAACGGCTTCGGCTCCTGGGTCGGGTCAGGGTTCTCCTCGAGCGCCACCTTGAGGAGCTGGGTCAGGTCCTGCTGCAGGCGCCAGGCGGCCTCCAGGGCTTCCAGCGGCTGGGTCGGGGCCAGGCCCGCCTCGCGGAAGGCGGCCAGCGCCTCGGCGGTGTTGGGGCGCAGGGGACCGCCGTCGGCGGCGTGGCAGAGCTGCAGGAACTGGGCGGCGAACTCGATGTCCACCAGGCCGCCGGGGGTGAGCTTGAGGTCCCAGTCGCCCTTGGGCGGACGCTCCTCCTCGAGGAGCTGGCGCATCTCGCGGACGTCGGCGGCGGTCCTCCTTCGGTCCCGGGGCCGGCGGAGCGCGGTCTCGACGGCGCCGGCGACCTCCTGGGCGAAGGCTGGCGAGGTCGCCCAGACCGGCCGGGCGCGGGTCAGCGCCAGCAGCTCCCAGGTCTCGGCCTCGCCCTGGTAATAGGCGTCGAAGGCCGCAGCGCTGACCGCCACCGGGCCCTTGGTGCCGGAGGGGCGAAGCTGCATGTCGACCTCGTAGAGGCCGCCTTCGCCGGTCTGGGTGGAGAGCGCCGCGATCAGCCGCTGGGTGAAGCGGCCGTAGAAGGTGGATGCGTCCCAGCCCTTGATCTCCGACATGCCGGCCGGGTCGGCGGCCCGGTAGAAGGTCATCAGGTCGAGGTCGGAGCCGGCGCTCATCTCGCGCGAGCCGCACTTGCCGAGCGCGACGACGGCCACCTCGCCCGCGAAGGCCCCGCCCAGGCGGACGGTCTCGGCGAGCGCCGCGGGGGCCAGCGCCTCGATGCAGACGTCGGCGAGGTCGGCGAAGGCCTTTCCGGCGACCTCGGCGGTGGCGGCGCCGCTCATCACCTGGACGCCGATGCGGAACGCCTGTTCGCGGTGGGCGCGGCGGACGGCGTCCATGGCCGCCTCGAAACCGTCGGCGCGGGAGACGGCGGCGGCCATCACTGCCCGGTCCTCGGCGATGTCGATGGGCTCGAAGAAGTCCGCGTCCAGCATGGCGTCGATGGCGGCGGGACGGCGCGAGAGGGTGTTGGCGAGCTTCGGGGCGAAGGCCATCACCTGGACCACCAGCTCGAAGAGCTTCGGCTGGGCGAGGAACAGGGACTGGAGCTGCACCCCGGACGAGAGGCGGGCGAAGAAGTCCGAGAAGCGGTTGAAGGCGACGTCCGACGCGCCGGTGGCCTGGAAGGCGTCGAGCAGGCGCGGCGCGAGGCGGGTGAAGAGCTCGCGGCCACGCTCCGTGCGGGTGGCCGGGATGCGGCCGTGGTGCCAGCTTCGGATGGTCTGGGAGACGCGCTCGGGGTTGCTGAAGCCCATGCGCCTGAGGGTGGCGAGCGTCTCCGGGTCGTCGTCGACGCCGGTGAAGACCAGGCTGCCGAACTTCGAGGAGAGCTGCTCCTCCTCCGGGAAGAGCTCGGCGTAGCGGGCGTTGACGGTCTTCAGCGTGCGGGTGATCCAGGCGTCGAAGCTGCGGAGCTTGTCGTAGCCGCAGAGCGCGGCGACCCGCCGGCGGTCGGCGTCGGACTCCGGCAGCCTGTGGGTCTGCTCGTCCTCCAGCATCTGGATCCGGTGCTCCACGGCGCGGAGCGTCCGGTAGGCCTCGGTCAGCTCCTCGCAGGCCTCGGGGGCCACGTGGCCGGCGTCGCGCAGGGCGCGCAGGGCGTCGATGGTGCGGTTGGCGCGCAGCTCCGGATTGCGGCCGCCGAGGATCAGCTGCTGGGTCTGGACGTAGAACTCGATCTCGCGGATGCCGCCGCGGCCGAGCTTCAGGTCGACGCCCTTGGCCGACATGCGCTCGTCGACCTTGTGGGCGTGGATCTGGCGCTTGATGGAATGGATGTCGGCGATGGCTGCGAAGTCGAGGTTGCGGCGCCAGACGAAGGGCTGCAGCTCGGCCAGGAAGTCGCGGGCGGCGGCGAGGTCGCCGGCGCAGGGCCTGGCCTTGATGAAGGCGGCGCGCTCCCAGTTCTGGCCGACGGTCTCGTAGTACTCGAGCGCCGCCGGGATCGGCACGGCGGGCGGGGTTGAGGACGGGTCCGGCCGCAGGCGCAGATCCATCCGGAAGACGTAGCCGTCGGCGGTCTTGGCCTGCATCAGCTCGGAGAGCCGGTGGGTCAGGCGGACGGCGAAGGCCTGGGGCTCCACGTCCGCGGCCAGCGGCAGGCGCTCGGGGTCGAAGAAGACCGAGACGTCGATGTCCGAGGAGTAGTTCAGCTCGAAGGCGCCCTGCTTGCCCATGGCGATGCAGAACCAGCCGGGAACCGGGCCTTCCTCGCCCTCGCCCAGGCGGGTGAGGCGGCCGGCCTCGACCTCGGCGCGGGCGGCCACGGTGAGGGCCGCGGCCACCGAGGCGTCGGCGAAGCGGGTGAGCGCGCCCGTCACCTGGTCGAGATCCCAGGCGCCGCCGAGGTCGCAGAGCGCCGTCAGCAGGTGCAGTTCGGCCTTCAGCTTGCGCAGCTCGACGGTGGCCGCCTCGGTGTCGAGGGCGGCGGCCGCGGCGGTGCGGGCCAGCACGTCGGCGAGGCGCGCCTCGGGGTCGTCGGCCAGGATGCGGCCCAGCATCGGGGGATCGCGGCGGGCTAGGCTGGCCAGGTAGGGCGAGGCGCCGAACACCGGGGCCAGCGCCGGCCAAGCCTGTTCCAGCTCCGGTCCGTCCCAGCGGCCGGCGACGATCTCGCGGGCGCGCTCGGCGGCGCGGGCGTCGAGCACGGGGCCGCAGGGCCCGAGGAGATCCGCGGTTACCGCCATTTAACTGGCCGCACGCGGACGGCGCGCGCCACTATCCGCCGCGCCGCAGACGGAGAGCCGCATGACGCCCCGCGACCTGATCACGCTTTCGCCGCTGGCCCGCGGCGCGGACGCGGCCCTGACCGCCCTGCGCGTCGGGATCGGCGCCTTCCTGGTCTTCGGGGTGTGGGACAACATCACCAGCGCGGAGCACATGCGGGAGTTCGCGGCCTTCCTCGGGCAGTTCGGGTTTCCCTGGCCGAACGTTCTGGCTCCCTTCGACGTGGGCGTCCAGTTCGCGATCGGCATGGCCTTCGTGCTGGGCCTGATGACGCGGTGGGCCGGACTGCTCTGCGCGGTCAACTTCGTCGTCGCCATCGTCATGGTCGACCACCACCAGGGCTGGCGCGGCTCGTTCGGCTCCATGTGCCTGGTGCTGATCGGGCTCTACCTGGCGACGCGGGGGCCGGGCCCGTGGTCGCTGGACGCCCTGCTGTTCCGCCGGCGACGGGGGTTCCGGACCTAGGCCCTCGGCAGGATCAGCGCCACGCGCAGGCCGGGGCCCATCTCGCCGACCTTGCCGGGGCCCTCGTTCAGCTCCAGGCGGCCCTGGTGGGCCTCCGCGACGGCGGTGACGAGGGAGAGGCCGAGGCCGGCGCCGGGCTCGTTGCGGCTGTTCTCCAGGCGCACGAAACGCTGGACGACGCGCTCGCGGTCGGCCTCGGGCACGCCCGGGCCCGTATCGGTGACGGAGAACTCCACCTCGCCGGAGGAGCGCCGGCGGACGCGGAGCATGATCGCCCCGCCGGAGGGCGTATATTTGATGGCGTTGTCGAGGATGTTGGCCAGCGCCTGGGCCAGGAACTCGCGGTTGCCGCGCACCTGCAGGTCGCGGGTGAACTCGGCGGCGAAGTCGATGCCCTTGTCCTCGCAGAGCGGCTCGTAGAGCTCGGCGATGTCGGCGGCGAGGTCGGCCGGATCGAAGAGGACCGGATCGGGCGCCGTGCCCGCGGCCTGCAGCCGGGCGATCGAGAGCACGGCGCCGAAGGTTTTCAGCACGCCGTCGGTGTCGGTCAGCGCCTGGGCCAGGGCCTCCTGCGGGTCGCCCTTGCCGGCCTCCACGTCGAGGTAGGCGACCTCGAGCCGGGCGCGCAGGCGGGTGAGCGGCGAGCGCAGGTCGTGGGCGATGGCGTCCCCGGAGTGCTTGTGGCCGGCCATGGAGCGTTCCAGCCGGTCGAGCATCTCGTTGATTCCCTGGGCCAGTTCGTCGAACTCGTCGCGGGCGCCGCGGACCCGGGCCCGGGCGCCCAGGTCGCCGTTGCGCACGGCGTCGACCACCTCGGTGAGACCGGCCATGCTGCGGCTGACGTTGCGGCTGACCAGCACGCCGCCGGCCAAGCCCAGCATGACCACGAGCGCGCCGGCGCCCCAGAGCGCGTTGATGATCTTCAGAACATAGGCCTCGTCCTCGCCAACGTCGGCGCCGACGAAGAGGATCTCCCCGCCGCGCAGACGCTGCTGCAGGCCCCGAGCCGGATTGCGGACGAGACGGCCCTGCTCGTCCTCCTCGGTGATCTGGAAGGTGGTCCAGGTCGGCTGGCCGTCGAATTCCTCCACCGGGCTTTCCTCGATGGAGCCGGAGATGGTCTCGCCGGCGTGGTCCATGAGGAGGTAGAGGAACGGCCGCTCGGAGGCGGCGCGCTCGATGGTCGCCTGGTTGACCGCGGCGATGCCGGCGCGGTCGTAGGCCTGCACCAGGGACCGCATCTCGCGGGTGATCTCCTGGTCGGTGCGGCGCGCGGCCTCGCCGGCGGTCGCCACATAGATGTAGGCCAGGAAGGCGAAGGCGGCGCTGGCGAACAGCGCCAGGAACAGCAGCGTCAGCCGGAAGGGCGTGGTCCGGAAGATGCGCGGCAGGCGCATGGGCTTCCTTCCCCGTTTACGGGGAAGGGGGGACCATCGGCCGAAGAGCCGATGGTGGAAGGGGCGGAAGCGGGCGCGGCGGATGAACTCGCCCCCTCCACCACTCGCTCTGCGGCGAGTGGTCCCCCTCCCCGCTTCGCGGTGGCGGAAGGTTACGCATCCAACCGGTAGCCCGCCCCGCGGACGGTCTGCAGCATCGGCCGGTCGAAGCCCTTGTCGATCTTCGAGCGCAGGCGGGAGATGTGCACGTCGATGACGTTGGTCTGGGGGTCGAAGTGGTACTCCCAGACCTTCTCCAGGAGCATGGTCCGGGTCACCGACTGTCCGGCGTGGCGCATCATGAACTCCAGGAGCTGGAACTCGCGCGGCTGGAGGTCGATCTCCTTGCCCTGGCGGTGCACCGTCCGGGCGATGAGGTCCATCTCGAGGTCCCCGACCCTGAGCAGGGTCTGCACCGAGCCGGTCTCGCGGCGCCGGGCCAGAGCCTCGACGCGGGCGATCAGCTCGGCGAAGGCGTAGGGCTTCACCAGGTAGTCGTCGCCGCCCGCCTGCAGGCCGGCCACCCGGTCGCCGACCTCGCCGAGGGCGGAGAGGAACAGCACCGGGGTCTGGTCGCCCTCGCGCCGGAGCGTGGTGATCAGGGTGACGCCGTCCATGCGGGGCATCATGCGGTCGACGATCATCACGTCGAACTCGCCGTCGCGGGCGGCGGCGAGGCCCTCCTCGCCGTCGGCGGCCCGGACGCAGGCATAGCCCGCCTCGGTGAGGCCCCGGTCCATGGCCTCGGCCGCTTCAAGGTCGTCTTCGACGATCAGGATCCGCATGATTCTCCGCCCCCGCGAGCCTCAGACCCTAGCCCGAAACCTTCAGCGGCAGGAAGGACGTGCGGCCGTTGCGGTAGACGCCGACCAGCACGCTGGGACGGTTCGCCTTCTTCGCGGCGTCCACGACCGCGGCGAGATCGGCGGCGCTGCCGATCGCGCGGTCGCCGGCCCGGGTGATCACGTCGCCACGGCGCAGGCCCTTCTCGCCCGCGTCGGAGGCCTGGTCGACGCTGGTGACCAGCGCACCGCGCACGTCGGCGGGCACGTTGAGCTGGCGACGCGAGGCCTCGTCCAGCGGGGCCAGCGCCAGGCCGATCACCAGCGCCGCGGGCGCGGCCGGCGCCCTGGCCGCCCGGAGCACGGCCGCCCGGCGCGTTGTCGTTGGCCGCGAGCTCACGCTCGGACGGACGGGTGCCGGAGCGGACGTCCACCACCCGGCGGCGGCCGTCGCGGATCACGTCGAGCTTCAGCAGGTCGCCCGGACGCGCCTGGGCCACGCGGCGGGTCAGCTCGGACGAGCTCTTCACGCCCTGGCCGTTCACGGCCACCACCACGTCCCCGACCATCAGGCCGGCGCGCTGGGACGGACCGCCCTGGACAAGGTCGCCGACGATCGCGCCGCGCTGGTCGCCCAGCCCCTGGGCTTCCGCCATGTCGCGGGTGAAGTTCTGGATCGACGCGCCGATGTAGCCGCGCTCGATCCTGCCGCCGCTGATCAGCTGCTTGGTGACCGAGTTGGCGACCTCGGCCGGAATGGCGAAGCCGATGCCCACCGAACCGCCCGACGGCGAGAAGATCGCCGTGTTCACGCCGATCACCCGGCCGTAGATGTCGAAGGTCGGGCCGCCCGAGTTGCCCCGGTTGATGGGGGCGTCGATCTGGATGTAGTCGACGAAGGTCTCGCCGATGTCGCGGCCGTAGGCCGAGATGATCCCGGCCGTGGCGGTGCCGCCGAGGCCGAACGGGTTGCCGACCGCGATGACCCAGTCGCCGACCCGCGGGGTGGCGGCTTCCTCGAAGTTGACGAACGGATACGGCCCGCGGCCGCCCTTCACCTTCAGCACGGCGAGGTCGGTGCCTTCGTCGCGGCCGACGATCTCGGCCTCGAGCTCGGTCTCGTCCTTCATCACCACGGTGATCTTCTCGGCGTTCTCGACCACGTGGTTGTTCGTGACGATGTAGCCGTCCTGGGAGATGAAGAAGCCCGAGCCGGAGGACTGCTGGCTGGGGAGACGCGGCTGGCCGCGCTCGGTCTGGCCGCCCTGCGGCGGGGCGGTCGGATCGTCGCCGTCCTCGTCGTCCGGCTGGGGCAGCAGGAACGGCAGGCCGGGCAGCGCGCGGCGCAGCGCGTTCGGGTCGACGCGGCTGGTGACGTTGATCGAGACCACCGCCGGAGACACCCGCTCGAAGATGTCGGCGTAGGACATCGGCGCGCCGGGCGGCGGGGCGAAGATCGGCGCTGTGGACGCCTTGATGACCTGCGCTTCGCCCGCCTGGGCGGTGGGAAGCCGCATGCCCGCGCCCGCGACCGCCGCGGCCATCACGCCGGCGCCGGCCACGGCGCCCAGGAGGTAACCCGTCTTCTTCGAGGTCATAAGCCTTCTATTCCCTGTACGGGCCCGCGAGAGTTTCGCCCGTCCGAAAAACCTAGGTTCGATGCACGAGAGTGCAACCGCTCTCAAGTTACATTCAGGTCACCCTGCGCGCGGCATCGCGTCGGATATTTGGCGCAATCGTGTCAGTCTGTTTCGCTCTCCGCCAGCCGGCGCAGACGCTCCGCCTCCCCTTCCGAAAGCTCCAGCTCCGGCGTCCGGTTCCGCAGGCGGACGAAGAGCAGGCCGGCGCCCAGCAGGACAATCAGGAAAGGCCCTATCCAGAGCGCAAGATTGCCCGCGTTGAACGCCGGCGTCAGCAAGACGAACTCGCCGTAGCGGTCGGTGAGATAGGCCTTGATCTGGTCCTCGGTGCGGCCCGCGCTCACCTGCTCGCGGACGAGGCGGCGGAGATCCTGGGCGAGCTCGGCGTCCGAGTCGTCGATCGACTCGTTCTGGCAGACCATGCAGCGGACCTCGCGGAAGATCTCCCGGGCGCGGGCCTCCTGGGCCGGGTCCGCCAGGCGCTCGGCCGGGTCGGAGGCCGCGGCCACGCAGAGCACGGCGGCCGCCGCGGCGAGGAGCGCGCGGAGCCGCCTCATGCCGGCTGCTCCTGCGGGGCCGGCTGGGCCTGCGGCTGCTCGCGCCGGCGGCCGACGCCGAGCCGCAGGCGGCGGTCGGACAGGGAGACGAGGCCGCCCAGGGCCATGATCGCCGGGCCGATGAAGATCAGGCTGGCCCAGGGGTTCCAGTAGGCGCGGACCAGCCAGACGGGCTCGGGCCCGCCCTCGCGGCGTTCCCCCAGCACGACATAGACGTGGCTCATGCCCTGGTAGCAGATGCCGACCTCCGACGTGGTCTGGCCGCCGGCCGGATAGAACCGGCGCTCGGGCGATGGCGCGCAGATCGGCCGGCCGTTGCGGGTGACGGCGAGCTGGGCGCGCTCGGCGTCGTAATTGGGGCCTTCCACCGCCTGGATGTCCTGCAGGACCACATGGTAGGCGCCGGCGTCGAGCGCGCCGCCGAGCGGCAGGGTATCGGCCGCCTCCACCTTCCAGGTGGTCTCGAAGACCGCGCCCAGCACGAAGACGCCCAAGCCCAGGTGGGCGAGCGTCATGCCCCAGGCGCCGCGCGGCAGGCCGGTGAGGCGGCGCAGGCTCTCCGCCGCGGGGGCCCGGAAGGCGCGGACCCGCTCGAGGATCTCGGCCACGGAGCCGGCGATCAGCCAGACGCCGAGCGCCACGCCGGCCGCCCCCAGCCGTGCCTCGGGCTGACAAGCGCGATGGTGGCGACGCCGGCGGCGAGCGCGATGAGCGCGGCGATCCAGAGCCGTTGCAGCACGCCCTGCGCGTCGCCGCGCTTCCAGGCGAGCAGCGGGCCGGCCGGCAAGAGGATCATCAGCGCGGCCATCAGCGGCGTGAAGGTCAGGTTGAAATAGGGCGGGCCGACCGAGATCGCCTCGCCCGTGGCCGCTTCCCGGATCAGCGGGAAGAGGGTGCCCAGCAGCACGGTGGCGGTGGCGGCGGCCAGCAGGATGTTGTTGAGGACGAGCGCGCTCTCGCGGCTGACGGGCGCGAAGACGCCGCCCTGGGCCAGGCTCGGCGCGCGCCACGCGAAGAGGAGGAAACCGGCGCCTGTGCTGACGCCCAGGATCATCAGCAGGAGCACGCCGCGGGTGGGGTCGACGGCGAAGGCGTGGACCGAGGTCAGGACGCCTGAACGGACCAGGAAGGCGCCCAGCATGGAGAAGGAGAAGGCGGCGAGCGCCAGGAAGACCGACCAGCCCGGCAGCGCGCCGCGCTTCTCGGTGACGATCGCCGAGTGCAGCAGGGCGGTGGCCACCAGCCAGGGCATGAAGGAGGCGTTCTCGACGGGGTCCCAGAACCACCAGCCGCCCCAGCCGAGCTCGTAGTAGGCCCAGAAGGCGCCCAGCGCGATGCCGGCGGTGAGCATGCTCCAGGCGGCCAGCGCCCAGGGCCGGACCCAGCGGGCCCAGGCGGCGTCGACGCGGCCCTCGACCAGGGCGGCGATGGCCAGCGAGAAGACCACGCTGAGGCCGACATAGCCCGCGTAGAGGAACGGCGGGTGGAAGGCGAGCGCCGGGTCCTGCAGCAGCGGGTTCAGCGAGCGGCCCTCGACCGGCGCCGGGTTCAGGCGGGCGAGCGGGTTGGAGGCGAAGACGGTGTAGGCCAGGAAGAGCACGCCGATCAGGCCCTGGGTCGCGACGGCGACGGTCCGGAGACCCTGGGGCAGGGTTCGGCCGAGGATCGCCGCGGCGGCGCCGTAGCCGGTGAGCGCCAGGCACCATAGCAGCATGGAGCCCTCATGGCTGCCCCAGGTCCCGGCCACCCGGTAGAGCAGCGGCTTTTCGCTGTGGGAGTTGGCGGTGACGTTGGCGACCGAGAAGTCGGAGCCGACGAAGGCGTGCATGAGTGCGGCGAAGGCCACGGCGACGCCCAGGAAGGCGACGAGGGCCGCCCCCTCCCCGGCCGCGGCCAGCACCGGCGAGCGGCGGATGCGCGCGACGATCGAGAGGCCGGACTGGGCCACCGAGGCGGCCAGCGCCAGGATGAGCGCGAAGGCGCCGATCTCGGCGATCATAGGGCGTTGCTCTTCGCGGGCTGGATGGGCGCGTCGTGCATGGGCTTGCCGCCCTCGCCGTACCACTCGCCCTGTTCCTTGAGGGCCTTGGAGACCTCGCGGGGCATGTAGCGCTCGTCGTGCTTGGCCAGCACCCGCTTGGCCTCGAAGACGCCGTCCTCGCGGAAGGCGCCGACGGCGACCACGCCCTGGCCCTCGCGGAACAGGTCCGGCAGGTCGCCCTGGAAGACCACCTTGTCCACCGCACCCTGGTCCTGGACCGTGAACTCCACCCGACCGTCGGCGTGCTTGACCACCGACCCCTCGGCGACAAGGCCGCCGAGCTGGATCGCGCGGCCCGGCGGCGGCTTGGCGGCCTCGGCCTGGGTGGGCGTGTAGAAGAACGAGATCGAGTCCCGGAGGCCCCAGAGCGTCAGGCCGACGGCCAGGGCCAGCACCGGCGCGATGGCGGCCAGGAGGGTCAGGCGGCGGCGCGCCTTCGGGGACTTGGGAAGCCAGCTCATGGGGGCAGGAAACTCATCGCATGGGCTCCGCCCGCGCGGCCTGCGCGAGCTGGTTCAGGATCTCGGGCCTTCCGGCGTAGCGCGCCCGGGCGTCCGCCAAGGCGGCGTCACGCTGGGCGGTCTCGCCCAGGACCGCGTAGGCGCGGACCAGGCGCACCCAGCCCTCGGGGTCGTCGGGATCGGTCTTCAGCCGCGCGGCCAGGCCGTCGACCATGCCGCGGATGGCGGCCATCTGGTCGCCCTGGATGGAAGGTTCGGCCGGCAGGTCCTCGGCTTCGGCGATGGCGCGGCGCAGCACCTCGGCGCGGGGGTCGTCGGCGGGCAGTTCGCCCAGCAGGCCGCGCCAGGTGGCGATGCCGCCCGGCCGGTCGCCGGCGAGGATCTGCTGGCGGGCCAGGTAGAAGCGCGGTTCGATCAGCTTCGGGTCGCGCTTCAGGGCTTCCTGGAAGGCGGCCTGGGCGGCCTCGTCGATCTCGCCCGCCTGGGTGGCGTAGGCCTCGCCGAGCAGGGCCCAGAGGTCGGCGCGCTCGGGCGCGATCGCGGTGGCGCGGCGCAGGGCGCGGACGGCGGCGGCGGGGTTGTTGGCGCTCTGCTCGACCATGGCCAGCAGGCGGAAGAGCTCGGGGTCCTCGCGGCGCTCGCGCCTCAGGCGGTTCAGCACCGCGGCGATCTCGGCCGGCTGCAGGGTGGCGAGCTCGGCGTTGCGCCAGGTCTCCAGACGCTTCGCAAACGGCTGGTCCGGCAGGCCGGGCGAGCCCAGGCCGATGTAGAGGCCAAGCGCCAGGGCCGGCACGAGGGTGGCGGCGAGGAGCACCGGCGTGCGGCTCGCCCCGTCCGCCTTCCAGACGGCGGCCGGCTGATCGGCGGCGGCCAGCAGGCGGCGGGCGGCCTCGGCGCGGGCGCCCTTGCGCTCCGCATCGGCGATCAGGCCACGGTCGGCGAGGTCGTCGATCTCCGCCAACTGGCGGCGATAGAGGATGGGAGTCGGGTCCGGCGCCTCGCCCTGCGAGGCGGCCTTGGCGGCCCGGAAGAGGATGAGGCCGGCCGCGGCGGCGGAGAGAACGCCCGCGACCGCCCAGAACGCGATCATGCGGCGCGTTTAGCCGAAACCGAAAGCGAGCGCGAGAGGGCGATCAGCCGCCGGTGGCGGTCTGCTTCGGCGCTTCGCAGGCCGCGGCGCGGCGGCGAACCAGGTCGGCGGCCTTCTCGTCGCGGACCAGGATCGAGAACTCCACGACCACCGCCAGGTGCTCGCGGGCCACGGCCTCGTTCTCGCAGTCGCCGGTCTTGATCAGGTCCAGCGTCTCCTCGACGTAGTGGTCGAGCATGTCGCCAACCTTGTCGAGCATCCGGCTGCGGGCGGAGGCGAAGCCGCCATAGTTGGCGCTGGAGCGGATCTCGCGGGCGAAGTGCAGCAGGGTGATGGCCCGGCGCACGGCCTTCTCGTCCGGCGGCAGGGTGTGGCGCGGGATCATCCGGCGGATGCGGCGCAGGCGGGCCGGCTGCATCGGCAGGGCGAGGCTTGCGTACTTGTCGGCCTCGCGGATGCGGCCCTCGACGACGCTGGCGAGCGCGGCCTTCTGCTTGAAGAGGCGGTGCCCCCAGCCCTGCTCGCGCTCGATGGCGATGCAGGTCTCGATCTCGGCGATCTGCAGGGTGATCTGCTCGACCAGCTTGGCGGCCTCGCGGGCCACCGGCTCGCCGCCGTCGGCGTCGATGGTCTGGATGGTCCGCAGCCCCTCGTCGATGTCGTCCATCAGGCGCTCTGCGAAGGCGCCGAACTCGCTCTGGGCCAGGTAACGCTCGGTGGGCTTGTCCATGACCGCCGAGATGATGCGCAGCACCATCCAGGGGCTGGGCAACTGGGCGGCCAGCATCTCGAAGAACGTCGGGCCGGCGTCGTCGGAGACCTGGCAGGCGTCGCGGTAGGCGAGCCGGGCGGCCGCGGTGGTGTCGTCGCCGAAGTGGGCGGTCCATTCCGGCAGCCGGTGCGCCGCGCGGCGCACCACGGGGGCGAGGTCGAGGCAGGTCTGGAAGGCCTGGCCGCCGCCGGGGCGGGCGCCTTCGCAGAGCGTCTTGACCAGCATGAACTCGCGCGGCTCGCCGGCGCGGACCGCGTCTGCGGCGCGCTGCACCAGGGCGTCGAAGGGCGCGTTGGAGCTCTCGCCGGGGCGGTAGTCGTAGAGCGCCCTGGCGGCCGCGTCGACGCCGGCCGGGTCGAGGGCCTTCAGGCCCTTCCACAGGTAGCCCAGCGCGATCGACGGGAAATGTAGGCCGTGCGGGTCCGTGCCGTGACCCACGCACATGGGGACGATCGGCTGAAGGATGACGTTGCGCAGGCGCCGTTCAGCGGCCTCGGCCTCCACCAGCTTGCGCACATTGGCCAGGGGTGAATCGCCCATGTGGTCGGCGAGCGCCGCCTGCAGCCCGCCCACGACCTTGTCGGGCGCTGCCGCGACGAGGCCTTTCACGAGGGCGATCTTGCGCTCCGACAGAGCGACCATGCACGGCTCCAGGGGTGCGGACACGCGACCGCACGGGCTGCAGCATCCCTCCAGCCGGTTAAGGCTTTCCAAAAGTTAGGGAAAACACCGCGATAACCTTGAATTCAGGCCGCCGCCATCGGCAGGACGACCGAGAGTTGCAGGCCTCCCAGGGGACTGTCGCCAAGGTCGAGCGCGCCCCCCGTAGGCGCGGGCCAGTTCGTCGACGATGGACAGCCCGAGCCCCGAGCCCGGCGCGCTCTCGTCCAGGCGGGCGCCCCGGCGGATCACCGTCTCGCGTTCCTCGGCCGTGAGGCCCGGCCCGTCGTCCTCGACGGTGAGGCGGAAGCGCTCGGCGGTCGTGGCCGCCGCGCGGACGCGGACCCGGGCGCGGCCGAACTTGCAGGCGTTCTCCATGGCGTTGCCGGCGATCTCCATGAGGTCCTGGCGCTCGCCGAGGAAGAAGAGCTCGTCCGGCGCGTCCCAGTCGATCTCCACGCCCTTGTCGCGGAAGATGCGCTCGAGCGTGCGGGCCAGTTCGTCGAGCACCTCGGCGACGGAGGTCCGCTCGCCCTGGCCCTGGCTGCGGGCGGCGGCGCGGGCCCGGCGCAGGTGGTGGTCGACCTGCTGGCGCATGGTCTCGGCCTGGCGGGCGACGACCTCGGCGAGCGGCCCGGGACGCTGGCCGGCCTCGGTGAGCATGACCGAGATCGGGGTCTTCAGCGCATGGGCGAGGTTGCCCACGTGGGTCCGCTGGCGTTCCACGACCTCCTGGTTGTGGGCCAGCAGCGCGTTGAGCTCGTCGGAGAGCGGCACCAGCTCGGTAGGATAGACCTGCTGCAGGCGCTCGGCCTTGCCCCGGCGGACGGCGGCCACCTCGTTCTGCAGGGCGAAGACCGGACGCAGGCCGACACGGACCTGGATGATGATGGCCGCGACCAGCCCGCCGCCCAGCAGCAGGAAGGCGCCGGCCGTCCAGGCGGCGAAGTTCAGCACGTCGCGGTCGATGGAGCTGCGGTCCTCGGCGGCCAGGAAGACCACCGGCACGCCCCGCAGCTCGGCGTAGCGGGCGCGGGCCCGCAGCGGCTCGTCGAGCGGCCCGCGGGTGTCGTAGGCGATGGGCTCGGACGGACGGGCCTTCAGCCGGGCCACGAGGTCCGGCGGCGAACGCAGTTCGGAATCGAATAGCGAATAGGAGCGCACCAGAGGCTGCACCCGGCCGTCGGCGGTGGGGGCGGCGATGGTCCAGTAGCGGCCGGAATAGGCGCGCAGCGCGCGTTCGTCGGTGAGCGCCGGGGCGAACACCTGACCGGCCTCGACCGTGGAATTGGAGAGCAGGTTGTCGATCAGCTCGCCCAGCGTCTGGTCGACGCGGCGCTCGGCGGCCTGGCGGAAGAGGAGCGCCAGCACCACCGCGGAGATCACCAGGGCGGCCAGGCTCCAGCCGAAGGCGAGCAGGACGAGCCTGCGCGCGAGCGACGGCCTGGCGAGCGCCCCGGCGAGGTTCACCGGGCGGGCGTCACGAACTGGCGGCCTGGCCCACCTCGTCCTCGGGGCAGGTCAGGCGGTAGCCGAGGCCGCGGACGGTCTCGATGCGGTCGGCGCCGATCTTCTTGCGGACCCGGCCGATGAACACCTCGATGGTGTTCGAGTCGCGGTCGAAGTCCTGGTCGTAGAGGTGCTCGACGAGCTCGGTGCGGCTGATCACCCGGCCCTGGTGCATCATCAGATAGTGCAGCAGGCGGTACTCCAGCGAGGTGAGCCGCAGCGGCTCGCCGTTGACGCTGGCGCGGGCCGCGCGGGGGTCGAGGCGCAGGCCGCCGCAGGCGAGGTTCGGGGTCGCATGGCCGGCCGAGCGGCGCAGCAGGGCGCGCAGGCGGGCCAGCAGTTCCTCGGTGTGGAACGGCTTGGTCAGGTAGTCGTCGGCCCCGGCGTCGAAGCCCGCGACCTTCTCGCTCCAGGCCCCGCGGGCGGTGAGGATAAGCACGGGCGTGGCCATGTTCTCCCGCCGCCAGCGCTCCAGCACCGAGACGCCGTCGACCTTGGGCAACCCCAAATCGAGGATGATCGCGTCGTAGGGCTCGTTCTCGCCCAGGTACTGGGCTTCCTCGCCGTCGGGGGCATGGTCCACGGCATAGCCGGCGTCGGCCAGCGCCAGCTTGAGCTGGCGCGACAGGTCCGGGTCGTCTTCAACAAGCAGGATGCGCAAGGCTCGCGTCCCTTCCAATCCTTCGGGCTACTGGCGGCCGACGATCCGGCCGGTCTGGGCGTCCACCACGATGACCATCACGCGGCCGTCGGGCGTCTGCCACTGGACGAAATAGGCCGGGCGTCCGCCGGCGTCGCCCATGGTGGTGTTCAGGTGCCGGCCAGGCATCTGCTGGCCGATCGTCTCCAGAACGCGCGGCAGCGGCACAAGGCGCCCGTTCTGGACGGGCACGATGCGCGCAGCCTGGGCCTCGGCCGCGACGGGCGCGGCGAAGGCGCCCAGCAGGGCGGCGATCACGAGAAGACGTTTCATAGCCCCAGATCTAGCCGGCCAGGACTGAACCGGGCCTGAATAGTGGGTTTATGTCGTGGCTGCGACCGCCTGTCACGGACGCATTCGGGCGTGCGGCTCAGGTGCGGCGCTTCGGCGTGTAGGGCCGCTTGGCCCGCCAGGTCTCGGCGATCTGCTCCAGCTCCGCATCGACGGTGTCGGGCAGGGTCACCACGAGGCGTGCGAAGAGGTCGCCGCGGTGGCCCTTGGCGTCGGAGAGGCCGCGGCCCTTCAGGCGCAGCTTGGCGCCGGTGTTGGCGCCCTTGGGGATGGTCAGCGAGACCGTGCCGTCGGGCGTCGGCGCCTCCACCTTGCCGCCGAGGACGGCGTCGTAGACCGTCACCGGCACGTCGACGACCAGCACCTCCCCTTCCCGCCTGAAGACCGGGTGCGGCTGGATCGAGAGCTCGATGAAGGCGTCGCCGGGCCCGGCGCGGCCGGGCGCGCCCTGGCCCTTCAGCCGCAGCGTCTGGCCGTCCTGGGCCCTTTGGGGATGGTGACGTCGATGGTCCGGCCGTCGGAGAAGGCGACCCGGCGCTTGCCGCCGCGGATGGCGTCCAGCAGGTCGACCTCGAGCTTGGCCCGGATGTCCGCGCCGCGCTGGGAGAAGCCGCCGAAGCCGCCCCCCGCGCCGCCGCGGCCGGCCCGGCCGCCGCCGAACATCTCGCCCAGGATGTCGCCAAGGTCCGCGCCCTCGAAGCTCTCCGACTGGTAGGAGCCGCCGCGGCGCTGCTGGAAGCCGCCGTCGCCCCAGGGTCCGCCGCTGCCGCCGCCGCCGCCCCAAGGCCCACCGCCGGCGAAGCCGCGCGCGGTCTCCCGGCCGTCGGCGTCGATCTCGCCGGCGTCGAACTTCTTCTTCTTCGCCGGGTCGCCGACGATATCGAAGGCGGCGGAGACGCGCTTGAAGCGCTCCTCGGCCTCCTTGTTGCCGGGATTGGTGTCCGGGTGGTTCTGCTTGGCGAGCTTGCGGAACGCCTTGCGGATCTCGTCCGCGCTCGCGCTCCGGGAGACACCCAGTTCCTGATAGGGGTCGCGCGCCAAACCTTCAGCCTCTGCCCACATTCGATAAGACCTTTGGCTTGTAGATTGGTCCGCGGCCGGATGCACGCAAGGGCGCGTGTGTCATTTTGGCCACAGGCCCGAGACCTACGGCGCCAGGATGGGTCCGTGCGGGTCCTGGAACGGCCGCCGCTCCGCCTCGGCGGGAGCACCATCGTACGGCCGCGGGGCGGCGTCGGCCGGGCGGGCCCCGCGGGTGAACACCGTGTCGGCGAAGCGCTCGATGGCGCTGTTGTAGGCGTGCGCCAACTCCAGCGGGCCCAGGTGGCCGGCGTCGGTCACATGGTCGGGCGTAGCGTCGGGCATGCGCCGCGCGATGGTCTCGCCAGCCTCGGGCACGGTGACGATGTCCGATCCGCCGATGAACACCAGCGCCGGGACCCGCAGCGAGGCCAGGTCCTCGGTGACCGACCAGTCCATCATGGCGAGGTTGCCGCGCGCCTGGACGGCGGGCGAGTTGCGGGTGACGGCGCGGGACACCTGCTCCAGCTGGGCCCTTGTGGGCGTCGTGCCGAAGCCGCCGAGGCGCATGGCCAGGTGCGTCGAGCCCGACAGATAGCTCTGCCAGTTCATGAGCCACACCAGGGGCTGAAGGAAGATGTCGAGGCGCATCACCAGCCGCACCAGCGGCTCGAAAACCACCAGCCCGCGCCCGAGGATGGTGGTCTTCATCGGATCCGTGTGGGTGGTGTTCTCCAGTACGACGCCGAGGACCTGCCGGCCGAGCATCTCCGGATGGCGCCGGCAGAACGTCTGCACGATCATTCCGCCGATGGAGTGGCCGACCAGTATCACCTTGCGGGGGCAGGCTTCCGCGATCAGCGGCGTCAGGTCTTCCGCCATGCGCTCGATGCTGTAGCGCCGGTCGCGGTAGGGCTTGGAGCGGCCGAGGCCCGGCAGGTCGTAGGTGACCACCTGGTAGCGGTCGGCGAGCGCGCGGCGCGCCTCCCACCAGACGCCGGAGTCGAGGCCCCAGCCGTGGACGAAGATCAGTACGGGCGCATCGGCCGGGCCGCTGCGCTCCACGTACAGCCGCGCCCCATCGGGCGTCTCCACGAGGTGGCCGGGGTCGCGCCGCAGGCGGCCCCAGTCGTCGCCGGCCTCGCCGAGCAGCAGGGCCGTTGGCAGGCGGCCGAGCAGGGCGACGGCCAGCAGGGCGCCGCCGGTCCAGAGCCGCCAGTCCTGGGCGTCGACGTCATCGCCGAGAATCTCGCGGACCTCGAACCACGACCAGATCAGCGTCCCGCCCAGGGCAAGGACGGCCAGCGAAGCGAGCGCCGCAACGCGCTGATAGATGGCAAGCAGCATATCCGGCACTCCCACGCCAGGGCAGGGAATAGCGGGTGGGTCCGGAGGTTCCCCGCCTTATCCTTTAGTCCCGCCCGCGCTCGTCCAGCAGGTCGTAGGCGGCGAAGTCCAGCGCGTCCTCGGGGTCGGCCAGCGCCGCCTCGTTGATGGTCTGGCCGCGGATCGAGACCCCGGCGCGGTGCACGCTCTCCGGGTCGCCGGAGACCAGCGGATGCCAGTCGGCGAGGTCGCGGCCTTCGTGCAGGCGGCGGTAGGCGCAGCTCTTCGGCATCCACTCCAGCGCCTCGATGTTGTGCGGCGTGAGCTTGATGCAGTCGGGCACGTGCTGCTTGCGGTTCGGATAGTCGGTGCAGGCGCAGCGGTCAGCGTCGAACAGCTTGCAGTGGACGCGGGTGGGGATGATCTCCGCCGTCTCCTCGTCCTCGAAACGCACCAGGCAGCACAGGCCGCAGCCGTCGCAGAGGCTCTCCCACTCCGCCACGGTCATCTGCTGCAGGGTCTTGCGGCGCCAGAAGGGTTCACGCGGCATCGGCGCCATCTAGACCCTCGCGGCCGCCGGCCCAACCCCTTGCGTCGGATGACGCGCCTTTCCGCGGCGCCCGCGACCCTCTATGTGAGCGCCCCCATGAGAGCTCCGATCCTCGCCCTGAAGGACGTCCGGCTGGCCGACGGTCCGGTGATGCTGTTCGACGGCGTCGACATCGGCCTGGAGCCGCGGGTGCGCGCCTGCCTGGTCGGGCGGAACGGGGCGGGCAAGTCGACCCTGCTGCGCGTCATCGCCGGCGAGATCCAGGCCGACAGCGGCGAGCGGACGATCACGCCGGGCACAAAGATCGCCTTCGTGCCGCAGGAGCCGCAGATCACCGGCGCGACGCTGCTGGACTACGCCACGGCCGGCGGCGCCGAGACGCACCGGGCGGAGGACGAGCTTGCGACCTTCGGCCTCGATCCCGCGAAGCCGGCCAGCGGGCTCTCCGGCGGCGAGATCCGCCGCGCGGCGCTCGCCAAGGCGTTCGCCGAGGACGCCGACGTCCTGCTGCTCGACGAGCCGACCAACCACCTGGACATCCTGGCGATCGAGACCCTGGAGGCCGAGCTCGCCGAGAGCCGCGCCGCCGTCCTGATCATCAGTCACGACCGGGCTTTCCTGCAGCGGACCACGAAGCGCTGCTTCTGGCTGGAGCACCGGCAGGTCCGCCGCCTGGACGAGGGCTTCGCGGCCTTCGACGCCTGGGCCGAGAAGATCGAGGCGCAGGACGCCGAGGAAGCCCGCCGGCTTGACGTCACGATCAAGAAGGAGATGCACTGGCTGGCGCGCGGCGTGACCGCGCGGCGGACCCGCAACGAGGGGCGGCTGCGGAAGCTGAACGACATGCGCGCGGCCAAGAGCGCGTGGATGCGGGAGCAGCGCGGCCAGCTCAACATGGGTCTGGCGACCGCGGGCGTCTCCGGCCAGCGGGTCGCCGAGGCCAAGGGCGTCTCCAAGGCGTTCGGCGAGCGCACGATCCTGAAGCCGTTCTCGACCCGTATCATCCGCGGCGACCGGGTGGCGATCGTCGGGCCGAACGGGGCGGGCAAGACGACGCTGGTGAAGCTGCTGCTGGGCGAGCTCGCGCCGGACACCGGCTCGGTGAAGCTCGGGACCAACCTGGAGATCGCCTACATCGACCAGAGCCGCGCGGCGCTGAGGCCCGAGATGACCCTGAAGGACGTGCTGACGCCCGACGGCGGCGACCAGGTGATGGTCCGCGGCCGGCCCATGCACTACGCGGGCTATGCGAAGGACTTCCTGTTCCGCGAGGCCCAGCTCCGCCAGCCGGTGCGGAGCCTGTCGGGCGGTGAGCGCAACCGCCTACTGCTGGCCCGCGCGCTCGCCCAGCCCTCGAACGTCCTGGTGCTGGACGAGCCCACCAACGACCTCGACATGGACACGCTGGATCTCCTGGAGGACCTGCTGGCCGACTACGAGGGGACGCTGATCCTGGTCAGCCACGACCGGGACTTCATCGACCGGCTGGCCACCTCGACCATCGGCCTGGACGGAACGGGACGCGCGGTCGAGACGCCGGGCGGCTGGCAGGACTTCATCGACCAGAACCCGGGCTTCTTCGGGCGGAAGGGGGCGGCGCCGGCGCCGAAGGCCGCGGCGAAGGCGAAGCCCGCCGCCCCGCCGCCGGCGGCGGCCAAGCTGAGCTTCAAGGAACAGCGCCGGCTGGCGGAGCTGGACGCCCTGATCCACGAGCTGCCGCAGAAGATGGCGGTGCTGGAGCAGGGCCTGTCGGACCCGGACCTCTACGCCAAGGACCCGTCGGCCTTCGACCGCTACTCCCGCGCCCTGGACGCCGCGCGGGCCCAGCTTTCGGCGGCGGAGGAGGAGTGGCTGGCGCTCGAAGAACGGCGTGAGGCGCTGGAAGCCGGGCGGTAGACCGGCGGGCGGCTTTCCTGTGGAAAACCCAAGCTTTTGAATTCGCTAGCGGACTGGTTAGCCGCGCAACGATTGTTAACAGTTTACTCACAGAAGAGTGACGCCTTGCGCACATCGGGGCGCTTTCGGGCGCTTGCCTCATACCGGGTTCAGGCGCACCGTCAACTCGTCGAGAGGGACTGCGGCGCGGAGCGGAACGGGCGACCGGAAAGCTCAAACGAGCAGGAGGCTTCTTCTGACGCAAGGGACCGGGGCAACCCGGGACCAGCCTCGGAAGCGGCAACGACGCGGCGGAAAACCAGCGGGGCGACCCGCAAACCGAAACCGCCTCGACCTTGAGACTCAGATCCCCCAACGGATCTGGATAGGAGGAGCGACGCCTCGGGCAACCGAAGCGCCGCCCTCTTGCTATGGGGGCTTGGCCAGACGTGGCGCCACGCCCTAGGTTCCCCCGAGCCATAGGTCGGGGACATCTCCATGAAAGCTCTGCGCCTGCTCGCCGTCGCCCTGGCCGCGATCGTGGCGGCCTGCTCGCCGGCGACGAAGGACGAGGCCGCCTCCGGCCAGCCTGAGCGCACGACGATCCGCTTCGCCACCGACTGGCGGGCCCAGGCCGAGCATGGCGGCTTCTACCAGGCGCTGGCGTCGGGCGAATACGCCCGGCGCGGGCTCGACGTGACCATCGTCCAGGGCGGGCCGGGGGTGAACGTGCCGCAGCTCCTGGCGGCCGGCGCGGTCGAGCTCGGTATGGGCTCGAACAGCTTCATCGTCATGAACCTCGCCCAGGAGGGCGTGCCGGTGAAGGCGGTGGCGGCCTACATGCAGAAGGACCCGCAGGTCCTGATCGCCCACCCCGACCCGGCGGTGAAGTCCATCGCCGACCTGAAGGGCCGGCCGATCCTGCTCTCCGACGCCTCGGTGACGGCCTTCTGGGTCTGGCTGAAGGCCAAGTACGGGTTCACCGACGACCAGGTGCGCAAGTACACCTTCAATTCCGCGCCGTTCCTGGCCGACAGGCGCGCCGTGCAGCAGGGCTATGCGACCAGCGAGCCCTACACCATCGAGAAGCAGGCGGGCTTCAAGCCGACGGTCTTCCTGCTCGCCGACGAGGGCTACCCCGGCTACGCCACCATGGTGCTGGCGTCCGACAGCCTGATCGCGAAGAACCCGGCCGCGGTGCAGGCCTTCGTGGAGGCGACCGCGAAAGGCTGGGACGACTATCTGAACGGCGACCCGAGCGCCGCCGACGCCCTGATCCGTAAGGACAATCCGGAGATGACCCAGGACGTCCTCGACCAGGCCCGCGCCAAGCTGAAGAGCTACCGGATCGTCGCCGGCGACGAGGGCCTGCCGACGGGCGCCATGACCGATGCGCGCTGGAAGGCCTTCTTCGACGTGGCGAGCGGCCAGGGCGTCTATCCGACGACGCTGGACTACCGGCGCGCCTATATCCTGCAGTTCGCGCCCAAGTGAGCGTCGCCGCTCTCCGGCAGGTCGAGGTCGACTACGCCGGGCGCGGCAAGGCGCTCGGACCGTTCAGCCTCGACATCGGCGCGGGGGAGATCGTCGCGCTCGTTGGGCCCTCGGGCTGCGGCAAATCGACGGCGCTGCGGCTGCTGGCCGGGCTGGAAGCCCCGACGCGGGGCGAGGTCGCGCGCACGCCGGGCCGGGGCGAGACGGCGGTGGTCTTCCAGGCGCCGACGCTGGCGCCCTGGCTGTCGGCGCGGGCCAACGTCGCCCTGCCGCTGGAACTGGCGGGCGTCGGCCGGCGCGAGGCGGCGGCGCGGGCCGAGGCCGCGCTGGCGCGCGTGGGCCTGGGCGCGGCGGCGGACGCCCGGCCGGCGCAGCTCTCGGGCGGCATGGCCATGCGGGTGTCGCTGGCCCGCGCCCTCGTCACCGAGCCGAAGCTTCTCCTGCTCGACGAACCGTTCGCGGCGCTGGACGAGATCACCCGGCGCGCCCTGGCCGACGACGTGCTGGCGCTCTGGGCGCAGGCGAAGCCGGCCATCGTCTTCGTGACCCACAACGTCGAGGAGGCCGCCTACATGGCCGACCGCGTGGCGGTGATGACCCGTGGGCCGGGCCGGATCGCTGGCGAGGCGAAGGTGGCGGGCCCCCTGCCCCGTCCGACCGGCTTCCGCACCGCCGCAGCGTTCCGCGACACGGTCGAGGCGGTCTCGGGCCTGCTCGGCCAGGGGATGGCGGCGTGAGGCGGCTCGCGGCGATCGCGGCGCCCGTGGCGCTGATCGTGCTGCTGCTGGCGGCCTGGGAGATCGCCTGCCGGGCGTTGGCCGTGCCGGCCTATTTCCTGCCCACGCCGTCGGCGATCGGACAGGCGTTGATCGCCGACTGGCCGACCCTGCTGGCCTCGGCGTGGGCGACGCTGCGGATGGCGCTGATGGCGCTGGTCGTCGCCAGCCTGATCGCCCAGGGCGTAGCGCTGGCCGTGGCCCTGTCGCCCACCGCCGAGCGGGCGGTGCGGCCCCTGGCCGTGGTGCTGCAGGTGACGCCGGTCGTCGCCATCGCGCCGCTGGTGCTGATCTGGGCCGGCATCGACCACCCGACCCGGGCGATCGTGGCGCTGGCGGCCATCGTCGCCTTCTTCCCGATCTTCTCCGGCGCGCTCACCGGGTTGAAGTCGGCGGACCCGGACCTGGAGCGGCTCTTCGACCTCTACGGCGCGAGCCGGGGCCAGCGGCTCGTGCGGCTCCGCCTGCCGTCGGCCGTGCCGTTCCTGCTGGAGGGCCACAAGGTGGCCGCGGGCCTGGCGGTGATCGGGGCCGTGGTCGCCGAGTTCGTGGCCGGCTCCGGCGGCGCCCAGGGGCTGGCGTGGCGGATCCTGGAGGCCGGCAACCGCCTGCAGACGGCGAAGATGTTCGCCGCCCTCGTGGTGCTGGGGCTGATGGGCGCCCTGCTCCACGCCCTGCTGGAGGCCGGCGAGAAGGCCGGCCTGCGCTGGTGGCGCGGGCGCTAGCGCGCGGCCTGGACCTGCTTCAGCTCGTAGCGGATCGGCACCCGGACCTTGGCGCCGTAGGTCGGCTGGCCGTCCGCGGACCAGGCGCCGACCCGGAACTTCGGCATCAGCGCCAGCGCCGCCTGGCCATAGCCCTGGCCGGCCGGTTCCTCGCGGTCGAGCGCGCAGTCGGTGAGCGCCCCGCCCTCCTGGGCGGTGCAGATGTAGGCCACCCGGATGCTGTTCACGCCGTTCTCGGTCTTCGGCAGCGCCGTCTGGAAGTCGGAGGTCGCCGGGATCTCGATCCATGACGGGTTGAGGACCGTGATCTGGCCGCCGCGGAGCAGCTCCACGGGGAAGGCGACGGAATCTCCACCTCGGAGCCCTTCACCAGCTTCTCTTGCGGCGCGGCGACTAGATAGGCTTCGGCGATCTTGCGGGCGGCGGTGCCGAAGCCGAGGTTGGCCGGCTCTTCGTGGGTGGCGGTGCAGTCGCGAGGCTGCAGGGCGCGGGTGAGCGTGCAGGACAGCAGCACCATCCCGCCGACGCCGGCGGCCTTGGCGCGCGGCGGATAGGCGGCGGCGATCTCGGCCGCGGTGGGGACTTTCGACCAACCGGCGACGGCCACCTGGGCCGAGGCGGAGGTGGCGGCGGCTGCGGCCAGGACGGCGAGCGCGGCGGTGAGCTTCAGGGTCATGACGATCCTCCCGAGGCGGAGCTTGCCCCGGCCAAGGCGGATTGAGAAGCGGCGCCGCTTCCGGTGGGCGCGTCGCAGGCGCCGCCGGTCGCATATTTTTGACCGATCGCGGGCCTCCGGCGCGGAAAACACGCGTCAGCCGGGCGACTTCACAGGCGGCGTCTCGGCGGGCTTGGCGCCCAGCTCGAAGCGGATCGGGATGCGGACGTAGGCGCCGACGGTCGGCAGGCCCTCGGTGGTCCAGGTGTTGAGCCGGAAGTCCGGGGCGACCTTCAGCGCGGCCTGGCCATAGCCGTGGCCGGCCGGCTCCTCCTTTTCGACCACGCAGTTGGAGACTGCGCCGGCCTGCTCCACCCGGCAGCGGAGCATCACGCGGACCGTCCCGGCGACGGCCGTCTCCTTGGGGAAGGCGGCTGCAAGCGCTTCGACGGTGGGCAGCCTGGCCCAGGACGGCTTGCCGACCGCCGGGTCGGCGCCGGTCAGCATGTCCGGCGAGAAGGCGAAGGGGATCTGCACCCCCGCCCGAAGCATCTTCCCATCCTCGTCGGTGGCGGGGGCGCGGAAGCGCTTCGAGAGCGTCCGCGCCGCGGCCGCAAAGCCCATGCCCTTCGGCTCCTCGCGCATTAACTGGCAGGCGCTCAGTTCGCCGCCGCGGATCGAGCAACTGAGACTGGCGACCCCGCCGACGCCCGCGGCCTTCGCCTTCTCGGGATAGGCGGCGACCACCTCCTGGTAGCTCGGCGCCTCCGGCCAGGCCCAGGCGGCCGGCATCATGCGCTGGGTGCCGAAGGTGTCATTGCCGCCGAAGCCGACGCCGCCACCCGGCATGACGAAGTTGAACGGAAGCCTGACGCCGTCGACGACCGGCTGGCCGTTGCGCCGGGCGGGCTTCATCAGGAGCTGCGGGGTCATCAGCATGGCTGCGGCGCCGAAGCCGGAGCCCTTAGGCTCCTCGCTGGCGACGCGGCACTGGGTCAGCGTTCCCTGCAGGGTGACCATGCACTCCAGGATCGCCTTGCCGCCCTGACCCTTCTTCCACGCCTCCGTCGGCCACACGCCGCGCAGCATTTCGGCGGTCGGGCGTCTGAGCCAGTCGGCGGGCTGGTACTGATCGGCCGCCAGGGCCGGCAGGGCGATGCCGGCGATCAGCACGGCGGCAAGCGGCGATGGACGCATGCAGGAATTCCTCCGGACACGTCCTACAACCTTTGCAGGCGCCGGAACGATCCGGAAAGGCCCTTCAGACGGCGGTGCGCGGCGTTCGCGAGGCGCCGGCGCTGACCCGGTCCAGGGCGTCCTGGGCGACGACGGCGAGCGAACGCAGGCCGTGCTCGCCGAACACCTCGAGGGCGGCGTCGAGCGCGGTGACAGCGGCGGCGCGCTCGCCCCGGTCGCGGCGGGTGATGTCGAGGCGGGCCTCGTAGAGCCGGGCGAGGTTGAGCTGGGCGAGCGCCCAGCCCACAGGGTCGCGGCCCGGACGGGCGGCGGCGAGCTCGATCTTCATCGCAGCCTCGGCGGCGTCGAGCACGGCGAGGTCGCCGGTGAGCTCGGCGGAGCGGGCGAGGCAGACGGCGCGGGCGCCGGCGGCGTGGCCGCGCATCGGCAGGGTCACGGCGTCCTTCAGCACCAGGTTCGCGCGGTCGTAGCAGGTGACCGCTTGCTCGAAGGCGCGCTCGTCGGCGGCGGCTTCGCCGATCGTCTGCAGGGTCTGGGCCAGCGCCATCTGGGCGCGGGCCCAGTCGAGCGGGCTGTGGTCGCGGCTGAGCTCGTCCAGGGCGGCGGCCAGCGCCGTGGCCCCGGCGGAGACGGCGTCGATGTCGCCGAGGCATTCGCCCCAGAGCGTCAGGGCCTGGCCGCGCATCGTCTCGGCCCGGGCCCAGGTCAGCGGCTCGTAGGCGGGGTCGAGCCGGCGGGCGGCGCAGGAAGCGTCGTCGACAGCCGACTTCAGCAGCACCTCGTCCTTCAGGCGCGCGCCGAAGCCCAGCATCAGGTCGGCGCGGATCAGCCGGGCCTCGGCGGCGAGGCCGCGGGCGAAGACGATCCGGCGGGTCAGGGCGTCCAGCGCAGCGATCGGGGCGGCGAAGCGTTCGGCCACCCGCTGGGCGTCCGAGGCGTCGCCCAGGCCGAGCACCTGGCGGCCCTGGACGGCGGCGAGGCCGATGTCGGCCAGGGGCGCGGCCAGCCCGCCACGGGCGGCGGCGCGGGCCTCGCGGAAGGCCACCTCGGCCGCGGCGTCGAGGCCGGGATCGCCGAACAGCTCGGCGCCGGTAAGCGCGCAGAAGCCCTGTTCCGCCCGCGCGCGGGCCCATGCGTCGGGCTTCTTCTTCTGATCCAAGGCGCCGGCGGCCATCTCGGCCGTGGCGGCGGCCTTGCGGAGCGCGGCAGAGTCGCCCGAGCGGCGGGCGACCTCGCGCCAGACGACGGCGGCCTCCAGCCGTCGCTGGGCGGGATGCTTCTCTCCGGCCCGGCCCGCGGCGATGTCGGCGGCGCGACCCTCGTCGCGCAGCAGCTTCATGTCGAGGAGTTCGAGGAGGGCGCTGTCGCCACCCGTGACGCCCTCCCGGGCCGGATAGGACCGGGAGGACTGGGCGGCATCGGCGCCGAACAGCCGCTTAAGCTCGCGTCCCAGCTCGAACATCGCGTCCCTCCAGAAGGCGGGGCGTCCCGCCTTGAGACGGGCAGCCCCTGCCCCGAAGGACGTCAGCAAAGCCGCTGCCGAAGGGTTTAACAAGTCATTAACGTCCGAAGTATGGTTAACGAAGTCCTGCCATCCACAAGTAAAGGCGTGGGTTGTTGATGTGTTCCGCGCAGGCCTGATCGTGTCTTGTCCCGGCGGAGCGGCCGGATCAGGCGTCTGCAATCTCAAGATATTGGGGTCGACCGGCGGGAGCCCGCATTCCCTGCCCGGCTCAGCGGCCGCGGAGCAGCCAGCCCATGACGGCCGCCGCCGCCAGCGCGCCGGCGATCTGCCCGGCGATGAACCCGGGGGCGGAGGCGGGCGCGATGCCCGCGAAGGTGTCCGTCAGGCTCCGCGCCACGGTCACGGCGGGGTTGGCGAAGCAGGTGGAGGCGGTGAACCAGTAGCCCGCCGTGATGTAGAGCCCGACCGCGGCGGGCGTCGCCTCAGGCCGGAAGCGCGACGCGCCGAGGATGGTGGCGATCAGGCCGAAGGCGGCGACGGCCTCCGACAGGCCCTGAGCCGGGCCCTCGCGGGACTGTGTCGAGACCTGCCACAGCGGCAGATCGAACATGGCGTGCGCCAGGAGGACGCCGAGGATCGCCGCCGCGACCTGCACCGCCACATAGGCCAGCGCCGGCCCCGGCGCGATCTCCCGCCGGAGCGCGAAGACCAGCGTCACCGCCGGGTTGAAATGGGCGCCGGAGATCGGGCCGAAGATGGTGATGAGGACATAGAGGCCCGCGCCGGTGGCGAGCGTGTTGCCGAGCAGGGCGATGGCCGCATTGCCGCCGGCCAGCTGCTCCCCCATCACCCCGGAACCGACCACGACGGCGAGCAGCAGGGCCGTTCCCAGCGCCTCGGCGGCCAGCCGGCGGCCGAGGTCGACCCCGCTCATGCCGGGCCGGCGTCGTGCGCGCCGGAGCCGATCTCCCGGAGCCGGGCGTCGAGCGTCATGCGGTCGAGCGAGGCGAGCGGCAGGTTCACGAAGGCGGTGATGCGGTTGCGGAGCTGGCGGGTGGCCTCGCCGAAGGCGGCGGCCACCTCGGCCGGATGACCCTGGACGGCGGCCGGGTCCGGGATGCCCCAATGGGCGGTGACGGGATGGCCGGGCCACACCGGGCAGATCTCGCCGGCCGCGTCGTCGCAGACGGTGAACACGAAATCGAGATGCGGGGCGCCTGCGGCGGCGAACTCGTCCCAGGACTTCGAGCGGAAGTCGGAGGCCGCATAGCCCAGCCGCTCGACGATGGGGACCGCGCCCGGGTTGATCGCGCCCTTGGGGAACGAGCCGGCCGAGAAGGCGCGGAATCGCCCCTCCCCCATCCGGTTCATCAGGGCCTCGGCGATGATCGATCGGGCCGAGTTGCCGGTGCAGAGGAAGAGCACGTGGTAGGGCCGGTCCATCTCAGCAGCTCCGGCCTTCGGCGGCGCACGACTGGCCGGCGATGACCGCCAGCGGCGCGCAGATCGTGGCGTTCCCGGCGCAGCAGTCCTCCATCAGGAAGGTCAGCAGGTCGCGCATCTGCTCGTAGGTGGCGGTGTAGATGATCGAGCGCCCCTCCCGCCGCGAGGCCACGAGGCCGGACGCGCTCAGGATGTTGAGGTTGCTCGACAGGGTGTTCGGCAGCACGCCTGTGGTTCGGGCGATCTCGCCCGCGGGGAGGCCTTCCGGCCCCGCGCGGACGAGGAGCCGGAAGATACCCAGCCGGCCTTCGTGGGCCAGGGCGGAAAGGGCCGTGACGGCAGATGTCGTTTCCATAGTTCGTCGCTATTCGAAATGTGCGACCTGGGGATGACAGCCGCCGGCCGGGCGCGTCAAGCCGCAGCCGGCGCGCCGCAGCAGGCGCTCGCCTGGGGCTTCGGCTCGGGCGCGGGCGCCGGTCCACAGCAGGCGGCCCCGGCGGCGGCGGTGGCTTCCAGCTTCGCCATGGCCTGGTCCTCGCCGTAGGTCGTGGCCTCGCCGAAGGTGTAGAAGGTCTCCCAGCGCACGCCGGCCGGGTCGGCCACCCAGCTCTTGTCGGACTGGGCGTAGCAGCAGGTGGTGGCCGCCTCGTCGAAGGTCTCGGCGCCGGCCGCCTTCAGCCGGCTGGAGAGCTCCGCCAGTTCGCCCCCGGTGTCGACCTGGATGCCGACGTGGTCCACGCCCAGCGCCCGGGCCGGCTGCTTCGAGATCGCGAAGTTCACCCGCGGATCGTCCAGCATCCACTTGGCGTAGTCGTCCTTCACCACATTCGGCGCCGCGCCGAACAGGGGTCTCGTAGAACAGGATGGACTGGGCGAGATCGGGCACGCTCACGTGCAGGTGCAGGCGCTTCATGGGGTTCTCCTTCAGCAAGCCGCGCTGATATCAGTTCTATATTGCGGGAATCTTCGAACTGTCAACCCCCATCTGCACCTGGCCGGGACGTTCGCACGTGCAGAAATGGGAGCTAGAGGGCGCCTTCGGGACCTGCGGGCGGGAGAACGCTTTCGCCCACGACGAGGGGAAAGCCGATCTCGCAGCGGACGCCGCCAGGGCGGAGCGAGAGCCGGCCCTCGCCGCCCAGGTCCTGGGGCAGCCGATCCTCAATCACCTCGGTCCCGAAACCGCGGCGACGGAGGGGCGCGATCACGCGCACGCCGGTTTCCACCCACTCGAGGCGCAGCCAGTCTGGGCCGTCGGGCCGGCTCTCCAGGCGCCAGGTGACCGCGATGGCTCCATTCTGGCCGATGGCGCCGTGGGTGGTGGCGTTCGCGGCCAACTCGTGGATCGCCAGGGTGACGACCTCCGCCGACCCGGGGGCCAGCACGATCTCCGGGCCCTCGACGGTGATGCGCCCTTCGTCGGCCGTCTGGGCGAGCAGTTCCTCGCGGACGAGCATCTCGAGGTCGACGCCTGCGCCCGTGGCGCGGGTGAGCATGGCCTGGGTGCGGCTGAGCGCATTCAACCGGCCCTCCAGCATGTCGCGAAGTTCGTCGGCGCCGACGGCGCCGGCGGCGGTGCGGCGGACGACCGAGCGGACGGCGGCGAGGATATTGCGCACGCGATGCTGCAGCTCGCTCAGCAGCAGGGCCTGGGCCTGTTCCGCCCGGTGGCGCTCGGTGGTTTCCAGGGCGACCATCAGGAACCCGCCGATGTCGCCCGGGGCGACGGGAATGGGCGTCCAGGTGGCGGTGAACCAGCCGGTCTCCAGCCGCCCGGCCGAGCGGGCCAGCTCGAACGGCGTCTCCCGCCAGAGCTGCGGCTCGCCGGTCAGGGTGGCGGCGATCTGCGGCGCGAGCACGTGACGCAACTCGGGCCAGACCTCGGTCAACGGCAGGCCGAGGGAGTGCGGATGCTTGATCCCGAGAATCGCCCGGTACTCGTCGTTGTGGATCAGGATGGCGTCCGCCCCCCAGCAGACGCTGGCCGGCTGGCGCATGGCGAGCACGAGGTCGACCGCGAGCCGCAGCGGCTGGGGCCAGCCGGCGAGCGGTCCGAGCGGCGTCGCGGTCCAGTCGAACGCCCGGACACGCGCGCCCATGTCGCCGCCGCCGGCCGGCCATTCCATCGCAAGAGCGTCCGCCATCCGGTGATCAACGCACCAGACGGCGCGCGAGTCACCCATGCAGCATTTGTCAGGCGCGTTCCTTCGAACGCTCGAAGCGCACCTTGGGGTAGCGCTCGGCCACATAGCCGATTTCCCACGCAGACTTGGCCAGGAAGACGGGCTGGCCGTCGATGTCGGCGGACATCTGCATCTTGTGCTTGTTCGCGAAGTCCTCGAGGTCGGCACGCTCCGCCACCAGCCAGCGGGCCTCGGCATAGGGGCTGGGCTCGAAGATCACCTCGAGCTGGTACTCGTTGGCCAGGCGGTCGGCCATGACCTCGAACTGCAGCTGGCCGACGGCGCCGACGATGAAGTCGGCCCCGACGTCGGGACGGAAGAGCTGGGTGACGCCCTCCTCGGCGAGGCCGGTGAGCGCCTTGGCGAGGTGCTTGGCCTTGAGGGGGTCCTTGACCCGCACACGCTGGAGGATCTCGGGCGCGAAGTTGGGCAGGCCGGCGAAGCGGAGCGCGCCGCTCTCCGACAGGCTGTCGCCGACCCGCAGCACGCCGTGGTTCGGGATGCCGATGACGTCACCGGCGTAGGCCTCCTCGGCCAGTTCCCGGTCCGAGGCGAAGAACATCACCGGGGCGTTCACCGAGATCTGCTTGCCGGTGTTCTGGACCTTCAGCTTCATGCCGCGGCTGAACTTGCCGGACGCCAGCCGCAGGAACGCGATCCGGTCGCGGTGGTTGGGGTCCATGTTCGCCTGGACCTTGAAGATGAAGCCCGTGACTTCCTTGTCGCCGGGCTGGACCTCCGTGGGCTCGCCGCCCCGGGTGGCCGGCACGCCCTTGGGCGGCGGGGCGTACTCGCCAAGCCCCTCGAGGAGCTGGTCGACGCCGAAGTGGCGGAGCGCCGAGCCGAAGAAGACCGGCGTCATGTGGCCTTCCAGGAAGGCCTGGCGGTCGAACGGCTTCGACGCCTCCTGCACCAGCATGGCGCCCTCCTCCACCTCGGCCTGCTCGGCCTCGTCGAGGAAGGCGGCGAGCGAATTGCCGCCGAGCGCCACCGGCTCGGGATGGCCCTCATCGGTCCCGTCCGAGCCCTTCTTGGCGAAGGGGATGAAGCGCTGGCGGGCGAGGTCCAGCATCCCCTTGAAGCGCCCGCCGGAGCCGGCCGGCCAGTAGAGGGGCGCCGGGTCGAGGGCCAGCTTGGAGCCGATCTCGTCCAGCAGGGCGAAGGGGTCCTGGGCCTCGCGGTCCATCTTGTTGATGAAGGTGACGATCGGGATGTCGCGCAGGCGGCAGACCTCGAACAGCTTCAGGGTCTGAGGCTCGATGCCCTTGGCGGCGTCCAGCACCATGACGGCGGCGTCGGCGGCGGTGAGCGTGCGGTAGGTATCCTCCGAGAAGTCCTCGTGGCCCGGCGTGTCCAGCAGGTTGAACATCCTGCCCGCGTGGTCGAACGTCATCACCGAGGCCGAGACGGAGATGCCGCGCTCGCGCTCGATCTTCATCCAGTCCGACCGGGTGCGCCGGTTCTCGCCCCGGGCGCGGACGGCGCCCGCCGCCCGGATCGCGCCGCCGGCCAGCAGCAGGTTCTCGGTCAGGGTCGTCTTGCCGGCGTCGGGGTGCGAGATGATCGCGAAGGTGCGGCGGCGCGCGGCCTCGGCGGCGGGGGAGGTGCTCATGGCGGGCGCAGGTAGCGGTTCGCAGGCGTTTCCGCAAACGCGCCCTTGGCTCAGGCGTGCGGCAGATTGAGTTGCCAGGACACGCCGAAGCGGTCGTTGACCCAGCCGAAGCGCCTCGAGAATCCATAGTCGCCAAGCGGCATGAGCGCGCCGCCGCCCTCAAGCAGCTCGCCGTAGAGCCGCTCGAGTTCGGCCTCGTCGCGGCAGTCCACGAAGATCGACAGGGCCGGCGTGAAGGTGAAGGCGTGGGCGACCGGGCTGTCGAAGGCGCGGAACTCCCGCCCGCCCAGGCGGAACCAGGCCTGGAGCACCTGGCCCGGCTTCGGCGCATCGTCGCCGTGGCGGTCGAGGCGGGTGATCGCGGAATCCTCGAAGATCGAGACGTAGAAGTTCACCGCCTCCTCGCAGCGGCCCTCGAACATCAGGAAGGGGGTGATGGCGGCGGGCATGGCGGCTCCTCGGGATATTTCCCGAACGTAACCGGATCGGCCTTGAAAGCGCCACAGCCGGACACCAGCTTGAACCTCGCGGGCCGGGCCCCTCTGGCGATCGTCTCCCAGCGATCGTGATGTCGGACCGCATCGGGTGTGCCTGATGCTGAGTGGGTCCGTCGCCTCCCCCCAATGACGGCTGCCGGTGTCGGGCGCACCCCTCCAACTTGCCGAGGGGCCGGACGATGCCGCACATCCTGATCTATCGCCTGCAATCCAAGCGCCGGGCGCTGATCGCCGAGATCCGCCGCGAGCTGAAAGGCCGCGCGCCCGACATGCGCCGCCTGCTGGAGCTGCGCAGCCGCAAGGACGTGGTCACCGCCCGGCTGGCGGCGTTGCAGCCGGCCTAGGCGCCGAGCGCGGCCAGCGCCGCCTCGCCCCCGGTCTCGAGCTGGTCGCAGGTGCATTGCCCAGGCGCCTTGTCGGGGCGCCAGCGCAGCAGCTTCGCGCCGTGCCGGAAGCGGCCGCCGGTCGCGTGGTCGTAGCGGACCTCCACCACCAGTTCGTGGCGCAGCGGGACCCATTCGGCCGAGCGCTCGGTCGACCAGCGACTGGGCCCGCCGGGCGCGTCGCCGGTGAACCCCTCGCCAGGGGCGAGCGCCTCCAGCCGCTTGGTCAGCTCCGCACGCTCGGCGTTGGTGATCGTCGAGGTGAAGCCCACGTGGTTCAGCCGGCCGGCCCTGTCGTAGAGCCCGAGCAGCAGGGGAGCCCACGAGCTTCGAGCCCTGACCCCTTGTGACCTGGGCATAGCGGAAGCCGCCGACCACGCAGTCGACGGTGCGCATCTTCTTGATCTTCAGCATCGCCCGCTCGCCGGGGACGTAGGGGCCGTCGAGGCGCTTGGCGACGACGCCGTCGAGCCCGCCGCCGGACCGGGCCAGCCAGCACCGGGCCTCCTCCGGATCGGTTGTGCCGGGCGAGAGGCGCAGGCGGTCCTGCGGACCGAACCGCTCGAACAGCGCCTCCAGCGCCGCGCGGCGCCGGGCGAAGGACGCGTCCACCAGGCTCCGGCCCTTGGGATCGAGGAGGCAGTCGAAGAGAACGAGCGCCGCGGGCGTCTCGGCGGCGAGCTTGCGGACCCGGCTCTCGGCCGGGTGCAGGCGCATCTGCAGGGCGTCGAAGGCCAGTTCGCCCGCCACCTCGATCACCAGCTCCCCGTCGACGACAAACCGGTCGACCGGCAGCGCCCTCAGCATGTCGACCACGTCCGGGAAGTAGCGGGCCAGCGGCTTGCCCGACTTGGCCTGGAGCCCGACCTCGCCGCCGGCCCGGAAGGCCAGGCAGCGGAAGCCGTCCCATTTGGGTTCGAACCGCCAACCAGGTTCATCGGGGATGGCGTCGACGAGCTTCGCCTCCATGGTCTGGAAGCCGGGCGGGACGGCGAGGTCGGAGAGCCTGGGCATCGGCGGGCTAACCGCCGGGCCTCAGGCCCGTTCCACGGGTTCGGTGAGGAAGTGGCGGCCGTCGCGGTCCTCGATCTCGACGACCCAGATGTCCGGGTCGATGCGGGCGGCGCGCTCGACGTAGCGGTCGAGGTCCGGTTCCTGATCGGTGAGCTGGGGCTGCATCCAGACGCGCTCGCCGTCCATGCGGGTGGCCTCGGCGTACAGCCGAGCGGTGCCGTCGGACCGGTTCAGCACCTTCACCAGGACAGCGCCCGCACGGGCGTCGCCCTTGCGGACGACGACAGCGAAGGCGCCGCCGATCTCGGCGCGGCGGATCAGGGCGCCGACCCAGATGTCGGTGGAAAGCAGCATGGCGGCGGACCCTGCCGCACCGCCGGGACCCTGTCATCCCGTTTACCGTATCGCTTAAGGACGTTCCTCAACCCAACCGCAAGCTGCACCCCCTAAACCAGGGTCAACGGCCGTAAAGGCTGACGAGAGAACAACGAAAAGACGCGAATGACGGACACGCGCAAAAATGCGCGGCCGGCGTCTCGGTGGATGGGGTT
This sequence comes from Phenylobacterium sp. J367, assembly GCF_024699985.1. Lineage (GTDB taxonomy): Bacteria > Pseudomonadota > Alphaproteobacteria > Caulobacterales > Caulobacteraceae > Phenylobacterium. The sequence goes on along the minus strand of NZ_JAJONA010000001.1, from coordinate 2,089,502 downwards.
GTTGGGCGCAGCGATGGTGGCTGCGCCGGGTCTGGCGCATGGCCAGGCCATCGACCTGTTTGTCGAGCGTACGGCCATGATGGCGGCCGACGGCCGCTGTGGGCTATTCGCGCCCGAGGTGTCGCAGGCGCTCGCCGCCGGCGCCGCCCAGGCGCGCGGCACGGCCCTGCGCGCCGGTGTGTCCGCCGACAAGCTCAAGGCCGCCGAGCGCGACGCCCGCGGCCGCGTGGCGCGCGTGGCCTGCCGCTCACCGGACATGACCGTCACCGCCGAGCGGGTGCGCAACGCCTTCGACGGCTACACCCGGCTGGCGCGGATGACCTATCCCGGCGACTTCGCCGCCTGGAAGGCCGATCGCATCCCCTCCTACAAGGTGCGCTGGCGCCTCGCCCAGGAAGCCCGCTTCGGCCGCGACCGCATGACCTTCGGCCTGATCGGTTCGGAGGACGCCGGGACGCTGATGGCCGTGGCCCGCTTCGCCGACGGAGCCGAGCCCTATGGCGCGAGGCTCGTCACCCGCGACACGATCCGCACGTGGGGCCCCTACCTCGACCGCTACTACGGCGGCCCGACCTCGGCCCTGCCGCTCACCCGGCGCGTGCCGCCGGCGAGTGCGCAGACCGGCTACATGGCCCAGACGCGGACCCAGGCGAACCCCGAGCTGCTCGCCGACGACATGAAGTCGGGCTGGGCGTTCCGCTTCCCGGCGGGCGCCATCGGCCGGCTGTCCAGCCTCGACCCGCGCGAGGCCGTGGTGGTGGAGTTTCTGTTCGCGGGCGGGACGCGCCGGGCCTACGTCGAGGTCGGAGACTTCGCCGCTGGCCGCGCCTTCCTTACGGCCGGTTCGCCGAAACCGGCGGCGCCGGCGCGGGTGGCGCTGCAGGAGCCGCGGTCGGCGCGGGGGCGCTGAGGGCGGCCGGCCTGAGGACAGGCATCCGGACGGTGACCGTGGTCCCTTCGCCCAACGCGCTCTCGATGGCCATGTCGCCGCCGTGCAGACGCGCGAAAGCCCGCACCAGCGACAGGCCGAGCCCCGCGCCATTGGCCTTCTGACCGGCGTCTCCGGCCTGCTCGAAGGGCCGCCCCAGGCGCTCGAGGTCCTGGACGGCGATCCCCACGCCGGTGTCGGCGACGACGATCTCCAGCACGTCTCCCGCCCCCTGCACCGTGACGGTGACCGTGCCGGTCTGGGGCGTGAACTTCAGCGCGTTGGACACCAGGTTCAGCGCGATCTGCTTGAGCGCCCGGCGGTCGGCGTCCGCGTCGAGCGGCTCGGTCGGCAGGACGCCGCGCAGGGTCACCCCGGCCCGGTCGGCCTGGCCGCGCATCAGCCGCAGCACCGCCGAGATGGCGTCGCGGGCGTCGAAGGTCTCGCGGGCCAGCTCGAACCGCTCGGCCTCGATCTTCGACATGTCGAGGATGTCGTTGATCAGCTCCAGCAGGTGCGCGCCGCTCTCGTGGACCAGCTCGGCGTATTCCACATAGCGGTCGGACATCGGCCCGAAGAGCCGCTGCCGCATGATGTCGGAGAAGCCCATGATCGCGTTGAGCGGGGTGCGCAGCTCGTGGCTCATGTTGGCGAGGAAGCGGGACTTGCCCGCGTTCTGGCTCTCGGCCGACGCGCGGGCCTGGTCGAGCTCGGTCTCCCGGGCCTTCTGCGCCCGGGCGTCGCGGACCGCGCCCACCAGGCGGATGTCGCTCATCCGCCGCAGCGACAGCACGCACCAGCCGTCGGGATCGTGGGCCGGAATGAACGCCGCCTCGGCCGAGCCGTCCTGCACGGCGCGCTGCAGGGCCTCCTCGACGGCGAGGCGGTCGTCGGGCGAGACGAGTTCGGAGAGGTTGCGGCCGAAGAGCCCGTGCGCGCTCGCCTCGCCGGGCGCCTGGCCGAAGGCCTCCAGGATGCGGCCGCCGGGATAGACGCTCATCAGGAGCTGGGGCTGGTTGTCGAGCACCTCCCGCAGCGCCTGCTCGGCCGCGTCGCGCCGACGGCCCTCGAAGCGGGCATGGCCCTGCAGCGAGACGAGGCCAGCGCCCAGGCCGATGGCCACCGTCGAGAGCGACAGCAGGCTGAACCAGGGGGCGAGCGCCGGAGACGGGCTCGGCAGCGGCATGAGCAGCGTGCCCACGGAAGCCAGGGCGGCGGCGGCGACCGCGCCGGCCGCGCCCAGGGACAGCAGCTCGGAGCGACGGAAGGCGGCGGCGGCGGCCAGCGGCGCCAGGCACCAGGCGGCGAGCGGGCCGAGCGTGCCGCCGGTCATCTGGCAGGCGACCGCGCCGGCGAGGGTCCAGACGAGGATGGCGATCACCCGGGCGGGGCGGGCGTCCAGCAGGGCAAGGCCCGCGCCCACCAGCGCCGGCACCGCGCCGACGGCGAGCGCGGCCAGTTCCGTTCCGGGCGCGAGGCGGCCCAGGCCCACGAGGATCCCGGCCGCGGCAAGCACCGCGCCGGCCCAAGCGAGGTGCCAGGCGAGCGCGAAGCCGCCGAGGCGGCGCGGCTTCCTTCGGGAGTTGTATCGCCGGTACGGCATGCTCTCAGTTGCGATTCCATCCCGGGGTGCGGTCCGGACAGCTTAGCGGCCTGGGCGAGTCCACGTAAGACCGCTCGCCTGCGACGCGACGGCTCCACGAAAAGGCGAGAAACAACCGCCACTGCAACCAATTCGTAAGTGCGGCAGGCGACACTCGCGTTTCAGGTCGGACAGAAGGTCCAACGAAGGCGAAAAATGCCAAAACCGGCATCCATGGCGGCCCAGACGGCGGTCCCCGCGAACGCTCGCGCGCCCAGCGCGCAGCAGGCGCGGCGCGATCAGGCGTTCGAGGATCAGAAGCGGTCGTTCCTGCGGATGGTCAGCCATGAGCTGCGCACCCCGCTGAACTCGATCCTCGGCTTCTCGGACATCCTGGCTTCGGGCTCTACGGGCCGCTGGGCGATCCCCACTACCGCGAATACGCCGAGATCATCCGCGGCAGCGGCTCGCGCCTGCTGAAACTGGTCAACCAGGTGCTGGAGATCGCCCGGCTGGAGAGCGGATCCGGCGAAATGAACGCCCGCGCCGAGCCGCTGGAAGCCGCGCTCGACGACGTGACCGGCGCGCTCGCCGAGGATCTCAAGGGGCGCGACATCCGGCTGAACGTCGACCAGAGCGCCGAGCAGATCCTGATCCACGCCGACCCGAAGGCGCTGCGCACCGTGGTCGGCAACCTCCTGCAGAACGCCGTGGCCTTCTCGCCGGATGGCGGCGAGGTGCGCGTGCGCGTCGAGCGCCATGGGGCTTTCGTGGAAGTGGTCATCGAGGACGACGGCGAGGGCGTCGACCCGGCCGACCTGCCGAGGCTCGTGAAGCCCTTCGAGCAGGGCGAGAACGCGCTCACCCGCCGCGGCCACGGGGCGGGCCTCGGCCTCGCCATCTGCGACCTCAACTGCCAGGCCATGGGCGGCAAGCTGACCCTGGTCTCTGCCCCCGGCCAGGGACTTTCCGCGCGGGTCCGACTGCCGGCCGGCTGACCAGGACGGCCGACTTCGTCCGGCCGGCCCGCTGGACGCTTGCGTCGGCCCGTCCAACCGCTACCCAGGAGCGCGGAGCCGCGACCGAGGGGGCGAGATGCACGACTTTCCGGACGATATCTTCACGGAGCCGGAGGACGTCGACCCCGACGGCCTGGCCAATCTCGGCCCGCTCCGGCGGCTGGCGGGGGTCTGGGAGGGCCGCAAGGGCGTCGACGTGAACCCTAAGGCCGACGGGCCGGAGCGTCGGGAATACCTCGAGCGTATCGAGATGCATCCGATCGACCCGCAGCCGAACGGGCCGCAGATCCTCTACGGCCTGCGCTACCACATCCACATCGTCTCGACGGACGAGGAGACCACCTTCCACGACCAGGTGGGCTACTGGCTCTGGGAGCCCGAGACCGGCCTCGTCATGCAGACGCTGTCGATCCCCCCGCGGCCAGACGGTGCTGGCCGGCGGCCTGGCGGGGCCCGACGACAGCCGGATCACCGTCCGGGCGAAGCGCGGCGACCCGACCTACGGCATCTGTTCCACGGACTTCCTGGAGTGGGCGTTCCGCACCGACAGCTTCACCCTCGAGGTGACCTTCCAGCCGGACGGGACCTGGAGCTACGTCTCCGACACGGTCCTGCAGGTCCGCGGCCGCGACGAGCCCTTCCACCACATCGACCGCAACCGGCTGAGCAAGGTGGGCGAACCGCGGCGCAATCCGCTGCTGCGCATCGAGCGCGACGGGGTCAGCAAGGCGGACGCGCACGGCCTGGGCTGAGGACTGGCCGCCATGGGGCGATACGTCCCGTGGGCGGGCGCGGGAATCACGACACAACGGTCGGGCGGCCCCCTCGCCTGGGGCGCTCGGCGCAACCGCAGGGACCCCATGGCCAGCCTCCCGATCCGCCGCGACGCGGACTCCCTGCGCCCGCCCCTGCACGAGATCGTCGACCTGCCCGACCGGATCCGCATCGTGGACGTCGGCGCCAATCCCATCGGCGATCCGCCGCCCTACGCGTCGCTGATGGCCACCGGCCGGGCGGACCTGATCGGCTTCGAGCCCAACCCCGAGGCGCGGCAGGCTCTGGAGGACGCGAAGGGGCCGTACGAGACCTACCTGCCCTACGCCGTGGCCGACGGCGGCCGCCACGAGCTGAAGATCTGCCTGAACTCCGGGATGACCTCGCTCCTGGAGCCGAGCGTCCCGGTGCTGTCGCTGTTCAACAACTTCGCCTTCTGGGCGACGGTCGTGGAGCGCGTCGAGCTGGACACGGTCCGCCTGGACGACCTGCCCGAAATCGAGGGCATGGACTATCTGAAGATCGACATCCAGGGCGGCGAGGTCATGGTGTTCGAGAACGCCCGCGAGCGCCTGCGCGACGCGCTGGTCGTGCACACCGAGGTCTGCTTCATGCAGATGTACATCGACCAGCCGCTGTACGGCGACATCGACGCGGTGATGCGGGCCAACGGCTTCATGCTGCACCGGTTCGACGCCCTCACAACGCGGGACCTCTCCCCGCTCCGCATCGGCAACCACAAGCGGGATGGGCACAGCCAGCTCTTCTGGGGCGACGTCATCTACATCCGCGACATCGTCGACCTGAGCGGCCTCGACGACGGTCAGATCCTGCGCCTCGCGAACATCCTGCACGACTGCTACCGCTCGTTCGACGTGGTGCTCCGCCTGCTGCAGGAGAGCGACCGCCGGACGGGCGGGACCCGGGCCGACGCCTATGTTGCGGCCCTGGACGCGGCGGCCGACACCGGCGGCTAGAGCACGACGGGGCCAGGTGGCGTCGCCTGACCGCTGAATCGTGCTCCAGATTCAAAAGTGTAGAGTGCGCTCGAGCGGCGAAACCGCTCTAGGCGGCCTTGCGGGCGATCAGCAGAAGGTTCGAGGGCCAGCCGAGCAGGGAGACCGAGGCGACCTTGCCCGCGGCGCCGGACGCCTGGGCGACCTTCCTCAGGTCTTCGCCGCCCAGCAGGTTCAGCACCGCCTCGTCGGCCAGCTCGCCGCGGCCGGTGGCGTTCAGCACCCGCCAGAAGGCCGGGCGCGGCAGCCAGTGGACAAGCGGCAGGACCGAGTGGAATTCGATCGGGAACCAGCGGTTCGGCGTGGTCAGGAACACGCCCTTGCGGGCGACGCGCCACAGCTCGGCGATGAACCGCGCCTGGTCGGCGCGGGCGCCCACGTGCTCCAGCACCGCGCTGGAATGGACGAAGTCGAAGCTTCCGTCCGCGAACGGCAGGGCGCGGCCATCGGCCTTGCGGAAGGTCACGCCCGGATAGCGGGTCTCGAGGAACGAGGCGTCGTCGATGCCGACCGTGGTGATCTTCGATTTGTGCGGATACCAGGCGACCGCATAGTTCGAATGCTCCAGCGTCTGGTCGCTGGTGGCGCCGACGTCGAGCAGGGTGTCCTCCGGGCCGGGGTCCATCTCGTGCAGGAAGCGCTCGAACATGCGGCGGCGCTGCCAGCCGGCGATGCGGTCGGGGATGGAGCCGGCGCGCGAGACGCTGATCTGGGCGTTGAGGGTCTGGGCGGTCACGGTCGCCACTATAGCGGGAAGGCGGCCCCCACCAACCCCGATCGCCGAACGCCGGCGCCCCGAGCCCGGCTGTTGCAGCGAGGCCCGCCGCCCCTTAAGTGCCGCCAGCCATGCCGAGCATCGACCAGGACTTCCGCGACCTTTCCGACGAGTTCGACGTCCTGGGCGACTGGGAGGAGCGCTACCGCTATGTGATCGACCTCGGGCGGGAGCTCGCCCCCTGACCGACGCGGAGCGGTCGGAGGCCAACAAGGTGCGTGGCTGCGCGAGCCAGGTCTGGCTTGTCACCGAACCCCAGCCCGACGGGACGCTCGCCTTCCGCGGCGACAGCGACGCCCACATCGTGCGCGGCCTGATCGCCATCCTGCTGCGGCTGTTCTCGGGACGCGCGCCGGGCGAGATCCTCGACTTCGACACCAAGGCGGCCTTCGACGCCCTCGGCCTGACCGGCGCCCTATCGTCGCAGCGGTCGAACGGGCTCGCCTCCATGGTCGCCCGCATCCGCCGCGACGCGGAACTGGCCAAGGCCGCTTAGGCCGGCAGCCGCTTTTCGTAGACGCCTTCCAGCTCGGCATGGCGGCCCCAGAACGGGCCGCGGGGCCGGCCGGCGAGCTCGTCCACGAGCTGGGCGAGATGGCTGTGCCAGCCGCCCGAGACGTCGACCATCATGGCGCGGTCGCGCAGTTCGCTGTGGGTCAGGGTGAGCAGCACCTCGGTCCCGCGCGGCTCCAGCTCGAAGGTGACCACGGACGGCGGCCCCTCCTCCTCATGCCAGGCGAAGCTCAGCAGGCGCGGCGGGTCGACCTTGAGGATCGTGCCGGTCGAGTTGAAGCCGGTCTCGTTCATCTCCCGGTGCTTCTCGGGGGCGGGTCAGGCACGTCCGAGAGCTGGGCGTGGCGGAAGTTGATGTCGGCGTGGCCGCCTTCCCTCAGGTCCATCTCGCCTACGGCGAACCAGCGGCCGCGCTTCTCGCTCTCGGTGAGATACGCCCAGACCCGTTCGATCGGGCCGGGCAGCAGCCGCTCGAAGCGGACCACGCCGGGGCCCGGCGACATGCCGAAGTCGTTCATCCGTCACTCCCTTTCTGGGCTTCGTCCTCGGCCCTCAGCAGGCCTTCGAGGACGTCGAGCCGGCCGTTCCAGAACCGCTCGTAGGGCTTCAGCCAGTCGTGGGCGCCGGCCAGCGGCCGGGCTTCCAGACGGCAGAGGTGGGTGCGCCCGCGGACCTCGCGGCGGACGAGGCCGGCGCGCTCCAGGGCCTTGATGTGCTTCGACGCCGCCGCCAGCGACATGCGGTGCGGGGCCGCCAGCTCGCCCACGCTGCGCTCGCCTTCGGCGAGGCTGAGCAGCATCCGGCGGCGCGTGGCGTCGCCGAGGGCGTGGAACACGGCGTCGAGGCGGGCGGGCTCTAATTCAACCATCAAGTTGAGGATTAGGCCGGCAAAAGCGGATAGTCAACCGTTCGGTTTAACGAGTGGGATCAGGCGGCGCGGATGCCGCTATAGAGCTGGCTCATGCCGACCACGGCGTCGTAGCCGAGGATCATGTCCACGTCGGACCCGTTGGAGGCCAGGGGCAGGCGCAGCCACAGGATCGACAGGTGGGAGGCGCCCTTCCAGGCGAGGTTGTGGACGCCCACGGCCGGCCGGCGCTCGGCGACCACCCGGCCGAGTTCACCGCGCCAGTACTCGGCGGCGCTCGACGCATAGACCTCGGAGATGGTGCGGCCGGTGATCTCGCGGCCATAGACCCCGTAGAGGTCGGTGCCGGCCAGCCGGATGCGGTAGTCGAGGCCGCCGCCGTCGCCGCGGACCACGTCCAGCAGGCTGACGGTGGGCAGCAGGCGCTTGAAGCCCGAGGGATGGATGTCGCCACGGCCCGGCAGGCCGGCGCCCCGCCGAAGCTGGGCCCAGTAGCGGATCATCTCCTCATGGGCGCGAGCCGCCGCTGCGGGGGCTCCGATCTGCGCCGCCATGTTCAGATTCCTTAACAACCCGTTGGAATCACAACGAATCACTTATCGCCTGATGCGCGAATCGGCGGCAAGTCAAAATCATGGCGCGACAACAGATTTCGCGCGTGGGGTGACTGAAAAGCAGAACGCCCGCCGAGACCGGCGGGCATTCCTTAACTTAAGAGGCTGTTGTTCCGGCGGACGCCGGCTGCGGATCTCAGCGCTTCTTGCGGGGCGCCCTGGCGGCCGCCCTGGCCGAGACCCATCTGCTTGGCGAGGTCCGAGCGGGCCTTGGCGTAGTTCGGAGCCACCATCGGATAGTCCTTTGGCAGGTTCCACTTCGCCCGGTACTCCTCGGGGCTCATGTTGTACTTGGTCCGCAGGTGCCGCTTCAGCGACTTGAACTTGCGGCCATCCTCGAGGCAGACGAGGTAATCCGGCGTGATCGACCGGCGCACCGGGACCGCGGGTTCCTTCGGCGCGACCTCGGCCGTCTCCTGACCGGAGGAAACGCCCGCCAGGGCGCGGTGAACGCTCTGGATCAGCGCCGGCAGGTCGGCGGCGGCCACGGTGTTGTTGCCCACGTAGGCGGAAACGATATCCGCCGTCATCTCGATGACTTCCGACTTCTCGTCCATTCTTGTCGTTCCGTAGAAGCGCGCCGATGAACGGCGCCGAAGCGATCCATAAGATCAGTAGCGGAGGTGCCTATATGGAACTCGCTCCCAAGACAAGCAAGTGAGAAGAACTCAATTTGGGCGAACACGGCTCGGAATTGAGAAAAAACGCGTTTTTCAAGCGTTTTCCCAGGGGACCGAAGAGTAAGATCGGGACGGTCTACCTGCCTTTCCCAAGGGGTCGCGAATCAGTCACGCCCCCTGGAATTCCGTCTCACACCAAGATGTGTTGCACCGCACAACAGTATCGGCCCGCGGGGACTGCCGCGGGCCGCTAAGGGGAACTGCGGAACCCGGACTAGCGGAACGTAGGCGCCTGCCAGTGGGGCCAGATGTCGGGCAGGTCCGACGACACCTTGTCCGGATAGTTGGGTGGACGCTTCTCCAGGAACGAGCTCACCCCCTCGCGGGCGTCGCCCGAGCGTCCGCGGAGCTGGATGCCGCGGCTGTCGGCCATGTGCGCCTCCATCGGGTGGGAGGCGCCGGCCATGCGCCAGATGAGCTGGCGGGTGATGGCGACGGACACCGGGGCGGTGTTGTCGGCGATCTCGCGGGCGATGGCGCGGGCAGCCGGCAGCAGGTCGTCGGGCGCGTGCACCGAGCGGACCAGCCCCTTCTCGTGCGCCTCGGCGGCCGGGAAGATGCGGCCGGTGTAGCACCACTCCAGCGCCGTCTGGACGCCCACCAGCTTCGGCAGGAAGTAGGAGGACGCCGCCTCCGGGTTCAGACCCCGGCGGGCGAACACCAGGCCGTAGCGGGCGTCCGTCGACGCGAGCCGGATATCCATGGCGAGCTGCATGGTGACGCCGACGCCCACCGCCGGCCCGTTGCACGCCGAGATCACCGGCTTGAGGCTGTCGAAGATGCGCAGCGTCAACAGGCCGCCGCCGTCGCGCTGGACCCCGTCCCGCTGACGCTCGGCAAGCGCCCGGCCGCCCTGCGCCTCGTAGTCGAAGGTCTGGGCGCCGCCGGAAAGGTCGGCCCCGGCGCAGAACGCCCGGCCGGCCCCGGTGACGATCACCGCGCGGACGGCGTCGTCGGCGTCGGTCTCGTCGAAGACCGCGATCAGGTCCTTCATCATCTGGGTATTGAAGGCGTTGAGCTTCTCCGGCCGGTTCAGGGTGACGGTCGCGACGCCGTCGTCCACGGCGTACTGGATGGTCTCGAACGTCGGCGCGGGCATGGGTCATTCCTCCTGATGTTTCGGCCACTCCGCCCGGGTTGACGGACGGTAGGTCAAGCGCACCGTATGCGACTGAACACAGATAAGTCGGGCGCCGGCGAACGGCGCCGATGGGAGCGAGCACACACCATGCATCCGGCGACCCACGCCAAGACCCATCCGGACCGGCCCGCCTACATCATGGCGGGCTCCGGCGAGACGGTGACCTATCGAGAGCTGGACGAGCGCTCGAACCAGGGTGCGCACCTGTTCCGTTCGCTGGGCCTGAAGCCGGGCGACGTGATCGCGCTCTTCATGGACAACCACCCGCGCTACTTCGAGATCGCCTGGGCCGCCCAGCGCAGCGGGCTCTACTACACCTGCATCTCGTCCAAGCTGACCGCAGGCGAGGTGGAGTACATCGTCGGCGACTGCGGCGCGCAGGTGCTGATCGCCTCGCCCGGCGTGGGCGAGGTGGCCGCGGAGCTGCCGGCGATCCTGAAGGGCGTGAAGCTCTACATGGTGGGCGAGGCCAAGGCCCCGTACGAGAGCTTCGAGGCGGCGAGGGCCGCCTTCCCGACGACCCCGATCGCCGACGAGACCGCCGGCTCGGACATGCTCTATTCCTCGGGCACCACCGGCCGGCCGAAGGGCATCAAGCCGGCGCTGACCGGGGCCGCCATCGACGAGCCCAACGCGCTGGTGATGATGGCCCAGGGCCTGTTCGGCTTCCCGCCCGGCTGCACCTACATCTCGCCCGCGCCGCTCTACCACGCCGCCCCGCTCCGCTGGTGCATGAGCGTGCACAAGCTCGGCGGCACGGTCGTCGTGATGGAGAAGTTCGACCCCGAGCAGGCGCTGGCCCTGATCGAGAAATACAAGGTCGACGTCGGCCAGTTCGTGCCCACCCACTTCGTCCGCATGCTGAAGCTGCCGGAAGAGGTGCGGGCGAAGTACGACGTCTCCTCGATGAAATCGGCGGTGCACGCCGCCGCCCCCTGCCCCGTGCCGGTGAAGGAACAGATGATCGCCTGGTGGGGGCCGGTGATCTACGAGTACTACGCCGGCACCGAGGGCAACGGCTTCTGCTTCATCCGGGCGGACGAGTGGCTGACCCACAAGGGCTCGGTCGGCAAGGCCGTGCTGGGCGAACTGCGGATCTGCGACGAGGACGGCGAGCCCCTGCCGCCCAGGACCGAGGGCGTGGTGCACTTCGCCAACGGCCCGCCGCTGAGCTACCACAACGCGCCGGAGAAGATCGCCGAGGGCACCAACAAGCACGGCTGGACGACGCTGGGCGACGTGGGCTGGGTTGACGAGGAGGGCTACCTCTACCTCACCGACCGCAAGAGCTTCATGATCATCTCCGGCGGGGTGAACATCTATCCGCAGGAGATCGAGAACCTGCTGATCGGCCACCCGAAGGTCGCCGACGCCGCCGTGGTCGGCGCCCCCGACGAGGTGATGGGCGAGAAGGTGGTCGCGGTGATCCAGCCGATGGCCTGGCAGGACGCCGGCGAGGACCTGCGCGAGGAGCTGATGGCCTACGCGCGCCAGAACCTCAGCCACGTGAAGTCGCCCCGCGTGATCGACTTCATCGCCGAGCTGCCGCGGCACCCGACCGGCAAGCTCTACAAGCGCCTCATCCGCGACGCCTACTGGGGCAAGGAAGGCTCGCGGATCGTGTAGGCGGGTCACTTCACCTCCCCCAGCGCGGAGCGATGGCGGGAGGGGGACCGCTCGCCGCAGAGCGAGTGGTGGTGGGGGCAAGCGGCCGCGCGGAGGCTTGCCCCCTCCACCATCGGCTCTTCGGCTGCGCCTCGGCCGACGGTCCCCCCTCCCGCCGCTTCGCGGGGGAGGTGAGGCCTGCTAGAGACGAACAACTGTTTTGGACTTCAGGGAGAGACGAATGAACCCGGTTGAGATCAAGGACCTGCCCGGCCTCGTGGGCCAGGAGGTGGGCGTGTCGGACTGGGTGCAGATCACCCAGGAACGCGTGAACCAGTTCGCCGAGGCGACCGGGGACCACCAGTGGATCCACGTGGATGTGGAGCGCGCCACGAAGGAAATCGGCGGGCCGATCGCCCACGGCTACCTGACGCTCAGCCTGATCCCGTTCCTGTCGGCCGGCCTGATGCCGGTGAAGGGCGTGACCCGCGGCATCAACTACGGCTCCGACAAGGTGCGGTTCACGAACATGGTCCGCGTCGGCAAGCGCGTCCGCCTGCGCCAGAAGCTGATCGGCGCCGAGCCCAAAGCCGGCGGCATGCAGCTGAAGAACGAATGCACCATCGAGATCGAGGGCGAGGACAAGCCCGCCTGCATCGCCGAGACGATCAGCGTCGTGTACGGCGGCTAGTCTCCTTCTCGCCTTGCGGGAAGGTGTCGTCCGCAAGGACGACGGATGAGGGGTCGCACGGGAGATCGTGCGGCCCTTCTTCGTGTCTGGAGATCGAGGTCGGGGCGAGCCCTCATCTGTCGGCTTCGCTGACACCTTCTCCCGCAAGGGGAGAAGGGATTTTCAGTAGGGCGCGACGGCTTCCTCGGCCGAAGCGGCCTTGGCGCCCGTGACCTGCTGGGTCGTGGCGTAGGTCACCGGCGCGGCGGGATCGGTCACCAGGGCCACCGTCTCGCGGATATATTTCGCGTGGGTGACGATGCCGATCTCGAGGCGTTCGTTGTTCAGCTCGACCTGCTGGGTGAGCAGGCCGGCGATGAAGGTGGCGTCGCCGCCGGCGCGGGTCTGCTCGCTCATGAACACCGGCCCGCCGGAATTGCCCGGGAAGACCGAGAAGTCGAGCAGGAAGGTCGGGAAGATCTTGGCCGGGGCGATCGGGTAGGACGCCACCCGGCCGGAGCGCAGGATCGGGAAGCCGGCCTGATTGGCCGCCAGCCCGCGCGGGAAGCCGAGCGCCATCATCTCGTCGCCGGCGCGGACCTGGTACTTGTTGAAGGTGTCTTCGGCCGCCAGGTAGTCCACCGGGATCGCCGCCTTGGCGAACTCCGGCGGCGCGGTGATGGCGATGGCGGCCACGTCGCGATCGGATGCTGCGTCCAGAGCGGCTGGCCCTTGGCGTCGCGCACCTTCAGCGTCTGGGGCGCGTAGCTCCAGGAGCCGTCGGAATTGGAGAAGCGGTAGCCGATACGGGCGTCCGCCTTCGGCATCTTCTGGAAGACGTGGTTGGCGGTGACGAGGATGGTCCGCGGCTGGCCGTCGGCGCCGGTCTCGGTGATCAGGAAGCCGGTGCCGACCGTGCGCGTGCCGTCGCCCAGCGGCTGTTCAAGCTGGACCGTCGCGTTGATCAGCTCAAGCGGCAGATCAATGGCCATCTAGGTGTTCCCGACTTGGAGACTCGATACGCCCTTCGCGTCTACGCGCGATCTCGATGCCAAAGAGTGAATGAACCGCGGGATCGCAACAAGCGCAGACCGCAAGGTGGCGTTGCGCCCTAGTGACGCGCGTCACCTTCCGGTGGAGCTTGAGCCGGGACGGGCGGCGGCGCATCTAGCAGGCATGACCCTCCCCACCCCGCCGAAGGCCCGCAAAGAGCCTCATCGCATCGAGCAGCTTGGCCGCGTCCGGATCGACGACTACGCCTGGATGAAGGACGACAACTGGCAGCAGGTGCTGCGCGACCCGAAGGCGCTGCGCGCCGACGTTCGCGAGCACCTCACAGCCGAGAACGCCTACACCAAGGCCATGCTGGCCGGGACCGAGGCGCTGCAGGCCGAGCTGTTCGCCGAGATGAAGGGCCGCATCAAGGAGGACGACAGCTCCGTCCCCTCTCCCGACGGCCCCCTGGGAATATTACGCCCGCTACGAGATCGGCGCCGAGCATCCGGTCCACGCCCGCAAGCCCCGCGGCGGCGGCGAGGAGCAGGTGCTGCTGGACGAGCAGGCCGAGGCCAAGGGCAAGGCCTACTACCAGGTGGGCGCGGCCAGCCATTCGCCGGACCATGGGCTCTACGCCTGGGCGGTGGACGAGCAGGGGTCGGAGTATTTCCAGATCCGGGTGAAGGACCTGCTCACCGGGGAGGCCGTGGGCGCGCCGATCGAGAGCGCCTACGGCGACTTCACCTTTTCGCCCGACAGCCAGTGGCTGTTCTGGATCTGGCGCGACGAGAACGCGCGACCCTCCAAGGTCTTCCGCCGGTCGGCGCGAGGCGGCGAGGACGTGCTGGTCCACGAGGAAGCCGACGAGGGCATGTTCCTGGGCGTCGGGACCGCCTCGGACGACAGCGCGATCCTGATCCACGTGGGCAACCAGGAAACCACCGAGATCCTGATCGTCCCGGCGGCCGATCCGTCCGCGCCGGCGGTGGTCGCCGAGCCGCGGCGGGTCGGCGTCAAGTACGACCTCGATCACTGGACCGACCGCTGGGTGATCCGCACCAACGACGACGGGGCGGTGGACTTCAAGCTGATGGTCTCGGACGCCCCCGTCCCAGCCAAGGCGACCTGGCGCGAATGGATCGCCCACACGCCGGGCCGCTACATCACCGGCTTCGCGGCCTACGCCGGCCACCTTGTGCGCGCCGAGCGGGTCGATGCGCTCGACCGGCTGGTGGTGACGGCCCGGGACGGGACCGAGCACGCGGTGGCCTTCGACGAGGAGGCCTATGCGCTGAACCTGGAGGGCGGGCTCGAATACGAGACCACGCTCACCCGCTTCGTCTACCAGTCGCCGACCACGCCCAGGCAGTGGTTCGACTACGACCTGGCCACCCGTGAGCGGACGCTGCGCAAGACGCAGGAGGTGCCGTCGGGCCACGACCCCGCGAAGTACGTGGCGCGGCGGATGCACGCGAAGGCCAGCGACGGGGCCGAGGTGCCGATCACCGTCCTGATGCTGAAGGACACGCCGCTCGACGGCTCGGCGCCGGTGCTGCTCTACGGCTACGGCAGCTATGGCCACGCCATGGAGCCCAGCTTCTCGATCCGGAACCTCAGCCTCGTGGACCGCGGCTGGATCTCGGCGACGGCGCACATCCGCGGCGGATCGGACAAGGGCTGGGGCTGGTTCCTCGACGGCCGGCGGGAGACCAAGACCAACACCTTCACCGACTTCATCGCCTCCGCCGAGCACCTGATCGCCGAGGGCTACGGGTCGAAGGGGCGGATCGCGGCCATGGGCGGCTCGGCCGGCGGGATGCTGATGGGGGCGGTGGCGAACCTGCGCCCTGAGCTCTTCGGCGCCATCGTCGCCGCGGTGCCGTTCGTGGACGTGCTGAACACCATGAGCGACACGACCCTGCCGCTCACCCCGCCCGAGTGGCCCGAGTGGGGCAATCCGATCGAGGACCCGGTCGCCTACGACCGGATCGCCGGCTACAGCCCCTACGACCAGGTGAGCGCCCAGGCCTATCCGCCGGTGCTGGCCACCGGCGGCCTCTCGGACCCGCGCGTCACCTACTGGGAGCCGGCGAAGTGGGCGGCCAAGCTGCGCGAGTTCCAGGCCGGCCCGGCGCCGATCCTGCTCAAGATCAACATGGAGGCCGGCCACGGCGGCGCCTCTGGACGCTTCGACTTCCTCAAGGAGGTCGCCCTGGACTACGCTTTCGCCATCTGGGCGCTCGAGGGGAGCTGGGCGAAGGCATGATCATCCGCGCCGCGACGGAGGCCGACGCCGGCGCGTTGGCGGAGATCTACGGCCACCACGTCCTCCACGGCTTCGGCACGTTCGAGATGACGCCGCCCGACGCCGCCGAGATGGACCGCCGCCGTGCGGCCATCGCCGCCCACGGCCTGCCCTACATGGTCGCCGAGCTGGGCAAGCGGGTGCTGGGCTACGCCTACGCCAGCCCGTTCCGACCGCGGCCCGGCTACCGCTTCACGGTCGAGGACAGCGTCTATGTGGCGCCCGACGCCATCGGCCGCGGCGTCGGCCGCGCGGCGCTGGCCAGCGTGCTCGACCAGTGCACGGCGCTCGGGCTGCGCCAGGTGGTGGCGGTGATCGGCGACAGCGGCAACGAGGCGTCCATCGGCCTGCACCGGGCGCTGGGCTTCGAGGACGCAGGCGTCCTGCGCCACGTCGGCTTCAAGCACGGCCGCTGGGTCGACATCGTGATGATGCAGAAGAGCCTGAACGGCGGCGGCGCGACCCCGCCCGACGTCCCGGGCCTGACCCTCGGCGGCTGAGTCTCCGCGCAGCGGGCCGACTCGGCGCCCGTTCCTCCGGCAGAATTCCTCTATAGATGAAATCTATGGATGCACCGCAGCAAAATCAGTTTTGCTATTGCGAGAAGAGTCCCTACATGGAGCCCACATCAATCGGGAGTGCATGGATGTCTCTGATCAACACCACGGTGAAGCCCTTCTCCGCCCAGGCCTACAAGGCCGGCAAGTTCGTCGGCGTGAGCGACGCCGACCTGAAGGGCAAGTGGGCTGTCTTCTTCTTCTACCCGGCCGATTTCACCTTCGTCTGCCCGACGGAGCTGGAGGACCTCGCTGACAATTACGCCGAGTTCCAGAAGCTGGGCGTCGAGATCTATTCGGTGTCGACCGACACGCACTTCTCGCACAAGGCCTGGGCCGACACCTCGCCGGCCATCGGCAAGATCCAGTACACGATGATCGGCGACCCCGCGGGCGTCGTGACCAACAACTTTGGCGTCATGCGCGAAGGCCAGGGCCTGGCCGACCGCGGCACCTTCCTGGTCGATCCGGACGGCGTGATCCAGTTCATGGAGATCACCGCGGAAGGCATCGGCCGCAACGCCGCCGAGCTGCTGCGCAAGGTGAAGGCCGCGCAGTACGTCCGCAGCCATCCGGGCGAAGTCTGCCCGGCCAAGTGGGAAGAGGGTGAAGCGACCCTCGCCCCGTCGCTCGACCTCGTGGGCAAGATCTAACAACCCACCCGCTGGGACCCGTCCGGGCGGCGAAACCGCTTCGCACTTTCGCCTGACGGGTCCTGGCCGCACGACCGACCCCGGCGCCGCCGCCCAAGCGGCGGCGCCGGCCTCTTCCTTCAGTCCCTTTCCCTCCCCGGAACCCGCATGTTGGACGCGTCGCTGAAGGCCCAGCTGAAGGCCTATCTCGAGAACCTGCGCCAGCCGATCGAGCTGGTCGCCTCGCTGGACGACAGCCCGAAGTCCGCGGAGTTGATGCAGCTCCTCGAGGACATCGCCGGACAGTCGGAGAAGGTCAGCGTCCGGCGCGACGGCGACGACGCCCGCAAGCCTTCCTTCGCCATCGTCCGCGCGACCGATCCGGCAGTCTCCGTCCGCTTCGCCGGCGTGCCGCTCGGCCACGAGTTCACCTCGCTGGTGCTCGCCCTGCTGCACGTGGGCGGCCATCCGCCGAAGGTGGACGCCGACGTCATCGAACAGGTGAAGGCGCTCGACGGCGACTTCACGTTCGAGGTCTATTTCTCGCTCTCCTGCCAGAACTGCCCCGATGTGGTGCAGGCGCTGAACACCATGAGCGCGCTGAACCCGAAGATCCGCGTCACCTCCATCGACGGCGCCCTCTTCCAGGCCGAGGTCGAGCAGCGGCAGATCATGGCCGTGCCCACCGTGCTCCTGAACGGCCAGGAGTTCGCGCAAGGCCGCATGACGCTGGAGCAGGTGCTGGCCAAGCTCGACACCGGCGCCCAGGCCCGCGAGGCCGAGAAGATCAGGGCCAAGGACGCCTTCGACGTGCTCGTGGTGGGCGGCGGCCCGGCCGGCGCGGCGGCGGCGATCTACGCCGCCCGCAAGGGCATCCGCACCGGCGTCGCCGCCGAGCGGTTCGGCGGCCAGGTTCTGGACACCATGGCCATCGAGAACTTCATCTCTGTCTCCCACACCGAAGGCCCGAAGCTGGCCAGCGGCCTGGAGCAGCACGTCAAGGACTACGACGTCGACGTGATGAACCTGCAGGTGGCGACGAAGCTCGTTCCCGCCGCGCAGCCGGGCGGCCTGATCACCGTCGAGCTCGCCAACGGCGCGAGCCTCAAGTCCCGCACCGTGATCCTGGCCACCGGCGCCCGCTGGCGGCAGATGGGCGTGCCGGGCGAGGACGAGTACCGCAACAAGGGCGTCGCCTACTGCCCGCACTGCGACGGGCCGCTGTTCAAGGGCAAGCGGGTGGCGGTGATCGGCGGCGGCAACTCGGGCGTCGAGGCGGCCATCGACCTGGCCGGCATCGTCGCCCACGTGACCCTGATCGAGTTCGACGGCCAGCTCCGCGCCGACGCCGTGCTGCAGAGGAAGCTCCACAGCCTGCCGAACGTCACCGTCGTCACCTCGGCGCTGACCACCGAGGTGCATGGCGACGGCCAGAAGGTCGTGGGCCTCACCTACAAGGACCGCACCACGGACGCGCTGCATCGCGTCGAGCTGGAAGGCGTCTTCGTGCAGATCGGCCTGGTGCCGAACACCGAGTGGCTGAAGGGCTCGGTGGCGCTGTCGCCGCGGGGCGAGATCGAGACCGACGCGCGCGGCGCGACCAGCGTGCCCGGCGTTTTCGCCGGCGGCGACGCCACGACCACGCCCTACAAGCAGATTGTCATCGCCATGGGCGAGGGCTCGAAGGCCTCGCTCTCGGCCTTCGACTACCTGATCCGCCAGCCGGCGCCGGACGCGGCGCGCGAGCCGGCCGACATCGGCGAGGCGGCCTAGCCGGCCGGCTTGGGGCCGGGAGACCGCCGCGGCGCCGGTGAAGACCTTAGGGTTTCACCCGATTTCGCGGCGCCGCGTTACCCGGCACTGTGCGCATGCCGGCAGGGCCAATCCGCACCCCACAGTGCAAGGCCGCGACCCCCAGCCCAGTCGGCGCCCACGAGCGGCGGCGTCGGCCCGTCGTCGCCGCTCGTGGGTAGCGCCCCCTCCGACCGACTTCAGCCCTTGTAGCCGCCCGCCGGCTCCCGCTGGATCGTGCAGGGACCGCTGGTGACGTCGAGACCGCTGGCCCCGGTGGTCCGCCAGGTGGCCTGGCGGGCCGGCGGATCGAGCCGGATGGTGAGGGTCATGGACGCCGTGCTGATGAAGCCCTCCAGCGTCTTGCGGTCCGCCGTGCAGGCATAGCTCTGGCAGAGGTTGGGGCCGAATTCCCGCTCGCCTGGCTTCCATTCCTGGAACACGTAGCGGCCGAGCCGGAAGGTCCGGACGGTCGCCGGCCGGCCGTCCTTCCCGGCCACCTCACAACCCAGGATGAAGGTCGGCCCCGCGGGCGCCGCGGCCTGCTGCAGCACCACCAGGCCGGTCATCGCCATCGCCAGCATCATCGTGTCGGGCCCCTGTTCGTGGCGCATGATGCCGACCACCCCTGGCCCGAGACCTCGGGCGATACCCTGAGAGGCGGTCGGGTGATCTACGGATGGACCGGGGGTGATTCCGGATGTCCACTCGCCGGGTAGAAACCACAAGTTCTCGTTAAGGCTGCATTTTGAATATGCTTATCGCCATAGGCGAGTGAGAGGGGTATGTTTTCAAGGTGAGGCGTTTAAGGGCGGGGCTAGCTGAGGACCGGCGCGAGGTCCCAGGCGTCCGGGCGCGAGGACGGTCAGACACCTGACCAGAGCGGGCCCGCGCACGCGGTCCTGGGAACGGGGGATCCGATGCTTCGCATACTGATTGCCGACGACCACCAGATCGTGCGCAAGGGCGTCCGCGACGTCATCGAGGGGCATCCGGGCTGGGAGGTATGCGCCGAGGCCGCCGACGGCCAGCAGGCGCTCGAGCTGGCGCTCAAGGAGAAGCCCGACGTGGCGATCCTGGACGTCTCGCTGCCGATCCTCAATGGCGTCGCCCTCACGCGCCGGCTGCAGAAGGAGATGCCCAAGATCCGGGTGCTCCTCTTCACCATGCACGACGACGACGAGACCGTGTCGAGCGGCCTGGCCGCCGGCGCGCGGGGGTACGTGCTGAAGTCCGACAGCGAGCGGCACCTGGAGGCCGCGATCAGCGCCCTGCACGTGAACCGGCTCTACTTCTCCTCGCCGGTCTCGGAGCTGCTGCTCGACGCCGCGCTCAACGAGCGCAAGCGGTCCAGGCTGGAGAGCTTCACCATCCGCGAACTGGAGGTCGCCCAGCTCATCGCCGAGGGCAAGGTGAACAAGCAGATCGCCCGCCAGCTCGACATCAGCGTGAAGACCGTCGAGAGCCACCGGGCCGCCGCGATGCGCAAGGCCGGCGTGCGGACGGCGGCCGAATTCGTGCGGTTCGCCATCAAGCACAACCTGATCCAGCCCTAGGTCGGCGCCACGCCAGACTAGGGTATCGGCCCGATATCGGGCCTTGGGCGCCCCCCGGGACACTCCCGCTCTCGGGGAGGCGCAATTGGCCCAGAAGATATTCCGGGAGCGAGGTTCCAACTCCATCCGCACGGCCGCGGCCGGCTGCCTCTCGATCTGCTTCCCGCTGTTCCTCGTCGACGCCGTCCGCCGAGCCCATCCGCTGGCCATGCAGCAGTTCGCCCTGCTGCCCCCCGACGGGGCGGGTCTCGCGCCCGGCCTGCAGGAGGACGATGCCTGCATCGTACAGACCAGCGCCTGGATCGACCTCTCCCGCGGCCCCGTCGTCGCCCACCTGCCCCACGCGCACGGTCGCCATTTCGACCTCACCCTGATCGACACCGCCGGCGAGCCCTTCGCGAGCTTCGGCAGCCGGACCGGCGACGACACCGGCTTCGACCTGGTGCTCGTCGGTCCGCGATGGTCGGGCGAGGCGCCGCGGGACGTGGTGGCCCGCCGGTCCCCGAGCGAGGCCTGCTGGGCGATCGGGCGCCTTCACGCCCATTCGGCCCTCGACCGATCGGACACCATCGCTCTCGCCAGGCGCCAGTCGCTGGCCCCGCTGGCCGAGCGCAACGAGCCCCGGTCCGCGCCGGTGCGCACCCTTGAGCCACCGGCCTCGTCCTGCCTGCGCCAGGTGGCCGAGCTCGGCCCCGCCCTCTTCTTCCACCGGCTCGACGCCGTGCTCGACCGAGCGCCCGTCCCCTTCCAGCGGGCCGCCCGACCCAAGCTGGAGGACTTCCGGCGCGAGCTCGGTGGGCCGCCGCCGCCCGGCGACTGGGACGAGGCGTTCGCCCATGACCTGGCCCAGGGTCTCGACGATGGGCTCGCCGCCGTGCAGGCCGCCGCGGAGGCCGTCGTGGAGAGCCATGGCTCCGGCTGGCGCGCGCAGGCCGTGCCCGTCCACGACGGGTCGGGCGCCAGCCTCGCCCAGGCCGGCCGGGCCTACGCCAACCTCGGCGCGCCGACCCGCGAAGAACTCATCACGCTCACCTGCGACCACGACGAGTTGGGCGCGCCGCTCCGGGGCGACCTCGGTTCCCGCATTCACTTCGAGGCCGACGCCCTGCCGCCGGTCCACGCGTTCTGGCGGCTCTGCACGCGGCCCGCCGCCTCGCCCGACAAGCGCTACGGGCTTTCGAACCACAGCGACCTGCTGCTCAACGCCGACGGTTCGCTGGACCTCCTGATCCAGAACGCGCCGCCGCCGACCGGCGCGATGGCCAACTGGCTGCCGGCGCCGGCCGGACCGTTGACGCTGGCCATGCGGCTCTACGCGCCGCGCGCCGCGGCGCTGGGCGGCGGCTGGCGGATGCCGCCCGTGCAGGGGTCGGATGCCGACCCCGTCCCCGCAAGACCCCGGCGCAGCCGGCCGCAGCCTTCAAGACCGGGCGCCCGCGAGCGTCACTACCGGCCCGCCAGCGCGGAGAGGAGACCTATCCTGTGAAAGCCCTTTCGATCGTCCTGACCGGGGCGCTGGCGCTCGCCGCCTTCGCCGCCCCGGGTCCCTCGCCGGCCCAGGCTCCCGCGCCCCAGGCCGCGCCGCCGGCCAAGGCCGGGCCGGAGACCGCGGCACCCGAGGAGGTGGAGCCCGAGGCCAAGGCGGCGCTGCAGAAGATGAGCGCCTACCTGGGCACGCTGGACACCTTCGAGATCAAGGCGACGACGAGCCTCGACCTGGTCACCCAGACCGGCCAGCGGGTCCAGCTCAACGGCGACGCCCGCTACCGGGTGCGGCGGCCCAACGGCTTCGTCATCGACGTGAACACCGACTGGAAGAAGCGGACCTTCATCTACGACGGCAAGAGCTTCACGGTCTTCGCCCCGGAGAAGGGCTACTACGCCACCGTGCCGGCGCCCGGCACGATCCTGGCGACCCTGGACCTGATGTACGAGAAATTCGGCATCGCCCTGCCGGTCGAGGACCTGTTCCGCTGGAACAACGAAGGCAGCCGCAGGGTCGCGCAGATCGATTCCGGATGGCGGGTCGGGACGGTGACGATCAGCGGGACCAAGACCGACCACTACGCCTTCCGGCAGGACGACATCGACTGGCAGGTGTGGATCGAGCAGGGCGACAGGCCGCTGCCGCGCAGGCTGGTGATCATCGACCGCTCGCAGGCCGAGCAGCCGGCCTATCAGGCGACCTTCGACTGGACGCTCAACCCGAGGCTCGCCGACGACACCTTCGCCTTCAAGGCCGGGCCAAACGCCAAGGCCATCCAACTCACCGTCTTGTCCGATGGGGGCAGCCAATGAGCGGACAACAGATCTCCACGGCCATCGCGTTGGCGGTCGGCCTTTCGGCCTCCATGCTGGCCTTCGTCGAGGAGAGCTGGGCCCGCGGCGGGCGCGGCGGCGGCGTGCGCAGCGCCGGAATGAGCAGCATGAGCCGGGGGGCGGCGGCAGTTTCGGCGGCAGCCGATCCTACTCCTCCGGCCGGTCGTCCTCCGGCAGCAGCTTCGGCTCCGGCAGCCGACCGAGCGCCTCGACCCGCCCTAGCGCCTCGACCCGGCCGAGCGGCGGCTCGGGCAGTTTCGGGGGCGGGGCGAGCGCTGCGACGCGCCCGTCGACGGGCGGCGGCGCCGGCGTTTCGAACCGCGCCGCGGCGGGCGCCGGCGGGGCCGGCGCGGCCGCCACCCGTCCCGGCCAGGGCGAACGCGGGGACCGCATCACCAACATCCAGGGCGGCGACATCAACATCGACCGAAACACCAACATCGACATCGACGACGGCTGGGGCGGCTGGGACGGGGACATCGACCATCCGATCGCCGCCGGCATCGCGTTTGGCACGGCGGCGGCGATCACGGCCGCGGCGTTCACGCCCTATTACTACTATGGCCTGCCGGGCGGCTGCGGCCCCTACGCCTATCCCGGCTACAGCTACTACTACTGCGGCAGCTACTTCGTGGAGCCGCGCTACGAGGGCGACACCATCGTCTATGTGACGGTGCCGGATCCGCGCTCCGAGGAAGAGCAGAAGAAGAATCCGCTGCAGCAGGGCGCGCCGCCGCCGTCGACGGCGCCCGTCCCGTCGACGCCCCAGCCGTCGGCCGGTCCCCCGGCTTCGCCAGGCTGAGGTCCGGGACAGAGAGAAAAGGCCCCGCGCCGCAGCGCGGGGCCAGTTGGGAGCCTGTTGAAAACCGCCCCCGGGAGACCGCCATCCGGGGGTGATGGCGGACGCGTGCCCAGCATGACCCGCGGGGCGCGCGTTCTGAATCAGGTGAAACCCTGAGACACGCCCGATCCGAACGGTGCGTTCGTCCGCTGGCGGACGGCGGTCAGGGTTCGCCGGCGGCGATCGGCAGGCGGACCCGGATTTCGAGGCCGCGCACGGGACAGCCGATGTCGAGCCGCCCCCCGAGCTGGGCTGCGCGCGTGTGCATGCCGGCGACGCCGACGCCAGGCTGGAAGGCCTGCGGATCGCCCGCGCGGAGGGCCGGGACGCCCTGGCCGTCATCGGCGACGCGCAGCGACACCAGCTCGTCATCGCTTTCGAGTTCCACCTCCACGCGGGTCGCCCCGGCATGGCGGTAGACGTTGGCCAGGGCTTCCTGGACGATCCGGTAGACGGCATGCTGCACCGCCGGGGAGGCGCACTCGAAACGCCCCCGCGCGCGCAGCTCGGCCGTGAGGCCGGTCCGGGTGGCGAACCCCCGGACGAAGGCCCGGATCGCGCCCTCGAGGTCGCCCGGGGCGAGCGCCGCCGGCCGCGTCAGGTAGGAGAGCACGCGGATCTCCTTCACCACCTCGCCGATGGCGGTGGACATGTCTTCCATCACGTCCAGCGCGCCGGCGCCGCCGACCAGGCGACGCAGCCGGGCAAGGCCGAGCGCCAGGGCCACCAGGTGCTGACTGGTGGAGTCGTGGAGTTCCATGGAGATCCGCAGGCGCTCCTCCTCCTGGGCGGCCAGAAGGTCCTCCGGCGCGGAGGGCCCGGCGCCCGCCGGCCTGCGCACCTCGTCATCGGTGACCACGAAGAGCGCGGCCGGACCGAGCGTGATCGGCGTGATGCGGATCTCGCGCTGGCGGCGGCTCTCGCCCGCGTAGGGGTGCGTCAGAGACGTCGCGCGGCCGGCGAGTACGTCGGCCAGGCTGTCGCGGAACGCCGCGCTGTCCAGAGCCGGGCTGAGCCGGCGGCAGACGTCCGCGTAGGACTGGCCCACGTCGCCAGCGCGGCCGCCGAAGCCTTGAGCCAGCATCACGCCGCGCCAGGCGGCGTTGACGGCGACGATCGCGCCGGCTTCGTCGAGCAGGGCCATCGCCTGGCCGGTCTCGCCCGGCAGGTCGGCGAGCACGCCCTCGACCGGCCGACCCTGGACGCCACGGTCTGCGGTCGTCGCCAGTCCGATCGTCGCGGGGGGCGGAAACGGTCCAGGACGCGTGCGACCATGCCCACCCGGCGCTCAGGCTCGCCCGAGCCGAGCTCGCCCTTGAAGGTCGCCGGCGTCACGCCGGCTCCATTACCCCATCCGACAGCCCTGTGCGCCGGCGTCATCATCCCTCGCTCGGCCAGGATCCGCCAAGCGGAGACCGGCCTACCCTCTGTTGTACCCGCCCCCCGTCGTCTCCATCGTCATCGCCTTGGACACCCTCAGGCCTTGCCGGTCAGACCCTGCTCGTTGATCGGCGACAGCGCCTTGACCTCGTTCAATCCCCGGACCGCGAGCTGGGCCCAGGTCTTCACCAGCCGGCGGAAGTCGGCCTGGTTGGAGACCCTGGTCCGCCAGCCGACGGTCGTGTCGCCCGCGACACGGCGGTCCGCCGCGCGGCCCAGCAGGGCGTTGGTCTCGGAGTCCCGCACCTCGACCACGAGGGTCGCCTCGCCGGCTTCCTCGGCGAACTGGTAGCTGCGCCCGGCCTGCGGAATGTCGGGGGCCGAGACCCGGATGTTGAGGATGCCGATGGTCAGCCGCACCACGTCGGGACCCGCCGCCTCGACGACCGGATAGCCGCCCTTGTTCAACTCGTCCGCGTAGATGTCGTGGGCCGCCACGATCCCCTTGGCGATCGCCTCCTGGAGGTCCTTCTCCGACACGCGACCAGACAGGCCGACCTGCGAGTTGTTGTAGTCGCGCCGCCAGTTCTTCTCGAACGCCACCTGGACCGGATCGAGCATAACCTTGCTGTAGACGCGGAAATCGGCGCCGGGGGCGAGGTAGACCAGGTCGAAGCGCTTGGCTTTCGCCTGTACGAGCCCGTCCCAGGTCTTGGGCGGCTTGGCCGCCAAGGCCGGACCCGCCGCGCCGACGGCCGCCATTGCACCCAAGGCGGCCGGGAACAACTGCCTGCGATCCATTGCGCCCTCCCAAATCTGTCCACCGTCAGAATGGGCGTCGTCCCGGAGCCTCGCCATCAGGTAGAATCCGGAGAGGCGAACGTCGCAACCGTGGGCTGATGTTCCGACGACGGGTCGAAGCGGGTCTCGGAGTGGGCTCGAAGTCGGCGCAGATGGGGCCGCCCCCGGCTGGCGCCCCCACCGGCGGCGGCCCTCGGGAGCGACCCGACCCTGACCCCACGAACTCCGGGGAGGACCACGCGAACATCCCGGGTTCGACCTGAGCCCGGTCTGGGGGCTTGGCCGGATACCCGGTCCACGGGAACCCAACCAACCTTTCCCATGGCGGCCGCTCCTGGCCCGCCGAACTCGGGAGGGGCGACGCGATGCGAGAATACAGGCCTTGCCGGCCGCGGCTGCTGCTGGCCGCGAGCACGGCGGCCCTGCTGGCGGGCGCCAGCGCGGCCCACGCCCAGGACGGGCCGAGCTTCGAGGTCTACGGCTTCGCCCAGGTCGACTACACCCAGGATTTTGACCGCGTTCACCCGAAATGGGATGACGCGCTCAGGCCCTCCAAGATCCCCACCGAGGACGGGATCTACGGCGACGACGGCCAGACCAGCATCAGCGTGAAGCAGAGCCGGTTCGGCGTCCGCGGCGGCCAGGAGGTCGGCGGCCAGCAGCTCGACTTCCGCTTCGAGTTCGACCTCTTCGGCGTCGGCGGCGACGAGGGCCAGACGACCTTCCGCCTGCGCCACGCCTACGGCTCCTGGGGCCCGATCCTCGCCGGCCAGACCAACAGCGTGTTCATGGACGGCGACACCTTCCCGAACACGGTGGAGTACTGGGGCCCGAACGGGATGGTGTTCCTGCGCAACCCGCAGATCCGCTTCACCCACCTGATGGGGCCGAGCCAGTTCGCCGTCGCGGTGGAGAAGCCCGGCAACGACATCGACCCCGGCAACGTCCGCCAGCTCGATCCCGCGATCGGCGACAACCTGCAGGGCGACGAGAAGCTGCCGGACCTGACCGCGCACTGGCGCTACGGCGGCGACTGGGGGCATTTCCAGCTCGCCGGCATCCTGCGCCGGGTCGGCTACGAGACCGCCGGCACGCCCGACAACAAGCCCAAGGACCACAAGACCGGCTGGGGCGTGAACGCCAGCTCCAACATCAAGACCTGGGGCAAGGACGTCGCCCACCTGTCGGTAGTCTATGGCGAAGGCATCGCCAGCTACATGAACGACGGCGGCACGGACCTCGGCCCGAAGATCGCGCCCGGCGCGCCGAACCCGCTTCCCGTCCCGCCGCCGCCCGGCTCATTGCGCGGCGACGTCCTGCCGATGCTGGGCGTGATGCTCTATTACGACCACTACTGGAACGACACCTGGTCGAGCTCCTTCGGCTGGTCGATGAACAAGGTCGACAACACCTCGTTCCAGGACGGTTCGGCCTACAAGAAGGGCCAGTACGCCTCGGCCAACATCCTCTACACGCCCGCTCCCGCCCTGCTCTTCGGCGCCGAGTTCCTGTGGGGCCAGCGCGAGGACTTCGACGGCGCCAAGGGCGAGGACGTGCGCCTGCAGCTGACCGCCAAATACAGCTTCTCCAGCAAGGACTTCTTCAACTGAGCCGCGGCTCAGGGGGCCAGACACACATGATGCAAACCCATGCTTCGCGCCGCGACCTCGCCCGGGGTCTCGCCGCGCTCGGCCTCGGCCTCACCGCCGGCGCCGCCGTCACCGCACCGGCCTCCGCCCAGCGCGGCGGGGCCAACGTCGATGCCGCCGTCAAGGCGGCCTATGAGAAGTACAAGGGCCTCAACGAGGGCAAGAACGCGGACTACATCCCGGCGCTCGCCCAGGTGCCATCGAACTACTTCGGCATCGCGTTGGCCACGCCGCAAGGCCAGCTCTCCACCGCCGGCGACATCGAGCCGAAGTTCTCGATCCAGTCGATCTCCAAGGTCTTCACCATGGCCCTGGTCTTCCAGGAGAGCGGCGCGGACCTGGTGGAGAACGCCGTCGGCGTCGACGCCACCGGCCAGGTGTTCAATTCCATCGTCGCGGTCGAGCAGTTCCGCGGCAAGGAGATGAACCCGCTGGTCAACCCGGGCGCGATCGCCACCACCGGCATGGTCAAGGGCACGCCCGACGAGGTCTGGCGGAAGATCCTGGCGATCCACTCGGACTTCGCCGGCCGCCAGCTCGACGTGGACGAGGTGGTCTACAAGTCGGAGGCCGACACCAACCAGCGCAACCGGGCGATCGGCGCCCTGATGTGGGCCTATGAGCGGTTCAAGAGCGACCCGGCGGTGGCCACCGACATCTACACCCGCCAGTGCGCCATCGCCGTGAACGCCAAGGATCTCGGCAACATGGCCGCGACGCTGGCCAACGGCGGCAAGAACCCGCTGACCAAGAAGCAGGTCATCGATCCGAAGTACGTGCCCGGCATCCTGGCGGTCATGGCCACGGCCGGTCTCTACGACGACAGCGGCAAGTGGCTCTTCCACGCCGGCCTGCCCGCCAAGAGCGGCGTCGGCGGCGGGCTGATCGCCGTCTCGCCCGGCAAGTTCGGCATCGGCACCTTCGCGCCGCCGCTGGACGCCGCCGGCAACAGCGTCCGCGGCCAGCGGGCGATCAGCGACATCTCCAACGCGCTGGGGGGCAACCCCTACGCGGTGAAGCCCGTCTGACGCCGGGACACAGCATGACGCGTAAAGGGCGCCTTCGCGGCCGCGGGCGCGGTCCTGGGGATGGCCGCGCTCAGCGGCCCGGCCCTCGCCCAGGAGGCGGTGACCACAGCGGTCGCCGCCCCCACGCCCGAAGCGTCGGCATCAGCCCTCGCCGACATCCGCCGCGAGATCGAGGCGCTCAAGGCGGAGTCCGCCCAGGCCAAGGCGGCGGAGGAGGCGCGGGCCCGCCGCATCGACGCCCTGTCGCAGCAGTTCGGGGTGATCGCGGGCGACGCGTCGCCAGCGCCGCCGCCCGTGGAGATTCAGAGGACGCCGATCCGGGTCTCCGAGGCTCCGGAACCGGGAGCCCGCTGGGGCGGATTCGAGCCGGGCAAGGGCCTCGTCCTCATGCGCTCCGACGTGGGCGAGGTGGACCTCGGCCTGGTCAGCTACCTGCGCTACCTGAACCAGCACGGGCTGGACAAGTCGTACGAGGACGCCTTCGGGCGGACCAAGACCGTTACCCCGCGCGAGGATTTCCAGTTGGCCAAGGTGCAGATCACCCTGCGCGGCTGGCTGTTCGATCCCCGCTTCGGATACAACGCCTATGCCTGGACCTCGCAGACCAGCCAGGGGCTCGGCGCCCAGGTCGTCCTGGCCGGCAACATCAATTGGACGTTCGACGAGGCGCTGCGCGTCTACTTCGGCGTGCACTCGCTGCCGTCCACGCGCTCGACCAACCGGACCTTCCCGATCTGGCTGCGCAACGACAACCGCCCGATCGCCGACGAGTTCTTCCGCGGCTCCTACACGCAAGGGATCTGGGCGGACGGAAAGATCGCCCATGGTCTCGAATACCGGGTGATGATCGCAAACAACCTGAGCGCCCTCGGCGTAAGCGCGGGTCAGCTCGACGCGAAGATCAACACCTACTCAGGCGCGCTGACCTGGATGCCGACGACGGGCGAGTTCGGCCCGGGCGCGGGCTTCGGCGACTTCGAGGACCACCAGCAGTTGGCGACCCTGTTCAGCGCCCACTACACGCGCAGCACCGAGGACCCGCAGTCCCAGCCGAACACCGAGTCGATCGAGAACACCCAGCTCAGGCTCTCCGACGGCACCCTGCTGTTCGCCAACAACGCCTTCAATACGCCGGGCCGCATCATCGAGGCCCGCTACCAGATGCTCGCCCTCAACGCGGCCGCCAAGTATCGGGGCTACGCCCTGAATTCGAGTACTACGCGCGCTGGCTGGACCATTTCGAGGTCGAGGGCGTCGTCCCCGTGACCGACCTCTACGACAGCGGCTTCCAGCTCCAGGCGTCGGCCATGATCATCCCGAAGACCCTGATGCTCTACGCGTCGGGCTCGAAGATCTTCGGCAAGTACGGCGACCCGTCCGACATCGCGCTCGGCCTCAACTATTACCCGTTCCAGCGCCGGGACCTCAGGATCAACCTCATGGGTCTTTGGGTCGACCGCTCACCGGTCGGCTACACCGCCTACCCGCTGCCGGTCGGCGGCGACGGCTTCACCCTCGTCACCGATTTCTCGCTCGCCTTCTGAGCCACGGAGGTCGCCGATGCCAGTCCGATCCCTCGCCCTGCTCGCCGCTGGCCTGGCCCTCGCCGCCGGCACGGCCGCCGCCCAGGCGCCGAAGGGCTGCCAGTTCTCGGACAGCCATTTCCACCTGACGAACTACATTCAGGAGGGGATCACGGCGGCCCAGCACTTGCGGCAGATGGGCGACCGTGTCTGCCGCTCGACCCTGTTCGGCATCCCGCTGCAGCAGCAGTGGTCATACCGCGAGAGCGGCGACCTGGGGCCGGGCTACTACCTCGAGGCCGACGCGCCGCTCTACTACTACGGCCTGACCGACGCGATGATCGCCCAGGCCTACCTCAGCCTGCCGGAGAAGGACCGCGGCCGGCTCGATCCCATGATCACCGGCTTCAATCCCGCCGACATGTACGCCGCCGACCATGTCCGGCGCGTGCTCAGGATGTATCCCGGCGTCTTCACCGGCATCGGCGAGTTCTCGGTGCACAAGGAGTTCGTCTCCCCCAAGATCGCCGGGGGCGGCGCGACGCTATCGGACCGCTCGCTCGACCGTCTGCTGGACTTCGCGGGCGAGGCCGGCCTGATCGTGATCCTGCACAACGACATGGTCCGCCCCTTCACCAAGGACGCCAAGGTCAGCGGCTATTTCGACCAGTTGACCGCGCTCTACGCCCGTCACCCCAAGACGACGATCATCTGGGCGCACGTCGGGATGGGCCGGATCGTGCAACCCGTGCATGACCTCGCCACCTACCTGGAGCAGATCCTCGGCAACCCGGCCATGTCGAACATCTATTTCGACATCTCCTGGGACGAGGTGGCGAAGTATCTGGTGGCGAGCGACGACTCGTCCACCCGCGCGGCCGCGCTGATCAACAAGTATCCCGACCGCTTCCTGTTCGGGACGGACGTGGTCGCCCCCAGCACCCCGCAGGCCTACTACGCGGTCTACGACATGTACCAGCCGCTCTGGACCAAGCTGACCCCGGAGGCCCGGGAGAAGGTGCTGAAGGGCAACTACGCCCGGCTGTTCGACGCCGCCCGCGTGAAGGTCCGCGCCTGGGAAGCCGCCAACGTCCGCTGAGCGGCCTTGCGGAATCCCCTGAGAGAGCCCTCAGGTCATCACCCGATACGAGCCGCAGAGGGCTGCCCCGATCCTTTCGCCCGCGGATCAGCGACGGACGGAGCGCGGCGGATGGGGGCGTCTGACGATCGGGACAACCCCCGCCGCGGCCGAGCCGTGGCGCGGCGGCTCGACCGCCGCGCCCTTATCGCCGCGGCACCCCTGGCGCTGGCGGCCTGCGGAACGACGCGCGAGGGCCTGGCGGTGCCGGCGGCGGCCACCGCCCGGGCCGAGGCCTCCATCCCCGGCGTGCGCTTCCTGCCCGACCGCGATCCCGAGCCCTTCGAGCGGCTGGGGGCGACGGCGATGGAGCGGGAGCGCGCCTGGTTGAGCAGCCAGGGCCATAGGGGTCCGCTTCCCCCCGCGCAGATTCTCGCGGTGTCCGGCGGCGGCGGCGACGGGGCCTTCGGGGCCGGCCTGCTGGCCGGCTGGACCAGGGCGGGCGACCGGCCCTCGTTCAAAATGGTCACGGGGGTCAGCACCGGCGCCCTGATCGCGCCCTTCGCCTTCCTCGGGCCGGACCACGACGCGACCCTGCACGTCGCCTACACCCGCACCACCGACGCCGACATTTTCAAGAAGCGCCACTTCACCGCCGCCATCTGGGGCGACGCGCTCACCGACACGACGCCTATGGCCGGGCTGATCGCCCAGTACGTGACACCCGACCTGCTGAGGGCGATCGCCGGCGAATACGCCAAGGGCCGGCTGCTGATGGTCGGCACGACCAACCTCGACGCGCGCGAGGCGGTCTACTGGGACATGGGCCGCATCGCCACCCAGGGCGACGAGACCGCGCTGAAGCTCTTCCGGCAGATCACCCTGGCCTCGGCCGCGATCCCGGGCGCCTTCCCGCCGGTGATGATCGACGTGACCGTCGACGGCCAGCGCTATCAGGAGATGCACGTCGACGGCGGAGCCACCCGCCAGGTGTTCATGTACCCGCAGCGGCTGCACCTGAACGAGGCCCTGGCCGCCGAGGCCCGGGCCCGCGAACGGCGCGTCTACATCATCATGAACGCCCGGCTCGACCCGGACTGGGCCAGCGTCGACCGCCGCACGCTCAGCATCGCCGGGCGCGCGGTGGCCTCGATGATCCAGACGCAAGGGATCGGCGACCTGATGAGGATGTACATCACCTCACGCCGGGACGGCATCGACTACAATCTGGCGTACATTCCGAGCCGCTTCACCGCCGAGCGGCACGGGGAGTTCGATCCGGCCTACATGAAGGCGCTGTTCGAGCTCGGCCAGACCATGGCGGCGACGGGATATCCCTGGGACAAGGTCCCGCCGGGGTACGGGCCAAACGCGAGCGTCCCCTGACGTCGCGCTAGGCCGCGACGCCGTCGAGGCGGTCGGCTTCGGCGTCGGCCAGCGCGCGGACCAGCTCCACGATCTTGCGGCGCGTCCGGGCGTCGCCGATGTCCGGGAAGGCGCGGGCCAGGTCGAGACCGTCGTTGCTGGAGAGGAAGCCCTCGTTCGGCGAGGTGGCGACCTCGCCGTCGTCCTCCGGCAGCCCTTCGTAGAACCAGCTCACCGTGGTCTTGAGCGCGCGGGCGGCTTCCCAGAGCTTGGAAGCGCTGACCCGGTTCGTGCCGCGCTCGTATTTCTGCACCTGCTGGAAGGTCATGCCGAGCGCCGCGGCCAGGCGGTCCTGGCTGATGCCCAGGGCCTTGCGGCGCAGGCGCATGCGCATGCCGACATGGCGGTCCACCGGATGGGCGTGGGGATCGGAGATCTCGCTGCTGCGAACGGTGGCGAAGGCGACGGCGGTCATCGGGCGGCTCCTGGCTGATCCACAAGGCCAGGCTGCGCGCCGGCCATCTGCGGTAGAGCTTTCACCCGCACGGCCGCGCCGGACCATTACGCAAAACTACAGTAGGGCTTCGCCGCGCCGTGCTAGTCGGGAGGCCGATGAAAGCCCGGCCCTACTATGCCCAAGGCGGCGCCTCCGCCGAGTTCTACGACCTGATCACAGCCGCCGACCGCTCGCTGGACGGCGACGTGGAACTCTATGCGGGCCTGGCCCCGGAGGGCGGCAGGATCCTGGAGCTCGGGTCCGGCACCGGCCGGATCGCCGAGGCGCTGGCAGCGCGGGGTTTCGTGGTGACCGGCGTCGAGCTGGCGCCCAGTATGCTCGCCCAGGCCGAGGCCAAGCGCCGGGCCCCTGCCGGACGAGGTCGCCGCGCGGATCGACTACCGGCGGGGGGACATGGCCTCGCTGGCGCTGGGGACCGTGTACGACGCGGTGATCTGCCCGTTCTTTGGCCTGGCGCACCTGCCGGCCGGAACCGCCTGGCGGAACACCTTCAAGGGCGTGGCGAAGCATCTCAGGCCCGGCGGCCTCGCCGCCTTCCACCTGCCGCTGGCCGAGCGCATGCAGGGCCCCGCCCCACCGCCGGACCAGCCGGTTGCGCGGCACGTCCTGCCGGATGGCCGGACCCTGACGCTGTATGTGGCGGAGAAGGCGTTCCGGCCTGACATCGGCCGCTTCAGCCTGGCGCTGGACTATGTGTCGGGCGCCGAGCGGCGGCGCGAGCAACTCACCTATTACCTGGCCCATCCGGTCCCCCTCGCCGAGGCCTCGGGTCTGGCGCTCGACCGGCCGGCGACGCGCCTCGGCGATACCGGCGAGGTGTTCGTCTTCCGCCGCGCGGCGGACGCCTAGGGATAGGGGGAAGAAGTGGCTGGGGAACTAGGAGGTGACCCGCCATTCAGAAAACGACGTAAAATCAGTCCAATCGACAGGCTCGATCTCTAGGTTCGCACCGTTTGTGACACTGTTTTGGACGGGCTCCAACACGCACATGAGTAGGAACGGAGGGCGCAGCCAAACTTCAGCGCAGTGCCTTCAGGATGCTGACTGCATCGGCAGCCAAGTCGAGATCCATTTCGATGTCCGACATCTGCATAATGGCCTTCCAGTGCTCCACGCCCCTTACGTCAGGGGACAGTGATTTCCAGGCTGAGTTCTCCAAGAAATGCCGGAAGAGCGCAGGCAACTCCTCAATCTGAGGTGCGGGCCTGGTGTTATGCATGATCCAGTTCCGACGCTGACCCAAGGCGTAGCAAACCGCGCTTACAGCCTCCTTGTCCGACCAGGTTAGCGCGAGCCGGTTGGCGATGTGCTGGGCGGATTGTCCCATTGTTATGTGTTCGGCGGCTTTCCACAGCCGCATCACAACGGTGTCAGCGTCCACTTCGCTTAGCGCGTCGAAATAGAGTTCAAAAAAGGAGCGGTAAAAAGCTCGATCTCCCTTTTTGAGTCGGTTTAATCGCTCGATGATCTTTACGTGCTGCTCAAGCTTCCTCAGTTCACCATCGGAAAGTTTTTTCGCAGTGGTTGGGTAAGTCGTGTAGTAACGCCAGACATCGACATCGGCCACACCATCTGCGTTGAGCAGGAAAACTTCGCGCCCCGGGAAAACCTTAACGCTCATCTGCCTCTCACCGTTGAACAACGTCCAACTCAGATTGCCAAGATTGAGCGTAAAGTTGAGCAGGCCGAGCAGAAAAGCGATGTCATGCGTAGCTCGGTCTAAGGCTCCGCTCTTCGTTCGTTCATAGACCGTCATTGTGAGATAGGCCCCGAACTCCGGATCGGCGAATGCCGTGCGACCATTCAGCAACCGGGGCTGTTCGGGGGAGAGCCCGCCATCAGGTGGTGCCTGTGTGATGGTAAGTCTCGCGCCCCAAAGCTCAATGTCGAGCCGGTAGTCGTGCGGGATAGAGAAGTGGCAGCGTGAACAGATGCGGAATGGCGAACGTCGCTTGCGTTTGAAGGAAGCGATTTCCTCGCTCAGGTTTTGCTCTAACTCCGAGCATGAGGTGGCCCGCGCCTTGATCGTGGTCATGACCGCCCTCCAAGCGCAGTGCTCAAAGTCAGTCGCCGTAAGGCCGCTGGCCGCCACGTCGAGTAGCTGGATTAGCGCGCCCTCATACAGCCTTATGCTGAAGCTGCTGGTGCGGAGCCCGCCGTCCTCAGTGACCTCATAGAGGGGGACGATGGACGCCAGGAGAGCGTCCACCTTTGACCGCAATCCCTTAGGGACTGAACTCATGAAGGTAGCCCAATGATTCGGGTGTGCTGCCGCCACTTTCCGCGCCGCAGGCGGTGAAGAACAGCCTTCGCTGCACCCATGGACAATCACGGCTACCCAGATTGTCGCCGACGACGGGTTGGGGCTCACTAGCGCGACGCGCCGACGGCAGCGATGCGCGTTCTTACGTGAGGTCAACATGGCCAGACCCAAGAAGGCGGCGCCGACGCATGAGGAGTTCGTCTTCCAGATCCGGGTGCCGTCGCTCAGTTATCACTTCGGGATCGAGCATGATCGGAGGCGGCGGGAGTGGCGGCCTTTCGACGAGAGCGAGACGACCCACCTCGTCGCCGAGTGCATCTGGCCAGATCGGTTCAAAGGTCGGGAGAGCAAGGCGACGCTGCATCCCGAGCCCGCCTTCGTCGATCACAAGCTGCTCGACGAGGACGACGTTCGGCGGAAGTGGATCGGCTACATCAAGGCGACGAAGGGCGAGTTCGAGACGGTGATCTGGTTGCCACCGGCTGCGTGCTGGCGGCTGGGCGAGGCCATGGCTTCAGGGCTGGTTGGCTCGATGCTGACCAACGGTCTGATCGAGACCCGCAGCATGAACCGGGTGACCTCGGTCTCTTTCCATGGGCAGGAGTTCGATCCGGTGACCTACGTCGGATGACCATAAACGGCAAAGGCCGATCAGTTGCCTGACCGGCCTTCGTGCGTGGTGCTGAAGATGTCGTCGTCTAATCGAGCGGCTGCTTGGTGCGGCTCGCGCCCCCCGCCTTCTCCCACGTCTCGTGGCGATACTTCGCCGCGCCGTAGCTGATCCCCATGGCCTCCTTGACGGCGTAGATGGTCTTCCCCTGGTCGAACAGGCGGTAGCAGACCTCGACCCCACGGGCGGACAAGTTGCGGCCGTCCTTGTTGCGGGGATCCTTCGGATCGATGTGCTCGCCCTTCGGCGGAGCGAGCAGGGCTTCGAGGCGGTCGAGTTCGGCTCGCGCGGCGGCGATGATGGACAGGGCGGCTTCCGCGTTGACGTTCAGGTTGGTGTTGGCCATTGTAGGTCCTCTGGTTAAGTGATCGCCTTTGGTCAGGCAACGTTCTTTAACTATTTAACCTTATGTAGTGTCAACGCCTACAGTGATCCCGTCGGTCCCCGGCGCCTCGCCAACCGGCTGTGACGAAACCGAACACTTCTGACCAGGGTCTTGGCCGCCGGCACACCCGTTGATCTTCCAGGGTTTCTAGCCTCGCCATCCGGGGAGGGTTATGTCACAGGGGGCAGGGCCGTTAGGTGGCCAGCCAGAACATCGTCGCTTCGTTCTGGTCTTCGAAGTGGAACTCGACAGGTCCAGGGTGCTTCGGGATGCGGCGGAACCACCTCCGCGAAGTGTTGTGTAGGCACCAGTGTTCGGCTTGGAGCCGCCGCCGATCATCGATCCGGTCGTCGATGTTGATGAGCACGTCGATCCGATAGCGAGCGACGAAGCTGGCGGGGTCGGAGGGCTTGTTCATCGCGCGGAGTCCTCTCCGCGTTGTCGTCCGAACAGCACCATGCGGCCGACGCGCAGGGCGAGCAGCCAGCGACCTTCGGCCACCAGCTTGCGGAAGACGGCGATCATGGCGCCTTCGGAGAGAGCTTGGGTAGTGGCCAAGTAGGACGCCGAGCGGCCTGCCCAGCGGCGGGAGAAGTCGCGCTGGCTGGTGGTCAACCCCCGCTTCCTCAGCGTCTCGTAGATTTCGTTCATGGTGCTCCTGACCGGTTGTGGTCAGGTATTTAGCCGGCGAGATCAGGCGGATGATCGGCGTCGAAAGATATGGCGTTTCGCACCTAGGATGCGGGATAAATAAGGTTATGGTCAGGGGCTCTGAAGACATCGGACTTGCTGGCTAACCACTCATCGCTCAGGGGTTCTATTTCGCCGGAAGGCGTGAAACTGGCGTGCCCCACGCCGCCTTGGTAACGAACACGGCCTGCGTTGGCAGGAACGGCCAAGCACCGCCTAGAGCAGGCTACGGAGAGGGATCGGTCCCTGCCGCCGTCAAAGCCCGGAAACGGGCGCGCGCCTTGTGGGGTCGCGTAGGCAAAATAGAAGCTGGGGTCCGCCGAGACCGAGTTGGAGCCCTAGCGACGCAGGCGCGGTCTGGAAAGCGTCTGTGTGCTCCGGCCCTACAATGGGCCGGGACCGTTTCAGTCCAACGATAGTGAAGCAAGCGACCCAAATAAGCGGATGGTCTTAGGCCACGCGGGTTACGCAGCCCCTCCTTAGGGCTGGGAAGTCGGAGCAAATGCGAGAGATCGGGAAACCGCTCGCGCCGTTAACAAGGCGACGCTCCTTTCAGAGAACCTGTCCGACGAGGATAAGCATCTTCCCCCTGTCTCTTCTCCCTCTGCCCGTGCCGTTGGCCGATTCCAGTGTGGGGAAGGGACAGGGGGAATTGAGAACCCTCTCTCAGAGGATATTGGGAACAAGGCTATGGAGAGCACGACCTCCTGTTTGTCCTTGCTCCTTCTCGCCGATGGCCGTCAGAGCGAGCGATCAGCGAGCGACAGGCCAATCGGCTGCTGGGGCGCGTAGCGCGCCGGCCATGCATCACTCAGTCTGGCGAGAACGAGGCGCATAGGACGTGCGTGACGTGTGCTGCTCAGTGAATGTTTTGCCACGGCACCTCATTTCAATTTTGCCTTTCTGAGAAGGGTGCGCGTAGGCTGAAGTCAGGTCGCAGTGATTGAGCGACTTGAGCAGCCATTAATTAGATAATTGAGAAAAAACTATATGCGTAAGAGAAGTGAAATCGAGATCAAGTTCTACGCCATGACTAAGATGGCGGGAATTCAACAAACTAAACCTAATAAGTTTACCTTTGACGGCAAGGCCTACACCGTGAATGTGGATGTGAGTTCGGAGGTCGCCGCGTCCTTGGGGGGCAAACGGCGCGCCTTCAGACTCCTGCGCCACGGGCAAATGATCGAGCACGTCTGCTCGATGCCGGGAAACAACCACCTGTTCGGCACGGTCGCGAAGAGCTTCGACGAGATCAGCCGCCAATACTCGATGCTGCGCTCCTACTACGAAGCGGCTCGGGTCGGTGGATGGAAGCACACCTGGATGAGGTGGGCGGCGTGACCGAGATCGACCTGTTCGAGGCTGCGTGGGCAGCCGTGCCTGCTCCCTTGGGCGCATGGCGCCACGACTACAAGGATGAAGAGTGGATGGCGTTCGCCAACGCCGTTGATGATGCTGTGGATCACGAGAACGGTGAGAGCCTCCTGCTGCTCGACCAAGACGTGAGCGTGAGCTTCAGGGAGGACGTGTTGATCCGGTTCCTCGGAGTCAACATTGGGCCTCAGGGCTGTGCCTACTACGGTTTTCTGTTCACGGTGCCGAGTAAGCTCGAAGTCATGGCCTGGATCGAGGAGGACTCGATCCTTTCGCGGGTCCCGCTGGAGAGGGGACAAGACCAGCTTCGAAAGGCTGGCTCTCGACTTGAAGAAGTTCCGGGGCGACTGGCTCCCGTAGCTTCCTGAGGCCGCGTAAGTGGCCTCGACTCACAACGCTAGCGGGCAGGGCGCGGACGCCACAGTGCGCACCCCACCCGCCGCCAAACCAAAATCCGAAACGAGACGATGACCAGCCCCACTACGATCGACGAGATCGAACGCACCATCGACGCCATGTTCGAGACCTTCGCGGCCCAAGCGCGCTGCGAGAATAAGATCGCCATTCAGGACTGGCGAACCACCTATAAGCCGTTGAGTGTCGAGGGCAGGGAGGAGTTCGATCCGCGTAAGCCCGACGATAGGCGGTTCATTAACACCGTCCACCCTCGGCACATCTGGACTGTCTACGGCAGCCGGAGAACCAATGACTTCCGCATCGTGCCTGGCTCGTTCCGCCGAGGCTCCCCCAAGCTTTGCGTCACCCTCGTTCCCTGGGAACACGACAAGGAGGGCATGATCGTCAGCGACTAGGACGAGGCCGAAGAGCGGAGCCCTACCAGCCAACGGCTCCGGCGCCCATTACACGTGGCGCCGGGCCGTCGGGCCTCCGCTCAAGCGATCCGCACCAGCTTTGCTTGCCCCGGATCGTAGACATACCCGGTGATCGTGCCGTCCTTGATCCGCTCAACCGCCTCGTCGATCACGAACACCGGAACCAGGAACCACTCACGCGGAATCACCGGCTGGCCGAAACGATCCTTGATCTCGATGTTCAGCCGCGCCGGGGCGAAGACCCGATGGATGAGGTTCTCAAGCCTGGCCCGGTTGATGTTGTAGAGGTCGTAGGTGGCGATGGTCTCTACCTCAGCCATGAGGAAGGTCGGATCGAGCTTCGCGTTGGCCAGGCGCCGCTGCACGTCGCCGCCCGTCACGCCGATCTTGTGGAGGACGTGCCTGTTGGCCTCAACGGCGGGGTGGTCCGACTTGCTGCGTAAAACGTAGATGCTCCCGCTCTCGACATCGCTGTCCTCGGCTACGCCGCCGAACACCGCTTCTGGCGGGTCCTCAAACCCCTCGTCGAACAGCGGCCCTGCGTTCGGATCAGTCAGCCTGCGGCCAGCCTCATCCTTGTAGAGGGCTCGCTGGAGGGAGCGGCGCAGCAGGTTGCTCTCCGTCCCGTTGCCGAAGATCACCCGGAGGCGTGCATCCGTTTCTCCGTTCGGAGCGCGTATGGTCTCTCCGGTGTGGGCGACATAGGCCATCTGGCCGCCCAGGATGAAGAACTCGCCGGTAGCGATGCTCGCATCCTGGCCGAACCGCCGCGTTGACCGCACGCCGCTCTTCAGATCGCTCTCGGCCCGCTCGAACAGCGGCTTGAACTGATCGAAATCCTCGCAGACCTCGCGATTGGCGATCTCCTCGGCGGCACGCTTCTCCGCGCTGGTGCGAACATGACGAAGCTTGGTGATGTCGGCCGAGCCAGCCGCCCCCTCCAACTCTGCGAGAAGCTCGTCGTCATCCATGGTTTCCACCGGAGCCTCGGCGTCAGAGCCGGCGCCGTCCAAGAGTCCCTGGTGGTCAAGCGGAGCCAGCACGGTGCGGCACTCTTCCAGGGCGCGAATCCGGTCCAGGCGGACGGCGTAGAGTCGCTCGAAGATGTCTCTATCTTCGCCATGCATGGGCGGGTGGCCGTGGTGCTCAACGAAACGCTGGATTTCCTCGAAGCCAGCGATGATGCGCTCCTCCCGAGGCGAACGGCCGTTCTTCTTCTCAGGTTGGGCGAACTCATCGAGTTCGGCCCGCAGGTCGTCGAGGTCGAGGTCAGTCATAGCGGCCCTCGTCCTTGAAGCGGACGAACGCGGCGGCGCCCTCCGCCATTCGCTTCTCCCATGCATCGGTCGAACTGATGGAGGGGAGCCGCCCTCGCTCCTTCTTGAACTTGACCGCCCGGAGCGCGAGATCTTTGGCCTCCTCCGGCGAGAGGCTGGTGCGCTTGGCGGCGATAGCTGCCGCCACCTGCTTCAGGCTGTCCTCGCTCATGGTCTTGGCGAGGATCGCATATGCCTCTCCGAACGGATTGATCCGGTCGATCAGATCGATATCGAGTTCGCGCACGTCCATGGCGAAACGCCGGACGCCGTCGATGAGGGCGGTGTTTCCAGCCGCCTCCGCACCGCCGTTGTTCAGCACAGCCTGCTTGGCCTGCTGCGTCAGGTTGAGGGCGGCGATGGCGTGCTGGCGCACCGCCTCTTGGTCCTCATCGTCGAGTTCCGGGTATCGGTCCTTGATGATCTTGCCCAGGCGCGCCTGGGTGAGTTCCTCTGGCACGAGTTCCTCATCGAACAGGCCCCGTTCGATGGTCCCCTTGTCCTGGACGAAGCTGGCGATCACCTCGTTCAGGTCTTCCCGGCAGATGCGAGCCGCCTCCGGGCTCTTCGGCTCGACTAGGCCCTTGATCTCAATTTGGAAGCGACCCGTCTCTTCGTTGAAGCCGACGTTGCACTTCTCCGGATCATAGCCGCCCTCGCCGTAGTCGAAGCCTGGCGTGGCCTCATTGGTGGGGTTCTTCGGCTTGAACTCAAAGCGCGGCGCCAGCACCTGCTCCATGAGCAAGCTGGCGGCGATGGCCTTCAGCGTGTCGTTCACGGCCTCAGTGACCGCCGCCTCGGCCGCGTCGGGCTCGGCGATGAGGTTGGTGAAGCGGGCGCGAGTCTTGCCGGGCGCGTCCCTGGTGGCGCGACCGATGATCTGCACGATCTCCGTCAGGCTGGAACGATAGCCGACCGTCAGCGCGTGCTCGCACCAGATCCAGTCGAAGCCTTCCTTCGCCATGCCCAAGGCGATGATGATGTCCACATGGTCGCGATTGTTCTTCTGAGCCGGGTCCTTCAGGGCCGCTGACACTCGGTCGCGCTTGCCAGGGTCGTCGTCCACGAGGTCGGCGATCCGCAGGACCCGACCATCCGTCGTCCTGACAAGCTGGAACCCCGTCGCCGGGTCCGTTCCCTGCCACACCCCCAGGGCGTCGATGATGTGCTCGACCTCCCGGATCTTATCCTTAGTGCTCTCGCGGGAGTTCACGCTTGGGATGTGGACGATGGTCTTCTCGGCTGGATCGAGCACCTTTAGAATGTCGTCGGCGTAGGAGCCCGAATAGAAGAAATAGCCGATGTCGAGCTGTTTGAGGTGCTCGTAGCCGTTCAATTGCTCGTAGTAGGTGTAGGTGACGGTCTCGAACCGCGCCTCGTCGTGCGGCATAAGAACGGCCTCGGCGTCTCCCCGGAAGTAGGATCCGGTCATGGCGACGATGTGGGTGCGGTCTCGGGCGATGAACTGGCCGAGGTGCAGGCCGAGCTTGTTGTCCGGGTTCGCGGAGACGTGGTGAAACTCATCCACGGCGATCAGGCGGTCGTCGAAAGCCTCTACGCCGAACTTGTCCACGGCGAACCGGAACGTCGCATGGGTGCAGACCAGCACCTGGTCATCGCTCTCAAGGAAGGCGCCGACGGAGCTGACCTTGCCGCCGTTATCGGAGCCAGGCGCGTTGCAGAGGTTCCATTTCGGCTCCACCCGCCAGTCGGCCCAGAAGCCGAATCTGGTCAGCAGCTCGTCATTGAAGCTCGCGCCGATGGACTTTTCCGGCACGACAATGATTGCTTGCTTCAGGCTCTGGTTCGCGAGCTTGTCGAGCGCGATGAATATGAGCGCGCGGCTTTTTCCCGAAGCGGGAGGGGACTTGATGAGCAGGTATTGTTCGCCCCGTTTCTCGTAGGCGCGCTCTTGCATCGGCCGCATCCCTAGAGCGTTGGCCTTGGTTGAGCTGCCGCTCCGGGCATAAGAGACCGAAACGGACGGGACCGATTTAACTTCTTTCGTCATGCGCTCGCCCCCGCCTTCCGCCTTTTCGCCGCACCAGCCCCTTTGGTGAGCTTAGTGTATAGCTCAAACAACTTCTCTAGCCGCTCGGTGTCATTCCGAAACCGCCGCCCGATATAGATGCGCTCTAAGACCTCATCGTTACGCTCGTGAGCGGCCTGAATATCTAGTGGCAGCTCGTCTTGGTCATAAATATCCGCGAG
This sequence comes from Phenylobacterium sp. J367, assembly GCF_024699985.1. Classification (GTDB taxonomy): domain Bacteria; phylum Pseudomonadota; class Alphaproteobacteria; order Caulobacterales; family Caulobacteraceae; genus Phenylobacterium. Next base: position 2,047,237 of record NZ_JAJONA010000001.1, on the reverse strand, counting down.
TGAGGCTGGGAACTGCGCTTCGCGCGCGAGCAGAATGTCAGCAGCACATGCGCTTAGGTCCGCCTTCTGCTTCGCCGTCAGTGCAGGAAGCGGGAAGGAGTTATAGGTAAGCTGGGATGAGTAGCGAATACCTGAACCCAGCCCGCCCGATATGGCCGCCGTCCACACTCTGTGTAGAGTCGATGCGATAACTGCCAACGTCCATAGCTCGGAGGTGTAGCTGACAAACGCAAGATCTGTCGTAATGGTATATTCATCGACGTAGATTGGAGTAACGTATTTTATCTCGTCTGTAGTGTTCTTTGGGACGACAATGGACGGACTCCGTTGGTGGGATCGCTGAGCGAACTTATGAGCAATCTTTGCGTAAGCCTGCGTCGTCTTTGCCGAGGAGGCGGTCCGAAAAGCACGCACATGAGCTATTCGTGCCCGCAACGGAGGGATCGCCAAGGCTTTGTCCACGTCGGAGTCTTCGAGCCATAGGCACCAGCGGCGAGTGCTTTGCCGAACTTCACTTGTTCCAATCAGTGGCTTCAGGAACTTTCGCGCCTCAGGGAACTCCGCGATTAATGCGTCCCGCTCGGCGTTCTCCAAAATGAGACCGCCATCGTCTCTGGCCATGTTCCCGGAGACGAGTTTGGGCATGTCTGCTGAAAGCGGAGCATCCGCCTTGCGGATGAAATCTTCTTCACCCGGAATTAGATAGGGGGAAATCGTCGTGACCGAACGGCGCGTGTCGCCAGTAAAGATGATTCTTTGAGAGGATCTATCGCGCCCCACGCCGACTATAACACACCAAACACCGGCGTTGTTAGATGCGCTATTGGACCATCTAAACTTCGTATGGCAGAAAATAATAGAATCGCCGTTCTGATAGAGCCGCTCCCAAAGGTGCTGGACCTGTTCGCCCTGGGATATTGAGTTTGTGGAAACGAAAGCGAACTTCGTATGGGTGTGATTTGAATACTCAGACGCTTTCAAGAACCATGCGGTCACGTAGTCGCAGTCCTTATAGGCGTTTCCACCTCCGAATACGAAATCCATGTCCTCCTTTTGCGCCCTCGTTTGCTTCCGAGCTCCTTTGAACGGAGGATTTCCGCAGATATAAGTTTCACCACCTTCGTTTTCGAAGTCGATCTCCGGCTGTTCAAGCGGCGTGCGAAAAAGATCGTCTGATACTAACTTTACGCCAGTTCCTGTCGGGGGGCAGATGTTTAACCAGTTAAGCCGGAGCGCGTTTCCGCAGGTGATCCAATTCTCTGAGTCGAGCGGCAGGAACTCTGCGAGAGCCAACCGTTTCCCACGATACATCACGTCCGACTGAAACTCGGCAATGATGAGGGCCAGGCGCGCAACCTCAGCCGGGAAGTCGCGGAGTTCAATCCCACGGAAATTGGTCGCTGGGATTTCGGAAGGACGCCCCTCCTCGCCCCGCCTCCGATTAATTTCTGCCTCGATCTCCCGCATCTGCTTGTAGGCAATGACGAGGAAGTTGCCGCTCCCGCACGCCGGGTCGAAGACGCGGATCTTCGCCATCCGATTGCGAAGATTGAGGAGCTTGCGGGGGTTATCGCCTGCCTCTTCGAGACGCTCGCGCAGGTCGTCGAGGAAGAGCGGGTTCAACACCTTCAGGATGTTCGGAACGCTGGTGTAGTGCATCCCGAGGGCACCACGCTCCTCGTCGTCGGCGACCGCCTGGATCATGGATCCGAAGATGTCGGGGTTGATCCTCGTCCAATCGAGGCTACCGATGTGGAGGAGATAAGAGCGCGCGATGCGGCTGAAACGTGGGACTGCGAGGCCACCGGAGAAGAGCCCGCCGTTCACGTAGGGAAAGCCATCGACCCAGCGCGACAGCCCTGCGTTGGCCCGGTCAGCGGTCTTTGTGTTCATGGCGCGGAATATCTCGCCGATCACCTCATGGGTGTTGGACGAGTCCCGCGCACTCATCCGCTCGACCGTGGTGGTGAACAGCCGAGTGCCGTTGAAGATGTCTGTGTCCTCGGCGAAGAAGCAGAAGATCAGCCGTGCCATGAAATGGTTCATGTCGGGCCGCCGCTCGGCCGCGCCCCAGTCCGGGTTGTCCTTAAGCAACTCGACGTAGAGCCTGTTCAGACGGCTCGTGGCCCGTATGTCGAAGGAGCTTTCCCGGACCTGGCGAACCGTGGTGATGCCGGCGAGCGGAAGGAAGAAGCCGAAGTGGTCCGGGAAGTCGCGATACGCGCAGGCGACCGTCTCGCCGGTCTCCAGATCCTCAGCCTCGAACGTGTCGCCATCCGTGGCGAGCACGAACTTGGCCTTGGCCCTCACGGTCGCGGGACTGGCCTTCAGGGTTGCGAGCGTAGCCGTAACTTGGCCGCTCGGGGCCACCGCCAGGTGGATGTGATTGGTCTGTAACACTCCACCCGCATCGGACTTGTTCGACGCGCCAGAGCGCAGCCGCCGGATCGTGGTCTCCTTGTTCCCGAACGCTTCCAGGAACGAGAAGGGAAACTCGTTGGGGTCAAACGGCTGCTCCGCAAGGGCGGAGACTGCCTCTTCGATTTCAACCGCGTTCATTCCCGCACCGAATCTAACCCGCACCTGGACGGTGAGCCGTCCCAACCGCTGATGAGCCGGGCGCCCGCACCAATCATGGAGCAGCGGTCCGGCCGCGTGACATGCAGGTGCGACTTCGAGGCCCCGCCCGACGACCTCCCCCACTTCTTATCGGACGACGCCCCGAGTGCACAGGCGCCCAGGCGCGGCTATCCACCGCCATGGCGACCGGGCAGCCGCGAGCACCTAGTCTTCGTCGCCGCTGAACTCGCGCGTCCTAAAGGTCGCGCAGGCGAGTCATGCGAGGAGGCCGAGCGCATCGTGGTGCCGGATCGCACGCCGCACGCTTCGCCAATCACCTGCATCCGGTGACGCAATGTGCGGGATGCCCACGGCCGCACACTTCTGTTCGGCTGCTGAGCGCAGGTCGCGAGGGGCCAATCCGTTGCGGAGCGTGTGAACGTCCACGAGCAGCCAGCCCCGGTCTCCCGACAGCGGCCGGAACTCGCAGACCGCTTTGCCCGTCGTGCCGACGAACTCGGCGAATGCCACCCGGCCAACCAGGGCCTCGCCGATCATGGAAGCGAGGCAATTGCGATACTCCCGGCCAGCCTGGGTCATGGCGCGGGCGGTCGCGAGCGGCCGAAGCTCGTGATCGCCAGCCACCGGTTGGTGAGGGAAGCGGTCGGCTCGCCGCACGAACCGATCGATCAACCTCGGTAGCCCATCGGCAGACCTCATCTGCGCGATGGCCGCCGAGATAGCCTCGTCAGTGGCGGTTGAGCAGGCTGCTTGGATGAAGCGAACCGCTCGACTGAGATCGACGGCCTGCGGAACCGAATCCACCCTCTGCAAGGTCGCCGGATGCACCAAGAGCGGGTCGAGGGCGTCGAGGATGCGGATGGTGCCGGCGGTGATCTCCTGCACGTCCCGCAGCGCGGCGGCTTTGCGCTGGTCTCCATCGGTGAACATCTCCCACAGTCGGGAATAGCTTTGCGGGAGGTTCATTGGTGCGGGGCCGATCCGCTCCAATGCAGGCAGAAGGCCGTCAGGGACCGTCCCGAACTGGTGAGCGATGATCTCCTTGGCCCACCCGCTGCGGAGCACCTCAGCCAGGCTCTCCGCCACGTCGCGTGCAGGTGCATCCGGGCCGGTCGCGGGGAAGCTGTCCCATTCAGCGAGGGTTAGAAAGATGGCCTGGCGCACCATGGGTGCGGAGACCATCAGCCGCCGGATCAGGCCCGGTGCAAGACCGTCAAACGCGACGAGAAGATCGGTTGTCCAGCCAAGCGGTTCGCCGTCGCGCACATGCCCTCCGCAAATAGGCAGGAAGGCTCTCACGGAAGCCCGGATCGTCAACCAAAGCGTGCCCATGAACCGGGTTCGCCTGATCGGTGCCGGTTAGGTCCCGAATAACGGATGGCTGCGATCTTCTCGGCACGCGAAGGGGGAAATGACGATGCCGGTGGCGCGCGATGGCTACGAATGGATCGAGGTTGAGAGCTTCATTCCCGGCAAGACGGGCGCCGCGCACATTCGCCCTGTGCCTGGCGGTCCCTACCCGACCCACCTGCGCGTCGAATGCTCCAAGGCTTTGAGCCGCAACTACCCGGTGGGGACCCGCTTCCGGATCCGTGCCAAGCTGACCGACATGCAGGGCACGCCGTTCCTCTACTCGTCGTGGCAGTGGAAATATGATGTGGTGGCTCTACCAAGCCGTTCGGATGCTGAAGTGGGTCAGACGAGAGGAGCGAAACCGCCGCGCCGCTGAGACGGCTTCGCTCCCTTCGGTTCATCGACCCCGGATCAGGTCGATCACGACGCGGAGAACCAGCGGATTGAACTCCCGGTAGAGGGTGCCGCCGCGCATAAAGTCGGCCTTATCGTTCAGCTTCCCGATCAGCCGGTTCTGGCCCCCCTCCAGCCTCTCCGGTGAAGGCCCAATCAACGGCGACCCCGAAGCCCAAGTCAGGGTCTTGCTGAACGGTGTTGTCGGTCACCACGCCAGCAGCCTTGACCATGAGGCCGACTGATGGGGCGGCCGACTTCAGGAAGACGAGATCCCCGATCTCGATCTGCCTCAGCATCGCATGAAGGAATGGGGCGTCCTGAGGGTCCCACCCAATGAAGGCGGAGCCCGAGTTGACGAAGGCGCGAGTCTTGTCGTCCGTGCCGCCATAAGCGGCACCAAATGCATATGTGGCCATAAGCACATCCTAAGCAGGAGATCAGCGCGGCGAGCGAAACATCGGATGTGCGGCGGCCCAGGTCAACCTGGCTGGCCAACTGCCCGCCCCAACCCCTGTGACGAAACCCTCCCCGGATCGCGGGGCTAGAAACCCTGGAGGATCAACGGCTGCGTCGGTGGCTGGGAGCCTGGTCAGAAGTGTTCAGTTTCGTCACGGCTGAGGTAGGGTCGGCGTAGGGGGAAGCCGTGACGAGAGTTCTGCTTGCGCCGACGCCGGAGATTAGGGCGGCGTGCGACCGGATTGATGATGCGATCGGACGGCTCATCGCTGCCGTTCACCAGACCAATGCGAGCTACAAGGACTTCGGCCGCTACGAAGCGGACAAGGAAGCCGTCACGCTCCTGCTGATCGCCCTGCGCTCTGTGGAAGGCGTCATTGAACTCGCACGCCATGATCTGGTCCTCCTGCCGCCAGCGATCATGGCTGCGCGAGGCGCCTTCGAGACCTCGTTGAAGGCCGCCTGGCTCGTTGATTGTGACGATCCGTATGATCGGGAGAGGCGTTGGCTTCAGCATCTGGCCTCGGAAGAGCGCGTCTGGCTGCGACTCGTCGGCCACATCGAGAAGGCGGGCGGCGACAGCGAGTGGCCGAAGAAGAGAGCCGCCGACGCTCGGGCTTTTCGCGAGCACGTGGAGAAAGTTTTCCCTCAAGGCTATCCCGCCCTGCCCGGCCTACCTTCCGTGCCGGAGATGGTCCCTACGCTCCACGATGAGCCGCTCTATGTGGCCTACGTTTACATGTCCCAGTTCATCCACGGTGAGCGGGTGGCAGCCCAGCACTACGCACCAAGGGACAAGCCGCGAGTAGACGCCGTTGAACCGAACGACTGGTCCATGCCGCTGCGCGTCTCGTGGCTCTCATTGTTCCGCGCGGGGCGGAAGATCATCGGTCGTCTTCACGGAGAGCCTGATACCTTCATGAGCGAGGTGGAGGAGGTCGAAGTGCGGAATGCTTTGGCCATGGTGCAGTAGGTCCCTCTCGTTGACGCCCTACCGATCCATGAGATCGTCTCTGAGATGAAGCGAGCCGCCCTCTACGTCCGCGTCAGCACCGACGATCAGACCATCGAGAACCAGCTTCTCGTGCTGACCGAGGTCGCCCGAAGATCCGGCTGGGAGATCGTGCACACCTTCTCCGACGAAGGCGTGAGCGGCGCCAAAGGGAGGGACAAGCGGCCAGGCTACAACGCCCTGCTGAACGCTATCGCTCGACGTGAGGTGCAGATCGTCGCCGCATGGTCCGTAGACCGTCTCGGACGCTCCCTGCCCGATCTGGTGAGCTTCCTCTCCGACATCCAAGCGAAGGGATGCGACCTCTACCTGCACCAGCAGGCCATCGACACCAGCACCCCGAGCGGCCGGATGCTCTTCCAGATGCTGGGCGTCTTCGCCGAGTTTGAACGCGCCCTCGTCGTCAGCCGCGTAAAAGCCGCACATGACCGTTGTCGTGCGCGAGGGGTGCGGATCGGTCGTCCGCCCATCCCCAGGAGCCGTGTCGAGAAGGTTCAGAAAGCCTTGCAAGGCGGCCAATCAATCCGTGTGGTAGCGGCCTCCACCGGCGTCTCAACGGCAACTGTGCAACGGGTGAAACGGTCGATGAGGATGGTTCAGACGATCCGTCAGGAGGCCGGCCGAGCGTGAGGCTGTGGGCGCCCCTCGTCTACCTGCCATAATCGCCGGGTTCGGCCTCGTGCTGCTCACTGCCTTCCAACAACTGCGCCTGCGCTTGGCGCGCCGCGCAATCCTGCTCCTCGGCAACACGGGCCAGGGCCTCAATCACTCGGTGGACGGCCACTTCCGCCTCAACGATCTCCTCAGCGGTGGGCGGAACGAGCACGTCAATCTCACCGTCTGCACCTAGTCGCACAACCGCCATCGCCGTCTCCATCAGGCCAGCCATCCGCCTTGTCCGATGCTACGCGCATATCACCCGCACGTCGCACTCGGCCGATGGAGAGCGGACGCCATCCACTTCACCTGTTCAGTGCGAATGTCGGGTAATCGACCCTCCGAATGGCTTCAGCCAACAAAGCCAGATCGGCGCCTGCGCCATACCCGCGCCCGGCACCGCCAATCCCCTTATGTCCGGTGATTAAATCACTGATCTCCTCAGAGATTACCCCCCGGCAGGCGCGCTTGAACGTGTGGCGAAAGCTGTGGAAGTTCACAGTCGGATCGGAGAAGCCATTCGCGTCCGACCATAGCCCCCACCATTTGGTGAATTGGCGGGTCGAGGCTTCCGGATCATCAGCCTCGCTCATGTCGTGTGGGAATTCGGGAAAGAGATAAACATCTCCCGCGATGCGCCGCTCAGCGACATAGTCCAGAAACCCGAGTGCCACGAGCTTGGGATGGAGCGGCAAGAGGCGGTTCGCCGTGTCGTTCTTCAATGCGCGCTGCGTCAGGTCGAGATAGTTAATCTGGCCCTCGCACTTGATGTCGGCGACCTTCGCCCCGCCCCATTCCTCCATCCGGTTGCCATGGAAGAGGTTGAGGATCGGCATCCAGTAACGGCCATCCTTTAGGACGATGGCACCGGGCACACTGCGGTAGCCATGGAGGTCGCCCTTGCGATTGTGGGTCTTGGAGCAGCCCGTGAACATTGGCTTCGCGAACAGCGTGGCAATCTCATCAGGCGTGTATGCTCGAACCGGCTTCGTCGGCTTCGGCTTAGACGGCATCACGGCAGCGACTGGATTGAACGGGATCAGCCGCATCATCAGGGCATAGTTGAACACCTGGCCGTAGCTGACAAAGTGCTTCCAGACGGTCGGCTCGGCGATGGGCGGCGCCACGTCGCCGTGCTTCGCCAGAATCTCGTCAAAGCCGAGCTTGGCGATGTCCGGTCGGCGGGTCTTCGGGAACCGGCGCAGGTCGATCAGGAAGGCTTCCAGCGCGTCGGGCGTGACGGCCTCCACAGCCACATCGCCGACGCGCTCAACCAGCCGCCGCCAGTGGTAGCGAAGATCGTCCTCGCTCTTGGGCTTCTTGGCGGCGACGTAGCGGTCTACGAGGGCCTTCATGGTGACAGAGGCGGTCGCAATTGACTGAGGGGCGGGAGGCTGCTGTGGCGTCTCCTGCGCTCCGTCCTCGGGCCAGTCCTTGAAGACCCCTCGCCGGAACTGTTCAGTATGGCGTTCGACGCTCGCCCACGCCCTCCCGAACCACGCCCGCGCCGCAGGCTGCGAAAGCAACGGATGACCGGCAGACACCTCCAGGCCCTCGCTGGCTAGTGCGCCGCGCAGCCGATCTTCAAAGTCGGCGATCTGGTCGAAGGTTGTTTCGCTGGCTAGCTTATGGCGCAGGTCGCTGATTGCCATGGCCTCGTCCCCGAACATGGGGATCACCGGCGCGGCGCCGCTGAAGTGATCGGCTTGGGCGGCATTGATGGCGGCCACACGCCATCTCTCGATAGCGGCCCGAACTTCAGCAGGACGGTAGATCGCGGGAGTGGTCTGCGCGACCGGCTGGGGTGACGCTTGAAGGGCGGCGGCGATGCGCTGCTTCAGGTCGGCGATGATCGGCGGCGCCTTCATGAACGCCACGGCCTCGTCGCGGGTCCTGAGGCTGACCGCGTAGTCGCCCGACGCGGGAAGGTGGGGGAATGCATGACGCGCCGCAGGCGGAATCACCATGCGGACGCGGTAGATTCCGCCCCTCTGATCGACGTGCTTCATCAGGCGCATTTTGTGACAGCCTTTTGTGACTGTGCACCTAACGAGCGGCTGATTTTGTAAGGTTTTCTGTGTTTTCAGCCCTTTAGAGGGCCTTGGCTGGGGAACTAGGACTCGAACCTAGAATGACGGTACCAAAAACCGCAGTGTTACCATTACACCATTCCCCAGCAGGAATGGGCGTCGAGGGGGTCGCCCTCGCGAGAGGCGGTGAGATAGCGCAGGACCTCCGCCGATGCAACGCCCCCATTGTGCGCGTTTTCTGGCCGCTTGCGGGCTCAGAAACACTCCCCTATAAGCCGCCCTCCAAGTCGGAGTGTGGCTCAGTCTGGTAGAGCACCGCGTTCGGGACGCGGGGGTCGCAGGTTCGAATCCTGCCACTCCGACCATCTTCCTCCCGCCCAATCCCGAAGGCGGCGACCTTCCACCCAAAATCAGCACGGTTCCAGAGACGCCTGCGGCGCCGACGTCGCGGTCGCCGCGAACGCTGTGCGTCGCTCCGCGTTATGGCCGGGACGTCCCACGAGAGGTTCCCATGATCGACCGTCTGCAGTCCCTGAAGTCCGACCGCCTGCTCCGCGGGAGCGACGCGATGAACCAGAACCTGACCCACGCGCGTGAGCGGATCGCCGGCGCCCGCGACGCGGCCGTGTCGATGGGCCGCCGGTCAGGCGCGGCCTCCGCCGCCGGCGCCCAGGCGCTCGCGGGCGAGGTGCGCAAGCGCCCGGTGTCCGCCGGACTGATCGTTCTGGGCGCGGCGGCCGGCGGCGCTCTGCTGCTGAACCCGGCGCTCCGGCGCCTGGCGCTCGCCAATGCGCCCAGGATCTGGCGGGCGGTGAAGAGCCGCATCGGGACGGGCCCCGCGACCAAGACGTCCCGGCTGCCGTTCCCGCGGGCCGAACTGGTCAGCCGCCGCGCGGGCTGAGCCGCGGCGCGGCCCAGCGAACCCTTCCCGCGCAAGGGAATGTGTGCGACAGCCGGTCGCTGGGCCGCGGTCCACGCGGCCCGCGCGCGCAGGGTTCGACCGGCTCCATGAAGCAGTTCCTGATCACCGCGGCGGGCGTATTCGCCGGCCTGATGATCTTCCTGATCGGGGTTCCGATCGTGCTCGTCGCCATGGCGGCGAGCGCGGCCGGGCCCGCGCCTGTGCCGTCGCGCACGGTGCTCGAGCTTGACTTGCGCGACCCGCTCACCGACCAGGACCCGCAGAACCCGTTCGCCAGCTTCGGCCGGCGCTCGCAGTCGGTGATGTCGATCATCGAGGGCCTGCGGCGGGCGTCCGAGGATGACCGGATCAAAGGTGTGCTGATCCGTCTGCCGGAGGGCGGGTTGGAGCCGGCGGCGGCCGACGAGATCCGGCTGGCCATCAAGCACTTCCGCGCCGCCGGAAAGCCGGTGATCGCCCACAGCCAGGGCCTGTTCCCGGCCGGCATCGTCACGCACACCTATATGCTGGGCGCGTCCGCCAACGAGCTGTGGATGCAGCCGGGCGCCTCGTTCCAGGTCACCGGGATCGCCACCGAGGACATCTTCCTGAAGCGCTTCTTCGACCGCTTCGGCGTCTCGCCGAACTTCGAGCAGCGGCAGGAGTACAAGAACGCAGTCAACGGCTACCTGCACGACGACTACACGCCCGCCCACCGCGAGGCGACGCTCTCCTGGATGGGTTCGATCTACGAGACGGGCCTGGCCGCCGTGGCCGCCGACCGCAAGCTCGACGCGACCGCGCTGCGCGCCAACCTGGAGGCCGGTCCCTACCTCGCCGAGGATGCGCTCCGGCTGAAGCTGATCGACAGGCTGGGCCAGGTGCGCGAGGCGCAGGCGGCCCTGCTGAAGCGGGCGGGCGACGACGCCGAGCTGCTCGATTTCGAGGATTACGACCATCGCCGCGAGCGGGCGCCGCGGCGGCGATTCCATCGCCGTGATCAGCGGCGAGGGCGCGATCGTCACGGGCAAGGACGGCGGCGGCAACCCCTTTGCCGGCGGGGGCGCCATCTATTCTGACGACATCGCCGACGCCTTCCAGGCCGCGATCCGGGCCAAGGACGTGAAGGCCATCGTCTTCCGGGTGAACTCTCCGGGCGGCTCGGACACCGCCTCCGAGCAGATCCTTTCGCAGATCCGCGCGGCCAAGGCGGCCGGCAAGCCGGTCGTGGTCTCCATGGGCACCTATGCGGCGTCGGGCGGCTACTGGGTCTCCTCGGAGGCGTCCTCGATCGTCGCCGAGCCCACCACGCTCACCGGCTCGATCGGCGTGTTCGGCGGCAAGTTCGCTTTCGGCGAGGCGCTCAGTCGCTACGGGGTCGATTTGCGCGACGTCGGGGTCGGCAATCCCAATGCCGGCGCCTTCGACGTCGGGGAGGATTTCACGCCGCAGGAACGGGCCGCCTTCGCCGGCTGGATGGACCGCATCTACGAGACCTTCATCGCCCGCGTCGCAGCGGGCCGGCAGCTCAGCCCAGACCAGGTGCGCGAAATCGCCAAGGGCCGCGTCTGGACCGGCTCCCAGGCGCTGCGCCTCGGCTTGGTGGACAAGCTCGGCGGCTTCTACGACGCGGTCGACGAAGCCAAGACGCTCGCCAAGCTGGAGGGCGAACCGCATCTGCGCCGCGTCGGCCCGCAGGCCTCGCCGTTCGAGGCCCTGGAGCGGATCCTCGGCGTGCAGACCTCGTCGGTGCGGACGCTGGCGGCGGCGGCCTGGGTGTTCGGCGATCCGCGCGCCGAGCGGGTGCTGGACGAGCTGGCCCAGGCGCGTCTGCGCGACCAGGGCGCGATGGTGCTGGCCCCGACGCCCTCGTTCTAGGAGGGGCGCTTCAGCCTCTGCCCCGGCGCCCGGGGCGCGAAGGCCACCTGCTTGCGGCCGAAGTCGAGCGTCACGTCCTGGAAATGCCGCAGCACGTCGACGCCGACCAGCAGGGCCGGCCGGTCGTTCAGCTTCCACAGGTCGAAGATGTGCAGGTCGGCGAAGACCCCCAGCACTTCGTGGATGGCGAGGCCGCCCAGGCGGACCGGCGGCAGGGTCGCGAACTCGCCGCGCGCCGTCTGGCCGGTCGCGCTGATCAGGGGCACGGGCGCCAGCCGCACGGCGAGTTCGGGCCGGGCCCGGACCGCGGCCTCGCGCAGCGCCCGGTTGCCCACCGTCACCTGCGAGCCGGAATCGATGAAGGCGGCGACTTTCACCCCGCCCACCTCGGCGTCGAGGATGACGAGCTGGCCGAACCGGTACTGGGCCGGCACGCGGACCGGCGCCTGGGTGTCCTTGATCCGGGTGTCGGTGGGGCGGCCGCCGAGCTCCATGCCCCGCCCGGAGGCGCTGATCTCGAAGCGGTTGGCGGCGAAGTCGAGCCGGACCACCCGGTTCTTGAAGATGTCCACGCCCAGCAGGCCGTCGGCCCCCAGACGGGTGCGCGGCAGGACGGGGAGCTCCAGCCCGCTGGAGAACACCGAGCCCACCCGCAGGCGATCCACCCGGGCGAGGTCGGCTGGCTCGACGCCGGCGATGCCGTGGACGTCGGCCCGGCCCGCCAGCGGCAAGCTGCAGGCGCCGGCCAGCTCGCGGCTGACCACGGTCCGGTTGGCGCCGGTGTCGACCACGAAGGGATAGGGCCCCTTCCTGTCCACATAGACCGGGACGGTCATGCGGCGCGCCTCGTCGAAGGCGGTCTCCAGCAGCGCCATGTCGGTGGGCGGCGGCGCGGGCGGGATCTCAGCGTCCAGCAGGTTCACCGAAACGATCGGCGGGCCGGCGGACTGCAGGGTCGCGCAGGCGCCGAGCAGACCGGGCGGGAGGGCGGCGGCGATCCCGCGGCGGGTCCAGGTCATCGCGGCGCCTCCGGCCAGGCGGCGAGCACGGGACCCAGCGCCGACTTCAACGGGTCGAGCCAGGGCTCGTAGTTGCGCCAGTGCCCGGTGGCGTCGGCGTAGATCGGCCGGCGGACCTGTTCGGAGGAGGCGGTGCGAACGGCGCGGTCGTTCTCGTAGAAGCGCAGGCAGCCCTCCTCGAAGGGCAGGCCGCAGTGAGCGAGCAGGCGGCGGACCTCGGCCTCGGGGTCGGCGACCATCTGCTCGTAGATCACGCGGTGGACGCGCCCGGGCAGGACATCGTCGAAGTGGGCCATCAGGGCGACGTAGTCGGCGTAGTAGCGGCCCAGATCCTCGAGCGCATAGCTGAACGTCTGGCCCTCGGCGAAGTGCTGCTTGAAGGCCGAAAAGCAGCAGCCCAGCGGGTGGCGACGGGCGTCGATGATCCTGGCGTTCGGCAGGATCAGCTGGATCAGGCCGACGTGGATCCAGTTCGTCGGGTTCTTGTCGATGAAGAACGGCCGGCCGAGCTTGCGGTGCACCTTGGTGCGCGCGAGGTATTCGTCGCCGAGGGTCCGGAGTTCCTGCGGCGACATCGCGGCCAGGACGTCCGGGTAGGCGCCTTCCGAGGCGCGGCGGGCGCGGCCGCCTAGGCGGGCCGCGATGGCGGGAAGGTCGGGAAGCTCCTGGGTCCCCTCCACCCGGGAGTGGCTGGCGAGGATCTGTTCGATGAGCGTGGAGCCGGCGCGGGGCAGGCCGACGATGAAGATCGGATCGGGCGCCGCGCTCCCCTGCCCGCCCGCGCGGCGAAGAAGGTCGGCGTGAAGAGCGCCTTCGCCCGGCGCATCTGCTGGGTGGTGTCGGCCGCCTCGTAGCCGAGCCGCGCGCCGCGGATGGCGTTGCCCTGCGCGTAGTGCTCGAAGCTCTGGCCGTAACGCCCGGCATCCTCCAGCGCCTTACCGAGCGCGAAGTGAAGGTGGAAGCGGTCGTCGTCGGCGAGGCCGGCCGCGGCCAGGGCGGCGGTCATGGACTCGGCGTCGTACTCACTGAAACGGACGGTCTTGAGGTTGGCGAGGCTCCACCAGGCCTCGCCGAGCGCCGGGCGCAGGCGGACACTCTCACGGTATGCGGATACCGCTTCAGCCTGACGGCCGAGCGTTTTCAGCACGTGGCCATGGGCCATCCAGGTCAGCGGCTGGTCGGGATGCTCGGCGAGGACCGAGGCGTAGGTCTCGGCCGCCTTCGAGAACTCGCCGATGCGCACGAGCGCGGCGGCGCGCAGGTGGCGGCCGAGGATGCTGGACGGCGTCTGGCGGAGCAGGGTGTCGGCCTCGCGCAGGACGTCGAGCGGCCGGTTCTGGCGGTGGAGGACCAGGGCGAGCGCGAGGCGGGCGCCGGGAAACCCCGGCTGCAGGTCCAGGCACCGGGCGAGCAGGCGTTCGGCGTCCGCCAGGCGGCCGATGCGGGCGGCCACCTCTGCGAGCAGGCGGACGGCCGAGGCGTCCGACGGCCGGCGCTGCAGGGCGACGCTGACGAGCTGCTGGGCCTCGGCGAGGCGGTCGTGGGCCAGGGCGTCCGCCGCCTGGGCGACCTGCTCGTCGGCGGCCAGCGCCTCGATCTGGCGGGCGTAGGCGGCGTCGGCGCCCGCGAGGTCGCCGGAGAGCCGGAGCCGGTCGCCTTCGGCCCCCAGGCGGGCGGCCAGGGCCAGGTCGGGGGTGCGGGCCGGGGCCTCGCTCATTCCGCCTCGTAGCCGAACCGTTCGACCCACGGCGCCAGCGTCGGCAGGACGGGGGCGAGCTGGTCGCGATAGCGGCGCCAGGCGCCCAGACCTTCGCCCGAGAGGCCGCCGGCGAGCTGGGCGGCGGACGGCGTGGCGATCCCCCGCTCTCGGACCCGGTCGGCGAACGCCCGCAGGTCCGCCGTGAAGGGGATGCCCAGCACCTCGCAGACCGCGCCGACCTCGGCGTCGAAATCCTCGATCATCGCCTCGTGGCGGACCACGTGGAGACGTTCGCCGAGTACGCCTGCGAACCGGTCGGCCATGCGCATGGCCGCGTCGTAGTAGCCGGCGGTCCCGGGCAGGGTGAGGAGCTGATAGGCCGAGCTGCTCATGGCGAAGCGGCGACGCCAGGCGGAGAGCACGACGTCGCGCGGGTCGCGCCGGGCCATCAGGACCACCGCGTCGGGGAACAGGCGGGCGATCAGCGGCAGCCGGAAGGTGTTGAGCGGGTGCTTGTCGACGAACACCTTGCCATCGGGCCGGGCGCCTTCGGCGCGGACGCGCTCCCAGTAGGCGGCGCGCAGCTCGGCGAGCTCCGCTTCGGGCGCGCTCGCGAGGTTGGCCACGTCGCCGGCCCGGCTCATGAAGGCGCGGATGGCGGCCGAGAGGGTGTCGCGCTCCTCGAGCGTCTCCACCTCGGGGTGGCTGCCCAGAACCTGTTCCAAAAGGGTGGTGCCGGACCGGGGGAAGCCCAGCAGGAAGACGTGGCGCTTCACGCCGGGCGGCGCGCCGGCCGGCGAGACAGGCCAGGTCTCCGGGCCGCCGAAATCCAGGGCGTCCAGGACGTCGCGGGCGAAGTCGAGCGCCGCGGGCTGGTCGGCGAAGGCCGGCGCATAGGCCCTCCAGAGCGTCATGTTGCCGGCGGCATAGGCCTCGTAGGCCTCGGGGATGCGGCCCTCGGCGTCGAGGACATCGGCCAGCAGGCCCTGGGCGAGGCCCCTCTGGACATCGGTGAGACGGCTGTCGGCGGCGAGCGCCTGCAGACGGGCGATGGCATCCGCGGTTCGTCCGTCCGCCAGGTCGGCGGCGGCCACCACCATGACGCTGTCCGGATAGTTCGGCTGGACGGCCAGGACACGCTCGGCGAGCGCGCGGGCCTCGGCGTGGGCGCCCGCGGCGGCTGGTCAGGTTCGCGAGGCCTGCGACGGCGCCCAGGTTCTCAGGCTGGACCGCGAGGGCCCGGCGGTAGTCGGCCTCCGCCTCCAGCAGCCGGCCGGTCGCCTCGAAGCCCGCGCCGCGGCCGCAGAGCGCGCCGGGGAAGTCCGGCTGCTGGGCCAGGACCTCGTCGAACTGGTCGAGCGCCTCGCCGTAGCGCTCCAGGCGGAGGAGACAGAGCGCGAGCGCGTTGCGGGCGGTGAATTCCTTCGGGGCGGCCTCGACCGCCTCGCGCAGCACGGCCAGCGCATCCTCGAACCGCTCACCCTTCTCCAGCCGGAGCGCCACGAGGTTCAGCACCATCGGGTGCCTGAGGCCGCCGCGGTAGGCGGCTTCCGCCAGGGTCTCGGCGCGCTCGAAGTCCCGGGCCTGGGCGGCCTCATGGATAGCGCGCAGGGCAGCGCGGGTCTGCTCCTCCTCGGACCGGGACGGCGCGACCTTGGGCATGTCGAGCCCGCCGACCTTCACCTGGATCTGTCCGACCTTCCAACCGCCGCTCAACGCCGCAACCCCGAATGCAAAGAGACCGCACACTAGCAGTCGCGGCGGATCGGTTCAGCCCGTGTTTCGCCGCCGCCTCGCGCGCATGAAAAGGGGCGGCGGATCGCTCCGCCGCCCCCAGTTAGCCGAAAAAGAAGGGGCGGCGGATTGCTCCGCCGCCCCGGGTCGAACCTTGCTGGTCTGTCGTCGACTAGAAGTCGGCGGTCAGGCCCAGGAAGATGTAGCGGCCGAAGGTGTCGTACACTTGCGGCCAGGTGTTGCCGTTGCAGGGCCCGGTCGGGCAGTTCGACGAACCGTTCAGCGGCGGATCCTTGTCGAACACGTTGTTCACGCCGAGGCGGAAGTTGACAGTGTCTTTCATGGTCCAGGTCGCGGTCAGGTCGAAGTAGTCCCGCGCGCCGAGGGTCTTGTCGGTTTCGTACTGGAGGCCCGGGTTGTTGAGCAGCGGGTCATCCGAGTAGGCGTCCAGGGTCACCTTGTTGAAGTGACGCCATTGGACCGACAGGCCGACGCTGGAGATCCAGTCGTTGTACGACCAGGGGGTGTTCCAGGTCAGGCGAGCCTTGTGACGCCATTCCGGGTTCGGCGAGGACAGACCGCCCGAGACCGAGCAGATCGTGCCGTACTTGCCGACGCAGTCGAACGACTCCGAGTCCGGCAGCGACTTGATCGACAGCTTGTCGAGCCAGGTGCCGACGAACGACACCGAGATGCCGCCCGCGTCGGTCATGCCGAAGCGGTCGAGGTCGGTGCGGTAGCCGAGGTTGAAGTCGACGCCCGCCGTTTCCAGCGAACCGGTGTTCAGCGTCGTGTCGACCACGTAGCCCTGCGGCGACAGCCAGATCGAGCCTTGCGAGTCCCGGTTGACGAGGCCGCAATAGAACTGGTCGAGCGTGTCGAGGCAGTTGTTGATGATCAGGTCGGCGCCGATGCCGGAGATGTAGTCGTCGACCTTGATGTTGAACCAGTCGACCGACACGTTCAGGCCCGGGACCATCGACGGCTGGAAGACGACGCCCAGCGAGTAGGTGTCGGACTTTTCCGGATCGAGGTCCGGGTTACCGCCGGTCAGGCCGTTGTACTGGTTGGCCGGGTTCTCTTCGATGGCCAGCACCTGGGCCGTGGTCAGGCCGAAGGCCTGGGCGCAGCGGGCCACCAGGGCGTCACCGGCGGAGAGGCCGGCGCAGGGATCCTGCGTACCGTCGAGGACGACGTTCTGCGGGCTGAACAGCTCGAGGACGTGCGGCGCACGGACGGCGCGCTGGTAGCTGGCGCGGAAGCGCAGGTCGTCGATCGGTTCCCAGTCACCGGCGAACTTGTAGGTGTGGGTGGTGCCGATCGAGTTGTAGTCCGAGAAGCGGTAGGCGGTCTCGAACGTCAGCGACTTGGCGAACGGCATGTCCTGCACCAGCGGGATGCGGGCTTCGCCGAACAGGTCATAGACGTCGAACGAGCCGTTCACCGGCGGCGAGGCGCCGCCCGAACCGTTCAGGGCGCCCGACGACGACACGTAGTCGGCGGCGAAGTCGAGCTGTTCGCGGCGGTATTCCGCACCGAACGAGACGCCCACGCCGTCTTCCGCCCACGGGCTCTTCAGGCCGTAGTCGCCGAGCATGCCGCCGAACGAGACGTTGACGATGCGCTCGAACAGGTTACCCGCCTGGGTGGAGGGGGTTTCCAGGTAGTCGAGGGCCGCCTGGGTGACGCCGCCGATGCGGAAGATGTTGTAGGGCACGCAGGCCGTGTCCGAGCCGTTCACCACCGACGCGCAGGTCGGGGTGCCGTTCACGTTCACGACGTTCAGGGCGTTCTGGATGGCGCCCGTGCGGAAGAAGCCCGTCTGGACCTGGTCGAAGTCGACGCGGCCGTACTGCATGTAGGCGTCGTAGGTCCAGTTCTCGCTGATGTCGCCGCGGATACCCACGACGTAGCGGTACTGAACGTGCTCGGTCGTGCCCTGACGGCCGCCGCCTTCCGTGTTCCGGCGGGCGACGATGCCCGTGAACGTGCCGGCCGGGTTGCTGGCGCAGGTGCCGCCGCCCGAGGCCGCCGTGGCGGTCAGGAGGCCGGCCTGCTGGGCCGACAGGAGCGGGTTGGCGCAGTTGATCGAGAAGGTGCCGGCGAAGATGCCGCCCGGCGCGATCTGATAGGTGGACTTGTCGTCCATGAACATCAGGTCGGCGTAGGCTTCCGCCCAGTCGGTGAGTTCATAGTGGGCGAACGCGCCCATCACGTAGCGGTCGTCCGGACGCTGGTAGTAGTTGGACGGGCCGAAGTTATAGACGTCGCGCGACGCGACGCGCGGGCGGAACTGCTGCGCCGGGCTGGTCACGTCGACGACGAAGTTGCCGACGCGGGCCGGGAAGGCCGTGCCC
Organism: Phenylobacterium sp. J367; assembly: GCF_024699985.1. Taxonomy (GTDB): domain Bacteria; phylum Pseudomonadota; class Alphaproteobacteria; order Caulobacterales; family Caulobacteraceae; genus Phenylobacterium. The sequence continues at coordinate 2,029,165 of NZ_JAJONA010000001.1, read as the reverse complement.
GAACCACCGCAGCCGGCGGCCGCGAAGGTCGCGTCCGAATTGAGCGTGCACGACGAGAAGTCGCGGCTGCCCTGCAGGATCGGCTCGAAGTGGCGGTAGCCGGCGTAGGCGGTGATGTTGCCGCGGCCGTCCGGCGCATTGACGCCGAACACCAGGGTGATTTCCGAGCTTTCGCCGTCGATCACGTTCTCGTCCGGCAGCGCGAAGAATTCCGGGCTGGCGGCGCCGGCGGCGGCGGCGGCCACGACGTCCGCCACCGGGTTGTCGTTCTTGTGCTGGTAGAACCCGTACTGGGTGTCGATGCGGACACCTTCGAAGTTCTTCTGCAGGATGAAGTTGACGACGCCGGCCACGGCGTCGGCGCCGTAAACGGCCGAGGCGCCGCCGGTCAGCACGTCAACGCGTTCGACGAGCGCGGTCGGGATGAAGTTCAGGTCGGGGGCCAGCGCGCCGCCGGCGGTGTTCGGCGTACCCGGCATCAGGCGACGGCCGTCGACCAGCACCATGGTGCGGGTGGCGCCCAGGCCGCGCAGGTTGACGGTGGCCGTACCGGTCGAGCCGTTGGAGAGGGCCGCGCCCTGGGCCGCGAACGCTTGCGGCAGGCTGTTGACCATGTCCTCGACCCGGGTGACGCCCTGAGCCTTGATTTCGGCGGAGCCGATGGCGGTCACGGGGCTCACGCTCTCCAGGTTGGGAGAGGGGATCCGGGTGCCGGTGACGACGATTTCGGACACTTCGTCCTGCGCCGCCGCCTGCGTAGCGGACAGGCCGAGTACGGCCACACCGCAGATCATGGAAGACGCCAACAGGCGCTCCCGCATGGATTTGATTTGCAAGGTCTACATCCTCCAGCGGTCCGCCGATGGCGGACCCGCTCCCCAACAAGGTTCGGTCCCGGGAACGAAGTCGCGCCCGGTTACGGTGGAGTTACGAGCGTAACCATCTAGGGGTCAACGCACATTACAGCCCTGTCAGGTGGTCGACGCCGACGTGTCGCATTCTGGTCACAGATTGTCGCACCTGCCCCGAAGCGAGCACTTTTCAACCTCTGCGACCCCGTGTGGCTGAAATGCGCCACTCAGGGCTTGCAGGAATCGTGGACCGGCGACAGCCGCCGCCGGACGTGACTGAGAATCGGCCGAACAGCGAAGGCTGGCGATTGCGCCGGACCGGGCCGGCGGCTTGAATGCGCGCCTTCGTGTTCAGGGGTTCGCGCACATGAGATCTCTCCGGGTCCGCCTCGTCCTGGCCGCCGCGGTCGGCCTGGCGCTGACCGCCCAGCCGGCGCTCGCCCAGTCCAAGGCCCAGCGGGCGCAGGCGCTGCAGAAGCTCAGCGACTGCCGCAAGGTGGCCGACAGCGCCGAGCGCCTGGCCTGCTACGACACCGCCGCCGAGGCGCTGGAGACCGCGGAGGCCAAGGGCGACGTGGTGGTGGTCGACCGCGAACAGGCCCGCGAGGTGCGCAAGCAGGCCTTCGGCTTCCAGATGCCGTCGCTCAGCCTGTTCGAGAAGGGCGAGAAGCCGGAGGACCTCGACAGCCTGACCGGCGAGGTCGCGGCCGCGCGAATGACCAGCGCGGGCAAGTGGATCGTCGAGCTGAAGGACGGCGCGGTCTGGGCGCAGATCGACGCCAACGAGGTGCCCTTCGCGCCCAAGCCGGGCGACCCCGTGCGCATCCGCAAGGCCTCACTGGGGAGCTATATGCTGAGCGTGAAGAACCAGCGCTCCTTCCGCGCCAGCCGCCAACAGTAGCGAGCCCATCCGAGCGCGTCCGGGCGGCGAAACCGCTTCACACTTTCGCCTGACGCGCTCACCGGTCCTTCGGGTCGATGGCGTCGCGCAGGCCATCGCCGATGAAGTTGAAGCTCATCAGCGTCACGACCATCACCACTGACGGGAACACCAGCAGCCAGGGCGCGAGCTCCATGTCCTGGGCGCCGTTGGCGATCAGGGTGCCCAGCGAGGCCATGGGCGGCTGCACGCCCAGCCCCAGGAAGGAGAGGAAGCTCTCCGCCAGGATCACCGCCGGGATGGTCAGGGTCACATAGACGACCACGGGCCCGAGGAGATTGGGCACGATGTGCCGGGCGATGATCGCGCCCTGGGAGAGCCCCGCGGCGCGGGCGGCCTCGACGAACTCCTTGTGCTTCAGGGTCAGCGTCTGGCCGCGCACGATCCGGCTCATGGTGAGCCATTCGACCGCGCCGATCGCCACGAAGATCAGGATGATGTTCGAGCCGAAGGTGACCATCAGGAGGATCACGAAGAAGATGAAGGGCAGCGAGTAGAGGACGTCGACGATGCGCATCATCACCTCGTCCAGCCGCCCGCCGACGTAGCCCGCGACGGCGCCCCAGGCCACGCCGATGATCAGCGAGACGACGGTGGCCACGAGTCCGATGGCCAGCGAGACGCGCAGGCCCATGAGCAGGCGAGCGGCCAGGTCGCGGCCGAGCGAGTCGGTTCCCAGCAGGTGGCCGCCCTGCAGCGGCGCCCAGCCACACGTCCTCCTTGTTCACCTGGTCGTAGGGCCATCCCGTCAGGTACGGGCCCACCAGGGCGCCCAGCACCAGCAGGGCGAGCACCACCATGCCGGCGACCGCCGCCTTGTTGCGCAGCAGCCGCCGTCGCGCGTCGTCCCAGAGGCTGCGGCCCTTGACGGCCGCGCGCTCCATGCTGTCCGCCCCCTTGCGGGAGCCGGGGACCAGGATCGAAGAGGTCATGCCAGCCGCACCCGGGGATCGAGGGCGGCGTAGAGCAGGTCGGCCACCAGGTTCAGGAGGAGGATCAGGGCGGCGTAGAAGATCACCATGCCCATGACGACGGTGTAGTCGCGCTGCAGCGCGCTGATCACGAAGAACTTCCCGAGGCCGGGGAGGTTGAAGATCTTCTCCACCACCAGGGAGCCGGTGATCAGGCCGGCGCAGGCGGGGCCGAGGTAGCTGACCAGCGGCAGGATGGCGGCCCGCAGCGCGTGGCGGGTGACGATCCGGTGCTCCGGCAGGCCCTTGGCGCGGGCGGTGCGGATGTAGTTGGCGTGCAGAACCTCGACCATGCCGGCGCGGGTCAGGCGCGAGATGATGGCGATCTGCGGCAGGGCCAGCACGGTGACCGGCAGCACCATGTTGATCAGCGCCCCGTCGTTCCAGCCGCCGCTGGGCAGCCAGCCCAGCTTGGAGGCGAAGACCAGCACCAGCAGGGGCGCGGTGACGAAGGTGGGGATGCAGACGCCCAGGATGGCGACCGCCATGACCCCGTAGTCCGCCGGCCGGTTCTGGCGCAGCGCCGCCAGCACGCCCAGGCTCACGCCGACCACCGAGGCGATGAGGATCGCCGACAGGCCGAGGCGGAGCGAGGGCTTGTAGTTCTCCTTGAGGATGTCGAGGACGCTCTTGTCCCGATACTTGAGCGACGGGCCGAGATCGCCGCGGGCGACGCCCATCATGTAGTCCACGTACTGCTCGTGGAGCGGCTTGTTCATGCCGAACTTGGCCAGCACGTTCGCCTCGATCTCGGGCGAGAGCCGGCGGTCGGTGTCGAAGGGGCTGCCCGGGGCCGCGCGCATCATGAAGAAGGCGGCGGTGATCACCAGAAGCAGGGTCGGAACCGCCACCAGGAGCCGCCGACCGATGAACCGGAACATCTGGTGAGAGAGCCTTGCGCGTGGGGCCTTTTCGGGGCGGGGCGTTGCGAAACTTCCACCCGCCCCCGATGATGTCAACGAAGGGCCCCCCGCCAGATGGAAACCAGCAGTCATGAGTGATTTCAGACGCGTCACCGAAGACCTCTCGGTGGCCCCGCAGATCAGCGTCGCCGACGTGGACGAGGCGGCCCGGCAGGGCTTCCGGACGATCATCAACAACCGCCCGGACGGCGAGGACCCCGCCCAGCCGTCCGGCGCCGAGATCGCGGCGGCCGCCGAAGCGGCGGGCCTGGCCTATTTCCACGTGCCGGTGACCGGCGGGCCGACGCCGGACCAGGTGGAGGCCACCAACCGGATCCTCGACGAGGCGCCAGGGCCCGTGCTGGCCTTCTGCCGTTCAGGGACGCGGTCCATCGTCACCTGGTCGATCGGCCAGGCGGTGTCGGGCCAGAGGGGCCGCGACGAGCTGAAGGCGCTCGGCCGCGGGGCCGGCTACGATCTCTCCGGCGTGCTCGGCTGATGATCCCCTACGTCCGGGAGATCGATTTCGCCTACGGGCGCTGCGACCAGGTCAGTCCGCTGATCCGACGGGTGATCGCCAACAACCCGAGCCCGTTCACTTACGTCGGCACCGGCACCTACATCGTCGGCCGGGACGAGGTCGCGGTGATCGACCCCGGCCCCGACGATCCGGCGCACCTGGAGGCGATCCTGGCGGCGATCCCCGGCGAGCGGGTAACGCACATCGTCATCACCCACCACCACTCCGACCACTCGCCGCTGGCCCGCGCGCTGCAGGCGCGGACCGGCGCGCCGATCTACGGCTGCGCGGTCGCCACGCCCGACGAGGACGACGGCGGGGTGAAGATGGAGGCCGGCCACGACGCCGACTTCCAGCCGGACGTCAGCCTCTGCGGCGGCGGCGAGGTCTCCGGCCCCGGCTGGACGCTGGAGGCGATCCCCACCCCCGGCCACACCTCCAACCACCTGTGCTTCGCGCTGAAGGAGGAGAACGCGCTGTTCTCCGGCGACCACATCATGGGCTGGTCGACGACGGTCATCACCCCGCCGGACGGCGACATGACCGACTACCTGGCGAGCCTGCGGACCATCCGCGACCGGGGCTTCGCGACGCTGTGGCCGACGCACGGCTCGCCGGTGCGGGAGGTGCGCCCGTTCATCGACGCCTACCTCGCCCACCGCCAGGAGCGGATCGACCAGATCACCGAGGCGCTGACGGCGGGGCCGTCGACGATCCGGGACCTGACGCCCCGGCTCTACAAGGACGTGGACCCCCGGCTGTGGCCGGCGGCGTCGCGCTCCATGCTGGCGGCGATGATCCACCTCGTGCGCGAAGGCGTGCTCACGACCGACGGTCCGGCCGGACCGGACAGCGAGTACCGGCTCGTCTAGGCGGTCGCCTTTTCCTTGGCGGTCGGCAGGACGTAGTCGCTCATCCGCTGGCGGATGAGCTTCTTGTCGATCTTGCCGGTGGCGCCCAGCGGGATGTCGTCGACGAAGACCACGTCGTCGGGGGTCCACCACTTGGCGATCTTGCCCTCGAGGTGGGCGAGGAACTCCTCCTTGCTGCCCGTCTCGCCTTCCTTGAGCTTGACCAGAAGCACGGGGCGCTCGTCCCACTTGGGGTGCGCCGCGCCGATGACGGCGCAGAGCGCGGCCTTCGGGTGGCCCATGGCGATGTTCTCGATCTCGATGGAGCTGATCCACTCGCCGCCGGACTTGATCACGTCCTTGGCGCGGTCGGTGATCTGCATGAAGCCGAACTCGTCGATGGTCGCCACGTCGCCGGTGTCGAAGTAGCCCTCGTCGTCGAGGATCGCCCCGCCGTCGCCCTTGAAGTACTCGCCCACCACGAAGGGGCCGCGGACCATCAGCCGGCCGAAGGTGGTCCCGTCGTGGGGCAGCACCTTGCCGGCATCGTCCACCAGCTTCAGTTCGACGCCGACGGGCGGGCGGCCCTGCTTCAGGGTGAAGCGAAGCTGCTCCTCGTCGCTCATCATGGCGATGGCGCGGGTCGGATTGGCGAGCGTGCCGAGCGGCGAGGTCTCGGTCATGCCCCAGGCGTGGGTGACGGAGACGCCGTACTCGTCGCGGAAGCCGCGGACGATGGCCTCGGGCACCGCCGAGCCGCCGATGACCACGCGCTTCAGGGTGGTCAGCTGGCCCCCTGGTCTCGCGCAGGTGGTTGAGCAGCATCTGCCAGACCGTCGGCACGGCGGCCGAGAAGGTGACGCCCTCGCTCTCCAGCAGCTCGTGCACCGAGGCGCCGTCCAGCTTCTGGCCGGGCATGACCATCTTGGCGCCCACCGCCGGGCAGGAGAAGGCCAGGCCCCAGGCGTTGGCGTGGAACATCGGCACCACCGGCAGGACCACGTCGGTGGCCGACAGCCCCATGACGTCGCGGCCCATGGTGACGAGGGTGTGCAGGAAGTTGGACCGGTGGGTGTAGAGCACGCCCTTCGGATTGCCGGTCGTGCCCGAGGTGTAGCAGAGGCCGGCCGGGGTCTGTTCGTCGAAGCCGCCCCAGGCGACATCGGCCGAGTTCTGCTCGACCAGGTCCTCGAAGCACAGCGCGCCCGGGAAATCGACGCCCTTCATGCCCTCGCGGTCGGTCATCACCACGAAGTGCTTCACCGTCGGCATGTTCGCGCGGTGCGCGGCCAGGATCGGCAGGAAGGTGAGGTCGGTGAAGAGGACCTTATCCTCGGCGTGGTTGATGATGTAGCAGAGCTGCTCGGGGAACAGGCGCGGGTTCAGCGTGTGGCAGACCGCCCCGATGCCCATGACGCCGTACCAGGCTTCCACGTGGCGGCCGGTGTTCCAGGCGAGGGTCGCGACGCGGTCGCCCTTCTGGATTCCCATGGCCTTCAGCGCATTCGACAGCCGCTTCGCGCGCTCGTGGATCTCCGCATAGGTGGTGCGCACGATCGGCCCCTCGACCGAGCGGCTGACCACCTCGATTCCGCCGTGCCAGGCCTTCGCATGGTCCAGGATCCTGTCGACCGTAAGCGGCCAATCCTGCATCCGGCCCTGCATCGCACGTCCTCCCAACTGACGCTTGTTAAGTTGGAAACAGGCTAGAGCCCCAGGCCGTTGGACGCAAACGGACTTCGCGCTTGCGGTATGATCCGGCCTATTCCTGGGCCTCGTTCGCCAGCCAGGCGTGGGCGGCTTCCCGGGTGTCGCCCGACGCATCCACATGGGTCCACTCGACCTCCAGGTCGCCGGCCCGTTCGAGCTGGCCGCGGAGCACGTCGACGTTGGCGTCCGACGCGTCGCCCGTGCGGGCGGCGACGCGGGCCTCCAGAACGTGGGCGGGCGCATCCAGCCAGACGCCGTCGAAGGGGACGCCGGCGTCGCGGGCGAGCTGGGCGACCCGGTCGCGCAGGCCCCCGTCCATGAAGCTGGCGTCCAGGACCACCGAGCGGCCGGCGGCCAGCATGGCGCGGGCGTCGGCGATCATGGCGTCATAGACCTGGCCCTGGGCGGCGGGCGTGTAGTGCTCGCGGCCCAGCGGCTGGGTCGGCGGGATGTTGAGCAGGCGCTTGCGGATCTCGTCGGTCCGCAGGACGACCGCGCCGGGCGAGGCCCCGATGCGCCCGGCGACGGCGCGGCCGAAGGTCGACTTGCCCGAGCCGGAGAGGCCGCCGACCGCCAGCAGGCGGGGCGGCGGCGGCGACAGGTGGGCGATGCCGGCGTCGACGTAGCGCCTCGCGGTCTCCACATCGCCCGAATGGACCGAGACGTGGGCGCGGACGCCGGCCCGCACCGACAGCATCAGCGGCAGGGCGGCGAGGCCCTCCCACAGCGCCGGCGGGAAGCCGCGCGCCGCCTCGTCGAGATAGGCCGAGTGGACCCGGACGGCGGCGTCGCGGCGGTCCCGGAAATCCAGGTCCATCAGCAGGAAGGCCAGGTCGTACTGGACGTCGATGTCGGACAGGAGGTCGTTGAACTCGATGCAGTCGAAGAGCACCGGCTCGCCGCCCTCCACCAGGATGTTCCCCAGATGCAGGTCGCCGTGGCACTGCCGGGCGAAGCCGGTGGCGCTCCGCCGGGCCAGCAGCGGCGCCTGGCGCTCGAGCTCCGCTTCGGTCGCCTCGACCAGGGCTTCGACCCTCTCCGTTCCGAGCTCGGGGGCCAGCTCGCGCAGGAGCTGGGCGTTGGAGCCGATGGTGAAGGCGAGCGCGGTCAGCCCGCCTTCGGGCTTCAGCGGCGCCTGGAGGTGGAAGCCCGCGATGGTCCGGCCCAGCCGCTCGGCGAGCGCGCCGTCCACCGCCTGAGGGGTCTTGGCCAGCACGGCCGCGTCGTCGAAGCGGCGCATCTCGAGCGCGTAATCGACCACCTCCCCTGCGCCGTCCCACTCCAGCCCGCCGTCGGCGGCGCGGGTGATGGGGACCAGCCGCCGGTAGATGTCGCAGGTGCGGGCGTTGAACGACAGCTCGCGTTCCAGCGCCCAGTGGCGACGCTCGGGCGTGCCGAACTCCACATAGCTCAGGCTGACATGGCGCTTCAGCTTGTAGGCGACATCGGTCCCCAGGAAGACGCGGGAGATGGCGGTCTCGATCGGGGCGCTCGTCCGGGCGGCGAGCCAGCGGACGACCTCCGCCTCATGCTCGGCGCCCATCAGGGATAGAGCCTGCGGGTGGTCCAGCCGTCGCCGGCGCGGGCGAAGACCAGGCGCTCGTGCAGGCGGAACGGCCGGTCGCGCCAGAACTCGAAGGTCTCGGGCGCCAGGCGGAAGCCTGACCAGTGCGGCGGGCGCGGCACCTTGCCCAGGCCGAAGCGCAGGCCCACCTCGGCGATCTTCTTCTCCAGCGCGAGACGGTCGCCGAGCGGCCGGGACTGGTCCGAGGCCCAGGCGCCGAGCTGGGCCGGTCGTGCGCGGGTGGCGAAATAGGCGTCCGCCTCCTCCGGGGTGGTCGGCGCGACGGTCCCGCGGACGCGGACCTGCCGGCGCAGGGACTTCCAGTGGAAGAGCAGCGCGGCCTTCGGATGGGCGGCGAGCTGGCGGCCCTTCGCGCTCTCGAGGTTGGTGTAGAAGACGAAGCCGGCCGGATCGACGTCCTTCAGCAGCACCATGCGGACATCGGGCATGCCGTCGTCGTCGACGGTGGACAGCGCCATGGCGTTGCCGTCGTTCGGCTCCTTCGCGAGCGCCTCGCGCAGCCATTCGGCGAACAGGGCGAACGGGTCTTCCTCGGCCAGCAGCGGCGGCGGCTCGGCGGCGGCCACCTGCCGGACGTATTCGTCCTCGCTCGGCGAGGCGGGGATGAGGCTCTTCTCGGTCATTGCCTGGGATATAGCGCGCAGGTTCGCCGGCGCGCGAGCGTAACCCGTCGTTCACCATGTTCAGGTGTGGTGGAGGGGATGTCCCCGACCGCCCGATCGATGACTGCGCGCGCCGCCCGCGAGGCCCTGGGCGTGGGCGCGCTCGCGGGTCCCGGCGAGATCCGTCGCGCCTTCCGCGAAGCCGCCAAGGCGGCGCACCCCGACCGGCCGGGCGGCTCGGCCGAGCGGTTCCGCCAGGTGGTCGACGCCTATCACCGCCTGCAGGGCGAGCCGCGGCCGCAGGACCGCTTCGTCCAGCCGCCGGCGAGGCGCGAGCCGGTCGCGGCCGAGCTTTGCATCAGCCCCCTCACCGCGCTGAAGGGCGGTTCGGCCGAACATCGGCTGGCCGACGGGCGCACGATCCGCATCAAGCTGCCGCCCGGCCTGCGCACCGGCGACACGGTCCGCGCCGGCGAGACCGAACTGCCCGTCGTGGTGCGAAGCGAGGGCGACATGATCCTGCGCGGCGACGACCTCTGGCTCACGGTGTCGGTGACGCCCCCGCGTCCTGGCCGACGGCGGGCGGGTGGCGCTGGAGACGCCGCTGGGCCGGCGGATCGTCTGGGTGACCCGGAAGGCCGGCGAGCGCGGTCTCGTGCGGCTGGTCGGCCAGGGTCTGCCGGCGCGCGGCAGGCACGCCCAGGGCCACCTCTTCGTCCGGCTGCGGCCGCAGGAGAGCTCCACCGACAGCGCGGCGCGCAGCCTGCTCCGGCGCTTCGCCGCCGCCTGGGCGGCATGATCATCCCTCCCCTGCAGGGGAGGGAAAGCCGGGCGAAGCCTGGCCGGGTGGGGAAGCGCGGGCCGGACCTTGCCTCACAGAATAATCCTTACACCCCCCACCCCGGTCGCGTTCGCGACCCACCCCTCCCCTGAAGGGGAGGGATGAGTTAGAAGCGCCGCCATGTCGCACAACACCTTCGGCCACCTCTTCCGCGTGACGACCTGGGGCGAGAGCCACGGGCCGGCGCTGGGCTGCGTGGTGGACGGCTGCCCGCCGGAGATCCCGCTGACGGCGGACGATATCCAGGTGTGGCTGGAGAAGCGCCGGCCGGGCCAGGGCAAGTTCGTCACCCAGCGCCAGGAGCCGGACGCGGTACGCATCCTCTCCGGCGTGTTCCAGGACGAGCGGACGCTGGCGGATTTTGGCGGCCAGGTGACCACGGGGACGCCGATCTCGCTGATGATCGAGAACGTCGACCAGCGCTCGAAGGACTATTCCGAGATCGCCCAGGCCTTCCGGCCGGGCCACGCCGACTATCCCTATTTCGCCAAGTACGGGGTGCGCGACTACCGGGGCGGCGGTCGCCAGTCGGCCCGCGAGACCGCGGCCCGCGTGGCGGCCGGCGCCATCGCCCGCAAGGTTATCCCGGGCGTGACGATCCGCGGCGCGGTCGTGCAGATCGGCCCGCACGCCGTCGCGCCCGACCGCATCGACTTCTCCGTCACCGAGGACAATCCGTTCTGGTGCCCCGATCCGGAGATGGTCCCGGTCTGGGAAGAGCACCTGGAGAAGATCCGCAAGGCGGGCTCGTCCACGGGCGCCGTGGTCGCCGTGGAAGCCACCGGCGTCCCGGCCGGCTGGGGCGCGCCGGTCTACGGCAAGCTCGACGCCGAGCTGGCGCTAGCGCTGATGTCGATCAACGCCTCGAAGGGGGTCGAGATCGGCGCCGGCTTCGCATCCGCCGCCCTGACCGGCGAGGAGAACGCCGACGAGATGCGGATGGGCAATGACGGCCCGGCCTTCACCTCGAACCACGCCGGCGGCGTGCTCGGCGGCATCTCCACGGGCCAGCCGGTGACCGCGCGCGTGGCGTTCAAGCCGACCTCCTCGATCCTCACCCCGCGCAAGACGCTGAACGAGGCCGGCGAGGAGATCGAGCTCAGGACCAAGGGCCGCCATGATCCCTGCGTCGGCATCCGCGCCGTGCCGGTGGTCGAGGCCATGGTCGCCTGCGTGCTGGCCGACGCCTTCCTGCGCCACCGCGCCCAGACCGGCGGCGGCGCCTACCAGCCCGGCGCCCGCGAGCGGCGCTAGGCCGCACCGCTTCGCCATCTTTCGGCAACGGCCTTGGGTCATAGTCCGCCGAAAGATCGGGGAATCCTCATGACCGCCAAGCTCGCGCTCCGCGCCGCCCTTCTCACTGCCCTGGGCCTGAGCCTGTCCGGCTGCCTGGCCGTCGCGGCCACGGGCGCCGTGGTCGGCACGGCGGTCGGCGTCACGGGCGCCGCGGTGAAGACCACGGCCAAGGCCGGCGGCATGGTGGTGGGCGCGGTGGTCCCCGGCGGCGGGGACAAGGACGAGGACTAGTCCCCGTCTAGCTGACGCGCAGCGCGCAGCTCTCGCCGATCGTCGGACGCGAGACGCAGATCCGAGACAGGCCCGGAAATTGCTCCTTCAGCCGTTCGGCGAAGTAGAGGCAGATGTGCTCGAGCGTCGGCCGTTCCAGGCCCGGCTTGTCGTTCAGCAGGCCGTGGTCGAGTTCGGCCGCGACGGCCTTCAGCGCCTGGTCGAGGTCGGCGAAGTCGGCCACCCAGCCCACCGGCTCCTGCGCTTCGCCCGCGACGGTGGCCTCCACCTTGAACGAATGGCCGTGCAGGTTCGTGTAGGGCCGGTGCTCCGGCCCGTCCGTGATGTAGTGGGCCGCGTCGAAGGTCGCGGTCTTGGTGATCTCGAAGAGGGGTGCGGTCATGAAATAGGTCGTGGCGGCCTGGGCGAACGCCTCAGGCGATGCCGAGGTATTTGTGGGTCTGGACGCTTAAACGCCAGCGGGGATGGGAAAGGCAATAGGCGATGGCCGCCCGGGTATTGGCCTCGCGGTCGGGCCCGTCCATCGGCTGGAGCAGGAAACGCTCGAAATCGAGGTGCTCGAACCGCTCCGGACGCGCCTTTTCCTGGGGAAACACCAGCTTCAGCTCGTGGCCATGGGTCTGGACGACTTCGGCGTCCGCCTTGGGACTGACGCAGATCCAGTCGACGCCCTCCGGCACGGCCAGCGTGCCGTTGGTTTCCAGCGCGATCGCGAAGCCGCGGGCGTGGAGCGCGTCGAGCAAGGGACGGTCGACCTGCAGCAGGGGCTCGCCGCCGGTGAGCACCACCAGGCGGTTCTCCACCCCACCGGTCCAGGCGGCCTCGATGGCGCGGGCCAGGTCGTCGGGCTCGGGGAAACGGCCGCCGCCCTCCCCATCCATGCCCACGAAGTCGGTGTCGCAGAAGCTGCAGACCGCGGTCGCCCGATCCTGCTCCCGGCCGCTCCAGAGATTGCAGCCGGCGAAGCGGCAGAACACCGCCGGACGGCCGGCCTGGCCGCCCTCCCCCTGAAGGGTCAGGAAGATCTCCTTGACCGCATAGCTCATCAGGCCGGCTCCGCCCGGAGGACGGGCCGGTCCTCGGCGGCCCAGGCCGCGTAGCCGCGGGCCCGCAGTTCGCAGGCCGGGCAGGTCCCGCAACCGTGGCCCCAGGCGTGCAGCTCGCCCCGCTCGCCGCGATAGCAGGTGTGGCTGTCCTCGACGGTGATCCCGACGAGGGGCTCGCCGCCCAGGCGCTTGGCGAGCGCCCAGGTCTCCGCCTTCGTCAGATGCATCAGCGGCGTCTCGATGCGGAAGTCCTGGTCCATGCCGAGATTCAGCGCGGCTTCCATGGCGTCGATGGAGGCGCGGCGGCAGTCCGGATAGCCGGAGAAGTCCGTCTCGCACATGCCGCCGACCAGCACCTTCAGGCCCCGCCGGTCGGCCAGCGCGGCGGCATAGGTCAGGAAGACCAGGTTGCGGCCAGGCACATAGGTGGAGGGCAGGCCCTTCTCGGTGATCTCGAACTCGCGCCCGGTGGTCATGGCGGTCTCGCCGATGGCGCCGAAGCCGCGCATCTCCAGCATGTGATCCTCGCCGAGGCGGGGCGCCCAGGCCGGGAACTCGGCAGAGATGCGTTCGCGGACCCGCTGACGGGCCTGAAGCTCCACCGCATGGCGCTGGCCATAGTCGAAACCGACCGTCTCGACGCGCGGGTAGCGGTCGAGGGCCCAGGCGAGGCAGGCGGTGGAGTCCTGCCCTCCTGAGAACAGCACGAGGGCGCCGGCGGTCTCGGTCATCGGCCCCATATGCGCGCTCGGCGGCGCTTGGGGAAGGGACGGGGCGTCGCGGCCACTTCCGGCGGCGCCAGGCGGGGAATCGGCGAGGACGGCGGAGCGATCCGCCGCCCTTCATCTTTGTACATCCCTGTCGGTAAAGGGGTTTCCGCTCCGTCAGCTGTGGTCGCCTATTTGCCACAACCCCTGCCGTACGGGTATGTTATCAACGTTCACATAACGTCGTTTGGTTGACAGACCTTAAGGCCTGGCTCCTGCTTGGGTCTGGCTGTCGGGGGAACCGCCGCACTCCTCAGCGCAACGTCGGGCGGCGAAGCGACACTCAACGGGCCACAAGAGCCTGGGCGTGTTGGGAGGAACCAAATGGAAAGCGCAAAATCCTTGCGTCGCGTTCTCGTGGCCAGCGCATCCGCGGCCGCCCTGATCGCGGTCGCAGCACCGGCCTCTGCTCAGGGCAGCAACGTCATCGAGGAGTTGGTCGTCACCGCCCAGAAGCGCGAGGAAGCGCTTCAGGACGTGCCGATCGCGGTCTCGGCGTTCAGCCAGGAGACCCTGGAGCGGGCGCGGATCGACGGCGGTCCGAACCTGGTGCTTCAGGTGCCGAACGTGCAGTTCTCCAAGGGGAACTTCACCGGCTACAATTTCCAGATCCGCGGGATCGGCTCGAAGCTGGTGTCGGGTTCCGGTGACGCCGGGACGGGCATCCACCTGAACAACGCCCCGCTGATCGCCAACAACCTGTTCGAGACCGAGTTCTACGACATGGAGCGCGTCGAGGTGCTCCGCGGTCCGCAGGGCACTCTCTATGGCCGGAACGCCACCGGCGGCGTGGTCAACCTGCTCACCGCCAAGCCGACCGACACCTTCGAGGCGAACATCCGCGGCGAGTACGGCAACTACAACAGCATCAAGGTGCGCGGCATGGTCAACATGCCGATCAACGACATGCTGGCCCTGCGCGTGGCGGGCAACTACCTGAAGCGCGACGGCTACGGCGAGAACCTCGCCACCGGCAACGACGCGGACGACCGTGACCTGTGGGGCGGCCGCGCCACCCTGTCGTTCTCGCCGACCGACAACTTCCGCACCTGGCTGCTGTGGGACCACTTCGAGGAGGACGACAACCGCTCGCGGATCGGCAAGCAGCTCTGCACCAAGGACCTGGGCCCCGCCAACATCGGCGGGCTCGGCTATTCCGCCATCCCGCCGGTCGGCCAGATCCAGCGCGGCCTGTTCAGCCAGGGCTGCTCGCCGAGCTCGATCTACGACGACAGCGCGTTGGGCACGGTGAACTCCCAGGCGACGCTGGGCGGCCTGTTCGGCGCGCTGGGCGGCTTCCAGACCGGCGACGCCTACGCCGGCAAGATGCAGACGGACGACGTGCGGGACATCGAGTCCCTGTTCGACCCGATCTACAAGTCGAAGACCGACATCTACGAGTTCAACGCCGAGTTCGACGTCACCGAAAACGTCACCCTGAACTGGCTGTCGGCCTACACCTACTACAAGCTCTACACGCGGCAGGACTACAACCGCTACCTGCCCAGCACGAACTTCAACACCACGCCGAACCCGGTGAACGCGTTCGCCGCCGTACCCGGCTATGCCACGGCCATCTATCCGAGCCTGTTCCCCGGCGGCGTCATCAACGATCCGCAGAACGGGCCGCAGAACCGGTTCACCACCAGCGACATCTCGTCCTCCTACACCGAGCAGTGGAGCCACGAGGTCCGGTTCCAGTCGAACTACGACGGACCGTTCAACTACAACGTCGGCGGCATGCTCACCCGGTTCAAGGGGACCGGCGACTACTATGTGATGTTCAACACGGGCACCGGCTACTACCAGATCAACAACCTGTTCTCGACCGGCAACCCCAACTGCTCGGGCCCCGCGCCCTGCGTCACCATCGACCCGAACGCCGACCCGAACCGCAGCGGCCACAACTACTATGACAGCTACGGCCCCTACCGCCTGCTGTCCTACGCCGCGTTCGGCGAGTTCTACTACCAGATGTCCGACACCTTTAAGTGGACGCTCGGCCTCCGCTACACGGTCGACGACAAGCAGGTGATCTCGCACAGCGTGTCGCTCGGCACGCCGGGCATCGGACCGGTCCCGATCGGCCTGCAGAAGGTGAAGTTCAAGGAGCCCACCGGGCGCTTCGGCTTCGACTGGAAGCCGGACGTCGGCTTCACCGACGACACCCTGGTCTACGCCTTCTATGCGCGGGGCTATAAGTCCGGCGGCCTCAACCCGCCGTTCAGCCCGGGGATCGGCGTGGTGCCGGTGCCGGCCAGCTTCGAGCCGGAGTTCATCAACTCCTACGAGATCGGCACCAAGAACACGCTCGCGGGCGGCTCGCTGGTGCTCAACCTGACCGGCTTCTACTACGACTACAAAGGCTATCAGGTCTCGAAGATCATCAACCGGACCTCGATCAACGAGAACATCGACGCCCAGGTCATGGGCGCCGAGTTCGAGACGATCTGGCAGCCGGTGGACGGCCTGCGCCTGAACGCGCAGATCGGCTACCTGAACACCGAGATCAAGGACGCCAGCTCGATCGACACCTTCAACCGGACGCAGGGCGTCGCCGGCCTGCAACTGGTGAAGTCCAGCGCCGCGTCGAACTGCGTGGTCTCGACGGCCGCCGCCCAGACGGCGCTGGCCATCTCCAACGGCCAGGTCCCGGGCTTCACGCCGAACCCGTTCAACCTGCTCGGCGTCTGCACCCTGGCCTCGGCCGCGGGCGCGGGCACGAACATCAACGGGACGGGCGCCATCGCCGCCGGCACCAACGCCTTCGGCGGCCTGGTCTCGGAAGGCGTGTCGGTGGACCTCGACGGCAACGAGCTGCCGAACTCGCCGGAATGGACGGTGTCGCTGGGCGCCCAGTACTCCTGGACGCTCGGCTCCTGGGACGCGACCCTGCGCGGCGACTACTACAAGCAGACCAAGACCTTCGCGCGGATCTACAACAGCGCCGCCGACCGCATCAAAGGGTGGGACAACCTGAACTTCACCTTCACGGTGCAGAATGCGGACAACGGCATCGAGGTCGGCGCCTTCGTGAAGAACGCCACCGACGAGGCGGCGGTCACCGACTTCTACCTCACCGACGACAGCTCCGGCCTGTTCCGGAACGTCTTCTACACCGAGCCGCGCACCTATGGCATCTCGGTCGCCAAGCGCTGGTAAGGCGCAAGGCATAACCTCTGACGGAGGGCGGCGGGGCGACCCGCCGCCCTTTCTCTTTGCCGGCGCGCCAGCCCTCCAGATCGCCCGTTCGAAATATTGGTACGCCCCTTAGAGTTCTGACGCGCACGTCAGTTCCTTCGCCAGCAAGCGTTCGCCGACCAGCGTTCAGTTTTGAGCAGCAGATTCGAAAGTGAGGTATTTCGGCCACGGCGCGCCGAAACTCGGCCTTATTGGCGATAAGTTATCGACGTCCAGTTGACCTCCCCCCGTCGCGGAGCCGCAGCGTCCGGCCCCTTCGGGCGCCTCCCCGCGCCCGTTCACCGCAAACGACAACAAGCGGCGCCGCGGGTCCCTCGCGCGCGCCCCGGGAGGACTGCATGTCTAAGACCACCCTGCGGCTTCGCAGCCTGCTGGCCGTGGGCGCCTCGGCCGTCGCGCTCGCCAGCTTCGCCCAGCCCGTCCTCGCCCAGGAGGCCGGCGGCGCCATCGAGCTGGAAGAGCTGGTGATCACCGCCGAGAAGCGCGAGCAGTCGCTGCAGGACGTGCCGGTGGCCGTCTCGGCCTTCACCTCCGAGCGCCGCGACATCGCCGGCATCACCGGCATCCAGGACTTCGTGAACTTCACGCCGGGCATGAACTACTCCGGCACCGACCGGGTCAGCCTGCGCGGCGCCGGCCGCAACACCTTCTACATCGGCAACGACCCCGGCGTGGCCAGCTACTCGGACGGCTTCTACTCGGCCTCGTCCTCGGAGCTGTTCAAGAGCCCGCTGTTCATCGAGCGCACCGAGATCCTGCGCGGACCCCAGGGCACGCTCTACGGCCGCAACGCCATCGGCGGCGCCATCAACCAGATCTCCAAGCGTCCGTCGCAGGACTTCGGCGGCGAGATCCGCGCCGGCTACGGCAACTACAACCGCACCAAGCTCGAAGGCGTGGTCTCCTGCCGGTGGCCGAGAACCTGCGCTTCAAGGTCGGCGGCAGCCAGGACTGGCAGCGCGACGGCTTCATCAAGAACATCGGCGGCGGCAAGGACGGCGCCACGATCAAGCGGACCTACTTCGAGTTCATGATGGAGGCCGAGCCCACCGAAAAGCTCGACATCTTCGTCCGCTACAACCGCTCGAGCTGGGACGACACCATGGGCGTGGGCGACCGCCTCGCCAACCTGGTGACGCCGTACGACACCACCCTGCCCTTCGGGCCGATCGGCCAGCTCGTGCCGAACGCCGCGTTCGGCTACACGACCCCGAACCCGGGCGTCGAAGACCCGTACGTCACCAACACCAACACCGACGGCTACGGCCAGCTGCGCGGCAACCACGTGCTGGCGACCAATGTCAGCTACGACCTGGGCTTCGCCACGCTGAAGTACATCGGCGGCTTCCAGCAGTACAATTACCAGACGGGCGGCGATTACGACGGCACCAGCCGCACGGCGCCGATCAGCATTCCGGGGATGCTGGTCCCCTACTTCCCGACCACCACCACCGACTTCAACGAGAAGAAGCGCTACTTCTCGAACGAGGTGAACCTGACCTCGAACTCGGACGGCCCGCTGCGCTGGATCCTCGGCGCGTACCAGTACCATGAGGAATACAAGCAGCGGATCCAGCTCGCCAACCCCAACCAGGTGCAGCTCGCCAACCCGCTGACCCTGCAGGGGGACGCCGGCCGCGCCGAACCCTAGCCGCAACTTCGTCGACGGCCAGGCCACCCTGGAATCCAAGGCCTGGGCGGCGTTCGGCCAGGCGACCTATGAGCTGAACGACCAGTTCGCGCTCACCGCCGGCCTGCGCTACACCAAGGACCAGAAGGACGGCTGGGAAAGCTACCGCCTGATCATCCTGTCGCCGGCGATCGCGGGCGGCGCAGCGGCCTTCGACGTCTCGACCGACCTGAGCCCGACCACGCCGGGCATCCAGAACGCCCGCGAGATGGAGGGCAGCTGGGACGCGGTGACCGGCCTGATCAACCTCGACTGGACCCCGGACGAGGATACGCTCGGCTACGCCAAGTACAGCCGCGGCTACAAGTCAGGCGGCTTCCTGCTGGGCACGCTCGCGCCCGATCCGGAAGCTGAACAGGAGCAGGTGAACGCCTACGAGATCGGGCTGAAGCGCACCTTCGGCGGGCGGTTCCAGCTGAACGCCTCGGCGTTCTTCAACGACTACAAGGACCTGCAGCTGAACCTGTCGCAGCTGAACGGCGCGGCGGCGGCCAACAACTTCGTCAACGTCGACGCCGAGGCCTACGGCCTGGAGCTGGAAGCCCTGTGGCGGCCGGTCGCCAACCTCGACCTCTCGGCGAGCTATGGCTACCTGAACACCGAGATCACCTCGGGCTGCTGCTTCTACGATCCGGCCGACCCGGGCGCGCTCGACCCCAACGCCACCCCGGAAGGCGGCGTCGTGGTCTCCAACGGCACCCGCCTGGTCTTCCAGACCCTGAAGGGCTCGCGGATCTAC
Organism: Phenylobacterium sp. J367; assembly: GCF_024699985.1. Lineage (GTDB taxonomy): Bacteria > Pseudomonadota > Alphaproteobacteria > Caulobacterales > Caulobacteraceae > Phenylobacterium. The sequence continues at coordinate 2,010,422 of NZ_JAJONA010000001.1, read as the reverse complement.
CAGTCGCCGAAGCACAAGTTCGCCGGCAACGCGAACTACACCTTCAACTTCGCCCCGGGCTCGCTGATCCTGTCGGCGACCTACACCTGGACCGACGAGACGACCTATCAGCCGTTCAAGAGCGCGGCGAACATGGTCCCGGCCTACGACGTCACCGACTTCCGGGTCCTGTGGAACGACGCCGACGACCGCTACACGCTCATCGGCTACGTCAAGAACGCCTTCGACGAGCGCGGCTTCACCTCGAACGGCTCGACGACCCCGTCGGCGATCTTCGACCTGCCGAACCCCTGGTCCGGGCCTCGTCCAGACGCGGACGGCGATCACCCGCGGCCTGATCCAGCCCCGCACCTACGGCGTGGAGCTGCAGTACCGCTTCTAATAAAGGCGCGTTTCCTCCCATTTGCGCCATCTGGGGCGGCGGGTTTTCCCGCCGCCTCTTTTGTCCACAACGCACGGTGGACTTAACCTCCTCGCAAACCCTTGAGGCGATGATCTCAGGGTTTTCCCTGAGGCGGCTCTCCCGGCCCATGTCCCTGCCTGCCTTCTTCTTCGACCGCGTGAGCGCGGAGATCCGCCAGCAGATGGGGGATATCCTGGCGCTGTCCGAACAGCTTCAGCGACAGCGCCTGCCGGCCGACAGCGCCGCCTGCGTGACCGGGGTGGTCGAGGCGGCCGAGACCGTGCGCCGCACGTTCGAAAGCGCGATCGACCTGAAGGCCGTGCTCAGCGACGGCCTGACGCTGACGCCGGCCCCATTCAGCCTGCGCGAGGTGATGGACACCTTGCAGACCCGCTGGCACGGCCGGGCGCGCGCCGCCGGCGTGACCCTGCTGGTCTCCTTCACCGGCGATCCCGACGCCGCCGTGGTGGGCGACCGCACCCGGCTGCTGCAGGTGTTCGACGGTTTCCTCGGCGAGGCCGTGGCCAGTTCGGCCGGCGCCGCCGTCGAGGCGAGCCTGAAGGCCGCGCGCGAGGGCGAGACCGTCCGCCTCGAAGGCCGCGTGCGCGGCGCGCGCAGCGACGCCTGGAGCGGCGATGACCTGGAGGCGCGCGTCCGCAACATCGCCGGGCGCTTCGGCCTGGAGGTGGCCATCGGCGTGATGCTGGCCCGCCAGGTGGTCGAGGGACACGCCGGCCTGGTGCGCGAGGACGCCGGCCCCGGCGCCGCCCAGACCGTCGCCTTCGACCTGCGTCTGCCCGCCGCCGCCGAGGCTCCGGCCGAGCCGCAGAGCGCGTCCGAGCGGCCGCTTCACGTGCTGATCGTCGACGACAACGCCACCAACCGCGTGGTCGCCCAGGCGCTCTGCGAGATGCTCCAGTGCACCACCGAGACGGCCGAGGACGGTCTGCAGGCGGTGGAGGCGGTCCGCAGCACCGCCTACGACCTGATCCTCATGGACATCCGCATGCCGGGGATGGACGGGGTGACCGCCACCCGGACGATCCGCGCCATGCCGGGCCGGGCGGGCGAGACGCCGATCATCGCGCTCACCGCCAACGCCGATCCCGACGAGGCCCGCGCCTACATCGAGGCGGGCATGCTGGGCGTCATCGAGAAACCGATGAAGGCCGACCACCTGCGCACCGCACTCATCCGCGCGCTGGGCGATCCCGCCGAGGTCCAGGCGGCCTGACGCTCGTATCGGCTGCAACTTTTTGCGGCAAAGCGGCCTATTGCACCCTTCGGCGCAATGACCTAGGTCGCCCCCTCGGGTTTCCGGGGGAGATTATGGCCCAGGCCACCACCAAGACCGGGACGCCGTCGCTGGATGACGTCCGCGCGCGGATCGACGCGATCGACGCCGAGCTGCTCAGGCTGCTCGACGAGCGCGCCGGCCTGGCGCGCGCGGTGGCGGCGGCGAAGGCGGCGGCGGGTGAGGCCGGCCGGTTCGGCCTGAAGCCCGGGCGCGAGGCCCAGCTCCTCCGCAAGCTGCTCGCAGCCCCGCGCTCCGGAGCGAGCGCCGCGCTGGTGGTCCGCGTCTGGCGCGAGATGATCGGCGAGTCCCTGAAGCTGCAGGGGCCCTTCCACCTAGCGGTCTGGGGCGGCAAGGATCCGGGCCGGGCGGTCGAGCTGGCCCGCCTGCGCTTCGGCGCGGCGCCGCCGCTGATCCAGGTCGCCAAGCCGGAGGAGGCGATCGCCCAGGCCAAGACGCCCGGCGGCGTCGCCATCGCCGCCCTGACGCCAGACAGCGCCTGGTGGGGACGTCTCCTCGCCGAGCCGAAGCTCCGGGTGTTCGCCGCCCTCCCCTGCCTCGCCGCCTGGGGCCCGATGGCGGCGCTGGCGGTGGGCGAGGTCGAGGTCGAACCCACCGGCGACGACGTCACCTTCTGGGTGACCGACGCGCCGCAATCGGCCCTGGCCGTCGAGGAGGCGCTGAGCCGCGACGGCGCGGCCGCCACCCTGCTGGTCGAGGCGGGCGGCCTGAAGCTCTTCATGCTGGCCGGCTACTACCAGGCCGACGATCCCAGGCTCGCCCGCGCGCCCGGCCGGCTTTCCGGCGTCATCGGGGCTGCGCCGGCGCCACTGGACGTGTAAGAGGCGACGCTCCCGGGCCGAACGGCCCTTCGAAGACGCCTCTGGTCCGATGTCCGACGACGCCCCGCTGAACGACCGCGCCCGCGCCCAGCGCCCCCTGCCCAAGCCCGGCATCATGGACATCCACGCCTATGTGCCCGGCAAGGCCAAGGCGGACGGCGTCGAGAACCCGATCAAGCTGTCGGCCAACGAGAACATCCTGGGCTGCAGCCCCAAGGCCCGCGAGGCCTACGCCGGCGCCGCCGACCAGCTACACATGTACCCCGACAGCCGGACGAGCCTGCTGCGCGCCGCGGTCGCCGAGGAATTCCGGCTGGAGCCCGAGCGGCTGATCTTCGGCCAGGGCTCGGACGAGGTTTTCCAGCTCCTCAACCAGGTGTTCCTCGAGCCGGGCGACAACATCGTCCAGGGTGAATACGGGTTCGCCGCCTACGCCATCGGCGCCTACGCCTGCCAGGCGGAGGTGCGCCGCGCGAAGGAGCCGAACTACACCATCGACGTGGAAGAGATCCTCAAGTGCGTCGACGACCGCACGCGGCTGGTCTTCATCGCCAACCCGGCGAACCCGACGGGCACCTGGATCCCGTTCTCCGAGATCGAGCGGCTGCACTCGGCGCTGCCGCCGTCCGTGGTGCTGGTGCTCGACGGCGCCTACAGCGAATTCTGCGCCGACCCGACCTTCGACGACGGCCTCGACTTCGCGCGCAGCCACGAGAACGTGGTGGTGACGCGCACCTTCTCGAAGCTGCACGGCCTGGCGGCGCTCCGCGTCGGCTGGGGCTATGCGCCGGCCGAGATCGTCGCCGCCGTCGACCGCATCCGCCTGCCGTTCAACATCTCGATCCCCGGTCAGGCCGCGGCCATCGCCGCCCTGACGGACAAGGACTTCCAGGCGAGGTCCATCGCGCTCGTTGACCAGTGGCGACCGTGGCTGGCCCAGCAGCTCGGCGGCGCGGGTCTGGACGTGGTGCTGCCGTCGGCCGCGAACTTCCTGCTGGTCGGCTTCCCGGCGACGCCCGGCAAGACCGCGAAGGACGCGGAGGCGTATCTGGCGTCACGCGGCCTGCTCGTTCGCGGCGTCGGCAACTACGGCCTGCCGGGCCACGTGCGGATCACCATCGGGCTTGAGGAGCACAACCGCGCCGTGGCGGATGCGCTCGCGGAGTTCATGCGGGCTTAGGCGCTTCGGCGACCTGCGCGAGCAGGTTCTCGGCCTGGGCGACGAAGGCCTGCACCACCTTCGGCGCGAACGGGTTCTGCGTCTGGATGGCGGTGAACAGCTCGAAGGTGTCCGCGCCGATCAGGCCGCAGAGCTCCAGGAGATGCTGGTACGACTGGGTCGCCAGCCGCTCGTCCGGGATGCCCAGGTTCACCAGCGACCGGCCGATCAGGTGGGTGAGGGCCTGGACGTAGGCCATCTCCTCGTCGTGCTCCTCCGGCGTCGTCACGGTGACCGCAAGGCCGAGGGATCGGCCGAAGGCGGCGACCTTCTCGTAGCGGTCGCCGCGCAGCGGGCAGACCACGAAGCGCAGGCCGGCCAGCCCGTCGCGCGCGACGCTCTGCGGGCCGAACAGCGGGTGGGTGGCGACGAGGTCCACGTGATCGGGCAAGAGCTCGGTCATCCACTGGGACGGCAGCATCTTCACCGAGCCGACGTCGCAGACCAGCGCCCCGGGCTTCAGGTGCGGGGCGATGGCGGCGAACACCTGGCGCATGACCGCCACCGGCACGGCGACGACCACGACCTCGCGGGCGGCCGCCGCCTCCTGGGGTCCGAAAGCCACGCCGAGCGCGCGGGCCCGCTCAGCGGCGTCCGGGGCAGCGTCGGAGACCAGGACGTCGAAATGGTCCTTCAGCACGCCGGCGGCGAGCTGGCCGAACTGTCCGAAACCGATGAGGCCGAGCGTCTTCATGGCCGCTCACTAGCTGGCAGACGCCGCGTCGGCAAACCGCGCCGCTTTCCCGCCGCAGAGGCGCAACATGATCGCAACACCGCGGGCGCAGTCTGCCTGCCGACATCGAAGGAGCCCACGATGCGCAAGATCCTGATCGCCGCCCTCGGCCTCGCCGCGCTCGCCGGCTCCGCCGCCGCCCAGATGCCGGCCCCCGCCGACATCGTGAAGGCCTGGGACAAGGACGGCGACGGCGCGGTCAGCAAGGAAGAGTGGGTGGCCGCCGGGCGGCCCGAGGCGCGCTTCGCCATGGTCGACGCCAACAAGGACGGCAAGGTCACGGCCGAGGAGCTGGACGCCGCCATGAAGATGATGCGCCAGCGCCAGGGCGGCTGACGCTCAGGGCTTCAGGAATTCCGCGGTCTTCTCGATCGCCTCCACGAGGCTGATCCGCTGCAGCTCCACGCCCTCGGGAAGACCTGAGAACAGTCGCGTGGGCGAGGACGCATCCAGCATCACGAACACGCCCTTGTCGTCGGCCCGGCGGATCAGCCGGCCGAAGGCCTGGGCGATGCGGCCCCGGGCGATGGCGTCGTCGTAGCCCTTGCCGCCGAAGCGGGCGCGGCGGGCCTTGTGCAGGATGTCGGGCCGGGGCCACGGCACGCGGTCGAACACCAGGCAGCGCAGCGAACGGCCCGGCACGTCGACGCCGTCGCGCACCGCGTCGGTGCCGAGCAGGCAGGCGTCCTCCTCGGCGCGGAAGATGTCGACAAGGGCGCCGACCTCCAGCGGGTCCACGTGCTGGGCGTAGAGGGCGAGGCCCTTGTCCGCCAGGGGCGCGGCGATGCGCTCATGGACCGCGCGCAGCCGCCGGATGGCGGTGAAGAGGCCAAGCCCCCCGCCGCCCGCCGCCAGGAACAGCTCGCGCATGGCCGCCGCGATCTGGCGGGGATCGTCCCGGCCGACGTCGGTGACCACGAAGCAGCGGGCCTGGTCCGCGTAGTTGAACGGCGAGGCGAGCCGGAGCGTCTTGGGCCGGTCGGGAAGGCGCGCGGCGCCGGTCCGCATCTCGGCCAGCGCGAAGGGATCGTCCAGGGTCGGGTCGGCGAGGGTGGCGGAGGTGACCAGCACGCCGTGAGCCGGCGCGATCACCGCATTGGTCAGGGGCTCGGTCGGATCGACCCAGTGGCGCCGGCAGGCGGCGTCCACCACCCGGCCATAGAGGAAGGTGGCGTCGAACCAGTCGACGAAGTCCGGGTCGTCCTCGGCGTCCTCGTCGATGGCCCGCAACATGGAGCGCCAGGCCGGCAGCGTCATGCGCGCCCGGCGGTCGAGGCCGCGCAGCGCGCCCTCGATGCGGGCGCGCTCGGTCGCCCCCAGGGTGGCGGCCTCCTGGTCGAGCACGTCTTCCAGGGCGCGGGCCAGGGCCAGCAGCGGCGCCTCGACCTTCGCCAGCGCCTTCGCGGCGTCGCGGGCGGTGTCTCGGACACGGTCGAGGGCGGGCCGCGCGGCGCACTCCATGCCGACCTCCGACGGCGCGGCGCGGGCGCGGAGCTGCTCCAGCACGGCGACCAGGAACTGCTCGATCGGCCCGCTCGGGTTCACCTCGCCGTTGGGCGGAGCGATGCGGCCGGACCAGCTCTCGCCCGGCAGGGCGGCGGCGGCGTGGGTGGCCTCGACCAGGAGCGACTTGGCGTCGTCGTGGGCGCCCAGCACGTCCATCAGCCTGGCTTCGAGGCCCCGGCCCCGGCGGCCACGGCCCTCGGGCCCGCGGATCCAGCGGCGCATCTCGGCGCTCTCGGCGCCCGACAGCGCGGCGGAGAAGGCGCTGTCGGCGGCGTCGAACAGGTGGTGGCCCTCGTCGAAGACGATGCGCTTGAGCTGCGTGGTCTCCCCGTCGGCCTTGGAGCCGCGCGCCGCCCGGGCCCCGTCGAAAGCGGCCTGGGTCATGACGAGCGCATGGTTGGCGATGACGATGTCGGCGCGCCGGGACCCACGGATCGCCTTTTCCACGAAGCAGGTCCGATAGTGCTGGCAGCCGGCATGGATGCACTCGCCCCGGCGGTCCACGAGGTTCGCCGGGCTGGCCTGGGCGGCCGGCGCGATGGCGAAGAGCGTCGGCAGCCAGGCCGGGAAGTCGCCGCCGGTCATGTCGCCATCCCGGGTGGCCCTGGCCCAGCGGGCGGCGAGCGCCATGCCGACGAGATCCGCGCCGCCGAGCTGGGCGGTGTTCGCCTGGTCCTGGAAATTGAGCAGGCACAGGTAGTTTTCGCGGCCCTTGCGGACGACCGCCTTCTTCTGACGCACCTTGGGGTCCGGGTAGATCGCGGCGCTCTCGCGCTCGATCTGGCGCTGGAGGGCGCGGGTGTAGGTAGAGACCCAGACCGACGGACCGTTGCCCTCGGCCCAGAGCGAGGCGGGCGCCAGGTAGGCCAGCGTCTTGCCGGTGCCGGTGCCGGCCTCGGCCAGCATCATGCGGGGCTCGCCCTCCCGCTCGCGCGGCTGGAAGGCGAAGGCGGCCTCGGCGGCGTACTCGGCCTGGGCGGGCCGGGCCTCGTCGAGGCCGGCGCGCTGCAGCAGGTCCTTCAGGCGGGTGGCGGCTCCCTCGGCGGCGATCGGCTTGGTGCCCGGCTCGCCCGGCGGGGCCTCCGCCTCCCACTCGATCATCCGCGCCCAGACGTCGAGGCCGGAGGAGCGGAACATGTTGCCGACGGGAGCGGTCCGCAGCGCGCCGACGCAGGCCTGGCCCCAGGCCCAGCCGGCGCGGGCGAGCGTCTCGGCGAGCGCCAGGGCCTCCTCGCGCGACGGCTCGGGCGCGGCGGCAAGCTCGGCCAGAAGCAGGCGGCAGGACTCGGCGAGCGACCGGGCCTGGGCCTCCGCGCCCTTGGGTTCGGCCTGGCCCAGCGCCTGGGCAAGGCCGGCCGCCGAGGGTGCGCAGAACCGCGCCGGCCGGACGAAGCCGAAAAGCTCAAGGGCGTCGAACAGGCGGGGCGAGCGCGGCGGCGCGTTCATCCCCAGCCGGCGCGCGGTCATGGCCGCGTGGGCGACGACGAGGGCGCCGACTCCAGCAGGTCCCGGGCTTCCGGAGCCCGCAACGTGCGCGCGCCCGAGGCGTCCGCAGCGGCCGCGCGGGGGCCGGGAAGGACCACGAGGGCCGGCGCGAGATCGACGGTGGCGGGGGACGCAGTCACCGCCGGAACTTACCGGAGTCGCCAGGGAACGAAAAGCGAACCCTGCCTGTGGGCGGCCTTGCCGCAGCCCCGCCCCCAGGTTGGGGACCCGGAGCCATTGTCTTTTCACGGAAAAGCCGACAAGTGCTCGACCGTGTCCTACGTCGCACCCCAGCTGGCCTCGATCCTACGCGAGCGCGTGATCGGCGATCTGTCGCTGGACTTCCTCATGGACGTGGCCTCGGTGGGGATCGCCGATCTCGACAGCTCCGACGCCCTGCTGGTCATGGCCATCAACCAGGCGAACATCCTGCCCCTGACCCGCGATCCCGCGGCGCGCCGGCGCTATGGCGACCTGGCTTCGCCCGCGCCCGACGCCGAGCGGACGCCGATCAGCATCAGCGCCATCGCCGAGTCGCTCGGCCTGCCGTTCGAGACGGCGCGGCGCCACATCCACGGGCTGATCGCCCGCGGCGCCTGCGCCATCGAGAACTCAGGCGTGATCGTGCCGTCGTCCTTCCTGGGGTCGCCCGCCTATCTGGCCTCGGTGATGCAGGTCTATGCGCGCATGCGGACCTTCTACGAGGACCTGACCGCCTACGACCTCCTGGCGCCCCTGCCCGATCCGGTGTTCGCCCCGCAGGAGGACCTGATGCGCGGCGCCGCCCGCCTGGTGAGCGACTACCTGCTGCGCATGGCGGCCGGCGTGGTCAGGGTCTCGGGGGATCGGCTCTCGGCGCTGGCCCTGCTCGGCGCGGTCGCCGAGGGCGTGGAGCCGCCCACGCTGACCGGAACCGGTCAGGTGAAGCCGGGCCCGCCGGCCGGTCCGGCCGGCTGAACTTTCGCGCCGCCTGAAGCTGCCCGCCGAGACCACGCGCCGCCAGCTTCTCAAGCTCGCCGACGACGGCGTCGTCGCGCGCACGCCGCAGGGCTTCCTGGTCACGGAGGATATGCTGGCCAGCCGGCCGTGGCGGGTGGTGCTGAAGGCCAATGCCGGCGACGTGCAGCGCCTGTTCAACGGCCTCTCGACCCGCGGGGTGGTCGCCCTCTGGCAGGCGTAGGGAACGCCCGGCCCCTAGTGCGCCAGCACCCACTCGGAGACGTAGGCCTGCGCCTTGCGGGCGAGGGTCGGCGGTCCGGAAAAGTAGAACTCGCTGCCGAACAGGCTGCGCCGCTCGCGCCAGGCCAGCGGTCCGGTGTCCTCGGTCTGAAGGATCCGGCGCAGCTCGTCGCGATGCTTGGTCGGGACGAAGGCGACGTAGGTGGCGTCAGGCATGATCTCGTCTCGGTTCCAGCGCCCCTCCACGGACCTATGAGCCGTGAGTCGGCCCTTAAGAGAAGTTAACGACCCGGGAATCCACAGGAAATCGGCGTCGCACGTAACAATGCCGCGCAGTCTCCTCTCCCCCGACGTGAGCGTCGGGAGAGAGGAGGCTCGAACGCCTAGCTCAGGACGACGATCGCCACGCGCCGGTTCTGCGAACGCCCCTCGGGGCTCTCGTTCGGCGCCACCGGGCTCTCCTCGCCATAGGAGATGGTCGCCATGCGGTTCAGGGCCACGCCCTTCTGGCTGAGATACTTGCGGACCGCCTCCGCGCGGGCCTCGCCGAGCTGGTCGTTGTAGGCCTCGGGGCCGGTGGAGTCCGTGTGGCCCTGGATCTCCAGGTAGACGTTCCGGTTCTCGCTCATCAGCCGCTGGGCGAACTCGTCGAGCCGCGCCTGGCCTTCAGGCGACAGGGCGTGGCGGTCGGTCGGGAACTTCACGGAGTCGTCCGACAGCACGACCTGGTAGAGGAACTTGCCCTCCGCCAGCTTGTGGGCGGCGTTGGCCCGCTGAAGGGCTTCGCCGGCCGTGCCTTCGACGGTCGTCACCCGATCGTCGACGACGGCCACCCGTTCCTTCACGAACCGGTGGCTCGCACAGCCCGTCGTGGCGAAGCCGGCCGCGAGCATGGCGCTCACCGCCACCATCCTGATCTTCGCGTTCATCTTTTCGCGTTTCCTTCTATGTTCCGGGCCCCCACCCGGGCTCTCCGCCAGCGCCAAGGTGTCGCACCCGCAATGGCGGCGTCATGACGCGAGCGTGGCCGGAATCCGGCAGCTTGACCGTGGCGCACGCCCCATTCTGGACGCGAACGCGGGGTTCGCTGGCCGGCCCATGGCGAGGAAACCGGAGACACGCAGGCGGCGCTCGGCCGCCATCGCGGTGAGCCTCGCCGCCCACCTGGCCATCCCGCTCGTCTGGCTGGCGGCGCAACGCGACGCCGCGCCGGAAGGCATGGCCGCGATGCCCGATCCGGTGGTCCTCTCCCTGATCGACCCGCCGGTCGTCCCGCCGCCCGGTCCGCCTTTGGACGACGAGGCCTCGGCCGCCGCGCCCCCCGGCCCCGCCCGCGCCCAACCCCCTCGCGCCCGGCGATCCGCCTGCACGCCGCAGCCCCCCTCGCCTACCGTCGCGCCGCTCGTGGCTCCCCTGACGGAGGCCCCCGCCCTGGTCCCGCTGGTCACCCTCGGCGATACAGAACTGGCCGGCGCGCGGACCGCCGGGACGGGAACCGGCGACGGCTCAGGCTCCGGCGCGGGCGGCGGCGGACAGACCTGCGACATGGTCCGGCGGCTGCAGGCGGCGCTCCGGCGCGATCCCGAGGTCCGCCAGGCGGTCGCCCGCGCCAACGTGGAGACCGGCCGCGCCATCCTCGTCTGGAACGGCGACTGGCTGCGCAGCCCCGGCCAGGAGGGCAAGGGCCTGGCGGGGGTGCGCCAGGCCATCGTCATGGAAGTCGCCTTCGCGCCGGAGACCTGTCGGGACGATCCGGTTCAGGGCCTGGTGGTGCTGTCGCTGGGCGAGCAGGCCGGCGCCGGCCGCGTCGTGCTGGGCGGCGGCGCCTGGCGCTGGACCGACCTGCTCGCCGCCCGCAGGCGGGGCTAGGGGCGGCTAGACGATGTCGCTGCGGCCCTTGGCGGGGGAGACCTTGCCGTCGTCGAGGTCGTAGCGGGCGGCGACGATCTTGAGCTGGCCGGCGAGCACCCGGGCGCGCAGCGGGCGGGAGCCTGCGAAGATCTCGGCGGCGGCCTGGGCGGCGTTCAGGGAGACGGCGGCGTCCACGCGGTCGACGGTCCCGGCCGGCACGGCGCGGACGGCCGGGGCGATCAGGGCGGCGAGCGCGCCGATCTTGGTGTCCGCATCCTCGGGCGAGCCGTGGCCGTCCAGCGCATCGGCGGTGGCCTTCACCGCGCCGCAGCGCTCGTGGCCGAGCGCCATGACCAGGTTCGAACCGAGGTGGATGACCGAATATTCGATGGAGGCCAGGATCGCGTCGTCGACGACGTTGCCGGCCACGCGGACGACGAAGAGGTCGCCCAGACCCTGGTCGAAGATCAGCTCGGGCGCGACCCGGCTGTCGGCGCAGGCGAGGATGGTGGCGAACGGCGTCTGGCCGGCGGCCACGAGACGGCGCCGGGCCGCGTCGCCATTCGGGTGGGTGGCCTTGGCCGCCACATAGCGCCCGTTGCCGGCCATCAGCCGGGTCATGGCCTGCTCGGGCGAGGGCGGCGCGCCGGCGGCGGTGTGACCCGCCGGGGCGGCGGCGCGGGCCGCCGGCTTGTGCGCCTGGGCGGCGAAGGCGGACGGGGCGGCCACGAGGCCCGCGCCGGCGGTGACGATCAGGCCGCGGCGCGAGAGGCCGCCAGCCATCTGGAAGTTGCGCATTCTGCTTCGCCCCCCGGCGAGATCCTTTGAGACCTGCCGGGAGGAGAGCGCAGATTTCCTAAGATGCGGTGCAGATCGCGCCGCAGGCCGAGGTCAGTTCGGCGCGGTCTCGACCTTCTGCTCGGCCTTGTCGGCGGCGGACGCGGCGGTGTCGGCGGTCGCCGCGGGCGCCCGCGGCGGCGGCGTCCGCGGCAGCCGCGGCGTTCACCTGGGCGGCCTCCGCGGCGGCGCCGGCAGTGGCGGCGGTGTCCGCGGCCGCGGACGAGGCGGTGGCCGTGGCGCTGTCGGCGGTCGCCTCGGCGCTGTCTTCGGTCTTCTGGGAGCAGGCGGCGAGCGCCAGGCTGGCGGCGGCGGCGAGGAGGATGGGGGTCAGGCGCATCGGGCATCTCCTGGACTGCGAGCGCCCGAACCTTCCCCATCAAAAGAAAAATGCCAAGAGGCGAACCACGGTGGGAACGCCTTCCCAAAACCGGCGTTTTCGATCCCGACCGCACGATGCCCCCCGACGTCGCGGTCGAGAAGGCCGGTCCCGCCACACCCCTGGCATCCCCCCTGCTGCCCCGCGCGGGCCGGCCAATTTCTCCCCGGGCGCGAATTTTAGGATTTATCTCAAGCCTGCCGGTTGTATCCCGAACCGGGTCGCGATCCTGTTCGTGAGCACCCAGCCAAGTCCGCCCGCATGTCCGCTTCGCCATCCCTGACCCGACACAGGCTCGTGGGCCGTCTCTCGATCGCATTCCTCCTCGACCTCGTGCGCCTGTGCCGGACGGGCGGGGCCCCGTTGCTCGACACGCTCATCCTGATCGCCGTCGTCCAGTCGAACGTCGCCCCGCTGAACCGCAACGCGGACCTGGCGCTCACCTACGCCGACTACGAGGGCGTGCCGCCCGACGACCTGCGCCGGAGGGTCAGCATCAGCGCCATCGCCCAGTCCCTGCGCCAGCCCTACGAGACCGTGCGCCGCCGGATCACGGCGCTCGCCGCCCAGGGACACTGCGTGGTCACGCCCCATGGCGTCTATGTGCCGGCCGAACGGGTGAGTTCGCCGGAGCATCACCGGATGCTGCAGGACAGCTATGAGCGCGTGCGCACCTTCTACCTGCGCCTGCGCGACCTCGGCATGCTGACCGACCTGCCGAACCCGGCGCCCCGCAGCGCGGTGGCGGCGGGCGAGCCGGTGCGGGCGGTGGCCCGGGCCTCTTCGGACTACGCGCTCAGGGTGCTGGACCTGACCGTCACCCATGTCGGCGACGTGGTGCGCGGCCTGATCCTGCTGACCATCCTCTCCTGCAACACGGAGCATCTCACCGACGAACAGCGCGGCGGCGACCAAGCCGGCGCCGAGGGGTTCGTGCCCGACGCGCTTCGCCGACCGGTACGGATCGCCACCATCGGCGAGAGCCTCGGCGTGCCCGAGGAGACGACCCGCCGACATGCCAACAGGCTGGTGGCCGACGGGCTCGTGGTGCGCGTGGCCGACGGGCTCATCGTACCGGCCGAAGTGCTGGCGAGGCCGGCTTTCATGCATCTGATGGCCGAGAACCAGGCCTACGTGCGCCGGATGTTCGAAGTCCTCGCGCGGCTCGGAATCCTCGCCGAATGGGAACGAGGGCCCGGGGCGGAGACCGCCTAGGAAAACACCGTTTGTCGTGCGGCGGCTCGCCGCACAGGCCAACCAAACCCCAAAATGGGTAAGGCCAAGCTTCAACCATCGGTTGGCTTAGTGTTCCTAGGGACAGGGGGACCCGGTGCGTTGCGTGGCGCTAACCGGGGCCAACGACAACCTTGGGGCGACCAACTCTCATGACCAAACCGATCAAGCCGGGCAATCTCGTCACCGCCGTTCCCACCGATCCGGACGCCCATCCGGTCGACCGGCACGTGGGCCTGCGCATCCGGATGCGCCGCAAGGAGCTGGGCATGAGCCAGGATCGCCTGGCGGAAGCGCTGGGCATCACCTTCCAGCAGATCCAGAAATACGAGCGCGGATCGAACCGGGTCAGCGCCTCCAAGCTCTGGGAGACGGCGCGCGCCCTGCAGGCTCCGATCAACTATTTCTACGAAGGCCTGCCGGAAGAAGGCGAGACGACCGCCGCCAGCGGCGCGCATGCCTTCCTGATGACGCCCGAGGGGCTTGAGCTCGCCGCCGCCTTTCCGCGCATCACCGACCCGCGCGTGCGCCGCAAGGTGGTCGAGCTGGTCCGTGCGATGCTCGATTCGGAGCGCGAGGACGCGTGAGGCTGCTCTGGCGGCGCCGGCCTTCGCCGCCGCCGCCAGGCCGCGCTAGGACTCCACCGTGAAGGTGAAGCCGGCGTTCTTCGTCAGCCGGTCGACCAGCTTGCCCTGCATGGCGGCGCCAGGCGTCCAGACGCCGCCCTCGACGTCGGCGCATTCCTTGACCAGGCACAGCGCCGATTCCGCGATCATCTTCGACGTCGACCCGTAGCCCGGGTCCTTGTCGCCCTTGACCGAGGCCTTCACCTTCCGGCCGTCGGCGGCGATGCCCACCATCAGGATGTCGAAGAAGCCGGTCTCCCGCTCCTCCTTGGTCGGCCCTTCGCCCGGCTTCGGTCCCGCGTCGCCGATCTGGGTGAACTCCACGTCCGAGCCCGGCGCCAGGATGGTCATCTCGTCGTACTGGAAGTCCCGGCCCCAGGGGTGGCCCATCAGGTAGTTCGAGCGGTGGACGTTCTTGGTGTTGATCACCGCCATCATGAAGGGGCCGACGTCCGCGCCCACGTCCTCGTCGTGCGCCTTGGCGTTGCCCGGCGGCTGGGCCGGCCCCTCGAAGCCGGGCGTCAGGGAGAACGGGTTCATCATCACGCCGAGCTGGCTGGGATCCTTCTGGATCGCCGCCATGGTGGCCGCGCCCGACGCCGCGGTGCCGCCGGACAGGCCGCCCTTGATCCCGCGCACCCGGCCCTTCACGCGCGGCACGGGCGCGCCGAGCTGCTGCTTCGCCGTCTCCTCCACGAACCAGACGCCGAGCTCGAACGGGATCGAATCAAACCCGCAGGAGTGGAGGAGCCGCGCCCCGGTCTTCTTCGCCGTCTCGTGGTGGGCGGCGATGGTGCGGGCCATCCAGTTGGGTTCCCCGGTGAGGTCGAGGTAGTCCGTCCCGGCCGCCGCGCAGGCGGCGATCAGGGCGTCGCCGTAGAGCTGGTAGGGCCCGACCGTGGTGATCACCGCCTTGGCCCGCTTGACCATGGCCTCCAGCGACGCCGGATCGTCGGCGTCGGCGACGATAAGGAGCGTGTCCTTCGGCGCGCCGATCTCGTCGCGCACTTCCTCGAGCTTGGCCTGGCTGCGGCCGGCCATGGCCCATTTGACGTCGCCCACGCCATAGGTCCTCGCCAGGTGCTCGGCGACCAGGCGGCCGGTGTAGCCGGTGGCGCCATAGACGATGACGTCGAATTCCGCAGCCGGGTTCATGGCCGTCCCTCCTTGTTGAGGCGCGCACCTTGGCCGTGGCTTACGATGTAAGCAAGCGCTGTTCGCCTCGTGAAACGGAACGGGAACATGCTATAGGGCCCCAATGGCCGACGCTGCGGGCCCCTCCCCCGACCTCCTGCCCACCCGCTTCGCCGACTGGTTCGCGAAGCGGGGCTGGCGCCGCGCGCGCACCAGCTCGGCATGGTGGACCGGGCCCGCGCCGGCCGGGACGCGCTGCTGATCGCGCCCACCGGCGGGGGCAAGACGCTGGCCGGTTTCCTGCCGAGCCTGATCGAGATTTCCGAGCGCCCGCCGTCGAACGCCCCGACCGGCCTGCACACCCTCTACATCTCGCCGCTGAAGGCCCTGGCGGTGGACGTGGAGCGGAACCTCAATGCGCCGATCCTGCAGATGGGCCTGCCGGTGCTGGCCGAGAGCCGGACCGGCGACACCGGCGTGGCGCGGCGCGCCCGCCAGCGGCTGAAGCCGCCCGACATCCTGCTGACCACGCCCGAGCAGCTCGCGCTGCTCTGCGCCTGGGAGGGCGCGCGGGCCTATTTCGAGAGCCTGCGCTGCGTGGTGCTGGACGAGATCCACACGCTCCATTCGTCGAAGCGGGGCGACCTGCTGGCCCTCGACCTCGCCCGGCTCTCGCAGCTCGCGCCGAACATGCGCCGCGTCGGCCTCTCGGCGACGGTGGACGACCCCGAGGTGATCAAGCGCTGGATGGCGGGACCGGCGGGACCCGACAGCATCGATCTCGTCCGCGGGCCGGGCGGGGCCGAGCCGATCGTCGACATGCTGCTCTCGGAGGGCCGCGTGCCGTGGGCCGGCCACACCGCCCAGCACGCCATGGCCGAGGTCTATGAGGTCATCAAGAAGAGCCGCACGGCGCTGGTATTCGTGAACACCCGCTTTCAGGCGGAGTTCGCCTTCCAGGAGCTCTGGCGGCTGAACGACGACAGCC
The DNA here is from genome assembly GCF_024699985.1 of Phenylobacterium sp. J367. Classification (GTDB taxonomy): domain Bacteria; phylum Pseudomonadota; class Alphaproteobacteria; order Caulobacterales; family Caulobacteraceae; genus Phenylobacterium. The sequence goes on along the minus strand of NZ_JAJONA010000001.1, from coordinate 1,994,713 downwards.
TGCCGATCGCCCTGCACCACGGCAGCCTGGCGGCCGAACAACGGCGCAAGGTCGAGGCGGCGATGGCGCGGGGCGAGCTGCGCGCCGTGGTCTGCACCTCGACCCTCGACCTGGGCATCGACTGGGGCGACGTCGACCTGGTCATCCAGCTCGCCAGCCCGAAGGGCGCAAGCCGCATGGTCCAGCGGATCGGCCGGGCCAACCATCGCCTGGACGAGCCCAGCCGGGCGCTGTTCGTGCCGGCCAACCGCTTCGAGATGCTGGAGTGCCAGGCGGCCCGCGAGGCGATCGCCGAGAACAAGCTGGACGGCGATCCGCCGCGGGTCGGCGCGCTCGACGTGCTGGCCCAGCACGTCATGGGCTGCGCCTGTTCGGAGCCCTTCGACGTGCTCCAGCTCTACGACGAGGTCAGGACCAGCGGACCCTACCGCGACCTCGCGTGGGAGGACTTCGAACAGGTCGTCGATTTCGTCGCCACCGGCGGCTACGCGCTGAAGACCTACGACCGCTTCAGCCGGATCATCCGCGGCCAGGACGGGCTCTGGCGGGTGCGCAATGCCGCCACCGCCCAGCGCCACCGGCTGAACGTCGGGGCCATCGTCTCGCCGGCCGTGCTCTCCGTGCGCATGGCGATGCGCGGCGGCCGGGGCGGCCGCAAGATCGGCGAGGTCGAGGAGGGCATGCTGGAGATGCTGGAGCCCGGCGAGACCTTCGTGTTCGCCGGCCAGACCTGGGAGCTGGTGGGCGTCACCAACCTCGACGTGCTGGTCCGCCCGGCCAACGACAAGGACCCGAAGATGCCGTCCTGGGGCGGCTCGAAGTTCGCACTCTCCACCTACCTCGCCAAGCGCGTCCGCCAGCTGATGTTCGACGAGGACCACTGGAGCGTCCTGCCCACCGACGTGCGCGAATGGCTGGAGGCCCAGCGCGACCGCTCGCTGATCGTCCGCGAGGAGGAGATGCTGCTGGAGACCTTCCCGCGGGGCCAGCGGCACTTCCTGGTCTGCTACCCCTTCGACGGGCGGCTCGCTCACACCACGCTGGCCATGCTGCTGACGCGGCGACTGGAGCGGCTGGGCGTCGGGCCGCTGGGCTTCGTCTGCAACGACTATGCGATGGCCATCTGGGCGCTGAAGCCCATGGACGGGCTCGATTTCGGGGAGCTCTTCGCAGAGGACATGCTGGGCGACGACCTGGAGGACTGGCTCAACGAGAGCTTCATGATGAAGCGCGCCTTCAAGGGCTGCGCGATCATCGCCGGCCTGATCGAGCGCCGCTTCCCCGGCGAGCCGCAGAAGACCGGGCGGCAGATCACCTTCTCCACCGACCTGATCTACGACGTGCTGCGCCGCCACCAGCCGGACCACCTGCTGCTGCGCTGCGCCCGGGACGATGCGGCGACCGGCCTCATCGATGTGGCGCGCCTGGGCCATATGTTGGCCCGGATCCGCGGCAAGATCCGCCATGCGCCCCTCGAGCACCTGTCCCCCTTCTCGGTCCCCATCCTCCTGGAGATCGGCAAGGAGCGGTCGCCGGGCGGACACGCCGGTGAGATGATCCTGGCGGAAGCCGAAGAAGACCTGATCGCCGAGGCCCTGAGTTGAGTTCGACCGCCGCCATCGCCGCCCCTGGGGCGGCCTTCGCCTACGACTTCGCCGCCAGCCCGTGCGGCGCGCTGCGCACGTGCGTGGGGAGCGCCCGGGTGATGCTGCGCGCGTCCGGCGCCATGTACCTGGAGATCTCGCGGACCCTGGTGGTGGCCGACCTTCACCTGGAAAAGGGCTCGTCCTACGCCGCCCGCGGCCAGATGCTGCCGCCCTACGACACCCGCGAGACGCTCGGCCGGCTGGAGGCGGAAGTGGCGGCGCTGTCGCCCGCCGCGGTGATCCTGCTGGGCGACACCTTCCATGACCGGAGATCCGAGGAGCGGCTGGCGGCCGATGACGCCCAGCGCCTGCGCGATCTGGCCGGACGCACGCGGCTGATCTGGGTGATCGGCAACCACGACGCCGACGGGCCGCAGCGCCTGCCGGGCGAGACGGCCGACGAGCTGGAACTGGAGGGCCTGACCTTCCGCCACGAGCCGCAGGCGGGCCTGCAGCCCGGCGAGGTTGCGGGCCACCTGCACCCGGCCGCCAAGGTCCGGGCGTCCAAGGGCACGGTGCGGCGGCGCTGCTTCGTCACCGACGCGGAGCGGGCGATCCTGCCGGCCTTCGGCGCCTATGCCGGCGGCCTGAACGTCCGCGACGCGGCCTTCGCCGGCCTCTTCGCCCGCCCGCCCCTGGCCGGCGCGCTGGGGCTGGGCAAGGTTCATGCGGTGGGGTGGAAGTCGCTGACGGGCGACTGAGGCGCGGCTGGGACGAAAAGCCACCGGGCCGAGGCTGGCGTTCGCGCCGCCTCCGGGCTAGCAGGGCGGCCGCATGATCCGCCTCGACAACATCTCCAAGCAGAACGGCCACCAGATCCTGTTCATCGAAGCTTCGATGGGCATCCAGAAGGGTGAGAAGGTCGGCCTCGTCGGCCCGAACGGCGCCGGCAAGACCACCCTCTTCCGGATGATCACCGGGCAGGAGCAGCCCGACGACGGCCTGGTGGTGACCGACCCCGGCATCACCATCGGCTACTTCAGCCAGGACGTCGGCGAGATGTCGGGCCAGAGCGCGGTCGCCGCGGTGATGGACGGCGTCGGGCCGGTCAGCGCCCTGGCCGCAGAGATGGCCGAGCTCGAGGCGGCCATGGTCGATCCGGACCGGGCGGACGAGCTGGACGCGATCATCGAACGCTATGGCGAGGTGCAGGAGCGCTTCCAGGAGCTGGACGGCTATGCGCTGGACGCCCGCGCCCGCGAGGTGCTGGCCGGCCTGAGCTTCAGCCAGGAGCGCATGGACGGCGACGTCGGCCTGCTGTCCGGCGGCTGGAAGATGCGCGTGGCGCTGGCCCGCATCCTGTTGATGCGGCCGGACGCCATGCTGCTGGACGAACCCAGCAACCACCTCGACCTGGAGAGCCTGATCTGGCTCGAGGCCTTCCTGAAGGACTACGACGGCGCGTTGCTCATGACCTCGCACGACCGCGCGTTCATGAACCGGATCATCGGCAAGGTGGTGGAGATCGATAGCGGCGACCTGATCACCTATTCGGGCGACCTCGACTTCTACGACCAGCAGCGGGCGCTGAGCGAGGCGCAGCGGCAGGCCCAGTACGAGCGCCAGCAGGCGATGCTGGCCAAGGAAATCAAGTTCATCGAGAAGTTCAAGGCGCGGGCCAGCCACGCCGCCCAGGTGCAGAGCCGGGTGAAGAAGCTCGACAAGATCGAGCGCGTCGAGGCGCCGCGCCGGCGCCCAGACAGTGCAGTTCGAGTTCCGCAGCCCGCCCAGGTCGGGCGACGACGTGATCAGCCTGAAGGACGTCCACAAGGGCTACGGCGACCAGCCGATCTACGAGGGCCTCGATTTCCTGGTGCGCCGCAAGGAGCGCTGGTGCGTCCTGGGCGCCAACGGGGCCGGCAAGTCGACGCTGCTGAAGCTGGTGGCCGGCGCCGCCGCCCCGGACCAGGGCTCGGTCAACATCGGCGCGAGCGTGAAGATGGGCTACTTCGCCCAGCACTCCATGGACCTGCTGGACGGCGAGGAAACGATCTTCGAGGTCCCTGGACCGCTCGTTCCCGCAGGCCGGCCAGGGCCAGCTTCGCACCCTGGCCGGCTGCTTCGGCTTCTCCGGCGACGATGTGGAAAAGCCCTGCCGGGTGCTGTCCGGCGGGGAGAAGGCGCGCCTGGTGATGGCCAAGATGCTGTTCGATCCGCCGAACCTCCTGGTCCTCGACGAGCCGACCAACCACCTCGACATGGCCACCAAGGAGATGCTGGTCACAGCCCTGGCGGACTTCGAGGGCACCATGCTGTTCGTCAGCCACGACCGCCACTTCCTGGGGGCCCTGTCGAACCGGGTGCTGGAGCTGACGCCCGACGGCGTCCACCAGTACGGCGGCGGCTATACGGAATATGTCGCCCGCACGGGCCAGGAAGCGCCGGGCCTGCACCCGGGCGGGTAGCAGCCTGGCGTTACCGACGCCGAAACAGGAAGCTCGCCCCCCAGCCGATCAGCAGGGCCGCCAGCATGGAAACGATTCCGTAGGCCCAGGGGCGCTGGTGGGCCCAGAGGTAGAGGGTGCGCTCGATCCCGACCTTCTGGACGGTCAGCGTGCGGTGCTTGACGGAGATCGGCTCGCCGTTCCGGAAGAGGATGATGTCCGCCTCATAGGTGCCGGTGGGCGCCTGGGCCGGCAGGGCGATCTCGGCGCGGAACAGGCCGCGGTCCACGAAGCGCACGCCGCGCTCGTCGGCGGCGTAGAGGCCGGTCTTCTCCTTCAGCCGCACCACGGCCTGGCGCCAGAGCAGGTAGTCTGGGCCGAGGCTGGAGACCACCACGTCGCGGACGCCGTAGCGGGTTTCGACCCGCTGCTCGGCCGGCGCCCGGATCGGCAGGTGGTCGACGCCGATGTTCAGCTCCCGCAGGGTCCGGAAGCGGGCGATGTCGTCCAGCGGCCGCGTGGACGCGGCGATGTAGAACCCCGGCGCGCCGTGGAAGACCACGGGCCGGCTGTTCAGCCAGAGGCCGGCGACCCTGACCTTGCGGGCGATCCGGACCGGCTGTTCCGGGCCACGGACGATCACCACCACGTCGCCGGGCGTGTCGGAGGGACCGAAGACCGCGCCGTAGAGTACGATCCGCGCGCCGCGGAAGTTGGAGGCGACCCGCACCTCGGTCTCCGTCAAAGCCGCCGAGACGGCGGCCGGCGTCTTGGCGACGGGCGGGGCTGCGTCCACCGCCATCAGCCGGCCATCCCCTGCATGAGGACGAAGGGCTCCTCGGGGCGGAAGAACAGGCCCAGGCCCATCCGCAGGCCGACCACCAGGACGATCAGCGCCAGCAGGGCGCGGAGTTCCTCGGCCCGGAAGCGGGTGGAGGCGCGCGCGCCGTACTGGGCGCCCAGGACGCCGCCGACCAGCAGCAGCGCGGCCAGGACGATATCCACCGTCTGGTTGCGGCCGGCCTGGAGGATGCCGGTCAGCGCCGTCGTGATGATGATCTGGAAGAGGCTGGTGCCGACCACCATCCGCGCCGGCATCCTGAGCAGATAGACCATGGCCGGGACGAGGATGAACCCGCCGCCGACGCCCATCACCGCCGACAGCAGGCCCACGAAGACCCCCAGGCCCAGGGCCGGGATGATGCTGATGTAGAGCCGGGACTTCGGGAACCGGACCTTCAGCGGCAGGCCGTAGAGCCAGGGCGGTCGGCGGTCACGCCTGGGCGGCGGCGGCTGGCCGCGACGGCGGCGCAGGATGGACCCCAACGACTCCGTCAGCATCAGCCCGCCGATGACGCCCAGGAAGATCAGGTAGGAGAGCGCGACGACGAGGTCGGCCTGGCCCAGCAGGCGCAGCCAGCGAAAGACCTCGACCCCCAGGATCGCGCCGACGATCCCGCCCGCCGCCAGCACGCCGCCCATCTTCCAGTCCACCGCGCCGCTGCGGCCGTAGGCCTGGACGCTGGACATGGAGGAGGCCGCCACATGGGTCGACATCGACGCGACCGCCACGGCCGGCGGGATGCCGAAGAACACCAGCAGCGGCGTCATCAGGAAGCCGCCGCCGATGCCGAACAGGCCGGAGATGAACCCCACCAGCGCGCCCAGCGCCACGATCAGCGGCGCGTTCACCGAGACCTCGGCGATGGGCAGGTAGATGTCCAATCCTCAGCGCCTCGTTTGTGGGGGCGCCGCCGGAACCGGTCAGCGCGTGAAGACGGAGAGCCGCTGGGCCGTGCCGCGATCCAGTTGGCCCGTGGCCGCCAGACCCTGATCGCGCTGGTAGGCCGAGATCGCAAGGGTGAAGTCGCGGGACATGCCCCCGTCCTGCGGGCCCTTGTAATAGCCGAGCCGGCCGAGGATCCGCTGGGCCGACGCAACGGACACCGAAGGCTTGACGCCCACCTGCTCGACGGCGGCGCTGACCGGCCGGAAGTCTTCCGCGGCCTTGTCGGCGGCGGCGAGCTGAGCCGGGCTGAGCTTCTTCTCCAGGTCGATGGCGCTGGCGCGGGCCGCGGCGTCCCCGCCCTCGGCGGCGATGGCGAACCACTTGTAGGCCTCGGTCAGGTCGCGCGGCACGCCGCTGCCGGCCTGATAGAGAAGGCCGAGGTTGTACTGGCTGTCGCCGATGCCGGCTTCGGCGGCCTTGCGGAACCAGCGGGCGGCGGACGCCAGGTCCTGCGGACCGCCGGTCCCCTCGAAGTAGTAGAGGGCCAGGTTGTGCATGCCCCGCGGCTCGCCGTTCAGGGCCGCCTTGGTCGTCCACTTGCGCGCTTCGGCGAGGTTCTTCACCACCCCGCGCTGGCCGGTCTCGTAGAGCTTGCCCATGAAGAACTGGGCCGGCGCGTAGTCGGCGTCGGCCACCGCCTTCATCCGGGCCAGCCCGCCGGCCTCGCCGCGTTCCACGGCCCGCAGCGCCTCCAGGTACTGGCCGGACAGCGGCGCCGCGGGCGCGGCCTCGGCGACCGGAGCCTGCGCAGCGGGGGCGGCGGCGTCCGTGGCCGGGGCGGTCGGGCCGATCGGCTGCGGCGCGATGGCGACGGCGGCGCGCGGCGGGGCGCCGAACGGCGAGGTCTCGGCGGCCTCGCGCGGCGCCTGGGCGTTCATCAGCACCATGCCGGCCGCGCCCACGCTCAGGAAGGCGGCGCCGCCGGCGATCATGAAGGCGGTCTGCAGGGTGGAATTCGGACGCGGCCGCGAGGCTCTGGCCGGCATCGGCGGCTTCGGCTGGGCGCGCCAGTTGGCGCGGGCCTTCACCTGCAGGCGCGGCCGGCTGGCCTCCGCGGCGCGGGCGGCGGCGCGGGCCTGGTCGATGACCTCGCGGGTCGACAGCGGTCGCGCCGACTCCGGCGCAGGCTCCGCTTCGGCGGCCGGCGGCGGCTCCGGCTGGTCGAGGCCGAACAGGTCCTCTTCCGGCTCCGGGATCGGCGCGAAATCGGCGGCGTCGAACTGGCCGGCCGGCGCCGGGGCGGTCTCGACCGGTTCGTCGAGCTCGAGGTCGTCCAGGGCCTCGGCGCGGGAGAACAGCTCGGGCCCGAAGGCGGCCGTCGACTTGACGGGCGGGTCTTCGGCCGGTGCGGCCGCCGGCTCGGCCGGGCGCAGGATGTTCAGCTTCTGCTCGAGGCGCTCATTGGCCTCGTCGAACAGCTTGGCGGTGCGCTCCTCGCTCTGACGCAGGCGCTCGGCGATGTCGGCGCCGACGCGCTCATGGCGCTGCTCGATCCGCTCGGTGACGCGGGCCACCTGCTCGCCCACGTCGTCGATCGCCTGGGCGGCGCGGCGCTCGGACTGGAGCATCCGGTCGGTGAGCCGCTCGGTGATCTTGCCGATCTCGGTCGAGAGCTTGTCCAGGGCGTCGGCCTGGGCCCGCTCCGCCGCGCCCATGCGCTGCTCGACGGCGCCGGCGATGCGGGCCATCTCGCCGCCAACCTTGGCGATGGCGTCGGCGCTGCGGGTCTCGGAGGACTGGAGGCGGCGGTTGAAGGCCTCGGCGATGCCGATGACCTCCTTGCCCATCCGCTCGATGGCCTGGGCCGAGCGCTGCTCGGCGGCCTCCACCTGATGGGCGAGTTCGGCGAAGCGCTCGTCCACCCGACCGTTGGCGGTGGCCATCAGCTTCTCGGTGATCTCGGCGCGGGCCGCCTCGACCCGGGCGGTCAGGCTGGCGCCCAGGGCTTCCAGCTTGCGTTCGGCCTCGGCGGCGCCGGGAGCCTTCGACGGCGCCCAGACGGTTGTCGAGCGTGGCGAGCGAGCGGCGCAGGCTGTCCAGCGCATCGGCGGTGCGGCCCTCGGCGTCGGCCAGTCGCTGGCCAAGGCGGCGGACCACCTCGTCGATCAGCGGCGCGGGATCGGTTCCGGCGGCGGCGGCTTCGGCGCGCGCCAGGCGGGCGTCGATGGCCGCCAGTTCCTCACGGGTGCGGGCCTCGCCGGAATAGACGTGGTCGGCGACGCGGGTCACCGACTGCTCGAGCACGCGCAGGGCCTCGGCCGAGCGCGGGCCGGCGGCCTCGGTCTCCAGCCGGCGCAGACGGTCGGCGATCCGCGCCTGCTCGGCGCCCACATGGTCCACGGCGCCGTCGAAGCGCTGGGCCACGGCCATATGCTCGCGCTCGCCGGCCTCGATGCGCGCGACGGCGGCGCGGACGGAATGCTCGACGCCGGAGATCGCCAGGCTGGTCCGGGTCTCGGAGGACTCGATCCGGTCGGTCAGTCGGTCCAGCGCATAGGCGATGCGGGCGAGGTCGTCGGCCCGGCTGTCGGCGCGCGGCGCGAACGTCGGGATCGGCGCGCTGGCCACCAGGCGCGGCCGCTGCGGCTCGATCGGCGGCGGCGCCGCGCGCTGCGGGCGGTCGATGAACTGGTCCTCGGAGGTCACGTCCTCCGGTACATCATCTTCAAGGATGACGCGATTCAACCACTCGCCGAGGGTCATGCCCGAACGCCGGGCGAGGTCCTTCGCGACCTCGCGGGCCTTCGGGTCAATCCCCTTGACGCTCCAGGGCGCGCCCGCGGTCATAGAATCGTTCTCCAGGTACTGCGGGGAGCGTACGCACCGATTCCTGGGGGTGTAAACGCGACCTTAACGCTACATATAGCGTCCGGAGGCTCTATCCTGTGGATGTTCGCCTACAACTCCAGAGGGCAGACTTCGGACCTTCCCGCCACCCTGCGATATGCGGTCGCACATGAGCCTGACACTGACGCTTTCCCTCGCCGCGGTCTTCCTGGCGCTCGCCCTCTTCGCGGGCTGGCGCGGCGCGCGGCCGCCTGACCTGATGAAGGGGCCGAGGCTGATCCCGTGGCGGCCGATCATGGTCGCCGGAGCGCTGGGCGTGATCGTCATGCTGGTCCACGCCGTGAACCTGCTGGGCGTCACGACGGGACGCTGACGTCCGAGGCAAGGGCGGGCTCCGGCGGGTTCGCCGGTGCCTCCTTCTTCGGCCGCTTGGCGAGATTGGCGATGCCGCCCGAGGAGAGCAGGCCGACGCCGGCCAGCACCAGCGGAATGATCCAGCGGTGCTGGGCCGCCACGTACCGTGGCTGCCAGAGCGGATCGTACTTGTCCTTGTACTTCCGCACGCCCTGGAAGTTGTAGATCTCCTCCCCGCGCTCGAAGAGCAGGCGGCCGACCCGCGACATGATCGGGGCGAGCGGCCGGTCGTCGAGCCCGGCGAGCGGCGCCATGCCGAAGTCGAAGGCGTCGTAGCCTTCCGACCGCCCCCACTCGATCAGCTCGACGAAGAGATAGTCCATGACATTGCGCGGCGCGGCCTCGCCGTAGCGCATGAGATCCATGGAGAACGAGCTCTTCCGGGCCGTCGTCCACAGGGTGGCGAAGGCCACGGGCTGGCCGTGCAGGAAGACGACGCCGACCGGGAACTCGGCCACATAGGCTTCCGCGAAACCGCCCATGGAGAAGCTCTTCTCCCCGCCGGCGTGCCTGGACAGCCACTCGTCGGAAATCGCCCGCAGCGCCGGCAGCAGGTCGCGGACCTCGTCGCCGCGCAGCACCTTGAAGGTGCAGCCGTCCTCCCCGGCCTTGCGCCAGGCCCGGCGCAGGTTGCCGCGCTTGCGGCCCTCGACCGAGAAGGTCTCCAGCGGCACCAGGGCGTATTCGCCGACCTTCTGGATCGAGAAGCCGAGCTCGACGATCTCGGGCAGGTCCTCCGCGGTGAGGCCGTAGAAGCCCGGGCGGGCGGCGTGAGAATCGGCGAGCTCCCGGAAGCGCCAGACCAACTCCGAGCGCTCGTCCTGCCGGCCGACCGGCCCGCCGAGCGCGATCCAGCTGCGGCTCCTCACCCCGAACATCAAGAAGCTCGCGCCGCTGGCCGAGAACAGGAAGCGCTTGTCGCCCAGGAGGGCCAGGTTCGAACCGGGCTCGGCGACCTCGGCCGACGCGAGGATCTCCCGGACCCGGTGGAACTCCGGGTCGGCCTCACCCACCACCGGCGGCTTGGCGGCCGAGGCGATCAGCCGCCAGAACCCGAAGGCGAGGAGCGCGATCGCCGCCCCAGCCCAGGCCCGCACCGAGCGGGCGGCGTCGGCGTCGGCCATCACCCGCCACCAGGGCATCTCGCCATAGTCGGCGTTTTCGAAGGACCAGAGGCCGAGCAGGCCCGCGCCGGCCACGGCCGCCAGCGCCGAGACCAGCCACCCCGGCGTGATCTCCATGCGGCTCAGCCGGGCGGTGCGGGGAAAGGCGCCGCGGAACGGCGCCAGCAGCGCCGCCAGCAGGACTAGCAACACCGTCTCCTCCCAGTTGAGGCCCTTCAGCAGCGACAGCGACGCCGCCACCAGGAGCAGGAGCATGGTCGTGGCCCAGGCCGCGTCGAGCCGGGCGCGCAGGCCGAAGGCCACGAGGACGAGGGCCAGACCGAGGACGCTGTCGAGGAAGTGACTGAGCTCGATCAGGAAGACCGGAGTGATCTCCAGCAGTTTCACGAAGCGGAACGGCTCGGACGGCATCGCGCCCGAGGCCAGCAGCATCGCGCCGGCGGCCATTGTGAGCAGGGCCGCGGTCCACGGAGCGACGGCGAAGGCGGCGGGCTTCAGGTCCCGGAGGATTCGCATCGAGGCCTTATAGCATCGCGCCCGCGCCGCGCGCGGGGCGCGACGATCTTCAAACAACTGTTCGGTTCCGCTTGCCCGGAGAGCCGTCGGCGCTAAGGTGGCGGCTCGTTCCGAGACGTGTTTCTAGAGCAAGGGGAGACGGCCATGGCCGACTTCGGCGGCGCCGAGCTGGACGCCTTCCGCACCGAGGTGCGCGAGTGGCTGGAGGCCAACTATCCGGCCGAGCTGAAGGACCCCGGCGCGAAGACGGACCCCGAGGCCGTCTGGGGCGGCCGGCGGTTCGAGGGCGAGAGCGCCGACCCGCAGATCGTCTGGCAGCGCCGGATGGCCGACAAGGGCTGGACCGCGCCGACCTGGCCCAAGGAATACGGCGGCGGCGGCCTCTCGCCGGCCGAGGCCCGGGTGCTGGACCAGGAGATGGCCCGCGGGCGTTATCGCCCGGCCCTGCTCTCCTTCGGCATCTGGATGCTGGGGCCCGTGCTCCTCGAATACGCCAACGAGGAGCAGAAGCAGGAGCATCTGCCGAAGATCGTCCACGGCGACATCCGCTGGTGCCAGGGCTACTCCGAGCCGGGCGCGGGCTCCGACCTCGCGAGCCTCGCCACCAAGTGCGAGGACAAGGGCGACCACTGGCTGATCAACGGCTCGAAGATCTGGACGTCCTACGCCGACAAGGCGGACTGGTGCTTCTGCCTGGTGCGCACGGACCAGACGAAGAAGCACGAGGGCATCTCCTTCGTGCTGATCGACATGCGGACGCCGGGCGTGGAGACGCGGCCGATCCCGCTGATCTCCGGCGAGAGCCCGTTCTGCGAGACCTTCTTCACCGACGTGAAGATCCCCAAGGGCAACCTGGTCGGGCGCCTGAACGGCGGGTGGGAGATCGCCAAACGCCTGCTCCAGTACGAACGGCAGAACATCTCGGCCGGCTTCGGCGAGGGCGGTTCGGCGGGCGGCGCGGCCGGCGACCTCGCCCAGATCGCCAAGCAGTATGACGCCCTCGCCTACGACGGCGGCGAGCTGCGCTCGAAGATCACCCGCAACAAGATGGACTTCCAGGCGCTGCGGCTGACCATCGCCCGGTCGGCGGCGGAGAGCCGGGCCGGCAACGGGCCCAGCGCCGCGACGTCGATCATCAAGTACGCCGCGGCCGAGCTCGCCAAGGAGCGGTCCGAGCTGATGATCGAGGCGCTGGGCAACCAGGGCCTCGGCTGGACCGGCGAAGGCTTCGCGACCCCGGAGCTCACCGCGGTGCGGGGCTGGCTCCGCACCAAGGCCAACTCCATCGAGGGCGGCACCAGCGAGGTGAACCTGAACGTGGTCTCCAAGCGGGTGCTCGGCCTGCCCGATCCGAAATAGAGGCGGACGGGGCGGCCGATTCCGGACTTTCGAAAGGGCGTGGTACGATCAGGTATTAGAAGAACTATAATATTGAATTCATAGGGAGATTTGGTGATGGCGGATTTCGGCGGCGCCGATCTCGACGCCTTCCGCGCGGAAGCGCGCGCCTGGCTCGACGAGAACTTCCCCAAGGCCCTCGGGGCCGACACCGACGCGCAATCCGCGGCGGTCCAGAGCCCGGCCAAGCCCACGGGCGACCAGGCGGTCTGGAAACAGCGCATGGCCGACAAGGGCTGGGGCGCGCCGACCTGGCCGAAACAGTACGGCGGCGGCGGCCTCACCGCCGCCGAGGCCCGCGTCCTCGCCGACGAGATGAACCGCATCGGCGCGGTGAACCCGATCGGCGGCATGGGCATCGGCATGTTCGGCCCGACCCTGCTGGAATACGGCAACGAGGAGCAGAAGCAGCGCCACATCCCGCCCATCGTCCGCGGCGAGATCCGCTGGTGCCAGGGCTTCTCGGAGCCGGGCGCGGGCTCGGACCTGGCCTCGCTGCAGACCAAGGCCGAGGACAGGGGCGACCACTACCTCGTGAACGGCCAGAAGATCTGGACGTCCGGCGCCCAGTACGCGGACTGGTGCTTCTGTCTGGTGCGCACCGACAACACCAAGAAGCACGAAGGGATCAGCTTCCTCCTCATCGACATGAAGAGCCCGGGCGTCGAGGTCCGGCCGATCAAGCTGATCGCCGGCAACAGCCCGTTCTGCGAGACCTTCTTCACCGACGTGAAGGTGCCGAAAGAGAACCTGATGGGGCCGCTGAACGGCGGCTGGACCATCGGCAAGCGGCTCCTGCAGTTCGAGCGCAACGGCATGGGCAACCGGCAGAATGGCCCGGCCCCGGCGGCGGTGCATGAGATCGCCAAGGACTATGTGGGCGTCGACGGGACCGGCCGGCTGGCCGACCGCGACCTGCGCTCCCGGGTGATCCAGCACGAGATGGACAACCGGCTCGTGCAGCTCACCGCACGCCGGATCGCCGTGGAGGCCAAGGGCAACCAGGGCCCGAGCGCCGCCACCTCGATCATGAAGAACGCCTCGATGAAGGCCGGCCAGGACCGCCAGGAGCTGCTGGTGGAGATCTTCGGCTCGCAGGGCCTCGGCTGGGAGGGCGAGGGCTTCAAGCCGGACGAGCTGACGGCCATGCGCTCGATGCTCTCGGCCAAGGCCTTCACGATCTTCGGCGGCTCCACCGAGATCCAGAACAACATCATCTCCAAGCGGATCCTGGGGCTGCCGGAGCTGACCCAGAGCCGCTGAGCCGAACCTTTTTCGAACGACCTATTTTTCGGGAGACGTATTTCAGATGGCGGATTTCGGAGGCCAGGACCTCGAGGGCTTCCGGGCGGAAGCCCGGAGCTGGATCGAGGCCAATTTCCCGGCGGGCCTGAAGGGCCAGCCGAACCCGATGATGCGCGAGGAGCGCACCAAGCCCTCGGCCGACCAGGAAGCCTGGCGCAAGGCCATGGGCGAGAAGGGCTGGGGCGTCCCCACCTGGCCGAAGCAGTATGGCGGCGGCGGACTCTCGGGCGCCGAGGCGCGCGTGATCCAGCAGGAGCTGAACCGCGCCGGGGCCTACAACCCGATCGGCGGCATGGGCGTGATGATGTTCGGCCCGACCCTGCTGGAATACGGCAACGAGGCCCAGAAGCAGCAGCACATCCCGTCCATCGTGAAGGGCGAGATCCAGTGGTGCCAGGGCTTCTCCGAGCCGGGCGCCGGCTCTGATCTGGCCTCCCTGCAGACCCGCTGCGAGGACAAGGGCGACCATTACCTCGTTAACGGCCAGAAAATCTGGACGAGCGGCGCGCAATACGCCGACTGGTGCTTCTGCCTGGTGCGGACCGACACCTCGAAGAAGCACGAAGGCATCTCCTTCGTGCTGTTCGACATGAAGACGCCGGGCGTGGAAGTGCGGCCGATCAAGCTGATCAGCGGCAACAGCCCGTTCTGCGAGACCTTCCTCACCGACGTGCGCGTGGAGAAGGATCAGCTCGTCGGGCCGCTGAACGGCGGCTGGACGATCGCCAAGCGTCTGCTGCAGCACGAACGGTCGGGGCTGTCGGGCGCCGGCGGCGGCGGTCGGATGGGGATGGGCCGCGGGCCGGTGCAGCTCGCCAAGGAGTATGTCGGCCTCGACGAGACCGGCCGGATCGCCGACCGCGATCTCCGTACCCGGATCATCCAGAACGAGATGGAGGGCCGCGCCTTCCAGCAGACGGCCATCCGCGCCATGCTGGAGAGCAAGGGCAATTCGGGCCCGAGCGCCGCGACCTCGATCATGAAGAACGCCGGCACCCGGGTGATGCAGGAACGCGCCGAGCTGGCGCTGGAGATCATGGGCTACCAGGGCCTGGGCTGGGAGGGCGACGCCTTCTCGGCCGACGAGCTGACGGCCGTCCGCGGCTGGCTCGGCGGCAAGGCCGTGACGATCTACGGCGGCTCCCAGGAGGTGCAGAACAACATCATCTCCAAGCGCATCCTCGGCCTGCCCGACCTGACGCAGGCGAGCTGACCGGACCCTGATGACGACCGCCCTTCCCTTCCTTCACGTCACCGCGGGTTCTCTACCCGCGAGGGACGGTTCCGCCCCTCCGCTCATCCCGGCGAAAGCCGGGATCCAGGCGGGCTCCCGGCGGAGCGACGGCGGGGACGGGCCCATTTCAACTCAGCTTGGATCCCGGCTTTCGCCGGGACGAGCGGAATAGGATTTCGAGGAAAGACACCAATGGCCGTTCTGAACGAAGAACAGAGCATGCTGAAGGACGCGGCGAAGAGCTGGGTCCAGGAGAAGAGCCCGGTCACCGCGTTCCGCAAGATGCGCGACAGCGGGGTGGAGCTCGGCTACGACGCCGCCGCCTGGAACGAGATGGCGGAGATGGGCTGGGCTGGGGTGATCATCCCGGAGGAGTACGGCGGCTCGAACTTCGGCTACCTGTCGCTGGGCCTGATCCTGGAGGAGCTCGGCCGCACGCTCACCGCCTCGCCGCTGCTGGCCTCGGGCCTGGCGGCCTCGTCGGCCCTGATCCTCGGCGGGTCGGACGCCCAGAAGTCGGAATGGCTCCCGAAGCTGGCCGAAGGCTCGGCGGTCGGCACGCTCGCCGTCGACGAGGGCCCGCACCACAACCCCGAGAAGGTCGAAGCCACCGTCTCGGGCGGCAAGCTGACCGGCAAGAAGACCTTCGTGCTGGAAGGCATGGCGGCCAATGTCTTCGTGGTCTCGGCCAAGGAAGGCGGCGAGATCGGCCTCTACCTCGTGAAGGCCGACGGCCCCGGCGTCACCCGCCAGCGCCTGTCGCTGGCCGACAGCCGCGGCGCGGCCAACGTCACGTTCGAGGGCGCCCCGGCCGAGAAGCTTGAGGGCGGCTCGGCCCTGCTCGAGAAGGTGCTGGACCGCGCCCGCGCCGGCCTCAGCGCCGAGATGCTCGGCGCCGCCACCCAGGCCTTCGAGACCACCCTCGACTACCTGAAGACCCGCGTGCAGTTCGGCCAGGTGATCGGCTCCTTCCAGGCGCTGCAGCACCGCGCGGCCAAGATGTTCACCGACCTGGAGCTGGCGCGCTCGGCGGTCGAGGCTGCGCTGGCGGCCATCGACAACGACACGCCCGACGTGCCGGAGCTGGTCAGCCTGGCCAAGGCCAAGATGGGCGACACCTTCCACCTGGTGTCGAACGAGATGGTCCAGATGCACGGCGGCATCGGCATGACCGACGCCCACGACGCCGGCTTCTACCTGAAGCGCGCCCGGGCGGCGGAAGCGGCCTTCGGCAACCAGAGCTACCACCGGGACCGCTACGCGAAGATCCACGGGTACTGAGGAATATGAGCTTCGGCCCGCGCGGAGTGCGGGCCGGGGGTCTGGGGATGAGAGCCCCTCCGCCAGGGATGGCGGAGGGGCTTTCCTTTGGGGTCAGGCAGGCGCCACGCGGAGACATTGGCGTCCCGCCTGAAAGCTGACGTCGTCCAGCGCGTTTCAGCGCCAGGCTGGTCGATGTCCGGAGGTCGCCAGCCCAGCAGCCAGGCTGACGTCGCGAATGGCTTGCCGAGCCCGGCGGTTGCACGTCGCATCCGGGGCGGGGAGGATGACCGCATGCCGGAATTCATCGAAACGGTGCTGCGGGGCGGGGCGGTTACGACGTTCCTGCTCCTGGCCGTCATCCTCCTGCGCGACGGTCGCGGCCGGACCCAGGCGCGACTTGGGGCTCTGTTCTGCGCCAGCACGGGATGGTGGGCGCTGAACACCGAGCCATTCGTTTCCTGGAGTCTCGTGTGGGCGTCGCCGATCTGGGTGATCTCGCACGGCAAATACGCGGCCTTCTGGCTGTTCTCCCGCGCGCTGTTCGACGACGGCTTTCGGATGCGGCCTCTGGAGTGGGCGGTGTGGGGCGGCACGGTCGTGTGGGGCGCGATCTGGCACCTCGGCGACAGGTTCGCCCTCGATACGGACTGGATGGGCCTTCCGCGGCAGGCGGCGCACCTCATGCTCGCCGCGGCCGCCGCCTGGAGCGCCTGGCAGGGCCGCGGCGGCGACCTCGTCGAACCCCGGCGACGCGCGCGGATCGCCTATGTGGTGCTGAGCAGCGTGCTCATCATGGGGGTCACGGCCTCCTACATCGCGCCTGGGACGCCGCCGGCGTTCGCAGCCGACCTGAACGTCATCCGGCTGTTCGTCATGGCGATCGGCATGGCGCTCCTCGTCTCGGGCCTCCGCTCGGACGGCCTCTTCGACGCGCCGCGGGTCGCCATCCGGCCCGTGACCGGAACGGACAGTGACGGTCTGGTCTATGTGGAGCCCGGCGAGGCGCGGACCCTGAGCCGTCTCCAGCGACTGATGGAGGAGGAGCGCGTGTATCGCCTCGAAGGCCTCAGCATCGGCGCTCTGGCGGCGCGCGTCGGGACGCCGGAGTACGCCCTTCGCCGGCTGATCAACGGGCGGCTCGGCTACCGGAACTTCAATGCCTACCTCAACGGCTACCGTCTGGCGGAGGCGAAGGCGGCGCTGACCGACCCCGCTCAAAGGACAGTGCCGATCTCGACGATCGCGATGGACGCGGGCTTCGGGTCCCTCGGTCCTTTCAACCGGGCCTTCAAAGCGGCCGAGGGCGTCACGCCCAGCGAGTACCGCGAGGGTCGCGGGCGCCTCCGGGGCGAGCCTGGCCCCCTCACCGATTTCAGGATCCGCTTAGCCGTTTTCGAAACGCGGCGCGCCAGGCGGCGCGCACCCCGGCTGGGTGGCGAGGAGCCACAGCCAGGGAATTCATCGTGCGTCAGCGTAGAACCAACCGCCGTTCCGACCTCCGAACCGGAGCCGCCATTGTCGCCTTCGCCTTCCTCTGGGCCGGCGCGGCCCACGCCCAGCGCGCCGACGAGAATGCGGTCCGGTCGGCGCAGGACGCCTTCGGCACCAGCATCGGCAACGAACGCATCGGGCTCTACAACGACGGCGACGCGCGCGGCTTCAGCCCGACCGCGGCCGGCAACATCCGCCTCGAAGGCATCTACATCGACAACCCGATCGGCTTCAGCGGCCGCCTCGTCTCCGGGTCCAGCCTGCGGGTGGGCATCACCGCGCAGGGCTATCCGTTCCCCGCCCCGACCGGCATCGCGGACTACACCCTGCGGCGTGTAGGGGAGACGGGCGTGGTGAGCGTCAGCGCCCAGGCGGGGCCGTTCTCAACGCGCGCTGTCACCATCGATACGCAACAGCCCTTGTCCGAAGGTCGCCTCGGCTTCGCCGGCGGCGTCACCTACCGCGCCGACGAGCAGATCGCCAACAATCCCGACGTCTACTATGGCGCCGGGGGCGTGCTGCACTGGAGCCCTTCGGACCGGCTTCTGGTCCAGCCCTTCGCCGGCGTGTTCGACTACCCGAGCCTGCGCTCCACGCCGCTGGTGTTCACCGACGGCCGTTCGGGCCGCCGGGCGCCGCCGGCCCGCAACCTCGCCCCCGACTGGGTCCACAGCAGCGCGTTCCGGCCGCTCTACGGCGCGCTGCTCACCAGGCGCGCGACGGACGCCTGGAACGTGCGGGCCGGCATCTTTCGCGTCGAGAACGACAACCCTCGCCAGCGAACTCTGCTGCTCCGCAACCTGGAGCCCGACGGTGCGGCAGACCGGTTCCTGTCCGCAGCGGAGAACCAGACCTTCGCATCCAACTCCGGCGAGGTGCGGGCGACCTGGACGGGCGACGAGGGACCGCGGAGCCACGCGGTTCACCTGTCGGCGCGGGCCCGGGCCGCCGAGCGCGCCTACGGCGGCAGCGTCGTGCAGGCGCTCGGAAGGGGCAGCCTCTACGAAGACGCCGCCCACCTGCCCGAGCCGGCCATCGCCTTCGGCCCCCAGAGCCGGGACGAGGTGCGCCAGACCACTCTCGGCCTCGCCTATAACGGGGCGTGGGCCGGCCGCGGCGAGCTCCGGCTGGGCGTTCAGAGGGCGGACTACCGGAAGACGACGGCGTCGCCGGGACGGCCGCAGGTGGTCTCCAGCGACAGCCCCTGGCTCTACGACGGGGCCCTGGCGCTTCAGCTCAGCGGCCGGCTCTCGGCCTACGCGGGCTACACCGTCGGCCTGGAGGAAAGTCCGGTGGCGCCCGAGAACGCGGTCAACCGCAACGAGGCCCCGCCCGCCCTGCGCACGACCCAGAAGGACGCCGGCCTGCGCTGGAAGGCTCCGCTCGGCATGACACTGGTGGCGGGCGTGTTCGACGTGCAGAAGCCGTACTTCAACCTCGACCCGTCGCAGGTCTATCGCGAGCTCGGCGAGGTCCGACACCGGGGCGTGGAGCTTTCACTCGCGGGAAGCCCCGCGAAGGGCCTGACGCTCATTGCCGGGGCCGTCCTGCTGGACGCGGAAGTCACCGGTGAACTGGTCGACCTCAAGCAGATCGGTCCCCGGCCGGTCGGCAGACCCGAACGGCAGCTGCGCCTGAACGCCGACTGGCAGCCGGCGGCCGTCCCGAACCTCTCGCTCGACCTGGCCCTGCTCGGCGTCGGCGACCGGGCGGCCGGGGCCGCGCCGCAGGCGACGCTGGGCGGGCGGCAATTCACGGTCGGCGGCCGGACCACCCTGGATCTCGGGGCGCGCTGGCGGTTCGGGGTGGGAGACGGCCGGGCGGTGGCTCGCCTGCTCGTCCAGAACGTCACCGACGACCGTGGGTGGGAGGTCGCCGGCAGCGGCGCGTTCGTGCTGCCGAGCCCGCGCCGGGTGTCGCTCGCGGTGACGGCTGACTTCTGAGCTGTGGGGTGCTGCGCTCGCGGTGCGCGCAACCTGCGTCTGGCCAAACTTCGGGCCGGCACGCCTGTCGCCGCTCTGGGAAGTCAGGGCGTGCGTCACGACACAGTCGCCTCCGCACGGCTTGCGGCTTAGGGCGGGCGGCGGACGACCTATACGGACGCGATGCCCTGGGAGGTCCGCCGGATCGAGGGCCGGCTGGGGCGGATGACGCCGAAGACCTACCGGATAGACGCCCTCCGGCAGGAGCCGTAGGCGCGCGGGTCGACCAGGGGGGCGGCCCGTGGGGGCCGCGGTCAGCGCCGGACGGGCCTGCGCCCGGCGCGCCCCGAGGCCGCTGACTATTTCTCGGCGACCTTCTCCGGCGCGGGCGCGGGCGCGCGGCTGCGGCGGCCGTTGCCCATCATGGCCAGGATCGGCTCGAACTCCTTCTTGTCGATCCCGCCGTCCTTGTTGGCGTCGGCGAGCGCGAAGCGCGGCCGGATGGCGTCGCCGATGCCGCCCTTGAGCTCAGCGACCTGGACCTTGCCGTCGAGGTTGGCGTCCATCATGCCGATCAGGCGGCCCTTGAGCATCTGCTCGTCGTAGTCGGTCTGCTTGGCGGCCGTCTCGTCGACCCAGCGGTAGCGGAGCTGGGTGAAGAACATCTCCTCGAAGGACTGGTCGCCCCAGACCACTTCCTGGCTGGGGTCCGGGTTGGCCGGGTTCCGTTTGGAGTTGTCGTAGATGTAGGTGGCGATCAGCTTCGAGCCGGCCGGCACCTTGATAGGCTCGGCGAACTCGTACATCCGCTGCCAGTTGAAGTCGTACTTCGGCACGTTCAGGAGCATCTTCTCCGTCCCGTCCGGATAGCGGATCTTCAGGTTGGAGTAGGTGCCGCGATAGTGGGCGTGCACCACCGCCGAGTAGAGCAGCGCCTCGTGCGGGAATTCCAGATAGCTGGTTTCCTCGTGGGCCTCGGCGTTGGCCGGGATCTTGATGAACGACTGCACGATGGTGTTCTCGCGCATCACCAGATCAGGCATCTCGCCGGGCTTGTAGAAGTAGAGCCCGATCTGCTGGGTCGAGTTCACTTCCTTGCCGAACGGCGTGTAGTGCATCTGGTAGCCGATCGAGCCGCCGGCCGGGATGTAGCTGCCGATGCCCGGCGGCTGGACAATGCTCTCCATGCCGACGGTGTAGCCGCCGACGCTGCCGCCCCAGTTGGCCATGCCGCCCAGCTTGTCCTGGCCCGGCGGGATGTAGCCCGACAGGATGTGGTGGACGCCCTGGCGCTGCTGCACCCGCGCGGTGGAGGCCTTGAGCCAGCGGCCTTCCTTCAGCGGATTGTCCATCACCGGATACTGGTAGTCGACGATGCCCTGGGCCGGGATCACGAAGGACGGGATCTCGATGACCATGTCGGGCTTGCCCAGCGGCCAGTCGGGGGCGACGTGCTTCACCTGGGCCAGCCGGTCGGCGCCCTCGCCGCGCGGCGCGCCGGCCTCGATCCAGCGGACCAGGGTCTTGATCTCGGCCGGCGTCAGGCTCTTGTCGTTCTTGAAGTGGCCGACCTTCGGGTCGACGTCCCACGGCGGCATCCGGTCGGTGCGGATGGTCTCGCGGATCATCGGCGAGAAGCCCTTCACCTTCTCGTAGCTGTCGAAGGCAAAGGGGGCGATGCCGCCCTGCTGGTGGCAGGCGACGCACTTGTCTTCGAGGATCGGCACGATCTCCTTGGCGTAGGAGATTTTCGCGAAGCGGGCCTGGGCGGCCGGCGAGCGGTCGGGGAAGCTGATCGCCGCCCCGGTCGCCGGAACCTGCGCGATCGCCACGGGCCTGCCGGCGATCACCGCGTCCAGGGCCTTGGCCGCCACGTCACCCTTGCCGGGCGCGGTCAGGGCGCCGTGATAGACCGTCTTCCACGACTTCGGATCGATCACGAAGACTTCGGAGACGCGCGTCGCGCCCAGCTGGTCGCCGACCAGCAGGTTTTCGTCCATCATCACCGGCACCGCGCCGAGCCCCAGCGCGTTCGTCTCGGCCAACACTGCCTCGCGGCTGTCCTTCGCCGTCGAGTTCAGCATCAGGACCTTCACGCCCTGCGGCTCGTATTTCGCCGCGAGCGCGGCCAGCGCCGGCGCGTTCTTGCGCACCTCGGGGCTGCCCAGCGCGTGCATCACGATGACCACGGCCTTGGCGTCCTGGTAGCGGTAGAGGTCCTCGGAGCGTCCCGCCGCCGTCACCAGCCGGAAGTTGTCGACCGTGCCGGCGGCCGTCATCGCCGGGTTCGCGGCCGGCGCCTTGGCCGCCGCGGCGGCCAGTCCAATCGAAGCGGCGAGCATGAGCCCGACGGCAGCGGTTCCACGGCGCATGGTTCTTGTTCCTCCCGGGGGTGTTGCAGCACCTTAGTCTTCTTATCACCGACAACACAAATAGATGACGCTATCGTCAACTTCGAATGTCGGCCCTGTTCGGGCGACCGCCGCGGCTAGTACCAGGTCCCCTTCTTGAGGCAGGCGCTGTAGCGGGTGCTGGCGGTCATGGTGCAGCGGTCGGCGCCGAGACCGCAGAGCGCGGTGGCCTCGTGCCACATCTGCTTGCAGTAGGCCTCGGTGGTCGCGGCGGCCGGCGTGGCGGCCGGCCGCGAGGCCGGCGGCGGCGAGCCCGGGCCGAGCAGCGCCCGCATCTCCGGCGAGGCGGCGTAGTCGGCGGGACGCTTGCCGGCGCCGTCGGTGGCCGTGCGGCTGGCGCCCCGGGCGATCAGCAGGCGGGCGATGTCGACCCGGTTCCGCTCGGCGGCCACGTGCAGGAGCGTGCCGCCGTCGGTGTCCTTCGAATTGACGCCCACGCAGTCGTCAAGCAGCGCCGCCAGCTCGTCCGGCTGGTTGTACCAGACGGCGTCGCGGGCCTGCAGGCGCGGGCGGGTGGCCGCGGTGCGCCCGTCGTTGGCGGGGTTGGCGTTGGCGGCGGCGCAGGCCCCATTTCCGCCGCGCCCCGGCGCGGTGGTCGGCGTCCTCGGCGGCGGCGCGGGCGCGGCGGCAAGGCCCGGGGGCCTGCCCGCCGCCGCCCAGGTAGGGCGCGAAGGGGTCGACCGGCGCGGCCATCTTCGCCCGGATCGCGGCGCGGATCGCCGAATAGCCTTCGGCCACGTCGTAGGCGGTGCGGCCCCGGGTCGTCTTCAGATCCGTCCTGGCGCCGCGGGCCAGCAGGTAGCGGACCATCCGCTCGTTGCCGTCCTCGGCCGCCACGTGGAGGGCGGTCCAACCCTCCTCGTTCTGCATGTCGATGTCCTGGCCGGCGTCGAGCATCCGCACGACCTCGGCGTCCTGCCCCATCTTCACCGCGTATCGCCAGTTGTCCCAGGAGGTCGGCGATCGCGGTGAACGGAAGCAAGAGGGCCGCCACGAGGGCGGCGCGGGCCAGTCTGGTACGCACAACATTTCTCCCCAAAATGGGTAGACGATAGCCAGGGTCGCAGCCGGATGCGAGCCAAATGCTCCGCATACGTAAGATGTGATCGCTCGCGGCCGCAGGTCCGCGTCTGCCGCGTCTACCCGGCGACGACCGCCGCCAGGACCAGGGCGAGGCCGAGCGTCGCGGCGTTCCAGCTGAAGGTCCGGATCCAGGGCAGGCCGGCGGCGTAGAGCGGCAGGAACAGCACGCGCCCGGCGAGATAGAGGCCGGCGCCCCAGACGCCGAGGGCCGAGCCGGTCCGGTCCAGCACCTCCAGCAGCAGGACGGCGGCCGCGAAGATCGGGAAGGTCTCCAGAAAGTTGCGCTGGGCGCGGTCCAGCCGGGCGGCGACGCCCGCCGGGCGCAGGTCGGCGTCGCGGGCCGACGGTATAGGCGTTGCCCACCTGCGCCTTGAAGCTGAAGGCGGCGGCGGTCAGGTGGACGAGCCCCAGGAGCATCGCCCCGAACAGCATCCACGCCTCGAAGGACATCAGGCGGCCGCCTCCGCCATGGCGGCGCGGGCCGGGCGTCCGGCCAGCCGCAGGACCACCACCGCGGCGATGGCCGAGAGCAGGCTGCCACCCAGGACGCCCAGCTTAACCTCCGTCTGCAGGTCGGCGGCGTCGCCGGGGAAGGCCAGGGCGCCGATGAACAGGCTCATGGTGAAGCCGATCCCGCACAGCAGGCTGACGCCGTAGAGCTGGAGCCAGGTCGCGCCTTCCGGCCGCGCGCCGATCCGCAGCTTCGTGACCAGCCACACCGCGACCATCACGCCCACCTGCTTGCCGAGGAAGAGGCCAAGCGCGATGGCCACGACGAGGGGGGCGAGCGCCTGGGCGAGCGTCAGCCCAGCCATCGAGACGCCGGCCTTGGCGAAGGCGAAGATCGGCAGCACCAGGAAGGCGTTCCACGGATGGAGGTCGTGCATCGCCTCCTGCAAGGGGCTCTGGCCATCCTCGCGGCGCGGCTTCAGCGGCACGATCGTGGCGAAGGCGACCGCCATCAGCGACGTGGAGAGTCCGGCCTGCACGGTGAGCCACCAGGCCGTGGCGAAGCCCAGGGCCCAGACCGGCGTCGGCACGCGCATGCGCTGGGCGACCCCGCCCAGGACCACGAGCAGCAGGACCGCGGCGCCGGCCAGCGACCAGTCCGTGCCGCCGCTGTAGAGGAGGCCGATCAGGACGATGGCGCCCAGGTCGTCGACGATGGCCAGGGTGAGCAGGAAGATGCGCAGCGATGACGGCAGGCCACGCCCGACCAGCGCCAGGACGCCGAGGGCAAAGGCGATGTCGGTGGCCGTCGGGATCGGCCAGCCGGCCGCCGGCGCGCCGGCCGTGGCGGCGAGCGTCAGATAGACCGCGACGGGCCCCAGCATGCCGCCGATGGCGGCGATCACCGGCGTCGCCAGCTTCCGCGGATCGCTGAGCTCGCCGCGCAGGATCTCGTGCTTGATCTCCAGGCCGACGACCAGGAAGAAGACCGACATCAGGCCTTCCTTCACCCAGTCCGCGGCGGTCATCGACAGCACCAGCGGCCCGAGATGCAGCGCCTGCTCGCTCTTCAGGAAGCCGAAGTACTGCCCGGCCAAAGGCGAATTCGCGGCGATCAGCGCCGCCAGGGCGGCCACGGCGAGGAAGCTGGCCGACGCCGCCTCGGTGCGGAGGAATTTGAAGGTCAGTC
Source organism: Phenylobacterium sp. J367 (assembly GCF_024699985.1). Classification (GTDB taxonomy): domain Bacteria; phylum Pseudomonadota; class Alphaproteobacteria; order Caulobacterales; family Caulobacteraceae; genus Phenylobacterium. The sequence goes on along the minus strand of NZ_JAJONA010000001.1, from coordinate 1,970,307 downwards.
TGCGCGCCACGGCGGCCTCCCTGCTTGGGTGAGCGGTCGTGGCGTCCGGTTATCGACGAACGCCTGACTGGGTTCGCCCGCAAGAGCGCCAGCCCGGTCGCCGACGGCGACCCGATATCTGCCCGACAGATAGCGCGCCGGTTGGGCGAGGCCAAGGAAATCCGGCGCGCCGCGACCGCTTCCGCGCTGTCAGCGGGGTGGAAGTCCGGCGCATGAGCGGCCAGTATCCGCCCAGGGACCGCGCGCAGCGACGGCCGGAAAATGGGGAGACAGCATGCTCAGTCACGTGATGGTCGGGTCGAACGACCTGGAGCGCTCGAAGCGCTTCTACAATTCGGTGCTGGGCGTGCTGGGGGCCGGCGAGCCGATCAGCAACACCACCGACGCCGGCGTCACGCGGCTGTTCTATCGCCACGCCGGCTCGACCTTCTGCGTCTCCGAGCCGATCGACGGCGAGGCCGCCACCCACGCCAACGGCGGCACCATCGGCTTCAAGTGCGACAGCGCCGAGCAGGTGAAGGCCTTCCACGACGCGGCGGTCGCCCAGGGCGGCCAGTCCATCGAGGACCCGCCCGGCCTGCGCAACGGCGCCATGGGCCCCATGCACCTGGCCTATGTCCGCGATCCGGACGGCAACAAGCTCTGCGCCATCTACCGCCCGGGGTGAGGACCGGCGCGCTCTACACGAGCAGCATGATCGCGTTGCCGAAGTTGTGCAGCGCGACGGGGATCAGGACGCTGCGGGTGCGGAGCGCCAGCCACGCCGCGATCAGCGACGGGCCGGCGGTCAGCGCGAATATCAGCGGATCGAAGCTGAAGCCGGCCTTGCCGTAGCCGAAGGCATGCGCCAGGCCGAAGAGGCCGCACGACAGGATCGCGCCCCAGCCCCAGTCCACGCCCCGGATGCGCTTGCGGCCGGTGAAGGCGCGCATCAGGGCGAGCAGGAGGACGCCGCGGTAGAAGGGCTCCTCCTCCAGGCCGGGCATGGTCAGCTGGAAGGCGACGGTCTCGGCCGAGGCCGGCTCGTTGGGGAAGGCGAGCGCCAGGGCGAGGAAGACGGCGACGTAGAGACCCGCCACCACCAGGACCGGGGCGAAGCCGCTCATCTCCCTGGCGGAGCGTGAGCCCGGAGGCCCGCCAGCCGAAGGCCGGCAGGGACGCGACGGCGAGTGTGGCGGCGAGCGCCAGGACCTTGCCCTGCCAGTTCCAGTCGCCATCCGGCCACACGAGCGGGATCAGGCCGTAGAGGTTGGTGAGCAGGGCGTCGTTGAGCAGCACCAGGCCGGCGGCGACCGCCAGCCAGCCGAACGAGACCTGCCCGCGCTGGAGAAGGGCGACCGCGCCACCTGCGATGAGCAGGATCGCCAGGACCCCGAGAATTCCGATGACGCCGTTCAAGAGCTGGCCTCCGCCGTTGTGAGGCGGCGAGACCTAGGGCGTCCGGCGGCCCAGGCTCTTCTCAGAACCCGGCGAAGCGTTGCTCAGAAGACGGCGTCCGCCGTGCGCGGGGCGGCGGCCTGCCCCGCCAGGGCGGCGGCGCGGTAGGCGCTGGGGGTGCGGCCGTCGATCTCGCGGAAGGCGCGGTTGAACGACGGCAGGGACGCGAAGCCCGCGTCGAAGGCGACCGCGATCAACTTGTCGTCGCGGCGGGCGGGATCGGCGAGCAGCCGCCTGGCCTCGGCCACCCGGTGGGTGTTCAGGAAGGTGCGGAAATGGTCGTGGCCGAGCTCACGGTTGATCAGCCGACGGACGGCCTTCTCGGGCGCGCCCATGGCGCGCACGAAGTCGGCGAAGGTGAGGTCCGGGTCGAGATGCAGGCGCTCGCCCTCGATGAGCGTCCGGAGGCGGGCCAGCGCCGGGTCGGCGGCCGCAGCGACCGTGGCCGGCGCATCGGCCGCGGCCGTCCGCGGCGTCAGGCTGAGCAGCCAGATCGTGAAGGCGAGCAGGCCGGCGTTCTGGGCGATGGAGAAGGCCTGCGGCTGCCAGTCCATGCCGAGGACAAGGTCGATCAGGAGGTCGGCGAGGAGCTGGCCGCCGAGCACGAGCACCACCGCATGGCGGACCCGGCGGCGGGCGTCGACCAGGTCGCCCTCGCGGTCGCGGAGCAGGCGCCAGGCGAGGTGGGCGCACATGCCGAGCCCCAGGGCCACCAGCGCCCAGGAGAGCCCGGCCTCTTCCAGCGCCGGCCCGAACAGGCCGCGGTCGGCGCTGGCGATGACGATCCAGGCGGCCCCCGCCGCCAGCACCGCGCCGCGCGGCCGGAAGCTCGCGTCGAACACCGCCAGGCAGAACCACCAGAGGAAGGCCGCGGCGTAGCCGGCCAGGATCACCGCGACCGAGCCGAGCGGCCCGCCGAGCTGGAGACCCGGGTTCGGCGTGTTCCCCGCCAGGAACCCGCAGAGGCAGACGGCCAGCGGGATGAACCAGCCCCGCGCGCCGGCCATGCGGCCGCGCGCCGTCGCGGCGGCGACCAGCAGGAGCGTCGCGCCGGCCACGCGGACGATGACGTCGAGCAGGTCGAGGGGCATAGCGGGAGCGTAGCGGCGGACCGCGGGGCGTCACAATGGGCGAAGCGCGTCCGCCCTCAGCCTAACCCTCTCCCGCCCCAGCCGCCGCCCAGGACCTATCGGCCCGGGCCGATCCGGCGCGGGCGGCCGGCGATCAGACCGGATCGAGGGTGGCGGATGCGTCGAGCTTGCGTTCCGTGGCGGACCAGAGCTCCACGGTGGGGTCCTGGCCGGGGCTCAGCACGAGGGCCCGGCGGAGCGCCTCGTCGCCGTTGGCGGCTTCGATCCAGGCGGCCCAGGTCAGCGCGCCGGAGGCATCCTGGAGATAGGCTCGAAAAGTTTTCATCGCCCGATGTAGGGCGTCCGGGCCGTCGGCGCCACCTCGCATGGCCCGATCGGGGGCTAGCCGCCCGTCTCGTCGACGACGATCACCACGGTCTTTCCGCGGGACAGCGGCTCCCAGCCGGCGGCGACGGCCGAGCCGATGGCCCTGGCCACGAGCTTGGTGTCGATCTGCTGGGGCTTGAGCTGGGGCGCGTTGAACCGGGGCGGCTGGGTGGCCGGCGGGAACTCCAGGACAGCCTCGCGCTGGCCTTCCTGGTGGCGGACGCCGATCGCCATGCCGCGCCGCTCCTGGGATCGTGCGACCACTGGGGCCGACGCTGCAGCCGCCAGACATAGGGCTCGCCGCCCACCTGGATGTCGAACTCTTCGCTCGCCTTGCTCTTCGCCATTCCCGGCTTTTAGTCGAAGCCGACGAAGGTTGTCGCCTCCTCGACCGTCTTGCGCTCGGAGACCACCGCGTTGGCCGGGAAGGTCTCGTCGGGCCAGCCCAGCGCGATGCTCTTCATGATCACCTGGTCGTCGGCGATGCCGGCGTGCTCGCGCACCACCGGCGACTGCATGATGCCCTGGCTGTTGATCACCGCGCCCAGGCCGCGCGACCAGGCGGCGTTGACCAGCGCCGTCGCCACCGCGCCGCAGTCGAAGGCGGTGTCGTCGCTGCCGGCCAGCACCTTGTCGTAGGTGATGATCACGCAGACGGGGGCGTCGAACTGGCGGAAGCCGCGCAGCACCCAATCCTGGCGCATGGCGGTGTCCTCGCGGGCGATGCCCATGGCGGCGAAGAGCTGCTTGGCGACGCCGATCTGCCGCTCTCGGTGGACGCCGGCGAAGGCCTCGCCGGTGCGGAACTCGCGGCTGTGGGGCACGCCGGCGAGGTTGCGCTCGGTGTTGCCGGCGCGGATGCGGTCCAGCGGCTCGCCGGAGATGACGTAGAAATTCCATGGCTGGGTGTTCATCGACGACGGCGCCCGCATGGCCAGGCCGATGATCTCCTCGATCAGCTCGCGGGGGACCGGATCGGGCTTGTAGCCGCGGATGCTGCGGCGGCCGAGGATGACGTCGTCGAACTTCATGGATGGGTCCATTGGTGGTGCGTGGCGGCGTGAGCCTACACGGGTCCGGAGCTGACGCAGCGTCCGGGCGATGGGGCGCCTGGCGGCCGGGCGCGGTTCAGCCCTTCGCGGCGCGGACCCTGTCCGCGGCGGCGAAGTGGGCGAGCTGGTCGGCATGGGCCTTGCGGAAGGCCGGCCGGGCGACCGCGCATTCGACGTAGGCCTTGGCGGCCGGGTAGTCGGCCAGGCCGCCGAAGCGGTCCACCAGCCGCAGCACGTCGGCCATCAGGATGTCGGCGACGGTGAACGGCCCGACCAGCCATTCGCGGGCGGCGAGGATCGGCTCCATGTGCGCCAGCCGGTGCTGCTTCAGGAAGCCCTCGAAGAACGGCCACATCTCCCCCTGCCCGGCCTGGCCCGAGAACTGGAAGAAGGACCAGGGCTGGCTCGCCGCCTCGACGGAGGCGAGCGCCGCGAACAGCCACTCCGTGGTCTCGGCCCGGCCCTTCGGATCGGCCGGCATCAGCGCCGGGCTCTTCTCGCCCAGGTGCAGGAGGATCGCGCCGCTCTCGAAGATCGAGAGGTCGCCGTCGGTGAGCCACGGGACCTGGCCGAACGGCTGGTGGGCGAAGTGGTCGGGCCCGCGGCCCTCGAACGGCACGCCTTCGACCCGGTAGGCCAGCCCCGCCTCCTCCAGCGCCCAGCGGATCCGCAGGTCGCGCACGAAGCCGCGCGGCGGCTCGGGCGCCCAGTCGAAGGTGGTAAGGACCAGGTCGGCCATGGCGCGGCTCCTTCTGCGGCGCAGGACTATGGCCGTGCGCCCGGCCGCGGGCTAGGGCCGCCCACAGGCTCCGATGGGGTTTCGACCGGATCGTCCCTGGCCGGCCGCCTCCGCACTCTCGGCCGCCATGGAACAGGTCCTGCGCCAGATCGCAGCGCCGGTCGCCGCCGCCGCGGACCTGGCCTGCATCCTCTGCATCGCCGTGGGCGGGATCGCCGCCTTCGTCCGCGTGGTCATCGCGGTGGCGACCAACCGCATCGGCCAGCGGGGCGCGCGGCGGGGCATCTTCCGCACCTTCGGCTCCTGGATCGTGCTGTCGCTGGAGTTCGCGCTCGCCGCCGACATCGTCAGGACCGCCATCGCGCCCACCTGGCAGGAGATCGGGCAACTCGCCGCCATCGCCGCGATCTGGACCGCGCTGAACTATTTCCTCGAACGGGATCTGGAGGTCCTCGAGGCGGAGGCCCCGTCGGGCGGCGGCGTAGCGAGGGTCTAGAAGCGGTAGGCCGCCCGGAGGCCCAGGCTGTCGGCGCCGTCGTGTGTCTGGCTGCCGAGCTGGCCGTTGCTCCAGTGCTGGCCCTCGATCTCGATCGCCCAGCGGTCATTGAGCCGCCAACCCACCGCGAAGGTGGCGTGGAACTGCCAGCGGGTGTCGAAGGCGATGCGGTCGTCGCGGACCGCCCGGCGGCGGTCGTTCTCGGCGTCGGAGAGGCCGGCCGTCGGCGGGGGCAGGTCGAGCTTGCCATCATGAATGGCGACGCCGGCCCCGAGGTCGAGGTAGGTCCGCCGCGCCTCCCATCGCCAAAGGAGGCCGCCCTGCGCGTAGTTGGTGTAGCCGTCGAGGCTGATCTGGGTCCCGAGATAGGCCCTGGGCCCGCCGAGGGCCTTGAGCCCCGCGAGGCCGGGCCCGACATAGTCGAGGACAAGCGAGGCGCCCTTCTCCGGCCCGTGCGGGGCGTAGCCGCCGCCGAGGCGCAGCTCATGGGCATGAGCCGGGACGGTCGCGGGCAGCCAGGCGGCGAAGAGAAGTGCGCGCGCTCTAGCCGCCATGCCGATCTCCTCCGTCCACGTCGCGTGGGCGCGAAGGTTCCACGGGCCGGCGGGCGGCCCCATCCGGGGAGGGCCTGAGGACGGGTGGGGGAATGCCCCCCTACCGCTCGCGCTCCGCCTCGGCCTCCTTTTCGGCGCGGGCGTTGTCGGCGAGCCGGCCGACGGTGGTCACCGCCAGCCCCTTGGCGGCGAGCCCCTGCAGGACCAGCGGCAGGGCCGCCCGCGCCGTGCCGTTGGCGTCGTACATTACATGCATGAGGATGATCGAGCCGGGCTTCGCCTGCTCGACGATCTCCCGGGCGTATTCCGCCGGGTCCGTGGCGGAGGGCTCCTCCACGTCCCAGGTGACCATGGTGAGGCCCTCGCGCTGGGCGGCGAGCGCCAGGCCGGGCAGCTTCTTGCCGTAGGGCGGCCGGAACCAGCCGCCGACCACCTCGCGCTCGCGGAACTGGTCCAGCAGGGTCTCGGTGTCGGAGAGCTCGCGCTCGTAGAAGCCCTGGGACCGCAGGACCATGCGCTGGTGGCTCCAGGAATGGTTGGCGACCTCGTGGCCGGCGTCGACCAGGCGCTTCACGAGTTCGGGCCTCGCCTCGGCCTCCTGGCCGATGATGAAGAAGGTGGCCCGCACACCGCTGGCGCGCAGCACCGGCAGGACGGCGTCCAGGCCCCGTGCGGTGGGCCCGTCGTCGAAAGTGAGCGCCACCTCGGGCCGCGTCGTCTCCACCTTGCACATCAGCGGGCCCAGCAGGGCGAAGCAGCGCAGGTTGCTGATCTGCCAGAGGCCGCCCGCGACGATGGCGACGAGCGCCAGGAGGATCAGCCACAGCGGCGGGCTGCGGCGTCGCGCTGACTTCACGGGTTCGGGCTCGGCGGTCACAGGCGGAGGCTCCCTCGGACTGGCGGCGCACGAATGGCGCGCGCCGCCAGCGAAGTCTAGCCGCCGGCCGCAGCCTTCGCCTTCCAGGCGGCGAGCAGGGCCTGCTCCTTCTCGGGCGTGAGACCGGCGCGGAGCTTGGCCTGCCGTTCGGCGGGCTGGGTCCGGAACCAGGCGAGCGTGTCGGCGGCCGTGGCCGGCAGCGGGCGGTAGGTCAGGCCGGCGGCGCGGGCCCGGGCGGTGGAGCGGGTGTGGAAGCCCTTGCTCTCCCCGTCGCCCGGCACCCAGACGGGCATGTCCATCCAGGCGCTGATCTTCTGCTCCTCGAGGAACGGCGCCGGGATCCAGGTGAGCTTCGGCTCGGCCTTCACGCCGCGGGCGACGCCGGCCAGGAAGTCGCGCATCGGCATCGGCGCGGCCGGACCGATGGCGTTGTAATCGCCGCTCCGGCCCGTCTCGGCCATCCGGATGGTCCATTCGGCGAGGTCGCGGGCGTCGATGTACTGGACCACGTCGCGGCCGTCGCCCGGCGCCGCCACCTCGCTGCCGCGCGCCAGGCGCACCGGCCAGTAGGTGAAGCGGTCGGTCTCGTCGCCGGGGCCGACGATCAGGCCCGGCCGGATGATCGCGACATTGGACGCGCCGAAGATCTTCCTGGCCTCCGCCTCGGAGGTCGCCTTCAGCGGGCCGTAGAGGCTCATGTCGGCGCGCAGCTTCTCCTGCGTCTCGGCCATGGCGTCGGCGCCCTTGTAGACCGCGAGCGGCGCGGTCTCGTCCGTGCCGGCCACGTCGTTGGAGGCGTAGGCCGAGAGCGTGGAGATGAAGATGTACTGCTTCACCTTGCCCTTCAGCACCGCGCCGGCGTCGCGGACCCAGAACGGCAGGGTCGTGGGGTTGTCGATGCACACGTCCCAGGTGCGGCCTTCGAGGGACTTCAGGTCGCCGGTGTTGCGGTCGCCGGACAGGTGCTCGACGCCGTCCGGAAGGTCGGCCTGGCGCCGCCCGCGGTTGAACACGGTGACCTTGTGGCCCCGGGCGACGGCGTAGCGGACCTGATGCGGGCCGGTGAAGCCGGTGCCGCCGAGAATCAGGATGTTGAGCTTGCGGGCAGGCGCCTGGGCGTGGGCGGCGGGTCCCGCGAGGGTGAGGCCGGCGGCGGCGGCCGAAACCTGCATCATGCGACGACGGGTGGTCATTTTTCCTGTGTGTCCCTGCGGACGTTCGAACGTCCTTTTGCTGGCCGGAGCATGGCCGGACGGCTGCGGCTTCGCCAGTCCGGCGTACGCCGGCCCTGTGCGGATTTTGGCGGGCGCGCGCACGAAAAAGGCCCCCGACCGGGGTCCGACGCCAGGGCGTTGCAAGGGCGGGAACGGGCCCGGCCTAATCGGATGGCCGTTCCGGCTGCCGACGGTTCGGGTCAAGTCGCAGATGCCTCTAATTACGCTGTTCAGTGACTGCGACCTCGCCTAGGCTGCGCTTTGGAGAACATGATCTTCGAATGCGCGTCCTGCTCGCCTCCGCCGTCCTGACGCTCACCCTGGCCGCCTCGGAGGCGGTTGCGCAGGGTTCCAGCGGCTATGACTGCCGGGGCTTCGGAAGCTGCGGCCAGCCCGCGGCGAAGGACGCCAAGGCCCAGGCCAGGCCCGCGAAACGCGAACGGCCGGCGCCGCCCAGGACGGTCCGGCCGCTGTCGCAGCAGGGGGCCGGCGATCCCGCGGCCCCGGATTGGCGCCGCCGGCTGGGCGACGCCATCCTGGAGGGCCGCTGCGAAGATGCGCGGCGCATCGCGCTCGAGTTCGGCAGCGTGGACATGGCGGTGAAGTCCGTGCGGCTCTGCCGGCCGGGCCCCTGGCTGCCGTTGAGCTGAGCCCAGTCGAGCCCAGCCGGACCGCCGATCAGACGAGCGTCACCTGCGAGATCGCCGCGAAGCCCGCGGCGACCGGGATGATCGCCGCCATCACCATGTTGGCGATGGTGTTGAAGACGGTGTTGTTACGCTTTTTCATGGTCTGAGGTCCTTTGAGATCGGGGCGGGGGAGCGCCCGTTGCGAGAGGACCTTGTTTTGCACCCGCCACGGCCGGGCGGCTGTGACGGTCGTCACCGAAGCTTCACAGTGATCAGATGAGGGGTTTCAGCCGACCCGGTGGACGGGGCCGGGATCCGCGGCGCGCGCTCAGTGGTCGTTGGCGGCGCGGCGCTCGCGGCGGGCTTCGTCGGCGAGGAATACCCACTGCATGGCGAGGTCGAGATAGGCTTCCTTGACGTCCGCGCCATCGGCTCGCCAGGCAAGATCACGAACCTGGTCGGCGATGCGCAGGTAGCGCCCGGCGCGGTCGGCCGGCGATCCCGAGGACTGGCTCTGGTTCAGCACGTGCATCTTCGCCTGCAACGGGACGCCCCCTTGCGGACCGCTGCAAGGGAATCTTTACCATCAGCCAAGGCGAACCGGAAGCACTATGCTCAACCATGGGTGGACGCCGGAAACCGCCCCGAGAATCTTCAGTCCTCGGAGCCGAACGAGCGCCTTTCCGGCCCCACGCGGGCGACCGGCGGACGCATCGGCGGCGGCTTCGCGGTCTCGGGCTTGAGGCTCTTGGCGGCCATGTAGAGCCAGGTCTCGGCCTCCTTGTAGAAGGCTTCGCCGACGGCCTCGGAGCCGGCCCGCTCGGCCTGGTCGATGGCCTCCTGGGCGCGCTGCATGAAGAAGGCGGCGGCGCGGACCTGTTGTTCCTTCGAACCGGACATGATGCTGATCGAACCCGGCCGCGGGCCGCGCGGTTCCAGCCGGCCGGGGTCGCCTCGGACGGGTAACCGGTGTCAGGTTTCGGCTCCGGCGGGACCGCGAAGACCCCACGCCCGACTGCTGACACATGGCCTCAATCCCGGGTTCGAGCATGGCCGTCAAAAACGCGGGATCGAACCCCGGGGATCGGCGTTACGCGGCCCATGCAAGCTTCCAATGACAAGCTGGAGCGGTTGGCCCAGGCGCTGGGACGGGCGGTGATCGCGTCCGAGCGCAGCCGCCGGGGACTGGGCGGGCCGCCGCCGCGGCCCCTGCCCCGTCGTTCCGCCCTCGACCGCGGCTGAAGGTCGGCGCCGGCAGGCGTCCGCCGACGGTGGCACGGCGTCGCGGCTCCGGAAAGCGGCGCCGTTCGGGCGTGACGACTCTGTGAGGGTGTGCGACGGATGGACGGCATGAGCGAGCGCACACTCTCCGACCTCGACGTCTACCAGCAGCTCACGCGGATCGCCGCGGAGATCGATGCCCTGCAGGCTGCCGCGATCAGCCTGATCGGCCAGACGGCGCTGAACACCGCCGCCAAGACCGTGCGCGGCATGGCCCAGGCCGTCTACGAGCACAGCCTCTCGGACGGCGCCCACTGAAAGCCCGCCGCCGACCCGCCCGCAAGGCGTGACGCCGGTCACAACCGCGGCGGAACTTTGGCGCAGACTTGGCAATTGTAGTTGTCGAGCTTCCTTGCCTACGCTTGATTGGAAGCCCCTCGAAAGGCGCCCGCCATGAGCAGCTTTGCGTCCCCGCTCCAGATCGCCGCAGTCGCCGCCGCCGTCGCCTGGCCGTTGGCGGCCGGCCTGGGCGTGGTGGCCTGGTCGAAGGCCCGTGCGGCGCGCGAGGCGAAGCGGAGGGCCCGGCTCGACGGCCAGCTCAGGGGCATGTTCACCCAGCTCGAGGGCCGCGGCATGTCGCCAAGGCTGGCCCTGGTGGTCGAGGCGCTCGAGGAGCACGACGACCTGACCGCCGCGGCCGACCGGGCGAAGGCCGCCGCGCGGACCGGCGCGGCGACCTGATCCTCCGTCCTCAGAAGATCCAATCCCCCGCCGTGAGCCGGGCGGGCGCCACGCCGTCCAGGGTGGTCAGCGTCCAGGCCGAGGCCGGGCCCGCGCCGTCGGGATCGAACATCACATTGGCGCCGCCGCGCCCGTCGGCCTCGAGCCGCAGCAGGCCGTCTGCGATCGGGTTCGAGCCTGCGTAGCCGACCTGGTCGAGGAGGGCGGAGACGTCGAGGTTGTCAGAGCCCGGACGGAAGTCGGTGATGTGTCCGGGCGCCCACGGCGGATTGCGGAACACGAAGGCGTCGTCGCCCAGCCCGCCGGTCAGGGTGTCGGGCCCCTGCCCGGCGACCAGGGTGTCGTCGCCGATGCCGCCGGTCAGCCGGTCGCCATAGGTGTCCGAGACCAGGGTCTTGCCGCGCATGAAGGCGCCGGTGAGGTTGTTGACGAAGTTGCCCACGGCCGTGCCGAGGCCGTAGTCGCCGCTGTCGAGCCAGTTGCCGATGGCCTCGAAGAGGCCCGGCTTCCAGTTGGACAAGAGCAGGGTCGAGGTCTTCAGCCCGACGGCGTTCACGCCGTCCAGGGTGACGACCGTGTTGAAGCCCGCTGCGCCCCGGGCGCCGTCGGCGTCGTAGAGCACCCGCGTGCCGCCCGCGCCGTCCGCCTCGAAGCGCAGGAAGCCGTCGCGCACCGGGTCGGAGCCCATGTAGTTGGAGCCCTTGAGCAGGGCCGAAAGGTCCAGCTTGTCGGTGTTCACCTTGAAGTCGGTGATGTGGCCCGCACTCCAGGGCGTGGACTTGAAGACGAAGACATCGGCGCCTGCGCCGCCAGTCATCGTGTCGGGACCGCGGCCCGCATACACTGTATCGGCGCCTGCGCCGCCGACCAGGACATCGCCGTACTTGCTTGAGGTCACGACAGCCACTTGCCTCTCCTTCGAATCCTTCAGCCGGGCGCCAAAACACCGGCCCCGCCAAGCCGTTCCAGCTCAACCGTAGGGAATCGTTGGGTTTTGGCCTGGCGAGGCTCCGCGCCCCCTTTGCGCCTCGCGCCGTCACGTTAAGGTGAGGACCCGTCCGTCCCCGGAGCGCCCATGTCCCGACCCGCCCTGCCGGCCACGCTCGCCGCCCTCATCCTGGCCGCGCCCGCGCTCGCCCAGCCGGCCCCGGCCGCCGGGCTGTCCGGGCCGATGCTGAGCGTCAGGGACGTCATGCGCCACATCGTCAATCCTGCGGCGGAGCGGTTCTGGAAGGGCTCGGGCTCGGTCTCCACCGAGGACGGCGTGGAGGAGCGGACGCCCACCTCCGACGCGGCCTGGGCCGAGATGGTCGACGCCGCGGCCGTGGTCCAGGAGAGCGGCAATCTGCTGATGATGCAGGGCCGGGCCCGCGACCAGGACGCCTTCGCGCGCTATTCGCGCCAGCTCGCCGAGGCCGGGGCGGCCGGAATGGCGGCGGCCCAGGCGAAGGACCCGGACAAGGTGTTCGAGACCGGCGGCCAGATCTATGACGCCTGCTTCGCCTGTCACGCGCGATACATCCCGCGCCCGGCGAACTCCCTCTGGAAGCAGCCGTGACGCCGAGCCGGCGCCTCGTCCTGGCCGGCGGCCTCGGGCTCGCTGTGGGGGCGGCCGCGCCGGCGCGCACGGCCCAGGCCTGGATCGCCTATGCGGCCCGGCTGCGCGAGCGCCTCGGCGACGCCGGCGGCGGCCGGTTCGACGACGGGACGGCGCGCGAACTGCTGACCCTGACCAACACGGCGCGGCGGACGGCCGGGGCCATGGCGCTCGCCTGGCACGACGAGCTGGCGCAGGCCGCCCGGGCCCATGCGGCGGACCTCGCCCAGCGGGCCTATGTGGAGCACCTGTCGCCGGAGGGCTTCGACCCCACCGACCGGCTGGGGCTGGTGGCGCGGCGGCTGCTCTGCACGCCGTCGGAGAACATCGCCTACCACCGGGGCGACACGCCCCATTCCGCGGCCGACCTGATGGGCCAGTGGCGACGCAGCGCGTCCCACTGGACGAACCTGCTGCGCCCCCGGCACAGCCATACAGGCTTCGGCGTCGTACGGCGCGGCGAGCGGACCTATGCCGTCGGCCTCTACGCCCGGCCCGACGGCGAGCTCACGAACGCCCTGCCCTTCCGCGTCGCCAGCCCGGAGACGATCGCCGGCGTGGTCGCGGAGCTTACGGCGCCCTACATCGGGTTCTGGCTGGAGGACCAGGCGCGTCCGGGCCGCCGGGTGAGCGGGCGCGCGGGTCCCGGCGTCTATCGCCTCCGGATCGACCGGCGGCTGGACGGCCGCGCCTACACTTCGCTCTACGGCCCGATCTTCATCTGGGGCGAGCCCAGCTAGTTGCGCAGCCGACGGACGGCTGCTCTAGCTGCGGCATGCGACTTCCGATCTCCGCCCTCGCCGCCGCCTCGCTGATCGCCGGCGCCGCCGCCGCCGCCCAGCCCGCCGACCTCGTGATCTGGGGCGGGCCCGTCTACACCGGCGAGGACGCCCAGCCGCAGGCGGAGGCGGTCGCCATCTCGGGCGGCAGGATCGCCTACGTCGGCGACCGCGCCGGCGCGCAGGGCCGGGTCGGTCCGAAGACGCGCGTCGTCGACCTGAAGGGCGCGGCGCTGTTCCCCGGCTTCACCGACGCCCACGCGCACCTGCGCGGCATCGGCGAGCGCGAGCTGACGCTCAACCTCGAAGGCGCGGCGTCGGCGGCGGAAGCCGCGGGACGGGTGAAGGCCTACATCGCCGAGCGCAGGCCCACGGGCCTCGTCCAGGGCCGCGGCTGGATCGAGACCGGCTGGCCCGAGGGCCGCTTCCTGGAACGCGGCGACATCGATCCGGTCTCCGGCGGCCTGCCGGTGATCCTGGTCCGCGCCGACGGCCACGCCCTGGTCGCCAACAGCGCCGCCTTGAAGGCCGCGGGGATCGACGAGACGACGCCGGTCCCGGCCGGCGGACAGATCCTGAAAGGGCCCGACGGCAGGCTGACGGGCGTGCTGGTCGACAACGCCATGGGCCTGGTCCGCAAGCTCGCGACGGCGCCGACGGAGGCAGACCGGCTCGCCGCCTTCCGCGCCGCCTTCAAGGTGGAGACCGCCTACGGATGGACGGGGGTCCATTCCATGAGCGTCGCCTGGCCCGACGTCGCCCTGCTCGAGGGGATGGCCGCCAGGGGCGAGGCTCCGCTCAGGGTCTATAACGCCGTCGACGCCGGCCAGGCCGGCCCCCTCTTCGAAGGCGGGCCGCGCCAGAGCCCGGACGGGCGGATCACCACCCGGGCGGTGAAGCTCTACATGGACGGCGCGCTGGGCTCGCGCGGCGCGGTGCTGTTCGCCCCCCTACGCCGACGCCCCGCACATCACCGGGACCTATGTCACCCAGCCGGAGGCGGCGAAACCGATCCTGGCGAAGGCCCGCGACAGCGGCATCCAGGTCTCGATGCACGCCATCGGCGACAGGGGGAACGCCACCGTCCTCGACCTCTTCGAAGAGGCGTTCCGCAACGTGCCGCCCAATGTCCGGCTGCGCGACCCGCGCTGGCGCGTCGAGCACGCCCAGATCGTCCGGCCGGCCGACATCCCGCGCTTCGCGCAGGACGCGGTGATCGCCTCCATGCAGCCCAGCCATGCGATCGGCGACTTCCATTTCGCCCCCGCCCGGCTGGGCGACGATCGCCTGCACGGCGCCTATGCCTGGAAGAGCCTGCTGAAGTCCGGCGCCGTGGTCGTCGGCGGCTCGGACGCGCCGGTGGAGCGGGGCGATCCGCTGATCGAGTTCTACGCCGCCGTGGCGCGCAAGGACCTGAAGGGCTTCTCTGCCCCGAACTGGCACGCCGAGGAGGCGCTCTCCCGCGCCGAGGCGCTGAAGCTGTTCACCGCCGCCCCGGCCTTCGCCCGCTTCGCCGAGGACGAGCTCGGCACCCTGAAGGTCGGCAAGCGCGCCGACCTTTCGGCCTTCTCCGTCGACCTGATGACCGCCCCGGAAGCGGAGATCCCCAAGGGCCACGCCGTGCTGACGGTCGTGGACGGCCAGGTGGTGTTCGCCAGGCCCTAGAAGCCCGGCCGGGCCTGGGCGGCCGGCACGTTGGCGATCACCCGGCCTTCGTTGCCCGGCTCGCCGGGCGGGACGAGGTCGTAGAAGCCGGCGAGCTTCAGCCGGACCACAACCGGGGTGAGCGACCCGCTCTGGAAGAACCAGCCCTGGATGCCGTCGAAGGGGGCGGTGAGCGCGCCGCGCATGGCCTGGCCGTTCGCCTGGCGATAGGTGGCGACGGTCACCTCCCGGCCCTGGGCGGCCAGGGTGTGGCCGTGGAAGTCGAAGTACAGGTCGTCGGAATGCTGCGCGCCTTCGACCTGCCACTCGTAGATCAGGGTGGCGTCCTTCCGCATGCGCACCTTGTATTCGATCTGGAAGTCGGCCGGGTCGCCGGAGACCGCCTTCAGCGGGATCTCGATCGTGTCGGTGCGGAAGCCCTGGGGGTACTCGCGGGCCAGCGGGACGTCGCCCATGGCCGCCATGCGGACCTCGCGCGGCGCCCAGAGCCTCGACAGGCCCGTCGCCTGGCCGAGACCCGTGGGATCGCGTCCGAACTCCGCCGGGATCACCGCCACGACGAGGATCGCCAGGGCCACGGCCGCGGCGCCGAGGGTCGCGGCGATCGCCTGCCGGCGGGAGAGGTGGAGCGGGTGCGGGTCGTGGGCCATCAGCGGCCTCCCTGGAAGGCGAAGCCGGCGAGCTGCTGGCCCGTCAGCACGAAGCCGGCGGTCATCAGCAGCAGGTTCGCCGCCACCGCCGTGCGGCGGAAGGCGGGTGTCGCGCGCCAGGCCGCAAACACCAGCACCAGCACCGAAAGCGCCAGGAGCTGGCCGATCTCCACGCCGAGGTTGAAGGCCAGGATGTTGCCCACCAGGCCGTCGGCGGACAGCCGGAGGTCCTGCAGCTTGGTGGCCAGGCCGAAGCCGTGGACCAGGCCGAACCCCGCAACCACGATCCGGTTGTCCGGCTGGCGGCCCATGATCGCAGGGAATCCGCCGAGGTTGTCGAACGCCTTCCAGACCACCGACAGCCCGATCACCGCGTCGACCAGGAACGGGTCGACGTGTACGCGCGCCAGCACGCCGGAAAGCAGGGTCACCGAGTGTCCCAGGCTGAACAGCGTCGCATAGAGCGCCACGTCGCGCAGGCGGCGCAGGAAGAAGATCACCCCGGCCAGGAACAGCAGGTGGTCGTAGCCGGTGACCATGTGCTTGGCGCCCAGGTACAGGAAGGGGACGACCTGCGGCCCCGGATTGGCGGCGATGAAGGTCGCATCCTTGTCCGCCACGCCGTGCGCCAGGACAGGGCCGGCGGCGAGCGCGAGCAGCAGGGCCGCCGGCGCCAGACGCATGATGAACCGGACCGGCGTGGGCATGGTCAGATAGCTCCCAGCGTCCCGAGCAGCAGTCAACGACGCGAGCGCCATCAACCATAGATGGTGGCTAAATCTACCCTAGAGTTGAAGATATTCCGGGGGCTTCAGTCTTCGGTTGCAGTTTACGAGAACTATGTGCGCCGAAAGGGCGCAAGCAACGGCGCCAGTGTTGCAACGGCTCAGGTGCAAGGGTATTGGCTGGACCGATCAATGTTCTGTTCTGGCACGTTCGCCAGTCAGAATCGGGCATCCGTCCTCGGCCATGCCGCGTTGTAAGCGTAGCCGGACAAGAAAGACCGCGGGAACGAGATGAAGAGCCTTCGCAAACTGGCCATCAGCGCCGCCGGCGCCCTGGCGCTGTCGGCCGCAGCCACCGGCGCCCTGGCCCAGGCCTCGTCGACCCAGACGACCACCTCGACCGCGACCATCTTCCAGCCCATCCAGCTCGCCAAGAACTCCGATCTGTCCTTCGGCACCGTCGTGCGCCCGATCTCGGGCTCCGGCACCGTCTCCATCGCCTCCAGCGACGGCCAGCGGACCTCCACCGGCGGCGTGGCGCTGCTGACCAACGGCCCGAACGCGACGGCCGGCCGCGCGACCTACACGGTCACCGGCGAAGGCGGCCAGACCTTCAACATCAACATCCCGGCCAACTTCTCCATGACGCGCACCGGCGGCTCGGAGACGATCCTGGTCACGCTCGCGCTGTCGGTGACCAACCCGCAGACGCTGTCCAGCTCGCTCGGCAACACGGGCAACCTGAACTTCGGCGTCGGCGGCTCGATCCCTGTGGCCAACAACACCCAGTCGGGCGCCTACTCGGGCACCTTCAACGTGGTCGTCTCCTACAACTAGGCCGACCGCCCGCGACGGACTTCGAAGCCCCTCCGGTCCCGCCGGAGGGGTTTTTCGTGCGCGCCATGCGCGCTAGGGAGCGTCCATGCGGGCAGCGAACCAGGGGCCGGGCGGCTGGGTGATCGGGGTGATGGTGGAGCTGCCGGGCGAGCCGAAGGCCCTGCTCCACTACTACGCCGTGGGCCATGACGATCAGGGCAAGGCCGAGTGGACCGCCGTGGACTGGGCGCTGCGCGAGGGCCGCGTGTCCTCCAGCCCGGTCGGCGGCCAGGAGCCCGTGGAGGCGCTGCGCCGGATCCCCGCGCCGAAGATGACGACGCTGGGCCTCAAGCCTGGCGAGGTGAAGCCGCTCGGCTGGCGGTTCCCGAGACGCTGGCTCGGCTGAGCGGAACCTGGTCAAGCTTGTGGCGTTTGCCGCCATCGCGAGGTCCGGCCAAGCCTTGAGCGGCCCGCGACAATGTATGGTCGCTATCGGCTGATCAAAAGATAGCCCGCTACCCGATTCGCCGCCCGAAGGGGCAGGCAGATACAGATAAGTCGGACTTCCGACATTTCGGGCCGCCGGGGAAATCACGAGATATCCACAGCACCCGCCAGATCGAGACGAGTTTTTGCCACCCTTTCGTCATTAGTGTCGTCTTCTCGACAGTCCAAGGTCTTTTGCGTCGATAACTTGAAACCTAAGCCGTACGGCGACGTTTCGTCCCCCCGATGCATAGGCCCGTCACCGCGTTGAGAAACCGACTTCTCGCGTCCCTCCCCGCCGAGGATTACGCGTCGATTGCGGCTAGCCTGGCTCAGGTGGAACTTGAGCGGGGGCGGCTGCTGTATGATCCCGGCGACGAGATCGAGACGATCTACTTCCCGCAGGACGGCGTGATCTCGCTGATGACGCTGATGGAGAACGGCGCGGCCATCGAGAGCGCCACCATCGGCCGCGAGGGCGCGCTGGGCCTGATGGCCGCGGTGGCGCCGCGCCAGTCGCTGTCGCGCGCCATCGTCCAGACGCCAGTCCGCGCCACGCGGATCAGCGCCGCCGCGCTGCACGACGCCTGGGAGAAGAGCCCGGCGCTGCGCACGCTCGTCGACCGCCACACCGAGGCGCTGTTCGGCCACGCCATCCAGTCGGTGGCCTGCAATGCGCTCCACTCGGTGGAGGCCAGGTTCTGCCGCTGGCTGCTCACCTGCCACGACCGGATCTCCACCGACACGGTCGCGCTCACCCAGGAGTTCCTGGCCGACATGCTGGGGGTCCAGCGGACCACGGTGACCGCCGTCGCCCGCTCGCTGCAGGACAAGGGCGCCATCTCCTATCGCCGCGGCGTCGTGGACATCCTGGACCGCGCCGCCCTCGAGCAGTACGCCTGCGAGTGCTACGACGCGATCAACCGGACCTACGCGCGCCTCCTGCCGCCGGACATGTAGTCTCGTCGCAAAGTCCCCTTGCCCAGGGGCGAAATTCCAACTTTGGTGCGCGACCAAGGCAGGAAACCACCTGCTCGCCAGTCCACACGTGCATCAGAGACGCCGATGACCTCCACTACGCGAAATATCCTGCTTTCCGCCGCCGCGGCCGCGGCGCTGTCCGCCGGCCCCGCCCTGGCCGCGGGTCACGACCACGCCTGCGCCGACGCCGCCTGCCAGACCGAACTGCTGTTCGATGCGGCTGACACCACCACGGCCTCGGGCGCGGCGACGTCCCTCGAAGCGCCGAAATACGGGACCTGGGGCTTCGACCTGGCCGGCATGGACCGGTCGGTGAAACCCGGCGACGACTTCTTCAAGTTCGCCAACGGCAAGTGGGACGAGACCACCCAGATCCCCTCGGACCGCGTCCGGTGGGGCAACTTCAACAAGCTGCGCGAGCTGTCCGACGCCCGCCTGCACGCCATCCTCGAAGAGGCCAAGGCCGGCAAGCTGCAGGACCCCGACGCCGCCAAGATCGCCGCTGGCTACGCCGCCTACATGGACGAGGCGCTGGTCAACAAGCTCGACGCCAAGCCGATCCAGCCCGAACTGGCGCAGATCCGCGGCGTGAAGACCAAGGACGACTTCACCGCCCTGATGGGCAAGTCGGCGACCACCGGCTTCGCGTCGATCCTGCCCGTCTACATCTCCATCGACGCCAAGGCGCCGACCCGCTACGCCGTGATGGCGGCGACCGGCGGCCTGGGCCTGCCCGACCGGGACTACTACCTGCAGCCGAGCTTCGCGGAGAAGAAGGCCAAGTACCAGGCCTACCTCGAGCAGCTCCTGACCATGGCCGGCTGGGAAAAGCCCGCCGAGAACGCCAAGGCGATCGTGGAGTTCGAGACCCGTCTCGCCGAAGCGTCCTGGACCCGCGTCGAACGCCGCGACCGCGACAAGACCTATAACCCCGCGACCCTGGCCGAGCTCTCGGCCATGACCCCGGGCTTCAACTGGAACCGCTACCTCACCGGCGCGGAGCTGCCGAAGGTCGACCGCGTGGTGGTGACCACCAACACCGCCTTCCCGAAGTTCGCCAAGATCTATTCCGAGACCCCGCTCGAGACCCTGAAGGCCTGGCAGGCCGCGCGCGTGATCGACGGCGCCGCGCCCTATCTGTCGGACCGCTTCGTGCAGGCCCACTTCCAGTTCCGCTCCAAGGAGCTGCAGGGCCAGCCGGAACTGCAGGCGCGCTGGAAGCGGGCCGCCCAGTTCATGGACAACACCATCGGCGAGTCCATCGGCCGGGTCTATGTGGCGCGCTACTTCACGCCTGACGCCAAGGCCAAGATGGACGACCTCGTGAACAACGTCCGGGTGGCCATGCGTGGCAGGATCGAGAAGCTGGAGTGGATGGGTCCCGAGACCCGCGCGCGGGCGCTCGAGAAGCTGGCCAAGTTCACCGTGAAGATCGGCTACCCCGAGGAATGGCGCGACTATTCCAAGCTCGATCTGAAGGCGAACGACCTCTACGGCAATGCGCTGCGCTCCGGCGCCTACGAGTGGCGGCGTGACGTCGCCCGGCTGCACCAGCCGGTCGACAAGAAGGAGTGGGGCATGACCCCGCAGACCATCAACGCCTACTACAACTTCGCCAACAACGAGATCGTCTTCCCGGCCGCGATCCTGCAGCCGCCGTTTTTCGATCCCGACGCCGACCCGGCCATCAACTACGGCGGGATCGGCGGGGTGATCGGCCACGAGATCAGCCACGGCTTCGACGACCAGGGCCGCAAGTCCGACGGCGACGGGGTGTTGCGGGACTGGTGGACCGCCGAGGACGCCGCCAAGTTCAAGGCCCAGGCCGACCGGCTGGGCGCCCAGTACTCGGCGTTCGAGCCCCTGCCGGGCGCCAAGCTGCAGGGCGGCCTGACCATGGGCGAGAACATCGGCGACATGGGCGGCCTGTCGGTGGCGCTGGACGCCTACCACGCCTCGCTGAAGGGCGGCGCGGGCGCCGGTGATCGACGGGCTGACCGGCGACCAGCGGGTCTTCCTGGGCTGGGCGCAGGTGTGGCGTGAAAAGTACCGCGACGAGGCGCTGCGCCAGCAGGTCGTCACCGGCCCGCACTCGCCGGCCTACTATCGGGTGAACGGCACCATCCGGAACATCCCCGGCTGGTACACGGCCTGGGACGTGAAGCCGGGCGACAAGCTCTACGTCGAACCGGAACAGCGCGTCCGGATCTGGTAATCGGATAACGGCGCTCTCCGGTCCGCCCCGCGGCGGGCCGGAGAGATGCCGTGAATCCAACCTTAACGCGCGCCGGGCGACCACCCCGCAATCATAATGGTACGGCGCAGCGTCGCTGCGCGCCTGCGACACGAGTCCGCTGAACCAAATCGCCTTTAGGGAGTTCTGGCCGGCGGATGTCCGTCGGATTCCCGACAAGCGGGTTGCAGGTCGATGCGGGTCGCAGCACTTCTGTCTCTGACGCTTCTTCTGGCGGGCTGCGCCACGACCTCGACGGTCGACGCCCCGACGGCCCTGAACGGCCGCGAACTGGACACCGCGCTCAACCTGTTCGGCCGCTGGGACGACAAGATCGTGCTGGCTGGACGGCCGCACTATGTGTGGCGGCGCGGCGTGACCCTGAACGGCTCCACCTACTACTGCGAGCTTCGCAGCGAGGTGGGCTACCGCAACCTGATCAGCTCGACCGTGGTCGAGGGCTATCCCGCCGCCTGCTCCCTGTTCCAGGTGCAGTACACCGCCGCCGCCGACAGCCGGCCCAAGGAGGGCCGCGCCGCGGACCCAGGTGGTTGCTACGCGCGAGCGCAACTTCCGCCCGGTGGGCTCGCCCGCGCAGTCGGCCAGCGTCACCCAGGCGGCGGAAGACGCCGCAGACCGTCCTCAAGCAGCGCCAGCTGCCCGCGATGGATCCTGACGCGCGCCGCGTCGGGACCGAACCAGGCCGCCTGATCGACCTCCGGGAAGCTGGCCCGCCGGCCTGAGCGTGGGGGCCATTCCATTTCGAACGCATTGCTGGCGAGACCGGTCGGATCGAAGTCCGCCTCCACAAGGAAGGCGCAGATGCGCTTGCCGCCCGGCGTGCGCACCGGCGCCAGCGGCTCCGGCGCGGCGACGGGGTCGAGGGGGCGGCCGAGTTCCTCGGCGGTCTCGCGCAGCGCGGCGGCCAGAAGGTCCTCGCCCGGCTCCACCAGGCCCTTGGGGATCGACCAGGCGGCGGCGTCCTTGCCCCGCCACCAGGGTCCGCCCGGGTGGACGAGCAGCACCTCCGGGCCCGACGCGGTCCGCCGCCAGGCGAGGATTCCAGCGCTCACCTCCGGCACGGGACCTCCCGACGGGACGACATGAGGGGGGCGGAGATCATTCTCAGAACAGGATAGCGGTCCAGACGATCGCCGGCGGTTTTTGTACGCGGGCGACTAAGATGCCTGCAAACATGGCGATGTGGAGCCGAAGCGCCTATCCTTCAGGCAAACAAGTCCACACGGAGGATCGCCATGAAATCCCTGATGATCGCCGCCCTCGCGCTCACGATGGCCGCGCCGGCCGTGGCCGCCGAGCGGTCCGTGGCGACCGCCGACCTCACCCTCTCCCGCCCCGCCGACGCGCAACGCGTGCTGCGCCGCCTCGATCAGGCCGCGCTCGAAGTCTGCGGCGCGTCGGTCAACAGCGTCACCGAGACCCGGCGCGCGGCCCGTGCTTCGGACTGCTACGCCCAGGCCATGGACGCCGGCGTCGCAGCGGTGAACAGCCCTACGGTGAGCGACCTCTACCGCGAGCGCGGCCGCACCTACGCCGCCCGTTGATCCGGAACGGGGCGGGACCGGTCTGGCCGGTCCCGCCGCCGTCGCTCAGGGCTTCTTCGCCGCCTGCACCTCGATCTCGGCGTACATGCCCGGGCGAACGAGCGCCGCCACCTGCGAGGTGATCCGCGCCGGCTTGTTCTTCAGCGGACCGAAGACGGTGTTGTAGCCTTCCATCATGCCGGCGAAGTCCATGCCGCCGCCCTTGGCGGGGTCGCCGACCAGCACGACGCGCATCATCACCACATCCTCGAACCCGTAGCCCTGAGCCTTCAAGATCGCCCCGATCTTGTTCAGCACGCTCAGGGTCTGGGTCTTGGTGTCGCCGAACGGCGTGGCCGCCGGCGCGCCGGGGACGACGTCCGGCGTGATGCCGCTGACGTAGAGCATCTCCGACCCGGCCGGCACCTTCACCGCCTGGGAGATGAAGCCGTTCTGCGGATTCACGTGCAGGTTCTGGGCCTGGGCGGCGCCGGCGGCGAGCAGGCCAAGGGTCAGGGCAGCGGCGAGAGCGGGCGTCTTCATCGGGGTCTCCGTCAGGATCGGGCGAAGGCCGCGCTGCGGCCGGGGTCCAACCGCTACCGTCCGACCACGGCGCTCGGCGATCAAGCCCCCGTTGGCGCGGGCCGAAACGATCCTTGGCGGCCAATCCTTGTGCACGCCGCGCCCAATCGCTGAACATTTCGACGCCGGTGCACAACGTGATCGCAGGTCGTTTTGATTTGGACCCTCACGTCAAATTCGGGACATTTGAATAAAAACCAATCATCGACGCGCACTGTGACGCCAAACAAAGCACGGCGGTACGGCGTCATCTTATTTCATTGACTCGGTATCCGATCCGTCCGGTCCTGACGTCGCAACACGACGACGTGGGCGGGCCTTGAAGCGGCCCGATCAAGACCTGCGCGCATCGTTTGCTGTGGGGACAGGAAACGAACCGGGCCGGGGCGCTCTCTCTACTGAGGCGCGTGGCGAATGGACGTTTCGACTTGGCCTGAGATCTGGATCTCGCGGCTGGATACCGAGCCTCAGGCTCGTCCGGCGGACGTCTGAACGCCCGCGCCCAAGAACAGCGACAAATCTCTGCAGACAAGAAAACGGGGGTAATCTCATGCAGACCAAGACATGCCGCAGGCTCTGGCTCGCGGGCGTATCGGCCCTGGCGGCGGCGACCGCCACATCCGCATGGTCACAGGCCGCGATCGACGAGGTGATCGTCACGGGCTCGCGCGCCGCGCCGCGCACGGCGATCAGATCGCCGGTGCCGGTGGACAGCTTCAGCCAGGAAGACATCGACTCGATCTCGGTGACCGACACCCAGGACCTGCTGAAGACGCTGGTCCCCTCCTACACCCTCACCCGCCAGCCGATCTCGGATGGCGCGACCTTCATCCGCCCGGCCTCGCTGCGCGGCCTGCCGTCGGACAAGACGCTTCTGCTGGTGAACTCCAAGCGCCGCCACCGCTCGGCCCTGGTGGTCACCGGCGGCTCGGGCGTGCAGGCCCAGGACGCCGCCCAGATCCCGGCCTCAGCCCTGAAGTCCGTGGAAGTGCTGCGCGACGGGGCCGGCGCCCAGTACGGCTCCGACGCCATCGCCGGCGTCATCAACTTCATCCTCAAGGACAGCCCGAGCGGGGGCTCGCTGCAGGTCCAGGCCGGCCAGTACTACGAGAAGGACGGCGACTCGATCATCTTCAACGGCGACATCGGCCTGCCGCTGCCGAACAACGGCTTCATCCACGGCTCGTTCGAATATGTCACCGAGCAGCCGAGCTCGCGGGCCCAGACGTTCTGCAACCGCAACATCCCGAACCAGTCGGCGGGCTTCTGCATCCCGCTGTTCCCGTCAGAGACCACGGGCCCCGGCACGGCCTACACCGCCGCCTACGCCCAGCAGGTCAACTACGCCGGGCTCTACCAGCGCATCCCGCAGAAGTGGGGCCAGCCGGAAGCCGAGGCGTTCCGGGCGTTCTTCAACGCAGGCATGGAGCTCGGCGTCGGCGAGCTCTACGCCTTCGGCAACTTCGGCCGCAGCCACATGAAGGAGGACTTCAACTACCGGAACCCGGTGGACGTCGGTGCCTCGACCAACAACCTCGACGACTACGTCCGGATGTCGAATGGCCAGCTCTTCCGGGCCAACCAGATCTTCCCGCTGGGCTTCACGCCAGAGTACTTCGGGACCATCACCGACTACTCGCTGATCGGCGGCTACCGCGGCGAGGCCGGCCCGCTCGGCTACGACCTGTCGGCCCGCTACGGCTACGACAAGCTGCGCTACGACCTGGACGAGACGGTCAACTTCTCGCTCGGCGAGAAGAGCCCCACCGAGTTCCACCAGGGCGACCTGATCTCCGACGAATGGGCGCTCAACGCCGACTTCGTCTACGAGCTGGGCGGCTTCACGCCGGAGCCGATCGCCGTCGCCTTCGGCGCGGAATACCGCAAGGAAGGCTACGAGATCCGCGAGGGCGACGTGAACGCCTACATCGCCGGCCCCTATGCGGTGCAGGACCCCTACGACTTCTGCACCAACGAGACGAACATCGCCCTGCGCACCCTGCGGCCGACCGCGCCGCAGAACCAGGGCATCGTCTGCAACTCGGCGACCCAGGTGATCGACGGCCGGACCTTCACCAACCCGGTCTATGCGGTCCTCGGCGTCGGCTCGAACGGCGCGCCGGGCATCGGCCCGCAGTACGCGGGCCGGCTGACCCGCAACTCCAAGGCCGCCTACCTCGACGTCTCCACCGACCTGACCGACCGGCTGTTCGTCCAGGGCGCGCTCCGCGTCGAGGACTTCTCGGACTTCGGCTCGACGCTGGATTACAAGGTCGCCGGCCGCTTCGAGATCAACGACATCTTCGCGGTCCGCGGCTCGGTTGGCACCGGCTTCCGGGCGCCGACCACAGGCCAGAACTTCACCACCATCGTCTCCACCGTGGTGAACAACGGCCAGCCAGTGGCCCAGGGCCTTTTCCCGGCCACCAACCCGGTCGCCCAGTTCCTGGGCGCCGAGGAGCTGGAGCCGGAGACCTCGCTCAACTTCTCGCTGGGCGTGACCGCGACGCCGCTGCCGGGCCTGTCGATCTCGGCCGACGCCTACTTCATCCAGATCGACGACATGTTTTACGCGGTGACCCCGATCACCGTGACGCCGGCCCTGCAGGCGGCCCTGATCGCCGCCAACGTGCCGGGCGCCGACACCATCGGCCAAGTGAACTTCTTCCAGAACGCCTTCGACGCCGAGGTCCAGGGCGTCGATGTGGTCGCCACCTACGCCCACAACTGGGACAACGGCCAGGCCACCAACGTCACCGCCTCGCTCAACTACAACATGCCGGTGGTCAAGAAGGTGAAGACCATCGTCGACCCCTCGGGCGTGACTCGGACCTTCTTCGACGGCGAGTACGTGTACGACTTCAAGCACTACGATCCGCGCTGGCGCAGCGTGATCACGGCCGTGCACACCGCCGGGCTGTTCAGCGCCGTGGCGCGGGCCTCGATCTACGGCCCCTACAAGAACATGTTCAGCGCCTCCAACAACATGATCCAGAAGTGGGACCCGGAGATCTTCATCGACGTGGAAGGGAGCTGGGAGGTCACCGAGAGCACCAAGCTGTCGCTGGGCGTCCGCAACCTGTTCGACAACTATCCGACCCGCGACCTGATCGGCGAGAGCGCGACCAACGGGCGGATCTACCGCTCCGACATGATCGTCGACTGGCAGGGCGGCTTCTACTACGCGCGGATCGGCGTCACCTTCTGACCGGCCACCCCTTGGCGGTCAGCGGCTGAGCCGCGGCGGGCGGACCGAAAGGTCCGCCCGCTTCTCTTTCACAGGGGCTTGGCCATCCGTACCAGCGGCACCCGAACGCCGCCGGAGGTCTCGGCGTGGAAGGGCTCCACCTCCGTGAACCCGCAGGCCCTGTAGAGCGGCACGCCGCCCATGGTCGCGGCGAGCTCGACCGAGCGGAAGCCCTCCGCCCGCGCGGCCGCCTCGCAGGCCTCGAGGATCCGGCGGCCCAGGCCCCGGCGGGCGAAGTCGGGATCGGTGTACATGGCGCGCACCCGGGCCGGCTCGCGGGCCGGATCGAGCAGGGCGGCGTCACGGCCGGCGGAATGGTCGCCGCCGAACAGCGTCGCCCGCCGGCTCCAGCCGCCGCTGGCGGCGAGGCGGCCCTCGGCCGCGATCACATAGTAGGTCCCGTCGGCGACCAGCTGGGTGTCGAGGCCCATGATCTCGAAGGAGGCTTCGAGTTCGGCCGGCGTCAGGAACGGCTCCAGGAGGGCGCGGATCGACCGGTCCATCAGCACCCGCAGCGCGGGCTGGTCGGCGGCGGTGGCGAGACGCAGGACGTGGGGTTCGCTCATGATCCCAGTAGGGAACGCCAGCCGCCGGGAAACAAGACGGGCCGCCCCGGGGAGAGGGCGGCCCGACATTCTGATCCCTATTGGGGCTCCGGGATCAGAAGGCGTAGCGGAGGGAGAACCGCACGCTGCGCGGCGCCTGGTAGCTGCGGTTCTTGCCGACCGTCGGGACCCAGCGGCCCACCCGGTTGGTCGTCTCGCTCTGCTCGACCACGCGGGTGACCGCGCGCTCGTTGAACAGGTTGAAGACGTCGATCGCCGCGGTGACCGCGCCGTAGTCGTTCTCCGGCCGCAGGATGTCGTAGCTGATGTTCAGGTCGGTGTTGGTGACCCACTCCGTCCGGCCGAGCGAGCCGCGGGGCGTCAGCACCCGCGTGCCGTTCTGCTGCAGGCAGTACCAGGCCGAGGGCGTCGCGCCCGGCGAGGCGTCCTGCGGATGATAGGCCATGCAGCCGTAGGGCCGCCCCGACTGGGCGTAGAAGTTCGCGCCCACCCGGAGCTGCTCGGTCACCTGGTAGAAGCCGAACAGCTTGAAGGTGTGCCGGTGATCGTTCGGCAGGTAGCCGTAGGAGCCTTCCTGCTGGAACCAGGCGTCGAAGTCCTGGGTGATGGAGGTGTCGGTCTGGCCGACATCCGACTTCACCGCGCCCTCGTAGTTGCCCTTCGACTTGGCCAGCACATAGGAGCCTTGCAGCGCCCAGGTGCCGTCGAACGGCCGCTCGAAGGTGAACTCCAGCGCCTGGTACTTCCGCTTGGCCTTCTCCAGGCGCAGGTCCTCTTCCGAGAGGTTGACCGCCTGCAGGTTCGCCCCGCCCGGACCGGCCGCCAGGTCCAGCATCATCTTCGCCTCGCTGCCCGGATTGAGCAGGATATAGGCGCCGGTGAAGCGGTCGTTGGCCGTGTAGGCGTTGCCGTCGGCGTCGTAGGTGATGACGTTGCAGCCGGCGGCATTGGTGCGGGCGCAGTAGCGGTCGATGACCCCGCCGCGGCCGAGGTCGGTGTCCTCGATCGTCGACTTGAGGTTCCGGTTCACATAGCGCACCCCGCCGCGCCAGCCGTCGAACATCGAGCCCTCGAACTGGTGCTCGTAGCCCAGGATGAACTCGTCCTCGAACATCGGCTTGATGTTGGTGGCGGTCACCTCGCCCGGGTTCGGGGCCACCGGTCGGGCGAAGATCGCGTCGGGGATGATCCGGTCGCCGAGGATTGGCACCCCGTTGGCGTCGCGGCGCAGCGTTCCGTCGGCGTTGAAGGTCAGCGCCCGGAACTCCTGGTGGTAGTCCTCGCCGGACACCGCGCGGATCGAGGTGTTGGTGGCGATCGGCAGGTAGTAGCGGCCGAAGGAGCCGTAGACCTTGTCGCGGCCCTCGCCGCTCGGGTCCCAGGTGAAGCCGAGGCGCGGAGCGAGCTGGTTGTCGAGCTTGATGTAGCTGTCGCCGTCGCGGTTCTTGTAGTCGTACTTGTCGAGGCGCAGGCCGGCCTGGACGGTCAGGGTGTCGGTGACGTCCCAGCTGTCCTGGACGTACATCGCCGTCTGCTCGGCGTCGTATTCGCCGCCGGAGCCGAACACCACCTTCGAGGCGTAGTCCCGCTCGGCCATCACGCCGTCCGGGCTGCCGTGCACCACGTCGACGTAGTAGCCGCCGTTGTAGAGGTGCAGGTCGGTGGAGTTCAGGTCCTCCCGGTCGAAGCCGATGCGGACGTGGTGGCGGCCGAACAGGTTGGCGTAGAAGTCCGCGTCGACCCGGTAGGTCTTGCGCGTGTCCTCGCCCACCGGCTGCAGCGAACCGGCGGTGTTGGCCCGGGTCAGGAAGACGGTCGTGCCGCTGCGCAGGTCGCGGGCGCGGGGGATGTCGACCAGATCGCCCTCGTCCTGCTGGTCGGAGCGCTGGTCGCCGTAGAGGGCGGAGAGGGTGAACCAGTCGGTGAAGGCCCCGGTGTACTTGTAGATCTGGTTGAAGCCCCCGGCGTTCTCCACGTAGCCCAGCCCCTCGCCGGTGATGCCGGTGCGGACGTCGCGGTTGAAGAAGCGCTGCTCGGTCTCGGACTTGTCCGAGAACAGGGTCGCCTCGAGGCGCTGGCGGTCGGTGATGTTCAGGTCGAACTTGGCCAACCAGCGCGGGCTGTCGCTCTTCGAGTGGGTCTGGACGCCGGTGTAGAGGTTGTTGCCGGTGACCCCCTGCGAGGTCATTGCCAGCTCCTCCTCGGTGCTGCGCGCATTGTAGAGGCCGAAGAAGAACAGCCGGTCCTTGAGGATCGGGCCGCTCGCGTAGATCGAGGCCTCGCGGGTGTCGAGCTTGGCGAGCTGGTTGTAGACCAGGGCGCCGGACACCGCGCTGCCGCCCGGGCTGTGGGCGTCGTGCATCTTGTTCCGGAGCGAGTCCGGCGAATAGGTGAGCGTCACGCCGCCGTGCCACTCGTTGGAGCCGGAGCGGGTGACCATGTTGACCACGCCGCCGGTGGCGCGGCCGAACTCGGCCTGGTAGCCGCCGGTCTTGATGTCGATCGACTGGATGGCGTCGAACGGCAGGTCCGCATAGCCCAAGAGGTTGCGCAGGTCCGTCACGTTCAGGCCGTTGATGTAGTAGACGCTCTCGGCCGCCGAGGTGCCGCCGACCACCAGGGTCTCCCTGGTTGCGGCGCGAACTGGCGTTGATGGTCGCGTCCGGCCGCGACACGCCGGGCGTCAGCAGGGCGACGTTGGCGATCGAACGGCCGACCGGGATCTGCCGGGCCAGTTCCTGGACGTCCACGGTCATGCCGATGTCGGTGCGGGCGAAGTCCTGGGTCTGGCGGGTGCCGGTGACCACCACCTCGTCCACCGTGCCGCTCTGCAGAGTGAAGGTGAAGGACGAGCCGCCGGGCGCGACGCTGATCCGCTGGCCGGTCAGGCCGGGCAGGTCCTGGGCCGAGACGTCGGCGGTGTAGGCGCCCACCGGGAGCGCCGTCACCTGGAAGCGGCCCGAGGCGTCGGTGGTCACGGTGCGCGTCGTGCCCTGCGCCGAGCGCACGACGACCGTCGCGCCGGCGACTGGGGCGCCGGCGTCGGTCTCGACGCGGCCGGACAGGATGCCCGAGGTGTAGTCCTGCGCGCGCGCGAGGCCCGGCGTCAGCGTGGCGGTCGCGGCCACGCCCAGGACCGCGGCGCTGGCGAACAGGGTCGAGGCCAGCAGGCGACCGCGGATGGTCGTTGTGTTCACGTGAGAGTCTCCAGGTTCCGAGGGGAGCGGCCGCGCGGCCCCCGCCGCACGTCGCCTTCGCGCGGGTCGCCATCGCGGTCCCGCGTCTGTCGCGAACCTGTCACTGAAGCTTCAGCGTGCGGATCGTTTGCGACGAACTCGGGCTTGGCTGCGGCGAATTCGGCGGCGGTTGCGACGGCCTCAGGCGACGGGGGCGAGCGCGTAGCCGACGCCGCGGACGGAGACCAGCAGCCGGCGGCCGGAGAAGGCCTCGAGCTTGCGGCGCAGGCGGCAGGCCATGACGTCGACAGTGCGTCCGGCGACCTCGCCGCGCCAGGCGAGGTCCATCAGCTCGGCGCGGCTCAGCAC
This sequence comes from Phenylobacterium sp. J367, assembly GCF_024699985.1. Classification (GTDB taxonomy): domain Bacteria; phylum Pseudomonadota; class Alphaproteobacteria; order Caulobacterales; family Caulobacteraceae; genus Phenylobacterium. Next base: position 1,940,474 of record NZ_JAJONA010000001.1, on the reverse strand, counting down.
CCGGTCGGGATGGGCGAAGAAGACGCCCAGCAGGCGCGTCTCGCCGGCCGGCAGGCGCAGCAGGCGTCCGTCCGGCCCGGTCAGCCGGCGGCGGATGGGATCGAGGCGGAAACCCTGCCAGGCGCGGCCCTTCGGTTCGGCGTCGCGGGTGACCGTCCGTGGCCGGACGGCCCGGCGGCGGACCGCGGCGCGGGCCCGGGCGACCAGCTCCAGCGGATGGCAGTCCTTGCCCAGCACGTCGTCGGCGCCGAGCTCCAGGCCGATCACCCGGTCCAGCGCCTCGCAGCGGCCGGTGAGCAGCAGGATCGGCGGCGCGCCGCGCAGCGCCAGGCGCCGGCACAGCCCCAGCCCGTCCTCGCCCGGCATGTCCGGATCGAGCACCACGAGGTCCGGTTCGTCGGTGGCCAGCATGACCTCGGCGGCGGCGACGTCGGCCGCCAGCTCCACCTCGAACCGATGCTCGCGCAGCAGAGAGGCCACGCGGCCCGCGTCATCCGGCTGGGCGCCGACCAGCAGCACGCGGCCCTCGACGCCGCGCGCCGACGACGGCGCCAGGCGCCAGGCGACCAGGCTGTCGGGGGCCAGCTCGCGGACCGGCTGCGGCGCGCGGGAAAGGTCGAAGGACTTCATCGGCGGACGGCCTCATTGCCAAGCTTATGGCCGTCCAGATGCCTGTCGGGGCCGTGGCCCGTCAGCCGATCCGCGACGAAGTCCGCCCGCAGCGCGACGGCCTTTCGTCAGTCCCCGGCACGTCCGCCCGCGCTGATCAGGCCGGAGAGCCCCAGCGCCTCGGCCACGCGGCCGACGTAGCTGACCCCCACCTCGACCACCGCCCCGTCCTCGGTGATCAGCCGCATCATGTTGCGGCCGGAGCGCTCGACCCGGGCCACGGTGTCGGGCCTGACGAAGGCCGAGCGGTGGACACGGATGATCTGGGCCGGGTCGAGCCGGCGCGCCAGGTCGGCCATGGTGGCGCGCAGGATGTAGCTGCGCGTGGCGGTGTAGATCAGGGCGTAGTCCCGCGCCGCCTCGATGCGGCGGATCTGGTCGGTGCGGACCCGGACGAAACCGTCGCGATGGCGGATCCAGAGTTCGTCGTCGTAGGCGCCGGCGCCCGGCGGCGCCGGCCGGGCGGCGACCAGCTCCGGCCTCACTTGCTCCCGGCGCCGGCGCGCCCGGCGCACCGCCTCGGCCAGGCGGTCGACCTGCACCGGCTTCAGCAGGTAGTCGGCGGCGTCCAGCTCGAACGCCTCGAGCGCGTGATCGGTGAAGGCGGTGACGAACACCACCTCGGGCCGCTCGCGATGGCGCAGCGCCTGGGCGACCTGCAGACCGGTCCGGCCGGGCATCTGGATGTCCAGCAGGACGAGGTCGGGCCGCGTCTCGGCGATGCGGTCGAGGGCCTCGTCGCCGTCACCGGCGACGCCCACCACCTCCACACCCTCGATCTCGCTCAGGCAGCGGCTCAGCCAGTCCGCCGCCAGCGGCTCGTCGTCGACAACCAGGACACGCATCAGGCGGCCGCCCGCTCCGGCCGCCCGACGGTGAGCGGCAGCTCGACCTCGGCCACGAACTGGCGGCCCTGGCGGCCGGCGCGGAACGTGGCTTCTTCGCCGTAGAGCGCGGCCAGCCGCTGCTCGACGTTGTGCAGACCGACGCCGGGCGCCCGGCGGCGCCTCGCCGTCCAGCGGCCCGGCGTCGTCGGCGACCCGCACCACCAGCCGGCCGTCCCGGATTCGCGCGGCGATCTCCAGCCGCACCGTGGCCTTGGACCGGGCGACACCGTGCTTGATGGCGTTCTCCACCAGCGGCTGCAGCAGGAAGTGCGGCACCTGGGCCTCGGCCACGGACTCCGGGCAGTCGATCCGGGCGTCCAGCCGGGGACCGAACCGCGCCGCCTCGATGTCGAGGTAGGAGCCGATGACGTCGAACTCCTCCTCCAGTCGGACCATCTCGCCCGGCGGGGTGTTCAGCGTCGCGCGGAAGAAGCTGGAGAGCCGGGCCACCACCTGGCTGGCCTCGGCGTTGCGGCCGGCGCCGACCAGGGCGGTGACGGCGTTCAGCGCATTGAACAGGAAGTGCGGGTTGATCTGTAGGCGGAGCGTCGTGAGATGCGCCTCCTGCATGGCCGCCTGGGCGGCGGCGAGCCGGCGCTCCTTGTCCTCATTGGCGAGCGCCGAGAGGGTGAGCGCCACGCCGGCCAGATAGAGCCCGTAGGTCGGCGCGAGCATGACGAAGTTGGTCAGGTAGAAATACTCGAACTGCTTCACGTGGGTGGGGTCGCGGAACACCAGCCTCGGCGAGAAGACGGCCTCATAGATCTGAGTGTCGAGCAGGGCGTGCAGCGCGATCGCCGCGAGGGTTGCGGCCACGACAATGCAGGTCCTCAGCCGCATCGAGATCCGACGGGTGCCACGGATCAACTGGAAGATCAGCAGCGACTGGAACGCGCCGAAGACCGAGCAGGCGGCCAGGAAGATCACGACCTTCGGCTTGTTCTCGCCCAGGATGAAGGCCGGGGACATGTAGAAGCCCCACGCGGCGCTCCACAGACCGATCGTCAACAGCAGGATCTGCCGGTTGAGCATGGTTCTCAACGTTGCCGGCACCGCAGCCCTCCCCCGCGCCCCCCGCGCCTTCGATCGATAGCATGGCGAAGCTTTAGCGCGTCTGCGCCTTCGTCGCACGACGGACAGTGTCCGTCGCAAAAGCTGAGCAAAGTCAACGAGCTGGGCCGTGCGGTAAACAAGCTTGGCACGGTCAACTTGACGCACCTTTGTGGCGGCCAGCCGCCACATTCCGGCCCGCGCCGCCCGTCAACCCTCTGGGCGCTAACGAGCCAGGGGGCCTCTCTCGAAAACCTGCGTCTGGAGCACCGCGTCGGGCGGCGCCTCAGGCCATGCCCGCGCCGCCGTCGGGGCGGCGCGGGCGCACCATCAAAGAGGATCACGGGGATGAGCACCGGAAACTACGGCGACCTGCTGCGCGCACTCGGACAGAACGAGTCCGGCAACAACTACGCCTTCGTCTCGAGCGTCGGCTATCTGGGCCGCTTCCAGTTCGGCGAGGAGGCGCTGAAGGCGATCGGCTTCTACGAGGGCCATGACGGCACCGGCGAGATCGACTTCATCGGCCGCTGGACCGCGAAGGCGGCGAGCTACGGCGTCTATGACAAGGCGAGCTTCCTGGCCTCTCCCGCCGCTCAGGACGCGGCGCAGCAGGCCTGGTTCGAGAACGTCCACGCCGACCTGATCGCGCTCGATATCGTCAAGTACATCGGCGACTGGGTGGCCGGCAGCCAAGTGACCATGTCGGGCCTGATCGCAGGCGCGCACCTGGTCGGCGTCTGGAACCTGAAGGACTTCCTGACCTCCGGCGGCGCCATCGACACCCGCGATCCCTACGGCACGCCGGTGTCGCAATATGTCTCGAAGTTCGCCGGCTACGACACGCCGTGGTCTTCGTCCACCAGTGTCCAATCCCCCGCCGGGCCGACGTCGGGCGACGATGTTCTGATCGGTTCGGACGCGACCGACATCCTGCACGGCGGCGACGGCCGCGACTGGATCTCCGGCGGCGGCGCCTTCGACGACCTGCACGGCAACGCCGGCGACGACACGATCTCCGGCGGCGGCGGCGACGACTGGGTCGTGGGCGGCCGGGGCGCCGACGTCCTTGCCGGCGACGACGGCCACGACGTGGTGCTGGGCAACATGGGCGACGATACCGCCGCCGGCGGGGCGGGGAACGACATTGTCCGCGGCGGCCAGGGCGACGACTTCGTCCAGGGCGGCGACGGCGACGACTGGCTGTCCGGCGACCGCGGCAACGACGTGCTGATCGGCGGCGCGGGCGCCGACACCTTCCACTTCTTCGCCGAGGCCGGGTCCGACCGCATCCTCGACTTCCACTACGCCGCCGGCGACCGGGTCGATGTGATGGACGGCGGCTATGCCGTGGCCCAGATCGGCGCCGACGTGGTCCTGACCCTCGACAGCGGCGCCCAGCTCACCCTGGTCAATGTCTCCCTGTCGTCGTTCGGCTCCGACTGGATCGTCTGACCGACGCGCTCTAGACCTTGGCCATCGGAGGGGGTTTCGATGGCCGTGGCGATCCTGCAGGCGCGGATGAGTTCGTCGCGCCTGCCCGGCAAGGTGATGATGCCGCTGGCGGGCCGGCCGATGGTCGAGCGCCAGATCGAGCGGCTGCGGCGCTGCGAGACGCTTACCCGGCTGATCGTGGCGACCAGCGTCGAAGCCTCGGACGACCCGCTGGCGGCGCATCTCCAGACCCTTGGCGTCGAAGTCTTCCGGGGCCCGCTGGCCGACGTGCTCGGCCGCTACGTGGCCTGCGTCGAGGCGCTGGACATCCAGGGCGACGTGGTCCGGCTGACCGCCGACTGCCCCCTGACCGATCCCGGGGTGATCGATGCGGGGGTCCGCCTCCGCGAGCGGCTGGAGGTCGACTACGTCTCCAACGGACGGATCCCGACCTGGCCGCGGGGCCTGGACATGGAAGTCTTCACCCTGGACGCCCTGCTGGCCGCCGGCCGCGAGGCGCGGGATCTCTACGACCGCGAGCACGTGACGCCCTACCTCTACAAGGAAGGCTCCCGCTTCACGGTGGCGGCGCTGACGCAAGGCGTGGACGAGAGCGCGTTGCGCTGGACCGTCGACACGCCGGACGACTACGCCTTCGTGGCCAGGGTCTATGACGCGCTCTATCCGGCCAATCCGCGGTTCACGAGCGCCGACGTTAGGGCGCTGCCGTTCCAGAGGTACGAGCGGGAGGCGTAGACCTCAGGCCCTCTCCCTACCCTCTCCCTCTCCGCTTCGCGGGGGAGAGGAGTGGGGCTGCGAGGCCGACGAATCACCTCCTCTCCCCCGGGCGGAGCCCGAGAGGGAGAGGGTAGGGAGAGGGCCCTACTCCACCATCGACCAGTCCAGCGGCGCGCCGCGCTTCAGCGCGCGGGACGCCCTGCGGCCCAGCACCTCCGGCAGGTGTTTCGGCGGCAGGCCGAAGCCGGGGCGGATCGAGCGGACGTTGGCGGAGGTGAGCGCCTCGCCGGCCGCCACGTCGGCGGTGACGTACAGCGAGCGGCGGTGGTCGCGGCTGGAGGCCTCGCAGGCGGCCTCGTCGTACTGCACGCTCCCCAGCGCCTCCCAGGCGGTGCGGCTGTCCTCCACCAGGCGGGCGAGCTCGGCGGGCTCCAGGGAGAACTCGGAGTCCACCCCGCCGTCGGCCCGGCTCAGGCAGAAGTGCTTCTCGATGAAGGCGGCGCCGAGCGCCACCGAGGCGATGGAAACGGCGACGCCCAGGGTGTGGTCCGAGAGGCCGACGACGACGTCGTGCTGGGCGGCGAGGTGCTGCAAGGTCCGCAGGTTCATCTGCGAGGCGGGCGTCGGATAGCCGCTGGTGCAGTGGAGCAGGATGATCTGGTCCCCACCGGCCGCCCGGGCCGCGGCGATGGCTTCGGTGATCTCCTGCGGCGACGCGAGGCCCGTGGACATGATCAGCGGCTTGCCGGTCTTCGCGCAGAGCTCGATCAGCGGCAGGTCGATCAGCTCGAAGCTGGCGATCTTGAAGGCCGGCGCGCCCAACTCGTCCAGGAAGGCGACGGCGGTCGGATCGAAGGGCGAGGAGAAGATCGTGATCCCCACCTTCGCCGCATGTTCGAACAGCCTCGGATGCCAGTCCCAGGGGGGTGTGGGCCTCCTGGTAGAGCTCATACAGACGCCGGCCGTCCCAAAGGCCGCCATGGACGCGGAACTCCGGACCGTCGTGGTCGATGGTGATGGTGTCGGCGGTGTAGGTCTGGAGCTTCACGGCGTGGGCGCCGGCGGCCTTGGCGGCGTCGATGAGGGCCAGCGCCCGGCCGATGTCGCCGTTGTGGTTGCCCGACATCTCGGCGACCACATAGGGCGGATGGTCGGCGCCGATCGGACGGCCGGCGATGGTGACGGTCTTGCTCATCGGTCGAACCCCAGCCGGGCGAGCGCGTCCGGCACGTCTGCGAAGGAAGCCGCCTCAGCATCCGCCCGCCAGCGCGGGGCGTCGAGTGCGGCGAAACGGCCGGTGCGGACCCGCACGGACCTCGCCCCGATGGCCCGGGCGGCGGCGATGTCGTGCAGCGGGTTGTCGCCCACCACGACGGCGTCGGCGGCCTCGGCGCCGAGGCGTTTCAGCGCCAGGCGGAACCCCTGCGGATCGGGCTTCGGCGCCTCGTGCTCCCAGCAGAACACCACCGTGTCGACGAGGTCGGCCAAGCCCAGCGCCTCGGCCTTGCGGGCCTGCATGGCGTGCAGCCCGTCGGTGACGATGGCGAGCTTCCAGGACTTGCGCAGCTCGGCCAGGGTGTCGGCGACGCCGGGCCACAGCGCGACGTCCGGCGTGTGATGGCGGTAGGCGGCGACGAGCCGCTCCACCAGCTCCGGCGTCGCCTCGATGCGGAAGGCGAGCAGCGCGCCGTCGAACAGCTTGCCCCGGCCCTGGCTCTCCAGCGTCTCGGCCAGGTGCGCGAAGACGGCGTCCGCGTCGGCATGCGGGAAGTGGGCGTGGATCTCTTCGGCCACCGCGCGGAAGCCGGAGAGGACGTAGGACCGCTCCTCGTAGAGCGTGTCGTCCATGTCGAGCAGCAGGGCGCGGGTCATGACCCGGATCGGGCGTCGAGCTCGGCCAGTTCCGCGGCGGTGACGATCCGGTCCTCGGCATAGCGCAGCATGGTGAGGCCATAGCGGATCGGCCGCGGGGTCGCCGCCTTCTGCGAGCCGGTCAGCATCATCAGGATCCGCTCGGGCGAGGCCAGGCCCGCCTGGATCGAGAGGTTCGAGGCGCCGCCGAACCGGGGGTTGATCTCGATGAACCGCGGCGGGGGCGCCCGGCTCCCAGAACGCCTGCACCACATTGTGGCCGACCAGGCCGAGCGCCGCGCAGAGCCGCATGGCCGGATTGGTCAGCTCCGGCGCCGCCACCACCCGCGACTTCACCGCCTCCCCCGCGCGGATCGACAGGCGCTGGCGCGCCACCGCCTGGAGCGGGCGGCCCTCGAGATCGAGCAGCACGTCGATGGTGAACTCCGGCGCGGCGTCGAAGACCTGGACCAGCAGGCCGGGATCGTCGGGCAAGTCCTCGGCCCGGTCGATGCGCCGGGCCTGGGCCCCGCCCGCGCCTGACACCGGGCGAACGAACACCGGATAGCGGTCGGGCGCCTCGCCCGGCGCATAGGCGCGCGGCGTCTCCAGGCCCTGGGCGGCGCAGAAGGCGGCGAAGCGGCGCTTGTCCCGGCAGATGGCGATGGCCTCCGGCGAGGCGACCAGGACCGTCACCTCGTGGTCGGCGAGGCGGGGCTTCAGCAGGGCAAGTGTCTCGAGCTCCGCGTCGCGGGTCGGGACCACCAGGCGGACGCTGTGGGCGTGACAGGCGGCCACGACCGCTTCCGGGAAGTCCGGCGCGTCGCTCCGCGGCAGGATCAGCGGCTCGTCGGCTTCGAACAGGGCGGCGTTGTCAGGCGTGACGTCCGCGGCGATCACCCGGCCGCCGCAGGCCCCGGCCGCCTCGCGGAAGGCCCGGACCAGCAGGACCTTGGCCGCCGCGCTGAGAATGAGGACGTTCACCGGCCTATCGCGCGGCCGGCCGGGCGTAGGCCGTCTGGTTGCGCCCGATCCCCGCGGCGGCGCAGCCCCGGCGGTAGGCGATGACGCCGTCGAGGCCCTTGGCCTTCCAGAGGCCCATCTCGAAGGCGATGCGGGTGAAGTGGCAGTCCCGTCCCCTCGCCTTCTCCTGCAGGTAGTTGGTGGCCGGGTTCAGCAGGAAGGTGTCGATGGGGTATTCCCCGAGGTGCTCGGTGACCTCCCACCCATGGGCCGCGAGCGCGCGGGGCAGGGTGTCGGTGTTGAAGTAGTTGAGGTGGTCGGGCGGGGCCAGCCAGAACTCCGGCGCCCCGAAACCCCGCGCGACGATCTCGGCCTGAAGCCAGGAGCCGTCGTTGGGCACGGCGATCCTGAGCAGCCCCTCGGGCGCCACGATGGCGCGCAGCCGGTCCAGCAGGCCCATGGGGTCGAGCACGTGCTCCAGCACGTTGTTGCAGACGATCAGGTCATAGGTCTCGCCGGCCGCGATCGCCTCGTCGAGAAGCCGGAAGGCGTCGCCGGTGGTCAGGGCGCCCACCAGGTGGGGGGTGAAACTCGCGCACCCCGTCGTCGGTGAAGTCGAGCCCCGTCGCCCGCCAGCCGCGCTTCAGGAAGTAGTCGAGGGTGAAGCCCTCGCCGACGCCGACCTCCAGCAGGCGGCCCGGCGGCCGGCCCCAGACGTGCTCGGCCTCGGCGGGCTGGAGGAGCTTATGTTCGAGTTCCTCGGGCGTGTAGCCGAAGGCGTAGGGCGTGCGCCCGTCACGGCTGCCGTAATACTTGTCGCGGTAGTAGGCGGAGAGCTCGTCCGGGGTCGGCCGGGGCTCCAGCTCCAGGTGCCCCTCGGGCCTCTCCACCAGCCGCATCGCCGAGATGTCCATGGCCAGCGTTCTCGGCCGATCCGGTAAACGCGGCGCTAACCATGTTTCCGAACCGCCGGGGCTTGGACGGTCTCGCGGGCGCGGATCGAAAAGATTCATCGGCGCAGCTCTGAACCCTCGCCCTCCCCACCCGCTCTCCATGTCTAGCAGGAGGGATGCTTCAATGAGCGACGAAACCTATCGCGCGCGCAATCCAGGCGCGGGCGGCGAGACTCACCAGACGGCCCAGGACGATCAGGTCCTCACCACCCAGCAGGGGACGCCCGTCGCCGACGACCAGAACACGCTGCGCGCCGGCCTGCGCGGCCCGGCCCTGATCGAGGACTTCCATTTCCGCGAGAAGATCTTCCACTTCGACCACGAGCGGATCCCGGAGCGCGTGGTCCATGCCCGCGGCTTCGGCGTGCACGGCGTCTTCGAGACCACCGACAGCCTGGCCGACCTGACCAGCGCCGACATCTTCCAGCGCAAGGGGAGAAGACGCCGGTGTTCGTGCGCTTCTCGACGGTGGCGGGCTCGAAGGGGCTCGTTCGACCTGGCCCGCGACGTGCGCGGCTTCGCGGTGAAGTTCTACACGAAGGAGGGCAACTGGGACCTCGTCGGCAACAACATCCCGGTCTTCTTCATCCAGGACCCGATCAAGTTCCCCGACCTGGTCCACGCCGCCAAGCCGGAGCCGGACCGCGGCTTCCCGCAGGCCCAGACGGCGCACGACAACTTCTGGGACTTCATCAGCCTGACGCCGGAATCCATGCACATGATCATGTGGGTCATGTCGGACCGCGCCATCCCGCGCTCCTTCCGGTTCATGGAAGGCTTCGGGGTCCACACCTTCCGGTTCCTGACGAAGGACGGGAAATCGACCTTCGTGAAGTTCCACTGGAAGCCGAAGCTCGGCCTCCAGTCGGTGATGTGGAACGAGGCCGTGAAGATCAACGGGGCCGACCCGGACTTCCACCGCCGCGACCTGTGGGACGCGATCGGCGCCGGCGACCCGCCGGAATGGGAGCTGGGCGTCCAGCTCTTCGACGAGGCCTTCGCCGACACCTTCGACTTCGACGTCCTCGACCCGACCAAGATCATCCCGGAGGAGCTCGTGCCGGTGCGGATCGTCGGCCGGCTGGTCCTGGACCGCTCGGTGGACAACTTCTTCGCCGAGACCGAGCAGGTGGCCTTCCTGACCCAGAACGTGGTCCCCGGCATCGGCTTCTCGAACGACCCGCTGCTGCAGGGCCGGAACTTCTCCTACCTGGACACCCAGCTGAAGCGGCTGGGCTCGCCCAACTTCACCCACATCCCGATCAACCAGCCCAGGGGCTGCCCGGTGATGAACTTCCAGCAGGACGGCCACATGGCCATGCGCAATCCGATCGGACGGGTGAACTACGAGCCGAACAGCTGGGGCGGTCCGCGCGAGAGCCCGGAGCGCGGCTACCGTCACTTCGAGCAGGAGGTCGCCGGCGCGACGCGGCAGATCCGTCCGGAGAGCTTCGCCGACCACTACAGCCAGGCGCGGCAGTTCTACCTGAGCCAGACCCCGGTGGAGCAGAAGCACATCGGCGACGCCCTGGTCTTCGAGCTGTCCAAGGTCGAGCGCGAGGACATCCGGGCCAGGCTGGTCTCCCACCTGGTCAACATCGACGGCGACCTGGCGAAGACGGTGGCGGACGGCCTGGGCCTGGCGAAGAAGCCGGCCGCCGCCAAGCCCTTCGTGGCCGTCCGCACCGACCTGGAGCCGTCCGACGCGCTCAGCATCCTGAAGCGTCTTCCGGCCGACTTCCGGGGCCGCAAGGTGGGCATCCTGATCACCGACGGCGCCGACGCCGACCTGCTGAACGGCCTCATCGCCGCCGTCGAGAAGGAGGGCGCGGCCTACGAGATCATCGCGCCCAAGGTCGGCGGCGCCACGCTCTCGAACGGCGTGCTGCAGCCGGCCATGCAGAAGATCGATGGCGGGCCCTCGGTGCTCTACGACGCCGTGGCCGTCATCGTGTCGGAGAAGGGCGCGGCCCTCTTGGCCATCGACAAGTGCGCCAAGGACTTCGTCAACGACGCTCACGCCCACTGCAAGGTGATCGGCCACACCGCCGAGGCCGCGGACTTCCTCGCCAAGGCCGGCATCGCGCCCGAGGACCAGGACGAAGGCTATGTGGACCTGGCGGCGGGGCCGAAGGGCTTCATCGCCGCCTGCCGCGCCGGCCGCATCTGGGCGCGCGAGCTGAAGACCGACCTCGACGCCGTCGCGCCGAAATGACCGGACGCCGGCGGGCTCCGGCCCGCCGGCGGTTCCGCGTCTGCTGGGGGAAATTGGAGCGGCCGGGGGAAATCGAACCCCCGACATTCAGCTTGGGAAGCTGACGTTCTACCTCTGAACTACGGCCGCATCCGAGCCGTCGAACGGCCCGAGGCAGGTTCCTTAGCGGAGCGCGCCCTCTCCCTCAAGCCGTCACCCCGCCGCGGCGATCACGGGGGCCATGCCGTTCGGCGAGAGGATCTCGATCCAGTAGCCGTCGGGGTCGAGGATGAAGGCGATGCCCTTCATGGCGCCGTCGTTGGGTCGCTTCTGAAACGGCACGCCCATGGCCTCGAAGCGCTCGCAGGCGGCGGCCACATCGGGGACGCTGATGCCCAGGTGGCCGAAGCCGCGGGGCTCGCTGTTGCCGGAGTGATAGCCCTTGAAGTCCGGGTCGCTCTCCGTCCCCCAGTTGTGGGTCAGCTCCAGGGTCGTCTCGCGGGTGAAGATGAAGCGGCCGCGCTCCGCCGGGTCCTCGGGGATGGTCTCGCCCGGCTGGAGATAGGCCATGAAGTAGAGCGAGAACTTCATCGGCGGGAAGTCCAGCTTCTGCAGCAGGGTCATGCCCAGCACGTCGCGGTAGAAGGCCACGGAGGCCTCGGGGTCCCTCACCCGCAGCATGGTCTGGTTGAGGATGAAGCCGGCGGTCGCCGGGTCGCGCGTGGTCATGGGGATCCTCGCTCTCTGGGCGTCTCTGCTAGGCCCGGGCGCCATTCCCCGCAAGGCCGGCTGAGCGTATGGAGCCGCCATGTCCGAACAACCCATGACCTATGCGCGCTACCTGGGCCTCGACGCCCTGCTGGCCGCGCAGACGCCGCAGTCCGACCGCCACGACGAGCTCCTGTTCATCGTCATCCACCAGACGAAGGAGCTGTGGCTGAAGGAGATCATCCACGAGGTGAAGCTGGCCAAGGCGCTGGTCGCCGCTGGCGACCTGGAGCCGGCCTACAAGGCGCTGGCCCGCGTCTCGCGCATCCAGACGATCATGACGCTGTCGTGGGACGTGCTGGCGACCATGACGCCCGCCGACTACCTCTCCTTCCGCGGCAGCCTGGGGACCAGCTCCGGCTTCCAGTCGCACCAGTTCCGCGAGCTGGAATATCTGCTGGGCCTCAAGGACGAGAGCTTCCTGCGCTTCCACACCGAGCGGCCGGCGGTGCTGGCCGACCTGAAGGCCGCGCTGGAGGCGCCCAGCCTCTACGACCTCGCCATCCGTCACCTGCCGACCCACGGCCTGGCGCTGCCCCCGAGGTGCTGGAGCGCGACGTCGCCCAGCCCTACGAACCCTCGAAAGCCGTGGAGGACGCCTGGCTCGAGGTCTATCGCGACACCAAGCGCTACTGGGAGCTCTACCAGCTCGCCGAGAAGCTGGTGGACCTGGACGACGCCCTGCTCACCTGGCGGCACAAGCATGTGCTGACCGTCGAGCGGATCATCGGCGGCCGGCCCGGCACCGGCGGCACCGACGGGGTGGGATACCTGTCGAGGACGCTTACCCGCCGCGCGTTTCCGGAGCTGTGGAGCCTCCGGACGCGACTTTAGAGCCCCTCCCCCTTGCGGGGAGGGGGTTGGGGTGGGGGGTGAGACACCGGCGCGGGAGCAGACACCCCCCACCCGACACTCCCCGCAAGGGAGGAGGGCTTTCACTGGCTCGTCACTCGCACGCCCAGCTTCTCAAGCTGCGCCTGCACGCTGTCGGGGCCCACCAGGTGGCCCGCGCCGACGGCGACGAAGGACACGCCCGAGCCCTCGAGCTTCGCCTTGAGCTGGCGGGCCCAGTCCTCGTTCCGGCCGACGACGACGGTGGCGTACATGTGCGGATAGTCGCGGCGGGTCTCCTCGACGAACTCCTTCTCCAGGTTCACCAGGTCGCCGGCCGCCCAGGCGGTGACCATGCGGTCGAGCTGGGCCGGGCCGTCGGCCACGTCGTCGAGCGTGGCGCGCAGCAGGTCGACCTCCACGTCGTTCGGCATGTCGGCGAAGAAGCGGAGCTGCTGTTCCAGCGTCTCCAGGGCGGTGATCGGCTTGCCGGCCGCCTTGGCCTCGGCGGTCAGGACGGTCTCCACGCCGCTCTTCGGGTCGTAGCCGGCCTGGATCATCGGGGTGACGGCGAGCGTGAGGGCCGCGAGCCACGGCCGCATGGGCTCCAGCGCGCCCTCGGGCAGGCCCATGGCCTTGGCGGCCGCGGCGAGCCTCGGCCGGTCCGGCTCCGGCAGCTTGCCGGAGAGCGGCCGCTGCGGATCGAGGCCCAGCCTGGCGATCAGCGGCTGGGCGGCCGCGACGTTGTCGGCGTCCAGCACCTCGATCGTCAGCTCGCGGCTGTCGGCCATGGCCTTGGCGACCTTCGCCGAGCGCCACTCGGTGCCGGGCCGGAGCACGTGGACCGTGCCGAACAGGTAGATGGTCGAGTCGTGGTCGCGGATGGTCCAGAGCGCGGGCTCGGCGGCGGCCGGGCTGGCGGCGACCAGGGCGACGGCGGTCGCAGCGGCCGCCAGCCGGCGGACAACACGGTACAGGGACGAAAGCATGGAAATCCTCTCTGGGAGCCGCCTCAAGCGGCCCCGTCCTCGAATATGGCTTCGATCGGCAGGTCGAACACCCGGGCGATCTTGAAGGCGAGCGGCAGGCTGGGGTCGTACTTGCCGGTCTCGATGGCGTTGACGCTCTGGCGGGAGACGTCGAGCCGCTCGGCCAGGTCGCCCTGGCTCCAGTTGCGCTCGGCGCGCAGCACCTTGAGGCGGTTCTTCATCGGATCCCCCTAGCGCCGCACGAACCACCAGCCGGCCCAGACCACCAGGTAGCCGATGAGCTGGGCGATGATGACGCCGATCAGGCCGAGCTCGATCAGATCGAGCGGGCCGCGGCCGGCGACCAGCAGCGGCTCGAGGCCGAGCTTCTTGGCGGCGACGAAGGCGATGAAGGCGGCGAGCATCCCGAAGGAGCCGCCCCAGTACCAGGCGGTCTTGTGGGCGTCGCGGGCCACCTCGTCGAGGGCGCGCCAGCACGCCACCGAGACCACCAGGGCGCCTATGATGATCACGCCGCTCACCACGACCATCGCGACCGGCGGGACGGGGAAGAGGTAGCGGAGCGCGAGCGCGCCGATGGCGGCGAGCGTCAGGCCCAGCAGCGGCAGGGCGGTCTTCCGGGCGCGGGGGAAATCATCGTGGGCGTCCTCTAGCGGAAGGCGGCGACGGAGACGCCGGCGGCGGCGGTCCCGAGCACGGTGGCGAGATTGATCTCGTGGAGACGGACGGCCTGCAGGGCGTCGCCGCCCGACAGCAGGGCCGCGCCGGCCAGGGCGTAGAGACCGAGCGCCACGGCCGCGAAGGCCGGGACGAGGCTCCAGAGGATTTGGCGGCGCGACCGCATGGCAAGCTCCCTTGTCTTGGTGACAAGGAAACATGACACGAAGGGCCTGTCAAGCGTCCATGACAGAATGTCGGGTCTGCTTGCTATTGGATGCGCGTGACGTCGTAGCCGCGGGCGGCCAGCAAGGCGGGCAGGCCCTCGTCGCCGACCATGTGCAGGGCGCCCACATTGACCAGTTCCACGCCCGCCCCCCGACATCTCGTCCGCGAGCCGGTCGGCCCATTGCAGGTTCCGGCGCTTGAGCAGCGCCTCGTAGAGACCGGGGTTGCCCGAGCGCAGCTCGTCGACCAGGGCGGGCCCCAGCGTCGCCAGGTCGCCCGCCGCCCAGGCCCTTTCCAGGTCGCCCTCGCGGCGGCGGAGCGTCAGCTTCGGGCCCTCCGACCGCTGGCGGATGACGTCGGTGAGGTAGGCCACCTCGGCGGGCTCGGAGAGGCCGGCGAACAGCCGCGCCTGGTCCTCCAGGGTCTCGAAGGCGCGGATGGTCTTGGAGGTCTGTCGCGCGGCGCGGGTGACGGTCATGTCGGCCCCGGCCTCGACCCGCGCGCCCCGGCCGAGCATCGGCTGCATGGAGAGCATCAGGGCCGCGGCCCAGGGCCGGAGATGGTCGATGCGCGCCACGTCCACATGGCGGCTCAGCGCCGCCAGGTCGCGGGGCGGGAGCTTGCCCGACAGCGGCCGGGCCGGATCAACCCCGTAGCGGTCGAGGATGTTGGCGATGGTGCGGGGATCGGCGGTGTCGAGGTCGGCCTCGAACCAGACGGTGTCGGCCCGCGCCAGGGCCGCATCATAGGCCGGCGTCCGCCAGCGGGTCGCGGGGTCGAGCGCGTGGAGCGTGCCGAACAGGTAGATCTCAGGATCGGCGTCCTTGACGACCCACAGCGCCGGGGCGGCGCTGGCGGCGCCCGCGACCAAAACCCCGGAGACCAAGCCGGCTGCTGCCAGGACTGCCTTGCGGAACCAACGCACTGACGCCCCCCGTCCGAAGGGCCGGCGGCTTCAGGACCGCGCTATTCGCCCCACACTCTGAAGTGCTTGGATAGCTTGAGGCCCTGGCGCTGGTAATGCGACCCGAGGTCACCGTAGAGGCGCGTCGGCTTCTCCGTGAGCGGTTCATAGACGAGGCGGGCCACGGTCTGGCCGTCCTCGAGGATGAACGGCGTCTCGTGGCTGCGCACTTCCAGCACCCCGCGGCTGCCCTTGCCGTGCGCCTCGTCGGTGCCGAAGCCGGGATCGAAGAAGCCGGCGTAGTGCACCCGGAACTCGCCCACCGAGGGGTCGATCGGGGTCATCTCGGCGGCCTCCAGCACGGGGATCTCCACGGCCTCCTTGGAGGCCAGGATGTAGAACTCGCCGGGATCGAGCAGGAGCTGGCCGTTCTGCGGGATCAGCGGCTCCCAGTAGAGGCGCGGATCGTGGCCGTCGACGTTGTCGAGGTCGACCACGGGGGCGTGCCGGCGGCCGCGGAAGCCGGCCACCTCGCCGGTCAGGTCGACGCCGACGCTTTCCGTCCTGAGCCTCGGCGGCTCGCCGCGCTTCAGGCGGAGCTGGTTGAGGCGGGTCCCGCGCCGGACCAGCACCGAGAAGGTCTGCGGCGCGATCTCGATGTAGATCGGCCCGCGATAACCTTCCGTCACGTCGTCGAAGGCCGGCCCCCCGTCGGAGAGCAGGCGCACGAAGACGTCCACCCGGCCGGTCGAGCTCTTCGGATTGGCGCGCGCCGAGACGCCGGGCGGCAGGGCCAGCCGCTCCTGCAGCTCGGCGATGTAGACGCAGCCCTTCTCCAGCACCGCGCCCTTGGTGAGGTCGAGCTCGTGCATGGCCACGTCGGCGATCCGCTGGGCCACCGTCTGGCCGAGGCGCGGCAGGAACGAGGCCCGGACCCGCCAGACGCGGGCGCCCAGGCGCAGGTCGAGACTGGCCGGCTGCACCTGGTCGGCGTCGAACCGGTCTTCGCTTGAGATGGCGCCCTGTTCGATCAGGGCGTCGATGGACTGGCAGGGCAGGATGCCCGGGCGGAGGATTTCGCTCATGGGCGGCGAAGCCTTAGCTCAGAACGAGGTCTTGCAAGAGACCTGAAGGCCGCTTCAGCAAAGCCAAGGTTGACGGCGCGCCGGCTTCGACGTTCAAGCGCCCTCTCTGCCGAAGGAGAGAGCGTCATGGCCGAAGATCCGCGCGACTGGGAAGAGGCGACCCGGGCCGTCCGCGGCGGCATGGCCCGCACGCCCTATGGCGAGATCTCCGAAGCCCTCTTCCTGACCCAGAGCTTCGCCTACGACAGCGCCGGCGCCGCCGACCGCCGGTTCTCGGGCGACGACCCGGGCTTCATCTACCAGCGCTTCGGCAACCCCACGACGCAGATCTTCGAGGAACGCCTGGCGCTGATCGAGGGCGCCGACGTCTGCCGGGCGACCGCGTCCGGCATGAGCGCGGTGCACATGGCGCTGATGGGCCTCTTGAAGGCCGGCGACCACCTGGTGGCGGGCCGCGCCCTGTTCGGCTCCTGCCGCTGGATCGTCTCGGAATGGCTGCCCAGGTTCGGCGTCGAGGCGACCTATGTGGACGCCACCGACCTGGAGGCCTGGAAGAACGCCGTCCGGCCCAACACCAAAGCGTTCCTGGTGGAGAGCCCGGCCAACCCGCTTTTGGAGATCACCGCCATCGGCGCCGTGGCCGAGATCGCGCACGCGGCCGGCGCCAGGCTCGTCGTGGACAATGTCTTCGCCACCCCGATCTTCCAGAAGCCCTTGGCGCTGGGCGCCGACGTGGTCGTCTATTCGGCGACCAAGCACATCGACGGCCAGGGCCGGGTGCTGGGCGGGGCGATCCTCGGCGCCGAGCAACTTATGACCGAGTCCTACAAGGACCTGCTGCGCCACACCGGCCCGGCGCTTTCGCCGTTCAACGCCTGGGTGCTGCTGAAGGGCCTGGAGACCCTGGACCTGCGCGTGCGCCAGCAGAGCCTGAACGCCGCGCGCGTGGCCGATGCGGTCGGCGCGCACGCCAAGGCGAGGAAGGTGATCTACTGCGGCCGGCCGGACCATCCGCAGGCCGGCATCATCGCCAACCAGATGACCGGCGGCGGCAACGTCCTAGCCTTCGACCTGGGCTCCCAGGCCGCCGCCTGGCGCTTCCTGGACGCCCTGCAGATCGTCGACATCTCCAACAACCTGGGCGACGCCAAGTCGATGGCGACCCATCCGGCCACCACCACGCACCGCTCGGTGCCCGAGGCCGAGCGCCTGCAGATCGGCCTCACCGACGGGTGGGTGCGGATGAGCGTCGGCCTGGAGGGCGCCGGCGACCTGGTGCGTGACGTGTCCCGGGCGCTGGACGCGGCCTGAGGCCGCCGAACGCCGTTCTCAACGACGCCGCACCGCGCTACGGTGCGGCCATGATCAAGCTTGGGCTCATCGCCGCCGTGGCCTGGGGGACGCTCCTCGCCGCACCGGCCCTGGCGCAGGGCGCGCCCGCGCCGGCCCCGCCGCCGACCTACTACCTGATCGTCTACAGCGCCGGTCCGGCCTGGAAGACCGGCCAGCCGATGTCCGCGCAGGGCCTGGCGCCGCACGGCGCCCTATATGACCCGGCTGTTCGGCGAGGGCGTGGTCGTCGCCGCCGGCCCGACCACCGACCCCGAGGGCGGCGGCATGGCGATCGTCAAGGCGGCCGACATGGCGGCGGCCCGGGCGCTGCTGGCCGCCGACCCGGCCATCCGGGACGGCATCATGAAGGCCGAGGTCCGCAACTGGCGGCCGGTGATGGCGACGAAGGAGCCGTTGAGGCCGTAGGCGCCGTTCCTCCCCGTCGGGAGGGGGAGCGACCGGCGTCAGGCCGCCTGGTCGAGCGTCGCGGGCTCCACGGCGTAGACGTGGCTGCAGTACTCGCAGGTCACGTGGATCTTGCCGTCGGCCTCGATCATGCCTTCGCGGTCCTCGGGCGGGAACGACTTCAGCACCGTCTCGATCCGGTCCTGCGAGCACCGGCAGAAGGCGCGCAGCGGCTGGGAGCCGAATACCCGCACCCCGTCCTCGTGGAAGAGGCGGAACAGCAGGTGGTTGGACGAGAGCAGGCTGTCGATCAGCTCGTCCTCGCCGATCGTCTCGAACAGCGCCTGGGTGCGGGTCCAGGCCTCCTCGGTGGGGCCCCGGGCGTCGTCCTCGGCGATGTTCTGGATCAGCACGCCGCCGGCGCGCCACTTCAGGCCCTCGCCCACGTCGGACTGGCCGACGGCCAGTCGCACGCGGGTCGGCGTCTGCTCGGACTGGGCGAAGTACTGCTCGGCGCAGAGCGCCAGGGTCTCGCCCTCGATGGCGGTGACGCCCTGGTAGCGGTCCATGTCCGGGCCCTGGTCGACGGTCATCAGGAAGACGCCCTCGCCCAGCAGGCTCTTGGCCCCCGGGCGCACGAAGCCGGCGGACGCCTCGGCCACCTCGTCAGGGGTCGAACCGGCAGTAGCCGCGCAGGCCGCCGGAGGTGTCGTAGTCGGCGACCACATAGCGCACCGGGCCCGCGCCGCGGGCCTCGACGATCAGGCGGCCGTCGAACTTCAGGTTGGAGCCCACGAGGGCGGCGAGCGCGCAGGCCTCGCCCAGCAGGTTCGCCACCGGCTCGGGATAGTCGTGCGCACGCAGGATCTCGTCGACCGAGGAGCCCAGGCGGGCCACGCGGCCGCGCACCGGCTCGCCCTCGATCTGGAAGGCGCCGACCAGGTCGTCGGGAATCTGGGAAGTAAGCATCGGCCCCATATAGGTAGAGGAATCCGTGTGTCGAGCTTCCTCCTGCGGACGGCGTTCGGCGAGGCGGCGACTGGCCGCAGGGTTCAGTCGGAGACCCGCACCGACCTGAGGTCGCGGATGCGCGGGCCCCAGAAGCTCAGACCCTCGACCCGGCCGCCTTGGCCGCGGATCAGGCGCACCGTGTCCGCCCCGCTGATCCGGAAGGCGTCCTGGTAGATGGGCGTCAGGGCCACGGCGGCGCTGGGCCGGTCCTCCGGCGTCAGCGTCAGCTTGCCGTCGCGCAGTGTTAGGATGTGCGTGGCGTCCGCCTCGGCGCTCGCATAGCGGCCGGCCGCGGCGCTCAGCTCCTGGGGCGTCGGGGACCAGGTGGCGATCTTCCGGTACCGCTGGGCCTCGCCCTCGGCGGTGCGGCGCTCGAAGCCGCCGTCAGGCGCGAAGACCACCTCCCCGCCGGCCAGGCTGTACCGGCCGGGCGCCACCGGCGTCAGCGGGGACAGCCCGCGCAGGACGAGGGAACCGTCGCGGACGGTGAGCGTCGAAACCAGGCCCGTGCGCTCGTCGAGGTAGCCCCCTGCCCGACCCTCCAGCGCCTCCGAGGCGGGCTTCGACGGCTCAGGCGCATTGATCGGCGGCGGCGGGAGATACGCGTCCACCACCTTGTGGCCCAGGTCGCCGGAACTGGCGTCGGCGGCATTGCAGAGCAGAGCCACCGAGAACCCGCGTTCCGGATAGCGCGCCAGCCAGGTGCGGTAGCCGGCGGTCGCGCCACCGTGGGCGATCTCGAGGTTGCTGTAGTGCCGGTCGACGAAGAGGCCGCGGGCGGAGGCGATGGTCCGGCCGTCGTTGAGCTTCGATTGCCGCTGCAGCTCGGCGGTGACCACCGGCCCGAGCCGGCCCGCCGTCAGCGCCTCGTTCCAGACCAGCAGGTCGCCCACCGTGGTCAGCAGGGCGCCGTGGCCGTAGGTGTCCTCGAACGGCATGTCCTGCTCCCAGGCCTTGCCGGTCCAGCGATAGGCGATGGCGCGGCCACGGACCACGCGGCGGAAGTCGTCGCGCCACTGGGTCTTGCCCATGCCCAACGGCCGGAAGAGCCGTTCCTGGGTGAACTGGGCCAGCGACTGGCCGCTGATCCGCTGCACCACCGCGGCGGCGAGGGTGTAGCCGCTGTTGGTGTAGGCATACTCCGCCCCCGGCTCGTAGTTCAGCTTCGTCTGGCGGACGATGAGCTGCAGGGCCTCGTCGTTGGTGTAGACCCGGGACGTGCGGGGCCAGCCGCCGATCTGGGCTACCTCCCCCAGTCCCGCAGGCCGCTCGTGTGGTTCAGCAGGTGCTCCAGCGTGATCACCGCGCCGTAGTCCGGCATCTCCGGGATGTACGTCCGCACGTCGTCGGTGAGCGCGGCCTTGCCCTCCTGGACGAGGGTGAGCAGGGCGGCGGCGGTGAACTGCTTGGCCACCGAGCCGCTCTCGAAGACCGTCTCAGGCGTGTTGCGGACCCCGTGCTCGAGATCGGCCGCGCCCCAGGCGCGGGTCATGACAACCCTGCCCTGCTGGGCGACGCCGAGCGCGCAGCCCGGCGCGTCGGGCCGGTTCCAGATGGCGAAGATGCTGTCGAGGCGCGCCTCGGCCGGCGCGGGCGGCTGGATGGCCGGGCGCGCGACGGTCTGGCCCAGCGCGGGGCTGGCGGCCAGCAGGACGGCGCCGGCGGCGGAAATGGGCTTCATGCGGACGAACTCCCCCCCAACGCGCCAAGCTAAGGGCGCGCCGGGGGGCGATGTCATGTGGAGAAGATCAGCCGATGGCGCCGAAGCACCAGGCAAGGATCGACTTCTGGGCGTGGATGCGGTTCTCCGCCTCGTCCCAGATCAGGCTGCGCGGGCCGTCGATCACCTCGTCCGTCACCTCCTCCCCGCGGTGGGCAGGCAGGCAGTGCAGGAAGCCGGCGTTGGGATTGGCCAGCGCCATCAGCTTCTCGTCGACCTGGTAAGGCTCCAGCGCCTCCAGGCGCTCGTCATGGTCGGTGTCGCCCATGGAGACCCAGGTGTCGGTGATCACGCAGTCGGCGCCGCGAACCGCCTCGCGCGGGTCGTGGGTGGTCATGACGCGGCCCTGCTGCTCCTGGGCGCGCGCCAGGTCGACCAGGTCCGGGTGATAGATGGCCGGGCTGGCGATGTTCAGCCTGAAGCCCAGCTTCGGCGCCGCGTGGATGAAGCTCGCACAGACATTGTTGCCGTCGCCGACCCAGGCCAGCGTCTTGCCCTCCACCTTGCCGAAGTGCTCCTCGAAGGTGAGCAGGTCGGCGAGGATCTGGCAGGGGTGGCCCTTGTCGGACAGACCGTTGATCACCGGCACTGTGGACGCCAGCGCCAGGCGCTCCACGTCCTCGTGGTAGTTGGCGCGGATCATGATCGCGTCGACCATCCGCGAGAGCACGCGGGCGGTGTCCTCGATCGGCTCGCCGCGGCCGAGCTGCATCTCGGACGCGTTGGAGATGATCACGTCGCCGCCGAGCTGGCGCATGGCCGCGTCGAACGAGAAGCGGGTCCGGGTGGAGTGCTTCTCGAAGATCATGGCCAGCGTCCGGCCGTCGGCCGGGCGGTCGGCGTCGGGCTTGCCCTTCGGCCAGCCGAGGCGGGCCTTCTTGCGCGCCCGGGCGTCGTCGAGGATGACCCGCAGCTCCGCGCCGTCGAGCCGCCAGAGGTCGAGGAAGTGCCGGACCTGGGTCACGCCGCCGCCTTCGCCTTGGCCCGCGCCGTCTCGCAGGCGCGCTCCAGCTTGCTGATGGCTTCGGAGGCTTCCTCGATGGAGATCACCAGCGGCGGAAGCAGCCGCACGCAGTTGTCCCCGCCGCCGGCGATGAGCAGCTTCTCGTCGCGGGCGTGCTGCATGAACTCGCGGTTCGGCGTGGCGAGCTTGATCCCGATCAGCAGGCCCTTGCCGCGGATGTCGACGACGACGTCCGGGTAGCGGTCCTTCAGGCCGCTGAGCTGCTGGGTGAAGTAGCCGGCGACCTCGCGGACGTGCTCCATCAGCTCGGGCTTCACGAGTTCCTCCACCGAGGCCAGGCCGACGGCCATGGCCAGCGGGTTGCCGCCGTAGGTGGAGCCGTGGGAGCCGGGGGTCATGCCCTTGGCCGCGTCGATGGTCGCCAGGCACGCGCCGACCGGGAAGCCGCCGCCCAGCGCCTTGGCCACCGCCATGATGTCCGGGTTCGCCGCGCCGTCCGCCCACTCGTAGGCGAAGAGCTTGCCCGTCCGCCCGAGGCCGCACTGGATCTCGTCGTAGATCAGGAGCGTGCCGGTCTCGTCGCAGAGCTGGCGGATCTCCTTGAGTTGGGCCTCGGTCCAGGACCGGGCCCCGCCCTCGCCCTGCACGGGCTCCAGCAGGATGGCCGCGGTGGTCGGCCCGACGAGCTTCTTCAGCCCCTCGACGTCGCCGAACTTCGCGCCGACGAACCCCGGAGGCGGTGGGCCGAAGCCTTCCACATAGGTCGGGTTATTGGCCGCGAAGATCGCCGCGATCGTCCGGCCGTGGAACGAGCCGTCGAAGCCGACGATGTCGATCCTCTCCGGGTGGCCGTTCGCCCAGTGGTGCTTGCGGGCGGTCTTGATCGCGCACTCGATCGCCTCGGCGCCTGAGTTGGTGAAGAACACCACGTCGGCGAAGGTCGTCTCGGTCAGGAGGGCGGCGAGCGTCTCCTGCTGCGGGATCTTGAAGATGTTGGAGGTGTGCCAGAGCTTCTCGCCCTGGTCCTTCAGCGCCTGCACCAGCTTCGGGTGGCTGTGGCCCAGCGCGGTCACCGCGATGCCGGCCATGCAGTCGAGGTAGGCCTCGCCCTCCGTGGTGAACAGTCGGACGCCCTCGCCTCGCTCGAACGCCAGCGGGGCGCGCGCGTAGACGCCCATGATGTGGTCGCTGGGAACGGCGGGGGTGGTGGCGTTGTCGGTCACCTTGGCAGCCCTCCAAAAAGGAAGTGTCCCCGTCGCGTGGCGGCGGGGACCGGAAGGCTTGGCGTTTTCGACCTCTAACGGGGGTGTGTCAATCTTGCGCGCGTGACAGACGTACACGGGCGATCACGAGGGCGATGACGACACCGACGCCCAGGTGGGCGCAGATGTCGGCCACGGTCTGGATCCCCTGCCAGTTCGGGAACGGCGCCCCGAACCTCCCAGGCAGCACCACGCCGTACATGACCAGGTAGAGGACGACGCCGTAGGCGAGGCCGCTGACCAGCGGCCGGCGGGTCAGGACCGCGACCCGGCTGGCGGCCAGCGCGAAGGCCAGCGCCATGGTCGTGGCGATGGCGAAGTGGGTGACCACGCCCAGCGCCACCGAGGTCCAGCCCATGTCGAAGGACGGCTTGCCGAGCCAGCCCGAGGCGACGCTCTGCCAGGGCCGGGTGGCGGGCCTGCCGTTCGCGGCGGCGACGCCGCAGGCGTAGATGAAGTCCACGAGGCCGCCGAGCAGGCCGGCCTTCAGGATCACCGGCAGGGGCGCGAGACCGGGCGCCACCGCGGAACTGGCGACCGTCATGCGTCCCCCCGGAGTGCGGCGTCAGGTTTTGATCTTGTACCCGGACCGGAACATCCACAAGCAGGCCCAGCCGGTCGCCAGGACCAGCGCGATCGTCATGGTCACGCCCACCACGAGCGAGCCCTCGGCCTGGCCGACGAAGCCGTAGCGGAAGCCGTCGATCAGATAGAAGAACGGGTTGAAGTGGCTGGCCGTGCGGAACGGCTCCGGCAGGCGCTCCACCAGGTAGAAGGTCCCCGACAGGAAGGTCATCGGCATGATGACGAAGTTGGTGACCGCGGCCATGTGGTCGAACTTCTCGGCCCACAGCCCGGCCATGATGCCGATGAAGCCCATGATCAGCGCCGCGCCGAGCCCGAAGAACAGGATCGCCCACGGCTGGGCGACCGGCAGACGGGCGAACGGCAGGATGGCCGCAAGGCTGACCGCGCCCACGACGATCCCGCGCGTGGCGGCGCCCAGGCCGAAGCCGACCACATGCTCGGCGGGCGTCAGGGGCGGGGTCAGGAAGTCCCCCATCAGGCCGTTGAACTTCGCCTGCAGCAGGCTCGACGACGAATTGGCGAAGGCGTTGGAGAGGATCTGCATCATGACCAGGCCGGGCGCCACGAAGGTCCCATACTCGACCCCGTGCACCGGCCGGCCGCCGCCCACCGCGACCACGAACACCAGCATGTAGAGCAGCGCCGTCACCACCGGGGCGGCCAGCGTCTGCATCCCCACCTTCATGAACCGCCGCACCTCGCGGGCGTAGAGGGTCCGCAGGCCGACCCAGTTCACGCCGGGATATTCCCGGGGCTGCGGCGGGGTGACGGCGTGGGCGGCGGGCATGTCCTTCATGGCCGCTGATGTGCGCCCGCACGGGCTGCGCCGCAAGCCTCCGGACCGTCTCGGAAGCGTCACCGTTGCGGCGTGCGGACGCGACATTCGCGCGCACTCCAGCCCCAACATCTAGTTCCTGTGGACAAGCCGGAGGGCGCCTATTGTGGCTCTTAAGGAGTTGTTTACTACTGATGGTGGTTGGTGGGCAGCGAGATAGCTGATCGCCACAAGATGTTGATCCGCGGTGCAGGGGTGCGGCCGGATCCAGGGCTGGGAGAGGCGACATGGGTTGGACGGACGAGCGCGTAGAGCTGCTCAAGAAGCTGTGGCAGGACGGCCTTTCGGCCAGTCAGATCGCCAAGCAGCTTGGGGGCGTCACCCGCAACGCGGTCATCGGCAAGGTTCACAGGCTGGGCCTCTCGGGCCGCGCCGCGCCGTCGAAGCCGGCCCGCACGGTGTTCAAGGCGCCGCGTCCCGCGCGTCCGGTGACGGCGGCCCCGTCGGCCCCGCGCCGCATCGCCGAACAGCAGCCGACCGCCGTCGCGGTGCAGCCGGCGCCGGTCCGCTACATCGAGGAAGCCCCCGGCACGGCCACCGTGCTGACGCTGGGCGCCCACATGTGCAAGTGGCCGATCGGCGATCCCTCGCTGGACAGCTTCACCTTCTGCGGCCGCCGCTCGGACGAGGTCGGCCCCTACTGCGTGGAGCACGCCCAGGTGGCCTACCAGCCGGCCCAGACCAAGAAGAAATCCAGCGCCGCCGAGCTCGCCCGGAGCCTGCGCCGCTACATCTGAGATCCGCGACCGTGCGCGGTAAGTGATCCGTTGGGGATGGGGGCGCGCTGGCCGCTACGAGCGGCGGGCGCGCCCTTTCCCATTTGAGGCCCCACGCACTACCTTCCCCCGATGACCGACCTCGCGCCTGAGTCCGCGGCCCCCGCCGACGGCAACGCCCGGCCCTACTCCGTCTCGGAGCTGGCCTTCGCGCTCAAGCGGACGCTGGAGGACGCCTACGGCTTCGTGCGCCTGCGCGGCGAGCTCTCCAAGGTCACCCACCACTCCAACGGCCACGTCTACCTGACGCTCAAGGACGAGCGGGCCGCGATCGACGGGGTCATCTGGAAGGGCCAGGTCAGCCGGCTGCAGGTCCGCCCGCAGCAGGGCATGGAGGTGGTGGTCACCGGCAAGATCACCTCCTATCCGCAGGGCTCCCGCTACCAGATCGTCATCGAGACGATGGAGCCGGCCGGCGTCGGCGCCCTGCTCGCCCAGCTCGAGCGGCTGAAGGCCAAGCTGCAGGCCGAGGGCCTGTTCGAACCCGGCCGCAAGAAGCCGCTGCCCTCCATGCCGGCCGTGGTCGGGGTGATCACCTCGCCGACCGGCGCGGTGATCCGCGACATCCTCCACCGCATCCGCGACCGCTGGCCGTGCCGGGTCGTCGTCTGGCCGGTGGTCGTCCAGGGCGACGCCGCCGCGGGCCAGGTCTGCGCGGCGATCAAGGGCTTCGACGCCCTCCGGCCCGGGGGGCCCGTCCCGCGTCCGGACATCCTGATCGTCGCCCGCGGCGGCGGCTCGGTTGAGGACCTCTGGGCCTTCAACGACGAGGAGTTGGCGCGCACCGTCGCCGCCTGCTCGATCCCGCTGATCAGCGCCGTGGGCCACGAGACGGATACGACCCTGATCGACTTCGTCTCCGACCGCCGGGCGCCGACGCCGACCGCCGCCGCCGAGATGGCGACCCCCGTTCTGGCCGAGTTGAAGGCCCTGGTCAGCGACTTCGGCGCGCGGATGCACCGCTGTGGCGGACGGGTGGTCGAGGACCGCCGGGCCCGGGTGCAGCACGCCGACCGGGCGCTGAAGCGTGTGCCCGACATGGTGGAGCTGGCCGCCCAACGGTTCGGCGTGGTGTCCGGCCGGCTGGGCGCAGGCCTCGCCCGCAACGCCGCCGCCCACGAGCGCGACCTTGTCCGCGTGGCGAGCCGGCTCTCCCCG
The DNA here is from genome assembly GCF_024699985.1 of Phenylobacterium sp. J367. Taxonomy (GTDB): domain Bacteria; phylum Pseudomonadota; class Alphaproteobacteria; order Caulobacterales; family Caulobacteraceae; genus Phenylobacterium. Next base: position 1,914,222 of record NZ_JAJONA010000001.1, on the reverse strand, counting down.
CTCCTGCTCCAGCGGCCTCAAGCTGTGCAGAAGGACCGGCTGGACGCCGTCGCCGCCCGCCTGCACCCGGCCGCCGAGCGGAAGCTGGACCGCCTGGCCGAACGGCTGACCGCGCTCGGCAAGCTGCACGCCTCGGTCGATCCTGAGCGGCCCCTGGAACGCGGCTTCGCCCGGGTCACCCGCGCCGACGGCTCGATCGTCCACCAGGGGTCGGCGCTGGCCGCCGGCGAGGCGGTCGCCATCAAGTTCGGCGACAAGGTCACGCGCCAGGCGGTGATCGACGGGGACGGCGGCGTCCCGGCGCCGGCGCCTCCCGCCCCGAAGGCCGCCCGGCCGAAGCCCAAGGCCGACGGTCCGCCCCAGGGGGACCTGTTCTGAGACGCCCTGCAGCGCTATATCCACGCCCATGAACGCCCACGACCGCGACTTCTCCGGCCAGGACCTCGCCAAGCTGCACTACGGCGACGGCGACTTCGCCGTCTTGAAGCCGGGCCGCTACGTGGTCTGCGCGGTGACGGGCAAGAAGGTCCCGCTGGAGCAGCTCCGCTACTGGAGCGCGGCCCTGCAGGAAGCCTACGCCGGCCCGGCCGAAGCGCTGAAGCGCTGGCAGGAGACCCAGTAGCCTCCATCCCTCCCCTTCAGGGGAGGGTGGCCGAGGCGAAGCCTCGCCGGGTAGGGGTCTGTGGGCCAGGCTCGGCAATCGGAACCTGAACGCGACTTCCCCACCCTGGCCGCTACGCGGCCTGCCCCTCCCCTGAAGGGGCGGGATGACGACGCTTCTTGTAGAGCTCGCTCGGCCAGCGCTTGTGGACCCAGAACCACTCGGCGGGACGCTCGCGGATCCGGTCCTCCATCCAGGCGTTGACCACCCGCACCCCGGCCTCGATGTCGGCGTTGCGGTCGCCGGTGTCGGCGAGGAAAATCGGCTCGTGCACCACCACCCGGAAGCGGGCCTTGTCCTTCCGCTCGACGCTCATCGGCTGCAGCGGGATGCCGTAGCGCAGCGCGAAGGAGGACGGCCCCGGCGCCGTATGGGCGGTCACCCCGAAGAACGGCGCGGCGATCCCGCCGTTGAACTTCTGGTCGTTCATCAGGGCCACGGACTCGCCGCGTGACAGCGCGCGCAGCAGTTCGCGGGCGCCGTCCGTCCCCTTCGGCGCGAAGAGCCTGACGCCATAGCGGAAGCGGCTGCGGCGGATGCGGTCGTCCACGTGCGGGTTGTTGGTCGCCCGGTAGGTGATCTGGCAGGTGACGCCGGAGTGGATGATCACCGCCGGCATGATTTCGAACGACGAGAAGTGGCCGGAGATGAACACCACCGGCCCCGCGCCGTCGCGGATCGCCGCCAGCCGCTCGGCGCCGACGACCTCCACGCGCCCGGGGTCGGCGATGATCCGGTCGAGGATCGCGAACTCGGCGAACCAGCGGCCGACGTGGGCCCACTGCTCGGCCAGCAGGGCGGCGATCTCGACGTCGGACTTCTCCGGGAAGGCGATCCGGAGGTTGATCTCGGCCACCCGGTTGGCGCTGGTCAGCGGACCCAGGCGCTGGAACAGCCAGGCTCCGAAATCGGACACCCGGTCGATCGGGAAGGCGCGGGCCAGCGCCTCCAGCCCGTCGTAGGCGATCGCCTCCAGCCGCCAGCCGAGGTCCTGCCAGAAGGAGGGCTTCTTGTCCGCCATGGCCGGTAACTAGAGCGCGTCAGGCGATCCGTCCAACTCGCGTGGCGCGCGACTTGCGGCCCGAAGTCCGGATTGTCCCACGATGGGACGGGGATAAGGGGCAGCGTTAAGCGTGATGAGCAGCGAGATCGACGTCCATCTGGGGCGGCGGCTGCGCCGGCGCCGGAGGCTTCTGGGGCTCACCCAGCAGCAGCTCGCGGCCGTGTGCGGCGTGCGCTTCCAGCAGATCCAGAAATACGAATGCGCCGCCAACCGCATGTCGGCCGCCCGGGTCTGGCAGCTCGCCCAGGTGCTCGAGGTGCCGGTGAGCTACTTCTACGAGGGCCTATCCAAGGCCCAGCGCGAGGAGCACGTGCTGAACGGCGAGGGCGCAGAGATGTTCGCCCGCAAGGAGACCCGCGACCTCATCCAGGCCTACTACCAGCTCGGCGAGCGTCCGCGCCGCCGGCTGCTGGATCTCGCCAAGTCGCTCAACGGCGACGCGGAAGGCTGATAAAGGGCGGGCCATGCCCGCCCTCTCCCCGAAAAAGATCGCCGAGCTCGACGCCTTCCTGCTCGAGCTGAACGCGGCCTCCGCCGAGGCCATCCGTCCGCACTTCCGGGCCGAGCACGGCATGGTCGACAAGAACGCCGGCAAGGGGGGCGGCGCCAAGGGATTCGATCCCGTCACCGAGGCCGACAAGGGGCGCCGAGCGGGCGATCCGCAAGCTGATCGCCGAGCGCTACCCCGAGCACGGGGTGATCGGCGAGGAATACGGCGAAGACCGGCCCGACGCGGAGTTCGTCTGGATCACCGATCCGGTCGATGGGACGAGGGCGTTCGTCGCCGGCCTGCCGCTCTGGTGCACCCTGATCGGCCTGCGCGTGGAAGGCCGACAGGTGCTGGGCTCGATCGGCCAGCCCTATCTCGGCGAGGTGTTCCTGGGCTCGCCGTCGGGCTCGCGGCTGGTGACCGCGGCCGGCGAGACGCCGCTCCGGGTCCGTCCCTGCCCCGTCCTGACCGACGCGGTGATCGCCACCACCGACCCGGAAGGCTGCTTCGACGGCGCGGAGCTGGGCGCCTGGCGGCAGGTGCGTTCGGCCGCGAGGCTCGCGCGGCTGGGCTGCGACGCCTACGCCTACGCCATGGTGGCGGCGGGCCAGATGGACCTGGTGGTGGAGGCGGGGCTCGCGCCGTGGGACGTGGCCGGGCTGGTCCCGCTCGTAGAGAACGCCGGGGGATCGTCACCGACTGGCGGGGCGACCCCATGCCCGAGCGCGGCGGCCAGATCGCGATCGCGGGCGACCGCGCCTGCCTGGACGAGGCTTTGGTCGCCCTCAAGCGCTCGGCCAAGTAGGCGGCGCCCTCCCGCTGAGGAGGACGCCCTTTCCGTTCTACTTCTTCGAAGGCGCCTTGGCCGCCGGCTTCTTGGCGGCGGGCGTCTTCGCGACGGTCTTCGGCGCGGCCTTGGCGGCCGCCGGCTTGGCGGCCGGCTTCGCCGCGGCGGGCTTGGCCGCAGCCGGCTTCTTGGCGGCCGGAGCCTTCTTCGCCGCGGTGGGCTTCGCGGCCGGCTTGGCGGCGGGCTTCGGCGCAGCGGCCTTCTTCGGCGCAGCGGTCGTGGCCGGAGCCTTGGCGGCCGCGGGCTTCGACGCCGGCTTGGCGGCCGGCTTCGCAGCGGTCTTGGCCGGAGCCTTCGCGGCGGCCGGCTTCGGCGCGGCGGCCGGCTTCGGCGCGGCGGCCTTCTTCGGAGCCACAGCCTTGGCGGCCGGCTTGGCGGCGGCGGGCTTCGCCGCGGCCTTCGGGGCCGGTTTGGCGGCGGCAGGCTTCGCGGCCTTCGGGGCGGCGGGCTTCTTCGCCGCGGCCGGCTTCTTGGCCGCCGGCTTCGCGGCCGTGGCGGGCTTGGCGGCGGTCGCGGGCGCCGCGGCGGGCGCAGCGGCCGGAGCCGGGGCCGGCTTCGGCGTTTCCACAGGCTTGGGCGCGGCGGCGGCCGGGGCCGGCGTCGGGGCCGGGGCGGCCGGCTTCGGCGCTTCGGCAGGCTTCGGCGCGGTGCGGCCGATCAGCATGTCGAAGGCACGCAGGAAGATGTTTCGCATGTCGTCGGTCTCCATCAGGATTTCGTGGTAGGCGCCGGGGGCGTTGACGAACTTTCCCTGCGGCAGGTGTCGGGCGGCCGCGGCCTGCGCGGCGTTGTCCACCAGCTTCTCCTCGCCCGCCGACACGATGGTCACGGGCAGGGTGACCTCGCGCAGCCGTTCGGGCCGGGCGAGGAAGGCGGTGGCGCGGAAGGCGAAGTCGAGCCAGCCCCAGGTCGGCGAACCCAGCGCCAGGTCGGGGTGCTCGGCCACGAGCCGGCAGTTGCGCTCGAAGCGCGCGCGGTCGTGGGTCAGGATGTTGGTGTCGAAGTCGTCGTCGCGTGGGAGGCGCTTCGGGTCGCGGGCGTAGCGCGCCGCGCGGCCGAGCATGGTGTTCGTCCGGGCCGCGACGCGGGCGGCCCGGGGCGACACCGGCTGGGTGCGGATGCCGAGCATCGGCGCCGACAGAACCGCGCCGGCGAACCGGTCCTCGCCGTGGGCCAGGGCCAGCAGGGTCAGGCAGCCGCCCATGGAATGGCCGACCGCGAACCAGGGTTTCGGCAGCCGGTCCGCGAAGGCGCCGATCAGCGCGCGGTAGTCGTCGAGGAAGGCCTTGTAGCCGTTGGCGTGGCCCTTCAGCCGGTCGCCCAGCTCGCGGTGCGACAGACCCTGGCCGCGCCAGTCGTGGACCAGCACCACCAGGCCGCGGTCGAGGAAGTCCTGGATGGTCTCGAAGTACTTCTCGATGACCTCGGTGCGGCCGCCGGACAGCACCACCGAACCGCGCGGCGTCCCGGCCGGCTGGAACAGCGCGGCCCTGAGCTTGACGCCGCCATGGCCGGTGAACCACTCGCCCGCGCCACGCGCCGGGACGGGGTTTCCGGCGATCTCGAACAGGGGGGCGGCGTCGGCCATCGCGCTGCCTTATCCGGCCTTGGAAAACAGAGACTGAATCTGCGGCAGAAGTTTCATGGCGAGCCCCATGTCCGACAGCTTCAGCCGGCCGGTCATCATGGCGCGCATGGGGTCGAGCTCGCGCTTGCCGAGAGCCTCCAGGTCCTTGCGCGCGACGGTCACCACGAGGTCGGCCGGGAGGTCCTCGTTCGAGACCTCGGCGCCCTTGATGTGGATGTAGCCCTCGCCCTTCAGGTCGAGCTTGATCGACCGGTCGAGGTCAACGCCGGAGGCCGCCGCGCGGCGGATCCGATCGGTGATCTCGTCGATGGTCGCCATCAGCCCCCGGCCCTCCCGACTCACCGCCGAGCTTCGCTTCGCGGGCGAGCGAAGTAAACCGTCAGGGTTGCGCCCGCCCAGTCCGAACGTGAGGGTTTGCGTGCGGCGTGACGTCCCACGGGCGCCGCGGCCGGTCAGGCTTCGTCCGTAAGCGGATTTCTACTTCGCCGCCGGCGGGGGCGGCGCGACGGCCTGGGCGGGCTTCACGAACTTCAGCGTCATGCGGTCGCTCTCGCCGATCGCGTCGTACTTCGTGTGGTCGAAGGCCGCGTCGTCGGGCTGGCCGCGGGGGCTGGAGCGGCGCACCGGCGGCAGGGTCCAGACGCCGAACGGATGGTCCTTGGTGTCCCTCGGATTGGCGTTGACCTCGCTCGCCGCGGCGAGCTGGAAGCCGGCCTCCTGGGCGAGCTGGATCACATAGGGCTGCTGCACATAGCCGTCGTCGGCCAGCACGTCCTGCACGGCGCCGATGTTGGCGCGGTGCTCCTCGACGCCCAGCACGCCGCCGGGCTTGAGCGCGGCGAAGGCGTCGCGGAACGCCTTCTCGGCGATCCCCGCGGCCATCCAGTTGTGGAGGTTGCGCAGGAACAGGACGAGGTCCGCCGAGCCCGCCGGCGCGACCGGTCCGCTCGTCGGACCGAAGGCGGTGATCTCCACCTGGCCGTAGAGCTTCGGCTTGTCCTCGAGCTTGCGCCGGTAGGCGTCGACCACCGCCACCGTCGCCGGGTCGGCGGGATCGGGCTGCAGGTTGGCGGCGTAGAGCTTGCCGCCGTTGCCGGCGAGGTAGGGCGCCAGGATGTCCGTGTACCAGCCGGCGCCGGGCCAGAATTCGACCACCGTCTGGCCGGGCTTCAGCCCCCAGAAGTTCAGGCTCTCCACCGGATGGCGGAAGCCGTCGCGGGCCTTGTCGGCGGGCAGCCGCCAGTCGCCGGCGACGGCCTCGGCGAGGCTCATGCCGCGGGCGGCCTTGGCGGCCGGCGCCGTCGTCGCGTCGGGCTTGCCGCCGCAGGCGCCGAGGGCCCCGGGCACGAGGACCGCGGCGCCGAACAGGATCGTGCGGCGGGAGAAGCTGGAAATCGGGCGCGCCAAATCGACCTCGTCGCGCCCCCCGGCAATCGACATCCCGGCGGAGGTAGCCCGCTCCGCCGGGACCGTCAAAGGCTTGGTGGTCACGCCGGCTTCACGAACTTCAGCGTCATCCGGTCGCTCTCGCCGATGGCGTCGTACTTCGTGCGGTCGAAGCTGGCGTCGGCCGGCTGGCCCTGCGCCGCGCTCCGGCGCACGGGCGGCAGGGTCCAGACGCCGAACGGATGGTCCTTGGTGTCCTTCGGGTTGGCGTTCACCTCGGATTGGGCGGCCAGCTTAAACCCGGCCTTCTGCGCGGCGTCGACCACGGTCTTCACCGCGACGTAGCCGTCGGAGACGCCCGGCTTTTCCGGCCGCGGATCGGCGCGGTGCTCTTCGACCGCCAGCACGCCGCCGGGCTTCAGCACCGCGAAGCTGTCGGCCAGCACTTTGTCGAGCATGCCCTGCTGGTACATGAAGTTGTGGATGTTGCGCGCGGTGATGACCATGTCCGCCGACCCGGGCGCGCCCAGCGGCCCCGAGGTCGGTCCGAAGTTCACCACCTTGACCGTCCCCCATTTGGCGGCGTCGGCGTACTTCGCCTCGAAGGCCTCGCGGCCCTTCTTGGCCGCCTCGGAAAGGCTGGGGTTCGCCAGGTCCGCGCCGGTGGTCACATAGGTCCCGCCGGTCGCCTTGGCGTAGGGCGCCAGAATCTCGGTCCAGTAGCCGGAGCCGGGCGACAGTTCGATCACCGTCAGGCCGGGCTTGAGGCCCCAGAAGGTCAGGGTCTCGGCGGGATGACGGGCGGCGTCGCGCGCCTTGTGCGCTTCCCCGCGCAGGGGGCTGGCGACCGCGGCCTGGAGTTGGGCGTCGGCGGCCTGGCTGGGCGCGGCGGCGAGCACGAGGGCGAAGGCAGAGGCGGCGGCGAGCGCGCGGAGCATGGGGATCCTCCCGATCCGTTCCGTTGAAGGCCGGCAGACTGAGGGGGCCGGGGCGCGCTTGGCAAGCGCTGGATTCACGCGGCGCGCGAGGTCTTGAACGCGTTCGCGCCGATCCTACCTCAACGGCTGGAGGGCGCTGGATGTCCGGGCCCACCGGGACGCCGCGCGACGCCTACGGGGTCGCCGACAGTCCCAGACGACAACGCAACCTTGCTTTGAAAGAAGGATGTGACCGCATGCGTACGATCGACTTCTCCCCCCTCTATCGCTCCGTCGTCGGCTTCGACCGCCTGGCCGACCTCCTGGAGACCGCGACCACCGAGGCCGCGACCACCGGCTATCCGCCCTACAACATCGAGCGCACCGACGAGAACGCCTACCGCATCGAGATCGCGGTGGCCGGCTTCCGTCCGGAGGAACTCAATGTCGAGGTGAAGGAGAACCTGCTCACCGTCACGGGCCGCAAGGCCGCCAACGACGAGGCCCGCCGCTACCTGCACCGCGGCCTGGCCGAGCGCAATTTCGAGCGCCGGTTCCAGCTCGCCGACTACGTCGTCGTGACCGACGCCAACCTGGCCGACGGCCTGCTCTCGATCTCGCTGAAGCGCGAGATCCCCGAGGCCCTGAAGCCGCGCCGCATCGAGATCGGCACGCGCGCGGCCCAACTGATCGAAGGCGAGAAGGCCGCCTAAGGCCCGACGCCTCCCGGCGATCAACGAGGGCGGTCCCGCGAGGGGCCGCCCTTTTTCGTTTGCCCTCTCCCGATCCTCTCCCTCTCAGCCTCACCTCCTCTCCCCCGCGAAGCGGAGAGGGAGAGGGTAGGGAGAGGGCCTGAGGCCCCCGCTAGGCGAGCATCGCCCGCAGCGCCGGCGTCACCGCCTCGTGGAATCCCTCCCCCTCGCGCCGGACGACCAGGGCGGCGACGTCGTAGGCCTCGGCGAAGGCCCCGGCCTCCTCGCCCAGCACCGTCAGCGCCGTGCAGAGCGCGTCGGCCCACATGCAGCTCGGATGGATCACGGTGACCGCCGCGACGCCCTGCGCCGGCGCCCGCGTGCGCGGGTCGATCGTGTGGCTGTAACGCCGTCCGCCAGTCTCGAAGCTGCGCCGCCAGTCGCCGGAGGTGGCCACGGAGAGGCCGTGCAGCGCGATGCGAAGCGGCGTGAGCGCTTCGCCGCCCGGCGGCCGCTCCACATCCACGAACCAAGGCTCGCCCGAGCCCTTCACGCCCTCGCCGCGCAGCTCGCCGCCGATCTCGATCAGGTGGTCGCGGACGCCCATGGCGGTGAGCGCCGCGGACGCCTTGTCGACGCCGAAGCCCTTGGCGATCCCGGAGAGGTCGAGCTGCAGCCCGCCGGGCTGGAAGATGCGCTGTCCGTCGGGATCGAGCAGCACGCTGCGCCAGCCGGCCGGGGCGGCGTCCAGCGCGCCGGCGTCGGGCGGCCCGTCCACGGCCCCTGAGGGTCCGAACCCCCAGAGCCCGGTGAGCGCCCCGATCGTCGGATCGAACGCTCCGCCGCTGAGCCCGGCCAGCCGCAGGCTCGCGTCCACCACGGCGATCAGGTCGGCCGGCGCCGGAACCCAGGTCCCGGCCTCGGCGCGGTTGAACTGCGAGAGGTCGCTCTCCGGCTCCCAGTCGCTCATCTGGCCCACGACCCCGTCGCAGGCCGACTGCACGGCGGCGCGGATCCGGCCGTCGTCCAGGCCTTCGGGCGCCAGCGCGTCCAGGGCCCAGGTGACGCCCATGGTGGGCCCGGCCAGCCTCACCCGACGCCCGCCGCGCGGACGGGCGCTCTCTGGGGTCAGGTTGGTCGGGACGGCAATTCGCACGCCTCGTTAATCGGGCAGAACCTCGAAGGTCGCAACATAGGCGGCGTTGCGCTCGGAGTTCGCGACCTCGCCCGGGCCGCCGCGCACCGAGGCCTCGACCCAGTACATCCCGGCCTCCGGCCAGGTGACCTGAAACACGCCGTCGGCCCCCGTCGTCACCTTGATCTCCCCGGGCGCCTTCCGGTAGCGCGCCGCGCCCGGGACCACCTCGACCTCGACGCCCGACGCCGGCTGGCCGTCAAGCAGCAGCTTGAACTTCGCCGCCTCGCCCGAGACCAGGTCGTTGGGGTGCGTGACCGGCTCCAACTCCAGGCCGCGGCCGGTGGGTTTCAGCGCCGTGGCGTTGGGCGCGCCCAGCGTCACGAAGGTCTCCACGCGCCGCTGGTTGGACATCACCTTCAGATCCGCGGCGCCGGCCGGGACGGCCGTGGTCAGCTCGGCCTTCGCGCCGCGCCAGCGCTTGGTCTCGGTCCCTTCCTTCCAGGACGCCGACAGCATGTCGGTGGCGTTGACGATCTTGTAGGTGCCGGGCTTCGTCAGATGGACGTCGAAGGTCGAGCGGAACTTGCCGGTCGCGCCGTTCTCGAGCTGGGCCGCCCCGCCGTCCGGCCCGATCACCTGCACGGCGTTCAGCCGCATCGGCACGTGGTCCGGATGGAAGAGGGTGTTGGACACCGCCGCGTCGACCGTGACCCAGGCGTCCTGCCCGGAGAGCACGGTGGAGGACGGCGTCATCCACTGGCGGTGGGCCTGGGCCGCGAACGGCAGGGCGACGACGGCGAGGCCGGCCAGCAGGCCGGCGGCGCGGGAGGCTTTCATGGCGGTCCTTCTCTCGATCATTTCGCGGTGACGCTGAGCGCGCCGAGCTCGGTGGTCCCGGCGCCGCGGGTGGTCTTCGCGCCCTTGGGCGGCCAGGCGAACGGCGCCTTCACGACCTCGCGGCCGCCGACCTCGCGGGAGGCTTCGACGACCAGGCTGTACTCGCCGGCCGGCAGGTTTCCGATCTGGGCCTGGCTGAACACCACCTGGTGCCGGCCAGGCGCCCGGGTCGGGCCGCTGACGCCGTCGGCCGGCAGGGCCAGGCTACGCCCCGCCCGCCGCCACCACTGGCGGATGTCCTTCAGCCACTCGGCGCCTTCGTTGTTCTTCAGCTTCACGTCGTACCAGACGGCCAGCGTCTTCACGGCGGTCTGGTCGGGCTTCTCGATCCACATGGCGACGTAGGGCCGGTGGTACTCGGCCACCGGCAGGCGCGGGATCTCGACGGTGACGGTCAGGTCCGCGGCGCTGGCCGCCGCCGGGGCGGCGGCGGCGATGCCACCCAGGACGGCGATGGACTTGGGACCAGGAACGCGCATCGGTTCTCCTCAGTGGATCAGGAACAGGGCGAGCAGCAGGGGGGATGACGAGGCCCAGGCCGACCAGCGGCCAAGTGGACCTGCGCGCATGGGCGTGGAGCTGCAGCAGGATCAGGCCGGTGACGCAGAACACCACGCAGCCGACCGCGAAGATGTCGATGAACCAGGCCCAGGCCGGGCCCGTGTTGCGGCCCTTGTGCAGGTCGTTGAGGTAGGCGACCGCGCCGCGGTCGGTGCGCTCGTAGGCGGCGTCGCCGGTGGCCGTGTCGATCGTCACCCAGGCGTCGGCCCCCGGGCCCGGGAGGGCCACATAGGCTTCGCCCGGCGACCACTCGACCTTGGCGCCGGCCGGCGTCTTCACCTTCATCTCCCTGGCGAGCCAGGTGCGGGTGGGCTCCGGCAGCGCCCCCTCCGCGGCCTCGGCCTGCTGCAGCGCGGGCCGCAGCGCCTCGGGCAACACGCCCTCCCGGCTGACGGTCTTCGGCTCGGCCTTGATCTGGCCGGCGTGGTTGAGGGTGATGCCGGTCGCCGCGAACAGCAGCATGCCGACCAGGCAGATGGCGGCGCTGATCCAGTGCCAGCGCATGACCTGGCGCAGGAAGGCGGCGCGCGCCTGGGCCCGCTTCTTGGCGCGCGCCCGCTCGGCGGCCGCGTCCCCGGGCGGCGCGAGTTCGGAGACGCTCACGCGCGGGCGCCTTCCGGAAAGGCGGAAACGGCAGGACTTACGCGCCGTGCGCGAACCATGAGATGGGCTTCCCGTTCTTGCGAATAATTCGCAATAGCGGGAGAGGGCTGGCTTGGCAACGGGCGTCGCGACGCCTGGCCGGTCAGCTCAGATGATGTCGTCCAGGCCGCGCGCGCCCTGGCGGGTCACGCCCGCGAAATTGGCCTGCCGCAGCAGGGCGCCGGTGAAGTTCGCGCGGCTGACGTCGGCGTTCTTCAGATTGGCCTGGTGCAGGTCGGCGCGGGCGAGATCGGCGCTCTTCAGGTTGGCGCTGGTCAGGTCGCACGGCATCACCCGGTCCGCGCCGATCAGCAGGGGGCCCATCAGCGCGTCGCGCAGGTCGGCGCCGGCGAGCTTGGCGCCCGCCAGCCGCGCGCCCCGCAGGTCGGCCCGGCGCAGGTTGCAGTTGCGGAGGTCCGCGCCTTCGAGGTGCGCGCCCTGGAGCTGAACCCCTTCCATGTCGAGCCCGTAGAACACCGCGTGCTTGGCGGAGAGCGCGGTCAGGTTGAAGCCGCGGATGCTCTTCAAGGCCCGCAGGTCGGCGTTGCTGAACGACGAGGGATGGCCGTCCGCCCCGCCCGTGGCGCACCAGCGGGCGTGCTCGCGGATCATGATCTCGTAGGGCATGTCGGCGGCCGGAATGCCGGCCGGCTCGTCGGTGAGCACGCCCTTCAGGTTGGCGTCCATGACGTTCCAGGCGACGGTCTTGGCGCCCACCAGCACCGCGTCCTGCAGGTCGGCGCCGGCCAGGTCCGCGCCGGAGAGGTCGGCCCCCGACAGGTTCGCGCCGCGCAGCTGGGCCTGCTTGAGGTTGGCGCGGATCAGCTTGGCGTCCTTGAGGATCGCGTCGGTGAAGTCGGCCCGCTGGGCCATGACGCCGGAGAGCCGGGTGCGCTCCAGGTTGGCGCCGGCGAGGATCGCGCCCTGCACCACGCCGGGCCTGGCGGTGGGCTCCAGGCGGCGGAAGCCCTCCTTGCGGTCGGCGGCGGCGAGCGCGCCCTCGCGCAGGTCGGCCTCGAAGAGGTCGGCGCCGGTCAGGTTGGCGTTGCGCAGGCAGGCCCCGCGCAGGTCGGCCCGGCGGAGCGAGGCCTCGGTGAGGTCGGCGTGCTGCAGGTCCGCGCCGAAGAAGGTGGCGTGGTCGAGCCTGGTCTTGTGCAGCTTGCAGTCGTGCAGCACCGCGCCGGTGAAGTCCGCGTTGCAGAGGTTCTTGCCGGAGAGATCGAGCTCGGTGAGGTCCATCCAGGCGAACACTGCCCGGGCGCCGCCGGGTTTCGAGCTCCAGAGGCGGTCGTGCTTCGCCGCGATCTGGTTCAGCTCGGCCTGCGTGACGCGGCGGACGAGCATGGTGTTGGCGGGTGCGACGGCCATTGTCCGGCGAGACTAGGCCTCAGGCGCTTAACGATGGATTTCCAAGCGCTTAGGCCTCGCGCGGCCGGTAGCTCTCATAGAGGTCGCCCGCTTCGTCGGCGAGCAGGCCGCCTTCGACCGCGATCCCGGCGTCGCGGAGCCGCTGCGCGCCGGCCCCGGCGGCATGGATCGAGGCGTCGTCGCAGGCCACTGCGACCCGGGCCACGCCCGCCTCCACCAGCCGCTCGGAGCAGGACTTGCCCCCCGCCGATCGCGAGGCGCAAGGCTCCAGGGTGACGTAGGCCATGGCCCCCCGGGCCTTCCCGCCGGCCTGCGCCAGCGCCGCCTCCTCGGCATGCGGCCGCCCGCCCTCGGCGGTGGCGCCCTCGCCGACGATCTCGCCGTCCTTGACGATCACGCAGCCCACCGACGGGTTATCTCCCGTCCTCCCGAGGTTGGCCCGGGCCAGTGCGATGGCCCGGCGCATGAAGGCCTCATCCATGCGCCCAGCCTATCAGATGGGCGGCAGCGCCTGCGCGCGGCTTTCGTCGAGGTAGCGGGCGGCGGTCGGTTTCAGGTTCGCGTCCAGCTCGATCAGCAGCGGATTGCCGGTGGGGATCTCCACGCCGACGATGGCGTCGTCGGCGACGCCGAACAGCAGCTTGACGATGGCGCGCAGCGAATTGCCGTGGGCGGCGATCAGCAGGGTCTTGCCGGCCTTCAGCTCCGGCGCGATCTGCGCCTCCCAGTAGGGCTGCACGCGGTCGAGGGTGGTCTTCAGGCTCTCGGTGGCCGGCAGCTCGACCCCGGCGTAGCGGCGGTCCTTCGAGAAGTCCCACTCTCCGCCCGGGGCGAGGGGCGGCGGCGGCACGTCGTAGGAGCGGCGCCAGATCTTCACCTGGTCCTCGCCGTGCTTCTCGGCGGTCTCGGCCTTGTTGAGGCCAGTCAGGCCTCCGTAGTGGCGCTCGTTCAGCCGCCAGTCCTTGGTCTCCGGCACATAGGCCTGCTTCGCCGCGGCGAGCGCCAGCCACGAGGTGCGGATCGCGCGGGTCTGGACGGAAGTGTAGCAGCCGTCGAGCTGGACGCCGGCGGCCTTGATCAGCTCGCCGCCCTTCTTGGCCTCGGCCTCGCCCTGGGCGGTCAGGTCCACGTCCACCCAGCCGGTGAAGCGGTTTTCGAGGTTCCACTGGCTCTGGCCGTGGCGGAGCAGGATGAGCGTCGGCAAGGCGGAAGTCTCCTCGTTCAGGTCGGACCGGAGGCGCTAGGGCGAGGGGCGTTGGCCGTCAAGCGGCGAAGCGGCTATATGCGCTCCAATGCTCGACCGCCTCTACCTGCCGCTGCTGGGGCTCGCCGCCGCGCTCGCCATCGCGCTGGCCCTCGTCTGGCCGCAGGGCCTGGGCGCGCGCTCGCCGGCCCCGTTCGGCCACACGCCCCTCCAGCAGACCCCGGAGATGAAGGCCGCCATGAAGCGCGAGCACGACGCCGCCCAGGAGCGCGCCAAACAGGCCCGGGACGCGGTCCGCGACCTGCAGGCCCAGGCGGTGGCGCCCACCCAATGAGCGAGACGTCCCCGATCACCGCCTTCGACGCCATCGCCGTCGGCCGGCGCGTCCTGGCCCAGGAGGCCGACGCGCTCTCCGCCCAGGCCCGGGCCCTCGGCGAGCCCTTCGCCCGCGCGGTCGACCTGCTGTTCGCCGCCAAGGGCCGGATCATCTGCACCGGCATGGGCAAGGCCGGGCACGTGGCCCGCAAGATCGCCGCCACCTTCGCCTCCACGGGTTCGCCCGCCTTCTTCGTCCACCCGGCGGAGGCCAGCCACGGCGACCTCGGCATGGTCACCGACGCCGACGTGATCCTCGGCATCTCCAAGTCGGGCGAGTCCCGGGAGCTCGCCGACATCCTGGCCTACGCCAAGCGCTTCCATATCCCGCTGATCGGCATCACTGCCGAGGCGCACAGCGCGCTCGGCCAGGCCTCCGACGTGGTGCTGGAGCTGGCGAAGGCCGCCGAGGCCACGGCGGAGGTCAACGCGCCCACCACCTCCACCACCCTGCAGATCGCGCTGGGCGACGCGCTGGCCGTGGCGCTCCTGGAACGCCGCGGCTTCAAGCCCTCCGACTTCCACGTCTTCCATCCGGGCGGCAAGCTCGGCGCCATGCTGCGCACCACGGGCTCGCTGATGCACGGGCGCCCACGAGCTGCCGCTCGTCTCCCAGTCCGCCCCGATGCGCGAGACCCTGCTGGTGATGACCGAGAAGCGCTGGGGCGTCGTCGGCGTCACCGGCGACGACGGCCGGCTCCTGGGCGCCATCACCGACGGCGACCTGCGCCGGCACATCGAGGGTCTGCTGGACCACACCGCCGGGGAGGTCATGACGCCGGGGCCGAAGAAGACCGTGCCGCCCGACATGCTGGCGTCCGAGGCGCTCGCCCTGATGAGCGACCCGCCGCCCGCCGTCACCGTGCTCTTCGTGGTCGACGACGGCCGGCCCGTCGGCATCCTGCACGTCCACGACATCCTTCGCGCGGGCGTGATGTGACCCTTCTCCGACCTTGAGCGTTGAGGTGGCCTAGCCGCCTTCCGCTCATTAAACAGACCGCGCACACGCCGTTTTCCGGAGTTCCGATGCTGCCCGTCCCCCGCGCCGACCTCGTCGCCAACACCTTCGAATACGAGACCCAGCCGCTGGTGAAGGCGACCGGCTTCCGCGAGTACGACGCGCGCTGGCTGTTCGGGCCCGAGATCAACCTGCTCGGCGTCCAGGCCCTGGGCCTGGGGCTTGGGACCTACATCCACGAGCTCGGCCAGAAGCGGATCGTCGTCGGCCACGACTACCGGTCCTATTCGATGTCGATCAAGCAGGCGCTGACCATCGGCCTCGTCGCCGCCGGCTGCGAGGTGCTGGACATCGGGCTGGCCACCTCGCCCATGGCCTACTTCGCCCAGTTCGACCTCGACGCGCCGTGCGTCGCCATGGTCACCGCCAGCCACAACGAGAACGGCTGGACCGGGGTGAAGATGGGCGCCCAGAAGCCGCTGACCTTCGGCCCCGACGAGATGGGCCGACTGAAGGAGCTGGTGCTCGGCGGAAAGTGGAAGCAGCGCCCCGACGGCTCGCTGGCCCACATCGACGGCGTCAAGGAACGCTACATCGCCGACGCCGCGACCCGGCTCAAGCTGACCCGTCCGCTGAAGGTCATCGCCGCCTGCGGCAACGGCACCGCCGGCGCCTTCGCCCCCGACGCGCTGCGCCGCATGGGCGTCGCCGAGGTCATCGAGATGGACTGCGACCTCGACTGGACCTTCCCGAAGTACAATCCGAACCCCGAGGACCACCACATGCTCTCCGAGATGGCCAAGGCCGTCCGCGAGCATGGCGCCGACGTGGCGCTGGGCTTCGACGGCGACGGCGACCGCTGCGGCGTGGTGGACGACGAGGGCGAGGAGATCTTCGCCGACAAGATCGGCCTGATGCTGGCCCGCGACCTGTCGGCCCTGCACAAGGACGCCACCTTCATCGTCGACGTGAAGTCCACGGGCCTCTTCGCCACCGACGAGATGCTGAAGGCGAACGGCGCCAAGACCGTCTACTGGAAGACCGGCCACAGCTACATCAAGCGCAAGACTGCGGAGCTCGGCGCGCTCGCCGGCTTCGAGAAGAGCGGCCACTTCTTCTTCAACCCGCCGATCGGCCGCGGCTACGACGACGGAATTGTCGCCGCGGCTGCGATCCTGGCCATGCTCGACCGCAATCCGGGCAGGAAGCTCTCGGACCTCAAGAAGGCCCTGCCCGTCGCCTGGACCTCGCTGACCATGAGCCCGCACTGCGCCGACGAGGAGAAGTACGGCGTCGTCGACGACGTGGTCCGCGAGTACAGCGAGTTCGCCAAGGCCGGCGGCACGATCCTCGGCCGCAAGATCGTCGACGTGATCACCGTCAACGGCGTCCGCGTGGCCCTTGAGGACGGCTCCTGGGTGCTGGTGCGCGCCTCGTCCAACAAGCCGGAGATCGTCGTCGTGGTGGAGAGCACCCGTTCCGAGGACGACATGCGCGCCCTGTTCCGCGAGGAAGTTAAGCCCCGCCTGGCGAAACGGCCGCAGGTCGGCAAGTACAACCAGGAAATCTAGTCCTGCGGCGCCGCTGCGCTGGCGCCTGCCCGCCGCCCGTGCCAAGGACGCCCAATCTTCGTCGGGGATAACTGAATCATGCACGTGGCGATGATCGGCACAGGCTATGTGGGCCTGGTCTCGGGCGCCTGCTTCGCGGACTTCGGTCACGTCGTGACCTGCATCGACAAGGACGCCGGCAAGATCGAGCGCCTGCAGCAGGGCGGCATCCCGATCTACGAGCCCGGCCTCGACGCCCTCGTGGCCAGCAACGTCAAGGCCGGCCGGCTGTCCTTCACCACCGACGCGGCCGAGGCGGTGCGCAAGGCCGACGCGGTGTTCATCGCGGTGGGCACCCCGTCGCGCCGCGGCGACGGCCATGCCGACCTCTCCTACGTCCACTCCGCCGCCGAGGAGGTCGCGGGCCTGGTCGACGGCTTCACCGTCGTGGTCACCAAGTCCACCGTGCCGGTCGGCACCGGCGACGAGATCGAGGCGATCTTCAAGCGCGTGCGCCCCGACGCCGACGTCGCCGTGGTCTCCAATCCGGAGTTCCTGCGCGAGGGCGCGGCCATCGAGGACTTCAAGCGCCCCGACCGGGTGGTCGTCGGCACCGACGACGAGCGGGCCCGCGCGGTGATGCGCGAGCTCTATCGCCCGCTCTATCTCAACGAGACCCCGATCCAGTTCACCGGGCGCAGGACCAGCGAGCTGATCAAGTACGCGGGCAACGCCTTCCTCGCCATGAAGATCACCTTCATCAACGAGATGGCCGACCTCTGCGAGGCGGTCGGCGCCGACGTGCAGCAGGTGGCCAAGGGCATCGGCCTCGACGGCCGGATCGGCGGCAAGTTCCTGAACGCCGGCCCGGGTTACGGCGGCTCCTGCTTCCCGAAAGACACCCTGGCGCTCGTCCGCACCGCGCGCGACGCGGGCTCGCCCGTCCAGCTCATCGAGACGACCGTGAAGGTCAACGACGCCCGCAAGAAGGCCATGGCCAAGAAGGTCATCGGCGCGGTCGACGGTCAGGATCTCAGCGGCAAGACGATCGGCGTGCTGGGCCTCACCTTCAAGCCCAACACCGACGACATGCGCGATGCGCCCTCCCTCGACATCGTGCCCGCCCTGCAGGCCGCCGGCGCGAAGGTGCAGGCCTTCGACCCCGAGGGCCACGAGGCGAAGCACATGCTGAAGGACGTCGCCTTCCGGGACGACCCCTACGCGGTCGCCGAGGGCGCCGACGCGCTGGTCATCATCACCGAGTGGGACCAGTTCCGGGCCCTCGACCTCGACCGCATCAAGCTCCTGATGAAGAAGCCGGTGCTCGTGGACCTCCGGAACATCTACAAGCCCGACGACATGCGCGCCCGCGGCTTCGCCTACACCAGCGTCGGGCGGGCCTAGACGACGAAGGCCGGGCAAGCCCGGCCTTGGGCGTAGCATGAGGGCGCACCGATGGGCCCGCGGAGGCGGTCGCCTTCAACGCGGCCGCTGTCGGTCAGGGGATCAGAACCCGCCGCCCGACGTCAGCTGAAAGAGCACTTGGCCGAGCCAGACCGCACCGGCCCAGAAGGCCAGCGCCAGGACGACCACGAACGCCAGGCAGGCCACGGAGCTGACGCCCCGGCCGACCAACGGACGCGCCGACCCGCCGAAAGCGAGGTCATGCCGCATGTTTCCTCCGCATCTTCTTTTCGTCGGCGCCGGTCGAGCGGCGCAGAACGCTGTGATGCTGACACAAGTCTCAAGGGTTGGGTAGGGTTGCCGTCGCGGCAATTCTATCCGTCGACAGAAGCTTGTCCGCCCGCGCCTTCAGGTAATCGTGAAGCGCCTGCACCTCGGCGTGGCTGAGATGCTTGAAGCGGCTGCGCGAGACCCCGGTCATGAGGCCGATCTCCCGGTCGCCGGCCGCGATGCCGGTGTGCAGCAGCTTCTCGAAGTCCTCGATCTCATAGGACGCCGCCATGATCAGGTCCGGCGCCTTCACCACCTCCCGGCCGGTCAGGGCCGGGCCATGGCATTCGATGCAGGTTCGCGCGATCCGGCGGCCCTCGGCGTGCCGGGGTCCGAGGTCCGGCAGCGCCACGTCGCCCTCCTTGATCAGCATGGCCGGCGCCAGATCGAACTTGCCCATCAGGACGCCCAGCCGGCCCACCGGCCCGACCTGGGTGCGCGGCTGCTCCTCGCCGGTCACCGGGAAGCTGCGGATGTAGGCCAGCAGGTCCGCGGCCTCCGAGTCGTCCAGGCGCGCGAAGGCCTCCGACGGCATCACCCACAGCGTCCGGCCGTCGCCGGCCACGCCGTGGCGGATGGCGCGGTCGAGTTCGGCGTCCGTCTGCTTGGCGGCGATCCTCGTCAGGTTCGGTCCCCAGGCGCGCAGGATCGGCATCTCGTCGTGGAAGAGCCGGCCCTCCATCCTGTCGCCGTGGCAGTCGTGGCAGCCGTTCAGCAGCGCCACCTTGCGGCCGCGGGCCACCGCGCCGTCGTCGGTCGAGGCCGCGATCGTCACCGGGGTCTTCGGATAGCTTCGGCGCAGCATCACCTCGCTGGCGGCGAACGCGCCCAGCACGGCGCAGACAACAAGGACAGCGAGACCGGCCAGCGCGAGGCCGGCCCGCCTGAGGAGGCGCTTCATTGGAACCCTGGCTCCCGATCAAGACGTGGGAGCTTCGTCGACCCCCGTTCGCGGAGCGGGGGTCCTAAGCCAAGCCGTAAGGGCCCACAATCCGCGCGGACGCAGCACGGCTCTGCAGCTTTGCAGAACCCTTAGGCTGGTGGGCGGACGATCTTCTAGGCCGCCGCCTTCTTCACCGCCCCGACGATCTCCTTGACCACCTGGCTGACCAGCTTCTCGTCGTCGCCCTCGGCCATCACGCGGATCAGCGGCTCGGTGCCGGACTTGCGGATCACCAGCCGCCCGGTGCCGTTCAGCTTCGCCTCGGCGTCGGCGATCACGGTCTTCACCTGCTCGTCCTCCAGCGGCCTGCCGCCCGAGAACCGCACGTTCTCGAGCTTCTGGGGCACGGGCACGAACTGTCGGGCGAGCGCGCTCATCGGCTTGTCGCTCTCCTTCAGCACGGCCAGCACCTGCAGCGCGGCCAGCAGGCCGTCGCCGGTGGTCGAGAGGTCCGAGAGGATGATGTGGCCCGACTGCTCGCCGCCCAGGTTGAAGCCGCCCTCGCGCATCCGCGCCATGACATAGCGGTCGCCGACCTGCGTCCGCTCCAGGGTCAGCCTGCGGTCCGCGAGATAGCGCTCCAGGCCGAGGTTGGACATCACGGTCGCCACCACCCCGCCGCCGGAGAGGCGGTCGGTCCGCGCCCAGTGGTCGGCGATCACCGCCATGATCTGGTCGCCGTCGACGACCTGGCCCTTCTCGTCGCAGATCACCAGCCGGTCGGCGTCGCCGTCGAGCGCGATGCCGATGTCGGCCCGGTATTCCTTCACCGCCTTCTGCATGGCGGCGGGCGCGGTCGAGCCGCACTCCTCGTTGATGTTGAAGCCGTTGGGGGCCACGCCGATGCGGATCACCTCCGCCCCGAGCTCGTAGAGCGCTTCGGGGGCCACCTTGTAGGCCGCGCCATTGGCGCAGTCGATCACCACGCGCATGCCCGAGAGGCTGAGCCGGCGGGGGAAGGACGCCTTGGCGATCTCCACATAGCGCGCTTGGCAGTCGTCGATCCGCTGCACCCGGCCCAGGCCCTGGGGCGGCGCCAGCCCTCCTGCAGGCCCTGGTCCATCAGGGCCTCGATCTCCAGCTCGCGCTCGTCCGACAGCTTGTAGCCGTCGGGGCCGAACAGCTTGATGCCGTTGTCGGCGAAGTGATTGTGCGAGGCCGAGATCATCACGCCCAGGTCGGCGCGCAGGCTGCGCGTCATCATGGCGACGCCCGGCGTCGGCAGCGGACCGAACAGGCGCACGTCCATGCCGACGCTGGTGAAGCCGGCCACCAGCGCCGGCTCGATCATGTAGCCCGAGAGCCGGGTGTCCTTGCCGATGACCACCAGGTGGCGGCGCTCGTCCTTCGACATGAACAGCTTGCCCGCCGCCATGCCGACGCGCAGGGCCACCTCCGCCGTCATCGGATGGCGGTTGGCCTGACCCCGGATGCCGTCGGTGCCGAAATAGGCGCGCTTGCTCATCGATAGTCCTCGAAACGATCCGAAACCGAGATTTAGTGGCCGCCAGCTTAGCCGATGCTAAAGCCCCGGCGTTAGGACCCAGAACCCGGGAACTAGGGCTCAGGTTCGCGCCCTATCATAAAGGAAGCAAAGCCTCATGTGCGGCATCATCGGCATCGTCGGCGTGCGTCCGGTGCAGGACCGGCTGATCGAAAGCCTGAAGCGCCTGGAGTACCGTGGATACGACTCCGCGGGCGTGGCCGGCGTCGTCGACGGCAGGCTCCAGCGCCGCCGGGCCCAGGGCAAGATCCGCGCGCTGGAGGAGGTGCTGGCGGGCGATCCCCTGACCGCCACCGTCGGCATCGGCCACACCCGCTGGGCCACCCACGGCGCCCCGTCCGAGCGCAACGCCCACCCGCACAAGGCCGGCCGCGTCACCCTCGTCCACAACGGCATCATCGAGAACTATGCCGAGCTGCGCGAGGCGCTGAGGGCCAAGGGCCGCACCTTCGAGAGCGAGACCGACACCGAGGTGATCGCCCAGCTCCTCGACCAGGAGCTGGCGGACAAGCCGCCGCTGGACGCGCTGAAGGCCACCCTCGACCAGCTTACCGGCGCCTATGCGCTGGCCGTGCTCGTGGAGGGCGAGGACGGCCTGGTCATGGGCGCCCGCCGCGGCAGCCCCTGGTCGTCGGCTACGGCGACGGCGAGATGTTCCTGGGTTCGGACGCGCTTGCCGTCGGGCCCTTCACCAACCGCATCTGCTACCTGGACGAGGGCGACTACGTCGCCATCGACCACACCCAGGCCCGCATCTTCGACGAGACCGGCCAGCCGGTGGATCGCCCGGTGCGCCAGGTCTCCGCCTCGGCCGCCCTGGTCGAGAAGGGCAACTACCGCCACTTCATGGAGAAGGAGATCCACGACCAGCCGGAGGGCGTCCAGCACACCGTCTCGGCCTATGTGGACGCGCTCGCGGGCAGGACCGCGGTGGCCGGCGGCATCGACTGGGCCGAGCTGGAGCGCGTGCAGATCGTCGCCTGCGGCACCTCCTACATCGCCGGCCTGCTCGGCAAGTACCTGATCGAGCAGCTCGCCGACCTGCCGGTGGACGTGGAGATCGCGTCCGAGTTCCGCTACCGCCAGCCGGCGCTGCGCAAGGATGCGCTCGCCATCGCCATGTCGCAGTCGGGCGAGACCGCCGACACCCTGGCCGCGCTCCGGTTCTGCGCGGCCAAGGGCATGAAGACCGCCGCCGTGGTCAACGCCACCGAGAGCACCATGGCCCGCGAGGTGGACGTGGTCTGGCCGATCCACTGCGGGCCGGAGATCGGCGTCGCCTCGACCAAGGCCTTCACCGCCCAGGTCGCCGTGCTGACCGCCGTCGCCGTGGCCGCCGCCCGCGCCCGGGGGAAGATCGACGCCGCCGAGGAGAGCGCGGATGGTCAAGGTGCTGCTGGAGCGCCGCGGCTGATCGCCAGAATCCATCCAGCTCGAGGACGCCGTCCGCGGCATCGCCCAGGACGTGGCCAAGGCCCGCGACGTGCTCTACCTCGGCCGCGGGCCGATGTACCCGCTGGCGCTCGAAGGCGCGCTGAAGCTCAAGGAGATCAGCTACATCCACGCCGAGGGCTATGCCGCCGGCGAGCTGAAGCACGGTCCGATCGCCCTCGTCGACGAGCAGACGCCGATCGTCATCCTCGCGCCCTTCGACAGCTATTTCGAGAAGTCCGCCTCCAACATGCAGGAGGTCATGGCCCGCGGCGGACAGGTGATCTTCATCACCGATCCCGACGGCGAACGGCATGCTCCGAAAGGGGCCCGGGTGGTGGTCACCGCGCCGCGCTGCGACCCGCTGATCGCGCCCCTGGTGCTGTCGGCGCCGGTGCAGCTCCTGGCCTACCACGTGGCCGTCTACAAGGGCGCGGACGTGGACCAGCCGCGCAACCTCGCCAAGTCCGTCACCGTCGAATAGCGGATACGAAAACGGCCGCCCCGAGGGACGGCCGTTCCGTTCAGGTCTGCCTGAAGCCTTACTGCGGCGGCGGCGTCGTGGTGGGGGCCGTGGTGGCCGGCGGCGTGGCGGTCATCGAGCCGTCGACCGGCGGCGTGGCCGGGGCCGCGGCCGGATCGGTCGGCGTGGTCATCGCGCCGGCGGCGGCCGGATCGGTGGCCATGGCCGAGCCCATGGCCGAGGTGTCGGCGGCGGGCGCCGTGGCCGAGGCGTCGGCGGCGGTGCCGGTGGCCGGCGCCTCTTCCGTCTTCTGCTGGCAGGCCGACAGGCTGGCCATCAGCATGGCGGCGGCGGCGACGGACGTGATGGTGCGGAGCATCATTTGGTCTTCTCCCTGGTCTTGGTTCCCCCCGGGCCGCGGACGTTACACGCCGCCGTGAGGCGCCGAAATCGTGAAAAGGCGCCTTCCCGATCACATTTGGCGACCGCCCCGGTGGATTTCCGAACGCCGGTCCTCTAACGCCGCAGGGATCACTTCGCCGGCCTGGACGTTTCGGTGTCCGCCTGAAAGTGAAGCTTGGGGACGAGGGGCTGATGACGAAGCGCGTGCGTAAGGCTGTCCTGCCGGTGGCGGGCCTGGGGACCCGGGTGCTGCCGGGCGCCAAGACCACTCCGAAGAATCTGCTGAACGTCGTCGACCGGCCGATCCTCAGCTACATCGTCGAGGAAGCCAGGGCGGCCGGCATCGAGCACTTCGTGTTCATCGTCGGCCGCGGCCAGGGCGCGATCGAGGACTATTTCGACGCCAGCCCCGAGATCGAGGGCATCCTGGAGGCCAAGGGCAAGGTGGAGATCCTGGCGGACCTGCGCCGCGACCTGCCGCAACCCGGCCAGATGAGCTTCATCCGCCAGATGGCCCCTCTCGGCCTCGGTCACGCGGTCTGGTGCGCCAGGGACGTGATCGGCGACGAGCCCTTCGCCGTCATGCTGCCCGACATGCTGATGGCCGCCGACACCCCGGCGCTCGCCCAGGCGGTGGCCGCCTACGAGAAGACGCGGGCCAACATCGTCGTTGTCGAGCCCGCGCCGGAAGGTGAGGCCCACAAGTACGGCATCGTCGCCCTCGAAGGCCAGGGAGGCCGGCTGAACCGCATGGTCGGCATGGTCGAGAAGCCGGCCCCGGGGACGGAGCCCTCGAACCTGTTCATCTCCGGCCGCTACATCCTCAATCCCGAGATCTTCGAGATCCTCGAGACCCAGGAGCGCGGAGCCGGCGGGGAGATCCAGCTCACCGACGGCATGGCCCACCTGATGAAGCGCCAGCCCTTCCAGGCGCTGGAGTACGAGGGGACCACCTACGACTGCGGCGACAAGATCGGCCTGCTGCGCGCCAACGTCGCCTTCGCGCTCCGCCGGCCCGACCTGGCCGACGCCGCCCGCGCCGCGATCCAGGATCTGCTCAAGGCCTGAGGCTTCCGCCCAACGCCGCTCTGCGGTAGCCCTGTCGTCCAGGGGGAAAACGCGAAGGAGCGGCGAGTTTGCGCGTACTGGTCCTCGGCGGCGACGGCTTCTGCGGCTGGCCCACGGCCCTGCACCTGTCGGCGCGCGGCCACGAGGTGGCGATCGCTGACAACCTCTCACGCCGACGGATCGACGACGAGCTCGCCGCCGGGTCGCTGACCCCTATCGCCGACATCGGGACCCGCCTCGCCGCCTGGGCGGAGGTCTCCGGCCGGACCATCGGCTTCCACGATCTCACCGTCGGCAAGGACTATGACGCCCTCCTGGCGCTGCTTGCCGGCTGGCGGCCGGACGCCGTGGTCCATTTCGCCGAACAGCGGGCCGCGCCCTATTCCATGAAATCGGCGCGGCACAAGCGCTACACGGTCGACAACAACCTCAACGCCACCAACGACATCCTGGCGGCCATCGTCGACAGCGGCCAGGACATCCACCTCGCCCACCTGGGCACCATGGGGGTCTACGGCTACGGCACGGCAGGCATGGCGATCCCGGAAGGCTATCTCACGGTGAAGGTGGAGACGCCGGACGGCTGGGAGCCCCGGGAGATCCTCTATCCGGCCAATCCGGGGTCGATCTATCACCTGACCAAGACCCAGGACGCCCTGCTCTTCCAGTTCTACGCCAAGAACGACCGCCTCCGGATCACCGATCTCCACCAGGGCATCGTCTGGGGGACCCAGACCGCGGAGACCCGGCTCGATCCCCGGCTGGTCAACCGCTTCGACTACGACGGCGACTACGGCACGGTGCTGAACCGCTTCCTGATGCAGGCCGCCGTGGGCCACCCGCTCACCGTCCACGGCGCCGGCGGCCAGACGCGGGCCTTCATCAACATCCAGGACACGGTGCGTTGCGTCGAACTGGCGCTCGCCAATCCGCCCGAGCGCGGCGAGCGGGTCAAGGTCATGAACCAGATGACCGAATGCTGGCGGGTCCGCGACCTCGCCCAGATGGTCGCGCGCCTGACCGGCGCCGAGGTCGCCCACCTGCCCAATCCGCGGCAGGAGGCAGACGAGAACGACCTGGCCGTGGAGAACCGCCGCCTGCTCGCCTACGGCCTCGACCCGATCACCCTGGAGGATGGCCTGCTGCTCGAAGTCGCCGAGATCGCCCGGGCCTGCGCCGGCCGCGCCGACCTCTCCCGGATTCCCTGCGTCAGCGCCTGGAACGCCGAGCGGGCCGCCGCCACGGCCAGCGTCCAGTCCGGCGCCGTCGCCGCGGAATAGCGCTTGCGGCTGTTCGTCTTCGGCTATGGCTACGCGGCCCGCGCGCTCGCCCGGCGCCTGCGGCCGAAGGGCTGGGAGGTGCACGCCACGGTCCGGTCGCCGCAGGACGCCGCCGCCCTCGCAGCGGAAGGCGTCACGGCGCACCTCGCCACCGACCAGGACGCTGTCGCCGAAGCGCTGACGACGACCCAGGCCTTGCTGGTCACCGCCCCGCCCGGGGCCGACGGCTGCCCCGGCCTGCCGGTGCTGGTCCCGGCGCTGGCCCGCTCGGGGGCCTTCCCGGACTGGACCGGCTATCTCTCCACCACCGGGGTTTACGGCGACCGGCGCGGCGGCTGGGTCACCGAGGCGAGCCGGCTGTCGGCCCAGTCGCTGGAAGGCGCCCGCCGGGTCGCCGCCGAGCGCGACTGGCTGGAGGTCGGCCGCGGCATGGGCCTGACGGTCACGGTCTTCCGCCTGCCCGGGATCTACGGCCCCGGCCGCTCGGCGCTGGACCGGCTGCGGGCGGGCGAGGCCCGCCGGATCGTCGCCCCGGGCCAGGTGTTCTCGCGCATCCATGTGGACGACCTGGCCGCGGGCCTGGACGCCTCCATCGCCCGGCCACGGGCCGGCGGCGTCTACAACCTCTGCGACGACGAACCCGCGCCGAACGCCGACGTGATCGCCTACGCCGCCGGCCTGCTCGGCCTGCCGGTCCCGCCGGAGATCCCCATCGCCGAGGCGAGCCTCTCGCCCCAGGCCATGCGCTTCTACGCCGAGAGCAAGCGCGTCTCGAACGCCCGGGCCAAGGCCGAGCTCGGCTGGCGGCCGGCCTATCCGACCTACCGCGAAGGGCTGGCCGCGATCCTGGCCTCGGGGGGCTAGAGCATTTTCCGCCGAAGTGGAGGCCGGTTCGGCGTAGAAAATGCTCTAAATTCAAAGTGCCTTGAGCGAAATCCGATTATATCGAAGCGGATTTCGCTCTAAGCCCTTCGGTCGCCAGGACGACAGCAGGATCCCCGCCCCGATCAACGCCAGCCCGGCCGCGTGGAACAGGTGGAAGGCCTCGCCCAGCAGCAGCACCGCCAGGACGGCGCCGAACACCGGCTGCAGGTGCAGGTACTGCGAGGCCCGCGCCGCCCCGATGAGCTCCACGCCGCGGTTGAAGAACAGATAGGCCAGGAACGACGGGAAGATCGCCACATAGGCGACGCCCAGCAGGGTGGGCGCGTTCAGCGTCATGTGCCGGCCGGCGATCAGCTCGGCGGCGTAGAACGGCGCGAGCAGCAGGATCGCCGCCCCGAAGGTCGCCCAGAGCAGGCTCATGGGATGCACCTGCGGCCGCCGCCTGAGGATCAGCGAATAGACCGCGTAGAGCACGACGCCGAACAGCACGACCGCGTCGCCGGCGTTCAGGCCCAGGTGCAGCAGGTCCCATGGCCGCCCGCGCGACAGCACCACCAGCACGCCTAGCAGCGAGACCGCCACCCCGCCCACCTGCCAGCGGGTGGTCCGCTCGCGCAGGAAGAGCCAGGCGAACAGCATGATCAGCGGCGGGATCGCCGCCTGGACGACGAGGGTGTTCAGCGCGGTGGTCCGCTGCAGGCCCACGTAGAGCAGCGCCCCGAAGCTCGCGACTCCGGTGGCGGCGAGCGCCAGCACGGTGGGCCAGCGGCGGATCAGCTCGGCGCGGTCCTTCCGGACGTGGCGCCAAGCCACCGCCGAGACGATGGCGAAGGCCGCCACCCAGCGCCAGAAGACCAGCGCCATCGGCGGGACCACGCCCACCAGGGCCCGTCCGGCGATCGAGTTGCCCGCCCAGAAGAGGATGGTGGTGGAGAGCAGCAGCGGCGCCGTCCGCCAGGGACTGAAGGCCGTCAGGAGACCTCCTCCACCGCCGCCACCAGGCGATCGAGGTCCTGCGGCCGGGAGAGGCGGTGGTCGCCGTCCTTGATCAGGGTGAAGACCACGTCCTCGCCCTTCAGGGCGTTGGCGAGCTCGAGCGCGTGGGCCCAGGGCACGTCGGGATCGGCCCCGCCCTGCAGCACACGGACCGGCACCGCGATGGGCACCTCGGTCGCCTCCAGGATCGACCAGCGCGCGCCGTCCTCCAGCAGTTCGCGGGTGATCGGATAGGGCTCGCCATAGTCCGAGGGCCGGAGCCACACGCCGTCGCGCTCGAGGTCGGCCAGCCCCTCCGGCGGGATCTCGGGCCTCATCAGCTTCTCGGTGAAGTCCGGGGCGGGCGCGACCAGCACCAGGGCCCTCACCCGCGCCGGCCGGGCCATGGCGGCGAGGCAGGCGATCCAGCCGCCCATGGAGGAGCCGACCAGCACCACGTCGCGCTCCCCAAGCTCGTCGATGACCGCGAGCGCGTCCTCGCGCCAGCGGGTGATCGTGCCGTCGCGGAAGTCGCCGTCGGACTCGCCGTGGCCGAAGTAGTCGAACCGGACATAGGCCCGGCCGGTCTCCAGCGCCCAATCGGCCAGCACCTGGGCCTTGGTCCCCGCCATGTCGGACTTGAAGCCCCCCAGCCAGACGACCACGGGGCCCTCGCCCGCGACGCGTTTCCAGGCCAGCCGGTAGCCCGGCCGTTCGAGGTGTCCGCTCTCTTCGCTCATGCCCCGTCTTAAGGCCCGCGGCGGTGTTCACCAAAGGCCGTTTCACGCTATGCAGGCCCTCGTGTCCCTGCCCCCCTGGCTTCACCCTGCTGCAGGTCGTCCCGGAGCTCGACACCGGTGGCGCCGAACAGTCCGCGCTCGACGTCGCCCGTGCGGTCGTCGCCGCCGGCGGCCGGGCGATCGTCGCCAGCCGCGGCGGACGCATGGTCTCCCGCCTCGAGGCCGACGGCGGCGAGTTCGCGCCGCTGGACGCCGCCTCCAAGAACCCGCTGACCATCCTCGCCAACGCCTGGAAGCTCGCGGCCCTGATCCGCCGGGAGAAGGTCAGCCTCGTCCACGCCCGCAGCCGCGCCCCGGCCTTCTCGGCGCTGTGGGCGGCCCGCGGGACCGGCGTCCCCTTCGTGGCCACCTACCATGGGGTCTACAAGGCGAAGTCCGGGCTGAAGCGCTGGTACAATGCGGTGATGACCCGCGGCGACCTGGTCATCGCCAACTCCGACTACACCCGCGACCATGTGCTGGCCGAGCACCGCATCGCCCCGGCCCGGGTGGTGACCATCCCGCGGGGCGTCGACCTGGACCGCTTCGATCCGTCGAAGGTGGCGCCCGAACGGGTCGAGCTGCTGCGCGCCGCCTGGGGCGTGCCGGCGGACGACGGGAAGGTGGCCTTCCTGCTGGCCGGGCGGCTTACCCGCATCAAGGGCCAGCTCACCATCGTCGAGGCGGCGCGCCGGCTGGCCGCGGAAGGCCGCACGGACTTCACCATCCTCTTCGCCGGCGACGACCAGGGCCGCACCGAGTACCGCCGCGAGCTCCACGCGGCCATCGCGGCGGGCGGTCTTCAGGACACGGTAAAGATCGTCGGGCATTGTGACGACATGCCCGCGGCCTGCCTGCTCAGCGACGTCGCCCTCCTGCCGACCACCGTGCCGGAAAGCTTCGGCCGCGCGGCGGTGGAGCCGCAGGCCATGGGGCGGCCCGTCATCGTCTCGGCTCACGGCGGCACGGTGGAGACGGTCGTCGACGGCGTCACCGGCTGGCTGGTCCCGCCGGGCGACGCGCACGCCTGGGCCGACGCGCTCCGCGCGGCCATCGACGCAGGCCCCGACGCCCGCGCGGAGATGGGCCGGGTCGCCATGGACCGCGCCTGCCGGCTCTACC
Organism: Phenylobacterium sp. J367; assembly: GCF_024699985.1. Classification (GTDB taxonomy): domain Bacteria; phylum Pseudomonadota; class Alphaproteobacteria; order Caulobacterales; family Caulobacteraceae; genus Phenylobacterium. The sequence continues at coordinate 1,885,299 of NZ_JAJONA010000001.1, read as the reverse complement.
GGGTCGACGCCATGACGGCGGCGACGCTGGCCGCCTACGAACAGGTCCTGGAGGGCCGCGCCTGATGCCCCGCGGCGTTCAGAAGATCCTCGTCGTGAAGCTGGGCGCGCTCGGCGACTTCGTGCTGGCGCTGGCCGCCATGAAGAAGATCCGCGAGGCCCACCGGAAGGACCACATCACCCTCCTCACCACCCCGCCCTTCGAGGCGCTGGCGAAATCCTGCCCCTATTTCAACGCCGTCGAGACCGACGGCCGGCCCGAGACCTTCGCCCAGTGGATGGCGCTCAGGAAACGGCTGCGCGCGGCGAACTACGATCGGGTCTACGACCTGCAGACCTCCTCGGCCTCGAACCGCATCTTCCAGGTGCTGCGCCCGAACCCGCCGCCCTGGTCCGGCATCGCGCTCGGCTGCGCGCTGCCGCACCGGAACAAGCTGCGCGACCACATGCACACGCTCGAGCGGCAGGCCGACCAGCTGATGTACGCCGGCATCTGGCCCGATGCGCCGACCTCGCCGGGGACCGCGCCGGGGCCCGACCTCTCCTGGATCTGGAAGAACCACCCGGCCGAGCGCCCGGTCCCGGGCGCCGTGAAGCCCCGGCCCTACGTCATGTTCGTGCCCGGCGGCTCGGCCCACCGGCCGGAGAAGCGCTGGCCCGTGGAGCGCTACGCCGAGCTCGCCCGCATCCTCTACGGCCGCGGGTTCGACATCGTGATCATCGGCGGCCCGCAGGAGACCGCCCTCGCCCATTCGATCCAGCGCACCGTGCCCCGGGCCCGCGACCTGACCGGCCGCACCGACTTCGCCCGCATCGCCATCCTGGGCGCCAAGGCGGCCATGGCGGTCGGCAACGACACCGGCCCGCTGCACCTGGCCGCCGCGGCCGGCGCGCCGACGGTCGTGCTGTTCTCCGGCGCGTCCGATCCGGCGCTGTCGGCGCCGCGTGGCAAGGTCACGGTGATCCAGGCCGAAAAGCTCTCGGAACTCCCTGTGGCGAAGGTGGCACAGGCCGCCGTCTCTCTGGTCCCCGCCGCCGGCGCGGGTTGATAGAGCGTCAACCCTCACGCATATAGTTGCGGGGTCGACCGGAGCGCTCGCCGCGCGCCGGCGTTTTGCGTTCGAACCCTCGTTGAAACAGCTCTAGGAGCCTCGCCTATTCGCCGCCCCATGCAGGCGCCGCCCGTCAAAGACGGTCCGCGCATCAATGATGAAATCCGTGTTCCCCGCGTCCTGCTCATCGACCAGCACGGTGAGAAGCAGGGTGTGATGCCGACCTCCTCCGCTCTGGAGGCCGCCGAAGAGGCGGGCCTCGACCTGGTGGAGATCGTCCCGAACGCGGATCCGCCCGTTTGCAAGATCCTGGACTACGGCAAGTTCAAGTTCCAGGAGCAGAAGAAGAAGAACGAGGCGCGCAAGCGGCAGAAGGTGGTGGAGATCAAGGAGATCAAGCTCCGTCCCAACATCGACATCCACGACTACGAGGTCAAAGCCCGCTCGATGCACCGGTTCTTCGAGGAAGGCGACAAGGTGAAGGTCACCCTGCGCTTCCGCGGCCGGGAGCTCGCCCACCCCGAACTGGGCATGAAGCTGCTGCAGAAGGTGAAGGCCGACTTCGAGCCCGTCGCCAAGGTCGAGTACGAGCCCCGCATGGAGGGCCGTCAGATGATCATGATCCTGGCGCCCCGGTAGTGCGCCGCAGACACTTCGGAATTTGGGGAGCGGTCGCCGTCACGGCGGCCGCTTTTTCCTGGGCGCCGCCGCCCAGCAGGGCCCGTCGCCGGAGAACGCCGCCTATCCGCCGTTCAAGATAGGGGAAGGCCTCTACTACATCGGCGCCGCCGACTACGCCGCCTACCTGCTGACCACCAGGGCCGGGCTGATCGTCATCGACGGCGGCGACGCGATCACCGGTCGGCAGGCGGTCGAGAATATCCGCACGCTCGGCTTCGATCCCGCGACCATCAAGGTGCTGGTCAACAGCCACCAGCACTTCGACCACGCCGCGGGGCTCGCCGAGCTGAAGAAGGCCGCCCCCGGCGCGAAGCTCTACGTCAGCGCCCCCCGACGCCCCGATCATCGAGGCCGGCGGCAAGGGCGACCCCTACCTCAAGGGGCCGCAGTGGGAGTACGCGCCCACCAAGGTCGACGTGATCCTGAAGGACGGCCAGCACATCCGCCTGGGCGGCGTCACGCTGACCGCCCACATCACCCCCGGCCACACCAAGGGCTGCACCACCTGGACCTTCCCGGTGACCGTCGCCGGCAAGGTGCGCCAGGCGCTGGTCCACTGCTCGTCGAGCGTCCTGCCGGGCTACCGCCTGGTGGCGCCGGAGACCTATCCGGGCATGGCGGCGGACTATGAGAAGAGCCACCAGTTCTGGCTGAACGCGCCGTGCGAGGTGTTCCTGGCCAGCCACACGCGCTTCTTCGACCTGCAGAAGAAGAAGGCGGCGCTCGACGCCGGCAAGGCCGACGCCTTCGTCGATCCGGCCGGCTGCAAGGCCTACTACCAGGCCTCCTACAAGAGCTTCCGCGAGACCCTGGCCAAACAGCAGGCGGCGGCGAAGTAAACCCGTCCCTCCCTTAATGGGGAGGGACAGGCCGCAGCGGCCAGGGTGGGGATGTCAGGCTCAGGCACGGACTCCCAGCCAGGCCCACACCTCCCCACCCCGCTCGCCTGACGGCGAGTCGACCCTCCCCAGTAAGGGAGGGATCAGGTGTGGCGCCGTTGTCCTTGTCGGGACGGTCGGCCCGTCCTAACACCGTTAACATGTCCGACACCGCGCCGCGGGGGCGACGCCGCCACCGCGGTTCGCGGCGGCGGCGCTGATCTCGCTGATCTTCCTGAACATGCTGGGCTTCGGGATCGTCGTCCCGTTGCTGCCCTTCTATGCCAAGTCGTTCGACGCCCCGCCCTGGCAGATCGCGCTGATCTTCTCGGCCTTCGCAGTCGGCACCTTCTTCGGGGAGCCGTTCTGGGGCCGGCTGTCGGACCGCATCGGCCGCAAGCCGGTGCTGATCTCCACCATCGTCGCCAACTGCCTCTGCTACCTGGCGCTGGCCTTCGCGCCCGACGCCTGGGCGGCCTTCGGCATCCGGCTGCTGGGCGGCCTCTTCTCCGGCAACGGCTCGGTGATCCAGGGCTACATCGCCGACGTCACCCCGCCCGAGCGCCGCACCCGGGCCATGAGCTACCAGAGTGCGGCCTGGAACGTCGGCCTGATCGTCGGCCCGTCGCTGGGCGGCCTCTTCGCCCGTCCCGAGGCCGGGCACCTGGGCTTCCAGCTCCCGCTGTTCATCGCCGCGGCCCTGTTCGGGACCTGCGCCGTGGGCATCGCCCTCTTCATCCGCGAGAGCCGCCAGCGCGACCTCTCGGCCACCTACCGGCCGAACCGCTGGGCGGCGACCGGCGAGGCCGCCCGCCATCCGGTCGTCGGCAAGCTGATGCTGGTCACCTTCCTGGTCGGCTTCGCCTTCACCGGCGTGGAGTCGATCTTCGGCCTCTGGGCCCAGGCCCGCTACGACTGGGGCCCGCGCGAGGTCGGCATCGCCTTCGCCTTCGCGGGCGCCGCGTCGGCGGCGACCCAGATGACCTTTGCCGGCCCGCTCGCCGAACGCTACGGCCAGGGCCGGATGCTGGCCGCCGGCATGGCGCTGACCATGATCTGCATGGCCCTGCAGCCGGTCGTGTCCAGCGGACCGGCGACCATCGCGCTCATGTCGCTGAGCGCGGTCGGCTCCTCCGTGGCCTTCCCGAACGTCGCGGCGATGATCTCCGAGGCCGCCGATCCGCACCGCCAGGGGCAGATCCTCGGCCTGAACAACGCCATGGGCGCGCTCGCCCGGGTGATCGGGCCGTTCTGCGCGGGGCTGAGCTTCGCCGGGCTGACCATCCACGGACCCTTCCTGCAAGGCGCGCTCGCCGTCGCGCCGGCCATCTGGCTGGCGCTGGCCGCCGGCGAGATCGCGCGCCAGCGGCGCGGCGGCGGCCAGCCATGAGCGCGCCCGTCACCGCGCCCGTGTCCCCCGAGGAGCGCCGCGCGCTCGTCGTCCTGCTGTCGGTGATCTTCCTGATGATCGCCGGTTTCGGCCTGGTGATCCCGCTGCTGCCGTTCTTCGCCCAGGCGTTCGAGGCGGAGGCCTGGCAGGTCACCCTGATGTTCTCGGCCTTCTCGTTCGGCCAGTTCCTCGGGGAGCCGTTCTGGGGCCGGCTGTCGGACCGCATCGGCCGCAAGCCGGTGCTGATCGTCACCATCGCCCTGGTCGGCGTCAGCTACGCGGCGCTGTCGTTCGCGCCGAACATCTGGATCGCCTTCGCCATCCGGTTCTTCAATGGCTTCTTCGCCGGCAACATCTCGACGCTGCAGGGCGCGCTGGCCGACATCACTCCGCCGGAGCGCCGCGCCGCCCGCATGGGGATCATGGGGGCCGCGTTCAGCGCGGGCTTCACCACGGGGCCCGCCATCGGCGGCCTGCTCGCCCAGCCGTCGCGCGGCGCCCCTGGGGTTCCAGCTTCCCCTGTGGGTCGCCGCGGGCTTCGCGATCGCCGCGGCCCTGGCGGTCGTCCTCTTCGTGCGCGAGAACCGGCCGGAGCGGCGCCCCTACCGGCCTCTCAAGCGTCTCGACGGGCTGAACGAGGCCTTCGCCCACCCGATCATCGGCCGGATCATGGCGATCAGCTTCATCACCGTGGTCGGCTTCGCCGGCATCGAGGCGACCTACGGCCTCTGGACCGAGACCCGCTTCGGCTGGGGCCCCCGGCAGATCGGGCTCGCCTTCATGGCCATCGGGTTGCTGGGCGCCGTCTGCCAGGGCTGGCTCTCGGGCCGGCTCGCCCGGCGGTTCGGCGAAGCAACCACGCTCACCGGCGGCCTGGTCTTCATGTGCGTCGGCCTGACCACCCAGTGGCTGTCGCCCGTCTGGCAGGTGGCGATCCTCGGATTCGCCTTCGTCTGCATCGGCCAGTCGATCTGTTTCCCGAACCTCACGGGCCTGATCTCCCAGGCCGCGCCGCCCGACCGGCAGGGCGAGATGCTGGGGCTGAACATGAGCGGCATGGCGCTGGCCCGGATCGGCGGCCCGGTGCTGGCCGGCCAGCTCTTCAGCCTGGTCAGCCCCGGCTCGCCCTTCGCCTTCGCCGCCGTCCTGATCCTGCCGGCCGTCTGGTTCGCGTTGCAGGTGCGGCAGCGCACGCGGCGGCCGGCGTAGCTTTCACCTCCCCCGCGTCAGCGGCGGGAGGGGGACCGCTCGCCGAAGCCAGCTTGCTGGCTGCAGAGCGAGGGGTGGAGGGGGCAAGCGGCCGGCAGTGACTGGGGCTTGCCCCCTCCACCCCCGGCTCTCCGGCTTCGCCTCGGCCGGCGGTCCCCCTCCCGCCACTTCGTGGGGGAGGTGAAGCCGGGGGAGAGGAGTTGCACGAGCCCCCTCTTTCGCGTATTAGCCCGCCCCTTCGGAGCCGCCTGGCCAAAGGCATGCCAGGGCGGTTCATCAATACGCCAAGAGGACGGAGCTCCGGCTCCGACGTGAAATGCCCAAACTGAAGACCAAGTCGGGCGTGAAGAAGCGCTTCAAGCTGACGTCGTCCGGCAAGCTGAAGGCCGGCGTCGCTGGCAAGCGTCACCGCCTGATCAGCCACAACGCCAAGTACATCCGTCAGAACCGCGGGACCAAGGTGATGAGCGAAGCCGACGCTCAGATCATCAAGAAGTTCCTGCCGTACGGCCTTTAATCCGGAGATCTGACAGATGGCTCGCGTCAAAAGGGGCGTCACCGCCCACGCCAAGCACAAGAAGGTCCTGGAACAGGCCAAGGGCTTCTACGGCCGCCGCAAGAACACCATCCGCGCCGCCAAGGCCGCGGTGGACAAGGCCGGCCAGTACGCCTACCGCGACCGCAAGGTCCGCAAGCGCAACTTCCGTTCGCTGTGGATCCAGCGGATCAACGCCGCGGCGCGCCTTGAAGGCTTCACCTACTCGCAGTTTATCCACGGCCTGGACCAGGCCGGGATCGAGATCGACCGCAAGGTCCTCGCGGACATCGCGGGCAACGATCCGACCGGGTTCAAGGCCATCGCCGACAAGGTTCGCGCCGCGCTGGCTTAAGGCTCCCGGATCGCTTCGATCCTGAAGCTCACAATCAGCCCTCCGGCCGAACCGCCGGAGGGCTTTTTTGCTGCGCGCCCTCTCCCGCCGAACCGGCGGGAGAAATCCTTGAAAGGGCGCCCGCAGGGCCGTCCGGCGAAGCCGCCTCCCGTCCTGCGGGTGGTTCCCCAAAGCCCCTTCCCCTCTAAGAACCCCAGCGTCATGACCGACCTTTCGCAACTCGAAGCCGAGATCACCGGCGCCGTCGCCGCCGCGGCGGACCTCGCCGCCCTGGAAGCCGTGCGCGTGGCCGCGCTGGGCAAGTCCGGCTCCGTCTCCGAGCTCCTCAAGACCATGGGCCAGCTCAGCCCCGACGAGCGCCGCGAGCGCAGCCCGCAGATCAACGGGCTACGCGACCGCGTCACCGCCGCCATCGCCGCCCGCAAGGCCGAGTTGGAGGCCGCCGAACTTGAAGCCAGGCTGGCGGCCGAGCGCGTCGACCTGACGCTTCCCCGCCGCCGGAGCGCCGCGGCCGCGTCCATCCGACCATGCAGGTGCTGGACGAGATGATCGCCATCTTCGCCGACATGGGCTTCGGCCTGGCGGAAGGCCCCGATATCGAGACCGACTTCCACAACTTCACGGCGCTGAACTTCCCGCCGAAGCATCCGGCGCGGGAGATGCACGACACCTTCTGGCTGCCCGAGGACGCGACGGGCGAACGGAAGCTGCTGCGCACCCACACCAGCCCCGTGCAGGTCCGGGTCATGCAGCAGGGTCAGAACGGCAAGCTGCCCGCCTGGATCGCCCAGGGCCAGGCGCCGCCGATCCGCGTCATCGTGCCGGGCCGCGTCTATCGCTCGGACTCGGACGCCACCCACACGCCCATGTTCCACCAGATGGAGGGCCTGGTCATCGACCGCGCCATCCACATGGGCCACCTGAAGTGGACGCTCGACGCCTTCACCCGCCGGTTCTTCGAGACCGACGCGGTGGTCACCCGCTTCCGCCCGCACCACTTCCCGTTCACCGAGCCCTCCTGCGAAATGGACGTGCAGTGCGACCGCTCGGGCGGCTCCATCAAGATCGGCGAGGGCAAGGACTGGCTGGAGATCCTGGGCGGCGGCATGGTCCACCCGAAGGTCCTGGCCAACTGCGGCCTCGATCCCGACGAGTGGCAGGGCTTCGCCTTCGGCCTCGGCATCGATCGCCTGGGCGCGCTGAAGTACGGCATGCCCGACCTGCGCGACATGTTCGCCTCGGACACCCGCTGGCTGGAGCACTGGGGCTTCTCGGCCTTCCAGGCGCCCAACCCCGCCACCGGCCTGAGCTGAGCGCCTGAGAGGATAAAGCGATGAAGTTCACCCTCTCCTGGCTCAAGGAGCATCTGGACACGACCGCCTCCGTGCAGGAGGTGGTCGACGCCATGACCATGGCCGGCCTCGAGGTCGAGGGCGTCGAGGATCCGGCGTCCAAGCTCGCGAAGTTCACGGTCGCCAAGATCGTCGAGGCCGTGCAGCACCCGAACGCCGACAAGCTCCGGGTCTGCCAGGTCGACACCGTCGACGGCCGCCTCGAGATCGTCTGCGGCGCGCCGAACGCGCGGCCGGGCCTGACCACCATCTACGCCCCGATCGGCGCCTACGTCCCGGGCTCGGGCATCACGCTCGAGCCGCGCCCCGTGCGCGGCGTGGTCTCCAACGGCATGCTGTGCTCGGCCAAGGAGCTGGAGGTGGCCGAGGAGTCCGACGGCATCGTCGAGCTTTCCGACGACCTGGCGGTGGGCGTGCCCGCGGCGGAAGCCTTCGGCCTGGAAGCCGTCATCGACTTCGAGGTGACGCCGAACCGGCCCGACTGGCTGGGCGTGCGCGGCATCGCCCGCGACCTCGCCGCGGCCGGCCTCGGGACCCTCAAGCCCGACACGACGCAGGCCGTCCCGGGCGCCTTCCCCTGCCCGATCGAGATCAAGGTCGACGGCGACGCCTGCCCGGTGTTCTCCGGGCGGCTGATCAGGGGCGTGAAGAACGGCCCCTCGCCCGACTGGCTGCAGCGCCGCCTGCTGTCGGTGGGGCTGCGCCCCATCAACGCCCTGGTGGACGTCACCAACTACATCTCCATGGACCGCGCCCGGCCGCTGCACGTCTATGACCGCGCGCTGATGGTCGGCGACGTGATCGAGGCCCGCCTCGGCCGCGGACCGGCCGAGCCCTCGGGCGAGGACACGCCGACGCCGCACGCCCACAAGGACGAGCAGCTCATCGCGCTCGACGGCAAGACCTACGACCTGACGCCCGAGATGAGCGTCATCGCCGACGCCGACGGCCAGCGCCCGATCGGCATCGGCGGCGTCATGGGCGGGGAGATCCACCGGCTGCTCGGACGCCACCGTCGACGTCTTCGTGGAGTGCGCCTGGTTCGACCCGATCCGCACGGCCCAGACCGGCCGGGTCACCGGCATCACCTCGGACGCCCAGTACCGCTTCGCCCGCGGCGTCGATCCGGAAAGCGTCGTCCCCGGCCTGGAGCTGGCGACGCAGATGATCCTTGAGCTCTGCGGCGGCGAGCCGTCCGAGATCCGGGTCGCCGGCAAGGCGCCGCCCCCCGCCGGCCGCCATCGACTTCGACCGGGCCTATGTGAAGAAGCTCTCGGGCCTCGACCTGCCGCGCGCCCGGATCGACGAGATCCTGACGAAGCTCGGCTTCCAGCTCTCCGGCGACCTGGTTCAGCCGCCGTCCTGAGCGCCGCGACGTGGAAGGCAAGGCCGACCTCGTGGAGGAGGTCGCCCGGATCGAGGGCTACGACCGCCTGCCGCTGGAACCCCTGCCGGAGGTCGCCCCGCCCGCCGGCGGCGCGCTCACCGTGCGCCAGGGCCGCATGCGCAACGCCCGCCGGGCGCTCGCCGCGCGCGGCTATTCGGAAGCGGTCACCTGGAGCTTCATGCGCACCGACTGGGCCGAGCTGTTCGGCGGCGGCCAGAAGGAACTGGTGCTGGCCAACCCGATCGCGTCCGACCTCGCCTGCATGCGCCCGAGCGTGCTCGGCAACCTCATCGAGGCCGCCGCCCGCAACAGCCGCAAGGGCTTCGCCGACGCGGCCCTGTTCGAGGTCGGCCCGAACTTCCGCGGCGACCAGCCGGGCGACCAGTGGACGGCGGTGGCCGCCCTGCTCGCGCCCCGTCCGCCCCGCCGGTGGGACGGCGCGAAGTCCGACCCGCTGTTCCAGCTCAAGGCCGACCTGGAGTTCCTGCTGGCCGAACTGGGCGCGCCCGCGCTGCAGACCGTCCAGGGGGCCAACGCGCCCTGGTGGCACCCGGGCCGATCGGCCCGCCTGCAGCTCGGCCCCAAGAACGTGGTGGTCGAGTTCGGCGAGCTGCACCCCCTGATCCTCAAGGCGCTGGACGCCGAGGGGCCGATGCTGGCCTTCGAGCTCAACCTCGACGCCATTCCGGAAGGCAAGAGGAAGGGCCTGAAGACCAAGCCCCCGCTGGACCTTTCGCCGCTGATGCCGCTGCGCCGCGACTTCGCCTTCGTGGTCGACGCCGCGACGCCGGCGGGCGACCTCGTGCGGCCGATCGCCGGCGTCGACAAGGCGCTGATCGCCGACGTCAGGATCTTCGACGTCTACCAGGGCAAGGGCGTCCCGGACGGCCAGAAGTCGGTCGCCCTGGAGGTCACCCTCCAGCCCCGCGAGAAGACGCTGACCGACGCCGAGATCGAGGCCCTGTCGGCGAAGATCGTCGCCGTCGCCGAGAAGGCCGTGGGCGCGAAGCTGCGGAGCTAGCAGGGCGCGGCGCCGCGGCCCATTGGATCGCGGCGCCGGGTCGTCCACCCTGCCGGCCATGGCCGACTCGCTCCCCACCCCCGGACCTGCGCCGGCTGCGACGCCTGCTGCACGGTCATGGCCGTGCGCGAGCTGCCGAAGGCGGCGGGCCAGCCCTGCGGCCACCTGCTGGGCGGGGGCCGCGGCTGCGGGATCTGGGGCGCTCACCCCCCGTCATGCCAGACGTTCCACTGCCTCTGGCGGCATGGCGAAGCCCCGGAAGGCCTGTTCCCGCCGGACTGCGGCTTCCTGCTGGCGGCGGGCGAGCGCGACCGCTGGCCGGTGGCGGTCCAGGTCGTCTCCCTGCCGGGACGCCGCCACGCCTGGAACACGCCCGAGAACCGCGAGGCGTTCAGCCGGCTGGCGGCGGCCTGGAACGGGGTGGTCACCATCACCGACGCCGAGGGCTGCGCCACCCACGCCTTCGCCCCGAGCGGCCGGGTCTATTCACGGACGCTGAACCCCGAGGTCTTCCCGGAAGACGGCGCCCGGGTCGCCGTGCCGGTCGGCGACTACCGCCCCGCGGCTTGACTCTCCTTCGCGTGACGGTGGTCTCCTGGCGCCCATGGAGATCAACGGCGTCGCCCACACCTTCATCACCGCCGGCGACTTCGAGGCGTCGGTCGCCTTCTACCGCCGGCTCCTGCCCTTCCTCGGCCTGAAGGAGGTCGCCGCCACCGACCGCCTCTACTACTGCGTCGGCGGGCGGACCGGCTTCGGCGTCCAGGCGCCGGACCCGGAGCACGCCGGCCAGCGCTTCGTGCAGGCGCGCGTCGGGCTGCACCACCACTGCTGGCGGGCCCGCGAGCGCGAGGACGTCGATGCGCTCTTCGCCTTCCTGCAGGAGCTCGGCGCGACCATCGTCCACGGTCCGCAGACCGATCCCTGGGCCCCCGGCTACTACTCCGTGCTCTTCGAGGACCCCGACGGCATCCGGCTCGAGCTCAACCACGTGCCCGGCCGCGGCCTGTTCGGGACGCCGTCGCAGAAGGTCGGCGACCCCGGCTAGGACGGTGACGCGGGTCACCTCGGGGCGAGCGTGAACGTCCGATAGATCGCCGCGGCGGGGGAGACCCGCTCAAGTCAGTCCTTAGCTCAGCTTGAACCGCAACGCGCCCGCGCCGCGCATCGACGGCGCGCGCCCACGACAAGGACGATCCCAATGAGCCTCGAAGAACTCACCGAAGCCCCCGCCTCCACGGGCGCCTGGTCGACTCTCGAATCCAGTGACGCCACCGCGCTCACAAACGGCCTGCCGATCACCGCCAACGGCCGGATCTGGGCCCTCGACGGCGACCGCGACGTCACCGTCGTCTCCTCGCCGGACGCCCTCAACTGGTCGACCAACGGCGGCCTGCCGCACCGCATCTCCGCGGCCGCCTGCGCCCACAACGGCGTGCTCTATGTCTCCGGCGGCGGCGGCTTCTCGGCGGAGACCAACGACGTCTTCAGCTCCACCGACGGCGTCAACTGGACCCAGCGCCAGGCGCCGTGGGGGCCCCGCTACGGCCACTGCATGGTCTCCTACCGCGGCGCGCTGATGGTGTTCGGCGGCCGGACCATGCAGGGCCACTTCTACCAGGATCAGTGGATGTCCACGGACGGCGTGAACTGGCAGGCGCAGGGCAGCGCGCCGGAGTACGGTCCGATCAACGCCGCCGCCGCCGTGGTCGCGGGCCGCCTCTGCGCCGTCGGCGGGCCGGCCAGCGTGATCCAGTGGTACGACGGGACCCGCTGGACCACGGAGGTCCTGCCCTGGGCGACGCCGCGGATCTCTCCCGCCGTCGCCGTGGTCGACGACCGCCTCTACCTGGTCGGCGGCCAGTGGGGCCAGACCGTGTACAGCGACATGTGGAGCTGCGTCGGACGCGGGTCCTGGCGGCCGGAGACCGCCCCGCCCCTGGCGAAGCCGCTCATGGGCCTCACCGCCTGCGAGCTGAACGGAGGCCTGATCCTGTTCGGCGGCTCGGCCATGGACGGGTCCCGGAGCAAGAACGTCTACCGCTACGAGCCCTAGCGCCTCGGGGGCGCGGTCTGCTCGGGCAGGCCGCGCCTTCAGGCCTAGAACGGCAGGATGTTGCGCTTCTTGGAGTAGGACAGGTAGCCGATGTTGGCGCCGAGGCGGACGCCGACGCCCGCGCGGATCGGCGCCAGCGTCACGCCGGCGGCCTTCTGGTAGTTCACGCCCAGGCCGCCCACGAAGTAGGCCGAGCCTTCCACGCCCGGGAAGCGCTGGAAGATGGTCTCCGGGTCCTCGAGGTCGTAGCACAGCGTGAAGACGCGGCTGGCGTTGCCGCCGAAGTCCCAGCCGGCCGACGGGCCCTGCCAGAACACCTCCACGGGCTCGCGGTCCTTCATGTAGAGGAGGCCGCGGCCGTAGCGGGCGCCGACCACCAGGGCGCCGGAGCCTTCCTCGCCCGCGATATAGGCGGTGGGCCGGCCGTTGCGGGCGAAGATCTTCTCCACAGCCGCGCCGGCCGTCTCGGCCGTCACGCCCATGAAGTCGGAGACGTTCTGGACCATCTCGTCGCGGGTGTAGGTCTTGGCCTCGTCCGCCGGGGCCTGCGCCGGATAGCTCGGCGTCGAGTTGGGGGCCGGGGGCGCCTCGGCGCGCGGCGGCGGCTGGCTGTCGTCGATGGCCTTGGCCGGCGGCAGGTCGCGGACCTCGGTGGACTGCGCCCGGGCCACGCCGGCGGCTCCGAGCGTCACCAGCCCGCTCACGATCAGGGTGCGACGATCCATGGGCGCAATTCCTCCAATATCTTCGATCCAGCTCCCGCCCAGGGCCAGTCAATGCAGCCCCCCAGCTTAACGCGCGATTAACCACATGCGCCGTGACGCGACGCCGCGTCCCTCGCAGAGCGCCCGATTTGTGCTAGAGGGCGCCCCTGATGACGACTCCCCTCGACAAGATCCGCAATTTCTCGATCGTGGCGCACATCGACCACGGCAAGTCGACGCTCTCCGACCGCCTGATCCAGGAGACCGGCGCGCTGACCGCGCGCGAGATGTCCGAGCAGGTGCTCGACAACATGGAGATCGAGCGGGAACGCGGGATCACCATCAAGGCCCAGACCGTCCGCCTGACCTACAAGGCCGACGACGGCGAGACCTATGTCCTGAACCTGATGGACACCCCCGGCCACGTGGACTTCGCCTACGAGGTCTCCCGGTCGCTCGCCGCCTGCGAAGGCTCGATCCTGGTGGTGGACGCTAGCCAGGGCGTCGAGGCCCAGACGCTCGCCAACGTCTATCAGGCGATCGACAACAACCACGAGATCGTGCCGGTCCTGAACAAGATCGACCTCCCGGCCGCCGAACCGGACCGGGTCCGCGCCCAGATCGAGGACGTCATCGGCCTGGACGCCTCCGACGCCATCCTGACCTCCGCCAAGACCGGCGCCGGCATCCACGAGCTTCTGGAAGCCATCGTCACCCGCCTGCCGCCGCCGAAGGGCGACCGCGAGGCCCCGCTGAAGGCCCTGCTGGTGGACGCCTGGTACGACCCGTACCTGGGCGTCGTGGTGCTCGTGCGCGTCATCGACGGGGTCCTGAAGTCGGGCCAGCGCGTGAAGATGATGCAGCAGGGCTCGACCCACCTGGTCGACCGGATCGGCGTCTTCAATCCCAAGCGCACCGAGGTCGAGAGCCTGGGCCCGGGCGAGATCGGCTTCATCACCGCCCAGATCAAGGAGGTCGCCCACGCCGCCGTCGGCGACACCATCACCGACGAGCGCCGCCCCGCCGACGCCCCCCTGCCGGGCTTCCGCGACGTGCAGCCCGTGGTGTTCTGCGGCCTCTTCCCGGTGGACGCCGCCGACTTCGAGGACCTGCGCGCCGCCATCGGCCGCCTGCGCCTGAACGACGCCTCCTTCAGCTACGAGATGGAGACCAGCGCGGCGCTCGGCTTCGGCTTCCGCTGCGGATTCCTCGGCCTGCTGCACCTGGAAATCATCCAGGAGCGCCTCTCCCGCGAGTTCGACCTCGACCTGATCGCGACGGCGCCCTCGGTCGTCTACAAGATCAAGCTGGCCCACGACGGCGGCGAGATCGAGCTGCACAACCCGGCCGACCTGCCCGATCCGGTGAAGATCGAGAGCATCTCCGAGCCCTGGATCAAGGCCACCATCCTGACGCCCGACGAGTACCTGGGCTCGGTGATCAAGCTCTGCCAGGACCGCCGCGGCTCGCAGCGCGAGCTCTCCTACGTCGGCTCGCGCGCGCTGGTGGTCTACGACCTGCCGCTCAACGAGGTGGTGTTCGACTTCTACGACCGCCTGAAGTCGATCTCGAAGGGCTATGCTTCCTTCGACTACCAGATCGAGGACTACCGGGTCGGCGATCTCGTGAAGATGTCGATCCTGGTCAACGGCGAGCCGGTCGACGCGCTCTCCATGCTGGTCCACCGCGACCGCGCCGAGGCCCGCGGCCGCGGCATGGTCGAGAAGATGAAGGACCTGATCAACCCGCACATGTTCCAGATCCCCATTCAGGCGGCGATCGGCGGGCGGATCATCGCGCGCGAGACGGTGCGGGCGCTGCGCAAGGACGTGACGGCCAAGTGCTACGGCGGCGACGCCAGCCGCAAGCGCAAGCTCCTCGACAAGCAGAAGGCCGGGAAGAAGCGCATGCGTCAGTTCGGCAAGGTGGAGATCCCGCAGGAGGCCTTCATCGCCGCCCTGAAGATGGACGCGGACTGACCCGAACGGTTATCCGCTTTCGGCAAGCCGAAGACCGGGATCCATTCGCCTGGGCGCATGCAGAAAAGGCGCGAGCGTCGCCGCCGCGCCTCTCAAATGATCTCGGAGATCATGGATCCCGGACAGCCGCTGCGCGGCCTCCGGGATGACACCTCCGGTGTCAGATCTGGTTGAACTCGCCGCAGCGGCACTTCACGACCAGGTCGGCCAGCATCGAGCGGTCCTGGGCGGTGAAGATCACGTCGTCGCAGGCGCCGCAGACGAACTTGGCTGTCGCGCCGTCGGCCACGCTGTCCTGCGCCTCGACCAGGGTCCGGCGGCCCACGAAGAGGCCGGGGAAGGTGCGCATCGAGACCTGCAGCATGGTGATCAAACTCCTGAACAGCGCCGCCTCATAGCCCAGGCTCTTCGCAGGTGCAAAAACTCTTCTGCGAAGAGATTGTTGCAACGCAGCGTTATATGACCATTGTTCAGTTAAGCGGCGCCGTGTGCCCGGCCTCTGCCCGTCTCGGGCTCCGCGGGGAGGGGCGGCGGAACTCGCCGATCCACGTTATAATTGCCGTCCCATGCGGTTCCTCTGCGACGAGATGCTCGTCAGGCTGGCCCGCCTGCTCCGGGCCGCCGGCTACGACACCTACCTGGCCGCCGGCGGCGAGAAGGACGCCGCCCTGCTGCATCTCGCCCGCGAGGAGGGCCGACAGCTGCTGACCCGCGACCGCAGGCTGGCCGAGGCGGCGCAGCCCGATTCGGTGCGGATCACCGGGTTCGGTCCGGAGCAGGAGGCGAGGCGGCTGTCCGAGGCCGTTCTCATCGACTGGGATTTCGCCCCCTTCACCCGCTGCGTGATGGACAACGCGCCGCTCAGGCCCGCCAGCCTCGACCAGATCGACCGCATGCCGCCGAGAGCCCAGGCGCTCGCCGGGCCGTTCCGCGCCTGCCCGGCCTGCGGCCGCCTCTACTGGCCGGGCAGTCATGCCCGGCGCATGGCGGACCGTTTCCGGGGCATCGCCCGCCCATACTCTTGACGATTTGATGACGGCGCCGGAAAGGATCGCCGACAAGTCTGTGGGGAACCAGATGCGGAAACTGATCGTGCTGGGCGCCGCCCTTTCGGCGCTCTGGGTGTCCGGCTGCAACACCATGTCGGGCCTCGGCCGCGACCTCGAAGCCGCCGGCGCCGCTGTCGCCAGCACGGCGGAAGACGCCAAGCGCTAGAGTAGGAACGGCGACGCAGGGCGCGCCGTTCGACCGGGACATCCATCAGGAGGTCCCATGAGCACGTCCAAGCACCCCGGTCCCGGCGAAGCCAAGCCGCCGCGCGACGACCTCGAGACCGATCCCGGCATCGGCGCGTCCCGCGGAACGACCATCGCGGGCGAGGATCCGCACATCCTGCGCCAGGACGGCGAGAACACCGAAGAGGGCGACGTCGGCAACGACACGGACGCCACCGGCGCCGTGGTCCCCAACAGTCAGCACCGCACGGATCCCTGAGCGGGGCCCCAGGCGCATCGGGGGCGACCTTTCGCCCCCGGGCGCCTTCCCCCGGGCGGCCCGGCAGGCCATATGGCGCGCATGGCCGAGATCCGTTATCCGCTCGGCCGCTCGGTGGGGCGCGGGCTGAAGCACCGCTGCCCGGCCTGCGGCCAGGGCAAGCTGTTCCGCAAGTACCTCAAGGTCGTCGACCGCTGCGGGGCCTGCGACGCCGATCTCGCCCGCTATCCCGCCGACGACGGCCCGGCCTATCTCACCATCCTCCTGGTCGGCCACGTGATCATCGGGCCGCTGTTCTTCTTCCCGATCGTCTGGGAAAGCCCGGCCTATCTGTCGGTGCCCATCCTGGTGACGGCGCTCGGGGCCGTCACCCTCCTCGCCCTGCCGCGGATCAAGGGCGGCTGGATCGGCCTGATGTATGCGCTGGGCGTCACCGACCGCGACGCGAAGCTCCACACCGCCGACCGGGCCGACTGACGGACGCCGACTAGGCGCTCTCCGTCTGATCCCGTAGCATCCGCCCAAGCGACAACCTGGGGGGATGGATTTGACCGCGACCGAGACGGGCGCCGAGGCGCTGGCGCCGGAGGGCGCGACGGCGCCGGGCCTCACCGCCGGCCAGCGGCTGAAGGCGATCCTCGGCGGCTCCGCTGGCAACCTCGTCGAGTGGTACGACTGGTTCGTCTACTCGTTCTTCGCGGTCTATTTCACCGGCCACTTCTTCCCCGGCGACGACGACCTCGCGTCCCTGCTGAAGACCATGGCCGTCTTCGCCGTCGGCTTCTTCGCGCGCCCCGTGGGGGCCTGGCTGATGGGCCTCTACGCCGATCGGGCCGGCCGCCGGACGGCGCTCACGGTCGCGGTCAGCATGATGTGCGCCGGCTCCCTGATCATCGCCATCCTGCCGAGCTACGAGACCATCGGCGTCGCCGCGCCGATCCTGCTGGTGCTGGCCCGCATCCTCCAGGGCCTGTCGGTGGGCGGGGAGTACGGGGCGA
The DNA here is from genome assembly GCF_024699985.1 of Phenylobacterium sp. J367. Taxonomy (GTDB): domain Bacteria; phylum Pseudomonadota; class Alphaproteobacteria; order Caulobacterales; family Caulobacteraceae; genus Phenylobacterium. Next base: position 1,868,209 of record NZ_JAJONA010000001.1, on the reverse strand, counting down.
GCGCCACCTACCTCTCCGAAATGGCCGGCAAGCGACGCCGCGGCTTCTGGTCGAGCTTCCAGTTCGTCACCATGGTGATGGGCCAGCTCGTCGCGCTGGGCATCCTCAGCCTGCTGCAGACCACGCTCACCGACGCCCAGCTCGAGAGCTGGGGCTGGCGCATCCCGTTCTTCATCGGCGCGGCCATGGCCGTCGTGGTGTTCTGGATCCGCGCCCGGATGGACGAGAGCCAGTCCTTCGAGGCCAGCAAGGCCCGCGGCGAGGAGCGAGCGCGCACCATGATGCTGTTCCTCCGCTATCCGAAGGAGACGGTGCAGATCTTCCTGTTCACCGCCGGCGGGTCCTTGGCCTTCTACAGCTACACCACCTACATGCCGAAGTTCCTGGTCGGCACCGCCGGCATCGCCGAGACGGTGGCGACCGCGATCTCCGCCGCCTCCCTGGTCGTCTATCTCCTGGCGCTGCCGCTGTTCGGCTGGATCAGCGACCACACGGGGCGGAAGTTCACCCTCGCCATCGCCTTCGGCGGCTGCGCGCTGCTCTCCTATCCGGCGCTGGCGACCCTGGCCGGCGGGCCGCCCCCGGTCGTCGCCTTCCTGATCGTCTCGGCGCTGGTCTTCCTGCTCTCGGGGTATAACGCCGTCAGCGCCGTGGTGAAGGCCGAGCTCTTCCCGGCCAACGTCCGCGCGCTGGGCGTCGCCCTGCCCTACGGCATGGCCACGGCCTCCTTCGGCGGCACCGCCGAGATGGCCGCCCTCGCCTTCAAGCGGGCCGGGAACGAGAGCGGCTTCTACGTCTATGTGGCGGCCGGGATGCTGGTGTCGTTCCTCGTCGTCTTCACCCTGCGCGACAACCGCCGTCACAGCCTGATCCTGGAGGACTGAGGCTTGGGACCGATCGACCTCGACCGCTTCGGCGTCTCCAGCCTGACTCCGCTCGATCTGGCCGCCTTCGGCGTCTTCCTGGTCTGCTGGATCTTCTACCAGCCGCTGCTGGCCGTGCTCGCCAAGCAGCGCGGCGGGGGTGATCAACACCGACATGACCGTCCTGCGGGCGGCCTGGATGCGCAACATGGTCGGCCGCGACAACCGGTTCATGGACGGCCAGCTCCTCGGCCACACCCTGAACTCGGCCTCGTTCTTCGCCTCCTCCAACCTGATCCTGATCGCCGCCACCGCCGGCGCCCTGTTCGGCGGCGAGTCGACCTTCCGCAGCGTCTCGGCCCTCGAGGTGATCCGCACCTCCTCGCGCTTCCAGTTCGAATTCCAGCTCGCCGTGGTGCTGATCAGCCTGGCCCGCGGCCTGCTCGACTTCATCTGGGCGATCCGCCAGATGAACTATTCCATCGCCGCGATCGGCGCGGTGCCGGAGGTGCTGACGCCGGAGGAGGCCGAACGCTTCGGCGCCGCGGTCGCCCGCCTGCTGAACCCCGCCCTGTCGTCGTTCAACTCCGGCATCCGCGCCTACTATTTCGCGCTCGCCGCCGGCGCCTGGCTGTTCGGCCCCATCGCCCTGATCGCGGCGACCCTGGGCGCTGTCACCGTTCTCTTCTGGCGCCAGCGCCGATCCCCGGCCGCCCGGGCGATCGGCGACCTCCGCCGCCTGATCGAGACCACCCCCTGGCGCCCGAAGACCCCCGGCGAGGCCCCGCCCGACGCGCTCTAGATCAGGCCCAGCTCGGCGCGCGCCTTCTTCGTCAGCTTCGCCGCGATCAGGGAGTGCGCCGTGGCGAGCCAGCCCTCGAGGTCATCGGCGGCGTCGGCCAGGTCGACGTTCACCCACTGGCCCTTGGCGCAGTAGGGGCGCCTGGCGGCCCGGCCCGCCGTCTTCCGTCAGCACCACGAAGCCGATCTCGCTGACCTTGAACGAGAGGCTTTCGTCGCCGCAGATGGCGAACACCTTGCCGCCCACCTTGTAGACGTCCGACCCGCCCCACTGGACCACCTTGGTGGTCGCCGGCAGGGCCAGCGCGATCGCCTCGACCTCCGCCCGTCCCGGCATCAGCTCAGCCCCAGCTCCTTCTTCTGGGCCCGGGTCAGCTTGGCGGCGACCAGGGCGTGGGACGTCGCGAGCCAGTCCTTGACCTCGCCCGCGTCGAGCCCGGCGAGGTCGTCGAAGAACACCCACTTGGCCCGCGCCAGATAGGGGCGCCGGCCTCGCCCGGCCGCTCCCGGTCAGGGCCTCGAAGGCGATGTCGGTCGCCTTGAACGACAGGTTGGAGCAGGCCCCGTCGGTCGCCGCGAACATCTTCCCGGCCACCTTGTAGACGTGGTCGTCGCCCCACTGGACGTCCATGTGGGCGCCCGGCAGCGCCAGGGCCGCGGCGTGCAGTTCGTCCCGGGTCATTCCCCCTCCCGCTCAGGCTTGGACGCGGAATATAGGCCCAGGCGCCCCCCGCTTGCACGCCGCGCGGCTGACGGCTTCGCCAATCCATGCCAATGTCGAATAACGACGTTAGGGGGAAGGATATGCCCATGCGCGTTGTCACCACCATGCTCCTGGCCGGCCTGCTGGCCACGGCCGGCGGCGCGGCCCTGGCGGCCGGCTCGGGCGGGACCGGCGGAGGCGGCATGCCGTCTGTCTCCGGCCCGCAGTACGACCCGGCGGCGGAATACGCCAAGGCCGTCACCGCCCTGCAGGCCAAGGACTACAAGGCCGCCGCCCGCTCGGCCCAGCGGGTCACCGACGCCGCGCCCAGGGCCGTCGACGGCTGGCGGGTGCTGGGCGCGGCCAAGGCCGGCGCCGAGGACTGGAAGGGCTCGCGCAAGGCCTACGAGCGCGCCGTGAAGATCGCCCCGGACGACGTGATGAGCCATGCCGGCCTCGGCCTGGCGCTCGCCAACCTCAAGGAGCCCGCCGCCCAGGCCCAGCTCGACTGGCTGAAGGCGAAGGCCCAGGCCTGCGGCGACACCTGTCCCGACGCCGCCCTGCTGAAGGGCCTCGCGGGCCAGGTGGAACGCGCCATGGCCGGCGAGAAGCCGCAGGCCGCCCTCGCCCCCCGGCCTGCTGTTCGAGGGCGCCGCCGCCGGCGACGCGGCCTATGTCGCCGCCGTCGGCCTGATCAACGAGCGGCGCTACGACGAGGCGCTCGCCGCCCTCGCGGACGCCCGAGCCGTCTTCGGCCCGCACCCCGACCTGATCACCTACCAGGGCTACGCCTGGCGCAAGAAGGGCGACCTCCTCCGCGCCGAGCAGGCCTACCGCCTGGCGCTGGCCATCGCCCCCGACCACCGCGGGGCCACCGAGTACTATGGCGAGCTGAAGGTCGAGCGGGGCGACCTCCCCGGCGCCCGCGCCATGCTGGCCAGGCTCGACCGGCAGTGCGCCTTCGGCTGCGCCGAGGCGGAGGAGCTGCGCCGTTGGATCGACGTCGGCGGCGAGCCGCGGTCCTAGCCGCCGCGCTGGCGGGCGGCGCGTCGCTCTCGCTCGCCGCCGATGCGCCGCCGCTCCGGGCCATGCGCTGGCTCAGTCCCGGCGCGGACCCGGTCCGCACGCTGGCGACCCAGCCGGTGGAGTGTCTGCGGCCGCCCGCCGGCCTCGAGGACGCCCTGTCGGTGGAGATCGGCCGCGCCGCCTTCCGCTCGCCCCTGGTGCTCGGCGGCCAGGCGGCCCGCGCCGGCCTCTCCTGCGAGAGCTGCCACCGCAACGGCCGCGGCAACCCCGACTTCCTGTTCCCGGGCGCCTCCGGTCCGCCCGGCACGGCCGACGTGACGCTCTCCCTGTTCTCCAGCCGCCGCGGCAACGGCGTCCATGATCCGGAGCCGATCCCCCGACCTCGGCGGCCCGCGCGCGGCGCTGAAGGTGGCCGGACCCGGCCTGCCGGGATTCATCCGCGGCCTGGTGGTGGAGGAGTTCGACGGCCGCGAGCCGCCACCCGCCGTCCTGGCCGGCCTCGTGGCCTACGTCCGCCACCTCGACCCCGCCGCCTGTCCGGCCGGAGCGGCCACGCCCGTCACCCTGGCCGGCCTCCTCACCGACGCCCGCCGGGCGCTGAAGGCGGGCCTCGCCGCCTTCCACGCGAACGACCCCGCCACCGCCGCCGCCATGGTCGCCGCCGCCCGCGCGCGCCTCGGCCTCGTCCACGAACGGTTCGCCGGCATGGAGACTGAGCAGGACCGCCTGCGCGCCGCCGACCTCGCCCTGGCCGAGGCCCAGGAGGCCGCCCGCACCGCCGCGCCGGACGCCGGCGGGCGCCTCACCGCCTGGCTCGCCGCCTCGGAAAGGCTGGAGCGGGCGCTCGCGCCGAAACAGGCCCGCTCGCTCTTCGATCCGGACCGTCTTGCCGCAGCCGCGAACCGCCGCTTGCCCCCCGGGGCTTCCTGACTATATTGCGCGCCTCCGCGGGGGGACCCACTCCCTCCGCGGCGTGTGGTGAGGTGGCCGAGTGGTTGAAGGCGCACGCCTGGAACGCGTGTATAGGGGAAACTCTATCGAGGGTTCAGATCCCTCTCTCACCGCCATCCTTCCCGAAATCCCGGCTCCGGGCTCCCCTGAACGCCGTTCGCAGCATCTGCGCGGAACCGCGCAAAGGCGGCGCGCCTTCTCCCAGCGCGTGTCTGCGCCGGGCGGAACGCTACAGCGCAGCTGGAGTTAAGGGTGCGTCAGCCGAGCTGAGGGGACAGCACACCGGTCGATGGACGATGTCGCCGCGACGACCTTGAGCAGCGCCGGAGGCCAGGCTTCCGCGATCGCCGACGCGTTCAGGGCCGCGCCGGCGCCTTGCTGCTGATCGCCGCCGACCCGCCGCGCTTCACAATGGTCGCCGTCAACCGGGCGCATGCGGAGGCCTTCCGCACCACGGTCGAAGGGCTCGAAGGGCACGGGACCTTCGAGGTCTTCCCGGCCGAGCCCGACCCGATCACCGCCGCCTTCATCAACCAGATCCGCAGCTCCTTCGACCGTCTGCTCGAAACGGGCGTCGCGGACCAGATGCCGGTCATGCCCTATGCGGTGGTCTCGGAAGGCGGAACCGCGCTCGAGGAGCGGCACTGGACGGCGGTGAACGCGCCGGTGTTCGACGCGGACGGCCGCGTCAGCCACATCATCAGCAATGTCCGCGACGTCACCGCGGAGGTGAACGAGCGCCGGGCGGTCGAGGCGCGCAACCTGCTCATGCTGGAGGTCGACCACCGCGCCCGCAACGCGCTCACCGTCGTGCAATCGATGATCCGGCTCACCCGCGCGCCGTCCGTCGAGGAGTTCCGCGACGCCCTGGCCGGCCGGGTGGACGCGCTCGCCCGGGCCCAGACCTCCCTGGCCGAACGCCGCTGGGAAGGCGGCGACCTCAGGACGATCCTCTGCGAGGAACTGGCGGCGCACGCCGGCGCGGACCGGCTCGACGTCGGCGGCCCCCGGATGCTGCTCAGCGCCGACCAGGTGCAGTCCGCCAGCATGATCGTCCACGAGCTCGCCACCAACGCCTGCAAATACGGGGCGCTGAGCGCGCCGGGCGGGCGGATCTCGGCGACCTGGCGGCGCCTCGGCGACGGGGCCGTCGCCTTCACCTGGCAGGAATCCGGCGGCCCGCCCGCCGTCGCTCCGCAGCAGGAAGGCTTCGGCTCGCGGCTGATCCGGAAGCTCGCCGAGGACCTCGGCGGCGGGCTTCGGCTGACCTGGGCCCCGACGGGCCTGCGCGCCGAGTTCCTCATCCGCGGATAGGTCGGCGGCGCCTCGCGGGGGCGCTGAGTCCCCTTTCCCGCGGCGCCCGTTTCGACCAAGCTCCGTCCCGGAGGAAGCGTCGAATGGCCGAGCCCTATGACGTCATCGTCGTCGGCTCCGGGGCCGGCGGGGGGATGAGCGCTTATCACCTGACGAAGTCGGGACTGAAGGTGCTGATGCTGGAAGCCGGGCGGGACTACGACCCGGTCGCCGAGACCCCGATGTACAACATCCCGGCCGAGGCGCCCCTGCGCGGCGCATCGACCCCCGACAAGCCGTTCGGTTTCTACGACGCCACCGTCGACGGCGGCTGGGAGGTGCCCAACGAGCCCTACACCGTGGCCGAGGGCTCCGAGCCCTTCATCTGGTGGCGGCCGCGGATGCTCGGCGGGCGGACCAACCACTGGGGCCGCATCTCGCTGCGCTTCGGGCCGCTGGACTTCAAGCCGAAGAGCCGCGACGGACTCGGTCACGACTGGCCGATCACCTACGACGACCTCGCCCCCTGGTACGACCGCACCGAGAGGCTGATCGGGGTCACCGGCGCCGCGCCGCCGCGCGGCCTGACCAACACCCCCGGACTCGCCGCCCGGCTGCCTGCTGGAGAACCCGCCGCTCCGGGCCTTCGAGACCTTCTATGCCCGCGGCTTCGAGGCCATGGGCATCCCGGTCGTGCCGATGCACGGCGCGGTGCTGACCGGCGCCGTCGAGGAGATGGAGGGCCGCAACACCTGTGTCTTCGCCACCCCCCTGCGGCCGCGGCTGCTCGATCGGGGCGAACTTCCAGTCGACCACCGTGCTGATCCCGCCGGCGCTGGCGACGAAGAACCTGACCGTGGTGACCAACGCCCTCGTCTACCAGGTCGACCTCGACGCCGCCGGCAAGGCCAAGGGCGTCACCTACGTCGACCGGCGGACCGGCGAGCACCGCTCGGCCGTCGCCCGCGCCGTGGTGCTGGCGGCGGGCTCGGGCGAGACGGCCCGCATCCTGCTCAACTCAAAGAGCGCGAAGTTCCCCGACGGCCTCTGCAACACCCACGGCATGGTCGGCCGCTACCTGATGGACAGCGTCGGCCTCAACGTCACCGGCCAGTTCCCGGCGCTCGAGGGCCTGCCGCCGACCAACGACGACGGCATGAGCGTTTCCCACGCCTATGTGCCCTGGTGGGGCTACGACAAGCATGCGGAACTCGGCTTCCCGCGCGGCTACCACGTCGAGATCGGCGGCGGGCGGCAGATGCCGTCCATGAGCCTGGGCCGCGTCCTGCCCGAGGACGAGGTCAGCGTCGGCGAGGATCTGCGCGCCACGCTCCGCCGCCGCTACGGCAGCGTCATCAGCTTCAACGGCCGGGGCGAGATGATCCCCAACGACGACTGCTACTGCGAGCTCGACCCGACGGTGAAGGACAGGTGGGGCATCCCGGTCCTGCGCTTCCACTGGAAATGGGGCGAGGCCGAGACGAAGCAGGCCGCGCACATGGTCACCACCTTCCTGGAGGTGATCGACCGCCTCGGCGGCAAGCCGCTGGGCGCCATCGAGCGCGATGGGCGCAAGGCGATCTCCAAGGGCGGGGAGATGATCCACGAGGTCGGCACCGTCCGCATGGGCGCGTCGGAGGCGGACTCGGTGGTCAATCAGTACGGCCAGGCCTGGGCCGTGCCGAACCTCTTCGTCACCGACGGCGCGGTGCTGGTCTCCAGCCCCGACAAGAACCCGACGCTGTCGATCCTGGCGCTGGCCTGGCGGTCGAGCGACAACCTGGTGAACCTGGCCAAGCGGGGGAACTGTGAGCGACGCGCCCGCCCCCCCGAACAACCCTACGTCCGCAAGATCGACCGCCGCACGGCGCTGATCTGGGTCGGCGCGGTGGGCGCGGCCGCCGCCGCCGGCGCCGCCGGGGTGGTGATCTACCGCGAGGCCATCGCGCCCGAGCCCGAGCCGCCCGGCTACGGCACAGACCCGAAGCTCAACCCGCCGCTGAAGGCCGCCTGGCGGCGCCTGCTCACCGACGACGAACTGCAGGCCGCCGCCGTGCTCAGCGACTACATCCTGCCGGCCAGCGGCGCGGCCCCGGCGGCCAGCACGCTGGGCGTGCCGGACTTCATCGACGAGTGGGTGAGCGCCCCCTACCCCGACCAGATCGAGGACCGGCCGGTGATCCGCGACGGGCTGAAGGCGCTGATCCCGGACCTGGTGCGCGGCGACGCCGCGAAGCGGGCCGCGGCGCTGGCCGCCCTGCCCACGGCGAGGGACGCGGCGACCCAGGCCTTCTTCCGCCGGTTCCGGGCGCTCACCATCGGCGCCTATTACACGACCGAGGCCGGCTTCAAGGACATCGGCTACATCGGCAACGAGGCGCGGGCCTCCGACCCCGGCCCGTCGGCCGAGGTGAAGGCCGTGGTGGAAGAGCGCCTGCGCGCGCTGGGACTCTGAAAGGAAACGCGATGAAGGCGATTATCCTGGCCATGGCGCTCGCGGCCTCGGCGACTACGGCGGCCGCGGCGGACAACACGCTCACAGCCGCCGAGAAGCAGGCCGGCTGGACCCTGCTGTTCGACGGCAGGGACCTCTCGGCCTGGCGCGGCTTCAAGGCGCCCGCCCCCGACGCCGGCTGGACCATCGTCGACGGCGCCATCGGGCCCGACCCGAAGTCCTCGAAGGACATCATGACCAAGGAGCAGTTCGGAAGCTTCGAGATGAGCTGGGACTGGAAGGTCACGCCCAAGGGCAACTCCGGCGTCATGTTCCACGTGATCGAGGAGGGCCAGCAGACCTACCAGAGCGGCCCAGAGTACCAGATCGCCGACAACGCCAGGGGCGAGCCGGTCAACGAGCGGGCCGGCGCGCTCTACGCCCTCTACGAGCCGGCGCGGGACGTGACCAAGCCGGTCGGCGAGTTCAACCACAGCCGCCTAGTGCTGAAGGACGGCAAGGGCGAGCACTGGCTGAATGGCGTGAAGGTGGCCGCCTACGACATGAACTCCGCGGACTTCAAGGCCCGCGTCGCGGCGTCCAAGTTCAGGGCCTGGCCCATGTTCGCGAGCTCCCCCCACCGGCCACATCGCCATCCAGAACCACGGCGACCACGTCTGGTTCAAGAACCTCAAGATCCGCCGCCTGGACTGATCGGTCGCAGGCCCGCGCCGCATTTCGGGCGCCGTTCGGTGGGAGGAGCGCCCGCCTTTCAAAGCGGAGTCTACGCGTGTCGCCCGTCGCCAGCTTCCTGTTGCTCGCCACGCCGATGGCGGGCCTCGTGACCTTGCTGAAGCTGACGCACAAGCCGCCGCCGCCGAAGCCGCCGGCCGAGAAGCTGATGTCGATGGAGCTGCCGTCCCCGGCCCCGGAAGAGGCCGCGCCGCCGTCGGAGGCCTGGATGGCGGCGATCGGCGGGATGATCGAGGAAGACGACCACAGCGCCGCCCTCGCCGAGCATTACCGCCGCAAGCCGAACTGAAACGAAGAAGGCGGCGGGTCGCCCCGCCGCCTCCCGTCGTCGCGGAGGTCGCCTGAGCCCTAGAAGCTCTTGCGCACCGTTACGCCCATGGTCCGCGGCTGACCCACCGCGAAGCCCAGGCGCGCCCGCCCGCCGCGTTCGCGGTCGAAGGACATCAGCGCGTTCTCGTCGAACAGGTTGTTGACGTAGGCGATCACGTCGAGCCCGCTGGTCATCTCGATCCCCGCCGAGATGTTGACCAGGTCGTAGGCCGGCAGCTTCAGGTCGACGATCGTCGCATTGGTCCCGCTGGCGCCGCCGAACGGCAGGCCGGAGACGAAGGACCGCGGGTTGTTCTCCTGGTCGCTCGCCTGGGTGTAGCGGCTGCCCACGTGCTGGTACGAGGCGTTGACGAAGCCGTCCATGGTCGAGGAGACGGCCCAGGTGTAGGTGCCGGTCACCGCCATCTGGAACTTCGGCACCGAGGGCAGGCGGTTGCCTTCCCGGATGCCGCCGATCACCGCGCCGGTCCCGTCGCGCACCGTCGAGTCGAACTCGGCCTCCAGCATGGAGCCCGACACCGACAGCTCGAAGCCTTCGCCGATCCGGGCGGACAGCTCGGCCTCAACGCCCATGGTGTGGGCCTCGGGCACGTTGAACACCACCCGCGAGGAGCAGGAGCCGGCGTCCAGCGTGGTCTGCAGGTTCTTGATGTCCGTGTAGAAGGCCGCCGCGTTCAGGGCGACGCCCGCGAAGCGCGACTTCACGCCGGCCTCGTAGTTCCAGAGCGTCTCGTCGTCATAGGACTGGAAGCCGCCGAAGATCGCCGCGTCCTGCGGCGTGCAGAGCGGCAGGTTCAGCGGATCGTTCACGCCGCCCAGCCGGAAGCCCTTCGCCGCCTGGGCGTTGAAGGTCATGCTGTCGCTGAACTCGTAGGAGGCCAGGAACCGGGGCGTGAAGCCGTCCGAGCTTGTCTTGTCGGTCTGCCGGTCGCCGTTGGCGAACAGACCGCCGGAGATGAACTGCCGCTCCTCCTCGAAGTCGTAGTAGCGGCCGCCGGCGGTCAGCGACAGCCGGCCGAACTCGTAGGTCGCCTCCCCGAACACCGCCTTCTGGGTGATGTCGTAGGGCAGGTCGGCGTTGTAGGGCGAGTTGGCCGGGAAGCCGTTGGCCACCGCCGCCGAGGTGCCGGCGCCCAGCACCGCGTCGGTGAAGGCGTCGTAGCCCGGGGTCGGCAGGCGCTGGGCGTAGGTGCGCTCCACGTCGGAGTAGAACGCGCCGATCACCCACTGCAGCGGCCCGTCGGAGTTCGAGGTCAGGCGCACTTCCTGGGTGAACTGCTTGAGGTCCGTCGTGTCGCGCAGGTTCGACGGCAGGCGCACGGCCGTGGACGGATAGCCCAGGTCCACCGACACCGAGCCGGTCAGGGCGCTGGCGTCGCGGCTGACCAGGATGTCGCGGTCGATGTAGCTGGTGATCGAGGCGAACTGGACCGCGCCCATGTCGTAGCGGATGTCGAGGTCCGCCAGCAGGGTCTCGTCCTCGAACGCCTCGTCCAGCAGCAGGTACTGCTCGCGCTCGTCGAGCGTGATCGGCGGACGCGTGGTGGTGAACGGGTTGGCGAAGAGGTTGAACACCTCCTGCCGGTTGAAGCCGTCGGTCTCGATCTTCTGATAGACCACGCGCGGCGTGATGCTGAGGTTCTCGGTGGGCTTCAGCAGGAGCGCGATGCGACCGCCGGTGCGGGCGCCCGTCGTTCACGTCCTCCTTCTTGGGCTTGCCCTCGCGCAGCGCGTCGATGAAGCCGCCGTAGCGGGTGTGGTAGGCCACCACGCGCAGCGCCGCCTGGTCCGACATCGGGATGTTGATCGCGCCCTTCAGGTGGCCGCCGTAGTCGTCCCCGTCCACCAGGTTCGCATTGGCCTCGATCGTGCCCTCGTAACGGTCGGTGTTGGGCTGGTTGGTGATGTAGCGGATCGTGCCGCCCACCGAGCCCGAACCGAACAGCGTGCCCTGCGGCCCGCGCAGCGTCTCGACCCGGTTGAGGTCGAAGAGGTCGAGGTCCGGCGTGAACAGCGACAGCGAGATCACCGACTCGTCGAGATAGACGCCGACCTGCTCCTTCACGCCCGGCTGGTCGCGGACCACCTGGCCGGCGGAGACGCCGCGCACCGACACCTGGCTCTGGCCCGGGCCGAGGTTCTGGATGGTCAGGCCCGCCACGTTGCGGGACAGGTCCTCGAGCGTCGAGGCCCCGGATCGCTGGATGTCCTCCTGGGTCTGAGCGTTGATCGAGAACGGTACGTCGAGGATCGATTCCGCGCGCTTGGTGGCGGTGACGATCACCTCCTCGACGGTGGACTGGGCGCTGGCCAGGCCCGGCGCAGCCAGCAGGGCTGCGAACGACGTGGCGGCCAACAGGCGCGCCCGCGCGCGCTTGCCTACGGTTTTCATTGTCTTTTCTCCCCCCTCATGTTTTCAGCGTCGCGCCCTACGGGGACCGGATGCGACTCGCGGTGCAGCTTAGGCGCGCGGATTCCGGCCACGCAACATAGCGGCGTTCTCCAACCGGATTAGGCGGCCGGGTGCGACCCTGGGCCACGGTCGGGCCGCCGACAGAAAAGCGGCCGGACTCTCGTCCGGCCGCCGCAGAAGTTGGCTCTGGATCGGGCGATCAGCCGGTCATCGCCTCCAGCTCCTTGCCGCGGGTCTCGTGGACCATGGCGCGGACGAAGAAGAACGAGACCGCCGCGCTCGCCGCGTAGAAGCCGTAGGTGACCACCAGGCCCAGCGAGGCGGCGAGCGCCGGGAAGCTCACCGAGATCGCGAAGTTGGCGATCCACTGGGCGAGGCCGGCCACGGCCAGGCCGGAGCCGCGGATCTGGTTGGGGAACATCTCCCCCAGCATGACCCACATCACCGGACCCCAGGAGAGGTTGAAGAACACCACATAGGTGTTGGCGGCGATCAGCGCGATCATCCCCCACGGGTCGGCCAAGTGGACGGCGCCGTCCACCATGCTGGCCGTGGAGAAGGCCACCGCCATGGTCGCCAGCGACACCGCCATGCCGGTGGAGCCGATCAGCAGCAGCGGCTTGCGGCCGATGCGGTCGATCAGGCCGATGGCCAGGAGACAGGCGACGATCGAGAGCGAGCCCGACAGGATGTTGATCTTCAGGGCGTCGTCCTCGGAGAAGCCCACCGACTGCCAGAGCACGGCGCCGTAGTAGAAGACGACGTTGATGCCGACGAGTTGCTGGAACACCGCGAGGCCGATGCCGGTCCAGACGATCGGACGCAGCTTGCCGGTGGTCTTGTCGATCAGGTCCGACAGCGTCGGCCGGTGGTGGTCGGCGGCGAGCGAGTCGCGGATCTCCTCCACCTTCCGGCGGCCCTCGGCCGGGCCGAACAGCTTGGAGAGCACGGCTTCCGCCTCGGATCCGCGGCCCTTCACCACCAGGTAGCGCGGGCTCTCCGGGATCAGCAGCAGGGTCAGGAGGAAGACGCCGGCCGGGATCACCTGCATCCAGAACATCCAGCGCCAGGCCGGATAGCCGAACCAGAACTCCGCCGTCGATCCGCCGGCCGTCCGGGCCAGCAGGTAGTTGGCCAGGAACGCCCCGGTCAGGCCGGTGATGATCATGATCTGCTGCACCGAGGACAGCCGTCCGCGGATGTTCGCGGGCGTCACCTCGGAGATGTAGACCGGCGACAGCACGCTGGCCGCGCCGACCCCCAGGCCGCCGATGAAGCGGGCGACGATGAACACCGCCGACGAGTCCGCCGCCCCGGTGCCCAGCGCCGAGAGGATGAACAGCACCGCGGCGATCATCATCACCGTGCGCCGGCCGACCTGGTCGGCCAGCCGGCCGGCGACGAAGGCGCCCACCGCGCAGCCGATCAGGATCGCGCCGACGTTGAAGCCGGTGCCGAGCTTCGACAGATCGAAGGCCCGCTCGAGCCCGTCCTGGGTGCCGTTGATGACCCCGCTGTCGTAGCCGAACATGAAGCCGCCGATCGTCGCCACGGCGACGATGGCGGCGATGAAGGCCATGTTGACGCGAGCGGCGTCGCCGCCCACGCCTCCTCCGGCCGTGCTGGATGTGGTGGTCACTGGACGCCTCCCTTGGCGGAGCCCCCCGGGCCCGCGGTTTCCTAATCTTCGCCGGCGGTTGGTCGCCGTTCGAACGCCGTTACTCAGAGTTGGCTGACAGCGCTGTCTATAGTCAAGCTTCGTGCGCTCTCAGTGGTTGTGCCGCGGCGTCTTCGCCGCCACGCCCCGGTATTTCAGCGCCATGTCGAGCACGCCGCCGTCGGCGAGCTGGCCGGTCTTCTCCCGGTAGATCTCCTCCCAGGGCGTGTGGCTCTCCGGGACCGGCGGCGCGGGCTCGGCCTTGCGCCTCTCGATCTCGGCCGCGTCGACCAGCGCGTTGCAGGTCCCGGCGTTCAGGTCGATGCGGATGACGTCGCCGGTGCGAAGCCACGCCAGCCCGCCGCCCGCCGCGCTCTCCGGCGAGGCGTTGAGGATCGAGGGACTGTCGGAGGTTCCCGATTGCCGCCCGTCGCCGAGCGTCGGCAGGCTCATGATCCCCTTCTGGATCAGGGCGTCCGGCGGCTGCATGTTCACCACCTCGGCGGAGCCCGGCCAGCCGATCGGCCCCGAGCCGCGGATGACGAGGATGGTCTGTTCGTCGATGCCCAGGGCCGGGTCGTTGATCCGGTGGTGGTAGTCGTCGGACCCGTCGAACACGACGGCCTTCGCCTCGAAGACGCCCTCGTGGCCCGCCTGGCTCAGGTAGCGGGCGCGGAAGTCCTCGGAGATCACGCTCGTCTTCATGATCGCGAAGTCGAACAGATTGCCTTTGAGCACCAGGAAGCCGGCGCGTTCCTTCAGCGGCGCGTCATAGGGCGTGATCACCTCGCGGTCGGTGGCCGTGCGGCCGGCGACGTTCTCGGCGATCGTCCGCCCGGTGACGGTCAGGCAGCCGCCGTCCAGCTTGCCGGCGGCCAGCAGCTCGCTCAGCACCGCCGGCACGCCGCCCGCCCGATGGAACCGCTCGCCCAGGTACTTGCCGGCCGGCTGCATGTTGACCAGCAGCGGGATGTCGTAGCCGTGGACCATCCAGTCGTCGTGCCTGACCTCGACGCCGGCATGGCGGGCCATGGCGACGATGTGCGGCTGGGCGTTGGACGAGCCGCCGAGCGCGCTCACCGCGCGGATGGCGTTCAGGAAGCTCGCGCGCGTCAGGATCTTCGAGGGCCTGAGGTCCTCGTAGGCCATCTCCACGATCCGCCGTCCGGTCTCGTAGGCCATCTGCCCGCGCTCGCGGTAGGGCGCGGGGATCGCCGAGCAGCCGGGCAGCGACAGGCCCAGCGTCTCGGCCACGGCGTTCATGGTCGAGGCCGTGCCCATGGTGTTGCAGTGGCCGGGCGACGGCGCCGAGTCGGTCGCCCGGCGCAGGAATTCCGCCTCGTCGATCTCGCCGGCCGCGAGCTTGCGGCGCGAGCGCCAGATCACCGTGCCGGAGCCCACCAGCTCGCCCTCGTGCCAGCCGTCCAGCATCGGGCCGCCGGAGAGCACGATCGCCGGGATGTCGACGGTGGACGCCGCCATGATCCCGCTGGGCGTGGTCTTGTCGCAGCCGGTGGTCAGCACCACCGCGTCGATCGGATAGCCGTAGAGCACCTCGACCAGGCCCAGGTAGGCGAGGTTGCGGTCGAGCGCCGCGGTCGGCCGCCGGCAGTTCTCGAAGATCGGATGGACCGGGAACTCCATCGGGATGCCGCCGGCGTCGCGGATGCCGTCGCGCGTGCGCCTGGCCAGCTCCAGATGGATGCGGTTGCACGGCGACAGGTCCGAGCCGGTCTGGGCGATGCCGATGATCGGCTTGCCGCTCATCAGCTCGTCCGGCGTGATCCCGTAGTTCATGAACCGCTCGAGGTAGAGGGCGGTCATGTCCGAGCGGCCGGGCGCGGCGAACCAGTCGCGCGATCGGAACGGCCGCTCAGGCGCGCGGTCAGACATCCCGCACCTGGTTCTGCGGCAGGCCGGGCACGTCCACCTCGAACCGGAACAGCGCGCCGGCCTGCGGCTGGTCCTCGCGCTCGGCCTTGGACAGGCCCTTCCAGGCCGTGGTCGCATAGACCGTCTTCAGGTCGTCGCCGGCGAACGCCAGCTTGGTGATGTTGGCGACCGGGAACGCGACCTTCTCCAGCAACTCGCCCTTCGGGGAATAGCGCCGCACGTGGCGGCCGGCGAACAGCGCCGTCCAGACGCAGCCCTCGGCGTCCACCGCCGGCCCGTCCGGATAGCCCTCGTCGATCTCAGCGAAGGTGCGCTTGCCGGTCAGCTTGCCGTTGGCGTCCACGTCAAAGGCGTAGATCACCCGCTTGAGCGTGTCGGTGTGATAGAGCGTCCGCCCGTCCGGGCTCATGGCCGGGCCGTTGGTGATGCAGTAGCCGGGGTCCTGGCGGACCGGCGTCCTGCCGTCCAGCCGGTAGAGCGCGCCGGTCAGGTTGGTCTCGCCGTCGTGCATCGAGCCGAACCACAGCCGGCCCTTCTGGTCCACGAAGCCGTCGTTCAGCCGGTTGTCGAGCTTCGGGTCCTCGACCGTGGCCAGGAGGTCGAAGCGGCCGCTCTTCGGGTCGAAATAGTGCAGACCGGTCTTCAGGCCGGCGATCCAGCGGCTGTCGGCCAAGGGCGCGATGAACCCCGGCTGGGCCGGCGCCGCCCAGCTCCAGGCTGCGCCCGTGGTCACCTCGTACTTGTGGATCCGGAGACCCTTGATGTCGACGAACCAGACGGCGTCGTCGCGGGCCATCCACACCGGGCCTTCGCCGAGCTCGGCGTCGGCGGCATAGACGCTTTCGGGCTCGGTGGTTGCGCTCATCGCCAGCCTGCGTCGATCCAGTATTCGTGGCCGGTGCAGAAACGGGCGTCGTCGGAGGCCAGGAACAGCACCAGCGCGGCCACGTCGCGGGGCTCGATCCGACCCTTGAGGCACTGCTGCGCGACGATCTCCGCCTCGCCTTCCGGGGTGTACCATTTCATCTGCCGGGGGGTCTTCACATTGCCCGGGGCGATGCAGGTGACGCGGATCCCGTCGGGGCCCAGCTCCCGGGCCAGCGCCCGGGTCATGCCCTCGATCCCGGCCTTGGCGGTCTCGTAGAGCACCAGGTCCGGCAGGCCGAGGTGCCAGGAGATCGAGCCGAAGTTGATGATCGCCCCGCCGCCGGCCTTCCGCATGTCCGGCACAACCGCCTTGGTGCAGAACAGCATGTGGCGCAGGTTCACCGCGATCCGGTCGTCGAAATAGGCCGGCGTCACCTCGTCGAGGCTGTGGCGGTCGTCGTTGCCGGCGTTGTTCACCAGCACCTGCACCGGGCCGATCTTCGCGAAGCAGGCGGCGATCGCGTCGGCATCCTTGAGGTCGCACGGGTGGAACACCGGCTTGATCGGCGAGACCCCGAGATCCTTCACCAGCGCCTCGGACTCCGCCTCCAGCACGTCGAGGAAATGCACCTCCGCGCCCTGCCCGGCGAAGGCCTCGACGAGGCCCGCGCCGATGCCGGAGCCGCCGCCGGTGATGACGACCCGCTTGCCCTTCAGGCTGGGATAGACGGCCGCCTGGGCGGCGGCGGCGACGTTTATGCCCATGAGTACGCCGTCTTCGTCTGGGTGTAGAACTCGACCGCCGCGAACCCCTGCTCGCGCGGGCCGTAGCTGGACTTCTTCGTGCCGCCGAACGGCACATGGTAGTCGACGCCCGCAGTGGGCAGATTGACCATCACCATCCCGGCCCTGGCTCTCCTCTGGAAATCTCTGGCGTGCTTCAGCGAGGTCGTGACGATCCCGGCCGAGAGGCCGAACTCGCCGCCGTTGGCGACGGCCAGCGCCTCGTCGTAGTCCTTCACGCGGACGGTGGAGGCCACGGGCCCGAACACCTCCTCGTTGTTGATCGTCATCGCCTTGTCCGTGTCGGCGATCAGCGTCGGCTGCACGTACCAGCCGGGCGTCTCGAGCTTCAGCCGCCCGCCGCCGATCACCACCCGTCCGCCTTCGGACCTGGCGATGTCGATGTAGCGGTAGCTGGTCTCCATCTGGTCCTCGCTGACCGCCGGGCCCATCTGGGTCGCCGGGTCCAGCGCGTCGCCGACCTTCAGGGCGGCGACCTTCTCGGCGAGCGCGGCCACGAACCGGTCGTGGATGCCGTCCTGCACGATCAGCCGCGAGGACGCCGTGCACCGCTGGCCGGTGGCGTAGAAGCTGCCGTCGAGGGCCACCATCACCGCCCGGTCGAGGTCGGCGTCGTCCAGGATCACCAGCGGGTTCTTGCCGCCCATCTCGAGCTGCACCCGCGCCTGCCGCGCCACCGCCGCCTGCGCCACGCCCGCGCCGACGCCCTGCGAGCCGGTGAACGAGACGCCGTCCACGTCCGGGTGCTCGACGAGCTTCGCGCCCATGGAGCCCGGGCCGAAGATCATGTTGAAGACGCCGGCCGGCGCCCCGCATTCCCAGATGATCTCGGCCAGCGCCGCGGCCGTGGCCGGTGTCGGCCCGGCGGGCTTCAGCACCACCGTGTTGCCGAACGCCAGCGCCGGCGCGGTCTTCCAGGCGGGGATCGCGATCGGGAAGTTCCAGGGCGTGATCATGCCGTAGACGCCCACCGCCTGCCGGTAGGTCTGGATCTCCACCCCGGGGCGCACGCTCTCCAGGTTCTGGCCGTGGCGGCGCAGCGCCTCGCCGGCGAAGTACTTGAAGATCCGGCCCGCCCGCACCGTCTCGCCGATGCCCTCGGGGAGCGTCTTGCCCTCCTCGCGGGAGAGCAGCCGGCCGATCTCCTCGCGCCGCTTCAGGATGGTGTCGCCCACCTTGTCCAGCAGGTCGAAGCGCACCTCCGGCGAGGCCTCGGACCAGGCCGGGAAGGCGGCCTTCGCAGCGGCCACGGCGGCGTCCACCTCGGCCTTGCCGCCGGCCGGCACCCGGGCCACCACCTCGTCGGTGTTGGACGGGTTGCGGCTCTCGCCGGAGGCGTCGGCGCCCACGCGCTCGCCGCCGATGAACTGGGGTAGCGTCTGGGGGCTCATCGCGGGGACTCCAGCAGGCCGCGTCCGGCCAGGTTCCGCATCAGGTCGGAGAGGCCGAACGCCCACGGCGGGGCGGCCTTCGAGGTCGTCACCTCATTCTCCAGAACGCCCAGCCTGGGGCTTGCGACCCGCACGACGTCGCCGACCTTGTGGGTGAAGCCCGAGCCGGGGGTGTCGCGGTCCTGCGTCGGGGCGAACAGGGTGCCGAGGAACAGGGCGAAGCCGTCCGGGTACTGGTGCTCGCTCATCGCCTGGCGCACGAGGTCCAGGGGATCGCGGCTGATCTCGCTCATCCGGCTCCGGCCCTCGAGCCGGTAGTTGTCCTGGCCCTCGATGGTCAGCTCGACCTCCGCCTGGCGGACGTCGTCGACCGTGAAGCCCGCGTCGAAGATGCGGATGAACGGGCCCAGCGAACAGGAGGCGTTGTTGTCCTTGGCCTTGCCCAGCAGCAGCGCCGAGCGGCCCTCGAAGTCGCGCAGGTTCACGTCGTTGCCGAGGCAGGCGCCGAGCGCCCGGCCCTGCCCGTCGACGATCATCACCACCTCGGGCTCGGGGTTGTTCCAGGCGCTGTCCGAGCGCACGCCGATCAGCGCCCCGTGGCCCACCGAGGCGAGCACCGGCGCCTTGGTGAAGATCTCGGCGTCCGGCCCGATGGCCACTTCCAGATACTGCGACCACAGGCCGTCGGCGATCAGCGCCGCCTTCAGCCGCGCCGCCTCTTCCGATCCCGGGCGCACCGAGCGGATGTCGGCGCCGACTCGGTCGCGCAGGTCGCCGCGGATCGCCTCGGCCTTGCTGGCGTCGCCGCGCGCCCGCTCCTCGATCACCCGCTCCACCGCCGAGACGGCGAAGGTCACGCCGGCCGCCTTGACGCACTGCAGGTCGACGGGGGCCAGCAGCGGCTGGGCGGCGAAATCGAAGTCCTCGACGGGGCCGAGGTCGACGCCGGCCGGCGGCTCGCCGGTCCAGCGGTTCAGGAGATCGGAGACCGTGGGCGCGCCCTGGGAAACGTCGCGGAGCCGTCCGCCATGGATCACGACCGGGCTCACCCCGGCGGGGGTCTGGATCCGGCCCACGAGCACGGCGTCCTGCCAGTCGGCAGGCAGACATGCCGCCGACGCATGCGTCGCGCCCCCTCCCATTGGTCAGACCTCCCTTGATTTTTGGTAGCGCTATCAATCAGAGTGCCCGACTGTCAAGGCGAACACGCTGGCGGGAGGAAATGAGCATGGGAAAACCGGTACGCTGGCTCGTCGGCTGCGCCCTCGCGGCGGGCCTGTTGGCGCCGGCCGCCGCCGCCGCGCCGCCCCCGAAATGGGTGGGCGCCTGGGCCGCCTCCCAGCAGGTCCCCGAGACCCGCAACGAGCTCCCGAAGGACGACCTCGACGACGCCACCCTGCGCCAGGTGGTCCGCGTCACCCAGGGCGGCCCGCAGATCCGTATCCGAGTCACCAACGTCTTTGGGACCGAGCCGCTGACGGTCGCGGCGGTGCAGGTCGCCAGGCCCGTGGCGCCGGGCTCGCCGGCCATCGACCCGGCGACGACCCGCGCCGTCACCTTCCACGGCCAGGCCGCGGTCACCGTCCCGGCCGGCGCCGACTGGACCTCCGATCCCGTCGCCTTCGCCGTGAAGCCGCTGGAGCGCATCGCGATCAGCCTCCACCTGCCGAAGGCGCCGGCCCGCCAGACCAGCCACCCCGGCTCGCGCACCACCTCCTGGACCGTGAAGGGCGACCACACCGCCGCCGCCGACCTGCCGGGCGCGAAGCCCGTGGTCCACTGGTACCAGCTCGCCGGGGTCGACGTGCCGGCGACCGCCAAGGCGGCCGCCATCGTCGCCTTCGGGGATTCCATCACCGACGGCTTCGGCGTCGGCCCGGACCGCGACGACCGCTGGCCCGACGCGCTCGCCGAGCGCCTGCAGGCCGACCCCCGCACCCGCCACCTCAGCGTCCTCAACCACGGCATCGGCGGCAACCGCGTCCTGAAGGACGAGCTCGGCCCCAATGCGCTGGCCCGGTTCGAGCGCGACGTGCTGGCCCAGCCCGGCGTCCGCTTCGTGATCATCCTGGAGGGCGTCAACGACCTCGGCACCCTCACCCGCGACGGCCCGGTCGGCGCCGAGGCGCACGCCCGCCTCGTCCACGAGATCACCGGCGCCTACGCCCAGATGGCCGCCCGCGCCCGGGCCCGGGGGATCAAGGTGATCGGCGCCACCATCCTCCCGTTCGCCGGGACCCCGGTCTACAACCCCGGCCCCGCCAACGAGGCCGACCGGCAGGCGATCAACGCCTGGATCCGCCGGCCCGGCGCCTTCGATGCGGTCATCGACTTCGACGCCCTGATGCGCGACCCCGCCCGGCCCGACCGGATGCGCGCCGACCTCGACTCCGGCGACCGCCTGCACCCGTCGCTGGCCGGCTACCGCGCCATGGCCGCCGCCATTCCCCTGGAGCTGTTCCTGCCGTGAGAGCCTTCATCGCGACCTGCGCCGTCTTCGTCCTCCTCGCCGCGCCCGCGGCGGCGGAGGAGATGGCCCTCACCTTCGACGACCTGCCGGTGCACAGCGACCTGCCGCCCGGCGAGAGCCGGACCGGCGTGCTCGCCCGCATCCTCGGCCCCCTGGCCGACGCCGACGCCCCGCCGGCCTACGGCTTCGTCAACGCCGCCGGCGAGGCCGAGACCGGCCCGGAGCCGCTCCGCCTCTGGCGCGCCGCCGGCCATCCGGTCGGCAACCACACCTGGGCCCACAAGCGCCTCGGCGACCTCGCCGTCTTCAAGGAGGACCTGCTCCGCAACGAGCCGGTGCTGGAGGCCCTGGGCGGTGACTGGAAGTGGTTCCGCTATCCGTTCCTGGTCGAGGGCGACACGCCGGCGCTCAGGGCCGGCGCCCGCGACCTGCTCCGGGCCCGCGGCTACCGCATCGCGTCCGTGACCCTGACCTTCGACGACTACGCCTGGAACGCCCCCTACGCCCGCTGCATGGCCAAGGGCGACGTGGCCGCCATCACCTCGCTGGAGAACAGCTTCCTCGCCGCCGCCGACGCCAGCCTGGCTCGCGCCCGCCAGATGTCGGAGACGCTCTACGGCCGCCGCATCCCGCTGGTCCTGCTGATGCATGTGGGCGCCTTCGACGCCCGCATGCTGCCGAAGCTGCTCGCCCTCTACCGCGACCGCGACGTCACCCTCGCCCCGCTGGAGACGGTCATGGCCGACCCCTACTACAAGGACGACCTCGCCGCCGCCGCCTCACCCGGGCGGGCGATGCTGGAGGACGTGGCCGAGGCGAAGGGCGTCCCGGTCCCGCCCCGCACCTGGTCCTGGGAGGCGCTCGACAAGGTGTGCCGCTGAGGGGCGGCGTACCGCTTCGTCCTCCCCCCTTTGGGGGAGGGGGGACCGCGCGTAGCGTGGTGGAGGGGGCCAGCCCCATCTGCCGTGCTTGCAGCGCTCCCCCTCCACCGCCTTCGGCGGTCCCCCCTCCCCTACGGGTGAGGACGAAGGTAGACCGAGCCCTACCTCCGCTTCGGCGGCCCGGCGGACTCCCTGAGGATCAGCTCGTAGTCCAGCAGCGCGTGCGGATGCTTGGCGACCTCGCCGGCCCGGCGGCTGCGGATCTCCTCGACCAGCAGGTTCACCGCCTCGCGGCTCATGTCGGCCACCGGCTGCCGGATGGTCGTGAGCTCCGGCCAGATGGTCGTCGCCAGGGCCGTGTCGTCGTAGCCGCAGACCGTCAGGTCGCCGGGAACGTCCAGGTGCCGGCGGTGCGCCACCGCCACGGTCGCGGCGGCCATGTCGTCGTTGCTGGCGAAGATCGCCGTCGGCGGCTCCGGCAGGGCCAGCAGCGCCTCCGCCGCCTCCAGCCCCGAGCGGTAGGTGAAGTAGCCCTGGACGATCAGGTCCTGGTCCGCCGCCACGCCCGCTTCCGCCAGCGCCGCGAGGTAGCCCTCCAGCCGCTGGCCGCTGGCCGTCTGGTTCGGATGGCCCTTGATGAAGCCGATCCGCCGGTGGCCGAGCGACAGGATGTAGCGGGTCATGGCCTGGGCGGCGGCGAAGTCGTCGATGCGCACCGCGGCAGCGTCAGGCGGCGGCTGTCCCGTCGCCACCGCCACGGCCGGCACCTTCGAGGCGGCCAGCACCTTCACGATCGCCTCCGAGTCGCAGAGCGGCGGCGGCAGGATCAGCCCGTCGATGCCGGAGGCCACCAGCTTCTCCGCGGCGGCCTTCTCGGCGCCCTCCACGTCGCACTTCTCGACGATGAGCTGGATGTTCGCCCGGCTGCACTGGTCGAGCCCGCCGACCAGGAACTCCGAGAGATAGGCCGCCGAGGGGTTGGAATAGAGCAGGCCCAGGCGGATGAGGTCGGCGCCCGCCAGGCTGCGGGCCGCGGGATTGGGCTGGTAGTTGAGGTCGCGGATCGCGGCGTTCACCGCCTCGCGCGTCGCCTCGCGCACGTTCTTCTCGCCGTTGATCACCCGGGAAACGGTCATCGGCGAGACGCCGGCCCGCCGGGCGACATCATGGATCGTCAGCGAGCCCCTCTGACGGCGGGCGGGTTTCTGCTCCAAGCACGACCTCCCGGGCGGCGGCGGCGCGCCCTGTCTCGTCTTTGTCCCACTGCGCGGCGCACCTCAAGCCCGCCCAGGTTGCAACCGCAGGGCCGCCAAGTATTGGTCAGACCACAACCGGCCCAACGGTCAGACCGTATTGACACGAAAGGACTGACCCAGTACCACTGTCAATGTGACCGCTATCATATCGAGTTCTAGGCAGCGGTTCTTAAGACTTTATGTCAATCGACACGGCGAAACGCCGGCCGACGCGCTGTCGCGCGAATAAAGAACAAGTGCCCGCAAAGCACACGAAATGGGGAAGGAATGATGAACTCTTCACACAAGAAGCAGTCCACGCGTATCAAGGCCATTCTGCTTGGCGCGACATTCCTGTCGGGCGTGGTGGTCACGGAAGTCCAGGCCCAGGCCGCGGTCGAGGAAGTGGTCGTCACCGGCTTCCGCCGCAGCCTGCAGCAGTCCACCGAGGCCAAGCGCGACGCCACCATCATCCAGGATTCGATCTTCGCCGAGGACATCGGCAAGTTCCCGGACACCAACCTCGCCGAGTCGCTGAACCGCATCCCTGGCGTGCAGCTCTCCCGCGAAGTGACCGGCGAAGGCCTGCAGATCGCCATCCGCGGCCTGGGCACCAACTTCACCAAGATCCTGCTGAACGGCAACCAGATCGCGGTGGCGTCCACCGGCCGCCTGGACAGCCAGAGCCAGAACCGGGAGGTCGACCTCGACATGTTCCCGACCGAGCTGTTCACCCGGCTCGACGTGAACAAGACGCCGACGGCCTCCATGCTGGAAGGCGGCGTCTCAGGCACCGTCAACATGCGCAGCGCCCGCCCCTTCGACTTCGGCGACCGCCAGCTCACCTACTCCCTGCAGGGCAGCTACAACTCGACCGCGGAGAAGTGGGGGCCGCGCGGTTCGCTGCTTGCCAGCGACACTTTTGACACCGGTGTCGGCGAGTTCGGCGTCCTGGTCGGCTTCGCCGGCGCCCGGACCCACATCTCCACCGAGGGCTTCGAGACCATCGGCTGGTCGAACGCCAACATGACCTGCACGGGCTGCAACATCTATGGCGGCAACAACTTCAACTGGGCCTCCACGGTGCCGGCCGGCGTCAGCCTGCCGGGGCGTCCCGTCGGCTCGCCCCTGACCAACGCCGACCTGCTGGCGCTCAACCCCGGCCTGACGCTGCAGCAGCTCTCCGACGCCATGATCCCGCGGCTCGGCCGGCCGGCGTACACGGACGGTCAGCGTGACCGGCTCTCAGGCCTGATCTCCTTCCAGCTCCGGCCCATGGAGAACCTGGAGCTCTATTTCGACACCCTGGTGGGGCGCGGCATCCGCAAGTTCGACCGGGTCGACATGAACTGGATCGGCCGCAACTCGAACTTCATGGTCCCGGTCGGCCTGCAGGTCGACAGCAACCATGTGGTGACCTCGGGCGACTTCCTGAACTCACAGTTCTTCCTGGAGGCGCGCCCGTACCACGAGAAGGTCAACTTCTTTAACCTGAACCCCGGTTTCCACTGGCAATACAACGACTTCATCCAGGTGGACGGCCAGTTCAACATGTCGAAGAGCGAGTTCCTGCGGGAGAGCCCGACGGTGCTCTTCAACTCGCCGCTCGGAGTCGGCATCAACGTCGACTACGAGAACCCGGGCAAGCCCTATCCGAACATCGTCACCAACGCCGACCTCAACAATCCGGCCCTGGGCTGGGTGTGGACCGGCGGCGGCCGCGTGAACATCCAGAACGAGCGGCGGGTGACCAAGACCAAGGCCGCCCACCTCGACGCCCTGTTCGGCGACGCCGACGCGGTGAACGTGAAGGCCGGCGTCGCCTGGGACCAGGCGAGCCGCAGCATCATGGCCCAGGACAACTCGGCCCGCTGGCAGCAGCTCGTTTGCGGGGGCGGGGGCGTGTTCCAGCCGGCGCCCGCGCCGCAGCCGCCGTGCAACGGCCAGGCCGGCTCGGCCGTGCCAGCCTCGGCGCTCGCCAGCTATCTGAAGCCCGGCCCCTATGGCTTCGTGGCCGTGGATTACGACCGGTTCTTCGCCGACACCAACTATTCGGAGCTCGCCTCCACCGCGCCGTTCTCGGCCTCGGCGAACACGGCGGCGCGCTCCGGCGTCATCGACGAGAACACCAAGGGCGCCTATGCCGAGTTCAACGGCCGGACCGACGTGGGCGCCTGGCAGCTCCGCTTCAACGGCGGCGTACGCTACGTCTCCACCGAGCAGGAGATCACCGGGCCGGTGACCTTCACGGTGGCCGGTGTTCAGACCACGGAGTTCCAGACCCGCAAGTCGCGCTACGACGCCTACCTGCCCTCATTCAACGCGGTGCTCCAGGTGCGCGACGACGTGAACCTGCGCCTGTCGGCCTCGCGCACCCTGACCCGGCCGAACCCGGCCGACATGCTGCCCGGCACCACCTTCTCCGACCCGTCGGCCCAGGAGGCCAACCAGGGCAATCCGAACCTGACGCCCTTCTTCTCCAACAACTTCGACATCGGGGCGGAGTGGTACACCGGCGCCGAGGGCTACGTCGGCATCGTCGGCTTCAACAAGGTGATCTCGGGCTGGACCCAGGTGGGGACCACCACCATCCCGTTCAGCCAGCTCGGCATCCCCTTCGAGTCGCTGACCGCCACCCAGCAGACCGCCATCAACAACCGCGGCGGCCCGAACTCCGCCACCGTGAACGTCCGCCAGCAGATCAACGTCGGCGGCACGCTCACCATCCGCGGCTACGAGGCCAACTGGGTGCAGCCGCTGAGCTTCCTGCTCGACGGCCTCGGCTTCCAGGCCAACTACACGCGGATCTATCAGAGCGCGTCGGGCGCCGGCGCGCCGCCGGTGGCGGTCGGCGTCTCGCCCTACACCTACAACGTGACCGGCTACTACGATCACGGCCCGGCCTCGATCCGCGTCTCCTACGTCTACAACGCCAGGCAGACCGGCTCGGCGGGACCCGAGAATGGCATCACCCTGCCCAATCCGGAGGGCGGGACCCCGATCCCCGCGCGGTTCCGCAACGACGCCTACGGCCAGTGGGACCTGTCGGCCGGCTACCAGTTCGAGGGCTTCCTGACCGAGCCCCGGATCACCCTCGACGTCATCAACATCACCAAGGAGGACCAGCGCACGGCCTTCGTCTGGCCGAACGCCACCCAGTCCTTCTACAGCGGCAGCCGCACCATCCTCCTGGGCATCCGCGGGAAGTTCTAGAACCTACGCCTACGGATAAACCTTCTCTCCCTCCCCCCGAGAAAAGGTCCCCCTGGGGCGGCGCCACCCGGCGCCGCCCTCTTCCTTTTGAGCTGACGGCGCAGCCCCCGGCCCTCTCCCTACCCTCTCCCTCTCTTCCCCCGGCGGTCGCCGGGGTCGGGGGAGAGGAGGTTCTGGCGCAGGCCTGGCAGCTCCACTCCTCTCCCCCGCGAAGCGGAGAGGGAGAGGGTAGGGAGAGGGCCGCCCGCGAAGCCCCCCGCACTCCGCCGCCTCAGTCATGCCCGGGCGCGTAGGGGAAGCTCAGCGACCGGTAGTGCTCCAGGCTCTCCGGCGGCTCCGCATGGCCGGCCGGGAGCGGGCGCCTGGCGAAGGTCCGGAAGTAGGCCACGGAGGCGTCGCGCCACCACTGGGCCTCCTGCCGCTGGATCGCCAGGAAGGCCGCCTGCTCCGCATGGCGCTCGGGATCCACGTAAGGCGCCAGCGACGCCCAGGTGCGCTGCATCTCCCCCACCTGTGACACCCCCAGGTCGTAGCGCACGACCAGTTCGTCCCAGAGCGTTCGCCCCGAGCGCACCCGGTGATCCCAGGGCAGATGCCGGAACCACAGCAGGTGGCGCTCGTCGGCCAGCAGGGCCTTCGCGGCCTCCGGCGCATACTGGCCGACCGCGTCGCTGCCGGTCTTCGTGCGGTCGAAGCCGATGCCGTCGGCGGCGGCCCGGTGGTAGTAGACGGGGGTCCAGTCGGCGCGCTCCAGGTTGTCCACCCAGGGGCCCGGGCCGTAGTGGTGGCCGGTCGCCATCAGGTGGGTCAGGCCGAGCGGCGTCATGTAGTTCACCACCGCCTCGCGGCTGCCCATCATCATGCCGACCGCCGGCGCGACGAAGGCCGGGTCGTTGGAGAAGGTCATCCGCACCCAGTCCTCGGCGATGTCGCGCGCCCTGGCGTCCGGGTCCCAGGCCATCCGCCCGAAGGCGTACCAGTTGGCCTGGTCGAAGTGCGAGCCGGACCAGTTGCGGTCGGTCCCGATGTTGGCGACGCCGGCCATGCCGGTCAGGGCCTGCGGGAACACCCTGCCCTCGACCACCCTGGCGACCGTCGAGCCCCTGCCGCGCCGCCAGGTGTCGGCGGCAAGCACCTCCTCCCACATCGGCCCGAGGTAGGCGAGGTGGGTGGCGAAGCCGAGGTATTCCTTGGTGAGCTGCACCTCGAGCATCAGGGGCGTCTTCGGCGTGGCCCCGAACAGCGGGTGGAAGGGCTCGCGCGGCTGGAAGTCCAGCGGCCCGTTCTTCACCTGGACGATGACGTTCGGCGCGAACGTCCCGTCGAGCGGGACGAACTCGTTCGCGGCCTGCTTCACCCGGTCCTCGGGCTGCTCGGCGGAGTAGACGAAGGCCCGCCACATGACGATCCCGCCGTGCGGACCGACCGCTTCCGCCAGCATGTTGGCGCCGTCGGCATGGGTGCGGCCGTAGTCCTGCGGCCCGGGCTGGCCTTCGGAATTGGCCTTCACCAGGAAACCGCCGAAGTCGGGGATGGCGCGGTAGATCTCGTCCGCCTTGGCCTTCCAGAAGGCGCGCACCGCGGGGTCCAGCGGGTCGGAGGTCTTCAGGGCCCCGATCTCGATCGGCGCCGAGAACCGGGCCGAGAGATAGACCCGGATGCCGTAGGGCCGGAAGGTGTCGGCCAACGCCGCGGCCTTGGCGATGTAGGGCGCCGTCAGGCTGTCGGCCTTGGCGTTGACGTTGTTCAGCACCGTGCCGTTGACGCCCAGGGAGGCGTTGGCCCGGGCGTAGTCAACGTAGCGCGGGTCCTGCCAGCCGGGGAGCTTGTGCCAGTCCCAGAGGCTGTCGCCGGCGTAGCCGCGCTCCACATTGCGGTCGAGGTTGTCCCAGTGGTTGAGGACGCGAACCTTCACCTTGGGCGCCGAGGCGATGTCGAGCCCCGTCACCGGCTGGCGGGTCTGCACCAGCCTCAGCAGATGGAAGGCGCCATAGAGCACGGCGCGGTCGGTCTGGCCGGCGATCACGGTCGCCGGCCGGCCGTCGACCGTCGTGCTGCGGATGACATAACCCTCGGGGCCGATGCCGCCCGGCAGTCCAGCCCCGCCCGCGCGAAGCACGACCGGAGGGCGCCCGCGGGTCCGGGGCGCCCAGCAGGCCGGAAAGCCCCCGCCGCAGTTCGGCCGCGGCGACGTCGAGCGTCTGGGAGCCGCCCTCGGCCGCCACCGGGCCCAGCGCCGCGCGATAGGCGCCGGCCGCCTGCGGCTCCACCGGCCGGTAGCGCAGCCACAGGTCGTAGCCGTCCTCGGCCCAAGCCGCCGGGGCCAGGAGAACCGCCATCAGCGCCAGCAGCGCTCCCGTCAGGCTCAACCGCACGGCATCCTCCCTTTGGTCTGCACACTCTTCTTCTATTGGTCAGACCACCTGATTGACAACAGGGGACCGTCGGCTAGGTTGGACCGGCCGCTGCTGCCGGCCCGGGCGCGCGCCGCCCCTGCTCGCCTCCGTGAAAGCGTCCATGCCGAAGATCACCGCCGCCAAGACCATCGTCACCAGTCCGGGGCGGAACTTCGTCACCCTCAAGATCGAGACCGAGGACGGCGTCACCGGGATCGGCGACGCGACCCTGAACGGCCGCGAACTGGCGGTGGAAAGCTACCTCAGCGAGCACGTCATCCCCTGCCTGATCGGCCGCGAGTCCCACCAGATCGAGGACATCTGGCAGTACCTCTACCGCGGGGCCTACTGGCGGCGCGGGCCGGTCACCATGAGCGCCATCGCCGCCGTCGACATGGCGCTGTGGGACATCAAGGGGAAGATCGCCGGCCTGCCGGTCTACCAGCTGCTCGGCGGCGCCTGCCGCACCGGCGTCATGGTCTATGGCCACGCCAACGGCGAGACCATCGACGAGACGCTGGCCGCCGCCCGCGACTACCAGGCCCTGGGCTACAAGGCGATCCGCCTGCAGACCGGCGTGCCGGGCATGGCCGGGACCTACGGCGTCTCCAAGGACAAGCTGTTCTACGAGCCGGCCGACAGCGACCTTCCGAAGGAGACCGTCTGGTCCTCCGAGAAGTACATGCGCGTCGTCCCCGAGCTCTTCGGCCGGGCCCGCGAGGCGCTCGGCTGGGACGTCCACCTGCTGCACGACATCCACCACCGCCTGACCCCCATCGAGGCCGGCCGGCTGGGTAAGGACCTCGAGCCCTACCGCCCGTTCTGGATGGAGGACCCGACGCCGGCCGAGAACCAGGCCGCCTTCCGGCTGATCCGCCAGCACACCACCACGCCGATCGCCGTCGGCGAGATCTTCTCCTCGATCTGGGACTGCAAGCAGCTCATCGAGGAGCAGCTCGTCGACTACATCCGCGCCACCGTGGTCCACGCCGGCGGCCTCACCCACCTGAAGAAGATCGCCCACCTGGCCGAGCTCTACGGCGTGCGCACCGGCTGCCACGGCGCCACCGACCTCTCGCCGGTGGCCATGGCCGCGGCCCTGCACTTCGACCTGTCGATCCCGAACTTCGGGGTCCAGGAGTACATGCGCCACACGGCCGAGACCGATGCGGTCTTCCCGCACGCCTACAGCTTCGCGGACGGCATGCTGCACCCCGGCGACGCGCCGGGCCTGGGCGTGGAGATCGACGAGGCCGCGGCCGCCCGCCATCCCTACCGCCGCGCCTACCTGCCCGTCGCCCGTCGCGAGGACGGCTCCATGCACGACTGGTGACGTTCGGCTATGGTGCAGTCTCCCAAGCGCGCCCCGGGGCGCGCGTCGCCCAAGGTTGAAGACGTCATGGCGGCCCCCAGCGGCAAGCTCTACCGCCGCCTCGCCGACCAGATCGCCGGCGAGATCGAGACCGGCAAATACAAGGTCGGCGAGCGCCTGCCGACCGAGCGCGAGCTCGCCGAGCAGTTCGGGGTGTCGCGGCCGACGCTGCGCGAGGCGCTGATCGCGCTCGAGATGCTGGGCATGATCGAGGCCCGCCACGGCCTCGGCATCTACGTCACCCGCGCCCAGGCGCCGCTGACCGCCGCCGCCTACGACTTCGAGATCGGCGCCTTCGAGCTGATCGAGGCCAGGCGTCTGTTCGAGGGCGAGGCCTGCGCGCTGGCCGCCGCCACCATCGACGCCGACTCCCTCGCCGAGCTGAAGCGCCTGCTGACGCTGATGGCCGACGAGGACGAGCTGAAGGGCGAGGACGCGGACAAGGAGTTCCACATGGTGATCGCCCGCGCCACCGGGAACGGCGCGATCATCGCCACCATCGAGAACCTGTGGGAGTTGCGCAACCGTTCGCCGCTGGCCCGCAACATCCTGACCCGCGCCCGCGGCGCTCGGCCTCGAGCCGCGGATCGCCGAGCATGGCAAGGTGCTCGACGCCCTGAAGGCCCACGATCCCGCGGCGGCCCGCCAGGCCATGCGCGACCACCTGGAGCGCGTGATCGAGCACCTGCTCCACGCCACCGAGACCGAGGCCATGGAGCGCGCCCAGCAGGAGAGCAAGGCCCGCCGCAGCCAGATCGCCAAGCGCGTGGCGATCTAGGCCGCCGCCTCAGGCCACGGTGAACTGGGCGGACTTCACCTCAGCCGAGTTCGCCCCGGCCATCACCGTGAACACCCCGGGCTCCACCACCCGCTTCATCTCCAGGTTCCAGACGGCGAGGTCGGCCGGCGTCAGCTCGAAGGCCACCGTAGTCCGGGCCCCCAGCGCCAGCGTCACCCGCCGGAACCGCTTCAGCTCCATCAGCGGCCGGGTCACCGAGGCCGCCTCGTCGCGCAGGTAGAGCTGCACCACTTCGTCGCCGGCGCGAGCGCCCGTGTTGGCGACGTCGACCTCGATACGGACGGTCTCGCCGGCGCCGACCACGGCCTTCGCCACCCGCGGCGCCCCGATCTCGAAGGTCGTGTAGGAGAGCCCGAAGCCGAACGGGTAGAGCGGCGTCGAGTCGTCGATCAGATAGCCCCGCCGGGCCGTCGGCTTGGCGTTGTAGAAGAGCGGGATCTGGCCGACGTTGCGGGCGATGGTCACCGGCAGCTTGCCGCCCGGATTGGCCCGGCCGAACAGCACGTCGGCCACCCCGTGGCCGGTCTCCTGGCCGAGGTACCAGCCCTCCACCAGGGCGTCGGCCCGCTCGGCCAGCAGGGTCACCGCCAGCGGCCGGCCGTTCAGCAGCACCACCACGGTCGGCTTGCCGAGGTCGAAGATCGCCCGGGCCAGGTCCTCCTGCTGCCCGACGAGGCCCAGCGACGCCCGGTCGCCCAGGTGGTCGTCGCCCCAGGCCTCGCGGCTGGTCTGCTCGTTGTCGCCCAGCACCATGACCACCACGTCGGCGCGCTTCGCCGCCTCCACCGCCTCGGCGATCAGCCGGGCGTTCACCGCCGGGTCGACGAGCTTCACCTCGTCCTGCGCCCAGATCCGCTGCTCGGTGATCCGCACGGCCTCGGCGTACTCCACCTCGAAGCGGCCCTTCGCCTCGGCCTGGATCCCCTCCAGCACGCTCACCACCTTGCGGGGGATGTCGCTGTAGCCGCCGATCGGCGTGTCCCGCGCGTGGGTCCCCAGCACCGCCAGGCGGCGGATTTCCCCCCATCCAGCGGCAGCAGCCCCTTGTCGTTCTTCAGCAGCACCATGCATCTGCGCGCCGCCTCGCGGGCCAGCGCCACGTCGTGCGGGGTCGCGGTCAGCCGGTCGGCGCGCCTCTCGTCCGCCCACGGATTTTCGAACAGGCCGGCCTCGAACTTGAGCCGCAGCACCCGGCGGACGGCCGT
This sequence comes from Phenylobacterium sp. J367, assembly GCF_024699985.1. Lineage (GTDB taxonomy): Bacteria > Pseudomonadota > Alphaproteobacteria > Caulobacterales > Caulobacteraceae > Phenylobacterium. The sequence goes on along the minus strand of NZ_JAJONA010000001.1, from coordinate 1,836,459 downwards.
GTCCACCTCGGCCTGGGTCACCTTGCCCTCCGCCACCAGCTTCGGCAGCGCGTTCCACGCCTCCCCGTCCGGCAGCTCGACGTCGACGCCCGCCTTCAGCGCCGCGGCGCCGGCGTCGTCCAGGCTGGCGAACATCTTGTGCCGCGTGACCATCTCGCGGATCGCGAAATAGTCGCTCATGACCGCCCCGTCGAACCCCCACTCCTGGCGCAGCACCGTCGTCAGGAGCCATCTGTTCGCGTGGCTCGGCACCCCGTCGATCTCGTTGTAGGACGGCATCACCGACCGCGCGTTGCCCTCCTTCACCGCCCGCTCGAACGGCGGGAAGAAGTTCTCGCGCAGCGTCCGTTCGGCGATCTGGGCCGGGCCGACGTTGCGCCCGCTCTCCGGCTGTCCGTGGCCGGTCATGTGCTTCAGCGTGACGAACACCTTGTCCTTCGCCAGCGGCAGGGTGCGGCCCTGGAAGCCGCGGATCGCCGCCAGCCCAATCTCCGAGACCAGGTAGGGGTCCTCGCCATAGGTCTCCTCGATCCGGCCCCAGCGCGGGTCGCGCGCGACGTCGACCACGGGGGCGAGCGTGATGTTCGCGCCCCTCGCCCGCATCTCCCGGGCCGCCACCGCGAAGCATTTCTCCACCAGCTCCGGATCGAAGCTCGAGGCCAGCGCGATAGCCTGCGGGAACGAGGTCGACTCCCGCGCCACATAGCCGTGCAGCGCCTCCTCGTGCATCAGCATCGGGATGCCGAGCCGGGTCTGTTCCACCGCCCATTTCTGGGCGGCGTTGATGTAGCGGGCGGTCTCCGCCGGCGTGCGGTTGACGGTGCCGGCCGCGGCGCCGGCGTGCGGTCCCTGGCTCGCGCCCCGCCGGTCCGACGGCCGCGAGATCTGCCCCAGCCCATGCGGGAAGGCGGCCGACGCCTTGGCGGGCGAGAACTCCGCCTCGGGCGTCTGGATGGTCTCCTTCTTCAGCCAGATGCCGACGAGCTGGGCGCACTTCTCCTCCAGCGTCATCCGGCCCATCAGGTCGTCCAGCCGCGCGTCGATCGGGGCCTTCGGGTCCTTGTAGAGCGGCCGAGCGTTCTGCGCGGCGGCCGGCGCGGCCAGCGCGGCGGACAGGGCGGCGAGGCTCGCGCCCATCTGGCGGCGGGTCAGGGTCTGTTCGCTCATGGGGTCCCGTCCGAAAAGGCGTAGAGGCCGAAGGTCGCGCCGACGAAGCCGCCGGCCGTGTGGGTGGAGAGGATCGTCCCGTCGGCGCCGGCCACCAGCGTCGTCCAGCGGCCGGGCTCGGTGGCGTAGGCGAAGTCGTAGGCCCCGCCGCGGGCGGTGATCCTCAGGTCCACGGGCCGGCCCGCGGGGATGGCGGCGGAGGCCACCGTCACCCCGTGCGGCGGGTCGCCCTTGCCGGCCCGCTTCTCCAGGCGGACCACCTCGCGGCCGCCCTCGCGCCCGACGCTCAGCAGGTAGAAGAAGTCCTCGCTCTGCAGGGCGGCCAGCCCCGCGCGGTCGCCGTCGCCGGCCGGGCGGAAGTCCACCCGCGTCGTCGCCTCGGCGCCGAGATGCTGCTGGCGCCGCCCCCAGTAGGACGGCTGGCCGAGCGAACCCAGGGCCACGTTCCGGGCCCGGAGGACCAGGGCCCCATCCGCCGCCCGGCTCCAGGTCTCCTTCGGCGTCCTGAGCGTCATCCACTCGGGCCCGAGCTTCGCGCCGGCGAAGTCCTCCCGCCAGGCGCCCCCCGCCCTGCGGCCCGTCGGCCTTCAACCCCGGCCGGGCGCGCACCTGCGGGATCGCCTCGCCGTCCGGCAGGATGACCGGCCAGCCGTCCTTCCAGGTCACCGGCAGCAGGAAGGTCTCCCGCCCGATGTTGTAGAAGTCGTCCCGGTAGGGCCGCGTGGCCAGGAAGGTCGCCCACCAGCGCCCGTCCGGCGTCTCCACATAGTCCGCATGGCCCGCCGCGCTGATCGGGTCCGGACGGTCGGCCGGCAGGTCGCGCTGGGTCAGGATCGGATTGCCGGGGAAGGGAACGTAAGGACCCCAGACGTTCCGGCTACGGAGCACCACCTGCGAGTGGTTCACCGAGGTGCCGCCCTCGGCGCAGCTCAGGATGTACCAGCCGTCCTTCCGGTAGATGTGCGGCCCCTCGATCCACACCGGCTTCGTCGAGATGTCGACCCCGCCGTTGACCAGCACCTTCCGGGGGCCGACGGTCTTCATCGCCTTGAGGTCGAACTCCTGCATCCAGATCGCCCGGTGGCCGTCGTAGAGCGGCGTCCCCTCGGGCGGGCCGTTGTTGAGCAGATAGGTCCGGCCGTCGGCGTCGTGGAAGAACGACGGGTCGATGCCGTCCACGTCCTTGATCCAGATCGGATCGGACCACGGGCCGGCCGGGTCCTTCGCCGTCAGCACATAGTTGCCGCCGCAGTCCACGCATGTGTTCAGGATGTAGAACGTACCCGCCTCGAAGCTGATGTCCGGCGCGAACACGCCGCGCGACAGCCCCAGGCCCGAGAAATCGAGCTGGCCCGGCCGGTCGATGGCGTTGCCGATCTGCCCCCAGCGCACCAGGTCGCGGCTGCGGAACACCGGCAGGCCGGGGAAGTAGGAGAAGGTCGAGGTGACCAGGTAGTAGTCGTCGCCGATCCGCTCCAGGGCCGGGTCGGGATGGAAGCCGGGCAGGATCGGGTTGCGGTATTCGCCGGGCGCCGTCACCGGCTCGGGGTCCAGCGGGCGATAGGCGAACCAGTCGAACCGGGCCTCCGACGCGGCGGCCGCGCCGGCGCCGAGCAGGCTGGCCACCGCGGCGAGCGCCGCCCGCCTGAGGCGCTGAGGGGTCAGGCCCATGGCGTGCGCTCCGGCGCCGCCCGGAACGCCTCGGCCACCGCCTCGCGCATCGGCTTGGCCTTGAGCGCGGCGTCGTAGAGCGTCGGCCGCTTGGCGATCCCGTCGGGCCTGGGCCACCAGCCCTGCAGCCAGGAATGGTGGTCGGCCAGCCCCCACATCAGCACCTGCTTGGTCTCCGGGTAGTCGAGCATGATCCCCAGGAAGTCGCGGACCAGGGCCGCGCCCAGGGCGTCGCGCCGGGCGGGATCGGCCGGCAGCACCCGGTCGTTGACGTCGAGCTCGGTGATCAGGAGGTCGAGGCCCATGCCCCGCACCTCGTCGACAAAGGCCCGCCACTCGCGCTGGTCCGCCGCCGTGAACGTCACCACGTCGCCGCCGTCGCCGTTGGCGATGTGGCCCTGGATGCCGAAGCTGTCGATCGGCGCGCCCCGGCTCTTCAGCCGTTCCAGCAGCTTCAGCACGCCCGCCCGGTGCTTCGCGTCGCCCGGGCCCCAGCCCATGTAGTCGTTGTAGGCGAGCCGGGCGTTCGGCGCGGCCGCCTTCGCGGCGTGGAAGCAGAGCTCCACCACCTCCGGCCCCATGGCCCGGGTGAACACCGAATTGCGCATCTCGCCGGTCGCCGGGTCGATGCTCTCGTTGACCACGTCCCAGGACGTGATCTGCGGATAGCGCCCGGCGACGCGCCGCACATAGTCGCCCATCCACCGCTCGCCCTCGGCCCGCGAGGGGAAGCCCTCCTTCTTCAGCCAGTCGGGCGTGAACTCGTCGCGGTTCCACAGCAGGGTGTGGCCGCGCAGGACCATGCCGTGCTGCTTCGCGTAGGCGGCGATCCGGTCGGCCGGTTCGAACCGCCACTGATCCCGCGCGTCGGCCTTGATCGCATAGAGCTTGTGCTCGTTCTCTGAGACCAGCGCCCCGCACTCGCGGGCCACCAGGGCCGCATAGGCGGGATCACCCAGGCCGTTCGCCGACATCGCCGTGCCGAACGCCAGGCCCTTGGCCTTCGCGAGGTCTTTCAGGGGCTCGGAGTTGGGGGCCTGCGCCGCGGCCTGCCCCCGGCCAGGAGGGCGGCGGCGCCGAGCGCCAGACCTTCCCTTCGCGACAACGCTCGCGGCACGCCGGACCTCCCTGATATCCCGGGCGCGATCTCGGGCCGCGCCTCCAGGCCGGGAGCTTTGCCGAACGTGGTCTGACCAATCAAGCGCTTTCTGGTAGCGCTATCAGAATCCCTTGCGCACGGTATTCACCTCCCCCAGCGCGCAGCGATGGCGGGAGGGGGGACCGCTCGCCGAGGTCAGCGCAGGCTGACCGCAGAGCGAGGGGTGGTGGGGGCAAGCGGCCGGCAGTGCGTCGGGCTTGCCCCCTCCACCGTCCGCTCTTCGCTGCGCTCGGCCGACGGTCCCCCTCCCGCCGCTTCGCGGGGGAGGTGAAAGACCCCTACGACCCCGCCGCCGGCTGCTCCGCCGCCGGCAGCATGGCCACGACCTCGTTGGTCTTGGTCATGAACTTCACGCCCTTCAGCCGGTCCTTCTTGTAGCCGGGCCAGGCCTTCTCGACCTCGATGGGCGTCACGGCCTGGGCCGCGGCGCCCGTGGGCTTGGTGGCGATCACGTCCACCTCGTAGATCCCGTCCTTCGGCTGGGCCGCATAGACGCGGGGCAGGAAGGCCGGGTCCGACCAGCCCGGGGTCGCCGTCGCGCCCTCCACGTGCAGGATCAGGTTCCCGTCGTCGACCTCGATCTTGCCGCTGGAGACGCTGAGGATCTGTTCCTGGCCGGCGTACATCGGGGCCGACCGCGCCAGCGACTTGGGCTTCTCCGGCGCCGCCGGAGCCGCCGCCTGGCTTGACGATTGCTCGCAGCCGCCGAGCGCGACGCAGCCGGTCAGCAACGCCGTAAGAATGAGTGTGCGCATAGGTTTCCTCCCCAGGATCTATCACCCCACGGAGAAGAGGTTGCGCCCGTAACGACCCGCCCGCAAGGGCGCCGAACGGCGTTCGCGAATTCCTCCCCTGCGTAAGCGGGGGAGGGGGTGGAGGGGGCGGACGGCCGCGCGCTCGCTCGCCCTCTCCCTACCCTCTCCCTCTCGGGCTTCGCCCGGGGGGAGGAGGTGATGGCGCGGCCTCGGTGCTCCACTCCTCTCCCCCGCGAAGCGGAGAGGGAGAGGGTAGGGAGAGGGCCTGAAGCGCCTACCCCGCCAGGTAGGCGAACGTCGCCCAGAGGCAGAACGCGCCCGCCAGGCCCGCCACCGCCCAGACGGCGAACCTGCGCCCCGGCGACAGCCCGCCGGAGAACCGCAATAGCGCCACGGCACACAGCAGATAGACCAGCAGGTTCGCCAGCACGGCGGCGTTGATCAGGGCGTTGAACTGCTTGGTGAGCGTCGGCGAGATGGTCGCCAGCGTGGTGATCGACATCAGCACCGCCGTCGCCACCACGCCGCGCACCGGCAGGCGCGAGCCCGGCTCGCCGCCGATGGCCCGGGGCAGATACCCGCTGGCGGCCCCCGAGGCGCCCGCCTCCGCCGCGACCAGCAGCCAGCCGGCGAGCGTGCCCAGGGTCTTGGCGAGCGCGCAGGCCGCCACGACGGCGCCGGCCACCGGCCCCACCAGCCGCCCCACCACGTCGGCGAAAGGCGCCGTGGATTTCGCCAGGTCGCCGGCCGGGATCACCCCCATCACCGCCGCCGTGGCGGCCGCATAGACCACCGTCGCCAACGCCACCCCGCCCAGCGTGGCGATCGGCAGGTTGCGCCGGGGATTGTCCACCGCCTTGGCCGCGATGGTCGCGCTCTCCAGGCCGAGATAGGCCCAGAAGATGGTCACCAGGGTCGCCGGGATGGCGTGGGTCAGCGGCTGGCCGCTGACGTTCCAGGAGGCGGCGAACACGTCGGCGTCGAACCCGATCACGCCCGCAATGATCGCCGCCACGATGGGAACCAGCCCGATCAGCAGGGTCGAGCCGGAGAACCAGCCCACCACCCGCGGCCCCGAGAGGTTGGCGAGCGTCATCAGCCAGATGGCGACGATGGCGGCGATGGCCGTCGGCCAGGGTCCGATCAGGGCCGGCAGGAAGTAGGCGAGGTAGCCCACGGCGGCGAGCGCGATGGCGACATTCCCCACCCAGCACGACAGCCAGTAGGCGCCCCAGGCGATGGCCCCGGCCCACGGATGCACCCCGTCCGCCGGATACCGCACCAGGCCGTCGGGATCGGGCCTGACGGCCCCCAGGATCGCGAACACGCCGGCGATCGCCATGGCGCCCACGCCCGCGATCCCCCAGCCGATCAGGCTCGACGAGCCCACCCCCGCCAGCGACGCCGGTAGCAGGAACAGCCCCGACCCCACCATGTTCCCGGCCACCAGGAACGTCGCCGTCAGGGCCCCCAGGCCCTTCTGCTTCGGATCGTCCGCCACGCTCATCTCCCCCGCGCGCCGCACCTCAGCACATCCCTCCCCTTCAGGGGAGGGACAGATCGCGCAGCGATCAGGGGGGGGAGTCGCGCTCAGGCTCCGCGTCGTCAGCACGCCCTCTCCCTACCCTCTCCCTCTCTTCCCCCGGCTTTCGCCGGGGTCGGGGGAGAGGAGACTATGGCTCGGCCTCACAACCCCACTCCTCTCCCCCGCGAAGCGGAGAGGGAGAGGGTAGGGAGAGGGCCCCGGCTCAGAACCTTCTTCTCTTCGCGTCCCGCGCCACTTCCCGCGCCGCGTTGTGCCCCGGCGCGCCGGTCACCCCGCCGCCCGGGTGGGTGCCGGCGCCGCACTGGTAGAGGCCGGCCACCGGCGTGCGGTAGTCGCCCGCCCCCAGCACCGGCCGGGCCGAGAACATCTGATCGAGGCTCAGGTTGCCGTGCATGATGTCGCCGTTCACCAGGCCGAACTTGCGCTCCAGGTCGAGCGGCGAGAGCACCTGCCGGCCCACGACCGACTTCGCGAACCCCGGCGCGTGCTTGTCGACCGTGGCGATCATCAGGTCGGCGACCTCCTCGCGGTGGTCGTCCCAGCTCCGGCCCCCGGGCAGCACCGGGGCCACGTGCTGGCAGAACAGGCTCGCCACGTGCTGGCCCTGGGGCGCCAGGCTGTCGTCCAGGGTCGAGGGGATCAGCATCTCGACGATGGGATCCCTTCGACCAGCCGTGCTCGCGTGCGTCGGTATAGGCCTTCTCCATGTAGGCCAGGGTCGGCGCGATGATGATCCCGGCCGTCAGGTGGTCGCCGGCCTCCGGCTTCACCGCGAACCGCGGCAGCGCGGAGAGCGCCACGTTCATCCGGAAGGTGCCCGAGCCCGAACGATAGCGGTCGATCCGTTCCCGGAAGTCCGCCGGCTGCACGCCCGGGTCCACCAGCTTGCCGAACAGCAGCTTCGGATGGAGGTTCGAGACCACCGCGCGGGCGTGGATCGTCTCGCCCGCCTCGGTGACGACGCCGATGGCGCGGCCGCCCTTCGTCAGCACCTCGGCGACGCCCGTACCGGTCCGGATGGTCACCCCACGCTCGGCGCAGGCCGCCGCCATCGCCTGGGTGATCGCACCCATGCCGCCGATGGCGTGGCCCCAGGCGCCCTTCTTGCCGTTCACCTCGCCGAATACATGGTGCAGCAGGACGTAGGCCGAGCCCGGCGAATAGGGGCTGGCATAGTTGCCCACCACCCCGTCGAAGCCGTAGGCCGCCTTGATCGGCGAGCTCTCGAACCAGCCGTCCAGCCAGTCGCCCGCCGACTGGGAGAACAGCGCCAGCAGGTCGCGCTTGCCGGTCATGTCGAGCTTGTTCAGCCGCCTGCCGAGCGCGGCGCTCTTCAGGAGCTCCGGCACGGCCTGGGCGATGCCGCCCTCCACCAGGTTCGGCGGGGTCATCAAAACGAGCTCGCGCAGGACGTCGGCGATCCGCTCCAGCCGCTCGCCGTAGGCGTCGAGCCGGTCGGCGTCGCGATTGGAGAACCGCGCCACCTCGGCCTTGGTGATCCCTTCGCCGACGGAAAAGTGGTCGCCGTCCAGCGGCAGGAAGTTGGACACCTTCCGCTCGACCACCTTCAGGCCGTGGCGATGCAGCTCGAGGTCGCGGATGACCTTCGGATTGAGCAGGCTGACGGTGTAGCTGGCCACCGAGTTGCGGAATCCCGGGTGGAACTCCTCGGTCACCGCCGCGCCGCCGACCACGTGGCGGCGCTCCAGCACCGTGACCTTCAGGCCGGACGACGCCAGGTAGGCCGCGCAGGTCAGGCCGTTGTGCCCGCCGCCGACGATCACGACATCGGTCTTGTCCATCAGGCGGCTTCCTTCGGGGCGTGCGGCAGGGCGGCTTCGGGGATCTGGGCCTTCAGCCTTCGGGCGAAGGCGGCCAGGCACACCTCCGAGGGGCCGAGCGGGCCCGAGACATAGCCCGAGGTCTGCATCCCCTCCTGGACGCGGGCGATCAGCACCGTGTCCTCGGCGTTGACCTGCCGGTTGATCCGCCAGTTGAGGTAGCGGGCGGCCTTCACCTCGCGGCGCGCGTCGGGCCGCACATAGGCGATCTCGCGGATCAGGGTCTCGGTGGGCGAGACCGGGATGAACTGCATGAAGTCGACCTGGTCCGGATAGACGTCGAAGGCCAGGTTCGGCCACAGGCGGTAGTAGCTCCAGCGGCGCCGCGCCTTCGGGTCCAGGTGGTCGAAGTTGTCGAGCAGGGCCTGGTAGTTGCGCTCCACCCAGTTCGGGGACGGCGTCTCGGTGACGTCGCCCCACAGGGTGTCGGTCCATTCGCCCGCCTTCATGGCGTAGCTCGGCCCGAAGAGCCGCGTCAGCCCCGGGTGCGCCACCGGGATGTGCAGGGCGTCGGCGTAGTTGTCGGCGACGTTCTTCCAGTTCACCGGCCGGGGCCTGAGCGTCACCCGCCCCTGCGGCTGCAGGTCCTCGAAGCCGTGCGGCGCGATCTCGGCCTCATAGGGGGCCATCATCTCGGCGACGCTCGGCAGGCCCGGCTGGAACCGCACGAAGACGAAGCCGCGCCAGGTCTCCTGCTCCACGGGCTTCAGGCCATGTTCGGCGAGGTCCAGGCCCTCGAAGCCCTGCCAGCGCGGCACGTTCTTCAGGCTGCCGTCGAGGCCGTAGCTCCAGGCGTGGTAGGGGCAGACCAGCCGGCGCCCGCAGTTGCCCTCCTGGCCGTCGACCAGCCGCGAGGCCCGGTGCCGGCAGGCGTTGTGGAAGGAGCGCACCTCGCCGTCCTCGCCGCGGACCGTGACCACCCGCTCGCCGAGGATGTCCAGGGTCTGGAAGTCGCCGGGCATCGGCACGTCGTTGAGGTGGCAGACCACCTGCCAGCCGGTCCGGAAGACCGTCTCGCGCTCCCGCTCGAAGAAGCCCGGGTCCGAGTAGATCCAGGCGGGAAGGCTCTGCTCCAGCATGGTCAGCTCCGCTTGCTATACACTCGTATAACAAGACACCCAGTGCCGCGCCAGCCTCACCGCTTCCGCCGGCGTGAAGGTCGTCGGGTCGAGGCACAGCTCCAGCCACAGCCCGTCCAGCAGCGCCGACAGGCCGAGCGCCGCCGGCCGCGGATTCTCCACGCCCAGGTCGGCCAGCAGCCCTTCGATCCGTGTACGGTACGACTGGTAGGTCTCCGCATGGACCTTGGCCGCGTCGGGGTCGGTCCTGACGAACCCCCAGAACCCCAGCCAGGCCGCCAGCAGGTCCCGGTCGACGATCGCCGGCGAGAAGCTGGCCTCCAGGAACGCCTCGAGCCGGGCCCGCGGGTTCGGCCCGGCCGCGAGAAGAGCCTCGTCCATGTTCATGTCGATCCGGGCCACGACGCTCCGGTAGGCCTCGACCAGCAGCTGGCCGAAGCCTCCGAAGTGGTGCCGGACGAGGCCGGGCGAGACGCCGGCCCGCTTGGCCACGTCCCGCACCGACACCGCCCCCAGCCCCCGGTCAGCGAGGCTCGCCAGCGCGGCCTCGATCAGCGCCTCGCGGCGAACCTCGCTGGGCTCCCGGGAGAACCGTCCGCTCAGAACGACTGCCCGAACCGCACCCCCGAACAGCCGGGGCCGGATCGGGGTCACGAACACGCGGCTGCAGACCGAGGAGGCGCAAGCCACGCCGCGGTCGATCTGCCCGTCGTCGTCGAACAGGTTCTTGACGTAGGCCTCGACCCGCCAGTTGTCCTTCTCCACCCCGGCCGCCAGGTCGACGGTCGTGAACGACGGCAGCTTGCCGATCACGTCACGATCGGAGATCCGCAGGTCCGGCCACGAGGAGCCCGTGTGGGCCACGCCGCCCTGCAGGTGGGCGTCCATGTCGCCGACGGCCCACTCGTAGCGCGCGGTCAGCGAGCCGCGGAACTTCGGAGGTCACCGGCAGGGACGTACCCTTCTCGGCCTCCGGCGGCGCGTCGGGATCGGGGGCGTAGTCCTCGTCCAGCTCGGCGTCGGTGTAGGCGCCCGCGGCGTTGATGGTAAGGCCATCGGTCACCGCCCAGCTCAGGTCGCTCTCGATGCCCAACATCTTCGCCTTGCCGGCGTTGCGGATCTCGGTCAGGCCGTTGGCCCCCAGGAACGAGAACTGGAAGTCGTCCCAGTTCTCCAGGTACGCCGCGCCGTTCCACCGCAGCCGGTTCTCCAGCCACATGGTCTTCCACCCGAACTCGAGGTTCTTCAGGTAGTCTGACTCGTAGGGGGGCAACGTGCCCCGCCGGTTGATCCCGCCCGGCCGGTAACCCGTCGAGTAGGTGACGTAGATCATCCGGTCGTCGTCGATCTCGTACTGGGCGTTCAGGCGGTAGGTGTTGCCGTTGTCCTCCGTGGTCTTGTCGACGTTGGTGCAAGGCCCGCCCTTCACGATCGCGGTGTCCTTGAAGCAGGCGGCGACGCCGGTGCCGCCGCTGTAACCCTCGCCGAAGCCGAAGAAGCCCTGCAGCGAATTCTTCGCCTTGAAGAACCGGATGCCGGCATTCAGCGAGAACTTTTCGCTGACGTCGAACGAGGCGTCCATGAAGGCCGCATAGTCCCGGTCGACCCGGAGCTGCTTCGTCAGCCAGATGGTGTCCGGCCAGCCGGGCACTTCGAGATCGTCGGCCAGAGCGTCGATCTTGTAGCGCTGTTGAATGTTGTGCGTCTGGCGCTGGTAGAAGGCGCCCATGGTCACCCGCAGCGGCCGGTCCACCGGCGTGGAGACCCGGAACTCGTGGCTCTGCTTCTTGTAGGCGTCCTTGCCCTGAATGTACTGGGTGATGTCGTGGGGGTTGCCCGCGTTGTCGAGCCAGTAGACGCCGTAGCCCGCCAGGGTGTCGTAGAAGTAGGAATAGTCCGAGTAGTCGGACTCCGTGTCGACCCACCGCTTCATGAGCGCGCCGGCGTAGACGAGGTCGAGGTCGGAGACCGCGCCCTCGATGGTGAGGGCCGCCTGCACCCACTTGTCGTCTGAACGCTCAGGGCGGTAGCGGCTGACCTTCAGGTCGCCCTTTCCGGGATCGTAGGAGAAGTTGCCGTCGGCCTCCGTGCGCTGGGCGTTGAGGGTCGGCATGATCGACCAGTTCTCGTTGAGATCGATCTTCAGCGCCGCGCGGGCGCCGTAGATGTCCACCTCATTGTAGTCGTCCTCGACCAGGCTGTTGTTGTTCACCGTCACCGGGCCGAGGTTGTCCGGCGGAATGCCGATCGGATAGGTGAGCGTGCCGGGGACGTTGTCGATATAGCCGCCGTCGTGCTCGGCCCAGGCGACCAGGCGAACCGCCGCGAGCTCGCCGACCGGCTGGTTCACGAAGCCCTCGAAGCCGTAGCCCACGTCGCTGTGGCTGAACTTGTTGAGGTCGAGGTCATAGCCGGCTTCGAAGCCCGCGGGCGACGGCTTCTTGGTGATGATCCGGATGGTGCCGGCCTGCGCGCTGGCCCCGTAGAGCGTGCCCTGCGGGCCGGACAGCACTTCGACGCGCTCGATGTCGTAGACGTGGATGTCGAGCGGGCCGGTGATGGTCGTCACCGGCTGTTCGTCCAGGTAGACGGCGACGCTGGGCAGCGGGCCGGAGTGGTTGTTGTTCTCCCCCGAAGCCACGCCGCGCATGTAGATGGTCGAGAAGCCGGGCGCCGCCGTCTGGATCGTCACGTTCGGCAGGAACCGGGCGTAGTCGGCCATGTCGGTGACCTGCAGCTCGTCGAGCCGCTCGGCCCCCAGCGCCTGCACGCTGACCGGCACGTCCTGCAGGTTCTCGGACCGCTTCTGGGCGGTGACCACCACCTCGTCCAGCGCGGTCTGCGCCAGCGCCGGCGCAGCCAGGCCGGTGAACATGCTGGTGGCGAGCAGCGCCGCCAGCCTATGCGTTGTTCTCGAACTCATACGCACCCCCCTCTTCTTGTCGTGATGCGCCCGGTCAGGCGGGCGCTTTCGGGTAGCTCTCCAAGACCGGGCCGAGCGCCACCTTGAGCGGCGCCAGCCAGGGTTCGAAGTTCCGCCAATGCTCGGCGGCGTCGGCGTAGATCGGCTGGCGCACCTGTTCGGAGGACGCGGTGCGCACGGCGCGGTCGTTCTCGTAGAAGCGAAGGCAGCCCTCCTCGAAGGGAAGACCGCAATGATCGAGCAGCCGGCGCGTTTCCGCCTCCGGATCGGCCACCATCTGCTCGTAGATCACGCGATGGACGCGGCCGGGCAGGACCTCGTCGAAGTGCGCCATCAGCGCCACGTAGTCGGCGTAGTAGCGGCCCACGTCCTCCAGCGAGTAGGTGAAGCCCTGGCCGCGGGCGAAGTGCTGCTTGAAGCCCGAGAAGCAGCAGCCCAGCGGATGGCGCCGGGCGTCGATGATCTTGGCGTTCGGCAGGATCGCCTGGATCAGGCCGACATGGGCCCAGTTGTTCGGCATCTTGTCGATGAAGAAGGGCCGGCCGAGCTTGCGGTGGACCTGGGCCCGCTCGAGGTACTCCTCGCCCAGAGCCTTCAGGTCGGCGGGGGAAAGGCCGGCCAGCGCCTCGGGATAGGCCGTGTCGCGCTCGGCGGCCGGCTTGCCACCGATCCGCCGGGCGAGCGTGATGATGTCGGGCAGCTCCTGGGTGCCCTCCACCTCAGAGTGGCTGGCCAGGATCTGCTCGACGAGGGTCGAGCCCGCGCGCGGCAGGCCGATGATGAAGATCGGGTCGGGCGCGGCGCACCCCTGGCCCGCCCGCTCGGCGAAGAAGTCCGGGGTGAACAGCGCCTTCGCCCGATGGACCTGGTCGGAAGTGTCGGCGGCCCGGTAGCCGAGGCTTTCGCGGCGGATCGCATTGCCGGTCTCGTAGTGACGGAAGGCCGGCCCGAAGGCGCGCGCGTCCTCCAGGGCCTTGCCGAGTGCAAAGTGCAGGTGCAGCCGGTCGTCGTCCTCCAGGCCCTCGGCGCCGAGTGCGGCGTGCATGGCGGCGACGTCGTCCTGTGCGAAACGGAAAGTCTTCAGGTTGGCCAGGCTCCACCACGCCTCGCCCAGCGACGGCTGCAGCTCGACGGCCTTCCGGTAGGCGGCCACGGAGTCGGCCTGCCGGCCGACCGTCTTGAGGGCGTGGCCGAGGCTCATCCAGCCCTTGGGCTGCCGGGGGGTGTTCGGCGAGCACGTCCTCATAGAGCGCGATCGCCTGCTCGTACTCGCCGATCCGGCTGAGCGCGGCGGCCTTGAGGTTGCGGTAGCCGGGGTTCTTCGCGTCGCGCTCCAGCAGGCGATCGACCTCGGCGATCGCCTCCACCGGTCGGTTCTGCCGGTAGAGGATGGTCGCGTAGTTGTGGCGAGCGGCGACGAAGCCGGGGGCGAGTTCGACACAGCGGGCCAGCAGCGCCTCGGCGTCCGCCAGACGGCCGAGCCGGGCGCCGGTCTCCGCCAGCATGCGGATCGCCGCGACATCGGTCGGATGGCGCTTCAGGAAGCCGCGGAGGATACGCTCAGAGACCGCCAACCGGTTCTCGCAGAGCGCGGTCGCCGCCTCGACTAGTTCGGGGTCGCGCACCGAGGCGCGGATGTGATTGGCGTAGGCGGCGTCGGCCTGGGCGGCGTCCCCCAGCAGGGTCCAGGCGTCGCCCAGCGCCCGCCAGGCCTGGACGTGGCCCGGGTCGAGGTCGACGGCCCGCTCCAGGGGCGCGATCGCGGCCTCGGTGTCGCCCAGGGCGAGGAGCGCCAGGCCCAGCTCGGCCTGGGCCTGCGGCCATTTCGGTTGCTGGGCGGCAAGCGACAGGACGATGTCGCGGGCCGGCGCCGCCGCGCCCTGACTCCGGAGCGAGGCGGCGAGCAGCAGCAGGGCCTGCGGATGGCCGGGCGCGGCCTTGAGGATTTCGCGGGACTGGGCTTCTGCCAGAGCCGGGCTCTGCGTCAGGAGGCGGGCCGCGTGGGAGAGCGCGGTGGCGAGCGTTCCGACAGGCTCTGCGGCGGCGCCGGGCAAGCAATTATCCGATCGTGCAACAACGATACGCGAAGGGAGGACGGAGCCCGTACGTTGTCAATCCACGGTGAAGGTCGTTCGCCGCATCGTCATGGCGGTGTGTCGAAAGCGCCATGATCGACGCCGAAAAAGGGCGCAGCCGCCGCCCGCGAAACCCACAGCCGCGGCCGTGCGGCGGCGACATTGCCCACATGCCCCCGGGGTCAGCCCCAGGTCGATCGTCAGGACAGGGCCGCGCCTTCAGCCAGCGAGTCGGCGAGCGCCTGCAGCAGGGTCTCGGCGCGCAGGGGCTTGGTCACGTGCCGGTCGGCGCCGGCCTTCAGCGACATCTCGACATGCTCGGGCAGGGCATGGGCCGAGAGCGCCACGATCGGCGTGCGTTCGAGGCCGAGCTCAGCCTCGCGCCGACGGATGGCGCGGATCGCCGAAAGCCCGTCCAGCACCGGCATCTGCACGTCCATCAGGATCAGGTCGAAGCGGTCCGCGGCGACCGCGTCCAGCGCCTGGGAGCCGTCGCCCACCAACGTCAGGTCGACCGGTTCGGCGGCCAGCATCAGCTCGACGACACGTCGGTTGGTGGCGTGGTCGTCGGCGACCAGAACCTTCGCGCGGCGTCCGTCGCCGGCGACGGCGTCCGGTCCCGGCGCGGCGATCGCCATATCGAGCGCCGAGGGCATGCCCAGCGGCAGGCAGAGGGTGAAGACCGCGCCCTTGCCGGGCGTGGCGGTGGCGCCGAGCGTCCCGTGCATCAGTTCGGCCAGATGGCGCGAGATCGAAAGACCCAGACCCGAGCCGCCGAACTTCTCGACGATCGCGCCGTCGGCCTGCTCGAAGCGGCCGAACAGCTCGGCGGCGCGCGAGGGGTCGAAGCCGATCCCGGTGTCGCGCACCTCGAAGCGGAAGCCGTCGTCCTCCCGCGCCACGCGGCAGCTCACCGAGCCCTCGGACGTGAACTTCACCGCATTGCTGATCAGGTTGGTCAGGATCTGCTGCACGCGGAGCGGGTCGCCGGTGACCGTCGCCCTTGCCTGGGGCTCGACGACCACGGTGAAGACCAGTCCCTTCTCCTCCGCCTTGGGCCGGAAGAGGGCGGCGGCGCGCTCGACGATGGTCGGCAGGTCGAACCGCTCCTTGCGGATCTCCAGCTTCCCGGCTTCCACGCGCGACAGGTCGAGGGCGTCGGAAAGCAGCCGCTCCAGCGCCTCCGCGGAGTCGACGATGGTGCGGACCATCTTCTTCTCGGCGTCGCCGTCGAGCCGGGTGGCGAGCACGCTGGCCACGCCCAGGATGCCGTTCAGCGGCGTACGGATCTCGTGGCTCATATTGGCCAGGAAATCGGATTTCGCGCGGGTGGCCGCCTCGGCCTGACGCACGGTCCGGCGCAGTTCAACCACCAGCTTCTCGAGGTCCGGCTGATCGCGTCGGCCGCGTTCCTCCGCCTGCTTGCGGGCCACATGGGCTTCGAGCCGCGCCTGGGCGATGTCGAAGTCGACCGGCTTGGTCAGGTAGTCGTTCGCGCCCAGCCGCAGGGCGCGCACCACGTCGGCGCTGCCGTCCTTCACGGTCGCCATGATGACCGGCAGCGTCGCCGACGAATGGATCTCGCGGATGCGGGTGAGCACCTCGAAGCCGCTCATCCCCGGCATGACGATGTCGAGCAGGACGAGGTCGAGCGGCTCTCGGGCGACGATCTCCAGCGCCTCCGGCCCGTCCCCGGCCTGGAGCACGTCGAAGCCGCGCCGCGAGAAGCGACGGCTCATCAGGATCCGGTTGTCCTCCAGATCGTCGACGATCAGGAGGCGCGGCCGGACCAGGCTTGCAACGCCCGATGAGTCGATTGCCGACACAGCGCTATCCCACACTCCAGGTTGCGCCATTCTGGGCGCCGCGCGCTTAACCGAGAGTGCACGGGGCGTTGACCGGTTGGTTACGTCTTGCGGCTAGCTTGCCTGGGAGAGCCGGGCCTGCGCCCGGGAAGCTGGCAGGGGTTAGCTTGTCGACGGAAGCAGAAAGCGCGCGACGCCTCCGCGTCCTGATGGCGGATGACCATCCGACCAACCGGGCCGTCATCGAGGTCGTCCTGGGGCTGATCGACTGCGACCTCGTGCAGGTCGAGGACGGTCTACAGGCGCTCAACGCCTACAAGGCCGACGACTTCGACGTCGTCCTGATGGACCTGCAGATGCCGGTGATGGACGGCCTGACCGCCATCCGCGAGATCCGCAAGTTCGAGGTCGAGCAGGGGCGCCACCGCACCCCGGTGCTGGCCGTGACCGCCAACGCCATGACCGAGCATGTGCTGGCCTCGCGCCAGGCCGGCGCCGACCACCACATCGCCAAGCCAATCATCCCCGACCTGCTGATCGGCGCGATCATCCAGTCGACCACAGAGGCCGCCAAGGCTGAGGCCAAGGCCGCCCAGGCCGGCTGAACCCCAGGCAGGCTGAACGGAAATGCGAGAAGGGCCGGAGCTCCTGCGAGCTCCGGCCCTTCGCTTTTGTGGTCTGTCAAAGAAGAAGGCCGGCATCCCTAAGGACGCCGGCCTCTTAGCCTTTTCGCCTCAGACGGGCTGGATCAAAACTGCCAGTCCAGGCTCATCGAGGCGGTAAAGGCGTCGCCCTTGAAGGCGCCGCGGGTCGGCACCGTCGTCTGGGCCGGGGTGCCGGCGTAGAAGACGTCGAAGTCGACCAGCGGGGCGTCGTCGAAGCGCGTGTAGGCCACGGCGCCGTTCAGCGTCAGCGCAGGCTGCAGCCGGGCGCTGGCCCCGGCGGCGAAGACCCAGCGGTCGCTGTCGAACACGCCCGGTTCACGCAGGTCGTCGTGGGTCGGCGTCGGGTCGAACTGCACGCCGCCGCGGATGGTCCACATGGTGTTCAGGTCGTGATCCACGCCGACGGCCACCGAGGTGGTGTTCTTGAAGCCCTGCGGGATCGAGGCGGTCATGCCGGCGAAGGCGACGTCGATCGTGTCGTACACGTCCCAGCCCGACCACACGACCTGGCCGTTCAGGGTGGTGGCGTCGGTCAGCGCGAAGCGCGCGCCGACGGTCACCGTCGAACGGGTGGTGAAGTTGGTGTCCGCCTCGGCCGTGAAGTTCGCCGTGTCGAGCGGCGCCTGCAGGCCCGAAAGCGTGATCGAGCCGTCGAGCTCGTGCTTCACCTTCGAGCGGTAGGCGACGCCCAGCGTCACGCGCTCCAGATGCGCCTGGGCGCCCAGGGTGAAGCCGTAGTTCCAGCCGTCGCCGGCCAGGGCCTGGAGGCCGTCGGGGGCGGTCGGGTTGAGGTTCGGAGACGCCTGGTCGTAGTAGGCGTCGGTGTAGTTGGCTGTGAAGCCCACGCCGAGGTCGAGCCATTCTGTCGCCTGGATGGCGGCGGCGGTCTGGATCTCGGTGGTTTCGATCTTGGATCGGATGGTGTCGTAGCGCGCCCAGGAGTCCGCGCCGAAGTCCGTCTTCAGCCGGATCGGCTTGTGCACGGAGAGCCCCACGGCGAAGCGGTCGCCGAACGGAACGGCCACGGCGAAGTGCGGGGCGGTGAAGTCCTGGCTGACCTCGTCCACCGGCGAGCGGCCGCCCACGGGCAGGGTCAGGCCAGCCGGCGGGATCGGCCGGGTGATGGTGGTGCTGGTGTTGGAGAATTCGGTGTCGTCGTTGCGGTGGTGGACGCCGAGCGTCGCACCGCGGCCGCCACGCGCGATCGCGGCGGGGTTCCAGAACAGGGCCGAGGCCCCGGTGTCGGCGACTTCCCCGGAGTTGGCCCGCCCGAGTCCTTCGGTCGAGACCTCCGTGACGCCGATGCCGTTGGCCGACGCCTGGCCCGCAACGGCGAGCAGAGCCGCCGCCGCGGCCATGCCGCACGCGACGCGAATTTCCAGATGACGCACTGAGTTATCCCCGACAGGTCCGGCGAGGAAGCGGCCGGACAATACGCTTGATAGGCGAATTTCGTTACTTGCGGATTTACGCAAACCCTTATGCAGCAAGGGGTTGCGCGGCTTCGGCGCTAGCGTCCTCGGTCGGGGCGACGGCCGGCAGGCGCACGGTGAACGAGGAGCCGTGCCCGGCCTCGCTGGCCACCGAGATGCCCCCCGCCCATCAGGGCGCAGAGCTTCTGGCTCACCGCCAGGCCCAGGCCGGTGCCGCCATACTGCGTGGAGGTGGTGGCGCTCACCTGCCCGAAGTCCTGGAACAGCTTGTGCAGGTCCTCCTCGGCGATGCCGATGCCGGTGTCGTCCACGCGGATCTCGATCCAGTCGCCGGCCGGCTTCTCGTCGCGGCGCAGGGTGACGGTCACCGTGCCCTCGCTGGTGAACTTGGCGGCGTTGGACAGCAAGTTGAGCACCACCTGGCGCAGCTTGGTCTGATCGGTGGTGATCGAGCCCAGGCGGCCCATGGGGCGCAGCACGAGCTGGTTGCCGTTCTGGGTCATCAGCGGCTGGGCCGTCGACGCCACATGCTCCATGAAGTTCTCGAGCTCGAAGGTGTCGAGGCTCAGCTCCACGGTGTTGCTCTCGATCCGCGAGACGTCGAGGACGTCGGTGACCAGCGCCAGCAGGTGCTGGCCCGCGGCGTTGATCCGGCCGAGGTCGGCCAGCTTCTGGTCGTCGGCGCCGGTGTCCTGGCAGTGCTCCAGCAGAAGCTCGGAGTAGCCGATCACGGCGTTGAGCGGCGTGCGGAACTCATGGCTCATCTTGGCCAGGAAGATCGAGCGGGCCAGGTTGGCCCGTTCGGCCTGCTCCTTGGCCTGGCGAAGCCGGACCGCGGTCGCCCGGTGCCGGTCGGCCTCCCGCTCCAGGTCGGATCGCAGGGAGATGGTCGACACGTAATAGACGGCCATCCAGCTCATGTAGATCGTGGCCGAGAAGATCGAGATCCAGCCGACGTTGGTGAGCTGCTCGAGCGGCACCCGCTCGTCGAAGGCCCCATTGATGGCGTAGGCCGCGTAGAACGCCAGCAGGTCGGCGGCGAACATGCCGAGGATCAGCAGCGGACGCTCGCCGAGATAGAAGAAGCCCAGCAGCAGGGCGACCAGCAGCCACGGCAGCAGCGGCGAGGAGACGCCGCCGTAATGGAACGAGCCGAACAGCGAGGCGAAGGCCAGGATCTGCACGGAGAGCAGCGCCACGAGCTGAAGGTTCTTCGTATACTTCAGCAGGAAGGGCAGCGCCCAGAAGGACCAGATGGAGCCGACCATGGTCCAGACGATCCAGTTGGGTTTCGGATCCGTCAGGTACAGGAAGACGCAGATCGACTGCGCCATCAGCGGACCGAAGAGGTGCGTGAAGACGAAGTTGCGCGCCAGGCCCACTTCCGAACGCTCGCGCTTGGCGGCCTCCGGCACGAACCAGTCGATCACCTTGAGGATGTTTTCCCACATGCCCGTCTCACTCGGCGCGAGCGCCCCCAGAATTCCGGGAAATGAGCACACGGACCAATTAAGAACTGGTGCACGGCGACCTTTAACCGAGATAACTCCATCTTAATTCGCATGATGCAGCCTCCTCGACGCCTCGGCTGAATGTTCGGGGCGCCGCAAGTTGATCGGAACTGAATTCCTCAACCGATCCTTGCCGGCACTTCTTGGGGGTTGGTTAGACATGACCACGGCGACAGCGCAGGCGACCAATCTGCTCGATCGCTTCATCGACTGGTTCATCCCAGACGAGGTGAAGGCGGAGCGCGACAAGCGCCAGCAGGCCCGCATGTTCCTGATCAGCCACTGCCTGGGACCGATCCTCGGCAATGTGGTGCCTGGCGCGCTCCTGTTCCTGGACCCGACGCCGGGCTTCCCGACCTTCGTCCTGATGGCGTCGATCACCGCCTTCTGGGTGTTCCCGTTCCTGCTGAAGTTCACGGGACGCTACAACCTGTGGAGCTTCGTCTCCGTCCAGAACCTGAATTTCTGCATCCTGTGGAGCTGCTACTACTACGGCGGGGTCACCTCGCCGACGCTGCCCTGGGTGCTGACCATTCCGCTGCTCGCGTTCTTCTACCTCGGCTACACGCCGCACCTCAGGAAGTACGTGCTGCTGCAGTTCGCGCTGAACTTCGCGACCTTCGTGGCGCTCTACCACTTCGTGCCACCGCCGTTCGACGACACGCCGCTCGAGGGCCTGCAGGGCCTCGGCATCGTCTCGACCCTGGCCTGCGCCGGCTATGTGACCATGATGGCCATCTACTATAGTCGGATCCTCGCCTCGGGCGTGGAGCTGGAGGCCGAGATGCGCGCCCACCTGGCGAGCGCCGCCCAGCTTCGCCGCGCGACCGCCGAGGCCGAGCGCGCCGGCGCCGCCAAGGCCGAGTTCGTGGCCTCCATGAGCCACGAACTGCGCACCCCGCTGAACGCCGTCATCGGCTACTCGCAGATGCTGCTCGAGGACGCCGCGGACGAGGACGACGAGGATTCGATCGCCGACCTGGAGAAGATCCACAAGGCCGGCCACCACCTGCTGCGCCTGGTGAACGAGGTGCTCGACCTTTCGAAGATCGAGGCTGGCAAGATGGAGCTCGTCCCCGAGGACGTGGCCGTCGGCGAGTTCATCAACGCCATCGTCGACCACAAGCGCGCCAAGGCCGACGCCAAGGGCGTGGCGGTCGTGGTCAAGCTGGAGCCCGGGCTAGGCACCGCCCGCTGGGACGGTCAGCGCGTGCGCCAGTCCGTGGGCCAGGTGATCGACAACGCCGTGAAGTTCACCGAGAAGGGCCAGGTCACCGTGACCGTCGGCCGCCGCACGACCCGCGGCGCCGAGAACATCTTCATCGAGGTGCGCGACACCGGCATCGGCATCGCGCCGGATATGCTGCCCACCCTCTTCGAGAAGTTCACCGTCGCCCGCGACGCGAGCGCCTCGAAGTACGGCGACACGGGCCTCGGCCTCGCGCTCAGCCTTGCGCTGTGCAACCTCATGGGCGGGTCGATCTCCGCCGAGAGCGTGCTTGGCGAAGGCTCGGTGTTCACCGTCCTGCTGCCGGCCTCCCCGGGGGGTAAGCGCAAACGGCGCGCCCGCGCCGACGCGACCGAGCTGGCCGCCTGATTTTCCTCGACCCTAGTGGAATGACGCCATGACGAAGATCCTTCTGGTCGAAGACAACGAGATGAACCGGGACATGCTGACCCGACGCCTGGTGCGCCACGGCTTCGAGGTCTGCTGCGCGCCGGAGGGCCCCACAGGGGTCGCCATGGCCGAGAGCGAGATGCCCGACATCATCCTGATGGACATCGCCCTTGGCGACATGGACGGCTGGGAGGCCACGACCTTGATCAAGGAACGGGCCTCGACGGCGGCCATCCCGATCATCGCGCTGACCGCTCACGCGCTGGCCACCGACCGCGCCAAGAGCGTCGAGGTGGGGTGCGCCGACTTCGACACCAAGCCGGTGGACCTGCCGCGGCTGCTCGGCAAGATCAGCGCCTGCCTGGAAGCCCGGGCCGCCTGACCCTTAACCAAGGTCGGTCTTCGAGAGCGCCCGCCGGCCGGCGGGCGCTTTTCTTTGCCCGAGAGCGCACGACAACCGGAAATTTCCGCGCCACACCAATAACTTGTGTCGAGATATTCCGTTAACTCAACTCAGGAAGACCAAGTTAATCTTAACTGTAAACCACAGGAATACCTTCTGTACACCGGCCAATAACACCTACGCTGTACAACAGGCTTCTGAACCCGAGAACAGGGTGGGGAGCTATCAATGCTGAAGGCATTCAATAACTATACGCCGCCGGCCGCCCTGACGGGCAGCATGCGCGATTTCCGCTACCCGAAGGGCAGCGACCTCGAAGCGCGCGTGGGCGGCTTCTTCAAGTGGCAGAACCTGCGCCGCCAGAACGGCCTGTGGCCGTTCTCGCGCTCGACCGAGGAAAGCCCCTCGACGGTCTGCGCCGCGCGCGATGACGCCGGCGGCAAGATCCAGGGCGTGAACTTCGCGAGCCAGGACTATCTGTCGATGTCGACCAACCCGGTGATCAAGAAGGTCGCCCAGGACGTCATCGAAGAGTTCGGCGTGCACAGCGCCGGCTCCGCCGCCCTGCTCGGCAACACGCACCACTCGGTGCTGCTGGAGCGCAAGATCGCCGACTTCCTCGGCATGCCGGAAGCGATCCTGTTCCCGACCGGCTGGGCCGCGGGCTACGGCGTGATCAAGGGCCTGGTGCGCTCCACCGACCACATCGTGATGGACTCGCTCGCCCACACCTGCCTGCAGGAAGGCGCCAGCGCCGCCACGCGCAACATCTATCTCTTCCGCCACAACATGGTGGGCGAGTGCCGCAAATGGCTCGAGAAGATCCGCGCCAAGGACAAGGAAAACGGCATCATGGTGGTCATCGAGTCCCTGTACTCGATGGACAGCGACACGCCGGACATCGGCGCCATGCAGGCGCTCTGCGACGAGTTCGACGCCACCCTGATGGTCGACGTTGCCCACGACCTGGGCAACCTCGGCGATGACGGGCGCGGCCACATCGGCATGCAGGGCATGCTGGGCAAGGTCGACCTGGTCATGGGCTCGTTCTCCAAGACCTTCGGCTCGAACGGCGGCTTCGTCGGCTGCCGCTCGCGCGAGGTGAAGGAGTACCTGCGCTTCTACTCGCCGCCCTGTACCTTCTCGAACGCGCTGTCGCCCATGCAGGCGGCCACGGTCCTGAAGGCCTTCGAGATCATCGAAAGCGTCGAAGGCGCCGAGCTGCGCAACAAGCTGATGACCAACGTCCTGAGCCTGCGCCGCCAGCTCGTGGAAGCCGGTTTCGAGGTCTACGGCGACCCCTCGGCGATCGTCTGCGTGAAGGTCGGCACCGAGGGCCTCGCCCGTCTCGTCAGCCGCCGCCTGCCCGAGGCCGGCCTGATCGCCAACCTCGTCGAGTTCCCGGCCGTGCCGAAGGGCCAGGCCCGGTTCCGCATGCAGGTGATGGCCAACCACACGCCGCAGAACATCCGCGACGCGGTCCTGCGCCTAAAGGACGCCTACGAGGCCGGGCTGGCCGAGTTCGAAGCCCAGGCCGAGACGCCCGAGCAGATCCGCGCCACGGCCTAGCGGCCGCTCTACCGCGACCACGACGAGGGCCGGGCGGCGACGCCCGGCCCTTTTCGCATGCGCACGATGCGGCGGCGCAAATCGGTCCGACGCGATGCGAGGCCCCACCCGCTCGGCATCCGTCAGGATGCTGATCAGCCCGACGCCCCATGGCGGATCTTCAGCGCCGGCCTCCCGCCGGCGCAAGCTTGCTGAGGTGGTCTTGAGGAAGAACCCGGCCGCGGATCGCCGGGCGCTTCGCGCCGGCCCCCTACGCCGCTGCGGCCTTCGCGATCAGCGGGAGCTCGACGCGGAAGGTGGCGCCCTTGCCGGGCTCGCCTTCGGCGCTGATCTGGCCCCCCATCAGGCCGACGAGGCCGTTGCAGATCGCCAGGCCCAGGCCCACGCCCCCGAACCTTCGGGTCAGCGAGCCGTCGGCCTGCTCGAAGGGTTTGAACATGCGCTTGGCGGTCTCGGCGTCGAAGCCGACGCCGGTGTCGCGCACCTCGAAGGCCACGCCGTCGGCGGAGCGGGCGACGCGGAGCGCCACCTCCCCCGCTTCGGTGAACTTCACGGCGTTGTCGAGCACCTTGCCCAGCACCTGGCGCAGACGCTGCGGGTCGACCTCGACGGGCGCCGGCGGCATCCTTGGCCACATCCACCTTGAAGGCGAGGCCCTTGGCCTTGGCCTTCTCGGCGGCGACGGCGGCTTCCTCTTCCACGAGCGCCCCGAGCGGCGCCTGTTGCGGCGTCAGCTTCAGGCCGCCGGCCGTCAGGTCGAGCGTGTCCAGCAGGTCGGCGACAACGCTGTGCAGCTGGTCGGCCGACGCGTTGACGATGCCGACCATCTTTCGCTGCTGTTCATTGAGCTCGGTGCGGGCGAGCATCTGGCCCATGCCGATCATGCCGTTGAGCGGCGTCCGCAGCTCGTGGCTGACGATGACCAGGAACTCGTCCTTGGACTTGTTGGCGGCCTGAGCCTCAGCCAGCGCGATGCGGAGCTGCTCGGTGCGCTCTGCGATCCGGCGCTCAAGGTCCTCGTTGGCGCGCGACAGGGCTTCGTTGGCCCGGCGCACATGCTCTTCCGCCTGGCGCGAGCGGACCTGGGTAGACACCCGGGCCAGGGCGACGGCGAAGTCGACGGGCTTAGTGATGTAGTCGTTGGCGCCGGCGGTCAGCGCCTCGACGATGTCGGAGCTCTCGGTCTTGCCGGTGACCATGATCACCGGAAGCTGGACGTCGGTGTGCTTCTCGCGGATCCGGCGGAGCACTTCCAGCCCGTTCATGTCGGGCATCATCACGTCGAGCAGGACGACGTCGAACTCCTCGCGGCCGATCATCTCGAGGGCGCCCTTGCCGGAGTCGGCCTCGGCGATCTCGTAGCCGCGGCGCTGGAAGCGGCGGCCAAGGATGGTGCGGTTGTCGGCGACGTCGTCGACGATGAGGATCCGGGCCGGCCGGTCCTGTTCGGAGATCGTCGCTAGATCCTCAGACATGGCCACCCCCGGATGCCCCAAACAACCACTTCACGAAGTCTGCGGAGCGTGCCGGACACAGTTTAAATAACGGTGCACATCATAGGTGCGCACGCGCGTGTATAGGGCTTGAGATCAATATCGGCGATTGTCGAATAGGTTCGGACGGCAACCGGCGGTTTTATGTTATGGTTACCCGCTCATTATTCTTTCGGTTACCTGCGATCAACGTTCACCTCAGCGTTTCTTAAGGTTTACACGATAGAACTGCATTCAACGATTGACCTATTGGGATGCAGGTGATGGCTTCCATGAAGATTGCGGCTGCGGCCGCCCTGGCCGCGGCCACGCTGGCCGGCGCTGCGAATGCTCAAGAGGCGAGCCGCTGGTTCGTCCATGCCGGCCCCGCCTATGTGGAGCCGAGCGAGAGCGCCGAGATGACCGCCGGCGGCGCGCCGGTGGCCGGCGCCAATGTGACGATCGACGGCGAATGGACCGCGGAAGTCGAGATCGGCTACTTCGTGACGCCGAACATCGCGATCGCGGCGGCCGGCGGGTTCCCGCCCAAGTTCGACGTGATGGCCTCGGGCACGCTCGCGGCCCTCGGCAAGGCGGGCAGCATGACCGGCGGTCCGGCCGGCGTGATGGCCCAGTATCACTTCAATCCGGAAGGCCGTTTCCAGCCCTATGTGGGCGCCGGCGCCTCCTTCCTGATCGTGTTCGACACCAAGGACGGCGCGCTGAGCGACCTCGAGGCCGACAGCGCCGTGGGCACCGTCCTGCAGGTCGGCGCCAACCTAATGGCCAATGAGCGCTGGGGCGGCTTCGTGGACGTGAAGAAGGCCTGGGTCGGCACCGTCGCCAAGGCCAACCTCGGCCCGACGCCGGTCCGCGCCAAGGTCAAGGTCGACCCGCTCGTGGTCAACGCCGGCCTGACGTACCGCTTCTAGTAAGGCATAGCTTCAGGATCCCCGGGGCGGCGAACGCCGCTCCGGGCCCTGTATTCCGGGTCCTCCCGCCGCCGGCGGTCGGGCCCGAAGTACGTTTCGGACCTGACGAACGCGCGCGGCGCGTGGATCAGGGCCTCCATCCGGCGCAGCAGCCCCACGATGGTGAAGGGCTTGCTCAGGAACTCGGTCACGCCTGCGTCCCTCGCCGCCTGCACGCGGCGCTGCTCGGTGTAGCCGGTCAGCATCAAGATCGGCAGATAGGGGTTCACGCTCGCCGGGTCGGTGCGGACGCGCTTCACGAGCGCGATGCCCTCGTCCCCCTTGCCCAGGTTCTGATCGACGATCAGCAGGTCACAGGCGCCGGCCTGCAGGACCTCGAACGCCCGCTCGGCGGTCACGGCGAGCTCCATATCCTTCGCGCCGACGCTCGCCAGGACCGACTTAACGATCTCGGCAGCGTTGCGGTTGTCGTCGACGATCAGGAGGCGGAGGGCTCGGAGGTCCATGCGTCGCCTTGCAGAAGCCCCCCGACCTACGCGAGCGGCCATTCTGCCGCATGACTTTGGACCGACCCAGAATCGAAATTCGGACCGTTGCTCTATCTGACACCTAAGGCCGAGCTAAGCCAACCCCCTTGGGCCTTCGCGCCTTCTGGTGAACAGGCGTCACGTGCGCAGAGGTTGAGCCTTCACACGTGCGCCGCGCAAGCATACCGCTCGTTCAAGGTTCGGAGGCCGCCGGCGAAAGCAGGCCCTCGAAGAGCGGCCGCACATAGTGGGTGGCGGCGTTCGCGGCCTTCAGGTCCCGGCTCCAGAATTTGAGGTCGACCGAGGCATTGATCATACCGGTGACGAGCTGGGCGGCGACGTTGACCTCGATGGGCCGGATCGAGCCATCGGCGACGCCGTCGCAGATGATCGAGGCGAAGCGGAGGGGAGATGCGGTCGAACTCGCGGGTGAGTTCTGTGTTGAGCGACTTCGGCACAGTGGTCAGCGCCGAGACGCGCAGCAGGGGAGCCGGCCGGCGAGGTGGTGGTGGACGAGGGCCACACAGGCCTGAGCTAACACCTTCAGCGCCGACCCGCCTTCGGCCTCAGCCATCCGGATCGCCCGCCACATGATCTGGAAGGTCCGCTGGAAGCAGGCGACGACCAGTTCATCCTTGGTCGCATTGTGGTGGTAGAAGGCGCCCTTCGAGACGTTGAGCCGGCCGGATATCCGCTCCACCGACGCCCCGTGATAGCCCTCTTCGTTGATCAGCTCGGTCGCGGCCTGCAGGAACTGCTCGGCCGACGCGTCCGCATCCGGATCGTCGTCCCGGGCCAGCGGCAGGACCGCGAAGGCCGGCCAGGCCACGCCGGGCGCCAGGAGACCGTTCGCCAGGATGTCCCCCATGCGGTCCGCCACCCGGCCGAAATCGGCGACGTCGGTCGTCTCCAGCCACGAGACGCTCCAGAACAGTTCGCTGAGCAGCAGGTGCGTGCGGGCGGCGCTGTGGATCCCCGGCAGCGGCGCGCCGGCAGGTCCTTCGAGCAGGCCGCGGGCGCGGCGGAACATGGCGACGAACGCCTCGTTGACGGTCGCCGCCTGCAGGCCCCGGGCGTCGTTCAGGATCGCGATCTGATCGGCCTCGCCGACCTCGGCCCGATGCTTGAAGTCGAGCCAGGCATCGGTGAACGCCTTGAGCCGGCCGCGGTCGCCGCCGTCGGCGGCCAGGCCGGCGCCCACGATCGCGTCGTAGCGCTCGATGGCCCGCTGGAAGCAGGCGGCGGCGAGTTCCTCCTTGTTCTTGAAGTAGTAGATCACCCCGGTCGGCACGAGATCGAGCCGGGCGGCCACGTCGCCGAGCGTCATGCCCCGCACGCCGTGCAGGTTTATCTCGCTCACCGCCGAGGCGATGATCGCGTTGCGCCGCGCCTCGAAGCGGCGCGTCGGCGTGCGCGGCGTGCGCGCGCCTGGCGGCGCACGACCGTTCTCGATGCCAGGCATCGTTGCCTCGTATCTTCCCGTCCCGGTAGTACCCTTACCCCGCCCGCCGCGACGCCAAAGCCTAAACTGTGCGGGGCGCCGAATATTACCATACTAAGGAAGACCCCTTTTGCCCTGGGACTCACCCTACGACACACGCCGACCAGGCGGCGCCATCTGGAGTTGAGTCACCCAACGGCAGCTCACGTTGCGTCCCGGGCTGCATTGCCGCCTCCGATCCGCTAGCGTCGGCGCGCCCGGCGGGAACAAGCCGGCAGGGGAGACGACCATGGCCGAAGCCGGCGCCGACGCGATCCAGATCCTCAGTGACATCCCGCGGGTCCACGCTCTCGGCCGGGGGGACCGCACGGCGGTGGAGGTCGTCGGGGGCGAGACCCTGACCTACGCCGACCTGGAGCGCCGCTCGAACCAGGCCTGCGGCCTCGTCCAGGCGCTCGGCGCGAAGCCCGGCGACCGCATCGGCTGGCTGGGGAAGAACTGCGCGGCCTGGTACGAGATCATGTTCGGCGCGGCCAAGGCGCGGGCCTGCCTGGCCCCGATCAACACCCGCCTGGCCGTCCCCGAGATCGCCTTCATCTTGAAGGACTCCGGCGCCGACCTGTTCTTCGTCACCCCCGACTTCTTCGCCGCCGCCCGCGAGGTGGCCGCGAGCATCGGGCGGCCGATCCGGCTGATCGCGGTGGGCGGCGAGGCCGAAGGCTTCGAAAGCTACCAGGCCCTGCGCGACGCCGCGCCTGCGCCGGCGCTCGATCCGCCCAGGGCCGAGGACGACGTCCTGCAGCTCTACACCTCGGGCACCACCGGCCTGCCCAAGGGGGTGCGGCTCAACAACATCAACTACGGAGCCTTCCTCGGTCTGCGCCACCAGGTGGAGGGCTTCGACTACGGCGCCGACGACACGGTGCTGATCGTCATGCCGCTGTTCCACGTGGCGGGCACCAACATCAGCTTCTCGGGCCTGGCGGCCGGCGGCCGGCTCATCGTCATGGCCGACTTCAATCCGGTTGAGGTGCTGCGGCTCATCGAGGCGGAGAAGGTGGCGCACATCTTCCTGGCGCCGGTGATGATCAACGCGCTGCTGCAGACGCCGCAGTCGCAGACGACGGACTTCTCCAGCCTGAAGACGGTCTCCTACGGAGCGTCCCCGATCTCCGAGGCGGTGCTGAAGGCGGCCACGGAGCGGTTCGGCTGCGGCTTCATCCAGTTCTACGGCATGACCGAGACCTGCGGCGCGGGCACGACGCTCGCCCCTTCCGCGCACACCGGCGAGCTGCTGCGCTCCTGCGGGCGGCCCTGGGCGACGCTGGAGACCCGCATCTCCGGCGAGAACGGCGAGACGCTCGGGCCGCGCCAGATCGGCGAGATCGAGATCCGCGGGCCGATCGTCATGGCCGGCTACTGGAACCGCCCGGAGGCCACCGCCGAGACCATCCGGCCGGACGGCTGGCTGCGCACCGGCGACGCGGGCTTCATGGACGAGGACGGCTACTTCTTCGTCCATGACCGGGTGAAGGACATGATCGTGTCGGGCGGCGAGAACGTCTATCCGGCCGAGGTGGAGAACGCGATCCTGGGCTGCCCTGGCGTCGCCGACGCGGCGGTGATCGGGGTGCCGGACGAGCGCTGGGGCGAGGCGGTGAAGGCCGTGGTCGTGCCGGCGGCCGGCGCGGCGCCCGACCCCGAGGCGATCATCGCCTGGGCCCGCCAGCGCATCGCCGGCTTCAAGGCGCCGAAGTCCATCGACTTCATCGAGGCCCTGCCCCGCAACCCGTCCGGCAAGGTGCTGCGCCGCGAGCTGCGCAAGCCGTACTGGGAAGGCCGCGACCGCAACGTCGGCTAGCCGGGCCCGGTGAAGGAGAGCTGCTGGGCGGTCTTGCCGGCGCCGGCGGCCAGGGCCTGCTCCAGCGCCTCGCGGAAGGCGGCCCAGGCCACCTCGCGCATCTCGAAGACGTCCTGACCCTCGAACGGGACCGGCACCTGGGCGCTGACCGTGCGGTGGTTGGGGGTCTCGTCCTCCAGCGCCACCTCGACCGTCGCCCACATCCAGGGCTTCGGGCCCGGCTGCAGCGTGCCTTCGAAGGCGATCTTCAGGGTGCGGACCTCGGCCATGGGGCTTCCTTCACAGATCAGGGCGTTAACTTGTGGATAACCATTGTGTGTGGCGTTGTGTCGCGCAAAGGCGTATAAGCCTCCGCCATGGCCGATCGACAGTTCAAACCAGACCTGGTGGGATCGGACGAGAGCCTCGAGCATCTGCTCGACCGTCTCCGGTCCTTCAGCATCACCACTCCCTCCCGCTCAGGCCGTCGCCCGCCGGATTGGGAATTCGTGACGAACCGCAGGCCCCCGCGGGGCAGCGGCGGCGCCGAGGCCCCGATCCCTGTGGAACGCGCTCGGCCGGACGCCTACGCGGCCGTCTGACGGCCGTCACCGCCCCTGGAAGTCCGGCGTCCGCTTCTCGTTGAAGCTGGCGACCCCTTCCCGACGGTCCTCGGTCCGGAACAGCCGGTTGTAGTGGGTGAGCTCCAGGTCCATCGACTCCGCGAGCGACAGCCCGGCGCCCTCGCGGACGACAGACTTCAGCGCCCGCACCGACAAGGGCGCCTTGGCCGCGATGGTCCCGGCCACAGCCATCACCGTCGACATCAGCGCATCCGGCGCGGTCACGCCGCTGACCAGGCCGAACGCCTCGGCCTCCGCCGCCGTGAACAGCCGCCCGGTGGTCAGGAGCTCCAGGGCGCGGCGCTCGCCCACCGCCCGGCGCAGAAGCTGGGTGCCGCCCAGACCCGGCATGATGCCCAGCCCCACCTCCGGCAGGCCGAACCGCGCCGCCTCGCCGGCGTAGGCGAAGTCGCAGGCGAGCGTCATCTCGCAGCCGCCGCCGACCGCCGCCCCGTTCACCGCGGCGATCACCGGCACGGGCACGGCGAGCTGGGCGCGGACCATGGCCTCGAACACCTCGTGCTGGGCCGACCACTGCTTGTCGGTCATGCCGTTGCGTTCCTTGAGGTCGGCGCCGGCGCAGAAGTGCCTGCCCGCGCCGGCCAGGATCACGCAGCGCAGGTCCTCGCGGACCGACAGGCCCGTCCAGGCGTGCAGCAGTTCCTCGCCCATCTTGGTGTTGAGCGAATTGGCGGCGTCGGGCCGGTTCAGGGTGACCACGGCGACGCCCGGCGACGCGTCTTCGATGAGGATGGTCTCGTGTTGGGCGGCAGGGGGGCATCAGAAGCTCTTCGGCAGGTCCAGCACGTGGGTGGCCACGTGGGAGAGGATCAGGTTCGTGGAGATCGGGGCCACCTGGTAGAGGCGGGTCTCGCGGAACTTCCGCTCGATGTCGTATTCCTCGGCGAAGCCGAAGCCGCCGTGGGTCTGGAGCGCCATGTCGGCGGCGTACCAGGAGGCCTCCGACGCGGTGAGCTTGGCCATGTTGGCCTCCGTCCCGCAGGGCTCTCCGGCCTCGAACAGGCCGGCGGCGTGGTCGACCATGTGGGCGGCGGCGGTCATCTGGACGTAGGCGCGGGCGATCGGGAACTGCACGCCCTGGTTCTCGCCGATGGCGCGGCCGAAGACGTTACGCTCCTTGGCGTAGGCGGAGGCGCGGTCGATGAAGAACTTCGCGTCGCCGATGCACTCGGACGCGATCAGGATCCGCTCGGCGTTCATCCCGTCGAGGATGTAGCGGAAGCCCTTGCCTTCCTCGCCGACCAGGTTGGCGGCCGGCACCTCCAGGTCCTCGAAGAAGAGCTCGGTGGTCGCGTGGTTCAGCATGGTCCGGACCGGGCGGATGGTCAGGCCGTTCCCCACGGCCTGGCGCATGTCGACGATCAGCACGCTCATGCCGTCCGACGGCTTGGCGGCGTCCTCGCGCTTCTGCGTCCGGCAGAGCAGGACCATGAGGTCGGAGTGCTCGGCCCGGGAGATCCAGATCTTCCGGCCGGAGACGATGTAGCTGTCGCCCTCGCGGCGGGCGAAGGTGGAGATGCGGGTGGTGTCGGTGCCGGCGTCGGGCTCCGTCACCCCGAAGGCCTGAAGGCGCAGCTCGCCGGTGGCGATCTTCGGCAGGTAGGCCTGCTTCTGGGCCGGCGAGCCGTGCCTGAGGATCGTGCCCATGGTGTACATCTGGGCGTGGCAGGCGGGCGCCGTTGCAGCCCGAGCGGTGGATCTCCTCCAGCACCGCGGTGGCGGCGCGCAGGCCGAGGCCCGAGCCGCCGTATTCCTCCGGGATCAGGACGGAGAGGAAGCCGGCCTCGGTCAGGGCCTGGACGAATTCGGTGGGATAGGCCCGCTCGCGGTCCAGCTCGCGCCAGTAGGCGCCGGGGAAGCGCGCGCACAGCTTGCGGACGGCTTCGCGGATCTCGGGAAAGGTCTCGGTGCTCACGCGGAGGTCTTTGCCACGGGAACGCTGGGTGAGCCTAGGGCGCGGGTGGGGATGGAGCATGAACCACGAAGGGCGCGAAGGACGCGACATTGATCCGCCCCTCCTCCGCTCGTCCCGGCGAAAGCCGGGATCCAGGCTGAGGTCGGTTTTGGACCACGGATCTCGCGGGTGCTGGCCGGCGGGCTCGGTGCGGTCCGGGTTTGGAACCACAGAAACACACAGAACCACACAGAAGGGGCTGAGTGGGCTGAGGTCGGTGAGATGGCGGGCGTGAATCGCGCGCCGGAGGCGCGCAAGCATGATCGAGGCGCCAAGCCATCCGGTGGCGCCTTCTGTGTGGTTCTGTGTGGTGCTGTGGTTCATTCCGCGCGCAGCGCGGCTGCGGACTCGGCTTGGATCCCGGCTTTCGCCGGGATGAGCGGAGTTAGGAGGAGTCGGCGGTTGCGGGCTCGGGCTCGGCTCGTTCGCGGCCTCGGATGTCGTAGATGAGGGTGGGGTCGGCGCCGATCGCGTCGCAGGCTTCGATGACCAGGAGGTCGAAGTCGCGGGTGAGGAAGTCGGGCTTGGCTTCCTCGGCGTCGAGGAAGGCCTCGAGCCTGTCCCACATGGGGTCTTCGGGCGGCGGGCGGTCGGGCTTGTCGATCCCGTCGTCGGGGAGGTTCCAGTCGGCGCCTTCGTGCTCGGTCCAGAAGCAGTCGCCGACCCGGGTCCAGACGCCGTCGCGGCGCTGGTCGACAGCGAGGTCATGGGTCTCGGCCTCGGCCTTGCGCTTAACCTCGGCGAGGTCGGCTTTCTCCTGAGCCTTGAAGTGCAGATCGTCCTTGTAGCGGACCAGCTTGAGTTCCAGGGCCAGGGTCTGGCGCAGGCCGCGGCTGACCCGGTGGAAGGCGGTGGCGAGGCGGACGGCGTCCTCGGGGCTCTCGGCGTTCAGCGCCCGCTGCTGCAGGTCGCGGCAGAGCTCCAGGCTCATCCCCGCGAGCGCGCGGAGCGTCACGGTGTGACGGTCTTCTCCGATTTGGACTGCATCGTCGGTCATGAGAACGAAAAGAGAACATCCCAGAGCTGCGGAGTCAAGGTTTTTCGGCTGCAGGCCCTCTCCCTACCCTCTCCCTCTCCGCTTCGCGGGGGAGGAGGTGATGGCTTTGACTCTCAGCTCCACTCCTCTCCCCCGGGCGAAGCCCGAGAGGGAGAGGGTAGGGAGAGGGCGTGGGGATGACAGGGGGGCGCGGGCGGGCGAAGGATGGGGAAAAGCGATTGGGAGGCGAAGGTGGCGGAGCTGAGCTACGTGCACGGCGCGAGCGGTGAGCGGCTGATCGGCAAGACCATCGGCCAGGCGTTCGAGGAGATGTGCCAGGCGAGGCCCGCGGGCCTGGCGCTGATCTCCCGCCACCAGGACGTCCGCTGGAGCTGGGCCGAGCTGAAGGCGCGGGTGGATGCGTTCGCGGCCGGCCTGCTCGACCTGGGCCTCGAACCCGGCGACCGGATCGGCGTCTGGGCGCCGAACTGCTGGGAATGGGTGGTGACCCAGTTCGCGACGGCCCGGGCCGGCTTGGTGCTGGTCAACATCAACCCGGCCTACCGGCTGTCGGAAGCCGAGTATGCGCTGAACAAGGTAGGGTGCCGGGCGCTGGTGACGGCGGTGCGCCACAAGACGTCCGAGTACCTGGCGATGGTGCGCGAACTCCGGCCGAGGCTGCCGCGCCTGGAGCATGTGATCACCACCGGCGAGGAGGTCCACGCCGACGCGCTCGCCTTCGCCGACGTCCTGGCCCGCACGGCGGACCGGGACCGGCTGGAGGCCGTCGCCGCCCGCCTGCAGTTCGACGATGCGATCAACATCCAGTTCACCAGCGGCACGACCGGCTTCCCGAAGGGCGCGACGCTCAGCCACCACAACATCCTGAACAACGGCCACTTCGTCGGCCGGGCCATCGGCCTGCAGGCCGGCGAGAAGGTCTGCATCCCGGTGCCGCTCTATCACTGCTTCGGCATGGTGATGGGCAACCTGGCCTGCGTGGCGCACGGGGCGACCATGGTCTTCCCCGCCGAGGCGTTCGACCCGCTGGCGGTGCTGGAGACGGTGGAGGCGGAGCGGTGCCAGGCGCTCTACGGCGTGCCGACCATGTTCATCGCCGCGCTCGGCCACCCTGAGTTCGAGCGCTTCGACCTGACCAGCCTCCGGACCGGGATCATGGCCGGCTCCCCCTGCCCCATCGAGGTGATGAAGCAGGTGATCTCCAGGATGCACATGCCCGAGGTGACCATCGCCTACGGCATGACCGAGACCTCGCCGGTGAGCTTCCAGTCCGGGACCGACGACAGCCTGGAGCGGCGGGTGTCGACCGTCGGCCGCATCCAGCCGCACCTGGAGGTGAAGATCGTCGACGCCGAGGGCCGGATCGTCCCGCGCGGCGAGCCGGGCGAGCTGTGCACCCGCGGCTACTCCGTGATGATCGGCTACTGGGACGATCCGGAGAAGACGGCCGAGGCCATCGACGCCGGCGGCTGGATGCACACCGGCGACCTGGCCGTCATCGACGACGAGGGCTTCTGCAACATCGTCGGGCGGATCAAGGACATGGTCATCCGCGGCGGAGAGAACATCTATCCCCGCGAGATCGAGGAATACCTCTACCGCCACCCGGCGATCCAGGACGTCCAGGTCATCGGCGTGCCGGACCCGAAGTACGGCGAGGAGCTCTGCGCCTGGATCGTGCTGAAGCCCGGCGAGGCGCTGGACGCCGAGGCCGTGCGGGCGTTCTGCAAGGGCCAGATCGCCCACTACAAGATTCCAAGGCACATCCGTTTCGTGGAAGGTTTCCCTACGACCGTCACCGGAAAGGTGCAGAAATTCGCCATGCGCAAGGCGATGATCGAGGAACTTGACCTCGTGCTCGAAAAAGACGGCGTAGGTCTTCTCCATGAGGAAGCTCCAGAGCGCCGTCGACCCCGCGTCCGACGGCTTCGCCGCCAACGCCCGGGTGAACCGGGGACTGGTCGAGGACCTGCGGAAACACGCCGCTAAAGCCGCGCTGGGCGGGCCGGAGGCCAGCCGCCAGCGCCACGAGAGCCGCGGCAAGCTGCTCCCCCGCGACCGGGTCATGCGGCTGCTCGATCCGGGCTCGCCGTTCCTGGAGGTCGGCGCGCTGGCCGCGTTCGGCGAGTACGGCGACGAGGCGCCGGCCGCCGGCGTGATCACCGGCATCGGCCGGGTGTCCGGCCGCGAGGTGATGATCGTCGCCAACGACGCGACGGTGAAGGGCGGGGCCTATTTCCCGCTGACCGTGAAGAAGCACCTCCGGGCCCAGGAGATCGCGCTGCAGAACCGCCTGCCCTGCGTCTATCTGGTGGACTCGGGCGGGGCGAACCTGCCGCACCAGGCCGAGGTGTTCCCCGATCGCGACCACTTCGGGCGGATCTTCTTCAACCAGGCCCGGATGAGCGCCGAGGGCATCGCCCAGATCGCCTGCGTCATGGGCTCCTGCACCGCCGGCGGCGCCTATGTGCCCGCCATGAGCGACGAGACGGTGATCGTCCGCAACCAGGGGGACCATCTTCCTGGGCGGCCCGCCGCTGGTGAAGGCCGCCACCGGCGAGGTGATTACCGCCGAGGAGCTGGGCGGCGCCGACACCCACGGCCGCCG
The DNA here is from genome assembly GCF_024699985.1 of Phenylobacterium sp. J367. Lineage (GTDB taxonomy): Bacteria > Pseudomonadota > Alphaproteobacteria > Caulobacterales > Caulobacteraceae > Phenylobacterium. The sequence continues at coordinate 1,800,824 of NZ_JAJONA010000001.1, read as the reverse complement.
CTCTGGCGTGGTCGACCACGTGGCCAACGATGACGAGCACGCGCTGGCCATCGTCCGCTCGATCGTCGCCAACCTGAACACCACCAAGCCGGACGAGCTGGTGGTCGCCGAGGCCCGGCCGCCGGCCTACGACCCCGAGGAGCTCTACGGCATCGTGCCGACCGACGTGCGCGCGCCCTACGACGTTCACGAGGTCATCGCCCGCATCGTCGACGGCAGCCAGTTCGACGAGTTCAAGCCGCTCTACGGCACAACGCTGGTCACCGGCTTCGCGCGCATCTGGGGCTATCCGGTGGCGATCCTCGCCAACAACGGCGTGCTGTTCTCGGAGAGCGCGCTGAAGGGCGCCCACTTCATCGAGCTGGCCTGCAAGCGGAAGATCCCGCTCGTCTTCCTGCAGAATATCTCCGGCTTCATGGTCGGCGGCAAGTACGAGGCCGGCGGCATCGCCAAGGACGGCGCGAAGCTGGTCACCGCCGTGGCGAGCGCGGAGGTGCCGAAGTTCACGGTGCTGATCGGCGGCTCGTTCGGGGCCGGCAACTACGGCATGTGCGGCCGGGCCTATTCCCCGCGCTTCCTGTGGACCTGGCCGAACAGCCGGATCAGCGTGATGGGCGGCGAGCAGGCGGCCAGCGTGCTGGCCACCGTCCACCGCGACGCGGACCGCTGGACCAAGGACGAGGAGGGAGGCCTTCAAGGCGCCGGTCCGCCAGCGCTACGAGGACGAGGGCAATCCCTACTTCGCGACCGCCAGGCTGTGGGACGACGGGATCATCGACCCGGCCCAGACCCGCGACGTGCTCGGCCTCTCCATCTCCGCGTCCCTGAACGCCCCGATCCCCGAGACGCGCTTCGGCGTGTTCCGGATGTGAGGGGCGAGATGGGCAGCTCAGAGGCGCGTCAGCGCCTTCAGGATTCAACCACGAAAGACACGAAAAACACGAAACGGGCCGACGCACGTCTTTCGTGCCCTTCGTGTTTTTCGTGGTTCAAGATGACGGCGCCTGCGGCGCGCGAGGCGGTGGCATGATCAAGTCGATACTGGTGGCCAACCGGGGCGAGATCGCGCGCAGGGTGTTCGCGACGGCGCGGCGGATGGGGATCGCCACGGTGGCGGTCTATTCCGAGGCGGACGCCGATGCGGCGCATGTGCGTGACGCCGACCGCGCCGTGCTGATCGGGCCGGCGGCGGCGCGCGAGAGCTACCTCGTCGGCGAGAAGATCATCGCGGCGGCCAGGGAGGCCGGCGCCGACGCCATCCACCCGGGCTATGGTTTCCTGTCCGAGAACGCCGAGTTCGCGGAGGCCGTCGCCAAGGCCGGCCTGACCTGGATCGGACCGCCGCCGGCGGCGATCCGCGCCATGGGCCTGAAGGACGCCGCCAAGGCGCTGATGGACAAGGCCGGCGTGCCGGTGACGCCCGGCTACCTGGGCGAGGACCAGGACCCGAAGAGCCTGAAGCGGGAAGCCGACCGGATCGGCTATCCCGTGCTGATCAAGGCGGTGGCCGGCGGCGGCGGCAAGGGGATGCGGAAGGTCGAGAGCGCCGCCGACTTCGACGCCGCCCTGACCTCGGCCAAGCGCGAGGCGGCGGCGAGCTTCGGCGACGACCGGGTGCTGCTGGAGACCTATGTCACCCGGCCCCGGCACATCGAGGTGCAGGTGTTCGGCGACAGCCACGGGAACGTGGTCCACCTCTACGAGCGCGACTGCTCGCTGCAGCGGCGGCACCAGAAGGTGATCGAGGAGGCGCCGGCGCCCGGCATGACGCCCGAGGCCCGGGCGGCGGTGACGGCGGCGGCAGTGCGCGCCGCCCAGGCGGTGAACTACGTCGGCGCCGGCACCGTCGAGTTCATCGCCGATGCGAGCGCCGGCCTGAAGCCGGACCGCATCTGGTTCATGGAGATGAACACCCGCCTGCAGGTGGAGCACCCGGTCACCGAGATGGTCACCGGCCTCGACCTGGTGGAGTGGCAGATCCGGGTGGCGGCCGGCGAGCCCCTGCCGCTGAAGCAGGACGAGATCACGCTCACCGGCCACGCGGTGGAGGCCCGGCTCTATGCCGAGAACCCGGCGGCGGGCTTCCTGCCGTCGACCGGCGACCTCGACCACTTCCGCCTGCCGCCGGGCGTGCGCGCCGACGCGGGCGTCGAGGAGGGCGGGCGGATCACCCCCTTCTACGACCCGATGATCGCCAAGCTGATCAGCCACGGCGAGACCCGCGAGGACGCGATCACCGACCTCTGCGAGGCCTGCGACGCCGTGGAGGTGTGGCCGGTGAAGACCAACGCCGGCTTCCTGGCGCGCTGCCTGTCGGCGCCGGGGTTCATCGCCGGCGACCTGGACACCGGCTTCATCGACCGCAAACTCGCCGAGCTGACCACGCCCGAGGCGCCGTCGGACGCCGCCCTGGCGGCGGCGGCGGCCGGCGCGCTGATCGCCGACGACAGCCCCATACGGGAGGCCGCCCCCTCGCCCTGGCGCGAGCTGGTGGGCTTCCGCCTGAACCGGCCGCCGGAGACGGCGGTGCGGCTGTTCCTGGACGGCAAGGCGGTGCTGGCGAAACCCTCGGAGAGCGGGACCGAGCCGCGCTCCGTCCTGCTGGACGAGGATGGCCACATCGTCGTCTTCGAGCACGGCGAGGCCTTCGCCTTCTCCGACCATCCGCCGAGCGCCGACGCCGCCGAGGGCGGGGCGAGCGACGGGCAGATCCGCTCGCCGATGCCCGGCAAGGTGACGGCGGTGGCGGTCAAGGCCGGCGAGGCGGTGGCGAAGGGCCAGCCGCTGCTGACGCTGGAGGCCATGAAGATGGAGCACGCCATGACGGCGCCGTTCGACGGGACGGTGGAGAGCCTGGCCGTCGCGGTGGGCGCCCAGGTCACCGAGGGCGCGGTGCTGGCGACGCTCACCCCGGCGGGCTGAACGTCCGCCTGACGAGGCCGGGGAGCAGGGCCGCCTGGCCGGCGGCGCGCAGGACGAAGAACAGGCTGAAGGCCAGCCAGAGGCCGTGGTTGCCGAGCGGCGTCGCCAGCCAGCGCATCAGGACGAAGCCGGCGAGCGCGGCGGCCATGGAGATCACCATGGCGCGCGTCCAGCTCGCCCCGATCATCACCCCGTCGAAGATGAAGGAGACCGTGCCGGCCAGCGGCAGGACGACGGCCCAGACGGCGTAGGTGCGGACCGTCGCGACCACGGCGGGATCGGTGGAGAAGCTGGCGGCGATCGCCCCGCCGGCGACGAGGAAGACGAGCGCGATCAGCACGGCGCCGGCCCCGGACCAGGCGAGGTTGGCGCGAAGCTGGGCGCCGAAGCGGGCGCGGTCCCGGGCGCCGACGCTCTCGCCGGTCAGCACCTGGGTCGAGCTCTCGAAGCCGTCGAGGATCAGGGCCTGCAGCATGAAGAGCTGGTAGAGGATGGCGTTGGCGGCGAGCACCGCCGGCCCCTGCTGGGCGCCGGAGCGGGTGAGCAGCACGGTCGCGCCCATCAGCAGCAGGGTCCTGAGGAAGAGGTCGCGGTTCAGCCGGAAGAGGGCGCCGAGCTCGGCCGGGCGCCAGGTGTCGGGGACGCGGACCAGGGCGAGCGCGCGCCTGGCCGGCGCCTCCCGGGCGACGACGGCGAGGAGCGCCACGAGCTTCAGGGTCTCGGAGAGCAGGGTCGCCGTCGCCACGCCGGCGACGCCCCAGCCGAAGCCGAGCACGAAGGCGACGTCGAGGGCGATGTGGACGAGGTTGGCGGCGACCTCGACGGCCAGCACGGTCCTCATCCGCCGCCGGCCGATCAGCCAGCCGGTGAGGACGCAGTTCACCAGCCAGGCGACCCCGCCGACGTAGCGGATGTCGGCGTAGGTGCGGGCCTGATCCGAGACGCCGCCCGCGGCGTCGAAGATCTGCAGGCCGTAGGTCACGGTGACCGGCCAGGCGCAGAGCAGCACCGCGCCGACCAGCAGGGCCACCGCCACGCCGCGGGTCAGCGTCGCGGCCTGGTCGTCCTCCGCGCCGCGGCCGGCGGCCTGGGCGGTGAGCGCCACCGTCGAGGAGCGCAGGAAGTTGAAGACGATCAGCAGCGTCATGGTGAACTTCGCGCCGATCTCGACCCCGCCCTGGGCGGCCGCGTCGCCGAGCCGGCCGATCAACCACATGTCGGCCAGGCCGAAGAGCGCGGTCGCCACATTGGTGACGATGGCCGGGAGCGCGATCGCCAGGATCGTCCGGTTGAGGTCCCCCCGGTCCCCGCTCACCGGATCAGGCCACCACGCCCTGGTCGTGCAGCCGGCCGATCTCGGCGGACGACAGGCCGAGGACCTCGGCGAGCACCTGGTCGGTGTGCTGGCCGAGCTTCGGGGCGGGCCGGACCGGGCCGCGGGCGTCCTGCGGGATCGTGCCCATGGCGCCGGGCGCCGGATAGGTCAGGCCGCTCGGGTGGCGGATGTCCTGGAAGAGCGGATTGTCCTTGAAGAGGCGGGGGTCGGAGAGCGCCGCCTGCAGGCTCTGGTAGGCCCCCCAGGTGACGCCGCCGGCGTCGAAGGCCGGCGTCAGCTCGGCGGCGGTCCTGGCGGCGAAGGCGCGCTCGAAGAGGGGATAGAGCCGGTCGCGGTGGGTGAAGCGTTCGCCCTCGTCCGTGGCGAACGAGACGCCGAGCTCGGTCTCGAGGGTGGCGACCTCGGCGCCGATGCCGAGCGCTTCGAGGGCCTTGCTCCACTGCTTCGGCGTGATGGCCAGCAGCATCAGCTTCTGGCCGTCCCTGGTGGTGAAGTCGCGGCCGAAGGCGCCGAAGACGTCGTTGCCCATGCGCGGGCGCTGATGGCCCTGGAGCATCGTCTCGGCGGCGAAGCCGAGGTTGGCCATGGTGGCGGCGCCGATATCCGACAGCGGCGCGCGGATCTCGCGCCCGCCCTGGCCGCGCAGCCGGGCCAGCAGGGCCGAGACCAGGGCGAAGGCGCAATAGGCGCCGGTCAGCAGGTCCCAGGCGGCGAGCACATGGTTCACCGGCCGCTCGTCGCCCACCGGGCCGGTCATCTCGGGCAGGCCCAGCGCAGCGTTGATCGTGTAGTCCATGCCCTGGGAGCCGTCGGCCCAGCCCATCACCCGGACGCAGATCAGGTCGTCGCGCAGCGCGCGCAGCTTCTCGTAGGAAAGGAAGCCGTCCACCGGGAAGTTGGTGACGAAGAGGCCGGCGTCGGGGCCGGGCGCGGTCGCCAGCGCCTGGGCGAGCTCGCGGCCGGCGGGGCTGGAAAGGTCGAGGGCGACCGACTTCTTGCCCTTGTTCAGCCCCTCCCAGTAGAGGCTCGACCCGTTGGCGGCGAGCGGCCAGCGGCGGAAGTCCGGCCCGCCGCCGATGTTGTCGAAGCGGATCACCTCCGCGCCCATCTGGGCCAGGTAGAGCCCGCAGGTCGGCGCCGCCACGAAGGCCGAGCCTTCGACGACGCGCAGGCCTTTAAGCAGTTCGTACAACGCTTCACCCCCCCAATGCCTGCGACGCGGCAGGCCCTCTCCCTACCCTCTCCCTCTCTTCCCCCGGCTTTCGCCGGGGTCGGGGGAGAGGAGGCTATAGCTCGGCCTCACAACCCCACGCCTCTCCCCCGCGAAGCGGAGAGGGAGAGGGTAGGGAGAGGGCCTGTTCAGCTCACCAGCTTCGTCACCTCGGCCACCTCGTCCGGGGTCAGCGTCCAGGCGGCGGTGGCGGCGTTGGCGCGGACCTGTTCGGGGCTGGTGGCGCCGGCGATCACCGAGCTCACAACCGGCTGGCCGAGCAGCCAGGCGAAGGCGAGCTCCAGGATGGTATGGCCGCGGGCCTCGACCCAGGCGGTGAGCGTCTCGACGGCGTCGAAGTTCTTCTCGCTCATCGCGCGTTGGCCGCGCTCGCCCCAGGCGGCGAGACGGGTGTTTTCCGGCGGGGCCTCGCCGCGGCGGTACTTGCCCGACAGCAGGCCCGACGCCAGCGGGAAGAACGGCAGGAAGCCCAGGCCGAAATGCTCGCAGGCCGGCAGCACCTCGAAGGCGCTCTTCCGCTCCAGCAGGGAATAGAGGTTCTGGGCCGAGACGAAGCGGGTCTGGCCGGCGGCGGTCCAGTCGGCGTCGGCGATCTGCCAGCCGGTGTAGTTGGAGTTGCCGATGTAGCGAACCTTGCCCTGGGTCACGAGGTCGTCGAGGGCGCGCAGCGTCTCGTCGACGGGGGTGTCCGGGTCGGGCTGGTGGTGCTGGTAGAGGTCGATCCAGTCGGTCTTCAGGCGGGAGAGGCTGTCCTCCACCGCCTGCATGATCCAACGTCGCGAGCCGCCGGACTTCCGCGGGTCGCCGCCCACCGGCATGCCGAACTTGGTGGCGAGCACGATGTCCCTGCGCTTCTTGCCCAGCGCCTGGCCGAGGAATTCCTCGGACTTCGTCCCGCCATAGATGTCGGCGGTGTCGAAGAGGGTGATCCCGGCGTCGATGGCGGCGTCCACCACGGCCTGCGTCTGGGCCGCGTCGATCCGCATGCCGAAATTGTTGCAGCCCAGGCCCACGGCGCTGACCTTCAGGCCCGAAGTTCCCAGCCGGCGAAGCTCCATCATCCCCTCCCTTTCTTATGGCGGGCACCCTAGCGGATGCCGCCCGCCCCGCCAGTCCTGAGCCGGCTAAGCCTTCAGAAACCTTGCCGGGCCGTTCACCACTTCCGTTTGGGATATCGCAAACGGCCGGCCGCTAACCTTACGATCTGAATAGGGTTTTTGCGGAGTTGGCGGACCCATGCGCGTCGTCACCATCATCAGTCTGGGCGCCTCGGCGGCCCTGGGCCTCGCGGCCCTGGTGGTCGCCAAGACCGTCCTGCCGAGCGCCGCCGCCAAGGATGCGCCGGCGGCCGTGCAGCCGGTGCAGGGTGTGCCCGTGGTGGTCGCCGCCAAGCCGCTGAAGTTCGGCGACCGCCTCGACGCCAGCGCGCTGACCATCGTGCGCCTGCCGCCGAACGCCGTGCCGGAAGGCGCCTTCCAGGCGGCCGACGCCGTGCTGACCGCCGACAAGGGCGGGCCGCCCGTGGTGCTGGTCCCGATCGCCGCCAAGGAGCCGATGCTGGCGGCCAAGCTGTCGGGCCCCGGCGCCCGTCCGTCGGTCGCCGCCGAGATCGCGGACGGCATGCGCGCCTACACCATCAAGGTTGACGACGTGACCGGCGTCGGCGGCCACGCCCTGCCGGGCGACCGGGTGGACGTGATGCTGATGCGCGACCTGACGCCGAACAGCGAGACCCGCAACTTCGTCTCCGAGGTGGTCCTCCAGAACGTCCGCGTGCTGGCCGTCGACCTCAACCTGAACACCGCCGAGGCCAAGCCCGCCACGCCGAACACCGCCACCCTGGAGGTGGCCGTGCAGGACGGCCAGAAGCTGGCCGTGGCCGGCGACATGGGCAAGCTGTCCTTGGCGCTGCGCCGCACCGGCTCGGTGGAGGTCGCCCAGACCGGTCCGGTCCGGGTCGGCGGCGGCTATCGTCCCGCGGCCACGCAGCAGGCGGTGGTCCGCCGCGCCGCGCCGCGCCCTGCCCGTCCGGCCGGCCCGGCCCTGATCCAGATCGTCGAAGGCGAGAGCCGCGGCGGCGCGCGCCCTGCGCCCCGTCCCGCCCCCGCCGCGCCGGCCGCCCCGGCGCCCGCGCCGACGGCCGACTGAGAGTGAGCCCCATGTCCCGCAAGCTGATCGGCGCCCTCAGCGCCGCCCTCGCCCTCGCCTCGGCGGCGCCGTCGTTCGCCGACGACTTCCCCCTCGGAGTCGGCGCCCAGCCGGGTGATCTATGTCCCCCGCGACAAGTCGCTGTCCTACCGACTGGACCTGCCGGCCTCGAAGATCGTGGTCGCCCAGCCCGACACCGCCGAGATCGTGGCCACCACCGACCACAGCTTCTACGTCCGCGGCCGCGAGTACGGCTCGACCAACCTCCTGGTCTATGGCGCCGACCGGCGGCTGCGCGAAGTGATCGACGTGCGCGTCGGCTATGACGCCGCGGCCCTGCAGCAGGACCTGCGGCGGGCGCTGCCGGGCGAGACGATCCAGGTGCAGATCCTCGGCGAGGGCCTGCTGCTGACGGGCGAGGTCTCCAACCCCGCCGTCGCCGCCAAGGCGCTGGCGCTCGCGCAGCGCTTCGCCCCGGAGGCGGTCACCTCGACCCTGACCGCGCGCGCCTCGCAGCAGGTCGTGCTCGAGGTCCGCGTGCTGGAGGCCACCCGCTCGGCCCTGCAGGACATCGGCCTCGCCGGCCTGATCCAGGGCAACGACTTCGCCTTCGCCTACGGCAACGGCCTGATCGGCAACAGCTCGCCGAACGGCATCCTGCAGGTGGCCGGCAGCGCCGGCTCGGTCGCCTTCGACCTGCGCCTGCAGGCGCTCGAGGAGAAGGGCGTGATCCGCACGCTGGCCAAGCCGAACCTCGTCGCCGTCTCCGGCGAGAAGGCCAGCTTCCTGGCCGGCGGCGAGTTCCCCTATCCGGTGCCGCAGGACCTGGACAAGATCACCATCGAGTTCCGCACCTACGGCGTGAAGCTCGACTTCCAGCCGTTCGTCCAGGACAACGGCCTGATCAAGCTGCAGGTCACCCCCGAGGTCAGCCAGCTCGACCCGGCCAACAGCCTGCGGATCAACGGCGTGACGGTGCCGGCCCTGATCACGCGGCGCACCTCGACCACGGTGGAGCTGAAGAGCGGCGACGCCTTCTCCATCGCCGGCCTGCTGCAGAACGACTACCAGAACACCATCCGCCAGTTTCCGGTGCTGGGCGACATCCCGGTGCTGTCGGCGCTGTTCCGCTCCAGCCGCTGGAAGCGCAACGAGACCGAACTGGTGATCGTGGTCATCCCGCGCCTCGCCACCGCCCAGGACATGACGGCGAAGGCCGAGGTCGGCGGTTCCGAGCCCAGCGCCATCGACCTGATCCTGTTCGGCAAGGCCCTCGACGCGCCGATCGCGCGCAACGCCACGAAGCCGGAGTGAGGCGCATGCTGAAGCGGAAGAAGACGGACACATCCGCCGCCGCCCGCCGGGTGCTGGCGCTCGGCTCCAGCCTCGCCGGCCTGGCCGACGGCCCGCTGGCCGGCGCCCAGATCGAAGAGGCCGGGCTCGACCGTCTGGCCCAGGCGCGCAACTCCAATTGCGACCTGGTGCTGATCGACGCCGACGCCTGGGAAGCCCAGCCCCTGGCCCAGGCGCTGCAGGCCCTGGCCGACGCCCCGGCCGCCCCGCCGGTGCTGCTGGTCGGCGCACACATGCCGACCATGGTGGTCCGCAACCTGATGCGCCTGGAACGTTCCGACGTGCTGGAGGCGCCCTACACGGCCGAGCAGCTGGCCATGGCCATCGCCGGCCTGACGACCGCGCCGTCGGCCGCCGCGGCGCCGAGCGCCGCCTCCTCCCGCTGCTGGGCGATCACCGGCGCGGTGGGCGGCTCGGGCGCCACGACGCTGGCCGTCGAAGTGGCCACCGAGCTCGCCGCCCGGGCGACGAAGGACAAGAGCGTCTGCCTGGTGGACCTGAACCTCGCCGACGGCCAGGCCGCCGCCTACCTGGGCGCCCAGCCGGCGCTCCGGCTGACAGAGTTCGGCCAGGCGGCCGACCGGATCGACGCGGCCATGCTGCAGGCCTTCGTCACCCCGGTGACCCGCCAGCTCGACCTGCTGGCCGGGGTGCGCGAGCCCGGCGCCTTCGACGCCATCGGCCGCGAGGCGGTGCTGCGGATGCTGGAGATCGCCTGCGAATGCTATGAGTGGGTGATCCTCGACATTCCCCGCCACCGCCGGCCCTGGACGCTGGAGGCGCTGTCGGGCTGCGACGAGATCCTGGTGATCTCCGAGCTGACCGTGCCGGCCCTGCTGGCCGCCCGCTCGCTGGCCGACGAGATCGAGGACGCCCTGGGCGCCGACCAGAAGCCGCGCATCCTGCTGAACCGCCTGGCCAGCCGGATGTTCGGTCCCGCCCCTCCATGTCGGAAGCCGAGCGCGCGCTCGGCCGCAAGGCCGACGCCGGGATCAGCTCCGACTGGGAGGCGGCCGCCGCCTCCGTGAACCTGGGCGGCCCGATCGCCCAGCACCGACCCAAGTCGAAGATCGTCAAGGACGTCCAGATGCTCGTCGAACGCCTGGCCGCCGAGCCCGCGCGGGCCGCGCACGCTACCGGAAAGAGGGCCGCCTGATGGGCCTGCTTCGCCAAGGCTTCGCAGCCCTCATCCGCGATTCTTCGAAGCTCACGAAGGGAGCGAAGTAGGATGGGTCGCTTCAGCCTCGCCCCGAAGCCGGCCGCCAAGCCCGAACCCGACGTTCCGCCGGTGGCGGCCGCGGCGCCTGCGCCGGCCCCGGCTCCGGAGTCCGTCGCCACGCCGGTGGCCGCCGCGCCCGAGCCCGCGCCCAAGCCCAAGTCCGCCGCCCAGGCCGCGCCGCCGCAGGGTGGGGCGCTCGACATGCGGCTGCGCCTGCACGCCCGGCTGATCGACGAGCTGGACCTCGCCAAGCTCGACAAGCTGTCGGAGAGCGAACTGCGCCGCGAGGTGATGAAGCTCACCGCCGACTTCGCCCGCGCCGAGCGCATGGCGCTGAACACCACCGACCTGCAGGAACTCGGCGCCTCGATCTATGACGAGATGGTCGGGCTGGGTCCCATCGAGCCGCTGCTGAAGGACGACTCGATCAACGACATCCTGATCAACGGGCCGTTCCAGGTTTACGTGGAGCGGCGCGGCGAGCTGGAGCTGACCCCCGTCCACTTCCGCGACAACGACCACCTGCTGCGGATCGTCAACCGCATCGTCGCCGGCGTCGGCCGGCGGATCGACGAGAGCCAGCCGATGGTCGACGCCCGCCTGCCCGACGGCAGCCGGGTGAACGCCGCGATCAACCCGATCGCCATCGACGGCGCGGCGGTGTCGATCCGGAAGTTCTCCAAGAAGCCGCTGACGCTCGAGAAGCTGGTCGAGGTGGGCGCCATGCCCCAGGCCGTGGCCGACTTCCTCTATGGCGCCGTGCGCGCCCGGGTCTCCACCGTGATCTCCGGCGGCACCGGCTCGGGCAAGACCACCCTGCTGAACGCGCTCTCCGCCGCGATCAGCGAGGGCGAACGGCTGATCACCATCGAGGACGCCGCCGAGCTGCAGCTCCAGCAGCCGCACGTGGTGCGCATGGAGACCCGGCCGCCGAACATCGAGGGCAAGGGCGAGATCCGCCAGCGCGAACTGGTCAAGAACGCGCTGCGGATGCGGCCCGACCGGGTGATCCTGGGCGAGGTCCGGGCCGAGGAGGCCTTCGACATGCTGCAGGCCATGAACACCGGCCACGAAGGCTCCATGGCCACCATCCACGCCAACAACCCGCGCGAGGCCATCGGCCGCCTGGAGCAGATGATCGCCATGGGCGGGATGAACATCAGCCCCGACGCCATGCGCCAGGGCATCGCGTCGGCGATCGGCCTGATCGTCCAGGCCATGCGCCTGCCGGACGGCAAGCGGAAGCTGACCCACGTGACCGAGATCGTCGGCATGGAGGGCAACGTGGTGCAGATGCAGGACATCTTCACCTTCAACCGCACCCACACCGCGCCCGACGGCACGGTGCACGGCGAGTTCCGCGCCACGGGCCTGCGCCCGCGCTGCCTGGACGAGATGACCCGCCGGGGCCTGCCCTACGACACGGCCAACTTCGACCCGTCGAAGGTGCTGCTGTCGTGCTGAGCCTCGGACAGATCGCGTTCCTGGTGCTGGTCTTCGCGGCGGTGTTCACCGCCGCCCAGGCGGCCATCGGCCTCGCCACCGTGGCGACCCAGAAGCGCAAGCTGAACGCGCGGCTGAAGGTCGCCGAGAAGGTGGACGGGGTGTCGGCGCTGGTCATGGAGCTCCGCAAGCAGCGGGGCCTCTCGGCCGAGGGCAAGAAGGGCGAGCGGCTGAAGTGGCTGTCCGACCTGATCGTCGCGTCGGGCGTGAAGTACGAACCGAAGAAGTGGATCCTGATGTCGACCGCCGGCGGCGTGACCGCCGGGCTCTGCGTCGCGATCCTCACCAAGCAGTACCTGCTGGCCCTGCCGGTCGCCGTGATCGCCGGGGTCGGCGGGCCGTTCGTCTGGCTGAAGCACATGGCCACGGACCGGGCCAAGAAGCTGGGCTTCCAGCTTCCCCAGGCGCTCGACATCATCGTCCGCAGCCTGGAGGCCGGCCACCCGGTGCCGACCGCCATCGCGCTGGTCGGCCGCGAGATGGGCGACCCCGTGGGCACCGAGTTCGGCATGGCCGCCGACGAGATCGCCTATGGCGCGACCCTGGAGCAGGCCGTCGAGCGAATGGCCGAGCGATGCCAGCACCCGGACGTCGACCTCTTCGCCGCCACCATACGCCTGCAGGCGGGGACCGGCGGCAACCTGACCGGCCTCCTCAAGCTCAACGCCAACACCGTGCGCGAGCGGCACAAGATGCGCCTGAAGATCAAGGCGGCATCGGCCGAGGGCCGCGCCTCGGCGATGATCCTGACGGCCGCGCCGTTCATCGCGCTGGGCTTCATCATGATCACCTCGCCCAACTTCTACGGCGACGTGATCGGCGAGCGGGTCGTCCAGATCGGCCTGGGCGTGCTCGGCTTCTGGATGTTCGTCGGCAACATGGTCATGCGGCGCATGATCGACATGCGGCTTTGATCCCATGACCCTCGATCAGCTTCAGACCCTCATCTGGATCGCCGGCCTCGTGCTGGTGCTGGGCGCGCTGGGCGGCGCGGCCTGGATCGCGGCGGTGGAGTTCCGCCTGCGCGCGGTGCGCAAGCTGCGGTTCGCGGCGGCCCCCGCGGGCGGCCCGGCCTCCGTCGTCGAGGCGCCGAAGACCGCCGGCGCGATCGGCGGCCAGTTGCTCGACACGGTCCGCCGGCTCGGCCAGCAGAGCGCGGTGCGCGACCCGGCGAAGCTCTCGCTGCTCCGCTCGCGGCTGATGCAGGCGGGCTTCTACAACCGCGAGGCGCCGGTCATCTACCTGGGCGTCAAGGCCGCGGCCCTGGTCGTCGCCACGGTCGGCGTGGTGCTGACCCTGCCGATGATCGTCGGCGGCCAGGCGGGCATGGGCGGGCTGATCGTCGCCTGCGTGCTCTCGGGCCTCGCCATCATGGGCCCGGACCAGGTCCTGAAGACCCGCAAGGCGACCCGCGAGCGCGAGTACGCCGAGGGCTTCCCCGACCTCCTCGACCTGCTGGTCGCCTCGGTGGAGGCGGGCCTCAGCCTGGACGCCTCAGTGAGCCGGGTGACGGACGAACTCGCCCGGCGCTATCCGACGCTCACCGTGCACCTGCGCTTCCTGGTGCTGGAGCTGCGCGCCGGCCGGGCCCGCAAGGACGCCTGGACCGCGTTTGCCGACCGCCTCGGCATCGAGGACGCCCGCGCGCTCGCCACCATGCTGCGGCAGGCCGAGGAGATGGGCACCAGCCTCGGCGAGACCCTGTCGGTCTTCTCGCAGGACCTGCGGGCCAAGCGGATGCTCAGGGCCGAGGAGAAGGCGCTGGCGCTCTCGGCCAAGCTGACCGTGCCGCTGATCCTGTTCATCTTCCCCTGCCTGCTGGGCGCCCTGATGCTCCCGGCGGTCGCGCGGATGATGCAGGTGTTCGGGGCGCAGTAGGGGCCGGGCGGCGAAAGGCCCTCTCCCTACCCTCTCCCTCTCGGGCTTCGCCCGGGGGAGAGGAGGTGATGGCGCAGGCCTCAGAGCACCACTCCTCTCCCCCCGCGAAGCGGAGAGGGAGAGGGTAGGGAGAGGGTTACAGCGCTACAGCCCGTACGGCCGATAGGGCCCGAGGATCAGCTGTTCGAACACGCCGACGCCTTGTTGGGCGGCCTCGCCGGGGGCCTCGTAGGTCGCCTTGCTGACCGCCTGGATGTGCAGGTTCTCCATCGCCGCCATGTCGACGGAAGCCAGGTCGATGTCCTCGCGGGCGACGGCGAGTTCGCCCTTGAGCGCGCCGTGGCGCCACTCGCCGCCGTAGCCGATGCCGCGCATCAGGAAGGTGGTGACCGGCTCGAACTTCACCGTCGCCTCGCCCTGGAGGAGCGGGATCTTCAGGGTCCCGCCCTTCGCGTGGCGCGTGCCGGGGATCAGGTCGACGTCCTCCATGCGCGGCGCCTCGGCGTGCCAGCCGCCGCCCTCGCCGGCGCCGTCGGGGAGGATCACCGCGCGGGTGTTCCAGGCCGTGCCGTCGGGGTCGGCGTTGATGTGGAAGAAGACGCTGCGGTCCTCGAAATTCACCGGCGTCCACTGCCAGAAGAAGCTCATCAGGGAGGCGCCCGGCGTCGGCTGGGTGTCGGGCGCGCCGACCGGGCGGATGCCCCAGGAGCGGTCGCGCGAGCCGGTCCAGCCGGAGAGCGCCTGGCGCTGGCCGTCCACCTCGATCCAGCCCGAGATGCGGACGTTCTGGGTCAGCCGCGTGTAGTCCATGAACAGCCGGGGGCCATTCCGCTTCACGAAGCGCGGCTCCTCGATCGGGAAGGCGCGGCCCTCGAACACCAGGTCGGCGGAGAGGCCCTCGCCGGCGACGGTCACGCGGAGCTTCTGCAGGGGTTCGAGGATCTCGATGGAGACCGGGCCCACCGTCAGGTCCATGCGCTCCATGTTCAGGATGCGCGAGGCGTGCAGGCAGTGCTGGGTCCCGCCGCGGATCACCGAGAAGTGGGCGTCGGCGACGTTCAGCGCCGGATAGACCCCGAAGGCGACGGCGAAGAAATCCCGCCCGTCCGGCGAATAGCCGTTGAAGAAGTAGCGGTCGTAGAAATTCCGGTCCGAGCCCGCATAGGCGATCGGCTCCGGCGTCTGGTGGATCGGGTAGTCGTCGCCCTTGGTCAGCATGGATGTCCTCCCTGGACCACCTGCTGGCCCACCTTACGCTTGGTCAGTCTTGCGGCTTGCGGGGCGCGAGTATCAAAGTTGCCGCAACGAGAAGACAAGGGAGGCGTGCTCCCGTGCATCCGGGAGGCGCGAAGGCCGATGAGCGTGATGAGCGCCGCGGATCACCGCATTCCGCTGGATGTGGCCTTCCAGCTCGTGGACCCCAAGGCCTACGCCGACGGCCGCATCCACGAGGCCTACCGCTGGCTCCGGAAGAACGAGCCGTTCGGGGTCGCCGACGTGGAGGGCGTCGATCCCTTCTGGGTCGCCACCCGGCACGCGGACATCCTCGAGATCAGCCGGCAGAACAGCCTGTTCCTGAACGGCGCGCGGAGCCCCGTGCTGACCTCCCAGGTCGCCGACCGCAAGGTGCGCGAGATGATGGGCGGCAGCCCGCACCTGCTGCGCACCCTCATCCACATGGATGAGCCGGACCACATGAAGTACCGGGTGCTGACCCAGGCCTGGTTCCTGCCGCAGAACCTGCGGGCCATGGAGGACCGCATCCGGGTGATCGCGAAGGGCGCGGTCGAGAAGATGCTGGCCACCGGCGGCCGCTGCGACTTCGTGAAGGACGTGGCGCTGCACTTCCCGCTGCACGTGATCATGTCGATCATGGGCGTACCGGAGGAGGACGAGGGCCGGATGCTGAAGCTCACCCAGGAGATCTTCGGCGCCGCCGACCCCGAGCTCGGCCGCGACGCCGCGGCCCAGGCCGACGTGCCCCTGGAGGAGCGGCAGCTCGACTTCGGGGTGATCACCGACTTCTTCGACTACTACCGGCGCTTCTCGGAGCATAAGCGGGCCCATCCGTCGGACGACCTCGGCAGCCTGATCGCGAACAGCCAGGTGGACGGCCAGCCGCTCTCCGACCTGGAGGCGATGAGCTACTACATCATCGTCGCCACCGCCGGGCACGACACCACCTCGTCGTCCACGGGCGGCGCCATGTGGGCGCTGGCCCAGAACCCCGGCGAGTTCGCCAAGGTGAAGGCCGACCCGGCGCTGATCCCCAGCCTGGTGGACGAGAGCATCCGCTGGACGACGCCGGTGAAGACCTTCATGCGCACCGCCGCCGAGGACACCGAGGTGGCCGGCCGCAAGGTCGCCAAGGACGACTGGATCATGCTCTGCTACGCGTCCGGCAACCGGGACGAGGCGGTGTTCGAGGACCCGGGCCTGTTCCGCGTCGACCGCCGGCCGAACCGGCACCTGGCGTTCGGCTACGGGGCCCACCTGTGCCTCGGCCAGCACCTGGCCAAGATGGAGATGCGGATCCTCTGGGAAGAGCTGCTGCCGCGCATCAAGTCGGTGGAGCTCGACGGCGAACCGGCGATGAGCGAGGCGGTGTTCGTCAACGGCCCCAAGCGCCTGCCGATCAAGTTCGAGCTCGCGTGACCCATCCCCTGGAGCCGCGGGTCGCGGCCTATGTCTCGGAACAGCTCGGCTGTCCCGCCGAGGTCTCGGGCCTGGAACGGATCTCCGGCGGGGCGAGCCGGGAGACCTACCGCTTCGTCTGCCGCTGGAACGACGGGACGGCGCACGAGCGGCGGATGATCCTCAGGCGCGACCCGCCGGCCAGCCTGATCGACACCGAGCGGCGGATCGAGTTCGCCGCCTACCGCGCCTTCCACGGCTCGGCGGTGCCGGTGCCGGAGATGCTGTGGCTGGAGGAGGAGAGCGGCCCCCTCGACCACCCGTTCTTCATCGCCGAGGAGCTGGCCGGCTTCCAGGCCTCGCCGCAGATGCTGCTGTCGGGCGCCTACGACGCCGTCCTGCCGCGGATCGCCGAGCGCAAGTGGACGATCCTGGGCGAGATCGCCAAGGCGGATCCGGAGGCGCTCGGCCTCACGGAGGTGATGCCGGCGCCGGCGCTCGATGCCTGCTGGTCGAAGGAACTCGATTACTGGGAAGCCGCCCTCGACCGCGACGAGGCCGAGCCGCTGCCGATCACCCGCGCCGCCATCCGCTGGCTGCGCGCCAACCCGCCGCCGCCGGCCCGGAAGCTCAGCGTCGTCCACGGCGACTACCGGACCGGCAACTACCTGTTCGACGAGCGGGGCGAGATCCACGGCGTGCTGGACTGGGAGATGTGCCACCTGGGCGATCCGCTGGAGGACCTGGCCTGGGGCTTCAATCCGGTGTGGGGCTTCGGCCGCCCGGACCTGATGGGCGGGCTGATCCCGCAGGCCGAGGCGGTGGCGATCTGGGCGCGGGCCAGCGGCCTCAGGGCCGATCCGGCGGCGCTCCACTGGTGGGTGTTGTTCAACTGCGTGAAGGGCCAGGCGATCTGGGTCGGCTCGGCCCGCGCCTTCCTGAACGGCGGCAACAGGGAGCCGATCATGATCTATCCCGCCTGGTGGCTGATCAACGCCCAGGACCGGGCGATCCTGAAGGTGATGGGCAAGCTATGAACCCGCCGGTCCCCGCCGTCCTGGCCGAGATGGCGGCGCTGTCCATGCGCTACGCCATGACCGATGCGCCGCCGGCCGAGCGGGCCAGCAACCTGACGCTCCAGGCCATGCTGATGACCCTCGCCGCCGAGGTCTGGGACCGCCAGGCCGCCGACCTCGTCGCCGAGAACCGCGCTGTCCGCGCCCTGCTGGGCGAGGCGGGCGAGGACGGCGACCTCAGGCTCTCGGCGCTCAAGGCCGAGAACGACCGGCTCATGACCTCGCTGATCGCCGCCCAGGCGGCGGCGGAGGCGGCCGGCGACACCGCGCGCCAGGACGCCATCTGGACCGAGCTGCGGGCCGGCACGGAGCGCCGCAAGCTGTCGGTCTCGCTGGTCTAGCCGAGCAGCGTCAGGGTCGCGGCATCCGGCCCGCCATAGTAGCGCGCGAGCGCCTCGCCGAACGCCGGCTGCGCGGGGTCGGCGGCCTGGAAAAGCGTCATGGACGAGCGGAACTTCAGGTCGTCCGGGCTGCCGAAGATCTCGTGCGCCGTGCGGCCTTGCACCCCGTTCACCGCCGCCGTGCAGGCGACGAGCCTAGGCCCCAGCACCGGATGCGCCAGATAGGCCCTCGCCTCCTCGAGGCCGGAGATCCCGAAATGCTGCGCCGTCGGGCTGCGGCCGAGCGCCGCCAGCTGCGGGAAGACGAACCACATCCAGTGGCTGCGCTTCTCGGCCGCCCGCAGCTCGCCGAGCGCCTGGTCGTAGACGCCGGCCTGGGCGTCCACGAAGCGCTGGAGGTCGAAGGGATCGCTCATGGGGGCGAGTCTGCCGGCGCCTCCGCGCGCGCGTCCAGGCCGTAGTCGCGCAGCACGGCGGCGATGCGCAGCCGATAGCCTGCGAACACGCCGGCCCGGCCCTCGGCCTGCGCGGCGCGGTGTTCGGGGAGGTTGCGCCAGGCCGCCACTGCCGCCTCGTCGCGCCAGAAGGACAGCGAGAGCAGCTTGCCGGGCGTGGACAGGCTCTCGAACCGCTCCACGGAGATGAAGCCGTCCATGGCGGACAGCCGCTCCGCCAGCCCGCCGGCCAGCTCCAGGTAGCGCCCGCGACCGGCGGCGCTGGGCGTCGCCTCGAAGATCACCGCGATCACGGCCGCACCGGGGTCAGGAAGGTCCGCCGCTCGCTGAGGATGAAGCGCCTCTCCTGCGCCAGGCGGAAGTTGGCGGCGCCGGCGGGATCGGCCTTGAGGCGCGCGCGGTAGGCTTCGTAGGCCGCGAGGCTCTCGAACGAGATCAGCGCCAGGGCCACGTCGTTGGTCCCCCTCGTGCGGCAGCCAGTATCCCAGGAGGTCGCCGCCGCAGGCGGGGATGATGGTCAGCCAGTTCCTCGCATAGGCCTCGAAGGCGTCGCGCTGGAACGGGTCGATCACGTAGCGGATGCAGCAGGTCACGGTCATGTCGCGGGCTCCTTTGGCGGGAGACCTAGCCGCGCCCTGGGCCGGCATGCTTCGGCCGCGACCGAAGCGTCGGCGTCGAAGATCGGCTAGGCTGGGCGCATGCGGCTCGGGCCTGACATCACGCGCATCGCCGCCCTGCTGGGCGAGCCGGCGCGCGCCAACATGCTGGCCGCCCTGCTCGGCGGCGAGGCGCTGACGGCCGGCGAGTTGGCCCGGGAGGCCGGGATCACCGCCCAGACCGCCAGCGGCCACCTCGCGAAGCTGGAGGCCGGCGGGCTGCTCGTCCGCCGCCGGCAGGGCCGCCACAGCTACTTCGCGCTCGCCGGCGAGGACGTGGCCGAGGCCATGGAGCAGCTCGTCGGGCTGGCCGACCGCGCCGGCCACCAGCGGACGCAGCCGGGGCCGAAGGACCCGGCGCTCCGCAAGGCCCGCGTCTGCTACGACCACCTGGCGGGCGACGCCGGGGTCGCCATGCTGGACGCCCTGATCGCCCAGGGGCGGATCGCCGACCACGACGGCGCGCTGGCGCTGACGGACCAGGGTCGGGGCTTCGCGCGTGAGTTCGGCGTCGCGCTGGACGACCGCGGCCGGCGCCCGCTCTGCAAGGCCTGCCTCGACTGGAGCGTCCGGCGCAGCCACCTGGCGGGCGTCATGGGCGCTGGGCTCTTGCAGCGGATCTACGCGCTGGGCTGGGCGCGGCGGATCGAGGGCACACGGGTGGTGCAGTTCAGCGCGCCGGGCCTTGTAAGCTTCGAGCGCACCTTCGCCCGGATCCCCTAGTTCCGCTCGCCCCGGCGAAAGCCGGGGTCCAATCGGCCTATGAACTTCGCCGCCGCGCCAAAGCGACAGACTCGGCTTGGATCCCGGCTTTCGCCGGGATGAGCGGTGTGTGGTGACAATCCCGCTCCGGTCGGGTTTGCTGCCGGACATTCCAGAACAACGAATTTCATAGGGACGATTTCATGCCACCACGGATGCTGCCCGAACCCACGCCGGAGACCCGGCATTTCTGGGACGGCTGCAAGGCGGGCGAGCTTCGCCTGCAGCGCTGCGCCGCCTGCAACAACGAAGCCTATTTCCCGCCCCGGCCCTTCTGCCCGAAGTGCGGCAGCCGCGAGGTCGAGGTGTTCCCCGCCAGCGGCCAGGCCGTGCTCTGGTCCTATGTGATCAACCAGCGCCCGCGCCCCGACATGGGGACCGAGCCCTACGCCATCGCGGTCGTGAAGCTGGCCGAGGGGCCGACCATGATGACCAACATCGTGGGCTGCCCGCAGACGCCCGAGGCGCTGACCCTCGACATGCCGGTGAAGGTCACGTTCCAGGCGATGAACGACGACATCACCCTGCCCTTCTTCACCCCGGCGGAGGGCTGAGGCGCATGAAGCCGAAATCCGTTGCGGTCGTCGGCGCGGCCGAGACCACCAAGATGGGCAAGATCCCCGACGTGTCGGTGATCGGCCTGCATGCCGACGCGGCGCTGAACGCCATGGCCGACGCCGGCCTGAAGCCCGGCGACATCGACGGCGTCGCCACCGCCGGGATCAGCCCGGTGGAGCTGGCCCACTACCTGGGGATCAAGCCGACCTATGCCGACGGGACCAGCGTCGGCGGCTGCTCCTTCATGCTGCACGTCCGGCATGCGGCGGCCGCGATCAACGCGGGCCTGGCCACCACCATCCTGATCACCCACGGGGAGAGCGGCCGCAGCCGCGTGGGCCGGCGGCTTCAGCCGATCGCCGTCCAGCCTGATGGGCCAGTTCGAGATGCCCTACGGCCCGGTGGGCCCGCCCACCATGTTCACCGTGCCGGTGCTCCGCTACCTCAAGACCCATGGCCTCAGCCCCGAGGACATGGCGCCGGTGGCGACCATCCAGCGGGAGTGGGCGGCGATGAACCCGCGGGCCAGCTACAAGGACCCGATCACCGTCGACGACGTGATGAACTCGGACATGATCGCCTGGCCCTTCACCAAGCTGATGTGCTGCCTGGTGACCGACGGCGGCGGCGCCCTGATCCTGACCTCGGCGGAGCGGGCGAAGGACTTCCCGCAGAAGCCGGTCTATGTGCTGGGCGCGGGCGAAAGCGTCGAGACCCCGATGGTCTCGCAGATGTACGACTTCAACCACTCCACGGCCTTCCGGATCTCCGGGAAGAAGGCGTTCGCGACGGCCGGCATCAGCCACGCCGACGTGGACCACCTGATGATCTACGACGCCTTCGCCCACCTGCCGCTCTACGGCCTGGAGGATCTGGGCTTCGTGAAGCCGGGCGAGGCCGCGGCCTTCATCCGCGAGCGCAACACCGCGCCCGGCGGCAAGCTGCCGCTCAACACCAACGGCGGCGGGCTCTCCTACATGCACTCCGGCATGTACGGCATGTACGCCCTGCAGGAGAGCGTGCGGCAGATGCGCGGGATCGCGCCGGCCCAGGTTCCGGGGGCGAAGATCAGCGTCGCCCACGGGGTCGGCGGCATGTTCGCCGCCTCGGGGACGATCGTCTTCTCGAACGAGGCGCTCTAGCCGCGGGGTTCGTCGTCCTCCCCCGGTTTGGGGGAGGACGAGAACTCTCTGCCGGATAGTGGAGCTTTGCGGCGCCCCCGCGCGTTGCGGCTCCGGCATGGGCGAAGACATCCTGGATTGCGTGATCGTGGGCGCGGGCCCGGCAGGGCTGACCGCGGCCATCTACCTGGCCCGGTTCCGGCGGCGCGTGCGCGTCGTGGAGTCGGGCGCGAGCCGGGCCGGCTGGATTCCGCGCACCCACAACCTGCCGGGCTACCCGGACGGCATCCGCGGCAAAACCCTGCTGGCCCGCATGCGGCGGCAGGCCGAGAAATACGGCGCCGAGATCGTGCGCGGGCGGGTCGAGGGCATCGTCCGACGGGAGGGCGTCTTCGCCCTGGACACGGACGCGGGGCCGCTGACCGCCCGCACCGTGATCCTGGCGACCGGTGTGGTCGACAACCTGCCCGACATTCCGGGCCTCGAGGACGGCGTCGCCCCCGGCCTCGTGCGGATCTGCCCGATCTGCGACGGCTACGAGGTGATCGGCCAGAGCGTCGGGGTCATCGGCTACGACGACCACTGCGCCCGCGAGGCGGTGTTCCTGCGCACCTATTCCGACGAGGTGGCCTTCATCCACGTGGGTCCGGACCCGCTGCCGGCCGCCACGCGCAAGGTGCTGACGGGGGCCGGCGTCGAGCTGATCGAGAGCGCCGAGCCGGCGGTGACGATCGAGAAGCGGAAGATCACCGCCTTCGACTTCGGGACCGGCGAGCCCCGCCGGTTCGACGTGGTCTACTCGGCGCTGGGCATCACGCCGCGCGTGCGGCTGGCGGTCGACGCCGGCGCGAAGCTCGACGCCGGCGGCCGGCTGATCGTCGGCGACCACCAGGAGACCTCCGTCCCCGGCCTCTACGCGGCGGGCGACGTGGTCCGCGGCCTGAACCAGATCTCGACGGCCGAGGGCGAGGCGGCCATCGCCGCCACGGACATCCACAACCGGCTGCGGGGCTGACCCTTCCCGCCATCCAAGGCCTTGTGCCTGGGATCCCTGTTTCGGTGCGTCAGGCGCCGCCTAGGTCGCGCGACCTCTGACGGCCCCCCCAAGGGGGAGCGGCGGTCAGAGGGATCCTAGGCACAAGGCCTAGGATGACGGAGCCATACAGGAACCGCGCTTCACCGTGACCGTTGGCCGAGGCGGGAGGATCACCGTCATGGCCGAACAGGCGCCCGAGCCCCGCAAGGGGATGCCGGACCCGCATCTCAGCGAACCGGAGTTCAAGGCCCGCTATCGGGAACGGTTCGCGGACCCCGCCTTCCGCGCCCTCGACGCCGAGATCGAGAAGATCGCCGCGGTCGCCTGGGAGGCCTACGACGAGGGCCGCAAGGCGCGGTGACCCGCAAGGCCGGCCCGGGCTTCGCCGATCCGGACTACGACCTTTCCGTCGACTGGCTGGCCGCCCGCGAGGCCATCCAGGCGGCCCAGGCCCGGCACGACGACAAGGCCGGCCCCCCCTGCGCTTCCTGGTGATCAACTGCTCGTCGCGCAGCGAGCACACCTGCCCGGGCGAGATGTCCAAGTCCTGGCGGCTGCTCGAGCTGGCGCGCGGCGTCTTCGAGGCGGCGCCGAACACCGAGGTGAAGGTCCTGGATCTGTCGCGGCTGACGTCCGAGTACGGCCGCCACATCCACCCCCTGCAAGGCCTGCTTCTCGACGGCGGCGGCGCTCTGCCACTGGCCCTGCTCCTGCTACCCGAACCATTCCCCTGGGTCAGGTCCAGGACGTCATGAACGACGTCTATCCGATGTGGGTCGAGGCCCACGGGATCATGCTGATCACGCCGGTGAACTGGTACTCGCCGACCTCGCCGCTGAAGCTGATGATGGACCGGATGGTCTGCGCCGACGGCGGCAACCCGGACCCCAGCCTGACCCATGGCAAGGACGCGAAGAAAGCCAAGCAGGTCGAGCTCGACGGCTGGGACTATCCGCGCCACCTGGCCGGCCGGCTGTTCGGACTCGTGGTCCACGGGGACGTGGAAGGGGCCGAGAACGTGCGCCGCGCGATCTCCGACTGGCTCTGCTTCATGCAGCTCTGCCCGGCCGGGCCGACCGCCGAGCTCGATCGCTACATCGGCTACTGGAAGCCCTACGCCACCAGCCACCAGGAACTCGACACCGACCAGGCGATCCAGAAGGAGGTGGAGAACGCCGCGCGCGCCCTGCTGGAGGGCTGCCAGGCCGACCGCGAGGGGCGTTTCACCTCCGGCGGATCCAGCCTGAAGGCGCCTCGCCAGAAGTAGGCTGCGCCTAGGCGCCTTCTTCCAGCATCTCCAGCACGGCGCAGTGCGGGGTGCCCAGGGTCTCGGCGCAGCGCTCCACCGTGGCGGCGAGGACCGCCTCCAGCCGCTGGAGGTCCGCCAGCTTGGCGCGCACGGCGTCGAGGTGCTGGCTGGCGATGGCGCGGACCTCGCAGCACGGCTGGTCCGTCGCCGAAAGCGCCAGGAGGCCGCGGACGTCCTCGATCGGAAAACCCAGCTCGCGGGCGCGGCGGATGAAGGTCAGCCGCGTCTCGTGCGCCGGCTCGTAGATCCGGTGGCCGGACGCGCTGCGGGCCGGGGCCGGCATCAGGCCGATCCGTTCATAGTAGCGGATGGTCTCCAGGTTGACCCCGGTGGCCCGGGCGAGACCGCCGATCGTCGCCCCCCTGTGCATTCGGCATGAATTGGCCCTTGAACCCGTAGTGGCTACGGGTCCCACAGTGCCAGACGACCGGTGGCCTGACGAGACGTTGCGTCGGGCCTCGGGCGGGACCCGTCCCAACTTCCCGCCCCCCGGTTCCGGCAGTCTGCTGGTCGCCTTCTGCCGGCGCTGCCCGGTCGCCCCCCTGAGGTGGCGGTCAGGCAGAGGGGGCGGTCTCACGCGGGACCGCCCCCCACAGCGGGGGGCTCAGCGGTCGAACTTCGTCGAGAGCACGATCGAGGAATTGGTGCGCTCGACGCCCGGCAGGGCGCCGATCTCGTCGATCAGGGCGTCCATCTCGCTGACGCTCGGCGCATCGACCGTGGCCACCATGTCGAAAGGGCCGGAGACCGACTGCAGGCGCTTGACGCCGGCCATCCGCTTCAGGGCCGCGGTCACCGCCGCCGCCTGCTTCGGCTCGACGGTCAGCATGATGAAGGCATGGACGCGGGCCGCTTCGTGCTTCTCGGAGAGCCGCACGGCGTAGCCGGCGATGACGCCGGAGCGCTCCAGCTTGGCGAGCCGGCTCTGCACCGTGGTCCGCGACAGGCCGAGCGCCCGGGCGAGTTCGGCGACCGGCGCGCGGGCGTTCTCCCGAAGACGGGACAGCAGATGCTCGTCAAGGTCGTCCATCGTCAGTCCGCCGGCCTTCTTCGTCGATACGCCCAGGAATACTGCGCAGACCGCCGAACCGCCAGTTGAATCCTGCACCGGCTCCGGGGACCCTCGACCCTGTTCAATCGGGAGGCAGGCAATGCGCAAGGTAGCCGTGGTCGGAGCGGGCAAGATCGGCTCGACCGTCGTCGACATGCTGGTGGGCTCGGGCGACTATCAGGTCGTGGTCATCGACCAGTCGGCGGAGAGCCTGCAGGCGCTGTCGCCCCGGACCGGGATCGAGACCGTGGCCATGCCGATCGACGACGTCGACGCCCTGGCGGCCAGGCTCGCGGGCTGCTTCGCGGTCGTGAACTGCGCGCCCTACCACCTGACGGTCACGGTCGCCCGCGCGCGGCGGCCCAGGCCAAGGCCCACTACCTGGACCTCACCGAGGACGTGGCCTCCAGCCGCGTGACCCGCGAGCTGGCGCTCACCTCCGGCACCGCCTTCATCCCGCAGTGCGGCCTGGCCCCCGGCTTCATCACCATCGCCGCCTGGGACCTCTGCAAGCACTTCGACGAGCTGCACGACGTGCGCCTGCGGGTCGGCGCCCTGCCCCGCTACCCGTCCAACGCGCTGAACTACAACCTCACCTGGTCCACCGACGGGGTGATCAACGAGTACTGCGAGCCCTGCGAGGCCGTGGTGAACGGCAAGCTGCGCGAAGTGCCGGCGCTGGAGGAGTGCGAGGAATTCGCCCTCGACGGCGTCACCTACGAGGCGTTCAACACCTCGGGCGGCCTGGGCACGCTGTGCGCCACGCTGGAGGGCAAGGCGCGGAACCTCAACTACAAGACCATCCGCTATCCCGGGCACGCCCAGATCATGAAGGCGCTGCTCAACGACCTGAACCTGCGCAACCGCCGCGACGTGCTCAAGGACATCCTGGAGAACTCGGTCCCGGCCACCCTGCAGGATGTGGTCATCGTCTTCGTCACCGTCTCGGGGATGAAGGACGGCCGGCTGATGCAGGAGACCTATGTCAACAAGGTCTACGCCCAGGTCGTGAACGGCGAGATGAAGAGCGCCATCCAGGTGACCACCGCCGGCGCGATCTGCGCGGTGCTCGACATGCTGGCCGACGGCAAGCTGCCGCAGGAAGGCTTCATCCGGCAGGAGGACATCCCGCTGGCCGACTTCCTGGCCAACCGCTTCGGCCGGTTCTATGCCCCCCGAAGATTCCCTCTCCTTTCGCGCCGCCGCCGAGTAATTCCGCATGACCGTCCAAGCCAAGATCACCTCGGCCGCCGCCGACGCCGCCCAGGTGCTGGAGCGCCTCGGCGTCTCCGCCAAGCTGACCACCGGCGGCGACCGCCCGGTCCGTTCGCCCGTCACCGGCGAGGTAATCGCCGAGGTGCACGACAACACGACGGCCGAGGTGTCCGCCGCCATCGAGGCCGCCCACAAGGCGTTCCTGGCCTGGCGCACCGTTCCGGCCCCGCGCCGCGGCGAGCTGGTCCGCCTGCTGGGCGAGGAGCTGCGGGCGTCGAAGGAAGACCTGGCGCGCCTCGTCACCCTGGAGGCCGGCAAGATCGTCTCCGAGGCGAACGGCGAAGTTCAGGAGATGATCGACATCTGCGACTACGCGGTCGGCCTGTCCCGCCAGCTCTTCGGCCTGACCATCGCCACCGAGCGTCCGGACCACCGGATGATGGAGACCTGGCACCCGCTGGGCGTCGTCGGGATCATTTCGGCGTTCAACTTCCCCGTCGCCGTCTGGTCGTGGAACTCGGCCCTGGCCTTCGTCTGCGGCGACGCCTGCGTCTGGAAGCCGTCGGAGAAGACCCCGCTGACGGCGCTGGCCGTCCAGGCGCTGTTCGAGCGCGCCGTGGCGAAGTTCGGCGACGCCCCGGCCAACCTGTCGGCGGTGATCCTCGGCGGCCGCGAGGTCGGCGAGGCCCTGGTCGACCATCCCAAGGTCCCGCTGGTCTCGGCCACCGGCTCGACGGCCATGGGCCGGCAGGTGGGCCCGAAGCTCGCCCAGCGGTTCGCCCGCGCGCTCCTGGAGCTCGGCGGCAACAACGCCGCCATCGTCGCGCCCACCGCCGACCTGGACCTGGCGCTGCGCGGCATCGCGTTCGCGGCCATGGGCACGGCCGGCCAGCGCTGCACGACGCTGCGCCGCCTGTTCGTCCACGAGAGCCACTACGACACCCTCGTCCCGCGCCTGAAGGCGGCCTACGGCTCGGTGCCGGTGGGCGACCCGCGCGACGCCGGCACGCTGGTCGGCCCGCTGATCGATCCAGCTTCGAAGGCGGCGATGGACAAGGCGCTGGCCGACGCCCGCGCCGCCGGCGGCAAGGTCCACGGCGGCGAGGCCGTGGAGGTCCCGGGCTGCGCCGAGGCCGCCTATGTCCGCCCCGCCCTCGTCGAGATGGACAGCCAGGCCGACGTGGTCCGCCGCGAGAC
Organism: Phenylobacterium sp. J367; assembly: GCF_024699985.1. Taxonomy (GTDB): domain Bacteria; phylum Pseudomonadota; class Alphaproteobacteria; order Caulobacterales; family Caulobacteraceae; genus Phenylobacterium. The sequence goes on along the minus strand of NZ_JAJONA010000001.1, from coordinate 1,773,823 downwards.
CTTCGCGCCGATCCTCTACGTGATGAAGTACCGCGACCTGGCGGACGCCATTCGCCTGCAGAACGACGTGCCCCAGGGCCTGTCGTCCTCGATCTTCACCAACGACATGCGCGAGGCCGAGCTGTTCATCAGCGCGGCCGGCTCGGACTGCGGCATCGCCAACGTCAATATCGGCCCCTCGGGCGCCGAGATCGGCGGGGCGTTCGGCGGCGAGAAGGAGACGGGCGGCGGCCGCGAGGCGGGCTCGGATTCCTGGAAGGCCTACATGCGCCGGGCGACCAACACCCTGAACTACGGCCGCACCCTGCCGCTGGCCCAGGGCGTGAAGTTCGACGTTTGACGTCAGAGCGCGTTCGGGCGGCGAAACCGCTCACACTGTCGCCTGACGCGCTCTAGCCGTAGTTCCTGAGCTCCGCGGGCGTGTTGTCGAGGAACCGCAGCAGGTCGCGGAGCGGCATGGGCTTGGCGATCAGGAAGCCCTGCGCCTGGTCGCAGCCCATGGCGGCCAGCAGGGCGAAGCCCTCCTCGGTCTCGACGCCCTCGGCGGTGACCTTCAGGCCGAGGCTGTGGGCAAGGTCGATGGTCGAGCGGACGATCATGGCGTCGCGCTGGCTCTCGGCGACGCCCTCGACCAGCGAGCGGTCGATCTTCAGCTCCTGGCCGCGGATCCGCTTGAGATAGGCGAGCGACGACAGGCCCGTGCCGAAGTCGTCGATGGAGACGCCGACGCCGGCCGCGGCGAAGCGGTCCAGCATGGCGAACGCCCGTTCCGGGTCCTCGATGATCGCCGTCTCGGTGATCTCGAACACCAGCTTGCCGGCGGCGTGGCGCACCTCGGCGAGCGCGAAGTCGGCGAAGTCGTCCTCGCCGAGCGTGCGGCCGGAGATGTTCACGCTCATCTCGAGCGGGAAGCCCTCCCGGGCCAGGGGCGCCCTGGTCGGCGATCGCCCGCTTCAGGGCCCATTCGGTGAGCGCCCGGATGTGGCCGGTCTCCTCGGCCATGCCGACGAAGAGGTCCGGCGGCAGCAGGCCGCGCACGGGATGGCGCCAGCGGGCGAGCGCCTCCACCCCCGTCACCTCGCGGCGGCGCAGGTCGAACTTCGGCTGGTAGTGCAGCTCGATGGCCCCGGTCTCCAGCGCCCGGGCGAGGCTGGACATCAGGGAAAGGTTGGCGGCCGGATGGCCGTAGGCCTCGGCGTCGAAGAAGGTCACCTTGCGGCGGCTGGCGCGGGCCTGGTCGAGCGCGACGCTGGCGAACTCGATGGCCGAGGAGGCGCCCAGCGCGCCGTCGAGCGGGGCCAGGCCCAGGTCGAAGGTCACGTCGATGGCCCCGGACGGGCCGATGCTCAGCGGCTGCTCCAGCTCGGCCAGCAGCCGGCGCGCGTCGTCGAGGGCGGCCGCCGCGCCCTGGGCCACCAGGGTGAAGCCCAGCGTGTCGGTGGCGATCCGCGCCACGCCCGAGTTGGGCGACAGTTTCGACAGCCGCATGCCGATGATCTTCACGGTCTCGGCGGCGAGCGCATAGCCGATGGCGCCGCGCAGGTGGTCGAACCGCCGGATGCCCAGCGCCGCCACATGCACCTGGCCGTGCGGCCGGTCGCGCAGGCCATCGACGACGCGCTCCAGGCTCAGGCGGTTGGCGAGCCCGGTCTCCTCGTCGTGCAGGGCGAGGTGGGTGATCCGCCGCTCCCGGTCGCGGATCGCGGCGGCCATGGCGTTGAAGCTGTCGGCGAGCCGGCCGAGCTCGTCGTCGGTCCCGGAGACCACCTCGACGTCCTCGCCCTGCGCCAGCCGGCGCGCGGCGGTCTCGATCTCGGTGACCCGGCGGGACACGCGCAGCAGGGTGAGCCAGCAGCCGGCGCCGATCATCGCCGACCCGACGAGCGCCAGGAGCGAACCCAGGACCTGCAGCGCGCCGCCGTCGATCGGGCCGTGCACCTGGTGCGAGGCGAACAACGCCACGGCCAGCAGCAGCAGGCCGGCGCCGCCGAACACCGCGCACAGGGTCGCCAGGCGCGAGCTGAACCGCTCCAGGATCATCGGCGGAGGTGGCGCATCGGCCTGGTGGCTCCCTAACGCACCGATGATTCACCCCGGGTTGTGAAGCCAAGGTAAACCACCGGTACGGCAGTCCGTTTGCCCTCGCGCCGGGCGCGGGGCACAATCGCCGCTTTCCGACTGCTCCTTTTCGAAAGCCCGAGACTTTGACCATTACCCCCCGTGGCCAGCGCGCCGGCCGCAGATCCGCTCGCGTCGGTGGACGCCCTCGTCGAGGGCCTGGCGAGCGTCGGCTACATCGCGTCCCGCCGGATCGCCACCGCCCTCTTCATGGCCGTGAACCTGCAGAAGCCGATCCTGGTGGAGGGTTCGGCCGGCGTCGGCAAGACCGAGCTGGCGCTCTCCACCGCCGCCCTGCTCGGCCATCCGCTGATCCGGATGCAGTGCTACGAGGGCCTGGACGAGTCCAAGGCGCTGTACGAGTGGAAGTACGGCAAGCAGCTCCTCTACACCCAGATCCTCAAGGACCGGATGGGCGAGAGCCTGGCCGACGCGCCCGACATGGACGCGGCCATGGACCGTCTGCACGGCATGGGCGACCTGTTCTTCTCCGAGCCCTTCCTGGAGCCCCGCCCGCTGATGCAGGCGCTGAGGCAGGACGCCGGCTCGGTGCTGCTGATCGACGAGATCGACAAGTCGGACGAGGCCTTCGAGGCCTTCCTGCTGGAGGTGCTGTCGGCCTACCAGGTCTCGGTGCCGGAGCTGGGGGTGATCAAGGCCAAGACGCCGCCCCTGGTGTTCCTCACCTCCAACAACGTCCGCGATCTGGGCGACGCGCTGAAGCGCCGCTGCCTGCATCTGCACATCCCGCTGCCCGAGCCGGCGCTGGAGGAGCGGATCGTGGCGACCCGGGTGCCCGGCATCGAGGCCCGCCTGACCCATGACCTGGTGGCCTTCGTCCAGTCGCTGCGCACGCTCGATCTCCGCAAGGCGCCCTCGATCTCCGAGACCGTGGACTGGGCCCGGGCGCTGATCCTGCTGCACGCCGACAGCCTGGAGCCGGCGCTGGTCAAGGACACGCTCAACGTCATCCTGAAGTTCGAGCAGGACATCAATCAGGTGGAGCCGCAGATCGTCGAGCTGCTGAGCCGGCGGTGACCCATGCTTTCGCGGGGATGAGCGGTATTTCTTAGATGCAGCACCAGCTCGAAGCCTTCCTCCGCGCGCTGCGCGCTGCCGACGTCCGGGTCTCGCCGGCCGAGGCGATCGACGCGGCGCGGACGGTGGACGTGGTGGGCTACGCCGACCGCCAGCTCTTCAAGGACGCGCTCTGCGCCACGCTCGCCAAGTCGCAGGCCGAGGTCGCCGCCTTCGACCGCACCTTCGAGACCTTCTTCGCCCGCAAGGCCTTCGACCTGCCGCCGCCCCCGCCGCCTGAGGGTGGCGAAAGCGAAAGCTCGCCTGCGGGCGGGGAGGCGCCCGAGAACCCGCTCGCCCAGGCGCTGCTCCGCGGCGACACGACCACGCTGCAGCAGCAGATGGAGGAGGCCGCGCGCCGCACAGGCGTCGGCGAGATCCGCCTGTCGACCCAGCGCAGCCGGATGACGCGGCGGCTGCTGGACGAGATGGGCCTGGCCGAGATCGAGAAGATCATCGCCGGCGCCCGCCTGAAACCGGAGACCCAGGGCCTCGCCGAGCGCCTCGACGCCGGACGCCGCGCCCTGGTGGCGGAGGCGCAGAAATATGTGGAGCGCCAGCACGAGCTCTATGCCGCGGGCTCCGGCCGGCAGCTCCGCGAGGAGATGCTGGCGCGCAAGGCGCTGAACGCCGAGGGCGGCATCGATCCCGTCGACATGGCGATCATGCAGCAGCTCGTCCGCAAGATGGCCAAGCGGCTGGCCGACCGCTATTCGCGCCGCCGCCACCAGGCCCGGATCGGCCACCTCGACGTCCGCCGCACGCTCAGGAAGTCCATGGGCTACGGCGGCGTGCCGTTCGACATCGTCTGGAAGTCGAAGAAGATCGACAAGCCGTCGATCGTGGCGATCTGCGACGTCTCCAAGTCGGTGGCCGCCGCCGCCCAGTTCCTGCTGACCTTCCTCTATTCCCTGAACGAGGTGGTCGACCGGCTGGACGCTTTCGCCTTCTCAGGCCGGCTGATTCCGGTGGACGACATCCTCGACGACCACGCGGTTGAGCAGGCCATCCTCAAGGTGCTGCAGACCATCGGCTTCCAGCAGACCGACTACGGCAAGTCGCTGGAAGACTTCTGCGACCAGCACCTCGACCGGCTGGACCGCCACACCACGGTGATCTTCCTGGGCGACGGCCGCTCGAACTTCGCCGATCCGCGGCTCGACCTGATGAACCTGATCCACCAGCGCAGCCGCGCCGTGATCTGGCTGAACCCCGAGCCCGAGAGCTACTGGGGCCAGGGCGACAGCGTCATGGACCGCTACGCCCGCTACTGCCACGTGGCCAAGACCTGCAACACGCTCGCCGGCCTGGAGCGGGTCATCGAGGACGTGCTCAGGAACTACGTCCCGCACTGACATCGGCGGCGCGCTTCAGCTTCAGGGCGGCGGACACCTCCGCCTGGCGGCGGCGGCTCAGACCGTAGGGCGCCAGGATCGCCGCGCCGACAATACACAGCAGCGCGCAGAGCGGGCCCCAGCCCAGCACCAGCCCGGCCAGGATGTCCTCGGGGATGGCGGCGTTGACCTGCCGGCCCGCGGTCTGCGGAAAGCGCAGGAGATCGAGGGTGATCCCGCCCAGCAGCGAGCCCATGCCGGAGGCCGCCTTGGCGCCGAACCCGATGCCGGAGAAGAACAGCCCCTCCCGCCGGTGGCCGAACAGGTGCTCGTGCTCGTCGGCGGCGTCGGCCATCATCGACGGGATCGCCACGAAGACGATCCCCGAGCCCAGGCCGACGAAGAAGTTGGTCGCCGCGAGCCATGGCGTGGCCTCCAGGCCGGTCGGGGCGAACAGCCCGAGCGCGCGGACGCTCGGAACGGCCAGCCACGCCACCACGACCGTGAGGAAGCCGATGATCGACGCGGTCTTCTTCTCCATCCAGCGCAGCATGAACGGCGTCAGCGGCGTCGCGACCAGCAGGGCGAACAGATAGCTATAGGCCGGGATCTGGATCAGCTCGGGCCGCAGCCCCCACACGAAGACGTAGGTGTGGTTGTTCAGCGCCTGGTGCAGACCGGCGCTGCTGGAGAACACCAGCAGGGCGAAGAACAGGATCAGGAAGGACCGGTTGCGGAAGATCTCGGCGAGCTCGCCCGGGAGCCGTCGCAGCATGTGGGGCGCCGGCTCGCGCGGCTGCGGCAGGGCGGCGGCGTGGCGCCAGACGCCGGCGCAGCAGATCAGGCCGATCACCAGGATGCCGGCGCCCAGCGTCCAGCCGAAGGCCGGGTAGCGCTCGGCGATCTGCAGCCCGCCCTCGCCCCGGAAGAACACCATGGTGGCCATGGCGGTGATGGCGACGGTGACGACGATGCCGGCGAGCAGCCGGGAGGCGACGATCCGCGTGCGCTCCACATAGTCGTCGGTCAGCTCGCCGCCGAGCGCGTAGTAGGGGGATGTTGAAGACCGAGGCGAAGGCCCGGACGAGCATCTTGGTCACGGTCAACCAGAGGAACAGCGCGAACGGCGAGAGGCCGGCGAGCGGCGAGAACAGCAGCCCCATGGTCAGCATGGTCAGCGGCGCGCCCAGCAGCATCAGCGGCAGGCGCCGGCCGAACTTCGTTCGCAGGCTGTCGGACCAGGAGCCGATCAGCGGGTCGGCGATGGCGTCCAGCACCATGCTGATCGCCACGGCCGCGCCGACCACCGAGCCGGGCAGGCCGAGGACCGCGGTGTAGTAGAAGAAGATGAAGGTGTTGGCGACGAGGTAACCGCTCTCGACCACCTGCCCGAAGGTGTAGAAGACCTTCACCCGCCCCGGCGGCTTGGCCCCGACCGGCTGCGCCGCGACCTCCGCGCCGGGAACCCCGGCCACGCCATCGACCACCGCCACGCCGTTCCTCCCGAGAACGCTCTTCTTGCGAACGACGGTATCGGACGAAGGCGGGGTGGCAACGGTGACCTTAGGTCACGTGGCGGCCGCTTTGCCGGAAACGATCACCACACGTCGACGAAGGGCCGCTTCTTGCCTGCGCCGTGCGGCGGGACCGGGCAGGCCTTCAGGCCGCGCACCAGCCAGGCGCGGGTCTCGGCCGGATCGATCACCGCATCGATCTCCACCACCGAGGCCACCGAGAGCGCCTTGCCGTTCTCGTACATCCTGCCCACCAGCTTCTCGAACAGCGCCTGACGGGCGGCGGGGTCGGGCTCGGCTTCCAGTTCCTTGCGGTAGCCGAGGCGGACGGCGCCCTCCAGGCCCATGGGCCCGAACTCGGCGGTCGGCCAGGCCAGCATCATGGCGGGCGCCGAGAAGTCGCCGCCGGCCATGGCCTGGGCGCCCAGGCCGTAGCCCTTGCGCAGGACGACGGTGAACAGCGGCACCGACAGCGTCGTGGCGGTGACGAACAGGCGCGAGCCGCGGCGCACCGCGGCCGTGGTCTCGCTCTGGGGCCCGACCATGAAGCCCGGCGTGTCGCAGAGCGACAGCACGGGGACGTCGAAGGCGTCGCAGAGCTGGAGGAAGCGGGCGCCCTTCTCCGCGCCGGGGGAATCGATCGCCCCGCCCAGGTGGCGCGGGTCGTTGGCGATCAGCCCCAGCGGCCGGCCCTCGATCCTGAGGAAGCCGGTGATGATCCCCGTCCCATAGCCGCCGCGCAGCTCGAGCCAGGAGCCCTCGTCGGCGAGGGTGCGGATCACCTCGCGGACGTCGTAGGCGCGGACCCGGTTCTCGGGGATCAGATGGCGCAACCGGCGCTGGTCGGCGCAGGTCCAGTCGCGCACGGCGCCCTGGAACATGCCGAGGATCTGCTTCGCCGCCGCCGTCGCCTCGGCCTCGTCCTCCACCAGCAGGTCGAGCGCCCCGTTGGCGTAGAGCACGTCCGAGGGGCCGATCTCGTCCGGGGTGAAGACGCCCAGCCCGCCGCCCTCGATCATCGCCGGGCCGCCGAGCCCGATGTTGGAGTAGCGCGTGGCGATGGTGACGTCGGCGCAGCCGAAGAAGACCGCGTTGCCCGCGAAGCAGCGGCCGGAGTTGATGGCGATGCGCGGCGCGACACCCGACAGCCGCGCGAAGGTCGTGAAGCTGGTGGTGTCCAGCGAGGAGGCGGCGAGCTGGCCGCCGTCCACGTCGCCGGGCCGCCCGCCGCCGCCCTCGGTGTACCAGACGATCGGGGCCTTCCAGTGCTCCGCGAACTCCAGGATCCTGTCGGTCTTCTTGTGGTTGAAGTGGCCCTGGGTGCCGGCCAGCACGGTGAAGTCGTAGGCGAGGCCGACGCAGCGGGCCTTGTCCTCGCCGAACAGTCCGCCGTTCACCTCGCCCACGCCGACCACGATGCCGTCGGCCGGGGTGTTGACCTTCAGGTCGTCGAGGCTGCGGCGGCGGCGCTGGGCGGCCAGGGCCATGGCCCCGAACTCCGAGAAGCTGCCGGGATCGAAGAGGTCGGCGAGGTTCTCGCGGGCGGTGCGCTGGCCGGTCTTGCGCCGCCGGGCCACCGCATCCGGCCGGGCCGCATCGAGGGTCAGCCGGTGGCGTTCGATCACCTCGGCGAGGTCCGGGCGGATGGCGTCGAGGTCGTGGGCGGCTTCCGCCTCCGCGTCCGTATCGCCGCCGCCGGTCTCCTCCAGGAAGGCCAGCGGATGGCCCTCGAACACCGTGTCGCCGGGCGCGACCATGATCTGGCGCAGCACGCCCGAGGCCTGGGCCTCCACGAGGTGCTCCATCTTCATGGCTTCCAGGACCATCAGCGGCTGGCCCTTGCGGACCGTGTCGCCGGCCTGGGCCTGCAGGGAGACGACCGTGCCCTGCAGCGGCGCGCGCACCGGGGCGGTCCCGGCGGGGGCGTCCGGCGCCGCGGGCGCGGCGCGCGGGCCGGGGTCGGCGGCGGCCTCGAAGTAGAGCCTCGGATGCGCCTCCGGCGGGCCGAGGAGGCCCGCCATATGCTCTTCGATGAACCGGGTATGGACCTCGCCGGCCGCCACCGCCGGATCGGCCAGCAGGTTCTGCAGGAAGGCGAGGTTGGTCGCCGAGCCCTCGATGCGGAACTCGGAGAGCGCGCGATAGGCCTTGGCGACCGCGCGGGAAAGGCCGCCGGCGCCGGCATGGACGATCAGCTTGGCGAGCAGGCTGTCGAACCGGGCGCTCGTCCGGTAGCCGGCGTAGCCGAAGCCGTCGACGCGGACGCCCGGGCCGGACGGCGGCTCATAGACGCTGAGCGTCCCGCCCGCCGGCTTCGCGGCGCCGTCCAGGGCCATGGTCTCCAGGTTGACCCGGGCCTGCACCGCATGGCCGCGCGGCGCGGGGACCCGGTCCTGCGTCAGGCCGAGGTCGGCGAGGCCCGCGCCGTCCGCGACCTGGAGCTGGAGCCGCACTAGGTCGAGGCCGGTGACCTCCCTCCGTGACCGTATGCTCCACCTGCAGGCGGGCGTTGGCCTCGATGAACACCGCCTCGTCACCGGCCACCAGGAACTCGATGGTGCCGAGGCCGCGGTAGCCCGCCGCCCCGGCAAGGTCGACGGCGTGGGCGAACAGGCGCTCGCGCAAGGGTGCAGGCAGCATGTCGGCGGGCGCGATCTCCACCACCTTCTGCCGCTGGCGCTGGAGGCTGCACTCACGGTCCCAGAGGTGGGAGACGGCCGCGCCGTCGCCGATCACCTGGACCTCGATGTGCCGGGCCCGGGGCAGGAAACGCTCCACATAGAGGTCGCCGTCGCCGAACGCCGCCTTCGCCTCGGACGCGCAGCGGTCCCAGGCGGCGTCGAGCTCGTCCAAGGCGGTCACCGGCCGCATGCCGCGCCCGCCGCCGCCGGCCACCGCCTTGACCATCACCGCCCCGTGCTCGGCCAGGAAGGCGCGGGCGTCCGCCAGGGTCGTCGGCCCGTCCGTGCCGGGCGCGACCGGCACGCCGCACTGCCGCGCCAGGGCCCGGGCGCGGCCCTTGTCGCCGAACAGCTCGAGGGTCTCCGGGGTAGGTCCGACGAAGGCCAGGCCGGCCTCGGCGCAGGCCCGGGCGAAGGCGGCGTTCTCGGACAGGAAGCCGTACCCCGGGTGGACGGCGTCGCAGCCGGCCACCTGCGCCGCGCGCATGACGCCCGCGATGTCGAGGTAGGCCGCGGGCCCCGAGCCCGTGAGCGGCGTCGCGGCGTCGGCGGTGCGGGTGTGCAGGGAGCCGGCGTCGTCCTCGGAGAACACCGCCACGGTCGCCACGCCCATCTCGGCGGCGGTCCGCGCGATGCGGACCGCGATTTCGCCGCGGTTGGCGATCAGCAGCTTCTTCACCTGGACGTCCCTCAAACACTTGTTGGGACGCATTTGGGCTGATCGGGAGGGCGAGGTCGAGCCCCTTGGTCCCTCCCCTTAATGGGGAGGGACAGGCCGCGAAGCGGCCAGGGTGGGGCAGCGTGGGTCAAGCCTGGACTCAGAGCTTGAGCGCGACTTCCCCACCCCGCTCGCCTGGCGGCGAGTCGACCCTCCCCTTTAAGGGAGGGACGACGACGCCCCTACGTCTTCAGCATCGCCGGATCGATCGGCAGGCTGCGGATGCGCTTGCCGGTGGCGGCGAAGATGGCGTTGGTGAGCGCCGGGATGGCCGGCGGCAGGGCGGGTTCGCCGAGGCCGGTAGGGTTGTTGTCGGTGATCACCCACTTCACCTCGACCGGCGGCGCCTCGTTGATCCGCATCAGCGGGTAGGAGTCGAAGTTGCCCTCGACCGCCGCGCCGTTCTCGATGGTGATCTTCTGGTGCAGCGCCTCGGAAAGGCCGTCCAGCACCGAGCCCTGGACCTGGTTCATCGCCCCGTGCGGGTTGATGATCTGCCGGCCCACGTCGGCGGCGACCCAGACCTTTTTCACCTTCACGGCGCCGTCCGCGGCGACCGCCACGTGGCAGACCTCGGCGAAGTAGCCGAGGTGGCTGTAGTAGCAGGCCACCCCCATGCCCTCGCCTTTCGGCAGCTTCGAGCGGTTCGCCCAGCCGGACATCTCGCCGACCGCCTTCAGCACGCCGGCCATGCGGCCGGCGCCGTAGAGCGCCGGGGCCTCGCCGACGGTCGGCTTGTCGCCCAGCAGCTTGAGCTGGAAGGCCAGCGGGTCGGCGCCGGCGGCGTGCGCCATCTCGTCGATGAACGACTGGAAGACGAAGGCGAGCGCATTGGAGCCCGGCGCCCGCAGCGGCCCGGTCGGCACGCCGAGCGGCATCGTCGAGACGTCGATGCGGAAGTTCGGCACGAAGCGGGCCGGATATTCGGTCGGGCCCATGCCGGCGCTGGGCGCGAAGCCCGTGCCCTCGCCGAACGACACGAAGTGGTCGTGGAAGGCGACCAGGTTGCCGGCCGCGTCCAGCCCGCCGCGGAAGTAGTGGAAGCCGCCCGGCCGGTAGATGTCGTGGCGCATGTCGTCTTCACGCGTCCAGAGCAGCTTCACCGGAGCCCCGGCTTCCCGCGCGATCCAGGCGGCCTCGACCATGTAGTCGTTGGCGAGCCGGCGCCCGAAGCCGCCGCCGCAGCGGGTCATGTGGATGGTGATGTCCTCGGGCTTGATCCCGAGCGTCTTGGCGCAGAGCTGGCGGCCGGGCTCGGGGTTCTGGGTCGGCGCCCAGATCTCCAGCTTGCCGTCCTTCCACTCCGCCGTGCAGTTCTGCGGCTCCAGGGTCGCGTGGCTGATGAACGGATAGGCGTAGGCGGCCTCCACCGTCTTGGCCGCGGACTTCAGGGCGGCGTCCACGTCGCCGTCGTTGCGCGGCGTGCGCTGCGGCTTGGCCGTGGAGAGCTCCCTGGCCTTGGCGGCGAAGGCGGCGCTCGACTGGGCCGAGGTCGGATGCTCCTGCCAGCTGGTCCTGAGCTGGTCGCGGCCCTTCTTCGCCGCCCACCAGGTGTCGGCCACCACCGCCACGCCCGGCAGCAGGCCGCCGCCGATCTGGCCCGGCTGCGGCTGGACCGCCTTGGGATCGCCCTCGACCACGAAGGCCTTGCGGACGCCCTTCACCTTCTGGGCCGCGGCGAGGTCGGCGCTGGCCACGCGCGCGCCGAACACCGGCGCCTTCTCATAGGCGGCGAACAGCATGCCGGGCCGGACCACGTCGATGCCGAACAGCGGCTGGCCGGTGACGATCTTCGGCGTGTCGTACTGGACCTTGGCCTGGCCGATGATCTTGTAGTCGCGCGGATCCTTCAGCGGCAGGGTCTTCGGATCGGGCGGCGTGATCCCGGCGCACTGGGTGGCCAGCGAGGCGTAGGTCGCCTTGCGGTTGGACGCCTTGTGCAGGACGACGCCCGCCGTGGTGGTGCATTCGCCGGCGGGACAGTTCCAGGCCTGGGCCGCGGCCTGGATCAGCATGGCCCGGGCCACGGCGCCGACGCGGCGGTGGTCCTCCCAGTGCAGCGGCGTGGCCATCGAGCCGCCGGCGAACTGGCGGCCATAGACGGCGGGGTCGCTGTCGGCCTGGTCGATGCGGACCTTCTCCCAGGGGATGTCCAGCTCCTCGGCGATCAGCATGGGCAGCATGGTCTTGATGCCCTGGCCGATCTCCGGGTTCTTGTTGGTGATCGTCACCCAGCCGTCCGGGGCCACCTGCACATAGGCGTTGATCCGGGAGAGGCCGCCGGCCTGGGCCTCGGCCTTCGAGGCCACGGCGAAGGAGATGACGAGGCCGCTGGCCGAGGCCGCGGTCAGGAACTCGCGCCGGGAGGCGCCGGTCAGTTCGCGGGTCATGGCTCAGGCTTCCTTCTGGCCGGAGGCGCGCTTGATGGCCGCGCGGATCCGCGTGTAGGTCGCGCAGCGGCAGATGTTGCCGCTCATCGCCGCGTCGATATCGGCGTCCGTGGGCTTCGGATTGCTGGTCAGCAGCGCGGTCGCCGACATGATCTGGCCAGGCTGGCAGTAGCCGCACTGGGCGACGTCGAGCTCGGTCCAGGCGGCCTGCACCTTCTTGCCGACGGCGCTGGCGCCGACGCCCTCGATGGTGGTGATCCGGCCGGTGACGGCGGAGACCGGCGTCACGCAGCTGCGGATCGGCTGGCCGTCCACGTGCACCGTGCAGGCCCCGCACTGGGCGATCCCGCAGCCGTACTTCGGCCCGAGGATCCCCAGGGTGTCGCGGAGCGTCCAGAGGAGCGGGGTGTCGGGATCGACGTCCGCCTGGTGAACCTTGCCGTTGACGTTGAGCTTGTAGGCCATCGCCGCTCCTCCCGAGAGGAGGGCATGGTAGGGCTTCGGACGGCGCCCCGGCAAGGTGCTCAACCCGCGGTCGGGAACTCCACGCGGGCCTCGAAGCCGGCGGGGCGGTAGGCGGCGGTCACCTTGCCGCCGTGCGGGGCCAGCGACACCTGCAGCACGCGCGACCCGAAGCCGGCCCTGACCCGCGGGGTCACCGGCGGGCCGCCCGTCTCGCACCAGTGCACCACCACCCGGCCGGCGGGAGCCGCCGCCTCGGTGATCCGCACCCGGCCGCGGCGTCCCGAGAGCGCGCCGTACTTCACCGCATTGGTGGCCATCTCGTGCAGCAGCAGGCCGAGCGAGGCGGCCATCTGGCCGGCGACGGTGACCCCGTCGAGGGCCGGCGCGATCTCGAAGCGCGCGAGGCCGAAGGGCGTCAGCACCTGGCGCATCACCGCGCCGAGGGACACCGGCGCGCCGCGAGTCTCGGTCACCAGGTCCTGCGAGCGGGCCATGGCCTCGAGCCTCGCCATCAGCACCGCCTCGAAGTCGGCCACCGTCTCGGACGCGCGCGCCGTCTGGCCGACGATGGACATCATCACCGTCAGCCCGTTCTTGGCCCGGTGGGCCAGCTCGCCCAGCAGCAGGCTGCGCCGGTCCTCGGCCTGCTTGCGCTCGGTGATGTCGACGGAGGTGCCGACCACCACCTGGGCGCCGTCCTCCTCCTTCAGCACCCGTCCGTGGGTCAGGATCCAGCGGGCCTCGCCGTCGGGACGGTTGGTGCGGTGCTCCACCCGGAAGTCGCCGCCGCCCTCGGCCGCGCGATAGACCTCCTGGACCTTGGCCACGTCGTCCGGGTGGATCAGCGCCATGTAGCGGTTGATGTCGACATGGGCGTCCGCCGGCAGGCCGAACAGCGCCTTGTTCCGCTCGGACCAGATCACCTGGGCGGCGCGCGGATCCCATTCCCAGAGGCCGAGGCCGGTGGCCTCAACCGCCATCTGCAGGCGGCGGCGCTGGTCGGCGACCTCCTCGGCCAGGCGGCGGGTCTCGGTGATGTCGGTCTGCAGCCCGTCCCAGACCGTCGAGCCGTCGGCCAGCCGGCGGGGGTGGGAGGCGATGCGGAACCACCGCGTCTCGCCGTCCGGCCGGCGCATCTGCACCTCGATCCGGAACGGGGCCTGGCAGCCCAGGGCCGCGGCCTCGGCGGCGGCGAAGGCCCGGCGGTGCTCGGGCGGCATCAGGTCGTAGAGCTTGCGGGCGTCTTGCAGGGCCTCGGCGACGGGCACGCCGTTCAGCGCCTCGCAGCTTGCGCCCACGTGCAGGAAGCGGCGCGAGCGGCCGTCGGGGCTGACCAGCAGGCGGAAGGGCATGCCCAGGCCGATGGCCTCGGCCACCTCGTCGAAGGCGCGCGCCGTCAGGTCGTGGTTGTCCGGCAGGTCGGTCACCCGGCCTCTCCCTTCCCTCGCGCGCAATCTTAGGTCGCGCGCGCCGGCGGACAACCGGTCGGGCCGATTCGCCGCAGCCGGGGGGCTAGCCGCGCGGCAGCAGCACCACGGCGTCGGGCAGCTCATTGGGATTGTCGCCGGGCTTGGCCGGGAAGCGCTCGGCCAGGATGTCGGCGCACAGCGCGATGGCCGCGGCGAAGCCGGCCGAAGGCTCGCGGCGCTTCAGGCCCGCCATCAGGGCCGCCATCGGCTTCTCCCAGGCCTCCGGGGGAACCTGGCCGGCGATGCCCGCGTCGGCGATCAGCTCGGCCATGTGCTCGTCCAGCGAGACGTAGATCAGCACGCCGGTCCGCTCGCGGGTGGCGTGCAGGTTCTTGGCGGCGAAATGCGCCAGGGCCTCGCGCCGCACGCGGTCGCGCTTCAGGCCCCGGGGCGTCAGCCGCAGCCGCACGGCGTCCAGGCTGACCACGAGCGCGGTGACCACGAAGAGCACGAGCTGCAGCAGGATGGCGTCCAGCAGGCTCTGCCGCGCGGCGGCCTGGGCGGTCTGGGCCGCGCTCCAGTCCGGCGTCAGGTCCGGCAGGGCGACGGGCGCGCCGAGCATCAGCAGCAGCGCCGGCCCCAGGAGCGCGACGCCGGCCGCCCAGGCGAGCGGGGTCTCGAAGTAGTCCGAGCTGTCCTCGGCGACCACGCAGTAGATCTCGCCCGTGGTTCGGGCCTCGGCCTCGCGCACGGCCGCGGCGATCGCCGCCTGGTCGGAGGGGGAGATCAGAGGGTCGTTCGCCATCACCAGCTCCCCGAGGATCCGCCGCCGCCGAACGAGCCGCCGCCGCCGGAGAAGCCACCGCCGCCGCCCCAGCCGCCGCCGCCGCGGCGGCCGCCGCTGTTCGACAGGATGAGCGGCAGCAGCCACCAGAGGCCGCTCGACCGGCCGCGACGCCGCCGCCCGAAGGCGCCCAGGATGCCGCCCAGCACCCAGAGCACGACGAAGAAGATGAAGATCAGCGGGATCCCGCCGCCGCCACTCTCGGCCTGGCGCTTCACCTGCTGCTGGGCCTGGGCCGCGCGGGCGCCGGCCTCCTCGTCGGGCAGGGAGAGCTGCTGGATGAGCGACTCGGTCCCGGCCACCACGCCGCCTTCCATGTCGCCCGCCTTGAACCTCGGCAGGATGGCGCTGCTGATGATCACGCTGGTGAGCGCGTCGGTGAGCACGCCCTCGAGGCCATAGCCGACCTCGATGCGCACCTTCCGCTCGTTGGGCGCGACGATCAGCAGGGCGCCGTCGTTCTCGGCCTTCGAGCCGATGCCCCAGGCGCGGCCGAGCTGGTAGCCGTACTCCTCGATCTCATAGCCCTGCAGGTCCGGCAGGGTGGCGACCACGAGCTGGCGGCCGGTCGCGGCCTCGAGCTGGGCGAGCTCGCCGTCGAGCTTCTGCTCCGTCGCCGGCGACAGGAGGTTGGCGTTGTCCACCACGCGGCCGGTGAGCGGCGGGAACTTCGGCTGGGCGAGGACGCCCGTGGCCGAGCCGAGGAGGACGAGGAGCGCGAGGACGAGGCCCCGCGCTCCCGCAAGGGCTGTCATCACTGGGGCGCGGGCGCCGGGACGGGGGCCGGCAGCGCGGGCGGGGCCGCGCCGGGCGCGCGCCGTCCGGAACCGGCGCGCCGGGCTGGGTCCCGCCGAAGTCGACGGTGGGCGCGCTCTGCGCCGCGGCCGAGGCCTGGAAGAGCTGCATCGGCTTGGAGCCGCCGTGGATGGTCTTGGCCCAGATGACCGTCGGGAAGGTCCGGAGGCTGGTGTTGTAGTCCTGGACCGCGGCGTTGTAGTCGCGCCGGGCGACGGCGATGCGGTTCTCGGTGCCCTCGAGCTGGCTCTGCAGGGCCAGGAAGTTCTGGTTCGACTTCAGGTCCGGATAGCGTTCCTGGATCATCATCAGCCGTCCGAGCACGCCGGTCAGACGGTCCTGGGCCTGCTGGTATTGCTGGAACTGGGCCGGGTCGGTCAGGGTCGAGGCGTCCACCTGCACCTGGGTCGCCGAGGCGCGCGCCTCGGTCACCTCGCGCAGCACGGTGCGCTCCTGGGCGGCGTAGCCGCGGACGGTCTCCACGAGGTTCGGGATCAGGTCGGCCCGTCGCTGGTACTGGCTCTGCACGTCGCCCCAGCGGGCGCGGGCGGCCTCCTCCTTAGTCGGAATGGTGTTGATGCCGCAGCTGGCGAGCACCGGGGCCATGAGGATCACGGCCAGCAGGGTCAGGCGTTTGCGAAGCGTGTTCACGTTTGCGGAGCTCCCCGAAGTGTCCAAGCTCAAGCTTGGTGTCCCCAGAATGTGGTTGCGACATTGATCGCGCGCAATCGGCAACGCGCAAGGCCGGCGATCGAGCCCTGACGCAAGGGAATTGGCGCCCGTCGCCCGGCGTGATTTGGTGAGGGCCGAGGCCGGACGCCGGGCCAGCGGAGCCATTTCGCCCGCGGTCCCCGCGCCTCCAATGAAGAGCAGGTGCGCCAGCCATTCGGCGCGGGAGGGATTTGATGGAAGCCTTGAAGGAACGCATGGACCTCGACGCGCAGCTCGCCGCCGCGCAGATGTCCGGGATGACCGCCGCGGTGTGGGCCAAGGTCCAGCCGGACCGGCCGGCGGTGATCGATCCCGACGGGACCACGCGGACCTTCGCCGAGGTCAACGCTACGGCCAACCGGCTCGCCCGGCTGATGCGCGACGCGGGCCTGAAGGCCGGGGACTCGGTCGCCCTGGTCTGTTCCAACCGCCACGAGTTCGTCGAGGTGCTCGCCGCCACCAAGCGCGCCGGCCTGCGGATCACCCCGGTCAACTGGCACCTGACCGCCGACGAGATCGCCTACATCGTCCAGGACTGCGAGGCCAAGGCGCTGTTCGCCGAGGCCCGCGTGGCCGCCTCCGGCCCCGCCGCCGCCCAGTGCCCGGGCCTCGCCCTGAAGATCGCCATCGGCGGCGCCATCGACGGCTTCCAGGGCTACGAGGACGCGCTGGCCGGCCTCGACGGCTCGGACATCGAGGACCCGGTCCTCGGCAACCAGATGATGTACACCTCCGGCACCACCGGCCGGCCGAAGGGGGTCTTCCGCCCGAACCCGGTGATCGCCCCGCCGGGGATCTACCAGCTCCGCGGCTACGACGAGAACTCGGTGCAGCTCTGCGCCGGCCCGGCCTACCACGCCGCCCCGCTGGCCTTCGACGTCAACGCCGCCATGGGCGCCGGCGCGCCGCTCGTCTTCCTCGACAAGTGGGATAGCGAGCAGGTCCTGAAGACCATCGTCGAGCGCAGGGTCACCCACCTGCACCTGGTGCCGATCATGTTCCAGCGCCTGCTGGCGCTGCCCGACGAGGTGAAGGCGAAGTATGACGTGAGCCACGTCAAATACATCGTCCACGGCGCGGCCCCCTGCCCGCCCGAGGTCAAGCTGGCCATGATCGAGTGGTTCGGCCCGGTGCTCAGCGAATACTACGCCGGCTCCGAGGGCGGGGCGGGCTTCACCATCACCTCGGAGGAGTGGCTGCAGAAGCCGGGCAGCGTCGGCAAGCGGCCCGCGCTCCTCGGCTCCAAGATCCTCGACGAGGAAGGCAACGAGCAGCCGCCCGGCGTGCCCGGGACCATCTACCACCAGCTCCCGCCCGGCGGCGGCTTCACCTACTACAAGGACGAGGCCAAGACCCAGGCGAACCGGGTCGGCAACTATTTCACCATGGGCGACGTCGGCTACTTCGACGAGGACGGCTACCTGTTCCTCACCGGCCGCAACGCCGAGACGATCATCTCGGGCGGGGTGAACATCTACCCGCAGGAGATCGACAACGAGCTGATCAAGCACGACGCCGTGGCCGACTCGTCGACGGTCGGCGTGCCCGACGAGCAGTGGGGCGAGCAGGTCCGCGCCGTGATCATGCTGAAGGCCGGCTACGAGCCGTCGGCCGAACTGGAGCAGGAGATCCTGGCCTTCGCCCGGGCCAACCTGCCCAGCTTCAAGGTCCCGAAGAAGATCGACTTCGTCACCGACCTCCCCCGCTCGGAAGCCGGCAAGATCCAGCGCAACAAGGTCCGCGCGCCCTACTGGGAAGGGCGCAAGCGGCAGATCTGAGCAGATCCCGGCCGTCATCCCAGGCACATCGCCTAGGATGACGCCGGAGAAAGCGCCCTTCCCTATCCGTCCGCCCGCTGCTTAAGCTCCGCGCCTCAAGTACCCGGGGGATTTCCAGATGAACCGCTTCCTGACCGGCGCCGCGCTGGCCGTCGCGCTCGCCCTGCCGGCCGCGGCGCAGGCGCCGGCTGCACAGACCACCTTCGTCCAGGCCGGCCGCCTGCTGGCCGACCCGGCGAGCGGCAGGGTCGAAACCCAGAAGACCCTGGTCATCCAGAACGGCAAGGTCGTCCGCATCGCCGACGGCTTCGTGTCCGAACCGGGCGGTAAGGTCGTCGACCTCCGGGACCAGTTCGTCCTGCCGGGCCTGATCGACAGCCATGTCCACATCACTGGCGAGCAGGGCCCGACCAGCCGTCTCGACGAGGTCACCCAGTCCTCCGCCGAACAGGCGATGATCGGCGCCCGCTTCGCGAAGAAGACCCTGCTGGCCGGCTTCACCACGGTCGCGGACCTGGGCGCCGAGAACAGCGCCATCTTCGCCCTGCGCAAGGCGATCAGCCTCGGCGACGTGCCCGGCCCGCGCATCCTGGCCTCCGGCTCGGCGATCTCGGTGCACGGCGGCCACGGGGACGTGAACGGCTTCCGCGACGACGTCATGCACGTGCTGCGTCCGGGCTCGGTCTGCTCCGGGGCGGACGACTGCCGCCGCGCGGTGCGCGAACAGGTCTGGCAGGGCGCCGACGTCATCAAGATCACCGCCACCGGCGGCGTGCTCTCCAACACCGCGGCCGGCCTCGGCCAGCAGTTCAGCCAGGAGGAGCTCGACGCCATCGTCGATTCCGCCCACCGCATGGGCCGGCGCGTGACCGCCCACGCCCACGGCGGCGACGGCATCAACTCGTTCCTGAAGGCCGGCGGCGATTCCATCGAGCACGGCACCTACCTCGACAACGAGGGGATCCAGCTCCTCAAGAAGAACAAGGGCTACCTGGTGCCCACCCTGATGGCCGGCGACTTCGTCTACCGGATCGCGTCCGGCCCCAACAACTTCTTCACCCCCGCCCAGACCGCCAAGGCGCTGGAGGCCGGGCCGAAGATGCTGGACATGGCCAGGCGCGCCCACGCCGGCGGGGTGAAGATCGCGTTCGGCACCGACACCGGCGTCTCGGCCCACGGCGACAACGCCCAGGAGTTCGCCCTGCTGGTGAAGGCGGGCCTCACCCCGCTGGAGGCCGTACAGGCCGCCACCGTCAACGCCGCCGACCACTTCGGCCTGTCGAACGAGATCGGCGCGCTAACCCCCGGCAAGGCCGCCGACCTGATCGCCGTCCAGGGCGATCCGCTGTCGGACGTCCGGGTGCTGGAGAGGGTCGGCTTCGTGATGAAGGGCGGCGTCCAGGCGAAGCCTTAGCGCCCAAGTCCTTCACCTCCCCCGCGCAGCGGCGGGAGGGGGACCGCCCGCCGAGGTCAGCGCGAGCTGGCCGAAGAGCGGGGGTGGAGGGGCAGGCGGCCGGCAGTGGATAAGGCTTGCCCCCTCCACCCCCGGCTCTTCGCCTGCGGCTCGGCCGGCGGTCCCCCTCCCGCCATCGCTGGCGCGCTGGGGGAGATGAAGCGTTTGGCCTGCCCCGCTGTAAAACACCGTCACCAAGCGTGTTTGGCGGCGTGAGTCGGCGTATGCCATTAGGCGCCCGCTTCAGAAGACAGGGGCCGCCCCAGCATGCCTATCCCGTTCATCGACCTGCAGGCCCAGCGCCAGCGCCTCGGCCAGCCGCTGGAGGACGCGATCCTCAAGGTCGTGCGGTCGGGCGCCTACATCATGGGCCCTGAGATCGCCGCCTTCGAAGCCGAGATGGCCGCCTTCGGCGAGGCGCCCTTTGTGCTCTCCTGCGCGTCGGGCACCGACGCGCTCGTCCTGCCGCTGATGGCCTGGGGGATCGGGCCGGGCGACGCGGTCTTCTGCCCGTCCTTCACCTTCGCGGCGACCGCCGAGGCCATGCCGCTGGTCGGCGCCTCGCCGGTGTTCGTCGACGTGGACGCCCGCACCTACAACATGGATGCGAAGAGCCTGGAGGCCGCGATCCAGGCGGTGAAGGCGAAGGGCGAGCTGACGCCGAAGGCTGTCATCGCCGTCGACCTGTTCGGCCAGCCGGCCGACTATCCGGCGATCCGCAAGGTCTGCGACGCCCACGGCCTGAAGCTGATCGCCGACAGCGCCCAGGGCTTCGGCTGCACCCTCGGCGGCAGGCACCCGATCCACTGGGCGGACGTGGCCACCACCTCCTTCTTCCCGGCCAAGCCGCTCGGCTGCTACGGCGACGGCGGCGCGGTGCTGTCGAAGGACGCCCGCTTCCACGATCTTCTGGTCTCGCTGCGCGTCCATGGCCAGGCGGTGAAGTCGGACCTGGAAGGCCGCACCTTCGACCACGATCCGCGCTACCTGAACGTCCGCGTCGGCACCAACAGCCGGATGGACACCATCCAGGCCGCCGTCCTGCTCGAGAAGCTGAAGATCTTCCCCGACGAGATCGAGGCCCGGAACCGGGTGGCCGACCGCTACGCCGAGGGCCTCTCCGACCTGGTCACGGTCCCGACGGTGATCGAGGGCGGGGTCAGCGTCTGGGCGCAGTACACCATCGAGGCGCCGAACCGTGACGGCCTGGCCGCGGCGCTGCGCGAGAAGGGCGTGCCGACCGCCGTCTACTATCCGATCCCGATCCACCGGCAGGGCGTCTATTCGGTCTATCCGACCGCGCCGGACGGCCTGCCCGTCACCGAGGCCAAGGCCGGCCAGGTGATCAGCCTGCCGATGCACCCCTATCTGACGCCGGACGACCAGGACCAGGTGATCGCGGCCATCCGCGCGTTCGTGAAGGCGAACCGCTAGGGCGCGCTAGCCCCACACGCCCTTCAGGATCTCGGCCTGCCCGGCCGCCTGGGCGAGGCCCGCGCGCGCCGCGTCGGGGCGCCGGGTGAAGTCCATCAGGTTCGGCCCCAGCGCCGCCAGGCTGCCGTCGTCGGGGCCGATGACCACGACGCTCGCGCCGCCCTCCTGCAGGCTGTCGACCTCGGCCTCGAGCTGCGCCTGGGTGAGGCGGCCGATCTCGGTCTCGTCGCCCAGCCGGACGGCGACGATCACCACCAGGTCGTAGCCCGCCGCCAGGTCGGCGTTGGTCGAGGAGCGCATGCCGCCGTCGATGTAGCGCCGCCCGTCGATGGTCACCGGCGGATAGACGCCCGGCACGCTGCAGCTCGACGCCACCGCCCGGTCGAGCGGCGCTCCGGCATGCGCGGTCCACAGCCGGAACCCGCCGTCCTCGGCGTCGACGGCCGTGCAGGCGAAGTCCCTGGCGGGCCAGGCTGTCTGGCCGGCGAAGCTGCGTCCGAAGGTGGCGAGGAAGGCGTCCTCGTCCATCGTCTCGGCATGCAGGGCGAAGGCCCCGATCTCGGCGCGGACCTCGGCCGGGTTTCGCTTGCCGCCCCGCGCCTCGGCCATCAGCGCCACGAGGGGGCCGAGGGCGGCGGGCGCGCCGCCGGACGGCGCCCGCCCGGCCTGGGTCTCCCGGAGCACGGGATCGGCCAGGGTCTTCGGATCGGCGCCGAGCGCCAGCCGGGCGCCCACGAAGGATCCCGCCGAGGTGCCCATGATGAAGTCGGCCTGGGAGAGGTCGACACCGGCCTGGGCGAAGCCGGCGATCAGGCCGCTTTCCCAGGCGATCCCGACGGGCCCACCGCCGCCGAGCACCAGAGCGCGCGTCGTCATGTTGTCTTCCCGACTCTCGTTTGTAGCCGGCAACATCGGCGACCCGCCGGCCGATGTCACCCCCGGTTCCGGGACGGAACCTGCGACCCTTGCGCCCGCCGCCCGGCCGTGGTTGGTGGCGGTCAAACAGATGTTTGACGGGAGGGTCCGATGAAGGCTGCGGTCTATCACGAGAACGGGGGTCCCGAGGTCCTGCGCTACGAGGACGTGCCGGATCCGGAATGCCATCCGAAGGGCATCGTGATCCGCGTCGAAGCGGTGTCCATCGAGGGCGGCGACACGCTGAACCGCTTCCGCGGACCGCTCGTCACCCGGCCGCACATCGTCGGCTACCAGGCCGCCGGCGAGGTGGTCGAGGTCGGCGCCGAGGTCACTACGATCAAGGTCGGCCAGAAGGTCGTCACCACCGGCGCCTTCGGCAGCCACGCCGAACTGCGCGCCGTGCCGGCCCGCACCGCCTGGGTGATCCCCGACGGCATGGACGTGAAGCAGGCCGCCGTGGTCCCCGTGCCGTTCGGGACCGCCGACGACTGCCTGTTCGAGTTCGGCCGGATGAAGAAGGGCGAGATTGTCCTCGTGCAGGCCGGCGCGTCGGGCGTCGGCGTCGCCGCCATCCAGCTCGCCGCCCGTGCGGGCGCGGCCATGGTGATCGCCACCGCCTCGTCCGATGAGCGGCTAGAGCGCCTGAAGGCCTTGGGCCTGACCCACGGCATCAACTACAAGACCCACGACGTGGTGCAGGAGGTGGGCCGGCTCACCGACAAGCACATGGCCGACGTGATCGTGGATTCGGTCGGCGGCCCCACCCTGCAGGGCTCGATCCTCAGCCTGGCCTATCGGGGCCGGGTCTCCATGGTCGGCCAGGCGGGCCGCGAGCCGATGAAGGTGGACGTGGGCTCGATGATGGGCGGCAACCGCAGCCTGTCGGGCGTCTTCCTGGGCGCCGAGATCAACACCGACCGGGTGCACGACAACATCCAGCGGCTGATCGAGGACGTCGCGAAGGGCGAGCTGAAGGCGGTCATCGACCGCGAGTTCCCGCTCTCCGAAGCCGCCGAGGCCCACCGCTACATCGAAAGCCGCCAGGCCGTGGGCCGGGTGCTGCTGATCCCGTAAGGAGTACGACATGGGACGTCTTTCCGGCCGCACGGCCGTCATCACCGGCGCGGCGAGCGGCATCGGCCGCGCGGCCTCCCTGCTGTTCGCCCGCGAAGGCGCCAGCGTGCTCTGCGTCGACCGGGCCGGGACCGTGGACGAAACGGCAGCGGCGATCACCGCTGCCGGCGGCAAGGCGGTCGCCATGACCGGCGACGCGGGCGACGAGGCCTGCGTGAAGGACTACATCGGCCGCGCCGAGCGCGAGTTCGGCGGGCTGGACGTGGTCTGGGCCAACGCCGGCATCTCCGGCGGCTGGGTCGAGTACCAGGACCAGGACGCCGCCCACTGGGCCGAGATCCTGCGGATCAACCTGATCGGCGCGTTCCTGGCGGTGAAGCACGCCTCGGCCGTGATGATCCCCAAGGGCAAGGGCTCGATCATCCTCACCGCCTCGGTGGCGGGCATCCGCTCCGGGGCCGGCGGCTCGCCCTATTCGGCGTCCAAGGCCGGGGTCATCAGCCTCGCCCAGACCGCGGCCAACGAGTTCTACGGCACCGGCGTCCGGGTGAACGCGATCGCGCCCGGCCTGATCGAAACCGGCATGACCAAGCCGATCTTCGACGGCGCCCGGGCCCGCGGCAACGAGGACAAGATCGGCCAGCTCAATCCGCTGACCCGCTACGGCGTGCCCGACGAGATCGCGCACGCGGCGCTGTTCCTGGCCTCGGACGACAGCAGCTACGTCAACGGCCAGACGATCGCGGTCGACGGCGGGCTGTCCACGTCCCACCCGGTGGTCCGCCGCAAGCGGTGATCTACCTCGTCCGGCACGGCCAGACCGAGTTCAACCGCGAGCAGCGGCTGCAGGGCCATGTGGATTCGCCGCTGACCGAGCTCGGCCTGCGCCAGGCCGGCGCGGTGGCGGCGCTGCTCAAGGACCTCACCGCCGGCCAGCCCGGCTGGCGGGTGGTGTCGAGCCCGCTCGGCCGCGCGCGCGGAAGACCGCCGAGGTGGTGGCCGCCGCCCTGGGCGCGGAGGTCGAGGAGGACCGCCGGCTGGTCGAGCTCTCCTGGGGCGACTGGGACGGCCGGCTGCGCAGCGACCTGATGGCCGCCTTCCCGGACGCGTTCGGGACCTCCGGCTGGGCCTTCGACGCCCCGACCGGCGAGACCTACGCCTCGGTCTGCGCGCGCATGGCGGACTGGCTGGCCGACCTGCCGCCCGAACCGGAGCGCCGGGTGATCGCGGTCAGCCACGGCGTCGCCGGCCGCGTCTTGCGCGGCGTTTACGCGAATATGGAAAAGGACCGCACGGTGGAGCAGCACGTGCCCCAGGACGCCGTCTACCGGCTGTCCGGCGGCGCCATCGAGCGCATCGACTGCCCGCCCTTCGACTAGGCTAGTGCGGCCAGCGCACCGAGCTGCGCCAGCGCTTCACGCGGGCCGGAAAGGCCTCGCGGTCCTCGGCCTTCATCAGGTGCAGCACGGCGAACACCGCCGCCGTGGTCAGGGCGCCCAGGGCGAACGCGCCGACGGCGGCCACCGTCGCCCCGGTCGGCCCGAGGCCCAGCGGCCGGGGCGCCATCCAGTGGACGACCTCGCCGTTCGGCTCGTTCGGCAGGACGTCGTCCCAATCCTCGTAACCCTTGGCCTCGTGGTCGGTCGCCTCGGTCATCTCACGCCGCCTCTGCTTCAGCTCACCCTCTTGCCGCTAACCCCCGCGCATGGCGGGGGTTCCTTTCGCCCGCCCCTCAAGGGTAGAAGCGGCGACCATACTCTCACGACCTGCCGCAAACGGACCATGGCCGGACACTCAAAGTTCAAGAACATCATGCACCGCAAGGGCCGCGCCGACAGCGTGCGGTCCAAGCTGTTCTCCAAGCTCTCGCGCGAGATCACCGTGGCGGCCAAGGCCGGCCTGCCCGATCCGGCGATGAACGCCCGCCTGCGCCTGGCCGTGGCCAACGCCAAGGCCGAGTCCATGCCGAAGGACGGCATCGACCGGGCGATCAAGAAGGCGGTCGGCGGCGACGCGGAGACCTATGACGAAATCCGCTACGAGGGCTTCGGCCCGGGCGGCGTCGGCGTCATCGTCGAGGTGCTGACCGACAACCGCAACCGCGCGGCGGCCAACGTCCGGGCGATCTTCTCCAAGAACGGCGGCAACCTCGGCGAAACGGGCTCGGTCTCGTTCATGTTCGACCGGGTCGGCCAGATCGTCTATGCGGCCGCCGCCGGCTCCGAGGACGCCGTCATGGAGGCCGCCATCGAGGCCGGCGCCGAGGACGTGGAGTCCGATGAGGAAGGCCACACCATCTACACCGCCTTTGAGAGCCTCAACGAGGTCGCCCAGGCGCTGGAGGCGACGCTGGGCGAAGCCAAGTCCACCGCCATCGCCTGGCGGCCCAAGTCGCTGACCCCCATAGAGGGCGATCCGGCGGCGACGCTCATGAAGCTGATCGAGAGCCTCGAGGACGACGACGACGTTCAGAACGTCTGGTCGAACGAGGACATCCCGGCGGCCGAGCTCGAGCGGCTGGCGGGCTGATCCCGGTGGCGCGCAAGGACGATCCCCGGATCACCGACCTGGCCCGCTACCGCCGGGCCCGCGAACAGGCGCGCCGCCAGCCCCCGCCGAAGCCCACGCCGCCCCAGGCGGCGGGCAGCCAGAGCTTCCTCGGCGGCCGCAGGAACGCGGGCCTGATCCTGGCCATCGTCGTGCTCGTGCTGCTGGCGCTCTATGTGGGGCCGATGCTCTTCTAGCGCCGCGTCTGCAACCGCTGGCGGCGCGCTGTCATTGAAGCGTCATGGTCGGCGCCGCGGGTCCCTTCATCGAATATGTGCTGCCCGTCGCGGGCTCGGTGCTGGCCGGCGCGGCGATCGGCTTCGAGCGCGAGTACCGCGGCCGGCCGGCGGGTCTGCGCACCCACATCCTGGTCAGCCTCGCCTCCGCGCTGCTGATGCTGGCGGCGGTGCACCAGGTGCGCTGGCTGACCGACACGCCGCACGACGTGATCCGCATCGATCCGGTGCGCATGGCGCACGGCATCCTCACCGGCATCGGCTTCCTCTGCGGCGGGGTGATCTTCCGCAACGGGCTGTCGGTGCATGGCCTGACCACGGCGGCGTCGCTGTGGATCACCTCGGCGCTCGGCACGCTCTACGGCGTCGGCTTCTACGGCCTGGCGATCGGCGGCACGTTCGCCACGCTGCTGGTGCTGACCCTGCTTCGGGTGGTCGACAGCCGGATGCCGAAGATCGCCGTGCTCGACGTCGCCGTCGCCTACCGCCGCGAGGGCGACCCTCCGGAGCCGGCGTTCCGGGAGCTCCTGGCGTCGCTGGACATGACCGCCCCGACGCTCGGCCACCGCCTGCACGCCGAAGGCCAGGCGATCGAGCTGACCGCCGCCCTGCACAGTCGCAGCGCGGCCGCCGAAGAACTGGTCAAGCGCCTCTGCGCCGATCCGCGGGTCGTCGCCTTCGAGATCAACCCCCGGAACGACTAGGGCCCGCAGGCCTCAGTGCACGGTCTGCTCGGCCAGGGCCGGCTGCAGCGGCCGGCCGCCGGCCTCGAAGGCCAGCTCCGCCACGCCCGCCCGCCCCTCGCGGCGGAAGCGCAGCGCCGCGCCGAGCTGCTCGACCACGGCGCGCAGCAGATAGCCCTCGGCCAGGGAGCCGAGCTGCCGGGCGGCGCGCGGATCGGTGACCACCACCTCCACCCGCCGGCCGGCGGCGTCGGAGGCCAACCGCACGATGATCGGGCCGTCCGGATGGCCGTTCAGCAGGCTGTCCAGGCATTCGAGCAGGGCGGCGGCGAGCGCGGTGGCGGCCTCCTGGCTCAGCCCCATCTCGGCGTTGACGATGACCGCCACCCGGTCGCGCCGTTCGCCGCGCGACTCGAGCAGCGTCGCCACGATCCGCTCGGCCACCTGTCCGAACCGCACCGGCTCGGTGGGCAGGCCCGAGAGCTCGGCATGGGCGCGGGAAATCTGCAGCGAGCGCTCGGCGGCCTTCTTCAGCCCCGCCGACACCGTCGGCTCGGGCTCGCCCTTGGCCTGCAGGGCCAGAACGCCGGCCACCAGGCGCAGGTGATGGGTGATCCGCTGATTGACCTCGTGGAACAGCTCGGCGTGGGCGCGGGCCATGGCCTCGCTCTCGCCCTGCGCCACGGCAAGGCCCTTCAGGGCGCCGTTCAGCGAGCCGACCACATAGAGGACGACGGCGCTGTTCATGACGAACAGGAAGACGCCCGGCGCGGCGTCCATCGCCGCCTCGACGCCACGCGTCGCGCCGGAGAACAGGACGAAGCCGAGCACCGCCGAGACCAGCATGGCGACGGCGGCGTTGCGCGCCCCGAACACATAGCTGGCCAGGATCACCACCGGGAAATAGATCGACCACACCTGCTTCTCGCCGAGCATCGGATGCAGGCCGGCGCGGACGACCGTGGCGATCAGGATCAGGGCGGCGAGGGTGCGCAGCGGCCGGGCTTCCAGCCAGGCCAGGGCGCGGCGCCAGGAATTCGTACTCATCGTCGCCGTCATAGCATGCCTGCGCCGCGCGGCGCAGGCATGTGTCGGGCTTCGACTTGACGGTCGCCGGTGAAGCCCGCCACTAGCGGGAATGCCCGCGCTTTCCGCCCGCCTCGTCAACAGCCTCGTCGTCGCGGCCGTGATCCTCGGCTTCCTGACCGTCATCGGCGTGGGCCTGGGCGCGGTGCGCACCCTGCAGCGGAACATCGCCTTCACCGAACGCGTCGAACACACCTACCAGGTCGTGCGCGCGCTGTCGGACTACGGCCTGATCAACGAGCGGATCGAGACTGCACGGCGCGGCTACCTGCTGGCGGGCGACCCCCAGTTCCTGGACACCTTCCGCGCGGCCGCCGCCGCCACCGGGCCTGCGATCGACGAGATCGCCCGCCTTACGCGCGACAACCCCGAGCAGCAGGCCCGCGTCGCCGAACTGCGCACGCTCAGCCGCGAACAGCTTGCGGTCGCCGAGGACTCGATCCGCCGCAGCCGCGCCGGGGAATCCTACCGCACGCCGGCGTTCAACACCGAGCGTGGCGTCGCCCTGGTGCGCCAGATCCGCGGGATCACCCAGGCCATGGAAACCGCCGAGAGCAACCTTCTCGCCGCGCGCAACGCCGAACGGCTGGGCAGCCTGGACGAACTCTACCGGATCTCCGCCGCCGCCGCGGTGCTGCTGCTGGTGGTGGCCGTCGGCTCCACCTGGATCATCCTGCGCTTCACCCGCGACCTCACCGCTTCCCGCGCCGAGCTGCAGGCGGTGAACGCCGGCCTGGAGGACGCGGTGAAGGCCCGCACGGCCGACCTGCAGCGGGCCAACGACGAGATCCAGCGCTTCGCCTACATCGTCAGCCACGACCTGCGTTCGCCGCTGGTCAATGTCATGGGCTTCACCGCCGAGCTGGACGCGGCGATCAAGCCGCTCTCGACGCTGCTGGAGAAGGCCGAGACCGAGGCGCCCCAGATCGTCACTCAGGACGCCCGCATGGCGGTCCGCGACGACCTGCCGGAGAGCGTGCGCTTCATCCGCACCTCGACCCAGAAGATGGACCGGCTGATCAACGCCATCCTGCAGCTCTCCCGCCAGGGCCGCCGGGTGCTGACGCCCGAGCCGCTGGACATGCAGCGCCTGTTCGAAGGCATCGCCGGCAGCCTGAAGCACCGCCTGGACGAGAGTGGCGCCACCGTCGAGATCGCGCCCAACCTGCCGAACGTGGTCAGCGACCGCCTGGCCCTGGAGCAGATCTTCTCGAACCTGGTCGAGAACGCCCTCAAGTACGGCCGGCCGGGCGTCGCGGCCCGCGTGCAGATCCGGGGCCGGCGCGAAGGCCGCCGCGTAATCTACGAGGTCGTCGACAATGGCCGCGGCGTCGATCCCAAGGACCACGAGCGGATCTTCGAGCTGTTCCGGCGCGCCGGGCAGCAGGATCAGCCGGGCGAAGGCATCGGCCTGGCCCATGTGCGCGCCCTGGGCTATCGCCTCGGCGGAACGGTGACTTGCCAGTCCGCCCTTGACCAGGGGGCGACGTTCCGGGTTTCTCTACCGGCGGAGCTCGGGGGAGAAGGCAGCGCGGCATGAGTGAACAGCAACAGGTTTCCGTCACCATCGTCATGGTGGAGGACGACGAGGGCCACGCCCGGCTCATCGAGCGCAACATCCGGCGGGCCGGGATCAATAACCACATCCGCCACTTCGCGGACGGCACGAGCGCGGTGGATTACCTGACCCAGGCGAGCGACGGCCCGTCGCTGAACGGGCCGGCCCTGGTCCTGCTGGACCTCAACCTCCCCCGACATGAGCGGCACCGACATCCTGGCCCGCATCAAGTCGGACGAGAAGCTGAAGCGCACGCCGGTCGTGGTGCTGACCACCACCGACGACAAGGTGGAGATCCAGCGCTGCTACGACCTGGGCTGCAACGTCTACATCACCAAGCCGGTGAACTATGAGTCCTTCGCCGATGCGATCCGGCAGCTTGGCCTGTTCCTCTCGGTGATCCAGGTGCCCGAGGTCGAAGCCGGGTGAGCGAGGCGCCCCGCCACGTTCTCTACGTCGACGACGACGAAGGGCTGCGCGCCCTGGTGCGCCGCGCCCTGGAGCGGCGCGGCTATGTCGTGGACACCGCGGCCAGCGGCGAGGAGGGCCAGGCGAAGCTCCTGGAGCGGGCCTACGACATCGTCGCCCTCGACCACTACATGCCCGGCCGCGGCGGCTTCGAGACGCTGAAAGCGATCCTGACGGAGATCGCCGACCCGCCGCCCATCGTCTACGTCACCGGCTCCGACGAGACCCGCGTGGCCGTCGCCGCCCTGAAGGCCGGGGCCGCGGACTATGTGGTCAAGTCGGTCGGCGAGGAGTTCTTCGACCTGCTGGCCAACGCCTTCCAGAACGCCCTGGAGCAGACCCGGCTGCGCCGGCAGCACGCCGAGGCCCAGGCGGCGCTCGCCACCAGCAACGAGCGGCTGGAGACCCTGCTGCGCGAGGTGAACCACCGGGTCGCCAACAGCCTGCAGATCGTCTCCGCCTTCGTGCAGATGCAGGCCTCCATGGTCGGCGACGAGGGCGCCCGCAGCGCGCTCCGCGACACCCAGCGGCGGATCGAGGCCATCGTCCAGGTGCACCGCCGGCTCTACACCACCGACCAGGTGGAGTGGGTGGACATGCAGGACTACCTGGAGGCCCTGGTGCGCGAACTGGAAGGCACCTGCTCGACGCCGACGGCCCCGAGGTCGCTGAAGCTCACCGCCGACCCGATCCGGCTGGAGACCGACAAGGCCGTCTCGGTGGGCGTGATCGTCAACGAGCTGATCACCAACGCCTGCAAGTACGCCTATGCCGGCGACGAGGCCGGCGAGGTGCGCATCCACCTGGGCCGCGACGGCGCCCACGTCCTGCTGCGCGTCGAGGACGACGGCCGCGGCCTCGAGGGTGCGACGCCCAAGGGCACGGGGCTGGGCGGGCGGCTGATCCGGGCCATGGCCCACAGCCTGAACTCCAAGGTGGAGTATGAGCCGGCCGAGCGCGGCGTGCGCGCCGTCCTCCGGGTGCCCGCCTAGCCGCGACGCGGCTAGTTGCCCCAGTCCCCGAGCCGGCGTCCCTGGGCGTCCTCGATGGCCACGCGGTCGATGTCGGCCAGCACCAGGCAGACGGGCCGCCGGTCCGGATGACGGGCGGCGCAGCGCACCGGCCTGCGGTCCTCCGGCTCGGCGATGCGGCCCTCCAGCAGCAGGCGGAAGCCACCCGCGCCGGGCGGCGGATCGGGCGGCGCCTTCTCGGTGACCTCGTAGGGACGGCCGCCACGCCGGGTCACGCGCGAGCCGCCGGCCTCGAAGACCCGCGCGAAGCCGACCGTCTCCGGCTCCGCCATCCCCTCGGCGGGGCCCGGCGCCGGACAGCCCTCGGACGCCAGCCACGGCCGCCGGATCCAGAACCCGTCGATGGTCTCGGTCTCCGGCGTGCCGACCAGCGCCCTCGCCCAGTCGGCGTCGGTCCAGGTCTCGGGGCGGACGACCACCTTCAGCGTCTGGCGGTCCGCATCGTAGCTCCAGCCCGAGGCCGTCTCGCCCGCGGGCCCGAGGCAGCCCACCGGCAGCCGCAGGCTGAACCGCCGGCCGCCGAGCGCGGCGGCCACATCCGGATAGGCCCCGCCCGCCGCCGTCGCCGAGGCGGCCTGGGCGACCGCGCCCAGCAGCTCCGCGCGGCCGAGCACCGGCGGTGGCGGCGGTGGCGCGGGGGCAGGCGTGACCGGCGGTGGGCTGGGCTCCGGCGGAGGCGGCGGCGTCTCCCGCGGCGTGCAGCCGGCGAGGAACGCCAGGGCGCATAGCGCCGCCGCAAGGGCCGGCCGGCGCGGCCGTGAACGGACGATCGGCATGCCACGACCATAGCAGCCTCCGCCCGGATGGCCTACAAGCGCCCGATGACCTTCGACCAGGCCGCAGCGCTGGCCGTCCTGGTCGCCGTGATGGCGGCCCTCATCTGGAACCGGCTGCGCGCCGACGTGGTGGCGCTGGCCGGGGCTGCGATCCTGCTCGGACTGGGGGTGATCCGGCCGGTGGAGGCGCAGGGGGGCCTTCGCCAGTCCCGCCCTCATCGCGCTGGCCTCCCTGTTCGTGATCGCCTACGCCATGGAGCTGTCGGGCCTGCTCGACTTCCTGATCCGCATGGGGGTACGGCTGTGCGGCCGGCTCGGCGCGTTCGGGCTCTGGCTGATGATCGGCTTCTGCGGCGTCGCCTCGGCCTTCCTCAACAACACGCCGATCGTCGTCCTGGCGGCGCCCGTGGTGCGCGACGTGAGCCAGTCCCTGAAGCTGCCACCCCAGCGGTTCCTGATCCCGCTTTCGTACGTGACCATCCTGGGCGGGTGCTGCACCCTGATCGGCACCTCCACCAACCTGCTGGTCAACGACATGGCCCGCAGCTCGGGCCAGCCGGGCTTCGGCCTGTTCGACATCACGGCGGTGGGCGTGATCGTCGCCCTGGCGGGCTGCGCCTATCTTGTGCTGGTCGCGCCCCGGCTGCTCACCGGCCGCGACGGCCGTGAGCCCTCCTCCTACGCCCAGGCGGTGGAGGACGCGGTCACCGGCCGCGACGTCCCGGTCGGCGACGCCAGCCTGTTCGTCCAGCCGCGCCCGCTCGACCTGCGCCGCAGCCTCGCCTCGCTGGCGGTCTTCGTGGCCGTGGTCCTGGTCGCGGCGCTGGGCTACGCGCCGATCGCGGCGGCGGCCTTCACCGGCGCGGTCGGCCTGATCCTGACCCGGGTGATCAGCGCCGATGACGCCTACCGCGGCCTGCGGCCGGAGATCCTGATCCTCATCGCCGGCATGGTGGTGGTGGGCCTGTCCCTGGAGGTCACCGGGCTGGCGGCGGCGGCCACCGAGAGCCTGGCCGCCGTGATGCTTGGCCTGGGTCCGCAGGCGGCGCTGGCGCTGTTCTACCTGATCGCCCTGGTGCTGACCGAGATCCTGTCGAACGCCGCGGTGGCGGTGCTGCTGGCGCCGGTCGCGGTCGCCCTGGCCGAGAGCCTGGGGGTGAGCCCGCAGCCGTTCCTCGTGGGCCTGATGTTCGCCGCCAGCGCCGCGTTCGCCACGCCCTTCGGCTATCAGACCAATGTGCTGGTCTATGAGCTGGGCCGCTACGGCTACATGGACTTCGTGCGCGTGGGCCTGCCGCTGAACCTCGTCACCGGCGTGACGGCGGTGCTGGCGATCCCGCCGTTCTTCCCGTTCTAGCCGCCGCGCAGGTTCTTGCGCAGGATCGCCCAGATGATCAGCAGGAAGGCCAGTAGCCGAAGGGTGTAGATCGGCGCCTGGCTTTCATTGGGAATGCCCGTGAGCATGGGCAGCGGCTGGGCGATGGCGAGGAGGACGAAGGCCGCGGCGAAGGCCGCGAACAGGGTGTCCCCCGTCCGGCGCCAGAACCGCAGGAAGAACAGGCCCGCCACCAGGAAGCCGGCGGTCAGCAGGCCGTTGATGAAGCCCAGGACTTCAGGGGGTTTCGGTGGGGATCACTGCTCGGTCTCCCATACGAAGCCGTAGAGGAGAACCGCCAGCGCCAGGCCCGAGGTGAGCTGGCGGGCCGGGGTCAGGTAGACGTCCGGGAAGATCAGCTTGTCCGCCACCAGGAACAGGTTGTTGAGCGCCAGGAAGGCGAAGGCGACGGCCGTCCAGAGCAGCAGCTTGGTCCGGCTGCGGCCATAGGCGCGGAAAAGGAGCCAGGCGCAGACCACGCTGGTCGCCAGGCACAGGAGATAGACCGCGGTCGGCGCCCAGTCGTTCATTGCCCGTCTCCCCGGAACTTGAACGCATCGGCCAGGCCCTGCACAGGGTTCGAGGGTTTGGCGATGAGGTTGATGATCGCGACCGGCCGCTCGCGATAGGCCGCCTCCAGTCGCTCACTGAGCTCGGCGAGCACCGAACCGGCCGGGGCGTAGCCATAGCAGCCGGTGTCGTCGATCCGGACCAGCCCGCCCCGCTCGAACCGGACGAGATTGTCGTGCACGAGCGCCTGGCTGGCGCGCAGCTCGCGCACCAGCTCGGCCGGCTGCCAGCAGCGCGTGGGATCGCGCTTCAGCAGCAGCAGCAGCTCGAGCGCCCAGACCGAGCGCACGTGCTCGCGGACGAAGTCCATGAGGTCCTGTTCGGAAGCCAAGACGTTTCCCGTTGATCAGCGGGGGGGACCCTAGCGACTGAGCCCGCGCGATCAAGCTTGACCATGAAAGTTTGTCGCGGGCTTGGCCGTGCCGGTCGTCTGTGGGCAAACTGAACGCCGACAACCAACGACCATCCTGGGGGAAACAAAGACTATGAAGGTTCAAGCCTGCCTGGCCGCCGTGGCCGCACTCTCGCTCTCGGCCGGCGCCGCAGCCGCCGCCGAGTTCACCACCATCCCGCTGGAGACCGTGGTCGACGCCCCGCCGGAGGTCGTCTGGAAGAAGGTCGGCGGCTGGTGCGATATCGGCGCCTGGATGAAGACCACCTGCGTGATCACGTCGGGCGGCGAGGAGATGGGCTCAGTGCGCCGCATCGCCGACCGCATCGACGAACTGATGGTCGCCAAGACCGCCTGGTCCTACAGCTACAGCCAGCCGAAGAGCCCGATCGATTACCACGGCACCGTCGAGGTCCGCCCCGAGGGCAAGAACAAGTCGCGGCTGATCTACACGCTCGTCTACGACCTGGGCACCCTGCCGACCGCCGAGGCCAAGGCCGCCGACAAGGAGCGCCGGACGAAGATGTTCACCGGCGTGCTCGCGACCATGAAGAGCATCGCGGAAGCCAAGTGATGAAGAGGGCCGTCGCCGCGCTCTGCGCGCTCACCCTCGCCGGGCCGGCGATGGCCCCGTCCGCCTCGTCCCAGGAGGGCCGCCTCGACGGCGGCTCCCCGGTCATGGCCGGCCAGGACCAGAAGGAAGCCCTGCATTTCGCGGGCGGCCGCATCCACCAGGCCGTCGGCTTCGGCAACACCTTCCTGGTGACGACGAAGGACGGCAACGTGGTGATCGACACCTCGAGCGCCTTCAACGTGACCCGTCACCGCGACCTGCTGCGGGCCGTCTCGACGGCGCCGACCCGCGCGATCTTCCTGACCCACGCGCATCCCGACCACACCGGCGGCGTCGCGGCCTGGAAGGAGGCCGGGACCAAGGTGGTGGGCCAGGCGAACGCGGTGGAGTTCAACAACTACCAGACCCGGCTGGCCGGCTTCTTCGCCTGGCGCAACGCCGCCCAGTTCGGCGGCCGGCTGGGGACCGCGGCCAATCCCAACCCGGGCAACTTCGCCGCGCCGAAGCTCGCCGACACGCTGGTGGAGAAGGAACAGGCGCTGAAGGTCGGCGACCTGACCTTCGTCGCCATCGCCACGCCCGGCGAGACCCCGGACCACATGAGCGTCTGGATCCCCGAGCTGAAGGCCGCCTTCGTGGGCGACAACTACTACGCCTCGTTCCCGAACCTCTACACGCTCAGGGGCACGACCACCCGCTACGCGCTCGACTATGTGGCCTCGCTGAACCGGATCATGGCGCTGGAGCCCGAGATCGTCCTGCCCAGCCACGGCGTGCCGATCGAGGGGAAGGCGAAGATCCGCGAGACGCTGACCCAGTACCGCGACGCCATCCAGTACGTGCACGACGCCACTGTCGCCGGCATGAACCAGGGCAAGGACGTCTACACCCTGATGCGCGAGATCCGCCTGCCGCCGGCCCTGGAGGTGGGCGAGGGGTACGGCAACCTGATCTGGTCGATCCGCGGCATCTACGAGGGCTACGCCGGCTTCTACGACGGCGACCCGGCGACCATGTACGCCACCCCGCCGGCGGCCGCCGCCGGCGAACTCGTGACGCTGGCCGGCGGACCAGGGCCGGTGGCCGCCCGGGCCCAGGCGCTGGTCGCCACCGACCCGGAGCTGGCGCTGCGCCTGACCAGTTCGGCGCTGGCGGTCGACCCGAACCACAAGGCGGTGCTCGCCGCCCGCAAGGCGGCGCTGCAGGCCCTGCTGGCGCGCTCGAAGAACTCCAACGAAGCGGGCTGGCTCAGGTCCGGCATCGCCCGGACCGACGCGGCCCTGAACGCGCGCTAGCGGGCGAGGATCGCGCGGACCTCGCCGGCGAAGGCCACGGGGTCGAAGGGCTTGGTCAGCACGCCCGCGGCGCCGGCCTCGATCAGGGGCCGGTGCTCGGCCGCCTGGGCCCGCGCGGTCACGAAGATCGCCGGGGTCCCGGCATGGCCCGGAACCTTGCGCAGCTCGGCCAGGGTCGCGGGCCCGTCCATCTGGGGCATCATCACATCGAGCAGGAAGACGTCGGGCGCGAACCCGCCGCCCCCGACGAGCGCCAGGGCCGCGGCCCCGCTGTCGGCGACGCGGATCTCCATCTCCGGGTCGAGGCCGAGCGCCAGCTCCGCCACCTCGCGGATGAACTCGTCGTCGTCCACGTAAAGCACCTTGAGCGACGCCATCAGTTCCGCACTCCCGCCGTCAGCGCCCGCACCGTCTCGGCGAGCGCGTCGAAGCTCACCCGCGACTTGGTCAGCACCGCCTGCACCTGGCCTACCATGTCGGCGTCGATCTCCTGGCCCGAATAGACGATCACCGGCGTTTGCGGCCCGTCGCCGTTGATCTCCGCGAGCAGGTCCAGGCCCGAACCGTCGGGAAGGCCGACATCGAGGATGATCAGGTCCGGCCGCCTGAGCCGGACCGCCCGCCTGGCCTTGGCCAGGGTCTCGGCGGTGCGCACCTGGCCCGCGCCGGACAGCGAGGCGCGGACCACCTCGGCGAGGTCGGCGTCGTCGTCCACGTGCAGGATGTCGAGCTCGCTGCGTCCGGCGATGGCGCCGGCCACCGCGTCGCTCAGGCGCCCGAGGTCCACCGGCTTGGTGATCCAGTCGGCCACCGCCAGGCTGGAGAGCCCGGCGGAGACGTCGCCGGTCACCACCACCACCGGCAGCTTGCGCCGCGCCGGGTCCTTGCGCAGCCGGGCGAGCAGGCTGAGCCCGTTGCCGTCGGGCAGGTGGAGATCGAGGATCATGGCGTCGACGCCGCCGTCCGCCAGAACCCGCTCCGCCTCGGCGAGGGTGCGCGCCCGGATCAGCTCGAAGCCGTCCAGGGCGAGGCCGCCGCCGATCACCTCGGCCGCATGATCGTCGTCCTCGCAAAGCAGGACCCGCCCGCCCCTGGGCGCCAGGCCGGTCGCCAGCGTTGTCAGCGGCAGCTCCAGCACGAAGCAGGCGCCGTCCGGTCCCGAATGGGCGAGCCGCAGCTCGCCCCGGTGGCGCTCGGCGATCTCGCGCGAGATGGCGAGGCCCAGACCCGAGCCCTCGGCGCTGCGCCGCGAGGAGGCGTCGGCCTGGGCGAAGCGGCTGAACAGGGCCGTCTGGAAGGCCTCGGGGACGCCCGGCCCCTGGTCCTGGACGCTGACGCAGGCGCGGCCCGGCAGCGGCGTCGCCTTCAGCTCCACCGTTCCCCCCGCCGGCGAGAACTTCACCGCATTGGACAGCAGGTTCGACAGCACCTGGATCAGCCGGTCGAGGTCGCCGGAGATCATCAGCGGTTGGTCGGGCAGGTCGAGCCTGACCGTCACCTGCCGCTCCTGAGCGAACCCGGCCATGGCCTCGGCGGCCCGCTCCGCCACATGCCGGAGGTCCAGGGGCCGCATGTCGAAGGCGATCTTGCCCTCCGCGATCTTCTGGATGTCGAGCAGGTCGTTGACCAGCCGGACCAGCCGCTCGCACGAGGTCTTGGCGATGTAGGTCAGCCGCTTGGCCCGCTCCGGCAGCTCGCCCGCCGCGCCGGCGTCGAGCAGGCCCAGCGAGCCGGCGATCGAGGTCAGCGGGGTCCGCAGCTCATGGCTCACCGTGGCCACGAACTCGTCCTTCATCCGCTCGGCCATCTTGCGCTCGGTGATGTCGCGCACCGCGGCCACCACGT
The DNA here is from genome assembly GCF_024699985.1 of Phenylobacterium sp. J367. GTDB lineage: Bacteria > Pseudomonadota > Alphaproteobacteria > Caulobacterales > Caulobacteraceae > Phenylobacterium. Next base: position 1,736,675 of record NZ_JAJONA010000001.1, on the reverse strand, counting down.
GGGCGCCGTCCTTCAGCCGCATGATGGCCAGCGCCACCTCGGCCGGGAAGGTCGTGCCGTCGCTGCGCCGCCCGGTGAACTCCCGCGCCGCGCCCAGGCCGCCGTTGGCGTGCTGGCCGAGCCGGTGCAGGAACAGCCCCTCTCCCGGCGCGAGGTCGATCAGCAGCGAGGAATCCCGCCGGACCAGCTCGTCGCGGCTGTAGCCGAACATCCGCTCGCCGGCCTGGTTGATGGTCTCGATGGTGCCGCTGGGGTTGAGCGTGAAGACGGCGTCGAGCGTGCTCTCGAAGATCGCCGACAGCCGCTCGGACTGCTGCTCCAGGGCCTGCAGCACCACGTCGCGGTTCCGGTTGTGCCGCCGCATGAGCAGGGCCGCGGCGACCAGGTTCAGGCCGACCAGCGCCAGCAGAGTCCCGGCGATCAGCTCCGCCTGGACCTCGCGCCGCCGGGCGGCCGCCCGCCGCTCGGCGAGCGCCGCCGACTCGGCGCCCAGCATGGCGCTGACCGTCGCCCGGATATCGTCCATGGCCCGCTTGCCGGCGCCGGTCGCCACGTGGGCGGCGGCGGCATCGAGCGTGGCGCTGCGGCGCAGGGCGATGTTCTCGGTCATGAAGGCGAGCTTGGCCGCCACCAGACCCTTAAGGCGCTGCACGCGGCCGTACTGGGCGGGCAGGTCGGCGAGGTTGCGCTCGAGCAGGCGCAGCTGGGCGTCGACGTCGCGGACGGCGTAGACATAGGGCTCCAGGAAGGCCTCCTGGCCGCTAATCACGAAGCCGCGCTGGCCGGTCTCGGCGTCCTGCATCAGCGCGAACACCCGCTGGATCTGCGCCTGGCGCTCGTAGGAGGCTTCCTCCGCCTCGCGCAGGGCGGAGCCGCTGCGCAAGGTGGCGAACATCAGCAGCGCGGCGATCAGGACGAGGGCCGGAACCAGCCCGAGCGACAACAGGGCCGCCACGCGGTAGCCGGGCGTGAACGCCCGGACCTGGCTCTCCGACCCCGTCGCCGTCATCTGGCCTCCAAACACAGCCCCGCGCCGCGGGTCGCGCGGCGCAGGGAATCCGGCAGACCTTGGGATACTTCCACGCCGTCTGGAAGCCGCGGGAATCCCTTATGGGGCCTCTTTCGGCGGCGCAGCCGGCGGCGCGGGCCCTTCGCGCACTTCGGCCAGGCCGGCCTCGGCGTCCTTGGTGGCGCTGGCCGCGGCGGCGGCTTCCTGGCGCTTGCCCTCGTCGAGGACCACGGCGGAGACCTCCTTGCCGGCGGCGCCGCCGCCCGTCGTGCCGCAGGCGGCAAGCGGCGCGGCAAGGAGCATCAGGACGGCGGCGCGCAGCATCAGGCCGCCTCGGCGAAGCGCCAGGCTTCCTCGCGGCCCTGGGCGGCGGCGAGCTGGTGGGCGGCGAACTCCCAGTTGGCGACGGTGTCGAACCACTTCTCCAGGAACGCCTTCCGGTCCTGCTTGTAGTCCAGGTAGTAGGCGTGCTCCCAGACGTCGCAGACCAGCAGCGGCGTCGGCGCCTTGTGCGCCAGGGTGCCGCCGTCATGGGTGTCGACCACGGTCAGCTTGCCGTCCTCCACGGCCAGCCAGACCCAGCCCGAGGCGAAATGGTCCGCGCCCACCTGGACGAACTTCTCCTTCAGGCCCGCGAGCCCGCCGAACGCCTCGCCGATCAGGGCCATGAGCTCGGCGGTCGGCTCCTGCCGCTCCGGGGTCATGCAGGTCCAGAAGAAGGCGTGGTTCCAGGCCTGGGCGGCGTTGTTGAAGAGCTTCTTCTCGCCGGCCTTTTCGGCCGCGGCGATGATCTCCTCCAGGCTCTTGCCGTCGAGCCCCTTCTCCTTGGCGAGCGTATTGGTGGTCTCCACGTACTTGGCGTGGTGCTTGTCGTGGTGGGTCCGCATGGTGGTCGCCGAGATCGTCGGCTCCAGCGCTTCATAGGGATAGGGCAGCGGCGGCAGCTTGATCATGGCGGGGCTCCTGTGGGCTCGGGCACGAGAGATGGGGGCTTCCTGCCTCAACCCCCAGCCGCGCCGCGCCGTTCCGCCTCGACGAAGGCCAGCACCCGCTCGAACGTCGCCTCCGGCGCAAGGTCCGTGGTGTCGAAACGGAGCGTGGCGTCCCCGTCCCGGTCGATCAGCACCCGGCCCGAGCGCGCGCCATTGAACAGCTTCGGGTCCGTCAGCTTCCGCGACGCCGCCCGGCCCGGCGAGGCGATCCGCCGGTCGAGCTCGTCCGCCTGGCAGTCCAGCACGACCACCAGCAGCCGCGACCCGCGCTGGCGGGCGAGATCGGTCCAGGCGTCCCAGTTCTCGTTGCCCCAGCCGCTGTCGGTCATGTGGGCGTTGGTGGCGACCACGGGCGTCTCCGCCGGCAGCTCCAGAACCCGCTGGAACGCCAGCTCGCGCATGGCCCTGAGGGTCTCGTAATAGGGCTCGGACTTCATCTCGGTGAGCGCCAGGGCGAGGTTGTAGACCGAGTGGTTGTCGACGAGCCTGCCGCCGATCGCATCCGTCAGCCGCCGGGCGAGGGTCAGCTTTCCCGCCCCGGGATAGCCGTTGATGTGGACGAGGACCGACATCAGCGCGGGTAGAGAATGACCTGGGTGCAGCGGAAGGCGGCCATCAGCCGGCCGCTCGCCGGGTCCGTCATGGTCGCGTCCCACACCTGCGTGGTGCGCCCGCCGTGCAGCAGCTGCGCCGTGCAGAGCGCCGCGCCCTCGCGCAGGGTGCCGGTGAAGTTGCACTTCACCTCCGCGGTGGTGAAGCCGCTCGCCCCCTCCGGCCAGGCCGTCGAGACTCCGTAGGCGCAGAGGATGTCGGCCACCGACAGCACCGCCCCGGCCAGCAGGTAGCCGGTGTGCGCCACGAGATCCGGGCGCACCTCGAAGCGCCCCGCCACCCGGCCGTCGGCGACCTCGGTGATCTCGAGCCCGAGGTGGCCCGGCAGCTTGCCGGCGTTGGCCCGATTGAGGTCGTCCACGCTGGTGCGGTTGGTCGTCGCCGGCATCTTCCCCTCTTTCCCGGAGTGACCTCCTTCAGGAGGGTCTCCGCCATCATTCTCATGGCAGATGCGAGCCTGTGGCCCGAAGTCAGTCAAGGACCGGCCGCCGGCCGGCTGCGCCGCGGCGGCCCTCCGGGCCGTCCTTGAATGACTTCGGACCACAGGCAGACTGGCCACCATGAGATTTAAGGCTATGGGTGCGCGGATGCGCATACTCCTGACCGCCCTGTCCGCCGCCGCACTCGCGGCCGCCGTTCCCGCCCTCGCCCAGCCGTCCACCGCCCCCATCGACCCGGCGAAGCTCTCCGAACACACCCGGATCCTGTCCGGCCCCGAGTTCCACGGCCGCGCGCCGGGCGGCCCCGGGGAACAGGCGACGGTCGACTACGTGGTGGGTCAGTTCAAGGCGCTGGGCCTGAAGCCGGCCGGCGACAAGGGTGGCTGGACCCAGGCCGTGCCGCTCATCCGGACCCAGGTCGGCGCCGGGGCCAAGGTCACGCTCAACGCCGGCGGCCAGCCGCAGACCCTGACCCAGTTCAAGGAGGTCCGCCTCCACGCGCTGCGCCCCGATCCGAAGGTGCAGGTGGCCGACGCCCCGCTCGTCTGGGTCGGCTACGGCGTCGCGGCGCCCGAGCGCGGCTGGGACGACTTCAAGGGCGTCGACCTCAAGGGGAAGGTCGCCGTCATTCTGATCAACGACCCCGACTTCGAGGCGAAACCCGGCGAGCCCGTTGCCGGCAAGTTCGGCGGCCAGGCGGCCACCTACTACGCGCGCTGGACCTACAAGTACGAGGAGGCCTTCCGCCAGGGGGCGGTCGGCGCCCTGATCGTCCACGAGACGGCCGGCGCGGCCTACGGCTGGTCGACCATCACCGCCTCCAATGGCGAGAGCTACGACGTGCGGCGCGCCGACCCTTCGAAGGAGAAGCTGGCCTTCGAGGGCTGGATCACCCGCGAGCTGGCCGTCGACCTGTTCGCGAAGTCCGGCCTCGACTTCGAGGCCGAGAAGGCCCGCGCGCGGACCGCCGGCTTCACGCCCGTGGCGCTGAAGGACGCCAAAATCTCCGTCGACCTCGACGTGACGACCGAGACGCTGGAGAGCCGCAACATCCTGGCCGCCCTGCCCGGCAAATCGCGGCCCGGCGAAAGCGTCATGTACGCCGCCCACTGGGACGGCTACGGCGTGGGCCCGGCGGACGCCCAGGGGAACACCATCCGCCCGGGCGCGCTCGACGACGCCATCGGGGTCGGCGGGGTGATCGAGATCGCCCGGGCCTTCGCAGCCGGGCCGCGTCCCGAGCGCACCATCGTCTTCGCCGCCTGGACCGCCGAGGAACGCGGCCTGCTGGGCTCGGAATACTATGCGAGCGCGCCGAGTTATCCGCTGGAGACCACGGTCGCCAACTTCACCCTCGACGTCCTGCAGCCGCTCGGCCCGTCGAAGGACGTGGTGCTGGTGGGCGCGGGCCAGAACGAGCTGGAGCAGCACCTGGCCTACGCCGCCGCCCGCCAGGCCCGGGTGGTGACCCCCGACGCCCGCCCGGAGCGGGCGCTGTTCTACCGCGCCGATCACTTCTCGCTGGCCAAGCGCGGGGTGCCGGTGCTGCTGCTGATGGCGCTGGGCGGCGCGCCGGACCTGGTGGAGGGCGGCCGCGCGGCCGGCGACCGCTGGGTCGCCGACTACACCGCCCGCTGCTACCACCAGACCTGCGACGCCTGGAGCGGTGACTGGAACCTGACCGGCGCGGCCCAGGACGTGGCGCTGGTCTACGAGGCCGGCAAGTCGCTGGCGACCTCCCGGCGCTGGCCGCAGTGGAACGCCAGCTCGGAGTTCAAGGCCCTGCGCGACGCGAGCGCCGCCCGGCGGAGATAGGGAAAGAAGCGCCGTGGTCGGACGCGGGTGCGTGTGGTGCGCCCGACCACGGCTGGCGCCTGATCCGCCGGCAGGCCCGGTTCCGTTCCGCGCGTCCTACCTCTTGGGGCTGGAAGGACGGCGACGCGGTCGGCCCGGCTGGCGGCCCGGGGAGGAAGGCCGCAGCCTTAGAGCGCTCGGAAGCGCCCTAACTCCTGGACCTTTCGAACACGATGCGAGCATCGTGTTCAGGGCCCCGGATCAGGACCAAGCAGGAAAGCGACAGCGCCGAAGACGGAGGCGATGAGCAGGCAGAGGATCGGCAGGCTCCGCCAGAGCCGTTCGGCCCAGGCGGCGTCCCGTGGTCCCCAGCCGTTCATCCCTTGCTCCCCCCTCTTCGACGAGCCTGCTGAAGGTGCGCCTTCCGCCGCGTCCGGACCGTGACCGGGGTCACAGACACCCATCTGCGTGCGTCCTGCCCGGTTTCTGCGTTAGATGGACCGACACCCATGCCGCCGACCCCGCCCTTCGCCGCTTCCGACGCCGAGTACGAGGCCTGGGCCCGCCAGGAGGCGGCCCATTGGCGCAGGCGTGTGCTGAAGCCGGCCGGCCCGATCGACAAGGCGGCCCGCGGCCTGCAGCAGAGGATCAACCAGGCGATCCCGGAGAAGGTGCACACGGCCGTCACCGCGGTGATCGAGCGCCTGACGCGGACCATCCTCGCCGGCTCGGACCTGACCACCGGCGCGCCGCTCGAGGGCCTGTCGCTCCGCGAGCGCGACACCCGCGCCCGCCGCGCCATCGAGGGCTACCGCAACGCCGCCGCCGTCGAGGGCGGGGTGACCGGGGCCGGCGGCTTCTTCATGGCCATGGCCGATTTCCCGGCCCTCCTCACCCTGAAGATCAAGCTGCTGTTCGACCTCGCCGCCATCTACGGCAAGTCGGGCGAGGACTTCGCCGAGCGCCTCTTCCTGCTGCACGTCTTCCAGCTCGCCTTCTCCGGCGCCGGCCGTCGCGGGGACGTCCTGGCGGCCATCGAGACCTGGGACGCCGATCCGCACCCGGAGAGCTTCGAGGCCTTCGACTGGCGCCGCTTCCAGCAGGAGTACCGGGACTACATCGACCTGGCGAAGCTCGCCCAGATGCTGCCGATCATCGGCGCGCCGGTCGGCGCCGTGGTCAACTGGCGGCTCACCGAACGGCTCGGCGAGACGGCGATGAACGCCTACCGCCTGCGGGCGCTCAGATGAGACGGCTCGTCCTCCTCGCCGCCGCCGTCCTCCTCTGCGCCGCCGCACCGGCCCGGATCACCGACGCCGAGGTCCGCGCCTTCGTCGACCGCCAGACCCGCGCCTGGAACGCCGGCGACGTCGGCGCCTGGGCCGCGCTGCACACGGCCGATGCCCGCTTCACCGACCAGACCCGCACCGGCAAGGGCGAGATTGTCGCCTATGGGACCAGCACCCTTCCCCAGGCCCGTAAGCAGGCCCAGCGCTTCTTCGCCGGCTCGAAGATCCAGGAGACCGGCCGGATCGAGAAGGTCGAGATCGCCCCCGACGGCGCCTCGGCCCGCGTGACCCAACGCAAGGCCAGCCGCATCACCGCCGAGGGCCGCGTCCGGACGTCGTGTGCGGTAAGCGTGCAGACGGTGGTGAAGACGGCGGGCCGCCTGCGGTCGCAAGGGCGAGTGGACACGCTCTACAAGTGTCCGCGGTGATGGGCGCTCGCCAACGTCCGCAACGGGTCGAAGCTCGCCCTCCTTCGTGATCAAGAAGGCTTCGCTGCCCCCTCACGTACAGCTTGTCGCCATCCCCAGCAGCCCGCCCAGCAGGGCGATCATCAGCATGGCGCCGGCGAAGTCCGCCCACACCACCTTGCGCCAGCCCGGATCGTCCTGACACGCCGTGGTTTCCAGCCAGCGCCCGCCGCCCCGTTCCCTGAGAACCATCGCCCTCTCGCTCCCTCCAGCCTCCAACCCCCGGCCTGGAAGCCGCCGGTATCGCGCCGGCTTGCCGGACGTGGCGTGACGTCCGTCACAGGCAAGGCTTGCGCAGATGGGGCGAACGTGGTCACCGAACGCCACTCCGGCATGTTGCCTTCGGGGCGGCGGCGCATATGCTGCGATGCAGCGAGCCGCACGGGGGCGCCGGCCGGTCAACGGATGGTGTGCGGTTCAGGAAGAGGGGCGTAGGTGTCGAGCAGGAAGGTCGAACGACGTCTGGCGGCGATTCTCGCCGCCGACGTGGCAGGCTATAGCCGGCTCGTCGCGGCGGACGAGGAAGGCGTGCTGCGCCGGTTCGCGACCCATCTCCACGACGTCATCGAGCCCGCCGTCTCGGAGCACGGCGGCCGGATCTTCAAGACGCTCGGCGACGGCCTCCTGGTCGAGTTCGCCAGCGCGGTCGGCGCGCTGCGCTGCGCGCTGGCCATCCAGGCCGGCGTCGGCGAGAGCAACCGGCCGGTCCCCGAGGTCGAACGGCTGGAGTTCCGCATCGGCATCCACACCGCCGACGTGGTCATCGAGGAGGGCGACATCTTCGGCGACGGGGTGAACGTCGCCGCCCGGCTGGAAGCCATCGCCGAACCCGGCGGGATCTGCGTCTCGGCACGGGTGCAGGAGGACGCACAAGGCCGCCTCGACGCCGAGTTCGACGACCTGGGCGAGCAGCCGCTGAAGAACATCCCCCGTCCGGTGCGCGCCTACCGCGTGCGGCTGGGCGAGCCGGGCGGCGCCGCCGGCGAGGCGGCCCGCGCCGCGGCGCTCCCCCTGCCCGCCAAGCCCTCCATCGCGGTCCTGCCGTTCCACAACATGAGCGGCGACCCCGAACAGGAATATTTCGCCGACGCCATCACCGAGGACATCGTCACCGCGCTTTCCCGCTGGCGCTGGTTCTTCGTCATCGCCCGGGATTCCAGCTTCGCGTTCAAGGGCCGGGCGGGCGACCCCGGCCGGGTCGGCCAGGAGCTGGGTGTCCGCTACGTCCTGGAAGGCAGCGTGCGCCGGGCCGGCCAGCGGGTGCGGGTCACCGCACTCCTCGTGGAGGCGGCCACCGGGGCTCACATCTGGGCCGATACCTTCGACCGCGAGATGGTCGACATCTTCGCCCTGCAGGACGAGATCACCGAGCAGGTGGTCGGCGCCATCGAGCCGGCCATGCTGCACTCGGAGGGCATGCGGGTCTCGCGCAAGAGCCCGCACGACCTGACGGCCGTGGACTGCTTCCAGCGCGGCATGTGGCACCTCAACAAGATGAGCGCGGAGGGCTTCCGCGCGGCCCGGGATCTGTTCCGCCAGGCGCTGGAGCTCGATCCCGATCTGGCGCTCGCCCACATCGGCCTGGCCCGCTCGCTCTACGGCGCGGCGATCTACGGCTGGTCCGACCAGCCCAAGGCCGACATCATCGACGCCTACGCCTCGGCGCTGAACGCCATCCGTTGCGACCCGCGCGACGCCTATGGCTATTTCGCCGCCTCGGGGGCGGCGCTCTACCTCGGCCGCCACCGCGAGGCGCTGGAGGCGGCGCGGAAGGCGATCGTGCTCAATCCGAACTTCGCCTTCGGCCACTTCCGGCTGGGCCAGGTGCTGACCTATTCGGGCCGCGCCAAGGAAGCGATCGCGCCGATCGAGCGCAGCCTGCGCTACAGCCCCTTCGACCCGCAGCTGGGGCCGATGCACCGGATGCTGGCCCTGGCGAATTTCCACGCGGGCGATTTCGCGGAGGCCGCCGCCCAGGCGGAGGCGGCGATCCGGCTGAACGACCTGGCGGCCAGCGCCCTGCTGGCCGCGTCGCTGGCCCGCCTCGGCCGGTTGGAGGAGGCCGCGCGCGCCTATCCGCAGGAGCTGCGCGCGCGGATGCGAGCGCGGGTGGTGCACCCGCAACCGTACGCCAACGCCGCCGACCGGGACGCCTTGATGAGCGCCGTCCGGCTGGCGACGGAGGCAGGCGAGTACGTCCGCTAGGTCCGGTTACTTGGACTTCGCCACGCTCGGCCCGGCGATCGGGTGATCGTCGTCCGGGTAGCGGCTCTTGATGAGCACGGTGACGCCGCCCTTCGTCATCTTCGTATCGGGGGCCTGCCAGACGGTCATCTCGTAGTCGTAGCCCGGAGCCCACGCGAAGGTGACCTGGGTCGGCGGCTCGGTGGACAGCGCCTCGTGGATCACGGCGCGGAGCCCCGCCCGCATGGCCGGCGGCATCTCCTTCAGGTAACCCTGCCAGGCGGTGACCAGCTTCGGGTGGTCCTGCATCAGGAAGCTGTAGTCCGGGTCGTTCCCCGGCGCGAAGTGATGCTTGTTCTTCGCCAGGGCCGCGATCTTCTCGCGGCCCATGTGAACGTTCAGCTCGCCGAGCAACGTCTGGAACATCGGCATGTGTGGTCGCCCCTTCTTTCCCCAATAAACTTGATCTACGCAGCACTCGTCCCCGCGGCCGGACCCCCGTTCAGCCGCTCAGACGTTCCTTCACCACGCCCTGCAGGCGGTCGGCGACCAGCACGCGGACGCCCGAGGCGGTCCGTTCGACCCAGCCTTCGTTCATCCAGTCGCGGAGCTTGCGGTTGACCTTCTCGCGGCTGACGCCGACGCGGCGGGCCATCTCGGTCTGGGTGAGCGCGATCAGCCCGCGCGCGTTCTGCTCGGCGAGGAGCAGGCGGGCGAGGCGGCCGCCGAGGTCGAGCGCCGAGCGGGCCTCGAGGTCGGCGTTGGTGGCGCGCAGGCGGCGGCTGAGCTCGGCGACCAGGGCGACGCAGGCCTTGGGCTCGCTCTCCAGCACATCCATCAGGGCGGCGCGGGGAATGCGCCACAGCCGGGTCTTGCGGGTGGCGACCATGTCAGCCGAGCGGGGGCCGCCGTCGAGGACGGCCATCTCGCCGACCACCGAGCCGCGGCCCAGCGCGGTCAGCCGGATCTCGCGGCCGCCGATGGTCGTGGAGCGGATCTCCACCTCGCCGTCGAGCACGACGAACACGGCGTCGCCGGGATCGCCCTCCTGGGCCAGCAGCACGCCGGCGGTCAGGGCGACGGGAGCGCCGCGGCGGGCCAGCGTGGTCGCCGCCGCCGGCGAGATGTGCTTCAGCACCTCGCTCGCCGCCAGCGCCGAGCGGACCTGCTCGAAATCGTCTGCGCCCGGAGAAGTCACGCCCGCCTCCAGCCCAGCGGTCCTGACAGCAGGACTCGATGTTCGCGGCCGGGCTATGCCGGCCGCGAAGTTAGCACCGAAAGCGTCACCATCGGAAGCGGTCACGTTACGCCGTTCCCCTAACGCCGGGCGAGCAGGAAGGACTGCTCGGTCTGCAGCAGCGCCGTGACGCGCGGGGCGCCCAGCGCGGCGACGGCCTTCTCGGTCATCCGCTTCTTGCACTTGTAGATGGTCTCGCGCCGGGCCACCGACATGGTCGTGCGGTAGTCGGGCGCGCAGTACTGGCCGGACGCATCCTCGATGCGGCGGAGCGCGGCCCGGGCGCCGGCGTGGCTGGACACGTTCAGGTCGCCCGTACGGACGATCATCACGTCCTCGGCGGCGGTCGCGCCGGCGCCGATCGTCAGGGCCGCGGCGAACGCCGATGCGGCGATCATCTTGCGGTTGGTCATGGTCTTCTCCTCGTTCGTGTCGCGAACTGGCGACGCTCGAGGTTTAAGGCGAAGCTTCCCGCCGGGCTGTGACACCTGTCACCGCCGTTGCTGGCGCGGCGTGGGACGGGCTAGCGTGCGGTCCATGCCTAACCGCCGGATCCTCCTCGCCGCCGCGCTCGCGCTCTTCGCCGGCCCGGCGCTCGCCCAGCCCGCCGGGACGCCAGCGCCGGCCCCCCGCCGCCGCGCCGCCCGTGCGCGTGGCCCTGACCACCACCGAGGGCGTGATCGTTCTGGAGCTCGACGCCGCCCGCGCACCGGTCACCGCCGGCAACTATCTGAAGTACGTCGACCGCAAGCTCTACGACGGCGCGGCCTTCTACCGGGCGTCCACCGCGCCCGGCGGACCCAAGGACTACGGCCTGCTGCAGGGCGGACTGCAGAACGATCCGAAAAAGGTCCTGCCGCCGATCGCCCACGAGAGCACCCTGAAGACCGGCCTGTCGAACAAGGACGGGACGATCGCCATGGGCCGGCACGCGCCCGGCACCGCCCAGGCCGACTGGTTCATCTGCGTCGGTGACCAGTCCTACCTCGACGCAGACCCGAAGGATCCCAAGGCCGCCGGCTTCGCGGCCTTCGGCCGGGTGGTCGAGGGGATGGATGTGGTGAAGAAGATCCTCGCCATGCCGGTCGACCCGAGCCGGGGCGAGGGCGCCATGAAGGGCGAGATGCTGGTGTCGCCCGTGAAGATCCTCACCGCCCGGCGGGTCGCCCCGCCGGCCGGCTAGGGGATCAGGCGACCGCGCTGAGGTCTTCGCTCTCGCGGGAGAGCGCGCGGGCGAGCGCGGTGAGCAGGCCGGCCGCGGTGATCGGCATGGGCATGTGCAGGTCCGCGCCGGCGGCGATCGCCTGGGCCGCGGCCCCGCCGTCCCTGGAGACCGCCAGGATCGGCGCGCGGCGCAGGCCGGCCTCGTCCTCGTTGCGACGGATCACCCGGACGCCGTTCAGGCCGTCGCCCATCTCGACGTTCATCAGGATCAGGTCGAACACCTGGCCGCTGGCCAACTGGGCAGCTTCCGCGCCCGAATGGGCCTCGGAGAGCTCGATCTCCACGTCGGTCTCGGCGAACACCATGCGCACGCCGTGCCGGCGGGCGGGGTCGGCGTCGGCGGACAGCACGCGGATGCGGCCGGACGGCGTGACGGGGGCCTTCTTCCGGGTCTTGGCGGGCGCGGCCGGGGCGTCGGTCGTCGCCTCGGCGACCAGGCGGTCCAGCGACTGGGCGGCGCCCTCGATCACCGTGATCATCTTCTTCAGGTCCGGCGTGTCGCAGACCTTGGTCAGCACCTGGGCCGCGCCCAGTAGGCCGTCCAGCGGCGCGCGCACCTCGGGGCCGAGGTCGGTCATGGCGGCGGACTTGTTCTGCGCCTGCTCGATCGACTCCTGCAGGCCGGTCAGGGTCTGCTCCAGCTCGCGGTAGGCGGCGCGGCTGTGGTCCTCGGCGCGCTTGCGGCGGAGCTGCATCTCCACGCGGGCGGCGGCGACCTCCATGTCCACCGGCTTGGTGATGTAGTCGTTGGCGCCCATCAGCAGGGCCTCGACCACGTCCTCGCTCGCCGACTTGGCGGTGACCATGATCACCGGGAGCTGGTTCTCGGTGTGCTCCTCGCGGATCCGGCGCAGCACCTCCAGGCCGTCGATCCCGGGCATCATGATGTCCAGCAGGATCACGTCGAACGGCTCGCGGGCGATCAGGTTGAGCGCCGACAGGCCGTCCACGGCCTCCAACACCTCGTAGCCGAGGCGCGTGAAGCGGCGGTTCAGGATGATGCGGTTGTCCTCGGTGTCGTCGACCACCAGGAGGCGGGGCAAGGCTTGCGGCTGCATGGACTCACGCGTGGCTGGGGCGCTAGGCCCGTTGAGGCTCATCGCCGAGTGTCCACGCGCACGCTTAAGTATCGGTATATGCTGATCGGCAACCGGGGATCGGGCCTCGCGGGGCGATGGCCGCTCGCCCGGGCGGGGTTCAGCCCTCGGCCATCACCATCCGCGCGACCAGCAGCCAGAAGGCGGCGCAGAACGCGGCGCTCACCGCCAGGCCGGTCACGCGAAAGACCACTCTCGCCATCGCCCGCCGCTCGCCTCCCGAGGTTGATTCCACAACCCTTCGATGCATAACGCACGAATGCGCGCGCAAGGTCCCGGGGCCCCGGAATGGGCGCGCCAGGCGCAGTCGGGGGCCCCGCGCGCTTGCGTCGCGCGGCGTGCGATCAAGTCCGCGTCCCGCGCGACGAAGTGGCCGAACCCGGGTCTCAGGCGAACAGAAACCGGGCCGGCGAACGCCGGTCCGCCAAGCGGCGCCACAAAGCCGTGATCGCGTCGGTCCGGTCCGCTCCGGAACCGCAGCCGCGGCTGTGCTTTTCATGGCCCAGTTCGAGGAGAGTGCCTCTTGACCCGACAACCTGATCAGGCCCGCAAAGCCCGCCGCGCTGTCCGTGTCCGGATCGCCCGCGGCCTCGCCCGCTGCCGCCGCGCCCTCGCCCGGCGCCGCCTGGCGGAGCCGGCGCCACCGCTCCCCGAAAGCCGGCCCTTCGTGTTCCCGGACCTCCGTGTGCTGCACCGTCAGGAGCTGCTCAGGCTGGAGCGGGACCAGTTCCCCATGTGGCGTCCGGACTACGAGAAGGTCCGCGCCCTCCAATCGTGCGCCTGAGGGCGCAAAGGGAGCCTTGCCGTGAAGAACCGCACCCCCCGCACCTTCCAGGTCGTCTACCGCCGCCGGAAGGTCCTGAACCGCCCCGACATCCGTCCCCAGCATCTGGCTGTCGCCCCGCCCGAGACCCGCGGCCGCCTGATGCTCGGCGGCCGGTCCTGACCGCGCCGCCAGGGCCGTCCCGCCAGGAGCCGTCGCGCGTCGCGCAGGTCGCGCGTCTCGACCGCATCGGCGAAGGCCTGCCAGATCGGGGCCAGCACGTCCCTGGCGCCGCGCGGATCGCCACGATCCTGTAGCCGGGCCGCCAGGTCGCGCGCCCGGCTTCCGCACCGCGCCCGCACACCCCATAGGCGCTGCGCGCATGCCGCAATGGCCGCGGAATTGGTGTCCGCCACCGCGTTCCAGGCCGCGAGGCCATGCCGGTGGATCGCGCGAGGTCGCCGCCTTCATCGACGCCGCCGCCGCCGTGAAGTGATCCGGCAGGGCCGGCCTCAACCCCGCCCGCAGACAGCAAAAAAGCCTCGCTGCCCGGGGTGAGCAGCGAGGCCTTCTTTACGCTCGGGCCCGCGACGTGACCGCGGGTCCGTTACTTCTTGACTGTGGACGACTACTTTTCGGCCGGCGGGGTCGCCATGTTGGCGTCCGACGGGCTGGTGTTCGGCGTGTTGGCCGTGGTGGCGCCGCCGTCGGCGTTGCCCGCCTGTTGCTCGATCGCGTCCGCCTGGGCGTTGAGCTGGGTTTCCTGGGCCTCGTTCGGCGTGGCGGCGGCTTGCGCTTCCAGGCTGTCGGCCTTGGCTTCGGCGGCCTTGTCGGCCGAGCTTTCGCCACAGGCGGCCAGGCTCAGAGCCGCGCAGGCGGCGGCGATCGCGGTAATGACGCGCATTGGGATATCCTCTCCTTGATCTGTTCCCCGGTGCAGTCGGAAGCGCACGAACTCGTGAATTGGTTCCGGGAACCGAACGCTACGGCCGAAAAATAAGCTTCACCCGGCGACCGGGTGGATCACGGCCGCCGCCAGGACCGGCGCCGTCACGCCCCGGCGCAGCGTGTGCAGCGGCGCGTCCCAGCCGAACTCCGGGTGCGGGGTGGTGAGGAACAGATAGACCTGCCACGGGTCGTCGCCGAGCAGGTCGAAGAGCGCCGGCAGGGCGGGAAGCAGCGACCGGTCGCCGCCCACCTGCCACATGGGGGCGCGGATACAGCCCGCGCCCACATCGAACGCCAGGACCTCGCGGCCCAGGCGCCGCCGGTCGAGTTCGGCGGGCGCGAACCCCGCAAGCTGGGCGAAACTCTCGCCGCTCAGCATGTCCGCGCCGGTCAGGATGGCCGCCTCCAGGGCATGGCCCGTCGTCCCCCGCCGCGCCGCTGCGCCCAGACTTCCCACGCTGTCCAACTCCCCGCAGGGCCGCACCCCAAGCGCCCCACGTCGGCGATGCTGCCTGCCCGCCCGCCGCGAAGTCCTGTGACCGCGGTCACAGACAGGGCCGCGGCGCAGCCCTTGCCCCCGTGCCAGCAACCCTTGCCCCCGCGGAGCGACCCTTGCCAAGAATTCACTTATCGGACCCGCCGGCTCGCGTAAGGTCGCCGCCGTATCGTCTGGGGGCCTCATGTTACGCATCGCCATTTCCGCCGCCGCGCTTCTCGCCGGCCTCGCCGCGCCGACCGTCCAGGCCCAGCCGGCCGCGACGCCCGCGCCCGCCGCCGCGCCGGCCGCGTCCGAGGACGCCCGGCTCGCAACCCTCTTCCAGCAGGCCTTCATGGAGGTGATCCAGGAGAGCCCGGAGAGCCTGACCCAGCTCGGCATGAAGGTCCGCTACGGCGAGCTCGGCGACTACACCAAGGCCGCCCAGGACAAGCAGCTCGCGATCGGCGAGAAGTACCTCGCCCGCATGAAGGCCGAGTTCGACCCCGCGAAGCTCTCGCCCGCCTCGCGGATGTCCATGCAGCTCTTCGAGCGCCAGGTCGCGACCACCCGCAGCCAGACGAAATGGTACTGGCAGGGCTACGCCGTCTCCTCCACGGGCAGCGCGCTGGACGGCGTGCCGGTGATGATGATCAACGCCCACCGGATCGACAGCGTCGCCGACGCCGAGGCCTATGTCTCGCGCCTGAAGGCCGTCGAGCGCGTGGCCAACGAGGTCGCCGCCGACCTCGACGAGCGCACCGCCAAGGGCTACCTGCCGCCGGCCTTCGTCTTCGGCCGGGTGATCCCCGACGCCCGGAACCAGCTCAAGGGCGCGCCGTTCGACGGCGGCGCCGACCACGCCGTCTGGGCCGACTTCAAGAAGAAGGTCGCCGCCCTGAAGGCCGACGACGCCGCCAAGGCGAAGCTGCTGGCCGACGGCGAGGCCGCCCTGAAGGGCCCGTGGAAGACGGGCTACGAGCGCTACATCGCCGCGCTGGAGGCCATGTCGAAGAAGGCTGTCGCCGTGAACGGCGTCTGGGCGCTCCCCGACGGCGACGCCTTCTACGCCGACCAGGTGGCCTTCTTCACCACCACGTCGCTCACCCCCGACCAGATCCACCGGACCGGCCTCTCCGAGGTCGCCCGGGTCCGCGCCGAGATGGACCAGATCCGGCAGAAGGTGGGCTTCAAGGGCGACCTGGCGGCCTTCTTCGCCCACGTGAAGACCGACCCGAAGTTCCACTATCCGAACACCGACGCCGGCAAACAGCAGTACCTGGCCGACGCCAAGAAGATCATCGCCGACTACATGGCCGTGGCCGACCGCCAGTTCTCGGCGCTGCCGAAACAGGCGCTGGAGGTGCGCGCCGTCGAGCCGTTCCGCGAGAAGACCGCGTCCGTGGCCTTCTACAACCAGGGGGCCCCGGACGGCTCCAGGCCGGCGATCTTCTACGTGAACCTGTCGGACATGACCCAGGTGCTGAAGCCGCAACTGGAGGGCATCGCCTACCACGAGGGGGCGCCCGGCCATCACTTCCAGATCGCCCGCGCCCAGGAGCAGCAGGGCCTGCCGATGTTCCGCAGGTACGCCTACTACGGCGCCTACCTGGAGGGCTGGGGCCTCTACGCCGAGAAGCTCGCCAAGGAGGCCGGCTTCTACCAGGACCCCTACAACGACTTCGGCCGGCTCTCGCTGGAGCTCTGGCGGGCGGCGCGCCTCGTCGTCGACACCGGGGCGCACGCCAAGCGCTGGAGCCGGGATCAGGTCGTCCAGTACCTGCGCGACAACACCCTGCTCTCCGAACGGGACATCCAGTCGGAGACCGACCGCTACTTCACCAACCCCGGCCAGGCGACCAGCTACAAGGTCGGCCAGCTCAGGATCCTGGAGCTGCGCGAGAAGGCCAAGACGCAGCTCGGCCCGAAGTTCGACCTCAAGGCCTTCCACGAGGTGGTCCTCGCCAACGGCGCCCTGCCCCTCGACGTCCTCGAAACCGAGGTCGACGCCTGGGTGGCGCGGACGAAATGACGTTTCGCCTCTCCTCGGCGCCTGGCGCCGGGGAGAGGCGCCCCATTCATAGCGCCTGCTTATCAATAGCCGGCACACATCTATTGGACGGCTTGCCCTTAGAGGCCCAGAGTTCCATCCGCGAGACGTCGGGATCAGGCGTCCGTGAAGGGAAGGGACAGATGGAAAAGCTTCGGCGCATCGCGCCCTATCGCACCTACTCCATCGGGCAGCTCTGCCGGGAATTCGGCTGCACCTCGCGCGCGCTGCGCTTCTACGAGGAGCAGGGCCTGCTCGCGCCGCGCCGCAGCCAGATGCAGAGGGTCTATTCCTACAAGGACCGCGCCCGGCTGCAGCTCGTGGTCCGCGGCCGCAAAGTGGGTCTCACCGTCGCCGAGATCCGGGACATCCTCGACACCTACGACGCCGAGGGCGAGGAGGCCCAGAACGCGCTGGCGCTGAAGATCTTCAAGGCCCGCATCGCCGCCCTCGAGGCCGAGCGCCAGAGGATCGACAACGCCATGCAGACGCTCGCCCAGGCCTGCACCCGCCTCGACGGCGGCTCCCCCAGCCTCGGCCGCGCCGCCTAGTCCGAGGTTCCCACGAGCCGGGCCCCGGGATACTGGGCCCGCGCTTCCCGCCAGAAGAGTTCGGCGGCCGGGTTGCCGCCGCCGGCGGCGCGAACCAGCGCGAACTGGGTGACGACGTCCAGCCCCACCACCGGCCGCCGGACCATGTCCGGGTCCTGGGGGTCGCCGGTGTTGAACCAGCCCAGCGAGACCGCCGGCATCCGGAACTGCCGGCCATAGCGCTCCACCCCGATCGCGTGCGGCTCAGGTGGCACCACCAGGCGTGCGCCGCCGCCGCCCAGAACGGCGCGCAGGGGGCCGAGGATCGGGCTGCCGTGGGTCGCGCCGACCATGGCGATCGGCATGCCGGCCAGGGCCTCGGGCGGGATCGCCTCGAAGCCGGCCAGAGGGCTCTCCTTGGGCACCAGCAGCTCGGTGCGGCGCTCGCTCAGCACCATCCGCGGCAGGCTGTCGGGGAACATCACTTCGCCGATGGGCTCGGCCTGCCACTGGTCGAGGGGCACGGGCACGCCCAGCATCAGGGCCAGGTCCGCCTCGTCGCGCAGGAGCGCGCGCGCCACCTCCCGCTGCCACAGCGGCGAGACCGTGAACGGGATATCCGGATAGCGCTGGAAGAAGGCCTCCAGCAGCATCCGGCGTTCATGGATCTCGAGCGTGTAGAGCGCCGCCCCGAACACGACCCGCCGCTGCGGCCGGCCCTGCACCTCGGCCACGGCGTCGGCGAAGCGGTTGCTCTCGGCCAGCAGCGCGCGGGCGGGGGCCAGCAGCGCCGTCCCCTGGCCGGTCAGCATGACCCGCCGCGTGCTGCGGTCGAACAGGGAGAAGCCCAGCCGGTCCTCGAGCTGGCGGAGCTGGGCCGAAAGCGCCGGCTGGGTGACGTGCAGGCGCTCGGACGCCCGGCCGAAGTTCAGTTCCTCGGCCAGCACCACGAAGGCCCTGAGCAGGCGCAACTCCACGGCGTCGCGACGGTCCATCCAGACATTGATAAGCCCCGCCTATAGATGCACCAAGCCTATTGATTGGACGGCTAAGGGTTCCCGGTCCCAACCTTTCTCCAACGGCGGCGGCAGTCCGCGCGGGAAAGGAGTCGGGCGGGTGGCCGAGGCTTACGACCTCATCATCGTGGGCGGCGGCATCGGCGGTTCGGCCCTGGCCGCGGTCATAGCCCGCGACGACCGCAAGGTGCTGCTGCTGGAGGCCTCGGAGATCTACGAGGACCGGGTGCGCGGCGAGTGGATCGCGCCGTGGGGCGTCGCCGAGGTCCAGCGGCTCGGACTCTACGACCTGCTGGTCTCCGCGGGCGGCCACCACATCACCCGCCACGTCACCTACGACGAGACCCTGGAGCCTGCCCAGGCCGAGGCGAGCCCCCTGCCGCTCGGCATCTTCCGGGAGGGTATCCCCGGCCCCCTGGCCATCGGCCATCCGCACCACTGCCAGACCCTGTTCGACGCGGCGAAGGCCGCCGGCGCCCACGGCGTTGCGGGGCGTGCGCGTCACCCGGGTCCAGGCCGGCGCCGCCCCCCACGGTCGCCTTCGAGCACGACGGCCAGGCCCGCGAGGCGACCGCGCCCCTGCTGGTCGGCGCCGACGGCCGCGCGTCCATGGTCCGCGAGGCGGCCGGCATCCCCCTGCACCAGGATGCGCCGCACCACTGGTTCGCCGGCCTGCTGGTGGAGGACGCCCACGACTGGGATCCGCAACTCCAGGCGATCGGCACCGAGGACGATTTCGGCTTCCTGGCCTTCCCCCAGGGCGACGGCAAGGTGCGGGTCTACGGCGGCTATCCGCTCGACCAGGCCAGGCGCTTCAAGGGGTCCGACGGTCCCCGCCGCTTCCTCGACGCCTTCGCGCTGGCCTGCAGCCCGAAGAACGCCGCCCTGGTGTCCGGGAAGCCGGCCGGCCCGCTGTTCGCCTACGTCAACGCCGACAGCTGGACCGACGAGCCCTGCGCCCCGGGCGTGGTCCTGATCGGCGACGCCGCCGGCTGGAACGACCCGATCATCGGGCTTGGCCTCTCCATCACCTACCGCGACGTCCGCCTGGTCTCCGACATCCTCAAGGCCACGGACGATTGGGCGAGGGTCGACTTCGGCGCCTATGCCGAGGAGCGCGCCGAGCGGATGCGCCGCCTGCGGTTCGTCGGCCAGATCACCGCGGCCATCGACATGGAATTCGGCGAGGCCGCCCGCGCGCGGCGCCGCAGCCTGTTCGAGCGTTCCGCCGCCGACCCGGGACTGAAGGCGCACGCCTTCGCGGTCATGGCCGGACCGGAGAGCCTGCCGTCCGAGCTGTTCACCGACGCCCACCGCGCCCGCGTGCTGGAGGGCTGACGCCATGGACATCGCCGACTTCAACGCCCGCTGGCTGAAGGCCTGGACCGACAAGGACGTCGACCGCCTGGTCCGCTTCTACGCCGAGGGCTGCGTCTACAAGGATCCGCAGACCGCCGCTGGCCTCGAGGGCCGCGAGGCGCTGCGGGCCTACCTCACCGGCCTGTTCGCCGCCACGCCCGCCATGACCTACACGCCCGACGAGGTGTGGCCGATCCCCGGCGGGTTCTGCGGCCGCTGGTACTGCCGGATCGAGGGCGCGGGCCAGCTCCGCGGCTTCGACCTCGTGCTCCTCGACGGCGAGGAGATCGTCCTCAACGAAGTCTATGTGCACCCGCTTCCATGATGCTTCTGACCCGTCCCGACATCCGCCCGCCGGAGGCCATCGACGGCCCCTGGATGACCGCCGTGCTGAACGACGCCGGCCTCGACGTCCGCGTGGACCGGGTGACCGCCCAGCCGGTCGGCACCGGCCAGATCGGCGACAGCGTCCGCTTCCATCTGGAGTACGGCCGCAAGGGCCCGGGCGCCCCGGCCAGCCTGGTGGGCAAGTTCCCCGCCGCTGGGCCTGAGAGCCGCGCCACCGGCGTGGCGCTCGGCAACTACCTGCGCGAGGTGCGCTTCTACCAGCAGCTCGCCGCCGGCGCGCTCATCCGCACGCCGCGCTGTTATTTCGCCGAGGTGGACGAGCAGACCCACGACTTCGTCCTGATGCTGGAGGACCTGGCGCCCGCCCAGCCCGGCGACCAGCTCAGGGGCGTCACCCTCGACCAGGCCCGGCTGGTGGTCGTGGAGGCCGCCCGGCTGCACGCCTCCCACTGGGGCGATGCGCGGCTGGATACGCTGCCCTGGGTCTCGGGCTCCGCGGCCGCCCCGTCCGGCATGGTCACGGAGGAGATGGTCATGGCGCTGTGGGCGGGCTTCAAGGACCGCTACCGCGACCGCCTGAAGCCCCGCTGGACCGCGGTCGGCGACGACCTTGCCCGCCGGTTCAAGCAGCTCGGCGAAAGCTACGACGGCCCGCGCTGCCTGACCCACAACGACTTCCGCCCGGACAACATGATGTTCGCCACACCGGCCGGCGGCTATCCGGTCACGGTGCTGGACTGGCAGTCGTTCGCCTACGGGGCCGGCGCGGTCGACGTGGCCTATTTCCTGGCGGGCGCGCTTCCCGCGAAGACCCTGGAGCGCCACGAGCCCGAGTTGCTGGAGCTCTATCTCCGCACCCTCGAAGGCCTGGGTGTGAAGGGCTATCCCATGGCCGACCTGGAGCGGCACTACGCCCAGGGCGCCTACCTGCTGTTCGCCACCGCCTTCTTCGCCGCCATGATCGTGACCCGTACCGAACGCGGCGACCGCATGTTCCTGCAGATGCTGGGCTCGGCGGCGGAGCACCTGCACCGGCACGAGGCGGCGGGATAGCTCCGCCCAGGGAAGATCGGGCCGGAGGGGGGTTCCGGCGGGCCGGGCCGGCCTCCGTCTACCCCATTTGGGGGTTGAACCGTGGTGGCGGCTCGACTTTTTGACAGTCATGTCGCCAGCCGAGTACCGCGCCCAAGCCGTCGCTTTGCGAAAGCAAGCCGAGCGCTCGAGAGATCCAGCCGTCCGTGAGCAGATGCTTCTGATGGTGGCCGACTGGGAAAAGCTCGCCGCCGATGCGGAAGAGCTCGAACGCCGCCGCCGGGCGGAGAACGGCTAGCCCTGCCCTGACCGACACCCGACGCTTGCCGACGCCGCCGACGGGCCCGGCGCGACGCCAAGATCAGCATTTGTTACCCGGAGTAGGTACGGGCGTTGCAGACGTCGGGTAGCTCACATAGTGGGTCGCCCGATGCGAAGCGAACGGTACAGGGCGCAAGCGGAAGATGTGCGGCGCGAGGCGGCGCGGACCAGCGACCCCGTCGTCAAGGGTCAGCTGGAGCATATCGCGAGCCATTGGGAGGCTCTCGCCGCCAAGGCAGAGGCCGCCGAGGGGCGCTCGCCCCGCAGCACAGCCGAGGAAGATCGCTAACGGTCGCCGCTTCGGGCTGTCCGGCAGCCAGGACGTCGCCCCCGAGGACCGCTCAGAACGTTTCCCAGTCGGCTTCACGGGCGAGTTGCTGCTGGGCGGCGGTGAGGTAAAGGCCCCAGCGCGGTCCCCTCGACCCAGCCGCACCGGGCACGAACGAACCCTCGTAGTCGATGATCTCATCGGGGTCCCAGCCCTCGCCCGCGCACTGGCGTCGGGCCAGCGCTTGGGCGCAGGCTTCAACTTCAACCATTCGAGGAGTTGGGCTGAGAACTTTCAACCAATGGTAAACCCGCGCGCGCAGGCCCGGGTGGGGCCCGCAAGCCGTCGCAGGCGCCGACGCACCTCCTGACCGCCCCCGTCATTGCCGCCCCTGGTGTCCGGGTTCTCCCCGATGCCGCGGCCCGGCGCCGCGTGGAAGCTTCACTCCGACCTCAAACCCCGGAGGACCGGATGCTCCGCCTGCGTATCGCAGCCCCCTGATCGCCATCGCCCTCGCCGCGACCGCCGGCGCCTCCGCCCAGACGACTGCGTCCGCCAGCGCCGCGCCCAACAGCCTGAAGCGCTCCGAGGCGGTCAGCGCCACGGCGGTGATCAAGGCCATCGACCCGGCGACCCGCAAGGTGACGCTCACCCTGCAGGACGGCGAGGAGGTGTCCATGACCGCCCCGCCGGAGGTGCAGAACCTCGACCGGCTGAAGCCCGGGGACAGGATCGTCGCCACCTACATCCGCGCGACCGAGATCGTCATCTCGCCGGCCAGTGCGAAGACGCCCGAGGACGCCATCACCGCCGTCGAGGCCCGCGCCGAGAAGGGCGCCCAGCCCGCCGCCGGCATCGGCGGGACGATCACCGTCACCGGCCAGGTGACCGGCATCGACAAGGCCGGGAACACCATCAAGATCGTCAGCCCCGGCGGCGGCCAGGTGCACACCGTCGCCGTCCGGACCGCCGAAGGCCGCGAGCGCCTGAAGACCCTGAAGGTCGGCGACCGGCTCACCGCCCACGTCGCCGAGGCGATCCTGCTGGAGACCCAGCCGGGCGGCTAGCCTGCGCGGTCCCCCCGGCGCCATCCTCGCCGCCTCGGGTTCGGAGGCCAGGCGATGCCGGTGCTGGGAATGGGCGGCTACTTCTTCCGCGCGAAGGACCCCGCAGGCCTGAAGGCCTGGTACCGCGACCGGCTGGGGGTCGGCGGCGGCATGGGGACCGACGAGGATGGCCGGTCCGACGAGTGGGTGTGGTTCGTGGCGGGCGGGCCGATGGTCTTCGAGCCGTTCAAGGCCGACAGCGACTATTTCGCCGCCGACAAGCAGACCATGATCAACCTGCGCGTCTCGGACCTGGCGGGGCTGATCGCCAGCCTGGAAGCGGCCGGCGAGACGGTGATCACCAGGCCCGAGTGGGACGTGCCCGAGCTCGGCCGGTTCGCCCGGGTCCACGATCCGGAAGGCAACGCCATCGAACTCTGGGAGCCCGCCGCGCCGCCCTGACGCGGTGAAATGCCGCCCTTCCCGGGCGGGCCCGCCCGCGCGATGATCCGTCCGCTGGTGTGACGGGCGCCGGCGACGAACGACCAGACGCGCCCGGGAACTTGACGCCATGCAGCTTGACCTTGCCAACATGAGCGGCCGCGAGCTTCGCAGCCTGCTCGACACCGCCCGCGACCGCGGCCAGGCCCAGCAGTCCTACGAGATCCTGCAGGAAATGGCCCGCCGCCGGATGGACGAGCCGCGCCCGAAGCGGCGCTCGCCGCGGCCGGCGCCGCCCCGAACCGCACCTGATCACCATCGACCTCGGCGATCCGCTGGCGCCCAAGGACGAGACCTGGGACCAGCCCGATCCGCCCGCCGTTCCCGACGAGCCGCCGCTGGTCCTGGAGCGCGAACCGCCGCCGCCACGGCGTGAGCGGAAGCCGCCGGCCCCGCCGCCGCTGCCCGCCCTGCCCCGCCGCCGCAAGGCCCCGGTGGGCGTGTTCGCGGCCGGCGCCGTGCTGGGGATCGGCCTGGGCGCCGTGGCCGGCTTCGTGGGCGCGCTCGCCGCTGCGCCGCCACCCGCCCCGCTGGAGATCGCCGCCGTCGAGCCCGCGCCCCTGCCGGTCGGCGCCCCTCGCCCCGCCGCCGGCCGCCCCGGTGGTCGCCGAGCCGGCCCCGCCGCCCGCGCCCGCCGTCGACCCCGCCGCGGCGACGGCGGCGCCCGAGGGCCTGCAACTGGCCGTGGTCTCGCCCGACGCCGCCGACGTCTCCGACGCCGCGGAGGACGCCGCCGCCACGCCCGAGCCGAAGCCCGAGCCCAAGATCCAGAAGGCCGCCGCCGAGACCTGTGCGGCCGCCACGCCCGCCGACCGCGCGATCTGCGGCGACCCGGAGCTTCAGCGCCTGCAGAAGGACCTGCGCCAGGCCTATGCGGAAGCCCTCGAGGCCCACGCCGACCGCGCGACGCTCCGCCAGCGCCAGCTCGCCTGGCGCGAGGCCCGCAACGACGTCGACGACCCCGAGCGTCTGGCCGGCCTCTACAGCCAGCGGATCCGCAAGCTCGAGGCCGCCACCGCCGAGGCGCGGCGCCTGCAGCGCTGACCGCGACGCGTGCTACAGTGCGCGCATGACCGACGACGCACCTTCCAAAGACGCTG
Organism: Phenylobacterium sp. J367; assembly: GCF_024699985.1. Lineage (GTDB taxonomy): Bacteria > Pseudomonadota > Alphaproteobacteria > Caulobacterales > Caulobacteraceae > Phenylobacterium. The sequence continues at coordinate 1,712,573 of NZ_JAJONA010000001.1, read as the reverse complement.
GCGAGACCGAGACGCCGATCCAGCGGGCGCTGCGCCTCAAGCAGGCCGCCATCGACGCCCGCCCGAAGCCGCCGCGCGGCGGGCGCTTCCAGCGCGAGCAGTCGGCCCGCGTGGCGTCCGGCGCCTCGAAGCCGTGGATGAAGAAGTGATGGCCGGCCTCAAGGACAAGCGCGGCTTCATCGACAAGGACCGCCTCGACCTCTCCGAGCGCAAGGCCGTCGAGTACTGGATGAAGCGCTGGGGCGTGACGAAGGACCAGCTCACCGCCGCCCACCGCAAGGTCGGCCGCCTCACCAAGGACATCGCCGCCGAGCTGGGGAAGAAGCGCTAGGCGGCCGGCTAAGTCGGGAACCCTACGGCCAAGGCTGCGCTTTAGCTCCGCATCGCGGCCACCCCGGCCGCGCAATCCGGAGCCACCATGTCCATCCTGGTCTTCGCCGTCATCGTCATCGTCGTCGCCGCCCTGATCGCCTGGGCGGTCCAGAAGCTGCCGCTGCCGTCTCCGTTCGGCACCATCCTCCAGGCGCTGATCCTGATCATCGCCGCCGTGGTCATCGCCCAGCGCGCCGGACTGTTCTAGAGCGCCGGAACGCCCCCCGCCGCCCGTCCGTTGTCGCCCGGCCATCAGGCGGGACAACGGACGGAGGCGCGACCCATGGGCATCTTCAGCTCGATCTGGAACAAGATTACCGGACACAAGCCGGCGGCCCCGAAGCCGCAGGCCGCGCCCCAGCCTGCCCCTCAGGCCCAGGCCGCTCCAAAGCCTGCTCCGGCGCCGGCCGCACAGCCCGCCCAGCCGGTGGACGTCGAGGCCATCCTCGAATCCATGGCGGCCGCCAAGGGCGGCGGCGGCAACTGGCGGACCTCCATCGTCGACCTGCTGAAGCTGCTCGACATGGATTCCAGCCTCGACGCCCGCAAGGAGCTGGCCGGCGAGCTCGGCGTCAACGCCGGGCCGCACGGCAGCGCCGAGCAGAACATCGCGCTCTCCAAGGCCGTCTGGAAGAAGCTCGCCGAGAACGGCGGCAAGGTCCCCGCCAGCCTGAGGGACTGACGTCCCGGGCGTCCTCAGACCTGGGCCAGGCCGCCGTCGGCGAACACCTCGCCGCCGGTCATGAAGCTCGAGTCCGAGGACGCCAGGAAGGCCGCCACGGCGCCGGTCTCGCTGGGCTCGCCGATGCGGCCGATCGGGGTCATCGCCCCCCAGCGCCTCGATGGCGTCGGCGCCCACCGCCTCGATCGCCAGGTCGGTGCGGGTGGGGCCGGGCGACAGCACGTTCACCCGGATGCCGGTGCCCTGCAGGTCCAGCGCCCAGCTCCGCGCCAGGTTGCGGACCGCGGCCTTGGAGGCGCTGTAGACGCTGAACGCCGGCGTCCCCATCGCCCCGGTCGTCGAGCCGGTGAGGATGATCGACCCGCCCGGCGCCATCAGGGGCAGGGCCTTCTGCACCGTGTGGATCAGCCCCTTCACATTGACGTCGAACGTCGCGTCATAGTGCTCGGGGGTCAGGTCGCCCAGCTTCGCCAGGGCGCCGGTCCCGGCATTGGCGAAGACGATGTCGACGCCGCCCCGCTCGGCCTTCACCGCCGCATAGAGCCGGTCGAGGTCGGCGGGTTCGGTCACCGATCCGGCCACCGCCCGGGCGCTGGGGCCGAGCTCGGCCACCGCCCGGTCCAGGGCGTCCTGCCGCCGGCCGAAGAGATAGACGAACGCGCCTTCCTCCACGAACCGCCGGGCCGCGCCCAGCCCGATGCCGCTTCCGCCGCCGGTGATCACCGCGGTCTTGCCGTCCAGCCTCTTCATGATGCGCTCCTTTGCTTGAGGTTGCCCTCAGCTGGCGGCGCACCCACCTATCGACAAGTATGCACCTTTTGGTAAGTGCCCAGAAATGTCGAAGACCTCCTCGGCCGGTCCGGCCTGTACGCCAACCCTGCCCGGCTTCACCTGCGGCCTGGACGCCACGCTGCGGGTGATCTCCGGCAAGTGGAAGCCGCTGATCCTCTACTTCGTCGCGCAAGGGGGGCCGACCCGCTACGGCGAGCTCCGCCGCGCGGTGCGCGACGCCAGCGACAAGATGCTGATCCAGCAGCTCAAGGAGCTGGAGGCCGACGGCCTCGTGAAGCGCACCGACTACAAGGAGATCCCGCCCCGGGTGGACTACAGCCTGACGCCGCTGGGCGAGAGCCTCGCCCAGGCTCTCGTGCCGCTCTGCCTCTGGGGCGAGGCGAACCTGGAGGCGGTGAACCGCGTGTTCGCCGAGCGGGCGGCCGCCGGGGCCGCCCGCTCCGGAGCGCCTGGCCTGAGCGCCTAGGTCGCCGCGGACGCCCGGGCCGGCAGCTTCCAACCGGGCCGGGGGAAGTGGCAGGTGTAGCCGTGCGGGATCCGCTCCAGGTAGTCCTGGTGCTCGGGCTCGGCCTCCCAGAAGTCGCCCACCGGCTCCACGGCGGTGACCACCTTGCCGGGCCACAGGCCCGAGGCCTCCACGTCGGCGATGGTCTCCTCGGCGACCCGCTTCTGCGCCTCGCCGGTGTAGAAGATCGCCGAGCGGTAGCTCATCCCGATGTCGTTGCCCTGGCGGTTCAGCGTCGTCGGGTCGTGGATCTGGAAGAAGAAGGCCAGGATATCCCGGAAGCTGGTCACGGCCGGGTCGAAGACGATCTCGATCGCCTCCGCATGGGTCCCGTGGTTGCGGTAGGTGGCGTTCTTCACGTCGCCGCCCGAATAGCCGACCCGCGTGGAGAGCACGCCCGGCTGGCGGCGGATGAGCTGCTGCATGCCCCAGAAGCAGCCCCCGGCGAGAACCGCCCGTTCGGTCGTGGTCATGTCGCGTCTCCTTCGCTCAGGTCATCGGGCGCTGGCCCGTCGCCGGGAATGTGGGCCTTCCGCGCCGCGGTTTCCACCGGGCGATCGCGCGGATTCCGCGCCGCCCGCCGGGGAACCGGAGCCGCGCCTGCGCCTTCTGTCGGGAGCAGAGGGAGCATCAGATGCCGAACCGCGAGACAATCGACACCGGAACCGACAAGCGCTACGTGCGCCGCGACGAGGACGGCCGGTTCACCGAGGACCAGACCGACGTGGGCAAATCCTCCGCCGCCGACCAGCGCCAGCACTCGAAGACGCCCGCCAAGCGCGGCCAGGGCGACCGCGGCGACCGCCGGTCGTGATCCGCACCCTCGTCATTATGGCCCGGTTCGCCGGCCTCGCCGCGCGCGTCGGCCTTGACCTCGTGCGCCCCACCCGCCCGGATTACCGCCTGCCGCGGCGCTGGCTGGCCGACGCCTGACCTAGGGCTGCGGCGCGAAATCCCGGCGCGCCCCGCCGGGAATCGTCCACACATGGCGTGAGGGCCCGCCCGTTCGTGGGCGGTGGCTCGACCCAGCCCCGCGAGGCCCCACGCCATGAAGCCGCCCCCCATCCGCCTCTCCGACCTGAAGGGCGGCGCCCGCAAGGCCGCCGAGCCGACCGCCTACGCACGGCCCACGCCCAAGGTCTCCCGCCAGAAGAAGGCCAAGGTCCTCACCCCCGCCGAGCGCGCCGCCTTCCTCGCCGCCCGCCCGGACCTGAAGCCGAAGGCCCTAGGCCCCCCTTCGCCGGCCGCCGGCGGCGGGGCACGCGGACCGTCGCCTCCCCGTCCATCACCAGGTCGTCGCCCACGAAGACCTCGCAGCGCAGGACGACCCGGGCCGTCGCGTCGTCGATCGACGCCACCGTCACCCGCGCCTGGGCCACGTCGCCGATGCGGACCGGCCGGTGGAAATTGAGCGTCTGGCCGAGATAGACCGCCCCGGCGCCGGGCAGGATCGTCCCCACCACCGCCGAGCCGAACGAGGCTGACAGCAGGCCGTGCGCGATCCGGCCGCGATAGGCCGTCCGGGAGGCGAACGCCTCGTCCATGTGCAGCGGATTGAAGTCGTCCGAGGCCTCGGCGAACTGGGCGATCCTCTGCTCGGTCACCGGCACGCGCTTCTCGGCGCTCATGCCGACGACGAGCTCGTCCAGGATGTAGCCGCCCGACGGATGGGGTTCGATCATCCGGGCCCTGTACTGTCCGGGCCGCCGCTTCGCCAGTGGAAAGGACGCCGCGGCGCCCGCTGCCTACCGCGAGGGGCGGGGGCCGCGCGCGGCCCGGGCGGGGCGTGCTGCGGCAGGGCGGGCAGGCTGCCGACCATGCCCCGCGGGCGCGCCTTGGCGATCATCCGCTGATAGGCCGGGCGGCTCTCGATCCTCGCCTTCCAGGCGTTGACGTTGGGAAACCGGGTCTTGTCGACGATGTTGAGCTGCATCGCGAAGTTCAGGGGGAACAGCATCATGATGTCGGCCGTGGAGAACGCCTGCCCGCCGAACCACGGGTGCTGGCCCAGGTAGTCCTCCGCGAACTGCACGACCTGCTCGGAATCCACCAGGCGCGACCGCTCCGTGGGCGGCCGGATCTGCCAGACGCGGTAGTCGGCGATCGCCCGCGAGGCCAGCGAGCCCTCGGCGTAGTGCATCCACATCAGGTGATAGGGGTAGTCCGCGGAGTGGAGCGCCGGCGTCAGTTGGCCGGGCGCGTGGCGGTCGACGATCGTCTCGATGATCGCGCCCGACTCCACGAGGATCTGATCGCCGTACTTCACCGTGGGATAGACCGGCATGGCCGGGTTGATGGCCCGGAGCGCCGCCGAGGTGGCCATCATGTCGGCCGGCTTGAACTCCAGCTGGTAGGGCAGGCCCAGCTCCTCCATCAGCCAGACGATCCGCTCCGAGCGGCGGCCCTCCAGATGGTAGATGGTCACCGGCGGCAGGGCCGCCGCCGTGGGCGCAGGCCGGGCGGCCGGCTGGGCGGACGCGGCCGACGCCGACACGAGCGCGAGGACGAGCCCCGCCAGAACCGCACGCTTCATCTTTGTTTTCCCCCCGCCGGACGCGGCGGCGCGGAGCGTTGCACTTCCGTCCGGAGCGCGCCACCCCTGGCATGTTCCGGATGCATATGGAGCGTGGCTGCGCTTAGATACGCGTTCTCGCGATCGGCGGGCAGGTGCCGCGAAGGAGCGTCAATTCATGAATTCGGCGAGCAGGGAACAGACCGGCGGGGTCCTTCGCTGGATCGAGCGGACAGGCAATCGGCTGCCCGATCCGGTCTTCCTGTTCGTCTATCTGATCGGCGCCCTCATCGTGATCAGCGTGGTGGCCAGCGCGCTCGGCGTGTCGGCCGTCCACCCGACGCAAAAGGACCCGGAGACCGGCGCCCTGGCCCTGGTCGCGGCGGAGAGCCTGATCTCGGCCGACAACATCCGCCGGCTCTGGGTCGAGATGCCGACCACGTTCACCCACTTCCATCCGCTGGGGTACGTCCTCGTCGTGATGCTCGGCGCGGGCGTCGCCGAGCGCTCGGGGCTGTTCGGGACCGCGATGAGCGCCGCCGTGCGCGGCGCGCCCAGGATGCTGCTCACGCCGCTCGTGGCGCTGGTGGCGATGCTCGGCAACCTGGCGGCGGATGCGGCCTATGTGGTGCTGATCCCCCTGGCCGGCGCGCTCTACGCCGCGGCGGGCCGGCATCCCGTGGCGGGCATCGCGGCGGCGTTCGCCGGGGTCTCCGGCGGTTTCTCGGCCAACCTGCTGCCCGGCCAGCTGGACGCCCTGCTGTTCGGGATCACCGAGGCGGCGGCGGAGACCATCGCCCCCGCATGGGACGCGAACATCGCCGGCAACTGGTTCTTCATCTCGGCCATGACGGTCGTGTTCCTGCCGGTCATCTGGTACGTCACGGACCGGATCGTGGAGCCGCGCCTGGGCCGCTTCACCCCGGCTCCGCCGCCGAAGAGGGGGCGGAGGCCTCGGCCGAGATGGTGGCCGACGCGCCGCTCACGCCCGAGCAGAGGCGAGGGCTGCGCGGCGCCGGCCTGGCCGCGGCGGCCGTGGCGGCGCTCTGGCTGGTCTTCACCCTGGGCCCCGGCACCCCGCTGATCGACGAGACCGCGGCGGCGACCGGCCGGCTGACCCCCTTCTACCAGTCGCTGGTGGCCGCCTTCTTCCTCCTGTTCCTGGCCACGGGCTGGGCGTACGGACGGGCGACCGGGACGGTGAAGACGCACCGGGACCTCGTGCAGATGATGGCCGGGTCGATGGGCGACATGGCCTATTATCTCGTGCTGGCGTTCGCCGCGGCGCACTTCGTGGCGATGTTCAACTGGTCGAACCTCGGGCTGATCACCGCCGTCCACGGCGCCGCCGGGCTGCAGCAGCTGTCCCTGCCGGCCCCGGCGCTCCTGGCGATCATCGTGGTTTTCACGGCGGGCCTCAATCTCTTCGTCGGCTCGGCCAGCGCCAAGTGGGCGCTGCTGGCGCCCGTGCTCGTGCCGATGCTGATGCTGCTGGGCATCAGCCCCGAGGCCACCACCGCGGCCTACCGCGTGGGCGACGGGGCGACCAACATCATCACCCCACTGATGGTCTATTTCCCGCTGATCCTGGTGTTCTGCCAGCGCTGGCAGAAGGACTTCGGCATCGGCAGCCTCGCGGCGACGATGATGCCCTATTCCATCGGGTTGCTGATCGTGGGCGTGGTCCTGGTGGTCGCGTGGATCGGACTGGGTATTCCCCTCGGCCCGAGCGCGCCCGTCGCCTACGCGCTCCCCCGCCGCCGCGCCCTAGGACGGAGCCCGCGCCCGCCCTGCGTCAGTCCCGGGCGCCCGGCCCTGCGACCACCCGCTGGATCGCCGCCGCGGTGCGATCGCCGTGGACGAGACCCAGGAGGGTGCGGTGGCCGGCCCCTTCGACGTGGTCCACAAACCCGGCCCGGGACGCCTGGGCCGGGGCTTCGCGCGACTCGGTCCAGGCGCCGGACTGCGCTGGACCCGCCATGACCACCGCCACCGGCCAGTCGGGGTCCAGCGGTCCCGCCGCCGCCGCCTGCTGGGCGGCCGCCCGCCAGCTCTCCACCTCGGCCAGCGCCGTGCGGCTCTGGCGCCCCGAGACGAACCCATGCCGCTTCTCCGCCCGCCCCTCGGGCGGCAGGCCGATGCGGTCGCCCATCAGATAGAACGGCTTGGTCAGCCCCAGGCTGCCCACGGCCGCGCCGAGCCGGGCCAGGGTGGTGAACCGGTCGACGAACTGCTGGGCGCCGGGGGCGTCGATCATCTCCGGCATGGCGGCGTCGATCAGCACCAGCCCGGCCACCTGGTCGGGGTGGCGCGCGGTGTAGAGGCGCAGGTAGAGGCCGGCCATCGAGTGGCCCGCGAACACGAACGGCCCGCGCTCGCCCGAGGCGGCGATCAGCTTCGCCAGGTCGCCGGCGATCGCCGCCCCGTCCCGCGGGCCCGGCCCGGGATCGGAGTAGCCCATCCCCGCCCGGTCGTAGGCGCAGGAGCGCAGCCCCCGGCCCGTGAGCTTCTGCTGGATCGCCGCGAAGTCGGCCGCCCCGCCGAACGCGCCGGCTTCCAGCCAGACGGTGGGCGCGTCCGAGCGCGGGCCCTCGCAGACCAGACGCAGCCGCCGCCTGCCGATGTCCACGAACTCCCCGCGCGGACCGTGCAGCCGGTCCGCCACTTCGGCCGCCGCCGCCGCGGCCCCCCAGGCGGCGACAACGATCAGCATCAGGACGGGAAGGGCGCGCATGGCCATGTCGTAGAGGGCGGCCCCGGCGCTGACAATTGCGCCGGCACTACGTCAGTCCCGGACCCGCCGGCCGAACGGCCAGGACGTCACCCCGCCGGCGAACAGCGCCCACCAGACGATGACCGGCTGAAACGCCAGCCTGGGCGCGTGATAGGGCCACCAGGCGCCGGAGCCCTGGGCCGCCAGGGCGTCGGCCGCATGCTTGATGTTCGCCGGATAGACGCAGACCGCATAGAGCGCGAGCCCGATGGCCGCCGCCCGCCGCAGCCGCGGAACCGCCACCAGCGCCGTCGCCCCCAGGATTTCGGCGACCCCCGTCGCCGCGATCACCTGCTCCGGCCACGGCACCCAGTCCGGCGTGATCCCCACGAACGGCCGGGGCGCCAGGAGATGCAGCACCCCCGCGGCCAGATAGGCCGCGCCGAGCACCAGCCGCAGCACGACCCTCGATGTCTCAAGCCTGCCCATCGCCTGCCCCCAAGCTTGCCCCCACACCGGCGCGCGTCTCGCCCTCAAACCTTCCGGACGAACTCCGCCCGCAGCACCAGGCCCTTGATGCCCTCGTGCCGGCAGTCGATCTCCTGCGGGTCGCCGGTCAGCCGGATCGCCCGGATCACCGTCCCGCGCTTCAGCGTCTGCCCGCCCGACCCCTTCACCTTCAGGTCCTTGACCAGGCTCACGGCGTCCCCGTCGGCCAGCCGGTTGCCGACCGCGTCCCGCACCTCCACGGCGCCCGCCGCCGCCGCCGCGCGGGCCTTGGCCTCCTCGGCGCTGATCCACTCCCCCGACGCCTCGTCGAACACGAAGTCCCCGTCCCCGCCCGCATCGCTCATGGAAGCCTCCGAACCGCCGAAGCCGGCGGTGTACGCCCCCGCCCCCCGCACCGCCAAGCCCGCCGCCAAACCCGCCGCCCGGCCGGCCCGGCCGCCGGCAGTTGACAGGCGCGCCCCCTCCACCGGCTAATGTGGCGAAGCTTGTCTCGCGTATCGTCTGCACGAAAACGGAGGAGCGCCGTGCGTCGGATCCTGGTCCTTGTTGGTATCGCGTCGCTGGCCACCCTCGCCGCCACAAGCGCTGGCGCGCAGGCGGTCACCGTCCTCGGCGGCAGCCAGGCGCGGCTCTGCGCCTACGCAGCCCAGACCGGCGAGGACGACATCGCCAGCCAGGCCGTCTGCACGAACGCGCTGACGACCGAGGTCCTCGACCCCCTCGACCGGGCGGGCACGTTCGTGAACCGCGGGGTCATGAAGCTCCGGCGCAAGGACTTCGCCGGCGCCACCGCCGACTTCGACGCCGCCCTGCAGGTCAAGCCCGACCTGGGCGAGGCCTATCTGAACCGGGGCGCCGCCACCCTCGGCGCCCGCCGCTTCGCTGCCAGCATCGCCGACCTCGACCGGGCCCTCGCGCTCGGCGTCAAGGAACCGGAGAAGGCCCACTTCAACCGCGCCCTGGCTCACGAGAACCTCGGCCAATGGGAGGCCGCGCTGGCCGACTACGCCAGGGCCATCGAGCTCCGCCCCGAGTGGCAGCAACCCCGCACCGAACTCGCCCGCCTCTCGGTGGCGCCGCCCTGACGGGCGGTCCGGTCCCGGCCGCCCTTCTCCCCTTGTGCGAGAAGGTGTCGGCAAGGCCGACGGATGAGGGGGCGCGCGGGCCTCATTCACAGCCGCTGCTACCGCTTGAAGATAACCTCGTTCCGCGATTAGCTCGAAGCTTGGCAATGGGGGCCGGCGTGTCGAAACAAGCCTTGCTCAACGGCGCGATCGCGCTCGTTGCGGCATTTTTCGCTGCCTACTTCGCCTCCCCGCTACTCGCGGCACAGAGCTTGAGGTCTGCCGCGCGCGAGGGAGACGCTGAGCGACTCGAACGCCTCGTCGACTTCCCAACTGTGCGTGAAGGCCTCAAGAGTCAGATCAATGCTCAGCTAATGACGGCCATGCAGACGGACCCGGAGATGCAGGCGAATCCATTCGCCGCTCTCGCGCTCCTGATGGTTCCCGCGATCGTTGAGCGGGCAATTGACGCCTATGTCACACCAGACGCCATCGGAGCCATGGTCACCACCGGCAAGGCGAAGCCGACAGGCCTAAGCACTACTAGCAACCAAGCGGCCGTTCAGGTGGAGGCCGCCAAAAGGCATACGCCACAATCGTCTTTGCCAGAATCGCAACAACCGAGATTCGACTATCGGTACAAGGACCTCGACACCTTTGGAATATCGACTTCTGACCCAGAGGCCCCCCAGTCAGAAGCTCGAGTTCATTTTACGTCGGCAAGGTCTCTTTGGTTGGCGGCTGACCCGCATTCAGCTTCCAGATTTCACGGCTGCTCGCGCCGCAAACTGACCGTCGCTAGGCATGATCGCGGGCGGTGCCGCCCCTCCGAGCGGCCACCCCGCCTTAGATCTCACAGCCAGCCCATCGCCGCCCGCGCCCGCCGGGTGAAGGCGCGGGCTTCAGCCCGCCCGCGCCAGCGGCGGCGCGCGAGCGCCAGGCCTTGAGGCGGCGGGCGCGGGCGGCAGGATCGAGGGTGAGATTGTCGGTCCTAACTGTCGCTCAGCGAACTGCCCGGCCGGATTTCCGGCGGCGCGATGCGCCCAGCAATCTCATCTTCGACCGAGACGAAGAGCTGATCCAAGTTCGCGGCTACAATCGCTGCGAGCCGCGACTGATCCGGCACATCGCTTAGGCGGAACAGTCGATTGTCTGGGAGCGAGAGAACGGCCACGTCATCGGGCGCGATCTCACCATCATAAGCCAGGAGCGCCAGAGCCAACGCCACGTATGTCATCCGGTCGTTGAGGCGGACAGTGCTGGTAGGGATGCAGGATACGATCCGTTCCGGATCGACAATAAAGAACACAATAATAAGATCGATGACGAGATTGTCGCCGAAATAAAAAGGTCTCGCTTTCTGATCGCCGATTTTACCTGCGGCGGCATAGAGCTTGGTGGAAAGTTCCAACCAAATCCACGAGGAGGCGTCTACTACGAGGCCGGTCTAGCTCACGGACTCGGTATGGACGTCATATTTGCTTGTCGCGCAGACAGGATGGAACATGCTCACTTCGACACACGGCAGTTCGCTCACATCGTGTGGAAGGCACCCAACGAACTAAGGGCGGCCCTATACAATCGCATCGCTGCGACGGTAGGCGAAATGCCCGATGCTCCCGGACGAGGGCGCGGACGCGTCGATCTCTAGCCAAGAGCTTGGGTGGTGCGTCGCCATCCCCTACTTCAACGCCCACCCCCCATCCACATTGATCACCTGGCCGGTGATGAACCGCGCCTCGTCCGACGCCAGGAAGGCCACCGGGCCGACGAGGTCGTCCACCTCCCCCTGCCGGCGGATGCACTGGTTGGCGATCACCAGGTCGAAGATGCTCTTCAGCTTTTCCTCGGAGAGGCTGACGCGGCCCTCGCGGCCGACCTTCGGCTGGATGAGGCCCGGCGCGACCGCGTTGACGGTTATCTCGTAGGGGCCGAGCTCGCGGGCGAGCGAGCGGGTCAGGCCCATGACCCCGCCCTTGGCCGAGATGTAGGGGACCATCTCGGTGGGCAGGCCGTAGTCGAGGGTGGTCGAGGTGATGTTGACGATCCGGCCCCAGCGGGCGGCCTTCATCCCGGGGATAGCCGCCCGGGCGCAGAGCCAGCTGCCGGTCAGGTTGACGGTGACCGCGCGCGTCCACTGCTCGACGGAGAAGGCCTCCGCCGCCTGGGTGGGGGCCAGCAGGCCGCCGGCGTTGTTGACCAGCACGGCCACCGGCCCCAGCGTCTTCTCCACCTCGGCGAAGCCCGCCGCCACCGACGCCTCGTCGGCCACGTCCATCACCACCGCCCGGGCCTGGCCGCCGGCCTCGCGGATGCCGGCCGCCACGGCTTCGGCCCCCTCGGCGTTGATGTCGGCCACCACCACCGCCGCGCCCTTGCCGGCCAGCGTCTCCGCATAGCCCTTGCCCAGCCACCGCGCCGCGCCCGTCACCAGCGCCACCTTGCCGTCCAGCATGCCCGTCTCCTCCACTGACGCGTCTTATTACTTCGATATCTAATCAATTTGCGGCGCGGTGGCTATCGCTGGAAAGGTCGCTCTTAACGCCCCCTTCACCACGCCGGCCGCATCCGTCATCCTGAGGAACAGATGACGAACGCGATCTGACTCCCAGCGGCTTGGCCGGCTTCCACTCCGCCCCCGGCGGCTCCGGCCCCCTGCGGGTCCTGGGCCTCGACCCCGGCCTGCGCCGCACCGGCTGGGGGGTGATCGCGGTCGACGGCGCCCGGCTCGTCCACGTGGCCCACGGGGTGATCGCGCCCGACACCGAAGCGGCCTTCGCCGACCGGCTGCTGCACCTCTTCGAGGCGATCTGCGAGGTCATCGCCCTCCACGCGCCCGACGAGGCGGCGGTGGAGGAGACCTTCATGAACAATAACGCCCAGTCGGCGCTGAAGCTCGGCCACGCCCGGGCCTGCGCCCTGCTGGCCCCCGCCCGCGCCGGCCTCACCGTCGCGGAGTACGGCAACAGCGTGATCAAGAAGGCCGTCGTCGGCACCGGCGCGGCCGACAAGGGCCAGGTCGGCTTCATGATCGCCCGCCTGCTGCCCACCGCCGGCAAGACCACCGCCGACGCCGCCGACGCGCTGGCCGTCGCCATCGCGCATGCCCACGTGCGCGGCTCGCGCAAGCCGCTGGGGAGAGTGGCATGATCGGACGGCTGCGCGGGATGGTCGCCGAGGTCGGCGAGGAGGAGGCCCTGATCGACGTGATGGGCGTGGGCTACGTCGTCCGCTGCGGCGCCCGCACCCTGTCGCGCCTGCCCGAGATCGGCGCCGAGACCGTGGTCCATGTGGAGACCATCTGGGGCGAGCAGACCGGCCAGGTGCTCTACGGCTTCTCGTCGCGCGACGAGCGCCGGGCCTTCGTGATCCTGAAGACCATCCAGGGCGTCGGCCCGAAGGCGGCGCTGTCGGTGCTGGACGTGCTGTCGCCGGCCGAGCTCGCGTCCGCCGTGGCCCGCGACGACAAGGCCGCTGTCGCCCGCGCCAACGGGGTGGGGCCCAAGCTCGCCCAGCGCATCGTGCTGGAGCTCAAGGGCAAGCCGATCACCGAGGGGCCCGTCGCCGCCTTCCACGCGACCAGCTACGCCCCCGAGCAGGCCGCCAAGGTCAGCGTCTCCGGCGAGGCCGTCGCCGCCCTCATGGGCCTGGGCGTCGCCGAGCCCAACGCGCGGCGCGTCGTCGAGCACGCGGTCGGCCGCCTCGGCGAAGACGCCCCCGTCCCCGCCCTCATCAAGGCCGCCCTCCAGGAGCTGGGGCGGTAGTGGAAAGGAACCACGAAAGTCACGAACGACACGAAAGAGGCCGCGCTGAACCGGGCCGCGAGGCTCCCCCGTGCTTCCAACCTTCGCGCGCCGCAGGCGCGCAATCGGCCTCGAGACGCCGAGACCTCCCGCAGACACATAGGTCGGTTCCGACCCTTTTCGTGTCTTTCGTGCCTTTCGTGGTTCAATAACCCATGACCCGCCTGATCTCCGGGGACGCGCAGCCGTTCGAGGGCGCCGACAAGGCGCTCCGGCCGCAGACGCTCGCCGAGTTCGTCGGCCAGCAGCAGGCCAAGGCCAACCTGTCGGTGTTCATCGAGGGCGCCCGCCAGCGCGGCGAGGCGCTGGATCACGTCCTGCTGTTCGGCCCGCCGGGCCTGGGCAAGACCACGCTTTCCCAGATCGTCGCCCGCGAGCTCGGCGTGAACTTCCGCGCCACCTCCGGCCCCGTGCTCGCCAAGGCCGGCGACCTGGCGGCCATCCTCACCAACCTCGAGCCGCGCGACGTCCTCTTCATCGACGAGATCCACCGCCTGCCGGCCAATGTGGAGGAGATCCTCTACCCGGCCATGGAGGACCACGTCCTCGACCTGATCATCGGCGAGGGCCCCTCGGCGCGCTCGATCCGCATCGACCTCGCGCCCTTCACCCTCGTGGCGGCGACCACCCGGGCGGGCCTGCTGGCCACGCCGCTCAGGGACCGCTTCGGCATCCCGATCCGGCTGGAGTTCTACACCCACGACGAGCTCTCCAGCGTGCTCACCGGGGCCGCCGCCAAGATGGGCCTCGGCCTGCGCGCCGACGGCGCCCTTGAGATCGCCCGCCGCTCGCGCGGCACGCCCCGCGTCGCCGGCCGGCTGCTCCGCCGGGTCCGCGACTTCGCCGCCGCCGACGGCGCCCCTGGTCATCGACAGGAAGGTGGCGGCGTCCTCGCTCGCCCGCCTCGACGTGGACGAGCAGGGCCTGGACAGCCTCGACCGCCGCTACCTGCGCGCCCTCATCGAGAACTACGCCGGCGGCCCGGCGGGCGTGGAGACCATCGCCTACGCCATCGCCGAGGCCCGCGACGCCGTCGAGGACGTCATCGAGCCCTTCCTGATGCAGCAGGGCTTCATCCAGCGCACGCCGCGGGGCCGCATGGCCACCGCCCGGGCCTACGAGCACCTCGGCCTGACGGCGCCGCCCCCGCCCCAGGCCCGCGGCGTGAACCCCGACCTCTTCGACAAGTGACCTGAACCACCCCGCCCATCCCGGCGAAAGCCGGGACCCAGGCTGAGTCGTCCGCCATAACGTCCGCATAGTCGGCGCCAGCGCCGTCACCCGCTAGGTTGGCCCGCATGAGCGCGACGGCTGATTCGGCTTGGGTCCCGGCTTTCGCCGGGATGAGCGGATTATGAAGGACGAGCATTCCAACGCCGGCTGGCTGGAGGGCCGCGAGCATGTGCTGCCCGTGCGCGTCTACTACGAGGACACCGACTTCACCGGCGTCGTCTATCACGGCAACTACGCCCGCTATTTCGAGCGCGGCCGGAGCGACTTCCTGCGCGTGGTCGGGATCAGCCACGCCGACCTGCTGGACCGCCCGGATCCGGCCGCCTTTACGGTCGTGAAGCTCACGATCGAGTTCCGGCGGGCCGCCCGGATCGACGACCTGCTGCACGTCCGCACCCTTTACGAGACGGTGAAGGGGCCCCGCTTGTTCATCCGTCAGCGGATCCTTCGCGGCGACGAGTTGATCGCCACCGCCGACGTGGAGGCCGCCTGCATCGACCTCGCGGGCCGGGCGCGGCGTCCGCCCGCCGGCCTCGCCGCGACGCTTGGCCCCTACCTGGCCGCTCCGCCTTAAGTTCGCCGCACGCATACGCAAACCACGACCTTACGACTCAACCGATCCGGACCCGCCCATGGACCCCAGCGCCGTCAGCCCCGACAGCTTCAACGCCGTGAACCTGTTCCTCAGGGCCGACTGGGTCGTGAAGCTGGTGATGGTGGGCCTGGCCGCCGCCTCGCTGTGGTCGTGGACGATCATCTTCGACAAGCTGTTCCGCTTCGCCGCCCTGAACCGCCAGGCCGACAAGTTCGAGGACGCCGTCGCCTCCGGCCGCAGCCTCGAGGAGATCGCCCAGGAAGCCGGCGAGCGGCCCCGCCACGCCCTGCCCCGCATGCTGCAGGGCGCCTTGAAGGAATGGCGCGACGCCCGCGCCAAGGGCCAGTCCGAGAGCCAGGCCGCCTTCCTGGTCCAGCGCATCGACCGGGTGCTCGACACCATCATCGCCCGGGAGAGCCAGCGCGTGGAGGAGGGCCTGGGCTCGCTGGCCATCGTCGCCACCGCCTCGCCCTTCGTCGGCCTGTTCGGCACCGTCTGGGGGATCATGCACGCCTTCCAGGCGATCGCGATCCAGAAGAACACCTCGCTCGCCGTCGTCGCCCCCTCGATCGCGGAGGCCCTGTTCGCCACCGCCATCGGCCTCGTCGCGGCGATCCCGGCCTATATCGCGTTCAACGCCTTCTCGACGAAGGCCGGCAAGTTCGCCGCCCGGCTGGAAGGTTTCGCCGACGACCTCTCCACCGCCATCCAGCGCCGCCTGGCGGAGCGGGTCTAGATGGGTCTGTCGGCCAACGACGCCTTCGCCGCCGGCGGCGGCCGCCGCAACCGGCGCCGCTACGGCCGCGGCCGGCGGGGCGCGCTCTCCGAGATCAATGTGACGCCGCTCGTCGACGTCATGCTGGTGCTGCTGATCATCTTCATGATCTCGGCGCCGTTGCTGACCGCCGGCGTGCCGGTCGAGCTGCCGAAGACCGAGGCCGGCGCCATGCAGGACCGTCCGGATCCGATCACCGTCTCGGTCCAGGCGAGCGGCGCCCTGTTCATCGGCGAGGATCCGGTGGCCTTCGCCCAGCTCTCGCCGCGCCTGAAGGCGATGGCCGGCGACGATACGACGACGAAGCCGATCTACGTCCGCGCCGACGGCAAGGCCTCGTACGAGACCGTCGCCCAGGTGATGGCCTCGCTCAGCACGTCGGGCTTCACCTCGATCAACCTGATCACCGAGACCGGCGGCCCGTCCTCCGGCGGCAACCCTGAGGAGGCGGCCGCGCCGTGATGCGCCGGGAGCTGTCGCCAGCGGCCGCGGGCTCGATCCTCCTGCACGGAGGGATCGCCGCGGCGCTCATGATCTCCTGGCCCTGGGCGCGGGACCTGAAGGTCGGCGCCGTCGTGCCGGTGACGATCGTGGCCAATGCGCCGGTGACCGACCTCCGCGCCGCCGAGCAGGCGCCCGTCGAGCAGACCGCCCAGACCGAGCAGCCGGTCCCCGACGCGCCGATGGACTCCAGCCCGCCTCAGCCGACGCCCACGCCGCCCGCGCCGGCTCCGACGCCGGTCCCGAAGAGCGCGCCGCCGCCGAAGGCGGCGCCGGCGTCTACGCCCGCCCTGAAGTCCACGCCCACGCCGCCGGCGCCCAAGAGCCCGCCCGCCAAGGCCCAGCCGAGGCCGGCCGAGAAGGGTCTCGACTTCGATGCCCTGCTGGCCAGCATCCCGGCCGCGAAATCGCCCGCCCGGCCGTCCTCCGCGCCGAAGGGCGCATCGCGGCCCGAGACCGCACAGCAGGCGCGGCCCAACCTGGGTTCGGGCCTCGCAGCCTCCGCCGCCATGAGCGGCCTCGCCGACGAACTGCAGCGCCGCTGGAACCCCAACTGCGAGGTGGAGGGCGGCCGCGACGTCGTGGTCCGCGTGACCTTCCAGCTCGGCTCCGGCGGCCAGGTCACCGGCGAGCCCCAGGCCGAGATCCGCGGCGCCCGCAGCGCGGTCAGCCAGGCCGCCGCCGACCGGGCGGTGCGCGCCGTCTACGCCGCTTCACCCTTCCGCAACCTCCCCGGGAGTTCTACGGCCAGCGTGTCGCCGTGAACTTCAACGCCCGCGAGGCCTGCCAGACATGAGCCTGAAGATCCTTTCCCTCCACCTGAAGCGCCTCGCCTTCGCCCTGATGGCGGCCCTCGCCGTCACCGTGGCCGCGCCCGCCGCGCGCGCCGAGATCGAGGTCAACGTCAATCGCGGCGACGTGCAGCCGCTCCCCCGTCGCCCTGCCGGCGTTCGGCGGCGGCCAGGTCGGCGCCGACATCGCCGGCGTGATCTCCGCCAACCTGCAGCGCTCCGGCCTCTTCCGACCGCTGGACCCGGCGAGCTTCGTCGAGCGCGACCTGACGGCCGCCGTGCAGCCGCGCTTCGCCGACTGGAAGCAGATCAACGCCCAGGCCCTGGTCAACGGCCAGGTGACCGTGGTCGGCGGCCGGCTCGTCGTCGATTTCCGCCTGTGGGACGTCTTCGCCGAGCAGCAGCTCCTGGGCTTGCAGTTCACCTCCAGCCCCGAGAACTGGCGGCGCGTGGCGCACAAGATCTCCGACGCAGTCTATGAGCGGCTGACCGGTGAGAAGGGCTACTTCGACACCCGCGTGGTGTTCGTGGCCGAGAGCGGCGGCCGCGGCGCAAGCCGCCAGAAGCGCCTGGCCATCATGGACCAGGACGGGGCCAACCCGAGCTACCTGACCGACGGCTCCTACATCGTCATGACGCCCCGGTTCTCCTCGAACAGCCAGGAGATCACCTACATGGCGCTCCGGCCCGAGGGCTCGTCGATCTACCTCTTCAACCTGGAGACCGGCCGGCGCGAGAGCCTGGGCGACTTCCGCGGCATGGTGTTCGCGCCGCGCTTCTCGGCGGATGGCGGCAAGGTCGCCTTCTCGGTGGAGCGCAGCGGCAACTCCGACATCTTCGTCATGGACCTCCGGAGCCGCCAGACCTCGCGGCTCACCGCCGATCCCGGCATCGACACCTCGGCGTCGTTCTCGCCGGACGGCTCGCGGATCGTCTTCAACTCCGACCGCTCGGGCAGCCCGCAGCTCTACGTCATGGGCGCCGACGGCTCGAACCCCCGGCGGATCACCTTCGGCGGCGGCCGCTACATGACCCCCCGTCTGGAGCCCGACCGGCGAGTTCATCGCCTTCACCAAGCAGTCCGGCGGCCAGTTCCACATCGGCGTCATGCGCGCCGACGGCTCGGACGAACGTCTGCTGACCTCCGGCTACCTGGACGAGGGCCCGAGCTGGGCGCCGAACGGCCGGGTCCTGATGTTCTCGCGGGAGGCCCGCGGCGGTGCGCCGAGGCTGTGGAGCGTCGACGTCACCGGGCGGATCCTCCAGCCGGTGCCCTATCCGACCGCAGGCTCCGACCCCGCCTGGTCCCCCCTGCTCAACTAGGGTTGCGCCGGAGGCGCAGCCCGTAGACTTTCAATCGCGACAAGGAGATCGAAGACATGGCCCTCAGCTACAACAAGACCGCGGTGAACCTGACCCTCGTGGCCGCCGCGGCCCTGTCGCTGGCCGCCTGCTCGCGGCCAAAGCCCCCGCTCGACACCCGTCCGCCGGCTTCGACGACGCAGCCGGCCCCGCCGCCGACCAGCCAGCCCGGCCCGGTGAGCAGCCAGCCGACCGGCGCGCTGCCCGGCTCGGCCCAGGACTTCACGGTCAATGTCGGCGACCGCGTGCTCTTCGACTTCGACCGGTACGACATCCGCGCCGATGCTCAGCCGGTCCTGAGCGCCCAGGCCGCGTGGCTCCGCCGCTACCCCTCGGTCCGCGTGCGGATCGAAGGCAACACCGATGAGCTGGGCACCCGCGAGTACAACCTCGCGCTCGGCGCCCGCCGCGCCAACGCCGTCCGCGACTTCCTGGTCTCCAACGGCGTCACCGCCGACCGGATCGCCACGGTCTCGTACGGCAAGGAGCAGCCCGTCGACACGAGCGGCACGGACGAGGGCCACGCCCAGAACCGTAACGCCAAGACCGCGATCGTCAGCGGCGCGCGCTAAGCTCGCGCCCTGAAATCGCCGCCGCCCGCTGCCAGGCTCTTCTCCATGCTGACCCGCCGCCTTCGCACGTCCCTCGTCGTCCTGGCCTTCGCAGCCGCCCTTCCGGCGGTCGCGCAGACTCCCATGGACGATCCGCTGGACAGTCGTGACGCCCGGCGGGTGGACCGCATGGAGAAGGTCGTGCGCGAGCTGCGCGACATCGTCTTCAAGGCCCAGAGGACCGGCGCGCCGGTGGTCGTCCAGCCGGCCGACACCGACGCCCGGCTGGCGGACCTCTCCCAGCGTATCGGGGATCTCGAGCAGTCGCTGACCCGGATGAACGGCTCGCTCGAGACCACGACGCACGAACTCGAGCTCACCAAGCGCGAGAACGAAACCCCTGAAGACCCAGGTCAGGGACCTCACCGACCGGCTGACGGTGGCGGAGAAGGCGGTCGCCCCGCCGCCGCCGCCCGAGCCGCCGGCCGAGGCCGTCGCCGACGCGCCGAAGGCCACGCCGCAGGAGGCCTTCACGGCCGCGCGGCAGCTGATGCTCGGCGGCGACTACGACGGGGCGGAGCAGGCCTTCGCGGCCTATGTCCAGACCTATCCGGAAGGCCCGCGGGTCGCCGAGGCGCGGTACTGGTGGGGCAAGACGCTCACCGTCCGCAACGCCCACGCCCAGGCCGCCACGGCCTATATCGGCGCGATCCGCGGCTGGCCGCAGACCGCCTGGGCCGGACGCCACGGTCGAGCTCGCCCGGTCTCTGGTGGCCCTGAAGAAGCCCACCGACGCCTGCCAGACGCTCGCCGAACTCACCAAGCGCTACCCGAAGGCGCCGGCCGCCGTGGCCAGCCGGGCCGCGGCCACCCGCACCCAGGCGAAGTGCGCGGCGTAGGATGGAGCCGGGCGACCCGCTCGCCGACGCCGTCCTCCCCGTCCTCGACCGCCGCCTGCTGGCCGACGACGAGCGGCCGCTGGCCGTGGCGCTGTCCGGCGGCGGCGACAGCCTGGCGCTGACCCTGCTCGCCGCGGAATGGGGCAAGCAGGCCGGACGTCCCATCCTCGTCCTGACCGTGGACCATGGCCTGCAGCGGCAGAGCGCCGCCTGGACCCAGGCCTGCGCCGAGACGGCGCGGCGCCTCGGCGCGGACTTTCGGGCGCTTGCCTGGACCGGCGCGAAGCCGGGCTCCGGCCTCGCGGCCGCAGCCCGCGAGGCCCGTCACAGGCTGCTGGCCGACGCCGCCCGACAGGCCGGCGCGCGCGTGATCCTCATGGGCCATACGGCCAGCGATGTCGCCGAGGCCGCGGCCATGCGCGCGGCCGGCTCGACCACGCCCGCGCCGCGCGAATGGGCGCCCTCGCCCGCCTGGCCCGAGGGCCGCGGCCTCTTCGTGCTGCGGCCGATGCTGTCGGTGACGCGGGCCGCGATCCGCGACTGGCTGACCGCCCGCGGCGAGACCTGGATCGACGACCCGGCCAACAGCGATCTGGCTTCCGCCAGGGTCCGGGCCCGGGCGGCCGATCCGCCGCCCGACGAGCCGCCGGGCGAGCCGGCGCTGGCGCCCCTGGCGGAGGCGTGCCGGTTCGACGCGGCGGGCGGCGTCACCTTCGAGCGCGCTCTGCTGCGGGGCGCCGAGCCCGCACAGGCCGCGACCTTCCTGGCCATGGCGGCCGTCTGCGCGGGCGGCGGCGACCGCCGCCCGGCGTCCGATCGGGTGGAGCGGCTGCGGGCGATCCTCGCCGGCGGCGCGGTCACAGCCACGACCCTGGCCGGCGCCCGGATCGAGGCCGACGCGGAGGTCGTGCGGATCTTCCGCGAGCCCGGCGAGGCGAAGCGCGGCGGCCTGCCGATGCTCTACCTGACCCCCGGCAAGCCCGTCGTCTGGGACGGCCGTTTCGAGCTCACCGCCGCCCGCGACGGCCTGCGCGTGGATCGGCTGGAAGGCCTGATGCGCAAGCTTCCCCCTGACCAGCAGGCGGCCGTCGCGGCCCTGCCCGCCAAGGCGCGCGGCGGGCTCCCGGCGGTCACCGACGGCCCGCTGGTCGTCTGCCCGGCCGTGACGCAGGTGGTCGGCGTCGAGTGCCGGTCGCTCGTCGCCGAACGCCTGCTCGCCGCCTGCGGCCTGCTGGAGCGCGAGCCCTTCTAGAGGGTTTCCAGCACGTGCTCGACACCACGCACGACCGGGTCGGCGAACCGGCGACCGAGCAGGCTCGCATGCGTCGAGCCCGCCACATGCTCCACGTGGCCGCGACGCGACGCGAGGGCCGGCGCGGACTGCAGGGTCTTCAGCCACGGCCGCGCCTGCTCGCCCCCGCGGTGATCACGGCGACCGGCAGTTCCGGCGGCAGGTCCGTCCGGCCGGCCTGGGCGGAGGTCGCGGGCCAGGCGTCGACCTCGTCGGCCGCGCCGCGGGCGTGGGGCGCGGAGCCGTGGATCCGCCGCTTCTCCACCGCCGCCTCGCCGGTGAGGCCGATGAGGTTGCCGGTGAGCAGCGACACCGGCCGCATCAGCCCGACCCGGGCGCCGGCCTCGGCCAGCCTGAGCACGCGCCCGAACGAGCGGACGGCGCGTGCTCCGCCGGGCAAGGCGATGACGTCCGGCGTCATGGCGTCGACCAGAACCAGGCCCTTCACGCGCGCCGGCTCGACGAGCGCCAGCAGGCGCACCATCAGCCCGCCCATGGAATGGCCGACGGCGATCAGCGGCCCTTCCTCGCCGACTGCGGCGAGCAGCGCCCGGGCGTCGGCGACGATGGCGCCGCCATCGCGGGGCCGGGGGCCGGGATCGGAATGGCCGAGGCCGGCGCGGTCGTAGGCCAGGCTCCGCAGCCCCTTGGCCGCCAGCCGCTCCTGCACCACCGCCCAGTCCGCGGCGCAGCCGAAGGCGCCATGCTCCAGGAAGATCAGCGGGCCCGATCCTGCCGGGCCCGCGCGCACGGCGCGCAGGCGCCGGCCGCCGATGTCCACCTGCTCGCCGCGGAACGCGAGCGCCGGCTTCAACTCTGCGTACGCCAGGGGATCAGTCCTTCGTGAACGGCTTCGGCACGCGCGACGCGCCCTGGCGGGGCAGCATCCAGCCGGGGTATTCCGCCGCCAGTTCGCTGACCTCGTCCAGCCGGGCGACGTCCTGGGCGGTGAGCGTGAGGTCGACGGCGGCCAGGTTGTCGTCCAGCTGCTCCAGGGTCTTGGCGCCGATGATGATGCTCATCACGTGCGGCTTGGCGAGCAGCCAAGCCAGCGCCACCCGGGCGACCGAGGCGCCGTGGGCCTCGCCGACCTCGCGCATGGCCTCGACGCAGGCCCAGGCGCGGTCGCGGTTCACCGGCGGGAAGTCGAAGTTGGTGCGGCGCGCGTCCTGCGGATTGTTGGACCCCGGCCCGAACTTGCCGGACAGCAGGCCGCCGGCCAGCGGCGACCAGACCATCAGGCCGAGCTTCTCGGACGTCAGCATCGGGACCAGCTCGCGCTCCAGGTCGCGGCCGGCGATGGAGTAGTAGGCCTGCAGCGTCTCGAAGCGCGCATAGCCCTTCTGCTCGCTCACCCCCAGCGCCTTGGCGATCTTCCAGGCCTGCCAGTTCGAGACGCCCACGTACCGCACGAGCCCCTGGCGCGTCAGGTCGTCCAGCGCCCGCAAGGTCTCGTCGACGGGGGTCACGCTGTCGTTGCCGTGGATCTGGTAGAGGTCGATGTGGTCGACCTGCAGCCGCTCCAGGCTCCGCTGCACGGAATCCATGATGTGACCGCGGCTCGCGCCCCGGTCGTTGGGGCCAGGTCCCATCTCGCCATAGACCTTGGTGGCGATCACCACGTCGCTGCGCTTCACGCCGAGGTTCTTCAGCGCCTGGCCGGTGAGCCGCTCCGACTCCCCGAAGGAGTAGACGTCGGCCGTATCGATGAAGTTGACCCCGGCCTCAATGGCGCTGCCGACGATGGCGTCCACCTCGCCCTGCTGCAGGGCGCCGATGGCGCGCCAGATGCCCGCCTCGCTCGAGCCGCCGAAGGTCATGGTCCCGAGGCAGATCTCGGACACATAGAGGCCGGTCCGGCCAAGCTGGTTGTATTTCATGCGCGCGATCTCCCGAGCCCCTCAGATATGGTGCCCCGACCGCGCGCCGTCGAGCCGTCGAGCCGTTCAGCCGTTGGCGGTGGCGATCGCGTCCTCGGCGGCGGGAGCGGGCGTGGGCGCGGCGGGCCGTGGGGGCCGCGGCGGGCCCGAGCGACGGCGGCCGGGGCGCGGGCTCCGAGCCGTACGCGGGCACCGGCCGGCGGTCGGCGTTGAAGCGGATGGTCGCGCGTGGCCGGCCGTCGCCGTAGCGCACGGTGACGCCGGCGTCGCGGGCCACGCCCGGCGCGTCGGCGGCCAGGGCTCCCGACTTGCGCTCCAGCTTCGCCTGCATCAGCAGCTTCTTGCTCTCCGGGATGCGCGAGACGAACGCCATGCGGACGCGGCGCGGGAAGCGGCGGGCTTCCGTAAGCGGGAGATCGTCGGCGCTGGCGAAGGCCCGGCCCATGAACAGCGTCGGGTTCAGTGGCCGGTCCCGGGCGTCGCGGACCTCGAAATGCAGGTGCGGGCCGGTGGAGGTCCCCGACGAGCCCACCTTGCCGACCACCGTTCCCGCGGCGACAGCCCGGCCCGGCCGCATGCCGTCGGCCACTGCGCCCATGTGGGCGTAGAGCGTGGTCAGGCCCTCGGCGTGGACGAGTTCCACGAAACGGCCGTAGCTGCTGCTCTGCCCGGCGCGGGTGACGACGCCGTCGGCCGAGGCCAGCACCGGCGCGCCGAAGTCGGCGGCGATGTCGACGCCCTCGTGCAGGCGGCCGTTTTCTTCCCACGGAAGCTGGCGTAGGCCGAACGGCGAGACGACCTCTTCGCCGGCCACCGGCGTGCGGAAGGCGATCAGGACGGCGGGTTCGACGGCTGCAGCGGGCGTGGCGGGCGCGGCGGGCGCGGAGACGAGGCGGGCGACGCTGGTCGGCGGAGCCGCGGCAGGCTCTGGGCGGTCCGGCAGGGCCGCGTTCGCCGCCGTGATGGCGCCCAGGGCGACGGCCGCGCCGATGCCCGCATCGATGATCCAGTGACGCGCACGCGCCTCGAGAGCCGAACTCGCTTCCGTCAAGGCTGATAGTCTCCCAGCACCGCCGCGCCCGTTTTCGAGGGCGGTTCCGTTATGGAGACCACCCGGGCGTCGGCATTCCCGCCGTTAGGGGTTGGTTAACTGGGCGAGCTTCTAGGCGAAAACTTGGCGGCCGGACATTCGAAACTGTCCGCGGGAGACCGGAACCGGCCGCCAAGCTTTGCTGTCGGTGCGCGGTCCTAGAAGAGGAACCGGACGACCGCGCGCAGGTCGTATTCCTTGTAGCTGTCGTCGAACACGCCGCCGCCTTCGATGGCGTAGAGCACCTGGTTGGCGCCCCCGCGGACGCCCACGCGGGCCACCGCGCCGCCCTTGAAGGCGTCTTCCGCATCGAGGCTGAACTGCGTGCCGGTCCCGAACCGGGCGACCGTCTTGCCAGCGTCTCCGGCGAGCTTGGCGCGCCAGCCGACCTTGACCTCCGGAGCCCACCAGAAATCGTCGCCGAACCGCGCGCCGAGCGCCATCAGCGCCGATCCGGTCAGCAGGTCGCCCTTGCGGTCCTCGACCGTCAGGTCGAAGCCGTTGCCGCCGCCGGCCTCGGTGTAGCCGTCCTCGGAGAGCCGGATGTAGTCGGCTGACAGCTCCGGCCGGGCGTAGAACAGGCCGAGCCGCGCCTCGTAGGACACGCCGGCGTGGCCCTCGATCAGCCAGCCGTTCCAGTCGGCTTCCGAACGCAGGTTGATGTCGCCGGTGGTCAGCACGCGGGTCGAATCGAAGGAGGCGTAGCCGAGGCCGCCGCGGACGTTGCCCTGGAACCCGCCGGCCTGGACGCGCCAGTAGGCGCCGCCGCCAAGGAAGTTCATGGCGATCTTCTCGCCGGCCGCCGCGCCCTGGTCGTTGTATTCGACGCTGACGAAGCTGGCGGAGAGGCCCACGGCCTGGTTGTCGCCGACCAGTTCGTAGCCGCCGGCCAGGCCGAAGCCTTCCGACTCGAAGCCCAGCGCATCCTCGGCGTCGCGGTCGATCTGGAACAGGATCTCTTCCGCCCAGACGCCATTGCCGCCGCCGCCGTTCGGCGCGTGCGGGTGCGCGATCGCCGAAGAAATGGCCGTGGAGATCGCCTGGGCCGACATCAGGGCTCCGCCCGAGTGGTCGGGGAGAAGCTGGTCATAGACCGCGCGGAAGCCCTCGTTTGTCTTCTGCGAGAGGATCGCGCTCTCGATCGAGCCGTTCCTGTCGAGGTTGTCGAACACCGCGCCGAAGGCTGCGGCGCCCGACCGATTGAGACCAAGCTCGGTGGCGGTCTTCGGGCGGATGTCCACATAGACCGCGTTGGCGTCGTTGCGCAGGGACGCGGTGTAGAGGAACGGCGCGCCGGCCAGGGTGGCCGTGCCGCCCTGCACGGTGAGCGCGTTCGAGCGGATGATCTCGTAGGACTTGGCCCCCCGCTGCAGCGAGGCGAGGTTCAGGTCGAACTGCGCGCCCGAGGCGACGGTCGTCGCGCCCGAGACGTTGACCCGCGTCGCGACGCCGGTCTCCCCGTCGACCGTGACCGCCAGCACGCTTTTGGCGCCCAGGGACAGCGAGGAAATCTGGATCACCTCGGTGTTGGTCACCGCCAGGCGGCCGTCCCCCCACGCTGACGTCGAGGCGGCCGTCGGTGTCGGTCAGCCGGCCCGTCACCACGCCGCCCGCGTCGATCACCAGGGTGTCGGCGCCCGTGCCGAAGCCCATGGCGCCGGTCAGCGTGCCGCCCTGGATTTCCAGCCGGTCCGCGCCCGAGCCGAACAGGACGTCGCCCAGGATCGCGGGCGTGCTGGTGCTCGTCGCCTTGGTCTGACGCACCGTGGCGCCGGAGACGTTGGCGCGCAGGTCGAGCGCGATCGCCTGGCCGGCGTTGGTCGAGCCGGTCCTGGGCGTGGAAAGGGCGCGGATGACGCCGGTGTTCTCCACCAGCGACAGGCTGCCGGAGAGGTCGACGACCGCGCGGGCGTCCTGCGAGCCGTTGGCCAGGATGGCCTCGATGGTCCCGGAGTTGCGCAGCGCCGGCACGACGCCGTTTTGGTTGATCAGCAGGCCGGTGGCCGCGCCGCCCTGGGCGGTGACGTCCGCGCCGTAGGAGGTGGCGCTGACCCGGCCGCCGAGGATGTTGATGCCGTTGACGATGGTGGTGACGCCGCCGCCGGCCTCGCCGATCCTGACGCCGGTGGAGGCGACGCCGTCCTGCAGGCCGGAGCCCACGGCCTCGCCCTTGATCACCAGGCCGTAGGCCTTGTCGCCAGCGCCGACGAGGCCGATGGTCGTGGCCCGGTCGGCGGCGCCGATGGCGATGGCCGGCGCTGCGCCGACCACGTTGATCGAGGCGTTGCCCTCGGAGGCGTCGGCGACGCCGTCGTCGTCCTCGTCGGTGTCGTTGGCGTCGTTGTCGGCCGGCCGGGTGTCGAGGATCACGCCGCCCGCCACATTGCCCACGACCTTGAGGCCGGCGCCGCCCTGCTTCAGGTCGTCGGCGTCCAGCTTCGCGCGGACGGAATCGATGAAGCGGGTGGTGTCGCGGTAACCGGTGACCGAAATCACGCCCTGCATCCGCACCGCGCCGCCCACGTCGCCCAGCACGACGCCATTCGACGCCTCGCCGCGCACCTGGACGGTCCCGTTGATGTCGGCGTTGACCGAGATGTCGGTGGCCGAGATGCCGACGCTGCGGTCGCCGATGACGCTCACCGCGCCGCCGTTGATCAGCGAACCGTTCAGCCGGGTGTCCATCAGGATGCCCGCGGAGTCGTTGCCCTCGATGCTGATCGAGCCGGCCGCCTCGTTGCGGATGTCGCCGGTGAAGGCGCCGGGACCGGTGACCCGCAGGCCTACGCGGTTCGAACCCTGGGCGAACAGCCCGTCCAGGTCGCCGTCGTTGTCCGTGTCGGTGGGCGTGTAATCCTCGGTGGACAGCAGCACGCCGCTGTTGCTCACCGAGCCGGTGTTGCCGCCGAGGACCAGCAGCGCCGTGGAGTTGTTGACCCCGGTGTCGAAGCCGACGGTGCCCGAGCTCTTCACCGCGTTGGAGGAATTCAGGGTCACTGCCGCGCCGGACGTGGTCGGCTTGATCGAGCCGGTGGCCTCGACCGTCAGGTCGTCGCGCGCACCATTGGCCACCGTCGCCGTCTGCACCGGTGTCGTCGTGGCGGTCGTGATCTTGGTCTCGGCGCTGGCGGACGCAGCATAGGCCAGCGGCAGGAGGGCCGCGGACACGAACAGACGCTTCATGATTCTGGAGATCCCCTGGCGCGCCCCCGCGCCCCGATAAGCCCGCCCGTTCTTAAGTTGGCAGGCTCCCCGTGACAAGCGGACGACCGTGACGTATGTACTTGTTTCGTAAAAACTGTACGCGGCTTCCCGGGGCGCTTCAAGACGCTCTTGACGGAGCGCCGTTATCGATCGCCCAGGAGCGACCATGCCGAGACCCGCCGCTGATCCCGCCAAGGCCGCTCAGACCAAGCTGCTGCGCCAGCAGGCCGGACGCTGGCTGAAGGGCGCGCGGGAGACGGCCGGCCTCACCCAGGCGGAACTCGCCGACCGCGTCGGCTTGCGCTACTACACCTTCGTGAGCCAGGTGGAGAGCGGTCTGGGACGCCTCCCCATCGAGACCCAGCGGGCCTGGGCCGAGGCGCTCGGCGTCGATCCCGGCGAGTTCGCCCGCACCCTCCTGGGGTACTACGAACCCGAGTTGTACCGCCTGCTGTTCGAAGACGCGGGCCGCCAGGCGGCCCAGGCCTGAGGGGATACCTGACCGTCCATGGGTGACGTCCTCCCGTTCATCGCGAGGGTTCGCGAAAGCGGCGACTGGACCGCGGCCGAACGCGCGCGGCTGGAGGCGCTCGGCCGGCAGTTCGCGGAGGAGGGTCTCCGGGTCGAGGTCATCTACGGGGCCACCGAGGACGGCGACCCCTGGTGCGTGGTGAAGGACCAGAACGAGGAGGTCCTTGTCCACGTGGCCCGTATCGGCGGCCGCTTCGTGGTCCACTATGCCGTTGACGACGCCATCGCCGAGGGGGCCGACCTGCATCTGGCGCTGGCCGAGCGGCTGGCCGTCGATGACGATACGCCGCAGGGCGATGTGGTCGTTCCGTTCAGCCTGGCCGGCCGCCAGGCCCAGACCTTCATCGCGCTCGTGGTGGCGACGGCCTTCTTCTACGAGACCAGCGCGGCGGTGATCGAAGCCGGCGAACTCGGCGAGGAGCTGCATTTCGACAGCGACCCGCCGCCCCCGCCGACGCTGGCAGAGGACAATTCGCTGAACGAGAAGCGCGAGGTCGCGACCCAGGCCGTGGTCGTCACCTCCGACGCCGAGCCCGCGCCGAGGACAGTGGAGCTCGCGGCGGCCGGGCCGCAGGCCCCGGCGGTCGCGGCGCCGCAGACCGCGCTCCACGTCGCCGCCAAGGACGAGGCCCAGCCGCTCGGCAAGCCTGAGCCCGAGGAAGCCGCGCAGGTCGCCGAGGCGCGCGCGGCGGCGGTCAATGTGATCAGGGGCGGCGACGGCGACGACGTGCTGACCGGGACCTCCGGCGTCGATCACCTGCAGGGCGGCGACGGGAACGACACCCTCTCCGGCGGCGGCACGAACCACGCCGGCTACGATTTCCTGCAGGGCGGCGCCGGGGCCGACCGGCTGATGGTAAACGCCGAGACCGTCGCCGAGGGCGGGTCGGGCGCCGACACCTTCGTGATCGCAAGGCCCATCGTCATGGGCGACGCCAGCACCCTGCTGGGCGTGATCCTCGACTTCCGCGCCGAGGAGGGCGACGAGGTCGAGACCGAGAAGGGGGGGCCGGTTGTGCTTCCGCCCTCGCCGCCGGGCGACATGGAGACCGAGGAACACCCGCCGACCGACGGCACGGGCCTTCTGCCGCCGGGGACCAGCTTCGGCCCCGGCCGCCGCGTCGAGGTCGACCTCGACGGCGACGGGGTGGTGGACGGCTACATCTGGGTCGCCAACGTGCAGAGCAAGCTCGGCGCCGGCGAACCCCCGCCTGTGAGCGTCGCTCTCGACGACGCGATGGTCACCACCGTCGGCGGGATCTGGAACGCCTGGGACATCGGCGCCTGAGGCGGCCGCCTCAGAGCGACTTCAGGATCCCCTCGACCATCTTCTTGGCGTCGCCGAACAGCATCATGGTGTTATCGCGGAAGAAGAGCTCGTTCTCGACGCCGGCGTAGCCCGACGACATGCCGCGCTTCACGAACAGCACCGTGCGGGCCTTCTCCACGTCGAGGATCGGCATGCCGTAGATCGCCGAGGTGGGGTCGGTCTTGGCCGCCGGGTTGGTGACGTCGTTGGCCCCGATCACGAAGGCCACGTCGGCGGTGGAGAACTCGGAGTTGATGTCCTCCAGCTCGAACACCTCGTCGTAGGGGACGTTCGCTTCTGCAAGGAGCACGTTCATGTGCCCGGGCATCCGGCCGGCCACCGGGTGGATGGCGTACTTCACCTCGACGCCCTCCTCCTTCAGCGTGTCGGCCATCTCGCGCAACGCGTGCTGCGCCTGGCTGACCGCCATGCCGTAGCCGGGGACGATGATCACCTTGGACGCGTTCTTCATGATGAAGGCCGCGTCGTCGGCCGAGCCCTGCTTCACCGGCCGGGTTTCCACCTTGCCGCCGGAGGCCGCCGCGCTGTCGTCGGCGCCGAAGCCGCCGAGGATCACCGAGACGAAGCTGCGGTTCATGCCCTTGCACATGATGTAGCTGAGGATCGCGCCCGAGGAGCCGACCAGGGCGCCGGTGATGATCAGGGTGGTGTTCTCGAGCGTGAAGCCCAGCGCCGCCGCGGCCCAGCCGGAGTAGCTGTTCAGCATCGACACCACGACCGGCATGTCCGCCCCGCCGATCGGGATGATCAGGGTGACGCCGATCAGCAGGCTGAGCGCGAAGATCGCCCAGAAGGCCCAGAGCGCTGTCCCGCCGCTCATGACCAGCACGACCACCAGGGCGATGATGGCGAGCGCGATGACGACGTTCAGCAGGTGGCGGGCCGGCAGCAGGATCGGGGCCCCGCTCATGTTGCCGTTCAGCTTGGCGAAGGCGATCACCGAGCCGGTGAAGGTCACGGCGCCGATGGCCAGGCCGAGGCTGAGCTCGATCAACGAGATCATATGGACGCGGCCGGCCTCGGCGATGCCGTAGGCCTCGGGCGTGTGGATGGCGGCGACCGCCACCAGGCAGGCGGCCATGCCGACCAGGCTGTGGAAGGCGGCCACGAGCTGGGGCATCGAGGTCATGGCGACCTTGCGGGCGATCACCGCCCCGATCGCGCCGCCGATCGCCACGCCGCCGCCGATCAGGGCCAGGGTCAGGCCGTCCAGGGCCCCCTGGCTCCAGAGCGTGGCCAGCGTGGCGCCGACCGCGATCGCCATGCCGATCATGCCGTTGCGGTTGCCCGCCTGGCTGGAGGTCGGCGAGGACAAGCCCCGCAGCGCCAGGATGAACAGGACGCCTGAGACGAGGTAGAGGATGGCCGCGAGGTTGGCGTTCATTGGTCAGCGTCCCCCCGACGCTTGGTGAGGCTGGTGATCGCGGCGACGAGGGCGCCGACCACGAGGACTCCTCCGATCGCGAGGACGACCTTGCCGCCCGCGCCCTCGGTCAGTTGCGGCACGGCCTGGGACATGCTGATCAGGGCCCCGCCGGCGGCGGCGAGGATCGCGGCGCGGGATAGCTGGGCGTTGCGCGCGTAGCCGCTTCTCACTTCGCCCCGCCCTTCTTCGCAGGAGCTTCCTTCTTCTTGTACATGGCCAGCATCCGCTGGGTGACGAGGAAGCCGCCGAAGATGTTCACCGCCGCGAAGGCCGCGGCGACGGCGCCGGCCCCCTTGGAGATCAAGACGTTCCCCGTCAGCTCGCCGCCTTGGCCCGAGGCAGCGGCGGCCAGGAGCGCGCCGACGATGATCACCGAGGAGATGGCGTTGGTCACCGCCATCAGCGGCGTGTGCAGGGCCGGCGTCACGCTCCAGACCACGTAGTACCCGACGAAGATGGCCAGCACGAAGATGGCCAGGCGGAAGACGGTGGGATCGACGGCTTCCATGGGACCTCAGCCTTGCAGTTGCGGGTGGACGACCTTGCCGCCCTGGGTGACGAGGGCGGCCTTGAGGATCTCGTCCTCGTAGTCCGGCGCGAGCTGGCCGTCCTTGAGCAGGAGGGTCGAGAAGGCGAGCAGGTTGCGGGCGTAAAGCGCGGACGCGTCCGCCGCGATCCGGCCGGGCAGGTTCGGCCGGCCAAGGATCTTCACGCCGTTCTTGGTCTCGACGACCTCGCCCAGCTTCGCGCCCTCGACGTTGCCGCCCTGCTCGATGGCCAGATCGACGAGCACCGAGCCGGGCTTCATGGACGCCACCTGGGCGGCGCTGATCAGCTTCGGCGCCGGGCGGCCCGGGATCAGGGCCGTGGTGATGACGATGTCCTGCTTGGCGATGTGGCTGGAGACCAGCTCGGCCTGCTTGGCCTGGTACTCCTTGCTCATCTCCTTGGCGTAGCCGCCGGCGGTCTGGGCGTTCTTGAACTCCTCGTCCTCGACGGCGAGGAACTTGGCGCCCAGGCTCTCCACCTGCTCCTTGGTGGCGGGCCGCACGTCGGTGGCGGTCACCACCGCGCCGAGCCGCCGGGCCGTCGCGATGGCCTGCAGGCCGGCGACGCCGACGCCCATGATGAACACCTTGGCCGCGGCGATGGTGCCGGCGGCGGTCATCATCATCGGCAGGGCCTTGCCGTAGGCCTCGGCCCCTTCGATCACCGCCCGGTAGCCGGCGAGGTTGGCCTGGGAGGACAGGACGTCCATCACCTGGGCCCGGGTGATCCGGGGGACGAACTCCATGGCGAAGGCGGTGGCGCCGGCCTTGGCGAGCGCGGTGAGCTCAGCCTTGTCCTGGTAGGGGTTGAGGGTGGCGGCGACGATCGCCCCCGTCTTCAGGGCGGCGGCCTCAGCGGCCTCCGGCGCCCGCACCTTGAAGAGGATGTCCGCCTTGGCCAGCGCGTCCTTCGCGGTCTTGGCGATGGTCGCGCCGGCGTCCTTGTAGTCGGCGTCAGGATAGGAGGCTGCGGCCCCGGCGCCCGCCTCTACGGTCACGGCGAACCCGGCCGCGATCAGCTTCTTCACCGTCTCCGGCGTCGCGGCGACACGGGTCTCCCCGGCCCGGCGTTCCCTGGTGACGGCGATGACGGCCATCTGCTCCCCCTCTGATTGGGCGGGACCATAGGAGGCCGAGTCAGGGTCTGTCCAGCAGACGCAAAACGCCGTTCAGGCGGCGACATCCTTCCCCTTCAGGGGAGGGTGGCCGGCGCGTAGCGCCGCCGGATGGGGATGTCAGGAATCAGAAGGGCGGGCGGAGCCTGGACGCGACTCCCCCACCCGGCTCGCGGCGCGAGCTGTCCCTCCCCTGAAGGGAGGGATGCGCGGGCCCTTAGTGGGCCGCGGCGCTCTTTTCGCGCAGGGCCACGACGCCGATGACGGTCAGCGCCACGGCGGCGACGGTGGCGCCCAGGAAGCCGGTCTCGGTGCAGAACCACAGGGTCAGCCACAGGATCAGCGCGGCGGTGGCCAGCGAGCCCCACTTGGTCATGCCCATGACCAGAGCGTAGGTCGCGGTCTGCTCGGAGATGTCCATCTCGCCGCGGTGGTAATCGGGGTCGGCCATCGAGGGCGGTCTCTCTTACGAAATACGGAAGTCCGGTGGCCGGGGTGCTACACGAGAGCGCGCGCCGGCTCAAGCTCAGGCGCTGTCGCCGCCCGCGGCCGGCCAGGTCGCGAGGATCGCCCGGATGGCGGCCACCAGGGCCAGCGGCTGGTCGATCATGATGTGGTGGTGGCTGTCGGGGATCTCGATCTCGAGCATGTTCTTCGGGAAGAACGAGGGCTCGCCGCTCTTGCGGCGCTCGATGATCCGCGACTGGGCGCCGTAGATGTGGACCATCGGCGTCTCGATGGTCGCGCCGAGCTGCGGCATCATCCCCGTGCGGTCCAGCTTCTCCCACATGGTCGGGTCGAACCGCCAGGTCCAGCCCTCCCCCGATTTGTCGGGCAGCGGCGCGCGCTTCAGGGAGCGGCGGGCGATGAAGTCGGCGATGTAGGCGTTGCCCGCCGGCTGCGGCGGCATCAGGCGGAAGCGGTCGAGGGCGGCCTCAAGCGTCGGATAGACCCGGCTCGGCCGGTCGGCGGTCGGGATGTTGCGGACCTGCTCGGCCCGCTTCTGGCGCTCGGCGACCACCTCCGGCGGCGGGCCGCCGAAACCGGTGTCCACCAGGATCGCGGCGCGCATGTTCTCGGGGTTGGTCGCCGCGGCGAAGAACACCTGCCCGCCGCCGAACGAGTGGCCGATGTAGACCGGCTTCGCGCCGCCTTCGTAGAGGCCGGTCGCCCGGGCCACCGCCTCGGCGTCCCCTGGAGAAATCGGCGAAGGCGTAGCGGTCGCGCCAGTCCGACGCGCCCATGCCGGCCAGGGACATGGCGGCGACCCGGTAGTCCTGGGCGAAGAAGGGGGGCGATGAAGCTCCACCAGTCGGCGTGGGCCGAGTTGCCGTGCA
The DNA here is from genome assembly GCF_024699985.1 of Phenylobacterium sp. J367. Taxonomy (GTDB): domain Bacteria; phylum Pseudomonadota; class Alphaproteobacteria; order Caulobacterales; family Caulobacteraceae; genus Phenylobacterium. The sequence continues at coordinate 1,679,161 of NZ_JAJONA010000001.1, read as the reverse complement.
CGAAGAGCAGGCCGGGCTTGCCGACCTCGCCCCAGGTCAGCACCTCGAGCTTCGTGCCCAGGCTCTCGACGAAAGTCCGCTCGGGCTCCTGGGCGATGGCGTCCTTGAACCACTGCGGCGACGGGGGCTCGGCGCCCTTGAAGGCAGCCAGCGGCGCCTTCACCTCCGGCGGCAGGTCGTCGGAATGGAACGGGCGGTCGTCGTAGGTTTCCTTCTCGGGCTTCCCGCCCGCGACCTCGTCCGCCATCACGCCATCCCTCACAGCCTTCCTACCGGGTCTAACAACCGTTTGAAGAATGGCAAGCGCGCAGCTCTTGACGCTTTGCCTCCTGCTCAAGCTGGATGCGGCAGGCCGTCGCAGCAACCTCCTGTTCAGCTTGATCTGCCAGCCTCAGGCGTCATCTTCCCGCATCTGGTCGCAGTCGGGGTTCTTGAATGCAGACGTTGATCGGGCGCCGTGCGGCGCTTCGCCTGGGCGCTGGCGCCCTGCTCTCGGGCCTGGCCATGCCGGCCTTCGCGAGCAACCTCGACGCCGGCCCCCGACGGGCGATCCTGCACAACCTGCACACCGGCGACCGCTTCAACGAGGTCTATTTCGCCAACGGCCGCTATGTGCCCGACGCGCTCGCCGAGGCCATGCGCGTACTGCGCGACTGGCGTACCGGCGAACAGAAGATGATGGAGCCGGCGCTGTTCGATGCGCTGCACGCCATCAACACCCGGCTGGAGACCAACCAGCCGTTCCAGATCATCTCCGGCTACCGCTCGCCGAAGACCAACGCCGCCCTCCATGCCAAGAGCAAGGGCGTGGCCTCCAACAGCCAACACACTCTGGGCAAGGCCGTGGACGTCCGCATCCAGGGCGTCGACCTGCGCAACCTGCAGAAGGCCGCCCTGAACGTCGGCGCCGGCGGCGTCGGCTTCTACCCCAAGTCCAACTTCGTCCACGTCGACACCGGCCGCGTCCGGCAGTGGAGCGGGGTGTGACGACGTCATCCTAGGCCTTGTGCCTAGGATCCCTACCTGAGGGGCAGGGCGCGGGCCGCGATGGCCCGAGTGTCCGGCTATTCCCCCGAATCCAGCGCACCTGATCGAGGGATCCCAGGCACAAGGCCTGGGATGACGCCGGCATTTCAGGGCGTCGGCTCCCGGGCCGGCTCCGGCGGCGGGGCCTCGGGGGGCCTGTTCCTCTTCCGAAGGCTCGCGGGTGGTCATCCCCACGGCGGCGGCGTCCTCGGCGACCTGGTCGTCGATCGGCGGGGGCGGCGGGGCGGCAGGTTCCGGCGCCACGGCGGCCGCGGGCTGGGCGGCTTCCTCGGCGGCGGGGGCCTTGGCCTCGGCGGGCGGCGGCGGAGCGACCGGCTCCGAGGTGAACCGCACGCCCCGACTGATCGCCAGCGCCGCCAGCAGCACCACGCAGGCCAGGGCGACCCACAGCACGATCCTCATCATCAGGCGACGTCCGTCTTGGGCTTAGGCTTCGCCAGCACGCCCATCCGCTGCAGGAGCTCCCGGTCCCAATCGTAGGGGTCGGTCCGGAAGTGCATCTGCCCGTCGGCGCCGGCGAAGGCCGTCCAGTAGAGGATGAAGACCGGGACCTGCTGGGGCAAGCGGGCGCGCACGGTCTTGCCGGCGTCCAGCGTCGCGGCGATCTGCTCCGGCGTCCACTTGGGGTCGCCGGCCAGCAGGGCCTCGGCCAGTTCCCTCGGCTTCTCGACGCGGACGCAGCCGTGGCTGGCCTGGCGTGAGAACCGCTCGAAGGTCGCCTTGGTGGGCGTGTCGTGCAGATAGACGGCGAACGGATTGTCGAAGTCGAACTTGTAGCGGCCGAGCGCACTCTGCTCCGAGCTCTGCTGGAGGCGCTTGGAGCCGTCGTCGTTGGTGATCACCCGGAAGCCGTTCCGCGCCAGGTAGCCGGGGCTTGCCCTCTCCTTCGGCCACAGCTCCTCGTTGGCGATCCGGGTCGGCACGTTCCACGGCGGGTTGATGACCACGCTATGCATGGCCGAGGAAAGCATCGGCGTCTCGTCGCCGGGCTTGCCCGAGACCGCCTTCATGGAGAGCACCGGGCGGTCGTCCTTGAAGAGGGTGACGATGGCCGCGCCGGAGTTCACCTGCACGCGGGTCGGCGGCATTTCCCGCGGCATCCAGCGCCAGCGCTCCAGGTTGGCGATGGTCTGCAGCACCCGCTGGCCGACCGGCTGGTTGAGCATGCGAAGCGTCGCGGGGCCGACGACGCCGTCGGGCTCGAAGCCAAACCTGCGTTGGGCGCGCTGCACCGCCTGGTGGAGGGCCATGTCGAAGGCGGGATCCCCGGCCGCCGGAGCCTCGGGATCCTCGACCGCGAGGCGGGCGCGCAGCGCGGCGACGCGGGGATCGCTCACGCCCAGCTTCAGCGGCGGGCCTTCGGGGATCGGCGTCCAGCCGCCGTCGGCCGCGATCTGGCGGTACCTGGCCAAGCCGCGCTTCAGGGCCGCATAGCCCGAATAGGGCGGCGGCAGGCTATCCAGCCAGGGCTTCAGCCGGTTGTCGGCGATGGCCTGGACGAACTCGGCCCGCGGGTCGTAGGGGCGCCGGCCGCAGCGTCCAGTTGTTCGGGAAATCGCCGAGCTGGAGCCGGCCGACGCGCACGTCGTGGGCGTAGGCCAGCAGACCCTGCGAGATCAGGCCCTGCTGCTCCGGCGTGAGCTCCCCGGCCGCCTCGAAGCCCTCGGGCAGATAGTCGGTGGGCTTCAGCCCGTGCAGCTCGGCGTCGCGCAGCGCGGCCAGCGCCTGCTCGGCCTGGGCGGCCGACAGCGGCGGGATCGCGGGCGGCGCGGCCTGCTGCTGGGCCCACGCCTGGCCGGCGGCGAGCACGCCAAGGACAGCCGCGCCCGTCCGCAGGAAGCCGCGCCGCTCGATACTCAGAACCATGCTCGTGGACACCTTAAGCTTCGCCCTCGCGGCATCGAACGCGCGAAGCCCTCGTTTCGTGGCATTCCGGGGACTTAGCCTTGATCAAGCTCATGTGGAGAAGTCGTGCAGGTCCTCATTGCGCGCGGGTCTGTTGCGGAGACACCAGAGCCTCGAACTCGTCCACAAGGCGTTCGATCTGCTTCATGCCCGCCGCCCAGAAGGCCTTTTCCCGCGGGTTGAGGCCGAAGGGCGCCAGGGCCTCCACATAGGTCTTCGTGCCGCCGGCCGCGAGCAGGGCCTCGTAGAGCGGCGCGAACCCTTCCGGATCCTCGCGCCGCTTCTCCATCAGGGCCCGCACCAGCAGGTCGCCGAAGGCGTAGGCATAGACGTAGAACGGCGCGTGCACGAAGTGGCTGACATAGGCCCAGTAGTGCTCGTAACCCTTGTTGAGCCGGATGGCCGGCCCGAGGCTCTCACCCATCACCTCCAGCCACAGGCCGCCGATCTCGTCCGGCGACAGCTCGCCGGCCAGGCGCGCGGCGTGGAAGCGGGTCTCGAAGCGGTGGAAGGCGATCTGGCGCACCACCGTGTTCAGCGCATCCTCGATCTTGCCGGCCAGCAGGCCGCGCTTTTCCTCGGGCGTCGCATTGGCCAGCAGCTTCTCGAACACCAGGCCCTCGCCAAAGATCGAGGCGGTCTCGGCGAGCGTCAGCGGGGTGTCGGCCAGCAGCGTGCCGAGCGGCTGGCAGAGCGTCTGGTGGACCGCGTGGCCGAGCTCATGGGCGAGCGTCAGCACGTCGCGGCGTTCGCCCATGTAGTTCATGAAGACGTAGGGGTGCCGCTCGGCGGTCACCGGGTGGGAATAGGCGCCGGACTGCTTGCCGGGCCGCGGCTGGGCGTCGATCCACGGCTGGTTGAAGAACACCTGGGCGGTGTCGGCGAACTTCGGGGCCAGCGCGGAGAAGCTCTCCAGGACCAGCGCCTTGGCCTGGTCCCAGGCATAGGTGCGGGGCTGGGCGGTATCGAGCGGCGCATTGCGGTCCCAGTGGTCCAGCGCCGTGCGGCCCATGACCTTGGCCTTCAGCCGGTAGTAGCGGTGGCTGACGCTGGCGTAGGATTCCACCACGGCGGCCTCCAGGGCCGCGACGGCGTCGGCGTCGACCTCATTGGCAAGGTGGCGGGCGGCGGCCGGGTCCGGGTAGTTCCGCCAGCGGTCCTCCACCTGCTTCTCGAAGGCGAGCGTGTTGAGGCAGAGCGCCAGTGTCGGCGTCCGATCGGCCAGGGCCTTGGCGAGCGCATTGGCCGCCGCCTTGCGCTGCGCGGCGTCGGGGCTGGAGAGCCGGTTCAGCAGCTCCGGCAGGGTCAGGGTGTCGCGGCCGACCTTGGCCGAGAGCCGGGCCAGCGTTTCGTCCGAGAGCCGGCTCCAGTTGGCGACCGCCGGGCCGCGGTCGACCAGCATCCGCTCCAGCTCGGCCGACAGCTCGTGCGGGCGGGACAGCCGCACGCGGCGGATCCAGGGCCGCCAGCGGGCGGCCGGCTTGTGGGCCTTCAGCGCCGCCTCGATTTCCACGTCCTCGAGCTGGTTGATCTCCAGGGTGAAGAACAGGCTCTCGGCGGCGATCTGCGAGGACCGGGTGCGCAGGTCCGCCTCGAACTTCGACCAGGCCGGGTCGTCGCGGGCGGTGGAGGCCGCGAGCGAGGCATAGGCCCCGACGCTCCAGAGGCCGTTGGTCGCCGTCTCGTAGAGCGCGATGCCGTGGTCCAGCCGTTCCCCCAGCGACTTGGGGTCGCTCCGGGCGGCCAGGAACCGGCCCTTCAGCGCCACGAGGTCGTCATTGGCCTGCTTGGCGCGGGCGAGGTCGGCCTCGATCCGCGGATCGGTGCGTCCGGCGTAGAGGTCGTCCAGCCGCCACTGCGGCAGGGTCTCGGTCTTCACGGGGGCGTTCATGGAGTGGATGTAGTCTATCCCTCGCCTTCAGGGGAGGGATGTGCGCTGAGCTAGAACTTCTGCGTGGCCAGCAGGATCGAGGTCTCCGTGCTCGCGATGCCTTCGATCTGGCGGATGCGGTCGAGGGTGCCGCTGAATTCGGCGAGCGTGGCGGTGTCGAGTTCGGCCACCAGATCCCAGCGGCCGTTGGTGGTGTGCACCCGGTCGACGGTCGGCAGGCCCTTGAGCGCCTTCACCACCGCGCCGGAGCGCTCGCCCTCGATGGCGATGCACATGATCGCCCGCACGCGGTTGGCCTCCAGCTCCGGGCGGGTGCGGATGGTGAACCCCTGGACGACGCCGCGGGCCAGCAGCCGGTCGATGCGGTTCTGCACGGTGCCGCGCGACACCTTGAGCCGGGCGGCCAGCGTCGCCGCCGGGAGCCGCGAATCGGCGCGCAGGAGGGCGATCAGGCCGCGATCCAGCTCATCCAGCTCATCCAGCTCATCCAGCATTTCGACAGACATGACTGCCATTCCAACAGAAGTTCTGACGAAATGTAGCAGGTTGCGCGCTTTTCGCTAGCACGACCGGAGATCATCCTGAAGCCAGGACCACCACACGAGGCTCGCGATGGCGCTGTTCCTGATGACCGACCCGGCCCATTACGAGGTCTGCTACCAGATCAATCCGTGGATGCGGCCCACCACCTGGCGCGAGGACCGCGACGCCTGCCTGGCGGGCGCCAAGGCCGCGTCCGGCGCGCTCCGCGCCGCGCTGAAGGCCATCGGCGCCCAGGTGGAGACGGTCGAGGCGGCCCGCGGCCTGCCCGACCTGGTGTTCCCGGCCAACGCCGCCGTGGTGCTCGACGGCCGTGTGCTGCTCGCCCGTTTCCGCCATCCCGAGCGCCAGGGCGAGGAGGCGATCTTCCGCTCGGCGTTCTGCAAGCTGAAGACCCGCGGCGTCATCGACGAGATCGTCGACCTGCCGGAGGACCTGTTCCACGAGGGCGCCGGCGACGCGATCTGGGACCAGGGCCGCCAGCTCTTCTGGGCCGGCTACGGCCCGCGCTCCAGCAAGGGGGCCCTGGCGGTGCTGAAGGACGTCTTCGGCCGCGAGGTGGTCCCGCTGGAGCTCGCCTCCGAGCGCTACTACCACCTCGACACCTGCTTCTGCCCGCTCACGGGCGGCGAGGTGCTCTACTACCCGCCGGCCTTCACGGAAGCGGCCCTGGCCGAAATCCGCGCCCGGGTTCCGGAAGAGCTGCGCATCGAGGCGACGGACGCCGACGCCGAGGCCTTCTGCGTCAATGCCGTGAACGTCGGCCGAACGATCGTCATGGCCAAGGCCCCGCCGGCGCTGCGCGCCCGGCTCGAGGCCCGCGGCTACGACGTCCGCGAGGTCGACCTCGCCCCCTTCATCCTCTCCGGCGGCGCCGCCTACTGCATGACCCTGCGCCTCGACCGGACGAGCCAGCCCGCCGCCGCCTCCATCGCCGCCGAATAGAGGGACATCCGATGAACGACATCGCCCTGCAACGCTCGCTGGCCAGCCAGCTGATCGCCACCGAGGCGCTCTACGGAGCCAAGAACTACAAGCCGCTCGACGTGGTGCTCACCCGCGGCGAGGGGGTCTACGTCTGGGACGTGGACGGCAACCGCTACCTGGACTGCCTATCGGCCTATTCCGCCGTGAACCAGGGCCACTGTCACCCGAAAATCCTGGAGGCCATGGTCGCCCAGGCGAGCCGGCTGACGCTGACCTCGCGCGCCTTCCGCAACGACCAGCTCGCGCCCTTCTACGAGGAGCTCTGCGCGCTCACCAACTCCCACAAGGCCCTGCCGATGAACTCCGGGGCCGAGGCCGTGGAGAGCGCCATCAAGGTGGCCCGCAAGTGGGGCTACGAGGTGAAGGGCGTGCCGGAGGGCCGGGCCGAGATCATCGTCGCCTCGGAGAACTTCCACGGCCGCACGGTGGCCATCGTGGGCTTCTCCACCGACCCCGGCTCGCGCGGCGGCTTCGGCCCCTTCGCGCCGGGCTTCAAGGTCGTCCCGTTCGGCGACGCCGACGCCCTGGAGGCGGCGATCACGCCGGAGACGGTGGCCTTCCTGGTCGAGCCGATCCAGGGCGAGGCGGGCGTAATCATCCCGCCGGCCGGCTATCTGAAGCGGGCCCGCGAGCTCTGCACCCGGCACAACGTCATCCTGATCCTCGACGAGATCCAGACGGGGCTTGGCCGCACCGGCAAGCTGCTGGCCGAGGAGCACGAGGGCGTCGAGGCCGACCTCACCCTGATCGGCAAGGCGCTGTCGGGCGGCTTCTACCCGGTCTCCGCCGTGCTCTCGAACACCGAGGTCATGGACGTGCTGCACCCCGGCGAGCACGGCTCCACCTTCGGCGGCAACCCCCTGGCCTGCGCCGTGGCCCGCGCGGCGCTGCGGGTGCTGACCGAGGAAGGCATGGTCGAGAACGCGGCGCGGATCGGCGAGCGCCTGCGCCGCGACCTGGCCTCGATCACCGCCTCGAAGGTGAAGGAGGTCCGCGGCCGCGGCCTGATGCTGGCCGTGGAGCTCCACGCCGACGCCGGCGGCGCGCGCCGGGTCTGCGAGGCCCTGCAGGCGCGGGGGCTCCTGGCCAAGGAGACCCATGACCACACCATCCGCATCGCCCCGCCGCTGATCCTGACGGAGACCCAGTCCGACTGGATCGCCGACCAGTTCGCCGCGGTGCTGGACTAGCCCTTCGGCGGCGGCGCCGGGGCCTTGGCGCCCTGGGCCGCCTGCGGGGCGGCCGCGGCGGCGGTCTTGGCCTCCGAGATCACATAGGCGCGCACGTCCTCGGCGTCCTGCGGCGACAGGAACCTCTGGAAGCTGGCCATGCCGCGCGGGGCCAGCGCCCCGTCGATCACCACCGACTTCCAGTTCTCCGCCGTCGCGAGCATCGGCGAGGCGCGCAGGTCCGGCAGCCAGGAGCCGCCGGCGTTCGGGCCGTGGCAGACCTGGCACTGCTGGTGGTAGAGCGCGAAGCCCTTCTGCACATTGCCCGTGGAGCTGACGTCCGTCAGGTCGAGCGTCGGCTGCTCCAACTTCGGGAAGGCCGGAGCGGTGGCGGTCCCCCCGAGCTTGAAGACCAGCAGCCGGCCCGGGAGCCTGGGCCGCTGGGGCAGGAAGCCCGGCGCGGAGATCTGGCCGCCGCCGCCGGCGCTCGACCATCACCGCCACGTACTGCTCGCCGTCCAGTTCGTAGGTCATCGGCGCGGCGATGATCCCGTTGCCCGCGTCGAAGCTCCACAGCTTCGCCCCCTGGCGGCGTCATAGGCGATGAACTGCCCCTCCGCGCCGCCCTGGAAGACCAGCCCGCCCGCCGTCGCCAGCACGCCCGCGTTCCAGAAGTAGGGGTGCTCGACGCTCCAGACCTGCTTCTGCTGCACCGGGTCCCAGGCGACCAGCGCGCCGCGGACCATGGACATCACCGCCTTCTGGGTGGCCGCGTCGGTGGGGAGCGCATTGGTCAGGAAGTCCACGCCGACGTTCCAGGCGCCGGGCTTGTAGGTGAAGCCCTTGTCGTCGGTGTAGGCGAAGGGCGTGACGTTGGTCGGGATGTAGACGAGGCCGGTCTTCGGCGAGAACGCCATCGGCTGCCAGTTGTGGGCGCCGAGCGGGCCCGGGATGGCCAGCGCCGGGCCGGAGCCATAGCGCGCGTTCGGTGTCTCGATCGGCCGGCCGGTCGCGAGGTCGACGCCGCTCGCCCAGGTGACGTTGGTGTAGTTCTTGGCCGAGAGCAGTTGGCCGGTCGCCCGGTCGATGACGTAGAAGAAGCCGTTCTTCGGCGCCTGCATCAGCACCTTGCGCGGCTGCCCGCCGACGGCGAGGTCGGCCAGCATGATGTGCTGGGTCGCCGTGTAGTCCCAGCTCTCGGCGGGCGTCGTCTGGTAGTGCCAGACGTAGTCGCCGGTCTCCGGCTTCAGGGCCAGGATCGAGGACAGGAAGAGGTTGTCGCCCTTGCCGCCCGAGCGCCGCTGGTGGTTCCAGGGCGTGCCGTTGCCGATGCCGAAATAGACGATGTCGAGCTCGGGGTCGTAGGCGATGGAATCCCACGCCGTGCCGCCGCCGCCGGTCTGCTTCCACTCCCCCATCGCTCCAGGTGGCCGCCGCCTTCTCGGCCATCACCTTGTCGGAGGCCGCGCCGTCCGCCGCGCCCGTCGGATTGGGCGTGGTGTAGAAGCGCCAGGCCTGCTGGCCAGTGGCGGCGTCGTAGGCGGTGATGTAGCCGCGCACGCCGTATTCGGCGCCGCCGTTGCCGATCAGCACCTTGTCCTTCACGACCCTGGGCGCGCCGGTGATCGTATAGGGCTTGGAGGGGTCGGTGGTCTGGACGCTCCAGGCCGGCTGCCCGGTCTTGGCGTCGAGCGCGATCAGCCGGCCGTCGATGGTGCCGAGGTAAACCTTGCCCTTCCAGACCGCGACGCCGCGGTTGACCACGTCGCAGCAGGCGTTGAAGCCCTTGGCGCCTTCCACCTTCGGATCGAAGGCCCAGAGCTGCTGGCCGGTCTTGGCGTCGAAGGCGTAGGCCTTCGACCAGGCGGTCGTGGTGTAGAGCACGCCATCGACGACGAGCGGCGTCGCCTCCTGGCCGCGGTCGGTGTCGAACTGGGCGTGCCAGGCGAGGCCGAGCTGGCCGACATTGGTCGTATTGACCTTGTCGAGCGGGCTGAACCGCTGTTCCGAATAGCCCTTGCCGTAGGACAGCCACTCGCCATTGGCGTCGGCGGCGGCGATCCGCGCGCCATCGACCTGGCCCGGCCCCTTCTCAGCGGGCTGGCAGCCCGCAACGACGACGGCCAGCGCCGCCACGGCGCCCAGCGTGAAGATCCTCATGTCGCCTCCCCTGGCCGCCTTTGCGTGGCCTTGGGCACGACGTTAGGCCCGCAGCGCTAAGCCGGGCAAGCCGGCCGCCACGTCAACTGCCGGAGGTCGCCCGGCGGCGGCGGTCGAAGGGCCAGGCGACGGCGGCGAGCAGCAGGTAGACGGCCAGGGCCGTGGCGCCGAACTGGACGGCGCCCGCGGGCTCGCTGAACATGCCCACCACCTGGATCACCACCAGCAGCGCCACGAAGGCCGCCGCCGGCCAGACGGGATCGCCCGCCCGCACCCGCTGGCCTGCCCAGGCCATGCCGGCGAGCGCCAGGAGGCCGATCTCCAGCGCCTGTTCCGGCACGGGCCAGTTCCAGAGGCCGAGGCCCAGCTTCGGCTCGCCGCCGAAGCCCAACGACAGGTCCGGGCGATGCACCAGCAGATCGGCCAGCCAGTGGGAGAAGACCACGAGGCCGATGACCACGGCGGCGCGCCTGGGCAGCTTCAGCAGCGCCATGGCCGCGAACGCCGCCGCCGCCGACCAGGCGAGCGCCGCGGGCAGGCTGTGGGTCCAGGGCATGTGTTCGAGGACGAGCGGCGAGCCCGGCAGGCTCGCGTCAAAGGTCAGGCGCTCCACCCCGGCCATCACCAGCACGGACCAGCCGATGTCGAGGAGCTGGGCCCCAGCCACGAGCGTCCAGAGCGGTGCGCGCGGCTCGGCGGCCTTGGCGGCGAGCGCGGCGGCGTAGTGGCCCACGAACATCGGCAGTCCCCCCGGTTGCTGCGCCTAAGCGGTACCGTGGAGAACGTGGTTCGACCAGCCTGCGGGCTGCAGGCCCGGTGTTCGGTTCTGAATGGGAAGGGCGGGAGCCCCGGTCGCGCCAGGGCTCCCTGAAGTCCTCAAGCCTTAGCGGCGGTAGTTGTTGTAGCCGTAGCGCTGGCCGTCGTTGGCCTCCCAGCGGATGCGCATGGCGAGCTGGTCGAACCGGCGGTCGAGCTCCGCCATCTCCTGCGGGCTGTAGCCGCCGCGGCGCATGCGCATGTCCATGCGGACCACGTCGTTGAACTCGGCGCGCAGGCGGGCCGCCTCCTGGCGGGTCAGCTTGCCGTTGCGCAGGCCCTGGTCGATGCGGCGGTCGAGCTGGACCTTGCGGCGCTCGATCGGCACCCAGCGGCCGTTGTTGTCGTTCCAGCCGCGGCCGCCGAACCAGCCGACTTCACGGTCGTTGCGGTTGTCGCGGATGCGCATGGCGAGCTGGTCGAACCGGCGGTCGAGGTCCTGGCGTTCCCAGGCCGACAGACCGTTGGAGCGATAGCGCGCCTCGATGCGGGCGAGGTCGCCGAACTCGGCGCGCAGCGACATGGCTTCCTGGCGGCTGAGGTCGCCGGTGCGGACGCCGGCGTCGATGCGGGCGTCGAGGTTGGCCTGGCGGTCGTTGATCGACATCCAGGGTTGGGCGGTGGCGGCGCCGGCGGTCAGCATCAGGGCCGCGCCGGCCATCAGGGCCATCCGGGTCTTGTTCATGTCTGTTCTCCTCTTCGTGTCGTCCCCCGAGGCGCCGGCCTAAGCAGGCGCCCCTCGGCGGGTCAGAACTCCGAAGGCGGAGGTTTGGTTCGAATTTCGGGAACCGGCTTCACATTCGACGGGGCCGCCCGTGAACCGGTTCCGGGCTTCGCGTGTTTACGGACGTCCGCAACCGGAGACCCGATAAGGCCATGACCCGCGCAGCCCCCATGATCGCCGCCCTCGCCGCGGCCGGCGTGGCGCTCACCGCCTGGCCCGCCGCCGCCGAGATCAACCCGGGCCAGCAGGAAGGCCTGGGCCTCACGTCCCGCGACGTGCCCGCGATCCTGCAGAAGGCGAAGACCGACCCCTATGCGCCCGCGACCTGCGAGGCCGCCTACCAGGAAGTCGCCGCCCTCGACCAGATTCTTGGCCCCGATGCCGACGAGCCCGAGATGCAGAAGAATGCGGCGGGCAACCTCTTGATCAAGGGCGCCCGCAGCCTGATCCCCTACCGCGAGGTGTTCCGCGTGGTCACCGGTGTCGACCGCAAGGAACGGGCCCTGGCGGACGCGGCCATGGCCGGCTGGGCCCGGCGCGGCTACCTGAAGGGTTATCTGCGGGGCGACGACTGCTCGGGCGAGCCCACGACCATCGCCGCCTCGGTGGACGCCAGCTCTGCTGCGACCGTGGAAATCTCCCCCGAGCCGGTCGCTTCGGCGCCGGTCGCGCAGGTGGACCTGCCGCCGCCGGCCGCGCCCACCGGGGCCTATCAGACGGCCGAGGTCCGGGCCTCGATGGAGACGGCCTTGGAGGCGGAAAATTAACTTAGCGCGTTAACCGTTGATTCGGGTCTCCGAAACCCGCCCTTTACCGCCTGCCTGTATCAATTCGGATCAGATCTCGAGCCTCGTCCAGAAGAGACGAGCATCCGATACAGGTGGGTTACTCCCGATGTCCAAGACTGTTCTCGTCGTCGACGACGACCCGACACAACGCCGTCTGATCCAGGCCGTCCTGGAGCGCGAGGGCTTCGCGGTCGTCCACGCCGAGAACGGCGATGACGCGCTCACCAAGCTTGCCGCCGGCACCAAGGCCGACGTGGTCCTGCTCGACCTCGTCATGCCGGGGATCTCGGGCCAGGACACGCTCCAGGAAATGCGCGCGCGCAGCTTCAACCAGCCGGTCATCGTGGTCACCGCCACCGGCGGCATCGACACCGTGGTCTCGGCCATGCAGGCCGGCGCCGTGGACTTCTTCGTCAAGCCGGCCGCGCCGGAGCGGATCATCGTCTCGATCCGCAACGCGCTCTCCATGGGCGCCCTCAAGGGCGAGGTGGACCGGCTGAAGAAGCACGCCAACGGCCGCACCACCTTCGACGACCTCATCGGCGGATCGCCGGCCATGACCATGGTCAAGCGCCTGGGCGAGCGCGCCGCCAAGTCCGGCATCCCGGTCCTGATCACCGGCGAAAGCGGCGTCGGCAAGGAAGTCATCGCCCGCGCCGTTCACGGCTCCTCCGACCGCGCCGGCAAGCCGTTCGTCGCCGTCAACTGCGGCGCCATCCCCGAGAACCTCGTGGAGTCGATCCTGTTCGGCCACGAGAAGGGCAGCTTCACGGGCGCCAGCGACAAGCACCTGGGCAAGTTCCAGGAAGCGAACGGCGGCACCCTGTTCCTCGACGAGGTCGGCGAGCTGCCGCTCGACGTCCAGGTCAAGCTGCTGCGCGCCCTGCAGGAGAGCGAGATCGACCCGATCGGCTCCAAGCGCTCCATCAAGGTGGACGTGCGGATCGTCTCGGCGACCAACCGCGACCTGAGCCAGGCGGTGGCCGAGGGCCGCTTCCGCGAGGACCTGTTCTACCGCCTCAACGTCTTCCCGATCGAGGCGCCGGCGCTGCGCGAGCGCAAGGAGGACGTCCCCGCCCTGGTGGACGCCTTCATCCGCCGCTTCAACGTGGAAGAGGGCAAGTCCGTGGTGGGCGCCGCGCCCGAGACCATGGCCTTCCTCGCCGCCCACGACTGGCCGGGCAACGTCCGCCAGCTCGAGAACGCGGTCTATCGCGCCATCGTGCTCGCCGACGCCCCCTACCTCGCCCCGCACGACTTCCCGGCCATCTCGGGCGTCGCCGCCCCGCCGCCGGAAGCCGTCGTGCGCCCGGTGGCGACCGCCGTCCCCCAGGCCCTGCCGACCGCCGCCGAGCTCGTCGCCGAGATGCCGAAGGACGCCCCGGTGCGGATCCTCGACGAGCGCGGCCACCTGCGCACGCTGGAGGACATCGAGCGCGACCTGATCCAGCTCGCCATCGGCATCTATGCCGGCCACATGAGCGAGGTGGCCCGCCGCCTCGGCATCGGCCGCTCCACGCTCTACCGCAAGGTCAAGGAGCAGGGGCTCGAGGACGTGGTCGAGCAGATCGCGGCGCAGGGGTAGGGAGACGGAGAGGCTCTAGTCGTCCGCCTTCTTCCGCCGGAAGCCCTTACCGCGGGCCATGGGCTTCTTCTCGCCCTTGGCCTTGGCGGCGATCTCCTTGAGCTTGACGGTCTGCATGACCGACAGCGCCTGCCCGCGGGCGCCCTTCTCGGGATCGCCGAACGCGCGGCCGTAGGTCTTCACGCGGTCGGCGACGCTGCCGAGGAATTCGCCCTCCCAGTCGGAGAGCTCGATACCCGCCTTGTCGGCGGTGCGCCGGGCGCGCTTCAGGGCGTTGAGGGCGGCGCGCTTGGCGGCCGCCCGCTGGGCCTCGAAGGGCGAAAGGGGCGCCTTCTTCCTCAAATCTCTCCGATCGCCGAGAGGTAGAGGTCGAGGATCGCATCTTCCTCCTGCCGCTTGGCGCGGTCCTGCTTCCGGAGCCGGATGACCTTGGCGATGATCTTGACGTCGAAGCCGTTGCCCTTGGCCTCGGCCTTCACTTCCTTGATCTGCTCGGCGATCTCGCCCTTCTCCACCTCGAGGCGCTCGATGCGCTCGATGATGCTCTTGAGCTGCCCCTGGGCGGTGGCGTTGAGAACGTCGGAGTGGGCGGAAGCGTCGTCGGCCATGGTCTAGGTCTACCGAAGTCGGGGGTTGCCGGAAAGCGGCGGAACCTACTCGCCCGCCTTTCGCCTGTCACCCGAACCTTGAACCTTGACTTCGGGGCCCGCGTTGAGGCGGATCGCCGCGGAGGGACCATGTCCGACGACACGCGAATGAAGCCGACCCAGGCCGACGCCGAGGCCGCCGTGCGCACGCTCATCGAGTGGGCCGGCGACGACCCCGCCCGCGAGGGCCTGCTGGAGACGCCGAAGCGGGTGGCCAAGGCCTACCGCGAGCTATTCGCCGGCTACGAGGCCGATCCGCGCGAGTATCTGGAGCGCACCTTCGAGGAGGTCGGCGGCTACGACGAACTGGTCATCCTGAAGGACATCCGGGTGGTCAGCTTCTGCGAGCACCACATGCTGCCGTTCCTAGGGAAGGCCCATGTGGGCTACCTGCCGCGCAACCGGGTGGTCGGCATCTCCAAGCTCGCCCGGGTGGTCAACGGCTTCGCCCGGCGCCTGCAGATTCAGGAGAAGCTGACCGCCGAGATCGCCGAGGCGATCCAGGACATCCTCGACCCCAAGGGCGTCGGCGTGGTGCTCGTCTCCGAGCACAGCTGCATGACCATGCGGGGCGTGAACACGCCGGGCTCGCGCCTGACCACCAGCCATCTGCTGGGCGAGGTCCGCGACGACCCGCGCACCCGCCAGGAATTCTTCGAGCTGGTCCGCAACTCGGACTGAGGGCCGCTAGAGCAGGCCCCGCGCCTCCAGCGCCGGGCGCAGCGCCGCGGGATCGGTGAAATGGTGGGCGTCGAGGCCCACCGCCTTCGCCGCCTCGACGTTGGCCGGGCTGTCGTCGACGAACAGCAGATCGGCGGGCTCGTGGCCGAAGCGCTGGCAGGCGAAGCGGTAGATGGCGGGATCCGGCTTCATCATGCCGTCGCGCCCGGAAATCACCGCGTCCTTCAGCCGGCCGAACGCCGGACTCATGGCGTAGGTCCCGTCGAGCGTGTGGTGACTGATGTTGGAGAGGCCGTACTGGGGCACGCCGCGGGCGTGGAGGGCCTCGATGGCCGCCTCGGTCTCCGGGATGGCCCCGGAGAACATCTCCCACCAGCGGTCGCCCCAGGCGCGGATCGCCGCCTCGTGCTCGGGAAAGCGGGCGATCAGCGGCGCCCGGTTCTCCTCGAAGGAGACGCCGCGGTCATGGGCCGTGTGCCAGTCCAGGGTGCAGACGTGCGCCAGGAACCGGTCGCATTCGGCCGGATCGGAAAAAATCTTCCGGTAGAGCGTGCGGGGGTTCCACCGCACGATGACGTTGCCGAAGTCCCAGACGACCGCCTTCGGCGACCCGGGACCGGGCAAGCGCGCTTAGCCCTGCTTGGCTTTGAAGCGCGGGTCGGTCTTGTTGATGATGTAAACCCGGCCCTTGCGGCGCACGAGCTTGCAGTCGCGGTGGCGAGTCTTGAGCGACTTGAGCGAGCTTCTGACCTTCATGACCTGTTCTCGGGCGTGCGCGGACGCGCGGCGTCCTGGTTCAACAAGAGCGGGCGCATATACGGGCCGGCCTCGCAGGAGTCAACGCTTCGGCCCCTGACGGCGTTTTGATTGTGGGCCGCGCCCCCGGGCTCGCTAGACTCCAGAATCGATGCGCCGCAGATATCTCCTCGCCCTCTACGTCCTGGCCGGTTGCGCCAGCCCGGCCAACAAGGCCCTCATCCCGACGCCGAGCGTGGCCCCGCCGCCGCCGGCCGTGGAGGCGCCCGCGCCCGTCCCGGCCCCGGTGACGCCGCCGACCGCCTCGGGCGACCAGGTGTTCGACGCCTGGGCCAGCGAGTTCCACGGCCGGGCGCTCAAGGCCGGGGTCTCCCGCGCCGTGCTCGACCGCGAGATGGCGGGCCTGACGCCGGACCCGCGGGTCGGCAGCCTGGACAGCCGCCAGCCGGAATTCTCCAAGCCGATCTCGGAATATCTGAAGGGCGTGGTCACCGGCGGCCGCGTGACCATGGGCCAGCAGCGACGGACCGCGCCCTATTTCGACGCCATCGAGCAGACCTACGGCGTCCCGCGCGAGATCCTGATCGGCATCTGGGCGCTGGAGAGCGGTTACGGCGCCATTCAGGGCGAGCGCGACGTGATCCGCTCCGTGGCCACCCTCGCCGCCCAGGGCCGGCGTCGCGCCTGGGCGGAGGGCGAGCTGATCGCCGCGCTGAAGATCATCCAGTCGGGCGAGCACCCGAGGTCGCGGCTGGTCGGCTCCTGGGCCGGGGCCATGGGCCAGACCCAGTTCATTCCGACCACCTTCACCTCCACGGCCGTGGACCACGACGGCGACGGCCGGCGCGACATCTGGGCCTCGGCCCCGGACGCCCTGGCCTCGGCCGCCAACCTGCTCGCCAAGGCCGGCTGGGTGCGGGGCCAGAGCTGGGCGCGCGAGGTCGCCGTACCGGCCGGATTCGACTGGAGCCTTTCCGAAGGTCCCCGCGAGGACCCGGCCTGGTGGGCGCAGAAGGGCGTGGTGCGCGCCGACGGCCTGCCGTGGACCGAGGCGGATGCAGGGGCGAAGGCCCAGCTCGTCGCCCCGACCGGCGCGGGCGGCCCCGCCTTCCTGCTGTTCCCCAACCACTTCGCGATCCGCAAGTACAACAACTCCATCGCCTATGCGCTTGGCGTCGGCATGCTGGCCGACCGGGTCGGCGGGATGGGCGACCTCGTCCGCCCCTGGCCCAACGAGACCCCGCTCTCGCTCGTCGACCGGATGACCGCCCAGCGGGCGCTGGCCTCGCTCGGCTTCGATCCCGGCGCGCCGGACGGGGTGATCGGCATGGGCACGCGTACGGCGCTGCGCAACTGGCAGAAGGCCCGCGGCCTCGTGGCCGACGGCTATCTGTCGCCGGACATGGTCGCGCGGCTCCGGCGGGAGGCCGAAGCGCCCGCGACGGCGGCGGCGGCCCCCGCGCGCTAGGCTGCGCGGGACCCGCGGGCCGTGTGAACGGCGCCTACAGGGTCCCGCCCTCGTCCGACTTCTCGATGGTCGCCATGGTGGCCATCTCGCGGGTCGCCGGCTTGGGATCGGCGTTGCGCAGGGCGTTGCTGCGGAAGGCATAGATCAGCAGCCCCCCCCATCAGCACGCTATTGAGGATGAAGGGCGCCGGGCCGAAGTGCTGGTAGAGCCAGACGAACAGCGGGGCGAACACAACATTGACCCCGTTGACCGCCGCGATGGCCCCGGCCACCCGGGCCTGCTCCCCGATGCCGACGGCGATCGAGGCGCCGGCGGTGAAGCCCGGCCGGGCGAAGCCGAAGCCCAGGCTCGCCACCGCGTAGCCGGCGACCACCAGATAGTAGTCGGTGGCGAAGGCCACGAGCAGGTTGCCGAGGCAGGCCACGGCCACGCCCCAGCGCAGGAGCTGGCGCGGCGTCATCTCGAACATCCGGATGATGCCCCACTGGGCGAGCAGGCCGGCGCAGGCGCCGAACATCATGGCGATGGAGATCGAGAACTGCGCCTGGATCGGCGACAGGCCGAGCTTGTCGATGATCAGGAAGCCGAGCGTCTGGGCCTGGGCCGTCTGGCAGGTGGCGACGATGAAGCCGTAGATCAGGAAGGGCGTGACCCGCGGGTCCTGCCACATCCGGGGCCCGGCCTTGGCGCCCGTGACCGGCCGGCGGGGCCGCCGGGCCTCCTCAGGCACCGGGGTCTCGGGCAGCATCCGCCAGACCACCGCCAGCATGCCGAGCGCGATCAGGGCGAAGGTGAAGAGCGGCCCGGCCAGCCCGAGCACCGGGATCTTGGTGAACAGCGGCGCGAGGAACGGCCCGATGACGGTGCCAAGGCCGAAGGCCCCGGCCAGGCTGGCCATCGCCTGGGTGCGCTGAGTGAGCGGCGTGCGCTCCGCCACATAGGCCTGGGTCGCCGGGTTGGCGGCCGCGCCGAACAGGCCGAAGAGCGCCCGGGCCAGCAGGAAGAACACGAAGATCGCCATCGGCGTCGCCCAGTGGCGGAGGCCCGCGCTGACCACCACGCCGCACAGCAGCATGGAAACCAGGAAGCCGGTCAGGCCGACCATCATCAGGGGCTTGCGGCCGTAGCGGTCCGACGCCCTCGCCCAGGCCGGCGACGAGGCGGCCCACAGGAGCGCCGAGAGCGAGAAGATCGCCGCCACCATGGGATCCGGAATGCCGATCTCGCGCCCGATCGCCGGCAGCACGGATATCAGGCCGGTGTTGCCCATCGCCGTGGCGAGCGAGACGCCGAAGATGATCGCGAACGAACGCCGGGGCAGGCCGCTGTCCGTCGGAGCGGGGAAGCCATCGGCCACCGGCTTAAGCGGGTTGGCCGGCGCCCGCAAACGGCAATCGCGCTCACTGGCCATTAAGCATTAACGGCGATCTTCCGCGGGAAGACGGAGCCCCGCGACGAATGTTCCAGATTATCGGCCTCGTGCTGCTGTTCGCCATGGTGTTCGGCAGCTACCTGATCTCGGGCGGCAACATGGGCGTCATCATGCACGCCGCGCCGCACGAGATGATGGCCATCGGCGGAGCCGGCGTCGCCGCCTTCCTGATCGGCAACTCGATGACGACGATCAAGGCCACCGGCGGCGGCTTCGCCAAGGCGTTCGCGGGCCCGAAGTGGAAGGCCGCGGACTACCGGGACCTGCTCAGCCTGCTGTTCCTGATCACCAAGACGATGAAGTCCAAGGGCATCATCGCGCTCGAGCAGCACATCGAGAACCCGCACGAGAGCACGATCTTCTCGAAGTTCCCGAAGATCATGAAGGACCACTTCGCCGTCGACTTCATCTGCGACACGCTGCGGATGATGACCATGAACCTCGAGGATCCTCACCAGGTCGAGGACGCGATGGAGACCCAGCTCGAGAAGCACCACCACGAGTCGCTGGCCGCCAGCCACGCGGTCCAGAACCTGGCCGACGCCCTGCCCGCGCTCGGGATCGTCGCGGCCGTGCTGGGCGTCATCAAGACCATGGGCGCGATCACCGAGCCGCCGGAGGTGCTGGGCACCATGATCGGCGGCGCCCTCGTCGGCACCTTCCTCGGCGTGTTCCTGGCCTACGGCATCGTCGGCCCGCTGGCGAACCAGATGAAGGAGATCGTCGAGGAGGAGGGCGCCTTCTACAAGATCATCCAGTCGGTGCTGGTCGCCCACCTGCACGGCAACGCCGCCCAGATCTCTGTCGAGATCGGCCGCGGCAGCGTGCCCTCCAAGGCCCAGCCGAGCTTCGCCGAGCTGGAAGAGGCCCTCAACGCCATGCCGAACGAGTAGGCTCGAAGCGCCGGCCGGAGCCCCTCGGGGCGACAAGAAATGTGATCACGGACGCGTGAATACGCCCCTTGCTGGCGCCGCGAACCGGCGCATAGTTCCCCTCAGCGTCCGGGCGCTCCGCAATGGCCCAGAGGGCGCGTGAACGAACCCCATCGAGGGAAGGGAACCAGGGACATGACCTCCGAACTGCTCCGCAAGCTGGCCATCGCCGGCGCCGCCGTCGCCGCCCTGTCGGTCGCGGCCTGCAACAAGCCGGCGGAAGAACCCGCGGCCACCGCGGAAACCACCACGGAAGCTCCGGCCGCGGCTCCGGCCGACGCCGCCGCCGCCGATGCGGCCGCCGCCGCCGCGGCTCCAACCGATCCGGCCGCCGCCCCGGCCGCCGACACCGGCGCCATGGCCACCACCGCCCCGGCTCCGGAAGCGGCCCCGGCCGCCGCGCCGGCCGAGAAGCA
The DNA here is from genome assembly GCF_024699985.1 of Phenylobacterium sp. J367. Taxonomy (GTDB): domain Bacteria; phylum Pseudomonadota; class Alphaproteobacteria; order Caulobacterales; family Caulobacteraceae; genus Phenylobacterium. The sequence continues at coordinate 1,659,216 of NZ_JAJONA010000001.1, read as the reverse complement.
CTAAGCTTCCCGCGCGAAAACGCGCTACGGAGGGCCGCCTCGCAAGGGGCGGCCCTCTTCTTATGCCCGGACGATGAGCGACCCTGCACCTCCCGCCAGCGATGACCCGCTCGTCTGGGGTGACGATGGCCAGCCGCGCTCACGGCTGTTCGGCGACGTCTACTTCTCCACCGAGGACGGCCTGGCCGAGGCCCGCGCGGTGTTTCTGGACGGCTGCGGCCTGCCGGACGCCTGGGCGGGGCGCCGCCGCTTCGTGGTCGGCGAGCTGGGGTTCGGGACCGGGCTCAACACCCTGGCCCTGCTCGACCTCTGGAGCCGCACGCGCCCGCCGGGCGCGCGGCTCCACGTCTTCAGCCTGGAAGGCTATCCGATCACCGCCGGGGAGGCCGCCCGCGCCCACGCCCGCTGGCCCGAGCTCGCGGAGATATCCGCCCTGCTCCGCGGCCGCTGGCCGGGCCGCGCCCGCGGGCTGCACCGCGTCGACCTGCCGGAGCTCGGCGCCGTCCTCGACCTCGCCGTGCTCGACGTGGCGGAGGCGCTGGAGGGCTGGGACGGCCGGGCCGACGCCTGGTTCCTCGACGGCTTCTCGCCCGCCCTGAACCCGCAGATGTGGGGCGAGGACGTCCTGCGCCTGGTCGGGGCGCGCTCGGCCCCCGGCGCGCGAGCCGCCACCTTCACCGTCGCCGGCCATGTCCGCCGCGGGCTCGCCGCCGCCGGCTTCGCGGTGGAGAAGCGGCCCGGCTACGGCCGCAAGCGCGAGCGTCTGGAAGCCCGCCTGCCAGGTGAGCCCGCCGATTCCGGGCCGCGCCGGGTGGCCGTGGTCGGCGGCGGGATCGCCGGGGCCGCGGCGGCGCGCGCCGTCCGCGCGCTGGGCGGCGAGGCGGTGCTGGTGGAGGCCCACGGCCTGGGCGCCGGGGGCTCGGGCAATCCCGCCGCGCTCGTGACGCCCAGGCTCGACGCCGGCGGCGGTCCGCCCGCCAAGCTCTTCGCCCAGGCCTTCCGCCGCGCCATCCAGCTCTATGGGGCCGAGGCGGCCGACGCCGTTATCGCGCAGGGCGTGCTCCAGCTCGCGCCCGGCGAGCGCGACGCCCTGCGCTTCGGAAAGGTCGCCGCCTCGGGCCTCTTCGAGCCGACCGCGCTGGCGATGATCCCCGCGACCGAGACGGCGTCGCGCCTGGGCGAACCTGCCCCGGACGCGCTCGACCAGCCGGCGGCCCTGGTGGTCGATCCAGGCCGGGTCCTGGCCGCCTGGGCCGGCGATATCGTGCCGGCGGACGTGGCGGCGATCGCGCCCGCGGGCGACGGCTTCAGTCTGCGCGACGCCGCTGGCGCAGAGATCCTGCGCGCCGACGCCGTGATCCTGGCCGCCGGTCTCGCCTCAGCCGCCTTCGGCCCCTGCCCGCCGCTGACTCCGGTCCGCGGCCAGGCGAGCTGGGCCACGACCCGTGAGCGCGTGCCGGCGGCCGCCTGGGGCGGCTACGCGGTTCCGACCGCCGACGGCCTCCTGTTCGGAGCCACCCACGATCGCGGGGAGACCGCCACCGAGGTCCGCGCCGACGATCACGCGCGCAACCGCGGGACCCTGGCGGCGGCCCTGCCCGCTCTGGCCGCCCGGATCGCCGACCTGCCGCTGGAGGGCCGCGCCTCGGTCCGGGCGACCACCGCCGACCGCCTGCCGCTGGCCGGACCGGCCGACGGGGGACCGCCGGGCCTTTTCCTGCTCACCGGCTTCGGCTCGCGGGGCTTCTCCTGGGCGCCGCTGCTGGCCGAGCACGTGGCGGCCCAGGCGCTGGGCGCGCCCTCGCCCCTGCCTGAGCCGCTGGCCGACCTGGTGGACCCCGCGCGCTTCCGGCGGCGGGCCGAACGACGCGGCCTTCCCTGAGGTCCAGCCGGCGCCCTAGAGTGGCCGGGCACTTCGGGGGACCAACCCGCCAGGGACCGAAGCCAATGAAACGACATATCTTCTGGGGTGCGCCGATCGCGGCGCTGGCCTTCGCCATGAGCGCCGGCGCGGCGCCGGACGCCCAGACCGACACCAAGGCGACGTCCAACGCCGCCCGGGAAGCCCGCCAGTGCTTCTGGACGCGCAACGTCAACGGCTTCGCCGCCGCCGACGAGAAGTTCGTCAACGTCCGGGTGGGCGTGAAGGACGTCTACCAGTTCGAGATGTTCGGCCCGTGCAACGACATCGACTGGAGCCAGCGCATCGCCATCGTTTGGCGCGGCGGCGCCCAGATCTGTTCGGGCTTCGACGCCGAGATCATCACCCCCTCGCCGATCGGTCCGCAGCGCTGCACCGTGCGCAACATGAAGAAGCTGACGCCCGAAGAGGTGGCCGCCCTACCCCGGCGCGGGCGGCCCTAGGGCGCATCCGCCAAAGGAAAGGGCGCCGGACCCTCAGGCCCGGCGCCCCTCCCTGCTGTCCGTGACGCCTTAGAAGCGCTTCTGGAAGCCGATCTCGAACACCCGGCCCAGCGGATTGCCCTGGGTCAGGTCGTAGTTGTACGGCGAGGGCACATAGGGCGGGTCCTCGTCGAACAGGTTCTGGACGCTGACGGTGATGGTGGTGTCCCAAGGCGCTTCCCACCGGCCGATCAGGTCGTGCTGCCAGTAGTCGTCCGACTTGCCCACCGCTTCTAGCCGCCGGCCGCCGCAGGCGTTGGTCGGGCAGGCCGTGCCCGCCGCCGGCACCGTCGTGGCGCTGGCGTCCGGCACCGTGATGAAGAACGGCGAGCCGAAGGCCGGCGAGGTGCCTTCCGCATAGCGGAGCTGCCAGCGGAACATGAACGGCCCGCGGTTGAAGGTCGCGAACCCGTTGGCCTTCATCTGCGGATACGAGAAGAAGTCGTTCAGCACGTCCGACAGGCCCGCCCGGTCCTCGGCGGGCGCGATGGTGATGCCCGGGTCCTCGAGGAGCGGAATGGCGCCGCGCTTGTACTCGATCAGGTAGGTGAGCTCGCCGCCGACGGCCCAGCTGCCTTCGAACCAGCCGTCCCAGGCGTACTGGGCGCGGGCCTCGATGCCGGACGTGTCGGTGTTCGGGCCGTTGACCACGAAGCTGCGCAGCCGCGCCACGTTCGCAGCGCCGCAGGCGCCCGCGAAGGTGAAGCGGGCCTGCAGCGACGCGTACGCCGGCTGGTTGCAGTTCACGTTCGTGCCGTTCGGGAACATCGTGGCGTAGAGGCGCGAGCCGCTCTCCTCGATGATCTCGTCCTTGAACTTGAAGTTGAAGTAGTCGACCGTCGCCGAGAAGCCGTTCACCTCGACGATCGCGCCGATGTTGAAGGTGTCGGCCTCCTCAGGCTTGAGGTTGGGGTTGCCGCAGCTCTGGAACGCCCGGTAGGCGCTGCCAAGCACCCGCACCCCGTTGTTACAGCCCGAGCCGGTCAGGCCGGGACCGGGCGCCCGGAAGGTTGTGCTCGCGCTGCCGCGGAGCGCCAGGAAGTCCGCCACCTGCCACTTCACGGCGATCTTCGGATTGGTTGTCGAGCCGATGTTGCCCTGGAATTCCTCGTGCCGGATGGCGAGGTTGATGTTCAAGGCGTCCGTGACCGGCACTTGCAGCTCGCCGAAGATCGCCTTCACGTTGGCGTCGTCGTCCCGGTCGGTGTTCGAGCCGAAGAACTGCAGCGGCCCGGTCTCGTCGGCGCAGGCCGGACGGTCGGGACAGGGGTTCTCGTCGGCGTTGAAGAGGGCGCCGTACTTCCGGATCTCGCGGTTGTAGCGGTACTGGCCGCCGGCCGCCCAGGCCACCGGCCCGCCGCTGAGCTCGAGGCCCGTCTCGCCCGAGAACACCGCGTCCAGCACCAGGATCTGGTTGGTGAGCACATTGGTGTAGTTGCCGTAGAGCCACTGGACGACCTGCGGATCGTTGGCCACCGCGGCGTTGAAGAACGGGTTGGCGGCGCCGTTCACCGCGCTGGTCTGCACCCCGTTGGTGAACGGGTTGAAGAAGTAGCAGCCGAGCGCCGCGTTGCCGGCGCCGGTCGTGAAGTTGGCGGTCTCCGCCGCCGTGCAGCCCCCCGGATCGTCGGCCTTGGCGCCGAAGCCGCGCAGCGCGAGCTGCAGGTTCTTCACCAGGATGTCGTTCGTGTTCGAGGTGTTCTTCTGCTCCATGTAGGTGACGGCGGTGTCGTAGTTGACGCCGCCGAAGATGGAGCCCTTGAGCCCGCCGGAAATCCGGAAGGCGTCGTTGACGATGCTCTGGTGGTCCGCCTTGTCCGGGTTCAGCGGATGGCCGGCGAAGGCCACCGCCCGCCAGCCGAGCTGAACGATGTCCACCCCGCGCGCGCCGCCCGGCGCCCCGGCTGGGCGCCGACCGTGGAGAACGCCCCCGCCCGGATCGCGGCGCATTCGGTCGCTGTCAGCGGGGCGCGGCAGTCGTTGATCAGGGCGAGCAGGCCCGGGTTGTTCACCGGCACGTTGAACGGCACCGACAGGTTCGGGCCGCTGCCGGCGGTCGGCGAATAGGACGTGCCGCCGTCCGACACCCGGGACGGGTACTGCGCCGTCAGGTTGGCGGGCGACAGGCGCTGGACCGGCGTGTCGTTCTTCGCCCAGGCGACCTCGCCGTGGAAGCTCATGTTCTCGGAGAGATCGAAGTTGACCTCGCCGTAGAGGTTGTAGTGGTCCTCCTCGTTCACCAGGTCGTTGAAGTTGGAGAACTGGAAGCGGCAGCCGGTGGCGGTGCCGGAGGTGGCCGGAAGCTGCGGGCCGGTCGGCACCGCGAAGGCGACCGTGGGGGCCTGGTTCGGCTGTCCGGCCAGGGGGTTCTGATAGGTGATCGAGCGGGTCAGCGTGCCGCCCAGCTCTTCGCAGCCGTTGTCGCGGAAGGCCGTGGCGCCGGCGACGAAGAAGCCGGGGTTCGAGGCGCCGGTGAAGCCGGCCGCCCCGGACGAGCCCGCGAAGTCGAAGGGCTTCAGCGCATAGTCGCGCTCGTGGATGTCGAGCCGCGAGCGGTGGCGGTAGCCGGCGGTGAGCAGGACGTTGCCGTTGTCGAACTGCTTGCCCCAGGCGACGTTGGCGTTCCAGTCGCCGTCCGAGCCGTCGATCAGGGCATATTCGCCGTCCACGTCGAGGCCGTCGAGGTCCTTGCGGGTGATGAAGTTCACCACCCCGCCGATGGCGTCGGAGCCATAGGTCGCGGCCGCGCCGTCCTTGAGGATCTCGATGCGGCCGATGGCGGCGGTCGGGATCGAGTTCAGGTTGGCGCCGCCGCCCTGGAACGCCGCGGCCGGGCTGTCCGCCAGCCGGCGTCCGTTCATCAGGGTCAGGGTCCGCTGGGCCCCGAAGCCGCGCAGGTTGATCGTCGCCGTGCCCGCGCCGCCGTTGTAGCGGTTGGATTCGCCGAGCGACGATTGCGAGGCGGTGATCGTCTTCACGAGCTGGACGATGGTCGGCGAGCCCTGCTCCTGCAGGTCCTCGGTGGACATCACGTCCACCGGCATGGCGGAGTCCTCGGGCGTGCCGGCGATGAATGAGCCGGTGACCACCACCTCTTCGACTTCCGCGGCGCGCGGAGCCTGCTGGGCGGCGGCGGGCGCGATGAGCCCAAGGGTAATGGCGACGGCCAAGGTCGAGCCGCCGGTGAAATAATGGCTTCTGGTCATAATGGGTTTCCTCCCCGTCATGGGGTCCGCCGCTCCCATCTGACGCGGAAGCTGACGCCCCGAACACGAAGGATCATCCGGCAGCGCAACGCCATCCGTCCAGCGCTTTCGGTGCTGGTGCATGACGTTGGGCGTTCGCGGCAACAATTCCGAACCGCGTTGATATTGCTCGAAAAAGCACGGTGACGCTGGGGCAACTCCGTACCCCTGCTTCGATCCCGCAACACGCGATAAACGTACTTGATATTCGAAAAAATCGGCTCTGGGGCCCCGCAATTCCGCATACCGCTGTTTCGGTTATCGGCGATAAGGTTGCGGCTGTTGCAGAAATGCCGCGACGCCGGCGGAATGACGAAAAAAGGGCGCCGCCACGGTCGCGGCGACGCCCCTTTCGGGTCCGGAGGCCCGGCGGTCAGAACCGCTTGGTCACGCTGAGTTTGAAGGTCCGGCCGAGCGGATTGGCCGTGAACGGGTCATAGCCCAGGTCGAGGCGGGCGAACGGCGGGTCCTCGTCGAGGAGGTTGTCGATGTCGAACACGAAGGTGGTGTCCCACGGCGCCTGGTAGCGCCAGGCCGCGTCAACCGTCGTGAAGGCGTCGATCTTCCGGCCCTCGTTGGAGCGCAGTTGGGTCGCGCCCGTGGCGTTCTGCACCACGTTCGGCGGGAAGGGCGACGTCCGCTGGTCGATGTAGCTGGCGATGTGGTTCACCTGCACCCGGATGTTGTGGGGCCCCATGGTGTATTCGGCGAAGGCCGTGCCCTTCCAGTCGGGCACCGGCACGATCTGGGTCTGGTAGTTGAGGTGGTTCACGCCCTCGAAGGCCGGCGACACCACCACGCCCTCCACGGTCGTCGCCCCGACACTGTACTCGTTGGTATAGGTCGCCGTGACGCCGAAGGCCGCGCTGCCGCCCCAGACGTCGTCCATCCGGTAGTTGGCCAGGACGTCGATGCCGTTGGTCTTCACCTTCGGCCCGTTCACCACGAAGGTCCGGATGCGGGACAGGTTGGCCACCGAGCAGACGCCGCCGGCGCCGAACACGAACCGCGACTGGAGCGCGGCGAACGCCGGGTTGCCGCAGTTGCCGGTCCCCGCGCCCGTCGGGAACATGGTCGAGAACATGCCGCCCACCGGCTCGGTGACCAGCGGGTTGTCGAAGTCGAAGTTCCAGTAGTCGATGGTGGCCGTGAAGCCGCCGGAGCTGGCGATCAGGCCGATGTTGTAGGTGGTCGCCTCCTCGGGCTCCAGGTCCGGGTTGCCGATGATGTCCACCGCCCGGAAGGCGCCGCCCAGGAACTGCAGGCTGGTCACCTGGCCGGGGTCGAGCGACGTGAGCGGCGGAGCCCGGAAGGTGGTGCCGACGCTGCCGCGGGCGGCCAGAAGGTCGCTGAACTGCCAGCGCACCGAGGCCTTCGGATTGAAGGTCGAGCCGACCCCGCTGCCGTGGTCCTCGTAGCGCGCGGCGAGCTGCATCTGGATGGAGTCGGTGAACGGCAGGCTGACTTCGCCGAACCCGGCCCAGACGTCGCCCTTCAGGTCCGACGGCGTCGCGCCGCCGAGGAACAGGAACGGCCCGTTGCGCACGGTGCAGTTCGTCGAGCCGTTCACCGGCGTGTCGATGCAGGGGGTGACGGTCAGATCGGTGAGGGCGTCATACTTCCCCTCGAACTGATCCTTCCGGTACTGCGCGCCGAGCGCCCAGCCGACGGCCCCGCCGCCGAGCTCCCAGCCGAGTTCGCCGTTCAGGACGGCGTCGACGACGAACAGCTTGGTGGTGAGGTCCGAGCCGGTCGGCTGGAAGAACCAGCGGATCAGTTCCGGATCATTGGCCACCGCGGCGCTGTAGTTCGGGTTGGTCTGACCCGTCAGGACGTTCGACTGGATGGCGTTGGAGAACGGGTTGAACCAGCGGCAGGGTCCGACGCCGGGCGTGCCGGTGGTCGGGCTGCATCCCTCGCCGCCGAGGCCGCGGAGCGCGAGCTGCAGCCGGCTGACGAGGGCGTCGTAGCCGATGCGCACGAGGTTGTCGGTCATGTAGGTGGCGGCCACGTCGTAGCCGATGCCGTTGCCGAACTCGCCGGCCAGGCTGGCCGACAGGCGGAAGGCCTCGTACTTGCGGCTGCCGCGCGAGGAGTTGTCGCCGAACAGCGGGTTGCCGCCGAAGCTCAGCGGCCGGTAGAGCACGCCGGGAAGGTAGGCGCCGGTGGCGAAGGAGGGGATCTGGGTCGGGTTCTGCTGGCGGTAGAGCGCGAAGCCCGGGTTGGTCGACGGCACGAAGTAGCCGGCGGCGAGGCCGGAGGCGACCGCCGGGCTGGTGGTGGAGGTCGGCGACTGCAGGGCGAGGTAGGAGGGCGATGTCGCCCACTGCGGCGTGTCGGTCTCCGAATAGAGGCCCTCGATGTGCAGCCGGTGATCCTCGGCGATGTCCCAGTTGATCTCGCCGTAGAGCTGGAAGCGGTTCTCCTCCTCCACGAGGTTGTCGTAGGGCGTGTAGTTGAAGGCACAGGCCGGCGTCGTGCCGCTGAAGGTGGGCGTCCCGCCGAGCGGGGCGCAGCCGGCGTCGCGCTGCAGGCCGGCGGCCGGCGTGAAGCCGCCCGTCGCGGTGTTCATCAGCGGCAGGAAGGCGGTGACCGCGTTGCCGGTCGAATAGCCGGTTTCCGGGCTGTCGAAATAGCTGACCTGGGTGAAGTCACGCTCGCGGACCGAGAGTTCCGACCGGTGCTGGTAGCCGCCGGTGAGCATCACGTTGAACGCGCCGAAGTCCTTGCCCCACACCGCCTGGGCCGTCCAGTCGTCGCCGTCCGACCCGTCGATCATCCGGTACGAGCCGTTGATTTCCAGGCCGTCGAAATTGCGCCGGGTGATGAAGTTGACCACGCCGCCGATGGCGTCCGAGCCGTAGGTGGCGGCCGCGCCGTCCTTCAGCACCTCGATCCGGCCGATGGCGGCCGACGGCAGCAGGTTCACGTCCGGCGCGCCCTGGCCGATGGGCGCGATGACCACACGCCGGCCGTTGAACAGGATCAGCGTGCGGGAGGCCCCCAGCCCCCGCAGGTTGACCGTCGCCGCGCCCTCGGCGCCCTGGGCGCGGCCGTCGAACTGGTTGGTGTCGCCGATGACGCCGTTGGACGCCGGCAGGTTCTTGATCAGCTCCAGCGTTGACGGCGAGCCCTGCTTCTCGAGCTCGTCGGCGCCGATCACGTCCACCGGCAGGGCGGCGTCCTCGGGCGTGCCGCGGATGAAGGAGCCGGTGACGACCACCTCGCCCACGGTCGTGCCGGACTGCTGGCCGGCGGCCTGCACGGCCTGGGCGGCGGCGGGCCCGGCCACGGCGAAGGACGCGAGCGCGGCGATGGTCGACGCGCTGCAGAAGAACCCGGTTCTGGTCATTGAGTATCCTCCCCCTCGGCGCCCTCTCCGCCCCTTAAGGGGTCGCGGGCCGCCTGAGTCCGCCCACTACGGCGCATTTGTTTCAACTGCGCCACATGGATTTTCGTGTTCCGACAACGCGGCTATTTGAAAGCGGCGCCCGCGCAACACCCGACAGGGCAAGGCATTGCCGTTACGGCAAGAGCCTTCGGCGCTCGGATTCTGCGATGCGCCGCGACCGGAGGATTTCGTAGTCGCTCCGCGGTTCGGCGCGCTAGGCTCGGGGCCTGGAGGAGGACCGGGTGGAGACGGAGACGCCCATCAATCTGATCGTGGCGCTCGGAATCGGGCTGCTGATCGGCATCGAACGCGAGCGGGCCAAGGCCGAACAGGACGGCGCGTCGCCGGGCGGTCTCAGGACCTTCGCCATCACCGCGCTCGCCGGGGCGGTGGCCGCAATGGCCGGCGGCGTCCCCCTGCTGCTGGCGGCTGCCCTGTTGGTCGGCGCCTTCGTCGGCCTCAGCTACTGGCGGGCGATCCCGGGCGCGGGGTTCGGCCTGACGACCGAGGTCGCCATGGTCCTGACGCTGCTGCTCGGCGGCCTGGCCATGACCCAGCCGGCCGCGGCCGGATCGGTCGGCGTGGTCACCGCCCTGCTGTTGGCCAGCAAGGCACGGCTGCACCGGTTCGCCGGCTCTGTGCTCACCGAGGAGGAGGTCCGCTCCGCCCTGATCCTGGCGGCCGCCGTGGTGGTCGTCCTGCCGCTGCTGCCGAACGCCCCCCATGGGTCCGTTCGGGGCGCTGAATCCGTGGAAGATCTGGAGGCTCGTAGTCCTCGTGCTGGCGATCGGGGCGGCGGGCTACCTCGCCACCCGCCTGCTCGGTCCCCGTTTCGGCCTGCCGATATCCGGCCTGGCCTCGGGCTTCGTCTCAAGCTCGGCGACCATCGGGGCCATGGGGGCCAAGGCCGCCGCGGTCCAGGGGATCCTCGGCGCCGCGGTGGCGGGCGCGGTGCTCTCGACGGTGGCCACGGTCCTGCAGATGGCGGCGGTGCTCGGGGCGACCAGCCAGCCGGTGCTGATGGCCATGGCCATGCCCCTGGTGTTCGCCGGCGTCGTCGCCGCGCTCTACGGCGCGGTGTTCACCCTGCTGGCGCTGAAGTCGCCGCCGCAGGACGGCGACCATGCCGGCAACCCGCTCAGCGTGAAGACGGCGCTGGTGTTCGCCGCCACGCTCGCGGTGGTCATGCTGCTGTCGGCCGCGGCGCGGGAATGGTTCGGCGAGGCGGGCGTCATCGTAGCGGCGGGCCTGGCGGGCTTCGTGGACACCCACGCCCCGGCGATCTCCATCGCCTCGCTGGTCGCGGCTGGCCGGATGACGCCCGACGAGGCCATTTGGCCGATCCTGGCGGCCTTCACCACCAATTCGGCGACCAAGGTGATCCTCGCCGCCACCGCCGGGGGCCGGGACTTCGCGCTCCGGGTGATCCCGGGCGTGCTGCTGGTCGCCGTCGCCGCCTGGGCCGGGGCGCTGGCCGCCATGCGGCTGGGCTGGCCGGGCTAGGGCTGCCGCTTCTCTAAGTCTTTGAAAGGGATGGTGGACGTGACAGGGATTGAACCTGTGACCCCCTCGATGTCAACGAGGTGCTCTCCCGCTGAGCTACACGTCCAAACCGGTCCGGTCGTCGGGAAGGCGGGGATATAACGGCGCGCCTCGCCGGGTGCAAGCGTCGCCTTCAGGCTGCGATCATCCGCTCCACCTCGGAGACGATCTCGCGCAGGTGGATGGGCTTGCTCAGCACCTTGGAGCCCGGAGGCGCCTGCTCGCCGGCCGCCAGCGCGACGGCGGCGAAGCCGGTGATGAACATGATCCGGAGGCCCGGGTGGCGGGCGGCGGCCTGGCGGGCCACCTCGATGCCGTCCATGCCGGGCATGACGATGTCGGTCAGCAGCAGGTCCCAGTCCTGGTCGAGCACGGCGGCCGCCTCGTCGCCGTCGGCGCAGGCCACGACGTCATAGCCGGCGCGCTCCAGCGCGCGCGCGAGGAAGCCGCGCAGGGAATCGTCGTCTTCGGCAAGCAGGATGCGGGGCATGGGCGCGGCGATCAGGTCTCGGTCAGGAAGAGAAAACCATAAGCCCTCAAGCGTAAACTCGCGATGAACCCTTTGACCTAATGCGGCGGCTGGGCCTTCTATGCCCCCCATGAACGCCTGGGAGCCGATCGCCGAGGATGCGCGCCCGCGCCACGCGGCCTTCGAAATCCGCCGGGCGGCTCGAGACGGCGTTCCGCCGCCGACGCCCCCTGGTGTTCGCCTCGCCCCATTCCGGCCGCCTCTACCCCGACGACATGATGGCCGCCGCCGCGCTCGACGCGCTGGCCATCCGCCGTTCGGAGGACGCCTTCGTCGACGACCTGATCGAGGCGGCGCCCCGGCTCGGCGCGGCGACGATCAGCGCCAGCTACGCGCGGGCCTACATCGACCTGAACCGCGAGGCCTTCGAACTCGACCCCAACATGTTCGCCGACGAACTGCCGGAGTTCGCCCGGGCGCGGACGGCCAGGGTCGCGGCGGGCCTGGGCGCCATCGCCCGCGTGGTCTCGGAAGGCCAGGAGATCTATGCACGCAAGCTGACCTTCGCCGAGGCCCGCGGCCGGATCGAAGGCGCGCACCGGCCCTATCACGCCGCCCTGGCCGGCCTGATCGCCGAGGCGCACGCGGCCCACGGCTTCGCGATCCTGATCGACTGGCATTCCATGCCGGCGGCGGCCCGGCCGCCGGCGGGCGCGACCGGCCCTGCGACATCGTGCTGGGCGACCGCTTCGGCGCCGCCTGCGCCGGCCTGCTGCCGACCCGGGTCGAGAAGGAGCTCGAGGCGCTGGGCTACCGGGTGGCGCGGAACACGCCTTACGCCGGCGGCTACACCACCGAGCACTACGGCCGGCCGGGACGGCGGGTGCATGCGCTGCAGGTGGAGCTCAACCGGGCGCTCTACCTCGACGAGGCGAGCCTCTCGCCCACCGCCGGATTCGAGACGCTCAAGAGCCATATCGAGGCCCTCACCCGCACGCTGGCGGCCGCCGACTGGAGCGCGCTGCGCGGCTGAGCCGGGGCGATCCGCCGGCCGGACCAAAAAAAGCCGCGCCAGAAGGCGCGGCTAGTTCATTAGGGAGGAAACGCCCAGGAAGGGCAGAGGCGTCAGCGACGCCTCACAACAATCGATATAGAGTGCGCTGCACAAAAAGGCAAGCTGACGGCGTACAGATTACGCTATCACGAAGCGTTACAGGAAATTTCCCGACATAATTCCGTCGCTTAGTGTTAGTATGCGACGCGTCCCATTCGCTTTTGCACCGCAAAACAGGCGCTGCCGCCCCTGTGGCGCCGCAGCGTCGCGCCGTCGCGGTTGCGAACTGTGGCTGGCGGATGCCTCGCCACTCGCCTACAAGCCCGCCTTTCTCAAAAGACCGAAGATCTTCCCCGCCCCATGTCGCTCCGCAACATCGCCATCATCGCCCACGTCGACCACGGCAAGACCACGCTCGTCGACCAGCTGCTCGCCCAGTCCGGCGTCTTCCGCGCCAACGAGGCGACGGTGGAGCGCGCCATGGACTCCAACGACCAGGAGCGCGAGCGCGGGATCACCATCCTGGCGAAGTGCACCTCGGTGCTCTGGCACGGCAAGGCCGGCGAGACCCGCATCAACATCATCGACACCCCCGGCCACGCCGACTTCGGCGGCGAGGTGGAGCGGATCCTCGGCATGGTGGACGGCTGCGTCCTGCTGGTCGACGCCGAGGAAGGCGTCATGCCGCAGACCAAGTTCGTGCTCGGCAAGGCGCTGAAGATGGGCCTGCGCCCCATCCTCTGCCTGAACAAGGTCGACCGCGCCCACGCCGATCCGGACCGCGTGCTGAACGACGCCTTCGACCTCTTCGCGGCCATGGGCGCGACGGACGAGCAGCTCGACTTCCCGCACATCTATGCGTCGGGCAAGAACGGCTGGGCGACGATGGATCTCGCCAAGCCCAACGACAACCTCGCCCCCCCTCTTCGACCTGATCGTCGACCACGTGCCGCCGCCGAAGGCCGAGGCCCGCAAGGACGAGCCCTTCCAGATGCTGTCGGTGCTGATCGAGAGCGACCCGTTCCTGGGCCGCCTGCTCACCGGCCGGATCGAGAGCGGCAAGGCGGTCCCCGGCATGGCGATCCACGCCCTGTCGCGCGACGGCAAGGAGATCGAGCGCGGCCGGATCACCAAGGTCCTAGCCTTCCGCGGCCTGAAGCGCCAGCCGATCGACGAGGGCGCCGAGGCCGGCGACATCGTCGCCATCGCGGGCCTGTCCAAGGCCACCGTGGCCGACACGCTCTGCGCGATGGAGGTCACCGAGGCCCTGCCGGCCCAGCCGATCGACCCGCCGACCATCTCCATGACGGTGTCGGTGAACGACAGCCCGCTGGCCGGCCGCGAAGGCGACAAGGTGCAGAGCCGCGTGATCGCCGCGCGCCTGCAGAAGGAAGCCGAGAGCAACGTCGCCATCCGCGTCACCGAGACCGCCGAGAAGGACGCCTACGAGGTCGCCGGCCGCGGCGAACTGCAGCTCGGCGTGCTGATCGAAGGCATGCGCCGCGAGGGCTTCGAGGTCTCCATCAGCCGCCCGCGCGTGGTTTTCCAGACCGACCCGGAGACCGGCGAGCGCCTGGAGCCCATCGAGGACGTGATGATCGACGTGGACGACGAGTTCACCGGCATCGTCATCGAGAAGCTGTCGGCCCGTAAGGCCGAGCTGAAGGACATGGGTCCGTCGGGCGCCGGCAAGACGCGCATCAGCCTGATGAGCCCGTCGCGCTCGCTGATCGGCTACCAGGGCGAGTTCCTGACCGACACCCGCGGCTCGGGCGTGCTGAACCGCGTGTTCAGCCACTACGAACCCTACAAGGGCCCCATCGACGCCGGCCGCAAGGGCGTGCTGGTCTCCAACTCCGACGGCGAGACGGCGGCCTACGCCCTGTGGAACCTGGAAGAGCGCGGGACGATGTTCGTCGGCGCGGGCGAGAAGACCTACCAGGGCATGATCATCGGCGAGAACTCGCGGTCCGACGACCTCGACGTCAACCCGATGAAGGCCAAGCAGCTCACCAACGTCCGCGCCTCCGGCAAGGACGAGGCCGTGCGCCTCACCCCGCCGCGCAAGCTGACCCTCGAACAGGCCATCGCCTACATCGAGGAGGACGAACTGGTCGAGGTGACGCCGAAGAACATCCGGCTGCGCAAGAAGGTGCTCAACCCGAGCTTCCGCAAGAAGCGCGTCCGCGAGGACTAGACGGCTTCGCCATCAGCGTGACACGTGGAGGCGCTATAGGTGTCCCATGACTGTCACGCCCGCCACGTCCGCCGCCGCCAAGCCGCCCCGCCACTACCCGACGCCCGGCGCGAAATGCGCCGACCTCGTCGTACACATTATCGGCCTGACGCTCGCCCTCGTGGGCGGCGTCGTGCTGCTGACCCTGGCCGTCATGGCCGGGCGGATCAGCACCATCGTCGGGGTCTCGATCTATGCGGCCGGCGTGATCGCCATGCTGGCCTTCTCGCTGGCCTACAACTTCGCCCACCACCGCTACCGGCCGCCGCTGCGCCGGCTGGACCACGCCGGCATCTTCCTGATGATCGCCGGCTCCTACACGCCCTTCACGCTTGGCCTCCCCGGCGCCTGGGGCTGGGGAATGACGACGGCGGTCTGGTCGGTCGCCACGGTGGGCGCGCTCGGCAAGCTGTTTCTGAAGGGCCTCGACCGGAAGGTCTGGGTGGTCGTCTACCTGCTGCTGGGCTGGATGGTGGTCATCGCGCTCGGGCCGATGATCGACAACCTCGCCTGGTACGCGCTCGCGCTGCTGGCCAGCGGCGGGGTGCTCTACTCCACCGGCGTGATCTTCTACGTCAACAAGCGCCTGAAGTTCTCCCGGGCCATCTGGCATGGCCATGTGGTGGCCGCGGCGGCCACGCACTGGGTGGCGGTTCTGCTGGGCGTCGTCCTGGCGACCCAGAACTGATCCTTACCGGAAGGACCAGGCCGTTCATCTGGAAGGCCTCGGCGACCAGGCAGGCCGCCGCGCCCAGCGCGCCGGGCGGTTCGTCGTCGATCAGCTGCGCCAGCGCCGCATCGACGCTGCGGTAGTCGTCGGCCTGGGCGGACGCGAACACCTGCAGCACCAGCCGCTCGTCCGCCGTCGGCCGGCCCGGCGCCGGCGGGCTCACCTGGATCTTCCGCCGGCCATGCCGCCGAAGCTGCTGGACGAACACCTCCAACCCACGGAGCGCCTGGCCGCCGGCGCAGCCGCAGGCCTCGTCGAACCGGGGCTGCAGCGTGGTGCAGGCGGCGTCTGCCGCCATCAGCCTGAGCCCGCACAGCACCAGCCGCTCGCCGCACGTCAGGTCCGTCTCGAACGCATCCATCGCCAGCTCCATCCTCGAAGCCGACGCTATTGCAGTTGCGAGTCATTCGCAACTTCTTCCGACGCGAGCGGGAGGAGCGCCTACAGCCCCCGCTCCATCCAGACGTCGCAGCGGGCATACTCCGTGCTGCAGCCCGTGAGTTCCTTGAACCCCATGGCCCGGTAGAGCGCCAGGGCGGGCGCCAGGGCGGAATTGGTCTCCAGGTAGAGGCGCGTGGCGCCCAGCGCCGTCCCCTCGTCGATGCAGGTCTGCATCAGGCGACGGCCCAGGCCGGAGCCGCGAAGCCCCTCGGCCACCGTCATCTTGGCCACCTCATAGCCGCCGTCGGGCATCTTCAGGAGCGCGACGCAGCCAGCCGGCCGGCCGCCGTCCAGGGCCATGAAGATCCGGCCGCCCTTGGCGAGGATCTTGCCCTCCGGGTCCTCCAGCACCTCGCGGTCCTTTGGCTCCAGGGTGAAGTGCTTGCCGATCCAGGCCTCGTTCAGCGTGCGGAACGCCTCGGCGTGTTCGGGGCGGTAGGCGACGATCTCCATGGACGAACGGTCCCGTTGCGTGGTGTTTCTCGCGGACGTCTCCGCGACCCAAGCTTAGCACATGGCCGATCCAACCTTCTCGAACCTGCCGACCACGATCTTCGAGGAGATGTCGGGCCTGGCCCGGAGCCTCTCCGCCGTCAATCTCGGCCAGGGCTTTCCCGACGATCCCGGACCGGCGGAGATCCGCGAGAAGGCCGCCGACGCGGTGCTGAACGGCTACAACCAGTACCCGCCCATGGCCGGCCTGCCCGAGCTGCGCCAGGCCGTCGCCGGCCACTACGCCCGCACCCAGGGCCTCGACCTGGACTGGGCGTCGGAGATCACTGTCACCTCCGGCGCCACCGAGGCGCTGGCCGCAGCCTTCTTCGGCCTAATCGAGCCGGGCGACGAGGTGATCGTCTTCCAGCCGCTCTACGACGCCTATGTCCCGCTGATCCGCCGCGCGGGCGGGGTCGCGCGCTTCGTGCGCCTGCAGCCCCCCGCCTGGCGCTTCGACCGGGCGCAGCTCGAAGCCGCGATCACGCCCCGCACCCGCTTCGTGGTGCTGAACAACCCGATCAACCCCTGCGGCGTCGTCCTGCCCGAGGAGGACCTGGCGCTCCTGGCCGAGGTCTGCATCGCCCACGACATCACCGCCATCTGCGACGAGGTCTGGGAGCAGGTGGTGTTCGGCAACGCCGTCCACCGGCCGCTGATGGCCCTCCCCGGCATGCGCGACCGGTGCGTGAAGATCGGCTCGGCCGGCAAGATGTTCGGCCTCACCGGCTGGAAGGTGGGCTTCCTCTGCGCCGCCCCGGCCCTGACCCACAGCCTGGCGCGCGCCCACCAGTTCCTGACCTTCACCACCCCGCCGAACCTGCAGGCCGCGGTGGCCTGGGGCCTGGAGAATTCCGCGGCCTGGTTCCGCGACATGCCCCGCGATTTGGAACGCTCCCGCGACCGGCTGACCGAGGGCCTCAGGCGCGAGGGCTTCGCCGTCCTGCCGAGCCAGGGGACCTATTTCCTGAACCTCGACCTCGCCGCCTCGGGCATCGGCATGGCCGACCGGGACTTCGCCCTCTTCGCGGTCCGGGAGGCCGGCGTCGCCACGATCCCGGTCTCGGCGCTCTACGAGGAAGACCCGGTCACCCGCATCCTGCGGCTCTGCTTCTCCAAGCGCGATGCGACGCTCGACGCCGGCGTCGAGCGGCTGGCCAGGGCCCGCGACCTGGCGCGGCGGGAAGCCGCCGCCTCATGACCCGGATCGTCTACCTCGGCTTCCCGCAGGGGGAGGTGACCGGTGGCCAGAAGATGATCCTGCGCCACGTGGAGACCCTGCGCGACCTGGGCTTCGACGCCATCGCCTGGAACAACCCGGAGAACGTTCCGGCCCCCGGGCTCGACCATCGGGCGCCAGTGGAGGTCGGAACGGCGTTCCGGGCGGCCGACATCCTGGTCGTGCCCGATGACGCGCCGCGCGCGCTGGCCCAGGCCTCGCAGATGGTCCGGAAACGCAGCGTGGTCTTCTGCCAGAGCGCCATCAGCCTGGCCTCGGTGGGCGCGCCGTCGATCGACCACTATCCGGCCGAACGCTTCCCGCCGTTCATCACCGTGGCGCCGGGCGTCGCCGGCGCGATCCGGCGCATCTATCCGCAGGCCGACGTCCACGTGGTGCCGGCGTTCGCCGACGAGCGGCTGTTCCAGCCGGGCAACCAGCGCAGGAACCGCATCGTCGTCTGGCCGAAGAAGCGGCCCGCCGAGGCCCGGGCGATCCGAAGCCTGCTGCCGAGGCTGCATCCGCAGAGCGCCCTGCCGTTCGTGGCGATCGACAAGGCGCCGGAGCGCGACATGGCGCGCGCCTTCGCGTCGTCCACCGTCTTCCTCAGCCTCGCCCGCATGGAGTCGCTGGGCATCACGCCCCTGGAGGCCATGGCCTCGGGCTGCGTCGTCGCCGGCTTCACCGGCATCGGCGGCCGCGACTTCGCCACGCCCGAGAACGGCTTCTGGGTCGAGGAGGACAATGTCTTCGCCGCCACGGACGCGCTCGCCGCCGCCTGCGACCTCGTCCGCCGCGGCGGACCCGACCTCGTGCGCATGTGGGAGGCCGGCCGCGCGACCGCCGAGGCCTGGTCCTACGCCCGCTTCAGGGTCCGGCTCGAGGAGACCTGGATGACGCTGGCGCCGGAGGCGCGTCTGAAAGATGGGCCTCTCGATTGAGGGGGTCGCGGCGCGCTGAAAGGCGGGGCTCTGACATAGAGCAAGCCTAGCCGACTTGCTCGTCGTGCGGGTTTGCCGCCTAATTCCCCCGAAGCGCTTCGGGGGGAGGCACATACATGCGCAGTCTGGTGCTTGCGGCGGCGCTCGTCGCCCTCTCGGCGGGGACGTCGATGGCGGAGACCCGCCAATGCCGCCCCGGACGCCGCGGGCGTTATCGACTTCGAGGCCTGCGCCGCGGCGGCGCCCAGACGGTTCGCCAGAACGGTCCCTGGCGCTCATCAACCTCGGCACCAGAGCCGTGCTTCGACAGGATTACGCTGCGGCGATCGGCTTCTACGACGCGGCCGTGCCACCCGGAGATTCGATCTACTCCGATCCGATGTTTCACGCGTTTCGCGCCGACGCCTATGCCCACGTCGGCCGACGTGAGGAAGCTCTGGCGGACGCGCGGATCGCGCTTCGCCAGATGAACGGCGAAACCTTTCCCGGCGTGCCGGTCAATTCCCTCGCCCACGACCCGGACAATGTGCTGCCGCGCATTCTCCCGATCCTGAAGGCGGCGTCCGATCCGGGCTTCGACAAGGCGATGCGGGCCTATCTTGCGCTTCCGGCCCGCGATTGGATCAGCCACGCCAATCGCGCCAGCGTCCTGGCGGATCTCGGTGACTATGAGGCCGCGGCGGCCGAGAGTGCGAAGGCGCTGGCAATCGAGCCGAATCACCCCGGTCTGCTGAACAACGTCTGCTACATGCAGGCAAAGGCCGGACGGCCCGCCGACGGGTTGCCCTACTGCGAGCGGGCGATCGCCGCGGCGCCTGACTTCGCCGGCCTCCGGGACAGCTACGCCACGGCGCTGGCTGGGCTCGGTCGATGCCGCGAAGCCGAGGTCCAGATGGCCGAGGCGCGGCGGCTCGATCCGGTCAGCATCGAGTATCGTCGTACGCTGGCCTGCCGGGCGGGCTGATCAGCAGGTCGAGCCGCCGTCGACCACGATGGTCTGGCCGGTGGTCCAGGCGCCGGCCCGCGACGCCAGGTAGATGGCCGCGCCGGCCAGGTCGTCGGGCTCGCCCAGGCGGCGCAGCGGCGTTCCGGAGCTGGCGCGCTTCTCACCTTCCGGCGTGTCCCAGAGCGCCTTGGCGAAGTCGGTCTTCACCAGGCCCGGCGCGATGCAGTTCACCCGGATGTTGTCGGGGCCCAGCTCCTGGGCGAGGTTGCGGGCGAGCTGCATGTCGGCGGCCTTGGAGATGCAGTAGGCGCCGATGACGGTGGAGCCGCGCAGGCCGCCGATCGACGAGACGATGATGATCGCCCCGTCCTTCCGCTCGCGCATCTCGGGGACCACCATGCCGATCAGCCAGTTGTTGGCCACGATGTTGTTGTTGAGGATCTTGCCGAAGGCGTCGTCGCTGATGTCGAGCTGCGAGCCGTAGAACGGGTTCGAGGCGGCGTTGCAGACCAGGATGTCGATCTTGCCGAACGCCTTGCGGGTCTCGTCCACCAGGCGCTGAAGATCCTCCTTCGACGAGATGTTGGCCGGGACGGCGATGGCGTGGCCGGGCTTCTTCTCGTTGATCAGGTTCGCCACCTCCTCGCAGGGGCCGGCCTTGCGCGAGGAGATCACCACCTTGGCGCCCTGCTCGGCCATCCGCTCGGCGATGGCGCGGCCGATCCCGCGCGACGAGCCGGTGATCACCGCCACCTTGCCCGTCAGGTCGAAGAGCCCGCCCGCGAGCACCTGGGTCCGGTCCATCACGTCGCTCATGGGTCGCTCCTCGTCTAAACAGTTGTTTGATTGGTCGCCATTTGCGCCGGCCGCTGCCGCCAGGTCAAGGCGGGTTCGGCGGTCGACAAGGGCCGGTTTCGGCTTATCGTAGGTCCGGTATGCGGCCGGGAGAGCCGCAGGGTCTCTCGGGGGAAGCGAACCATGGGCTTCAGGCATCTGGCCGCCGTCGTGGCGGCGATCGTTGCGTTCAGCGCCGGCGCGGCCGTCGCGCAGACGCCCCTGCCGCATCCGGGCCAGGCGATCTACCGCGAGCGCTGCGCCGCCTGCCACGACAACCCCGAGGCCACCCGCTCGCCGGCTAAGACGACGCTGGCGGCGATGAGCTTCCAGGCGATCAACTATGCGCTCACCGCCGGCAAGATGCAGGTCCAGGGCCAGGGCCTGGACGAGGCGGCGCGCGGCCAGCTCATCAACTACCTGACCGGCCGCTCCACCGCGACGCTCGACGCCTGGAGCGCGCCGATGATGTGCCAGGGCGCGCGGGCCAGGGTGGACCTGAAGGCCGCGCCCAGCGTCGCCACCTTCGGCTTCGACGCCCGCCAGACCCGGACGCTGACGGCGAAGCAGACGGGCCTTTCCAAGGCCAAGCTCTCGAAGATGGAGCTGGCCTGGAGCCTCGGCTTCCCGGACGTTACGATGATCCGCAGCCAGGCCGCGGTCGTGGGGAACAACCTCTTCCTGCCGGTGGCCGAGGCCTCGGCCATGTACAGCCTCGACATTTCCGATCCGGCGAAGCCCTGCGTCCAGTGGGTCTACAACACGCCCGGCGGCGCGCCCCTGCGCACCAGTGCGTCCTTCGGCGTGATCGCCGACGGCACGCCGGTGCTGGCCTTCTCAGGGCTGGATTCCGCGGTCCACGCCGTGGACGCCCGCACCGGCAAGGCGCTCTGGACCAAGGGCGTCGGCGCCTATTCCTACTCGCTGACCACCGGCACGCCGCGGGTGCTGAAGGACCGGATCATCGTGCCGGTCAGCCAGTACGAGATCATGGAGGCGGCCAACAACGCGGTCACCTGCTGCACCAACCACGGCTACGTCCTCTCGCTCGACCCGAAGACCGGCGCCCAGCAGTGGCGGTACGACACCATGGAGGACGCGAAACCGGTCCGCGACCGCGGCGACGGCAAGCCGCTGATGGGGCCTTCGGGCGCGCCGATCTGGAACTCACCAGTCATCGACGAGACG
Organism: Phenylobacterium sp. J367; assembly: GCF_024699985.1. Classification (GTDB taxonomy): domain Bacteria; phylum Pseudomonadota; class Alphaproteobacteria; order Caulobacterales; family Caulobacteraceae; genus Phenylobacterium. The sequence continues at coordinate 1,638,085 of NZ_JAJONA010000001.1, read as the reverse complement.
CGCGGTCTGGTGTTCTTCGGCACCGGCGAGGCCAACTCGCCGCCCGCCCACCGCAACACCGACGCCCTGATCGCCATCCGGCTGAAGGACGGCACGGAGGCCTGGAGCCATCAGGCCACCGAGAACGACATCTTCAACGCCGGCTGCGGCCCCAATCCGAAGCCCACCCAGCTCAACTGCGTGAAGGAGACGGTCTACCGCGACGTGGACTTCGGCGCCTCGCTGATCCTGGCCAAGCTCTCGGACGGACGCGAGATCCTCTACGCCGGCCAGAAGTCGGGCACGGCCTGGGCGCTGGACCCCGGCACCGGCAAGGTGCTGTGGCGGCGCGACATCGGCACGGGCGCGCCGAACGGCGGCATCCACTGGGGGATCGCCTTCGACCGCGACACCCTCTTCGTGCCGGTGGCCCAGATCGGCCGCCCCCTGCCCGGCGGCCAGCCGATCGACCCGGCCCTGCAGCCCGGCATGTACGCGCTGGACGCCCGGACCGGCGAGATCAGGTGGCACTATTCGGCGGTCCCCGACTGCGCCGGCGAGCGGGGCAGGAAGGGCGCCGCGCTGCGAGCGGCTCTACGGCTTCTCCGGCGCGCCGACGGTCATCGACGGGGTGGTCATCCAGGGCGGCCTCGACGGGCGGCTCTACGCCCTGGACGCGAAGGACGGTCGCGCGCTCTGGACCTACGACACGCTTCGGGAATTCGAGGCGATCAACGGCGTCAAGGCGAAGGGCGGGTCCATCGACAGCGCCTCCATCGTCGCGGCGAACGGCCTGCTGTTCGTCGGCTCCGGCTACGGCATGTTCGGCCAGGCGCCGGGGAATGCGCTCCTGGCGTTCCGGCCGGCGAAGTAGTCAGCGGCAGACGCTCCACCGGCCGAAGTCCAGGTGCAGGTGGTCGCGGTGAGCGGCGTTGTAGTCCGGGCTGAGCACCGCGCGGAACCAGGGGCAGGCGCCGTCGCGCACCCGGCGGAGGAACTGGCCCCGCGGGCCCTCGTCGCGGAAGTCGCGGAGCACGCTCACCCGCTGGCCGTCGGCGGTCCGGAAGCTCGCCACGTCGAGGGCGTTGGCGAAGGCGTGCTCGCTGCGCCGCCCCTCGGCCCGGCCATAGACGTTGCGGCAGGCGTAGGTCCCGTAGTGCTCGACGCCCGAGATCCGCGACCCCAGCAGGTCCTCGGCCGCCGGCTGCAGCACGTGGCGGCTCCAGGCGGCGTAGCCCAGCGCCGCCTCGCAGGTGATCACCGGCGCGGCCGGCGACAGCGGCGCGGCCCCGTCCCGCAGGCGTATGGTGTTGGTCGTGGCGCATTCGCCGAGGTCGCGGTCGGGCTCCTCGGTGAACCGCACGCCGGCCGTGTCCAGGGTGGCGCGGCAGATCGCGGGGTCGGCCACGGCGCGGGCGAACTGGACCCCGGTCGCCATCCCCACCGGCCGGTCGAGGCGGAACGGCTTCCACGGCAGGTCCTGGGCCGGCGCCCAGGCGTTGACGATCCCGGCCAGGAGGAAGCCGACGATGGCCAGGTCGACCAGCGCCGCCCACAGGCCGGCCAGGGCCAGCACGTCGGGCGGTACGGGTCTCAGCGTCACGGCTCGCACCCGGGTCATGGCGGTCCAGCGGCTTTCCAACTGCGCCGCAACGCTTAAGGTCGGGTCGGGTTCGGGGAGTTCCAGATGCGTCTCGCAGGCAAGATCGCGCTCGCCGTCTTCGCAGGCCTCATCCTGCTCGTGGCCGTGGTGCTGGTCCGCACCCTCACCTACAAGCCCGCCGCCGTGGCCGACGGCCGTGACGTGAGGGTCGCCCCGCCGGTCGCCGTCGATGTGGACCGCGCTGCCCAGCGTCTGTCGGCCGCTGTCCGGATCCAGACCGTTAGCCACCAGGACCGCGCCGAGGACCAGCCCGCCGAATGGGCCCGGCTGCACGCCTTCCTGGCCGAAGCCTACCCCGCCGCCCACGCCGCCATGCGCCGCGAGCTGGTGGCGGAGCGGACCCTGGTCTTCACCTGGCCAGGCTCCGACGCGGCGCTGGCCCCCATCGTGCTGATGGCCCACCAGGACGTGGTGCCGGTGACGCCGGGCACCGAAGGCGACTGGAAGCATCCGCCGTTCGGCGGCGTGATCGCCGAGGGCGCGGTCTGGGGCCGCGGCGCCATCGACGACAAGGGCTCGCTGATCACCCTGTTCGAAGGCCTGGAGACCCTCGCCGCCGGCGGCTTCCAGCCGCGCCGGACGGTGATCGTCGTCTCCGGCCACGATGAGGAGGTCCGCGGCGGGGGCGCCCGGGCGGCCGCCGCGCTCCTGAAGTCACGCGGGATCCGCGCCCAGTTCGTGCTCGACGAGGGCCTCGCGGTCATCGACGGCAATCCGCTGACCGGCGGCCGCCTGGCCCTGGTCGGCACCGCCGAGAAGGGCTTCGCGACCCTGAAGGTCACCGCGGAGGCCAAGGGCGGCCACTCCTCGGCCCCGCCGAAGGACGGCGGCGGGGTCCTGACGCTCGCCCGCGCCGTCGCCGCCATCGCCGACCGGCCCTTCCCCATGAGGCTGGACGGCCCGGCCGGCGACATGATGGCCACCGCCGCGCCGCACGCGCCGTTCGTCGTCCGCATGGCCGTCGCCAACCGCTGGCTGTTCGGCCCGCTGCTGAAGAGCCAGCTCGGCGCGACCCCGGCCGGGGCGGCCCTGATGCACACCACCATCGCGCCGACGATGCTGAAGGGCTCGCCGAAGGAGAACGTGCTCCCCCAGGACGCCACCGCCTGGATCAACTACCGCATCGCGCCGGGCGACAGCTCGGCCGAGGTCATGGCCCGCGCCAGGGCGGCGGTTGGCGACCTGCCGGTGACCCTCGCCTGGAACCGCCCGCCGGACGAGCCGTCGCCGGTCTCGTCGACCACCTCCGACGCCTGGAAGGTGATCGCCGCCGTCGCCGGCGAGACGGCGAGGGCACCGGTCGCGCCCGGCCTTGTCACCGCCGCCACCGACAGCCGCTACATGCAGCCTGTCGCGAAGGACGTGTACCGCTTCCAGCCCATGGCGCTGACTGTCGAGACCACCGGCATGATCCACGGGACCAACGAGCATCTCACCCTCGAGAACCTCGGCATGGCGGTTCAGTTCTATGCCCGGCTTGTGGCGACCGCGGCGTCGCGTTAGCCACATTCCTCACCTCGGGCCTTGCCGGAACCCGCGCGGGCCAATAACTCCGAGGTTCTGCACCTACGAGGTATCTATGCGCCATCAGTGGACCGGCCGGCTCGACGACGAAGACGGCGACGACGAGGACAAGGGCCGCCTGCCCGACATGCCGTTGACGGCGGGGCCCGTCCAGAACGCGCTGTTCAAGTCCCGCACGGTGCTCGTCTTCGGCGAGATCGACATGCGTCTGGCCGAGCGCGTCACCGCCCAGATCACCGCGCTCGCCGCCGAGAACGACAAGCCGATCCGCCTGATCATCAACTCGCCCGGCGGCCACGTGGAGAGCGGCGACACCATCCACGACATGATCCGCTTCTGCGGCGTCGAGGTGAAGGCGATCGGCACCGGCTGGGTGGCCAGCGCGGGCGCCAGCATCTTCCTGGGCGCCAAGAAGGAAAACCGGCTCTGCCTGCCGAACACCCGCTTCATGCTTCACCAGCCGGCCGGCGGCATGCGCGGCCAGGCCTCGGACATCCAGATCGAGGCCGAGCAGATCATCAAGATGCGCGACCGCGTGAACCGGATGATCGCCAACGAGACCGGCCAGCCCTACGAGCGGATCGTCAAGGACACCCAGCGCAACTACTGGCTGACCGCCGAAGAGGCCGTCGACTACGGCCTCGTCAGCCGGATCATCACCGATACCTCGGAAGTCTGACGTGACGGGCGAGCCGTGGTGGAAGGGCGCGGTCCTCTACCACGTCTACGTCCGCTCCTTCTTCGACGGCGACGGCGACGGCCACGGCGACCTGCGCGGTCTCCTGGCCAAGCTGGACTACATCGAAAGCCTCGGCGTCGACGGCGTCTGGCTGTCGCCGATCCACCCCTCGCCGAACCGCGACTGGGGCTACGACATCGCCGACTTCGAGGGCGTCCAGGCCGACTACGGCACGATGGCCGACTTCCAGCGCCTGCTGGACGAGGCCCATGCGCGCGGTCTGAAGGTCGTGCTGGACGAGGTGCTCAGCCACACCTCCGACGTCCACCCCTGGTTCGTGGAGAGCCTGACCGGCGGCCGGGACGGCCCCAAGGCCGACTGGTACGTCTGGGCCGATCCCCAGGAAGACGGCACGGCGCCGAACAACTGGCTCTCGGTGTTCGGCGGCCCGGCCTGGGCCTACCAGCCGGCGCGCCGCCAGCACTACCACCACAAGTTCCTCCGGCAGCAGCCGAAGCTGAACTGGCGCAACGACGCCGCCCGCGAGGCGGCGCTGTCGGTGCTCGACTTCTGGCTTTCGAAGGGCGTCGACGGCTTCCGGCTCGACGTCGCCGGCACCTACCTCCACGACGAAGCCCTGACGCCCAACCCGCCGGTCCCGATGGAGGAGCGCACCCGGCTCCACTGGAGCCACGCCGGCAACCTGCAGCAGCACCTCTTCGACTCGAACCTGCCCGAGAACGTCGAGATGCTGGAGCTCATCCGCCGGCGCGTGGAGGCCCACGACGGGAAGAACGGCGGCGAACGCTTCGTGTTCGGGGAGTTCTCCGAGGAGGAGGCCCGCTGCGGCGCCTACTGCACGCCCGCCGAGGGCCTGCACTCCGGCTACACCTTCGTCATGCTGCTGGCCCGCCAGCTTTCCTCCGGTTTCGTGCGCGAGCACTTCGACAACCTGGCCGGCTACCCCGGCCACTGGCCGACCATCAGCTTCTCCAACCACGACGTGCCGCGCACGGTCAGCCGGTTCGGCGGCAAGCAGGCCTCGCCTGAGCTCGCGCGGATGATGTTCGCCCTCCTGGTGGCGCTGAAGGGCACCACCCTCGTCTACCAGGGCGAGGAGCTGGGCCTGCCGCAGGCCGAGCTGACGCGGGATCTGCTCCGCGATCCGGTGGGCGACCTCTACTGGCCCTACGACGGCGGCCGCGACGGCTGCCGCACGCCCATGCCCTGGGGGCCCGGCCCGACGCTCGGGTTCACCACCGGCCAGCCCTGGCTGCCGGCGGCGAAGGAACACGCCGGCCTGACCGTCGCCGAGCAGGAGCGCGACCCGGAGTCCACCCTAGCCTTCTCGCGGTCGATGATCGCTTTCCGGAAGGCCTCGGACGCCATGCGGCTGGGAGAGCTCGAGTTCATCGAGACCGCGGAGCCCGTGCTGGCCTTCGTCCGCCGCCACGCGGGCGAGCAGGTCGCCTGCATCTTCAACCTCTCCGCCGAGCCGCAGTTCGTCGAGCAGCCGGCGCTCGCCGGCGCGGAGCTCCTGCCGGTCCGGGCCGGCGACGGCGAGCTGCGCGGGGGCTCGCTGGGCCTGTCGCCCTGGGCGGCGCTGTTCGTGAAGCTGCCGGCCTGATCCGGCTCGCCCTCGTCCGGCCACCGAATCTCGTCTAGGTGCGTTGAACTGACGCCGCACAAGCGCGCGGCGGCGCACGGACCCGACCATGGCCGACGGCGAGATCAGGACCGCCCGCAGCGACGGCCGCTTCGGCCAGGGCTTCCTCACGGACACCTGGTATTTCGCCGCGCTCAGCCAGGAACTGAAGCCGGGGAAGCTGGCGCGCCACGAGATCCTCGGCGAACCGGTGCTGCTGGCGCGCGCGAACGGCGGCGGGCTCTTCGCGCTCCGGGACATCTGCCCTCACCGCGCCGCCCCGCTCTCCAGCGGCCGCTTCCGGACGGAGGAAACCGGCGCTCCGAGCGTCGAGTGCCCCTATCACGGCTGGCGCTTCGGCGCGGACGGGGCCTGCACGGCGATCCCCTCGCTGGTCGCCGACCAGGCCATGGACGTCTCCCGCATCCGGGTGCGCCGCTATCCCGTGGCCGAGAGCCAGGGGATGGTCTTCGTCTGGATCGGGTCCGAGGCCGGGTCGCAGCCCACCGAGGCGCCGCCCGTGTTCCCGGGCGTAGTGGGCGGCCGGCCGAAGCTCGTCGAGCGCATGGACTTCGACGCCCACATCGACCACGCCGTCGTCGGCCTGATGGACCCGGCGCACGGCCCCTATGTCCACCGGCAATGGTGGTGGCGCACCGCCGGCAGCCAGCACGACAAGGCCAAGCGCTTCGAGCCGCGCGAGGCGGGCTTCGCCATGGTCCGGCACGCGCCGTCGAAGAACTCGCGCGCCTACGCCATCCTGGGCGGGCGGCCGGAGACCGAGATCGTCTTCCGCCTGCCGGGCCTCCGCTGGGAACACATCACCGTGGGGAAGCGCCAGGTCCTGTCGCTCACCTGCCTGACGCCGCTCGGCGAGACGAGGACCCGGATCACCCAGATCGTCTGGTCCGACCACCCGGCCTTCATCCTGCTCCGCCCCGCCCTGCGCGCCGCCGCCCGCGCCTTCCTGCGCCAGGACGCCGGCATGGTCGCCGCCCAGAACCAGGGCCTGAAGTACGATCCGCCGCTTCTCTGGATCGACGACGCCGACCGCCAGGCCAAGTGGTACCGGCAGCTCAAGCGCGAATGGACCGCCAGCCGGAGAGAGGGCCGCCCCTTCCGCAACCCCGTCGAACCGACCGTGCTCCGGTGGCGGAGCTGAACGCCAGCCGTCGTCCTAGGCCTTGTGCCTAGGACGACGAGCTTGAGACCTTAAGCCGTCCCCGTCGCGTCGGCGCCTTCGCCGACGAAGGTCACCTTGGTCCCCTTGCCGACGGCGCTGGCCAGTTGGCGGGCGTCCCAGTTGGTGAGCCGGACACATCCGTGGCTGGCGGCCTTGCCGACCAGCTTGGGATCGGCGGCGCCGTGGATGCCGTAGGTGTCCTTCGAGAGGTCGATCCAGACCGCGCCCACGGGATTGTTCGGCCCGGGCTTGATGGTCAGCTTGCCGAGCGTCTTGTCGCCGAAGTTCAGCTTCGACGGGTCGTAGGTCCACACCGGGTCGAAGGCGACGGCGGTGACCTCCCACTGGCCGGCCGGGGTGGGCATCTCCGATGAGCCGATGGTCGCCGGATAGGAGGCCAGCATCTTGCCGTCGGCGGCGTAGGCGCGCACCTGGCGGGCCTTCTTGTCGACCTCCACGAGGGTCACGGGCGCGGGCAGCTTCTCGGGCATCGGCGCGGCGACGACGATCCGCGTCCCAGCCTGGCCGAAGTTCGCGCCCGGGTTCAGGGCGACCAGCAGGTCCTCGTCCATGTGGAACCGCTCGGCCAGCATCTCGCGCGGGCCCGTGAAGGCCAGCCGCTCCAGCTTGGCCAGGGCCCGGTAGTCGTCCTTGGGGATCGCCTCCACGAACGGCCCCTTCACGTCCGCGTCGGTGATCACATAGTCGGTCATCGCCGGCCCGCCGTCGGCGGCCAGCCGGTCGAAGACCGCCTTGTCGAGCTTGCCGTCCACCGGCAGGCCCTGCTGTTCCTCGAAGTGGCGCACCGCGTCCTTCAGGTTGTCGCCGTCCTTGCCGTCGATCACGCCCGGCGAGATGTAGGCCCTGGACAGCAGCACCTGGGCGCGGATCAGCATCTGGCGGGTCTGGTCGGGCGACAGGTTCTCGCCCCACGCCGCCTTGTCGATCGCCTGGCCAATGGGCGAGGCCGAGGGCTGGACCAGCGACGGGATCGCCAGGGGCGAGGTCGAGACATTGACCGGCGGCGGCTGCGCCGCCTGGGCCGGGGGCGGGGGCGCCTCGGCCTTCCCGCCCGGCGGCGGTTCGCTGCACGCGGTCAGGGCAAGCGCCAGCATGCCGAGAGAAAGACCACCAAGAGTCGAATTCCTGACCGTCACCATGGACCTCCGCCGTGCGTCGCGCATTCCTGCGAGCGTGAGGTTCAAGGCGTCAGAAGCCCTGCGGTTCCTGGGCGGCCTGGTGGTCGCCGTCCTCCTGCTGTCCCTCCTGGTGCTGCGGGTGACCGGCTGCGCGCCCAATCCGAAGGTCGGCGAGGTTCCGCCGCCGAAGCCCGGGGCCACCGCGACCGCGCCGCCCGCAACCCGCATCCAGACGCCCGCCGAATGCGCCGAGGCCCGCGGCTGGGAGCGGGCGGCGAAGATCAACGGCGGCAGCCTGCATGCCCTGCCTGGGCGCCGTTCCGCCGGCCTGAAACCGGCTGGCAGACCTATGCCCCCCTGATCCAGCGCGAGATCGGCACGACCTGCGAGCCCGACACCCCCGGCTTTGCGGCCGCCTACGCCGCCTGGCAGGGGAAGATGCGCATCCTGCCCACCGGCGTGCTGTCGGCCGAGGACTTCGACCGCATGAAGGGCGCGATCCAGGAGGACCGGCCGATCGTCATGGTCTCCACGCGCGGGATCTGCCCGGAAGTCGCCAACAGCATCGCCCAGGCCCGGCCCGAGGAAGGCTATTCCGGCAAGGCCATCGTGCTGCGGCCCGGCGCGCTCGAGGCCTACCGCCGGATGGTCGCCGCGGCGAAGAAGGAGGTCCCGGAGATCGCCGCCGACCCGCGAAACCTGACGATCTTCTCCGGCTACCGCAGCCCGGCCGCCGACGCCGCCCGCTGCGCCGCCGAGGGCAACTGCGACGGCATCGTCCGCGCCCGCTGCTCGCCGCACCGCACGGGCCTCGCCCTCGACCTCTATGTGGGCCAGGCGCCCGGCTTCGGCCCGGATTCCTCGGCCGACGCCAACCGGCTCTTCATGAGCAAGACCGCCACCTACCGCTGGATGGTCGCCAACGCCCACCGCTTCGGCTTCGTGAACTACCCCTTCGAGCCCTGGCACTGGGAGTGGACCGGGGAAAATCCGTAGGGCAGGTTTCGGCGCCCATGGCCGAATTCACCACGCCCGACGGGGTCACCCTCGCCTACGACGACATCCAGCCGCCGGGTCCGCCCGAGCGCACCGTCCTGCTGCTGCACGGCTACACCTCGAACCGCAGCGAGGGCTGGCGGCGCACGGGTTGGTACGGCGCCTTCGAGCGCCGCGGCATGCGGGTGATCGGCCTTGACCAGCGCGGCCACGGGGAGAGCGCCAAGCTCTACGATCCCGCCGACTACACCCGCGCAAAGCTCGCCGCCGACGTGATCGCGCTCATGGACCATCTGGACGTCGGCCGGGTCGACCTGATCGGCTACTCCATGGGCACGCGCACGGCGACCGAGGCGGCGCTCCGGGCCCGACCGGGTCTCCAACCTCATCCTTGGCGGGGTCGGCGGCCGGCTCCTGCAGCCCTCCACCGACCGCGGATCGATCATGGCCGACGCCATGCTGGCCGAGGACCCAGAGACCATCGCTCACCCCTTCCTGCGCAGCTTCCGGCAGTTCGCCGACGAGCAGGGCGAGGACCGCCGCGCGCTCGCCGCCTTCGTCCAGGCCGAAAACCCGCCGCTGGACGTGGACGCCATGGCGACCCTGCCCATGCCGGTGCTGGTGGTGACCGGCGCCCGCGACGAGAGCGCCGGGGATCCCGAAGAGCTCGCGAGGGTATTCGCGCGGGGCAAGGGCGTCAGCCTGCCCGGCTGCGACCACTTCTCGGCGATCACCCACGGCTCGACGAAGGCGACGGTGTTCGACTTCCTCGACGGGCTGCTCGACGACGACTTCCCAGGGAGCTTCTAGGCCCTCTCCCTGCCCTCTCCCCTCTCCGCTTCGCGGGGGGAGGAGGCGATGGCCCGGCCTCGGAGCTCAACTCCTCTCCCCCGAGCGCAGCGAAGAGAGGGAGAGGGTAGGGAGAGGGCCTGGAGCCCGCCTCACCCCCGCGCGAACGAGTACGCCCCGCCGCGTTCCAGCGCCGCCTTGTAGGCCGGCCGGGCCTGGAAGCGCTCGACCCAGGCGGCGATGTTCGGGAACTGCCCCAGGCGCCCATAGACCCCGGCGATCTCGCCCACGAAGCTGAGGTTGATGTCGGCGCCGGTCAGCGCTTCGCCGAGGATCCAGTCGTGGCCCTCCAGAGAGTGGTCGATGTAGCCCAGGTGGTTCTCGATCTCGCTGTCGATGCGCGGCTTCAGCGGCGCGGCCGCCTCCCCGAGCCGCCCGGCGTAGAGCTGCAGCATCAGGGGCAGCATGGCCGAACCCTCGGCGTAGTGCAGCCACTGGAGGTAGGCCTCGTGCGCCCAGCTCCCGGCCGGCGGCGCGAGCCGGCCCTCGCCGTGGCGGCGGATGATGTAGTCGATGATCGCCCCGGACTCGTGGATCGTGTGGCCATCGTCGGTGATAACCGGGCTCTTGCCCAGCGGATGCACCGCCTTCAGCTCGGGCGGCGCGAGCCTCGTCGTCGCGTCACGCTCGTAGCGCCGCAGCTCATAGGCCAGGCCCAGCTCCTCCAGCAGCCACAGGATGCGCTGCGAACGCGAGTCGTTGAGGTGGTGGACGACGATCATCGGAGAGCCTCCCTGCGGCGAGGCGCCCAGAAACGCCGCTTCCCCTACGCAAGGCAAGCATCGCCTATAAGGAGCCCATGACTCTCGTCCTGCCCGACCTCCCCGCCCTGCTGGACCAGGCCGCCGCGGCCGCGGAGACTCATGTGGCCGCGCTCCGCGCCGCGGTCGGCGGCGTCGTCGCGCCGGGCGGCCGGCTGGACCGCGCGGCCCTCGACGCCGAGCAGCACGCCGCCCACGGCCTCGCCTGGTCCGCCGCCTATGCCGAGACTCTGCGCCAGACCGCCGCCTGGGCCCGCGACCTGGGTCCCGCCTTCGGCGAGTCCGAAGCCCTGCCGGCCCAGCTCCTGGCCTTCGAATATCTCAGCCAGCTTGCGGGCGGTCTGCCGATGAACCAGGGCGAGCTGTTCCGTCCGGGCGACCTCGGCGTCGACCCCGCCCGCCTCGCGCCCGCCATCGAGACCCTGCGCCCCGGGGCCGCCCAGGCCGTGAAGCTGCGCATCGTCGACCTGCTGGACGAGGCCCGCGGCCGGCCCTCGCTGGAGGCCAGCGGCCTCGACGAGACGCTCGAAGCCATCCGCCATCAGTTCGACGACTTCGCCGCCACGAGGATCGCGCCGCACGCCCACGGTTGGCACCTGCGCGACGAGCTGATCCCGCTCACCCTCTACCAGGAGCTCGCCGACCTCGGCGTCTTCGGCCTCACGGCGCCCGAGGACTGGGGCGGCTCAGGACTCGGCAAGACCGCCATGTGCGTGGTCTCCGAGGCCTTGTCGCGGGCCTGGATCGGAACCGGGTCGCTGGGCACCCGGTCCGAGATCGCCGCCGAGCTGATCATCGCCCACGGGACCGAGGATCAGAAGGCGCGCTTCCTGCCCGGCCTCTGCTCGGGCGCGATCATCCCCACCGCCGTCTTCACCGAGCCGGAGGCCGGCTCCGACCTCGGCTCGCTGCGCACCCGCGCCGTCCGCGACGGCGGCGTCTGGCGGGTCACCGGCGCCAAGACCTGGATCACCCACGCCGCCCGCGCCGACCTGATGACGCTGCTGGTCCGCACCGATCCGGCCTCGAAGGACCACCGCGGCCTCTCCATGTTCCTCGCCGAGAAGCCGCGCGGCACGGTCGCCGAGCCCTTCCCTGCCCCGGGCATGACCGGCGGCGAGATCCGGGTGATCGGCTACCGCGGCATGAAGGAATACGAGATCGGCTTCGACGGCTTCGCGGTCGACCACGCCAACCTCCTGGGGGGCCAGGAGGGCCAGGGCTTCGTCCAGCTCATGGCCACCTTCGAGAGCGCCCGCATCCAGACCGCCGCCCGGGCCATCGGCGTCGCCCAGAATGCCCTCGATCTCGCCGTCGACTATGCCCTGGCGCGGCGTCAGTTCGGCCAGCCGATCGCGGCCTTCCCGCGCGTCGCCAACAAGCTCGCGATGATGGCCGCCGAGATCCTGGGCGCCCGGCGCCTGGCCTGGTTCGCCGCCCGCGCCAAGGACGAGGGCCGCCGCTGCGACCTCGAGGCCGGCATGGCCAAGCTCACCGCCGCCCGCATCGCCTGGGCGGCCGCCGACAATGCGGTGCAGGTGCACGGCGGCACGGGCTTCGCCGAGGAGACCCCGGTCAGCCGGGTGCTGGCCGACGCGCGCATCCTCAACATCTTCGAAGGGGCCGGCGAGATCCAGGCGCAGGTCATCGCGCGGCGCCTGCTCGAGGCAGGAAACTAGCGGGGCCGAAATCCTTCCGAGACGAGGCCGATCTGGCGGTCCATCACCGCGATCAGCTCGTCGGCGCTGGCGTTCTTTCGCACCACCAGGCGGTAGGTCCAGGCATAGGCCGCCATCAGGAGGTCGATGATGTCCTGGTGGTCGGCGGCGGGATCCACATCGCCCTCGTCGACGCCCTTCTCAAGGCACTCGCGGATGATGTCCTGCAGCCTCGGCGTCATCCCGTAAGGCCGCGCGGCCGCCGACAGGGTCCAGTCGTAGGCGGCGGCGATGTGGGCCAGGAACAGGCGCAGCCGCTGGGCCTCGAACGAGAAGTGGATGGCGAACATGGTCCGCAGCCGGTCGGGCGTCGACCCCCGCAGGTGCGGCATCACCCGGTCCAGCTCGGCGTAGAGCGGCTCCAGGCGGTCCTGCATCACCTGGGAGAGGATATCCCCCTTGGACGCGAAGGTGGTGAACACGGAGCCCACCGAGACCCCGGCGTGGCGGGCGATCGCCCGGATCGTGGTCCCGTCGTAGCCCTCGGTCTCGAAGAGCTCACGCGCGGAGGCCACCACGCGGTTGCGGGTGGCCTCGCGCCGTGTGTGGCGGGCGCCTCCCAAAGCGCCCTCCGTCTCTGTGTCGGTCGTCATCGAAGGACCCCCCGGTCCCTGATTTCGTTGGTTAGCCGCGGCGGGCGCCGGCCAGCAGGATGCGGATCTGGTCGCGGGCCCGGGCCTGCAGGGCGTCGAGGCTCCAGCCGTGGAAGATCGCCTGCGGGAAGTTCGACAGATAGGCGTCCCAGAGCATCTGGGTGCGCAGCTTCACCTCGGCCTCCTGGCCGAGCTCGCCGCGGGTCACGCCGGCTTCGAGCTGTTCGGCGATCAGGTCGTGCATCGCCTGGACGCTCTGGGCGCTGCGCAGCGCCGGGCCGTCCTGCGGGGTCCAGGAGACGCTGAAGGCCGCGCGGGCCAGCGGCAGCTGGGTCTTGTAGAAGGCGTAGCCCGCCGAGAAGATCTTCAGCAGCGCGTCTTCGACCGTGCGGCCGCGGCCGGCGGCTTCGCCGCCTCCATGTCCGCGGTCATGATCTCGCGGAACAGGTCGGACTTGTCGGTGAAGTTGGCGAACACCGCGCCGGTAGACATGCCGGCGGCCGTCGCGATGTCGCGGATCGTGGCGCCTTCATAGCCCTGCTCGCTGAACAGCCGCCGCGCGGCGGCCAGTACCTTGGCGCGCGTCTGCTGCTTCGCCAGCGCGCGGCGGGTCGGCATCTTCACCTTGGTCTCGGCCGCGGGCTGGAGGGGGGAAACGTGCTTCATCTCTTAACCTTCTTGGCGCGGGGAGGCGCTCACTCTCGTTGCGTTTGCTTTCATCGACGGCCTGCGCCCCGGGGATCCGGGGGCCGCGCCGCCGGCGGCCGTCTCGCCTGGCCGCCGTCAGGTTCCGATGCGCCGCGGAGCGCCCGGGAATTCAACTTGAACACGTTCAATATCCCCGTTCCGCGATCCGGGATATACGACACAACTTTCGGAGGAAACCGGCGGCCGTGGGCGACCTGAGGTCGTAGCGCCGGCTGTTATCTAGATAATCCTTGCTCAGTGTGGCTGATTTGCGACCCAAGCCGCCGAATGCGGATCGTTGAACATGATCAATCCACAGACAGTCAAGCTGCAATTTCAACGTTCGGCGTAAACCACCGTTCTCGATGGCGGAACAGGCGGGCGCGGCCTAAATTGGGTTCATGGACCTGTTCGACATCCTCATCCCCGCGGCCCTGATCGCGGTCGCCGCGGTGCTGGCGCTCGGCATCTACGCCCTCTTCCGCGGGGGCGACTTCGGCCGTTCCTATTCGAACAAGCTGATGCGCCTCCGCGTCCTCGTGCAGGCCATCGCCATCGCCGTGCTGGTGGGCGCGGTCTGGTGGCGGGCGTCTCACTAGAGCCGGACTGCGACGCTTGGTCACCCTGAACCGCATCTACACCCGCACCGGCGACGCCGGCCGCACCCGGCTCTCCACCGGCGAGGCGGTCAGCAAGGCCGCGCCCCCGCGTCGCGGCCTATGGCGCGGTCGACGAGACCAACGCCTGCATCGGCCTGGCGCGCGTGCACACCGCCGAGGCGGCCGAGCTCGACGCCATGCTGGCCCGCATCCAGAACGAGCTGTTCGACCTGGGTGCCGACCTCTCCACCCCGCCGCGCGAGGACGAGGCGAACACGCTGCGCATGACCGACCGCCAGGTCGAGCGCCTGGAATCCGAGATCGACGGGATGAACGGCCTGCTGCCCGAGCTGAAGTCCTTCGTGCTGCCGGCCGGGACGCCCGCCGCCGCCGCCCTGCACCTGGCCCGCACGGTCTGCCGGCGCGCCGAGCGCCAGGCGGTGGCGCTGCTGGAGGCGGGCGAGCCCATCTCGGGGCCTGCGCTCCGCTACCTCAACCGGCTGTCGGATTTCCTGTTCGTCGCCGCCCGCTTCGCCAACGACCGCGGCGCGGCCGAGGTCTTCTGGCAGTCGGGCGCGACCCGCTGACTACTTCTGCGCCGGCGCCGCAGCTGGCGCCGGCGGCCGGCCGATCGCCTTCTTGGCCTCGGCCAGCGCCTTCTCGTCGGTGATCACCCGGCCGGTGATGTCCGACACCAGGATCGGGGTGGCGCAGACCCGCTCGGAATGGTCCCACCACTTGTGGGCCGCCGAGCACTTCTTCATCGGCATCACCCAGCCGACCTGCCAGACCGCCACGCCGATGCAGAGCACGGCGAAGACGCCCACGAAGATCAGCATCAGGCGGGGAATTCGGCTTTTCATGCGGTCTCTCTAAGACGGCGGACGGGGCATGGCTAGCGCGCTGTCCCGGCGGGAATGCGGCGCCTGCGAAGGGTTGCAAAGCGCGGCCAAACCGTTATCCCGCTCCCGACCCCTCATTTCCTCCAAGCAGATTTCGAGGCCTAGGCCATGAAGGTATTGGTCACCGTCAAGCGGGTGATTGATTACAACGTCAAGGCGCGTGTGAAGCCGGACCAGTCCGGCGTCGACCTCGCCAACGTCAAGATGTCCATGAACCCCTTCGACGAGATCGGTGTCGAAGAAGCTGTCCGCCTGAAGGAGAAGGGCGCCGCGACCGAGGTCGTCGCCGTGTCCGTCGGCCCGACCCAGGCGCAGGAGACGCTGCGCACGGCGCTCGCCATGGGCGCCGACCGCGCCATCCTCGTCCAGACCGACCAGGACCTCGAGCCGCTCGCCGTGGCCAAGGTGCTGAAGGCGATCGTCGCCGAGGAGAACCCCGACCTGGTGGTCATGGGCAAGCAGGCCATCGACGGCGACAACGCCGCCACCGGCCAGATGCTGGCCGCCCTGCTCGACTGGCCGCAGGCGACCTTCGCCTCGGAAATCGCCGTCTCCGGCGGCTCGGCCAAGGTCACCCGCGAGGTGGACGGCGGCCTGCAGACCCTGGAAGTGACGCTGCCGGCCGTGGTCACCGCCGACCTGCGGCTGAACGAGCCGCGCTACGCCAGCCTGCCGAACATCATGAAGGCCAAGAAGAAGGAGCTCGCGGTGAAGGAGCTCGGCTCCCTCGGCGTCGACACCGCCCCGCGCCTTAAGGTCGCCAAGGTCACCGAGCCGCCGAAGCGCGCCGGCGGCATCAAGGTCGAGACCGCCGCCGACCTGGTCATGAAGCTCAAGAACGAAGCGGGGGTCCTCTAATGGCCGTTCTCGTCATCGCCGACCACGACAACGCGACGCTGCGCGACGCGACCCACAAGACGGTCACCGCCGCCCAGAAGCTGTCCTCCGACGTGGACGTGCTGGTCGCCGGCAACGGCGCCAAGGCCGTGGCCGACGCCGCCGCCAAGATCGCCGGCGTGCGCAAGGTGCTGTTCGCCGAGAGCGCCGAGCTGGGCCAGGGCCTGGCCGAGGCCTTCGAGGCCCTGGTCGTCCCGCTGGCCGCCAACTACGACGCGATCCTGACCCCGGCCACCTCGCAGGGCCGCAACGTCGCCCCGCGGATCGCCGCCAAGCTCGACGTGGCCCCGATCTCCGACGTGGTGGACGTGGTCGACGCCTCGACCTTCGTGCGCCCGATCTACGCCGGCAACGCGCTGGAGACGGTGACGTCCTCCGACGCCAAGAAGGTGATCACCGTCCGTCCGACCGTCTTCAAGCCGGCGGCCGACGGCGGCTCGGCCTCGGTCGAGACGGTCTCCGCCCCGGCCGCGCCCGCCAAGGTGAAGTTCGTCGACCAGCAGATCGTCAAGTCGGCCCGCCCCGAGCTGGGCGGCGCCAAGATCGTGGTCTCCGGCGGCCGTGCGCTCGGCTCGGCCGAGGAGTTCCAGAAGGTCATCGAGCCGCTCGCCGACAAGCTCGGCGCGGCGGTCGGCGCCAGCCGCGCCGCGGTCGACGCGGGCTATGCCCCGAACGACTACCAGGTCGGCCAGACCGGCAAGGTCGTCGCCCCGGAGCTCTATGTGGCCGTCGGCATCTCCGGCGCCATCCAGCACCTCGCGGGCATGAAGGACTCCAAGGTGATCGTCGCGATCAACAAGGACCCCGACGCCCCGATCTTCCAGGTCGCCGACTACGGCCTGGTCGCCGACTACAAGGCCGCCATCCCCGAGCTGATGAGCGAGCTGACCAAGGTCGGGAAGTGACCGCGTGAGCTGGTCATCCCGGACGGCCGCAGGCCGATCCGGGATCCAGCTACGGCACGGAATCCAAAGGGCGGCCCCTCCCGGAGCCGCCCTTTTCTTTGCCCTCACCCTGCCCACTCCCTCTCTTCCCCCGGGCTTGCGCCGGTGTCGGGGAGAGGATTGGAGCTGAGAGGCCGAGCCATCCCCTCCTCTCCCCCGCGAAGCGGAGAGGGAGAGGGCAGGGAGAGGGCCCGCGGCTAGGCCGCCCGCTTCGCCGGCGCCATCTCGCCCGTCGCCAGCCAGCGGGCGCACTCCGGACCCAGGCGCTCCAGCGCCATCTTCTCGTAGTCCAGGCTGTCGCGGACGGTCAGCACGTCGCGCCAGGGGCCGTTGACGCCCTTGTTCATGAAGGTCCCGGCGCCGCCTTCCCACACCTGGCCGCCGAGCGGCGCGACCTTCTCGGCGTTGGCCTTCATCCAGTCGAAGGTGCAGTGCTCCACCGCCGCGGCCCAGCGGTCGGCGGGCAGGGAGACTTCGAGGAAGTCGGCGATGGCCCGCATCTCGCCTTCCAGGTCGCGCTTCAGGTCCTCGAAGTGCACCAGCTTCACGTTCGGCAGGTGGCGCACGTTCCACCAAGTCTCGATGTTCTCCCAGAACGACCAGAAGGGCGCCCCGTCGTTGTCGAGCCAGGTGCGGAAGTAGGACCTGGGGTCCGGATCGCAGGGCGGCAGCGGATCGCCCACCAGCCCCGGCGTCCCGTTGATCAGCTCGTAGGCGATCGGCAGGAAGTTCGCGTGGTGGTTCCACATGCTCATCATCACGTCGCGGCCGTCGCGGGCGACGTAGAGGTACCTGGCCTGGGTCGACAGGCTGAGCGCGTCGGCCGGCAGGTGGGTCTTCAGCACGCGCCGGTGCGGCTGGGCGATCACCATCTCGCGCACCTCCGGCGGGATGATCCGCATGTCCCACCAGGGCGAGATGTCGGCGATCCGCACGTCCGGGTCGCCGGCGAACAGGAGCTGGCCGACGATCTGCTGGGTCCAGGTCGTGCCGCTCTTGGCATAGGTGCCGACGACCACGTCGTCGCGGAACGGGAAGCCGTCCCAGGCGGTGGAATCCATGTGGTGGTTCATCAGCTCGCGCGTCTTGCGCGGCCGAAAGGCGTCGGCCTCCGGCATCATCCGGGTCTTCCTCTCTCGAGATGCGGTCGTCTGTTGGCGGCGGGCGAGAGGCCCGGCGCGAGGCGAACGCTGCTATCCGAACCCGTCCGCCGATCCAATCAGCGCCTTCGCCGAACCGCTCTGCAGCTTTGCAGCACGCCCCGCGCGGAGCTTCGCCGCCGGAGGCCGAGGCATATGGGCGAGCTTCGCCGGGACGGCTGTGACGGAGGTCACCTTCGTCGCCCTCTCCCTACCCTCTCCCTCTCTTCCCCCGGCGTGCGCCGGGGTCGGGGGAGAGGAGTTTGGCTGCGAGATCGGTGCTTCACCTCCTCTCCCCCCGCGCAGCGGAGAGGGAGAAGGTAGGGAGAGGGCCTACTGAGCCTGGTGCTCCGCCACCAGCCCCTGCCACTGATCCATTTCCGGGAACTTCTCGAAGCTCTTCACCGCCGGGGTCTTCGCCCAGGGCAGGGCCTCGGTGGTGTAGGTCTCCATCCACGGCGTGAACCAGGAGGCGTCGTCCAGCAGGGTCGCGCGCACGTTCACCAGCCACGCCGCCCCCGGCGGCTCGGTGAACATCCAGCTCATGCAGTGGGCGCAGAACCGGTGCATCGGCGGCTCGCGCAGGCCGCCCGCCACCGTCTCGCCGGCGATCACCTCGAACCCGTCCGCCGGGACCATCACCGACAGCGAATAGGCGCTGGCCGTCATCCGCTGGCAGCCCGTGCAGTGACAGGCCATGGTCATCAACGGCGCGCCCGTGATCCGGAACCGCACCTGCCCGCAGCGGCACCCGCCCTCGATCGGCAGCGGCATGGTCGTCGGCATGGCGGTCTCTCCTTCCAGGGTGGCGTCAGAAGCGGACGCCGGCCGGGCGCCTGAGGTCAAGTTCTCTTAGGCGGATCGGCGGGGTCGGCCGCACAATCGGGGGCATGGTCGCCTACACGCCCGCGCTTGCCGCCCACCTCTGCGCCCGCGTCCGCCGGGGGAGTCGCTGCGCACGCTCTGCGCTGACCCCGACATGCCCGCCCGCCGCAACGTCCAGATATGGCGACACCGATATCCGACCTTCGCCCTGCGCCTCGAGCGCGCCCGCCAGCTCGGCGGTTTCGGCGGTCGCGGCCGGCCGTCCAGCTACGACCCGGCTCGCGCCGAGCGCCTGCTCGAACGGATCGTGGCCGGCGAAGCCCCTGCAGAACATCTGCCGCGAGCCCGGCCTGCCGGACATCTCCACCGTCTACTATTGGCGCCGCCTCCACCCGGAGTTCGCCCGGGCGCTGGCCATCGCTAGGCGCATGCAGCGCGAGCTGATCGTCGAGGAAGGCTGGGAAATCGCCGAGGCTGCGACCCGCGAGACCGCCCGCGCCGTCGCCCGCCGGCTCAAGCACCTGCGCTGGCGCGTCGCCATGCTCTACCCCACCAAGTACGACAGCGACGCCGACCTCGTGATCCCCGACCCCGAACCCCTGCGCCTGAGACGCGACCGCTCCTCTCCCCCCGCGCAGCGGAGAGGGAGAGGGTAGGGAGAGGGCCGGGAACCGCACGGCGCCATCCCCCAACTGTCATCCCGGTTTCGGCGCAGCCGAAGACCGGGATCCATGAGCGCAGGCGTCCGTAGCGGGCGCAGCGCCGACACCGGGCCTCCTCTCCCCCCGCGCAGCGGAGAGGGAGAGGGTAGGGTGAGGGCCGGGAACCGCACGGCGCCATCCCCCAACTGTCATCCCGGTTTCGGCGCAGCCGAAGACCGGGATCAATGAGCGCAGGCGTCCGTAGCGGGCGCAGCGCCGACACCGGACCTCCTCTCCCCCCGCGCAGCGGAGAGGGAGAGGGTGGGGTGAGGGCCGGCTCGTGCGAGCGATCCGCACCGGATGAGAGTCCAAGGGCCCTCGGGCTCGCCTCCGGCGGTGGCAGAGAGGTCCCAGCCGGCCCTCACCCTGCCCTCTCCCGCGCCTGCGGCGCGGGCGAGGAGGAGCCGGCGCGAGCCCAGCATCCCCCGGATGCCGCCCGTCCTTAAGTCCATGGTCGGATGCGAGCCTGCCTCAGGCGGTTGGTCAAGGACCGGCCTCCGGCCGGCCGCTCCGCGGCGCGCAGCGCGCGTCCTTGAGCAACCGCCTGAGGCAGGCAGACTGGCTGCCATGGATTTAAGGCTCAGGTTCGCTCAGGGGTAGCGAGCAAGCGAAATGGACAGGCAAGACCTCCCCCGAGACGCTTTCGCCTCAACGGCGAGGGCAACCGCGATTGTCTTGCGTCGGAACTTTCTTCGAGGATAGGTTGCGAAAGTAGAACTGTACAGGTTTCGGGGGGATACGCGTGCCGAGTGGTACAGGCCTCGTTCTGTGTCGCTATGCCATTGAGCATGAAGACTCGATGGTCCGCTGGAGCGACCAGCTTCGACTCTTAACAGAACTCCGAGACGCGCCGCCGATTGCTTACCGCAAGCGCGACCCTGGTCCGGAAGATTACGATACTTACCTGATGCGCCCAGCCGCCCTTGAGATCGAGGGCTATTATTGCATCACGTTGGACGTCGTAAGGGATATTCGGTTTCGGGAGGTGCTTACGGCCGATCGAGACGCTCAGACCGTTCGAGCTTCCTTCGAAGCCACGGACGAAGTTGAACTCGCACACATCGTCATGGTGCCAGAACTCGGCGTACTCGCGGTCGAAGATCGTACCGGCGAAGGCAGACTGGCGGGCAGTTCGGCGGCCCATCGCCTCCAGGCCATGGTCGAGACGCGGCGTGGCTTTGCAATGCAGGTGACACAAGCGGGCGGACCACACGACCTGCAGCTTGCCATCCGAACTTGGGAACTTGAGCAGTTCAGCTTTCAAGCTCGACCGTTTAATCCTCACCCTTCCACGCCCGGCGAAATGCTGTCGGATATGATGGCGCAGGACGACATCGGCGTTATGCGCGGCGTGGCTAAGCCGAAGGACGGAAGACACATCAAGCCAGAGTCCGATGGTCTGGTCCAAGAGACGCTCGGCTTAGCCGAAAAGGGATACGCCACCTACGGGCTCAAGGGGCGGACCCCTAGCGGAGCTGAGGCAGTGGTCGACAAGCCTCCGTTCAGCCATGATCGACAGAAGAACCTCGAGCGGCTCAACGGGCCCCAGAAGCTCCGCATCTACGTAGAAGCCGACACACAGGAGGAGCAGGACCGAAAGGCGGTACGAGTGCTTATCGAATTTTTCGTCCCTATCTTACAGGCATGAAGCTCGCTGAGCCCAGCACACTTCCACGCGGCGCGCGGCGTTTCGTAGCCTATTGGCTGCAAGACACTGCATACCGTTTCCATAAGCATGGCTTTCGCACGCTCATACCTGTGAGGACCATCGTCTGCGTAGCGATCGGGGCAGCGGTCGGCATGCACGCAAACAAGGTGACGCTGGCAGATACGCAAACAATGGTGGCTGTCTACGCTGCCGTCTTCACTGTGAACGCCATTCTGCTTGCGATTTGCTGGGGTGCCTTTAGCAAGATGTTCGACATCTTGTCTGACCAGGATTTCGGCGCTTGGTTGCGCCGGAGGCGGATGGACGGTTACTACAGTTTCTATATCGAATTTATCCAGCTCATGCAGATGCTTGCAGTCGCGACTGCGGCTGTAGCTCTGATTTTGTCTCTACTGGCTGGTATACCTGAATGGGCCCTTCACGCTGCACTCGCGGCAGTCGCGACCACGTCTTCGTACGCGGCATGGTGGGCGTCGGGTTGTGTGCACATAATGCAGGACTTGGGTGACAGCCGCTCTGCATACCTGGATCGCCGCGACGAAGTACATGAGATGCGACCCCAGCAAGGTCGTGAGGCGTAAATCACTCCCACCCCCCGCGTTGACTCTCCGCCGTTCCCGCGTATAAGTCCGCCCCTCTCGCCCGCGGGGCTTCCTGCGGGCGCAATCCGTTTTGCACACACACTATAAGTACGAAGGCGCGCGAACGATGTACGCGGTGATCAAGAGCGGCGGCAAGCAGTACCGGGTCCAGCCCGGCGACGTGCTGGTCGTCGAAAAGCTCGACGGCGAGCCGGGCGCGAACGTGTCCTTCGGCGACGTCCTGATGCTGGGCGACGGCGACGCCGTGACCCTGGGCGCGCCCCTCGTGGCCGGCGCCTCGGTCGCCGCGACCCTGATCGAGACCCGCAAGGGCGAGAAGGTGAAGATCTTCAAGAAGATCCGTCGCCAGGGCTACCGCCGCACCCGCGGCCACCGCCAGCACGAGACCGTGCTCCGCGTCACCGCCATCAACGGCGAAGGCGGCAAGGAAGCGGCGAAGTGGGACGGCACGGTCGACCTGACCACCAAGGCCGAGCTGAACGCCCGCTCGCGCAACCTGGCCTTCCAGGCCCCGGTCGCGGCGGAAGCCGCCCCCGCCAAGAAGGCCGCCGCGCCGAAGGCGAAGGCCGCGTCCACCAAGGAAGCCGCCAAGGCCGCCCAGGTGAACGCCCCGGTGGAAACCGAAGCCAAGGCCGCGCCGAAGAAGGCCGCCGCCCCGAAGGCTGAAGGTGAAGCCAAGAAGCCGGCCGCCAAGAAGGCCGCCGCCAAGAAGGACACGGGCGCCGCCGAGTAATCGGACCGGCAGCCCTCAAGAGAGTAGGAGAGCACTATGGCTCACAAAAAATCCGGCGGCTCCTCGCGCAACGGTCGTGACTCGGCCGGCCAGCGCCTCGGCGTGAAGAAGTTCGGCGGCGAAGCTGTGCTCGCCGGCAACATCCTCGTGCGTCAGCGCGGCACCAAGTTCTGGCCGGGCCAGAACGTGGGCATGGGCAAGGACCACACCCTCTTCGCCACCGTGACCGGCGCCGTGAAGTTCATCACCAAGCGCAACGACCGCACCTATGTGACGGTGGTCCCGGCGACCGAGGTGATGGCGGCCGAATAGGCGGAACCACCTTTCTCCGGTTCCGCCCTCTCCGAAGATGGCGGACCGGACAGACGAACCTAGCGGGGAGTCCGGTCAGCCGGGCTCCCCGCTTTCGTTTTGGGCCCCGAAAAGTGGGCCGGGAGGTAGACATGTGCGCCATTGAAGTGACCCCCGTCGTCTCGACGGAACGGCTGGTCCTGCGCGGGCCGGTGCGGAGCGACGCCGACGCCCTCGTGGCCCTGGCCGGCGACTTCAACGTGGCGGGCATGACCGCCAACCTGCCCCATCCCTACGCCGCATCCGACGCCGAGGCCTTCCTCGACCGGATGGCCCGCCAGGACTTCGTCCGCGACGCCACCTTCTCCGTCGAGCACCGGCACTTCGGCCTGGTGGGGATGCTGGGCTTCCGCACCCAGGCGAACGGCCGGCCGAACCTCGGCTACTGGCTGGGCCGCCCCTACTGGAACCGCGGCTACGCCACGGAAGCCGTGCGCGGGGCGCTGGCGTGGGTGAAGCGCGACTGGCGGGCCAAGGTCGTCGAGGCGGCCCACTTCACCGACAACCCGGCCTCCGGCCAGGTGCTGGTGAAGGCGGGCTTCCTCTACACCGGCGACATCGAACGCCAGCCCTGCCTCGCCCGCGGCGAAGACGTCCCCGCCCGCCGGATGGTCTGGCTGGCCTGAGCTTCAACCGAGGGGCCGCGCAAGCGGCTCCTCCCCAATCTTGGAACCACAGAAGGACACAGAAAACACAGAGGGAGGCTCCGGCCCGCAGTCGGAGCGATGGCTGTCGGGAGATCGCGCGCCGGAGGCGCGCAAACCTCGCCAATCCCGAGTTCTCGGGACGGCCCGCCTTCTGTGTATTTCTATGTTTTCTGTGGTTTGAAAAAAATCGGCGGGCCGGCCAGCCCTTCCGTGTGGTCCGTGTATTCCGTGGTTCTTCTCTTTCTGTGGTATCCGCCTCACCCATGACGACGACGCCTGCCGATCCGCTGGTCCGCCAGCCGCCGCTCGCGCGCCTGATCGCGGGCCGCGGGCAGCTGTGGCGCGTGCCCGTGGTGCTGGGCGGGGCGGCGGTGATGGCGCTGGCCTCCCAGGTGTCGATCCCCCTCGGCCCCGTGCCGCTGACCCTGCAGACCTTCGCCCTGTTCTCGCTGGCGGGCCTCTCCGGCATGCGGCTCGCCCTGCAGATCGTCGTGGTCTGGATGCTGGCCGGCATCGTCGGCCTGCCGGTGTTCGCCGGCGGCGAGGCGGGGCCGGAGACGGTCATGGGACCCACCGCCGGCTTCCTGCTGGGCATGCTGCTGGCCGCCCCGCTCACCGGCCGCACGGCCGAGCGGACGACCGCCTGGCCGAAGCTCGCCGGCGCCTTCCTCCTGGGCCACGCCCTCATCCTGCTGCTGGGCTGGGCCTGGCTCGCCACCCTGGCCGGCGTCGGCCGCGCCTTCGCCGAGGGCGTCCTGCCCTTCATCCCCGGCGCCCTCCTCAAGTCCTTCGCGGCGGCCCTTCTCGTCTGGGCCGTCCGCCGCAGAGTCCCCACGTCATGAAGTTCCTCGACCAGGTCAAAGTCTACATCCGCTCCGGCAACGGGGGCGGCGGCGCCGTGTCCTTCCGGCGCGAGAAGTACATCGAGTACGGCGGCCCCGACGGCGGCGACGGCGGCCGCGGCGGCGACGTCTGGATCGAGGCGGTGGAGGGGCTGAACACCCTGATCGACTACCGCTACCAGCAGCACTTCAAGGCCGAGACCGGCGTGCACGGCATGGGCCGCAACCGCCACG
This sequence comes from Phenylobacterium sp. J367, assembly GCF_024699985.1. Classification (GTDB taxonomy): domain Bacteria; phylum Pseudomonadota; class Alphaproteobacteria; order Caulobacterales; family Caulobacteraceae; genus Phenylobacterium. The sequence continues at coordinate 1,613,584 of NZ_JAJONA010000001.1, read as the reverse complement.
GCGCGGCCGGCGCCGACGTGGTGCTGAAGGTGCCGGTGGGCACCCAGGTGCTCGACGAGGACAAGCAGGAAATCCTGTACGACCTCGACCAGCCCGGCATGCGCATCCGCCTGCTGAAAGGCGGCAACGGCGGGTTCGGCAACACCCACTTCAAGGGCCCGATCAACCAGGCCCCGAAGTTCGCCAACCCCGGCCAGGAGGGCGAGGAGAAGGCGATCTGGCTGAGGCTGAAGCTGATCGCCGACGTGGGCCTGGTCGGCCTTCCGAACGCCGGCAAGTCGACCTTCCTGGCCGCCTCCTCGGCCGCCAAGCCGAAGATCGCCGACTATCCCTTCACGACGCTGGCCCCCAACCTCGGCATGGTCGACCTCTCCGCCGGCGAGCGCTTCGTCCTGGCCGACATCCCCGGCCTGATCGAGGGCGCTCATGAAGGGGTGGGCATCGGCACCCGCTTCCTCGGCCACGTGGAGCGCACCGCCGTCCTGATCCACCTTGTGGACGGGACCCAGGAGAACCTCGGGGAGGCCTGGCGGATCGTCCGCCATGAGCTGGAAGCCTATGGCGAGGAGCTGGCCGACAAGCCGGAGATCCTGGCGCTCAACAAGATCGACGCGCTCTCCGAAGAGGAACGGGAGGCCAAGGCCGCGGAGCTGGAGGCCGCCGCCGGCGTGAAGCCCCGGCTGGTCTCCGGCTACACCGGCGAGAACGTCACCGAGCTGCTGCGCGAGGCGTGGAAGCTGGTCCGCCAGCGCCGCGGCGAGATCGTCCCCGACGAGGAGGACGAGGATCACGCCGAGCCGCCCACCGAGGGGGGCTGGCAGCCTTGAGCCCGCTCGCCGCCGCCCGCCGCATCGTCGTCAAGGTCGGCTCCGCCCTGCTGGTGGGCGAGGACGGCGCCGACGCGCGCTGGCTGGCGGCCTTCGCCGCCGACGTGGCCCGCCTGCGCGAGCGGGGCCAGCAGGTGCTGGTGGTCTCCTCCGGCGCCGTGGCGCTCGGCCGCCGCCGCCTCGGGCTCTCCCGCCGGGCGCTCACGCTCCCCGAGAAGCAGGCCTCGGCCGCCGCCGGCCAGTCCCTGCTGATGCGCGCCTGGGAGGAGGCCTTCGAGCCCCACGGCCTGGGCTGCGCCCAGGTCCTGATGACCCGCGACGACACCGAGGTCCGCCGCCGCTGGCTGAACGCCCGGGCCACCGTCGACACCCTGCTGCAGCTCGGCGTCATCCCGATCGTCAACGAGAACGACACCGTGGTGACCGAGGAGATCCGGGTCGGCGACAACGACCGCCTGTCGGCGCGCGTCGCCCAGATGGCCGGCGCCGACGTGCTGGTGCTGCTCTCCGACGTGGACGGCCTCTACACCGCCGACCCGCGGCGCGACCCGGCGGCGCAGCACATCCCCCGCCTCGACCGCATCACGCCGGAGGTCGAAGCCATGGCCGGCGGGGCGAACGCCGACGCCGGCGTCGGCACCGGCGGCATGGCCACCAAGCTGGAGGCCGCGCGCATCGCCGCCGCCGCCGGCTGCGCCACCCTGATCACGCTCGGCCACCGGCCCTCGCCGCTGTGGGCCGTGGAGCACGGCGAGAAGGCCACCGTCATCGCGCCGGCGACGACCCCCGCGGCCGCCTACAAGGCCTGGATCGCCGGCTCGCTCTCCCCGGCCGGGGCCCTGGTGGTCGACGACGGCGCGGCCGCGGCGGTCCGCAAGGGCAAGAGCCTGCTGGCCGCCGGCGTCCGGAAGGTCGAAGGCCGCTTCGACAAGGGCGACGCCGTGGTGATCCGCGACGAACAGGGCCGCGAGATCGCCCGCGGCCTCGTCCGCTACGAAGCCCCCGACGCGCGGCGGATCTGCGGCCTGAAGAGCGAGGCCATCGAGGCGGCGCTGGGCTACACTTCCGGCCCGCTGGTCCACGCCGACGACCTCGCCCTGGCGCACGGCGGGCCCGCCGTCCTGACCTGAGGCGGCGCGCCGCACGCCGCGCTGGTATGGTTCGTGCGATAAAGACCGGTTCTCAGGACGGGACCCCAGGGATGGATGCGCAGGCGGAGGCCCGGCGCCTCGCGGCGCTGCTCGACTACGATGTTCTGGACACGCCGCCCGAGCCGGCGTTCGACCGGCTGGCGGAACTCGCCGCCGACCTGTTCGACGCGCCGATCGCCCTGATCTCGCTGATCGACCGCGAGCGGCAGTGGTTCAAGGCCAGGGTCGGCCTCGACGCCGGGGAGACGCCGCGCGAGTTCGCCTTCTGCAGCCACGCCATCGAGGGCCCGGCGGGCTCGGCGCTGGTGGTGGAGGACGCGACCCGCGACCCGCGCTTCGCCGACAACCCCCTCGTCACCGGCGCGCCGAACATCCGCTTCTACGCCGGCGCCACCCTGGCCGCGCCGGGCGGCGAGAACCTCGGCACGCTCTGCGTCATCGACGACAAGCCAAGGCCGGTGCCCAGTCCGCGCGACCTCGAACGCCTGAAGCGGCTGGCGGCGCTGGTGGTGGGCGAGATGGAGGCCGCGCGCCTGCGCCGGCAGTCGGATTCCAACCGCCTGCTGCTGGAGCTGGTGGAGCACATCTCCGGCGTCGGCCACTGGCGGATCGACGGCCCGACCTTCAGGCTCACCTGGTCGGAGCAGACCTACCGCATCCACGGCGTCGACCCGGCAGACTTCCGGCCGGACCTCGGCAAGGCGGACGCCTTCTTCGCCCCAGAGGATCGGGCGCGCCACACCGAGGCCGTGCTCAACGCCTTCGCCACGGGCCAGGGCTACGAGATGCAGGTGAAGATCGTCCGCGCCGACGGGCTGGTCCGCGACTGCCTGATCCGCACCCGCACCCAGCGGGGGGCCGACGGCCAGACCCTAGGCCTGTTCGGGGTGATCCAGGACATCACCGAGCAGCTCCAGTCGCTGAAGACCGCCGAGCGCAGCCGGGCGCGCTACCAGCTCCTGGCCGAGAACATGGCCGACGCGGTCACTCGGATCCGGCTGGACGGCAGCTCCAGCTACATCTCCCCGGCCATCGAGCAGCTGATCGGCTGGAAGCCGTACGAGATGGCCGGCAAGCCGGCCCAGGCCTTCACCTGGCCGGAGGACCGGCCGCTGATCCTGGCGACCTTCGCCGAGATGGCCGCGGGCCTGGACGAGAAGACCGTCCAGCACCGCGCCCAGCACAAGGACGGCCATCCCGTCTGGGTCGAGACCCGCTTCCGGATGATCCGCGACACGGCCGGCCGGCCGCTGGAGATGGTGGCGGTGATCCGCGACATCAGCGAGCGCAAGGCGGTGGAGGCGGCCCTGCAGATCGCCCGCGACGAGGCCGACGCCGCGGCGCGCGCCAAGTCCGAGTTCCTGGCCAACATGAGCCACGAGCTGCGCACGCCGCTCACCGCCATCATCGGCTTCTCCGGCCTCCTGAAGATGCGCCAGGACCTGCCGGAGCAGGCGGCGATGTTCTCCCGGCGGATCGAGGGGGCGAGCCAGGCGCTGCTCGCCACCATCAACGACGTGCTCGACTTCTCGAAGCTGGAGGCGGGCCAGGTGGAGATCCGCCCCGCCCCCACGGATGTGGCGGCCCTGGTCGCCGAGGTCGCCGCGGTGCTGGAGCAGCAGGCGAGCGCCAAGGGCCTGACGCTGGAAACCCGCCTGGCCGACCTGCCCCCGCGCCTCGAGCTCGACCGCGACCGGGTGCGGCAGGTGCTGCTGAACCTCATGGGCAATGCGGTGAAGTTCACGGCGCAGGGCGGCGTCTCGGTGTCCGCCAGCCATGGCGAAGGCCGGCTCACGGTCGAGGTGTCCGACACCGGGCCGGGGATCGGCGAGGCGCAGCAGGCCCTGCTGTTCCAGAGATTCTCGCAGGTGGACGCCTCGGCCTCGCGCAGCCACGGCGGCACGGGCCTCGGGCTCGCCATCTGCAAGGGGCTGGTGGAGGCGATGGGCGGGACGATCGGGGTGGCTTCCGAGCCGGGGCGGGGCGCGACGTTCCGCTTCACCGTGCCCTGCGAGCCCGTCTGATCCGACCTTCCGCTGGCGCAGCCCCGCTCCGCACGGCTAGGTAAGGCTCAGGCTGAGCATATGGACGACGGCGGAACAGGACGGCGCACGCAGGCGCCCCGCGAGGGGCGGCTGGAGGCGCTTGCCCCGGGCCAGGCCATCGTCTGGGGCGGGGATCGCGTCGCCCACGTCTCCGAGGCGCTCGCCGCCGCCTTCCGGCCGGGCGACCGGCTGCTGGTGGCCGACGGCGCCCTGCTCCACGTCCCCCAGGGCGAGGCGGGCATCGCGGACCATGCTGTCGGGCAGGCCCACGAGGCCTTCGGCCGGATGGGCCAGGTTTCCGACGTCCAGATCAGCGCCTTCTTCTCCCACTTCGCCGAGAACCTGGAGCCCGGGCAGGCCCGCGACCTGATCCGGGACGCCAACGACGCCGACGTCGAAAGCGCCCGGGCCCGCGGCCGGTCCACCACCCGGCTGCAGATCACCGAGGCCATGCTCGAGGACATGATCGCGGGCCTGCGCGCCTGGCGGGACAGCGAGCCGTCGCGCGGCGCGGTCGTCGAGACCGTCCGCCACGCGGGCTGGACGGTGGAGCAGGTGAAGGCCCCGCTGGGCGTCGTGGGCTTCGTCTTCGAGGGCCGCCCGAACGTCTTCGCCGACGCCACCGGCGTCCTGCGCGGCGGCAACACGGTGGTCTTCCGCATCGGCTCCGACGCTCTGGGCACGGCGCGGGCGATCATGGAGCAGGCGGTGGCCCCGGCGCTCAGGGCCTGCGGCCTGCCGGCCGGGGCGGTCACCCTGGTCAATTCGGCGGCCCACGCCGCCGGCTGGGCGATGTTCGCCGATCCCCGCCTGTCGCTGGCGGTGGCGCGCGGCTCGGGCCCCGCGGTCGCCCAGCTCGGCGCGATCGCCAGGGGCGCCGGCACGCCGGTCAGCCTGCACGGCACGGGCGGCGCCTGGATGGTCGCCGACGCCTCGGCCAATCCGGAGCGGTTCTACGCCGCCGCCTTCCATTCGCTGGACCGCAAGGTCTGCAACACGTTGAACACCTGCTGCATCGTCCGCAGCGCGGCCGACACCCTGCTGCCGGTCTTCCTGCACGCCCTGCAGCGGGCCGGTGAGCGCCGGCGAGGCTGGAAGCTGCACGTGGCCGAGCCGGACCTGGAGCACATCCCCGCCGCGCTGCGCGCCGCGCGCGGGCCAGTGGTCCGCGCCGAGGGCCCGGTGGACGAGCCCCTCGTCGAGCCGCTGGCCGACGCCGACCTCGGCCGCGAGTGGGAGTGGGAGGAGACCCCGGAGGTCAGCCTGCGCCTGGTCGACAGCGTCGACGAGGCCGTCGCCCTCTTCAACAGGTACAGCCCGCGTTTCACCGCCAGCCTGATCAGCGCCGACCCGGCGGCGCACGAGCGGTTCTACGCCGCCATCGACGCGCCCTTCGTGGGCGACGGCTTCACCCGCTGGGTGGACGGGCAGTACGCACTCCAGAAGCCCGAACTCGGCCTCTCCAACTGGGAGAACGGCCGGCTGTTCGCCCGCGGCGGCGTGCTGGCCGGCGACGGCGTCTTCACCGTGCGCGCCCGGGTGCGCCAGACCGACCCCGATCTCGACCGCGGGGGCCAGCCGACCCCGCCCCGTCCCGCTTGAAGGGGCCGGCTTGAAGGCGCACCGCATGTGGTTCGCGGGCCCGGCGCGCCGGATCCCGCCGGCCGGGCGGCCGGGGGCCTCCGCCTGGGCTTCAACCTCGCGCCCGGAATGCGGGTGGGCCTCTACGGCGGCTCCTTCAATCCGGCGCACGAAGGCCACGCCCATGTGGCCGAGACCGCGCGGCGGCGGTTGAAGCTCGACCGGGTGATCTGGCTGGTCTCGCCCCAGAATCCGCTGAAGCCGGCCCACGAGACCGCCGACCTCGCCGAGCGCATGGCCGGCGCCCGGGCTCTGGCGTCCAGCCGGGACATGATCGTGTCCGACGCGGAGAGCCGGCTGGGCTCGCAGTACACCATCGACACCGTGCGCGCGCTGAAGGCGCGCTTCCCGGGCGTGAAGTTCGTCTGGATCATGGGCGCCGACAGCCTGGCCAGTTTCCACCGCTGGCGGGGCTGGACGCAGATCATGCGCGAGGTCCCCGTGGCGGTGGTCTCGCGGCCGTGGATCTCGCTGAAGAGCCGCTTCTCGCCCGCCGCACACCGCTTCCGCCGCTTCCGGGTCGGCTCGCAGCGGGCCATGGGGCTGGCGGACATGAAGGCGCCGGCCTGGGTCTTCCTGCGGGGCCGCTTCAACTTCCAGTCCTCGACCCTGTTGCGGGAACGCATGCGCCGCGCGCGATCTTTGAAGTCTTTGTGAGGCCCCCTGACCCGGGCTCCAGTCCGTGCTAGGGTCCTAGAAGCGAGGACATCAAAGGAGCACCCCGCTGCAACGTGAGACCGCGCCACGCGCGCCGGAGGCCTCGACCAGCGTCCACTCGGACGCCGACGCCTCCCAAGACGACCAGGGTCGGATCACCGCCCTGGAAGACCTGATCCTGGCCAAGCTCGACGACGACAAGGCGCAGGACGTCGTGTTCATCGACCTCAAGGGCAAGACCGCCGTCGCGGACGGCCTGATCGTCGCGTCCGGGCGTTCGCACCGGCACGTCGGCGCCATGGCCGACCACCTGCTGCGCGCCCTGAAGGACGAAGGCTACGGTCGCGTCAGGGTCGAAGGTCTCCCGCACTGCGACTGGGTGCTGATCGACACGGGCGACGTGATCGTCCACCTGTTCCGGCCCGAGGTCCGCAGCTTCTACAACATCGAGAAGATCTGGTCGGTCGACTCCCCGCACCGCACGCAGGCGGTTTGAGGACCCATCCCTCCCTTCACGGGGAGGGAGGACTTCCGTGAAGATCGTCATCGTCGCCATCGGCCGCCTCGCGCGCTCTCCGGAGACGGAGCTCGTGAAGCTCTACGTGGAGCGGGCGACCAACACCGGCCGCGCGCTCGGCCTCGGGCCCGTCGAGGTGGTCGAGGTGGAAAGCCGCAAGCCCGGCAAGGCGGCGGAGGCCGAGGCGCTGCGCCCCCACCTCGCCGACGCCCACGTGATCGCCTGCGACGAGCGCGGCCAGGCCCGGTCATCCCGCGCCTTCGCCGAGGAGATCGCGGGCCTGCGCGACCGCGGCGTGCGCCGGCTGGTGTTCCTGATCGGCGGGGCCGACGGCCTCGATCCGGACCTCGTCGCCGCGGCCAACGGCAAGCTGGCCTTCGGGCCGCAGACCTGGCCGCACGCGCTGGCCCGCGCCATGCTGGCCGAACAGGTCTATCGTGCGGCCTCAATTCTGGCGGGTTCGCCCTATCATAGGGATTAGATGCGGGCGCAGGCGCTCATTGGCGGCAGTGTGGCGGCGGCGGCCCTGGGCGCAGTGGCGCTCACCGGGGTCGCGGCCGCTCAGTCCGGCGAACGGCTGGCCCGGCTGAACCTCGCCGAGACCCAGCTTTCCGCCGAGCAGGCGGCCAACATGAACCAGCTCGCCCGGCTGCTGTCGGTGCTGGAGCAGATCCGCCGCGATCCGCCGCCCGCCCTCCTGGTCTCGCCGCAGGACGCCAAGGACGCGGTCCGCGCCGCCATCCTGGTCAAGGCCATGACGCCCGAGCTGCAGGCCCGCGCCCAGAACTACGCATCGGCCGCCGGCGAGATGATGCGCCAGCGGAGGCTCGCCGCCGTGCAGAGCGAGGCGCTGTTCACCACCGAGAGCCTGGCCGCGGAGAGCCTGCCCGAGGCGGAGACCGCCGCGCCCGACCTGGCCCGCCTGCCGCCCGTGCGGTCGGAGACCATCCGCCCGCCGGAATCCCTGCTGACGCCGGTCTCCGGCCCGGTGATCCGCCGCTTCGGCGCGCCGCTCGCCGGCGGGGGCCGGGCCAACGGCGTCACCGTCCAGGCGCCCCGCGCCGCCCGGGTCACCAGCCCCGGCGCCGGCGCTGTGCAGTATGTGGGCCCGGTTAAGGGTTGGGGGGTCATCCTGATTTTAAGGCTGGCGGGCGGCTATCATCTCGTGTTGGCTGGCCTTGAGCGACCGTCGGTCTCCGTCGGACAATCCGTCGCGCCAGGACAGCCTGTCGGATGGATGCCGGATGGTCGACAATCGCCATCGGAACTCTATCTGGAGGTCCGGGAGCAGGGCGCGCCGGTCGATCCGGGGCGCTGGCTTGGCGAGTACCGGGGCTGAGCGTCGTCATCCGGCGTCGTTCGGGGGCTTTTTGTCGAAGGCGGCGGCAGCCGCAGAGGGACCTGACGAAGGCGATGAAGAAGTATCTCCTGATCGGCGTTTCGGCCTTCGTGCTCGGTGCGGGGTCCATGGCCTATGTGAGCCAGCAGGCCATCGCCAGCGCCGAGCCGCGCGCGAAGACCTACCGGATGCTGGGCCTGTTCGGCGACGTGCTCGACACCGTCGAGCGGCAGTACGTCACCGATGTGGACGACACCAAGCTGATCCAGGCCGCGATCGACGGCATGCTGACCAGCCTCGACCCGCACTCGGGCTACCTCGACCCCGAGAACTTCGACGACATGCGCGACCAGACGCGCGGCGAGTATGGCGGCCTTGGCATCGAGGTCACCAGCGAGGACGGCGTCGTGAAGGTCATCTCGCCGATGGATGACACCCCGGCCTTCAAGGCGGGGATCAAGGCCGGCGACTACATCACCGCGGTGAACGGCGACAGCGTGCTGGGCCTGACCGTGACCGAGGCCGTCAAGCAGATGCGCGGCCGGCCGGGCGAGGCGGTGACCCTGACCATCGCCCGCGAGAAGTCCGACCCGTTCGACGTGAAGCTGACCCGCGAGGTCATCAAGCCGAAGTCCGCCACCGCCAAGATGGACGGCGACTACGGCGTCCTGCGCATCGGCAGCTTCAACGAGAAGACCACCGACGAGGCCGAGGCCGAGTTCGCCCGGCTGCGCGCCGCCAACCCGCAGATGAAGGGCCTGGTGCTCGACCTGCGCAACAATCCGGGCGGCCTGCTCGACCAAGCCGTGGCGGTGTCCGACCTGTTCCTGGAAGGCGGCGAGATCGTCAGCCAGCGCGGCCGCGATCCGCGCGACGTGGAGCGCTACAACGCCCGTCCGGGGGACATCACCGGCGGCATGCCGATCGTCGTGCTGATCAACAACGGTTCGGCGTCGGCCGCCGAGATCGTCGCCGGCGCCCTGCAGGACCGCAAGCGCGCCGAGATCGTCGGCCTGACCAGCTTCGGCAAGGGCTCGGTCCAGACCGTCATCCCGCTGCGCGGCGGCATGGACGGGGCGCTGAAGCTGACCACGGCGCGCTACTACACGCCGTCCGGCCGCTCGATCCAGAAGACCGGCATCGAGCCGGACCTCGAGGTCGCCGCCAGCCGCGAGGAAGCCCAGAACATCGCCAACCGTGCGTTCCAGTTCTCGGAGGCCTCGTTCCGCAACGCGCTGAACGCCGACGAGGGCAAGGTGCGCCGCGGGGCCCATGAGCCGGCCGAGGCGCCTCCGGAGGCCTTCGACGCCAAGAAGGACTTCCAGCTCGCCCGGGCCACCGACGTCCTTCGCTACGGCTCGGTGGCGGCGACGCCGAAGCTGCCGAAGCCGACGGCCAAGCTCGCCGAGGTGGTCGGCTCCCGGGCCCGCGTGGCCGAGGTGAAGCCCCCGCAGACGACCCAGAAGTAGTCCGGCTCTCGGAGCCAGACAGGGAGGGCGGTCCGCGAGGTCCGCCCTCCTTCGCTTATGGGCCCCTTGCGGCCTCGCCCCGCAGGCGAGCGGCGAGCTTTCGTTAACCATATCAAGGGAGGCTCCGGACCCAGGAGCACCCCTAAGTTGGCGATGATCTCGATTCCCCGTCTGAAGCCGCCGGCGATCGACTTCGCCAAGCTGCGGGCGATCGACCTTTCCAAGCTGAAGTCGATCGATCTCGCCAGGCTGAAGTCCCTCGACGCGGCGAAGCTGAAGAGCCTGGCCGCAAGCCCCTATGCCGGCGTAGGCGCCGCGGGCGCCCTGCTGCTGGTCGCCGCCGCGGCCCTCCTCATCATGATGGGACCGGCCGAACCCTCCGGCCCGACCGTGAAGGTGCCGCTGGCCGCCGTCCTGCGCCATGCACCGGAGGGCTGGCGCGAGGCGTTGCGGACGGTGAAGGGGGTTCCGATCACCGAGGACATCATCCGCCTCTCCGACCGGCCGCTCGACCCGCAGGCGATCCACGCCGCACAGACCGCCGCCCACGGCCGCGCCGGCCCCCACAGCGGCCCTTTGCCGCCCGCCCCGATCGCCGGGCTCTATGCGCCAGGTCCCGGCGGCCCGCTGCCCGTCATCGCCCCCGACGGTCGCACGCCGTTCGACGCCTACGCCCGGCCCTTCCACGACAACGGCAAGCCCAAGGTGGCGCTCGTCATCGGCGGCCTCGGCCTGAACGCCCGCGCCACCCAGCAGGCGATCGAGACCCTGCCCGCGCCGGTCACCCTCTCCTTCGTGGCCTATGCCGAGGGCCTGCAGAGCTGGATCGACCTGGCGCGCCAGTACGGCCACGAGGTGATGCTCGAGACGCCCATGGAGCCGGAGAATTTCCCGGACAACGACCCCGGCCCCTACGCCCTGATGGTCAGCGGCAGCCCCATGGAGACCGCCAAGAAGCTGGAATGGGTGCTTTCCAGAGCCACCGGCTATTTCGCGGTGACCAACTACCTGGGCTCCCGGTTCCTGGCCGACGAGAAGGCCTATGCTGGCTTCGCGGCGGCGGTGAAGGCCCGGGGCCTCGGCTTCCTCGACGACGGGTCGGCCGGCCAGCGGACGGGCGGCCTGCCCCGGGCGTCCGCGGGCCGGGTGATCGACGACCAGCTCACCGGCAAGGCGATCGACCAGCAGCTCCTGGCCCTGGAGGCCGGCGCCCTGCAGCGCGGCGAAGCCCTGGGCGCCGGCTTCGCCTATCCCGTGACCCTGGAGAAGGTCGCCGCCTGGGCCGCCACCGTCGAGAGCCGCGGCTACCAGCTCGCGCCCGCCTCCGCGCTCGCCAAAACGAAATGAGCCCGGCCGACGACTATCCGGACCACAGGCCGAATGTGGGCGTGGTGCTCTTCCATCCGGACGGCCGGGTGTGGCTGGGCCGTCGCGCCGGGACCGACCCGCCCCACAACTGGCAGTTCCCGCAGGGCGGCGTCGATCCGGGCGAGGCGCTTGAGGACGCCGCGCGGCGCGAGCTGCACGAGGAGACCGGCGTGACGAGCGCCACCCTGCTCGGGCGCACCGACGGCTGGATCGCCTACGATTTCCCGGCCCTGATCGCCGCCGAGCTCCGCCGCGGCTGGAAGGGCCAGAAGCAGGTCTGGTTCGCCTTCCGCTTCGACGGCGAAGAGGCCGAGTTCGACCTGGCCGCCCACGGCGAGCCGGAGTTCGACGCCTGGCGCTGGGACTACCTCGCCGCCGCGCCCGGGCTGATCGTGCCCTTCAAGCGCGCCGCCTACGAGCAGGTCGCGCGGGCCTTCGCGCCTTTCGCCGCACCCGCGCCCGGTCAGGGCTGAAACCTGCGGCCGTCCGGAGGTTTTGGAACTAGAATGCGTGCTGTCGGGATGAGGGGACGATGAGCACGATCGTCATGGTCCATGGCGCCTTCTGCGGCGGCTGGGCCTTCGAGCGCTTCCGCGCGCCGTTCGAGGCGGCCGGGCACACTGTGGTGGCGCCCGACCTGCGCGGCCATGCGCCCGACGACCGGGCCGGCGTCGTGGGCGTCTCCATGACCGACTACGCTCAGGACATCGCCGCCCTGTGCGCCAGCTATCCAGAACCGCCGATCCTGATCGGCCACTCCATGGGCGGTCTGGTGGCCCAGCTCGCGGCGCGGCGGTTCCGCCCGCGCGCGCTCGTGCTGCTCGCCCCCTCGGCGCCCTGGGGCGTGGCGGGATCCACCTTCGAGGAGGCCGCCACCGCCTTCGGCATCCAGATGCTGGGGCCGTTCTCGGCCGGCGCGGTCGAACCGGATCTCGGCCTGATGAACCGCTACAGCCTGAGCCGCATGCCGAAGGGCGGGAAGCGGCCGATCCTGACCCGTCTCAGGCCCGAGAGCGCCCGCGCCCTGCGCGAGACCGTCACCTGGTGGCTCGACCCGTTCATGACCACCAGCGTCGGCGCAGGCCCGCTGGGCGTGCCGGCGCTGGCCGTGGCCGGCGCACACGACCTCGTCCATCCGCCGGCCACGGTGCGGCTGACGGCGGACCGACTTGGCGCCGCCTACCAGGAGATGCCGGGGATGAGCCACTGGCTGCTGGGCGAGCCGGGCTATGAGACGGTCGCCGACCTCGTCCTGCGCTGGCTGGCCGACGAGGCCCGCGCCGCGGCGTAGGGCGGAACTAGGCGCCGTCGTTCGGGCTGAACAGCTTCAGCCCCAGGATGCCGGCCACGATCAGCGCCAGGCAGACCAGCCGCATGGCGGTCACCGGCTCGCGGAAGATCACCATGCCGAGGATCGCCGTGCCGACCGCGCCGATGCCGGTCCACACCGCATAGGCCGTGCCGATCGGCAGGTTGCGGACCGCCAGGCCCAGCAGCGCCATGCTCAGCACCAGGCTGATCCCGGTGAGCACGGTGGGCCAGAGCTTCGTGAAGCCGTCCGTGTACTTGAGCCCGATGGCCCAGCCGATCTCGAAAAGTCCCGCGATGAAGAGGATGACCCAGGCCATGTGCGGCCTCCGTCGTCTGTCGCGGGGTCGTCCCCGCGGGCAAAGAAAAGCGCCGGGGTCGTCCCCGGCGCTGATCGTTGCGGCTCGGAGCGAGCCCCTTAGAGCTTACGCTCCTGGTACTGCAGGGTGCCCATGTCGTAGCGGCCGTTGACCTGGGTGTCGTCCGGCTTGCGCACGGTCGAGAAGTTCAGGCCGATCGACTGGCCCGACGACAGGTTTTCCCACGAGCGGCGCACGCGCTTCAGGCCGTCGGGGTCCACCGGCTGGGTGTAGTTGGCCGTCGGGTCCAGCGGCGGCTGGCGAGTGAACGCCCACACGTTCAGGCCCTTGGCGATCTCGTCGGCGGCGCCGGCGCCGTAGCGCAGCTCGGCGAAGCAGACGTCCTTGTTGGAGCCCTGCGGGAACAGGATCACCGAATAGTTCTTCTGACCGCCCAGCGCCTTCGTCCAGGTCTGGTCGCGGCGGTTCATCTTGAAGCCATGCGCCTTGGCGAGGTCGTCCAGCTTCTGGCCGCGGACGGCCGGGACGCAGATGTTGTCCAGCACCGAGAGGACCTCGGCGGCGTCGCCGGTGGTCGGCAGCGGCGGCGGAGGCGGCGGCGCTTCGGCGGCGGGCGCCGCGGCAGGGGCCGGGGCGGCGGCGGGCGCGGCCGGCTGAGCTTCCGGAGCCGGCGCGCCGGGCGCGGGCGGCTGGGCCGCAGGCTGGTCGGCCGGCGTCTGGGCGTGGGCCGCGGTCGCGAGCCCGGCGGCGAGGATCAAGCTGGCGAAGGCATTACGCATGGACGTTCCCCTGACTTTTCAGCGCGGCATCAAACCGACAGAGGGCGCCGGAGGCAAGGCCCCACGGCGCCCACAATTCGTCGGGCGATCACGTGCCCGTTAGACGGCCTCGGTGGCGTGCTCGGCGAGCACGGTCAGGCCTTCGGGCGTCACGTCGGCGAATCCGCCGCGGATGTCGTACACCGTGACCTGGCCGTTGTTGTGCACGCGAAGCTGGCCCTCCCGCAGCGCCGTCATGAACGGCGCGTGGTTGGCGAGCACGCCGAAGTCGCCTTCGGCGCCAGGCGCGTCGACCTGGTCCACCAGCCCCGAGAACAGTTCGCGCTGCGGGGAGACAAGTGAGAAGTGGAGCTTTTCGGCCATGGTCCCTTAGGCTTCCGCGGCCAGCTTCTCGGCCTTGGCCACCGCTTCCTCGATCGGGCCGACCATGTAGAAGGCGGCTTCCGGCAGGTGGTCGTACTCGCCGTCGCAGATGGCCTTGAACGAGCGGATGGTGTCCTTCAGCTCGACGAAGGCGCCGGGCGTGTTGGTGAACTGCTCGGCCACGTGGAACGGCTGCGACAGGAAGCGCTGGATCTTCCGGGCGCGGGCGACCGTCAGCTTGTCCTCTTCCGAGAGCTCATCCATGCCCAGGATGGCGATGATGTCCTTCAGCGCCTTGTACTGCTGCAGGATCTCCTGGGTGCGGCGGGCGACCTGGTAGTGCTCTTCGCCGATCACCAGCGGGTCCATGATCCGCGAGGTCGAGTCCAGCGGGTCCACGGCCGGGAAGATGGCCTGGGCGGCGATGTCGCGGCTGAGCACGGTCGTCGCGTCCAGGTGGGCGAAGGAGGTGGCGGGCGCCGGGTCGGTCAGGTCGTCGGCGGGCACGTAGATGGCCTGCACCGAGGTGATCGAGCCCTTGTTGGTCGAGGTGATCCGCTCCTGCAGGTTGCCCATCTCGGTGGCCAGGGTGGGCTGATAGCCCACGGCCGAGGGGATGCGGCCCAGCAGCGCCGACACTTCCGCGCCGGCCTGGGTGAAGCGGAAGATGTTATCAACGAACAGCAGCACGTCCTTGCCTTCCACGTCGCGGAAGTACTCGGCCTGGGTCAGGCCGGTCAGGGCGACGCGGGCGCGGGCGCCCGGCGGCTCGTTCATCTGGCCGTACACGAGGGCGCACTTGGAGCCTTCGGTGGAGCCGTTGTTCTTCTTCGGGTCCACGTTCACGTTGGACTCGATCATCTCGTGGTAGAGGTCGTTCCCTTCGCGGGTCCGCTCGCCCACGCCGGCCAGCACGGAGTAACCGCCGTAGGCCTTGGCGATGTTGTTGATCAGCTCCTGCATCGTCACGGTCTTGCCGACGCCGGCGCCGCCGAACAGGCCGATCTTGCCGCCCTTGGTGTAGGGGCACATCAGGTCGATGACCTTGATGCCCGTGACCAGTACTTCGGCCGAGGTCGACTGCTCCGCGAAGCTCGGGGCCTCGCGGTGGATCGGCGAGTACTCGGTGGTCTGGATCGGGCCGGCCTCGTCGATCGGCTCGCCGATGACGTTCATGATGCGGCCGAGCGTGCCCGGGCCGACCGGAACGCTGATCGAGGAGCCGGTGTCGGTGACCGGCTGACCGCGGGTCAGGCCCTCGGTGGTGTCCATGGCGATGGTGCGGACGGTGTTCTCGCCCAGGTGCTGGGCCACCTCGAGCACCAGGCGGAACGGCTGGCCGGTCCGCTGATCGGTGTTGGTGGTCTCCAGGGCGTTCATGATCGCCGGCAGGTGACCCTCGAACGCGACGTCGACGACGGCGCCGATGACCTGGACGATCCGTCCGGTCGCGGCGGCCTTGGACGCGGCGGATTGGACCGCGGCGCCCTTCGGGGCGGCGGCCTTGGCGGGGGCCTTGCGGGCGGCGGGCTTCTTCGGAGCGGCTTCAGACATGGGTCAGCTCTTTTTCGATCAGATAGCTTCGGCGCCGGAGATGATCTCGATCAGCTCCTTGGTGATCTGCGCCTGGCGTGAGCGGTTGTACTGCAGGGTGAGGCTGGCGATCATGTCGCCGGCGTTGCGGGTGGCGTTGTCCATCGCCGTCATCTGGGCGGCGAAGAAGCCAGCCTGGTTCTCCAGCATGGCGGAGAACAGCTGGGTGGTGATGTTGCGCGGCAGCAGCTCCTCGAGAATCGCGGCCTCGTCGGGCTCGTACTCGTAGGCGGCGCCCTTCAGGTCCACCGCCTCGCCGCCGGCGGCGACTTCGGCCGGGATCAGCCGGGTCACGGTCGGGGTCTGGCTGACCACGCTCTTGAAGCGGCTGAAGACCAGGGAGACCACGTCCACCTCGCCCGCCTCGAACAATTCGCGGATCTTGGCCGAGACCTCTTCGGCGACCGTCAGCGACGGGTTGCCGCCGGCTTCGAAGGCGCCCACCGAGCGGTCGCCGTAGAAGCGGCGGAGCTGGTCGCGGGCCTTGCGGCCGATGGTCAGGACGCGCACGTCCTTGCCCTCGGCCAGCAGGGACGAGATCCGCTCGCGCGCGGCGCGCACGATGGAGGAATTGAAGCCGCCGGCCAGGCCGCGGTCCGAGGTCGCCACCACCACAAGGTGGCGGCGGTCGGAGCCGGTGCCGACGAGCAGCTTCGGCGCGCCGTCGCCGGACACGCCGGACGCCAGGTTGGCGATCACCGCCGCCATCCGCTCGGCGTAGGGCCGGGCGTTCTGGGCGGCGTCCTGCGCCTTCCGCAGCTTGGCCGCCGCGACCATCTGCATCGCCTTCGTGATCTTCTGCGTGGCTTTCACGCTTCCGATCCGATTGCGCATCTCCTTGAGGCTGGCCATTCCTGGCTACTTTCTCCGCTCAGCCAGCTCTTACGCGAAGGACCCGGCGAAGGCGCCGAGGACTTCCTTGAGCTCAGCTTCCACCGGACCGAGGTCCTTCTTGGTGCGGATGGTGTCCAGCAGGCCCTGGTGCTTGGCGTGCATGTGCGCCAGCAGCTCGGCCTCGAAGCGGCCGACGTCGGCGGTCGGCACCTTGTCGAGGTAGCCGCGGGTGCCGGCGTAGACGCTGACGACCTGCTCTTCCACCGACAGCGGCGAGTACTGGGGCTGCTTGAGGAGCTCGGTCAGGCGTTCGCCGCGGGCCAGCTGGCGCTGGGTCGCCACGTCGAGGTCGGAGCCGAACTTCGCGAAGGCGGCCATTTCCCGGTATTGGGCGAGCTCGCCCTTGATCGGGCCGGCCGCGGTCTTCATCGCCTTGATCTGGGCCGAGGAGCCCACGCGCGACACCGAGATGCCGACGTTCACGGCGGGGCGGATGCCCTGGAAGAACAGGTCGGTCTCGAGGAAGATCTGGCCGTCGGTGATCGAGATCACGTTCGTCGGGATGTAGGCCGACACGTCGTTCGCCTGGGTCTCGATGATCGGCAGGGCGGTGAGCGAGCCGAGGCCGTTGTCCTCGTTCAGCTTCGCGGCGCGCTCCAGCAGGCGCGAGTGCAGATAGAAGACGTCGCCCGGATAGGCTTCACGGCCCGGCGGACGGCGCAGCAGCAGCGACATCTGGCGGTAGGCGACGGCCTGCTTGGAAAGGTCGTCATAGATGATGACGGCGTGCATGCCGTTGTCGCGGAACCACTCGCCCATGGCGCAGCCCGAGAACGGGGCCAGGAACTGCAGCGGGGCCGGCTCGGACGCCGTGGCCGAGACCACGATCGTGTAGTCGAGCGCGCCGCGCTCCTCGAGGGTCTTCACGATCTGGGCGACGGTCGAGCGCTTCTGACCGATGGCCACGTAGATGCAGTAGAGCTTCTGGCTCTCGTCGCCGCCGGCGTTGATCGCCTTCTGGTTCAGGATGGTGTCGATCGCGACGGCGGTCTTGCCGGTCTGGCGGTCGCCGATGATCAACTCGCGCTGGCCGCGGCCGACCGGGATCAGGGTGTCGATGGCCTTCAGGCCGGTCTGCACCGGCTCGTGCACCGACTTCCGCGGAATGATGCCCGGGGCCTTCACGTCCACGCGGCGGCGCTCGGCCACGTTCTGGATCGGGCCCTTGCCGTCGATCGGCTCGCCCAGCGGGTTCACGACGCGGCCCAGCAGGCCCTTGCCGACCGGAACGTCCACGATCTCGCCCAGACGGCGGACTTCGTCGCCTTCCGAGATGGCGCGGTCTTCGCCGAAGATCACGACGCCGACGTTGTCGCGCTCGAGGTTCAGGGCCATGCCCTTCACGCCGGCGGACGGGAATTCCACCATCTCGCCGGCCTGGACATTGTCCAGGCCGTAGACGCGGGCGATGCCGTCGCCGACCGACAGCACCGAACCCACGTCGGAAACGTCGGCTTCCTCGCCGAAGTTGGCGATCTGGCTCTTGAGGATGGCCGAGATTTCGGCGGCGCGGATGTCCATAGTCTTACGCTCTCTTGAGGGCGAATTTCAGGGAATCGAGCTTCGACTTCAGCGAAGCGTCGAACAGTCGGGAGCCGACCCGCACCTTGATCCCGCCGAGGATGGCGGGGTCGACGCGGGTTTCGATTTCGGGGTCCTTGCCGAGCGCCTGGCGCAGGGCCTGGGCGACGCCCTGGGCCTGGGCGGCGCTCAGCGGGACGGCCGTGGTCACCTGGGCGGACACCGCGCCGCGCGCTTCGGCGGAGAGCCGCTCGAAGGCCGCGATCACGGCGGAGAGGGCGCTGGCGCGGCCGTTGACCGCGAGCAGGCCCAGGAACTTCTGGGTGGTGGCGTTGAACTTCGCCTGGGCCCCGATGGCGGTCAGGCCCCGGCGTTTCGCCTCGGCGTCGAACGCCGGGGAGTTCAAGAGGATCTGCAGGTCCCGGCTGTCGGCCAGCGCGGCCTTCAGCGACTTCAGGTCGGCCTCGACGGCCGCCACCTGGTTCTGGTCTTTCGCGAGATCGAACAGGGCCTGGGCATATCTGCCACCCACGTTCGAAGCTTGGGAATCGTCCGCCACTTAATATCCGCCCGGTGCGTTTTAGAGAGTCGCGGCGGTTGAGCCATCCGCGACCTAAAGGCTTGAAAGCGCTAGAGAAAAGCGCTTCGGCCCGAGCAGTCGGTATGACGCCCGGCCCAAAGCCGCGCGCCTAGTATCACGCGATGTTCGGCGCCGCAACCAAGGGGGGCGACCGAATGGGCCTTACCTGCCGCCGCGTTGGCGCCTGAGGGTCCGCGGCCGAAGCCTGGCGGCAACCTGCGGAAATTTTTCGAGAAAGGAAGCGGAGCCCTAGGAACAAGCCGGCGCGGGAGCCTGTTGACGTGCGGGTGCCGTGTGGTCGCGCGGAACCACTTGCATGCCGCGCCGTCGGGGCGCGGTCGCTTTTCTGGGGCTTCCGATGTCCAATTTCGCTTTGTCCGGCGCTTGCGCCGGGGCCACCGCCGGGGGATCGCTGAGATGTCCGGCGCCGCACCCGTCATCAGCCTGCCGACGCCGCCCGGCGGACATCTTTACGCCGCCGAAGCCGGCCTGCCCCAGGGCAGCCAGCCGGGACAGGCGCAGACCGCCAGCAGCTGGACCTTCAGCATCCGCGCCGACGACGGCGTCGACGACCTCTTCATCGGCGGCTACCAGGCGGTTCGCGACGGTGTCTTCACCGCCGGCGGCGTGTCGCTGCCCTACGGCCGCCTGTCCGTGACCGCCTATGATGCGGCCACGGGCGAGGTGACGGTCGGCTTCCAGCTCACCGGCGCCCACCAGAGCCAACCTTATTCACAGCAGCGGTACGGCGATATCGTCACCTTCGACGTGACCCTCACCGACCGGGACGGGGACACCGCACAGTCCAACCTGGTGCTGCAGATCCGCGACGACGAGGGCGTCCGGCTCAGCAACGATACCGCGACCGTCGCAGCCGGATCCTCGAAGACCGGCAATCTGGTGACCGACGGATCGCCCGACAGCTTCGGGGCCGACGGCTTTGGCCGGATCAGCCGCATCGCTAACGCTGAACGGACCGTGGTCGACGACACCGCCGACGCCGACGGGCGCTTCAGCCTGCAGGGGCGGTTCGGCGAGCTGACCGTCTCGCCGACCGGCGTCTTCACCTACACGGCCCGGGCGGACGCGTCCGAGGGCTCCGTCGACCGGTTCACCTACTTCGCCGCCGACGCCGACGGCGACGAAGCCGCGGCGACCGTCACCTTCACCTTCGACGCCGCCCCGCCGCCCCTCCTCCAACGAGGAGGGCCGGGTCTATGGGTCGCCCGGCCCGGGCTCGACGGTCACCGCGGGCGCCGGCGACGATACGCTGAACGCCAGCCAGGGCGCCGACGTGCTCACCGGCGGCGCGGGCCACGACAGCTTCGCCTTCGCGGCCCTGCCGTGGAGCGCCGGCCACATCACCGATTTCATGGTCGGGACCGACCGGCTGGACCTGTCGAGGATCTTCTCGGCGGCGGGCTACAGCGGCGACGATCCTGTGGCGGACGGCCGCATGCGCTTCGATCCCGACGGCGCCGGCGGCACGAAGCTCTATTTCGACCCCGACCAGCTCGACGGCGGGGAATGGCCGTTCCACATCACCACCCTCGATGGCGTGGCCCCGGCCGGCCTGACCTGGGCCAAGCTTGCGGGCGACGCCCCCCCGTCGTCCGGCGGCATCGGGACCGGCGACAAGGGCCAGGTGATCGTCTCCCCGGGACCGGGCTCGGTCCTGACAGGCGGCGAGGGCGCCGACACCCTGGTCGCCAGCCAGGGCAAGGACCGGCTGACCGGCGCCGGCGGCGGGGACCATTTCGAGTTCCCGAAGCTGCCCTGGAACGCCGGCCACGTGACCGACTTCGATCCGGCCGCCGACCGCATCGATCTTTCGGCGCTGTTCGACGAATACCCGGACGGGATCCTGGAGGCCCGCGCGGGCGCCGGAGGCGGCACCGAGGTCTATTTCGACCGCGACCAAGCCGACGGCGGCGACTGGCCGTTCCTGATCACCCGCCTGGACGGGATTTCGCCCGCCGCGCTCGGCACCGACTGGGTGATCGTCTAGCCGCCCAAGAAAAAAGGGCGCCGGCTCAAGGCCGGCGCCCTCAGGTGTCAGAAGCTCGACAACAGAGCCGCTGGGAGATCGGTGGCCTTACTGCTTGGCGAGCTGTTGCTGGCCGGCCTTGGCGAAGGCCTGGGCGTTGCAGTCGGCGAGGCGCGCGTCGTCGAGCGACTTGCGGCCCGAGAAGGCGGCCACGGGGCCGACCTTGCCGGCGATGGTCTTGCAGGCCGCGCCTGAGAAGGTCTGGGACGTCGGGGCCTGGGCCACGCAGGCGTCGCCTTCACAGACGAACATGGCGCCGCCGGCGATGAACTTGGTCTTCTCGGCGACCGGCGACTGCAGCTTGGCGGTGACGGGTTCGGCGGCGAAGGCCGAGCCGGCGGCGAGGGTGGTCAGGGCGGCGCAGGCCGCGAGGAATTGGAGCTTCACGAGAGCCCTCCAGCGTTTCGGGGAGAAATCGGCGCCCCTGCTCTAAGGCGCCGGCTTTGGTCCACCGCGGGGATCGCCTCGGGTATCCCCACCCAGGGCGCACAACGAACTAAGCATCGCTAAGATAACAGTGTTAAGATCGGCGGCAACCGCTTTTTTCGCAACGCCGTTATGCGTGGATGCAGAGCTCGGGGGTCTTGAAACGGCGCCGCTTCAGACCGTCAAACCCGCCGAAGGCGAGCGGGGTGGGGTTCCGAAACCCGCGTTCGGAGCGAGATCGTGGCTCCCCGCCCGTCCCGGGCTTCGCCCGTTCGGCCCCTGCCCATGGACGGGAGGGACGGCCGTTCATGTCTCGTCAACGTTGTTTGGCCTTGGGTGGCGGTGATAAGGAGCGCCCGGCCGGGGGCTTCTCTTCTATTAGGACGACGACATGGCCAACGCGCAGTCGCCGGGATCGGGCGGTCGCGGACCGCAGCCGCCCAAGCCCAGGCGATCGCCCCTGCAGTCCCTGATCTACTGGACGCTCGTGCTGGGCGTCTGGGGGCTGATCTTCGTGGTGGCCTTCTTCGCGGTCTTCGCGGTCGACCTGCCCGACACCTCGAAGCTCTATGACGTCCAGCGCCAGCCTTCGGTCAGCTACCTCGACCGCTCCGGCGCGCTCGTCGCCGTGCGCGGCAGCCAGTACGCGCCGCCGGTCGACCTGGACGCGCTTCCCGACCACGTGCCCGAGGCGTTCATCGCCATCGAGGACCGCTGGTACTACTACCACTTCGGTTTCAACCCCTGGGGCATCGTCCGCTCGCAGCTCTACAATATGAAGCGCGAGAGCGGGCCCTGCGCGGCGGCTCGACGATCACCCAGCAGCTCGCCCGCAACCTCTTCCTGACGCCCAGCCAGAACTACCGCCGCAAGGCGCAGGAGCTGATCCTCGCCGTCTGGCTGGAGGCCAGGTTCTCCAAGAAGCAGATTCTCGAGCTCTATCTGAACCGGGTCTATTTCGGCGCCGGGGCCTATGGCATCGAGGCCGCGTCCCAGCGCTACTTCGGCAAGCCCGCCTCGCAGCTCACACTGGGCGAAAGCGCCCTGCTGGCGGGGATGATGAAGGGACCGTCCCGCTACTCGCCGGTGGCCGCCACCGACCGCGCCGCGCGGCGGGCAACCGTCGTGCTCGATGAGATGGTCCGCAACAACTTCATCACGCCGGCGGAGCGGGAAGAGGCCTTCCGCACCAAGGTCCGCGTGAACCCGGTGCTGGCCAATCAGCGGGCGCAGTACTTCACCGACTGGGTGGACGATCAGGTCCGCAGCCTGGTCGGCGAGCCCACCGAGGACCTCGTCGTCGAGACCACCCTCGACCTGCCGTTGCAGGCCTCGGCCGAACAGGCGATCCAGGCCGGTGTGGCGGCGGCCAAGGGCCAGGGCGTGGAGCAGGCGGCGCTCGTCTCCATCGACGGCGAGGGCCGGGTCCGGGCCTACGCGGGCGGGGTGAACTATCTGCAGAGCCAGTTCGACCGGGCCACCGCCGCCCGGCGACAGGCCGGCTCGGCCTTCAAGCCCTTCGTCTACCTGACCGCCATGGAGAGCGGCCGGACGCCCGCCACGCCGGTGGTCGACGAGCCGGTCACCATCGGCAACTGGCAGCCGCGCAACTACACCGGCGAGTACCTGGGCCCGATCACCCTGGCCAAGGCGCTGGAGCAGTCGGTCAACACGGTGGCCGCACGGCTCGCCAACGAGGTCGGCACCTCCAACGTGGCGGCGACGGCGCGCCGGCTGGGCGTCACCTCGCCGATCCAGCTCGATCCTTCCATGGCGCTGGGCGCCGTCGAGGTCAGCCCGCTGGAGATGGCCCAGGCCTACGCCCCCTTCGCCAACGGCGGCTTCCTGGCCCGGGGCTACGGCATCGAGCGGATCCGCACGGCGTCGGGCCGGGTGCTCTACGACCACGGCGTCGACAAGGCGCCGCGCCAGGCCGTCATCGGCACGCCGGCGCTGCAGTACATGAACCAGATGATGCGCCAGGTGGTGACCCAGGGCACCGGCACGCGGGCGAACGTCCCGGGCTTCGACCTGGCCGGGAAGACCGGCACCACCAGCGACTACCGGGACGCCTGGTTCGTCGGCTACACCGGCGGCTTCGTCACCGCCGTCTGGGTCGGCAAGGACGACAACAAGCCGATGCGCCGGGTGACCGGCGGCGGCGCGCCGGCGGGCATCTGGAAGGACTACATGGCCGCGGCGCTGCCTCGCCTGAAGGTCCAGCCGATCCCCGGCGGGGTCATCGACCCGAACCCCGAGCCCGATCCGCTGGGCGACGTGATCGACGGCATCACCGACTTCTTCGGCGGCGGCGACGAGCGCGAGCCCCCGCCCTCGGAGTTCGACCGCCAGCCGCGCCCGAACGATCCGCCGTTCTAGCCTCCGGCCCTTCGGGCCGCCTCCCCGGAGGAGGAGGAAGTCGGCATCTACCGCCCGAAGGCGTGCAGGCGCGCGCCCTCGGCCCGGAGCCAGGCGCGGTGGCGGCGCTCGTCGCCCACCAGCGCCTTCACATGGGCCCAGAACCTCGGCCCGTGGTTCAGCTCCAGGAGGTGGGCGCATTCGTGGGCGGCCACATAGTCGGCCACCTCGAAGGGGGCGAGCGCCAGGCGCCAGGAATAGCGGATGTGGCCCGCGGTCCCGCCCGGTCCGGGCCGGCAGGAGCCCCAGCGGCTCTTGGCGTCCTGGAGGCTGACCCTGGGGACCGGCGCCCCCAGCCGCGCCGCATAGTGGGCGGTGCGCTCGGTGAACACGGCCAGCGCCCGCTTGCGGATCAGCAGGATCACGGCGCGGGCATAGCCCTCGCCGTCGCCCATGGCGGCGATGCGGTGCGGCTCCCCGCCGGACGCCTCGTGCCAGCGCGCCCGGCCCGTCGCCGTCTCCAGGCGCACGGGCTCGCCGAACACCTCGATCACCATGCCGGGCGAGAGCGGCGCGGTTGCCGGCAGCTCGGCGATCCGCTCGGCGATCCAGGTCGCCCGCTCGCGCGCGAAGGCGGCGGCTTCGGGGAGGCGGCGCAGCGACGGCGCCGTGGCCACGATCTGGCGGCGCGTCCGGTCGAGCCGGAGCGACACCCGGCGGGCGCGGCGGTTGACTTTCAGGGTGACGGTCGCGCCGGCCACCTCCAGCCGGTCACCGTCCGAGAGGGCTCGGCCGAAGAGACTCATGTGCCGGAGAATCTAGTGCATCCCGGCCGGGAATCGACCCCCGCGCGGGTGAAGGTTCGGCGACGGTCAGGCGGCCCGGCGCTGCCTGCCGAAACCGGTCTCGGCGCGGGCGATGAAGGCGCGGACCTTCGGATAGATCTCCTCGCGGAACCGCTTGCCGTTGAACACGCCGTAGTGGCCGACCTTCGGCTGGACATAGTCTTCCTTCAGCTCCGGGGGCAGGCCGGTGCAGAGGTCGTGCGCGGCCTGCGTCTGGCCGATGCCGGAGATGTCGTCGTTCTCGCCCTCGACGGTGAGCAGGCCGATGTCCTTGATCATGCCGGGGTTCACAAGCCGCCCCCGGTGGAAGAGCTCGCCCTTCGGCAGCAGGTAGCGCTGGAACACCACGTCGACGGTCTGGAGGTAGAACTCCTCCGAGAGGTCGAGGACCGAAAGGTACTCGTCATAAAAGGCCAGGTGCGCCTCGGCGCTGTCGCCGTCGCCGTCCATCAGCTGCTGCAGGTAGCGGCGGTGCGCTTCCTGGTGCTTCTCGAGGTTCATGGACATGAAACTGGCGAGCTGGACGAAGCCCGGATAGACGCGCCGCCCGACGCCCGGATAGGGGGCGGGCACGTTGTAGACCATGTTCGACTGGAACCAGGCGAAGGGCTTCTCCTCCGCCAGCTTGTTGGTGACGGTCGGCGACAGCCGGGCGTCGATCGGCGAGCCCATGAAGGTCATGGTCGCCGGCCGGCATTCCTCGTTGTCCTCGGCCATCAGGCTGGCGGCGGCCAGCACCGGCGGTCCCGGCTGGCACACGGCGACCACGTGCGGCCGGGGCCCGAGCTGGCGCAGGCACTCGCGGACGTGGTCGATGTAGTCGTGGAAGTCGAAGCGGCCTTCCATCACCGGCACGTCGCGGGCGTTCGACCATTCGGTGATGAACACCTCGTGATCCTGCAGGAAGGCCTGCACCGTGCCGCGCAGCAGGGTGGCGTAGTGGCCCGACAGGGGCGCGACGATCAGCACCGCCGGCTCCAGCTCGCGGCGGCCCGCCTTGCGCATGTCGGCCATGTCGCGGGTGAAGTGGGTGAGCTTGACCCAGGGGCTGGACCAGACCTCGGTCGGGCGGACGCGGACCGGCTGGCCCTCGATCTCGACGCTGTCGATGCCCCAGGCGGGCTTGCCATAGCGCCGGGTCAGGTTGGCGAGCAGGTCGGCGCCGGCGTAGAGGCTGCGGCCGAACTCGGTGTCGGCGGCCGGATTGAGCGGCGAGCTCCAGAAATCCCGCGTCGCCCGCGCGGCATACCGCAGGGGCGTCGTCGCGTAGTAGCCGGCCTCGTAAAGCGTATAGAGCATGGCCAATCCCTGTTGCGCCGCAGCAT
Organism: Phenylobacterium sp. J367; assembly: GCF_024699985.1. GTDB lineage: Bacteria > Pseudomonadota > Alphaproteobacteria > Caulobacterales > Caulobacteraceae > Phenylobacterium. The sequence goes on along the minus strand of NZ_JAJONA010000001.1, from coordinate 1,588,211 downwards.
TAACATGCGTGCGGTTAATGGGATGCACAAGGCAGAGGTTCCTTCGGCGCCGCAGCGTGGCGCGATGCCGCGGAACGGGTCAGCAGGCGGTGGCGCGCGGACCGGTCGCCATGGCCTTGCGCACATGGCCGGCGATCTCGTCGGGCGAGAGGCCGTGGCGCAGAACGCAGACGAACTCGCCCCTCGGGCTCATCAGGTAGGTGATGGTCGAATGGTCGACGACGTAGTCCGCGCCCTCGCCGTTCTTCCGGTGGAAGACATGATAGGCCTTCGCGACGGCCTTCACCTGGTCGTCCGTGCCGGTGAGGCCCCAGACCTGCTTCGGGAAGGCGGGATTGTTCAGGTAGGCGGCAAGCTGGGCCGGGGTGTCGCGGGCCGGATCGACGCTGATCAGCACCGTCTGGAAATCCTTCGCGTCCCTGCCCAGCGCCTGCTCGGCGCCGCCGAGGGCGAACATCGTCGTCGGGCAGACGTCCGGGCAGTGGGTGAAGCCGAAGAACACCGCGCTCCACTTGCCCTTCAGCAGCCGCTGGTCGACGGTGCGGCCGGACTGGTCCACCAGTTGGAACGGCCCGCCCACGGCGGCGGTTTGCTTGGGGGTGGGGCTCAGGATGCCCGTGCGGACGGCGAGACCCGTGAGGATGGCGAAGGCGAGCGCGAGCAACGCGATGACGGCGAGGGTGCGACGGCGCATCCGGGGGTCCCTTGCGGCCCGGCCGGCGCGATCGGCGCGGCGCTGAGCCATGGCGAGCATTCAGGCCCCAGCCCCGAAGGCGCTGAAGCCGGTGAGCCTCGATAAGGCCCACGCCGCCCCGCCGCAAGCGGGACCCGGCCATGAGCCCGAACCGGTGAGCTTCGGCGTCCGCCGCAGCCAGCTCCGCGTCCGCACGCTGGTCACCCTGCGCTGGCTGGTGATCGCCGGTGAGATCCTCCTGCTGCTGGTCGTCGGCCTGGGCTTCGGCTTCAAGGCCCCCTACCCGCTCTGCTTCGCGGTGATCGGCGCCGGCGCCTGGATCAACCTCTTGACCGGGGTCGCCTCCCCCGGTCAGCGGGTGTTCAGCGACCGCGAGGCGACGTTCCAGCTTGCGCTCGACCTCCTGCAGATCTCCGCCCTGATCTACCTGACCGGCGGCACCGCCAACCCCTTCGTCCTGCTGCTCATCGCGCCGGTCACCCTGGCGGCCGCGACCCTGCCCAACTGGCCCGTGGTGCTCTTGGGCGCGCTCGCCTGCGTGCTCTCGGTGCTGCTGGCCTTCTTCCAGATGGCCCTGCCGGAGGTCGCCGGGCTCGAGGGCGTGGGCCCGGAGAGCTTCCGCATCGCCGCCGCGCTCGCCAACGTCGCCGGCATCACCCTGATCGCGGGCTATGTCCGCCAGGCCGCCGAGGAAAGCGCCCGCATGGCGCTGGCTCTGGACATGACCCAGGCGGTGCTGGCCCGCGAGCAGCGGCTCTCGGCGCTGGGCGCGCTCGCCGCCGCCGCCGCCCACGAACTCGGCACCCCGCTCGCCACCATCGCCATCGTCTCCAAGGAGATGGCCCGCGAGGCCCAGAGCCCGCAGGTGAAGGAGGACGCCGAGCTCCTGATGAGCCAGGCCGAGCGGTGCCGGGAAATCCTCAAGCGGCTGTCCGAGACCCCGGACCAGGCGTCCGACGAGGTCCACGAGCGCATGAGCCTGCGCCAGCTCGTGCACGAGGTGATCGAGCCGCACGCCAGCGTGAAGGGCGTCCGCGTGGAGGCCATCGTCTCCGGCGCGCCCGGCGTGAAGACCCCGGACATCTGGCGCCTCCCAGAGATCACCCACGCCATGACCTCGTTCGTGGAGAATGCGGTGGACTTCGCCACCTCGGAGGTCCTCCTGTCGGCCCGCTTCGACGCCGACAGCGTCTCCATCGAGGTCCGCGACGACGGCCCGGGCTTTGCGCCGGACATCCTCGCCAAGCTCGGCGAGCCCTATGTGACCTCCCGCGCCGGCATCGAGGGCGGCCGCACGGGCCACATCGGAATGGGGCTCGGATTCTTCATCTCCAAGACCCTGTTGGAACGAACCGGGGCAGTTGTGACGTTTCAGAACGGAAGGCCACGCGGTGCGGTTGTGTCAGCGAAGTGGCCTCGTTCGAGGATTGAGGTGGGCGGCGGTTGACGACGCAGGCCGGTTTGCCGAAAGGTAGCGATCTGCGACAGCTTGCCGCACGCCCGCGTAAAGGGAGCCCCACCAGGGGTTGCTGAATGACCGATCTGTCCGCCGATGTCTCGGCCCTCCCCGACAAGTCGCTTCTTGTGCTCGATGACGACGCGCCTCTCCGCACCCGGCTCGGGCGCGCCCTCGAGCAGCGGGGCTTCGAGCCGACGCTGGTCGGCAGCGTGGCCGAGGCGCTGACGGCGGTGAAGTCCAGTCCGCCCGCCTTCGCCGTGCTCGACATGCGGCTGGAGGACGGCTCGGGCCTCAAGGTGGTGGAGGCCGTGCGCGACGCCCGGCCCGACGCCAAGATCATCATGCTCACCGGCTACGGGAACATCGCCACGGCGGTGCAGGCCGTGAAGGCCGGGGCGGTGGATTACCTCTCCAAGCCTGCCGACGCCGACGACGTGGCCCGGGCGTTGCTGGCCAAGGGCGACACGGCGCCCGCGCCGCCCGAGAATCCGATGAGCGCCGACCGGGTGCGCTGGGAGCACATCCAGCGGGTGTACGAGCTCTGCAACCACAACGTCTCGGAGACGGCGCGCCGGCTGAACATGCACCGGCGCACCCTGCAGCGGATCCTCGCCAAGCGCGCGCCGCGCTAGGCCGGGTCTACTCGGCCGCGCGCAGCGGCTCCTGGACGATGGTCGTCGCCTGGCGGATGACGCCGTCCAGGTGGTCGCGCAGCTCCCGACCGCGCGGGGTCAGGTGGATCACGTGGCTGCGCGCATCGTGCGGGTTGAGGAAGGCCTCGACCAGGCCGAGCGCCGGGGCCTGGGCCCAGTCCGACCCTGCCGGCCCGAGGGCGCGCAGGCTGCGCGAGGCGGTGGACTGGGTGAGCTTGGCCACCTCGGCGAGCTCCTGCACCGTCAGGCCCTCATTCTCGCAGACATAGAGGAAGGCGATCAGCTCGTTGACGCTGACCCGGGGGTCGAGGGCCTTGAACAGGTGGATGGCCTGCAGCAGCGCGTTGCGCGATCTCGCCACCTACTCCTCCATGTAGCGGGCGAGCGCGCCGGACCCCATGGCCCTGGGCGCGCGCGTCAGCGACAGGGGCTTGCGTTCGCGCCGCTCGCGCATGGCCAGCGTCGCCTCCGGATACTGGTCTCGCACCAGCCTGAGGATGTCCTCCAGCCGGCGCTGGTGGTCGGCCGCGGCGATGTAATCGTCCACGCTGAGCTCGACCGAGATCTGACCGCAGAGCTTCATGGAATCTCCCTCCCGCAGACCGCGTCAGCCAGAGGATCGGACCAGTCGGCCGCGCAAGCAGCCTGCAATCGACCGGCGCTGCAATTCCTGCTGCAAATTGAAGTCGTTGCGGCGAGCGGTCGATCCGCCGCGACGAACAGTCGAGCTCGTGCGCGCCTCTTGTCGGAAAGCCGCTATGATCGCGTCGGGAGGGCCCGCGCCTTTGACGAGTGAGCTTGCCGCCGCACCGGCCGGCCGGCGCTGGACGCTGCGCCTGGACCGCTATCTGGCCGCCAACGTGCTCGTCTGGCTCGTGACCTACGCCCTGATGACGGTGCGCTCGATCAGCGACGCCACCTTCCCCTATTTCTGGGACATGGCGCTCCGGCGCCTCATCGTCTGCGGGATCGCGGTCGGGATCTGCATCCTGATCCAGCGCGCCCTCTTCGCCGCCCGCCCCTGGCCGATGCGCCGGCGCCTGCTGCTGGCGGCGGGGCTGGCCATCCTCGGCGGCGCGGCCTGGGGGGTGGTCAACCATCTGGCCTTCTACGTCATCGATCCCGTGGTCGTCTGGAAGGGCTCCACGGGCGACATCGCCCTCGGCCAGTTCATGAACTTCACGGTGATGATCTGGTCGTTCATCGCCTTCATCGCCGTGGTCTTCGTGCTCGACTACGACCAGGAGGTCCGGGAGAAGACCCTTCGCCTCGTCCAGGCCCAGGCCATGGCGGCGGAGAGTCAGAACCAGATGCTCCGCTACCAGATCAATCCGCACTTCCTGTTCAACACCCTGAACGCGCTCTCCTCCCTGATCCTGGCGCGCGACTATGTGCGCGCCGAGCAGGTGGTGCTCTCGCTGTCCCGCTTCCTGCGCGCCTCGCTGGAGCGCCCGGCCGGCGAGCGCAACACCCTGGACGGCGAGATCGAGGCCCAGCGGCAGTACCTGGCGATCGAGCAGATCCGGTTCGGCGACCGGCTGCGCTTCGAGGCCCGGGTGCCCGCCGACCTCGCCCAGGCCCTGGTGCCCAGCCTGATCCTGCAGCCGCTGGTCGAGAACGCCGTGAAATACGGCGTCGCCCGCTCCACCGCCCCGGTGACCATCGAGATCGCCGCCGAGCGCGTCGACGGCCGGCTTCACCTCTGGGTCTGCGACGACGCCCGCGGCGACCTGGAAGGCCATCCGCCGAAGCTCGGCGTCGGGCTGGAGAATGTGCGCCGCCGGCTGGAGGTCATGTATCCGGGAAGCGGCCGCCTGACCGTCGGGCCGCGCCCAGGCGGCGGCTTCATGGCCCGGGTCGAACTGCCCTTCGAGGGCGCGGCCGCGGAGCGCGCCGCATGAATGCGCTTGGCGAACCGCTCCGCATCCTGGTCGTCGACGACGAGCCGCTGGCGCGGCGACGTCTCGAGATCCTGCTGAAGGACACGCCCGGCGTGACCATCGTCGGTTTGGCCGGCGAAGGCGCGGAAGCCCGCCGGCTGATCGCCGCCACCGCTCCCGACGTGGTCCTTCTCGACATCAAGATGCCGGGCGTCTCGGGCCTGGACGTCCTCGACGGCCTGACCGGGCCCAGCGGCCAGGGGGCCGGCGCGCCCATCGTCATCTTCGTCACCGCCTTCGACCGCTTCGCCGTGGAGGCCTTCGACCGCGCCGCGTTCGACTATCTTTTTGAAGCCGGTGGAGCCTGAGCGGCTGACCCAGGCGCTGCGCCGGGCCCGCGACGCCCTGGCCGACCGCGGGCGCCGCGCAGCGCATCCGCGAACTGGAGGAGATCGTCGCCAATCTGCGCGGCGGGGCGCCGGCCGGCGACGCGCCGGCCCCCACCTACGAACGTGAGCTCTGGATCCAGGACCGCGGCGACCGCCTCAGCCTGCCGGTAGCCGCGCTCGACTGGGTGGCCGCGGAGCGGGACTATGTCCGCCTGCACGCCGGCGCGCGCAGCTTCCTGGTCCGCCAGCCGCTCGGCGACCTGGAGGAACGGCTCGACCCCCGGCACTTCGTGCGCGTGCACCGCTCGGCCCTGGTCCGCATCGACCGCATCGCCCGCGTCCGCCGGGCCATGGGACGGACCTCGGTGGTGCTGACCACAGGCGCCGAGGTGCCGGTCTCGCGCCGGCATCTGAGAGGGCTGAAGGCCGCGACCGTCGGTCGGGCGCTCTAGGGCCTATTCCAGCGCCGTGACCTGCGCGCCGGCGGCCCGGAGCGCGGCCAGCCGGCCGAAGGCAAGGGTCAGGGCCTTGCGTCGCGCCCCCGCCAGCGCCGCCACCGGCGCCTCGCGCAGCACCGCGCCGCCGAAGCCGTCGGCGACGATCAGCCCCGGCTCCTCGGGCAGGATCTCGCGCGGGAATTCCGGGGCGACGGCGAACGCGAAGGCGTCGCAGTAGGGCTGGTACTCGTGCCATTTCTGATCGGTGCGGAAGTCCTCCACCGAGCTCTTCACCTCGACGATGAAGATCTGGCCCTTGGGTCCCAGCGCCATCAGGTCGGCGCGCCGACCGTTCGGCAGGCAGACCTCCGCCAGCGGCGCATAGCCGAGCGCGGTGAGCAGCCGCGCCGCCCCGCGGGTCACGCTGGCCGTAGTCTCCGGCCGGCTGACGCCCTGACCACTGGAGAGCGTGGTGACGGAGATGGCGGTGACGGCGACATCCATGCCGCCACCCTGTTCCGCCTTCGTTCCCGATGCAAGCCTGGTGTCAGCCGCCGAGACCCATGGCCGCACGGGCGATGCACCAGATGCCGACGAAGAGCAGCACCACCGTCAGGCCCACATAGGCCGCGAACAGCCCCGGCCGCTCCGACCGCCGGACCGTGTTGGCGAAGCGGATGGAGCCGCCGGCCGCCATCCGCAGGCGCGAGACCGCCAGGTAGAGCGCCAGCGTCCCGACCGCGAAGAGGACGACCTCCATCTATTCCGCCGCGACGGCGACGCGTGCGCGATCCTTGAAGTTGATCTCCTGCAGGTAGCGGATGCCGTCCTCGGCGATGTCGTCGCCGACCATCCGGTCGCCCTCGCCGGCCAGTTCGTCGAGATCGACGTACATGGCGTAGAAGCTGCGCGTCCGCTCGGTGATCAGGCCGGCCTTCAGCAGGGTCTTGATGAGCACCCGGAAGACGTTGGTGTCGCTCTTGTAGCGCCGGTTGGGGTCGCGCTCCTTCCGCCGCTGGACAATGTCGGCCATCACCCGCTCGGGGTCCATGTCGTAGGCCCCGAAGAGTTCGGCCATCTGGTTCGGCGCGCCGCGGTCGAACAGCAGTTTCTGGGCGCAGTGGGCCGTCCAGTCCTCGACGAGGTCCCGCTCCGCCTGGGAAAGCTGCGGAATGGTCCGGTCGGCCCAGATCTTCCCGAACTTGTGGTGGAAGGCCTCGTCGGTCATCACGAGCTGGAACAGCTTCCTGGCCAGCGGGTCGCGGTTGTAGCGGTAGCCGTGGGAGAAGGCGCCCATGGCGAGGCCCTCCACCAGCATCTGCATGCCGACGATCTTCTTGTAGACCTCCGGCGCCTCGATGATCTCGACGAGCAGGGCCTTCAGGGCGGCGCTGCATTCCACCGGCCGACCCCAGCGGGCCTTGATGTATTTCGCGAAGGCCGTGACGTGGCGGGCCTCCTCGCGCGTCTGGTTGGCCGCGTATTCCTGGGCGCCCTGGTCCTTCAGAACGTGGCAGAGCGAGGCCGAAAGGTTCAGCGCCCCCCTGCTCGCCGTGCAGGATCGAGGAGAAGTTGCGGAGCTGCAGATGGTTGATGAAGGCTACCCGCATCTTCGGGTCTGTCAGGCTCTGGTCGACGTAGGGTAGCCGCAGGAAGACCACCTGGTCCTCCGGCATCAGGGGCTCGTTCTCCAGGTCGAACGGCTCGGAGAAGTCGATGTACTTCGCGTCGAGCGGATCCCAGAAGTGATCGTGGGTCGCCGAGATGATCTTGTCGAAGGCGGTGGAGCGCGCGCCGTAGCGGTCCAGCTCCAGCATGCTCTCGAAGTCGTCCGGCGCGACCGCGCCGTACATGACGTCCTTGGTGATGTTTCCGTCGGCCATGGCCCGTTCCTCCCGCGCCCGGCCCGTCTCACGCGGGTCTCGTGACGCCAATCCCGAAACTGTCTGCTTGGATGACGCCGGCGTCAAATCTTCCTCCCCTGCGCAGCGGGGGAGGAACAAACAAAACCGCCCGCCGGGGCGACCCAGCGGGCGTCAGTCATGCTCGACTACAGAAGTTCCCGACGCGGAGAGACCCGCGCCAGGGGCAAGAGCCTATTCGGCCGCGATCAGGATCTGCTTCGCGCGGTCCTTGAAGTTGATCTCCTGGAGGTACTTGATCCCCTCCTCGGCGATGTCGTCGCCGACCATTTTGTCGCCCTCGGACTTCAGCTCGTCCATGTCCACATAGACGGCGTAGAAGGCCTTGGTGCGGTCGGTGATGATGCCCGCGTTGACCAGGGTCTTCACCAGCACCCGGAAGATGTTGGTGGCTTCCTTCATGTCCTCGCGGCGGGTCTCGTCGTTGATGAGCTTGCCCATCTCCTCGATCACCCGGTTCGGGTCGAGGCCGAACTCCTCGTAGAGGCCGACGTTCTGGGTCGGGGCCACCAGGTTGAAGAGCAGCGTCTGGAAGCAGTGGGCCGCCCACATCTCGATGATCTCGTGCTCGGCGTCCGACAGGTGCGGGATCGTCCGGTCGGCCCAGATCTTCCCGAACTTGTGGTGGAAGGCCTCGTCGGTCATCACCAGCTGGGTCAGCTTGCGGGCCAGCGGGTCGTTGGTTTCGTTGAAGATCGTGGCGAAGGCGCCCATGGCGAGGCCTTCCACCAGCATCTGCATGCCGATGATCTTCTTGTAGACCTCGGGGCTGCCGATGATCTCGACCAGCAGGTCCTTCAGCACCGGGCCGCATTCCACGGGCCGGCCCCAGCGGGCCTTGATGTATTTCGCGAAGGCCGTGACGTGGCGGGCCTCTTCGCGCGTCTGGTTGGCCGCGTATTCCTGGGCGCCCTGGTCCTTCAGCACGTGGCAGAGCGAGGCCGAGAGGTTCAACGCCCCCTGCTCGCCGTGCAGGATCGAGGAGAAGGTCCGCAGCGTCTGGGCATTGGCGAAGGCGATCCGCCGCTTCTCGGTGCCGAGCGTCTCGTTGACGTAGTCGAGCCTGAGCGCGCCGATCATCTTCTCCGGCAGGATCATGGTGTTTTCCATGTCGAACGGCTCGGAGAAGTCGATGTACTTCGGGTCCAGCGGATCCCAGAAGTGGTCGTGGGTGGCGCTGATGATCTTGTCGAAGGCGGTGGAGCGCGCGTTGTAGCGGTCCAGCTCCAGCATGGACTCGAAGTCATCGGGCGCGACCGCGTCGTAGATGACGTCCTTGGTGATGTTGCCGTCGGCGGCCATCAGCATGCTCCTCACCTGACCGGGCGTTCGCCGCCCTTTTACTGGAGCGCCACCTTCAGACCTGAACGCCGTTCAGTCAAGAAAAATGACGGACGCGTCACCTTCGCTCATCTGCCCGGCGGGGCGACGGGAACTGACCTACCCCGCCCGGGCCTCGATGGCGTCGATGTCGTCGTCGGAGAGTCCGAAGTGATGGCCGATCTCGTGGACCAGCACGTGGCTGACCAGTTCCTCCAGCGTCACCTCGCCGTTGTCCGCCCACTCGTCGAGGATCGGCCGGCGGTAGAGGAAGACCATCGAGGGATGCGGGTTGGGATCGAACACCGAACGGTGGGCGAGGTCGACGCCGTGATAGAGGCCGGTGAGCTCGAAAGCATCCTCGATCTCCAGCGCCGCCAGGGTCTCGGCGTCCGCGAAGTCGTGGACCTGGAAGACCACGTCGCCGGTCATCCGCCGGAAGCCTTCCGGCAGGGCGGCGAACGCCTGCTCGGCCAGCGCCGCCAGGTCGTCCAGCGACGGCGCCTTGCCGACCATAAGCTCACTCATCTGGCACCACGATGTTGGGGTTTTCCGGCAGGCGGGTCTCGAACAGCCCGATGTCCAGCGCCCGCTGCGGCTCTACGGGGCGGAGCGGCGCGCGTGCGATGGCCTTCAGGGTCTCGGAATCCAGCGCCTGCTTGCCGCGGCGGGCCTGCCTCGCCTGCGGAGCCTCGATCGGCCGCTCGGCCGTGGCGATCCGCCAGTAGCTGACCATCAGCCGCCAGGCGGTCTGCGGCGGCTCGGCGGGCGGCGCGGGCCAGCGGCGACCGTCCTGAAAAGTCGGCGAGACAGGCGCCAGCCGCGGCGCGCGGCCGTTCCCCGTCACCACCTGCTCGGCGAGCGCGCAGTAGCGGTCCTCCGGCGGCGGGCCGCCGGTCCTCCGCTCGTCGTCGACCCGGCCCCTGTAGGCGTCCAGCGCCGCCTCGCGGGTGGCGAAGGCCGGCCCCACGGGGTCGGTGGTGAACACCACCGCCTCCTTGGCCAGCGCCCTGGCCTCGCGCTCGCGCGCCGCCCGGCCCTGGGGCCGGGAGAGCGCCAGCTCGGCGTTGGCGGCCACCGGATAGAGGATGGCGGACATCGGGATCATCATACCTGCCCTCCCACTTAAGGGCAGAACCGGCCGGCCGCCACCCGGCGCCCCGCCGGCCCGCCGCTCATATCGCCGCCGCCGAGGCACTGGATGGCGGCCGTGTGCGTTGGACCATCAGGTCCCCGACGCCCACCACGCCGACCCGGCCGGCCTCGCGCCGCGCTCCGACACTCGGCCGTGAGCGACCCCGCACAACGAAGGAGCCCGCCACGGCGATGGATGCATCCAATGACTGGGATATCTCACGGCGGGGTCTCCTGATGACCGGCGCCGCCTCGGCCGCCACGGCCACGCCCGCCCTCGCCCAGGACCCGGCCGCCGGCGAGGCGCTCGGTGACCGCCAGGGTCTCGTTCGAGGTGAACGGCCAGCGCCGCGACCTGGAGCTCGACACGCGCACGAGCCTGCTCGACGCGCTGCGCGAGCACCTGAAGCTGACCGGCACGAAGAAGGGCTGCGACCACGGCCAGTGCGGGGCCTGCACGGTCATCGTCGACGGCCGGCGGATCAATTCCTGCCTGACCCTGGCGGTGATGCACGAGGGCGCCAAGGTGACCACCATCGAGGGCCTGGGCACGCCCGAGGCCATGCACCCGATGCAGGCCGCCTTCGTGAAGCACGACGGCTACCAGTGCGGCTACTGCACGCCCGGCCAGGTCTGCTCGGCGGTGGCGGTCCTGGAGGAGATCCGCGCCGGCGTCCCCAGCCACGTCACCCCCGACCTCGGTGACAGGCCGAAGGTCACGGCCGAGGAACTGCGCGAGCGGATGAGCGGCAACATCTGCCGCTGCGGGGCCTACTCCAACATCGTCGACGCCATGACCGAAGTGGCCGGGAGCCGCGCATGAAGGCCTTCACCTACGAACGCGCCCGCACGCCCGCCGAGGCCGCGGCGGCCGTCGCCCGGACCCCGGGCGCCAAGTTCATCGCCGGCGGCACCAACCTGCTCGACCTGATGAAGCTGCAGATCGAGACGCCCCGCCACCTGATCGACGTCAACGGCCTGAAGCTGGACGAGATCGAGAAGACCCCGGACGGCGGCCTGCGCATCGGCGCCCTGGTCCGCAACACCGACCTCGCCGCCGACGCCCGGGTGCGCAACGACTACGCTGTGCTCTCGCGGGCGCTGCTGGCCGGCGCCTCGGGCCAGCTCCGCAACAAGGCGACCACCGCCGGCAACCTGCTGCAACGGACCCGCTGCCCCTACTTCTACGACACCGCCCAGCCCTGCAATAAGCGCCAGCCCGGCTCCGGCTGCTCGGCGATCGGCGGGGTCAGCCGTCAGCTCGCGGTGATCGGCTCCAGCGACGCCTGCATCGCCACCCACCCCAGCGACATGGCGGTGGCCATGCGCGTTCTGGACGCCAAGGTCGAGACCGTCCGCGCGGACGGCCAGGCCCGCAGGATCCCCATCGCCGACTTCCACCGCCTGCCCGGGACGACGCCGCATATCGAGACCGCGCTGATGCCCGGAGAGCTGATCACCGCGGTGACCCTGCCGAAGCCGGTGGGCGGCTTCCACACCTACCGGAAGGTCCGCGACCGGGCGTCCTACGCCTTCGCCCTCGTCTCGGTGGCGGCCATCGTCCAGAGGGACGGCCGGGGCCGCGCCGCGTTCGGCGGGGTCGCCCACAGGCCCTGGCGGGTGGAGGCGGCCGAAGCGGCCATGCCAGGCGGCGCCAAGGCCCTCGCCGACCAGGTCTTCGCCGGCGCCAAACCCACCCACGAGAACGCCTTCAAGCTGACTCTCGCCGAGCGAACGCTCGCCGGCGCCCTGGCCGAAGCGAGGGCCTGATCCCATGAAGTTCGACACGCCCGCCGCCACCAACCCGATCGACCAGCTGAAGGTCGTGGGCCAGCCCGCCGACCGGATCGAGGGCCCGCTGAAGGCCACCGGAACGGCGCCCTACGCCTATGAGCGCCACGACGCGGCGCCGAACGCCGCCTACGGCTACGTGGTCGTCTCGACGATCGCCAGGGGCCGCATCCGGTCCCTGGACGCGAGCCGCGCGCGCCGCGCGCCGGGCGTGCTGGCCGTGATCACCGCCGAGACCGCAGGGCCCTTGGACAAGGGCCAGTACAACACCGTCCGGCTGCTCGGCGGCCCGGAGATCCAGCACTACCATCAGGCCCTGGGCGTCGTGGTCGCCGAGACCTGGGAACAGGCGCGGGCGGCCGCGGCCCTGGTGCAGGTCCAGTACCAGGAGGCGCCGGGCCGCTACGATCTTGCGAAACTGAAGAACGCCGCCGCCGTCGCCCCGCCCGGCTTCGGCGGCCCGCCCGACACGGCGCGCGGCGACTTCGACGGCGCCTTCGCGAGCGCCCCCGTGAAGCTCGACGCGACCTACTCCACGCCGGGCCACGCCCACGCCATGATGGAGCCGCACGCCACCGTCGCGGCCTGGAACGGCGACCAGCTCACCGTCTGGACGTCCAACCAGATGATCGACTGGAGCCGGGGCGACCTCGCTAAGACCCTGAAGATCCCGAAGGAGAAGGTGCGCCTCGTCTCGCCCTTCATCGGCGGCGGCTTCGGCGGCAAGCTTTGGGTCCGGGCGGAAGCCGTGCTGGCGGCCCTGGGGGCGAAGGCGGTGAACCGGCCGGTGAAGGTCGCCCTCACCCGCCCGGTGATGTTCAACAACACCACTCACCGGCCCGCGACCATCCAGCGCGTGCGGATCGGCGCCACGCCGGACGGCAAGATCACCGCCATCGGCCACGAGAGCTGGCAGGCGGACCAGGAGGGCGGCAGTTCCGACCCCCACGTCAACCAGACCCGCCTGCTCTATGCCGGCGCCAACCGCATGACCCGGACCCGGCTCGCGAAGGGCGACCTGCCCGAGGCCAACGCCATGCGGGCGCCCGGCGAGGCGAGCGGCATGATGGCGCTCGAGATCGCCATGGACGAGATGGCGGAGAAGCTGGGCCTCGACCCCGTGGATTTCCGCATCCGCAACGACACCCAGGTCGATCCGGAGAAGCCGCACCGGCCGTTCTCCCAGCGCCAGTTCGTTCAGTGCCTGCGCCAGGGCGCCGACCACTTCGGCTGGAGCGCCCGCAACCCTCGGCCGGGCCAGACCCGCGACGGCCGCTGGCTGGTGGGGCTGGGCGTCGCCGCCGCCTTCCGGGGCGCGCCGGTCCAGACGTCCGCCGCCCGGGTGCGGCTGGAGGCCGGCGGGCTGTTGGTGGTCGAGACCGACATGACCGACATCGGCACGGGAAGCTACACCATCATCGCCCAGACCGCGGCCGAGACGATGGGCGTGCCGCTGCACCATGTGCGCGTGCGCCTGGGGGATTCCGACTTCCCGGTCTCGGCGGGTTCCGGCGGCCAATGGGGCGCGGCCAGCTCCACCTCGGGCGTCTACGCCGCCTGCATGAAGCTGCGCGAACAGGTGGCCGGCAAGTTCGGCTTCGATCCCGGCCAGACGGCCTTCCAGGACGGCCAGGTCCGGTCCGGCGGCAAGGCCTTCCCGCTCGCCCAGGCCGCCGGCCTGGTGGCCGAGGACGCCATCGAGTTCGGCAAGCTCGGCGAACAGCAGGAGCTCTCGACCTTCGGCGCCCACTTCGTGGAGGCGGCGGTCGATCCCTACACCGCCGAGATCCGCGTCCGCCGGATGCTGTCGGTCTGCGCCGCCGGCCGGATCCTCAATCCGAAGTCCGCCCGCAGCCAGGTGATCGGCGCCATGGTGATGGGCGTCGGCGCGGCCCTGATGGAAGACCTGGTGGTCGACAAGCGCCGCGGCTTCTTCGTCAATCACGACCTCGCGGGCTACGAGGTGCCGGTCCATGCCGACATCCCGCACCAGGAGGTGATCTTCCTGGACGAGGTGGACCCGGCCGCCTCGCCCCTGAAGGCCAAGGGCGTCGGCGAGCTCGGGATCTGCGGCGCGGCCGCGGCCGTCGCCAACGCGGTCTACAACGCCACCGGCGTCCGCGTGCGCGACTATCCCGTCACCCTCGACAAGCTGCTCGCCGGCATGCCGCAGGTGGCCTGACACCGGGCGCAGCCTGCGGCGCGCGGCCACCCCCGCAAATCGGCGGGGTGGGTTACTCTCCGAAGGGGGTGATTCGGAGTTCAGGGTTGAGCGCGGACCAACTGATCCTTGCGGCGGCGGCGGGTGCGGTCTCGCTCGCCATCTGCGCGGTCCTCTGGGCGCTGATCCAGCGCCGCCACGCGCAAGGCCGGGTCGAGGCCCTGGCCGAACGCCTCGCCGGGATCGAGGCCCGCGCGGAAGCCGCCCAGGCCTCCGCCGAGGCCTTCGATTCCGCCCTGCTCGCCGTCGAGGACGGCCAGGCCATGCTGGCCTCCGGCGAGGAAAGCCTGGTCACCTGCGCCGAGGCCCTGGGTCTGACCGAAGCCGATCCGCAGGGGCTGGTGAACGCCCTGATGCGCGCCGATCCCGACCATTCGCGGCGGCTGCGCGCGCTCTTCGAGCGCGGCGAGGCCTGCGCCTTCGAGGTCCAGGGGCCGAAGGGCGCCGTCACCGTCGAGGGCCGCGCGGCGGGCGCGCTCGCCTGGCTGCGCCTTTCCGGGGCGCTCGGCGAGGACGCCGCGCTCCCGACCGCCCCGCGCTTCGCGGCCTTCCTCAACGCCCGCGCCTGTCCGGCCTGGATCGCCGCGGCGGACGGCTCGCCGGTGTGGGTGAACCGCGCCTGGCTGGCCGCCGTCGACGCCGCCAGCCTGGACGAGGCCGCCGCCCGCGGCGCGGCCTTCGACAAGGGCGCCGACGCGCTTGCCGCCGAGGCCGCCAATCTCGGCCAGGTCCGCGACGCCGTGCGCTGGGCCACCGTCGGCGGCCGCCGCCGCGCCTTCCGCGTCGTCGCCCAGCCGCTCGAGGGTGGCGGGGTCGGCGTCTTCACCGACGACGTGACCGAGCTCGAGGAGTTCAAGGAGAACCTGCGCCGCAACGTCGAGGCGCACGACGAGACCCTGAACCACATCGCCGAGGCCGTGGCGGTCTTCAGCCACGGCAAGAAGCTGATGTTCCACAACACCGCCTTCGCCGAGCTGTGGGGCCTGGAGCCCGCCTGGCTGGGCGAGCAGCCGACCCATGGCGAGATCCTCGACCGCCTGCGCCAGCGCCGCCGCCTGCCCGAGACCGCCGACTACGGGAAGTGGAAGGCCGCCGAGCTTGAGCGCTACGAACAGCTCGGCCCTGCCGCCGACGACCTCTGGAGCCTGCCCGACGCCCGCACCCTCAAGGTCGTCCGCCAGCCGCACCCCATGGGCGGCCTCCTCCTGCTGTTCAGCGATATCACCGGCGAGCTCCGTCTGAAGGCGCAGTACAACGCGCTCATCCAGGTGCAGCAGGCGACGCTCGACAAGCTGAACGATGCGGTGGCGGTGTTCGGGTCGGACGGCAGGCTCAGGCTGCACAACGACGCGTTCCAGCGGTTTTGGGCGATCCGGCCGCAGGCGCTGGAGGCGGCCGGCGACTTCGAGGGCGTGGTCGAGCTCTGCGTGCCGAAGCTCCACGACATGGGCTTCTGGCGCGAACTGAAGGGCCGCGTGGCCGACCCGGACCCCAGCGCCCGGGCCCCGATGTCCGGCGAGATCAAGACCTCCGACAGCCGGATTGTCGCCTACCAGTCCCGCCCGCTCCCCGACGGCGCGACGCTGATCGCCTTCACCGACGTCACCGACGCCCGCAAGCTGGAGGGCGCGCTGGCCGCCAAGGAGGCGGCGCTGGCCGAGGCCGAGCGGCTGAAGCGCGATTTCGTAGGCAACGTCTCCTACGAGCTGCGCACCCCGCTCACGACGATCATCGGCTACTCCGAACTGCTGGAACGCTCCGGCGACGGCCTGTCGGAACGCGGCCGGGCGCACGCCGCGGCCGTGAAGTCCGCCGCCACCCAGCTCGCCCGGTCCATCGATGACGTGCTCGACATGGCCCAGATCGACGCCGAGGAGATGGCGCTGGACCTGGAGGACATCCGGGTCGCCGACCTGCTGCTGGCCACCGCCGCCCGCTGGCAGGCCGAGGCCGAGGCCGCCAAGGTCTCCATCGTCGTCGAGCCGTCAGAGGGCCTCGGCCTGATCCGCGGCGACGTCCGCCGGCTCAGCCAGATCCTCGACCACCTGGTGGAGAATGCGCTGGGCCAGACGCCGGCCGAGGGCACGGTGACCATTGCCGCCCGCAAGGCGCTGGGCGAGATCCAGCTGCAGGTCTCCGACACCGGCCGCGGCATCCCCTTCCACGTGCAGGCGCACATCTTCGACCGGTTCATCGGCCGCGAGCGGGGCGGGCCCGGGCTGGGCCTGGCCCTCGTGAAGGCGCTCACCGAGTTGCACGGCGGCTGGGTGGCGCTGGAGAGCGAGCCCGGCGCGGGCGCCACCTTCACCTGCCACCTCCCCGAGGAGGCCCAGGCCGCCGCCGCCCAGCCGGAGCTCGGCCTCAGCGTCTAGGCCGATTGTCGGAACGGCCGGGGGATCGCCGTCTTACAGTCGGATGCCCGCCTACGGAGGCCGCAGATGAACGCCCCTACCCCCACGCTCGCCCCCGCCACGGAGCTCGCTCGCCGCAGCGCCTGGACGATCCCCGGCGAGAGCGACGCCTACCGCGCCGCCCGCACGGCCCTGCTGGCCGAGGAGATCGAGCTTCGCCGCCACATCGAGGCGGTGGCCGCCCAGCGCCGCGCCCTGCCGCCCGGCGCGGCGATCGACCCCACCCGCTACCGCTTCGAGGCCGAGGACGGGACCCTGACCGACCTCGCCGGCCTGTTCGGCGACAAGGCGACGCTCGTCGCCTACTCGGCCATGTACGGGCCCGACCGCGCCCAGCCCTGCCCCATGTGCACCAACTTGGTGGGCGCCTGGGACGGCAACGCCCAGGACGTCGACCAGCAGGCCAGCCTGGTGTTCATCGCCCGCGCGCCGATGGCGAAGCTGAAGGCCTGGAAGCGCGACCGCGGCTGGCAGCACGCCCGCCTCTACCGCGACCTCACCGACGCCTACTCCATCGACTGGAAGGGCGTCAGCCCGGACCGCACCGAGGACTGGGCGGCGATCAACGTGTTCCGCAAGGACGGGGCGGAGGTCCGCCACTTCTGGTCCGGCGAGATGGGCCCGGAGAGCGTCGACCCCGGCCAGGACGGCCGCGGCGCCCCCGATCCCGCGGCGCTCTGGACCATCCTCGACATGACCCCGGAAGGGCGGCCGGACGGCTGGTACCCGAAGCTCAGCTACTAGGCCAAGACCCTCTCCCTACCCTCTCCCTCTCGGGCTTCGCCCGGGGGAGAGGAGGTGATGGCGCGGGCCTCGCAACCCCACGCCTCGCCCCCCGCGTAGCGGAGAGAGAGGGCTAATTACCGCGCGGCCACTTCAGCAGCTTCGTCCGGTCCGCGGAGCGCACCTCCACGTCGAACACGTCGCCCTCGCGGGCCAGCGTCAGCGGCGCCACGACCCCGGCCGGGCCCAGCGCCCAGAGCTTCTGGTAGAAGTCGGCGAGGTCGGCCACCGGCTGGCCGGCCACGGCCAGCACCATGTCCCCGGCCTTCAGCTCGGCGCGCGCCGCCGGGCTCTGCGGGCTCGTGCCGACGATCACCACCCGGTCCTGCATCTCCTGGGCCAGCACCCCCAGCCATGGCCGGGGCGCATGCGGCGCCTTCCCGCGGGCCAGGTCGTCGAGGATCGGCGGCAGGAGGTCGATCGGCACGAACATGTTGATCGGCTTCGGCCCCTCGCGGCTGCGGGCCTCCAGGCTGAGTGAGCCGACGCCCACCAGGTCGCCCTTGGCGCCGATCAGCGCCGCCCCGCTCCAGTGCGGATGGCCGGGCTCGGTGATCAGCGCGTCGTCGAGGAGGTATTCCCAGTAGCCGGCGAAGGGCATGCGGGTCAGCACCTGGCCGGCCGCCGCATGGGTGCGCCCGCCGGCGCCGGCGATCACCACGGGGCTCTCGGCGCGCAGCTGCCTGGAGTCCCCCAGGGGCAGGGCGGGCAGGCCCAGCGGCTCCAACGCCTGCACCACGCCGAAGCCGGTCACCGCGTCGACGCCCAGCGGATGGGCCGCCACCCGCGCGCCGTCGTTGAGGGTCAGCGTCACCTCGGCGGCCTCGGTGATCAGGTAGCCGATGGTGAGGACAAGGCCGTTGGCCCCGATCACCGCCCCGTTGCCGAGGCGCTCGGTCCCGAGGATCGGGGCGGTGAAGGCGTCGGGCGCCACCCGCGCCTCCAGCGCCACCACCGAGTTCAGCGCCTGCTCCAGGTCGAAGGCGCAGTCCCGCGCCTGCGGCCGAAGCTCCGCCTCCACCTCGTATCCGTCGAATGGCCGGGCCAAGCTCAAGCCTCCAGGTGCTCAGGCCCCCTAATGTCGGCCCGCGGGCCGGGCGGCACAAGTGACGAGGGTCGCGTGGGCCAGGGTGAGCGTCTCCGTGCCTGTTCCTCCCCCCACCGGGACAGGGGCCCCGAAAGGGCGGAGGGCGGCCCGCTCGGACGCCGGGACCGACCCTCTCGGTCGCTTCGCGACGAGAGGCCGTGAGTCTTCCATCACAGCCTCCCCGCCGCCCCTCTTGACCCATCGCCTCCGCCGCCTAGATCATCGGCCATCGCCGCCCTGCGGCGGCGCTTGGAGAAAGGCTCAATAAGCTGGAGACGAAGCCGTGCGACTGGCGACCACGGAACATCTCATCCATTCGCAGGGCCTGAAGGCCCAGGGGTTTGGGCGCCCTGCTCGCCCGCGGGATCCGCCCGGCGGTCGGGTTCACGAGCCCCGACGACGTCCTGAAGGACCCGCACCTTACCCACGGCCAGAAGCGGGAGATCCTGTCGTCCTGGGCGTCCGACGCCTCGGCCGTGCAGGACGAGCCCACCCTGCGCTGGCTGCTCGGCACGCCTGAGCCGGTGGCCTATGCGGAGGTGCGCGAGGCGCTGCTCAGGCTGGATCGGGCGCGGCACTGACGGCGGGCCGCCCTGCGGCTCCCCTGGGTCCCGGATCGCCGCTGGCGCGGCGTCCGGGATGACAGTCTGGCTTAGTGCTGGCTCTCCGGCATGCGGACGACCAGGCCGTCCAGCTCGTCGCTGACCTTGATCTGGCAGGAGAGGCGGCTGTTCTCCTCGACCCCCTCGGCGAAGTCGAGCATGGACTCTTCCATGGCCGACTTGGTCCCGGTCTTGCCGGTCCAGGCGGGGTCCACATAGACGTGGCAGGTGGCGCAGGCGCAGGCGCCGCCGCAGTCGGCGTCGATGCCGGGGATGTTGTTCTTCACCGCGCCTTCCATCACGGAGAGGCCGGTCTTCACCTCGATGGTGTGTTCGGTCCCGTCGTGCTCGATGTAGGTGATCTTGGCCATCGGTGAATCCTGCCCTCTACGCGCCGCCGCCCTTATCCCTGGGCGACGACCTCTTTCATGGAAACGGCGGGGTCGGCAAGCTTCGCCTTGTCCACCGGCTTTCGGTTGAGGATGAGCTGGCGGCCCATCATGAACTCCGGCGGGGCGTTGATCGCCTCCACCGACTGGATGCGGTCCCCGGCCAGGTGGAAGACGGCGAACTTCGCCGTGGCGGGGTCGCCGCGCACCAGGATCTCGTCGACGTCGAAGGCGTAGCCGGCGATCTGGAGCTTCAAGTCGTACTGGTCGGACCACTGCCAGGGACATTCGCCGGCCGGGGCGGGGCGCCCGGCGATGGCGCTGGCCGCCTGCTTGGCCTGTTCCAGCGCATTGGGCACGCTTTCCATGCGGAACATGCGGCCCCCGTAGATCGGCATGGGGCGGTGGGCGACGTCGCCGATGGCGAAGATCGCCGGGTCGGAGCTGCGGGCTTCCAGGTCGACGACGACGCCGCGGGCGACGTCGAGGCCGGCGTCGCGGGCGAGCTCGTCGTTGGGCTGGGCGCCGACGCCGACCACGGCGGCGTCGCAGGCGACGACGCGGCCGTCGGCCAGGGTGACGCCGGTGACGTGACCCGCCTCATCGCCCGTGAAGCCGACGACGGAGCAGCCGAGCTCGAAGGTCACGCCGTGCTGTTCGTGGTAGGCCTGGAAGAAGGACGACAGCGTCTCGCAGGCGACGCGGGCCAGCAGGCGATCCTCGCGCTCGAAGACGGTGACCTCGGCGCCCAGAGCCCGGCCGGAGGCGGCGACCTCCAGGCCGATGTAGCCGCCGCCGACGACGGCCAGCTTCTTGCCCGGACCGACGGCGGCCTTCAGCTGCTCGGCGTCGTCGGCGGTGCGCAGGAACATGACGCCCTTGAGGTCCGCGCCGGGGATCGGCAGGGCGATGGCCCGCGCGCCGGTGGCGAGGACCAGGTGGCCATATGGAACGACCGTTCCGTCGGCGAGCTCGACGGTCTTGCCGGCGCGGTCGATGCGCACGGCCCGCGCGTTCGGCCGGAAGTCGATGTCCGCCTCGGCGTACCACTCGGCCGGCTTGAGGGCCAAGCTGTCGGCGTCGGCCTCGCCCTTCAGCCAGGCCTTGGAGAGCGGCGGGCGCTGGTAGGGGGCGTGCGGCTCCTCGCCGATCAGGACGATGGGGCCCGCGTAGCCATACTGGCGGAGCAGGGCCGCGGCCGTGCCGCCGGCATGGCCGGCGCCGACGATCACCACCGCCCCGTCCGGAGCGCGCTCGCCCTCAGTGCTCATGGACCCTCGTTGCCGAAAAATGACGCCCGCGTCAACTTGGTGCGCGCGCCGGCCTCCCGGATCAGGTCATCCGGTCGGCGAGCATCTTCTTGACCTCGGAGATCGCCTTGGCCGGGTTCAGGCCCTTGGGGCAGACCTGGGCGCAGTTCATGATCGTGTGGCAGCGGTAGAGCTTGAAGGGGTCCTCGAGGTCGTCGAGGCGGTCGCCGGTGGCCTCGTCGCGGCTGTCGATGATCCAGCGGTAGGCGTGCAGCAGGGCGGCGGGGCCCAGGTACTTGTCCTGGTTCCACCAGTAGCTGGGGCACGAGGTCGAGCAGCAGGCGCACAGGATGCACTCGTAGAGGCCGTCGAGCTTCTCGCGGTCCTCGGGGCTCTGCTTCCATTCCTTCTGCGGCTCGGGCGTCTCGGTCTGCAGCCAGGGCTTGATGGAGGCGTACTGGGCGTAGAACAGCGTCAGGTCGGGGATCAGGTCCTTGATCACCTGCGAGGCCGGCAGCGGGCCGATCTGGCAGTCCTTGCCTGGGACCTCTTCCCACCCCTGCGTGCAGGCCAGGGTGTTGCGGCCGCCGATGTTCATGGCGCAGGAGCCGCAGACGCCCTCGCGGCACGAGCGCCGGAAGGCCAGCGTCGGGTCCACGGTGCTCTTGATGTGGATGAGCACGTCCAGAACCATCGGCCCGCAGGCGTCGACGTCCACGTCATAGGTGTCCCAGCGCGGGTTCTCGTCAGTCTCGGGGTCCCAGCGGTAGACCTTGAAGGTCTTGACCTTCCCGGCGCCGGCGGGCGCCGGGAAGTGCCGGCCTTTGCCGATCCGGGAGTTCTTCGGCAGTACGAACTGAGCCATGGGGCGCGCGTCCTCAGTACACCCGCGCCTTGGGCGGGATGTAGGCGATGTCGTTGGTCATGGTGAAGTTGTGCACCGGCCGGTAGTCGATCTTCACCTTGCCGGTGGCGTCGTCGAACCAGGCGAGCGTGTGCTTCTGCCAGGTCTGGTCGTTGCGGTCGGGGAAGTCCTCGTGGGCGTGGGCCCCGCGGCTCTCCGTGCGGTTGGCGGCGCCGTTGACGGTGACGATCGCCTGGCCGACGAGGTTGTCGAACTCCAGCGTCTCCATGAGGTCGGTGTTCCAGATCATGCCGCGGTCGGTGACGGCGATGTCGCCGCGCTTGGCCTGGACGGCGGCGAGCCGCTTCACGCCCGACGTCAGGCTCTCCGAGGTGCGGAAGACGGCGGCGTCCTCCTGCATGGCGCGCTGCATCTCGAGCCTGAGCGCCGCCGTCGGCGTGCCGCCGGAGGCGTGGCGCAGGCGGTCGAAGCGGGCCAGGTGGCGCTCGGTGTGGTGCGGTTTCAGCTCCGGCTGCTTGTCGCCGGCCTTGATGGTGTCGGCGGCGCGGAGCGCGGCCGAGCGGCCGAACACCACGAGGTCGATCAGGCTGTTGGAGCCCAGGCGGTTGGCGCCGTGCACCGAGACGCAGGCGGCCTCGCCGACGGCCATCAGGCCCGGCACCACCTGGTCGGGGTTCTTGCCGGCCTTGGTCACTACCTCCGAGTAGAAGTTCGTGGGGATGCCGCCCATGTTGTAGTGCACCGTCGGCAGCACCGGGATCGGCTCCTTGGTGACGTCGACGCCGGCGAAGATCTTGGCGCTTTCCGAGATGCCCGGCAGGCGCTCGGCCAGAACCGCCGGGTCCAGGTGGTCGAGGTGCAGGAAGATGTGGTCCTTCTTCGGGCCCACGCCGCGGCCTTCTCGGATCTCGATGGTCATGGCGCGGCTGACCATGTCGCGCGGCGCGAGGTCCTTCACGGTCGGCGCATAGCGCTCCATGAACCGCTCGCCCTCGGAGTTGGTGAGGTAGCCGCCCTCGCCGCGCGCGCCTTCGGTGATCAGGCAGCCGGCGCCGTAGATGCCGGTCGGGTGGAACTGCACGAACTCCATGTCCTGCAAAGGCAGACCGGCGCGGAGCACCATGGCGTTGCCGTCGCCGGTGCAGGTGTGGGCGCTGGTGCAGGAGAAGTAAGCCCGGCCGTAGCCGCCGGTGGCCAGGATCACGAGCTGCGCCTGGAAGCGGTGCAGGGTGCCGTCGTCGAGCTTCCAGGCGGTGACGCCCCGGCAGACGCCTTCGTCCATGATCAGGTCGAGGGCGAAGTACTCGATGAAGAACTCGGTGTCGTGCGCCAGGGACTGGCCATACATGGTGTGCAGCATGGCGTGGCCGGTGCGGTCGGCCGCGGCGCAGGTGCGTTGGATCGGGGCCTCGCCGTAGTTCTTGGTCATGCCGCCGAAGGCGCGCTGGTAGATCTTGCCGTCCTCGGTCCGCGAGAACGGCACGCCCCAGTGCTCCAGCTCATAGACCGCGGCCGGCGCGTTGCGGCAGAGGTATTCGATGGCGTCCTGGTCGCCCAGCCAGTCCGACCCCTTGACGGTGTCGTACATGTGCCAGCGCCAGTCGTCCTCGCCCATGTTGCCGAGGCTGGCCGAGATGCCGCCCTGGGCCGCCACCGTGTGCGAACGGGTCGGGAAGACCTTGGAGATGCAGGCGGTCTTCAGCCCCGCCTGGGCGCAGCCGAGCGCGGCGCGGAGGCCCGAGCCGCCGGCGCCGACGACGACGACGTCGTACTTGTGGTCGATGAATTCGTAGGCCGACATGGCTTCAGGAGACCCCGCCGCTGAACGCGACTTTCAGGATGGAGAGGATCGAAAGCGCCCCGGCGAGGCCGCAGACGAAGAGGTTGAGCAGCAGCAGGCCCGCCTTGGACAGCGTCTTGTGGATGTAGTCCTCGACCACCACCCGCAGGCCGTCGTGCATGTGCCAGAAGCTGACCGCGAACAGCAGCACCAGCAGGGTGGCGTTCACCGGCTGGGCCACCCACTGGACGGCGTAGGCGTAGTCGTGGGCCGCGAGCCGCATGGCCGCGAAGACGCCCCACAGGCAGAGCGGCACAAGGGCGATGCCCCCCACCCGCTCGCCGAGCCAGGTTCCGACCCCGTGGCCGGCGGCGCCCAGGCCGCGGGCGCGGGAGAGCGGCGTACGATAGCTGGCCATCAGACCGCCCCCGTCATGCCGGCGATCACCCAGACCGCGATGGTCGCCGCGATGGCGAAAGCCATCACCACCACCGCCGAGGCGTTGGCGCTCTTGATGTCGAGCCCGTGGCCCAGGTCCCAGACCACGTGCCGGATGCCGTTGGCCAGGTGGTAGAACAAGGACAACGTCATGCCGAACAGCACGAATTTGCCGATCGGCGAGCCGAGCACCGCCTTGAACGCCTCATAGGCCTCCGGGCCGCTGGCCAGGGAGACCGCCCAGGCCGCCGCGATCAGGGGCGCCCAGGTAGAGGCCGGAGCCGGTCACCCGGTGCAGGATCGAGGTCCACATGGTGATGTGCCATCGCCAGACCTGCAGGTGGGGCGACATCGGTCGGGCGCGGGGGCGCCTTGTGGCGTCGGTCATGATCTAGCCGCTCGCTCTCATGTTTGGAGGCGGCTCCGCTTTTAAGCCGCCCCGGTAGGCTGTCAACGAAGGCCC
This sequence comes from Phenylobacterium sp. J367, assembly GCF_024699985.1. Lineage (GTDB taxonomy): Bacteria > Pseudomonadota > Alphaproteobacteria > Caulobacterales > Caulobacteraceae > Phenylobacterium. The sequence goes on along the minus strand of NZ_JAJONA010000001.1, from coordinate 1,564,243 downwards.
CGGCGCGCGGGGCCCCACCTTCGTAATCGCCGAACCCTTGGCGGTTTCGCCTCGCTTCGCAATGCGTGATTGCTGTAGTGATCCTTCGCGAAGGACGAAGGATCATGCGGTTCGACCTGACCGACCTCAGGCTCTTCTGCGAGGTGGTGGACGCGGGCTCCATCACCGGCGGCGCGGAGCGCAGCGCGCTGGCGCTGGCCGCCGCCTCCACCCGCATCCGGCACATGGAGGAGAGCCTGGGCGCGGCCCTGCTCTCGCGCTCCCGCCAGGGGGTCACGCCGACGCCGGCCGGCCGCATGCTGCTGAAGCACGCGCGCGCCATCCTCGACCAGAGCGCCCGCCTGCGCGACGACCTGGGCGCCTTCTCCGGCGGGGCCGGGGGCGAGGTCCGGGTGCTCGCCAACACCAATGCGCTGACCGAATTCCTGCCCGAGGCGCTGTCGTCGTTCCTGACCCGCCACCCGCACGTCAGCGTCGACCTGGAGGAACGGCTCTCGGACGAGATCGTCGGCCTGATCGCCGAGGGCGTCGGCGACGTGGGCATCGTCGCCGGCACGGTGGAGGTGGGCGCCCTGCAGGTCTTCCCGTTCCGCTCCGACCGCTTCGTGGTGGTGACGGCGAAGGATCACGCCCTGGCGGCCCGGCCGAGCGTCAGCTTCGCCGAGGTGTTGGACTACGACTTCATCGGCCTGGAGCGGTCGAGCTCGCTGCAGCGGTTCCTGGCCGGGAAGGCGGCGCGGGAAGGCCGCCCGATCCGGCTGCGCGTCCAGCTCCGCAGCTTCGACGCGGTCTGCCGGCTGGTGGAGTGCGGCGTGGGCGTCGGCGTCGTGCCGGCCACCACCGCGGCGCGCGCGGCGAAGACCATGGACCTGGCGATCGTGGCGCTCGCCGACGACTGGGCAGTGCGCGACCTGAACATCGTCGTCCGCGCGATGGACGACCTGCGGCCCTACGCGCGGGAGCTGGTGGAGAGTTTGAGGGGGTGAGCCCACCCCCTCCCCTTCAGGGGAGGGCGGACGGCGCGAAGCGCCGCCGGGTGGGGGTGTGTGGCCAGGCTCCGCATTGGGCGAAGAGCGCCCCGTCCTGAGGCGCCGGGCCCGAACGCGACTCTCCCACCCCGATCGCTCCGCGATCTGCCCCTCCCCTGAAGGGGAGGGATACGCGCGCCTACTCCCGATCCGCGAGCCAGTCCGCCGAGCGCATCTCCTGCAGGCGGGACGCGGTGCGTTCGAACTCGAAGGCGCCGTCGCCGGCCGGGTAGAGATGGTCCGGGTCGGCCTCGGCCAGGACGATCAGCCGGGTGCGGGCCTCGTAGAGCGCGTCGATCAGCAGGACGAAGCGCCTCGCCTCCTCGCGCCGGTTGGCGGTGAGCTTCGGCACGTCCTCCAGGAAGACCGTGTGGAAGCGCTCGGCCAGCGCCAGGTAGTCGTTGGGGCCCAGCGCCACGGAGCAGAGGCTGGCGAAGGACGACCGCACCAGCCCGCCGGCGGCGCGCGGCAGGGTGATCCGGCGGCCCAGCACCTCCAGCTCCTCGCCATCCTCCTCTTCCGGGCCCAGCATCTGGGTCCAGAGGTCGTCGAACACCCGCTGGTGGTCGGGATCGTTGGGCGAGAACCAGGTGCCGGCGGCCCTGAGGCGGTCGAGCCGGTAGTCGTGGGCCCCGGCGACCTCCACCACCTCGACCTTCGACTTCAGGAGATCGATGAACGGCAGGAAGAGCTGGCGATTGATGCCGTCCTTGTAGAGCTGGTCCGGATGGCGATTGGAGGTCGCCACCAGGGTCACGCCGCGGGCGAACAGGGCCTCGAACAGCCGGCCGAGGATCATGGCGTCGGCGATGTCGGTGACCTGGAACTCGTCGAAGCAGAGCAGGCGCGCGCCGTCGGCGACCACGTCGGCCACCGGCGGGATCGGATCGTCCCCCTTCGACTGCCCGAAGCGGGCCTTGCGCGCCGCGGCGTCGCCCTTGCGCCAGGCGTCGATCAGGCGGTGGATCTCGCCCATGAAGACGTGGAAATGGGTGCGGCGCTTCTTCTCCACCGGCACGGTCTCGAAGAAGAGGTCCATGAGCATGGACTTCCCCCGGCCCACCGGCCCCACGAGATAGACCCCACGCTCGCTCTCCGGCTTCCGGAACAGCGCCTTCAGGCGTCCGCCCGATTGCGCGGCGGCGAGGTCGTCTTCCAGCCTGACGAGTTCGCGGAGCCCCGCCGCCTGGGCGGGGTCGGGCCGGATGTCGCCTGCGGCCAGGCGGGCGTCGTAGGCGGCGGCAAGGGTCTCGGCCATCAGCCATGAGGCCTAGCGAGGGGCGACCGCATGCGCAAGGAATGGGGGCAAGGAACAGGCCGGCCGGACACGGGTTGAGCCTATGAAGAGAAGGAGACCCTGATGGCCGATCAAGACCGCACTTTCACGACGGACGACGTGTCCGCCAACCGTGGCCGCCAGCAGGGACTGGGTGTCGGGGAGCGTGAGCTGGAGGCCCAGCACGATCCCACGGTCGACGTCGACCAGCTCGAGGAAGACCTCATCGAAGACCACGGCAGCCCGAAGATCAGCCAGGGCGCCAAGACCCGGGCGCACACCAAGGACATCATCAGCCGCAGGAGCTGAGGGCAACCCGATCCCTCCCCTTCAGGGGAGGGAAACGCCGCTGCGCGGCGAGGGTGGGGAAGTCGCGTTCAAGCCCCGACTCCGAGCCTGGCCCACACTCCCCCACCCGGCAGCGCGTACCGCGCCGTCCACCCTCCCCTGAAGGGGAGGGATTGAGCCCTACCCCATCGTCGGGATGACGAACGCCGAGTCCTCCACGGCGCCCTCCGGCCAGCGGGCGGTGACGGTCTTCACCTTGGTGTAGAACTTCACGCCTTCCATGCCGTGCTGGTTGGTGTCGCCGAAGGCCGAGCGCTTCCAGCCGCCGAAGGTGTGGTAGGCGACCGGCACCGGGATCGGCACATTGATGCCGACCATGCCGACGTTCACCCTCGCGGCGAACTCGCGGGCGGCGCGGCCGTTGCGCGTGAAGATGGCGACGCCGTTGCCGTACTGGTGCTCGGAGGGCAGGGCCAGCGCCTCCTCGAAGGTCTCGGCGCGCACGATCTGCAGGACCGGGCCGAAGATCTCCTCGTCGTAGGTCTTCATGCCCTTCTTCACGCCGTCGAACAGCGAGGGGCCGATGAAGAAGCCGTCCTCGTAGCCCTGCAGCTTGAAGCCGCGGCCGTCGACGACCAGCTCGGCGCCTTCCTTCACCCCGATGTCGATGTAGTCGCTGATCTTCTTGCGGTGGGCGGCGGACACCACCGGCCCATACTGGGCGGCGGGGTCGGTGGAGATGCCGACCTTCAGGGTCTCCAGTTCGGCCAGCACCCGCTCGCGCACCTCGTCGGCGGTCTTCCGGCCCACGGGGACGACGACCGGCAGCGCCATGCAGCGCTCGCCGGCCGAGCCGTAGGCCGCGCCGATGATGTCCTTCGTCGCCTGCTCCAGGTCGGCGTCGGGCAGGATGATGCCGTGGTTCTTGGCGCCGCCCATGGCCTGGACCCGCTTCCCGTTCGCCGTGCCGCGGGAATAGACGTAATGGGCGATGTCGGAGGAGCCGACGAAGCTGACCGCCTTAATGTCCGGGTGGTCGAGGATGGCGTCGACCGCCGTCTTGTCGCCGTGGACGACGTTCAGCACGCCCTTGGGCGCGCCGGCCTCCATCATCAGCTCGGCCAGGCGGACCGGGACGCTCGGGTCCTTCTCCGACGGCTTCAGGATGAAGCTGTTGCCGACCGCGATGGCCACGCCGAACATCCACATCGGGATCATGGCCGGGAAGTTGAACGGGGTGATGCCCGCGCAGACGCCCAGCGGCTGGCGCATGGAATAGACGTCGATGCCCGGACCGGCGCCCTCGGTGTATTCGCCCTTCAGGGCGTGCGGGATGCCGCAGGCGAACTCGATCACCTCCAGGCCGCGCTGGATGTCGCCCTTCGAGTCGGCGATCACCTTGCCGTGCTCGGAGGAGAGCAGCTCGGCGAGCTCGTCCATGCGGGCTTCCACCAGCCGCTTGAACTCGAACATCACCCGCGCCCGGCGCTGGGGATTGACCAGGGCCCAGGTCTGCTGCGCGCGCAGCGCCGAGGCGACCGCGGCGTCCAGCTCGGCCGGGGTGGCGAGCGCCACGCGGGCCTGAACCTCGCCGGTGTTGGGGTTGAAGACGTCTCCGGTCCGACCGGAGGTCGAGGCGACGGACGCGCCGTCGATGAAATGGGTGATCTCACGCATGGCCGGCGTTTTAAGCCGATGACGTCAGGTGAGCCAGCCGTTGCGACACGCGGCGCCACCTGGAGATTGCGGCGGGAATTCGGCAAGCATTTCTCGGCTGAAGCCAAATAATCCGAAGATATACGCCCTTGTCAGCCACCGTTCAGGTGCGAAGGTGTTAAATGCACTCTCAGATGAGGGTCAGGAACAGCCTGGCCGTAGACAAGGAAAGAGGAGCGAGACCATGAAGATCGCCGCTATTTCCGCCGGCGTCCTGGCTACCGTCGCCGCCGGCGCGATCGCCACACCTTCCGCGGCCCAGTCGTACGGCCGCTATCAGGACTGCCGCTCGGGCAACGGGACCACCGGTGCGGTGGTCGGCGGCCTGGCCGGCGCGGCGCTGGGCGCCAGCCTCGCGGGCCGTCACGACGGCCGGGCCCCCGGCGCGGCCATCGGCGCGGTCGCCGGCGCCCTGCTGGGCTCCCAGATCGCGAAGTCGAACGACAAGTGCCGGACCTACGGCTCGAGCTACTACGCCCCGAACTATCGCGGCTCGAGCTACTACGGCAACCAGGGCTACTACGGCTCGAACTACAACTACGGCCGGACCTACGCCCAGCCGCGCTACACGAGCTACGACCGCTACGGCTACCCGACCAGCCGCAGCTACTACGGCTCGCCCTACTACCGCTAAGGGCTGAGCCTCCAAGGACCCCGGCCCGCCGCAGCGATGCGGCGGGCCGGGTGCTGTCTGGGGCAAGCCTCGTCCTCCCCCTAAGGTGGATGACGAGGCGCCGAGCCGCTTGCCCCCCTCCCCCGGCGCGTCGCATCCTGGGGGCATGACCCTCGCGTCGCCGGCCGCCGGCTTCGCCCCCCGGGGCGCGACCACATCGTCGACATCCTGATCGCCGAGCGGGCGCCGAAGCTGTCGGGCTCGCCGTTCTGGCCGGTCGTCCGGCCCCTGCTCTACGGCGTCCTCGACTACGCCAAGGCCCGGCGCATGGCCGACGCGATCCGGCCGCTGCCCGGCGTCCAGGCGCTGGACCATGTCTCCGGCCTGCTGTCGCTGAAGACCACCGCCGAGGGGCTGGACCGGGTCCCGCGCGCCGGCCGGCTGATGGTGGTCTGCAACCATCCCACCGGCATCGCCGACGGGATCGCGGTCTATGACGCGCTGAAGCCGCTCCGGCCGGACCTCTGCTTCTACGCCAACTCCGACGCCCACCGGGTCTCGCCCCGCCTCGACGAGGTGCTGATCCCCGTGGAGTGGGTGGAGGCCAAGCGCACCCGCGAACGGACCCGGCTGACCTTGCAGCTCACCCGGGAGGCCCTGGAGGCCGAGCGCTGCCTGGTCATCTTCCCGGCCGGCCGGCTCGCGCGCCGCCAGCCGGACGGCCTGCTTGCGGACCCCGCCTGGGCGCCGAGCGCCGTCTCCATCGCGCGCAAGTACGAGGCGACCGTCCTGCCGATCCACGTGAGCGGCCCCTGGTCGACCCTGTTCCACCTGTTCAACCGGGTCTCTCCGGAGCTGCGCGACATCACCCTCTTCCACGAGCTGCTCAACAAGCAGGGCCGGGCGTTCCACCTGAAGGTCGGCCGGCCGATCGCGCCCGACGCCCTGGTCGGCGATCCGGGCGAGGCCACTCTGCGCCTCAAGCACCATGTGGAGCGGACGATCCCCGCCGACGCCGACGCGGCCTTCGCATGATCCTGGAAGCCGAAGGCGACTTCCGCCTCGCGGGCGAGGCGGCCACGCAGCATCTGGGCCGGGCGATCGCCGACGCCCTGCATCCGGGGGACATGGTCTGCCTCTCGGGGCCGCTCGGGGCCGGCAAGTCGACCCTGGCCAGGGCCCTGGTGCGGGCGCTGACCACGCCGGACGAGGACGTGCCCTCGCCGACCTTCACGCTCGTGCAGTTCTACGAAGGCGCCCGCCTGAAGGTCGCCCATTTCGACCTCTATCGCCTGTCGTCGCCCGACGAGGCCTATGAGATCGGGCTGGACGAGGCGCTGGAGGACGGGGCCGCGGTGGTCGAATGGCCGGAAAGGCTGGAGGGCCGCCTTCCCGCCAACCGACTCGATGTAGAGATCTCGCTTTCCGAGGATGGCGAGGAACGGCGCGTGCGGCTGACGCCGCATGGGACCTGGGAGGGACGAGGGCTTGAGTTCGGACCGTGAGGCCCTGAAGGCCGAGTTCCTGAAGGCGGCGGGCCTGGCGGGCGCCGAGCGGGTTCCGCTCAGCGGCGACGCCTCGACGCGCAGTTACGAGCGGCTGAAGACGCCCGGCGGCGCGAGCCTGATCTTCATGGACCAGCCGCCGGCCGTGGAGAGCGGCGTCTGCCCGCCGGACGCCACCCCGGAACAGCGACTGGCGCTGGGCTACAATGCGGCGAGCCGGCTGGCGGCGGGCTCGGTGGCCGCCTTCGTGGCGACGGCCACCTACCTGCACGGCCGGGGGCTCTCCGCGCCGGAGATCATCGCCCACGACGTCGGCGCCGGCCTCTGCGTGCTGGAGGACCTGGGCGACGGCCTGTTCGCGACCCTGGTGGCGAACGGCCAGGACGAGCGACCGCTCTACGAGGCCGCGGTGGACGTGCAGGTGGCCCTGCAGGCTGAGGAACCGCCCGCCGTGCTGGGCGAGGGCGACACCGCCTGGCCGCTGCTCACCTACGACACCCTGGCGCTGAAGGTCGGCACCGACACCTTCCTGGAATGGTGGCCGAAGTTCTCCGGGCTCGCGCCGTTCGACGACGCGGCGGTGGCCGAGTGGGACGCGCTGTGGGCGCCGGTCTATGCGCGCGGCGAGGCCGGGGCCTCGGTCTTCACCCACCGGGACTACCACGCCCAGAACCTGCTCTGGCTGCCGGAGCGCGCCGGCCCGGCCCGCGTCGGCCTGCTGGACTTCCAGGACGCGCTGCGCGCCCATCCGGCCTGGGACCTGACGCACCTGCTGCAGGACGCCCGGCGAGACGTCTCCGCCGAGCTCGAGGCCGCCATGCTGGCGCGATTCCTGGACGCCCGGCCCGAGCTCGAGCGCGAACCGTTCCTCGCCGACTACCGGGCGCTGGCCGCCTCCAACGGCGCGCGGATCCTCGGCCGGGTGTTCGCCAGGCAGGCGATCCTCGGGCGGCTGCAGTACACCACCTACATGCCCCGCACCTGGCGCTACCTGGAACGGAACCTGGAGGACCCGGCGATGGCCGGCCTGAAGACCTGGTTCGACCGCCACGTGCCGCGCGAGGCGCGGGCGTGAGCACCGCGGCTCCCAAGACCGCCATGGTGCTGGCCGCGGGCCTCGGCACGCGCATGCGGCCGCTCACTGACGCCATGCCCAAGGCGCTGATCCCGGTGGCCGGGCGGACCCTGATCGACCGGGTGCTGGACAAGCTGGTCGAGGCGGGTGTGACCCGCGCGGTGGTCAACGTCCACCACCACGCCGACCAGATGGAGGCCCACCTCGCCGGGCGCCGCGACCTGGAGGTGCTGATCTCCGACGAGCGGGCCGAGCTGCTGGATTCCGGCGGCGGCATCCAGAAGGCCCGGCCGCTGCTGGGTGAGGACCCGATCTTCGTCGCCAACATCGACTCGCTCTGGATCGACGAGGGCGAGCCGCCGCTGGAGACGCTGAAGCGCGTCTGGGATGCGGAGCGCATGGACATCCTGCTGCTGCTCGTGACGCGCGGCCACGGCATCGGGTTCGAGGGGCCGAACGGCTTCTTCATGGACGCCGAGGGCCGGCTCACCCACTCGGTGCGGCCCGAGCCGCCGACGCCGTTCGCCAACATCGGCTTCGGGGTCCTGAAGCCGCAGGTGCTGGCCAGCTCGCCCAACGCGGGCCCGTTCTCGATCCTGCCGGTCTGGCATCGGCTGCAGGCCGAGGGGCGGCTCTACGGCGCGGTCATGGACGCCTTCTGGATGCACGTGGGTGATCCCGCCGCCCGGGAGGCGGCCGAGGCGCGGCTGAGATGACCAGCTTCCTGGACCGGCCCGGACCGCGCTGGTTCAACGTGCCTGCGCACCGCCCCTTCGCCCAGGACCTGGCCCAGGGCCTGTTCGACACGCTTGCGCCACTGGGTCCGGAGGCGCTGTCGCAGGCGGTGGTGCTGATGCCGACGCGGCGGGGCGCGCGGGCCATCGCCGACGCCTTCATCGCCGCGGCCGGCGGGCGCGCCGTCCTGCCGCCGCAGATGCGGCCCCTGGGCGACCTGGAGGAAGGCGAGCCGCCGTTCGAGCCGGGCGACCTATCCCTCGATCTGCCGGCCGCCATCGATCCGCTGAAGCGGAAGTTCGAGCTGACGCGGCTGGTGGCCGAGCGCGAGCACCTGCTGCAGGGCCGGACCCTCACCGCCCCCGGCGCCCCTGGAATTGGCCGAGGCGCTGGGCGGCTTCTTCGACAGCGTGCAGATCGAGGAGGCGGAGGTGGAGAGCCGGCTCGCCGACCTCGTGGAGAGCGAGCATGCCGAGCACTGGCAGGTCAGCCGCGCCTTCCTGGAGAGCGCGGTCGCCGGCTGGGCCGAACGCCTGCGCGACCTCGGCTTGGTGGACGTCAGCGAGCGCCGCGTGAAGCTGCTGCGGCGCCTCGCCGAGGTCTGGACCGACCGGCCGCCGCAGGGCGTGCTGGTGGCCGCCGGGTCGACCGGGACGGCGCCGGCCACGCGGGCGCTGCTGATCGCCGTCGCCAACGCGCCGCAGGGCTGCGTCGTGCTGCCGGGATTGGACGAGGGCCTGGCCGAGAAGGCCTGGGCCAAGGTCGACGTGCAGCATCCGCAGGGCCCCTGAAGCGCCTGCTGGACGATGCGCGGATCGCCAAGCGCGACGTGCCGCTCTGGCCGGCCTCGATCCAGGCGAACATGGCCCGGCGCTGGCGCCAGCGGATCGTCAACGAGGCGCTGCGCCCCGCCGACGAGACCGCCGACTGGCTGGGCGTCATCGCCGAGCTGCGCAAGGAAGGCGGCGACGCCGACCCCATCGCCGAGGGGCTGAAGGGCCTCTCCCGCGTCACCGCCCGGACGGAGGAGGAGGCCGCCACGGTCGCCGCCCTGCTGCTTCGCGAGGCCATGGAGACCCCGGACCTCACCGCCGCCCTGGTGACGCCCGACCAGGCGCTGGCCCGGCGGGTGACCGCCAAGCTGACCCGTTGGGGGATCATCCCCGACAGCTCCGCCGGCGAGAGCCTGGCCGGCTCGCGCTGCGGGTCGCTGGCCGGGCTGGTGGCCAAGGCCGCCGTCGACCCGCTGGCGCCAGTCACCCTGCTGGCGATCCTGAAGCACCCGGCGGTGCGACTGGGGCTCGACGCCGAGGCCTTCGCCGCCGCCCGCGACGTCCTGGAGCGCCGCGCCTTCCGCGGCCCCCGCGCCCGCACCTGGCCGGACTTAATCAGTAAACTGACGGAATATCCGGACGCCGCCGCCCTCGCCGACCGCCTGCGCGCCGCCCTGCCGAGCGAGTACGACGCCGACTCCCCCGCCACCCGCGCCGCCGCCCTCGCCCGGTCCATGGAGACCCTGGCCGAGGGCGCCGACGACCTCTGGAGCGGCTTCGACGGCGAGGCGGTGAGCCGGCTGCTGGCCGGCCTGATCCGCGACGGCGGCGACCTCCCCGCCGCCACGCCGCGCGGCTTCGCCGAGCTGCTGGACCGGCTGATGTCCGGAGAGAGCGTGCGGACCGGCGGCTCCACCCATCCCCGCCTGCGCATCCTGGGCGCCATCGAGGCCCGGCTCGTGCGCGCCGACCGGCTGGTGGTCGCCGGGCTGGAGGAAGGCGTCTGGCCGAGAGGCGCGGCCCTGGATCCCTTCCTGTCCAGGCCCATGCGCGAGCGCCTCGGCCTGCCGAGCCCCGAGCGCCGGGTCGGCCTCGCGGCCCACGACTTCGCCCAGGCCGCCTGCGCGCCGGAAGTGATCCTGCTCCACACCGAGCGTCGCGAGGGCGCCCCGGCGGTGAAATCCCGCTGGCTCTGGCGGCTGGAGACCCTGGCCAAGGGCGCCGGCGTGACGCTTGCCGGCCGGCCCGAGGTGCTGGACTGGGCCCGGGCGCTGGATGCCCCGGACGCCTACGCGCCCTGCCCCCCGGCCGGCGCCGAAGCCGCCGCTGGCCGACCGGCCCAAGAAGCTGTTCGTCACCGGTGTGGAAACGCTCACGCGCGACCCCTACGCCGTCTGGGCCCGGCACATCCTCGGCCTGCGCCAACTCGCCCGCCCCGACGAAGAGGTAGACGTCCGCATCCGGGGGACCGCCATCCACAAGGCCTTCGAAGACCTGGCGCTGAACTGGCCGGCCGACGCGCCCGAGACCGCGGCCGCCGCCTTCGAGGGCTACTACCTGCAGGCGCTCATCGACGGCGGCATGCCGCCCGAGGGCCTGGCCCGGGAGACGGCCCTGGCCCGCGAGGCCGCCGCCTGGGTGGCCGAGCTGGAGCTGCAGCGCCGCGCCGACGGCCGGGCGATCCACGTGGAAAAGGAAGGCGAGCTCGTCCTCGACATCGACGGCGAGCCGTTCACCGTCGCGGCCAAGGCCGACCGCATCGAGATCGGCCCGGACGGGCTGGGGCACGTGCTCGACTTCAAGACCGGCCGGGCCCCGAGCGCCAAGATGGTCCGCACCGGCTTCTCGCCGCAGCTCACCCTCACCGCCGCCATCCTGGCCAAGGGCGGATTCCACAGGGCCGGCCTGCCCGCCGCGCCCACCGGCGAGCTGGTCTATCTGGAGGTCACCGGCCGCAAGCCCGCCGGCCGCGCCGAGGTCCGCGCCGCGCCCGACGGCGACGGCAAGAGCGTGCTGGAGAGCCAGGGCGCGGCGGACGGAGCCCTCGCCGGCCTGATCGGACTGGTCCGCCAGTTCCGCGACCCGGAGCGCGGCTACGCCTCGCGCACCGCGCCGCAGTTCGTGAAGCTCTACGCGTCGGACTACGACCATCTGGCCCGGGTCTTCGAATGGTCCACCTCCGGCGAGGAGGGCGAGGAATGAGCGAGATCCGCGACCGCGCCGCCAACTCCAACGCCGACCCGCAGCAGCTCGCCGCGGACCCGACGCTGTCGGCCTTCGTCACGGCCAACGCCGGCTCGGGCAAGACCAAGACCCTGATCGACCGGGTGGCCCGCCTGCTGCTGGCCGGCGCCGAGCCCGCCACCATCCTGTGCGTGACCTACACCAAGGCGGCGGCGTCGGAGATGCAGCGCCGGCTGTTCGACCTGCTGGGCGACTGGTCGGTGATGGCGGGGGCCGAGCTCGCGGAGAAGCTGCACGCGCTCGACGGCCGCCGCGTCGATCCGCAGGACGAGGCCCAGCTCTCCGACGCCCGGCGCCTGTTCGCCCGCGCCCTGCAGACCCCGGGCGGGCTGAAGATCCAGACGATCCACGCCTTCTGCGAGAAGCTGCTGCGCCGGTTCCCGCTGGAGGCCGGCATCTCGCCCAGCTTCCGCGTGATGGACGATAGCGGGTCGGCGGCGGTGGCGCGCAGCGCCAAGGCCCTGGTCGCGCACCACGCGCTGAAGGCCGACGACCAGATCGCGGCCGCCTATGCCCGGTTCTCCGTCGCGCTCGACTTCCAGAGCTTCGAGGCGATGTTCGCCGATTTCGAGGCCCGCCGCGGCGCGCTGGCCGAGTTCTTCCACCGCGAAGGCGGGCTGGCGGGCGCCGAAGCCTGGGTCTGGCGGGCCGTGGACGTGGCGCGCGGGTCGACCGTCGAGAGCCTGGAAGCCGAGGCCGTGGCGGCCCTCGACCGGGGCCTGTGGCGCCGGGCGGCGGAGACCCTGCAGCGCGGCGGCGCCACCGACCAGAAGTGCGCCGCCCAGATCGCCGCGGTCGCCGCCAATCCCGACGCGACCTTCGCCGAGGCGCTGCTGCCGTTCTTCACCGAGAAGGGCGAGGGCAGCGCGGCGACCTGGGTCGGCAAGACCAGCGGGCTGAAGGCCGACGAGGGCCTGCGCGCCCTACTGCTGGCCGAGCAGGCCCGGCTGGAGGCGGCGCGCGAGCGGCTGCGCGCCGTGCAGGTGGCGTGGGAGACGCTCGACGCCCTGACGCTCGCCTCGGCCTATCTCGCCGCCTACCGGCTGGAGAAGGATGCCGCGGGCCTGCTCGACTTCGCCGACCTGATCGAGAAGGCCTGTCACCTGCTGCGCGACCGGCCGGCCGCGGCCTGGGTGCTCTACAAGCTGGACGGCGGCATCGACCACATCCTGCTGGACGAGGCGCAGGACACCGCCCCCGATCAATGGACGATCATCGACCAGATCACCGCCGAGTTCTTCGCGGGCGCCGGCGTCGGCGGCGAGGCGCGGCTGCGCGACCTCTTCGTGGTCGGCGACCCCAAGCAGTCGATCTATTCTTTCCAGGGCGCCCGGCCCGAGCAGCTCCGCCACAAGCTCACCTTCCACCGGGACCGGGCCACCGGCGCCGGGTTCCGCTTCGAGGAGGTGGAGCTGGTGGATTCCTGGCGCTCCACGCCCCAGGTGCTGAGCTTCGTGGACGCGGTCTTCACCCCGCCGGGGCTGGCGCGATCGATCCAGCCGGGTCTCGACGAGGCCGTCCGCCACCAGGCCCAGCGGCGCGAGCACACGGGCTGCGTGGACGTCTGGCCTCTGGAGGTCGAGCGGAAGGGCGACGAACGCGAGGCCTGGGATGCGCCGCTCGACGCCGAGGCGGAGGACAGCGCCAACCGCAGGCTCGCTAGGCGGATCGCGGATGAGATCAAGGCTCTCGTGGCCCGCGGCGACGCCGTCTTCGACAAGGAAACGAGGACGTGGCGCGCCGCCCACTATGGCGACGTCCTGATCCTGGTCCGCCGCCGTCGCGCCCTGTTCGAGGAGATCTTGCGCGCGCTCAAGCAACGCGACGTCCCGGTGGCCGGCGCGGACCGGCTGGCGCTCTCGCAGCACATCATCTTCGACGACCTGGTGGCGCTCGCCCGCTTCGTCCTCTTCCCCGGCGACGAGCTGACGCTCGCGGCCCTGCTGAAGAGCCCGCTCTGCGGCCTCGACGACGACAGCCTCTATCAGCTCGCCCACGGCCGGAAGGACGAGACCCTCTGGGCGCGGCTGGTCCGCCGGTCCGGGGAGCGGGACGACTGGCAGGTGGCCCACGCCTTCCTGCAGCTCGCGCTCACCGAGGCGAAGGCGCGCCGGCCGTTCGAGCTCTACGCCGTCCTGCTGGGCGTGAAGGGCGCCGACGGGCTCTCCATGCGCCAGCGCCTGCTGCGCCGGCTGGGGGCCGAGGCCGAGGACGCGCTGGACGAGTTCATGAACCAGGTCCTGGCCGCCGAGACCCGCGGCGTCCACAGCCTGGAGGGCCTGGCCGCCGAGCTGGCCGGCCTCGACATCGTCGTGAAGCGCGAGATGGAAGGCGCGGAGCGCGAGGTGCGGGTGATGACCGCCCACGGCGCCAAGGGCCTCGAGGCGCCGATCGTCTTCCTCCCCGAGACGACGTTGACCCAGACCGCGCGGGGCTCGCCCCTGCTGCCGGTGAAGGACGGCTTCCTGTGGTGCGGCTCGTCCGCCAGGGACTGCGAGGCGACCTCCATCGCCCGCGAGGCGCGCGCGGCGCGCGAGGAGGCGGAGGCCTACCGCCTGCTCTATGTGGCCCTGACGCGGGCGCGGGACCGGCTGGTGCTCTGCGGCCGGATCGCCGAGCGCACCGACCCGGAGAAGCTGCGCGGCTGGTGGGGCGCGATCCGCGAGGCCTTGGACCACGCCGACATCTTGGCCGAGGTGCGGGAGGTGGAGAGCGCCGGCCTGCATTTCCGCCGTTACGGCCATGACCCGGCGACCTTGCCGCCGGAGACCGCAGCCGCGCCGGCGCCGGCCGCCCTGCCCGCCTGGACGGCGACCAGCCCCCCGGCGGAAGCCTTCGCCCGCTACGCCTCACCGTCGGAGCTCGGCCAGGGCGTGAAGGTCCCGGCCCCCTCGCCGCTGGCCGAGGCCGGCGGGCTGGGGCGCTTCCGTCGGGGCGACCTCGTCCACCGGCTGCTGCAGATCCTGCCCGACCTCCCGGCCGGGGGCCGGGCCGACGGCGCCCGCGCCCTGCTCACCCGCGAGCGCGACCTGACCGAGGCCCAGCGCGCAGAGATGATCGCTGCGGCGCTCTCGGTGCTGGAGGACGCCCGCTTCGCCGAGGTATTCGGCGACGGCTCCCGCGCCGAGGTGGCGATCGCCGGGACCGCCGCCGCCTTGCCGCCGGGCTTGCGCATCTCCGGCCGGATCGACCGCCTCGTCGTGCTGCCGGACCGGGTGCTGGTGGTGGACTTCAAGACCAACCGGCCGTCGCCTGACCGGATCGAGGACGCCGGCCCCGCCTATCTGCGCCAGATGGCGCTCTACGCCGCCGTGCTGGCCGAGGTGTTCCCCGGGCGGCGGATCGAGGCGGCGCTCGTCTGGACCGACGGGCCGAAGCTGATGCCGGTCCCAGAAAACCTGTTGGCCGCAACGCTTGCCGACCTGCGCCGCACCGGTTGATACCTTGAGGGGCGCGGCCTACATCCGCGGATCAGGAGGCGCGGCCCTGCGTTGGGCCAGCGCATAAGGAGCTAACCCATGGCCACCGTGACGGTCACCGACGAGTCCTTCGAAAAGGACGTTCTGCAGGCCGAGCGCCCCGTGCTCGTCGACTTCTGGGCCGAGTGGTGCGGCCCCTGCAAGCAGATCGCCCCGGCGCTCGAGCAGATCTCCGACGAGCTTTCCAGCGCGGTGACCATCGCCAAGCTGAACATCGAGGAAAGCCCGACGACGCCCTCGCGTTACGGCGTCCGCGGCATCCCGACCATGATGCTCTTCAAGGGCGGCCAGATGGCCTCCATGAAGGTCGGCGCCATGCCGAAGCAGAAGATTCTGGAATGGCTGAACGAGGCCGGCGTCGCCGCCTGAGCCCCCATCCCTCCCCTGCAGGGGAGGGACAGCTCGCCCTCGGCGAGCCGGGTGGGGATCTGATGGGCAGGCTCCGGGCCTGATCGTGTCTCCCCCACCCGTCCGAGGCTTCGCCTCGTCCTCCCTCCCCTGAAGGGGAGGGATTTTCTTTGAGGCCTACGTCGGCCAGGTGTCCCGGCTCATGGCCAGCACCTCGCCGGCGAAGTGCAGGCCGCCGCAGACCAGCAGGTGCGGCGGCGGGCCGTCAGCGCCGAGCGCCTGGCGGACGCCGGCCTCCACGTTTGGGACCACCTCCACCTGCAGGCCCGCGGCGCGGGCGGCCTCGGCGATCTCCTCGGCGGGCGCGGCGTTGGGCGAATCGAAGGTCGTCGCGAAGACCTTCGGGTGCATCTCGGCGAAGGGCTCGAAGAAGCCGCGGGCGTCCTTGCGGGCGAACATGCCCACGACCATCGAAAGCGGCCGGCCATCCCGGTCGGTGAGGCGCGAGGCCGCCTCGGCCAGCGCCCGGCCGGCATGGGGATTGTGGCCGCCGTCGAGCCATAGGTCGGAGCCGCGCTCGCGGGCCAGCGCCGCCAGCGGCCCCGCCTTCAGCCGCTGGAAGCGGGCCGGCCAGACAGCCGACGCCACGCCCTCGCCGATGGCGTCCTCGCTGAGGCTCTGGTCGAAGGTGAGCGCCGCGGCCACCGCCAAGCCGGCGTTGGCGAACTGGTAGCCGCCGAACAGGCTGGGCGGCGGCAGGTCGAGCAGGCGCTCGGGCATCTGCACCAGCAGCCGGCCGCGCTCCTCCCAGGCGTCGAAGTCGCGGCCCATGAGCAGCATCGGCGCCATGCGGGCGTCAGCCTCGCGCTCGATGATATCCAGCGCCTCGTCCTGCTGGCGGGCGACCACCACCGGCCGGCCGGGCTTGATCACGCCGGCCTTCTCCCAGGCGATCTTGGCGAGGCCCGGGCCCAGCATCTCCAGGTGGTCGTAGTCCACGGGCGTGATGACGCTGACCGCCGGGGGCGTCGAAGACGTTGGTGGCGTCGAACCGTCCGCCCAGGCCCACCTCGACGATGCAGACGTCGGCGGGCGTCTCGGCGAAGGCCTGGAAGGCCAGCACCGTGGTGATCTCGAAGAAGCTGATCGGCTGGCCGTCGTTGGCCGCCTCCAGGCGATCGGTCAGGTCCTCGAGGCTCGCGTCGCCGATCAGCTCGCCCGCCACCCGGATCCGCTCGGCGAAGCGCACGAGGTGCGGCGACGTCAGCGCGTGGACCCGCAGTCCCTGGGCCTCCGCGATGGCCCTGAGGTAGGCGACGGTGGAGCCCTTGCCGTTGGTGCCGGCCACATGGATCACCGGCGGCAGGCGCCGTTCGGGGTGACCCAGCGCCGCCAGCAGCCGCTCGACGCGGCCGGTCGAAAGGTCGATCAGGCTCGGGTGGTTGGCGCGCAGCCTGTGGATCACCGCGTCCGAGGCGCGGATCGGATCGTGGTCGATCGCGGGCGGGGTTTGATCAGGCGGCGGAGGGAAGTCGCTCACGCCCCATCATGAGGGTCTTCAGGATCGAGGCCAGCACCGCCGGCAGCTCGGCGCGGGGCACGACCTTGTCCACCATGCCGCGCTCCACCAGGAACTCCGACTTCTGGAAGCCCGGCGGCAGGGTCTCGCGGATGGTCTGCTCGATCACCCGGCGGCCCGAGAAGCCGATCGTGGCGTTGGGCTCGGCCAGGTGGACGTCGCCCAGCATGGCGTAGGAGGCGAGCACCCCGCCCGTGGTCGGGTCGGTGAGCACGACGATGTAGGGCAGGCCCGCGGCCTTCACCTCGTTGAGCGCCAGGGTCGTGCGCGCCATCTGCATCAGGGAGAGCGTGCCCTCCTGCATCCGCGCGCCGCCCGAGGCCGTGAAGATGATGAAGGGCACGTCGCGCTTCACCGCCTCCTGGGCCGCCTTCACGAAGGCCTCGCCGGCGCCCATGCCGAGCGAGCCGCCCATGAAGGAGAAGTCCTGCACCACCACCACGGCCGGCTGGCCCTGGATGTGGCCATAGCCGATGGCCATGGAATCCTGTTCGCCGGTGGCCTTCCGGGCCGCCTTCAGGCGCTCGGCGTAGGGGCGCTCGTCGGGGAACTTCAGCGGGTCGTCCGCCACCACCGGCGAGGCGATCTTCTCGAAGGTCCCGCCGTCGAAGGTGACCTTCAGCCGCTGGGCCGCGCCGATCCGCATGTGGCTGCCGGACGGCGTCACCCAGAGCGCCGCCTCCAGGTCGGGGCGATAGATCATCTCCCCGGTGTCGGGGCACTTCACCCAGAGGTTTTCGGGGGTCTCACGCTTGGCGAACGCGTTGCGCACGCCGGGCGCGATCTTGGAGAGCCAGCCGCGCCGTTCGCGCGGGCCTTGGGGCCGTCCGGGCTTGTCGTTTCTCTGATCAGCCATCGCCATTGCGTCTAGACCGTCGTCTTCGTCGGTTGGCCGGTACGCGCGAAGCGCACACCCTTAGCCAAGGATTCGGCTTTGGAAAGAACGGCGGAGGTCACGAGTTCGTTTCTCTCCACCGCTTTGGCCACTTCGTCCACAAGCGCGGAACCCACGACGACCGCATCGGCGACGCGTGCTACCGCGGCCGCCCTTTCCGGAGTCTTGATGCCGAACCCGACCGCCACCGGCAGGCCCGAGGCCTTGCGGACCCGTTCCACGTGCGGGGCGACCTCATCGGCGTCGGCCTCCTTCACGCCGGTCACCCCGGCGACCGACACGTAATAGACGAAGCCCGAGGTGCCCTGGACGATGACGGACAGCCGCGCATCGTCGCTGGTGGGGGTGGCCAGCCGGATCAGCGACAGGCCGGCGGCGTCCAGCGCGGCGGCCAGCGGCCTCGCCTCCTCGGGCGGGCAGTCGACGACGATCACCCCGTCGATCCCGGCTGCGGCGGCGTCCCGGGCGAAGGTCCCGTAGCCCCGGCTGAGCAGCGGGTTCAGGTAGCCCATCATGATGATGGGGGTGTCCTGGTCGGTCTCGCGGAAGTCCCGGGCGAGGTCGAGCGTGCCCCGGAGGGTCATCCCGGCAGCCAGGGCCCGCTGGGCGGCGCGCTGGATCGGCGGGCCCTCGGCCATGGGGTCGGAGAACGGGAAGCCCAGCTCGATCAGGTCGGCGCCGGCGGCCGGCAAACCCTTGAGGATCTCCAGCGCGGTGTCGCGGTCCGGATCGCCGGCCATCACATAGGCCACGAATCCGGCGCGGCCTTCCTGCTTCAGCTTCGCGAAGCGGGCGTCGATACGGGCGGTCGTCAAATCGTGCGTCCCAGGTGGGCGGCGACGGTCGCCACGTCCTTGTCGCCGCGGCCGGAGAGGTTCAGGACCACCACGCCGCCCGGGCCCACCTCCCTCGCGACATCGCCGATGCGGGCGAGCGCGTGCGCGCTCTCGATGGCCGGCAGGATGCCCTCCAGCTTCGAGAGCAGCATGAAGGCCTCGAGGGATTCCGCGTCGGTGGCGGTGAGGTAGGTCGCCCGGCCGACGTCGTGCAGCCAGGAGTGCTCCGGGCCGATGCCGGGATAGTCGAGGCCGGCGGAGATCGAGTGGGCCTCGGTGATCTGGCCCTCGTGGTCCTGCAGCAGATAGGTCTTGTTGCCGTGGAGCACGCCCGGCCGGCCGCCGTTGATCGCCGCGGCGTGGCGCTCGGTGCCCATGCCCTCGCCGGCCGCCTCGACGCCGATCAGCCTGACGCCCTCGTCGTTGAGGAACGGGTGGAACATGCCGATGGCGTTCGACCCGCCGCCGACGCAGGCGACGACCGCGTCCGGCAGGCGGCCCTCGGCCTCCAGCACCTGATCCTTCGTCTCCTGGCCGATCACCGCCTGGAAGTCGCGGACCATCACCGGATAGGGGTGCATCCCCGCCGCGGTGCCGATCAGGTAGTAGGTGTCGTGGACGTTGGTGACCCAGTCCCGGAGCGCCTCGTTCATGGCGTCCTTTAGGGTGGCGGAGCCCGACGTCACCGGCCGGACCTCGGCGCCCAGCAGGTTCATCCGGAAGACGTTGGGCTTCTGCCGTTCCACGTCGACGGCGCCCATGTAGACCACGCAGGGCAGGCCGAAGCGGGCGCAGACGGTGGCCGTCGCCACCCCGTGCTGGCCGGCGCCGGTCTCGGCGATGATCCGGGTCTTGCCCATCCGCATGGCCAGCAGTATCTGGCCCATGCAGTTGTTGATCTTGTGGGAGCCGGTGTGGTTCAGCTCCTCGCGCTTCAGATAGATCTTCGCGCCGCCGAAATGCTCGGTCAGCCGCTCGGCGAAATAGAGCGGCGAGGGGCGGCCCACGTAGTGGGTGAGGAAGCTCCGGAGTTCGCCCTGGAAGGCCGGATCGGCCTTGGCCGCCGCGTAGGCCGCGTCCAGCTGGTGGACCAGCGGCATGAGCGTCTCGGGCACGTAGCGGCCGCCGTAGTCGCCGAAGCGGCCCTCGGCGTCGGGGGTAGGCCATGTAGTCGTTGGGACGGACGGAGGCGTTCACGGGGCCGAATCAGGCTCGTCTGGCGGCGTCAAGGAACGCCTTGATCAAGGCCGGGTCCTTTAGGCCGGGACCGCGCTCCACGCCAGAGGAAACGTCCACGATGGGCGCGCCGGACTTCTCCACCGCCGCGGCGAGGTTCCAGGGATCGAGCCCGCCGGCCAGCATCCAGGGCCGCTGGAACCGGCGCCCGGCGAGCAGCGTCCAGTCGAAGCTGTGGCCCAGGCCGCCCGGCCGGTCGGCGTCCTTCGGCGGCTTGGTGTCGAACATCAGGTGCTCGACGAGGCCGTCGTAGTCCGCGGCCGGCGCCAGGTCGGAGGCCTCGGCCACGGGCAGCACCTTGACGATGCCCAGGCCGGTGCGCGCGGCGATCTCGCGGACCCGCGACGGGCGTTCCGCGCCGTGGAGCTGGATCAGGTCGGGCTGCAGCCCCCGGGCCACCTCGTCCACCTGGGCGTCGGTGGGATCGACCAGCAGGGCGGTCACCTTCGCCCGGTTGCGGACCGGTTCGGCGAGCCGCCGGGCCGCGTCGGGGGCGATGTTGCGCGGGCTCTTCGGGAAGAACACGAAACCCAGGAAGGCCGCCCCTCCCTCCAGGGCGGCGGCGGCCGCCTCCGGCGTGGTGATCCCGCAGATCTTCGCGCTGACGCTCATGGGGCGGGATTAGGGGATCGCGGCGCGTCTGGGCAAGGCCGGCTGGACCTCGCGGACAATCCCGAGCAAGCTTCCGACCGGGACGGGGACGCTCAGAGCATGACCGAACGGCTGGACGGCGAGGCCCTGTGGCGGGCCTGGCGGCGGATCATCAAGACCATGACCGTGCCGGGCCTGGTGTTCGAGATGTTCTTCTCCCGCGCCGCCTGGAGCCAGTGGGGCGCGGACTATGTGAGCGGCCTGCGCCGCAACGCCTCCAGCCGGAAGGTCTTCGCCGAGCTCGCCGCTCTCACGCCGGCCGACGCGCGCCGGCTTTTGGCCATCGCGGCGATCAACCACCGCCGGCTCGAGGCGGTCTCGCGCTGGGTGGCGATCGCCCTCGTGACGGTTCCGGCCTCGCTGGCGCTGACGATCGCCCAGCTCCGGCCGGAGTGGTTGAAGGGGCTGTCGCTGGAGCCCCGCCAGTGGATCTTCGTCGGTTCGACCGCTTTGGTGGTGCTCTACTATCTGCTCGCCGCCTGGCGGGCTCGGCAGATCGTCACCGTGATCGAGCTGGGGTTCGTCGATCGGGGCATCCCGCTGAACGGCGGCGAAATCGGCGACGACGGCGAGCCCCTGACTCCGCCGATCGGGGCCTAGGGTCTCGGCGGCGGCTCCGCCCCATCCGTCCGCGCAGCCTGGGCCTTCAGCAGGTCGCGGATCTCCATCAGCAGGGCTTCCTGCGGGGCCGGCGCGGGCGTCGTCTTCGGCCCTTCCTCGGCGTCCTTGCGGCGGATGACGTTGATCATCTTCACCAGCAGGAACACCACCCAGGCGACGATCATGAACTTGATGCCGGCGTTGATCAGCGCGCCGTACTTCACCGACACGAACTCGTCGACCTTGGTGGCCGGGTTGTCGGCCTTCAGCACCCATTCCATGTGCGAGAAATCGAGGCCCGACATCAGCAGGCCGATCGGCGGCATCACCACCTGGTCGACCAGGGTCTTCACGATGTCGTTGAAGGCAGCCCCGATGATCACCCCGACCGCGAGGTCGATCACATTGCCGCGGGCGATAAACTCGCGGAATTCGCCAAGGATGGGGGCGCGCTTTTCGATCTTGTTCTCGAGCTTCCTCAGCCCGTCCTGGACGTTCGTCAGGGTTTGACGCCTCTACGCTTACTCGTCGCCGGAGAGATTGAGCCGCTCGCGCAGCTCCTTCCCGCTCTTGAAGAAGGGCACATGCTTGGCCCGCACGTCCACGGGCTCGCCGGTCCGCGGGTTGCGGCCGGCCCGGGCGTCGCGCGAGCGGACCGACAGCGCCCCGAAGCCGCGAAGCTCCACGCGGCCGCCCTCCTCCAGCGCCAGGATCATCCGTTCGAGGATCACGCCCACCACGCGTTCGATGTCGCGCTGCGTCAGGTGCGGGTTCTCTTCGGCGAGTTTCGCGATGAGCTCGGACTTGATCATGCGGCCCTTCGGGGGAGGTGAGCGGCGCGACCATGAAAGGTTCCGCCAATCGATTCAAGGCGGAAAGAGGGTTTAGGGCCCTCTATGGCGAAGCTTGGGCGGAGCCGGGGCGGGCCGTACACGTCCAATCAAATGAAAACGGCGGCCGGGTCGCCCCGGCCGCCGCATTCCGTTCAGCCGATGAAGGCTGAAACTACTCCTTCTGGGCCTTCTCGCGGAGAGCCGCGCCCAGGATGTCGCCGAGCGAGGCGCCGGAGTCCGACGAGCCGAACTGCTCGATGGCTTCCTTTTCCTCGGCCATTTCCAGCGACTTGATCGACAGCGAGACGCGGCGCGCGGCCTTGTCCACGTTGGTGATCTGGGCGTCGACGCGGTCACCCACGGCGAAACGCTCCGGACGCTGGTCGGCGCGGTCGCGCGACAGGTCGGACTTGCGGATGAAGGCGGTCATCGGCGCTTCGTCTTCGCCGAACCGGACCTCGATGCCGCCCGAGGTGACCTCGGTGACCTGGACGGTGACGGTCTGGCCCTTGCGGAAGCTGTCGCCCTGCATCGGGTCGCCGGCGAGCTGCTTGATGCCGAGCGAGATGCGCTCCTTCTCCACGTCGACGTCGAGCACCTTGGCCTTCACCACGTCGCCCTTGTTGTAGCGGGCGATGGCTTCCTCGCCGGGCGCGGCCCAGTCGAGGTCGGAGAGGTGCACCATGCCGTCGATGTCGCTGTCGAGGCCGATGAAGAGGCCGAACTCGGTGGCGTTCTTCACTTCGCCTTCGACGGTCGAGCCGACCGGGTGGGCCTCCAGGAAGGCCTCCCACGGGTTGGCCATGGCCTGCTTCAGGCCGAGCGACACGCGGCGCTTGGACGGATCGACGTCCAGGACGACCACGTCCACCTCTTGCGAGGTCGACACGATCTTGCCCGGGTGGACGTTCTTCTTGGTCCAGGACATTTCCGAGACGTGCACCAGGCCCTCGACGCCCGGCTCCAGCTCCACGAAGGCGCCGTAGTCGGTGATGTTGGTGATGCGGCCGGTGAACTTCGCGCCCACCGGGTACTTGGCTTCCACGCCGTCCCACGGGTCGGACTGGAGCTGCTTCATGCCAAGCGAGATGCGCTGGGTCTCGGGGTTGATCTTGACGATCTGCACCTTGACCGTGTCGCCCACCGCCAGGACCTGGCTCGGGTGGTTGACGCGCTTCCAGCTCATGTCGGTGACGTGCAGCAGGCCGTCGATGCCGCCGAGGTCCACGAACGCACCGTAGTCGGTGATGTTCTTGACCACGCCTTCACGGACTTCGCCCTCTTGCAGCTGGCTGACCAACTCGGTGCGCTGCTCGGCGCGGGCTTCTTCCAGGATGGCGCGGCGCGAGACGACGATGTTGCCGCGCGGACGGTCCATCTTGAGGATGGCGAACGGCTGCTCGCGGCCCATGAGCGGGCCGACGTCGCGCACCGGACGGATGTCGACCTGCGAACCCGGCAGGAAGGCCGAGGCGCCGCCGAGGTCGACGGTGAAGCCGCCCTTCACGCGGCCGACGATCGCGCCCATGACGGGCTCGTTCTTCTCGTAGACGGCTTCCAGGCGCGTCCAGGCTTCCTCGCGGCGGGCCTTGTCGCGGCTGATGACCGCTTCGCCCATGGCGTTCTCGACGCGCTCCAGGAACACCTCGACGGTGTCGCCGGCCTTCAGGGCGGGCTTGTCTTCGCCCGGCTGGGAGAATTCCTTCAGGGGCACGCGGCCTTCGGTCTTCAGACCGACGTCGATGATCGCGAAGTCCTTCTCGATCGCCACGACCTTGCCGTGGACAACCTGGCCTTCCATGAAGTCACGCCCGCCGAGGGACTCGTCGAGCAGCGCGGAGAAATCGTCCCGCGTCGGGTTCAGGCTCATATCGTCAGCCATGTGTACTTTCGTCTTCAAATGACCTGTGGGCCCGCGCACCGGATGGTGTCGGACGGAATCCCGCCGGGTCGGGTTAAGGGTTGGACCGAAGGCGCGGGCATACCCGTGCAGTGAGATTTGCCCGCAGCGACCGAGGGAAAGGCACGGTTGGATTTGCTCGGCTAGGAAGCAGCTTCCCAGCGGGCGCGCGCCGCCTCGACGATGCGGCGGGCCGCATCGGCGGCCTGCGATATACTCATTTCGGAGGTGTCCAGCAAGACGGCGTCCGGCGCGGGGCGCATGGGACTGTCGGCGCGGCTGCCGTCCCGCGCGTCGCGGCGCACGATGTCCTCGAGGATCTCGTCGTAGGTCACGGCCTCGCCCTGGGCGGTGAGCTGCTTCCAGCGGCGGTCGGCGCGGACCTCCGGCGTGGCGGTGACGTAGAGCTTCGCCGGGGCCTCGGGACAGATCACCGTGCCCTGGTCGCGGCCGTCCATCACGCCCCCGCCCGGCTGGCGGGCGAAGGCGAGCTGCAGGTCACGGAGCGCGAGGCGGACCGCCGGATGGACCGCCACCCGGCTCGCGGCCTCCCCTGGCGCCCCGCGTGCGGAACTCCGGGTCGCCGAGCTGGTCGACGGTGAGCCCCCGGGCGATCCGCGCGGCGGCTTCCGCATCGTCCAGGTCCAGGCCGGCCCGGGCGGCGAGCACGCCGACCGCCCGGTAGAGCAGGCCGGAATCCAGCATCGGCAGGCCGTAGAGGGCGGCCAGGCCGCTGGCCACCGTGCCCTTGCCCGAGGCCGCGGGCCCGTCGACCGTGATGACGAACGAGGACTTCACGCCGCTTCCGGGCGCTCGTCGGCGATCTCGGCGCCCAGGCCCTGCATCAGGGCGACGAACCCCGGGAAGCTGGTGGCGATCATGCCGGGCTCGTCCACCGCCACCGCCTGCTCGGACGCCAGGCCCATGACCAGGTGGGACATGGCGATCCGGTGGTCGCCATGGGTGACGACCCGCGCGCCGCCCTGGACCGGGTGGTTGCCGCGCCTGGACCCGATGACCGTGAGCGTCTCCGGCTCCTCCTCGACGCCCACGCCGCAAGCGGAGAGCCCGGCGGCCATGAGCGCGATCCGGTCGCTCTCCTTGACGCGCATCTCGCCGATCCCGCGCATCACCGTGCGGCCCTCGGCGAAGGCGGCGGCCACCGCCAGGATCGGGTATTCGTCGATCATCGACGGCGCCCGCTCGGGCGGAACCTCGACGCCGGAGAGTTCGGAGTATCGGGCGGTGACGTCGGCGACGGTCTCGCCCCCCTCGTCGCGGACATTGGTCACGGCGAGGTCGGCGCCATCTCGCCCAGGGTCTCCAGGAGACCTATGCGCAGCGGGTTCAGCAGCATGCCCTGCACCGTCACCTCGGACCCCCGGGTGATCAGGGCGGCGACCAGCGGGAAGGCCGCCGAGGACGGGTCCCCCGGCACGCGGATCGAGGTCCCGCGCAGCTTCTGGCCCGGCGGCAGGACGATCCGGCGTCCGCCATCCTCCTCCGTCACCAGCACCTCGGCCCCGAAGCCGCGCAGCATGCGCTCGGTGTGGTCGCGGGTGGCCTCCGGCTCGAAGACCTCGGCCCCGCCCGCGGCGTTCAGGCCGGCGAGCAGGACCGCCGACTTCACCTGGGCCGACGGCTCGGGCAGGCGGTAGGCGATGGTCCTGAGGTTGCCGCCCTTCAGTGTCAGCGGCAGGCGGCCGCCCGAGCGGCAGAGCCAGGTCGCGCCCATCTCGCCCAGCGGCTTCAGCACCCGGTTCATCGGCCGGCCGCGGAGCGACTGGTCGCCCGTGAAGGTGACCGAGAGGTCGAACCCGGCCGCGGCGCCCATGATCAGGCGCACGCCGGTGCCGGCGTTGCCGCAATCGATGACGTCGACCGGCTCGGCGAATCCGCCCTTGCCCTCGACGCGCCACCTGCCCTCTCCGAGGCGTTCCACGCCCGCCCCGAAGGCGGCCATGGCCGCCGCCGTCCGCTTGACGTCGTCGCCCTCCAGCAGGCCCTCGATCTCGGTCACGCCGCTCGCCAGCGCGCCCAGGATGAGCGCGCGGTGCGAGATCGACTTGTCACCCGGGGCCCGCACCGTCCCCTTGAGCGGGCCGCCCCGCCGGGCGCTCAAACCCTGCGCCGCCATGCCTGAAATCCGCGCCTCCGCGTGCCTGCCATTTCCGAGAGGGGGGATTGCTTTGACAGCCGCTCCCCCGCGTGGCAAGGGAGCCCGCTTCTCAAAAACCCCTTGTCTGAAAGAGGGTCGCCTCCCTTGGCCAATCCTGAGCTGGGCACCAAGCAAATCTGCCCCCCACTGCCAAGCTAAATTCTACGACCTGAACAAGCGTCCGGCGCACTGTCCGAAGTGCGGCACGGACTTCGATCCTGACGAGGCCGTCCGCAATCGCCGCGTTCGCGCCCGCGCCATCGTGCCCGAGGCCGACACCGACGACGAACGCGAAAGCCAGGTCCGCGGCAAGGACACCGAGTCCGAGGACGAGGAAGAGGACGACGCGGTCACGCCGGAGCTGGACGAGGTGGTCGACGAGCCGCCGCTGCCCGGCGACGACGACGAGGATGGCGCCGACCCGGTGGCCACCCCGCCGGCCGACGACCTCGGCGAGTTCTCGGACGACGAGGAAGTCGAAGACGACGCCGACGTTCCCTTCCTGGAGGAGGACGACGAGGACTTCGACGATTCCGAGATCGAGGGCCTGCCCGACGAGGGCGACGTCGACGACCGGTAACCGACACGGTCGGAGCCTGCGGCGAAAAAGGTCGAAAGACCCGCTTGATCGCGGTGAAGGCTTTGACTAGGTTCCGCGCCTCGCCGGGGGCGTTGCCCTCCGGCGACCCGAGACCTCGGGGCTATAGCTCAGTTGGTAGAGCGCTTGAATGGCATTCAAGAGGTCAGGAGTTCGACTCTCCTTAGCTCCACCATGAAGGCCCGCCGGTAACGCCGGCGGGCCTTCGCCTTTCCGGGATCCTGTGGCAGTCAGGCGCTCCGATCCGCCTGGAGCCACGCCCTTGCGCCCGACCCTCGCCCTCGCCGCCGGCCTCGTCCTGCTGGCCGCCTGCGACTCGCCGAAGCCGCGTCCGGCCCCGCCGCCCCTGCCGGCCGCCGCCATCCCGCCGGAGGGCGCCGCCGCGGCCGCCCCCGTCACCGCCGAGATCCCGGTGGCGGTCGCGCTGTCGGAGGGCCTGGCGCGCCGCGCCGAGCCGGCGAGCTTCTACCTCGACCAGATCGGCAAGGCGGTGAACCCGATGAGCCAGACGCCGGCGGTGACGGACGCCGACGGCCCCCTGCTGATCTCGGGATTCGCCTTCGACGGCGCGGCGAAGGCGCCGGCCCAGGGGGTGGACGTGGTGATCGACGGGGTCGCACGGCCGGCTGCCTACGGCGTGGCGCGCCAGGACGTGGCCGACCACTTCAAGAACCCGAAGCTCGCCGCCGTGGGCTTCAACCTCAACCTGCCGGCCGGCGCCCCTGACGCCCGGCGAGCACAAGCTGTCGCTGCGCGTGGTCGCCGCCGATGGCGAGGGCTTCTTCGAGTCGCCCGAGGTCGCCTTCACGGTCCGCTGACCGCCGATTGAAAGAGACCGGGCAGGTTCCCACATAGGAACCTGTCCGGCCGAGCCGCGCCGCTAACGGGCGGCCCGACCGGAGAGTCGCTTCCTGAGAGGGCTCTTCTGAGAATGAACCGATCTATCCTGTTCGACAGCCCGTTCCTGCTGGGCTTCGAGCACACGCGAAACCTGATCGAGCGCGCCGCCAAGGCCGCCGCCGAGAGCTACCCCCCTACAATGTGGAGGACCGCGGCGACGGAGCCTTGCGGATCACCCTGGCGGTCGCGGGCTTCACCCCCGCCCAGCTCAGCGTGAGCGTGGAGGACCGACAGCTCACCGTCGCCGGCAAGCGCGACGGCGAAGGCCGGACCGAGGACGCCTTCCTGCACCGCGGCATCGCCGCCCGCGGCTTCGTGCGCAGCTTCGTGCTGGCGGACGGGATGGTGGTGGAGGGCGCGACCCTGGAGCATGGCCTGCTCCACATCGATCTGGCCCGGCCTGAGCCCGAGACGCGGATCCAGCAGATCCCGATCCGCTCGGGCGGCTGAAATTATCAAATGAGGCGTGAGTTCAATTTTCACGCCGTCTGCGCCCCTCGAAGGCTGAACCGGCTTCCCCCGGGCGCGTTGGACAGATTGGAGGTGGTCAAATGATGACACCGGCACTGACTTCTGAAGCGTTTGCCGCACTCGGCGCCCCGAACCTGGTCTACGTCCGGCCGGTGAAGGCCGCGGAGATCCTGGCGAGCGTCCCGAGCGCCAGCATCCAGGGCTTTGAACTGGATCCTGACCAGACGCTCTACGCGGTCCACCGCGCCGATGGCGAACGCCTCGCCGTCCTGACGGACCGGGAATCGGCCATGGCGGCCGCGCTGGCGCACGAACTCGCGCCCGTTTCGGTCCACTAGCGCCGCACGACGCCGTTCCTCCCCTGGACCAGGGGAGGCGAAGCCGGCGGACCGCCGGCTTTTTTCATGCCTTCAGCAAGGGGCCGGAGCCGGCCGTTCAGGCCGCGGTCGGCCGCACCGACGAGTGGCCGTTGTCCTGCACCAGCAGGGCGTGGATGGCGTCGGCCGTGCCGGCCTGGCGGAGCTGCTCGCGCAGGTTGGCCTGGCGCAGCAGGCGCGAGACCCGGGCGAGCGCCCGCAGGTGCTCCGCGCCGGCGTCCTTCGGGGCGAACAGGGCGAAGATCAGATCCACCGGCTTGTCGTCCACGGAGTCGAACGCCACCGGCTGCTCGAGGCGCACGAAGACGCCACGCATGCGGTCGAGACCTTCGAGCCGGGCGTGCGGCACGGCCACGCCGTAACCGACCCCGGTGGAGCCCGCCTGCTCGCGCTCGATGAGGGCCTCGAGGACCTCACCGGCGTCAAGCTTCAGGTTCCGCGCCGCAATGTCGGCGACGACCTTCAGCGCCTGGCGCTTGCTGGCCGCGCTCACGCGCAGGGAGATCGCACCGCGATCCAGGAATTCGCCGATCTGCATCTGTCTCGTTAAGCCCGCAACTCTTCCGGGCGATCCACTAGCGGACCGCCATGACGGACCTGCGAAGCGCTATTGCGCCGCGCCGGTTCCGTCCCCGCCCCCGTTTCCGTTCCTCGTCCGCTCGGGATCGATCCAGCCGATATTCCCGTCGGGCCGGCGATATACCACCGACAAACCGCCATGGGCAGCGTTGCGGAACACGATTGTTTGAGATTCGGTCAGGTCGAGATCCAGGACCGCCATCGAAACAGTCATTGTTCTTACTGGCTTTTCGGTCTCGGCGATGATGATCGGCTCGGGGAAGCCCGGTTGCGACTCTTCGCCCTCCCACTCCTCGTCCTCGTCGGTGGGGGCGATGATGAAGTAGGCGGCGGCCTCCTCGGCCTGTTTCGCCTGGGCCGCGATCGAGTGGTCCTTGAGCCGATTCTTGTAGCGGCGGATCCGCTTGTCCATCTTCGCGAGGGCCGCGTCGAAGGCCATGTGGGCGTCGCCGCCGACCCCGTGGGTGGTCAACTGCTGGCCGGACGCCAGCGTGACCGCGCAGTCGACCTTGAAGGCTTGGCCCTCTCGGGTGACCACGACGTCGGCGCCGCCGCCGCGGTCAAAATACTTCTCGACGCTGGTGGAGAGCTGGTCGGAGACTCGCGAGCGCAGAGCCTCGCCGACATCGACGTGTTTGCCGGTGACTTGGACTTGCATGAACCATCAACGCGCCTCTCGCGAGATGGTGTCAACCTCAGGAAAATAGTCCCAGCAATGAGTGGAATCCCCGGGTCAGCAGGCTTGCGGCGAGCACGAGGATGCTGACGCTGGCGGCGGTGAGCGCATAGCCGAAGAGCGCCAGCAGGCCGTCCCCGCTGGACGAGGGCGAGCGAGAGCACGCTCACCGCCGCCGCCGGCAGGATGTTGCCCAGCGGGATCGGCAGGATCAGCACCACCGCCAGCAGGAAGCAGACCACCCCGATCACCCGCTCGCCCACCCCGCCGAACAGGAAGGAGAGCCGGGGCCGGGACACCGCCTCCACGCGCCGAATCCACGGCAGGACCTTGGGCAGGCCCTTCTTCAGGTCCTCGGTGGCGATGGCGCCCTTGCGGATCTTGGCCGGTAGCCAGGGGTGCCGCGCGCCGATCACGAGCTGGGGCGCGAGCAGCAGCAGCGGGATGCCGAAGATGGTCGTGCCGCCGGGCGGCAGCGGCAGCGAACAGGCCAGGCCGAAGATCAGCAGCAGGCCGCCCAGCGCCCGGCCGCCGAAGCGGTCGACCAGTTGGGCGACAGATATCTCGGGCTCGTCGTGGTCGGCGAGGTCCCAGAGGATATCCGACAGTGACTTCTGACTCTCACGGTCCGGCATGCGCCCGCCCCATCTGGGGCTTCGGCGTCACCGCGCCAAGGCGTATTTCGGCAACACAGCCGGGGAATGTGACCCGGGTTACACCGCGTCCTTCAAAAGGCGCCGCCGCTCCACGGACGACGGGATGCGCATGGCCTCCCGGTACTTGGCCACCGTGCGGCGGGCGATGTCGACCCCGGCCTCCTTGAGGATCTCCACGATCCGGTCGTCGGAGTGGACGTCGCTCTCCCGGGCTTCGGCTTCGATGAGCTGGCGGATCTTGTGGCGCACGCTCTCGGCGGAGTGGGCCTCGCCGCCCTCGGTCGCCTGGATCGCCGAGGTGAAGAAGAACTTCATCTCGAACACCCCGCGGGGCGTGGCGATGTACTTGTTCGAGGTCACCCGGCTGACCGTCGATTCGTGCATGCCGATCGCGTCGGCGACGGTCTTCAGGTTCAGGGGCCGCAGGTGCTCGACGCCATAGGCGAGGAAGGCGTCCTGCTGCCGGACGATCTCGGACGAGACCTTGAGGATCGTGCGGGCCCGCTGGTCCAGGCTCTTCACCAGCCAGTTGGCCTGGGCCATGCAGTCGGCGACGAAGGTCTTCTCCTGGTCGGAGCGGGCCGCCGCCGAGACCCGCGCGTGGTAGCGCTGGTCGACCAGCAGCCTGGGCAGGGTGTCGGAGTTGAGCTCCACGTGCCACAGGCCGTTCAGGCTCTCCCTCACGAAGACGTCCGGGGCCACCGGCTGCACGGGCTCGGAGCCGAACGCGGCGCCGGGCCGGGGCGTCAGCGCCTTCAGCTCGGCGACCATGTCGCGCAGGTCCTCGTCGTCGACTCCGCAGACCTTCTTCAGCGCGGCCATGTCGCGGCGGGCGAGCAGGGCCAGGTTGTCGAGCAGGGCCTCCATGGCCGGGTCGAACCGGTTGCGCTCCTTGAGCTGCAGCATCAGGCACTCGCGCACGTCGCGGGCGGCGACGCCCGTCGGCTCGAAGCCCTGGATCACGGTCAGCACGCGATCGACCAGGGCTTCATCGCAGCCCAGGCGGTCGGCGATCTCCCACAGCTCGGCGCGCAGGTAGCCGCCCTCGTCGACGGCGTCGATCAGGACGCTGGCCACCGCCTGCTCGGCGGCGTCCAGGCCGGCCACGGCGAGCTGGTCGTAGAGGTGCTCGACGAGGGTCTTCTCGCGGGACAGGGCGCTCTCCAGGGCGTCGAGGTCGCCGTCGAAGCCGACCGAGCCGCCCTTGCCGGCCTTCGACCAGTCGACCGAGCCGCCGGCGTCGGCGGCCCCCATCTCGGGCGCATCGCCGGTGGCGTGCTCGCCCGGCGAGGCCTCGTCGTGGCTGGCGTCCATCTCGGCGCGGGCGCCGGCGTCGTCGATGCGGTCGGTGGAAACGTCGTGGGCGACGTCGGGGGCGGCCTCGGCGGGGCCTTCCGATTCGCGCTCGCGTTCGCCGTCCTCGCGCTGCAGCAGCGGATTGCGCTCCAGCTCGCCCTCGACGAAGGCCTCCAGCTCCATGTTGGACAGCTGCAGCAGCTTGATCGCCTGCTGCAGCTGGGGCGTGATGACCAGCCCCTGTCCCTGCCGGATCTCTAGACGCGCGCCGAGCGCCACTGGCTTAGCCCCTCTGGCCTGTTTCTTGCTCAGGAGGCTACGGGCCTGTTCCCCACCGATTGGTTAACCGGCGGGGAAATTCGTTAAAGCCGTTCAGGCGGCGAGCTGGGCCTCGACGTCCGCCTTCCACGGGAAGTCGGGGTAGAACAGCGCCATCAGCCGGTCGGTGTAGGCGACGAGGATTCGCGAACCCCTGGGCCCGCTCCTGCAGCTCGCAGGGGAAAAAGGGCGTGTAGAGCGCCGTCAGCATGCCCAGCGCCGTGGCGTCCGCGCCGCTGGGCCGGTCGCCGAACAGGAACCGCTGGTCGCCGAGGATCTCCGAGAGCGCGGCGAGCGACTTCAGGCCCAGCTCGACGATCTCGGCGTCGGAATGCCGCGCCACCCCCTGCGCCCGCATGGCGGCGCGGACCTCGCGCAGCACCTCCTCGTGGATCGCGTCGCGGGCCTCCGGCGGGGCGCCGTCGAAGAAATGGGCCGGGCCGCGGGCGAAGTTCTCCGGCGTCAGCCAGCGGAAGTAGCCGATCACCCAGCCGAGCTGGTTCTCGAGCATGCGTTCCAGCGCCCAGGCCTCGGCCCGCTGGCGGGCGCTCAGCCCTCGTCGAAGTCGACGCCGTACGTCCTCTCCAGGTGCATCCGGATGAAGGTCGAATCGGCCACCCGGACCTCGCCGTCGTCGATGAACGGGATCTGGCCCTTGGGGCTCTCCTCCGGCATGGCGTCGCGCGCCTCGTAGGCCAGGCCCGCCATCTTTAGCTGGATCTCGGTCTTCGAGACGTACGGGCTGACCTGGGGCAGGCCGAAGGCCGCCTGCGCGCCATACAGAACGATCATCGGGTCTCTCCGTCGTTGACAGGAAGCGAGACTAGGGGCCCCCTGCTGCCATCATTCTGTCAGCAGCTTGGCGGGAGACGGGGTTGCGACGGGCGGACCGGCTGTTCCAGATCATTCAGGTCCTGCGGAGGCACCGCGGGCCGGTGACGGCCGACGTCATCGCCGAGGAACTGGAGACCTCCAAGCGGACCATCTACCGCGACATCGCCGACCTGATGGGCCAGCAGGTTCCGATCCGCGGCGAGGCGGGCGTCGGCTATGTCCTGGAGGGCGGATACGACCTGCCGCCGCTGATGCTGACGCCGGACGAGATCGAGGCGGCCGTGCTGGGCGCCCAGTGGGTGATGGGTCAGGGCGATCCCGAGCTTGCCCGCGCCGCGCAGGACCTGGTCGCCAAGATCGCCGTCGCGGTGCCGGAACGCCTCCGCCCGATGATCCTGGAGCCCGCCACCCGCGCGGCGAAGAACTGGAAGGCCCTGCCCGACCGGCTCGACATGGCCCAGGCCAGGCGCTGCATCCACGGCGGCCGGAAGATCCGCCTCACCTACCGCGACGAGCAGGAGCAGGAGACCTGCCGGACGATCTGGCCGTTCGCCATCGGCTACCACGACACCGTGCGGCTGCTGGTCGCCTGGTGCGAGCTCAGGAACGATTTCCGGAGCTTCCGGACCGACCGGGTGGCCGTGGCCGAGTTCCTCGACGACCGCTATCCCGAGCGGCCGGCGGCGCTCCGGCCCGCTGGCGGAAATTCTGCCAGGAGGAGGGCCAGCGCATGCGGCACATGAAGGAAGCCGACCTGAAGGCGGCGAGCTGAGCCGCCCTAGTTGAAGCGGTCGCCCAGGTAGACCCGGCGGACTTCCGGATTGTCGACGATCTCGTCCGGGCTGCCCTCGAACAGCACCTCGCCCGCGTGGATGATCGAGGCGCGGTCGATGATGTCCAGGGTCTCGCGGACGTTGTGGTCGGTGATCAGGATGCCAATCCCGCGGCCCTTCAGATAGGTGATGACCTCGCGGATATCGGCGATGGCCAGGGGGTCGATGCCGGCGAACGGCTCGTCGAGCAGCATGAAGGACGGCTCGGACGCCAGCGCCCGGGCGATCTCCACCCGGCGGCGCTCGCCGCCCGACAGCGAGATGGCCGGGGCGTTGCGCAGGTGCTCGATGTGCAGCTCCTCGAGGAGCTCGGTGACCATGGCGCGGGCCTTCTTGCGGTCGCGCTCGCGCAGCTCGACGACGGCCATGACGTTCTCGCCCACGCTCATGCCGCGGAAGATCGAGGTCTCCTGCGGCAGGTAGCCGACGCCCATTCGGGCGCGCTGGTACATCGGCTGGGCGGTGATGTTCTCGCCGTCGAGGTAGATAGAGCCGTAGTCGGCCGGGATCAGGCCGGTGATCATGTAGAAGCAGGTGGTCTTGCCCGCGCCGTTCGGGCCGAGCAGGCCGGCGACCTCGCCGCGGGCGAGATGCAGGGACACGCCCTTCACCACCGGACGGCCGCGGTAGGACTTGCCGATGTTGTCGACCACGAGGCCCTGGCCGGCCTCGGCCGGGAGCGCCTGCACGCGTTCCTGCGTCACGGAGGCCATCGGCTAGTTCTTGGCCTGGGCGTTGGACTTGGAGGGATAGAACACGCCGCGCACGCGGCCCTGGGCGTTCTTGCCCGTCGCCTGGCCGACCATGTTGCCCTCGCCGGTCTTGGTGTTGAACACCATCTTTGTCCCGCGGATCACGTTCTGGCCCTGCACGGCCACCACGTCGCCGGTCATGGTCAGCGTGCTGTTGGCGGCGGTGTAGATGCCCTGGTTGGCGCGCACCCGCTGGTCGGGGGTCATGTAATAGACCTGCCCCTCGGCCTCGAGGCGATCGAGTTCGCCGCAGCCGCCGGTCTGGCCGCCGCCGCCCGCCGCGGGCTTGTTGAAGATCTTCAGCACCTGGGCCCGGAGGCGCGAGGTCTCCTGCAGGGCCTCGGCATTGCCCTTCCAGATCGCCGTGCAGGCGTTGTTGGTCACCTCCAGCTCGTCGGCGGTGATGTCGACGGGCGCGTCGGAGTTCTTGGCCAGCTGGGCGGCCGCGGAGCCGGCGACGAGCGCCACGGCCGTCGCGACGATCGGGATCAGGTGCTTCGTCGGCATGCGACCAGTCCTACTTCATGTTGAGGCGAGCGCGCACGCCGCCCTTGAACACCATCCGCTCGCCCTTGCCATAGACGGCATAGGACTGCGCACTGATATCACCAAGCGACCCTGTGCCCTGAATAGGACCTGAACCCACGAGTTCACCGGTCTTGGTGTCGAACAGCGATTCGGCGGTCTCGAACGACTGCTGCGGACTTGAGATGCGCACGCCGCCCTTCAGTTCAAGCTTGCGGTCGCCCTCGTGATAGATTCCCGTGGCGCTCGAGATCCGCATCGGTTCGGGGCCCTCCTCGTCGAGGACGAGCGACGGCCGTTCGAGCAGCACGCGCTGATAGTCGCTCTGCGAGCGGGTGGCCGAGACGGCGGTGATCACGAACGCGCGGCCGCGGTCGTCCCGGCCGACGAAGCGGGGATTCACCAGCCGGATCGGCGCGTCGGGATCGCCCGCCACCTCCGGCTTGGTCCGAAACGCGTTCCAGGCGACCGAGCCGGCCATGCCCAGCAGGATCAGGGCGATCAGGGCGGGGACGCCGATGCGCAGCCAACGCAGCGTGCGCGAGCGGCGCCGCCAGCGGTCGGCCGAGGTCCGGGCGGCCGGCGGGGCGTGCGTGGTGGGAAGGTCCGGCGACGCCATGCCCCCACCCCTCAAGCGTGCGCGAAGATGTCGACGTCTTCCCAGCCGGCGACGTCGAGCAAGGCGCGGTGCGGCAGGAACTCGAAGCAGGCGCGGGCGAGATGGTCGCGGCCTTCGCGGACCAGCATCTCGTCGAGCCGGGCCCGGAGACCGTGCAGGTGCAGCACATCGGTGGCCGCGTAGCTGAGCTGTTCCGGCGACAGGTCGCCTGCGCCCCAGTCCGAGCTCTGCTGGGCCTTGGAAAGGTCGACGCCCAGGAGCTCCTTGACCACGTCCTTCAGGCCGTGGCGGTCGGTGTAGGTGCGGGCGATCTTCGAGGCGATCTTGGTGCAGTAGACCGGCGCGGTGATCACGCCGAGGTGCAGCCAGAACATGGCGATGTCGAAGCGGCCGAAGTGGAAGAGCTTCAGCACGCCCGGATCGGTCAGCAGGCGCTTCAGGTTGGGGGCGTCGTAGGTCGAACGGTCGAGCTGGACGATATGGGCGTCGCCCTTGCCGTCGGAGAGCTGGATCACGCAGAGCGGGTCACGGCCGAGCCGGAGGCCCATGGTCTCCAGATCGATGGCCACGACGCTTGCGCCGGCCAGCGCATCCGCGGGCAGGTCGCCGCTATGCAGGAAATTCGTCAAATCGAACGCTCGCTCCGGCGATCCATCCCGTCTCTCCACTATAGAGAGAGGGATGGTGCCCAGGAAAGGACTCGAACCTTCACGGCCGTTAAGCCACTGGCACCTGAAGCCAGCGCGTCTACCAATTCCGCCACCTGGGCCCGGTCCGTCCGGATCGGGAGGCGGCTACATATGGCGCCCGCTCCCCCCGGTCAACGGCGCCTTTGCCACAGTTTTGAAGTCGCATTGCGGCGCGGGGCCGCATCGTCTATCCGCAGGCTCGAATTCGACGCTTTCAGAGAACGCGCGCGCGCCATGCAGAACCTTGTCACCGTCTTCGGCGGATCGGGCTTCATCGGGTCCCAGGCCGTGCGGCAGCTCGCCCGGGCCGGCTGGCGCATCCGCGTCGCCGTGCGCCAGCCGAACCTCGCCTACGCCATGCGCCTGCACGGCGACGTGGGCCAGATCGACATCGTCCAGGCCAACATCCGCAACGAGGCCTCGGTCGCCCGGGCGCTGGAGGGCGCGACCGCCTCGGTGAACCTGGTGGGCGTCGGCCGCGAGGCCGGCCGCCAGGGCTTCCAGGCGATCCACGCCTTGGGCGCCAGGACCGTCGCGGAGCAGGCCCGCGCCGCCGGCGTCACCCGCGTCGTGCAGATGTCGGCCCTGGGCGCCGATCCGGCCTCGCCCTCGAAGTACGCCCGGACCAAGGCCGAGGGCGAACTGGCGGTCCGCGAGATCTATCCGGACGCCGTGGTGTTCCGGCCCTCGATCGTGTTCGGGCAGGACGACGACTTCTTCAACCGCTTCGCCGGCATGGCGACAGTCCTCCCCGCCCTGCCCCTCTTCGGCGGCGGGACCACACGCTTCCAGCCGGTGTTCGTCGGCGACGTGGGCAAGGCCATCGCGCTCGCCGTCACCTCCGACGAGGCGGCCGGCCAGACCTATGAGCTGGGCGGGCCGGCGACCTACACCTTCCGCCAGCTCATGGAGCTGATCCTGGCCGAGACCGGCCGCCGCCGGCTCCTCCTGCCGCTGCCGAACGCGGCCGCCGACCTGCTGGGCGCGGCGGGCGACCTCGTGCAGGGCTTCATCCAGCCGCCGATCACCTCCGACCAGGCCAAGCTGCTGCGCGTGGACAACGTCTGTTCCGGCGCCTATCCCGGCCTCGAGGCGCTGGGGATCACCCCGACCGCCCTGGAGTCGGTGCTGCCCAGCTACCTCTACAGCTACCGCAAGGGCGGCCAGTACGCCGACCAGGACGCGCGCGCCCCTGGCCGTGATGCGCTAGCCGAGCGCCGCCAGCCCCACCAGGCCCACCACCCCGACGGCGATCCGCCACCAGGCGAAGGGCGCGAAGCCGTGGCGGCCGACGAAGTCCACCACCTTGCGCACGGTGATCACCGCGGCGATCAGGGCGCAGACGAAGCCCAGGGCAATGATGCCGGCGTCGTCGGGGCTGAGCAGCTTGTAGTTGCTCGCGAGGTCGACGGTGAAGGCCCCGGCCATGGTCGGCATGGCGAGGAAGAACGAGAACTCGGCCGCCGAGCGCTTGTCGCAGCGCATCAGCAGGGCGCCGGCCACCGTCGCGCCCGACCGTGACACGCCGGGGACCAGGGCCAGGCACTGGAACAGGCCGATCGCGAAGGCGGTCTTGAGCGGATAGCTCCCGGCGTCCGTGTGCACCGGCTCGCGCGGGATGCGGTCCACCAGCAACAGCGCGACGCCCCCCCACGATCAGGCTGATGCAGATCAGCCGCGGGCTCTCGAAGAGCACGCCCTTGATGAAGTCGTGCAGGGTGAAGCCCAGCACCGCCGCCGGCAGGAACGCCAGCAGGATGGAGAGCACGAACCGCCGCGCCGCCGGATCGCGGTGCAGGTTGGTGGCCACGCCCCAGAGGCGGCCGAAGTAGACGCTGATCACCGCCAGGATCGCCCCCAGCTGGATCATCACCTCGAACGTCTTGCCCGTGGACTCGAAGCCCAGGAAGTGGCCGAGCAGCAGGATGTGCCCCGTCGAGGAGACCGGGATGAACTCCGTCAGGCCTTCGACGATGCCGAGGATGATGGCTTTGACCCACTCGGGCACGGCGAACTCCAGCTTGAACAAGGCGGGCAAAGGGGCGGCACTATGGTGAAGAAGCGGTTCATCTCAAAATTGGACTAATTCTGCGGTCCACTCGCGCAGATGCTGCCGAAAACGTAGCCGCCCAAGGCCACATAGTCCTGATATTGTATCATCCTATTTTCGACGTACCGCCGCTCGCGTACA
Source organism: Phenylobacterium sp. J367 (assembly GCF_024699985.1). Taxonomy (GTDB): domain Bacteria; phylum Pseudomonadota; class Alphaproteobacteria; order Caulobacterales; family Caulobacteraceae; genus Phenylobacterium. The sequence continues at coordinate 1,526,161 of NZ_JAJONA010000001.1, read as the reverse complement.
GGGCCGTCCTGGAAGGAGCCCTCGACCATGGCCGAGCGCATGCTGAAGTTCACCGTCACGCCCCGGTCGACCCCGGCCAAGCGGGATGCGGCCGCGCGCAAGGGCGACTTCCACGAGATCTACGCCGACTTCATCGACGCCAAGGCGGCCGAGCAGGCCTCGCGCTGCTCCCAGTGCGGCGTGCCGTTCTGCCAGACGCACTGCCCGCTCCATAACAACATCCCCGACTGGCTGCGGATGACCGCCGAGGGCCGGCTGGAGGAGGCCTACCAGCTCTCCCAGGCGACCAACTCCATGCCCGAGGTCTGCGGCCGGATCTGCCCGCAGGACCGGCTGTGCGAGGGTAACTGCGTCATCGAGCAGGCCGGCTTCGAGACCGTCACCATCGGCGCCGTGGAGCGCTACATCAACGACAAGGCCTGGGAAGAAGGCTGGGTCCGGCCACTCGTCGCCGGCCCCGACCGCGGCCAGTCGGTGGGCGTGGTAGGCGCGGGTCCCGCAGGCCTCGCCGCCGCCGAGCTGCTGCGCGAGCAGGGCTATGCGGTCACCGTCTATGACCGGCACGACCGGGCGGGCGGCCTGCTGACCTATGGCATCCCGGGCTTCAAGCTGGAGAAGCCGGTCGTCGAGCGCCGGGTGCAGCGCCTGGCCGATGGCGGCGTCCAGTTCCGCCTCGGCTTCGAGGTCGGCCGCGACGCGACGCTGGCGCAGCTGCGCGAGGCGCACGACGCGGTGTTCGTGGCGACGGGCGTCTACAGGGCCCGCGACCTGGAGGTCCCCGGCGCAGGCTCGGCCGGCGTCGTCCCCGCGCTCGAATATCTGATCGCCGAGAACCGCGCCGACCTCGGCGACGAGGTCGAGGGCCACAGGGACGGCCGGCTGCACGCGGCCGGCAAGCATGTGGTGGTGGTCGGCGGCGGCGACACCGCCATGGACTGCGTCCGGACCGCCGTCCGCCAGGGCGCGGCCTCGGTCACCTGCCTCTACCGCCGCGACAAGGCCAATATGCCGGGCTCGATGCGCGAAGTGGCCAACGCCGAGGAGGAAGGCGTGGTCTTCGAATGGCTGGCCGCGCCGCGCGCCGTCACCGGCGAGGCGCTGAAGGCCGCGGGCCTCCGCGCCGCACGGATGCGGCTGGGTCCCCCCGACGCCTCCGGCCGCCAGGCGCCCGAGGAGATCGAGGGCGCCGACTTCGAGCTGAAGGCCGACCTGGTGATCAAGGCGCTGGGCTTCGATCCCGAGCCCCTGCCCGAGACCTTCGCCGCCCCCCGACCTCGCCGTGACCCGCTGGGGCACGCTCAAGGCCGACTTCCGCACCATGATGACCTCGGTCCCCGGGGTCTTCGCCGGCGGCGACATCACCCGCGGCGCCAGCCTCGTCGTCTGGGCGATCCGCGACGGCCGCGACGCCGCCGCCGCCATCCACCGCTACCTGACCGCCCACGCGAGCGCCGACGCGCTCATGGCCGCGGAGTGACCGCCATGTCCGACTACGTCCAGCACTACCTGTCCGAACGGCAGAAGCTCGTCGACGCCAACGGCGGCTACGACATCACCGAGCAGCACGACGCCTGTGGCGTGGGCCTGGTCTGCGCCATCGACGGCAAGCCGCGCCGCGAGGTGGTGGAGCTCGCCATCCTGGCGCTGAAGGCGGTCTGGCACCGGGGCGCGGTCGGCGCCGACGGCATCACCGGCGACGGCGCCGGCGTGCTGGTCTCCGTGCCGCAGGACTTCTTCGCCGCCCACGTGGAGCGGATCGGCCACCAGGTCCGCCCTGGGCCGATCGCGGTCGGCCAGGTCTTCCTGCCCAGGACCGACCTCGCCGCCCAGGAGGCCGCCCGGACCATCGTCGAGGCGGAGGCCCTGCGCTTCGGCTTCTACATCTACGGCTGGCGCCAGGTGCCGGTGGACACCTCGGTGATCGGCCGCGACGCCGCGGCCACCCGGCCCGAGATCGAACAGATCATGCTCTCGCCGCCCAAGGGGCTGGAAGGCGAGGCGCTGGAACGCGCCCTCTTCCTCTGCCGCAAGCGGATCGAGAAGCAGGTCGCCCAGGCCAACATCCAGCACTTCTACCTGTGCTCGCTGTCCGCCCGGTCCCTGATCTACAAGGGCATGTTCCTCGCCGAACACATCGACGAGTTCTATCCCGACCTCAAGGACCCGCGGTTCAAGGCGGCGGTGGCGATCTTCCACCAGCGCTACTCCACCAACACCTTCCCGGAATGGCGGCTGGCCCAGCCGTTCCGGATGCTGGCCCACAACGGCGAGATCAACACGCTGAAGGGCAACCGCAACTGGATGCGGAGCCACGAGATCCGCATGGCCGCCAACGCCTTCGGCGACTACCAGGACGACGTGAAGCCGGTGATCCAGCCGGGCGGCTCGGATAGCGCCGCGCTCGACAACACCTTCGAGGTGCTGGTCCGCGCCGGCCGCGACGCGCCGATGGCCAAGACCCTGCTGATCCCCGAGGCGTGGAACGCCCGGACCGAGGAGCAGATCAAGCCAGACCACCGGGCGCTCTTCGCCTACTGCAACGCGGTGATGGAGCCCTGGGACGGGCCGGCGGCGGTCTGCGCCACCGACGGCCGCTGGGTGATCGCCGGCAAGGACCGCAACGGCCTGCGCCCCATGCGCGTCGCCGAGACCTCCGACGGCCTGCTGATCGTGGGCTCCGAAGCCGGCATGGGCCGGGTCGAGGAGACCCGGATCACGCGCAAGTCGCACATCGCGCCCGGCCGGATGCTGGCCGTCGACCTCGCCGAGGGGAAGCTCTACGGCGAGGAGGCGATCATCGACCGGCTGGCCGCCCAGCACCCCTACGACCGCTGGCTCGGCAACATGGTCGAGCTGGAGGACCGGATCGGCCCCGGCGAGGAGCCGCGCCTGTTCGGCCGCGAGGAGCTGGTCCGCCGCCAGGCCGCCGCCGGCATGAGCCTGGAGGACCTGGAGCTGATCCTGGCCCCCATGGTCGAGGACGGGAAGGAAGCCGTGGGCTCGATGGGCGACGACACCCCGCTGGCGGTGCTGTCCTCCGAGTACCGGCCGCTCAGCCACTTCTTCCGGCAGAACTTCAGCCAGGTGACCAACCCGCCGATCGACTCGCTGCGCGAGACGGCGGTGATGAGCCTCAAGACCCGGTTCAAGAACCTCGGCAACATCCTGGCCGAGGACGAGACCCAGACCGACGTCTTCGTGCTGGACAGCCCCGTCCTGACCACCGGCATGTACGCCCGCCTGGTGGAGGCGATCGGCGAGAAGAACGTCGCCGTCGTCGACTGCACCATGCCGGTCCCGGCCGGCGAGGCGCGGGCGGGGGACGCGCTGCGCGCCAACCTGGAACGCATCCGCATCGAGGCGGAGGACGCGGCCCTGCGCGGCTGCTCGACCATCGTGCTCTCGGACCTCGCGACCGGTCCCGACCGCGTCGCCCTGCCGATGATCCTGGCGACCGGCGGCGTGCACGCCTGGCTCGTCGCCAAGGGCCTGCGGTCCTACGTCTCCATCGTGGTGCGCTCGGCCGAGTGCCTGGACACCCACTATTTCGCCGTCCTGGTCGGCGTCGGCGCCACCGCCGTGAACGCCTACCTGGCGCAGGAGGGATTCCTCGATCGCCAGGACCGCGGCCTGACCGGCGACCGGTCGCTCCGCGAGCTGTGCCTGAACTTCAAGACCGCCATCGAGGGCGGCCTGCTGAAGATCATCGCCAAGATGGGCATCTCGGTGATCTCGTCCTACCGGGGCGGGCTCAACTTCGAGGCCGTCGGCCTCTCGCGCAGCCTGGTGGCGGAGTTCTTCCCGGGCATGCCCTCGCGCATCTCCGGCATCGGCCTGGCCGGCCTGGAGACCAAGGCGGTCGAGATGCACCGCCGGGCCTGGAACCCCGCCGCGCTCTCCCTGCCGGTGGGCGGCTTCTACAAGGCGCGCCGCGCGGGCGAGGCCCACGCCTTCGAGGCGCGGATGATCCACACCCTGCAGACGGCCTGCGACCGCGGCGACTACCATATCTACAAGCGCTTCTCGGACGGCATGAAGAAGATGCCGATCATCCAGCTTCGCGACCTCCCTGGCCATCCGCACCGACGAGGTGAAGCCGGTGGGCTTGGACGCGGTCGAGAGCGTCAACGAGATCCGCAAGCGGTTCGTCACCCCCGGCATGAGCCTGGGCGCGCTCGGCCCCGAGGCGCACGGCGCGCTGAACATCGCCATGAACCGGATCGGCGCGAAGTCGGTGTCCGGCGAGGGCGGCGAGGACCGCGCCCGCTACCGGCCGCTGCCGAACGGCGACAACCCGAACTCGGCCGTGAAGCAGATCGCGTCCGGCCGGTTCGGCGTCACCGCCGAGTACCTGAACCAGTGCCGCGAGATCGAGATCAAGGTCAGCCAGGGCGCCAAGCCCGGCGAGGGCGGCCAGCTGCCCGGCTTCAAGGTCACCGAGCTGATCGCCCGGCTGCGCCACGCGACGCCCGGCGTGATGCTGATCAGCCCGCCGCCGCACCACGACATCTATTCGATCGAGGACCTGGCCCAGCTCATCTACGACCTGAAGCAGATCAACCCCGACGCCAAGGTGACGGTGAAGCTCGTCGCCATGACCGGCATCGGCGCGATCGCCGCGGGCGTGGCCAAGGCCAAGGCCGACGTGATCCTGATCTCCGGCAACGTCGGCGGCACGGGCGCCTCGCCCCAGACCTCGATCAAGTACGCCGGCGGACCCTGGGAGATGGGCCTCTCGGAGGCTAACCAGGTCCTGACGCTGAACAACCTGCGCCACTCGGTGAAGCTCAGGACGGACGGCGGCATCCGCACCGGCCGCGACGTGGTGATCGCCGCCATGCTGGGCGCCGAGGAGTTCGGCATCGGCACGGCCAGCCTGATCGCCATGGGCTGCATCATGGTGCGCCAGTGCCACTCCAACACCTGCCCGGTGGGCGTCTGCACCCAGGACGAGGCGCTGCGCGCCAAGTTCACGGGCACGCCGGAGAAGGTGATCAACCTCTTCACCTTCATCGCCGAGGAGGTCCGCGAGATCCTGGCGCTGCTCGGGCTGAAGTCCCTGCAGGAAGCCGTCGGCCGCACCGACCTGCTGATGCAGGTCTCCCGCGGCGGCGAGCACCTGGACGACCTCGACCTGAACCCGCTGCTGGTGAAGGCCGATCCGGGCGACCATCAGCCCTACTGCACGGTTGAGGGCCGCAACGAGGTGCCCGACACCCTCGACGCCCAGATCGTCCGCGACGCCGGGCCGGTCTTCGAACGCGGCGAGAAGATGCAGCTCACCTACACGGTCGCCTCCACGGCGCGCTCGATCGGCGCCCGGACCAGCTCGCACATCGTGCGCCGGTTCGGCATGGACGGGCTGGCCCCCGGCCACCTGACTGTCCAGCTCAAGGGCTCGGCCGGCCAGAGCCTGGGCGCCTTCGCGGTCCAGGGGCTGCGCATCGAGCTGACCGGCGAGGCCAACGACTACGTGGGCAAGGGCCTCTCGGGCGCGACCATCGCCATCCGGCCCTCGCCCCACCTTGCGCAGCCGGAGAAGAACGCGATCATCGGCAACACCGTGCTTTACGGCGCGACGTCCGGCCGGCTGTTCGCGGCGGGCCTGGCCGGCGAGCGGTTCGCGGTGCGGAACTCCGGCGCCACCACCGTCGTGGAGGGCGTCGGCGCCAACGGCTGCGAGTACATGACCGGCGGCATGGCGGTGATCCTGGGCAAGGTCGGCTTCAACTTCGCGGCCGGCATGACCGGCGGCATGGCCTTCGTCTACGACGCCGACGACAGCTTCCAGCGGTCGCTGAACCGCGAGAGCGTGATCACCTGCCGCGTCGCCAGCGCCCACTGGGCCGGCGTCCTGAAGGACCTCGTGGAGGAGCACGCCCGGGAGACCGGTTCGGCCCTCGCCGGCGAGCTGCTGCGCAACTGGGACCTCGCCCTCGAGCGCTTCTGGCAGGTGTGCCCGAAGGAGATGGTCGGACGCCTCGACCACGCGCTGGAGGCCGAGGAGGCCGTGCACCGCCGCGCCTGACATCCGGCGCCGGGCGCCGCCGGGCGCCCGGATATGCGGCGGGCCGTCGCAGGGTTTCAGCCCTGCAACGTTTCGGCCTCGCGCCCCGGGAACGACGCTATATAACAGCGTAAGCGCAAGCGTTCGGGGCGTAAGGACGGGGATGAGCGAGGCGGCGAAGGCGCCGGAAGACCTGGTCCGCCAGGCGCATGAAGCGTTCCGCCGTGGCGACGCCGCCCGGGCGTTCGGCCTGCTGGCCGAGGCTGAGGCCGTCTTCCCCCGCGACCTCTCAATCAAGCTCCAGAAGGCGATGATCCGCCGGGCCATGGGCGACCTGTCCGGCGCGCTGGCCGCCCTCGACGAGGCGCTGGACATCGACCCCTACGACTACGTCTCCCTTCTCTCGAAGGCGGGGCTCGTGGAGCAGATCAGCGGCGAGCGGGCCGCCGCCGCCATCTACAAGAACGCCCTGAAGATCGCCCCGGCCGACGACAAGATCCCGGCCGCCTTCCGCCGCCCCACCGAGCGGGCGCGGGACCTGGTGGCGCGCACCACCGAACGACTCGACGAATACCTGCGCGAGAAGACCGCCGAGGCCAGCTCCGACGTGTCCGAGGCCGCCCGCCGGCGGTTCGACGAGGCGATCGGCGTGCTGACCGGCAAGCGGAAGGTCTATGTGCAGGAGCCGCTGCTGCTGCACTATCCGCAGCTTCCGGCCATCCCGTTCTACGACCGCAGCCACTTTCCTTGGCTGGAGGAACTGGAGGCGGCCACCGACGTCATCCGCGAGGAGATGCTGGTGGCGATGGAGAAGGCCGGCGACGCGTTCGCGCCCTACATCGCCTATCCGAAGGGCGCGCCGGTCAACCAGTGGGAGGAGCTGAACCACTCCCGCCGCTGGAGCTCCTTCTTCCTCTGGAAGGACGGGGTCCGGCAAGACGGCGCCTGCGAGCTCTGCCCGCGGACCGCCGACCTGCTGAACCGCCTGCCGATGGCGCGCCAGAACGGTTTCGCGCCCACCGCCATGTTCTCGGCGCTGGAGGCGCACACCCACATCCCGCCGCACACGGGCTCCACCAACGCCCGCCTGCTCTGCCACCTGCCGCTGGTCCTGCCCGGACCGGCCCGCTTCCGGGTCGGCAACGAGACCCGGGACTGGAAGATGGGCCAGGCCTGGGTGTTCGACGACACCATCGAGCATGAGGCCTGGAACGACGCCGACGAGCTGCGCGTCATCCTGATCATCGACGTCTGGAACCCCTACCTGGAGCCGGCGGAGCGGGAGCTGATCACCACCCTGCTCCAGGCCCGCAACGAGTTCTTCGCCACGAACTGAGGCCCTCTCCCTACCCTCTCCCTCTCTTCCCCGGCTTGCGCCGGGGTCGGGGGAGAGGAGGTTCTGGCTCCGCGTTACAACTTCACTCCTCTCCCCCCGCGAAGCGGAGAGGGAGAGGGTAGGGAGAGGGCCTGACGCTCATCCGAACTCCGGTTCCGGGCCCACATACCGCGCCCGCGGCCGGATCAGGGCGTCGGCCTGGCCCTGCTCGATGGCGTGGGCGATCCAGCCGGCGCAGCGCGCGACGGCGAAGAGGGCGAAGGGCGCATCCTTCGGCAGCCTCAGGGCCTCGCAGGCGGCGACCAGGGCGAAGTCGATGTTGGGAGCCTGGCCCGTCACCGCGCGCACCGCCTCGGCGAGCGCGGCGAGATCCGCCGGCAGGGCGAACCGCTCCAGCAGGGCGGCGGCGCGGGGATCGTCGTCCGGATAGAGCGGATGGCCGAAGCCCGGCAGCGCCCGGTCCTCCAACAGCCGGTTGGCGATCGCCGTCCGCGGGCCCTGCTGGACGGCCTCCGCCGCGAAGGTCCGCACCGCCGCCGAGGCGCCGCCGTGCCGGGGGCCTGACAGCGTCGAAAGGCCCGCGAGCGCCGAGGCCGAGAGCGACGCGCCGGTCGAGGCCGCCACCCGGGCGGCGAAGGCGGACGCGTTCAGCTCGTGGTCGGCGACCAGCACCAGCATCCGCCGGATGAGGTCCGCGCCGGGCCCGCCCGGTCCCTGCCCCCAGGCCAGCGCCAGCCGGTTGTGGATAGCGCCGCCGCCCACCTCGCCCGCCACCGCGTCGGTCAGGACGTCGAGCAGGGTCGCCGCCTCGACGGCCAGCGCCATCGGGTGCCGCCCCCGCGCCGGCGGATCGGTCCCGGCCAGGGCGGCCAGCGCCAGGAAGGCGCGGGTGCGCATGTCCGCCGCCTCGGGCGGCCTCGGCCGCTCGGTCCGCTTCAGCGCCGCGCCGTGCCCGCCGCGCAGCAGCCGGGCGACGGACTCCAGCGTCTCGGTCTCGGCGAGCCGGATGGCGTCGCGGCCCCGGTAGAACAGCCGTCCGCCGGCAACCGTGGTGATCGCCGAGGCCAGCACCGGCTCGCCCCAGGCGATGGCGCCCGCCGCGACGTCCGAGACCTTGCGGCTTCGCGACTTCCGCTGCTGGAGCGCGGCGATGTCGGCGGCGCGATAGAGGCTGCGCCGCGGGTCATGCGGGTCCGGCCGCACCTGCACGCGGCCCCGGCTCACATAGGCGTAGAGCGTCTGCGCCCGCACGCTCAGGCGGCCCTGCGCATCCTCGGCGGAGATCCAGTCGGGCGGTGGCATATATTGATCATGTTGATCAAGATTGACGGCAGAAGCGTGAAGGCATTTCGTCGGCGCGGCAAGAGTTGAAGGAGCCCCAAATGTCCGATGGTCTCGAAGACGTCGTCGCCGCCGAAACCGTCCTGTCCGAGGTCGACGGAAAGAAGGGCGTGCTGATCATCCGCGGTCGCAGCCTCGACGAGCTGGCCGGACGCACCCGCTTCGAGGACGTGACGCGCCTCCTGTGGGACGGCTTCTTCGACGACCTGCCGGACGACCTGACCGCCCCGCTGGCCGCCGCCCGGGCCGAGGTGTTCGGCGAGGTGGCCGCCCTCGACACCGGCCTGCTCGACCGCACGCCCGTCGAGGCCATGCGGGCGCTCACCGCCCGGCTCGCCGACGGCGACGACCTGGCGACCGCTCTGCGCCTCGCCGCCGCGCCCGCCGTCTTCACCGCCGCCGTGGTCCGCGCCCAGGCCGGCGAAGCGCCCGTGCGGCCCGATCCCAGCCTCGGACATTCGGCCGACATCCTGCAGATGCTGACCGGCCGGCCGCCAGAGAAGGGCCACGCCAATGCACTGGACACCTACCTGGTGACGGTCAGCGACCATGGCCTGAACGCCTCCACCTTCGCCGCGAGGGTGATCGCCTCGACGCGCGCCGGCCTCGGCTCCGCGGTGCTGGGCGGGATCAGCGCGCTGAAGGGTCCGCTGCACGGCGGCGCCCCCGGCCCGGTGATCGAGATGCTGGACGGCATCGCCCACCCCGCCAATGCGCGGGCCTGGCTGGAGGCTGCGATCGCACGCGGCGACCGGCTGATGGGCTTCGGCCACCGGGTCTACCGGGTGCGCGACCCGCGCGCCGACGCGCTCAAGGGCGCGGTCCGGCGGCTGAGCGAAGGCTCCAACACCGGCCGGCTAGCCTTCGCCGAAGCGGTGGAGGCCGCCGCGCTCGCCATCCTGCGCGAGAAGAAGCCGGACCGGCCGCTCGACACCAACGTCGAGTTCTACACCGCCCTGCTGCTGGAGGCGCTGGGCCTGCCGCCGTCGGCCTTCACCTGCGTCTTCGCCATGGGCCGGGTCGCGGGCTGGATCGCCCACGCCCGCGAGCAGGTCGCCGGCGGCCGCCTGATCCGGCCCCAGTCGCGCTATGTGGGGCCATGGCCGAAGCAGGCGGCGTGAGTTCGTACCTCCCTTAATGGGGAGGGACAGGCCGCGTAGCGGCCAGGGTGGGGAAGTGCGGGTCTGAACTCCGGATCAGCGCGTGAACGCGACTCCCCCACCCCGCTCGCCTTCGGCGAGTCGACCCTCCCCATGAAGGTAGGGACGGACTAGTTTCGGCCCATGACGACGATCCAGGGCCTGTCTCCCGCCGAGAGCGCCGCGCTCACCCGCAGGGTGACGCTGCTGTCGGTAGCCGTGGCCGCCACCCTGGTGACGCTGAAGGCCGGCGCCTGGCTGGCCTCCGGCTCGACGGCGGTGCTGGCGTCCGCGGCCGACTCCGGGCTCGACCTGGTCGCCAGCCTGGTGACGTTCTTCGCCGTCCGCTACGCGGTCGCCCCGCCCGACGCCGAGCACCGGTTCGGCCACGGCAAGGCCGAGGCCTTCGCCAGCCTGATGCAGGCCGGCCTGGTCTTCGCATCCGCGGCCCTGGTGGCCCGGGAGGCGATCGGCGACCTGATGAATCCGCATCCGCTCAAGGCCGAGGGCTGGGCGGTCGCGGTGATGCTGGTCTCGACGGTGCTCACCCTCGTGCTGATCAACGCCCAGACCCGGGTGCTGCGGCAGACGTCCTCGGTGGCGGTCTCGGGCGACCGGGCGCACTACGCCTCCGACCTCGCCTCCAACCTGATCGCGCTCCTCGGCATCGGCGCATCCGCGTGGCTGGGGCTGAACGGCCTGGACGCGGCGGCGGCCATCGTCATCGCCGCCCTGCTGCTCTGGGGCGCGGTCGGCGTGTTCCGCGAGGCGTCGGCCCAGCTCATGGACCGCGAGCTGCCCGACGAGGCCCGGGCCCGGATCGTCGCCCTGATGACCGAGGATTCCCGGCTGACCGACGTCCACCAGCTCCGCACCCGGGCGTCCGGTCCGTTCGTCCACATCCAGATGCACGTCGACCTCGACCCGCAGCTCACCCTGGAGGCCGCCCACGAGGTGATCGTCGCGGCCGAGAAGCGGCTCCTCGCCGTCTTTCCGCAGGCCGACGTCATCATCCATGCCGACCCTCGCGGCCGCGCCGAGCCGCACGGCGGGGCTTTCGCCGAGTCCGCGGCAGAGTAAACGCGAACTTAAGGTGTCGGGGCGCACCTCAGGCAGATCGATTCCCGCCTGAATCCAGACCATTCCTCGGGCGTTGTAGCCGGACCATGAGCGTCGAACTCACCCTCCACCATTTCCCGCTCGATCCCGCCTCGCGACAGGTGCGCCTGGCGCTGGGCGAGAAGCGCGTGCCGTTCGCCGAGCTGACGGTGAAGTACTGGGAGCGCCCCCGCGAGCTCTCGGCGCTTAATCCGTCGGGCCTGGTGCCGGTGCTGGTGGCGGCGAACGGCGACGACCGCCTCGTGCTGTGCGAGGCCCGCGCGATCCTCGACTATCTGGAAGAGGCCTATCCCGAGCCGCCGCTGCTGGGCCGGGAGGCCGCGGAACGCGCCGAGGCGCGGCGCCTGCTCCAGTGGTTCGATCGCAAGTTCGAGTTCGAGGCCGGCGGCTTCATCCTGCACGAGAAGATGGAGAAGCGCCTGCTGGGCCTGGGCGCGCCGGAGCTCGCCAACCTCCGCCAGGGCCGCGACGGGGTGAAGAACCACCTCCACTACATGGATGGCCTGCTGCAGGCCCGCGACTGGCTGGCCGGCGGCCGGCTCTCGCTGGCCGATTTCGCCGCCGCCGCCCACCTGTCGGTCATCGACTATTTCGGCGATGTGCCGTGGAGCGACTTCCCCGCGGTGAAGACCTGGTACATGAAGCTGAAATCCCGGCCGGCTTTCCGGCCCCTGCTTCTGGACCGCTGGCCGGGCCTGACGCCCGCCAGGCACTATGACGATCTCGACTTCTGACCGCGACCTGATCCGCGCCGAGGCCCTGGCCCTCGGGTTCGACCTCTGCCGCTTCACCGACCTCGACGACGCCTGGCTGGCCGCCGGACGACTCGAAACCTACGTGGCCGAAGGCCGGCATGGCGAGATGGGCTGGATGGCCGAGACCCTCGAGCGCCGGCGCCATCCCCGGCCATGTGGGCCGACGCGAGGTCGGCCGTCGTGCTGGGCGTCAACTACGGGCCGGACACCGACCCCATGGCGGCGCTGGCCGACCCGACGCGGGCGGCGATCAGCGTCTATGCCCAGGGCGACGACTACCATGACCTGATCAAGAAGCGGTTGAAGGCGCTGGCCCGCTTCCTTCAGGCGAGGTTCGGCGGCGAGCTCAAGGTTTTCGTCGACACCGCGCCCCTGCTGGAGAAGCCGCTGGCCGAGCGCGCCGGGGTCGGCTGGCAGGGCCGTCACACCAACCTCGTCAGCCGCGAATTCGGCTCCTGGCTTTTCCTGGGCTCGATCCTGACGACCCTGGAGATCGAGCCGGACGCGGCCGAGCCCATGCACTGCGGCTCCTGCCACGCCTGCCTCGACGTCTGTCCGACGAACGCCTTCCCGGCGCCGTTCCAGCTCGATGCGCGGCGCTGCATCTCCTACCTGACGATCGAATTGAAGGGGCCGATCCCGCTGGAGTTCCGTGAGGCGCTCGGCAACCGGATCTACGGCTGCGACGACTGCCTGGCCGTCTGCCCGTGGAACAAGTTCGCCCAGGCCGGCCGCGAGCAGAAGCTGGCGGCGCGCGACGCGCTGCGAAATCCCGCCCTCGCGGAGCTGTCCCGCCTGGACGACGCAGCCTTCCGCGAGCTGTTCGCCAAGAGCCCGGTCAAGCGCATCGGCCGCGACCGCTTCCTGCGCAATGTGCTCTACGCCATCGGCAACTCGGGCGATCGGGGGCTGGCGGACGAGGCGAGGCGCCTGCTGGATGAACCCTCGCCGCTTGTGCGCGGCGCCGCGATCTGGGCGGCGTCTTGCCTGCTTCCCTATGCCGAGTTCGAGCGCCTGCGCGCCGAGCGGTTGCCCGCCGAGCCCGATGCCGAAGTCCGCGCGGAGTGGTTCGACCCGGCGGACGCCTAGGCCGGGAGGTCGCGGCGGATCTGCTCCAGGACGGAATCCCAGACGCCCGGCGCGGGCTGTCGGTAGAGGCGCATCGACGGGTACCAGAGGCTGCGGTCCGCGAACGGCGTCCAGCGCCAGTCCGCCCCGAGCCTGGCCAGCATCACCCAGCAGGGCTTACCCATGGCCCCGGCCAGGTGCGCCCCGGCCGTATCGACGGTGATCACCAGGTCGAGCCCGCTGATCAGCTCGGCGGTTTCCTGGAAGTCCCGTGCGCCGGTGTCCTCGGGCAGCAGGCTGACGGCGCCGGGCAGCGACAGCAGGGCCTCGACCGCGGCCGGCGAGAGCGAGCGGGCGGCGTCGTTCACCTGCTTCGGGTTGCCGCGGCTGATCACCCCGATGCGGCCCCCGATGGGCCGAGGCGTCGCCGAGAGGTAGGGGGCGGTCGGCAGGTCTGCGTCGCCGAACAGGGCGGGCAGCGAGCTCGACCATATCCAGAAGTCGGCCTCGGGCAGGGCGGCCTCGCCCTCGGCGCGGATCACCTCAACGCCGAGGTTCGCGGCGAACAGCGAGGCAAGCTGGGGCAGACAGAACCAGGTGAGCCGCACGCCCCGCTCGGCCAGGGCCTTGGCAAAGCGCGCGTACTGGATCTGGTCGCCGAAGCCCTCCTCCGGCCAGACCACCACATGCTTGCCGGCCGGATCCTCACCGTTCCAGCGCGGGAACGGCAGCGGCGGCGGCGGCCTGCGGCCGGGGACGTCCAGGCGCGCCTCCAGCCGCCGGAAGCCTTCGGCCAGCCGTCCCTGGCCGAGCAGGGGCCATGCCGAGGCCGTGCTCGGAGATCGCCCGGCCGGGCTCGCGTTCGAGCGCCGCGCGGAAGGCCTGCTCGGCGCCCACCGTGTCGCCCAGGCGCATGCGGATCAGGCCGATCCAGTGGTGCGGTTGCGGCATCCGGGGGCCGCAGCCGCGACCTGGCCATAGGCGTCGATGGCGGGTTCGAGCTGGTCGGCCTCCCGGAGCCGGTGGGCCTGCTGGTAGAGCGCCTCGATGCCGGCCCGGTCCAAGGCGTCAGAACTCCGTGGGCGCCAGGTCCCTGAGCCGCGGCAGGACCAGGTCCTTGTCGGAAAGGATGGGCTCGACGTCGAGCGGCCAGGCGATGCCCACGTCCGGGTCGTTCCAGATCACCCCGCCCTCGGTCTGCGGCGCGTAAAGGCCGTCGACCTTGTAGGCGAGCTCGGTGTCGTCGGTGAGGGTGCAGTAGCCGTGGGCGAAGCCGCGGGGCACGAAGAGCTGTTCCCCGACCTCGGCGGTCAGGGTGGCGCCGGCCCACTGGCCATAGGTCGGCGAGCCCGGGCGGACGTCCACGGCCACGTCGAAGATCGCGCCCCGGAGCACTCGCATCAGCTTGGCCTGGGGATGCGGCGCGGCCTGGAAGTGCAGGCCGCGGATCGTGCCCTTGCGGGCGCTGAACGCCTGGTTGTCCTGGACGAAGGTCACGTGAAGACCGGCCGCCTCGAAGGCTCGGGTGCTCCAGGTCTCGGCGAACCAGCCGCGCGCATCGCCATGCCGCTTGGGCGTGATAAGCAGGAGCTCGGGAAGGGCGAGCGGCGTGATCGTGGTCATGGCGCCTTGAAGGAATACGGGAAGAACCGCCTCCGCATGGACGAGCCCGCGCCGGAAGACAAGCCGCTGCTCAGCGTCTGCGTCATCGCCTTCAACTCCGGTCCCATGCTGGCCCGCTGCCTGGAGAGCCTGGCGGCCCAGACCTTCCGGGACTTCGAGACCCTGGTGATCGACAACGCCTCGCCGGACCCGGCCGATGCGGCGACCGCGGCGCGGTTTCCGGGCGTCCGGCTGATCCGCAACGCCGAGAACCTGGGCTTCGCCGGGGCCGGCAACCAGGGGGCGCGGGAAGCGTGCGGCCGCTGGTTCGTGCTGCTGAACCCCGACGCCTGGGCCGAGCCGGACTGGCTGGCCGAGCTGGCGGCGGCGGCCGGGCGCCATCCCGCCGCGCGGTCCTTCACCTCCCGCCAGCTCATGGCCGAGGACCCTGGCCTGCTCGACGGCCTGGGCGATGTGATGAGCGGCTACGGCATCCCCCTATCGCGGCGGCTTCCTGACCCCCGATCCCGGCGACACCGCCGAGGGCGAGGTGTTCTCCCCGTGCGGCGCGGCGATGATGATCGACCGCGCCCTCTTCTTGGAGCTGGGCGGCTTCGACGAGCAGTTCTTCTGCTACGGCGAGGACGTCGACCTGGGCTACCGGCTGCAGCTCCGCGGCGAGCCGACGGTGCTGGTCCCCGGGGCGGTGATCCACCACGTGGGCTCGGCGACGAGCGGCGGCCGGCGCTCGGAATTCGCGGTCTTCCACGGCACGCGCAACCGCTTCTGGGTGGTGGCCAAGGACACGCCGCTGCTGCTGCTGCCGCTCGTCGTGCCGCTGCATCTGGCGGCGGTGGCCTACATCAGTTCGCGGAAAGCCAACCGGCCGCAGGCGGGCCTGGTCTGGAAATCCTTCGTGGCCGCGATGAGGGGCCTGCCGCAGGTGATGAGGAGCCGGGCGCGGGTGCAGCGGAGCCGCCGCGCCTCGGCGCTCGCCATCGCCCGGGCCATGACCTGGAACCCCAGGGACCTGACCGCGCGCCGCGCCGTGGTCCGGCCGTTGCGCTCAGGGCTCTGACGCCCACTCGATCAGCCGGCGCATGAAAGGCTGCGCCGCGTTCGAGCTGGCTGATCTCCAGGTACTCATCCGGCTGGTGCGCCTGGGCGATGGAGCCGGGGCCGCAGATCACCGTCGAGAACCCGCCCCGCTGGAACTGGCCGGCCTCGGCGGCGAAGGCCACGACCCGCGGCGGGCCGTTGTCGCCGGCGAGGCGGCGGGCGAAGGCCTCCGCCGCGCCCTCCGGCTCCGGGGCGAAGGGCGGCACGTCGGTCTTCTTCTCGACGACCACGCCCGCCTCCGGCGCACGGGCCTTCAGCTCGGCGTCGAGCTTCCTGGCCTCGGCGTAGAACGGCGCCAGCACCGCCTCGACCTCGAAGCCCGGCGGGCAGCGCAGGTCGAAGGTGAAGCCGCACTCCCGGGCGATGATATTGTGGGCGGTGCCGCCGTTGACCATGCCGATGGTCAGCGTCGCGCCCTTCGGCGTGAACGGCGATGCGGGGTCGGCCTCGGCCTCCAGCCGCCTGGCCAGGTCGCCTAGGAAGCTCATCAGCTTCACCGCCTCCATGATCGCCGAGACGCCCTGATGGGTCTGGCTGGAATGGGCCTCGCGGCCGGTGACGGTGACGCGGAAGGTGGCGATGCCCTTATGACCGTTGACCGCCACCATGTCGGTGGGCTCGCCGACCACGACGACCGCCGGCTTCGGCAGCTCGCGGCGGATCACCTCGATCATCTCAGGCGCGCCCAGGCAGCCGATCTCCTCGTCGTAGGAGAAGGCGAGATGCACGGGCTTCGGCGGCCGGGCCGCCGCCAGCTCCGGCACGGCGGCCAGCGACAGCGCCAGGAACGCCTTCATGTCGCAGGTCCCGCGCCCGTAGAGCCGCCCGTCCTTCTCGGTGAGCGTCCAGGGGTCGGTGCTCCAGGGCTGGCCGTCCACCGGCACGACGTCGGTGTGGCCGGAGAGCACGACGCCGCCCTCGGCCGCAGGCCCGATCGTCGCCAAAAGGTTGGACTTGGAGCCGTCGGCGTTCGGCACGCGCCGGTGCGGCACGCCATGCCGGTCGAGATAGGCCTCCACCCAGCCGATCAGCTCGAGGTTGGAGCCGCGCGAGGTGGTGTCGAAGGCGACCAGCGTCGCCAGGATCTCGCGCGCGGCCGGGGTCAGGTCGGAGGACATGGGGAAGGCATAGATCATCCCTCCCCTGAAGGGGAGGGATCGAGCGCCTAGCCCAGCGCCGTGCGGCCCGGGCCTTCGAGGACGGCGATCAGCTCGATGCGGAAAATCAGGGCGGCGTTGGGCGGGATCTCGCCGCCGCCGGCGCCTTCCGCGCCATAGCCCTGCTCGGGCGGCACATAGAGGATCCACTCGTCGCCCGGCCGCATGAGCACCAGCGCCTCCTGCCAGGCCGGGATCAGGCCCCGCAGCGGCATGGCCGCCGGCTGGCCGCGTTCATAGGAGCTGTCGAACACCTTGCCGTCGATCAGCTTGCCTTCGTAGTGGACCTTCACCTCGTCGGAGAGCTGCGGCCGCAGGCCGTTCGCCGGCCCCTCGCGGACGACCTTGTACATCACCCCCGACGGCAGCTTCTGGACGCCCGGCTCCTTGGCGGTCTTCTCGAGGAAGGCGTGGCTGGCCACCGACTGGTCGGGCAGCTTCTGCTGACCGCAGGCGGCCAGCGACAGGGCCGCGACGGCAATCATCACAACACGGAACATATCAAACAGCCCTCGGAGGATATCCACGCTCGCGCAGCGCATCCATGATCTCCTGGGTGTGCTGCGCGTCACGGGTCTCGATCATCAGGTCGAACTCGGCGCCTTGGCCGGCACGTCCAGCGCGAGACGATTGTGAGCAACTTCAATGATGTTGGCGCCCATCTGGCCGATGATCGCCGAGACGTTGGCCAGCAGGCCCGGTCGGTCGTCGCCGATGATCCGAAGGCTGACGATCCGCTGCTCGCGGACCAGCTCGCGGGTCAGGACCGAGGCCAGGAGCCGGGTGTCGATGTTGCCGCCGGTGATCACCAGGCCGCACTTCTTTCCGCGGAAGCGTTCCGGATAGGCCAGCAGCGCGGCCAGCGACGCGGCGCTGGCCCCCTCGGTCACCGTCTTCTCGACGTTGCAGTAGAGCGCGATGGCCTTCTCGAAGTGCGGCTCCTCGATCAGCAGCACGTCGTCGATCAGCGGCCTCGCGACCGCATAGGAGAGGTCGCCCACCTGCTTGACCGCGATGCCCTCGGCGATGGTCGCCCCGCCGGTCGCGGCGCCGGCGTTCACGCCGCGCATCTTGGCGGTGAAGGAGGGGTACATGGCAGGCTCCAGCCCGACCACGCGGATGTCGCCGCGGATCTGCTTGGCCGCCGTCGCCATGCCGGCGATCAGCCCGCCGCCGCCGATCGGCACCGGCAGGACCTCGAGGTCGGGCACGTCCTCCAGCATCTCCAGCGCCACCGTGCCCTGGCCGGCCATGACGTCGAGGTCGTTGAACGGGTGCACGAAGACGAGGTCGCGCTCGTCGCAGAGCTTGCGGGCGAAGGCCGAGGCCTCGTCATAGCCGTCGCCGTCGATCACCACCTCGGCGCCGTGGGCGCGGGTCTGCTGGACCTTCACGAAGGGCGTGGCCTTGGGCATCACGATGGTCACCGGGATGCCGAGGCGGGCGGCGTGGTAGGCCAGGCCCTGGCTGTGGTTGCCGGCCGACGCCGCGATCACGCCGCGTTTCTTCTCGGCCTCGGAGAGCTGCAGCAGCTTGTTGAGCGCCCCGCGCTCCTTGTAGGCGGCGGTGAACTGCAGGTTCTCGAACTTCACCCAGACCTGGGCCCCGGTGATGTCCGAGAGCGTCTTGGAATAACGGCAGGGCGTGCGCTCGATGTGACCCTTCAGCCGCTCTTCGGCCGCGCGGATGTTGTCGAGGGTCAGGGTCATCGGGCCGGAGGCTGCTGGCGGGAAAGGCCGCGCAACCTAACGGCGGACGGTCCTTGCCGCAACGCAGCACGTCCTAGGCGGGGTCGAACTCCGCCACCAGGTGTCCAGGCGCGACCTCCTTCAGCGCCGGCGCGAGGATCGGGGCGTTGGGGTCGACCGGCAGGCGCGAGGGCAGGAAGCGCAGCGCAGCCCGGGGATCCATGGGGCTCGGCGGCTCGCCCGCGAGCTTGATCCGCTGTCGGGTGCGCTCGATGGCCGGATCCGGGATCGGCGCGGCGGAGAGCAGCGCGCGGGTGTAGGGATGTTGCGCCTCGGCATAGAGCCGGTCCCGGTCGGCCAGCTCCACCACGCGGCCGAGGTAGAGGACCAGCACCCGGTGGCTGATCTCGCGCACCACCGCCAGGTCGTGGCTGATGAAGATCATCGCCAGGCCCATCTCCTTCTGGAGCTGGATCAGGAGATCGATGATCTGCGCCCGGATCGAGACGTCGAGGGCCGAGACCGCCTCGTCGCAGATGACGAGCTTCGGCTTCAGGATCATCGCCCGGGCGATGCCGACCCGCTGGTTCTGGCCGCCGGAGAGCTCGTGCGGGTAGCGGTTGATCAGCGCAGGATCAAGCTCGACGCGCGCCATCATCGCCCGGGCCTCGGCTTCACGGGCGGCGCGGTCCATCCCCGGCCGGAACACCCGCAGCGGCTCGGCGATGGAATCGCCGATGGTCATGCGGGGATCGAGGCTGGCCAGGGGGTCCTGGAAGACGATCTGCAGGTCCGTGCGCGCCGCCTGCCAGGCGGAGCGGTCGGCGGGATCTAGGTTGCGGCCGAGCAGCGTCACCGCGCCACCGGTGGCCGGCAGCAGGTTCAGCACGGCGCGGGCCAGCGTCGACTTCCCCGAGCCGCTCTCGCCGACGACGCCCAGCGTCTCGCCCTGGTGGACCTGGAAGCTCACCCCGTCCACGGCGCGCAGCGCCCTGGGCCTGCCGAACAGGCCCTCGCGGATCGGGAAGTGCACCTTCACGTCGCGGCCTTCGACCACCACCGGCGCGTCGGCCGCCACGGGCGCGGTGGTCGGACGGCCGCCGCGGTCGGCGCGGTCGAGCCTGGGCACGGCGGCCAGCAGGGCGCGGGTGTAGTCGGTGCGCGGCTGGGCGAAGATCTCGCCCACCGGGCCTTCCTCCACATAGGCCCCGTCCTTCATCACGCAGACCCGGTCGGCGAGCCGGGCGATCACGCCCATGTCGTGGGTGATCAGCGCCATGGCCGCGCCGGTCTCCCGCTGCAGCTCGGCCATCAGGTCGAGGATCTCGGCCTGGACGGTGACGTCCAGCGCGGTGGTCGGCTCGTCGGCGATCAGCAGTTCCGGGCCGCCGGCCATGGCGGCGGCGATCATCACCCGCTGGCGCATGCCGCCGGAGAGCTCGTGCGGATACTGCCGCATCCGCCGCGCGGCGTCGGGGGATGCGCACCTTCTCCAGCCATTCGCGGGCCCGGGCCTTCGCCTCGCCGTCGGAGAGGCCGAGGTGCAGCCGCAGCGGCTCGGCGATCTGTTCGCCGATCCGCACGTGCGGGGTGAGCGCCGTCAGCGGGTCCTGGAAGATCATGGTCATCTTCGAGCCGCGGATGCGGTTGAGCGCGCGGGGGCCGAGCCCCAGCAGGTCCTGGCCCTGGAACCGCGCCTGGCCCGACGCGCGGCCGTTGCGGGCCAGAAGGCCCATCACCGCCATGAAGGTCTGGCTCTTGCCCGAGCCGCTCTCCCCGACCACGCCGAGGGTCTCGCCGCGGCCGATGGCCAGCGATACGCCCCGCACCGCCCGGACCATGCCGTCGTGGGTCTCGAAATCGACCACCAGATTGTCGATCGCCAGGACGGGTGCGGACGAAGCTTCGGGCAAGCGGGACCTCGGACTTGGCAGGACACAGGGACCCTAGACCGCGAATGGGGCTTTTTGAAATCGCCTGTCAGGGCGGATTGCTTTAAGCGCGGGGGCCGTGCCGCCCGAACCGACATCGCCGCTCCGGCCTGCCCTGTTCCTCGACCGCGACGGCGTGCTGAACGAGGACCGGGGCTACGTCTACCGCTGGGAGGACTTCGCCTGGATCCGGGCGCCCGCGAGGCGGTGGCGGAGTTCAACCGGGCCGGCTGGCTGGTGATCGTGGTGACCAACCAGTCGGGCGTCGGCCGCGGCTACTACACCGAAGAGGACATGCACGCCCTGCACGACCGCATGGTCGAGGGCCTGGCCGAGGCCGGCGCGAAGGTCGACGCCTTCTACTTCGCCCCCAGCACCCGGAGTCGGAGATGGATGAGTACCGCCACCCCGACCCGCCGGACCGCAAGCCGAACCCCGGCATGCTGCTCCGGGCCATGGAGGATTTCCCGATCGACCGGGAGCGCTCCCTGATGATCGGCGACAAGCCGTCGGACCTGGAGGCCGCCGAACGCGCCGGGGTCCGCGCCGTGCTGTTCGAGGAGGCCAACCTGCGGGACTTCCTGAACAAGGAAGGGCTGCTGCCCTAGTCCGGGGGCCTACCGCCCCTCCATCCGCTCCAGCATCCGCTCCAGCGTCGAGAGTTCGTCCGCCTCGCCGGGCGGCTTGTCCCAGCGGATGCGGTTGATACGCGGGAAGCGCATGGCGACGCCGGACTTGTGCCGCGTGGAGCGCTGCAGCCCCTCGAAGGCGACCTCGAAGACGAGACCGGCGTTCGGCTCGGCGCGCACCGAGCGGACCGGCCCGAACCGTTCGAGCGTGTTGTCGCGGACGAACTTGTCGATCTGCTTCAGCTCCTCGTCGGTGAAGCCGAAATAGGCCTTGCCCACGGGCGTCAGCATCCGCCCGCCCTCGGGGCTCTCGGTCCAGGTCCCGAAGGTGTAGTCGGAATAGAAGCTCGACCGCTTCCCGTGGCCGCGCTGGGCGTACATCAGCACCGCGTCGATCAGGAACGGGTCGCGCTTCCACTTGAACCACGGCCCCTTCGGCCGCCCGGCCTCGTAGATGCTGTCCCAGCGCTTCAGCATCAGGCCTTCGGCGACCTGCGGATCGCCCTCTGGCGGCTGGCTGCGCAGGTCCGCCAGCTCCGACCAGCTCGCGAACGGTTGCACCGGCGACAGGTCGATGCGCGGCGACCGCTCCTTCGCGACGAAGGCTTCCAGCCGCTGCCGGCGCTCGGCGAATGGCAGGGTGCGGGTGTCCTCCGCCCCCTCCGCCAGGATGTCGTAGGCGCGGATCGCCGCCGGGTGCTGGGCCATCAGCTTGGCGTCCACCGTCTTGCGGTTCAGCCGCTGCTGCAGGTCGGCGAAGGGCGCCACCTGGCCGTCGCGGATCACCAGCAGCTCGCCGTCGATCACGCCCTCGTCGGTCAGGGCGTCCAGCACGTCGGGGAAGCTCTTGGAGATGTCGTCGCCGGTGCGGGTGTAGAGCCGGCGCACGCCGCCCTCGTTGACCGCCTGGACCCGAATGCCGTCCCACTTCCACTCGGCGGCATAGTCGGTGGCGTCGAGCTTGCCGAAGTCGACCTCCTCATCGATGGCCTGGGCCAGCATGACCGGCCGGAACCGGCCCGGGTTCTCCGACGACGGCTTCTCGGAGCGGCCCTCCAGCCAGGCGAACAGGTCCTCGTAGGGCGCATGGAGGGCGTGCCAGATCTCCTCGATCTCGGCGGGCTCCACGCCGCCCATCTCGGCGGCCGCGCGCTTGGCGAGCCGGGCGGTCATGCCGACCCTCAGGCCGCCGGTGACGAGCTTCAGCAGCGCCCAGCGCTCGCGGGGCTCGTCCATGGCGTCGAGCCAGCCCTCGATCAGCCGCTGGACCTCCGCCCGGCCGGCGCTGCGCAGCGCGTCGACCACCTCGTTGAGCTCCGGCTCGCGGTTGGCGCCTTGACGCCGCGGCCAGACCAGGGCCACCGTCTCGGCGAGGTCGCCCACATAGTCGTAGGACCACCAGAAGAGCTGGGGGTCCATCCGCTCCTCCACCGCCTTGCGGATGAAGGCGGGCTTGGCGGCGGTGAAGGACAGGTCGCCGGTCAGGGCGGCGAGCGCCCAGCCCCGGTCAGGGTCGGGCGTGTCGCGTAGATAGTCGCGGACCAGCCTCAGCTTCGCGTTGCGCGAAGCCGTTAGCGACAGCCGGTCGAGGAGCTCGGCGAACGCCCGCATGGCTCAAGACGTAGGCGCACGGCCGCCGAGCTTCAAATCAGCCCTCGCCGATCATGCCGCCGGTGTCGGGGCCGATGTCGCCGTCGCCGGAGCCGATGCCGGTGTCCACGGAGTCGTCGGACCCCGGGATGTGCCGGCCTTCGGTGCTCGCCGGCGGCAGGCCGTCGCCGGAGGGACGCGAGGCAGGGCCGCCGAAGCCGTCGCCGCCTTTCACGCCGCCGGCGGTTCCGGGATTGAGGGGTTCGGACATGGCAGGCTCCTTGTGTCGGTGCGGAGCGAACGCCGCCGTCGGCGGGCCAGTTCCTACCCCTCGTCCTCGTCCTCGTAGCCGACGAGGGCCAGCGCCCGGGCCGGGACGCCGTGCAGCTCGGCCCAGCGGGCCAGCGCCTCCTCCCGGCCGTGGGTGATCCAGAGTTCGCCGGGTCGGATCTCGTCGACGGTCTGGGTGAGCTCATCCCAGTCGGCGTGGTCGGAGATGACCAGCGGAAGCTCGCAGCCGCGCTGGCGGGCCCGGGCGCGGACCTGCATCCAGCCTGACGCAAAGGCCGAGACGGGATCGGGGAAGCGCCGGCTCCACCGGTCCTGGGTCGCCGACGGCGGAGCGATGATGATCTGGCCCGCGAAGTCGGTCTTCTTGCCCGTGGTGGCCGGCGCCAGCGGGCCGAGGTCGACGCCGTGCTTCTCGTAGAGGGCGTTCAGCCGCTCCAGCGCGCCATGGACATAGATGGCCCTGTCCCAGCCCGCCTCGCGCAGCAGCCGGATCACCCGCTGGGCCTTGCCGAGCGCATAGGCCCCCACGAGGTGCGCGCGCTCCGGGAACTGCGCCACCGAGCGCAGCAGGCGGGCGATCTCGTCCCGGTCCGGCGGGTGGCGGAACACCGGCAGGCCGAAGGTCGCCTCGGAGATGAAGACGTCGCAGGGGGACCGGCTCGAACGCCGGGCAGGTCGGGTCGCGGCGGCGCTTGTAGTCGCCGCTGACCACCATGGTCAGGCCCTTCCAGCGCACCACCGCCTGGGCCGAGCCCAGGACGTGGCCGGCCGGCACAAGGCTAACCTCCACCTCGTCGCGGCGGACCACCTCGCCATAGGGGGCGGGCTGCACGGACCTCGCGAACTCCAGGCCGTAGCGCTCGCCCATGATGTCGAGGGTCTCGGGCGTCGCCAGCACGGCGCCATGACCCGAACGGGCGTGGTCGGAATGGCCGTGGGTGATCACCGCGCGCTCCACCGGCCGCACCGGGTCGATGTAGAAGCCGCCGGGCGCGCAGTAGAGCCCCTCGGGCTTCGGGCAGAGCAGGTCCTGGGGTCGGATCATCGCCTTCATATAAGCGCGGCGCGGGCGCGCGCGATCCTTACGGGTCGTTCAGAATATTACATAGACTTCATCTTGTGAATTCGGCGTCATGACTGAAGCTTAACGTGTATTCGCCATGCCGATTACATATACCGCCCTCAACAGCAACGGCCGCTCCGGCCAAACCGACAAAACGAGGGTCACAATGTCCAACGCCTTCACCCCCTTCCTCGGCGCGTTCAACATCGTCGTCGCCGCCATCCCGATGCTCGCCGTCCTGACCTGGATGGGCCAAGCCGCCCTGTAGAGCCCATCCACCCAGCGCCCCGCGGGAATTGACCGCGGGGCGGGTCGGGCCTACCGCCTCAGGTGATGAGCGCCGATCCCGACTCCCTTCGCCAGATGGCCGCCATGATGGCCACCGGCGCCCCCCAGGCCGCCGCCCTGGGCTTCCACCTTGTCTCCGTCGAGCCCGGCAAGGGCAGCATCGCCGCCCCCTGGCGCGAGGACCTGGTCGGCGATCCCGAGACCGGCGTCATCGCCGGCGGCGTGGTCACCACCCTCCTCGACCACACCTGCGGCCTGGCGATCGTCAGCAATTCGACGCAGCGCATGCCCACCGCGACGCTCGACCTGCGCATCGACTACATGCGGGCCGCCAAGCCCCGGGCCGGCGTCACCGCGGAGGCGCACTGCTACAAGGTCACCCGCACCATCGCCTTCGTCCGCGCCCAGGCCTGGGACGACGACCCGTCCGACCCGATCGCCACCGCCCAGGCGGCCTTCGTGCTGGTCGGAGCGCCGGCATGAGCGAGGCCGCCGATCGCCTGGAGGCCTTCCTCCACCGCGTCCCCTATGTCCGCTTCCTCGGCATGCGCGCCGAACTGGCCGGCGACGAGATGACCGCCACCCTGCCCTTCTCCGAGCACCTGGTCGGCAATGTCATGCTGCCGGCCCTGCACGGCGGCGTGCTGGGCGCCTTCCTGGAGATGACGGCGCTGGCCCAGCTCGCGGTGGCCCAGAAGACCACCCGGGCCCCGAAGACCATCGACCTGACGATCGACTACCTGCGCCCCGGCCGGGCCGTGACCACCTACGCCCGCGCCGACCTGCGCAAGGTCGGCCGGCGGATCGCCAACATCCACGTGGAAGCCTGGCAGGAGGCGCGCGCGTCTCCGGTGGCCTCGCTGCGCGGGCATTTCCTGCTGGCCACCGAGGATTGATTCAAAATTCCGCTCATCCCGGCGAAAGCCGGGATCCACAGGGCTTCAGCGGCTCTGCAAGGCCGGCGCTCTATCCGCGGCCTTAGCTTGGGCCCCCGGCTTTCGCCGGGGTGAGCGGAGTTGGGGGTTGGCGATGAGCCCTACCCCTCCCCGGCCGCCTTCTCCCTCTGGATCTTCGCCAGTTCGGCCCGGGCCGCGGCCTCGCCCGCCGCGTCGCCCTTGGTCCGGGCCTGCAGCATGGCGCCGGTCGCCTCCATCTCGCGCACCGGGATCAGGTGGCGGTCGTCGGCCGGCGCGAAGGGCAGGGTCTGGATACGGGCGAGGATCGCGCGCTGGCGCTTGGCCTCCTCCGTGTCGCCCTTGCCGTAGGTGAACATGAAATCGGCGATCTTCTTCTTGAGCGCCGGGTCGAGGTCCTTGCGCCAGACCAGCGGGTCCTCGGGGATGCGCGGGCTGCGCCAGACGATCTCCACCTGGCTCAGGGTGTGGTTGGCGGCCGCGGTGCCGAGCATCCCCATCCGCTCCATGGAGGCGGTGTTGTTGGTGGCCGCGTCCAGCACGCCGGCGCCGACCGCGAACAGGTTGGCCTCGTGGTTGGCCGACTTCACGGTCTTGAAGCAGGCGTTCGGCTCGATGCCGCGCGGCGCGAAGAGGTAGGTCATCGGCGCCAGCGTCCCGGACGTCGACTTCGCATCGCCCATCCCGAAGTCGAGGCTCTTGTCGCAGGCCAGCACCTTCTCGAGGGTCAGGCCGGAGCCCTTCTTGACGATGATCACCGCCTCGTAACCATCGACGCCGGAGGGGTTCACCGACCGGGCGAAGACCTCGCCCTCCGCCCGGCGCACGGCCTCCAGGCCCGACTGGTTGGTGAACCAGCCGACGTCCGTCTGCTTGAACCGCATGGCCTCGATCAGCCCCGTGTAGTTCGAGCCGTAGAAGGCCTTCACCGGCATGCCGAGCGCCTTGGCCATGTCGTCCAGGAACGGCTGCCAGTCGGCCTCTGCCGAGGACTGGCTCTCGGCCGACAGGATCGAGAAGTTGAGCGTCTTCGGCTCGGGCTCGGCCTTTCCGCAGGCGGCGAGCGGCAGCGCCAGGCAGGCGGCGAGCATCAGGCGGCGCAGGATCATTCGGTTCGTCTCCCCGGGACGGCCAGCTTAGAGCCGTCCGGGCGAGCTTGTCGCGCGCGTCTGTGACGGTTCCGCTACGTCGCCGCCGCCTCGTTCTCGCGCTTGTCGACCAGGGCCTGGACCGCAAGGATCGTGTCCACCACCGCGATCGCCGCCACGGTGAGGGCCACGAGGCCGGCGATGTGGCGCTTGGGGTTGTCGCGGCCGAGCGCCTTGGCGATGCCGGCCAGGTCCATGACGTCGCCGCCGACCCGCATCCAGAACCAGGGCCCGGGCTTCACCGGCGAGAGCAGGCCGGCGCCCGAGGCGATCTCGCGCGCGCCGAAGGCGCTGATCGCGTCCTCCTCCGCCTGGAGGCCGAGATGCTTGGAGACGCGGTTCGGCGCGGCGACGGCCACGACGCCGAGGCCGATGGAGATGAGGCCAAGCGCCCGCTTGGCGATGAGAAGGTTCATGGCTGTGCCGTCCCTGGGATCCTGAGCCCGGAAGACGCCGACAGGCGGCGCTTGGTTCCCGAATTCCCTTGTTGTTGCGGGGATTGGGCCTTACCTGCCCCGCCCATGCTGCAAGGACTCTCCCGACAGGCCCGCGAGGCGAAGAGCTGGCCGTTCGAACAGGCCCGCATCCTGCTGGACCGCACGCTGCGCCTGCGCCTCGACGACGCCGAACGCGACCTGGCGGCGACGCTGATCGCCCAGGGCAAGTTCGACGAGCTGGTCCGCACCCTGCCGGCGCTCACCGCGCCCGTGGTCTTCCAGTGCGGCTATGGCGCGTCCGGCCTGCCGCACATGGGCACCTTCGGGGAGGCGGCGCGGCCGACCATGGTGCGCAACGCCTTCCGCGCGCTGACCGAGGATGCGATCCCGACCCAGCTCATCGTCTTCTCCGACGACATGGACGGCCTCAGGAAGATCCCGGACAACGTGCCGAACCGCGAGATGCTGGAGGAGGACCGCGACAAGCCGGTGACCTCCGTCCGGGACCCGTTCGGCGAGCACGAGAGCTTCGGCGCGCACAACAACGCCCGCCTGCGCGCCTTCCTCGACAGCTTCGGCTTCGACTACACCTTCATGTCGTCCACCGAGACCTACAGGTCCGGCCGGTTCGACGGGGTCCTGCGGCTGATCCTCGAGCGTTTCGACGCGGTCATGGCGATCATGCTGCCGACGCTGGGCGAGGAGCGCCGCGCCACCTATTCGCCCTTCCTGCCGATCAGCCCGAAGACCGGCCGCGTGCTGCAGGCCCCCACCGTCGCCCGCGACGTGGAGAAGGGCACGATCAGCTTCCACGACGAGGACGGCGAACTGACCGAGGTCCCGGTGACCGGCGGCCATGTGAAGCTGCAGTGGCGCCCGGACTGGGCCGCCCGCTGGACGGCGCTGAAGGTCGACTTCGAGGCCTCGGGCAAGGACCTCGTCGATTCCGTGCGGGTCTCGAACAAGATCGTGAGGGCGCTGGGCGGCGAGCCGCCGGAGGCCTTCCACTACGAGCTCTTCATGGACGAGAACAACCAGAAGATCTCCAAGTCCAAGGGCAACGGCCTGACCATGGAGGAGTGGCTGCGCTACGGTACGCCCGAGAGCCTGGCCTACTACATGTACCAGTCGCCGAAGTCGGCGAAGCGGCTCTTCTTCGACGTCATTCCGAAGGCGACGGACGAGTATCTCAGCCACCTGGACAGCTACAACAAGGCCCGCGCCGAGGGCGCCAACGGCCCGGCCATCGACAACCCGGCCTGGCACGTCCACCGCGGCGCGCCGCCGGAGAAGGGCTCGCCGGTCTCGTTCTCGCTGCTGCTGAACCTGGTCTCAGCGGCGGACGCCTCGACCAAGGAGATCCTCTGGGGCTTCCTGGAGCGCTACATCCCGGGCGCGACGCCGCAAAGCGAGCCGCTGCTCGACAGGCTCGCGGGCTATGCGATCAACTACTACGAGGACTTCGTGAAGCCCTCGAAGCGGTTCCGCGCGCCCACCGACCAGGAGCGCGCGGCCATGCAGGACCTGCTGGCGCGGCTGAAGGCCCTGCCGGCCGGCGCGGACGCCGAGGCGATCCAGAACGAGGTCTTCGAGGCCGGCAAGGCCGGCGGTTTCGAGCCGCTTCGCGCCTGGTTCGGCGCCCTCTACGAGGTGCTGCTCGGCCAGTCCACGGGCCCGCGCTTCGGCTCCTTCGTGGCGATCTTCGGCGTCGAGCGCACGACCCTGCTGATCGAGCGTGCGCTCTCCGGCGAGCTGGTCTCGGCCTAGAACAGCGTCATCGCCGCCCGGACCGCCAGGACCGCGAGCACGATCGAGCTCGTCATGAAGATCAGGAAGCGGACCATGATGGCGTTGACCGTCGCCTGCACGAGGCTGTGCACGACGCGAAGGCCGACGTAGCCCCAGGCGAGCTGGGCGTTCAGCCCGTCGCCGGCGCCGGCGACCGCGAGCGCCAGGGCGGTCGCGTAGAAGATCGTCGGCTGCTCCATCAGGTGGTTGTAGTTGTCCGCCTTCCAGCGGACCTTCGGCGGCACCTTCGCGGCGAGCTCGGCCGGCGTCAGGTTCGGGTCGAGCGGCACATTGGCCGCCTGCATGGCCGGGATGCGGGTGGCGTAGAGCCAAGCCATCATCACCAGCGACCAGAGCACCAGCACCACGACGGGCTGCAGGATCTGCGTGTTCATTCTGTCGTCCCCCTTATCGGTCGGCGTAACGCCGTTCCGCGCGCATGAGTACACGGCCTGACCTTGACGTAAACGGAAGCATAGACTTACGCTGTCAGTCATAGATTTGAGCGTCCGGGGACCCCGCCATGCCCACCGATCTGCGCCGCCCGAACCGCACCTTCACGATCCGGCAGCTCTGCCTCGAGTTCAAATGCACGCCGCGCGCGCTGCGCTTCTACGAGGACAAGGGCCTGCTGAACCCCGCCCGCGACGGGCTGAACCGGGTCTATTCCTACAAGGACCGCGCCCGCCTGCAGCTCATCCTGCGGGGCAAGCGCGTCGGCCTGGCGCTTGCCGAGATCGGGGAGATCCTCGACCTCTACGAGGCCGGCGACGGCGGCGCCTCGCAGGCCGCCAAGAGCCTCCGGAAGTTCAAGGAGCGGATCGTGGCGCTCGAGAACCAGAAGCTCGACATCGACAAGGCCATCGCCGAGCTGCGCGAGGGCGTGGCGATGATCGAGAAGCGGCTGACCGAGACCCGGCCCGACCTGCTGCCGCGCGCCGAGGCCTACGACCAGGTCTTGCGCCATCGCCTCGACGGCGTAGAGCACAGCGAAGCCAAATAGCCCTCGCCTGGGCCTGCGCCCGGCGTGACCCATAGACCGGAGCGTCCATGACCTTCCAGCCCCCTGTGCGGGACTACCAGTTCCTGCTGCGCGACCTGCTGCAACTCGAGCGTTACGCCAACCTGCCGGCCTTCGCCGACGCCTCGCTGGACACCGTCGACCAGATCCTCGAGGAGGCCGGGAAGTTCACCGGCGAGGTGCTGGCCCCCCTGAACGGCGTCGGCGACAAGCAGGGCTGCGTCTGGAGCCCGGACTTCACGGTGAAGACCCCGGACGGCTTCAAGTCGGCCTACGCCCAGCTCGTCGAGGCCGGCTGGCCGGCGCTCGGCGCCGACCCCAACTACGGCGGCCAGGGCCTGCCCCACGTCGTCAACCTCGCCTTCTCCGAGATGAGCTCGGCGGCCAATATGGCCTTCTCCATGTACCCGGGCCTGACGCACGGCGCCTATTCGGCGATCCACGTGGGCGGCACGCCGGAGCAGAAGGACCTCTACCTGCCCAAGCTCGCGTCCGGCGAATGGGCGGGCACCATGAACCTCACCGAGCCGCACTGCGGCACGGACCTCGGCCTGCTCCGCACCAAGGCGGTGCCGCAGGCGGACGGGACGTACAAGATCTCCGGCCAGAAGATCTGGATCTCGGGCGGCGAGCAGGACCTGACGGACAACATCGTCCACCTGGTGCTGGCCCGCATCGAGGGCGCGCCGGCCGGGGTGCGCGGCATCAGCCTGTTCATCGTGCCGAAGTACATCCCCGACGCGGACGGCAAGCCCGGCCAGCGGAATTCCGTCAAATGCCTCGGTCTCGAGGAGAAGATGGGCATCCACGGCAACGCCACCTGCGTGATCAGCCACGAGGAGTCGACCGGCTGGCTGATCGGCGAGGAGAACCGCGGCCTGCCGATCATGTTCGTGATGATGAACGAGGCCCGGATCGGCGTCGGCATGCAGGGCATCGCCCAGGCCGAGGCCGCCTACCAGGCCGCCGCCGAATTCGCCAAGGACCGCCTGCAGGGGCGCTCGCTCACCGGCCCGAAGAACCCCGACGGCCCCGCCGACCCGATCATCGTCCATCCGGACGTGCGCCGGATGCTGATGGACAGCCGCGCGATCATCGAGGGCGGCCGCGCCTTCCTGTTCTGGACGGCGCTCCACGGCGACCTTTCCCACGCAAGCCCGGACGAGGCGGTGCAGCAGAAGGGCCGCGACTACATGGCCCTGCTCACGCCGGTGCTGAAGGGCTTCCTCACCGACCGCGGCTTCAAGGTCTGCTCCGACGCCATGCAGGTGCACGGCGGCTCGGGCTTCACCGAGCATTTCCCGGTCAGCCAGTACCTCAGGGACGTGCGCATCGCCCTGATCTACGAGGGCACCAACGGCGTCCAGGCCCTGGACCTGGTGGGCCGCAAGCTCGCCGCGGACGGCGGGCGGGCGGTGATGAGCTTCTTCGCCGAGCTCGACGCCTTCATCGCCGAGAACGAGGACGACGCGGCCCTGAAGCCCTTCGTCGCCGGGCTCGCCAAGGCCAAGGGCGAACTGCAGGAGGCCACCATGTGGCTGATGCAGAACGGCCTCGCCAACCCCGAGAACGCCGGCGCGGCGTCCACCGACTACATGCACCTCTTCGGCCTGACCGGCCTCGCCTACATGTGGACGCTGATGGCCAAGGCGGCCAACGGGAAGATCGCCGCCGGCGACGCCGATCCGTTCTACGCCAACAAGCTGACGGTCGGCCGCTACTACATCGAACGCATCCTGCCGGAGACCGCGTCGCACCTCGCCAAGCTGAAGGCCGGCTCGGAGCTGATGATGGCGCTGCCGGCCGAGGCCTTCTGATGTCGAAGCACCGCGCGGTCGTCGAATGGGCGCTGACCGACGCGACGCCTGAGGACTTCCTGAAGGGCCGCTATTCCCGCGGCCATTCGGTGCGGTTCGAGGGCGGCCACGAGGTTCCGGCCACCGCCTCGCCTCACGTTGTGGGCAACAGGTGGTCGGTCGCGGGCGCCGTGGACCCGGAAGAGATGCTGGTCGCCGCGATCAGCAACTGCCACATGCTGACCTTCCTGCACGTGGCCCGCGAGGCCGGCTTCGTGGTCACCCGCTACGTCGACCACGCCGAGGGGCTGATGGCCAAGACGGACGCCGGCCGCGTGGCCGTCACCCGCGTGGCGCTGCGCCCTGAGATCGCCTGGGCGGGCCGCGAGCCTACCGCCGCCGAGCTCGATCACCTCCACCATGAAGCCCACGAGGGCTGCTTCATCGCCAACTCGGTGACGACCGAGATCGTCGTCGAGGCGCCGGTCCGCGCGTAGTTCTCCTTTTGTTCTTGCGCACAATGTCTATTCGGCTAAGCTTCCTCAGGCCAGGGAGACATGCCGATGGGACTTTCTCACGTCTGGGTCGCGGTACAGGGTGTCGGTCGCGAGGCGGCGTTGGAGGCGTTGGGCGCCGAGCCGGTCGGTCCCCTCGAGCCTGACGAGTTGCCGGCCCTTGGGCTGGGCGAACTGCCTGGCGGCTGGCTCCTGGTGCTCAGCGACGACCTCTGGGCCCTGGAGCGCGGTCCGCTTCAGGCCCTCACCCGGATGGGACCGGCGGTCTCATGCCTCGAGGAAGAGCACGTCATGGCCAGCGAGGCCCGGGGCTACCGGGACGGCGAAGAGATCTGGCGGGTGATCCACAACCCGGAGGACCAGGTCGAGGAGGCCTCGGGCGAGCTGCCGGCCGCCTACACTACTTTGCGGGAAGAGGCGGAGCGCCTCGACGCCCTGTACGACGTGGGCCCGCAGCTGGCGCAATCGATCTGCGGCTTCAAACTCGACCAGGATTTTCCGCTCGGGCTGGTGTTCACCGAGCTGCGTTCGCTCCGCCGGGCCGAGGCGCCGCGCAGCGCCTCACGGAAGCCTGGGTTCTTCCAGCGGCTGTTCGGGCGGAAATAGCAGGTCCCGCAGCCGCGTCTCCAGCGCCGCTGCGTCCTTCAGCCCGCACTCCCAGATCGTCTCGACGCGCCAGCCCAGCGCCTCGAGCTCTGCCCGCGTGCGGTCGTCGCGCGCCACGTTGCGGCCGACCTTGGCCACCCAGTAGTCGCGGTTCTGCTTGGGCACGCGGGCGCCCCGCGCGCAGTCGTGGCCGTGCCAGAAGCAGCCGTGGACGAAGAGCGCCAGCCGGCGGCCCGGCAGCACGATATCGGGATTTCCCGGCAGGTCCTTGCGGTGCAGCCGGTAGCGGGCGCCGAGCCGCGTGAGCGCCTTCCGGACCTTCAGCTCCGGCGAAGTGTCGCGCCCCTTGACCCGCCGCATGACGGCGGAGCGCTTCTCCGGGTCGAAAACGTCCATCTACCCGCCCCGCGCAGCGGGGAGGGGGGACCGTCCGCCGAGCGAAGCGGAGAGCGGATGGTGGGAGGGGCGCGCGACCGCACGGCGTGTGGCGCGCCCCCTCCACCACGCGCTCTTCAGCCAGCAAGCTGGCTTCGGCGAGTGGTCCCCCTCCCCCGCTTCGCAGGGGAGGACCATCAAAGCCCTTCGAACAGGGCCGTGGAGACGTAGCGCTCGGCGAAGCTCGGGATGATGGCGACGATCAGCTTGCCGGCCATGTCGTCGCGCATGGCGACGTCGAAGGCCGCGGTCAGCGCCGCGCCCGACGAGATGCCGACCGGGATGCCCTCCTCGGCCGCCGCCCGCCTGGCCATCAGGAAGGCGTCGTCGTTGGAGACCTGCACCACCTCGTCGATGACGCCGCGGTCGAGGATCGAGGGGACGAAGCCCGCGCCGATGCCCTGGATCTTGTGCGGGCCGGGCGCGCCGCCGGAGAGCACAGGCGAGGCCTGGGGCTCGACGGCGATCATCCGCACGGACGGCTTCCTGGCCTTCAGCACCTCGCCCACGCCCGAGATCGTGCCGCCCGTGCCGACGCCGGAAATCACCGCGTCGACGCGGCCTTCGGTGTCGTTCCAGATCTCGTTAGCGGTGGAGACCCGGTGGATCAGCGGGTTGGCGACGTTGTCGAACTGCTGCGGCATCACCGCCCCGGGGGTGGCCTCCACCAGTTCCTTGGCCCGGGCGACGGCGCCGGCCATGCCCTTCTCGGCGGGGGTCAGCTCCAGCTTGGCGCCGAGCAGCAGCAGCATCTTGCGCCGCTCGATGGACATGCTCTCGGGCATGACGAGCGTCAGCTTGTAGCCCTTGGCGGCGGCCACGAAGGCCAGGGCGATGCCGGTGTTGCCGGACGTCGGCTCGACGATCACGCCGCCGGGCTTCAGCAGGCCCTTGGCCTCCAGGTACTCGATCATCGCCACGCCGATGCGGTCCTTCACCGAGGCGATCGGATTGAAGAACTCCAGCTTGGCGACGACTTCCGCTTTCGGCTTCAGGGCCGCGGTCAGGCGCGGCAGGCGCACGAGCGGTGTGTCGCCGATGGTGTCGATGATGGAATCGAAGATCTTGCCGCGGCCGGCGCGCTCGTAGCGGGCGGCGTCGTAGGCCTTGTCGGGAGTGGCGTCCATGGGGAGGTCTCGGCTGGCTGAAGTGTGCCCTTCGGCCGCGAACCTAAGACTTTCGGTGGGGATTGGAAGCGCCGTTCAGCCGACCGCGCGGCGCCCGGCGGTCTCGCGCCCCAGCAGCGGCTCGAGCAGGCGCTCGGCGAGCCAGCGCACCACGGGCACGGCGACCCCGTCGCCCGCCACATGCAGGGGCGCCGGTGGCGGCCTTGGGCAGGGCGTAGGCGTCGGGCAGGCCCATCAGGCGGGCGGCCTCCCGGGGGGCTGAGCAGGCGCGAGCGGACGCGGCCGCCGTCCACCACCACGATCGCCTGGCGCGACGAGCCGCCACGCGGGGTGCGCAGGCAGCCGGCCAGGCCGTCGAAGCGGACCTCGGCGCGCTGCACCGGCTGGCCGTTCTCCTGGCGGGTCCGGCGGAAGACGGCGCCCACGGCTCGTTCGCCCCTCGCCTGCATGGCCTCCAGCCGGGCGCGGTGCAGCGGGGCCATCAGCGAGAGCAGGTGGGCGGTGCGCTCCGGCATGTGCCAGGCGACCGCGGCGTCCGGCTCCAGCAGGGCGGCGAGGTCGGTGTTGCGCGGGGGCGGGGCGGCGAGGCCCCACCAGACCCAGGCGGCGGCCACGTCGGCCGGCAGCGCCTCGGCCGCGGCCTTCACGGCGCGGGTGTGGAACGGGCTCGCTCCCTGCAGGGCGTCGGGCGGCGCCTCGCGGGTGGCGACCACGAACACCCGCGGGCGGGACTGCGGCAGGAAGCCCGCGGCGTCGATCTCCAGCGCCCCGAAGCGGTAGCCCTGGGCGGCCAGCGCCCGGCCGAGCGCGGCGAAATCCGCGCCGCCGTGCGAGGTGAGCAGGCCCGAAACGTTCTCGATGACGATGGTCCTGGGGGCGCGGCCCTCGGCGGCCAGGGCCTCCATCAGCCGCCAGAAGCCGAAGAAGGCCGACGAGCGGCCGCCCTTCAGGCCCGCCCGCGCGCCCGCCAGGCTGAAATCCTGGCAGGGGCTGGACGCCCAGGCGAGGTCGGCCCGGCCCGGCAGGTCGTCCGGCGTCAGCGCCCAGACGTCGCCCTGGCGGAAGTGCTCGCCGGCGTCGGCGAAGTTCCCCGATAGGCGGCGGCCTTCATGGCGTCGAAGTCGTTGGCGAAGGCGCAGGCCCAGCCGTCGCCGAGGCCCAGCCGGGCCATGCCGCCGCCGGCGAAGAATTCGTAGAAGGCGAAGGGCGCGTTCACGGCGCCGACGCTAAGCTGATTTGCGCGCTTTCGGCTCCCGGTGTGTCATTGTGCCGGCATGCGTCCGATCCTTCTCCTCGCCGCCGCCCTCCTTCTCGCCGCCTGCCAGCCGCAGGCCCCCGACGGGGCGGCCGCGCCGGCCCCGGCCGATGCGCCGCCGGCCGCGCCGGCGCCGCCCTCCACCACGGTCATGGACCTTTCCGCCCCCATTCTGGCGCGCGGCAACGAGCCGTTCTGGGCGGTGCTGATCGACGGGACGAAGCTGACGCTTCGTCGACCGGGAGAGCCGGAGAAGCTGTTCCTGGCGCCGGGCGCGCAGGTGACCGGCGGCAAGGCGAGCTGGGAAGCCAAGTCGGAGGACGGTCAGGCCCTGTCCGTCACCCTGCGGGCCGGCGAATGCAACGACGGGATGAGCGACATGGTCTATCCCATGAGCGCCGAGGCGAGTCTGCCCGGCCTGTCGCTCCTGGTCGGCTGCGCGGCCAAGGTCAGCGAGCTGCCGCGCGAGTAGGCGGCTCTAGCCCTGGCCGAGATCGAGGGTCTCGAACTGGGAGCTGGCGGCCGCCTCGGAGGCGTGCGGCACCGGCAGGAGCAGGCCGACGCTCACCGCGATCGCGGCGGCGGCGGCCAGAAAGGCCTTCAGCGGCATCCCGGGTCCCTTATCCGTTCTGCTCGTCATGTCCCTTCAGCCTACGTTCATCTGGTTAAATGGCGCGGAAGGAACACCCTGAACAAAAGATGAGTTCCCGAGGCCCGCGCTGCGGCCCCGCTTGACCTGACCTAGGGTTCGGGGCGCGTACTTCCCGAAAGACAGAAACCAAGCCCAGCTCTGGCCTTTGGGAGGCGACGCCATGGAACGAGCCTATGACCTGGTGGTCCGCGGCGGCACGGCGGTCGACGGGACCGGCGGCCCGGCGTTCGAGGCCGACGTGGCGGTCAGGGACGGCCGCATCGCCGCGGTCGGCAAGGTGACCGGCGCCGGGGCCGAGGAGATCGACGCCCGCGGCCAGCTCGTGACGCCGGGGTTCGTCGACATCCACACCCACTACGACGGCCAGGCGACCTGGGACGAGCGGCTTCAGCCCTCCTCCTGGCATGGGGTCACGACCATCGTCATGGGCAACTGCGGCGTCGGCTTCGCGCCCTGCCGCCCCGCCGACCACGACCGGCTGATCCGGCTGATGGAAGGGGTCGAGGACATCCCCTTCCCGGTGCTCAGCCAGGGCCTGCCCTGGAGCTGGGAGAGCTATCCCGACTACCTCGACCGGCTGGCCGAGCGGCGCTTCGACGTCGACGTGGGCAGCCAGCTGCCGCACGCGGCGCTCAGGGTCTTCGTCATGGGCGAGCGCGGGGCGAACCGCGAGCCGGCGACCGAGGCCGACATCCACGCCATGGCGGCGATCGCGAAGCGGGCCGCCGAGGCGGGCGCGCTGGGCTTCGCCACCTCGCGGACGCTGAACCACCGCACCTCCGACGGCCAGCCGACGCCGACGCTCACCGCCGGCGAGGATGAGCTGACCGGCATCGCGCTCGGCCTCGCCGCCGCCGGCCGCGGCGTGCTGCAGGTGGTCTCGGACTTCCTCGACCCCGAGGAAGAGTGGGCCATGTTCCGCCGGATCGTCGCCCGATCCGGCCGGCCGCTGTCCTTCAGCCTGGTGCAGAGCCCGCGCGCGCCGACCAGCTACAAGGTGCTGCTGCAGAGGCTGGCCGAGGCCAACGCCGAGGGCCTGCCGATCAGGGCCCAGGTGGCCAGCCGCCCGGTGGGCGTGCTGTTCGGCTTCGAGCTGACCATGAACCCGTTCAGCCAGCACCCCGCCTTCCAGGAGATCAAGGCCCTGCCGCTGGAGGGCAAGGTCGCCAAACTGTCGGACCCGGCCTTCCGCGCCCGCCTGCTTCACGAGGAAAGCGAGGCCCAGCGCGGCTTCGCCGGGACTCAGCCGCGGGCCTGGGGCAACATGTTCCTGCTGGGCGAGGAGCCGGACTACGAGCCGACGCCCGACGCGACTGTCGCCGCCATCGCCGGGCGCGAGGGCAGGGATCCGGCCGAGGTGGCGCTCGACCACCTGCTGAGCCGCGGCGGCCGGGGCATGCTCTACCTGCCGTTCCTGAACTACGCCGACATGAACCTCGACCCGGCCTACGAGATGCTGAGCCACCCCGACTGCGTGCCGGGCCTGTCGGACGGCGGGGCGCACGTGGGGATGATCTGCGACGGCAGCTTCCCGACCACCAACCTCGTCCACTGGACGCGCGACCGCACCCGGGGGCCCAGGCTTTCCCTCGAGCACATGATCGC
Organism: Phenylobacterium sp. J367; assembly: GCF_024699985.1. GTDB lineage: Bacteria > Pseudomonadota > Alphaproteobacteria > Caulobacterales > Caulobacteraceae > Phenylobacterium. Next base: position 1,488,739 of record NZ_JAJONA010000001.1, on the reverse strand, counting down.
CGGCCAGACCCGGCGGACAGCGGAGACGGTGGGCCTCCACGACCGCGGCGTGCTGGCCCCGGGCTACCGCGCCGACCTCAACGTCATCGACTATCCGCGCCTGAAGCTGAAGGCGCCGGAGGTGGCCTACGACCTGCCGGCGGGCGGGCGCCGGCTGATCCAGCGGGCCGAGGGCTATACCGCGACGGTGGTCGCGGGCCAGGTCACCTATCGCGACGGGACGCCCACCGGCGCCCTGCCCGGCCGGCTGCTGCGCGGCGCGCAAGCCGCCCCCGCGGCCATGGCCGCGGAGTAGGCCGTTAGCTTAACCTCAACCTCTGGGCGGGTAGCCGGGTAAGCGACCGTCCCCGGAGTGATTCGATGTCCCGCGGCAGCCGCACGCTTCACCAGCTGATCTACGCCAGCCGTGTCCGCGTGCCCTGGCCCGACCAGCAGCGCGAGGTGGACGGCATCGTTCAGGCCTCCATCCGCAACAATCGCGTGGTGGACGTCACCGGCCTGCTGCTGGTCCACGACGGCTGGTTCGTCCAGGCGCTGGAAGGTCCGGTGGAGGCCGTGCTCGGCGTCTACGGCCGGATCTGCGACGACGGCCGCCACGAGGACTGCCGCGTCTTGTACGCCGGCCCGGCCGAGGCGCGCAGCTTCGAGGACTGGAACATGTGCGCCCGCCACATGACGCCGGCCGACGAGGCGATCCTCGACACCCTGTCCATGAAGACGGTGTTCGAGCCGCACCGGCTCACCGCCAAGCAGGCGCTGCGGCTCCTCAAGGCCGTCCGCGGCGTCCAGCAGTCCACCCAGCTGCGCGCGCTCGGATAGGACAAAAACGAGAACGCCGCATGGCCCACGGGCGACACCATGCATAACGCGGCGGATGTCTCCCGCGCTCGCCGAAGCTGACCTCGCGCCCCTCGACGGCGCCCGCGAGATCCTGCGCCGCACCTTCGGCCACCAGGAGTTCCGCGGCCTGCAGGCCGACGTGATCGGCGAGGTGCTGGCCGGCCGGTCCGCCATGGCCGTGCTGCCGACCGGCGGCGGCAAGAGCCTCTGCTACCAGATCCCGAGTCTCATCCGCCCGGGCCTCGGCCTCGTCGTCTCGCCGCTGATCGCGCTGATGACCGACCAGGTGGCGGCGCTGATCCAGTCGGGCGTCGCCGCCGCCCGGCTCGATTCCAACATCGACCCTGCCGAGAAGGCCGAGACCTGGCGCCGGATCGAGGCCGGTGAGCTCGACCTGCTCTACGTCTCGCCCGAGGGCCTGATGCAGCCCTGGATGCTGGAGCGGCTGTCGCAGACTCCGCTGGCCCTGATCGCCATCGACGAGGCCCACTGCGTCAGCCAGTGGGGCCACGATTTCCGGCCCGAGTACCGGATGCTGGGCCGGCTGGCGGAGCTGTTCCCGGCCGTGCCCCGGCTGGCGGTCACCGCCACCGCCGACGCCCGGACCCGCGAGGACATCCGCGCCGAGCTGCATCTCGAGGCGAGCCGCGAGTTCGTCGCCAGCTTCGCCCGCCCCGAGTTGATCCTGTCCGCCGAGCGCAAGCGCGGGACCAAGGAGAAGCGCGTCGTCGACCTGGTCACCGCCCGGCCCGACCGGTCGGGCGTGATCTACGCCGGCTCGCGCGACGGCACCGAGAAGCTCGCCCAGGCGCTCCGCGACGCGGGCGTCCCGGCGCTCGCCTACCACGCCGGCCTCGACCGCAGTCTGCGCACCACGCGGCTGGAGGAATTCCTCGAGGCCGACGCCGCCGTGATGGTAGCGACCATCGCGTTCGGGATGGGCGTGGACAAGCCGGACGTCCGCTTCGTGATCCACGCCGACCCGCCGGCCTCCATCGAGGCCTACTGGCAGGAGATCGGCCGCGCGGGCCGCGACGGCGACCCCGCCGAGGGCATCACCCTCTACGGCGCCTCGGACATGGCCTGGGCCCTGCGCCGCATCTCCGAGCGCGACGTGGACGAGGCGGTGAAGCAGGTGCAGGTCCGCAAGGTCCGCCAGCTCTACGCCCTGCTGGACGGCACGGGCTGCCGCGCCGCCGCCGTGCGCCGCTACTTCGGCGAGGAGGGGGTGAAGGCCTGCGGCCAGTGCGACCTGTGCTCCGGGGCCGTGGAGACCACCGACGTCACCGAGGCCGCCCAGAAGGCGCTCTCCGCCGCCCACCGGCTGGGCGGGCGCACCGGCCGCGGGCGGCTGGTCGACCACCTGCTCGGCAAGACCAAGGAGCCCAGCGCCTTCGAGCAGGGCCTCTCCACCTGGGGCATCGGGACCGAGCTCTCGGCCGTCCAGTGGCGGGACCTGACCGAGCAGCTGATCTTCGAGGGCCTGCTGCGCGAGGACCCCAACGACGGCCGGCCGCTGGTCGGCATCGGCGACGCCGACGCCGTGCGCCAGGTGTTCCGCGGCGAGCGGCGGGTGGCCATGCGCAAGCCCGCCGAGGGCTATGACCCGTCCACCCGCTCCGGCCGCCCGCGCAAGAAGAGCCGCGAGGCCCTGGCCGCGCTGGCGCCCGGCGACCAGCCGCTGTTCGAGGCTCTCCGGGCCTGGCGCAGCCGCGAGGCCAAGGCCCAGCACGTGCCGCCCTATGTGATCTTCAACGACCGCACCCTCGTGGAGATCGCCGCCGCCCGACCCGGCAGCCGCGCCGCGCTCGCCCGCCTGAACGGCGTCGGCGAAGCCAAGCTCGCCCACTACGGCGAGGCGGTGCTCGAGATCGTCGGCGGGTTCGAGGGGTGAGCTCGCGCCCTTCTCCCCTTGCGGGAGAAGGTGTCGGCGGAGCGGACGGATGAGGGGTCGCGCGGACCTCACAGCCGAAAATGAGAAAGGGGCCTCGCGGCGAAGCCGGGAGCCCTCATCAGGCCCGTTCGGGCCACCTTCTCCCGCAAGGGGAGAAGGAAGAAGCCTAGAAGTCCGCCTTCACCTCGATGCCGATGGTGCGCGGGTCGTTCACGAAGCCGGTCAGGTTGTTGAAGTCGATGCCGCCTTCCAGCGACCGGTCGTTGGTGATGTTGCGGCCGAAGAGGGCCACCTCCCACGTCTCCGGCGCGCGCCAGCCGAGCCGCAGGCCGCCTTCCAGCAGCTTGGCGTCGTTGAACTCGGCGGACTCGTAGAGGAAGAAGTTGATCTTCGAGCGGTAGGCCCAGTCGGTGAAGACGAAGATCTCGCCGCTCGCCACCGGCCACGAATAGCCGGCCGTGAAGTTGGCGATCCACTTCGGCGCGTTCGGCAGGCTGTTGCCGTCGATGCGCACCGTCCCGGCGATCGGGCCCGCCGGGTCCAGCACCGTGCAGCCGCCGCCGCAGGGCTGGGTGAACAGCGCCGGGTCGTCGATCTCGGTGTTGTTGTAGGAGAAGCCCGCGGTCAGCAGGAGGCGGTCCACCGGTTCGGCCTCGGCGTTGAACTCGAAGCCGTAGCCCACCGCCTTGTCGGCGTTCAGCAGGCGGTTGAAGTTGGCGCCGCCGCCCACCGCGGTGATCTGCATGTCGTTGACGTTGTAGTAGAAGACCGCCGCGTCGAAGCGGGCCCGGGCGCTGGGCAGCACGCCCTTCACCCCGGCCTCGTACGACATCACCGTCTCCTTGTCGGCGATCGACAGGGTGTCGCCGAACACCAGCCGGCCCTGGATCGACGGCGCGCGGTAGCCGCGCGAAACGCGGGCGTAGAGGTTCATGTCCTCGGTCGCCTGGTAGGTGGCGTTGAGGTTGAAGCTGACCTCGCTCGAGTCCGGGCTGGCCCGCAGGATCGCGGTCGGGGGGGCCCCGAACGGCGACTGGGTGCGCTGGGCCAGGAAGTTCTTGCTGTCCTTCGAGTAGCGGATGCCGCCGCCGACGTTCAGGGCCTCCGAGACGTCGTAGTCGAGGTTGGCGAAGGCCGCCCAGCTCTCGGTCTTCTGGTTCTGGTAGGCGAAGCCGTCCTGCGCGCCGCCGGCCAGGGTGTTGTAGCTGTAGCTGTCGATCTTGATGCTTTCGTTGAAGTAGAAGGCGCCGACCGTGTAGCCCAGCGCGCCGTTGTCCCCGGCCACCCGCACTTCCTGGGTGAACTGGCCGTGGAACGGGATGCCGTCGGCGCTCTCGGACGGGAACGGGATCAGGCCCGGACCCGAGGGCGGGGCGAAGACCGCGCCGTAGCCGCCGTCGATGTCGGCGCGGGAGTAGGTGTCCACCCGCTCATAGGCGGTGATCGAGGTCAGCTCCGGCCCGCCGAAGTCGTAGGTCAGGACGAGGTTGGCGCCCGAGCTCTCGACCTTCTGGACCGCGCGCGAGGCGGCGTCGTGATAGATCGTGTCGCGCTCGAAGCCGTCGACGAAGTTGTTCGTGCCCTTCTCGATGATGTTGGCGCGGAACACTCGCGGCGTGCCGTCCAGGTGCTGGTAGTGCAGGTTCAGCAGCGCGCTGAACGCCTCGGTCGGCGTCCAGAGCAGCTGGCCGCGGATCGCCCACTGGTCGTAGCCTTCCAGGACGTTCTTCTCGCCGGTGAAGCCGTTATCGACCCAGTGGTCGCGGTGCTGGACCAGCGCCGACAGACGGCCGGCGAGCACGCCCTCCACGATCGGCCCGGAGACGGCGCCCTCCACGTTCACGGTCTGGAAGGTGGCGAGCGAGGCCCGGGCGTAGCCCTCGAACGTCTGGGTCGGCCGGGCGCTGGCGAACTTCAGCACGCCGGCCGGGGTGTTGCGGCCGAAGAGCGTGCCCTGCGGGCCCTTCAGCACTTCCACCTGGTCGATGTCGAAGAGCGGGAAGCCCTTCAGCACCGGCGTCTCCATCACCACCTCGTCGTAGACGAAGCTCACCGGCTGGGAGGCATTGAGGTCGAAGTCGGTGTTGCCGAGGCCGCGGATGTAGGGACGCGGGAAGGTCCGGCCGAAGCTCGATTCCAGGGTCAGGCTGGGGACCCGGGCGGAGAAGATGCGGATGTCGCCGCCGGAGGAGCGGATGGCGTCGAGCTTCTCGCCGCTCACCGCCGTGACCGCCACGGGCACGTCGTTGATGTTCTGCGCCCGCTTCTGGGCCGTGACGATGACCTCGCCGATCTCGGTCGTGTCCTGCGCCGCCGCGGTCCCGGCCATCGCCAGCACCGTCATAGCCGCACCCGCCGCCAGCGCTGCGCGCCGCGTCCATGCCCTCGTCATCGAGCGCCCCTGTTCCGTTGATTCACAAGCGTCGGCTGCCCGACTCAGGGGCCCGCCGACTTGTCGCTCAACCTACACCGTGCCGACGCGGAAGGGTTGCAAACCTGACGCGCCCGTCACCCGCAAGCCGCACAGCGTGGCTCCCGGGCAACAGGCGCGTCCACTGCCTAAGCGGTGGTCAGCCGTCGATGTCGAGTCCGAGCGCCAGGCGGCCGGCGAAGAGGCGCTGCGGTTTCTCCTGGAGCGGATGGAAACGCGCGGCCTGCACGTCGCGGAAGGCCCGCTCCAGCCCGGCGCTCCGGTAGAAGGCCCGGCCGCCCGCGGCTTCCAGCGCCCGCTCCACCGTGCGGATCGCCGCCTGGCCGGCGAGCTGGCGCAGCGTCATGGTCCTGCCGGTGGTCTCGGGCCCGGGCCGCTGCGTCTCGACGATCCGGACCATCTCGGCCACCGCCGTCTCGCAGGCCACGTGCTCGGTCTCCATCTCGCCGACCGACAGGACCAGGCTGTCGTCGGCAGCCTTGCCGCGCACGAGGGCCAGCGCCGTCGCCCGCGCGCCGTCCGCCACGCCCAGATAGGCGGAATAGATGATCGGGAAGGCGATCATGCTGATGGCATGGAAGAGGGGATGCCACGCGCCCTGCGGCCGGCGCCCGGAGATCGCCGCGTCGGGGACGAAGACGCCGTCCATCTCCAGGTCGTTGGAGCCGGTGCCCCGCATGCCCAGCGTCCGCCAGGTGTCGAGGCTGCGGAAGCCTTCGGCCTTCAGCGGCGCGAAGAAGTGCAGCACGGTCGGGCCGGTCTCCGGGTCGTCATGGACCGCGCAGGTGCTGATCAGGTCGCCGGCCGGCGAGCCGGAGGCGAAGACCTTGCGCGCCGTGATCCGGAAGCCGCCCTCGACCTTTTCCGCGTGGCCGGAGCCCTGCAGCCAGTCCGAGCCGCCGCTGGAGACCAGCACCAGGTCCTCGGCCGCGATCCGCTTCAGCAGGCCCTCGGTGGGGGCGCCCTCGTGGGCCCGGCGCCAGACCGCCAGCGCCACGATATGGGTGTGCATGGCGAAGGCCAGGCCCGTGGAGCCGCAGGCGGCGGCGAGCGTGCGGACCACCTCGCAGATCTCGGCATAGGACGCCCCGCCGCCGCCCAGCTCGGCAGGCACATGGGCCTTGAACAGGCCGGCCTGCTTCATCAGCGCGTAGGCTTCGGCGACGAAGCTGTCCTCGGCGTCGTGGCGGGCCGCGTGGCCGGCGATCTCGCCGGCGATCCTGCGGGCGGCGTCCGTCCAGTTCGTCGTCGCGGCGGTCATGGTGGCGTCATCGGGCATGGTCTCGTCTCTCATCACAGAACATCGTTTGCTGTGCTGAGAGCAACACCACGCCGTCGCCGCGCCGGCCAGTTCAGGAAGTGAACCTGACCCGGTACAGGTTCTGAACTAGCATCGTTCTGCGAACCGCCTAGGTTCGCGCGCTTTCGAGGTAAGGAGCCGACAATGGCCGAGCGCGGCTACAGCCAGTTCTGCCCCGTCGCCATGGCGGCGGAGGTGCTGACCACCCGCTGGACGCCGGTCGTCCTGCGCGAGCTGCTGGCGGGGACCACCCGGTTCAACGAGCTGCGCCGCGGCATGCCGCGCATGTCGCCCGCCCTGCTGTCCCAGCGCCTGAAGGACCTGGAGGCGGCGGGCCTCGTGGTGCGTACGCCGATCGCCAGCGAGCCCGGCGTCTATGAGTACCGCCTGACGCCGGCCGGCCAGGGGACCTCGACGGTGGTCGAGGCCCTTGGCTTCTGGGGCCAGCGCTGGGTGGACAAGGAGCTCTCGCTGCAGAACGTCGATGCGACCCTGCTCATGTGGGACATGCGCCGCCAGCTCGACCCGTCCCCGATGCCGCCGAGGCGCAGCGTCATCCAGTTCCTGTATTCCGACCAGCCCCCGGCCACCCGGTCCCACTGGCTGGTGGTGGAGCCGGGCTGCCCTGTCGACCTCTGCTCGGTCGATCCCGGCTTCGAGGTCGACCTCTATGCGACCTGCGACCTGCGCACGATGACGGCGATCTGGATGGGCGCGGAGAACGTCCGCGGCGCGGTGCGCGCCGAGCGCCTGCGGCTGGTCGGCGATCCGCAGCTCGCCGACAGCATGCAGACCTGGCTCGGCCTCAGCCCGTTCGCCCGCGAGCAGCGTCTGGCGAGCTGAGCGCAAGCCCGGCTATGAAGGGCGCCATGCGCGTCCTTCCCCTCGCCCTCGCCTTCACCCTCCTCGCCGCCGGCGCCCGCCTCGGCCCAGCCGGACCCCCGCTGGTCCGGCATCCTGCCGCCGGCCGGCCTGGAAGGGCGCCAGCGAAAAGCTCGTCGCCCCGGCGGGCCACCCCTGGATCACGCCGATCGAGCAGGCGGGCTTCCGGACCACGCCCTCCTACGCCGCGACGCTGGACTATCTCCGCAAGCTCGCCGGGGCCTCCGACCTGATCCGCATCGAGCGGATCGGCGACACGCCGGAGGGGCGCGAGCTGGTCGTGGTGATCGCCAGCAAGGACAAGGGGGGCCTAGATCCGAAGAAGCCCGTGGTGCTGGCCCAGGCGGGCATCCACGCGGGGGAGATCGACGGCAAGGACGCCGGCCTGATGCTGCTGCGCGACATCACCCAGCGCGGCAAGGACGGCCTGCTGGACCAGGTCAACTTCCTGTTCGTGCCGGTGTTCAATGCCGACGGCCACGAGAACAGCTCGCCCTACAGCCGGCCGAACCAGCGCGGCCCGGAGATCCAGGGCTTCCGCACCACGGCCCAGAACCTCAACCTCAACCGCGACTACGCCAAGCTCGACGCGCCCGAGATGCAGGCCATGCTGGGCCTGATCAACCGCTACGATCCGGACCTCTACCTCGACCTGCACGTCACCGACGGCACGGACTACGTCCACGACATCACCTTCGCCTTCCAGGGCTGGAACGGCCGCTATGCCCGCAGCCCGAAGTCCGGCGAGTGGCTGGACCAGCGCCTCAGGCCCGCGCTTGAAGCGGCGCTCTCGGCGAACGGCCACTTCCCCTCGCCCTACCTCGACGCGGTGGACGGCGACGCCCCGGAGAAGGGCTTCAACATCGGCGCGGACACCGCCCGGTTCTCCACGGGCTTCGGCGATCTGCGGCGGATGCCGACCGTGCTGGTCGAGACCCATTCGCTGAAGCCCTACCGCCAGCGGGTGCTGGGGACCTACGTCCTGCTGGAGGCGACGTTGCGCGCCGCCGCGGCCTCGGGCGATGCACTGAACGCCGCGCGCGCCGCCGACCGGACGCTCCGCAAGGACAGGGTGGTGCTGAGCTGGAAGCCGCTGAAGGCCCCGATCGACAGCTTCGCCTTCCGGCCGATCCAGCGCGAGACCTGGCGGTCGGAGGCCTCGGGCCGCGACGAGGTCCGCTGGACCGGCCGGCCTGGGCCGGTGATCCAGGCGCCGGTGTTCGGCTCCGAGCCCGACGTGGTGGTGGACGCGCCCGCCGCCTACTGGGTGCCCGCACACAAGGCCGAGGTGATCGACCGCCTGCGCCGGCACGGCGTCCGGATGGAGACGGTGACCGAACCTCGCACCGTCGAGGTCGAGGTCACCCGCCTCGTCGCGCCGAAGTCGCCGGCCGCGATCGAAGGCCGCTTCCCGCTGAGCGCCCAGGACTATGTGGCCGAGCGCCGGACCGTCACCTATGCGCCGGGTTCGGTCCGGGTCTCCACCGACCAGCCGCTGGGCGAACTGGCCTCGATCCTGCTCGAGCCGAGGAGCCCCGACAGCTACCTCGCCTGGGGCTTCTTCCCGGAGATCCTGCAGCGGACCGAATACATGGAGGGCTATGTCATCGCCCCGCTCGCCGACCGGATGCTCGAGGCCGACCCGAAGCTCGCCGCCGAGTTCAGGGCGAAGGTCGCCGCCGACCCGGCCTTCGCGGCGGACGCCGACGCCCGCCTGCGCTGGTTCTACGAGAAGACGCCCTTCTACGACCGCCGCTACCTGATCTACCCGGTGGGCCGGGAGACGCGGCGCTAGGCCCTCACCCTGCCCTCTCCCTCTCCGCTTCGCGGGGGAGAGGAGATTCTGGCCCGACCTCTCCGCCCCACTCCTCTCCCCCGGGCGCAGCCCGAGAGGGAGAGGGTAGGGGAGAGGGCCTCCGCCCCTAGACGTCGACCTCGGCGTCGAGGGCGTTTTCCTGGATGAACTCCCGGCGCGGCTCGACCACGTCGCCCATCAGCCGCGCGAAGAGGCCGTCGGCGTCCTCCGAGTGATGGACCTTCACCTGCAGCAGGGTGCGGGCGTTGGCGTCCAGCGTGGTCTCCCACAGCTGGTCGGGGTTCATCTCGCCCAGGCCCTTGTAGCGCTGGATGGACAGGCCCTTTCGGCCGGCCTCCATCACCGCGTTGATCAGGTCGATCGGGCCGCGGATCGTCGTGGCCTTGTCGCGGCGGGTGAAGGTGGCCACGCCCGAGAACACCTCGGCCAGCTCCTTCGACCGCTCGGCCAGGCGCCGCGCGTCGGCCGCGTGCAGCAGGATGTCGTCCAGCACGACGCGCTCGGAGACGCCGCGCTTCATGCGGCTGAACACGAAGCTGTTGGCCTCGCCCTTGGCGCCGGACCAGGCGCCGTCGCCTTCCTCGGCGTAGAGGTCGAGCCGCTTGGCCGCCGCGGCCGGATCGCCGCCGCCGTCCACGAACAGGCCGGCCAGCGCCGACTGCTCGATGGCGAAGGCCGGCGCCCGGGTGGCCAGGCGCTCGACGTTGGCCTTGGCTCCGCGTGACGTGTTGACCAGGGCCAGCAGGTCGGCGCCGGTCAGGCGCTCACCGGACGCCAGGTCGAGGGTCGCCCCGTCCGTGCCCTCGTCGATCAGGTAGGCTTCGAGCTCGCTGTCGTCCTTCAGGTAGCGCGAGGACTTGCCCTTGGCCGCCTTATAGAGCGGCGGCTGGGCGATATAGAGGTAGCCGCGCTCGATCACCTCCGGCATCTGCCGGTAGAAGAAGGTGAGCAGCAGGGTCCGGATGTGGGCGCCGTCGACGTCGGCGTCCGTCATGATGACGATCTTGTGGTAGCGCAGCTTCTCGATGTCGAAGTCGTCGCGGCCGATGCCGGCGCCGAGCGCCGTGATCAGGGTGCCGACCTGGTCCGACGACAGCATCTTGTCGAAGCGGGCGCGCTCCACGTTCAGGATCTTGCCGCGCAGCGAGGATCGCCTGGTTCTCGCGGTTGCGGGCCTGCTTGGCCGAGCCGCCGGCCGAGTCGCCCTCCACGAGGAAGATCTCGGACTTCGCCGGATCCTTCTCCTGACAGTCGGCGAGCTTGCCGGGCAGCGAGGTGATGTCGAGCGCCGACTTGCGGCGGGTGAGCTCGCGGGCCTTGCGGGCCGCCTCGCGGGCGGCGGCGGCTTCGGCGATCTTCTGGACGATCAGCCTGGCCTCGTTCGGATGCTCCTCGAACCAGGTGGACAGGCCCTCGCTGACCAGGTTCTCCACCGCCGGGCGCACCTCGGACGAGACCAGCTTGTCCTTGGTCTGGGAGGAGAACTTCGGGTCGGGGACCTTCACCGAGAGCACGCAGGTCAGACCCTCGCGGGCGTCCTCGCCGGACACGCTGACCTTCTCGCGCTTCGCCGCGCCGGAGCTCTCGGCGTAGTTGCCGATGATCCGGGTCAGCGCCGAGCGGAACGCGGCCAGGTGGGTGCCGCCGTCGCGCTGCGGGATGTTGTTCGTGAAGCAGAGGACGTTCTCGTGGTAGCTGTCGTTCCACCACAGCGCCAGGTCGAGCTCGACGTTCTCCTTCTTGCCGCGGACCACGATCGGCGTCTTCACCAGGGGGTCTTGGCCTTGTCCAGGTGGCGCACGAAGGCCTCGATGCCGCCCTCGTAGCTCATCACCTCCTCGGTGGGCTCCGGACCCCGGTGGTCCTTCAGCCAGATGGTCACGCCGGAGTTCAGGAACGCCAGCTCGCGCAGCCGGTGCTCCAGCGTCTTCAGGTCGAAGTCGATGAAGCTGAACGTCTCCAGCGACGGCAGGAAGGTGACCTCGGTGCCGGTCAGGAACTCGCCGTTCTCGCGCCTCGGCGAGACGCCGGTGACCACCAGGGGCGAGACCGCGTCCCCGCGCCGGAACTCCATCTCGTGGACCTGGCCGTTGCGGTGGATCTTCAGCTTCAGGAAGTCGGAGAGCGCGTTCACCACCGACACGCCGACGCCGTGCAGGCCGCCGGAGACCTTGTAGGAGTTCTGGTCGAACTTACCGCCGGCGTGGAGCTGGGTCATGATGACCTCGGCCGCCGAGACGCCCTCGCCCTCGTGGATGTCGGTCGGGATCCCCCGCCCGTCGTCGGTGACGGTGCACGAGCCGTCGGCGTTGAGGATCACCTCGACCCGCGTCGCCCAGCCGGCCAGGGTCTCGTCGATGGCGTTGTCCACCACCTCGTAGACCATGTGGTGCAGGCCCGACCCGTCGTCGGTGTCGCCGATGTACATCCCCGGCCGCTTGCGCACCGCATCGAGGCCCTTCAGGACCTTGATCGACTCCGCGCCGTACTCGGCGCTGCCGTTGCCTTCGACGATCTCGTTCTCTTCGCTCATCACACGTCCAGTTGAATCGGAAACTGGGGCCTCACCGAGGCCCTGCGCCCGCCTTCGATTGCAGAGGAACCGGCGCGCCTGCGCCCGCCGGCCGTCGTCGGCCGAATCTCTCTGCTGCAATATAGGGATTAAGCGCGCGCTTCGCACCTGCGTACGTGCGTGCGCGTGTGTGTACGCGAGGCCGCGGGGCTATTTCGGCCGCCGTCCAGGCCCTGGTAGGGTCACGGGCATGTGCGTCCGCGTCCTCGTCCTCGCCGCTTGCCTGGTCCTCACGACACCGGCCGCCGCCCTTGCGCAGTTGCGCCTGGCGCCCGATTGGGCGGAAACGCCGGACGGTGAACGGCTGTCGCACCATTACCCCCTGGTGGCGGAGCGGCTCGCCCTGGAGGGCCGGGCGCTGCTGAGCTGCCGGGTCACGATCCCCACCGGCGTCCTGAAGGCCTGCGCGGTGGTCGAGGAGCAGCCGAAGGGGCTGGGCTTCGGCGAGGCGGCCATGGCCATGACCCGGGACTTCCAGATGCGGGCCGCCGGCTGGGGGGGGACCGGAACCCGGACGACACCGTCCGCATCCCGATCCGCTTCGCCCTGCCGGCGATCCGGCAGCCGGCGCGGCTGGATCCCGATCCCGCCCGGCTGGCGCCGGCGCGGCGGATCGCCGGGTCCCTGCGCGGGGGATCGACGGACGCCTTCGAGGCGGAGCTGAAACGGCTGGTGGACCGGCCGCAGCGGGGCGTGGAGCCGGCGACCCGGGCCGCGGCCGCGGCCGCGATCCGCAAGTCCCAGGGGCAGGCGACGGCCGAAACGGAGGAGGGCATGGCGCGCATCCTCGCGAGCCGGCTGTCCGCCGCCGATCTCGAAAAGGCCGCGGCCTTCCTCGCCTCGCCGGAGGGCCAGCGCTACCTGAGCTTCCCGGACGGGCTGGCCGCGGCGCAGTCCGCGATCACGGCGGAGGCCCGGCGCCGCATGGAGACTACGGCCCGCGACACGTTCTGCGCACGCCTCAACTGCAAGGCCGAACCCGCGACCGAGGTCCTGAAGGCCGCCATGGCAGCCGATCCGCCGCCGGAGCCGGTCATCGTCTGGGACCGCCGGCCCACGCCCGACGCGCTGGGCGCGCCTGGCCGCTGGCGCGGCATTTCGACCTGAACGGCCTGGCTTGGCTGGTCTGCGGCATGGGAGCCCAGGGCGCGCCGGAGGATTGCCGCGTGGTGGCGGAATCGCCCGACGGGCTGGGCGTGGGCCAGGCCGCCCTGTCGGTCAGCGACCGCTACCGCCTGCCGGCCGGCGAGGTCCCGAGGCTGGCGGGGCGCGAAGTGCTGGTGCTGGCCGCCTTCCTCGACGTCACGGCCCGCAACCGCCGAACCTATGCGCCGCGCGCGGTGACGCCGGCCCGGCGCGAGCTCGCGAGGCGGCTGATCGCCGCCCTCAACGACCACTGGGAGCGCCCGGCCTGGCGGGAGGTGCTGGACGCCGAGATCGAAGGCCTCGCCGTTCTGCCCGCCGAGGTCCGCGACGCCGCCGCGGCGGCGCTGACCTCCGGGTACCAGGCTGCCGACCGGGCCTATCAGGAGCTGATGCTCGACGCGGTCGCCGCGACGATGGACGACGCCACCCTCGAGGCCGCGGTACGGTTCGAAACCAGTGACGGCGCGCCTTTCCGGCGGGCGCTCGCCGAAGCCAGCGACGACATCGACGTCCTGCGCCGGGCGGCCATCCGGCGGATCGCGGAGACCGCGCGCGCCGATTTCTGCCGCAGCTTCGACTGCGGCCTCGCCGGGTCTCAGCCCAGCGCCGCCAGCTCCGCCCCGTCCACCCGCACGCCCTGAGCGCGGCCCTTCAGCTCCTCGAAGAGGTGCTCGTCGGTGCCGGTGAGGAAGGCCTGCAGGCCGAGCGCGGTGATCTCGTCGAACAGGGCCGCTCTCCGGCGGCGGTCGAGGTGGGCGGCGACCTCGTCCAGCAGCAGGATGGGGCTCGGCGCGGCAGGCGTGCGCGCGAGCCGGGCGGCCTGCGCCAGCACCAGGTTGAGGATCAGCGCCTTCTGCTCGCCGGTGGAGCATTCGGCGGCGGGCCGGTCCTTCTCAGCGTGGACGACCGCGAGGTCGCCCCGGTGCGGGCCGGTCAGCGCCCGGCCGGCGGCCGCGTCGCGCTCGCGGGCCCGGCGCAGGGCCTCGGCCAGGCGGCCCTCGATGTCGGCGATCTCGGCGCCCTCGCCGGCCATCTGCTCCCACTCGCCGGTCAGGCTGAGCCTCGCCTGGGGGAACGGCCGCTCGCCGCGGGTGTCGATCTCGGCCTGCAGGGCGGCCAGGGTGCGGGCGCGGGCGAGCGCCATCAGGGCGCCGGCCTCGGCCAGCCGGGCCTCCAGGGCGTCGAGCCAGGCGGGGTCCGGCGGGCCGTCGGTGAGCAGCCGCATCCGCTCGCGCTGGGCCTTCTCGTAGGCGCTGGCGTGGGCGGCGTGGGCGGGCTCGGCGGCGAACACCAGCCGGTCGAGGAAGCGGCGGCGGTCGGCCGCTCCCTCCAGGAACAGCCGATCCTGGGCGGGCGTCAGCCAGACCTGGCGGACATGCTCGGCCAGCCGGCCGGGCGGCACGGCCTCGCCCTCCAGGCGGACGGCGCGGCGCGCGGCGCCCGGCCTGTTCGACGCCCGTCCCCAGCCGCGTCTCCTCGCCGCCGGCGCTCACCACCGCCGCCACGGCCCAGGCGCGGCCCGCGCGCTCGCCCGGCAGGCGGCGGCCGACCTCGGCGAGGCTGGAGCCGCGCAGGCCGCGGCCGGGCATCAGGAAGCTGACCGCCTCGAGCAGGTTGGTCTTGCCCGCCCCGTTCGGCCCCACGAGGAACACCGGACCGCCGTCCAGCGCGAGGTCGGCCCGGGCGTAGGACCGGAAGTCCGTCAGGGTCAGGCGGGTCAGGGCCGTGGCGGTCACCCGGCGGGTCATACAGGGTTTTCGCGGCCGGAGGCGAGCGGCGGGACGCGCGGCTTGGCGAACGGCCGGCGCCGCCGCTAAGTAGCGCGCCGAGGACGCCTCCAGGGAAGCTGCATGCCCGCCGACGACATCGCCGATCTCCTGAAGCGCGGCCGCGAGGCCCGCGAGGCCGGGCGCCGCGACGAGGCGATCGCGCTGTTCGAAGCCGCCGGCGCGGCCGATCCGGCGAGCTTCATCCCGCCCCAGGAGGTCGGCCTCACCCTGCTGCAGGCCGGCGAGCGCGCGCGGAGCGCCGAGGCCCTGCGCCGGGCCGTCGCCCTGGAGCCCCGGGCGTGGCGGGCCTTCGGCTGGCTGGGCGTGGCGCTCCGCAACATCGCCCCGCTCGAGGCGCTCGAGGCCTACGACCGCTCGCTGGCGCTCAAGCCGGACGAGCCCAGCACCCAGAACAACCGCGGCAACGTCCTGCTCGACCTCGGCCGCTACGAGGAGGCCGAGGCGGCCTTCACCGCGGCGCTCGCCCTGCAGCCGGGATACGACGTCGGCCATGTGAACCGCGGCCGGGCGCTGTTCCAGCAGGGCCGCTACGCCGACGCGCTCGCGGCCTTCGACACGGCGATCGCCCTCAATCCCCAGGCGGCGGGCTCCCACTTCGAGCGCGGCGCGGCGCTGATGGGCCTGGAGCGCTGGGCCGAGGCCAAGGCCAGCTACGAACAGGCGATCGCGCTCAATCCGAACCACGCCATGGCCCACCTCGGGCGCGCCCGGGCGATCGTCGAGCTCGACTTCCTGGAGCCCGTCTCGGCCGGCACCAACCTGGAAGCGCTGGCGAGCTTCGACCGCGCCATCGCCCTCGACCCGGGCTTCTCGGAGATCCGCTGGAGCCGGGCGCTCACCAGCCTCCGGCTCGGCCGCTACCACGAGGGCTGGGACGACTACGAGCACCGCTGGAAGGCGCAGAGCTTCATCAGCCGCTCGTCGAGCTTCGTCACCGCCGACCTGCGGGCCCGGCTGACGCCGAACCTCACCCGCGAGAGCCTGGCGGGCCGCCGGGTGGTGCTCGTCGCCGAGCAGGGCGTCGGCGACATCATGATGTTCGCCGCCATGATCCCGCAGGTGATGGCGACGGCGGCGTCGACGGCGCTGATCTGCGCCAGCCGGTTCCACCGCCTGTTCCGCGCCTCCTTCCCCGGCCTGGAGTTCATCGGCCTGGGCGCGCCGCTTGGGCCCGACGACGTGGTCGTGGCGATCGGCAGCCTGGCGAGCCTCTACTGGCGCGACGCGGCCGACATCCCGGGAACGCCCTACCTCACCGCCTCGCCCGAGGCGCTGGCCGACTGGGCGGGCCGCCTGGGGCCGCGGACCGCGCCGCTGCGCGTCGGCGTCTCCTGGCGGGGCGGGCTCGACTACACCGCCGGCGCGGCCCGGTCGCTGACCCTGGAGCGCATGGCGCCGGTCCTCGACCTGCCCGGGTGCGAGTTCGTCAACCTGCAGTACGGCGACGTCGACGCCGAACTTGCCGCCTTCAACCAGGGCCGCGCCAACCCGGTGCGGCCGATGCCCGGCGACACCAGCGACTTCGAGGACCTCGCCGCCCTGGTCCAGAACCTGGACGTGGTGGTGTCGGTGCAGACGGCGGTGGTCCACCTCTCCGGCGCGACCGGCACGCCCTGCCTGGCGATGATCCCGCGCAAGCCGGAGTGGCGCTACGGCGTCGCCGGCGAGGACCTGCCCTGGTACCGCTCGGTGCGGCTGTTCCGGCAGGGCGTCGAGGGCGACTGGGCCCCGGTGCTGGCCAAGGTCGCCGACGAGGTCCGCCGCCGCGCCGAGGAAGCGGCCGCCGCCTAGGCCGTCCACGTCCGGATTCCGCCAGCGGCGTGTCACAGGCGTCGCCATATGACCGTCCTGGGTGTCAGACGAGGAGAGCCGACGATGGAACAGCGCGCCAGGGCCGAGACGTTCGCGAAGCTTCACCGGGACGGCATACTCGTGCTGCCCAACGCCTGGGACGCCGCGAGCGCGGCCCTGATGGCGGACGCCGGCGCGAAGGCGGTGGCCACCTCCTCGGCCGCGGTGGCCTGGGCGCATGGCTATCCCGACGGCGACGCCCTGCCGATGGAAAAGGTGATCGCCACCGTCGCCGGGATCGTCCGGAGCGTCGACCTGCCGGTCACCTGCGACTTCGAGGGCGGCTACACCGACGACCCCGCGGAGCTCGCCGCCAACATCGCCCGCGTCCTCGACGCCGGGGCGGTGGGGATCAACTTCGAGGACGGCGGGCGCGACCCGGACCTCCACGCCCGCAAGGTCGCCGCCGCCCGGGCCGCCGCCGACAGGGCCGGGGTCCCGCTGTTCATCAACGCCCGCACCGACGTCTACCTCCGCGGCCTTGCCGAGGGCGAGGCGGCGTTCGACGAGACCGTGCGCCGGGCGAAGCTCTACGCCGAGGCGGGCGCCAGCGGGATCTTCACGCCGGGCGCCAAGGACGAGGCCCTGATCGGCCGGCTGGCGGCGGCGATCCCGCTGCCGCTGAACATCATGCTGCTGCCCGGCCTGGCGCCCGCCCCGCGCCTGGCGGAGCTCGGCGTCCGCCGGCTGAGCTCGGCCACCGCCCCGTTCCGCCTGGCGTATGCGTCGCTGGCGAAGGGGATCGCGGCCTATCTGGCGACCGGAGAGGCCGCCGCGTTCGCCGCGGACCCGCTGCCGAACCTGAACGCCCGCTTCAGCCGGTGAGCGCCACGTCGCCCATGTGCGTGAGGCCGCTCTTCGTGTCGGCCCAGACCTCGCCGCCGATATCGCGCCAGCGCCGCGCGAAGGCCTGCCAGTCGTTGAGGTAGCGGCCGGTCCCGGGCTCCACGAAGCTGTCGAACACCATCAGGGCGTCGGGCGTGCCGGAGCCCTTCACGTCGCCGACCTTGGCCACCAGCTGCGGATAGGCCGCCGCCAGCCGCTCGGCCGCGGCGCGGCGGATCATCAGGAAGCCCGCCCCCACCGCCGCCACCTGGCGGAACCCGTCGCCGCGGGCCGGCGGGGCGTCCGGCTGCTCGTCCGCCTCCCAGGCGAGCGTCCCGGCGCGCACCGCCGCCAGGTCCTGGGCCCGCTTCGGGTAGAGGCCGCCCGCCACGTCGAGGCCCGAGTCCAGCAGCCGGAACACGGCCTCCGGCGGAAAGCCGATGTCGGCGTCGACGAACAGCAGGTGGGTCGCCTGCGAGCGCAGGAACTTGGAGAGGTAGCTGCCGCGCCCGCGGCCGATCAGCGCCTCGCCCCCCGCCGAGGTCGGGCCAGAGCGTCACGCCGCGCGCCGCGCAGGCCGGCCGCAGCGCCAGCAGCGAGCGCATGTAGGTCGCGTGCGCCTGGCCGCCGTAGCAGGGCGTGGCCAGGTGCAGGAAGGGCGCGGGGCGGGTCACCTGCGATCCATAGCCGCCGGATGTATTTTCCGCCAACGGTCACGGATGACGCTCAGGCCCCGCGCGCCTATGTTCCGGCCATGACCGACACGCTCGACGCCGCCCCCGAAACCTTGGCCGACATCCCGCGCGAGCCGACGCAGGACGGCCCCAGGATCCGGCTCTACCTGGTGGACGGCTCGGGCTTCATCTTCCGCGCCTTCCACGCGCTCCCGCCCCTGACCCGCAAGTCGGACGGCCTGCCGGTCGGCGCGGTCTCCGGCTTCTGCAGCATGCTGTGGAAGCTTCTCGTGGAGATGAAGTCCGCCGAGGACGCGCCGACCCACCTGGCGGTGGTCTTCGACCACTCCGAGTCCACATTCCGCAACAAGCTCTACGACCAGTACAAGGCCCACCGCCCGCCGCCGCCGGAGGACCTCGTCCCGCAGTTCCCGCTCGTCCGCGAGGCCACCCGGGCGTTCGGCGTACCCTGCCTGGAGCTGCCCGGCTACGAAGCCGACGACCTGATCGCCGCCTACGCCTGCAAGGCCCGCGACATGGGCGGCGAGGTGCTGATCGTCTCCTCCGACAAGGACCTGATGCAGCTCGTCGGCGACGGGGTCTTCATGCTCGACACCATGAAGAACCTGCGGATCGGGCCCGACCAGGTGATGGAGAAGTTCGGCGTTCCGCCGAACAAGGTCGTTGATGTGCAGGCTCTCTGCGGCGATTCGGTGGACAACGTCCCCGGCGCGCCGGGCATCGGCATCAAGACCGCCGCCCAGCTGATCAACGAATACGGCGACCTCGACACGCTCCTGGCCCGGGCCGGCGAGATCAAGCAGCCCAAGCGGCGCGAGACCCTGATCGCCTTCGCCGACCAGATCCGCCTGTCGCGGGAGCTCGTCCGGCTGGATTGCGACACCCCCCTCCCGGCGACCCTGGACGAGCTCGCCGCCGACGACCCCGACCCGGCGGTGCTGGCCGAGTTCCTGGAGCGGATGGAGTTCCGCTCGCTCGCCCGCCGCGTCGGCGACGGCAAAGGGCGGTCCGGGCCCCGCCGCCGCCACGCCCGCCCCGGAGGCGCGCACCCGCGCCGCGCCGCAGCATGGCCCGATCGACGTCAACGGCTACGTCTGCGTCCGCGACCTCGAGACCCTCGACGCCTGGATCGCCCGCGCCCGGGCCGCCGGCGTGGTCGCCTTCGACACGGAGACCGACGCGCTCTCGGCCTCCAGCGCCAACCTCTGCGGCGTGTCGCTGGCGGTGGCGCCGGGCGAGGCCTGCTACATCCCCGTCGGCCACGAGCACGAGGGGCGACGGCGGCCTCGACTTCGAGACGAAGGAGGACCTGGCCCAGATCCCCTGCGAGGAAGTCATCGCCCGCCTGAAGCCGCTGCTGGAGGAGCCGTCGGTCCTGAAGGTCGCCCAGAACGGCAAGTACGACCTGGCCGTGCTTCGCCGCTACGGCGTCGAGGTGTCGCCGATCGACGACACCATGCTGATCTCGTTCACGCTGGAAGGCGGGCTGCACAAGAGCCACGGCATGGACGAGCTCGCCAAGCGGCTGCTCGAGCACGAGCCGATCAGCTTCAAGACGGTGGCCGGGACCGGCAAGGCGCAGAAGAGCTTCAAGCACGTCGAGCTGCAGGCGGCGACCTGCTACGCGGCCGAGGACGCCGACGTCACCCTGCGCATCTACGAGCACCTTCGGCCGCGGCTGGCCGAGGAGAAGCTGCTCACCGTCTACGAGACGCTGGAGCGCCCGCTGCCCCAGGTGCTGGTCGACATGGAGCTGGCCGGCGTCAAGGTCGATCCCGACCGCCTGCGCCAGCTCTCCAACGACTTCGCCGTGCGCATGGGCGAACTGGAGGAGCAGGCCTACAAGGTCGCCGGCCGGCCGTTCAACCTGGGCAGCCCCAAGCAGATCGGCGAGATCCTGTTCAACGAGATGGGCATCGCGTCCGGCAAGACGACGGCCACCGGCGCCATGTCCACCGACGCCTCCCTGCTGGAGGACCTGGCCGCCCAGGGCCACGAACTGCCGCGCATCCTGCTGGACTGGCGCCAGCTCTCCAAGCTGAAGGGCACCTACACCGACAACCTGGTGGACGCGATCGACGCGAGGACCGGCCGGGTGCACACCTCCTACTCCCTGGCGGCGGCCACCACCGGGGCGCCTCGCCTCCAGCGACCCGAACCTGCAGAACATCCCGATCCGCACGGAAGAGGGGCGGAAGATCCGCCGCTGCTTCATCGCCGAGCCGGGCAATGTCCTGATCAGCGCCGACTACTCGCAGATCGAGCTGCGCCTGCTCGCCCACATCGGCGACATCCCGCAGCTCAAGCGCGCCTTCAAGGACGGCCTCGACATCCACGCCATGACCGCGTCCGAGATGTTCGGCGTCCCCGTGGAAGGGATGCCCGCCGAGACCCGCCGCCGGGCCAAGGCGATCAACTTCGGCATCGTCTACGGCATCTCGGCCTTCGGCCTCTCGAACCAGCTCGGCATCCCGAGGGAGGAGGCCGGGGCCTACATCAAGACCTACTTCGAGCGCTTCCCCGGCATCCGGACCTACATGGACCGCATGCAGCAGCAGGTGCGCAGCCAGGCCTTCGTCACCACCATCTTCGGCCGCAAGGTCCACATCCCCGCCGCCCGCGGGAAGAGCCAGGCCGAGCGCAGCTTCGCCGACCGCGCGGCGATCAACGCGCCGATCCAGGGCGCGGCGGCCGACGTGATCCGCCGGGCCATGGTGCGGATGCCGGGCGCGCTGCGTGACGCCGGCCTGACGGGCAGGATGTTGCTGCAGGTGCACGACGAACTGGTCTTCGAGGCCCCCGAGGCCGAGGCCGACCGACTGATCGCCGTCGCCCGCGAGGTGATGGAGACCGCCCACGAGCCGGCGGTCTCGCTGTCCGTGCCGCTGGTGGTCGAGGCCCGCGCCGCCGCCAACTGGGACGACGCCCACTAGCCCGCGCGGAACCGGGACCGCGGTCTCCGCGCTCAGCCTGCGCCATGACCGCCCCGGACATCCTCGACAGCAAGCCCATCCGCCGCATCCGCCGGCGGTTCGCGCACATGCCGTGGGCGACGGTGATCGAGCTGGCGGCGCGCGGGGGCTATCTCGCCTATGGCGCGGTCTATCTGAGCATGGGCGCGATCGCCGTGCTTGCAGCGGCCGGCGTCGCGCCGCAGGCGGAGAGCCCGGTGGGCGCGCTGGAGGCCTGGGGCGACTGGCCCCCGGGCATCGCCCTGCTCTGGCTGGCCGGCCTCGGCCTGTTCGCGCTGGCGGGCTGGCGGACGCTGCAGTCGGTCTTCGATGTCGACCGCCTGGGCCGGGGTCTCAGCGCGCTCTGCGCCCGCGCCGGCCTCGCCTTCAGCGGGCTGGCGGCGCTCGGCCTCGGGGTCTCGGTGTTCTTCATCCTCGACGCCATCGAGGACCTGAAGGAGCTCGACGACCAGGTGCAGACCCGTGAGGCGGTGGCCCGCGCGCTCGACCTGCCCGGCGGCGAGCTGATCGTCAGCCTGGTCGGCCTGACGATCCTCGGTGTCGGCGTCGGCAACATGATCCGCGCCTTCTCCGACCACTTCGGCCGGACGCTGGCCTGCGACGCGGACACCGCCCGGGTGGCCGGCTGGCTGGGCCGGATCGGCCACTTCGCCCGCGGCCTGGCGATGATCCCGGCCGGGGCCTTCATCGTCTACGCCGGCGTCAGCGCCCGGGCCGGCGAAGCGCGCAGCCTGGGCGGCGCCTTGCAGGAACTGCGCGACCTGCCGCTCGGCCCCCTGGCGCTGGCGCTGATCGGGGCGGGCCTCGCCGCCTTCGGGGCGTTCTCGGTGATGGAGGGGTGCAAGCGGCCGATCCGCCCCGAGCGGGCGATCCAGGCCTGATCTTCAGCCGAAGCGCCGCTCGGCCTTCACCTGGATGAGCCGCTGGTCGGTGTCCTGCAGGCGCACGGCGGTCAGCACGCCGGTGGCGTAGCAGCCGGTGTCGATGCCCAGCCGGTGCGGCAGGAGCTGGGGCTCCTCCATCGGCGTGTGGCCGTGGACGATGACCTTGCCGAACGGCCCCTTCTCCTGGAGGAACTCCTGGCGGATCCAGAGCAGGTCGCGCTCGGCCTGCTGGTCCCAGGCGACGCCGGGCCGGACGCCGGCGTGGACGAAGGCGTAGTCGCCCACGTCGACCATCAGGTCCAGGCGCTCGAAGAACGCCTTGTGGTCGGCGGGCAGGGTCTCGGCGAAGACGTCCCGCACCCGCTCCCACGCCTCGGTGTCGGTGCGGGTCGGCGGCGGCTGGACCCCGTAGGAGACCAGCGTCGGGCCCCCGCCGTGCTCCATCCAGGTGGCGCCGAACGACGGCTGCTCCAGGAACTGCAGCAGGGCCTCCTCGTGGTTGCCCTTCAGCGCCCGGACGTCGAGGCCGCGGGCCTCGCGCATCTTCAGCACCAGGTCGACCACGCCCCGGGAATCGGGCCCCCGGTCCACATAGTCCCCGAGGAAGACCAGCAGGGCGGTGTCGGCCGGCGGGCTGGCCTCCAGGTCGTCGACGATGGCGTGGATCAGCGGCTGCAGGGCGTCCAGGCGGCCGTGGACGTCACCGACGGCATAGACGCGCCGGCCGCCGGTGGTGGGCGGGACGACGGGCTTCTTGCGGCGGCCGAGCAGGCGGTCGAGGAACAGGGTCTCAGGTCCCGTCAGGTTGCGGCCGGACCATAGGCGCGACCGCCCCGCCCAGCAACGCGGCGCCTGGGCTCAGCCGGCCAGCACCATCACCTGCTCGCCCAGACGCCAGGCCTCCACGGACTTCAGCCGGCGCTCGTCGATCAGCCGGCGCATGGCCGCGAGCAGCTCGACCTCGTCCGTGCAGGTCAGCGGCTCGAACCGCGGCGGCTCGTCGTCCTTGTGCAGGTAGAGTTCGTAGGTGTGACTGAGGGCCAAGGCGGCGGGACTCCTGAAACGGCGGGGGCTCGAGCCCCGGTCGGTGAACCCGGAAACTACCACCCCGGGTCCGGCGCTTCGCCTCCGGGCCGACACGGAGGCGTTCGCCCGCGCCTCCGGGTCGCCCCCTAGGGAATGATCCCGACTGTCGGCCGGGACCGTTCGGGGGGAGGCTCGGGTCGGAAACTCCGCGCGGGTTCACCGCTTTCATCAGGGAAGACAGCCAGGAGCCGCAGATGGCCAGGAAGCAGAACAAGGTCCCCCGCAAGATCGCGGGGGTGAAGGTGCCCAAGAGCGTGCGCCGCAGCCTGAAGGACCTGGCCGCCACCCAGAGCGGCAAGGCGGTGATCGCCGAGGCCCTGCTGGCCGCCGGCACGGCGCTCGCCCTGCACGAGGCCAAGCCCGGCTCGAAGACCCGCAAGGCCGCCGCCAAGGTGGGCGCGAAGGCCGGCAGGAAGCTGAAGCCGGTGGCGATCGCCGCGGTCTCCAGCGCCGCCGAGGGCCGCGACCAGATGGCCCGGGCCTTCGAGCGCGCCACCCGCTCGTTCACCGAGTCGCTGCGTGGCCCGAAACGCCCCGAGGCGCGGGCGTCCGAGGCGCGGACGTCCGAGCCGCCGGCGCACTAGATCGTCTGTCGGGAAGGTTCCTGGTGGAGCCGAGGGGAGTCGAACCCCTGACCTCCTCATTGCGAACGAGGCGCTCTACCAACTGAGCTACGGCCCCAGGAAGGCGCGGAATAGCCCTATCGGCGGGGGCCTGTCAAGCGCCTCTCCCGCGGTGCGGCGCCTTGCCTGCGGCGCAAAGCCGGTTAGAAGCCCATAGGGACGCGGGACAGGACACGATGGTCGCACTCATCAACTTCATCTTCTTCATCGTGGGCGGCCTGCTCGGCCTGCTGATCTGGGCGATCATCATCAGCGCGATCCTGTCGTGGCTGGTGGCCTTCGACGTGATCAACCTGCGCAACCGGTTCGTCTACAACGTCACCCGCTTCCTCGACGCGGTGACCGCCCCGGTGCTGCGGCCCTTCCGGCGGTTCATCCCGTCGCTGGGCGGCGTCGACATCAGCCCGATCGTCGCGATCCTGGTGCTGGTCGGCCTGCGCGACATCCTGCTGCCGGCGCTGAGGGGCCCCTCGTCGGCGCCGTCGCCTACTGATCCCGTGCGGTTCGCCGTGCGGGTGACGCCCCGCGGCGGGCGCGACGCGGTCGACGGCTGGACCGCCGACGAAGCCGGGCGGCCGGTGCTGAAGGTGCGGGTCGCCGCCGCGGCCGCCGAGGGCCAGGCCAACGCCGCCGTCGTCGCCCTCCTGGCCAGGGCGCTCTCCCGGCCGAAGTCCGCCCTGCGCATCGTCCGCGGCGAGACCGCGCGGGTGAAGCAGGTGGAGGCCGACGGCGTCGAGGCCGCCGATCTCGACCGGGCTTTCGGACCGTGCCCGGACAGAATCGCCGAACGCCGGAACCCGATCATTTGATGGACGGTTGATAGGGCGTCGCTCAACGACTTGCCTGTCGGACACGAGCGGCGCGCGACCGGCCCGGCCCATCCCCCTGGCATCCCCCCGACAGCGGCCGGGCCGGTCGTCCCCACCCCCCTTCGCATCGCCCGGGACTGGCGAAGTCCGCCTGTCCGACCGACATTGGGGACATGGACAGCCGCCAAGCCCTCGCCCGCCTGATCGCCGACAGCCGCCGCGCCGTGGTGTTCACCGGCGCCGGCATCTCCACGGAATCCGGCATCCCCGACTTCCGCTCGCCCGGTGGCGTGTGGAGCCGGATGAAGCCGATCTACTTCCAGGACTTCGTGTCCGACCCGGCGAAACGCCGCGAGGCCTGGGAACGCGCCTTCACCGGCAAGGCCGGCTGGACGGGCCGCCAGCCCAACGCCGGCCACCACGCGGTCGCCCGGCTCGTGGCCCGCGGCAAGGTCAGCGCGGTGATCACCCAGAACGTCGACAACCTGCACCAGGACTCGGGCGTGCCGCCGGACAAGGTCATCGAGCTGCACGGCAACGCC
Organism: Phenylobacterium sp. J367; assembly: GCF_024699985.1. Classification (GTDB taxonomy): domain Bacteria; phylum Pseudomonadota; class Alphaproteobacteria; order Caulobacterales; family Caulobacteraceae; genus Phenylobacterium. Next base: position 1,463,781 of record NZ_JAJONA010000001.1, on the reverse strand, counting down.
ACCTACGCGTCCTGCCTGGAATGCGCCGAACGCCACGAGCTCGCCGACCTGAAGGAGGGCTTCCTGAAGGCCGGCGAGATCCCCTACTGCCGGTCGTGCGGCGGCCTCGTGAAGACCGCGACCATCTCCTTCGGCCAGTCGATGCCGGAGGGGCCCATGCAGCGCGCCGAGGAAGAGACCCTGGCCTGCGACCTGTTCATCGTCCTGGGCTCGTCGCTGGTGGTCTATCCGGCCGCCGGCTTCCCGCTGATCGCCAAGCGCAACGGCGCGACGCTGGCCATCGTCAACCGCGAACCCACCGAGCTCGACCCCTACGCCGACCTCGTGCTGCACGACGAGATCGGGCCGACGCTCCGAGGCCGTGCCGGCCTAGAAGTAGGACAGCAGCCCGCCCGGGTGGCGGCGCTTCACGCCGGCGAACCAGCGGCAGGGCAGGTAGAGGGCGGCCACGGCGGCGATCCAGATGGCGTAGACATAGGCGAGCGGCAGGCCGTAGCCCTGCAGGTCCTGGCCCCGCCGGAACAGGTCCGCGATCCCCCAGACGCCATAGCCCTGCGCCAGGCTGAGCAGGGTGGCGGCGGCGTGCACCAGGTAGATGTGGGCGATGTAGAAGAAGAACGGCACCGCCCCGAAGGTCGCCCAGGGCTCGGCCCACCGGCCCCGCAGCCGCTCCAGCGCCGGGAGGACGAGCAGGGCCGGCCCCAGCGTCATGCAGGCGTAGAGCAGGCTCGGCGGATACTTCGTGGTGGCCAGGAAATCCATGGTCGTGCGGATGTCGCTGGCCTGCAGGCTCCAGGCGTCGGGGTCGCCGTAGATCCGGCTGCCCCGGAGCACGAGGAACAGCAGGACCATCGCCCCGCCGACCCCGATCATCAGGGTGTGGCGCCGGCGCCGGGGCAGCAGGAAGCCCGGGCCCATGCCGTAGCCCAGCGCCATGATCCCGAACCAGGGCAGCAGCGGATAGGCGATCAGGCCCCAGAGCTGGCCGCCCAGCACGAGGGGCCTGCTGGTGCAGCAGCGCCCACCAGACGCCGAGCCGCCCGAGCTCGGCCGCCTGCACCCCGTCGAGCAGGTTGTGGCCCGCCAGGACGATCACGCCGATCGCCAGCACCGCCTTCCACGGCAGCCAGACGAGGCCGGCCAGGGCGACCATCGACCAGCCGATCGCCCAGATCACCTGCAGGAACAGGAAGTCGAGCCGCCAGTGCCAGCCGAAACCGATCACCGTCAGCTCCATGGCCACCAGCCACAGGCCCCGGGTCAGCAGGAAGCGCGAGAGCTCGCCCCGGGTCTTGCCGCGGGCGAACTGCAGCCAGGCCGAGACCCCGGCCAGGAACACGAAGACCGGCGCGCAGAAGTGGGTGATCCAGCGGGTGGCGAAGAGCAGCGGATAGCTGCGCTGCGGGTCAAGCGGATCGAAGATCAGCGCCTGGTCGTGGAAGAAGTCGCGCACATGGTCCAGCACCATGAGCACCATGGCCATGCCGCGCAGCAGGTCGACGGACGCCAGGCGCTGGCCCTTGAGGGCGGAGGGCGGCCGGACGACCGGGGAATCAGGGGGGCTGCGGGCGTCGGCATCGGGCCGGACCCTAGCCAAGGCCGAGCTTCGATCAACCAGGGTTCTGCGAGGCGCTCGCAACTTTTTGCGGCTCCATGACCGGGGTCACGTCGGAAACGGCGCAGGCCGGCGGTTTTGGACCGGGGAGACGCGTTCCGTCATCCCGTCGCCATGATTCATCCGTTATGGCGGCGTCCCCGCCTTCCGGAGCCTGAGCCTTGAAGACCTTCGCCGCCGCCCTCGCGCCCCTCGCCCTCCTCGCCGCCTGCAGCGGCGCCGACACGGCCTCGACCGCGTCCGGCGACGACCGTTTCGCCGGCCTCGACCAGCAGATCTCCGCCTGGCGGACGGACATCGAGGCGACGAACCCGAGCTGCGCCACGAAGGTCGACGGCGCCGGCTGCGAGTCGTTCCAGGTCACCTGCAAGGCCGAGCGCACGATCACGCCCGAGGAACAGGCCCAGGGCGTCACCGCCAAGCTCGTCTCCGCCATGACCTTCACCGGCAAGGGCGCCGAGGGCCGGCCCGGCTCCGCCTTCGCGACCTTCTCTAAGGCCGGCGACGCCTGGACCCGAACCGAAGCGCCGTCCGTCAACCTCACGACCTGCGCGGGCTGACCGCACCTTATGTCGGGTATGCGACAATATAGCACGATCGCTTAGCCGGCTTAGTTCAGCCTCCGCAATTCGCGAGTGTTTCGGCCCATATCCCTGCGTAGATCAAGTCCATGGCGCTCGGTTCTGCCGGTGGTTATTCGGCTAAGCATTGGGTTTGACGTGACGGATACTTTCCGGACCGGTCATCACTAATCTTTTTTAAAGCCGGTTCCGATTATCGCTCCCCATAAGACTGCATCCAACATCGGGGGGCTACGGCGTGCTCTTGGACAACCTGAAGATCTCGCGGAAGCTGATGGTCGCTTTCGCGACCCTCGTGGCCGTCATGGCCATCCAGAGCCTCGTGCTCTTCGTGCAGAGCGTGCGCGTCGAGGCCGTCAACCAGCGCGACGCGGCCTCGTTCGAACTTCAGGTCGCCATGGCGCGGGCCGAGGCTGCGCTCTTCGAGCAGAATTCCAGCCTCCGGGGCCTGATCCTCACCGCGAGCGACAAGCACCGCAAGGCCGTCGTCGGGGCGCGCGAGCGCTTCCTGAAGGAAATGGCCCGCGCGGAAGAGCTGGCGGCGGACCAGCCGCCGATCCTCGCGGCGCTCGCCACGATGAAGGGCGCCGAGGCCGACTTCCAGACCGGCTATATCGAGCCGCAGGTCCAGTTGATGAGCGACCCGGCGACCTATGGCCAAGCGCTGGAGAACGCCCGCACCGGCGGCAGCCTCGACGCCTACCGCAAGGCGTCGGCGGCCGCGAGCCAGGCGGTCGACACCTGGTCCGACGTGGAGGCGGCGGCGACCGACCAGTCGGTGGCGATCACCCGTCTGGCGCTGGCGATCGGCGGCGCGCTGTCGGCCCTGATCGCGATCGCCATGGGTTGGCTCCTGGCGCGCAGCATCGCCGGCCCCGTGACCGAGATGACCTCCGTCATGCGCAAGCTGGCGGACGGCGACAACACGGTTGCGATCCCGGGGACGGGCCGCAAGGACGAGATCGGCGAGATGGCCGGAGCGGTGCAGACCTTCAAGGACGCGGCGATCGAGAAGCTGCGGCTGGAGGGCATGACCGCCGAGCAGGCCAGGCAGGCCGAGGAGGAGCGGAAGCGGCAGGAGGAGGCCAAGGCCGAGGCCGCCCGCCAGCTCGCCCAGGTGGTGCAGAACCTCGCCACCGGGCTGGAGAAGCTCTCGGCCGGCGACCTGGTGTTCCGCATCGAGCAGCCGTTCGCCGGCGAGTACGAGAAGCTGCGCACCGACTTCAACGGCGCCATGGGCCAGCTGCAGGACACCCTGAAGGTGATCTCCGGCAACGTCCGCGGCATGCGCTCGGGCACCGACGAGATCAGCCAGGCGGCCGACGACCTCTCCAAGCGCACCGAGCAGCAGGCCGCGAGCCTGGAGGAGACCCGCCGCGGCGCTCGATCAGATCACCGCCACGGTCCGCAAGACCGCCGAGGGCGCCAACCACGCCCGCGACGTGGTCAACACCGCCAAGTCCGACGCCGAGCGCTCGAGCGAGGTGGTCCGCCAGGCCGTCGAGGCGATGACCGGGATCGAGAAGTCGTCCGGCCAGATCGGCCAGATTATCGGGGTGATCGACGAGATCGCCTTCCAGACGAACCTGCTGGCGCTGAACGCCGGGGTGGAAGCCGCCCGCGCGGGCGACGCCGGCAAGGGCTTCGCGGTCGTCGCCTCGGAAGTCCGCGCGCTGGCCCAGCGCTCGGCCGACGCCGCCAAGGAGATCAAGACCCTGATCTCGGCCTCCACCGACCAGGTCGGCCAGGGCGTCACCCTGGTGGGCGAGACCGGCGAGGCGCTGACCCGCATCGCCGCCCAGGTGGCCGACATCACCACCGTCGTCTCCGAGATCGCCGCCTCGGCCCAGGAGCAGGCCACCGGCCTGCATCAGGTGAACACCGCGGTGAACCAGATGGACCAGGTGACCCAGCAGAACGCCGCCATGGTCGAGCAGTCCACCGCCGCCAGCCACAGCCTCGCCCAGGAGGCCGAGGAGCTGTCGCGGCTGATCGGCCGCTTCCAGGTGGGCGAGACCGCCCACCAGGCCCCGCCGGCCCGCGCCCCGGCCCGCACCTCCGCCCCGGTCGCTCAGATGCGGACCGTGTCGACCGGCTCCGGCGCGGCCGCGCGCAAGCCCGAGCCTCAGGCCGACGCCGACAGCTGGGAGGAGTTCTGATGGGCGCCGACACCGCCGGCGCGCGTGAGCTGATCTCCATCCGGGTCGGCGAGCAGATGTTCGCCCTCGACATCATGAAGGTCCGCGAGATCCGCGGCTGGACGGCCTCCACGCCCCTGCCGCACGCCCCCTCCTACGTCCTGGGCATGATCAACCTGCGCGGCACGGTGCTGCCGGTGCTCGACCTCTCCGGCCGCCTCGGCCTGCCGCCGCGCACCCCCGACGCCTCCTCGGTGGTGGTCGTCGCCGAGCTCGCCGGCCGCCCCGTCGGCCTGCTCGTCGATGCGGTCTGCGACATCATCACCGTCGACGCCGCCCAGATCCAGGCCGCCCCCGACCTCGGCTCCGGCGATGCCGACTTCGTCCGCGGCGTCATCACGCTCGAGACCGAGATCGTCACCCTGCTCGACCTCGACACCGCCCTGCCCGAGACCGCCTTGGCCGAGACCGACGCGGCGGCCTGAGCCGGTCAGCCGCGCTCGCCGGCCCTCGCCTCGCGCAGCCGCGCCGCCTCCGCGGCGGCCGCCTGGGCGGCGGCGTTGGCGGCGTCGGCCGAGGACTGGGCCCGCTGCGCCGCCTGGCCGGCGGCGTCCGCGGACGCCTGCGCCCGGTCGGCCGAGGCCTGGGCGGCCTGCGCCGCCGACAAGGCCTGGTCCGCCGTGGCCTGGGCCCGCTCCACCGATTCCACGGTGGCGCAGGCGCTGAGCGCCACGAGCGCGCCGGCCGACGCGCCGACGAGGCCGAGGTTCCGAAGGACGTGCATCATGGAAACCGCTCCCTGGCAGTCGTAGGTCCTGAACGGATCCGACTCTTTCAGGCCGGCGGCCAAGACCGAATCCGGCCCAACCCGCGAACGCCCGCGGACCGCGCCTGAGAAGCGGCTGCGGGTTTTACCCCAGGTCCTGCGCCGTCCGGACGCCTGAAGGAAGGAAGTGGTGCCGCTTACAGGACTCGAACCTGTGACCCCCTCATTACGAATGAGGTGCTCTACCAGCTGAGCTAAAGCGGCATTCCTAGGCAATCGGCGCTGGTAGCTTGCCGAAGGCCCTTCCGTAGTTCCCCTGACTCCCGATAGATCCACGCATTGCGAATGCGCCGCTCTACCGGCTGAGCTAAGGCGGCCCGTTTCGCGCGACTCGGGAAGACCCTGGCCGCCGGGAGGCGCCTATTTAGCGGACCTCGCGCCGCTCGCCAAGCGGCGCCTCGCGGGGGCGCGGCGCTGGGGGCGCAGGCCGGGGCGCCGACGGGGGCGCGGGCGGCGGTTCGTCGTCGCCGAACGGCTCCTCGTGGGCCGGATAGAGCACCGGCTCGCCGCCGTCGGGGCCCAGCAGGGCCGCCTGGTCGGCATAGGTGAGCGGCAGTTCCGGCAGCTCGGGCAGGCCGCGCTCGCGCCGTTCCAGCCGCGGATGGATCAGCTCGCCGGTCTCGGCGAAGGTCGCCACCAGCCGCGCCCAGTCGGACGCGTGATAGGCGAAGGCCCGGCCCTCGGGATCGAGGTCCGACCAGTCCGGCTCGTGCGGGGCGCTCATGCCGCGCGCCATCCAGACCCGCGCCTCGTCGGGACGGCCGCCGGCATAGGCGACGCGCGCCATCAGGCCGGCGATGCGGGCGGTCGCCGGCTCGCCGTCCAGCGCCCGGGCGGCCTCCGCGGCGCCCGCGGCGTCCCCGGCGATCAGCGCCTGCTCCACATAGAGGATGCGGCTCTCGCGGTGGGCGGGGTTGCCGGCGGCCAGCGCCATCAGCCGCGCGGCCCGGGCCTTCGGCGTCTCGTCGGTCCGCAGGTCCCGGTAGGCGAGATAGAGCGCCGGGTGCGGCTGGGCCTTCCAGGCGGCCTCCAGGGCCCCGGCCGCGCGCTGCGCCTTGCCGTCCCGGGCCAGCAGGCGCGCGGCCATCACCACGCCGGGCGAGAAGCCCGGCTGCAGCCGGGCGGCCTCCACGGCGCTGTCCAGGGCTTCGGCGCGGGCCCGGGGCTCCGGCGCATGCTCGAGCTGGGCGGCGCGGGCGGCGAGCAGGGCCGCGCGGGCGCGCTCGGCCACCAGCGGGCTCACCACCTTGCGGTCGAGCGCCCGCTTCACGAGGTCGAGCGCCGCGTCCCAGTCGCCGATCTCCAGCCGGGCCTCGAGCAGCGCCCGCCAGGCCCAGCGGGTGGTCCGGGCCTCGCCGAAGGCGGCTTCCGCGTGGCGCAGGCCGCCGTCCCGGTCGCCCTGGCTGAAGGCGAGCTGCATCAGCCCCTTGTGGCCGGCCAGCCGCATCTCCGGCAGGCCGAGCATGGCGGTGTAGGCGGCGTGCATGGCGGCCGGATCGCCGGCCGCCTCGGCGGCCTGGGCGGCGAGGATGCGGGCCAGGCCCGGGGCCTCGACGGCGAGGTCCGCGGCCTTGCCGGCCAGCCGGCGGGCTTCCGAGCCGTCGCCCGCCGCCACCGCCAGGAAGCCGCGGGTCAGCACCTCGTCGGCCTGCCGGCGGCGGGCCTCGGCGCGGGCCCGTTCCGACCGGGCCGGCGCCTCCAGGATCCAGATCAGGGTGCGCCAGATGACGGTGGCCAGCAGGGCGCCCGCCCCGACGAGCAGGACGGCGGTCGCCGCCGTCATGTCCACGCGCCAGCCGAGCCAGACGAGGTTGGCGCGGCCGGGATCGCCGGTGAGCGCCAGCACCGCCACCGCCAGCGCCAGCACCAGCAGGACGACGAGGCCGGCGCGGATCACGCGGCCGGCTCCGCGCTCAGCGCCTTCAGCGCCCGGCCTCGCAACGCGGCGGCCAGGCGGTCGATCTCGGCCCGGCGTTCGGCCCGCAGGCGCCAGGGGGCGAGCGCCTCGCGCGCGGCCGGCGGCAGGCCGTCCAGCGTCCGGAGCGCGCCGTCCAGGTCGCCGTCCTCGGCGAGCCGCTCGGCGCGGGCCAGCCGGGCGTCGACCCCGTCCCCGGCGACCTCCCCGACCCGGCGCACGGTGACGATCCGCGAGACGGCGTAGGCGGCCCGCGCGCCCAGCGGCGCGCCCTCGCCCGGCCCCGGGCGGCGGTGGCGGCGCGGGCCGCATAGTCCGGGAAGCCGGCGGCCAGCGCCGCCCGGGTCGGCGCGCCGGTCTCGGCCAGGCGGGCGAGGCCCGCGAGCTCGGGGAAGGCCGGGGCCGCGGCGCGGAGCGCGGCGAGCTCCTCGGGGAACGGGCGCGCCCCTTGGGTCGCCTCGACGAGGGCGGCGGCGGCCAGGGCGGCGGCGGCGGCTTGGTTGGCGGTCCGCTCCTGGTTCTCCAGGGCGGCGATCCGGGCGGCCAGGCGCTCCAGGTCGGCGGCCGAGGCCGGCGCGGGCGCCGTGGGGCTGGGCGGCGCGGGGACCGGCGGAGCGGCGGCCTCGGCGGGCTCCACGGCCAGGGCGGCCACCGCCGGCGCCGTCGCCTGCGGCTTCGCCGCCATCACCCGCGGCACGAGCCGGCCGATGGCGACGCCGGCCAGCACGCAGAGGACGCAGAGCGCGCCGATCGCCCAGGCCGCCACCTGACCCCGGCCCCGCCGGTAGACGGCCGGGTCCTTCGGCTGGGTCAGTCCGGCGGGCTCGGGCGGGACGGTCATGCGCCCCGGTCGATCAGGTTGAGCAGCGCCGCCTCCAGCGGGAACGGCGGGAAGACCCTGGCGGCCAGCGGCGTGCGCGTCAGGGGCTTGATCACCGCCTTGGAGAGGCCCAGCGCCCGGAGCTGCGGGGCCGGATGGGCCTTCAGCACCTTGGCCAGCACCTGGGCGGCGCGCGGCGAATGCAGCAGGGCGGCGTCGGCCTTGATCAGCATCTGGGCCTCGCTGGCCGAGATCGCCACCGGGCCCGTTTCGTAGAGCACCAGGCGCCGCGCCGGCACGCCGTGCTTCTCAAGCGCCCCCGCCAGGTCGCCGGCCGGCTCGGCGGCGCCGGGATGCAGCACCACGCCCTTCAGCTCGCCCCGGCGCACGGCGATGCCCTCGGCCAGGGCGTCGACGTCGCCGTCCGCCGACAGCACGGAGCGGAAGCCGGCGGAGCGCGCCGCCTGGGCGGTGGCGGCGCCGACCGCGAACACCTTCAGCGACCGGTCGCCGCTCTTGTCGGCGAAGGCGCGCACGCCGTTGGCGCTCGTGAAGGCCAGCGCCGCGACGCCGGCGAGATCGATGTCCACGTCGTCCAGCGTGCGCACCGCCAGCAGCGGGGCGACGATCGCCTCGTGACCCAGCGCGCGCACGCGCTCGGCGGTGGCGTCCGCGCCGGGCTGGGCGCGGGTGATCCAGATTCGTAAGCGTCGGCCGGCCATCCGGCAGTCCTTATAACGGCCAAGCTTAAGCTTTGACGACTGGCGCCTGGCGGGAACCCTGTCGCGGCCATTGTCGTCCCGCTCGCCGCCGAGCGGAAGGGCGCAGACGAATTCTCCGTCCGCGTCGCATCCGTCCGCCGCGCCTCAGATGGCGATGCGGTCGCCCCCCTCGGCCTTCACCGCCAGCCCGAGCGAGCGCCCGAGGTCGAGCGCCGAGGCCAGCGGATCGGCGAGCTGCGACAGCTCGGCCTCCCCGGCATGGCGGAAGCGGTGCACGCCGTCGGGCGACAACGCCTCGACGATCAGCTTCAGCGCGCCGTCCTCGAACCGGGCATGGGCCCCGATCGCCGTCTTGCACGAGCCTTCCAGGGCCATCAGCGCGCCGCGCTCGGCGGCCACCGCGATCTCGGTCGGCGCATGGCGCAGCGCCTGGATCCAGGGCGCGTCGCGCAGGTCCTCGCGGGTCTCGATGGCGAGCGCCCCCTGGCCCGGGGCCGGCGGGCATTCCACCGGATCGATCAGGCTCTGGGGCAGGTGACCCAGCCCCAGCCTGCGCAGGCCCGCATAGGCGAGCAGGATGGCGTCGGCCTCGCCGGCCTCCAGCTTGGCCAGCCGGGTGTCCACATTGCCGCGCAGCATGGTGACCTTGAGGTCCGGCCGCCGGTGCAGCATCTGGGCCTGGCGGCGCAGGCTGGCGGTGCCGAGCACCGCGCCCTCGGTCAGGTCCTCCGGCCGCTCGGGTCCGCGGGACAGGAAGGCGTCGCGCACGTCCTCGCGCTCGGGCACTGCGCCGATGCACAGGCCCGCCGGCCGCTCGGCGGGGACGTCCTTCATGGAGTGGATCGCGCAGTCGATGCGGCCCTCCAGCATCGCCTCCTCGATCTCCTTGGTGAACAGGCCCTTGCCACCGATCTCCAGCAGCCGGCGGTCCTGCACCCGGTCGCCCGTGGTGGTGATGACGATCAGCGGGGCGACGGCCTCCACCTCGGCCGCGTTGTCCGGGTCCACGCCAAGGGCGGCGGCGATCTTCCGCTGCATCATCCCGGCCTGGGCCAGCGACAGCTTGGAGCCGCGGGCGCCGATCCGAACCTGGGGGGCGGGCGGTTGCGTGGGCACGGTGGGCGGTCTACCTGCAAGCCTGGAACGAAGAGGACTGCCTGCTACAGGAGCGGGCCCCCCCGGCAACCGGATGACCACGACCACGACCTCCCACACCGTCCTTGGCCTGGAGACCAGCTGCGACGAGACCGCCGCCTCGGTCGTGCGGCTCGTCGACGGCCGGGCCGAGGTGCTGTCGTCGGTGGTCGGCAGCCAGATCGCCGAGCACGCCCCCCTACGGCGGCGTCGTCCCCGAGATCGCCGCCCGCGCCCATGTGGAGAGCATCGACGGCATCGCCCAGCGCGCCCTGGAGGACGCCGGCCTGACCTATGCCGACCTGACCGGGGTCGCCGCCACCGCCGGACCGGGCCTGGTGGGCGGGGTGATGGTCGGCCTCTCCTTCGGCAAGGCCGTGGCGCTGGCCCGGGGCCTGCCGCTGGTCGCCGTGAACCATCTGGAGGGCCACGCGGTCTCCGCGAGGCTCGGCGTCGACCTGCCCTACCCCTTCCTGCTGCTGCTGGTTTCCGGCGGCCACTGCCAGCTCCTGGAGGTCGACGGCGTCGGCGCCTGCCGCCGGCTCGGCTCGACCATCGACGACGCGGCCGGCGAAGCCTTCGACAAGATCGCCAAGACGCTCGGCCTGCCCTACCCCGGCGGCCCGGCGCTGGAGACCCTGGCCGAGGGCGGCGATCCCGACCGCTTCCAGCTCCCGCGGATGCTGCTGGGCCGCAAGGACTGCGACTTCTCCTTCTCCGGCCTGAAGACCGCCGCCGCCCGCCTCGCCGAGGGCCTGACCGCCGAGGCCGACCGCCGCGACCTCGCGGCCGCCGTGCAGGAAGCCATCGCCCGCCAGCTCGCCGAGAAGTCCGACCGCGCCATGCAAGCCTACGCCCAGGCCCACGCCGGCCGGGACCTGCGCTTCGTGGTGGCCGGCGGCGTCGCGGCCAACCGCACGGTGCGCGCCCGGCTGGAGGCCGCGGCCACGGCGCGCGGCTTCAGCTTCGCCGCCCCGCCGCTCGCCTACTGCACCGACAACGCGGCGATGATCGCGCTGGCCGGGGCCGAGCGCCTGGCGCTTGGCCTGACCGATCCGCTGGACGCCGCCGCCCGGCCGCGCTGGCCGCTCGACGCGGCCGCCGCGGCCGCCAACCCGACCCATGCGCCCGGCCGTAAGGCGCCAAGGCGTGAGGACCTATCCATGAAGACCGCTGGCGTCATCGGCGGGGGGCGTGGGGCACCGCGCTCGCCCAGGTCTGCGCCCGGGCCGGGCTGGACGTGGTCCTCTGGGCCCGCGAGCCCGAGGTGGTGGAGGGCGTCAACGCCCGCCACGAGAACAGCCTCTTCCTGCCCGGCGTGACGCTCGAGCCGCCGGTCCGCGCCACCGGCGACCTCGCCGACCTGGCGGCCTGCGACCTGGTGCTGGCCGTGCCGCCGGCCCAGCACATGCGCGCCACGCTCACGGCCTTCGCCCCGCACGTCCGCGACGGCCTGCAGATCGTGCTCTGCGCCAAGGGGATCGAGCAGGGCTCGCTGAAGCTGATGACCGACGTGCTCGCCGAGACCGTTCCGCAGGCGCGCGCCGCCGTGCTCTCCGGCCCCTCCTTCGCCGGCGAGGTGGCCCGCGGCCTGCCCACCGCCGTCACGCTCGCCTGCCCCGACGAGGGCTGCGCGCGGGAGATCTCCGAAGCCATCGCCACCCCGACCTTCCGCCCCTACTTCGCCACCGACATGATCGGCGCCGAGGCCGGCGGGGCGGTGAAGAACGTGCTGGCCATCGCCTGCGGCATCGTCGAGGGCCGCGGCCTCGGGCGTTCGGCCCACGCCGCCCTGATCACCCGGGGGTTCTCCGAGCTGACGCGGCTCGCCGTGGCCCTGGGCGGCGAGGCCGAGACCGTCGCCGGCCTCTGCGGCCTGGGCGACCTGGTGCTCACCTGTTCCAGCCCGCAGTCGCGCAACATGAGCGTCGGCCTGGCGCTGGGCCAGGGCCAGACGCTCGAACAGGCGCTGGCCGGCAAGCTCTCGGTGGCCGAGGGCGTCGCCTCCGCCCCGGCCGTGCGCCAGCTCGCCGCGAAGCTGGGCGTCGACATGCCGGTCTCCGAGGCCGTGGCCGCCATCCTGGCCGGCGAGGTCGGCGTCGACGACGCCATCCGCGGCCTCCTCTCCCGTCCCATCCGCGAGGAACGCTAGATGCCCCTTTACATGCTGGCCTGCTTCGACAAGGCCGACAGCCTCGACCTTCGGATGGCGACCCGCGAGGCGCACCTCGCCTGGGCCCGCGACCAGCACGGCAAGATCCGCCGCGCCGGGCCGATGCTCGACGACGCCGACCAGATGGCCGGTTCCCTGTTCTTCCTCGAGGCCGAGACCGAGGCCGAGGTCCGCGCCTTCAACGCCGAGGACCCCTACACCAAGGCCGGCCTGTTCGACCGCGTCGAGATCAAGCGGTTCCGCGCGACCCTTGGCGACCCCCTCTAGCCAGGACCCGGGGGCAACCCGGCCCGCCCGCCCGCCGGGGTCCGGCTCTGCGCGCTCTCCGAGATCGCCGATCCCGGCGGCAAGAGCTTCCGCTTCCGGGCGGACGCCAAGCTGTTCGCGGGCTTCGTGCTGCGCCGGGGCGACACCGTCACGGGCTTCGTGGACAGCTGCCCGCACGCCGGCTGGCCGCTGGCGCCCATGGACGACCGCTACCTGACCCGCTCGGGCCAGCACATCCTCTGCGCCGGCCACGGGGCGCTCTTCGACCTGGCCGGGAAATGCGTCGCCGGACCCTGCCTGGGCGACCACCTGACGGCCTGGCCGGTGGTGCTCGAGGGCGACGAGGTGTTCACCGCCTAACATGTTCGCAGAGCGCCGGTCGCTCTGTTAACTTTTTGAATTCCCAGCTTTTCAAGTGACCTAGGTTAACCGTGTCTTAAAGAAAGGACTCGCCTTCGAGGCGTCTTTCGCCTATCCGGTCGCGCCTCCAAGCTAGGCTTTCAAGGGGCCCGAGAGCGTGCTTTCCCGGTTCCGCGAGTTCCTCCGTCGGCTGCCGATAAGCGGCGGCCAGCTGGCCTTCGGCGCCACGCTCGGCCTGGTCGTCGGCCTGACCGTGCTGGCGCTCACCGGCTTCAGCTTCTCGGCGCCCCACGCCGCGCCCGCCCAGGCGGCCGCCCGGCCGCAGCCCGCCGCCCTGGTCGCCCAGCCGATCGCCGACGAAGGCGAGGCCCTGATCCGGCTGCAGGATCTCTCGCCCGAGGCCGCCCGCATCTGGAACGCCTCGAACCCGGTCTCCGACCTGCCGAACCCGGCGGCGAAGCCCTTCCTGCTGAAGGCCGAGGGCGTCATCGACGAGGCCCGCGCCGTCGACTGCATGACCGCCGCCATCTACTACGAGGCCGCCTACGAGACGACCGACGGCCAGCGGGCCGTCGCCCAGGTGGTGCTGAACCGCATGCGCCACCCGGCCTATCCGAAGACCGTCTGCGGCGTGGTCTTCCAGGGCTCGGAGCGGGCCACCGGCTGCCAGTTCACCTTCACCTGCGACGGCGCGCTCGCCCGCAAGCCCACCGCCGAGGGCTGGGACCGCGCCCGCAAGGTCGCGGTGGCCGCGCTGAACGGCTACGTGATGAAGAAGGTCGGCAACGCCACCCACTATCACGCCGACTATGTGGCCCCGTACTGGAGCCCGAACCTCGTGAAGGTGGGCACGATCGGCGCGCACATCTTCTACCGCTGGACCGGGACCTGGGGCCTGCCCCCCGCCTTCGCCGGCCGCTACGCCGGCGGCGAGTCGCTCGGCGTGCAGCTCGCCAAGCTCGACATCATCGCCCAGGAACAGGCCCGCCTCTCCCTGGTCTCCGACGACACGGCCCCGGCCGCCGCGCCCGAGGCCCCGGCCCATGTGGAGGAAGCCTCCGCCGTGGTCGCCGTGCAGGAGGCCGAGGCCGAACTGGTCACCGCCGCCGAGGCCGCGCCCGCCGATCCGAAGACCATCCTGCCGCCCGAGCAGCTCGACTGGCAGGGGCGGCCGCGCCAGAAGGGCCCGCCGCGGATCGCCATTCCCAGCGCCGGCGGTCCCCCGAAGTTCTAGGGCGAAGCCCTCAGGCGGGATCCGCCTCCGCCGCGAACTCGGCCACCTCGGCGACCAGCGCCTCCGCCGCCGCGGCCACCAGCTCGCCGCCCTTCTCCGGCGTCGCCTGCGCCGGGTCCGAGCCCATCCGGCCGTCGGCGTAGCGGGTGCGGAAGTCGCGCGCCTCGCGGATCGGCCCGGTGGGCGCCACCTGCGGCGCGTAGTTCGCGGTCTTGATGCTGTCGGGATAGGCCCACTGGGTCACCGCGATCTCCGACGGCGTGGCATGGCTGCCGTGCCCGGTGGGGAACTGCCGGTTGGCCAGCGCCAGCACGCCGCGCAGCTCCCACCAGTTCTTCAGCTTGCAGGCGAAGCCCCGGGGGCGCCCGGCATAGCTCGCCTCGGCGTAGAGCTCCGAGAACGCCGCCTCGATGGTCGCGACATTGCCGCCGTGGCCATTCAGGAAATAGAGCCGGGTGAAGCCGTGATGCCCCAGGCTCCGGCACCAGTCGCCGATCGCCAGCATGAAGGTCGAGGGCCGAAGCGCGATGGTGCCGGGGAAGTCCAGGTGGTGCTGGGCCATGCCGATGTTGAAGGTCGGCGCCACCAGGAGCTCCGGATGCCGCCGCTGCGCCTCGTGGGCGATGATCTCCGGGCACAGCCAGTCGGTGCCCAGCAGCCCCGTCGGCCCGTGCTGCTCGTTCGACCCGATCGGCACCACCACCGCCTTCGAACGCGTGAGCTGGTCCTCGATCTCGGCCCAGGTGGACAGGTGCAGCAGCATGCGGACGTTCCCTTCTGACCCGGTGTCATAGGCCGCGGCGCGGGCGAATTCCATGCGCCCAAAGGCCAAGGCGACTTCCCTGAGAGGGCGGAATGGCCGAGAGGAGCGCCATGTCCGTCGAACTGCCCCCCGCCCTGCGCAGCGCGCTCCAGCGCGAGCTTGAGGGCGTGTCGCGCAAGGGGCTGGCCGAGCGGGCGAGCCGGACGTCGGAGGCCTATCGGGCGGGCAAGGGCTCGGCGGGCGTGATCCGCGCGCTGGAGGACGCGCTGGCCTATGCCCTGGCCAGGCTGCCGGCCACCTATGCGGCCTGCGCCACCGTGTTCGCAGAGGCTGCGCGTCTGGCGCCGGGGTTCGCGCCGAAGACGGTGCTGGACGCCGGCTCCGGCCCCGCCGCGGCGAGCTGGGCGGCGCGGGAGGCCTGGCCGGGCCTCGCCGGCGTGACCTGGCTCGACGCCAGCGCGCCCTTCCTCGACCTCGCCGGCCGGCTGGCGGCCGACGCCCCGCCGGTCATCGCCGAGGCTGCGCGGCTGAAGGCCGACCTCGTGGGCGGCGGGGCCTGGCCCCGGGCCGACCTTGTGGCCGCCAGCTACGCCCTCGCCGAGATCCCGCCCGCCGCCCAGGCCGGGGTGGTCCGCGCGCTGTGGGCGGCGGCCGAGGGGATGCTGGTGCTGGTGGAGCCCGGCACGCCGGCCGGCTACGCCCGGCTGCTGGCGGCGCGCGAGGCCCTGATCGCCGAGGGCGCGGACGTGCTCGCGCCCTGCCCGCACGCCCGCGCCTGCCCGCTGGCCGCGCCCGACTGGTGCCACTTCACCGTCCGCCTGCCGCGCAGCCGCGACCACAAGCTCGCCAAGGGCGCCGAGACGCCGTTCGAGGACGAGAAGTTCGCCTATCTGGTCGCGGCGCGGCCGGGGGTCGGCGCGGCGGCCCGGACCTCCCGCATCCTGCGCCATCCCCGCATGGGCAAGCCCGGCCTCGAACTGCGGCTCTGCGGGCCCGAGGGCCTGGAGACCCGCCTGGTCGCCAGGCGCGACAAGGCCGCCTTCCCCCGCGCCCGGCGCGCCGGCTGGGGCGACGCCTGGGAGGGCTGAGGCCCCAGGCCCTCTCCCTACCCTCTCCCTCTCGGGCTGCGCCCGGGGAGAGGAGTTCTGGCTCGGACTCACCGCCTCACCTCCTCTCTCCCCGCGAAGCGGAGAGGGAGAGGGTAGGGAGAGGGCGAGACCCTAGGCGTCCGCCGCGTGCCGGTTCTTCACCAGGTCGTCGACGACGCCGGGATCGGCGAGCGTCGAGGTGTCGCCCAGGTTGGAGAGGTCGTCCTCGGCGATCTTGCGCAGGATGCGGCGCATGATCTTGCCGGAGCGGGTCTTCGGCAGGCCCGGCGCGAACTGCACCACGTCCGGCGCGGCGAACGGCCCGATCTCGCGGCGGACCCAGCCCTTCAGCTCGGCCTGCAGGATGTCGGTGGCCTCCACGTCGGCGTTGAGCGTCACGTAGCAGTAGATGCCCTGGCCCTTCACCGGGTGCGGGAAGCCTACCACCGCCGCCTCGGCGACGTTCTCGTTGGCGACCAGGGCTGACTCGATCTCGGCGGTCCCGAGACGGTGGCCCGACACGTTGATCACGTCGTCCACCCGGCCGGTGATCCAGTAGTAGCCGTCCTCGTCCCGCCTCGCCCCATCCCCGGTGAAGTACTTCCCCGGATAGGTGGTGAAATAGGTGGTGATGAACCGCTCGTGGTCGCCGTAGACCGTGCGCATCTGGCCGGGCCAGGAGTCGGTCAGGCAGAGGTTGCCGCTGACCGCGCCGGTCAGGACCTTGCCGTCGGCGTCGACGAGCTGGGGCTTCACGCCCGGCAGCGGCTTGGCGCAGGAGCCGGGCTTCAGCGGGGTAGCGCCCGGCAGCGGGCTCATCAGGCAGGCGCCCGTCTCGGTCTGCCACCAGGTGTCGACGATGGGCGCCCGGCCCTCGCCGACCACCCGGTGGTACCAGAGCCAGGCCTCGGGATTGATCGGCTCGCCCACCGTGCCCAGCAGGCGGATGGACTTGCGCGAGGTGCTCGTCACCGGCCCGTCGCCCTCGCGCATCAGGGCGCGGATGGCCGTGGGGGCGGTGTAGAAGACCTCCACCTTGTGCTTGTCGCAGACCTCCCAGAACCGCGAGGAGGTCGGGTAGTTCGGCACGCCCTCGAACATCACCGTGGTCGCCGCATTGGCCAGCGGGCCATAGACCACATAGCTGTGGCCGGTGACCCAGCCCACGTCGGCGGTGCACCAGAAGACCTCGCCCGGCCGGTAGTCGAAGACCAGCTCGTGGGTGTGCGCCGCCCACGTCAGATAGCCGCCCGTGGTGTGCAGCACGCCCTTCGGCTTCCCCGTCGAGCCCGAGGTGTAGAGGATGAACAGCGGGTCCTCGGCGTTCATCGGCTCGGGATCGCAACTGTCGGGGACAGTCCCCTTCAGGTCGCCCCAGTAGGCGTCGCGGCCCTCGGTCATCGGCACGTCGGCGCGGGTGCGGCGCACGACGATCACGTCGGTGACCCCCGGGCATTCCTTCAGCGCCTCGTCGACGTTCTTCTTCAGCGGCACGATCTTGCCGCCGCGCACGCCCTCGTCGGCGGTGATCACCACCTTCGAGTCGCAGTCCTGGATGCGGCCGGCGAGGCTGTCGGGCGAGAAGCCGCCGAACACCACCGAGTGCACCGCTCCGATCCGCGCGCAGGCCAGCATGGCCGCCGCCGCCGCCGGGATCATCGGCAGGTAGATGGTCACCCGGTCGCCCTTCCTGACGCCCTTGGCCTTCAGGACGTTGGCCCAGCGGCAGACCTCGGCGTGGAGCTGGCGGTAGGTGAGCGCGTCATAGACCTCCGGGTCATCGCTTTCCCAGATGATCGCCCGCTGGTCACCGCGCTCCGCCAGGTGGCGGTCCAGGCAGTTGACGCTGACGTTGAGCACCCCGTCGGCGAACCAGCGGATGCGGAAGTCCTCGCGGTCGAAGGAGACGTCCTTGATCTCGGTCGGCGGGGTCATCCAGTCGAGGCGGCCGGCGACGTCCTTCCAGTAGCCCTGGGGATCGTCCTCGACCCGCTTGACCGCGGCGTCATAGGCCTTGGCGTCCATGTGGGCGCGCTTGGCCCACTCGGCCGGAACCGGAAACACCTCAACGTCGGACATGGGCCGCACTCCCCGGAAATGGTTGTGGATCACTAGGCCAGCGGAGCCCTCCCGCGCAACACGCCGCAGCATGCCGGGTTGAGGCGACTCGCCCGGGCGGCCATGTTCGCCGGATGGTTCGAGGCGTATCCATCCTGTTCACGGCGGCCGCCGTCCTGGCGCTCGCCGGCTGCGGCCCGCGCGTGCCCAAGGATGCGCTCGTTGCGGCCGAGGACCTGTTCGAGGCCGTGGTGGACCGCGACCGGGTGGCTTTCGAGGCCGCCGTCGACCGCCCGGCGCTGCGCGAGAACCTGAAGGGCCAGATCGTCGAGCTCGCCCGCGCCAACGGCCTGGAGGTGGACGGCGGCCCCTCCGAGTTCGCCCTCGACCGGATGATCGGCCCCGAGGCCTTCCGCCTGGTCGACGAGCGGGGCCTCAGGTTCTTCGAGGCCCCGACCCCGGAACAGCTCGCGCCCATGATGCGCGCCGCCGGCAAGGGTCACGTCTGCCTGTTCGACGAGGGCCGTGACGACTGCCTGCTGACCTTCGCCCGCCAGAAGGACAAGGACGGCGCCCGCTGGCGCCTCGTCGCCATGCCGGCCCAGGACCTCACCGTCCGCCTCCCCGCGGAAGGCGCCCGCTCCGCCCGCCGCACCGAGGGCCGCGCGCCGGGCTAGGGCCCTCCCCCTCCCTTAATGGGGAGGGTCGACTCGCCGTTAGGCGAGCGGGGTGGGGAGGTCACGCCCGCCCCAAGCCCTCTCCCTACCCTCTCCCTCTCGGGCTTCGCCCGGGGGAGAGGAGTGGAGCTGAGACTCAGAGCCATCACCTCCTCTCCCCCGCGCAGCGGAGAGGGAGAGGGTAGGGAGAGGGCCTGCGGTGCGAAAAACCTTGACTTGTCGGGCCTGGTATGTTCCCTGTTTGTTCTCATGGACGCCGACCCCGCAGACTTCGCCGAAGACCGTCACACCGTGACGCTCCGCGCGCTCGCGGGGATGAGCCTCGAGCTCTGCCGCGACCTGCAGCAGCGGGCGCTGAACGCCGAGAGCCCCGAGGACGCCGTCCGCCTCGCCACCGCCTTCCACCGGGTCAGCCGCGGCCTGCGCCAGACCCTGGCCCTGGAGCTGAAGCTCCTCCGCTACAAGGATGACCTGGTCCTCAAGGAAAAGGCCGCCGCCGACTTGGCCGAAGCCCGGGCGAAAGCCGAGGCTGATCTGCACGAGCTCGCCGTCGACCAGCGCCGCGACGGCGTCTGGACCCGGGTCGGCGACTGCTTCTGGTCCGAGCACGAAGGCGCCGACTGGAACCTCCCCGACGACGGGATCGAGAGACCCGACCGCCCGCCGCCCGAAGACCCCATGTGGGACAGGCTCGAGGCCTTCCTCGACGCCGAGGAAGCCAAACCCGACTTCCTCACCCGCGACTTCGACCTCCTGGTCATCGAAGCCTGCGACGCCATCGGCGCCGACCCCACCCTCATCTACGACATCCGCGGCCGCGAACGGGCCGAGCCCGAGGCCGAGCCCGAACCCGAGACCGCCGACTCCAGCTAACCCCCTCCGCTCATCCCGGCGAAAGCCGGGATCCAAGCCGACTCAGCGACCGCGCTGCGCGCGAACCACAGAACCACACAGAACCACACAGAAGGCGGGCCACCGGATGGCTTGGCGCCTCGATCGTCGTTGCGCGCCTTCCAGGCGCGCGAGTCACGCCCGCCATCTCACCGACCTCGACCGGCTCGCCCCTTCTGTGTGGTTCTGTGTGTTTCTGTGGTTCCAAACAGGATCGCACCCGCGCCTGCCGGCCAGGGTCGGTGTGGTCCGTGTATTCCGTGGTCCAAAACCGACCTCAGCCTGGATCCCGGCTTTCGCCGGGATGAGCGGAGGAGGGGCGGATCAATGGCGTGTCTTTCGTGGTTCTTCCCGGCCGCGCCATCCGTGAAATCCGCGCGCCCGGACCCGGCCCCCTCAGATCCCCCGCGTACCACTCGTAGCCGCGGTCCTCCCAGAAGCCGCCCTTGCCGCCGTAGAGGCCGGAGAGGTCGGCGACCGCCTCGATGCGCTGGACATATTTGGCGTGCTTGTAGCCGAGCTGGCGCTCGACCCGCAGGCGGACGGGCGCGCCGTGCGGCACGCCGAGCGGCGCATCGTTCATCCCGTAGGCCAGGATCGTCTGCGGATGGTAGGCGTCGATCAGGTCGATGCTCTCGTAGTAGCGGTCGCTGGCGTCCTGGTTCGGCCCCAGGTGGTCGGCGCAGTGGAAGACGATGAACCGCGCCTCCGGCTTCAGGCCGGCCTGGTCGAGCAGCGGGCCGAGCTTCGCCCCCCGTCCACTTGCCGATCGAGGACCAGCCCTCGACGCAGTCGTGGCGGGTGATCTGGGTGCGGGCCGGCAGGGCCCGGAGCTGATCGAGCGTCAGGGCCATCGGCCGTTCCACGAGGCCGTCGACCACGATCCGCCAGTCGGCGAAGCCGGCCGCGGCATGGGCCGCGTAGTCTGCCGTGCCCGGCCGCAGGGTGCCGTTGGCCCGGAAGTCCGGCGAGATCTCCGAGGCGGGGAACTCCCGGGCCAGCGCCTTGCGGTCGGTGATCAGCCGCTGGGCGCGCCGCGTCAGGCCCTCGGCGCTGCCGATGAGGCGGGTGAACCCCGGATTGGCGTTGAGCTGGTCGCAGGCGGCGAGCGTCAGGCCGGCCAATGACGCGCCGGCGCCCCTTCAGCCAGCCGCGGCGGGACGGGCCGCTCACGGCCGGTCCCTCGATGTGTCGACGGCATAGAAGCCGGTGATCATGGACCGCATGTTGTTCCAGAAGCCCGAGAGCACGACCAGCGCCACGTGCACGATCACGAAGAGCACGATCAGGCCGGCGCAGATGAAGTGGATCGAGCGCGCCGACTGCCGTCCGCCGAACAGGTCGATCAGCCAGGGCGCCGTGGCGTTGAACCCCGGCGACATCGACAGGCCGGTGAGCAGCATCAGCGGCAGGACGATGAGGATCATCAGCAGGTAGGTCAGCTTCTGGATCGCGTTGTAGCTCCGCGCCGCCTCGCCCTTCGGGAACCGCAGGCGGGCGTGGTCGGCCGCCTCGCGCCACAGGTGGCGGGGCCGCCACTGATCCTTCGTGGGGAGGAGGTCGCGGCGCAGGTGACCGCCGATCAGGCCCCACGCGAGATAGACCAGGCCGTTGATCACGAAGAGCCAGGCGAAGAAGAAGTGCCAGCGCCGGCCGCTCGCCAGGTCGCGGTAGCTCGGCACGGTGGCCCAGGCCGGGAAGCCGCGCGGCTCGCGCTTGCCCGCCGCGCCGGAGTAGCCGAGGACCCCGGTGGTCTCGAACACCGTGTCGCCGATCTGGGTGACGCCGACCGGCTGGCCGCCGCGCTCCACCATGCCCATGACCAGCCAGGGCTCGCGGAACGTCGACTTCTGGCCCCAGTAGAGGGCCGGGTGGGCGTTGAAGATCTGCAGGCCGCTCATGAGGAGCAGGCTGACCGCCAGCACGCCCAGCCAGTGGGTGAGGCGGACCAGGACCGAATGGCGCCGGTAGAGCTCTTTCGTCATGTGGCGGCGATCCTGCCACAGGGTTCGCGCATGGAACACCGCGCGGCGCCCACGCGCTTCCCTGGAGAGAGTTCAAGGAGGCTGCCATGCCGGGACGCGACGACCTCAACACCGACGGCCGCAAGGCCAACGCCGCCCAGCCGCCGGGCAAGGCCCCGGAGACCAGCAACGGCCGGAAGGGCGCCGAGCGCTATCCCTCCGTGCGCCAGGACGACTCCGTCGAGCCGCGCAGCTTCGCGGGCGGGGCCAATCCCGAGCCGCCGCAGGGCGCCGGCGACACCAGCGCCGCGGCCGCGGACCTCACCGGCCCGGCCGGCGATCCCGCCGAGGGCAAGCGCTAGCCCTCCCCTGCCCGCGCCCCTAAGCTCCGCACCGAGCGGAATTGGGGGGCAGGGTCTTGGCGGACGAGGGCGTGGAAGTCTGGCGCGGCAGCGTGGCGACGTGGGAATGCGACGCCATGGGCCACCTGAACGTCGGCTTCTACGTGGCGAAGTCCATGGAGGGGCTGATCGGGCTGGCCGCCGAGCTCGGCATGCCCCAGGCCTTCGCGGCGCATGCCGCCGCCACCCTGATCGTCCGCGAGCAGCACATCCGCTTCATCAAGGAGGCGAGGCCCGGCGCGCCGCTCCACATGATGGGCGGCGTCGTCGAGATGGGCGAGGACGAGGCTCGCCTGGTGCTCCTCCTCAAGCATCACACCGGCGAGGTGGCGGCGAGCTTCCAGACCGTCGTCGCCCACGCCACCGCCCGGACCGGCGCGGCGTTTCCGTGGCCCACGCGGGTGCGGGCGCGCGCCGAGGTCCTGAGGATGGCCGTCCCCCCCGGCGCCGCGCCGAAGAGCATCGGGCTCGAGCCGGTGGAGAGCCAGGCCAGCCTCGCCCGCGCCGACGAGCTCGGGCTGAAGCGCACCGCCCTGGGCGCGATCCGGGCGGCCGACTGCGACGTCTTCGGCCGCATGCGCACCGAGCAGATGATGGCCCGCATCTCCGACGGCATCCCCCACTTCTTCGGGGGCCAGCGGCCGGGCGCGGCCGACAGCGGGGCGAAGGTCGGCGGGGCGGCGCTGGAGTACCGGCTGATCCACTTCGACTGGCCGCGGGCAGGCGACCGGCTGGAGCTGCGGTCCGGTCCCGCCGGCGGCGACGCCCGGTTCCGGCGCCTGGTCCACTGGCTGCTCGATCCGGACACCGGCCGCCCCTGGGGCTCGGCCGAGGCGATCGCCGTCTCCTTCGACCTGGAGACCCGCAAGATCATCACCCTTAGCGACGAGGCCCTGGCCGCCGCCAACGCCGCCGCGACGCCGGGCTTGTCGCTCTAGCCTGTGAGCGTCCGCAGCGCGGCCCGGACCAGCTCCGGCCGCTCCATGGGCAGGAAGTGGGTCGTGCCGGGCACGGTCTCGACGCGGATGCGGCCCGTCGCCTCGAGTTCCGGCAGGTGGTCGTCGAGCCGGGCCGTGGTGCCCTCGGCCGCGCGGAACACCCGCACCGGGCAGCGGGTCGCCCGGAAGGCGGCCCAGGGGTCATAGTTGTGCGAGCGGAAGTTGGACGCCTCCCAGGCCGGGGTGCAGGCCAGCGTCACGCCGCCGCCGGCCGCGTCTCGGAAGCCGCCCTCCACGTAGTCGGCGAGTTGCTCCTCGCTCCAGGTCCGGAACGCGCCGCGGCCCCTGTAGGCTTCGAAGGCGGCCTCGCGGCTCGGGAAGTCGGCGCGTCGGCGCTCGGCGCCGGCCGCCAGCGGCGAGTTGGCGATCGCCGGCTCCTCCTCCGACCGGCGGCCCGGCGTGTGGACCAGGACCGGATCGAAGAGCGCCAGCGCCTTCACGCGCTCCGGCTCCGCGGCCGCGGCCAGCAGGCTGGAGGTGCCGCCCATGGAGTGCCCGCCCAGCACCACGGGCCCCTCGGTCGCCGCCCGCAGGAGGGCCAGCAGGTCCTCGCGGAACTCCGACCAGCCGTCGCGACCCTCGATCACCGCCGGCAGGCTGGAGGCGCCGTGGCCCCGCAGGTCGAGCGCCAGGATGCGGAAGTCGGTGGCGAGCGGCGCCAGGATCGAGCGGTAGGTGCGGGCGTTGAAGCCGTTGGCATGCGACCAGACGATGTCCACCGGCCGGTCGGCCGGCCCGAACTCCAGCGCCGCCATCTCCCCGCCGCGGGTCGGCAGGTCGACGCGGCGCGGGCGCGGCGCGATGTCCAGGTCGGCGTCCATGCAGGTCCCCCTCGTGGCCCCCATATAGCCGCCTGACCCAGAGGAAGACGACATGAAGCTGGCCACCATTGGCTACGAGAAAGACACCCAGGCCAATGTGATCGACCGCCTCAGGAAGGCCGGCGTCGAGGTGCTGATCGACGTGCGCGCCGTGGCCGCGAGCCGCCGGGCCGGCTTCTCCAAGACCCTGCTGGCCGCCAGCCTGGAAGAGGCGGGCATCGACTACGTCCACCTGCGCGACCTCGGCACGCCGCCGGCCGGCCGCCTTGCCGCCCGGGCCGGACGCACCGAGGAGATGCGCGACATCTTCCGCGGCCATCTGGCCGAGCCCGCCGCCCAGATCGCGCTGGCCAAGGCCGCCGAGATCGCCGGCCGGCGCAAGACGGCGCTGCTCTGCTACGAGGCCGACCACTGCGTCTGCCACCGGGCCATCGTCGCCGACCGCATCTGCGAGGCCCTCGACGCCTGCGAGGTCGAGCCGCTCTGAACCTCTTGGCTTCCCCGGGGTCGCGGGGCGAAGATCGCAGCTCCAGGGAGGACAACGCGATGAACGCGCCGGCGCAGATCGACTGCACGACCACGGAGTGGACCTGCTTCGAGGTCACCATCGAGGACCATGTGGCCCACATCCGCCTGAAGCGGCCGGAAGCCATGAACACCATGGTCCGCGCGTTCTGGAACGAGCTGCCGGCCATCGTGAACGAGATCAATTCGAAGGCGCTGGCGCGCTGCATCGTCATCTCGTCGACCGGCAAGCACTTCTGCGCCGGCATGGACCTGGCGGTGTTCGGCGGCGGCGGGTCGACTTCCGACGCCGCCTCCCAGGACCGGCACGTCAACGCCGAGGCCATGCGCTTCCACGTGAAGGTGCTGCAGGACAGCTTCTCCTGCCTCGACGAGGCGCGGATGCCGGTGATCGCCGCGATCCAGGGCGGCTGCGTCGGCGGGGCCGTCGACATGACCAGCGCCTGCGACATCCGCTACTGCACGGCCGACGCCTTCTTCGTGATCCAGGAGATCAACATCGGCATGACCGCCGACGTCGGCACCTTCCCGAGGCTCTGCAAGCTGATCCCCGAGGGCTGGGTGCGCGAGCTGGCCTATACCGGCCGCCGCCTGCCGGCCCACCGGGCCCGCGAGATCGGCCTGGTCAACGAGGTGTTCGACACCCACGAGCAGGTGGTCGACCATGCGCTCGCCACCGCCCGCGAGATCGCGTCAAAGGCGCCGCTGGCGGTCACCGGCTCGAAGGTGATGATCAACTACGCCCGCGACCACACGATCAAGGACGCCCTCGACTACATCGCGGTCTGGCAGACGGCGATGTTCTCCGGCCCGCACATGGCGGAAGCCTTCAAGGCGAGGGCCGAGAAGCGCGACGCGAACTTCCCCGACCTCGCGCCGCTGCGCGGCGAGATGTAGCTAGGCGACGTCCTCGGCGAGGACTTCCACCTCGGCGCCGGTGAGGTCGCAGCCGGTCATCCGGGCCTGGGTGATGTCGGCCTCGAGGAACCGGGCCCGCTGGGCGGAGGCGCCGCGGAAGTCGGCGTTGCGCAGCGAGGCGCGGGTGAAGTCGGTGCGCACGAACCGCCCCTCGGCGATCTTGAGGGGTCCCAGGCGCGCGCCACGCAGGTCGGCGCGGGCAAGCTGGGCGTCGGTGAGCTTGGCGCCGCGCAGGTCGGCGTCGCGCAGGTTCGCGCCGCGCAGGTCGCAGCCCGAAAGGTCCGCGCCCTGCAGCTCCACGCCCTGCAGATCCATCCCGAACAGGATGGACCGCGGCGCCACGAGCGCGGTCAGCTTGCGGTGACGCAGGTGTTTCAGCGGCCGGAAGTCGACGTCGGGCAGGTTCAGCACGCGCCCGCGCGCGCCGTCGGTCTCGCAATAGGCCTCGTGTTCGGCCAGCACCTCGTCGAGCGGCCGGTCGTCGACGTAGATCGCCGGCGGCGGGCCCCGCAGGACGTCGGTCAGGTCGGCGTCGTCGAGGCGCGCGTGCTCCAGGTTCACACCCGCCAGCACGGCGCGCTTCATGGAGGCGCCGGTGAGGTCCGCCCCGCCCAGGTCCGCGCCCGAGAGGTCCGCGCCGTCGAGCACTGCCCGGTGCAGGCGCGCGCCGGCCAGCATGGCGCCGGCCAGGTTGGCGTCGGTGAAGTCCACGGCCATGGCGATGGCCCCGGTCATCTGGGCCCCGGCGAGGTTGGCGCCGGCCAGGATGGCGTAGTTCAGCTCGCCCGGCCGGTGTTCGTGGCGCAGCACGCGGAAGCCGTCGAGCTTGTCCTGCAGAGCGATGCGGCCCTCGCGCAGGTCGCAGCCGGCGAGGTCGGCGCCGGCCAGGTTCGCGCCGCGCAGGCACGCGCCGCGCAGGTCGGCCCGCTTAAGGTTTACCCGGCGAAGGTCGGCTTCGCGCAGGTCGGCGCCGAACAGGATGGCGCGCGACAGGTTCGCCCGGTTGAGATTGGCCCCGTCGAGACGCGCGCCGGCGAGGTCGGCCTCGCGCAGGTCGAAGCCTTCCAGCGAGCAGTTGGAGAGGTCCGCATAGGTGAGCGACAGGCGGCGGCCGCCCGCCCGGCCGGCGAGGTAGCGCTGGTGCGCCTCCACGGCCTCGCGGAGCGTGTTGGCGTCGAGCGCCACGTGGTGCGGAACGGCTTCGGTGGACATCAGGTCTGCTCTGACGTCCAGCGTGCGCCCGTCCCGCTTAAGGAACGGTTGCGGGAATAAGCACTTAGCGTTCGCCGCCCTGGCCGGTGGCGGCGGCGATCAGCGCGCCGATCCGGTCGGTAGAGATCGGCGGCCTGGCTGAGGATGGCCAGCGGGCCCGCGCCCGGACGGACCGCGGCCGAAACCTGGTTGGCCGCCGTCTGGGCGACGGCCAGCGCCGTGGCGCCGGCGGAATTCCAGCCGTTGGCGGCGATCTTCTTGGCGGTGGCGTCCTGGTAGATGAAGCCATAGGTCGGATAGGTCGAGCCGCCGAGGTCCCGGCTCGGGTCGTACCACACCTTCACCTGGCTCCAATCGCCGCTCGGCGACACATCGATGACGGTGACGTCCTTCTCCACCTGGCCGCGCGTGCCGCCGATCGGCGACCAGTTGGCGTGGGTGATCTGCACGACGCGGTCGGTGAGGACCTGTGAGACCACGGCCACGTGGCCAAGACGCATCCGGTCGGTGGGCTTGAAGCAGAGCACGGCGCCGGCCTTCGGCTGGAAGCCCGTCTCGTACTTGCCGACAGCCTGCTGCCACCAGGTGCGCGCGTCGCCGAAGATCTGGATGCCGGAGAGCAGGCGCGCGAACGGAACGCACTGCCAGTAGATGTCAGCCGTGGCGGCCGCTGGCGTCATGCCGACGAACGCGGCGACGGTCACGGCCCCCCAGAAGGGACCTCATCCGTTTACGCATGCTGGGCACTCCCCGACGCTACAGCCGAAGGGATAACCCTAAGTCGCAGTGAGTGAAAAGAGGGTTTACGCGCCTGCGACGGCAGGTCGCCGCCCGTCATCGCGCCACTGGGCACGAAGCACGGCGGCAATATCTTCCGGGACCAAGAGTTTAGAAATAGAAGATGTTAACGGCCGGGCGGCCGTTAAGAACACTATGCCATGCCGATTGGCGCGTTCTCTGAAAAGATGCTCAATTCATTCCCCCTGGGGACCGAACGATCTATAGGGGTCGCCCCGATCACTTGACATCACGGGGTCGTAATGGTGTGAAACAAGAGCTCGGGCCGCAGGGCCAAGTGCTCGCCCATTAGGCGAGGCTCGTTTCGTAGGCGCCCACAGCCCCCGCCTTGGCTGTGGATAAGTCCAAGGCTTTCGCCCGCGCTCTTACCGCGCGGGCAAGCGCCACTAGATAAGGCGTCGGAATTCACGGGAGAGAAACGGCAAGACCATGGAGAGCATCACGGCCCTCGTCAGCGACCCCGCCGCCTGGGCGGCACTCATCACCCTGATCGTGATGGAGGTGGTGCTCGGGATCGACAACCTGATCTTCATCTCGATCCTATCGAACAAGCTGCCCGAGCATCAGCGCGTCAAGGCCCGCCGGGTGGGCATTTCCCTCGCGCTGATCATGCGCCTGGCGCTGCTATCGACTATCGCCTTCATCGTCACCCTGACCCAGCCGGTGTTCTCGCTGCCCTGGCAGGGGCCGGTCGACGCGCACGGCATGCCCGCCTTCGAGCTCCAGTTCTCCTGGCGCGACCTGATCCTGATCGCCGGCGGCCTGTTCCTGGTCTGGAAGGCGACGACCGAGATCCACGAGAAGACCGCGCCCGGCGATGGCCACGGCGTCATGGACACCACCGGTCGGGTGGCGGCCAACTTCGGGGCCGCGATCTTCCAGATCCTGCTGCTCGACCTGGTCTTCTCGATCGACTCGATCCTGACGGCCGTGGGCATGACCGACCACCTGCCGATCATGGTGGTCGCCGTGGTGGTGGCGGTGCTGGTGATGTTGTTGGCGGCCGACCCGCTGGCCAACTTCATCCACCACAACCCGACCGTCGTCATGCTGGCCCTGGGCTTCCTGCTGATGATCGGCGCGGTGCTGATCGCCGATGGCTTCGGGGTGCATGTTCCGAAGGGCTACATCTACGCCGCCATGGCGTTCTCGGCGCTCGTCGAAGGGCTGAACATGCTGGCCAGGCGCGCTGCGGCGAGGAAGTCGGACGCGACGCTCCACTAGCGATGGGTCGGCGCCTGCCGCCCTGAGTCGCAGGCGGGCGGAGAGGTTTTCGTTAAGCCTCTCCGTCCGCCCTATCTTAAGCTCGGCATGCGAGATCACCCAGCGCGTCGGCAATGCGGCGCCGGAGGCTGTGCGCCAGGGACCAGCATGCCGATCAGCTACCTCTCGGCCGCTCAGATGTCGCGTCTCACCCAGACGCGCCTGCAGTCGCTGACAGAGACCCAACTCGGTCAGCTGAAGTCGACCCAGGTGGCGGCCCTGACCACCACGGGGATCGAGGTGCTGTCCGCGACCCAGGTGACCCAGCTGTCGAGCACGGCGGTCAAGGGGTTGTCGACGACCCAGATCCAGCACTTCGGCCCGGCCGTGCTGTTCGACGCCGACCAGCTGATGGCGCTGTCCGGCGCCCAGCTGAACGCGTTCTCCACCACCCAACTCGTCGCGCTCGACGAGACGCGCCTCGACGGCCTGACGTCGACCCAGCTCAATGCGCTCTCCGGCTCGAAATTCTCGGCGCTGTCAGCGACCCAGGTCGCCTCGCTTACGAGCACCCAGCTGCGCGGCCTGTCCGCCATCCAGTTTGCGGCGCTGACAGAAACCGACATGGCCGAGTTCAGCTCGACCCATATCGGCGGCTTCACCACCACCCAGGTCGCCGCCCTGAGCGCAGACCAGGTCGACGGCCTGACCGCCACCCAACAGTCGGCGCTGACCAGCACGCAGATCGGGGCCCTCAGCACCAGCGCCGTCTCCGGCCTGACCGCGACCCAGGTGGCGGCGCTGACCACCACCCAGATCACCGGGCTCAACGCCAACCAGCTGAAGAGCCTGAGCGCCACCGACTTCGGCGAACTGACCGCAACGCATGTGGCCGCCCTCACGGCCACCCAGATCGGCGCTCTCAGCGGCACCAACCTCGGGTCCCTCGGCACGTCCCAGCTCCAGGCCCTCAGCTCGACCCAGGTGGCCGGCCTGACCGTCACCCAGCTCGGCGCCCTGACCTCCACGGAATTCAGCAAGTTCTCGACGACCCAGATCGACCTCTTCACGCCGGCCCAGCTCAGCGGCCTCTCCGTGGAGAACCTGTTCAGCCTCTCGGACACGCAGATCCAGGGCCTGACCACCACCAAGATCCAGGGCCTTTCGAGCTACCAGATCTCCAGCCTGTCGCTGACGGACTTCGATCGCCTGACCGACACCCAGATCAGGGCGCTGACCTCGAGCCAGATCGGCTCGCTGTCCGTGGAGAACTTCTCCTCGCTCGACGAGACGATGATCCGCTCGCTGGGCACCAATCAGATCAAGGGTCTGTCGGCCTACCAGGCCTACAGCCTGAGCGCGACGGACGCCGGCGAGTTCACCTCGACCCAGCTCGCGGCCCTGTCGTCCGACCGGATAGGGTCGTTCTCCTCGACGGCCCTGACCGCGCTGACCACCACCCAGCTCTCGGGCCTGTCCTCGCAGCAGCTTGGCGCGATCTCGTCGCAGAAGTTCTACGCCCTGTCCTCGACCCAGGTGGGCGCGCTGTCCGCCGCCCAGGTGAAGGGCCTCTCCGCGCCGGTGCTGAGCGCCA
Source organism: Phenylobacterium sp. J367 (assembly GCF_024699985.1). GTDB lineage: Bacteria > Pseudomonadota > Alphaproteobacteria > Caulobacterales > Caulobacteraceae > Phenylobacterium. Next base: position 1,434,085 of record NZ_JAJONA010000001.1, on the reverse strand, counting down.
TGTCGGCGGCGGACTTCCAGAAGTTCAACGCCCTGCAGATCGCCGCCTTCTCCGGCGGTCAGATCGGCTCGCTGTCGACGACGGTGATCGGCGGACTGAGCTCGACGCAGATCCTTGCGATCACCCCGCTGCAGATTCCCTCGCTGACCGTGACCCAGATCCAGTCGCTGAGCTCGACCCAGATCAGCCAGATGACCGCGGCCCAGCTCAACGCCATGACGGCGGCCCAGGTCCAGAGCCTGCCGGCCTAGGCCGCGGGTTAGAGGAAGCTGTAGGGGTCGATATCGATCGCCACGCGGACCGACGCGGGCGGCTTCACCCGCGCGCGCCAGGTCGCCATGTAGGCCGAAAGGTCGACCGTGCGGTCGGCGCGGACCAGGAAGCGCTTGCGGCGGCGCCCGCGCACGAGGCCGAGGGGCGCGTCGGCCGGGCCATAGACCTCCACGCCCTCGGCGTTCGGCGCCGCCTCCGCCATGGTCCGCACGAAGGCGTCAAGCTGGCCGGGGTCGGTGCCGGAGGCCACGACGGCGGCCAGGCGTCCGAAGGGCGGCAGCCTCGCGAACTCGCGCTCCTCCATCTCGGCGGCCACGAAGGCGTCCCGATCCTGGGCGGCCAGCGCCTGCATGACGGCGTGGTCCGGAGCGTAGGTCTGCAGCAGAGCCTTGCCCGGCCGGTCACGGCGGCCGGCCCGCCCGGTCGCCTGGGCGAGCAGTTGGTAGGTGCGCTCGGCGGCGCGGAGGTCGCCGCCGCGCAGGCCGAGGTCGGCGTCGACCACGCCCACCAGGGTGAGCTTCGGGAAGTTGTGGCCCTTGGCGGCGGCCTGGGTGGCCACCAGGATATCGATGTCGCCGGCCGCCATGCTCTCCACGAGCCGCCTGGCCTCGCGGGCGTCGAACACGGTGTCTGAGGAGAACACCGCCACCCTGGCCTCGGGGAACAGCAGCCTGGCCTCCTCCTCCACCCGCTCCACGCCGGGACCGATGGAGACCAGGCTGTCCTTCGCCCCGCAGTGCGGACAGCGGTCGGGCTTGGGCATGGAGAAGCCGGTCAGGTGGCAGACCAGCCGGCCGGAGTAGCGGTGCTCGACCAGCCAGGAATCGGTGTCGGGCGCCGTCATCCGCTCGCCGCAGGCGCGGCAGAGCACCAGGGGCGCATAGCCCCGGCGGTTGAGGAAGAGGAGGGTCTGTTCGCCGCGCGCCAGGGTCTCCGCCATGGCCGTCACGAGCGGCGGGGAGAGCCAGCGCCCCGTTTCCGGCGGCGTCACGCGAAGGTCGACCAGCTCGATGTCCGGCAGGCGGGCGATCCCGTGGCGGCCGGCCAGCCTCAGCCAACGGTAGCGGCCGGTCTCGGCGTTCCGGAGGCTTTCCAGGGACGGGGTGGCGGAGGCCAGCACCACCGCCGCCTTCTCGATCCGGCCGCGGACCACCGCGAGGTCGCGGGCGTGGTAGATGAAGCCCTCCTCCTGCTTGAAGGAGCTGTCGTGCTCCTCGTCGACGACGATCAGCCGGAGGTTCAGGAACGGCAGGAAGAGGGCCGAGCGGGCGCCGACCACGATCCGGCAGCGTCCGCTCGCCACCGCCTCCCAGGTCCGCCGTCGGGCCGGCGGGGCGACGTCGGAGTGCCACTCCCCCGGCTGGGCGCCGAAGCGCGCGGCGACCCGGCCGATGACCGCCTGGGTCAGGGCGATCTCCGGCAGCAGGATCAGCACCTGGGCCGTGGGGTCGGCGGCCAGGGCGTGGGCGGCCGCCTCGAGATAGACCTCAGTCTTGCCCGACCCCGTCACCCCGTCGAGCAGGGCGACGCCGAACCGGTCCTCGTCGAGCAGGGCGGTCATCGCCTCGGCGGAGGCCCGCTGGCTGGGGTTCAGCTCCGGGCCCGGACGCGAAAGGTCCGGCGGGTCGAAGGCGGCCTCGGCGACGATCTGGCGGACGGCCAGCACGCCTTCGTCCACCAACCCCTTCACGACCCCGGAGGAGACGCCCGCGGCGCGAGCGAGGTCGGCCGGGCTCATCGGCGCCGCGGCGGCGTCCAGGACCTTCTGCCGGGCGGGGGTCAGCTTCCCGGGCTCGGCGCCGGTCAGCTCTAGGACCTTTACCGGCTTCGGCTTCGGTGCGCGGGCGCCGCGCAGCGCGATGGCCAGCGGCCCGCCGGGGGCGTCGACAGCGTAGCGGGCGGCCCACTGGACGAACTCCAGCGTGTTCTCCGGCAGGCGGGGCTCGTCGAGCCGCTCGGCCAGCGGCTTCAGCGGCCGGTTGCCGCCCACCGCGTCGCGCAGGCCGACGACGACGCCGCGCATGAGCCGTGGCCCCAGCGGGGCGGCGACCTGGTCGCCCACGGCAAGGTCCATCCCCTCGGGTTCGGCATAGTCGAACGCCTCGGGAAGGGGCATGGGCAGGAGGACGGAGGCGATGCGGCTCACCGGAGCCTTTTGCGCTTTCCGGGCGAGCGGCTACAAGCACCCTTCGAAACGTAAGGGTCAGTCATGCAGCTCTTCCTCGACACCACCGACGTGGCCGTCCTCAAGGACATGGCCGCCACCGGCCTGGTGGACGGCGTCACCACCAATCCCTCGCTCATCGCCAAATCCGGCCGCAACATGCTCGACGTGATCGGCGAGATCTGCGCTGTCGTCGAAGGCCCGGTCAGCGCCGAGGTCGCTGCCGCCGACACCGCCGGCATGCTGGACGAGGGCCGCAGGCTCTCCACCATCGCGCCGAACGTGGTGGTGAAGGTCCCGCTGACCCGCGACGGCCTGATCGCCACGCGCGAATTCGCCCGCGAAGGCATCCTGACCAACGTCACCCTCTGCTTCTCGGCCAGCCAGGCGCTGCTCGCCGCCAAGGCGGGGGCCAGCTACATCTCCCCGTTCATCGGCCGGCTGGACGACCACGGCGCCGACGGCATGGACCTGATCACCGAGATCCGGACCATCTACGACAACTACGGCTTCGACACCGAGATCCTCGCCGCCTCGATCCGCACACCGGCCCACGTGGCTCAGGCGGCCATGGTCGGCGCCGACTGTGCGACCATCCCGCCGGACGTCTTCCAGGCCCTCTTCAAGCACCCGTTAACCGAGAAGGGTCTTGATCAATTCCTGAAGGACTGGGCGAAGACGGGTCAGTCCATCCTCTAGGATATCAGCGGGGCGGACATGGACGGGGCCGAGGCCAGGGCGGACGAGACCAACCTGGAGGCCGGCGTCCGCGCCTACCTCCGCGACCATCCGGGCCTCGTCCGCGACGACGCGGACCTGATGGCCGAGCTCGGCCTGAAGCCCGCCGACAATGTGGTGGACTTCGGCCACGCCGCGCTCGCCCGGGTGCACGCCGCCCACGAGCGCGAGGCGAGCGCCCGCCAGCAGCTCGAAGCCACGGCGCGCGAGAATTACGCCGCGCAGGGGCAGACGCACGGGGCGGTCATCGACCTGCTGGAGAGCCGCAACCACGCCGATCTCGCCCGCCGGGTCGACGACCTCGCCCAGCTCCGCTTCGGCCTCGCCGCCGGGGTGGTGGCCCTGGAAGGCCCGGAAAACACGCCGGCCGGCTGGCGCGCCCTGGTCGAGGGCCAGGTCGACCTGATCCTCGGTGACCACCAGGCGCTGCACCGGATGGGCTTCGCGCCCACGGCGCTTGGCCTGTTCGGCGACCGGGCCGAGAGCATCCGGTCCATGGCCATGGTCCGCCTCGCGATCTGGGAGCCGGCGCGGCAAGGCCTGATCGCCTTCGGCTCCTCCGACCCTGCGGGCTTCACCCCCGACATGGGCGCCGAGCTCGTGGCGTTCCTGGGCCGCGTGGTGGAGCGCACGGCGGAGCGGTGGCCGGTCCTGTGACCGCCGCCGAGGCCCGGGCGCTCTGGCTGGAGCACCTGGCCAACGAGCGCCGGGCCTCGCCCCGCACGCTGGAGGCCTACGGTTTCGCCGCGGGCCGCTACATCGCCTTCCTGGAGCAGCACCGCGCCGAACGGCTGACGGTGAAGGGGCTGGCGGACGTCACCGCCGGCGAGGTCCGCGCCTGGCTGGCCCATCTGCGGCAGGGCGACCATCCGCTCTCGCCCCGCTCGCTGTCGCAGGCGCTCTCCGCCATCCGCACATTCCACAGGTTCCTCGACCGCAGGCTCGACGCGCCGAACGCCCACATCGCCCTCGTGCGTGGGCCCAAGGTGAAGCCCGGCGCGCCGCGGCCGGTCACCGAGGACCAGGCCCGCGGCCTGATCGCCGAGCCCGCCCTCGATCCCGACCGTGAGGACTGGGAGGTCTCCCGCGACCAGGCGGTGCTGACCCTGCTCTACGGCTGCGGCCTGCGGATTTCCGAGGCGCTCTCCCTGAAACGCCGCGACGCGCCGCTGTTGGACAGCCTGCGCATCACCGGCAAGGGCTCGAAGACCCGGATCGTGCCGGTTCTGCCGGCCGTGCGCGAGGCGGTGGACGCCTATCTCGCCGAAACCCCATACGCCTCAGGCCCCGATGAGCCCCTGTTCCGCGCCAAGCGCGGGGGGCGCTCAGCCCGCGTCACGTGCAGGCGACGGTCCAGACGCTGCGCGGCCGCCTCGGCCTGCCGGCCAGCGCCACGCCGCACGCCCTGCGCCACTCTTTCGCCACCCATCTGCTAGGGGCGGGCGCGGATCTCCGCTCGATCCAGGAACTGCTCGGCCACGCCTCGCTGTCGACTACCCAGCGCTACACCGAGGTCGACGCCGCCGCCCTGCTCAGCGCCTATTCGCAGGCGCACCCGCGGGCCTGAGGTCCGCCGCGCCGGGCAGCAGATAGTCCTGCCGGTAGCCGACCGGAGCCGGGAGGGAACAGCCATCGACCCTCCGCAAGACCGCATATTGCGCGGCGGCGGGCGGCAATTCGCCGAGCTTGCGCGGACCGCGGCCCCTAAAGGGGGCGTGCGCCCGCCGCGGCCGGCGCCGAGCGCTCGGCGACGTGCCGGCGCAGGGCCTGGCACGCAGCGGCGTCGCTCCTATAGAGATTGGGCGTCTCGGTCGCCGCGGGCTCGGCCTGCGTCACGGCGGCGGCAAGAAGAAGTGCGATCATTGTCGGCCTCCTCGTGCGGAAGCCGTCAGTGTGCGCCCGCAACCCTGACGGGTCACGTTAAGATTGCGCCACGTCCCGCACCAGCCGCAGCCAGTTCACGTCGGAGCCGGGGTCGCGGCCGCGCTCCACGCAGACGAAGCCCTCGCGGGCGTAGAACTTCTGGGCGCGGACGTTGGGGGCCTGGACCTTCAGCGAGACCGGGCCGGCCGCCACTGAGCCCACGTAGTCCAAGAGCGCCTTGCCGACGCCCAGGCCGCGCTCGGTGACATAAAGCGAATGCAGGAAGTTCTGCGGCCGGTAGAAGCCGGCCAAGCCGACGATCCGGCCCTGCAGCACCGCCACATAGATTTCCTCCTCGCGGGCGGCGCGGGCGAAGTCCTCTCGACGGTGGCGTTCCGGCGGCTGCCAGGTGAAGGTGTCGCGGAGCACCTTTACATAGAGGTCGGCGCACGCCGGGAGCTCCTCCAGGCGCGCGGGACGGACGGTCAGCCCGCCGGCCAGGCCTTCGGTCAGGCCTGCATCGTCCAACCTTCGACTCCCATGGCGGCCTGGCGCAGCGCCTCCGACCGCGTCGGGTGCGGGTGGCAGGTCCGGGCCACGTCCTCGGACGCCGCGCGGAACTCCATGGCCACCGCGTATTCGCCGACCATCTCGCTGACCTGCGGACCGATCAGGTGGGCGCCCAGGATCTCGTCGGTGGCGGCGTCGGCCAGCACCTTCACGAAGCCTTCGGTCTCGTGGTTGATCTTCGCCCGGCTGTTGGCGCTGAACGGGAACTTGCCCGACTTGTAGGCCCGGCCCTCGGCCTTCAGCTCCTCCTCGGTCTTGCCGACCCAGGCCACTTCCGGGCTGGTGTAGACGACCGACGGGATCAGGCCGTAGCTCACATGGCCGGCCTTGCCCGCGAGGCTCTCAATGGCGGCGACCGCCTCCTCCTCGGCCTTGTGCGCCAGCATCGGGCCGAGCGTCACGTCGCCGATCGCCCAGACGCCGGGCGCGGAGGTCTTCCAGTGGTCGGTGGGGATGAAGCCACGCTTGTCGGTCTCGACGCCGACGGTTTCCAGGCCCAGGCCCTCGGTGTACGGGCGACGGCCGATGGCCAGCAGGACGTAGTCGGCCTCGAGGGTCTCGGCGGCGCCGCCGGCCACGGGTTCCATGGTCAGGCTGACGCCGGCCTTGGACGCGGTCCCGCCGGTGACCTTCGTTCCGAGCTTGAATTCCATGCCCTGCTTGGTGAGCGCGCGCTGGAAGGCCTTGGCGACCTCGGCGTCCATGCCGGGGGTGATCCGGTCGAGGAACTCGACGACGGTGACCTTCGCGCCGAGCCGGCGCCACACGGACCCGAGTTCCAGGCCGATGATGCCGGCCCCGATGACGACGAGGTGCTTCGGCACTTCCGGCAGCGACAGCGCGCCGGTGGAATCCAGGACCCGGACGTTGTCGACGGTGATCCCCGGCAGACCGGCGGGCTCGGAGCCCGTGGCGATGACGATGTTCCTGGCCTCCAGGGTCTGGGTCGAGCCGTCCTCGGCGGTCACCTCGACCTTGCCGGGACCAGCGATGCGGCCGCGGCCCTTCACCCAGTCGGCCTTGTTCTTCTTGAACAGGAACTCGATGCCCTTGGTGAGCGCCGCCACGCTTTCGGCCTTCTGCTTCATCATCTGAGGCAGGTTGAGCTTCGGCTTCACGTCGATGCCGAGCGTGGCGAACTCGGTATTCGCCGCGTCAAAGAGCTCGGACGCGTGCAGCAGGGCCTTGGACGGCATGCAGCCGACGTTCAGGCAGGTGCCGCCCAGGGTGGCGCGGGATTCCACGCACGCCGCCTTCAGGCCCAGCTGGCCGGCGCGGATCGCCGCGTTGTAGCCGCCGGGGCCGCCCCCGATGATGACGACGTCGTACTGGGCCATGAGATACCTGCCTGGGAGTTGGTGCGGCCCAGATACAGGTTTGCGTACGCGGGGGCGAGGCTTGGCGGGCCGCCTGCGTGGCCTCACCCCCTGAGAAGGCGCCTAGACGTCGAGCAGCAGGCGCTGCGGGTCTTCGATAGCTTCCTTGACGTGCACCAGGAAGGTCACCGCGCCCTTGCCGTCGACGATCCGGTGATCGTAGCTCAGCGCCAGGTACATCATCGGACGCGAGACGATCTGGCCGTTCACCACCATCGGACGGTCCTGGATCTTGTGCATGCCCAGGATGCCGGACTGCGGCGCGTTCAGGATCGGCGTCGACATCAGCGAGCCGTAGACGCCGCCGTTGGAGATGGTGAAGGTGCCGCCCTGCAGGTCCTCCAGGGCAAGCTGGCCGTCGCGGGCCTTCTTGCCGAGCGCGCCGATCTCCTTCTCGATGTCGGCCAGGCTCATCAGGTCGGCGTCGCGCACCACCGGCGTCACCAGGCCCTTTTCCGTGCCGACGGCGACCGAGATGTCGTAGTGGTTCTTGTAGATGATGTCCGTGCCGTCGATCTCGGCGTTGACCTCCGGGACCTCCTTCAGGCCGTAGATCACCGCGCGGACGAAGAAGCTCATGAAGCCGAGCTTCACCCCGTGCTTCTTCTCGAACACATCCTTGTACTGGTTCCGGAGCGCCATGACGTTTGTCATGTCCACCTCGTTGAAGGTGGTCAGCATGGCCGCGGCGTTCTGGGCTTCCTTCAGCCGGCGCGCGATGGTCTGGCGCAGGCGGGTCATCTTCACCCGTTCCTCGCGCGCGTGCAGCTCGCGCGGCGCGGCGGGGGCGGTCGGCGCGGCCGGGGCCTTGGCGCGGGCTTCGAGAGCGGCGAGGGCGTCGCCCTTGGTCACCCGGCCGTCCTTGCCGGTGCCGGCGATAGCGCCGGCATCCAGCTTGTTCTCGGTCGCGATCCGCTGGGCCGACGGAGCGAGCACCGGCTCGGCCTTGGGAGCCGCCGCCTTGGCAGGCGCAGGCGCGGGCGCCGGAGCGGCCGCGGGCGCGGCTTCAGCCTTCGGCGCGGGCTTGGCGGCGGGGGCCGCCGCGGCGGCGCCCTCGGCGATCCGGCCCAGGACAGCGCCGGGCTCGACCGTCGCGCCTTCCTCGGCGCTGATCGCTTCCAGCACGCCGTCGGCCGGGGCGGCCACTTCTAGGCTCACCTTGTCGGTTTCCAGCTCGACGAGGATCTCGTCCTTGCGCACCGCCTCGCCGGCCTTCTTGGTCCAGCGCGCCACCGTCGCTTCGGTGACGGACTCGCCCAGGGCGGGGGTCATGATGTCGGCCATTGCCGGTGCGCTCCTTAGATCTTCGACACAAACAGTCAGATGGGAGGGACGAGGGGTTGTCCCTTTAGGCGAAAGCCTCGGTGAGGAAGGCTTCGAGTTCCTTCAGGTGGCGGCTCATCAGGCCGGCGGCGGTGGACGCCGAGGCCGGGCGGCCGACGTAGCGAGCCCGCTTGGCCTTCACGTTCAGCCGCTCCAGGGTGAGCTCCAGCCACGGGTCGACGAACTGCCAGCCGCCCATGTTCTTCGGCTCTTCCTGCACCCAGACCAGCTCGGCGTTCTTGAACCGCTTCAGCTCGTTGGAGAGCGACTTCAGCGGCCAGGGATAGAACTGCTCGAGACGCAGGATGTAGACGTCGTCGCGGCCGGTCTTGGCGCGCTGCTCCACGAGGTCGAAGTAGACCTTGCCCGAGCAGAGCAGGACGCGGTTGATCTCTCCGTCGGACTTCAGCGTCACGCCGCCGACGTCGCAGCCGGCCTCGGCGCCATCCAGCATCACGCGATGGAAGCTGGAGCCCTCCGCCAGGTCGACAAGGTTCGAGACCGCCCGCTTGTGGCGCAGCAGGCTCTTCGGCGTCATGACGATCAGCGGCTTGCGGAATTCCCGCAGGAGCTGGCGGCGCAGGGCGTGGAAATAGTTCGCCGGCGTCGTCGGATTGATCACCTGCATGTTGTCTTCGGCGCAGAGCTGCAGGAACCGCTCGAGGCGGGCCGACGAGTGCTCGGGGCCCTGACCCTCGTAACCGTGCGGCAGCAGCATCACGAGACCGCTCATCCGCAGCCACTTGCGTTCGCCAGACGAGATGAACTGGTCGATGACCACCTGGGCGCCGTTCACGAAGTCGCCGAACTGGCCTTCCCACATGGTCAGGGTATTCGGGTCGGTCAGGGAGAAGCCGTACTCGAAGCCCAGCACCGCCTCTTCGGAAAGCGCCGAATCCAGCACCTCGAAGTGCGCCTGGCCGGGGCCCAGGTTGCGGAGCGGGAAGTAGATCTCCTCCGTCTTCTGGTCGATGATTCCCGAGTGGCGCTGGGTAAAGGTGCCGCGCACGCTGTCCTGGCCGGACAGGCGCACGGGGTAGCCCTGGTCGAGCAGGGTGGCGAAGGCCAAGTGCTCGGCGGTGGCCCAGTCGAGGCCCTCGCCCTTCTCGATCGCCTCGCGGCGGCCCTGGACCACGCGCTCCACCGTCTTGTGGATGCTGATCCGCTCGGGGACCGTCGTGATCCGCTTGCCGAGGTCGAGGAGCTTCTGCTTCGGCACGCCGGTGTTGTGGCGCTCGTCGCCGGCCGGCAGCGTCAGGCCCGACCACTTGCCGTCCAGCCAGTCCGCCTTGTTCGGCTTGTACGACTTGCCGGCGTCGAACTCCTTGTCGAGGAAGTCGTTGAACTCGGCGATCCAGCCTTCGACTTCCGCCTGGGTGGTGACGCCCTCGCTCACCAGGCGGGCGGCGTAGAGGTCGCGCACCGACGGATGGTCCTTGATCTTCGCGTACATCAAGGGCTGCGTCATCGTCGGATCGTCGCCCTCGTTGTGGCCGAACCGGCGGTAGCAGAACATGTCGATGACCACGTCCTTGCCGAACATCTGCCGGTACTCGGTGGCCACCTTGGCGGCGAAGGTCACCGCTTCGGGATCGTCCCCGTTGGCGTGGAAGATCGGGGCCTCGACCATCAGCGCCACGTCGGACGGATAGGGCGACGAGCGCGAGTTCTTCGGGCTGGTGGTGAAGCCGATCTGGTTGTTCACCACGAAGTGCATGGTGCCGCCGACGCCGTAGCCCTTCAGGCCCGACAGCGCGAAGCACTCGGCCACCACACCCTGGCCGGCGAAGGCGGCGTCGCCGTGCAGCAGCAGCGGCATGACGTGCGCGCGGCCGGCGGTCGGCTGTTCGCGAAGCGTGAAGGCCTGCTTCGCCCGCGCCTTGCCGATCACCACCGGGTTGACGATCTCGAGGTGCGAGGGGTTGGCGGTCAGCGACAGGTGGACGCTGTTGTTGTCGAACTCCCGGTCCGCCGAGGCGCCCAGGTGGTACTTCACGTCGCCCGAGCCTTCCACGTCGGACGGGACGGACGAGCCGCCTTGGAACTCGTGGAAGATCACGTGGTAGGGCTTGCCCATCACGGCGGCCAGCACGTTCAGGCGGCCGCGGTGCGGCATGCCGACGATGATGTCCTGGACGCCCATGGCGCCGCCGCGCTTGATGATCTGCTCCAGCGCCGGGACCATGCTCTCGCCGCCGTCGAGACCGAAGCGCTTGGTGCCCGGGAAGCGGCGGTGCAGGAAGCTCTCGAACCCTTGCGTCTCGATCAGCTTCTTGAGGATGGCGACCTTGCCCTCCTTGGTGAAGGCGATCTCCTTGTCGCGGCCCTCGATGCGCTCCTGCAGCCAGGCCTTCTCCTTGGGATCGGAGATGTGCATGTACTGCACGCCGACGCTGCCGCAGTAGGTGCGGCGCAGGATCTCGAGGATCTCGCGGAGCGTCGCGGTCTCCAGGCCCAGCACGTAATCGAGGAAGATCGGCCGGTCGAAGTCGCTCTCGGAGAAGCCGTAGGTCGCCGGATCGAGCTCGGAGGCGTCGCCCGGCGTGGTGGCGATGCCCAGCGGGTCGAGGTTGGCCTTCAGGTGACCCCGCATCCGGTAGGCGCGGATCATCATGATGGCCCGCAGGCTGTCCAGCGTCGCGGCGCGAACCTCGTCCTGGCTGGCCGCGGGCTTCTTCTCGGCGACCTTGGCGCCGAGCTTGGCCTCGACCGCCGGCCACAGACCGTCGATGGCCGAAAGCCAGTCCGGACGGGCGGCGGGTACGGAAGGACGCGCCCACGCGGGCTTCTGGGCCGCGCGCTTCACCTCGTCGGCCTGGTCCGACAGCGAGGCGAAGAACGCCTGCCAGGACGGCTCGACCGAGGCGGGGTTCGCCGCCCATTTCGCGTAGAGGTCCTCTACGAAGGCCGCATTGCCGCCATAGAGGAACGAGGTCTCCGCGAGCACCTCGTTGATCAGACCTGCGTCGTCCGCCATTTCATCCGCTTCCCGGAGGACCGCGGAGCTTCTGACAAAGGAGCCGAGCGCGGACCGCCCATACGCTTAAATCTAGGTACTCAGGCGCCCTTCAGCACCTCGAGCAGGGTCTCGCCAAGCTTCGCCGGAGACGGCGACACGCGGATGCCCGCGGCCTCCATCGCGGCGATCTTGTCCTCGGCCCCGCCCTTGCCGCCGGAGATGATCGCGCCCGCGTGGCCCATGCGGCGGCCCGGAGGCGCCGTACGACCCGCGATGAAGCCGACCATAGGCTTCTTGATTGCTGAATTCTTGATGAACTCGGCGGCGTCTTCTTCCGCAGACCCGCCGATCTCGCCGATCATGATGATCGACTCGGTCTCCGGGTCCTTCAGGAACATGTCGAGCATGTCGATGAACTCGGTGCCCTTGACCGGGTCGCCGCCGATGCCGACGGCGGTCGTCTGGCCGAGGCCCACCTGGCTCGTCTGGAACACGGCTTCGTAGGTAAGCGTGCCGGACCGCGACACAACACCCACCGAGCCCTTCTTGAAGATATTGCCCGGCATGATGCCGATTTTGCACTCACCCGGGGTGAGCACGCCCGGGCAATTGGGGCCGATCAGCCTGGATTTCGAGCCGGAGAGCGCGCGCTTCACCTTGACCATGTCGATCACCGGGATGCCCTCGGTGATGCAGATGATCAGCGGCACTTCCGCGTCGATGGCTTCCAGGATCGAGTCCGCCGCGAACGGCGGCGGGACGTAGATCACGCTGGCGTCGGCGCCGGTCTGCTTGACCGCCTCGCCGACCGTGTCGAACACGGGCAGGCCGATGTGCGTCTGGCCGCCTTTGCCGGGGGTCACGCCGCCGACCATCTTGGTGCCGTAGGCGATGGCCTGCTCGGTGTGGAAGGTGCCCTGGGCGCCGGTGATGCCCTGGCAGATGACGCGGGTGTCCTTACCGATAAGGATCGACATTTACGCAGCCCCCGAACGGCCTGGACGATCTTCTCGGCGCCGTCCGAGAGGTCGTTGGCGGCGATCACGTTCAGGCCGCTCTCATTGATGATCTTCTTGCCCAGCTCGACGTTGGTGCCTTCCAGGCGCACGACGAGCGGCACCTTCAGGCCCACTTCCTTCACCGCAGCGACCACGCCTTCCGCGATGATGTCGCAGCGCATGATGCCGCCGAAGATGTTCACCAGGATGCCCTTCACGTTCGGGTCCGCTGTGATGATCTTGAAGGCCGCCGTGACCTTTTCCTTCGAGGCGCCGCCGCCCACGTCCAGGAAGTTGGCCGGCTCGGCGCCGTAGAGCTTGATGATGTCCATGGTCGCCATGGCCAGGCCCGCGCCGTTGACCATGCAGCCGATCTCGCCGTCGAGGGCGATGTAGGAGAGGTCGTACTTGGAGGCCTCGATCTCCTTCGGGTCCTCCTCGCTCTCGTCGCGCAGCGCCACCACGTCCTTGTGGCGGAAGAGGGCGTTGGAATCGAAGCTCACCTTGGCGTCGAGGACGCGGAGCTGGTCGTCGGCGGTGACGATCAGCGGGTTGATCTCCAGCATGCTCATGTCCTTGGCCAGGAAGGCCGTATAGAGCTGCGAGAGGAGCTTCGAGGCCTGCTTGGAGAGGTCGCCCTTCAGGCCGAGCGCCGCGGCCAGCATCAGGCCGTGGTGCGGCCACACGCCGGTGACCGGGTCGATGGAGAAGGTGACGATCTTCTCAGGGGTGGCGTGGGCCACCTCCTCGATGTCCATGCCGCCTTCGGTGGAGGCCACGACCGAGACCCAGCTCGTCTCGCGGTCGACCAGCAGCGACAGGTAGAATTCCTTGGCGATCGCGGCGCCTTCCTCGATGTAGAGGCGGTTCACCTGCTTGCCGGCCGGGCCCGTCTGGTGGGTCACCAGCACGCGGCCGAGCATCTCCTCGGCGTTGGCGCGGACCTCGTCCACCGACTTCACCACCCGGACGCCGCCCTTTGCGTCGGGGCCCAGGCCCTCGAACTTGCCCTTGCCGCGCCCGCCGGCGTGGATCTGGGACTTCACGACGAAGACGGGGCCGCCGAGTTGTTCAGCCGCCTTGACCGCCTCGTCGACGGTGAAGGCCGGGAAGCCGCGCGGAACCGCGACGCCGAACTCGGAGAGGACGGCTTTGGCTTGGTGTTCGTGGATGTTCATGAGGCCGTGGCGCTGGAAATCGCCTCGCCCGGGGCGGCGAGTGGGCGCGGTTATAGGCCCCCCTGACGATGACAACCGCGTGAGCGTGTCAAAATCGGCTGAAAACCCAAGGTGCTTCCCTAGAGGGAGCAGGCTCAGCCGAAGAACAGCGTCCAGAGCGTCCGCCCCGGGATCAGGGCCACGAAGAGGTTGATGGCGAAGCCCCCGTAGAACAGGCCCATCATGGTGCGCCGGTGCCTCGCGACGTTGTGACGCTTCGCCCAGATCACGGCCAGCGGCAGCATCAGGAACACCCAGCCCGTGAACAGGTGAAGGATCGACCAGCGGCCATGGTTCAGGCTGGTGATGAACAGGGTCGCGCCTGCCGTCACCGCGACCAGGGAGACCCAGACCCAGCCGGCGACCCGGTGGAACCTGCGCCCCTTGCGGACCGCCATCAGCAGGCCGCCGAGGACAAGGGCGGCCAGCGCCGCCAGCAGGTGAATCTTGATCGCCGGCGACAGGCTGGCGAACAGCGCCATGTCCGGCGCGTGCGGCCGGGCGGCCAGCGCCATGCGGGCGATGTCGTCCCAGGCGCCGCGCTGCGAGATGATGACGATCGCCGCCGCCGCGGTCATCGCGACCAGGAAGTAGCTGCGGAACCCCAGCGGCGCGCGGGCCGGAATTTGCGATCGAACCGACATCCTTTATCTCCGGTCAGGTGAACGCCGCGGGCCTTCGCGGCGTCGTCGGACGGATGACTGGGGGCGGACGGTTCGATGGGCGAGCGGGGATACGTCGGATGACGCAGGTCCTACGCGAACGGCCAGGGGCCGCCGTTGACGCTTCGTGGACGAAGACCCGCATCATCGGCCTGCTGCGCGGCACGCTCGTCCCCGCGCTGATCGTCGGAAGCTTCATGAGCTTTCTCTCGGCCTTCGAGACCTCAGGGACGCCGTTCGTCATCCGCTCGATCCTGATGATCAGCTTCGCCTGGATCGCCTCCCTGATGGGCGCAGCAGCCTTCATGTTCGTGGAACAGGCGGCCTGGGTGCGGCGCGCCTGGTGGCGGGTGGCGCTCGCCAGCGCCATCCTGATGTTCGCCCCGATGGGGCTCGTGGTGTGGAGCGGCGTCAACCTGGTGGCCCCTCCGCAGGGCGACCCGCCGGTCTCCAGCATCCCCGGCTACATCGGCACCTCGCTCGTGACGTCGCTGTTCTTCTGCTTCCTGGTGGCCTGGATCCGGCGGACCTCGATCCGCGAGGGCGAGGCCGCAACCGCCGCTCCGCCCCCGCCGAAGTTCCTGGAGCGCCTGCCGCTCAGGTTGCGCGGCGCGGACGTCTGGGCGGTCGAGGCCGAGGACCACTACCTGCGGATCCATTCGTCGAAGGGGCAGGACCTGATCCTGATGCGGCTGGCCGACGCCGTCGCCGAGCTGGACGGCGTCGAGGGCATGCAGGTGCATCGCTCCTGGTGGGTCGCGCGCGACGCCATCGCCGACGCGAAGCGCGGCGACGGCCGGGCCACGCTCACGCTGAAGGACGGCGCCCAGGTCCCGGTCAGCCGCACCTATGCCGGCGAACTGCGCGAGAAGGGCTGGATCTAGCGCTTCCGCGCCTTCCACTGGGCCCGGGACTGCCCCCAGACATCCACCGGCAGGTTGATCGGCGCCGGCAAAACCGCCTGCCGCAGGATGGTCGAGCCCAGCCGCTCGGCGACCTTCGAGGAGTTCACGTTGGGGCTCTCGATGGTGTGGATCACCTCGTCCCAGCCGAGCACGTCGAACGCCCAGTCGATAGCCGCGGCCGCGCCCTCCGTCGCATATCCCTTGCCCCAGCAGTCGCGGACCAGGCCCCAGCCGACCTCCGTGCCCGGCCAGCCCTCCGGCTGCCAGGGCCCCAGGCGGCCGATCCAGCGGCCGGTCGACTTCTCGATCACCGAGAACATGGAGAAGCCGCGCACCGTCCAGGCCCCGGTCATCACGCAGATCTGCCGCCAGGCGAGCGGCCGGGGCTGGGCGCCGCCTAGGAAGGCCTGGGCCTCGGCGTCGGCCAGGAAGGCCGTCCAGGGTTCGAAGTCCTCCGGCTCGGGCGTGCGCAGAATGAGGCGATCTGTCTCAAGAACGGGTGCTGGCGGACGCACGTATTTGGCCTCATTGTGGCGGTGGGAGAGAGGTCGGGGCTAGGGGCTTATCACAGCTGCGGGCGTGGCTGTGTGGTCTGACGCCTCGATTTTCGAGGGGCCGATGTTCGCAAGGACCAGCCCCTATGGCGCAAGACCCGCCTGACGATCCGAAGATTCCGGACCTGGTGACACCATCCTCCGGCGGTGGCCGACCCATGCTGTTCCTGGGCGTGGTCGGCGCCTGCGCGCTGGGCGTCGGCGCCGGCCTCTGGGCCCGGCCGCACGAGGACGAGCGCCGGGCCGTCCCGGTCGCCGCGAAGGCGGTCGCCGAGCGCCGAAGCCGGCGCGGATCCTGGAGGTCGTCGTGCAGGACGCGCCGACCGCCCCGATCGGCGCGCCCATAGAGGTGCTGCCGGCCATGGCGGGCCGCCCGCCCGCGATCGCCGTGCCTGTCGATCCCGCCCCACCCGTCTTCGCGCCGACCCGTCCGCCCTCCGGCCTGGTCCGCGTCCAGGCCGTGACGCCGATCGAGGTCGAACCGGAACCGGCGCTGGCGCCGAAGCCGGCGGTCAAATCCGAGCCTAAGCGGCTCGCGGGTGCGACGGTCGAGAAGAAGGCCGAGGTGAAGCCCCCCGAAAGCCAAGGCCGAGCGGAAGGTCGCCGAGGCCGCGCCGGAGAAGACCAGGGTCCGCAAGGCGAAGGACGAGCCCAAGGCGGCGAAGGTCGCCAAGGCGGAGCCGAAGAAGGCTGACGCCGCCGAGGCGAAGAAGGGCCGCAAGCTCACCACGACGCTCGCCAAGGTGACGCCGAAGAAGGTGAAACAGGCGGCGTCCGCCTCCAAGGCCAAGATCGCCGACACCCGCAAGGCCCGCGCCGAGAAGAAGAAGACCAAGACCGAGCTGGCGAAGCTGGAGCCGGTCAAGGCGAAGAAGGCCGACAAGACGTCCGCGAAGAACACCAAGGCCGAGCGGGACAGGGTCGAGAAGGCGAGGGTCGAGAAGGCGAAGGCCGAGAAGGCAAGGGTCGAGAAGGCGAAGGTCGAGACGGCCGCGGCGCGCAAGCCCGAGCGGGCCAAGTCCGCGCCGAAGCCGACGCTGCCCAAGCCGACCCGCGACAATCCGATCCGCAAGGCGTCGAACCGCTGCGTCTCCTCGGACGCCGGCGCGGCCCTGGTCTGCGCTGACCCTTCGCTGGCCGCCGCCGACCGCCAGCTCGCCCGCGCCTATCGCCAGGCCGAGGCGGCCGGGGCCTCGACCGCCACTTTGGCGCGCCAGCAGGCCCGCTGGCTGGAGGCCCGCGCCCAGGCGGCCCGCGAGGCGCCCTGGGCGGTCCGCGACGTCTATGAGGCCCGCATCGCGGAGCTGAACGACATGACGCGGGACGCGCGCGCTTACTGAGCCATTGCAACGGTCAAGGGGGCGAACGGGTTAGGTCCGGCGCGAGGGACGCGCCGGAGATCGAAGACCCATGCCCGCCGACCCGACCCCCAGAGACCCGATCGCCCACTCCTGGACCGGCGGTGCGTACAACGGCTTCGCGTCGGAGCCGCCGGCCCGGCCGCCGCCGCCGCCCCGCGCCGCGAACCGCCGCAACCTCGTGCTGGGCGGGCTGGCCGGCGCCGTCGCCCTGGGCCTGGTGGCCGGCGTGCTGTTCCGCCCTCAGCTCGTTGAGGACCGCGCGCCGGCGCCGATGAAGGCCGCGACGGCCGAGGCCCTCACGCCGCCGATGCCGGTGGAGGTCGCGAAGCCCGAGCCGCTGCCTGCGCCGAAGTCCGCCGGCAAGCTGGAGGTCCTGCCCCCCGAACTCGCCCGCGCCGCGCCCCGGCCGGCGGCGCCCGCGCCCGCCGCGACAGCCCGAACTGGCCGTCGCGCCCTCCGCGCCGGAGGCCGCCGCCCCGGTGGTCGCCCGCGTCGCCGAGCCGCCGCCGATCCCGGCCCGTGCCAGGCCGAGCTTCGACTGCCGCAATGCCGGCACCCGCGCGGAACGGATGATCTGCGGCGACGACGAGCTGGCGCGCCTAGACCGGCGACTCGACCGCGCGTTCGACCGCGCCGTCTCCTCCGGCATCCCCTATCGCGAGCTGAGGGCCGAACAGGACGACTGGCTGCAGATCCGCGAGGACGCCGCGCGCCGGTCTTCCGGCGCCGTGGCCAGCGTCTATTCCCAGCGGATCCGCGAGCTCAACGACCTGGCGGAAGGGTATTAGGGTGCGTTAGCCCAGCATGTCCTTCACGGTGTCGCGCTCGCCGATCAATTCGTCGTTGGTGATCGCGATCTTCGACTTGGCGAAGTCGTCCATCTCGTAGGACGTCACGACTTCATAGGCGCCCGGCGCCGTGGTCTTCACCGGCATCCCGGCCCAGACGCCTTCGGCGAAGCCATAGCGGCCTTCCGAGTTCACCGCGACCGAGTGGATCCTGCCGACGGTGGTCAGGTCGCGCACGTGGTCGATCAGGGCGTTGGCCGCCGAGGCCGCCGAGGACTGGCCGCGGGCCTCGATGATCGCCGCGCCGCGCTTGCCGACGGTCGGCAGGTAATCGGTCTCCAGCCAGGCGCGGTCGGTGATCACGTCGGTGACCGCCTTGCCGCCGATCTTGGCGTGGGTGAAGTCGGCGAACATCGTCGGGCTGTGGTTGCCGTAGATGAACAGCTCGCTGACGTCGTTGATCGACACACCGGCCTTCTTGGCGAGCTGGGCCCGGCCGCGGTTCTCGTCCAGGCGCACCATGGCGGTGAAGCGGTCGGCGGTCAGGCGCTTGGCCTGGCTGGCGGCGATCATGCAGTTGGTGTTGCAGGGGTTGCCCACCACGGCGATGCGGGCGTCGTCGGCGGCCACCTCGTCGATCGCCCGGCCCTGGGCGATGAAGATCTTGCCATTGTCCTTCAGCAGGTCGGCGCGCTCCATGCCCGGACCGCGCGGCTTGGAGCCCACCAGCAGGTTCCAGCTTGCATCCTTGAAGGCGACCTTCGGGTCGTCGGTCAGCACCATGTCCTGCAGCAGCGGGAAGGCGCAGTCCTCGAGCTCCATGGCGACGCCCTTCAGCGCCTTCTGCGGCCCCTCGGCCGGGATCTCCAGCAGCTGCAGGATGACCGGCTGGTCCTTGCCCAGCATCTCGCCCGAGGCGATGCGGAAGAGCAGCGCGTAGCCGATGTTGCCGGCCGCGCCGGTCACCGCGACGCGGATGGGGGACTTCGCCATGGATCACTCTCCGGAAATTGGGGACGGCCGCTCTAGCCGGGTCGCGGGCTGGGTAGCCAATTGACGGCCATGCTGCAATGCCGCAGACGCCGAAGCCGCCATGACCATGCTCGATCCCGCCTTCGCCGCCACCTCCGAGGCCCTGGGCGACCTCGAGCTCTGCCACGCGCGGTTGCAGCGCGACGCCCGGTACGCCTGGATCGTGCTGATCCCCCGCGTCGACGACGCGGTGGAGCTGGAGGATCTCTCGCCGCGCCAGCGCGGGACGCTGCTTGAGGAGGTCCTGCGCGCCGGCGCGGCGGTGCGGGCGGTGGGCGAGGCGCTTGGCCGCCCGGTGGAAAAGCTGAATGTCGGCCAGCTCGGCAATGTGACGCGACAACTGCATGTGCATGTGGTCGGGCGGCGCGCGGACGATCCCGCATGGCCCGGGCCGGTGTGGGGCCAAGGCGCGGCCGAGCTTTTCGATGAGACGTCGCTGGCGACCGCGATGGCGGTCGCGAAGGGCGCGCTCGGCCTCTAGGGCTGGGGGAGGGGCCTTCCGCAGGCTCACCTGCCGACCGTCGGAGAGCCGGCCGGACCACTGGCCGCCATAGCCGCCGCTGAACGTGCCCGTCACATCCCCGAAGCGCAGGATGAGCTGGCCGCCGTCAAGGCGGATCTCGTCCACGAACCCGGAGCCGCCCAGGGCGCCCGGCCGGCGCAGGTCCCGCCAGGCCCTCCGGCGGGGCGCTCGTCTTGTCGGAGAGCTCGAACTCATAGAGCCCGGTCCCGTCGGCCGCCGCGAGCGTCCATCGCCCGTCCAGCGGCCCCTGGAAGGATTGGGCGGAGGCGAAGGACGCCCGGATCCGGGACTCGTAGGCGAGGTCGCGCACGGTCGGCGGGGCGTCGGGGTTCTTGCCAGTCTCGTCCACGAACACTGGCCCGGCGAGTTGCGGCCGGGGCGGCGCGTAAGGCTGCGGCCCCGGAGGCAGCGCGATCTGAGGTTCGGGCTCTGGTGCGGCCGGCGGCTCGGCGGCGGTGTCCGGCTCCTCGGGATCCGCCTGGGTCGGCGGCGCCGAGCGGTCGAGCAGCGCCCCGATCGGGTCCTGGGCGCGCGCCGCGGCCGGAGCAGCCAGGGCGGCGGTCAGCAGGACGGCGACGGTCAGCCTCATGTCTACCTCTACGCGGCCTCATGGGCGGCGATGGCGTCGGCGATGCCGATCAGACGCTGCGCCTGAACGAGATGCAACCGCTCCACCATCTTGCCCTCGACCTTGATAACGCCCTTGCCGGCGTTTTGTGGCTCGTCGAACGCCGCCGCGATCGTGCGGGCCCAGGCGACCTCGCCGGGATCCGGGCTGAAGGCGGCGTTGGCGGCCTCCAGATGGGTCGGGTGGATCAGGCTCTTGCCGTCGAAGCCGAGGTCCGCCCCCTGGCGGCACTCGCGCGCCAGGCCGTCGAGGTCGGTGATGGCGTTCCAGACCCCATCGAGGATCGAAAGACCATAGGCGCGGGCGGCCATGACGCTGGCGGCCAGGGACGGCAGGAGCGGCGCCCGGTCGGGGCCCGGCCGGCAGCGCATCTCCTTCACGAGGTCGTTGGCGCCGATCACCCACACGTCGCAGCCGCAGACCCGGCTGGCCTCGGCGATCTGCGGGAGACGGAACATGGCCGAGCAGGTCTCGATCATCGCCCAGAGCCGGACGTCGCCGGTGACCAGCTTGGCGTAGTGCGAGAGGTCGTCGGCCTTGGCGACCTTGGGCACGAGGATGCCGTCCGGCCCGGCCTCAGCGGCGGCCTTCAGATCGGCGGCGCCCCAGGGGGTGTCGAGGCCATTGACCCGGATCACCACCTCGCGGCCTCCGAATCCGCCGGCCCGGACAGCGTCCACCGCCAGGCCGCGGGCTTCGTCCTTGGCGTCCGGACCCACCGAGTCCTCGAGGTCGAGGATCACCACGTCGGCGGCCAGGCTGCGTGCCTTGTCGATGGCCCGCGGGTTGGATGCGGGCATATAGAGGGCGCTGCGGCGCGGCCGGACCATCTGAGGGCTCCTTGTCGCTTGGCGGACCCCCTGTCTTAGCGGCTAAACTGACGCCATGACCACACGCCGGCACGATCCCGACGCCCGCAACGTCCTCGGCGGCAAGCTCGCGCCCTGTTCGACCCAGCCGGTCACCGGCTTCTTCCGCAACGGCTGCTGCGAGACCGACCACAACGACTTCGGCATGCACACCGTCTGCGCGGTGATGACGGCGGAGTTCCTGGCCTATTCGCGCTCGGTCGGGAACGATCTCTCCACGCCCGTGCCCGAAGCCATGTTCCCGGGCCTCAGGCCCGGCGACCGCTGGTGCCTCTGCGCACCCCGCTGGAAGGAGGCGCTCGACGCCGGCGCCGCGCCCCAGGTGGTGCTGGAGGCGACCCACGAGGAGACCCTGGCCATCGTGCCGCTCGGCATCCTCAAGGACCACGCGGTCCAGGCCTGATGCGGCTGCTGATCCCGCTCGCCGCTGCGGCGATCGCGACCGCCGCCCTCGCGCAGCCGGCGAAGCCGCCCTTTCCGACCCGCCCGCTCTCGGCGGAGGGCCAGGCCCTCGCCGGCGCCTGGCGATCACGGATGGACGCCGTGCGCGCCGAGCTCGCCGCCCTCCCGCCGCCGGCGTCCCTGACCGAAGAGCTCGCCCGGCGGAACCGTCTGCAGCGCGAAGGCCGGCTGGCGCTTTCCCGGATCCTTGCGTCGCCTCCACAAGAGCGGGGCTGGATCCTGGCCGTCGTCTGGAACGAGCTGGCGCTCATCGACGCGGACAACACAGAGGCATTGCGGCGAGTCTTGCCGGCCAAGGGCTGGTTCAGCGACCCCGCGCTCTCCCATGAGGCCTGGGACATCGCCCAGCACACCAACGACTGGGACTTCCAGAAGGAGGTCCTGGCGAGGGTCGAGCCGCTGGCGGGGACTCCGATCATCGAGGGCGGAGCCTATGCGAAGCTCTATGACCGCGTCGCCGAGCGAGACGGCCGCCGGCAGCGCTACGCCACTCAGGCTTCCTGCGCCGCGGGAGTGCGGTCCATCCAGAACGTGGAAGACTCCGACCGCGTCGACGCCCTCCGTGCGCAGGTCGGGCACCGCGAAACTCTGGCCGAGACCAGGATGCGGCTCAAGGTCGGCGAGCCCTGCTAGCTCACCCCAGCGGGTACTCCGCCTCCAGCCGGTAGGCCGAGCCCTCCTTGGTCTGGTGGCTGGAGTAGAGGCTGAAGCGGTCGACCCAGATCGGCGGGCTCTTCAGCAGGTTGTTGGCCTGGATCCAGCCGGCGACCTCATCCGGGTTCGGCCGGCGGGTGTAGGCCAGGGTCACGTGAGGCCGGTAGTGGCGCCCTTCCGGCTTCAGGCCGGCGCGGCGGGCGGCGGTCTCGCACGTCCGGGCGAGGTGGCGGAGCTCCGGGCTCTCCTGGACGCCCGCCCAGATCGCATGGATGTCCGCGCCCTCGCCGAACGCGCCGACGCCCTCCAGCACGATGGGAAACGGTCGTCCGCCGACCGCCGAAAGCTCGGTGTCGAGGTCGCGGGCCACGTCCTCCCTGAGGTCGCCGAAGAAGCGCAGGGTCACGTGGAGGGCTTCGACCGGCCGCCAGCGGGCGTTCTCCACGCCCTTCTGGCGCACCAGGAGCGCCCCGCCGATATCCTCGGGAATGGCGATCGCGGCAAAGAGACGGATCATGCGCCACCAGTAGCGCGCCGCCGAGCCGAAGACCAAGCGCCGGCCTGGGGACCATTCAGGACGCGAACAATCAAACTTGTCCGATTTCGCGAGCCCCGGAATCCGGAAGCCCTTGCTTACAGCGCAAGCGACCCCGATATTTCGGGCTGCGTCCAATCCGGACGACTAGACAAGGGCCTTGCCTCAAATGAGCGACTTCAACCGCGGCTACGCGCGCACGATCCCCGCCGATCGCGCCGACATGTCGGTGGACGCGGGTCTGCGCAGCTTCATGCTCGGCGTCTACAACAAGGTGGCGCTGGGCCTGCTGGTCTCCGCCGCCCTCGCGTTCCTGACCGGCCAGTACGCGCCCGTGCGCGACCTGATGTACACGGTCACGCCGGATGGCCGCCTCGCCGGGATGACCGTCCTGGGCATGATCGTGGCGTTCGCGCCGCTGGGCGTCATCCTGTTCGGCATGTTCGCGATGAAGAACGCCTCGCCCCGCAGCTCGGGCATCCTGTACTGGACCATCGTTGCGCTGATCGGCGCGGGCCTGGGCGTGCTGACGCTGGTCTACACCGGCGCCTCGATCTTCTCGACCTTCCTGATCACGGCGGCCGCCTTCGGCGGGCTCAGCCTGTTCGGCTACACCACCAAGAAGGACCTGACCGGCTTCGGCAGCTTCCTGCTGGTGGGCCTGATTGGCCTGATCATCGCCTCGGTGGTGAACATCTTCCTGCAAAACTCGATGATGAGCTTCCTCATCAGCGTGCTGGGCGTGTTCATCTTCGCGGGCCTGATCGCCTACGACACCCAGCGCCTGAAAATGTCCTACTACGAGATGGGCGGCGACCAGGCGGCCATGGGCGTGGCCACGAACTACGGCGCGCTCAGCCTTTACATCAACTTCATCAATCTCTTCCAATTCCTGCTCTCGATCTTCGGCGACCGCCGCTAGGCGCCGAGAGCCTCGAAAGATTGGACCCCGGCGGGCGACCGCCGGGGTTTTTCTTTGGCGATCACCGCCCTAGCCTGCCGCCATGGTCGAGCTTGTCACACACAGATTGAGGCTGCGCCGGGCGCAGCCGGAGGATCTCGACGCGCTGTTCGGGGTGCTGAGCCACCCCGAGGCCATGCGCTACTGGTCGACCCCGCCGCACGCTGACCGCGAGCAGACCCGCGCCTGGCTCGACGACATGATCACCGCCACGGACGAGGACTTCGTCGTCGAGTTCGAAGGCCGGGTGATCGGCAAGGCCGGCGTCTATCGCCTGCCGGAGGTGGGCTACATCCTGCACCCGGACGCCTGGGGGAAGGGCCTGGCCTTCGAGGCGCTGTCCGCGGTGATTCCCCACGTGTTCGCCGCCCGCGACATCGACGCGCTGACGGCCGACGTCGATCCGCGCAACACCGGCTCGATCCGGTTGCTGGAGAAGCTGGGGTTTGTGGAGACCGGAAGGGCGTCCGGGACCTGGCAGATCGGCGACGAACTCTGCGACAGCGTCTACCTGGCGCTGGCCAGGCCTAGTCGACGACCTTGAAGCGGCCCTTGTCGAAGAAGCGCAGCACCTGCTCCAGGTCGTGGCCGCGGCGCAGGATCATGCCGCCCTCGCCGATGATCGCCCAGGCGCCCTGCTTGCGGGCCAGGGCGGGGCGCTTCTCGACGCGGTAGAGGGGCTGTTCGGAGGCGCGGCGGAAGACCGAGAAGACGGCGGACTCGGCCAGCCCGTCGATGGCGTAGTCGCGCCACTCGCCGGCGGCCACCATGCGTCCGTAGAGCCTGAGCAGGCGCTCCAGTTCGCGCCGCTCGAAGAACACCCGCCCCTGGCGGGGCTCCGCATAGGACGGATCGAATGCCATTGGCGCCGAGCCTAGACTGAATCTTTCCGGATTGGCGAGCGTCCGGAGCGTGCGGCGGGTTCCCGCACCCCGCGCGCGCCGGCTCCGGGCCCACGCCGTGAAATGACCTTATTTCGGACGCCTCGCCGACAAGGCCCGCCGGTTTTATGGATGTGTCGGTTGGACAGAGACGCCGGTCCCGGATCCTGAACAGCCCCCCCAGCCCCCCTGGATTGGGGTCCTGCCCAACCGACACACTACTTTCACTGATCCCCCGAGCAGCCCGCGTGGACCTCTCCAGCCACGCGGGCTTTCTCGTATCTGGCGACCTGGCCTATTCGTCCTTCGGCTGGGCGACAGCCAGGATGCGCCCGCCCTTGGCCGCCTGGACGATGATGGCGGTGGCGAGCCCGGCCTCGTCGGGCGCCGGCAGGCGATAGGCCGTCGGCCGCCCGCGCCACGCGCCCACGCGCTCGATCTCACGCACGACGTTCCGATGCACGATGGACTGGCCGCGGTTGTCGCCGCTCTTGACCGCCACCTCCTGCTCGCGCGGGTCGTAGCGGACGAGCCAGACCTCGGCCCCGCCGCGCGGCACCCGGCCCGAGCCGACATCGACGCGCCGGTCGCTCATGAACTGGATGTCCGGCGGATCCTTCGGCGTCCGCGCGGCGTCGCGGACGAGCTGGTCGACCTTGGCCGCCTGCCGGCCGGCGACCTGGTTGCGGCCGTCCACCACCACCTGAGGCGTATAGGGCTCGCGCAGCTTCAGCCGGGTCACATAGGCCTTCTGCCGCTCGGCGAAGGCCGGTTCGGCGAAGGTGTCCTCCCAGCCGAGATAGTCCCAGTAATCCACGGGATAGGTGAGCACGAGCACGCCAGGGCGTTCGGCCAGCCTGGCGGCGTGCGCATTGGCCTCGCCGCAGGACCCGCAGCCCTGGGCGGTGAACAGCTCGACCACGACCGGCGGCCGGGCGGCCGCGGCGACGGGCAGGAGCGTGAGCAGAAGGCTAAGCGCCGCGGCGGTCCGCATTGCGTCCGACTTAAGGGGTGTGTCGGCGGCTGTAAATTACAACTAGGCGTGACCACCCGGCCGAGGCGCCCGCGCCAACGAGAAGGGCCCCGGACGCGGACGTCCGGGGCCCTACAGGTTCGCCGTGGGCCTGAGCCTAGCCCTGGCGGGCCAGGCCGCGCAGCACGTAGTTCAGCACGCCGCCCTGCTTGAAGTACTCGAGCTCGGTCGGCGTATCGATCCGGCAGCGGACCGGGAAGCGGGCGATGCGGCCGTCGCTCGGACGGTACATCTCGACGATCAGCTGCTTGCGGGGCGCGAGCTCCGTCAGGCCGCGGATCGTGACGATCTCCTCGCCGGTCAGGCCGAGCTTGTGCCAGCCTTCCTGGGTGAACTGCAGCGGCAGCACGCCCATGCCGACCAGGTTCGAGCGGTGGATGCGCTCGAAGCTCTCGGCCACCACGGCGCGGACGCCGAGCAGCTTCGTGCCCTTCGCCGCCCAGTCGCGCGACGAGCCGGTGCCGTACTCCTTGCCCGCGAACACCACCAGAGGACGCCCCTCGCCCTGGTAGCGCATGGCGGCGTCGTAGATCGCCATGGTGTCGCCGGACGGGAAGTGCTTGGTCACGCCGCCTTCGATGTCCGGCGTGATCTTGTTGCGGATGCGGATGTTGGCGAAGGTGCCGCGCATCATCACTTCGTGATTGCCGCGGCGCGCGCCGTACGAGTTGAACTCGCTGGTCGGCACCTGGCGCTCACTGAGATAGACGCCCGCCGGCGAGGTCGCCTTGATCGAGCCGGCCGGCGAGATGTGGTCGGTGGTGATCGAGTCGCCGAAGACGCCCAGGATGCGGGCCTCGACGATGTCCGTCACCGGCGCCGGCTCCATCTTCATGTCCTGGAAGTACGGCGGGTTCTGCACATAGGTCGAACCCATGTCCCAGGCGTAGGTCTGGCCGCCGGCGACCTTGATGCCCTGCCAGTTCTTGTCGCCCTTGAAGACGTCGGCGTAGCGGGTCGCGAACATCTTGTTGGTGACGTGCTTGCGCTGCAGGACCGCGATCTCCTCGGACGTCGGCCAGATGTCCTTCAGATAGACCGGCTTGCCGTCCTTGCCCTCGCCCAGCGGTTCGGTCGAGAGATCCTTCAGCATGGTGCCGGCGAGCGCATAGGCCACCACCAGCGGCGGCGAGGCCAGGTAGTTGGCGCGCACGTCCGGGTTCACGCGGCCCTCGAAGTTCCGGTTGCCCGAGAGCACCGAGACGGCGACGAGGTCGTTCTTGCTGATCGCATCCGACACCGGCTCCGGCAGAGGGCCGGAGTTGCCGATGCAGGTGGTGCAGCCGTAGCCCACGAGGTTGAAGCCCAGCGCATCCAGCGATTTCGTCAGGCCGGCGGCCTTCAGGTAGTCGGTGACAACCTGCGAGCCGGGCGCCAGCGAGGTCTTCACCCAGGGCTTCACCTGCAGGCCCTTCTCGACCGCCTTCTTGGCCACCAGGCCGGCGGCGATCAGTACCGAGGGGTTCGAGGTGTTGGTGCACGAGGTGATCGCGGCGATCACCACGTCGCCGTTGCCGATGTCGAAGTTTTCCTTCTCCACGGCAAAGCGCTCGGTCATCTGGTCGGCCTTGCCGAAGTCGCCGGCCAGGGCCGTGCGGAACTCGGCGGCGGCGTCGGTCAGCAGCACGCGGTCCTGCGGGCGCTTCGGGCCCGCCAGCGAGGCGGCGACCGTGCCGAGGTCGAGCTGCAGGCTGTCGGTGAACACCGGATCCGGATCGGTGGGCTCGCGCCAGATCCCCTGTTCCTTGGCGTAGGCCTCCACGAGGGCCACGCGCGCCGGCTCACGGCCGGTGGCGGTCAGGTAGCTGATCGTCGCCTGGGTGACCGGGAAGAAGCCGCAGGTGGCGCCGTATTCCGGAGCCATGTTGGCGATGGTCGCCTGGTCTTCCAGCGTGAGGCTGGCGAGGCCGGGGCCGTAGAACTCGACGAACTTGCCGACCACGCCCTTCTTGCGGAGCATCTGGGTGACGGTGAGCACCAGGTCGGTGGCCGTGGCGCCGTCCGGCAGGACGCCGTCCAGCTTGAAGCCGATGACTTCGGGGATCAGCATCGGGATCGGCTGGCCGAGCATGGCCGCCTCGGCCTCGATGCCGCCCACGCCCCAGCCCAGCACGGCCAGGCCGTTGACCATGGTGGTGTGGCTGTCGGTGCCGACGACGGTGTCCGGATAGGCCACGGTCTGGCCCTCGTCGTCGTTGGTCCAGACGGTCTGGGCCAGGTACTCCAGGTTCACCTGGTGGCAGATGCCGGTGCCAGGCGGCACCACACGGAAGTTGTTGAACGCCGAGGAGCCCCACCGCAGGAAGCGGTAGCGCTCCATGTTCCGCTCGTATTCGCGGTCGACGTTGGCGCCGAACGACTTCGACGTACCGAAGTAGTCGACCATCACCGAGTGGTCGATCACCAGATCGACCGGGTTCAGCGGATTGATCTTCTCGGGGTTGGCGCCGAGGCTGGTCATGGCGTCGCGCATGGCGGCCAGGTCGACGACCGCCGGCACGCCGGTGAAGTCCTGCATCAGCACGCGGGCCGGGCGGAAGCTGATCTCGTGCTCGACGGCGCCCTTGTTCTCGATCCAGGCGGCGACCGCCTTGAGGTCCTCCGGCGTGACGGTGTCGCCGTCCTCGTTCCTGAGCAGGTTCTCGAGAAGCACCTTCATCGAGATCGGCAGGCGCGAGACGCCCGAAAGTCCCGCTTCCTCAGCGGCGCGGAGGCTGTAGTAAGCGTAGGTCTTGTCACCCACCACGAGCTCGCGGCGGGTTTTCAGGCTGTCCACTGACGCCATGTTGGGAGATCCTCTCTCTGTTCCCGGCCGCTCCACGTCAGTCCCAAGGATCGCGCGACTTTAGAGGCGGACTCACAGGTTCCGTCTCCGCGCGGCGTACGTCCCCCAGGTCGACGGCGGCCGTGGGCTACATATTCCGAACCGGGCCCAGCGTCCATGCGGCGGAGCCCTGCGAGTGATTCGCAACTTGACGCTGAAAACACTGGCGATCCGGCGCGGCGGACGCCTTCTGTTCGAGGGCGTCGACCTCGTCCTCGAGGCCGGCCAGGCCTGTGCGCTGACCGGCGCCAATGGGGTGGGCAAGACCAGCCTGCTGCGCTGCGTCGCCGGCCTGGTGCGCGCGGAGGCCGGCGAGGTGGGTTTCGGCGGGCTCGACCCATCCGAGGCGCGCGGCGCCGGCCTGCATTTCGTCGGCCACCACGACGGGCTGAAGCCGGCGCGGACCGCCCGCGAAGAGCTGGCCTTCTGGACCCGCTGGTGCGGCGGAACCGATCCCACGCCGGCCGCGGAGGCGCTGGAGCTTGCGCCGCTGCTCGACCTGGAGGTTCGCCGGCTGTCGGCGGGACAGCGCCGGCGCGTGGCGCTCGCGCGCCTCCTGGCGGCCCCCGGGCGCTCTGGCTGCTCGATGAGCCGCTCAGCCCGCTGGACGCCCGCTGGCGCGTCCGGTTCGGCGAGATCATGCAGGGCCACCTCGACGGCGGCGGGTTGATCCTGGCGGCGGTGCACGACCCGCTGCCGATCCGCGCGCTCAGCCTGGAGCTCGCGCCATGAGCCGCCTGGCCGGGCTGCTGGCCCGTGAGACGACGCTGGCCTGGGGCCGCGGCGGCGGCCCGCTGGTGGCCGTGGGCTTCTACATCGGCGTCGCCACCCTCCTGCCGCTGGCCTCGGGTCCGGAGCCCGAGCGGCTGGCGGCCATCGCGCCTGGGCTCGCCTGGGTGGCGCTGGCCCTGGCCTCGCTGCTCTCCCTCGAACGGCTCTTCGAGCGCGACTACGAGGACGGGGCCCTGGACCTGCTCGTGCTGTCCGAGACGCCGCTGGAGTTGACCTGCGCCGCCAAATGCCTGGGGCAGTGGCTGGCGACCGGCGCGCCGCTCGCCCTGGCCGCGCCGGTGGCGGCGATCGCGCTGGGCGCCAGCCCGGCGCTGGCGCCGCTGATCGTCGCCTGCGCCCTGCTGGGCGGCCTGGCCTTCGCCTTCGTGGGCGGGATCGGGGCGGCGCTCAGCCTGGGCGCCCGGCGGGGCGGGCTGCTGACCGCGGTGATCGTCCTGCCACTTTTCACCCCGCCGGTGATCTTCGGCGGCGGGGCGCTGGACGCCTTCGCCGGCGGACTGCCCTGGCAGGCGGGCTTCGCCCTGCTCGGCGCCTACGCCCTGGCGGCCGTCGCCCTGGGCCCGATCGCCATGGCGGCGGCCTGCCGCAATGCGCTGTCCTAGTCGGCAGACGGACGGGTCAGCGGCTTCGGGTACCAGAGCGCGTTGACGATCACCCAGCGGTCGCCGAAGCGGCCCAGGTGGAAGTAGTCCACGAACCAGGGCGTCTCCACCCGGGCGACCGCGGCGTTACCCGCCACGTCCAGCACCTTCACCGAGCGGTTCCACTGCGCCTTCGGCGTCTTCAGCACGCCCTGGCGGGTCAGGTCGACCAGCTCCTCCTTGGTCATCCGGCGCAGGCCGAGCGGCTCGTCGGGGTCGCCGAGCTCCACCGCCCGCTTGGCGAGGTCCGGGTGGAGCGAGCGCGCCACCCGGGCGGCGTCGCCTTCGAGCTGGCCGTCCACATAGTCGTAGGCCACCGCCTCGATCGCCCTGGCGGTGGCGGGGTCGATGGCGGCCGGCGCGGCGCCGGCGGCGGCCTGCAGGGTGACGGCGGCGAGGAGCGCGCTCAGCATCAGAGATCTCCGGAAATCTGCGGCTGCGCCGTAACCACGCCCCCGCCGGCTCGCGCAAGGGCGTTCGGCGAACATGAACAAAGCTTCACGGAGAACGGCGCCGTTTCGCCCATTTTCGGCGTGAGCTTCCGGCTAGCTTCACTGTTCAGCTTGCCCGGAGGACGGCATGTCACGAATGACCAAGCCTGTGCTGGCGGCCGCCCTGGCCGCG
Source organism: Phenylobacterium sp. J367 (assembly GCF_024699985.1). Lineage (GTDB taxonomy): Bacteria > Pseudomonadota > Alphaproteobacteria > Caulobacterales > Caulobacteraceae > Phenylobacterium. Next base: position 1,403,875 of record NZ_JAJONA010000001.1, on the reverse strand, counting down.
CTCTTCGCCGGCGGCGCGCTGGCCCAGACGCCGGACGCCGCGATCCGCCAGGCCCAGGAGGACGCCCGCAAGGCCCAGAGCGAAGCGCGCGACGCCCAGTCCAGGGCGCACCAGGCCCGGCAGCACGCCGAGCGCACCCGCGAACGCGTCCACCGCATGGTCGTCCAGCGCCTGGGCGACGAGGGCGACCGGACGGAGCACCTGCGCAACATCCTGCAGCTGCGGCCCAACCAGGAAGCCGCCCTGAAGACCTACGTCGAGGCGCTGAAGCCGAAGCCCGTGGTCAGGCGCTTCGACGCCGAGACCGAGAGCAGGAAGACGACTACCCAGCGCCTCGCCGAGATGGAGCAGCGCATCGCCGAGCGGGAGGCCGCCAGCCGCGCCCGCATCCAGGCGACGCGCGCCTTCTACGGCCAACTCGACGACAAGCAGAAGAAGGCCTTCGACGAGCTGCCCCTAATGATGGGGCCTGACCACTTCGGGCCGGGCCCGATGCGAACCATCCACTTCATGCATGACACACCGCACGGCGACCACGGCGTCTTCCGCGGGATGCCGGCCGAGATTATGCCGCCAGCGCCTCCCGCGCCGCCTGTGCCCCCGGCCCCGCCGGCGCCGCCGGCGGGCGTCTAGAGCGCCTTGCGGGTCGGGCGTCAGGGCTCTAAGCGAAAGCGATGCTCCCGGCGCCCGCCTTCCTGGCGAACCCTGAACGGTTCATGGCCTTCTCGCGGTGGGCCGCGCCGCTGTTCGGCGCGCTCGCCGTCGTCCTGGCGACGGCCGGACTCTGGCTGACGTTCCAGGTCCCGGAGGACTACCAGCAGGGCGACACCGTCCGCATCCTGTTCATCCACGCCCCGGCGGCCCAGCTCGGCCTCTTCGTCTACGCCTGCCTGGGGGTCGCCAGCTTCCTGGCCCTGGTCTTCCGCCATGTCCTGGCCGACGCCGCCGCCCGCGCCGCCGCGCCGCTGGGCGCGGCCTTCACCCTGCTCGCGCTCGTCACCGGCTCGCTCTGGGGCCAGCCCATGTGGGGGACCTGGTGGGTCTGGGACGCGCGCCTGACCTCGGTGCTGATCCTTTTCCTGTTCTATGTGGCCTACATGGCGCTGCGCGCCTCGCTGGACGACGAGGCCAAGGCGGCCCGGGCGGGGGCGATCCTGGCGATGGTCGGGCTGATCAACCTGCCGATCGTCTATTTCTCGGTGGAGTGGTGGAACACTCTGCATCAGGGCTCCTCCACCTTCGCCGGCGAGGGCAAGGGGCTGGCGCCCGTCTATCGCCCGCCGTTCTACCTGATGAGCCTCGCCTACATGTCGGCCTTTGGCTCGCTCTGGCTCGTGCGGATCCGCGGCGAGGTCTGGCGCCGCCGCGCCGAGGCCGCGGCGCTCCGCGCGGCGCGGGCGTAAGGGACCTCGATGCTCGACCTCGACGCCAGCCCCTACGCCGCCTTCGTCTGGCCGGCCTTCGCGATCACCGCCCTCGTCTTCGCCTGGATGGTGGCGAGTTCGCTGGCCCACGCGCGCCGCTGGAAGCGCAAGGCCCTCGAAGGCGACCGCCAGAGGAGCGAACGGACGTGAGCCGCTGGCTCGCCCTGCTGCCGCTGCTGGTGCTGGTCGCCATGGGCGGCCTCTTCGGGCTCTACGCGCTGAACCGCAATCCGCAGGTGCAGCCCGAGGCCATGGTCGGCAAGCCCGTGCCCAACCTCACCCTGCCAACGCTGGCCGAGGGCCAGCCGCTGCCGTTGCGCGAGGCCGCCGCCGAGGGGCCGATGCTGGTCAACTTCTTCGCCTCCTGGTGCGCCCCCTGCGAGATCGAGCATCCGGTGCTGATGGAGATGAAGCAGGACAAGGTCCGCTTGGTCGGCGTGGCCTACAAGGACGCGCCGCAGAACACCCAGGCCTTCCTGACCCGGCTGGGCGACCCCTTCTCCGAGATCCTGGTGGACCGCGACGGCCGCGCCGGCATCGAGTTCGGCGTCACCGGCGTGCCCGAGACCTATGTGGTCGGCCGGGACGGCACCATCCTGGCCAAGCACACCGGCCCTCTGACCATCGAGGCGGCCCGCAGGCTCGCCGCCCAGGCCAGGTAGGCCGGGACAACTCGTCGCACCCTTCCTGTCCGCCCCCGGAACATGGTCAACGCCTCGTTAACCATGAACGACGAGCCTCGACGGGTGAATCCGATCCGACCTCTTGGCGTTGCGCCCACGCCGCAGCCGGCTCCCGCGCAGCGCACCGACGCCGGGCGGATGGCGGGCCAGCGGGCCTTCTTCGACATGATCGCCGGCAAGGCGCCGGCCGCGGCCGCGGCGGCGACTGCTGCCCCGGCGACGCCGGCCGCCGTCACCCCGGCGACGCGCAGCGCGGCGGCCCCGGCCGAAGCCCCGGCCAAGATCCTGCGGCCCGGCTCGCTCCTCGACATTCGGATCTAGGCGAACAGACCGCCCTGTTAGGGTTATCAAAAAATGGCCTCATTTGAATCGGGAACGGCTCGCCCCTAACGCGAGTTACGGGCGCCGATGGCCAATGAAGCGACCCAGAGGGACGACCAGGTCCAAGCCGAGGCCGCCGCGCTGTGGCGCGCGCTGTTCGGTGAGCCGCCGCCCATTCAGGCGGACGGCGTGACGATGCTGGACGTCATCATGAAGAGCCTGCCCGAGGTGGCCTATGACCGGCTGGCCTCGCCGCACCTGCGGCCGGCGCAGATCGCGCGGCCCCGGAACGGCCTCCAGGCGCCGTAGCGGCTCAGCCCGCCTTCTTCTTCCGCTTCTCGGGCGCAGCCTTTGCGGGCTTCGCCGCCTTGATCGGCTTGGCGGCCTTGGTCGGCTTCGCGGGGTTTCGGGCGGTGGCGGCGGGAGCCTGGACGCTGGCCTGAGCCTTGAGCAGGTCCTTGAGCAGGGCCACCAGCGCCGTGCGCCGGCCGCCCCCCGCGATCAGCTTCAGCAGCTTGGCGTCAGCCTCGGCCATCTTCGGCTTGGCGTCCTCGAGCGTGGCGCGGCCCAGGTCGGTCAGCCGCACCGTGTTGGCCCGGGCGTCCGACGCGGAACGCTCGCGGGCCAGCAGGCCTTTGCGGATCATCCGGGCGGCCATGTCGGCCAGCGTCGACCGGTCGATGCCGGTGATCCGGACGAGATCCGTCTGGGTGGCGCCCTCGTGGTCCGCCGCCGCGGCCAGGACGGCGTACTGCCGCTGGGTCACGCCGTCGGGTCCGAAGACCTCCGCATAGATATCCACCGCCACCTGCTGGGCGCGATGGAGGAGATGACTGGGCGACCGCTCCAGCGCAGCGACGCCCTTCGTTGATGACTTCGATTTTGCCATGGAGACCCAACAAGACGCCCGCGAGGTGTAACGCCGTTATACGAGAATTTGAGTCGGGTGCACGACGTAAATATCCCTAGGTCGGAGGTTATTCTGACGGAGGCGGCGGCAGATCCTCGACCTTCATGTAGCGCATCAGCAGGGGCGTTTGTGTCAGGGCGAAGGCGACCGTGAGCCCCGTCAGTCCGAAGGACCGGAACGCCACCCATGTGGATTCCGCCTGGGTCCGCCACACCACCTCGTTCAGCGCCGCCAAGGCCCAGTAGAAAAGACCGAAGCGGAACATCAGCTTGCGCCACACCTCGTCGGGCAGGGCGATCGTCTGGCCCAGGATGGCCTTCAGCGGATTCTTGCGCAGCAGCAGGCCGCCCATCAGGACGGCGCCCAGGGCGAAGTTCAGGACGGTCGGCTTGACCTTCATGATCCGGGGATCGTCGAAGAGGAGCGTCAGCCCGCCGAAGATCGCGCCCATCAGGCCGACGAACAGCGGCAGAGGCGCGAGCCTGCGCTCGACGATCGCGCCCACCGCCAGGGCCACGACGGAGGTGATCACAATGGCGGCGGTGGCCTTCATGAAATCGCGCCCGAAGCCGAAATAGACCACGGCGAACGCGATCGGCGCGGAGTAGTCCACGAACCAGCGGACCCACTTGCGGCGGCTTTCAGCGCTCATTGGGCGGCCTCCGAGAGCCCGACCAGCGAGCGGGCGAACGCCCGCGCGTCGAACGGCTGGAGATCATCGATCCCCTCGCCGACGCCGACCAGCTTGATGGGGCTGTCCGACGCCTGGGCGACCGGAACCAGAACCCCGCCGCGGGCCGTGCCGTCGAGCTTGGTCATGACGATGCCGGAGACGCCGATCTGGTTGCCGAAGATGTTTTCCTGGGCGAGCGCATTGCGGCCGACCGTGGCGTCGAGGACCAGCAGGGTCTCGTGCGGCGCCTCCGGGTCGACCTTCTTCACCACCCGGATGATCTTCAGGAGTTCGTCCATCAGTCCCTGCTTGTTCTGCAGCCGCCCGGCGGTGTCGATGAGGACAACGTCGTAGCCCTCGGCCTTCGCCCGCTCGACGGCGTCATAGGCGAGGCCGGCCGCGTCCGAGCCCGTGGGCCGACCCATGAAATCGGCGCCCGAGCGCTCGGCCCACACCTTGAGCTGCTCGACGGCCGCGGCCCGGAAGGTGTCGCCTGCCACCACCAGCACCTTGGCCCCGCGCGCCCTGAGGTCGGAGGCGATCTTTCCGAGGGTCGTGGTCTTGCCCGAGCCGTTCACCCCGATGAACAGCACGATGTAGGGCCGCGGGCCCTGCAATGGATCGAAGTGGCCCTGGCGGGTGGCCAGCTCGTCGCCGATCGCCTGGGCGAGCGCCTCCTTGATCTCCTCCTCGGAGACCGCCTTGCCGAACTTCTCGTCCGAGAAGCGTTGGGTGATGCGCGCCGCCGAGTGGGGACCGAGGTCCGCTTCGATCAGCATCTCTTCCAGCTCATCGAGCTTGGCCTGGTCGAGGGGCGTCCGCTGGACGAAGACCTGGGTGATCTGGTCGCCCATCTGCTTGGACGAGCGGGAAAGGCCGTCGGTGAGCCGCTGGAACCAGCCGCGTTTGGGTTCTGCCATGGGGCGGCTTCTAGCCGGAGGCTTGCGGCCCGTCACCTCTGACCGCAGAAGAGGCCGATGGACCGGCTGGGGCTCACCCTCGTCATTCTCGACTATGCCGCGGTCGCGGTGTTCGCCGCGTCCGGCGCCCTGGCCGCTGCGCGGCGGCGGCACGACATCGTCACCTTCGGCTTCTTCGCGTCGATCACCGGGGTAGGCGGCGGCACGCTCCGCGACCTGCTGATCGGCGCGCCGGTCTTCTGGGTCGGGAAGCCGAGCTACATCCTCGTCTGCCTGGCCGCCGCGGCGGCCGTGTGGGCGTTCGGACCCGGCGCGCGACGGGAAGCCTCACTCCTCTGGCTCGATGCGCTGGGGATGGCCGCCTACTCGGTGGTCGGCGCGCTCAAAGCGCTGTCCCTGGGCATCCCGCCCTTCTCTTCCGTGCTGATGGGCGTGCTGACCGCGACGTTCGGGGGCGTGCTGCGCGACGTCGTCGCCGAGGAGCCCTCGGTGCTCCTGCGCCGGGAGCTCTACGTCACGCCCGCCCTGCTCGGCGCGACCAGCTTCGTCCTGCTCCGGTGGATCGAGGCGCCGGTGATGGTCGCGGGCCTGGCCGGATTCCTGGCGGCCTTCGCGCTGCGCGGCGCGGCGATCGTCTTCAACCTCAGCCTGCCGCCGTTCGGCGGCCGTGCGCCGCCGGCCTAGCGGTCCTCGCCCCCGTCCTGGCGGGAGGCCACGGCCGCGAACTCCTCGGACGCCTCGCGGCCCGCCTTGCTCTTCCAGTGGGCGAGCTCGCCCAGGCGATCCACGAAGGCCAGCTTCTCGGGCCAGACGAGCTGGGTGGTCGGCGGAGCGGCCTCCGGCTCGTCCAGCGTGCCGATCATCACCCCACCCTGGCCGTGAGATTCGAAGGTCAGAGGCGTGCCACAGGCCGCGCAGAAGCCGCGCTTCACGTCCTTCGAACTGGCGAAGTAGCTGGGCTGACCGCGCGTCCAGGTGAGACCGGGCGTGTCCACATAGGGACCGAAGAAGCCGCCGGTCGCCTTCTGGCACATCCGGCAGTGGCAGATGCTGGACGCGCCCAGGCTCTCGGCGGCGTAGCGCACCGCCCCGCACTGGCATCCGCCGGTGACGCTCATTCCGCAGCCTCCAGGACTGGGATGCGCGCGAGCGCCCGCTGGCCGTCGTGGCCTGTGACCTCAAGCGCCACCACGCCGCCGACCGGCGCCTCGCCCGCGAACGCGATCTCCGTGAAGTCCTCGGCGCGCGCGACGCCGGGCCGTTCGACCAGGGCCGGCAGCGTGCGGCCGACCTGGCGGTCCAGGTGGCGGACGAGCGCCGCGGCGCCGGCGGCGCGCAGGCGCGCGGCGCGGTCCTTCACCACCGGTCGGGCAAGCTGCGGCATCCGGGCGGCGGGAGTCCCGGGCCTCGGGCTGAAGGGGAAGACGTGCAGGAAAGCGAGGTCCGCGTCCTCGACCAGCCTGAGCGTGTTCTCGAACATCTCGTCGGTCTCTGTCGGGAAGCCGGCGATCAGGTCGGCGCCGAAGGCGGTCTGGGGGCGCACGGCGCGGACCTCGGCGACGAGCTTCAGCGCGTCGGCGCGGCTGTGGCGGCGCTTCATGCGCTTCAGGATCATGTCGTCGCCGGCCTGCAGCGAGAGGTGCAGGTAGGGCATGAGCCTGGGTTCCTCGGCGAGGCAGCGGAGCAGGTCCGGGTCGATCTCCGCGGCGTCGATGGAGGAGAGCCTGAGCCTCGGCAGCTCCGGCACGAGCTTCAGGATCCGCACGACGAGCTGGCCCAGCGTCGGCTGCCCGGGCAGATCCGCCCCCCAGCTCGTCATGTCGACGCCGGTCAGGACAACCTCCTGGTAGCCCTGGGCGGCCAGGACGCGGACCTGCTCGACCACCTGGCCCGCCGCCGCCGACCGGGAGTTCCCGCGGCCATAGGGAATGACGCAGAAGGTGCAGCGGTGATCGCAGCCGTTCTGGACCTCCACATAGGCCCGGGCGCGGTCCTTCAGTCCGTCGATCAGGTGACCTGCGGTCTCGCGGACGCTCATGATGTCGTTGACCCGCACCCGCATGGGTTCGACGCCGCCCGACAGGTCCTGCGGGGCATAGGCGCCGGCCTGGCTCTTCTCGGCGTTGCCGAGCACGAGGTCGACCTCGGGCATGGCGGCGAAGGCGCCCGGATCGATCTGGGCCGCGCAGCCGGTGACGATCAGCTTCGCGCCGGGCCGTTCGCGCCGGGCCTTGCGGATCGCCTGGCGGGCCTGGCGCACGGCCTCGCCGGTCACCGCGCAGGTGTTGAACACCACCGCGTCGGCGAGCCCGTCATCGGCCGCCCGCTTGCGGATGACCTCGCTCTCGTAGGCGTTCAGGCGGCAGCCGAACGTGACGATGTCGACGTCCTTCACCATCCGAGCACCACCCAGGCCACATGGGCCATCAGGGCGAGGACGCCCAGGAAGTTGAGCGTGAAGACCATCCCGCGCAGCCGGACATTATCGGTGAGCGTCTGCACCGCCGAGTGGATCACCCGGCCGGCGAGGAAGAGCCAGGCCGCGGCCACGTCGAAGGCGTTCACCTCGCCGCGCCACAGCAGGAACAGGACCGCGAAGTACGCAAAGAGCGGCGCCTCGAACTGGTTGCCGAGGTTGCGGGCGATCCGCGCCGCGGCCGGTGGATCCCCGTCGACTCGCGCGAAGGCGTCGTAGGCGACCTGCCCGGAACGCACCGCCGCCGCCCGCGCCACGGTGAGCGCGGCATAGAGCGCCAGCACGAGGGCGAAGTGCAGCAGGAAGGGGGTGACGAGCGCCGTCTGGAGCGCGGTCACGGCAGCTCCCCGCGAAATCCACGGCGGCCGGGCCGGTCATGATTACATGGCCGTCGTCGCGCCATTCGACGAACAGCTCGCCGCCGTCCAGCTCGAGCGTCGCGGCGCGGTCGGTGAGATCGCGGCGGGCCGCGGCCACGAGGGCCGCGCAGGCGCCGGTGCCGCAGGCCTTGGTGAGGCCCGCGCCGCGTTCCCAGACCCGCAGCCGGATGCGGTCGCGGCCCCGGATCTCGGCGAAGCCGACGTTGACGTGCTCGGGGAACAGCGGATGGATCTCGACCGCCGGGCCGGCCTCGCGCACCGGCGCCTGCTCGGCGTCGGGGACGAAGAACACCACGTGCGGGTTGCCCATGGAGACGCAGCCCGGCGGGGCCATCAGGTCGGCGTGGTCGAAGAGGGCGACGGCCAGCTCCCGCGTGTCGTGCTCGGCCGCCAGCGGGATCTCGGTCCAGTCCAGGCCCGGCTCACCCATGTCGACACTGACCAGCCGCTCGCCGGCGCGGCGGGCGAAGAGCCGACCCGCCTTGGTCTCGATCACCGCCTCGTCCCGGCCGGTGGACTGCATCAGCAGCCAGCCGACGCAGCGCGTGCCGTTGCCACAGGCGGAGACCTCCTCGCCATCGGCGTTCCAGAAGCGCACGCGGGCGTCGACGCCGTCTTCCCCGGGCTCAATGGCGATGAGCTGGTCGCAGCCGACACCGGCTGCCCGATCGGCGATCGCGCGCACTTCCTCCGCCGTGGGGGCGAAGGGCGCGGAGCGGGCCTCGACCACGACGAAGTCGTTGCCGAGGCCGTTCATCTTGAGGAACAGACGGGTCATCAGGGGGCGCTATATAGGCGAAGACGGCCTCGCGCGCACGTCGGGCGAGACAGGGCCGTTCGCGGCTGGCTATGAAACCGGCATGAAATCCCTCGCCGCCGCGCTCCTCGCGCTCGCCGTCGCACTTCCCGCCGTCGCTCAGGACACCGACCCCTTTCTCTGGCTCGAGGACATCGACGCGCCGCGCTCGATGCAATGGGTCGAGGGCCAGAACGCCAAGTCCGCCGCCCGGCTGGAGAAGGACCCGCGCTACGAGACCTTCCTGAGCGAGGCCCGCGCCATCTTCACCGCCCAGGACCGCATTCCGGTCCCGCGCTTCCGGGCCGGCGGCATCGACAACCTGTGGCAGGACGCCAGCCATCCGAACGGGATCTGGCGCCATACGACGCTCGCCAGCTATCGCACCGCCTCCCCTGCCTGGGAGACGATCATCGACGTGGACGCGCTCGCCAAGGCGGAGGGCAAGCGCTGGTTCTACAAGGGCGCGGGCTGCCTGAAGCCGGCGGAAACCACCTGCCTCGTCCGGCTGTCCAACGGCGGCGGGGACGCCGTCGAGATCCGAGAGTTCGACACCACGACCAAGCGCTTCGTGGACGGCGGTTTCCGCTTTGCCGAGGGCAAGCAGTACGTGGAGTGGCTCGACCGCGACACCCTGATCGTCGGCCGGGAATGGACGCCGGGCGAGCTCACCGAGTCCGGCTATCCCATGGTGCTGAAGACGGTCTCGCGGTCGGGCTCCGTCAAGGAGGTGTTCCGCGGCCAGAAGACCGACGTGTGGGCGCAGCCGACCGTCCTGCGTGGCGAAGGCGGCCGGACCGACGGGGTGATCATCCAGCGCGGCCTTTCCTTCTACGAGAGCGAGTACGGCCTGCTGACCGATGCGGGCCTGAAGCCGATCGCGCTACCGAAGCTCGCCCAGCTCCAGGACTATGTGGACGGCCAGGTGGTCTTCACCCTGCAGGAGGCCTGGGGCGGCTTCCAGCCGGGCGCGCTGATCGCCTACGACCTGGCGGCCCTGAAGGCGGGGACCGCGAAGCCGCAGCTCGTCTTCCAGCCGGGTCCGCGCCAGGCGATCCAGCAGGTGGCCGCAACCGACGGCCGACTCGTCGTCGTACTCCTGGAGGACGTGAAGGGCGCCGTCGACGTGTGGGATTTCGCGGACGGCCGCTGGACCTCTAAGCGCCTGCCGCTGCCCAGGGACGCCAACATCACCCTCGTGGACACGGCGGCGAAGGACGACAGCCTGTTCGTCAATGTGGAGAGCTTCCTGGAGCCCAACAGCCTGTGGCTCGCCGATGGGGCGGCCGGGACGGCGTCGCGGCTCAAGGCCCTTCCCTCGCGCTTCGACGCGAAGACCCACGTGGTGGAGCAGTTCTGGGCCACGTCATCCGACGGCGCGAAGATCCCCTATTTCGTCGTGCGGCCGAAGGCGGCGAAGCTGGAGGGCGAGATTCCGACGCTGATGTACGGCTACGGCGGCTTCGAGGTCGCCAAGCCGCCGATCTACATGCCCGAGGCCGGCAAGCTCTGGATGGAGCGCGGCGGCGCCTACGTCATCGCCAACATCCGTGGCGGCGGCGAGTTCGGCCCGGCCTGGCACCAGAGCGTGCTCCGCGAGAAACGCCAGCTCGCCTTCGACGACTTCGCCGCCGTGGCCAAGGACCTGTTCGCCCGCAAGATCACCTCGGCCCGCCGGCTCGGCATCTACGGCCGGTCGAACGGCGGCGTGCTGACCAGCGTCGCCATGACCCAGCATCCGGAGCTCTGGAACGCCGTCGTCATCGAGAGCCCGCTGATCGACATGCTGCGCTACCACAAGCTCTCGGCCGGCGCGTCGTGGGTGGGCGAGTACGGGAATCCGGACGTGGCGGACGACCGCGCGTTCATCGCGAAATATTCGGGCTACCAGAACCTGAAGCCCGGCGTGCGCTATCCCGAGGCCTACATCACCACCAACACCCGCGACGACCGGGTGCATCCGGGCCATGCGCGGAAGTTCGCCGCGCGGCTGGAGCAGCTGGGCGTTCCCTACCTCTACTACGAGCAGACCTTCGGCGGTCACGCCAACGACGCCGACCCCGAGCTGAACGCGCAGCGGTGGGCCCGGCACTACGTCTACCTGGCCCAGAAGCTGATGGACTGACGCTAGGCGGCGGCCTCGGCGCCGCCGCTCTCCGCGTCCGCCAGCACCGCCTCGATGGTCGCCACGAGCTGGGGAAGCTGGATCGGCTTGGGCGAGAGCGCGTCCATGCCGGCCTCGGTGTATTCCGACACCTGGTGGGCCATGGCGTTGGCGGTCAGGGCGACGATGGGCGTGCGGGCGAGCCCCTCTTCGGCCTCGATCCGGCGGATCTCGCGCGTCGCGGTGACGCCGTCCATCTCCGGCATCTGGACGTCCATCAGGATCAGGTCCCAGCGCCCCGTCCGCCAGACCTCCACCGCCTCGCGGCCGTTCTCCACGAAGCTGACGGCAAGGCCGACCTGCTCCAGCAGGGTCTTCAGGACGAGCCGGTTGGTGGCGTTGTCCTCGGCGGCGAGGATGCGCAGGTCGCCTTCGGAGGTCTCGGCCGGCGCGACCGGCCTGGGCGCGGGCGCGCTCGCCGGCGCGGCGGGGGCCGGCGCGAGCTCCGGCGCGCGGTCCACCGCGGCCGGCGCCAGGCGCAGGCGGGCGGTGAAGGTCGAGCCGTGGCCCACGGCGGAATGCACCGTGATGTCGCCGCCCATCATCCGCGCGAGGCCACGGGCGATGGAGAGGCCCAGCCCGGAGCCGCCGTAGCGCCGGGCGTTCGAGGCGTCGGCCTGGGTGAACCGCTCGAAGAGGGTCGAGAGCACGTCCGGCGCGATGCCAGGCCCGGTGTCGGCCACCTCGACCACGAGCTCGTCGCCGCTGGCCGTGACCCGGGCGGTCACCCGCCCGGTCTCGGTGAACTTCACCGCATTGCTCATCAGGTTGTAGATCACCTGGCGGACCCGCATGGGGTCCCCGTGGCGCACGCCCTTGGCGTCGCTGGCCACCCAGACCTTCACGCCGACGCCCTTGGCCTCGGCGATGGGGGCGAAGGTCGCCTGGGCTTGGCTGGCGAGCTCAGCGATGTCGACCAGACCGTCCTCCAGCTCCAGCTTGGCGGCCTCGATCTTCGAGAGGTCGAGCAGGTCGTTCAGCAGGGTCAGCAGCACCTCGCCCGACTGGCGCACGACCCCCAGCCGCTCGCGCTGGTCGGGATCGAGCCGGCCGGCCTCCATGGCCTGGGCCATGCCCAGCACGCCGTTGAGCGGCGTACGGATCTCATGGGACATCACCGCCAGGAAGTCGCTCTTGGCGCGGTTGGCCCGCTCGGCCCGCAAGCGCTCGGTCTTGGACGCCCGGAGCGCACGCCGCAGTTCACGCTCGCTCGCCTCCCATTTCCGGACGGCGACCACCAGGTGCGCGACGAAGAGGATGATGCCCAACGTCAGGAACAGCATGCCGCCGAGGGAGGCGGTCGGCTCCAGGAACCAGGTCAGGATCGGCAACGACAGCACGGCGACGGTCACCGGCAGCACCCCGACCAGGACGAAGAGCATGGAGACGTTGCCGAGGACGGCGACGTTCAGGACGCCGCCCAGAAGGATCACCAGCGCCGCGAGGCGTCCCGCCTCGCCGCCCATGAACCAGCACCATGGCGCGATGGCCGCGAAGATGATCCCGTTCAGCGCCTGGGTCGCGAGATAGGCGACCTCCCGGGCCCTCGACGGCGGCTGCCCGGCGTCTCGCCGGTATGGGGCGGCGACGAGGTGATGCAGGAGCTGGCTTCCCACGTTCAGCGCCCACCAGACCGCAGGCCAGAAGCTCTCGGTCACATAGGCCGCCCCGCAGGCGATCACGACGGCGAAGACCATGCGGCCCGGAAGCTCGCGGGCCCTGGCGAGGGCCAGCTGGTGGTAGGGGTTATTCAAGAGGTTGTCCGGCTCAGGCGGCCGCCTCACCGGCGGCGGCCTCACCCGAGGCCAGCACCGACTGCAGGGTCGCGAGCAGGTTCGGAAGCTGGATCGGCTTCGGCGAGAGCCCGTCCATGCCGGCGGCGGTGTATTCCGCTACCTGGTGCGCCATGGCGTTGGCGGTCAGGGCGATGATCGGCGTGCGCGGGAGGCCCTGCTCCGCCTCGGCCCGGCGGATCTCGCGGGTGGCGGTGACGCCGTCCATCTCCGGCATCTGGATATCCATCAGGATCACGTCCCAGCGCGAGGCGCGCCAGGCGTCCACCGCCTCGCGGCCGTTCTCCACGAAGGTGGCCGAAAGGCCCATCTGCTCCAGCAGGGTCTTGAGCACGAGCCGGTTGGTGGCGTTGTCCTCGGCGGCCAGGATGCGCAGCTCCCCGCCGGCTTCCTCACCGGGCGAGGCGTCGGCGGGGACCGCCGCGACCGGCGCCGCCGCGGCCTCGGGCGCCGGCGCGGCCGGACGCTGCTCGCCGCTCGGCGGCAGGCGCATACGGGCGGTGAACGTGGAGCCATGACCCAGGGCGGAATGGACGCTGATGTCGCCGCCCATCAGCCGCGCCAGACCGCGGGCGATCGAGAGGCCGAGACCCGACCCGCCGTAGCGCCGGGCGTTGGAGGCGTCGGCCTGGGTGAAGCGTTCGAAGAGCGTCGAGACCACCTCCGGCGCGATGCCCGGGCCGGTGTCGGCGACCTCGATCACCACCTCGTCGCCCGTGGAGGTGACGCGCGCCGTGATCCGGCCGCTTTCGGTGAACTTCACGGCATTGCCGATCAGGTTGAACAGGATCTGGCGCACCCGCATGGGGTCGCCCTGGCGCAGGTCCTTGGCGGCGTCGGCCACCCAGACCTTCATGGAGACGCCCTTCGCCGCGGCCAGCGGCGCGAAAGCCGCCTGGGCGTGCGAGGCGATCTCGGGCAGGTCGACCAGCCCCTTCTCGAGGTCCAGCTTGGCGGCCTCGATCTTGGAGATGTCCAGCAGGTCGTTCAGGAGGGTGAGCAGCACCTCGCCCGACTGGCGGACCACCTCCAGCCGTTCGGCCTGGCGCTCGGGCAGCTCCTCGGCCGCCATGGCCTGGGCCATGCCCAGCACGCCGTTCAGCGGCGTGCGGATCTCGTGGGACATCACCGTCAGGAATTCGCTCTTCGCCTGGTTGGCCTGCTCGGCCCGCAGGCGCTCCTGCTTGGCGAGCTTCAGGGCCACGTTGAGGTCGAGCGAAGCTTTCCCGTTGCGCCGGACCGCGACGGCCAGATGGATCAGGTAGAGCAGGCCCCCGATCATCACGAAGGCCATGCCGAGCGGATTGGCGGTCGCTTCGAACAGGATCGAGAGCAGCGGCAGGATCACGAGATAGGCCGCGTGCGGCAGGCAGCCGGCGAGCATCAGCTTCGGCGAGGACTGCGCCTGCAGGGCGACGTTCAGCAGGCCGCCGATGGGAATGAGGATGGCGAACAGGTGGCCTTCCAGGCCGCCCACGAGCCAGCAGAGCACCGAGATCGACGAATAGACCGCCGTGTTCAGGGCGAAGGTCGCGAGGTAGGCCACCTCGCGGCCGCGGGTCTGCACATAGACCTCGTTGCGCCGCATGGGCGCGGCCAGCCAGTGGTCGAGGAACTGGACCGCGACCACGGCGGCGAACCAGAGCACAGGCCAGAGGGTGCGCGTGACCGCCCACACCGCGAGCGCGATGATCAGCCCGTAGACGATCCGGCTCCACAGCTCGTTCGCCCGGGTTATGGCGAGCTTGTGATGACTCGTGCTGACCGGCATTCTGCCCCCCAGAATGGGTAGGATGCCTGCCGCCGGTTAAGACAACGCTGATGCAGCTAGGTTTTTTCCGGCTGCGCGTTGCGGAGCACGTCGGCGAGCAGCCGGCCCTCGACGGCGCGGTTCGATCCCGCCCGCCAGGCGATGACGATCTCGCGGCTCGGGTGGTCGGCGTCGATCGGCCGGACGGCCACCGGCGCGGCGTCGGCGAGGCCGGCGTTGACCGCCATCCTCGGCAGGAAGGTCACGCCGAGGCCCGAGCCCACCATCTGAACCAGGGTCGGTAGCGAGGTGGCCGCGAAGGACTCCTCGTCGGACGCCTTGGGCGGCTTCAGCCCGCAGGCCGACAGGGCGTGCTCGCGCAGGCAGTGGCCGTCCTCCAGCAGGATCAGCCCTTCCTTCTCCAGCGCCTCGGGGGTGGCGGACGTCTGGCGGGCCAGCGGGTGGCCCTTCGGCATGGCGGCGAGCAGCTCGTCGTCGGCCACATGGGCCCACTGCAGCCCGGCCATGTCGTAGGGGAGCGCGATCAGGGCGGCGTCGAGCTGGCCCGCCTTCAGGGAGGCGATCAGGCGGTGCGTCAGGTCTTCGCGCAGGAAGAGCCGGAGCTTCGGGAAGCGTTCACGCAGCGCCGGCAGCGCGGTCGGCAGCAGGAACGGGGCGATGGTCGGGATGACGCCCAGCCGGAACCGGCCGGTCAGGGGCTGGCCGACGTTCTGGGCCGCCTCGACCAGTTCCTCGGCCTCGTTGAGGATGACGGTGGCCCGGCGCAGCGCCTCTTCGCCCACCGCCGTCAGGATCACGCCGGAGCGGGCGCGGTCGACGACGGCCGCTCCGAGCGTGCGTTCCAGTTCCTGGATGCCGGCCGACAGGGTCGGCTGGGTGACATGCGCGGCTTCGGCCGCCCGGCCGAAGCTGCCCTGCTCGGCGAGGAGCTTGAGGTACTGCAGCTGGCGGAGCGTCGGAAGCATGACGCATAGATAGGCCCGCTCTATGTGAATCTCAAAGCCAATCGATTGGCCCTAGGCGGGGGCCGACCCTATCTCCCCTTCGTCGCGCAGGCCCTGCCCTCCCGTCTGTCCTGCGAGACCATCCTGAAGCGCCCACCAGCCCGGGTCTTCAGGCGTCCGGGAGGAGCCCCCTCCCCCCCCAACACTCCTCCCGGACACCCTTTCGCCGGAGCGGAGGCGTCGAACGTCCGCTGAGGGTGGTTAGCCGTCGTTCGTAGCCCACGCGGATCTACGGATCGTTCCTCCCTGCGCTGCGCTTAGGGGAAATGGTCCAGTTCAACATGTGGACGCTGCGCCTACTGGGCTGGGCGGCCCTCGCCAACGCAATCTTGCAGGTCGTTAATGGCAAGCTCGCGTTCGCGGCAGTTGCGGTCGGCATGGCAGGGCTTGCGCTCTCCATCGGCTATCGAGTTGAACGGGTCTTTGGCATCCGTCTGCCATGGGTGCGCCGCCTCCCATCCGATGACGATTAAGCAGTTTTGACGTCCGCAAGGGTCGGGAGCTGACATTGGCCTACCGCCCATCACGCGACATCCGTCTCCGCGCCCATTTCTGCCCTTAAGTCCATGGTCAGACGCGAGCCTGCGGGCCCAGGCGTGGCAAGGACTGTTCTCCTGAGGAGAGGGGCGCAGGGCGGCTGGGCCGAAGGTTGGCGCGAAGGGGTCCAAGACGGCGGCCGCGCGGTCGGCCTGAACCGCCCTCTCACAGCCTCTCCCATGACGCTGCCGCGCCTGGGAGAGGGGCCGGTCGGGGCTACTCCGGCTTGCCGGTCTCGGCGTAGCGGCCGAGGCGGGTGAGGGCTTCGCGCATCACGGCGTCGACGCCGGCGGCGAAGGCCTTGGGCATGCCCGGGCGGGCGCCGCCGACCGCGTAGGTCTGGACGATCTCGACGCCGTCGCCCTTCGGCTTGATCTCGAACGTGAGCGCCGCCGACACGCCCTCCTGCTGCAGGGGGCCAAGCGCGGCGTCGAGGCGGAGCGTGCCCTGCGAGGGCCAGGCCATGACCACGCGGCCGTGCTCGATGCCCCCGCCGTCGGGCAGGGTCTCGCAGAAGCAGCCGCCGGCCTTCAGCTCGAGGCGGAGGTTGGACGCCTGGCCCGAATAGCTGTGCGCGCCGTTCCACCAGCGGCCGATCTCGCCGAGCGCGGCATAGGCCTTCTGGGGCGTCGTCTTCGACTGGACGACGTTGCGGAGCTGGAAGCTGGTGTCGTCCTGGCGGACCACCTCGGCGCGCGCGGCGCCGGCGAGCGTCAACGCGGCGCAGGCCGCCAGCGCGATCCTCATGGAAACCTCCCCTAAGCCTGTTCGAAGCTTAGCGGCCCTCCCCAGAAGGTCTCAACCAGGCTGTGCTGGGCGCCCGGCTGGCCGGTCGTCAGGAAGCGACGGACGGCGCCGCTTCCGGCCGCGAACTCCGGATGTCGCTCGAAGTAGCGGGCGAGCGCGTCGGCGGTGGCGTCCGGCTGGTGGATCAGTGGCGTCCCCGGCGGCAGGGCCTCGCGGAACAGGTCGGCGACGATCTCGTAGTGGGTGCAGCCGAGGATCGCCCGGTCGGGCCAGCGGCCGATCCGCGACTTCAGCGCCTGGGCGTGCCGGCCGATCACCTCGCGAAGCTCGTCGCGTGAGGCGCCGGCCTCGATCATCCGCGCCAGTTCCGGGCAGGGCTCGGAGAAGACCGCGACGTCCTGCCGGCGCTTGTCGACCTCGATCTCATAGACGCGGCTGGCGGCTGTGGCCGGCGTCGAGAAGACGCCGACGATGTCCAGCTTCTCGACCTTGTCGCCGCGCCGCTCGGCCTCGTGCTCCCACGGCAGGCCGGTGGCCGCCTCGATGGTCGGGACGACGATGCCCAGCACGTTCACCGGCCGGCCGATCTCGCGGCGGAAGCCGGGCAGCCAGGTCTGCTGCAGCCGGCGCAGCGCCACGCTGGCGGCGGTGTTGCAGGCCAGGACCACGAGGTTGCAGCCCTCGGCGAACAGCCGCTCGCAGCCGGCCCTGGTCAGGGCGACGATCTCCTCGCCCGGTTTGCCGCCGTAGGGCGCGTTGGCCTGGTCGGCGAGATAGACGAAGTCCGCGGCGGGGAACCGCTCCACGAGCTTGTGGTGGACGGTCAGGCCGCCCACCCCGGAGTCGAACACGCCGATGGCCATGCCGATGGTGTTAGTAGCGGCGGTGAATCGCCGCCAGTCCGGTTTTTCGGAATGACAGTTGCGTCAGTTTGACAACTGTGTCATCCGGACGCCGTTTTCACGGGAAGGGCGAGTCGGATGGGCTATTCGTCGCGGCGGAGCCAGTCGGAGGCGGTGGCGGGCGCGTTCGCCCGCAGCGCGGTCACGGACCGCATGAGCCGCCTGCGCGCCGAGGCGTCGGGCGGCGAGGACCTGGACCTGCTCACGGCCATGGCGCTGTGTCGCGCCACGGTTCGCGCGCTGATGAGCATCTCCGCCCTGTCGCACCACGAAATGGTCACGGCGCTGGAGCATGAGATCGCCGCGCACGAGAAGCAGGACGAGCCGAACGCCCGCGTCGTCGCCCAGATGCTGAAGCTGCACCTGAAGGAGCACGCCTGACCGGCCGCAAGCCGATGCAGGTGAACCTTGCCGCCCGGGCCGCCGCGGCGGAGGCGAAGCGCGCCCAGACGCGGGACCGGCTGCTGGCCGCCGCCGAGCGGGTGATCGCCGAGAAGGGCGTGGACGCCGCCTCCATCGAGGACTTCGTGGCCGCGGCCGGCGTCTCCCGCGGCACCTTCTACAACTACTTCCCCTCGCTCGCGGACCTGGTCGCGGCGCTCAACCAGAGCATTGCCGCCAGCATGGGCCACCTGCTCGACGCCCTCCCGTTCGACGAGGATCCGGCCCGGGACCTGGCGCGTCGGCTGCACCTCGGCTTCGCCATGGCGATCCGCGATCCGGTGCGCGGCTGGGTGCTGCTGCGGCTGATCCCGGCGGGCGCGGCGCGGCAGTCGCTGATGGAGGAGCGCTTCATGGCGGCCTTTGCGCGCTGCGTGGAGCGGGGCCGGTTCCGCGCCTGCGACCCGCGCGCCGCCTCGACCCTCACCTTCGGCATGCTCCGCATGGCCCAGCGCGACATGTTGGTGGGCTCCACCCAGCCCGAGAAGGCGATCGAGCTCATCGCCATGCTGTTCGTGGCCTTCGGCCTCGATCCGGAGGACGCCGCAGCGATCAGCGCCGCCGCGGCGGAAGGCGCCTACGACACCGCCGCGACGTAACATTACCTTCCTGTCATGTGACGTTCAGGGCGGGCCTGCCTAAGGTCCCGGCGACTTTGCGATTTTCGCCCTGGAGAGCCCATGCGCCGGCGCACGTTCCTTGCCGCTTCCACCGCCCTCGCCGCCACGTCCGCCCTGCCGGCCGGCGTGCTGGCCCAGTCCACGAGCCCGCTGCTCGCCCCCTGGACCGGCCCGTTCGGCGGCGTGCCGGCCTTCGACAAGGTGAAGGTCGCCGACTTCAAGCCGGCGCTGGAGGCCGCCATGGCCCAGGAGCTGGCCGAGGTGGACGCCATCGCCAATAACCCGGCGGCCCCGACCTTCGAGAACACCATCGCCGCGCTGGAGGCCACCGGCCGGGCCGGCGACCGGGTCTCGACCTACTACGGCATCTGGAGCGACACGCTGTCGACGCCCGAGGTGCGGGCCGTGGAGAAGGAGATGGAGCCGAAGCTCGCCGCCCACGCCGACAGGATCCTGCAGAACGCCAGGCTCTTCCAGCGCATCGACGCGGTCTATCAGCACCGCGAGCACACGGGGCTGACGCCCGAGCAGAAGCGGGTCACCGAGCTGCGCTGGAACGCCTTCGTCCGCGCCGGCGCGCGGCTCAATCCGGAGCAGAAGGCCCGCGTCGCCCAGATCAACACCGAACTGGCCGGCCTCTTCACCACCTTCAACCAGAACCTGCTGCACGACGAGGACGCCTATGTCCTCTACCTGAAGGCGGCCGACCTCGAGGGCCTGCCCGCCGACGTGCGCGCCGCCGCCGCCTCGGTGGCCAAGGACCGTGGCAAGCCCGGCGAGTACGGCATCGCCAACACCCGCTCGTCGGTGGACCCGTTCCTCACCTACTCGGCCCGCCGCGACCTGCGCGAGAAGGTCTGGAAGACCTTCTACAGCCGCGGCGACAACGGCGACGCCCACGACAACAACGCGGTCATCAAGCGCATCCTCAAGCTCCGGGTGGAGCGGGCGAGGATCCTCGGCTTCCCGACCCATGCCCACTGGCGGCTGGCCAACAACTCCATGGCCGAGACGCCCGACGCCGCCATGGCGCTGATGATGCGGGTCTGGCCGTCGGCCACCGCGCGCGTCCGCGAGGAGGTGGCCGAGATGCAGGCCATCGCCGACAGGGAAGGAGCGAAGATCAAGATCGCGCCCTGGGACTACCGCTACTACGCCGAGAAGGTCCGCAAGGCGCGCTACGACCTCGATATGAACGAGGCCAAGCCCTACCTGCAGCTCGACAAGCTCCGCGAGGGCATGTTCTGGGCCTCGGGCGAGCTCTACGGCTTCTCGTTCCACCCGGTGACCGGCGTGCCGGTGCAGCATCCCGACGTGACGGTCTGGGAGGTGAAGCGCGGGCCTGAGCACATCGGCCTCTGGTACTTCGATCCCTACGCCCGCCAGGGCAAGCGCTCGGGCGCCTGGATGAACGCCTATCGGGGCCAGGAGACCTTCCAGGGGAAGGTCACCACGATCGTCTCGAACAACTCGAACTTCGTGAAGGGCGCGCCCGGCGAGGCGGTGCTGATCTCCTGGGACGACGCCCAGACCATGTTCCACGAGTTCGGCCACGCCCTGCACGGCCTGAACTCGGCGGTGACCTATCCGTCGGTCGCCGGCACGCGGGTGTTCCGCGATTACGTGGAGTTCCCGAGCCAGGTGAACGAGAGCTGGCTGCCGACGCCGCAGGTGCTGAACCGCTTCGCCCTGCACCATCAGACCGGCAAGCCGATCCCCGCCGACCTGGTCGCCAAGATCGAGAAGGCGTCGACCTTCCGCCAGGGCTTCGACGTCACCGAGTACTTGGCCTCGGCCATGATCGACATGAAGTTGCACCTGGCCGGCGACGCCGACATCGACCCGGACGCCTTCGAGCGCGAGGAGCTGAAGAAGCTCGGCATGCCGGACGAGCTGCCGATGCGCCACCGAACCCCGCAGTTCGGGCACATCTTCTCGTCCGACGGCTACTCGGCTGGCTACTACTCCTACCTGTGGTCCGAGGTGATCGCGCTGGACGCCGTCGAGGCGTTCAAGGAGGCGCCCGGCGGCCTCTACGACAAGGCCGTCGCCAGGAAGCTGCACGACGAGGTCATGTCGAAGGGCAACTCCGTCCACCCGCGCGAGCAGTACCGCGCCTTCCGCGGCCGCGACCCGGACGTGAAGGCCTACCTGCGCGACAAGGGCTTCCCGACGACCTAGGCCCGCGGATCAGGCGAAGAGGTCGCCCTGAGCGGCGGCCTTGGCGCCCTCGATGGCGAGCAGCCTGAGCTTGGTCTGGGCGCCGCCGCGGGCCGAGAAGCCGCCGAGCTTGCCGCCGGCCGCCGTCACCCGGTGGCAGGGGACGACGATCGGCCAGGGGTTCTTGCCGAGCGCCTGGCCGACGTCCTGGGCCAGCAGCCGGTCGCCGAGCTGCACGGCGATCTCGCCATAGGTCAGGGTCTCGCCGGCCGGGATGCGACGGGCGATCTCATAGACCTTCGCGTGGAACTCCGGCGTGCGCGACAGGTCGAGCGGGGCGTCGGACAGGTCCGCCTTCTCGCCGCGCATCAGCGCCTGGATGCCGGCGATCGTCAGAGCCAGGCGTTCGGGGATCGTCGCTTCCGACGCGTCCGGGAAGCGGCGCAGGAAGCCGGCCCGCGCCGTCTCGGCCTCGCGCTCCGGCAGGTGGCAGGCGACGAGGCCCGCGTCGTTCCACGCGACGCCGGCCCAGCCGATGGCGGTCTCGAAGAGGGCGTAGCAGGTCATGGCCTCCAGATACGCCCGTTCGCCGAAATCCGCTGGCGGCTTTCGGACATCGATGGGCGGCGGGGGATGGAATTCTTGACCTGATCCATCCACAGGCGCATAAGCGCGCCCTTCCGGCCTGATCTCGATCAGCGCCCTCCACCGCCACGACCCCCATCACCATATGGGACGAGGGCGGCGAGGCCCCCGTCGACGCAATCGTCCACGGGGGTCGATCGCGTTTGGGCTTATGGAGTACGAGCTTGTTCGACGCACTGACAGATCGCCTGTCCTCCGTCTTTGACCGTCTCGGCGGCAAGGGCGTGCTGTCCGAGAAGGACGTGGACGAGGCGCTGCGCGAAGTCCGCATCGCGCTGCTGGAAGCCGACGTGGCGCTGCCGGTCGTGCGCGACTTCATCGCCAAGGCGAAGGAACAGGCCACCGGCGAGGCGGTGATCCGCTCGGTGCGTCCGGCCGACCAGGTGGTGAAGATCACCTACGACGGCCTCGTGGACATGCTGGGCGGCGAGGGCGAGCCCGCGGGGCTGAACCTCTCGCTGAACCCGCCGACCGTGATCCTGATGGCCGGCCTGCAGGGCTCGGGCAAGACGACCACCGCCGGCAAGCTCGCCCTGCGCCTCGCCAAGGAGCGCAAGAAGGTCCTCGTCGCCTCGCTCGACACCCGCCGTCCCGCCGCCATGGAGCAGCTCGCCATGCTGGCGACCCAGGCCGGCGTGGAGAGCCTGCCGATCGTCGCCGGCCAGGCCGCCCCGGACATCGCCAAGCGGGCGATGAGCGCGGCCAAGCTGCAGGGCTACGACGTCCTGATCCTCGACACCGCCGGCCGCACGACGCTGGACGAGGCGATGATGTCGGAAGCCGCCGAGATCGCGCGCATCAGCTCGCCCAGCGAGACCCTGCTGGTCGCCGACAGCCTGACCGGCCAGGACGCGGTGCGCACCGCCAAGGCCTTTCACGAGCGCCTGCCCCTGACCGGCCTCGTCCTGACCCGCGCCGACGGCGACGGCCGCGGCGGCGCGGCGCTCTCCATGCGCGCGGTCACCGGCCTGCCGATCAAGTTCCTCGGCGTCTCCGAGAAGATCGACGGCCTCGACGTCTTCGACGCCCGCCGGGTCGCCGGCCGCATCCTCGGCCAGGGCGACGTCGTCGCCCTCGTGGAGAAGGCCGCCCAGGACATCGACGCGGCCAAGGCCGAGGCCATGGCCCGCAAGCTGGCCAAGGGCCAGTTCGACCTGGAGATGATGGCCGACCAGCTCGCCCAGATGAAGAAGATGGGCGGCATGGAGGGCCTGATGGGCTTCCTGCCGGGCGTCCAGAAGGTGAAGAAGCAGATCTCCGAGAGCGGCATCACCGACAAGGTGTTCGACCGCCAGGTGGCGATCATCTCATCGATGACCAAGCAGGAGCGGAAGAAGCCCGACCTGCTGCAGGCCTCGCGCAAGCGCCGCATCGCGGCCGGCGCCGGCGTCGACGTCGCCGAGGTCAACCGGCTCCTGAAGCAGCACCGGCAGATGGCCGACGCCTTCAAGATGATGAGCAAGGGCGGCGGCAAGGGCTTCGCCCAGATGGCCCAGATGCTGGGCGGGGGCGGCGGCGGCGGCATGGATCGCCTCAAGACGCTCGGCGGCGGCAAGATGCCTGCGCCGACGCAAGCAGAGATCGAGGAGGCCGCGTCCAAACTGCCCGGCCTCGGCGGCCCCGGTGGGCTGAAACTTCCTGGCCTGGGCGGCGGCGGACTGCCCCCGGGCTTCAACCCGTTCAAGAAATAGAACTGCAAGACCAAGGACTTAATGAAATGCTGAAGATCCGTCTCGCCCGTGGCGGCGCCAAGAAGCGCCCCTACTACTCGATCGTCGTCGCCGACAGCCACTCGCCCCGCGACGGCCGCTTCATCGAGAAGGTCGGCTCCTACAACCCGCTGCTCAAGAAGGACGACCCGAACCGCGTCGTGCTGAAGGCCGAGCGCATCCAGGAGTGGATGGGCAAGGGCGCCCAGCCGACCGACCGCGTGGCCCGCGAACTGGCCAAGCAGGGCATCGGCTCCTGGACCAACAGCAGCAACCCGAAGAAGGGCGAACCGGGCACGAAGGCCAAGGAACGCGCCGAGGAGAAGGCCCAGAAGGAAGCCGACCGCGCCGCCGCCGCCGCCGAGGCCGCCGCCAACCCGCCGCCGGCCCCGGTCGAGGAAGAAGCCGCCCCGGCCGCTGAAGAGGTCGCCGCCGAAGCTCCCGCCGCCGAGGAAGCCCCGGCCGCCGAGGCCGCCGCTGAAGAGGCTCCGGCCGCTGAAGCCGCCGCCGAGGAAGCTCCGGCTGCCGAAGCTCCGGCCGAGGAAGCCGCGCCCGCCACCGAAGGCGAAGAGAAGGCCTAAGACACCCTTCCTCCGCTCATTCCGGCGGAAGCCGGAATCCAGGCCGCGATCAGCCTGGGCCCCGGCGTTCGCCGGGGTGAGCGGGATAGGGTTTGCGGCGCATGGAAAAGCCCAACCTGATCCTTGTCGGCCGCGTGGCCGGGGCGTTCGGCGTGAAGGGTGATGTCCGCATCACCAGCTTCACCGCCGACCCGATGGCCCTTCTCGACTACAAGACCCTGATGCGCGAGGACGGTTCGCCGGCCCTGACGCTGAACTCCGGACGTCCCGCCAAGGGCGCGATCGTCGTCCGCACGAAGGAGGTCGAGACCCGCGAGCAGGCCGAGGCCCTGCGCGGTCTCAAGCTCTATATCCCGAGAGACGCCCTCCCCGCGCCGGAGGAGGACGAGTTCTACGTCACCGACCTGATCGGCCTTGCCGTCGAGACGCCGGAGGGCGAGCCGCTCGGCCGCGTCCGCAACGTCGAGGACTTCGGCGCCGGCGACCTCATCGAGGTCCAGCCGCCGCAGGGCGCGAGCTGGTGGCTGCCCTTCACCCGGGAAGCCGTGCCGGAGGTGCGGATCGCCGACGGCAAGGTGATTGCGGTCCGGCCGGCTGAGACCGAGGGTGACGAAACGGCGTAAGCCCTCTCCCTGCCATCTCCCTCTCCGCTTCGGGGGGGGACAGGAGGAGAATTCCGAGGCCTGCGCCGAGCGCTCCTCTCCCCGAGCGCAGCGAAGAGAGGGAGAGGGTAGGGAGAGGGCCTACCTCTTCCGCATCCGCATCAGGCCTTCCTGGGCGCAGGAGGCCACCAGCGCCCCGTCCGAGACCCGGTAGATGTAGCCGAGGTTGAAGCCCCGTCCGCCCGAGGCCGAGGGGCTTTCCTGGTGGTAGAGGTGCCATTCGTTGAAGTCGGTCGGCCGGTGGAACCACATGGCGTGGTCGAGGCTGGCCGACTGGAAGCCGGGCGTCTGCCAGGAGACCCCGTGCGGCCGGATCGCGGTGCCGAGCAGGCTCATGTCCGAGGCATAGGCCAGGATCACCTGGTGCAGGTGCGGGTCGGGGCCGATCGGGTCCCGGGCGCGGAAGTAGAGCTGCTGGCGCGGCTCGCGCGGCTCGGGCTTGTGGTCCATGCGGCCGCCGACCGTGCGCATCTCGATGGGACGCGGGCGCTCCAGCCATTCGCGGGCCGCCGGCGGGGCGTTCTTGAGCGCCGCCCTGGCGGTCTCGAAGTCGTCGGGAACGCTGTCGACCGGCGGGGCGTCGGGCATGTCCGACTGGTGCTCGTACCCCTCCTCCTCCACCTGGAAGGAGGCGGCGAGGTTGAAGATCTGCTGGCCGTGCTGGACGGCGATCACCCGCCGCGTGGTGAAGCTGCCGCCGTCACGCGAGCGGTCGACCTCGAAGATGATCGGCACATTGGGGTCGCCGGGGCGGATGAAATAGCAGTGCAGCGAATGGCAGACGCGATCCTCGACGGTCTCGTAGGCCGCGTTCAGCGCCTGGGCGATCACCTGGCCGCCGTAGATCCGCTGGCGGGACTCCTCGTCGGGCGTCGTCCCGCGGAAGAGATTGACCTCCAGCCGCTCCAGATTCAGCGACTGCACCAGGGTGCTGATGTCCATGCGTCCGTCCCGGGGATGCTGCGACTGCGAAGGCGGCTGGCTTACGCGCCGGCCGCCCCTACGGCAAGGTCAGTAGTAGTCGGCGAGACGCAGCACGCGGCGGCTGCCGTCCGCCAGGGTCAGGGCGACCACCTTGCCCGCCGGACCGTTGGCCCAGCGGAACAGCGGGCTCTGGGCGTAGGCGGGCGTGATGGCCTTGCCGTCGATGGCGGTGATCAGG
Organism: Phenylobacterium sp. J367; assembly: GCF_024699985.1. Lineage (GTDB taxonomy): Bacteria > Pseudomonadota > Alphaproteobacteria > Caulobacterales > Caulobacteraceae > Phenylobacterium. The sequence goes on along the minus strand of NZ_JAJONA010000001.1, from coordinate 1,378,394 downwards.
GTCCCGACCCCCCCACCCTGCCGCCTCGGCCGGACTGCCGCGCGCCACGTGGGTGACGCGCAGGCGGTCGCCCTCGGCCACCACGGACAGGCCCGCCCGGTTCTTGCGGAACGGCGCCTCCTCGCTCCCCGGGTAGGGCTGCAGCCACAGCCGGTCGCCGGCGAAGTCGACGGTCACGTGGAACCGCGACAGGAGGGCGAGGCCGACGTTGGCCGGGGCCCGCGCCACCAGGCCGACGGTGGCGACGGTCGGCACGTCGTCGAAGCTCACCCCGCCGATCTCCACCTTGTCGACGCTCGCCACCGCGCTCTCGCGCGGACCGTCGACGCCCACCGAGAGCTGGGTCGAGACCGCGCGGCCGTCGAGCAGGCGGTTCGCGTCGGCGAAATCCCGGTCGATCAGCAGGGCTCCGGAGTTGCCGAGATCGAGGATGGCCGGCGTGGCGACGCCGCCGATGCGGATCGGGAAGGCGCGCAGGTTGCCGGCCGTGGTCAGGGGCAGGGGATCGACCGGCGGCGGCCGGAAGTCGTGGCGCGCCAGGAAGGCGATCTCCCGGGTCCGGAAGTCGATGTCGAGGACGGCGCTGTCGAACACGTCGCGGCCGAGGATGACCTGCACCGGCCTGGGCACCACCTCGGCCAGCACGTCGAGGTCCATCACCGCCACCGCCCGGCCCGGCAGGGCGAGGTCGCCGAGCTGCAGGTCGGCGCGGGCCAGGCGCACGCCGTCCACCCGGCCCGCCACGCCCTGGGCGCGGACCACCTCGCCGAGCGGCAGGCCTAGGCTCGCGGCCACCCGGGCGTCCACCACCGTCGAGCTCGCGCCCGAGTCCAGCCAGGCCTCCACGAGCCGGCCGTTGATCCGCATGGGGAACAGGACCTGCCGCTCCTGGAGGAAGTCGAAATAGGTGGAATGCGCCACCGTCGCCTGGGCCGGCGTCGGCGCCTGGGCGGCCTGGGCGGGCGTCACCAGGAGGGCGAGCGCCACACCGATCAGGACGTTGCGAGATCGAAACTTCAACATGACGGTAAGGTTGCGCTTCTCGCGACGCGGTTCCAGGGTTCCCCTCTTAGGACAGGATATTGGGCATGGCGAGCGGGCGGCGGCGAGACGAGATCATGCAGAACCTGCTGCCCGCGGTGTTCGTGGCCTGGCTCCTGATCCTGGCCGTCTGGACGCTCTGTTTCTTTGTCATGATGCAGGCGCTGAACCACGACACGTTCACGATCTTCAACGTCACGATCCTCTTCGCGGCACCGTTGCTGCTTCTCGCCTGGGGCGCTCTCAGGATTGTCTTCGGGGCGAGGCGCCGGACAGCGACCTTGGTCGTTCTCGGCGCGGCAGCCGTAGCGGTCGGCTGGGTCGTTGCGCAACCGGTCCTGCTGCCGGTCGCCGCACGCCTGAATTTCCTGCGGCAGAAACCAGCCTACGAAGCGGTTGTCGCTGAGTTCAAGGCAGGTCGGTTCGGTCAGGCGCGCAGCGGCAAGAGCCATGGCCTCGTCTGGGCTCGCCTGGACTCGATGAATGCGATCGACTTCCAATGGAGTCGCGAGCCGCCGACGCTCTTTCCGACCTACTTCGGGCTCGTCTACGACGAAGAGAATTGTCCGGAGCGGCCCGCGCCGCCGCCAACGCCGGTGCCACCTTATGATCCGGATGGCGCCGATCCTCCGACTTTTAAGCATGCGGGCCTGCTTGGAGAGCGCTTCCATCTTCAAGGCCACTACTGCCTGATGTTCTTCCAATCCTGAGGCTTGACGTCGCGAGCTTCGCCGGTCCTTTCAGCCGCGATGTCCTTCGACGCCACCGTCCTGACCATGTTTCCCGAGGCCTTCCCCGGCCCGCTGGGCGTCTCGCTCATTGGGACCGCCTGGCGCGAGCACGGCCTCTGGACGCTGGAAACGGTGGACATTCGGGGCTTTTCCACAGATAAGCGCGGCTTCCTCGACGACACCCCTGCGGGTGGCGGTCCGGGACAGGTGATGCGGGCCGACGTGATCGCCTCCGCGCTGGACAGCGTGGAGCGGCGCGGACGTCCGCTTTTGTACATGAGCGCCCGGGGTCGTCCCCTCACCCAGGCGCGCGTTCGGGAATGGGCCCAGGGGCCCGGCCTGATCGTCCTTTGCGGTCGTTTCGAGGGGGGTGGACCAGCGGGTGCTCGACGCCCGGGGGTTCGAGGAGGTCTCCGTCGGAGACGCGGTCCTCGCCGGCGGCGAGGCGGCGGCCCTGGTGGCGATCGAGGCTTGCGTTCGGCTCGTGCCCGGTGTGTTGGGCCAGGCCGAGAGCCTGAGTGAAGAAAGCTTCGAGGACGGGCTCCTCGAGCATCCGCAGTTCACGAGACCGCGGACGTTCGAAGGGCTCGACATCCCCGAGGTGCTGCTGTCCGGCAACCACGCGGCCATCCGCAAGTGGCGGCAGGACGAGCGGGAGAAGACCACGCGGGAGCGACGCCCGGACCTCTGGGCCAAGCGTCCCGCCAACTGACAGGCAAAGGGCGTTCAAGCCCGAGAGGATCAAAGACCATGAACGTGATCGAACAGCTCCGTAAGGAAGAGGCCGACCGCCTCCTCGCCAACAAGAGGATCCCGACGTTCCAGCCGGGCGACACCGTCCGCGTGAACGTGAAGATCAAGGAAGGCGAACGCGAACGCGTCCAGGCCTACGAGGGCGTCTGCATCGCCCGCCAGGGCCAGGGCGTCGACGAGTCCTTCACCGTCCGCAAGATCTCCTTCGGCGAAGGCGTGGAACGCGTGTTCCCGGTGATGTCGCCGATGATCGAAAGCATCGAAGTTAAGCGCCGCGGCGTCGTCCGTCGCGCCAAGCTCTACTACCTGCGCGACCGTCGCGGTAAGTCGGCCCGGATCGCCGAGCGCCAGATGACCCGCTCGACCGACGAGGCCCCGGAAACCACCGAAGCCTAGGCGTCTGCGGACACCAGAATTCCAGGCGGCGGCCGCAGCGATGCGGCCGCCGTCTTCGTTCAGGCCTGCCGCGCCCGCCAGGCGGCGACCACCTCGGCCAGGTCGGCCGGCTGGGTCTCGTAGGCCAGCACACCCTCCGGCGGCTCGAACCACTCCGGCGCCTCACGGGTCCAGAAGAACGCCGCCGGCGTCACCTCGCGGCCCCGGTCCAGCGCGCCCGTGCGGATCGACACCACCGCGTCGGAATAGCCCGGCCGCGCGTGGGTCCGGGCGCTGCAGGTCGGGCAGGCATACTGCGCGCTGGCCTGGCCCGAGGGGCCCGGCCGCATCCAGAGCCGGGGTTCGCCCGCCGTCACCTGGAAGTCGCCGGCCATCGCCAGCACCGACATGCTGAAGGCCGAGCCCGACGCCTTCTGGCATTCCGTGCAGCAGCAGGCGAAGCCCACCACCAGGGGCCCGGTCACCTCGAACCGGACCTCTCCGCACAGGCAGCCGCCGGACAGTGCACGCTCCGTCATCTGAAAAATCCCGGAGATCTGCGTTCGCCCAGACCTAGCGCGGGCGGCGAAGCTTGACTACGTCAGCCTCTCCTATTCGGGGGAGCATCATGGGCCTTCTGCATGTGGACACCGCCGTCCGGCGGGACGGCGAACGGCTGGTCGCCGACCTCTCGCGCGACTGGGAGATCTGGGGCCCGAACGGCGGCTACGTCTCGGCGATCGCCCTGCGCGCGGCCGGCGCGCAGGTCCCGGCGGGACACCGGCCGGCCAGCCTCTCCGTCCAGTACCTGGGCGTGGGCGGCTTCGGCGAGACCGAATGCCGGGTGACCCCGGTGAAGCAGGGCCGCAGCGCCTGGCTGCTCAATGTCGAGATGATCCAGGCCGGCAAGGCGTTCCTGCAGGCCCAGGTCTGGACCGTGGCGCGGGACGATGGCCCCCGCGTGGCCGAGGCGGCGATGCCGGAGGCTCCGCCGCACGAAGGCCTCAAGACCTTCGGCCAGCATGTGCGCGACCACTATGGCGACAGCGCGCCCGATCCCCACGTCTTCTGGCGCAACATCGAGAGCAAGCCCATCGCCTGGAAGCCGTTCGACGCGCCGCGCGAAGCGCGGCCGGCGACCCTGACGCAATGGTATTCCTTCCCGGGCTTCGACGCCGGGGGCGATCCGTTCTGCGATTTCACCCAGGCCTGCGTGCTGATCGACACCCTGATCTGGCCGACCCACCACAGCACGAAGGCGGAGGCGCCGGACTACATCGCCCCCAGCCTCGACCTGGCGATCTGGTTCCACGAGCCGCCGGCGGGCGCGGAATGGCTGCTGATGGATGTGGTCGCCGACACCGCCCGGGCCGGCCTGATCCACGGCCGCAGCCGGCTGTGGACCGACGACGGCCGGCTCGTCGCCACCGGCGGCTCGAACATGCTGCACACGCCCCGCCGCGGGTGACCGGCGCTAGGCGGTCAGCGCCTTCAGCTCCTCGGCGAGGTGGTCGAACATCGCCCGCATGCGGCGCGAGCCCCGGAGGTTCTCGTGCATGGCGATCCACAGCTCCAGCTTGAACTCGAAGACCTCGGCCATGACCGGAACGAGGCCGGCCCGACGGGCGATCTGATGCTGACAGGCGGCGATTCCGAAGCCGGCCTTCAGGAGCGCCATCTGGGCCGCATCGTTGTCGGTGCGCACGGCGAAGAGGTCGCGGGTGATCGGCCGGCCGATGTCCAGGTCGTCGACGATCGACGGTCCCTGCGTGTCGAAGCCGATGATCGTGTGGCCCTCGAGCTCGTCGAAGGAGGTCGGCGGCGGATGGCGGGCCAGGTAGTCGGCGGTCGCATAGAAGCCCACCCCCAGCTCCCCGATCTTCTTGGCCACCAGGTTGTTCTGCGTCGGCCGGGCCATCCGGACCGCGATGTCGGCCTCCCGCCGCGAGAGGTCCTCGAGCTTGTTGGTGGTGACGAGCTCCACGTCGATCTTCGGATGCTTGGCGCGGAAGCTGGTGAGGATCGACGGCAGCACCTCGATCCCCATGATCTCCGAGCAGGTCACCCGCACCACGCCGCCGACGCCGTCGATGGCGCCGGAGGCGTCGCGCACCGCGGCGCCTGACGCGGCGGCCATGTCGTCCAGGTGCGGCTTCAGCATCAGCGCCAGGTCGGTCGGCTGGATCCCGCGCGGGCTGCGCAGGAACAGCGGCGCGCCGAGCTGGCGCTCGAGCTGGTCGATGTGCCGGCCCAGCGTCGGCTGGGTCAGGCGGCGGCGCTTGGCGGCGGCCGAGAGGCTGCCGGCCTCCAGGACGGCGTGCAGGCTCTGGAGAAGGTCCCAGTCGGCGTAAGACGGCATCCCACAGAGATAGCGTTGTTTGGCGAGGACGCCACCCGCCGGCGCCACGAAGGCGCCACGCAAGAAAATTGCTGCAACTGCGCCCGCGATGCGGCGTCGCAGCACTAGACGTGCGCGCTTGTGCGGACCTACATGACCGGCATGCCCGGCAAGACCCTTTACGACAAGATCTGGGACGCCCACGTCGTCGACCAACAGGACGGCGAGGCGATCCTCTACATCGACCTGCACCTGATCCACGAGGTGACGACGCCGCAGGCCTTCGCCGGGCTTCGCGCCAACGGCCGCAAGGTCCGCCGGCCCGACCGCACCCTGGCGGTGGCCGACCACAACGTGCCGACCGAGGGCCAGGCGCTCGGCGTCGACGCCGTGGCCGACGAGGAGGCCCGCCTGCAGCTCCAGACGCTCGGCGCCAACGTCGCCGACGCCGGCATCGAATATTTCGCCATGGGCGACATCCGCAACGGCATCGTCCACGTGGTCGGGCCCGAGCAGGGCCGCACCCAGCCGGGCATGACCATCGTCTGCGGCGACAGCCACACCTCGACCCACGGCGCCTTCGGGGCCCTGGCCCACGGCATCGGAACGTCCGAGGTGGAGCACGTGCTGGCCACCCAGACGCTGCGCCAGAAGAAGGCCAAGAACTTCCGCGTCCGCATCGAGGGCGACCCGGTCCCCGGCGTCGGCGCCAAGGACTATGCGCTGGCCGTCATCGGCCAGATCGGGACCGCAGGCGGCACGGGTTACGTCATCGAATACGCCGGCTCGGCGGTGCGCGCGCTCTCCATGGAAGGCCGCATGACGCTCTGCAACCTGACCATCGAGGGCGGGGGCGCGGGCCGGGCTGGTGGCGCCCGACGAGACCACCTTCGAGTACCTCAAGGGCCGGCCGGCCGCGCCGAAGGGCGGCGCCTGGGAGATGGCCCTCGACTACTGGAAGAGCTTCTTCACCGACGAGGACGCCCACTTCGACCGCGAGATCGTCATCGACGCTTCGCAGATCGCCCCGCTGGTCACCTGGGGCACCTCGCCGGAGGACGTCATCGCGGTGACCGACACCGTGCCGGACCCGTCGGCCTTCGCCACGCCCGACAAGCGCGCCGCGGCCGAGCGGGCGCTCGACTATATGGGGCTTTCCGCCGGCCAGCCGATCACCGAGGCGAAGATCGACGTGGTGTTCATCGGCTCGTGCACCAACAGCCGGATCGAGGACCTCCGCGCCGCCGCGAAGATCGTCGAGGGCCGCAGGGTCGCCGACGGTGTCCGCGCCATGGTCGTGCCGGGGTCGGGCCTGGTCCGCGAGCAGGCCGAGTCCGAGGGCCTGGACGAGATCTTTAAGGCCGCCGGCTTCGAGTGGCGCGAGCCGGGCTGCTCGATGTGCCTGGGCATGAACCCGGACCGCCTGGCCCCCGGCCAGCGCAGCGCGTCCACCTCCAACCGCAACTTTGAGGGGCCGCCAGGGCCGCGGCGGCCGCACCCACCTGGTCAGCCCGCCCATGGCCGCCGCCGCCGCCATCGCCGGCCACATCGCCGACGTGCGGGACTACCTCAGGTGATCACCGGCCTCGACCACGTCGCCGTCGCAGTCCGCGACTTCGACGCCGCGGTCGACGGCTACCGCCGGCTGTTCGCCCGCGAGCCCGACCTGGAGCCGGGCGGCGGCGCGAAGCGGGCGTGGTTCCGGTTTCCCAACGCCGCCCTGGAAGTGATCGCGCCCGATGGCGAAGACGTGGCCGGCGACCGGGTGCGCGCGCGCCTCGACGAGGCCGGCGAAGGGCTGTGGATCCTGTCGTTCGCGACGCCAGACCTCGACGCGGCCACCAGGCTCGCCGAGCGTCGCGGGCTCGAGGTGGAAGCCGTCGCCGGCGTCGCCCTGATCCGCGCGGCGGGCCTGCAGTTCACCCTGCGCCAGCAGCGCGACCTGCCGCTCTCGGCGCCCACCGCCGACGGTCCCGTCGACGCGCTGGACCACGTGGTCGTCTACACCGCCAATCCGGACCGCGCGCTGGCGCTCTTCGGCGCCAAGTTCGGCCTCGACCTCCGGCTGGACCGCGAGAACCCGCAATGGGGCGCGCGCCAGCTCTTCTTCCGCTGCGGCGGCGCCGTGGTCGAAGTGGGCCAGAGCCTCAAGATCCCGGTCTCCGACGCCCCCGACCGGTTCGGCGGCCTCGCCTGGCGCGTCGCCGATCCGGAGGCCGCGCAAGGCCGCATGGCCGCCGCCGGCTTCGACGTCTCCGAGGTCCGCAAGGGCCGCAAGCCCGGCACCCACGTCTTCACCGTCCGCGACGCCCCCGGCGGCGTCCCCACTCTCATGCTGTCGGCAGAGCCGGCGAAAGAGACCGTCTGATGGAAGCCTTCACCCGCCTCGACGCCAAGGCCGCGCCCCTGCCGCTGGCCAACATCGACACCGACCAGATCATCCCCAAGCAGTTCCTGAAGACCGTGGAGCGCGAGGGGCTGAGCAAGGGCCTGTTCTACGATTTCCGTTACGACGAGCAGGACGTGGAGCGGCCCGACTTCGTGCTGAACCGGCCGGAGTACAAGGGCGCGGGCGTGCTGGTGGTCGGCGACAACTTCGGCTGCGGGTCGAGCCGCGAGCATGCCCCCTGGGCGCTGATGGATTTCGGGATCCGCTGCGTGATCTCCACCAGCTTCGCGGACATCTTCTACAACAACTGCTTCCAGAACGGCCTTCTGCCCGTGGTGCTGAAGGCCGAGGAGGTCCAGCAGCTGATGGACGAGGCGCGCGGCGGCAACCACATGGTCAGCGTCGACCTGGAGACCCAGTCGGTGACCTCGCCGTCGGGCCAGGTGTTCCACTTCGAGATCGACCCGAAGCGGAAGGAGAAGATGCTGAAGGGCCTCGATGCCATCGGCGAGACCCTGCAGAAGGCCAGCGCCATCGACGTCTACGAGATGAAGGCCGCGCTCGCCCGGCCGTGGCTGGAGGACGCGTGAGCCTGGTCATCGCCGGCACGGTCCGCGTGCCGCCGGAGAACCTGGCGGCGTTCCAGCCGCACATGGAGGCCATGCTGGCGGCGAGCCGGGCCGAGGACGGCTGCCTCGTCTATTCCTATGCCGTCGATGTGGAGGACCCCGGCCTGATCCGGGTGTTCGAGGCCTGGCGCGACCAGGCCGCGCTCGACGCCCACTTCCAGGCGCCGCACCTGGCCGACTGGCGCGCGGCCTGGCCGGCGCTCGGCGTGCACGACCGCAGGCTCATGCTCTACGAGGTCGCCGCCGAGCGCGCGCTCTAGGGCGCGCCCGGCGGCTCCCGCGCCCCGCGCTAGTTCGGGGTCTTCTCGTCTTCAGAACCGGTCTTGGCGCTCGCCGAGCCTGTGGCGCCGACATCGGCGCTCGCGCCGCTCTGGGTGTCGGCGCTGGCCGAGCCGCTGGCGCCGAGGCCGCCGGTGGCGCTCACGGGCGCCGCGCCGGTGCTGGCCGCGGTCGCCGAGCCGTCGGCCGCCGCCGCCCCGGTCGCCGAAGCGTTGGGGGTCGCCTGCGCGGCGGTGCGGGCCGCCTCCGCCTTGGCGGCCTTGGCCTTCTGCTTGGCGCTCTGGGTCGTGGCGCGCGTGGTGTCGAGGGTCGAACGGCCGGTGTCGCGGACGGTGGAGCCCACGCTCTGGGTCGTCTGTCCCAGCGTTCCGGTCGCGCCGCCCAGGACGCCGGTCGGGGCGCCGAGCTGGCCGCCGACGGAACCACCCACGGCGCCGCCGAGGCCAACCTGGGCGGCGGCCGGTCCGGCGAGGGCGAGGATTCCGGCGAGCGCGGCGAATGCGGAGATGGTGCGCATGATGGTCGTTCCTCCAGTCAACGCGAGCGTACGCCCACGTCTGTTGAGTCCCCTCCGACCGAAGCCAAGGGGTGCGCGCCGCTTGGGGTCAAAAAAGGGCGCAGCCGTGACCATGGCTGGGCCATTCCGGCTTCCCGGCGGCGCGCTCTTCCCCTAGGAGGTCGCCAGCAAACCGACCGAAAACAGCTCCCGGGGACCTGCCGTGACCGACCTGCTTCTCCTGCCCGGCGACGGCATCGGCCCGGAGGTGACGGCCCAGGTGCGCCGGATCGCGGCCGCCCTGACCCCGGAGCTCGCAATCGACGAGCAGCCGTTCGGCGGCCACAGCTACGACCTGCTCGGGACCCCGCTCAGCGACGAGGCCATCGCCGCCGCCAAGCAAGCCAAGGCGGTCCTGATGGGCGCGGTCGGCGGTCCGAAATGGGCCGGCGTCGCCCGCGACAAGCGGCCGGAGGCCGGCCTCCTGACCCTCCGCTCGGAGATGGAGGTGTTCGCCAACCTCCGTCCCGCGCTCTGCTTCCAGCCGCTGGCCGACGCCTCCTCCCTCAAGCGGGAGCTGGTGGAGGGCCTGGACTTCATGATCGTCCGCGAGCTCACCGGCGGGGGTCTATTTCGGAAAGCCGCGGTTCATCGAGGATCTGCCGGGCGGCGGCCGCCGCGCCGTCGACACCCAGGTCTACACCACCGGCGAGATCGAGCGGATCGCGCGCGTCGCCTTCGAGCTGGCCCGCGGCCGGCGCAACAAGGTCCATTCCGCCGAGAAATCCAACGTCATGGAGACCGGCCTGTTGTGGCGCGAGGTGGTCACCGACCTTCACAAGCGCGAATACGCCGACGTCGAGCTGGAGCACATCCTGGCGGACAACGCCGCCATGCAGATCGTCCGCAATCCCAAGCAGTTCGACGTCATGGTCACCGACAACCTGTTCGGCGACATCCTGTCGGACGCCGCGGCCCAGCTCACCGGCTCGCTCGGCATGCTGCCGTCGGCGGCCCTGGGCGCGCCCGGCAAGCCTGGCCTCTACGAGCCGATCCACGGCTCGGCGCCCGACATCGCCGGCAAGGGCGTCGCCAACCCGCTGGCCGCGATCCTCTCCTTCGAGATGGCGCTTCGCTGGTCGCTGGGCCGCGCCGAGACCGCCGACCGGCTGTTCGCCGCCGTGACCCGGGCCCTGGAGGGCGGCGCCCGCACGCCCGACCTCGGCGGCCGGCTCTCCACCGCCGAGATGGGTGACGCCGTCCTGGCCGCGCTCTAGTCTCCTTCCCGCGCAAGCGGGAGGGACGCGATGGCCGGCTGGCTGGTGAAGTCGGAGCCCAACACCTACAGCTTCGAGGACCTGCAGCGGGACGGCCGCACGGTCTGGGACGGCGTGCGCAACAACGCCGCCGCCCTCCACCTCAAGGCCATGAACGTCGGCGACGAGGTGCTGTTCTACCACTCGCAGGAGGGGCTGGCGGTGGTGGGCGTCGCCAAGGTGGCCAAGGCGGCCTTCCCGGACGCCAGCGATCCCTCCGGCCGCTTCGTCGCCGTGGAGCTGGCGCCGGTCCGCCCGCTGAAGGCCCCGGTCACCCTCGCCGACATGAAGGCCAATCCCGCCCTCGCCGAGATGGCCATGATCCGCCAGTCGCGCCTTTCCGTCTCGCCGGTAAGCGATCAGGAGTGGGCGGCGATCCTGAAGATGGCCGGCGACTAGAGCTTCAGCCGCCACCGTTCGCTGGTCAGGCCGTAGCCGCCGAAGTCCTCGTTGGGCCAGCTCTCCTCGAGCTCGAACCCGACCGCCTCGTAGATCGAGCGGGCGGCGATCAGGATGCTCTGCGTCCAGAGCGTCATCTCGCGGTAGCCCAGGTCGCGGGCCCGGGTGACGCATTCGTCCACCAGCCGGCGGCCCAGCCCCAGGCCCCGCGCCGCGGGGTCCACGAGCAGCAGGCGCAGCTTGGCGGTCGTCTCGTCCTGCCGCTGCAGGAAGACGCAGCCGATATTGGTCCCCGCCCGCTCGGCGATCCAGCTGCCCTCACGCTCGGAGTCGAAGTTTTCGACGAGGTCGGCGGTCAGCCGCGCCACCAGGGCCTCGAACCGGTGGTCCCAGCCATATTCGCGGCCGTAGATCACCCCGTGCGCCTGGGTCACCCAGCCGATGTCGCCCAGTCGGTGGGGCCGCAGGATATAGCCCGCCGCGAGTTGCGGCCCGTCCGGCAGCGCTTCGGCCATGCTGACGCCTCCTCGCGGAAGCTGCCGGCAGAGGCCTGATCGAGTCAACGCAGACGGATGGTTCGCCGGCTTATCTTTTGCTGTGGAAAGGCTCCGTTAACCGCGCTCGCCCAACCTTGACCACGCAGCATCGTCGAACACGTTCTCTCGGGATTCCACCCAGCCCCATGGCGCTCGATCCCGCATCCCGGTCCCGTTACAACCTCGAGGACGCCTCGGTTCTCCTCCTCGACGACACGACGCTCGGGATGTCGATCCTCGTGCAGATCGTCACCGGCCTGGGCGCCAAGAAGCTCTACCGCTGCACCGACGTGGACGCCGCCAAGGAAGTGGCCCAGCGGCACGAGCTGGACCTGGCCATCGTCGACGGCATGTCGCCCTCCGGAGACGGCTACGACTTCGTCAAATGGATGCGGACGAACTGTCAGGAACCCAACTGCTACACCCCGGTGATCATCACCACCGCCCACACGCCGGCGACCGACGTGGCCCGGGCGCGCGATTGCGGCGGCCACATCATCGTCAAGAAACCTTTTGCCCCTATCGTGATGCTCGAACGCATCATCTGGGTGGCCAAGGAGGGCCGGCCGTTCTTGTTCTCCGGTGAGTATGTAGGCCCCGACCGCCGCTTCCGTGACGACGGCCCGCCGAAAGGCGTCGGCCGCCGGCGCGAGGACAATGCGGCCAATGCCCAACCCATTCCGGCGGAGGCCGACGAGGTGAAGGAATCGAGGCTCGCATCATGAGCGCCGTCCGCTTCGTCTTCCCCAAGCCCCGGCTTGCGAAGCTGCTGAAGATGCCCGGCGGCCTGCCCGTGGCCGAGGCGCTGGAGCGCGCCCAGGCCAACCTCGACACCATCCGCCCGACCTGCATGGCCGAGCTGCAAGCGCTGCTCGAGCTCACCGAGGCCCGCCTGGAGGCCATGGGCGAGAGCTTCGACGACGAGGGCATGGCCGACCTCTACGCCATCGCGGTCCGCGGGATCGGCGGCGGCGAGGTCTGCCACGTCCCGGCCGTGGACCTGGCGCTCACCAGCCTCTGCGACCTGCTCGACCACCTGCGCACCGGCCAGCGCTACGACCGCGCGGCGATCGTCGTCCACGTGCGGGCCTGGCGGATGCTGCTCGGCATGGGCGACCAGCCCGGGACCGCCGCCGTCGTCGACGGCCTGCGCCAGGTCAGCTCGCGGTACGCCGCCTAGCCTTCGATCGTCATCTGCGTCTGGACGATCAGGGCGAGCAACTTGCCCTCCGGCGCCGTGATCCGCGTCTGCCAGACGCTCGACCGCCGCCCCACATGCAGGGGCGTGGCTTCGCCGAACACCTCCGACCCGACCTTCGCCGAGCCGAGGAAGTTGGTCTTGGATTCCAGCGTCGTGGTGCGCGTCCCGGGCTGCAGGTTCATCACCCCGCCGATCGCGCCGAGCGCGTCGGCGAAGGCCATGTAGGCGCCGCCGTGCAGGATGCCGCCCGCCGTGCAGAGGTCCGGCCGGACCGTCAGCTTCCCCCTCACCCGTTCCTTCGACCGCTCGAGGATCTCCACGCCCATCAGGTTGGCGAACGGCATGCCGGTGTCGGTGATCACGGCTTCGGACATGGGCGGGTCTCCTCCTGGTCAAGTGAGCTTACCGGCCTGCATGGAAGCTGCATCCCGAATCCGTGGAACGACGGCTTGTCCGGAGGCCGGCGGACCGCCATTTGTCGCAGGCGCCGGAAGACAGCCGATCTGAGACGGCTGTGAGTTCTGCTCGCCTTGCTATGGGCCACGCCGGAGCGTACGGGAACGCTCCCCAGTCTTAGGAGAGTTGCGATGGGTTACCGGGTGGCCGTCGTCGGCGCCACGGGCAACGTGGGCCGTGAGATGCTGAACATCCTCGAGGAAGTGAACTTCCCCGTGGAAAAGATCCACGCCATCGCCTCGCGCAAGTCCATCGGCCTGGAGGTCGAGTTCGGCGAGAAGATCCTGAAATGCGAGGACGTGGAGCAGTTCGACTTCTCCACCGTCGATCTCGTCCTGATGAGCGTGTCGGGCGCCTTCTCCAAGGAATGGGCCCCGAAGATCGGCGCCGCCGGCCCCATCGTCATCGACAATTCCTCGGCCTGGCGCATGGACCCCGACGTTCCCCTGGTCGTGCCGGAAGTGAATCCGGACGACGTGGAGTGGGCCGACCGCAAGAACATCATCGCCAACCCGAACTGCTCGACGGCCCAGCTCGTCGTGGCGCTGAAGCCGCTGCACGATCGCGCCCGGATCAAGCGCGTGGTGGTGGCGACCTACCAGTCGGTCTCCGGGGCCGGCAAAGAAGGCATGGACGAGCTCTTCGACCAGACGAAGAACGTCTTCGTCCTGGGCGCCACGCCGCCGAAGAAATTCCCCAAGCAGATCGCGTTCAACGTCATCCCCTTCATCGGGTCGTTCCAGGACGACGGCTACACTGATGAGGAGGCCAAGATGTGGAACGAGACCCACAAGATGATCGACCCTGAGATCAAGCTCACGGTCACCTGCGTGCGCGTGCCGGTGATGGTCGGCCACTCGGAGGCCGTGAACATCGAGTTCCACGAGCCGCTGGACGAGGACAAGGCCCGCGACATCCTGCGCGAGAGCCCCGGCCTGATCGTCATCGATCAGCGCAACGACAAGGGCTACATGACGCCGAAGGAAGCCCAGGGCGAGTTCCCGGTCTTCGTCAGTCGCATCCGCAACGACCCGACCGTCGAGAACGGCCTGTCCATGTGGGTGGTCGCCGACAATCTCCGGAAGGGCGCGGCCCTCAACGCCGTGCAGATCGCCGAGCTGCTGCACGCGCGCGGCCTGATCAACCAGAAGGCCCTGGCCTAGGATGCCCCCCGCCACGGCGCCCGGCGGGGAGTCCCGTCTGGCGCTGTCGGCGGGGATCCTCTGCTACCTGATCTGGGGCTTCGTGCCGCTGGCCATGCAGGCCATCGGCGCGCTGGGCGTTTCCGCCCCCGAGATCCTGGCGCACCGCATCGTCTGGAGCGTGCCCACCGCCCTGATCTTCGTCCTGCTGGCGAAGCAGGGCGGCCAGGTGCTGGGCGTCCTTCGCCAGCCGAAGGTGCTGGGCTGGCTGCTGCTGTCGTCCCTGCTGATCGCCGCCAACTGGATCGTCTTCATCTGGGCGGTGAACTCCGGCCGCCTGCTGGAGACCTCGCTCGGCTATTACATCAATCCGCTGGTCAACATGGCCGCCGGCGCCCTTGCTGTTCCGCGAGCGCATCGACCGGATCGGCCAGACCGCCATCGCGCTCGCCGGCGTCGGGGTCGTGGTCCAGGCCGTCGCGCTCGGCCACCTGCCCTGGGTGTCGCTGGCGCTCGCCCTGTCGTTCGGCGGCTACGGGGTGGTCAGGAAACAGGTCGCGGCCGACGCCCAGACCGGCTTCCTCGTGGAATGCCTGCTGCTCGGCCTGCCCAGCCTCGCCTTCCTGATGTGGCTTCAGGCCCAGGGGACCGGCCATTTCGCCGACAGCGCCGCCACGGTGGCTTGGCTGATCGCCGCCGGACCGATCACCGCCATTCCGCTCGTCCTCTTCGCCTGGGCGGCCCGGCGCATGCCGCTCTCGGCAATGGGCTTCCTGCAATTCATGGCCCCGACCATCAGCTTCATGATCGGCATCGCCCAGGGCGAGCCCTTCACGCCGGTCCGGGCGCTGTCGTTCGGCTTCATCTGGGGCGGGGCGGCGGTGTTCCTCTACGGGGCCTGGCGGCGGAGCCGCGCCGTGCTCAACGCCGAGAAGATCGTCCAGGCCGCCGCCGCGGAATAGCCGCCGGTCGCGCGGCCGCTGGCGCCGGACGACCTTCGCCTTCAGGCTGAGGGGATGCTGCGGACCGTCCTCGTTCTTCTTGCGCTCGCCCTGCCCGCCGAGGCCGTCGAACCCGATCCAGCCCACGCCGACCGGGTCTTCGCCCGCACGACGACGCAGGTCGCGCCCGGCGTCTGGCTGATCGCCAAGCCGGCCGTCACCGACCCGCCGTTCGAGGGCAATGTGGTCGTTATCGAGCAGGCGAAGGGTCTGGTGGTGATCGACGCCGGCGGGTCGCCGACCTCGGGCCGCGCCGTCGTCGCCGAGATCCGCAAGGTTTCCAAGAAGCCGGTCCGCTGGATCGCCTACACCCACTACCACGGCGACCACAACCTGGGCGCCGGAGAGCTGCTGGCCGCCTGGCCCGAAGCGGTGACGGTCTCCACCGCCCAAACCAAGGCCAACATGGAAGGTCCGCCGATGACGTATGTGGCGGGCTATGCGCAGAGCTATTCAGCCATGGCCGACGTGGCGGCGAAGCGGGCCGACGACACGGCCCTGCCGGAAGCGCTGAGGGCGGGCTGGCGGCGCACGGCGGAGGCGGGGCCCGGGATGGTCGCCGGCTACACGGGCCTGAAGCCCTTTCCCGCCCAGCGGACCTTCACCGGCCGCTTCGATATCCCCCGACGCCCAGCGGCCCGTGGAGCTGCGCTTCCTCGGCCGCGGCAACACGGATGGCGACGCCATAGCCTGGCTGCCGAAACAGCGGATCGTGGCCAGCGGCGACCTGGTGGTCGCCCCCGTCCCCTACGCCGCCCACACCTATCCCGGCGAGTGGATCGTGACGCTCCGGAAGCTGAGGGCCATGCAGCCCGCCGTGCTGATCCCTGGTCACGGCGCGCCGATGCGCGACACGGTCTACGTCGACCGGCTGATCGCGGCGCTCGAGGGCCTCCGCGCGCAGGTCGCGCCGCTGAAGGACCTGCCGCTCGAGGAGGTGCGCAAGCGCGTGGACCTGACCGCCATGAAGGCTGGCTTCACCGGCGGCGACGCCTGGCTCGCCTTCCTGATCGACGCGGTTTTCACGAACGACCTGATCGGCAACGCCTGGAAGGAAGCGCGCGGCGAGGCGGTCGTGCAGGGGAAGGGTTGAGCGGCCGCCCGCTCCTCACCCGTCACCCCGGCACAGGGCAGCGGAGAGCCTGCGGCCCTCCGGGATGACAATCTAGGGTGAGGTTCAAAGCCCCGCGTACGCCGCCTCGATCAGCCGCTTGGGGCGCAGGTCGCCCATCAGCGCCGTGCCCTGCTTGTTCATCACATAGGCGCAGCCGAGCTTCCGCTCCGGGTCGGCGAAGGCGCAGGAGCCGCCCCAGCCGGAGTGGCCGAAGCTCTGGTTCCCCGGGCCCCAGGGGTGCTCGGTCTCGTTGCGCATGAAGCCCGCGCCCCAGCTCATGAAGAACGGCAACACCAGGTCCTGGCCGCGGATGCGCTCCCGGGCCGCCTCGGCGATCAGGGCCGGCGACAGGATCTCGTCGCCGTCCAGCCAGCCGTCGTTGGCCAAGGCGCCCATCAGCCGGGCCAGCGCCTCGGCGGTGGCGTGGCCATTGGTCGACGGGATCGGCAGCGCCCGCCATTCTGCCTGCGGCCGGCCGGCAGCGGCGGACCAGGGGACCAGGAAGGCCGCCTTGGTGGGCTCGTTGCGCTCGCCGAAATCCGGCAGGGCCGACGGCCGCTGCAGCTCGGCCAGCCGGTCGGCCTCGGTCTCCGGCAGGCCCATCCAGAGGTCGAGGCTGAAGGGCTGGGCGATGTCCTCGCGCAGCGCCTGGCCCATGGTCCGGCCGTCCACCCGGCGGAAGATCTCGCCGGCGATATAGCCCACGGTGATCGGGTGATAGCCGCTGGCGCTCCCCACCGGCCACATCGGCGCCATGGCCGCCAGCCTGGCGCAGATGGCGTCCCAGTCGAACCAGGTCACCGGGTCCATCGGCTCGGGGAAGCCCGGCAGGCCGGCCTGATGGGAGATCGCCTGTTCGATGGTGACGGCCTCCTTCCCCGCCTGGGCGAACTCGGGCCAGACGCTGGCGACGGTCTGGCCGTAGTCGAGCTTCCCCGCATCCACGAGCCGGGCGATCAGCAGGGCGGCCATGGCCTTGGTGGTCGAGAAGATGGTGGCCAGCGTCCGCTCGTCGAACGGCCTGGTCCGCGCCCGGTCGGCGTGGCCGCCCCAGAGGTCGATCACCACCTCGCCCGCCTCGACCAGGGTGAAGCGCGCGCCCAGCTCCTCGCCGGCGGCGAAGCTGGCGGCGAAGGCGTCCTTCACGGCGCTGAACCGCGCCGGCGCGAAGCCCGAAATCTCGACCATGCCTACTCCGTGGGACGTTCGTGGAAGCCCTGCGCGCCGTCGTCCTGCGCGGGCGTGCGGACCACCTCGGCGACCCGCGCGCTGGGCGGACCCTTGGCGCAGGCCGCGGCGAAGGCGTCGAGGCCGGCCCGTTCGCCGATGGCCAGGGCCTCGACCGAGCCGTCGCGCCGGTTGCGGACCCAGCCCGCCAGCCCCAGCCCGCGGGCGGCCTCCACCGTCCACCAGCGGAAGCCCACGCCCTGGACGCGGCCCTCGATCCGGAAGTGCTCCGCCTCGCGCATCAGAGGTGTTCTATACGCACCTCTGCGGTCGGCCGCACGAGGCGATCGCCCAACGCCACGATCGGCAGCTCCTGCGCCCGCCAGTCCTGACCGGCCTTCACCGTCTCGGCCGCGGCGCGCGACGCCCGCTCGGCGGCGGCCAGCGCCGGCAGGCCCTCCACCAGGCCCGCACCGAACGAGGCGGTCACCAGGTCGCCGGTGCCGCTCGGCGCGCGCTCGAGCCGCGGGTGACTGAAGAGCGTGGCCGAGACCTCGTCCACATAGAGCAGGCCGATCCGGTCGTCGCCGGCCGGCACCGAGGTGATCAGGGCGCATTTGCCGAGCTCGCGCGCCGCGGCGGCGGCGTCGGCCGCGTCGACCACATGCCGCCCGACCAGTTGCGACAGCTCCCAGACGTTGGGGGTGATCCAGTCGGCGATCGGCACGAGCCGCTCGGCCACCGCGGCCGCGACCTCGGGCCTCACATAGAGTCCCTTGGGCTCGTCGCCCATGATCGGGTCGACCACCACCGTCGGGCGGCCGGCGAAGGCGCCCTCCCGGTTGGCGGCCCGGACGCGCTCCAGCACGCCGGCGGCGATCTCCACCTGCTCGGGGAGCGAGAAGTGGCCGGTGATCACCAGGTCCACCAGGCCGAACAGCGCGTCGGCCTCGATATCGCCGAGCATCCGGCGGAACACCTCCGGCGAGGTCACCTGGCCTTCCGCGCCCCGGGCAGGGTTGCGGCCGAACATGACGGTGGGCGCCAGGACCGGGTCGATCTTGTGCTGGGCCAGCACATACTGCTGCGCGGCGCCGCCGATCCGCGAGGCGGCCACGAACGACGACATGACGAGCGCCAGCGGCATGGCCGCAGGGTTTAGCTTAGGTGAAGCTCGCCTCCTACCCTTCTCCCCTCGCGAGAGAAGGCGTCGGCCGCAGGCTGACGGATCAGAGGTGGCGCAACGGCCCCGCGCGAAAACGAAGAAGGGCCTCGCGGCGACGCCGAGAGACCCCTCATCCGACCCCAGCGGGGATAGTCGTCTCCCTCAGGGGAGAAGGAAACTAGTAGCGGTAGTGCTCGGGCTTGAACGGGCCCTGGACCGTGACGCCGATGTAGTCGGCCTGGTCCTTGGAGAGCTTGGTCAGCTTCGCGCCGAGCTTGTCGAGATGGAGCATGGCCACCTTCTCGTCGAGGTGCTTGGGCAGGGTGTAGACCTTGGTCTCGTACTTCGCGCCGTTGGTCCAGAGCTCGATCTGGGCGAGCGTCTGGTTGGTGAAGGACGCCGACATCACGAAGCTCGGGTGGCCCGTGGCGTTGCCGAGGTTCACCAGGCGGCCTTCGGACAGGACGATGATCTTCTTGCCGTCCGGGAACTCAACGTGGTGGACCTGATCCTTGATCTTGTCCCACTTGAAGTTGCGCAGGCCGGCGATCTGGATCTCGCTGTCGAAGTGGCCGATGTTGCAGACGATGGCGTTGTTCTTCATCGCCCGCATATGGTCGACGGTCAGAACGTCCTTGTTGCCGGTCGCCGTGACGAAGATGTCGGCCTTGTCGGCGACGTCTTCCATGGTCTGGACCTCATAGCCCTCCATGGCCGCCTGCAGGGCGCAGATCGGGTCGATCTCGGTGACGATGACGCGGGCGCCGCCGTTGCGCAGCGAGGCCGCCGAGCCCTTGCCCACGTCGCCGTAGCCCAGCACCACCGCGACCTTGCCCGCCAGCATCACGTCGGTGCCGCGGCGGATGGCGTCCACCAGGCTCTCGCGGCAGCCGTAGAGGTTGTCGAACTTCGACTTGGTCACGCTGTCGTTGACGTTGATCGCCGGGAACGGCAGCTCGCCCTTCTCGGCCATCTGGTAGAGGCGGTGAACGCCCGTAGTGGTCTCCTCGGAGACGCCCTTGCAGGCGTCACGGATCGCCGAATAGAAGCCCGGCTTCTCCTTGAGGTAGCGCTTCATGACGGTGAAGAGGGCTTCCTCTTCCTCGTTCTGCGGATTGTTCAGGACCGAGGGGTCCTTCTCGGCCTTCGGGCCCAGCACGCAGAGCAGGGTGGCGTCGCCGCCGTCGTCGAGGATCAGGTTCGGGTAGCCGCCGTCGTGCCACTCGAAGATCTTGTGGGCGTACTCCCAGTACTCCACCAGCGTCTCGCCCTTGATGGCGAAGACCGGGGTGCCCTTCACCGCGATGGCGGCGGCGGCGTGGTCCTGGGTCGAGAAGATGTTGCACGAGGCCCAGCGGACCTCGGCGCCCAGCGCCTGCAGGGTCTCGATGAGGACGCCGGTCTGGATGGTCATGTGGAGCGAGCCGGCGATCCGGGCGCCCTTCAGCGGCTGGGCCTTGCCGAACTCGGCGCGCACGGCCATCAGGCCCGGCATTTCGGTCTCGGCGATGTCGAGTTCCTTGCGGCCCCAGTCGGCCAGCGAGATGTCCTTCACGACGTAGTCGGTCATGGGGCGTACGGGTCCTGATGCGGAATTTGGGGTTTGCGGCTCTATAGCCGCGACGCGCCAGCGTCGCAACCGGGACATAAGGATTTCTTTATATGAACCGCGACGGCGGGTCGCAGCTCACCGCCAGAACTTCGGAGCCTCGTCGAGCTTCTCGAAGGCCTTGACCGCCTTTTCCACGTGGAACGGCTTTCCCGCCGTCTCCAGGCCCACCAGCTCGCCGGCGGCGAAAGCGGCTTCCGGTGACAGGGCCAGAGATTCCAGCAGCGGGGCGGCGGTCGCCGCGTCGTTCAGCGCCCCCCAGTTCCTCCTGGAGCTCCTTCAACCGGCCGATGAACCGGGTCGTCGCCTTCTCCGGGAAAAGGCTGGCGAAGGTCTCGGCGCCGTAGCGCAGCTTCTTGGCCTCGATGCGGGCCCTGTGGCGCTTCTCGTCGGTCGTGGTCGCCAGGTCGCGGGCCAGCTTGCGGAGCTTCTTGCGGCGGTGGTCGAGGGCGGCGGCGGCGAAGGCGGTCGCCTTCTGGTCGCGGACGTCGCGCCCCTCCTCGTCCGACAGCCAGGCGCCGGTCTCGATCCAGGCGGTGACGTCGATCATCAGCTTGCGGAAGCGGGCCGAGGCGGCGGTTCGGCCGACGTCGAGGTTGGCCGCGTCGCGGGCGGCCTCCACCGCGAGCTTCAGGGCGTCGATCCCGGCCGGCGGCGGCTTCATCGCCCCGGCGGTTTCGTCGATCCGCTCCAGGAGGACGTGGAGGTTGCGGGCGGAATCGCAGGCGTGTCCCAGCCAGCGCAGCTCGTCCTTCACCGCCTCGGCCCCATCCTCGTCGAGCAGGGGCTCGAAGGTCGCGATGACGCTGCGCAGCCGGCGGGCGGCGACCCGGAGCTGGTGCACGGCCTCGGGCTGGGGGTCGGCCCGCAGCACCGCCGCATTGGCGGCGATCTGGCCCAGCGCATTGCGCGCCGTGGCCTGGAAGGCGCCGGCGGCGGTGACTCCGCCCTTCAGTTCGACCCGTTCCTTGCGCCTGGCCTGCAGCGGCGCGCCGGACACCAGGGCCTGGCCGCGCGAGGCCTTTCCATCGAAGGAGAGATAGAGCGGCGCGGCCTCGCCGAGCTCTCGGGCCAGGTCGAAGAGGGCGGTCGGGTCGCCGGACTTGAGCTCCAGCTCGACCTCGCTGATCGCCGCCGTGCGCCCGCCGGCGCGGACCTCGCCCTCGTCGAGGGCGAGTTCGATCTCGGCCTTCCGGTAGCGGACGAGCCGCTGCCGCCGCGTCACGTGCACATTGAAGGACGCGCTGAGCGCCAGCGCCTCACCGTTCGGCAGGAGGTCGTTGAGCGGCCCGAGCGACGGGTCGGGCCGGTCGCCCTTCACCGGCGCCTCGTGCTCCTCCCGCGTCAGACCCGAGCCGCGCTTCAGTGTCTGGACGCGCTGTCCCTTACTGTGACGCACGCGGAGCGAGACGCCCTGCTTCTGGAGGCGCTGGTCCGGCGTGTCGAAATAGGTGCTGACCAGTTCGCGCGTCTCGTCCTCACCGGACGGCGCGGCCGCCAGCACTGCGGCAAGATCGGCCGGAGCGCAGAGGAACTTCAGCTCGATCTCGTGGGAAGCGCCCATACAGGCGTCCTTCTATGGACCAGATCCAGCAGGCGCCTACCATATCAAGTCGGGCGCAACATGCGCAGGATCAACAAAAAGCGAGAAAATTGCGGGGCGGCGCGGCTTGCCGCCCGCAGCGTGAGGGGCTCTAAGCGCGGCCATCGTCCCGAAGGAAACGCCATGAATGCTCCCTTCCGCCCCTCTGATCCCGCCCTGCCGCGGCACGACTGGACGCTCGAGGAGGTGGAGGCGCTGTTTGAGCTGCCGTTCACGGAGCTGGTCTTCCGGGCCGCGGAGGTCCACCGCGCCTGGTTCGATCCGACCGAGCTGCAGATCAGCCAGTTGCTCAGCGTGAAGACCGGCGGCTGCGCCGAGAACTGCGGCTACTGCGCGCAAAGCCAGCACTTCAAGACCGGCCTGAAGGCGTCCAAGCTGATGGAAGCCGAGGCAGTGATCGCCGCCGCCCGCGAGGCGAAGGCCGGCGGCGCTCAGCGCTTCTGCATGGGCGCGGCCTGGCGCGACCTGAAGGACCGCGACCTGCCGAAGGTCGCCGAGATGATCTCGGGCGTGAAGGCCCTCGGGCTCGAGACCTGCGCGACGCTCGGCATGCTGACCGCCGACCAGGCGAAGGCACTGAAGGCCGCGGGCCTCGACTTCTACAACCACAACCTCGACACCGGTCCGGACTACTACGACCAGGTCGTCACCACCCGCACCTACCAGGAGCGGCTCGACACCCTGGCCCACGTCCGCGACGCGGGGCTTTCCACCTGCTGCGGCGGGATCGTTGGCATGGGCGAGACCCGCCGCGACCGGGCCGGCCTGCTGCACCAGCTCGCCGTCCTGCCGGCCCACCCGGAAAGCCTGCCGATCAACGACCTGATGCCGATCCCGGGCACCCCGCTCGGCGGCTCGGAGCCCGTCGACCCGCTGGAGTTCGTGCGGATGATCGCCGTCGCCCGCCTGGTCTGCCCGAAGTCGGTGGTGCGCATCGCCGCCGGCCGCGAGCACATGAGCCGGGAGCTGCAGGCGCTCTGCTTCCTCGCCGGCGCCAATTCGATCTTCGTCGGCGGCCGCCTCCTGACCACCAACAATCCCGAGAAGACCGCCGACGAGGCCCTGCTCGCCGACCTGAAGATGCGGCCAATGGGCATGAAGGTGTCGGCGCCGGCCTAGCTCAACCGTCCTTCGGGCCCTATCTCTGGGCGCGAAGAGGGGGACGCGTGGATCCGATCATCAGCATCGACGGGCTGTCGAAGACCTATGCCGGGGGTTTCCAGGCGCTGAAGGGCGTCAGCCTGGACATCCGCAAGGGTGAGATCTTCGCCCTGCTGGGGCCCAACGGCGCCGGCAAGACCACGCTCATCGGCATCACCTGCGGCATCGTCAATCCGACGGGCGGAAGGGTCCTGGCCGCCGGCCACGACGTGGTCCGCGACTACCGCGCCGCCCGCGCCAAGATCGGCCTGGTCCCGCAGGAGATCTCCACCGACGCCTTCGAGACCGTCTGGGCGACGATGAAGTTCTCCCGCGGCCTGTTCGGCCGCGCGCCCGACGACGCCTACCTGGAGAAGGTGCTCCGCGACCTCAGCCTCTGGGACAAGAAGGACGCCAAGATCATGGCTCTGTCCGGCGGCATGAAGCGCCGGGTGATGATCGCCAAGGCGCTCAGCCACGAGCCGGAGATCCTGTTCCTCGACGAGCCGACCGCCGGCGTCGACGTGGAGCTCAGGCGCGACATGTGGGAGATGGTCCGGGGCCTGCGCGAGCGGGGCGTGACCATCATCCTGACCACCCACTACATCGAGGAAGCCGAGGAGATGGCCGACCGGATCGGCGTGATCTCCCGGGGCGAGCTGATCCTGGTCGAGGAGAAGACCGCGCTCATGCGCAAGCTCGGCAAGAAGCAGCTCACCCTGCACCTGCAGGAGCCGCTGGCGGCCGTGCCGGCCGGCCTGGGCGCCTACCAACTCGAGCTCGCCAACGAGGGCTCGGACCTGATCTACACCTTCGACACCCAGGCCGATCACACCGGCATCGCCGAGCTGCTGCGCGAGCTTTCCAAGCAGGGGGTCGACTTCAAGGACCTCCAGACCAGCCAGAGCTCGCTGGAGGAGATCTTCGTCAGCCTGGTCCGGGGGGCCCGCGCATGAACCTGCACGCCGTCCAGGCCATCTACCGGTTCGAGATGAGCCGCTGGCTGCGCACCATCGTCCAGAGCGTGGCCGCGCCGGTGATCACCACCTCGCTCTACTTCATCGTCTTCGGGGCGGCGATCGGCCGCCGGATGCCGGAGATCGACGGCGTCAGCTACGGGGCCTTCATCATCCCCGGCCTGATCATGCTCTCGATCCTCACCGAGAGCATCTCCAACGGCTCGTTCGGGATCTACATGCCGAAGTTCGCCGGCACCATCTACGAGGTGCTCTCCGCGCCGATCTCGGTCGTCGAGATCGTCCTGGGCTACGTCGGGGCGGCGGCCACCAAGTCGGTGGTGCTGGGGCTGATCATCATGGCCACGGCGCGCATCTTCGTGCCCTACGAGATCGCGCATCCCTTCGTGATGCTGGCCTTCCTGGTGCTGACCAGCGTCACCTTCTCGCTGTTCGGCTTCCTCACCGGCATCTGGGCCGACGGCTGGGAGAAGCTGTCGATCATCCCGATGATGGTGGTGACGCCGCTGACGTTCCTCGGCGGCAGCTTCTATTCGATCGACATGCTGCCGGACGTCTGGCGGACGATCGCCCTCTTCAACCCGGTGGTCTACCTGGTCTCCGGCTTCCGCTGGGCCTTCTACGGCGTCTCGGACGTCGGCGTGGGCGTCAGCCTGGCCGCGACGGCCGGCTTCCTGATCGCCTGCCTGGCCGCGGTCACCTGGATCTTCCGCACCGGCTGGCGCCTGAAGACGTAGGCCGGCGTCCTACTCGTCTTCCTCGAAGCGGCACTCGACGAGGGCGCAGAGCGCCGCCAGCGCCTGGGCGGCCTCGTCGCCTTCGGCCCTGATCTCGATCTCGCTGCCGGGACCGGCGGCCAGCATCATCAGACCCATGATCGAGCGGGCGTCGACGGTCTGGCCGTCCTTGGAGACCGTGACCTCGGCGTCGAAGGCCGACGCGGTCTTGACGAACTTGGCCGAGGCGCGGGCGTGCAGCCCCCGCTTGTTGCAGATCTCGACCGTGCGGGCGGCTTCGCTCACTTCTCGCCGGCCAGCACGTAGGACGCCACGGAGATGTACTTGCGCCCGGCCTCCTGGGCGCAGGCGACCGCGTCCTCCAGGCTCTGGCGGGTGCGCACGGACGCGAGCTTGATCAGCATCGGCAGGTTGAGGCCGGCGATGACCTCGGCCTTGGTCTGCTCCATCACCGAGATGGCCAGGTTGGACGGCGTGCCGCCGAACATGTCGGTGAGCAGGATGACCCCGCCGCCGGAATCGACGCGGCCACAGGCCGCCAGGATGTCCTGGCGCCGGCGCTCCATGTCGTCTTCGGGCCCGATGCAGATGGCCTCGACGGCGCTCTGCGGGCCGACCACGTGCTCCATGGCGAAGATGAACTCCTCCGCCAGCCGCCCGTGCGTCACGATCACGAGCCCGATCATGAAATGTCTCTCAAGGGGTATCCCCACCCGGCCGCGGCGTGCGCGAGCGGGCCTAAATAACCCTCTTGGGGCCGGCGTCAAAGGCGGCGAGCGCGTGACCGAGTTTCGCAGGCGCCGAGGATTCGCTCAGCGCGAGAACGATCAGAGGGACCTTCAACCCGAGGATGTCGGCGGCGACGGGGTCGGGAATGCGCTCCGGCTCGCCGGCCCGGACGACCAGCGCCACCTCGGCGAGCGGCAGGGTCTCGAACCGCGGCACGCCGACCCCGCGCACCTCCATGAGGCCGGAAATCGTCTCCGGCGCCCGGCCGAACAGGCGGCCGTCCGACAACCAGAGCGTCGTGCGGTCGTCGGCCACCAGCCGGAAGCCCTCGCCGAGCGCGCGGAGCATCAGGTCGCTCTTGCCCGATCCGGACGGCCCCTCCACCAGGATCCCGCGCCAGGCGCCGCTTGGCCCGCGGATGGCGATCAGCCCGGCATGGACGATCATCCGCCGGCCACCGGCAGGGTGAGGATGAAGAGCGCGCCCACGACCTGGTCGTCGGCGCCCAGCCGGTTCTCCGCGTGCAGCGTGCCGCCGTGCGCCTCGGCGATCTGGCGGGCGATCGAAAGGCCGAGCCCCGAGTTGCCGCCGAACGCCGCCCCCTTTGGCCGGGAGGTGTAGAAGCGCTCGAACACCGTCTCGAGGTTTTCCGGCGGGATGCCCGGGCCGTTGTCGGCGACGGTGACGATCGCCTGGTCGCGCACCCGGTGCAGATTGACGGTCACCTCGTCGCCGGGCGGCGAGAACGAGCGGGCGTTGTCCACCAGGTTGCGGAAGATCTGGCCGAGCGGGCCCTCGCGGCCCAGCACCACCACCGGCTCCATCCCGCCGGGGGCTGGAAGCGGACCCGGACGTCCCCCGGCTTCAGGGTCGCGTCGTAGAGGTTCACGATGTCGAAGATCAGCCGCTCCAGGTCGATCGGCTTGGGATTGTCCCGTGACAGCTCGGCGTCCAGCCGCGAGGCGTTGGAGATGTCGGTGACCAGCCGGTCCAGCCGCTGGACGTCGTTCTTCAGCACCTTGAACAGCCGCTCCCGGGCGGCTTCGTCCTTGACCAGGTCGAGGGTCTCCACCGCCGAGCGCATGGAGGTCAGCGGATTGCGGATCTCGTGCGCGACGTCCGCGGCGAAGCTCTCGATGGCGTCCATCCGCTCCGAAAGCGCGTGCGTCATGTCCTCCAGGCTGCGGGTCAGGTCGCCGAGCTCGTCGTCGCGCCCGGCGAGGTCGGGCAGCGAGATCGCCCGGGCCCGCGCCTGCCGCACCCGGTCCGCGGCGCGCGACAACCGGCGCACCGGCTGGGCGATCAGCCGGTTGAGCAGCAGAGACGACAGCAGGGTCACCGCCACCGCGATCAGGATGAAGGGGATCAGCGAGGCCCGCTCGCGGGCGATGATCTCGTCCACGTCGCGGGCTTCCAGCGTCAGGACGCCGAGCACCGCCTGCACATGCTGGATAGGGATCGAGACCGAGACGACGCGGTCGCCGCCGCCGGTGCGCCGGAGGCCGGCCACGTGTTCCCCCGCGGAGCGCCCGCTGGAGCTCGGCCTCGAGCGCCCGGCCGGCCGCCTCCGGCGTCGGCGCCGAGCCCTTGGGCATCTCCAGCCGCATGCCGCCCTCGCTCTCCTGGCGCGGCCTGGCCGGCGGCAGGGGGCGGCTATCGACGCGGTCGAGCACCCAGTCGCTGTCTGCCACCACCTTGCCCTCGGCGTCGAACAGCCGGGCGCGCTGCCCCTTGGGGTTGGCCAGGAGCTGCAGGACGATGTCGTTGGCGTAAGCCGCGTCCATGGCGGGGGCCGGCTCGCCCACCGTGGCGGCCTGCTCGATGATCGAGGCCATGAGCTCGCCCTGGGTGGTCAGGCTGTCGATCCGCGCCTCGACCAGGCCGCGCCGGAGCTCGTTCATGACGAGGGCCCCGGCGACGAGGATCGCCAGGCCGAGCACATTGAGCGCGATGATCAGCCGGCCGAGCCGGGTGCCCGGCAGCCACGACAGACGCGAACGACGCGCCGGCCGCTCAGCTCTCCCGGTATCGGTAGCCGACGCCATACAGGGTTTCGATCGCGTCGAACTCGGGGTCCACGTCGCGGAACTTCTTGCGCATGCGCTTGATGTGACTGTCGATCGTGCGGTCGTCGACATAGACCTGATCGTCGTACGCCGCATCCATCAGGTTGTCGCGGCTCTTCACGAAGCCGGGCCGCTGCGCCAGCGACTGCAGCAGCAGGAACTCGGTGACGGTCAGCTTCACCGGCTTGCCGTCCCAGAGGCAGTCGTGGCGCGCCGGGTCGAGCGTCAGCTTGCCGCGCTTGATCGCCCGCGAGCCTTCCGCCCCGGCCGGCGCGGCCCCGGGCGCCGCCGGCTCCTCGCCTTCGACACCGGCCCGGCGCAGGACCGCCTTCACCCGCTCGATCAGCAGGCGCTGGCTGAACGGCTTGTGCATGTAGTCGTCGGCGCCGAGGTTGAAACCGAGGATCTCGTCGATCTCCTCGTCCTTGGACGTCAGGATGATCACCGGCAGGTCCGAGGTGCGGCGCAGGCGGCGCAGCACCTCCATCCCATCCATGCGGGGCATCTTCACGTCGAGGATGGCGAGGTCAGGCGGATCATTCTCCAGCGCCGCGAGGCCGGCCGCGCCGTCGAAGTAGGCCTTCACGGCGTGGCCGTGGCTTTCCAGCGCCAGGCTGACCGACGTCACGATGTTTTCGTCGTCGTCCACCAGGGTGATCTTGGCCATTTGTCGTCGATGTCTCCGTCGAAGATTGGTGAAGCTAGTCGTCGCGCACCGTGGCCTCAATGGGGCGGCGGGCAAGGCGTTCCGGAAAGGGCCTCTTAAGGTTGTCGTGTCAGGTTCACGGCCTTACCGGCGATTGAGCATGAGATGAGCGGCGCACGCGTACACTTCGAGGTTTTCGTGCGGCGCAAGCCCGGGGGCGAGCTGGACGCTGGAGCTGGCGACGGAAGATCGCGCCACCGCCGTCACGACCGCCGAGGCCACCTTCCAGGACGGCGGCGTCCATGCGGTGAAGGTGACCAAGGAAACGCAGGACGCCGCGAGCGGCGAGTTCCAGTCGGTCCAGATCCTCAATCTGGGCATGCCCGAGCCGATGACCAAGCGGCGCGCGCCCGCCGAGAACCTGGAGCCGCTCTGCGTTACGCCCCAGGACCTCTACAGCCTTCATGCCCGTGACCGGATCGGCCGGCTGCTGGAGGCCTGGCTGGCGCGGAAGTCCGCGACGCCGTTCGAGCTGCTGCACCGCCCCGACCTCGTCGAGCAGTTGGAGGCGGCCGGCAACGAGCTGCAGCACGCCGTCCAGAAGGTCGCCGTCCCGGAGGCCCAGGCCCGCGGCGCCAACACCCACGAGATGATGCGCACCTTCCACGGCCTGATCGACCGGGCGGTGGAGCGTCTGATGAAGGACTGGCGGCGCGGCGCGCTGCCGGACCTCTCGAAGGAAACCTTCGCCGGGGCCGCCGAACGGCTCGCGGGCGACCCCGACGGGGCCTACTACCTCGGCTGCGGCGTCGCCATGAGCCTGGTGAGCTGCAAGGACTGGAACGAGAAGCTCTCGCGCCTGATGGACTTCGCCGCCGCGGCCCCGCCGGCCGCGGGCCCGGCGCGCAGGCTGGCGATCACCGTGCTTCAGGCCCCGATCGCCGAGATCCTGGAGAGCCGCGCCGGACTCGAGGCCATCGTCGGCAAGACCGAGAACCTGGGCGCGTCGCTGGCCGCCCTGACCCGCCTGGCGGCCGCCGATTCCGTCGACATGCTGGTCAAGGTCGAGAAGTCGGTCGCCAAGGTGATGCCCGAGCTCAGCACCGAGGCCAAGCGACTCCGGGCGCTGGCTGGGCGGCGAGGATTTCGTCGAGGTCCGCACCGCCCTTGGCAAGCGCATCATCACCGAGCTGAACGGCCAGCGCCGGCTGGCGCCGGGCGAGGCCGCGCTCGAGATCGACATCCTGCGCGCGCTCGCCATGTCGCTGACCGCCGCGGCCGGCAAGCTCCTGCCGATCGAGGACGTGCAGGCCGCCTTCTCCCACCGCTCGAAGATGCTGGTGACGCCGGACTTCGTGGAAAGCTACCTCGGCCAGGGCAAGACCGCCCGCCAGGAGGCCGAGGCGCTGGTCTGGCTGGCCGAGAATGTGATCGGGCCGCAGAACAAGCGCAGCGCCGCGCGCTGGCTGAAGACCGTGGTCGGCAACCCGCCCTTTGAGAAGGAAGCGCTGACGTCCGTCGAGACCCCGCCCGTGCGGCTGGCGGCGCTCGCCGCGCTGCAGCGCGGCGTCGCCCGGTGCGGCCTCGCCCCCGAGGACGTGGCGCCGCTGCAGGAGCGGATCGGCCAGGTCGGCGGCCGGGTCGAGGCCGAGGCCCGGCTGATCGCCGCGCTCATCCGCGCCACCGCGCCGGCCGTCCAGAAGCTGACCTTCCTCCTCAAGCTCGCCAGCGGCGAAACCGCGCCTCTCGGCCCGGCCGCCGACCGCGCCCGTGGCGAGGCCATGCGCCTGGTCCGGGAGGAAGCGGTGCGCAACGAGCTCGCCAAGTCGCCCGAGCAGATGGCCGCCGTCCGCGACCTGGTCGAGAAGGCGGCGGTCGCCGCCTAGAGGCCAAGCGCCTCCGCCAGCGCCGTCACGACGACGCCCACGTCGTCGTCCGCCATGCCGGGATAGAGCGGCAGCGAGAGGCAGCGCGCATACCAGGCCTCGGCCCCCGGCAGGTCCTGCGGGCCGTAGCGTTCCACATAGTAGGGCTGGCGGCTCACCGGGATGTAGTGGACCTGGCTGCCCACGCCCCGGGCCTTCAGCGCCTCGACCACCTCCAGCCGCGTCCGGCCGGCGGCCTCGAAGTCGATCAGCACGCTCATCAGGTGCAGGACCGGATCGCTCCAGGCGGGCGACGCCGCCTGGACCACGTGCGGGGCGAGCGGCGCCAGGGCCTCGCCATAGGCGGCCGCCAGCGCCCGGCGGCGCGCCGCGAAGCGGTCGAGCTTGGCGAGCTGCGAGAGACCGAGCGCGCAGAGGATGTCGGGCAGCCGATAGTTGAAGCCGGGCTCCGGCATCTCGTACCACCAGGGCTCGCAGCCCTCCGGCCGGACCATGCCGTGGCTGCGCAGGGTGCGCAGGCGCTGGGCGACGCCTTCGTCGTTCGTGGTGATCATTCCCCCCTCGCCGGTGGCGATGGTCTTCACCGGGTGAAATGAGAAGGTGGCCATGGCGCTGCGGCGCACATCGCCGATCATCTCCGTCACATTGCCGAAGGTGGCCGTCGTTCCGAGGGCATGGGGCGCGTCCTCCACGAGGACGGCGCCGGCGTCGCGGGCGAGGGCTTCCAAGGCCGGCAGCTCGCAGGCGTCGCCGCGCAGGTGCACCGGCAGGACCGCCTTCACCGGGCCGTCCGCGCGGGCGAGCGCGTCGCGCAGGGTGTCCGGCGTGATCAGTCCGGTCGTCGGGTCGACGTCGGCGAACATCACCTCGGCGCCGACGTAGCGGGCGCAGTTGGCCGTCGCCAGGAAGGTGATCGCCGGGACCACGACACGGTCGCCCGGACCGATCCCGAGCGCCAGCATCGCCAGGTGGAGCGCCGCCGTGCCGTTGGCGCAGGCCACCGCATGGGCCGCGCCGACCTTGGCCGCGAAGGCGTCCTCGAAGGCCGCGACCGTGGGGCCGGTGGTCAGGAAGTCGGCCTTCAGCGCCGCAACCACCGCGGCGATGTCGTCGTCCTCGATGGTCTGCCGGCCGTAGGGGAGCATCAGTCGCCGACCCGCCGGCGCGGCGCGGCCGCCCCCGGCCCGATCATCGCCAGGAAGGCGGCGGGGCTGAGCCACTGCTCGTTGGTGTCGGAGGCGTAGCTGAAGCCCTCGGCAAGCCGGCCGCCCTCCAGGGGATCGCGGGTGTAGTCCGCGAACGCCGGCTCTATGGCGTAGCGGTCTCCAAGATTGACCGTGCCGCGCGCATCGTCGGCGGAGATCATCATCTCGTGCAGCTTCTCGCCCGGCCGGATGCCGATCACCCGGGTCGCCAGCCCGGGCGCCATGGCTTCCGCCATGTCCACCACCTTCATCGACGGGATCTTCGGCACGAAGATCTCGCCACCGCGCATGATGTCGAGCGACGACAGGACGAAGTCCACGCCTTCATCGAGCGTGATCAGGAACCGGGTCATCCGCGGGTCGGTGATCGGCAGCTCCGTGGCGCCCTTGGCGATCAGCCGCTGGAACAGCGGCGCGACCGAGCCGCGCGAGCCCACGACATTGCCATAACGGACCACCGAGAACCGCGTGCCGATGTCGCCGGAGAGGTTGTTGGCCGCCACGAAGGTCTTGTCGGACGCGAGCTTGGTGGCCCCGTAGAGGTTCACCGGGTTGCACGCCTTGTCGGTGGAGAGCGCCACCACCTGCTTCACCCGGTTGGTCAGGCAGGCCCAGACGACATTTTCAGCGCCCAGCACATTGGTGTGGATGCACTCCGACGGATTGTATTCCGCCGCCGGCACCTGCTTCAGCGCCGCGGCGTGGATCACCACGTCGACGCCACGCAGCGCCAGCGTCAGGCGCTCGCGGTCCCGGACATCGCCCAGGAAGAAGCGCATGCAGGCGAGCTGGTCGGGGGCGAACCGTTCGGCGAGGTCGATCTGCATCTCGCTCTGCTTCAGCTCGTCGCGCGAGTAGACGATCAGCTTGCGCGGCGCAGCTCCGCTCAGCACGGCCTCGACGAACCGCCGGCCGAAGGAGCCGGTGCCGCCGGTGATCAGTATGACCTTGCCGTCGAGGTCGAGCTTGGTCGGCGCAAATCGGCCCAAGGGCGCTCCAGCGTGCGTGCGAATCTCTGTTGCGGGGAGATTCCGGCCCGGTCCGTAAAGAGAGCGCTAACCATAGTCGGGCAGGAAGGAGATATGCGACGCCGCGCCCTTCTCGCCCTGATCGCCGCCGCCTGGCCGGCGATGGCCGCCGCCGCCGGCAAGAAGGAGGGCGGCGAGAAGAAGCGCTCGGGCGGCGCCACCTACATCGTGATCCAGACGCTGACGGCCACGACGAACAAGGGCGGCGGCCGGCGCGGGGTGTTCACGGTGGAATGCGGCCTCGACGTGCAGGACGAGAAGCTGCGCACGCTCGCCGAACAATCGATCCCCCGCCTGCGGGCGGCCTATGTCCAGGTCGTCCAGGCCTACGCCACCGGCCTCGCCCCGGCCACGGCGCCGAACGCCGACTTCCTGGCTCAGACGCTGCAGCGCCAGACCGACCTGGTGCTCGGGAAGACCGGCGCCAAATTCCTGCTCGGCGCCATGCTGGTCAACTGAGGTCGCGGAGACCTCTTCCTCACATCGCGCTGATGCCGCCGTCGAGCTTCAGCTCGGCGCCGGTCATGAACCGGCTCTCGTCGGACGCCAGGTAGAGCACTGCGTCGGCGATGTCCTTCGGCTGGCCGATCCGGCCGAGCGGCACCTGGCGGGCGAGCTTGGATTCCGCCTCTTCCTTGCCGAACCGCTGGCGCAGAGGGTCGAGGATCGGGGTGTCGATGAAGGTCGGGTGGATGGAGTTCGACCGCACGTCCAGGCCCTGCTTGGCGCAGTGCAGGGCGATGCCCTTGGAAAGCAGCCACACCGCGGCCTTCGAGGCGTTGTAGACCGGCGTGTTATGGGCGGCGATCAGGCCGGCGATCGAGCTGATGTTGACGATCGAGCCCGGCTGGTTCTGGCGCAGGTACTTCAGGGCGTGCTTGGTCCCGAGGAAGACGCTGTCGGTGTTGACGCTCATCACCAGCTTCCAGTCCTCGAAGCTCAGCTCCTCGATGTTGCCGCCCCGGCTGATGCCGGCGTTGTTCACCAGGACGCTGAGTCCGCCCATGGCCGCGTCGGCCTCTTCCAGGGCGAAGATCCACTGCTCCTCCTTGGTGACGTCGAGCGGGAAGGCGAACGCCGTCCCGGCCCCGTGGGCGGCGTTGATCTCGGCGGCGATCGCCTCGGCCCCCGCAGCATTGATGTCGGCCACCGTCACCTTGGCGCCTTCCTCGGCCAGGCGTCTGGCCATGGCCGCGCCCAGCCCCTGGGCCCCGCCGCTGATGAAGGCCTTCTTGCCCGCGACCCGTCCCGCCATGTCCTATTTCTCCCCTGCCTGGCCGGCGGCCACGGCGTCCATGAAACGCGCGAGCGTCACGTCCAGCTCGGTCACCCCGTCGGCGTCGTGGGTGGCCAGAGTCACGTCCACGCGGTTGTAGACATTGAACCACTCCGGATGGTGGTCGAGCTTGTCGGCCATCAGGGCCACCCGGGTCATGAAGCCGAAGGCCTGGTTGAAATCCCGGAAGCGGAACGTCCGCTGGATGGCGTCCCGGCCGCTGGTGTCGGCGCCCCACTCGGGCAGGCTTTTCAGCGCCTCCGCGGCGCCCACGGTCGCTGGCCGGGTCATGCGGCCTCTCCTGTGCCGAAGTCGAGGCCGACGGCGGCCGAGAGCTCGGAGAGCGTCTGGTCCACGTCGACCACCTTGATCGCCGTCATGCCGAGCCCCGCCGCCGGCTTGCAGTTGATGCCGAGGTCGTCGAGGTAGACGCAGGCCTCGGGCTGCACGGCCAGCAGGTCGCACATCATCAGGTAGATGCGCGGGTCGGGCTTGCGGACGCCGGCCTTCGAACTTTCGATGATCGCGTCGAACAGCGGCATCACCTGGGCCATGGCGCCGGCCATCCGCTGGCCTTCGTCCTGGCCCGGGCTGTGCTCGGAGACCACATTGTTGGTGATGCAGCCCACCTTGAAGCCGGCCGCCTTGCACGCCTTCAGCGCCGCGACCATCCGGGGCCGCAGCGACCCCGACAGCAGCGGCAGGACGTCGGCGCCGCGCACCGGATGGCCCAGCGCCGTGGATTCCTCCAGGAACAGCTCGTCGAAGCGGGCGGCGCCGATCTCATTGCGTTCGAAGAGCGCCCAGGCGTTGTGGTCGCCATTGGTGGCATTGACCCGCCGGATCAGATCCTTCGGCAACCCCTTCTCCGCCTCGTAGCGGTTGAAGGCCTCGAACGGCGAGGAGGTGAACACCCCGCCGAAATCCCAGATCACCGCCTCGACAGCCATGCACGTCCCGCCTTCCTGACCGGCGGCGGACGCTAGAGAGTGACACGGGACCGTGCAAGTAAGGGGCGATGCTTCCCGCCCGACTTCCCAGGCCGCTCCGCCTCGGCGCCTATGCCGCGGCCGTCGCCGTCCTGCTCTGGCTGTGCCTGGCGCCCACCGAGAGCCTGCCGCAGCCCGAGAACCTGGGCGACAAGTCGGAGCACCTCATCGCCTGGTTCGTCCTGACCGCCCTGGGGTTGGCGCTGTCGCCCCGCCGCTGGCGGGCGATCGCCGGCTTCGCCCTGCTGCTTGGCCTGGCCATCGAGGTCCTGCAGGCGACCCTGGGGTTCGGACGGCACGGCGACTGGCGGGACTTCGTGGCCGACGCCGCCGGCGTCCTGCTGGCGCTCGCCCTCTTCCTGCCGTTCCGCCGCCGGCTCGACCCGGCGCAGGCCGCCGCCTAAGCTCCGCGCCATGCCGGGCCGCCCGTTCATCTACCTCGCCACCCCCTGCTTCGGCGGCCTGGTGAACCTGCACTTCATGCAGTCGGTGCTGCGCCTGCAGGAGGCCTGCGAACAGCGCGGCGTGGGCCTGCACGTGGAACTGCTGGCCAACGACGCCCTGATCACCCGGGCGCGCAGCCGGCTGGCGGCAAGCTTCCTGGCCCATCCGGAGGCCAGCCACCTGCTCTTCATCGACGCTGACATCGGCTTCGAGCCCAAGACCGTCTTCCGCCTGCTGGACTCGGGCCACGACGTGGTCGCCGCGGTCTGCCCGCTGAAGCACATCGACTGGGACAAGCTCAGGGCCGCGGCCAAGGCCGACGTCGCCGACCTGCAGGCCGCCTCGATCGGCTACGTCGTCCGCTTCCTGCCGACGGCCGACAGCTCAGTGGAGGTGCACGACGGCATCGCCAAGGTGGCCTACGGCGGCACCGGCGTCCTGATGATCTCGCGGTCCGCCCTCACCCGCATCGCCGAGGCGCATCCCGAGCTGAACGCCGTGCTCGAGGACGGATCGCGGGCCGTGATGGTGTTCGACACCCTGCTGGAGGAGGCGACCGGCGAATACCTCTCCGAGGACTACGCCTTCTGCCGCCGCTGGCGCGACCTGGGCGGCGACATCTGGGCCGACATCGAGGCCCGCCTCACCCACGTCGGCCACGCCGCCTACACCGGCAGCCTGATCCAGGCGCTCCGGCGGGGCTGAGCTACTCCGCCGGCGCGGGCGCGGCCGCGCCGGTGTTGGGGGTCGGGGCCGTGCCGGCGGCTTCGAAGGCCTCCGAGCGGCGCTTCGCCAACGCCTCGCGGGTCGTCTGGTAGGCCTGGCGGTCGATGCGGTAGCGGCCGTAGCAGACGGCGGCGAGCACGCCCGGGATGGCGGCGAGCACGCCGTCCCACAGCGCCAGCTTCTGCAGCACCTCGAAGTCCACCTGGCCGGGCGACGCCTTGTCGGGGAAGGCGATCAGGGTGATCACGAAGCCGGCCAGCGCCGTGCCGATAGCCTGGTCGAGCTTCGCGGCGAGCGCGCGGGTGGAATAGAGGATGCCCTCCTGCCGCACGCCGTGCTTCAGCTCGTTCTCGTCGGCGATGTCGGCCAGGGCCGACATGATGCTGATCTGCAGGATGCTGACCGCGGCATAGCCGGCGGTGGCGAAGGCGATGAGGATCGGCAGCAGCCCGGGGGTGTCCGCCTTCAGCACGCCCAGCAGGCCGAGCGTCGTCGGGATGCCCGGGATGACGGCGTAGGCCACGGCCGACCAGATGGCGGTGCGCTTCTTGTCGAACCGGCCGTGCATCTTCGCCGCGAAGACGAAGGCGGTCACATAGCCGATGAAGCTGCCGATGATGAACAGCCGCATGTCGCTGGAGGAGATCTCCCACAGGAAGCTGTAGACGTAGAGGCGCAGGCCCTCGCGCAGGCCCAGCATCATCGACAGGAAGAAGTAGCCGGCGAGCAGCCAGACGTAGTTCACGTTGGTCAGGGCCTTGGCCACGTCGCCGAAGAACTCGCGCAGGCTGAACCGCGGCGTGTCCTCAGAGGGCTTCGGCAGGTAGGGGATGCGGTCGCGGGTGAACCAGGCCGAGGCCGTCAGGATCAGCACGATCGCGACCGACATGGCGAAGGCGAAGTCGTTCCAGGGCCCGGGATTCAGCAGGCCGTTATGGAACGCCGGGGTCTGCGGGAAGAAGAAGGTCAGCGCCACGAAGGACAGGCCGGCGCCGCCCACGAAGGTGAAGAAGCTGTTGTAGGCCATCACCTTGGAGCGCTCGAGGTAGCTGGCCGCCAGCTCCCCGCCCAGGGCCAGGTGCGGCGTGTGGAAGAACGTCATCGCCCAGCGCATGCACGAGACGCTGACCCCGCACCAGACCGCCAGGGCGAGGTCGGAGAGGCCGGCGGGCGGACTGAACACCGCGAACAGCGCGAGCGCGATGGGGATGGGCGCGGCGAACATCCAGGGGTGCCGGCGGCCGAGCTTCGAGCGGGTGCGGTCCGAGAGCGAGCCCACCACCGGCTCCAGAAGTCCGTCGGCCACGAGGCTGATGGAGAGCGCCAGGCCGACCCAGGCGGCGCTGACGCCCAGCACCTGATTGTAGAAGAGAAGCGCGAAGCTGGAGACCGAATAGAGCGCGATCATCTCGGCCGCGCTGCCGACGCCGAACGCCAGCTTGGTCTTCAGCGTGAGGCGTTCCGCCTCCCCGGCCTGGGTCTGCGCCACGTCGTCTTCCTCCCCTGGACGCCGCTCTCGAGGGCGGCGTTGCCGTTCAGGAAGCCCGGGTTGCGGCGGGCCGTCAATCGAAAGTCCGGTACGGTCACGGTCCGCGGGATCGATCCGGCCCGCTGCACATTCTAGGACGGCTGAGCTTCCACCGGAGCCAGCGGGGGCCGAAAGGCGAGCGCGATGCAGATGGAGACTGGATCCGCGCGCGGCGACCTGTCGCGCAGCGTGGACGACGACCTTGGCGCGATCTTCCGGCCCGTGGCGGCGGAACCGGCGCCCGCGGCCGCACAGGCCCAGGCCTTCGAACCCCGCGCCGTCAACGCAACCGGCCGCGCCGCCCGGTTCGGCGGGATCGCCGCCGCCGCCCTGGCCGGCCTGGCGGTCGGCGCCGTCCTGATGGATCCCCGCCCCGTCCGCACCGTGGCCGCGCCGACCGAGCCGCACGTGCCGATCGTCGTCGCCGAGGCGCCCCAGCCGCCCCCGCGCGCCGAGCTGCCGGCCCCGGTGTTCACGCCGCCGCCAGGTCCCGTCACGCCGCCGGTGCAGTCCGCCGCCGTTGCGCGGGAGGCCCCGCCGGCGCGGATCGTGAAGGCGAACTCGAAGACCAAGGCGAAAGCGAAGGCGGCCGGCGGCTGCGAGCGGCTGTCCGGCGGCGCGCGCGCCCGTTGCGGCTATCCGCAGGTGCTGGCCGCCGACCGCCAGCTCCGCCGCGCCTATGCCCAGGCGACCCGCGCCGGTGTCGAGCGCGGCCGCCTGGTGAGTTACCGCAATCGCTGGGCGAACCTCCGCCACCGGGCCGACGACCAGCCGACCCGGGTCGCCGCCGCCTATGGCGACATGGCCCGCGACCTGTCCCGCCTGGCGCGCGAGGCCCGGTCGTGAGCACCACCGGCGGGGCCCTCGTCTATGCCGTCGGCGACGTCCACGGCTGCTATGACCTGATGAAGGCCCTGCTGGCCGACATCGCCGGCGACTATGCGGCGCGCGCCGACGGGCGCAGGCCGATCCTCGTCTTCCTCGGCGACTATGTGGACCGCGGCGCCCAGTCGCCGAAGGTGCTGGAGGCCCTGCTCTGGCTGCGCCGTCGGCCGGACATCGAGGTGCGGCTGCTGCGAGGCAACCACGAGCAGGCCCTGCTCGACTTCCTGGAGGCCCCGGAGCGGGGCGGCGGCTGGCTGGCCTACGGCGGGGCGGAGACCCTCATCGCCTACGGGGTCGAGCCGCCGGAGCATCCCGCCGCCTTCGCCCGCGCCCGCGACGCCCTGCTGGCGGCCATGCCGGCGGCGCACCTGTGGCTGTTGCAGCGGCTGGAGCTGATGGTGACGGTGGGCGACTACGCCTTCGTCCACGCCGGCATCCGGCCGGGCCAGCCGCTCGCCGCCCAGGCCGAGGCGGACCTGCTCTGGATCCGCGGGCCGTTCCTGGAGGCCGCCGGCCCGCACGAGAAGGTGATCGTCCACGGCCACACCTGGCTGGACGCCCGGCCGCAGCTCCAGGACTGCCGGATCGGCGTCGACACCGGCGCCTTCGCCACCGGGGTGCTCACCGCCGTCCGCCTGGACGGGGAGGATCGCGCCGTCCTGCAGGCCCGCGCCGCCGCGCCGGCGGACGCCTAGTCGTTCTTGAAGTAGCCGCTCCAGTCGGGTTCGCCGCGCAGGCGGCGGAAGACCCGCAGCATCCGGGGCCGCGTCAGCGCGAAGGCCGCCCACGCGCCCGTCAGGGCCAGGCTCGCCAGGTAATTGCGGAAGGCGAGATAGGAGAGCGCGAAGAGAAGCACGGTCGTCGCCGTGCAGAAGAGGATGGCGCGCAGGTCGCGTGGCCTCATCAGATCACCCGTGGCTGGCAGCTTTGTCCCTCGTCTGTCGGCTCAACGACCAAGCCCCCCGCGCCGTTGCAGGACGGTCGCGAGAATGTCGGAGGATCGATCGCGGCGTCCCGGGCGTTCCGATGAGGCCAGGGGCGCCGTATCGGGCGGCGCGCCCGATCTGCGTTTCAAGAGGACGGGGTCCATGAGCCAGCATTCCGACGACACCTCCCTGTTGCACGGCGTCGACGAGCCGGGCGGCGCCGTTTCGAGCTACGAGGCCGGAGAGCCGCGCGACAACGACGGGACCGACGGGGGCGACAGCGATGGAACGGACGGCGCCGACAGCGATGGAACCGACGGCCACGACGCCGATGGAACCGACGGTGACGCCGGCGACACCGACGCGACCGACGGCGACTCCACCGACGGCACGGACGGCGACAGCGCCTGACGCCCGGCCTGACCCCGTCTCGCCCGCCCTCTCCGGCCTGCTCGGGCCGGAGGGGAGCCGGCGGCTCCTGACCGAAGCCTTCGGACGCGACGCCTGGCGCGGGCGGATCGGCTTGGACGCCGCGCGCGCCCTGTTCGGCTGGCCCGAGCTCAACGCCGCGCTGGCCGAGCACCGCCTGGCGCCGCCGAGGCTCAGGCTGGAACGCGGCGGCGACTGGACGAAGGGCCTTTTCCGGACCCGGCGCACCCGCCGCGGCGAGACCCTGTTCGACCTCGACGCCGCCGTCCTCACCGAGCGGCTGCGCGACGGGGCGACGCTGATCCTGGACGCGGCCAACGAACTCAGCCCGCCGCTGCAGGCGCTCTGCGCGGGCCTGTCCGCCGACTTCGCCTGTTCGTCCCAGGCCAATCTCTACGCCTGCTGGGGGGACCAGCCAGGGGTTCGATGTCCACTGGGACGACCACGACGTTCTGGTCATCCAGGTGGAGGGGACGAAGCGCTGGCGGCTCTATGGCTCGACCCGGCCCGCGCCGACCCGCAAGGCCGAGACCTCCGGCCACGAGCGGCCCGCCGATCCCGTCGACGAGCTGGACCTCGCGCCCGGCGACGTCCTCTACCTGCCGCGCGGCTACTGGCACGCCGCCCAGGGCCGGGGGGAGCCCACCCTGCATCTCACCGTCGGCCTGACGCGCAAGACCGGCGGCGACTTCCTGCACTGGCTCGCCGACCACCTGCTCGCCGAGGCCGACGTCCGCGCCGACCTGCCGTTCGAGCGGGGCGAGGCGGCGCTCGCCGCCCGGCTCTCGGACCTGCTCGCCCGCGCCGCCGCCCTGGACCCCGCGGAGCTCGCCCGGGCCTATCGGCGCCGCGTGGAGGCGGCCCAGCCGCAGCGCGCGAAACTCTCCTTCCCGGCCCTCGGCGCGGCGGACGAGACCTGGCCGCCGGACGCGCCCTTGGCCTTCTCCGACGGCGCGGTCCGGGTCGCCCCCGGCGGGCCCGGCGAGGTGGTGCTGAGCTGGCGGGGGACCGAGTTCACCGTCGCGGCGAGCCTGGCCGGGCCGCTGCGCCGGCTGGCGGCGCGGGAGCCCCTGACCTACGCGGAACTGGCGGCGGCCCTGCCCGACGCGGACCGTCCGAAGCTGCCGGCGTTTGTGGGCGAGCTGGTCCGGCGTGGGGTGCTGGTGATCGGGCCGCTTGCGTGAGCTTCTGTTCGCGCGCCGACCTCGCCGACGGGGCGCCGGCCGCCGGCACCGGCGTACGGGCCGGCGCCTATGTCTTCCTGCCGGTCGCCAAGCGGCTGTGGCAGGACCGGGAGCTGAACACCGGCTGGGCCTCGCCCGAGG
Organism: Phenylobacterium sp. J367; assembly: GCF_024699985.1. Taxonomy (GTDB): domain Bacteria; phylum Pseudomonadota; class Alphaproteobacteria; order Caulobacterales; family Caulobacteraceae; genus Phenylobacterium. The sequence goes on along the minus strand of NZ_JAJONA010000001.1, from coordinate 1,337,712 downwards.
AGCTGTCGGCCATCGCCCAGGCCCGCAAGGGCGGCGTGGTCACCCGGCTCTACAATCCGCCGAAGGGGACGCCCGGCGCGCGCTGCCCGGTGCTGGTGCACGCAAGCCCGCGGGCGTCGGCCGCCCCGGGACTGGCCGCCCTCCTGGAGGTGGTGGGCCGCCGCTGGACCGTGGAAGCCGAACCGAGGCCTCGCGTGGCGATCTGCACCCACGGCACCCGCGACCGCTGTTGCGCCAAGTTCGGCTTCGCCGCCTTCAGCGAGGCGAAGCGGCTGTTCGACGCCGGGCTCTCGCCCTTCGCGCCGCTCGAATGCTCGCACCTGGGCGGGGATCGGTTCGCGGCGACGGGCATCTTCTTCCCTTCCGGCAGCATGTACGCCCACCTGGACAGCCAGGACCTCGCCGCCCTGACCGCCCGGGAGGCCGAGGGGCGGCTCGATCCCGCCCATTACCGCGGTCGGGTGTTCGAGGGGCCGGTCGCCCAGCTCGTGCGCGCCGGCCTCGCCCGCGACGGCATCTTCGACGCGGCGACCGCCCCCCTTCACCTGCGCCGGGAGCCGCACGACGGGCCCAGGGTGGAGGCCACTCTGCCCGACGGACGCCGCTTCGAGATCGCGCTCGGACAGGTGGAGGTGCATTTCTTCGCCAGTTGCGAGAAGCTGGCCGCCGGCCAGCAGGCCGCGGGCCGGCGGCTGGTCTACGCCGGCGCAACACCGCTCGACCCGGGGACGGGCGGCGGCCCGGGCCAGAAAGTTTCGCCGCAGCGGGAATAGGTCCGGCTTCGGCGGCGTAAGCCTGGATATGAGCCGCAAGTCGGAGAGCCTCGACGTCGTCCAGCATCTGCCCCAGATGCTGCGCTACGCCCGCGCGCTGGTCCGCGACGCCTCCGCAGCGGAGGATCTCGTGCAGAGCGCCCTGGAGCGCGCGCACGCTAGGCGCGCCACCTTCCGGGACGGGGCCGACCTGCGCGCCTGGCTGCTCGCCATCCTGCACAACGCCTTCGTGAGCGCCGAACGCAGCCGTCGCGCCGCCGCCGCCCGCGACGCCGCCGCGGCCCGGACGGCCCCCGTGGCGGCGGAGCCCGTGCAGGAACACGCCGCGGACCTGCAACTCGTCCAGGCGGCCTTCCGCCGGCTCAGCCCCGAGCACCGCGCCGTGCTGCACCTCGTCGCGGTGGAGGGCCTGTCCTACCCGGTCGCCGCCGCGGCGCTGGAGATTCCGGTGGGCACGGTGATGTCGCGCCTTTCGCGGGCGCGCGCCGCGCTCCGCGCCGAGCTTGGCGGAGCCGAGGCGCCGGCCCGGCCGAGGCTCAGACTTGTGGGAGGCGAAGATGACCGGTGACGACCGTATCGACGACCTGGACCTCAACGCCTTCATGGACGGCCAACTGGACGAGACCGGCCGCCGCGCCGCCCTCAACCGCCTGGCCCAGGACCCGGAGGCCGCCGCCCGGCTGATGGGCGACATGGCGCTGGCCCACGCGCTGCGCACCCTCGCCGAGGCCGAGACGGCCGATCCCTCACCGGCCCTGACCGCGAGCGCCCGGCGGCTGCAACGGGGGCTCGCGTGGCGGCCCTACAGGCGCTGGGCGGCCCGCGCCGCGTCGCTGGCGGCCGTCTTCGTGGCCGGCTTCTGGGCGGGCGCGGCCGACATGCCTGTGGCGCCCGGCGCCCCGGCCTTCGTGGCCGACGCGATCGCGTCGCACCGCACCGCCCTGCTGCGCGCGGCGATGACGTCCCAGCCCGAAACGCCACGCTACGACGCAGACGAGATCCGGGCCGCGACCGACATCGCCCTGCCGCCCCGGCCGGCGGGCTGGCGGGTCACCGACGCCCAGGTCTATCCGTCGGCCGAGGGCCCCAGCGTCGGCCTCTCCTTCGCCACGCCGTCCGGCGCGGTCTCCCTATTCGCGTTCCGCACCGACGAGCGGCGGACCATTGCGCCCACCACCATCCGGAGCGAGCCCGGTCAGGTCTCCTACTGGCAGGAAGGCGACCTGGCCTTCGCCCTGATCGGCAGGATGCCGGCTGGACGCCTCGAGGCGGCCGCCGAGGCGCTGGCGAGCGCCGATCTCCCCGCCCACGAGTCCTGATCCCGAAAGTCCCGATCCTATGCCCCGCCTGACTTTCGGCGTCGCTGCTCCCTGGTTCAGCGCGCCCACCCACAGCAACCCGCGCTTCGCCTTCTCCAGCGTCGCGGGCCGCTTTGTCCTGGTCGTGCTGCTGCCCGCCGACACCGCCCGCGCCCAGAGCCAGATCGCCCAGATCCTGGCCCGCGAGTCGCTGTTCGACGCGAGCCGGCAGATGGTCTTCTTCGTGGTCCGGGACCTGGCCCAGCACGCCGCCCGGCGCGAGACCCGGGGGGTCCGTTATTTCCTCGACGCCGACGGGGCGGTGAGCCGCGCGTTCGGCGCGCTCGACGACGCCGGCGAGCAGCCCTACGCCGTGGTCCTCGACCCGAGCCTGCGCACGGTGTTCACCGCCGAGCCGGACGATTACGGCCGCCTGCTGGCCTTCCTCGAGACCCTGCCGGTCCCGGACGGCCACGCCGGCGTGCGCCTGCATGCGCCGGTGCTGATCGTTCCCAGGATCTTCGAGCCGCCGCTGTGCCGCGAGCTGATTGCCTACTACGACGCCCGCGGCGGCGCGCCCTCGGGCGTCATGCGCCAGATCGACGGGAAGACGGTCGGCGTGCTCGACGACTTCAAGAAGCGCCGCGACGCGACCATCGACGACCAGGGTCTGAAGGACCGGCTTCAGCACCGGATCTTCCACCGCCTGCTGCCGGAGATCGAAAAGGCCTTCCAGTTCCGGGCCACCCGGATGGAGCGCTACATCGTGGCGGCGTACGACGCCGAGGAGGGCGGCTATTTCCGGCCGCACCGCGACAACACCACCGGCGGCACGGCGCATCGGCAGTTCGCCTGCTCGATCAACCTCAACGCCGAGCAGTTCGAGGGCGGCGACCTGCGCTTCCCGGAGTTCGGGACGCGCACCTACCGGCCGCCGACCGGCGGGGCTGTGGTGTTCTCCTGCAGCCTGCTGCACGAAGCGACGCCGGTCGTCAGGGGGGCGGCGGTACGCCTTCCTGCCGTTCTTCTACGATGAGACCGCCGCGCGGGTTCGCCAGGCCAACCTGCACCAGCTGGCGACCGAGGCGGCCGAAGCCGGCGAGGCGCGCGCCGCGTCCTAGCCCGGCGCCTCTGCGACTTCCGCCGCGGCGGCGCGGCCGGCGCGCGGGCAGGCGTCGTCATGGTGTCGTTGGCGACGGCCACCGCGTGGACGACCGCCGACGTCAGTTCCGGCGGCGTCAGCGTCCGGTCGATCAGGCCCTGGAAGCCCTTGTCCACCACCGCCCCGTAGAGGCCCTCGCTGGCCACCGCGGCGAGCCCCAGAATAGGCGTCGCCGCATTCGGCCCCCGCCGGGCGCGCAGCCGCCGGACGATCGTGGCGGCCGTGACCTTGGGCAGGTCGAGGTCGAGCAGGATTGCGTCCACCGGCTCCGCGCGGGCGAGCGCCAGGGGCGGCTTCGCCATCCGGGGCGACCAGGAGCTCGGCCTTCAGGGAGGACAGGCCTTCGACCACCCAGGCGCGCACGTCCGGATCGGCGGCGGCGATGAGCACGCGGATGCGTGGCGGCGGGGCTCCGTCCCCGAGGTCGGCGGCGGCCGCCGCCATGTCCACCCTTGGGGCCGGCGTCCAGAAGCTGAAGGCGCTGCCCTGGCCGGCCTCGCTGGACGCGCGGATCTCGCCGCCCAGCCCGTCGATGATGCCCTTGGAGATGGCGAGGCCAAGGCCGGCGCCGCGATAGAGCCGGTCGCCGGCCTCGTCGACCTGGCTGAACCGCTCGAACAGCCGGTCGAGGCGTACGGTGGGGATTCCCGGGCCCGTGTCGCGCACCGTCACATGCAGCCGCTCGGCCCCGTCGTAGGCGACCTCGAGGCTGACTGTCCCGGCATGGGTGAACTTCACGGCGTTGCCGAGCAGGTTGAGCAGCACCTGCCGCAGACGGTCCTGGTCGATGGACACCACCAGGTCGGGCGGCGTCCGATCGGCGAGGCGGAGTTCCAGGTCCTTCGCCCGCGCCTGGGGCTCCATCTGCGCCAGGGCCGCGGCCGCAAAGGCGCCCACCGGCGTGGGCTGCGGGCGGAAGGCGACCTGCTTGGCCTCCAGGCGGGAGAAGTCGAGGACGTCGTTCACCAGGCCGAGCAGGCCGCGGCAGGCCTCCTCCATCCGCTCGATATAGGTGCGGATCGGGTCGCGCAGGCCCGGCCGCGCATGGCTCAGCCGCGCGAAGCCCAGCACGCTGTTGAGCGGGCCCCGGAACTCGTGGCTCATGTCGATCAGGAATTCGGCGTTGGCCGTGGCCGCGAAATCCGCCTCGGCGCGGGCGGTCCGCAGCTTGGCCTCCAGCGCCTTGTGACCGCTGATGTCGCGGACCACGTCCTGCCAGGCCACCACCGCGCCGGTCTCGTCGCGGATCGCCCGTGGGTTGCCCTCGACCCAGACCATGGACCCGTCCTTGCGGATCATCCGGCACTCGATCCGGCAGGGATCGTTGCCGCCCAGCTCCAGGTGTCGCCGGAGTGCGAGCCGGGCCGCGTCGGCGTCATCCTGCGGCATCAGGTCGGCCACGTTGCGTCCCACGAGCTCCTCCGGGTCGTAGCCGAGGAGCTGCCGGCAGGCTCCGGTGACGAAGGTCAGGTTGCCGTCGCGCCCGTAGCAGCCGACCATGTCGTTCATCTGGTCCGCCAGAACCCGGTAGCGCTCCTCGCTCTCCGCAAGGGCTTCGGCGGCCGCCTGCTGCGCATGGACATCCCGGAGCAGGTTGACCACGCCGACGACGGCGCCGCTGCCGTCGCGGATCGGGCTCGGGCTGCCCTCGTACCACCGGTAGGATCCGTCCTTCTTGCGGACCCGGTAGCGGCGGTCCGCGGCGGGATCGAATACGCCCCGCAGCAGCGCGTCGACATTGGACCGCGCCCTGGCCAGGTCGTCGGGGTGGGCGAAGTCCTCGATCCGGCGGCTCAGCACCTCCTCGGGCGTGTAGCCCAGCACCCGGCAGGAGGGCGAGATGTAGCGCAGGCGCTGCTGCGTATCGAACCTGAGGACGATGTCGCTCATGCTCTCGGTCAGGAGCCGGAATCGCGCCTCGGAGTCCTGCGTGGCGGCGAGGGCCTCGCCGAGCGCCGCCTGGAGCTGGCTGGCGCGCGCCAGCCGGGCCGCGACGGGCACGCTCACGTGGAAGCTGACCGTCAGGAAGAGCTGCACGAACAGGAGCTTTTCGGTCGGCGTGCCGGGGAAGGTCGAGAGCTGTCCGCGCCCGACCATCACCCCTTCCACGGCGAGGACAAGCGCGGAGACCACGCCGACCGCGGCCCCCAGCGGCCCGAGCCGCCAGGCGACCAGCAGCAGCGCCACGACCACGAGATAGAGCAGCGACGCCGTTGAGAAGAGCAGTACAGCGACCTCCAGCACAAGCAGCAGGGCGAGCGGCCAGGCGCGCGGCCGCAGCAGGTCGCGCCAGGCGTGCCGGTGGGCGACGAGGACCAGGAGGCAGGGGGCCAGCGTCGCCATGCTGGTGAAGTCGCGCGTCGCCCAGACGACCGCGCCCGGCCAGAAGGGGAGGCCCAGGACGAGGACGTTCAGGAGGGCGGCGGCGGCGGCGGCCCGCGGTCGCGGCGATGGCGATGGCGGCGAGGTAGCGCCAGAGGTGGCCGAGGTCGGCGAAGTCCGGCGGGCGGCCGAGCCAGCGCAGCACCAGGCTGACCGCGAGCAACGACTGGGCGACGTGACAGAGCGACAGCGGCAGCGCGACGATCGGCGGCGCGCCGGCCAGGAGCGCCGACAGGCTCCGCCCGACCAGCGCCGCCAGGATCAGGCCCGGCCAGGCGCGTCGGGGCGCCAGCAGGAGGATCGCCAGCAGGATCGCGCTGACCAGGCTGACTGGCGTGAATTCCCGGGGACCGCGCGGCAGGGCGAAGCTCATCCAGCCGACGACGAAGATGACGAAGCCGACGCCGAACGCCCGCGCCGGCCCCCAGCGGGGCAGGCCGGTGACATGGCTCCGATCCCGGTCCAGACCCTCCGTCACAGGTCGTTTGCCCCAGGCCCTTCGGCGAACCTTGATATGCTGGAAAGCCGGCGCGCGGAAGACGCCCTTCCCCGGGGCGCGGCGTCCCGTCGCACAGGCCGTGCGCCTAGGGATCGACGCGGCCGATCCGCACGGCGTCCGACCCGACCGGCAGGGTGTAGAGGCTGCCGTCCTCGGCGATCGTCCAGTCGCCCTTGCGGACTCCGGCGACGCCGCGGGCGAACGCTCGCCGCGCCAGGGGATTATCCGGCGCCGGGAGCAGGTGATAGTAGGCCACCAGCTTCACCCCGGCGGCATTGCCCAGGGCGGCGGCCTCCTCCGGCGACACATGGTAGTCCTGCACGTCGTGCATGATCGCGGCGACCCGATCGCGGCGGACGTCGCGCGCGGCGGTCTCGAGCATCTCCACCAGAGGCCGCGAGATCGCCTCGGTGAGCAGCAGGTCCGCGCCGGCTGCGGCGCGCGCCAGCGGCGCATGGGCCTTGGTGTCGCCGCTGATCACCACCGAACGGCCACGATAGTCGAAGCGGTAGGCCAGCGCCGGCTGGATCGGGGCGTGGTCGACTTCGATGGCCGTCACCTTCAGCGATCCGTCGTCGAACACCACCGCGGTGCGGTCGCGGCGCGGCGTCGGGGCTCCCGGCAGTTCGATCGTCAGAGCCCGCATCGGCCAGGTGGCTGGCGGGGTGACCACAGGCCCGTGGTGCGCGGTGCGGTAGCCCTGGTCCAGGCGGTAGGCCCGGTCGAAGCCGCCCACCACCTCGTCGACGCCTGGCCCGCCATAGACCGCCAGCTGCGCGGCCCGCCCCCGGACCCAGGTCTGCAGGTTGAGTTCGCCGAGATCGCCGATGTGGTCGGAGTGGAAATGCGTCAGGAAGACGCCGCCGATGCGGTCGAGCGGCACGCCCCACTGCATCAGCACCTCGACGGACTCCGGGCCCACGTCGACCACGTAGAAGCGGCCGCCGGCCATCACCGCGACGCAGGCCTTCGCGCGGCGGGAACTCGGAAGCGGCGCGGAACTGCCGCAGACCGCGACCCTGAGCGCGTCCGGCGCGAGCAGGGCGGACTGGTCCCGGGCGACGACGTCCTGGAAAGCCCGGCGCATTAGGGCGTCCTGGACGGCCGGCAGGGCCAGCGCGCCAGCTGCGGCGGCGAGCACGCCCGCGCCTGCGGCCAGGCCCGTCCAGAGCCGCGGCCGGGCCTGGCCGCCGCCCTGCCGGGCCCGCCAGGCGAAGACCGCGGCGCCGACGACCTCGACGGCCAGGGCCACGAGGCCCTCGCGCCCAGGGACGCCCGCCACGGCGTCGACCAGCCGGCCGGCGACGATGGCGCCCAGCACGCCGGCGGCGGCCCACAGCGCGAGGGGCCGGCGCCCGAAGAGGCCGATGGCGGCCAGGGCCGAGAGCGCGAGGAAGAGGCCGCCCAGGTCGGCGCGAAGGGTCGAAACCCCCGCGTCGCCCAGGGCCGCCAGGTGCAGCCGCGTGGCCGCGGCCTCCGGCGCCAGCCAGAGGCCGAGGCCGAGCGCGGCGAAGAGCAGGGCATAGAGGCCGGTCAGGAACCCGCTGATCCGCATGGGGTCACCCTCGGTGGAGGCCGAACACGTCCGCCGCGGCGGAGGCGGCCACGGCCTCGGGCGCGGATGCGCCCAGCCCCTGCAGCAGCCCCTGCGCCAGCGCCTCGGCCAGGCGGCGGGCGTCCCCAGGCCGCTGGAGGGTGCGCGAGACGCCGATCTGGACGACGCCCACCGCCATCAGCACCGCCGGTTCCAGCGGAAGTCCGCGGAAGCGGCCCTCGGCCAGCCCGGCCTGCACCGCCGCCCGGACGCCACGGTCCATCGGCGCGTCGGGCACGGTCGCGCCGGGAAATAGGCGCAGCATCGCCGCCGCCGGCTCGGGATGCTCCGCCGCCTGGCGGACGAAGAAGCAGACCGCGCGGGCGACCTGCCGGGCCGGGTCGTCGACGCCGGCGTTCAGGTCCGCGACGCGCGCCTCGACCGCGGCGCGGATCTCGGCGGCGAGTTCGGCGGCCAGCGCCGCCTTGTCGGGGAAGTGGTTGTAGAAGCTGCCCTTCGCCACGTCGGCGGCGGCGACGATCTCGTCGATGTTCACCCCGTCCACCGAACGCTCCGCGAACAGGGCGCGGGCGGCCGACAGCAATGCGGCGCGGGTGCGGATGCGGCGGCGGTCGACGCGCGGCGCGGCCTCTGGCATCGCCATCTCCATTCTTGACGATTTCGTCACTATTGGACATTTTCGTCAGAATTGCAAACGAGGCGAACGATGCCGCTCGAGGTCGAGGTCTTCTGGTCCTTCCGCAGCCCCTATTCCTACCTGGCGGCGCCTAGGCTCGCGGCCATGGCGGCCGAGTACGACGCGGAATTCCGCGTGCGCCCGGTCTACCCTCTGGCCGTCCGCGTCGACGGCTTCTTCAAGCGGCAGGACCGCCGCTGGCCGCTCTATGTGGCGCGGGACTGCTTCCGCATCGCCCAGATGCACGGCCTGCCCTTCGGCCCGCCCCGTCCGGACCCCATCGTCATGGACTTCGCCACTGGAGAGGTCGCCGCCAACCAGCCCTACATCCGCCGGCTCACCCACCTGGGTCAGGCCGCGGTGGAGGCCGGCCGCGGCCTGCCGTTCATCGTCGAGGTCAGCCGGCTTATCTGGGGCGGCGAGGTCCAGGGCTGGGACCAGGGCGACCACCTGGCGCAGGCCACGGCCCGCGCGGGGCTCGACCTCGCGGGCCTAGAGGCCATCGCCGCCGCGGACGGCGAGCGGCTCGAAGCCGCCATCCAGGCCAGCCACGACCGCCTGGAGGCGGTGGGCCATTGGGGCGTGCCGACCATGGTCTTCAGGGACGAGCCGTTCTTCGGCCAGGACCGGCTCGACGTCCTCCTCTGGCGCCTAGGCCAGCACGGTCTCGCCCGTCGTCCCGCGTCAGGCTAGGCCATCCGGCACGAGTTCCAGCATCTCAAAGCCGCCACATCGGCGCTCCGCCCCAGGGCGAGCTGGGCAGCCGCGGCCGCAAGCGCCGGCGGCCCTGGGATCTAGGCGAAGCCCCAGGGGCCTCGCATCTTTCTGGCCGGCGACGAAGGCCGCTGGCGCACCCGACACGATTCGAACGTGTGACCTTTGCCTTCGGAGGGCAACGCTCTATCCAGCTGAGCTACGGGTGCTTGGCAGCGGGAGCGGTTCTCTAGCCGAAAGCCTCGCCGGCCGCAAACGGCGCATCAGATTTCAGTTGGGCAATTTTCCGAAGAGCCGGTACGGCTAGCTTGTCGGTCGTAGACCGCCCGTCCGAGGCGGCGCGCCATCTCTGGGGGAAACGCATGGTCACCTGGTCCAAAACTGCGCGCGCGGGCGCCGGTCTGGCCGCCGCCGCAGCCGCCGCGCTCGCCGCCGGCTTCGCGATCGCCCAGGGGCACGGCGAGGCGCCGCCGCCCGAGCACCCCGGCAAGGCGGTCTACGACCAGTTCTGCGCCGCCTGCCATACCAATCCCGAGGCCGGCAGCCGCGCCGCCCCCCGTCGCCACCCTGCGCCGGATGAGCGCCCAGACCCTGACCACGGCGCTCACGACCGGCGTGATGAAGCCGATCGGAGACCAGCTCACCCGCGAGCAGATGCGGGCGGTGGCCAGCTATCTGGCGCCGGCCGAGGCGCCCGTGGGTACGGCCTGGATCGACCAGAACATGTGCGCCCCCGAGCGCCGAACGGTGGACCTCTCGGCCAAGCCCGCCCAGATCGGCTTCGGTGTCGACCTGGACAACACGCGCCGGATGTCCGCCGCCCAGGCCGGGCTGACGACGAAGGACCTCGGCAACCTGGAGGTCGCCTGGGCCTTGGCCCTGCCGCGCACCAGCGGCCTGCGCGGCCAGGGCGTGGTGGTCGGCGAAACCCTCTTCTATCCGGCGGGCCAAGCGAACCACGTGCTGGCGCTCGACACCAAGAGCGGCTGCGTGAAATGGGCGACGGCCACGCCGTCCCAGGTGCGCACCAGCCTGACATTTGGCCGCCTGGGCAAGGACGGCCCCCTGGGCCTGGTCGGCGGCGATTCCGCGGGCAACCTGATCGCGTTCGACGCCCAGAGCGGCAAGATCCTCTGGCGCGCCGATCCGCGGCACGACAAGACCACGCAGCTCACCGGCACGCCGCTGATCCACGAGGGTCGGATCGTCACGCCGATCTCCGGCACGGACGTGGCCGCCGCCATGCGTGGGGCCTACGAGTGCTGCAAGGGCCACGGGGCGGTGGTCGCGGTCGATGGCAAGGACGGCAAGGTCCTCTGGACCTGGCACACCATGGAGGACGCCAAGCCGCTCGGCCGGCAGAACAGCCAGGGCGCCGCCGCCTACGGCCCGTCCGGCGCGCCGATCTGGTCCTCACCGGCCATCGACGTGAAGCGCGGCGTGGTCTTCGCCTCGACCGGCGAGAACACCTCGCCGCCGGCCACCGTGACCTCCGACGCCATCGCCTCCATCGACCTGGCCACCGGGCGGCAGAACTGGGTCTTCCAGGCGCTGGAGAACGATGTCTGGAACATGTCCTGCCCGGTGGGCATCGACGCGGCCCGTCCGCCGGGCCCCAACTGCTATTTCTTCAAGGAAGGCAGCGTGCTGCTCGACCACGACTTCGGCGCGGGTCCGGTCGTGTTCCGCGGCAAGGGCGGCAAGGACGTGGTCCTCGGCGGCCAGAAGTCGGGGGACGTCTGGGCGCTCGACCCGGCCAACGGCAAGGTCCTGTGGCGCCAGCAGTTCGGCAAGGGCTCGGCGCTGGGCGGCGTCCACTGGGGCATCGCCACCGACGGGACCCGCGTCTTCGCCCCGATCAGCGACCCGAACGTGCCGAAGGACCAGTCGGCGGCCGGGATGCACGCGGTGGATGTGAGGACCGGCAAGGTCGCCTGGCAATGGCGCGCTGAACCGGACTGCACGGGCGAGCGCGCCAAGATCGGCATCTGCGGCAACCGTTACGGCCTCTCCGCGGCGCCCCTGGTCATCGACGGCGCGGTGGTGGCGGGCTCGCTCGACGGCCGGGTCTGGGTGTTCGACGCCCGCAGCGGCAAGGTGCTCGCCATGCACGACACCATCACCACGGCCTACAAGCCGGTGAACGGCATCCCCGGCGCGGGCGGATCGATCGACGCGGCGGGCGTCTTCGCCGGCGACGGCATGCTGTTCGTCAACTCGGGCTACGGCTCGTTCGGCCAGGCGGCGGGCAATGTGCTGGTGGCCTACAGGCCGAAGAAATAGCGCCTAGCCGGCGTCACGCTCCACGAGCGGCGTGACGCCGGCGGCCAGCGCCAGGCGCACTGCGGCCGAGACGCTGCGGACGCCGAGCTTGTCCATCATCTTGCCGCGGTAGATCTCCACCGTGCGGGTTGAGAGATCGAGCTCATAGGCGATGAGCTTCGAAGGCATTCCGGCCAGCAGTCCCTGCAGGACCTCGCGTTCCCGGGCCGAAAGGGAGCCGACCTTCCTGCGGGCGTCCGACGTCCGCGCAGCCTCTTCGGCGCGAGCCTCCAAGGCCTGGAAGGCGTCGCCGATCACCCGTCTCAGCTCTTCGCTGTCGAACGGCTTCTGCAGGTATTCGAAGGCGCCGTTCTTCATGGTTTCGACGGCGAGGCGCACCTCGTTGGCGGCGGTGAGCACCACCACCGGCCAGTCGAAGCCACGGGCGTTGAAGGCCTGTTGCACCTCGACCCCGGTCATGCCCGGCATGCGCATGTCGAGCAGCACGCAACCCGGCCGGGGATCATCGAGGGCCGAGAGGAACGAAGGCCCGTCGGGATAGGTGTCCACCACGCAGCCGGGCGCCGATGAGGACGTGCTCCACCGCCTCCCGGATGAGCTCGTCGTCGTCGACAACATGAACCCGCCGCAAAAGACCCGCTCCACACACCTCACTCAACCGGTGGCTGAGTCTGCCGGGAAAGGTCCGCGCGCGCTACCCTTTGGGAGTGGGGTTTCCGCCCCAGATCCTAGGCCCCGGTGACCTCGTCCCAGAAGCGCTTGGCCTTGCCCAGGAAGCTCGCCTGCTTGGGGTGCTGCTGCTCGGAGCACGTTCCGGCGAACTCGCGCAGCAGTTCCTTCTGCCGGGCGGTCAGCCGGGTCGGCGTCTCGATGAACAGCTCGACCACGAGGTCGCCGCGCTGCGGCCCGCGCAGCGACGGCATGCCGCGGCCCTTCACGCGCACGGTGCGGCCGGTCTGGGCGCCTTCCGGCACCTTCACCTCGAGCTTGCACTGGCCATCGCAGGTCTCGCCGCCCAGCAGGCAGGGAGCCTCGATCTCGCCGCCGAGCGCGGCGACCGCCATCGGCACCGGCACCGTGCAGAGCAGGTCCAGGCCGTCGCGCTCGAAGAGGTCGTGCGGACGCACCGAAAGGAAGATGTAGAGGTCGCCGCGCGGGCCGTTGCGGGCCCCGCGTCGCCCTCGCCGGCCAGCCGGATCCGCGCGCCGTCGTCGACGCCGGCCGGAATGCGCACCGAGAGCGTCCGCTCCTTGCGCACCTGGCCCTGTCCGCGGCAGTCCGCGCAGGGATCGAGGATCATCTGGCCGGAGCCGCCGCAGCGTGGGCAGGCCCGCTCGATGGAGAAGAAGCCCTGCGTCGCGCGCACCCGGCCCGCGCCGTTGCAGCCGGTGCAGGTGGTCGGGCTGGTGCCGGGCTTCGCGCCGGAGCCGTCACAGGTCTCGCAGGTCATGGCCGCGGGGATGGTGATCTCCACCTCGGCGCCCGCATAGGCCTGCTCCAGGCTGATCTCCAGATCGTAGCGCAGGTCCTGGCCGCGGGCCGGACCGCGGCTCTGCTGGCCGCCGCGGCCGCGGCCGCCGAACATGTCGCCGAAGACGTCGCCGAACACCTCGTTGAAGATGTCGTGCACGTCGTGGAACTGCTGCCCGCCGCCCGGGCCGCCCCCATTGACGCCGGCGTGGCCGAAACGGTCGTAGGCCGCCCGCTTCTGGGGGTCGGACAGCACGGAATAGGCTTCGTTGAGTTCCTTGAACCGCCCGGCCGCGTCCTCGCAGCCGCCGTTGCGGTCAGGGTGGTGCTCCATGGCGAGCTTGCGGAAGGCGGCCTTCAGGCCCGCCGCATCGCAGCCGCGCTCGACGCCCAGGATCTCGTAATAGTCCCGCATCAGAAGCTCTGGCGCTCAATCATCAAACTGTTGGGAAGGAGGTGGGATAGCCCCCGCCCGGCTGCAAGGCTTGTGGCCGAGCGGGCGGGGGCTCCCTGTCGTGCTGCAGAAGCGGCGGCGACGTCCCCAGTGACGAACCCTTCGCATGTGAGACCGGGGTTCGCCATGGGGCGCGATGTCACGCCGACTTCTTGTCGTCGACTTCTTCGAACTCGGCGTCGACGACATCGTCGCCGGCGGCGTCCGAGGCAGGTTGCTCGCCGGCGTCGCCGGCGTCCTGCTGGGCCTTGTACATGGCCTCGCCGAGCTTCATCGAAGCCTGGATGAGGGCCTGCGTCTTCGCCGCGATGTCCTCGGCGTCGTCACCTTCCTTGGCCGTCTTCAGCTCGTCGATCGCCGTCTGAATGGCGGTCCGGTCGGCTTCCGAGACCTTGTCCCCGTGCTCGGAGAGCGCCTTCTCGGCGGTGTGCACCGCGCTGTCGGCCTGGTTCTTCGCATCGACCACGGCCTTGCGCTTCTCGTCGTCGGCCTTGTGGGACTCGGCGTCCTTGACCATGGCGTCGATGTCCGCGTCCGAGAGGCCGCCGTTGGCCTGGATGCGGATCGACTGCTCCTTGCTGGTCGCCTTGTCGCGGGCCTGGACGTTGACGATGCCGTTGGCGTCGATGTCGAAGGTGACCTCGACCTGCGGCACGCCGCGGGGCGCCGGCGGGATGCCGACCAGGTCGAACTGGCCGAGCAGCTTGTTGTCCGCCGCCATCGGGCGCTCGCCCTGGAAGACCCGGATCGTCACGGCCGACTGGTTGTCGTCCGCGGTCGAGAAGGTCTGGGAGCGTTTGGTCGGAATCGTGGTGTTGCGCTCGATCAGCGGGGTGAACACGCCGCCCAGGGTCTCGATGCCCAGGGTCAGCGGGGTCACGTCGAGCAGCAGCACGTCCTTGACGTCGCCCTGCAGCACGCCGGCCTGGACCGCGGCGCCCAGCGCCACGACCTCGTCCGGGTTCACGCCCTTGTGGGGCTCGCGGCCGAAGAACTCCTTCACGACCTCGACGACCTTCGGCATGCGGGTCATGCCGCCGACGAGGATCACCTCGTCGATGTCGGTCTTCTTGAGGCCGGCGTCCTTCAGCGCGTTCTCGCACGGGCCGATCGTGCGCTGGATCAGGTCCTCGACGAGGGCCTCCAGCTTGGCGCGCGACAGCTTGATGTTGAGGTGCAGCGGGCCGGACGCGTTCATCGAGATGAAGGGCAGGTTCACCTCGTACTGGGTGACGCTGGAGAGCTCCTTCTTTGCCTTCTCGGCCTCTTCCTTCAGGCGCTGGAGGGCCAGCTTGTCCTTCCGCAGGTCGACGCCCTGCTCCTTCTTGAACTCGTCGGCCAGGTAGTCGACGAGGCGCAGGTCGAAGTCCTCACCGCCGAGGAACGTGTCGCCGTTGGTCGACTTCACCTCGAAGACGCCGTCGCCGATCTCCAGGATCGAGACGTCGAAGGTGCCGCCGCCGAGGTCGTAGACGGCGATCTTCTTGCCGTCGTTCTTCTCGAGGCCGTAGGCCAGGGCCGCCGCGGTCGGCTCGTTGATGATCCGCAGGACTTCCAGGCCCGCGATCTTGCCGGCGTCCTTGGTCGCCTGCCGCTGGGCGTCGTTGAAGTAGGCCGGGACGGTGATGACCGCCTTCTCGACCTTCTCACCGAGGTGCTGCTCGGCGGCTTCCTTCATCTTCTGGAGGATGAAGGCGGAGACCTGCTGGGGCGAATAGTCCTTGCCCTGGGCCTTCACCCAGGCGTCGCCGTTCGGACCCTTCACGATCTCGTACGGCACCATGTGCTTGTCCTTCTCGACCACGGGGTCGGAGAACTGGCGGCCGATCAGGCGCTTGATCGCGAAGAGGGTGTTGGCGGGGTTGGTGACGGCCTGGCGCTTGGCCGGCTGTCCGACGAGGCGTTCGCCGTCTTCCAGGAAGGCGACGATGGACGGCGTGGTCCGCGCGCCCTCGGCGTTCTCGATCACCTTCGGCGCCTTGCCATCCATGATGGCGACGCACGAATTGGTCGTGCCGAGGTCGATGCCGATAATCTTGCTCATTGAGAGTCTTGCTCGCTCCTAGTTGGCGGACGCCGCGGGTTGGCCTTCTATCGAAGCGCCTCGTTTGCGACGCCCCCGGTCGATCAATCTCCGCGAAGTTTCCCAAAGCGGAAGCCTCGCGTCGCCAGCCGATATGGGGAAATTCGCCAAGGCTGCAAGGGCGAATGTCCTTAGCGTCGTCAGGGACATGGACTCACCCGCGCCGCCAGGCGGCCGCAACCTTGGTGTAGAGCTCGGCGGCGAACGGCGCGCGGGCGCCCCGGGAGGCCAGGAAGGCGTGCTCCACCACCATGGCCTGCTGCTCGATATTGAGCCGCGCGAAGTCGCCCAGGCCGTCCGCCCCGTAGGCGTAGCTTGCCGCGCTGTCGCCGGCCCGGAGCTTGGCGAACAGCAGCCGGACCCCGTTCTGGGCCTGCCAGACGTGGGTCAGCTCATGGATCAGCGTCGCCTGGGCGCGCAGCGGCGCGGCGGCCAGGTCTTCGGGCAGCGCCTTCGCCGGCCAGACGATCAGCGAGGGCCCCGCGACGAAGGCCCGATTCCAGAGCGGCAGGGCGAGGAGGCGCACGCGGGCGACGTCCAGCCCTGCGCCGAACATCTCGCGCGCCAGGTCCCGCTCGGCGGGCGTCAGGCGGCGGAGGCTGAACGGGCGGGCGGCCATGAGCGCTCAACGCACGGCGTCGCGGACGGAGCCCTCTAGAACGGCGGGTCCTCGGCGGCCGGCGGCGGCGGCGGGTTCTGCAGAATATCGCCGACCCGATCCGGAGCCGGGGCGGGGGCCACCACCGGTGGCGGGGCGCTGGCCAGGGCCTGCTCGGCGGCGATCCGGGCGGCCTCCGCCTCCTCGCGCGCCTTCTTGTCGGCCTCGAGCTTGGCCAGTTCCTCCGGAGTCGGCTCGGGCGGCGGCGGGGGGCCCTCGATCCGCTCCTGGCTGAGCGGCGTGGCTTCCACGGCCTGCACGGCCTGCGACGCGCCGTCTGACCGCTCGCCCGGCAACCGGCCGCGCGACGGGGCGGTGGCGACGCCGAGGCTGAAGCTGCCCACGGCGACGGCGACGAGGGCGCCGGCGACCACCTGCAGCAAGGGACGGGGCATGGACCAGTCGGTACGGGGCATGGCCGGACCCTAATGCGCCGCGCCCCCGGGCGGAAGCCCGTCGCGCAGCCGCGCAGGGTAAACGCCCGTTAACCGGCAGGGGGCCCAAAAGTGGCCTTCGATCAAACCGGAGGCTGAGGGACGCATGGCGCGGGCGGCGCGGAAGACGGGCATCGAGCTCTTCTGGCACATCGCCGGACTCGCCTGGTCGCATCCCTCGACTGCGCGCCTGCGCGGCGGGATCACCGCCGCGGCCGGCGTCGCCGCGGCCGTGGCCTTCGCCACCTATCACGCCGCCGATCCCAGCCTGAACGCCGCCGGACCCGGCGCGCCGAGGAACGCGCTGGGCGGCGTGGGCGCGGTCGTCGCGGACATCGGCGTGCAGTCCCTGGGCCTCGCCGTCGGCGTCGCCGCCCTCTTGATGGTCGTGCTCGGCCTCAGCCGCGTCACCGCCGGCGAACCGGACGCCAGCCGCCTGCACATCCGCCTGCGGGCGCTGGCCGGCGCAGCCGGCGTGCTGGCCCTGGCTGGCGCGCTCGCGCTCCCGGCGCCGCCCGCCGCCTGGCCGCTGGCCAAGGGCCTGGGGGGCTTCTGGGGGGACACGCTGCTGCACGGACTCTCGGGCCTGATCGCCTGGGCGCACATCCCGCTTTCGACCGCCATCGCCACCGGGCTCCTGGCCGTCGGCGCGCTCGTCGCCCTGGGCTATGGCCTTGGCCTGAGCCGGCGCGACCTCGCCGGGGCCGGCGAGTGGCTGCAGGCCGCGCTCCAGCCGCAGCCGAAGATCCAGCTCAAGGTCGCCAAGGCCGAGAAGCCGGCCAAGCCGGAAAAGCCCGCCCGGCGCACGAAACTCCGGGACGCCGGCATCCCCGCCGCGGCCCTCGGCCCCACGCCCGACGCGGCGGCGGACCGCGGGTTCGACGCTGAGGACGACGACGCCCTCCCCTCGCCCGCCCCGCAGCTCAAGGTCCGCGCCCCCAAGCCCGCACCCAAGGAGAGTGTCCGGGAGCAACGTGAGGCCCAGGCCACCTTCGACTTCGCCCAGACGGGGGGCTTCCGCCTCCCCGAACTGTCCATGTTGGCCAAGCCGAAGCCCCGCGCCGCCCAGTTCGACGAGGGCTCGCTGCGCCAGAACGCCCAGCTGCTGGAGAGCGTCCTGGCCGAGTTCGGCGTCCGCGGCACGGTGGACCAGATCCGCCCGGGCCCGGTCGTCACCCTCTACGAGCTCGTCCCGGCCGCCGGCGTGAAGTCGGCCCGCGTCGTGGCGCTGGCCGACGACATCGCGCGCTCCATGAGCGTCGCGGCCTGCCGCGTCTCGGTCGTGCCGGGCCGCAACGCCATCGGCATCGAGCTGCCGAACTCCAAGCGCGAGACCGTCTACCTGCGCGACCTGCTGGCCGCGCCCGAGTACGAGAAGGGCGGCCAGACGCTCCCCATGGCGCTGGGCGAGACCATCGGCGGCGAGCCCTACATCGCCGACCTCGCCAAGATGCCCCACCTGCTGATCGCCGGCACCACCGGTTCGGGCAAGTCGGTGGGCGTCAACGCGATGATCCTGTCGATCCTCTACCGCCTGCCGCCCGAGCAGTGCCGGATGATCATGATCGACCCCAAGATGCTGGAGCTTTCCGTCTACGACGGCATCCCGCACCTCCTGGCCCCGGTGGTCACCGAGCCCAAGAAGGCCATCGTCGCCCTGAAGTGGGCCGTGCGCGAGATGGAGGACCGCTACCGGCGGATGTCCAAGATCGGCGTCCGCAACGTCGCCTCCTACAACGAGCGGGCCAAGGAGGCCCTCGCGAAAGGCGAGCACTTCGAGCGCACCGTCCAGACCGGCTTCGACGAGGCCGGGCGGCCGATGTACGAGAGCGAGAAGATTCTTCCCGAGCCCATGCCCTATCTCGTCGTGATCATCGACGAGGTGGCTGACCTGATGATGGTCGCCGGCAAGGACATCGAGGGCGCCGTCCAGCGCCTGGCCCAGATGGCGCGGGCCGCCGGCATCCACGTGATCATGGCGACCCAGCGCCCGTCGGTGGACGTCATCACCGGCACCATCAAGGCCAACTTCCCGACCCGGATCAGCTTCCAGGTCACCTCCAAGATCGACAGCCGGACCATCCTGGGCGAGCAGGGCGCCGAGCAGCTGCTGGGCCAGGGCGATCAGCTCTACATGGCCGGCGGCGGCCGCATCACCCGCCTGCACGGGCCCTTCGTCTCCGACGGCGAGGTGGAGGCCGTGGCGAAGTTCCTGCGCGAGCAGGGCCAGCCGCAGTATCTGGAGGAGGTCACCGCCGGCGGCGAGGAGGACGGCGACGACGGTCCCAACCTCGGCTTCGGCGGCGACACCGGCGACGCCAACGACCTCTACGACCGCGCGGTCGCCATCGTCACCCGCGACGGCAAGGCGTCCACCTCCTACGTCCAGCGCCGCCTGCAGATCGGTTACAACCGCGCCGCCTCGCTCATCGAGCGGATGGAGCAGGAGGGCGTCGTGGGCCCGGCCAACCACGCCGGCAAGCGCGAGATTCTGGTCGGCGCGCCGCCCTAGCCCTTTCGGCGACCGCCCGGCTTGTGGCCCTTGGTCATCGGGTCGGGCTTCTTGGGCAGAGGCTTCGAGCCCTCGCTGGCATAGCGCTCCTGGCTCGACCCCAGGCCCATACGGCCGGGTTTCTGCTCGGTGATGGCGCTCTCGCCCCGCTCGATCCGGTCGATGGCGTCGCGCAGCAGGATGGCGGTCTCGAAGTCCTCCTCCGCCACCGCCTTGGCCAGCCTCGCCTTCAGGTCCTCGATCATGACTCCGGAACGCGCCTCCAAGCTTGAGCGTTGCCGCCGGACACGAACCCGCCCTAATGACGCCAAGCGTCAGGGTTAGCGTGATCCCATGCCGGAGCCCACAATGAGCCTCACCCGCCGATCCGCCGTGCTGGCGCTCGCCGCCGCCCCGTTCGCGGCGGGGTCAGCATCCGCACAGACCATCAGCCCCGCAGACAAGGCGCTGGTGGACCGCGCCGTCGCCTACCTTGAGGGCCTGCGCGAGGCCCGCGGCCGCTTCGTGCAGACCGACGCCCGTGGCCAGCGCTCCACAGGCGCACTCTACCTGAAGCGTCCCGGAAAGGCCCGCTTCGCCTATGACCCGCCGTCGGGTCTGACCGTCGTCTCCGACGGCGGCAACGTCGCGGTGCACGACGCCCGGCTGAAGACCTTCGACCGCTATCCGCTGCAGTCCACGCCGCTCTCGCTGTTCCTGGCCAAGACCATCCGCCTCGACCGCGGCGTCACCGTCACCCGCGTCTCGCGGATGGCCGGCGGCTTCTCGATCACGGCCCGCGACGGCGCGAAGAAGACCGCGGGCCAGATCACCCTTACCTTCACCGACGCGCCGCTCGCCCTGGCCGGCTGGACGGTGCAGGACGCCCAGGGCCGCTCGACGCGCGTGCAGGTCCAGGGCCTGCAGGCCGCCTCGGGCCTCGCCGCCGACCTGTTCGTCCTGAAGAACCCCTACCGGGACCGCGCCCGGGCGTGACTGGAAAAACACACGCAAGCCTTAACCTTTGCGTGCTTGCGTTTTTCGGATCGCGTTGCCATAATACCACTATGTTGGATGCGCGTCGGTCGCGCGTCCGGCTACCGTGCCGGAACCTATCCCCTCCCGGCGGCGGCATGAGAGACCACTTTCCACGCCCGGGCCCCTCCAGTGCCCGGGCGTTTCTTTTGCCGCCTTGGCCGGCGCCCGCCGCCCAGTCTAGGAAGCCGCATGCGCCTCCGTATCTGCACCTGGAACGTCAACTCCGTCCGCCTGCGTCACGAGCAGGCCGCCCGGTTCGTCGCCGAGCATGCGCCAGACGTCCTGTGCATGCAGGAGATCAAGTGCCGCGAGGGGGAGTTCCCGCGACAGGCCTTCGTCGACATGGGCCTGCCCTACCTCAAGATCGCCGGCCAGAAGGGCTGGCACGGGGTGGCCATCGCGTCCCGCCTGCCGATCGAGGACGCCCAGCCCCTGGACGTCTGCCGCGAGGGCCACGCCCGCTGCGTGGGCGGGACCGTCGCCGGCGTCGAGGTCCACAACTTCTACATTCCGGCGGGCGGCGACATTCCCGACCGCGAGGCCAATCCGAAGTTCGACCACAAGCTCGACTTCTACGAGAAGCTGACCGCCGAGCTCTCCAAGCGCGACCGTAAGGCGCCGCTGGCCATCGTCGGCGACCTCAACGTGGCCCCGGGCGAGTTCGACGTCTGGAACCACCGCTACATGTCGAAGATCGTCAGCCACACGCCCGTGGAGGTCGAGGCCTTCGCCGCGCTCAAGGCCTCGCTGGACTTCATCGACCTGCCGCGCGAGACGACGCCGGAGCCGGAAAAGATGGCGTCGTGGTGGAGCTATCGCGCTGCCGACTTCCGCCAGTCCAACCGCGGCCTCAGGCTCGACCACATCCTGGTGACGCCGGGCCTCCGCGACGCGGCCTTCCGCCTGGGCTCCGCCGCCAGCCGCGTCCACGACGAGGTCCGCGCCTGGGAACGGCCCAGCGACCACGCCCCGGTGACGGCGGATC
Organism: Phenylobacterium sp. J367; assembly: GCF_024699985.1. GTDB lineage: Bacteria > Pseudomonadota > Alphaproteobacteria > Caulobacterales > Caulobacteraceae > Phenylobacterium. Next base: position 1,316,757 of record NZ_JAJONA010000001.1, on the reverse strand, counting down.
TCGTCCTCTAGATCAGGGCGCGAGCTTGTAGCCGCCGGCCTCGGTGAGCAGCAGGCGGGCGTTCGCCGGGTCGGGCTCGATCTTCTGGCGCAGCCGGTAGACGTGGGTCTCCAGCGTGTGGGTGGTGACGCCGGCGTTGTAGCCCCACACCTCGGCCAGCAGCTCCTCCCGGGACACCGGCTTCTCGCCGGCGCGGTAGAGGTACTTCAGGATGTTGGTTTCCTTCTCGGTGAGCCGGATCTTCTTCTGGCTCTCGTCGATCAGCAGCTTGGCGGCCGGTCGGAACTCGTAGGCGCCGAGACGGAACACCGCGCCCTCGGAATGTTCGGCGCTGCGGAGCTGGGCGCGGATCCGGGCCAGCAGGACGGCGAACTTGTAGGGCTTGGTGACATAGTCGTTGGCGCCGGCCTCCAGCCCCTGGACCGTGTCCTCGTCGGCGGCGGCGGCCGTCAGCATGATCACCGGGGCGGCGACGCCCTTGGCGCGCATCTGCCGGCAGGCCTCGCGGCCGTCCATGTCGGGGAGGTCCACGTCGAGCAGCACCAGGTCGGGCCGGATCTCGACGGCGAGCTCGACACCGCGCCCGGCGGTGTCGGCTTCCACGGTGTTGAACTCTTCAGCCTGGAGCTGTTCGGCGACTGCGCCGCGCAGGTCCGCGTCATCGTCGACGATGAGGAGGGTCTTGCGTTGAGGCATGGGCAAGAACATGCACCGTAATCTGCCGTCGGGGCAAAGCATTATCCGGAGCCGTCGTGATCTTCACCGCCACGCCTGACGGGATGTTCGACCTGGGGAACCGCAAGGCGCGTTGCGCGTTGGGCCGCTCCGGCGTCGTCGCGGCCGCCGACAAGCGCGAGGGCGACGGCTGCTCGCCGGCGGGCGTCTGGCCCGTACGGCGCGTGCTCTACCGACCCGACAAGGGCGCGGGCGCCGGCGACGGCCCTGCCTGTCGAGCCGATCCAGCCGGACGACGGCTGGTGCGACGCCGCCGGCGACCCGGCCTACAATCGCCCGGTCAAGCTGCCCTACCCCGCCAGCGCCGAGCGCATGTGGCGGACCGAGGACGAGGCCTACGACGTGGTCGTGGTTCTCGGCCACAATGACGAGCCGGTGGTCGACGGCCTGGGCTCGGCCATCTTCCTGCACCTCAGGAAGCCCGGCTACACGCCCACCGAGGGCTGCGTCGCCCTGGCCCCCGACGACATGGCGGCCTTCCTGGCGGCCGCGAAGCCCGGCGACGCCGTCGAGATCCGGCTCTAGCCGCGCGCTCCGAACACCGCGGAGCCGACCCGGACCGAGGTCGCGCCGAAGCGGATCGCGGTCTCGAAGTCGTCGCTCATGCCCATGGAGAGCTTCGCAAGCCCGTTGCGCTCGGCGATCTTCCGCAGGAGCGCGAAGTGCGGTCCGGGGGTTCGCCGACGGGCGGGATGCACATCAGCCCCTCGGGCGCGAGGCCATAGATCGCCCGGCAGGCGCCGATGAAGGCGTCGGCTTCGGCCGGAACGACGCCCGCCTTCTGCGCTTCCTCGCCGGTGTTCACCTGGACGTAGAACCGCGGGCTTCGCCCCTGCTTCTGCACCTGGTCGGCGACCGCGGTGGCGAGCTTGCCGCGGTCGAGGGTCTCGATGACGTCGAAGAAGGCGACCGCCTCCTTGGCCTTGTTGGTCTGCAGCGGTCCGATCAGGTGCAGCGTCAGGCCCGCGGCCTTGCCGGCCCAGCGGGCTTCGGCCTCCTGCACCCGGTTCTCGCCGAAAACTCGCTGGCCGGCGGCGAGTACGGGTTCGATGGCCTCCCACGGCTGCTGCTTGGAGACCGCCACCAAGGTGACATCCCCGGGCGCTCGTCCGGAGGCTTGCGCCGCGGCGGCGATCCGGGCCACGACGTCGAGATAGGCAGTGGCGGGAGCGGCGGTCATCTCGGGGACGTTCTGGACCTTGCGGCGGACTGCGGCGCTCTTAAGCCGCCGCGCGGGCTCGTGGAAGGCCCTGCCGCCGCTGCTGTTCTTCACCGACCCCGTCCGCACGCCCGACCCCTGCGGCGTCGCCGCCGCCCTGCCGGCCGGCTCGGCGGTGGTGTTCCGGGGGTTCGGCGCCGCCGACGCCGAACAGACCGCCCGCGCCCTGCTGGCCGTCGCCCGGGACCGCCGCCTGAGGCTGCTGATCGGCGCGGACCCCGGTCTCGCGGCCCGGATCGGGGCCGACGGCGTCCACCTGCCCGAGCGGCTCGCCCGTCGCGCCGGCCCCCTGAAGCGCGCCCATCCCCGCTGGACCGTCACCGCAGCGGCCCATTCCCTGCCGGCGGCTCGGCGCGCGATCTCCGCCGGGGCGGACGCCGCCGTGATCTCGGTCGCCTTCGCCAGCAACAGCGCCTCGGCGGGAACGCCGCTCGGCCCGGTGCGCCTGGCGCGGCTCGCCCGCGGCGCCGGCGGCCCGGTCTACGCCCTGGGCGGGATCACAAATGAAACGGCCCGCCGTCTCGTCGACGCGGGCCTGGTGGGTCTGGCGGCCGTGGAGGGCCTGATCAGAACTTGAAGTTGGTCTCCAGCCGCACCCGCGGCTGGCCCTTGGCGGCGTCCGGCTTCTTCGGCCCCGGCGCGAACTGCTCCTCGCCCAGCGCCACCGCGCCGCCGACCCGGATGGACGGGGTGATGCGATAGTAGGCCCCGGCCTCGACGTCGTTCAGCGTCGACGGGCGCGCCGTCGGCTGCTCGAGGTTGAAGGTCAGGCCCCAGCGCCGCTTCTGCACATCCCATTTCATGGTCTGGCCGGCGTTCGGCTGGATGGGGGACGCCGTCGGCTCCTGGCGGACGGTGAAGTCCTGTTCGGCGGCGTGCACAGCCGTCGCGCCCGCGCCGAACAGCGCGGCCGTGGCGATCGCAGCGAGGATCCGTCGAGCCGACATACGCAACATATAACCCCAGCACACCGTGTCCGCAGCCCCCCGCTTGGAGGAGACCGACGGTCAAGGTCGATTAGAGAACACCTTACGTATGGGTCAATCGTGACTCTGTGACAGAAGGTCCCGCCGCAGACGAATCGTTCGGCGCCTGTGTCCGAAGGGCCACGCGATTTCGATTTGGCGCCGGGAAGGCCATTGCTATAGAGGGCGCGGCGCGGGGCGGCGCCGTAGCGCTTCGAAAAGGCGCGACGGAAATCAATTGGAGCGGATGCATATGCCGTTTGTGCGCGGTTCTTGGGTGCGTGGCGTGACGACGGGCGCTCTGGCGTTGGGTGTCCTGGGTCTGGCCGCCTGCTCGGGCGGGCCTGCCATGTTCGGCCGCGGCCAGGAGGCTCAGGCCGCCCAGGCCCAGACCGGAATCGGCGTGAACGGCTATCTGTGGCGTGCCACGCTGGACACCCTGTCCTTCATGCCGCTGGCGTCCGCCGACCCCTACGGCGGCGTGGTGATCACCGACTGGTACACCAACCCCGAAAAGCCGGACGAGCGCTTCAAGGCCACCGTCTACATCCTGGACTCGCGCCTGCGCGCCGACGGCCTGAACGTGGCGGTCTTCAAGCAGAGCCGCGACGCGGGCGGCAACTGGGTCGATGCGGCTCCGGCCACCCAGACCGAGACGGACATCGAGAACGCGATCCTGACCCGCGCGCGCCAGCTTCGACTTTCGAACATCCGGGGCTGAGGCCCTCGGATCTCGATCGTCGACGGCGCGTGACGTGATCCGCCGTTGACCGGACCTCCACATCCAGTCCAAAGGCGGCCCGTCATGGCCCGTTACAATCCCAAGGAAACCGAGCCCCGCTGGCGGCAGGCGTGGACCGACGCCGACGCCTTCCGGGCTGTCGCCGACCGCTCGAAGCCGAAGTACTACGTGCTGGAGATGTTCCCGTACCCGTCGGGACGTCTCCACATGGGCCATGTGCGCAACTACGCCATGGGCGACGTCATCGCCCGCTTCAAGCGCGCCCGCGGCTTCTCCGTCCTGCATCCCATGGGCTGGGACGCCTTCGGTCTGCCCGCCGAGAACGCCGCCATGGAGCGGGGCGTCGATCCCAAGGCCTGGACCTACGAGAACATCGCCCGGATGCGGGCCGAGCTGAAGGAGCTGGGCCTCTCCATCGACTGGTCGCGCGAGTTCGCCACCTGCGATGTGGACTATTACGGCAAGCAGCAGGCCTGGTTCCTGGACCTGTTCGCCCGCGGCCTGGTCTATCGCAAGGAGAGCCTGGTCAACTGGGACCCGGTCGACCAGACGGTGCTGGCCAACGAGCAGGTGGTCGACGGCCGCGGCTGGCGGTCGGGCGCGGTCGTGGAGAAGCGCAAGCTGGCCCAGTGGTCCATGCGGATCACCGACTACGCCGACCAGCTGACCGACGACCTGGCGAGCCTGGACCGCTGGCCCGAGAAGGTCCGCGTGATGCAGGAGAACTGGATCGGCCGCTCCAAGGGGCTGAGGTTCCGGTTCCATTTCGCGAGCGGCCCGCCGGCCGACAGCGGCGTGGAGGACCTGGAGGTCTACACCACCCGTCCCGACACCCTGTTCGGCGCGAGCTTCGTCGGCATCGCCCCTGATCACCCGCTGGCCGCGGCGGTCGCCGCGCGCGACCCCAAGGCCGCCGCCTTTGTCGAGCAGTGCCGCAAGGGCGCGGCCACCGAGGCGGAGATCGAGACCGCCGAGAAGCTCGGCTACGACACCGGCCTGAAGGTGAAGCACCCGTTCGATCCGACCTGGGAGCTGCCGGTCTGGATCGCCAACTTCATCCTGATGGACTACGGCACGGGCGCGATCTTCGCTTGCCCGGCCCACGACCAGCGCGATCTCGACTTCTGCCGCAAGTACGACCTGCCGGTGAAGCCCGTGGTCCTGCCGCCCGGCGAGGATCCGGCGACCTTCACGGTCGGAACCGAGGCCTATGTGGGTCCCGGAACCATCTACAATTCCAACGGCTTGGACGGCCTGGACATCGAGGCGGCGAAGGCCGAAGCCATCGCCCGCCTCGAGGCCCAGGGCGATGGCGAGGGCGCGACCGTCTTCCGCCTGCGCGACTGGGGCGTCTCGCGCCAACGCGCCTGGGGCTGCCCGATCCCGGTGGTCCACTGCGAGGCCTGCGGGGTCGTCCCCCCTGCCGAAGAGCGCGCTGCCGGTCGCCCACCCGGCCGACATCGAGTTCGGCAAGTCCGGCAACGCCCTCGAGCGCCACCCGACCTGGAAGCACACCACCTGCCCCGGCTGCGGCGGCCCCGCCACCCGCGAGACCGACACGCTGGACACCTTCGTGGACAGCTCCTGGTACTTCGCCCGCTTCGCCAACCCGCACGTCCCCGAGCCGATCAGCAAGGAGGACGCGGACTACTGGCTGCCCGTCGACCAGTACATCGGCGGCATCGAGCACGCCGTGCTGCACCTGCTCTACGCCCGCTTCATCACCAAGGCCCTGGCCGACGACGGCCAACTCTCGGTGCGCGAGCCGTTCGCGGGCCTGTTCACGCAGGGCATGGTCACCCACGAGACCTACCGGCGGCAGAACGGCGAGTGGATCGAGCCCAGGGAGGTGGACGTCACCGCCGAGGGGAACACCCGCCGCGCCCGGCTGATCGAGACCGGCGAGCCCGTGGTGATCGGCGACATCGAGAAGATGTCGAAGTCCAAGAAGAACACCGTGGCGCCCGAGGAGATCTTCGACGTCTATGGCGTGGACGCCGCGCGCCTGTTCGTGCTCTCCGACAGCCCGGCGGAGCGCGACGTCCAGTGGACGACCGGCGGCGTGCAGGGCTCCTGGCGCTTCGTGAACCGCGTCTGGGACGAGTTCGACAGCCAGCCCGAGGGCGCGTCGGCTGCCGAGCCGGACGCCGAGCTGCGCCGCGCGACCCACAAGCTCGTCAAGCAGGTGACCGAGGCCATTGACGGCTTCCGGTTCAACTCCGGCATCGCCCGGCTCTACGAGTTCCTGAACCTCTTGAAGGCCAACCCCGCCAAGGGGGCCTCGCCCGCCATTCTGGCCGCCCGCCAGGAGGCGCTGAGCGCCTTCGCGCGCCTGATCGCCCCCCTTCACGCCCCACCTGGCCGAGGAATGCTGGGCCCGGATCGGCGGCGAGGGCATGGTGGTCGCCGCGCCCTGGCCGGGCTTCGATCCGGCGCTCACCGAGGACGCCGTGAAGGTCCTGCCGGTGCAGGTGAACGGCAAGCGCCGGGGCGAGATCACCGCGCCGGCCGGCGCAGAACCGGCCGACGTGGAAAAGATGGTGCTTGACGATCCCGAGATCGCACGGCGCCTTGAGGGCCTGACCATCCGCAAGGTGATCGTGGTGAAGGATCGCATCGTCAACATCGTGGCCGCCTGATGCGCAAGGCCCTCGCGCTCTGCCTGATCCTGGCCGCCGGAGCCCTCTCCGGCTGCGGATTAACGCCCCTCTACGGCACGCCCGGCGTGGTCTCGAACCTCGCCTCCATCGATGTGGTCGCGCCCGAGGGCCGCACGGGCTACCTGATCCGCCAGCACCTGGACGACGCCTTCGCCAAGAACCACGGAGTCACGCCGGCCTGGCGGATGAATCTGCAGCTCAACGAGGCGCGCTACCCCCGCGGCGTGCGGATCGACAACGTCGCCACCCGCTATGAGTACGTGCTGACCGCCAACTACGCGCTGGTGAGCACCGCCTCGGGCGTGGCCGAGAAGGCCGGCAGCGTGCGCGTCGAGCTCACCTACGACAGCGCCGACCAGCCCTACGCCTCGATCGCCGCCCAGCAGGACGCCCAGGACCGCGCGGCCGAGGAAGCGGCGCGGCGCATCCAGCTCGAACTGGCGGCCTGGCTCGCGGACCGGGCGAAGTCCTAGACCCCGATGATCCTCTCCAAGCGCCCCGATATTGAGCGCTTCCTGAAATCCCCGGACCCGGGCGTCCGCGCCGCGGTGATCTACGGCCGCGACGTGGGCGTGGTCCGCGACCGCGGCCATCAGCTTGCGGCGAAGGTGGCCGCCAACCCCGACGACCCCTTCGATGTCGCCCAGCTCACCGACGGCGACCTCGATTCCCGACGCCGGCCGCCTGGAGGGCGAGCTCGCCGCCCAGTCGCTGATGGGCGGCCGCCGGCTGGTGCGCCTGCGTCTCACGTCGGACAAGGCCGGGCCCGACAAGGTCGCCGCCGAGGCGCTCACCCGCCACGCCGCCGGCGAGCTCAATCCCGACGCCTTCCTGCTGATCGAGGCGGGCGCCCTCGACCGCACCTCGGCGCTCCGGAAGGTCGCCGAGAAGGTCACGGGCGCGGTCTGCATCCCCTGCTACGAGGACGAGCCGGGCGACGTGGCCCGCCTGGTCCGCGAGACCCTGGCGCGCGACAACGTCAGCCTGAACCCCGACGCGCTCGCCCTCTTCGTCGCCCGGATGCCCAAGGAGCGCGGCGTGGCCCGCGCCGAAATCGAGCGGCTGGCCCTCTACCTCGGCCCCGGCAGCAACACGACCGCCACCCCGGCCGACCTGGAGGCGTTCCTGGGCGTCGAGCCCGAGGCCTCTCTGCTCGACGCGGCGTCCGACGCATTCGGCGGTCGCCTGGCCGAGGCCCAGGCCGGGCTTCGCCGCGCGGCCCAGGAGGGCGAGGCGGGCCCTGCCGCCGTGCGCGCGATCGGCATGCACCTCGGCCGCCTGCGCCGCACGCTGACGCTTGCCAAGTCCGGCGCCGGCCTGCAGGAGGCCGCCAAGGCTTCCGGGGTCTTCTGGAAGCAGGAGCGCGAGTTTCTCCGCCAGGCCCGCACCTGGACCCTCGACGAGCTCGACAGGATCCAGCCCGAGGTGCTGGCCGCCGACAGGGCCTGCAAGACCGCCGGCTCCCCGGATCAGCTCATCGCCCAGCGCCTGGCCCTGACCATCGCCGGCCGCGCGCGGCGGATGGGTCTTTAGCCCCGGTCGCGGACCATCGAATAGAGGATGCAGTCCTCGGGGCCGTCCGCGCCGAAGCCGGCCTTTCGCAGGATCCCCTCGCTGGCGTAGCCGGCGTCCTCCACGCGGCGCGCGGCCCGGTCGTCCCAGGTGGGCACGAGGAGCTGCAGGCGGCGGAGGTTCGGCTTGGCGTTGAACAGCAGGTCGCTCATCAACTTCAGCGCCTCGACGCCATAGCCCTTGCCGTAGTCGTCGCGATCATGGAGCACGAGGCTGATCTCGAAGCCCTGGATGCCGGGGCCCGAGCGGTAGAACTGGATCGTGCCCACCAGCCGGTCGTCCACCTCGATGGCCAGCACCCCGGCGTCATCGGTCCAGAACCCGGTCTCGTCGTAGACCTCGCGGGCCCGCACCGGGTTGCTCAGCGGCTCGACGGCCGAGAGCGCGAAGGGGACCTTCGAGGCGGCCTTCAGGTCCCGCGCCGTCAGCCGCGAGAGGGTGACGATGGAACCCTGGGCGACACTCATGTCCGCGTGAGCCTCCGGCAGATCTCGTCGAGCTGCTCCAGCGTGGCATAGCGGATGCGCAGTTCGCCAGCCCCGCCGCGGTCGGTGATGTCGACGCTCATGCCGAGCACGTCCTCGAGGTCGGCCTCGAGGGCGGCGGTGTCGGTGTCCTTCTGCGGCCTGCGGGGGCCGGACGCCTTCTTCGGGCCGGCGGCCTTGGCGCGGACCAGGGCCTCGGCGTCGCGCACCGAGAGACCGCGGGAGACGATCTGCTCCGCCACCGTCTCCTGGTCGTCGGAGGCGAGGATCGCCCGGGCATGGCCGGCGGTCAGGCGGGCGTGCAGCACATGGTCCTGGACGCTGGGCGGCAGCTGCAGCAGGCGCAGCGTGTTGGCCACGTGGCTGCGGCTCTTGCCGACCGCGTTGGCGGCCTGCTCCTGGGTGTAGCCCATCCGGCCCATCAGGCTCTCGTAGGCCTTGGCCTCCTCCATCGCGTTGAGGTCTTCGCGCTGGACGTTCTCGACGATGGCGATCTCGTAGGCGGCGTTGTCGTCCAGGGGCCGGACCAGCGCCGGGATCGAGCCGGCGCCGGCGCGCTGCGAGGCGCGCCAGCGGCGCTCGCCGGCGACGATCTCATATTCCCCGGTCTTCTCCGGCGACGGCCGCACCAGGATCGGCTGCAGCACGCCCGACGCACGGATCGAGGCTTCCAGCTCCGCGAGCTCGGCCTCGGAGAAGTGCTGCCGCGGCTGGTTCGGGTTGCGGTGGATCAGCTCGATGGGGATCTCCCGCACGCCGGACGGCGGCGGCGCGCCGGGCGCCGGGGCCTCCCCCGTCACCACCGCTTCCTCAGCCTCTCCCAGGAGGGCCGACAGGCCGCGTCCCAGTCCTCTGCGCTCAGCCATCGTCTCGCTTCCCTAAGCCGCCTGCGCGCGGCGTTCGCGCTCGCGGACCACGACTTCCCGCGCCAGCTTCAGATAGGCCTGGCTGCCCGTGCACTTCAGATCGTAAACCAGCACCGGCTTGCCGAACGAGGGCGCCTCGGAGACCCGCACGTTGCGCGGGATCACCGTCTGGTAGACCGCCTCGCCGAAGTGGGCGCGCACGTCGCTGGCCACCTGCTCCGAAAGGCTGTTGCGCCGGTCGTACATGGTCAGCACTACCCCCTGGATCTCGAGGTTCGGGTTGAGGCTGCCGCGCACCAGATCGACGGTCCGCATGAGCTGGGTCAGGCCCTCCAGGGCGAAGAACTCGCACTGTAGCGGCACCAACACCGCGTCGGCCGCCGCCATCGCGTTCACCGTCAGCAGGTTCAGCGACGGCGGGCAATCGATCAGAACGTAGGTATACTGACCCGAGTCCCGCAGCGGATGCAGGGCGTCGCGCAGCTTGAACGAGCGCCGCGCCTGCTGGCCGAGCTCCAGCTCCACGCCCGAAAGATCGGGGTCCGCCGGCACCAGGTCGAGACCGGGAAGCGCGGTGTGTACCACGGCCTGCTCGATGGTGTGCTCGCCCATCAGCACGTCGTAGAGCGTCGTCTTGCGCTGGGCCCGGCCGACACCCAGGCCGGTCGAGGCGTTGCCCTGCGGATCGGAGTCGATCAGCAGCACCTTCTCGCCGACGGCAGCCAGCGCCGTTCCGAGGTTGATGGCGGTCGTCGTCTTGCCGACGCCGCCTTTCTGGTTGGCAATGACCAGCACGCGGAGCGGCCGTTCGGTATTACCTGGCACGACCGAACCTCTTCACACGCACGATACGACCTCTCTCGTCGCTCGCCGACGGGATAACCTCCGCCTCGAACTTCCAAGATTTTGTAGCCTCTTCCAGCTCGGACGCAACATCTTGTCCCTTGAGGAAGAGCCCGTCTGCCCCCGCCTGCAGGTAGGGCTGCGCGAACCCCAGCAGGCGCACGAGCGGCGCGCAAGCCCGCGCGGTGACGACATCCACAGCCAGCTTGAGGTTTTCCGCACGATCGTTGTGAACCGTGGCCGGCAGGTCGACCGTGTCGACCACCTCCTGCAGGAAGCGGCAGCGCTTGGTCATGCTCTCGACGAGGTGGACGTGCGCGCCCTCGCGCCCCTTGAGCAGGATCGCCAGCACCAGGCCCGGGAAGCCGGCGCCGGCGCCCAGGTCGGCCCAGGTTCGGGCCTCCGGAGCGAGCGGCAGGAGCTGGGCGCTGTCCCAGGCATGGCGGTTCCAGAAGTCCGGCAGGCTCTTCGGCCCCACGAGGTTCATCACCGCGTTGCCCGCCTCCAGCATCTCCAGGAACCGGGCGAGGTCGCGCATCTGCGCCGGCGTGGCGCCGGTGGCGGCCGCGAAGCTCGCCGCGTCGGTGGGGCCCAGGAAGGGCTCAGGCCGCGCGGCGACGGACATGGGCGAGCAGCGCGGTCAGCGCGCCGGGGAGTAACGCCCTCGATGCGGGCGGCCTGGCCGAGCGTCAGGGGACGCACGGCCGCGAGCTTGTCGCGGACCTCGTTGGAGAGCCCGCCGATGCCCCCGTAGTCGAGGTCGGCCGGCAGGCGCAGGTTCTCGTCCCGGCGGAAGGCCGCGGCGTCGGCCGCCTGGCGGTCGAGGTAGCCGGCATAGCTGGCGTCGATCTCGACCTGCTCGCGGACCGGGGCCGGCCACGCGGCGATCTGCGGCCAGATGGCGGCCAGGTCGTCGAAGCCGATGGTCGGATAGGCGAGCAGCTGGACGAGGTCGCGGCGCTGGCCGTCGGCCTTCACCGGCAGGCCGGCCTTAGCGGCCTCGGCCGGGGTGAGGGTCAGGGCGGCGGCCTCGGCGCGGGCGGCGGCGAGCGCGTCGCGCTTGGCGGTCCAGGCGGCGGCGCGGGCCTCGCCCACCACGCCCAGCGCGATCCCCTTGTCAGTGAGCCGCTGGTCGGCGTTGTCGGCGCGGAGCGTCAGGCGGAACTCCGCCCGGCTGGTGAACATCCGATAGGGCTCGGTGACGCCGCGGGTGACGAGATCGTCGATCAGGACGCCGATGTAGGCCTCGTCGCGGGCGAACTGGACGGGCTCCAAGTCCTTCGCGGCGCGGGCGGCGTTGAGGCCGGCGACCAGGCCCTGCGCGCCCGCCTCCTCGTAGCCCGTGGTGCCGTTGGATCTGGCCGGCCAGGTAGAGGCCCGGCAGCGCCTTGACCTCCAGCGTCGGGAAGAGCTCGCGGGGGTCCACGTAGTCGTATTCTATGGCGTAGCCGTAGCGGCGGACCTGGACGTTCTCCAGGCCCGGGATGGTCCTGAGGAACAGGTCCTGGGTCTCCTCGGAGACGGAGGTCGAGATGCCGTTGGGATAGACGGTGTCGTCGTCCAGGCCTTCCGGCTCCAGGAAGATCTGGTGGCTCTCCTTGTCGGCGAAGCGGACCACCTTGTCCTCGATGGAGGGGCAGTAGCGGGGGCCCCTGCCCGTCAGCTTGCCGCCATAGACGGCGGACTCGCCCAGCCGCTCGGCGATGATCCGGTGGGTCTCGGCCGTGGTGTAGGTGATGCCGCAGGCGATCTGCGGAACCTCGATCCGGTCGGTGAGGAAGGAGAAGGGCACCGGCTCGTCGTCGGCGGCCTGCATCTCCAGGCGATCCCAGGCGATGGAGGAGCCGACCAGGCGGGCGGGGGTGCCGGTCTTCAGGCGGCCCATGTTGAGGCCGAGGGCGTAGAGGCGGTCCGAGAGACCGATCGCGGGCTGGTCGCCCACGCGGCCGGCGGGGATGCGTTCCTCGCCGCGGTGGATCACGCCCTTTAGGAAGGTGCCGGTGGTCAGGACGACGCGGCCGGCGCGGTAGGCCCGCCCCTCGGCGTCGACGGCGCCGGCGACCCGGCCGTCCTCGACGATCAGGTCCTCGACGGCGGCGGCGGCGATCTCGAGATTCGGCGTCGCACTCAGTTCGGCCTGCATGGCCTCACGGTAGAGGCGGCGGTCGATCTGGGAGCGCGGGCCGCGGACCGCGGCGCCCTTGGAGCGGTTGAGCATCCGGAACTGGATGCCGGCCTTGTCGGCGAGGCGGCCCATCAGGCCGTCGAGGGCGTCGATCTCGCGGACCAGGTGGCCCTTGCCCAGGCCGCCGATGGCCGGGTTGCAACTCATCTCGCCGATGGTCTCGAGCTTGTGGGTGAGGAGCAGGGTGCGCGCGCCGGCGCGAGCGGCCGCGGCGGCCGCCTCGCATCCGGCGTGTCCGCCGCCGATCACGATCACATCCCAGTTGGCCAAGGCCGTCCTCAAAGCATCACGCCCCCCGGGCGGGGGCGAGGGCTCCTCATATAGCGCAAGACCCCTCGCCGCGCGAGGCGCGGCGGCGACGCAGGCGTTAACGCGGTGTTTCACGTGAAACACCTGCGGCGCTAAGCATCACTTGCCGATGCAGAACGTGCTGAAGATCTTGCCGAGCACCGCCTCGGGGTCGATGCGGCCGGTGATGCGGTCGAGGGCGCGTGCGGCGAGGCGGACGTCCTCGGCCGCGAGCTCCAGGTGCTCCTCCTCGGCCAGGGCCTGGCGCAGGCGGTCGGCGGCGTCGGTGAGCAGTTCCTGGTGTCGCAGGCGGGTGGCGGCGGGCGGCTCGGCGCCGGCCAGGGCCGCCACCACGCGCTCCCCCAGCGTCTCGCGGAGCCAGGCGAGATCGCCCGGTCCCTTGGCGGTGATCTCGGCGACCGAGAGGCCCAGGCGCTTCCCCTGCCCCCGCCGCCCAGGCGCCCGCGGCGCCCACCGGCTTGTCGCGCTTGGTGATCAGGCAGAGGTCGCCGGCGCGGAGCTCCATGGGCACGCCGGGGGTCTCGTCCGCCGAGCCGTCGACCAGCCAGAGCCGCAGGTCCGCCCCTGCGGCCCAGGCCCGGGCGCGACGCACCCCCCTCGGCCTCGATCTCGTCGCCGGTCTCGCGCAGGCCGGCGGTGTCGGCCAGCAACGCCTTGTAGCCGGCCAGCACCATCGGGACCTCGATGATGTCGCGGGTGGTGCCGGGCGTGGCGGTGACGATGGCGGCGTCCCGCTCGGCCAGCGCATTCAGCAGGGTGCTCTTGCCGGCGTTGGGCGCGCCGATCAGGGCGATGCGATAGCCCTCGCGCACCCGCTCCCCGCGCTCGGCGTCGGCCGCGGCCTGGTCCAGTTCCGCGATGAGCCGGCCGAGGATCGGACGGGCGCGGGCAGCGACGTCGGCCGGCACCTCCTCGTCGGGAAAGTCCACGGCCGCCTCGAACATGGCCAGGGCTTCCGTGAGGGCCTCGCGCCAGCGCGCCTGGACGTTGGAGAGCCGGCCCGACACCTGCTCCAGCGCCTGGCGGCGCTGCTGTTCGGTCTCGGCGTCGATCAGATCGGCCACCCCCCTCGGCCTGGGCGAGGTCGAGATGGCCGTTCTCGAAGGCGCGCCTCGTGAACTCCCCGGCTCCGCCAGCCGGAGCCCCAGGGCGGCCAGCGCCTCGATCACCGCGCGCACCACGGCGGTCCCGCCGTGCAGGTGCAGCTCGGCGCAGTCCTCGCCGGTGTAGCTGCGGGGCCCCGGGAACCAGAGCACCAGGGCCTGGTCGAGCACCAGTCCCGCGGCGTCGCGGATTCTCCGCAGCGTCGCCCGGCGCGGCTGCGGGAGCTGGCCGGCCAGGGTCTTCACCGCAATGTCGGTCCGGGGTCCGGAGATCCGCACCACCGCCACCGCCGCCCGGCCCGCCGCCGTGGCCGGGGCGAAGATGGTGTCCGTCATCCCTTGGGCTGGGTCCCGCCCATGCCGGCTTCCATCAGCTTGCGGAACTGCTCCTGCGCCCCGCTGCCGAACGCCATCCAGTTCTTCATGAACTCCTCGGGATTGAGCATGCTGATGTTGGCGTCGATCCGCTTGCTCATCTCCGCGACCAGGTGCTCGTTGAGCGGGGTCACGTCCGGCAGGCCCATGAACCGGCGCGCCTCCTCCGGCGTGCAGTCCACCTCGATCGTCATCTTCATGGCTTGCCCTTCCTCTACGGCCGAAAGTTATGGCCCTGCGACAGGCCGTCGCGCTAGTAGCCGATGCCGAAGGGCCCGCGAAAATCAGGAGATCACCATGGGTGAACGCATCACCATCACGACTGAGGACGGATCGTTCGAGGCCTACCTCGCGCGGCCCGAGAAGACCCCGGCCGCCGCGGTCGTGGTGATCCAGGAGATCTTCGGCGTGAACCAGGTGATGCGCGACATCACCGACGGCCTGGCCGGCCAGGGCTATCTCGCCGTCTGCCCCGACCTGTTCTGGCGAATCGAGCCCGGCATCGACATCACCGACCAGTCGGAGGCCGAGTGGAAGCGGGCGTTCGAGCTGTTCAACGCCTTCGATGTGGACGCCGGGGTGAAGGACATCCAGGCGACGATCGACGCGGTCCGGAAGCGCCCGGACTGCACCGGCAAGGTGGGCGCGGTGGGCTTCTGCCTGGGCGGCCTGCTGGCCTTCCTCACCGCCACCCGCACCGACGCCGACGCGTCTGTCGCCTACTACGGGGTCGGCATCGAGAACCGCACGGCCGAGGCCGAGAAGCTGACGCGGCCCGTCCTGCTGCACATCGCCGAGGAAGACCAGTTCGTGCCGAAGGAAGCGCAGGCCGCCATCCAGCAGGCGCTCGCCAACCACCCGCAGGTGACGATCTACACCTACCCCGGCCGCGACCACGCCTTCGCCCGCGTGGGCGGCGCCCACTATGACGAGGCCGACGCCATGAAGGCCGGCGGCCGCTCCCTGCAGTTCTTCGCGCAGCACCTGAGCTAGGCCATGCGCGCGATCCAGTTCACCGAGACCGGCGGGCCCGAGGTCCTCAAGCTCGTCGACCTTCCCGCCCCCGAGCCGAAGCCCGGCCAGGCCCGCGTCCGCCACGAGGCCATCGGCCTCAACTTCATCGACACCTACCATCGGACCGGCCTCTACCCCGTGAAGCTGCCCTGCACGCCGGGCGGCGAGGCGGCGGGCGTGGTCGATGCGGTCGGCGAGGGCGTGACGCGGGTGAAGGTCGGCGACCGGGTCGCCTATTCGGGCGGGTTCGGCGCCTATGCCGAGGCCAATGTGGTGTCCGCCGACCGGCTGGTGAAACTGCCGGACGACATCGACGCCCGGACGGCGGCGGCGATCCTGCTGAAGGGCATGACCACCGAGGCCTTCATCCGCCGGTGCTATCCGGTGAAGGCCGGCGAGACCGTGCTGGTGCACGCGGCGGTCGGCGGCGTCGGCCAGATCATGACCCAGTGGCTGAAGGCCATCGGCGCCGAGGTCATCGCCACGGTCGGCTCCGAGGCCAAGGCCGCCAAGGCCCGGGAGCTGGGGGCCGACCACGTGATCCTCTACCGCGATCAGGACGTGGCCGCCGAGGTCCGGCGGATCACCGGCGGCAAGGGCGTGCCGGTGGCCTACGACAGCGTCGGCAAGGACACCTTCGAGGGCACGCTCGCCAGCCTGGCGCGGCGCGGTCTGTTCGTCAGCTTCGGCAATGCGTCGGGGGCCGTGCCGCCCTTCCCGCCCGGCCGGCTGGCGGCGGGCGGGTCGCTCTACCTCACCCGCCCGACCCTGTTCGACTACATCGTGACCACCGAGGAGCTCGAGGCCTCGGCGGCGGCGGTGTTCGAGGTGGTCCGCGCGGGGACGGTGAAGATCGAGGTCGGCCAGACCTTCGCCCTGGAGGACGCCCGCAAGGCCCACGAGGCGCTGGAAGGCCGCCAGACGGTCGGGGCGACGCTGCTGATCCCGTAGGGCCCCAGGCCCTCACCCTGCCCTCTCCCCTCTCGGCTCCGCCCGGGGGAGAGGAGTTTGGCAGCGAGGTCGGGGCTTGCCCTCCTCTCCCCCCGCGCAGCGGAGAGGGAAAGGGTAGGGTGAGGGCGGGCGGCGCTTAACGCGTGAGACGCGGTAGTGTTTCACGTGAAACACTGCTTTCTCGCCTATACTGAAAAGACTGAGAAAACAGCGGTCCGACGGTCTGCCCGCGGGCTTACCGGTAGGACTACCGGGCGTTTCTCTTCCTCACGAAGCTGTTTTCCAAGAAAAGACCTGATGCTTCGCCAGGCAAGGGTTCGCGGTACGCGCGTACCCCCCGGAGGCTTTTCCACTCCCGCGCGAGCCCCGGTTTTCCCTCGGTGAGGGCCTGTGGAAAACTTTGCGCCCTAAGCTTGTTTCACGTGAAACGACGTTTCGCCGCAATACAGTAGAGACCAAGAAAAAGCCGGCGCGCCTCCGAGGCGGCCGGCTTCGTTCTTGAGGCTTTACCTCCCCGCTCACCCCGGCGAAAGCCGGGGTCCATACAGCGCCCGGTATTCGCACCGAGAGGCCGCCTGGTTCCCGGCCTCCGCCGGGATGAGCGGATGGGGTTAGGTGTTCATCGACTGGAAGAAGTCGTCGTTGGTCTTCGACTGGCGGAGCTTGTCGAGCAGGAACTCGATCGCATCCTGGGCGCCCATGGGATTGAGGATGCGCCGCAGGATGTAGGTCTTCTGCAAGTGCTCCTTGGGCGTGATCAGCTCTTCCTTGCGGGTGCCGGACTTCAGCACGTCGATGGCCGGATAAATCCGCTTGTCGGCGACCTTGCGGTCGAGGACGATTTCCGAGTTCCCGGTGCCCTTGAACTCTTCGAAGATGACCTCGTCCATCCGGCTGCCGGTGTCGATCAGGGCCGTGGCGATGATCGTCAGCGAGCCGCCCTCCTCGATGTTCCGGGCGGCGCCGAAGAAGCGCTTCGGACGCTGCAGGGCGTTGGCGTCGACACCGCCGGTCAGCACCTTGCCCGACGACGGGACGACGGTGTTGTAAGCGCGGCCGAGGCGGGTCACGCTATCCAGCAGGATGACGACGTCGCGCTTGTGCTCGACCAGGCGCTTGGCCTTCTCGATGACCATCTCGGCCACCTGGACGTGGCGGGTCGCCGGCTCGTCGAAGGTCGAGGAGATCACCTCGCCCTTCACCGTCCGCTGCATGTCGGTCACTTCTTCCGGGCGCTCGTCGATAAGGAGGACGATGAGGTAGCACTCGGGGTGGTTGGTCTCGATCGACTTGGCGATGTTCTGCAGCATCACCGTCTTGCCGACGCGCGGCGGCGCGGTGATCAGGCAGCGCTGGCCCTTGCCGAGCGGCGCGACGATGTCGATGACGCGGCCCGAGCGGTCCTTCACCGTCGGGTCGGGCAGCTCCATGGTCAGGCGCTGGTCGGGATAGAGCGGGGTCAGGTTGTCGAACAGCACCTTGTGCCGCACGTTCTCCGGCGGCTCGAAGTTGATCTGCTGGACGGTGACCAGGGCGAAATAGCGCTCGCCCTCGCGCGGGGCGCGGATGCCGCCGTCGACCGAGTCGCCGGTGCGCAGGCCGAACTTCCGGATCTGCGAGGGGCTGACGTAGATGTCGTCGGGGCCCGGCAGGTAGTTGGCTTCCGGCGAGCGCAGGAAACCGAAGCCGTCCTGCAGAACCTCCAGCGTGCCCGAGCCGGAGATCTCCACGCCCTCTTCGGCCAGCGCCTTGAGGATGCCGAACATCATGTCCTGCTTGCGCATGGAGTTCGCGTTCTCGATCTCCAGCGTCTCGGCGAGCGTCAGGAGGTCGGCCGGCGACTTGTCCTTCAGCTCCTGCAGGCTCATGCGGGTGAGCCCCATGGCGGCGATGGCCGCGGAGACCTCCGACGGCTCTTCGGCCTCGGCTTCCGCCGCCGCGGCGGCGGCCTCGGCCTGGGCGGTGTCGCCGGCGTCCTCAGCCGCGGGCGCCAGGACGTCGTCTTCGGGGGCGTGGTGTTGTCTTCGCTCATAGCTTTGCTCGTGTGCGCCCGCGGCCGGACACGATCCGGCGCGGGCTGGGTAGAGATGTGGGGCGCTCTTCAGCGCCGGGATGTCGTTTCGTCTCGGGAGCCGGCCCTGCGGTGTGCGCCCGGAGGGCGCAGGTCGAGGCCGGAGATAAGGCGGGGCGCGCCGTCGTCGACGCGTGGGTCCAGCGGAACCACCTTTGGGGGGTGGCGTCAAGGGTGGCGGGGTCGCGGGCGGGGGCTGGCCCTCACCCTACCCTCTCCTCTCTCCGCTTCGCGGGGGGAGAGGAGTGGAGTTCTGAGACCGAGCCATAACCTCCTCTCCCCCGGGCGCAGCCCGAGAGGGAGAGGGTAGGGTGAGGGCTTCTTCCTCTAGATAATCTACCGGTCGCCGAATTGAAGGGTGACGGCCAGGACGGCGACGACGGCCAGGAGGAAGGGGATCTCGTTGGTGGCGCGCCAGAACTTGCCGGACTTCGGGCGATCGCCGGCCACGAATTTCCGGTAGGCCCCGGCCAGGAAGCCGTGCCAGCCGGAGAGCGCGATCACCGCCGCCAGCTTGGTGAGCATCCAGGGCTGGGCGAGGAAGCTCCAGCCCCGGCCGGCCTGGGTGACGTGGAACCAGATCAGCGAGAGGCCGAGCAGCCAGGTGAGCGTCATGGCCGGGTTGATGATGATCTTCAGGAGCTTGCGCTCCCAGACCAGGAAGTGGGCGTCGAACTCGGTCCCGGGGGGCGCGGTCTCGGTGTGGTAGGCGTAGAGCCTCGGCAGGTACATCATGCCCGCCATCCAGGCGATGACGGCGATGATGTGCAGGCCGCGCAGCAGGTCGTAAAGGCTCATCGGCTCCCCTTCCCCTCGTGGGCGCGCCACGGGCATTTCCCACAGCCGTCCGGACAGCGCCAGTTCCTGTAGGGATGCGGATCGACCGTGCGCATGACGGCGCTGACCGCCGCGTCGGCGAGGCCGGTGACGAAGGTGGTGCGGACGCCGGGCGTCGGGCTGCGCAGATAGGGGGCGACGCCTTCCTTGCCTGCCAGCTCGGCGTATTCGTGGTCGAGCTCGACCAGGGTCTCCACATGCTCGGAGACGAAGGCGATGGGCGCGACCAGCACCCCCTTCCCTTCCGCGCCGGCCTTGCGGATCGCCGTCTCGGTCGAGGGCTCCAGCCACTTCAGCCGGCCGACGCGGCTCTGGTAGCAGACCTGCCAGTCGCGCAGCTCCGGGACGCGGGCGGCGACGGCGCGGGCGGTGGCCTCGATCTGCGCCTGGTAGGGGTCGCCGGCGTCGATCACCTTCTGCGGCAGGCCGTGGGCCGAGAACAGCAGCCGGACGTTCGCGGGGCTCCCGGCCGCCGCCCAAGTCTCGCGGATCGCCTCCACATGGGCCTGCACCACATTGTCGGCGGTCGGGTAGCAGCAGACGGTGTGGACCTGGCCGGGCCCCGAATAGGCGCGCTTGAAGTCGGCCACCGAGCTGCCGGTCGTGGTCGTGGAATACTGCGGATAGAGCGGCAGCAGGACGACGTTGTCCGGGGCGAAGGCGGCGACCTCGCGGGCCGTCTCGTCGGCCAAGGGGTTCCAGTAGCGCATGGCGATGAACACCCGCACCTCGTCCGTCGTCCGTAGGCGGAGTTCCTGCTCGAGCGCCCTCGCCTGGGCCTCCGTCTCTGGCAGCAGGGGCGAGCGGCCGCCCATGATCGCGTAGTTGGCCTGGGCGGTCTTCTCCCGCGTGGTGGAGATCAGCCAGGCCAGGGGGTAACGGGCGATGGGCGGCAGGTCGATGATCGCCCGGTCGCGGAACAGGTTGAACAGGAACGGCCGGACCGCGGCGGGGGCTGTCGGGCCCGCCCAGGTTGAAGAGGACGACGGCGAGTTTTTTCAACGCCCATCCCTCCCCTTCAGGGGAGGGTGGACGGGCGGAGCCCGCCGGGTGGGGGTGTGGGCCGGGCGCGGCGTGGCTGGAAGGACACCCTTCCCCGCCCCGCCGAGCTTGAGCGCGACCTCCCCACCCCGGCCGCTGCGCGGCCTGCCCCTCCCCTGAAGGGGAGGGATGGGCGTCGGAGGACATCATCCCCGCCATGTCGTCACCTTCTCGACCACCCGGGCTATGTGCGGGATCGGGGTGTCGGGCAGGACTCCGTGGCCGAGGTTGAAGATCCACGGCCCCTGCCCCCACTGGGCGAGGAGCTGGTCGACGCGGGCGTCGAGCGCCGGACCGCCGGCGCGGAGCAGCAGGTTGTCGAGCGCGCCCTGGATGGTCTTCCCCTGGGCCTGCAGCGTGCGGCCGAGCTGGGCGGTGGCCTGGGTGTCGAGGGCGACGCCCTCCACGGGCACGGCCTCGGCGTAGTTATAGACCTGGGCGCCGGCCCCGCGCGGGAAGCCGATGAACGGGACGTCGACCCCGGCGGCCCGGACCTTCTCGACAATCGCCGCGTGCGGCTTCACGACGATGCGCTCGAACATGTCCTCGGAAAGTCCCTCGGCCCAGCTCTCGAACAGCTTCAGCGCCTGGGCGCCCGCCCTCGCCTGCATGACGAGGTAACGGGCCGTCGACTCCACGAGGACGTCCAGCAGGGCGTCGAGCTTTTCCGGGTTCGCATAGGCGAAGGTGCGGGCGGCCTCCCGGTTGGAGCCCTTTCCCTCGATCATGTAGGTGGCCACCGTCCAGGGGCCGCCGGCGAAGCCGATCAGGGCCCGCTCGGGCTCCAGCTCGGCGCGGACGAGCTTCAGGGTCTCGCCGATGTCGGCCAGCCGGCCTGTGGAGGCCTCGATCTGGTCGGCCAGCGCGCCGATCTCCGGCAGGGCGCCGAGCCTGGGCCCCTCCCCGGCCTCGAACCAGACCTCCTGGCCGAGCGCCCGGGGAATCAGGAGGATGTCGGCGAAGACGATGGCCGCATCCAGCGGAAAGCGGCGCATCGGCTGCAGCGTCGCCTCGGCCGCCATCTGCGGATCGTGACAGAAGGCGATGAAGTCGCGCGCCCGGGTGCGGAGCTCCCGGTACTGGGGAGCGACCGGCCGGCCTGGCGCATGAACCAGACGGGCGGCCGCTCCAGGGTCTCGCCGGCGAGGGCGCGGAGCAACCGGGGCGTTTCAGGAGAACTCATGCCCGCCTTGAACCCGAAAGGCGCGGGCGGCTCAAGCCCGGGCGCGATCCCGCAAGGCCCCCCTTCCCTCCTTCAATCCTTAAGACTTAGGAAATCTTTTGAGGAAGAAGGCGATAGGGCCTGTCGACGGTGGGGATAACCGAACGGCGCCTGCGACACCCCGCACCTTTTCCACAATCCTTGCCCAGGCCCAGGCGGTCCATGCACACCCCTGTGGAACGCGGGCGCCGCCGCCGAGGCCCCCTGATGTCATTAAGCTTTCATTAAGGACCTCGGGGGTAGGGCCGGGATCACCGGCGGCCATACCCGGGCTTTGGACACATCGGCCGGAATCCGGGGCCCCCGGGCCGGCCTGTTGGTTAAGAGGTCGTAAACGGGCCGATCCATACAGCCGGTCCACCGGCCGCGGGCCGGACGGCCGCCGACACGCCATCTATCCCCATCGGCGTCCGCGTTCGCTAAGACGGTCTCCACAGATTATGTCCCCAGGTATCTTTTGACGCAGGGCCGCGCTTGCCGACTTCCCAGACCCGCCTCGCCACCTACTTCCACGTGCACCTCGTCTCGGACTCCACCGGCGAGACGCTGAACGCCATGGCGCGCGCCGTCTGCGCCCGCTTCGACAATGTGCTGCCGATCGAGCACATCTACGCGCTCGTGCGCTCCCAGCGGCAGCTCGACCGGGCGCTCGGCGACATCGAGGAGGCGCCGGGGATCGTGCTGCACACGATCGTCGACCCGAACCTGCGCAACGCGCTGGAGGAGGGCTGCCGCAAGCTCGACATGCCGTGCATCGCCGCCCTCGACCCGCTGGTCAGCGCGCTGAGCCGCTACCTGGGGGCCTCGACCACCAGCCGGGTGGGGGGCGCACCTCAGGCTCGACACCGACTACTTCAACCGCATGGACGCCCTGAACTACGCCATCGGCCACGACGACGGGCAGGGGGGCCAGGACCTCGACCAGGCCGATGTGGTGCTGGTGGGGGTGTCGCGGACCTCGAAGACGCCGACCTGCATCTACCTGGCCCACCGGGGCGTACGGGCGGCCAATGTGCCGCTGGTGCCCGGCCGGCCGCTGCCGGAGCGGCTGTTCGCCCTGAAGAATGCGCTGGTGGTCGGCCTGACCATCGCCCCGGACCGGCTGATCCAGATCCGCCGCAACCGCCTGCTGTCGCTGAAGGAGAACCGCGAGAGCACCTATATCGACACCGACACGGTGCGCGACGAGATCGTCCAGGCCCGCCGGCTCTACGAGAAGCAGGGCTGGCCGACTATCGACGTGACCCGCCGCTCGGTGGAGGAGACCGCCGCGGCGGTGCTGAACCTGCTGCACGGCGGCCACGGCCAGGTCGAGGTGCTGGGCTGATGGCGGGTATCGTGCTGGCGTCGAAGAGCGCGGCCCGGCGGGCGGTGCTGGACGGGGCGGGGGTGTCCTACGAGGCGACCGTGGCCGGCGTCGACGAGGACGCGGTGAAGGCCTCGCTGCTGGCCGAGGGGGCGGGCGCGCGCGACATCGCCGACGCGCTGGCCGAGCTGAAGGCCATCAAGGTGTCGCGCGGGCGCGGTGACTATGTGATCGGCGCCGACCAGACCCTGGAGTTCGAGGGGAAGCTCTACGACAAGGCCGACACCGTGGACGAAGCCCGCGACCGGCTGCGGGCGCTGCGCGGCAAGCCGCACAGGCTCCACTCGGCGGTGGTGGTGGCCAAGGACGGCGCGCCGATCTGGCGCGAGGTGGTCACCGCGACGCTCACCATGCGCGACTTCTCCGACGCCTTCCTGGAGGCCTATCTGGCTGAGGAGGGCGAGCACGCCCTGGGCTCGGTCGGTTGCTACCGCTTGGAAGGGCCGGGGGCGCAGCTGTTCTCGAAGATCGAGGGCGACTATTTCGCCATCCTCGGCCTGCCGCTGCTGGGTCTGCTCGACCTCTTCCGCCGCCACAAGGTTCTCGCCGAATGATCACCGGAAAGACGGCCGTGGCCGGGGTCGCCGGGAACCCGGTCGCCCACTCGCTCTCGCCCCTCATCCACAACGCCTGGCTGGCGGCCGCCGGGATCGATGGGGTCTATGTGGCCTTCCAGCCGCCCGCCGACGGGTTCCGCCGGTTCGCCGAGGGCCTGCGGGGCGGGGCGGTGCGCGGGATCAACGTCACCGTGCCGTTCAAGGAGGCCGCCTTCGAGGCCGCCGACGAGATGACCGGGCGGGCGCGGGCGGCCGGCGCCGTCAACCTGCTGCTGTTCCGCCCCGACGGGACGGTCGCGGCGGACAATACGGACGGCGAGGGGCTGATCGGCGCGCTCGCCCACCAGGCCGGGTTCGATCCCGAAAGCGGCCCGGCGGTGATCCTCGGGGCCGGCGGCGCGGCGCGCGGCGCGGCGACCACCTTGGCGGCCGAGGGCTGCCCCGACATCCGCATCGTCAACCGCACGCTCTCCCGGGCCCAGGCGATCGCCGAGCTGGTCGCCGGCCGGGCCTTTCCCCTCGACCGCTGCGAGGGCGCGCTGGAGGGGGCGGCGGTGGTGATCAACGCCACCACGGCCGGGCTCTCCGGCCAGGCGCCGATCGACGTGCCGCTGCACCTGACCCGCGACGACGCGGTGGCCATGGACATGGTCTACAAGCCGCTGGTCACCCCGTTCCTGGCCCGCGCGCAGGCGAGGGGGCTTCGCACCGTCGACGGCCTCGAGATGCTGATCCGCCAGGCCGCGCCTTCGTTCGAGGCGTTCTTCGGCCGTCCGCCGCCGCCGGAGGTGGACGTCCGCGGCCTGGCGCTGGCGACGCTGGAGGCCGGGGCATGAAGCTGATCGGCCTGACCGGCTCCATCGGCATGGGCAAGTCGACGACCGCGGCCATGTTCCGCGCCGCCGGGATCCCGGTCTACGACGCCGACGCCGCCGTGCACGACCTCTACGACGCGGGCGGGGCGGCGGTCGCGCCCGTGGGCGAGGCGTTCCCGGGCGTGGTGAAGGACGGAAAGGTCGACCGCGAGGCGCTCCGCCAGGCGGTGCTCGGCAAGCCGGACGAGCTGAAGCGGCTGAACGCCATCGTCCATCCGCTGGTCGGCCAGGACCGCGTCGGCTTCTTCGAGCAGGCCAGGCGGGACGGCGCCGACATGGTCGTGCTCGACATCCCTCTGCTCTACGAGACCGGCGGGCACGCCAACATGGACGCCGTGGTGGTGGTCACCGCGCCCCCGAGATGCAGCGCGAGCGGGTGCTGGCTCGGCCCGGCATGACCCCGGAGCGGCTCGACGCCATCCTCGCCCAGCAGATGGCGGACGCCGAGAAGCGGGCCCGCGCCCACTATGTGGTCGACACGAGCCGGGGCCTCGAGGCGGCCCGGGCGCAGGTCGCGGAAATCATCGCGGCGCTGCGGCATCCACAGTTCAAGTCGGCCCGCGACGGATCGCCGGCTTGAGCGAAGGGCCCGACGCAGGCCAATAAGGGACATGGCGCGCGAGATCGTCCTCGACACCGAGACCACCGGGTTCGACCCGCTGACCGGCGACCGGCTGGTGGAAATCGCCTGCCTGGAGATCGAGGACTTCATCCCCACGGGGCGGCACTTCCACCGCTACATCGACCCCTGCCGGGACATGCCGGCCGAGGCCGAGAAGGTGCACGGCCTGTCGGCCGCCTTCCTGCGCGGCAAGCCCCGGTTCGAGCACGCCGAGGTGGTGGACGAGTTCCTGGACTTCGTCGGCGACGCCCCGATCGTCGCCCACAACGCCGGCTTCGACCGCAATTTCGTGAACTACGAGCTGCAGCTCTGCAGCCGCGACCACCTGCACGAGCACCGCTGGGTCGACACGCTCGCGCTCGCCAAGCAGCGCTTCCCGGGGATGCACAATTCGCTGGATGCGCTCTGCAAGCGCTTCAAGATCTCGCTCTCGGAGCGGGAGAAACACGGGGCGCTGATCGACGCCAAACTGCTGGCGGCGGTCTATCTGGAGCTGAAGGGCGGCCGCGAGCGTCGCCTGGAACTGACCAGCGCCGCCGTGGCGACCATGGTGCACGCCGCGACGAGCAATTCCTACGGCCAGCGGCCCCGCCCGCTCGCGCCGCGGTCCACCGACGCCGAGCGCGAGGTCCACGCGAGCTTCATCCGCGACGTGGTGAAGTCCGACGACCTGTGGAAGAGGTTCGGGATCTGATCCGAGATCATCCCTCCCCTTTAGGGGAGGGGCAGGCCGCCTAGCGGCCGGGGTGGGGATGTTGCGCTCAAACGCCCGCGTCCGAGCTTGGACCCTACTCCCCCACCCGTCCGGCGCTGGGCGCCGTCCTCCCTCCCCTGAAGGGGGAGGGATGCGCGCCTCACTAAGCGTGGCCGACCTGCTGGTCGGTCTGGGCCTTGCGGGCGGCATAGACCTGGGCGAAGTCGATCGGGTCGAGCAGGAACGGCGGATAGCCGCCTTCCGAGCTGACCTCGGCGATGATCCGCCGGGCGAAGGGGAAGAGGTAGCGCGGGCACTCGATGAGCAGCACCGGCTCGAGCTCCTCGGCCGGCACGCCGCCGATCTGGAAGACGCCGCCGTAGAGCAGCTCGATGATGAAGAGGGGGCCGTCGTCGCGCTGGGCCTTGGCCGAGAGCTTCAGATCCACCTCGAACAGGCCGTCCTCGCGGCCGCGGGCGTTCATCTCGACGCCGAGGTCGATCTGCGGCTGGGCCGCGCCGCCGCGCAGCGCTTCCGGCGCGCGGGGGTTCTCGAAGGAGAGGTCGCGGATGAACTGGGCGAGGATGCGGATGCCCGGCCCGCCGTCGGCGGCCAGATCCGGCGCGCCGGCGCCAGCGTCGATATCGGTCATGATGCGGCTTGAATCCGTGATGGGACGCTTCGGATGTCGCGTCGTTCGGGCCGAGCGGCTATCACGCACCCCTCACTGATGCAACGGCGCCCCTGACGGGGACGTTGCGCCGTCCTATATTGCCGCAGAGACGTTTCCCGGAAGTCGTACAGCAGGCCCGATTTGCAAGTCCTCGAACTGATCATCTTCGCGGGTCTCGCCGCCATCGTGCTCTACCAGCTCTATTCGGTGCTGGGGCGCAGGGTTGGCCGCCAGCCCGAGGACAACGCCGCCGCCGAGGCGGCCCGGCCCGCCGTGCGCGCCGCCGACCGGCCCGTCGAGCCCGTTGACGACGGCGTGGCGCTCACCGGCCTCGCCGCGGTCAAGGCCCAGGATCCGAGCTTCGACGTCTCGCGGTTCCTCTCCGGCGCCAAGGGCCTATGAGATGATCGTGAAGGCGTTCGCCGCCGGCGACCGCACGACCCTGCGCAACCTGCTGGCGCCGGGCGTCATGGCCAGCTTCGACACCGCCATCGCCGCGCGCGAGAGCGAGGGCCGCACCGAGAGCGTCGAATTCCTGCATTCGCCCCGCGCCGACCTCGAGAAGGCCGATGTGGTGGGCGGCGGTGACCTCGCCCGGCTGACGGTGCGCTTCCTCGCCGAGTTCCGCAGCCGGTCCAAGGGACCGGAAGGCGAGGCGGTGGACGACCGCCGGACCGCCGAGCTCTGGACGTTCGAACGGAACCTGAAGAGCCGCGACCCCAACTGGACGCTCGTCCACGTCGACGCCGCAGAGGCGTAAGGTCCTGTGCCAGTGCGAGCCGCGGGGGCGGCGCTCCTCGCCCTGACCGTGGCGGCCTGCGCCACGCCCAAATATGAGCCGCAACCCGGCCCGCGGCCGGGCGTCCCGCCGTTTCCGCGGCCCGGGCGTCCGGAAAGCCCGCGGCCCGAGCCGACGAAGCCGCCGCTGCGGGTGCTGGAGCTCTCCGAGCTGCCGGGCTGGGCCGCCGACAACCACGCCGAGGCCTTCGCGGCCTACCGCGCCACCTGCCAGGCGGCGCAGGGCCCGGCCTTCGCTCGCCTCTGCCGGCAGGCCAAGGCGGCGCCGCCGCTGGGCTCGCGCGAGGCGCGCGCCTTCTTCGAGGCGAACTTCAGGGCGCTGGAGACCGCGGGCGAGGGGGTGCTGACCGCCTATTTCGCGCCCGAGTACCCGGCCCGCGCCGTCGCCGACGAGGTGTTCTCCGCGCCTGTGCGGCCGAAGCCCGCCGACCTGGTGAACGGCCAGCCCTATGCGGCGCGCGACGAGATCGAGGCCCGGCCGGCCGACGACGCCCTGGCCTGGATGCGTCCGGAGGACCTGTTCTTCCTGCAGATCCAGGGCTCGGGCGTGCTGACCTTCGAGGACGGCCGGCGGATGAAGGCCCTCTATGCGGCCAACAACGGCCTGCCGTTCGTCGGCATCGCCAATCCGATGCGCGAGCGCGGCCTGCTGGCCCGCGACAACACCTCGGGCGAGGCGATCCGCGGCTGGCTGGCGGCCCACGCCGGTCCCGAGGCCGACGAGATCATGCGGCTCAATCCGCGCTACGCCTTCTTCCGACTGGCCCCCGACGACGGCAGGCAGCCGGCGGGCTCGGCGGGCATCCCCCTGCCGCCCGGCCGGGCGATCGCGGTCGACCTGACGCGCCACAGCCACGGCGAGCTGCACTGGATCAGCGCCGAGGCGCCGATGCTGGCCGGCGCGTTCCCGACCTACCGGCGCCTCGTCACGGCGCTCGACACGGGCGGGGCGATCAAGGGCGAGGTGCGGGCCGACCTCTACCTGGGCCTGGGCGCCGAGGCGGGGACCGAGGCCGGTCGCGTGCGCCATACCCTGCGCATGTACCGCCTGATCCCCCGCGAGCCGGGACCATGAAGCGGCCGCTCCGCCCCGACGAGGTCCGGGTCTGGGGCCTGGTCGCCGGCACGGTCCACCCGCTGCCGGGCCGCGGGGCGCCGAAGCCGACCGCGGAGATGAAGGCGACGGAGGTCCCGGCCCGCGTGCCGGTGGAGAGCCTGAAGCCCAAGCCGCGGCCGGCGCCGAAGGGGAGGGGAGGGACCCCATCGAGCCCCGCCGCAAGCACCGGATCGCCCGGGAGCGGGAGGAGATCGGCGCCCGGCTCGACCTGCACGGCCTGGACCAGGACCGCGCGCGCGTCACGCTGGAGAGCTTCCTCGCCCGCGCCTGGAACGACGGCTACCGCGCCGTCCTCGTGATCACCGGCAAGGGTGTGCAGGGCGACGGCATCCTGCGGCGCCGCACGCCGGAGTGGCTGGCCGCCCCCCCACCTGCACCACATCGTCGCCGGCATCTCCGAGGCCGCCCGCCACCACGGCGGGGAAGGGGCCCTGTACGTGGCGCTGAAGCGCAAGCCGCGGGGCTGAGGCCCACCGGCTTCCGGAAGATCAGGGTTGCGCGGGGTCCGCCGCGTCGCCGGCGAGCAGGATCGGCATCAGGTAGAAGCTGAGCGGGACCGGTTCCTTGTAGCTATTGCAGCACGGCGGCGGGCGGGGAGTGTGCATGGCGCGGATCGTCCAGCCATTGGCGGCGCGCAGGGCGGCGACGTTGGAGACGATCACCGGCTGGGCGAACGGCGCGCGGGTCCAGCCGCAAATCCAGAGCGGGCGCTCCTCCCCGCGCACCTTCAGGGTCGGGACTGCGGTGGACTGGATGGGCGGACTGTAGCTGCGCGTTCCCGGCAGGCCGCTGATCCCCCAGGAAAGGTCCAGGCGCTTGGGCATGTCGCGGCAGAAGTCCTTGTCGAGGATCGGCGACCCAGGCTCGTCGCGGGAGAAGGCGATCCGCGCCACCACGCCCTCCTGGTCGGAATACTCACAATACGCCGCCTCCTCCGGCGGGCTGCCGGCGAACGGGCCCGCCGCCACGCTATTCAGCACCACGCCCTGGGCCGGCTTGCTTGGGCAGTGGAATCCGCTGGGGACATGAACCAGGCCCTCGGCGGTCTCGGCGAATAGCGGCCGTGCTTCCGGCGCGGCCTTCGCCAGCACGGCGGACGGCGCCCGCGCTTCGGTGGCCTTGTGGATCTGAGCGGCAGCGGGCGTCGCGAGCGCGACGGCGGCGAGGAAAGGAACGATGGTCTTCATGGGCGGGGCGAGATTGAACCGCGGGACGGCGGAAACAAGGCGACGGACAATCAGCCGCGGCTGGCCTTCTCCGTGATCCCGCTGGTGCCCTCGCGGGCCTCCAGCTTGGCGGCGACCTCATCGAGGGTCACGCCGGAGGCGGAGAGCACCACCAGCCAGTGGTAGATCAGGTCGGCGCTTTCGGCGGCGAGGCTGCCCTGGTCGGCGACGGCGGCGATCGCGGCCTCTAGGGCCTCCTCGCCGAGTTTCTTGGCGGCCTTGACGGGCTCGTTCAGGAGCTGGGCGGTGTAGCTGGAGGCGGGGTCGGCGCCCTTGCGGGCCTCGATGGTGGCGGCGAGCCTGGCCACCACCTCTGCGAAACGGTCGCTCATGCGGCGTGCTCCGTGATCCGGACCGGCAGGCCCTCGGCGGCCATGGCGCGCTTCACCTCGGCCACCGAGACCTCGCCGAAGTGGAAGATCGAGGCGGCGAGCACGGCGTCGGCGCCGCCGACCTTCACCGCATCCACCATGTGCTGCGCATTGCCCGCGCCACCCGAGGCGATGACGGGCACGTTCACCGCCGACGTGATGGCTTTCAGGAGACCCAGGTCGTAGCCGGTCTTGGCGCCGTCGCGGTCCATGGAGGTGAGCAGGATCTCGCCCGCCCCATGCTTCACCGCGTCGATGGCGTAGTCCACCGCGTCGAGCCCGGTGTCCTCGCGGCCGCCCATGATGAAAACCCGCCACCGGTCGCCCACCTGCTTGGCGTCGATGGCGACGACCGTGGCCTGGGAGCCGAAGGCGTCCGCGCAGCCGGAGATCAGGGTGCGGTCCTTCACGGCGGCGGTGTTGACGCTGATCTTGTCGGCGCCGGCCAGCAGCAGGCGGCGCGCGTCGGCCACGGTGCGGATGCCGCCGCCGACCGACAGCGGCATGAAGCAGACCTCGGCCGTGCGGGCGACCACGTCGAAGATGGTCCCGCGGTTCTCGTGGCTGGCGGTGATGTCGAGGAACATCAGCTCGTCGGCGCCGGCGGCGTCATAGGCCCGGGCCTGCTCCACCGGATCGCCGGCGTCGCGCAGCGAGACGAACTGCACGCCCTTCACCACGCGCCCGTCCTTCACGTCGAGGCACGGGATGACTCTTACGTTCAGCATGAGGGGGCGTTCAGCATCAGGCGGCGACCCGCAGCGCGTCGGCCGGCGTGATGTCGCCGTTGTAGAGCGCGCGGCCCAGCACCGCCCCGTGGATCGGCGTGCCGGCGCGGGCCTTCAGGCGGACGATGTCGTCGACGCTGGCCAGGCCGCCGGCGGCGATCACCGGGATCGCCACCGCATCGGCGATGGCGCCGAAGGCGTCGACGTTGAAGCCCATGGTGGTGCCGTCGCGGTCGATGTCGGTGATGATCAGGGCGCCGACGCCCACGTCCTCGAAGCGCCGGGCCACCGTCACCGCGTCGAGGTCGGAGCTCTCGGTCCAGCCCTGCGTCGCCACCTTGCCGGCGCGGACGTCGACGCTGACGGCGATCTGCTCGGGCCACGCCCGCGCGGCCGCCTTGACGATCTCGGGCTCGGTCACCGCCACGGTGCCGAGGATCACCCGGGAGACGCCCGCCTCGATCCAGCGCTCGATGTCGGCCATGGAGCGGATGCCGCCGCCGAGCTGCACCGGGATCGAGACCGCCGAGAGGATCTGCTCGACCGCCGCCTCGTTCACCGCCTTGCCCTCGACCGCGCCGTTCAGGTCGACCACATGGACCCAGTGGAACCCGCCGTCGGCCCAGGCGCGGGCCTGGTCGGCGGGGCTGTTGTTGAACACGGTGGCGGTGTCGAGGTCGCCGTGGACCACGCGCACGCACTGGCCGTTCTTCAGGTCGATGGCGGGGAAGAGGATCACGGGCGCCACTCCAGGAAACGGGCCAGAAGGTTGAGCCCCGAGGCCTGCGACTTCTCGGGGTGGAACTGGACGCCGGCCATATTGGCCCTCGCGACCGCCGCGGGGAACCGCCCGCCGTGGTCGACCCAGGCGGCGACGTCGTTTTCGTCCTCCGGCCAGTAGGCGAAGGAGTGGGTGAAATAGACCGCCTGGCCGTCGCGGAGGCCCGCGAAGACCGGGTTGTCGGCGACCTGCTGGAGCGCGTTCCAGCCCATGTGCGGGACCTTGGCCGCGGGATCGGACGGCGTGAGCTTGCGCACCTCGCCCGGGATCCAGTCGAGGCCGGCGGTTGCGCCGAACTCCAGGCCGCGCGAGGCCATGAGCTGCATGCCGACGCAGATGCCGAGGAACGGCGCGCCGCGCGACCGGACCGCCTCGGTCATGGCCTCGACCACGCCGTCCCGGGCCTCGAGCGCCGCCATGCAGGCGGCGAAGGCGCCGACGCCCGGCAGGACGACGCGGTCGGCGGACGCGACGAACGCCGGATCGTGGGTGACCACGATCTCGCTCTTCCCGTCCGCGGCGCGGACCAGGGCCTTTTCGGCCGAGCGCAGGTTGCCCGACCCGTAGTCGATCAGGGCGACCCTCTGCATGGATGAGTTCCTAGAGGACGCCCTTGGTGGAGGGGGCGTGGCCGTGGGTTTTCGGGTCGAGCTCGACCGCGTGGCGGAGCGCCCGGGCGAGCGCCTTGAAGCCGCTCTCGGCGATGTGGTGCGAGTTCGCGCCGTAGAGCGTCTCGAGGTGCACGCAAGCGCCGCAGTTCATGGCGAACGCGTGGTGGAATTCCTTGAAGAGCTCGGTGTCCATCTCGCCGACCTTCGGCGTCCGGAACTCGGTCTTCCAGATCAGGTAGGGCCGGTTGGAGAGGTCGATGGCGCAGCGCGTCAGGGTCTCGTCCATCGGGATGTAGGCATGACCGAACCGGCGGATGCCCTTGAACCCGTCCAGCGCCTTGTTGATCGCCTGGCCGAGCACGATGCCGGTGTCCTCGACCGTGTGGTGCATGTCGATGTGCAGGTCGCCCTTGGTCTCGACCTCGATGTCGATGCCGCCGTGGCGGGCGAAGCTGTCCAGCATGTGGTCGAAGAAGCCGATGCCCGTGGAGACCTTGGCCACGCCGGTCCCGTCCAGGTCCACGGCCACGCGGATCTGGGTCTCCTTGGTGTTGCGGACGACCTCGGCCGTACGGCTCATGCGCTCAGTATCCCTTGGCGGCCGCGAGCTCGGCGAGCGAGACGTTGGGCCGGGGGCCATAGTGCGAGATCACCTCGGCGGCCGCGAGCGACGCCAGCTTGCCGCACTGCTGCAGCGGCCGCCCCCGCGCCAGGCCGAACATGAACCCGGCCGCGTATTGGTCGCCAGCGCCCGTCGTGTCCACGACTTTTTCCACAGGCTCGGCGGCCACGGACAGCTTCTCGCCCTGGGAGAGGATCACCGAGCCCTTCTCCGAGCGGGTGACGGCGGCGAGCTTCACGTGGGGCCTGAGCGCCTCGAGCGCCTGGTCGAAGCTGGAGGTCTGGAAGAGCGAGGTCAGCTCCGCCTCGTTGGCGAACAGGAGGTCGACCTGGCTTTCGATGAAGCCCATCAGGCCGCCGCGGTGGCGCTCGACCACGAAGCTGTCGGAGAGCGTCAGGGCGATCATCCGGCCCGAGCCGTGCGCGAGCGCGGCGGCCTTGGCGAAGGCGCGGCGGGCGGCCTCGGCGTCGAACAGATAGCCCTCGAGGTAGACGATCTTGGCCGCCTCGATGACGTCCCTCTCCACGTCGTCGTCGGTGAACTCCACCGAGGCGCCGAGGAAGGTGCACATGGTCCGCTGGCCGTCGGGGGTGACGTTGATCATCGAGACCGCGGTGGCCGGGCCGCCGACCAGGGGGCGTTCTCGAACCGGGCGCCGATGCCGCGCATGTCGGTGGCGAAGAGCTCGCCCAGCGCGTCGTCGGCCACCTTGCCCATGAAGGCGCCCTTGCCGCCGAAGGAGGCGAGGCCGGCGATGGTGTTGGCCGCCGAGCCGCCGGAGGCCTCGATCTCCGGGCTCATCTTCGAATAGAGGGCCTGGGAGCGCTGCTGGTCGACCAGCATCATGGCGCCCTTGTCGAGGCCGTTCTCGGAAAGGAAGGACTCCTGGACGGGGCCGATCACGTCGACGATGGCGTTGCCGATCGCGGCGACGTCGTAGAGGTCTGGCATTCCAAGGCTTTCCGGACGGCTGAGAGGCCCGCCGCTTAGCGGAATTCGGGCGTCGGCGCTACGCCCTCTCCCTACCCTCTCCCTCTCTTCCCCCGGCTTGCGCCGGGGTCGGGGGGAGAGGAGTGCATGGCACAGACCTCGGCGCTTCACCTCCTCTCCCCCGCGAAGCGGAGAGGGAGAGGGTAGGGAAAGGGCTAGCGGCCGACGAACAGATGCCGCGAGGGGCAGAGGTCCGCCACCGGGCATTCCTCGCACTTCGGACGGCGCGCCACGCAGGTGTAGCGGCCGTGCAGGATCAGCCAGTGGTGGGCGCGGGTCAGCAGCGGCCCGGGGATCTTGCCCATGAGTTCGAGCTCGACGGCGTCCGGCGTCTTGCCGGTGGAGAGGCCGAGACGGTGCGCCACCCGGAAGACGTGGGTGTCGACGGCGATGGCCGGCTCGACCCGGAGCTCGTTCAGCACCACCGAGGCGGTCTTGCGGCCGACGCCCGGCAGGGCCTGAAGCTGCTCGCGGACCAGCGGCACCTGGCCGCCGTACTGGTCGACCAGGATGCGGGCCGCGGCGATGACGTTCTTGGCCTTGGTGTTGTAGAGGCCGATGGAGGAGATGAACGGCTTCAGCCCCGCCTCGCCGAGCGCCAGCATCTTCTCCGGCGTGTCGGCGACCTCGAACAGCTTCGCCGTCGCCTTGTTCACCGACACGTCGGTGGCCTGGGCGGAGAGCGCGACGGCGACGACGAGGGTGTAGGCGTCGCGGTAGTCCAGCTCGGTGCGCGGATCGCTCTCCAGGCTCTCGAAGCGGTGGAAGATCTCCGCGATCCGGGCCTGTTCGGCGGGGGAGAGGCGGGCCGGGCGCGTCTTCGGCCCCGGTTTCGTCTTCGGCTTCGCGGAGGTCTTCGGCATGCGGCGGCCAAGATGGCCGGGCCCGTAGCGCCTGTCATCCCACCACCGCTCATCACGGCGAAAGCCGGGACCCAAGCTGAGTCAGGGTCCGGCGCCGGCGGGTCCGGCCCGCGTCGGCCTGGACCCCGGCTTTCGCCGGGGTGAGCGGATTTTGCGAGAGGCGCTTCGCCAAGGCGGATTCCGGACGTATCCTGAGACGCCATGGTCCGGCCGCTCTACATGGACGCCGTCATCACGCCCAACCGCTCGCTCTCCGAGCGGGGGTTCATCGTGCTCATCTCGGTGGTGACCCTGGCCAATGTCGCCTCGGCGGCGGTGTTCCTGGCCATGGGCGCGACCCTGGTGCCGATCTTCCTGGGCGTCGACCTGCTGGCCGTCTTCGTCGCCT
This sequence comes from Phenylobacterium sp. J367, assembly GCF_024699985.1. Classification (GTDB taxonomy): domain Bacteria; phylum Pseudomonadota; class Alphaproteobacteria; order Caulobacterales; family Caulobacteraceae; genus Phenylobacterium. The sequence goes on along the minus strand of NZ_JAJONA010000001.1, from coordinate 1,282,280 downwards.
TCCTGATCAGCTTCCAGGCCGTGAAGACGGTGGAGCGGGTGCAGGTCACCGCCCGCGAGGTGCGGGTGGTGCGCGAGACGCCGAAGCAGGCGGTGGTGATCTGGGAGAGCCCGACCGCCTTCACCCGCGTCGCCGTCGAGCGGGACGAGGAGGACCGGGCGCTGGAGCTGAAGCTGGCGCTGTCCGGCCGGGAGCTGCCGGTGGCCACGGCGCTGAGCCCGCGCGAGCGCTTCGAGTTCGCCCGGGCGCTGGAGAAGGCGATCTGGGAAGCGCGCCGGGAGCGGAGCTAGGCGGCTTCCACGACCCGCCGGAGCTCGGCGAGGCGCCGGTCGTCGGCCGGATGGGTGGAGAGCGCCTCGATCGGCCTGGGCTGGCCGGCGGCGCGGGCCACCATGCGCTCCCAGAAGCTGACGGCGGCGCGGGGGTCCTGGCCCGCCTCGCGCATCAGGCCGACGCCGACCCGGTCGGCCTCCAGCTCGTGCTTGCGCGAATAGGGCAGGATCACGCCGTACATGGCGCCGAGGCCGAGCGCGGCGGCGATCTCGCCGGCGTACTGGCCGCCGCCCTCGCCGTTGGCCAGCAGGATCTGGGCGATGCCGACGCCGGCGCGGACGGCCAGCTCCTGGCTGATCCGCTCGGCCGGATGGCGGGCGACGATGTGGCCGACCTCGTGGCCGACCACCGAGCCGATCTCGTCGTCGGACCTCGCGAAGTCGAAGAGGCCGCGGAAGAAGCCGACCTTGCCGTTCGGCAGGACGAAGGCGTTGAACTCCGGGCTGTCGAGGACGACGAAGTCCCAGTCGAGGTCGCGGCCCGACGCCGCGACGATCGGGGCGGCGATGCGCGCCAGGCGGGCCTGGTAGGCCGGATCGCGTAGCGGCGGGACCTGGGCGGTGACCTGGCTCCAGGCCTGGTCGGCCATGCCGGCCAGCTGGTCGTCGGAGACGAAGGCGAGCTGGCGGCGGCCGGTGTCGGCGTTCTCGCTGCAGCCGGCCAGCGCGGCGGCCGCGCCGAGCGCCAGGAAGCTCCGCCGGGAATAGCAGGCGCCGCACATGGCTAGAGGATGAACCGGCTGAGGTCGGCGTTGCCGGACAGCGCGCCGATGCGGTCCTGCACATAGGCGGCGTCCACCGTCACGGTCTCGCCGGTCTTGTCGGCGGCGGTGAAGGAGACCTCCTCCAGGACCTTCTCGAGCACGGTCTGCAGCCGCCGGGCGCCGATGTTCTCCACCGCGCCGTTGACGGTGACCGCGGCGTCGGCCAGCGCGTCGACCGCGTCCTCCGTGAAGACCAGCGTCACGCCCTCGGTGGCGAGCAGGGCCTGGTGCTGGCGGATCAGGTTGGCCTCGGGCTCGGTGAGGATGCGGCGGAAGTCCTCGCGGGACAGCGGCTTCAGCTCCACGCGGATCGGCAGGCGGCCCTGCAGCTCGGGGAGCAGGTCGCTGGGCTTGGCCACATGGAAGGCGCCGGACGCGATGAACAGGATGTGGTCGGTCTTCACCGGACCGTACTTGGTGGAGACGGTGGTGCCCTCGATCAGCGGCAGCAGATCGCGCTGCACGCCCTCGCGGGAGACGTCGGCGCCGGCGCGGTCCTGGTGTGAGGCGACCTTGTCGATCTCGTCGAGGAAGACGATGCCCTGGTTCTCCGCCAGCTCCAGCGCCTCCTGGGTCAGCGCGTCGGAATCCAGCAGCTTGTCGCTCTCCTCGGCGATCAGCGGGGCCCAGGCGCCGGCGACGGTGGTCTTGTGGGTCTTCGTCCGGCCGCCGAACGCCTTGCCGAACATCTCGCCGAGATTGAGCATGCCCATGGACGCGCCGGGCTGGCCGGGGATGTCCATCATCGGCATCTGCGGGCCCGAGTCGGCCATCTGCAGCTCCACCTCCTTGTCGTCCAGCTCGCCGGCGCGGAGCTTCCTGCGGAAGCTCTCGCGCGCCGCCGTCGAGCCGGGGCCGGTGAGCGCGTCGAGGATGCGCTCCTCGGCGGCGGCCTCCGCCCGGGCGCGGACGCCGGCCCGGCGCTTCTCGCGGACCATGCCGATGGCGCTCTCCACGAGGTCGCGGACGATCTGGTCCACGTCCCGGCCGACGTAGCCGACCTCGGTGAACTTGGTGGCCTCGACCTTCAGGAACGGCGCCTGGGCGAGCTTCGCCAGCCGGCGGGCGATCTCGGTCTTGCCCACGCCCGTGGGGCCGATCATCAGGATGTTCTTCGGCGTGACCTCGTCGCGCAGGTCGTCGGGGACGCGCCGGCGGCGCCAGCGGTTGCGCAGCGCGACGGCGACGGCGCGCTTGGCTTCGGGATGGCCGACGATGAAACGGTCGAGCTCGGAGACGATTTCGCGGGGAGAGAATTCGGTCATGTCGCCCGGTGAGATAGGGAGGCGACCGGCCCCTTACGATGGCTTTCGCTCGGGGACCACCACGATCTGGTCGTAGAGCAGCCGCCAGCCGCCCGCGTCGTTCCGCCAGATGCGCACATAGTGGCCCCGCCGGTCCGCCCCCCGCATCGGTCGTCCAGTGCGCATTGCCGTAGGTCCAGGCGAGGTCGCCGGCCGAGGAGGCCTGGCCGCCGATCGGGGCGAACAGGATGCGCTGCGGCCGGGTGGCGAGCTCGGCCTCCACCGCGGCGCGGGTGAGCGTGGGCCCCGCCCTGGAGCCCGCGACCCGGGCGTCCGGCGCGAGGTGGGCGAGATAGGCGCCGGTCACGTCCTTGCGGGCGGCCGCGGCCAGCGCCGTCTCGGCGTGGCTCACCTCGGTCATCGCCCGGGCGGGCGAGCCCGCCCCCTTGGCCGCGAGCTTCGCATAGGCGACGGGCGAGTCCTTCGGCGCAGCGCCCGTGGGGTCGGTGGCCGGGCCGCCGTCGAACAGCCACTTCCACGAGCCGTCGGGCTGCTTCGCCCAGACGGTGAAGTACCAGGCCTTGGGATCGCCCCCCAGGGTGTAGGGGCCGGTCGTGAAGCCGAGGTCGCCGGAGCGCGCGATGCCGGCCCAGAGCGGCCACCAGACCAGGTCCGGCCCCTTGGGCTGGGGGCGCCTGGAAGGCGGCCTTGGCCAGGGTCGGGTCGGGCGCCATCACGATGCCCTCGGGCGCCGAGTGCTTGTAGAAGCTCCCCTGGACGCCGAGCGTCAGGCCGTCCGCGGCGAAGGCCCGCTCGGCGGCGACCACGGGGGCCGGATCGACCTCGGCGGCGGCCGGCGCAGCCAGCATCGCCAGAGCCAGGGCGGGAACCAGGGGCATGAGGCGGCGCATCTTCGGGGGTCTCCGGTCGTCCCGCTCCCTATGGCGAAGCCGTGGCGGCGCTGTCCGAGTGCTTGCGGCGAAGGGCGACGGTTACGCGATCAATGCGCGGTCGACTTCAGTCCAGCACTTCCACGGTCAGCGAGCCGTTGGTGTAGACGCAGATCTCCGCGGCGATCGCCATCGCCTTGCGGGCGACCGCCTCGGCGTCGAGGTCGGTGTCCATGAGCGCCCGGGCGGCGGCCAGCGCATAGTTGCCGCCCGAACCGATGGCCGCGACGCCGCTCTCCGGCTCCAGCACGTCGCCGACGCCGGTGACGGTGAAGATCGCGCTCCGGTCGGCGACGATCAGCATGGCTTCCAGCCGGCGCAGGTAGCGGTCGGTCCGCCAGTCCTTGGCGAGATCGACGCAGGCCCGGGCCAGCTGCTCCGGATACTGCTCCAGCTTGGCCTCCAGCCGCTCGATCAGGGTGAAGGCGTCCGCCGTGGCCCCGGCGAAGCCCGCCACCACCTGGCCGCCAGCCAGGGTGCGGACCTTGCGGGCGTTGCCCTTGACCACCGTCTGGCCCATCGAGACCTGGCCGTCGCCGGCGATCACGGTCTTGCCGCCCTTGCGGACGCCGATGATGGTGGTCCCGTGCCAATCGGGAAAGGCCGCGCTATGGGTCGTCGACATGGCCTGGGATGTGGCCAGCAGGGGGGACCAGGTCAAGCCACATGAGCTTCACCGACGAGGAAGTCGAACGCTACGCCCGCCACCTGGTGCTTCGCGAGGTGGGCGGTCCGGGGCAGCAGAAACTCAAGAACGCCAGCGTCCTGATCGTCGGCGCCGGCGGCCTGGGCTCGCCCGCGGCGCTCTACCTGGCCGCCGCCGGCGTGGGCTCCATCTTCCTGGCCGACCCTGACGTGGTCGACGCCTCGAACCTCCAGCGGCAGGTGATCTATGTGGAGGAGGACATCGCCCTGCCCAAGGCCGAGGCCGCGGCCGACCGGCTGCATGCGCTGAACCCGCACATCTTCGTGGCCGGCTACAACGGCGCCTTCGACGAGGGGAGCGCCGACGAGCTGGTCTCCGGCGTCGACCTGGTGCTGGACGGCACCGACGACTTCGCCACCCGCTTCTGCGTCAACGACGCCTGCGTGCGCCACGGCAAGACCCTGGTCTCGGGCGCCATCGGCCGCTGGACCGGGCAGGTGGGCGTGTTCCGCGGGCAGCCCTGCTACCGCTGCCTGGTGCCGGAGATCCCGCCGGACGCCGAGACCTGCGTGGCGGTCGGCGTGGTCGGCGCCCTGGCCGGCGTCGTCGGCTCGATGATGGCGCTGGAGGCGATCAAGCTCATCACCGGCGCGGGCGAGCCGCTCGCGGGCCGCCTGGCGATCTACGACGCCCTGGCCGGCGAGACGCGGACAGTGCGGGTGGGGGCGGATCCGGAATGCCCGGTGTGCGGGTCAGGCCCGTCTTGAGCGTGTAGCTCCAGTTGGTAGGCTGAGCCGAAGCAAGGGGGAGCCAGTATGGAAGACGGGACGCCGGGAACCGGAGCGGACCAGGTCATCCAATTCATTCCGATGATGACCCTTGGTCTCATCTATGCGGTGATCGTCTTCGTGATTGCCCGAAAACGCGGGGTAAATCCCTGGCCCTGGACCATCGCCACCCTCGTACCGGCCATCGGGCTGATCGTGGCAGGCGTGTTCTACCTGCTCAGCTTCCTCTCGGTGCTCGACCGACTGAACGCCCTGGAAGGTAAGACCCCGTCAGCCTGAGCCTCAGAACTGCGCGGCGATGAAGCCGGCCGAACGCTCGACGATCTGGCGAAGCGTTTCCGGGGTCCAGCCGCGGTGGCCGACGTCTTTCATCTCCAGGTGCTCTACGGGCTTGCCTGCCGCGCGCAGGGCCTGGGCCATCAGCCGGCTCTGCTCCATGGGCACTACCTGGTCCTCCAGGCCGTGGATCAGCAGGACCGGCGCCTTGATCGCCTCCGCGCACCGCCGGGGCGAGGCCAGGCGAAGCTTCTCCGCATCCCGCTCGGGGTGGCCGATGGTGCGGACCCAGTACTGATAGGCCGGCGAATCCTCGCCGTCCTCGCGCTCGAAGGCCAGCATTGCGGCGAGGTCCGAGACGCCGGCGATGGAAACGGCGCAACGATAGAGGTCGGGCCGCCGGACCGCGCCCATCAGGGCCGCGTAGCCGCCATAGCTCGCGCCGCAGATCGCCACCTTGCTCGGGTCGGCGCGGCCCGTCGCCAGGACCTGGGCGACAGCATCCTCGACGTCCTCCTGCATCCGATCGCCCCAGCGGCCCCGGCCGGCGTCGGCGAAGGCGGCGCCATAGCCGCCCGACCCCCCTGAAGTTGGGTTGCAGGACAAGCCAGCCCTGGGCCGCAAAGGCCTGGGCGAATACGTCGAATGCGATCTTGTCCCGCGACTCCGGGCCCCCCGTGCGGCAGGACGGCCAGCGGGCGCGGACCTTCGGCCAGAGGCTGGGTGAGGTAGGCGCGGATCACGGCGCCGTCGCGGGTTTTCACGTCCAGCGCCTCGGCCTTGGCGAGGCTGTCGAACTGCAGCCACGGCGAGGCCAGGCCCAGGGGCTCCAGACGACGGACGTTGACGTCGTAGAGGTAGTAGGCGTTGGCGACGCGCGGCCCGCTGGCGCGGACCAGCAGGCGCTGGCGGCTGTCGTCCATGTCGACCAGCTCCGCCGAGGCCTCCCCCTGGAAGAAGCGGTCGATCCCACGGAAGTGGGGCGCGAGGTTCGGGTCGGTGAACTCGTATTCGTTGCGGTCGGCGACGAACTGCGTGGCCAGGAGCCGTCCGCGTTCGTCGATGAGGACGTCCTCGACGTCACGGTCGGGCCGCGAGGCGATGGGAGGACCGAGCGCCCGGGTTCGCGGATCGAAGGCGCGAAGGCTGAGGGAGGCTTCGGTCTCCGCGCGGGCGACGACCAGGAACTCCCCCCGGTCCCCGGTCCATCCGACCACACGGAAGTCGGACCGGAAGAATTCGTTTTCCGGCCGGATCTTGCGGATCGGCGTCCACTCTCCGCCCGGGGCGTTGCGGGCCAGCAGAAGCGCCGTCGAGCGGCCGGCGCGGTCGAAACGCAGCGTGGGTGCGCCGTCCTGCGACAGCCAGTGATAGGTGGCCGGCCCGCCGCGCTCCACGACCTCTCCGCGGCCGGTGAGCACGTTCATGCGGTAGATCGAATAGGTGTTGTTCCTCAGCTCCCAGCCCCGGATCAGGATGTGCTCCGGATCGTCCGGCAGAAGATCGATGACCCTGGCGAGATCGGGATCGACCCTGAGGAGCGGCCTGTCCTCGCCGAACAGCATGACGGGTTCGCGGCCGTCGAAGCCGACGCTGAGCATGCGGCGGTTCCGGACATCGTAGTCGCGGCCGAGGTGCGAGCCGGTCGGGACGTAGGTCTGCTCCCGCTCGAGGGTCAGGCTCACGAGCAGGCGCTCGGCGCTGGCCCAGCTCACGCCGCCGACGTCGAGGTCGCCCAGCACGATCCGGACGGGCGTGGCCTTGAGATTGTCCGTCGGCACGAGGCTGACGAAGGCGATGCGCTTGCCGGCGTCACGCGCCTCGCGCAACAGGGCGAGTGTCTTGCCGTCCGGCGACAGCGAGGGCGCCGAGAACCGTCCTGCCGCGAGTGAGGGCTTCGATGGTGGGGGGCTGGGCCGCCGCCAGGGCGGCGGGCGCCATCAGGCTCGCGGCCACGCCGGACGCCAGAGCGTCACGCCGGCTGATCATCCGTGTTCCCCCCAACCCCGTGGCGAGGTTGGGACAAAGCCGCAGATGGCGTCAACCTTCGTAGGCTGGACAGCTAGCCGAAGCTCTTCGCGATGAAGTCGCCCGCGCGGGTCAGGACCAGCTTCCAGGTCTCGGGCGACCAGTTGGCGTGGCCGGCGTCGGGCAGTTCGGCGAATTCGACGGGCTTGCCGGCGGCCACGAGCGCGGCCTGCATCATCTTCGACTGACGGGGCTGGACCACCTGGTCGTCGGAGCCGTGCAGGAGCAGCACCGGGGCGGCGATGTGGGCGGCCTGCAGGCGGGGGGAGGCGGCGCGCAGGGCGCCGGCGTCCACGTTCGGGTCGCCCACGGTGCGCACCCAGTAGCGGTAGGAGGGGCTGTCGAGCCCGTCCTCGCGTTCGTCCTTCAGCATCTCCAGCAGGTCGGACACCCCGGCGATCGCCACCACCGCCTTGTAGAGGTCCGGCCGGCGCACCGCGCCCTGAAGCGCGGCATAGCCGCCGTAGCTCGCGCCGCAGATGGCGATGCGGCCGGGGTCGGCGAGGCCAAGCGCGACCATCTCGGCCACCGCGTCCTCCACGTCGGCCTGCATCAGGTCGCCCCAGCGCCTGCGGCCGGCGTCGGCGAAGGCCTTGCCGTAGCCGCCCGAGCCGCGGAAGTTCGGCTGCAGGACCAGCCACCCGCGGGCGGCCAGCGCCTGGGTCATCAGGTCGTAGTCGTAGTAGTCGCGGATCTCCGGCCCGCCGTGCGGCAGGACGACCATGGGCACCGGCCGTCCGTCCGGCGCGCCGGCGGGCACGCTGAGGTAGGCGGTCAGCTCGGCGCCGTCACGCGTCCGGATCCGGAAGGTCTCCATCCTGGCGAGCCGGGCGGGCTCCAGCCACGGCCGGGTGGTGGCGATCAGGTGCAGCCGCTTCGTGTCGCGGTCGTAGAGGTGGAAGGCGCCCGGCTCCTGCGGCCCGGTGGCCTTCAGCAGCAGGCGCTGGTGGTCGAGGCTGATGTCGTAGAGCCGGACGTTGGCGACGTTCTTGAGCGCGCCGTTCACCGCCTTGTAATGCGCCGCGAGGTTCGGGTCGGCGAACTGGTAGTCCAGCCGGTCGGCGCGCGACGAGGTGGCGACGAGCTTCAGGTTCTCGTCGATCACCGCGCTCTCCATGTCGTGGGCCGGCCGGTCGCCGACCACCGGTCCGAAGGAGAGCGTCTTGATGTCGAAGGTGCGGATCGCCTTGGTGTCCTCGCCCTCGTCGCGCATGGAGACGAGGAACACGCCGGGCTCGGGCGTCGCGCCGACCACGTCGAAGTCGGGCAGCTTCTTCAGCTCGTCCCTGCGCGACCGCCGGATCAGCTTCCACTCCGTCTCGCCGGGCGCGCGGGCGAACACCGAGACGACCGTGCCGCGCCGGTTGGAGTCCATCCTGAGCATCGGCACGCCGCGCTGGGTCAGCCAGAAGTCGGTGGTGGGCGGCCCGCGCTCCACGACCTCGGCGCGGCCGGAATAGACGTCGACCTTGTAGAGGCTGAAGGCGCCGCGGAAGGCGTCCCAGGTCTGCATCAGGACAAGACGCTCGTCGTCGTGCATCAGGTCGACGATGCGCGCGGCGTCGAACGCCCGGCGCAGCATGGCCTTCTGGTCGGCGAACAGCACGATGGGGTCGCGGCCGTCGACGCCCACCGAGATCACCCGGCGCACGGGCATGGGGATCAGGACGCCGCTGACCCAGACGCCGGTCGGTCGGCCCTTGTCGTCCTCGCGGACGGCGACCCAGATCAGCAGCCGGTCATTGGAGGCCCACTCCACCTGCTCGACCTCGTAGTCGCCGAGGCTGACCGGCGCAGGCGTCGCCTCGAGGTCGTCGAGGCGGCTGATCATCACGATGGCGGTGCGGTGCTCATCACCGCCGCGCTCGCGCAGCACGGCGAGCTGGCGGCCGTCGGGCGAGATGGCGGCGTCGCGGACGACGGGGGCGCGGAGCAGGTCGTCGAGCGTGTGCGGCTTCAGCGGGGCCTGAGCCGGCGTCGCCCACGCCATGCCCGCGCGGCCCAGCAGCGGGGCCATCAGGGCGGCGGCGAGAGCGGACCTGCGGGTGGGCGCCGGCATGGGCCTTCCGGTGACGGTGTTCGGCCAAGCTTTCGCCCTCCGGGCCGGGCGCGTCAATCGTGTGTCACAGGCGAGACGGGCGCAGCCGTGGCGCAGGTCAGAGCATCTGCGGCAGGACGCGGTCGGGGGGCCGGTGGCCGTCCATCCAGGTCTTGATGTTGATGATCACCTTCTCGCCCATGTCCACGCGCGCCTCGACGGTCGCCGAGCCCAGGTGCGGCAGGAGAACGGCGTTGGGCAGGCCCAGCAGCTTGGGGTTCACGGTCGGCTCGAACTCGAAGACGTCGAGGCCGGCGCCGGCGATGGCCCGGGATTTCAGCATCTCGGCCAGGGCGTCCTCGTCGATGATCTCGCCGCGGGCGGTGTTGATGACGATGGCGTGCGGCTGCAGCAGCTTCAGCCGCCGGGCCGACAGCAGGTGGTAGGTGGCCGGGGTGTGCGGGGAATGGACGGTGATGATGTCCATCCGGGCCAGCATCTGGTCGAGGCTCTCCCAGTAGGTGGCCTCCAGTTCGTCGGCGATGCGGGAGCTGACCGGCTTCCTGTTATGGTAGTGGATCTGCAGGCCGAAGGCGCGGGCGCGGCGGGCGACGGCCGTGCCGATCCGGCCCATGCCGATGATCCCCAGCCGCTTGCCGGTCACCCGCCGGCCCAGCATCCAGGTCGGGGTCCAGCCCTTGAAGTCGCCGGCCTGGACGACATTGGCCCCCTCCACGATGCGGCGCGAGACCGACATCATCAGGGCCATGGTCAGGTCGGCGGTGTCCTCGGTCAGCACCCCGGGCGTGTTGGTGACCGTGATCCCCCGGGCGTTGGCGGCGGACACGTCGATGTGGTCCACGCCCGCGCCGAAGTTGGCGATCAGCTTCAGCTTCTCGCCGGCCTTCTCGAGCAGGCCGGCGTCGATCCGGTCGGTGATGGTGGGGGCGATGACGTCGGCGCGGCCGACTGCGTCGATCAGCGCCTCGCGCGACATCGGCTGGTCGGTCAGGTTCAGTTCGGTGTCGAACAGCTCCCGCATCCGGGTCTCGACCGAGTCCGGAAGTTTACGCGTGACGATGACTTTCGGCTTGCGGGCGGCCATGTGCGAACTGAAAAGGGGACGTTTCCTGATGCGCCGCGGGCCGGCGCCTCGTTGAGAACGACCTGTAGCAAAGGGTCCATGGGCGGCCAAGGCGAGGCGGTGCGAATGACGCGTGCGGAAGCGAAGGCGCCGAAATGGGCCGCGCTGGCGCTCGGGCTCGCCTGCCTGGCGGGCGGAACCGCAGAAGCCGCCGAGCGGCAGACGCCGTCCGGCCTGCCGGTGCCGCGCTGGGTGACCCTGAAATTCTCCGAAGTGAACGCCCGCAAGGGGCCCGGCGACGACCACCGTCTGCTGTGGGTCTATCGCACCCGGGGCCTTCCGGTGCAGGTGGTGGCCGAGACCAGCGAGTGGCGCCGGGTCTGCGATCCGGACGGCGGGCTCGCCTGGGTGCACAAGCGCACCACCGACGGGCGCCGCAATCTGATGAACCCGCGCCGCCAGCCGCTGGCCCTGCAGCGGAGCCCGAAGCCGGCCGCCAAGCCGGCGGCCTACCTCGCGCCCCGGGCGTTCGGGCGCCCTCGTCCGCTGCGACAAGGGCTGGTGCAAGGTGAAGGCCGGGGGCGCCTCGGGCTGGGTTCCGGAAGGCGGGGTCTGGGGGACGCAAACCGCCCCGCAATGCCGCTGACCGCGCGCTCGCGTCCCCCTGGGGCAGGGACCTTAAGGGTTCTCTCGCCCGTTGAGCCCCCTGGCGGGCTCTGCTAGGGCCTGACCCTCTCTACGCGACGGGACGAACCAGATGAGCGTCAAGGCCAAGAACCAATACAGTCAGGAAGAGCTGCTGGCCTGCGCGCGCGGCGAGATGTTCGGCCCGGGCAACGCCCAGCTCCCGGCCCCGCCGATGCTGCTGTTCGACCGCATGACCCACATCGACGACACCGGGGGCGACCACGGCCTGGGCTATATCGAGGCCGAGTTCGACATCGACCCGAGCCTCTGGTTCTTCGACTGCCACTTCATCGGCGATCCCGTCATGCCCGGCAGCCTGGGCCTCGATGCGCTCTGGCAGCTCGTCGGCTTCTACCTGGGCTGGATCGGCGGCAAGGGCCGCGGCCGGGCGCTCGGCTGCGGCGAGGTGAAGTTCGCCGGCGAAGTCACGCCCGACATCAAGCTCGTGACCTACAAGATCCACATGAAGCGGGTGATCAACCGCCGCCTCGTGATGGGGATCGGCGACGGGGTGCTCGAAGCCGACGGAAAGCCTATCTACACGGCCAAGGACCTGCGGGTCGGTCTGTACCAGCGGGCGTAGATCCGCGAACCCAACCGGGAAGGAAACATGCGTCGCGTCGTCGTCACGGGGATGGGCATCGTCTCGTCCATCGGCAACAACACCAACGAGGTGCTCGCCTCGCTGCGTGAAGCCAAGTCGGGCGTCATCGCCGCCCCCGAATATGCCGAGCTGGGCTTCCGCTGCCAGGTGCATGCGGCGCCCCAGATCGACTGGGAGGCGATGGTCGACCGCCGCGCCGCCCGCTTCCTCGCCCAGGGCACGGCCTATGGCCACATCGCCATGGAGCAGGCCATCGCCGACGCCGGCCTCACGGAGGCCGAGGTCTCCAACGAGCGCACCGGCCTGGTGGTCGGCTCCGGGCGGGCCGTCGACCCGGGTGATCGTGGAGGCCGCCGAGACCACCCGCACCAAGGGTCCGAAGCGGATCGGCCCGTTCGCGGTGCCCAAGGCGATGAGCTCCGGCCCGTCGGCGGTGCTCGCCACCTGGTTCAAGATCCGCGGCATCAACTATTCGATCAGCTCGGCCTGCGCGACCTCGGCCCACTGCGTGGGCAACGGCTACGAGCAGATCGCCATGGGCAAGCAGGACATCGTCTTCGCCGGCGGCGTCGAGGAGCTGGACTGGACGTTGTCGAACCTGTTCGACGCCATGGGCGCCATGAGCTCGAACTTCAACGACACGCCGGCCAAGGCCAGCCGCGCCTACGACAGGGACCGCGACGGCTTCGTGATCGCCGGCGGTTCGGGGATGCTGGTGCTCGAAGAGTACGAACACGCCAAGGCCCGTGGCGCGAAGATCTACGGCGAGATCGTCGGCTATGCGGCCAATTCCGACGGCTTCGACATGGTCGCGCCCTCGGGCGAGGGCGCGGTGCGCTGCATGAAGCTCGCCATGGCCACCACCGGCGGCCGCACCATCGACTACCTGAACCCGCACGGCACCTCGACGCCGGTGGGCGACATCAAGGAGATGGAGGCGGTGCGCGCCGTGTTCGGCGACAAGGCCCCGCTGATCTCGTCCACCAAGTCGCTGACCGGCCACAGCCTGGGCGCGGCGGGCGTGCAGGAGGCGATCTACAGCCTGCTGATGCTCAACAACGGTTTCGCCTGCGAGAGCGCCAACATCGAGAACCTCGACCCGGCGTTCGAGGACCTGCCGATCGTGCGCCAGCGCATCGACCGCGAGCTGGAGACGGTGATGAGCAACTCCTTCGGCTTCGGCGGGACCAACGGCTGCCTGGTGATGGCGCGGGTCTAGCCTTGGCCGACGTCATCCCCCGGCCACCGGAGGAGCCGACGGACGACATGTGCTGCCACCGCGGCTGCGATCCCTGCATCTTCGACTACTACGAGCGCGCGCTCGAGCGCTGGGAGTCCCGCGTCCGGGCCCTGGGCCACGACCCCGCGGCGCTGCTGGCGAAGTCAGTTGCTCCCCCCATCAGGGGAGCTGTCCCGAAGGGACTGAGGGGGTCGTCCCCACCGCTTCGGCGGACCCCCTCCACCGCTTCGCGGTCCCCCTCCCCCGATGGGGGAGGAACTTTCGCGGCTTGCCCTTCCCCTTCCTCCCCGCCAAAACCACCCCACAGAACCGACGGGAGACGCCACGTGGCCGACGATTACGAGATGCCGAAGGGCGACCTGATGAAGGGCAAGAAGGGGGTCGTCACCGGCGTGGCGAACCACCAGTCCATCGCCTGGGGCATCGCCCGCCAGCTCGCCGCCCAGGGCGCCGAGATCGCCTTCCTCCACCTGCCGGGCATGGAGCGCCGGGTGCAGCCGCTGGCCGACGAGATCGGCGTGAAGGTGGTGGCGCCGGTGGACGTGACCGACGACGCGGCCATGGACGCCGCCTTCGGGACCGTGAAGGCCGCCTTCGGCCAGATCGACTTCTTCGTCCACGCCATCGCCTTCGCCAACAAGGACGAGCTGAAGGGCTCATTCGTGGACAACACCACCCGCGAGGGCTTCCTTCGGGCCATGAACATCTCGGCCTTCAGCTTCGTGGACTGCGCCCGCCGCGCCGCCGAGCTGATGCCGGAGACCGGCGGCTCGATCATCACGCTCACCTACATGGGCTCGGAGCGGGCGATCCCGAACTACAACACCATGGGTGTGGCCAAGGCGGCGCTGGAAGCGGCCGTGCGCTACGCCGCCCGCGACCTGGGGCCGAAGGGCATCCGGGTGAACGCGCTGTCGCCGGGGGCCATGAAGACCCTGTCGCTGGCCGGCATCTCCGGCGGCCGCGGGATGCTGGCCAAGGGCCGGTCGCTCAGCGCCATGAAGGAGGACACCTCCATGGAGGGCGTCGCCGGCGCGGCGCTGTGGCTGGCGTCCGACCTCGGCAAGTCGACCACCGGCGAGGTGATCCACATCGACGCCGGCTTCCACATCATGGGCTTCTCGGACGACGAGGAAGCCTAGGCCGCGTAGGCCTTGAGGAACCGGGCGGCCGCCTCGGTGGCGATGCGGTCGACCTTGGCGGCGTCGAGGCCGCGGTCGACGCCCAGCAGGGCGGCGGTCTGGTAGCTGCCGATCACCATGCCGGCGTAGAACTCCGCCGCCTCCATGGGGTCGGGGCAGGCCAGGCGGCCGGCGCGGGTCTCCAGTTCCAGGAACTCGGCCAGCCGCTGGCGCGACTGCCGGGGCCCGGCCTCGTAGACCGCCTTGGCGACCTCGGGAGCTTCCGCGGCGCCGAGGATCGCGGCCCGGAAGAACCCCCGGCCAAGCGCGCCTTCCAGCAGCTTGGCGAGCAGGATGCGGCCGAAACCGGCCAGGGCAAGCTCCGGATCGGCCTGGCCCTCCGGCGTTTCCAGCGGCGCGACCATCTCGTGGACCCGGCGGTCGACCATGGCGCGGACGAGCTCGGCCTTCGAGCCGTAGTGATTGTAGATCGTCTGCTTCGAGACGCAGGCGCGCCGCGCGATCTCCTCCATGGAGGCGGAGAGCCCGCGTTCGGCCAGCACCTCGACGGCGGCGTCCAGGATGGCCTCGGTCTTGGCCAGGTCGATCTGTCCGGCGACGCGGGGCATCAGTGGCCTCCCGAAGGGCCGGCCGTCGGCTGGCCGGGCTTGGCGAAGAAGGCCAGGAACATGGCCGCCCAGCAGCCGAGCGCCAGGAAGGCGAAGGCGTCGCCGAACGACAGGACGGCGGCCTGCTTGTGCATCATGCCGCCGATCGCCTTGGCCGCGGCGCCCTCGGGGTTCGGCGCGCCGCCGGCGGTCATCATGCCGACGAGGGCGTCATAGAGCGCGCTGCTCTGCGGGTTGGCCACGCTGGCGGCGGCGGTGATGTCGGCATAGTGCACGGCCGTCTGGTGGCTGAGGATGGTGGTCAGGACCGCCAGCCCGATGGCCCCCGCCACGTTGCGGATCAGGTTAATCAGCCCCGACGCGTCCTTCATCATGCTGACCGGCAGGGTCGAGACGCTCATCTGCTGGGCGGCGATCATGGCGACCATGGTGCCGAGGCCGCGGGCGACCTGCAGGGTGAAGAACTCCCAGAAGCCCCATTCGTCGGTCACCCGGACGCCGAGCTGGATGCCCCAGGCGGTCAGCGCGAAGCCCAGCACCATGGCGATCCGCGCGTCGACCATCCGGACCACGCGCCCGGCGATCGGCGCCGACAGGAACATGGTCAGCCCGGACACCAGCATGGTGTTGCCGACCTCGGCCGATGAGAAGCCGCGGATGTTGCCGAGGAAGATCGGCATCAGGAAGGTGCCGCCGAACAGGCTGACGCCCGTCACGAAGGTCATGACGATGCCGAGCGAGAAGTTGCGGTCCCGGAACGGCTTCAGCGAGACGATCGGCTGCCAGTAAGTGAGCTGCCGCCAGATGAAGATCACCCCGGAGAAGCCCGCCAGCACGGTGAGCCAGAGGATCAGGTCGTCGTCGAACCAGCCCTCGCTCGAGCCCTCCTCCAGCACGTACTGCATGGCGAGCAGGAAGACGGTCATCAGCACGAGGCCCGTCCAGTCGATGCCCTTGGAGAGGCTGGGATCGCCCTTGTCGAAGTTGGCGTAGCGGCCGACCAGGAAGACCACGAGCAGGCCCACGGGCACGTTGATGAAGAACAGCCAGCGCCAGGACAGCGCGTCGGTCAGGTGGCCGCCGAGCGTCGGGCCGACGGTGGGGGCCAGGGTGACGATCAGGCCGACGATGACGTTGGCGGTGATCCGGCGCTCGGGGGGAACACCGTCATGGCGGTGGCGAAGATCGGCGGGGATCATTGCGCCGGCGAAGACGCCCTGCGCCGCCCGGAAGAAGATCATCATGCCGACGCTGGACGACAGGCCGACGGCGACGGAGGTGATCATGAAGCCCACCACCGCGATCACGTAGAAGGACCGCGTCCCCCACATCTTGGTCAGGTAGGCCGTGAGCGGCATGATCACCACCTCGGCCAGCAGGTAGATGGTCTGGACCCAGCTGATCTCGTCGGCCGTGGCGCCGATGCCGGCCTGGATCTGGGTCAGCGAGCTCGCCACGATCTGGATGTCGAGCATGGCCATGAACTGGCCGATGACCATGCCGCCGAAGCCGAGGAAGACCTTTCCCCAGTCGACCGGCCGGCCGGCGGCGTCCAGCTCCGGCGCCTTCGCCGCCCCGGCGGGCGGCGGCGTGGATGTGGCGACGGCGTCGCTCACGGAGGCGCCTTCCGCCCCTTACTGGGCCTGGCCGCGGCGGGCGAACCGCGAGGGCAGGATGCCGGCCTCGGCGAAGCTCGGGCCGGTGTTCTCGGTCACCGAGACCTTCACATCGACCGAGAGGCCGGGGCGGAGCGCCCCGGCCAGCGGCTGCGAGCGGTCCACGGCGATCTTCACCGGCAGGCGTTGGGCGATCTTGGTGAAGTTGCCGACCGCGTTCTCCACCGGGATCAGGGCGAATTCTGCGCCGGTCGCGGGGGCGAAGCTGTCGATCCGCCCCTTCAGGGTCTGCTTGCCGAAGGCGTCGGCCCGGATCTCCACCTCCTGGCCGATCCGCAGGCGGGAGACCTGGGTCTCCTTGAAATTGGCGATCACATAGGCGTCGCCCAGCGGCACGACGCTCATCATGGCTCCGCCGGGGCGGACGTACTGGCCGACCCGCACACCGCGCGCGCCGACCACGCCGGCGACGGGGCTGCGCACCTCGGTGCGGGAGAGGTCGATGCGGGTCTGCTCGACGGCGGCGCGGGCCGCGTCGGCCTGGGCCTGGGTCTGGGCGCGGGCCGAGCCCAGGGCGGCGGCGGCGCGCCGCTCGGCCTCCAGCGCCGCCTGGGCCTGGGCGACGGCGGCGGTGGCCTGGTCGTGGGCGGCCCGGGCGGTCTGGGCGCGCTGGTCGGACACCCAACCCTGCCGGGACAGCTGGGCGTAGCGGTTGAGCTCCGCTTGGGCGAGGCCGGCTTCGGCGTGGGCGCTGGCCACCCCGGCCGCCTTCTGGGCGATCATCGCCTGTTCGAGGCGCACCTTGTCGTCCACCTGGGCGACGCCCGCCTGCAGGGCCGCGGCGTTGGCCTCGGCCTGGGCGAGGCGGGCCTTGATCGTGGCGGGATCGATGCGGACCAGGAGCTGGCCCGCCTGCACGGGCTCGTTGTCGCCCACCAGCACCTCGGCGACATAGCCGTCGACGAGCGGGGCCACGGTCACCTTGTCGGCCTGGACAAAGGCGTTGTCGGTCGCCTCGAACCTCTGCTTGTCGATCCACCAGGCGGTCCCGCCCACGGCGAGACCCAAGACGGCCACGCCGCCGACCATCAGAGGAACCAGACGCTTCTTCGGAAGCCCCGCCATCGGCCAAACCCCAGGACTCGGGAAAACTGGACGTGAGAGTCCACCGTTCACCAACGAGCTAGGCCGCGCACCTGTAAAGCGCAAGTGAAGATTGGACGGAGGCGTCCATTTTTTCGTGGATGGCTGGACGAACCCGCCCCGATCGTGGCGTATCCGCCGCATGGCCGAACTCGACCGGGACGTGATCATCGCAGGCGCCGGCATCGCGGGCGCGACCCTGGCGCTGGCGCTGAGCCGCGCGGGCCTGAAGCCGATCCTGATCGATCCCGTGGTGTTCGACGCCCAGGTGGCGCCGACCTTCGATGGGCGGGCCTCGGCCATCGCGTTCGCCGCCTACCGCCAGTGGCGCGCGCTGGGCGTGGGCGAGGCGCTGGATCCGCACGCCCAGCGGATCGAGCAGATCCTGGTCACCGACGGCCGCTCGCCGGGGGCCGCCGTGGGCGCCGCGGGGCCGTTCTGGCTGCGGTTCGACGCCGCCGAGATCGCCGACCGCGTCGAGGGCGAGCCGCTGGGCTACCTGCTGGAGAACCGCCACATCCGGGCGGCCCTGGCCGCTGCGGTCGAGGGCCGCCGGCATCGAGGTGCTGGCTCCGGCGCGGGTGGCCGGCGCGGAATTCTCACCGCGGGCCGCCACGGTGACGCTGGCCGACGGCCGTACGCTGTCCGCCCCGCTGGTGGTCGGCGCAGAGGGCCGCGGCTCGGCCGTGCGCGAGGCGGCGGGGATCGGCACCTTGGGCTGGGACTACGCCCAGGTCGGCGTTGTGGCCACCGTCCGGATGAGCCGGCCGCACGGCGGCGTGGCCCACGAATATTTCCTGCCCGAGGGGCCCTTCGCCATCCTGCCGCTCACCGGCGACCGGGCGAGCCTGGTCTGGACGGAGAGCCGCAAGCGCGCCGAGGCCCTGAAGTCGGCGAGGCCGGAGGTCTTCCACGCCCACCTGCAGCGCCGGTTCGGCGACCACCTGGGCGAGGCCGTGGTGGAGGGCCAGGTGTTCACCTATCCGCTCAGCCTGCAGCTCGCCGAGCGCCTGACCGGACACCGCGTGGCCCTGCTGGGCGATGCGGCCCACGGGGTGCATCCGATCGCGGGACAGGGCCTGAACCTCGGCCTAAAGGGCGCGGCGGCCCTGGCCGAGGTGATCGTCGAGGCTTCCCGGCTGGGCGAGGACTTCGGCTCCGAGGCGGTGCTGGAGCGCTACGCCGCCTGGCGGAGGTTCGATACCGTCAGCCTCTCGGCCGGCATGGACGCCTTCGTCCGCCTGTTCTCGAACGACAATCCGGCGGTGCGGCTGGCCCGCGGCGCGGGCATGGCGGTGGTGAACCGCATCGGCCCTGCCCGGCGGTTCTTCATGCACCAGGCCGGCGGCGCGGTGGGCGACCTGCCGAAGCTGCTGAGGGGCGAGAGGCTGTAGAAACGCCGCTCACCCCGGCGAAAGCCGGGGCCCATTCGGCGTCGCGGTTGCATCGGATTCAGCTTGGGTCCCGGCTTTCGCCGGGATGAGCGGAATTATTCGGACAACTCGCGGGCCTCTTCCGGCAGCATGATCGGCACGCCGTCGCGGATCGGATAGGCGAGCTTGGCGCCCTTGCTGATCAGCTCGCCGCGGGCGCGGTCCAGCTCCAGCGGACCGTGGGTCACCGGGCAGACCAGGACCTCCAGCAGGCGCGGGTCGACGTCGACCTCGAAGGTGGGGACGGCGGTGTCGGGCTTATCGCTCATGGCCGTGGCCTTTACTGCACCGAGTGGGCGCCGTCATCGCCGTCCTCGAGGGCGTCGATCTCCAGCAGGGTCGTGAGCGCGTCGAAGCGGACGTTCAGGTCCTGGGCCTCCAGGAGCGCCTGCTTCTCGGCCGGCTCGAACGGCAGGCCCATGGAGAGGCTGTTGACCAGGGCCTCCAGCGGCGCGGCCGCGGCGGTCTCCCAGTCGATGTCGAGCTCGCGGCGGTTCAGATAGCGCTTCAGCGCCTTGGCGAAGCGGTTGCGGGCCTCCTCCGCGGCGTCCGCCTTCTCCTCCTCGCTGAGGTCGGCCTCGAAGCGGTCGTAGTGGGCGCGGAGTTGCCGGTAGGGTGTCTTGAGGTTCAGCTCCTCGCCGGGCTCGAAGCGGCAGACGCCGGTGAGCGTGATCAGGTAGCGCCCGTCCGAGGTCTCGGCGTAGCTGGTGATCCGGCCGACGCAGCCGACGGCGGCGAGGTTCGGGCGGGAGCGGTCGCCGCCCGGCTTTGTCTGGATCATGCCGATGACCCGGTCGCCGGCCATGACGTCGTCGATCATGTTGAGGTAGCGGGGCTCGAAGATCTGCAGCGGCAGGTCGCCGCCGGGCAGCAGCATGGCCCCATCCAGCGGGAACACCGGGATCACCTGCGGCAGGTCCGCCGCCCGCCGGTAAGGCGCCATGGTCTTCCCCTTGCGGCTCAACTGAACAGGATCGCCGACAGCCTGCGCCGGCCGGTCTTGGCCACCTCGGACGCGTGGCCGGCGGCCTCGAAGATGGTCAGGAGCTGCTTGCGCGCCGCCTGATCGTTCCACTCCCGGTCCTTTTCGATGATCGACAGGAGGTGGTCGACGGCCTCCTCCATCCGGCCCCGGCCGGCCAGCGCCTTGGCGAGCTCGAGCCGGGCCTCATGGTCGTCGGCGTCCGCGGCCAGCCGCTGCTCGAACTCGGCGGTCTCGGCGTCGCCCTCGGCAGCCAGCGCCAGGGCCGCGCGCACGCTGTCGAGCTCGGGATCCTTGGCGCCGGCCGGAACCATGGCCAGCACCTCGTTGGCGCGGTCCATGTCGCCGGACGTCAGGTAGATGCGGGCGAGGCCCGCCATGGCCTTCACGTTCTGCGGGTCGTGGCTCAGCGCTTCCGCAAAGGCCTGGGCCGCCCCGCCGAGGTCGCCGAGCTCCATGGACTCGCGCGCCATGTCGAGCAGGTCGTCCACCGGCGAGGTCCCGCCCTGGGCTTGCTTGGCGAGGCGTTCGACGAACGCCTTCACCTGGCTGTCAGGCAGCGCCCCCATGAAGCCGTCCACCGGCCGGCCGTCCACGAAGGCGAACACCGCCGGGATCGACTGCACACGCAGCTGGCCCGCGTAGGCCGGGTTCTTGTCGATGTCGATCTTGACGAGCTTCACCGCGCCCTTGGCGGCGGCGACCGCCTTCTCGAGCGCCGGGCCGAGCTGGCGGCACGGGCCGCACCAGGTCGCCCAGAAGTCGACGATAACCGGCGTCTCCTTCGAGGCTTCGATCACGTCGGCGACGAAGCTGGCGTCGGTCGCGTCCTTGATGATGTCGCCCGCCGGCTTGCCTGCGGTGTCCCCGATCAGGGTCATGAAAAGTCCCTCGGCTCGTCTGGTCTAACGTCTCGCGGTCCAAGATGGTCCCGCGGGGCCGCGTCTTCAACGCGCAGGCTCAACCACGGCCATGGCCTGGAAGTCCACCACCATCGGCGTGATCCCGATGGCGGCGAGGAAACGGAAGAAGCCGTCGCGGCTGATCGTCGTGGTGGCGGTGTTGGTCAGGGGATGGAAATTCACCGCCTCGGCCTCCGCGAGCGTCCGGTCGAGGACGAACCGGATCCGCCGGCCGGTGTCGTTCACCAGGCCGAGCGCCGTGACCGACCCCGGCGACACGCCGAGCGTCTGGGCCATCAGGATCGGGTTGCCGAACGAGAGGCGCGCGGACCCGATCACATGGTGCAGCTTCTTCAGGTCGATCGTCGCATGGCCCTCGGCCGAGATCAGCCAGAGTTGGTCCTTGGCGTCCTTCAGGAACAGGTTCTTGGTGTGGGCGCCGGGGATCTTCGCCTTGATCTCCTCGCCCTCCTCGACCCGGAACACCGCCGGATGCTCGTGGGTCACGGCGTCCACGCCGATCTCGCGCAGGAGCGAGAGGAGGCTGTCCTTGTCCTTCATGGGCTTCTGATAGCGGAACTGGACGCCGGGGCCACCCGGGCCTTAAGGGTCGGCTGAAGTCAGAATGCGAGCTGGTCCATGGAACTCGAGTGTTTCCCCGTCACCGACCGTCCGCCGGAGCTGGTGCCCGGCCGGCCGCAGCGGGCCTGGATGGACCATTTCTCGGCCCGCCATCCCTACCGCTGCCTGCCGCTGTCCATGGCCAACTCCTCGGGCTGGGAGCTGCTCTCCCCAGTGGGCTTCACCGCCGAGTGGAACGGCGGGAACATGCAGCAGGACATCACGCTCCGCCCCGACAACCCGCACCCGGACTTCCACAAGCTGGCGTCCAGCCACTTCAGCCACGGGGTGCTGACCTTCCACGCGGGCTACCTGTTCCGCACGCCGCCCGGCTGGTCGATGATGGTCATGGGCGCGCCGAACCACATCAAGGACGGCATCCAGCCGCTGGCCGGGGTGGTCGAGACCGACTGGCTGCCCTTCCCCTTCACCATGAACTGGCTCTTCACCCGGCCGGGCCGCGTGCGGTTCGAGAAGGGCGAGCCCTTCTGTTTCATCACGCTCCTGCAGGACAAGACGCTGCACGAGATCCAGCCGGTGATCCGGCGGATGGATTCGGATCCGGAGCTCCGCCACCAGTACGACGTCTGGGAGAAGCACCGCTCGGAGTTCAACCAGAAGATCTTCCGCGGCGACCCGGAGGCCACCAAGGAGGCCTGGCAGCGCTACTACTTCAAGGGCGAGTTCCCCGAGGAGGTCGCCGCCCCGGCTCCGGCCGGCCACGTGAACAAGCGCAGATTGAAGGCGCCGAAATTCGGCTGAAGACCCCGCTTGCAAACCCTTGGGCCGTCTGCCATAAGCCGGCCTCTCGAATTTCGGGGCGGCCCCACGGGCGGTTCCGGAACGGAGTGCGGGCGTAGCTCAGGGGTAGAGCACAACCTTGCCAAGGTTGGGGTCGGGCGTTCGAATCGCCTCGCCCGCTCCATATTCGGGAACCCCACGAAGGCCGCCCTCCGGGGCGGCCTTTTGCGTTTCGGGGCCTAGGGCGTCAGGGCCCGCAGCCGGTCGCGGACCTTCTCCCAGGCGCTGGGCGCAGGCGCGTCGGCGGGTTTGCGGCCCCAGACCTCGTCCTGCCAGTGGGGCACGATCTCGCCGCGGCCCCAGCGGCCGTGACCGATCTCGGCGAGCGTCAGCCCGGCCCTGGGATAGGCCTCGCGCAGAAAGGCCTCCTCGTAGGCGATCGCCGCCTCGGGCACGTCCGGCACGCTGATCCGGCAGCCCGACGGGCCCGGCAGGCCGTAGGGCAGCTCGGGCCGCGCGATCCCGGCCTCGACGTTGGCGCGGCTGACGTCGTCCAGCACGAAGTAGGTGGCGATCACCCGGCCGCCGGGCTTCAGCACCCGGGCGATCTCGCGCAGGTAGTTCTCCAGGCCGTCGGGCAGCATGTGGGTGAAGACCGAGCCCAGGAAGACCACGTCCACCGAGGCGCTCCTCACCGGGAAGCGGTAGCTGGCGGCGCTCGTCCGGGCCTTGGCGTTGTAGCGCGCGCTGAACAGGTCGGCGTGGTGGAAGCGGAAGTTCGGATAGTCGGCGAAGGCCTGGCGGCACCAGGCGATGCAGGCCGCGCCGATGTCGATGCCGATGTAGCCGCCGCCGTCGCGCAGGTAGCGGGTCAGCGGCCGGGCGATCTTCGCGCAGCCGCACCCCAGGTCGAGGATCGTCTGGCCCGGCTGGAGCGCCGCGGCGTAGATCAGGGTGTTGGCGACGATCTCCTCGCCCATCGCCAGGTAGGTCGCCCGGTCGATGCCGCCCGAATGCTCCCGGATCATCTCGTCCGGCGGAACGGGCAGCTCTTTCCCTGACGCGGCGGACATGCAGGCGGCTCCCCCCACAGCGCTGACCTTGCGTGCATAGCAGGTCGTCCACGGATCGTCATTCGGCGAACGCGTTCGCCGGAGTGCGCGCGCCTTGCTTTCCGCCCGCCCGGGGCTAAGGGAAGCGGTCCCGCGTTCCCGGAGTTGGCCATGGCCCTGTTCACCCGCCGCACCCTGATGACCGGCGCGGCCGCGCTGTCGCTGGCAGGTCCCGCCCTGGCCCAGAGCCGCGCGGACCGGCGGAAGGTGGCCCCGATCCTGACGACCGCCGACGCCGTCGACAGCCGGTCCTACGCCCGGCCCCGCGACGCGCGCGTGACCCACGTGGACCTCGACCTGGAGGCCGACTTCGCCCGCAAGGTGATCGGCGGCAAGGCGACGCTGGACATCCTCGCCCGCGACGGCGTCGACGAGGTGGTGCTCGACGCGCTGGACCTGAAGATCGCCTCGGTCACCGACGCCCGGGGCCGGCCCCTGCAATGGATCCTGGGCGAGAAGGACGGCGACAAGGGCTCGCCGCTGAAGATCCGGCTGGGCGGCGCGAAGAGGCTGGTCATCACCTATGAGGCGAGCCCCGGCGCCACCGCGCTCCAGTGGCTGGCGCCCGAGCTCACCGCCGGCAAGGTGAAGCCCTTCCTCTACAGCCAGGGCCAGGCGATCCTGAACCGCAGCTGGTTCCCGACCCAGGACAGCCCGGGCGTGCGCCAGACCTGGAGCGCCCGCCTCGTCGTGCCGGCGGACCTGGTGGCGGTGATGAGCGCCGAGCGGCTGACGCCGAAGGGCGAGCCGGCCGGGCCCGGCAAGCGCGCCTGGCGCTTCCGCATGCCCCATCCGGTGCCGACCTACCTCGTGGCGCTCGGCGTCGGCGACCTGGCCTTCCAGCCGCTCGGCGCGCGGACCGGCGTCTATACCGAGCCCGCGATGATGGCGAAGGCGGCCTATGAACTGGCCGACACCGAGAAGATGGTCGAGGCGGCGGAGCGCCTCTACGGCCCTTACCGCTGGGGCCGCTACGACGTCCTCGTCCTGCCGCCGGCCTTCCCCTACGGCGGCATGGAGAACGCGACGCTGACCTTCCTGACGCCGACCTTCATCACCGGCGACCGGGCCAATGTCAGCCTGGTGGCCCACGAGCTGGCGCACAGCTGGTCGGGCAACCTCGTCACCAACGCCACCTGGCCCGACGTCTGGCTGAACGAGGGCTTCACCTCCTACGTCGAGAACCGGATCATGGAGGCGATCTACGGCCGCGAACGCGCGGTCATGGAGGCCGATCTCGCCTGGGACGGGCTGCAGAGCGACATCAGGGAGCTCGGCGGGCCGGCCGATCCGCGGACAAGGCTCTACGGCGAGCCCGGAGGCCAGATCGACTACTTCAAGGGCGAGACCTTCCTCAGGACGCTCGAGACCCTGCTCGGGCGGGACTGCTGGGACGGCTATCTGCGCGGCTACTTCGACCGCCACGCCTTCCAGCCGCAGACCACGGCGGGCTTCCTCGCCGACCTGCGCCGGGAAGTGGTGAAGGGCGACGCCGCCCTGGAAGCGAAGCTGAAGCTCGACGAATGGGCCTACGGCCCGGGCCTGCCGGCCAATGCGGTGCACAACGCCTCGGCCCGCCTGGCCGAGGTCGACCGCTCCGTGAAGGCCTTCACCGAGGGCCGGCCGGCGGCCTCGCTCCCGGCCAAGGGCTGGACCACCCAGGAGTGGCAGCGGTTCCTGAACAACCTGCCCCGCCAGCTCCAGGCGGCCCAGCTCGCCGACCTCGACCGGACCTTCCAGCTCAACGCGTCCGCCAACGGCTACGTCCGCTCGGCGTGGCTGGAGCTGGCGATCGCCAACCGCTGGGAGCCCGCCCTGCCGTCGCTGCGCGCCTTCCTGACCAGCGTGGGCCGCGGCCTGTTCGTAAACCCGCTCTACACCGGCCTGACCCGCCAGGGTGACTGGGGCAAGGCGCTGGCCCGGCAATACTTCGCGGAGGCCAAGGGCGGATATCACCCGAGCCTCTCGGACGGGATCGCCCGGCGGCTGGCTTCGGCGGGCTGACCGCGCTCGCAGTCATACCGGAGCCCAGTCAATAGAATCTGGTCATACCACCCGAGTCATACTCAGGAATTTGCGCGACGATTTGATGAAGTTCTGTCTATTGCAACTTTGATGATCTAGATAACCATTCTACACATCGTCAATGCTGACAGTTCGTCGCATCTATTCTACGCATTCAGAACTGATTAACCAACGCGACCGAGTTTGCCCCTGCGATATTCACGGGGGAAGTCTGTGCGTGTTCCGAACTGTCTGAGCCGAGTCTGGCTCGCCGGCGCCGTCGCTGCGATGATCACGACCGTCCCGGCGCTCGCCGCCGAGGCCGATGCGCCTCTGGCCACGGCGCCCGACGCACATGTTCTGGCGCAGGCCGCGGCCGCCGACCCCGGCGCGGCGCTCGCCGCCCGGCTCGACGCCCTGGAGGCCCGCAACAGGGCCCTGGAGGCGCAGGTCGAGGCCCTGACGGCGAAGGCGCAGGCCCCCGCGCCCAAGGCCGATCCGGCGGCGACCAAGGTCACTCTCGGCAACGGCCGCCCGAGCATCGCCACCAACGACGGGCGCTTCACGGCGTCCTTCCGGGGCGTCTTCCAGCTGGACGCCGCCCACTACGACCAGCGCGCCCCCGGCCCGCTGGCCACCGACTTCCGCCGCGGGTCCTACGGCGACGCCTCCGAGGCCGACCGCGCCCGCGATCTCGGCGACGGGGCCAACTTCCGCCGCGCCCGCTTCGGTCTCGAGGGCAAGGCGTTCGGCGACTGGGACTACAGCTTCCTCTACGAGTTCGGCGGCACCGGCGTGGAGAACGGCGGCTCGATCAACCAGGCCTGGCTGCAGTATTCCGGCCTGAAGACCGCCAAGCTGCGCGTCGGCGCCTTCGCGCCGCCCGCCAACCTGGACGACGTCACCTCCACCTCGGGCTCGCTCTTCCTGGAGCGCTCGGCGGTCGCCGAGATGGTGCGCGGCCTCGCCGCCGCCGACGCCCGCACGGCGGCGGGGGTGCTGGCAAGCGGCGAGCGCTGGACGGCGTCGGCCGCGGTGACCGGCGCCACGGTCGGCCAGCAGAGTTTCGACGAACAGCTCGGCTTCGTGGCCCGGGCGAGCTTCGTGCCGGTGAAGACCAAGGACACCCTGGTCCACCTGGGCGTCAACACCTCGCAGATCCTCAATCCGCCCGCCTCGGGCCCGGACGTCGCTCCGGCCGGCGCGGTCACCAACGTCCGCTTCCGCGAGCGCCCGGAGAACCGGGTGGACGGCACGCGTCTCGTCGACACCGGCAACATCGACGCCGACAACGCCTCGGTCTGGGGCCTGGAAGCGGCCGCCCAGCACGGCAAGTTCCATGTCCAGGGCGAGTACTTCGGCATGAAGGCCGAGCGGCGGACGGGATCGCTGTCGGACCCGAAGTTCGCCGGCTGGTACGTCCAGGCCGGCTGGACGCTGAACGGCCCGGCGCGCAAGTACAAGGCGGACACCGGGGCCTTCGACGCCCCGAAGGTCGAGAAACCGTTCAACCCGAAGACCGGCGACTGGGGCGTCTGGGAAGTGGGCGCGCGCTATTCCGAGCTCGACCTGAACCACAAGGCCGGCGCCCGCGGGCTCCGCGCCCGTCGCCGACGCGGTGCGGGGCGGCAAGCAGGAGGCGCTGACGCTGGGCGTCAACTGGGCGCCGAACAACACCATCCGCTTCCAGGGCCAGTTCCAGGACGTCAAGGTGGACCGCCTGTCTCCGGGCGGCACGGCCTGGGGCGCGGGCGCGCTGACCCCGCCGGCCGGGGCCCAGGTCGGTCAGAACCTGAAGATCTGGACGGTGCGGGCCCAATACGCCTTCTAGCCTTCTGATCCTGCCGGCGATGCGCTACGGCCCTCCGTCATGACGGGGGGCCGTATGCCGTTGTCGACCAAGCCAGCCACGCTGCTCCTGCCGCTGCTCGCCTGCGTCGCGGCCACCGCCTGCTTCCAGATCGGCGCGGCCCTGGCCAAGGGCCTGTTCCCGCATGTGGGCGCGCCGGGCGCGGCGGCGCTCCGCCTGGTGCTGGGCTCGGCCATGCTGCTGCTCTGGGCCCGGCCCTGGCGGAACTGGCCGGAGAAACCGCAGCTCGGCCTGCTGCTGGCGCTGGGCGCCGGGGTCGGCGGCGCCATCCTCTTCTTCTACCTGGCGATCGCGCGGCTGCCGCTCGGCATGGCCATCGCTCTGCAGTTCCTGGGGCCGCTCGGCGTGGCGGTGCTGGGCTCCAGGCGACCGGTCGACCTTGTCTGGGCGGTGCTGGCGGCGGGCGGCGTCTGGTCGCTGGTCGGGGCGGGCGAGGGGATTGGGGCCCTGGACCCCTGGGGTCTGGCCGCCGCGCTCGCCGCCGCGGCCTGCTGGGCCGGCTACATCCTGGTGGGCCGGGCGGCGGCCAACGCCTTCGGCCGTTCGACCTCCGCGCTGTCGGCCAGCGTCGCGACCATCCTCGTGCTGCCGGTGGGCGTGACGCACGCCGGAACGGCGCTGCTCGACCCGGCGCTCCTGCCGCTGGCCGCGGTGGTCGCCCTGGTGGCGGTGGCGATCCCGTTCTCGCTGGAACTCTACGCCCTGCCGAGGCTGCCGGCCCGGACCTTCGCGGTGCTGACCAGCACCGAGCCGGCCTTCGGCGCGCTGTTCGGCTTCCTGGTGTTGCACGAGCGGCTGGCGATGAGCCAGCTCGGCGGGGTCGCCGCGGTCATCGTGGCGGCGGCCGGCGCCGCCTGGTCGAGCACCCGCGAGCTCCCGAAGGAGATCCCGCCGGCCTGAAACGGAAAAGGGCCCCCGGCGTCGCCGGAGGCCCCTTCGTCGTGTCTGTCGCCGCCGGTCAGGACGTGGGGTACTGGATGCGCGGCCGCAGGTTTTCGATCACCGCCCGGGCGTCGAAGGCCCGCGGGTCGTCGGCCGGCTTCGGGCCCTTGCCGAGGACGATCTCCGCCGAGGCTTCGAAACGGTCGACGGTGCGCACGTCCACCCGGTCGCCCCAGAACGGATCGCCCCAGTAGGGGCTCCAGCCGCGCCAGCCGTAGCCCGCGCCGTAGTAGCGCCAGGACGGCCGCCAGTAGCCGTAGCCCGGGCCGTACCAGGGCGAGTAGAACGGATCCGGGTCCACGTAGGTGCGGACTTCACGGTCGGTCTGGCGATCGAGGATGGAGAACCAGTCGTAGCCGTTCTGCACCGTCAGCTCGGCGGCGCGGTACAGCAGATAGCCTTCGACGGTCTGCCGCGAGGTCAGGGTGTTGCCGGAGAAGGTCACCCGGAACCGGTTTTCCTCGACCCGCAGCTCGGAATATCCGCCGGAAACCTTCTGGCCCGGGATGTTGGGCTGGTATGGCGTGGCGGTGGTGCACGCCGTCAGCCCGGCCGCCAAGGCCAGCGCGGCGGCGATAGCGGCGTATCTCTTTGACATTCTAGGTCCTACGCGAACGGAACGTCCCTCGAACAGACGTCTATCCCTCTGAACTCTCAGCTTCAATCGCGGTTTCCGAAAACCGTATCTGCAAAGTCTGGCGGCTTTCCGACGGATCAGCCGATCGTCAGGTAAATGTAGACCGCCCGGCCAAGCGCTCCGAACAGCAGGACGCCCGCCGCCAGCGCCTGGATCAGGAAGCCGATTTCGCGCTTCTTCGGGTCCGCCATGTAGCCCATGGCGTAGACGATCCGCCCGAGAATCCAGACGACGCCCAGGCCGGCGGCCCAGACGTCGTTCCAGTAGAGGGCGAAGAGCCACAGCGACGGCAGGAAGATCGGCAGCCATTCGAGCGTGTTCGCCTGAACGCGTATGGCGCGCTCCAGCATGGGGTCGCCGGTCATCTGCGGCGCATGGATGCCGGTCTTCGACCGCGCCCGGGCCACGTTCAGGCCGAGCGCGAAATAGACGATGAGGGCGGCGAGCGTGACGATCGCCACGAGCGCGTGGGTCTGCATGGGTGTTCCTCCCCGAACGGCGGAAAGGTTGGCATGCTTTCGGGCGGTTAGGGAACCGGCGCCATAGGGATGCGCGTTGCGGTTGCGAACGTCCACAAGGACTCACCGGCACGTGCCTTCCACCGCGATCCGCGCCATCCACTACGACGTCCGGCAGCAGCGCCTGCAGGTCCGCTTCGTCAGCGGCCAGCGCTATGAGTACGAGGGCGTGCCGCCTCGCGTCCACCAGTCCTTCGTGGCCGCCGGCTCGAAGGGACAGTTCTTCCAGGCGGAGATCCGGGACCACTACCCGTACCGCCGCCTGGAGAGCTGAAGCCGGCTATTCGCCGGCCACCCGCTTGTCGCGCTTGGCGCCGACCCGCAGGCGCAGCGCATTGAGCTTGATGAAGCCCGCCGCGTCGCGGTGGTCGTAGGCGACCTTGCCTTCCTCGAAGGTGACCAGTTCCTGGTCGTAGAGCGAGTAGGGGCTGGTGCGGCCGATGACGGTGACGTTGCCCTTGTAGAGCTTCACGCGGACCTGGCCGGTGACGTTCTTCTGCGACAGGTCGATGGCCGCCTGCAGCATCTCGCGCTCCGGCGCGAACCAGAAGCCGTTGTAGATGAGCGACGCGTACTTCGGCATCAGCTCGTCCTTCAGGTGCATGGCCCCGCGGTCGAGCGTGATGGATTCCATGCCCCGGTGAGCGTGCAGCAGGATCGTGCCGCCCGGGGTCTCGTAGACGCCGCGCGACTTCATGCCGACGTAGCGGTTCTCCACCAGGTCGAGGCGGCCGACGCCGTTGGCGTGGCCGAGCTCGTTGAGCCTGGTCAGCAGGGCGGCCGGCGACAGCTTCTGGCCGTCGATGGCCACCGGATCGCCGTGCTCGAAGTCCAGGGTGAAGACGGTCGGCTTGTCGGGCGCGTCCTCCGGGGCGATCGTGCGCATGTGGACGAACTCGGGCGCCTCCACGGCCGGGTCCTCCAGCACCTTCCCCTCGGACGAGGAGTGCAGGAGGTTGGCGTCGACGCTGAACGGCGCCTCGCCGCGCTTGTCCTTGCTGATCGGGATCTGATGCTTCTCGGCGAAGTCGAGCAGGGCTTCGCGGCTCTTGAAGTCCCACTCGCGCCAGGGGGCCACGACGCGGATGTCGGGCTCCAGGGCATAGTAGGCGACCTCGAAGCGGACCTGGTCATTGCCCTTGCCGGTGGCGCCGTGGGCGACGGCGTCGGCGCCGATGCGCCGCGCGATCTCGATCTGCTTCTTGGCGATCAGCGGCCGGGCGATGGAGGTGCCCAGCAGGTACTGGCCCTCATAGACAGTGTTGGCCCGGAACATCGGGAACACGTAGTCGCGCACGAACTCTTCGCGCACGTCCTCGACGAAGGCGTACTCCGGCTTGACGCCCAGGGTGATGGCCTTGTGCCGCGCCGGCTCGATCTCCTCGCCCTGACCCAGGTCCGCCGTGAAGGTCGCGACCTCGGCGCCCAGCTCCGTCTGGAGCCACTTCACGATGGTGGAGCTGTCGAGGCCGCCGGAATAGGCGAGGACGACCTTCTTGGGCTTGTCGGCCATGTGGGAGGGAGCCTTCGGTAGGAAATGAGAAGTCGCGGGCCTTAAAGGGCCTAAGGCCCGCGGGTTCAAGGTCTAAGCGCGCTTCTGGATCGTGCTGAGGTGCAGGATGGCGAAGAGGGACGCCAGCAGCGCCCGGGCGCCGACCACCACGCCGGCCTCCACCGCGTCGGTGGGCCAGGTGCGCGCCACATAGCCCAGCGGGAAGCTCACCAGGACGGCGATCGCCGGCAGGGCCCAGATGCGCAGGCGGCTCGCGGACGGATCGGCCCGGTGGATCGCCAGCGACAGGCTGAACATGATCGAGAGGGCGAGCACCGACAGGGCGTCGCCCACATAGGCGAGGATGCCGGCCACCTTACACCGTCACCTGGGTGCCCATCTCGACCACGCGGCCGGGAGGGATCTTGTAGAAGTCGGTCGGGTTGGCGGCGTTCTTCATCAGGTAGATGAACAGCCTGTCCTGCCAGAGCGGCATGCCCGACTGAGCGGACGGGACCACCGAGCGGCGGCCCAGGAAGAAGCTCGTGGCCATGATGTCGAACTTCAGGCCGAGCTTCCGGCAGAGCCCGAGCGCCTTGGGCACGTTCGGGCTCTCCATGAAGCCGTAGGTGATGATCAGCTTCTTGAAGTCGTCGTTCACCGGCTCGATGCGCACCCGCTTGTCCTCCTCGACCCGGGGGTCTCCGCCACGGCGATGGTGAGGATGATGTTCTTCTCGTGGAGCACCTTGTTGTGCTTGAGGTTGTGCATCAGGGCGACGGGCGAGGTGTCGGGGTCCGACGTCAGGAAGATCGCCGTCCCGGGCGCGCGGTAGGGCGCGCGGGCCTTGAGGATCTCGGCCAGCTCGGCGAGCGGCACGCTGTCGCGCCGGGTCTTGTCGGTGAGGATCTGCGCGCCACGGTTCCAGGTCCACATGATCACCACCAGGCCGCCGCCGAGCACGACCGGCAGCCAGGCGCCCTGAGGGATCTTCAGCAGGTTCGACGAGATGAACACCACGTCGAGGAAGCCAAAGGCCGCCGAGGCCAGGCCCGCCTGCCACACTGGCCGCTTCCACATGTAGCGGACGATGTAGAAGAACAGCAGGGTGTCGACGAACATCGCGCCCGTGACCGCGATGCCGTAGGCGGCGGCCAGGTTCGACGAGGTCCGGAACATGAACAGCAGGACCAGCACGCCGACCATCAGGAACATGTTCACCTGCGGCACGTAGATCTGGCCAGCCTGGGTCTCGCTCGTGCGCCGGATGTCGATGCGCGGGAAGAGCCCGAGCTGCACCGCCTGCTGGGTCATGGAGAAGGCGCCGGTGATCACGGCTTGACTGGCGATCACCGTGGCCGCGATCGAGAGCAGCCAGACCGGCCAGTAGACCAACTCGGGGACCATCTCGAAGAACGGGTTCCTGGCCGTCTCCGGGTGCGCCAGCACCATGGCCCCCTGACCGAGGTAGTTCAGGACCAGGGAAGGAAGGACGAGGTAGACCCAGGCGGCGCGGATCGGGCCTTTCCCGAAGTGGCCCATGTCGGCGTAGAGGGCTTCCGCCCCCGTCACCGCCAGGAACACGCTGCCCAGGATGACGAACCCCAGGAAGCCGTTGTCGAGCAGGAAGACCACGCCGTAGTGGGGGAGAGCGCGCGGAACACCGAAAGGTCGTCCGCGATGTGGTAGAGTCCGAGGGCGCCCAGCACCAGGAACCAGGCCGCCGTGATCGGGCCGAACAGCTTGGCGACGCTGGCCGTGCCGCGCGCCTGCACGAGGAACAGGGCGACGAGGATGACCGCTGTCGCGGGCACGACCGCCGGCGCCAGGCGCGCGCCCACGCCGGGCAGTTCCTTCATGCCCTCCATGGAGCCGAGGACCGACACCGCCGGCGTGATGATGCCGTCGGCGTAGAACAGCGCGGCGCCGGCCACGCCGAGTGCGAAGATGATCGCCGAGCGCCGACCCGGGCTGACCCGCTGGGCGAGCGCCATGAGCGCCAGCGTGCCGCCTTCGCCCTTGTTGTCGGCGCGCATGAGGAAGATGACGTACTTGACCGTCACGATCAGGACGAGCGCCCAGATCACCAGGGAGACAACCCCCAGCACGGCGAGCTCGCTCGTGCCGCCGCCCCGCGCATGGTGCAGCGCCTCGCGCATGGCGTAGAGCGGGCTGGTCCCGATGTCGCCGAAGACGACGCCCACCGAGCCCAGGGCCAGGGCCCAGAACTTCTCCTTGGGCGCGTGGTGTGCCCCTTCCGCCCCCTCACCAGGGGCGCCGGCCGGATCAGCCATCCATCATCTCCGGGGACATAGAGGCGGCAGGTCCCCTTGGGCGGCCCGATGCCGTCACGCGGGCGGCGCGATACACCCAAACGTGAGGCCGTTCAATGCCGCGGTCCAGCCGGGACATCCCGGAGACGGCGGATGCTTGCAACCCGGGCCGCGGGGCCTAGTTTCGGGCGGTCACAGGGGAAAGACGCTCCATGGATCGCAGACTGGCGCTGGTCACGGGCGCCTCGGCCGGCATCGGGGCGGCCTTCGCCCGGATCCTGGCGGGGCACGGCTACGACGTGGCGCTCACCGCCCGGCGGGCCGACCGCCTGCAGGCGCTGGCCGAGGAAATCCGCCTGCGATCGGGTGTCGAGACGCTCACCGTCGCCGCCGACCTCGCCGACCCCGAGGGTCCCGGCCATATCCTCGACCATCTGACCGCGCACGGCCGCACCGTCGACTTCCTGGTCAACAACGCCGGCTACGGCCTGCCGGGCGCCTATGCCGAGACGACCTGGACCGACCAGGCGGCCTTTCTGCAGGTGATGCTCACCGCGCCCTGCGAGCTGGCGCACCGAGTGCTGCCCGGCATGGTCGCCCGCCGGTTCGGGCGGATCGTCAACGTCGCCTCCCTGGCGGGCCTGATTCCCGGGGCGGCGGGCCATACGCTCTATGGGGCGTCGAAGAGCTTCCTCGTGAAGTTCTCCCAGAGCCTGCACCTGGAGACCCGCGACGAGGGGGTCCATGTCTCGGCGCTCTGCCCGGGCTTCACCTACTCCGAGTTCCACGACGCCAACGGCACCCGGGCGATGGTCAACGCCTCGACCCCACCCTGGGCCTGGATGGGGGCGGACGAGGTGGCCGCCGCGGGCTACGAGGCGGTGGAGGCCAACCGGGCGGTCTGCGTCCCGGGCGCGCCCAACAAGGCGGTGGCGGCCTTCGCCAAGCTGATCCCGGACGACTGGGGCCTGGCGATCCTGTCGAGCCAGAGCTCCCGCTTCCGCCAGGCCTAGGACCTCACTTGCCGTAGGGCGCGGCCGCCTCGGGCTGGATGATGCCGATGGTCGAGTCCGCCAGGCCGGCGAGCAGGAACTGCACGGCGAGCGCGCACAGGATCAGCCCCAGCACGCGGACGACGATGGTCAGGCCGATGCGGCCGAGGATCCGGGTGATCACCGGGGTCGCCAGGAACGCCAGCAGGGTGGCGATGGCCACCAGCACGATCACCGTCACACCCACCGCCGCGCCGGCCAGGCCGTAGCCGCGGGCCTGGTCGGCGTAGATCACCACGGTGGAGATCGCGCCCGGACCGATCAGCAGGGGCATGGCGAAGGGCACGATCATCCGCTCGAAGCGCTTGCGGGCGAAGGTCCGGCCGCCCTTGCGGGCCTCGTCCGGGTCCGCGGCGTCGGCATAGGTGGCGGTGAAGTCGTCGCGGGCCATCTCCAGGCCCAGCATGAACAGGATCACCCCGCCGGCGATCCGGAACGCCGGCTGCGAGATCCCGAAGAAGGTCAGCAGGCTGAGGCCGGTGAAGTAGAAGAAGGTGAGAAAGCCCACCACGAACAGCGAGATGTAGAGGGCGATGCGCGCGCGGTCGCGGCTCAGCACCCCGGCGGTGGCGGCGGCGAACACCGGCACGTTGCCGATCGGATCCAGCAGCGCGAAGAGCGCCACGAAGAAGTTGACCGCGAAGTCCCACTGGCTCATGCGTAGGTCTTAGCCCAAATCGCCCTCGCCGGACCACCCATGGCCCGGCTTGTCCGGAGCCTTTGCCATGGCCGCCGCTGCGCCCGCTCACGTCCTGACCCGCGCCGACCCCCGGCTGATCGTCGCGCTCGACTTGCCGACCGCCGCGGAGGCCCGGGCCATGGTCGAGGCGCTGGGCGACTCGGTCAGCTTCTACAAGGTGGGCCTGGAGCTGTTCGCCAGCGACGGCATGGCGCTGGCGCGCGAGCTGAAGGACCAGGGCAAGCAGGTGTTCCTCGACTGGAAGCTGCACGACATCGGCACGACGGTGCAGCGGGCCGCCGCGGTGCTCGCGGGCTCCGGCTGCGATTTCCTCACCGTGCATGGCGAGCCGCAGGTGATGGCCTCGGCGGTGCGCGGACGTGGCGCTTCCGGCCTGAAGATTCTGGCGGTGACCGTGCTGACCAGCCTGAACGACGAGGATCTGGCGGAGATGGGCTATGCCGAGGGCGCCCGGGCGCTCGTGGAGCGGCGGATCCACCAGGCGATCGCCGCCGGGGTCGATGGCGTCGTCGCCAGCCCGCACGAGGCGGAACTGGCCCGCCGGCTGGGCGGCAGGGACTTCCTGGTCGTCACCCCCGGCGTAAGGCCGTCCTGGTCGGCGAAGAACGACCAGGCCCGCGCCGCGACGCCGCTCGACACCCTGAAGGCCGGCGCCAGCCACATCGTCTGCGGCCGCCCGATCACCGCCGCCAACGACCCGCAGGCCGCGGCGCTCCGCGTGGCCGCGGAGATGGCGGGGGCCTGAGGGAGGGTTCCTCCCCCATCGGGGGAGGGGAACCACGAAGTGGTGGAGGGGGGCCGCTCAAACGGCGGGGATGACCCCCTCAGTCGGCTTCGCCGACAGCTTCCCCGGAGGGGAGCAACTGGACTCTAGAAGTCGACGGCGATCCCTTTCCGCTCCCAGTCGCCGAAACGGGTGGGCTCGGGGCCCTTGGGGCCGCCCTGCTCGGCGGCGCGCTCGGCTTGCGCCGTGGCCAGGCGGCGGGCCTCGGCCTCCTCCAGGGCGCGCCGCGCCTCGGGGCTGAGTTCCTTGCCGGGGGCGGCGTTGGGGGGCAGGTCGGACATGGTCCCCATTTAGTGTGTGACAGGGGTCACGTCCAACCGGCGGTCCCCTCTGGCAAACGCGCCCTCCACTCAAGTCGGAGGGACTAAACATGCCGCGGATCTCCACCGCATTCTTCGCCGCCGCCGTTCTCTATGCCCTGTGCGGCATGCTGATGGGCATGATGATGGGCGCGACCCAGGACTTCACGCTCAGGCCGCTTCACGCCCACATCAACCTGCTCGGCTGGGCGACGCTCGGCCTGATGGGCGCCTATTTCGGCGTCGCCGGCGAACGCGCGCCGAAGCGGCTCGGCTGGACGGTGTTCGCCATGTCCAACATCGGCAACCTGATGCTGCTCTCCATGCTCTACCTGATCGTCACGGGCGGAAAGCCGGTGCTGCCTATCCTCCTGAGTGGCGAGGTCCTGGTGGTCGGCGGCATGGCCCTGTTCGGCGCCACGGTGCTGCTGGCCGGCCGCGGGCCGCGTCCGGTGGCGCTCCGTGAAAACCAACCCTTGCGCCGGGCCGCCTAAGGGGGCATCGCCCCGCGGGTGAACGATATCCGCACCCAAGACCCGGCCGGCGGCGCGCCCGGCCTCCCGGCTCGCGCCGCCGCCCTCGACCTGCTGACCGCGGCCCTCTCCCGCCGCGCCGGCCTCGACGAGGGGCTGGCGCACCCGGCGCTGAAGGCGCTCAGCCCCCGCGACCGCGCCTTCGCCCGGGCGCTGGTCATGGCGACGCTCCGCCGGCTCGGCCCGATCGACGCCGCCCTGCAGGCGAAGCTCGCCAAGCCGCCGCCGGAGCGCGTGGTCAACATCCTGCGGCTCGGCGCGGCCCAGCTCTTCGTGCTCGGCACCCCGGCGCACGCGGCGGTCGGGGCGACCGTCGACCTCGCCGCCGCCGACAAGCAGGTCCGGACCTTCAAGAACCTGGTCAACGCCGTGCTCCGCGGCCTGACCCGGGAGCCGCCGGATCTCTCCGACCCCGAGCTCTTTGCGCCCACCTGGCTCTACGCCCGCTGGCGCGCCGCCTATGGCGAGGCGGAGGCCCGGGCGGTCGCCGCCATGATCGCCGAGGAGCCGGCCACCGACCTGTCGGCGAAGACCGAGGCCGACGCCGCCGCCCTGGCCCCCCGAACTCGAGGCCACGCTCCTGCCGGGCGGGACCCTGCGTTCGGCCCTGAAGGGCGAGGTCTCCGCCTGGCCGGGCTTCAAGGAGGGCCGGTGGTGGGTGCAGGACGCCTCGGCCGCCATCCCGGCCCGCCTCCTGGGCGTCACCGAGGGCCAGACCGCGCTGGACCTCTGCGCCGCGCCGGGCGGCAAGACCCTGCAGCTCGCCGCCCTTGGGGCGCGCGTCACCGCCGTCGACAAGTCGGCGCCCCGCCTGAAGCGCCTGACCGAGAACCTCGCCCGCACCGGCCTCTCCGCCGAGGCGGTCGCCGCCGACGCCGCAGGGTGGAGCGATCGCCGGCGGTTTGACGCCGTGCTCCTCGACGCGCCCTGCTCGGCCACCGGCACCTTCCGCCGCCATCCCGACGTGCTGTGGGCCGCCAAGCCCTCGGACGTGGCCAGCCTCGCGGAAGTTCAGAGCCGGCTGCTCGACGCCGCCGGCCGGCGGGTGAAACCCGGCGGGCTGCTGGTCTATTGCGTCTGCTCGCTCGAGCCCGAGGAGGGCCAGCCGCAGATCGACGGGTTCCTGGAGCGCGCGCCGGAGTTCAGCGTCGAGGCGATCACGCCCGGCGAAGGCGGTTCGCCCGAGGCCAGCCTGACCCCGCAGGGAACGCTCCGCATCCTGCCGCACCACCTGGAAGGCGGCTGCGACGGCTTCTTCATCGCCAGGCTGCGGCGGGCGGGGTGATCGCGGGCGCCTGTTCCAACCGCACCCTCTGGTCGTAAGCGCCGCATCATATTAAGCGGGTTCCATGGCGGGCCCGTCGACCATCATCGCCCCTTCGATCCTTGCGTCGGACTTCTCGAAGCTCGGCGAGGAGGTGCGCGCCATCGAGGCCGCCGGCGCCGACTGGGTGCATGTGGACGTGATGGACGGCCACTTCGTGCCGAACATCACCATCGGCCCGGACGTGGTGAAGGCGCTTCGGCCGCATTCGAAGCTGCCGTTCGACGTCCACCTGATGATCGCCCCCGTCGATCCGTTCCTGGAGGCGTTCCGAGCCGCGGGGGCCGACATCATCAGCGTCCACCCGGAGGCGGGTCCGCACCTCAACCGCACGCTCCGCCGCATCCGCGAGCTGGGGGCCAAGGCGGGCGTGGTGTTCAACCCCTCGACCGACCCCTCGGCGATCCAGTGGATGCTCGACGACGTGGACCTCGTCCTCGTCATGTCGGTGAACCCCGGCTTCGGCGGCCAGAGCTTCCTGTCGTCCCAGCTCCGCAAGGTCGAGGCGCTCCGGAAGATGATCGACGCGTCCGGAAAGGACATCATCCTCGAGGTCGACGGCGGGGTGACGCCGCAGACCGCGCCGCAGTGCATCGCGGCAGGGGCCACGGCGCTGGTGGCGGGCAGCGCGGTCTTCAAGGGCGGGCCAACCGCCTACGCCGGCAATATCTCGGCGCTGCGGGGCGGCTAGCGGGCATGGGGGGTGGGGCCGGGTCGTTCGCCAGCCTGCCCGGCCGCAATGCTGTCGTCGCCGCAGGCGTCGCCGTCCGCCGCCAGCTCGCGGCCGAGTGGCGGGGCTCCCCGCTGCACCGCTGGAACCTCTCCAACCCGAAACCCGAGGGCCTGGCCGCCCAGCCCCGCGACCTGCGCCCGGTCGATGACGAGAACGGCGGCCCGCATCCTCGCCGGCGCCTTCGTGCTGGCCGGCGCGACGCTGACGGTCGGCCCGCGGGGCGATCCCTGGGACCGGCCGAGCCCCGACCGGGCGTTCGCCGTCGCGCTCCACCGGATGGGCTGGCTGAAGGACGTCGTCGCCGCCGGCGCGCCCGGCCCGGCGGAAGCGCTCCGGCTGGTGCTGGAATGGCGCCGCGCCTTTGGCCGGTGGAACGGCTTCTCGTGGAATCCCGAGGTGCTGGAGCGCCGGGTGTTCAACCTCGCCTGCCAGGCCCGCGCCATCTGCGCCCGCGCGTCCGAGGCGGAGGCCGCCCACGTGGCCCTCGACCTCGCCCGCCAGGCCCGCTTCCTGCTCCGGGCGTCGGAAGGTCCGGTGCGCGCCGCCGAGCGGTCCGCGGCCGCCGCGGTGGCGGCGACGGCGCTCGGCGGCCGGCCGGGCGAGCAGTTGCTGAGCGCTGCGCTCCTCAAGCTCGAACGCACCCTGCCGGTCACCGTCCTTCCCGACGGCGGCCACGCCACCCGCAGTCCGCAGGCGGCGCTGGAGCTCCTGTTCGACCTGCTGACCCTCGACGACGCCCTCGTGCAGCGCGGCGTCGCTCCGCCCGATGAGGTGATGCGCGCCATCGACCGCCTGGCCGGCGCGGTGCGCTTCTTCACCCTGGCCGACGGACGGCTGGCCGCCTTCCAGGGCGGCGAGGAGCTGCAGCCGGCCTATGTCGCCGCCGCCCGGGCCCGGGACGAGGGGGAGGCGCGCGCCATTCCGGCGGCGCGGAACGGCTACCAGCGGCTGGAGGCCAGGTCCCTGCAGGTGGTGGCCGACGCCGCGGCCCCCGCCGCCGGCCCCTGGAGCGTGGCGGCCTGCGCCCAGCCGTTGGCCATCGAGGTGCTGGCCGCCGGCCGCCGGCTGATCGTCGGCGCCGGCTGGTCGCCGGACGCCCAGGGTCCCCAGGCCATGCGGCTGGTGGACGCCGCTTCCACCGCCTCGCTCGGCGACGCCCCGATCGGCGAGCCCCTGCGCGGGGTGTCGGCGCGGGTGCTCGGGCCCCGGCTGACCGGCGCCATCGACACGGTCGAGGCGCGCCGCCACGAGGCCGACGGCGCGCTGTGGCTGGAACTGGCGCACGAGGGCTGGTCGAAGCGCTTCGGACTGAGGCACGAGCGCCGGCTCTATATCGACGTCGAGGCCGACGAGCTGCGCGGCGAGGATCGGTTCAGCCCTGTCGGCCGCGGCGCCGGGGGCGCAAGTTCGTGCCCTTCATGGTCCGCTTCCATCTCCACCCTCAGGTCCAGGCCCTGATCGCCCGGGACAGGAAGAGCGTGCTCCTCAAGCCCGAGGGCCTGGAGCAGGGCTGGTGGCTGCGCAACGACGCCATCGAGGTCGCCATCGAGCCCAGCGTCCACTACCAGGACGGCCAGGCGCGGCGCTCCCAGCAGATCGTGCTGCGCGGCCAGGCCCGCTTGGAGCAGGGCGCCCGCATCCGCTGGAAGCTGAGCAAGGCGGAACAGCGCTGAGGCGTCGCGTTGACGCCGCCGCCGGGCGCGCGTAGCAGACCGCCATCTCCGTGTGACTGGCGATCGAGGTGGGTGACCACCGGGGAGCGCGGAGGCCATATCCCGCCGCTCGCCTGGGCATCTCTCAATCTCTCACAAGAGGAGAATGCCGTGCCCGCCGCTCCCGACTTCCCGCCCGCCCCCGATCGCGTCCCGGTCCGCCGCGCCCTGATCTCAGTCTCCGACAAGACCGGCCTGATCGAGGCCGCCCGCACGCTCGCCGAGCTCGGCGTCGAGCTGGTCTCGACGGGCGGCACGCGCAAGGCGATCGCCGACGCCGGCCTGGCGGTGAAGGACGTCTCGGACCTGACCGGCTTCCCGGAGATGATGGACGGGCGCGTGAAGACCCTGCACCCCATCGTCCACGGCGGCCTGCTCGGCGTCCGCGACGCCCCGGAGCACAGGGCGGCCATGGAGGCGCACGGCATCGGCGCCATCGACCTCGTCTATGTGAACCTCTACCCGTTCGAGCAGACCATGGCGTCCGGCGCGGACTACGAGACCTGCGTCGAGAACATCGACATCGGCGGCCCGGCGATGATCCGCTCGGCGGCCAAGAACCACGGCTATGTGGCGGTCTGCACCGAGCCTTCCGACATGGCCGAGGTGCTGGAGGCGCTGAAGGCCGAAGGGGCCACGTCGCTCTCCCTGCGCAAGACCCTGGCGGCCCGGGCCTATGGCCGCACGGCGGCCTATGACGCCGCGATCTCGGCCTGGTTCGCCGCGACCCTGGGCGAGAGCGCCCCGAAGCGCCTCGCCTTCGCCGGCGAGCTCGTCCAGACCATGCGCTACGGCGAGAACCCACACCAGGCGGCCGCCTTCTACCGCTTCCCCCGACCCCCCGCACCGGCGTCGCCACGGCGCGACAGCTGCAGGGCAAGGAGCTCAGCTACAACAACATCAACGACACCGACGCGGCCTTCGAGCTGATCGCCGAGTTCGACCCGGCGCAGGGCCCGGCCTGCGCGATCATCAAGCACGCCAACCCCTGCGGCGTGGCGACGGGCGTCAGCCTCGCCGAGGCCTACGACCGCGCGCTGGCCTGCGACCCGACGAGCGCCTTCGGCGGCATCGTCGCCCTGAACACGCGGCTCGACGCGGCCACCGCCGCCAAGGTGCTGGAGATCTTCACCGAGGTGGTGATCGCCCCCGACGCCGACGAGGACGCCGTCGCCCTGTTCCGCAAGAAGAAGAACGTCCGCCTGCTGGTGACCGGCGGCCTGCCCGATCCCACCGTCATCGGCCCGACCTTCAAGTCGGTGGCCGGCGGCTTCCTGGTCCAGACCCGCGACACCTCGCGGCTGACGCCGGCCGACCTGAAGGTGGTGACCAGGCGCGCGCCCACCGACCACGAGGTCCGCGACATGCTCTTCGCCTTCACCATCGCCAAGCACGTGAAGTCGAACGCCATCGTCTATGCGAAGGCCGGCCAGACCCTGGGTGTGGGCGCGGGCCAGATGAACCGCAAGGACTCGGCCCGCATCGCCGCGCTCCGCGCCGCCGACTTCGGCCTCGACCTGTCGGGCTCGGCCTGCGCGTCCGAGGCCTTCTTCCCGTTCCCGGACGGCCTAATCCAGGCGGCCGACGCCGGCTGCACCGCGGTGATCCAGCCCGGCGGCTCGATCGGCGACGACAAGGTCATCGAGGCCGCCAACGAACGCGGGATCGCCATGGTGTTCACCGGCGTGCGCGTGTTCCGGCACTAGGGCAGAGCCAATTGCTCCCCTTCGGGGGAGCTGTCGGCGAAGCCGACTGAGGGGGGTCCGCTCAAACGTCTGAGCTGGCCCCCTCCACCACTTCGTGGTCCCCCTCCCCCGATGGGGGAGGAACTGCGCGCTACCGTCGCTTGCGCCCGGCCGCCTCGGCGAGCTCGCGGAGCGCCGCATTGGCGATGGTGAGCTTGGCGAAGGTCCAGGCGCCGCCGGCGGCCTCGATCTCCTCGATCACCCGCTTCGCCGCGCCGGCCTGCTCGCGGCGGAGCGCCGCCCACGAGTCCACCGCGTCCTTGGCATGTTCGGCGTCGTCCCCGGCCTGCTGGCCGCCGGCGAAGTCCATCACCGCGCGGGTGAGCTGGGCCTGCTCGGCCAGCATGTCCTCGATCAGGCGGCGGAGCGCCGTCCGTTCGAAGGCGTCGCCGACCCGGTAGGCGCCGGCCGCGGCCCGCACCCGGTCGAAGGCGAAGGCCGCCCCCGCCGCGCTGTAGAGCCTCGCCACGTTGGGCAGCTTCCAGCTCGACGCCTCGGCCAGGTCCACCAGGTCGGCGGCGATGGTCAGCGACTGCAGGATGGCCACCTGGCGGGCGAG
The DNA here is from genome assembly GCF_024699985.1 of Phenylobacterium sp. J367. GTDB lineage: Bacteria > Pseudomonadota > Alphaproteobacteria > Caulobacterales > Caulobacteraceae > Phenylobacterium. The sequence goes on along the minus strand of NZ_JAJONA010000001.1, from coordinate 1,240,122 downwards.
GGCCTCGGGCGCGCCCGCCGCGGTCAGGGCGTGGGCCCGCTCCTCGATCGCGGCCCGGTCGACCGGGCTCGCCACCTCGGCGATCAGGCTCTTCAAGGCCTTGAAGCCGGCGCCGTAGCGGGCCACCAGGCCGGCCACGTCCAGCTTCTCGCGGAAGGCGCGCCGGGCCAGCCAGAAGGTGGCGCCGCGCAACGCGGCGACCATCCGCCGGTAGAGCACCATCTGCGCCCGGGCCGGGATCTTTCCGTCGAGCGCGTCGACCGAGTCCCACAGGGGCTCGATCTCCAGCACGGCCTTCGAGGCCTCGTAGGCCGCCATCAGGGCCGCCACGTCGCAGCCGGCCGCGGCCATGATCCGCGAGGGGAAGCTCGGGCCGCAGCGGTTGACCATGTCGTTGGCGACGACGGTGGCGATGATCTCCCGGCGCAGCCGGTGGCGACGCATGGTGTCGGCCCACTTGCGCAGCGGCTTCGGGAAGTAGCCCTCCAGACGGCGCTCGAAGAACGGGTCGTCGGGGCCGTGGCTCGCCACCATCTCGCGCTTGAGTTCGAGCTTGCCGTAGGCCAGCAGCACCGCCAGCTCCGGCCGGGTGAGGCCGAGTCCCGCTGCCTGGCGCTCGGCGATGGCCGCGGCGTCGGGCAGGCCCTCGACGGCCCGGTCGAGGCGGCCGGCCTGTTCGAGCTGCTGCATGAACCGGGCGTGCGGCTCCAGCTCGCCCGGCGCGTCCATCTCCAGGATCGAGAGCGCCAGCGTCTGGTCGTAGTTGTGGGTCAGCACGAGGGCCGCCACGTCGTCGGTCATCGACTTCAGCAGGGTGTCGCGCTTCTTGCGGGTCAGCTCGCCGGCGCGCTCCTGCATGCCGGTGAGGATCTTGATGTTCACCTCGTGGTCGGAGCTGTCGACGCCCGCCGAGTTGTCGATGGCGTCGGTGTTGATCCGGCCGCCGCGGCTGGCGAATTCGATCCGCCCGGCCTGGGTGAGGCCGAGGTTCGCGCCCTCGCCGACCACCTTGACCCGAAGGTCGGCGCCGTTGACGCGCATGGCGTCGTTGGCCTTGTCGCCGACCTCGCTGGCGCCCTCGTGCCGGGCCTTCACATAGGTGCCGATGCCGCCCAGGTAGAGCAGCTCGGCCGGCGCCTTCAGGATGGCGTTGATCAGGTCGGCCGGCGTCATGGTCTCGGCCGCGACCTCCAGCATGGCGCGGACCTGGGTCGAGAGCGGGATCTCCTTCTGGCTGCGCGGGAAGACTCCGCCGCCCTTGGAGATCTTCTTGCGGTCGTAGTCGTCCCACGACGACCGCGGCAGCTCGAACATCCGCTTGCGCTCGTCCCACGACTTCGCCGGATCCGGGTCCGGGTCGAGGAAGATGTGCCGGTGGTCGAAAGCCGCCAGCAGCTTCGTCTGCTTCGACAGCAGCATGCCGTTGCCGAACACGTCGCCCGACATGTCCCCGCAGCCGACCACCGTGAACGGCTCGGCCTGGATATCCTTGCCGAGCTCGCGGAAGTGGCGTTTCACCGCTTCCCAGGCGCCACGGGCGGTGATGCCCATCACCTTGTGGTCGTAGCCGGCCGAGCCGCCGGAGGCGAACGCGTCGCCCAGCCAGAAGCCGTAGGACTCGGCGATGCCGTTGGCGATGTCGGAGAAGGTCGCTGTGCCCTTGTCGGCGGCCACGACGAGGTACGGGTCGTCGCCGTCATGGACGACGACGCCGGCTGGGTGGATCACCTCGCCGTCGGCCGACAGATTGTCTGTGATGTCCAGCAGGCCCGACAGGAAGGTCGTGTAGGCGCGGATCCCCTCGGCGCGGATGGCGTCCGGCGCGCCGCCCTTGGGCAGTTGCTTCGGGAAGAAGCCGCCCTTGGAGCCGACGGGGACGATCACCGCGTTCTTCACCTGCTGGGCCTTCACCAGCCCCAGCACCTCGGTCCGGAAGTCGTCGCGCCGGTCGGACCAGCGCAGGCCGCCCCGGGCCACCGGGCCGAAGCGCAGGTGGACCCCTTCGACGTTCACGCCCCAGACGAAGATCTCGCGGTAGGGCTTGGGCAGCGGCAGGTCGGCGAGCTCGCCGCTCGCCACCTTGAAGGAGATGTACGGCTTCACGCCGCCGTCCGCGGCCGGCTGGTAGTAGTTGGTGCGCTGGATCGCGCCCACCAGCAGCGCCAGGCGCCGCAGCACCCGGTCGTCGTCCAGGCTCTCCACGAGCTGCAGGGCGTCGGTGATCTTCTTCATCACCGCGCCGGCCTGCTCCTTGCGGGCGGCGAGGTCGGCGCGGATCGCCGGGTCGAACTTGGTGCGGAATAGGTCGAGGATCAGCCGGGCGACGCCCGGATGGTTCGACAGGGCCTCCTCCTGCGCCCGCTGCGTCGGGTCCAGGCCCGACTGCTGGCGGTAGCGGGCGAGCGCGCGGATCAGCGCCGCCTCGCGCCAGGGGATCGCCAGCTCCAGGACCAGGCGGTTGAAGCCGTCGTTCTCGGTGAGGCCGCTCCAGACCGCGGCGACGGCGGCCTCGAAGGCCTCCTTCACCTCGGCGAACACCAGGTGGCCGCCGCGCGGGTCCATCAGCCGGAAGTCGTGCACCCAGACCGGCGGCTCGCCGGGCCGCTCGATGTCGAAGCCGGCCTCCTCCATGGCCTTCAGGCCCATGGACTCCAGGATCGGCATGACGTCGGCCAGCGGCGCGGGCTCGCCCGCGCGGTAGAGCTTGAAGCGGAACTCCAGCGGCCCGTCGGCCGGCCGGCGGTAGGCGCGCACGCCGATCGCCGCGTCGCCCAGCCCCTCGATCTCGGCCACGTCCTCCAGCGCCTCGGTCGCGTCGAAGCGGTCGCGGTAGCCGGGCGGGAAGGCGTCGCGGTAGCGGGCGACGGTCTCGGCGACCGCCTCGGGCTCGCGGCCGCTGGTCCGCACCGCGGCGTCGAAGCGGTCCTCCCAGGTGCGCGCCGCCTCGGCGATCTCGGTTTCCAGGGCGCGCAGGTCCGGCCAGGCGTGCTGGCCGGGCGTGAAGCCGATGATGTAGTGCACGCGGGCCAGCGGGGCGTCGGGGAAGCTCGGGTAGTAGGCCGAGAGCCGGCCCCCCGTAGGCCTTCGCCAGAATCTCGCCCGCGCGCCGGCGCAGGTCGGAATCGTAGCGGTCGCGCGGCACGAACAGCAGGACGGAGACGAAGCGGTCGAACGGGTCCCGCCGCTCGAACAGGCGGACGCGCGGCCGGTCGTAGAGGTGCAGCACGCCCAGCGCCTGGGCGAGCAGGTCGTCCTCGGTCATCTGGAAGAGCTCGTCGCGAGGATGGTTCTCGACGATGTTCTTCAGCCGCTTCTCGTTGTGGCTGTTCGGGGCGGCGCCGACGCGTTCCAGCACCTTGGCGAGCTTGGCGCGGATCAGCGGCACGTTGCTGGCGGGCTGGTCGTAGGCCTCGGCGGTGAACAGGCCGACGAAGCGCACCTCGCCCGTCGGGCGGCCGTCGTCGCCGTAGCGCTTGACGCCCACGTAGTCCATGTAGCCGCGGCGGTGCACGCGGCTCTTCACGTTCGACTTGGCGACCGTCAGCGCCGGGTCGGAGACGATCCGGTCCTTGACCGCGGCCATCAGGATCGCCGGCTCGCTGGCCCGGCGCAGCACGGTGCGCTCGGGATCGCGCAGCACGCCCAGGCCGTCCTTCGCCCGGTAGAGCGGCTCCTCCGGGGCGTATTCGCCGTTCGGCAGCTTCGGGTATTCGTAGACCCGGGCGCCCAGGAACACGAAATGCTCCTTGTGCAGCCAGGAGAGGAAGGCGAGCTCCTCGTCGGTGGCGCGGCCCTTGTGGCCCTCCAGTTCCACGATGGTCCGGCCCATCAGCTCGAGCATGGCCGGGAAGTCGTCGACCGCGTCCCGGACGTCGCCCAGCGTCTCCTTCACACCCTTCACCAGGGCCGCCTCGCGGTCGGCGCCGATCGGGTCGAGGATCACCTGGATCATGGATTCCCGGCGCGGCTGCCCCGTCTCGCCGCGCACGCCCGCGCGGTCGCGCTGGACGGTGACGAGCGGGTGGAACATGGCGCGCACCGACAGGCCCTGGTCGGCGATCTCGCCCATGACCGAGTCCACGAGGAACGGCGCGTCGTCCTGGACGATCTCCAGCCGGTCGAGCCCTGCGTGCTGGCCGCCCTCGACGGGGACGATGCGGACCTGCGGGCCCCGGCCGCGGCGGCGTTCGCCGAAGCGCCAGAAGTCGGCCAGGTTGGCGGCGATGTCGGTCGCCGACAGTTCGGGGACCTCGTCGGTCAGGGCGTCGGCGGAGGCCTGTTCGGCGAAGGCGCGGGCCGCGTCGGCCTGGGGCTCCTGGCCGATGGCGGTCAGGATGGCGCGCACGAGGCGGCTGTTCGGCTTCACCGACGGGCTGCGGGCGGGCTTGCTCACGGCTGGATCCCCCGGGATGCGAGGACGCCGCCGGAGGAGAGAATCCGGCGGCGTGTGGCTCCGCCGCGGGGGGGTCGACGAAGCACTTTCTACTCGCGGCGTCCGCGGGCTTGGGGAGCGGACGCACCGGCCGGAGGCGTCTTCGCTCCGGCTCAGCTTAGATAGGAACTGCAAGCTCAAGTTTAAGTCCTCTCGGAACGTTTCCGTCGCTTCGCCGGCTCTTCGGCGGCGATAGCGTGGTCGAGCGCCTTGGGCGGGTGCTTCTCGTGGCGGGCGCGAAGGGGGTCGCCGTCCTCGCTGAGCAGGATCGCGATCCATCGCGAGCTCGGGAACTGCGCAAGGATCACCATCGCCATCACGGTCAGCGGCGTGGACAGGAACGCGCCCGTGACGCCCCAGATCGCGGTCCAGAAGGCCAGCGACAGCAGCACCACCACCGGGTCGACGTTCAGGCTGCGGCCCTGCATCCGCGGATAGATCACGTTGCCGACGACCAGCGTCACGGTCTGCAGAACGGCGAACAGCACGATCGCCTGCCAGAGGGTCTCGAACTGGACGAGGGCCATGATCGGCGGCACGGCCACGCCGATGATCCCGCCGATCACCGGGATGTACGTCGTGATGAAGATCAGGAAGGTCCAGAAGACCGCGTTCTCGAGCCCGACCGCGACCATGGCGACATAGGACACCGCGCAGATCATCAGGCCGGTCACGGTCTGGACCCACAGGTACTGCTCCACCCCGTCCCGGATGCGCAGGAAGGTGGCCATGGCCTCCTGCCGTTCCTCGCGGTGCGGGAAGAGGTTCACCACCTTCCGCTCCCAGCCGTGGCGGGAGGCGATGATGAAGCCGAGGTAGACCAGCACGAAGCCGGCGGTGGCGGTGAAGTTCTGCAGGGAGCGGGCGACGATTCCCAGGAACCGCGTCGGATTGAGCTCCTCGATCAGCTGGTCGACGGTGGGCGGCACCTGCATCCCGGCCATGGCCGCGAACCGCGCGAGCAGGCCGTCCAGCCGCGCCTCGTAGCCGCCGAGCTGGCCGGCGAAGCTGCGCGCGTTCTCGGCCACCACATAGGCCGCGCCGCCGAACAGCAGGATCGAGATGACGACCGCCAGGGGCAGGGCCGCGCGCTTGGTGACCAGCGGCAGGCGGTGGTGCAGCACCCGGCCGAAGCCGTCGATCATCACCGCCAGGAAGACGGCGAGGGCCAGCGGGGTGAGGATGCCGGAAAGCCACTTCAGGGCGGCGCCGGTGGCGATCACCGCCAGGATGGCGAGCGAAACGCGGATGAGCGGCGACTCGGTGGCGCGGACGGGCATCAAGGGAGCTTTCGCGGGTATGCGGAGGCTGACTGTCCCCGGCGGCAGGGCCGCCGTCAATGCGGCGGTCTCTACCCGGCTTCGCCGCGGTTGGGGAGTGAATTTGCCCTCTCCAGGCGAAAAATCGGCACGAACTTGACTTCCCCTGTCGGGAGAGTTCGCCGGCTGGCGCCGCCGGGCCTGGGCGACTAGCTTCGCACCGTACAGCCCCGAGGAGTTCCGCATGGCCGATGACGGCGTCCTGATCGGCAAGGCCGACCATCCCGAAGTCCTCCGGCTCGACCGCGCCAACCGCCACGGTCTGGTGGCCGGCGCCACGGGCACGGGCAAGACGGTGACCCTGCAGATCCTCGCCCAGGGCCTCTCCGACGCCGGCGTGCCGGTCTTCGCCGCCGACGTGAAGGGCGATCTGTCCGGCATCTCCCAGGCCGGGACGCCCAACGAGAAGATGCTGGCCCGGGCCCAGTCCATGGGCCTGACGCTCAACCCCGTCGCCGCGCCCACCATCTTCTGGGACCTGTTCGGCGAGGAGGGCCATCCGATCCGCGCCACGGTCTCGGAGATGGGCCCCCTGTTGATCGCCCGCATGCTCGAGCTGAACGACGTGCAGGAGGGGGTGCTGACGGTGGTGTTCCGGGCCGCCGACGAGGAGGGGCTGCTGCTCCTCGACCTCAAGGACCTGCAGGCGGCCCTGACCTACGCCGCCGAGAACGCCAAGGACCTCGGCCAGCGCTACGGCAACATCTCGCCCGCCACCGTCGCCACCATCCAGCGCAAGCTCCTGATGCTGGAGGAGCAGGGCGGCGCCAACCTGTTCGGCGAGCCGGCGCTGGCGCTCTCCGACATCATGCGCACCGACGGCTCGGGCCGCGGCTACATCTCTCTGCTGGCCGCCGACAAACTGATCGCCGCGCCCCGGCTCTACGCCACCTTCCTGCTCTGGCTGCTCAGCGAACTGTTCGAGGAGTTGCCGGAGGTGGGCGATCCGGAGAAGCCCCGTCTCGCCTTCTTCTTCGACGAGGCCCACCTGCTGTTCCGCGACGCGCCCAAGGCGCTGCTGGAGAAGGTCGAGCAGGTCGTGCGCCTGATCCGCTCCAAAGGCGTCGGCGTCTATTTCGTCACCCAGAACCCGGCGGACATCCCGGAGGTCGTGCTGGGCCAGCTCGGCAACCGCGTGCAGCATGCGCTCCGGGCCTACACGCCGGTCGACCAGAAGGGCCTGCGGGCGGCGGCGCAGAGCTTCCGCCCGAACCCCGCCTTCGACACCGCCGAGACCATCCAGGCGCTGGGCGTGGGCGAAGCCCTGGTCTCGGTGCTGGACGAGCGCGGGGCGCCCACCGTGGTGGCGAAGACCCTGATCCGGCCGCCGGTGTCCCGCCTCGGCCCGGTGACCCCCGCCGAGCGCCAGGCGGTGATGGGCGCGAGCCCCGTGCGCGACCTCTACGACGAGGTGCGCGACCGGGAGAGCGCCTACGAGATGCTGCAGAGGAAGGTCGCGCCGCCCGAGCCCGCGCCGGGGCGCGAGCCTGAGCGCCGGGCGCCGGCGCCCCGCGCCTCGAACCGCCAGGGCATGGGCGAGGCCTTCGCCAAGTCCATGCTGCGGACCCTCGGCAGCCAGGTCGGCCGCGAGATCATGCGCGGGATCCTCGGCGGCTTGGCCGGCAGCACGAGGACGCGGCGGCGGCGGTATTAGAACCCCGAGAAGGCCCAAAGACGCGAAAAGGGCCGCGGGCGGCTGTCGCCCACGGCCCTCGCTGCACATTCGTGCTCGTGTCTTTCGTGGTTCGCTTACCGCGGCGCCATCCGGATCGAGCCGTCCAGGCGGACGTCCTCGCCGTTGAAGTAGCCGCACTCGATCATGGTCATCGCGAGCTGGGCGTACTCGGCCGGCTTGCCGAGGCGCTTGGGGAACGGCACCGAGGCCGCCAGGCCCTGCTTCACCGCCTCCGGCGCGAACTGCATCAGCGGGGTGTCGAAGATGCCCGGCAGGATGGTGTTCACCCGGATGCCGTCGCCCGACAGGTCGCGGGCGATGGGCAGGGTCATGCCGACCACGCCGCCCTTGGACGCCGAATAGGCCGCCTGGCCCATCTGGCCGTCCTCGGCCGCGACCGAGGCGGTGTTGATGATCACGCCGCGCTCGCCGTCTTCCAGCGGCTCCAGGTCCAGCATGCCCTTCGCCGACTTGGCGATGCAGCGGAAGGTGCCGACGAGGTTGATCTGGATGATGAAGTTGAAGGCGTCGAGCGGGAAGTGCTTGGTCTCGCCCGACTGCTTGTCGCGGCTGGCGGTCTTGATGGCGTTGCCGGTGCCGGCGCAGTTCACCAGGATCCGCTCCTGGCCGTGCGCCGCGCGGGCCTTGGCGAACCCGGCGTCGACGTCTTCCTCGGAGGTGACGTTGACCTTGCAGAACACGCCGCCCACGTCGGCGGCGACCTTTTCGCCCTTCTCTTCGTTCATGTCGAAGATGGCGACCTTGACGCCCTTGGCGGCCAGCGCGCGGACCGTGGCCTCGCCGAGGCCGGAGGCCCCGCCCGTGACGACCGCGGCGACGGATGAATTGAGTTCCATGGACGCTTTGCTCCCGCTCCCGTTAGATGGCTTCTCCAGCAAGGCCTTAACCCGATGAGCGCAGGCGCAAAAGACTCACCCGACGTCACCTTCGACCCCCGCACGCCGATCGATCCGAGCCGGGCCCTCGTCCCCTCGGTCGTGAAGCTGAACGAGGAGCGGGTGAACCGCGGCTTCTGGCCGAAGATCCGCCGGACCGTGGCCAAGGTTCCGTTCGCCGCCGAGGCGCTCAGCGTCTGGTACTGCGCCAAGGACGACGAGACGCCGACCGCCGCCAAGGGGATGATGCTGGCGGCGCTGGCCTACTTCGTCCTGCCCACCGACGTGATCCCCGACTTCATCGCTGGCCTCGGCTACACCGACGACGCGGCGGTGTTCGCCGCCCTGATGACCATCGTCGGCAAGAACCTGAAGCCCCGGCATCGGCAGGCGGCGAAGAAGGCCGTGCTCAGGCTGCGCGACAGCTAGGCGTCCGGTTCGGCGGTCAGCCGCGCCGAGCGGGCGAGCTGCTGTTCCCTGAGCGTGATGAAGAGGGTCGAGGCCACCACGATCGCCGCGCCGGCCAGGGTCCAGGCGCCCGGGACCTCGTGGAACACGAAGAAGCCGATGGCCGCGGTGAACACCAGCCGGGTGTAGTCGATCGGGGCCATGGCGCCCGCATCGCCCAGCGACATGCCCTTGATGTAGCAGGCCTGGTTGGCGGTCGCGATCGCGCCCATGGCGGCGAGCAGCAGGAAGTCGGGCAGGGTCGGCAGCCGCCAGGTGAAGATCGCCCCGGGGATCGAGAGCACGAAGCCCAGCACCGCCGACCAGACCAGGATAACGGTCGTCGAGTGATCCCGCGTCAGCACCTTCATGCCGGTCACGGTGAAGGCGAACAGGAAGGCGGACGCGAGCATGGCCAGCGCCGGCAGGCCGATCGCGAAGTCTCCCCCCACGCTCGGCCGGATCATCACCACCACGCCGATGAAGCCGAACACCGCCGCGCCGATCCTCAAAGGTCCGACCTTCTCGCGGACCACCAGGGCGGCCAGGGGCACCAGCCAGAGCGTGCGGGTGAAGGAGAGCGCGTTGGCGTCGGCCAGCGGCATCTTCTGGAAGGCGTAGAACGACAGGATCATCCCGATCGTGCCGGCGAGCGCCCGGAAGATCAGGATGCCCGGCCGGTGGGTCGCGAAGGCCGCGCCGCGGTGGCGGATGATGATCGGCGCCAGCACGACGAGGCCCGCCGCTTGCCGGTAGAAGGTCTGCAGCGCCGCCGGATAGTCGTCGCCCAGGAACTTGATCAGCGTGGTCATGACCGCGAAGGTCGCGGCCGACGCCAGCATCCAGAGCGCGCCCTGGGTGTTGCGCGACAGGCGGGGTTCCCCCGCCCCGGTCACGACTGCGCGGGCTGTGGGATGAACTCGCCCAGCAGTTCGGCGAAGGGCGAGGGGCCGCTGGGGTCCCAGGCATGCCGCCCGCCGACCGTGATGCCGCCGTCGACCACCAGGTGGGTTCCCGACACGAAGGCCGAGGCGTCCGACGCCAGATAGAGCGCCGCCTGGGCGATGTCGTCCGGCAGGCCGGCCTTTGGCACCGGCTGGACCCGGGGCGCGAACTCCACCACGCGGGCGGCCATCTGGTCGGCGACCTCGCGCGGCAGGCCCATGGAGGCGCCGAAGATCGAGGTGGCGATCAGGCCCGGGCAGATGGCGTTGACGCGGATCTTCTGCGGGCTGAGCTGGGCCGCCGCGCACTTCGTCATGTGGATGACCGCGGCCTTGGCCGAGGAGTAGGCGATGGGACCCCAGCCGGCCTGCAGCCCGGCGATGGAGGCGGTGTTGACGATCGCGCCGCCGCCCCGCTCCAGCATCAGCGGAACGGCGTGCTTCATGCCGAGCGCCGGCCCGCGGACGAGGACGTCGTAGATCCAGGTCCAGGTCTCGGCCTCGATCGCCGGGATCTCCCGCATGGCGTCGGAGATGCCGGCGTTGTTGAACAGGATGTCCAGCCCGCCGAACTCGGCCTTGGCCGTCTGCATCATCGCCGCGATGTCCGCCTCCGAGGTCACGTCGCAGTGGGCGTAGGCGACCTTTCCGGGAAAGCGCTGCGCCAGCATCTTCCCCTTCTCGTCCTGGATGTCGGCGGCGACGACGCTCGCGCCCTCGGCCACGAACAGCTCGACGGTCCCGAGCCCGATCCCCGACACGCCGCCGGTGATCACGGCGACCTTGCCCTCCAGACGTCCGGCCATGGCGGCCCTCCCCCGTTATGTTTGGTTATCGCCGATCACTAGAGACCCGGCCGGCGGCGCTGACAACGCCAATCACCGCCGGAGCGAGCGCCGTCAGTCGATGGTGACGACGACCTTGCCCATGGCCTTGCGGCTGGCCAGGTGCTTGATCGCGTCGGCGGCCTTCGCCAGCGGGAAACGCTCGGAGACGTGGGGCTTGATCTTGCCGTCGGCGTACATCTGCAGCAGCTCCTGCACGCTCTCCTGGTGGCGCTTGGGGTTCTTGCCCACCCAGGCGCCCCAGAACACGCCGACGATCTCGCAGCCCTTCAGCAGCGCCAGGTTCAGCGGGATCTTCGGGATCTCGCCGGCCGCGAAGCCGACCACCAGGTACTTGCCCTCCCAGGCGATCGAGCGCAGCGCGGGCTCGGCGTACGCATCCCCGATCGCGTCGTAGATCACGTCCGCGCCGTCGGGGCCGGTGGCTTCCTTGAACGTCGCCCCCAGCGCCTTCTGGCCTTCCTTGTCGAAGGGCCCCTTGGGATAGACGACGCCCGAGTCGGCGCCGCGGCTCAGGCAGAGGTCGACCTTCTCCTGGCTCGAGGCCGCGGCGATCACCCTTGCGCCCATCACCTTGCCGAGCTCGACGGCGGCCAGGCCCACGCCGCCGGCCGCGCCCAGCACCATCAGGCTCTGGCCGGGCTTCAGCTGCGCCCGGTCCTTCAGGGCGTGGTAGCTGGTGCCGTAGGTCATGATGAAGGCCGCCGCGTCGTCGAACGGCATGTTGTCGGGGATCTTCACCAGCCGGGCGGCCTCCAGGGCCAGCTCCTCGGCCATGCCGCCCCAGCCGGTGTTGCCGAGCACCCGGTCGCCCGGCTTCACGTGGGTCACGCCCTCGCCGACGCTCTTCACGATCCCGGCGATCTCGCCGCCCGGCGCGAACGGCCGCTGCGGCTTGAACTGGTACTTGTCCTCGATGATCAGCACGTCGGGGAAGTTCACCCCGACCGCCTTCACCTGCACGACCGCGAAGCCCGGCTTGGCCTCCGGCGAGGGCACGTCCTCCAGCACGAGCGTGTCGGGCCCGCCGACTTCCTTGCTGAGCAGCGCTTTCATGGGGGGGTCCCTCCGGTCGATCTGGAATTTGAGGCGCGACGCTAGCCCACTCGAACGCTTGTTTGAAGACGTGGCGTCGCAGGGATTTGGAAGGCAGCCGCCTCTAACCTATATTCCGCGGCTCTCTGGAAGGATCTCCACTTGGGCGTGACCCTCGACCTCAGCCGCGCGCCGGCCCAGCCGCTTGCGCCCCCCCTGGCCAAGCCGGCGCTCGCCAACCTGACCGGGTTGTCGCGGACCGAGCTCGCCCAGGCCCTGGTCGAGGCCGAGGTCGTGCGGCCGGACAAGGCGAAGATGCGCGCCAGCCAGCTCTGGCGCTGGATGCACCACTACGGCGTCACCGATTTCGCCCAGATGACCGACGTGGCGAAGGAGACCCGCGCCGCGCTGGCCGAGACGTTCACGCTCGCCCGTCCGGAGGTGGTGGAGCGCCAGGTGTCGAAGGACGGCACCCGCAAGTGGCTGATCCGCATGGCCCCGGGCATCGAGGTCGAGACCGTCTACATCCCCGACGTCGGCCGGGCCGGCGCGCTCTGCGTCTCGTCCCAGGTCGGCTGCACGCTGAACTGCACCTTCTGCCACACCGGCACCCAGGCCCTGGTCCGCAACCTGACCGCCGCCGAGATCGTCGCCCAGGTGCAGATCGCCCGCGACGACCTGGAGGAATGGCCCTCGCCCAAGGAGGACCGCCGGCTCTCGAACATCGTGTTCATGGGCATGGGCGAGCCGCTCTACAATCTCGACCACGTGGCCCAGGCGATCGACATCATCGCCGACAACGAGGGCATCGCGATCTCCAGGCGGCGGATCACCGTCTCGACCTCGGGCGTCGTGCCGCAGCTCGAGGCGCTGGGGACCCGGACCCAGACCATGCTGGCGATCTCGCTGCACGCCACCAACGACGAATTGCGCGAAAAGCTCGTGCCGCTGAACCGGAAATACCCGCTGGCCGAGCTGATGGCCGGCATCCGCGCCTATCCGGGCCTGTCCAACGCCCGGCGGGTGACGTTCGAATACGTCATGCTGAAGGGCGTCAACGACAGCCCGGCCGAGGCCAAGGCCCTGGTCCAGCTCCTCAAGGGCATCCCGGCCAAGATCAACCTGATCCCGTTCAACAAGTGGCCGGGGTCGGAATACGAGTGCTCGGACTGGAAGACGATCGAGGCCTTCGCCGCGATCCTCAACCGCGCCGGCTACGCCTCGCCGATCCGAACCCCCCGCGGCCGCGACATCCTCGCCGCCTGCGGCCAGCTCAAGAGCGAGAGCGAGAAGCTCCGCGCCAGCGCGCGCCGGAAGCTGGACGCGCCGCAAGACGCCCCGTAATCCGCTCATCCCGGCGAAAGCCGGGACCCAAGCGGCCTGTCCGCCGATCCGATCTCTGCTTGGGCCCGGCTTTCGCCGGGGCGAGCGGAAGGGGGTAGCTGCGCATCCGGCCTGCCGCATGCTAAGCCACGCGCCTCAACAGGGGGCGCGCCAGATGCCGACACAGATCCAGTCGCCGGAGATCCAGGCCTTCGCGCAGGGGTTTCCGATCACCCTGCTGCATGCCGGCGTGACCATCCTCATCCTGTTCGTCGCCGCGACGCTCTACGTGCTGCTGACCCCGCACCGCGAGATCACCCTGATCCGCGAGGGCAACACCGCCGCCGCCGTCTCCATGGGCGGCGTGCTCGTCGGCCTCGCCATCCCGCTGGCGGTGTCACTGAACGCCTCGACCAACCTGATCGAGATCGGCCTGTGGGGCGTCGCCACCGTGGTGCTGCAGCTCCTCGTCTTCCGGCTGGTCGACCTCGTGCTGCGCGGGCTGCCGCGCCGCATCCAGGAGGGCGAGATGAGCGCCGCGGCCATGCTGGTCGGGGCGAAGCTTGCCAGCGCCATCATCATCGGGGCCGCGGTCTCCGGCTGACATGCATTTCCCGCGACTTCCGGACTGGCTGATCTACGCCTGCGTGGTGGTGGCGCTCTTGATCGCCGCCATCGGCCGGCAGGAGCGCGCCGACGCGCCCGAGCCGCCGCCGCCCACGCCGGAGGTGGAGGGCGAGATCCTCGGGCCGTCGTCGCCCTTCGACCCCTCTGTGGTGGTCGACGTGCCGGACGAGACCGGACCCGCCACGGGGACCGCCTTCTCCATCGCCGAGTCCGGCGTCTGGCTGACCGCGCGGCATGTGGTCGAGGGCTGCCGGACGACGGCCATCGTGGTCGGCGAGGGCCAGGGCGTCACCGCCCGGGTGACCATCGACCCGAAGGGCGAGGCGGCGATCCTGACCACCGACGGCGGCGCCCCGCCGCTGCCGCTGGCGCTGGCCGCCGGCCTGCACCGGGGCGAGCGCGCCTACCACCCCGGCTTCCCGCAGGGCGAGCCGGGCGAGGCGACATCGAAGCTGATCGGGCGTGAGAACCTGGTGGTGCGCGGGCGCGGCGCCCGCTCCGAGCCGGTGCTGGTCTGGGCCGAGACCGGCCGCACCGAGGGCCTGGACGGCTCGCTTGGCGGGCTCTCCGGGGCGCCGGCGCTGGACAACCAGGGCCGTGTGATCGGCGTGACCATCGCCGAGAGCCCGCGCCGGGGGCGGATCTACACCACGGCGCCGGAAACCGTGGAGGCGACGCTGGCCTCGACCCGCCGGCGTTTCGTGGCGCCGCCGCTGAACGCCAGCCTCAATCCCGAGAACTACTTCCGGGTCGCCGACAGCCTGCGCCGCGACCTGCGCGTCGCCCAGGTGGTCTGCCTGACGACCTAGGGCGCGGCCGTTTCGGCCGGTTTCGGCTGCCGCGCGGCGACGATGAAGGCCAGGACGATGGCGGCTGCGCCGATCAGCGCCGAATAGAGGAAGAAGACCACATAGCCGGAGCCCAGCGCCGCCGGCGTCACGCCGGACTTCGCCGCCCCGGCCGCATAGGCCTCCGGCGGCAGGCGGCTGAACAGGCCCATCAGCGGCGCGAACGTCCCGCCGGCTTCGGCCGCCGCCGCCGAACTCTCCACGATCCGCCCCGACTGCGAGGCGATCAGCTTGCCGGGCAGGGCGTAGAGCGAGGAGAACAGGGCGTACTGGGTGGCCGTGAATCCCGCCGAGGTCAGGCTCGACATGTAGGCGATCAGGCAGGTGCCGCTGAAGCCGGAGGCCACATTGTCCACCCCGATGGCGATGAACAGGGCCGGCAGGTCGGCGCCCTGCAACGCCAGCCAGGCGAAGACGAGGTTCGACAGCGGGCCCGCGAACGCACCGATCACCAGCGAGCGCATCAGCCCGAGCTGCGCCACCGCCCAGCCGCCGACGCCGACGCCCAGCACGGTCATCACCACGCCGAACACCTTCCGGACCTCGGCGATCTCGGTCTTGGTGTAGCCGAGGTCGGCGTAGAACGGGTTCATGATGTTCAGCACGAAGTCCGACAGCCGGTAGACGCAGATCAGGGCCAGGATCAGCGCTGCGACGCCACGGTAGCGGACGAAGAAGTCGCGAAGGGGTTCGCCGAGCGCAGCGCCGAGATAGACGCCGGGCCGGGTCTTCGCGCCGGGGATCGGGCAGGCGGCGAGCACGATCACCGTCAGGCCGACCGCGACCGCGGCGAGCTGGGCATAGACGCCCTGCGGCCGCATCTCCCAGAGTGCGGTCACCGCCTCAGCGGCGCCGTGGAGGCCAAGGCCGTTCAGCCCGGCGGCCAGGATGGAGGCGTTGGCGGCGAGGCCCGAGCCGAGGATCAGGGGCGCCCAGGGCGAAGAGCGCCAGCCTGGCCAGCCATTCCGGCAGCTCCAGCGCGGGGCGCGACGGGGTCCCCTCCGCATGGATCGGCCGGATCGCGTGCTCCCGCTCCTTCGGCGCGGCCAGCGCCCCGCCGAGGCCCACCGCCATCAGGCCGGCCATCACGGCGTAGGAGATGTTCCAGTTGAACTGTTCGGCGAGCAGCAGCGGGGCGGCGCCTGCCGTGATCATGGCGATCCGGTAGCCCCACTGGTAGGCGGCGGCCATGGCGCCCTGCTTCTCGACCTCGGCGGCCTCGATCCGCCAGGCGTCGATGACGATGTCCTGGGTGGCGGCGGTGAAGCCGACGAACACCGCGAAGGCGGCCATCAGGCCGAGGCTCGCGGCCGGATTGGTGCCGGAGATCAGCCACAGGCCGAGCATGACCAGCAGTTGGGTGACCACCATCCAGGAGCGCCGGTGGCCCAGCCAGCCGGTCAGCAGCGGCACCTTGGTGCGGTCGACCAGCGGCGCCCACAGGAACTTCATGGAGTAGGCGAGGGTGGCGAGCGCGAACACCGAGATCACGCTCAGCGACAGCCCGGCCTCGCGCAGCCAGAGCGACAGGGTGTCGAAGATCAGCAGGTTCGGCAGGCCTGACGCGAAGCCCAGGGCCAGCATGACCAGCGCCCGCCGCTCGAAGAAGACCTTGATGCCCGCCAGGGCGCCTTTGCGCGGCTCGGCGGCTTCGGCGGTCATTCAAGTCTCCGGTGGTTGGCCCCTAAGCCTTCCGGACCTTGGCGCGCGCCGCGAATTCCGTCCAGTCGCCGCGGGTCCAGCGGGCGAGCGCGGCGCGCAGCGCGTCCGGCGACAGCGGCTTGACCAGGAAGTCGTCCATGCCGGCGGCCAGGCAGGCCTGCCGGTCGTCGTCGAAGGCGTTGGCGGTCAGCGCGACGATCGGCGTGCGCAGGCCCTCGGCGCGGAGCTGGCGGGCGGTGTCCTCGCCGGAGAGGCCGGGCATCCGCATGTCCATCAGGATCAGGTCGTAGGCGGCGACCTTCACCGCGGCGATCGCCTCAGTGCCGTCGTTGGCGTGGTCCACCTCGCAGCCTTCGCGGCCCAGCAGGGCCTTGGCCAGCAGGGCGTTGATCGGGTTGTCCTCGACCAGCAGGATGCGCGCGCCGGGCGCGACGGCCGCGGCGATGCGCTCGTCCTCGGGCGCGGCGGCCGCCCGGTTGGCGGCGCCGGCGGCGATCAGCACGCGCTCGGCAAGCGAGGCGCGGCGCAGCGGCTTGATCACATAGCCGGCGAAGCCCGCACGCTTGTAGCGGTCGATCCGGTCGCGCTCCTCCGGCGCCAGCAGGACGATCCAGGGCTGCTTGTCGCGCTTGCGGACGATGCCGCCCTCGGGTGCGAGCGCGTGGTCGACCAGCAGGACGTCGCCGGGATCCGTGCGCTCCACCAGGCTCTGAAGGTCGGGCGCGCTGACCGCCCGGCCGCCGGAGGCCTGGATCTGTCGGCGCGCCGCCTCGCGGATGATCGGACTTGGCGAGGCGACGCCTACCGTGCGGCCCTCGAGCGGCAGGTCTGCGTCGACCGGGGCGACTTTCGCGAAGCTGGCCTCGAACCAGAAGGCCGCGCCGCCGAGCCTCGCGCCCGCCACGCCGACCTCGCCGTCCATGGCCTGGGCGAGCCGCCGCGCGATGGCGAGGCCGAGGCCCGCGCCGCCGAGCTCAGCCCGGGCGACCTCGGTCTGGGCGAAGGCTTCGAAGATCCGGTCGCGGTCGCCGGTCTTCACGCCGGGACCGGTGTCCTCGACGGTGAAGCGCAGGCGTCCTTCGCCCGTCTCCTCCACGCTGAGCAGGACGCCGCCGGACGGCGTGAACTTCACGGCGTTGCCGGCGAAGTTCAGCAGCACCTGGCGCAGCCGGCTCTCATCGGCGCGGATCCGGCCCATACCGGCCGGCGCGGCGCAGGCGATCTCGAGGCCCTTCTCGCGGGCCCTCGGTGACAGCAGCTCGCAGACGCCCTGCAGCAGGGCCTCCACGTCGACGGGGTGCGGATGCAGCTCGATGGCGCCCTCTCCCAGCTTGGCGAAGTCCAGGACGTCGTTGACGAGGTTGAGCAGGTGCTCGCCGCTCTCGCGCAGCGCCGACGCATAGGCGCGCTGCTCCGCCGTCAGACGCGTGCCCTCCAGCAGGCGCGCCATGCCCAGCACGCCGTTCAGGGGCGTACGGAACTCATGGCTCAGGGACGCCAGCTGCTCGGCGCTGATCTGCGCCCGCTTGGGACGCCGTGTCGAAAGAGGTCGGAGCGGTCGACGCATGGGACGCGGACTATGGCCGCTATCGTTTAACGCGAGGTCAAACGCCGATTCAGCGATCGGTGACCATTTCCTTGGCGAGCGCGACGAGGGCGGCGCGGGCCCGGGCGTCGGCGATGCCGTCGAAGGCCTTCAGCAGTTCCAGGGCGCCCGGCCGGGCCAGCGCCCGGAAGATCTCGTCGTCGCCACTGTCGCGGCCGCTCGGGTCTTCGCCGACCAGCGAACTCACTGTGGCGCCCAGCGCCTCGGCGGCGGCGATCAGGGTGGAGGCCGCCACGCGGTTGGCGCCGCGCTCGTACTTCTGCACCTGCTGGAACGACACGCCGAGCTTCTCCGCGAGGTCCGTCTGGGACAGCCCGAGCTGCCGCCGGCGCGTGCGGATTCGGGCCCCGATGGCCAATTCCAGCGCGGCTGTCCGCCCGGCGTCCTTGGGTTGCATGGAAATGCCTCCCTTGAAGGGAGAATAATCTTAACGGCAAAAGGGTTTCGCCTTAAAGTAGACGCCGGCCCAATCTGGTCGTTTACTCAGCTAACCATGCCCACGCGCGCTGACCTCGCCAACGACCCGCTCGAGCTGCTGACGCAGCGCGAACGCGAATGCCTGCGCCTCGTGGACCAGCACCTCAGCTCGAAGCAGATCGCCCGCGAGCTGGGGATGTCGAAGACGTCCGTCGACACCTACTGCGACCGCGCCCGGCGGAAACTGGGCGTCCCCGATCGGTACGAGGCCGCCCGCCTGCTCCGTCGCGGCGACGTTAACCCTGTCCCGATTGGATCAGGACAGGACGCGATCAGGACAGACGTCCGCCCCGAACCTTGGCTCGATGAGCCGGTCATTCGGGAGGAGCAGTTCCATGGGCGACTGGCAGAACTTCGACAATCGCGCGGTGATCGGCAGGGCGCTCCGGCTTCGTCGGGAGATCGACGACTTCCAGGCTCGCTGGCCGACGCCGGAGACCCGGGAAGAGGCGATCCCGCACTTCACCTGGGATCAGCTGGAACGACAGCTCGTCGATCTGGCGGCTACCCCGCAACAGGCCTCCATGGCGAAGCACCTGGTTTCCGCGACGCGGAAGCTGGCGCCTTTCAAGCCTTCGGAGATGGTGCTGAGGGAGATCCTCTGCATGACCTGGGTGCTGCTCGACGAGAACTTCAAACCCGATCCCGAGGGCTCGGCAGAAATGATCTGAGTCCCGTCGCCCGGCTTGGGGCGATTGTTGGGGTCGCGGTCATCACCGCCCTGGCTTTCGGGGCAATGCTGGCGGGCCTCCACGCGCTCCAGGATCTGGCGACGAATTTCGTCCGGGCCTGAACGGTCCCGAAACCATAACCCTGTTATTTGCGATGCGGGCCGCCCGAAGAAGCGGCCTGCAGGAGACAACTCATGCTTAAGCAACGTCGGATGGTGGCGGAACAAATCGCCGGTGCGCTCTTCGAGGCCGAGGCGGCCATCGATGCGGCCATCAGCAAGACCGCGATACTCACAAGCGTCATGCCGGCGCTCCGCAAGGACGCCGGCGCCTCGGCCCTGATCGGCCAGGATGCGGTGGAACGCGCCAGCCAGGCCATCATGGCCCTGGCGGAAGCCCGCCGGGCGATCGTCGAGACCCACAAGGAGCTCAGCGTCGCCCAGGAACAGATCGGCCTCGGCGCCGTGATGGTGGGCGACCCGGGCGAGAAACCGTCCCCGGCGGTCGGCGCCCTCGTTCGCGGCCGCCGACTTCGCGAGGTCGCAGCCGCCTAACGCGGCTAGGAACGTCCACGCGTCTTTGGCATGTTGGCCCTCGGCAACCCCGGGGGCCTTCGTCTTGGACCATGCGTGGGAATTCCCGTCGATCCTCTGGGCGGCCACCGTCGTCGGGGTGTGCGCCTTGGCGCTCTGGCGCGGCGGCCCCGACGAGAAGCTTGCCGCAGGCGGGCTCCTTGTCGGCTGGACGCTCACGCGCACGGTGTACCAATTCAAGGGCGAGCAAACCGAATGGGGTATCGCCGGGGTCGACCTCGCGCTCCTGGCGCTGCTCGTCTACATCGCCCTTCGCAGCCGCCGGTACTGGCCTCTCTTCGCTGCCGGCTTCCATCTGCTGGCCGTGGTGACACATCTCGCCCGCGGCCTTGATCCCAGGGTCGGCGGCTGGGCCTACATCACCGCCGAGATCATCTGGGGCTATCTACTCGCCATCACGATCGGACTCGGCGCCTGGAAGGCGCGGGAGCGTCAGCTCGCCGCCGAGACGCCCGCCATCGCCGATCCCGGCGCCACGCGGCGGTAGATCAGCGCCTCGGCCACGTGCACGCGGCGGACCGCGTCGGCGTCCTCCAGATCGGCGATGGTGCGGGCGAGGCGGAGCGTTCGGGTCCAGCCGCGGGCGGTGATCCCGCCGGTCTCCGCCGCCCGGCTGAGCAGGGCGCGGCCCTGGGCGTCCAGGGCGCAGATCTCCTCCAGCCAGTCGCCGTCCGCCTGGGCGTTCAGCGTCGCGACGTCGCGTCCCGCCGCCCGCGCCTGCTGGCGCGCGCGGGCCCGCAGCACCCGCGCCGCGGCGTCCGCCGTGCCCTCGGCCGGCGGCGGCAAGGCCAGGTCGGCCGGCGTCACCGGCGGCACCTCCACCTGCAGGTCGATGCGGTCGATCAGCGGGCCGGAGATCTTCGACTGATAGGTGGTCTGGCAGAGCGGGGCGCGCCCGCAGGCCCTCGTCCCGCACCGCCGTGGCCGCAGCGGCAGGGGTTCATGGCCGCCACCAGCTGCACCCGCGCCGGATAGCGCACATGGGCGTTGGCCCGGGCGACGATCACCTCGCCGGTCTCCAGCGGCTGGCGCAGGCTGTCCAGGGCCTGGGCGCCGAACTCCGGCAGCTCGTCGAGGAACAGGACGCCGTTGTGCGCCAGGCTGACCTCGCCCGGCTTGGCCTTGAGCCCGCCGCCGGTCAGCGCCGCCATGCTCGCCGAATGGTGCGGCGCGCGGAACGGCCGCGCGCGGCTGAGCTCGCCCCGGGCGATCAGGCCGGCCACCGAATGGACCATGGACGTCTCGAGCAGCTCCTCGGACGTCAGCGGCGGCAGGAGGCCCGGCAGCCGCTGGGCCATCATCGACTTGCCCGAGCCCGGCGGGCCGACGAACAGCAGGTTGTGGCCGCCGGCCGCGGCGATCTCCAGCGCCCGCTTGGCGTTCTCCTGGCCCTTCACGTCGCGCAGGTCGGGGACGCGCTCGGCCCCGAGCATCCGGCCCGGCTTCGGCGGGGACAGCACCTGCGTCCCGCGGAAATGGTTGACGATGGCGATCAGCGACGGCGCGGCGAGGATGCGGGTGTCGCCGGCCCAGGCGGCCTCCGCCCCGCAGGCTTCCGGGCAGATCAGGCCGAGCCCCAGGCCGCCGGCCGCCACCGCCGCCGGCAGCGCCCCGGCCACCGGCGTGACCCGTCCGTCCAGCGACAGCTCGCCGACCGCCGCCCAGTCGGCCAGGGAGTCGGGCGGGATCACCCCCCATGGCCGCCATGATCGCGAGCGCGATCGGCAGGTCGTAGTGGCTGCCCTCCTTGGGCAGGTCGGCGGGGGCCAGGTTGGCGATGATCCGCCGGGCCGGCAGCGACAACCCCAGGCCCGAGAAGGCGGCGCGCACGCGCTCCCGGCTCTCCGAGATCGCCTTGTCGCCCATGCCGACGAGGAAGAACTTCTGCTCGCCGCCGGTGAACTGCACCTCGACGTCGACGCGCACCGCCTCGACGCCCCGGAACGCCACGGTCACCACCCGCGCGGCCATGCTCAAGCCCTTGTGCTCAAACCCGTGTTATCCACAAGGCGTCGCACATGGCGAAGGCTGGATCAAGAACATTCGGGGAACAGAGCGGGAAAGCATGAACCTGCCGTGTCACCCGCTGTGGGCGGTCACGCCGCCCGGATCGCCTCGATCCGGTCCCACAGCGCCTCGGTGGCGTCGATCCCGGTGAAGGCCTTGAGCGCCACCGCGCCGGTCGGCGAGGTGACGTTGATCTCGGTCAGCCACTCGCCGATCACGTCGATGCCGACGAACAGCAGGCCGCGCGCCTTCAGCTCCGGACCGATGGTGGCGCAGATCTCCCGGTCGCGGGCCGTCAGCTCGACGGCCTCGGCCTTGCCGCCGACCGCCAGGTTGGAGCGGATCTGGCCCTTGGCCGGCACCCGGTTGATGGCGCCCACCGGCTCGCCGTCGACCAGCAGGATGCGCTTGTCGCCCTTCACCACCCCCGGCAGGAACTTCTGGACGATCACCGGCTCGCGGTCGATCTGGGCGTGCAGCTCCAGCATGGCGTCGATGTTCGGGTCGTCGGCCAGGTGGCGGGTGACGCCGGAGCCGCCCCGGCCGTTCAGCGGCTTCATGACGATGTCGCCGTGCCTGGCGCGGAACTCGTAGATCGCGTCGCGGTCGGCGGTGATCAGGGTCGGCGGCTGCAGGCCCGGGAACTGGGTGACGAACAGCTTCTCCGGCGCGTTCCTGACCTCGCGCGGATTGTTCACCACCAGCGTCTGCGGGTGCACCTTCTCCAGGAAGAAGGTGGTGTCGATGTAGTGCATGTCGAACGGCGGGTCCTGGCGCAGCAGGACGACGTCGAAGTCCGAGAGCTCCGCCTTCCGGTATTCGCCGAGCGTGGCGTGCCCGCCCTTCACCCGCTGCACGGCGACGTCGCGGCCGCGGACGAAGACGCGCCCGTCCTCCATGGCCAGGGTGTCGGTGGTGTAGACGAAGAGGCTGTGCCCGCGGGCTTGCGCGCTCTCCATCATCAGGAAGGTGGTGTCGCCCTCGATGTTGATCCCCTCGATGGGGTCCATCTGCACCGCGACCTTCAAGCCCATCCGCCCGCTCCCGACTGCTCAGGCAAGCGACATAGGCCGCACTCTCACCGAGCGCCAGCCTTCCGCCGTATTGCGGCGCCGGCCCAAACGAAAGTCGTGAGAATCTCCGAGCCGCGAGCGTTCCACGGCCCGCGGAGGCGCAGGACCTCCTCCTCGGTTCTGATCACAATAATCTCCATGCACCACCAATTGGCGGCAAACAGCTCCGCAGAGAGGATCTTCTCCACCGGGAGGTGCCTGCGTCGGCGGCCAAGCAGCGTGATCTCGCCCTTAACTACATCAATCTCTTCGGCGTCGAAGGCTAGCCAGTAGATGAAAACAACGCATCCAACGAGGCCGGCGAAGACAAGCCACACGACGGAAGGGTCGCCGAGGATCCCGAATACAAAAGCTGAAAGGTGGGAGAAGATCGTCACGCCCAGGGCGAAGACAAGCCACTTCCGTACGCCCGTAAGTCGGGCGAAACGAAAGCCAAGGTCCCAGAGCTCCGGCGTCAATTGAGCCTCAGCCTCACCCGCTCGCGCTGGGCCCGCGCCGCCAGCGCCGCGCCGCCATCCAGGGTCGTCGCCCGCGCCAGGGCCTCCAGGGGCGCCGGCGAGCGCGCCCTGGCCTTCGCGGGCGGCGGCGACGTCCAGCCAGGGGCGGTGGTCGGTAGGGTCGAGCAGGGCGCGGCGCAGGGCGGCGCGCTCGGCGCGGGGAAGTCCCGGACCGCCGAGGCCCGGGCATAGATGGTGTTCTGCAGGCGCACGAGGACGGCGCGGTCGGTGACCGGGGCCATCAGCCGGTCCAGCCGGTCGGCGACGTTGGGCGTCAGGCCGGCGTGCAGCGCCCGGCGGGTCAGCTCCGAGGGCAGCACCACCCGGCCTTCCGAGAACGGATCGAGCGCCAGCGGCCCCTCCTCGGTCTCGATGCGCAGCAGGAAGTGGCCCGGGAAGTCGACGCCCTGGACGGTGAGCCCGCACTTGCGCGCCACGTGCAGGTAGAAGACGCCGAGCGCCGCGGCGATGCCCTTCCGCCGCTCGCTGACCGAGATGATGTCGGCGTTCTCGGGGTCCTCGGCGGTGAAGAGGTCCCCGCCGAGCCGAAGGTCGCCGGCCATGCTCTCGGCCAGCGCCTCCTCGGCGCTCTCGCGCTTCAGCCGCTGGGACAGGCGCTCCACGCCGTTGGCGGCCAGGTCCCGGGCCGGCTGCGGGTCGCGGCTGGGATCCTCGTGGATCGCGCACGCCACCGCCGCCTCCAGCAGCGGGAAGCTCCCGTCCTCGGCCGCACCGGCCTCGAGCAGGAAATCCTCGGCGTCCTCGCGCGTCATCGCAACCCCAGTGGGCGCCCCCGTCAGGCGCCTTTCCAAGCGTCGGGAATATGCATGGGAAGCCGGCGGGGTGCGAGCGCCACCAGATCGAGACGAACCGTCGCATCCCTCAAGGCCGGCCGGCTGGCGGCCAGTTGAGCGCCGGCGCGCCGCAGACGGTCGCGCTGGTCGAAGGTCACGGTCTCCAGGGCGTCGGCGAGATTGGCGCGGCGCTTCACCTCGACGATCGCCAGCGTCCGCCCCCGGAGCGCCACGAGGTCCATCTCGGCGATGCGGGTCCGCAGCCGGAAGCCCAGGATGCGGTAGCCCTTGAGCATCAGCCAGCCGGCGGCGATCACCTCGCTGCGGCGGCCGGAGAGCCGGGCTGCAGCCCCTCGCGCCTGGCGGGCTCCGCTCACGCCTCGACCCTCACCGGGCCCGAAGCTCCATGGCGCGCCGGTAGAGGTCGCGGCGCGGCAGGCCCAGGGCCTTGGCCACCTCCCCGGCGGCGTCGGCGGGCTTCAGCCGCTTCAGGGCGTCGACCAGCGCCGCGTCGGCGTCCGCCGCCGTCGCCTCGGTCTCGCGGCCGGGCCCGACCAGCACCACCAGCTCGCCCTTCGGAGCCTCGAAGGCGGGGTTGGCGGCCAGCTCGGACAGGCTGCCCCGCGTCACCGTCTCGTAGAGCTTGGTCAGCTCCCGGCAGATCACCGCCTCCCCGGTCGCCCAGCACCGCGGCCATGTCGGCGAGGCTGTCGGCGAGCCTGGAGCCGCCCTCGAAGAAGACGAGCGTGGCCCGAATGCCGGCCAGCTCCTCCAGGAAGGTCCGCCGGGCGGCGCTCTTCGGCGGCGGGAAGCCCGCGAACAGGAAGCGGTCGGTGGGCAGGCCCGCGACGCTCAGGCCGGCCAGCAGGGCCGAGGCCCCGGGGATCGGGAACACCTTGTGCCCCGCCGCCGCCGCCTCGCGGACCAGCCGGAAGCCCGGGTCGGAGACCAGCGGCGTGCCCGCGTCTGACACGATCGCCACCCGCTGGCCCTCGGCCAGCGCCGCCAGGACGCGCGGCCCCGCCTGGTCGGCCACATGTTCGTCGTAGCGGAGGAGCTGCGCCTTCAGCCCGAAGGCCGAGAGCAGCTTGCCGGAGACCCGGGTGTCCTCGGCCAGCACCAGGTCGGCGGCGTTCAGCACGTCGAGGGCGCGCAGCGTGATGTCGCGCAGGTTGCCGATCGGCGTGGCCACCACATAGAGCCCCGGCGCCAGCGGCGCGTCGTCCAGTTGCGGCGTCGGAAGATGGCGGCCCATGGGCGGAGGGTTCGCCGGTCGGCGAGGCAAACGCAAGCCCCTGGCCCTCTCCCTCTCCGCTTCGCGGGGGAGAGGCGTGGAGCTGAGGCGCTCGGGCCATCACCTCCTCTCCCCCGGGCGAAGCCCGAGAGGGAGAGGGTAGGGAGAGGGCCCTGGGCCTTAGGTGAGGAGCTCCCGCGTCACCGCATCCAGCACCAGCCGGCCGGCCCGCGTGGCCCGGATGCGCTCGGGATCGTCGGCCAGCAGGCCCAGCTCCACGAGCCCCGCGATCTTCGCCGGGTCGAGGTCCAGCACCGCGACCTCGTCCCGCCCGACGCCGGCGTCGATCCGCAGGCCCGACAGCAGCCGCTCCGCCGCCGCGTCCTCCGGGCTCAGCATCTCCCGCGTCGCGAACCCGAACCCCGTCTCGCCCACCGTTCGGATGTAGTCCCCGGGCCGCATGGCCCCGACCGTCGCCTCGCGGGCGCCCGCCCGCGTGATCCGCCCGTGCGCGCCGGGGCCGACGCCGACGTAGTCCTGGCCCCGCCAGTAGACGAGGTTGTGCCGCGAGCGGGCCGCCTCGCCGCGGGCGTGGTTGGAGACCTCGTAGGCGTCGAAGCCCAGGCCCTCCAGCGTGCCTTGCGTGGTCTCGAACAGCGCCGCGCCCGCGTCCTCGCCGGCCGGCGCGATCCGCCCGCGCTTCACCGCCCGGTCGAAGGCGGTGCCTTCCTCGACGGTGAGCTGGTAGGGCGAGACGTGCTCGGCGCCCAGGCCGACGGCCCGGGCCAGCTCCTCGGCCCAGGCGTCGGGCGCCTGGCCGGGCCGGGCATAGATCAGGTCCACCGAGAGACGGGGAAACAGCCGGGCCGCGGTCTCCGCCGCCCGGATCGCCTGGCCGGCGTCGTGGTTGCGGCCGAGGAAGCCCAGCGCCGCGTCGTCGAGCGCCTGCAGGCCGAGCGAGAGGCGGTTCACGCCGGCGGCCGCGAAGCCTGAGAACCGCTCGGTCTCCGCGTCGGTCGGATTGGCCTCCAGGCTGACCTCCAGGTCGGCGGCCGGCGTCCAGAGCCGTTTCGCCGCCGCGACGATCTCCGCCGCCCAGGGGGCCATCAGCGACGGCGTGCCGCCGCCGAAGAACACCGAGACCAGGTCCCGCGGCCCGGTCAGCGCCCTTTGCGCCTCGAGGTCGGCGACGATGGCGCGGGCGAGCTGCGCCTGCTCGTCCGTCCGACCGCGGTCGCGATAGACGTTGAAGTCGCAGTAGGGGCAGATCTTCGCGCAGTAGGGCCAGTGGACATAGACCCCGAGCGGCGCGGGCGTCGGTGTCACAAGAGCGCCGCCTTCAGCTTGGCGAAGGCGCGGGCCCGGTGGCTCATGCCGTCCTTCTGCAGGGCCTCCATCTCGCCGAAGGTTTGCCCGTGGCCCTCCGGCTGGAAGATCGGGTCATAGCCGAAGCCCTTGTCGCCCCGGGGCGGGAAGACCAGCGTCCCGTCGATCCGGCCCTCGACCACCACCGCCGGCCCGTTCGGCCAGGCCACCGCCAGGGCGCTGGTGAACCAGGCCGAGAAGTCCTCGGCGCCGGCCTCCTCCAGCCGCTCCTCGACCTTCTTCATGGCGACGGTGAAGTCCTTGTCGGGTCCGGCCCAGCGGGCTGAATAGATCCCCGGCTGGCCGTCGAGGGCGGCCACCGAGATTCCGCTGTCGTCGGCGATGGCGACGAACCCCGTGGCGTCCGCCGCCGCGCGCGCCTTCAGCAGCGCATTGCCGACGAAGGTGCTCTCGGTCTCGTCGGGTTCGCTCAAGCCCATCTCGCCCGCCGTCACCAGCTCGAAACGGTTCTCCAGGATCTCGGCCAGTTCGCGCACCTTGCCGGGGTTGTGAGTGGCGACCACCAGCCGCTGGCCGGGCTCGAGGGTCAGGGGGCATGGGCTGTGGCTCCTTCAGCTTGCAGGCGGGCGGACCATAAGCGCCGCGCCCGGCTGTTGCATTGCGAAAGTTTAATATCGTTACTCGATATTCATTTGATCGAGAAACGATGCGGCCATATCGTTATTCACATCGGGACGCGGAATTGTCCGGCCCGCCACGCTGCACCGCAGCAAGACCGGAGATGTGAAATGCTTGCCTCGATGATGTCGACCTTCGACCGCTACGCCCTGGTGTTCTTCATGGCGCTGGCCGTCACCCCGCTCGCGGCTGTCGCCGCCGGCGCCCGCGATCTAATAGGGTCGCGGAAGACATGGGGTTCGCCCGACCCGCGCCGGACCGAAGAGCCCGGCCGGGTTTCGGCGTCGGAGGGGTGCAGATGCGCGCGTTGGGTCCAGGCTCGGTCTCGAGCTTCCTGAAGATCATCCTGGATGTCGTCTACGCCGCGCTCTGGGTCGGCGTGGCCGCGGTGGTCGTGCTGGCGTTCCTGGCGCTCCTGATGGGCTTCAACCCCGAGTTCCTGCGCAGCCTGAAACTGAACGGCGACTACGGCGCCATCGACGACCCCGTGCCCGTGGTGGCCGGAGGTCTGGCCGCCGGCGCGCTCTACCTTTCCGGCATCCTGGCGATCGTCTGGTCGCTGCGCCGGATCTTCGCCACCCTCACCGCGGGCGACCCGTTCCATCCCGACAACGTGCCGCGGCTGCGGTTCATCGGCCTGATCCTGGCGGGCCTCGAGCTCGGCCGCTACGCCGTCTGGGGCGTCTCCCAGTGGCTGCTGGCCGACGTCATCCGCAACGAGCCCAACTTCAGCCTCACCGCCTGGTTCTCCGTCCTCGTCGTCTTCGTGCTCGCCGAGGTGTTCCGCGAGGGCGCACGCCTGCGCCGCGAAGCCGAGCTGACGATCTAGGACGCCTTTCCAAATGCCGATCCGCGTACATCTGGACCGCGTCCTGCTCGAACGGCGCATGTCCCTCACCGAGCTCGCCGACCGCGTCGGCGTGACCATCGCCAACCTGTCGATCCTCAAGACCGGCAAGGCCCGCGCCGTCCGCTTCTCCACCCTGGCCGCCCTCTGCCGCGAGCTCGACTGCCAGCCCGGCGACCTGCTGCTCTACGAGCCGGGACCCGACGACGGCCCGGACGAGGAGGAGGGGTAGCGCTCCACCCCGGCAAGAGGTCTCATCCCTCCCCTTCAGGGGAGGGAAAGATCGCGCAGCGATCCGGGTGGGGGAGTCGCGTTCAAATCCTGAGGCCGGGTCTGGCCCACACTTCCCCACCCTGGCCGCCTTCGCGGCCTGCCCCTCCCCTGAAGGGGAGGGATGGGTGAGGGAATGCTGCACCGCACCCGCCCCTAGTGCGACGCTTCGCCCCTCGGCAGCGCAATTCCTTGCGCGATGAATTCGCCATTCCTATATGCACTGCAGCATCGCGGGCTCGCCGCTTTGCAGCAAGAGGAGTGTCGACGCCATGCTGGCCAAGATCGAACGCTTCCTGGACGCCATGTTCGCGCCGCTGGCGCGCGAGCTCGGCCGCCTTCCGCCCCAGGCGGTCCGCGGCCTGTTCGGCGGCTTCTAAGGCAAAGCTGAACGCGGGCGGCTGGGTTCAGCCGCCCGTCGCTTCCTTCTGCATCACGACAAGTTCGCCGATCCCCTTGCGGGCCAGGCTGAACAGCGCCTCGAATTCGCCTTCCGAGAAACCCCGCTTCTCGCCGGTCGCCTGGATCTCGACGATGTCGCCCCGGCCGGTCAGCACGAAGTTGGAATCCGCCTCCGCATTGCTGTCCTCCTCGTAGTCGAGGTCCAGCACCGGCACGCCCTTGAACACCCCGCACGAGATCGCCGCCACCTGGTCGAGGATCGGGTCCTGGGTGATCAGCCCTTCCTCCAGCAGGTAGCGGGTGGCCAGCCTGAGCGCGACCCAGGCGCCGGTGATCGCCGCCGTGCGCGTGCCGCCATCGGCCTGGATCACGTCGCAGTCGAGGCTGATCTGCCGCTCGCCCAGCGCCTTCATGTCCACCACGGCGCGCATCGAGCGGCCGATCAGTCGCTGGATCTCCTGGGTGCGGCCCGACTGCTTGCCCTGCGCCGCCTCGCGCCGGCCGCGGGTGTGGGTGGCGCGCGGCAGCATCCCGTACTCCGCCGTCACCCAGCCCTGGCCCCGGCCGCGCAGGAACGGCGGCACGCTCTCCTCCAGGCTGGCGGTGATCAGCACCCTGGTGTGGCCGAAGCTGATCAGGCACGAGCCTTCCGCATAGCGGTTCACCCCCGTTTCGATGGTGACGGGCCGCAGCAGGTCGGGGGCGCGCTCGGACGGACGCATGGGCGGGGGAACTCCGGAGGGTTTGGGCGCCTTGCGCCGACAGAGGCCGCGCTTATCCTAGATCGGCAAGGCTCCGTCCATGGTGCGTCCAGAGACCCGGTGACAAGCTAAGGTGAGTAGTCCCTTCCTGGCCCGCGGCCCCTCCCTCGCCGAACTGGACGAGCGCGCGCGGGATATCTTCCGCCGTATCGTCGAGAGCTATCTGGAGACCGGGGAACCGGTCGGCTCGCGCACCCTCTCCAAGAGCGGCGTCACCCTGTCGCCCGCCTCGATCCGCAACACCATGCAGGACCTGACCCAGCTCGGCCTGCTGGGCGCGCCGCACATCAGCGCCGGGCGGCTGCCGACCCATGCGGGCCTGCGCCTCTTCGTCGACGGCCTGATGGAGATCGGCGACGTCGCCGCGGAGGAGCGCCGCTCCATCGAGGCCCGCCTGCGGGCGCACGGCCGCAACTACGAGGAGGCGCTGAACGAGGCGTCCGCCATCCTCTCGGGCCTGGCCGGCGGGGCGGGCGTGGTCGTCACCCCGATCCGCGACGCGGGCGTCAAGCACGTGGAGTTCGTCTCGCTGGGCGTCGAGCGGACCCTGGCCATCATGGTCTTCGAGGACGGCACGGTGGAGAACCGGCTGATCCGCCTGCCGGCCGGGGTCACCCCTTCGGCGCTGACCGAGGCCGCCAACTTCCTGAACGCCCGCCTGCGCGGCCGCACCCTCGTGGAGGCCAAGGCCGACCTGCGCCAGGACCTCGACCGCGCGCGCCGCGAGCTCGATGTGACCGCCGCCCGCCTGGTGGAGGACGGCCTGGCCGCCTGGGGCGGCGGGGAGGGCGACGACCGGGCCCTGATCGTGCGCGGCCGCGCCAACCTGCTGGAAGCCCGCGAGGCGGCCGACGACCTGGAGCGCGTCCGTTCGCTCTTCGAGGACCTGGAGCACAAGGAACAGCTCATCCAGCTCCTCGACGGGGTGCGCGACGGCCAGGGCGTGCGCATCTTCATCGGCGCGGAGACGCGTCTGTTCTCGCTTTCGGGTTCCGCCGTGATCGCGGCGCCCTATATGACGGGCTCCCAGCGCGTGGTCGGCGCCATCGGCGTCATCGGCCCCGCGCGACTGAACTATGCCCGGGTCATTCCGTTGGTGGACTACACCGCCCGCGTGCTTGGCCAGGTGATGAACGCTTAAGGGTCGAATTCGAGAGATGTCCGAAGACAACAAGCCGGCCGACGAGAACGCAGCCTTCGACTTCGCCGACGGGGACGCCGCCGAGCTGGCCGCCCTCAAGGCCGAGGCCGCGGGCCTGCGCGAGCAGGTGCTGCGCTACGCCGCCGACATGGAGAACACCCGGCGCCGGGTCGAGCGCGAGGCCAACGACGCGCGCGCCTACGCCATCCAGAAGTTCGCGGGCGACCTGCTGAAGGTCGCCGACTACCTGGCCATGGCCACCAACCATGCGCCGGCCGACCAGTCCGACAGCGTGGTGAAGAACTTCGTGGTCGGCGTGCAGATGACCGAGAAGGAGCTGCTGGGCGCCTTCGAGCGGAACGGGCTGAAGCAGATCGCGCCGAAGCCGGGCGACAAGTTCGACCCGCACAAGCACCAGGCCGTTTCCGAAGGCCCCGCCGAGGGCGGCGTGGCGCCGGGCGCGGTGCTGACCCTGATGCAGCCGGGCTACGAACTGCTGGGCCGCCTGGTCCGTCCGGCCACCGTCGTCGTGGCGGCCAAGGGCGCGGCCGCCGGCCCGGCGCCGTCCGGCGGCGCCTATGCGGCGGGCGAGGACCCCGCCCAGGGCGGCGGCGCGGTGGATACGCGGGCCTGATCCCTCCCTTAATGGGGAGGGTCGACTCGCCGGAGGCGAGCGGGGTGGGGGGAGTCACGCTCCAGCGCTGAATCAGTGTCTGACCCACGCTTCCCCACCCGTCCGGCGCTGCGCGCCGTCCACCCTCCCCATTAAGGGAGGGAGGACCTTTGCGCAGCACATCCAAAAGACCCGCGCCGACCCGCGCCGGCCCTCTTCCCCGGCCAACGAAAATGGCTAATGTCGCAGGTCCCTTCCTAATCGGGGGCGCGGGGCGTCGGTTCGCCCTTGGCGCAATGAGGTCCGGGACCAAGGCATGAAGCTGACGATCGAGCGCGCGGCGCTCCTAAAGGCGCTGGGGCATGTGCAGAGCGCCGTGGAGCGGCGCAACACCATCCCCATCCTGTCGAACGTGCTGCTGTCGGCCGAACGCGACCGGCTGACCTTCTCGGCCACCGACCTCGACATGGAGATCATCGACGAGGCCCTCGCCCAGGTGGACCAGCCGGGCCAGATCACCGCACCGGCCCATACACTTTACGAGATTGTACGGAAGCTGCCCGAGGGCGCCGACGTCTCCCTGTCGTTCACCGGCGAGGATCCCCGCCTGACGGTGGCCGCCGGCCGCTCGCGCTTCAACCTGCCCGTCCTGCCGGCCGGCGACTTCCCGGTGATGAGCTCCGACGGGCTGTCGGCCCAGATGACCGTCGACGTCACCGACCTGATCCGCCTGATCGACAAGACCCGGTTCGCGATTTCCGCCGAGGAGACGCGCTACTACCTGAACGGCCTCTACGTCCACACGGTCACCGAGGGCGGGGTCCAGAAGCTGCGCGCCGTGGCCACCGACGGCTCGCGCCTGGCGCTCGCCGAGATGCCGGCTCCGGAAGGCGCCGCGGGCATGCCGGGCGTCATCGTGCCCCGCAAGACGATCAACGAGGCCCGGCGCCTGCTCGACGACGCCGGCGAGAACGTCGACCTGCAGCTCAGCCCCCCAGAAGGTGCGTTTCGAGCTGAACGGCGCGGCCCTGACCTCCAAGGTCATCGACGGCAACTTCCCCGACTACGCGCGCGTCATCCCCAAGGACAACAATCGCACGGTCATGGTCGACGCCAAGCTGTTCGCCCAGGCGGTCGACCGCGTGGCGACCATCTCGGCCGAGAAGAGCCGCTCGGTCCGCATGGCCATCGAGAGCGGCCGCGTGGTGCTGACCGTCCGCAACATGGAAGCCGGCCAGGCGGTCGAGGAGCTGGAGATCGAGTACGACGGCGAGCCCTTCGAGCTCTCCTTCAACGCCCGCTACCTGCTGGACATCACCGACCAGATCTCGGGCGACACCGCCGAGCTCCGGTTCGGCGGCCCGAACGACCCGGCCCTGGTGCTCGACCCGGGCGACGCCGACGTCCGCTACATCCTGATGCCGCTGCGCGTCTAAGGGTCCGGGCGTGGCGACCGTCTTCGTCGTCACCCACCCGGAGGTCGTGCAGGACCCGGCCGTCCCCGTGCCGCTCTGGGGCCTGAGCGAGGTCGGCGTCGACCGGATGCAGGCCTTCGCCGGCTCGCCCGCGGTGGCGAAGCTCGCCGCCCTGTGGAGCAGCGGCGAGACCAAGGCCCTGGAGTCCGCCGCCATCCTCTCGGCGGCGCTGTCGCTCATCGCCCGCGTCGACGCGGACCTGCACGAGAACGACCGCAGCGCCACCGGCTACCTGCCGCCGCCCGAGTTCGAGGCCACGGCCGACGCCTTCTTCGCCGCGCCTGAGGTCAGCATCCGCGGGTGGGAGCGGGCGGTGGACGCGCAAGCCCGGATGGCCGCGGCGGTCGAGCGCTGCCTCGCCGCCTCGCCGCCCGGCGACGTGGCCATCGTCGGCCACGGCGGGGTGAGCGCGCTCCTGCTCTGCAAGCTCTCCGGCGCGCCGATCAGCCGGACCTACGACCAGCCGTTCGCCGGCTGCTACTGGACCTTCGACCGCGAGACCCGCGCGGTCACGTCAGGCTGGAAGCCGATCGCGCCCCGGTAGCCTCAGTGCCCGTGGGAGCCTTCGTAGACGCCGGGGGCGAGCTGTTCGCTCTCCAGGCCCTCGACGCCGGCCGCGAGCTGGAAGCGGCGGTCGCAGTAGGGGCACTCCACGAAGTCGGCCTCGCCCATCTCCAGATAGACCCGCGGATGGCCCAGCGCACCGCCGACGCCGTCGCAGGCGACGCGCTTGGACCGCACCGTGATCACCTCCGGCGCGGGGCCGGGCGGGGTCAGGGCGGGCTTGGCCGGCGCGGGCTCGACCCGCTTCTGGGCGCGGGCGGCTTTCGGCTTCGACGGGATGCGGGCCATGGAACGGAGAACCTCTCATTGCCGCGAGCGCGGCGCGCGCTTAGCTACTGGACCACGGCTTTCGCCGTCAATCGACTGGATGGTTATGGATCTCCCCGAGTACGCGATCGAGGCGAAAGGCCTCATCAAGACCTATGCCGCCACCAAGACGACGCCCGAGATGCGGGCGCTGAAGGGGATCGACCTCGCCATTCCGCGCGGCTCGATCTTCGGCCTGCTGGGGCCGAACGGGGCCGGCAAGTCGACCTTCATCAACATCCTGGCCGGCCTGACCAAGAAGACCTCGGGGACCGTGAAGATCTGGGGCCGCGACATCGACGAGCGCCCGCGCGACGCCCGCGCCGCCATCGGGGTGGTGCCGCAGGAGATCGCCGCCGACCCGTTCTTCACCCCGTTCGAGGCGCTGGAGGTGGCGGCCGGCATGTACGCGGTGCCGCCGAAGGAGCGCCGCACCGTCGAGCTGCTGACCGCGCTCGGCCTCGCCGACAAGCAGAAGGCCTACGTCCGCCAACTCTCCGGCGGGATGAAGCGCCGGCTGATGGTCGCCAAGGCCATGGTCCACAATCCGCCGGTGCTGATCCTCGACGAGCCCACCGCCGGCGTCGACGTGGAGCTGCGCCGCCAGCTCTGGAACTACGTCGTCGAGCTGAACCGCCAGGGCGTGACCATCGTGCTCACCACCCACTACCTGGAAGAGGCCCAGGAGCTCTGCGACCAGATCGCCATCGTCAACCGCGGCCTGGTCGTCGCCTGCGAGCCGACGCCGAAGCTGCTCAGCCGCATGGACACCCGCCACGTCCTGGTGACGCCCGAGGAGCCGGTGACGGCGGCCCCGGATCTCCCGGGGTTCGAAACGAAGCTCATCAAGGCCGGCGGCTTCTCGGTCAGCTATCGCACCGGCCAGTCGAGCGTGGAACAGGTCCTGGCCGCGATCCGCCAGTCCGGCCTGCACATCAAGGACATCTCGACGGAAGACCCCGACCTGGAGGACGTGTTCGTCAGCCTGACCTACGCCGCCCCCCGAGGCGGCGGAGGTCTAGGCCTACCCCGTCACATCCCGGATATCCGCCCACCGGTACGCGACCTCCCAGAGCAGCGTTCCCCCGGGACCCGGCTCGCGCCGGGCGGGCTCGGCCTCGCCGCCGAGGTGCTCGTAGAAGCCACGCGCGTGGAAGTTCTCGCGCAGCACGGAGATCACCAGGGACGTCGCGCCCTGGTCGCGCAGCGCCCGCGCCGTGCGGGTCAGGAGTTCGCGGCCCACGCCCCGGCCCTGGGACGACGCCAGCACATAGAGCACCGAGATTTCGGCCTCGTCGGCGACGGCCCGCCGCGAGGGTCCGCCCGAGGCATAGCCGACCACGCCGAAGCGGTCGGCGGCCACCAGCGTCAGGGGCCCGTCCGGCCTGGTCAGGTCCCGGCGGAAGCGCCGGGTGAAGCCGGGCACGCTCATCCGGGCCAGGAAGGCGTCCGGCAGCAGTCCCCTGTAGGTCTCGCGCCAGCTCGTCACATGTACGTGGGCCAGGGCCTCCGCGTCGGCGGGGCCGGGCGGGAAGATCAGGACGGAAGACGACGCGCCGCGGGCCTGTGACATCCATCCACAGCTTGGCGCTCGCCTGCGACGGTTCAAGGGCTCCCGATTAGTGATTCGTTAAGTTAGCGTCGCCCGTTCCATGAACGCCCCATCGCCCACCGCCGTCCCAGATCCCGCCGCCGGCGCTTCGCCGGTGATGGCGCAGTTCTTCGAGGCCAAGGCCCGCCAGCCGGACGCGCTGGTGTTCTTCCGCATGGGCGACTTCTACGAGCTGTTCTTCGAGGACGCCCAGAAGGCCTCGGCCGCGCTCGGCATCACGCTCACCGCCCGCGGCCAGCACGCCGGCCAGCCAATCCCCATGGCCGGGGTCCCGGCGCACGCCATGGAGGCCTATCTGGCCAAGCTGGTCCGCGCCGGCTTCAAGGTGGCGCTCTGCGAACAGCTCGAGGACCCGGCCGAGGCCAAGAAGCGCGGGTCGAAGTCCGTGGTCCGCCGCGACGTGGTGCGGGTCGTCACGCCGGGCACCCTCACCGAGGACGGTCTGCTCGACGCCCGCGGCGCCAACCGCCTGGCCGCCGTCGCCGTCCGCGCGGGTTCCGCCGCCGTGGCGTCCGTCGAGCTCTCCACCGGCGAGGTGGAGGTGCTGGCGACGGGCGTCTCCGGCCTCGCCTCGGCGCTCGCCGCCCTGGGCCCCTCCGAGGTCCTGGTCCCCGACCGCCTGTTCTCCGACGAGGCGGTGAATGCGGCCCTGAAGTTGGCCGGCGGCTTCGTCCAGCCGCTGCCGCAGGCGCTCGCCGAGCCCTCGGCCTCGGAGGCCCGGCTGAAGCGGCTTTACGGCGTCGACACCCTGGACGGCTTCGGCCAGCTCTCCGGCGCCGAGATCTCCGCCCTCGGCCTGATCGCCGCCCACCTGGAGACCACCCAGGCCGGCAAGCTGCCGGCGCTGTCGGCTCCGCGCCGCGCCGGCGAGGCCGACGTCATGGCCATCGACCCGGCCACCCGCGCCAGCCTTGAGATCGAGAAGGCCCAGTCGGGCGCCCGCGACGGTTCGCTGCTCTCCGCCATCGACAGGACTGTGACGGCGCCCGGCGCGCGCCTGCTCGCCGCCCGCCTCGCCCGTCCGCTGCTCGACCCCGCCGCCATCGACGCCCGGCTCGACGCGGTCGCCTGGTTCTGCGAGCAGCGCGGCCAGCGTCAGCGCCTGCGCGAACAGCTCAAGGGCCTGGGCGACATGGCCCGGGCGCTCTCCCGCCTGGCGCTCGGCCGCGGCGGTCCGCGCGACCTCGGCTGCCTGCGCGACGGCCTGGTCGCCGCCGAGGCGGTCGTGGCGCTCTTCGCCCAGACCCGCGATCCGCTGATCAACCCGCCGGCCGAGATCGCGGGCGCCCTGGCCGCCCTGAACCCCGACCTGCACGCCGACCTCCTGGCCTACCGCGACCTGCTCTGCGCCGGCCTTGGCGCCGACCTGCCGGCGCTCGCCCGCGACGGGGGCTATGTGGCGCCCGGGGTCCGGCCCGAGCTCGACCAGGCCCGGGCGCTCCGCGACGACAGCCGCCGCGTCATCGCCCAGCTCGAGGCCCGCCTCGCCGAGGAGAGCGGCGTGGCCCTGAAGGTCCGCCACAACGCCGTCCTCGGCTACTTCGTCGAGTGCACGGCCAAGGCCGCCGAGCCGCTGATGCAGGCGCCGCTGAACGCCACCTTCATCCACCGCCAGACGCTCGCCAATCAGGTCCGCTTCACCACCGTCGAGCTCGCCGAGCTGGACGCGAAGATCGCCCAGGCCGCCGAGCGGGCGCTCGCCATCGAGGTCGAGACCTTCGAGGCCTGGCGCGAGGCCGCCTGCCGGATCGCCGCCGACATCCAGGCCGCCGCCGCCGCCGCAGCGTCGCTCGACGTGGCCGCGGCCAACGCCGAATGGGCCGACGACGTGGGCGCGAGCCGTCCGGTGGTCGACCGCTCGACCGCCTTCGAGGCCGAAGCGGCCCGCCATCCGGTCGTCGAGATGGCCGTCCGCCGCGCCGGCGAGCCCTTCACCCCCAACGACTGCCGCCTGGACGGCGCGGGCGCGGTGGCGGCCCGGCTCTCCATCGTCACCGGCCCGAACATGGCCGGTAAGTCGACCTTCCTGCGCCAGAACGCGATCCTCGCTGTGCTCGCCCAGTCCGGCTGCTTCGTGCCGGCGAAGAAGCTCCGCCTGGGCGTCGTCGACCGGCTGTTTAGCCGCGTGGGCGCCGGCGACGACCTGGCCCGCGGCCGCTCGACCTTCATGCTGGAGATGGTGGAAACCGCCGCCATCCTCACCCAGGCGACGCCGCGCAGCCTCGTCATCCTCGACGAGATCGGCCGCGGCACCGCCACCTACGACGGCCTGGCCATCGCCTGGGCCTGCGCGGAGGCCCTGCACGAGGTGAACCGCTGCCGGGCGCTGTTCGCCACCCACTACCACGAGCTCGCCGTGCTCGAAGGCCGCCTCGCCTATGTCGCCAACCTCAGCCTGAAGGCCAAGGAGTGGAACGGCGACCTGATCTTCCTGCACGAGGCCGGCCCGGGCCCCGCCGACCGCTCCTACGGCGTGCAGGTCGCGAAGCTGGCCGGCGTGCCGCCCGCCGTGGTCTCCCGGGCGAAGGACGTTCTGGAGCGCCTCGAACGCGAGGCGGCTGGCCCCGCCAAACTCGACGACCTGCCGCTCTTCGCCGCCGTCGCCGAGCCGGAGGCCACGGGCCGCTTCGGCCCCAGCGCGGTCGAGGATGCGCTGAAGGCTCTGGACGTCGACGGCATGAGCCCGCGCGAGGCGATGGACGCCCTCTACCGGCTCAAGGGGCTGCTGTAGTTTCTCAACATAGGGCCTATATCCTCAGGCCATGCCCCCCGCCTTCGCCCGACCCGCCTGGAGTATGTCGTCGACGGCGTGAAGCTGCGCTCGCAGCTCTCGGCCGCCGCCCTCGAGCAGGCCGGCAACGAGGCCGCCCAGCGCAAGGCGGCGCTGGAGATCCTGAAGGCCGCGCTGTTCCGGGGCCGGATGATCGCCAAGGAGCGGCTGGAGAACGGAGCCGGCGGCATCGAGACCGCCCGCCTGCTTTCCGGCGTCACCGACGAGGTGGTCTCCGCGCTCTGGGACTTCACCACCGTCCACGTGTTCCGCGCCCGTAACCCCACCGAGGGCGAGCGCCTGGCGCTGATGGCGGTCGGCGGCTACGGGCGGGGCACGCTGGCGCCCTTCTCCGACATCGATCTGCTGTTCGTGCGGCCCTACAAACAGACGGCGCACGCCGAGAGCGTCATCGAGTACATGCTCTACGCGCTCTGGGACCTCGGCTTCAAAGTCGGCCACGCGTCCAGGACCATCGACGAGTGCGTGAAACTCGCCCGCGAGGACTTCACCATCCGCACCTCGATCCTCGAGGCCCGGCGGCTGGCCGGCGACGAGCAGCTCGCCGCCGACCTGATCCGGCGCTTCCAGGCCGAGGTGGTGAAGGGGACGGGCGCCGAGTTCGTCGCCGCCAAGCTCCGCGAACGCGACGAGCGCCACGCCCGGGCCGGCGCCAGCCGCTACATGGTCGAGCCCAACGTCAAGGAGGGGAAGGGGGGCCTGCGCGACCTCAACACCCTCTTCTGGATCGCCCAGTACCTGCACCCCGGCGAGAGCATCGAGCGCGTCCTGCAGCTCGAGATGTTCGAGGGCCGCGACGTGCGCAGCTTCGTCCGCGCCTTCGACTTCCTGTGGGCGGTGCGCAGCCACCTGCACTTCACCACCGGCCGGCCCGAGGAGCGGCTCTCCTTCGACCTGCAGCCGGAGATCGCCCGG
Organism: Phenylobacterium sp. J367; assembly: GCF_024699985.1. Classification (GTDB taxonomy): domain Bacteria; phylum Pseudomonadota; class Alphaproteobacteria; order Caulobacterales; family Caulobacteraceae; genus Phenylobacterium. The sequence goes on along the minus strand of NZ_JAJONA010000001.1, from coordinate 1,201,416 downwards.
CGGATGGGCTACGGCGACCGGGCCGACAACCCCGCCGTCGAGCGGTTCATGCGGCGCTACTTCCTGATCGCCAAGGAGGTCGGCGCGCTCACCCGGGTGTTCGCCGCCAAGCTGGAGGCCGAGAAGGTGAAGAGCCGGCCGACCGGCATCTCGCGCCTGCTCCCCAACCGCCCGCCGAAGCGCAAGCCCCTCGACGAGCCCGGCTTCCACGAGATCGGCGGGCGCCTCGCCATCGACGGGATCGGGACCTTCGAGGCCGACCCGATCAACCTCCTGCGGCTGTTCCGCATCGCCGACCAGCGCAACCTCGACCTGCACCCGGACGCCTTCACCGCCGCGTCGCGCTCGGCGGGCCTGATCACCTCGGCCGTCCGCCGCGACCGCCATGCCGCCAAGGTGTTCCTGGACATCCTGGCCCGCGGCCGCGACCCGCAGCGCACGCTGGGCCTGATGACCGAGGCGGGCGTGCTCGGCCGGTTCATTCCCGAATACGGGCGGATCGTCGCCCAGATGCAGTTCAACATGTACCACTCGTACACGGTGGACGAGCACACGCTCCGGGCCGTCGGGGTGATCGCCGACATCGCCGCCGGCCGCCTCGCCGAGGATCACCCCTTGTCGGCGCAGATCATGCCGCTGATCGACGATCGCGAGGCCCTGTTCCTGGCGATGCTGCTGCACGACACCGGCAAGGGCGGTGTCGGCGGCCAGGAGAAGGCCGGCGCCCGCGCCGCCCGGCAGGCCTGCGAGCGCCTGGGCTTGGAGCGCAGCAAGATCGAGCTCGTGGCCTGGCTGGTCGAGCACCACCTCGTGATGAGCGACTACGCCCAGAAGCGCGACGTCTCCGACCCGCGCACCGTCGCCGACTTCGCGCGCATCGTGGAGAACCCGGAGCGCCTGCGCCTGCTGCTGGTGCTGACCGTCGCCGACATCCGCGCCGTCGGCCCCGGCGTCTGGAACGGCTGGAAGGGCCAGCTCATGCGCGAGCTCTACGGCGCGACGGAAGCCGTCTTCCGCGGCGGCCGTGGCTCCGACGCCGCCGCGGCGCTGAAGCGCCACTACGAGAACGCCGCCTACGACGCCCGCGTGGCGCTGGCCAAGGCCGACCCGGCCGCCGAGCCCTGGGCCGACGCCATGGAGGACGCCTATTTCTCGGCCTTCACCGAGGATGAGGTCCGCCGCCACGCCGCGCTCGCGAGGCGCGCGTCGAACGGCGCCGCCGCCGAAGGCCGGATCCGCGCCGACCGCAACGCCGCCGAGGTCGCCGTGGCCGCCGCCGACCGGCCGCGCCTGTTCGTCGACCTGGCCGAAGCCATCACCGCCGCGGGCGCCAACGTGGTCGGCGCCCGCGTCTTCACCTCGCGCACCGGCCAGGCGCTGGACGTCTTCTCGGTGCAGGACGTCACCGGCCAGCCGTTCGGCGCCGACAACGCCCGCGCGCTGACCCGCCTCGCCGAGAGCCTGGAGGCCGCCGCGCGCGGCGAGCCCCTGCCGCGCGAGCCCACCCGCAAGGCCGACCTCGGCCGCGCCGCCGCCTTCGCCATCACGCCCACCGTCATGCTCGACAACGACGCGTCGGAGACCTCGACGGTGGTGGAGGCGTCGGGCCGCGACCGGCCGGGCCTGCTGGCCGCGCTCGCCCGCACGCTCTCGGACTCGGGCCTCTCGATCGTCTCGGCCCACATCGACAGCTACGGCGAGCGCGCCGTCGACGCCTTCTATGTGACCGACGCCGAGGGGCGGAAGCTCACCGATGGTAGGAAGCGCAATGCGCTCAAGGCCGCGCTCACCACGGCCCTGACCGCCGGTGAGGACGAGGGCGCCGCCCGCCGCGGCAACCTCCAGCGCGCCCGGGCCAGCGTGGCGCGGTAATCCACCGCCTGTCCCCCGGACCTCCACCGCCGCGGCGCCTGGACCGCTTGACGCCGGCCCCGACCCAGCCGACCAAGCAGGCGTGACCGACAACCCCGCCACCAATCCGACACCCAAGCGCGGCGGGCTGATCCGGTCGTCCGCGATCTTCGCAGGCCTGACCCTGGTCAGCCGGGTCATGGGCCTGGCCCGCGACCTGGTGATCACCGCCCGCCTGGGCGCCAGCCAGACCATCGCGGCCGACGCCTACTATACGGCGCTGGCCTTCCCGAACCTGTTCCGGCGGATCTTCGCCGAGGGCGCCTTCGCCGCCGCCTTCGTGCCGAGCTATTCGCGCAAGCTCGCCGCCGAGGGCGAGGCCGAGGCCGACCGCTACGCCGCCGACGCGCTGGCCACCGTCGCCGCCGCCACCGTGGCCCTGACCATCGTCTGCCAGCTCGCCATGCCGTGGCTGATGTACGTCATCAACCCCGGCTTCGCGGACGATCCGGCCAAGTTCAAGCTGGCCGTCATCCTCACCCAGATCACCATGCCCTATCTGCCGTGCATGGCGATCGCCGCCCTGTTCTCGGGCGTGCTGAACGCCCATGGCCGGTTCATCGTCTCGGGCTTCTACCCGACCATCCTCAACGTGGTGATGCTGGCCGCGGTGATCCCGCAGCACGATCCGGTCGCCGCCGCCTATGCGGCGTCCTTCGGGGTGATCGTCGCCGGCATGGGCCAGGCCGCGCTCTGCTGGTGGGGCGCGCGACGCGTCGGCGGGCGCGTCCGCCTCGTGCGGCCGCGGCTCACGCCCGAGATGAAGGCGATGATCAAGCTGGCCGTTCCCGCCGCCATCGCCAACAGCGCCACCCAGATCAACATCTTCATCTCGGGCATCCTGGCGTCCCAGGTGGACGGCCTGCGGGTCTGGATGAACGTCGCCGACCGGCTCTATCAGCTCCCCATGAGCCTGGTGGGCGTGGCCATCGGCGTGGCCCTGCTGCCGAGGCTCTCGGCGGCGCTCCAGAAGGACGACCACGCCGACGCGCGAACCGCCATGGACCAGGGCCTGGTCTGGGCGCTGGCGCTCAGCCTGCCCGCCGCCGCCGCGCTCATGGCCATGCCCGTCTATCTGATCGACGGCTTCTTCACCCGCGCCGAGTTCGTGAAGGCCGACGCCGTCGCCACCGGGCAGCTCCTCTTCCACTACGCCTGGGGCGTCCCGGCCTTCGTCCTGCTGCGCATCCTGCAGCCAGCCTTCTTCGCGAGGCAGGACACCAAGACGCCCATGCGCTTCTCGCTGATCAGCGTCGGCGTGAACATCGTGCTCGGCGTCGCCCTCTTCTACCTCGTGGGCTTCTGGGGGATCGCCGCGGCCACCTCCATCGCCGCCTGGGTGACGGTGGTCCAGATGTGGTTCGCGCTCCGCCGGCAGGGGGGTCTACGAGCCGAGCGCCACCGCCCTCTTCAAGATCGGCCGTGTCGCCGCCGCCAGCCTGGTGCTGGGCGCCATGCTCGCCGTCGCCGCCCATTTCCGCCCCGAGCTGGAGGCGCCGCTGATCGCCGCCCGCCTGCCGGCCAAGGAGATCATGATCTTCGTCCTGAGCGGCGTCGGCCTGGCGATCTACCCGGTCCTGCTGTTCGCCTTCGGCGGCGTCACCCCCTCCGAGGCGAAGGCCCTGCTCCGCCGTCGCAAGGGCGACCCGGCGCCCCCGGTGGACCTGCTCTAGACCGAGGCCCTCTCCCTACCCTCTCCCTCTCTTCGCTACGCTCGGGGGAGAGGAGTGAGGCAGGGAGCCGAGGCATACCCCCTCTCCCCCGCGAAGCGGAGAGGGAGAGGGTAGGGAGAGGGCCAGCGGCAGACGCCACCCCAAGCTTGCCTCGCGCAAATTGAAGCTCTATCCCGCTCCCATGCTTCGGACGACCGACACCTGGCGATGGCGCTGATCCGCTGACCCGCGAAACCGGGGCCCCCTTGCGCCCGCCCGTTCCTTCCGTTCAGAAGCCTCCCATCATGACCGACCAGCCTCCTGCCCAGTACGCGGGCCCCAAGCGCGTGCTCTCCGGCGTGCAGCCGTCCGGCGACCTGCATCTCGGCAACTATCTCGGCGCGCTCGTGAAGTTCGCCAAGCTGCAGCACGAGACGCCGACCCTGATCTTCGTCGCCGATATGCACGCGATCACCGTGTGGCAGGACCCGAAGAAGCTGAAGACCCAGGTCCGCGAGATCGCCGCGGCCTACCTGGCCACCGGCCTCGATCCGAAGATCGCCACCATCTTCCCGCAGTCGGCCGTGCCCGAGCACGCCGAGCTCGCCTGGGTGTTGAACTGCGTCGCCCGCCTCGGCTGGCTCGACCGGATGACCCAGTTCAAGGACAAGGCCGGCAAGCACAAGGAGCGCGAGAGCGTCGGGCTCTACACCTATCCGGTGCTCCAGGCCGCCGACATCCTGGCCTACAAGGCGACCCACGTGCCGGTGGGCGACGACCAGAAGCAGCACCTCGAGCTGACCCGTGACATCGCCCAGAAGTTCAACAACGACTTCGACGCGGCTGGCTTCTTCCCGCTGCCGGAGGCGCTGACCCAGGGGCCGGGCGCGCGGGTGATGAGCCTGCGCGACGGCTCGGCGAAGATGTCGAAGTCCGATCCGTCGGACAATTCGCGGATCAACCTCACCGACGACGCCGACGCCATCGCCAGCAAGATCCGCAAGGCCAAGACCGACCCCGAACCGTTGCCCGAGACCATGGAGGCCCTGGCCGAGCGGCCCGAGGCGAAGAACCTGGTGGCGATCTACGCCGCGCTGGCGGGCCGTCCGGAGGCCGAGGTGCTGGGCGAGTTCGCCGGCCAGGGCTTCGGCGCCTTCAAGCCGAAGCTCGCCGACCTCGCCGTCTCGGTGATGGGCCCGATCGGCGGCGAGATGCGCCGCCTGCTGGCCGATCCGGCGGAGATCGACCGCATCCTCGGCGATGGCGCCGCCCGCGCCCGGGAGATCGCGGCGCCGACCATGGCCGAGGTGAAGCGGCTGGTCGGCTACTGGGCCGGCTAGGGCCGCCTTGCGCGGGGAGCCGCTTGGCTCCACCGTTCCGGCCATGACAGCGTCGCAGCGCAAGTTCCTCGTCGTCTCGGACGATACGCCGGAGTTCCAGGCGGCGCTGAAGTTCGCCTGCCGCCGGGCCCGCTCCACCGGCGGCCACGTGGCGATCCTGCGGGTCATCGAGCCGGCGGTCTTCGAGCACTGGAGCGGCGTGCGCGAGGAGATCGAACGCCAGACGCGCGACGAGGCCGAGGCCGTGCTGCAGGAAGTCGCCGGCTTCGTCCAGGACGAGACCGGCTTCCCGCCGGAGTTCCTGATCGTAAATGCCGACAGCCCCCGGGCGGGCCTGAAGAAGGTCATCTCCGAGGACCCGGCGATCAAGATCCTGGTGCTCGCCGCCGCGGTTGGCGGCCGCGGCCCCGGCCCGCTGGTCGCCTCGCTGGCCAAGGACGGCGTCAAGGGGGCGCCCGGAAGGTCCCCGTCACCCTCGTCCCCGGCGACCTCACCGACGACGAGATCCTCGATCTGGCGTGAGGTCACGATCATCCCTCCCCTTCAGGGGAGGGATTGCCATCGCACTTCGCCAGGCCCACATCTCGCCCATGTTCATACAGACCGAGCCGACCCCGAACCCCGAGGTCCTGAAGTTCCTGCCCGGCCGCGCGGTCATGGGTGAGGGCACGCGCGACTTCCGCGAGGCGGGCGAAGCCGCCGTCTCGCCGCTGGCCGCCGATCTCTTCGACATCGAGGGCGTCCAGCGCGTCTTCTTCGGCCCGGACTTCGTGACGGTGGGCAAGCATCCCTCCTCGGACTGGCCGCACCTGAAGGCGCCGATCCTCGCCGCCATCATGGACCACTTCACCTCCGGCCGGCCGCTCTTCGCCGACCAGGGCGACGCGGCCGCCGGCGGCCATGACGAAGGCGTCTACGAGGGCGAGACCGCCCAGATCGTCGCCGAGATCAAGGACCTGCTCGACACCCGCATCCGCCCGGCCGTGGCCCAGGACGGCGGCGACATCCTGTTCTCGAAGTTCGACGAGAAGACCGGCGTGGTCTGGCTCAATATGCGCGGCGCCTGCTCGGGCTGCCCGTCCTCGACCGCCACGCTCAAGGCCGGCGTCGAGAACATGCTGAAGCACTACGTCCCGGAAGTGACCGCGGTCGAGCAGACACTCGGCTGATGGGCGGCTAGCCCTATGCGCGCCGCCCGGGATCGTCTAACCGGCGCGGCGTGATCGTCCTTGCCCTCGACACCTGCCTGAACGCCTGCTCGGTCGCCGTCTCGGACGGGGATCGCGTGCTCGCCCATGCCTCCGAGGTCATGGCCCGCGGCCACCAGGAGCGCCTGGCGCCCATGGCCCAGGCGGTGATGGCCGAGGCGGGGCTCGGCTTCGACCGGCTGGACCGCATCGGCGTCACCGTCGGCCCGGGCTCGTTCACCGGCCTGCGCGTCGGCGTCGCCTTCGCCAAGGGGCTCGGCCAGGCCCTGGGCGTCCCCGTCGTCAGCGTCGGCACGCTGGAGGCGCTGGGCGGGGAGGGCGACAGCCTGGTCTTCGCCGCCATCGACGCCCGCCGCGACCAAATCTACCTCCAGGGCTTCGAGGGCGGCCGGGCGCTGATGGCCCCCGACGTCCTGCCCGTCCCGACCGCCGTCGCCCGCCTGGTGGAACTGGCCCAGGGCCGGCCGCTGACCCTCGTGGGCTCGGGGGGCCTCTGTTGGCGGACGCCGCGCCCGGCGCGACCCTCATTCCGGCGGAGGGCGCCGACGCCCGGATCGTGGCCCGGATCGCCGCGGCCAGGCCGCTGACGCCCGTGAAGCCCCTCTACCTGCGCGCGCCCGATGCGCGCCTGCCGTCTTGAGGCTGGATTGGGCCACCGCGGACGACGCGGAAGCGCTCGCCGCGGCCCACGCCTTCGGCTTTCCCCATCGGTGGGACGCGAAGGCCTTCGCCGATCTTTTCGACGGCCCCGGCGTCTTCGGCCTCATGATCCGGGACGGCGAGGATCTCGCCGGCATGGCGCTCTGCCGCACCGTGCTTGGCGAGATGGAGGTCCTGACCATCGCCGTCGATCCCCAGCGCCGCCGCCGGGGGCTCGCCCGCGCCCTGATGACCGCCGCTCTCGGGGCCGCCCGAGAGGCCGGCGCCGAGGCCTGCTTCCTGGAGGTCGCCGCCGACAACGCGGCCGCCGAGGCGCTTTACCGGGCGCTCGGGTTCCGCGATGCGGGATTGCGCAGGGCCTATTACGACCGCGGGCCGGCGGGACGTGTGGACGCCCGCGTCATGCGCCTCGACCTTACATCCGACGCCGCTTAGACCTATCCTCTAGTCGACCAGGGAGAGCTGGAGCCTTGTCAGTGCCGGACCGCATCGAGAAGCTGTGCATCGAAAAGGGCATGCGCATGACCGAGCAGCGCCGGATCATCGCGCGCGTGCTCTCCGAGGCCCATGACCACCCGGATGTCGAGGAGCTGCACCGCCGGGCGCACGCCATCGACCCGCACATCTCCATCGCCACGGTCTACCGGACGGTCCGCCTGTTCGAGGAAGCCGGCATCATCACCCGCCACGACTTCCGCGACGGCCGCTCCCGCTACGAGGAGCATCCGGACCAGCACCACGACCACCTGATCGACATGAAGACCGGCAAGGTCGTGGAGTTCATGGACCCCGAGATCGAGGCCCTGCAGGAAGCCATCGCCAAGAAGCTCGGCTACAAGCTCGTGGACCACCGCCTCGAGCTCTACGGGATGCCCATAGAAGAGTAGTCGGCGAAGCCATCCCTCCCCCTTCAGGGGAGGGACAGGCCGCTTCGCGGCCGGGGTGGGGAAGTCGCGTTCAGGCGTTGAGCCTACGGTCTGGCCCAGACACCCCCCACCCGGCGGCGCTTCGCGCCGACCACCCTCCCCTGAAGGGGAGGGATTGCACCGCCCCCTCCGGACCCCCCATAAACCCGACCCATGTCCGGGACCGCGCCTCAGAAGCGCCTCTACATCAAGACCTACGGCTGTCAGATGAACGTCTATGACAGCGAGCGCATGGCCGACGTGCTGGGCGCCGCTGGGCTATGGCGTCACCGACACGCCCGAGGGCGCGGACCTGGTGGTGCTGAACACCTGCCACATCCGCGAGAAGGCCACAGAGAAGGTCTATTCCGAGCTCGGCAAGCTCCGCGAGCAGCGCGAGACCCAGGCCGAGGCCGGCGGCCCGCGCCTCGGCATCGTCGTCGCCGGCTGCGTCGCCCAGGCCGAGGGCGAGGAGATCATGCGCCGCCAGCCGGCCGTGGACCTGGTGGTCGGACCGCAGGCCTATCACCAGCTCCCCGAGCTGATCGCCCGCGCACACCGGGCCCGCGGCGAGCGGCTGGCCGCGGACTTCGCGCCCGAGGAGAAGTTCGACGCGCTCACCGCCGCGCGAAATCCGACCGGGGTCACCGCCTTCCTCACCGTGCAGGAGGGCTGCGACAAGTTCTGCACCTTCTGCGTGGTGCCCTACACCCGCGGCGGCGAGTGGAGCCGGCCGGCGGACGCCATCGAGGCCGAGGCCCGGGCGCTCGCCGAGAAGGGCGTGCGCGAGGTCACCCTGCTCGGCCAGAACGTCAACGCCTATGAGGGCCAGGGCGGGCTCGCCGGCCTCGTGAAGCGCCTGGCCAGGATCGAGGGCCTCGACCGCATCCGCTATACCACCAGCCACCCGCGCGACATGGACGACGCCCTGATCGCCGCGCATGGCGAGGTGCCGGAGCTGATGCCCTACCTCCACCTGCCGGTGCAGGCCGGCTCGGACAAGGTGCTGAAGGCCATGAACCGGGCCCACACCGCCGAGAGCTACGTCAGGCTGATCGAGAAAATCCGCGCCGCCCGGCCCGACATCGCCATCTCCGGCGACTTCATCGTCGGCTTCCCGGGCGAGCGCGACGCCGACTTCGAGGCGACCCTGCAGCTCGTCCGCGAGGTCGGCTATGCGGCGGCCTTCTCGTTCAAGTATTCGCGCCGTCCGGGGACGCCGGCGTCCGCCATGCCGGCCCAGGTCGCCGAGGAGGTGAAGGACGAGCGCCTCGCCCGCCTGAACGCACTGCTCGACGAACAGGCCCGCGCGTTCAACGACGCCCAGGTCGGCCGCGAGCTGCCGGTGCTGTTCGAGAAGCCCGGCCGCCACCCGGGCCAGCTCGTCGGCCGCAGCCCCTATCTGCAGGGCGTGCACGTGAGCGCCCCGGATCGTCTGCTGGGGCAGATCGTTACGGTGAAGATCGGGGACGCCAGCCGCAACAGCCTGGCGGGGACCCTGGTCGGATCTGGGGAACTGGAGCCCGTTTGAGCCGCGCGCCCGAATTCATCACCCTCTCCGACGCCGCCGCCCGCGCGGTCGCCGGGGCCAACTCACGCCACGCCGCCCTGATCGAGGACGCCTTCGGCGTCCTGGTGGAGACCCCCGGCGGCGGCGTCCAGCTCTCCGGCGACGCCAAGGCGCGGGGCCAGGCGAAGAAGGCCGTCCAGGCCATCGCCGAGCGCGCTGATCAGGGGCTGGAGATCACCGAGGCCGACGTCCGGGTCGCCATCGGCAACGCCCGCACGGGCGTCGGCGGCGCCCAGGGCTCACTGCCGGTCGGCCGCCGGGGCCAGGTGGCGCCGAAGACCGCCACCCAGGCCGAGTACCTGCAGGCCCTGGCCAAGTGCGAGCTGGTCTTCGGCCTCGGCCCCGCCGGCACCGGGAAGACCTTCCTCGCCGTCGCCCATGGCGCGGGCCTGCTGCTGCGCGGCGAGGTCGACCGCCTGGTCGTCTCGCGTCCCGCCGTCGAGGCCGGCGAGCGCCTGGGCTTCCTGCCGGGCGACATGAACGAGAAGGTCGACCCCTACATGGCCCCGGTCTGGGAGGCCCTGACCGACATCCTGGGTGCCGACCAGCTTCGCCGGCGCCGGGAGAAGGGCGAGATCGAGGTCGCCCCCCATCGCCTTTCTGCGCGGCCGCACGCTCAGCCACGCCTTCGTGATCGTCGACGAGGCGCAGAACGCCACCCGCCTGCAGATGAAGATGGTCCTGACCCGCCTGGGCGAGGGCGCCCGCATGGTGGTCACCGGCGACCCCAGCCAGGTCGACCTCGTCAACACGCGCGACTCGGGCCTCGCCCATGCGGTCGGCCTGCTGGAAGGCGTGAAGGGCATCGGCGTCGTCCGCTTCTCCACCGCCGACGTGGTCCGGCATCCGCTCGTGGAGCGCATTGTCCGGGCCTACGACGCCGACGCGGCCCGGAGCCGGGGCGACAAGGGTCCCGACGACCGGTGAGCCCGCCGCTGATCGATATCGAGGTCGAGGACGACGCCTGGACGGCGGCGCAGCCTGACGCCGAGGCCCTCGCCCATCGCGCGGCCGAGGCCGTGCTGCTCTCGGAAGGCGCCGACGGCGAGCACGTCACCCTGCTGTTCACTGACGACGAGACCGTCGGTGACCTCAACGCCCGCTTCCGGGGCCGCGACAGCGCCACCAATGTGCTCAGCTTCCCGGCGCCGCCGAACCCGGAGAAGCACCTTGGCGACGTGGCGCTCGCCTATGGCGTCTGCGCGCGCGAGGCTCGCGAACAAGGCAAGCCGCTCGGCCATCACCTGCAGCATCTGGTGGCGCATGGCGTGCTCCATCTGCTGGGCTATGATCACATGACCGACGCGGAGGCCGAGGCGATGGAAAGCCTCGAACGCGTCGTCCTGGCCGGACTGGGGGTGCCCGATCCCTACGCGGCCGGCGAGGGAGACCATGACCGACCCTGACCCTGCGAGTAGTCCCGAGCCCGGCGGGCTCCTCCGACTCTTCAGCATCTTCAAGAAGCCCCAGCCGCAGGCCGCCCAGGCCTCCGAGCCGGCCACCCAGGCCACCGGCGAGCTGGTCTCCCAGGCCCGGGCCTTCCAGGATCTCCGCGTCGCCGACGTGATGCAGCCCCGCGCCGACATCATCGCCGTCGACCGGTCCTCGACCTTCGCCGAGGTGACGGCGCGCTTCGTGGAGGCCGAGCATTCGCGGATGCCGGTCTTCAAGGAGACCATCGACGACCCCTGTGGCGTGGTCCACGTGAAGGACGTCTTCAAGCTGCTCGCGCGCAAGACCCGCAAGCCGAAGCCCGAGGACCAGATCCTCATGGGCCGCTACAACATGGTCCGCCCGGTGCTCTATGTGCCCGCCTCGATGCGCGCCGCCGAGCTGCTTGCCATGATGCGCAACCGGCACACCCACATGGCCCTGGTGATCGACGAGTTCGGCGGCACCGACGGCCTCGTCACCCTCGAGGACCTGCTGGAGACCCTGGTCGGCGAGATCGAGGACGAGCACGACGAGGAGGGCGACGAGGGCTTCGCGCCCATCGTCCACGACGAGCAGGGCTGGGTGGTCGACGCCCGCACCCCGCTGGAGGAGCTGGAGGAGGCGATCGGCGACGGCGTCGACCTCGCGCCCGAGGAGGTCGACGAGGAGATCGACACAATGGGCGGCCTGGTGAACACCCTGACCGGCCGCGTGCCCCAGCGCGGCGAGCGGATCGAGCATCCCGGCGGCTTCGTCATCGACGTGCTCTCGGCCGACCCGCGCCGGGTGAAGCGGCTGCGCGTGCGCCGCGTCGCCCCCCGCCGCTCCGCTCGTCGACGTGCAGGGCAAGTGATCTCGAAGCTCAATCCGTGGGCCGTGCGGCTGTGGGCGCTCGCCGCCGGCCTGGCCGCGGGCCTCGCCCATCCGCCGTTCGGGGTGCTGCCGGGCCTGCTCGGCTACGCGCTGATCCTGGCGATGCTGGACGCCGAGGCGCCGCGGCCGCTGCGCTCGGCTTTCTTCCGCGGCTGGCTGGCCGGGCTCGGCTATTTCGCCATCGCCGTCTGGTGGGTGGTGGAGGCCTTCCTGGTCGACGCCGCCGCCCACGGATGGATGGCGCCCTTCGCCCTCGTCCTGCTGGCCGGCGGGCTGGCGCTGTTCTGGGGCGCCGCGGCCGTGCTTTACCGCTGGCTGGCCCCGCCCGGCATGCTCCGCGTCCTGGTGTTCGCCGGCGCCTTCGCCGGGGCGGAGTGGGTGCGCGGCCACATCTTCACCGGCTTCCCGTGGAACCTGCCCGGCGAGACCTGGGCGGCGGGCTCCGCCCCGTCGCAGGCCGCCGCGGCGATCGGCGCCTACGGTCTCACCTGGGTGACGCTGGCGCTCGGCGCGGCCCCCGCCGTGCTGTTCGACAAGGCCGACCGGCGCTGGCGCGTGCTGGCCGGCGCGCTCGCCGCCGGCGCCCTGGCCAGCCTCTACGCCTTCGGCCTCGGCCGGCTCTCCCACGCCGTCCCCGTCGCCGCGGACGCGCCGCAGATCCGGGTCGTCCAGGCGATGATCGACCAGAAGGAGAAGTGGCGGCCCGAGAACCTCCGGCTGATCTTCCAGACCTATGTCCGCCTCTCCCAGCGGCCGAGCGTGCGCCCGCCGGAGATCGTGGTCTGGCCCGAAGGCGCGCTGCCGGCGGTGATCGACGACCTGCTGGCGCCCTCGTCCGACTACGGTCCGGCCCTGGTGGCCGCGTTCGGCGACGGCCAGACGCTGCTGATGGGCGCCAACCGCGTGGAGGTCGGCGCGGACGGCGACGTGAAATACTTCAACAGCCTGGTGGCGCTGCGCCGCGAGGCCGCGGGCCTGCGGGTCACCGGGGTCTACGACAAGCACCGGCTCGTCCCCTTCGGCGAGTTCCTGCCGTTCGGCGACCTGGCCACGAAGCTCGGCGTCCGCAGCCTTGTGCACATGCCCGAGGATTTCACCGCCGGCCCGCCGCCGGTCCCGGTCGCGCCCTGGGGCGTGCCGGCCGTCCAGCCGTTGATCTGCTACGAGGCGCTCTTCCCGGGCTTCACCCGCGCCGCGGTGAAGCGTTCCGGCATCCGCCCGGCCTGGATCCTCAATGTCTCCAACGACGCCTGGTTCGGCCAGACCAGCGGCCCGCTCCAGCATCTCAATCTCGCCAGCTACCGGGCGATCGAGGAAGGCCTGCCGATCGTCCGCGCCACTCCCACCGGCGTCTCCGCGGTGATCGACGCCTACGGACGGGTCATGCCCGACGCCAGGCTCGGGCTAGGCCAGCTCGGAGTGGTCGACGCGCCCCTGCCGCCGGCGCTGCGTCCCACCCTCTACGGCCGGGTGGGAGACTTGCCTTTCGCCTTGTTATTGCTAGCTTCCGCGCTCCCAGTTTTGGCGTATCGCGTTCGTCGACCCCGCTGATATCGCGTCGTCGTCGTTCCCATCACCGACAGAAACTTCGGTACGGACACTGCATGGACAAGTTCGCTGACTTCGATCGCGGGCCCAATCCGATCGACCGCCACGTGGGCCTACGCATCCGGATGCGGCGCAAGGAACTGGGCGTCAGCCAGGAGAAGCTCGCCGAGTCCATCGGCCTGACCTTCCAGCAGATCCAGAAGTACGAGCGCGCCGCGAACCGGGTCAGCGCCTCGAAGCTATGGGAGATGGCCCGCGCGCTCTCCACCTCGGTGGCCTATTTCTACGAAGGCCTGGCCGGCGAGACCGCCCAGCCGGCGGCGCCCCGGGAAAGCGCGCGTGATTTTCTCCTGACGCCGGAGGGCATGGAACTGGCCTCCGCCTTCCCGCGGATCGGCGAGGCCCGCGTGCGCCGCAAGATCCTCGAACTGGTCCGCGCCATGGGCGAGGAAGACGGTTCGGCCGCAAGCTGAGCTCCCGGCGGGCCCCGAACCGCGGTCTTGGGTCGCGTCCCGCCACCTCGCGCTTGGCGGGACATAAAGATTTCTTTATAGGCTTTGCGCACTCGTAGCGAAGCGTCCGCCGGGGGCGGCGCCTTTCAGTTCCTGCCGGAGCCCGCCCTTGAGCCGTTCCAACTACATCTTCACGTCCGAAAGCGTTTCGGAAGGCCATCCGGACAAGGTCGCCGACCGGATTTCCGACACCGTCGTCGACGCCTTCCTGAGCGTCGAGCCGGAAGCCCGCGTCGCCTGCGAGACCCTGGTCACCACCAACCGCATCGTGCTGGCCGGCGAAGTCCGCGCCGGGCCCGGGCGCCTCAAGGCCGAGAACAAGGCGCTGACCAAGGAGATCGTCCGCAGCCTGGAGCCGAAGGTGCGCCAGGCGGTGAAGGACATCGGCTACGAGCAGAAGGGCTTCCACTGGCAGAAGGCGAAGTTCGCCTGCCACCTGCATGAGCAGTCCGCGCACATCGCCCAGGGCGTCGACGCCTCCGACAAGAAGGAAGAGGGCGCCGGCGACCAGGGGATCATGTTCGGCTACGCGACCGACGAGACGCCAGAGCTGATGCCGGCGACCCTGCAGTACAGCCACAACATCCTGCGCCGCCTCGCCGAGGCGCGGCACTCCGGTGAATGCGCGGTCCTCGAGCCCGACGCCAAGAGCCAGGTGACCATCCGCTACGAGAACGGCCGTCCGGCCGAGATCCTGCAGATCGTCGTCTCCACCCAGCACAAGAAGCGCATCGGCCTGCACTCGGCCACGCCCAAGCGCATCGAGGCGGAGATCAAGCCGTACATCCTGGGGATCATCCCGGAAGGCCTGATCACCAAGAAGACCAAGTGGCACGTGAACCCGACGGGCCGCTTCGAGATCGGCGGTCCCGACGGCGACGCCGGCCTGACCGGCCGCAAGATCATCGTCGACACCTACGGCGGCGCGTCGCCGCACGGCGGCGGCGCGTTCTCGGGCAAGGACCCGACCAAGGTCGACCGTTCGGCCGCCTATGCCTGCCGCTATCTGGCGAAGAACGTGGTGGCCGCTGGCCTCGCCAAGAAGTGCACCATCCAGATCAGCTACGCGATCGGCGTCGCCGACCCGCTGTCGTTCTACGTCGACCTGCACGAGACCGGCGAGGTCGACCCGGCGAAGCTGGAGCTGGCGCTGCCCGAGCTGATCGGCGGGGCCACGCCGCGCGCGATCCGCGAGCACCTCGGCCTCAACAAGCCGATCTACGCCCGCACCGCGGCCTACGGCCACTTCGGCCGCAAGCCCGACAACGAGGGCGGCTTCTCCTGGGAGCGCACCGACCTCGTCGACGAGCTGAAGAAGCTGGTCTGATGCATCGCCTGCGGTCGTGGGCGCGCACGCTCAAGCGTGACGCCCACGCCGTCTGGCTCTGTGCGCGCGACCCGCGCACGCCGTGGGCGGCCCGCCTTTTCGCCATGGCCGTGGCCGCCTACGCCCTCTCGCCGATCGACCTGATCCCGGATTTCGTGCCGGTGCTCGGCTACCTGGACGACCTCCTCCTCGTGCCGATCGGCCTGTGGATCGCCCTGCGGATGATCCCGCCCGCCCTGCTCGCCGAGCACCGCGCGGCAGCCGAGGCCGCCGCCGACCGGCCCGTCAGCCGCGCCGCCATCGCCGTGATCGTCGCGGTCTGGATCGCTGTCGCGCTCGCCGCGGCGCTCGCGCTCGCCGCCGCACTGCGCTAGAGGGCGCCCCCCATGTCCGACGCCCACCCGCCGCTCCGCTCCTACGGCCGCCTCAAGTCGCGGCCGATCAAGCCGCGCCAGGCGGCGCTGATGGACACCCTGCTGCCCTCGATCCGGGTCCCCGGCGAGCCGTTCGACCCGCGCACGCTGGTGCCGGCGGCGACGGCGGTGTGGGTGGAGATCGGCTTCGGCGGCGGGGAGCACATGGCCGCCCAGGCGGAACGCCATCCCGGGGCCCTGATCCTCGGCGCCGAGCCCTTCCAGAACGGGGTGGCCAGCGCGCTGCGCCATATCGACGAGCGAGGCCTGACGAACGTCCGCGTCAAGGACGGCGACGCCCGCGAGATGCTGGCCCACCTGCCTGCCGCCTCGGTGGACAGGATCTTCGTGCTGTTCCCCGACCCGTGGCAGAAGGCCCGGCACAACAAGCGCCGGCTGGTGCAGACCGACACCGTGGCCGAGTTCGCCCGGGTGCTGAAGCCGGGCGGAACCCTGCGCTTCGCCTCCGACTGGGCGGACTATGTGGACTGGGCGCTGGAGCGCCTCACCGCCAGCCCGGCCTTCCGCTGGACCGCCGACCGGGCCGACGACTGGCGGGTCCCGCCGGCCGACCACGTCACCACCCGCTACGAGGAAAAGCGCCTCGGCGACTGCCCGCCCTCGTTCCTGGATTTCGTGAGAATCTAATTCCTCCCCTTCGGGGGGGGGGACCGCCGAAGGCGGTGGAGGGGGTCCGCCCAACCGGTGAGTGACCCCCTCAGTCAGCTTCGCTGACAGCTCCCCCGGAGGGGAGCAACTTGGCGCCTACCCGTTCTTCGCGGCGTAGGCGTCGATCGAGGCCTTGATCAGTTCGGCGGCTTCGGCGGCGTCGGCCCAGCGGACGATCTCGACGCTCTTGCCCTTCTCCAGGTCCTTGTAGTGCTGGAAGAAGTGGGCGATCTGCTCGGTCAGGATGGTGGGCAGCGAGCGCCAGGAATCCACGCCCAGGTAGAACGGGTGGAGCTTGTCCACCGGCACGGCCAGGATCTTCTCGTCGCCGCCGGCCTCGTCGCGCATGATCAGCGCGCCCACCGGGCGGCAGCGGATGATGGCGCCCGGCACCACGGGCGTCGGGCCGACCACGATCACGTCCATCGGGTCGCCGTCGTCGGCGAGCGTGTGCGGGATGAAGCCGTAGTTGCCCGGGTAGAACATCGCGGTGTGCAGGAAGCGGTCGACGAAGATCGCGCCGGACTCCTTGTCCAGCTCGTACTTCACCGGCTCCCCGCCCTGCGGGATCTCGATGACGGCGTTGACGTCGTACGGCGGGTTCTCGCCGACGGGAATCTTGGAGAGGTCCATGGGGAGTGGCCTTTGGAGGATTGCACGACACACAAAGTCGGCGCGCTCTGTGGACCATCCGGGGCGCTCAGGAAAGAGGGCATGATCCCTGCCTCCCCCGCGAACCAGGTCTCGCCGCCACCCCTGGATCTGCTTCGCCACCGAGGGCAGGCTGAAGCGACACGACTGAGGGGCTGACAAGCCCCTGATCGATCGCTATATTCCCCCAACATCGCTGATCGCGCTGGATAGCGCCTTCAAGCGGCGGGCTGCGGCCCGGCCGCTTTTTTCTTTGCCGGAGGAACGGCCAAGCCATGCGCGGGAAGACCGCAGAAGACGCCAGGCTCCTGGAGCTGCTCGACCCCGTCGCCGAGGCCGCGGGCTACGAGATTGTCCGCATCCGCCTGATGGGCGGGAGCGAGCAGCGGCGGCTTCAGATCATGGCCGAGCGTCCCTCCGACGGCGACATGAACGTCGAGGACTGCGCCCGCCTGTCGCGCGCCATCTCCGAGGTCATGGACGCCGCCGACCCGATCTCCGGCGAATATCTGCTGGAGGTCTCCTCGCCCGGCGTCGATCGGCCGCTCACCCGGCTGAAGGACTTCGAGACCTTCGAGGGCTACGAGGCCCGCCTCGAGCTCGACCGCCTCGCCGAGGGCCGCAAGCGCTTCAAGGGCGTTCTGGCCGGCGTCGAGGGCGACAGCATCGGCATCGATCTGGAGGGCGAGGACGAGACCGCCATGGTCCCGTTCGCCTGGATCACCGACGCCAAGCTCGTGCTCAGCGACGAACTCATGAAGCGGGGCGCCGACATCCGCGCGGCCCGCCTCGCTTCCGAACAACAACAGACATCCGACTAGAGGGATCAGACCCCATGAGCCTGACCGGCATTTCGGCCAACCGGCTTGAACTCCTGCAGATCGCCGAGGCGGTCGCCCGCGAGAAGTCGATCGACAAGGAGATCGTCATCGAGGCGATCGAGGAGGCGATCCAGAAGGGCGCCCGCTCGCGCTACGGCGCCGAGCACGACATCCGGGTCCGCATCGACCCGAAGACCGGCGAGACCATCGTGAAGCGCGTCGTGACCGTCGTCCCCGACGACGCGACGTTCGGCTTCACCGAGGCCGAGGACGGCAGCGAGGTCCCGGCGGAAGAGCCCGCCGGCATCCTGCGCCTCTCCGACGCGCTTCGCACCGACAAGGACGCCGTCGTGGGCAAGACCTACGAGGAGATCCTGCCGCCCTTCGAGTTCGGCCGCGTGCAGACCCAGATGGCCCGCCAGGTCGTCACGGGGAAGGTTCGCGAGGCCGAGCGCGAACGTCAGTACGAAGAGTACAAGGACCGGGTCGGCGAGATCGTCAACGGCACCGTGAAGCGGGTCGAGTACGGCAACGTCGTCGTCGACCTGGGCCGCGGCGAAGGCATCATGCGCCGCGACCAGTCGATCCCGCGCGAGAACTTCAACATCGGCGACCGGATCCGCTGCTACATCTACGACGTCCGCCGCGAGACCAAGGGCCCGCAGATCCTGCTCAGCCGCGCGCACGGCGGCTTCATGGCCAAGCTGTTCGCCCAGGAAGTGCCGGAGGTCTATGACGGGGTCATCGAGATCCGCGCCGTGGCCCGCGACCCGGGCAGCCGCGCCAAGATGGCCGTGGTCTCCAACGACAGCTCCATCGACCCCGTCGGCGCCTGCGTCGGCATGCGCGGGTCGCGCGTGCAGGCCGTCGTGGCCGAGCTGCAGGGCGAGAAGATCGACATCATCCAGTGGAGCCAGGACGAGGCGACCTTCATCGTCAACGCGCTCGCGCCCGCCGAAGTCTCCAAGGTCGTCATGGACGAGGAGGACGAGCGCGTCGAGGTCGTGGTCCCCGACGAGCAGCTGTCGCTGGCCATCGGCCGCCGCGGCCAGAACGTCCGCCTCGCCTCCCAGCTGACCAGCTGGCAGATCGACATCATGACCGAGAGCCAGGAGAGCGAGCGCCGCCAGCGCGAGTTCACCGAGCGCACCGCCCTCTTCCAGGAAGCCCTGGACGTGGACGAGG
Organism: Phenylobacterium sp. J367; assembly: GCF_024699985.1. Classification (GTDB taxonomy): domain Bacteria; phylum Pseudomonadota; class Alphaproteobacteria; order Caulobacterales; family Caulobacteraceae; genus Phenylobacterium. The sequence continues at coordinate 1,182,737 of NZ_JAJONA010000001.1, read as the reverse complement.
TCATCGCCCAGCTGCTGGTCACCGAAGGCTTCGCCACCGTCGAGGACGTGGCCTACGTCGACTCCTCGGAAGTGGCCGCCATCGAGGGCTTCGACGAGGACACCGCCGAGGAGATCCAGGCGCGCGCCCGCGACTACCTGGAGAAGGAAGCCGCCGAATACGACGCCAAGCGCCGCGAACTGGGCGTCGAGGACGCCGTGCTCGAGATCGAGGGCGTCACCCTGCCGATGGCCGTCGCGCTCGGCGAGGGCGGCATCAAGACCGTCGAGGATTTCGCCGGCCTGGTGCCCGACGACCTGCGCGGCTGGTTCGAGACCAAGAACGGCGAGCGTGTGCGCGAGGCCGGCATCCTGGAGAGCTTCGGCCTCGACCCGCAGGACGCCGAGACCCTGATCATGCGCGCCCGGATCGCCATGGGCTGGGTGGAAGCCCCGCCCGAGCCGGAGGTCGAGGACGCGCCCATCGAGGACTCGGAAGCCTATGCCGAGGCCGAGATGGAAGGCGAAGCCCGCGACGCGTAAGGACCGCTGATCTTGGCCGCCTCCCCCCGCCACGCTAGCCGAAGCCGCCCGTGAGCGGCGGGACATCGTCTCCGGCGAGGTGATGGAGGAGGCGCGCCTGATCCGCTTCGTGGCCGGGCCGGACGGGACCGTCGTCCCGGACCTGGCCCGCAAGCTGCCGGGCCGCGGCCTCTGGGTCGCGGCCGACCGCGCCTCCGTCGAGACCGCCGCGAAAAAGGGGCTGTTCTCGCGGGCCGCCAAGGCGAAGCTCCAGGCCCCGGCGGACCTCGCCCAGCAGGTCGAAGCCCTGCTGCGGCGGCGGGTTTTGTCGTCGCTCGGCCTTGCACGGAAGGCCGGCGACCTTACATCGGGCTTCGAAAAGGTTTCGGCCGCGATCGTCGCGGGCAAGACCGCGTGGCTGATCGAGGCGTCCGACGGCGCCGCCGACGGCCGGCGGAAGCTCTCGGCCCAGGCCCGCAAGCAGTCCCGACCGCCCCGCATCCTCGGCGTCTTCACGGCGTCCGAATTGGGTTTGGCCTTGGGGCTGGAGAATGTGATACACACCGCCTTCCTTGCGGGGCGAGCCGCCGACCGGTGGACGCAGGACGTCGACCGGCTGGCGGGTTTCAGCCCGCTCCTTCCTGAGAGTTGGCGCGAGGAGCCTTGAGGCGAACGGGGTCTTTCGGGACCCCGGGCGCCTCTATTCGATTATCCGATGGGCCGGATCCGCCGGCCGATGAGTAAAGCGAGCGCATGAGCGACGAGAACAACAACGGCCGCAACTCCGCCCCCCGGCGGACGCCAGCCCCTGACCCTCAAGCCCCGTGGGGCCGGATCGGTCAGCGCCGGCACGGTGAAGCAGAGCTTCAGCCACGGCCGTTCCAAGACGGTGGTCGTCGAGACCAAGCGCCCGCGCACCCATGCGCCGGCGAGCGGCAACCTGGCCGCACCGTCTTCGGCCGAGAAGCGGGTCTTCGACACCCGCCCGCCGCAGTCGGGCGGTCCGTCCGCACCGCGCCCGGCGGCTCCCGCCGGCGGCGCCGGCGACGGCCTTTCCGCCGAGGAGCGCGCCGCCCGCGCCCGCGCCATCGAACTCGCCCGCCAGCAGCAGGCCGCCCAGGACGCCGAGCGCCGCGCCCGCGAGGACCAGGCCCGCGCCGAGCAGGAAGCCGCCGCCCGCGCCCGCGCCGCCGAACAGGCCCCGCCCCCGGCGCCCGCCGCGCCGCCCGCGGCTGCGCCCCCTGCCGCCACTGTTCCGACGGAGCCAACTCCGGCCGCGCCGGCGCCGGTCGCCCAGGCTCCCGTGACGCCGCCTCCGGCCCCAGGCCCCGGTCGCCCGGGCTCCGGCCGCGCCGCCGCCGCAGGCCGCCGCGCCGCCTTCCGCGCCGCGTCCGTCCGCCGACGGCGCGCGCCACGCGGGCGGCCAGACCCGCACCTACCAGCCGTCGCCGGACCGCCGCGACGACCGGCCGAGCACCACCACCTACCGTCCCGAGCGCCCTGCCGGCCGCTTCGAGAACGCCAATTTCGGCCAGCGCGCGCCGCGCAACGACGGCCCCCGGCCGCCGCGCGATGACCGTGGTCCGCCGCGTCAGGGCGCCGATCGCCCGCCGCGTGACGACCGCGCGCCGCGTCCCGAAGGCGGCACCGTCCGCTATTCGGCGCTCGCCCCGCGTCCGGCTCCGGGCGCGCCCCGTGGCCCCGGCGGCCCGGGCGGTCCTCGCGGTCCGCGCGTCGCGCCGAACGCGCCGCCGGCCACGCCGGAAGTCCAGCGCGCCGCCCGCCAGGCGCCGCGTCCGGGCGGCTCGGTCATCGATCGCCGCGACGACGACGATCGCCGCCGCGCCAGCGATCCCGGGAAGGGCGCCATCAGCCGCGCCAAGGGTGCGCCGACGCGCCGCGAAGGCCGCCTGACCATCCAGACCGTGGCCGGGGACGCCGACGGCGCCGAGCGGATGCGCTCGCTGGCCTCGGTGCGCCGCGCCCGCGAACGCGAGCGTGAGAAGCGCAAGGGCGGCGTCCAGGAACAGGCCCGGATCGCCCGTGAAGTGGTCATCCCCGACGTCATCACCGTGGGCGAGCTCGCCAACCGGATGGCGACCCGCGGGGTCGAGGTCATCAAGTTCCTGATGCGTCAGGGCGTGATGCTCAAGATCAACGACGTCATCGACAACGACACCGCCGAACTGGTGGCCACCGAATTCGGCCATACCGTGAAGCGTGTTTCCGAAGCCGACGTCGAAGAAGGCTTCATCGGCGCCGAGGACATCGACGATCACCTGGAGCCGCGGCCCCCGGTGGTCACCGTCATGGGCCACGTCGACCACGGCAAGACCTCGCTGCTCGACGCGCTCCGTTCCACCGACGTGGTGGCCGGCGAGCACGGCGGCATCACCCAGCACATCGGCGCCTATCAGGTGCGGCTGGAAAACGGTCAGGCCGTGACCTTCCTGGACACGCCCGGCCACGCCGCCTTCTCGGCGATGCGGATGCGCGGCGCCAACGTCACCGACATCGTGGTCCTGGTGGTCGCGGCGGACGACGGCGTGATGCCGCAGACCGTCGAAGCCATCAACCACGCCCGCTCGGCCGGCGCGCCGATCATCGTGGCGATCAACAAGATCGATAAGCCGGGAGCCGATCCCACCCGGGTGATCAACGAGCTGCTGCAGCACGAGATCGTCGTCGAAAGCCTCGGTGGCGACACCCAGGCGATCGAGGTCTCCGCGACCCAGAAGCTGGGCCTCGACGACCTGATCGAAGCCATTCTGCTGCAGGCCGAGGTGCTCGACCTGAAGGCCAATCCGGACCGGACGGCCGACGGGGTGGTGATCGAGGCCAAGCTCGACCGCGGTCGCGGCGCGGTGTCCACCGTGCTCGTGAAGCGCGGCACGCTGAAGCGCGGCGACATCGTCGTGGCCGGCGACACCTTCGGCCGGGTCCGTGCGCTGCTCAATGAGCGCGGCGAACAGCTCGACTCGGCGGGTCCGTCGGTGCCGGTGGAGGTCCTTGGCCTCGATGGCACGCCGGCGCCTGGCGAACCCTTCGCCGTGGTGGAGAACGAGGCCCGCGCCCGCGAGCTGACCGCCTACCGCGTCCGCGTGAAGCGCGAGAAGTCCGGCTCGCCGGTCGCCGGCGCGTCGCTGGCCGACATGATGGCGAGGCTCGCCGACAAGAAGGTCTCCGAGCTGCCGCTGGTCATCAAGGCGGACGTGCAGGGTTCGGCGGAAGCCATCGTGGGTTCGCTGGACAAGCTCGCCACCGACGAGGTCCGCGCGCGGATCATCCTGTCGGGCGCTGGCGCGATCAGCGAAAGCGACGTCATGCTGGCCAAGGGCGCCGGCTCGCCGATCATCGGCTTCAACGTCCGCGCCTCCAAGCAGGCGCAGGCGCTGGCCGAACGCGAAGGCGTCGAGATCCGCTACTACGCGATCATCTACGACCTGATCGACGACATCAAAGGCGTGCTCTCGGGCATGCTGGCGCCGATCCAGCGCGAAACCTTCCTCGGCAACGCCGAAGTCCTGCAGGTCTTCGACATCACCAAGGTGGGCCGCGTGGCCGGTTGCCGGGTCACCGAAGGCGTGGTCCGCAAGGGCGCCCGCGTCCGGATCATCCGTCAGGACGTGGTGGTCCTCGAACTCGGCACCCTGCAGACGCTCAAGCGCTTCAAGGACGAGGTCAACGAGGTCAACGCGGGCCAGGAGTGCGGCATGCACTTCGGCTTCCAGGACATCAAGGTCGGCGACACCATCGAGTGCTTCACGCTCGAAGAGGTCAAGCGCAGCCTCTAGGGCCCGCGCCACCGCCAAGACGTTCGAGGCCCCGGAGCGATCCGGGGCCTCTGCTTTTCAGGGCCGCTCCAGGACGTAGAGCGCGCTCATCCCGCCGAGGCCGAGATCCTCGTCGCCGGTGTGGCGCATGCCGATCCGCTCAAGGACACGCCGTGACGGCAGGTTCTCCACCGCGGTGAAGCCGTTCAGATGGCCGGCGTCGCTGAGCTGCCAGAACCGGTCGCGAACCGCCTTCGCCGCCTCCGTCGCCAACCCCTGTCCCCAGGCCGCCCGGCGCAGGCTGTAGCCGATCTCGAACCCGCCGTTCCTGGACCAGAGCGACACGCCGCACCGGCCGACGAAGGTCCCGTCCCTGAGGAACACCTTCCACTTCGAGAAGCCGTACCGCGCCTGCTCGGCGACGTAGGCGTCGAGCCGCCCCTGGATCGCCTCGCGCGTCCAGGCGCCTCCGATATACCGCTGCACCTCCGGATCGGCGTGCAGCTCGGCCAGCAGAGGGTAGTCATCCGGCGTGAAGGGATGGAAGACCAGCCGCTCGGTCTCGAGGATGGGATCGGGCACGGGCGCTCCGCGTCAGGCCGTGAACTCGCCCCCTTTCTCGACTATCTAGGCGGCAAGTCCAACCGGAGCCCGCCCGCATGCGTCTCGCCGTCCCCCGTCTCGCAGTCCTGGGGCTCGCCGCGCTCGCCCTGACCGCCTGCGCCACCGGCCAGAAGCTCGATGCAGCCAACGACGTGCACGCGCTGCTGCTTTCCATCCGCGACAACGACCAGGCCGCCTTCGACGCCCATGTGGACCGCCAGGCGCTGAAGACCGAGATCCAGGCAAGGCTGGTGGCCGAGGGCAGGAAGGACGAGCGCTTCGGCGGGCTCGCCGCGGTGCTCGCGCCGGGTCTGGCGGAGCTCGCCGGCGAGACCCTGGTTCAGCCCCGGGTCTTCCGCCTCGTCGCCGAGCACTATGGCTACACGCCTCAGACCAAGATCCCCGGTCCGATCCTGATCTCCCAGTCTCTGAAGACCCTTCCCGACGGCCGGGTCTGCGCGACCCGGGAGAAGCAGGGCGCCTGCCTCCTGACCTTCACCAAGGTCGATGGAACCTGGAAGCTCACCGGTTTCGAAGGCGGCCTTTCGGAACTGAAGATCTAGGCGCTAGGCTGCCGCCGGGACGGGAGGCGGCCTTGACCTACGAAGCGGCGCTGGCGGCGTACGAGAAGTCCGAGTTCAGCGCCGGCAGGTGGACACGACCGGTCTACCGGCGTGGCGCGGGTCCGGCGGTGATCGTGATCCACGAGATGCCCGGCCTGCATCCGGACGTGATCCGCTTCGCCGACCGCGTGGCCGAAGCCGGCCTGACGGTCTTCTGTCCGAGCCTGTTCGGCGAGCCTGGCCGTTCGGTGACCCCCGGCTACGGGGCCCGGGAGATCCTGAAGGGCATCTGCATCCGCCGCGAGTTCGACGTCTGGGCGACCGACCGCTCCAGCCCGATCGTCGAGTGGCTGCGCGCGCTGGCCCGCAAGGCCCATGCGGAGTGCGGTGGGCGCGGGGTCGGCGCGGTCGGCATGTGCTTCACCGGCGGCTTCGCGCTCGCCATGATGACCGAGCCGGCGGTGGTCGCGCCGGTGGTCTCCCAGCCTTCGCTGCCGCTGCCGATCCTGCCGGGCAAGGCAAAGCGCGCCCGGTCCATCGACCTCTCCGCCGCCGAGATCGCCTGCGCGCGGCGGCGGTTCGCGGAGGAAGATCTCAACGCCATCGGCCTGCGCTTCGAGGGCGACCCCGTCGTGCCGCGCGAACGCTTCGACCGTTACGAGGCCGAGTTCGGCGACCGGTTCGAGCGGTGGGACATCGACCCCGCGGAGGCGAGGCCCGGCGGCGGCCTCCCCCACCCGCACTCGGTCCTGACCATCAACCTGCGCGAGGACGGCGAGACCAAGCGCGCCGAGCAGCGGGTGATCGCCTTCTTCAAGTCGCGCACCGCCGCGGTGTGACCTCGGCGCTGGACTTCGCGGCGTCGCGCGACTAGAAGCCCGCCCTTCCCCTGCGGGAGGCGTCCGATCCGCGCCCCAGGTCCCAGAAGGCTACGAAAATGTCCCGTCATTCCCATCACAACAAAGGGGCGCCCCAGGGGCCGACCCAGCGCCAGCTGCGCGCCGGCGAACTCATGCGACACGCCCTGGTCGAGGTCCTGCGCGAGGAGGACATCACCGACAGCGCCCTTGAAGGCGTCTCGGTGACCGTCACCGAGATCCGCATGAGCCCGGACCTGCGCCACGCCACGGTGTTCGTCGAGCCGCTGGGCGGCGGCCATGCGGAGGAGGTGGTCGCCGGCCTGAACCGTCACGCCAAGTTCCTGCGCGGCCGCCTCGGCAAGCACATCGACATGAAGTTCACGCCGGACCTGCGCTTCCTCCACGACGAGAGCTTCAACGAGGCCGCCCGGATGAACCGCCTGTTCGCCGATCCGCGCGTCGCCCAGGATCTCCGGCCGCAGCCGCCGTCGGACTCCTGGAAGGACGAGGACTGATGGCGCGACGCCGCAAGGGGAGACGCGGTCTCCGGCTGGGTGTGCCTGGACAAGCCCCTACGACCTCACGTCCACCCACGCGGTCGGCCGCATCCGGCGGATCTTCAACGCCCAGAAGGCCGGTCACGCCGGCACCCTCGATCCGCTGGCCACCGGGGTGCTGCCGATCGCGCTCGGCGAGGCGACCAAGACGGTCCCGTTCATGATGGACGCCGACAAGGCCTACCGCTTCACCATCGCCTGGGGGCGGACGACCGCCACCTACGACCGTGAAGGCGAGACGATCGCCTCTTCCGACGTGCGGCCGACGCTGGCCCAGGTCGAGGCCGTCCTGCCGCGGTTCGTCGGCGAGATCAGCCAGATCCCGCCGGCCTATTCGGCCATCAAGGTGGACGGCGAGCGCGCCTACGACCTGGCCCGGGCAGGCGAGACCGTGGAGTTGAAGGCCCGTCCGGTGACGATCCACTCGGCCCGCGTCGCCGACGCCCAGAACGCCGATCACGTGACGCTCGAGATCGAGTGCGGCAAGGGCACCTATGTCCGTGCGCTCGTCCGCGACATCGCCGATGCGCTGGGGGCCTGCGGGCATGTCAGCGAGCTGCGCCGGACGCGCGTGGGGCCGTTTACCGAGCAGTCCGCGGTAACGCTGGAATTGCTTGAGGATTTAGGGCATAAGGCCCGCCAGCTGGAGGCATTGCTTCCGGTCGAGACCGCGCTGGACGACATCCCGGCGCTGGCCGTGACCGATGAAGACGCCTTCAAGCTGAAGCAGGGACGGTCGATCGTTCTCGTTCCCCGACAGGTCGAAGCGGTGAAAGCCGGGCTCAAGCCGGGCTCGCGCACCGTTTCAGCCATGCGGGACGGTTCGGTCGTCGCCCTCTGCGAGATGCGCGCGGGCCGGCTCGAACCCTCGCGGGTCTTCCATCTTGAAAAGAGCGGAGACTAACCCGATGTCGATTACGGCCGAACGCAAAGCCGAAGTCATCAAGACCCATGCCCGCGGTGAAGCGGACACGGGCAGCGCCGAAGTCCAGGTGGCGATCATGTCCGAACGGATCGCGAACCTCACCGAGCACTTCAAGACGCACAAGAAGGACAACCACTCGCGCCGCGGGCTCCTGAAGCTCGTCTCCGCGCGCCGGTCGCTCCTGGATCACCTGAAGAAGTCCGACGCGGCTCGCTATCAGAAGCTGATCGAGACCCTGGGCCTGCGCCGCTAGGTTCACGCCAAGTTGCCCGCCGCCCGGTTGTGAAAACCGGGCAGGCGGGTCTTAAGAAGCTACGCCGCTCCTCCGCAACAGGCCGGGGGACCCGATGCGGCCCCGGAGACCCCGTCGGGACTCCACACACGCCGAGGGTTCGACAGAAATCCTCACCCCGCCTGTTCGAATGGAGAGGATTTCGGAAAGCCGATCCCTGTCCGCCCCCGCCTGGGAATACGCCCGCGGGACGAGAAAGAAGCGAAAATGTTCGATATCAAACGCAAGACCATCGAGTGGGGCGGCAAGACGCTCACGCTCGAAACCGGCCGCATGGCCCGTCAGGCCGACGGCGCCGTCCTGGTCACCTACGGCGAGACCATGGTGCTCGCCACGGCGGTGTTCGCGAAGTCGCCCAAGCCGGGCCAGGACTTCTTCCCGCTGACCGTGAACTATCAGGAGAAGTTCTACGCCGCGGGCAAGATCCCGGGCAGCTTCCCCCGCCGCGAGGGCGCGCCCTCGCAGAAGGAAACCCTCACCAGCCGCCTGATCGACCGTCCGATCCGTCCGCTGTTCGTGAAGGGCTTCAAGAATGAGGTCCAGGTGGTCACGACCGTGCTCGCCCACGACCTCGAGAACGATCCCGACATCGTCGCCATGGTCGGCGCGTCCGCCGCCCTGGTGCTGTCCGGCGCTCCGTTCATGGGCCCGATCGGCGCCGCCCGCGTGGGCTTCATCGACGGCGAATACGTGCTGAACCCGACTCTCGACGAGATGAAGGAAAGCAAGATGGACCTCGTCGTCGCGGGCACGCACGACGCGGTGATGATGGTCGAGTCCGAGATCCAGGAACTGTCCGAAGCGGAAGTCCTGGGCGGCGTGACCTTCGCCCACAAGGGCATGCAGCCGGTGATCGACGCGATCATCGAGCTCGCCGAGCACGCGGCCAAGGAGCCGTTCGACTTCCAGCCGGACGACACCGACGCCATCAAGGAAAAGGTCAAGGCCGCGATCGGAGCCGACCTGCGCGCCGCCTACGAATTGACCAAGAAGTCCGACCGTCACGCGGCGCTGAGCGCGGCCAAGGACAAGGCGATGTCCACCTTCGCCAAGTCGGACGCCAATCCGGACGGCTATGACAGCAACAAGCTGGGCGGCGTCTTCAAGGAGCTCGAGGCCGACATCGTCCGCCGCGCGATCCTCGACACCGGCAAGCGGATCGACGGCCGTTCGGTCGACCAGGTCCGGCAGATCGTCTCGGAAGTGGGCGTGCTGCCCCGGGCCCACGGCTCGGCGCTGTTCACCCGCGGCGAGACCCAGGCGCTGGTCGTGGCCACCCTCGGCACCGGCGATGACGAGCAGCTGATCGACGCCCTCGAAGGCAAGTACTTCGAGAAGTTCATGCTGCACTACAACTTCCCGCCGTTCTCGGTGGGCGAGACCGGCCGCATGGGCGCGCCGGGCCGTCGTGAAGTCGGCCACGGCAAGCTGGCGTGGCGGGCGATCCGCCCGATGCTGCCGAGCGCCGAGGAGTTCCCCTACACGATCCGCCTGGTCTCCGAGATCTTCGAGTCCAACGGCTCGTCCTCGATGGCCTCGGTCTGCGGTTCATCGCTGGCCCTGATGGACGCGGGCGTGCCCCTGACGAAGCCGGTCTCCGGCATCGCCATGGGCCTGATCCTCGAGTCCGACGGCTTCGCCGTGCTCTCCGACATCCTGGGTGACGAAGATCACCTGGGCGACATGGACTTCAAGGTCGCCGGCACCGCTGACGGGATCACCTCCCTGCAGATGGACATCAAGATCGCCGGCATCACCGAGGAGATCATGAAGAAGGCCCTCGAACAGGCGAAGGGCGGTCGTGAGCACATCCTCGAAGAGATGAACAAGGCCATGGAGGCGCCCCGCGCCGAACTGGGCGAGTTCGCGCCGAAGATCGAGACCATCAAGATCCCGGTCGACAAGATCCGGGAAGTGATCGGCTCGGGCGGCAAGGTGATCCGCGAGATCGTCGAGAAGACCGGCGCCAAGATCGACATCGGCGAAGACGGCACGATCAAGATCGCGGCCGCCGAGGCCTCGAAGATCGAGGCCGCCAAGGAGTGGATCAAGTCCATCGCTTCCGAGCCGGAAGTGGGCCAGATCTACAACGGCAAGGTCGTGAAGATCGTCGACTTCGGCGCCTTCGTGAACTTCTTCGGCGCCAAGGACGGCCTGGTTCACGTGAGCCAGATCTCCAGCGAGCGTGTGAACAAGGTCTCGGACGTGCTGCAGGAAGGCCAGACCGTGAAGGTCAAGCTCCTGGGCTTCGACGACCGCGGCAAGACCCGCCTCTCCATGAAGGTCGTCGACCAGGAGACCGGCGAGGACCTGTCGAAGAACGAGAAGGCCGAAGAGACCGCCGACGCCTAAGCGTCGCGCCTCTCAAGGCTCGAAAGATCAGGGCGGCCGGAGCGATCCGGCCGCCCTTTTTCGTTGCGGCGACGAGCGGCCCCGCGAAACTGGGCGCGTGACGGACCCTGCCGATCGCCTGCCCTGGATGGCCGCTGCCCGGCGCGCGGCGCTGGGCCTGCAGGCCACGACGCGGGGCCGCCGGGGGGCGAAGCACGCGCTCTATGTCGTCCTGCTGGAGGATCGCCGTCGGGTGTGCCGCCACGGGCTCTACGTCGGCCAGACCTCGCGGGATCCGGACCTGCGGTTCGACCAGCACAAGAGCGGCTACAAGGCGAGCCGCTACGTGGCGCGGTTCGGCGTGACCCTGCTTCCGGAGCTCACCGCACACCTCAATCCGCTGCGCGCCTGGGAAGCCCTGGAGCTGGAGGCGGCGCTCTTCGAGGAACTGGTGCGGGCTGGCGTTCCCTGGGTTGAGGGCGGGCACTGACGCCAAACGAGAAGAGGCCCGCCGTCGCCGGCGGGCCTCCCGTCTCTCTTTGAGGTGTCGCTTCCGACTAGAAGGCGTAGCGCAGGGTCGCCGACGCGGTGCGCCCGCTATAGGCGCGGCCGAGGACCACGCCGCTCGCCGGGATGCTGGCCTGTTCGACGTCCGCCAGGGCGAGCTTGTTGAACAGGTTGTTGACGTTCAGCATCAGCTGCACCCGCTCCGTCGGGCGGATCTGCAGGAACGCGTTGACCAGGGTGTAGCCGGGCAGCTTCAGCTGGTTCGTGTCCTGGGCGTAGCTGCTGGTCGTGCCGATCACGTTCGCGCCGAAGGTCGCATACTTCAGGTCGACCTGCGGGGTCACGGCGAAGATCAGATCGGCCTGGTGGCGCGGCTTGTTGCCGACCAGCTCGGCGCGGGTCGCGTCGCTGGCGATCTTGGCGTCCGTGTAGGTCGCCCCGCCGCTGACGCTGAACGGACCGTGGCGAACCGCCGCCTCGAGCTCCACGCCCTTGGCTTCGTAGCCCCGGATGATGTTCTCGACGCGGATCGAGCCGTCAGGCGCGCTGTTGACCTGGACGTTCTGTTCGCCGGTCTTGGCCGAGAAGCCGGTCACGTTCACGGTGAGGCCCGAGATCCGGTACTTCAGGCCGAGCTCGGCCTGCTTCACCGTATCGTAGGCGCTGTCGTTGTCGACCAGCTTGCCGGTGTTGTAGTCCACCGCCGGCGTGAAGAGGATCTTGTCGGCCGAGGCGCGACCGCCGCGGCTGTAGCGACCGAACACCGCGAGCTGCTCGGCGATGCGATAGTTCACGCCGGCAGAATAGCTGAGGTACTTGTAGTCATAGTCCACGCGGCCCGGCGCACCGAGCGGCAGCGTCGCGACCTTGGTCTCGGGCAGCGAGATCTGGCCGTTGCCGTTCATGTCGACCGTGGTGACGCCCACGCGCCCGCCGCCGAGCTCAGACCCGTACAGCGTGCCCTTCACATCGCCCATGTCGTAGCGGAGGCTGCCGCCCACCGCGACCTTGCCGAGGTGGTAGTTGATGGACGCATAGGGGGCGGTGACGCCGTAGTTGACGTCGTAGCTGCGGTGATAGAGCCCGCCGCCGATCCCGTAGGACAGATAGCCGCCCTGGGTGGTCGGAACGCCGGCCGCGGTCTTCACGTCGATCAGCGCCGAGTCGCCGTCGCCGCGGACATCGGTCAGCACGTTCAGGAACGACCAGAAGGCGTTGTAGTCCTGGGACGACATGTAGAGGCCGGCCGTCGTCGTCAGATTGCCGCCGCCGACCTTCCAGACCCGGCTGGCGCGCAGGTCGTTGGTCAGGTTGTCCAGGCTGTCGAGATCGGTGTCGATCAGGACGTTCGAGGTGAGCAGACCGTTCCCGTTCAGGGCGGACGGACTGGGTATGGCCTGGCCAGCCTGGGGGCCCGTGGCGTAGCTGAGCGTGCCGCCGGGGCCGCCGTAGGCGAACGCGAGCGCCGCCGCCGGCGCCACCGCGATCGGCCTGATGTTCATGTGGCCGCCGGAGATCGCGGCGAAGCGGAACTTTTCGCTGATCGTCCAGCCGCTGACATCGAACTGGCCCTCGAGGCCCACGGACTTCACGATGGCGTGCTGGCCCTCGCGGATGTCCTCGGTGGTGATGCTGTTGTCGCGGCCGAGCGTCAGGATTCCGCTGTTGTTCGGCGACAGGAGCGAGTCGGACTTCAGGTTGAAGTTGGCCGGGCTCTCGAACGTCGGGTCGGAGTTTGACCCGGTCACACGGATCGGCACGAACTGGTATGACGGCGTACGATCATCCAGCCACTTGCCGTAGATGCGCACGAAGCCGTTATCGAGCTGCTTCGTCAGGTTGGCCTTGATCTGACCGCCCTTGTACGCGGTATAGCCGACGTCCCGCGGACCTTCGCCTTCGCGATAGAAGCCCCCCGACGTGGAAGCGAAGCGTGTCGGTGAGCTTATGGCCGTAGGCCGCATCAACCCGCTTCTCGTCATAGTCGAGGCCATACGTGCCCTGGATGGCGCCGCCTTCGGCGTCGCCCGTCTTGGAGATCAGGTTGATCACGCCGCCCGGCGAGTTCGACGCGAACGTCGAGGCCGAACCGCCGCGGATCGCCTCGATCTGCGAGAGATTGAGGTCGCTGCGCATGAACATGTCGGAGGTGAACTGCGACATGTCCCCAAACTCGAGGACCGGCAGGCCGTCTTCCTGGAGCTGCATGAACTTCGAACCGGTGCCGGAAAGGGGCAGGCCGCGGATCGAGTAGTTCGCGTTGCCTTCGCCGCCGGCATATTCGACGCGGATCCCGGGGATGTTCCGCAGGACCTCGCCCAGCGAGCGGGCGCCGAAGGTCTCCGCGTCCGACGCGCGCAGCGCGCTCGTGGACGTCGCGCTGTCCAGCCGGTCGCGGCCTTTCGCGACGCCGGTCGAGAAGACCGCCTCGCCGCTGGCCTTTGCGCCGACGCTCTGAACCGCCTTGTCCGCGGAAGGCTTGGCCACCTCGGCGGCGGTGGCGTTCGGCGTTTCGGCCATCGCCGGCGAAAACAGCAGCAGCGGCGCAATGGCCGTGGTGAGGAAGAGGCGTGTCATGCGAGGAGCTCTTGTGGATCCTGTGTAATGTGGAGTGTCGGACATCATAATGCGGTGTCGAGTATAGCTAATGCGTAAATACAGATGGGTGTACAGGCGGTCCAAAGTGCGACATTATGTCGTGAATACTTGCTCGGCACATAATTCCGCTCATTCCATTACTGCGCACCCTCAGGTGAGGGCACGCTTCGTCCCGATGCGGGCGACGCGCGTAAACAAAAGCGCGCCGCCCTGATGAGGGCGGCGCGCTGCCTGCCGAAGATGCTGTGGAGAGTGCCGGGGTGCGGGTTAGCGCCCGCCGGCGCCGGCCGCCTTCAACGGGACGACCTCGGACCCGAGGTCCGTCACGGGGCTGCTGTCCGCCTGGCGCAGCCGGAAGCGGGCGACCAGGGTCGCCAGTTCATCGGCTTCCGTGGCCAGGCTTCGCGCGGCCGCGGTCGCTTCCCGGACCATCGCCGCATTCTGCTGGGTCATGCTGTCCATACTGGCGACAGCGCTGCTCACCTGCTTCAGGTTGTCGGCCTGGGTTTCGGTGCTCTGCGCGATTTCGTTGATCAGCGTGTTGGTGTCGCCGATCTTCGTTCCGATGAGGGTGAGCATCTGACCGGTGTCGCCGACGCGGCTCACGCCGCTCTGCACCTGCTCCGAGGATGTGCTTATGAGCGCCTTGATGTCGCGCGCCGCGTCCGAGGAGCGCTGGGCGAGCGCGCGGACTTCCGAGGCGACGACGGCGAAGCCCTTGCCGGCGTCCCCGGCCCGGGCGGCCTCCACCCCGGCGTTCAGCGCGAGCAGGTTGGTCTGGAAGGTGATGGCGTCGATCAGGCTGATGATCTGACTGATTTCTTCCGAGCTCGTCTGGATGGCGTCCATCGCCGTGATGGCCTGGGTGACGATCGCGCCGCCGTCCATGGCGTTGCCGTTGGCGACCTCGATCGCTGTCCTCGCATCGGACGCCCGCTGGGCGGTTTCGCCCACCATCGCGCTGACCTGCTGCGTGGCGGCGCTGGTCTCCTGCAGGCGCGAGGCCTGCTGCTCGGTGCGGCGTGAGAGGTCCTCGGACGCGGCGTAGATGTCGGCCGCTCCCGAATGCACGGTCTTGGCCGAGCGGGCGACGCCGGAAATGCTCTCTTCGAGCCCTTCGACGGCGCTGTTGAAGGATTGCCGAAGGCGTTCGTACTCCGGTTCGAATGGCGTGGTGATCGTGTGGGTCAGGTCGCCCGAGGCCAGGGCGGCCAACGCGGTGTCCAGGGTCTCCACCACCCGCCGCTGCGCCGCCTCGGCGCCCAGCTTCTGGCGGTCAGCCTCGGCCTTGGCCTCGTCTGCGGCCGCCTTGGCGCGATCGGCTTCCGCCTTGGCGATCGCCGCGTCGCGGAAGACGAGGACGGCGCGGGCCATGTCGCCCAATTCGTCGGCGCGCTCCGAGTCGACGGCGATCTCATTGTCCCCCGCGGCCAGTTGATTCATCGCCCCGGTGAGGGTGGTGATGGGCCTTGCGATGGAGCGGCTCAGCATGCGCGACAGGAACATGGCGATCGCGATCAGGGCGATCCCGCCGATCACGAGCGCGGCGACGGCCGTGATGATCGCGGTCTGTTGGCGCGCGCCGTTCTCGGCGATCTTCTCCACTTGAACATCGCGGATCTCGCGGAGCGGCAGCACGGCGTCGCTCACCAACACCCTCTTGCCCGCGTCACGAACCTCCTGCTGGGCTGCATCGCGCTGTCCGGCCTTGACGACCTCGATCAGCCGATCGCCCCAGTCCTTGCGCCAAGCGAGCGTGGCAACGCGAGAATGCTCGATGTGCTGGAGCATGGCGGGGTCGCTGAGGGTCGACTTCAGTCTTTGCGAGACCTCGTCGTACTCGTCGCGACCCTCATAGTAGGACTTCAGGTAGCTCTTATCGCCCGTGACCAGATAGCCGCGGAACTGACTGTTCTGCCGCAGGATCGCGGTCTCGAGCGCGAGCGCGTCTGCGTGGATGGCCTGGCTGCGGTTATTGCTCTCCGTCGAAGCGCGGATCATCAGAATGGTCGCCAGCAGGACGACCATCATGACCGCTGCGGACACGCAGATGCAAACGAATGCCAAGCTAAGCTTTTTCGGAATATTCATTGCAGCCATCATCATTCCATTAGCATACGATCTAGTATCTCGCAGCGCGGGAAGCGACATTCGACCCGTCCGGTATAGTCACCGAACGCGCTGAACCTGGCTCCTGCAGCCGATGACCAGAGCTAGATAACGTTGATTGCCTACGAATTAATGGCGTTTCGGCCCCTGCACCTCCCAGGCGCGACAAATAGTCTCTGTCGGGACTATCCGCGATTTAGATCACCTTAAGGGCCGCCGGCGTTCAGTGCCCCACCGCAGGGCGAGACTATTGTCAGCCGTTACTCAGGCCCCCGCTCCACCCTGCGAGACTACAATCGACCTCTCCCAATTCATGGGACGCGGTGCTCGTTCGGAATGTAGCTTGATGAAGATGCTTGCGAGGTCTGACGCTAGTCATGCGTTTGTGCGTCAGGCCGAAAACTGCCGCTCGACAGGCTCGTCGTTCGTCGCGTCGGTGCTGGAAGCTGTCCACCGCCAGCTATCACTTGCTCCTCGGACCTGCGAGATGGTGCGCACCTGGACGGGCGATCCGGCCGCCGCGGCTGTGGCGCTGCGCGTCAACGGCGCGCTCCACGCCCTCGCCCGACGGGGAAACCTTCAGCATCTGACCGACCTCTATCGCGGCGAGCACGACGACTTCGATGGCTCGATCGCCGAGGCCTTGGCGCAGGAAGACGCCTTCATCGCCGACTGGATGCGCTATCCGACGCAGACCAACGAGGTCGCCCGCGGTGCGGCGATCATCTCGGCGCTGATGGCGATCGCCGAGCTGCGGCCCATGCCTTTCGAGCTCCTAGAGCTCGGCGCCAGCTGCGGGCTCAATCTGAACCTTGGCCGCTACGCCTACCACCTGGGCGGCGTGAGGGCGGGCGACATCTCCTCGGCCGTGCGAATCCGGCCCGAGTGGCGCGGCGAGGACCCGCCCATGGCGCCCGTGGCGATCGCCGCCGCGCGAGGGGTGGATCTCAGTCCGTTGAGCGCGGATGATCCTTCGCATCGCGAACGGCTGCTGTCCTTCACCTGGGCCGACCAACCTGCCCGCTCGCAGCGGCTGGAGGCGGCCCTGGAGATCGCCGTCGCGCATCCTCCCCGGGTGCACAAGGGGGACGCCAGGCTATGGCTCGCCCAACGGCTGGCCGATCGCCAGCCGGAAGGTGTTTGCCGGGCCGTGGTCCACACGATGTTCCTGCAGTACCTGGGTGAACGGGATCGGCGGGACATCGCCACCATGATCGCGGCGGCCGGCGCCGGCGCGACGGCCGAGCGTCCCCTCGTCGAGATCGGTCTCGAGTGGACGGCGGATCGCCGCGAAGTCCAGCTGCGCTGCACCCGTTGGCCAGAGGGCGAGAGCGCGGTGCTGGCGACCTGCCATCCTTACGGCGACTGGGTGGAGTGGCGCGGCTTCGGCGGCCGCGACCGAGCGGGCGATCCTCGCGCCGGCTGACCCGGTTGCGGCCCGGCGTTCCGCTGGGACCAGACGCCCTGCGAGACGGGCTCAAAGGAAGAAGGCCCGCCGTCGCCGGCGGGCCTCCCAAGCCTCGTCTCTCCTCGAAGCTGAACTCTAGCCGCGCAGCTTTGCGCAGCAGGACGTCAAGGTCGCGGGCGATCGCCGCGTCCTCGGCCTTCAGCGCCTCGATGCGACGCACGGCGTGCAGGACGGTGGTGTGGTCGCGCCCGCCGAACCGGCGGCCGATGTCCGGCAGCGACCGGGTGGTGATCTGCTTGGCCAGCCACATGGCCACCTGGCGCGGGCGGGCGACTGCGCGGGCCCGGCGCTCGCTGATCAGGTCGGCCTGCTTCAGGTTGTAGTGCTCGGCGACGGCCTTCTGGATCATGTCCACCGTGACCTTGCGCTCGTTGCAGGACAGGTGGGGCCTAAGGATCGACTGGGCCTCGTCGAGCGTCAGGCGCGCTACGTCGGCCCCCACGCGGGCCACCAGGGTGTTCAGGGCGCCTTCCAGCTCCCGCACGCTGTCGGTGAAGCGGTCGGCGAGGAACTGCAGCACCTCGGGGCGCGCGGACGGCACGAACCTGCCCTGCTGGGCCAGGGTCGCGAGCTTACGCTCGAGGATGCCCATGCGCAGCGACCGGTCGGCCGGCTCGATGCCGCAGACCAAGCCGGCCTGCAGGTGCGAGCGGAGCCGGGGCTCCATCTCGGCCAGCTCGTTGGGCGAGCGGTCGGCGGTCATCACCACCCGGCGGCCGTCCTCGACGAGGGCAATCAGGGTGTGAAACAGCTCCTCCTGGGTGGTCGGCTTGCCGGCGACGAAGTGGACATCGTCGATCAGCAGCAGGTCGGCGTTGCGCAGTTCGTCCTTGAAGGCCTGGGTCTGCCTGTCCTGCAGGGCCTTCACGAAGGTCGTCGTGAACCGCTCGGCCGTCAGGTAGACGACCCGCTTGCTGGGATCGCTGCGCATGGCTTCCCAGGCGAGCGCGTTCAGCAGGTGGGTCTTCCCGAAGCCGTAGGGGCCATGGAAGACGACCGGGTTGAAATGGCCGTCGGCCCAGGACGCCACACGGCGGGCGACGGCGAAGGCGAACTCATTGGCCGGGCCGGGCACAAAGCTCTCGAACGAGAAGCGCTCCTGCAGGCCCTGCATGCGGCCCTGCTTGGCGGCGACCTGGGGAACCGGGGCGTCGACCTCGAACACCTCCGGCGCGGCGGACGGCGCATTGGCCGCCACCGGCGTCACGGCCGGCGGGGGCGAGACCGCGCCGGCGGAATCCATTTCCATGCGGGACTTCAGGTCGAGCCTCCGGCCGAGCGGGTCGTTCTGCGCCCACAGTTCGCCGATACGCCGCCACGCATGGCGGCGGATCCAGTCCCGCGCCACGCCGGTCGCAGCCACAAGGCACACTTCGTCCCCGGTCTCGCGAAGCGCAGCCTGGCCCAGCCACGAGCCGAAGGTCGCTTCACCCAATTCACGCTTCAGGACTTGGCAGGTCTTGGACCAAACCGCACCGACCGGGGCCTCAGCCATAGCTCCCGCAACCCCCCCCGTTCATCATCCTCACGAAACCCCGCCCTCTCGGCCTTGGCCCCACGCCTTGGCCGGCCCATTTCTTCAACACGCACAAGCTCTTACCCGGCGAATGCATGAGCTCCGCCGGCGTCCCGATTAGCCCGAGATCGAGTGGAAGACGCCTGTAAGAACTTTGAGATTAGTCGGGGTCAGACGGGGGTCAACGGCGATTCTTCGCGGTTTCTAGCGATATTTTCGTTGACTCCCGGAGACCCCCTGAACGGCCTAGGGAAACGCGATTTTGGCCCCACCGGCTTGTGCAAATCTGCCGCAGGAGTCGCATAGCCGACCAACTTTTGCGCACGAAAAAGCAGCGCTCCTAAGGAGCGCTGCTGAAGGGAATTCCCATCGGAAAAGTGGGCCGTGCGGAGGGTTCTCCGCCCGGCCCGGAAGCGTGGCCTTAGGCCGACAGCTTCTTCAGCTGGGCGGCGAGGCGCGAGACCTTCCGCGAGCCGGTGTTCTTGTGCACGACGCCCTTGGTGACGGCGCGCATCAGCTCCGACTGGGCCTTCACGAAGGCCGCGGTCGCCGCGGTCTTGTCGCCCGAGGTCAGGGCCTCCTGGAACTTGCGGAGGTAGGTGCGCACGCGCGAACGGCGGGCGGTGTTGACTTCGGTGCGACGGGCGATCTTGCGAACCGCCTTCTTGGCGCCGGGCGTGTTGGCCATTCTAAATGCTCTTCAATACGGATCGCGCCCGGCGGAGGGCCGGGCGGGCAAATTGGAGGCGCGGATATACGGGAGCAGGCTCCCGGGGTCAATGCCGCGCCGGCTGAATCTAAGACATCCCGGTGAACGTCCGCCAGGCCGGGTGCGCGGCGACCAGATCGGCCATCCGCCCGTAGCCGCCGGCCCCCGGATGCGCGCCGTCGATCGTCTCGGCTTCGCGGTTCCAGAGGCCGTCGGCGAACAGCGGCCGGAAGACGTCGATGAAGGGAACCTGCAGCCGTCCGGCCAGGGCCTTGAGGTGCTCGTTGAGGGCCTCCAGCCGGGCGCAGATCCCGGGATCGGGCATGGGCGGCGGCCCGACCAGCAGGACCGGGCCGAGCTTCCCGGCCTCGGTCAGCAGGCTGCGCGCATTGAGCAGCGTCTGCGCCGGCGCCACGCGGGGAGACCCGCCCTCCAGCGCGCTGTCGTTGGCCCCGAACGAGAAGACGAAGGCGCATTCGCCCGGACGAAGGCGCGCCTCGGCCTCCGCCCGCCAGCGGCGTACGATGTCCGCACTGGTGTCGCCCCGGACGCCGAGGTTGTAGAGCGTCACCTCGCTGCGGCCCAGGAGCGCACGGCCGATCCAGCCCAGGTGGTCGGGATCGCCCTGGCCCAGGACGAAGCTGTCGCCGAAGGCGAGGAGCCGCACGAACTACCGGCCCGTGAAGCTCGGCTTCCGCTTCTCGACGAAGGCGGCCATGCCCTCCTTCTGGTCGTCGAAGGCGAAGAGGGAGTGGAAGAGGCGCCGCTCCAGCGCCACGCCGGCGGTCATGGTGGTCTCGTAGGCGGCGTCCACCAGCTCCTTGGCCATGGCCACGGCGAGCGGCGACTGGCCGGCGATCTTCGCCGCGGCGGCCATCGCCTCCTCGACCAGCTTGTCGGCCGGCACGACGCGGCTCACGAGCCCCGCGCGCTCGGCCTCGGCCGCATCCATCATCCGGGCGGTCAGGATCATGTCCATCGCCTTGGACTTGCCGACGAAACGGGTCAGCCGCTGGGTGCCGCCGATGCCGGGCACGACGCCGAGGTTGATCTCCGGCTGGCCGAACTTGGCGGTATCGGCGGCGATGATGAAGTCGCAGAGCATGGCGAGCTCGCAGCCGCCGCCCAGGGCGTAGCCCGCGACGGCCGCGATGATCGGCTTGCGGAAGCCCTCGATCTTCTGGGCCGCGGGCGCCGAAGAAGTTCTGGGTGAACATCTCGGCATAGGACTTGTCGCTCATCTCCTTGATGTCGGCGCCGGCGGCGAAGGCCCGCTCCGAGCCGGTGATCACCACGCACCGCACCGCGTCGTCCGCCGCCGCCGCGTCCAGCGCCTGGCCGAGCTCGCCCAGCAGGGTTGAATTCAGCGCGTTGAGCGCTTCAGGCCGGTTCAGCCGGACGAGCGTCACCCCATCCTTCGTCTCGACGATCAGGGTCTCGTAGCTCATCGGCGCCTCCGCTGGTCCTTGAGCGCGGGCTTAAGGCCCCTTCACGGAATAGCCAAGCGCCCGCAGCCGGGCCGGCACGCCTTCCGGGCCCACCAGGTGACCGAGGCCGACCACGACCACGGTGCGGCCCTCGCCCTTCAGGCGGCCGTCGAGCGTGGCGGCCCAGCGGGCGTTCCTCTCGACGACCAGCCGGCGGTAGAGCGTGGGCGCGGACGTCTTCAGCGGCGCGATCGCCAGCCGGTCGATGGCGGCGAGGTCGCCGTCCATCCACGCCTGAACGAGAAGGGCGAACTCGTCGGGGTCGGTCTCCATCTCCCGGACCGTCTGGTTCAGGGGAGGCGATCTGCTCGTTGAGCGGGACATTGGCGAAGAAGCCGATCTGTTCGGCCGGGGTCTCGAAGGCGCGCCGCTGGGTCTCCGGCCGCGCGGCGGCGGCGAGGGTCTCCTCCACACCGTGAGCGTCCGACGCCTGGGCCCGCCGGTAGGCGGCCCCGGCCAGGGCCTGCTCGGCCATCCAGGGCCGGAAGGCCTCCAGCATGGCCGGATCGACATCGTAGGCCATGGCCACCCTGGCCAGGCGCTGGGCGTCCTCGGGCGTCAGCAGCTTGGACAGCGCCTGGCCCTGCGGCAGCAGGCCGGCGCGGAGCGCGAGCCGCGCGCTCTCGTCGGCCACGCCCGGCGTCATCGGCAGCTCGAACCAGATGTCGTCGGCCCGCTTCACGGCCCGGTCGAGCGCGGCGGACCGCCAGTCCAGACCCGGCGGCAGCACGTGCACCGAGCCGAAGATCACCATCTCGGAGTCGCGGTCGGTGACCGTCCAGACAGGCGGTTCGGCCCGCGCGCAGCCGGCCGCGAGGCCCGCCACGGCGATCAGGAGCGCCGCGATCCGCCTCACTTCTGGCAGACCGGGCAGAAGAAGGTGGAGCGGCCGGCCTGAACCTTCCGGGAGATCACGCCTCCGCAGCCTTCGTTCGGGCAGGGCCGGCCTTCGCGGTCGTAGACCCGGAACCGGTGCTGGAAATAGCCGAGCGCGCCGTCGGTGGAGGCGAAGTCCTTCAGCGAGGAGCCGCCGGCCGCGATCGCCTCGGCGAGCACGTCCTTGACCGCCTGCGCTAGCACCTCGAGCCTCGGCCGCGTGATCCGCCCGGCCGGCTTGAACGGAGAGATCCGCGAGCGGTGCAGGGCTTCGCAGACATAGATGTTGCCGAGGCCCGCCACGATCCGCTGATCGAGCAGCAGGGTCTTGGGCCCCTGCCTGCGCCCGGCGAAGGCTTCCTTCAGCCGGCGCGCGTCGAAGGCGTCCGACAGGGGCTCCGGGCCGATCCCGGCGAACCAGGGATGCACGTCCAGCAGGGCGGTGTTGACCAGGCCCATGTAACCAAAGCGGCGCGGGTCATAGTAGGTGACGCGGTCGCCGGCGTCGGTCTCGAAGACGATGTGGGCGTGCTTCGGGTCCGGGTCGGCGGCGTAGTGGAACTCGCCAGGCCGCACGGTCCCCTCGGGCCGGGCGATCTCGAAGCGGCCGCTCATGCCCAGGTGCATGACAAGCGTGTCCTCCCGGTCGAGCCGGGCCATCAGATATTTCGCCCGCCGGGTCAGGGCGACGATGGTCGCGCCGGTGAGCTGCTGGACGAAGTTCTCGGGCAGGGGAAAGCGCAGGTCGGGACGGCGCGCCTCGACGCGGGCGAGCCTGTGGCCCACCAGCACGGGCGCCAATCCTCCGCGCACGGTCTCGACCTCTGGAAGCTCGGGCATGTCGCAGGCTTGGCACGGGCGGAGTGGCGCGCCAAGGCCTGGGCGTCTAATAGGCGTCGCATGACCGGACCCGCCGCCACCTTCGGCTTCCAGGACGTGGACCCCAAGGCCAAGCCCGGCCTGGTCCGCGGCGTCTTCGACCGTGTGGCCCGCCGCTACGACCTGATGAACGACCTGATGAGCGGGGGCGTGCACCGGCTCTGGAAGGACGCCGTCGCCGCCCGCCTCAATCCGCAGCCGGGCGAGACGATCATCGACTGCGCGGGCGGCACCGGCGACATGGCGCGCCGCTTCGCCCGCATGGCCCGCCGCGCCCAGGAACGCCGGGGCGGCGAGGACGCCCGCGTGTTCATCGTCGACTACAACGCCGAGATGATCGCCGCCGGCCGCGAGCGCGGGTTCGAGCCTGAGATCGCCTGGGCGGTCGGGGACGCCCAGGCCCTGCCGCTGCCGGACGCCTGCGCCGACGCCTATGTGATCTCGTTCGGCATCCGCAACGTCACCGACATCTCCCAGGCGCTCCGCGAAGCGCGCCGGGTGCTGAAGCCGGGCGGCCGGTTCCTGTGCCTGGAGTTCTCCCGGCCGACGACCGAGGCGCTGCGCGCGGCCTATGACGCCTGGTCCTTCAAGGTGATCCCGGAGATCGGGGCCCGTGTGGCCAACGACCGGGAGAGCTATCAGTACCTGGTGGAGAGCATCCGCCGCTTCCCGGACCAGAAGCGGTTCGCGGCCATGATCGGCGAGGCCGGGTTCGCCTGCGTCGGCTACACCAACTTCACCGGCGGCGTGGCGGCGCTGCACACCGGCCGGGCGATCTAGCGGATGGGCGGACCCGCGGCCTTCGGGCGGCTGATCGGCGCCGGCTGGAGCCTCATCCGCAACGACGCCCTGCTGCCCCGCGAGCTGGAGCCGCTCTACGGCGGCAGCGTGCTGACGCTCTCCAGGGTCCTGCGTATCTTCGCCGGCCGCGGCGCACGCCAGGGCCGGCCCGGCCAGCGGCTGGCGCATGCGCTCGAGAACCTCGGGCCGGTGGCGATCAAGCTCGGCCAGCTCCTGTCCACCCGGGCCGACATCTTCGGCCGGGAGTTCGCCGAGGACCTCGCCCGGCTGAAGGACCGCCTGCCACCGTTCCCGACCTCGGTGGCGAGGGCCGAGGTGGAGCTGGCGCTCGGGCGGAGCGTGGAGAGCCTGTTCGCTGCGTTCGGCGACCCGGTGGCGGCCGCCTCGCTGGCCCAGGCCCATGACGCCACCCTGCTCGACGGCCGCCGGGTGGCGGTCAAGGTGCTGCGCCCGGCGATCGCCCGACGGGTGGCCGAGGATCCCGAGGTCCTGGCGCTGGCCGCCCGGCTCGTCGACCGCTGGGTCCCGGCGGCCCGGCGGCTGGAGCCCCGGGGCTTCGCGGGCGCCGTGATCCGCGCCACCGAGCTCGAGCTCGACCTCAGGCTCGAGGCCGCCGGCGCCGACGAGCTCGGGGAGGTCATGGCCAAGGACGGCTACATGACCACGCCCAAGGTCGTCTGGGAGGGCGTCGGCAAGCGGGTCTTGACGCTGGAGTGGGCGGAAGGGCATCCGCTGTCGGACGCGGCGGCCCTGACCCAGGACGGCCTCGACCGGCCCGGGCTCGCCGACAACCTGATCCGGGCCTTCCTGGCCCAGGCCCTCGACCACGGCGTGTTCCACGCCGACCTGCACGAGGGAAACCTGTTCGTGGCGGCGCCGGCGAAGATCACCGCGGTGGACTTCGGGATCATCGGCCGGCTGGGCGCGCCCGAGCGGCGCTACCTCGCCCAGATCCTCTGGGGCTTCCTGAACCGCGACTACGACCACGTGGCCCAGGTGCATTTCGACGCCGGCTATGTGCCCCCGCATCACAGCGTCGCCGCCTTCGCCCAGGCGCTCCGGGCGGTGGGCGAGCCGATCTTCGGCCGGGCGGCGGCGGACGTGCCGATGAGCCGGGTGCTGACCCAGCTCTTCGAGATCACCGCCCTCTTCGACATGCGGCTCCGGCCCGAGCTGGTGCTCCTGCAGAAGACCATGATGACCGTCGAGGGCGTCGCCCGGCGGATCGACCCGGACCATGACATCTGGGCCGCGGCCGATCCGGTGGTCCGCCGCTGGATGACCCGGGAGCTGTCGCCGGCGACCCGGGTCCGCCGGCTGGCCGCCGAGGTCGAGACCGCCCTGCGCAACCTCGCCCGGCTGGCGGAGAACCCGCCGGCGCCGACCGCGGTGGCGGTGGTGGAGCAGCGCCGGTCGAGCCCGTTCCTGTGGTTCGCGCTCGGCGCGGTGACGGCGGGCGCGGCCTTCCTCGCGGGCCTGCTGCTCTAGGTCTCGTCATCGTCCGAGGCGCGGCGCTCGCGGCTGGCGACGCGGCGGGCCTCGCGGCTCTTCTGTTCCTCCCAGTAGGCCATGCCCTCGTCGGGCTTGAACATGGTCCGGGGCGCGCCGGCCTTGCTGGCGACCGCGAAGACGTTGCCCTTCGGGTCGTAGAACAGGATGTCGCCGTTGGCGCGGGTCAGCGTCAGCGTCCCGGCCGGCGGATGCTCCACGAAGGCGTGGGCCTTCTTCACGAACTGGTCGAGGTTGCGGGCGCCGAAGGCCTCGCCGTTGCGTTCGAAGGCGCGCCGCGCGTTCTCCTCGGCGGAGTAGCGGCGCGAGGCGGACCACATGGGGCGGCCGTCGACCAGCTTCACCGGATCGTCGCGGTGATCGGCGCGCGGCTCGCGCGCCGAAGTTGGCGCCGTCGGAATAGAGTCCGACCGGGTCGCCATCTGGGTCCCGGCCGCCTGGGGCGCGGTGGCCACCGCCGAGGGGCCGTTGTCGCAGGCGGCGAGCAGGGCGAGCGCCGCGGAGGTCCCGAGCGCCGTCGTCAGCGCCCACTTCAAGCCGGCCATCCTGTTGTCTCCCTGGAAAGGCTTAGCTGGAACAAAGAAAGAACACAGGTCCGCGGGTTTGTCGAGTCCGGCCGCATCGGGTAGAGCGGAGCCTCCTTTCACGGGGGCGCACGCGCCTTGGACGGCAAGAGAATCCTGCTGATCGTCGGCGGCGGCATCGCGGCCTACAAGGCGCTGGAGCTGACCCGGCTGTTCCGCAAGGCGGGCGTCGGCGTGCGGCCGATCCTCACCCAGGCGGGCGCGGAGTTCGTCACGCCGCTGTCCCTCTCGGCGCTGGCCGAGGACAAGGTCTATCGCGACCTCTTCTCGCTGACCGACGAGGCGGAGATGGGCCACATCGAGCTCTCGCGGTCCGCTGACCTTGTCGTCGTGGCCCCGGCCACCGCCGACCTGATGGCCAAGGCGGCGAACGGGCTGGCCAACGACCTGGCGTCCACGACCCTGATGGCCACCGACAAGCGGGTGCTGATGGCGCCGGCGATGAACGTGCGCATGTGGGACCATCCGGCGACCAGGCGGAACCTCGGGCAGCTCCAGGCCGACGGCGTGCTGTTCGTGGGACCGGACGAGGGCGCCATGGCCTGCGGCGAGTTCGGCTTCGGCCGGATGGCGGAACCGGAGGCGATCTTCCAGGCGGCCATGGCGGCGCTGTCGACCGGGCGTGCGCTGGCCGGCAAGCGGGCGATCGTCACGGCCGGGCCGACCGCCGAGCCGATCGATCCGGTGCGCCTGATCACCAACCGGTCCAGCGGCAAGCAGGGCTACGCCATCGCCAAGGCGCTGGCCGACCTGGGCGCCGAGGTGACCCTGGTCAGCGGACCCACGGCCCTTCCGGCCCCGGCCGGCGTGACCCGGGTGGACGTGGAGACGGCGCGCGAGATGCTGGCGGCGTGCGAGGCGGCCCTGCCGGCCGATATCGCCGTCTGCGTGGCGGCCGTCGCGGACTGGCGGCCGGAGACCACGGACGGCCAGAAGATCAAGAAGGGCAAGGAGGGGCCCGCCGCCGATCGCCCTCGTCGAGAACCCCGACATCCTGGCGACGCTGTCGAAGGCGCTTCGGCGCCCCAGGCTGGTGGTCGGCTTCGCCGCCGAGACCAACGACGTGGAGGCCCACGCCAAGGCCAAGCTCGCCCGCAAGGGCTGCGACTGGATCGTCGCCAACGACGTCAGCGTCGAGGGGACCATGGGCGGGGACGAGAACGCCGTGGCCATCGTCAGCGAGGGCGGAATCGAGCGATGGGAGCGCATGGCCAAGGGCGAGGTCGCCCAAAGGCTCGCCCGCCGCATCTCCGAGGAGCTGAAGTGACCGCCGCGCCCGTGATCCCCATCGTCCGCCTGCCCCACGCCGAGGGCCTGCCGCTGCCGGCCTACGAGACCAGCCACGCCGCCGGCATGGACCTGCGCGCCGCCGTGCCGGACGAGGACCCGATCACGCTGAGGCCCGGCGCGCGGTTCGCCGTGCCCACCGGCCTTTCCATGGCCATCCCGGCCGGCTTCGAGGGCCAGGTGCGGCCGCGCTCGGGCTTCGCGCTCAAGCAGGGCGTGACCTGCCTGAACACGCCCGGCACCATCGACGCCGACTACCGCGGCGAGGTGAAGGTCATCCTGATCAACCTCGGCGAGGAGGACGTCCACATCCGCCGCGGCGACCGCATCGCCCAGCTGATCATCGCGCCGGTGGTGCAGGCGGCGTGGGCGGAGGTCGAGAGCCTCGACGAGACCGCGCGCGGCGCGGGCGGTTTCGGAAGCACGGGGCAGTAGGGCCCTCTCCCTACCCTCTCCCTCTCCGCTTCGCGGGGGAGAGGAGTGGAGCTGAGACGTTGAGCCATAGCCTCCTCTCCCCCGACCCCGGCGCAAGCCGGGGGAAGAGAGGGAGAGGGTAGGGAGAGGGCTAGCGGCCCAACCCCAGCACGTCCTGCATGTCGTATTCGCCGGGCTTCTGGCCGGCGACCCACTTCGCGGCGACGGCGGCGCCCCTGGCGAAGAGGCCGCGGTCGCGGGCGGAGTGAAAAGCGTGAGGATCTCGTCCTCGGCGGCGAAGGTGACGCTGTGCTCGCCGACGATGCCGCCGCCGCGCAGGACGGAGAAGCCGATCTCGCCCTCGTCGCGGGGGCCGGTGATCCCGTCGCGGGCGCGGCGTCCGGCGCTGGCCAGGTTGACGCCGCGGCCCTCGGCGGCCGCCTCGCCGAGCATCAGGGCGGTGCCGGACGGCGCGTCGACCTTGCGGCGGTGGTGGGCCTCGAAGATCTCGATGTCGTAGTCGGCGGCCGGCAGCGCCTTCGCCGCCTGGCGGACCAGGCCGATCAGCATGTTCACCCCGAGCGAGAAGTTGCCGGCCCGGACGATGGCGACGGTCTTGGCGGCCTCGGCGATCGTCGCCAGCTCGGCGTCGGAGAAGCCCGTGGAGCCGATCACCAGCGCCGGGCCGCCGCGGGCGGCGCAGGCGGCGGCGAGCTCGGCCGACGCCGCGCCGGTGGTGAAGTCGATGACCACGTCGCAGGCGGCCAGCGCGGCCTCGCGGCCCATGAGGCCGTCGGCCTTGGTCCCCGGGCGGTCGAAGGCGGCGGCGAGGATCAGCTCGTGGTTGGCCTCCACGGCGTCGGCCACGGCGCGGCCCATGCGGCCGTTGGCGCCGGCGATGGCGATCCTGATGGGGCTGGTCAGCGGGGTCTCTCCCGTCTCGATGAGGGCCGCAGTCTCGCCAGACGGCGGCGCCGGTCAATGGCCGGGCCAGATACGCCGAAATCCCGCGCGGTCGTAGTCACCTTCGACTAAAGCGGGCGCGGCGCGGGGCTAAGCTGGGCCGCAAGGGGCGTTTGCTGGAGATTTCGATGCGTCATCTGGTTCTGGCCGCGGCCGCGGCGCTCGTCGTCATGGGTGGCGGCGCGCGGGCCGCCGAGCCCCGGGCAGTGGTCGGCCGCGTGGCCGACCAGATCGCCGCCAACTACTACGATCCGGCCCGGGGGCCGAGATCGCCGCCGGGCTCAAGGCCGACGCCGCCAAGGGGACCTTCGACCGCTACGCCGCGCCCCTCGACCTCGCCGAGGCGCTGACCGCCCGGCTGAAGCCCCTGGACGCCCATTTCCAGGTCCAGTGGTCGGCGGCCCCGCCGGCCCAGGGGGCGGCTCCGATCCTTGGGCCCGTCCGGCAGGCCGGCTACGATTCCGACGCGCGGACCGCCTCGGGCTTCCACCGGGTGGAGATGCTGCCGGGCGCCATAGGCCTGATCGACATGCGCTATTTCGCAGGCTTCCAGGCGGCGGACGCCGCGGCCCGGGCCCGCGCCGACGCGGCCATGACCCTGGTCTCCGGGGCGGACGCGGTGATCGTCGACCTGCGCGACAACGGCGGCGGGTCTCCGGCCATGGTCGGCTACCTGGCGAGCTACTTCGTCCCGAAGGACGCACCGATCTACAACACCTTCAAGAGCCGGGGCCCGGACGCCCACGAGACCCCGCCCTTCGAGGTGCGCGGCGAGCGGATGCTGCGCGCCCCGCTCTACATCCTGACCAGCGGGCGCACGGGATCGGCGGCGGAGGCGTTCGCCTACACCCTGCAGGCCGCCCGGCGCGCGACGATCGTCGGCGAGGCGAGCGGCGGGGCGGCCAATCCCGGCGGCTTCCGCCCGGCCGGCAACGGCTTCCGGGTGTTCGTGTCCGACGGCCGCCCGGTGAACCCGATCACCCGGAGCAACTGGGAAGGGACGGGGGTGCAGCCGGACGTGGCGGTCCCGGCCGGTCAGGCGCTGGTCCGCGCCCAGGCGCTGGCGCTGGCCGAGATCCGCAGGTCGGCGTCGGGCGTCGCCGCCACCGAGGCGGAGTGGGCCCATGCCGCGCTGAGCCCCGGGCGGGCGGGAAGCCCAGGCCCTGGGGGCCTATGTGGGCGACTACGGCTCGCGGAAGGTCGTGCTCGAGGACGGCCGGTTGGTGATCCGCAACGGCCGCCGCCCGCCCGTCGTGCTGCAGCCGCTGGAGGGGGACCTGTTCTTCGTCGACGGCGCGGCGACGCCGGTCAGGATGCGGTTCGAGCGCGACGGCGCGGGCAAGGTCACAGGGATGCTGATGCTGACACCCGGGGGCCAGACCAGCCGGTTCGCACGGGTGGGGTAGGGGCGCTTTCCGCGCTTTCACCTCCCCCAGCGCGGAGCGATGGCGGAGAGGGGGACCGCCGGCCGAGCGCAGCGTAGAGCCGGTGGTGGAGGGGGCAAGCGGCGGGCAGTGCGTGAGGCTTGCCCCTCCACCATCCGCTCTCCAGCCAGCGAGCTGGCTTCGGCGGACGGTCCCCCTCCCGCCGCTGCGCGGGGGAGGTGAAGCGGCAGCTTACGGTTTCCCCCTGCGGAAGTTTCGGGTTCCCGCCAAGGCAAAGGTTGTCCACACCCCCTCGCTTTGTAGGTTGCCGGCCCTTCAAGACGACCCGTTTCCCAAGGACCAGCGCCCCGGATGAGCGACGACCGCCGCACCTTCACCGACGAGGAGGCGCTGAGCTTCCACCGCGATCCCCGCCCCGGGAAGATCGGCATCCAGGCCACCAAGCCGATGGCGACCCAGCGGGACCTGTCCTTGGCCTATTCGCCGGGCGTGGCGGTGCCGGTGCTGAAGATCGCCGAGGATCCGGAAGCCGCCTACGACTACACGTCAAAGGGCAACCTGGTGGCGGTGATCTCCAACGGCACGGCGATCCTGGGCCTCGGCGACCTCGGCGCGCTGGCGTCGAAGCCGGTGATGGAGGGCAAGGGCGTGCTCTTCAAGCGCTTCGCCGACGTGGACGCCATCGACGTGGAGGTGGTCTCCAAGGACGCCGACGAGATCATCACCGTCGTCAAGAACATCGGCGTCACCTACGGCGGCATCAACCTCGAGGACATCAAGAGCCCCGAGTGCTTCCGGATCGAGACCGAGCTGCAGGAGCTGCTCGATATCCCGGTCTTCCACGACGACCAACACGGCACGGCGATCATCACCGCGGCCGGCCTGATCAACGCCTGCGAGATCACCGGGCGGCGGATCGAGGACGTGAAGGTGGTGCTGAACGGCCCGGGCGCGGCGGGCATCGCCACCCTGGAGCTGATCAAGGCCATGGGCGTGCGCCACGACAACGTCATCGCCGTGGACCGCAAGGGCGTCCTCTATCGCGGGCGCGCCGAGGACATGAACCAGTGGAAGTCGGCCCATGCGGTCGACACCGACAAGCGGACGCTGGCCGAGGCGCTGGACGGCGCCGACGTGTTCATCGGCCTGTCGGCAAAGGGCGCGCTGTCGGGCGAGCTCGTGAAGACCATGGCCGACCGGCCGATCATCTTCGCCATGGCCAATCCCGATCCGGAGATCACGCCGGAGGAGGTCCATGCGGTCCGCTCGGACGCCATCGTGGCCACCGGCCGGAGCGACTATCCGAACCAGGTGAACAACGTCCTGGGCTTCCCCTACATCTTCCGCGGCGCGCTCGACGTGCGCGCCCGGCGGGTGAACATGGAAATGAAGATCGCCTGCGCCAACGCCCTGGCCATGCTGGCCCGCGAGGACGTGCCGG
Organism: Phenylobacterium sp. J367; assembly: GCF_024699985.1. Classification (GTDB taxonomy): domain Bacteria; phylum Pseudomonadota; class Alphaproteobacteria; order Caulobacterales; family Caulobacteraceae; genus Phenylobacterium. The sequence continues at coordinate 1,151,800 of NZ_JAJONA010000001.1, read as the reverse complement.
ACGAGGTGGCCGCGGCCTACCACGGCAAGCAGCTGAAGTTCGGGCCCGAGTACATCATTCCGACGCCGTTCGACCCGCGGCTGATCTGGTACATCCCGCCGTTCGTGGCCCAGGCGGCGATGGACACCGGTGTCGCCCGCAAGCCGATCGACAACATGGACGCCTACCGGGCGTCGCTCGCCCAGCGGCTCGATCCGACGGCGGCCTTCCTGCAGAAGGTGCAGGGCGCGGTGCTCGCCGCGCCGCAGAAGAAGATCGTCTTCGCCGAGGGCGAGGAGCCCAGCGTGATCCGCGCGGCCTACGCCTTCCAGACCGGGGGCCTGGGCCAGGCGATCCTGGTGGGCCGCGAGGAGCTGGTGCACGAGAACATGCGCCTGGTCGGGCTCGACCCGGGCGAGGCCAAGCTGGAGATCGTCAACGCGCGGTCGTCGCATTGGAACGAGGCGTTCGTGGACCATCTCTACGAGCGCCTGCAGCGCGAGGGCTACCTGCGCCGCGACGTCCAGCGGCTGATCAACCAGGACCGCAACTCCTTCGCCGCCTCCATGGTGGCCATGGGCCATGCGGACGGCATGGTCACCGGTGTCACCCGGAACTTCGACCAGGTGCTGGAGGAGGTGCTGCGGGTGATCGACCCGGCCGAGGGCGGCCGGATCATGGGCATGAGCGTGGTGCTGACCAAGGGCCGCACCCTGTTCATCGCCGACACCAACGTCACCGAGATGCCCGAGGCGGAGGACCTGGTGGAGATCGCCGTCGAGGCGGCCAACGCCGTGCGCACCCTGGGCTACACGCCGCGGGTGGCCTTCATGAGCTACTCGACCTTCGGCAACCCGATGGGCGAGCGGAGCGAGAAGGTGCGGGAAGCCGTGGCCATGCTCGACGAGTACGACGGCGTCGACTTCGAGTACGAGGGCGAGATGCCGCCGGAGATCGCCCTGGAGCCGGCCAGGCGGGGCAACTACCCGTTCATGCGGCTCTCGGGCCCGGCCAACGTCCTGATCATGCCGGCCATCCACTCGGCGGCGATCTCCACCCAGCTCCTGAAGTCGCTGGGCGGGGCCACCGTGATCGGGCCGATCCTGCTTGGCATGTCGAAGTCGGTGCAGATCGCCCCGCTCTCGGCCTCGGTGAGCCGGATCCTGCACATGGCGACCATGGCGGCCTACGACCAGCCGCTGGTGGAGGCGGAGTAGGGGCGCTCCGCTTTGCTCCCCCCTCGGGGAGCTGTCGCCGAAGGCGACTGAGGGGGTCAGAACCGCGGTCTGGGCAGACCCCCTCCACCGCTTCGCGGTCCCCCTCCCCCGATGGGGGAGGAACGTGCTATCTGGCGCGCCCCTCCCTGACGCCGCCCCCTGGAGCCTGCGATGACGGCCGCCTTTACGCTCGGCATCGACTTCGGGACGACCAATACGGTGGTGGCGCTCGCCGGGCCGGACGGGCCGGCGCACCTGGTGAAGTTCCCCGCCCCTGAGGGGGAACTCTTCGCCTTCCGCTCCTGCCTGTCGTTCCACGCGCCGCCGGAGCATCCGCAGGACCGGACGATCGCGGCCGGGCCCTGGGCGATCGAGGCCTATGTGGAGGATCCGGCGGAGACCCGGTTCATCCAGAGCTTCAAGAGCTTCGCGGCCCAGGCGAGCTTCACCGAGACCCAGATCGCCGGCCGGCGCTACCGGTTCGAGGACCTGCTCTCGACCTTCCTGCTGAAGGTCCGGGAGTATGCGGGGCCCGAGATGGCCGACCTGCCGGCCCGGGTGATCGTCGGGCGGCCCGTGACCTTCGCCGGCGGCAGCCCCGACGAGGCGCTGGCGCTGTCGCGCTACGAGACGGCGTTCCGGCGCATGGGCTTCGAGGACATCCTCTATTCGTACGAGCCGGTGGGGGCGGCGTTCTTCTTCGCCCGCGAGCTCGACCACGACGCCACGGTGCTGGTGGGCGACTTCGGCGGCGGCACGAGCGACTTCTCGATCATCCGCTTCGAACGGTCGGGCGGGGAGATCACGTCGACGCCGCTCGGCCGCTCGGGCGTGGGCGTGGCCGGCGACGCCTTCGACTACCGGATCATCGACCGGCTGGTGTCGCCGGAGTTGGGCAAGGGATCGAGCTACGAGAGCTTCGGCAAGATCCTGCCGATCCCCAACCGCTACTATTCGGCCTTCGCCCGCTGGGACCAGCTCGCCCTGATGCGGGCGAGCCGCGACATGCGCGAGATCCGCAAGCTGGAGCGCGAGGCGGTCGAGCCCGAGAAGATCGCCCGGCTGATCGAGGTGCTGGACGAAAACTACGGCTATCGCCTCTACCGGGCGGTCTCGGACCTGAAGGTGGCGCTCTCCAGCGCCGAGCGGGCGGAATTCCGCTTCGAGGCCGGGTCGATCTCCATCGTCCGCGAGGTGACGCGGGCCGAGTTCGAGGGCTGGATCGCGCCGGAGCTGGAGGCGATCGAGGCGGCCGTCGACCGGGCGCTGGCCGCCGCCGGCCTGCCGCCGGAGGGGATCGACCGGGTGTTCCTCACCGGCGGCTCGTCCCTGGTGCCGGCGGTGCGCGCGATCTTCCACCGCCGGTTCAACGCGGAGCGGATCGAGACCGGAGCGGAACTGGAATCCATCGCCTCCGGTCTCGCGCTCATCGGCCGCGAGCGGGATCTCGCGCGGTGGACGGGAACCGCCGCCTAGGGCTTCCGCAGGCTCGACGAGTCCGGGTCGAACTTGTCGGCCGGGATCACCTCCAGGTTCGGCAGCCTGACCTTCAGTTCCTTCTCGAAGGCCTTGGCGTCGCCGGCCACGATAACGCTGGCCTGGGCCGGGTCGAGGACGCGCCGGGCGAAGTCCTGCACCTGGGCCGGCTGCACCGCCTCCACCTTGGCCGTGTAGGTGGTGATCTCGTCGAGCGGCAGGTCGTAGAGGGCGAGGTTTCCGAGGATGTCGGCGAGGCCTCCGGAGGTGGCGAGCTCGCGGCCGTAGGCGCCGACCAGCACCGACTTGCGGGCTTTGAGCTCGTCCGCGCCCGCGGGCGCGGCGGCCAGCTTGGTCATCTCGGCGTTGATCAGGTCGAGCACCTCCGGGGCGCTCTCGTTCTTGGTCTGGGCCGTGCCGCGGAACGAGCCGGTGGTGCGGGCCGTCGAGAGGCCGGCGCGGGCGCCGTAGGAGAGGCCGCGCTTGATGCGGATCTCCTGGTTCAGGCGGGCGGAATAGCCGCCGCCCAGAACGGTCGTCGCCACGATGCCCGGATAGTAGTCGGCGTCGGTGCGGGCGATGGCCGGCTTCACGACATTGACCGAGGCCTGGCCGGTGCCGGGGACATCGATGGCGATGGCGCGGGGCTTCGACGAGGGCCGGATCTCCGGGGCGGGCGGGGGTTGGCGCCGCGGCGCCAGCCCCCGAACGCGCGCTCGGCATAGGCGAAGCCCTGCTCCGGGGTGATGTCGCCGGTGAGCACAAGGATGGAATTCTGGGGCTGGAAGTCCCGGGCGTGCAGGGTGGCGAGGTCAGTCCGCTTCAGCTTCGGGAGCGAGTCCGGCGTGCCGCCCGGCGCGTGGCCGAAGGGCGTGCCGGCGTAGACCACCGGGGCGGACGCCATGGCGGCGAGCTGGCCCGGCTGCTGGTAGGCGACCTGCAGGCCGTCGAGGGCCTGCTGGCGCTGGCGCTCCAGCTCCTCGTCGGCGAAGGCCGGGTTCATGGCCACGTCCGCCATGATCGCCAGCGCCTCGGTCAGCTTGTCGGGCATGACGTTGAGGGTGACGGAGGAGGACTCCAGGCCGCCGCCGGAGGCGAGGCTGGCGCCCAGCGCCTCGGTCTGGCTGGCGATCTGCTGGGCGGTACGGGTCTTCGTGCCCTCGGTCAGCATGCCGGCGGTCATCGAGGCGGTGCCCGAGAGGCCGGCGGGGTCGGCCCAGGCGCCGGTCTTCACGGTGAGGTCGGCGGTGACCAGCGGCAGGTCGGACGAGCGGGCGACGATGACCCGCAGGCCGTTCGCCAGCGTCTTCTCCGCCGGCTTCGGCAGGACGGGCTGGACCGGCTCCGAGAGCGGCGGCGGGGCGACGCGCTGGCCCTCGGGGGCCAGGGTGACGATCGGGCCGGTGTAGGTGGCGACGGTCTTCGGCGGGGGCGGCTTCGCCGGGTCCTTCTGGCCGGCGGGACGCTCGCTTTCGGCGCGGTACCGGATGGTCATCCGGGCGTTGTCGGCGAGGTAGGTCCGCGCGACCCGCTGGACCTCGGCGGCGGTCACCGCGGCCAGGTCGGCGAGCTCGGTGTTGGCGCGGGCCGCGTCGCCGGTGAGCATCAGGGCCTGACCCAGCGCGAAGCCCCGGCCGTCGATGGTCTCGCGCTCGCGCAGCCTGTCGGCCAGGAGCTCGTTCTTGGCCTCGGCGAGTTCGGCGGCGGTGGGCGGGGCGTCGCGGAGCTTCTTCACCTCGGCCAGCAGGGCGGCCTCGCCCTCCTCGATGGTGTGGCCGGACGCCATGACCGCGCCGACCATGAACATGCCGTTGTCCTCGGGGAGGTCGGCGTTGGACATGGCCTCGGCGGCGATCTGCTTGTCGTAGACGAGGCTGTTGTAGAGCCTCGACGACTTGCCGCCGGAGAGGATGGCGTCGAGCACGGTCAGCGCGGCGGCGTCCTTGCTGGCGGCGTTCGGGCCCTTCCAGGTGATCGCCAGCGCCGGCAGCGGCACGTTGGGGCCGTAGCCCTCGAAGACGCCGGGCCTGGTCCGCGGCGGCTCCTTCGCCGTGATCACCGGCATGGGCTCGGCAGGCTTCTTCAGGGGACCGAAGTACCGGTCGACCCAGGCGTTCAGCTTGGCCTCGTCGAAATTGCCGACGACGATCAGCGAGGCGTTGTCCGGCCGGTACCAGGCCTGGTGGAAGGCGCGCACGTCGTCGATGGTGGCGGCGTCCAGTTCCTCGATGTTGCCGATCCCGGGGCGCTTGTACGGATGGACGTCGTAGCTGGCCTCCTGGATGTAGAGACCGAAGAGGCGGCCGTAGGGCTGGGAGAGGTAGTTCTGGCGGAACTCCTCTTTCACCACGTCGCGCTCGGACTTGAAGTTGGTCTCGTCGACGACGAGGGAGCCCAGCCGCTCGCTCTCCACCCAGAGCAGGCGCTCCAGGTGATTGGCCGGCACGACCTCGTAGTAGTTGGTGAAGTCGTCCCAGGTGGAGGCGTTGTTGAAGCCGCCCACGTCCTCGGTCATGCGGTCGATGCTCTCGGCCGGCAGGTTCTTCGTGGCCTTGAACATCATGTGCTCGAAGAGGTGGGCGAAGCCCGAACGGCCCTGCGGATCGTCCTTGGAGCCGACGCCGTACCAGACCTGGACCGTGACGTTGGGCGTCGAGCGGTCCAGCGAGGTGAACACCTTCAGGCCGTTGGGAAGCATCCGCTGCTTGAAGGCGATCGGCGGCACGTCCGCCGCCTTCTGGCCCCTGCGCCGCCGCGGGCTGGGCGAGGGCGGCGGGCGCGAGCGCCGAGGTCGCGAGAAAGAACGCGAGGCCGGCAGTCCGGAAGGTACGCAGCATGGGGCTTCCCGAATGATTGAGCCCCACCCTTAGCACCCGCCGGGGGCGGAGGAAGCTTACGGGAATGTCATGGAGCGCTCAGGCTGCGAGGCCCTCGGGGGCCAGGAACTCGGCCATGAAGTCGGCGAGGTCGAGCTGGAGGAGGCACAGCAGGCCCGTGCGGTCGAGGACGTCGGCGCCTTCGGCGGCGGAGATCAGGGTCTCCAGGGCGACCAGGGCCCCGAAGGCCTCGCCGAGGCGGCCGGCCATCTCCTCGAGCCGCTCGCGCAGCTCGGCGAGCACCATGGCGGTGGCGAGCGCGTCGGTTGCGTCCACCGCGCCCAGGCGCGTCATCAGGCGGCGGAGGTCGCGGCCGGACGGACGAGCGGAGGCGGCAGGCGTCATTTCGGGGCTCCTTCCGGCGGCGGGGAGACCGGCGGTTGTGGTTGGGAAGCGCTACCTAAGGAAATCGCGGCCCGGTTGTGGTGACCGCCGTCACGCACCGACGGGGCCTGTGACCTGCGGCACAGTCGGAGCGGGCGCTGATACCGGATGAAGCCCGGCCGAGCCATCAGCGCTCTTGCAGTGCGGTTCTGCATAACCGCAGAATGGGTAACCATGTTCGATTGGAACGACCTCAAGGCCTTCCTGGCCGTGGCGCGCGGCGGCTCGACGCTGGGCGCGGCCAGGGCGCTGGGCGTCAACCAGACCACGGTGGCGCGCCGGATCGAGAGCCTGGAGAGCGCGCTGACGCTGAAGCTTTTCGAGCGCGGCCAGGCGGGCAGCCGGCTGACCGAGGCCGGCCGCGACCTGCTGGCCGAGGCCGAGAAGGTGGAGCGCGCCGCCGAGACCTTCGGCACCCGGGCCCAGGCGCACCGCCGCGGCCTGGCCGGCGCCATCCGCCTGACCGCCACGGAGATCGTCTCCAACACCGTCCTGATGCCGGCGCTGGCCGAGTTCCGGCGGCTCTATCCGGACGTCCAGGTGGACCTGCTGATCAGCGACAAGGCGCTGGACCTCAACGCCGGCGAGGCCGACGTGGCGATCCGCTCGGGCCAGGCCCTGCCGGACTCCGACCTCGTGGCGCGCAAGCTCCACGACTACCACTTCGCCCTCTACTGCAGCCGCGACTACGCGCTCAGGAAGGGCGCCCAAGCCGGGTGGAGGAACTGGCCCAGCACGACCTGATCGGCGGCGACGGCGAGATCGGGACCTGGTCGGGCATGACCTGGATGTTCGAGAAGGCCGGCGGCCGTGCGGCGGTGGCCCGCTCGTCCAGCATGGCCAACCTGCTGCCGGCGGTGCGCGCCGGCCTCGGCATCGCGCCGCTGGCCACCCTGTTGGGCGACGCCCACCGCGAGCTGGTGCGGTGCTCGGACGACATCGCCGAGGCCAGCGGCTCCTCGTGGATCATCACCCGTCGGGAGCTGCGCGACACGCCGCGGATGCGGGCTTTCATCGACTTCCTGGTCCCGCACTTCCAGGCCGAGATGAAGCGCATGGAGGAGATTGCCCGGGCCATGCGCGAGCGCAACGCCGACAACGATCCGACCCCGATCGCGCTGGATACCAGCGCCTAAAAAAACGGCCCGGGATCGCTCCCGGGCCGTTCGGTTTCAGGCGGCTTGCCGACTACTTCTGGAAGAGGTCCGACCAGCGGCGCTTGCGGCGCGCCTTGTGGGCGCCGTGGTGGAAGGCGTTGGAGGCGATCATCGGCACCACGGTGGTGGCTTCCGCGAACACCATCTGCTCCCAGGTCACGTCCACCTTGCCCCAGGAGCAGGCCTCCTTGAGCGTCGAGGACGAGCAGGCGCCGTCACGCACGTCGGCCACCGTGATCTGGATGGCGTACTTGTGCATGTCCACCTCGTGGCCGAGGATCTCGGCGCAGACGACGGTGTCCTGGGCGAAGTTCTTCGGCACCCCGCCGCCGACCATGAAGAGGCCGGTGGCGCCCGCCTTCAGCTTGATCTCGGTGAGCTCGCGGAAGTCGGCCACGGCGTCGATGGTGAGGTAGGGCTTGCCCGCCTTCATCCGCTCCACCTGGTGCTTCACGAGGCCGAAGCCGGCGGACGAGTCCACGAAGGCGGGGCAGAAGATCGGCACGCCCTCGCGGTACGCCACCTCGATCAGGCTGTCCGGCTTCTTGGCGTTGCCGGCGGCCAGCCACTTGCCCATCTCCCAGATGAACTCGCGCGACGAGTACGGACGCGGCTCCAGGATCTCGCAGATGTCGTAGATCGTGGCGTCGCAGGCCTGCAGCTCTTCCTCGTCGATGTAGGTGTCGTAGATGCGGTCGATATACATCTCGCGCAGCTCGCGGTCGTCGACGCTCGAGTCGGCCTGGTAGTGCTTGAAGCCGAGGGCCTCGAAGAAATCCATGTCGACGATGGAGGCGCCGGTGGCGACGATGGCGTCGATCATCCCGTGCTGGACCATGTCGCGGTAGATGTGCATGCAGCCGGCCGCGGACGTGGAGCCCGCGAGCGTCAGCCAGGTGGAGCAGTCGGCGTCCTCCAGGCTCATCTTCCAGATGTCGGCGGCACGGGCCGTGTCGCGGCTCGTGAAGCTCATCCTGCGCATGGAATCGATGATCGGCCGGGCGTCGTACTGGTCGATCGCCACGTGCTCGACGGTGTTGGCCAGCAGCTCGGCCTTGCGGTTGGTGTTCTGAACGGGAGCGTTCATCGTCGGAAGTTTCCCTCTGAAGGTGATCGCCCGTCAGCTTGCGCGGTCAGGCGAAGTGGACACCGGTTCGCCGCTCGGACCGCGCAATCCCTTAGCGGGGCGGGGTTCGGGCGGAAAACCGAAATCACTTTTCCTAACCCCGCCTCGAAAAGGCGCGACCGGGACGGAGCGACCGGCCGCGCCTATAACACTTTCAATGTGTCGGTTTTAGCGCCGACGACCCTTCTTGCCGGCCGCGCCCTTCGGGCGGGACAGGCGGACGACCTTGCGCTCCTCCTGCTGCTGCTCGCGCGGCAGACGGATGTGGCGGCCGGCCAGGCCGTACATGGAGGCCATGGGGGCGTCCGACACCGCCACGGTCTCGGCGTCGCCGAAGCCGTTGAAGCGGGTGTTCATGGCGATCCCGTAGGCGCCCAGCATGCCGATCTCGATGTAGTCGCCCTCGCGGACGTCCTCCGGCAGCCAGAACGGACCCGGCATGTGGTCGATCGAGTCGCAGGTCGGACCGTAGAAACGAAAGGGCTTTAGCGGCCCTTCCACTTCCTCGCCCGCGCCGTCCTCGCCCCGGTAGAGCTTCACCGGGAACGGCCACTTGGAGTGGGCCGCGTCGAACAGCGAGCCGTAGCTGCCGTCGTTGAGGTAGAGCGCGTCGCCCTTGCGGAGCTCGACCTTGGTCAGCACCGAGGAGGCCTCGGCCACCAGCGCCCGGCCGGGTTCGGCCCAGAGCTCGGTGTCCTTGTGGACGCTCATCTCGGCGAAGCCGCGGTGGATCGAGTCCACGTAGTCGCTGAGGTCCGGCGGCACCATGCCCGGGTAGACGGACGGGAAGCCGCCGCCGACGTCGACCACGTCGACCATGACGCCCGCGCGCAGGATCGCGCGGTTGGCCTGGGCCATGGCCGCCTGGAAGGCGGTCGGCCGCATGCACTGGCTGCCCACATGGAAGGAGACGCCCATGCGGTCCTGGGTGGCGCGGCGGGCGGCCAGCAGCAGGGCCGGCGCGTGGTGGCTGTCCACCCCGAACTTGCCCGACAGCGAGTAGGCCGCGCCTTCCGCCGACACCCCGAGCCGCACGATCAGCGAGAGGTCGTCGGCGTTGCCGGTGGCCTCGATGATCTTCTGCAGCTCTTCGTGCGTGTCGAAGGAGAAGGTCTTCACGCCATGGTCGAAGTAGGCCTGCGCGATGGCGCGCCGGCTCTTCACCGGGTGCATGAAAGCCATGCGCGAGCCCGGCGCGTGCTCAGCGACCAGCTCGATCTCGGGGATCGAGGCCACATCGAAGGACGCCACACCATTCGCCGCGAGGGTTTCGATCACCCACGGCGAAGGGTTCGCTTTGACAGCGTAGAAGACGTCGCCTTGAAAACTATCCTGGAACCAGCGCGCCGCTACGGCCACCACGCCCGGCCGCGCAAAGGCGACTGGACGCTCCGGGGACCGCTCACGGACCAGGTCCAGGGGCGTATGGTACGTCTGCACCTCACGCAACCCCCAACGGATTGTTGAACCCAGACCGGCGTTAGCAGCGCTTTTTAGGACTTCGGGTCCGCCGGAAGCCGCGCAAATAGGGTCTTCCGACTCGCATGTAAAGGGGCAATGTCCCCCCCCGCGTCCCGTCTGCACTCGGAACGTTGGCGCCCAAGGTGGGCGCGGTGTGGATCTGCAACAGCCCAAACGCCCGGCCACGCTTTTTCGATCCGGAACCCTACAGCGGCGCTCGCGCGCTCGGACCGGCCGCGGCTTTCGCCGAGGGGTGCAGCGCTCAGGCGCCTGACGCCGCTGGACCTTTTCCCGAACCTCGTGTCATGAAGCGGTCGCAAGGCCCGGCGAATTTCGCCCGCTTGCGCGCGCAACCTTGGGAAATTTCGCCGTTCATGCCTGACGCCGCCGTTCTGTCGATACGGAACGTGTCCAAGACCTTCGGCGCCCGGCGCGCTTTGGACAAGGTTTCCCTCGATGTCGCCAAGGGTGAGATGATCGCCCTCATCGGACCTTCCGGGTCCGGCAAATCGACGCTGCTGCGCTCGATCAGCGCGCTCCAGACCATCGATGGCGGCGAAGGCCGCATCGAGGCCTTTGGCGGGCCCGTGCAGCAGAACGGCAAGATCGCGTCGGACGTGCGCAAGACCCGCACGCGGATCGGCATGATCTTCCAGCAGTTCAACCTGGTGGGCCGGCTCAGCCTGTTCTCCAACGTGGCCCTCGGCTCGCTCGGCCGGATCGATCCGGTCCGTGGTCTGTTCGGCGTCTGGCCGGCCGAGACCAAGGCCGCGGCCATGGCGGCCCTGCAGCGGATGGGCGTCTCCGACTACGCCGCCCAGCGCGCCAACACCCTTTCCGGCGGCCAGCAGCAGCGGGGCGCGATCGCCCGGGCGCTGGTCCAGAAGGCCAAGATCATCCTCGCCGACGAGCCGGTGGCCAGCCTCGATCCCGTCTCCGCGCGCCGGGTGATGGAGAGCCTGCGCACGCTCAACCGGGAGGATGGGCTCACCGTCGTGGTGACCCTCCACCAGGTGGACTATGCGCTGCGCTACTGCGACCGCGTGGTGGCCCTGAAGGCCGGCAAGATCGTCTATGACGGCCCCTCGGGCGGCCTGAAGCGCGAGCAGCTCATCGACATCTACGGGCCGGAGTTCGAGGACGTGTTCTGGGAAGGAGCCCCGCAATGATCGGCCGCCGTATCCTGACCGGTCTGTCGCTGACAGCGATCGCGGGGGCCGCCCTCGTGAGCCTGGCGGCCTGCGGGGACAATCCGAGCACCCAAGCGGGCGACAAGCCCAAGGAGCTGACCTTCTCGATCCTGTCGGCGGAGAACCAGCAGTCGATGGGTCCGCTGTGGCAGCCCCTGCTGGACGACATGTCGAAGCAGATCGGCGTGCCGGTGAAGCCCTACTTCGCCACCAACTACACGTCGCTGATCGAGGCCATGCGCTTCAACCAGGTGCAGGTCGGCTGGTTCTCGGCCCTGCCGGCGCTGGAGGCCACGCGCCGGGCCGACGCCCAGGTCCTGGGCCGCGTGGTCGACGCCGGCGGCGAGGACAGCTACCGCTCGGTGCTGATCGTCCGCAAGGGCTCGGGCATCACGCTCGACAAGGTGCTGGCCTGCGACAAGACCCTGACCTTCGGGATCGGCGACGCCAAGTCGACCTCGGGCACGCTGGCCCCGATGACCTACCTGTTCACGCCGCGGAACATCGAGCCCGCCGCCTGCTTCAAGGCGGTGCGCGCGGCCAACCACCAAGCCAATGTCTTCGCGGTGGCCAACGGCCTTGTGGACGTGGCGACCAACAACACGGTGGGCCTGCTGTTCGCCGGCCGCCAGAACCCGCAGATCGCCGAGAAGGTCGAAGTGATCTGGCGCTCCCCGCCGATCCCGGAAAGCTCCATCGTCGCCCGCAAAGACCTCGATCCGGCGGTGAAGGAGAAGATGCGGCAGTTCTTCCTGACCTACGGCACCGGCCAGGGGCCCGAGGCCGACCGCCAGCGCGAAGTGCTCAAGGGGCTGGCCTACGGCGGCTTCCGCGCCGCCGACGACAGCTACCTCGATCCGATCCGCGAGATGGAGGCCGCCCAGACCCTGGCCGACGCCAAGAAGGGCAAGAACGAGGCGGCGATCGCCAAGGCCCAGGCCGAGTTCGACAAGATCCGCGCGGCCGCGGCCCAGAAGCGCGCCATGGAGCCGGACGTCTGATGTCGATGGTCGATCCGGTCCCGGCGTCGCCGGCGCTGCTGCCGCCCACCCGCTCGCTGGCCCAGCGCGCGCCGGACGTCCTGGTCTGGGGCGCGGTGATCCTGCTCCTGATCCTGGCCTTCGGGCCGGTGGAGATGCGCAACTTCGGCCGGATCTTCACCAACGCCGAGAACATGCGGATCTACGGCCGCCAGCTCCTGCAGCCGGAGTGGGGCAACCTCGGCCTCTACATCAAGCAGATGTGGCTCACGATCCAGATCGCGCTATGGGGGCACCTTCCTCGCGATCATCGTGGCCATTCCGTTCGGCCTGGCCTGCTCGCGCAACATCGCGCCGGCCTGGCTTCAGCAGCCGATGCGGCTCCTGATGAATCTGCTGCGCTCGATCCCGGACCTGGTGATCGGGACCATCTTCCTGGTGGCCGTGGGCCTCGGCCCGTTCGCCGGCGTCATGGCCCTGGCCATCGCCACTACCGGCGTGCTCGCCAAGCTGTTCTCGGAAGCCGTGGAATCCATCGACAAGGGTCCGGTGGAGGGCGTCCGCGCCACGGGCGCCAACCGGCTGCAGGAGATCGTCTGGGGGGTGATCCCGCAGGTCGCGCCCCTGTGGACCAGCTATGCGCTCTACCGGTTCGAGAGCAATTCGCGCTCGGCCACGGTGCTCGGCCTGATCGGGGCCGGCGGCATCGGCCAGGTGCTGTTCGAGAGCCTCAACGCCTTCAACTACGGCGAGCTGTCGGCGATCGTCGTGGTCATCGTGGTGGCGGTGAGCCTGATCGACCTGCTCAGCCAGGCGATGCGCAGCCGGCTGCTGTAGCCGGATCGTCCCTCCCCTGGGGAGGGATCAGGCCGCCTGGGGCCTGCGTCGGACCCGCGCCAGTCGCCTGAGCCTGCGCCAGAACCTCGTCTTCTCAGGCTCGGGGTAGGGCTGGAGGTTCTTCACGAAGTCCTCGGCGCAGGCGCGCCAGGAGAACTTCTCTGCGAAGGCGCGGACCTGCTTGCGGTCGAGCTTCAGGCAGTCGAGGCAGGCCTCGCGCAGACCCTCGGTGGCGCTGGCGGCCAGCGCGCCGGCGCCCGAGTTCGGGATGATGTCGATGGGGCCGGGGGCCGGATAGGCCGCCACCGGCGTGCCGGACGCCATGGCCTCCAGGATCACCAGGCCGAAGGTGTCGGTGAGGGAGGGGAAGACGAAGACGTCGGCGCAGGCATAGGCGTCGGAGAGCTCCTTGCCGGACTTGGAGCCGGTGAACACCGCGCCGGGGTACTTGGCCTTCAGCTCGTCGAGCTGCGGGCCAGGGCCGACCACGACCTTGGTTCCGGGCAGGTCGAGGCCGAGGAAGGCCTCGATGTTCTTCTCCACCGCCACGCGGCCCACATAGAGGAAGACCGGCCGGGCGAGCCCCTCGAACACGTCCGGCTCGTCGGCCAGGCGGGGGCGGAAATGCTCGGTGTCGACGCCGCGCGACCAGGCCGAGATGTTGCGGAAGCCGTGGGCGGTCAGCTCGTCGCGCATGGTCGGCGTGGCGACCATCAGCCGGCCCGACGGCTTGTGGAACCACTTCATGTAGGCGTAGCCGGCGGCCAGCGGCAGAGGCAGTCGCGCCGAGACATATTCCGGGAAGCGGGTGTGGTAGCTGGTGGTGAAGGGCAGCTTCCACTCCACGCAGATGCGCCGCGCCGCCAGGCCGATGGGCCCCTCGGTGGCGATGTGGATAGCCTCGGGCTCGAAGGCCTTGAAGCGCTCCTGCACCGGCTCGTAGACGCCGATCGCCACCTTGATCTCGGAATAGGTGGGAAGCGGGAAGGTCTTGAACTGGCCCGGGTGGATCACCTCCACCGTGTGGCCCATGTCCATGAGCTCCCGGTGGACACGGGTCAGGGTGCGGACCACCCCGTTCACCTGCGGCTCCCAGGCGTCGGTGGCGAGCAGGATGCGCATCGGCCGCTGGGCGTCGCGGGCCGCGGTGATCGCCTCGCGGACGCGGGGCATGGCCCGGGGCCGGGGGCGCTCCGGGGCGGCGGAGACCGCCTGGTTCTGCATCCAGGCCCAGAAGGCGCCCAGCAGCGCCTCCTTGGTCGGGAAATAGCGGTAGACGGTGCGCTCGCCGAGACCTGCGTCGCGGGCGATCTCGGCGAAGCTCAGGTCCTCGAGCGCGGCGCCGCTCTCGAGCTGGCGGCCGACGGCGCGGAGGATCTGCTCGCGCGTCTCCGCCCGCTGCCGGTCGCGCAGGCTTGGGGGCATGGGCGGTTTCATGGCAGCGGCACTGTCATCAATTCGGCTGCGCTGTCAAACCGACCGGCGTTACGCCGCGAGCGGCGGAGCCTGGATCTCCGGCGCGGCGGGCGCGCGGTCGAGCACGGACCAGTGCCGGAGCTTGGCCCATTCGAGGATCTCCAGCCGGCCGTCGGGGTGTTCCACCAGCGCCGTGCAGCTCTCCACCCAGTCGCCGTCGTTGACGTAGGTGATGCCGTCGATCTCGCGCATCTCGGCCTTGTGGATATGACCGCAGATCACCCCGTCGACACCGCGCCGGCGGGCCTCGTCGGCGACCGCCTGCTCGAAGTTCTCGATGAAGTGCAACGCGTTCTTCACCCGGGTCTTCAGGAAGGCCGAGAAGCTCCAGTAGCCGAAGCCGAGCCGCCGCCGGAGCCGGTTGGTCAGCGTGTTGGCGGCGAGGAGCGCGCGGTAGGACCAGTCGCCCAGGAAGGCCAGCCACTTCGCGTGCTGGACGACGCCGTCGAACTCGTCACCGTGGGTGACCAGGAAGCGCCGGCCGTCGGCGGTCTCGTGGATCGCGTCCCGGGCCACCACCACGCCGCCGAAGTGGACGCCGCAAAAGTCCCGGACGCGGTCGTCGTGATTGCCGGGGACGTAAGTCACGGTCACGCCCTTGCGGGCCAGGCGCAGGACCTTCTGGACCACGTCGTTGTGGCTTTGCGGCCAGTACCAGCCGCTCTTCATCTTCCAGCCGTCGACAATATCGCCGACGAGGTAGAGGTGGTCGCACTCCATGTGCCGGATGAAGTCGAGCAGCAGTTCGGCCTGGCAGCCGCGCGTGCCGAGGTGGATGTCGGACAGGAACACCGTCCGATAACGTCGGATTCCAGGATCGCTCACTTTGCGCCCCCAACGCCTGGATTTTGACCAGTCGCTAGGCTGATTGCATGTCGGTTTCGTGAAACCTTCCACCGCGACCTTGAAGCTGTGGCGAGACGTCCCACTGTCCTGATAGGAATTGGCGAGACAGCAGACCCTCCCCAGGTCGCCCGAACATTTGGCCTTGATGGACGCGAGAACCTATCCGGCAAAGGCGACGCCGAAGTCGCAGCGTACGCGCGCGCGGATACTGGATGCGGCCATGCGGCTGTTCGCAGACGTCGGCTACCACGCGGCCACCAACGCCATGATCGCCGACGCCGCCAAGCTGACCCGTGGGGCCATGCTCTACCACTTCGCCAGCCGGGAAGAGCTGGTGGAAGCCGCCGTGGCGCACATCGAGCTGGAGCGGGCGAGGCTGTTCGAGCAGGCCGGCTCCCAGCCGCATCCGCCGGGCGTGGACGCCGCCGAGCACGCCATCGACGCCTACTGGGCCCTGCTGCATGAGACGCCCTTCGTGGCCTTCGCCGAACTGGAGGCTGCGGCCCGCACCGACCCCATGCTGCGCGAGCGGCTGTCGGCGGCGCAGAGCGCCTTCGACCACGCCCAGGTGGGCGCGAGGTTCGGGGCCATGGTCCAGGCCGGCGCCGACCCGCGTTTCCAGACCAGCCGCGACCTCGGCCGCTTCCTGCTGGAGGGCATGGCCCGGGGGGCCATGACCTATGACGAGGTCCAGCGCCGGCAGCGCCTGCTGGCCGTGGTCAAGCGCGCCGTGCGCGCCCTGAACCGCAAGGGCGACATGCAGGACCTGTGGGTGGAGTAGCGGCTAAGCAGGCCCTCTCCCTACCCTCTCCCTCTCTTCCCCCGACTTGCGCCGGGGTCGGGGGAGAGGAGGTTATGGCTCGGACTCCCGGCTACCCTCCTCTCCCCCCGCGAAGCGGAGAGGGAGAGGGTAGGGAGAGGGCGAATTAGCCCGCCAGCACGTCCTTGGGGTCCGCCAGGTTCAGCAGGTCACGACCCTCGACGAACCGCTGCAGGTTCTCCGCGAAGAGGGCGTCGTTGCGGGTGTGCTGGCCGGTGGTGATGCCGGACGAATGCGGGGTGAGCGTCACCCGCGGGTGATCCCAGAACCGGCTCTCGGCGGGCAGCGGCTCCACGGCGAAGACGTCCAGCAGGGCGTGCTCGGGCTTGCCTGCGTCGAGGGCGGCGAGGAGCGCATCCTCGTCCACCAGGCCGCCGCGGCCGACGTTCACCAGCACTGAGGCCGTCTTCATGGCGGCGAAGAAGCCGGCGTCGGCCAGGTGGCGGCTCTCCGGCGTCAGCGGGATCGACAGCACCACCACGTCGGCCTCAGGCAGCAGGTTCGGCAGGTCGGCGATCGGCGCGATCGCGTCGGCGGCCGGATGCGGGGCCTGGTTGCGGCGCACGCCGGTCACCGTGGCGCCGAAGGCCCGGGCCCGCTGGGCGACGTTCTGGCCGATGGCGCCGAAGCCGATCACCAGCCAGTTGGAGCCGTTGATCTCCCGGAAGGGCAGGCGGTCCCACGCGTGCTTCGCCTGGGCGGCGCGCCGTCCCGGCCCGTTCTGGAAGTGGTCGAGCACGCCCCCAGAGGACGTATTCGCTCATGCCCACCGCCTGCCCATGGCTGGTGGAGAGCCGCACGCCCTTCTGCACGAGCTGGCCGAAGACCGGGTTGTCGAAGCCGGCGGCCCCGCTCTGCACCCAGGCAAGGTCCGGCGACTTCAACAGCGCGATCATGTAGGCGCGCGCCGCCGGCGAGAAGAAGACGTCGGCGTTGGCCCAGCCGGCGACGGCGCCGGCGGCCTCTGGCTCCACCTCGCGCCCGTCGAGGCGGAGCTTGCCGTCCTCGCCCATGAGAACGGGCTCGACCCCCTTCGGAATCGAGCCCGCCAGCCTCCGCCAGGAGGGTTCGTAGATCATCAGCCTGGTCATCCCGGCCTTTATGGCCGGGAGCCAGGGGTTCGGCTAGCGCCCGCCCGGAGAAGGGGCCGGCGGCATGGCCGCGTTCTCGGTGCTCGACCGCCGGCGACCGCCCAGCATCTGCTGCACGACCGCGAACTCGGCCTTGTCGATGCCGCCGTCGGCGTTCTTGTCGACCTGGGCGAAGTACTGGCCGATCCGCGCGCCGAGCTCGCCCTTCAGCTCGGCCTTCTGGATCTTGCCGTCGAGGCTGTCGTCGAACATGCCCAGCAGACGGGTCTGGTGGAGCGCCTCGTCATAGTCGACGAAGTTCTTCGAGTTCTCGTCGACCCAGCGATAGCGGATCGCCGTGTAGAACATCTCCTCCCAGGACTGGTCGCCCCAGACGATCTGCTTCGACGGGTCCGGGTTGGCCGGGTTCCGCTTGGAGTTGTCGTAGATGTAGTGGGCGATCAGCTTCGAGCCCGCCGGCACCTTCACCGGCTCGGCGAAGGTGTAGTGCCGCTGCCAGTTGAAGTCGTACCTCGGCAGCGCCAGGAGCAGCTTCTTGGAGCCGTCCGGATACTGGATCCACAGGTCCGAGGCGTAGCCGCGGTAGTGGGCGTGCGGGAAGGCCGAGTAGAGCAGGGCGTCCTTCGGGAAGGTGAGGTAGGCCACCTCCTTGTGGCGCGCCGCACCCGGCGGGATGACGATGGTGTTGTCGACCACCACCGAGTTGCGCATCACCAGGTCGGGGGTCTTGTCCTTGTCGTAGAAGTAGAGGGCGATCTGGCTCTTATCGACCTCCTCCTTGCCGAAGGGGGTGTAGTGGGCCTGGATGCCGATGGCGCCGCCCGGCGGCAGGTAGGTGCCGGCGTTCTCGGGCGCGATCTCGCTCTCCGAACCGACGGCGTAGCCGCCCACGGATGCGCCCCAGCGGCTCTCGTTGGCCGGGCCGGTCGGGATGTCCTTCAGGTAGCCGGTGAGGATGTGGTGCACGCCCTGGCGGGCGGTGACCTTGACGGTCGAGGCGCGGATCCAGCGCCCCTCGGTCAGCGGATTGACGATGTGCGGCCGCTGATAGTCGACGACGCCCGAGGCCGGGATCTTGTAGGCCGGGACGTCGAGGATCAGGTCTGGCTTGCCGAGCGGCCATTCGGGGGCCCTGCGGTCCACGGAGGCCAGCGGGTCCGGCCCGTCGCCGCGCGGCGCGCCGGCTTCGATCCAGTGGACGATGGTCTTGATCTCGGCCGACGTCAGGTTGCGGTTGTCCGCGAACTTGTTGACGTGCGGATCTGCGTTGTAGGGCGGCATCCGGTCGGTGCGCAGCACCTCGCGGATCATCGGCGAGAAGCCCTTCACCATCTCGTAGCTGGTCATCGAGAACGGGCCGATGGAGCCGGGCTGGTGGCAGGCCACGCAGTTCTGCTCGAGGATCGGGGCCACGTCGTGGGCGTAGGAGATCTTGGCGTGCTGGGCCTTCTTCGCCCGCTCGGGGAAGTCGATCAGGCAGCCCTTGGTGTGCATGGACGCCTGCTGCACGGCGCCGCCGGCCAGCACCGCGTCGAGCGCATTGGCTGCGAAGGGCTGGACCTTGGCCTTCTGGGCGCCGCCGTAGTCGATGCGGTCATCCAGCGGGCCGCGGTAGACCACCTGCCAGGTCTTCGGGTTGATCACGTAGACCTCGGCCGTGCGGGTCACGCCCAGGCTCTCGCCGACGAGCTGGTTGGAGTCCATCAGGATCGGGATGTCGATCCCGAACTCCTGGGCCTCCTTCTGGACCGCCTCGCGGCCGTCCTGCAGGGCGGAGTTCAGCAGCAGGAACTCGACGCCCTTGGCCTGGTAGGCGTCGCGGAGCTTCTTGAGCTCCGGCGTCATGGCCCGGGCGATCGGGCAGCCGTTCATGGTGGTGACGATGACGATCGCCTTGGCGTCGGCCAGGCGATACAGCTCGTGGGCCTCCAGGTTCTGGTCGACGAGCATGAAGTTGTCGACCTGGGCCGGGAGGGCGGCGACCTGGGTCGCCGTCTTCGCCGCGGCGTCATTGCCGCTGGCGAGCGCGCTGGGCGCGCCGTCGGTGGTGCAACCGAACAGGAGCATCGAGCCCCCGATGGCCGCGAGCACGGAAATGCGTGCAGATTGCATGATCAAATACCTCCCAATCCCCTCTGGTCCTGTCTCACCGCAAGCGGGGCGGACCTACGCATAACTTAACGTCGTTCATCGGAACGATCCAGCATAGCGACGTTGCGTCAATATTTCGATGACGCGCGCGTCACCTATTTTGTTCGGCGACGATCCAGGCGCCGATCCGGGCTTCGAGGATGTCCATGGGCAGCGGTCCGGCGAGCAGGACGGCGTCGTGGAAGCGGCGAATGTCGAACTTGTCGCCCAGCGCCGTCTTGGCCTTGCCGCGCAGCTCGACGTATTTCCGCTCACCGATCTTGTAGGCGAGCGCCTGACCCGGCCAGGAGACGTAGCGGGCGAGCTCGACCTCGATGTTCAGGGGGCTGAGCGCCGTGTTGTCGGTGAAGCAGGCGCGGGCCTGATCGAGGCTCCAGCCCATCCAGTGGATGCCTGTGTCGGCCACGAGCCGGCAGGCGCGCCACATCTCGTAGGAGAGCTGGCCGAACCGCTCGTAGGGCGTGCGGTAGATGCCCATCTCGCCGGCCAGCCGCTCGGAATAGAGACCCCAGCCCTCGCCGAAAGCGGTGTAGTAGCTCTCGCGCCGGAAGGCCGGGGTCTCCGGCATCTCCTGGGCGAGCGCGATCTGCAGGTGGTGGCCCGGGACCGCCTCGTGGGCGGTGAGCGCCGGCAGCTCGTGCAGGCCGCGCTGGTCCAGCGCATAGGTGTTGACCATGTAGCCGCCGGCGACGCCGTTGGTGGGCGAGCCGCCCCAGTAGCGGCCGGTGGTGTAACCCTGCTCCAGCTCCTTGGGCACAGGACGCACGCCGTACGGCAGCCGCGGCAGGGTCCCGAAATAGCCCGGCAGCTTGTCGTCGAGCCGCTTGGCGATCTCCGACGCCTTCTCCAGCAGGTCCTCACGGCTCGTGGCGTAGAACTTCGGGTCCTTGCGCAGCGTGGCGATGAAGCCCGCCAGGTCGCCGGTCCAGCCGGCCTCCTTCATGGCCACGTCCATCTCGGCGCGGATGCGGGCGACCTCGCTCACGCCCAGCGCGTGGATCTGCTCGGGCGTCATGTTGGTGGTGGTGTGGTCGCGGACCACGAAGCGGTAGTAGGCCTCGCCCCCCGGCGCGGAGCGCACGCCGAGCCCCGGCCGGGCGGCGGGCAGATACTCCGTCTCGAGGAACTTCAGGAAGGCGCGCTGCTCGACGCGGATGGCCTCGACCGCCCTGACGGCGCGGGCGCGGACGGCGGCCCGGTCGGCGGAGCCCATGGCCTCGGGCAGCTTGGCGAGCGGCCGCAGCAGCGGGTCCTGATCCACCGGTACGGCGACCATCCCGCCCACCTGCCTGATCACCGCCTCGACGGTGGACCTCGGCTGTGTGAAGCGGGTCTTCACGCCCCGGCGGGTGTTTTCGGTGTTGTCGCGCCAGTCCTTCGCCCCGGCCTCCAGCCGATCGGCCCAGGCGCGGGCGTCGTCGGCCGTGCGGATCGGGGTCGACGCGGCGAGGTAGCCCAGGGTGTCGAAGAAGCTCCCGTCGCTGGAGATCTGGATGCGGGCCTGATCGAAGCCGAGGTAGCCGAGCCTGCTCTCGAGGGTCCAGGCCAGCAGGTCGCGGTTGAGCTTCGCGGTCTCCGAGAGGCCGGCGTCGGGGATCGCCCTGGCGCGGGCCTGGAATGCGGTCAGAGCGGCCTTGCGGCGGGCGTCGGCGGCGGGGGTGACGTCGGCGAGCTTCGACAGCGCCGCGCGGACGCCGAGGTTGCCGGCGGTCACCGGATCGTCGCCCAGCCACCAGGCCTCGTAGTCGGCGACCAGCTTCCGGACGGCGTCGTCGTCGGCCCAGGCCGGCTGGGGAAGGGCCGGCGCCGCCGCAAGCGCCAGGGCGGCGGCCAGGATCAGGTGACGCATGCGGACAACTCCCCTCCGATCAGCGCGGCCAAGCTGGCGCCTCGACGGGCCGGCGCCAAGGCCATCCGAGCGGCCTTGTCGGGGCCTCCCGGCGCGGGCAATGGTGGCGCTGATCCGGGAGGGCCGACACATGAGTTTCGTCACGCGCAGGAAGCCTGTGGAGGCCGCCGCCCACGCCGAGGGCGCGCATCGCCTGAAGCCCACGCTGGGCTGGCCGCATCTGGTGGCGCTGGGGGTCGGGGCGATCATCGGCACCGGCATCTACACGCTCACCGGCGTCGCGGCGGGCCTCGCCGGGCCGGCGGTGATCCTGTCCTTCGCGGTGGCCGGCGCGGTCTGCGCCTTCGCCGCGCTCTGCTACGCCGAGATGGCGAGCCTGACGCCCCAGGCCGGCAGCGCCTACACCTACGCCTACGTCAGCCTCGGCGAGATGGTGGCCTGGGTGATCGGCTGGAGCCTGATCCTCGAGTACACCTTGGTCTGCAGCGCGGTCTCCGTCGGCTGGGCGGGCTACGCCTCCGGGCTGATCCAGCAGGCCGGCTGGCCGATCCCCGCGGCCCTGCTGGCCGGGCCCGAGAGCGGCGGCATCGTCAACCTGCCGGCGGTGTTCATCGCCCTGGTGGTGACCGGCCTGCTGCTCGTCGGGACCCGCGAGAGCGCGACGGTGAACTTCATCCTGGTGATCGTGAAGCTGGTTGCCCTGGCCGGCTTCGTGGCCCTGACCCTGCCCGCCTTCGACGCCAACCACTTCGAGCCGTTCGCCCCGTTCGGCTTCGGCGCCCTGACCGCCGAGGACGGACGCAAGTACGGGGTGATGGGCGCGGCGGCGATCATCTTCTTCGCCTTCTACGGCTTCGACGCCATCTCCACGGCTGCCGAGGAGGCCAAGGACCCCAAGCGCGACCTGACCATCGGCATCGTCGGCTCCATGGCGCTGTGCACCCTGATCTACATGGTGGTGGCGGCCGCGGCGCTAGGCGCCATGCCCTACGACGTCTTCTCCAAGACCGCCGAGCCCCTGGCCTACATCCTGCGCGAACTGGGTCGGCCGGCCGCGGCCTCGGTCATCGCCGGCGCCGCGGTGATCGCCATGCCGACCGTGATCATGGTCTTCATGTTCGGCCAGAGCCGGGTGTTCTTCGCCATGGCCCGCGACGGCCTGCTGCCCCGCCGGCTGGCGACGGTCAGCGGCCGCGGCGTGCCGACCGCCGTGACCCTGCTCACCGGCCTGATCGCGGCCCTGATCGCCGGCGTCGTGCCGCTGGACGAGATCGCCGCCCTCGCCAATGCGGGCACGCTCGCCGCCTTCATCGCGACGGCGGTGGCGGTGATGGTGCTGCGCCGGGAGCGGCCGGACCTGGCGCGGCCGTTCCGGACCCCCGCGGTCTGGGTGGTCGCCCCGCTGGCGGTGGCCGGCTGCCTCTACCTGTTCACCAGCCTGACGGTGAAGACGATCGTCTTCTTCTTCGCCTGGAATGCGGTGGGCGTGGTGGTCTACCTGGTCTGGAGCCGGAGGCAGAGCCGGCTGGCTTAGGGCAAATGGGTCCCTCCCTTAATGGGGGAGGGACAGCGCGCAAGCGCGCAGGGTGGGGAAGTGCGGGCCTCATGGAGAGTCAGGGTTTGAACCACACCCCCCACCCCGCTCGCCTCGCGGCGAGTCGACCCTCCCCATGAAGGGGAGGGATGATTACTCCGCCGGCTCCTCGCTGCTGGGCGGCTTGTCGGCGAGCTCGCGCAGGTACTTGCCGTACTCGCTCTTGGCCAGGCGCGTGGCGGTGGCCAGCAGCTGGTCGCGGTCGATCCAGCCGTGGTGGTAGGCGATCTCTTCCAGGCAGCCGATGCGGAGGCCCTGGCGCTGCTCGAAGGTGCGGATCAGCTCCCCGGCCTGGATCAGGCTGTCGTGGGTGCCGGCGTCCTCCCAGGCGAAGCCGCGGCCGAGCAGTTCCACATGCAGCTCGCCGGCCTCCAGGTAGAGCTGATTGAGCGCGGTGATCTCCAACTCGCCGCGCGGCGAGCGGCTGAGCGTCTTGGCCATCTCGCTGGCCCGGCCGTCGTAGAAGTAGAGCCCCGTCACCGCATAGTTGGACTTGGGCTCGGCCGGCTTCTCGACGATGGAGAGCGCCCGGCCGTCGGGGCTGAGCTCGACCACGCCGTAGCGCTCCGGGTCGTGCACCGGATAGCCGAACACCGTCGCCCCGTGGGTGCGGGCATGCGCGTTGCGCAGCATGTTTCCGAAATTCTGGCCGAAGAAGATGTTGTCCCCGAGGATCATCACCGAGGGCTCGCCGGCGACGAACGCCTCGCCGAGGATGTAGGCCTCGGCCAGGCCGCCGGGGGTCGGCTGGACCACATATTCGAAGCGCACGCCGAGCTGGGAGCCGTCGCCCAGCAGGCGCTTGAAGCCCTCCTGGTCCTCCGGCGTGGTGATGATCAGGATCTCGCGCACGCCGGCCAGCATCAGGACCGACAGCGGGTAGTAGATCATCGGCTTGTCGTAGACCGGCAGCAACTGCTTGGAGACCGCGATGGTCAGGGGTGCAGCCGGGTGCCGGCGCCGCCGGCGAGGATGATCCCGCGCCTCATGCGACGGCTCCTTCAGTCTTCAATTCTGCGACGATCTCGGCGAGCGCCGCCGGCCAGGGGCGCGGCGTGACGCCGAACACCTGCTCGAGGCGGCCGGTGTCGAGGACGCTGTAGGCCGGCCGGCGCGCGGGCGTCGGGAACTCGGCGGTGGCGATCGGCTCGACGGCCTTGGCGACGCCGGCCTCGGCGAAGATCGCCTCGGCGAACCGCCGCCAGGTGACCTCGCCGGCGTTGGCGAAGTGGAAGACGCCCCACTCCGGCGCCCCTACCGGCGCCGCGGCCAGGCGGGGCGCCTGGGCGAGGATGAGGCCCGCGATGTCGGCGGCGGCGGTGGGCCGGCCGAGCTGGTCGTCCACCACGCGCAGGGGCCGGTCGCCGCCGGCCAGGCGCAGCATGGTCTTCACGAAATTCTTGCCGTGGGCCGAGACGACCCAGGAGGTGCGCAGAACGAGGGCGCGGGCGCCGCTCTCCAGCACCGCCTGCTCGCCGAGCGCCTTGGACCGACCGTAGGCGCCCGCGGGCGCGATGGGGTCGTCCTCGCGGTAGGGCTGGCCCTTGTCGCCCGCGAAGACATAGTCGGTGGAGATGTGCACGACCGCGGCGCCGGCGTCCCGGGCGGCCCTGGCGATCGCGCCCGGCGCCTCGCCGTTGACCACATCGGCCGCGGCGGTGTCGCTCTCGGCCTGGTCGACAGCGGTGTAGGCGGCGGCGATCACCACCAGGTCCGGCGCGGCGGCGCGCACGGCGGCGGCGCAGGCGGCGGGGTCGGCGAGGTCGGCCTGGGCGCGGCTGAGGGCGGTCAGGGCCACGTCGTGGCAGGGCGCCTGCCGCAGGAGCTCGATCCCCACCTGGCCGGTGGTTCCGAACTGCAGGATACGGACGGTCACGACGCCTTCACCAGCCCCAGCCGCTCGGAGTGGAAGCCGCGCTGGCGGATGCCCTCGATCCAGTCGCGGTTGTCCACGTACCAGCGGACGGTCTCGTCGAGGCCGGCCTCCAGCGAGGTCTTCGCCTCCCAGCCCAGCTCGGCCTTCAGCTTCGAGGCGTCGATGGCGTAGCGGAAGTCGTGGCCCGGCCGGTCGGTGACGAAGGTGATCTTCTCGGCGTGCGGCGTGTTGGCCGGAGCGTACTTGTCGAGCGCGGCGCAGAGAATCTGGATGATCTCCAGGTTGCGCCGGTTCGGCGTGCCGCCGATGCAGTAGGTCTCGTCGAGGCGGCCCTTCTGCAGGACCAGCAGCAGGGCGTCGGCATGGTCGTCCACGTGCAGCCAGTCGCGCACCTGGCGGCCATCGCCGTAGACCGGGATCGGCTTCCCTTCCAGCGCCCGGGTGATCACCGTCGGGATCAGCTTCTCGGGAAACTGGTAGGGGCCGTAGTTGTTGGCGCAGTTGGTGATGACGACGGGCAGGCCATAGGTGCGGCCCCAGGCGCGGACCAGGTGGTCGGAGCCGGCCTTCGACGCCGAGTAGGGGAGTTCGGGTCGTAGGGCGTGGTCTCGCTGAAGGCGCCGTCCTCGCCCAGGGCCCCGAACACCTCGTCGGTGGAGACGTGGTGGAAGCGGAAGGCGGACTTCGCGGGCTCGGCCAGACCGTTCCAGTGCTCGCGGGCGGCCTCCAGCAGAACGGCGGTGCCGACGACGTTGGAGCGGACGAAGTCCAGCGGGCCCTCGATGGCGCGGTCGTTGTGGCTCTCGGCGGCCAGGTGCATGACGGCGTCGGGGCGATGCTTCGCGAAGATCTCGCGCATGCGGCCCTGGTCGCAGATGTCGGCCTGCTCGAAGGCGTAGTTCGGGTGGTCCGCCACGGACGCCACGTTCTCGAGGTTGGCGGAGTAGGTCAGGGCGTCGAGGTTCACCACCTCGTGGCCATCGGCGATCGCCCGGCGGACAACGGCGGATCCGATGAACCCGGCTCCGCCCGTAATCAGGATCTTCATGCGGTCTTTCTAGTCTTCTTCGCGGCCCCAGCCGCCACGGCGGTCGACCATCCCCCGCGCCCTCTTACAGCGAAACGCCGCGCGCTCAACCCTGGGGACTGACCGCGCGTTTCGGCCGCACGGGTTGAACGGGGGGCCCGGCGCCTCCTAGAACTGGTATGGGAACCCCCGGCGTGCGGGGACGCGAGGGGAGCGTGGCGTGACGGGGCAGGGAGCGGCGACCGGCGGCCGGCCGGGGGTGAGCCGGAAGGGGCCCGACCTCACCGCCGGGCCGATCGGCAAGACGCTGATCCTGTTCGCGCTTCCGGTGCTGGGCACCAACATCCTGCAGTCTCTGAACGGCTCGGCCAACGCGATCTGGGTCAGCCACGTCCTGGGCGAGACGGCGCTCACCGCCACCGCCAACGCCAACCAGATCATGTTCCTGATGCTGGGCGCGGTGTTCGGCGTCTCGATGGCCTCGAACATCCTGATCGGCCAGGCCGTAGGCGCCGGCGACGAGGCGCTGGCCAGGAAGGTCGTGGGCACGTCCACGGCCTTCTTCATCGTGCTGTCCCTGAGCGTGGGGGCGCTGGGGGTCACGCTCACCCCGCACATCCTCGACGCCATGGGCACGCCGGCCGACGCCCGGGGCGACGCGATCGCCTATCTGCGAGTGATCTTCACGGCGATGCCCTTCATGTACTTCTTCTCGTTCGTGATGATGGCCCAGCGGGGGACGGGCGACAGCCGCACGCCGTTCTACTTCTCCCTGCTCACCGTCGGCCTCGACGTGATCCTGAACCCGCTGCTGATCATCGGGCCCGGACCGCTCCCCACCCTGGGCATCGCCGGCTCGGCCACAGCCACCCTGGTCGCCCAGACCACGACCCTCCTCGCCATGCTGATCCACCTTTATCGCAAGGGCTCGATCCTGGTGATCCGGCCCTCGGAGGCCCGGCTGCTGATCCCGGACCTGGCGATCCTCCGCGCGCTGGTGCTGAAGGGTCTGCCTATGGGCTTCCAGATGATGGTCATCAGCCTGGCGGCGGTGACCATGATGGGTCTGGTCAACCAGTACGGCTCGCATACGGCGGCGGCCTATGGGGCGGCGGCGCAGCTCTGGACCTATGTCCAGATGCCGGCCATGGCGCTGGGCGCCGCGGTCTCGTCCATGGCCGCCCAGAACGTCGGCGCCGGCCGCATGGACCGGGTGGAGCAGGTGGCCCGGCGCGGCGCGCTCTTCGCGCTTCTCTTCACCACCGCGCCGGTGGTCGCGCTCTTCTTCGCCGACCCGTTCGTGCTGCGGCTGTTCCTACCGGGGGATAGCCCGTCCCTGCCGATCGCGCTGCACATCAATTCGATCGTGCTGTGGGGCTTCATCCCGTTCGGCATCGCCTTCATCTTCTCGGGCGTGGTGCGGGCGACCGGCGCGGTCTGGCCGCCGCTGCTGGCGATGATCATCTCGCTGTGGGTCGTGCGGATCCCGCTCGCCAACCTGCTGGAGCCGCACATCGGCGCCGACGCCGTCTGGCTGAGCTTCCCGATCGGCAGCTTCACGACCCTCGCCCTGGCCGGCGGCTACTATCTCTGGGGCGGCTGGCGGAAGGCGAAGATGCTCGACGCGCCGCCCACCTCCGACGCGCCTGATACGGGCTTCGGCCAGCCGGTCATCGAGGAGGCGGAGGCCGTGGCCGGCGCTAGCCGTTCGTCTCCGTCAGCGCCGCATAGGTGAGCGTCCGGAGCTCGCGCCGGATCGGCCAGGTGGAGGACGGGATGAGCTGGGTCATGAAGACCGCGGTGACCTCCTCGACCGGGTCCACCCAGAAGGCGGTGGACGCCATCCCGCCCCAGTAGAATTCGCCCTCAGAGCAGGGGATCAGGGTCTTCGGCGGGTCGAATACCACCGCGAAGCCCAGGCCGAAGCCGACGCCGGCGTTGGTGCTCTCGCTGAACAGCGAGCGGGAGATCTGGGTCAGGTCCTGGCCGCCCGGCAGGTGGTTCGAGGCCATCAGCCGGATGGTCTTGGGCGCCAGGATGCGCGCGCCGTCGAGCTCGCCGCCGCGGACCAGCATGTTGGCGAAGCGCATGTAGTCGGCTGCGGTGGACACGAGGCCGCCGCCGCCGGAGAGCAAGGACGGCGGGGCGAGGTACGGGCTCGTCTGCGGGTCGTCCTGCAGCTTCGGCCGGCCGCCCGGGACGTGCTCGTAGCAGGCGGCGAAACGGCCCCTCTGGTCCTCGCGGACGTGAAAGCCGGTGTCGACCATCTTCAGCGGCCGGAAGATCCGCTCGGCCAGGGCCTCGTCCAGCGGCTTGCCGGAGACCTTCTGCACCAGGTAGCCGACCACGTCGGTGGAGACCGAGTAGTTCCAGGCCTCGCCGGGCGAGAACTCCAGGGGCAGCCTGGCGAGCTGGGCGATCATGCCCTCGAGGTCCGTCCCGCCGTGCATCTGCTCGAGTTTCAGCTTGCGGTAGGCGGCGTCGACGTTGGTGCGGTTCTGGAAGCCGTAGGTCAGCCCGGACGTGTGGCGCATCAGGTCGACGACCTGCATGGGCCGGGCCGGCGTCCGGGTCAGGAACGGATCGATCCCGGCCTCGAAGACGCCGAGCTTGCTCCACGCCGGGATCCACTTGGCGACCGGGTCGTCGAGCGCGATCAGGCCCTCCTCGACGAGGGTCATCAGCGCCACCGAGGCCACCGGCTTGGTCATGGAATAGATGCGGAAGACCGTGTCCTCGGCGAGGGGAACGCCGCGCTCCGGATCCTGCTGGCCGACCACGCTCTGGTGGACCACCTGCCCCTGCCGGGCGAGGAGGAACTGGGCCATGGGATACTTGCCGGCGTCGACGTAGCGCTTCAGGTGGGCGTCGATGCGCGACAGCCGCTCGCCCGAGAATCCTAGGGTCTTGGCGCGGGTGATCTGGTCCATGGGCGGCTCCTTGCGTCGGGGCATTTGCGCCCGGTGACGGGGCGGGGGCAAGGCCGCCTACCGCGCCAGCTCGCTGAAGCTCACGTTGCCGATGCCGTAGTCGCGCCAGTCCTTGTGGTCGAAGTGCCACCACTCCTGCGGATAGACGGCGAAGCCCTCGGCCTCCATGGCGGCGCGCAGCAGGTCGCGGAGCGCGCGCTGGCGCGACGTGCCGCCGACGAAGTCGGGATAGGAGCGCAGGCTCATCTCGTCGTAGCGGCCGGGCATCTCCACCGCCTTGCCGGTCTTGAGGTCGTAGAGCGTCAGGTCGACGGCCGCGCCCCGGTTGTGGCGCGAGCCCTGGGCCGGATCGGCGACAAAGCCCCGGGC
Source organism: Phenylobacterium sp. J367 (assembly GCF_024699985.1). Lineage (GTDB taxonomy): Bacteria > Pseudomonadota > Alphaproteobacteria > Caulobacterales > Caulobacteraceae > Phenylobacterium. The sequence goes on along the minus strand of NZ_JAJONA010000001.1, from coordinate 1,123,088 downwards.
CTCGGGCGGGGTGGCCTCCCAGAACATCCAGGTCACCGACCAGGGCCGGTAGGCGTCGTGGATCATCAGGCCGTAGCCTTCGGCCTTCAGGCGTTGCGCGGCGCGGGCCAGCGCCTCGGCGGCGGGCCGCTGCAAATACGCCTCCGCCCGCTCGTAGAGCGGGACGCCCATGAAGTTGTTGGTGGTCGCATAGCGGATGTCGAGCTTCACGCCCGGCAGGCCGCGCAGGCTGACGAGGTCGGCGGCGCGCTTCGGGGTCTCGGCGGGCGGGGTCGCCGCGGCGGCGCGGGCGCGCAGCGCCTTGGGGTCGGCGCGGACCTTCGACTGGATGGCAGCGGCGGTCTCGGCCCCGAAGTCGCGCTTGGCCACCGGGAGGCCGCCCACCTCGGCGCCCTCGCCGAACAGGATGGCGCGGGGATCGCCCGCGTCGGTGACGTAGAAGTCTCCGGTCACCTGCCGCAGCGGCTGGGCCTTCACCCCCGCGCCGTCGGCCCAGAGCCGGCCGTCCTTCTCATAGACCACCAGCGGCGCGTCCGGCGTCCCGTAGAGGCCGATGTGCTGGCGGATCGCCTTGGGCGGCTCGGGCGGCAGGTCGAAGGCCAGGAGCGCGGTGGGGGCCAGGGCGGCCAGGCCGGCAAGCGCGGCGATGAGGCGTCTCGTCATGCGCCCGAGCTTCCGGCGCGCGGCGCGGCCTGACAAGCGCCGTTGCGCTGACCTTACGTCGGCCTAATAGTGTGGACGTACCGGACCTACGAAAAAGAACCGGCCCGCGGGAGGACCATCATGGCGTGGGATTTCGAGACCGACCCCGACTTCCAGAAGAAGCTCGACTGGATCGAGGACTTCATGCGCGAGGAGGTGGAGCCGCTCTCGCACCTGGGCCTCGCGGTCTATTCCTCGGAAGGGCGCAAGCGGTTCATCAAGCCGCTGCAGCAGAAGGTGAAGGACCAGGGCCTGTGGGCCTGCCACCTGGGCCCCGAACTGGGCGGCCAGGGCTATGGCCAGGTGAAGCTCGCCCTGATGAACGAGAAGCTGGGCCGCAACGGCCTCGCCCCCTCGGTGTTCGGCTGCCAGGCGCCGGACTCGGGCAACGCCGAGATCATCGCCCACTACGGCACCGAGAAGCAGAAGGAGCAGTACCTCTGGCCGCTGCTGAACGGCGACATCCGCTCGGCCTTCTCGATGAGCGAGCCCACCGGCGGCTCCGACCCGCTCACCTTCCGCACGACCGCCGTGCTCGACGGGAACGAGTGGGTGATCAACGGCGAGAAGTGGTTCTCCACCAACGCCAAGCACTCGAAGGTGCTGGTGCTCTATGCGGTCACCGACCCGGACGCGAAGGACCCCTACCGCCGGACCTCGATCTTCCTGGTGCCCACCGACACGCCGGGAGTGGAGATCCTCCGCAACGTCGGCGTCGGCGCCGGCGGCGAGATCGGCGGCGGCAACGAGGGCTATGTCCGCTACAATAATGTGCGCCTGCCCTATGACGCCCTGCTGGGCGAGCGGGGCGCCGCCTTCGTCATCGCCCAGGTGCGGCTGGGCGGCGGGCGCGTGCACCACGCCATGCGCACGGTCGGCGCCTGCAAGAACGCGCTCGACCTGATGTGCCGCCGCGCCGTGTCACGCACCACCCGCGACGGCCGGCTCTCGGACCTGCAAATGGTCCAGGAGCAGATCGCGGACTCGTGGATCCAGCTCGAGATGTTCCGCCTGCTGGTGATGCGCACCGCCTGGCTGATCGACAAGCACAAGGACTACCAGAAGGTCCGCAAGGACATCGCCGCGATCAAGGTGGCCATGCCCAAGGTCTACAACGACATCGCCACCAAGGCGGCGCACCTGCACGGGGCGCTGGGCGTCTCCAACGAGATGCCGTTCATGCATATGGTGACCTCGAGCCTGGTCATGGGCATCGCCGACGGGCCGACCGAGGTCCACAAGGTGACGGTCGCCAAGCAGGTCCTGAAGGACTACGCCCCCGACAACGACCTCTTCCCCAGCTACCACATCCCGAAGCTCCGCGAGGAGGCCGAGAAGCGCTACGCCAAGGAGCTCAAGGAGATCCGGGCGCACTACGCGGGCCGGCGGGAAAAGAACGCCGAACCGGCGTGACGAGATAGGCTAATCACTGTCATCCCGGACGGCCGCGAGGCCGATCCGGGACCCAGGGGCGGTGCGCACGGCTCCCGGGTCCCGGCTCTCCGCCGCGCGCCGGCCGCGATGACAATCGTTATTCTGGAGTGGATTCCGTGCCCGAGACCTGGCCCGTGATGTCGATCGCCGAGGCGCACCGCCTGCTCACCCAACCCGGCTCACGCCTGGAGATCGAGGAGAAGGTGATCCGCGGGATCCCGACCAAGGTCTGGAAGAACGCCCCGCCGACCCTGCGCGACGTGTTCCTGAACGCCCGGGCGTTCAAGGACCGCGAGTTCCTGGTCTACGAGCACGACCGGGCGACCTACGAGGCCTTCGCGCGGGCGACCATCGCGCTCGCCCACCAGCTCCAGGCCGACGGCGTGAAGAAGGGCGACCGGGTGGCGGTGATCATGCGCAACCTGCCGGAATGGCCGGTGGCGTTCTTCGCCGGCATCCTCGCGGGCGCCATCGTCACGCCGCTGAACGCCTGGTGGACCGGCGCCGAGCTCGAGTACGGCCTGGCCGATTCCGGGACCAAGGTCGCCATCGTCGACGACGAGCGGCTGGAGCGGCTGGGCCCGCACCTGGACAACCTGCCGGAGCTCTCCCGCATCTATGTCTCGCGGCTGGCGGCCGAGCCGGTGGACGGGCGCGTCCGCCGGCTGGAGGACGTGATCGGCAAGGTGAACCAGTGGGGCGAGCTGCCCGACCGGCCGCTGCCGGACGTGGACCTCGACCCTGAGGACGACGCCACCATCCTCTACACCTCCGGCACCACGGGGAAGCCGAAGGGGGCGCTAGGCACCCACCGCAACATGACGTCCAACATCGGGGCGGGCGGCATCTCGGCGGCGCGCAACTTCCTGCGGGCCGGCGAGCCCCTGCCGGAGAGCGATCCCCACAAGCTGCCGCAGCGGGTGACCCTGCTGGTCGTGCCGCTCTTCCACGCCACCGGCCTCTCGGCGACGCTCGGGCCCACCATGAACGCCGGCGGCAAGCTGGTCTTCATGCGCAAGTGGGAGGCCGAGCCGGCCATGAAGATCATCGAGGCCGAGAAGGTGAACAGCACGGGCGGCGTGCCGACCATCGCCTGGCAGCTCATCGAGCACCCGGCGCGGGCCAGGTACGACCTCTCCTCGTTGCAGGCCGTCACCTATGGCGGCGCGCCCTCGGCGCCGGAGCTGGTGCGGAAGATCGCCGAGACCTTCCCCGGCTCCCAGCCCGGCAACGGCTGGGGGATGACCGAGACCACGGCGACCTTCACCTCGCATCTCGGCCGCGACTACGAGAACCGGCCGGACAGCGCGGGCCCCGCCGCGCCGGTGGGCGAGATGCAGATCCGCGATCCCGCGGACGGCAGGACCGTGCTGCCGCCGAACGCCGTGGGCGAGCTCTGGGTGAAGGGGCCGCAGGTGGTGAAGGGCTACTGGAACAAGCCGGAAGCGACCGCCGAGACCTTCGTCGACGGCTGGCTGCGCACCGGCGACCTGGCCAGGATCGACGAGGAAGGCTTCCTGTTCATCATCGACCGGGCCAAGGACATGCTGATCCGCGGCGGGGAGAACATCTACTGCGTAGAGGTCGAGAACGTCCTCTACGAGCACCCGGACGTGATGGACGCCGCCATCGTCGGCATCCCGCACAAGACGCTGGGCGAGGAGCCCGGGGCGGTGGTGCACCTGAAGCCCGGCGGCCAGGCGACCGAGCAGGAGCTCAAGGACCTAGTGCGGTCCAAGCTGGCGGCCTTCAAGGCGCCAGTGAAGGTGGTGTTCTGGCCGGAGCCCCTGCCGCGCAACGCCAACGGCAAGATCCTCAAGACCGAGCTGAAGAAGGTGTTCGCCGGCGAAGGCGAGACCGCCTGAGGGGTGGCGCGGCCGCGTTTGCGCGCTTACAGCTTCGGCCATGAGCACCTCCCGCCCCCGGATCGTGGGCCTCGGCGGCACGATCCGACCGGGCTCCACAAGCGAGAAGGCCCTCCTCCGATCGCTGCGCACGGCGGAAGCCGCCGGCGCCGACGTCTGCCTGCTGGGCGGCGAGTTCATGAGCCGGCTGCCGGTGTTCGATCCCAGGCCCGGCGAGGTCACCGACGCCCAGCGTGAGCTGGCCGAGGCGGTGCGCGGCGCCGACGGGATCATCGTGGCGACGCCCGGCTACCACGGCTCCATGTCGGGCATCGTCAAGAACGCCCTCGACACCCTGGAGCTGACCCGCAGCGACCCGCAGCCCTACTTCTCCGGCAAGCCGGTGGGCGTGATCGTCACCGCCGACGGCTGGCAGGCGGCGGGCACGACCTTGATGGCGGTTCGGGCGATCATACATGCGCTCAGGGGTTGGCCGACGCCGTTCGGCGCGGCCCTGAACGCCACCACCGGCCTCTTCGACGAGGCCGGCGAATGCCTGGTCGACAAGGACGCCTGGCAACTCGCCACCGTGGCCGAGCAGGTCATGGACTTCGCGCTTATGAAGGCCGCCTCGCGATGAAACGCCCCTATCTCGTCACCCCGGGTCATGGATCGAAGGAGGAGGACTCCGTGTCGTCCGCCATCAGCCCCATCGAGGACATCATCGAGGACGCCCGCAACGGGCGGCCCTACATCCTGGTCGACGCCGAGGACCGGGAGAACGAGGGCGACGTGATCATCCCGGCGCAGTTCGCCACGCCGGACCAGATCAACTTCATGGCCAAGCACGCGCGCGGCCTGATCTGCCTGTCGATCACCAGCGAGCGCGCCCGCCAGCTCCGCCTGCCGCCCATGGCCACCGACAACCAGTCCGGCCACGGCACCGCCTTCACCGTCTCGATCGAGGCCCGCGAGGGGTGACGACCGGCATCTCGGCCCACGACCGGGCGCATACGGTGGCGGTCGCCATCGACCCGACCAAGGGCGCCGACGACGTGGTCTCGCCGGGCCACGTCTTCCCGCTGGTCGCCAAGGACGGCGGCGTGCTCGTCCGCGCCGGCCACACCGAGGCGGCGGTGGACATCAGCCGAATGGCCGGCCTCAACCCGGCCGGCGTGATCTGCGAGGTGATGAACGACGACGGCTCCATGGCCCGCCTGCCGGACCTCGTCGCCTTCGCCCAGCTCCACGGCCTGAAGATCGGCACGATCGCCGACCTGATCGCCTACCGTCGCCGCACGGAACGCCAGGTGGAGCGCGTCCTGGAGACGCCGTTCGACAGCGCCTTCGGCGGCCGCTTCCGGATGATCGTCTACCGCAACGTGCTGGACCAGACCGAGCACGTGGTGCTGACCACCGGCCGGATCGACCCGGACAAGCCGACGCTCGTGCGGATGCACCGGGTGGACATGGCCGCCGACATGCTGGGCGCCTCCGAGGCCCGCCGCGAATACGTGCCCCGCGCGCTGAAGGCGCTCTCCGAATACGACGGCGCCGGGGTGGCAGTGTTCATCCGCGACTCCAACCCCCCACTGGCTGTCCGAGCGCTACGGCCAGCCGCAGGCCGACCACTCCCACAATGTGCTGCGGGACTACGGCATCGGGGCGCAGATCCTGCTGGACCTCGGGGTCCGCGACATGCGGCTGCTGACCTCCTCGGCCACTGTCCTGCCGGGCTCGGCGGGCTACGGCCTGAAGATCGTCGGGCGCGTGCCGCTCGACTGATCTGCCCCCTCTCCGACGTCGGCGCGGAAGCGGCGGGGCTGAGTCCCGCCGCGCGGGAATTGCGAACGCTGGTCCTCATCCGGGCCTGCGGTGACGCGCCGCGGCTCCTGCCGATTGTCGGCGTTAACCTATTCCTCTAAGGAAAAGAAGGGGATGGGTTGGCGAGAGTAGCTTGCGATGCCCGAAACCCACCTCACCGACCGCCTGTCGTTCAAGCTTGAGCACGGCGCGACGGCGCCCGTCGGCGGCGGGGTCGAAGGCCTCGCCCAGGGCTGCCGCTGCCCGGTCTGCGCCGGTCAGGCGGTGGTGGTCGACGACGCCGATCTCCGGCCGCAGTCCTATCTGAACGCCGACCAGCGCGACGGCGTCGCGACCAACGGCAAGCCCAGCTACTCCATCGACGAGGCCGCCTGGCAGCTTGTGCGCGGCGAGCCCGGCTGGTCGTCTTCGCTCGGCCAGGCCTTCACCGTGAGCTACGCCTTCCGTTCGACAGCCCCGACCCGGATGCCCGACGAAACCGGGGGCTTCTCGCGGTTCAACGCCGCCCAGATCACCCAGGCCGAACTGGCCCTGAAGGGTTGGTCGGACGCGGCCAATATCCGCTTCGTGCGCGTGGGCTCCGGTGTCGAGGGCGAGGCGGCCTATTCGAACAGCGCCGCGATCCTGTTCTCGAACTACAGCTCGGGCGCGGCCGGCGCCTCGGCCTTCGCCATGTTCCCCGGCTCGACCTCGTCGGGCAGTGCGGCCGGCGACGTCTGGATCAACTCGACCATCGGCTACAACGTCGGCCCGACCACCGGGAACTACGGCGGCATGGTGCTGGCCCATGAAATCGGCCACGCGCTCGGCCTCGCCCATCCGGCGGACTACGACGCCAGCGACGGCGGCACGATCACCTATTCGGCGAACGCCACCTATTACGAGGACAGCCGCCAGTACACGGTGATGAGCTACTTCGGGGAGTCCAACACGGGGGGGGAACCTCGGCGGCTTGTACTCGGCTGCGCCCCTGCTCGACGACATCGCCGCCATCCAGCTTGAGTACGGGGCCAACATGGCGACGCGGACGGGCGACACCGTCTACGGCTTCAACGCGACCGCCGACCGGCCCTGGTTCGTGGCGTCCACCTACGGCAAGGTGGTGTTCGCGGTCTGGGACGCCGGCGGCAACGACACCTTCGATTTCTCCGGCTATAGCCAGAACCAGGTCATCGACCTGCGCGAGGGCTTCTTCTCCAACGTCGGCGGCCTGGTCGGCAATGTGGCGGTGGCGAAGGGCGCGGTGATCGAGAACGCCATCGGCGGGACCACCGCCGACAAGATCACCGGCAACGCCGCGGCCAACAGCCTGCTCGGCGGTCCCGGCAACGACACCCTCGACGGCGGCTCCGGCGGCCAGGACTTCCTGCGCGGCGAGGCGGGCAACGACTCGCTGTCCGGCGGCACGGAGTTCGACGACCTGCACGGCAACCAGGGCAACGACACCGTGGCCGGCGGCGCCGGTGACGACTGGGTGGTGGGCGGCCAGGACCAGGACCGCCTGTTCGGCGACGACGGCGCCGACATCGTCTACGGCAACATGGGCGAGGACCAGCTGTGGGGCGGGGCCGGCGCCGACCTGATCCGCGGCGGCCAGGGCGACGACGTCATCTACGGCGAGGCCGGCGACGACTGGCTGTCGGGCGACCGGGGGAACGACACCCTGATCGGCGGGGCGGGCGCTGACATCTTCCACGGCTGGGGCCAGTCGGCGATCGACCGGGTGCTCGACTTCAACGCGGCGGAAGGCGACCGCATCCAGCTCGATCCGGGAACCATCTATTCGGTCCGCCAAGTGGGCGCGGACACGGTGGTGGACATGGGCGGCGGCTACATCACGCTCGTGAACACCCAGCTCTCCTCGCTGACCGGGAACTGGCTCTTCGTGGCCTGATCGGCCGCATTGCGGCGCCTGCCGGACGGGCCTTAGACTGACCGTTCCGGGAGCGCGTGGTGATGTCCGAAGGTCTTGTTTCCGCCGATCCGGCGTCGCCGCCCGGCCTGGTCAACGCCGACCAGCGCGGCGAGGGGATGATCGGCGGCAAGCCGAACTTCTCCATCGACCGCGCCGCCCTGCAGATGACCGGCTTCGATGAGGTCCGGCAGCCGGACGGCACGATCGTGCTGCAGGCGGCGCCCGGCTGGTCGGCGCAGGCGGGGCTGCCCTACACGGTGACCTATGCCTTCCGGGCCACCGCGCCCGCGACGATGCCGGACGACGCCGCGGGCTATCAGCGCTTCAACGCCGCCCAGATGGCCCAGGCCGAGCTCGCCATGCGCGCCTGGTCCGACGCCGCCAACATCACCTTCGTGCGGGTGGGGACCGGAACCGAGGGCGAGGCGGCCTATTCGGACGAGGCCTCGATCCTGCTCGCCAACTACCGCTCGGGCGTCGACGGCGCCTCGGCCTTCGCCTACTACCCGGGCAACCCGGCCTTCTCGGCCCGATCGGGCGACGTCTGGGTGAATTCCACCATCAGCTACAACGCCAATCCGACGGCCCTGAACCGCGGCGGCTACGTCCTGGTCCACGAGATCGGCCACGCCATCGGCATGGCGCATCCCGGCGACTACGACGCGGGGGACGAGGGCGGGCCCATCACCTACGAGAAGGACGCCGAGTACTACCAGGACTCGAGCCAGTACACGGTGATGAGCTACTTCCGGGAGACCAACACCGGGGCGGACTATTCGGGACGGTATCCGGCGGTCCCGATGCTCGACGACATCGCCGCCATCCAGGTCGAGTACGGGGCCAACATGACCACCCGCACCGGGGACACGGTCTATGGCTTCAATTCGACGGCCGACCGGCCCTGGTTCGAGGCGACTTCCCCGACCACCCGGCTGATCTTCGCGGTCTGGGACGCCGGGGGCACGGACACCTTCGACTTTTCCGGCTTCTACCAGGACCAGGTGATCGACCTCAGGGAAGGCTTCTTCTCCAATGCCGGGGGCGCGATCGGCAATGTGGCGGTGGCCAAGGGGGCGGTGATCGAGAACGCCATCGGCGGCTCCGGACCCGACCAGATCAACGGCAACGCCCAGGCCAACGCCCTCTATGGCGGCGCCAGCGCCGATACGATCCAGGGCTTCTCCGGCCAGGACTACCTGCGCGGCGACGACGGGGCGGACTCGATCTCCGGCGGCGCGGACTTCGACGACATCAACGGCAACATGGGCGACGACACCGCCGCCGGGGGCGCCGGCGACGACTGGGTGGTGGGCGGCAAGGACCAGGACCGGCTGTTCGGCGACGAGGGCGGCGACATCGTCTACGGCAACCTCGGCGACGACGCGCTGTTCGGCGGGGCCGGCGCCGACCTGATGCGTGGCGGCCAGGGGAACGACGTCCTGGAGGGCGGCGAGGGCGACGACTGGCTCTCGGGCGATCGCGGCGACGACACCATCACCGGCGGGGCCGGGGCGGACATCTTCCACGGTTCGCAGGACGCCGGCCTCGACCGCATCCTCGACTTCGCCTACGCGGCGGGCGACCGGGTGGTGCTGGACCCGGGAACGGCGTTCAACCTGCTGCAGCAGGGGGCCGACGCGGTGCTCGATTTCGGGGCCGGCCACCGCATGGTGCTGGTCGGGGTGCAGCTCACCGACCTGGGCGGCGACTGGCTGCTGGCCTGAGTCTCCACGCGCCCCGCGGATTTCCGTTTTCTCAGGCCCGGAACCGGCCTATATGGGAACCCTCACCGCCCGGCCGAAAGGCCGGGCGCCTTCATTTCCGGACGACCATTTCCGGACGATCCGCAGGACGTGATTATGACCGAAATCCTGATGCCGAAGGCGACCGCCGTCTGGCTGGTGGACAACACCTCCCTGACCTTCGACCAGATCGCCGACTTCTGCGGCCTGCACCCGCTCGAGGTGAAGGGGATCGCCGACGGCGAGGTGGCGCGCGACATCCGCGGCGCCGACCCGATCGCCAACGGCCAGCTGTCGCGCGACGAGCTCGACCGCGCCGAGAAGAACGACAAGTACCGCATGGTCGCCCAGAAGAGCCGCCACGCGGAGCTCCTGAAGCCGGTGAAGAAGGCCCCGCGCTACACGCCCGTGTCGCGCCGCCAGGACCGCCCGGACGCCATCGCCTGGTTCGTGCGCAACCACCCGGAAGTGCCGGACAGCCAGGTCGCCCGCCTGCTGGGCACCACCAAGGCCACCATCGAGCAGGTGCGCAACCGTCAGCACTGGAACTCGGCCAACATCAAGCCGGTGGATCCGGTGACGCTGGGCCTCGCCAGCCAGCTGGAGCTGGACGCCGTGGTGAAGAAGGCCGCCGAGAAGAAGGCCAAGGACGACGCCCGTCGCGGGATCACCGACCCGGACGGCCCGACCCTGCGCCCGGCCTCCGAGACCGGCGTGATCGAGCCCGAAGCCGAGGTCGAGGACGAGGCGCCGGCCCGGCGTTCGGACCTGACCGCCGCCGACGTCTGGGCGAACCAGGGCGACGCGGACCACGACGACGAGGATTGATCGGGACCATCCCTCCCCTTCGGGGGAGGGCGGACGGCGCACCGCGCCGGGACGGATGGGGGGTTGACGTTCAGGCGCGGCGCCTGGTCCCGACATCCCCACCCGGTCGCGTTTCGCGACGATCCCTCCCCTGGAGGGGAGGGATTGCGTGGCGCCCTAGTGCATCTGCTCGCGCAGGGCTTCCATCTCTTCCTTCAGCTTCAGCTTCTGTCGCTTGAGTTCCTTCAGCTTGAGGTCGTCGGAGGCGGGCCTGCGCAGCTCTTCCTGGATCGCGAGCTCCAGGGACTGGTGGCGAGATCCGAGTTCACGGATCCGGGCTTCCACGGCCATGACGGGTGGTCTCCTCGCTGTTGACAGCCTTGAAGTGAACACCCGCTTTGCGCGCCTGTCAGATCACATATGTTTGCTGGCGGCTCAGCTGCATCCTTGCGGCGTGTTCGGGCGTTGGGGGCCCTTCTCATGACGAGAGTTGAACGGCCAAGGCTGGTGGTCGGCGTCTCCGGCGCCTCGGGGATCGTCTACGGTCTGCGCGCGCTCGACGCCTGCCGCGAGCTGGGCGTCGAGAGCCACCTGGTGGTCTCCAAGGCCGCGGCCCTGACGCTCGCTCAGGAGACCGATCTCTCCGTCGCCGACCTCAACGCGAAGGCCGACGTGGTCCACAAGGTCTCCGACGTGGGCGCGGCCATCGCCTCGGGCTCGTTCCAGACGCTCGGCATGATCGTGGCGCCGTGTTCGGTCCGGACCATGAGCGAGATCGCCACCGGCGTGACCTCGTCGCTGCTGACGCGGGCCGCCGACGTGGTGCTAAAGGAGCGCCGGCCGCTGGTGCTGATGGTCCGCGAGACCCCGCTGCACCTCGGTCACCTGCGCACCATGGTCCGGCTGGCCGAGATGGGGGGCGGTGATCGCCCCGCCGATGCCGGCCTTCTACGCGAAGCCCGCCAGTCTCGAGGCCATGGTCGACCAATCGGTGGGCCGGGCGCTGGACCTCTTCGGCCTGTCATGGAGCCCGGTTAAGCGATGGGGCCGGGACGTGGGTCCCGCGCCGGCGGAGGGCTGAGCCTTGGGGATCTGGGACTGGGCGCTGGAGGCCTACGCTCGCGAGGGCGTGCCCGACGCCTGCCTGGCCCTGCAGGACGAGCACGGCCAGAACACGCCCTATCTGCTCTGGGCCGTGTGGGCCGAGGCGCAGGATCCGGAGCTGCTGCGGACCGCGGCGGACGCCGCCCGCCGCTGGGACGCCCAGGCAGTCTCACCGCTCCGCGCCGTGCGACGAGCGATCAAAGCGCCTTGCCCGCCGGTGGACGACGCGGCGCGCGAGGCGCTGCGCGAGGACGTGAAGGCCGCGGAATTGCGCGCCGAGCGTCTTCTTTTGGAAACCTTGGCCGGGTTATCCCGGGGCGAGCTCGGCGGGGCCCCGGCGCTCACCGCGCTGAAGGCCGCCTCCCGGGCCTGGGGAAGACCCGCGCCCGACGCTGCGCTGGCTGCGCTGGCGGCGGCCTTGGGATAGGTTGAGGGCGATGAACGACGACCAGTTCCAGTCGGAGGAAGTGCTCCAGGCCAGGCTCACGGAGCTGCGCCAGGACCACGCCGACTTCGACGCGGCCATCCAGGCGCTGTCGGCCTCGCCGCTGCCCGACATGATGCTGATCGGCCGCCTGAAGCGGAAGAAACTGGCCCTCAAGGACGAGATCGCCCGCCTCGAGGACATGCTGACCCCGGACATCATCGCCTGAGATCAGTTGCTCCCGTCGGGGGAGGAATCAGAACGGCCGCCCCGCTTGCGCGCGTACATCGCCCCGTCAGCCGCAGCCAGCAGGGCCTCCGGGTCGAGGTCCGGGTCGATGCGGCTGACGCCGAAGGTGAGGCGGGGCTGGGCCTGGCCGCCCTCGAAGCTCACCGGCAGGCGCTCGACCGCCGTGGCCAGCGCCTGGGCCTTGGCCTCGGCGGTCGCGGGCTCGGCCTGCACCAGGATCACCGCGAACTCGTCGCCCCCGAGGCGTCCCACGATGTCGCTCTCGCGGACCTGGGCGGCCAGGCGCTCGGCCACCGCCTTCAGGGCGGCGTCGCCCGCCGCGTGGCCGAAGCGGTCGTTGACCGCCTTCAGCCCGTCGAGGTCGAAATAGACCAGGCTGGCGTCGGCGCCGTAGCGCTGGACGAAGGTCTGGATGCGGGAGAGCTCGCGCACGAAGGCCCGGCGGTTCAGGACCGGGGTGAGCGCGTCGCGGTCGGCCAGGCCCTCGGTCTCGGCGAGCCGCGCCTTCAGGCGGGCGATCTCGGCCCGGAGATCGTCGATCTCGGTGAGCAGGGTCCCCATGGCCGCCTGGACCTGGGGCGTCAGGTCCGCCTCGGTCAGGCCCAGGAAGTCGGTGGCGTCGGAACCGCGCCGGGGCGCGGCGCCGCGCGGCACGCCAGCCGCCTTGCCGCTCGCGGCCGGGCGGCGCTGGGCGGGCAGGGGTTCGTTGCGCGCGCCGAAGATCTTCATCGCGTCCTCCGCCGGGATGGCAGGCCAGAATCGGCAGGACTCACGGGCACTTAAGCGAAAGCCTAAGCCACTCGGTTGCGGGCGCAAGGCCGGCGCCTATACTCCGCCGCCTTCCGGGCCGGGGCCCGCCCAGGGAATCGACGACACATGAGCGCCGCACCGCCCGTCGCCATCATCATGGGCAGCCGGTCCGACTGGCCGGTGCTCAAGCACGCCGCCGCCATGCTGGACGACCTGGGCGTGACGTACGAAGCCAAGGTGGTCTCCGCCCACCGCACCCCTGACCGGATGTACAGCTTCGCCAAGGGCGCCAAGGCCGCGGGCTTCAAGGTGATCATCGCCGGGGCCGGTGGGGCCGCCCACCTTCCGGGGATGACCGCCTCGCTCACCGAGCTGCCGGTGCTGGGCGTGCCGATCGAATCCAAGGCGCTGAAGGGGATGGATAGCCTCCTCTCCATCGTCCAGATGCCCGGCGGCATCCCGGTGGGCACGCTGGCGATCGGCGAGGCCGGCGCCAAGAACGCCGGCCTGATGGCCGCCAAGATCCTGGCGCTGGCGGACGCGCACCTGGCCGGGCGCCTTGCCGACTTCACCGCCCGCCAGACGGACAGCGTCTCCGAGAGCGTCGAGTAAGGACCGCCCATGCCGAGCTTCCCCTTAGCCCCGGGCTCGACCATCGGCATCCTCGGCGGCGGCCAGCTCGGCCGGATGCTGGCGCTCGCCGCCGCCCGGCTGGGCTTCGACGTGGCGATCCTGGAACGCGACGCCGACAGTCCGGCGGGCCGCTCGGCGACCCAGCTCATCGTCGGCGCCTATGACGACGAGGCGGCGCTGGCCAGGCTCGCGGAGCTGACCGACGTGGTCACCTACGAGTTCGAGAACGTGCCTGCGGCCTCGGTGGAATGGCTGGCGTCGAAGGGTGTCGACGTGGCCCCCGGCGCCCGCGCGCTCGCCGTCGCCCAGGACCGGATCAACGAGAAGACCTTCCTGAACGGCCGGGGCGTCGCCACCGTCGCCTTCGCCGCCGCCGACAATCCGGTGTCCGCCGTGGAGGCCGTGGAGCGGATCGGCGCGCCGGCCCTGATGAAGACCCGCCGGGAGGGCTATGACGGCAAGGGCCAGAAGTGGGTCGAGCACGCCGCCGACGCGGCGCGCATCTTCCAGGAGCTGGGCGGGGTTCCGGTGATCGTCGAGGCGCCGGCCGACTTCGTGCGCGAGCTGTCGGTGATCGCCGCCCGCGGCCGGGACGGCGAGATCGCGGTCTATCCCCTGGGCGAGAACCACCACGAGCACGGCATCCTCCGCCGCACCCTCGCGCCCGCCAACGCCTCCCAGAGCCTGGCCGACCAGGCCGAGAAGATCGCCCGCCAGGTCCTGGACGGCCTGGGCTATGTCGGCGTCATCGGCATCGAGCTCTTCGAGTTGAAGGACGGCCGCCTGCTGGTCAACGAGATCGCGCCGCGCGTGCACAACACCGGCCACTGGACCCAGGACGGCTGCGAGGTCGACCAGTTCGAGCAGCACATCCGCGCCGTCGCCGGCTGGCCGCTCGGGCCGACCGCCGCCCGCTCGCGGGTGGAGATGCTGAACCTGCTGGGCGAAGAGGCGCATGGCTGGCGGAAGCTGGCGTCCGAGCCGGACACCCGCATCCACCTCTACGGCAAGCGCGAGGCCAAGCCCGGCCGCAAGATGGGCCACGTGAACCGCGTCCGGCCGCTCGGGAGCTGAGCGGTGAGCATCGGCTTCTACGACGAGAACGCCGAGGACTTCTTCCAGCGCAGCGCCAGCGCCGACATGGCGCCGGCCTACGGCGACTTCCTGAGCCATGTTCCGCCGGGCGGGCGGATTCTCGACGCCGGCTGCGGCTCGGGACGCGACGCGCTGGCCTTCCACCGGCGCGGCTTCCGGGTCACCGCCATGGAGGCCGCCCCGAACCTCGCCGAGCTGGCCCGCGCCCATACCGGCCTGCCCGTGGAGGTCATGACCTTCGCCGACGTCGCCTGGCGGGAGCAGTTCGACGGAGTCTGGGCCTGCGCCTCCCTGCTCCACGTGCCCGCCGCCGACCTGCCGGACGCCGTCGGCCGGCTGCGCGACGCGCTGAAGCGCGGCGGCGTGTTCTGGATGTCCTTCAAATACGGCCGGGCCGAGCGGGACGCGAACGGGCGCCGCTTCACCGACCTCGACGAGGCGGCCGGACGGGCGCTGGTGGTCGAGACGGGCGGCCTGGATCTGCTGTCCGTGAAAATCACCGAGGACGTCCGGCAGGACCGCCCAGGCGAGCGATGGCTAAGCCTGCTTGCGAAGCGAATGTAAGGTTGACCTTACAGCTCCTTGATGTAAGGTTTTCCTGACATCACGTGGGGAGAGCCGCATGTTCGCCAAGACGCC
Organism: Phenylobacterium sp. J367; assembly: GCF_024699985.1. Lineage (GTDB taxonomy): Bacteria > Pseudomonadota > Alphaproteobacteria > Caulobacterales > Caulobacteraceae > Phenylobacterium. Next base: position 1,107,926 of record NZ_JAJONA010000001.1, on the reverse strand, counting down.
GGAAGGCCGCTACCACCTCCGCACGACGCTCTTCTTCCTCGGCTATGGCAGCCTGAACGTTGCCGCCATCTTCGGCGCTTTCGACGACATCACGCGGCCAGGCGCCTGGCTTTTCGCGCTGGCGGTGGCTGCCCCAGTGGCCGGCCAGATCTGGGCGGCGCTGGAGCTGATGCGCGAAAGCGACGAGTTCGTGCGCGCGCTGATGGCCAAGCGGTTTATCGTGGCCTCCGGCCTGGCCATGGCGCTTTTCAGCGCGTGGGGCTTCGCGGAGAGCTACGCCGACGCGCCCCACGCGCCGGGCTGGCTCATCTACCCCCTGTTCTGGATCTGCTTCGGCTTCGCGTCCTGCACCGTGCGGACCAGCCGGGCGTGAGGAACCGGCTGCGCGAGCTCAGGTCGGCCCGGGGCTGGACGCAGGAGGAGCTGGGGAGGCGCCTCGGCGTGTCGCGCCAGGCGGTGATCGCGCTGGAGACCGACAAGCACGATCCATCGCTCGACCTCGCCTATCGGATCGCCGCCCTGTTCGGCGAGCCGGTGGAAGCGATCTTCGAGAACCCGCACGCCGCAGGCTAGGGCGCGTCGGTGAAATCCGGCTTGGGCGCGGTGCGGTAGCGCATCTTGCCCAGCGCCTGGGCGACGCCGGTCACGAAGGCCGACGGCCGGAAGGTGGTGGTCGCCTTCCATTTCTCGAAGCGCATGACGTCGTCGATGCGGCGGTCGACGTAGCGGAGCGCCTCGCCGCGGCCCTCGGCGATGCGGATGGCGAGGGCCGAGGTCAGGATGCCGGCCAGGATCGCGCGCTTGGTATAGTGGTTCTCGTCCGTGGCCGCGTCGCCGGCCCAGCGCCACAGCACATCGGCGCTCTCCCAGGCGAGGCGCGCGCCCAGCGCCAGGTTCAGCGGCAGGGCGAGGTAGCCCGCCCAGCGGCGGGTGGCCGGCTCGTCGGCGGCGCCGGCGTCGAGCCTCGCCTCGACCGCGCAGCGGATCCGCTCGCGGATCTTCAGCGCCTCGGGGTCCACGGCCTCGAGCAGGACCAGCGCCCGGGCGTCGTGGCGGCGGGAGAACAGGGCCGCGAGGTCGGCCGGGCCGTGCGGGACCAGGAGTTCGGTCTCGCCCTCGGAAAAGCCGCAGGCCTGGCCCGCCAGCCTGGCCATGCGCGCGGTCCAGCCCTCGCGGGGCGCGAGCTTGATGGCCTGGGCCAGGATCTGCTGCTCGGCGTCGGCCGCCCAGTCGTTCGTCATGGCGGCAACTTAGCGGGCGCGGAACCCAAGAGCCACACCACGCGCTTTGGCGCCTTCATGGCGTGGACATCCCCCTGGGGTTCTGGTATCTGCCCGCCCTCAAACCTGGATGGCTCGCCCGTCCGGGCACGATTTTTTGTTCGCTCGCCGCCGCCCCAACCGGGTTCCGGGCGCCGGGCGGTGTAGCGATCGACAGGAGAGAGACCTCTGGTTCAGATTTTCGTCCGCGACAACAACGTCGACCAGGCCCTCAAGGCGCTGAAGAAAAAGATGCAGCGCGAAGGCTCGTTCCGCGAGATGAAGCGCCACGTCCATTACGAGAAGCCGTCCGAGAAGCGCGCCCGCCAGAAGGCGGAAGCCGTGCGCCGGGCCCGCAAGCTGGCCCGCAAGCGCGCCCAGCGCGAAGGCCTGATCGCGGCGCCGAAGAAGCCTTCCCGGTAAGGGCTGACTTCCGCCACATCGGCATGCTTTACGAAGGCCGCGCCACCAGGCGCGGCCTTCTGCATTTTACGGCCAAGGCGAGGCCATCGGTCGCGTATCGACCGGCTCCGCTGGTGGAACGGTGTTTGGCTGCCTATCTTGACGGGGAAAGCCCGTAATCCTTCTGCGAGACGGTCCTAGCTTATGAATCTGCGCAATCTCGTCATCTGGGGCGTCATCGTCGTCGTCCTGGTCGGCCTCTACAGCATGATGACCGGTGGCGGCCGCGCCGCCGGCCAGAGCGAGATCACCTACTCGCAGCTCCTCAACAAGGTGAACGCCGGCGAGGTGAAGCAGGCGGTGATCCGCGGCGCCGCCGTGGAAATCCGCGACCAGTCCAACAAGACCTTCACCGCGGTGACGCCCAACAACCAGGACGACCTGGTGAAGCGGCTGGAATCCCAGGGGGCCGACATCGCCGTGAAGCCGGCGGCCGGTCCGGGCTGGCTGGGTTTCCTGCTGAACGCCCTGCCGATCCTGCTCCTGATCGGCGTGTGGATCTTCTTCATGCGCCAGATGCAGGGGGCGCGCGCGGCGCCATGGGCTTCGGCAAGTCCAAGGCGCGCCTGCTCACCGAGAACAAGAACCGCGTGACCTTCGACGACGTCGCCGGCGTCGACGAGGCGAAGGAGGAGCTCCAGGAGGTCGTCGACTTCCTGAAGGATCCGCAGAAGTTCCAGCGGCTGGGCGGCAAGATTCCCAAGGGCGCGCTGCTGATCGGCCCGCCCGGCACGGGCAAGACGTTGATCGCCCGCGCCGTGGCCGGCGAGGCCGGCGTGCCGTTCTTCACCATCTCGGGCTCGGACTTCGTGGAGATGTTCGTCGGCGTCGGCGCGAGCCGTGTGCGCGACATGTTCGAACAGGCCAAGAAGAACGCGCCCTGCATCATCTTCATCGACGAAATCGACGCCGTGGGCCGGCACCGGGGCGCGGGCCTCGGCGGCGGCAACGACGAGCGCGAGCAGACCCTGAACCAGCTGCTGGTCGAGATGGACGGGTTCGAGGCGAACGAGGGGATCATCCTGATCGCCGCCACGAACCGGCCGGACGTGCTGGACCCGGCCCTGCTGCGTCCCGGCCGTTTCGACCGCCAGGTCGTGGTGCCGAACCCCGACATCAACGGCCGCGAGCGGATCCTGCGCGTGCACATGAAGAACGTGCCGCTGGCCGCCGACGTGGAAGTGAAGATCGTCGCTCGCGGCACGCCGGGCTTCTCGGGCCGACCTCGCCAACCTGGTCAACGAGGCCGCCCTGATGGCCGCCCGGAAGAACCGCCGCATGGTCACCATGCGCGACTTCGAGGACGCCAAGGACAAGGTCATGATGGGCGCCGAGCGCCGGTCGATGGTCATGACCGAGGACGAGAAGAAGCTCACCGCCTACCACGAGGGCGGCCACGCCCTGGTGGCCCTGAACGTCCCGGCCACCGATCCGGTGCACAAGGCGACGATCATCCCGCGCGGCCGCGCGCTGGGCATGGTGATGCAGCTTCCCGAGCGGGACCGCTTCTCCATGTCCTACGAGCAGATGACGTCGCGGCTGGCGATCCTGTTCGGCGGCCGGGTGGCCGAGGAGATCATCTTCGGCAAGGAGAAGATCACCTCCGGCGCCTCGTCCGACATCAGCCAGGCCACCAAGCTGGCCCGGGCGATGGTCACCAAGTGGGGCTTCTCGGACAAGCTGGGCTCGGTCGAGTACGGCGAGAACCAGGAGGGAGGTCTTCCTGGGCCACTCCGTCGCTCGCAACCAGAACGTCTCCGAGGACACCGCCCGGATCATCGACGAGGAGACCAAGCGACTGGTCACCGCCGGCGAGGCGGAAGCCAAGCGCATCCTGACCGAGAAGATCGAGGACCTGCACGTCCTGGCCAAGGCGCTGCTGGAGTACGAGACCCTGAGCGGCGACGAGATCGTCAACGCCCTGAAGGGCGTGCCGCCGGTGCGCGAGGAGTCCGAGGCCAAGCGCCCGGCCGGCCCCGCGGTCGCCGTGCCGATCTCGCCCCGGCCCGATCCCGAGCCGGCGTGATCGGAGCGACACAGAGTTGAAGAGGGCCGTCCGGGCGACCGGGCGGCCCTTTTTCTAGGCCCCGAAGATCCACTCGCCGGTGAGCGAGCTCATCTGGACGCCGACCAGCAGCATGCGGCCGCCGCCGGGCATGTCGATGTGCACGCCCTCGCTCGCCTGGGTCACGACATAGGTCTGGCCGGGCAGGAGCTGGACGCGGTCGCCCTGGGCGCGGTTGAAGTCCGTCACGCGGTCCAGGCCGGCGTCGCCGAAGGTGTGGAAGATGTCGGCGCCAGCCCCGCCGGCCACGGTGTCGTCGCCGCGGTCGCCGCTGATCCAGTCGTCGCCCTCGCCGCCGGTGATCTGATCGTCCGCCTGGCCGCCGCGCAGGAGGTCCGCGCCCGCGCCGCCGTCGATGGTGTCGGCGCCGAGGTTGCCGTAGCCGATGTCCGCCCCGTCGTCGCCGAACAGGCGATCATTTCCCTGGCCGCCGACCACCCAGTCGTCGCCCTGGCCGCCGTGGACGGTGTCCTGGCCCTGGTTGCCGTGCAGGTCGTCGAAGGCGAGGCCGCCGTAGATCACGTCGTCGCCCTCCTCGCCGCGGATGTAGTCCGAGGCGTCGCCGGCCGAGGCCCGCGGGGTCAGCCGGTGGATGTCGCCGTCGAGGCCCACGATGTAGAGCCGCCCCCTGGCCGTCCACGGCGAAGGAGGCGATCTGGTCGATGTCGCCGCCGCCGTGGACGACGATCTGGGCGTTGCGGTTCAGGAAGTCCTGGGCCTGGCCGTCCCTGACGCTGACGCTCCAGACGTGGCCCCGGGAGAAGTCGCCGAACCAGTAGAGCCCGTTTCCGCCGCCGGGGCCGTGATAGACGTAGCCGCCGGTCACCGCGACGCCGGAGTAGAGCGGGGTCGTGTGGTCGTAGTCGAGCACCGGCGCGGTGAGGCCGGCCGGAGCCTGGCCGCTATAGGGCTGGCTCCCCTCCATGAACCGCCAGCCGAGATTCAGTCCGCTCTGGCCGGCGGGGATGAAGTTCACCTCCTCGCGGGCTTCCCTGACCCACGTCGCCGATCCACAGGTCGCCGGTCGCGGAATCGAAGCTGGCCCGCCAGGGGTTGCGCAGGCCGTAGAGCCACACCTCGTCCGCGCCGGGCACGGCGCCGGCGAAGGGGTTGCCGGCGGGGATCGCGTAGTTGCGCGCAGCGTCGGCCGGGAAGGCGTCGCCACCCACGTCGATCCGCAGGATCTTGCCCAGGAGGCTGTCGAGGTTCTGGGCATTGTTGTTCGGGTCGCCGCCGCCGCCCCCGTCGCCGGTGGCGATGTAAAGGTACCCGTCGGGCCCGAAGGCCAGCCAACCGCCGTTGTGGTTGGTCTGGCCGGGGTGGGGGACGGTCAGGATCGTCCGCCCGGAGTTCGCGTCCGCGTGGCCCGCGTCGAGGCGGGTGTATTCCCTGACCTCGATGTCGCCCGCTGTGTTGGTGAAGTGGATGTAGAAGCGCCCGGTGGCGGCGTAGTCGGGCGCGAACGCCAGGCCCAGCAAGCCCTGTTCGCCGCCGGTGGCGAAGCCGCCGTCCGGCAGGTCGAGAAACGGATCGGCCTGCACCTGGCCGGAATTCAGGTCGAGGATGCGGATGCGGCCGGTCTGCTGCTCGACGATGAACAGCCGGTCCGGGTCGCCGGGCGGCGAGGCGGCGAACAGCGGCGACGACAGGCCCGAGGCGACGCGCTGGGCGTCGATCAGCGTGGTCGCCGGGTCGGGGTCGGAGGCGCCCTGGCCGTAGAGGATGTCGTCGCCGGCTCCGCCGAAGAGGGTGTCGGACCCGTCGCCGCCCGACAGCACGTCGGCGGAGGTGGTCCCATTGAGGGTGTCGCGCGCGCTCGTCCCGACAAGGTCGGCCATGTGCCGCTCCGTGACTGCCCAGCCAGAACTCTCAACGCACGCGCGGAGCAGGCGTTCAGACCCGGCTGCGGAGCAGCTTGATGGCCTCCCCGCAGCACCGCGCGGCCCCAGGTGGTGGTCTGGGCGTCCGTGAGCTTCGCCGCGGCGACCGTCAGGGCCTGGTCGCCGTGCCGCCGGCGCAGGTGCTGCGCCTCGTCGAGCGCGTCCCGTTTGAGGCGGCGCCGACGCCGCCAAAGGCGAACCGGATTCAGGGTCATCCCCGTCCCCATCCAGGAATGCTGGTCGCATCGACGTGCGATCGCTTACTAAGCAACGCAACGCCTACTGGCCCCCCGTCACCCCCTATCAGGAAGGCGACACCAGCTTGACCATAAACCCCGCGGTGCGCGTCATGGGCGTGACAAACGTCACACCTGACAGCTTTTCCGACGGCGGCCGATGGTCGGCGCCTGCGGATGCGCTCGCCCATGCCCGCCGGTTGATCAGCGACGGAGCCGACATGATCGACGTGGGCGGCGAGTCCACGCGGCCGGGCGCCGACCCGGTCCCCGAGGCCGAGGAGATCGCCCGGGTCGTCCCGCTGATCCGGGCGCTGGCCGAGGAGACCGACGTCCCGATCTCGATCGACACCATGAAGCCCGCCGTGGCCCGGGCCGCGATGGCGGCCGGCGCGACCCTGTGGAACGACGTCACGGCCCTGCGCTACGCTCCCGACGCCCTGGATACCGCCGCCGAGCTCGGCTGCGACGTGGTGCTGATGCACATGCAGGGCGACCCCCGGACCATGCAGGCCGAGCCGCACTACGACGACGTGGCGGGCGAGGTGGCGGACTTCCTGGCGGCCCGGGCCGAGGCGGCCGTGGCGGCCGGCGTGGCGCGCGCGCGGATCTGGCTCGATCCCGGCGTCGGCTTCGGCAAGCACATGACCCAGCACAACCTGCCCCTCCTGGCCCGTCTGGACCAAGTCGTCGCCATCGGCTTTCCGGTTCTTCTGGGCGTCAGCCGCAAGAGCTTCATCGGCGCCGTGGACGGCGGCGGCCGGCCGCCGGAGGCGCGGCTGGGCGGCTCGATCGCCGCAGCCCTGGCCGGCGCGGCGGCGGGGGTGGCGGCGGTGCGGGTCCACGACGTGCGCGAGACGGTCCAGGCGCTGCGGGTCTGGACGGCGATCCAGGCCGCGCGCTAAGGCCGGGGCCATGAGCGCCCCCTCCCGTCTGTCCCTGGGCCGAGTCCTGATCATCGCCGGGTCCGACTCCGGCGGCGGGGCGGGCATCCAGGCCGACATCAAGACCGTGACGGCGCTGGGCGGCTACGCGGCCACCGCGATCACCGCGGTGACGGTGCAGAACACCCTGGGCGTCACGGGCGTCCATCCCATCCCGCTGGACGTGGTCGCCGCCCAGGCCCGTGCGGTGCTGGACGACATCGGGGCCGACGCGCTGAAGACCGGCATGCTGGGCGACACCGCAGCCGTGGAGGCCGTCGCGGCCATCCTCGACAGCGCGGCTGGCGTCCCCGCCGTGGTCGATCCGGTGATGGTCGCCAAGGGCGGCGCGGCCCTGCTGGCCGCCGACGCGGTGGAGGCGGTGAAGGCCCTGATGATCCCGCGCGCGGCGCTGCTGACGCCCAACGCGCCGGAGGCCGAGGCCCTGACCGGGATCGCCATCGCCGACGCCGACGACCTGCGCCGGGCGGGCGAGGCGCTGCTGGCCATGGGCGCGGCGGCGGTGCTGATGAAGGGCGGCCACGTGGCCGGCGAGCGGGTCGTCGACGTCCTGATGACCCCGGCGGGCGAGACCGTCTTCGAGGCTGAACGCCGGGCGACCCGCCATACCCACGGGACCGGCTGCACCCTGGCCTCGGCCTGCGCCACGGGGCTCGCCCAGGGGCTGCCGCTGACAGAGGCGGGGGCCCGCGCCTGGGCCTATGTGCAGGAGGCCATGGCGCGGGCGCCGGGACTGGGGAAGGGCCACGGCCCCCTCGACCACGGCTGGACGCTCCGATGAGCCTCGCGGCCCGGCTGGAGGCCATCGTCCGCGCGACGCCCGGCCTGATGCAGGTGCTGGAAACGGCCCGCGAGCTGGCCCTGCCGGACTGGATCGTGTTCTCGGGCGCGGTCTATCAGCCGGTGCTGAACCACCTGACCGGCCGACCGGCCGACTACGGCATCAAGGACTACGACCTCGGCTACCACGACGCCTCGGACATCTCCTACGAGGCCGAGGACGCGGTGATCCGGCGGGTGGCCGAAGCCTTCCAGCCGCCCGTGCGCGAGATGGTCGAGGTGCGCAACCAGGCGCGCGTCCATGTCTGGTTCGAGGACAAGTTCGGCGAGCCCTATGCGCCGCTGCCGGACACCGCCACGGCGCTGGAGCGGTTCGTGAGCCCGCTGTTCGCCGTCGGCGTCCGGCTTGAGCGCGACGACCGGCTGATGGTCGTGGCGCCGTTCGGGCTGGACGACCTCTTCGCCCTTCGCCTGCGACCCAATCCGCTGAGGCCCGGGAACAGGGGCTTCGTCCGCGCCTCGGCGTCGGCCAAGGCCCGCTGGCCCGAACTCGAGATCGTCGAGCCCTAGCGCCGGTAGACGTCCGGGTCGCGGATTTCCATCCAGCGGTCGCCGCCGGTGAGCGGACCGAAGCCGAAGCGGGCGTAGAGCCCGTGGGCGTCGCGGGTCGCCAGGTGCAGCCGCCGGAAGCCCTGCAGGTCCGGATGAGCCTTGAGATAGGCCATCAGCTTCTTGCCGAGGCCCGCGCCGCGGGCCCCTCGTCGACGAAAACGTCGCAGATCCAGCCGAAGGTCGCCCGGTCGGTGACGACCCGCGCCATGGCCACCTGGCATCCGTCGGGATCGTAGGCGCCGACGGTCAGGCTGTTGGCGCAGGCCCTGGCGAAGGTCTCGAGCGGAATGCCCTCGGCCCAGTAGCTCTCCCCGCCGATCCACTGATGCGCGCGGGCCACATCGAAGCGCGCGGGATCGTCGCTGAGCAGGTATCCGTCGGGTTCGCGGGTGTCGTGGGGCATCCGGGCTCCTATCTGGAGCTTCGCCATAGGAGACCTTGCCGACATGCGCCAGTGGACCGTCGATGCGTTCGCCCCGGAGGCCTTCAAGGGCAATCCCGCCTGCGTGGTGGAGCCCTTCGACGCCTGGCCGGACGCCGGCTGGATGCAGAAGCTGGCGGCGGAGAACAACCAGGCCGAGACCGCCTTCCTGCTGAGGACGGACGATCCCGCCCGCTTCGGCCTGCGCTGGTTCACGCCGGCGCTGGAGGTGCCGCTCTGCGGCCACGCCACCCTGGCCTCGGGCCACGTCCTATTCGAGGAACTGGGCCTGGACGCCGACCTTATCACCTTCGACACCCAGTCCGGGCCGCTGACCGTGCGCCGGGCGGGCGAGCTCTACGAGATGGATTTCCCGGCCCAGCCGCCGCAGCGCTGCGAGGTCGCGGGCCTAGCCGAGGCGCTGGGCGTCGCGCCCGTGGAGGTCTGGGCTTCGAACTATGTGATCGCCGTGCTGGCCGACGAGGCGGCGGTCCGCGCGGTCGCGCCGGACCTGATGGCGCTGGAGAAGGTCGCCGGCGCCCATACCGGCAGCCGGGGCAATGTGGGCGTCGCGGCGTTGGCCGACGCCGGCAGGCCCTACGACGTGGTCGACCGGTTCTTCGCGCCCGGCTCAGGCATTCCGGAGGATCCGGCGACGGGCTCGCTGCACTGCATTCTGGCGCCGCTGTTCGCGGAGAAGCTGGGCCGCCCCCGGGTGGTGTTCCACCAGGCCTATCCGGGCCGCGGCGGCGACCTGGACTGTGAGCACCGGGGCGACCGGGTCCTGCTGCGCGGCCGGGCGACGACGGTGGTCGACGCGACCCTGCGGATCCGCCCCTGACATGACGACGCCCCCGGATCGCTCCGGGGGCGCGGACCTTGTTCAGGTCGAGCCGTTAGCGGCGGGGCCCGTAGCCGTAGCCGTAACCGTAGTCGCGGTCGCGGCGCTCGAAGCGGATCTGGGCCGCGAGGCGATCGAAGCGGCGATCGAGGTCGGCGCGCTCCCAGCTCGACAGGCCGTTCACCCGGTAGCGGGCTTCGAGGCGGGAAAGCTGCCGGAACTCGCGGTGGAGCCGGTTGGCCTCCGCGCGGGTCAGGTCGCCGCGGGCCACGCCGCGGTCGATGCGCTGCTCGAGCTGCATCTGGCGCTGGTTGATGTTCTGCCAGCCGCCGTAGGGCTGGGCCGCCGCGGCGCCGGCGGAGACGGCCAGGGCGGTCGCGGCGCCGGCCAGGGTGAGGGTCGTCAGCTTCTTCATGGTGTCAGTCCTTCCGGCTGAGAGGGGTGGTTTTCGTTGGGCGAGGCTCCCCGCCCGCGGCCGGGCGGCCGCAGGCGGGGGCTTTGGGGGCTATCGGCGCCAGTCGCGGCCGTAGCCGTTGTCGTAGCGATCGTCGTAGCGGCTGTAGCGTTGCGACCGCTGGAGCGTGGTCTCGATGCGGTTCATGGCGTTCATGACTCGCTGACGTTCCCAGCCGCTGGCCCGGCCGCTCTCGACGCGCCACGCCAGGGGGCTGGGCGTCACGCCAGATCGAGAGCAGTTGACGGGCCTCGCTGCCGGAGATGCGGCGCTCGCGGGCGGCGTTGTTGATCTGCCACTCCAGGGCGTCGTAGCGGCCGGTGAAGCGCTGGCCTTCGTAGCGGTCGTGACCGCGGTGGTCGTCGCCGCGCCAGGGCTGGGCGGCGGCGGGGATGGCGGTCGCGCCGAGCGCGGCGACGGCGGCCATCGAGAGCAGGATCTTCTTCATCTGGTCCTCCTCGAACCATGTGTTGGGCCGGAGATCCGGCCTTCCATGGTCCGAAGAAACCACACCGCGCCTGACGCCCGTCTGAGCCGGGCGTTGTTTTCGGTTCAGGTTGGTGACCGGCCGTTCAGCGGCCTCAGGGCGCTCAGGCGGCCTGGGTCTTGGTCGCCTGTCCGCCGCCGGTGGCGGCGGCGTTCAGGGCCGAGCTGATCGCCTCGTAGAGCTTGGCGATCTCGATCGGCTTGGCCACGTGGCCGTCCATGCCGGCGGCCAGGTACTCGGCGATCTGGTGGCTCAGCGCATTGGCGGTGAGGGCGACGATCGGGGTGCGGGGCCGCTTCATCTTCTTCTCGGCGGCGCGGATTTCGCGGGCCGCCTCGATGCCGTCCATGACCGGCATCTGGATGTCCATCAGGATCAGGTCGTAGCCGCCGATCCGCCAGGCGTCGACGCAGGCCTTCCCGTCCGGGACGATGTCTATGTCGATGCCGAGCGAGTTCATCACCGCGGTCAGCACCTGGCGGTTGGTCGGGTTGTCCTCGGCGGCCAGCAGGCGGATGCCGCTGTCGTGGTTCGGTCCGGCGGGCTCGGCGGCGTGGCTGGCCTCGCCCTGCTGCAACGGCAGTTCGACGGTGAAGGCCGACCCCTTGCCCTCGCGGCTCTCCACGTCGATGGAGCCGCCCATCATCTGGGTCAGCTCGCGGCAGATGGCGAGACCGAGGCCCGTGCCGCCGAACCGGCGGGTGGCCGAGTTGTCGGCCTGGGTGAACTTCTCGAACAGCGCGGGCAGCTTCTCGGGCGCGATGCCGACACCGGTGTCGCGCACGACCAGGCGCAGCGCGCCGGTGGTCGCGTTGACACCGATGACGGCGTGCACCGAGCCCGCGGGGGTGAACTTCACCGCGTTGGAGAGCAGGTTGCCCAGCACCTGGCGCAGGCGATCGGGGTCGCCGCGCCACCAGCCCGCCGCCGCGGGCTCGATCGCCATCTGGAACTCGAGCCCCTTGGTCCGGGCCTGGACGGCGTAGGTTTCGCGGGTGGCGGCGATGACGCTCTCGAGCTCGAAGTCCTCTTCGACGAGGGTCAGCTTGCCGGCCTCGATCTTGGAGAGGTCGAGCACGTCGTTCAGCACCGCCAGCAGGACGTTGCCCGACTGGCGGATCACGTCGAGGCGGTCGCGCTGGGTGGCCGCGAGTTCGCCCATGGCCATCACCTCGGCCATGGCCAGCACGCCGTTCAGCGGCGTGCGGATTTCGTGGGACATGTTGGCCAGGAACTGGGTCTTCAGCACATTGGCGGCGTTGGCCTCGTCGCGGGCCTTCTCCAGCTCGCGCATGGCGCCCTTCAGGTCGTCCTCCCGTTCGCCGAGCTTGCCCAGCAGGTGGTTGAAGCTGTCGTTCAGGCTCTGGAAGAGCTCGTCCTGGGCCTCTACCTCGACGGGCGCGAAGCTGCCGCCCGCGGCCACCTCGTGCATCGCCTCCGAGAGGCGTTCCACCGGCGAGATCACCCGCTTGGCGAGGCTGCGGGCCAGGAACAGGGCCACGCCGATGCCGCCGAACAGCAGAGCGAAGGTGAGCGCGATGAACTGGGGCAGAAGCGGGGTGAGCGCCGGCGTCTCCACCGTCATCCTGAGCGTGCCGACCCGCCGGCCATGATCGACGACCTCGGCCTCGACCTGTTGCGCGGGGGTCTTCGAGGCGCCTTCCGGGCGCCGATAAACTGCGATCGGCCTGCCGGCCATGTCGGTCAGGTTGGCCGAAACCACGCGCTTGCTGGCTGATAGCGCGGAGAGCGGCGACTGCACGTGCTTCATGTCGCCGTCGGCGATGGCCGCGGCCGCGCTCTGGGCGGTGATCTGAGCCAGCGACTGGTGGATCTGGTGCGACTGCGTCTTCGCCACCGCCCACTGCTGCAGCATGAAGGTCAGGCAGGCGGCCAGCAGGACCACAAGCGTCGTGATGAGGCCCACGCTCGCAACGCGGGCGTGGAAGCTGGCGACGGGGGCCCGGGCATTCTGGCCGGAAACTTGGGTCATGGCGCTCTTCGAGGCCGCGGGGAGGACGTCGGGTTTACCGTGATAATCCTAACGGATCGCTTCCAGCGTGCGCGCGCACCTCACGGTTGCTCGCGCGGCGGCTGAAAAGGCTCGCGCCGGCGGCGCAAGCGCTCCCCTGACGGGCGAATACGTGTCCTGCCGGCCACGATACAGCCCCCGGTGGAGAGAATTATGGTCAACAACTCATGAACAGGCTGGCGATAGCTTCACCGTTTGTTTACCCTGCTACCGTGGGTTTTCTCGCGGAATAGGGGTGCTGGATGGAAAAGGTCTTCGTGGCCCAGAAGGTGGCGAACAAGCTGTTCGCGACCGAGGCGGCGGTCGACGGCGCGCTGGCGGAAGCCGCCGAGCTGATGAGCGTGATGCTCGCGGCCCGCAAGGACGTGAACACCTCCATGGTGTTCGCCGACGACGCCCAGGTGAAGCTGATGGAGGCCATGAAGGCCCTCAGCGAAGCGCGCACCGCCATGGTGGGCGTGCACAACGAGCTGAACGACGCGAAGCTGCGTCTCGGCATCCGCACCAAGATGAGCGGCGCGGACAAGCCGGCGGTCGTGGCCCAAGCCGAAGGCCTGCGCGAGGTCGTCTGACCTCTTAAGGTTGCAAGAAATTAACTGGTGTCGCGCCTCTAGTATCCACTAGGGGCGCGATATCATGTCCAATCTACCCTTCGGCCTGCTCGTCGACGTCTTCCTGATCGTCGGGGCGCTGTTCGCCATCTGGAAAGGTGGCGCGCCCGAGCGGACCGCCGCGGCCGTCGTCCTGCTCAATGTCGCCATCGGCCGGTCCACCAGCTGGTGGATGGTGGAAAACCGGGACCTGATCTGGCTCTGCAACGACGGCCTGGCCGCCCTGATCCTGCTCTTCGTGACCGTCCGCTTCGCCGCCCCCTGGATGGGCGGGATGATGCTGTTCTTCGCAGCCCAGTTCACCCTGCTGGCCTACTACATGGTCACCATGCAGCCGACGTTCGACTACACCTACTCCCTGATCAACAACATCAACTGGTCCGGGATCACCTGGTGCCTGATCCTCGGGACGGCGATGGCCTGGCGGGGCCGGATGCGGGCGCGCCGCCTGGCCGCCGCGACCTAGACCTTGACCCGTTCAGGCGGTCCGCCCGAACGGGAAAGAAGGGTCTATCTTCAAGGTGGGAGCGCGTCGGCCGCTTGAACCGGCGTCCCCTTCAAGCTGACGCGCTCCAGCGCCGCTGAACCCGCCTTCAGAAAACTTTCTCTTGCGCCGCAGCACGAACCCGGGCTTTTGAGCGGCGGGCCACGCCCTCCCAACGGGGCGCTGCCCATCTGCAAGGATGGGAGACATCGCAGTGACCACGACTCCGCCGAAGCCGGCCATGCGCCCGGCTCGTCCCGAATTCTCGTCCGGCCCGTGCGCCAAGCGCCCCGGATGGAATCCCGAAAACCTCTCCAACGCAGTGCTCGGGCGGTCCCACCGTTCGAAGCTCGGCAAGGCGCGCCTCAAGGAGGCGATCGACCGCACGCGCGAGGTGCTGGAGGTTCCCGACGACTATCTGATCGGCATCGTGCCGGGCTCGGACACGGGCGCCGTCGAGATGGCCATGTGGTCGATGCTGGGCCCCAAGCCCGTGCAACTCCTGGCCTTCGAGAGCTTCGGCAAGGACTGGGTCACCGACGTGACCAAGCAGCTCAAGCTGGAGGCCGAGGTGCTGTCGGCGCCTTACGGCCAGCTCCCCGACCTGAGCCGCGTCCGCAAGGACGCCGACCTGGTGTTCACCTGGAACGGCACGACGTCCGGGGTGAAGGTCCCGAACGGCGAATTCATCGCCGCCGACCGTGAGGGCATCACGATCTGCGACGCCACCTCCGCCGCCTTCGCCCAGACGCTGGATTGGGCGAAGCTCGATGTGGTGACCTTCTCCTGGCAGAAGGCGCTGGGCGGCGAGGGCGCGCACGGCGTCCTGATCCTCGGTCCCCGCGCGGTGGCGCGCCTCGAGAGCTACACCCCACCGTGGCCGATGCCGAAGCTCTTCCGCATGACCAAGGGCGGCAAGGTCAGCCTCGACATCTTCGAGGGCGCGACGATCAACACGCCCTCCATGCTGTGCGTCGAGGACTACCTCGACGCGCTCAAGTGGGCGCAGAACATCGGCGGCCTGCAGGAGATGAAGCGCCGGGCCGACGCCAACCTCGCCGTGCTGGAGGCCTGGACGCAACGCGCGCCCTGGGCCGCCTTCCTGGCCGAGGACGAGGCGATCCGCTCCAACACCTCCGTCTGCATCAAGGTGATCGACGCCCGCGTGACGTCGCTGCCCGAGGACGCCCAGGCCGACTTCGCCAAGAAGCTGGCCTCGGTGCTGGAGAAGGAAGGCGTGGCACTCGACGTGGGCGGCTACCGCGACGCCCCGCCGGGGCTCCGGATCTGGTGCGGCGCCACCGTCGACACCGCCGACCTCGACGCCCTGACGCCTTGGCTCGACTGGGCCTTCGCCACCGTCGCCTCCGAGCTGCAAGCCGCGGCCTAAGCGCCGTCCGCCCACCCCCATGACGAGCCTCCCGTGACTGCACGGGAGGACTCCCTCTCCTGAAGGAGATCAGAATATGCCCCGCGTGCTCATCGCCGACAGCCTGTCGCCCGCCGCCGTCGCCATCTTCAAGGAACGCGGCGTCGACGCCGATGTGAAGACCGGCCTCTCCAAGGACGAGCTGCTGAAGATCATCGGCGACTACGACGGCCTGGCCGTCCGCTCCGCCACCAAGGCCGACAAGGACGTGCTCGCCGCCGCGAAGAAGATGAAGGTCATCGGCCGCGCCGGCATCGGCGTGGACAACGTCGACATCCCGGCCGCCACCGCCGCCGGCATCGTCGTGATGAACACCCCCTTCGGCAACTCGATCACCACCGCCGAACACGCCATCGCCATGATGTTCGCGCTCGCCCGCCAGCTCCCCGCCGCCGACGCCTCCACCCAGGCCGGCAAGTGGGAGAAGAACCGCTTCATGGGCGTCGAGCTCTACGGCAAGACGCTGGGTCTGATCGGGGCCGGCAACATCGGCGGCATCGTCGCCGACCGCGCCAACGGCCTGAAGATGCACGTGATCGCCTACGACCCGTTCCTGTCGCCGGAGCGCGCCGTGGAGATCGGGGTCGAGAAGGTCGAGCTCGATGAGCTGCTGAAGCGCGCCGACTTCATCACCCTGCACACGCCGCTGACCGAGAAGACCAAGAACATCCTCTCGGCCGCCAACCTGAAGAAGACCAAGAAGGGCGTGCTGATCGTCAACTGCGCCCGCGGCGGCCTGGTCGACGAGGTGGCGCTGCGCAAGCTGCTGGACGAGGGCCACGTGGGCGGGGCGGCGTTCGATGTCTTCGTCCAGGAACCCGCCAAGGAGAACCCGCTGTTCGGGGCCCCGAACTTCATCGCCACCCCGCACCTCGGCGCCTCGACCAACGAGGCCCAGGAGAACGTGGCCCTGCAGGTCGCCGAGCAGATGAGCGACTACCTGCTCACCGGCGCCGTCACCAATGCGCTGAACAGCCCCTCGGTCACCGCCGAGGAAGCCCCTCGCCTGAAGCCCTTCGTGGCGCTCGCCGAGAAGCTGGGCGCCCTGGCCGGCCAGATGGTCGACTACGGCATCAAGGGCATCGACATCGCCTACGAGGGCCAGGTCGCCAACCTGAACACCAAGCCGATGACCGCCGCGGCGCTCGCCGGGATCATGCGGCCCATGCTGGCCGAGGTGAACATGGTCTCCGCCCCGGCCATCGCCAAGGAGCGCGGCATCTCGGTCTCCGAGAGCAAGCAGGAGGACTCGCCGATCTACGAGAGCCTGATGCGGATCGTCATCGAGACCGAGAAGGGCCGCCGCGGCTTCGCCGGCTCCGTGCTCGCCGGCGCGCCGCGGATCGTCGAGGTCAAGGGCATGGACCTCGACGCGCCGTTCTCGCCGCGGATGCTCTATGTCAACAACGCCGACAAGCCGGGCTTCATCGGCGCGCTGGGCAACCTGCTTGCCGACGCGGGCGTGAACATCGCGACGTTCAACCTCGGCCGCGTCACGGTGGGCCAGGACGCCATCGCCATGGTCGGCGTCGACCAGGACGCGTCGCAGGAGCTGCTGGGCAAGATCCAGGCCCTGCCGCACGTCAAGGAAGCCCGGCTGCTGCGGTTTTAAAGGTCCCGCGGGCCCTCTCCCCTACCCTCTCCCTCTCGCGCTTCGCGGGGGGAGAGGAGGTGATGGCGCCGCCCTCTCTGCTCCACTCCTCTCCCCCGGGCGAAGCCCGCGAGGGAGAGGGCAAGGGAGAGGGCTTTGCGGGCCTAGCCCCCGCTCAGCGCCCCGAAGATCAGCAACTCGTCGCCGGCCCGGAGGGCGGTGCGAATGTCCCGTGTCTCGTCCATGCCGACAAAGAGGCGCATGTGCTTGCGCACCCGGTCCTGCTCGTCGACCACCCGGAACTTCAGGCCGGGAAACTGCCGGTCGACGTCGTCCAGCACGGCGTCGACGGTGGCGCCCATGGCCTCGATCCGTGTCTCGCCGCCGGTGTAGGCGGTGAGCTGCGAGGGGATCATCACCCGGATCATCGAACCGGCGCCGCCACCACGGAATAGATCTCCGGCAGGTGGGCGGCGATCTGGCGCCAGCTCCCGCCCTCGTCGCCGCTCATCCAGATCTCGCCGCCGGTGGTGCCAAGGTAGAGCCCCATGGGGTCGGCGGCGTCGCCGCAGAAGGCCTGGCGTTTGACGGTGAACCAGCCCTGCTCGGCGGGGAATCCCCTGTCCTGCCGCTCCCAGCTCCCGCCGCCGTCGCGGGTGCGGTAGACCGCCGGCTTCCCGCCCGGGCTGACCCTGGGCCAGACGTCCGTCCCGTCCATCGGGAACACCCAGGCGGTGTCGGCGCAGCGGGCGTGCGGCACGATGGAGAACCCGATGTCGCCGACCTCCCTCGGCATGGCGTTTCCGATCCGCTCCCACTCCTCCGACGGCCGGTCCAGGCGGTAGATGCCGCAGTGGTTCTGCTGCCAGATCCGGTCGGGATTGCTGGGGGCGAGTGCGATCTGGTGGGCGTCCTGGCCGTATTCCGGATATGGGTCCGGCAGGAAGCTCGCCTCGACGTTCCTGTTGAGCGGCCGCCAGGTCTCGCCCTGGTCGGTGGTCTCCAGCACGCCGGCGGAGCAGGTGGCCAGGTACATGTGCCGGGCGTCCCGCGGGTCGATGCAGATTCCCGCAACGATGGCCCCGTCGGGCGTGCCGCCGTCGGGCGGCAGCCAGTCCATGATCTTCGGGTGGTCGTTGAGGCCGCTCACGCCCTCCCAGGTCGCGCCGCCGTCGGCGCTGCGGAACAGGGCCGGCGGCGAGGTGGCGGCCCACCAGACGCCGGGCTCGTCGGCGTGGCCGGGTTCAAGCCAGAAGGTGTGGTTCACCGCGCGGCCGTGGGCGTCGCCCTTCGGGAAGGCCGGCGGCTGGGCCGCCTCGGCCCAGGTTTCTCCGCCGTCCGTTGACCGGAAGATCGTCGGTCCCAGATGCCCCGTGGACGCGGCCATGAGCAGGGTCGTCCCGTCGCGCGGATCGAGGACGAGATGGTTGACGATGGTCCCCAGGAAGATCGGGCCCTGCGCCCGCCAGCCGCTCCGGCCGTCGTCGCTGCGGTAGATCCAGGCGCCCCCTTCCGGGTGCCCACGAGAAGTTGGACAGCTTGGGTCATGAGGTCCTCCCACCCCAGGACGTCCGGCGCCCGCCGCTTCCGACATCGCCGTCCGGTGAGGATTCCCTTGCGCAGCAGCCTCGTCAAATCCCGGCGAAAGGTGACCGATCCTTAAGTTGCCCGATCCGCCGTCGGCGGACGAAAAGCTCCGCAAGCTTGACTGCGTCCTTGCCAGGGCGGGCGCGGCAGGCCATCGTATTACAAATGTAGTTTTCAGAGGTCTCGTGAAGAATCATCTGTTCGTCCTGGCCTCGCCCCTCGTGCTGCTCGCGAGCGGGGCGCTGGCCCAGCCCGCGTCCCCGCCGACGGCCAAGCCGGCCCAGGCCGCCCCGCCGGCGGAGGGCAAGACGGTCGGCGAGGTGGTAGTCTCGGGCGCCGCGCCGGACGTGCGGACCTCGATCGACCGGACCAGCTACAACGTCGCCAAGGACCTGCAGGCCACCACCGGCTCGATCGGCGACGCCCTCCGCGGCGTGCCGTCCGTCGAGGTGGATGTGCAGGGCAATGTCGCCCTGCGCGGCGATCCCAACGTCACCATCATGATCGACGGCAAGCCCAGCGGCATGTTCAAGGGCGAGGGCCGCGCCGCCGCCCTTCAGAGCCTGCCCGCCGACCAGATCGAGCGGGTGGAGGTGATCACCAACCCAACGGCGGCTTTCGATCCCGAGGGCGGGGCCGGCGTCATCAACCTGATCACCAAGAAGACCCGCAAGCCCGGCTATTCCGGCTCTCTGCGGGCCAACTACGGGAGCGAGGGCCGCGCCAATGTCGGCGGCAGCGCCGGCTACAACTCCGCCAGGCTCACCGTCACCGCCGACGCCGCCTACCGCACCGATCCGCAGAAGTTCTGGCTGACGAACGAGCGCGAGGTCCTCGACGCGACGGGCGCGACGGTCCTGACCAGCCGCGAACGCGACATCTCCCGCGGCGATGGGCGGATCTACAATGGCCGGCTCAGCGCCGATTACGACGTCACCGCCGCCGACCGGCTTTCGGGCGAGCTGCGCTTCATCGACATGAAGCCATCCGTGGCCACCTACGAGCACTACGAGGCGCAGGACGCAAGCGGCGCCCTGACCCGCGTGTTCGACCGCACCGGCGAGCAGGACTTCCAGCGTCGGAATGGGGAAATCTCCGGGACGTGGCGGCGCAAGCTGGAGGGCCAGGACCACGAGCTGGTGGTGAATGGCAGCCTCGAGCGGACCGACCTCACCGGCGACCGCGACCAGGCGCTCGTCACCAGCCTGCCCGAGCCGCCGCTGCAGGCGAGGGAACGGTTCAGCCAGGACACGCGCCTTGATCAGGTGGAGCTGAAGGTCGACTACACCCGGCCGATGCCGGACGAGGCCAAGCTGAAGGCCGGCTACGTCCTGCAGATCGACGAGAACGACTACCTGAACACCGCCGCGCGCGGCCTGGCGGGCGGGCCGCTCGTCCCCGACCTCAACTTCTCAAACCGCTTCACCTACGACCAGACGGTCCACCAGGCCTACGCCACCTACGAGCGGCCGTTCGGCGACTTCACGGTGCTGGCGGGCCTTCGGGTGGAATCGGTCGAGATCGACATCAACCAGATCACCACCAACATCCAGGCGACCAACGACTACACCGAGGCCTATCCGAGCCTGCACCTGGCCTATCAGCTGGGCGAAGGCGAACGTCTCTCGGCGAGCTACAGCCGGCGCGTCCAGCGACCGAACGCCAACGACCTCAACCCCTTCCTGGTCTATATCGACCCCGCCAACTACCGGCGCGGCAATCCCGACCTGAAGCCGCAGATCACCGACAGCTTCGAGGCCGCCTGGCAGAAGCGCGACGGCGGCACGCTCTACATCGGCACGCTGTTCTACCGGGTGAGCCACGACGGGGTGATCGACGTCACCGAGGACATCGGCCAGGGCATCCTCGTCACCACCCGCGAGAACGCCGGCCAGGTGCGGACCGCGGGCCTGGAGCTGGTCGCCAACGGCCGGCTGAGCAAGACCATCACCTACAATCTCAGCGGCAATGTCGGCTGGCAGGAGTTGGACGCCGGCGACCTCGGCTTCGCGGAGACGCGCGACGGCTTCACGGTGGGCGGCCGGGCCAACCTCAACTGGCAGGTGACGTCGAAGGACTTCATCCAGCTCAACGGCTTCGTGAACGGCGAGCGGCTGACCGCCCAGGGCTACCGCAAGGCCTCCGGCCTCCTGAACCTCGGCTACCGCCACAAGTTCAGCGACAAGGTCTCCGGCGTCGTCACGGTCCAGGACGTGCTCAACACCTTCAAGGACGTGCAGGTGATCGACACCGACACCCTGCGCGACCGCACGGTACGAGACGGCAACTTCCGCGGCGTATTCGTCGGCCTGACCTGGACCTTCGGCGGCCAGGGCAAGGCGGCCCGGGACCCGGGCTTCGACTTCGGCGGCGGGGGCGGCCCGCCGGGCTAGGCCCTTTACGCCGGCGTGCTGACCTGGGTGACCGACTTGATGTCGGTGAACTTGGCCACGTCGGCGAACACCTCGCCGGCGCGCGGGCCGGTGAGCGAGGCCTGCAGGGCGCCGGCGTCGGCGAAGGTCAGGTGAGCGATGCAGACGAAGGGGGCGGGCCCGCCGCCGGCCGCCGAAACACCGTGCAGAACCTGGACGTCGGTCAGTCCCGTGGCGCTGAAGGCGTCCTTCACCAGCGGGATGTGGGTGGCGTCGTAATAGGCCTTGTCGAACTTCGCCCCCTTCGGTGGCGGGGTAGAGGACGCTGAAGATCACGGCCATGGCGGGCTCCCTTGCGGCCGCCTCGACCGGCGGGCGGCGTTCGCGGAAACCAAGCACGGCCGGCTTTGCCGCGCCACGCCGAAGAGGCGCTTTCCTTCCGGTGCGTCAGCGTACGCGGCCCCACGGAACTTGACTCCGGGCCTCATGAGTTCCAGAACAAAACTGGAACGAACGGAGTCCGCAATACCATGTCCGGATCTCGCTCAGGAGCGCTCGCCGCGCTCAAGGCGAAGGTCGCCGCCCTCGAGGCGGGCGGACGGCCGGACTCCGAGTCCCTCCCCTTCGGCGCGCCCGACATCGACCTGTGTCTGCCCGGCGGCGGCCTCCCGCTCGGCCGCTGGCACGAGCTGGTCGCCGACGGGATGGAGCTGGAGACCGCCGCCGCCGCGGCCGCCGTCGCCGCCTTGATGGCCGCGCCCCTGGCCAGGCGGGGCGAGGCGGTCTGGGTGCTGCGCCGCGACGACCTCTGGGCGCCCGGCCTGCTGGGCCTCGGCTTCCCGCCGGAGCGGCTGATCCAGGTCTGCGCCCGCGACGAGGCCGAGGCGCTCTCGGTGATGGAGGACGCGCTGTCCACCGTCGGCGTCTCGGCGGTGTTCGGGGAGGTGGAGGCGGTCGATCTCACCGCCGGGCGCCGGCTGCAGCTCGCCTGCGAGAAGATGGGGGCAACGGGCTTCGTGATCCGTCGCCGGCCCTATGGCGGAACGGCGAAGAAGGAGGCCGCGGGCTCGGCGGCCACGACCCGCTGGCGGGTGGCCTCGGCCCCCTCCGAGCCGGCGATGGGCGAACTTGGTCTCGGCGCCCCGCGCTTCCGGCTGGCCCTGGAACGCTGTCGCGGCGGCCGGACCGGCGCCTGGTTCGTGGAAGCGAGCGGGGCCTATTCCATGGAGGCAGGCGATGTCGCGCATCCTCTGCGCCTGGTCGCCGATGTGGGCGATCTCGGCGTGGCTCCGGCGCCATCCGAACGACGCGCCGCCTGACGACCAGCCCTTCGCCCTGCTGGAGACCGTGCGCGCCGTCCGCCGGCTCTCGGCCGTCAGCGCGGCGGGCCTGCGCCTGGGCCTGCGCCCCGGGCAGAAGGCCACCGACGCCATGGCCATCGCGCCGGAGCTGGTCACCGCCGACGCCGAACCGGAGGCGGACGCCGAGGCGCTGACCGCGCTCGTGGACTGGTGCGTGCGCTTCTCGCCGGCGGTGGCGGCCGACCGGCCCGACGGCCTCTTCCTCGACATCACCGGCGTCGACCACCTGTTCGGCGACGAGGCCGGGATGATGGCCGACCTCCAGGCGCGGCTG
The DNA here is from genome assembly GCF_024699985.1 of Phenylobacterium sp. J367. GTDB lineage: Bacteria > Pseudomonadota > Alphaproteobacteria > Caulobacterales > Caulobacteraceae > Phenylobacterium. The sequence goes on along the minus strand of NZ_JAJONA010000001.1, from coordinate 1,085,744 downwards.
GCCCGCAACGGCCTGCCGTTCCGCTGCGCCGTGGCCGACACGCCGGGCGCGGCCTGGGCGCTGGCCCACTTCGGCGAGGACGGGACCATCGCCCCGCCGGGGAGCAGGCCGACCTGCTGGCGCCCCTGCCGCCCGCCGCGCTCAGGCTGGAGCCCGAGGCCGCCGCCCAGATCGAGCGGCTGGGCCTCCGCAACCTCGGCCAGCTCATGGCCCTGCCGCGCGGCCCCTTCACCCGCCGGTTCGGCAAGGCCGCCATGATGCGCCTCGACCAGGCGCTGGGCCGCACGAAGGAGGCGCTCACCTTCCGCCGGCCGCCGACCCCCTGGTTTTCCAGGCTGGCCTTCTTCGAGCCGATCAGCGCGCCCGACGACATGGCGCGCGTCGCCCGCGACGTGCTGGAGACGCTCTGCGCCCGGCTGGAACAGGAGGGCCAGGGCGCCGCCGGTTCGAGGTCTGCTACCACCGCCTCGACGGCCAGGCCCTGCCGGTGGCCGTCGGCCTGTCGTTGCCCGGCCGCGACGCAGGCCGCATCGCCAAGCTGGTGGCGCCCAAGCTGGAAACGGTCGATCCCGGCTTCGGGATCGAGGTGGTCACCGCCACGGCCTGGGACGTGGAGCCGGTCTCCGGCCGCCAGGCGAAGCTCGACGCCCGGCGCGACCCGGCGGTGGAGGACGGGCTCGGTCCGCTGGTCGACCGGCTGGTCAACCGCCTGGGCGAGGACCGGGTCTGGCGCGCCGCGCCGGTGGAGAGCCACGTCCCCGAACTGTCGGTCGGCAAGGCCAAGGCGTTGGGCGGCCCGCCGTCCGAGGCCCGGCCCTGGGATCCGGAGGCGCCCCGGCCCGTACGCCTGTTCCGCCGCCCCGAGCCGCTGGAGGGCGTCATCGCCCTGACCCCCGACGACCCGCCCAACCAGTTCCGCTGGCGCGGCCGCACCCATCGCGTCCGCCGCGCCGAGGGCCCCGAGCGGATCGGCGAGGAATGGTGGAGGGGCCTGATCGAGGACGTCTCGGTCGGCCACGTGCGCGACTACTACCGGGTCGAGGACCAGGACGGCGGCCGCTTCTGGGTGTTCCGCTCGGGCCTCTACGAACCCGGCCAGCCGGCCCAGTGGTGGCTCCACGGGCTGTTCGGATGACCCGCTACGCCGAACTGCAGGCGGCCACCAACTTCTCGTTCCTGCGCGGGGCTTCGCATCCGCACGAGCTGGTGGGGGGAGCCGACGCCCTGGGGATGGCGGCGGTGGGGATCTGCGACCGCAACTCCCTGGCCGGGGTGGTGCGCGCCTGGTCGGCCCAGCAGACGCTCCGGGAAGGGGGCTCGGAGATCCGCGCGCTCACCGGCTGCCGCCTGGACTTCGCGGACGGGACGCCCAGCCTGCTCGTCTATCCCTCGGACCGGGAGGCCTATGGCCGTCTCACCCGCCTGCTCACCGTCGGCCAGCGGCGGGCGGAAAAGGGCGAATGCGAGCTCCATTTCGGCGACTTCCTGGACCACGCCGAGGGCCAGCTCGTGCTTGTGGTCCCGCCCGAGCGGCTGGACGACGGCTTCGAGACCGACCTCCGGCGGATCGCCGGCGAGCTGCCGGACGTCTGGCTGGCGGCGGCCCGGCGCTACGGCGCGCGCGACCTCAAGCGGCTCTCGCGGCTCCAGGCCCTCGGCCAGGCGCATGGCGCGCCCATGGTCGCCACCAACGACGTGCTCTACCACGGCCCCGAGCGGCGGGCCCTGCAGGACGTACTGACCTGCATCCGCGAGGGCTGCACGGTCCACGAGGCGGGGCTGAAGCTCGAGGCCAACGCCGAGCGCCACCTGAAATGGCCGGAGGAGATGGCCCGGCTGTTCGCGAAGTTCCCGGGCGCGGTGGAGCGCAGCGTGGAGATCGCCGGGCGCGTCGGCTTCGACCTCTCCCAGCTCCGCTACGAATACCCCGACGAGCCGGTGCCGCCCGGCAAGACCGCCATCCAGCACCTGCGCGACCTCGCCTGGGCGGGCGCGGCCTGGCGCTATCCGGACGGCGTGCCGGACAAGGTGACGAAGCTGGTCGCCGAGGAGCTCGATCTCATCGAGCGGCTCGACTACCCGAACTACTTCCTGACGGTGCACGACATCGTGCGCTGGGCCCGGGAGGAGCGCGGCATCCTCTGCCAGGGCCGCGGGTCGGCGGCCAATTCCTGCGTCTGCTTCTGCCTGGGCGTCACCGCGGTCGATCCCACCAAGCCGGACCAGGACCTGCTCTTCTCCCGGTTCATCTCGGAGAATCGCAACGAGCCGCCGGACATCGACGTCGACTTCGAGCACGCCCGGCGCGAGGAGGTGATGCAGTACGTCTATGAGCGCTACACCCGCGACAAGGCGGCGATCGTGGCCACCGTCATCCACTACCGGCCGCGCATGGCGATCCGCCAGGTCGGCAAGGCCCTGGGGCTTACCGAGGACATCACCGCGGCGCTCGCCGGCACGGTCTGGGGCTCCTACGGCGATGGGGTGCCCGATGAGCACATCCGCCAGTGTGGCCTCGACCCCGACGCGCCGGAGATCCGCCGGGCGACGGCGCTGGCCCAGGAACTGCTGGGCTTCCCGCGCCACCTGTCGCAGCACGTGGGCGGCTATGTCCTGACCAAGCGCCGGCTCGACGAGACCGTGCCGATCGGCAACGCCGCCATGCCGGAGCGCACCTTCATCGAGTGGGACAAGGACGACATCGACGCGCTCGGCCTGATGAAGGTCGACATCCTGGCGCTCGGCATGCTGACCGCGCTGAAGGAGAGCCTGGACCTCCTGGGCATCCCCGACATCGCCGACATCCCGCAGGAGGACCCGGAAGTCTACGAGATGCTCTGCCACGCCGATTCCGTCGGCGTGTTCCAGGTGGAAAGCCGGGCGCAGATGTCGATGCTGCCAAGGCTGAAGCCCCGGAAGTTCTACGACTTGGTCATCGAGGTGGCGATCGTCCGCCCCGGTCCGATCCAGGGCGACATGGTGCATCCCTACCTGCGCCGGCGGGACGGCCTCGAGCGCGCCGACCTGCCCGGCCCGGGCGAGGGCCACGGCGATCCGAACGAACTGCGCGACATCCTCGGCAAGACCATGGGCGTGCCGCTCTTCCAGGAGCAGGCCATGCGGATCGCCATCGAGGCGGCGCGGTTCACGCCGAGCGAGGCCGACGGCCTGCGCCGCTCAATGGCCACCTTCCGCCACTACGGCACGGTCGGGACCTACGGCGTGAAGTTCGTCGAAGGGATGATCGCCCGCGGCTACGACCCGGCGTTCGCCCAGCGCTGCTTCCACCAGATCGAGGGCTTCGGCTCCTACGGTTTCCCGGAGAGCCACGCGATCAGCTTCGCCCTGCTGGTCTATGCCTCAGCCTGGGTGAAGCATCGCCACCCGGACGTCTTCCTGGTCTCGCTGCTGAACGCCCAACCCATGGGCTTCTACCAGCCGGCCCAGCTCGTCCGTGACGCCCGCGAGCACGGCGTGGAGGTGCGTGCGCCGGACGTGCTGTTCTCCGACTGGAACTCCACCCTGGAAGCCAAGGACGACCCGCGCCTGCCGACGAGCCCGGTCCGACTGGGGCTGCGGCAGATCAAGGGGCTGAAGGAGGACGAGGCGAAGCGCATCCCCAAGGCCCGCGCCGCCGGAGCCCTCACCCTCGAGGACTTCGCGCTCCGGGCCGGGCTCTCGCGCCGGTCGCTGGAGCTGCTGGCCGAGGCCGACGCCTTCCGCTCCCTGGGCCTCGACCGCCGCGCGGCGCTGTGGGCGGTGAAGGGTCTGGCCGACGAGATCGGGGCGGAGACGAAGGCGCCGCTGCTGGCCGGCGGGATCCGCGAGCAGCAGGTGGAGCTGCCGTTCATGAGCCTGCCCCGGCAGGTGGCCGAGGACTACCGGACGACCAGCCTGTCGCTGCGCCAGCACCCGGTCTCGTTCTTCCGCCAGGACCTGGCGCGCCGGCGCGCCGTTCCCTGCGCCGCGCTGAAGACCCTCCCGGACAAGCGCCATGTGGCGGTGGGCGGCCTGGTGCTCGTCCGCCAGCGGCCGGGAACGGCCAAGGGCGTGGTCTTCCTGACGCTGGAGGACGAGACCGGCATCGCCAACATCGTGGTCTGGAAGGACGCCTTCGAGGCCCACCGCCGGACGGTGATGAGCGCCTCCTTCCTGCTGATCGAGGGCCAGCTCCAGAAGGAGGGCGAGGTGGTCCATCTGGTCGCCCGCAAGTTCACCGACCTGTCGCAGAAGCTGGGCGAGATGCGCGACGACGAGGGTGCGCCGCCCGAAGTCCGCAGCCGGGTCACCGGCCGCCTGATCCGCAGCCGGGATTTCCATTGACCCCGGGCGCGCGGCCGTGGCGTCCTCGCGCCACAGCCCTGGGGAGCCCGACCATGCTGCGCCATCTTGCCATCGCTGCGGCCCTGCTGTTCGCCGGTACGGCTCAGGCCCAAGCCGTGAAGGTGAAGGTCGATCAAGGCGTCCTGGTCGGCGAGGCCAACGACCGGGCCAACGTCTTCCGCAACATCCCGTTCGCCGCAGCGCCGGTGGGCCCGCTGCGCTGGAAGCCGCCGCAGCCGGCCGCCGCCTGGAACGGAGATCGCGACGCCGTGAAGGCGGGACCGTCCTGCCCGCAGCCGATGAACGCCGACGGCACGCCCAACAGCGGCGGGGCCAACGGGCCCACGTCCGAGGACTGCCTGCAGCTCAACGTCTTCGCCCCCGCCACGCTGAAAAAGGGGGCGCGAAAGCCGCGCCGGTGATGGTCTGGATCCACGGCGGCGCGCACCGCACGGGGGCCGGCTGGATCTACGACGGCTCGAACTTCGCCCGCGACGGCGTGGTGCTGGTCTCCATTAACTACCGGCTGGGTGCGCTGGGCTACTTCGCCCATCCGGCCCTGACCGCCGGGGCCGGTGCCGAACCCACCGGCAACTTCGGTCTGATGGACCAGATCGCCGCCCTCCAGTGGGTGCAGAGGAACATCGCGGCGTTCGGCGGCGATCCGGCCAACGTCACCGTCTTCGGCGAGAGCGCGGGGGCGTGTCGACCCTCGCCCTGCTGGCCACGCCGAAGGCCAAAGGGCTTTATTCGAAGGCCATCGTCCAGTCGGGCCTCGGCTGGTTCGAGCCGACGACGCTCACCAAGCAGGAGCAGGCGGGTGTCGAGGCGCTGGCCAAGGCCGGGATCACGGCGTCGACGTCCGAGGAACTTCGCGCCGTGCCGGCCGACAGGCTCGCGGCGGTGAACATGAGCTACGGACCCTTCCCCGACGGGCGGCTGATGACCGAGACGGCGACCCAGGCGCTCGCCGCCGGTCGCTTGGCCGACGTGCCGCTGATCATCGGCTCCAACTCCGGCGAGGACTCCCTGATGGGCCCCGGTCCGATCCCGACAGCGCGCCTGCCGCAGGTCCCGGCGGTGGCGCGGGCCATCTACAGGGAAGAGGCCGCCGCCGGCGACGAAGCGCTGGCCCGCGCCCTCTTCACCGACCGCGTCTTCACCGCCCCCGCCCGCTGGGTGGCGGCCAAGGCCGCGCCCGGCCAGCCCGCCTGGCTTTACCACTTCTCTTACGTCGCCACGCGCATGCGCCCGGCGATCACCCGCGCGGCGCATGCCGCCGAGATCCCCTATGTGTTCGAATATTGGGGCCGGCGCACGCCGGTGAGCTTGGTGTCGGACGAGGACCGGGCCATGGCGACCCTGATGCACGCCTGCTGGGTCAGCTTCGCCAAGTCCGGGGCGCCGCGGTGCGGCGAGGCGGCCTGGCCCGCCTACCAGCCGCAGGCCGACCAGCTCATGGAGTTCGGGGCCGAAAGCGGGGTGAGGACGAACTTCAGGAAGGCGCGCCTCGACGGCCAGCAGATGGTCGCCCTCCCGACGCTCGGCCTCGGCGCCGCGAAGTAGGCGGAAGGCACCGAACTGATTCGCTCGGCGGCGCGTTCCGGAGTCTCCAAGGGGATTCCGGAGACCGGCATGGCCACGCGTCCGACATGGCAAGGCTACCTGCGCCTCAGCCTCGTGAGCTGCCCGGTGGCGCTCTACACGGCCACCTCGCGGAGCGTGAGGTGCACTTCAACATGCTCCACAAGGAGACTCACAACCGCATCCGGATGATCCCGACGGATCCGGAAAGCGGCCCGGTCGACCGGTCGGAGATCGTCAAGGGCTACGAGATCGAGAAGGGCCACTACGTCGTCGTCACTGACGAGGAGATCAAGGCGGTCCGTCTCTCCACCACCCGGACGCTCGATATCGAGCGGTTCGTCGGCGAGGACGAGATCGACCGGCTCTACTGGAACGACCCCTATTTCCTCGCCCCGGACGGAGACATGGCCGTCGAGGCCTTCTCGGTGATCCGCGACGCCATGAAGAAGGCTGGCCGGGTGGCGCTCGGCCGCCTGGTGATGCACCAGCGCGAGCGGCTGATGGCGCTGGAGCCCCGCGACCGCGGCATCCTCGCCTACACGATCCGCAACCAGCGCGAGGTCAAGAAGCCCGAGGAGGTGTTCTCGGGCATCCCTGCGTCCAAGCCGCCGGCCGCCATGGTCGAGATCGCCCGCAAGATCATCGATCAGCTGGAAGGATCCTTCGATCCCACCCAGTTCAACGACCGCTACGAGGACGCCCTGCGGAAGCTGATCAAGGAGAAGGAAAAGGGGGCGAAGATCGCCACGCCGAAGGAGCCCAAGGAGGCCGAAGTCGTCGACCTCATGGAGGCGCTGCGCCGCAGCCTCGGCGAGGGCGGCGCGGGCGAGCGGCGCAAGCCGGCCGCCAAGAGCTCGGCCGGCCGGGCGAAGGCCGCGACCCGCAAGACCCCGGCCAAGAAGGCGCCCGCCAAAAAGCGCGCCTGACCGTTTCTTTAGAGTGGAGAGAGACCCCCATGCGTAACGTCCTGATCTTCGCCGCCGGCGCCCTGGCCATGGGCGGCCTGCTGACCGCCTGCGATCAGTCCCCCCAGAACCGCGACGGCGCGACGGCGGCGGGCGATCCCGGGACCGCTGCGGCCACGGGCGGGACCGGCATGGCCGACACCGGCCGCGACACCGGCCAGGGTCCCGGGGTCGGCGCCTCCGGCGAGGTCGGCGCCCCGGTCGCCACGGGCGACCTCGGACCGGGCTCCACCGGCGTCAATGCGGCCGGCACCGCCCCGACGGCGACGCCCGCGCCGGCGAGCGGCGCGCCCAACTAGGCCTCAGGCGGCTTCCGGACTTCGCCGGTCGTGGAGGCGGCCGAGCCGGAAGCCGACCACCGCCCAGCCGGCCGCGATCACCGCGCCGGCCAGCGGCACCGCCGGGCCAGAGCCCAGCGCGGTCAGCGCCGTGTTCAGCCAGGCGCTGGCCACGTCGCCGCCGCGGTAGACCACGGTGTCGATGGCGTTCTTGGCCTTGTACTTGGTCTCGTTGTCGACGGTGGTGAACAGCATCTCGCGGCCCGGCCGCACGAGGGCGTATTCGCCCACCCTGCGGACGACCATGGCCACCGCCAGCACCGGGAAGGTATAGACCGCCGCCAGGGCGCCGAACGCGAACACGGTGGCGATCGGCACCGCGGTCAGCAGCACCGTCACGCCCAGCCGCCTGGCCAGCCGGCCGGTCAGGAAGATCTGCACGCCGATGGTCAGCGCCTGCACCACGGCGTCGATGCCCGCGAACACCTGGGTCTGCTGGGCGCGGTCCTGGAAGGTGGCGTCCACCAGCCTCGCCTGCTCGAAGTAGAGGAAGGTGGTCACCGCCGTGAGCAGCAGCACGAAGAGGGAGATCACCAGCAGGTAGGGCGAGCGGAAGATCAGCGTCAGCCCGGCGATGATGCTGCCGCCGATCGGCTGGCGGGACTCCGCCGACGCAGCCTGGGCCTGGGGCCGCCGGTCGCGCCAGCGGAGCACATAGGCCACGGGCAGCAGGCTGCCGAGCAGCAGGATCGCGGCCAGCAGCAGCAGGCCGCCCTCGCCGATCGGCTCCACCAGGGCGCCGGCCATCAGCGGCCCGGCGAGGCCGCCCAGGCTGGCGCCCGCCGCCATCTGGCCGAAGAGGCGCTTGGCCTGGCCGGGATTGAAGACGTCGGCCATCAGGCTCCAGGCGAGCGAAACGACGAACAGGTTGAAAACCGAGTGCCAGATGTAGAAGGCCCGACCGACCCAGACGTTCTCCGGCGACTGCCAGAGGCTGACCGCGAAGCCCACGAAGCTCAACGCGAAGAAGGCGTAGGCGAAGGGCAGCAGCCGCCGGCGCGCCACCTTGGAGCTCAGCCAGCCGTAGAAGGGCGCCAGCGTCAGGGTGGCGATGAACGTCCCCAGGAACAGCCACTGGAGATTATCGACCCCGCCCGCCACCCCGAAGGTCTCGCGCACCGGCCGCAGCATGAAGTGGGCGGCGAACAGCAGCAGGAAGACGAAGAAGCCCGCGACGACCGCCGGGACCTCGTCCGGCTCGGCGATCACGACGCGGGAAAGGGCGGGCGCCCAGGCCGCCCCGCGGCTTCGCCTCAGAGGCTGTCAATGAACTGCTCCATGCGGGTGCGCATCGCGGCGTCCGGCATCCGGCCGCGCGCGGCGCCCAGGTTGTCGTCCACGTACCTGGCCTGCGCCATGCCGGGGATGGCGGTGGTCACCGCCGGATGGCTCACCACGTACTTCAGGAACACCTGCGCCCAGGTCGTGCAGTCGATCTCCTTGGCCCAGTCCGGCAGGGGCCGCCCTTGCGTCGCCTGGAACAGTCGGCCGCGGCCGAAGGGCAGGTTGACCCAGACCGCCATGCCGCGGTCGCGGGCCAGCGGCAGGATGCGGTCGGCGGAGCCGCGGTTGTCCAGCGCGTAATCCACCTGCACCACGTCCAGGGTCTCGCGGCGCATCATCGCCTCGAAGTCCGCGTACTGGTTGTCGAAGGAGGTGGTGGCCCCGACGTATCGGATGCGGCCGGCCTGCTTCAGCCCCCGCAGCGTGGCCAGGGCGGCGGTGACGTCGCGCAGGTTGTGGACCGCGATCAGGTCGATCCTCTCGGTCTTCAGCTTCTGGAACGAGGCTTCGATCTGCGCCTTGCCGGCCTCGGCGTTGTCGGCGCCGACCTTGGTGGCGAGGAAGAGGCCCGGCCGGATCTTCAGCTCGGAGACCAGATCGCCGACCACGGTCTCGGCCTGGCCGTAGGAGGGCGCGGTGTCGATCACCTTGCCGCCGAGGTCATGGAAGCGCTTCAGCGTCTCGCGCAACGGAGCCTTCTCGGCCTCGGTGGGCGCGGAGTCATAGCGGCGGGCGGTGCCCACGCCGATCAGCGGGAGCTGTTCCCCGCTCGAAGGGATCGACTTGGTGATCAGCTTCGGGGCCTGCGCGAAGGCCGGTAGCGGCAGGGCGCTGGCGGCGGCGGCGGCGAGCAGGCTGCGTCGGGTGGCATTCACGGCGTTTCCTCCAAAGTCAGCGACCCTAGAGCAAAGCCGTTGGAAATCGCGAGCATGTGTCGGACTTTCGCCGCCCTGAAACAGCGTGCGGAGGGTTCGGCATGACCGCCTACATCATCAACGAGATCTGGATCACCGATCTGGAGGACTTCCAGACCTACGCCGTGCAGGTGCCGCCGATCATCGACAAGTACGGCGGCCGCTACGTCGTCCGCGGCGGCCCGGTGGTCATGGTCGACGGCGAGCCGGAGCCGGACCGCGTGGTGGTGCTCGAGTTCCCGTCCGTGGAGCAGGCCAGGGCCTGGCGGACCTCGCCCGAGTACACCGCCGTCCTGCCGATCCGGAACCGGTCGTCCACGTCGCGCGTGTTCATCGTCGAAGGCTACAAGCCCTGACGGTGGGTCAGCCCTTCTTCTTGGCCAGCATCTGGACGCCGAGCACGACGGCGAGCACGACCACCGCGGCCCAGGCGATGGCGCGGATCGCATCGACGAGGAATCCCACCACCACGCAGGCGACGATGACCGCCAGCAGGATCGCGATCCACTTGCTCATTTGGCCCCCAGCTTCTTGATCGCGGGGCCCAGCGGCCGCTCGCTGTCGAAATAGTCAGCCCAGGCGTCGGTCTTCTTCAAGAGGGCCGGGGCTGTACGGATGGTCCACTTCTTCGGATCGAGCTTCGGCGTCACCTGGTCCCAGGTGAGCGGGAAGGACACCGGCGCCCCCGGCCGGCCGCGGGGCGACAGCGGGGCGACCGCCGTGCTCATCCGGTCGTTGCGCAGGTAGTCCAGGAAGATCCGCCCGACGCGCTTGGCCTTGGCCATGTTGACCACGTACTTCTCGGGCTCGTCGCGGGCGATGGCGAGGCAGACGTCCTGGGCGAACTTCTTGGCCGTCGGCCAGTCGATCTTGCCCTTCCCGCCGGCGAGCGGCGTGACCACGTGCAGGCCCTTGCCGCCCGTCGTCTTGCAGAAGGCCACGAGGCCCAGCTCTTCCAGCTTGGCCTTCACCTTCAGGGCGCCTTCGACGACCCGGGCGAACGGGATGCCCTCGTCCGGGTCGAGGTCGAAGACCAGCCGCCCGGGGGTCTCCGGATCGAAGGGCTGGCAGTTCCAGGGGTGGTATTCCAGCGCCCCGATCTGGGCCATGGCGGCGAGCGCCTCGATGCGGTCGAGCTGCAGGTAGGGCTTGTGGTCGCCGAACACCTCCACCTCGGTGACGAGGGCGGACGATCCCTTGCCCGCATGGCGCTGGAAGAACTTCTGTTCGCCGTCAATGCCGTCCGGCATCCGGATGATCGAACAGGGCCGGCCCTCGATGTGGCACATCATCCAGGGCCCCACCTCTTCCAGGTAGCGGGCGAGATCGAGCTTGGTCACCGGCTTGCCGTCGCCGGCGTCCGGCCAGAGCGCCTTGTCGGGACTGGAGAGCCGCACGCCCATGACGATGGGCGGTTCGGTCTTCGCGGCCTTGGCCTTGCCCTTCAGCGCCGCCTTGGGCGCCGGTTCGGCCAGGTCGGTGGACAGCGGCGCGGGCGTCTCGGCCTCGACCTCGGACGCCGGCTTGTCCTCGCGCAGCGCCTTGAAGGCGCCCTGGCGGACCATGCCGGAGCCGGTGAAGCCGGCGAACTCGATCTCGGCGACCAGCTCGGGCCGGGCCCAGTGGATGTCGGCGGCCTTGCGCGGCGCGCCGGGTCCGGTGAACGGGCTCTTCTCCGCCTCGGCGGCCTGGAGCCGCGGCAGCACGCGGGCCACCTTCTCGCGGCCGAAGCCCGTGCCGACCTTGCCGACGTAGACGAGCTTGCCGTCGCGGTGCACTCCGACCAACAGGGAGCGGAGCTGGCCCGTCTCGCCGCGCCAGCCGCCAATCACCACCTCATGGCCGGCCCGGCACTTGGACTTCACCCAGTCCTCGCCGCGGCCCGAGCGGTACGGGCTGTCCAGCTTCTTGGAGACGATCCCTTCCAGGGACATGCGGCAGGCCGATTGCAGGACCGCCTCGCCGGCGGTTTCGAAGTGGTCGACATAGCGGATGCGCCTGGCGACCCGCTTCCCCGCAGACTGCAGCACCTCGGCGAGCCTCGCCTTGCGATCGCTCAAAGGCAGGTTCCGGAGGTCCTCGCCCTCCAGGAAGATGGCGTCGAAGGCGAAGAAGATCAGGTTGCCGGTCTTGCCGTCCGACAGCGCCGCCTGCAGCGCGGGGAAGTCCGGCGAGCCGTGATCGTCCAGCGCGCAGGCTTCGCCGTCGTATAGCCCGTCGGGCAGGTGCGCGGCGTCGGCGGCGATCTCCTTGAACTTCGCCGTCCAGTCGAGGCCCGAGCGGGTCTTGATCACCGCCGCCTTCTTCTCGACGCGGACCTGGAGCCGGTAGCCGTCGAACTTGATCTCGTGGCCCCAGCCGGCGCCCGGCGGGGGCCGGTCGACCGACTTGGCCAGCACCGGCGGCACGAAGGCCGGGAGCGCCGACGCCTTCAGCTTCGGGGCCGGCGCCGTCTTCAGAGCGGCGGACTTCGGCGCGTCCTTGCTGGCGCGGTTCGACTGCCACACGTCCTTGCTGGAGGCGCGCGCGCGGCCGCCCGTCATGAAGGGTTTCGGCCCCTTCCCCTTGCCGGCGGCGATGTCGTCCATGGACCGGCCCGACGCCACCGAGGTCGTCTCGTCCTCCACGGGGCCCACCTCATCCAGCTCCAGACCGTCATGGTGCTTGATGAGCAGCCAGTTGTCCTTCTTCTCGAACTCGCGGCGCTTCATCCGCACGAGCACGAAGCTGCCCTTCAGCCGCTCGCCGTCGAGGGTGAACTTCAGGTCGCCCGTCTTCAGCATGGCGTGCGGATCGCCTTCGGGCTCCCAGTAGCCGCGGTCCCACAGCATCACCGTGCCGCCGCCGTACTGACCCTTGGGGATCGTCCCCTCGAAGTCGCCGTAGTCGAGGGGGTGGTCCTCGACCTCCACCGCCAGGCGCCGGTCGGCGGGGTTCATCGACGGGCCCTTGGTCACCGCCCAGGACCTGAAGACCCCGTCGAGCTCGAGCCGGAGGTCGTAGTGCAGGCGCGTGGCGGCGTGCTTCTGGATCACGAAGCGCAGGCGGTTCGAGGCCTTGACCGGCTCCGCGCCGCTGGGCTCGGCGGTCTTCGAGAAGTCCCGCATCGACTGGTACTTGGCGAGCTTCTTCGCAGCCATGGACAGGTCCTAGCTCGCGAGCGCGGTGCGCCTCGGCTCCACGCCGGCCAGTTCGCTCACGAAGGCGTCGCGCCAGGCGGTGACGTCCTCCTTCTGGACGTTCTCGTTCAGCGCCCGCCAGCGGCGGACACGCTCGGCCTTGTCCATGGCCAGCGCGCGCTTCATGGCGTCGGCCAGCTCCTCGGGACTGTTCGGATTGACGAGCAGCGCCTCCTGGAGCTGGCGCGCGGGCGCCGGCGAAGCGCGAGAGGATCAGCACGCCCGGATCGTCCGGATTCTGGGCGGCCACGAACTCCTTGGCCACCAGGTTCATCCCGTCGCGGAGCGGGGTGACCAGACCGACGCGGGCCACCGAATAGAGCCCCGCCAGCTCGTCGCGGCGGTAGTTTTTGTTCACATAGCGGAACGGCTGCCAGTCCACGTCGGCGAACTCGCCGTTGATCCGGCCCGACAGGGTGTCCAGCCGACCGCGGATCTCCTGGTAGGCCTCGACGCCCTCGCGGCTGACCGGGGCGATCTGCAGCATCAGGATCTCGCGGCGCAGATCGGGATTGTCGGCCAGCAGGCGCTCGAAGCCGAGGAACCGCTCCTCCAGCCCCTTGGAATAGTCCAGGCGGTCGACGCCGACGATGAGCCGCCGGAAGACCGTGCAGGCGGTCATGATGTCCCGCATGCGGCGCGCCTTCGGCGACTGCGCCATCCGGGTGAAGTCGGCGGCGTCGATGCCGATCGGGAACGAGCCGACCTGCAGCGTCCGGCCGAACGCCTTCAGCCGTCCGGGCCCGAGGTGCTCGCCGCCCGCCTCGGCGGTGACGTACTCCTCGAAGGCCTGCTGGTACTCGGGCACCTGGAAGCCGACGAGGTCGTAGTCGAACATCGCCTGCACGAGCTGGCGGTGGCCGGGCAGGGTGGTGACGAGCTGGTGCGCCGGCCAGGGCACATGGGTGAAGAAGCCCATCCGGTTCTTCAGGCCCAGCTTCCGGAGCTCCCGGCCGAGCGGGATCAGGTGGTAGTCGTGGACCCAGATCAGGTCGTCGGGCTCGACCAGCGGCCGCAGCGTCTCGGCGAAGCGGGCGTTCACCCGCGCATAGCCCTCGCCGTAGGCCCGGTCATAGGCGGTCAGGTCGGTGCGGTAGTGGAACAGCGGCCACAGCGTCTTGTTGGCGTAGCCGTTGTAGTACTCGTCGTAGTCGGCCTCCTCGAGGTCGATCGTGGCGGCGGTGACGCCGTCGATCTTCTGCATCGACAGCTGGCCGGTGAACTTCGGCGTCGTCTTGCCGCTCCAGCCGAACCAGAGGCCGGAATATTCACGCAGCGCCGCGGCCAGGGCCATGGCGAGTCCGCCGACGCTCTCGTCGCCCTTGCCGGTGGGCGGCTGGACGCGGTTGGAGATGACGATCAGGCGGCTCATCCTACTTCGCTCCCTGTCGAAGCTTGGAAGGATGGGCGACGGCCCTGCGGAGGATTGGCGAAGCGGGGCTCACAGGGCGGCCTCCAGCCAGGCCAGGACCTCGTCGACGCCCGCCAGGCGGCAGGTCGCGCCGGAGAGCCGCGTGGGGCCCACGAGGACGCCCAGGCCGCCGGCCTCGCGCGCCGCCTCGAACCCGTGCTCGTCGGTGGCGTCGTCGCCGATGAAGATCGGCCGCGAGCCCAGGAACGGCGGCTGGGCCATGAATGCGTTCACGCTGTCGCCCTTGGTGGGGCCCGGCGTACGCAGCTCCTCGACCATGTCGCCGTCCTGGAGGGTGAGCCCCGTCTCCTGGGCGATCTCCTCGGCGAGCCGGCGGGCGGCCTGGGCGTGGTGGCGGGCGAGCCGGAAGTGCAGGGCGAGGCTCAGGCCCTTCTCCTCGACGATCAGCCCGGAATCGCTGGCCGCGAACTCCCGCAACCGGGCGGCGGCCATCGGCAGGGCCGGATGGGGAGCGAGCTCATGGACGGCGCCGTCGGGTTCGCGCCGGACAAGGCCATGGACGGCGGCCACCGCCATCACCTTGCCTTCCAGGATGCGGTCGATGTCGGCCAGGGTTCGTCCGCTGACCACCGCGAGGCGGCCGTCGAGGCGGTCGGCCAGGCGTTCCACCAGTCGCGTTCGACGGGCCTCGGGGCGGACGTCCTGCGGCCGGGCGGCGATCGGCGCCAGCGTGCCGTCGAGATCCAGGAACAGGGACGCATCGCGCAGCAGAAGGGGCTTCGGCGCCGGAAGTGCGATGGTCAGATCCTCGATACTCATAAATTCCCGCCCCGGGTCCGACACGACAACGCACGAAGGCGCCTGCGCGATCCGGCGGATGCGCTTTTGACATGCTCACAACTCGCGAAGGGCCTTGACGTTTCATAGCGCAATCGTCGGTATGCCGCCCCTAATCCCATCCCTTGACCTAACGAGAGGCGCCAGATGCCTGACACCCCGCAGGCCGATGTGATCGTGCTGTTCGGCGGGGCGGGCGACCTCGCCCGGCGGATGCTGCTGCCGTCGCTCTATTTCCTGGACGCCGACGGCTTCCTGCCCGACGGCTTCAAGGTGGTGGCCACCGCGCGCGGCGACATGACGCGCGACGAGTTCCTGGAGATGGTCAAGTCCGACCTCACCGCGCGGCCGGAGGGCCTGGACGCGGCGGTCTGGAAACGGTTCGCCGCGCGGACCGACTATGTCGCCGCCGACGCCACGACCGAGCAGGGCGCCGCGGCGCTGAAGCCGCATCTGGAGAAGGCCAAGGCGCCGATCTTCTACCTGGCGCTGTCGCCCAGCCTCTATGGCCGCGTCTGCGTCGCCCTGGCCGCCGCCGGCCTGGCGACCGACGAGAGCCGGATCGTGCTCGAGAAGCCGATCGGCCGCGACCTGGAAACCTCGCGCCTGATCAACGTGTCGGTCGGTGCGGTGTTCGACGAAGAGCGGATCTTCCGGATCGACCACTACCTGGGCAAGGAAACCGTCCAGAACCTGATCGCGCTGCGGTTCGCCAACACTCTGTTCGAGCCGCTCTGGAACAACCTGACCGTCGACCACGTGCAGATCACCGTCGCCGAGACCGAAGGCGTGGGCGACCGCTGGCCTTACTACGACGAGTACGGCGCGCTCAGGGACATGCTGCAGAACCACATGCTGCAGCTCCTCTGCCTCGTGGCCATGGAGCCGCCGGCCGACATGGAGCCGGACTCGGTGCGCAACGAGAAGGTGAAGGTGCTCCGCTCGCTGCGCCGGTTCACCCGCGCCGACGTGCTGAACAATTCGATCCGCGGCCAGTACACGCCGGGCGTCGTCGGCGGGAAGCAGGCCGACGGCTACGAGCAGGAGCGCGGCCAGGCCTCGAACACCGAGACCTTCGTGGCGCTCCGGGCCGATATCGACAACTGGCGCTGGGCGGGCGTGCCCTTCTTCCTGCGCACCGGCAAGCGGCTGCCCGAGCGGCGGACCCAGATCGCCATCCAGTTCAAGGGCGTGCCGCACTCGATCTTCGGCGGGGCGGCCAAGGACGACCTGATGGCCAACCGGCTGGTCATCGACCTGCAGCCGGACGAGGACATCGAGCTGCTCCTGATGAACAAGGCGCCGGGGCTGAGCCATGGCGGGATCCGGCTGCAGTCGCTGCCGCTCTCGCTGTCGCTCGCCAAAGCCTACGAGGGGCCGGGTTCGCGGCGGCGGATCGCCTATGAGCGTCTGCTGCTGGACGTGATTGCCGGCAATTCCACCCTCTTCGTCCGCCGCGACGAGGTGGAGGAAGCGTGGCGCTGGGTCGACGGCGTCGCCGACGCCTGGCGGGAAGCCGGCCTGACGCCAAAGCCGTATGCCGCCGGCTCCTGGGGCCCGGCCGGGCGCCTTCGCGCTTATCGAGCGCGCGGGGCGCGCCTGGTACGACTGATCAGCCGGTGTGTCCGGGCCGGCTCAGCGGCGTGGGTTCGCCCACCCGGTGCGGATCGCGGCCGAGCGCCATGCGGACGGTGGTGATCTCCGGGGAGGTCTCCAGGAGCTGGACAAGCTCGTAGAAGCCCTCCGCCTCGTCGATCTCGCCGGTCCGCGCGAGCCGGTCGGCGATGGCTTCCTGCAGGCGGCTGATCAGGGCGTCGGCGGCCTCCGTCGCGCGGCGCAGTTCCTCGGGGCTTCCATGCTCGGTCATGCGGATTCGACGCACGGGCCCGGCGGAAGGTTCCCTAGCGCGCGCTGGTCCACGGCCGTGACAGCAGCGACGCGCAGTTGATCAGCCCGACCAGGGAGTAGGTCTGGGGGTAGTTGCCCCAGAGCTCGATGCCGTCGAACGAGATGTCCTCCGACAGCAGGCCCGCCGCCGTGCGGCGGCCGAGCATCTCCTCGAAGAGCTCCCGCGCCTCGTCCGTGCGGCCGGAGAGGTGCAAGGCCTCGATCAGCCAGAAGGTGCAGAAGTTGAAGGCGGTCTTCGGCTCGCCGAAGTCGTCGGGGATGGCGTAGCGCAGCATGAAGGGGCCGCGGCGCAGGCCCGCCTCCACCGCCGCCATGGTCGCCTGCATCTTCGGGTCGTCGGGCGAGGTGAAGCGCACGTCGATGAGCTGGAGCAGGGAGGCGTCGAGCTCGTCGCCGCCGAAGGTCGCCGCATAGCGGCCGAGCTCGGGGTTCCAGGCGCGGGTCTCGATGGCGTTGCGCACCGTCGCGGCCCGGTCGTTCCAGTAGGCGGCGCGGTCGGTCAGGCCGAGCTTGGCCGCGGCGTTGCCCAGTCGGTCGCAGGCCGCCCAGCACATGACGCTGGAATAGGTGTGCACCGCCTCGCGGCCGCGGAATTCCCAGAGGCTGGCGTCGGGCTTGTCGTGCAGCTCGAAGGCCCGCTCGCCGATCGGCTCCAGGGCCTTGAAGTCCTCGACGGTCGCCGGCCGGAACAGCCGCTCGTCGAAGAAGGCCTGGACGGTGGAGAGCACGATCTGGCCATAGACGTCGTGCTGCAGGTGCTCGTGCGCCTGGTTGCCGACCCGCACGGGGCCCATGCCGCGGTAGCCTGGCAGGTGGGGCGCGATCCACTCGGTGAGCACCGGCTCCAGGCCCACGCCATAGACCGGCTGGACGTGGCCGGCCTTGGTGGTGTCGGCGATCGTGGCGGGCCCGAGCCCGCCCGCGCCGGCTGCGCCATAGACCGGCGCCTGGTCGCCCCTTGCGCGCCTGGTCCACCAGGTTGCGAAGATAGACGAGGTAGTTCTCCAGCATGTCCGCCGCGCCAAGCCGGTTCAGCGCCTGGACGACGTAGTAGGCGTCGCGCAGCCAGCAGTAGCGGTAGTCCCAGTTGCGGGCCTTGCCGTCGTCGTCCGCATGTTCGGGGATCGAGGTCGTCAGCGCCGCGACGATGGCGCCGGTCTCCTCGTACTGGCAGAGCTTCAGGGTGATCGCCGCGCGGATCACCGCCTGCTGCCACTCCAGCGGCACCGACAGGGTCCGCACCCAGGTGCGCCAGTAGTCGGTGGTCTCGCGCAGCATGCGAGCGGCGGTGGTGGCGACATCGGCGTCGAACCCCTCGTCGGGGCCCAGGAACATGGCGATCGGCTCTTCCAGCCGGAAGGTCCGTTCCTCCTTGATGTGGCTGACCGGGGCGTCGGTCGTTAGCCGCAGCGTCGTCTCCGCGCCGATGAAGCGCAGGTGGTTCGAGCCCATGGTCGTGGGCATGTCGAACTCGCCGTAGTTGCTGGTCGGCCGAAGGCGGATGCGGATGCGCGGCGCGCCCGCCAGAGGTCGCAGGATCCGGATGAAGGCCAGGGGGCGGTAGACGCGGCCGAACTGCCGGTAGCGCGGGCAGAAGTCGATGATCTCGAAGCGGCCGCCGGCCTTGTCGGACACCTCGGTGCGCAGGATCGGCGTGTTGCGCAGGTAGGCCTGCGTCACCTCGGCCTCGTCCTCCGTCTGGACGTCGAACAGGCCGCGCGCGTTCTCCCGCGCCGGGATCGCGGCCGCCCAGCAGGGCGGAGAAGAACGGGTCCCCGTCGACCCTGGGGGCGCAGGCCCAGACGAAACGGCCCGTGCGGTCGATCAGCGCGCTGGCGGCGCAGTTCCCAATGGGGAACAGGTCAAGGTTCTGGGCCAAGACGTTCCGATCCCTCTGTCGTTGAAGTCGATGTCGGCGCCCGCCCCGTTTCCGCTCGACGTGGGCTTAACGCCGCTTGATAAGCTTGGTGCCGGAAGCTGTGCGAGTCGCTTGTGCGTTCTTGCCGGAAGATCCCGACAGACCAAGACGGAAGAGAGCCCGGATGATCCGCGCCCGCAGAGCCCGCATAGTCGCCACCTTGGGTCCCGCAAGCCGCAACCGGATCGCCGAGCTGGCGCGCGCCGGGGCCGACGTATTCCGCGTGAACTTCAGCCACGGCGCCCACGCCGACCATGCCCGGACGATCCAGCTGGTCCGCGAGGCCGAGGCCGAGGTCGGTCGGCCGCTGGCGGTGCTCGCCGACCTGCAGGGGCCGAAGCTCAGGCTTGGCAAGTTCGCCGACGGGGTGATCCGGCTGAAGGCCGGTCAGGACCTGCGCCTCGATCTCTCCACCGCGCCCGGCGACGCCTCGCGGATCGGCCTGCCGCATCCGGAGATCTTCGCCGCCCTGCGCAGCGGCGCCACGGTGCTGATGGACGACGGCAAGGTCCGTCTGCGGGTCACCAGGCACGGCCCCGACTTCGCCGAAACCATCGTCGAGGCCGGCGACCAGCTCTCGGACAACAAGGGCGTCAATCTTCCCGGCCTGGCCATCCCGATCCCGGCGCTGACCGAGAAGGACCGCAAGGACCTGGCCTTCGCCCTCGACCAGGGCGTCGACTGGGTGGCGCTCTCCTTCGTGCAGCGGGCGTCGGACATGGCCGAGCTTCGCCGGTTGGTGAACGGCCGCGCCGCGGTCCTGGCCAAGATCGAGAAGCCGGCGGCGCTGGAGGTGCTGGATGAGATCCTCGACCTCTGCGAGGCGATCATGGTCGCCCGCGGCGACCTCGGCGTGGAGCTGAACACCGAGGACGTGCCGGTCGTCCAGAAGCAGCTGATCCGCGCCGCGCGCCTGCGCGGCATCCCGGTGATCGTCGCCACCCAGATGCTGGAATCGATGATCCACGCCCCGACGCCGACCCGGGCCGAGGCGTCCGACGTGGCCGGCGCGGTCTATGAGGGCGCCGACGCCGTGATGCTTTCGGCGGAGAGCGCGGTCGGCGACTATCCGCTGGAAGCGGTCTCGATCATGGACCGCATCATCACCCGCGTGGAGCACGACCCGCGCTGGCCCGAGCTGATGCGCGCCGAATATCCGGTGGACGACCACGACGCCGACGCGCTGGTGGCCGCGGCGCGCCGGGCGGCGGAGGCGGCCTCCACCGCCTGCCTCGCGGCCTTCACCACCACGGGCCAGACGGCGCTGCGGCTCGCGCGCGAGCGGCCGCTGCAGCCGACCCTGGCGCTGACCCCGCTGCTCGCCACCGCGCGGAAGCTGGCGCTCGCCTGGGGTGTCGAGAGCGCGGTGATCCCGGAGCTGTTCGATCCCGAGGACCTCGCCCGGGTGGCGGTCGAGCAGGCGGTCCGCAAGGACCTCGCCCCGCCCGGTGACCGGGTGGTGATCCTGGCCGGCCTGCCCATGGGCTCGCCCGGGGCCGCCAACATCCTGCGGCTGGCCCATACGCCGCGGCGCTAGCGGCGCCGGACCCTGATCGTCGGGTCGGCGGTGTGGCTCTTCACGTGCACCAGGCGCCCGGCGCGGTCGAACTTCAGGCTGACGCGCGCGTCGCCCACCGCCAGGTTGTCGATCCGCAGGTGGTCGATGCCGACGGGCAGGTGCGGGTCGCGGATCCTCACCTCGTGCGCCGCGCCGTCGACGGTCACGCCGAGGCAGGCCTGGAGCAGCATGAAGACCGAGCCCGCCGCCCAGGCCTGCGGCATGCAGGCCACCGGGTAGGGCACGGGCGGCTCGCCGGCGCTGCGCGGGAAGCCGCAGAACAGCTCGGGCAGGCGCATGTCCATCTGCACCGCCGCCTCGAACAGCGCCGCGGTGATCCGGGCCGCGCCGTCGCGGTCGCCATAGCGCGACAGGCCCATGGCGCAGAGCGCCGTGTCGTGCGGCCAGACCGAGCCGTTGTGATAGCTCATCGGATTGTAGCGGGCCTGGCCGGTGGCGAGCGTGCGGACGCCCCAGCCGGAGAAAAGTCCGGCGACAGCAGCGCCTCCGCGACCCGGATCGCCCGCTCGGGCGCGGGCAGGCCGGTGAACAGCAGGTGGCCGGGGTTCGAGGCGCGCACGCGGCAGAGGTTCCCCTGGCCGTCGACGGCGATGCCGTAGAAGCCCTCTTCCTCCATCCAGAACATCTTCTCGACCGTCTGACGCATCCGCTCGGCGCGGAAGGTCCAGTGGTCGATGGCCTCCAGGTCGCGGCGCTCGGCGGCGAAGCCGGCCATGGCCCGGTAGGCGGCGTAGGCATAGCCCTGCACCTCCACCAGGCTGATCGGCCCGGGCGGGAACTGGCCATCGGCGTGGAAGACGCTGTCGCCTGAATCCTTCCAGCCCTGGTTGGAGAGGCCGCTCTCGGCGCCGCGAGCATAGTCCAGCAGGCCCCAGCGGTTGTTCTCGGCGCAGCGGACGATCCAGGCCGCGGCGCGGTCCAGCGCCGGCCAGAGGCTGTCGATCAGCTCCCAGTCGCCGGTCCGCTCGAAATAGGCGCCGGCCAGCGCCACGAACAGCGGCGTGGTGTCGACCCCGCCGTAGTAGCGGCCGAACGGCACCTCTCCCAGGGCCGACATCTCGCCCCGCCGGGTCTCGTGCATGATCTTGCCCGGCTGGCTGTCGCGGAAGGCGGAGACCGTCTCGGCCTGATGGGTGGCGAGGTAGGTGAGCACGCCCCGGGCGAGGCTGGGATCGAGCCAGAGCGCCTGCCAGGCGGTGATGATCCCGTCGCGGCCGAAGGCCGTGGAGAACCAGGGGATGCCCGCATAGGGATAGGGGCCGGTCTCCATGGGCGTGGTGAGCAGCGCCAGGTCGGCGCGGCTCTTGTCGATCCAGCTGTTGAACAGCCGCCCCGCGGTCCTGAGACGGGCCCCGCGGCGGCGCGCGCGCATGGCGAAGCGGGCGCGGGCCGCGGCCGCCCGGTAGCGGGCGCGCGAGGGCGGCGGAGCGATCGAGGCGCCGACCTCGATGAACAGGTCGACCTTGCCTTCGCCCTTCAGCGAGAGGGAGAACTCGGCGCGGCGTTCCGTGAGCCTAGCCGGCGCCTCCGTAAAGGCGATGACGCTCGACCGCTCCACCCCGTCCAGGCCCTCGTACCGGAAGCGCACCTCGCGCTCGGCGACCTCGGGCAGGTGGAACCGTCCGCGCCGCCGCCGACGCGCGCCGCGCACCTCGAACATGTCGCGGAAGTCGGCGTCGAACTCGAAGGCCAGCGGCAGCACCACGGGGACGGCGCTGTAGTTCACGACGCTGACCCGGGTGTAGAGGCGGTCCTCCCAGAGGAAGTGGGCGCGCTCGATGTGCAGGACGCCCGGCGGCGGCTCGGTCGGCCCGGGCGCCGGGATCGCCTTGTTCAGGCCGTGGAACGTGAAGACCACGTTGTCCTCGGTGATGGCCCCGGCGAGCAGGGTCGGCGGCCGCGGCCCGAGCGACATCCTCCAGAGGGAGAGGATGCGGGTGTCGTCGTGGAACAGGCCATCCCCCGCGCCCAGGATGTCGCCGTAGGTGTCGGCCACCAGGAAGGTGTCGCGGTCCTTCAGCGGGAACAGGCGCTGCGGGAAACGCGGCTCCTCGACTTCTCCCCACTCGACGGGGGCGTCCAGGTCCGGGGCAAGGTCGTCCGCGGACATCAGGCCAGCGCGTCCGCGGTCGCGGGGAGGATGTCCGAGGGGTTGAGGCGCTCGTAGAGGGTCAGGTAACGGCGGGCCATCGCCGTGGCCGAGAAGCGCTCGACGAACCGGCGCCGCACGGCCGCCCGGTCGAGCCGGCCGATGCGGGTCACCGCCTGGAAGGCCTCCTGATCGGAACGGACGATGAAGCCGGTGACCCCATCCTCCACCACCTCGCGGACCGAGCCGCAGTCGTAGGCCAGCACCGGCGTGCCGCAGGCCATGGCCTCGATCATCACCAGGCCGAAGGGCTCGGGCCAGTCGATGGGGAAGAGCAGGGCCTCTGCGCCGCCCAGGAACGCCGACTTCTCGGCGTCGCCGATCTCGCCCACGAACTCGACGAGCGGGTGGTGCAGCAAAGGCTCGATCTTCTCCTCGAAATAGGTCTGGTCGACCTTGTCCACCTTGGCGGCGATCTTCAGCCGCTTGCCGGCCGCCACGGCGATGCCGATCGCCCGGTCAGGCCGCTTCTCGGGCGAGATCCGGCCGAGGAAGGCGAGATATCCCTCGCTGGACGGGCTGAAGCCGTAGAGGTCGGCGCTCAGGCCGTGATGGACCGTCGCCGCCCAGTTGGCGAACGGCAGGGGGCGGCGCTGCGAGTCGCTGATCGAGACCAGGGGGAACTGCGGCCAGCGGGCGTAGGCCTCGGCCAGATCCTTGAGGTCCAGGCGGCCGTGCAGGGTGGTGACCGTCCGCTCAGCCATCGTCTCGAAGAACGGGAAGTGGAGCATGTCGGTATGGAAGTGGACGACGTCGAACTCCGACGCCCGGCGGCGCACCTCGGCGATCTGGCTGAGGTGGGCGGCGAGATCGGACTTCAGCGGGGCCGGGTCCAGCCGGATCGCCTGGTCGCGGACGGCGGCGAGCCTGCCCTTGGTATGGGCCTCGGCGCTGGCGAACAGGGTCACGTCGTGCCCGAGCTCGACGAGCGCGTCGGTCAGATGAGCGACCACGCGCTCGGTGCCGCCATACAGCTTCGGCGGCACGGCCTCGTACAGAGGCGAAACCTGGGCAATCTTCATGGACCCTACCACTCACTGGCGCGCCGCAAGCTCCGCCTGCGGCGCGATGGGTCCCCGACCTGACGCCTGAGATCACTGACGCCGGAATTCGGGCCGGTCAATGGCGCAACGCGGGTTCCATGGCCTTTGATAAGTTTGCCTTCTTGTTGAGCTTGAGCGCGCGCGCCGGACAGGCATTAAGGAGCCGATGCTGGAAACCTATCCGAACACCCACGCGCTCGCCGAGGCTGCCGCCCACGGGGTCGAGGTCTGCCTGGCTCAGGGGCTGAAGACCCGGGGCCGCGCCTCGCTCGTCGGCACCGGCGGCCGTTCGCCCGGCGAGGTCTATGACCGCCTGCGGGACGCCCGCATCGACTGGGCGCGGGTGATCGTCACCCTGTCGGACGAACGCTGCGTCGCCCCGGACGCGCCGGAGGCCAATGTCCGACTGCTGCGCGAGCGGCTGATGCAGGGTCCGGTGGCCCGCGCCCACGTCCTGCCGCTCTGGCCCGAGCCGGAGGCGGCGGCGCTGAAGGCGCTGCTGCCGTTCGACGCCGTCCTCCTGGGCATGGGGGAGGACGGCCACATCGCCTCCCTGATTCCGGGCGATCCGGACCTGGCCCTCGGGCTCGATCCGGCCGGCGCCGCGCTCACGCGCCCCGTGCCCGCCGGACTCGGAAAACCGCCCGTGGCGCGGATCACCCTGAGCCTTTCCGCGCTTCTCCAGTCGCGCGCCGTCTTCCTTCTGGTCGCCGGGGAGGCTAAGCGCGAGGTGATCGCCCGCGCGCAGGCCGGGGCGGACCTTCCGGTCCGGTCCATCCTGGCCCAGGACCAGGTTCCGGTCCGCGTGCTCTGGGCGCCCAGTCACTGAGGCCGAAGTCACCGAGGTAAGCCGCATGCATCCGGTCACCCACGAGGTCACGCAGCGCATCGTCGAGCGCAGCCGCGCCGACCGCGCCGACTACCTGGAGCGGATGGAGGCCGCCCGCTCGGCTGGGGTGGGCCGGGCCAAGCTGTCCTGCGCCAACTTCGCCCACGCCTTCGCGGCCGAGAGCCCCGCCGACAAGCTGCGGATGCGCGATCCGACCGCGCCCAACGTGGCCATCGTCTCCAGCTACAACGACATGCTCAGCGCCCACCAGCCGCTGGAGCGCTTCCCGGCGATCATCAAGGCGGCGGCCCGCGAGGCCGGGGCGACGGCCCAGTTCGCCGGCGGCGTGCCGGCCATGTGCGACGGGGTCACCCAGGGCCGCCCGGGCATGGAGCTCAGCCTGTTCTCCCGCGACGTGATCGCCATGTCGACCGCGGTGTCCCTGACCCACGACGCCTTCGACGCCGCCCTGATGCTGGGGATCTGCGACAAGATCGTGCCGGGCCTGACCATGGGGGCGCTGAGCTTCGGCCACCTGCCGACCATCTTCGTGCCCGGCGGACCGATGACGTCCGGCATCTCCAACGCCGAGAAGGCCCGCACCCGGGCGCTCTACGCCGAGGGCAAGGCGACCCGCGAGGAACTGCTCGACTCCGAGATGAAGTCCTACCACGGGCCGGGCACCTGCACCTTCTACGGCACGGCCAACTCCAACCAGATGATGATGGAGATGACCGGTCTGCACCTGCCCAACTCGGCCTTCATCACGCCCAACACGCCGCTGCGCGACGCGCTGGTGGCCGCCGCCGCCCGCCGGGCGGTGGAGATCCGCGACGGGACCAACGACTACACGCCGATGGCGCGCGTTTTCGACGAGAAGGCCGTGGTGAACGCCCTGGCCGGACTGCTCGCCACGGGCGGCTCGACGAACCACACCCTCCACCTCGTCGCCATGGCGCGGGCGGCGGGCATCCGCATCACCTGGGAGGACTTCGACGACCTTTCCCGGGTCACGCCGCTGATCGCCCGGGTCTATCCGAACGGAACCGAGGACGTGAACGCCTTCCACGCGGCCGGCGGCATGGCCTTCGTGATCCGGGAGCTGCTGAAGGCGGGGCTGGTCCACGCCGACGTCACGACGGTCGCGGGCCAGGGCCTTGGCCGCTACACCGCCGAGCCCTTCCTGGACGGCGACCGGCTGGTCTGGCGCGAGGGCGCCGAGGTCTCGCTGAACCGCGACCTGCTCCGTCCCGTGGACGACGCGTTCCAGGCCGAAGGCGGCCTGCGGCTGCTCAAGGGTCCGCTCGGCCGGGCGGTGATCAAGACCAGCGCCGTGAAGCCCGAGCATCACGTCATCGAGGCCCCGGCCCGGGTGTTCGATGACCAGGATCAGCTGCTGGCCGCCTACAAGCGCGGCGAGCTCAACCGCGACTTCGTGGCGGTGGTCCGTTTCCAGGGCCCGAAGGCCAACGGCATGCCCGAGCTGCATTCGCTCACGCCGCCCCTGGGCGTTCAGCTGGACAAGGGGTATCAGGTTGCCCTCGTCACCGATGGGCGGATGTCCGGCGCGAGCGGCAAGGTTCCGGCGGCCATCCACGTGACGCCGGAGGCCGCCGACGGCGGTCCGCTGGCGCATGTGCGTGACGGGGACATCATCCGGCTGGACGCCGAGACCGGGGAGCTCGCCATCAAGGTGGAGACGAACGAACTGATGAGCCGGCCGCCGGCTGTCTGCCCGCCTTCGGGCCACGGCTACGGCCGTGAGATGTTCGGCCTGATGCGCCGCGTCGCAGGCCCGGCCGACGCCGGCGCCTGCAGCCTGTTCGAGGCCGCCTAGGTGAAGGTCAACTACGCTGGCCTCGTGGGCGATGTGGGCGGCACCAACGCCCGCTTCGCCGTGGTCGACGCCCAGGGCCATGTCCGCAATCCCAGGATCTTCCCGGCCAAGGACTACGCCAACATCAACGAGGTGATCGGCGAGTACCTGGAGACCACCTGCGGCCGAAAGCATCCGGCCCGGGCGGTGATCGCGGTCGCCGGTCCGGTGGTGGACGGGGCGATCGAGTTCACCAACCTGGACTGGCAGATCTCCGAGGGTGAACTGATCGCCGACTTCAGTTTCGAGGCGGTGAAGCTGCTCAACGACTTCGCGGCCCAGGCGCTGGCGGCGCCGAGGCTTGACCCGGAAGAGCTGAGGCCGATCGGGCCGAAGCTGCGCGGCGCGGAGGACTGCCCGATGGTGGTGCTGGGCGCCGGCACCGGCTTCGGGGTCTCGTGCCTGGCGCGCGGCGACCGCGGCGACATCGCCATCGCCACCGAGGGCGGCCACGCCGCCTTCGCGCCGACCGACGAGGTGGAGGTCGAGGTCTGGAAGCGGCTGAAGGCCGAGTTCGGCCGGGTGTCCATCGAGCGCCTGCTGTCCGGCCCCGGACTGCACGACCTCTACCGGGCGCTCGCCGACATCGAGGGGGTTCCGGCTCCGCTCGCCGATCAGAAGGTGGTGACCGAGGCCGGCAACGCCGGCGATCCGCTGGCGGGCCGCACGCTGGACCGCTTCTGCGCGATCATGGGCTCGGTGGCCGGCGACATCGCCCTGACCATGGGCGCCCGCGGCGGGGTGTTCATCTCGGGCGGCATCGCGCCTCGCCTGGCCGATCGCCTGGAGTCCGGCGGTTTCCGCGCCCGGTTCGAGGACAAGGGCCGGCTGTCGGACTACGTGAAGGAGATCCCCACCTCCCTGGTGCTGCATCCCTATCCGGCGATCATCGGGGCGGCGCGCGAGCTGGAGCAGATGGAACGCCTATGAAGATCGAGGACATCCTCACCCGCGCGCCCGTCATCCCGGTCCTGATCATCGACGAGGTGGCCGACGCCGTGCCGCTCGGACGCGCGCTCGTGGCCGGAGGCCTGCCGGTGCTCGAGATCACCATGCGCACGCCGGTCGCCGCCCAGTGCATGGAGAAGATGGCCGCCGAGGTGGAGGGCGCGATTGTCGGCGCCGGCACGGTGCTGAACGGCAAGATGCGTAAGGCCGCCGCCGACGCGGGCGCCCAGTTCGTGGTCAGCCCCGGCCTGATCGAAGGCGAGACCGCCGAGGGGCCGTGCCCGCTGCTGCCCGGGATCGCCACGGCCACCGAGCTGATGGCGGGCCTCGCCGCCGGCTTCCGCTGCTTCAAGCTGTTCCCGGCCAACATCGTCGGCGGGGCCGGCGCGCTGAAAGCCTACGCCAGCCCCTTCCCGCAGGCGAAATTCTGCCCGACCGGCGGCGTCAGCGCCGCCAACGCCGGCGAATACCTGGCGCTGCCCAATGTGCTCTGCGTGGGCGGCAGCTGGGTCGCCCCCACCGAGGCGGTGAAGGCCGGCGACTGGGGCCGGATCACCGCCCTGGCCCGCGAGGCCGCGGCGCTGGGCCAGCGGGCGGCGGCGCCCGTCGAAGGCTGACGGGGGCGGGAGATGAGCGCCGGCAACGAGCAGCTCCGCTGGCTGGTCACGGCCCGGGCCGAACCCGGCGAGCCCGGCTCGGCGACGGTCAGCGTGCTGGCCCGCAACGCCCTGGTCCCCGAGCTCGCCTTCGACATGTCCGTCGACTGGCACCCGGGCGCCGAGGCCGCCGACGTGGAAGGCCGCGCCCTGATCATCCTCTCGCTGCTCTGCAAGGAGCTGGCGGCGGAGTGCGAACGCGCGGCCGCCGAACGGTTCAGCGAGGGGGTAGGCCCCAAGCCCTCTCCCTACCCTCTCCCTCTCGTCGCTGCGCTCCCGGGGTAGAGGAGGTTCCGGCTCGGCCTCACAACCTCACTCCTCTCCCCCCGCGAAGCGGAGAGGGAGAGCGCCGACAGGCCCTACCGCCCCACGAACACCCCCGGCCGGCGCTCGTTCACCGCCCGAACGCCCTCGGCGAAGTCCGCCGTGGCCCGCAGGATCGTCTGCTGCTCGTGCTCGTGCGCCATCTGCGCCCTCACGGCGGCCAGCAGGCCGTCGCGCGAGGTCTTGCGGGTGGCGAGCACCGCCAGCGGCGCGTTCTCGGCGATCTCGCGGGCAAGGGTCAGGGCGGCGGCCCTGAGCTCGTCGGGCGCCACGATCTGGTCGACCAGGCCCCAGGCCAACGCGTCCTCGGCCTTGATCCGCCGGGCGGTCATGAACATCAGGTGGGCCTTCTGCGCGCCGATCAGGCGGGGCAGGGTGTGGGTCAGGGCGAAGCCCGGGTGGAAGCCCAGCTTCACGAAGTTGGCCGAGAACCGGGCCTCGGGCGTGGCGATCCGGAAATCGCAGGCCACCGCCAGGCCGAGGCCGGCGCCGACGGCCGCGCCCTGCACGGCGGCGACGATCGGCTTCTCCACCGCGAACAGCCGCGCCGCCTGCTTGTAGAGCGCGGAGACGCCGTCCATCCCCGCGGCCACCCGGTCGTCGGAGCGCGCCAGGTCGGCGCCGGCGCAGAACGCCTTGCCCTCGGCCTGCAGCACCATGGCCCGGACGTCGTTCGACACATCCGCCGCCTCCAGCGCGTCGGCCAGGTCGCTGATCAACTCCACCGAGACGAAGTTGGTGGGCGGCCGGTCGATCGTGACCACAGCCACATGCCCGTCCCTCGTCGCCGTCACGTGCTCGCCGAACCCTGACTTCATCACTTGCCCATTCTCACTTTCGGGTGCCCAGAAGATTGCGGGCCACCACCCATTTGTGGACCTCGGTGGGCCCGTCGTAGATCCGCATGGTGCGCAGCTTCGCCTGCATCAGCGAGAGCGGCAGCTCCTTGGTCATGCCCATGGCCCCGAAGGCCTGCATGGCCCGGTCGACCACCTCATAGGCCATCTCCGTAGCGTACCACTTGATCATGCTGATCTCGTTGCGCACGTCGCGGCCCTGGTCGAGCTTCCAGGCGCAGTCGTAGGTCATCAGGCGGGCGGCGTGGATCTTGGTCGCCGCCTCCGCGATCCAGAACTGGATGGCCTGCCGCTCCGAGAGCGGGGTCCCGAAGGTCTTCCGCTGCGGGGCGTACTCGATGACCATCTCCATGGCCCGCTGCGCCATGCCGATGGACCAGGCGGCCATCTGGATGCGCCGGGTGCCGAGCCGGGTCTGCATGGGCGCGAAGCCCTGGCCCTCCTGGCCGAGCAGCTTCCAGCCCTCGACCCGGCAGTCCTCCAGCGCCACCTCGTAAGTGTACTGGCCGCCGACCATCGGGATCTTGCGCAGCACGTTGAAGCCGGGCGCGCCCTTGTCGACCAGGAAGGCGGTGATCCCGCCGCGGGCCTTCTTCTCCGGGTCGGTCACCGCCATCAGGATGGTGAAATCGGCGTCCGCCGCCCGGCTGATCCAGATCTTTCGGCCGTTGATGATCCAGTCGTCGCCGTCGCGGACCGCCCGGGTGGTCATGGCGGCCGGATCGGAGCCGGCGCCCGGTTCGGAGATGCCGATCGCCGAGATGGTCTCGCCGGCCACATAGGGGGCCAGATAGGCCGCCCGCTGCCGTTCGTTCACCGTCTGCATCAGCATCCTGAGGTTCGGGCTGTCCGGCGGCAGGGTGTAGGGCGTGACGCAGCGGCCGATCTCCTCCTCCACGCCGACCATGGCGACCATCGGCAGGTCCGAGCCGCCCACGTCCTCCGGCGCGTCCAGGCCGAACAGGCCGAGTTCGTGGGCCTTCCTGTCCAGGTTGGCGTGCTCTTCGGGCGCGAGGCCCAGCCCCTTGCCCTCGGCCTCGCGGGCCATGACGCCGGCCTCCAGCGGCATCAGCTCGTCGCGGACGAACCGGGCGACGAGGTCCTTGAGCATGCGGTGCTCTTCGGAGAGTTCGAAGTCCACTGGCTTTCCCCCGCGTCCTGTTCTGTCTTATCGACGATCATAGCCGGCGCAGACCGTGAGGGGAGTGGAGACGTGGCGGAAACCCGCAAACTGGAGACCAAGGCCACCGGACCGCTGGCCGGCATCCGCGTGCTGGACCTGACCAGCGTGGTCAACGGCGCCTACGCCACCCAGATCCTCGCCGACCAGGGCGCGGACGTGATCAAGCTGGAGGACCCGGGCTCGGGCCGCGGGCGCCGGCGGCGACATCATGCGCTGGGCCGGCCACGTGCCGGAGGGCGCGCCGCGCGACATGGGTCCCATCTTCCTGACCATCAACCGCAACAAGCGCTCCGTGGTGCTGGACCTCAAGCAGGAGAGCGCCAGGCGGGCGATCCGCCGGCTGATCCGGTCCTGCGACGTG
The DNA here is from genome assembly GCF_024699985.1 of Phenylobacterium sp. J367. Taxonomy (GTDB): domain Bacteria; phylum Pseudomonadota; class Alphaproteobacteria; order Caulobacterales; family Caulobacteraceae; genus Phenylobacterium. The sequence goes on along the minus strand of NZ_JAJONA010000001.1, from coordinate 1,055,314 downwards.
TTCGCCGCCTCGGTCCGCTACGAGGGCCTGAAGCGGCTGGGCCTGGGATACGAGGACGTCGCCGCCATCCGCCCGGACATCGTCTATGTCCACGCTGCCGGCTACGGCTCCGACGGTCCCTATGCCGGGGAGCCGGCCTACGACGACCTGATCCAGTCGGCCTCGGGCTTCGCCGACGTCCTGCCCCGCACCGATGGCAATCCGACGCCGCGGATCCTGCCGACGCTGGTGGCCGACAAGGTTTCCGGCCTCTTCATGGCCCAGGCCGTGACCGCCGCCCTCCTGCACCGCGCGCGGACCGGCGAGGGCCAGTTCGTCGAGGTTCCGATGCTGGAGTGCGTGACGAGCTTCCTGCTGGTCGAGCACCTCTACGACCACACCTGGGAGCCGCCGATCGGCCAGTTCGGCTACCAGCGGGTGATCAACCCGTACCGCAAGCCCTTCGCGACGAAGGACGGCCACATCGGCCTGCTCCCCTACACCGACCGCCAGTGGGACCAGTTCTTCGAGGCCGCCGGTTTCGGGGAGCAGATCAAGTCCGACCCCCGCTTCGCCGACTACGCCACGCGGGCGAAGCATACCCACGAGCTCTACGCCCTGGTCGAGGAGGCCGCCGCCACCAAGACCACCCAGGAATGGCTCGACCTCCTGAAGCCGCTCTCGATCCCAGTTGTGAAGACCAACCGGATGGACGACCTGCATGACGAACCGCACCTGAAGGCCGTGGGCTTCTTCCAGACCTACGAGCATCCGGAGGCCGGGACCTACCGGCTGATGAAGCCGCCGGTGAAGTTCTCAAAGAGCCCCGCCAACATCCGCCGCCATCCGCCAAGGCTCGGCGAGCATACCGACGAGGTGCTCGCGGAGGTGAGCGAGGCCCAGGACGCCTGACGTGCGCGTGGTCGTCATCGGCAGCTCCGGCTCGGGGAAGTCGACGTTCGCGCGCCGGCTGGCGCAGGCCTGCGACCTCGCCCACGTGGAGCTCGACGCCCTGAACTGGGGTCCGGACTGGACGAACCGCTCGGCCGACGACGCCGAGCTCTTCCTGCGCCTGGTGGGCGAGGCGACGGCGGGCCCGCGCTGGGTCACCTGCGGCAACTACCGTGCGGCCATGGCGGCGAACCTCCCTCGGGCGACCCACCTCATCTGGCTGGACTATCCGCGCCCCCTGGTCATGGCCCGGGTGATCCGCCGGTCCTTCGGCCGCGCGGCGGGGCGCAAGGAGCTCTGGCCCGGCACCGGCAACCGCGAGGACTTCCGCCGCTGGCTCGACAGGGACCACCCGATCCGCTGGGCGTGGGACACCTACGCGCGCCGCAAGCTGCAGTATGCGGCGCTGTTCGCCGACCCGCGCACGGGCCATCTCGAAACGCACCGCCTAACCCGGCCCCGCGAGGCCCAGCGCCTGATCGCCAAGCTGGCGGCGGACACGCTGCTTACGCCCCCGCCCCCCTCTGCCGCTCTTCCCGGCGAAGGCCGGGACCCAGGCTGACCGGGACAGGCGAAGCGCTGCATGGGCCCCGGCTTTCGCCGGGGTGAGCGGTCTATTTCAGAGGCGCGAACACCGGGACCGGCGGGCCCCCCCTCGGTGGGCTGGAACTTCACCTTCACCCGCTGGCCGATGGAGAGGTCCTTCGGGCCCACCTCCACGAAGTTGGTCAGCACGGCCGGACCCTCGTCGAGGGTCACGTAGCCGATGGCGTAGGGGCCGGTCGGCGACTTGTACATCACCGAGTAGCTGTAGATCACGCCCTCGCCCGGGCTCTCCTCCCAGACGGTGTCGGCCGACAGGCAGAAGGGGCAGATGGCGCGGGGGGTACCAGTGGGCCTCGCCGCAGGCGGTGCAGCGCTTGATCAGGAAGCGGCCTTCCTTCGCCGCCTCCCGAAGGGCTGGCTTTCGATGGTCACCGGCGGGGCCGGGATCGGGCGGGTCATGACGCCAGAGGACGACTCTTGGGACATGGTTCTCAGGCCTCCCGCTCGAGGATGACGGTCGCGGCGCCGTGGCGGATGCCGAGCGAGCCGCCGGTGCCATGCGCGATGGCGAGGTCGCAGTTCGGCACCTGCACCTTCGGGTGGGCCTCGCCGCGGAGCTGGCGCACCGCCTCGATCACCTTGGTGATGCCGCCGCGGTTGGTGGGGTGGTTGTTGCAGAGTCCGCCGCCGTCGGTGTTGAAAGGCAAACGTCCGACGCCTGAGATCAGATTGCCGTCAGCCACGAACTTGCCGCCCTCGCCCTTCCTGCAGAAACCGAGGTCCTCGAGCTGCATCAGCACGGTGATCGTGAAGCTGTCGTAGATCGAGGCGTACTTGATGTCGGCGGGCGTCACGCCCGCCTCCTCGAAGGCCCGCGGGCCGGACCAGACGGCGCCGGAGTGGGTGAGGTCGAGGCCGCGGCCGCCCATCAGGCCCTTGGGCGCCTCGCCGGCGCCGATCACCTTCACCTTCGGCCGGTTCAGGCTCCTGGCCACTTCCGGCGAGGTGACGATCAGGGCGCCGCCGCCGTCGGTGACCACGCAGCAGTCCAGCCGGTGCAGCGGGTCGGCGATCATCGGGGAATTCAGAACGTCCTCGACGGTCACCACATTCTTGAGGAAGGCGTGCTCGTTCCACTGGGCGTGGTGGCTGGCCGCCACCTTGATCCAGGCGAGCTGCTCCGAGGTGGTGCCGTACTCGTACATGTGGCGCATGGCGCACATGCCGTAGGTGTTCTGGGTCGAGCCGCCGTAGATGTGCTCGTAGCCGGCTTCCGGCGGGCCATCGGTGAGGCCTCCGCCCGAGGGGCCGCCCCGCATGCTGGCGCCCGGCCGGTTGCCGCCGTTGCGCGGCCGGCCGGCGAGCGTGATCAGCGCCACGCTGCACTTGCCCGCCGCGATCGCCTGGGCCGCATGGCCCACGTGGGCGATGTAGGACGAGCCGCCCATCTCGGTGGAGTCCATGTGCCGGACGTTCCTAAGGCCCATGTAGTCGATCATCGACAGGGGCCCGAAGCCCGGCGCGTCGCCGGCGCAGAAGTAGCCGTCCACGTCGTCCGAGGTCAGGCCGGCGTCCTTCAGGGCCCAGGGCGCTCTCGGCGTGGAGCTGCGGCGTCGACTTGTCGGGCGCGTCGCGCGTCGGGTGCTCGAAGGCGCCCATCACATAGGCGCGGCCCTTGATGCTCATGCGGAGTTCCAAACAACTGTTCGAACGGACGTCCGCCTTAGCAGGCGTGACGCGGCGGTAGGAAGGCCGAGTTGGCTCAGGCCGGTTCGCGCGCCTTCAACCGCGCCTCGCGGAGCGCCGAGCGGCGGACCTTGCCGGCGTCGTCACGCAGCGCCTCGTCGACGAACTCGTAGGTCCGGGGCTGCTTGTAGGTGACGAGGCGGTCCTTCAGGTGAGCGCGCAGCTCGTCCTCGCTGACCGGCGAGCGCGCCTGCACGATGGCGTGGACATGGCTGCCGAGGTCCTCGTCCGGCAGGCCGATAACCGCCACGGACTGCACGGCGGGATGCTCCTCCAGCGCGCTCTCGATCTCCGCCGGATAGACGTTGGAGCCGCCCACCAGGATCATGTCGGCGCGCCGGTCGGCCAGGTAGAGGTAGCCGTCCTCGTCGAACCAGCCGAGGTCGCCCAGGCTCTCCCAGCCATCTGGCAGGGTCTTCGCGGTCGCGCCCACGTACTTGTAGGTCGCGGGCGAGCCCGGCGGGCGGCGCATGTAGATCTCGCCGGTCTGGCCGGCAGGCAGGCGTTGGCCGTCCTCGCCGAAGATCGCCATCTCGCCGATCTGCACCTGGCCGACCGAGCCGCGGTGCGCCAGCCACTCGGTGCCGGTGATGATGGTCACGGCCTGGGCCTCGGTGCCGGCGTAGAGCTCCATCACCTCGCCGGGCGCGATCCAGTGGATGAAGGCCTCCTTCAGCCAGGCGGGGCAGGGCGCCGCCATGTGCCAGAGCGTCTCCACGGACGAGAGGTCGTACTTCGCCCGGGTCTCCTCCGGCAGCCGCCAGATCCGGCTCATCATCGTCGGCACCAGATAGACCCAGGTGGCCTTCCGCCGCTCGATCTCGGCCAGGGTCTGTTCGGGATCGAACCGCGGCATGACGACGACGTGGGCGCCCAGCGCGGTCGCCTGCATCATCATGCCGAAGGGGGCGTTGTGGTACATCGGCGCCGGGATCAGCGCCGTCTCCATAGGGCGCAGGCGAAAGCCGCCGGCTTCCGGCGTCTCCGCCGGCGTGACGCCCGGCTGGCCGGCGAGGATCAGCTTCGGCCGGCCGGTGGAGCCGCCACTGGTCGGGGCCTTGGAGATCGGCGGGATCGCGTCGGGCAGGTCGCTGTCGTCGTCGCTGGAAGCCAGCAGGGCGTCGGCGCTGACGATCGGGCGTCCGATCTGGTGGGTGAATTCGGCGATCACCAGAGGGGTCTCGGCGAGGTCGGCGATGGCCGCGAGTTCGCCCTGCGGCAGTCGGAACGAGATCGGCTGCGGCGTGGCCCCCAGCTTCCAGATGGCGTGCGCCGCCGCCACGAAGCCGACGCCGTTCTGCATGCCGAGGGTCACCAGGTCCCCCGGCTTCACCCCCGTATCCCTTGAGCGCGTGGGCGATGCGGTTGGAGCGGCGGTTCAGCTCGGCGTAGGTGATGGTCACGTCGCCACAGCTCACCGCCGGCTTGTCGCCCTGGGTGCGGGCGTGGCGGCGCAGCTTCTCCCCGAAGGAGATCATCTCCGGCGTCGCGTCCATCTTTCCTGCTCCTCCCACCGGCGGGTATTCCCGCTCGTGCTTCTCCTTCTACTGAACGCCCCTGACGTAGCGTCCGCAAGGCGCTATGAGGTGAATTGAAACGATTGTTTGAGGAGGCGCGCCCATGTCCGCACAACCGTCCGCCGAGGCGCTGCTGGCCGAGGACTTCGGGACCATCGCCGACGTGATCCGCGCCCAGGCGGCCGAGCTGAAGGCCAAGCCGGCCCTCGTGGACGCCAAGCGGACGATCTCCTACGCCGAGCTCGACGCCCTGATGGACCGGATTGCTGCCGCCCTCCAGCGGGACGGCGTCGGCAAGGCTGACGTTGCGGCGATCTGCGCCTCGTCGAGCGTGGAGTACGGCGCGACCTTCCTGGGCATCCTGCGCGCGGCGGCGACCGTCGCGCCGCTCGCGCCCTCGTCGACGCCCGAGAGCCTGATCGTCCAGCTCAACGACTCGGGCGCGAAGGTCTTCTTCCTGGATGCGCAGCTCGCCGAGCACATGGCCGGCGTCCTGGATCAGGTGACGGCCAAGCGCGTGAGCCTCGATGGTTCCGACGTGGGCGTCCCCTTCGAGCAGTGGCTCGCGCCCGAAGGCGCGAAGCCCGTGCTGCACGAGGTCGATCCCGACCAGGGCTTCAACATCATCTATTCGTCCGGGACGACCGGCGCGCCCAAGGGCATCGTCCAGCCGCACCGGATGCGCTGGGGCCAGATCCGCCGGGGTGTCTATCCGCCCGAGGCGGTGACCATGGTCTCCACCCCGCTCTATTCGAACACCACGCTCGTTTCCTTCCTGCCGACGCTGTCGAACGGCGGGACGGCGGTGCTGATGCCGAAGTTCGACGTGAAGGGCTTCCTGGACCTCGCGGAGAAGTATCGCGCCACCCACGCCATGCTGGTGCCGGTGCAGTACCGCCGGCTGATGGAATATCCGGACTTCGACCGCTACGACCTGTCGTCGTTCCAGATGAAGTTCTCCACCTCGGCGCCGTTCTCGGCGGAGCTGAAGCGCCAGGTGCTCGACCGCTGGCCCGGCGGGCTCGTGGAGTACTACGGCATGACCGAGGGCGGCGGCTCCTGCGGGCTGCAGGCCCACGAGTTCCCGGACAAGCTGCACACCGTCGGCCGGCCGCTGCCGGGGCACGACATCCGGCTGATCGACGAGGACGGCAAGGAGGTCCCGCAGGGCGAGATCGGCGAGGTCGTCGGCCGCTCGGGCGCGATGATGGTCGGCTACCACAACCAGCCGGGGAAGACCTCGGAGGCCGAATGGTGGAGCCCGGAGGGCCTGCGCTACATCCGGACCGGCGACGTGGGCCGGTTCGACGAGGACGGCTTCCTCACGCTCATGGACCGCAAGAAGGACATGATCATCTCGGGCGGCTTCAACATCTACCCGAGCGACCTGGAGGCCGAGCTCGTGCAGCATCCGGCGGTGCTGGAGGCCGCGGTGGTCGGCGTGCCGTCGAAGGCCTGGGGCGAGACGCCGGTGGGCTATGTGGCCCTGAAGCCGGGCCAGACGGCATCCGCCGACGAGCTCAGGACCTGGATGAACGGCCGGGTCGGCAAGACCCAGCGGCTGGCCGACCTGCAGTTCGTCGACGCCCTGCCCCGCAGCCACATCGGCAAGATCCTGAAGCGCGAGCTGCGCGACGCCTACGACGGCCCGGCGAAGGACGCCTGACATGACGGAAGGCAACCTGGCCGAGGCGTTCAACGCGCGGCAGAAGGGCACGCTGCCGGGCAATCTCGGCATCGACTGGGATGTGGTCGCCACGGGCGAAGCCAAGGCGCGCTTCACGGTCACCCAGGGCCACATGGCGCCCAACGGCTTCGTCCACGCCGCCTCGGTGGTCTGCCTGGTGGACAGCGCCTGCGGCTACGGCTGCATCGCCTCGCTTCCCGAGGGCGCCAGCGGCTTCACGACCGTCGAACTCAAGACCAACTTCCTGGCCACCGCCAAGGTCGGCGAGGTGGTCGCCTGCCGCGCCTGGCTGGTGCACGGCGGCCGCTCGACCCAGGTGTGGGACGCCGAGGCGGTCAATGAGACGACCGGCAAGACCATGGCGGTCTTCCGCTGCACCCAGATGATCCTGTGGCCCCGCTGACAGGGCCGCATGCGCGGCGCCACATCGCAGTTGCGTGACAGCGCCGGGATGAGTAGAACGCCCGCTCGCTCAGCGGGCCCTCTACGGGGCGGCCCGCGCCGGCTCTGGAGAGGTGGCAGAGTGGTTGAATGTACCGCACTCGAAATGCGGCGTACTCGAAAGGGTATCGTGGGTTCGAATCCCACCCTCTCCGCCATAACCCCCGTCTTGTAGAGCCCCCCGTCAGGCGCCGGAGCGCCGGCGGCCGACGTTGCTGAGCAGATCGCCGAAGATCGCGAGCAGCGCGCCGACGATGCCGCCGGAGATGATCGCCCAGCCGACCCCGGCGACGCCCTGCGCCGGCGTGATCATGCCGCCGACCCCGAAGAAGGCGAGCACCGCGCGGGTGGGCGGGGTCCCGGCGACAGCCTCCGTCGCCCAGCACAGCAGGAAGACGACGGCGAGGACCATGGCGCCCAGCAGGCTGGCGTGGGCGACCTTATGCGGCGTCGGCGCGGGGGATGAGATCATGGCGGGGTCTCCCTGACGCCCGCATTCTGCGCGCTTCGGCGAGGGCGGCTTTGACCCGGGTCAAGCGCGAGCGGTCAGCGCCGCCGCCGCCCGTATCCGCCTTCGCTCTTGCTGACGCCGACGGTGACCGAGCCGCATTCGCCGATCGGCTGGGTGACCACGCCGCCGACCGAGCGGTAGCCGCCCGTCCCGACCGAGCCCCACACCTCGCCATGCGGCTTGCCGTCGTTGGGCGGGCAGCGGGACCGCGGAGCGCCCTCGGCGTCGGCGGCCTCGGCCGGCCGGCCGTCGAGAACGCCCTGCGCCCAGGCCCCGATCTCGCGGGGCCGGCGCTCGTCGCCCGGGCTCGACGTGGTGGCCACCGCGATCGGCGCCGTCGCCGGTGCGGCGGCCGGCAGGGGCTGGCTCGCGCCGGCAGTGGTCAGCACTTCCCCATCCTCCGCGTGGGCGGCCAGAGGAAAGCCGGCGAGAACGGCGAGGGCGGCGAGGCGAAGGAACATGGGCGACACTCCGGACCTGCAAAGCCTCGCCGTCAACCGGGGCGACATGATGGTGCAATTTGGCCCGGAGCCGAGCTCGTGCATTGAAGCGCCATGGCGAGCTTCCGAGATCAGCAAGATGGCGGCGCCGGTCTGGGCGATCTAGAGGCCCAGGTTCTCGTAGAGCTGCAGAATCGGGCGCCTGGAAAGCTGAGGCCTCAGATCCCCGCCGCGTGACCCGGGAGGTCGCCATAGTATTCGCCGACGCCGGCGGTGAGCGCCGTGATCATCTCGCGCTCGGCGGGCGTCAGGTCGGGGTTCCAGCAGTCGAGGATCAGCACCGCCCGCGGCTGGTCGCTGTCGTTCCAGGCTTCGTGCTCTATGGTGTCGTCGAAGACGAAGGCGCGGCCGGGCTCCCAGACCCTCGTCTCGGCCCCGACGCGGAAGCCGCAGCCCGGCGGCACGATCAGCGGCAGGTGGCAGATCAGGCGGGCATTGTTGACGCCGACGTGCGGCGGGATCCTGGTCCTGGCGTCGAGGATCGAGAACACGGCCGTGGGCCCGGTCCCCATCAGGTCGCACTGCGGCCAGGCCTTCAGCGCCTCGGCGGTCTTCGGGCACCGGGCGAGGTTCTCGGCCACCGGCTCGCCCGCCTTCCAGAGGTAGAAGACGCCCCAGCGCCGCGAGTTGTTGAGCTCGCGCCAGCGATCCTGCGGTACGCCGTCCACCGAGACGTAGGGTTCGAGCGCGCCCGGACCGTCCGCCAGCACCTGCACCAGCTCCCGGCGGATGTCGGCGGTCGCCGCCTCCAGAGCGTCGAGCCAGGGGGAAGCGGGCCCGGTCGTGGAACTCGAGGGCCGGCAGCTGAGGGAAATACATGAAGGATGGGGCAGGCCGGTAGACGCGGCGCTTGCGCAGCAGGATGTCCCGGCAGGCGTCGAACCGGTCGAGCGGCTGGTTGCCGTGCCGTGCGCGCAGCCCCGCGAGGCGCTCCTCGAGAAACGCCTCCAGTTCGCTGTCGTTGGCCTCGGCCACGGCCTTGGCATGCTCCAGCAGCGGACGCAGGGTGGGCGGCAGGAAGCGTGGAATTATCTGGAGGGCGTTGCGATAGGTCGCCGCGGCGGCGCGCACCTCGCCGGCCGCCGCATGGCCGAGCGCCGCCTCCATCAGGGTCCGGAACGGGCCGGGCTCAAGTCCGGCGGCCAGCCGACGGAGGTGCTCGCCGTCGGCCGAAACTACGCTGTGCACCGTCATGACCGGCAAGGTCCGGCGCCGCCCCGCGCCGCGCATGGCCAATGCGGCGAGCGACCGCGCAGCCGCGACGAATGGCGCAGATAGGCGGTAGGCGGACGATTATCCGCCGCGGGCGGCCGATCTGCTCAGCGCTTCGCCTTCCAGGAGCGGGCCTGGTCGCCGGCCAGTTCGATCAGGCTGCCCATGGCGACGGGCACATCGAGGGAGTGCAGGCCCCAGTCGGGCTGGACGACCCCGTTCGCCAGGTGATCGCCGCTGATCTCGTCGGTGCGCGGGTCGCGCGGGTCGCCGTCCACGCGGATCGCCAGGTAGCCGCCGTTGGCGTCGCTGACGCACTGGCCGCTGATCAGGCCGGGGACCTTCACGAAGGCGGTGTCGATCGGCTGATTCGGCGTGGTCCACGGTTTCGGCGGCGCGGCAGTGGGATGCATGCTGTTCGCGCCGAAGACGGAGGCCATCACCGCCCGGCCGCCGCCCAGGGCGGCGGGGTTGGTGCAGGCGACTTCCATGCCCTCGGCGGTGGTGCGGCCGAACCGGCTGTTGACCGGCGGCGGGGCGGCCTCCCGGAAGGTCACGTAGCTGACGACACAGCCCGTCTGGTCCCGGCTGCGGCAGAGCGGCATGACCTTGAAGTCGCCGCCGACGTCCTTGCCCTTCGGCACGAGGACGTTGGTGCCGATCAGGTAGGCGGCGACCACGCGGGCCTGAGCGGGCTTGCCCTCGACCTCCTCCTGGACCAGCCGCTTCAGCACGCTGGCGCCCTGGCTGTGGCCGAACAGGATTACGCCCCGGCCGCCGTTGTCGCGGGCGAGGTAGTCGCGCCAGGCGTCCCGGACGTCGCCGTAGGCCAGGTCGCGGTCGACGGCGACCTGTTCCCCGGCGGTCATGCGGCGCAGCGCCGGGATGGTGATCTGGCGGTAGATCGGCGCGAAGATCCTGCACACCTGGCCGAACCGGGCGAGCTGGCGGGCCACCACCGCCCGCTCCTCGGGGCCGACGGTCATGTCGCTGTTGGGCGTCGGGTCGGCCGAGGCGGTGGGATAGACGTAGAAGCAGTCGACCTCCGGGGCCGGATTGCGCGTCCAGGCCTCGCGCTTCAGGGTCCCGTTCGCCTCGACGATCGTCGCCGTCAGGTCGATGTCGCAGGCGTCGCCGCTGCGACCCGGCCGGCAGAGCCAGGTCTCGTCCTTCGCGTAGTCGTTGGCGGCCGGGGCCGGCGCCCTGGCCCCCGGCCGGGCCGCCGGTGAGCAGGCCAAGGGCCAGCCCCACGATCAGAACGCCGCGCATCGCCAATCCTCCCCGCCGCTCGCATGGGCCTTCGCCGATCGGAACACCCGCCGGCCCCTGCGCAAGCCGGCGGCTTGCGTAACCGTTCAGTTCGGTTTCAGGTCACGGAATAGTCTGGCGAAACATCTGCGCAATAGGCTAGACATTTTTCGCAAGAACGGTACGGCGGCCGCGCCAAGACGGCCACGATCGGCTCCGGGGGAGGGCTAGAGGCCTTGTTACGCGATTTCCTGGTCTGGCTGCAGACCGAGCTGGGCAAGGGCCCCGGCGAGTACCCGATGTCGTGGAGCGAGGCGCTTCTCGGCTCGCTGAACTTCTGGGGCCTGCTGGAAGGCACTCACCTCCTGGCGCTGATGCTGTTCGCCGGCACCATCTTCGTGGTCGACCTGCGCCTGCTGGGCGTCACCTTCAGGCGCACGCCGGTGTCGGTGCTCAGCCAGAAGGTTCTGCCGCTGACCGTCTTCGGCTTCGCCATCGTGATCATCACCGGCCTGGCGCTCTTCTATGCCAAGCCGTTGGTTTATTACCACAATATCTGGTTTCGGGCGAAGCTGGTGTTCATCGCGATCGCCCTGTTGAACATCCTCCTCTTCCACGGGCGGGTGCAGCGGAACATCGCCGCCTGGGACACGCTGGCGAAGCCGCCGACGGCCGCACGGATCTCGGCGGTCGCCTCGCTGTCGGCCTGGATCATCGTCATCACCCTCGGCCGGTTCATTGCCTACGACTGGTACGAGTGCGGCAAGCCGATCCCGGCCTGGGCCAATGTGCTGCAGGAATGCGCCGCGTCCGAGCATGGCGCAGCCAGCCTGGCGGAGGTCGCCCAATGAAACCGTCGGACATCTTCCCCACCATCCGTCCCTGGGTTGAGGGCCTGGTCGACGTCTGGCCGGCCTACATCATCAAGCCGCAGTTCGCCTCCTGGCAGGTGCTGCACATCCTGTCGTTGGTGGTCCTCGGCGGCGTCAGCATCCTGATCAACCTGCGCCTGATCGGCGTGGGGGTGACGAACGAGAGCCCCTCGGAGGTTCAGCGAAACCTGCGCCCCTGGATGCACGTGGGGGTGATCGGCATCATCGTCTCCGGCGTGCTGATCGGCATGGCCAACGCCGAGCGGCTCTACGACTCGGTGGCCTTCACGGTGAAGATGCTGGCGCTGGTGGCCGGGGTGATCCTGACCTACGGCGCGAGCCTGCCGACCGCCCGGGCCGACGGCCGGGTCAGCGCCGGCGTCCGCGTGTGGTTCCTCGTGGGCCTCGCCGTCTTCGGCCTGGCGCTGTTCGTGTTCGCCGGCGGCGAGCTGGTGAACCCCGGCGTCTGGCACATGATCCTGGCCGCCGCGCTGATCGTCCTGATCGCGGCCCAGGGGGCGGCTCCGGTGGATCTATCTGGCGGGCCTGCTGGCGCTGGTCGCGGTCCAGTTCGTGGCCACCCATTTCATCGTCAAGCCGGACGACTACGAGCGGCTCGACCCGGTAAACATCGCCTTTGCCTGGGTGTTCCTGGCGTGGATCTTCGGCCTGGGGGCCTGGCAGCTGTTCACCGCGCGCGATCCGGAGAGCGGCAAGCTGGCCAAGGCCATCGGCTACGCCACCATCCTCGTCTGGGTCGTGGCCGGCGCCGCCGGGCGATGGATCGCCTTCGCCTGACGCACGAAGAAGGGCCCCGCGGCGTGGGGCCCTCCACCACGCCTGGCCGCGGCGTCAGGTCCGTCGGCCGGCCAGGGCGTGGTAGATGAACAGCACGATCACGGCGCCGATCGTGGCCACCAGGATCGAGTAGATATCGAACCCGGTGACGCCCGCGGCGCCGAAGCGGGTGAACAGGAAGCCGCCGACGAACGCGCCGACGACGCCCAGCACGAGATCGAGCACGAGGCTGCCGCCGGTCCGGTTCACCAGCTTCGAGGCGATGAACCCGGCGATCAGGCCCAGCACGATCCAAGCAAGAATCGACATGGGTGTCTCCTAGCGCCGGCCATGAAGCGCCGCCGGCCGGCGCCGCGAAAAAGCCCGGAAGCACCGCTCAGGTTCCGTCTCGACGGCGGCCGCCGCGCAACCTGGCGCGGGCCCCGGGGGTTTAGCTGTCCGCGTGTCGCCGAACGACCGAAGGAGAAACCGTTGCGCAACAAGCTTTTCGCCGTCGCCGTCATGGGCGCCTCGGCCCTCAGCCTGGCCGCTACGCCGCTGACCGCGGAGGCCCAGAGCACCAAGCGCGTGCTGGTCTGCGACAAGGACGTGAAGAAGAAGGCCAACACCGGCACCGCCATCGGCGCCGTCACCGGCGGCGTGCTCGGCAATGTGGTGGCCGGCAATGGCGCCAAGACCGAAGGGACCCTGCTGGGCGCCGGCGTCGGCGCTGTGGTGGGTCACTCGGTGGCCAAGAAGAAGGCCAAGAAGAAGAACTGCCACTACGAGTACGTGCGCAGGTAGGCCGCCTTACTCTTTCACGCACAGCCACCGGGCGCGGTGGAAGTTCAGCGCGTTGTCGGCCCAGCCGGTGACGCGCGGATTCACCAGCGCCCGGGTCACCTGGTAGAAGAGCGGGGCCGTCCCTTCCTCGCCGAGCATCAGCTGCTCGGCGCGTGAGAGCAGCGCCGCGCGCCTGACGAGGTCCGGCTCCTGGTCGGCCTGCGCCAGCAGGGCGTCGTAGGCGGGGTTCTTGTAGTCCCCGTAGTTCTGGGCGCCCGTCGTCGACTGCATCAGGGCCAGGAAGCTCACCGGGTCATTGAAGTCGGCGTACCAGCTCATCGAGCCCACCTGGAAATCCCGCTCGCGGTAGGCGGCGAAGGCGATCTGGCCCTCGTTCTGCTGCAGGCTGACGTCCACGCCGATCGCCCGCCAGTCGGCCTGCACCGCCTCCATGAGCAGCAGGGAGTCGGTGTTGTTGGCGGTCTTGATCTCGATCTTCAGCGGCCTCTGCGGCGTGTAGCCGGCCTGCGCGAGCAGGGCCCGGGCCTCGGCCTGCCGCTCGGCGAAGGTCTTGCCGGCCCAGACAGTCTTCGGGCCTGGCGCGTAGCCGGCGGTGATCGGCGGCACGAAGCTGTAGGCCGGCTGCTGGCCGGCGCGGAGCAGCTTGCGGGTGATGAAGTCGCGGTCGACGCTCTCGGAAAGCGCGCGCCGCACGCGGACGTCCTTCAGGGCGGCCACGTCGCGGGTGTTGAACGACAGGTAGGACGTGCCCAGGGCCACGTGGGTGCGGGCGTAGCCCGGCAGGGTCCGCTTCAGCCGCTCGTAGCGGTTGGACTGGAACGAGGTGTTGATGTCGAGCTCGTCGCGCTCGATGCGCCGCTCGGCGGCCACCGCGTCGGGCGTCGGATAGTAGTTGATCCGGTCGACGCAGATCTTCTCGGCTTCGAAGAAGTGCGGGTTCTTCACCGCCTGGATGCGGTCGCCGAGCCGCCAGGAGGTGAGCATATAGGGACCGTTGGAGACGTACTTGCCGGCCTGCACCCAGGCGTCGCCGTGGCGCTCCACCACGTGCTTCGGGGCGGGATAGAAACTCTGGTGCATCAGGAGCTGCGGCAGGTAGGGCGCCGGGTGCTCGAGGGTCAGGATCAGGGTCTTCGGATCGACCGCCCTCGCCCCGATGCTGCCGAGCGGCGCCTTGCCCTCGTTGGCCTCCTTCCCCCCTTTGATGATGTAGGCCAGGTAGGCGTAGATCGAGGCGGTCTTCGGATCGAGGATCCGCTGCAGGCCGAACACGAAGTCGTCGGCGGTGACCGGCCGGCCGTCCGACCACTTGGCGTCGCGCAGCCGGAAGGTCCAGGTCAGGCCGTCGGGCGAGGTGGTCCAGCTCTCGGCCATGCCCGGCATGGGCTCCGCCTCGGGCGTCTCCGTGGTCAGCCCCATCATCAGGTCGCCGATCACCCGGCTTTCGGAGACCAGGTTGGCCTTCTGCGGATCGAGCGTCAGGGGCTCGATCTCGATGCCGTACTCGAGGCAGGTCTGCCCCGTCGGACAGGACGGCCGGGTCGCGCCGCCCTGGCAGGCCGTGAGCGCGAGCGCCGTGGCGGCGAGGAGCGGAAGGAACGGCGGCTTCAACGGCGACTCCGGATCATGACCGCCGCATCACGCACGCCGCCCGTGGCCTTGTCGAGGCAGGCCGCCTCAGTGCAGGCGGAACTCGGCGCCGATGGCCTTCAGCTCGGCAGGCCGGATCAGCCGGTCATGGCCGATGGTGACCTTGAACAGCGGGCCGTCGAGCGTGCGCTCCCCAGAAATCCAGGAACTTCTTCAGCACCGGGAATTCCGGGAAGAGGTCATAGTCCTGCCAGATGTAGCTCTGCAGCAGGGCGGGGTGGTCGGGCATGCGGTAGAGGATTTCCGCCGTGGTCAGGCCGTAGCCTTCCAACTGCTTGCGGAACTCGGGTGACGGCAGCACGTGCGCTCTCCAGGCCTGTTGGTCCAGGCGCGGGCCGGCGCACGGCCGACACCGCGCACATGGAGCTTGCGCGCGATTCGTGTGAATGTTCTATGAATACAATAGATTAGCACTCGTGCCGCTGGGTTGCTGCCAAGCTTTCTCAGGACCGCGCGTAGTGCTTGGGCTCCAGGCGTATCGGGATCGGCTCCGGAAACTTCCGCCAGCCTAGTTTCGCGATCACGTCGTTGCTCTCCCGCGCCTGGCGGCCGGGCGCCAGCGACCAGGTGATGTGATAGGTCGAGCCGTCCGGGCGATCGGTGGTCCCGCCGATCCTCACCACCATGGCCTGCACGCCCTCGCCGTCGTCCGCCTCGCCGACGATCTCGCCAGACCGCTCGGTGGGCAGGCGCACCTCGTCGGGCGCGAACTTCAGGGTGACGTGGTCGGCCACGGCCTCGGCATACCGGGCCGGGAAGCGGGCCAGCAGGTGGCGGCGATCCTCGCGGTCGAGCGACCAGCCGGTGAAGCCCGTCTCGGCGTCCGCCATCCAAAGCCTCCTCGACGTCAGGCGGCCTGAGCAGCGCTCCGCCGGCCGATCCGTTCCCAGACCCGCTCATGGACCATGAACGCCAGGGTCTGGAAGACCGGCTCGATCATCCCGATGGCGAGCGCCGCGCGCCAGTCGCGGGTGAGGGCATAGGCCACGGCAATGGCCACGAAGAGGTGCATGATCGAATAGCTGACGGTCTTCTTGGCGGTGCGCATGGCTGACCTCTTGCGAACGATTCTTAATATAGGAAGAGGCGATCCAAATCGCAAGATCGATTGACATCGTCTTTCTGGCGCCGTCGGGTTGGCCGCCCCATCTCCCGGCCATGCCCCTCACCCAACCCGGCCTCTTCGCGGACGTCCCGCCCGGCCTGCCGCCGGGCTTCGCCTATCGTCCGGACTTCCTCTCGGCGGACGAGGAGACGGCGCTCCTGGCCGAGCTGGCCGACCTCCCGTTCGAGCCCTTCCAGTTCCGCGGTTTCGAGGCGCGGCGCCGGGTCTGCTCCTTCGGCTATCGCTACGATCCCGCCCGGGGCGCGGTGGCCGGCGCGAAGCCCATTCCGACCTGGCTGCAGTCCGTCCGCACCCGCGCCGAGGCCTTCGCCGGAGTCGCGCCCGGCGGCCTGTCGCAGTTGCTGATCAACGAATACCTCCCCGGGCGCCGATCGGCTGGCACCGCGACCGCGCGCAGTTCGAGAAGGTGGTTGGCGTCTCCCTGGGCGCGCCGTGCGCCTTCCGCCTGCGCCGCCGCACGGGCGGCGGCTTCGAGCGCCGGACCCTGACGCTCGCGCCCCGTTCGGCCTACCTGATCGCCGGGGAGGCCCGCGACGCCTGGGAACACTCCATCCCGCCGGTCGGGCAGCACCGCTATTCGCTGACCTTCCGCAGCTTCCGCGAGGGACGGTTGCCTCCCGCCTGAACAGCGTTCACCCTGGCTGCAATACGGGGAGGAACAACCAGATGACGAGGCTCGCCCTCATGGCGACCGTGGCGCTCTGCGTCGCCGGCGCCGCCCAGGCCAAGACCCTTGCCGTCGCGCCCGGCGCCGACGCTCAGGAGCGGCTGCAGACTGCCCTGCTCGACGCCAAGCCGGGCGACGTGGTGGAGATCGCCGCCGGCCGCTACGAGCTCACCGACGGCCTGTCGCTGGATGTAGACGACGTCACCGTGAAGGGCGCAGGCCCGGACCGGACGGTGCTCTCCTTCAAGGGCCAGAAGGGCGCGGGCGAGGGCCTGCTGATCACCTCCGACAAGGTCACGGTCCGCGACCTGGCGGTGGAGGACACCCGCGGCGACGGCCTGAAGTCCAAGGGCTCGGACGAGATCAGCTTCATCAACGTTCGCGTCGAGTGGACCGGCGGGCCGAAGGAGACCAACGGCGCCTACGGGGTCTATCCCGTCTCCTCGTCCAACGTGCTGATCGACAAGGTGGTGGTGCGCGGGGCCTCCGACGCCGGCATCTACGTCGGCCAGTCGAAGAACATCGTGGTCAAGCGCAGCCGCGCCGAGTTCAACGTCGCCGGCATCGAGATCGAGAACTCGTACAACGCCGACGTCTTCGACAACGACGCCACCCGCAACACCGGCGGAATCCTGGTTTTCGACCTGCCGAACCTGCCGCAGATGGGCGGCCATTCGCACCGGATCTACAACAACCGGATCGTCCGGAACGACACGCCAAACTTCGCGCCGAAGGGCAACATCGTGGCCAGCGTGCCGGTCGGCACCGGCGTCATGGTGATGGCCAACAAGAACGTCCACGTGTTCGGCAACGAGATCGACGGCAACCAGTCCACGGGCGTGATGCTGGTCAGCTACACCCAGAAGTTCGACGACAAGACCTACAACCCCCTGCCGCGCGACGTGGTCGTGCGCGACAACCGGATCGGCAAGAACGGCTACGACCCGAAGTTCGCCGGGGCCGAGATCCTCGCCAAGGCGGTGGGCGGAACCATCCCGCCGGTGATGTGGGACGGCGTGACCGCGCATCCCCAGAACCCGGACGTGGTGCGGGTGAACCTGAAGGACGGGCCGGTGCTGAACCTGCGGCTGAAGGGGCCGGGCCAGCTGATGACCGCCGACCCCACCGTGACCCCGACCTCGGGCGACGCGGTGATCGCCGAGCCCGAGAAGGTCGTGCTGCCCAAGCGACAGGCCGACCTTGCCGACTAGATGGCTCGCCCGGCTCGCGGTTGCCGCCGCGGGCCTCCTGAACCTGTCGGCGGCGCCGGCGGGGCCGGACCTCGGCGTGATCCTCGCCGCGACGCCGGCGCCGAAGCTCTCGGATTACCGGCTGTTCCACGCCGGCGCGGCCGACCCGGCCCTGACGCCCTATGCGCTGAACACGCCGCTGTTCAGCGACTACGCCGAGAAGCTCCGCTACGTCTGGCTGCCGCCGAAGACGAAGGCGTCGTACCGGGCCGACGGGGTTTTCGACTTCCCGGTCGGCGCGACCCTGGTGAAGACCTTCGCCTTCCCCGCCGACTTCCGGCGGCCGGACCAGGACGTCCGCTGGATCGAGACCCGGCTGCTGATCCGCAAGGCCGATGGCTGGACCGCCTTCGCCTACGTCTGGGACGCGGAGCGCAAGGACGCGGTGCTGAAGCGGGCCGGGGCGCGGGTGGACGTGAGCTTCGTCGACCTCAAGGGGCAGACGCGCCGGGTGGACTACGCCGTCCCCAACCAGAACCAGTGCAAGGAATGCCATCAGCTCGACAAGACGCTGACCCCCATCGGGCCCAAGGCGCGTAACCTGAACGGCGACTTCGCCTACGCCACGGGAGCGCGGAACCAGCTCGCCCACTGGACGAAGGCCGGCCTGCTGGCCGGCGCGCCGGCGCCGTCGGCCGCGCCGCGCACCGCCCGCTGGGACGACGCCAGGGAACCTCTGGAAGCCCGCGCCCGGGCCTATCTCGACGCCAACTGCGCCCACTGCCACCAGCCGCGCGCCATCGCCTCCAACTCGGGCCTGTTCCTGAATTCGGAGGAGCCGCCGGGCCCCAACCTCGGGATCGGCAAGTCGCCGGTGGCGGCCGGCCGCGGCTCGGGCGGGCTGCTGGTCTCCATCGATCCCGGCCATCCCGAGCGGTCGATCCTCGTCCACCGCATGGCCTCGTCGGAGCCGGGCGTCATGATGCCCGAACTCGGCCGCAGCCTGGTGCACGACGAGGGCGTCGAGCTCATCCGGCAGTATGTGGCGAGCCTGAAGCCCTAGGGGGCCGCCACGGCCGCGAGGGTCTGGGCGCCGCCGAGCTCGGCCAGGAGGGGGCGCGTCGCGGCCATAGATGTCCTCGCGGCGGACGAGGCCGGCAGGGCCGGGCATGGCCGTGAAATAGGTGATGTAGACGGGGATCGGCCGGTCGAAGTCGACCTTCTGCTCGATGGCCTCCGGATCGGCGACCACCTCCGCCGGCAGCCCGAACAGCAGGCCCGCCAGCGCCAGCGCGTCGGCCAGCCGCACGCAGCCCGAGCTGACATACCGGGCGTCGTCGTCGAACACCGCCTTGTTCGGCGTGTCGTGCAGGTAGATGCCGAGCGGATTGGGCAGCATCAGCTTGACCTTGCCCATCATGTTCCGCGGGCCCGGCTTCTGCCGGACCCGCACGTCGAGGTCGCCGCGCCGGACGGCCGCCCAGTCGACCGTCGCCGGATCGAGTTCGGCCGCGTCGTCCGCGTAGCCGTCGAAGACGACCATGCCGGCATCCGCGAGGTAGCTCAGGCCCTTGGCCAGAACGTTGCCGGCGACCGAGGTCCGCACCAGGTCCCCCGGCACGTTCCAGTAGGGGTTGAAGATCGCGTGGCGGATCAGGCCGGCCATGATCGGCGTGGGCTGCGCCGGCTTGCCGACGGCGACCCTCATGACCGTCAGCAGTTCCTCGTCGCGGTAGAGCCAGAGCTGGCGCGCGGCCACGTCGACCAGGATGAAGCGGTCGCCGAACCGGGGCGGGAGCGCCCGGGCGCGTTCCAGGTTGGCGCGGATCAGGCCTTCCTCGGCCGGATCGCCGCCGTTCCGGCGGTGCGCCTCCAGCAACCGGCGGAAGTTGAGATAGACCGGGTTCATGCGGGTGAGCCCGGGAAGGTCGAGGCCGGATCCGGCTGCTTCGAGGATGCTCTCGGCGGTGGCCGGGGGCGGGCCGAGCTCAGGGTCGACGAACTCCGGCGCCGCGGCGCCCCGCGCGCCCCTCAGGTCGAGCACGAACCGCACCAGGGCCCGGGAGAGCGCGCGGTCGGCCTCGGCGCGTACGCTGGGGTCGTGAGCGGCGGAGAGCGCGAGGGCCGCCAGCGCGTCGGGATCGTGGGCCGCAGGATCGAGGCCGTCGGCGCCGGCTTCGGCCAGCCGCACCAGCAGGCGGTGGGCCTCGGGACGGAGGTCCGCGCCGTCGAACCAGACCGGAGCCCCTCTGCGCGCGGCGTAGAAGGCGTCGAGCGCGGCCTCGGCGGCGGGGTCGACCTCCGGCGCGGCGGCGGCCGGCGCCGCTTCCGTTCGCGCGTCCGCCTGGGGCGGCGCGGTGGCGATGGGCCCCTGCCGACGGCCCGTCGTTGGCGCCGTCCGGTGGAAGCTGGGCCCGGACGGGCAGGGCCAGCAGCACCGCGCCCAGAAGGGCGGCGAGGACCGTGCGAAGCCCGGCTTGGCTCGGCATGGGCGTCTCCCCGGGTCGCGGAGGCGACGAGGCGCCCGGAGCTTACTGCGCGTGGGCGGCGGCCGTCACCTGAGGCGCCGGGGTTTCCAACCCGGCCCGCCACAGGAGATAGGCCCTAAGGTCCTCGGCGCCCGCCTCGTCGAAATAGCGGCGGAAGCCGGCCATGCCTGTCGCCTTGAGGGCCCCGTCCAGCACGATCGCCTGGAAGCCCTCGGGGGTCGAGGATGGCGGGCGAGCGGGCGAGGTTCGGCAGGAACGGTCCGGCCCGGTGGCAGGCGCCGCAGAACTGGTCGTAGATCACCCCGCCCCGGTCCGCGTCGCCGGCGGACGGCGTGGCCGCGGCAAGGTCGAGGACGTCCGGCTGCACCACCTCCGGGAAGGCCGTGGGCTGGACGGTCCCGCCGAGCCGGAAGACCAGCAGCCGCCCGCGCCGCCTGGGCTCGTTCCCGCCGCCAGCCCCGCCGTTGCCGACCATCAGGGCCACGTACTGCTCGCCCTTCACCGCATAGGTCATGGCCGGCGCGATGGTCCTCGCGCCTGTGTCGTAGCGCCAGAGCGGCTTGCCATCGGCGGCGTCGTAGGCGGCGAAGGTCCGCCCCGCGGCGTGGAACACGAGGCCGCCGTCGGTGGCCAGCACCCCGCTGGTGCCCGGCCGCTCGAAGGGGATCGACCAGCGGGCCTTCTGGGCCACGGGATCCCAGGCCAGCAGGACCCCGCGCGGCGGGTTGGGCTTGCCGGGCGGCGGCGCGGGTTTGGTGTTCGGCCCATCGACGGTGCGCCGCAGGCCGGTGTTCCAGGCGCCGGGCACAAAGGTGAAGCCCTGGGGATCGGCATAGACGCCCTGGTTGGTCTGGGCCGGGATGTAGACGAGGCCGGTCTTCGGCGAGAAGGCCATGGGCTGCCAGTTGTGGGCGCCCAGCGCGCCCACCGTCTGGGTGCTGACGCCGCCGCCCTGGTAGCGGGCGAAGGGCGCCTCCACCGGCCGGCCGGTGGCGAGGTCGACCCGCTCGGCCCAGTCCACGGGCACGAACTTCTCGGCCGAGAGCAGCGCGCCGGTCGCGGCGTCGAGTACATAGAAGAAGCCGTTCTTCGGGGCCTGCATGACGACCCGTCGGGTCGCCCCGCCGATGGGCAGGTCGGCGACCATGATGTGCTGGGTCGCGGTGTAGTCCCAGCTCTCGCCGGGGGTCGTCTGGTAGTGCCAGACGTACTCGCCGGTCTCCGGCCGAAGCGCCACGATGGACGCCAGGAACAGGTTGTCGCCCTTGCCGCCCGAGCGGAGCTTGTGGTTCCAGGGATTGCCGTTGCCGACGCCCACGAACACGAGGCCGGTCTTCGGGTCGTAGGTGATCGCGTCCCACACCGTTCCGCCGCCGCCGCTCTGCTTCCAGATCCCGTCGCTCCAGGTGGCCGCCGCCCTCTCGGCGAACACCTTGTCGGATGCCGCGCCGTCCTTGGCGCCCGTCGGATTGGGGGTGGTGTAGAACCGCCAGGCGAGCTTGCCGCTCTCGGCGTCATAGGCCGAGACGTAGCCGCGCACGCCGTACTCGGCGCCGCCGTTGCCGATCAGGACGAGGCCCTTCACCACCCGGGGCGCGCCGGTGATCGTGTAGGGCTTGGAGGTGTCCGTCGTCTGCACCGACCAGGCGGGCTTGCCGGTCCTGGCGTCGAGCGCCACCAGCCGGCCGTCCAGGGTTCCGACGTAGAGCTTGCCCCGCCAGAGCGCGGCCCCGCGGTTGACCACGTCGCAGCAGGCGTTGAACCCGGCCTCGCCCGGCACCTGCGGATCGTAGCTCCAGAGCGCCTCGCCGGTGGCGGCGTCGAAGGCGCGGACCTTCGACCATGCGGTGGTGGTGTACAGCACGCCGTCGTGGACCAGCGGCGTCGCCTCCTGGCCGCGGTCGGTGTCGAACTCCGCCCACCAGGCGCCCCCAGCCGGCCGACCGTCTCGCGGTTGACCTGCGTCAGCGGGCTGAAGCGCTGCTCGTCATAGGTCCGGCCATAGGTGAGCCAGCTTCCGGCGTCGGCCGCCTCGATGGCCCGGCCGTCTACACCCTTCTGGCACGCCGCCAGCGCCAGCACTGCCGCCAGCGCGGCCGCCAGCTTGCCCAGCCGACCCATGCGTCTTCCCCCGTCGTACTGCGGCGGAGCTTCGCAGAGGATTCGGGGCGGGGCTACTCGCCGTAGGGCGCCTTGGTGGTGATCGGCGCGTCAGGGTCCGAAGGCGGCGGCGTGGCCGGGCGCGGCGGCGGCTCGACGATCACCGGGGCCGGCGCGGCGGCGGCCGGCGGCGGAATGGGCGGGACCTCGAGGGTCGGCGCGACCGGCTCGGCCGGCCGCGTGGGCGGCGCGGCGCGTTGCGGAGAGACCGCCGCGGCGCGGACCGGCGCGCGGTCGACCGTGCCGCGGAGCGCCGGCGCGGCCTCGGCCGGTGCGGCGACGCTCTCCGCGGGCGCGGCCTGCGGGGCGGGCGGGGGCGAGGTCGGCGTGGGGCGGGTCGCCGCCAGCACCTCGGCCGGGACCTGCGGCGGGGGCGGTTCGCGCAGCAGGACCGCGACGGTGACCGCGGCGCCGACCGCGCAGGCGCCCAGGCTGACGATCAGCGGCAGGCGCGAGGGCCGCCTCGTGGCCTCGCGCCGGATCGGCGGCGCGGCCATCGCGACCGCTTCGGGCGCGGGCTCGACGCCTCGCGGCGGCGCGGGCGCCTCGGCGACCGGCTCCGGGGCTGGGGCGGGCTCAGGCGCACGGACCGCCGGCCCGGCTGCGGCCGGGAAGGCCATGGGCACGGCGGAGCCCGAGAAGATCGAGGTCGCCCGGCTCGACGGCGCCCGGGGCGGGGGGCGGCCACGGCCGGTCTGGCCGGAGGGTCCGCCTTCGGCAGCGGGCCCAGGCGGAACGGCTGCTGCGGCATGGAGGGCCACGCGCTCGGCCGGGCGTAGGGGTTGCTCGGGGCGTTCCGTTCCGACATTCGCGGGGACTCCAGCACTGGCTCTGACCTTGCCAAGGAGTTCGGCGCCAATGTGACGCCGATGCGAAAAGGGCCGCCCATCGGGGCGGCCCTCTAGACGGTAGACTGATCCGCCCGATCCCAGAAGCTTCACTGTGACCGGCGGCACAGCCGGAGCCGCCGAAGCGGCCCCGGCTTGCCTTCAGGCCTAGAAGATCTCGAAGAGACCTGCGGCGCCCATGCCGCCGCCGACGCACATGGTGACGACGCCGTACTTCGCGCCGCGGCGCTTGCCCCTCGTACATCAGGTGGGCGGTGCAGCGGGCGCCGGTCATGCCATAGGGGTGGCCGATGGAGATCGAGCCGCCCGAGACGTTGTACTTGGCCGGGTCGATGCCCAGCTTGTCGCGGCAGTAGAGCACCTGCGAGGCGAAGGCCTCGTTGAGCTCCCAGATGTCGATGTCGTCGACGGTCAGGCCGTTGCGCTCGAGCAGCTTCGGGATCGCGAAGACCGGGCCGATGCCCATCTCCTCGGGGCCGCAGCCGGCGACCGCCATGCCGCGGTAGGCGCCCAGCGCCTCGATGCCGCGCTTCTCGGCTTCCTTGCGCTCCATCAGCACGATGGCGGCCGAGCCGTCCGACAGCTGCGAGGCGTTGCCGGCGGTGACGTACTTGCCTTCCTGGATGTAGCGGCCGCCCTTGAACACCGGCTGCAGCTTCTGGAGGTCGGCCAGCGTCGTCTGCGGGCGGTTGCCCTCGTCGGCGCTGATGGTGACTTCCTTGTCCGCGGTCTCGCCGGTCTCCTTGTTGACCAGCGCCTTCATGACGGTGGTGACCGGCACGATCTCGTTGTCGAAGCGGCCTTCGGCCTGGGCCTGGGCGGTGCGCTGCTGCGACTGCAGGGCGTACTCGTCCTGGGCCTCGCGGGAGACGCCGTAGCGCTCGGCGACGATCTCGGCGGTCTCGATCATCGAGGTCCAGATCTCCGGCACATGCTCGGTCAGCCACGGATCGGTGCGGTAGTAGCCGTTCATGTGGCCGTTCTGGACGAGGCTGATGCTCTCGATGCCCGCGCCGATGGCGATCTGGGCGCCGTCGCCGGTGATGTACTTGGCGGCCGCCGCCACGCCCATCAGGCCCGAGGAGCACTGGCGGTCGATGGTCTGGCCGGAGACGGTGTTGGGCAGGCCGGCGCGAAGCGCGGCCTGGCGGGCGATGTTGTTGCCCGTGGTGCCCTGCTGCAGGGCCGAGCCCATGCAGATGTCGTCGATCTCGCCGGGGTCGATCCCGGCCTGGGCGACGGCGGCGCGGATGGATCTGGCGCCGAGCGTCGCGCCGTAGGTGTTGTTGAACGCGCCGCGGTAGGCCTTGCCGATGGGGGTCCGCTTGGCGGCGACGATGACGGCTTCACGCATGAGGTGGGATC
Source organism: Phenylobacterium sp. J367 (assembly GCF_024699985.1). Taxonomy (GTDB): domain Bacteria; phylum Pseudomonadota; class Alphaproteobacteria; order Caulobacterales; family Caulobacteraceae; genus Phenylobacterium. The sequence goes on along the minus strand of NZ_JAJONA010000001.1, from coordinate 1,031,028 downwards.
CTTGACGTAACGGTAGGTCGGGGGTTGAGAAAAACGGCGGGGGCCGTTCAGCCGCCCGCCGTTCGAGGGGTTGGTGATCAGCCCTGCTTGAAGTCCGAGAACTTCTTGCCGTCGGCTGCGAGCTTCTCCAGCAGGGCGGACGGCTTGAAGTCGTCGCCCATGGCGCCCTGGAATTCCTTCATCTTGGCGAGCACCTTGGCCGTGCCGATCTGGTCGCCGTAATACATGGGGCCGCCGCGGTAGACCGGCCAGCCGTAGCCGTTGACCCAGACCACGTCGATGTCGCTGGAACGGATGGCCTTGCCCTCCTCCAGGATCTTCGCGCCCTCGTTGATCATCGGATAGACGCAGCGCTCCAGGATCTCCTCGTCGGAGATCTTCCGCGGATTGCGGCCGGACTTGGCGATGAAGTCGTTGATGATCTTCTCGGTGACCGGCGACGGCTTGGCGGTCCGGTTCTCGTCGTAGTCGTAGTAGCCCGCGCCGGTCTTCTGGCCGCGGCGGTCCATCTCGCAGAGCACGTCGCGGATGCTCTCGCCCTTGGAGTTCTCCTTCACCCAGCCGATGTCGAGGCCGGCCAGGTCGCTCATGGCGAACGGACCCATGGGGAAGCCGAAGTCGTAGAGCACGCGGTCGATGTCCCAGGGCATGGCCCCTTCCATCACCAGCTTCTGGGCCTCGCGCTGGCGCTGGGAGAGCATGCGGTTGCCGATGAAGCCCGGGCACACGCCGGCCAGGACGGCGATCTTGCCGATCTGCTTGGCGAGCTTCATGGACGTGGCGATCACGTCCTTGGCGGTCTTCTCGCCACGGATCACCTCCAGCAGCTTCATGACGTTGGCCGGCGAGAAGAAGTGCAGGCCGATCACGTCCTGCGGCCGGCTCGTCACCGAGGCGATCTCGTCGACGTTCAGATAGCTGGTGTTGGAGGCCAGGATCGCGCCCGGCTTGGCGATCTTGTCGAGGGCGGCGAAGACCTCCTTCTTGATGTCCATCCGCTCGAACACCGCCTCGATGATCAGGTCGCAGTCGGCGAGGTCGGCGCGGTCGAGGCTGCCGGTCAGCATCGACATGCGCTTTTCGGTCTGGGCGGGATCGGCGCCGCGCGAGCGCTCGTAGTTCTTGCGGATCGTCGAGAGGCCGCGGTCGAGCGCGTCCTGCTTCAGCTCGACGATGGTCACCGGGATGCCGACGTTGGCGAAGTTCATCGCGATGCCGCCGCCCATGGTGCCGGCGCCCAGCACGCCGACCTTCTTGATCGGCCGCGTGGGCGTGTCGTCCGGCACGTCGGGGATCTTCTGCGCCTGCCGCTCGGCGAAGAAGTAGTAGCGCTGGGCCGCCGACTGCGGGCCCATCATCAGCTCCATGAACAGCTTGCGCTCTTCGGCGATGCCCTCGTCGAAGGAGCCGGTGGTCACGGCGGCCTCGACGGCCTTGATGTTGTTCTCAGGCGCCTGGAAGCCGCGGAACTTGCGGGCGTTGGCCTTGCGGAACTCGGCGAAGATCTCGGGCTTGCCCTTGGCTTCCTCGAGCTTGGCGTTGTTCTCGCGGACCTTCACCAGCGGCTTGTTCTCGGCCAGCGCCTTGTTGGCGAAGGCGATGGCGCCCTCGCGCAGCTTGCCCTCTTCCACCACCTCGTCGACCAGGCCCATGGCCAGCGCCTGCTGGGCCGGCACGTGCTGGCCCGAGGTGACCATCTCCAGCGCCTTCTGGACGCCGACGATGCGCGGCAGGCGCTGGGTGCCGCCGGCGCCCGGCAGCAGGCCGATGTTCACTTCCGGCAGGCCCACCTTCGCGGACGGCACGGCCACGCGGTAGTGGGCGCAGAGCGCCACTTCCAGGCCGCCGCCCAGCGCCGTGCCGTGGATCGCGGCGATCACCGGCTTGGGAGAATTCTCCATGGTCGCCTGCACGTCCTGCAGGGACGGGCCGGCCATCTGGCCGCCGAACTCGGTGATGTCGGCGCCGGCGATGAAGGTGCGGCCGTCGCAGATCAGGACGATGGCCTCGGCGTCGCTCTCGATGGCCTGCTTGAAGCCCAGGTCCAGGCCCTCGCGGACCTTGGCGGAGAGGGCGTTCACCGGCGGCGAGTTCAGCGTCAGGACGGCGACGTCGCCTTCCTGAACCAGCGTGGTCACCGAATTGATCTCGGTCATGAAGCGTTCCCTCGGAAATGGCTGACAGGCCGCTCTTGGCAGCGGCGGCCGCGGAATTCAAACGCTTGTTATAGGCCTCGCCCGGCCCTACCAAGTCAACCGGCGCCCTAGGGAGAGCGTGGGAGGAAATGATGGCTTCGGACCTGTTCTCACTGGAGGGCAAGATCGCCCTCGTCACCGGCGGCTCGCGCGGCATCGGCAAGATGATCGCCAAGGGCTTCCTCGAGGCCGGCTGCGCGAAGGTCTACATCACCGCGCGCAAGGCCCTCGCCTGCGACGAGACCGCCAAGGAGCTCGGCGACCGCTGCATCTCGCTGCCGCAGGACCTGTCGACCGTCGAGGGCATCCAGAGCTTCGTCGCCCGCTACCTGACCCACGAGGACCGGCTGGACATCCTGGTGAACAACGCCGGCGCCGCCTGGGGCGCGGAGTTCGAGGAGTTCCCGGAGAGCGGCTGGGACAAGGTGATGAACCTGAACCTCAAGTCGCCCTTCTTCCTGACCCAGGCCCTGCACGAGACCCTCAAGAAGAGCGGTACGCACGAGCGGCCGGCGAAGGTGATCAACATCACCTCCATCGACGGTCTCCGGCTCAATCCGCAGGAGACCTATTCCTACCATGCCTCCAAGGCCGGCCTGATCTACCTGACCCGCCGCATGGCGGCGCGGCTGATCCAGGACAACATCGTCATGAGCTCGATCGCGCCCGGCGCCTTCGCGTCCGAGATGAACCGGGTGGCCCGCGACCACGGCGACGAGATCGCCCGCCGCATCCCGTCGCGCCGGATCGGCGCGGACGAGGACATGCAGGGCGTGGCCATCTACCTGGCCAGCCGGGCCGGCGACTATGTGGTGGGCGAGACCATCGCCGTCGACGGCGGCGTGGCCCTGGCGACCCCCGGGAACTAGGCCGGTTCCCGGCTTGGGTCGGTTTTGCGCTATCAAGCGTTGAGACCGTCAAGCCGAGCCGCCCTTGACCGACCCGCAACCTCCCGTTCCCGTCCGACGCCTGCGTCCGATCCTCGCTGCCGTCGGGGTGGCGCTCGTGGTGCTGCTGGTGCTCCTGTACGCCTCGCGGCGGGTGATCCTGCGGGAGTCGCTCACCGGATGGCTGGAGTCCAAGGGCATTCCGTCCGAGGCCGAGGTCGAGGCCTTCGGCCTGACGAGCGCCACCGCCCGGATCCGCATCGGCGACCCGGCCAACCCGGACTTCACCGCCGAGCGGGCGGTGGTGGGCTACAGCCTCCGCGGCCTGCGGTTCGAGGTGACCTCGGTGCGCCTGACGAAGCCTGTCCTGCGGGCTCGCCTCCATAACGGCAAGCTGAGCGTCGGCTCGCTCGATCCCCTGATCGAGGAGTTTCGCCAGCGCCCGCCCAGGCCCGACGCCGCCAAGCCGCGGATCGAGATCGACGACGGCGTCGTGGCGCTCGCCACCGACTACGGACCGGTCCGCCTGACCGCCGATGCGCGGGTGGAGGACAACAAGCTCCTGCACCTCGTGGCGACGTCCGCGCCGGCCCGCCTGCAGGGCGACGGCTTCGAGGTGGTCTCGGGTCGGGGCGCCGTCGACCTCGTCACCCGCGGGGCGCGCACGGCGCTGAGGCTGGACCTCCCCGTCACCTCGGCGAAGGCCGGCGAGGCGGCGATCGACGCCGGCCGGCTGCGGCTGACCGCCGATGTCCCCTATCCCGACCTGCAGACGCAGCGGAACGACGGCCGGGTGGTGATCCGCGCCGAGCTGGACGGCCGCCGTCTGCAGCTCGCCGACCAGAGCCTGACGGATGCGCAGGCCTCGGCCGCCTTCACGGGCGAGAGCCGCGGCTGGATCAGCGACCTGATCCTGCGCGGGCGGGGAAGCGCCGACGTCCGCGCTGGCGGCGCGACGCTGGCCGGCGGCCGCTCCGGGGTGATCCGCGCCTCCGTCACCGCCCCCGACCTTACCTGGACCCGCAAGGGCGGCGACGCCCTGGCCGCCCGGTTCGAGTCGCGCACCGCCGTGGAGAACCTGTCGGTCGCCGAGCTTCGCCTGGCCACGGCGACGGCCACGGCGCGCGGGACCGTAGGCTGGCAGGCCGGCAAGCTCGATCTTCGGGCCGGCGGCGGCCTGAACGCCCGCGGCGGCTGGATGGGCCTCGGCCTGCCGACCGCGCAGGACTCGCGCGACATGGCGGCGGTGAAGCGCGCGGCGCGCAGCTTCCAGCTTGCCGCCCCGGCCGTGGAGCTGGCCGTGAACGCCGACGGGTTCGACGCGACGCTGGCGGCGCCGGTGCGCCTGATCCCGGCCGCCGGCGGCGAGGTCCGGCTGGCGCCGCAAGGGTCCGGCTGGCGGCTGACCGCGGCCGGCGGCGGCCTGCCGAAGGTCACCGCCGACGTGCGCCGCTTCCAGCTCACCGACGACGGCGCCCGGGCGGATGGGCGCGTGCAGGCGGCTCTTGGCATCGGGCCGGTGGAAGGCGGAGTGTTCGACGCCACGGGCACGCTCAGGATGGGGGCGGGCGGCCTGCGGTTCTCGGCCGATCGCTGCGCGAACGTCCAGCTGGCGAAGCTCGAACTCGGGGAGAACGACGTCGAGGCGCTCGCCGGCCGGTTCTGCCCGGCGGGCGAGCCGCTGCTGACCCTGAACGGCGGCGACTGGCGGCTTGCGGGCCGGGGCGAGGCGATCTCCGCCCGGGTGCCGTTCCTGCAGGTCCGGGCGTCGGACGTGGCCGGCCGGGCGGTGCTGGGCCTGCGCGGCGGCCGGCTCTATGCCGACGCGACGATCGCCGGAGCCACCGTCGCCGACACGGCTGCGGAGACCCGCTTCAACCCCGTGCGGCTGACGGGCAAGGCGGCGCTGGCGCGCGATGTCTGGGACGCCGACCTCGTGATCTCGACGCCCGCCGGCCAGCGCGTGGCGACCGCCGACCTGTTCCACAGCATGGTCACCGGCCAGGGCGGGGTCGACATCGAGACCGGGGAGCTCGCGTTCGCCGACGGCGGGCTGCAGCCCGACCAGCTGTCGCCCCTGGCGGCGAACCTCGCCGCGGCCGACGGGACGGCCCGGTTCACCGGCGGCTTCCGCTGGACCATCGCGGTCGCCACCAGCGGCGGAAGCCTGACGATCCCGCGCCTCGACTTCACCAGCCCGGCGGGCCGGGTGACGGGCCTCTCGGGCAAGATCGACTTCGCCAGCCTCGCCCCGCTCGTCGCCCTGCCGGGGCAGGAGCTGCGGGTGGAGGCGGTGGCCGGGCCGTTCCCGCTGACCGGGGTCACGGCGACCTTCGGCCTGGCCGAGGACGGCATCGAGATCTCGGGCGGCGAGGCGGCGGTCGGCGGCGGCAAGGCGACAATCGAGAGCGTCCACATCCCCCTGCTGCCCGGTCAGGCGACGCGCGGCGTGCTGAACTTCGAAGGTGTCCAGCTCCACGACATCGTCGAGGCCTCGCCGTTCGGCGACAAGGTGGACCTCGACGCCAAGGTCTCCGGCCGCATCCCCTTCGAGATGCAGGCCGAGCGGGTGCGGATCCTCGGCGGCTCGCTCAGGGCCATCCAGCCCGGCCGGCTGTCGATCCAGCGCAGCGCGATCACCGGCGTCTCGGCCTCCACCGCCATCGAGACCCCGGCCGGCGCGCCCGACGTCCCGCCGCCGCCGCCCGACACCTTCACCGACTTCGCCTACCAGGCCATGGAGAACCTGGCCTTCGACACCCTGGAGGCGACCGTCGCCAGCCGGGAGGACGGACGCCTGGGCGTGCTCTTCCACATCGTGGGCCGTCACGACCCGCCGCAGAAGCAGGAGATCCGGCTGGGCCTCATGGACCTGATCCGCCGGAACTTCCTGAACCGCCAGCTTCCCCTGCCGTCCGGCACCGGGGTGAACCTGACGCTGGACACCACCCTGAACCTGGACGATCTGCTGAAGGACTACGCCGACTACCAGCGGCTTCGCAGTTCACCCCCGGTTCAGCCCTGAACCCCAACAAGGAGGCTGTAGCGTTGGAGACGACCACATGATCTCAAAGCCACGGTCACTGGCCGTCGCCGCCGGGGCGATCGTCCTGGGCGGCCTGGGCCTCGCCGCCTGCACGCCGACTGTTCGGGTGCAGGTCGAGCCCATCACCATCTATGCCAAGCTGGACGCCGACGTCCGCTTGCGTCTGGACGAGGAAGTGAAAGCCTTGATCCAGAAGAACCCGAACCTCTTCTAAGGACGGGACACATGCAGGGACGAGAACTCATCGGGATCGGCGCGGCCGTGATGGCGGCGCTGGCCCTTACCCCGGCCGCCGTGGCGCAGACCGCGGAGGCCAAGGCCATCGTCGACCAGGCCAAGGCCGCCGGCATCGTCGGCGAGCAGGCCGACGGCTTCCTCGGCTTCGTCACCGGCGCCGCCGACCCGGCGGTCCGCCAGGCTGTCGAGGAGATCAACGCCGGCCGCGCCCAGGTCTATCGCGAGGCGGCCGCCAGGACCGGCACCACACCGGCCGCGGCCGGCGCGTCGGCCTTTACCCAGGTCGTCCAGGCCAGGATCAAGCCGGGCGAATTCTACAAGCCGGCCGGCGGCGGCTGGATCCGGAAGTGAGCCGGCGCTAGGGCCGGACATTCATTCCCCGCGAAGGCGGGGATCCAGGCCTGGAAAGATGGGGTGGAGTGCGGCGACGGCACTCCACCCCGCTCTGGACCGGTCCGCCCATCCTCCCCTCAGACGGTGGGCGGTGGTCGGCTCAGAGAAACCCGTCCTAGAGGACCCGATACGCCGGCAGGGTCAGGAACTCCTCGAAGGAGTCCGCGAGGCTCATGTCGGCGAAGATGCGGATGGCCTCGGCGAACCGGCCATTGTCGTAGGCGCCGGCCGGCAGGGTCTGGCGCAGCGCCGCCATCTCCTCGTCCAGCACCTGGCGGAATAGCTCCGGCGTCACCTCGCGGCCGTCGTCCAGCGTCGCCTTGTGGCGGATCCACTGCCAGATCTGCGCGCGGCTGATCTCGGCGGTCGCGGCGTCCTCCATCAGGTTGTAGAGCGGCACGGCGCCCCTTACCCCGGAGCCAGGCTTCGATGTACTGGACGCCGACGCGGATGTTCTCGCGCAGGCCGTGCTCGGTGCGCTGGCCCTCGTGGACGCGCAGCAGGTCCTCGCGGGTGACCGCGACGTCCTCGCGCAGCTTGCCGAGCTGGTTCGGCGTCGGCATCAGCCGGTCGAACACCTCCATGGCGACGGGGACCAGGTCCGGGTGCGCCACCCAGGTGCCGTCGTGGCCGTTGCCGGCCTCCCGCTCCTTGTCGGCCCGGACCTTGGCGAAGGCGGCCTCGTTGGCGGCCGGATCGCCCTTCACCGGAATCTGGGCCGCCATCCCGCCCATGGCGAAGGCGCCGCGGCGGTGGCAGGTCTGGATGAGCTTCAGCGAGTAGGCGTTGAGGAACGCCTGGCCCATGGTCATCACCGCCCGGTCGGGCGTCAGTGCGTCGGGCTGGGCCTTCAGGCGCTTGATGAACGAGAAGATGTAGTCCCAGCGGCCGCAGTTCAGGCCGGCCATGTGGTCGCGCAGCTCGTAGAGGATCTCGTCCATCTCGAACGCGGCCGGCAGGGTCTCGATCAGCACGGTGACCTTGATGGTCCCGTTCGGCACGCCCAGCGCCTGCTGCGCATAGACGAAGACCTCGTTCCACAGCCGCGCCTCGAGGTGGCTCTCCATCTTCGGCAGATAGAAGTAGGGGCCCGACCCGGCGGCGATCTGGGCCTTGGCGTTGTGGAAGAAGTAGAGGCCGAAGTCGAACAGCGAGCCCGACATCTCCTCGCCGTCGACCGTGGCGTGGGCCTCGGGCAGGTGCCAGCCGCGCGGGCGGACGATCAGGGTCGCGACCTTGTCCTTCAGCGCATAGCTCTTGCCGGAGGTCGCGTCGGTGAAGCCGAGCTGGCCGGCCCAGCGGTCCTTCAGGTTGACCTGGCCCTCCAGCATGTTGACCCAGGTGGGCGAGGAGGCGTCCTCGAAGTCGGCCATGAACACCCGGGCGCCGGAGTTGAGCGCGTTGATGATCATCTTGCGGTCGACCGGGCCGGTGATCTCCACCCGGCGGTCCAGCAGATCGGCGGGGATCGGCGCGACCTTCCAGTCGCCTTCGCGGACGGCCTTGGTCTCGGCCAGGAAGTCGGGCTTCTCGCCGGCGTCGAAGCGGGTCTGGCGCTCTTCGCGCAGGGCCAGCAGCTCGAGGCGGCGGTCGTTGAAGCGGCGGTGCAGCTCGGCCAGGAAGGCCAGGGCCTCGTCGGTCAGCACCTCGGCGGCGCGACCTTCCACGGGACCCTTCAGCTGGACGGCGGGGCGGGCGGCGACATCGAGGGACATGGGAAAACTCCAGAGCCGGGAGGGCGCTATGCGGTGCGCCCCGAGTGAGATCCGTTGGGATCTCACTCAAGATACTTGGAACCTAGAGCCTTTTCTTCGCCGAACCGGCGTCCACTTCGGCGGAAAAGGCTCCGGCTACGAAAAACAACCCCCCGCCAAGGGTCACGGAGAAAACGCGGCGGGGGGCTCTACAGGTTCTGCTGTCGGCCTGAGGGCCGGGATCAGTTCGGCAGGGTGAGCTGCTCGGACGCGATGGCGTAGCGGGCCGTGGCGCAGGCGCGGTTCTCGTCCGACACCCGCTTCCAGGCGGCCTTGGCCTCGTCGCGGCTCTCGTAGGGACCCAGCACCTGCGGGGCCCCGTTCTTGAGCGACTTGAAGGCGAGGCAGCTGTACTCGCCGCCGACGACCCAGAACCGTTCCATGGTCATGGCAATTCCTCCCAGCGTCAGACGTTGGCGAACTGGTTCATGGTGTTGTGGACGCCGCCGGCCTTCAGGGCGGCTTCGCCCGCGAAGTATTCCTTGTGGTCGTCGCCGATGTCCGAGCCCGACATGTTCTGGTGCTTCACCGCCGGCAGGCCCTTGCGGATCTCCTGCCGCTGGACGCCCAGCACGTAGCCCAGCATGCCCTGCTCGCCGAAGTACTCCTTGGCCAGGTTGTCGGTGGACAGCGCCGCGGTGTGGTAGGTCGGCAGGGTGATCAGGTGGTGGAAGATGCCCGCGCGCCGAGCGCCGTCCGCCTGGAAGCTCTTGATCTTCTGGTCCGCCTCGACGCCCAGCGGCGACTGGTCGTAGTCGGCGCTCATCAGCTTGGCCTTGTCGTAGGCCGAGACGTCCTTGCCTTCCTTCTGCCAGGCCTCGAAGACCTGCTCGCGGAACTTCAGCGTCCAGTTGAAGGACGGGCTGTTGTTGTAGGCGAGCTTGGCGTTCGGCACGACCTCGCGGATGCGGTCGACCATGCCGGCGATCTGCTCGACGTGCGGCTTCTCGGTCTCGATCCACAGCAGGTCGGCGCCGTTCTGCAGCGAGGTGATGCAGTCGAGGACGCAGCGGTCCTCGCCGGTGCCGGCGCGGAACTGGAAGAGGTTCGAGGGCAGGCGCTTCGGGCGCATCAGCTTGCCGTTCCGCGTGATCACCACATCGCCGTTGGTGACGTCGGCCGGGGTGATCTCTTCGCAGTCGAGGAAGCTGTTGTACTGGTCGCCCAGGTCGCCCGGCTCCTTGGAGAAGGCGATCTGCTTGGTGAGGCCCGCGCCGAGCGAGTCGGTGCGCGCGACGATGATGCCGTTGTCGACGCCGAGCTCCAGGAAGGCGTAGCGGACGGCCCGCAGCTTGGCGTTGAAGTCCTCGTGCGGGACGGTGACCTTGCCGTCCTGGTGGCCGCATTGCTTCTCGTCGGAGACCTGGTTCTCGATCTGGATGGCGCAGGCGCCGGCCTCGATCATCTTCTTGGCCAGCAGGTAGGTGGCCTCGGCGTTGCCGAAGCCCGCGTCGATGTCGGCGATGATCGGGACCACGTGGGTCTCGAAGTTGTCGATCCGGTCCTGGATCTGCTGCGCCTTGGCCTCGTCGCCGGCCTCGCGGGCGGCGTCCAGCTCGCGGAACAGGCCGCCCAGCTCGCGGGCATCGGCCTGCTTCAGGAAGGTGTAGATCTCCTCGATCAGCGCCGGCACCGAGGTCTTCTCGTGCATCGATTGGTCGGGCAGCGGGCCGAACTCGGAGCGCAGGGCCGCGATCATCCAGCCGGAGAGGTAGATGTAGCGGCGCTTGGTGGTGCCGAAGTGGCGCTTCACCGCGATCATCTTCTGTTGGGCGACGAAGCCGTGCCAGCAGCCCAGCGACTGGGTGTATTGCGACGGGTCGGCGTCATAGGCCGCCATGTCCTCGCGCATGATGCCGGCGGTGTAGCGGGCGATCTCCAGGCCGGTCTTGAACCGGTTCTGCAGCCGCATCCGGGCCACGCCCTCGGCGTCGATGCCATCCCACGTGCCGTTCTTCGACTGGATGAGCTGGCTCATCTCGATGATGTGGTCCTGGTACGCCATGGGTCTCTTCCGTTCCGACAGATGCGCTGTGACAAGCGTTGGGACCCCTCTAACGCTTGAATTCAAAGGGGTGGAAGAGCCACGGCCAAGGCAAAAGGCGTGGGTGTCACAGTCAATCGTTGTCAATAATGTAAATCTGTGACAATCACACAGGCATGGCGCTCTCGCCCACCGACCGCAAGCTATTCCTCGGCGCCCGGGTCAAGCGGCTGCGCCGGGAGCTGGGCGTCACCCAGACGCGCATGGCCGAGGACCTCGGGGTCTCGCCGAGCTACCTGAACCTCATCGAGCGCAACCAGCGGCCGGTCACCGCCCAGGTGCTGCTGCGCCTGGCGGAAGCCTACGACCTTGACCTCAAGACGCTCGCCTCCGACCCGGAGTCGGCCAGCGCCACGGGTCTCTCCGAGGTTTTCTCGGACCAGATGTTCCGCGACCTGGCGGTCGCCCGCCACGAGATCGCCGAGGTGGCCGACAGCGCGCCGGGCGTCTCCGAGGCGATCGTCCGGCTCTACCGCGCCTATCTCGACCAGCGGCGGATGGCCGACCTGGGCGGCGTCGGCCGACCCGAGGACGGGACGCTGGTCCAGCCGGTGGTGACGCCGTCCGACTGGGTGCGCGACTACATCCAGGCCCAGAAGAACCACTTCGCCGACCTGGAGGACGCCGCCGCGTCGCTGGCCGGCGAGCTGGCCGCCGACGCCGAGGATTTCCCGGGCGCGGCGCGGGCCCGGCTGGCGCAGAAGTTCGGCATCCAGGTCCGCGTGGTGCCGGTAGAGGTGCTGCCCGAGAGCGTCCGGCGCTTCGACCATCACCGGAAGCGGCTGTTCCTGTCCGAGGTCCTCACCGGCGCCGGCCGCAGCTTCAGCCTCGCCTACCAGCTCGCGCTCCTGGAGCACCGCGACCTCCTGGAGGCGCTGGCCGACCGCGCCGGCCCGCCCGACCGGCCGACCCGCAACCTCTTGAAGGTCAGCCTGACCAACTACCTGGCCGCCGCCATCCTCATGCCCTACGGCGCCTTCTACGAGGCGGCGGAGCGGACGGCCTACGACATCGAGCTGGTCCGCGCCCGCTTCGGCGTCTCCTTCGAGCAGGCCTGCCACCGGCTGACCACCCTGGCCCGCCCCGGCCAGCGGGGCGTGCCCTTCTTCATGGTCCGCGTGGACAGCGCCGGGAACATCTCCAAACGCTTCGCGGGCTCGGCCTTCCCGTTCTCGCGGTTCGGCGGCGCCTGTCCGCGCTGGAACATCCACTCGAGCTTCCGCACGCCCGGGCGGATCATCCCGCAGATCATCGAGACGCCGGACGGCCAGCGCTACTTCACCATCGCCCGCACCGTCGCCCGGGTCGCCCGGCCCTTCGCCTCCGACGAGAGCGACCTCGCCATCGGCATGGGCTGCGAGCTGAAGTACGCCGAGCGCCTGGTCTATTCCCGCGGCCTCGACCTGCGCGATCCCGTCGCCACCGGCATAGGCCCGGCCTGCCGGATCTGCGAACGCCCCGCCTGTCCGCAAAGGGCGGCCGAACCGATCAGCCGCACGCTCACCGTCGACGACTTTACGAAGTCCATCACGCCCTATCCCTTCGCCTCGACCTGACCTCGGGTCCGCCGCCTAGGTGTTCCCTCTGGCGCCGGCGTGTTTCACGTGCGCAAACTGTCACGTTGCCGAGGAGGGCGAATGGTTCAGCGCAACGCGGTCCGCGCGACCGACCGTTTCGAGCGCAAGCGCGAGGCGATCCTCGACGCCGCCACGGAGATCCTGAACCGCAAGGGCGTGAAGGGACTGACGCTGGGCGTCGCCGCCGCCGCCGTCGACCTCTCGACCACCAGCGTCACCTACTACTTCAAGCGCAAGGACGACCTCGCCGCCGCCTGCCTGATGCGCGGCATCGAGAGCCTGCAGTGGATGATGGAGCAGGCGCTCTCCGAGCCGACCCGCGAGGGCCGGCTGAAGAAGCTGCTGACCCTGCACCTGGAACGCCTGCACATGACCGCGATGGGCCAGGCGCCGCCGCTGCCGGTGCTGTCGGACGTCCGGGCGCTGAACGAGCCCCGCCGCACCGAGGTCCGCCGGGCCTACGGCCGGATGTGGCGCAAGCTGCGCGAGATCTTCGAGACCCCGGACCTCGAGTGGCTGTCGCGCGGCCGCCGCTCGGCGCGGGCCCACATGCTGCTGGAGCAGCTCCTCTGGGCGCCGGGCTGGATCGGCAAGTACGACCCGGAAGACTATGGCCGCGTGCGCGACCGGATGTACGACATCCTGGTCCACGGCCTGGCCGGGGAGAATTCAGGCTGGGCGCCGGCGGCGATCCCTGTCTCCGAGCTCGCGCCGCGCAGCCGCCAGGAAATGAGCCGCGAGACCTTCCTGCTCGCCGCCACCCGGCTGATCAATTCGCGGGGCTACAAGGGCGCCCTCGGTCGACAAGATCTCGGCCGAGCTGAACGTCACCAAGGGCAGCTTCTACCACCACAACGAGGCCAAGGACGACCTGGTGGTCGCCTGCTTCGAGCGGACGTTCGAGGTGATGACCCGGGTCCAGCGGCTGGCCATGGCCCTGCCCGGCGACCAGTGGACGAGGCTCTCCAGCGCGGCCGCCGCGCTCGCCGAGTACCAGCTCTCCGAGCACGGGCCCCTGCTGCGCATCGCGGCGCTCACCGCCCTGCCGGAGCCGATCCGGCGGCAGATGGTGCAGCACTCGGATCGGGTGTCCGACCGCTTCGCCTCGATGATCTCGGACGGCATCGCCGAAGGCTCGATCCGGCCGGTGGACCCGTTCATCGCCGCCCAGATGCTGAACGCCACCCTGAATGCCGGCGCCGAGCTGGGCTACTGGGTGCCGGGCGTCGGCCAGAAGGCCGCGCCGGCGGTCTTCGCCCGTCCGCTGCTCATGGGCATTTTCGGCAAGTAGGCGTCAGCCGCCGCCTCAGGGCTTCAGCGGCAGCGGCGCGCCCGGCTCGGCGGCCGGCGGGGCGGCGTCGTCCACCGGCAGCGCCTCGGCCCGCCGCAGCGCGTCGAGCTTGGCCAGGTTCTCCTCATGGCGCTTGCGGCCGATGTTGTAGGCCAGCAGGCAGAGGATCGCCGTGCCGTACAGCGCCAGGATGGTCGGGATGTAGGCGAGGCCGAGGCTGCGGAGCACCTCGGGCGCGACGCTCGTCCGCTCGGCCTTCTCCGGGAAGTCGATGAAGGTCAGCACGCCCGTGGCGATGAAGATGCCCAGGCCCGAGATCGCCTTGCGGAACAGGTTCTGCGCCGACATCAGCAGGCCCTCGGACCGCCGGCCGGTCTTCACCTCGGCGTCCTCCACGACGTCAGCCAGGATGGCGAACAGCAGGACGCCGGTGGCGGCGGCCAGGGTCGCGTTGATGATCTCCTCGCCATAGAGCAGGGCCAGCAGCTCCGGCGTGCCGTTCTCGGGCGCGAGGCCGAGCAGGCGCAGGGACACCGGCGTCACATGGACGAGCACGGCGGAGCCGAAGACGGCGATCACGCCCCACTTCTTGCCCATGGTGCGGCCGACGATGGGGGCGAGCGCGACGCCGGCGAATCCGCCGATCACGCTGGTGGTGGCCAGCATGGCGAGCTGGGCCTGGGTGAGCTGCCAGAAATAGAGGCCGAAGTAGATCTCGAGCCCGTTGCGGGCCCCCCACGGCCACGGCGATCAGCAGGGCGGCCAGCGTCGAGACCAGGAAGGCCCGGTTGTTCAGGGTGGCGGCCATCTCCTTGACCATGGTCCACACCGTCACCCGGCGCTGCGGGACCTGGTGGAGGTAGGGCACGGCCTTCAGGGTGCCCAGCGTCGAGATCAGGATCGCGCCCAGGATGATCAGGGCGCCGGTCAGCGAATAGGCGAAGTAGCCGTCGCGGGCGAGCACGCCGCCCGATCCGTCCGGCTGCTCCTTCAGGAAGACCTGGTAGGCCAGCACCGTCATGCCGAGGCCGCCGGCCACCATGAAGAAGTGCCGCATGGAGAGCAGGTTGGTCCGCTCGTCGTAGCCGCGCGCCATTTCCGGCGCCAGCGCCTGGTGCGGCAGCTCGAAGAAGGTGTCGAACACCCGGACCGCGATGACGCAGACCGCCAGATAGACCGCCAGCGCGCTGTCGCTCCAGCCGGTGGGCGGGTTCCACAGCGCGAAGAAGGCGATGGCATAGGGCAGGGCGGACGCCAGCATGAACGGGTGGCGGCGTCCCCAGCGAGAGCGGAAGTTGTCGGAGATCTGGCCGACGATCGGGTCGAGCACCGCATCGACCACCAGGGCGATCATCAGGATGGCGCCGACCGTCTTCGGCGGCAGGCCGATCACCTGGTTGTAGAAGATCACCAGGAAGGTTGAGAGCGCGCGCAGCTTGAGGTTCGTCGCCGTCGCCCCCACGGCGTAGAGCAGCTTGACGCCAAGCCCCAGCCGCCGCCCTTCCGCGGCGCTCGCGGTTGCGGTCATCGGTCTCCTCCCGCCGCGGATGGCGCGGCAAATGTCCTGGTCGGCGGCTTCTGTCGGCCGCTCGGAAATAATGGAAGATACGGTGCGGTGGGGCCCCGCGGGCGTCAAACTGAATCGGTTTTCAGGCCAGACACAAAGAAGCCGGCACAAAGAAGCCGGACACAAAGAAGAAGGGCGCGTCCTTGCGGACGCGCCCCGAGAGAGAGGACCGGTTCTGGACGGTCTAGAAGCGGTACTGCACCTCGACCCCGTAGGTGCGCGGCGGCACGTAGGAGATGGTGCGGTTCACGTAGCCGGTATTCGGGCCGGTGTTGATCCGGCTGCCGTCGGCGCCGGAGACGCCTTCCTGCTCGAAGATGTTCTTCACGTAGCCGATGACCGTGAACCGGTCGTCGGCGTCGTTCCACAGCAGGCGGGCGTCGGTCTGGTTCCAGGCCTTCGCCTGATTGTAGTAGCGGTTGAAGATCGAATAGTAGGTCTCGTCCTTCCAGACGTGGGTCACCGAGCCGACCAGCGAGCCGGCGTCGAACACCCAGGTATAGTTGGCGTTCACCGTGAACCGGTGGGGTGTGGAGGACGGCAGCTTGGCGCCCTTCAGGTCCTGGTTCAGCGCCGTGGCCGGGTTGGCGATCGCCGCCGGCGTGTTGCCGGCCAGCACGACGCCGTCCTGGATGCCGCGCGGATCTTCCGGATCCTGGAAGCAGCAGGCCTCCTTCAGCTCGGCGCTCAGGTAGGAGTAGTTCGCCAGCAGCTGGAGGTTGTCGATCGGCTGCCAGATGGTCTCCAGCTCGAAGCCCAGGACCTCCGCCTTCGGCATGTTGAAGAAGCGGGTGACGTTCAGGTCGGTCACCGGATCGCGGCCGGTGATCGGGATCTGGATGTCCTGGTAGTCGTAGAAGAAGGCCGAGGCGTTGGCCTGCAGGCGGCCGCCGAAGGTCTTCTTCACGCCGACCTCGTAGGCGTCGATGGTCTCTTCCTTGGTGGTGACGTTCGGCGTGAGCGTGGTCGTCCCCGAGTTGAAGCCGCCGGCCTTGTAGCCGCGCGTGTACTTAGCATAGGCCAGCGTGTCCGGGTCGGGCTGCCAGTCGAGGCCCAGCGTGCCGGTCACGCCGCTCCAGCTGTTCTTCAGCCCGCGGTGGCGGAGGCCCGTGGTGGGGTCCGTGTAGGCGGGCAGGTAGATCGACGGATCGGTGCTGGTACCCGGCGACGCCACGGCGGTCACGTCCACCGGCCGGCCGGTGACCCGGCTGATCGGGCAGGTGGCCGTGTAGAGGCAGAACAGCCGCGCGCTCTCGAACGACTTCTTCTCGTCGTGGGTGTAGCGCAGGCCGGCGGTGGCCTTCAGCTCATCGGTGAACTGCCAGTCCACCTGACCGAAGGCCGCGTAGGATTCGCTGACGTTCGAGGAGGAGCCGTAGGCGTAGCGGCGCTCGGGGTTCGGCGCGGCCGCGATCAGCTGGGTCGCCGGGTTCAGCGAGAACAGCGTCGGGTTCTCGAACCGCGGGTCGTCCGGATGGCGCGCGTCGGAGAGCGTGTAGTTCGAGCCTTCGCGGAACTGGTAGAGGCCGATCAGCCACTGCACCGGTCCGTCATAGGTCGAGGCGAAGTTGAGCTCGTTCGAGAACCACCAGACCTCTTCCTGGTACTGGTTGTTCCGCCGCGGATAATAGAGCGGCGTGGAGGTCGCCGAGAGCGGCAGGTTGAACGCCGCCTGGCGCGACGTGCCGTCCAGGTCGGTCTGCAGCCGGTAGTCGTAGTAGGTGTAGCCGCCGAGGTACTTCACATCGATGTTGTCGAGGTGCAGCGTGGCCTGGAAGTTGTAGCCGTTGTTCTCCAGGTTGATGTAGTTGCCGTCGTCGGTGTCGAAGCACATCTGGCACTGCATCGCGGCGGTGCCGAGCGGCAGGCCCAGGGTGGCCGAGTTCGGGGTCAGCGCCGCCTGCAGCGGCGAGGTCACGTCCCGGATGCCGTAGAGGGCGGTGGTCCGCCCGCCCGGGCCGCGGCCCAGATTGTGCCACTCGGCGGTGTCAACCTTCAGCCACCACTCGAGCTTGCCGTCGCCGAGGCTGCCGTCGAGCTGGCCTTCGATCTGGAACTGGTCGCCGATGGCGCCCCTCGTCCTTGCCGTTGGGATTGAGGTTCTTGAAGTAGCCCTCGCCCTGCGAGCTGTAGGATCCCGCGAGCCGGCCGCGGATGTTGCCGAACAGCGGGCCGGAGACGGCCGCTTCGGTCATCCAGGCGTCGTAGTTGGCGAGGCCGGCCCGGGCCTCGGCATAGAAGTCGTCGGTCGGGCGCTTGGAGATGATGTTCATCGCGCCGCCGATCGAGTTGCGGCCGTAAAGCGTGCCCTGCGGGCCGCGCAGCACCTCGGTCCGGTCGATGAACAGGGTGGACCGGGCGAACGCCGTCACCGAGGAGGTGTAGACGCCGTCGTTGTACATCGCCACGCCGCCCTCGGAGGAGCGGTTGTTGGTGAAGCGGCCGATGCCCCGCATGTTGATGCGGTCGTTGTTCGTGGAATAGGTCAGGCCCGGCGTGAAGTTGGTCAGGTCCTGCACCGAGTTGATGCCGATCGTCTCGCGGCGCTCGTCGGTGAAGGCCGAGACCGCGACCGGCACGTCCTGCAGCGACTGCTCGCGCTTTTCGGCCGTGACGACCAGTTCCTCGATAGTGGTGCTTTGCGCAAAGGCGCTGGTGGCCATGAGCGACGCGCCGACAAGCGCGCTCGCCGCCAGAAGCTGGCGTTTCAGTCGCATGGTTTCCTCCCCCGGAGACAAACTGTGGAACAGCGCTATTGCCTGCGCTCAGGGCCGACCGTGGGGTTTAAGCGCCGTAACGTCAACACATTGCGGCCAATTTTTCGTACCCCGTGTTCGAACGGGGAGTCCGAGGGGGATCCGTAGCGCCGCCGATTCATCGAAACGGTATGCCGGCGGCCCCTAGGGCACGGTGAGAACGATCTTGCCCACATGGCCGCCCGTTTCGAGATAGGCGTGCGCGGCGGCAGCCTCGGCCAGGGGGAAGGTGCGGTCGACAGAGGGCCGGATCCGCCCCTCGGCGACCCACGGCCAGACCCCTTTCTCAATCTCGGCGGCGAGCCGCGCCTTCTCGTCGGCGTCGCGGGGGGCGGAGCGTCGAGCCGGTGACCACGGCGCGCTTCTGCATCAGGCGGAAGATCGGCAGGGCGACCTCGCCGCCGCCCTGGGCGGCGATGAATACGATGCGGCCGCCGGTGCGGAGCGCGTCCAGGTCCTTGGCGAAATAGTCGCCGCCGACCATGTCGAGGATCACGTCGGCGCCGCCCTCGAGCTTGGCGATCTGGGCGAAGTCCTCGGCGGTGGCGTCCACGGCGACGTCGGCGCCCAGTTCCAGGGCGGTCTTGGCCTTCTCCGCGCCACGGGCGGTGGCGATCACCTTGGCGCCCGCCGCCTTGCCCATCTGGATGGCGGTGACGCCGATGCCGGAGGTGGCGCCGTGCACCATGAGGGTCTCCCGCGGCTTGAGCGCGCCGTGCTCGAAGACGTTGGCGAACACCGTGAAGACCGTCTCCGGCAGGCTGGCGGCCTGCACGAAGTCCAGGTCGCCCGGGATCGGCAGGGCGTGGCGGGCGTCGACCACGGCGTATTCCGCATAGCCGCCGCCGCCGAGCAGGGCGGTGACCCGGTCGCCGGCCTTCCAGCGCCCCGCGCCCTCGACCACCTCGCCGGCGACCTCGAGGCCCAGCGTCTCCGGCGCGCCGGGCGGCGGGGGTAGGCGCCCAGGCGCTGGACGATGTCGGGCCGGTTCACCCCGGCCGCCCGCACCCGGATCAGGATCTGGCCCGGACCGGCTTCGGGCCTTGGAATCGTGACGGGTTTCAGCGCTTCCGCCGGGCCGCGGCCGCCCTCGATGGCGATGGCGGTCATGGTCTGGCCGGTCGATTGTGACATGGGTGTGTCTCCCGCGAGCTTGCGCATACGCCTGTTGCACGGTTGGATAGCGCCCATGCGGGGGCCGGCATAGGGAGCTCGCGACGATGGACGAACCGGCTGAAGTTCGGGTGGGGCGGGGCCAGCGCCTCGCAGAGGCGGTCCGGGAGGACCTGGATCTGTACGGCTTCGTGGAGCTGGAGGAGCGTATCGAGGTCCTCCAGTCCGAGATCGCTCGCGTGCAGGCCCACCTCGACCGCAAGCGGGCCGGGCGCGAGGCCGCCGATGCGCTCTTTTCGTCGCGGCCCGCATGAGCCTCATTTGCGCTAGGAGGCATGGCACGGCGGTTGCACGCCGGCCGGAAATCCGCCGGGGAGTCCAGCGGCGGGAATGCTGAGGGCGAGAAGGACAAGATGAACGAGATTTCCGCCCCCTGGCGCGCCGACGTGATCCAGGACTTCGCCCGCTCGGAACTCTTCGAGCGGACCTTCCAGGAAGGGATGGACCTGGTGGAGGAGACCGCCGCCTATCTCGACGGGGCCGGTCGCCAGGAATCCAAGCTGCTGTCCCGAAATGCGGCGCTGGCCTATGCCTCGGAGAGCATGCGGCTGACCACACGCCTGATGCAGGTGGCCTCCTGGCTACTGGTCCAGCGAGCCGTGCGCGAAGGCGACATGGCCGCCGACGCGGCCTGCGACGACCGCTATCGCCTGGCGGCGGAAGAGGTCTGCCGGGGCGGGGAAGAAAATGCCGCCGGGGACCTTCCGGCCGGGCTGCAGGCGCTCCTCGAGCGGTCCGAGCGCCTCTACGAGCGCGTCCGCCACCTGGACCGCCGGATGTACGTCGAGGCCGACGTGGAGCAGGCCCCGAACCCGGTGATCTCCCAGCTCGACCGGCTGAAGACGGCGCTCGGCGCGTTCTAGGCGCAAACCGGACGACAGACACAACGAAGCCCGCGGAGAGTCCTCCGCGGGCTTCTTGATTCCTGGCCCTGGATCCCCGCCTGCGCGGGGATGAGTCCGACTAAAGTCGGCTCACTTCCGGGTGAAGGCGCCGAACTTGGCGTTGAAGCGCGAGACGCGGCCGCCGCGGTCGAGCATCTGGTGACCGCCGCCGGTCCACGCCGGGTGGGTCTTCGGGTCGATGTCGAGGTTCAGCGTGGCGCCTTCCTTCCCGTAGGTGGAACGGGTCTGGTAGGTGGTGCCGTCGGTCATCACCACGGTGATGAAGTGATAGTCCGGGTGAGTGTCTTGTTTCATCGCACGGGCGCCTGACGTAAAGGAGCGCGGCCGCTTGGCGGCGGCCGTAAAAATTGAAGCCGGGCCTATACCCGAAAGCCGGCGCCGATTGCAAGGTGTGAACGCGTATGAGCGACCAGACGTCCGAGGCCCCGGCTGAGGGCCGGCCCAGCGTCGGCGCCGAACTGGTCCAGAGCCTCGCGACGGAAGGCCAGAAGCGCGACCGGAGCAAGAACGTGCGCGCGCTCCGCCGGCTGCTGCCTTTCGCTCGGGCCCACATGGGCGATGCGGCGCTGGCAGGCGTCTTCCTGGTCTTCACCGCGGCGACCACGCTGGGCATCTCCGGCGCCCTTCGCCTGCTCATCGACCACCTGACCGCCCACCAGCCGACGCCGGCCTCGGTAACGCCCTGGTTCCTGCTGCTGGGCGCGGTGGCCCTGGCGCTCGCGGTGGGCAGCGCGCTCCGCTATTTCTTCGTCACCAAGCTCGGCGAGCGGATCGTCGCCGACCTTAGGAAGGCGGTCTACGGCCACATCCTGACCCTCGACCCTGCGTTCTTCCTGCAGACCCGGGTGGGCGAGGTGCTGTCCCGCCTGACCACTGACATCCAGATCGTCGAGAGCCTGCTCGGCACCTCGATCTCCTTCGCGCTGCGCAACCTGCTGACCCTGGCCGGCGCCCTCGTCCTGCTGGTCATCGTCAGCCCGCAGCTCACCGGTCTCGTGCTGCTGGTCTTCCCCGTTGTGCTGGCCCCGCTGTTCCTGTTCGGCCGCCGGGTGCGGAAGCTGACCACCTCCACCCAGGACAAGTTCGCCTCCGCCGTCGGCTACGCCGGCGAGAGCCTGGATGCGCTGGAGACCGTGCAGGCCTTCGGACGCGAGGCGACGGCGGCCCGCCGGTTCGGCGACGCGGTGGAGGACAGCTTCGCCACCTCGCTGATCCGCATGAAGGCCCGCGCCCTGATGACCGCCCTGGTCATCGGCCTGATCTTCGGCGGCATCGTCTTCATCTTCTGGCTGGCGGTGCGCGCCGGCCTGCGCGGCGAGATGAGCTGGGGCCAGCTCTTCCAGTTCGCCTTCCTCGCGGTGACGGCGGGCAGCTCGGTGGGCGCGCTGGGCGAGGTCTGGGGCGAGGTGCAGAAGGCCGCCGGGGCCATGGAGCGGATCGCCGGCCTGCTGGACGCCCGGCCCGGCATCGCCCCGCCCGCCAAGCCGGTCGCCCTGCCCAGGCCGCGGGGGGAGGTCGCCTTCGAGGCGGTGACCTTCGCCTATCCCGGCCGCCCGGACCTGCCGGCGCTCAGGGGCTTCTCCCTGGCCGTGAAGCCCGGCGAGCGGGTGGCCCTGGTCGGACCCTCCGGGGCGGGCAAGAGCACGGTCTTCCGCCTCCTGCTGCGCTTCTACGATCCGCAACACGGCCGCGTGCTGCTGGACGGGGTCGACCTCGCCGACGCCGATCCGGCGGAGGTGCGCAGCCGGTTCGCCCTGGTGGCCCAGGATTCCGCGCTGTTCTCGGGCTCCGCGGCGGAGAACGTGCGCTTCGGCCGCGAGGATGCGAGCCCGGAGCAGATCCTCGCCGCCGTGCGCGCCGCCCAGGCTGAAGGGTTCCTCGATGCCCTCCCCGCAGGGGCTGGAGACGCCGGTCGGCGAGCGGGCCCGCAGCCTTTCCGGCGGTCAGCGCCAGCGCCTCGCCATCGCCCGGGCCCTGGTCCGCGAGGCGCCGGTCCTGCTGCTCGACGAGGCGACCAGCGCGCTCGACGCCGAGAACGAGCGGCTGGTCCAGGAGGCGCTCGACCGCGCCATGGAGGGCCGCACGACCCTGGTCATCGCCCATCGGCTGGCCACCGTGCTGAAGGCCGACCGCATCGTGGTGATGGACGAGGGCCGCGTGGTCGAGGAGGGGACCCACCACGACCTGGTGGCCAGGGGCGGCCTCTACGCCCGGCTGGCGGCCCTGCAGTTCGGCGAGGCGGCGTAGCCCGCTAGGCGGTCTCGCCGATCGGGACGCAATAGTATTCCTGCGGCCTCGCCAGCCCCGGGAAGTCGGTGAACAGACCGTCGACCCCGGCGCAGTAGAGGGCGGCCAGCACCGACTGGACGTCGCCGTGATCGGCCATGGCCGTCCCCTGGCGCAGCCTCGGGGGCAGGAAGGCGTTCTCGGCCCGCACCGTCCAGGGATGCACCTGCAGGCCCGCCGCATGGGCGTCCTTCACCAGGGCCGAGGGCGCGCCGAGGCCGCCATCGACGATCGGGACGACCAGCGGCCATTCCGGGCCCAGGCCGTCGGCGAAAGCGGCGATGGCCTTCAGGCCTTCCGGCGTCCTCACGTCCACCGACGCGGCCTCCTGGCCCACCAGCATCACCCGGCGCGCCTTCGAGAGCGTCATGAACCGCTTCAGCGGCTCCACCTCGAAGCACTGGACGAAGACCGGCGCGGTGCGGCTGTCGAGGCCGTTCTTCCGGAGCGCGGCGGCCAGCCGCTCCTCCAGCGGGAGGTTCAGCCCCCGGAAGTAGGTCGGATGCTTCATCTCGGGATAGGTGCCGATGGTGCGGCCCGTCCGCCGGCTCTCGGCCTTCGCCAGGTCGACGACCTCCTGGTAGGTCGGGATGGTCTCCTGGCCGTCGAACTTCGCGCTCTCCGGGCGCAGGTGCGGCAGGCGCTCGCGGGCGCGGAGCGTCTTCAACTCGGCGAGGGTGAAGTCCTCGGTGAACCAGCCGGTGACCGACTGCCCGTCGATGGTCCGGGTCGCCTTCCGCGCGGCGAACTCGGGCCGGGCGGCGACGTCGGTGGTGCCGCCGATCTCGTTCTCGTGCCGGGCGACGAGATGGCCGTCCTTCGTGGGGACGAGGTCCGGCTCGATGAAGTCTGCCCCCTCGGCGATCGCCAGGCGGTAGGCGGCGAGCGTGTGCTCGGGCCGCTCGCCGCTCGCCCCGCGGTGGGCGATGACGATCGCGCCGGGTTTCGGCTGGGCGGCCGCGGGGAAGGCGGCTGCGGCGGCGGCGGTGGCGGCGAATCCGCGGCGGGTGAGCTTCATCCCGCCAGCTTAGTCAGGCTTGTGACGGTTTGACTATTTCGCCGCCTGCAGGCGGTCCAGCAGCAGCGGGTGGATGTCGAGGTTGCCGCAGCAGATCGAGCCCTTGGTCAGCATCTCGTCGCCGCCGTCGGCGTCGGTGACCTTGCCGCCCGCCTCGGTGACCATGAGGATCCCGGCCGCCAGGTCCCAGGGCTTCAGGTCGCGCTCCCAGTAGCCGTCGTAGCGGCCGGCGGCGACCCAGGCGAGGTCCAGCGAGGCCGCGCCGAAGCGGCGGACGCCCGCCACCCGCTGGCTGACCTGGTGCAGCTCCTTCAGGAACTTGGCGTGCTGGCCGTGGCCGAGGAACGGGATGCCGGTGGCCAGCACCGCCTCGTCCAGCCGCTGGCGTGCGGCGACCCGGAGGCGGTGGTCGTTGACGTAGCAGCCCTTGCCCTTCTCGGCCCAGAAGGTCTCGTTGGTCACCGGATTGTGGGTGAGCGCCGCGACGACCACGCCCTCGCGCTGCAGCGCGATGTTGATGGCGAAGTGCGGGATGGCGTGCAGGAAGTTGGTGGTGCCGTCGAGCGGATCGACGATCCAGGTGTGGGTCTTGTCCGAGCCCTCGATCATCCCACGCTCTTCGCCGAGGAAGCCGTAGCCGGGGCGCGCCTTGGTGAGGGCTTCGAACAGGATCTGCTCGGCCTTGATGTCGGCGGCGGACACGAAGTCGGCGGGCGCCTTCTTGGCGACCTGGAGCTCCGCCAGTTCGCCGAAGTCGCGGTTCAGGCCACGGGCCGCCTTGCGCGCGGCGTCGCTCATGACCTTCAGAAGGGCCGATTGGGAAATCACGGTGTGAAAGATCTCGGAGGCGGTAGAGGGCGCGGAAACTAGGCGTCCCACCCCTCTAAGGCAAGGCGCGCTCCGCCAAACCGGCCGCGATGGCGGCGTTCAGCGCCTTCACGGCCGCGGCTGGGCCGTCGCCATGGCTCCAGACGCCGGACGAGACCGCCAGGAAGTCGGCGCCGGCGGCGGCCAGCCCTTGCGCGTTCTGCGGCGTGATCCCGCCGATGGCGACGCAAGGGATCTCCATGGTCTCCTGCCAGATGGTCAGGATCTCGGGCTCCGGATGGCCGATCGCCTCCTTGGTCGTCGTCGGGAAGAAGGCGCCGAAGGCCACATAGTCGGCCCCGGCCTCGGCCGCCTCCATGGCGAGGTGGCGGCTGTCGTGGCAGGTGACGCCGACCATCCGGTCCTTGCCGACTGCCCGCCGGGCCTCGGCGCAGGACGCATCCTCCTGACCCACATGCACCCCGTCGCAGCCGAACCGGGCGGCGAGGTCCGGCCGGTCGTTGAGGATCACCGCCACGCCGCGGGCGTGCGCGATGGGAATGAGCGCGTCGCAGGCCGCGCCGATCACCTCCTCCGGCTGGTCCTTCAGCCGGATCTGCAGGAGCCGCCACGTCGCCGGCGTCCAGCGCATGCGCCAGCGCGCGGCCGAAGCCCGCCAGGTCGTCGATCCGGGGCGGCGTGATCAGATAGAGGCGGCAGAGCGGCGGGGCCATCCTGCCCTATGAGCCTATTTCAGCAGCGCCCTCAAGCCGTAGGCCACGATCAGGGTCGCGCCGGACGCCGCCACGGCGAGGCCGACGAACCAGGCGAGCCGCTTCCAGAGCGGCGGCAAAGGCTCCTGCGGCCCTGGCGGGGGCTCAATGATAGCCGGCATCGGCGCTGACCTTGCCGCGGAACACCCAATAGACCCAGGCCGTGTAGCCGAGGATGGCCGGCAGCAGGATCACCACGCCCCAGAGCATGAAGGCCAACGCATTGTCGGCAGAGGCGGCCTGCCGGAAGGTCATGTCGTAGGGGACGATGTTGGGGAAGAAGCCCACGGCCAAGCCCAGATAGCCGGAGAAGAACACCAGGAAGGCGCCGAGGAACGGCCAGCCGTGCGAGCGCTGCCTGAGGCCGAGGACGACGAGCGCCAGTCCGGCCAGGCCGACCAACGGGATCGGCGTCAGGGGAGAAGTCGTTCGAAATCGAACGATCCGTCCCCGAACCCCCATCGGGTGGCGATCCGCGGATGGACGAAGAGGGTCGCGAGGCTGACCGCCGCGAGCAGGATCGCCGTCGCGGCCGCGGTGATCCAGGCCCAGCGCCGGGCCCGGCCGTGCAGCTCGTCCGCCGTCTTCCAGATGAGCCAGGTCGCCCCGAGAAGCGCATAGCCGGCGAGGAGGCCGAGGGTGACCAGCAGGGTGTAGGGCGTCAGCCAGTCGAGAGGCCCGCCGGCGAAACGGCCGTCCTCCAGCGTCACGCCCTGGATGAAGCCGCCCAGGACGAACCCCTGGGCGATCGTCGCCAGGAACGAGCCGCCGGCGAAGGCGGCGGTCCAGAACCGCTTGCCCCGTCGCCGTCCCCGCAGCCGGAACTCGAAGGCGACGCCCCGGAGGATCAGGGCCAGCAGCATGATCAGGATGGGGATGTAGAGCGCCGGCATGATCGCGGCGTAGGCGAACGGGAAGGCGGCGAAGAGCCCGCCGCCGCCCAGGACCAGCCAGGTCTCGTTTCCGTCCCAGACCGGGGCGACCGAGTCCATCATCACGTCGCGGTCCTGGGACGAGCCCGCAAAGGGGAAGAGCAGGCCGACGCCCAGGTCGAAGCCGTCCAGCAGGACATACATCAGGACGGCGACCGCGATGATCCCGGCCCAGATCAGCGGCAGGTCGAGGGTCATCGCGGGCCTCCCTCAGGATCGTCCGGGGCGGCGCCCAGGGCATAGCCGGGCGGCCGGGGTTTCAGAGGCGGTTCGGTGTCCTGGGCCGGGACCGGCCTCGGTCCCTCGGCGATCAGCCGCAGGATGTAGAGCACGCCCACGCTGAACACGATGGCATAGACCACCATGAAGGCGAGGAGCGAGGCGGAGACCTCGCCGGCGCCGATCGGCGAGACGGCGTCGCGGGTCCTGAGCACGCCGGTGATCACCCATGGCTGGCGGCCGACCTCGGCGACGATCCAGCCGGCAATCACCGCCACGAAGCCCATGGGCGACATGAGGATCGCGGCCCGCAGGTACAGCGGATGGCGCTCGGGGCCGCCGCTGCGCCAGATGAGCCAGACGCCCCACGCGCCCAGCCCGATCATCGCCACGCCCAGGCCCACCATGACCCGGAACGCCCAGAAGACGATCGCCACCGGCGGCCGGTCCTCCGGCGGGAAATCCTTCAGACCCTTCACCTCGGCCTGGGCGTCGCCGGCGGTGATCCAGCTCCCGAGCCGGGGGATCGACAGCTCCCAGCGGTTGCCCTCGATGGCGCGGTCGGGCCAGGCGGCCACGTGGAACGGCTGCTCGGTGCGGGTCTCCCAGAAGGCCTCGATGGCGGCGAGCTTGGCCGGCTGGACCTCCATCACCTCCTTGCCGGACAGGTCGCCGACGAAGAGTTGCAGAGGAGCGACGATAGCGAACATGCCGATCGCCATGCGTAGCGCGATGCGGGACTCCGGGTCTGCGGCGTTCCTCAGCAGGCGCCAGGCCGAGGCCCCGCCCACTTCCAGGGCGGTGGTCAGATAGGCGGCCAGCAGCATGTGGGTCAGCCGCTCGGGGAAGGTGCGGGTGAACACCACCTGCCAGAAGTCGGTGGCGCGCAGCGTGCCGTCGGCGAGCGTGGTGAAGCCCTCCGGGTACTGCATCCAGCTGTTGGCCGCGATGATCCAGAAGGCCGAGATGACGGTGCCGACGGCGACCAGGGTCGTGGCCGCGAAATGCAGGCCCGGGCCCACCTTCTTCCAGCCGAACAGCATCACCCCCAGGAAGCTCGCCTCCAGGAAGAAGGCGGTCAGCACCTCGTAGGCGAACAGCGGCCCGATGACCGGCGAGGCGACGGCGGAGAAGACGCTCCAGTTGGTGCCGAGCTGGTAGCTCATCACCACGCCCGACACGACGCCCATGCCGAAGCTGAGCGCGAAGATCTTGATCCAGAACAGGTAGAGGGTCTTGAAGGCCTCGTTCCGCGTGGTCAGCCACAGGCCTTCCAGCACCGCCAGATAGCTCGCCAGCCCGATGGTGAAGCTCGGGAATATGATGTGGAAGGCGATGGTGAAGGCGAACTGCAGGCGCGACAGCAGGAGCGCGTCGAAGTCCATGGTCATGGCCTCTCACCCGGCGTCCGGGCCGGCCCGGCCGTGCCCCGGAGCCTCGACTTATAACCGCGCTTTCCGGTGGGGGCGACAGGCCGCCGCGGCCCGCGACTCCCGCCAGAGATGCGAATGACTTGCAAACGCGTTCGCAATTGGGTTTAAGTCGTCAGGTCGAGAATTCGGAGCCGCCGGCCCTCCATGTATGTGTGCAACTGCAATGGCATCCGCGAGCGCGAGGTCCGCGCGGCCATCGCGGCGGGCGCGTCCCGGCCGGTGGAAATCTTCAAGGCGTGCGACGGCAAGGTGCAGTGCGCGCGCTGTGTCTGCGACATGCGCCAGATGCTCGACGAAGAACGCGAAGTCCTGAAATACGCGGCCGAATAGAGCCCCCTCGGCGCTTGCGAATACGAGCGCAAATCACTCGCAAACATAGGCTTTGACTTCGTTCCGTCGGGGGACGAGGTTCCGCGCGTTCACGACTTCAGCGGAGGCTTCCCGTGCAGGGCGACAAGGCGATCATCCGGCTCCTGAACCAGGTTCTGACCAACGAGCTGACCGCGGTGAACCAGTACTTCCTGCATGCGCGGATCTACGAAAACTGGGGCCTCGTCCGGCTGGGCAAGATCACCTACGAGGAATCGATCGGCGAGATGAAGCACGCCGACAAGCTCATCAAGCGCATCCTTTTCCTCGACGGCCTGCCGAACCTGCAGGACCTGCACAAGCTGAAGATCGGCGAGACGATCGGCGAGACGCTCGCCGCGGACCTCGCCGTGGAGACCGGCGGCCGGACCCTGCTGGTCGAGGGTGTGAAGCAGTGCGAGCTGGCCCAGGACTACGTCTCGCGCGAGCTGCTGACCGAGATCCTGTCCGACACCGAGGAGCACATCGACTTCCTCGAAACCCAGCTGACCCTCTTGAAGAACCTGGGCGAGCAGAACTACCTGCAGAGCGCCATGGGCGAGCTCCCGGAAGCCTGACCTCAGGAACCAACCGGGCGGCCTGCGGTTTCGATCTGTGGGAAGTCAGGGAGGCCCGCGTATGCATCGTGACGCCAGTGCGACGGCTCAACGGCCGATCACGCACGACGTGCTGACGGGGCTGGCCGTGGCCGGCGGCGTGGTCGCGGTCTCCGCCCTGCTCGCCAAGGCTTTCGAGCCCCGCGCGGAACTCCCCGAGACCTATTCCGACTACGAAGACCCCAACGCGCCCGCGCCGCCCAAGCCGCCGCCGAAGCGGCTCTTCGCCGTCCTGTGGCCGCCCCTGTTCCTGGGCCTCACCATGTCGGGCCTCAGGATCTGGGCCCTGCCGCGCGGCCCGGCCCGCACCCAGGCGCTCGCGCTGTGGGGCGTGGCCCAGGCGCTCAATACGGTCTGGATGGCCTTCGGGCCCAAGCGGCTCGGCGGCGAGGTGGCCAGCACCGTCGCCTCGGTCGGCCGCCGGCGCCTACGCCTGGCGCGCGCGGCGCGCCCAGCTTGCCCGGGCGATCAGCAACACCCTGCACTGACCCTTCGCGGTCGCTTGTCAGACCTCTCGCCGCCAGCCTAGGCTCGATCCCAAGAACGAAGGGTCGGGAGGCTGGGGATGGCGGCGTCGGACGGGGCGGCGGATCAGGTCGACGTGCGCCAGGGCAACCACCGGATGGTGATCGCCGGCGCCTCGGCCGGCACGGTCTTCGAGTGGTATGACTTCTACCTCTACGGCTCGCTCGCCGGCTTCATCACCCAGCACTTCTTCTCGGGCGTCAACGAGACCACCGGCTACATCTTCGCGCTCGCGGCGTTCGCGGCCGGCTTCGCGGTCCGGCCGTTCGGAGCCCTGGTGTTCGGCCGCCTGGGCGACCTCTGGGGGCGCAAGAACACCTTCCTCGTCACCATGATCCTGATGGGGCTGTCGACCTTCGTGGTCGGCTTGCTGCCCGGCTATGCCCAGATCGGGGTGGCGGCCCCGATCCTGCTGGTGGTCATGCGGCTGATCCAGGGCCTGGCGCTCGGCGGCGAGTACGGCGGGGCGGCCACCTACGTCGCCGAGCACGCGCCGCCGGGCAAGCGAGGGCTCTACACGAGCTGGATCCAGACGACGGCGACGCTCGGCCTGTTCCTCAGCCTGATCGTCATCCTGGCGGTGCGCACCGTTCAGGGCGAGGAGGCTTTCGGGGACTGGGGCTGGCGCATCCCCTTCCTGGCCTCGTCGGTGCTGCTGCTGGTCTCGCTGTGGATCCGCCTGAAGCTCGGCGAGAGTCCGGTGTTCCAGCAGATGGTCAAGGAGGGGAAGACTGCCGCCAAGCCGCTCGCCGAGAGCTTCGGCCAGTGGCCGAACCTGAAGCTCGTCCTGCTGGCGCTGGTGGGGCTGACCGCCGGCCAGGCGGTGGTCTGGTACACCGGCCAGTTCTACGCGCTGTTCTTCCTGGAGAAGACGCTGAAGGTCGACGGACCCACCACCAACACCCTGGTGGCGATCTCGCTATTGCTGGCGACGCCGTTCTTCATCGTCTTCGGCTGGCTGTCGGACAAGATCGGACGAAAGCCGATCATCCTGCTGGGCTGCCTGCTGGCGGTGCTCACCTACTTCCCTCTCTTCAAGGCGCTGACCGCCGCCGCCAATCCCCAGCTCGCCGCCGCCACGGCCAGCGCGCCGGTGACGGTGGTGGCCGACCCAGCCGACTGCTCGCTGCAGTTCGATCCCGTGGGCAAGACGGCGTTCACCTCGTCGTGCGACGTCGCCAAGTCAGCGTTGGCCAATGCGGGGGTTTCCTACGGGAACCAGGCCGCGCCGGCCGGCAGCATCGCCCAGGTGCGCGTGGGCGAGGCGCTGATCGAGAGCTTCGACGGCCGGGCGCTCCCCAAGGCCGAGTTCGACGCGGCGAAGGCGGCCTGGACGAAGGCGCTAGGCGCCTTGCTCGCCAGCCACGGCTATCCGGCCAAGGCCGAGCCCGCCAAGGTCAACAAGCCCATGGTGGTGGCTATCCTTTGGTTGCTGGTCCTCTATGTGACCATGGTCTACGGCCCGATCGCCGCGGCGCTGGTGGAGATGTTCCCGGCCCGGATCCGCTACACCTCGATGAGCCTGCCCTACCACATCGGCAACGGCTGGTTCGGCGGCTTCCTGCCGACCACGGCGTTCGCCATGGTCGCGGCCACGGGCAACATCTACTACGGCCTCTGGTACCCGATCGTCGTGGCGGCCGTGACCCTGGTGGTCGGCCTGCTGTTTGTCCGCGAGATGAAGGGCAATCCGATCGAGGCCTAGCCCTCGCGCTTGCGTCTCCTGGGATCGGCGGCCGCGGCCGCCGCCAGCCAGATCAGGCCGCAGACGAGGCCGGCCAGCAGCACGACGCCGGCGGCCAGGAAGCCCAGGCTCTGGCCGCCCAGTCTGTCGGCGAGCGCAAATGAGGCCCAGCCGGCGGCGACCGCGAAAGCGGCGAAGGCGACGAACACCAGGCCAAGGACGAGGACATGCTTACCCATGGCCCGTCAATCGGCGGGCCGGCGCCCTTGTTCCGCTTGGGTCGCCCTGGCCTATTCGGCGGCGACGCGGGTGATGCCGACCTGAGGCGCCAGCTCGCCGGCGGCATAGCGCTTGGCCATGGCCGAGAGCGGGATCGGCTTGATCTTGTCGGCGTGGCCCGCCGTGCCGAACTCCTCGAAGCGCTGGATGCACACCTTCCGCATCGCCTCCTTGGCGGGCTTCAGGTAGCTGCGCGGGTCGAACTCCGCAGGCTTCTCGGCGAACACCTGCCGGATGGCGGCGGTGATGGCCATGCGGTTGTCGGTGTCGATGTTGATCTTGCGCACGCCGTGCTTGATGCCGCGCTGGATCTCCTCTACCGGCACGCCCCAGGTCTGGGGCATCTCGCCGCCGTACTTGTTGATCAGGTCCTGCAGGTCCTGCGGCACCGAAGACGAGCCGTGCATGACGAGGTGGGTGTTCGGCAGCCGGCGATGGATCTCCTCGATCACGTTCATGGCCAGGACGTCGCCGTCCGGCTTGCGCGTAAACTTGTAGGCGCCATGGCTGGTGCCCATGGCGATGGCGAGCGCGTCGACCTCCGTGGCCTTCACGAACTCGACGGCCTGGTCGGGATCGGTCAGGAGCTGGTCGTGGCCGAGCTTGCCCTCGAAGCCGTGGCCGTCCTCCTTCTCGCCCATGCCGGTCTCCAGAGACCCCAGCACGCCCAGCTCGCCCTCCACCGAGGCGCCGACCCAGTGGGCCATGTCCACCACGTTGCGGGTGACCTTGACGTTGTAGTCGTAGTCGGCCGGCGTCTTGCCGTCGGCCTTCAGCGAGCCGTCCATCATCACCGAGGTGAAGCCGTACTGGATCGCCGTGGCGCAGGTGGCTTCGTTGTTGCCGTGGTCCTGGTGCATGCAGATCGGAATGTGCGGATACATCTCCGCCATGGCGTCGATCAGGTGCTTCAGCACGATGTCGTTGGCGTAGGACCGCGCGCCGCGCGAGGCCTGCATGATCACCGGCGAATTGGTGGCCTCCGCGGCCTCCATGATCGCCAGCGCCTGTTCCATGTTGTTGATGTTGAAGGCGGGGACGCCATAGCCGTGCTCGGCCGCGTGGTCGAGAAGCTGTCGAAGGGTAATCCGGGCCATCGAAAAATGCCTTTGTCTCTTATCGGGACAGGGCCGCCACCCCGGGCAGCTCCTTGCCTTCCATCCATTCCAAGAACGCGCCACCGGCGGTGGAGACGAAGGTGAAATCGTCCGCCACGCCGGCCGCGTTGAGGGCTGCTACCGTATCACCCCCCGCCGGCCACCGCCACAAGCTGACCTGACGTCACCAGGCGAGCGGCTTCCTGCGCCGCTTGAACGGTCGCCTTGTCAAAGGGTTGCACCTCGAACACGCCAAGCGGGCCGTTCCAGATCAGGGTCTTGGACTGGCGCATGGCGTCGAGGATCTCGGCGACCGTCTGCGGGCCTGCGTCGAAGATCTTGCGCGTGTCGCCGAGCGGCGTGTCCTTGGACAGCGACAGGGTGTCGGTGGCGACGCCCGGCTTCAGGTCCTCGGCCACCACCACGTCGACCGGGAGGATGATCCGGCAGCCCGCGGCCTCGGCCTTCTTCAGGATCTCGCGCGCGGTGTCGGCCATGTCCTTCTCGCAGAGCGAGCCGCCGACATCGTAGCCTTGAGCGTACTGGAAGGTGTTGGCCATGCCGCCGCCGATGGCCAGGAAGTCCAGCTTGCCGACCAGGTTGTTCAGCAGGTCGAGCTTCGTCGACACCTTGGCCCCGCCGACGATGCCCATCACGGGCCGCTTCGGGTTGCCGAGCGCAGCGTCCAGCGCCTCCAGCTCGCGCCGCATCTGCTCGCCCGCATAGGCCGGCAGCAGGCGGGCCAGGCCCTCGGTGGAGGCGTGCGCCCGGTGCGCGGCGGAGAAGGCGTCGTTGACGAAGAGGTCGCCGTTGGCCGCGAGCGCCGTCGCGAACTCCGGGTCGTTGGCCTCCTCGCCCGCGTGGTAGCGGACGTTCTCCAGCAGCAGGACATCGCCGTCCTTCATGGCGGCGACAGCCCTGGCCGCGTCCTCGCCGATGCAGTCGTCGGCGAAGGCCACCGGCGCGCTGAGCAGCTTCGAGAGCGGCTCGACCACCGGCTTCAGGCTCATCGCCGGCACGCGCTTGCCCTTCGGCCGGTCGAAGTGGGCGAGCAGGATGACCTTCGCCCCGCCCTTGCGCAGCTTCTCGATGGTCGGCAGGGCGGCGCGCAGGCGAGTGTCGTCCGACACCTGCCCGTCGGCCATCGGCACGTTGAAGTCCACACGGACCAGGGCGCGCTTTCCCTGGAGTTCGGCGTCGTCGAGGGTCTTGAAGGTCTGGCTCACCGGGACAATTCCAACTGCGTCATCCCGGACGGCCGAAGGCCGATCCGGGACCCAGGGCGAGCGCCCTGCGGCGGCTCCTGGGTCCCGGCTCTCCGCTGCGCTCCGGCCGGGATGACGGCAGGGGGAGGCGCATCGGCGGGCCGTCTCAGATCAGCTTGCCCATGGCGACGGCGGTGTCGCTCATGCGGGTCGAGAAGCCCCACTCGTTGTCGTACCAGGTGAGCACGCGGCCGAGCTGGCCCTCGATGACCTGGGTCTGCGGCAGGGCCGCGCACGACGAGTAGGCGATGTGGTTAAAGTCCGCGGAGACTAGCGGCTCCTCGGTGACGCCGAGGATGTTGCGCAGCGGGCCGGAGGCCGCGGCGGCCTTCAGGGCTTCGTTGATCTCGGCGACCGTCACCGTGCGGCCCGGCACGAACTTCAGGTCGACGACCGAGACGTTGGGGGTCGGCACGCGGATCGAGGAGCCGTCCAGCTTGCCGGCCAGCGCCGGGATCACCAGGCCCAGGGCCTTGGCGGCGCCGGTGGAGGTCGGGATCATCGACATGGCCGCGGCGCGGGCGCGGTAGAGGTCCTTGTGCATGGTGTCCAACGTTGGCTGGTCACCCGTGTAGGAGTGGATCGTGGTCATATACCCACGCTCGATGCCGCAGAGCTCCTGCAGCACCTTGGCCACCGGGGCCAGGCAGTTCGTGGTGCACGAGGCGTTGGAGATGATCAGATCATCCTTGGTCAGCGTGTCGTGGTTCACGCCGTAGACGATGGTCTTGTCGACGCCGTCGCCGGGGGCCGAGATGATCACCCGCTTGGCGCCGGCTTCCAGGTGGGCGGCGGCCTTGTCCTTGGCGGTGAAGAGGCCGGTGCACTCGAGCGCGATATCGACGCCCAGGTCCTTGTGCGGCAGCTCGGCCGGATTGCGGATCGCCGTGACCTTGATCTTGCCGCGGCCGACGTCGATCGAGTCGCCGTCGACGGTCACCGGCTGCGGGAAGCGGCCGTGCACGCTGTCGTAGCGCAGCAGGTGAGCGTTGGTCTCCACCGGGCCCAGGTCGTTGATGGCCACGACCTCGATGTCCGTGCGCGCATGCTCGATGATCGAACGCAGGACCAGGCGGCCGATGCGACCGAAACCGTTGATGGCGACGCGAACGGGCATGCGGAGACCTCCTAGACAGCGGACAGATTTGGCTTTGCGGCGCGTTCTTCGAAGGCGGGGGAGCGCAAGTCAACCCCTGCAAAGCTCAACTGTGGCAATGGATTGTGACGGGCCGACCGTCGGCCGACCCGTCTGTCTGGGCCTCAATCCATGAACCGCCAGGAAGTGCCCTGACCCGGCGATTACATTGACAGCGCTATCGGCTGGCTGACCCCTGGCCGTCCACCGCGGCCTTCAGCCCCGGCGAGAATTCCGCCCCATAGACCACCTGCAAAGAGGAGCCCTTCAGCGCGTCGCCGAACGGCTCGGCCCGGCCGCCCAGGCAGCGCTCCAGGAAGTGTTCGCTGGTGGCCCAGAAGGCGAGGCTGTTCTCAGGCCGCGCGAAGCCGTGGCCCTCGTCCGGGAACAGGACATAGGTCACCGGGATCCCCTTGGCCTTCAGGGCGTCCACGATCTGGTCGCTCTCGGCCTTGTTCACCCGGGGATCGTTGGCGCCCTGGCCGATCAGCAGGGGCCTCCGGATCTGGTCGGCCTTGTAGAGCGGCGAGCGTTCCTTCAGCAGCGCCTGGCCCTCGGCCGTCGTCGGGTTGCCGATCGCCCGGTGGAACTGCGCCTTGCCGGCCTCCCAATAGGGCGGGATGGTCTTCAGCAGGGTGGCGAGGTTCGAGGGGCCGACGATGTCCACGCCGCAGGCGAACTCGTCCGGCGTGAAGGCGAGGCCCACGAGCGTGGCGTAGCCACCATAGGACCCGCCGAGGATGGCCACCTTGTCCTTGGTCGTGACGCCCGCCTTCACCGCCCAGCCGACGGCGTCCAGCAGGTCGTCGTGCATCTTGCCGCCCCACTCCTTGTCGCCGGCGTTGATCCACGCCTTGCCGAAGCCGGTGGACGCCCGGAAGTTGGTCGACAGCACCGCGTAGCCGCGGTTGGCCAGCCACTGGTGCAGGCCGTTGTAGCCATAGGCGTCGCGGCCCCAGGGCCCGCCGTGGACCACCAGCACCATCGGGACGGGCCTCTCCGGCTTTCCGTCGCCGTTGGCGTCCGAACCCGGCGGCAGGGTCAGGTAGGAGACGGCGGTGAAGCCGTCGCGGGTCTTGATCTCCACCGGGTGCATGGGCTGCAGCGGCGCGCCCTCCAGCTCGGGCCGGGTGGTGTAGAGCTTGGTCAGCGCCTTGGCCTTGCGGTCGTAAAGCCACATGGCCGTGGGCTCGGTGACCCGGTCCTCGCCGACCGTCCAGAGGCTGTCGTCGTCGGTGCGCGAGGTGACCTGGAACTGGCCCTTGAGCCGGCTCTTGAGGAAATCCAGGTCCGGCTTGATCGCCGGGTCGATCAGCCGCCAATCGTTCTTCAGATAGTTGACCCCATAGGCCTGGACCTTGCCGGTCTTCGGATCGGCCAGCCCGCCGCCCACGTCGGCGCGGGCGTCCTCGCCCAGCACCGTGGTCTTGCCGGTGGCGAGGTCCTGGGCGAGCAGGGCGGCGGTGTTCCGGCCGCGGCTGTCGATCCAGTAGAGGGTCTTGCCGTCGCGGGTGAAGCCGGCCGGCGCGGTGGTCATGGCGTCGGCCGGCTCGATCACCGAGACCGGCGTCGCCGACACGGTCTGGCCATCGATGGCATAAACCTCCTGGCCGCCGTCGGCGCGCGGCTTGAGCGCCAGGCGCACCTTGAGCTGCTCGTCGGGGATGAAGCCGCCGAAGCCGGGGTTCTGGAAGACGAGCGTCAGCTTGCCGGTCTTCAGGTCCAGGCTGTGGACGTCGTGCCAGCGCGGGTCGCGGTTGTTCAGGCCGACGAGGATGCGGTCCTTCACCTCGCGGCTGACGCCGATGATCATGGCGCGGGTCTTGTCGAAGGGCGTCAGCGCCGTCTGCACGCCGGTCGCCACGTCGACGCCATAGACCTTGTAGTTCTCGTCGCCGCCGGTGTCGGTGACGAACAGGATCGAGCCCGAGTCCGGGGCCCAGAAGTAGCCGGCGACCGGCCGCTTCTTCTCCGCCGTCATCGGCTTCGCCTTGGAAGGGTCGGACACCGGGGCCACCCAGACGTTCATCACCCCGTCCCGGGGCGCGGTCCAGGAGAGCCACTTGCCGTCCGGGCTGAGCCGTCCGGCGGCCTTCTGCGGATTGCCGAACAGCTTGGTCCGCTCGATCAGCGGCGCCGTGATCTGCGCCGTGGCCGACGTCGCGGTGAGCGCCAGGGCGGCGCAGGCGGCGACCAGGAAAAGCTTCTTCATCACGTCCCCCAACAGCTGAAGCGCACCCAGCGATGGTGCCTCAGCCTGAGGGCCGCGTACAGGTTGTCCGGCTAAGGATCAGCCCCGGACGGGCTTCACCTTGGCGGCGGCGTCCTTTGCCCGTTCGCGGGCGGCGTCGACGTTCGGGCCGACGGCCACGGCCACGCCCATGCGCCGGCGCTCGTAGCTCTCGGGCTTGCCGAACAGCCGCAGGTCCGCGCCGGGGACCGACAGCGCCTCGGCGACGCCTTCGAAGGCGATGCCCTTGGCGTCCATCCCGCCGTAGATCACCGCGCTGGCGCCCGGCTCCTTCAGCCGCGCGTCCACCGGCAGGCCGAGGATGGCCCGGGCGTGCAGCTTGAACTCGCTCATCTGCTGGCTGACGAGGGTGACCAGGCCCGTGTCGTGCGGCCGGGGGCTGACCTCCGAGAACCACACGTCATTGCCCTTCACGAACAGCTCGACGCCGAAGATGCCGAGCCCGCCCAGCGCCTCGGTGACGGCGCGGCTGATCTCGCGGGCCTTCTTCAGCGCCGGCGGGCT
The DNA here is from genome assembly GCF_024699985.1 of Phenylobacterium sp. J367. Lineage (GTDB taxonomy): Bacteria > Pseudomonadota > Alphaproteobacteria > Caulobacterales > Caulobacteraceae > Phenylobacterium. The sequence continues at coordinate 994,030 of NZ_JAJONA010000001.1, read as the reverse complement.
CATGCCCTGCGGCTGCCAGCTCTCGACGTAGTCACCCTTCACCTGACGGTGGCCGATGGGGTCGCAGAAGCTGGTGACAACCTCGCCGCGCACCAGGTTGCGGACGGTGAGCTGGGTGATCTCGAAGTCGAAGTCGATCCGGCCCTCGACGATCACTCGCGGCTGCTCGACCCGGCCGCCTTCCAGGGCATAGCGCCAGGCGTCGGCGATCTGGTCCGGGTGCTCCACGTAGGACTGGCCCTTGCCGGAGCTGCTCATCACCGGCTTCACGAAGCAGGGGAATCCGGTGACCTCGGCCGCCGCCTTCGCCAGCTCGTCCTCGGTGGAGGCGAAGGCGTAGGAGCTGGTGTGCAGGCCGAGCTCCTCGGCCGCCAGCCGGCGGATGCCCTCGCGGTTCATGGTGAGCTGGGCGGCGCGCGCCGTCGGGATGACGGTGGCCAGGCCCTCGGCCTCGATCCGTACCAGCTCGTCGGTGGCGATCGCCTCGATCTCCGGCACGATCAGGTGCGGCCGCTCCTGCTCGACGAGGGCGCGCAGCGCCGCCGCGTCGGTCATGGCGATCACGTGCGCCCGGGTCGCCACCTGCTGGGCCGGCGCATTCGCATAGCGGTCGACGGCGATCACCTCGCAGCCCAGCCGCTGAAGCTCGATCGCCACCTCCTTGCCGAGCTCGCCGGAGCCCAGGAGCATCACGCGCACGGCGGTGTCCGACATCGGGGTGCCGAGGCGGGCGGGGGCCTTGGGGGTGGTCATGACGCCTGGGCCTAGTCCAGCTTCGCCTTGGCGGCTTCCGCCACGCCTTCCGGCGTGATGCCGAAGTGGCTGTAGAGCTTCTCGTAGGGGCCGCTGGCGCCGAAGCCGTGCATGCCGACGAAGGCGCCGTCCGCGCCGATGAAGCGGTCCCAGCCCATGCGCACGCCGGCTTCCACCGCGACCTTCACCGGCGTCTCGCCGATCAGGGCCTCCTGGTAGTCGCGCGGCTGGGCCTCGAAGAGCTCGAAGCTCGGCACGGAGACCACGCGGGTCCCCACGCCCTGGGCTTCCAGGATCTCGCGGGCCTTCAGGGCGACCGGGACCTCGGTGCCGGAGGCGAAGATCGTCACCTGCGCCGGATGCTCGGCGGCGGCGAGCTGGTAGGCGCCCCTGGCCGACATGTTCTCGCCGGCCTGGCCGCGGACGGCGGCGGTCTTCTGGCGCGACAGGGCCATGACCGAGGGCGTCCGCTCGGCGTCCATGGCGAGCTTCCAGCACTCGGCGGTCTCGATCAGGTCGGCCGGGCGGAAGACGTTGAGGTTCGGGATCGCGCGCAGCGCGGCCAGGTGCTCCACCGGCTGGTGGGTTGGGCCGTCCTCGCCCAGCCCGATGGAATCGTGGGTGCCCACGTGGATCACGCGCACGCCCATCAGGGCGGCCAGGCGGATCGCCGGGCGGGCGTAGTCGGTGAACACCAGGAAGGTCCCGCCGTAGGGGATCACCCCGCCGTGCAGGGCCAGGCCGTTCATCGCCGCGGCCATGCCGAACTCGCGCACGCCGTAGTTCACATAGCGGCCGGCGTAGTCGGGGGTGTCGAAGATCGGGGTGTTCTTGACGAAGGTGTTGTTGGAGCCCGTCAGGTCGGCCGAGCCGCCGACCAGCTCGGGGATGTCGCCGAAGATCTTCTCCAGCACCGTGCCGGAGTGCTGGCGGGTGGCCGACGCCGGCTTGGAGGCGGCGACCTCGGCCAGGTAGGCGTCCAGGCCCTCGAAGGCGTGGGCGGGCAGCTTGCCGGCGACGGCGCGCTCGAACTCGGCCCGTACGCCGCTGGCGGCGAGGCGGGCCTCCCAGGCCTTCAGGTCCTTGCGGCCGCGGCGGCCGGCGGCGCGCCAGGGGCGGTACACCTCGTCCGGCACCACGAAGGGCTCGTGCGGCCAGCCGAGATTGGTGCGGGTCTTGACCACCTCATCCTTGCCCAGCGCCTTGCCGTGCACGTCGTGGGTGCCGGCAAAGGTCGGCGAGCCCTTGCCGATGATGGTCTTGCAGGCGATCAGGCTCGGCTTGTCCTGCTTGGTCGCCCAGGCCAGCGCCCGGCGGATCTGGCCCTCGTCGTGCCCGTCGATCCGCTTCACCGCCCAGCCGGCGGCCTTGAAGCGGGCAAGCTGGTCCGTGGCGTCGGAAAGGCCCACGTGGCCGTCGATGGTGATGTCGTTGTCGTCCCACAGCACCGTCAGCTTGGCGAGCTTCAGGCGGCCGGCCAGGCTGATCGCCTCGTGGCTGACGCCCTCCATCAGGCAGCCGTCGCCGGCCACCACCCAGGTCCGGTGATCGACGAGCTCGGGCCCGAAGCGGGCGGCCATCTTGCGCTCGGCCATAGCCATGCCGACGGCGGTGGCCAGGCCCTGGCCCAGGGGCCCGGTGGTGGTCTCGACCCCCGGCGTGTGGCCCCATTCCGGGTGGCCCGGCGTGTTGGAGCCGACCTGGCGGAAGTTCTTGATCTGCTCCAGCGTCACCGCCTTCACGCCCGTCAGGTGCAGCAGGGCGTAGAGCAGCATCGAGCCGTGACCGGCCGAGAGCACGAAGCGGTCGCGGTCGGCCCAGTCCGGACGGGCCGCGTCGTACTTCAGGAACTTCGTCCAGAGCACGGTGGCGACGTCCGCCATGCCCATGGGCATCCCCGGGTGGCCGGAGTTCGCCTGCTCGACGGCGTCCATGGAAAGCACGCGGATGGCGTCGGCCATGAGTTTGGTGGGCGCGGGCATGGGGATCCGGATTCTGTTAACGGCGGCGGGAATGGCGCGCGGGGTCGCACGCGAGGCGCGCAGGGTCAAGGCGACGACGCCCTTCGCCCTCTTCCCGCCCGAAAAGCCGAGGATTCACAAGGGGGCCGACGCAGGGCTATAGATTGGACGGCCAGAACCGGCCCGGGAGACGTGGATGAGCACCGGCGAAAGCACGCTCGATCTTGCCGCCAGGCGCCTCGAAGGCGCGCTGGCCGCGCTGGAGCAGCGGCTGGCCGCCCGGGGAAGGTCCGCGGGCGATGAAGCCGGGCTGTTCGGCAGCGAGCGGGACGAGCTCGCCGCCGAGCTCGACAAGGCCCGCACGCGTGAAGCGGCGCTGGAGGCCGCCGGGGCCGAGGCCTCCGCGGCGCTCGGCCGCGCGATCTCCGAGATCAAGGCGGCGCTGAACGGCCAGGCCGTGGTGCAGGAGTAGTTTGATGGCGCAGATCCAGATCGAGGTGAACGGCCGCCCCTATGCGGTGGGCTGCGAGGACGGGCAGGAGGCCCACCTCATGGAGCTGGCCCGGCTGTTCGACCGGCAGGTGCGCCACGTCAGCGCCGACATGGGCCAGCTCGGCGACACCCGCCTCTTCCTGATGGGCGCCCTGCTGCTCGCCGACGAGCTGGCCGACGCCAAGAGCCGGCTCGCCGCGCTTCAGGCCGAACTCGCCCGCCAGCAGTCCGAGCGCGCGCGGCTGGAGAGCCGGGCGGTGGCGGCCCTGGAAGGCGCGGCCAAGAAGATCGAAAAGCTCGCCGCCGACGACCTCGCGGCCTGACAACTTCGTCATCCCAGGCCTTGTGCCTGGGATCCCTCTGGCCGCCTCGCTGGCGTCGCAAGGACAACCCGAAGAGGGCGGGCGCAAGGCCGAGGCCCCGCCTGCGGAAACAGGGATCCTAGGCACAAGGCCTAGGATGACGTCTGAAGGGACCGGCTTCGCTTGGATTGTGGTCGCCGAAGCCCTATCTTGGCGGCCGGCGGGTCTGCTGCGGCTCGCGTCGAAGGCGACATATTCCAGCGACCTTAATTCACTCTAAGGGAGCTGTCCCTGCCCCGGACCGTGGTCTTGGGCACACGGCGCCCACCTGGTCTATCCAGGTCGAGGGAATGAAACAGTCCTTCACGGCTCTCGCGGCGCCGCCACCCGATTCCCTGCTATAAGCGGGCGGTGGATTCCACCTCCGACAAGACTGCGCTCCGGCGCCGCCTGCGGACGCTCCGCCGGGAGTTGGCCGCCGCCCATCCCGGCGCCGCCGAGGCCGCCGCGCTGCGCCTGCCTCTCGACCGGCTGCCCGAGTTCCAGTCCTTCAGCGGCTATCACCCCATGGGCTCGGAGATCGATCCTGCGCCGCTGATGCGCAGGCTGGCCGAGACCGGCGCGGTCCCGGCTCTGCCGGTGGCCGAGAGCCTCGACGCGCCGCTGGAGTTCCGCGAACTCGACCCGGCGCTGCCGCTCGAGGCCGACGCCGCCGGCGTGCCCGGCCCGCCGCTCTGGTCGTCCGCCGTCGTGCCGGACCTGGTCATCACCCCGCTGCTCGCCTTCGACCGCCGCGGACGCCGTCTCGGGCAGGGCGGCGGACACTACGACCGCACGCTCGCGAACCTTCGGGCCATCCAGCCGGTTTTCGTCCTTGGCCTCGCCTACGCCGGCCAGGAAGTGGACGCCCTGCCGGACGAAGCGCACGATCAGCGGCTCGACGCCATCCTGACCGATGCGGAGTGGATCGAGGTCAGGTAAGGACGCGGGATGAGACTAGCTTTCTTCGGAGACGTGGTGGGGCGTTCGGGCCGCGAGGGCCTGGCCGACCATCTGCCGGCGCTGCGCCGCCGTCTCGACCTCGAGTTCGTGATCATCAACGCCGAGAACGCCGCCGCCGGCTTCGGCATCACGGAGAGCACCGCCCGCGAGCTGTTCGACGCCGGCGCCGATTGCCTGACGCTGGGCAACCACTCCTGGGACCAGAAGGAGGCGCTGACCTATATCGTCCGCGAGCCCCGGCTGATCCGGCCGCTCAACTATCCGGCCATGGCCGACGCGCCGGGCCGCGGGGTCCAGATGTTCGAGACGCAGTCCGGCAAGCGGATCGTGGTCATGAACCTGCTGGGCCGGGTGCACATGGACAGCCTCGACGACCCCTTCGCCGCGGCGGACCGCGCGCTGGAGGCGAGCCCGCTGGGCCTCGTCGCCGACGCCGTGGTGGTCGACATCCACGCGGAAGCCACCTCCGAGAAGATGGCCATGGGCCACTTCTGCGACGGCCGGGCCAGCCTGGTGGTGGGCACCCACACCCACGTTCCCACCGCCGACGCCCAGATCCTGCCGAACGGCACCGCCTACCAGACCGACGCCGGGGCCTGCGCCGACTACGACAGCGTGATCGGCAACCAGAAGGAGGAGCCGCTGCGGCGGTTCACCACCCGCATCTCCGGCGGCCGCTACAAGCCGGCCGAGGGCCCCGCCACGGTCTGCGGCGTCTTCGTGGAGACCGACCCGGTCAGCGGCCTCGCCCGCCGGATCGAGCCGATCCGCATCGGCGGCCGGCTTTCCGAGCACGTCCCCGCCCTGGAGCGCGTGGCGGCCGGCTAGCCCTTCGGCGGCGGCCTGCGGCCCTTCTCCGCCGGCCTCAGGGCGGCCAGCGTCAGGCTCCCGGCCTTCGCCCTGTCCAGCAGCTCGAACCGGCGCGCGGCGGCCCGGGCCCACTCGGCCTCGGTCACCCGGCCGTCCACGTCGAGGTCGCCGGCCCGCACCGGGTGCGGGGTGCTGAGCAGGCCGAAGCGCGCCGCCCCCTGGCGACCGAGGCTCAGGCCCCGCCCGCCGCGCCCGCGCTCGGGACGCACGCCGTCTAGTGCGATCAGGGTGATCTCCGGCGCGATCTCGGCCTCGTAGCGCTGCACCTCGAAACCGTCGACCACCTGGTCGCCGTTGAAGTCGATCACCTTGAAGAACCGCATGGCGTCGGCGCGCAGCTCCGCGGGCGTCAGCGCGCCGTCGCGGTCGCCGTCGGCGCTGGCGAACCAGTCACTCAGGCCGTCTGCGCCACGGAAGGGCTCGCCCGACGGGCTGATGAAGAGCTGGATCCGCGGCGGCGGCGGTCCGCGCGCCTCGTCCCGCGACGGCAGGAGTTCGGGCCCATCGCCGCCCGTCGCGCCCGGCGGCCCGCCGCGCGGCTGGGCCGTGGCGGCCGAAGCGGCGCTCAGGACGAGCAGGCAGGCGAGCAGGCGAAGACGCATGAGGGATCCTTCCGGGCGGCCGTCCACCTTGAGCTTAGCCTCTTGGCGGAATTACGCCCTGGGGGTCTAGTGCGACGCCTGAAACTCGGGAGGGGTCTTCGCATGGCGAAGTTCATCGTGCGCGCCATCTTCGCGGCGCTGGGGTTGTGGCTGGCGTCGAAGATCGTGCCCGGCGTCCGCGTGGACGACACCGGCAGCCTGGTCCTCGCCGCCGTGCTGCTGGGCCTGGTCAACGCCGTCGTGCGGCCGGTGGTGTTTATCCTCACCCTGCCGGTGACCATCCTGACGCTCGGCCTGTTCCTGCTGGTGGTGAACGCCGCGATGATCGGCCTCGTCGCCGTCCTGCTCTCGGGCTTCCACGTGGACGGCCTCGTCCCGGGCGTGCTCGCCGCCATCGTCACCGGCGTGACGAGCTGGATCGCCGGCATGGTCATCGGGGACGCCAAGGGCCGGGATTGAGCTTCAAGCCCTCTCCCTACCCTCTCCCTCTCGCTTCGCGGGGGGGAGGAGTGGAGTTGAGCGGCCGAGCCATAAACGCCCTCTCCCCGACCCCGGCGAAAGCCGGGGGAAGAGAGGGAGAGGGTAGGGAGAGGGCTTGGGGCGCAACGAAAAAGGGCGGGACCTTGCGGCCCCGCCCTTCATCATTTCCGTCTGAGCGCCGGACTTAGAAGTCCATGTCGCCCATGCCGCCGGGCATGCCGCCCGGGCGCCGCCGGCGCCGCCCTTCTTGGGGGCCTCGACGATGGCGGCTTCCGTGGTGATCAGCAGGCCGGCGACCGAGGCCGCGTCCTGCAGAGCCGTACGGACGACCTTCGCCGGGTCGATGACGCCGGCTTGGACCATGTCGACGTACTCTTCCGTCTGGGCGTTGAAGCCGAAGGTCGCCGAGCTGTTCTCCAGCACCTTGCCGACCACGATCGAGCCTTCGACCCCGGCGTTTTCCGAGATCTGACGGATCGGGGCCTGCAGGGCGCGGCGCACGATGGCGATGCCGGCTTCCTGGTCGTCGTTGTCGCCCTTGAAGCCTTCGAGGACCTTCGAGGCCTTGAGGAGCGCAACACCGCCGCCGGGGACGATGCCTTCTTCCACGGCCGCGCGGGTCGCGTTGAGGGCGTCGTCGACGCGGTCCTTCTTCTCCTTCACCTCGACCTCGGTCGCGCCGCCGACGCGGATCACGGCCACACCGCCCGCCAGCTTGGCGAGACGCTCTTGCAGCTTTTCCTTGTCGTAGTCCGAGGTGGTGTCCTCGATCTGCTTCTTGATCTGGGCCACGCGGCCTTCGATCCCGGCCTTGTCACCCGAGCCGTCGACGATCGTGGTGTCGTCCTTGGTGATGGTGACCTTCTTGGCGCGGCCGAGCATGTCGACGGTCACGCTCTCGAGCTTGATGCCGAGGTCTTCGCTGATCAGCTGGCCGCCGGTCAGGATGGCGATGTCTTCCAGCATGGCCTTGCGGCGGTCGCCGAAGCCCGGAGCCTTGACGGCCGCCACGCGCAGGCCGCCGCGCAGCTTGTTGACCACCAGGGTCGCCAGCGCTTCGCCTTCCACGTCTTCCGCGATGATCAGCAGCGGGCGGCCCGACTGGACCACCGCTTCCAGCACCGGCAGCAGGGGCTGCAGCGAGGAGAGCTTCTTTTCGAAGAGCAGGATCAGCGGCTCTTCGAGTTCGGCCTCCATCTTCTCGGCGTTGGTGATGAAGTACGGCGAGAGGTAGCCGCGGTCGAACTGCATGCCCTCGACGACGTCGAGTTCGGTCTCGGCGGTCTTGGCTTCCTCGACGGTGATGACGCCTTCGTTGCCGACCTTTTCCATGGCCCGGGCGATCATCTCGCCCACTTCGGTGTCGCCGTTGGCCGAGATGGTGCCGACCTGGGCGATCTCGCTGTTGGCCGAGACCTTCTTGGAGGTGCTCTTGATTTCCTCGATGACCTTGGCGACCGCCTTGTCGACGCCGCGCTTCAGGTCCATCGGGTTCATGCCGGCGGCGACCGACTTCAGGCCTTCCACGACGATGGCCTGGGCCAGCACGGTCGCGGTGGTGGTGCCGTCACCGGCCTTGTCGTTGGTCTTGGAGGCGACTTCGCGGATCAGCTGGGCGCCGAGGTTCTCGAACTTGTCCGAGAGTTCGATTTCCTTGGCCACCGACACGCCGTCCTTGGTCGAGCGCGGGGCGCCGAAGGACTTCTCGATGACGACGTTGCGGCCCTTGGGGCCGAGGGTCACCTTCACCGCGTTGGCGAGGGTGTTCACGCCGCGCAGCATGCGGTCGCGGGCGTCAGAGGCGAAATAGACGTCTTTCGCAGCCATGATGGGATCTCTTTCTGAAAGGGGGTTTGGAAAAGCGCTGGAGCGGTGCGGGCCTTAGGCCTCGAGCACGCCCAGGATGTCGCTTTCCTTCATGATCAGCAGGTCCTTGCCGTCGAGCTTGACCTCGGTGCCGGACCACTTGCCGAACAGGATGCGGTCGCCGGCCTTTACGTCCAGGGGCTGGACCTTGCCGGCTTCGTCGCGCGCGCCGGGGCCAACCGAGATGACCTCGCCTTCCTGCGGCTTTTCCTTCGCCGTGTCGGGGATGATGATCCCGCCCTTGGTCTTTTCCTCTTCCTCGACGCGCTTCACCAGCACGCGATCTCCCAGGGGACGAAACGCCATAGTCTTTCTCTCTCCGTTCGAGACGGTTTCAATCAGGGTGCGAGGCCCGGAGCGCGCTCTGTTAGCAGTCGCAGACCGTGAGTGCCAACGCTGCGCGGGACGTAGGATCGGGCGTTTCCGGAGTCAAGATGGGGACGTGGTTAAGCTTGGGATCCTCGGAGCCCGGTTGGTCGTCGGCGGCGCTCGGTCGCGGGCGGCAGGGAGCGCCGCGACCCCGATTTCGATTGGAGGCGCGCCGGAGGGCGTTCTAGGGTCTCGTCCAGGGATCGAAACGCCTTCGGAGACAGTATCCATGCGCCGCGTCATCGCGCTCGCCGCCGCCACCGCCTTCGCCGCCCCCCTTGTTCTCGCAGGGGCGGCGTCCGCCGAGACCTGGACCAAGTTCGTCGACGGTCCGAACGGCACCCAGTGGTCCTACGACGCCGACTACACCTACAAGGACAAGGCTTCCGGCCGGGTCGTGGTGATGCAGGCCGTCTCCAAGCCCGAGGCCAAGCTCGGCCCGTCGGGTCCCGGCAAGCCGGACGGCGTCGGCTACGTCTACGCCATCGACTGCGGCAAGAAGAACCTGATCACCGTCGCCGCCTACAAGCCCTCCGTCGCCCTCGACATCCCGTCCGGCTGGCGCGCCGAGACGCCGAAGAAGGCCTCGGGCCCGGAGAACGAGGCGTTGCTGGCCGCGGTCTGCCCGCATGCGGAGCACGTCCCGGTCCGCTAGAGGCGCGGCCGGATAATGTCGAAAGCTTAACTGGAAAGCCGGGCTGCCGCTCCCTACGTCGTCGGGCATGGGGTGGTGGCTCAAGCTCCTTCCGGCACTGGCGGTCCTCGCGCTTGCGGCGGCCCTGATCGCCTTCGCCAGGGCGCCGCCGCTCTATTCATGACCTGACAGGTAATCGACCGGCCTCGCCCGCCCGGGGATGCTCCCTCACGCCTTGAGACGAAGGAGCCCCAGATGCCTGTCCAATCCACCTTCCTGCGCCGCGTCATCGCCTTCGACGCGGTTACCTGTGTCGCCGCCGGCGCACTCATGACCTTCGCTGCCGAGCCTCTCGCCGCGCTCACCGGCCTCTCCGCCGACCTGACCCGTCCGGCGGGGATCTTCCTCCTCGCCTGGGCGGCCGTACTCGCCTGCGCGGCGTCCCGGCCAGCCCTGCCGCGCGCCGTGGTCTGGACGATCATCGCCATGAACCTGGCCTGGGTGGCGGAAAGCGCGCTTCTGCTGCTCCTCGGCTGGGCCAGCCCGACGGCGCTCGGCTACGGCTTCGTGGTGGTGCAGGCGCTGGCCGTCGCGGTCATCGCCGATCTGCAGTACGTCGGCCTGAAGCGGGCCGCCGCGGTCCCCCGCCTGACGCCCTCAGGGCGCGTTCCGCAAAAGTGGAAGCCGGTTTTGCGATCAGAACGCGCCCCCACTTTGAATATCTAGGGCGAGCGCCGGAACCGGAAGGTCTCGATCCAGCGCTCGCCCGTCTCGCGCTTGCGGAGCCGCAGGTGGACGTTCAGCCGGTCCGGCCCGTCGCGCTCGAACGTCAGGCCGTTGAAGAACGCGTGGCCGGCCTCCACCGCCACCAGCGGGAACTCGGTCCAGCCGTCCTTCTCCTCCCACATGGTCCCGTCCGGGTTGATGTGCTTCACCCCATAGACCAGCGACCCGTCGCGCTCGCGCAGCAGGATGAACTCGTAGAAGGCCGGCTGGCCCGCCTTCGCGCTCCGGAAATGGCCGACCATCTGTCCGCCCACGGGCGCGGCATAGGTTTCCTCGGCGGTCCCGCCCAGGCCCTCTCCGACCCACGAGCCGGTCAGCCAGGCGACGTCGGCGATCGTCGCAGGGGGCGGCTTCGCGCCGTCCGGCAGCGTACGGACCTCCGGCTCGGCCAGGGCCGGCGCGGCGATCAGCAGGGCGGCGGCGGCCATGAGGGTCGCAAGGGCCTGTCGCATGGGTCTCTCCCGGTTCCTGCCCCTGAGACGCGGCGGCCTCGGCGGATTCGACTGACGCCACGGAAGAATATTAAAACGCTTGTTTGATTTCCGGCAAAAAGCCGACCATGGTGGCGGCCTAAGCTCTAAATAACCCCTCAAAGAGCCCCGGGAGCGAACAGGATGACCATGACCGCCGATCGGCCGCAGTCGAGCTTCAAGCTCAGCCCGCAGGACGAGCTCAACGACCTGCGGATGTCGGACAAGGCGCTGCCGCTCTTCAATCGGGTGAAGGAGTTCATCCGCGAGGTGGTGGAGCCCGCCGCCGAGGAGTTCCACCGCCTGGGCGAGGACCGCGAGAGCGTCTGGGATTATGCGCCGGGTCAGCTCGAGGTGCTGGAAGCCGCCAAGGACAAGGCCAAGGCCGCGGGCCTCTGGAACTTCTTCCTGCCGGACGCCCACACCGGCGAGGGCCTGTCGAACCTCGACTACGCCTACATCGCCGTCGAGCTCGGCAAGAACCGTCTGGCCTCGGAGATCATGAACTGCGCCGCCCCCGACACCGGCAACATGGAAGTGCTGGAGCGGGTGGGCACGGCGGAGCAGAAGGAGCAATGGCTGAAGCCGCTGCTCGCGGGGAAGATCCGCTCGGCGTTCTGCATGACCGAGCTGAACACCGCCAGCTCCGACGCCAAGAACATCGACACACGCGCCGTGCGGGTCGGCGACGAGTACATCATCAACGGCGAGAAGCACTACATCTCGGGCGCGGGCGATCCTCGCTGCAAGATCATGATCACCATGGTCCGCACCGGCGGTGAGAACGACCCGCCGCACCTCCAGCAGTCCCAGATCCTGGTGCCGCTGCCGACCGAGGGTGTGGAGATCGTCGGCGGCCAGCAGGTGTTCGGCGACTACGATGCGCCGCACGGCCATATGCACATCCGCTTCAACAACGCCCGCGTGCCGGCCTCGAACATCCTGCTCGGCGAAGGCCGCGGCTTCGAGATCAGCCAGCTGCGCCTGGGCCCGGGCCGCATCCACCACTGCATGCGCGCCATCGGCTCGGCCGAAAAGGCGCTGGACCTGATGGTCACCCGCGGCATGAGCCGTGTGGCCTTCGGCAAGCCGATCATCCAGTTGGGCGGCAACATCGAGAAGGTCAGCCGCGCGCGCATCGAGATCGAGGCCATGCGCCTGATGGTGCTGAAGGCGGCGCGCGCCATGGACGTGCTCGGCAACCGCGAGGCCCGGGTGTGGATCCACATGGTCAAGGCCATGGTGCCGGAGCGTGTCTGCCAGATCATCGACCAGGCGATCCAGATGCACGGCGCGCTCGGCGTCTCGCAGCACACGCCGCTCGCCCGGATGTACGCCAACACCCGCACCCTGCGGATCGCCGACGGCCCGGACGAGGTCCACCACATGGTGGTCGGCCGCAACGAGCTGCAGCAGTTCCGCGAGGGCCCGCACGACAGCTCGATGTCGGCGGTGTTCCGCAACTAGCGGCGACGACAGGCTAGCTTGGCCATGGGGGCCGGCGCGGTGTAACCAGACACCGTGCCGGCCCCTTTCCATATCCGCCGTCTGGCGCCCGACGAGACCGGCGCGATCGCCGCCCTTGCCGACGTGCTGCTCGACTGCGTGGCGGGCGGCGCCTCGGTCTCCTTCATGGCCGACACCACCCGCGACGAGGCCGAGGGCTTCTGGCGCCGCCAGGTCGAAGCCGGTGACGGCCGCGCCATCCTGGTGGCCGAGGACGCGGACGGGATCTTCGGCGTGGTCCAGGTTATCCCGGCCGGCGCGCCCAACCAGCCGCACCGGGCGGACATCGCCAAGATGCTGGTCCACCGCCGGGCCCGCCGGCGCGGCGTCGGCGAGGCCCTTATGCGCGCGGCCGAGGCCGAGGCGAAGGCCATGGGCAAGTCCGTCCTGGTCCTCGATACCGTCACCGGCGAGGCCGGCGAGCGGCTCTACGCCCGGGTGGGCTGGACCCGCGTCGGCGTCATCCCGGACTACGCCCTCCTGCCCGACGGCCGGATGTGCGCCACCACCTACTTCTACAAGGCGCTCGCCTGATGCGGCTCGCAGCGCCCCCGCTCCGCGCATGGTGCGCAGGAGGTCCGTCGCCGGAGGGAGCCTGTGCCTCCCGCCCGGGGCGGGCTCCACGTCCGGAGGACAGTCCACATGAACTTCGCAATTGCCGCCTTCGTGGCGGTTATGGCCCTCGTAACCGCCACGCTCTCGGGCGTCTTCGGCATGGCGGGCGGCCTGCTCCTGATGGGGGGCGCTGGCCCTCGTCCTGCCGGTTAGCGCGGCCTTCGTCACCCACGGCGTCCTGCAGCTCGTCGCCAACGGCTGGCGCGCTGTCCTGCATCGCCGCCACGTCCGCTGGGACATCGTCGGCTGGTATGCGCTCGCCTCGCTGATCGCCGGGATCGCGGTGTCGCTGGTCTCCCTGGTCCCTTCGAAGCCGCTGCTCTTCCTGCTGCTCGGCCTGATCCCGGGCCTGACCTGGCTGCCCCAGCGGTGGATCAACCTCGACGCCTCGCGGCCGATCCAGGCCTTCCTCTCGGGCCTCGCCGTCACCGGCCTCAACCTGACGGCGGGGGTCGCGGGGCCGCTGCTCGACATCTTCTTCGTGCGCACCGAGCTCACCCGCCACGCCATCGTCGCCACCAAGGCGGCGACCCAGGTATTCGCCCACCTGGCGAAGATCGTCGTCTACGGCCTCCCGCTGCTGGCGTCGAAGGACGCCGGCGCGCCGCCGCTGTGGCTGTTCGCCGTGGCGATCCCGCTCTCCATGCTGGGCACCATGCTGGGCGGCCGCATCCTGAACCGCATGACCGACGTGAACTTCAAGCGCTGGACCCGCTGGATCGTCACCGGGATCGGCGGGCTCTACCTCCTCCAGGCTGCACAGCTTCTCCTCCGGTCCTGAAGGCAAAAAGAAACCCGGGTCCGTGAGGGCCCGGGTTGGGAAGTCATAGGGAGGAAACGCCCAGGATGGGCGAAACCACATCTATGTTCGCCTCTGGCGGGCACAAGGGTCGGTCGGCAAATTTTTTGGGGTGGGGCGATGAATCTGGAATCGAGGGTGCTGGAGAGCCGCTTCGTCAGGCTGGAGCCGTTCACCGAGACGCATGAGGCGGGGCTGCGCGCCGCCTGCGCCGCCGACCCCGACACCTGGAACCGGCTCTACCCCTACTCCATGCTGGGCGAAGCCTTCGATCCCCAGTGGGCCAGGCTCCGCGCGGAGCAGGCGCGCGGCGTCACCATCCCCTTCGCCGTCGTGGTCGGCGGCGCGGTACGCGGCATGACCACCTTCATCGCCGTGGACCCGGCGAACAACACCGTCGAGATCGGGGCCACCTACTATGAGCCGTCGCTGCGTGGCGGACCGGTGAACCCGTCGGCCAAGCGGCTGCTGCTTGGCCACGCCTTCGACGCCGGCGCGGCGCGCGTGCAGTTTCGCGTCGACGCGCTCAACGCCCGGTCCCGCGCTGCGGTCCTGAAGCTGGGCGCCGTCCAGGAGGGGATCCTGCGCCGCGACCGGGTCACCTGGACCGGGCGGGTCCGCGACACCGTCGTCTTCTCTATCCTCGTCGACGAATGGCCGGCGGTCAGGGACGGGCTGGACGCGCGGCTGGCCGGCTTCGCCTAGCGCTCCCGCCGGTAGCGCCAGTCCTCCGCCTCGAGCTTGCCCTTCACCGTCCCCTCGACACGCGAGCAGAGGTCGGCGCCGCAGCGGCGGTAGATCACCCGCTGAGGGAAGTCGTGGGCGAGGTTCTCGAAGGTCGCCTCGCCGTCCGGCCCCGGCTTCAGCACGAAGGCCACGGGCGGCTGGCCCTCGAAGAAGGCGGTGAAGGTGGCGCCCGCCGGCTCGGCGGTGATGCGGGTGAACTCGATGAAAGCCTTGCGGCCCGGCCGGTTGGTCTGGCCCACGCCGGCCATGGCTCCGTCCTTCGGCGCCAGCCAGGTCTCGCGGACCAGCTTGCCCTCCTGCTCGCTGACCCAGGTTCCGGCCAGCCAGTCGAGCTTCGCCACGTCCGCCGCCGCGTCGGCCAGCAGCGCCACGGCCATCAGTCCTGCAGCGATCATGCCTGCGCTCCCTTCTTGCGCCGCGCCCGGAAGAAGCCCTGCAGCAGGGCGGCGCTCTCCTGCGCCATCAGCCCGCCCTCGACGGCCGGCCGCCAGTGGCAGGTCGGCTGCTCGAAGAACCGCGGCCCATGGACGACCGCGCCGCCCTTCGGGTCCTCGGCCCCGAACAGGACCCGCCCGATCCGCGCGTGGCTGATGGCGCCCGCGCACATGGCGCAGGGCTCGAGGGTGACCACCAGGGTCAGGCCGGTCAGCCGGTAGTTGCCGAGCTTCCGCGCCGCCTCGCGCAGGGCCACGATCTCGGCGTGGGCGGTGGGATCATGGCTGCCGATCGGCTGGTTGGCGCCTACCGCCACCACCTCGCCGGTGGCCGGATCGACCACCACGGCGCCCACCGGCGTCTCGCCCGCGTCGGCTGCGGCTTGCGCGGCTTGAAGCGCGATGCGCATTGTCCGGTCGTCATGGTCCACGATCCGCACCGAACCGGCGGCAAGCCCCCCGGTCAAGCCCGCACGTCCGAGAAGCCCCGGGAGGGCGCCCCGCAGGCCGGCGGCGACCGCATCGCCAAGGCGCTGGCCCGCGCCGGCGTCGGCTCGCGCCGCGACGTGGAGCGCTACATCGCCGAGGGCCGGGTCGCCCTGAACGGCCAGGTGCTGACCTCGCCGGCCGTGAAGGTCGAGCCGGGCGACATCCTCACCGTCGACGGCCAGGTGGTGGAGGGCGCCGAGCCCACGCGCCTGTTCCGCTACCACAAGCCGGTCGGCCTGCTGACCAGCCACAAGGACCCGGCCGGCCGGCCCACCGTCTTCGGCGCCCTGCCGGACGGCCTGCCCCGCCTGATCAGCGTCGGGCGTCTCGACATCAACTCCGAGGGCCTGCTGCTGCTCACCAACGACGGCGAGCTGGCCCGCGCGATGGAGCTGCCGCAGGCCGGCGTCGTCCGCCGCTACCGGGCCCGGGCGCACGGCCGGATCACCCAGGATCGGCTCGACAAACTGAAGGACGGCATCACCGTCGAGGGCGTCCGCTACGGCGCCATCGACGCGAAGCTCGACAAGGCCAAGGAGGGCCCGCAGGGCTCCAACCTCTGGATCACCGTCACCCTCTCGGAGGGCAAGAACCGCGAGGTCCGCCGCGTGCTGGAGGCGCTCGGCCTGAAGGTGAACCGGCTGATCCGCCTGGCCTACGGACCCTTCGCGCTCGGCACGCTGGCCGTCGGCGAGATCGAGGAGGTCGGCCCGCGCGTGATCCGCGAGCAGCTCGCCGACCACATCCCGCCGGAGAACATGCCCAAGGGCGACCGGCCGCAGTTCCAGAAGACCGCCACCGCGACCCCGCCGCGCCGCCGCCAGGCCGCGGCCCCGGAGGGCGCGACCCTGATCGACCGCGGGCCCCGCCGCGCCGACGAGGCCCGGCCCCGCGGCCGCCCGGGCGCGCGCCCGCAGGGCACCAAGGCCGGCCAGAAGCCCGGCGCGAAGCCGGCGTGGAAGGCCGAGCGTCCGGCCGGTCCGGGCCGCCCGGGCCCCGCGCGCCCCGCCGCAGCCGCCGGCGACGGTCCGAAGAAGAAGGTGTTCAAGGCCGGCTGGGCCAAGCCCAAGCCCAAGGCCAGCCACGCGCCGAAGAAGCCCGGCGGCGGCCCGAAGAAGCGCGGCTAGATGCGCATCGTCTCCGGCGACTTCCGCGGCAAGGCCCTCGTCACCCCGCCCGGCCAGACCACGCGGCCCACGTCCGACCGCGCCCGCCAGGCGGTGTTCAACATCCTGGAACACGCCGCCTGGTCCGGCGGCGTGCGCGACGCCCGCGTCATCGACCTCTTCGCGGGCTCCGGCGCGCTGGGCTTCGAGGCCCTGTCGCGCGGCGCCGCCTTCTGCCTGTTCGTGGAGACCGACGAGGACGCCCGTGGCGCGATCCGCGAGAACGTCGACGCCATGCACCTGTTCGGCCGCACCCGGGTCCACCGCCGCGACGCCACCAATCTCGGCCAGCGCCCCGGCGCCGACGGCCCGGCCTTCGACCTCGCCTTCCTCGACCCGCCCTACGCCAAGGGGGCTCGGCGAGGTCGCGCTGGCCAAGCTCGCCGCCGGCGGCTGGCTGGCGCCCGGCGCTGTCGTGGTCTTCGAGCGCGGCGTCGGCGAACCCGACTTCAGCGTCGACGGCTTCGAACCCCTCGACGCCCGCGACTACGGCGCGGCCCGGGTGCACTTCCTGAAGTACGGCGGCTGACCTCGGCGGCCCTCTCCCTACCCTCTCCCTCTCTTCCCCCGGCTTTCGCCGGGGTCGGGGGAGAGGAGGCTATGCTCGCCCTCTCAGCTCCACTCCTCTCCCCCGCGAAGCGGAGAGGGAGAGGGTTAGGGAGAGGGCCTAGGCCGCCGCTTGTTCAGCGCCGTCCGAACAGCCGCTCGATGTCGGCGAGCTTCAGTTCCACATAGGTCGGCCGGCCGTGGTTGCACTGGCCGGAGTGAGGCGTGGCCTCCATCTGGCGGAGCAGGGCGTTCATCTCGGGCGCGTTCAGCCGCCGTCCCGCCCGCACCGAGCCGTGGCAGGCCATGGTCCCGCAGACCTCCTCCATCCGCTCCTTCAGCGCCAAAGCCTGGCCGTTCTCGGCGAGGTCGTCGGCGATGTCGCGCACCAGCCCCTGGACGTCGGTCTGTCCGAGCAGGGCGGGAACCTCGCGGACCAGCACGGCGCCCGGCCCGAAGGCCTCGACCACCAGGCCCATCTCGGCGAGTTCCTCGGTGCGCGCCGCGATGCGCTCGGCCTCGGCAGGATCGAGCTCCACCACCTCAGGCAGCAGGAGCGCCTGGCGGGCGACGCCGCCATGCGCCATCTCCACCTTCATCCGCTCATAGACCAGCCGCTCGTGGGCGGCGTGCTGGTCGACGATCACCACCCCGTCGCGGGTCTGGGCGACGATGTAGGTCTCGTGCACCTGGGCCCGGGCCGCGCCCAACGGATAGTCGATGGGGTCGAACACCGGGGCGGGCGCGGCGCCGGCCTCGCCGACCGTCGGATAGCTGGCGGGCTCGCCCGAAGGCTCCCACTGCGGCTCGGCGCGGGCGGAGATCTCGCTCAAGCCCGGGATCGCCTGAACCGCCGCGGCCAGCGGCGAGGGCGTCCAGCCCCCCTGCCGCCAGGCCGAGAACCCGCCCGGCGGCTGGGCCGGCGCCTCCGGCCGGAAGCCGCCGAGGGCCGCCATCGAGACGGTGGTCGACGCCCGGTGGCCGGCGGCGGCGAGCGCGTGGCGCAGCCCGCCGACGATCAGGCCGCGCACCCCGCCGGGGTCGCGGAACCGCACCTCCGCCTTGGCCGGGTGGACGTTGACGTCCACCTGCGTCGGGTCGAGGTCGATGTAGAGCGCCGCCAGCGGATGCCGGTCGCGGGCCAGGAAGTCGGCGTAGGCGGCGCGCAGGGCCCCCTGCAGCAGCCGGTCGCGCACCGGGCGGCCGTTGACGAACAGGTACTGGTGGGCGGCGTTGCCCCGGTTGTAGGTCGGCAGGCCCGCATAGCCGGAGAGCCTGACGCCCTCGCGCTCGTGGTCGATGAGGAGAGCGTTCTCGGAGAACTCCCGGCCCATGATGGCGGCCAGCCGCGCGAGCCGCCCCTCGTCGCCGGCCGCCTCGGCGGGCAGGCGCAGCGTCCGGCGGCCGTCGAGGTCGAGCGAGAAGCCGACGGCCTCGTGGGCCATCGCCTGGCGCTTCAGCTCCTCGGTGATCGCCAGCGCCTCGGAGCGCTCGGACTTCATGAACTTCAGGCGCGCGGGCGTGGCGTAGAAGAGGTCTCGGACCTCCACGCGCGCGCCGTGCGGGCCCGGGAAGGCGGCCGGCGCCACTTGGCCCACCGCGCCGGCCTCCACCTGGATCTGGTGGGCGTCGGCGAACCCCTTGGCGCGCGAGGTGATCGCCAGCCGCGCCACCGAGCCGATCGACGGCAGGGCCTCGCCGCGGAAGCCGAGCGTCAGGATGCGCAGCAGGTCGTAGTCGCCGTCCACGCCGGGGGCGAGCTTCGACGTGGCGTGCCGCTCCACCGCGAGCGGGAGCTGGTCGGGCGCGAGCCCCGAGCCGTCGTCGGCGACCAGGATGCGGGTCAGCCCGCCGCCGTCGGCCTGCACCTCGATCCGCGTGGCGCCGGCGTCGAGGGCGTTCTCGACGATCTCCTTCACCGCGCTCGCCGGACGCTCCACCACCTCGCCGGCGGCGATGCGGTTGACGAGTTCGGTGGGCAGGCGGCGGATCGGCATGACGGGGCTTTCGCGGAGCCCCGCAATATAGGACGATTCCGGCCCGGGGCCCGAACTCCTAGGCTGAAGTCCATGCGTCCGTTTCGCCCCCTCGCCCTTCTCCTCCTCCTGGCCCTGATCGCGGCGCCGGCCATGGCGCAGACGCCCGCGCCGCCCGCGCCGTTGGCCGATCCCGACGCGGCGCTCGTCGAGGAGCTGGTGGTGGTGGGCCGCCTGCCGGGCCCGGCCTGGTGGACGGTCTCGGACGGCGACACCACGGTCCATGTCCTGGGCGTCCCCTCACTCGCGCCGAAGCGCATGCAGTGGGACCGGGCGATCTTCGAGAACCGGCTCGCCGGCGCCAACGCCGTGATCCTGCCCTTCACCAACATCCGGGCGAAGGGCGTGGGCGCGCTGGGCGCGGGGCTCAACCTGCTGCGCCTGCGCTCCGGCGGGCCGTTCGAGGACCGGCTCGATCCGGCGACCCGGGCCCGCTTCGTGGCGGTGCGCGAACGGCTCGGCCAGCCGAAGAAGCACTATCCCACGTCCAATGCGCTGGCCGCCGGCGTCCAGCTCGCCGCCGACTACCGGGAGGCGCACGAGCTCACCACGACTGACCCGGCCAAGCTCGTGGAGCTGCTGGCGCGCCGCGCCAATGTTCCGGTCGTGGAGAGGACCTACGACATCGGCCCCCTGCTGGGCGCGATCATCCGCACCTCGCCGGAGACCGGCCGGCTCTGCTTCGACGAGGTGCTGGCCCAGGCCGAGGCCGGACCGGGCGTGACGCTCCAGGCGGCCAGGGCCTGGGCGACGGCGGACGTCCCGGGCGCCCTGGAGAACGAACGCACCTACGAACGCTGCCTGGTCGCGGTGCCGGGCGGCCGCCAGTTCGACGAACGGATGAAGGCTGACACGGTGGCGGCGATCAATGCGGCCCTGGCGAAGCCCGGCCACGCCATCGCCCTGGTGCCGCTGCGACCGCTCCCTGGCCGAACGCGGCGTCCTCGACCGCCTGCGCGGCCAGGGCCTGAAGGTGACGACCCCGGGCGAGGTGGCCGAGACTGAGCCCTGAAACGAAAATCCCTCCCCTTAAGGGGAGGGAGGACGAGGCGCAGCCTCGGACGGGTGGGGGTGTCACGACCAGGTGCGGAGCCTGGACGAGAATTCCCCACCCCGGTCGCTGACGCGACCTGCCCTCCCCTGAAGGGGAGGGATGAAGATCAAAGCCCCGGCAGCTTCAGCTTGCCGCCGCCGCCGCGGTTGATGACCACGGTCTTGCCGCCGGTCAGCGACTTCACGCGCTCTTCCTCGGACTGGGCGTCCACCGGGGTCGGCGTGTTGTCCTGGGCGCCGGCCGTGGCCGTGGTGGGCTCCTGCGCCTTCCAGAACATCACCCGGTCGGCGAAGCTCTTGTCCTTGTGGGCCACGTCGCCGAACTCGTCGTCGACCACGTAGCGGATCAGCGGGTCGGCCTTCTCGGCGCCGGCCTTGGCGGCCAGCAGCTTCTCGCCGTCGGAACGGACCTGGGCCTCGCGCTGCCCGAGCAGGGCGGTGCGCGCGGCGCTCTCCGGCTGCAGCTCCTGCGGGCGCGGCTCGCCCAGCGCCGGCGGGCGCAGCGCATAGTCCGGCGGCACCACCAGCGGGGCCTTGGTCACGACGCGGAACTCGTCCGGGGTCACCTTCGACATGCCCAGGGCCTTGGAGGTGGACTGGCAGCCCGCCAGGCCCGCCGCCGCAGCCATGAAGGCCGTGGCCACGATCACTCGGTTGACGCTCATCGGTTCAGACGCTCCTCAAGGCCGCCCCCGGCCGAATGGCGTGGATAACCCAAGACCTGCCCGGGCGCCAACGCGCTTTCAGGCCGCATCCTTCGTCGGATCGGCGGACGTCTGGCCTTTTTCGCCCCGGATCATGTCGAGAAGAAGGAGCGCGATGCCGATGTTGATGGCCGCGTCCGCGACATTGAAGATCCAGGGGAAGTGGAGGGCCGAGACGTCGATGAAATCGGCCACCGCGCCGAAGCGGATCCGGTCGATGACGTTGCCCACGGCGCCGCCCATGATCAGGCCCAGCGCCGCGGCCAGCAGCGGGCGGCCGGCCTTGCGCGCCCAGATCGCCAGCACGACCGAGACGCCGACGGCGAACAGCACCAGCGCCCAGCGCATGATGTCCTGGTCGGCGCGCAGCAGGCCGAAGCTCACGCCCTGGTTCCAGACCATGGTGAGCGCGAGCGGCCCGCCCACCGGCACGGAGCCCCGCGCCGGGAGCTGGAAGATCTCGAGGATCCAGTACTTCGAGAGCTGGTCGAGCACGATCGTGAGCGCGGCGAGGCCGTAGGCCAGGCCGGCGAGCTTCGGAAGCTTCATGCGTCCACCTTGCCGTGCGCCGCGTCCCAGGCCGCCACGGCCTCGGCGTCGCGGAGCGTGACGTCCGGATAGCGGGGATCGGTCCCCACCTCCGGCAGGATCTTCCAGGACCGCGCGCACTTGCGGCCCTCGGCCTTCAGCGGCTCCACCGCCACGCCGGCGACCTCCGGCAGGCGGAAGGCGTCCGCCGGGCCCTCGTCCGCGACCAGCGTCGCCTGGCTGGTGCGGAACACCTCGGCGGCGTCCAGCCCCTCGAAGGCGGCCAGCAGCTCGGCGTTGGCCACGTGCACCTTCGGCGCGGCCTCCAGCGCGGCGCCCATCCGCTTCTCGCGCCGCTCGACCTCCAGCGCGCCGGTGACCACCGAGGTCACCTGCTGCACCTTGGCCCAGCGGGCGGCCTCGGCGTCGTTGCGCCAGTCGGCCGGCGTGGTCGGCATGGTCCTGAGCGCATTGGAATGGGCCTCGGGGAACCGGGTCAGCCAGGCCTCCTCCATGGTGAAGGGGATCAGGGGCGACAGCCAGGCGGTGATCCGCTCGAAGGCCGCATCCATCACCGTGCGCGCGGCCCGGCGGCGCAGTTCGTCCGGCTTGTCGCAGTAGAGGCTGTCCCTCCGGATGTCGAAGAACAGCGCCGACAGCTCGTTCTGGCAGAAGTCCAGCACCGGCCGGATCACGTCCTGGAAGACGTAGCCCTCGTAGGCGGCGCGCACCTGGCCATCCAGCTCCCAGAGGCGGTGCAGGATGAACCGCTCCAGCGGCGGCATCTCTTCCAGCTCCACCGCCTCGTCCGGCTCGAAGTCGGCGAGCGCGCCCAGCATGTAGCGGACGGTGTTGCGCAGCTTGCGGTAGGCGTCCGACGTGGTCTGCAGGATCGTCTTCCCGATCCGGCTGTCGTCGGCGTAGTCGATCATCGCGGCCCACAGGCGGATGATCTCGGCCCCGCTCTCGCGGATCACCACCTCGGGATCGACGGTGTTGCCCTTGGACTTCGACATCTTCTCGCCGTTCTCGTCCATGGTGAAGCCATGGGTGAGGATGGCGTCGTAGGGCGCGCGGCCCCGCGTGCCGGAACTCTCCAGCAGGCTCGACTGGAACCAGCCGCGGTGCTGGTCGGAGCCTTCCAGGTAGAGGTCGGCCGGCCAGCGCGTGTGCGGGCGGTTCTCCAGGGTGAAGGCGTGGGTCGAGCCGCTGTCGAACCAGACGTCGAGGATGTCCTCGACCTTTTCGTAGCGGTCCGGGTCGTGGCGGCCCAGGAAGTCGGTCACCGGCCGGTTGAACCAGGCGTCGGCGCCCTCGGCCTTGATGGCCTCGATGATCCGGGCGTCCACGTCGGGGTCGTGCAGCGGATGGCCGGTCTCCTTGTCCACGAACATGGCGAGCGGCGAGCCCCAGGCGCGCTGGCGACTGATCAGCCAGTCCGGCCGGCTTTCCACCATGGCGCGGATGCGGTTCTTGCCCTGCGCCGGGTAGAAGGCCGTGGCCTCGATGGCCTCCAGCGCGGCCTCGCGCAGGGTGCGGCCGCCCAGCTCCTTCGTCTGCACCGGCTCGTCCATGCGGATGAACCACTGCGGGGTGTTGCGGAAGATCA
Source organism: Phenylobacterium sp. J367 (assembly GCF_024699985.1). Classification (GTDB taxonomy): domain Bacteria; phylum Pseudomonadota; class Alphaproteobacteria; order Caulobacterales; family Caulobacteraceae; genus Phenylobacterium. Next base: position 971,211 of record NZ_JAJONA010000001.1, on the reverse strand, counting down.
CCGGCGCCTTGGAGCGCCAGGAGTGCGGGTAGGAGTGCTCCATCCGCCCGCGGGCCAGCAGCCGGCCGGCCTCGATCAGCTTCTCGATCACCGCCGGATTGGCCGGGCCGAACTTGCCGGCCTTCTTGCCCTCGGTCTCCAGCACCTTCAGGCCCGCGAACAGCGGCACGTGCGGGTAGTAGGCGCCGTCCGGATCGACGGTGTCCGGGATCTCGCGATGCCCGTGGGCCAGCCAGACCAGGTAGTCGTCGGCGCCGTGGCCCGGCGCGGTGTGCACGAAGCCCGTGCCCGCGTCGTCGGTGACGTGGTCGCCGGCCAGCATCGGCACCTGGAAGCCATAGTGGGTGTCGAGCGCGGCCAGGGGGTGCTCCAGCACCATGCCCTCGCAATCGACGCTCTCGATCTTCCGGTAGTCGGCGACCTTGGCGGTCTTCATCACCTCGGCGGCCAGCTTCTCGGCCAGGACGAAGCGGTCGCCGGGCTTGGCCCAGGGCTCGAACTCCAGCCCCGTCTCCATGGCGTCCACCTGGTAGACGGCGTAGGCGATGTCGGGGTTGTAGCTGACCGCCCGGTTGGCCGGGATCGTCCAGGGGGTTGTCGTCCAGATGACCACCGAGGCGTGGCGGACGGCGTCCGAGCCCTCGACCACCGGGAACTTCACCCAGATCGTCGGCGACACGTGGTCATGGTACTCGACCTCGGCGTCGGCGAGCGCCGTGCGCTCCACCGGGCTCCACATGACGGGCTTGCTGCCACGGTAGAGCTGGCCCGAGGCCACGAACTTGTGGAACTCCGCGACGATCGCCGCCTCGGACCCGAAGTCCATCGTGGCGTAGCGGTTCTCCCAGTCGCCCAGCACGCCCAGCCGCTTGAAGCCGGCCTTCTGCACCTCGATCCAGTGGGCGGCGTACTCGCGGCAGCGCTGGCGGAATTCGGCCTTGGAGACCTCGTCCTTGCGGCGGCCCTTGGCGCGCAGCTCCTCCTCGATCTTCCATTCGATCGGCAGGCCGTGGCAGTCCCAGCCGGGCACGAAGTCGACGTCGTAGCCCAGCAGGAAGCGCGAGCGGACCACGAAGTCCTTCAGGGTCTTCTGCAGGGCGTGGCCGATGTGGATGGCCCCGTTGGCGTAGGGCGGCCCGTCGTGCAGCACGAACAGCGGCGCGCCGGCGCGCTGCCGCTCGGCGCGGATCTGGTGGTAGAGGTCGGCCGCCTCCCACTGAGCCAGGATCTGCGGCTCCTTCTGCGGCAGACCCGCGCGCATGGGGAAGGGCGTCTCGGGAAGGGAAGACGGTCTCGCGATAGTCGCGCGAAGGAGGGGCGTCGTCGGCCATAGAACTCTAATCCGGCTGGCTCGGGATCAAGGGGGTGCGGGAAGTAACCCGGCGCGCGCTGGAGAACGTCCGGCGGCGTCACGCCGGGCGGCAAATTCGCAGGCTCGTCCGAACCGAGGTCATCGGGGGCAGGCTGTAACAGAGGTGGGCGGCCGTTGGAATGCCCTCTCCCTACCCTCTCCCTCTCTTCCCCCGGCGTTCGCCGGGGTCGGGGAGGAGGCGTGGAGTTGCGACGCCGACGCTTCACCTCCTCTCCCCCGCGAAGCGAGAGGGAGAGGGTAGGGAGAGGGCCAGGGCCTAGTCGAACTCCGGCATCAGCAGGTCGCGCGCCTTTTGCGCGTCCTTCATCACCTGCGCCGTCATGACCTCCAGGCTCGGGAACTTCTCCTCGGGGCGGAGGAAGGCGATCAGGTCGGTCTCGATGGTCTGGTCGTAGAGGTCCTCGTCGAAGTCGAAGAGCCAGACCTCCAGCAGCGGGGTGGTGATCCCGTCCACGGTCGGGTTGACGCCGATGTTGGCGACGCCCGGCACATGGCGGCCGTCCTGCAGCCGGGTGCGGGTCGCATAGACCCCGAACCTCGGGACCACATAGTCGCGGAGCGGCACATTGGCGGTCGGGAAGCCCAGCTTGCGGCCGAGCTGCCGGCCGCGCTGCACCACGCCCTCGATGGCGAACGGCCGGCCCAGGACCCGGGCGGCGACCTCGGGATGGCCGTCGCGCAGGGCCTCGCGGATCTCCGTCGAGGAGAACTTCTCCCCGCCCTCGTCGCCCACCGGCGCGGCCACCGAGACGCCGAAGCCGAATTCGGCGCCGTACTGCCGCATGGTGTCCGGGGTCCCCGTCCGGCCCTTGCCGAAGGAGTTGTCGAATCCCACCGCCACATGCCGCGCGCCCAGGCCCTGGTGCAGCACGGTCTCGGCGAACTCCCGGTCGGTCATGTTGGCCAGCTCGGCGTCCCAGGGCAGGACGTAGACGGTGTCGACGCCCAGCGCCTCGAGCGCGCGGGCGAGCTGGTCGAAGCGCATCAGCCGGAAGGCCGGCTCGTCGGGCCGGAAATAGGTTCTGGGGTGCGGGTCGAAGGTGATGACGCCCAGCGGGCAGCCGAGCTCGCCGGCGGCCTTCGCGGCGAGCTCGATCACCTTCTGGTGGCCGCGGTGCACGCCGTCGAAGCTGCCCATGGCGACCGCCGCTCCCTTGTCGGAGGCCGGCAGCTCCTTCCAGCCGCGGATGACCCGGACCCGGCTCATGAATCCCTGCGCGCCACCATCACGACGGCCTCGCCGTCGATCACCGTCTTGCCGTTCACCTGGCAGGCGGTGGTGAGCGTCACGTGCCCGCGCTTTTCGTCGATCGCCTTCACCGTGACGATGGCGGAGACGGGGTCGCCGATTTTCACCGGCCGACGGAAGCGGAGCTGCTGCGAGAGGTAGATGGCGCCCGGGCCCGGCAGCTTGGTCCCCAGCACCGCCGAGATGTAGGCCGCGCCCAGCATCCCGTGCGCGATGCGGCCGCCGAAGGTCGTGGTCTTCGCATAGGCCTCGTCCAGGTGCACCGGGTTGGTGTCGTGGCTCACCTCGGCGAAGGCCTCGATGTCGGCGCTGCCCACCACATGGGTCAGCTCGGCGCTCTGGCCGACCGAAAGCTCATCCAGATAGAGACCCTGCTGCACGCGCCAGACGCTCCTCGTTGCCCTGCCTCCCTGCCTGGAGGTCCCCCTTACCTAGAAGGGTGGGGCGTCACCACACAAGGTCGGCCATGGCCCAGGCCGCGTGCAGGCCCTCGATGGCCAGCAGGTGCTCGACGATCTGCGGCTGCAGCACGCCGTCGCGGACCGTCTCGGCCCCATGGATGCCGTTGGCGATGAACAGGCAGTCGAGTTTGTGGGAGTTGGCGCCCCGGATGTCGGTGCCGGGCCCGTCGCCGATGCAGAGCACCCGGGCGCGGTCCACCGGCCGGCCCAGCCGCTCGGCGGCCTTCTCGAGCGCCAGGTCATAGATCGGCCTGTGCGGCTTGCCGGCCATGGTCACCCGCCCGCCCATGGCCTCGTAGAGCTGGGCCAGCGCCCCCCGCAGTAGATCAGCTTGTCGCCCCGTTGGACCACGATGTCCGGGTTGGCGCAGATCATGTCGAGGCCGCGCCGGCAGGCGTCCTCGAACCGCTCGCGGTAGTCGTCCGGCTCCTCGGTCTCGTCGTCGAACGGTCCGGTCACCGAGATGAAGGCGGCGTCGGCCAGCTCCGCCCGGTCGAGCCCCAGGCCGTCGTAGAGCGGCCAGTCGCGGTCGGGCCCGATCTTCCACATGGGCCCCAGGCGCCCGGGCGGCGAGGATCGGCCGCGTGGCGTCGCCCGAGGTCGCCACCTCGGCGAAGGCCTCGCGCGGCACGCCCAGGCCCAGGAGCTGCTCGATGATCGGCGCGTGCGGCCTGGGCGCATTGGAGATCAGGATGACCTTGCCCGGGCCGGCGTTGAACCGGCTGAGCGCGTCGCAGGCGGCAGGGAAGGCCTCGCGCCCGTTGTGGATCACCCCCCAGATGTCGCAGAGCACGACGTCGTAGCGGTCGGCGATCTCGGAGAGGCCGGAGATGTAGGCAGGCGCAGTCGTCATGCCGCCCCGCTAGCCCATGAGGGAAACCACGAAAAGCACGAAAGACACTTTCCTCCCACGTGAGCGGCAGCGAACGGGGGAGGGGGACCGTCGGCTGAGCGCAGCGAAAAGCCGATGGTGGAGGGGGCGGGCGCTCGCGTGGCCGTTCGCCCCCTCCACCATTCGCTCTGCGGTCAGCTCGCGCTGACCTCGGCGAACGGTCCCCCTCCCCCGCTGCGCAGGGGAGGAAGGGAGCTCAGTACCGCCCGCCGATCACGCGGCGCGCCAGCGGGTGGCCGAGGTTGGGCCGCAGCGCCGGCGCCGGCGGGGTGGCTTCGGCCAGCACCGCGTCCTTGATCGCCCGGGGCTCGCCGAACAGGTGGCCCTGGCCGTAGCGGATGTCGAGCTCGAGGATGTCCACCACCTGGCGTTCGCCCTCGACCTTCTCGGCGATGATCTCCACCCCGTAGCGGCGGGTGAGCGCGGCGAAGTCCTCGGCCGCCAGGTCCGGCAGGCTGCGCAGCACGAGGCGGCCGTCGATCTCGGTCAGCTCGTCCAGCAGCATCTGGGCGGCGATCTTCACGAACTTCACGTCGGCCCGGGCGAGATCCTGCAGGTCGAGGTCGAGGTCGACCACCTTGTCGAGGCTGAAGCGGAAGCCGAGCTCGGCGAGCTTGGCCATGTTGCGCGCCTCGATGGCGCCGCGGCTGTCGAACGCGCCCTGGCCGATCTCGAAGATCAGGGGCGCCGGCCAGGTCGCGGTTCTCCTTCAGCAGGTCGAGGAACTGCGGGAAGAAGCTCTCGTCGCCGAGGCTGGCCAGCGAGATGTTGCAGAAGATGCCCACCCGCCGGTCCTTCGCCGCCAGCCTGCGGACGATCTGCACGCAGCGGAACAGCAGCAGGTTGTCGATCGAGGCGACCATGCCGCCCGGCTCGGCGACGGTCAGGTACTCGGCCGGCATCAGCACCCGGCCGCTCTCGTCGCGCAGCCGCGAATAGCTCTCGTAGAAGACCGTCTTGCGCTGCGGCAGGCCGACCACCGGCTGCAGGTAGAGGTCCACGCGGTTGTCGGTGAGCGCGTCGCGCACCGTGTCCATCAAGAGGCCAGCCGTGCGGTGCTCGGAGTTGTGGCCGAGACGCGCGGCGAGCCCGCCGCCGCCGGCCGGAGCCGCCGCCGGCGCGGGCGCGGCGGCCGGGCGCTCGTCCAGCCGCTGCTGCATCCGCTCGATCAGGCCCTCCAGCAGGTGGACCTCGTCCATGATCTCGTCGGACTTGTCGTGGTCGGCGGCGGCGGTCTCGGCCACCTCCGTCACCCTGGCGTCGAGCCGCTCTACTTGGTCGATCAGGATGCGGTGGGCCTCGCGGACCTGGTCGATCTCCGCGCGGATGGCGGCGTTCTCGATCAGCCGGGCGATGATCCCGTGCAGCGCCATGCACAGGCCGATGGCGGCCACGAAAGCCGACACGCCCGCGCCCCAGCCGCCCCCGTTGCGCCACAGCGACAGGCCGACCGTCAGCGAGATGCACAGGTAGCTGGCGCCGAGGAGCGCAGGTGTGAGCCGCCGCATGGTCCCAGTCCGAATCAGCCTGAAGTATCCGACGCGGATTCGGCAGGTGTCGAAGGGTTTTACCGTCGCAGTGCGGAAGGTGCGCCGAAGAGCTCAGCGGCCCCGCGCGGCGCGCATCTCGTCCCGGTCCACGAAGCCGTCCCTGTTGGCGTCGAGGCTCTCGAAGCGGCGGGTGAGATAGGCGTCCGCCTCGCCGGCGCTGACGAACCCGTCGTCGTCGGCGTCGACCTTGCCGTAGTCGCCGGTCCCGAGGTTCTGCGCGCGGGGGTCGAAGCCCGCCGTCTGCGTCTCGCGCCGCAACCGGGTCTCGCCGGCAATCCATTCCGAGGGACCGAGCTTGCCGTCGGCGTCACGGTCGGCGCGCCAGAGGACCTTGCTGCGGCTGTCCTTGAACTCGGCGGCGGAGAGGCGGCCGTCCTGGTCGGCGTCGCCGGCCATGCCGCCGGGCGCGGCTGGCGCTGTCGCGGGCGCCGCGAGGATCACGAGGGCGCAGGGCCAGGCGCGGAACATCGGCAGTTCTCCGGCAGCGGAAGGATCGCGCGCACCGTCGGCGTCTCCGCGCCCCGCCGCCATCCGGCGGAATCCTGAGCCGCGACAAGTGATCGATGATCAGTTATGAAATGGCCAACGATAAGCCGGGGCGGGAACAGACGGATGGCCAGCGAGCATTTCGATGTCGTGGTGGTGGGCGCGGGCCTGTCGGGCGTGGGCGCCGGCTGGCATCTGCAGGCCGAGGGCGCCTGACCGCTCCTACGTGATCCTCGAGGGCCGCGACTCCATCGGCGGCACCTGGGACCTGTTCCGCTACCCGGGCATCCGCTCGGACAGCGACATGTACACCCTGGGCTACGCCTTCAAGCCGTGGCGCGAGGCCAAGGCCATCGCCGACGGCCCCTCGATCCTGAAGTACGTGCGCGACACCGCCGCCGAGCACGGCATCGACCGCCACATCCGCTTCCGCCACAAGGTCACCAAGGCGAGCTGGTCGAGCGAGGACGCGCTGTGGACCGTCGAGGCGGAGACGGATGGAAAGACCGTCCGCTTCACCTGCAGCTTCCTCTTCCTCTGCGGCGGCTACTATTCCTACGACGCCGGCTACACCCCGGATTTCCCGGGCGCGGCCAGCTTCAAGGGCCGGATCGTCCACCCGCAGAAGTGGCCGGAGGACCTCGACTATTCGGGCAAGAAGGTCGTGGTGATCGGCTCGGGCGCCACCGCCGTCACCCTGGTGCCGGAGATGGCCAAGGCCGCCGGCCACGTCACCATGCTGCAGCGCTCGCCGACCTACGTCGTCAGCCGGCCAGCCGAGGACAGGATGGCCAACTGGCTGCGCGCGAAGCTTCCGGCCAAGCTCGCCTACGACATCGTCCGCTGGCGCAACGTTCTGCTGGGCATGTACTTCTTCCGCCTGGCCCGCCGGAAGCCCGCCGCCGTGAAGGCGCGGATGATCGGCATGGTCCGCCAGCAGCTCGGCCCCGACTACGACGTCGAGACCCACTTCACGCCGCGCTACAATCCCTGGGACCAGCGGGTCTGCCTGGTCCCCGACGCCGACATGTTCGAGGCGCTGAAGGCCGGGACCGCCTCGGTGGTCACCGACCACATCGAGGCCTTCGACGAGACCGGCGTCCGGTTGAAGTCGGGGAAGCATCTCGACGCCGACGTCATCGTCACGGCCACGGGCCTTAGCCTGCAGGTGATGAACGGCCTTTCGCTCACCGTCGACGGCCGCCCCGTCGAGCCCGGCCAGACGCTCTCCTACAAGGGCATGATGTACGAGGGCGTGCCGAACCTGGCGTCGGCCTTCGGCTACACCAACGCGTCCTGGACGCTGAAGTGTGACCTGACCTGCGAGTACGTCACCCGGGTCCTCAACCACATGAAGAAGACCGGCCTGCGTCAGGCCACGCCGCGCAACACCGACCCGGACATGGGCACGGCGCCGTGGCTGGACTTCTCCTCGGGCTATGTCACCCGCGCCATGGACAGCTTCCCCAAGCAGGGGACCAAGGCCCCCTGGAAGCTGCACCAGAACTACGCCCTGGACCTGATGACGCTCCGCTACGCCAAGCTCGACGACGGCGTCCTGGAGTTCTCCAACCCGGCGAGGCCCGCCCTGAAGATGGCGGCGGAGTAGGCCCTCTCCCTACCCTCTCCCTCTCCGCTTCGCGGGGGAGAGGAGTGGAGCTGCGAGGTTCGCGCCGTCACCTCCTCTCCCCGGGCGCAGCCCGAGAGGGAGAGGGTAGGGAGAGGGCTTCTTTGTCCTTACCGCGTCGGGACCGGATGCTCGCCACGATAGTCGTAGAAGCCGCGGCCGGACTTCCGGCCGAGCCAGCCGGCCTCGACGTATTTCACGAGCAGCGGGCAGGGCCGGTACTTCGAGTCCGCCAGGCCCTCGTAGAGCACGTTCATGATCGACAGCACGGTGTCGAGGCCGATGAAGTCGCCGAGCTCCAGCGGGCCCATGGGGTGGTTGGCGCCGAGCTTCATCGCCGTGTCGATGGCGTCGACCGTGCCGACCCCTTCGTAGAGCGTGTAGATCGCCTCGTTGATCATCGGCACCAGGATCCGGTTGACGATGAAGGCCGGGAAATCCTCGGCGTTGGAGGTGGTCTTGCCCAGCGACTTGGCGAAGTTGACGGCGGTCTCGTAGGTGTCCGGCCCCGTGGCGATGCCGCGGATGATCTCCACGAGCTTCATCAGCGGCACCGGGTTCATGAAGTGCAGGCCGATGAACCGCTCCGGCCGGTCGGTGACCGAGGCCAGGCGGGTGATCGAGATCGAGGAGGTGTTGGACGCCAGGATGGTGTCCTTGGCGAGGTGCGGACCGAGCGCCTTGAAGATGGTCTTCTTGGTCTCTTCGTCCTCGGTGGCCGCCTCGATGGCCAGGTCGGTGGCGCCGATCTGCTGCAGCTCGTCGGCCGGCTTGATGCGCGTGAGCGCAGCTTCCATCTCGGCGGGCGTGATGATGTTGCGCGCCACCTGGCGCGTCATGTTCTTCTCGATGGCGGTGATCCCCGCCTTGATGCGGTCGCCGCTCACGTCGTGCAGCAGGACGTCGTATCCGCCGAGCGCGCAGACATGCGCGATGCCGGAACCCATCTGGCCCGCGCCGATGACGCCGACCGACTTGATCTGAACCATGAAGTCTAATGCCTCGATAGCGGGCGTCTTGCTTCTTCGCACCCGCGGTATGGAGGCCGCATTAAGATCGGGCTTTGCCGCCTCGGCAAGGGCCTTGCTGCGTCGCAGCGTAACCGTGCCGACACACTCCGGCGCCTAAATTGTCATCGGTTCATGCTGGGGTTGCGGGCTCTTTGCCTCGGCCAGGAGCCAATCGCGCAGGGCGTGTATCCGGGACGACTTCCGGCTGTCGGCCCGCCAGACCACGAAGAATCCCAGCTCCGAGGGCACGCTGACCTCGAACGGCCGCACCAGCCGTCCGGTCCGGAGGTCCTGTTCGATCAGGCCTGAGCGCGCCAGGGCGACGCCGACCCCTTGGGCGGCCGCCTCCAGCAGCATCACCGAGTCCTCGAACCGCAGGCCCTCCTGCGGCGGCGCGGCCAGGCCGAACTGGCCGAACCACAGGCTCCAGGGCCGGTGGCCGTGGTGCAGCAGGGGGGCCGTCAGCAGGTCCTCGGGCCCCGCCAGTCGTGCGCCGCCGCCATCTGCGGGCTGCACACCGGGAACAGGGTCTCGGCGAACAGCGGCGCGGCTTCCACCCCCGCCCAGCGGCCGGCCCCGTACCGCACGGCCATGTCGATCCCGTCGGTGACGAAGTTGGCCAGCCGCTCTTCGACGCGGAGTTCCACGTTGCGGCCCGCGGGGTCGGCGAACAGCCGGGGCAGTCGGGCCGGCAGCCAGCGGTTGGAGAACTGCGGGTCGAGACTGACCACCAGCGGATCGCGCTCGGCGGCGGTGGCGAACTCGGCGACGGCGTTCTGCAGCACGCCCAGGCCGCGCCCCACCTCCTTCGCCAGCCGCTCGGCCTCCGCCGTGGGGATCATGGCGTTGCCGCGCCGCTCGAAGAGCCGGGCGCCCAGCTCCTCCTCCAGCTTGCGGATCTGCTGGCTCACCGCGCCGTGGGTGACGGCCAGCTCCTCGGCCGCGCGGCTGTAGCTGCGGTGCCGGGCAGCGGCCTCCAGGGCCCGGAGAGCGAAGAAGGGCGGCAGGCGGATCACGGTTCAGGTTGTTAGCTCAGGTAACAACCGAGGGCAAAATCTATCGTTCGTAACCGCGTTCGCCCCGACCTAAATTCTTCCCATCGGCGCCGTCACAAACCTCAACCCGATCAAAGGACTAGAGCCATGAAGACCGCCCTCCTCGTGCTGGGCGCGGCCACCCTGCTGGCCGGCCTCGAAGGCGCCCGCGCCGCTCCCTCCGCCTACAGCCAGGCCTATGTGGCCGCCGTCGCGGCCCAGGCGGACGCCCGTCTCGCCAACGCCGGCGTCGCCATCCCGGGCGGCCGTGTGAAGGTGCAGGGGACGCTCAGCGGCGACCGGCTGCAGAACGCCCGGCTGGTGGCATCCACCGGCGACCTCGACGCGGACCGGGCCATCGAGCAGTCGCTGCGCCGGCTGAAGGTCGCCCCGGTCCCGGCCGAGCTCTCCGGCCGCGACGTCGTCCTGTCCGTCAGCGCGCTCCCGGCGGCGCCGGTGCGGTGAAGGAGGCCTGAGCCTCTCCCAAGTCTCCGCTTGGGAGAGGTGCGAAGCGGGCTACGCTCCAGGCCCCATGAAGACCCTGCTGATCGTCTGGCATTCCCGCACCGGCGGGACCGAGCAGATGGCCAAGGCCTGCGCCCGGGGCGCGGCCGCCGAGCCGGGCGTCACCGTGCGCCAGGTCCCGGCCGCCGAGGCCCAGGCCGCCGACGTGCTCGCCGCCGACGCTCTCGTCTTCGCCGCGCCCGAGAACCTCGCCTCGCTTTCCGGCGAGATGAAGGAGTTCTTCGACCGCACCTGCTACGATGTCCTCGACCGCGTCGCCGGGCGCCCCTACGGGCTCCTGGTCTGCGCCGGCTCGGACGGCCAGGGCGTGGTCCGGCAGGTCTCCCGCATCGCCACGGGGTGGCGGCTGAAGCCCGCCGCCGACCCGATCGTGGTGATCACCGGCGCCCAGGACGGCCCGTCCATCTGGGCGCCCAAGACCCTCGCCGCGGACGACCTCGCCCGCTGCGCCGAGCTCGGCCAGGCGCTCGCCGCCGGCCTCGCCCTGGGAATCTTCTAGAGGCTGGTCGCCAGCGGCGGCCCGTCGGGGCGGGTGAGGGTCAGGACCGGCCGCACGCCGGACCAGACGCGGATCTGGTGGACCTCCGGCAGGTCCTGCATCAGCGCGCCGGCGGTCTGCAGGGCGAGGTCGTCCGAGGCCAGTTCGTGGGCCTGGAAGCCGACCGACTGGCCGTCCTCCCCGAGCAGTAGAAGGCGTAGAGCACCGTGGCCGGTGTCATGGCGGCATCCCTTGCGACCCGTTCCCAATGTCCGGCGCCCGACCGAGGTTGCAGCCGGCCGCGCCCGCTCAGCGCCCCTGGGCCCAGACGTCCAGCGGCTGCTTCTCCTCGTGGCGGATCACGAACCACCAGGCGAGGGCGAAGGCGACGACGCTGACCGCGAACCCGCCCCAGAAGCCGCCCGGCGTGGCGAACCAGATCGTCAGGTCGAGGATCGCCACCCCGATCAGCACCATCGACCATCGGAGCAACAGGTTGAATCCCTTGTAGGTCTGTTCGTGGGCGATGACCTGCGGGTCGTCCTGGTGGTGGGTGGGGCTGTCCATGCCGCGCGCCTCTCTGAAGGAAACCGACGTCGAACGCCGATCAGCCTACGCCCGATCCGCGGCCCTGGGAGTCGGCGGCGCAGGCCCGCCAGGTCGTGGCCGATCCGGCGGACGCCCAGCCAGACCCCGGTCGCCACGCCGGCCGTGCAGGCCGCGAGCAGGACCGTCATCACCGCCGCCCAGCCGGCGCTCACCGGCACGATGTCGAACCGGTGCAGGAAGAGGTGCCCCCAGCGGAAACCCTTCGCCGGCCCGTCGGCGGTGCGCAGCAGCTCGCCGGTCGTCGGGTTCAGGTAGTGGCGCACGCCGTCGGCGCGGATCACCCGCCAGGCCGGCAGGACCGCGTCCTCATGGTGCCGGTAGTGGTAGGCGTCGCCCTCGGCGATCAGGCCCTGCCGCGCCGCCCCCAGCCGTTCGCCCGCCCGTATCAGGTCGGCGGATGTCAGCGGCGCGGGCCGCCCGGCGGCGTCGTACCGACGCCCGTCCGCGATCAGGGACAGCCGGCCGTCGAACACCACCAGCTTCACCTGCGAGGCGGCGGGCCGCTGCGCCTTCAGGGCCTCCAGCGCGGCGCGCAACTCGCCATAGGTCGCCTCGCCGCCCGCGACCCGCTCGGCCGCGTCGCTGGGACCGCTTTCCAGCAGGCCCCACGGCTGCATTGAGAGCAGCCCGCTCAGGACCCAGGTGAGGGTCAGGACCCCGGTGAACAGGCTTGCGATGTGGTGCCAGTCCAGCACGCCGCGGAACGGCGAGATCCGCCCGGCCGGCGCCCGGCGCCAGGCCAGCACGCCGAGGTAGATGCCGGTCAGCGTCAGGAAGAGGCCGGCCATGGACGTCCAGATCACCACCTGGCTCCACAGCTTGCCGTCCTGGCGCAGCACCTGCGGATAGAGCCAGTGCGGGATCGCCCCCAGCCAGGCCCAGAAGCGCTCGCCGGCGGTGTTGGCGCTGACCACCCGGCCGCTGACCTGGCTGACGTAGGTCCAGTTCCCGCCGGGGGTCTCCACCCGCCAGAACGGCCGCTCCCTGTTGAAGTAGCCGACCACCGTCCACTGGTCGCGCTCGACCGTGCGCACCTCGCCGGGCTCGCCGCCGGTGAAGGCCCGGGCGGCGGCGCGGGCGTCGGCCTCGCTGAACCGCGCCGGCGCCCCGGTGGTCAGGTCGAGGACCTCGCCGTCCAGCCGCAGGACCGGGCGGTCGCCCACCGCCTCCAGGCTGGCGCGGCCGACCACGGTGGCGTCCCGGCCGCCGGGCCCGAGGTCGCAGCAGCGCTCCCACGGGATCGGCGCCAGCCCCGCCGTCCGCTCCGCCTCGGTCGCCGTCGGCCAGCGGGCGAACAGCATCACGATGCCGGAGAGGAACCAGATCAGCATCAGCAGGCCCATGACCACGCCGAGGTAGCGGTGGGTCGCCACCAGCCACTTCGGGGCCCAGCCCCGGCGGGCGCTCGTGCTCACGTCAGTAGGAATAGGTGTAGGCCAGGTGCAGGGGTGCGGGGCACGCCGCGGAACCGGAACATGAACCGCTGCGTGGAGAGGTCGATCAGGCCGGAATTCAGCCGGGTCGCATAGTCCTCGTCGAAGGCGTTCTCGAGCCTGGCGGTCATCCGGTGACGCCGGTCCCGGTCCACATAGACGTGGGCCGCCAGGTCGGCGACGACGTAGTTCCCGTAGTCCTGCCGGCCGAAGCCCGAGACCGCCTGGGCCACGTCGCCGACCCAGAGCAGCGTCGCCGACGCGCCCCCACCGCTCGCCGTCATAGACGACCGCCCCCTTGGCCTGGTGCTCGGGAATCCGGTCGAGCTGGACGTCCGAGCCCTTCTCCCGCGACCGCGTCCAGGACCACGACGCCTGGGCCGTCAGCCCCGCGGCGATCTCGACCTGGCCCTGCAGCTCGACGCCGCGCACCCGCACCTCGCCGTCGGTGTTCAGGTAGACGCCGTCCGGAAAGGCCGGCTGGTCGTAGTCGTCGACGATCAGGTCCTGCACGCGCCGCCAGAACGCGGTGGCCTGCCAGCGGAACCGCTCGGTCTGCTGGCCCAGCGCGGCATTGAGGTTCAGGCTCTCCTCCGGCTCCAGGTCCGGGTTGCCCGCCGCGCAGCAGGGGTCGATGGCGAAGAGCTGCTCGGCCGACGGCAGGAGGAACGAGGTCCCGGCGGTCCCCTCGACGTAGAGGCTGTCGGTCAGGTCCACATGGCCGCTGAGGTTCCAGACGGTGGCGTCGGTGTCGTCGGTCCGGTTGTGGCGCACGCCCGCCGCGAACCGGGCCCGCTCGAAGAGCTCGTCGGTGGTGCGGACCTGGGCGACGAACGCGTGGACCTTCTCGGTCTGCTCGCCGATCAGCAGCACGTCGTCGCGGCCGTTGAACTTCTGGAAGTCGTAGGCGAGCTGGTACTCGAAGCCGCGGTGGAGATTGAGCTTCGCCAGCAGGCTGAACCCGTAGTCCTCGTAGCCCCAGTAGGTGAGGTCGTCGACGATCACCGTCCGGCCCGGCTGGCCGGGGACGTTGTTCACCGTCGAATAGACGCTGTCCCAGTCGTGGTAGTAGCCCTTCGCCGAGAGCTGCACGTCCTCGCGGGCCGTCCAGTCGAGGCTGGCCGAGGCGATCTCCTCGTCACGTTCGTTGAACGACAGCTTCGTCAGCCGGGCGCCCGGGTAGTCCAGGTGGGCGTCGGTGTGCTGGTAGTAGAGGTTGAGGCCCAGGCCGTCCGCCAGGTCGACGCCGTACTTGCCGCCGAAGCTGACCACGTCGTAGCCGCGCGTCCTGGCCGTCGCCGAGGGCTGGAAGACGTCGAAGGTCTCGTAGCCGTCGGACTCGTCCTTCGACGCCCAGGCCACGAACCGGTGCGGGCCCACCGTGTCGCGGACCATGACGTCGGCGTGGATCCCGTCATTGGTGTCGCCGCCCACCGTGGCCTCGGCCTGCAGGTCGTCGCTGTAGGCCCGTGTGACGACGTTGATCACGCCCGCCGCGGCCTGCGTTCCGTAGAACAGCCCCTGGCCGCCCTTCAGCACCTCGACCCGCTCAACCATGCTGGCCGGAAGCGTGTCGGCCGGGCTGGTCGAGGTGTAGAGCCGGTTGTTGATCCGGACCCCGTCCACCAGCCACAGCACATCGCCGGTCCGCGAGCCCTGCAGCGACAGGTCGACGTAGGAGAACGGGCCGTTGCGCGGGCTGACGAACAGGCCGGGCGTCTGCATCTGCAGGGCCTGGGAGACGTCGACGTAGACGTTGTCGCGCACGGTCTCGACGCGGATCGTCTCCAGGTCGGCGCCGTAGGCCGCGAGCTCCTGCGGCAGGGTCTCGTCCAGCCTGGCGGCGGTGATCACAAGCTCCTGCACCTCCGCCGCCGCGTCCGCCGCCTGCGCCTGCCATGCGGCCGCCAGCGCGGCGACCGACGCCATCGGCGCGAGGGCCGTCCTCAACCGTCTCATCGCATCCCCCGGGGAACGTTCTTCGTCTTCTTGGCGGCGGGGGTAGCCGCGTCCGCGGCCGGGGTCGCGTTCGGAACGGTATCCGGACGTTACAGCGCGTTACCGGATGCCGTGGCGGCCGGCGCAGCGCTGCAACCCAACCCCGGTCTCGCGGGTTCTCGTCCGACGGGGGATTCCAGAGGGACATGACGGCGCCGCTCAGGCGCGCAACGTGGATTGGACCATGGCTTTCGCTCGTTCCCGCAACGCCCGCACGATCGCCCTTCTGGGCGCGGCCAGCGCCATCGGCCTCGGCCTCGCCGGCTGCAAGCTCGACAACCGCCCGCTGCTCGCCCGCGGCGAGCCGGCCCCGGCCTACGCGGCCGCGCCGGCCGACGGCGTCTATCCCTACGCGCTCGGGCCGATCGACCCGGCCGAGCCGGCGCGCGTCGTGCCGGTCGCCCAGCCCTATGACGGCTATGAACTCGCCGAGCGCGCCTATGCCTACGACCGCGTCGCCTGGCAGGCGCCGCCCGACTACGGCTTCCGCTACGACGACCTGGAGCCCTGGGCCTGGCAGACCGCCGGCGACGAGCTGATGTTCGCCGAGCCGCTCGATGACGGCTACCGCTTCTACTATTACGAGCCCGGCGAGGATTATCCCTACTTCGTCCGCGACCCGCAGTACGGCTACGCCTACGGCGACGGCGGCGTCCTGTCAGCCGTGTTCAGCGCCGCGGGCGCCCTGCTCGGGTCCGACCAGCTCTACCGCCTGTCCGGCGTCGGCGGCGCCTACCTGAACCGCGGCTACGACATGCGCCGGACCTACTACGCCGAGCCGCGCTACGCGCTGGCGTCCGACCCGGTCTGGTATGACCGCTGGGAAGACCGCTACCCGGTCATGCGCTCGTCCTGGCAGCCGTGGATGGCCGCGGCCGACCGGACGGAGACCTGGCGGACCTACCGGATCTCCACCGGCGAGCGCGAGCTGCACCGGTTCGACCGCGAGCGCGAGCGTCGCGCCCGCGACATCGAGAAGATGGAGCGCAAGTGGGCCAAGGCCGACGACAAGGCCTGGCGCAAGGCCGAGAAGGACCACCGGAAGGACGAGCGCCGCTTCGCCGCCGCCCCGCCGCCCCAGCGCTTCGACGGCCGTCACGAGGACCGCCACGGCCGGGACGACCACCGCGGCCGCGGCCGGGGTCATGATCCCGAGCACGCCGGCGGCCGCGCCGTCCCGGCTGCGGCGGTGATCGCCGACAACCGCGGCTCCGACCGGTTCCGCGGCGGCGACGACCGCGGCGGCCGTGCGGAGAAGGCCCGCCACGACGACGGCCCGCGCGGCCACGGCGGCGGCAAGGGTCCGGACAAGGGCCACGGCGGCGGCAAGGGCCACGGCGGCGACAAGGGCGGCGGCAAGGGCCGCGACTAGTCCTCGACGATCCCCGGCTGGGGCGTGATCCGGACCCGTCGGGTCCGCCGCGCCGGGCGGTCGTAGGGCCCCATCAGGAAGAGCCGGCCGCGCGCGTGGTCCAGCGCCACGCGGAAGCGGCCGAGCAGTCCCAGGCCCATCAGCCCGTCCGGGATCGGCGCGTTGGCGGCCGGCGTGAAGACCTGCACGTCCTCGTCCTCGAACCGGTGGCCGGCGAAGCTGATCGCGTCGGCGCGGATCAGCCGGTCCTGGCTGAGGCCGCCGAGCGTCACCGAGCGCGCCGTGCGGACCCGCCGCCCCTCGCCCAGCAGGCCCCGCGCCCCGGCCGCCGTCTCCGAGAGCGCCAGCGCGCCCGTGGCCCCGGTGTCGATCATCACCTCGAGGGGCGGGGCGTTCTCCACCTGCACCTCGGCCATCAGGGCGTGCGCGCGGCCGCGCCGCACCGTCGCCGCCCGCCAGTCGGCGCCCGGCGTCCAGGCCTCCTGCCGCCAGAACCGCGCCCGGGCCCGCGGGAAGTCCACCTCCGCCACCACGGCCCGCAGGAGGTCGCGGCCCAGCAGCATGGAGAAGGGTCGCCGCGTCAGCCGGGCCAGCGGATGCAGGTCGAGCGTCGCCGCCCGCAGGCCGGTCAGCTTCAGCGCGCCCCCCTCCGGCGAGGCGATGTCGAGGTCCAGGCGCACGGAGCGGGTCATCTGCGGCCCGCCGGTGGCTCCGAAGGCCAGCATCGGCACGGGGCTGCCCGGCGGCAGGCCGAGCTCGCCGGCGAGGCCCGCGTCGATCGCCGAATACTGCGCGCCGCTGTCCAGCACCGCCCGGATCGCCCGCCCGCCGACCCGGGCCGGCAGGTCGATCATTCCGCCCGCCTCCGGCAGCGGCAGCCAGTCGGTGCCGGGTCCGCCGCCGGCGATCTGCAGCTCGGGCGCCGGCCAGGCCAGCCGCTCGCGCAGCAGCCACACGCCGGCCCCGCCGGCCGCCAGCAGGCCGAGCTGGCCGAGCAGCGCGCGCCGGTTCAAGTCCTGGGGTCCGGGATGGTCACGGGGGACATGTGGGCAGCCGACCCCCGCGGCTCAACGACGCCGCCTAACCGCGCAGCGAGCGCGCCAGGATCTCCAGCGTCAGCCGCGCGGCCTGCTTCACCTCGTCCTGGTCGCCGCGCTCGAAGGTGATCAGCCCGGCCTCGAAGAGCTGGTCGAGCTCCTCGCCCGTCAGTACGCCCTTGCGCTTCAGGGTCGACAGGGTGCCGACGATGATCGCATGCAGCGCCGCCAGCATCCCGGCCCGCTCGGCCTCCGGCGAAATCGGGGTCTCTTCGTCCATGGTCGGCTCCTGCAACATCGTTGGGCGGTGTCACTCGCCCGCCGCCGCGCCCAAGTCCAGCGGCCCATTCCGGGTCCCTGGGAACCCGCCGCCCGTGGACGGGTTCAACGGCGTCATGCAACAGCCGTCCCATGCCACCTAGACCGCAAGCCGCCAGACCGGGCCGCGCCCGCGCCCGCGCCCGTTTCCTGCTCCGCGCCGCCCTGGCCGGCTGGGCCGCCTTCGCCGGGCTGAACGCCCAGGCGGCGGATCGCCAACCGCACGACGCCGCGACCATCGAAGCCCTGGCCGGGAATCGATAGTCGGCGGATGCTCCTGCGGCGGAAGGAGCCCGCTTGCCGATCTTCGTCGTCACCCTCGAGGGCAAGGAGCCCGGCGATCCCACGCCGCTCACCGTGCTGGCCTTTATCCAGGCGCCGGACGAGGCCGCCGCCGAGCAGGGCGCGCTGGCCGCGCTCGCCGACCGGAACTGGCCCGAGGCCCGCTTCGTCCGGGCGGGCGAAGTCACCGACGAGGCCGCCGTCCCCCCCGACTTCGCGACGGCCCTCGCCAGCGCCAACCGCCACGGCCTCGGCCTGATCATCTACGAGAATCCGTAGGCCCTCTCCCTACCCTCTCCCTCTCCGCTTCGCGGGGGAGAGGAGTGCAGTTGCGAGGCCCGCGCCATAACCTCCTCTCCCCCGACCCCGGCGAAAGCCGGGGGAAGAGAGGGAGAGGGTAGGGAGAGGGCCATGGGCCGCCCTACAGCACGCAGTCCGTCAGGTTCTCGCGCCGCACCACCCGGGCGTTGCGGTTGATGGCGCCGGAGCGCTTCGTCACATACCGCCCCGGGCTGTCCGCTTTCCACGACAGCGGCTTCGGCACGATCGCCGCCAGCCGCGCGGCCTGGGCCGGCGTCAGGGCCTTCGCCGGCTTGCCGAAGTTCGCCTGGGCCGCGGCCTCGGCGCCATAGACGCCCGGGCCCCATTCGATGGAGTTCAGATAGACCTCCATGATCCGCCGCTTGCCCCAGCCGACCTCGATCAGGACCGTGAAATAGGCCTCCAGACCCTTCCGCACCCAGTCCCGGCGGGGCCACAGGAAGACGTTCTTCGCCGTCTGCTGGCTGATGGTCGAGCCGCCGCGGACCTTCTTGCCCTTCGCATTGTACTCGATGGCCTTCTCGATGGCGGCCACGTCGAAGCCCCTGTGCCGGCAGAACTGGGCGTCCTCGGCGGCGATCACCGCGCGCACGAGCGTCGGCGAGATGTCCTCCAGCGGGACCCAGGTCCTGCGGAACCCCTGGCCCTCGAACACCCGCTGGACCATCAGGAAGGTCAGCGGCGGCGGCACGAAGCGGTAGAGCGCCACCGTCAGCACCGGCCCGATGAAGCCCACGACCAGGACCGCGACGACCAGCCAGCTCACGATGCGCTTGAGGGGGGGATCGGCTTGCCATGACCTTGGGTCGCCCATGTTAGGGGGAATCAGCAGCGATGATGCTCGGCAGCGACGATTAAGGAAGCCATGAACGTCTCCGACGCAGTGGAGAAGCGGGTCTCCATCCGGCAGTTCAGGCCCGACCCGGTTCCGGGCCCGGTGGTGCGCGAGATCCTGGAACGGGCGGCCCGCGCCCCCTCCGGCGGCAACCTGCAGCCCTGGCGCGTCTATGCGCTGGCCGGCCAGCCGCTGGCCGAGTTCAAGGCCCTGGTCGCCGCGAACCCGTTCGGCGAGGAGCCCGAGTACGACGTCTATCCGCCCAACCTCTGGGACCCGTTCCGCTCGCGGCGGTTCCAGAACGGCGAGGACCTCTACGCCACGATCGGCATCCCCCGCGAGGACAAGCCCGCGCGCCTGCGCCAACTCGCCAAGAACGGCGACTTCTTTGGCGCGCCGGTCGGCCTCTTCTTCTGCCTCGACCGCAAGCTGGGGCCGCCCCAGTGGGCCGACCTCGGCATGTACATGCAGACCGTCATGCTGCTGGCCGTCGAACGCGGCCTGGACACCTGCCCGCAGGAGTACTGGGCGCGCTATCCGAAGACCGTGGCGTCGTTCGTCGGCCTGCCGGACGACCACATGCTGTTCTCCGGCATGGCGCTCGGCTTCCGGGACGCAGCCGCCCCGATCAACACCCTCGTCGCGGCCCGCGACCCCTTCGAGACCTGGGGCGAGCTCCGCGGCTTCGATTGAGCCGGATCAAGGCGCGCGGGGCGCCGCTGTGCGTCCCTGGGCGCCGACGCAGGAGGCCTGAGCATGGGACGGACGATCACGGGCGCAATCCTGGCGGTGATCGGCTCCGCCGTGCTCACCGGCCTCGTCTGGATGACCAACGCCAGCACGCCGGCCGCCGAGCGGCTGATGTTCAAGCTCGGCCTCGGCCTCACCGGCCTGATCGCCGCACTGGGCCAGGCCCTGGTCCTCTACGGCGTGTGGCTGCTCTGGTCTGCGGCAGCCGGTCGCGGCGCCGGCCGCCGGAGCCGGTGACAGGGGTCACAGCGGTCTCCCGCTTGCGACGGTAGGCATCGGGGCAGGAAACGCCGAGACTCGCCCATGACCCCCGACCAGATCGACCTCGTCCGCCGAACCTTCGCGGAGGTCGCTCCCATCCGCGCCCAGGCGGCGCGCCTGTTCTACGCCCGACTTTTCGAGATCGCGCCCGAGGTCAGGCCGCTGTTCCGGGAAGACCTCGCCGCCCAGGGGGCCAAGCTGATGGGCGCCATCGCCTTCGTGGTCGGCGGCCTCGACCGGCTGGATGCGATCCGCGGCGAGGTGGAGATGCTCGGCCTGCGCCACGTGAACTACGGCGTGCTGCCCCGGCACTACGTCGCGGTCGGCGACACGCTCATCTGGATGCTGGAGACCAGTCTCGGCGAGATCCTCACGCCCGAGGCCAGGCGCGCCTGGATCAGCGCCTACGACCTCCTGGCCTGCGCCATGATGGACGCCGCCACGACCCCGGAGCCCCGGGCGGCCTGAGCCTCGCCCCCGGAGACCTGCCCGCTACTCGCCGCCGGCCGGCGGGGCGGGGACGACGGCCACCTGCCGGTCTGCCGGGCGCTGCTGGGCCTGCCAGTGGGCCGCCAGCGCGCGGCTGACCTTGTGGAAGAAGGCCTGGCGGGCGGGGATCGACTTCGAGGTCTTCCGCATCATCACCGCCACCGCATAGACCCGACCGTCGGGGGCGGTGACCAGGCCGACGTCATTGATGCCGGTGGAGGCGCCGCCGAAGTCCTGGCCGGTGCCGGTCTTGTGGCCCAGGGTCCAGCCGGGCGGGAAGCCGTACTTCAGGCGCATGGGGCCGGTGCGGCAGTCGTTCAGCAGGCCGATCATCACCTTCGTCGAGGCTGGCGACAGCAGCTCGCCCTTGTACAGGGCGGCCAGGGTGCGGGTGATCTCGGCGGGAGCCGCGCCGTCCATCGGGTCGGCGAGATAGGCCTCCAGCTTCTGCTCGCGGTAGTCGTCGGGCAGCTTGGCGCGGGCGTGCTGGAAGGCCCAGTCGATCCCGTATTCCGGCCGCCAGGTCATGCCGGCGATGGCGGCCTGCAGGTCGCGCTCGTAGGCCCCGACCTTGAGGTCGGAGAGGCCCTTCTCGGCGAGAATGGAGGTGACCGCGTCGGCGCCGCCGAGCTCCCGCATCAACTTGTCGTTGGCGGCGTTGTCGCTCTCGGTGATCGCCCAGCGCAGCAGCTCGGCGATCGAGACCTCCGGCCCGCCGGAGTTGCGGATCCGCCGGCCGAGCGGCTGGTAGAACACCGAGCGGTCGTCGGGGCCGAGCTGGACGACGCGCTCCAGGTTCGACTGGCCGCGGTCGACGGCCTCCAGCGTCGCCAGCGCCACCCAGAGCTTTGAGACGCTCTGCTGCGGATAGGGGATCTCGCCGTGGACCTGTGCGGTCCAGCCGGTGGCGACGTCAGTGACGGCCAGGCCCACATCCTCGCGGAAGCCGGCGGCCAGCTCCTCCAGCGACGCCTGCAGGTCGGCGGGCGGCGGGGGCGGCGGCGGCGCGGGGACGTCCGCCGCGATCTTGCCGGAGGTCAGCACCGCGTCGGTTCGCCCGTGCTCGCTGGCGGCCCAGCCGCCGGCCACCGCGCCCGCGACGATCAGCAGGCCGAGCGCCGCGCCTGCGCGGGGCCGGGCCTTCAGGTGGGCGGAGAGGAAGCGGAACATCGTCCTCATCTGGGCTGGAACGGCCCTGGCCGTCAAACGCCCGGGATCACGTCTCAGTGCGCATGACCGTGATGGCCGTGGTCGTGACCGCCGCCCTGGCACTCGATGGTCACGTGGCTGAGGCCCGGCAGGCCGGCGAGGCGGGCGCGCAGCGCCTGGGGCTCCTCGTGGCCGGCGACGACGGCGATCACCGCGTGGTGGCCGGGGCCGAGCCGCCAGAGGTGCAGGTCGAGGACGCGCGCGCCGCCGGCCTCCAGCCGCTGGCGGACCTCGGCGGTGAGCGCCGGGCTCGGGTTCACGTCCAGCAGGGCCGCGCCGGCCCGGCGCAGCAGCCGCCAGGCGAAATGGGCGACGAGGCCCGCGCCGACCAGGCCGGCCAGCGGATCGGCGAAGCCCCAGCCGAGCTCCCGCCCGACCAGCATGGCGACCAGGGCGACGGCCGAGACCGCGGCGTCGGCGGCCAGGTGCAGATGGGCGGCGGCGATGTTGAGGTCGCCGTCCGGATCGTGGCTCGCGGCATGGCTGTGGGCCGGCTTCAGCAGCCAGACGCAGACCAGGGTGACGACCAGGCCGGCGGCGGCCAGCGGCAGGGCGCTGGCGTAGTCCACGGCTTCCGGATTGAGCAGGCGGTGGATGCTCTCCACGCCGATGATGATGGCGGTGATCGCCAGCACCACGGCATTGGCGAAGCCCGCGAGGTAGCCGAGCTTGCCGGTGCCGAAGGCGAAGGCGGCGTTGCCGGCGTGGCGCCTGGCCAGCGCATAGGCCCCGGCGGCGACCAGCAGGGCGGCCACGTGGGCGGCCATGTGCAGGCCCGACGCGGTCAGCGCCATGGAGCGGAAGGCGACGCCGCCGGCCAGCAGGGCCAGGAGGGTGACCGCGCAGATGGCGGTGACCAGCCAGGTCCGCCGCTCGTTGCGCGCATGGTCGGCGCCGAGATAGGTGCGGTCGTCGCGGAAGGCGTCGAGGGCCCCCATCTGGCGGGAGGCGGAGGTCGGGGAGGGGTCGGCGGTCGTCATCTGGTGTTACGATATAACACCTGGTCCGGAGAACGCCACTCCCCAAAGCCACTCTTCATAACCGCGTCCCGGCGGACTACATGCAGGGGCATGAGCGACAAGACCCCCGTGACCGTGCTGACCGGCTACCTCGGCGCCGGCAAGACCACCCTGCTGAATCGCATCCTCTCGGAGGAGCACGGCAAGAAGTACGCCGTGATCGTCAACGAGTTCGGCGAGGTCGGCATCGACAACGACCTGATCGTCGGCGCCGACGAGGAGGTCTTCGAGATGAACAACGGCTGCGTCTGCTGCACGGTGCGCGGCGACCTGATCCGGGTGGTCCAGGGCCTGATGAAGCGCAAGGGTGGCTTCGACGCGATCATCGTCGAGACCACCGGCCTCGCCGACCCCGGTCCGGTGGCCCAGACCTTCTTCGTCGACGACGACGTGCGGGCGAAGACGAAGCTCGACAGCGTGACCACCGTCGTCGACGCCAAGCACCTGCCGCTGCGCCTGAAGGACAGCAAGGAGGCGGCCGAGCAGATCGCCTTCGCCGACCAGATCATCCTCAACAAGACCGACCTTGTCTCGGAAGCCGAGCTGGCCGAGGTTGAGAAGGCGATCCGCGCCCTCAATCCCCTGGCCCCGATCCACCGGGCGCAGCGGTCCAACGTGCCGCTGGAGCAGGTGTTGGGACGCGGGTCGTTCGATCTCGAACGAATTACCGACCTGGAGCCCGACTTCCTCAACCCGTCCCACGGCGAGCCGGGCCACGTCCACGACGAGCACTGCGACCATGACCATCATCATCACGATCACGGCGATCACCACCATGATCACGGCCATGACCACAGCCATGATCATATCCACGACCATGTCGCGGAAAGCGGCATCCGCGGCGTCTCGCTCACCAGCGAAAAGCCGCTGAACGGCAACCGGGTCACCGCCTGGCTGAACAACGTCCTGCAGACGCAAGGCCCCGATATCCTGCGCGCCAAGGGCATCCTCGACATCGCCGGCGACGACCGGCGCCTGGTCTTCCAGGCCGTGCACATGATCCTGGAAGGCGACTTCCAGCGGCCGTGGAAGGACGGGGAGAACCGCTACTCGCGGATGGTGTTCATCGGCCGCAACCTCGACGAGGCGGCGCTGAAGGCCGGCTTCGAGAGCACGGTCGCCTAGGGAAAAGTCGCGGGGCCGCGGGACGGGTCAACGACGCCGCGGCCCCGCAGTCTCTCCAGGGGCGGAGAGCCGGGTCAGACCGCTTCGGACACCAGGGCGACGCGCTGGAAGCCGTCGGCCTTGAGGGTGTTCATCACGGTCATGAAGTCGCCGTAGCGGACGCCCACGTCCGCGCGGATGTAGACGCGCTCGTTCCTCGGATCGTTCGTGCCGATGGCGGCGGCGAGGTCGGCGGAGAGCGTGGCCAGCGTCGTCGGGCGGTCGCCGATGTAGAGGCCGCCGCCCTGCTGGACCGAGACATAGGTCGGCGCGACCTGAGGCTGGGCCGCCGCCCTCGCCGGCGGCAGGTCCACCTTCACCGAGACGGTGGCGGCGGGGATCGCCACCATGAAGATGATCAGCAGCACCAGCATCACGTCCACGAAGGGCGTCACGTTGATCTCGGCGTTCTGGTTGAGGGCGTAGGCGCTTCCCGAGGCGTTCAGTCTGACGGCCATGGATCGTTCCTCCTGAGACGGAGGATGCGCCGATGAGGAGATTACGCAAGTAAAATATTACGCATGTGCATCAGTCCGAGCGCCGCGCACTCTGGCGCTTAAGACCATGGCGGCCAGTCTGCCTGCGGGATCCGGCCTGTCCAGGACGGCCCGCAGGGCCGCCGCGAGGCGGCCGGGCCCAAGGCCCGGTCCTTGACTGACCGGAGCCCGCAGGCTCGCATCTGACCATGGACTTAAGGGCGGGAGGCATTGCCGGGGGAATGCTTCGTCGGAGGGACAGGTGAAACGCGGCAGCGCATCGCGATGGGCTTGGATCGGGGCCTTGGGCGGCGTCTTCTTCATCGCCGCGGCCGCGATCCTCTTCAACTTTTTCAATGAGATCCTGAGCGCCATCATCATATTTGGCGGCGCCGTGGGGATCATCCTGGCGCGTGCGTATGACCAAGGCGTCTGACCGCCCTCGCCAGGAGGCTCAGGCGCGTGTGGGTCCCGGTCTCCGGCTGCGGCGGAACGGGGTGACAACAGGGGGGGCTCTAGCGCCAGACAGCAAAAAGCCCGCCCGGTCTCCCGGGCGGGCTCTTGCAGTTCGTTCGAAGGATCAGATCTCTTCGTTGATCAGGGCGACCTGGTAGAAGCCGTTGCCCTGCAGGGTGTTCATCACCGCCATGAAGTCGCCGTAGCGGACCGTCCGGTCGGCGCGGATGTAGACGCGCTGCTCGGTCGGGGCCGTGGTCGGATCCTCGACGGCCAGCACCTGCGACAGGTCGGCCGGCAGGCCGTCCAGGCTGGTGGCGCGCTCGCCGATGTAGAGGGCGCCGCCCTGCTGGATGTTCACCAGCACCGGTTCCTTCACGATGGTGCCCGGCGGCGGCGGGATGGCCGGCGGCAGGTCCAGCTTGATCGACACGGTCGCGGCCGGGATCGACACCATGAAGATGATGAGGAGCACGAGCATCACGTCCACGAAGGGCGTGACGTTCATGTCGCTGTTCTGGCCGAGGTCGAACTTGTTGCCGCCCCCACCACCCAGCTTGGCACCCATGCGTTTTATCCTTCCCTGGGGCGCTTCCCGCGCCCTTCCTAGAGTCATTCGTCCTTTGGCAAGGCGTTACCCACTTGTAAAGCCCGGAACGGCGGAACCGCGTTCAGCGGCGGGAGCCGGCCCGCGGGCCGGCGGGCTGCGGCGCGAGGCGCCTTCCCCGAAGGCGGCCGGCGCTCTATGGCGGGCGCCATGAGCTCCTATGCCTTCGACGCCTATGTCACCGCCGCCCTCTTCGACAAGGCCGGGAAGGCCGTCTTCGCGCTCGGCGACGGGACGGTGCGGTTCGAGGGGCGCGGAAACGTCCAGGCGCACGACGGCGCGGTGCTGTCGGCCTGCCTGCACCCCTCCGGCGAGGGCCTGATCACCGGCGGCGACGACGGCCGGGTGGTCTGGTCGACGCCGGACGGCGTCACCGAACTCGCCCGCGTCCCCGGCCGCTGGATCGAGCAGGTGGCGGCCAGCGCGGAGTCCAGGCTCGTGGCCTTCACCGCCGGGCGCGAGCTGCACGTGCGCGACTTGGGTGACGCAGGCTTCGCCCGCACCTTCGCCCACGAGAAGACCCCCGCCGCCATCGCCTTCGACCCCAAGGGCCGGCGGATCGCGGCGGTCGGCTATGGCGGCGCCTGGCTGTGGTACGCCCGCATCGCCGACCAGAAGCCGGTGGTCCTGAAGTGGGCCGGCAGCCACCTGGCCTGCGCCTGGAGCCCGGACGGCCGGTTCCTGATGTCGTCGATGCAGGACAACCAGCTCCACGGCTGGCGCGTGGCCGACGAGAAGAACATGCGGATGGGCGGCTATCCGGCCAAGGTGAAGAGCCTCTCGTTCCTCGCCAAGGGCAGCCTCATGGCCACCTCCGGCGCCAACGGCGTGGTCGTCTGGCCGTTCGCCGGCTCCACCGGGCCGATGGGCAAGCAGGCCGCCGAGGTCGGCTTCGAGGAGAGCGCGCTGTCCACCGTCGTCGCCGGCCAGCCCGCCGGCAACTGGGTCGCCTGGGGCCTCGACGACGGCCGGGTGCGGGCCTGCGACCTCGCCGGCCAGCGGATCGTCGAGGTGAAGGCCGAGAAGGCTTCGCCGATCACCGCCATGGCGATCACGCCGGACGCCCGCCGCGTGGCCTGGGGCGACGAGGACGGCGCGGCCGGGGTCACGGATCTCTGACGCCGGGCTTCGGGGCCAGCGCCCGCCGCGCTACGCTGCCGCCATGATCCCCGCTCCCCGCCGCCTGGCCGCCGTGCGCACGCTGCACACGGCGATCTATGCGGTGATGTCGGCGGGCGTCTTCGTGATCCTCCTGGCCGGCCTGACCGGCGCGCGCGGTCCCTGGCTCTCCGTCGCCCTCGCCCTGCTGGCCGTGGAGACCGTGGTCTTCACCGCCAGCGGCTTCCGCTGCCCGCTCACGGCCGTCGTCGCCCGCTACGCCGACGGCGCCCCGGTCTCCGACACCTGGCTGCCGGAACGCCTCACCCGCCACACCGTGAAGGTCTTCGCCCCCCTCCTGGCCCTCGGCCTCGCCCTCCCTCGCCGCCCGCGCCGCGACCGGCCACTGGGGCGCCTAGCCCCGCGCCTCTCCCTCCCGGGTCGCGCCCTCAGTTCCGCGCCTGCGCCGTCAGCCGCTTCACCTCCGCCGGCCCCAGCCCCGGGGGCCAGGCGAAGGCCATCCGCCAGCGCATCCGGGCGCACCGGGGACAGTTCCAGCCGATCCGCTGCCGCACGTCGGTCAGCCGCGTGGTGTGCCCGCCGGCGCGCAGCTCCTGCAGCCGTCCGATCACCCGCTCGGGGTTGTAGGTCCTGGACCAGCCGCAGGCCGCGCACGAGAGCAGCAGCCGGCATCCCGGATAGCGGCGGAAGTCGCCGATGGTCGAGGCGGCGTGCGCCGGGATGGTCCGCATCGTCACGGCGCCGCCTCCCGGGTGAAGTGATAGGCGCAGGTCGCAAGCGCGTGCTGGGCGATCTCCAGCGCCAGGTAGTCCCGCCCGAAAGGCCGACAGAGGTCCTGCAGGGCCCGAAGGCGCGCGGCGTAGGGCCGGAGCGTCTCGAAATCCGGCGCGCCCGCCGGCGCGCCGGCCGGCGCCGCCCGGACGTCTCTCCGCAGGGCGTCGTAGTAGTGCCGCCGCCCGGTGAAATGGAGGGCGGCGGTCTCCAGCCCGTCGAGGGCGATCCCGAAGGCCATGTGCCCCGGCGACGCCCACGCGAAGCCCGCCTGCATCGCCAGCATCCTCTCCACATGCGCCCCGAGCTTGTCGAACTCCTGCACCGCCATCTCGCGCGAGCCGAGGCCGCAATATCCACGTCGAACCATGATCGGAACAAAAGCAGAACACAGCCGCGATGGCGAGTCCGTTTCGCACCCAACCTGTGGATGGCGACCCGCGTCCGATGCGCGCCGCACCCGCGCCGCGGGCCGGGAGAGGGCGGCTCCCAGCCCGAGCCCGCCCTACCGAGCGCGCCGCCCCACCTCCTCTCCCCCCGCGCAGCGGAGAGGGAGAGGGCAGGGTGAGGGCCGGCTGGGACCTCTCCGCCACTCCGGACGAGAGCCCGAGGGCCCTCGACCCCTCATCCGGCGCGATCCCGCCGCACGCACCGGCCCTCACCCTACCCTCTCCCTCTCGGGCTACGCCCGGGGGAGAGGAGTGTGAAATCCCAGCTCAGTCGGGCGCTTGCCGGAATATCCAAAGCTGCCCCTCCTCGCCGTCCCGGGGCCGCCACCGGTTGACGTGCTCCAGCTCCGCCGCGGCGGGAAAGACCGCGTCAAACCCCTCCTCATCGAAGCGATTGCCGGCGAACTGCACGTTCGCCGGATCGCCGATCTCGATGACGACCAGCAGGTCGCGATCGTCGAGCACGCGCAGAAGATGCTGCGCAACCTCCTGCACGGTGTTCTGTGTCCGCAGGAAAATCGCTCTCTGTGCGCCCTGCCAGGCGGGACCCAGCTCGAAGGCCGCCAAAACCGCATCCCCGTATCGCGCGCCGCCGTCGTCCGCGTTTCCCGCGTTGTCGAAGCTGGAGCCGATACCGATGCTGATCATGAGAGTCCGCATGCCGCCCTAGCATTCCTCCCGGAATGCCTCCCGCCCTTAAGTCCATGGTCAGATGCGAGCCTGCGGGCTCCGGTCAGTCAAGGACCGGGCCTCCGGCCCGGCCGCCCCGCGGCGCGCCTCCGGCGCGTCCTGGACAGACCGGATCCCGCAGGCAGACTGGCCGCCATGGTCTTAAGCGCCAGAGTGCGCCACCCCAGCTCCTCTCCCCCGCGAAGCGGAGAGGGAGAGGGTAGGGAGAGGGCCAGCGCTCAACCCGCCGCTCTTCCCAATCCGCCATTTCGGTGGAAGCTTCACATGGATGCCCAAGGCCGGCCCCCCGCACCATCCTCTGTCTCCTCGCCGCTCTTGTGGCCGCCCCCCGCCGCCGTCGCCCAACCGAAGCCGGACTGGGAACGGCTGCCCAACGCCGCCGATGTGGCGCGCCACTATCCTCCGGCGGCGCGTCAGGCGGGCGTTGGGGGGCGGGCGGTGATCGATTGCGAGGTCAGGCGGGTCGATAGCCGGTTCGGTGGGCCTGCAGGCTGTGCCGTCATCGAGGAGAGCCCGACAGGATACGGCTTCGGCGACGCGGCCATTGGGTTGGCGTCCTACTTCCGCTTTCGAATGCCTCGCGAGTTGGGTGACGTCGGCGGTACGGTTCGGCTTCCGATCCGGTTTGTTCCGCCCCGCCCTTAGGTCCACGGTCAGATGCGAGCCTGCGGGCTCCGGTCAGTCAAGGACGGAGACCTTGTCCGCCAACAGCAGCAGCGGCGCGTGGTGATGGGCGGTGTGGGCGCCGAATGCCGTGCCCTCCAGTGCGACTCGCCGCCCGACGGCGCTAACGAGCGCGCCGGCGACCTCGTCATCGGCAGCGCTGACTTGGACACGGTCGAACCCCGTCGTGGCGTCGATGAACAGCCCGTCGTCCGCGCACATCGCCTTCGGCAGCGCCAGGATGAACACCCGCTCCTCGACGTCCCCATGAGCGACGCCTTCGTAGTTTGGCGGGCCGGGAAAAGCCTGGATGGTCAGGCCGCCGGATAGCACGGTCCGCGTCTCGGCCTTCGTGAGATTGAGGCATGCGTCAGGGGCTCGCTCCGTCCGGGCCCGGGCCCTGAGCAAACAGGACCGCTCCCACGAGAAGAAGACCCCTCAGCATTGCTTCGGCATCTCAGAGCCACTCCCCACGCGGAGCATTCCTCCCGGAATGCCTCCCGCCCTTAAGTCCATGGTCAGATGCGAGCCTGCGGGATCCGGTCAGTCAAGGACCGGGCCTCCGGCCCGGCCGCCCCGCGGCGCGCCTCCGGCGCGTCCTGGACAGACCGGATTCCGCCGGCAGACTGGCCGCCATGGTCTTAAGCGCTGGAGTCCGTTTTCTAGCCGCGCTGAAGTCCGCGCAAGAACGCGGGGTTCACTGCATAAAGAGGGTCGCCCACCACTAGGCTGCGTTCAGCCTCTACGCGTAGAAGCCGAGAGCTGCCATCGTGTCTGCCCAGAATCGGAGGTGGTTCGAAAGATCGCAGACAATCGCGGCTGTTTCGAGCGACTGGCAAATGTTGCGGTTAACTGCGATGCAGCCCACCCCCACCACCCCTCCCTTGACTCCGCACGCCCGTCCCCCCCAAACCGCGCCCACACAGCAAAAACACGCCCCGAGGGAGGCTCATATGCGCGTTGGTGTGCCCCGCGAGATCAAGCCGGACGAATACCGTGTCGGCCTGACGCCGACCGCGGTCCGCGAGTACGTCTCCCACGGCCACGAGGTCTATGTGGAGGCCGGCGCGGGCGCCGGCGCCGGCTATCCGGACGAGGCCTACGCCCGGGCGGGCGCGACGATCCTGCCCACCGCCGACGCGGTGTTCGCCACTGCCACCCTGATCATCAAGGTCAAGGAGCCCCAGGCGGTCGAGTGGGCCAGGCTCACCAAGGATCACATCCTCTTCACCTACCTGCACCTGGCGCCCGACCCGGCCCAGGCCCAGGGCCTGCTGGATTCGGGCTGCGCGGCCATCGCCTACGAGACGGTGACCGATCCGCAAGGGGGCCTGCCGCTGCTCGCCCCGATGTCCGAGGTGGCCGGCCGCATCGCCGTCTTCTCGGCCGGCGAGACGCTCCTGAAGCACAACGGCGGCATGGGCCTCCTGATCTCCGGCGTGCCCGGCGTCCCCCCGGCCCGGGTGGCGGTGCTGGGCGGCGGCGTCGTGGGCATGAACGCCGCGCGCATGGCCGCCGGCCTCGGCGCCGAGGTGGTGATCCTCGAGCGCTCGATCCCGCGCATGCGCCAGCTCGACGACATGTTCCAGGGCCGCATCCTCACCCGCTACTCCACCCAGGACGCGGTGGAGGAGGAGGTGCTGAAGGCCGACGTGGTGATCGGCGCGGTGCTGACCGCCGGCGCCAGCGCGCCGACCCTGGTCCGCAAGTCGGACCTCTCCCGGATGAAGAAGGGCTCGGTGCTGGTCGACGTCTCCATCGACCAGGGCGGCTGCTTCGAGACCAGCCGGCCGACCACCCACAACGACCCGACTTACACCGTCGACGGCGTGGTCCACTACTGCGTCGCCAACATGCCGGGCGCGGCCCCGCGCACCTCGTCCGAGGCGCTGGTCCACGCGACCCTGCCCTTCGGCCTGCAGCTCGCCGACCAGGGCCTGGATGCGCTCAAGAAGAACGTCCACCTCGCCAAGGGCCTGAACGTGCTGAAGGGCGAGGTCACCCACCCCGCCGTCGCCGAAGCCCTCGGCAAGCCCTTCAAGGACCCCTACGGCGCGTGGAAGTGACGATGGCGCGCTAGCGCGCCCGTCATCCTGGGCCTTGTGCCCAGGATCCCTCCCTCGGATGCAGCGGCCTTCGGATGAGGGCCGGCGGACGTCGCGCGCCGCCCGTCCTCTCCGCGCCAGCTTCCCCAGGGATCCTAGGCACAAGGCCTAGGATGACGCGACGGAGCGGATTCCTCTCCTCACCCACCGTTGTCATCCCGCTCTTGGGCCGCGGCGAGACCGGATGACAGCCGCAGGGCGCCGCCCCCTCGACGCCCCCCTTTCTGTGTCTTTCTGTGTCTTTCTGTGGTTCAAAAAAAATCGGCCTCCGACCGTCCACCGCATCCGGCCGCGCCGGCACAGTGGACATACGCCCGCAACATTGGTCACCGTTCCTTCCGCCAACCGAAGAAGCGCGGAGGACGCCCCCATGTGTGACGACGACATCCACCCCGGCCTGGTGACGGACCCGACGGTCTCGCGCCGCAACCTCGGCCTCTGGACGGTCGCCGCCGCCGGGATCGCCGCGGCCAGCGCGGCGGGCGCCCAGGCCAAGGTCGTGGAGAAGGACGTCAAGGTCACCACCCCCGACGGCGTCTCGGACAGCGCCCTCTTCTACCCCGAGGGCAAGGGGACCTGGCCCGCCGTCCTGCTGTGGCCCGACATCATGGGCCTGCGCCCCGTGAAGCGGGAGATGGGCCGCCGGCTCGCCGCCCAGGGCTATGTCGTCCTCGTGGTGAACCCGTTCTACCGCTCGCACACCGCCCCGGTGATGCCGGGCGACATCAACTTCGGCGACCCCGAGACCCGCAAGGTGCTGATGGGCTACCGCCAGGCCATGACCAACGAGGGGATCGACAAGGACAGCGTCGCCTATGTCGCCTTCCTCGACGCCCAGCCCCAGACCAACAAGAAGGCCAAGGTCGGCGTGCAGGGCTACTGCATGGGCGGGCCGCTCTCCTTCCGCACGGCCGCCGCGGTCCCGAACCGCATCGGCGCGGTGGGCTCCTTCCACGGCGGCGGCCTGGTCACCGACCAGCCGTCCAGCCCGCACCTGCTGATCCCGAAGACCAACGCCGAGTACCTCGTGGCCGTGGCCAAGAACGACGACGCCCGCGCGCCGAACGACAAGGAGGTGCTGAAGAAGGCCTTCGCCGACGCCAGGAAGAAGGCGACCGTCGAGGTCTACCCCGCCGACCATGGCTGGTGCGTCCCCGGCTCCCAGGTCTACGACCAGGCCCAGGCCGAACGCGCCTGGTCCGAACTCAGCGCCATGTACAAGCGCGCGCTGAAGTAGCGAACCATCCGAGGCCGTCATCCCAGGCCTTGTGCCTGGGATCCCTCTCGCAGGGGCCGTGGAGGCAGGGATCCTAGGCACAAGGCCTAGGATGACGGTGTTGGTTCTCCCTCCCGCAGCGGGACCTTGCCGCCGGACCCCAACCTCTGCCACAAGCCGCCGCATGAAGGCGGTCCCCCTTAGCCGGGGGCCAAGAGGGAACTGGGGTGAGGGCGTCCGCCCGACTCCCCGGCTGTGCCCGCAACTGTGAGCGGCGAGGGCCGCGCCTATCCCCGCGAGGGGCGCCACTGGGAAACCGGGAAGGCGAGGGCGCGGAACCGGTGACCCGTGAGCCAGGAGACCTGCCGTCTTCGTCGCTCGTCCGTGGCCCGGGTCCAGGCCAGCCGGCGCGGGACGGCGCAATTCCGCGCCCTCCGTCGCAGCGACATCGCTGAAACGACGGAGGCGCCACATGCGCAATCTTCTTCTCTCCACCGCCGCGATTGCGGCCCTCTCCACGCCCGTTCTCGCCGCTGACGCCGCCAGCGTCGACGAGGTCATCGTCACCGCCACCCGCCTGCCGAGCGCGGTGGACGAGGTCACCGGCGCCCGGGTGATCGGCCGCGCCGAGCTGGAGGCCCGGCAGAACCCGTTCGTCACCGAGGTCCTGTCGACCGTGCCCGGCGTCGCCATCGCCCGCACCGGCGCCTTCGGCGGCGTCGGCGCCATCCGTATCCGCGGGGCGGGCGCGGACAAGACCCTGGTGCTGATAGACGGCGTGCCGAACGGCGACCCGGCCGACCCGGGCGGCGCCTACGACCCCTCGTCGCTCACGACCGACGACGTGGAGCGGATCGAGGTGCTGTCGGGGCCGCAGGGCTCGCTCTGGGGCTCCGAGGCGATCGGCGGCGTGGTCTCCATCGTCACCCGCGAGATCGACGGCTGGCGGCTCTCCGCCGAAGGCGGCGGCCTCGACACCCTGCGCGGCTTCGCGGGCGTCGGCACCGTCTGGGACGAGGGGGCGGTCTCGGCCACTGTCACCGGTTTCCGCACCGACGGGGTCTCCAAGGCCGACACCGGGACCGAGAAGGACGGCTTCGAGACCGTCACCGCCAACCTCGCCGCCCGCCTGGGCGCCTTCGACGGCAAGCTCCGCTACACCGACAGCGCCATCGACATCGACGGCTTCCCGGCTCCGGCCTTCGCGCTGGGCGACACGGACGACCGCAACGAGAGCCGCGCCTGGTCCGGCTTCGTCCGCGCCCGCTTCGACGCGCTCGGCTTCCAGAACGCGCTCAGCGTCTCCGGCTACGACCTGAAGCGGAAGAACATCTCCGACTTCCCCGCGCAGTTCGACGCCCAGCGGGTCGTGGTCCGCGCCACCGCCGCGCGCGACGGCCTGATCCTCGGCGCCGAGCGCCAGGCCACCGAGGCCGACCTCTCCGGCCGCCTCAAGCAGGACCTCTCGGTCACCTCGGCCTTCGGCGTGTTCCGCACCGACCTTGCGGCCGTCACCCTCACCGCCAGCGCCCGCTACGACGAGCCGGACCACTTCAAGGGCCGCGCCACCGGCCGCCTCTCCGCCAAGACCGAGCTGGGCGCAGGGTTCGCCCTGACCGCCTCCGCCGGCACGGGCTTCAAGATCCCCACCATCAGCCAGTACGCCTGCGACTTCTGCTTCGCCCCGCCCGTGGCCCTCGTGCCCGAGAAGGCCGAAGGCTACGACCTGCGCCTCGGCTGGACCGGCGGGCGGGCCCGCGCCGCGCTCACCGCCTACCGCCTGAACGTCAAGGACCAGATCGCCTACCAGGGCTCGCGCTACATCAACATCGCCCGCACCCGCTCCGAGGGCCTGGAGGCCGAGGCCGAGCTCGACCTCACGCCCCAGCTCAGCGCCCGCCTGGCCTACGCCTGGACCGACGCCGTCGACCGTTCGACCAACGCCAGCCTGATCCGCGTCCCCGACCATTCGGGCGCCGCCAGCCTGTTCTGGACCGGCGAGCGGCTGTCCGGCGCGCTCACCGTCCGCGCCGAGTCCAGCCAGAGCGACACCGCCCGCGACGGCTTCAGCCGGGTGACCCGCAAGGGCTTCACGACCGCGGACGTCTCGGCCGGCTGGGCGCTCAACGAACGGGTCACGCTGACGGCCCGGGTCGAGAACCTGACCGACGAGACCTATTCCGAGAGCTTCGGCTACGGCGAACCTGGGCGCACCGCCTTCGTCGGCATCCGCCTGCGCAACTAGAGCCGGTAGCGCGCCAGGGCCTCGTAATGGGGCCGGGCCGCGTCGGCGATCCGTCGAAGTTCGGCGGAAAGCGGACGCGGCTCGGCGTTCTCCGGCCTGGCGAAGCCCGTGGAGCGCTCCACCGCGTCGTACCAGGCCGGCGCCCAGACGCCATCGCTGTCCCTGCGCCCCGCTGGCCAGCTGAGCATGTCGGACGTGAATACGATGCCGAGTCGCTCGCACAGCCGGCGCAACGTCCCCTCCGGGTCCGCCAGCACATCGGCCCCCCGGACCACCGGCGGCGCCTGGCCCAGGCGGTCGGCCTCCCGCTCGAACAGCTCCCGCTGCCGCACCACCCCGATGTCGTCGAGCGTCACCTCGCCCCGCTTGACCGCGTAGCTCGCCAGCGCCTCGGCGGGATCACGGACCAGGAAGGCGTTGCGCCGCTCCTTCATCCACCCCAGGCCGAAGGCAGGCAGCATGTGGTGGGTCATGTGCTTCTCGTAGACCACCGGACCTTCGAGGGCGTCGAGCTCCGCCACGACCTGCGCCCAGTCCTGCGGCTGGGCGGCCAGCACCGCCTCGCGCATCGGGTGGTCGAGGCCCGTCGCGGCGAGGTAGGCGGCGTAGAATGGCTCGTCGACGACCCGGGTGTCGGCGCGGTTCCCGAAGCTGCGCATCATGGCGGTCGAGATGTTGCGCGGCCCCGACCACATGGCGATGCGAAGGGTCATGCCTGCGCGTCCCGGTCCTTCAGCCGCTCGTAGGCGGCGCGGAGGCGGTCGGTCACCGGGCCGGGCAGGGCGGCGGGCAGGCCGTGGCCGTCGATCTCGCGCACGGGGGTCAGGCCGCCGAAGGTGCCGGTGACGAAGGCCTCGTCGGCGTCGTGGACATCGGCCAGCTCGAAGTCGCCAAGGGTGATCGGGACGCCCTCCTCGCGGCAGATCTGGATGACGTTGGCCCGGGTCACGCCGTTGAAGCAGTAGTCGCCCGTGGACGTCATCACCCGGCCGCCCTTCACCCAGAAGAAGTTGGTGGCGTTGCAGCTGGAGACGAAGCCGTTCGGGTCGAGCATCAGGGCCTCGTCGCCGCCCTTGGCGATGGCGTCCTGCAGGGCAAGGATCAGTGACAGCCGGCTGTGCGAATTGAGCCGCATGTCGAACATCTCGGCCGGCGTGCAGCGGATCGCCGAGGTGGCGAGCGCCAGGCCGCGCGTGACGACCTCAGGGCTGGGCTGCTTGAACTCCGCGGTGATGACGATGGTCGGTCTGCTCAGCCAGTTGCGGGGATCCTGGTTGACCGCCGCCTTCTCGCCCCGGGTGATCATCAGACGCAGGTGCCCGCCGTCGTCCATCTTGTTGGCGGCGAGCGTCTTCCGGATCTCGGCGGTCAGTTCGGCCTGGGTCAGACCGATGTCGAGACCGATGCGGGCGAGGCCGGCGAACAGCCGGTCGAGGTGGGCCTCGAGGAACAGCAGGCGGCCCTTGTGGACGCGAAGGCCCTCCCAGACTCCATCGCCCAGCACGAAGCCGGCGTCGAAGACGGACACCCGCGCCTCGTGCTTCGGGACCAACTCGCCGTTCACATAGACCTTCAGGTCGGCGTTCCGGGGATCGGCGGCGAAATCCTGGCTTCCGGGCATGGCGCACCCTAGGCGCGGCGCTAGACTGCGGCCAAGTCCTGAGGAGCCCGGCCATGACGAGCATCGGCGGATCGACCATCGAGCGGGAATTGGCGGAGCTGAAGCGGTGGCCGAACCCGGCGCCGCCGATCACCCGCGAGGAGCGCGAGGCCCGCCTCGCCAAGGCTCAGGGGCTGATGGCCGGGCTGGGGGCCGACGCCATGGTCATCGGCGCCGGGGCCTCGCTGCGCTACTTCGCCGGCGTCGGCTGGAACGCCACGGAGCGGCTCGTCGCCATGGTCC
Organism: Phenylobacterium sp. J367; assembly: GCF_024699985.1. Classification (GTDB taxonomy): domain Bacteria; phylum Pseudomonadota; class Alphaproteobacteria; order Caulobacterales; family Caulobacteraceae; genus Phenylobacterium. The sequence continues at coordinate 934,730 of NZ_JAJONA010000001.1, read as the reverse complement.
TGCCGCGCTCGGGCGAGCCCAAGATGATCTGCCCGAGGTTCGAGGAGGGATCGTTGCGGGCCTCGCTCGGAATCGAGGCGTCGCTCCGGCTCTGGGAGGAGCACGAGAACCCCTACGACCTCACGGCGACGGTGCTTCGCGAGCTGGACTGCGAGACCCTGGCCATCGACCCGGCGCTGGCCTTCTTCACGTACGACGGGCTCCGGACCGCGGCGCCTGACATCCTGATGACCAACGCCGCCGCGGTGGTCGACGGCTGCCGGATGATCAAGTCCGCGGCCGAACTCGCGCTGATGTCCCAGGCCAAGGCCATGACGCTGGAGGTCCACCGGCGGGCCGCGCGGGTGCTGGCCGAGGGGATCACCACGACCGAGGTCCGGCGGTTCATCGACCAGGCGCACCGGGCGCTGGGCGCGGACGACGGCTCCTCGTTTTGCGCGGTGCAGTTCGGCGAGGCCTCGTCCTATCCGCACGGCGTGCCGGGCGAGCAGCGGCTGGCCGACGGCGACATCGTGCTGATCGACACCGGCTGCCGGGTGCAGGGCTACAACTCCGACATCACGCGGACCTACGTCTTTGGCCAGCCCACGCAGGAGATGATCCGCATCTGGGAGGTGGAGAAGCGCGCCCAGGCCGCCGCCTTCGCCGCCGTGAAGCCGGGCGTTCCCTGCGAGGAGATCGACGCGGTGGCCCGGCGGGTGCTGCAGGCCGAGGGCTTCGGGCCGGCCTACGAGCTGCCAGGCCTGCCGCACCGGACCGGTCACGGCATCGGGCTCTCGGTCCACGAGGCGCCCTATCTGGTGAAGGGCGACAGGACCCCGCTGCAGCCCGGCATGTGCTTCTCGAACGAGCCGATGATCGTCGTCCCCGGGGCCTTCGGCATCCGGCTGGAGGACCACTTCCATGTGACGGAAGGCGGCGCGGCCTGGTTCACGCCGCCGCAGCCTCGTATAGATCAGCCGGTGTGAGGAATTAGGCCGCGGCCCAGGCGCGGTCGTCGAGGGCGACGGGGTCGTTGATGGCCATTTCGTCCCAGTCGAGGTCCGGGGGCGGGCTCATGGCCGCGGCGACCACGGCGCTCATCTCGGCGGCCGAGGCCACGCCGACGAGGACGGTGGACGCTTCCGGCCGCGACAGCGCGAAGCCGAGGGCGGCCTGCAGCGGGTCCGAGCGGCCCTCGGCGATCAGCCGGCGGGCGCGGGAGATACGGCCGGCGGCGGCCTTGAGGTGGCTGGGCGCCCGGTCAGGCGGCAGGAACAGGAGGCCGTTCAGGAAGATCGAGCGGAGTTGCACCTCGACGCCCATCTCGCACAGCTCGGAGAGAGTGCCGTCGATCAGCAGGCGCTGGTCCAGCAGGGAGGCCGGCGCCTGGATGACGTCCGGCTTGAAGCGTTTCGCAAGGCCGATCGGATCGTCCGAGGCATAGACCGAGACGCCGATCTTGCGGCAGAGGCCGGCGTCACGCAGCGCGCGCAGGCGGTCCCAGACCACCGGGCCGTTCGGCGAAAAGAGGTCGGTGGCCGACGGCGCCAGGATGGTGTCGACGCGGTCGACGCCCAGACGCTGAAGCTGCTGGCGCAGCTCCGCCTCCACCAGGTCCGGCCCGCGGTCGGGGCGCACGGTGGTGACGGTCATGCGGAAAGGATTGGGCTTCGGGGTGATCTGGCCGATCGTGGTTTCCGCGGTCGCCGGGCAACGGCCCACCTCCAGCGTGCCGATCCCGGAGCGCGCGGCGATCGCGAGGATGTCGCGCGCCTCGGCGTCCCGCGGGCGGCCGCGGAAGGCGGGCTGGTCGAGGCCGAACTGGCCCGAGCCGAGGCCCAGCTTGTTGATCGGTGAACTCATGGAAGGCGTAGGTCTTGGTCAGATCCCTATGAGCCGTCATCATGAGCCTGAGATGCTTACGAACCCGTCTACACAACCTTGCCTGAGGGTTAAGACGTGACCCGGGAGCCGCTGCCGGAATGGCCGGTGTTCGGGCTGCCCGACGATGTCCGGCCGGCGCTCAGGCGGGCGCGGGACGCGGGTCTTCCGGTGGCGCTGGCCACCCTTGTCAGCGTCGAGGGCGGCGGCCCGCGGCCCGAGGGGACCCAGATGGTGTTCGGCGAGGGGATCGTCGCCGGCTACTTCTCCGGCGGCTGCGTGGAGAGCGACGTGGCTGACCATGCCTTCGCCTGCCTTTCCGACGGCGAGCCGCGCACGCTGGTTTATGGCGAGGGCAGCCCGTGGCCGGACATTCGGCTGCTGTGCGGGGCGCGGATCGAGATCTTCGTGGAGCGCGTGCCGGCCGACGACCCGGCGCTGGCCGAACTGCTGTCGGCGGAGACCGACCGCCGGCCGGTGGTGTGGATCAGCGACGGCTTTGCGCGGGCCTGCGTGCCCGAGCTGACCTCGGCCTGGCCAGAAGCCCGTGTCGAGCGGCTGTACGAGCCGGTCCCGCGTCTGGCGGTGGTGGGGAGCGATCCGACGGCGCTGGCCATCGCCGAGCTGGGCGTGCGGTCCGGCTTCGAGACGACGCTGATCCGGCCGAAGGGACCCGAGGGCGCCGCCGCCGATCGCAGGCGTCGCCTATCGCCGTGATGAGCCGGCGACGGCGCTGGCCGCGCTGGACCTCGACGCCTGGACCTCCGTGGCGATCGCCACCCACGACCTGGAGACCGACCAGGCGGCGTTGCGCGCCGCCCTGCCGTCGCCGGCGGCCTATGTGGGCCTGCTGGGGGCGAGGGCCCGGCTGCCGGAGCGGCTGGCGCGGCTGCGCGCGGCGGGGGTGCCGGAGGGCGCCATCGCGCGGCTGCACGCGCCGATCGGCCTCGACATCGGCGGCAAGGCGCCCTGGGAAGTGGCCGTCTCGGTGATCGGCGAGGTGATGGCCCTGCGCTACGCGCGCGCGAGCGGCAGCACCTCGACCACGGTCCCGGCGGCGGCGGCCGGCGCCCGGCCTGACGCCGGAGCAGGGCGTCGGAGGCCGCGAAGATCCCCACCAGCGAGGAGTCCTGGTCGCGGTAGGGGAGAATGGTGACGCCGCCGTCGGCATGGGAAAGCTTGGCGCGCATCCAGTGCTCGCGCGCGCCGTTGGCGGGGAGGTCCTGCGCGAGCCGGGCGGTGATGGTGTGGGGCTCGGTCGGCGCGCCCTGGAAGGCCATCAGGATCGGCTTCAGGAACATCTCGGCGCAGACGAAGGCCGAGGCCGGGTTGCCGGGCAGGCCCAGCATCCGGCGGCCGTCGCCGAGCACGCCGAAGAAGGTCGGCTTGCCCGGCCGGACCGCGACACTCTCCACCTGGAACGCGAGGCCCAGCGCCAGGCCGGCGTCGCGCACCAGGTCGTGGTCGCCCACCGAAGCGCCGCCAAGGGTGACCACGAGGTCGGCGTCGGCGGCGCGGAGCGCCTCGATCACCGCGCCGAGGTCGTCGGCCAGCGGCCTGGCGCGGGTCACCTCGGCGCCCCAGGCGGCCATCATGGCGGCCAGCCCGGGTGCGCCGGAATCGTAGATCTGGAAAGGGCCAGGGGCGGCCGGCGCTTCGACGATCTCCTCGCCGGTGGAGAGCAGGGCGACGCGCGGCTTCCGGTAGGCCAGCACGCCGGCGCGCCCGGCCGAGGCGGCAAGCGAGATGCGCCAGGGATCGAGCCTTGTCCCCTGGACCAGCAGGGTCTGTCCGGCCCGGAAGTCGCCGCCGGAAGGGCGGACGTGATGACCAGGCGCGGTGGCGGGCGCGCGCACCTCGCCGCCGCTGCGCTCGCAGTCCTCCTGGATGACCACAGCGTCGCAGCCGGCGGGGACCGCGGGCGCCGGTGAAGATCCGCACCGCCTCGCCGGCCTGGACGAAGCCTTCGTAGCCGTGACCGGCGGCGCTCTCGCCGACCACCCGCAGCACGGCGGGGCAGTCGGCGGCGCGGACCGCGTAACCGTCCATGGCCGAGGCGGGGGAATGGCGGCTGGTCGCGCACCGCGGCGACATCCTCGGCGAGCACCCGGCCCGCGGCGGCGCCCAGCGGAACGTCCTCGGCCGGCAGGGGCGCGATCTCGGCGAGCATGCGGGCCCGGGCGTCGTCGACCGTGAGGAGCTTCATCGTCATGCCATCCTATTACCTCCCCCGCTGCGCGGCGGGAGGCGAAGTTACGGCTCCGCCCGCCAGTCGCCGGACTTGCCGCCGGTCTTCTCGACGAGGCGCACGGCCTCGATGACCATGCCCTTCTCGGCGGCCTTGAGCATGTCGTAGAGGGTGAGCAGCGCCACCGAGGCGGCCGTGAGCGCCTCCATCTCCACGCCGGTCTGGCCGGTGGTCTTCACCCGGGCGGTGACGGAAAGCCCGCCGTCGCCGGGCTCCACCCGGACCTCGGCCTTGGCGATCGGCAGCGGGTGGCACATGGGGATCAGGTCGGAGGTCTTCTTGGCGGCCATGACGCCGGCGATCTCGGCCACCGCGCGGACGTCGCCCTTCTTCCCCTCGCCGGATAGCGCCAGCGCCAGGGTCTCAGGGGCCATTCGCAGGAAGCCTTCTGCCACCGCCTCGCGGGCGGTGACGGCCTTGTCGGAGACGTCGACCATCCGGGCGCGGCCGCTCTCGTCGATATGGGTGAGCCGGCTCACGCCTCGAGCAGCCGGGGCATCAGCTCGACCATGTTGCAGGGACCATGGCGGCTGTCGAGCTGGGCGGCGATCACCTTGTCCCAGCCGTCGCGGACGGCGCCGTTGGAGCCCGGCAGGCAGAAAACGAAGCAGCCTTTCACGATGCCGGCGAGCGCCCGGCTCTGCAGGGTGGAGAGGCCCACGGACCGGTAGCTGACCAGATGGAAGATCACGGAGAAGCCGTCGATCTCTTTGTCGAACAGCGGGCGGATCGCCTCCGGCGTCACGTCGCGGCCGGTGATGCCGGTGCCCCCGGTGGTGACGATGGCCTCGACCCCCTGGTCGACCCACGCCAGCACCTGTTTGCGGATGGCCTCCACATCGTCGGGAACGATGCCCTTGGCGGCGAGTTCGTGGCCGGCGCCCTTTACCCGCTCGGCCAGCAGGTGGCCGGAGGTGTCGCTCTCCTCATCGCGGGTGTCGGAGATGGTCAGTACCGCCACCCGCACAGCCTTGATCGGCTGAGAGGTGTCGATGCGGCCGCCGGGCGTGAGGACGGGGGCGTTCATGGGCGGGCTCCTCTGGTCGGCGCCCTTTCTAGCGCGGGGGGCTCCGGCCTGGGTAGGGGCGTCGGCCAAGAGTCGGATAGGCGACCTATCCTCGGCCGGCGTCTTTCATGTAACGTCGTTCGACTGGGGCGCCCGCAAACACGGACGGAGAGACCTCCAATGCCCGGCTCTGAGCGGGACAGGCTCCTGGCCCAGGTCCACGAGAGCTATCCAGCGATCGCACCGGATCTGCTCGAGCCGATACTCCGGTTCATGACCGTGGGGCGGAGCATCACGGGCGGCGACACCGACAAGATCACCATCCTCCTGGTCGTGGCGGTGCGCAGCACCCAGCACCCGGACTTCGCCACCTTCACCACGGAGGAGCTGAAGGCCGGACGCGTGCCCGTGCTGCCGTCGCTGGGCATCAACATCCGCTCCATCGCCGATTCCACCGGCATGCCGAGAGAGAGTGTCCGGCGGAAGGTGTCCGAACTGGTCGAGGCCGGCTGGCTGGTGAAGCACGGCAACCAGATCCACTACACCGCCACCGCCTACATGCAGGTGGAGCCGGCCCGCTCGGCGCTGGAGGACATGGCGGTGCGCTTCCACGAGGTGGTCCGGAAGCTGGCCGACAAGGGCTCCTAAGGGTCGGCGCGCTGGCCGTCCCAGCGCGCGATGTCGGCGTGATCCTGGTCGCGCGGCTCAATCCAGCGTTCGCCGTCGGGACCGACCTCCTTCTTCCAGAAGGGGGCGCGGGACTTCAGGTAGTCCATCAGGAAGTCGCAGGCCTCGAAAGCCTCGCGGCGATGGCGTGCGGCCGTGGCCACGAAGACGATCGCCTCGCCGGGCGCGATCCTGCCGACCCGGTGCAGGATCAGATGGTCGAGCAGGCCGAAGCGCCGCGTGGCCTCCCCGGCGATCTTGTCGATAGCCGCTTCCGTGAAGCCCGGGTAGGCCTCGAGCTCCAGGGTGGTGGTCGAGCCGGCCTCGGCGCGGGCGAGGCCGGTGAAGCTGGCCACGGCGCCGACCTCCGCCCGGCCCCGGCAGAATTCCGTCAGCAGGGCGCCGGGGTCGAATGGGTCGAAGGTGAGGCGGATCGTCATCCGCCGCTCATCGGCGGCAGGAAGGCGACCTCGGTCCTGGCATTGAGCGGCGCGTCGCCGCGCACGATGACCTGGTCGAGGGCGACCTGGACGCCGGGGCCGGCGAGCGCCTCGCCGAGGCTGGGGTCGTCCGTGCCGAGCCGGGCGCGGAGCGCGGACAGGAACGGGGCGTCGATCTCGCGCTCACGCCAGCCCGCCACGTCGCTGAGGCGGCCGAACAGCAGGACGCGCGCCATGGTCTAGCCGCCCGTGGTCGACATGTGCCGCCGGACGGCGGGGGCGGCGGCGCGGGCGATCTGGAAGTCGTGGCCCTTCGGTTTGGCGTCGACCGCCAGCCGGATGGCGTCGGCGAGGTCCGTATCCGAGGCGCCGGCGCGGATCACCGCGCGCAGGTCGGACGCGTCGTCCTGGCCCAGACAGGAATGCAGGGTGCCGGTGCAGGTGAGCCGCACGCGGTTGCAGGCCTCGCAGAAATTGTGGCTGAGCGGGGTGATGAACCCCAGCCGGCCGCCGGTCTCGGCCACCTCCACGTAGCGCGCCGGCCCGCCGGTGGAGAGCGGGATGTCGGTGAGCGTCCAGAAGCTCTCCAGCTCCGCGCGGACCTGCTTCAGCGAGAGGTACTGGTCGGTGCGGTCGGCCTCGACCTCGCCGAGCGGCATGGTCTCGATGAGGGTCATGTCGCAGCCGCGGCCGTGCGCCCAGCGGATCAGCTCGGGGAGCTCGGCGGCGTTGTCGTCCTTCAGCGCCACGGCGTTGATCTTCACGTGCAGGCCGGCCGCCTGGGCCGCGTCGATCCCGGCCACGACCTTGGCGAGGTCGCCGCCGCGGGTGAGCGTGCGGAACAGGGCCGGCTTCAGGGTGTCGAGCGAGACGTTGATCCGGCGCACGCCCGCGTCGGCCAGCCGGCCGGCGAATTCGGTGAGCCGAGTGCCGTTGGTGGTGAGCGTGATCTCGTCCAGCGCGCCGGACCGGAGGTGGCGGCCAAGGCCCTCGATCAGGTCCATGACGCCCTTGCGGACCAGGGGCTCGCCGCCGGTGATGCGCAGCTTCCGCACGCCCAGGGCCACGAAGGCGGACGCGATGCGGTCCAACTCCTCCAGCGTCAGCACCTCGGCCTTCGGCAGAAAGGTCATGTGCTCGGCCATGCAGTAGACGCAGCGCAGGTCGCAACGGTCCGTCACCGAGACGCGCAGGTAGGTGACCGTGCGGCCGAAACCGTCCGTCAACGCACGGGGGCCTTGCCCGGATGTGGCGTCATAGGGCGTCATGCAGCGCACAGGATAGAGAGGAACGGCGCGTGGCGACAGAGGGAGGCACGATCGGGGCGGACCCATCGCGGCCCTTCGAGGCGGTGGTGCTGGCGGCGGGCGCAGGCGCGCGGTTCGGCGGCGGCAAGCTGCTGGCCCCCTATATGGCCGGCGTGCTGCTGGACGGGGCCCTGGCCTGCGCCTTCGCGGCGCCGGCCCGCAGCGTCACGGTGGTGACCGGCGCCGAGGAGGCGGCTGTGGCCCAGGCGGCGATCCGCCTGGCCGACCGGCTGGGCCTGCACGACCGGCTTCGGATGGTGCACGCCGCCGACTATGCGCTGGGCATGGCGCATTCGCTCCGCATGGGGATCGCGGGCCTGCCGACCGAGACGGCGGGGGCCTTCGTGTTCCTGGGCGACATGCCGCGCGTGCCCAGGGACATCCTGGCGCCCATGGCCGAGGCGGTGCGCGGCGGGGCTGAGGCCGCCGCGCCGGTATTTCAGGGGCGGCGGGGCAATCCAGTGCTGCTATCGGCGGCGCTGTTCCCCGAGATGCTGGCGCTCAGCGGCGACCGGGGCGCGCGGGCCATCCTCGACGGCCTGGGCGACCGGCTGGCCCTGGTCGAGGCCCCGGACGACGGGGTGCTCTACGATGTGGACCGGCGCGAGGACATCCCCTCAGCCGCTCATCCCGGCGAAAGCCGGGACCCAAGCTGAATCGGCGACCTGGCGCGGCCCAGCCACGGATCGCGCCGCATGGACCCCGGCTTTGGCCGGGGTGAGCGGAGCTAGGTTCGAACGAACGGCAGACTCGTGGTCGGAGCCTGACCCATCGCCAAGAGTGCGTTGGCCACGGCGGGCGCGATTACCGGGGTGCCGGGCTCGCCGACGCCGCTCGGCGGGTTGGTGGAGGGCACGATGTAGGTCTCGACGGTCGGCGCCTCGGAATTCCGGAGCACCCGATAGGTGTCGAAGTTCTGCTGGTCGACCTTGCCCCCGGTCAGCGTGATGGCCCCGTAGAGCGCGGCGGAGAGGCCGTAGCAGGTGCCGCCCTCCATCTGGGCCGCCACCTGGTTCGGCGAGATGGCGACGCCGCAGTCGATGGCGGTGACCACGCGACCGACCTTCGGCTGGCCGTCCAGCATCTGCACTTCCGCGACCTGGGCGACCACCGAGCCGAAGCTCTCGTGCACCGCGACGCCGCGGGTCCATCCGGCCGGGGCGGGCGTGGTCCAGCCGGCCTTCTCGGCGGCGAGGTTGAGGGCGGCCAGGTGCCGGTTGGCGCCGGCCTTGGTGTAGATCGCCCGACGGTAGTCGACGGGGTCCTTGCCGGCCTTCCGGGCCAGCTGGTCGATGGTGTGCTCCATCACCAGCGCCGTGTGGGTCGCGCCCACCGAACGCCACCAGAGCACCGGCACGCCGACGTCCGGCGTGATCAGCTGGGCGTCGACGACCGGCGTCGCCTTCAGATAGGGCGAGCCCTTGGTCCCCTCGATCGCCGTCTCGTCGAGCTCGGGCGTGCCCATGGGCGAGCCCTTCATGATCGACTGGGTGACGATCCGGTGGCGCCAGGTGGCGGGGTAGCCCTCGGCATCCGTGGTCACGCGCACCGCATGGTGGACGATCGGCCGGTAGTATCCGGCGAGTGTGTCGTCCTCGCGGGTCCAGACCAGCTTCACCGGCCGGCCCTTGCCGACCTTCTTGGCGATGTGGACGCACTCGACCACGTAGTCGGACTGGAAGGTGGCGCGGCGGCCGAAGGAGCCGCCGGCGTAAAGGGTCTCGACCTCGATGGCGCCCGGCGCGTTCAGCACGATCTTCGCCGCGTTCATCTGGTCCATGGTCGGGATCTGCGAGCCGTGGATCAGCTTGCAGCTGTTGCCGTCGACGATGGCCACGCAGTCGAGCGGCTCCATCGAGGCGTGCGCCAGGTAGGGGAAGTCGTAGGTGGTCTCTAGCGCTGCGGTCCCGCCGGCGGCGCGGGCGGCGTCGCCTTTCGAGTCGAAGGCGACCCAGGCGGTCTTTTCGGGCGTGGTCTTCCCGGCGGCGATGTCGCGATAGAGGGCGGTGATCTCGGCGGAGCCGCGCTTTTCGGCCTTCGTCTCGTCCCAGACCACCTTCACCGCGTCGCAGCCCTGGCGGGCGGCCCAGGTGGTCTCGGCGACGACGGCGACGCCGGTGGGGATCTGGAAGACGTCGACGACGCCCGGGACCCTCCGCGCCTCGGCGGCGTCGAAGCTCTTCACCGTGGCGCCGAAGCGGGGCGCGTGGGCGACCATGGCGGTCAGCATGTCCGGCAGGCGGACGTCCTGGGTGAACTTCGCCGCGCCCGTGCTCTTGGCGACGCTGTCCTTGCGGCGCACCCGGTCGGTGCCGATCAGGGTGAAGGTCTTGGGGTCCTTCAGCGCCGGGGCCTGCGGCGGCGTCACCTTGCCGGCGTCCTCCAGCAGCTCGGCGAAGGCGGCCTGCTTCCCGGAGGCGGCGTGGCGGACGATCCCGTCCTGGACGGTGATCTCTCCGGCCGGCGCGTTCCATTTGGTGGCGGCCGCCTGGACGAACATCGCCCGCGCCGAGGCGCCGGCGGTCCGGAGCTGCTGCCAGGAGTTGGAGATCGCCGACGAGCCGCCGGTGCCCTGCACGCCCATCATGGTGTTGGCGTAGAGCTTGGCGTTGCCCGGGGCCTGCTCGACCTTGACCTTGGACCAGTCGGCGCCGAGTTCCTCGGCGACGATGGCGGCGAGGCCGGCGTGGTTGCCCTGGCCGAACTCGATGTGCTTCGAGACGACGGTCACCCAGCCGTCGGCGCCGACCTTGATGAACGGGCCGAAGGCGCCGATGTCCTTCTTCGCGCCGATGCTCATGATGTCGGCGGGCGAGCAGCCCACCAGCAGGGGCGCCGCCGGCCACGGTCGCGCCGACCGCGAGGGCCTCGCGCCGGGTGATGTCGCTGAGAGGCTTGTTCATGGGGTCCTCCTCAGGCCTTCGGCGGCGGGACAGCGAGCGGCTGCGGATTGACCGCGATCGGCGGCGGGGCGGGGGCGCCATGCCGGCGGCGTCCTTGATGGCCGCCCGGATGCGCTGATAGGTCCCGCAGCGGCAGATGTTGCCGTCCATGGCCGCGGAAATCGCCTCGTCCGACGGCTTGGGCGTGGTGTTCAGGAGCGCGACGGCGCTCATGATCTGGCCGGACTGGCAGTAGCCGCACTGCGGCACGTCGTGCTTCACCCAGGCCTGCTGCAGCGGATGCGCCCCGCCCAGGCCTTCGATGGTGGTGATCTTCGAGGCGCCCACGGCCGCGATCGGCGTCTGGCAGGCCCGGATCGGCTGGCCGTCGGCCAGCACGGTGCAGGCGCCGCACTGGGCGATACCGCAGCCGTACTTCGTCCCGGTCAGCCCCAGTTCATCTCGAAGCACCCAGAGTAGGGGGGTATCCGGCTGGGCCTGCACCTGCAGAGCCTTGCCGTTCACGTCGAGCGTCGTCGCCATGACCGAATGTTTCCTAGAACGCCTGCGGAGCGACCATCCTAACAGCGTTCAGACGACCGCGTCATCCGGCCCGTCTTGCGCGGGGCCGTCGTTCCGTTAGCTAGGGTCCGACACGCGCCCAAGAGACAGTCCCAGGAGAGCCATTTGCTTCGTTCGCTTCTCGCCGTCGCCGCCCTCAGCCTCGCCGCGAGCCCGGCGCTCGCCGCCGACGGCGCCCAGCTGTTCAACATGCAGTGCAAGATGTGCCACGCGGGCGGTCCCATGGGGCCGTCGCTCAACGGCGTCGCCGGCGCGAAGATCGCCGCCAAGCCGGGCTTCGCCTATTCGCCCGCCCTGAAGGGCAAGGACGGGACCTGGACCGACGCCAACCTCGACGCGTTCCTGAAGGCCCCGACCCAGTTCGCCCCCGGCACCCGGATGATGATCGCCGTGCCCTCCGACGCGAACCGCGCCGCCGTCATCGCCTACCTGAAGACCCTGAAGTAAGATCGGGCGCATGGACGCCTTCCCCGCCTTCTTCCCCCTCGCCGGCCGCACGGTGGTCATCGCGGGGGAAGGGGATGCGGCGGAGGCCAAGGCGCGCCTGTTCGAAGGCTCGCCGGCGACCGTCCGCCGGCTGTCGATCCAGGAGGCGGTGAACGCCATCGCCTACGAGGGCGCGACGCTGGCCTTCGTGGCCACGCCCGACGACACGCTCGCCGCCGCCGCCGCCGCCGCCGCCCGCAAGGCGCATGTGCCGGTGAACGTCGTCGATCGGCCGCAGCTCTGCGATTTCACGACACCCGCCGTGATCGACCGGGGCGAAGTCGTGGCCGCCGTCGGCACGGGCGGCGCCTCGCCGATGCTGGCCACCCTGCTGCGCCATGACATCGAGGCCCGGGTGCCAGAGGGCGCTGGCCGGGTCGCGGCCCTGTTCCGCAGCCTGCAGGAGGAGGTGCGTCAGGCGCTGCCCGAGGCCCACCGCCGCCGCGCCTTCCTGCGCGCCGCGCTGACGGGTCCCGCGGCCCAGGCCGCCATGTCCGGGGACATGGACGGCGCCGTGCGCCGACTGCGCGAGGCGCTGGAACTGGATGCCCCCGGGGTGGGCGTCGTGCAGGTGCTGGACGCCCGCGGGCCGGCCGAGCACCTCAGCCTGAAGGCCAGCCGCGCCCTGGCGGCGGCGGACGTCCTGGTCTGCGACGCGGGCGTGGACCCGAACGTGGTCTCGCTGGCCCGCCGCGACGCCGAGCGCATGTCGCCTGAGGCCCTGTCGCCGGAGCGCCTTCGCGAGCTGGTGGACGACGGAATGCGCGTCGTACGCCTGCACGAGGGCCACGTGCCCACCGAGGACTTCGCCGCCGCCGGGGTGACCATCGAGGTGCTGCCGGTGGTCGAAGGCTAGAGGCCGACTAGGTGTCCAGCGGTCGGTCCTTGGTCTCCGGCAGCAGGAAGAGGCAGGTGAGCACGCTGATCAGGGTGAAGGCGAACGGGTACCAGAGGCCCGAATAGATATCCCCCCACCGCCGTCACGATGGCGAAGGCGGTGAAGGGGACGAAGCCGCCGACCCAGCCGGTGCCGATGTGGTAGGGCAGCGACAGCGCCGTGTAGCGGATCCGCGTGGGGAAGAGCTCCACCAGGCAGGCGGCGATCGGCCCGTAGAGGGCGGTGGCGGCGACCACGAAGACCAGCAGCACGCCGAAGGCGCCCCAGAGGTTCATGCGCGCCGGGTCGGCCTTCTCCGGATAGCGTGCGTTGGCCAGGCCCTGCTTGATCTGCCGCTCGACCGAGGCCTTGAGCGCCTTGGTCATCTCGGCCGGCTGGCCGCTGGCGTCCACCGAATTGATGATGTTGTTCCCGATCCGAACCTGGGCGGGAACGCCGGCCGGGCCGGTCTCGGTCGCATAGGAGACGCCGGCGTTGGCGAGCGTGCTCTTGGCGATGTCGCAGGAGGTGACGAACTGCGCCTTGCCGACCGGGTCGAACTGCAGGGAGCAGTCGGCCGGGTCGGCGACCACCACGACCGGGGTCCTGGCCTCGGCCTCGGCCAGCGCCGGATTGAGCGTCTGGGACAGCATGTGGAAGGCCGGGAAGTAGGCCACCAGCATGAGCGTCATGCCGAACAGCATCACCGCCTTGCGCCCGAGCTTGTCGGAGAGCCAGCCGAAGAAGACGTAGAGCGGCGCGCTGGCCGCCGTCGCCGACAGCATCAGGAGGTTGATGGTCTCCGCCGGGACCTTCAGGAAGCGCTCCATGAAGGTCTGGACGTAGAAGAAGGCGGTGTACCAGACGGCGCCCTGGGCGAACATGATGGCCGCGAGCGCGATCAGCACCAGCTTCAGGTTCGGCCAGGTCCCGAAGGCCTCCTTGAAGGGCGCCTTCGAGTGGGAGCCCTCTTCCTTCATCTTGGCGAAGGCCGGGCTCTCGGAGAGCTTGAGCCGCATCCACACCGAGATGCCGAGAAGACCGGCCGAGACCAGGAACGGGATCCGCCAGCCCCACTCGTCGAAGGCCTCGGGGCCGGACGTATGGCCGACCACGGTGCGGGTGAGCAGGATGACCGTCAGGGCCCCGAACAGGCCGATGGCGGCCGAGGTCTGCACCCAGCTCGTGGAGCGGCCCCGCGCGCCCGGCGGAGCGTGCTCGGCTACATAGATCGCCGCGCCGCCGTACTCGCCGCCGAGCGCGATGCCCTGGATGATCCGCATCAGGACGAGCAGGATCGGGGCGATGATGCCGGCCTGGGCGTAGCTGGGCAGCAGGCCGATGGCGAAGGTGGCGCCGCCCATCATCAGGACGGTGGCCATGAAGGCACCCTTGCGGCCCGCGCGGTCGCCGATGCGCCCGAAGATCAGCGCGCCGAGCGGCCGGAAAAGGAAGCCGGCGCCGAACATGGCGAGCGCCGCGATGTAGCCGGCGGTCTCGGGGAGGCCCGAGAAGAAGGTCCGCGAGATGACCTGGATCAGGCTCCCGAACACGAAGAAGTCGTACCACTCAAAGGCCGTCCCCGCCGCCGAGGCCGCCACCACGGTGGTGAGCGAAGTCTCCTTCTTCGGCGCATCGGCCTGATCTGCGGTGGTTTCCGCCATGTCGTTAGCTCCCCCGGACGCCAGCTCTTAAATCAGCAGCACGACGGAGCGTCCGCTCCGCCGTGCTTTGTGAGCACCTGTAGCACCGCCCGGCGAAAGCTTGGAAGGCGGCGCGAACCGGAGGAGGCTGGCGCCGTTGAATCCGGGCAGTGGGAGGCGCGCGCTTGCCGGACGAGAAGGAGCCGCTGGAGGGCCGTCTGGAGTACCGGGCCGCGCCTGCGCCCGCGCCGGCGCCAGTGACTGAGACTGACACGGCTCAGGCGGGAGAGCGCCCGCTGTGGCGCCGCCGGTGGTTCCGGATCACCGCCGGCGTCGCCGGCGCCCTGATCCTGCTGATGCTGTGGCTGAGCTGGGCGCTGCCGGTGGGCCGGGCGCTGGAGCCGCTGGAGAGCCCGACGCTCATCCTGGTGACCGCCGACGGCAAGCCGTTCGCGAGGCGCGGCGCCTACAAGGAGACGCCGGTGGAGGTCGCCGCCCTGCCGAAGCATGTCCCCGACGCCTTCGTGGCCATCGAGGACAGGCGCTTCTACAGCCACTTCGGCCTCGACCTGCGCTCGATCGCCCGGGCCGCCGTGACCAACGCCGAGGAGGGTGAGATCCGCCAGGGCGGTTCGACCATCACCCAGCAACTCGCCAAGAACGCCTTCCTGACCAACCGGCAGACCTTCCGGCGCAAGATCCGGGAGGCGCTGATCGCCGTCTATCTGGAGGCCAGGCTTTCGAAGGACGAGATCCTCTCCCGCTACCTGTCGTCGGTCTACTTCGGCGACGGGGTGTTCGGTCTGCGCGCCGCGGCGCGGCACTTCTTCGACAAAGGCGCCCGAGGAGCTGACGGTCGGCGAGGCGGCCATGCTGGCCGGGTCGGTGAAGGCGCCGTCCCGGCTGAACCCGGTGGACGACTTCCGCGCCTCGCAAGCCCGGCAGCGTATCGTGCTGGCCGCCATGCAGGACCAGGGCCTGATCACCGAACGCGAGGCGCGGCAGGCCCGGCGGGTGCGCGTGCGGGAAGGCCGCGCCGACCTGCCGGTGGGCTCCTATTTCGCGGACTGGATCTCGGCCGAGACCAAGCGCGCCTTCGACGCCGCCTATGGCGAGGTCCGTGTGCAGACGACGCTGGACTCCGCGCTGCAGGCCCGGGCTCAGCGGGCGGTGCGCCGCGCGGTGGCGGGCGCCCGCGGTCGGGGCGTGACGCAAGGGGCGCTAATCGCCATGCGCACCGACGGCCGGGTGGTCGCCATGGTCGGGGGCCTCGACTACCAGGAGAGCCAGTTCAACCGGGCGACGCAGGCGAAGCGCCAGCCGGGCTCGGCCTTCAAGCTGTTCGTCTATCTGGCGGCGCTGCGGCGCGGCTACACGCCCGACAGCGCCGTGCTCGACGCGCCGGTCCAGGTCGGCGACTGGACGCCCGAGAACCACGAGGGCCGCTACGCCGGCCGCCCGGTGCCCCTCCGCGACGCCTTCGCCCGGTCGAGCAACGTGGCGGCCGTGCGGCTGTCGGAGCAGGTGGGACGCGGGGCGGTGATCCGCGCGGCCCGCGACCTGGGCGTCCGGTCGGAGATTCCGAATAACCCGACCATCGCGCTCGGCACGTCGCAGATGTCGCTCATCGAGCTGACCTCGGCCTATGCGGCTGTGGCGGCGGGGGCCTCGCCGGTGACGCCGCGAGGGCTGCTGGCCGAGCCGACCTACGGGCCGTTCGGCGGGCCGCCGCGGCCCCGGCCGCTGAACGCCCGCGAGCGGGACGCCCTGCTCGTGCTGCTGCGCGAGGTGGTCACGCGCGGGACGGGAACCGGGGCCAGCCTGCGCGCGCCGGTCTACGGCAAGACCGGCACCAGCCAGGACTACCGCGACGCCTGGTTCATCGGCTTCGTGGGCGACCTCGTCGTCGGCGTCTGGGTCGGCAACGACGACAACAGTCCCATGCGCCGGGTGACCGGCGGATCGGTCCCCGCGCAGATCTTCCGCGACTTCGCGGGCTTCGCCGCAGCCCGGCAGGACTTCCGCGAGTCGGCGCGGCCTGAGCCCAGCGAGGAGACCCTGGACCTGGAAGCGATCGAACCGGAGCCGCTGGACATCCCGGAGATCGAGGCCGAGCCCGGCGAGGTGGAGCCGCTGGACCTGCCGCCGGACGCTCCGCCGGCCCCGGACGTCGCGCCCGAGGAGCTGGCGGTCCCGCCGGCGGAGCCTGAACCACTAGCGGCGTCCTGATGCCCTCCCTTAATGGGGAGGGCGGACTCGGCGAAGCCGAGCCGGGTGGGGAAGTCACGCCCAAGCGCTGAGTCCCAGATCTGGCCCCACTCGGCCTCACCCCGCTCGCCTTCGGCGAGTCGACCCTCCCCATTAAGGGAGGGACAAGAAGCCTTACTTCGCGTTCGCGTAGACGTTCACCAACTCGAACAGGTAGTCGCGGCCCTCGTAGACCGAGCTCACCCGCAGGCGCTCGTTCAGGCCGTGGACGCCGTTGCCGTCCGGGTCGCCGAACACGCCGGGCACGCCGTAGATCGGCATCTTCACCGGGCCGAAGTAGCGGCCGTCGGTGGCGCCGGCCAGCATCGAGGGCAGCATCGGCACGCCGGGGAAGTGCTTGGCGGCCAGGGTCCGCATCGGCCCGATGATCTTCGGGTCGAGCGGCGGGCTGGTGGCGACCGGCCGGACCGGCGGGATGGTCTCGATCTTCACCTGCGGGTCGGCGACGACCTTCACCAGCGTCTCGCGCGTGCCTTCCACCGTCTCGCCCGGGAAGATGCGGCAGTTGACGATGGCGGTGGCGCGCTGCGGCAGGGCGTTGGAGGCATGGCCGGCGTCGAGGCGGGTGGCCACGCAGTTGGTGTGCAGGATGGCGTTGACGTTCGGGTCGGCGGCGGCGGCCTGCTCGGCGGCCGCGTCGGTGGGATCGGCCATCAGCTTCGCCAGCGCCTGGCCGACCGGGTCGCCCTGCCTGGCGCGCAGTTCGAAGCCCACCTTGGTCGTCTCGGTGAACCTCACCGGGAAGATGTGGGCGCGGATCTTCAGGAGGCCCTCGGCCAGGCGATAGATGGCGTTGTCCGGCATCGGCCGCGAGGAGTGGCCGCCGGGGTTGGTGACGGTGAGCAGGTAGCTCTGCGCGGTCTTCTCGCCGACGCCGATGCCCAGCAGCTGCTTCTTGCCGTCGGCGGAGAGCCGGCCGCCGCCGCCCTCGTTCAGGCCGAATTCCGCCTGGATCAGCTCCGGACGGTTGTTGACGAGCCAGTCAGCGCCGTTGAACGCCTCGGCGGTCTCCTCGCCGCAGGTCAGCGCCATCTTCAGCGTGCGGCGGGGCGTCTTGCCGCTCTGCTTGATGCGGATCAGCGTGTCGATCCAGACGGCGTCCATGGCCTTCATGTCGGCGACGCCGCGGCCGTAGAAATAGCCGTTCTCCTCGATCAGGGTGTACGGGTCGCGGGTCCAGTCCTCGCGCCGGGCTTCCACCACGTCCAGGTGGCCGAGCAGCAGGATCGGCTGGGCCTTGGGGTCGGAGCCCTTCAGGTGGGCGACGATCGAGCCTTCCTTGGGATAGCTGGGCTCGATGACGAGATGGACGTCGGCATCCGGGAAGCCGGCCGCCTTGAGGCGCGCGCCGATCTTGGCGGCGGCCTCGGTGCAACTGCCGGAAAGCGCGGTGTTGGTCTCGACGAGCTCCTCGTAGATCTCGCGGAACGCCTGCTGGTCGGGCCTGAGCTGCTGGGCGGAGGCCGCCCCGCCCGCCGCCAGGACCACCGATCCGATCAACCCGGCCACAATCGTCCGCATGCCCGCCCCCTTGGAAAAGAGGCGGCAATCAAGCACGGCCGTGGGGTAGCCGGAAGGCCCCTCAGGCGACGGCGGCGTCCGCGTCGCTGTCCTGCCCGCCGTCCTGGCTGATACGGGCGATCTCGGCGATCAGGGGCCCGGCGAGATGGGCTTGCCGACCACGCCGTCCATGCCGGCGTCGAGATAGGCCTGCCGCTGGTGGGCCAGCACATTGGCGGTAAGCGCGATGACCGGCGCGCGGGCGGCCGGCCCGGTCAGGGCGCGGATGCGGCGGACCGCCTCCAGGCCGTCGATGCCCGGCATCTGGACGTCCATGAGCACGAGGTCGAAAGCCCCGCGCGAGACGGCCTCGACGCCCAGGTAGCCGTCGGCGGCAGTCTCCACCGAGGCGCCGAGCTGCTCCAACATCTTGGTGGCGATCATCCGATTGGTGGCGTTGTCCTCGACCACGAGGATGCGGACGCCCTCCAGGATCGGATGCAGGGTCTCGGTCGCGGCGGCGGCGGGCTGGGCCGGCTCGGCGGCGATCTCCAGCCAGAAGGTGGAGCCCCGGCCCTCGACCGAGGTGAAGCCCACGTCGCCGCCCATGATCTCGGCCAGCCGCTTGGTGATGGCGAGGCCCAGGCCCGTCCCGCCGAACTTGCGGGTGGTGGACGCGTCACCCTGGTCGAAGCGCTGGAAGATGCGCGGCTGGGCGTCGCTGGGGATGCCGACGCCGGTGTCCTCGATCTCGAAGCGCAGCCGTCCCGGGGCCGAGGCCGCCCAGCGCAGGGTGACGTGGCCCGTCTCGGTGAACTTCACCGCATTGCCGACGAGATTGAACAGCGCCTGCCGCAGGCGGACCGGATCGGCGGCGACCCAGCCCATGGCCGGATCGGCGTCGAGCCGCAGCTGCAGGCCCTTGGCCTCGGCCTGCGGCCGCAGCAGGCGGGCGACGCCGTCGGCCAGCGCGGCGGGGTCCAGCGGCTCGCAGGCCAGCTCCAGCCGCCCGGCCTCGATCTTCGAGAAGTCGAGGACGTCGTTCAGGAGCTCGGCCAGCATGTGGCCGCAGTTCAGCGCCTCCTCCAGCATGACCCGGCCCTCGTCGGAGAGGGTCTCGCCGCGCAGGAGCTGGAGGACGCCCATCACGCCGTTCATCGGCGTGCGGATCTCGTGGGACATGTTGGCGAGGAAGGCGGCCTTGGCTTCGCCGGCGGCCTCGGCCTGCCGCTGGGCCTCGATCAAGGCCAGTTCCTGCTTCTTGTAGTCGTCGAAGTCGTAGATCAGGCCGACGGCCTTCTCCCAGCGGCCGCCGCGCCCGACCTTCAGGTGATGCACCACCCGGACCCAGCGCTCCTCGCCGTCCTCGCGCAGGATGCGGGCCTCGAAGGCTTGGCCGGAGTGGGCGTCGCCCGAGTGCAGCGCGCGGAACGAGGCGCGGACGTGGTCCAGGTCGTCCGGGTGGAAGCCCGGATAGCGGAGCTGGGTCGCCTCCTCATAGGTCGAACGGCGGCCCTTGCCGGTGAGCCGCTTGAACTCCGGCGAGCACCAGAAGGTCTTGTTGACGTGGTCGATCTCGTAGACGCCGGCCCCGGCGCCTTCGAGGGCGATCTTCAGGCGCTTGGCGTTCTCCAGCGCGTCGCGGCGGGCATGGCGCATGCGCTCCTCGCCGAGCCGGGCGGCGTCGCGGGCCTCGGCGAGCTCGGTGATGTCCTGCGACAGGCCCTTCAGCGCGAAGACGCCGCCGGGGCGCGCCTCGGTGTGGAAGGTGGCCCTGACTGTGATCCAGCTGTCGTCCTGGATGCGCAGGCGGTGCTCGAAGCGGGCGCCCAAGCCCTCGACCACGCCACGGTGCAGGGCCGCCTGGACCATGGCGCGTTCGTCGGGATGCAGCCGCGCGGCGAACTTCTCAGCCGTGTCGATCGTGCCGGGCGCGAAGCCGGTCAGGGTCCTGAGCTCGTCGGACCAGTAGATCGTGTTGTCGGCCGGTTCGTAGGACCACATGCCCAGGCCGGCGGCAGCGCCCAGGAGCTTGCGCTCGCGCCGGGAGTCCTCGATCTCCGCCTCCCGGGCCATCTCCTCGCCGGCGTCGCGCATGGTCACGATCAGCGAGCCGTCGGGCATCTTCTTGCTGCGCGACGAGACCCACAGCCATTCGCCGGTCTTGAGCTTCAGGCGCACGCGGCTCTGGCGCGCGTCGCCGGCGGCCATCTCCTGGACGCGCTGGCGCACGCCGGGCAGGTCGTCCGGGTGGATGAACTCGGCCATGCGCTGGCCGATCAGCTCGTCCTCGGCCCAACCGGTCGCGCGAATCCACTCGGGATTGACGAGGCGCAGGATCCCGCCCGGAGCCGCCACATGCATGAGGTCGCCGCTGTTCTCGAACAGCCAGCGCACCATCTCATCCTTGCAGGCGGCGCCGTCGCGCGTTCGGCTCATGCGGTCCCCCTCAATCGGAGGAGCCTAACCTTAGCCGGGTAAACGTAAGGTTCTGTCCGCGTGCGGCCTTTTTTAGAACGCGCTCTCGCCGGTGATCGCCCGGCCGAGGATCAGGGCGTGGACGTCGTGGGCCCCCTCGTAGGTGTTCACCGTCTCGAGGTTCGAGGCGTGGCGCATGACGTGATACTCGCCGGAGATGCCGTTGCCGCCGTGCATGTCCCGGGCGACCCGGGCGATGTCGAGCGCCTTGCCGCAGTTGTTGCGCTTCAGCATCGAGATGGCTTCCGGCACCCACGCGCCCTCGTCGATCAATCGGCCCAGCGCCAGGGCGCCCTCGAAGCCGAGGGCGATCTCGGTGGACATGTCGGCGAGCTTCTTCTGTACGAGCTGGCGCGAAGCGAGCGTGCGGCCGAACAGCGAGCGCGAGGCGACGTAGTCGCGGCTGGCGTGGAGGCAGAACTCGGCGGCCCCCATGGCGCCCCAGGCGATGCCATAGCGCGCCTTGTTCAGGCACGAGAACGGGCCGCGCAGCCCCCTGGACGTTCGGCAGCATCATGTCCTCGGGCACGAAGACATCCGAGAGCGCGATCTCGCCGGTCACCGAGGCGCGGAGCGACAGCTTGTTGAGGATCTTGGGCGTCTCGAAACCTTCCGAGCCGCGTTCCACGAGGAAGCCGCGGATCGTCCCGTCCAGCTTCGCCCAGACCAGCGCCACGTCGCTGATCGGCGAGTTGGTGATCCACATCTTCGCCCCGTTCAGGACGTAGCCCCCGTCGACCTTCTTGGCGACGGTGCGCATGGAGGCCGGGTCGGAACCGCCGTCGGGCTCGGTCAGGCCGAAGCAGCCGACGATCTCGCCCTTGGCCATGCCGGGCAGGAACTTCTGCTTCTGCTCTTCCGAGCCGAAGGCGTAGATCGGGTACATGACCAGCGAGGACTGCACGCTCATCGCCGAGCGGTATCCGCTGTCGATCGCCTCGATCTCGCGGGCGATCAGGCCGTAGGCCACGTGGTTCACGCCGGCGCAGCCGTACGCCTCCGGAAGCGTCGGGCCTAGGAAGCCCAGCTCGCCCATCTCGGTCATGATCTCGCGGTCGAACCGCTCCTCGGCATAGGCCGAGACCACGCGGGGCAGGAGCTTCTCGCGGGCGTAGGCGCGGGCCGCCTCCCACACCATCCGTTCGTCCTCGGAAAGCCGCGAGGCGAGGTCCAGGGGATCGTCCCAGCGGTAGGTCTTCTGGCTGGCGCCGGCATCGAGCGGCATGGGATCCTCCTGGCTTCGTTTGCGCGCCTTATGACCCCTTTTTTGCGCTGCGGTACCCCTACAGCTCCGACCAGGTCCGCAGGAGGTTGTGGTAGGTCCCGGTGAGCGAGACGATCGCCGGATCCCCCGGACCGACGGCCTGGGCCAGCTTCTGGATGGCCAGGTCCATGTCGAACAGCAGGGTGCGTCGGGCGTCCTCGCGGATCAGGCTCTGGATCCAGAAGAAGCTGCCCACCCGCTCGCCCCGCGTGACGGGCTCGACCCGGTGCAGACTCGACGCCGGGTAGAGGATCAGGTCGCCGGCCGGCAGCTTCACCTCATGGACGCCGAAGGTGTCCTCGATGATCAGCTCGCCGCCGTCGTAGCTGTCGGGCTCCGCCAGGAAGAGGGTGGCCGAGAGGTCGGTGCGGATGCGGATGCCCGTGTCGCGGTGGAACCGGATGGCGTTGTCGATGTGGTCGCCGAAGGCGTCGCCGCCGCGGTAGCGGTTGAACAGCGGCGGATAGACGGTGTGCGGCAGGGCCGCGGACATGAAGAGCGGGTTGCGGGTGAGCGCCTCGCGGACGATGGCGCCGGCCTCGCGGGCGACGGGCGAGTCCTCGGGAAGCTGAAGGTTCACCTTTGCCAGCGCCGACTGGCTGCCGGAGGTGGCGTTGCCGTCCGCCCAGGCCGCGGCGTCGATCAGGGCTCGCAGGCGGGCGACCTCGTCGCCGTTCAGGACCTTGGGGACTTGCAGCAGCATGGTCTCACCACTCTAGACGAAGGCGCGCCCCGCCTGCGAGCAGGCGGGGCGCAGCGAGACGGGGGAGGATCAGAACCGGTAGGTCAGGGTCGCCTGCGCATTGCGCGTGTCGCCCGGCGTCGACCAGCCGTTGTTCCGGCCACGGATGTAGTACTCCTCGTCCAGCAGGTTGTTGACGATTACCTGGAGCTGGGCGCTGCGGTGGAACTGCCAGGTCGCGGCCAGCCGGTGGACCCAGTAGTCGTCGGTCTTCACCAGCGGGATGGTGGTGCGCACCGGAGGATTGGAGCCGGTCACCGCCCCGTGCTGGGTCAGGTACATCTCGCCCTGATAGGTGACGCCGTAGCCGACCTGGAAGTCCGGCGTGACGTTGTACTGGGTGAACAGGCTGAACGAGTGATCCGGGACGTTGGCGATCGGGTCGCCCTTGGTGAAGTCCTGGCCCTGCGCGGCGATCAGGTCGGAGACGCCCTGCAGGACCTCGCTGTCGAGGTAGGTGTAGTTGGCGAACACCGCCCACCTGTCAGTGATCATGCCCGACACACCGAGCGCGACGCCCTCGACACGGGCGCTGCCGTCGAGCTGCTGCTCCGGCACGGTCGGGTCCCCTGAGGCCACGCGGTAATTGATCCGGTCGTTGCGGAACAGGGCGGCGGTCAGGGACACCCGTCCGTCGATGTCCCACTTGCCGCCGATCTCGAAGCTTTCGCCCTCTTCCGGGTCCACCGTGCAACTGGCGGCGGTGCAGGCGCCCGAGCCGTTCACCGTGGCCTGCGACGGCGTCTGGGAATTGCCGTAGGCGACGTAGAGGCTGGCGTTGGGGATCGGCTTGTAGACCACGCCCAGGCGGTAGCTCAGCAGGGTCTCGTCGTTCCGGAACGTCGGGCCCGGCGTGACCTGGCCGAGCGTGGCCCCCGAGGTGGCGTAGGTGTCGGTGCGGTTGGAGCCCTCGTTGTGCTCCCAGCGGACGCCGCCGTTGACCGACCACTTTTCGCCGAGCTGGATGTTGTCGAAGAGATAGACCGCCTGGTTCTGGCGCTCGCCGTCCTGGGCGCTCGCCTGGATGAAATTCACCGGGCCCGACCAGATGTTGTCGGGCTCGGCGATGTTCATGGGCGGCAGGGGGACCGTGGCGCCGGTGGCGGTGCGCAGCACATTGCCGGCGTCGAGATGGAAGTCCTCGGCGAAGACCGCGACGCCGGCCACGATGGTGTGCTGGGTGGCCCCGATGGCGCCTTCCCAGGTGAAGTCCGTCTGGTTGTGCAGCAGGGTGTTCTCGGTGTCGCGCAGGGTCCCGCGCGGGCCGCTCGGCTGATAGAAGCCCGGCGCCGGATCGGTGGCCAGGCACGGCGCGAAGCCGGTCAGGTTGGCGCCCGTCGTCGACTGGCTCCAGGCCACCGGCTTCTGGCCGTTGGCGAGGCACCAGGTCCCCTGCGGCGGGTTGACCACGATGTACTGGGTCACCTTCTGCCAGCGCGTCAGGTTGCGCACCGACAGGCCGTTCCCGAAGTCGTGGTCGATGATGCCCGTGAGCATGTCGACCGTCTGCTCCTGGGTGTCGAGGTTGGCGTAGCCGTAGTAGTTCGACGGGTTCACGCCGGGCAGGGCGCGGCCGTTGTGGAAGGGCACGCCGTACTGCGGGACGTTCTCGTCCTCCTGGCGCAGATAAAGGGCGGTGAACTGGGTCGGGCCGTCCAGGCCGAGGGTCACCGAGGGCGCGACGCCCCAGCGCTCGGCCTTCTCCACGTCGCGGCCCGCCGCGTCGTTGCGGTGCGCCATGGCGTTGAGGCGCACGGCCACGCTGTCGTTTACCCGCCGGTTCGCGTCGACCGTTGCGCGGTAGTAGCTGTTGGTGCCCAGGCCGCCGGTGACGGTGGTGTTGTCGCCATTGCCCGGGCGCTTGGTGGTGATGTTGATCGTGCCGCCCACCGAGCCCGCCCCGGAATAGACCGAGTTGGCGCCGTTCGTCACCTCGAGTTGTTCGATATTGAACGAGTCCGAGCGGCTGTATTGGGCGCTGTCGCGCACGCCATCGTAGGTGATGTCGTTGTTCGCCGAATAGCCGCGCAGGTTGATGCTGTCGCCATAGCCCCCGCCGCCCTCGCCGGCGCCGAAGGTGATCCCCGGCACGATGGAGAGGATGTCGCGCAGGCCGAGCAGGTTCTGCGCCTCGATCACGCCGCGCGGGACGACCGTGACGGTCTGGGGCGTGTTCAGCGGCTCGGCGGTCGCCTTGACGTTCTCGGGCGTCGGGCGCTTCGCGGTGACGTCTACCTCGGACACCAGCGGCCCCATCTGGTCGGCCGCCGTCGCCACCGCCGCATCGGCGGCCTCCACGCCCTCGGCCGCCCGCGCCACGCCGCCCAGCGACAGGCCAGCCACCCCGGCCACCGCCGCCGCCGTCAGCGCCACCTTCTTGCGCGCGGCCACGCCGCTTCGAACCCGCTGCATCTTGCTCTGCCCCGTACTTTGCGAATGCGAAGCGTTCTTAAGAAGGAGGTTGAAACTTGGCAATGAGAATCGTTCGCAACTAGCGAATTAGATCGTCCCAGGCCCGCGGGCCCAGGTGAGCCGCCGAAGCCGGCGCCCGGCCCGCAACCAAGGCGGCGGAAGGGTGTTCCACTTCCAAGGGGCGCTCATCGCCCGGGGGAAGTCCGATGTCCAGCGACGTCTTCGAGATCGCCAAGCCCTTCGCCTGGATGGCGCTGACCGCCTTCCTGGTGGGCTTCGCCAGCTACTTTCTGTTCGGCGAGCGGCCGCAGACCCTCGCCGGGGACGGTTGGGTCCAGCCCGCGGCCGCCTCAGGCCCGTCGTCCGCCGACTGGAACATCGTCAAGCACATCTAGCCCGGGGAGGCCTTAGCCGCCGCGGGCGACGAACCAGCCGTTGCGGAATCCGTCCTGCGCCTTGCCGTAGGTGAAGGCGCCGCCCTCAAGCGTCAGCAGCGTGCCGCCCGCGGCTTCCAGGACCGCATGTCCGGCCGCCACGTCCCACTCCATCGTCGGCCCGTGACGCGGATAGATGTCCGCCGCGCCCTCGGCGATGCGGCAGAACTTGATGGAGGAATCCATCGGCTCGCGCAGATCGAAGCCGTACTCGTTGGCGAGCTTGACCGCGGTCTCTTCCTTCATCGTGTGGCTGACCAGCGCCACCGCCTGGCCCTTCGGCCAGGCTCGCACCCGCACCGGGACGGCGGGACCGCCGTGGATCCGCTTCATCGCCCCGTCGGCGTGCGTGAACCAGGTCTCGCCGGTCGGTGGGGCGGAGACCGCGCCAGCGACCGGACGCCCGTCCTCGATCAGCGCGATGTTGACCGTGAAGTTGGGATCGCCGCGGACGAAGGCCTTGGTGCCGTCCAGCGGGTCGACGAGGAAGAAGCGCGGGCCGATCCGGTCGGGCGTTCCGAACTCGCTGGCGTCCTCTTCGGAGACCACCGGCACGCCCGGGAACAGGCGGGCGAGGTGCTCGAGGATCAACTTCTCGCCGCGCTGGTCGGCTTCGGTGACCGGGCTTTCGTCGGCCTTGGTCAGCACCTCGACGCCCGATTTCCAGAGCGGCAGGATCAGCGCCGCCGCCGCCTCGCAGATGCCGGCCAGCGCCTCGCCCACGTCGTTGTCAGTCGCCGCCAATGTCCTAAGCCCTCGGATCGTCGCCCACGAACTCGAGCCGCACGACACCGGCGTCGATCACCTGCTTGCCGGCGTGCTCGAAGTTCACCGTAACCTTCCGCCCCGCCACCGACTGCACCTGGCCCAGGCCCCAATCCGACTGGACAGGGTGTCGCACCAGGACGCCCGGCTCCAGAAAAGGATCGGAAAACGGCTCCATGGCGCGATCTCTTAGGGGCCGCCGGGCGTTTTCCAAAGGCTCAAATCACCCCAAGGTCCGCCCACATGAGCGAGAATTCGGACCTCCCCGCCTCCAAGGCTCCCGTGAAGACGGCCGAGCTGACCGCCTATATCGCGGCCCGGATGTGCCACGACTTCATCAGCCCGGCCTCGGCCATCGTCTCGGGCCTCGACCTGCTCGACGACCCGTCGGCCCAGGACATGCGCGAGGAGGCCATGGGCCTGATCGCCTCGTCGGCCCGCAAGCTGGCGGACTTGCTGGCGTTCACCCGGGTGGCGTTCGGCGCCTCGGCCTCGGCCGAGACCTTCGACGTGCGCGAACTGGAGAAGCTGGCCCAGGGCGTCTTCGGCCACATGCGCGCCGAGCTCAACTGGACGGTGGAGACGCCGGCGGTGAACAAGCCGGCGGCGCGCGCGCTTCTGAACCTCGCCCAGCTCGCCGGCGCGGCCCTGCCGACCGGCGGCACGGCCCGCGTCCGCGCGGTGCAGGAGGGCGAGCAGATCGCCATCGCCATCGAGGCTGTCGGCCCGCGCGCGCCTGCGGCCCGAGGTGCTGGCCGGCCTGCAGGGCCAGCCGCTGAGCGAGGGCCTGCACGGCCACTGGGCCCAGGCCTACTACGTCCACCTGTTCCTGACCGACGCCGGCGGCCGGGTGTTCGCCGACGTGACCGAGGAGCAGGTGACCTTCGCGGCGACGGTCCCGGCCTGATCCTTCCGGGACCGGCCCAAACCGGTCCTTAACCATAGGGGCGCGACAACGGCTTCCGAAGGGAAGGACCGCAGCGCCTTGAAGACCTGTCTCGTCGTCGACGACAGCCGCGTCATCCGCAAGGTGGCGCGCCGCATCCTCGAAGAGCTCGGCTTCGAGGTGGCGGAAGCGTCCGATGGCGCCGAGGCGCTGGCCTGGTGCCGGGTGGTCATGCCCGAGGCCGTCCTGGTGGACTGGCAGATGCCGGTGATGGGCGGGCTGGACTTCCTGCGGCGGCTGCGGCTGGAACCCGGCGGACAAACTCCCAAGGTGGTGTTCTGCTCGGTCGAGAACGACCTCGACCGGATCCGGGAAGCGCTCGACGGCGGCGCCGACGAATACATCATGAAGCCCTTCGACGGGGAGATCATGGCCTACAAGCTGGCCGCTGCGGGGGTCGCCGCATGACGCCCGGCGAACGCGCCTTCGTGGCCTGGCTGTGCGAGCAGCGCGCCGGCCTCGCGGTGGATGCCGACAAGGCCTACCTGCTGGAGAGCCGGCTGGCGCCGCTGGCCCGCCGCGAAGGCTTCGGCTCGGTGGGCGAGCTGCTGCAGGCGCTGCGCGACCGCGAGGAGGAGCAGCTCGTCTGGAGCGTGGTCGAGGCCATGGCCCAGCGCGACGCGATCTTCCTCCGCGACCCGCCGGTCTTCGCCCTGCTGCGCGACCAGGTGCTGCCGAGGCTGGCGCGTCAGCGGGAGGGCGAGGCGATCCGTGTGTGGTGCGCGGCCGCCGGCTCCGGTCAGGAGGTCTATTCGCTGGCCATGATGCTCGCCGACGCCCCGATCGCCGGCGCCCGGGTCGAGCTCTTCGCCTCCGAACTCGCCGAGCGCCAGCTCGAGAAGGCTCAGAGCGGGCTCTACACTCAGTTCGAGGTGCAGCGCGGCCTGCCCGCGCGGATGCTGGTCCGGCACTTCGAGAAGACCGACGAGGCCTTCACGCTCAGCGCGCGCATCCGCCAGATGGTCCGCTGGCGCCGGGTGAACCTGATCGACGACCTCTCCAGGCTCGGGCAGTTCGACGTGGTGGTCTGCCGCCAGGTCCTGCCGGCGATGACGCCCGACGCGCGGTCACGGGCGCTGGCCGGCCTGACCGGTGCCACCGCGAGCGGCGGCTGTCTCGTGCTCGACGCCGGCTGCGAGACGCCCGCCGGCTACCGGCCGCTGGGCGTGGCGGGCGTGTTCGCCGCCGAGGCCGAGGCCCGCGCGGCGGCCTGACGGCCCTCCAGACAAGCCGAAGCCCCGCCGCCCAGGGGGCGACGGGGCCTCGAACCGGTTCGGACTTTCGTCCTTAGTTCTTGGCGTCTTCGGCCGCGCCGGTCACGGCCTGACCGGCGGACGAAACGTCCCTGCCGGCGCCGGACACGGTGTTGCAGGCCGCCACGAACATGCTGGCGGCGAGCGCCGTCATCACAACAATCTTGCGCATTCCATATTCTCCCGGGGGAGTCGCTAACTTAGCGAGGGCCAAACGGCTCAAGCTGCAGCTTGGTTCCCATCGGCCGGCGGAGAAGGCGTTTCGGCGCCCAGCGTCGGGAAGATCAGCCGGGCGGTGATCCCGCCGTCGGGATTGCGAACCAGCTCCGTCCGCCCCCGAAGCTGGCGGCCGAAGGCGGTCATCAGCGTCCGGCCGACGCCCGAGGCCGTCAGCGCGTCCTCCGGCGCCTCGCCGTCGTCGGAGATCTCCAGCGTGGCCTCGGCGCCGTCGACCGTGAAGTGCAGGGTCAGGGTGCCGCCGCGCTCGGCGAAAGCGTGCTTCTGGGCGTTGGTGATGGCCTCGACGGCGAACAGCGCCAGCGGCGCCAGCCGGTCGGGGTCGATGACCAGGGCGTCCACCCTCAGCTCGGTGCGCACCGGCGGACCGTGCAGCATCTCGCCGGCCACGAGCTGGGCGGTCAGTTCCTCAAGGAAGGGCCGGAGGTCCACCTTCTTCAGGTCCGGCCCCTGGTAGAGCGCCCGGTAGATCAGGGCGAGCGCGGTGATCCGCTGGCGGGTGTCGCTCATCGCCGCCCGGGCCGCCGGGTCGGAGAGCGCCCGCTGCTGCATGTTCAGGAGGGAGGAGATGACCTGGAGGTTGTTCTTCACCCGGTGGTGGATCTCGCGCATCAGCGCGTCCTTCTGGGCGAGGCTGTCGCGCAGGGAGGCGTCGCGGCCGACGATGGCCTCGGCCATCTCCTCCAGCGTGGAGGCGAGTTCGCGGATCTCCGGCGGCATCTGCTCGGCCTGCACCGGCCGCACGCTGAGCCGGCCGCGGGCGTAGAGCGTCGCGATCCGCTGCAAATAGGCGATCCAGCGCACCACAACGCGCTCAGTCACGGCGGTCACCGTGGTCAGCGCCAGGACGAAGGTCAGCAGCGGGAAGAAGATGCCGGTGAGCGGGTTCAGCCGCGCCCACGACAGCAGGCCCGGCGAGCGCGCCGAGATCACCACATAGACGTCGTCGCCGACGAGCGGAGCGGCGGAGAACACCCGGCGCTCGCCCTGCGGGCCGTCGGCGTACCACACCAGCGAACCATTCTTCATGGCCCGGGCGCGCCAGTTGTCGGGCAGGCCGCTGAGCACGTGCGGGTCGGTGGCGCTGATCGTCCGGCCGAACTCGTCGACCAGGGCGACCGCGGTCTCCCGCGGCAAGGTCGGGTCGGCGGTCGATGGCTGGAGGGAGGAGAGGGCGATGACGGCGGCCAGGGCGCCGTCGAAGCGGCCGGCGGCGTCCCGGGACGGCACCGCCATCAGCACGGCGGGCACCTGGGCGTAGGCGACGTCCGGCTCGGCCACGACCACCAGGTTGTCGCCGCTGGCCAGGCGCTGGAACCAGGCGCTGGCGGCGCGCTGGGCGTCGGGCGGCGTGCTGGCGGCCGCGCAGACCACGCGGCCGTCAGGTCCGAAACGGATCAGGTTCTCGTAGCCGGGGATGCGACCGCTCACCTGCGAGAGGCGCTGCGAGCACTGGAAGCCGGCGCCTGGCGCCAGCGTGGTCAGCAGCACCTCGGCCGCCTCGGTCCGCGCAAGCGCGGCCGTGGCGCTCCGCCGTGCGGCGAAGCCCAGGTTCTCGCGCAGCGCCACACCCTCGCGGTGGTAGGCGATCGCCGACTGGATGATGCCGAGCATCAGCACAGGCAGGAGGGCGGCCGCGAGGGCCGTCATCAACCGTACCCGGATCGTGCTCGGCGATCCTTTCGCAGGGCGCCTCATCGCAGCCGTGGTCCCGTCCTCAACGGACGGTGCTTAGCCGCTCGGCATCGGCCAGGATAGACCGCATCGCGTCCCCGGCGGCCGCGCCGTCCCGCTGGTAGTTCCCCTCGTCGAGGATGGCGTGCAGCGCGCGCCGGGCGCGGCTGACCCGGCTCTTCACCGTGCCGACCGCGCAGTTGCAGATGTCGGCGGCCTCCTCGTAGGCGAACCCGCCGGCGCCCACCAGGATCAGGGCTTCGCGCTGTTCCGGCGGCAGCATGGCCAGACCCTGGCGGAGCTCGTCGAGGGCGACGGGCGCTTCGGGGTCGTCCACCGCCACCAGGGTCCGCTCGGCGGCTTCCTGGTCGAGCTGGCTCTGGCGCCAGGAGCGGCGCTTCTCGGAATAGAACTGGTTGCGCAGGATCATGAAGGTCCAGGCCTTCATGTTCGTGCCCATCTGGAAGCTGGCGCGGGCGTCCCACGCCTTCATCATGGCGTCCTGCGCCAGGTCGTCAGCCGCCGCCGGGTCTCCGCACAGGGTCCGCGCGAAGGCGCGCAGGTGCGGGATCAGCTGGACAAGCTCACGCTTGAAGGCGTTGTCGTCCGTTGCGCCGCGCGTCGGCCGCTTCTCGGTGGCCTCCGACATCAGCCATTCTCCGAGCGGCTGTCGGCGCGGCGGAGGATCTCGAGGAATTCCTCGGGAACGTCTTCGTTGACGATCTCGTCAAACATCTGACGCAGCCGCACGCCGATGGCCTGCTGGCGCAGGCGGGCTTCATCGAGCGCGGCGGAAGACTTCCGTCGTTCCTCGGATGGGCGTTGTTCGATCATGGCATCGGCGCCCCGCTCGCGCGGCGGCCGCCCCCTCTTTGCATCCTCGTCGCCACCCAACGTCCGACTCCGTCGTGAGGTTCCCGTCCCGCGGCGAACAAGATGCGGAAAACAGATCATCTTGGGAACCGGTTCCCCCGCGTGGCGTTTTTGCACCATGATATGGCCGCGGTTGGGGGAGACCGACCGCGGCTGCCATGCTCCGATGTCTACAACGGGAGGGGTTCCCCTTGAGTCTTCTAGCCCGTCTGGCGCCGCATCTACCTTATGTGCGCCGTTACGCCCGCGCCCTGACCGGTGATCAGACGACGGGCGACCACTATGTCCGGGTCGCCCTCGAGGCCCTCGCCGCCGGCGAGCGGGTCCTGGAGGCCAACCTGACGCCGCGCGTGGCGCTCTACCATGTGTTCCACGCGATCTGGTGCACCTCCGGCGCCCAGCTCGAAGGACCGGCGGACGACGACATCACCGCCGACGACACCACCCGCCGCCTGATGCGGATCGCTCCCAGGTCGCGGCAGGCCTTCCTGCTCACCGCGCTCGAGGGCTTCACGCCCTCGGAAGCCGCGCAGATCCTGGGCACCGACTTCGCGGAGGTCGAGAAGCTCATCGCCGAGGCGCAGGCCGAGATCGATGCGGAACTGGCCACTGACGTCCTGATCATTGAGGACGAGCCGGTGATCGCCGCCGACATCGAGGCCCTGGTCCGCGAACTCGGCCACCAGGTGGTCGACATCGCCGCCACACGCACCGAGGCGGTCGACGCCGTGGCCCGCAAGACGCCGGGCCTGGTGCTGGCCGACATCCAGCTCGCCGACGGCTCCTCGGGCATCGACGCGGTGAAGGACATCCTCCAGCGCTATGACGTGCCGGTGATCTTCATCACCGCCTTCCCGGAGCGTCTGCTGACCGGCGAGCGTCCGGAGCCGACCTTCCTGATCACCAAGCCGTTCCAGCCGGAAACCGTGAAAGCGGCGATCGGCCAGGCCCTGTTCTTCCACCCGCGCAAGGCCTCCAAGCAGGCCGCCTAAGCGGGAGTCACAAATTCCTGGTGGGGTAGGGGGCGTCGCGGCCAACGCGGCGCCCCTTCTCTTTGGCGCAACTGGCTCTTTGGCGCATGCGGGCAAAGAAGAACGGCCGCCCCTCGGGGGGCGGCCGTCCGGTGGCGACTTGGTCTCGGGCTACTGGCCGACGGGGGCCGGGGGCGGCTCGCCCTGGGCGCTGCCCGGCTGGGTGGCGAGCGGCGGAGGCGTGTTGACGGCGGCCGGCTCGGGGGCGTTGAACGCCTGGGCGTCGGCCGGCTGCTTGCCGTTGTGGACCTCCGTCGAGGCGAGGTCGCCGGACTTCCAGGCATAGGCGGCGAAGAAGCCGAGCACCACCAGCGCCAGCCCGAACACCAGCACCCAGAGGATGTGGCGGCCGAGCCGCCCCTGCCGCGCGCGGGTCGCGCTCATCGTGGGACGTTGGGAGTAGCGCGTGGATAGCGCCATGGGGGAGCTCCTTACTCAGACGGGAAGTAACTGGACGGCCCCACATAGGGCCGGTCGGAATCGGCGCGCTCAGGCTGCGCGGTCAGCGAACCGATCACCCCGCTGGCGAGCGCCAGCCCGGCCACGGCGACGACCACCAGGAGGCGGCGGCGCAGCGCGAGCTGCCGGTAGCTGGGCGTCTTCGCGAGCACGAAGCCGCCCCGGGGGGCGAACGAGTTGCGCATGGCCTTCGCGTCCCTTGCGGACATGGGCGAGTGTTGCTCGCCCGCCATCGGCCTAACGCATCGCCGCCACAGCCCGTTCCCCGACCCACCCCACCAGGGCTCAGCTTGTTTGAAAGCTCAGCCATTTCAGGAGGATGTGGAAAGGCCGTCGGACCGGCGAATTTTTTCGAAGTTTTTTTACGCCCTGCCGGAACGCGAATGGGCGGAGGGTGTTCTAACGTATGCGGAGGCGGCGACGCCCCCCCGACTTGAGACTGGTGATCATGCCAGTCTGCCGTCTCCGCACCCCTTTTCTCGATGATGCACACTTCGGCGGGTCCCAAGGGGCCCGCCTTTTCTTTGTGCGCTTGACCCGCAGCGCCCCCCGCCTCAGCGGCTGATGTGCAGCTTCACGTCCGCACGGCGGCGGAGCGGGGCGGCGCGCCCGTCGGCGGTTTCGGCGCCGGCCGCGCCCACGGCGGCCACCGCGAACTCCGCGGCCGGCAGGCCGGCGGCGGCAAGCGCGGCTGTGACCGACTGGGCCCGGCGCTTGGAGAGCTCGAGGTTGTCGGCCGGCGCGCCGACCGCGTCCGCCAGGCCGGTGACCTCCACCTTGCCCACCTTGCAGCCGCGGGCGTCGTCCGCCGCCTGTTTGATGACCGCGCGACCCTCGTCGGTCACCTCGGCCTGGTTTGGCTCGAAATAGATCTGGACCGTGCGGTCGACGCAGCGGTCCGGCGCGCGGACCAGCCGGTCACGGGCGGAACTGACGGTCTCGCAGGCGCTCAGGCCCAGGCCCACCAGCAGGACGGCCGCGGCCGCCGATGTCTTGAAGCTCATGTACCCCTCCCGTTTCACCCACGACAAAGGGCGGTCGGATCGCACCGACCGCCCTTGCCGTTCCATCTGGCCGCCGCCTAGTAGCGGGGCGAACCGTCGGACCAGTAGTAACGGCCGGTCGCGGAGTCATAGTAGTAATAGCGGCCGGCCCGCTCGTCGTAATACTGCTGGCGGTTGTTGGGCTGAGCGCCGCAGCCGCCGTCTTCGCGGCAACCCTTCACCGCACCGGCGACCGCGCCGACGCCCGCGCCGACCGCCGCGCCGGTGCCGACGCCGACATCGCCCGACACCGCGCCGATGGCGGCGCCCGCAAGCGCGCCGAGGGCGGCGCCGCCGGCCGCATTACCTTCAACATTGCCAGTCGTCGTGCAGGCGGCGGCAAGCACGCCGGTCGCAGCGAGGGCGATCAATGGCTTGAGCATGAGATGGGCTCTCCTTGGTTGTCCCCTGCGGACGCTAACGCGGGTACAAGCGTAGCAGTTCCGCCGGAACCCGTCGCCTGCGCGCCCCGTTACGCCGCAAACGACACGCTTTCTGGAGCTCTCTCATGGTTGGCGATCGCCACGACGTGCGTGCAGACGACCTCAAGGCCGACCTGCGCGAAGCTTACGAACGGGGCCGGCGCGATGAGCGCGCGACGCGCAAGCGTCACCCGATCCTGATGACCTTCACCTTCATCGCCGCGGCCGTGGGCCTGGCGCTGATGGGGCTGGCCGCCTTCAACGGCTCGTTCACGCGCGCCGGCGCGGTGGCCGACCAGAATCTGGCCGTCGCCGCCAACAAGGCCGAGCCGGCCGTGCGCGACGTCGCCTCCGACGCCGGCCAGGCGATCCGTGACGCCGGCCAGTCCGCCAAGTCGGCGGCCGATAACCCGCCCAGCTGACGACGCCATGACGACATCGGGGGGACGACGCGGATCCGTCGCGTCGAAGTGGTGGCGAACATCGCCTCCGGCAGCGTCGGGCCCGACGCGCCGGCGCAGGTGGAGAAGATCTTCGCCGACCATGGCGTCGACGCCCATGTCTGCGCGCCGGAGAAGGACGACCTGACCAACTGCCTGCGGGCCGCGGTGGACGCGGCGCCGGACCTTCTCGTCATCCTGGCGGGCGACGGCACCGCGCGGGCCGCGGCCGAGCTCTGCGGTCCCACCGGACCGGTGCTGGCGCCGCTCGCCGGCGGGACCATGAACATGCTGCCGCACGCCATCTATGGCGAGCGCCCCTGGCAGGACGCCCTGACCATCGCGCTCGCCCAGGGCGAGGAGCGGATGCTGAGCGGCGGCGAGGTGGAGGGCCACAAGTTCCTGGTCGCCGGCATCTTCGGCTCGCCGGCGCTGTGGGCGCCGGCCCGGGAGGCGGCCCGGCACGGCAAGACGAAGCTCGCCTTCCTGCGCGCCCGGCGCGCCGCCAAGCGGGCCTTCTCGGGGCGGCTGCGCTACATGCTCGACCAGGGGCCGCGGGAGAAGGCCGAGGCGCTCACCATCATGTGCCCGCTGGCCTCGCGGGCGCTGTCCGAGGACGAGCCGGTCCTGGAATGCGCCGCCCTCGATCTCAGCGGCGCCATGGACGCCTTCCGCCTGGGCTTCCACGCCCTCACCGGCGACTGGCGCGACGATCCCAATGTGGTGGTGGAGACCTGCCGGGTCGCCCGGATTTGGGCGGCCGACGGCATCCCGGCGATCCTCGACGGGGAATCCGTACGCCTGAAATCGCTGACCGAGGTGACCTACCGGCCGGACCTGGTGCGCGTGCTGGCGATCCCCAAGGATCTCTGACGTGATCCGCTTCGCGCACCTGTCGGATATCCACTTCGGGGGCGAGAACACCCATGCGGTGGCCGCCGCGGCGGACTATGTGAACGCCGGCGGCTTCGACCTGACCATCGTCTCCGGCGACCTGACCCGCTACGGCGAGAAGGTGGAATTCGCCGCCGCCGCCGAGTGGCTGGCCGGCCTGAAGGGCGCGCAGCTTGTCACGCCCGGCAATCACGACGCCCCCTACATCGCCGTCGCGGAGCGCATCTTCGCCCCG
Organism: Phenylobacterium sp. J367; assembly: GCF_024699985.1. Classification (GTDB taxonomy): domain Bacteria; phylum Pseudomonadota; class Alphaproteobacteria; order Caulobacterales; family Caulobacteraceae; genus Phenylobacterium. Next base: position 899,360 of record NZ_JAJONA010000001.1, on the reverse strand, counting down.
TTCCGCCGCTTCGAGAAGGCGATCGGCCCGGCCCGGGCGCAGAGCCACCTCGGTGGCGGCTTCGCGGTGCGCGGGGTCAACACCGCCCGTGGACCGCAGCCCCGGCTGAACTGGTCCAAGGGCCAGATCGCGGCCGGCCAGGTGCGCGAGGCGGTGACGTTCTTCGAGCAGTCGCCCCTCGAATGCTTCCGGATCCTGGTCTGCCACCATCCGCTGATGGAGATGATCGGCGGGCCCATGACCGCGAAGGTGTGGGGCGGGACGGCCGCGGCCCGGGCCTTCGCGGAGGCCCGCGTCGACCTCGTTCTGTCGGGCCACATCCACGCGCCGTTCGCCTGGCCCTATCCGTTCGGGGACGGGAAGACCTACGCGGTCGGCGCGGGCACGCTTTCGGTCCGCGAGCGCGGCGTGCCGCCGGGGTTCAATGTGGTGGAAATAGAAGGGGCGGCGATCCGGATCGCCGCCCTCTGTTGGGGGGCTCGAAGTACGAGCCCTACAGGACGTGGTCGCTCGACCGACGGCCCGTCTAAGCGGGGGTCAGGGTACCCTTCGTCCTCGTACGAAGTGCATGACGATCGAGACCAGGAACAGAACCAGGAAGACGTAGAACAGGATCTTGGCGATACCCATCGCCGCGCCGGCGATCGAAGTGAAACCAAGAAGCGCGGCGATCAGTGCGACCACCAGGAAGGTCAGCGCCCAGCCCAGCATTGGCGTTCTCCCTTGCCGCCCGAAGGCGAACCCATCGAGTCTTGAGCAGGATCGCTCATCCGATCAACGCCGGTGCAAGCGTGACCGTTCCCGGGGCGGTGGCGGGCGGGGCGGGGGTCTAGCGGCGCTTCTTGTCGGGGGTCTTGGTCCCGGCGGCGGCGCGGCCGGCGATCGCGGCGCTGAGGATGGTGGTGACGATCCGCGGGTTGCTGGCCAGCACGATGGCCCCGGCGACCGCGGCTCCGGCGGCGACGATCGGCCTCTCGCGGGCGAGCTCGATCAGCCGCGCGCTCATCGGCTGCTCCTCGGCCTTTCCGGACTTCGGGCGGGCCTTCATGGTCATCGCGACCGCCAGGATCACGGCGATCAGGGCGAAGACGCCGGCGACGATCGCCGCCGCCCAGGCCTCGCCCACATAGGGCTTCGCCGCGGCGTAGAGCGCGAAGGACGCGGCGACCACGACGACGACCGCCGCCGCGGCGATCGCGGCGGCGGCGGCTAGAAGTCTCAGGATCTTATTGAGGTTCAACGGCGGCCGGAGGACAGCAGCAGGCCGACCAGCACGCCCACGCCGACAGCGGCGCCGATGGCGGCCAGCGGGCGTTCCTTCACCCGCTCGGTCACGTACTGCTGGGCGACGTCGAGCTGTTGGCCGGCGTTGTCGGCATAGGCGCGCGACTGGGTGCGAAGCTGTTCCAGGCCTTCCTGCACGACCGCCTCGATGCGCGCCCGCGCGTCGGTGAAGGTGCGCTGCGCCTCGGCGGCCAGGCGCTTGGCTTCGCTGCTCGTGGAAACGTTGGCGTCGTTGGCCTGGTCAAGGGACATGTCGTCACTCCGAAGAAGGGGCCCGGGCGGACGCCGGGGGGACGTCTGCTGAACGTCGGACATGCTAACGAAGTTCCGCCTTCCGGGCAAAGGCGGAGCTTCTCCCCGTCCCCGTCCGCCAAACGCTGTGGGAAACGCACGGTTCCTATCGCGCGGCCGGTGATGTCGCCCTATAGTCGGCTGCGTCGAGACCCGGCAAGGGGTGAACGTCAGAGTGAACCACGACCGTCTGGAACTCGCGATCGGGGCCGCAGGCCTGGGCGAATTCGAGTGGGATGTCGCGCGCGACGTCTTCGTGGTGTCCGAGCGCATGGCCAGCATCGTCGGCCTGCCGCCCGGCGAGATGCCGGCGGAGGGCGGCCGGATGCTCGACCGCTACGTACATCCCGAGGACATGGCCGGTTTCCTGGCGCAGCGGGAGCGCAACCTCGGGACCGCCGGCCAGTACGAGGCCGAGTTCCGCCAGATACGGGCCGATGACGGCCGGGTGGTCTGGGTGAGGATCGCCGGCGTGGTGACCTACGGCGACGACGGGCGGCCCGTGAACGTCACCGGCATCATCCAGGACATCACCGAGCGCAAGGTGGAGGAAGAGCACCGCCAGACGCTGATGGCCGAGCTCGACCACCGGGTGAAGAACGTCCTGGCCGCGGTGCAGGCGCTGGCCCAGCAGACGGCCAAGCGCACCACCTCGCTGGAAAGTTTCCTGAGCAATTTCTCGGGTCGGCTGAAGGCGCTGGGCTCCGCCAACGAGCTCCCTGACCGCCGCCCGCTGGCGCGGCGCGGCGATCGATCACCTGGTGGCCGCCGAGCTCGGCGCCCTGGCGCCGGGCCAGACCAGCTGGGAGGGGCCCGGAGCTCTTCCTGACGCCCCGGGCGGCCAATGCGCTGTCGCTCGCGCTGCACGAGCTGGCCACCAACGCGGTGAAGTTCGGCGCGCTCTCATCCGAGGCCGGCCATGTGGACGTCCGCTGGAGCCGGAAGGCCGACGGCGGCTTCGAGCTCAACTGGACGGAAGGCGGCGGGCCGCGCGTCTTCCCGCCCGCCCGCCGCGGCTTCGGCACCACCCTGCTGGAGCAGGTCACCGGACGCGAGCTGAACGGCGGGACGTCCGTGGAGTACCGGCCGCCCGGCGTCCACGTGCGGCTGACGGCCGGCGCCGCGGCGGTCGCGCCGCGCCCCGAGACCGTGCCGGAGGCCCCGGCCGCGGCCGAGACCATCGTCGTCTCCAGCGGGCCGACCGATCTCAGGGGCTCGCGCGTGCTGATCGTCGAGGACGCGGTCCTGCTGGCCCTGGAGCTGGAGACCAGCCTGTCCGAAGCCGGCGCCGAGGTGATCGGGCCGGCCTACGAGCTTGAAGAGGCCATGGCCCTTCTCGACCGGCCGATCGACGCCGCCGTGCTCGACGCCAACCTCAACGGCCGCTCGGTGACACCGGTGGCCGAGGCCCTGTTCCGCCGGAAGGTCCCGTTCGTGTTCGCCACCGGCTACGGCGAGGCGGGCGGCGCCCCCACCGGGTTCGACGCCCCGGTGATCCGCAAGCCCTACGACGTCACCCAGGTGGCGGCGGCCGTGGCGGAGCTGCTCAGGTCCTCCTGACCCGCGGGCCAACCTGCCGCACCCCCTGAGACAAGCCGTCACCTACCTTAACCATGGGGTGGGCCTTAGATCGGCGCATGGGGGACCTGCGGCAACCGCAGGGGCCGGACCGGCGGCCCAGGGATATCGCCCGGATCAAGCGACCCGACCCTCTGTCAACGCGCGATTTCCGCCTTCCCCGTCAGGGGGAGGGGGAGATCACGCCCTTGCCGCGCAGCGCCGCGAGCTTCTCCTCCGAATACCCCGCGAGACCCTTGAGCACCGCATCTGTGTGCTCGCCCAGGGCCGGTCCCGGCCAGCGCACGCGGCCCGGGGTGGCCGACAGCTTCGGGAAGGCGTTCTGCATGCGGATCGGGCCGAAGACCGGATGGTCCGTGGTGACGATCGCCTCGCGGGCGGCGTACTGCGGGTCCTCCAGCATGTCGGGGGCGCGGAAGACGCGGCTGGCCGGGACGCCCTTGGCCTCCAGCAGCGCCAGCAGGTCGGCCAGCCGGAAACCGCTGGTCCAGGCGGCGATGATCCCGTCCAGCTCCTGCTGGTTCTCACCGCGCGCGGCATGGCTCGCGAACTTCGCGTCGGTCTTCAGGTCCGGCCGGCCCATGGCCTCGGTGAGGCGCGCATAGACGTTGTCGCCGTTGCCGCCGATCAGGATCATCTCGCCGTTGGCGCACGGATAGGCGTTCGAGGGCGCGATGCCGGGCAGGATCGACCCAGACCGCTCACGGACGTAGCCGGTGATGTCGTACTCGGTGACCAGGTTCTCCATCACCGCCAGGACGCTCTCGTAGAGGGCCGCGTCGATCACCTGGCCCTGGCCCGTGCGCGCGCGGTGGTGCAGGGCCATGGTGATCCCCATGACCGCGTGCATGGCCGCCAGGCTGTCGCCGATGGAGATGCCGGCCCGGGCCGGCGGGCGATCGGGCTCGCCGGTGACGTGGCGCAGGCCGCCCATGGCCTCGCCGATCAGGCCGTAGCCGGCGCGCTGGGCATAGGGGCCGGTCTGGCCGAAGCCGGACACCCGGGCCATGATCAGCCTGGGGTTCTCGGCGGCCAGGCTTTCGTAGGAGAGTCCCCACTTCTCCATGGCGCCGGGCCGGAAGTTCTCGATCACCACATCGGCCTTGCCGATCAGGTCGCGGGCGATCTGCTGGCCCTCCGGCGTCCTCAGGTCGACGCCCACCGACTTCTTGTTGCGGCCGATCACCGGCCACCAGGGCGACAGGCCCTTGGGCAGGCTGCGGCCCCACTGGCGCATGGGATCGCCGGTCCTGGGGTCCTCGATCTTGATCACCTCGGCGCCGAAGTCGCCGAGGATCTGGCCGCAGAACGGACCGGCGATGAGGGTGCCCATCTCGACGACGACGAGGTCGGCCAGCGGGCCGTTGGCGGAAGTCTCGGACATGGGGCGACCCAAGGCGCCCGCGGCCGCGCTGTCAACGGTCACGCAGCGGGACCCTCGTGAGCTTTCCAAGAGAACGGGCTGGGTCTAATCGCAGGACATGAGCGCCTATGTCGTCGAAGCCCCCGCCGTCCCGACCGTGCCCGTGGAAGGGGAGGCCGCGGCCTTCCCGGTGCGCCGCATCCTTTGCGTCGGGCGCAACTACTGGGCCCACCGCCGGGAGATGGGCGCGGGCGACGACGACCGCGATCCGCCGTTCTTCTTCACCAAGCCGGCCGACGCCGTCGTGCCGCCGGGCGCGGATCCGGCCTATCCGCCGTGCACGGCCGACCTCCACCACGAGATCGAACTGGTGGTGGCGATCGGCAGGCCGGGCGTCGCCGTCCCCGTCGAGGCCGCACTGGATCTCGTCTACGGCTATGCGGTCGGCGTCGACCTGACCCGCCGCGACCTGCAGGCCGCCGCCAAGGCCAAGGGCCAGCCGTGGGACGCGGCCAAGGGTTTCGACGCGTCCGCACCGATCTCGGCGATCCGCCGCTGGCAGGGCCCGGCGCCCACGGGCCGCATCGCGCTTTCGGTGAACGGCGAGGTCCGCCAGGACGCCGCGGTCGCCGACATGATCTGGAACGTGGCCGAGATCGTCTCGGAGGCCTCGAAGCTCTGGGCGCTGGCGCCCGGCGACCTGATCTTCACCGGCACGCCGGAGGGCGTGGCCGCGCTCGCCCGCGGCGACCGGGTCGAGGGCGAGGTGGAGGGCGTCGGCGCGCTGGCGTTCACGGTGGCCGCATGACCCTCCTGCTGCACAGCTACTGGCGGGCCACCGCGCCCTACCGGGTCCGCATCGGGCTCAACCTCAAGGGCCTCGCCTACGACTACGCCCCGATCCACCTCGTGAAGGGCGTCCAGCATTCCGACGCCTACAAGGCGGTGAACCGGCAGGAGCTGCTGCCCGCCCTGACCACCGACGACGGCCAGGTGCTGACCCAGAGCCTGGCCATCCTCGAGTGGCTGGAGGAAGTCCACCCCGAGCCGGCCCTGCTGCCGAAGACGGCGGGCGACCGGGCGGTGGTCCGGGCCATGGCGGCCATCGTCGCCTGCGACATCCACCCGCTGAACAACCTGCGCATCCAGCAGCAGCTTACGGCGCTGGGCGTCGACGACGCCGGCCGCGACCTCTGGTCGAAGCGCTGGATCAACGATGGCTTCTCGGCCCTGGAGCCGATGGTCGCCGCGCACGGCGCGGGCTTCGCCTTCGGGGACGCCCCGACCCTCGCCGACTGCTGCCTGATCCCACAGGTCTATTCCGCCGGCCGCTACGGCGTGGCGCTGGACCCCTATCCGGCGATCGCCGCGGTTGCCGCGCGGGCGGCGGAGCATCCGGCCTTCGCCGCCGCCCACCCGGACAAACAGCCCGACGCCCACCCGGCGTGAGTCAGGTGACGCAGGGGGAGGGGTTGCCCCCCGGCGGCTGTCAGGCTTAGAGCGCGCCCATGCTCGAAGACCTCAAGGCGAACAACAAGCGCTGGGCGGAACGCAAGGTCTCCGCGGACCCCGGCTTCTTCAAGCGGCTGGAGGGCCAGCAGGCCCCCGAGTACCTGTGGATCGGCTGCTCCGACAGCCGGGTGCCGGCCAACGAGATCGTCGATCTCGATCCGGGCGAGCTGTTCGTCCACCGCAACGTGGCCAACCTCGCCCCGCCGCAGGACGCCAACTATCTCTCGGTGCTGCAGTTCGCCGTGGACGTGCTGAAGGTGAAGCACATCCTGGTGGTCGGCCATTACGGCTGCGGCGGCGTCGCGGCGGCCGTGGACGGCAAGCGGCGCGGCCTCGTGGACCACTGGCTGCACCCGATCCGCGAGGTGCACCACGACCACAAGGGCGAGCTGGAGGGTATCGCCGACGACCGCCAGCGGTGGGACCGGCTCGTGGAGCTGAACGTCATCCGCCAGGTGAGGAACGTCGCCTCCGACGTCTTCGTCCAGGACGCCTGGGCGCGTGGCCAGACGCTGAGCGTCCACGGATGGGTCTATTCCATCGCCAACGGCCTGGTGACCGACCTCGACGTCACCACCACGGGCCTCGAGGACATCGAACGCTTGGGGTAGGGCTTGACCTGAGCGGGCGCGGAGGCTTCCCCATCCGCGCCACATGCGGCGCCCCCGAAGAGGCGCCCGAAACGCTCAAGGAATAGCGATGAAATCCAAGCTGTTGGCGGCCACTGCGGTCGCCCTTCTGATCGGCGCCGGTCCGGCGGTGGCGCAGGGCCCGGCCGCCGCTGCGGCGGTCGCCACGCCCACCGCCGCGGACGCCAAGACGTTCGTCGAGAACGCCGAGGCTGAACTCGAGCGCGTCAGCGCGTTCGCCAACCGGGCCGCCTGGGTCCGCGCGAACTTCATCACGCCGGACACCCAGTGGCTGGAGGCCAAGGCCACCGCCGAGCAGAACGAGACCATCACCAAGCTCGCCATGGAGGCGGCGCGCTTCAACGGCGTGAAGACCGACGCGGTCACCGCGCGCAAGCTGAAGCTCCTCAAGCTCTACCTGGTGTCGCCGGCCCCCCAACCGGCCGGGCGCCGCCGAGGAACTGTCGAACCTGCTCACCAAGCTGGATTCCACCTACTCCACGGGCAAGTTCACCTTCCAGGGCAAGCAGATCACCCTGAACGACGCCGAGGATGTCCTGGCCAAGTCGCGCAACCCGGCAGAGCTGAAGGCGGCCTGGGAGGGCTGGCATTCGGTCGCCCCGCCGATGAAGCCGGACTACGCCCGCTTCGTGGCGCTCTCCAACGAAGGCGCCAAGGGCCTGGGCTACAAGGATACCGGCGCGCTCTGGCGCTCCAACTACGACATGGAGCCGGACGCCTTCGCGGCCGAGACTGACCGTCTCTGGAAGCAGGTGGAGCCCTTCTACAAGAACCTGCACTGCTACGTGCGCGCCCGCCTCAACGAGCAGTACGGCGACGCCGTGCAGCCGAAGACCGGGCCGATCCGCGCCGACCTCCTCGGCAATATGTGGGGCCAGCAGTGGGGCAACATCTACGATGTCGTCCAGCCGAAGGGGATCACCAGCAGCTACGACCTCGACAAGCTGCTCGAGGCCAAGGGCTACGACCCGGTGAAAATGGTGAAGACCGGCGAGAACTTCTATTCCTCGCTGGGCTTCGCGCCGCTGCCGCAGACCTTCTGGGAGCGCTCGCTGATCGTCCGTCCGCAGGACCGCGAGGTCGTCTGCCACGCCTCGGCCTGGGACATCGACGACAAGGACGACATCCGCATCAAGATGTGCACGAAGGTGAATGCGGACGACTTCCGCACCATCCACCACGAGCTCGGCCACAACTACTACCAGCGCGCCTACAAGAACCAGCCGGCGCTGTTCCGCAACTCGGCCAATGATGGCTTCCACGAGGCGATCGGCGACTTCGCCGCGCTGTCGGCCTCGACGCCGACCTACCTCCAGCAGATCGGCCTGCTCGACAAGGCGCCGGGGGCCGAAGAAGACATCCCCTTCCTGCTCAAGACCGCGCTCGACAAGATCGCCTTCCTGCCGTTCGGCCTGCTGGTCGACCGCTGGCGCTGGCAGGTGTTCTCGGGCGAGGTCGGGCCGGAGACCTACAACGACGCCTGGTGGAAGCTGCGGCTGCAGTACCAGGGCCTGACCGCGCCGGGGCCGCGGCCGGCCGACGCCTTCGATCCGGGCGCGAAGTATCACGTGCCGGGCAACACGCCCTACACCCGCTACTTCCTGGCCCACATCTACCAGTTCCAGTTCCACCGGGCGGCCTGCAAGCAGGCCGGCTGGAAGGGGCCGCTGCACCGCTGCTCGGTCTATGACCAGAAGGAGGTCGGGCGTCGCTTCAACGCCATGATGGAGCTCGGCCAGTCCCAGCCCTGGCCGGAGACCCTGAAGACCTTCACCGGCGAGACCCGCACGGACGCCAGCGCCGTGGCCGATTACTTCAAGCCGCTCAACACCTGGCTCGTGACGCAGAACCGCGGCCAGACCTGCGGCTGGTAAGGCCTCAAGGGGCCGGACGGCGGGCGTGCTCCGCCGTCCGGCCCTTAACCTTACGGTGAGAGTTAACCCTCCCGCCTGACCCGAAATTTACGGCGTTCGCGCGATCTGATGCCCGAATAGTGGCTGAAGGATCGGGACGCCCGATGCAGATCAAGGCTCGTGACCGTCTGGAAGGCGTGCTCGCCCGGCTCAACGCCGGCGCGCGCGACGAGAAGGGCGTGGCGGCGGTGATCTTCGCCCTCGCCGTGGCGGTTCTGACCCCGATGGCGCTGGGCGTCTTCGACGTCTACCTGGCCAGCGAACAGCGCGGGAAGCTGCAGGACGCGCTCGACGCGGCAGCCCTCTACGCCGCGCGCTCCAACGCCCAGACCAGCGATCAGATCGACGCCATCGGCGACAAGGCGCTGGCCGCCAACCTGAAGCTGATCAACGGCGCGACGCTCAAGGGCTCAACCTTCTCCCTGTCCGGGACGAAGGTCGTGGCTCAGGCCTCGGTGGAGCTGGACGCCTTCGCGCCCGCCTTCTTCGACCACAAGCCGGTGCAGGTGGACACCGAGGTCCAGCGGTCGATCGACCGGCTGGAGATCGCCCTTGTGCTCGACAACACCGGCTCCATGGTCCTCAACAACTCGCCGAAGCTGGCGACGCTGAAGACCGAGGCCAAGAAGCTGGTCGACAAGCTGGCGCTGGCCGCCTCGATGAGCGCCGAGCCGACGCCGATCAAGATCGCCCTGGTGCCGTTCTCCAACACGGTGCGGGTGCAGGACACGACGAGCCTGGCCACCTACAACACCGCCAGCCACACCGGCCCGGGCGTGCCGAGCTGGATCGATCCCCAGGGCAAGCAGCACTACCAGGGGACCACCAACAACGACATCTTCGACGTCCAGCACACCGACCGGCTGACGATGATGAAGAACATCGGCCAGTCATGGGCGGGCTGCGTGGAGTCGCGCCGCCAGCCCTACGACATCAGCGAGGAGGCGCCGGCGACGAGCACCCCGGCCTCGATGTTCGTACCCTGGTTCTGGCCGGACGAGCCGGATGTGTCGGGCACGCCCAAGGTGAACGACTACATCGCCGACGGCGGCGGGTCGGACTGGAAGGCCAAGGAGCGCCGCTCGGCCAAGTACGCCACCGGTGTCTGGAAGCGCACCGGCAGCTTCACGACCGACCTCGGCATGACCTACACCCACGGGCCCAACGCCGGCTGCACGCTGCAGCCGATGATCCGGCTGACCACCGACATGTCGGCCGTGAAGACCGCGATCGACAACATGACGGCCATCGGCGAGACCAACATCCCGCTGGGCATGGTCTGGGGCTGGCACGCGGTCACGCCCAACGCGCCGCTCGCCGACGGCGGGGCCTACGGCACGCCGCACCTGAAGAAGATCGTCATCCTCATGACGGACGGCGAGAACACCATGTACGACTCCGAACACCAACAATGACTCGTACTACGGCGGCTACGGCTTCGTCTGGCAGAACATGCTGGCCGGCATCACCGGCTCGTCGAGCACCAGCCAGCGCACCACGGCGATGAACAACCGCCTGGCCGCGCTCTGCACCGCCATGAAGGCCAAGAAGATCGAGATCTACACTGTGCGGGTGGAGGTCCAGAGCGGGTCGTCCAGCCTGCTGCAGGGCTGCGCGTCCGCGCCGGACAAGTTCTTCGACGTGGCCAACGTGAACCAGCTCGGCGCGGCGTTCGACGCCATCGCCGCGGCGATCACCAACCTGCGCATCACCAAATAGCGGAATCCTCCCGGCCCCTTGGGAGGGTGGCCTCGCCGGCGAGTGTTGCCGGACGGGCCGGGGGTCGCGCCGTGCCCCAATGGCGCGGCCCCCGAAGCGGCGTGGCCCAGGCCTACTTCAGCTTGATCTCGGCCAGGCGCTCCTGGAGGTAGCCGTCGGCCGTGATCGGCTCGGGGTAGCGGTTCGGATGGTCGGCGTCGATCGTCCCGGGGAGGGTCTCGATCAGGTAATCCGAGTTGAAGTGCAGGAAGAATGGCGTCGAGTACCGCGGGAAGCCCCGGCGCTCGGGGGCCGGGTTGACCACGCGGTGCGTCGTGGACGGCAGCCTGTGGTTCACCAGCCGCTGCAGCATGTCGCCGATGTTGCAGACGAGCGCGCCCGGCGGCGGGTTGATGGCGATCCAGCGGCCGTCGTGGTCCTTCACCTCCAGCCCGGCCTCTTCGGCGCCCAGCAGCAGGGTGATGACGTTGATGTCCTCGTGCGCGCCCGCCCGGATGTGCGGGCCGTCCTGCGGCACCGGCGGATAGTGGAGCAGGCGCAGGATCGAATTGCCCACGTCGACCTTGTCGTCGAAGAAGTGGCGGTCGAGGCCGAGGTAGACCGAGATCGCCTCCAGCACCTTGAGGCCCATGGCGTCGAGGGCGTCGTACAGCCACTGCACCTTCTCACGGAACTCGGGCAGTTCGGCGTCCGGCCAGACGTTGTCGGGCATGTGGTCGCGGAAGGCGTGGCCGGCCGGCAGCTCGCGGCCCACGTGCCAGAATTCCTTCAGGTCGTGGTGCGTGGCGCCCTTGGCGGTCTCGATGCCGAACGGCGTGTAGCCCCGCTGGCCGGCGACGGGCAGCTTGTATTTCCGCTTCACGTCCTCGGGGAGGGCGAAGAAGGCCTTCATCTGTTCGAGGGCGGCGTCGATCCGGTCCTGCGGCAGGCCGTGGTCGGAGATCACCGCGAAGCCCCAGCGGGCGTAGCTGTCGCCGAGGCGGCGGGTGAAGGCGTCGAAGTCATGGCCGAAGAGCTCGAAGGAAACGGGCTCGATCCGGTCTTGAAGGGCGATGGCTTGGCTCATGCCGAGCGTTCTACACCCGCCGGCCCGTGGCCTCCAGCCGCCCCGGCAGCGGTGAGTTGCGCCGCTGCGCTTTTCTCCGCACATAGGACGGAACCTGACAAGGAGCGAGCATGGCGGCCGAAGCGGCGGGCATGAACCTGGGGCACGCCGTCGCCCTCCTGACGGCGGCCGTGGTCGCCGTGCCGATCTTCCGCAAGCTCAACCTGGGATCCGTTCTGGGCTATCTCGCCGCCGGCCTGGTGATCGGCCCGTTCGGGCTGAAGCTGTTCTCCGACCCCGAGGCCATCCTCCACGTCGCCGAGCTTGGCGTCGTAATGTTCCTGTTCGTCATCGGGCTGGAGATGCGCCCGGCCAAGCTCTGGCTGCTCCGCAAGGAGATCTTCGGCCTGGGCCTGACCCAGGTGCTCGCCTGCTGCGTGGTGCTGTCGGGCGTCGCCATGCTGGGCGGCCTCAATTTCCAGGCCGCGGTGATCGGCGCCAGCGGCTTCGTCCTGTCGTCCACTGCGGTGATCATGAAGGTGCTGGACGAGCGCGGCGAGACCTCCACTCCGGCCGGCCAGCGAGCCGTATCGATCCTCCTGCTGGAGGACCTGGCGGTGGTGCCGCTGCTCGCGGTGGTGGGCCTGATGGCCTCGTTCAACGGCGACGCCGCGGTCACCGACCGGGCGCCCTGGGGCAGCGTCCTCATGGGCCTCGGCTGCATCGCCGTGGTGATCGCTGCGGGCCGCTGGCTGCTGAACCCGTTCTTCCAGATCCTCGCCCGAACCGGCGCCCGCGAAATCATGACCGCCGCCGCCTTGCTGGTGGTCCTGGGGACGGCGCTTTTCATGCAATGGGGCGGGCTCTCCATGGCGCTAGGCGCCTTCCTGGCCGGCGTGCTGCTGTCCGAGAGCAGCTTCCGCCACCAGCTCGAGGCCGATGTCGAGCCGTTCCGGGGCATCCTGCTCGGCCTGTTCTTCCTGAGCGTCGGCATGGCGCTCGACCTTGCGGTGGTCGCCGACCAATGGCGCCTGATCCTGGCCGGACTCGTCGCCTTCATGACGGTGAAGGCCCTGGTCATCTACCTGGTGGCCCGCCTGTTCCGGGCGGACCAGCGCGAGGCGGTGCAGCGGGCCGCCTTGTTCGCCCAGGGGGCGAGTTCGCCTTCGTCCTCTACGCCGCCGCGGTCTCGGCGCAGGTGCTTTCGCCGACGGTGGCGGCCGCGCTGACCGCGATCGTGATCCTGTCGATGGCCGCGACACCGCTGGTGTTCATGGTCATCGCGCGGCTGCTGCCCGAGCCGCCGGCCTCGCTGGAGGGCGTCGAGAGGCCGGACGGCTTGAGCGGGCAGGTCCTGCTGGTGGGCTTCGGCCGCTTCGCCCAGGTGGTTAGCCAGCCGCTTCTGGCGCGGGGGATGAAGATTTCGCTGATCGAGATCGACGTGGACATGATCCGCGCGGCCCGCGACTTCGGATTCAAGGTCTATTACGGCGACGGCACACGGCTCGATGTGCTGCGCGCCTCGGGAGCCGAGACCGCCGAGGCGATCCTCGTCTGTGTGGACAAGCCCGCGGTGGCCGACCGGGTGGTCGAGCTCGTGAAGGCCGAGTTCCCGCACGCCAAGCTCTTCGTCCGCGCCTTTGACCGCGGCCACGCCGTCCGGCTGATCCAGGCCGGCGTCGACTACCAGCTGCGCGAGACCTTCGAATCCGCCCTGGTGTTCGGTCACGAAGTCCTGGTCGAGCTCGGCGTGGACGAGGATGTGGCGACCGAGACCATCGTCGACGTCCGGCGCCGCGACGAGGCCCGGCTGGAGCTGCAACTGGCCGGCGGGCTCACGGCCGGGCGCTTCCTGATGCGCGGCAACCTCCAGACGCCGAAACCGGAGCCGTTCTCGGTGCCCCGGAGCGAGGGCCAGGTGGTCAACGAGGAGGAGTTCGAAGACCGCGAAGACCTCGACCGGCGCGCGCCCGTGGCCTGACGCTGTCACCCGGTTTCATCAGTTGGTGAATTTTTGCCGTGTCCCGGTTCTCAACCGGACGGATGCGGCGTAAAGGGCGGAACATGGCGAGCAAGGTGCAGAAGACCGCGAACGAGGCCCTGGCCGGGCTGCTGTTCGACGGCATGACCATCATGGCGGGCGGCTTCGGCCTCTGCGGGATCCCGGAAAACCTGATCGCGGCGATCCGCGAGACGGGGGTGAAGGACCTGACCGTCGTCTCCAACAACTGCGGCGTGGACGACTTCGGCCTGGGCGTGCTGCTGGCCGGCGGGCAGATCCGCAAGATGATCTCGTCCTACGTCGGCGAGAACAAGCTGTTCGCCGAGCTCTACCTCTCCGGCAAGCTGGAGCTGGAGTTCAACCCGCAGGGCACGCTGGCCGAGCGCATCCGAGCCGGCGGCGCGGGCATCCCGGCCTTCTTCACCAGGACCGGCGTCGGCACGCTGGTGGCCGAGGGCAAGGAGGTCCGCGTCTTCGACGGCGAGGAGTATGTGATGGAGCGCGGCCTTGTCGCCGACCTCGCCATCGTCAAGGCCTGGAAGGGCGACGCCGAGGGCAACCTCGTCTACCGGATGACCGCGCGGAACTTCAATCCGATGATGGCGACCGCCGGCAAGGTGACCGTCGCCGAGGTCGAGGAGCTGGTCGAGGTCGGGCAGATCGACCCGGACCAGATCCACACGCCGGGCATCTATGTCGATCGCATCCTCAAAGGCCCGGCCTTCGAGAAGCGGATCGAGCAGCTCACCACCCGCAAGCGCGAAGAGGTCGCCTGAGATGGCCTGGACCCGTGACCAGATGGCGGCCCGCGCGGCGGGCGAGCTGCGCGACGGCTTCTACGTGAACCTCGGCATCGGCATCCCGACCCTGGTGGCCAACTACATCCCGGCCGGCATGTCAGTGACGCTACAGTCGGAGAACGGCATGCTGGGCATGGGCCCGTTCCCCTATGAGGGCGAGGCCGACCCCGACCTGATCAACGCCGGCAAGCAGACGATCACGGCGCTTCCGAGCTCGTCCTACTTCAGCTCGGCCGACAGCTTCGCGATGATCCGCGGCGGCCACATCGACCTTTCCATCCTCGGCGCCATGCAGGTGGCCGCCAACGGCGACCTCGCCAACTGGATGGTGCCCGGCAAGATGGTGAAGGGCATGGGCGGGGCCATGGACCTGGTGGCCGGCGTCAAGCGCGTGGTCGTGGTCATGGAGCACGTGGAGAAGTCCGGTGCGCCCAAGCTCGTGAACGCCTGCTCCCTGCCGCTCACCGGCAAGGGTGTGGTGGACCTGGTGGTCACCGACCTCGGCGTGTTCGACGTCGCCCGCGGGAAGTCGCCTCTGACCCTGCTGGAGCTGGCGCCCGGCGTCACCCTGGACGAGATCCGCGCCAAGACCGAAGCCCCCTTCGAGGTCGCCGCCCAGGCGGCCTGAGCCGCGACAAGTCGCGGCGGGCGGCATCGCGGGGGTTCAGCGGCGGACGCCGTTGTGCGAAAAGGGGCCATGGAAACGACGGCCCGCGAAGTCATCACCGAGGATTATCGGCGTCAGCAGCAGGAGCTGCACAAGAACCCGAACTACGGCGTGGCCTCGCTGATGTTCGCGCCGGTCATCGCCAAGGCGATCCGCCAGCTCGGCGTCACCTCCGTCTCCGACTACGGCGCGGGCAAGCAGAACCTGCTGCGCGGCCTGACGGAACAGGGCATCCAGATCGACTACCGTCCTTACGACCCGGCTTTCCCCGAGTATGGCCCGGCCCGGTCGGCCGACATGGTCTGCTGCATCGACGTGCTGGAGCATATCGAGCCGGATTGCCTGGACGCCGTGCTGGACGAGCTGCGCGACCTGACCGCCCGCTACGGCGTGTTCACGGTGCACACCGGTCCGGCGAAGAAGGTGCTGAGCGACGGCCGCAACGCCCACCTGATCCAGAAGCCGTCGTCCTGGTGGCTGCCCAAGCTCTGCGAGCGGTTCGAGGTCGAGGGGCTGCACAAGGTGCCCAACGGCTTCCTGGTGGTAGTGGCCCCGCGCAAGCCCTCCTGACGGCCACGCTCGCAACGGGCGCGCCCGGCGCCTACCTATCCTCGTGACCTGAACCCTCACGAGTGACACTCTTCGTCCCATGAAGATCCGCCTCTTCGCGGCGATCGCCGCCTCCGCCCTGGCGCTGGGCTCCGCCGCGCCGGCCCAGTCCGGCCTGAAGACCGCCGTGTTCGCCGGCGGCTGCTTCTGGTCGGTGGAGAAGTTCTTCGAGGCCGCGCCGGGCGTGGTCGCCGCCGTCTCGGGCTATTCGGGCGGCGCCCTGCGCAACCCCACCTACGAGAACCACCAGGGCCACCTGGAGGCCGTGAAGGTCACCTACGACCCGGCCAAGGTGAGCTACGGCCAGCTGGTCGACTACTTCTTCCACAATATCGACCCGACCGACCCCAACGGGCAGATCTGCGACAAGGGCCCGTCCTACCGGACCGCGGTGTTCGTCACCAATGCCCAGGAGCGGCAGGCCGCCGAGGCCGTGGTGGCGAAGGTCCAGAAGGAGCTGCCGACCGCCAGAATCGCGACCCAGATCCGCCCCGCCGCCACCTTCTGGAACGCCGAGGCCTACCACCAGGACTTCGCGAAGAAGAACCCGCGGCGCTACGACGCCTACCGGATCGGCTGTGGCCGCGACCGGGCGCTTAAGGTCATCTGGGGTGGCCGGTAGCCGGGTCGCGCGGCCGGGGCGCAAAGTCCTCGCCCACGAACATCTCGATCCTGCGCTTGCGCTTGCGGTCCAGGCCGATGCTCGCGATCTCCTCGCCGTAGACGCGGCGGAAGTCGCCGGCCATCTCGTCGCGCCAGTTGCCCTCCAGCGCCACGGCCAGCACGCGGCGGCCCTCAGCGGGCGTTAGCGGGGCGCTGGTCTCGGCCTGGTTCTGGGGGGTGTCGGCGAGCAGCCAGGCCCTGAGCGGCGGGGCGTTCGGGTCGGCGAACCAGTCGCGGCCATAATAGCGCATGGCGTAGTAGAGGAAGCGGCTGTTGACCGCGATGGCGGTGAGGCCCGCCGGCTCCTCGACCGCCGCGCGCGTCAGGATCGCCTCGGTGGTCTGCGACCATCCCTTGGCCCGCTTGAAGCTGTTCGCCGCCCCCCATACGCTCCGCGAAGGCGGGCGAGATCGTGAACGCCAGGAACAGGGCCGCGATCGTCGCCTGCAGCACGATGGCCGCCATCAGCCAGCGCCGCGCCCGCCAGTGCACGAGCCAGGCGGCCACGAGCACCGCGCCCGGCAGGTAGGCGGCGCCCGACCAGTTGGCGTTGGCCCGGCTGACGAACGACTGGCCGATGACGATCAAGAGCGGCGGCAGGACGAAGCAGAGGAGCAGGAGGTCCTCCGCCGCCAGGGTCCGCCGGCGGATGGCGACGACAAGGCCCACGATCAGGGCGGCGAACGGGATCGGCCCGAAGACGCCGAACTGGGTCAGCAGGAATTCGCCGAGCTCGGGAAAATTGAACAGCTGTCGGCCGCCCCAGGCGGCGTTGGCGGCCGTGTGCTGAACCGTGGCGAAGCCGTGCTGGGCGTTCCAGATCACATTCGGCGCCAGCACCGCCGCGAAGGCCCCGAGCGCCAGGAGGATGCGGTTCGGTGACCAGGCCCGGCGGGCGTCCTCGGACAGCACGAGGTGCAGGGCGATGCCGATCAATCCGTAGACCGCCGCGTACTTCGAGAGGAACGCCAGGCCCAGGCTCGCGCCGACGCCCGCGGCGAGGTGGCCGCGCCGGCCCTCCGCGGTCTGCAGCGTCGCATAGAGTAGAATTGTCAGCCCAAGGAAGAATAGCAGGGGTGCGTCCGTGGCGATCACCGCCGCGGAGAGCTGGATGGCCGGCGCCAGCGCGTAGAGGGCGGTCGCCGCGAGCGCCACCCGGGCGTCGTAGAGCCGCCGACCGATGGCGAAGACCAGCAGGGCGGCGCCGGCCTGGAACAGCGGCGCGCCCAGCCGGACCCAGGCCTCGGCGTCGCCGCCGAACGCCGTGGTCGCCCAGATGGTCCAGGCGATCATCGGGGGCTTGGAATAGTACCCGAAGTCGAGGGTCCGGGACCAAAGCCAGTATTGGGCTTCGTCCGGATAGAGCTCCAGGGGCGTTGTGAAGAGCGCCACCAGACGCGCGACGGTCAGCCCGGCCACCAGGAGGATGGCGGCGCGCCATTCCCGGTCCTGACCGATGCCTGTCAATCTCTCGCCCATCGGCACCTTCGCACGTCCTCCGGACGCCCCCATTCGGGCGCCTTGTATAGCGCCGGCGCCACGTTTCGGCGCGGATTCATGCGGCGCAGCGTCGCCGTAACAAAACCGTCACCCACAAAGCGAATTTCCGCGCTATAGCGGGCGAAAGGAAGACCGGTGACGTCGTCTGGGGAGACGATGGGGAAGGTCGGGATTGAGGGGATTTCGATGATTTCGATGAAGCGGCTCGCTTGCGGGGCCTCCTTTGGCGTGCTCGTCGCCGCCATGGGCACGGCCGTCTACGCCCAGGAAACCACGGGCACGATCCGTGGTCAGGCGATCGGCGCGGACGGCAATCCCGTCGCCAACGCCTCGGTCGCGGTGACCCACGTGCCGACAGGCACGGTCGTGAACACCGCCACCGGCGCTGACGGTTACTTCACCGCGCGCGGCCTGCGCGTCGGCGGCCCGTACACCGTGGCGGTGACCGCCAATGGCGAAACCGAGACGACCCGCGTCGCGTCCGTCGGCGTCGGCACGCCGGTCAACGTCGATGTGGCCTTCGCCGGCGCCGTCGAGGAAGTGGTCGTCACCGCGACGGCCATGAACCGCGAGGAGAACGGCGGCCCGACCTCGAACTTCCAACTCTCCGACATCGAAGACCTGCCGTCGATGAAGCGCGACCTGAAGGACCTGGCGCGCCTCAATCCGTTCATCACCCTCGACCCGTCCAACCTGGACGCGGTGGTCGCGGGCGGCGTGTCGAACCGCTACAACTCGCTGACCGTCGACGGCGTGAAGCAGAACGACGACTTCGGCCTGAACAACAACGGCTATCCGACCCAGCGGAGCCCGATCTCCACCGACGCCGTCCAGGCGATGAGCGTGAACCTCGCGCCCTACTCGGTGCTCTACAACGACTTCCAGGGCGCCAACATCAACGTGGTGACCAAGTCGGGCAGCAACGAGTTCCACGGTTCGGCCTTCTACGAGTACTCCGACCAGGACCTGATCGGCGACAAGGCCGAGGGCCAGACCTTCACCAACGTCTTCGAAGAGAAGTCGTACGGCGCGACCCTTGGCGGGCCGATCATCCGTGACCGCCTGTTCTTCTTCGGCTCCTACGAGAAGTTCGAGGCCGAGCGCGGCTCGATCGCCGGTCCGGTGGGCTCCGGCAAGCCGATCATCACGGGCAACGGCAGCACCTTCGTGACGCCGGCCCAGATCACGGCCATCGAGAACACCCTGGCCAGCGTGTACGGCTATACGCTCGACCAGGAGAACTCGATCCTCGACAACCTCTCGCTCCCGGAAGAGGACGAGAAGTGGCTGGGCAAGCTCGACTGGAACATCACTGACGCGCACCGCCTGGCGGTCACCTACCAGAAGACCAACGGCACCCGCCTGATCGAAGGCAACCGCTCGTCCTCGACCCAGCTGGCGCTCTACTCCAACTACTACATCAAGGGTGACGACCTCGAGGTCTACACCGCCCAGCTGAACTCGGACTGGTCGGAGAACCTGCGGTCGGAACTCGTCGCCACCAAGAAGAAGGTGGTCACGCTGCAACAGCCGGTCGGCGGCGAGAGCGGCAACGGCGAAGGCGCGGGCGACGAAGAGGCCGAGATCGGCCAGTTCTCGATCGCCGGCAACCCGGCGGCGCTCAACACCAACACGCGGATCCTCGCGGGTCCCGACGTGTCGCGTCACGCCAACGAGCTCGAGAACGAAGTCACCAACTATCGCGGCCGGGTCTTCTATGACCTGGGCGACCACCAGTTCTCGTTCGGCGTCGAGAAGGAAAACCTGAAGGTCTACAACCTCTTCGGTCAGCGGACCGAAGCCGAGTTCACCTTCTTCAGCCTTGCCAACCTGCAGAACCGCCTGCCGGACCAGGTCCAGTACCAGAACGCCATCGTCGATGCGAACGGCGACGGCCAGCGTAACGAGCAGGACCTCGCGGCCCAGTTCGACTACGACACCTGGAACATCTACGCCCAGGATACCCTGCGGATCACGCCGGAACTCTCGGTCACCGCCGGCTTCCGCTACACCCGCCTGGTCCAGGACGACCGTCCGCTCGCCAACAGCTTCTTCCAGCAGCGCTACGGCTTCTCGAACAGCGAGAACCTCGACGGCCGCGACGTGATGATGCCGCGGGTCAGCTTCGAGTACACCCCGCAGTACGAGCCGGAGTGGGGCAGCTTCGCCGCCCGCCGCCTGCGCCTGACCGGCGGCTTCGGCCTGTTCTCGGGCGGTTCGGCCACGGTGTGGGTGTCGAACAGCTTCTCGAACACCGGCGTGCTCGGCGCGACCATCTTCTGCGCCCGCAACCAGACCAACACCAACTGCGGCCGGGCCCTGGGCACCGACGACAACGCGGTGCTGAACTCCCTGGTCACGGCGGCGGACTACCGCAACCTGCCGGCGGCCTTCGAGAACCTGCTGAACCCGGCGCTGCCGACGATCGAGACCATCCGTCGCGCGGCCAGCGCCAACGGCATCGACCCGGCCTTCCAGCCGGTGCAGACCTGGAAGAGCAGCCTCAGCTTCTCGGCTGACCTGGCCTTCCCCTACATCGGTGAGAACTACAACTTCACCATCGACTTCCTCCGCGGCGACGTGAAGGAAGCGATCCTCTGGAAGGACTACCGCGCCGGCCTGACGCCGGTCGGGACCGCGCCGGACGGCCGTCCGGTCTACCGCAATGCGACCCAGCGCGGCGCGTTCATCGCCGGCTCGGGCAACGACACCGGCAACGACCTCGTCCTGACCAACACCGACGAGGGCTTCCAGCAGGCTTGGGCCTTCAGCATGTCGAAGGCCTGGGAGAACGGCATCGACGCCAGCCTGAGCTACACGCTGACGGACGCGAAGGACGTGAACCCGGGCACCAGCTCGGTGGCCTTCTCGAACTGGGGCAACCTGGCGACGGCCGACATCAACGATCCGGGCCTGGCGACCTCGAACTACGAGATCAAGCACCAGTTCAAGGGCCGCTTCTCGTTCCGCCGCGCGTTCTTCGGCGACAACGAGACCAACGTCTCGCTGTTCTTCCAGCACCGCTCGGGCAACCCGTACAGCTTCGTCTACAACCTCTCGAGCACCAACGCCCTCGCGCTCTTCGGCGACGGCGCCTCGAACCGGCAGCTGTTCTACGTCCCGCAGGTCGACTCGGCCGGCAACGTGACCCTGACCAGCGACCCGATCGTCACCTACGCGTCGGGCTTCGACATCAACCGCTTCAACGAGTACCTGAAGGGCGTCGGCCTGACGAAGTACGCCGGGCGCATCTCGCCCCGGAACGGCTTCCGCAGCGACGACGTGACCACCTTCGACCTGCGCATCAGCCAGGAGCTCCCGGCCTTCTTCCCGGGCGGCGCCAAGATCCAGGCCTACATGGACCTGGTGAACATCGGCAACATGCTCAACGACGAGTGGGGCACGGTCCGCCAGGTGGACTTCTTCTATGCGGCGCCGATCGTCGGCGTGGCGTCGGCCCCTGGCAACCGGTACCAGTACCAGAACTTCACCCCGGCGGTGAAAACGCTGTCCAACTCGGACGCGCCCAACCGCTCGCTGTGGCAGGTCAAGTTCGGCCTGAAGTACTCGTTCTAAGCCTCAGGGCCTGAACGGAATGCGGGGCGGCTGCAGCGATGCAGCCGCCCTTCTTCTTTGGCGCGATGTCGCAGCGCTTGACGTGGGGGTCCCCGGGGGCCATCTGCGCCCGGCTTCGACCCGAGACCCGCATGAGCTTCACCGTACCTGCCGAATGGGCGCCCCACCGGGCCATGTGGCTGGGCTTCCCCCAGTCATGCGGACCTCTGGGAGTCCGACCTCGAGGCCGCCCAGGCCGAGGTGGCGGTGCTGGCCCGCGCGCTCGCGGGACCCGGCGGTGAGACCGTGCGGCTGATGACCGGCCATCCCGACGGCGAGGCGGCCGCCCGCCGCCTGCTGGGCGACGTGGCCAACATCGAGATCGTGCCCGGCCGGTTCGGCGACATCTGGCTGCGCGACACCGGGCCGATCTTCGCCGCGGACGGCCGCGCGCTGGGCTTCCGGTTCAACGGCTGGGGCGGCAAGTACGACCTCCCGCATGACGACACCGTCGCCGCCCAGATCGCGGAAGCCTCGGACGCCGAGCTCGTCCCGCACGACTTCATCCTCGAGGGCGGCGCCGTGGACCACGACGGCGAGGGGACCGTCCTGACCACCGGCCAGTGCGTGCTGAACGCCAACCGCAACCCCGGCTGGGACGACGCCAAGGCGGAAGCCGCCTTCGCCCGGGCGCTGGGTGCGAAGAAGGTGATCTGGCTGGGCGACGGCCTGCAGAACGACCACACCGACGGCCACGTGGACAACCTGGCCCGCTTTGTCGCACCGGGTCGTCGCCGTGCCGGTGGCCTGGGGCAAGGGCGACCCGAACGCCGACGCCTACGACGACGCGGCGCGCCGGCTGGCGCACGCCACCGACGCCGCGGGCCGCAGGATCAAGGTCGTGCGCATCCCCTCGCCGGGGTTCGTCGAGGGCGACGAGGGCCAGGCGATCCCGGCCAGCCACATGAACTTCCTGATCGCCAACAAGGCGGTGATCGTGCCGATCTACGAGGCGCGCCCCGGAGAAATGGCCGTCCAGGCGCTGGAGACCCTCTTCCCCGACCGCCAGGTGATCGGCTTGCCGTCCATCGCCATCCTGACCGGCGGCGGATCCTTCCACTGCATCACCCAGCAGGAGCCCGCCCGATGACGCGCACCCTGAACGTGGCCGCCATCCAGACGTCCTATGGCGACGACCTGCAGGCCAACATCCGCAAGACCGCCGACTTCATCCGCCAGGCGGCCGACAAGGGCGCGCAGGTCATCCTGCCGTCCGAGCTGTTCCAGGGGCCCTACTTCTGCGTCGCCCAGGAGGAGCGCTGGTTCGCGACCGCCCATCCGTGGCGGGAGCACCCCTGCGTCACCGAGCTCGCGCCGCTGGCCAAGGAACTGGGCGTCGTCCTGCCGATCTCGATCTTCGAGCGCGAGGGGCCGCACTATTTCAACAGCCTCGTGATGGTCGACGCCGACGGCTCGCCCATGGGCGTCTACCGCAAGAGCCACATCCCCGACGGCCCCGGCTACATGGAGAAGTACTACTTCCGGCCGGGCGACACGGGCTTCAAGGTCTGGGACACGAAGTTCGGCCGCCTCGGCGTCGGCATCTGCTGGGACCAGTGGTACCCGGAGTGCGCGCGGGCCATGGCGCTGATGGGCGCCGAGGTGCTGTTCTACCCCACCGCCATCGGCTCGGAGCCCCACGATTCGACGCTGGACACCGCCGCCCCGTGGCGCCGCGCCATGCAGGGCCACGCGGTCTCCAACGTGATCCCGGTGGTCGGCGCCAACCGCATCGGCTTCGAGCCGTGGGAGGGCTATCCCAACGGGGGTCAGGAATTCTATGGCTCCAGCTTCATCGCCGACCACAGGGGCGACCTGGTGGCCGCCTTCGGCCGTGACGACGAGGGCGTGCTGGCGGCGACCTTCGACCTGGACTTCCTGCAGACCCACCGCGCCGCCTGGGGCTTTCTTCCGCGACCGGCGGACCGACCTCTACGGCGCGCTGGCGGGCGCGCGGCCGGCGTGATCGAGACCGGCCGGCTGATCCTGCGCCCCTGGCGGGACGCCGACCGCGACGCCTTCGCCGAGGTCAACGCGCACCCCGACGTCGGGCGCTGGCTGGCCGGCGTGCTGGACCGCGCCCAGAGCGACGCCATGGTCGACCGGCTGCAGCGCCATCAGGCCGAGCACGGCTTCTGCTTCTTCGCCGCCGAACGGAAGGCGGATGGCCGGCTGATCGGCGCGATTGGCGCCCAGCGGTTCGCCGACGACCTGCCCGAGCCCGGGGAGATCGAGCTCGGCTGGCGGCTGCATCCGGAGGTCCAGGGCCAGGGCCTGGCCACCGAGGGCGCCCAGGCGGTTCGGGACTGGGTGTTCGCGACCCAGGACGCGGGTCAGGTGCTGGCCATCACGGCGGAGACCAACCTGACGTCCCAGGCGGTCATGCGGAAGATCGGCATGGTCCGCGACCCGGACGCCGACTTCGACCATCCGAGGCTGGCGGCGGACCATCCGCTCCGCCGCCACGTCCTCTTCCGGATCAGGCGCTGGGGCAGTTCGCGGCGGCGGGCGCCGCGGCGATCTCCTTGCGGGCCTTGGCCATGTCGGCGTTGAACGCCGGCTCGGCGTGCAGGCGCGCCACCATGCCCGAGGCCAGGGTCCGGCCGGCCTCGATGTCGCTCATGAAGTGCACGCCGCAGATCGCCCGGCTCTCGCCCATCTCGCGGCCGGCCACCAGCAGGGGGTCGGCCCGCTCCGGCGCCAGTTCCGTCAGCAGCAGCGCCCAGGTCCAGCCGACCATGGCGTGGCCGGAGGGATAGGAGGCGTTGGTCTTCATCCAGTCCTGGCGCGCGATGCAGATCGGCTTGTCGTTGCCGATCAGCGGCCGGTCGCGGTTGTAGTGGTTCTTCGGCACGTTGCCGATGTCGCGGACGTCGAGTTCGATCCGGTGGAGGATTCGCCACGCGGTCGGTGTGCCCGCCTCGGAGAGCTGCTTGCCGAGCGCGCAGGAGAAGCGGTTGAGCGCGCCGCCCTGCCAGATCTCGTTGTCCTCGATCGCCCGCTTCCAGCGGTCCGAGCCCTCCAGCTTGCGGGTCTCGTCGTAGTAGGCGCGCTCGGCGCGGCCCTGCGCCGAGTCCGGGCTCACCGGGCCGGGCAGGATCCTCCGGCCGTCCAGGGCGTCCTTGGGCAGGTAGCCGGTGAGCTTGGTGGGCACCGGCCCGGCCAGCGACGCATCCACCGCGGGCTTGGGCGGCGGCGGGACGTCGGTGGCGCAGGCGGTGACGGCGGCCAGGGCCGCGGCGAGGGCGAGGGTGCGGATCAACGGATCACCTGAGGCTAGGCGCGGAGAACAGTCTTGCCGTTCTTGATGACGGTGGCGTCGCGGTCCTTAACCCGCGCTTCGAAGGAAATCACCGCCCCGTCGCGCCAGAGGTCGACGGTGATGGTGTCGCCCGGGAAGACTGGGGCCGAGAACCGCGCCTGGTGGCTGAGGATCTGGTTCGGGTCGTAGTCGGTGATCGCCTGCAGCACGGCGCGGCAGGTGATGCCGTAGGTGCACAGCCCATGCAGGATCGGCCGCGGGAAGCCGGCCCGCTTGGCCACCTCCGGATCGGAGTGCAGCGGGTTGCGGTCGCCGTTCAGGCGGTAGAGCAGGGCCTGGTCCTCCCGGGTGTCGATGTCGACGGAGAGGTCCGGCTTGCGGGTCGGGACCTGATGCGGCTCGGGCGCGCCCTCGGTCGGGCCGCCGAAGCCGCCGTCGCCGCGCGCGAATGTGGAGCCGGTGAGCGTGGCCACCTTCTCGCCGGCTTCGTCACGCCACACCGTCTCGTTGACGATGACCGCGCCCTTGTCCTTGCCCTTGTCGTAGGCGCCGACCGTGCGGCTCTCGGCGGTGAAGGTCCCCGACACCGGCAGCGGCTGGTGAAGCTCCACCTTCTGCTCCCCGTGCACGACCATCAGGAAGTTGATCTCGCTGACCCGGCGGCCCTCCGGCACCTGCGGCGGCGTGCGGCCCTGCCTGGGGCCCGCGGCGGCCAGCACGGTGGCGGCCGTGGGGACGACCTTCAGGTTCTTCTCATAGGTGAAATCGAGCTCGCGGGCGTCGAGCGGATCGCGGCCCATGCCGATCCCCAGGGCGTAGAGCATCACGTCCTTGTCGCCGTAGGAGAAGGTCCTGGGCGCGGTCTTCTGCTCGAGAATGTCAGGGTAATAGATCGGCATCTGAAATATCCTCCCACCTTCGAATTTATGGGATGGATTGAAGCCTTGCCGGCCCGGCTTCGCAAGCCGCGTGAGGCGGCCGCATTTGCGGGTGTAGCGGCGATACGCTAGAAGCGGCGACCTTGCGCGCGGGCGCCCGCGCGGCTCCGGATTTCGAAGGCTTACATGACCACGACGACCCAGCCCGGCCTCGGCCAGATCACCGGCAACGTGCTGTTCTATTCGCAGCCCGAGCCCCTCACGCCCGAGCTGCACGGCAAGCTGGGCGTGAAGCGCATGGACGGGCCCTTCAAGTTCGCGAAGGTCGGCCACGCCATCCCGCTGACCGTCGGCGAGTTCCCGCTGGCCGCGGTGACCGGCCCGATCATCTTCGTCGGCGACGAAAAGCTGCCGATCGCCGTCATGGGCCTGAACGCCGGCGAGAACATGTTCCTGAAGGACACCGGCACCTTCGAGGCCGGCGTCTACATCCCGGCCTACATCCGCCGCTATCCGTTCGTGTTCGCCAACGACTCCACGAACAACCAGATGGTGCTCTGCGTCGATCGCGCCGCCGAATTCATCGTGGAAGGCGGCGACATGCCGTTCTTCGAGAACGGCCAGCCGAGCCAGTACACGAAGAACTGCATCGAGTTCTGCAACAACTTCGAGATCGAGCGCCAGCGCACCCTGTCGTTCGTCCAGATCCTGAAGGACCTGGACCTGTTCGAGCAGAAGACCGCCAACTTCACGCCGACCAATCCCGACGGCACGGCGGGCGAGCAGCAGAAGATCGCCGACTACTTCGGCGTTTCGGAAGAGAAGCTGAACCAGCTCCCGGCCGAGAAGATCATGGAGCTGCGCGACAACGGCGCGCTGGGCCAGATCTACGCCCACCTGCTGTCGCTGGTCGGCTGGGACCGCCTGATCGCGCTGGCCCTGACCCGCCAGCAGCAGCAACCGGAAGCGGCCAACGCCTGATTTCCTTCTCCCCTTGCGGGAGAAGGTGGCCCCGTCAGGGGCCGGATGAGGGGTCTCTCGGCATCGCCGCGGGACCCCCTCTTCGCTTCTGCAAAGTCGGCGCGACCCCTCATCCGTCGCCGACGGCGACACCTTCTCCCGCAAGGGTAGAAGGGCGTTATCGCGCGAAGACGCTGCGGGTCAGGCAGGAGAAGACCAGACGGCCGGCCTCGTCGAGCAGGTCGTGCTGGCAGATGACGATCCCCTTGCCCTCGCCGACGGGATCCTTGGCCATCACTGTCATGCGGCCGCGCAGCAGCTCGCCGGCGGGCGGGTTTCGCACCCAGCGCAGCGCGTCGACGCCCAGCCGCTTGGTCTGCGGCCAGTCGGTGTGGGCGATGGCGTCGAGCCGGGCCCAGATCGCGAAGACCATCGAGTCCGGCGCCCCGCGGTCGACCGTCCAGCCGGGGGTGAAGGCCCCCACGAAGGCTTCGAGGGCCTGGCTGTCGATGGCGGCCGCGCCCAGCGGCACGACCTGACCGATCTCGATGTCGTCGAAGGATGCGGGCACGGACGCTCAAACTCCCGATTTGACGGAACAGGATTCCCCGTTGGTGTGCCGCTCGCCGAGGCGCCTGTCGAGCCCGCTTTGCGTCGGCGGGGAACCCGCGCCATATAGCCGCCTGAATGCGCGGGACGGGTGAGCGGATGAAGCGTTTCCTGGCGGGGCTCCTTGGTGTGCTGGCGATGGCCGGCGCGGCGGCCGCGCAGCCCGTGAACACCGGCCATCTGGAGACCGAGCTGGTCGCCGAGGCGCAGGGGCATCGCGCCCGGCCAGACGATCCATGCCGCGCTGCGCCAGAAGATCCAGGACCACTGGCACACCTACTGGAGGAACCCCGGCAGCTCCGGCGAGGCGACCAAGATCGAGTGGGACCCGGCGCCCGCCGGCTGGGGTGTCGGCGAGTTCGTCTGGCCGACGCCGAAGCGCCTGCCGGTCGGGCCGCTGGTCAACTACGGCTACGAGGGCGAGGTGCTCCTGCCGTTCACCGTGACGGCGCCGGCCAACGCCCGGCCCGGCGAGACCGTGACGCTGTCCGGCACGGCCTATTTCCTGGTCTGCGAGGAGATCTGCATCCCCGAGAAGGGCGAGGTGAGGCTCGCGCTGCCGGTGACCGCCCAGCCCGCCGCGCCTGATGGCAGGTGGGGCCCGGCGATCGGCAAGGCGCTGGCCGCCGCGCCGAAGCCCGCGGGGCTCTCCGCGGCGTTCGAGAAGCGCGACCCGAAGCTGTCGCTCGCCATCGCCGGCCCGGCGCTGAAAGGCGCGGACTTCGCCGACGCCTACTTCTTCCCCTTCGATGCGGGCGTGCTCGACCATGCGGCGCCCCAGGGCATCGAGCGCGGACCCGAAGGCCTGACGCTGACCATTGCGCCGGGCGACGAGTTCCAGGTCTCTCCGGGACCCCAGGCGCTGGACGGCGTGCTGGCGCTGGCCGACGGCCGCGCCTTCGAGGTCTCGGCCGCCGTGGGTCCAGCGCCCGCCGGAACCAGCGGGCTCGGTCCGCCGCCGGTGAAGGCCGCGCCGCCGGCCGGCGCGGTGGGCCTCGGCCTGCCGGTGGCGATCCTCTTCGCCTTCCTGGGCGGTCTGATCCTCAACCTGATGCCCTGCGTCTTCCCGATCCTGGCGATGAAGGCCGCCTCGCTGGCGCGCCACGCCCACGAAGCGCCGGCCGCACGCTGGCAGGGCCTGGCCTTCGGCGCCGGCGTGGTGGCGAGCTTCCTGGTGCTGGCCGCCGCCCTCATCGCGCTCCAGGCGGCGGGTTCTGCGGTGGGCTGGGGCTTCCAGCTCCAGTCGCCCCAGGTGGTCGCGGGCCTCGCGCTCCTCATGCTCGCCGTGGCGCTGAACCTCTCGGGCGTCTTCGAGGTGGGGACGTCGCTGCAGGGCGCCGGCACGGGCCTGGCGTCGCGCGGCGGACTGGGCGGCGCCTTCTTCACCGGCGTGCTGGCCGTGGTGGTGGCCGCCCCCCTGCACGGCCCCTTCATGGCCCCCGCGCTCGGCTGGGCGCTGATCCAGCCGCCGGTCGCGGCGCTGGCGGTCTTCCTGGCGCTAGGCGTGGGCTTCGCCCTGCCGTTCGTGGTGGTGGCCTTCGCGCCGGCCCTGCTCGCCCGCCTGCCGAAGCCCGGCCCTTGGATGGACGCGTTCAAGAAGATGCTCGCCTTCCCGATGTACGGGGCGGCCGCCTGGCTGGTGTGGGTGCTCGCCCAGCAGGTCGACGCCGCCGGCCTCGCCCGCATCCTGGCGGCGGCCGTGGTCTTCGCCGCCGCCCTGTGGGCCGCCGGCCTCTGGCAGCGGAGCCGGGCGGCGGCGCGGACCTCCCCCTCGCCGGTGGCGCCGCCGCGGCGCTCCTGATCCTGGCGGCGGCCATCGGGCTCTGGGGAGGCTACGCGCCGCCCCCGGCCTCCGGCGCGCCCGTCGACGGCGCGGACGCGGCCGTGCCCTACGAGGCCTGGAGCCCCGAGCGGGTCGCCGCCCTGCAGGCCGAGGGTCGGCCGGTGATGGTCAACTTCACCGCCGCCTGGTGCGTGAGTTGCCAGGTCAACGACAAGGTCGCGATTTCCCGCCAGGGCGTGGCGGACGCCATGGCGGCCAACAACGTCGCCTACCTGAAGGCCGACTGGACGCGGAAGGACGAGGTCATCGCCGCCGAGCTCGCCCGGCACGGCCGGGCCGGCGTTCCGCTCTATCTCGTGTATGGCGCGAAGGGCGGCGAGCCGGATATCCTGCCCAACATCCTGACCGAGGGGACGGTGATCAAGGCTCTCGAGACCGCCGCCCGCCGCTGACGAAACCGGGAGACCTGCCGATGCCGATCCGCCGTCGTACCGCGCTTGCCATCACCTTCGGCGGCCTGGCCGCCCTGGCGCTGCCCGCCGCGGCCGCGCCCCAACTCGGCCAGCCGGCCCCCGCCTTCCAGGCCGCCGACGCCGACGGCAAGGTCCGGTCGCTGGCCGAGTTCAGGGGGCAAGACGGTGGTGCTGGAGTGGACCAACGAGGGTTGTCCCTATGTCCGCAAGCACTACGACGCCGGCGCCATGCAGCGCCTCCAGCGGCAGGCGACCGCCGACGGCGTGGTCTGGCTCACGGTCGTCTCATCGGCCCCCGAGATGCAGGGCTACCTGAACGGCCCGCAGGCCCGGCAGTGGAAGGCGAAGGAGAAGGCGGCCTCCAGCGCCGTCCTGCTCGATCCCACCGGCAAGGTCGGCCGCGCCTATGACGCCCGGACCACTCCGCACATGTTCGTCGTCAATCCGGCCGGGACGCTCGTCTACATGGGCGGCATCGACGACAAGGCGTCGGCCGAGCCGTCGAGCCTGAAGGGCGCGACGAACTACGTCGCCGCGGCGCTCGCCGACGTGAAGGCCGGCCGTCCGGTGGCCAGGGCCGTGACCCGACCGTACGGCTGCGGGGTTAAGTACGCGTCGGCCGACTGACGGCCGGCGAATTCCGAAGAGAGGTCAGCTTGTCCGACGTCGACGCCGCCTGGGCGGCCCTCCACGCCGCTGCGGAGCGCGCCCGCGTGCGCCGGATCGCGAGCCTGTTCGACCGGGAGCCGGACCGGCTGGCGAAGCTGACGGTCGACGCCGCGGGCCTGACGCTGGACCTCTCCAAGCAGCCCTGGTCGCTCGGCGACCTGGCCGAGGCGCTGGACCTCGCCCGCGCCAGCGGTCTGGAGGCCGCCCGCGAACGCCTGTTCGCCGGCGAGACGATGAACGCCTCGGAGAACCGCGCCGTCCTGCACATGGCGCTGCGCGCGCCCGAAGGGGCGGGCTTCAAGGCCCAGGGCCAGCCGGTCTCCGCCGAGGTGGACGAGGTGCTCGGCCGCATGCGGACCTTCGCCGAGGCCGTGCGCTCCGGCGCGCGGCGTGGCGCCACGGGCCAGCCGTTCCGGGCGATCCTGCACATCGGCATCGGCGGCTCCGACTTTGGGCCGCGGCTGGTCTGGGAAGCGCTACGGCCCCTCGACCCGCAGATCGAGCTTCGGTTCGCCGCCAACGTCGACCCGGCGGAGATCCAGCAGGCGCTCGTCGGTCTCGATCCCGCAGAGACCCTCGTGGTCGTGGTCTCCAAGACCTTCACCACCCAGGAGACGATGACCAACGCCGAGACGGCGCGGACTTGGCTGCGCGACGCGCTCGGTCCGCAGGGTGACAGCCACCTCGTCGCGGTCTCCACGGCGCTCGACCTGACCCGCGCCTTCGGGGTCGCCGACGACCAGGTGTTCGGCTTCTGGGACTGGGTCGGCGGCCGCTATTCGGTCTGGTCGGCGGTGGGGCTCTCCTGCCTGATCGCGCTGGGCCCTCAGGCGTTCGACGCCTTCCGGGCCGGCGGCGCGGCGATGGACGCGCATTTCCGTGAGACGCCGCTGGAGTCGAATGCGCCGGTGCTGCTGGCGCTGGCCCACGTCTTCAACCGCAACGGCCTCGGCCGCGCGGTCCGCTCGGTCGTGCCCTACGCCCAGCGCCTGCGGCTGCTGCCGAACTTCCTCCAGCAGCTGGAGATGGAATCCAACGGCAAGCGGGTGACCTTCGACGGGAAGCCCGTGAAGCACGCCACGGCGGTGGCGGTGTTCGGCGACGCCGGCTCCAACGTCCAGCACGCCTTCTTTCAGATGCTGCACCAGGGGACCGACGTGATCCCGCTGGACATCGTCGCGGTGGCGCAGGGCTCGGAGGGCGATCCGGCCGCCCAGAAGAAGCTGCTGGCCAACGCCATCGCCCAGGCCGAGGCCCTGATGGTCGGCCGCACGGAAGAGGACGTCCGCGCCGAACTGTTCGCCAAGGGCGTCCCGGCCGCGGAGATCGAGACGCTGGCCCCGCAGCGCACCTTCCCGGGCGACCGGCCGTCGAGCTTCATCCTGATGGACCGGCTGTCGCCCGGGACCTTGGGCGCCCTCGTCGCGCTCTACGAGCACAAGACCTTCGTCGAGGGCGTGCTCTGGGGCATCAACAGCTTCGACCAGTGGGGCGTCGAGCTCGGCAAGACTCTGGCCAGCCGCGTGCTGGGCGAGCTGACGGGCGGGCAGTCGGGGGCGCACGACCCCTCGACGGCTGCGCTCATTGCGCGGCTTCGCGGCTAATCCAAATGCCGCTCACCCCGGCGAAAGCCGGGGTCCAATCGGCATCCGGTCGCCTGGAGCCGCAGTCCATTCGGAGAGGCAGCTTGGATCCCGGCTTTCGCCGGGATGAGCGGTGTTATTTTGCTTCCGGCGTGAATTCCACCGGCATGGACCGGATCGCATAGACGAAGTTGTTCGGCGCCACGTCCTTCGGGCCGGCCTGGCGGATGTCCGGGAAGCGGGCCAGGAGCTGGCGATAGACCGCCTCGAGCTGCAGCTTGGCGACCTGCTTGCCGATGCAGGTGTGCGGGCCGTACCCGAAAGCGATGTGCTTGTCGGCGTTGGGCCGCTCGATGTCGAAGCGGTCGGGATCGGGGAACATCGCCTCGTCCCGGTTGGCCGAGCAGTAGTACATGATCACCTTTTCGCCCTCGGCGATCCGCTGGCCGGCGACCTCAACGTCCTTGGTGGCCGTACGGCGCATGTAGAGCACCGGACTCACCATGCGGATGATCTCGTTGACGGCGCCCGGCATCAGGCCGGGGTTGGCGAGAAGCTTGGCCTTCTGGTCCGGGAACGTCGTCAGCAGTTCCATCGCCCCGGAGATGGTGTTCCGCGTGGTGTCGTTGCCGGCGAAGACGATCAGCAGCCAGGAGCCGTCGAGGTACTCGTCGGCCAGGAATTCCCCGTCCACCTGGGCCCGGGCGATGGCGCTCAGCAGGTCGGGCTGGGGGTCCAGCCGGCGCTTGTGCAGGATGGTCCGGCCGTACTCGAACATCTCCTGGACCGCGGCGGTGAAGGCGTCGAGGAACATCTTGGCCTCGGGCGGCAGCTCGGCCGCCAGCGCCTCCCACGTTGCCGCCCGCCTGCGCCGCGCGTTCGGCGGCGAAGGAGTTGGCCATCTCCAGGAAGTGCATCCAGTGCAGGAACTTCGGCCGGTCCTCCTGCGGCACGCCGAGGATCTCGCAAAGGGTGAAGAGCGGCAGCTGCGCCGAGAGCATCGGCACCAGGTCGCACTTGCCGAGCGGCGCCATGGCGTCGAGCAGGCGGGTGACCTCCGCCTCCACCTTGCCCTGCAGCCCGCGCAGGTAGGCGGGGTGAAATAGGGCATGTGTTCGCGGCGGAGCTGCATGTGCAGCGGGGCGTCCAGCGTGATCATGGCGTCCAGCGACGCCCGGGCGAGCTGCATCTCCGATTTCTGGTGATGCATCAGGATGCCGCCCTTCTGGGAGGAGAAGGTCTCGTAGTCGCTGTTCACCCGCATGACGTCCTCGTAGCGGGTGACCGACCAGAAGCCCGGCCGGTCGTTCGGCTCGGCGTTCCAGGCGACGGGGCCTCGCGGCGCAGGCGGGCGAGGTCGTCGAGCGGCGGACCGTGGGTGAAGCGCTCGGGATTCCACAGCTCGGCGGCGCTCGGCGGGTAGATCGCCGGATACTTGTGGCCCGTCCGATAGGTGGTCTCGATGGTGTCGCTGACGAGCTGCATGGCGTCCTCCCGGAGCTTTCCGCGAGCGTAACGCGCGTTACGCGACGAAATCCAAGAGCGCGTTACGCGGATGACAGAGGCCGCCGGCTCCGCTATAGGCCCGCCCCGATGACCCGCGTCGCGCACCATCACGGCCACCACCACCATCCGACCCGCGAGGGCTCGGTCCGGGATCGTCTGGCCTGACGCGACCGCACCTGCAGCCCCGCCGAACCGGACGGGGCCAGGGCATTTGCTTGCAGCTCCGTCCTCTCCGAGACCTGAGGACCCGAGTATGCGCCTTCCTTCCTTGAGCCCGCTGCCCCGAGAGGCTAAGCGCGCGCCATGACCGATCCCGTCCGCCCCGAGGCGCGCGCCCCGCGCGGCTTCGTCGACCGCCGCGCCCGCGACCTCGCCGCCGAGCGCGCCATCCTGGACGCGGTGTCCGCCATCTATGAGCGCTACGGCTTCGAGCGGCTTGAGACCGGTGCGTTCGAATATGCCGATGCGCTCGGCAAGTTCCTCCCCCGACGCCGACCGCCCCAACGAGGGCGTCTTCGCCCTGCAGGACGACGACGAGCAGTGGATGGCGCTGCGCTACGACCTCACCGCGCCGCTCGCCCGGTTCGCCGCCCAGAACTGGGAGACCCTGCCCAAGCCCTTCCGCCGCTATGCCTTCGGGACCGTGTGGCGGAACGAGAAGCCGGGGCCGGGCCGCTTCCGCGAGTTCACCCAGTGCGACGCCGACACCGTGGGCTCCGCGCGGCCCGAGGCCGACGCCGAGATCATCGCCATGGCGGCCCAGGGCCTGGAGGCCGCCGGCCTGCCGTCCGGCTCGGCGATCCTGAAGATCAACAACCGCAAGCTCCTGAACGGGCTGATGACCGCGGCCGGCGTCACCGACGAGGGCCAGAAGCTCGGCGTGCTGCGTGCGGTCGACAAGCTCGACAGGCTCGGCCCTGACGGGGTGCGGCTGCTGCTGGGCGAAGGCCGCAAGGACGAGTCCGGCGCCTTCACCAAGGGCGCGGGCCTGAACGCGGCCGCCGCCGAGCGGGTCCTGGCCTTCACCGCCGCCGGCGTCGGCGGGCGGCGCGAGACCCTCGACGCGCTCGCCAATGTCGTCGGCGGCTCGGAAGAAGGCGACGCGGGCCTGGCCGAGCTCGCCGCCATCGACGCGGCGCTCACCGGCCTGGGCGTCGGCCCCGACCGGGCGCTGATCGACCCCTCGGTGGTGCGCGGGCTGGAGTACTACACGGGTCCCGTCTTCGAGGCCGAGCTGCTGCTCTCCACCCTGGACGAGAAGGGCCAGCCGATGCGCTTCGGCTCGGTAGGCGGCGGCGGCCGCTACGACGACCTGGTGGCCCGCTTCACCGGCGAGCGGACGCCCGCCACCGGCTTCTCCTTCGGCGTCTCGCGGCTGGCGGCGGCGCTCCGGGCGGCGAACCGCGACCTCACGGCCCAGGTCCGCGGCCCGGTGGTGGTCATCGTCTTCGACCAGGCCCTGATGGCCGACTATTTCGCGGTCGCCGGCGAGCTGCGCGCTGCGGGCATCCCGGCGGAGGTCTACCTCGGCCAGTCCGGCATGAAGGCGCAGATGAAGTACGCCGACCGGCGCCTCTCGCCCGCCGCCGTGATCGTCGGCGAGGACGAGCTGAAGGCCGGGACCGTCACCATCAAGGACCTCGACCTCGGCCGCGAACTGTCCCGCAAGGTCACCGACAACGCCGAATGGCGCGAGCAGCGGCCGGGCCAGCAGACCGTGGCGCGGTCCGAACTGGTGGCTACGGTCCGCAAGATCCTGGACGCCGGCTCATGAGGACCGAGCCGCCCGTTCCGGCGGATGCGCTGGCCGCGATCCGCGCGCCTCTGGCTGGGGCGGGGGCGAGCGCCGCCGATGCGCCGCTGCTGCAGCCGCTCGGCCTGATGCTCGACCTGGCCGGCGAGGCCATGCGGGCCAGGCTCTTCGTGGTCCAGTCGGAGGGCGGAACCGAAGCCTGCCTGCGCCCGGACTTCACCGTCGCCATCGCGCGCCGGCACATCGAGGCTGGCAATGGCGAAGGGCGCTACTTCTACGAGGGGCCGGCCTTCCGCGCCTCGCCGGACGCCGACCGGGCGGAGGAGTTCCTGCAGGTGGGCCTGGAGCTGTTCGCCAAGGGCGGCTCCGACACCCTGACTCCCGACGTCGAGGCGACCAGCCTGGCCTGGCGCGCGGCGGAGGCCGGCGGCCGCAAAGGACCTGACGCTGTGGCTCGGCGACGTGGCGCTGTTCGCCGCCTTCATCGAGAGCCTGGGTTTGCCGGCCGGCGTCGCCGCGCGGCTGAAGCGGGTGGCGGGCCGTCCGCGGCTGCTGCAGGCCGAGCTGGCGCGCACCGGCGCGTCCGAACCGACGGAGGGTTCGCAGCTCGCCGGAATGCTGGCCGGGCTCACCGAGGCCCAGGCCGCGACCCTGCTGCAGGAGGTCTGGGCCCTGGCCGGCGTCGAGCCCGTCGGCGGCCGCGGCCCCGCCGAGATCGCCGCCCGCCTCGTCCGCAAGGCCGAGGCCGCCTCGGCCCCGGCGCTCACCGAGGGCCAGGCCGCCGCGATCCGCGAGTTCATGGCCATCTCCGACGCGCCCGCGGCCGGCCTCGCCAAGGTGCGGGCGCTGGCCGGCGACACGGCGCCCGCCCTCGCCGCCGCGCTCGCCGGCTGGGACGCGCGGCTGAAGGCGCTGGCGGCGCCGGCGGAACGCCTCCGCTTCGCCCCGGCCCTCGGCCACGCCTTCGAATACTACGACGGCCTCACCTTCGAGGTGCGCAGCGACGCGCTCGGCGCCGACCGGCCGGTGGCCGTGGGCGGCCGCTACGACACGCTGCTCGCCCGGCTGGGCGGGGCGGCCGACGCCCGCGCCGTGGGCTGCATGGTCCGGCCCTGGCGGGCCTGGGCGGGAGGCGAGGCATGAGCGATCCCCTGATCTTCGCCATCCCGTCGAAGGGCCGGCTCAAGGAGCAGGTCGAGGCCTGGCTGGCCGATTGCGGCGTGCCGCTGCAGGTGAGCGGCGGCGCGCGCGGCTACCTCGCCGAGCTGAAGGGCGTGCCGGGCTGTCAGGTTCGGCTGCTGTCGGCCGGCGACATCGCCGACGCCCTTTCCGCGGGCGAGGTCCACCTGGGCGTCACCGGCGAGGACCTGCTGCGCGAGCAGGGCGAGCTGGACGGCCGGATCCTGCTGCTGCGCGCGCTGGGCTTCGGCCGGGCCGACCTGGTGGTGGCCGCGCCGAAGAGCTGGCTCGACGTGGACACCATGGCCGACCTCGAGGAGGTGGCCCACGACTACTTGGCTCGCACCGGCCGGCGGATGCGGGTCGCCACCAAGTACCTGGCCCAAACGCGGGCGTTCTTCGCCCGGCACGGCGTCGCCGACTACCGGATCGTCGAATCGGGCGGGCGCCACCGAGGGCGCGCCGGCCTCGGGCGCAGCCGAACTCGTGGTCGACATCACCACCACGGGCGCAACGTTGCAGG
Organism: Phenylobacterium sp. J367; assembly: GCF_024699985.1. Taxonomy (GTDB): domain Bacteria; phylum Pseudomonadota; class Alphaproteobacteria; order Caulobacterales; family Caulobacteraceae; genus Phenylobacterium. Next base: position 862,971 of record NZ_JAJONA010000001.1, on the reverse strand, counting down.
CCAACGGACTGAAGACCCTGGCCGACGGGGTGATCCTCAGGAGCCAGGCCCAACTGGCGGCGAGCCTGCGCGCCGGCTGGACGAGGACCCAGCTTTCGGCGGCCGAGCGTCTGCTCCGCGTCGCGGAAGCCCGGGCCAGCGCGCTCCGCAGCGCCACCCTTATCTGGCCATCGTCGGGGACCAGGCCGAGGCCGCCGTCGTGGATGCGCTGGTGGCGGCGGGGGCGTCGCGTCGGCCCAACGGTCTGCTGGTCGCAGCCTCCCAGATCGCCAGTGCGGCGACAGCGCTGACCGCGGCCGGAATGGGACCGGTAACAGCCTCGCGGCCGGATTTCGTCCACGAAGTGGACTGTCCGGCGTATAACGAACTGGCAAAACAAGTTCTTTGACGGTTCTGTCAAAAGACGCCGTAAATTTTGGGATTCCTCGCGAAATTCTGATCAACCCTTGCCCGGAACGGCGTTTCGGCCCGTTGACTCGGGCAGGAAATTGCCGTTTTGTCATCTGGCGAGAGACATGAAGGCATCAGTCCTGAGGTCTCCGGCGTTTCGGGAGGAAACGCCCGCTCATTCGAGCGACTGCTCAAAGATGGCCCGCCAGGATTATCCCCCTGGCGGGCCAATTCTTTTGCGCGCACCCGCCCGTTTGACAGATGTGTCAAAAATATCCGGCGACGCCTACGGACCGCGCGACCGCTCCGCCATCAGTGGTGGCTGTGGTCTCGCGCGGGCGCGCCCTGGCCCGAGCCCACCGCCAGCTCAGTCTTGATCTTTGCGCCGCTGGCGAAGGTGAGGGTCAGCGGGACCTTGTCGCCGGGGTTGAGCGCGCGGGTAAGGCCCATCAGCATCAGGTGGTAGCCGCCAGGCGCGAACAGCACCTCGCCGCCGGCCGGCGCCGGCACGCGGTCGAGCTTGCTCATCCGCATCACGCCGCCGGTCATGCTGGATCGGTGGATCTCGACCTTGCGGGCGACCGGGCTTTCGGCGGCCACCAGGGCGTCGGCCACGCGGCCCGAATTCTTCAGCGCGAAGAAGCCGGCGCCCGTGGTCCCCGCCGCGGCGGGGCGGCTCCAGGCCTGGGTGACGGTCAGTCCGGCCTGGGCGAGCGCCGGCGTGGAGAGGGTCGTGGCGATCACGACGGCGGCGGCGATCAGGGGGTTTCATGGCGCGATCCTCAATGATGCTGGCGGCCGGCGCTTGGCGGCTGGGCGGCTGGGACAAGGGCCTGGATCAGGAGCGCGAACAGGCCGATGAGCGCGGCGACGGGACGTCCCGCGGCGGGCCTTCGCATTGACCGGGCGGACGCCATGGCGGGGGTTAATACGGTGTGGAGCGGATTTCTCAAGCCGCCCGCCGTGCGCCATAGTCGCCTCGTCGCACGAAGGAGGGGGAATGGAAGGCCACGTCGAGCCGGGCGCCTATAAGGACGTTGTGCTGTTCCTGGCGACCGCCGGCATTGTCGTGCCGCTGTTCCGCCGCTGGAAGATCAGCCCGATCCTCGGGTTCCTGGGCGCCGGCGTGCTGCTGGGCCCCGGCGTGCTCGGCCGGCTCGCCCAGGACGTGGGTTGGCTGTCGGTCGTCACCATCGACAATGCCGACGAGGTCGCCCAGCTCGCCGAGTTCGGGGTCGTCTTCCTGCTGTTCATGATCGGGCTGGAGCTCTCCTGGGAGCGCCTGCGCCGTATGCGGAAGTATGTGTTCGGCCTCGGCGCCCTGCAGGTGGCGCTGTGCCTTTCGGCGATCGCCGGCGTCGCCGTGCTGTTCGGCGCCCCGCCTGAGGCCGCGCTGGCGATCGGCGCGGCGCTCTCGCTGTCGTCCACCGCCATCGTCATGCCGATCCTGACCGAGAGCAAACGGCAGCACGCGGTCGCGGGCCGGACCACCTTCTCCGTGCTGCTGTTCCAGGACCTGGCGGTGGCGCCGATCCTGGTGACGCTGGCCCTCTTCGGGCGCACCAGCACGGCGGGCGGCCCGGCCCAGCTGTTCATCTCCTTCGCCACCGCCGCGCTTGGCGTCGTGATCCTGCTGGTCATCGGCCGGCTGCTGCTCAGGCCGATGCTCCGTTCGGTGGCCAAGGCGCGCAGCGAGGAACTGTTCATGGCCGCCTGCCTGCTCGTCGTGATCGGCGCCGGCCTGGTCAGCGCGCTCACCGGTCTCTCCATGGCGCTGGGCGCCTTCATCGCCGGCCTGCTGCTGGCCGAGACCGAGTACCGCCACGAGGTCGAGGTGGTGATCGAGCCCTTCAAGGGCCTGCTGCTCGGCCTGTTCTTCCTGTCTGTGGGGATCAGCCTGAACGTGCCCCTCCTGCTCTCTTCGCCGCTGCCGATCCTGGCCGGCGCCGCGGGGCTGATCCTGGTCAATGGCGCGGTGGTGTTCGGGCTCGCGCGGCTGTTCGGCCTGCAGGCCCGCCGCGCCGCGGAGACCGCCCTGCTGCTCGCCGCCGGCGGCGAGTTCGCCTTCGTCATCCTCGGCCAGGCGATGCAGCAGGACCTCGTGCCGCGCACTCTCGGCGAGGCGGTGCTGGTCTCGGTGACGCTGTCGATGTTCGCCGTGCCGTTCCTGGCGGCGGCCGGCCTGAAGATCGGCGGGCGGCAGCTCACGCCGGCCGAGCAGCCGGCCGAGCCCGCCGAGACCGAAGGGGAGCGCCCGGTGGAACGCCGTGTGCTGATCGCCGGCTATGGCCGGGTCGGACGGCTCGTCGGCGAGATGCTGGGCAACCACGAGATCGCCTGGGTGGCCGCCGAATCGGACCCGAAGATCGTCGAGCAGGCCCGGCGCGCGGGCGACTTCATCTTCTACGGCGACGCGGGACGGCCGGAGTTCCTACAGCGCTGCGGCCTGGCCGAGGCCCTGGCCCTCGTCGTCACCATGGACAACCCGGAAGGCGCCGAGGCCATTGTCGCCACCGCCCGCGCGCTCCGCCCGGACCTGACCATCGTCGTCCGCGCCCGTGACGCCCGCCACGCCAAGCGTCTCTATGAACTGGGGGCCACCGACGCGGTGCCCGAGACGGTTGAGGCGAGCCTGCAGCTCTCCGAGGCCCTGCTCGTGGAGATCGGCGTGCCCATGGGGCTGGTCATCGCCTCGATCCACGAACGCCGGGACGCCTATCGAAGGGAGCTGAACCGCCCCGACTCGCTCGGCGGCAGGACCCGCGCCCGGCGGCGGGCGGAGGACGCCTGATCGGCGCCGGAAAAGCGGCGAAAAGAAAACCGAGCTTGGCCGTGCACGGTGTTTGGAACCAAGCACAGCCGTGGACGTTGTGGGGCAGCGTGGAAGGGGTTCGCGCGACGTTGGGACCGGGGGATGCGAGCAGGCTTATCCGTACGCCAAGCATTCGGAACGCGCGCGACCGTGCGCCCGGCAAGCTGCGTCATTCGGACAACTTTACAAGATAATCCAAGGACTTCGCGTCGGGCCGTTCTGCGGCGCGCCGAAGATGCGCAAGACGGCGCGAGGTCCAGAGGCAAGGTTTCGACCGTCGGGAGCTCGCCAGGCGACCCGCAGGTCGATCTACAGGGGGCCTCAGGTCTCCACCCGACGTTGATTGCGGAGGGTATCGTCGTATAGCGTCCTGGCTTAGGTTCGTGCGGCTGGGGAAATTGCGGTCTGAGTGTGGCTCCGGCGACACTTACGCAGCCAACCGGCCTTGATATAACGATGCTGGGTCAATCGGCCGCAGCACATAGGGCAACGAGAGGGCTCTGATTATGAAATTGAAACTCCCTGGCAGGGGCCGCTCTGGCGGCGGTGTTCACCGCCTCCGGGGCCGCTGCGCAAGTCGGCTGGTATGGCGCCGTCGATCTCGGCTACCACTGGCCGGAAAGCTTCGAGGCGACCTCGTCGGCCAACGCGGCCAACGGTTCGCCCTATACCTGGGACTTCAATTCGGAAGACGACTGGGCCGGCTTCGCCCGCCTCGGTTACCAGCTGAATGACAACTGGCGCGTCGAGCTCGAGCTCGGCTACCGCGGCGGCGACCTCGAGTCGGTCCGCGGCGGCTCGACCAACTCGGTCGTCGGCCTCTGCACCCCCGGCGTGGTCCGCACCGCGGCCGCTCCGACCTGTAACGCTCCGGATGGCGACCTGACGTCCTGGACCGTGATGGGGAACGTCCTCTACGACTTCCTCCCCGGTTCGACCGTCAATCCGTTCGTGGGCGCCGGTATCGGCATCAACCACGTGTCGATGGAAGCCCTCGGCCAGTTCTCGAACATCCCGGGCACCCCGCCGTTCACGGCCGCTTCCGGCCCGGCGATCCAGAACCTGGCGATCGACGACGACGACACCGCGTTCGCGTGGCAGCTCATCGCCGGCCTCGCCTGGCGCGCCACGGACCGCCTGAACGTCGACCTGACCTACCGCTATCTCGGCGGTTCGGAAGTCGACTTCGCCTCCACCGGCACCAACACCCTGCAACCCGGCGTGTTCAGCGGCGAATACCGCGACCAGTCGGTGACCGTCGGCCTGCGGTACTCGTTCGCCCCGCCGCCGCCGCCGCCGCCGCCCCCCGCCGCCCCCGCCGCCCCCGCCGCCTCCCCCGCCGCCGCCGCCTCCGCCGCCGCCGGCCATGGAAGCCCGGCAGTTCATCGTCTACTTCCCGTTTGATCAGTACATCCTGACGCCGGAAGCCCAGACGGTGGTGACGGAAGCTGCGAACTACGCCCGTAACGGCAACGCGGCCCGCGTCGTGGTCGTCGGCCACGCCGACACCTCCGGCTCGGCGGCCTACAACGTCCGCCTGTCGGAACGCCGCGCCAAGGCCGTGGCTGATGCTCTGGTCTCGGCCGGCATCAACCAGACCTCGCTCTCCGTCGACTGGAAGGGTGAGACGATGCCTGCGGTCGCCACCGGCGACGGCGTGAAGGAACCGCTGAACCGTCGTTCGACGATCGACATCGCTCCGTGATCTCGATCGCCGACCGGTAAGGTTGGATGACTAAGCGGGAGCCCGGCGGAAACGCCGGGCTCTTTGCTTTTCCGCCGCCCCCCATCGCCGAGGGCGCGGCAGCTACACCGGCAGCTGCGTCGTGGACTTCACCTCTTCCAGCACCGCGTAGGTGCGGGTTTCGCGGACGCCGGGGATCCGGACCAGCACCTCCTCCAGGAACACGCGCCAGGCGGCGAGGTCCTTCACCCGGGCCTTGATCAGATAGTCGAAGCCGCCGGCCACCATGTGGCACTCCAGGACGTCCGGGCTGCGCCGGGCGGCCGCCGCGAAGGTGTCGAACACCTCTGGCGTGGTGCGGTCGAGCAGCACCTCCACGAAGATCAGCACGCCCCGGTCAACCTTCACGGGATCCAGCAGGGCCGCGAAGCCGGTGATGTAGCCCGCCTCCCGCAGCCTGCGCACCCGATCGGAGCAGGCCGACGGAGAAAGGTTGCAGCGGTCGGCCAGTTCGGCGTTGCTGATGCGCCCGTCGGCCTGCAGGACGCGCAGCAGCCGGCGGTCCGTGTCGTCCAGCCGTACGTTGTTCGCCATATCGCCCTCTTCGCCGCAGGTCCTGGGGTGGATCGGCCTAGAGACGTAGCACATCCGGCGATCCCGGCGTTATGCCGGACGAACCATCGCAGGAGGCATCCCGTGCCGTTCGATCACCTGGACGACCTGAAGTTCATCGACGAGCGTGCGGCCGTCGCCGCGGCGCTGGAGGCCCGGCCGCTGTCGTTCGAGGAACGGGGACAGGTCCGCGACGAGGCCGAGGCCCTGGTGCGCGCCGCGCGGCGCTCGGCCGACCGCCAGGGCGTGGTGGAGAGCTTCCTGCAGGAGTTCAGCCTCTCGACGCGCGAGGGCCTGGCGCTCATGTGCCTGGCCGAGGCCCTGCTGCGGACGCCGGACGAGGAGACCCGCGACAAGCTGATCGCCGAGAAGATCTCCTCGGCCGACTGGGCGAGCCACGCCGGCCGGTCCGATTCGTTCCTGGTGAACGCCTCCACCTGGAGCCTGATGCTCACCGGCAAGATCATCGACCCGGACGAGGAGGCCCGCCGCGACCTCTCGGGCTTCATCAAGCGCCTGGCCGGCCGGCTGGGCGAGCCGGTGATCCGCAAGGCGGTCGGGGCCGCCGTCCGCATCATGGGCGAACAGTTCGTCCTGGGCTCGACCATCGACAAGGCGATCCGGCGCGCGGCCCAGGAGGGCTTCGTCTGCTCCTTCGACATGCTGGGCGAAGGCGCCCGCACCGACGCCGACGCCGACCGCTACGAGGCCGCCTACGCCGCCGCCATCGCCACGGTCGGCAAGGGCGCCAAGGGCCAGGGTCCCGAGGCGGGCCACGGCATCTCGGTGAAGCTCTCGGCGCTCTCGCCGCGCTACGAGGCCCGCCAGGCCGAGCGGGTGTTCGCCGACCTCTATCCCCGCGTCCTGCGGCTCGCGGCCCAGGCCGCGGAAGCCGACATCAACTTCACCCTCGACGCCGAGGAGGCCGACCGGCTGGCCATCTCGCTGGAGATCCTGGAGCGGCTGGCCAATGCGCCGGAGCTCGGCACCTGGACGGGCCTCGGCCTCGCGCTTCAGGCCTACCAGAAGCGTAGCCCCAAGGTCGTGGAGGCGGTGGCCGGAATCGCCCGCGCCAGCGGCCGCCGGCTGATGGTCCGCCTGGTGAAGGGCGCCTATTGGGACAGCGAGATCAAGCGCGCCCAGGTGGCGGGCCTGCCCGGCTATCCGGTCTACACGACCAAGGCCGCGACCGACCTCTCCTATCTGGCCTGCGCGCGCGTCCTGCTGGCGTCGGCGCCCCACCTCTACGGCCAGTTCGCCACCCACAACGCCCACACGCTCGCCGCCGTCCGACTGATGGCGCGGCAGGCGGGCCTGGCCTGCGAGTTCCAGCGCCTGCACGGGATGGGCGAGGCGCTCTACGCCGCCGCCCAGGAGCGCTACGGCGACTTCCCGCTCCGGGTCTATGCGCCGGTCGGCAGCCACGAGGACCTGCTGCCCTACCTCGTGCGCCGCCTGCTGGAGAACGGCGCCAACACCTCCTTCGTCCACGCCCTGCTCGACGAGCGGACCCCGGTCGCCAAGGTGGTCTCCGATCCGGTGACCGCCGTCGAGGCCACCGGCGGCGCGCCGCATCCGCGAATCCCGCTGCCGGTCGATCTCTACGGGCCCGGCCGCAGGAACTCGACCGGCCTCGACCTGTCCATCGCCGCCGACCGCGCCCGTCTGCAGGCCGCCGTCGCCGCCCTTCCGCCGCTGGAGGCGGGGCCCATCGTCGGCGGCCATGTGCTGGCCGGGCAGGGGGCTTCCGCCCGCCTCTCGCCGTCCGACACGACCGTCACCGTCGGCCGCGTGTCCGAAGCCACCCTGCGCGACGTCGACGCCGCCTATGAAGCCGCGGCGAAGGCCCAGCCGGCCTGGGACGCGTTCGGCGGCGAGCGCCGGGCGAAGGTTCTTCGCGCCATGGGCGATGCGCTCGAGGCCCACCGCGACCGGCTGATCGCCATCTGCGCGCGTGAAGCCGGCAAGACCCTGCAGGACGGCATCGCCGAGGTCCGCGAAGCCGCCGACTTCTGCCGCTACTATGCGAGCCTCGCGGAGAAGCAGTTCGCCCATGGCGAGACGCTGAAGGGGCCGGTGGGCGAGACCAACCGCCTCTACCTGCGCGGCCGCGGCGTCTTCGCCTGCATCAGCCCCTGGAACTTCCCGCTGGCCATCTTCACCGGCCAGATCGCCGCGGCGCTCGCCGCCGGCAACGCCGTGCTGGCCAAGCCCGCCGAGCAGACGCCGATCATCGCCTCCGAGGCGGTGAAGCTGTTCCATCAGGCCGGCCTTGACCCGAACCTGCTGCATCTTGTTCCGGGCGAGGGCGGGACCATCGGCCAGGCCCTGATCAGCCACAAGGGTTGCGACGGCGTGGCCTTCACCGGCGGCACCGATACCGCCTGGGCGATCAACCGCTCCCCTGGCCGCCCGCCAGGGTCCGATAGTGCCGTTCATCGCCGAGACCGGCGGCCTGAACGCCATGTTCGTGGACACCACGGCGCTGCGGGAACAGGTGCTCGATGACGTGCTGCTGTCGGGCTACGGCTCGGCCGGCCAGCGCTGCTCGGCGCTGCGGCTGCTGTTCCTGCCGCACGAGACCGCCGACCTGATCATCGAGGGCCTGAAGGGGGCGATGGACACCCTGGTGGTGGGCGATCCCGCCGACCCCCGCACCGACGTGGGGCCGGTCATCGACGAGGATGCGCGGGGCGCACTCGAGGCTCACGTGGAGCGGCTGACCAGGGAGGCGAAGGTCCTGCACCGGATCGCGACGCCGGCCGGCGGCCACTTCTTCGCGCCGACCCTCGCCGAGATCCAGGACGCCAGCTTCCTGCCGAAGGAGGTGTTCGGCCCGATCCTGCACGTCATCCGCTACGACCCGGCGCAGCTCGACAAGGCGGCGGGCCCGGTGGCGGCCTCGGGCTATGGCCTGACGCTCGGCGTCCACAGCCGCCTGGAGTCGTTCGCCGAGGCCGTCCAGGCGGCGGTGCCGGCGGGCAACATCTATGTGAACCGCTCGATGATCGGCGCGGTGGTGGGCGTCCAGCCGTTCGGGGGCGAGGGCCTCTCCGGCACCGGCCCGAAGGCGGGCGGGCCACACGCCCTGCTGCGCTATGCGGTGGAACGTGCGGTCAGCGTCAACATCGCCGCCCAGGGCGGCGACCCGGCCCTGCTCAACCTGGACATCTGATACGGCCGATCACGGGTTTGGCGCCGGCGGTCATGGCCGCCGGCGCGCGCCCGCCGGAAGCTGGCGGCTCCTGGAATGGAGCGAGCCATGCTGCGTCTTCCCGCGAGCCTCCTGATCCTGGCGCTGGCCGCCGCGCCGGCCGCGGCCCAGCCCTACAAGGCGCCGCGCACGCCCTTCGGCCATCCCGACCTGCAGGGCATCTGGACCAACACCGCCATCACCTTCCTGCAGCGCCCGCCCAACTTCAAAACCCTGGAGCTCGGCGAGGACGAGGTCGCGGCGTTCGAGGCCGGCTTCAAGAAGATGGTCGAGCCCCTGGTCGGCACGGCGCCGATCGACCCGAACCTGCCGGCACCGCCCGAGGTGAAGGAAGTGGCGAACGCCGACTTCATCGAGATGCGGCTGGCCGCCGCCCGCATCGACGGCAAGGCGCGGTCCTCCTGGATCGTCGAGCCGGCCGACGGGCGGATCCCGTTCACCGAGGCCGGCAAGGCGCTGACCCGGGAGCTCAGCCGCGGCAGGGGCTTCGACAGCTACGAATATCGGCCGACCGACGAGCGCTGCCTGACGGCCATCGGCTCCCCCGAGGGACCGCCGATGATGAATTCGGGCTTCAACGGCCACTACCGGATCGTCCAGACTCGCGACCATGTGGCCATCGAGATCGAGATGAACCACGACGTCCGGATCATCCGGTTGACCGACGCAGGCCGGCCTGCCGAGGCGGTGCGCTCCTGGCTGGGCGATTCCGTGGGCCGTTGGGAGGGGGAGACCCTGGTGGTCGAGACGACCAACCTGCGCCCGCAGGGCTACATCTACACCATGGGCGGGGGCTTCGCGTACGGGCCGAAGGCCAGGGTGATCGAGCGGTTCACCCGCACGGGCCCGGACAGCATTCTCTACGACTTCAGTGTCGAGGATCCCGACAACTTCGGCGCCTGGCGGGCGGAGATGCCGTGGCGGCCGGCGGAGGGGCCGATCTACGAATACGCCTGCCACGAGGGCAACTACTCGATGGAGAACATCCTGGCCGGCGCCCGGGTGCAGGAAACGGCGGCTACGAAGCCCGCGACGGCGCCGGCTCCGCCGAGGTGATGCCGGGCGGGCGGCCGCGCCGCCGTCCGAGTTTCAGCAGGCCCTTCAGCATGGGCTTCTCGATCCAGTAGTGCACCGCCAGGCCGGCGGCCACCGAGAGGCCGATGCCCAGGCCGACCACGGTCAGGAACTGCGGCCAGGCCTCCAGGTCCATCGTCCGGCACCGCCAAGCGACGACCGCCAGGACCAGGGTGTGGAAGAGGTAGATGGCGTAGCTGGCGTCGCCCAGCGCCAACAGGGGCTTGCTGGGCCGGCGCGCGATCAGCGGCTCCAGGGCCATGACCCCGGCGACCAGCAGGGTCGCCGCGCCGATCACCGCCACCTTCGGCAGGCTGAACCAGGGACTGAAGTGGACGCAGAGCAGGCCGCCGCCGACCAGGGCCAGCGGCCAGGCCCGCGCGAAGGCCGGCGATCGCTCGCGCAGCCAGACAACGCCCAGCCCGCCCAGGAAGCCCAGCAGCAGCGGGCTGGTGTAGGTCTTCAGGATCGGGTCGTCGGGCGAGAAGGCGTAGCCCGCGCCGACCAGGAGGAGGAGGGCGGCGGGGACGACGGCCATCACCCGCCGGAAGGCCAGGCCCACGGCGAACAGAGCGTAGAAGAACATCTCGAAGTTCAGCGTCCAGCCGGGCACCAGCACGGGCCAGACGATCCCCGGATGCAGGCTGCCCTCGTGCGGGATCATGCCGAGCGACAACAGGAGATCGCGCGTGGTCGGCAGGTCGAGGTCGCGCCAGGCCAGCCAGGCCAGCCAGGTGAGCGTCGCAATCCAGTAGAGCGGCACGACGCGGATCATCCGCCGACGCATGAAGTCCGCCGGCCGTTCGTCACGGGCGGCGACCAGCATGATCACGCCGCTGATCACGAAGAAGATCTCGACGCCCGCTGTGAAATCCCAACCCTTCAGCGGGTTGAACAGCCAGGGCCTGGGATTGCGCGCATGGTGGACGAGCACCAGCAGGGCGGCGATCGCCCGCAGGTACTGGATCCCCACCACGGTATTGCGTTGCGGCGCATGCTCCATGGACGCCCCATTATCACGGGACGGTGATCAGGAAACCGGTCAGATCAGGGGGCGCGGCGAGATGTCGGCCCCGGCCCGTTTCGCGGGCGCCGCATCCGCGCCCGAGTCCATTGGCGAAGCTCGCGCGTTCTAGCTCCGGACGCCGGACCTCCCCCGGCGAGAGGGATGTCTATGACGCTGCAACAGGGTCTGGCCTTTGGCCTGATCGGGATCACCATCGTCTGCTTCATCTGGGGACGCTGGCGCTACGACGTGATCGCGCTGGGCGCCCTGCTGGCCGGCGTGATCATCGGTGTGATCCCCGCCGAGGAGGCGTTCTCCGGCTTCTCCAACGACGTCACGGTGATCATCGCCTGCGCGCTGGTGGTCAGCGCCGCCTTCGCGCGGTCGGGCATCGTCGAGTCGATCCTGCGGCCGATCCTGCCGCGGCTGACCAGCCCGAGCACCCAGGTCCCGCTGTTCACCGCGGCGGTGACCATCCTGTCCATGGTCACCAAGAACGTCGGCGCGCTGGCGATCATGATGCCGATCGCCCTGCAGGTTGCGCGGCGCACCAACACCTCGCCGTCGGCGCTGCTGATGCCCATGGCCTTCGGTTCGCTGATCGGAGGGACCGTCACCCTCGTGGGCACCTCGCCGAACATCCTGGTGTCGGAAGTCCGCCAGCAGATCCTCGGCCAGCCGTTCGGGATGTACGACTACGCCCCGGTGGGCCTGGGAATCACCGCTCTGGGGTTCGTCTTCCTCTGCTTCGGCTACCGCCTGCTGCCCAGGGCGCGGGTGGCGGCGGAGACGCTGGACGCGGCCATCGACACGGCCCCCTACTTCACGGAGGTGGAGGTCCCGGAGGACTGGGTCCTCGGCAAGCGCGCCGTCCGGGACCTGCACGCCATGGGCGGCGGCGAGGTCACCGTCATGGCCCTGCTGCGCCGTGGTCAGCGGCGGTCGGCGCCGCACCCGAACACCGGCCTGCGCCCCGGTGACGTGCTGCTCCTGGAGGGAGACCATCAGGCGCTCGACGACGTGATCGCCCGCGCCAAGCTGAAGATGACCCGGTCCGACCGGCCGGTGGCGATGGAGGAGCCGACGGAGGAGGTTCGGGTGGTGGAGGCGGTGGTCGGAGCCGACTCCATGCTGGCCGGCCGCTCGGCCCAGCAGGAAGACCTCTATGGCCAGCACGGCGTCAACCTCCTGGCCGTGAGCCGCTCCGGCTACCGGAGCACCCGTGAGCTGAACACCGTGCGGCTCCGGTCCGGGGACGTGGTCGTCCTGCAGGGCGGAGAGCGGACCCTGCCGGGGGCGCTGAAGACCCTGGGCCTGCTGCCGCTCGCCGAACGGGCCGTCCGCCTAGGCGGCATCCGGCACCGCATCCTGCCGGCCGCGATTCTGCTGACGGCCATGGTGCTGGTCGCCTTCCGCGTGGCGCCGGTGGCCATTGCCTTCTTCGGCGCGGCGGTGGCGATGGTGATGATCGGGGCGATCCGCATGCGCGAGGCCTATTCGGCGCTGGATGGACCCGTGCTGGTGCTCATCGCCGCGCTGATCCCGGTCTCGGACGCAATCCGAGCCACCGGCGGGGCCGACCTGCTGGCCGGCGGCCTCGCGGAGGTCTTCCGCGGTCAGGCGCCCCTGCTCGCGCTGGCCGCGGTGATGATGGCCGCCATGGCGGCGACGCCGTTCCTCAACAACGCGGCCACGGTGCTGATCGTGGCTCCGATCGGCGCAGCGCTGGCCCGGCTGCTCGGCCTGAACCCGGACCCGTTCCTGATGGCGGTGGCGCTGGGCGCGGCCTGCGACTTCCTCACGCCCATCGGCCACCAGTGCAATACGCTGGTGATGGGGCCGGGCGGATACCGGTTCGGCGACTACGCCAGACTGGGCGCGCCGTTGAGCCTTCTCGTCCTGGTTGCGGGCACCCTGCTGATAGCTCAGGTGTGGCCACTTCAGGGTTGAGCGATCTCTTCACAGTCTCGTGAGTGGGTCCCTGCGACCATTCGGCCAAGACCTTGATCTGCCGAGGGCGAATTAGCTTGTTAACCTTCGATTTACGAAAAAAGCCTGGGGGCGGACGGGCCGCCTCATTGACGACTCCTTAGCCACTGTGTCCCCATATGTGGGCAGGTTGGGTGCTGGGACACACAACATGTAGGGGCCAGGGCGGGGACCACGGTGAGAGCCGGGTTCCCTATAGGGGACGGGTACAGGACGATGAGTGAAGCGGCGAAAGTTGGGATCGTCGAACAGGCCGGACGCGAGGCCCGCGCCGAGCGCCCGCAGCTTCAGCTGGTTCGCAAGGTCGAGGTCGACCGCACGCGTGACGCCCAGCTGACCGATTTCGGCAAGACCACGCTCGAGGATCGCTACCTGCTGCCGGGCGAGAGCTACCAGGACATGTTCGCCCGCGTGGCCACGGCCTTCGCCGACGACGCCGACCACGCCCAGCGGATCTACGACTACATCTCCAACCTCTGGTTCATGCCGGCCACCCCGGTGCTGTCGAACGGCGGCGCGGACCGCGGCCTGCCGATCTCCTGCTTCCTGAACGCCGTGCCCGACAACCTGGAAGGCATCGTCAACGTCTGGAACGAGAACGTGGCGCTGGCCTCCAACGGCGGCGGCATCGGCACCTACTGGGGCGGCGTCCGCTCCATCGGCGAGAAGGTGAAGGGCGCCGGCCAGACCAGCGGCATCATCCCCTTCATCCGCGTGATGGACTCGCTGACCCTGGCCATCTCCCAGGGCTCGCTGCGCCGCGGCTCGGCGGCCGTCTACCTCGACGTCCACCATCCGGAGATCGAGGAGTTCCTGGAGATCCGGAAGCCGTCGGGCGACTTCAACCGCAAGAGCCTGAACCTCCACCACGGCCTGTCGATCACCGACGAGTTCATGGAGGCCGTCCGCGACGGCGCCATGTTCGGCCTGCGCTCGCCCAAGACCGGCGAGGTGATCCGCGAGGTCGACGCCCGTTCGCTCTGGCAGAAGATCCTCGAGGTCCGCCTGCAGACCGGCGAGCCCTACCTGATCTTCTCCGACACCGTGAACCGCGCCATGCCCCAGCACCAGCGCGAGCTCGGCCTGTCTGTGCGCCAGTCGAACCTCTGCTCGGAGATCATGCTCCACACCGGCAAGGACCACCTGGGCGTGGAGCGGACGGCGGTCTGCTGCCTGTCCAGCGTGAACGCCGAGAAGTTCCTGGAGTGGCGCGACCATCCAACCTTCATCGAGGACGTCATGCGCTTCCTCGACAATGTGCTCGAGGACTTCATCCAGCGCGCGCCGCCGGAGATGAAGAACGCCGTCTATGCCGCCACCCGCGAGCGTTCGGTCGGCCTCGGACTGATGGGCTTCCACTCGTTCCTGCAGTCGCAGAACGTGCCCTTCGAGAGCGCGCTGGCGAAGAGCTGGAACATGCGGCTCTTCAAGACCCTGCGCCGCGGCTGCGACGCCGCCTCGCGGACCCTGGCCGCCGAGCGCGGGCCCTGCCCGGACGCCGCCGACCGCGGCGTGATGGAGCGCTTCAGCCACAAGATCGCCATCGCGCCGACCGCCTCGATCTCGATCATCTGCGGCGGCACGAGCGCCGGCATCGAGCCGATCCCGGCCAACATCTACACCCACAAGACGCTCTCGGGCTCCTTCGCGGTGAAGAACCCCTACCTGGAAGCCCTGCTCGACGAGAAGGGCCAGAACACCTCGGCGGTATGGGACTCCATTCTCGAGAATGAAGGCTCGGTCCAGCACCTCGATTTCTTGACGCAGGACGAGAAGGACGTGTATAAAACGGCCTTCGAGATCGATCAGCGCTGGGTCGTCGAGCTCGCCGCTGATCGAACCCCCGACATTTGCCAAGCCCAGTCCGTCAATCTCTTTCTGCCGGGGGATATTGAGAAGTGGGATCTTCACATGCTGCATTGGACAGCTTGGGAGCGGGGTTGCAAATCTCTTTATTACTTGCGGAGCAAGTCCGTGCAGCGGGCGGCGCATGCGGGGGGCGAGGGGCTGGCGCCGGTCGAGATGACCCAGGGCGGCAAGACCGACTACGAGGAATGCCTCGCCTGCCAATAGTGAAGCTCTGAAGCATATCCTCGGGGTTTACCCTCGCCGTTAATCAGGAGGCCGCGGGATTCCCGCGGCCTTTTCCTTTGGCATTAGGCTTAACCGACACATTTCCGGTTTGAGGCCCGCCACTTCCGTGGAACACTTGGGCTGAAACCACGCTAGATGACGTGGGCTGGGAGATAACAAGGATGCGGCGGCTGGCTTTCGTAGCCATCGTGCTTTCCTGCGGCGGCGCCGGAGCGGCGAGCGCCCAATCGTTCGTCCCCAATTCCCAGGCCCAGGCCCTGAACGCCGCGGCGTTCGCCGAGCGCGACGTGGTCCGCGACGACGGCCAGGCGCTGCGCTTCAGCGCCAGCCAGGTGCAGCTCCCCGCCCGCAAGGCCGGCGCGGTGGATTCGCTGCGGGTCAGCGTCGGCGGCGTGCTCGACACACCGCCTGGCCTCGTCCTCTCGCCGGACCGCAGCCAGTTCGAGGCCCGCGACGTGGACGTCAGCCTGATCCGCACCTGGCCCAACGCCGTCAGCTTCGAGGCCGGCAAGTTCGACGTCGACCTCTCGCCCCACGCCGGCCTCGGCATGGGCAACCGCGGCGGCTCGGCCGAGGCGGGCGCCGAGCTCCGGCTCTCGGCCCCCAAGACCCGCGAGGAGCGCGCGGTCGAACAGCTCAAGGACATGGGCGTCGGCGACGGCGCCGCCTTCGGCGACCGCGGCCGCTGGTACCTGTTCGCCGCCGCCAGCGGCCGGGCGGTCGGCATGAACATGCTGCGCAACGAGGGCGACTGGGACCGCGCCGGCTGGACCACCGACGCCACCTCCCAGCTCGTCGGCGACGCCCAGGTCGGCGTCGGCTGGCGCAAGGGCTCGGTGCAGACCTCGTTCGGGGTCGTCCACCGCGAGGTGCGCGGCGAGAACATGATCTTCGGCCAGAAGACCACCGACGACACGGTCGCCGCCTTCACCTTCGCGATCCGTCCCGGGCAGTAGACCCTACATCCGGTCCCAGCCCTCGAAGAACGGATAGCGCTCGGGCCAGAAGCTGGCGAGGCGCGGGTCCGAATCGACCCGCTTCGACACCTCCGCCAGCCGCGGCGCCGCCTCGGCGAACCGCTGCCGGCGCGGGCGGAAGCGTGAGACCACCGCCACATAGAGGTCGAGCACTGTGAGCGTGTCGCCCAGGATGTAGCGGCCAGGTTCCGTCCCGGCCTCCATCACGCCCCAGCATTCCAGGATGCGGTCCTCGATCCGCCGGTTCACCGCCGCGTGCTGGCCCGCGTCCGGGACCAGGCGGAAGGGATCGTCCTTCAGCCAGTAGTGGGCGTAGATCGCCGTCGAGACGAAGGTCATCCAGCGCAGGAAGGCGGCGCGGGCCGGATCGTCCGCGCCCGGCGCCAGGCCCGCCTCCGGGTGCAACTCGCCGAGCCGGATCAGGATCGCCGCGCTCTCGGTCAGGGTCTCGCCGGAAGGAAGCACGAGCGCCGGCACCTGGCGCAGCGGGTTGGCCGCCAGCACCGCGTCGCCGCTGGGGTCGTCCGGCTCGTAGGTCATGGCCTCGACGAGAGCGTAGGCCTGGCCCATCAGCGTCAGCGCCGCCTCCACGGCCACGCCGCCCGAGCCCTGGGCGCTGTAGAGCTTATACGGAGCCATGCCGTTCCTCCCTTTCACCTCCCCCGCGTAGCGGCGGGAGGGGGACCGTTCGCCGAAGCCAGCTTGCTGGCTGTAGAGCGAATGGGGGAGGGGGCAAGCGGCGAGCGCGGCGCGTGGGCTTGCCCCTCCACCACTCGCTCTGCGGCGAGCGGTCCCCCCCTCCGCCATCGCTTCGCGCTGGGGGAGGTGAAACGCGTAACTATCCCCACGTTCTTCACAACATGTTGGGAGCCTGCGCCAACTTGGCGCTAGATGTTGTCCCCATTCGGCGCCACCTTGTGGGCCATCCGATCCACGAACGCGCGTACGGGAGTCGCCCAGTGAGCAACTCGTCTCTGACCAAGACGCCCTCTCGCCCCCCTGCCGGGCCTGCTGACCCCCTCCTACGCCTACAAGCCGTTCCGCTATCCGTGGGCCTACGACTTCTGGAAGAAGCAGCAGCAGGTCCACTGGATGCCCGAGGAGGTGCCGCTCGGCGAGGACCTCAAGGACTGGGCCTCCAAGCTCAACGACCGCGAGCGCAACCTGCTCACCCAGATCTTCCGGTTCTTCACCCAGTCGGACGTCGAGGTGAACGACAACTACATGGAGCGCTACGCCAGAGTCTTCAAACCGACTGAGGTGAAGATGATGCTGGCCTCGTTCTCCAACATGGAGACGATCCACATCGCGGCCTACGCCCTGCTGCTCGAGACGATCGGCATGCCCGACAGCGAGTTCACGGCCTTCCTCGACTACCAGGAGCTGCGCGACAAGCACGACTACATGCAGACTTTCGGCGTCGACACCGACGCCGACATCTGCCGGACGCTCGCCATGTTCGGGGGCTTCACCGAGGGGCTGCAGCTCTTCGCCAGCTTCGCCATGCTGATGAACTTCCCGCGCCACAACAAGATGAAGGGCATGGGCCAGATCGTCTCGTGGTCGGTGCGCGACGAGAGCCTGCACTGCGAAGGGATCATCAAGCTCTACCACGCCTTCAACAAGGAGACCGGCGCGGTCACCAAGAGCGTCGCCGACGACATCGTCGACTGCTGCAAGACGGTGGTGGGGCTGGAGGACAAGTTCATCGACCTGGCCTTCGAGGCCGGCGAGGTCCAGGGCATGACCCCGGACGACATCAAGAAGTACATCCGCTTCATCGCCGACTGGCGCCTGCGCCAGCTCGACCTGCCGGAGGTCTACGGCAGCGTGAAGGAGAACCCGCTGCCCTGGCTGCAGTCGATGCTCTCGGGCGTCGAGCACGCCAACTTCTTCGAGGCCCGGTCGACCGAGTACTCGAAGGCCGCCACCAAGGGCGCCTGGCACGGCAACGAGGGCGTCTGGGCGAGCTTCGACACGATGATGGCGAAGCGGGCGGCGGGCGAGAACATCCCGGCGGAATAAGGGCAGCGTGTGCTTCCCGGACGTCGCGGGGGCGGCCGTCCGGGATCGAGTGGCGCGGCGCCGTTCGCTTGAGTGCGGGCGGCGCCTTTTTCGCTAGGAGGCGGAGAACCTAGCGCGGCTTTGGCATGTGGAGCTCGCCGCGGAAGACGACGGCCTAGCCGGTGTCGGGGTCGATCACAGCCGCCAAGTCGGTGTCGTCGGATGTGATCACCTCCACACGCCACGGTCCCGATTGTTCGCGCGTGGCCCGCAGCGGTCGGCCGGCGATCAGCGTCGCGCCAAGCGCGGCCTGCCCGCGGGCCAGCGCCTCCGCTTCGGTGCGGACCGGCGTCGACCGGAGCCGGGCCTCGACCACAAGCAGGCCAACAGCCAGGAACGGCGCCAGGCCGATGACGAGGGCAAGGAGCCAAGCCGCCCGCTCGCGATGCCGCCAGGGCAGTGCGATGAGACCGACCAGCATGAGGAGCGGCCAGACGCCAAAGACTGCGCGGTAAGGGAGGCGTTGGTCGGTCAGGAACAGCAGCGCGAGCAGCAGAAACGCCGCGACGTAGAGAACGAAGACACCGACGAAGGCGACCGGCTTCACAAGGCGGCGAAGATCCATGGCGGTCGCTCAGAGGTCGGTGGGGTCGAACCCATACATCCACATGTTCAGAAGCCCGTCGGAGCTTTCGAGACCAACCGCGTCCATGATCTCCTCGAAGTAGCCAGAGGCACGTTCCCGGTCCTCGGTGTCAGTGAGGTCGAGGCGTCCAAGATTGCGGCGGAAAACATCGAGGATCGCAGCGCGGCCGGCCGGATTCGCGCGGAGGATCATCATGACCTCGGCGATCGCCTCATTGACGACCGCCTCGGAAGCTTGCCGCAGCGCTGCATCGTGAATGCCGGTGTAGAGCCCGCCGTCCTTCGACCCGAACTTCGCTTGGCCGTGGAGCGCGGCGAGACGGACAAGGGCGTCGGGCGGCGGGGCGAGCAAGGGACGTCCTTTCGAGCCTCGGCTTCGGCGGCATTCCGCGCGCCATGCGAAGCGTCGTCGATGCCAGCCTGCCGGCCGCGGCAAGTCAAGGAGCGGTCATGAGCCGCACGCCCTCAAGCGGGGCCGGTGGGCAGGGCGATTGGCCGAAAGCCCGCAAGACCAGGTCGAAGAGCAGCGGCATGGGCGTCAGGAGCCGGCGACCCTGCTCGGGCCAGCGTACGATGTGCAGCCGACCACGGCAGAGCGTCGCGTCGACGATGAAGCTGCCCCGCGCGTCGCGGACGCAGTCGAAGCGGATGGAAACGGTGTCGATGGCGGTGGCAGTGCGGACGGGCTGGCAGCCTCGCAGGAAATCGCGCGTGTTCGCGGCCGTGAGCGGGTTGGCGAAGTCGAAGTAGGACCACAGTGTCGCGTTGGGCGTGACCAAGGTGCGGAAGCGCGCATCGTCTCCGGCGCGGGCCGCGGCGAAGGCTGCGGCCGGAATCGCTGCGCCCCGAGCCGCTGGCGTGAAGCGCAGGCCGATCAGGGCGAGGGCGATCAAGCCGGCCGCGACGGCGGCGAGGATGAGCAGACGCCGCAACATGCCTTGCCCCCGATTCCCACGCTCGATGCGAGCCCGCCGGCCGCGGCAAGTCAAGGACGGCGCGGGCGCGCCGCCGCGGGCGCGGTTGCGGCGCGATCCTTGAGTTCCCGCCGCCGGCAGGCAGGATGGCTGGCTGTGGGATCGACGGCGGGGCGTGGCGCTCTTCACCTCCCCCAGCGCGGTAGCGATGGCGGGAGGGGGACCGTCGGCCGAGCGCAGCGAAGAGCGGACGGTGGAGGGGGCGGGCCCCACGCACTGCCGGCCGCTTGCCCCCTCCACCACGCCCTCTGCGGGGCGCGGTCCCCCTCCCGCCGCTGCGCGGGAGAGGTGAAGGCGGGTGTCCCCCGGCTCACCGAAGCGGGAAGATCGTCACCTCGTCCTCGACGAGCGCGGCCAGGCCCTCCGGATGCGGTATCCCCCGGCCCACCGCCCGGCGCGTGGCGGAGATGATCTCGTCTTCGAGGCCGCCCCGGTAGGCGTGGACGAGAAGGCCGGCGTAAGGGAGCTTCAGGCCGTCCCGCAGGCCCGCGAGGACTTCGGTCCAGAGGTCGAGACTGTCGGGGCCGTCGCGGCCCTTGGGCCGGGCGTCGGCGCGCCGCCGGTCGTCGAGCGCACGGGCAATCTTCGCGGCGGACCAGCCCTTGCGGGTCAGGCGCGCAGCTTCGCGGGCCAGGTCGTTTTCCAGCTCCTCGGCGGCGACCGGCGTGACGCCGAGGACCGTCCCACAGTCGCACGGCCCGGCGGTCGTCAGATACTGCCGCTCCCCGTCGAGCAGCACCTCGCGGACGGAAGGATTGTCCATCGGCTGCGCCCGGCGGCCATGCCGCGTCATCACGGCATCGAGCGCGACGACGCCGTCGGACGGGACGATCAGGGTGATGAAGTGGCGCATGAGGTTGGAGGCAGCCCTCAGTCCTTGCGGCCGGAAGCGTACGGCCACACCGTGTTACGGTCGGAGCCGAGGATGCGATCCACATCAGCGGCGCTGGCCGGGTACGTGTCTGGAGCGAAGAAGGTCTCGGGGCCGCCCATGAGGATCACCCTCAGCCGCTCGCCGACACGATTGAAGATCTGGTCGCAGGAGGTCGGCGGGGCAATCTTGAAATAGGGCTGGGCTGGTCCCTTCAAGACCCGCTCGGCGCGCAGCAAGGCGGGCCGATTGAAGTGCGACGGCGTGACGACCTCGGCATCAATGATGGCTGTTGCCCGCTCGACGGTCTGTTGCGCCTCTCGGAGCAACTCGCGCTTCGTTAAAGGCTTTCCGTTGGTGACGATGCTGCAGGCCCCCGCCGGCAGTGCCGCGAAGGTCAGTGCGACGCCCATAGCGAGGAAGGCAGCCGCGCCGGAGCGCCGCCTGTTCTCGTGGTCTGCGCGCTGCGGGGCCATGCCAGCGCCTGCCGCCCAGGCGGCCCGATGGAACGCGTCCTCGTCCCGGTTATCGTCGAGCAAGGTGCGGAGGGCCTCGCAGAATGCCGCCCGGCCGGCTTCTCCCAGCCTATGCGCATAGGCGACCAGAAGCGTGCGCGCGTGGCCTTCCGGCTCCAGGTCGAAGTCCTGATGGAAATGAACGAAGAGCGGACGGAGCAGCGCCTGCTGTTCGCGGGTCATGGCGTCTGCTCGATCCGCTGGAAAGCCGCTCCGTCATAGCGCCAGACGACGGTCCGTCGAGGCTGTGTCCCGCCGTCCGCCTCGGTCGTGCGGACCTCCGGTGCGCCGTCACGACCGGTGACGAACTCGGGCCGGTCGCGGGTGGAGGCTTCGAGCACCTGCGCGAGGTGGCCACCGCGTACCGACCACACCCGGACGCGGTAGGCAGAGCCGCTGGCCCAGGTCGAATAGACGAGGTCGTCGCCGTCCATGAGCTGGAAGAGGCCGAGCGGCGCATCGCCGACGTCCTGCACCTGGACCCTCGACGGCCTGCAAGCACGGAGACAGCTCGCGACGAGGCGATGGCCGTGCGGTCCTAGCTCGACGCCGAGGTGTATCTGCCAGTCGCCCGCCGCGGTGAGAGACGCTTCCCACCGGGGTTCGGGGAGAGACGTCCGCTGCGCCTTCGGGGGCAGTTCTGCTGGCCGCGCATGAAGGCGCCATAGGTGATTCCGGCGGGCGATGCGGCCAGCTTCCGCCAGTCCCGTGACGGATCGCTCTTGGCGAGCCGGTCAGCATAGACGCGACCGCGGCGGCGGGCCTCGGTCGCCGATGCATCCGCACCTTCCGCGGCCATGAAGACGGTCAGGCAATCGAGGTCCGCCAGTTGCTCAGGCGACATGGACTGGATTTCGGCGGCCGGGGCCGTAGGCGGCGCGTCAGTGAACATCCGTGAGCCCCCAATCCCACCCTCGATGCGAGCCTGCCGGCCGCGGCAAGTCAAGGACGGCGCGGGCGCGCCGCCGCTGGCGCGGTCGCGGCGCGAGCCTTGAGTTCCGGCACCCGGCAGGCAGGATGGCGGCCGTGGATCGACGGCGGGGGACCCGGAGGGTTGGAACAGGCTGAGGCGGGAGCCCAACCCAGCGCAGAGCAGATGCGGCGGGCCCTGGGCTATGGGTTGATCGGGCTTGGCCTGCCGTTCGCCGGGCCGGCGCTCTACCTCTTCTGGATGTGGCTGCCGGGTCGCCGGAAGGGCTATGTCGGGTGGCCATTCGAGTTGCCGCCCGCGGTGATCGCGTGGCTTTGGGCCAGCCTCGCAGCCGGCGGAGGTCTGGCGCTTCTCGGAGGCTGGCTGATCGCCCGCGCGCGACGGCCCTAGGCGCCGCAGCGGAGCCCCTTCGGCCGTTGGCGGTCCCTCCCGCCGCTGCGCGGTGGCGTCGGGGCTAGGGCGCGGGCGGGCCGCTGCCGGGAAGCGGGGCGCACCCTCGGCGGCGCCATTCCCCGGCGAGCCGGTCGCGTTCGGGGACGACGGCGGTAGGTCGGCGGTGAGGCGTTGGGCCTGCGCGCACCAGCCGCCGTCGGCGATCCATTGGCGGTGGACGGCGGCGCAGGCCTCGGCGAAGGGGGCCGCCACGGCGGGCGGCAGGGGGCGGAGCTCGATGCTGGCGCCGTCCAGGAGGATGCGCGACGGGACGGAGGGCGTGAGTGCGGCCAGGACTTCGCCGTCGAGACGGCGGGCGGCGTGGGCGAGGGGCCCCGCCTCGATCCGGCGCTCCATGGGGATGCGGGCCTCCCCCAGAACCAGAACGACAGGCTCCGGCCGGTACGGCGAGATCGGGCCGGTAAGGATCAGGTCGGCCCCGCTGGCGCAACTCAGGCTCCAGTGGCCATCACCGTTGAAGATCTCGATCGAGGCCGGATCCCCGCGGACGACGCGCCAGTCGAGACGGGCAGGGTCGAGGCGGCTTCGCTGCGGCTTCGGTCCGTCCTGGCCCGGACCGGCCAGCGCGAGGCCGAGGGTCGCCACGAACGGCGCGAGCCCGACGGCGACCGCCAGCAGCCAGACGCCGCGCTCCCGGTGCTGCCAGATGAGCGCGGCGAGGCTGACGATCGCGAGGAAGGGCCAGGCGTGGAAGAACGGCGCCCAGGGCAGCCGCTGGTCGGTCAGGGGATTGGTCAGCAGCATCAGGAGACCGACCAGCAGCAAGGCCGCCACGTGGAGCGCGATCACGGCGGCGAAGCCGAGGGGTTTCAGCCAGCGCGGGCGGGGTCTGGCGGGCGGCGCGGGGGCAGGGTCCACGGGGCGGGATGCGAGCCTGCCGGCCGCGGCAAGTCAAGGATGGCGCGGGCGCGGCGCGATCCTTGAGTTCCCGCGGCCGGCAGGCAGGATGGCTGCCCAAGGGATCGATGGCGCGGTGTGGGCTCCGCCTGACGCGCGGGGGAGCGGATGCGCATCGAAGGTGAGGTAAAGATCGGCGAGGGCCAGGCTTATGCCGGACAGGCGATGGCCCCCATTACCAGCGCGCCCTGGCCCTTCATCATCACGTTGGCGGCCAGCATGGCTGGCGGGGCGTTCGCCGTTCTGCTCGCCAATCTCCTGGCGGAGTTCGGTGTGATTCCCGGATGGCTGACCCCGGTGACGATAATCGCGTTCGGCGGGGTGTCGATCTGGCTCAGCGTCCGGCTTTGCCGCACCGTCATTGTCCGCAATCTGCGCCGAAATCTGGTGATGCGCGGCGTTCGCGATCCACTCCCAATGACTGTCGAGGTGGCTCCGGAGGCGCTTCTCTGGGGGAGCAGCGAGATGGAATATCGGATCGCATGGTCCGCCGTTTCCGATGTTCTGAGCCTCGGACCGTACTGGGTGGTCGTGGCGCAAGCGACACCCCTGTTCCTGCCCCGCCGCTTCTTCGCGGATCAGGCGGCGGAGCGGGCCTTCATCGCAACCTTGGTCGAACGGCTAAGCGCGCCCGCTCGCTCGCGCAGTCGCGATGCGGTGCGATTCTGCCGGTGCGGCATCGGCGGGCGCATAAGGCAGGACGGTTGCTTTGGGGATCGGCGGCGGGGCGTGGGCGCTCCACTTCACCTCCCCCCCCGCCGCTTCGCGGGGGAGGTGAAGGAGGAGGCCCTCTCCCTACCCTCTCCCTCTCCGCTTTGCGGGGGGAGAGGAGGCGAAGCTGAGCGTCCGATGCCACCCCCTCCTCTTCCCCGACCCCGGCGGAAGCCGGGGGAAGAGAGGGAGAGGGCAGGGAGAGGGCCTTGGGGCGCAGCGCCGGGGCTGCGGGCGCCGGGATCCCGCTGCGACCGATCCTGACGCACCGGGCGGGCACGATGCCCCCATGCCGCCGCCGATCCCCTTTCCCGCCCATGTGAAGCAGGCGATCTGCGACCGGCTGGCCGGCGGGGAGACGCTGAAGGCGGTCTGCGCGTCGGAGGGGATGCCGACGACGCGGTGCGTGGGGCTCTGGGCGCGGCAGGACCCGCGGTTCGGCCTCGCGATGCGCGAGGCGCGCCAGCGCGGCGAGTGGAAGCGGCGGGGGCTGTCGGCCCCGGCGCCGGTGGTGCGCGAGATTGTCCGGCGGGTGGCGGCGGGCGAGCAACTGCACAAGGTGCTGCAGCAGACGCCGGGGATGCCGAGCCGGGCGGTGATGAAGGTGTGGCGGGCGCAGGACCCGCAGCTCGAGGGCGAGCTTCGGGCGATCTGGCGGCGGCGCTGGGAAGGCGTGGAGCGCCGGCGCCTGAAGGTCTTCGACCAGGCCGTGGCCGACCGTATCCTGGTGCGTTCGGGGCGGGGCGAGCGGCTGCGCGACATCCTCCGCTCGGACAAGGCCTTCCCCTGCCTGTCGGTGCTGGAGCGCTGGCGGAAGCAGGAGCCCGGCTTCGACGCCGAGCTGAAGATATGCATGCGGTTCGGGGCGGCCGCCCGGTCGCGGGGCCGGGTGGAGGCGCTGACGCCGGAGATCGTGGAGGCGCTGATGGACGGCGGATCGCTGCGCAGCCTGGCCCGGCGGTGGGCGGCGGAGGGCCGGACGGACCGGCCGGCGCTCCGGACGCTCTATAGCTGGATCGCCACGCGGCCGTCGTTCGCCGACGACCTGGAACTGGCCTGCGAGATGCGCGACGAGATCCTGCTGGACGACGCCTACGAGGCGTCGAAGGCGGCGACGACCGCCAACTGGCGCGAGGCGGCGCGGAAGGTCCGGCGGATCGAAGGACGGCGCGGCCGGCTGAAGGCCGGGCGGCCGGGGAAGCGCTGGCGGCCCGACGGGGGGGTGCTGGAATGATCCCTTGCTCCCCATCGGGGGGGTGTCCGGAACGGACTGAGGGGGTCAGTTCAGACGTCTCAGCGGACCCCCGCCACCATTTCGTGGTCCCCCTCCCCCCGATGGGGAGGAATGCTGAGGTGTGACCTGGGGCGCAGGCCGGGCGCGCGGCCCATGGCATTCGCGGGGGGATGGAGACGGCCATGGCCCAGCGGAAGATCAAGCACGAGCCCAGCAACATCATCCCCTTCCCGGGGCGGCGCGAGCCCGTGGCGCAGGACGCCGCGCCGCGGGGGCCGTTCGCCGACAACGTCCGGCCGATCCGGCCGGCGCCGGAGCCCCTGCCGCCCGAGCCGCTGCCGGCGTCGGGCTATGTGCTGCTGGCGATCCTGGAGGCGCTGAACGGGGCGAAGCGGAGCCGGCGGAAGGCCGGCGGCCCGGACGTCCTGGCCGAGCTGGTGGAGATGTACTGGCGCTGGGAGCACGACGCCGAGGTGCGCAAGGGCGTCGCCCGGGCGATCAACCTGGTGATGGCCTCGAAGACCGGGCGCTGGTGACGGCGGTCAGCCGCGGGAGAGCCGCCGGCGGTTGGCGCGCACCTTGCGGCGGTAGTGCTTGAGCGTGCGGTCGGCGGCCAGCGGCGCGGTGAAGCCCAGCGCGCCGGTCGCGGCCAGGAGCTGCCAGGCCTGGGCCGCCTCGACCTTCTCGGAGACCATGCGGCGGGCCTCGGCCTCGCCGGCCGCGCCGCCGGCGGCGATCTTCGCCGAGCGCAGGGCGACGACCGTGGAGGCCTCGAAGCCCAGCATCCAGGCGTCCATGCCGAGCCGGAGCCAGGGATTGTGCGATCGGGCCATGGGGTGGGGTTCCTGTTCGCAAGCGCAACGCCGGGCCGAAGGCGAAGGCTCCACGGCTTGGCGCGCGGAGGCCGCCGCTGTGCTATCCACCACACGGTGCAAAGGAGTGCGTAACCGTGGCCGTGGCGGCGGGGTGGATCGAGGACAGCTGGGTGTACAGCTCCGAGCCGCGCCAGAGCGGGCGGTACTGGATTTCCGACGGCTGGGTCTGGGGGCCGTTCGACGACGAGGCCGCCCGGGCCGATCCGCCGTCCACCGGCTACTGGATCTCGGCCGGCTGGATCTTCGGGCCGGAGGGCGCCCCGGACGTGGACACCGGCTTCTT
The DNA here is from genome assembly GCF_024699985.1 of Phenylobacterium sp. J367. Taxonomy (GTDB): domain Bacteria; phylum Pseudomonadota; class Alphaproteobacteria; order Caulobacterales; family Caulobacteraceae; genus Phenylobacterium. Next base: position 836,726 of record NZ_JAJONA010000001.1, on the reverse strand, counting down.
CATCCGCGACGGCTGGATCTACGGCCCCTCGCCGTTCCTGCCGTTCGCCGATACGGCCGGCGGGCGGCCGTCGAACCCGCGGGTCGGCGGCGGCTGAGGGCTATTCCGCCGGAAACGTGTTGCGGACGGGCGCCTCGCCGTCCGGCGGGTCCCTGAGCTGGCCGAGCTCGCCGCGTTGGCGGGCGCGGCGGCCGTAGACGACCTCGAACAGCGGCGAGGCCATCAGGGTGGTCACCACCGCCATCAGCACCAGGATCGAGAACAGGCCGGGGCCGATCAGGCCGCGCTGCAGGCCGATGTTGATGATGATCAGCTCCATCAGGCCGCGCGCGTTCATCAGGGCGCCGATGGCCATGGCGGTGGGGTTGTCCTGGCCGGTCAGCCGGGCGGCGGCCCAGCAGGCCCCGCCCTTGGCGAGGATCGAGGCGGCGAGGATGGCGAGCGTGACCAGCAGCAGGCCGGGGTCGGTCACCAGGGAGAGCTCAGTGTTCAGGCCGGAGAAGGTGAAGAACATCGGCAGCAGCAGGATGACCGTGAACGGCTCCAGCTTGGCCTTGAGCTCCTGGGCCAGCACGCCGCGGGGCATGGCGACGCCCAGCAGGAAGCCGCCGAACACCGCGTGCATGCCGACGTAGTCCATGGCGAAGGCGCTGATCAGGAAGAGCATCAGCACGATGGCCAGCAGGCCCTGGCCGACGCTCCCCGCGCGCTCGGCGGCGTCGCCCAGCGGCTTCAGGAGGCGCGGACCGAAGCCGAGGACCAGGATGGCGAAGGCGGCGGCCCCGACGATCGCCTTGACGGCCACCAGCGGCCCGGCCCCGAAGGTGGCCAGCACGATGGCCAGCACCGTCCAGGCGCCGGCGTCGTCGATGGCCCCGGACGAGAGCGCCAGCGCGCCCAGCGGCGACTTCGAGAGGCCGCGCTCGTGGATGATCCGGGCGAGCATCGGGAAGGCGGTGATCGAGATGCAGGCGCCCAGGAAGAGGGTGGCCTGGAGCTGGGTCATCGCGGGCGCGAACAGGCCGGGCTGGTGGAGCAGCCAGGGCGTGATGGCGAGCGCGATCAGGAAGGGCGCGGCCATGCCGGAGAGCGAGACGGCGCCGGCGCTGGCGACATTGGCCCGGAAGTGGCTGCGGTCGAAGCCCAGGCCGACCAGGAACATGTAGAGGCCGACGCCGAGCTGGGCGCCGACGTAGAGCACGCCCTTGGCCTCCGGCGGGAACAGCAGGGCCTGCAGGTCGGGGGCCACGAGGCCGAACAGCGAGGGACCCAGGAGGACGCCGGCGATCATCTCGCCGACCACCTGCGGCTGGCCGAGGAAGCGCTTGCCCAGCCAGCCGACGCCCCGCGCTGCGGCCACGATGACCGCCAGCTGCAGGAAGAAGATCACGCTCAGCTCGGCCGGCGTCATCGCGTCTGGCCCCCCAGTTTCCTACCCCCCTCGTGTGGCGTCTGGGACGCCGCCCGAGGACCTCTCTGACTGGAGTCCCGATTCCGGGGCTCCGCGCCGCCTCTGACGGGCGAACTATGTTATCGCTAACATGGCTTGCTAGGACTGGGAAGCCGGCACGTCTTCGTTAACCGGTGGGCGCTAGGCTGGAGGTCTCATCGAGTGGCGTGGCGTGGAGTACCGGTAAGTGGCCAGCGCGGAAGAGACCCGAGCCCCTGAGCCGCTGAAGGTGCTCATCGTCGACGACAATCCCACCAACGTCCTCGTCCTGGAGACGGTGCTGAGCCTGATCTCGGCGCAGACCGTGGCCGCCCACGACGGCGCCATGGCGGTGGAGGCGTTCCGGGCCAGCGCCTTCGACGCCGTCCTGATGGACCTGCAGATGCCGGTGATGGACGGCCTGACCGCCACCCGGCTGATCCGCGAGCACGAGCAGGCCACCGGCCAGGCGCGCACGCCGGTGCTGGTGGTGACCGCCAACACCCTGGCCCGCGACGTCGAGGACAGCCTGTCGGCCGGCGCCGACCGGCATATCGCCAAGCCCGTGATGCCGATGGCGCTGCTGAGCGCGCTCGCCGAGACCACCGGGACGCCGCTCGCGGTGAACTGAGCCGCCGATCCCGCGGAAGGGATCGGTCGGCGCTCCCGAAGGGTTGGAGGAGGATCGGGAGCGCCGTCCGGCGACGCGCGGGAACTGGCGGGTTCGCGCGTCTAGCAGTGGCCGCGATCTAGGCCCGCGCCCCGGTCGTTTCAACTGAAATGAGATTGCCGATTGTAACGGCGATCGGGGTCGTGTCTTCCGAGCAACAGGGCCGGGGAGGTGGAAATTTGCGCCCCAAAGGCTCCAGGGCGCATCTTCCTCTCAGGCGATCTCCACCGTCAGCTCCATCTCCGCCTTGAGCAGCTTGGAGACCGGGCAGTTGGCCTTGGCGTCGGCGGCGATCTCCCGCAGGCGGTCCTCGGCGATGCCGGGCACCGACGCCTTCAGGGCGAGGTCGGAGCGGCTGATCGTGAAGCCGGCGCCGTCCTGGTCGAGCTTCACCTTGGCGGTGGTTTCCAGCACGCCTTCGTGGAGCCCCTCGCGGGCGAGCGCGAAGGACAGCGCCATGGTGAAGCAGCCGGCGTGGGCGGCGGCGATCAGCTCCTCGGGATTGGTGCCGGGCTCGCCCTCGAACCGGCTGGCGAAGCCGTAGCGGCTGTCCTTCAGGACGCCGGAGCCGGAGGAGATCCAGCCCTTGCCCTCCTTGCCCAGGCCTTCGTAGCGGGCGGTCGCGGTGCGGGTGATCATCGGGCGTCTCCTAGGCTGACGGGACGGAATATCCGGTAAGTCGGTGACGATCCGGCGCCGGAGCGGCCGCCGCAAGGAAACACTGGGGAGGATTCCATGGTCGATCTCACGGGCGCCTCGGCGCTGGTCACCGGCGGGGCGGGCGGCTTCGGCGGGGCGACGGCGCGCCGGCTGGCGGCGCGCGGCGCCCGGGTGGTGATCGCCGACGTGCATGACGAGCGCGGCCAGGCCCTGGCGAGCGAGATCGGCGGCGGCGCGGTCTATGTCCGCACCGACATCATGGACGAGGGCTCGATCGCGGAAGCCGTGCAGACCGCGGTGGGGCTCGGCCCGCTGCGGGCCGCGGTGGTGGTGCACGGCGGGCCGCCGGCGCCTGGCTCCAAGGGGCCGGCGCGGGTGGTGAACCGCGAGGGCGAGCGGATGCCGCTCAGCCAGTTCGCCCACTCGGTGCAGGTCTATCTGATCAGCGCGTTTGCGGTGACCAGCCAGGCCGCCGAGGCCATGGCCAGGAACGAGCCGCTCAAGGACAACCAGCGCGGGGTGATCATCAACACCGCCTCCATCGCCGGCTACGAGGGCCAGCCCGGCCAGTCGGGCTATTCGGCGGCCAAGGGCGGGATCATCGGCATGACCCTGACGGTGGCCCGCGACCTCGCCCCGCTCGGCATCCGCGCCATGGCCATCGCGCCCGGCACCTTCCTGACCTTCGCCTACTCCTCCCGGATGACCGACGAGCAGGCCCAGGCCCACTGGGGCCCGATGGTGCCGAACCCCAAGCGCATGGGCGACCCCGACGAATACGCCCAGCTCGCGGTGCAGATCGTCGAGAACGACTTCCTGAACGGCACGACGATCCGGCTCGACGGCGCGCAGAGGTTCTAGGCGGAGCGCACGCGAGGCTGTAGGCGTTCGCCGCCCATGGCCAAGCGTCCCACCGTCGCCAGTCTGAAGAAGGTCACGCCCGAGAACCTCGAGAGGCTCGGCGCCGAACGGCTGGCCGCGCTGCTGGCGCAGGCGGCCGCCGCCCGGCCGGAGCTGAAGCGGCGGCTCAGGATGGAGCTGGCGGCGGAGCAGGGCGCCGAGCACCTGGCCGTCGAGATCGACCGGCGCCTCGCCTCGCTGGAGACCAGCCGGGGCAAGATTTCATGGCGCCAGCGCGGGGCCTTCGTGCGCGATCTGGAGGCGCTGCGGGTGCTGATCGCCGACCGGCTGGCGGAGCTGGACGCCGAGGGCGCGCTCGCCCGCATGGGCCAGCTCCTGGCGGCCCAGCGGCGGATCGGCGGGCGGACGCGGGACAAGGATGGAAGCCTGGCGGCGGTGTTCGCCCGGGCGGCCGGCGACCTGGGCGGGCTGCTCGCCCGGCTCGACTCCACCACGAGCGGGGTTGCGATCGCCGAGGGCGTCGCCGCGGATCCGACAAGCTGGTCCGGCTGGCTGGAGCCGGTGCTGGCCGAGGTCTCGCCGGAGGCGGCGCATGTGGCCCTCGTCCGGCTGAGCGCGGATGCGCGGGCGACGGGGTCCTGGCTCCCTCTGCTCCGCCGTCTGGCCGACGCCACCGGCGACGCCGACGCCTATCGCGCGACCTTCACCGACCAGGCGCTGAAGGACCCGTCGGTGGCCGCCGAGGTGGCGACCCGGCTGCTGGAGGCCGGGCGGACCGACGAGGCCGGCCGGGTGCTGGAGGCGTCGAAGCCGAAGGCCGGCGTGCTGAAGCGCGCCCCGGAGCCTGACTTCGACTGGGAGACCGCGTGGATCGCCTTCCTGGAGGCGTCGGGGCGAGGAGATGAGGCGCAGGCGGCGCGCTGGGCCTCGTTCGAGCGGACCCTGTCGGCCGAGCGGGCGCGGGACTTCACCCGGCGGCTGCCAGACTTCGAGGACGTGGAGGCCGAGCACCGGGCCTTCGACCTGGCCGCCGCGCACCCGGACCTGGGGACCGCGCTGGGCTTCCTGATCGCCTGGCCGGCGCATGCCGAGGCCGTGCGGACGCTGAACGCGCGGATCGACGAGGCCGGCGACATCGCGACGCCCGTGGCCGAGGCGATCGTGGCGGCGCTGCGCGGGCGCTATCCCGAGGCGGCGCACGCCCTGCTCAGGAAGGCGGCGGCCGCGGCGTTCCGCCGGCGCGACTTCAAGACCTGCGACCGGCTGACCCTGGAGGCCGAGGCCCTGGCGCCGGCCGACGACTAGAGAATTGGCCTAGCTGCCCCAGGGCCCTCGGCGCGGCGCCTCGGCGGTGGTGGGCACGGCGGTCGCCGCGCGGCGGCGGGGCGCGCCGCCGGTGACGATGGGACGAGCGCCGGCGGTCCCGGCCAGCGCCATCAGCGCCTCGACCCGGTTGTGGGTCGCCGGGTGGGTGGAGAACAGGTTGTCGCCCTTGCCGCCGGCCAGCGGGTTTATGATGAACATGTGGGCGGTGGCCGGATTGCGCTCGGCGTCCGGGTTGAAATAGCCGCCGCGGGCGTAGGCCTCGATCTTCTGCAGGGCGGACGCCAGCGCCGTCGGGTCGCCGGAGATGGCCGCGCCCTCGGCGTCGGCGGCGTACTCGCGGTGGCGGCTGATGGCCATCTGCACCAGGCTGGCGGCGATGGGGCCGAGGATGGCGATGGCGATGGCCGGGATCATGCCCACGGGCCGGCCTTCCTCGTCGCGGCCGCCGAAGAAGAAAGCGAAGTTGGCGAGCATGCCGATGGCGCCCGCGATCGTCGCGGTGACCGTCATGGTCAGGGTGTCGCGGTTCTTCACGTGGGCCAGCTCGTGGGCCATGACGCCGCGGATCTCGCGGCGGTCGAGCATGGCGAGCAGGCCGCGGGTGGCGGCGACGGCGGCGTTGGCCGGGTCGCGGCCGGTGGCGAAGGCGTTCGGCTGGTCCTGGTCGATGACGTAGATCTTCGGGCGCGGCAGGCCGGCGCGCTGGGCGAGCTCAACGGTGTCGAGGACGTAGTTGCGGATCAGCGGCTCGGGATGGCCTTCGTCGACCTCGGTGGCGCGGTACATCCGCAGCACGATCTTGTCGGCGTTCCAGTAGCTGAAGAGGTTCATCGCCGCGGCCAGGCCGAAGGCGATGAGCATGCCGGTCGCGCCGCCGACCAGGTAGCCCGCGCCCACGAACAGGGCGGTGAGGGCGGCCAGCAGGGTGAAGGTCCGGAGATGGTTGCGCATGGGTCCTTGGGGCTCGTGCGTCTGAAATGTCCCTGGCGGGGATATGGGGATTCGGGACGCCGGCTTCCAGTTCCTCCCCCCGCTGCGCAGGGGAGGAGGGCGCTACGCCCTCGCCCGCCGCCTGGCGGGAGCGACGCGCGGGCTCGCTTCGGCGGCGACGGCGCGCAGGCGGGTCTCCAGGGCGTCGGCGGGCATGGGGCGGTCGAAGAGGTAGCCCTGCATGCGGTCGCAGCCGGCGGCGCGCAGGAAGATGGCCTGGGCCGGGTCCTCCACGCCCTCGGCGACGATGGAGACGCCGAGCGCCCGGGCGGCGTGCAGCATGGAGCCCACGAGCCGCGAGACACGGGCGTCCTTGGCCACGTCGGCGATCAGCGAGCGGTCGAGCTTCACCGTCTGGATCGGCAGGTGCATGAGCGCGCGCAGGTTGGAATAGCCGGTGCCGAAGTCGTCGAGGGCGATGTTCACGCCCTTGGCGGCCAGGCGCTCGATGTGCCGGCGGGACAGCGCCAGGTCCTGCAGCAGGAAGGTCTCGGTGATCTCCACGCAGAGCGCCGTGGCGGACAGGGCGGTCTGGCCCAGCCGGCGGATCAGCTTGCGCGAGAAGGCCGGGTCCAGCAGGTCGCGCGGCGAGACGTTGCAGGAGACGTGCTCGATCAGGCCCTCGGCGACCCAGGGGGCGGCGCGGGCGCAGGCGGCCTCGAAGACGGCTTCGTCGATCCGGCCGATCAGGCCCAGCTCCTCGGCGATGGGGACGAAGGCGCCCGGGGCCAGCAGGCCCTGCTCGGGATGGCGCCAGCGGGCGAGCACCTCGACGCCGACGATGCGGCCGTCGGCGGCGTCGACCACCGGCTGGAACCAGGGCTCGATCTCGCCCGCGGGAATCGCGCGGCGGAGCTCGGCCTCGAGGGTGCGGCGCCGCTCGCTCTCGGCGCGCAGCTCGGCGTCGAAGGCGCTCCAGCGGCGGCCGCCGCCGGTCTTCACGCGATAGAGCGCCATGTCGGCATAGCGCTGCAGGTCCGAGGCGTCGGCGGCGTCCTGCGGGAAGACGGCGACGCCCACCGAGGCGCCCGGCGCGATCTGGCGGCCGTAGATGTCGTGCGGCTGGGACAGGGCCGTCACCAGCTCCTGGGCCCTGCGGCCCACGTCGGCCACGGGCGAGATCACCGCGAACTCGTCGCCGCCGAGGCGGGCCATCAGCTCGCCGGGCGCGGCGGCCCAGCGCAGGCGCTCGCCGACCTCGGCCAGCAGGAGATCGCCGGCATGGTGGCCCAGGGTGTCGTTGAGGTGCTTGAAGCGGTCGAGGTCGATGACAAAGAGGGCCACCTGGCCGCCCTCGCGCCGGGCGTGGAACAGCCGCTCGGCCAGGGCCTCGGTGAAGGCGCCGCGGTTCACCAGGCCGGTGAGCAGAATCCGTCTGCGCCAGACGCAGGGTCTGGGCGCGTTCCGCCTCGAGCTCGGCGACGCGCGCCTGGAGCTCGGCCAGGATGTCGGAACGTTCGGGCACGCGGGTGGGACGCCTCAGACTACGGAGGCGTCCACCATGGCCCGGACGCAGTGAATCCCCCGTCAAACGATAGGCTTAACAGGCGTTCGGATTCTCGGGCCGGCACGGCTGGATTTGAGGCGAAGCCCGGGGTCGACGCATTGCGCACCGCGGGCCGCGTCGCTCCAATGCGGGCGTTCGAGCGTTAGGGCCTGAAGCCCGGAGGCGCTGCATGGCCGACCCTGCTCCCCCTGAAGCCGCCACTGCCGAGCGCAGTCGTCTGCGCCGGTGGTGGTTCGATGTGCCCCTGTGGCGCCGGATCTTCGGCGCCCTGGTGCTCGGCGTGGCCGTGGGGGGTGGTCCTGGGCGAACAGGCCGCGGCGCTGAAGTGGATCGGCGACCTGTTCATCCGCCTGATCCGGATGGTGGTGGTGCCCCTGGTGTTCGTCTCGATCGTCGCCGGCGTCGCGGCGATGGGCGATCCGCGGCGGCTGGGCTCCATCGGCGGGCGGACGCTCCTGCTCTATCTGGCGACGACGGTCGTGGCGGTGGCGCTGGGCCAGGCCCTTGGCGCGGCGTTCAGGCCCGGCGCCGGGATCGACTTCAGCGGCGTGGCGCCCAAGGCCGTCGGCGCGGCGCCGTCGCCGGGCGAGCAGCTGATGAACATCGTGCCGCTGAACCCGATCGCCGCCCTGGCCGAGGGCGACATCCTGGCGGTGATCTTCTTCTCGATCCTGCTCGGGGTGGCGATCGTGGCGGTGGGCGAGCCGGCCGACCAGGTGCGGCGGCTGTTCGACGCCGGGTCGCGGCTGATGCTGACGATCACCCGGCTGGTCATGGAGGTCGCGCCGTTCGGCGTGTTCGCCCTGATCGCCTGGGTCACCGGGGCTGTGGGTCTGTCGGTGTTCCAGCACGTGGCGCTGCTGGCCGGCGCGGTGATCACCGGGTGCCTGATCCAGACGCTGGTGGTCCATGGCCTGCTGCTGCGGCTCGTCGCGCGGCTCCCGGCGCTGCCGTTCTTCCGCGACATCCCCGACGCCGTGATGGTGGCGTTCACCACCTCGTCCTCGGCCGCGACCCTGCCGGTGGCCATGCGGGTGGCGGAGGAGAACCTGGGCGTCAGCCACGCGGTGGCCTCCACCGCCCTGCCGATCGGCACCACCGTCTCGATGGACGGCACCGCGCTCTACATCGGCATCCTGTCGATGTTCGCGATCCAGGCCTTCGGCCTCGAGGTCACGCCGGTGCAGCTGCTGCTGGCCGGGCTGACCACCGTGCTGGTGGCGGTGGGGTCCGCCCCGGTGCCGTCGGCGTCGCTGTTCATGCTGGCGGCGGTGCTCTCGACCCTGGGGGTCTCGCCGGAGCAGACGGCGCTCGTGGTCGGCTTCGTCCTGCCGTTCGACCGGCTGCTCGACATGACCCGCACCGTTCCCAACAACACCGGCGACCTGGCGGTGGCCGTCACAGTCGCCCGCTGGGAGGGCGAGCTGGACGAGACGGCCTACCGCGCACGGCCGGTGGAGTAGGCCGTCAGGCTCGGACGGGGACCGCCTCCGGCGGCGGCTCGATCTGGTTCTCCCACTTGGCGACCACCGCCGAGGCGACCGAGTTGCCGACCACGTTGGTGGCCGAGCGGCCCATGTCGAGCAGGTGGTCGACGGCCAGGATCAGCAGCAGGCCCTCTTCCGGCAGGCCGAAGTAGGTGAGCGTCGCGGCGATGACGACGAGCGAGGCGCGCGGCACGCCCGCCATGCCCTTCGACGTGATCATCAGGAGCGCCAGCATGGTGATCTGCTGGGCGATGGACAGCTCGATGCCGTAGATCTGGGCGATGAACAGCACCGCGAAGGTGCAGTACATCATCGAGCCGTCGAGGTTGAACGAGTAGCCGAGCGGCAGGACGAAGGACGCCACCTTGCGGCTGACGCCCCACTTCTGGAGTTCCTCGAGGGTGCGCGGATAGGCGGCTTCGGAGGAGGCCACCGAGAAGGCGAGCAGCGCCGGCTGGCGGATGGCCGCCATCAGCTTCAGGCCGCGGGCCGACGATCACCACCAGGGCGGCGACCAGCAGGCCCCACAGGATGCCCAGCGACAGGTAGAAGCCGCCGACGAACTTGGCGTAGGTGGCCAGCACGCCCAGGCCCTGGACGGCGATGGTGGCGGCGAGCGCGGCGAAGATCGCCACGGGCGCGGTCCTCATCACATAGCCGGTGACCTTCAGCATGATGGTCGCCACCTGCTCGACGAGCGCGAGGACGGCGGGCGCCTTTGTCGTCGATCGCCGAGACGGCGGTGCCGACGAACACCGAGAACACAACGATCTGCAGGATCTCGTTGTTGGCCATGGCCTGGACGATGGAGGCCGGCACCAGGTGGGTGACGAACTCCTTCAGGCTGAACTTGGCGACGTCCACCGCCGGGCCGGCGTCCGCCGCGGGCAGGGGCCAGCGACAGGCCCGATCCGGGCTGCAGCAGGTGGACCATGACCAGGCCGAGGCTCAGGGAGACGATCGAGGCCAGGATGAACCAGCCGATGGTCTTCACGCCGACCCGACCGATCTCGGAGGCGTCGCCCATGTGCGCGATGCCGGCGACGAGGGTGGAGAAGACCAGCGGCGCGATGATCATCTTAATCAGGCGCAGGAAGACGTCGGTGAGGATGGAGAGGCCGTCGGCGACCTCCTGGGCCCGGGCCGCGTCGAGGGTCTGGTTGAGGATCCAGCCCGTCAGGACGCCGAGCACCATGGCGCCGACGATGAAGTAGGTGAAAACGCGGTTCATTGGTGTCCCGGCGAGGTTCGAATTGGCGCCTTTGTGGCCGGGAAGTCCGCCGCCGTCCATCCCGGGGCGGCGCAGGTGTCTCGCAACCGTGAAGCTCTGGCGTTATAAGGCGCATGATGAGCAAGAAGATGGAAGCAGCCGGCATCGTTGATCGGCTGGAGAGCGAATACCGCAGGAGCGTTGAGGCCCTGCGGAGCGACCTGAAGCAATTCCTCGGCGGCGGCCCGCCGCCGGACCCCTCGGTCCGGGCCTCCTGGGCCTACACCTATCCCGAGCTGCGACTGACCTGGGCGGCGGGCAACGCCTATCCCCGGATCAGCCGGGCCTTCGCCCGGATCGGCAACCCCGGCCACTACGCGATCACCGTCACCCGGCCGCACCTCTACCGGGATTATCTGGTGGAGCAGCTCACCCTGCTGCTCCAGGACTTCGACCTCGATGTCGAGGTGGGCCGCTCGCGGCAGGAGATCCCGTTCCCCTATGTGCTGGACGGCGCCGTGGACCTGGCGCTGGCCGACATCGGCGCGGCCCAGATCGCCCGGCATTTCCCGACCACGGAGCTCGCCCACATCGGCGACGAGATCGTCGACGGGGCCTGGGTGCACGACGCCGACCGGCCGCGGCCCTTGGCCCTCTTCGACGGCCTCCGCACCGATTTCTCGCTGGCGAGGCTCGCCCATTACCTGGGCACGCCGGCCGACCACGTGCAGCAGTTCATCCTGTTCACCAACTACCACCGCTACGTGGACGAGTTCGTGCGCTGGGCGCTGGAGCAGCTGAAGGGCGACACGCCCTATACGGCGCTGTCGGCGGCCGGCCAGGTGCTGGTGACGCGGGACACGCCGAACCCCGACGAGGTCATCACCAACGCCGCCTGGCGCCGTCACCAGATGCCGGGCTACCACCTGATGGCCAAGGACCGGCAGGGCGTCAGCCTGATCAACATCGGCGTGGGTCCGTCGAACGCCAAGACGGTGTGCGACCACCTGGCGGTGCTCCGGCCGCAGGCCTGGCTGATGATCGGCCACTGCGGCGGCCTGCGCGGGTCCCAGACCATCGGCGACTATGTGCTGGCCCACGCCTACCTGCGCGACGACCACGTTCTGGACCTGGTGCTGCCGCCCGAAGTTCCGATCCCGCCGATCGCGGAGGTGCAGGTGGCCATGAACCGGGCCGCCGAGATCGTCACCGGCGAGGCGGGCGAGATCCTCAAGCGCCGCCTCAGGACCGGCACGGTGGTGACCACCGACGACCGCAACTGGGAGCTCCGCTACTCGTCGAGCGCGCTCCGGTTCAACCAGAGCCGGGCCGTCGCCATCGACATGGAGTCAGCCACCATCGCGGCCCAGGGCTACCGCTTCCGCGTGCCCTACGGGACGCTGCTTTGCGTGTCGGACAAGCCGCTGCACGGCGAGATCAAGCTGCCCGGCCAGGCCAACGCCTTCTACGAGCGCGCCATCGGCCAGCACCTCCAGATCGGCATCGCCACCGTCGAACTCCTCCGCCAGGAGGGCGCGAGACTGCACTCCCGCAAGCTCCGCAGCTTCGACGAGCCGCCGTTCCGCTAAGGGTCATCCCTCTCCTTCAGGGGAGGGCGGACGGCGCGGAACGCGCCGCCGGGTGGGGGGTGTCCGGTCCGGGCCCTGCGTCGCCCGAAAGGCGCCCTTCCCCCGGTGGCCGGGCTTGAACTTGACTTCCCCACCCAGGCCGCTGGCGCGGCCTGTCCCTCCCCTGCAGGGGAGGGATGACGTTGGGTCCGTCTTCAAACCGCCAACCATCGAGGCTAGACGAAAAGCCCATGAGCACGCGCCGCATCGCCTTCGAGGGCATCGACAACTTCCGGGACTTCGGAGACTACGCGGCGGGCCAGCGCCGGCTGCACAAGGGCCGGCTCTACCGCTCGGCGCACCAAGCCCGGGCCACCGACGCCGACCTCGAGAAGCTGGCGGCGCTGGGCATCTCGGTGATCATCGACCTCAGGCGGGCGAACGAGCGCGAACGCGACCCGTCGCGGCGCTGGCAGGGCTTCGCCGCCCAGGTGGTGGACAACGACATCGGCCAGGACCGGGCCGATCCCTGGCACGAGTTCCTGAAGTCGAGCGACCTCTCGGAGCCGTCCTTCACGAGCTACATGCTCGACTACTACGACGCCGCCCCGCACGAGGCGCGCCACATCGACCTCTACCGGCGCTACTTCCACGCGCTCGCCGAGAGCGAGAGGCCGATCCTGGTGCACTGCGCGGCCGGCAAGGACCGCACCGGGATCATCTGCGCCCTGACCCACCACCTGGCGGGCGTGCATGCGGACGACATCGCCGAGGACTTCCTGCTGACCAACGATCCCGAGCGGATCGCGGCGCGCACGCCGGTGCTTCAGGAGTTGATCCGCGCGGAGACCGGCCGCACGCCGAGCGAGGGCGCCGTTCGCGTGGCGATGAGCGTGGCGCCGGAATATCTGGAGCGGGCGTTCGCGGTGATGCGCGACCGGCACGGGTCGATCGACGGCTATCTCGCAGACGTGCTGGGCCTCGACGCGGCCCTGCGTGACCGCATCCACGACCGCATCCTGGGCTAGGCGCCCGAACCGCGCCCGCCACGGCCTCCGCAAACCGCGACGGGCGCTTCAGGGACAGACCTCAAGGAGAAGTCTGGGGACAGACTGCCCTGCGCCCGCCGCCGCAGACCAATCACCTCGCCGTGCTTCACGGACTGATGATGGCTGGCGGGTTACCGGCGTTCAGGTCTAACCTTCGCCGCAAGGCCGCGCCCTCAACGACGCCGCCACGCCATGGGGGGATGAGGTTTGAGCGGACCCAAGTCTCTGGACGCCGACGGACCGGCGGCCGTCGTCGAGCCGCCGATCATCGCCGAGCTGGGCGGAGACGGGCGGCTGAACCGCGGCGGCTACGCCTGGTCGCTCCACCAGGGCGGCCGCGACCCGTTCATCATCCTCGTCACCATCTACATCTTCATGCCCTACGTGGCCGCGGTGCTGGTGGGCGATCCGGTGCGCGGCCAGGAGATGATCTCCCGCTGGGACCAGATCATCGGCTGGATCGTGGTGGCGACCGCGCCGTTCCTGGGCTCCTCCATCGACAAGCTGGGCCCGCGGAAGGGCTGGCTGGCCCCTCGTGGTCGGCCTGATGGCGCCGATGATCGCGGCCATGTGGTGGGCGAAGCCCGGCGGCGGCATGAGCCTGACCGTCCTGGCCTTCCTGATGATCTCCGCCCGGGTGCTCTTCGTCTACGCCGAGGTGCTGCACAACTCGCTGCTGATCCGCGCCGCGGGGCTGGGGGCGGCGCACAAGGCGTCCGGCCTGGCGCTGTCGCTCGGCAACGGCTTCTCGGTCGTCGCGCTGATCTTCACCGCCTGGGCCTTCGCCCTGCCCGGCAAGGTCGACTGGGCCTTCGTGCCGGCCGCCCCGCTGTTCGGCCTCGATCCCGCGACCCACGAGCCCGAACGGGTCGTGGCCCTGATGGCCGCGGCCCTGCTGCTGCTGGGCTCGATCCCGATGTTCCTCTGGACGCCGGACGCGCCGAAGACCGGCGTGCCGATGCTGAAGGCCTGGGCCGATGGCGCCGCCGAGCTCGGACGGATGCTGAAGACCGTGCGCCGCTACCGCGACGCGGTGATCTACCTGCTCTCCCGGATGTTCTTCGTGGACGGCATGAACGGCGTCCTGATCTACGCCGGCGTCTATGCGGTGGGCGTGATGAAGTGGGGCGCGCTGGAGATGCTGGGCTTCGGCGTCCTGCTCTCCGTCGTCGCCGTGGTCGGCGGCTTCGTGGCGCGCTGGCTGGACGCCGGCGTGGGGCCGAAGAACGCGCTCAGGATCGAGATCCTGATGACCATCCTGGCCCTCGTCGCCCTGCTCGGCATGACGCCGGAGCGAATCCTGTTCTTCTGGGCCTTCGATCCGGCGACCGCCCAGCCGCTATGGGACGGGCCGGTGTTCCGCTACCTGCCGGACTGGGTGTTCATCGGGGTGAGCTTCGTGAATGCGATCTTCATCACCGCCCAGTACGCGTCCAGCCGCACCATGCTGACGCGGATCACCCCGCCGGAGCAGACCGGGGCCTTCTTCGGGGTCTATGCGCTGTCGGGCGTGGCCACGGCCTGGCTCGCGCCCACCCTGGTCAACCTCGGCACCCGGATCACCGGCACCCAGCAGGGCGGCTTCGCCACCCTGAACATCCTGCTGGCGGTGGGTCTCGTCATGCTGATGTTCGTCAAGGGCGGCGGCCGGGCGGTCGAGGCGCCGGCGGTGCGCTAGCCCATCCAGGCGACTTCCGGCGACTTCCTGGGCTTGAAGAAATAGGTCTGGCTGAAGGTGCGCGGCAGGGGGACGACTTCCTGCAGCGGCGAGGTCCAAGTGTAGCTGACCTCGGTCATCACCACGCTGTCGCCGGCCAGCAGCAGGTTGGCGGGGACGGCCGAGGCGGTCGTCGCGGCGCCGAGCGCCGTCATGCCGTCGCCGCGGCTCCAGACCACCTTCGGCACGGCCGCCGCGTCGGCCTTCACGCTGGTGACCCGCATCTTCAGGGTCGCGGTGGGGAAGGGGCGCAGCACCGCGTCGCCGACGTTGAAGATGTCGGTGATGGTGGCCGTGTTCATCTGGCTCGACTGGGTCACGAGGTCCCCCACGACCGAGGCCGCATGGCTCGCCCGCCGTTCGGCCATCATGGCCAGCGTCAGTTCGGCCAGGCCCATGTAGAGCATGACCATGAAGGGGGCGATGATGGCGAACTCCAGCGCCGCCAGCCCCCGCTCGTCGGATCGGAAGCGCCCCAGGGTCTTCGCGTTCAGCATGCCGCGCCCCCCGGCGGTTCGTCGCTGTAGGGCTCGTTGCGGAAGGCGGTGGTGATCGACATCAGCCGGATCCCCGAGCCGCCGCCCATGTTCTCGAACACCTGGCCCAGCAGCGGGGTGAACAGCTTCCATTTGTAGTAGACGCGCACGAGGACGATGTCGGTCGGGTTGCCCGGCGCGAAACAGGTGGTGGCCGGGTCGAAGGTCGCGCCCGGCTGCGGGGCCGAGGCGGCGAGGCCGGCGAAGTTCGAGAAGGTGCGCACGTCGACGAAGAGGTCGGTGGCGCACTTCGACTGCAGGAAGCTCATCGACTGGCAGACCTGGGCCTTGAAGTCGGCCTTGGTGTTGCCGGCGCTGGTCTGGAACTCGCCCGTGCGGATGCGCCGCGACACGCCTTCGGTGGCGTTCTCCAGAATGGTGGCGGCCAGGAAGATCATGGCCAGCTCCAGCACCCCGAACAGCAGCATCAGGAACGGCACGCAGATCAGCCCGAACTCGACGGCGGTCGCGCCGTCGCGGGCGGCCGCAAACCGCGAGATCGCGGCCTTCACACGTATCGATGTATGGCGCGGGAACATGCGCGGGAACTTAGGCTCGCGACGGCTAATCGCGGCTTAAGTGGCTAGATTTACGAGAGGAAACCCGGATTGGTTAATGATCGCTAATCGTGAATACCAGTTCATCATGCGCGAATACTGGGGGTTAAGCGGCCGCCGGGCATCGTGAGGGGGTCATCGGCACGGGCAGCAATCGCTGAACAGCCCCGCTGCCCGCCAGAAGGAGATTGAGTATGTCGAAGTTCATCGCGCGTTTCGCCAAGGACGAGTCGGGCGCCACGGCCATCGAGTATGGCCTGATCGCCGCCCTGGTCGCCGTGGTGCTGGTCACCGCCCTGACCGCCATGGGCGGCAAGCTGAAGGGCGCCTTCGAGGACGTGGACGCGGCCATCCCGGCCTAAGCCAGACCTCGACCTAAGACTTCGGGAGGCCTCCGTCGCGAAAGCGGCGGGGGCCTTTCGGCATTTTGGGTGGGGGCAACCCTTAGTTCACCCGCCGGCGCCAAGCTGGGCGCCCGGAGGCCCACAGAATGCTCGCCTATCTCGCCGCCGCCCTGGTGCTCGTCTTCCCGGCCCTCGTGATCGTCGGCGCGCTGCGCGACGCCACGAGCTACACCATTCCCAACTGGATCTCCCTGGCGCTCGTCGGGACCTTCCCGCTGGCGGCGCTCGCCATGGGCCTGCCGCTGCCGGCCATCGGCCTGCACCTGGGGATCGGCTTCGCGGCCCTGGTCGCCGGCATGGCGATGTTCGCGCTGCGCTGGATCGGCGGCGGCGACGCCAAGCTGTTCGCCGCCGCGGCGCTCTGGCTGGGCCTGCCCGCCTCGATCAATTTCCTGCTGGTCACCTGCATCGCCGGCGGCGCGCTGGCGGTGATGCTGCTCTGGCTCCGCTCGGCCTGGTTCCGGCCGATCACCGCCGGCGCCCCGGGGCTGGGTCGCGCGCCTGGCCGAGCCCGGCGAGAACGTGCCCTACGGCGTGGCGATCTGCGTCGGCGCGCTCGCCGCCTTCCCGGCCTCTCCGCTGATGGCGGCGCTGGCGGTCCTCGCCTGAGGTTGCGGGGTCCGGTCGGTTGCGCCTAGTTGGGGCCATGTCCGACGTGATCCTCGAGGCGGCCGAGACCGCCACCCCGGTCGAAGCCGTGGCCGAGGGCGACCTCGCCGCCCTCCTCGACGCCGCCCCCCGCCTTCGTGCAGGGCTTCGCCGCGCTCTCCGAATTCAAGGCCAAGGCCGGCCAGGTGCTGCTGGTCCCCGGCGAGGACGGGACGCTGGCCACCGTGCTCTTCGGCCTGGGCGCCGAGCCCGACGCCACGACCTTCCGCGTCCTGCCGGCGAAGCTGCCGGCCGGGACCTACCGCATCGCCAGGGCGCCGGAGGGGATCGACCGCACCCGCGCGGCGCTGGCCTTCGCGCTCGGGTCCTACAAGTTCGACCGCTACAAGGGCCGCGACGCCGACAAGCCGCATCTGGTCGCCGAGGGAGTCGACGTGGCCGAGATCCGGCAGGTGGCGCATGCCTGCGCGCTTGCCCGGGACATGGTCAACACGCCGGCCAACGACCTGGGCCCGCTGCAGATCGAGACCATCGCCCGTGAGATCGCCGAGCAGCACGGCGCGACCTGCACGGTGATCACCGGCGAGGGCCTGCTGGAGGCCAACTACCCGGCGGTGCACGCCGTCGGCCGCGCCGCCGTGCCCGAGCGCGCGCCGCGGATGATCGAGATCTCCTGGGGGCCCGAGGACCGGCCGCTGGTCTGCGTGGTCGGCAAGGGCGTGGTGTTCGACACCGGCGGCCTCGACATCAAGCCGTCCGCGGGCATGCGGCTGATGAAGAAGGACATGGGCGGGGCGGCGCACGCGCTCGCGCTCGGCCGGATGATCATGGCGGCGAACCTGCCCGTCCGCCTCTCGGTGCTCGTCCCGGTGGTGGAGAACGCCATCTCCGGCGACGCCATGCGGCCGGGCGACGTGCTCGCCTCGCGCAAGGGTCTGACCATCGAGGTCGGCAACACCGACGCCGAGGGCCGCCTGATCCTCGCCGACGCGCTCGCCCGCGCCGCCGAGCTGGAGCCGGCGCTGACCATCGACCTGGCCACCCTGACGGGCGCGGCGCGCATCGCGCTCGGGCCGCAGCTTCCGCCCTACTATACCGAGGACGACGACCTGGCCGCCGCCATCGAGAAGCACGCCCGGGCCGAGGCCGACCCCCTGTGGCGGATGCCGCTCTGGAAGCCCTATGCGGACGCGATCGACAGCGACATCGCCGACCTGAAGAACGATCCGGACGCCTGGGCCCAGGCCGGCTCGATGACCGCCGCGCTCTTCCTCCAGCGGTTCGCGCCCAAGAGCCCCTGGGTCCATCTCGACATCTTCGCCTGGAACCCCCGTGCACGGCCCGGCTACGCCGCCGGCGGCGAGGCCCAGGCGATCCGCGGCCTCTACGCCATGATCCGGGAACGCTTCGCGTGAGCCTCGACCTGCGCGTCACGCCCCTCCGCGACGGCATCGCCGCCCGGTCGCTGGAAGGGCTCGTCCCGGCGGAGGTCTATCTCGATCCCAAGCCCCGGACCTGCACGGTCGCGGCCGCCGGGATCCACCGCGCGCCCGACGCCGCGTCGGAGCAGATGGACCAGCTCCTGTTCGGCGAACCCTTCGAGGTGCTGGAGGAGGAGGGCGCCTTCGTCTTCGGCCAGGCGCCGCGCGACGGCTACTGCGGCTTCGTGGAGGCCGCGAAGCTCGGGCCCCGGGCCCCGGCGCCGACCCACTGGGTGTCGGCGATCCGCACCTACGCCTTCGCCGGGAACTCGATCAAGTCGCAGGCGTCGGGGCCGCTGTCCCTGAACGCCCTGGTCCACGTGGAGGCCGACGAGGGGCGGCTGGTGAAGATCGCGAACGGCGGCTGGGTGACGGCGCAGCACCTGTCGCCCATCGGCGTCTTCGAGACCGACTGGGCGGGCGTCGCCGAGCGGTTCCTGGGCGCGCCCTACCTCTGGGGCGGCCGCGAGAGCCTCGGTCTCGACTGCTCGGGGCTGGTGCAGCAGGCGCTGTTCGCCTGCGGCCGGGCCTGCCCCCGCGACGCCGACCAGCAGGAGACGCTGGGCCGGCCGATCGCGCGGCAGGACTTCCGCCGCGGCGACCTCGTCTTCTGGAAGGGCCACGTCGCCATCGGTCTGGACGAGGCCCGCATCGTCCATGCCAACGGCCACCACATGGCCGTGGCCATCGAGCCGCTGGACGAGGCGCTCGCCCGCATCCGGGCCAACAGCTACGGCGAGGCCACGAGCTTCAGGCGGCTCGGATAGCCAAGCCCTCTCCCTACCCTCTCCCTCTCCGCTTCGCGGGGGAGAGGAGGGGAAGCTGCGAGTCTGAACCAAGCCCTCCTCTCCCCGACCCCGGCGAACGCCGGGGGAAGAGAGGGAGAGGGTAGGGAGAGGGCCTAAGCCGCATAAAAAAACGCCGCCCGGAGGCGGCGCTTCTTCTGTCTGGTGTCGATCCGATCAGTTCCCCGGACCCGCGCCCGCCTTCGGCGAGGCCGGGGTGGGGGAGGCTTGTTCGGCCGGGGCGCCGGGCCCTGGCCGGCGGGGCCGCCCGCGCCGGCGGCCGGCGTCGCGGTGGAGCCGGTGGCGGTGGGCTCGCCCGCGGCGGCCGCGCCCTCGGCGGGCGCCGCGCCTTCGGCCGGGGCCGCGGCCACGGCCGGGTTCGGCGCCGGGACCGGCAGCCTGCCGCCCTTGGAGCGCAGGTAGGCGATCAGGTTGACCCGATCCTCGGCCTTCTTCAGGCCGACGAAGGTCATCTTGGTGCCGGCCAGATACTTCTGCGGGCCCTTCAGGAACTCCGAGAGGTGCTCGTCGTCCCAGACGCCGATCTCGCCGCCGAGTTGGGTCATCGGCGCGGAGTAGGCGAAGCCCGGATGGACGCCCGGCTTGGCGCCGACGACGCCGAACAGGTTCGGGCCGGTGCCGTTGGCGCCGCCCTGGTCGACCGTGTGGCAGGACTTGCACTTGTTGAAGACCGCCTCGCCCGCGGCCACGTCCGCGGTCGGCAGGACCGTGCCCCAGTCGATGGGCGCTTCGGCGGCCGCGCCGCCGGCGCCGCCCTCCTCAGCCACTTCCACGAGATAGCCGGGCTTCTCGACTTCCTGCGGGGCGAACACGCCGCCGGAGAGTTCCTTCAGGCCCACCAGGGCCAGACCCGTCGCCAGGACGGCGCCGGCGATCTTGTTGAACGTCAGGTCGCTCATCGTACCGAAAGAGGTCCTCTCCACGGCCGGCGCGCGCACCGGCGAAACGCGCGGGAATCCCGCCCCTTATTGCGCGTGGCTCTCTTACACGCTACCGGCGCGGGCGCAACCGCCCACTGCTTCAGCATGAACCCCATCATTCTCATCCCGGCGCGCATGGCCGCCACACGCCTGCCGGGGAAGCCCCTGGCCGATATCGCGGGTCTCCCGATGATCGTCCGCGTCCTGCGCCAGGCCGAGGCGGCGGGGGCCGGACCGGTGGCCGTGGCGGCGGGCGACGCGGCGATCGCCGAGGCGATTCGCGCCGCCGGCGGACGGGCTGTGCTGACCGATCCGGACCTGCCGTCGGGTTCCGACCGCATCCTGGCGGCGCTCGCCGAGCTGGACCCCGGGCGCGCGCACGACGTGGTCATCAACCTGCAGGGCGACATGCCGTTCGTGGACCCGTCGGTGGTCGCCGCCTGCGCCGCCCTGCTGGCCGGCCAGCCGGCCTGCGACATCGCCACGGTGGTCGCGCCGGAAGGCTCTCCCGCCGACCGCGGCAATCCGGACGTGGTGAAGGCGGTGCTGTCCCTGCAGCCCGACGGCCGCACCGGCCGGGCGCTCTATTTCACGCGCTCCACCCTCTATGGGGACGGTCCGGTCTGGCGGCACATCGGCATCTACGGCTACCGCCGCGCGGCGCTAGAGGCGTTCAACGCCGCCCCGCCGTCTCCGCTGGAACAGCGCGAGAAACTGGAGCAGCTCCGCGCCATGGAGCTCGGCCTTTCCATCTGGGCGGCGGTGGCCGCCGACGCCCCCATCTCCGTCGACAACCCCGCCGACCTCGAGCGGGCCCGCGACTATGCAAGGACCCTCGCATGAGCCAGCGACGCATCGCCTTCCAGGGCGAGCTGGGCGCCAACTCCCACGAGGCCTGCGCCACCCATTTCCCGGACTACGAGGCCGTGCCGCACGCGAGCTTCGAGGACGCCTTCGAGGCGGTGAAGGCCGGCGACTGCGAGCTCGGCATGATCCCGGTGGAGAACTCCATCGCCGGCCGCGTGGCGGACGTGCACCACCTGCTGCCGTCGTCGGGCCTGCGCATCATCGGCGAACGGTTCAAGCCGATCCACTTCCAGCTCATGGCCAACCCAGGCGTCACCCTCGACCAGGTGACCACGGCGATGAGCATGCCGATCGCGCTCGGCCAGTGCCGCAAGACCATCCGCCGGCTGAAGCTGAAGACGGAGGCCACGGGCGACACGGCCGGCGCCGCCAAGCTGCTCGCCGAGAAGCCGGACCCGACGCGGGCGGCCGTCTCGCCGGCGCTGGCGGCCGAGATCTACGGACTTCACATCCTCGTCCGCGACATCGAGGACGAGCACAACAACACCACCCGCTTCCTGGTGATGACGGCCGATCCGAACCCGCCGGCCCCGCCGTTCACCGCGCCATGTGTGACCAGCTTCATCTTCCGGGTGAAGAACCTGCCGGCCGCGCTCTACAAGGCGCTGGGCGGGTTCGCCACCAACGGCGTCAACATGACCAAGCTGGAGAGCTACATGGAGAACGGCGCCTTCACGGCGACCTTCTTCTACGCCGAGGTCGACGGCCGGCCCGAGGACATCGGCCTGGCCCGGGCCTTCGAGGAGCTGCAGTTCTTCTCCGAGCGGTTCGAGATTCTCGGCGTCTATCCCGCCGACCCGTTCCGGGCCCGAGCCTAGCGCAAACAGAAAGAGCGGCCAGGCGCCTTAGCCTGACCGCCCTGCTGGAGAGAGGGTCTTCGCCTCAGGCCGCGCGGCGGTTCGAGCGGCGCTGGGGCTTGGGCGCGGGCTCCGGCGTGACCTCCGGGCGCTTCTCGCGAAGCTCCGGACGGCCGGTGAGGTAGCCCTGGAACTGGGTGCAGCCCAGCTTCTTCATCAGGGCGGTCTCGCGCTTGGTCTCGACGCCCTCGGCGGTGATCTCCATGCCCAGCCCGCCGGCCAGCGCCACGATCGAGCGGATCACGGCGATGCTGACCTCGCAGCCCTGGGTCGCGGCCTGGACGAACGAGCGGTCGATCTTGACCTTCGAGAACGAGGCGCGCGGCAGGTAGCCCAGCGACGAGTAGCCGGTGCCGAAGTCGTCGAGGGCGAGCTGGACGCCCAGGCGGCGCAGCCGCTCGAGGGTGGCCTCGCTGCTGGCGCCCTGGCGCATGAACACGCTCTCGGTCATCTCCAGCTCGAGGCGCTCCGGCGCCAGGCCGGTGCTCGACAGCGCCTGGACGATGGTGCTGGCGAGGCTTTCGGCCTCGACCTGCAGGCTCGAGATATTGACCGCGACCTTGGTGTCGCCGGGCCAGGTGGCGGCCTCGGCGCAGGCGGCGCGCAGGACCCAGGCGCCGATCTGGTTGATCAGCCGGGTCTCCTCGGCGATCGGGATGAACACCGACGGCGGGATCGAGCCGTGGACCGGGTGGTCCCAGCGCAGCAGCGCCTCATAGGCCACGGTCTTGCCGGTGACGGCGTTGACGATCGGCTGGTAGGCCAGCGACAGCTCGTCGTTGGTCAGCGCCTCGCGCAGGTCCGCCTCGAGCTGACGGCGCACCTGGGCCTCGGCCCGCATGTGCGGCTCGTAGCGCGCGTGGCGCCCGCGGCCGGCTTCCTTGGCCTGGTAGAGCGCCAGGTCGGCGTTCTGGGTGAGCGTGTCGATGTCCGCGCCGTCGGTCGGGCCGACCGCGATGGATACCGTCGCGCCGACGTTGGCGATGCCGTCGGCCAGTTCCACCGGCTCGCTGAGCGAGGCGATGATCTTGAGCGCCAGCTCGTCGAGCGAGCCGCGCATGTCCTGGACGATGACGGCGAACTCGTCGCCGCCCAGACGGCCCACGTGGCCGGCCGCGCCGACCGCCGCTTCGAGGCGCCGCGCCGTGGCCACCAGGAGCTCGTCGCCGGCGGCGTGGCCGAACGTGTCGTTGACCATCTTGAAGCGGTCGAGGTCGATCAGCAGCAGGGCGCAACCGGCGCCGTTCTCGTTCGCCAGCGCCTGGGTCAGGAGCTCGCGGAAGTAGGCGCGGTTGGCCAGGCCGGTCAGCGCGTCGTGACGCGCCGTGTAGGTGAGCTGCAGGTTGGCCGCCTGGACCTCGCGCCGGCTGCGGCGGGCGGAGACGAAGGCGAACAGGATCGAGCCGATCACGGCGGCCGAAGCGGCGCCGCCGATGGTGGTGATCCAGGTGATCAGGCGCAGGCGCTGCTCGGACTGGGCGAGCTGCATCTCACGCGCGGCTTCCTGGGCCTTCAGCTTGGCGATCCGGGCTTCCTGGTTGGCGGCGTCGAACTTGGCGCTCAGCAGGGCCGAGTTGGTCGACGCCGCGACTTCGCGGGCCTCGTCGTCCAGGCGCTTGTAGGCGGCCAGGTGGTGCAGGGCCTGCTTGTCCTGGCCGAGCGCCTCATAGACGTAGCGCGCGGTGGCGTGGAACTCGCGATAGGGCATCGGCGAGGTCTTCGGGTTCACGCCGTCGAAGGTGCGTTCCAGGTAGCGGGCCGCGGTGCCGGTGTCGCCACGGGCATAGGCGACCTGGGCGCGGACGCCCCACAGGTAGGGCCGCCATTCGCCGGCCGGGCCGACGGCGCGGCGCAGGCCGTCCTGAGCCGTGGCGTCGGCCTTGGCGAGCTTGCCCTGCAGTTGCTGCGAGGAGGCGAGGTTGGTGAGGATGCGGACCTCGAGCAGCGGGCTTTCCATGCCGCGCGCGATGCCCAGGGCGAGCGCGTACTCGTGCTCGGCCTTGGCGAATTCGCCCATCTCCTTGAAGGCGTTGCCGCGGTTGTTGTAGGCGGCGAGCTTCAGGGCCGGGTCGGCGGAGAACACCTCGTTGGCCTGCTCGTAGTAGCGGAGCACGCGCGGGTAGTCGCCGGCCTCGGTGTAGATCGAGCCGATGTTCTGCAGGACCATGGCCTGCGACCGGGGCTCGCCCGCGGCCTGGTAGATCTCGAACGCCCGGTGCAGCATCGGCAGGGCCGCCTGCGGCTTGCCGGTCTTGGCGTCGATCAGGGCGGCCGCGCGCAGCAGGTCGCCGTGCAGCTTGGTGCGCGGCGCGACCTTCTCGACCAGGGCCAGGCCGGCCTCGGCGGCGGGCTTGGCCTGATCCAGGTGGTTCAGGCGCGAGAGGGCCTCGGCCTGCAGCCACTTGCTGGTGGCGGCGCCGACGGCGGCCTCCGTTCCGGGGAGCGCCTTGGCGCTCTCGCCGGCGGTGCGGGCGTGGGCCAGGGCGACGTCGGGGGGCGGACATCATCGCCGCCTTGGCGGCGGCGACGTCGCCGGCGAACTTGGCTTCGGCGGGCGACATCGGCGCGGCAGGAGCCGCCGCCTGAGCCGCCGCCTGCGGCGCCGGGGCCGCGGTCGGAGCCGCCATCGCGATCGCCGGAATGGCGGCGCTCGCGAGCAGTCCGAGAAGGGCAGACTTGTAACGCATGACCGACCGATCTCCGCGTACAGGCTTGGTTAAGGCGCTGGGTGGCGCAAGTCTCCGCGGGGATTCAGGCCCCCCGCGGAGACGTTTAGCCGGTCAATAGTTAAGGTTCAGTCGAACGCCGGCCATGTAGTTCTGGGCCTCATCGTCCGACTTGACCTCGGCGCGGCCGAAGAAGCTCACCTCGCCTCGGCCGCCGAAGGCCGGAGTCGCGTAGAGCGCTTCCGCCACATGGCGCGGCTTCACGGAGATGTCGAACTTCTGGCTCACCGGGCCGAGCTCGCCGGTCTGGCGGTCGATCACGTCCACCGAGGTGTACGCGAGCGTGCCATAGCTGACGGTCAGCGGCTGGGTGAAGGCGACGCGGAACATGTCGTTCCGGCTCACCAGACCCTGCTTGGTGAGGGCCACGGCGTAGGCCGTGGTCTGCACCCCGCCGACGGTGGCCAGGTTCTGGCCGGCGTCGTGGGTCTTGGTCTCGCCGACGCTGGCCGAGGCCGCGAAGGTCATCCGGCTGGGCAGGTTGACGCTCGCGCCCACCGTCGCCACGTGGCTGACCGAGCCGGAGGCCAGGTCGTCCGCGTTGGTCGACTGCACGCCCAGAAGGCCGTTCGCCTCGTCCACCCGGGCGTAGCCCGCGTTGAAGGACAGCGCGTCCGAGACCTTGTGGTCGAGGCGCAGGTTGACGGCGCCGGCCCGGTAGTCGTCCACGTTGCGCAGCATGTCGCGCTCGGTGTCGGTCAGGGCAGGGTTCAGGCGGTGGACCAGCGTCCGCTCGGCGGCGCCGAACGACAGCGTGGTGTTCTTCGTCAGGCCGAACTCCGCGTTCATGAACGGACCGCCCGAAGCGAAGCCGAGGAGCGGGTTCACGCCGCCGTCGGTGCTGCGGTAGTCGCGCGTCTGGGCGAAGCCCGACAGCTGACCCATCACCATCGCGCCCTCGCCATGGCCGAAGCTGAAGGCGAAGCGGCCGGTGGGGTCGGCCATCCGCACGCTCATGTGCGGGGCCTGGCTGGCCAGGTCGTCACGGCCGTAGGTCGGCTGGGGCATCCCCGTGGTGACGGCGAAGCTCCACTGACCGGGCTGCTGGCTGGTCTGGGTCACGGTATCCGAGAAGTTCGTGCCCGAGATCCAGCCGGTCAGGCGGCTCGTGATGTAGGACTGGAAGTACTCCTGCGAGCCGGTGACGTTGGACTTCTGGCCCACCAGGTTGCTCGACATCGGCACCGCGAAATCGCGGTACGTGTCGCCGATCTCCTCGTAGAGCTTGAAGTAGACGCCGTCGGCTTCCCAGGTGGTCTGGACGCCGCCGGTCTTGACCTGCGCGGCCGTGCGATCGGTGACCACGCCGTTCTTGTATTCCTTGAACGTCAGGTCATCGAAGTCGAGCGGCGACTGCGACGCGGCGATGTCGAGCATCCCCCAGCCGTAGACCGCATCCACACCGGGCGCGCCGAGGTCCTTGGCGGACTTCAGGATGATGTCCGCGCTCTCGTGCGGGTGCTGTTCCAGCCACGGCCAGCGGTCGTGCAGGAGCGCGACGGCCCCGGTGACCAGCGGCGCGGCGAAGGAGGTGCCGCTGCGGCGCGTGACGCCGCCCTCGCCGTCGGAGACGAGGATCAGCTCGCCCGGCGCGACCAGGAAGCGGTTCATCAGCTTGTTGCCGGTCGAGCAGGCGCCGTTGTCCAGCAGGCAGGCGTTGCCCGGACGGTTGGAGAAGTCCGAGATCACGCCGTCCGGATCCACCGAACCCACGACCAGCAGGGCCGGGTCCTCGCTGAAGTTCCAGGCGATGTCCTGGCTTTGCGTCGTCCCGGCGTTGCCGGCGGCGATCACGAAGACCGTGTTGGCGGCCTGGCCGGCCAGCGCGTCCTTCCAGTCCCCGTGCAGCGTCCAGCCGGACACGCCCAGAGACATGTTGATCACGCTGGGCGCCGGCGCTGCGGAGCGCGATGACCCCCCGAGCGGACGTCTTCCCACGACGCCGTGGCCGAGTTGTCGAAGGGGTTGTACGCGACGACCGAGGCCCTGGGCGCGATACCCATCAGGCCCTCGCCGTCGTGGGCGGCGACCATCAGGCTGGCCACGCCGGTGCCGTGACCGCCGAGGTTGTTCGAATAGCCGCCCGTGGAGGTGATGTTGTTCGAGACGTCGGGGTCGCCGACGACCGTCATGTCCAGCAGGCCGATCACCGAGTCCGCGCCTTCGCCCTGGATCTGGGTGAGCCCCGGGCTCCACTTGACGCCGGCCATCCAGTGGTCGACGCGGTCGACGCCGGAGAAGGCCATCAGGCCGTCGTACCAGTCCATGAAGAAGTGGGCGCGGTCGCCGGCGCTCATGTTCGCCAGGGTCGACGGGTCATCCAGGTCGATGCCGTGCTTGGTCAGCACCTCGTCGGCGAAGCCCGCCTCGAAGCTCTGGCCGGTCTTGGCGGTCACCGCCGGGCCCCACATGGCCTTGGAGACGGCCACCAGGTCGCCGAGCTGGTCCTGCACCTGGGCGTAGGACGTCGAGCCTTGCGAGTACGCGCCCAGCGCGCCCCACTTCTGGTTGGTGTCGTTCCACAGCGGCCCCATCTGGTGCCAGAAGTAGCCGACCATGCCGTAGGCGGGCGTCGACGTGCTGCCGCCGTGGAAGGCGTCGATGTCGCCCCAGAAGGCGTCGATGTCGCCCCAGAACGGGTTGATGTCGCCCCAGAAGGCGTCGATGTCGCCCCACTGGGCATTGTTCTGGAAGGCGTCGATGTCGCCCCAGAACGCATCGATGTCGCCCCAGAAGGCGTCGATGTCGCCCCAGAACGCGTCGATATCGCCCCAGTACGGGCTGTTGCCGCCCTCGAAGGCGTCGATGTCGCCCCAGAACGCGTCGATGTCGCCCCAGTAGGGCGTGCTGCCCTGGAAGGCGTCGATGTCGCCCCAGAAGGCGTCGATGTCGCCCCAGAACGGATTGATGTCGCCCCAGAAGGCGTCGATGTCGCCCCACGCGGGCGCCACGTCACCACCTTGCGGCGTGTGCCAGGAGCGGACCTTCACCGCGTTCGCATGGGAGGGCGCGCTCTGCTGACCCGCGGCGGCCTGCGGAGGATTCGCCTGCGCAAGCACGGGAGCGCTGGCGACAAAGGCCAGCGCGCTGGCCGTCACCAGCAGCGCCGTACGGGACGATTTCCGGTTGGAGGCGGACATTTGATCTTCCTTGCGTCGTCGCGGACTCGTTCGAGCTCGCAAGCCGGAAGATCACTGTTCTCGGTTAAGTCGGGGTGCCCAAAGACGGTGAAAATGGCGACGCCGTCAGCGAGCGCGGATACGCCCAGCCGAGCCGGATTCCGTTTCGGTTCAGGACACTTGGCCGTGGAAGGCCGCCGGAACGTGCCAATTCAGAACGCTACGTCCTTACCATCGGGTAAACGTTCGCCGAACGGCGTTTACCCTGGCCTCTTAACGGTCGGGGGTCCGATCAATTTTGTCGGGATTCCGACACACTTTTTTCACCAAAGGCTGGGCTAAGTCGCTCTTTCCACAACCATTTCGCGAGACCCTACGGTAACCATCCACGCTAGGTAGATTGCCCCGGCGATAGCGGCCCCGACGAACCAGGCGTAGGGGTAGAGGGCGAGCAGGAACGGCGGGAAGTCGGGGGTTCCTCCGGGGATCGCCGCGTTCAGGAAGCCCGGAACGCTGGGCGCGACGCCGAGCACCAGGGCCGCCAGGGCCGCCGGGTTCCAGCCGCGCCGGTAGGCATAGGCGCCCGCCGGGTCATAGAGCGCCGCCACGTCGATCCGCGTCCGGCGCAGCAGCCAGTAGTCGGCGACCATGATCCCGGCGATGGGGCCGAGCAGGGCCGAATAGCCCAGCAGCCAGATGAAGATATAGCCGCCGCTGGTCTCGATCAGCTTCCACGGCATGATGGCCGCCGCGATGCCGGCGGTGATCAGGGCCCCGCGCCGATAGGTGATGTGGCGGGGCGAGAGCGCGGCGAAGTCGTAGGCCGGGCCGACGAGGTTGGCGGCGATATTCACCGAGACGGTGTCGATGGCGACCACCAGCAGGCCGATCAGCGTGAACAGGCCCGGCAGGTTGGTGGCCAGCTCGACCGGATCCCAGATCGCCTGGCCGAACACGACGCGCGTCGCCGCCGTGGCCACCACGGCGATCACCGCCAGCAGCGCCATGGGGCCGGGCAGGCCGAGGCTCTGGCCCAGCAGCTGGTCGCGCTGGCTGGCGGCGAACCGGGTGAAGTCCGGGATGTTGAGCGCCAGGGTCGCCCAGAAGCCGACCATGGCGGTGAGGGAGGGGCCAGAAGATCGCCTGGAACCGGCCGTGGTCGGCCTCGGTAAGCAGCGGCCCGAGCCCGCCCGTGTGGTTCAGCGCCCAGCCGAGCAGCGCCAGGCAGATGACGATCTTGATCGGCGCGGTCCAGGTCTCCAGGTGGCGGACGGCCAGCAGCCCCTTGGCGACGAAGGCAAGCTGGATCAGCCAGAAGACCCCGAACGCGACCAGGTGGGCGAGGTCGACGCCCAGGCCCGGGATCGGCGGCCCCTCGAACGTCCGGCCGGTCAGCACCACGGCGATGGCGATCAGTACATTGCCGCCGACCCAGGTCTGCAGGCCGAACCAGCCGCAGGCGACGATCGCCCGGGCCACGGCCGGGACCCGCGCCCCCACCGTGCCGAACGAGCTGCGCACCAGCACGGCGTAGGGCACGCCGTACTTCGCCCCCGCATGGCCGATCAGCAGCATGGGCGCGAGCACGATCAGGTTGCCCAGCAGGATGACGCCGACGGCCTGCAGCGGGGTCATCCCCTGGTCGATGAGGCCGGCGGCCAGCAGGTAGGCCGGGATGCAGACCACCATGCCGATCCACAGCGCCGCGAAATGCCACCACCGCCAGGTGCGCTGGTCCGGCGTGGTCGGGGCGAGGTCGGCGTTGGTCAGGTTGTCGGCCATGGCTCCCCCCATCCCGAGGCGGCCATGTGACGGCGTTACGCCAAGCGTGGCAATGGGCTCAGCCCTGCTCCACCCAGGCCTTGATCAGCTGGTGGGCGATCGCCAGGCGGTTGGGGGCCGCGACGCCGTCCAGCTTGCCGTCCAGCAGGTCGCGGGCCTCGTCGCGGGTGAACCAGCGGACCTCGGAGAGCTCCGTCTGGTCCGGGGCGCCCTCGTCGTCCTCCACCTCGGCGATCAGGCCGATCATCAGAGACGACGGATAGGGCCAGGGCTGGCTGGAGTGGTAGCGGACCTTCGTCGCCCTCAGCCCGGCCTCCTCGTCGAGCTCGCGGGCGCAGGCTTCCTCGATGCTCTCGCCGGGCTCGAGGAAGCCGGCCAGGGCCGAGAACATCCCTTTCGGCCAGGCCTCCTGCCGGCCCAGCATGCAGCGGTCGCCATGGTAGGGCAGCATGATCACCACCGGGTCGGTGCGCGGGAAATGCTCGGTCTCGCAGGATGGGCACTGCCGCTTCCAGCCGCCGTCCTTGACCACGGACGGCTCGCCGCAGGCCGCGCAGTGGTCGTGGCGCCGCCGCCACTCGAACATCGCCTTGGCGGTGGCCAGGATCGCGGCTTCCGGCGCGGGCACCCTGAGCGCGATCGCCCGCAGGTCCTCGAACCGGCCCAGCCCCTGCAGCGGTCCTTCCGAAGGGTCGGTGGCGCCGCCGAGGTCGACCGCGAAGATCGCGGTCTCCTTCCAGAGGCCCATGAACAGCAGCTTCTCCTGGCCGCCGGCCAGCTCGCCCACCAGCCGCGCGGGCAGGTAGGCGATCTGCAGGTCGCCGTCCGCGCTCTTCTCGACGAACGGCCGCCCGTTCCAGAGCGCGAGGCCGAGCGCGTCGGGGCTGGCGAGCTGCTGGGCCAGCCAGTCGGCGTCGCCGCGCCGGTCGCTCGCCCGGTCGAGGGGATTGCCGGCGAAGGTGTTCAGGAAGACGTCGAGAGCCATGGCGGCCAGTCTTAGAGGTCGCAGCCGCGCTTGCGAAGCCGGCGCGGTTCAAGGCCTGCGGAAGTGGACCTCGACTCTGAGGCCGGGCGCGGCGTCCGCGAGCGTCACGCCCGCCCCCCATCCGCCGGGCCGCGGCGTCCACCAGGCTCAGCCCCAGGCCGAAGCCCGGGGCGGCGCCGGCGCGGGTCCGGTAGAAGCGCTCGAAGACGCGGGCGCGCTCGTCCTCAGGGATCCCGGGGCCGTTGTCGGCGACGACCAGCCGCGGACCGCCGGCCCCGCCGCGGACGGCGAGGGTCACCTGGCCGCCCTCCGGGGCGAACTTGATGGCGTTGTCGAGCAGGTTGCTGACCATCTGGAAGACGAGGTCCCGGTCGCCCGCCGCCGTCACGCCGGGATCGGCGGCCACGGTCAGGGTCTGACCCCCGGTCCTCGGCGGCTGGCTGGTGCCACTCGGCGGCGTCCTGCGCCAGGGCGCTGAGGTCCACGGCCTCGAGCGCGCCGTGGTCGCTCTGCAGCCTTGCGATCCGCAGCAGGGCCTCGAACATGCCCTGCAGGCGCACAGCCTCCTCCAGCGCGTCGGCGGCCCGGGCCCGGGCCTCCTCCGGCGCGTTCTCCACCGCCGCCAGCTCCTCGAGGTCGGCGCGCAGGCGGGTGAGGGGGTGCGCAGCTCGTGGGCGATGCTGTCGGAGACCCGGCTGATTGAGGCCACCAGCTCCTCGATGCGGGCCAGCATCTCGTTCAGGGTCCCGGCGAGCTGGTCGAAGTCGTCGCCGCTGCCGCGCAGCTTCACCCGGCCTGAGAGATCGCCGGCGATCACCGCCCGGGCCGCCCGGCTGATCGACTCCAGGCGCTGGCCCACCGCATAGGTCATGACGAGGCCGCCGATCAGGCCCAGCGCGAGCGTCATGCCCGCGCCCCAGGACAGCGCCTCGAAGATCAGGTCCTCGCGCTCGTCCAGGTCCTCGGTGTCCAGGCCGACCAGCAGGCGGTAGCCGCCGGGCAGGGCGAGGTCGCGGACCACGGCCTCGTGCTCCTCCTCCGTCCCTGTCGCATAGGTGCCGAACTCGTAGCGCAGCCACTCGCCGGCGGTGGTCTTGGGCCAGTCCAGCAGGTTGGCGGCGACCACCGCCCCGTCGGGCGCGATCAGCACATGGTAGGGCAGCCGGCCGCGGGCCGTCTTCGCCCGGTGGTCCAGGGCGCGGATCAGGGCGTCGCGGCCCTGGGTCCGGTAGATCCGGGCCAGCGCGTCGCTGTCGCGCCGGATCGTCGCCTCCACGGCCTCCAGCGGACGGAGTACGCCGCCCACATAGGTGACCGCCAGCATCACCCCGATCGAGCCGCAGAACAGCAGCAGATAGACCAGCGTCAGCCGGACCGTCAGGCTCCTGAGGGCGCGGCGCCAGCTCATGCGCGCAGGCTGTAGCCCATGCCGCGCACCGTCTGCAGCAGCGGTGGGTCGAAGCCCTTGTCGATCTTCTGGCGCAGGCGGCTCACGTGCTGGTCGATGATGTTGGTCTGGGGGTCGAAGTTGTAGTCCCAGACCGCCTCCAGCAGCATCGCCCGGCTGACCACCCGCCCGGCGTTGCGCAGCAGGTATTCCAGCAGGCCGAACTCCCGGACCGTCAGGTCGATCGGCTGGCCGCGCCGCGTGACCGTCCGCGTGATCAGGTTCATCTCCAGGTCGGCGAGGCTGAGCTCGGTGGTCTCCTGCACCGGCGACTTCCGCCGGCTGAGCACCTCGATCCGGGCGATCAGCTCGGAGAGGGCGAAGGGCTTGGTCAGGTAGTCGTCGCCGCCGGCCTTCAGGCCCTTCACCCGGTTGTCCACGTCGCCCAGGGCCGAGAGGATCAGCACGGGCGTGCTGTCGCCCGAGGCCCGGAGCGTGGTGAGGATCTTCAGCCCGTCGACGTTGGGCAGCATGCGGTCGAGGACGATGACGTCATAGGCCCCGGCGGCGGCCTGGAAGAGCGCGTCGCGGCCGTCGGCCGCGTGATCGACCAGCCAGCCCTCCGCCCTCAGGCCCTTCACCACGTGGCCGGCGACGCGTTCGTCGTCCTCCACGACCAGCACATGCATGCCCAACTCCGGGTCTCGCCCTAGTCGTCGATCACCGGGCTGATCGCCCCGGTCCTCAGGTCGACGCGGACCTCGCGGTCCTGGGCGCCGGCCAGTTCCACTTCGTAGTAGTGGCGGCCGCCCTCGCGCTCCAGCCCGATGTCGGTGACCCGGCCCTTGGTGGCCGCCTCTACGGCGGCGATGGTCTCGGAGAGGGTGCGCGGGGCGGTCTGGGCGGCCTTCAGGTCCTCCTGGCCGAACGGCAGGCGGAGCTTGGCCGGCTGCGTCTGGCGGATCACCTGGCCGCTCGTGGCGTCGATGGTGGCCTCCATCGGCCGGCCGTCCTTCACCAGGTCGATCTCATAGACGAGGACGCCGCGCTCGGTGTCGAGGTCGGCCTCGAAGGCCCGGCCTCCGGTGGCCTGCTCCGCGGCGGCGACCGCCCGGGCGACGCCGATGGTCTGGGGGGCGGCGGCCGTCTGGGCGACCGCGGCGGCGGTCAGGCCCGTTGTGGCCAGGGCGGCGATCAGGAAGGTCTTGGCGATACGCATCTGTTCAGTACTCCGTCGTTGGCCCCCGCAGGCTCGGTTCTAGAGACGCTGCGTGGCCCCTGCGTTCGGCCAACGTTTGAATTCCGTCATGTTCGCCCCGTCCCGCTTCCCCCCGTCCCGCTTCGCCGCGGGCCGCCAGGACGATGCCGCAGGCGCGGTCCATCACCCGGTCGAGGGCGAAGGCCTCGGCCCGGGCTCCGGGCGCCAGGGCCCGTCGCCCCACTGGCGCAGGATCGCCTGGGCGATCTCCTCGTGATCGGATGGGTCGACCAGCAGGCCGTGGCGGCCGCCGTCCAGCACCTCGGCGGCGTTGCCGGCCGTGCGCGAGGCGATCACCGGCGTCCCGCAGGCCAGGGCCTCCAGCAGGCTGTTGGAGGCGCCCTCCCACCTCGACGTCAGCGCATAGGCCCGGGCGCGGGCCAGGAAGGGGTAGGGATTGGCCGCCTCGCCCTCGAAGCGGACGGCGTCGCCCAGGCCGAGCGCCCGGACCTGCGCCGCGAGCCGTCCGTCCTCCGCCCCGCCGGTCCTGCCGAGCACCAGCAGGCGCAGCGACGGATCCGCCTGCCGGGCGAGGGCCAAGGCCGACACCAGCGGGCCGTAGTTCTTCTGCGGATGCACGCGGCCCAGGGCCGCCAGGAACGGCCGGCCGTCCTCCAGCCAGGGGTGGCGCACCGGGGCGGCGGCGAGGGCGCGCACCGCATCGACATCGACCCCGTTGGGCAGCACCTCGACCCGCCGGGCCCTGGCCGCCTGCCGGAAGGGCGCGGCCTCGGCCAGCGCGCGCGAGACGCAGATCAGCCGCGTCGCGTCGGCGGCGATCAGGCGCTGGGCGGCGGTGCGCAAGGCCGCCACCGCGCCGCCGCCGTGGCCCGCATCGTTGCTGAT
The DNA here is from genome assembly GCF_024699985.1 of Phenylobacterium sp. J367. GTDB lineage: Bacteria > Pseudomonadota > Alphaproteobacteria > Caulobacterales > Caulobacteraceae > Phenylobacterium. The sequence goes on along the minus strand of NZ_JAJONA010000001.1, from coordinate 803,112 downwards.
CCGGTAGATGCGCGGGAGGCCGGGCAGGGTCCGCAGCGCCGTCCAGGCCGCCAGGTGGGCGTGGTTGCCCATGGAGACCAGCACCGAGGGGCGCTCGCGGGCCAGGGTCCGCCGCAGCGCCGGCAGCGCCGCCGCCAGGGCCCGCGCCCGGGCCCCGCATCGCCGCCCGAGCAGGGTGAGCCGGACCTCGGGGCGGAGCTGGTCGGCCAGCGCGCCCGTCTCCAGGGCGACGATCCGGGCCGGAATGCCCCGTCGGACGAGGGCGTTGGCGAGGTGGACGGTGTTGCGCGCCACGCCGTCGCCGGCGAGGCCGGCGCAGAACAGCGCCACGGGACCCTGACTGGACATGGGCCGAGCGTGGCTTTCGGCCTGTGGCGTCCCGATGCGGCGAACATTTGAATTTCGCCATCTTGCCGCCACGGCTCCGCTTGCCGGGCCGCGGCGCCTGTCGTCATCCTGGGCGGATGAAGCGGCTGCGGCGTCTTGCGATCCTGGCGTTCGGCTTGGCGGCGACCGGGGCGGCGGCCGTGCCGCCGCCGCCGGCAGTGCTCCCCGAGGGCGTACCGGCCACGCTCGACGGCTATGACCTGCGCGTCCTCTATGCCCGCTGGGGCTGGTGGATCGAAGGCGAGAAGGGGCCTGTGACCCACGCCCGCGCCCAGGGCCCGGCCGAGGCCGCCGGCCTGACCTCGATGGGGCCCCCGATGGCGAGCTATCAGCGGTCGTCGGACTACGGCCGCTTCACCGCCGGTGAGGTGCGCGCTTACTGCCAGCCGCTGGCCGGCCAGTCCTGGCGGCCGACGCCGGGGACCTGCCAGTACCTCGTCCGCTGGGCCTGGGTTCCGGACGAGGTCCTGGATAGTCCCGAACGCAGCCCGGTGGCGCGCTGGATGCGCGAGGCCTTCGACGCGCCTCGCCTGGTGGCGCACCTGAAGGCGATCGGCCTGGGCCCCGGGACGGACTGGTGGCGGGCGGATGTCGAACAGGTCTTCGCCGGCCTGCCGTCGCCGCGGCCGATGCTGAGGGAGAACTCCCGCGTGGAGACGGTGGACTCCCGCGGCTGCCCGGCGCTCCGTCAGGCGGTGGACGCGCTCGAGGGCCACCAGCCCAACTGGCGGCTCGACCTGTACGGCCCGGGACCGAACCGGGAGGCCGGGGCCCCCGCCCCGCACAGCGTCACGACCGCCTACAGCTTCACCACGCTGATCGGCCAGACGTCGGGCTTCACCACTGTCAGCGGCGGCGCGGCCGAACAGCTCGCCGCCCCCATCCTCGACGCCGCCTGGGCCTGTCATCTGGCCCGCAACCCCGAGGCCGCGCGGCGGCCGGCCTATGGTCCCGGCGTGCTGCGACGCCCCTGACCCTTGCCCCGGCGGCCCCGATCCGCCATATGCCCCCTCGGAGATCGGCGGCGGACGAAGACCTCGCCAACCTGGTCAGGGCCGGAAGGCAGCAGCCACAACGAGATTCCCTTTGGGTTGTCGTTCGGTCTCCACCCAATCCCCGCATGAGCCGGCTTTCCCCTTTCCCGGGGCCGGGCCGTCCCGTTAGATGGCCGCATGGCGGACGAAGACTTCCAGCTCGATTCTGACGAACCGCCCCCCTGAGGCCTTGGGTGGGCGGGACCCGAACACCGGCGACATGTTCGGCGACGCGCCGAAGCCGGCCCCTTCCGACGAGGGCGCGGCCTACACCGTCATCGCGCGGAAGTACCGTCCGAAGACCTTCGAGGACCTCTATGGCCAGGAGGCCATGGTGCGGACGCTGCGCAACGCGTTCGCCAGCGGCCGGATCGCCCACGCCTTCATGCTCACCGGCGTCCGCGGGGTCGGCAAGACGACCACCGCCCGCCTGCTCGCCCGCGCCCTGAACTACGAGACCGACACCGTCCACGAGCCCACGCTCGACTTCAAGGAGGAGGGTCGCCACGACCGGGCGATCATCGAGGGGCGGCACATGGACGTCCTGGAGCTGGACGCCGCCAGCCGCACCGGCGTGGCCGACATGCGCGAGCTGCTGGAGGGCGTCCGCTACGCCCCGGTCGAGGCCCGCTACAAGGTCTACATCATCGACGAGGTCCACATGCTGTCGACGGGGGCGTTCAACGCCCTCCTGAAGACGCTGGAGGAGCCGCCGCCGCACGCCAAGTTCATCTTCGCGACCACCGAGATCCGCAAGGTGCCGGTGACCATCCTGTCGCGCACCCAGCGGTTCGACCTGCGCCGGGTGGAGCCCGAGGTCCTGCTCAAGAACCTCGAGATGATCTGCGAGAACGAGGGGGCCCGCGTCGAGCAGGAGGGCCTGATGCTGATCGCCCGGGCCGCCGAGGGCTCCGTGCGCGACGGCCAGTCCATGCTCGACCAGGCCATCGTCCAGGCCGAGCCCGGCCAGACGGTCACCGCCGAGAGCATCCGCGACATGCTGGGCCTGGCCGACCGCGCGCAGACCATCTCGCTGTTCGAGCTGATCATGCGTGGCCAGGCGGGCGACGCCATCGAGACCTTCCGCACGCTCTACGGCTACGGCGCCAATCCCGACCAGGTGATGCTCGACCTGCTGGACCACTGCCACGGCGCAAGCGTCGCCAAGGCGATCGGACCCCAGGCCCTGGTCATGCCCAAGGAGCAGGCCGCGCGGCTGGCCGCCGTCGGGGCCTCGGTCTCGGCCGGCGTGCTCTCGCGGCTTTGGCAGCTCCTCCTGAAGGCCTACGAGGAGGTCCGCCGGGCCCCGACGCCGCGGCGGCCACCGACATGGCGATCATCCGCATGGCCTATGCGGCCGACCTGCCCGGACCCGAGGAGGCGCTGAAGCGTCTGCAGTCCGGCGAGTCCGTCGGCGGCGGCCCGGGCGGCGGCGGCTCGTCGCCTTCCGGCGGCGGCGGGGGCGGTGGGGGCGCGGCCTCCGCAGTCGCGCGCCAGCCGATGCCCGCGGCCCGCGCCGAGCCCGCGCCGACGCTGCAGTCCTTCGAGGACGTCATGGCGCTGATCGAAAAGCGCCGAGACATCACGCTGAAGCTCGACGTGGAGCGCTTCGTCCGCCCGATCAGCTTCCGGCCCGGCGCCATCGAGTACGAGCCGGCCCCCCGGTGCGCCGCGCGACCTCGCCCAGCGCCTCGTCGCCCGCCTCAAGGAGTGGACCGGCGAGCGCTGGCTGATCGTCGCCCAGGGCGGCGGCGGGGCCGAAAGCCTTTGGGAGAAGCAGCGGCGCGAGCAGCAGGAAGTGCGCGCCGAGATCGAGGCCGACCCGTTCGTGCGCTCGGTGATGGAGGCCTTCCCGGGCGCCGAGATCGTCTCCATCCGCAACCAGATAGAGCCCGAGCAGCCGGCCGAGGCCGCGCCGCCCGAGGAAACCGAAGACAGTGACGAGGAGTAGCCGCCGATGAAGGACCTCAATTCCCTCATGAAGCAGGCCCAGGCCATGCAGCAGAAGCTGGCCGACGCCCAGGCGCGTCTGGCCGAGCTTTCCGTCGAGGGCACGTCCGGCGGCGGCATGGTCAAGGTGACCTTGAAGGGCTCCGGCGAGCTCCACCGCGTCGACCTCGACGAGAGCCTGATCCAGCCCGGCGAGGGCGAGGTGATCTCCGACCTGATCGTCGCCGCCCACGCCGACGCCAAGCGCAAGCTGGACGCCCAGCAGGCCGAGATGATGCGCGAGGCCGCCGGCCCGCTGGCCGGCATGGGCCTGCCGGGCATGCCGAAGTTCTGACTTGGCCGCATCCGCCGGACCCGAGATCGAGCGGCTGATCGGCCTGCTCGCCAAGCTGCCGGGGCTCGGGCCCCGGTCGGCTAGGCGCGCGGCGCTGGCCCTCCTGAAGCGGCGGGAGCAGCTGCTCAATCCGCTGGCCGACGCCTTGGCCGAGGCGTCCCAGCGCGTGAAGACCTGCCAGGTGTGCGGCTCCCTCGACACCCAGGATCCCTGCGCCATCTGCGCCGACGCCCAGCGCGACGCCTCCCTGATCTGCGTGGTCGAGGAGGTGGGGGCGCTCTGGGCCATGGAGCGGGCGAGCGCGTTTCGCGGCCGCTACCATGTGCTGGGCGGCCTGCTCTCGGCGCTCGACGGCGTGGGGCCCGAGGCCCTGCGCGTCGGCCCGCTGGTCAGCCGGGCGGCCGACGAGGGCGTCCGCGAGGTGATCCTGGCGCTGCCCGCCACCGTCGACGGCCAGACCACCGCCCACTACCTCGCCGACCGCCTGGAAGGCGCTCGGCGTCTCGGTGACCATGCTGGCCCGCGGCGTCCCCGTGGGCGGCGAACTCGACTGGCTCGACGACGGCACCATCGCCCAGGCCATGCGGGCGCGGCGGCCTGCCTGATTGGCCGCAGTGGCCGCGACTCAGCAAAAGCGCTAAAGAACGCAGCATGAACATGCTGCTGATCGCCGTCATAGCCCTGGCGCTGGCCACCGGCGCCGCCGTCGCCTGGGCGCTGCGGGAGCGGACCCGCGCTGCGCTGTCCGAGGGACGGGTGCGGTTGCTCGAGGAGCAGTCCGCCGCCCATGCGGAGTTCGTGAAGGCCCAGGCCGCCCAGTCGGCCACCGCCGTCGCCGAGGCCCTGGTCAGGCAGACCGAGGAGACCTTCCGCAACCGCGAGCAGCTCGCCCAGGCGCGCATCGAGGCCCAGCTCAAGCCGGTGGCCGAGACCCTGCAGAAGTTCCAGGAGCAGGTCGCCCAGGTGGAGAAGCAGCGCGCCGAGGAGACCGGCGGCCTGAAGGCCCAGATCGCCCAGATGCTGGCGGCGTCGACCGCCACCCAGGACGAGGCCCGCAAGCTGTCCGCCGCCCTCCGCCGCGGGGCCGGCGTGCAGGGCCGCTGGGGCGAGCAGACGCTGCGCAACGTTCTGGAGGCCGCCGGCCTCGCCAACCGCTACGACTTCCAGGAACAGACCTCCACCGACACCGAGGAGGGCCGCCGCCGTCCCGACGTCACCGTGCGCCTGCCGGGCGGCGGCCTCTTCGTCATCGACGCCAAATGCTCGCTGAACGCCTTCCTGGAACTGCAGGACGCGGTGGACGACCTGGCGCGCGACGGCTGCGGCCTGCGCCACGTCCAGAGCGTGCGGGCGCACATCCAGGGCCTGTCGGCCAAGGCCTACTGGGACCAGTTCGACGCCTCGCCGGACTTCGTGGCCATGTTCGTGCCGCTGGATAGCGCGCTCGCCGCCGCCCTCGACCGGGCGCCCGACCTGATGAACGAGGCCATGGACCGCCGGGTGGTGATCGTCACTCCGACCACGCTCTTCGCGCTCTGCAAGGCGGTGGTCTACGGCTGGCGGGTCGAGGAGCAGGCGGCCAACGCCCAGAAGATCGCCGAGCTCGGCAAGGAGCTCTACAAGCGCATCGCCGTCATGGGCGCCCACGCGGGCTCCGTGGGCAAGGCGCTGGAGGCGGCGGTCAGCCGCTACAACCAGTTCGTCGGCTCGCTGGAGACCCAGGTGCTGACCCAGGCCAAGCGCTTCGAGGACCTGAAGGTCGAGCACCAGGGCAAGCCGGTGGAGTCCCTGGAGCCGCTGGAGGCGGCGGTGCGCCCGCTGGCCAAGCTCTCCGCGGCCGAAACGCCCAGTGTCCGGCTCGTGGCGGGCGAAGAGTCCTGACGCTATAATCCCCGACCTTGACGCTCGGAATTGCAGCCCCTACCTCGCGCCCATGGCCCTTCGTGAAATCCTCGTCGTCCCGCACCCGGTCCTGAAGCAGGTGTCCACGCCCGTCGACAAGGTTGACGACGAGCTGCGCGCGCTCATGGACGACATGCTGGAGACCATGTACGCGGCGCCCGGCATCGGCTTGGCCGCGGTCCAGATCGGCGTGCCCAAGCGCGTCATCGTCATGGACCTGGCGCGTCCCGAGGAAGAGCCCCAGCCCCGCTACTTCGTGAACCCGGAGATCCTCTGGGCCTCGGAGGAAACCGCCCCCTACGAGGAAGGCTGCCTCTCGGTGCCGGAAATCTACGACGAGGTGGACCGTCCGGCCCGCGTGAAGCTGCGCTACCTCAACTACCAGGGCGAGCAGGTGGAGGAGGACGCCGAGGGCCTCTTCGCCGTCTGCATCCAGCACGAGATGGACCACCTGGAAGGCGTCCTCTTCATCGACCACCTCTCGCGCCTCAAGCGCGAGCAGGCGGTGAAGAAGGTCAAGAAGCTGGTCCGCGCGGCCTGAGGCCTACTTCGCTTCGGCCGGCGGCGGCGTCGGCTCGTCGCTGGCGTCCTTGATCGAGGCGCCGAGTTCCTTCAGCGCGTCCTTCGCCTCGCTGGCGGCCCTCTTCACTTCCGGATCGTCGGTGATGTCCTTCAGCTCCGCCCCGGCCTTGTCGAGCCCGGCTTCCATGGTGTTGCCGGCCTCTATGGCGCCGGTCTTCACCTCCGAGGCGGTCTCGTTCACCTCGGCCTGGGTCTTGTCCTGCGCCTGCTGGCTGCAGGCGGCGAGCGAAAGGGCCGCGCCGACGGCGGCGACGAGGGCGATGGTTCTCATTTGAGGCTCCCTTCAGGTCCGCGGCTCAACGGTCCCGCTTGGCGCTAAGTTCCCTTACCCGGGCGGCGCAGGTAAACCCCCGATGATGCGTCTCGCCTTCCTCGGCACCCCCGATTTCTCCGTCGCCGCGCTCGCCGCCCTGGTCGAGGCGGGCCATGAGATCGCCTGCGTCTATTCCCAGCCGCCGGCCCCGCGCGGCCGCGGCCAGGCGCTGAAGCCCTCGCCGGTGCACGCCTTCGCCGAGGAGCGCGGCATCCTGGTCCGCACGCCGGCCTCCATGCGCGACCCGGCCGAGATCGCGGCCTTCGCGGCGCTCGACCTGGACGCGGCCGTCGTCGTCGCCTTCGGCCAGATACTGCCCAAGGCGGTGCTGGACGCGCCGCGCCTGGGCTCGTTCAACGTCCACGCCTCCCTGCTGCCCCGCTGGCGGGGCGCGGCGCCGATCCAGCGGGCGATCATGGCCGGCGACGCCGTCACCGGCGTCCAGGTCATGCGGATGACCGAGGGCCTGGACGAGGGCCCGGTGCTCTCGACGGCGACCGTCCGCATCGGCCCCTCCGACACCGCCGCCACCCTGCACGACCGCCTCGCCGCCGCCGGCGCCGACCTGATCGCCCGCACCCTCCCCGAGATCGAGGCCGGCCGCGCCGTCGAGGTCCCGCAGGCGGAGGAGGGCGTCACCTACGCGAAGAAGATCCGGGCGAAAGAGGCGCGCATCGACTGGGGCAGGCCCGGTGCGGAGCTCGACCGCAAGATCCGCGGGCTCTCGCCCTTCCCCGGCGCCTGGTTCGAGCTGCCGACCGAGAAGGGGCCGGTTCGGGTGAAGGCCCTGCTGTCGGCCGTCGAGGACGTGGACGGCGCGCCGGGCGTCACGCTGGACGACCGCCTGCTGGTGGCTACGGGCGAGGGCGCCGTGCGCCTGCTCCGCGTCCAGCGCGAGGGCCGGGGCCCGCAGGACGCCGAGGTCTTCCTGAACGGCACGGCCGTGCCGGCCGGCACGAAGCTCGCCTGATGCCCCGCTACCGCCTGACCATCGAGTACGACGGCCGGCCCTACCACGGCTTCCAGGCCCAGGAACGGCTGCCGTCCGTGCAGGGCGCCATCGAGGCCGCCGTCCTGAAGTTCTCCGGCGAGACCCTGCGCCTGCAGGCCGCCGGCCGCACCGACACCGGCGTCCACGCCACCGGCCAGGTCGTCCACATCGACCTGGCGAAGGATTGGCCGGTCGAGACGGTGCGCAACGCGCTCAACGCATGGTTGGTGGACGAGCGGGTCGCCGTGCTCGACGTCGCGGTGGCGCAGGGCGACTGGCACGCCCGCTTCTCGGCCAAGGAGCGGCGCTACCTCTACCGCATCCTCAACCGCATGGGCCCGCCGGCGCTCGACAAGGGCCGCGTCTGGCACGTGAAGAAGCCGCTGGACGCCGAGACCATGCACGCCGCCGCCCAGGTGCTGGTCGGCCACCACGACTTCACCACCTTCCGCGACCTGGGCTGCCAGGCGAAGAGCCCGATGAAGACGCTGGACGTGGCCCGCGTCTGGCGCGACGGCGAGGAGGTGAAGCTGGAGTTCGCCTCCCGCAGCTTCCTGCACCGCCAGGTCCGCTCGATGACCGGCACCCTCGCCCAGGTCGGCCTCGGCCGCTGGACGAAGGACGACGTGAAGGCGGCCCTGGAGGCCCGGGACCGCAAGGCCTGCGGCCCCGTCGCCCCATCCGACGGGCTCTACCTGACCCACGTGGGGTACTGACGCCGCCGGCCCTCTCCCTACCCTCTCCCTCTCGGGCTGCGCCCGGGGGAGAGGAGGTGATGGCCCAGGCCTCGCAGCTCCACTCCTCTCCCCCCGCGAAGCGGAGAGGGAGAGGGTAGGGAGAGGGCCTAGAACCGCTCGAAATACCGCCGGATCAGCGCCTCGTAGACCGCCTGGAGCTGGCGGATCTCGTCCACCGGGGCGCGTTCGTCCACCTGGTGCATGGTGCGGCCCACCAGGCCGACCTCGACCACCGGACAGAGCGCGCGGATGAAGCGGGCGTCGGACGTGCCGCCGCTCGTGGAGAGCTCCGGCGCCCGGCCGGCGGCGTCCTCGACGGCCTGCGAGACCACCTCGGTGAACGGTCCGGGTTCGGTCAGGAAGGCCTCGCCGCTGATCTGCGGCGTGACCGTCACCTGGCCCTTGAAGCCCTCGGCCGCCGTCCGCGCCTCGGCCTCGATCCAGTCGGCTAGCGCCTGGCCGGTGTGGCTGGGGTTGAAGCGGATGTTGAGGCGGGCCTTCGCCACGCCCGGGATGACGTTGGTCGCCGTGTTCGGCACGTCGATCATGGTGACTTCCAGGTTCGACGGCTGGAACTCCGGATAGCCGTCGTCCAGCCGGCGGGCCTGCAGCGCGGCCAGCAGCTTCACGAGAACCGGCACGGGGTTGGCCGCCCGGTGGGGATAGGCCACGTGGCCCTGGACGCCCTCCACCGTGATCTCGGCGTTGATCGAGCCCCGGCGGCCGACCTTGACCATGTCGCCGAAGGTCTCGGCGCTGGTCGGCTCGCCCACCACGCAGTGGTCGATGACCTCGCCCTCGGCCTGCAGCGCCTCGACCACCTTCTTCGTCCCATCGAGGGCCACGCCCTCCTCGTCGCCGGTGATCAGGAAGGAGAGGGAGCCGGTCACCTCGCCGGCCGCGATGGCCTTGGCGGCGGCGGCGGCGAAGGCGGCGATGGCCGACTTCATGTCGACGGCGCCCCGGCCGATCAGCACGCCCTCCACCACCTCGGCGGCGAAGGCGTCCTTCGACCAGGCCGCCGCGTCGCCCACCGGCACCACGTCGGTGTGGCCGGCGAAGCAGAGGTTCGGCCGGGCGGTCCCAAAGCGGGCGTAGAGGTTCTCGATCTCGCCGAACCTCATCCGGCGGCAGGCGAAGCCCAGACCCTCCAGGGCCTGCTGGACCACGTCCATGGCGCCGGCGTCGGCGGGCGTCACCGACGGGCGGCGGATCAGGTCTCGGGTGAGTTCGACGGCGTCGATGGCGGCGGGCATGTTCTGGCTCTACCTAGGAATAGACGCGCACGCGAGAGGAAGCCCATGCCGAAGATCGAACTCGACGGCCTCGAGATCCGCACCGGGTGCAGCTACCCGCATCCCTTCAAGGAGATCTGCTTGGGCCCCACCTGGCGCAAGCTGGGCGACGCGGGCGGCCTGACGGACTTCGGAGTGAATCTCGTGCGCCTGACGCCCGGCAAGTGGTCGAGCCAGCGCCACTGGCACACGGCCGAGGACGAGTGCGTCTGGATCCTGGAGGGCGAGGTCGTGCTCGTCGAGGACGACGGCGAGCACATCCTGAGGCCCGGCGACTTTGCGGCCTGGAAGGCGGGCGTCCAGAACGGACACCACCTGCAGAACCGCACCGACCGCGACGCCGTCTACCTCGAGATCGGCTCCCGCAAGCCCGACACCGACGACTGCGACTACCCCGACATCGACATGGTCACGGGCCCGCGGGGCTACCAGCACCGCGACGGGCGGCCGTATCCGGAGGAATGAGGGGCAACAGTTCCTCCCCATCGGGGGAGGTGGATCGGCGCGCCAGCCCCGAGACGGAGGGGGTCACCCCCACCGGCCGGGCGGACCCCCTCCACCGCTTCGCGGTCCCCCTCCCCCGATGGGGGAGGAATTCAATCCCGCAGCAGCTCGTTGATGCTGGTCTTCGACCGGGTGCGCTCGTCCACCGTCTTCATGATCACCGCGCAGTAGGTCGACGGCAGGTTGGGGTCGTGCGGGTTCGGGCGCGAGCCGGACATGATCACCGAATAGGGCGGCACCTCGCCGGTGGTCACCTCGCCCGTGCGCCGGTTCACGATCGGCGTGGTGGACGTCAGGTAGACGCCCATGGAGAGCACGCTGCCCTCGCGGACGATCACGCCCTCGGCCACCTCGGAGCGGGCGCCGATGAAGCAGTTGTCCTCGATGATCGTCGGATTGGCCTGCAGCGGCTCCAGCACCCCGCCGATGCCCGCGCCGCCCGACAGGTGCACGTTCTTGCCGATCTGGGCGCAGGAGCCGACGGTCGCCCAGGTGTCGACCATGGTGCCCTCGTCGACGTAGGCGCCGATGTTCACGAAGGACGGTGTCATCACCACGCCCTTGCCGATGAAGGCGCCCTTGCGGACGATGGCGCCCGGCACGGCGCGGAAGCCCGCCTGCTCGAAACGGGCGGCGTCCCAGCCGGAGAACTTCAGCGGCACCTTGTCCCAGAAGGGACCCGGGGCGTCGGCCTCGAGCAGGCCGTTCGGGGTCAGCCGGAACATCAGCAGGATCGCCTGCTTGGCCCACTGGTGCGTCACCCAGGTCCCGTCGGCCTGGCGCTCGGCGCAGCGGATCTGGCCGCTATCCAGCAGCTCGATGGTCTCGCGCACCGCCTCGCGGACCTCGCCGGTCGTCGAGGTGTTGATGCCGTCGCGGGCCTCCCAGGCGGCCTCGATGATGCGCTTCAGGTCTTCGGACATGTCAGGCGGCTTCCTTCACCTGGGCCCCGGCCAGGAACGGCGCGAGCTTGTGGGTGCGGTGGTGGACGAAGGGGGCGGTGCTGGCGGCGGCGTGCGGCCCCACCAGCACGGTGGTCATGCCGAGGTCGGCGGCGGGCGCCAGGTTGCGCTCGCTGTCCTCGAAGAAGGCCGCGCTGGCCGGCGCGATGCCGTGGGCGGCGTTCATCGCCTCGAAGGCGGCGCGCTCGGGCTTCGGCGTGTAGCCGGCCGAGCCGATGTGGAAGACGTCCTCGAACAGGCCAGAGAGGCCCAGGTGCGCCAGCACCCGCTCGGCGTGGACGTCGTCGGCGTTGGTGAAGATCAGTCGCCGGCCGGGCAGGCGGGCGATGGCCGCCAGCATCTCCGGGTCCTGCGCCAGCGCCTCCAGCGACAGGTCGTGGAAGAGGGCGTGGAACTCCAGCGGGTCGACCCCGTGGTGGCGCATCATGCCGATCAGGGTCAGGCCATGGTCGGCCAGGTACTGCTTCTGCAGGCGGTAGGCGTCCTCGCGCGGCAGGCCGGTCACCCGCATGACGTAGGCCGTCATCCGCTGCTCGATCCCGCTCATGAAGCCGGATTCCGCCGGGTAGAGCGTGTTGTCGAGGTCGAACAGCCAGGTGTCGATGTGGGTGAGGTCGGTCGGGGTCATCACGCGCAGATCAGGGTGCCGGCGCCCGTGCTCGGTGAAGAGCTCGACCAGCATGGCGTGCGGCCGCCGGCCGTCCATGATGACCACCGCCTCGACGCCGGACTCCACGGCGTTGATGGCGGTCTCCAGCTTGGGGATCATACCGCCGGTGGCGACGCCCTCGGCGATCGCGGCGCGGGCCTCGGCCACCGTCATCTGGCGGATCAGCTCGCCGTCCTTGCCCAGCACGCCCGCCACGTCGGTGAGCAGCAGCATGCGCTTGGCGGAGAGCGCCCCGGCGAGCGCCCCGGCCACGGTGTCGGCGTTGATGTTGTAGGTCTCGCCGCTCTCGGAGACGCCGATCGGCGCCACGACCGGGATGTAATCCTCGTCGGCGTAGATCAGGGCCTCGATGATCTTCGGATCGACCTTCTTGGGGTCGCCCACGAAGCCCAGGTCGACCATCCGCTCGACCTCGCTGTCGGGGTCCCTCTGGGTGCGGGTCACCTTCTCCACCACCAGCATCCGGGCGTCCTTGCCCGACAGGCCCACGCCGCGGACGTCGGCCTCGGCGCCGGCCTGGTTGATCCAGCTCGCGATCTCCTTGTTGATCGCGCCGGAGAGGACCATCTCGGCCACCTCCATGGTCGCCTCGTCGGTGACGCGCAGGCCGTCCACGAAGGTCGACTTCACGCCCGCCTTGGCGAGCCAGGCCGAGATCTGCGGCCCGCCGCCGTGCACCACCACCGGGTGGACGCCCAGCATCTTCAGGAGCACGGCGTCGGCGGCGAACAGCTTGGCGACCTGCTCCTCGCCCATGGCATGGCCGCCGTATTTGATCACCACCGTCTCGCGGTCGTAGATCTGGATGTAGGGCAGGGCTTCGGCCAGCGTCTTGGCCGTCGCCCAGCCCTGGCTCTCGGTGTCGTCGCTCACGCTCGGCCCACTCCTCGATTGGCGCGGTTCCGATAGCGGACGGCGCCCCCTCTGTCACCCACGCGCGGGCGTGCTAGCCTTGCCGCCATCAGTACGGGGGACGTTTCCATGAAGGCTTGGGTTTCGGCGGCGCTGGCCGCGTGGGCGATGGCGGGCGCGGCGCAGGCGGCGACGGTGGCGGTGAGCGCCGAGCGGCTGCTGGACGTCTCGACCGGCCGCTATGTGGAAAAGCCCCTGGTGGTCATCGCCGACGGCCGCATCGTCTCGGTGGGCAAGGCCGGCGACGCGGTCCCGGCCGGCGCGACCCGGGTGGACCTGCCCGGCGTCACCCTGCTGCCCGGCCTGATCGACATGCACGTCCACCTGACGAGCGTGGCCGAGATCGGCGGCTACAACTACCTGGAATACTCCGACGCCTTCTGGCCCGTGGTGGCGACGAAGCACGCCAAGGATACCCTGGCGGCCGGCTTCACGACGGTCCGCAACGTGGGCGCGGACTTCCAGGCCGACGTCGGCCTGCGCGAGGCGATCGACGGCGGCTACATCCCGGGCCCGCGGATCGTCACCGCCACCAACGCGCTCGGCGCCACCGGCGGCCACTGCGATTCGACCTTCTTCCCGCCGTCGATGAACGAGGTGAGCCCGTTCACCGTCGACAGCCCCGACGAGGCCCGCCGCAAGGTGCGGCTCGCCAAGAAGTACGGCGCCCAGGCGATCAAGATCTGCGCCACCGGCGGGGTGTTCTCCCGCGGCCCCTCGGTCGGCGCCCAGCAGATGTCCCTCGAGGAGATGAAGGCCGTCGTGGACGAGGCCCACATGGCGGGCCTGAAGGTCGCCGCCCACGCCCACGGCGCCGCCGGGATCAAGGACGCCATCCGCGCCGGCGTCGACACCATCGAGCACGTCAGCCTGGTGGACGACGAGGGCATCCGGCTCGCCCGCGAGCGCGGCGCCTACTTCAGCATGGATATCTACAACACCGACTACACCCAGGCGGAGGGCAAGAAGAACGGCGTGCTCGAGGCCAACCTCGCCAAGGACCGCGAGGTCGCCGACGTCCAGCGCGAGGGCTTCCGCAAGAGCCTGAAGGCCGGGGTGAAGCACGTCTTCGGCACCGACGCCGGCATCTATCCGCACGGCCAGAACGCCAGGCAGTTCGCGGTGATGGTGCGCTATGGCGCCACCCCGCTGCAGGCCATCCAGGCCGCCACCGTCACCGCCGCCGAGGCGCTCGGCCAGGCGAAGGACGTGGGCCAGGTGAAGCCCGGCGCCTTCGGCGACCTGGTCGGCGTGGCTGGCGACCCGCTCGCCGACGTGACGGTCCTGGAAAAGCCGGTCTTCGTGATGAAGGGCGGCGAGGTGGTGCGGAAGTAGCCTTCACCTCCCCGCGCAGCGGCGGGAGGGGGACCGCCGGCCGAGGCCGGAGGCCGTAGAGCCGGTGGTGGAGGGGCAAGCCCCACGCACTGCCGGCCGCTCGCCCCCTCCACCCTTCGCTCTTCGCTGCGCTCGGCGAACGGTCCCCCTCCCGCCATCGCTCCGCGCTGGGGGAGGTGAGAAGGAGGCGGCGTTCAAATGGACCGCGCCACCACCTCCTTCATGATCTCGCTGGTCCCGCCATAGATCCGCTGGACGCGGGCGTCGCGCCATAGGCGCGCGATCGGGTACTCGTTCATGTAGCCCGCGCCGCCGTGGAGCTGCAGGGCGGTGTCGCAGGCCTCCCACTGCAGCTCGGTGTGGAAGAGCTTGGCGGCGGATGCCTCGGCCGCCGTCAGCTTGCCTTCCAGGTGGCGGGCGATGCACCAGTCGAGGTGGGCCCAGCCGGCCTGCAGCTTGGCCTTCAGGGCGCCTAGCGTGAACCGGGTGTTCTGGAAGTCGAACACCGTCTGGCCGAACGCCTTGCGCTCCTTGGTGAACTTCACCGCCTCGTCGAAGGCCCGCTGCGCCCCCGCCTGGCCGGAGACGGCGATGCCCAGCCGCTCCTGGGGAAGCTGGCTCATCAGGTAGGCGAAGCCGCGGCCCTCCTCGCCCAGGCAGTTGGTGATCGGCACCCGCACGTCCTCGAAGAACAGCTCGGAGGTGTCGGCGGAGTTCTGGCCGACCTTGTCGAGGTTGCGGCCGCGCTTGAAGCCCTCGCGGTCGGCCTCCACCAAGATCAGCGAGATCCCCTTCGAGCCGGCGGCAGGGTCGGTCTTGGCGACAACGATCACCAGGTCGGCGTTCTGGCCGTTGGTGATGTAGGTCTTCGAGCCGTTCACCACATAGTGGTTGCCGTCCTTCTTGGCCGTGGTGCGCACGCCCTGCAGGTCGGAGCCGGTGCCGGGCTCGGTCATGGCGATGGCGGTGATCGCCTCGCCCGAGACCATCTTCGGCAGCCACTTCTGCTTCTGCTCCTCGGAGCCGTAGTTCTCGATGTAGTCGGCGACGATGTCGGACTGCAGGGTGATGCCGGCGGACGATCCGGCATAGGCCAGTTCCTCGTCGATCACGGCGTTGTAGCGGAAGTCGAGGCCAAGGCCGCCGTACTCCGGCGACACGGTCGGGCAGAGCAGGCCGGCCTCGCCGCAAGCCCGCCAGAACTCCCGGTCGACGACGCCTTCCTCTTCCCAGCGGTCGAGGTGGGGGTTGAGCGCCTTGTCGAAGAACTTCCGGACCTGGTCGCGGAACAGGTTCATGTCCTCGTCGTAGACGGGGCGGCCTTCGGTCGTGAGCATCTGGGTCCTCCTCGCCGCGACTTAGCGGGCTGACGCTGGGTCGGGAAAGGCCTTTGCCCTCACCCTACCCTCTCCCTCTCCGCTTCGCGGGGGAGAGGAGTGGAGCTGAGACGTTGAGCCATAGCCTCCTCTCCCCCGGGCGCAGCCCGAGAGGGAGAGGGTAGGGAGAGGGCCGGCGGCCCCTCAGACCGCGCAGGCCTGGACGATCTCGGCGCGGAGCTCGGGGATGCCGGTCCCCTTCTCGGAGGAGGTGGCCAGCACGCGCGGGAAGGCGGCCGGGCGCTTGGCGATCTTGGCCTGGGTCCGCGCGGTCACCTCGGCGACCTCGGCGGGCTTCAGCTTGTCGGCCTTGGTCAGGATGATCTGGTAGCTGACCGCCGCCAGGTCGAAGGCGGCCATGGCCTCCTCGTCGACCTCCTTGAGGCCGTGGCGGCTGTCGATCAGCAGGAAGGCCCGCTTCAGGTTCGGCCGGCCGCGCAGGTAGTCGCGGCCGAGGTTCTGGAACTTCTTCACCACGCCCTTCGACGCCCGCGCGAAGCCGTAGCCGGGCAGGTCGACCAGCCGGAGCTGGTTGTCGCCGATGACGAAGAAGTTCACCTCGCGCGTCCGCCCCGGCTCGTTGGAGAACCGGGCGAGCCGCAGGCGGCCGGTCACCGCATTGATCAGCGAGCTCTTGCCGACGTTGGAGCGGCCGGCGAAGGCCACTTCCGGCAGGTCGGTGTCGGGCAGGCCGTCCATGGCGACGGCGCCCATCAGGAAGTTCGCCTCGCCGGCGAACAGGACGCGCGCCGCCTCCAAAGCCTCGGCGTCGAAGGCGGCCTCGGTCATGTGACGGGGTCCGGCTTGCCGGTCAGTTTCCGGATCAGCTTGTCGATCGGGTTGTCGACCTTGAAGCGGCGCATGATCACGTACTGCTGCAGGATCGTCAGCACGTTCGACCAGGTCCAGTAGAGCAGCAGGCCGGCGGCGAACGGCGCCATGATGAAGGTGAAGATGATCGGCATGAGCTGGAAGATCCGCTGCTGCACCGGGTCGGGCGCGGGCGGGCTCATGGCCGTGGTCAGCCACATGGTCACCCCGTAGAGCAGCGGCAGGATGCCCAGCGCCAGGAGGCCGTGATGGCCGGCGGTGGAGCCGATGAACTGGCCGATCAGCGGCACGGTGAGCGGATCCCAGGGGGATCAGGCCGAACAGGTTCCAGATGTTGGTCGGGTCGGGCGCCGAGAGGTCCTTCAGCCAGCCGACGAACGGCGCATGGCGCATTTCGATGGTGACGGTCAGCACCTTGTAGAGGGCGTAGAACACCGGAATCTGCAGCAGCAGCGGCAGGCAGCCGGCCAGCGGGTTCACCTTCTCGCGCTGATAGAGGGCGAGCAGCTCCTGCTGCTGCTTCGCCGGGTCGTCTTTGTATTTCGCGCGCAGCGCCTCCATCTGGGGCTGCACCTTCTTCATCTTGGTCAGCGACTCGTACTGCTTGTTGGCCAGCGGGAAGAAGATCGCGCGCACGACCACGGTCAGCAGCAGGATGGCGACGCCGAAGTTCAGGACGTGGCCCGAGATCCAGGCCAGGAACGAGAAGATCGGCCGGGTCAGGAACCAGAAGTTGCCCCAGTCCACCGCCCAGTCCAGGCGCTCGACGCCGAGCTGCTGCTGGTACTGGCGCAGCAGCGGCACGCGCTTGGCGCCGGCGATGAAGTGGGTGACCTCGCTGACCTGCTGGCCGGGCGCCACGGTCTTCGCCTCGCCCGTGTAGGTGGCGTCGAAGATCTGGGTCGCGCCCACGTCGGTCTTGCGGAACTGGCCGGAGAAGCGCTCGCCCTGGCCGGGCACCAGCGCGGTCAGCCAGTACTTGTCGGTGACGCCGACCCAGCCGCCCGTGGAGGCGTAGGCGGGTCCGCCCCCTTCCTTCTGCCACTTCTTGTACTTCACCTGGCGGAGCTTGCCGTCGAGCCAGCCCACCGCGCCCTCGTGGACGATCTGGTTGGTGCCGAGCTCGGCCGGCACGCCCTGGCGCTGGACCGAGGCGTAGGGGACGAGGGTCACCGGCGCCGCGCCGGCGTTGGCCACGGTGTCGGTGACCGTGAACAGGAAGTGGTCGTCCACCTCCACCTTGCGGGTGAAGGTGAGGCCCTGGCCGTTGGTGGTGGTCAGCACGACCGGCTGGCCGGGCGACAGCGTGCCGCCCTGGGCCACGGTCCAGACGGTGTCGGGGGTCGGCAGGCCCGGCACATTGGCGCCGGTCCAGCCGATGTCGGCGAACCAGGCGTGCTTGGTCCCTTCGGGGCGCAGCAGTTCGACGGGCGGGGAGTTCCTGTCGACCGTCTGGCGGTACTCGGTCAGGAACAGGTCGTCGATGCGCGCGCCGCGCAGCGAGAGCGAGCCCTTCAGCGCCGGGGTGGCGATGGCGACGCGGGGCGCGGCGGCCACCGCCTGCTCGCGGCTCACGGCCTGCGGCTGGGCGGCCACGGCCGGGGCGCCGGGCGTTCCGGGGGCGGCGGCCGCCGGGGCCGCGGCGGCCTGCCGGGCGCGCTCGGCCTCGGCCCGCTTCTGGGCGGGGGCCAGCACCAGGAACTGATAGCCGATGAAGAGGATGATGGCCGCGACGACGAAGATGATCGTGTTGCGGGTCTGGTCGTCGCGTTGCATCTAAGGGGTGCGATCCGTGGAGGAGGGGCGCGGGCCCGGCGCCTCGGGGCTCTCGCGGTCGGCGGCGAGCCTTATCAGCGCGGTTTTCACATCGTCAAGCAAACGGTCCCAGGGGCGGGTGGTCACACCGCCGCGGGCGATGAACACATAGTCCATACCGGGCCTGCCGAATTGGGGAAGTAGCAGTCGGGCCGCCTCGCGCATCCGGCGCTTGGCGCGGTTGCGCTCCACGGCGCCGCCGATCCGCTTGGTGGCCGTGAAGCCGGCCCGGACCAGGGGCTCGGCGTCGCCGCGGGGGCGCGCCTGAACGACAACGGCCCCCTTCGCGGTGGAGGGGGCCTGGGCGCAGGCGAGGAACTCGCTGCGCTTCTTCAGTCGGTCGATCGGGAAGACGGCGTCCGGCACGCGGACACCCTGTCGCTCGCGCGCGCTTAGGCGCTCAGGCGCTTGCGGCCCTTGGCGCGGCGACGGGCCAGGATCTTCTGGCCGTTCTTGGTCGACATGCGCAGACGGAAGCCGTGACGACGCGCGCGCACGAGGCGGGAGGGCTGGAAAGTGCGCTTCACGAGAAAAGCTCCGGGGGTCGAAAATCGAGCGGCGGTGGATAGTGGAACCGCCGGGCAGAGTCAACAGTCCGGCGGCCTCAATCGGCGAGGGTGAGCACCACGGCGCCGCGCGGCGTGGCGACCAGGGTGTGCTCGTACTGCACGGTGGGCTGGCCGGCCGGCGGGAAGAGGGTCCAGCCGTCGTCGGCCTCCTCGACCCAGTCGGCGCCCAGCGACAGGAAGGGCTCGATCGTGAACACCAGGCCATCGTGGATCTTCCGGCGCTCGGACCGGTCGTGCCAGGTGGCGATCTCCGTTGGGTCCTCGTGGAGGGACGCGCCGACCCCGTGGCTCGCGAGGTTCTTCACCAGCGTGTAGCCGTTCTTCGTCGCGAAGGCCTCGATGGATTTGCCGATGGCGCCGAGCTCCGCGCCCGCCCGCACCTGGCGGATGCCGGCCCACAGCGCCCGGCGGCCATCGCGGCACAGGCGCTCCACCTTCGGCGTCACCGGCGGGACGGCGAAGGAGGCCCCGGTGTCGGCGAAGAAGCCGTCCAGCTCGGCCGAGACGTCGATATTGATCAGGTCGCCGGCTTCCACCCGGCGGTCGCTGGGGATCCCGTGGGCGCAGTCGGGGGGCCACCGAGATGCAGGTCGCGCCCGGGAAGTTGTAGGAGAGCTCCGGCGCCGGGCGGGCGCCCGCATCCTCCAGCATCTTCCGCCCCAGGGCGTCCAGCTCGCGGGTGGTGATCCCGGGCTCCAGCGCCTTGCCCATGGCCGCCAGCGTGCGGGCGACGAGCTTCCCCGCCGCCTTCAGCTTCTCCAGCTCTTCCTCGCTGCCGATGGTCATGGGGCGGGCTCCTTCGGAACGGATAGTCGCGCGAGTTGCCTCGCGCCGAAAGCCCTCTCCCTACCCTCTCCCTCTCTTCCCCCGGCTTGCGCCGGGGTCGGGGGAGAGGAGGTTATGGCTTGGCCTCAAAGCGCCACTCCTCTCCCCCCGCGAAGCGGAGAGGGAGAGGGTAGGGAGAGGGCGAAGCTACAGATCCGGCCTGACGATCGTCTTGCCGATGACCTTCCGGTCAGCGAGCGAGTCAAACGCCGCCCGCCAGTCGTCCAGCGCGTATTCCTTGTCCACCCGCGGGCGGACCTTGCCCTCCTCGGCCAGCCGCCAGATCGCTTCGTGGTTCTCGCGGCCCTTCTCGGGGAACTGGCGGCCGTATTCGCCGGCCCGGACCCCCATCACCGAGAAGCCCTTGATGAGGGCGATGTTCACCGGCAGCACCGGCAGGCGGCCCGAGGTGAAGCCGATGGAGAGGATGCGGCCGCCGAACGCGATGCAGCGGATCGACTCGTCGAAGACGTCGCCGCCCACGGGGTCGTAGATCACGTCCGCGCCCTTGCCGCCGGTGATCTCCTTCACCCGTTCGCGGAAGCCGCCCGTGACATTCACCGTCGCCTCGGGCGCATACTCCTGGGCGATCACCGCCAGCTTCGCGTCGGAGGCCGAGGCGGCGATCACCTTCGCGCCCATGATCTGGCCGAGGTCGACGGCGGCGAGGCCCACGCCGCCGGCCGCGCCGTGCACCAGCAGCCATTCGCCGGCCTGCATCCGCGCGCAGCGCTCCAGCGCCACATAGGCCGTGAGGTAGGCCACCGGATAGCCGGCCGCCTGGCTGAAGCTCATGCCCGGCGGCACGCGGTGCAGCCCCGCCGCCGGCAGCACCGCATACTCCGCCATGCCGCCCCGGCCGCCGCCGGCGACCGCGTCGCCTTCCTTCCAGGCGGTGACGCCCTCGCCCACGGCGTCGATCTCGCCGGCCAGCTCCATGCCGGGCGTGAAGGGGACGGGCGGCTTGTGCTGGTGCTCGCCCCGCGTCTGCATCAGGTCGGGGAAGTTCACCGCCGAGGCGCGGACCCGGATGCGGACCTCGCCGGGTCCCGGCTCCGGGGTCGGGATCTCCTTCACCCCGCAGCCGGCGTACTCCGGCGCGAGGCGTTCCACGACGAGCGCACGCATCAGGCTATCCGTCCCTCCAGGCCTTCCCTGACGAGGCCCGCGATCTCGCGGCAGGCCACGTCGGCGCATCCGACCGCGCCGGTGAAGGCCGTGAAGCCGTGCGCCAGGCTGTCGTAGCAACGATAGGCGACGGGAACGCCGGCGTCCTTCAGCTTCCGGGCGTAGGCTTCCCCCTGGTCAACCAGCGGATCGAAGCCGGCGGTGACCACCACGGCGGGGGCCAGGCCCTTCAGGTCGGTCTCGCGGATCGGCGACAGGCGCGGGTCGGCGGGGTCGTCCGCCGGGCCCAGATAGTGGCCCATGAACCAGTCCATCATCGCCCGCGACAGCGGGAAGGCGTCGGCATAGGTGGTCATGGACGCGGTCTCGGAGGCCACGTCGACGCAGGGATAGATGAGGAGCTGCAGCGCCGGCTGCGGCTCGCCGGCCCGCTTCAGCGCCTGGCAGACGATGGCGGCGAAGTTGCCGCCCATGGAATCCCCCGCCGATCGCCGCCCGGCCGGCGGGCGCGCCGAATCGCTCGGCGTTGTCGCGGCCGAACCGGTAGCCGGCGAGCACGTCCTCGAGGCCGGCCGGGAAGCGGTGCTCGGGCGCCAGCCGGTAGGCGATGGAGAGCACGGGCGCCCGCGCCGCACTGGCCAGGATGGAACAGAAGGCGTCGCAGGTCTCCAGGTCGCCGATCACGCCGCCGCCGAAATGGGCGAAGACCATCAGCGGCATGGCCGGATCTTGGCCGGCCGGGCGGTAGGCCCGCGCCGCGACCGGCCCGCTGGGCCCCTCGAAGGACAGCGCCTCCGTCCGCACGCCCGGTTCGCGGTCGCCGGCCAGCAGGGCGCCCGCCTCGGCGCTGGCCCGTCTCGCCGCGTCCGGGCCCATGGCGGTCATCGGCGGCTGGCCGCGGGCCTGGGCGGCGAGGAACTGGAGCCTGGGGTCGAGGGTGCGGCCGCCCTCGTAGACCACCCCGCCGCCGGCCATCAGCCTGAGCAGGGGCGGGGGAGCGAGAGGAGAGCGCGGACGACGAGCCGCTGGGCGCGTCCCGCCATCGGCCCTAGGCCTTCGGCAGGCCGCGCAGGCCGCCGAGGATCATGGCGGTGGCGAACTCCACCGCGCCCTCCACGTCGACCGGCCGGCGGCTCAGCATCTTGTCGCCGACCTCGCGGGCGATGGCGATGCAGGCGGCGGCCATGTAGTCGAGGTCCGCCGCGGGGCCGTCATGGCGGGCGATCGCGCTCTGCATGGCGTCGCGCACCTCGGCGAACACCGCCGCCATCTCCGGCGTCTCGCCATGGACATGCGGCAGGGCCTCACCGGGCGGCCGGCGGGCGGCCCAGCTGATGTGCTCGTCGGCCATGAACCGGAAATAGGCCTCGAGCGCGGCGCGGATGAAGCCTTCCAGGCCCGGCTTCTCGGCCCTGAGCTTCTTGAGCACGGGGGAGAAGCGCCGGGCGCCGTCGTCCGCCAGGGCGGCGAACACCTCCTCCTTCGAGCGGTAGTAGTTGTAGAAGGTGCCGGCCGCGAGGCCTGTGCGCCGGATGATGTCGCGCACCGTCGCCGTCTCGTAGCCGAGCTCGCCGAACACCTCGCGCGCCGCATCCAGGATCGCCTGGCGGTTCTGGACCTTGGTCTGCTCACGCTTGCCGACCGGGAGATAGGCGACCTGGGACATGGACCTCTGACGCGGACTCAAAAATGACGCGAGTCATATTAGGACCGGAAGTCCGGGGACGCCAACCTCCGCGTTCGGCGTGCGGTCAGACCGTCCTTTGGGCGCGGTCCTTCTCGTTGGTGGCGCGGATGGCGTTGCGCGCCTCCTCCCACTCCTTGTCGCCCCAGCCGGCCAGCCTGGCGAAGCCGCCGCCGCCCTGCAGGTGGGCCCCGCCGTCGATGGCGATGGTCTGGCCGTTGACGTAGGCCGAGCCGGGATCGAGCAGATAGACCGCCAGGTTGGCGAGCTCCCGCATCTCGCCGTTGCGGTTCAGCGGCACCAGCGGATCGGCCGCCTCCGGCATGCGGTTCTGGCCGCCGGGGTTCAGGCGCGCGCTCATCCCCTCGGTGGGGAAGGGGCCGGGCGCGATGGCGTTGAAGCGGATCCCGCGGTTGCCCCACTCCACGGCCAGCGACTGGGTCATGACGTTGAGCCCGGCCTTGGACATGGCCGACGGCACCGTGAACGGACCGCCGTTCCAGACCCAGGTCGTCAGGATCGACACGACCGAGGCGCGCTTACCCTCGGCCAGCCAGCGCTTGCCGGCGTCCAGGGTCACGAAGAACGAGCCGCGGAAGACGATGTTGGAGATGGCGTCGAAGCCGCGCGCCGACAGGTCCTCGGTGCGGCTGATGAAGTTGCCGGCGGCGTTGTTGACCAGGCCGGTGAGCGCCCCGCCGTCGGCCCAGATCTCGTCCATGGCCTCGTGGATGGCTTCCGGCACGCGGATGTCGCAGGCCCGGCCGACGACCTTGCCGCCGTGGGCGTCCATCAGCTCCTTCGCCGCGTCCTCGATGACGTTGCCGCGGCGGCCCCAGATATAGACCTCGGCGCCCAGCATCAGGCAGGCCTCGGCCATCACCTTGCCCAGTCCCGTGCCGCCGCCGGTGATCAGCACCCGCTGGCCCTTCATCAGGCCGGGCCGGAACATCAGGTCGTCCATCTGGAATTCGGCCATCTTCGCCTCCCTTTACGTCGTCTGGTTGGCCAGAAGGACGCCGCCCTGACGCGGGGGAGGTCAAGAAGCGACCGCCGGGCGCATGGCGGCGCCCGGCGGCAGTAGGCTTGCCTGAAGATCGCCGCCCCGCCGGACGCCGCGCGACCCTTGCGGGGCCTCGCGGACGCCGGTGGGACGAGGTCGTCCTTACCTGAAGAGGCTCAGGAGGGTGGACGACGCCTGGTTGGCGATCGAGAGCGCCTGGATGCCCAGCTGCTGCTTGGTCTGCAGCGACTGTAGCTTGGCGCTTTCCTTCGCGAGGTCCGCGTCGACAAGGTTGCCGACCCCGGCGTCCAGGGTGTCCTGGAGCTTCATCACGAAGTCCAGGTGCGAGCCCAGCGACTTCGAGCCCGTGCCCAGCTTGGAGAGCGAGCTGGAGACGTTGATGATCGCGGTGTTGAGCGTGGCGATCATCGAGGCGGCCGCAGACGCGGTGCTGATCGAGGAGGTGGAGGAGAGAGACCCCATGACCGTGCCGCCGAGCGACAGGTCCTGGGCCATGACCGTGATCACCGAGCTGGCGTCCGCATTGGCCAGGGCCTCGACGGTGGTGCCGCCCGACATGATCATGTTGGCGCCGTTGAAGATGGCGTTGTCCACGGCCTTGGTGATCTGGTCGCGGAGCGAGATGAAGTCGTCGTTCAGCGCCGTGCGGCTGTTGGAGTCCAGCGAGCTGTCGGACGCCGCCAGCGCCTTTTCCTTCATCAGGATCAGGAGGTCGGAGATGCTTTCGCCGGCGGAGACGGCCACGTCGACGGTCGATTGACCGCGTTGCAGCGACTCCTTGACGGCGTTCAGCGAGTTGGAGGTGGCGCGCTGGTTTTGGGCAATGGCCCAGATGGCGCCATTGTCCTTCACGCTGCCAACCCTCTTGCCGGTGTTGATCCGGGCCTGGGTAGTCGCCAGGTCGGCGTTGGTCGCGTTCAGGTTCTGGAGGGCGGCCATCGCCCCCCACGTTGGTGTTGACGCTGTTCATAGGCATGAAGAGCGGGCCCTTTCTTTTAGGGTTATGAACCAGCCGTCGTTTTGACGGCCGGGGACGTTTTGCCCGCTTCACGCATCGCAAGGGCCGGGCCAGAAGAACGCCGATCGGCCAAAACTTCCCGGCAAAGGGGGAATGGTGGGCAGTTAGCGCCCAGCTGAATCAAGTTGTCGCGGCACGAAATGCCGACCTGAATCAGAATTGCCTAGCAATGGGCAATAGCTGCCGGGCAATAATAAGCATGACAACGTTATATGTCAAGATTAGTTGTTGCGTTATTCTATGAAGTGTGGGCAGGCAGGCCGCCGCACCGGGCCTGGAGCTCCATCGCCGCGCGCGGGGCGCGCACCTTTCCTTCGTGGATCACGTAGGCGTAGACGTCCCGGGGCGTCTCGGGCAGGCCCGTCCGGTCGAGGGGGGCGGAAGTCCGCCGGCACGGCGCCCGAGGCATATTCCCTGAACCGTCCGGCCCACAGGTCGAGCTCGGCCGGCGTGTAGCCGGTCTCGATCTCGTCGTCGGCCGAGAGCAGCCGCATGTAGACGAAGTCGGCCGTGACGTCGGGGATGTAGGGGGTAGTTCTCGTTCTCGGAGTTGCAGATCGCCACATTGTGGTCGCGGCACAGCCGGACGAACTTCTCGTCGGCGAAGGTCGCATTCCGCACTTCGACGACATGCTTCAGCGGCAGGCCCTCCAGGCGTTCCGGCAGCAGCGCCAGGAACCCGGCAAATTCGTCCCGGTCGAACTTCTTGGTCGGCGCGAACTGCCACAGGATCGGACCGAGCCGGTCGCCCAGCTCGGTCAGCCCCTGGTTCAGGAAGATCTCCATGGAGCTCTTGCCGTCGGAGAGCACCTTGCGGTTCGTGCAGAACCGCGAGGCCTTCACCGCGAACTTGAAACCGTCCGGCGTCGCCGCCTTCCACTTGGCCCAGCTCTCCGGCTTGAAGCTGGAGTAGTAGGTCCCGTTGATCTCGATGGTGGCGAGGTGGGCGGCCGCGTACTCCAGTTCGGCCGCGTGCTTCAGGCCCTTCGGATAGAAGACCCCGCGCCAGGGCTCGAAGGTCCAGCCCCCGATGCCCGTCCGGATCACGCCGCCCGCCATCGCCCCACGTCCCCCTATTTGCGCTGCGCCCTGGTCTTGTCCCGCTCGGCCTTGAACTCGGCGCCTTCCTTCCACTCCGGCCAGGCGGTCGAGTTCGCCAGGCGGCGGCCCATCTCGTAGAACAGGCCGACCTCCTGGGTGAGGCCGGTCAGGTTCCAGTTCGGGTCGTACTCGTCGGCCGGCTGGTGGTACTTGTCCTTGATGTAGGCGTCGGCGGCCGCCTTGCCAGCCGCCCGGCCGCCGTTCGCCAGGTCCTCGCCCGCGCCGAACGAGATCGCCGGCACGCCGCGCTTGGCGAAGGGGAAGTGGTCCGAGCGGTAGAAGCTGCCCGCCTGCGGGTTCGGGTCCGGGGTGAAGGTCAGGCCGCGTTCGCCGGCCAGCTTGATCAGGTCGTCCTGCAGCGTCAGCGGCGCATCGCCCGACATGGTCACGTCCTTGGTCGGACCCAGCAGGTTCATGCCGTCCATGTTCAGGTCCGCCACCGTGGTGGCCAACGGATAGAGCGGGTTGTCGGCGTAGTATTCCGTGCCCAGCAGCCCCTTCTCCTCGGCGGTCACCGACAGGAAGACGATGCTGCGCGCGGGCCTCGGGCCCTTGGCGAAGGCGCGGCCGAGCTCGATCAGGGCGGCGGTGCCCGACGCATTGTCGACGGCGCCGTTGTAGATCCGGTCGCCCCTGGCGTCCGGCAGGCCGACGCCCAGGTGGTCCCAGTGGGCGGAGTAGATCACCCGCTCGTCCGGCCGGCTCTTGCCGGGCAGGACCGCGACCACGTTCTTCGACACCACCTTCTGGGCGTCGACCGCGTAGTCGGTGGAGAAGGTCACGCCGTTCAGCGTCACCGGCCTGAAGTCGCGGGTCTGGGCCTGCTTCTTCAGGGCCTCGAAGTCGAGGCCGGCCTTGCGGAACAGGTCGACGGCGTTCTCCCGCTGCACCCAGCCCTCCAGCGGGGCGTGCGCCTTGGTCGGGTCCTGGCGGATCACGTCGAAGATCTCGTTGGTGTTGGAGTTCTTCACCGTGGCCCAGCCGTAGGAGGCCGGCGCGGTCTCGTGGATCACCAGGAAGCCGATGGCGCCCTGCCTGGCGGCCTCCTCGTACTTGTAGGTCCAGCGGCCGTAGTAGGTCATGGCCTTGCCGCCGAAGTCGCCTTCACCCGTTTCGAAGTCAGGGTCATTGACCAGGACGAGGGCGACCTTGCCCTTCAGGTCGACGCCCTTGAAGTCGTCCCAGTTGCGCTCGGGCGCGGTCACGCCATAGCCCACGAAGACCACCGGCGCGTCCTTGACGGTCACGCGGTCGACGCCGGTCTGGGCGGCGCGGATGGCGATCTGCTCGCCCTGGGTCCAGGCCTGGGTCGCCCCGCCGGCCGTCACGCTCACGGCCACCGGCCCCTTGGTGGCGAAGCGGGCGAGCGGCACGTCCTGGGTCCAGGCGCGCTTGCCGTCCTTCAGGTCGCCGCCGGGCTGCAGGCCGGCCTTGCGGAATTCCTCGGCGATGAAGGCGACGGTCTTCTTCTCGCCCTCGGTCGCGGGCCCGCGGCCCTCGAACTCGTCGGACGACAGCGTCTTGATGTCGGCGACCATGCGCTGGGCGTCCACCGGATCGGCGGCATGGGCGGAAACGGCGGCCAGCACGCTGAGCGCGCACGCGCCGAGGAAGAGCTTTTTCATCAGGTCACTCGAATGCACGGAAGGTGCGCGGACCCTATTGGCTTGCGCGCGCGACGACTAGCTGGAGCTTTCTGCTTCACCTCCTCTCCCCCCGCGAAGCGGAGAGGGAGAGGGTAGGGAGAGGGCTTTCGGCGCCTCGTCTTCGCCCCGCTCTCCGCCACAGGCCCGGAGGATCTCGGTGCAGACGGAATCACGATCCTCGAGGACGTAGGAATTCCAGAACCGGATCACGCGCAGCCCGCGCCGCCGCAGGAAAGCCGTGCGCTGCGCGTCATAAGCCTCCGTCTCCGAATGCTGTCCGCCGTCAAGCTCGACCGCCAGACCAGCCTCGCGACAGAGGAAGTCGAGGAAGTACGGCCCGAACGGGACCTGCCGCTTCCACTTCCACCCGCCGAGCCTCTGCGCCCGCAGCGCATTCCAAAGCCGGGCTTCGGCGCGCGTGTGGTCTCGCCGGAGCTCCCTGGCCCTCGCGATGGTCTCGGCCGGAGTCAGCAAGGCCCTCTCCCTACCCTCTCCCTCTCCGCTTCGCGGGGGAGAGGAGGGAAGACTAGCGTCGCGGCTGGTAGAACAAAACAAGAATATTGAGACCCCTACGCCTCCTCGCGCTTCCTCGCGATGAACACCTCGATCCCGTCCAGCACGCGTTGCAGGCCGAACTCGAAGCCGCGCTCCCGCTCCCAGACCGGGCCGTAGGCGGCCTTCATCGCCTCGCCCACCCGGCGCAGGACCGGGAAGGCGTCCGGCTCGAGGATCTCGGCCAGGGTCGGCTGGGCCAGCGCCATCCACTGCTCGTCGGTGATGCCGGTGCGCTGCTCCACCTCGCGGGCCTCCACGGCCGAGCGGATCGCCCCGCGGACGTAGTCGGTGAGCAGGCCTTCGACGAGCTCCATCTCCAGTTCGTCCAGGCCGACCCCGTCGAACACCTTCAGCCAAGTCTCCATCCGCTGCAGGAAGTTGGGCCCCAGCGGCGGCCGGGTGCTGCTCAGGCGTAGCATCCAGGGGTGCCTCGCCCCCAGCGCCCAGAGCTCGCGGGCCAGGAACTCCGCCTTGGCGCGCCAGCCGGCGAGGGGACGCCGGCGGCTCCGCCGTCCCGGCCAGCGCCCGGTCGTACATCAGGTCCACGAACTCCGCCTTGGACGGCGCGTAGGTGTAGAGCGCCATGGGCGACAGCCCGACCTTCTCGGCGACCCGGCGCATGGACAGCGCCTCGATCCCCTCCTCGTCGGCCAGGGCGATGGCGGCGGCGATCACCTCGTCGAGGCTGAGCTTCGGCTTCGGGCCCCGGCGGCCGCGTTCCTGCCGCCCCCCAGAGCAGTTCCAGGCTGCGGCGCGGATCGGTCGGGGAAACGGGCTCGGCGGTCATCGGTCGAACATTACACTTAAAACACTTTACAACATACGGAGTTTGGGGCACGACCCGGCTGCCAGGGGTCCAGAACAAGAGATTCCGGCCGGGAGCGGAGCAACGGGATAGGCAGTCTGTCGGCGCCGACATCGCGCCGTCGTCCTACTGTGTACCGATCCGCCCGAAGCAGCCTCATCGCGACCTCCCAAAGCGGCCTGACCTGATGCGTTCCCACCTTCCCGTCGCCGTCGCCCTGGCGCTTGCCGTAACGGCATGCGCGAGCCCGCGCGAGCCGGAGCTCGGCCTGCCGGGCGCCTATGAGGGACCCGCCGCGACGCCGGCCGGCGCCATCGACCTCGACCGCTGGTGGACGGCCTTCGACGACCCCGAACTGACCACGCTCGTCGACCAGGCGCTGGCCGCCAACACCGACGTGCGTACGGCCGCCGCCCGACTGCAGGAAGTCCGCGCCGTCCGCTCCAGCGGGCTCACCGTCTTCCTGCCGCAGGGCGACGCCACCGGCCAGGCCAGCCGCACGGAAACCGAACAGCTCGGCGGCACGGCCGCGAGCATCCCGGGCTTCTCCACCTCGGGCACGTCGGAATCCTACCGCGCCAACTTCAACGTGAGCTGGGAGATCGACCTGTTCGGCCGGGTGTTCGCCGCCGCCCGCGCCCTGAACGCCGACGTGGCCGCCACCCGCTACGCCTATGAGGGCGCCCGCGCGGCGATCGCCGCCCAGGTCGCCGACGCCTATTTCCAGGCCCGCGGCCTCGCCATCCAGCTCGCCGACGCGCAGGGAGACCGTCCGGATCCGCGAGGAGCTCTACCGGGTCGCCAGCCGGCGCGGCCAGATCGGCGTCGCGGCCACCTCCGACGCCGACCGCGCGGCCGGCGACCTCGCCCAGGCCCGCGCCCAGGTCGCCGCCTTCGAGGCCGAACTGCAGGCCCAGCGCCGGACCATCCTGATCCTGACCAACCGGGTCGTGGAGCCGACCACCAACATCGCCACCCCGGCCTCGGTCGCCGCCCCGCCGCCGGTCCCGGCCACCCTGCCCAGCGAACTGCTCGAGCGGCGCCCCGACGTGCGCGAGGCCGAGGCCCGGCTGCGCGGCGCCGCCGGCCGCCAGGACCTCCAGGCCCTGGAGTTCTTCCCGACGCTCACCTTCACGCCGGGCGTCGGCTGGTCGAAGACCTCGCAGCCCGGCTTCTCGTCCGAGACCCAGAGCTGGACGCTCGGCGGGGCGATCACCCAGCCGATCCTGTCGATCCCCAGGCTGATGGCCGACCTGAAGGCCCAGAACGCCCGCACCGAGCAGGCCGTGCTGAACTACGAGAAGGTGGTGCAGACCGCGTTCGGCGAGGCCGAGGGCGCGATCGTCCGCCTCGACGCCGACCGCCGCCGGGTGGCCATCCTGATCGAGGGCGAGGCCCGCGCCCGGCGCGCCTACGAGGCGGCCCGCATCGGCTACGACCGCGGTCTCATCGACCTCGACACCACCCTGTCCACCGAACAGTCCTGGCGCCTCGTGCGCGCCCAGCTCACCGCCGCCCAGGTGCAGGCCGCGCGCCGCGCCGTGCAGGCCTACAAGGCCATTGGCGGCGGCTGGTCACCGGACCGTCCCTCCACCCTCGCGTCAGCCCGCTGAGCCTCCGCATGCGATCCTTCCGCCTCGCCGTCCTTCCGCTCGCCGCCGCGCTCGCGCTGGCCGGGTGCCACAAGCCCGAGCCGGTCCGCGCCGACCCGAACCAGGGGGCCCGGGCGGTCACCGTCGTGCGCCTGGAGCCCCGGGCCATGACCGGCTCGCTCACCGCGTCGGGCGACCTGCTGCCGCGGGAAGAGGCGGCGGTCCAGCCGGAGGTCACCGGCTACCGCGCCCAGCGCGTCCTGGCCGACGTGGGCGACTATGTCCGCGCGGGCGAGACCCTGGTCCAGCTCGACCCCGCCCTGCTGCAGGCCCAGCTCGCCCAGGCCCAGGCCCAGGCCGCCCAGGCCGAGGACCAGGCCCGCCGGGTGCAGGGCCTCGACAACCAGGGCGTCCTCTCCGAGGAGCAGATCGCCCAGCGCCGCTTCCAGGCCCAGGTGGCCCGCGCCAACCTGCGCGACCTGCAGGTCCGCATGCAGAAGATGGCCGTGGTCGCCCCGGTCTCCGGCCTGATCCTCGAGCGCAACGTGCGGCCGGGCGACCTCTCGGCCGGCGGGGCGACGCCGTGGTTCCGCATGGCCCGCGACGGCCAGGTGGAGCTGGCCGCCCAGGTCTCGCAGGACGACCTGACCCGCATCCGCGTCGGCCAGCGCGCCATGGTCAGCCTGCCGAACGGGGCCACGGCGCCGGGCGTGGTGCGCATCGTCAGCCCGCAGATCGACCCGCAGACCAAGCTCGGCATCGTCCGCGTGACCCTGCCGGTGCGCAGCGACATCCGCGCCGGAGGCTTCGCCCGGGCCGTGTTCGACGACGTCGCCCAGGCGGTCCCGGGCCTGCCGGAATCGGCGATCCGCTACGACGCCAACGGGGCCAGCGTCATGGTCATCGGCAATGACAACCGGGTGCGCCGCGTGGCCGTCCAGACCGGCCAGCGCGGCTCGGGCCTGGTGCAGATCCTCCGCGGGCCGCCGCAGGGCGCGCGCGTGGTGCAGAACGCGGCCGCCTTCCTGCTCGACGGCGACCTCGTGAAGCCGACCGAGGCGGCCCCGACCGCCGGCCAACCCGCCGCTCAACCCGCCGCGAAGGCTGCCCCGCGATGAGCGACCACGGCCACGGGACGAACCCGTCCAACTTCCCGATCTCGGCCTGGGCGATCAGGAACCCGGTCCCGGTCGCCCTGCTGTTCATCGGCCTCGTGATCGCCGGCCTGATCGCCTACGCGGGCCTGCCGGTGAAGCAGTTCCCGAACATCCAGTTCCCGGTGGTGGCGGTGACCGTCACCCAGTCGGGCGCCGCGCCCGGCGAGATGGAGACCCAGATCACCCGTCCCATCGAGGACGCCATCGCCGGCATCACCGGCGTCGACAATGTGCAGTCGGTGGTCACCCAGGGCGTGTCCACCACCTCGATCCAGTTCAACATGGGCGAGGACCTGCAGAAGAAGACCGACGAGGTCCGGGCCAAGATCGACCAGGCGCGCCAGATCCTGCCGCGCGACATCGACGAGCCGCAGGTGACCCGCGTCGAGATCGACAGCGCGTTCCCGATCATCACCTATGCGGTGGCCGCTCCGGCCATGTCGGACGAGCAGCTCTCCTGGTTCGTCGACGACACCATCGCCCGCGAGCTGCAGACCGCGAAGGGGGTCTCCCAGGTCACCCGCGTCGGCGGCGTGGCGCGCGAGATCAACGTCATCATCGACCCCGACCGGCTGGCCGCGCGCAACCTCACCGCGGCCCAGGTCAACACGGCGCTCGCCGGCTTCCAGCTCGACGCCCCCGGCGGCCGGATCGAGGTCGGCGGCCGCGAGCAGACGCTGCGCGTGCTGGGCACCGTCGAGACGGTGGGCCAGCTCCGCGACATGACCATCCCCACCGGGACCGGCTCCTATGTGCGCCTGTCGGACGTGGCCGAGATCGGCGACGGCGCCGCCGAGCCGCGGGGCTTCGCCCGCCTCGACGGCAAGCCCGTCGTCGGCTTCCAGGTGGCCAAGACCAAGGAGTCCTCCGACGTCGACGTGGAGGACGCCGTCAACGTCAAGCTCGAGGGGCTGGAGAAGGCCAACCCGGGCGTGACCTTCACCAAGATCTACGCCTCGGTCGACGAGACCCGCGACAACTTCCGCGCCACCCAGCACGTGCTGCTGGAGGGCATGGTGCTGGCCGCCCTGGTGGTGCTGCTGTTCCTGCGCGACTGGCGCGCCACCCTGATCACCGTGCTGGCCATGCCCATCTCGCTGATCCCGACCTTCTTCATCATGGGCCTGGCCGGCTTCTCGCTGAACCTCGTGACCCTGCTGGCCCTGACGCTGGTCATCGGCATCCTGGTCGACGACGCCATCGTCGAGATCGAGAACATCGAGAAGCGGGTGGCCCGCGGGATGCGGCCCTACCAGGCCGCGCTGCTGGGCGCCGACGCCATCGGCCTGGCGGTCGTGGCGACCACCGCGGCGATCGTGGTGGTGTTCGCCCCGGTCAGCTTCATGCCCGGCATCCCGGGCCAGTTCTTCAAGGAGTTCGGCCTGACGGTCTGCGTGGCCGTGCTGTTCTCCCTGCTGGTGGCGCGCCTGATCACCCCGCTGCTCGCCGCCTACTTCCTGAAGCCCAGCACCAAGCCCCACGAGCGCAAGCCCTTCGTGGGCTTCTACCGCAATGCGCTGGAGTGGGCGCTGGCCCACCGGATCATCGCCGCCTTCGCGGGCCTCGTGCTGTTCGTGGGCTCGGTGATGCTGGTGCCGCTGCTGCCCACCGGCTTCCAGCCGCCGGGCGATCCCGACTACGTCTACATCAACGTCCAGGGCCCGCCCGGCGCGACCCTGCAGGACATGGAGCGCGCCACCCAGGCCGTCCAGCGCGTGATGAAGGCCCAGCCGGAGGTCACCAACGTCTTCACCCAGGTGGGCTCCACCGTGGCCAACTTCGGCCCCGGCGGCGGGCCCGGCGCCAGCGACGTGCGCTCGGGCACCATCACCGTCCTGCTCACGCCGAAGCGCAGCGTCACCGGCGCCGAGCTGAAGGACCGCGTCCGCGCCCAGATCGCCGCGATCCCCGACGTGCGGCTGAACTTCCTCGACTTCCAGGGTTCCGCCGGCTTCCAGCAGGTGCTGACCGGCCAGGACCCCGCGGCCCTCGACCGCGCCGCCCTGCAGCTCGAGCAGCAGATGCGCGGGGTGGAGGAGGTCGTCGATCCCCGGCCGGCCAACCCGCCGACCGGTCCGGAAGTGGTCATCCGTCCGCGTCCCGACGAGGCCGCGCGCCTCGGCGTCTCGGTCGCAGCGATCTCCCAGGCGGCCCGCGTGGCCACCGTCGGCGACATCGAGGCCAATGTGCCGAAGCTCAACGAGGGCGAGCGGCGGATCCCGATCCGCATTCGCCTGCCGGAGAACGCGCGCGCGCCGACATCGAGCAGATCAAGCAGCTCCGCCTGCCCACCGCCACCGGCGGGTCCACGACGCTCGGCGCCGTGGCCGACGTGGAGTTCCAGGCCGGGCCCGCCCGGATCGACCGCCTGAACCGCCAGCGGCAGGTGACCATCCAGGCCGAGCTGGCCGACGGCGTCGAGCTGGGCGAGGCGACCAAGGCGGTGCACGAGCTGCCGGTGATGAAGTCCCTGCCGCCGGGCGTCGCGCCCGGCGCGGTCGGCGACGCCGAGGCCATGGCCGAGATGTTCGGCGGCTTCGTGGTGGCCTTCGCCACCGCCGTCTTCCTGATGTTCGCGGTGCTGGTGCTGCTGTTCCAGAGCTTCTTCAAGCCGATCGTCATCCTGGCGGCGCTGCCGCTGGCGGTGGGCGGCGCCTTCCTCGGCCTGCTGATCTTCAACCTCTCGCTGTCGATCCCCTCGCTGATCGGCTTCCTGATGCTGATGGGCCTGGCGGCGAAGAACTCGATCCTGCTGGTCGAGTACGCCATCGAGCGCGAGCGCGAGGGCATGAGCCAGCACGACGCCCTGATCGAGGCCTGCCAGGAGCGGGCGCGGCCGATCATCATGACCACGCTGGCCATGGCCGCCGGCATGCTGCCGACCGCCTTCGCCCTGGAGAAGGGCGCCGAGTTCCGCCAGCCGATGGCTGTCGCGGTGATCGGCGGCCTGATCACCTCGACCCTGCTGTCGCTCGTGCTGGTGCCGGTGGTCTACCGCTTCGTCGACGACTTCGAGAACTGGCTCAGGCCCCGGCTGGCCAGGCTGATCACGCCCAGGGACGCCCCGCTGCGCCCCGCGCCGGAGGACCGCCTCTAAGGCGAAGCCTGTTCAACCTTCGCTGGGCGCGCTTATCCTCTGCAACGCTCAGGGGAGGGTGCGATGACGGGGTTCTCGATCGACGCGGCGCTGCGGTCCGGCTTCAGCCTGGCGCGCCGTGAGTGGAAGACGGTTCTGGCCTGGGGCGCGGGCGCCTTCGGGCTCGCCATCCTCATGCAGCTCCTGATCATGGGGCCGGCCCTGCCGGGCTACATCGCCGAGGTGGGCACGGATCCCGAGGGCGCCGCGGCGGCGATGGAGGAGGCGATGCTCGCCCACGCCTGGCTGACCTACCCGCTGATGATCCTCGCCGCCTTCGTCACGCTCGCCCTGTTCTATGGGGCCGTCTGTCGGGCCATGCTGCGGCCCGACGAGCGCGGCTTCTTCTACCTGCGCTTCGGCCGCGGCGAACTCTGGCTGCTGCTGACCGCGCTCGCGCTCTACGGTCTGATGCTGCTCGCGCTGATCCCGGCCGCCCTGCTGGTCGGGCTCGTGGTGGCCGGGATTTCGATGGCCGGGGGAACGCCGTGGTTCTGGGCGATCCTGCTCTGCCTCCCGCTCGGGATCGGCGGCTTGTACGTCGCCGCGCGCCTGTCGCCCGCCTGGATCATGGCCTGGGACGAGGAGCGCTTCGTCCTCGCCGACGCCTGGCGGCTGACCCGGGGCCACGGCTGGCGGATCGTCCTGATGATGCTGGCGCTCTTCTTCCTGCTGCTGATCGTCATGCTCGTGGTGCTGATCCCCTCGGCCATCGTCGCCTTCATCCTGGTGAGTGTCGCGGGCATGGCCGGCGGCGTCGGCGGAACCCTCGTCCTGGCCGTGCTCGCCCTGGCGGCCCTCGTCTGGATCAGCGCCTACTACGGAGTCTTCTACACCGTCGCGCTCGCCCCCTACGTGGAGGTCTACCGCGAGCTCAAGGCCGGCGCTGTGGCGGCGGGCCCATGACCGACTACCACCTCTACGGCGGCCTGGGGTCGCCCTACTCCATGAAGATGCGGGCGGTGATGCGCTATCGCCGCCTGCCGCACCGCTGGATCCAGGCCAGCCTGCCGGGCCAGATGGAGGCCCTGTTCGCCCGGGTGAAGGCGCCGGTGATCCCGGTGCTGGTGTTCCCCGACGGCGAAGTGATGAACGATTCCACGCCGCTGATCCGCGAGCTCGAGCGCCGGCATCCCGAGCGCTCCGTGCGCCCCGCCGATCCCGGCGACGCCTTCCTGGCCGATCTCCTGGAAGACATGGCCGACGAGTGGGGGACGAAGGCGATGTTCCTCTACCGCTGGCTCCGGCCGCGGGACCAGGCCCAGATGGCCGAATGGCTGGCCTACGACCGCCTGAAGGGGCAGGGCCGGGAGGTCATCGGGCGCGCCGCGGCGGTGTTCCGCGACCGCCAGGTGGGCCGCATGGCCCTGGTCGGCTGCACGCCCGAGAACGCCTCGGTGATCGAGGCGACGACGGAGCGGATCTACGGCCTGCTCGACGCCATGGCCGCCGACGGCCCGTTCCTGTTCGGGACGCGGCCGTCCCATGCCGATTTCGCCTGGTACGGCCAGCTCTCGCAACTCGGGACCGATCCCACGCCGCACGACCTCATGCGCGAGACCGCGCCGCTGCTGATGCGTTGGCTGCTGACCATCGACGACGCCTCGGGCGTCGAGGGCGAGTGGCGCGATCCTTTGCAGCCGTTCAGCCCCGCCGTCGCCGGCCTCGTGCGGCTGGCGGGCGAGGTCTACCTGCCGTTCCTCAAGGCCAATGCGGACGCCATCGCCCGGGGCGACGACAGCTTCAGCCTCACCCTGCTGGGCCGGCCCTACAGCCAGGGCGTCTTCCGGTATCAGGCGAAGTGCCTCGCCGAGCTTCGTGACGCCTATGCGCGCCTGCCGGCCGAGGCCGCCGCGCGCATCGACCCCCTGCTGGAGACCACCGGCGCGCGCGCGTTCCTGGCCTAGGCCTCGCCGCGGATCACCCGGCCGAAGAACTCCGGGTCGACGTTGCCGCCCGAGAGCACGATGGCGACCGTCGTGCCGCCGAAGGTGCTCACCTTGCCGGCCAGCAGGGCGGCCAGCCCCGCCGCGCCGCCCGGCTCGACCACCAGCTTGAGCGTCGAGAACGCATAGCGCATGGCGTCGGCCACCTCGGCGTCGGTGACCAGCGCCACGTCGGCCACCAGCCGGCGCATGATCGGGAAGGTGATCTCGCCGGGGAACGGGCTCTCCAGGGCGTCGCAATAGGACCGCCCCGTCGGCTTGATCGTCACCCGCTCGCCTTTCTGCAGGGACTGGAGGGTGTCGCTGAACTGCGCCGGCTCCACGCCGACGATGGCGGTCTGCGGCGAGTGCGCCTTCACCGTCGTGGCGAGCCCCGAGAGCAGGCCGCCGCCGCTGATCGGCGCCACCGCCACGTCCAGCGTCGCGCCCAGCGCGTGGGCCTGCCGCAGCATCTCCAGCCCGACCGTCCCCTGGCCGGCGACGATGTGCGGATCGTCGAAGGCCGGGACCACCACCGCGCCGCGCTCCTGCGCGATCTCGGCGGCGATCTCCTCGCGGGTCTTGCCCGAAAGGCGATTGTAGAACCGCACGTCCGCGCCATAGCCCTTGGTCGCCTCGACCTTCACCGACGGCGCGTCGTCCGGCATGACGATCACCGCGGGAATGCCCAGCAGCTTCGCCGCCAGGGCCACCCCTTGCGCATGGTTGCCCGAGGAGAAGGCCACGACGCCGCGCGTCCGCTCGTCGTCGTTCAGTTGGACCAGCCGGTTGTAGGCCCCGCGGAACTTGAAGGCCCCGACCCGCTGCAGGGTCTCGCACTTCAGCAGCACCCGCAGGCCCGTCCGGTCGTTCAGCGCCGGGCTCTCGATCAGCGGCGTCTCGACGGCGTGGCCGCGGATCCGCTCGGCGGCCGCCTCGATGTCGGCCAGGCCGACCGTGGGGACCACCGCGTTCACTTCGCGAAGACCATGCTGTCGTCGGCGAAGGCCTTGAACTCCAGCGCGTTGCCCGACGGGTCGAGGAAGAACATCGTCGCCTGCTCGCCGGGCTGGCCCTTGAAGCGGATGTTGGGCTCGATCACGAACTCGGTCCCCGCGGCCTTCAGCGTCTCCGCCAGCGCCTCCCACTGCGGCAGCGTCAGGATCGCCCCGAAGTGGCGGACCGGCACGTCGTGGCCGTCGACCGCATTGGTCGCCTTATGCCCCGCCTCGTCCGGCGACAGGTGCGCGACGATCTGGTGGCCGTAGAAGTCGAAGTCGATCCACTCCGGGCTTGACCGCCCCTCCGGGCAGCCCAGCAGGCCGCCATAGAATCCGCGGGCCTCCTCCAGGTCGCGCACGGGAAAGGCCAGGTGAAAGCGGGGGATGTCCATGGATGCTGATTACTCCCACGAAGCGCGCGCCGCCTAGCCCTCTCCCTACCCTCTCCCTCTCCGCTTCGCGGGGGAGAGGAGCGGAGCTGCGACGTCAGCGCCATCACCTCCTCTCCCCCGACCCCGGCGCATGCCGGGGGAAGAGAGGAGAGGGTAGGGAGAGGGCCAGCGGCCTAGAACCTTGAACCGACGCCCGCAGTCGCCTAAACCCCCGCCCGACAATCGATCACCAGGCCCCCCGTCGAGCACCTGTCGAAGGGCGCGGGGCTTCTCCCGGGCAGGTCGGGAGATCGTATCCATGGCCAACGTCACCGTGATCGGCGCCCAGTGGGGCGACGAGGGCAAGGGCAAGCTGGTGGACTGGCTGTCCAACCGGGCCGACGTGGTCGTGCGCTACCAGGGCGGCCACAACGCCGGCCACACCCTCGTCGTCGGCGACCAGGTCTACAAGCTCAGCCTGCTGCCCTCCGGCGTCGTCCAGGGCAAGCTGTCGGTGATCGGCAACGGCGTCGTCGTCGACCCCTGGCACCTCCTGAAGGAGATCGCCCAGATCGGCGAGCAGGGGATCGCCATCACCCCCCGACCTCCTCGTGCTGGCCGACAACGCCTGCCTGATCCTGCCCCTGCACCGCGACCTCGACCAGGCGCGCGAGGCGGCCGCCAAGAACAAGATCGGCACCACCGGCCGCGGCATCGGCCCGGCCTACGAGGACAAGGTCGGCCGCCGGGCGATCCGCGTCGCCGACCTCGCCGACCGCGAGGCGCTGGAGGCCAAGATCGACCGCCTCCTGGCCCACCACACGCCGCTCCGCCGGGGCCTTGGCCTGCCGGAGTACGACGGCGCCGCCCTGCTGGCCGAGCTGGAGGCCATGGCCCCGAAGATCCTGCCCTTCGCCCGTCCCGCCTGGCTGTTGCTCGACGAGGTGGTGAAGAAGGGCCGCCGCGTGCTCTTCGAAGGGGCGCAAGGGGCGCTGCTCGACGTCGACCACGGCACCTATCCCTATGTGACCTCGTCCAACACCGTCGCCGGCCAGGCCGCCGCCGGCTCCGGCCTGGGGCCGAAGGGGCCGGGCTACGTCCTGGGCATCGTCAAGGCCTACACCACCCGGGTGGGCGAGGGGCCGTTCCCCACCGAGCTCACCGACGAGGTCGGCCAGCACCTCGGCACGGTCGGCCGCGAGTTCGGCACCGTCACCGGCCGCTCGCGCCGCTGCGGCTGGTTCGACGCCGCCCTGGTCCGCCAGTCGGTGGCGCTCAACGGCATCGCCGGCGTGGCGCTCACCAAGCTCGACGTGCTGGACGGCCTGCCGACCCTGAAGATCTGCACCGGCTACCGCCTGGGCGACCAGGAGATCGGCTATCTCCCCGCCGGGCTGAAGGCCCAGCAGGAACTCACCCCGGTCTACGAGGAGATGGAGGGCTGGAGCGAGACCACCCAGGGCGCGCGGTCCTGGCGCGACCTGCCGGCCAGCGCCGTGAAGTACGTCCGCCGCATCGAGGAGCTGATCGGCGCCCCCGTGGCGCTCCTCTCCACCAGCCCGCAGCGCGACGACACCATCCTCATGCGCGACCCGTTCCAGGATTAGATCGGCCGTCGGGTTGCGGAGCACATGCCCCGCAACGTCAAGGCGTTCTTTACCTGCGCGCGCTAAGGGTTTCCGCCGGGGAGACGGGGCCTTGTTCGCAAACAACGACGCCAAGACCATTCAGCGCATGGCGCCCCTGCTGTCGCGCGTCCTGGTGGTCGACCCGCAGCCCACCGGCGCCCAGGTGCTGGGCGACCAGATGCGCACCCTCGCCAAGACCGAAATCTGGACGGCGCCCACCACCGTCAAGGGCCTGAAGCAGGCCGACAAGATCAATCCGCAGCTGATCTTCTGCGAGCTCTCCGGCGACAAGGTCGACGGCATCGACTTCACGCGCCGCCTGCGCCGCTCCGACTTCGCCTGTCGCAAGGCGCCGGTGATCCTGGTCACCACCCACGCCACCGCCGGCGCGATCCTCGCCGCCCGCGACGCCGGCGTGCACGAGTTCCTGCGCAAGCCCTTCATCGTGAAGGACCTGATCAAGCGGCTGGAGGCGGTGACGCTGTTCCGGCGCGACTGGGTGGAAGCCGTCCACTACGTCGGCCCCGACCGCCGCCGGTTCAACTCCGGCGACTACGCCGGCCCGCTCAAGCGCCACTCCGACACCGAGGCGACGCCGGAGGCCGTGCGCATCGCCCAGGCCCTGAAGATCGTCCGCTCCGCGCTCACCGCCGTGGGCGAGGACCGCCGCCAGGCGCTGCGCGCGCTGATCGCACAGACCGACGAGCTGCTGGAGGCCGGCCGCGCGCTCGCCGACCAGAAGCTGATCGCCGCGGCCACCGCCTTCCATCACTTCCTGTTCGAGGCCCAGTCCCGGCCCGACCTCGGCGTCGTCGACTTCGAGCGCCGCGCCGTCCCCCCTCCTGGCCTACATGCCCCAGGACTACGACGAGCTGCGGGTCGTGCGGCTGTAGAATAGCCCTCACCCTACCCTCTCCCTCTCGGGCTTCGCCCGGGGGAGAGGAGGTATGTCCCGGCCGCTCAGCTCCACGCCTCTCCCCCGCGAAGCGGAGAGGGAGAGGGTAGGGAGAGGGCCAAGCCACCGCGCCGC
Source organism: Phenylobacterium sp. J367 (assembly GCF_024699985.1). Lineage (GTDB taxonomy): Bacteria > Pseudomonadota > Alphaproteobacteria > Caulobacterales > Caulobacteraceae > Phenylobacterium. Next base: position 762,987 of record NZ_JAJONA010000001.1, on the reverse strand, counting down.
CCAAAGAAAAAGGGCGCCGGTTTCCCGACGCCCTCTGCAATCTCCTCTCCCCCGAGGCGAAGCCCGAGAGGGAGAGGGTAGGGAGAGGGCTTTTCACCTCTCCCAAGTCTGTACGGCCTCAGGCCCTCTCCTCGGTCCTCTCCCTCTCCGCTGCGCGGGGGGAGGAGGGAAGCCTACGCGTCGATCAGGTTCCGCTCTTCCGCCGCCGCCCGCATCGACTTCTGCAGCTTCTCGAAGGCGCGGACCTCGATCTGGCGCACCCGCTCCCGGCTGACGCCATATTCCGAGGCCAGCTCTTCCAGGGTCGTCGGCTCGTCCTTCAGGCGCCGCTCGGTCAGGATGTGACGCTCGCGGTCGGTCAGCTCCGTCATCGCCTCCTCCAGGAGGCTCATGCGGATGGTCTTCTCCTGGGTGTCGGCGACCACGCTCTCCTGGGAGGGCGTGGTGTCGTCCACGAGCCAGTCCTGCCATTCGCTCTCGCTGTCGGCGCGCATCGGCGAGTTCAGCGAGGCGTCGCCGCCGGCGAGCCGGCGGTTCATGCTCACCACTTCCTCGTCCAGCACGCCCAGCTTGGTGGCGATCTGGCTGACCTGGTCGGGACGCAGGTCGCCTTCCTGCAGGGCCTCGATCTCGCTCTTGGCCTTGCGGAGGTTGAAGAACAGCTTCTTCTGCGCCGCGGTGGTGCCCATCTTCACGAGCGACCAGCTGCGCAGGATGTATTCCTGGATCGACGCCCGGATCCACCACATGGCGTAGGTGGCCAGCCGGAAGCCCTTGTCCGGGTCGAACTTCTTCACCGCCTGCATCAGGCCGACGTTGCCCTCGGAGATCACCTCGCCGATCGGCAGGCCATAGCCGCGGTAGCCCATGGCGATCTTGGCCACGAGACGCAGGTGGCTGGTGACCATCTTGTGGGCGGCTTCACTGTCGCCGTGCTCCTGCCAGCGCTTGGCCAGCATGAACTCCTCGTCCTTCGGGAGCATCGGGAACTTGCGGATTTCAGAAAGATACCGGCTGAGGCCGCCTTCCGGCGACATCACGGCAAGCGCGTTCGCGGCCATGGACTATCCCCTCACAAATGTACTGGACGTTCGGGTCGTGCGCGCGACCAGGCGCAGGACCATCCGCCCCCCTTCAACCGATGAGATAGGTACGGGGTTGCGGCTTAGCTAGTAGGCCCGTCTTGGGAGAAACGGCCCGAAAGTCCGACTGCTCTAGTGGGACTTTTACCGCCCGACGATGGCGCCTTCAAGGCGAAGAAAACTCGGGCGTCCTTCAGCAAAGCTCGTGTCACGAAACCGCGCCGGCCTGTCGGGAGGATATGGGGTCGCGCGTCCTCGGTTCAACGGAGGAGACATCCCATGCCGAAGATCACGCCCAACCTCTGGTTCGACATGAACGCCGAGGAGGCCGCCAACTTCTACGTTTCGATCTTCCCGAATTCGAAGGTCGGCAAGGTCGCCTACTACACCGACGCCGGCCCGGGTCCGGCGGGCACGGCGGTGACGGTGGAGTGGACGCTGGACGGCCAGGACTACGTCGGCATCAACGGCGGGCCGATGTTCCCCTTCACCGAGGCGGTCTCGCTCGAGATCCGCTGCAAGGACCAGGCGGAGGTCGACTACTACTGGGAGAAGCTCCTGGAAGGCGGCGGCCGCGAGAGCCAGTGCGGCTGGCTGAAGGACCGGTTCGGCTTCAACTGGCAGGTCACGCCCCAGCGCCTGATCGACCTGATGACCGACAAGGACCCCGAGGTCGTCAAGCGCGTCACCGCCGCCATGCTCACGATGGTCAAGCTGGACGTCGCCGCCCTCGAGGCCGCCGCGCGGGGCTAGGCGCAAGCCCTCTCCCTACCCTCTCCCTCTCCGCTTCGCGGGGGGAGAGGAGGTCTGGCTCGGCCTCACAACTCCACTCCTCTCCCCCGGGCGAAGCCCGAGAGGGAGAGGGTAGGGAGAGGGCCTACAGCCCCTCCAGCACCGCCACCAGCCGCGCCATGTCCGCCGGCAGCGGGCTCTCGAAGCGCAGCGTCTCGCCCGTCACCGGGTGCCTGAACCCCAGCACCGCCGCATGCAGCGCCTGGCGCATCAGCCCGGCCTCGGCCATCGCCGCCCGCACCGCCGGCGCGGGCGATCCCGAGCCGTAGACCGGGTCGCCCAGGCAGGGCGTGCCCTTCGACGCCAGGTGCACCCGGATCTGGTGGGTCCGCCCGGTCTCCAGCCGGCAGGCGACGCGCGCGGCCAGCGGCTTCTCGGGCGGTCCGAACGTCGCCTCGGTCCGGTAGTGGGTGATCGCGTGGCGGCCGCCCGCCTTCACCATCGCCATCTTCTTGCGGTCGTGGGTGGAGCGCGCGATGGCGCCTTCGATCACGCCCCAGGGCGGCTGCGGCGCGCCCCGGGTCAGCGCCACATAGGCCCGTTCGATGTCGTGGGCGGCGAAGAGGGCGGAGAGGCCCTGGTGGGCGGCGTCGGTCTTGGCCATCACCACCACCCCCGACGTCTCCTTGTCGATCCGGTGGACGATGCCGGGCCGGGCCACCCCGCCGATCCCCGAGAGGCTCGCGCCGCAGTGGGCGAGGAGCGCGTTGACCATGGTCCCGGTTTCGCTGCCGGGGGCCGGATGCATGGCCATGCCGGGCGGCTTGTCGACCACGATCAGGTGGGCGTCCTCGTAGAGCACCACGAGCGGGATCGCCTCGGGCTGCGGGTCGGCCGGCTCCACCGGTGGAACCTCGACCGCATAGGTCCCGGCCTGCGCCTTCCCCGAGCCGCTGGTCAGCGGCCGCCCCTGGAAGCTCACCCGGCCCTCGGCCATCAGCGCCTGCAGCCGGGCGCGGGACAGCTCCGGCAAGCGCGCGGCCAGCGCCTTGTCGACCCGCTCGCCGGCCGCCTCCGGGCCGATCTCCACCGTCAGGACCTCGCCGGCCTCGGCAGTGAACTCTTCGTCCTCGGCGGCCATCGGTCTACGGTCATGCTCCTGTTGCTGAGGCCGCGCTATACGATGGCGCAGGCAAGGGGGGAACGGCCATGAGGATCGACCGACGCAGGGCGCTGGCGCTGCTGGGGCTGGGGGCCGCCGCACCCGCCACGGCGCAGACCGCCACCCAGATCGCCTTCAACCACGGCGTCGCCTCCGGCGATCCGCTGCAGGACCGGGTGGTGATCTGGACGCGGATCAGCGGCGCCTCGGGCCAGGTCCCCTACCGCTGGACGCTCGGCGACCGGTCGGGCTCCGGCGTCACCGGCCCCGAGCGCGACCACACCATCAAGGTCGATGTGGACGGGCTGCAGCCGGGCCGGGAGTACCGCTTCAGGTTCGAGGCGGGCGGCGTCCGCTCGCCCGAGGGCCGCACCAAGACCCTGCCGGCCGGGCGGACGAAGGACGTGGTCCTCGCGATCGCGTCCTGCACCCTCTATCCGAACGGCTACTTCAACGCCTACCGGGCCATGGCCGACCTGGAGCGGCTCGACGCCGTCCTGCACCTCGGCGACTACATCTACGAGTACGGCGGGCCGGACTCCTACGGCATGAACTCCGCCGTGGCCGCCGAGCGCCCGCACGACCCGAACCGCGAGATCGTCAGCCTCGCCGACTACCGGACCCGCCACGCCCAGTACAAGTCCGACCCGGACCTCCAGGCCGCCCACGCCCGCGCCCCCTGGATCGTCGCCTGGGACGACCATGAGACCGCCAACGACAGCTTCACCCTGGGCGCCCAGAACCACAATCCGCCGGAGGAGGGCGACTGGAACGTCCGCAAGGCCGCGGCGCTCAAGGCCTATTTCGAGTGGATGCCGATCCGTGAACCGATGCCTGGCCAGGACTTCGTCCAGGCCGCCGCCCGCAGCTTCGCCTTCGGCGACCTGGCCAGCCTGATCATGATCGAGACCCGGCTCGGCGCGCGGGACAGGCAGCTCACCGCCGAGGCCGATCTGATGAAGGACGGCAAGCCCGACGTCGCCGCCTTCAACGCCAAGCTGATGGACCCCGCCCGCCGGATGATGAGCCCGGCCCAGGAGGCCTGGGTCGGCCGTGAGCTCGCCGGCTCCGTCCGCGCCGGCCACGCCTGGCAGGTGCTGGGCAACCAGGTGATCATGGCCCGGGTGAAGGGCTCGGCCGCCAAGGCGCTGACGCCCGACGAGCTGAAGGCGGTGAAGCCCGAGGCCAGGCGCCGCCTCGACCAGCGCGCCCAGCTCGCCGACCTCGGCGTCCCCGCCGCGCTCGACATGTGGGACGGCTATCCCGTCGACCGCGAGCGGCTCTACGGCCTCGTCCGCACCGCCCAGGCCCGGCCCATCGTGGTCAGCGGCGACAGCCACTCCTTCTGGGCCAACGAACTGCACGACGAGCAGGGGCGGCGCCTGGCCTGCGAGTTCGGCACGACCGGGATCACCAGCCCCGGCGCCGGCGAGCTCGCCCCCGGCCTCGACTGGGGCGAGGTGATCGCGAGAGCCAATCCCGAGGTCCGCTACAACAACCAGACCGCCAAGGGCTTCGTCCTCCTCACCCTCACGCGCGACGCCGCCCGCGCCGACATGGTCGCCGTTTCGACGATCACCCAGCGGCAGTTCACGACCAGCGTGGTGAAGACCTTCACCGCCCGGCCCGACGGCAAGGGGATCTCGGCGCTGAGCTAGGCCCTCTCCCTACCCTCTCCCTCTCTTCCCCCGGCTTTCGCCGGGGTCGGGGGAGAGGAGTGGAGCTCAGAGGCCGAGCCATCGCCTCCTCTCCCCCGCGAAGCGGAGAGGGAGAGGGTAGGGAGAGGGCTTGCTGCGCTAGCGCCGCTCGAACGCCAGCTTCGCGGCGAACAGCAGGAACACCCCGCCGGTCAGCCGGTCGAGCCAGCGCACCACGGCGGCCTTGGACAGCACGCCGGCGATCGACCGCGTCGCCGCCGTCAGCGCCGACAGCCACGCCAGGCCCAGGGCTGCGTGGATCGCCGCCAGGCCGAAGATGAACGGCCCGGCGGGAACGCCGTCGGGCAGGAACTGTGGCAGGAAGCTCACGTAGAACACGCCCACCTTCGGGTTCAGCAGGTTGGTCAGCAGCCCGCGCCGGAACCAGGTCGCGCCGGCGCCGCCCCTCTCAGGCCCGCCCGTCACCTCGAACCGCTCGCGCGGTTTCAGGATCAGGTTCAGGCCGAGCCACACGAGGTAGGCGGCCCCCGCCCACTTCAGCACCGTGAACGCCAGGGTCGAGGCCGCCAGCAGGGCCCCCAACCCTACCGCCACCGCCACGCCCCAGACCAGGCAGCCGGCGCTGATCCCGGCCGCCGCCAGCACCGCCCGCTTCGGCCCCTCGACCGCCGCGGTGCGCAGCACCAGCGCGGTGTCGAGCCCGGGCGTGACCGTCAGCAGCCCCGCGGCCAGCACATAGGCCGCCAGCGCCTGGACCACGGTCACGGCCGGGCCACCAGCCGGCCGCCCTCCACCGCGCGGTAGAAGCAGCTTCGCCGCCCGGTGTGGCAGGCTCCGCCGTCGCCCTGCGGCCGGACCTTCAGCCACACCGCGTCCTGGTCGCAGTCGATCCTGAGCTCGTCGACCACCTGCACCTGGCCGCTGGTCGCGCCCTTGTGCCAGAGCTCGCCCCGCGACCGGCTCCAGTAGTGCGCCTCGCCGGTGTCGATGGTCTTCTGCAGCGCCTCGGCGTTCATCCACGCCAGCATCAGCACCTCGCCGGTGCCGGCATGGGTCGCCACCGCCGCGATCAGCCCGTTGGCGTCGAAGCGGGGGGCGAGGGTCGTCCCGGTTTCGAGTTCGTCCTTGGTCACCCCGAACCTCTCTCCGCTCTTCCCGGCGAAAGCCGGGACCCAAGCTGAGTCTGGGTTGTACGCATCTCTGACCGCCGCTGCAGCCGACAGCCCGCATGGGCCCCGGCTTTCGCCGGGGTGAGCGGTTGACGATTACCTGTTCACGAAGTCCAGGAACCGCTGGCGCAGCGTCGGGTCGGTCTTGAAGACGCCGGTGAACTGGGTGGTGATCGTCGACACGTGCCGGTGGTGCACGCCGCGCGTGGTCATGCACTGGTGGGCCGCATCGATCAGCACGGCGACGCCCGCGGGCCTGAGGCTGTCGGTGATCGCGTCGGCGATCTGCTGGGTCATGGTCTCCTGGGTCTGGAGACGGCGGGCGAAGATCTCGACCACCTTGGCCAGCTTGGAGATCCCCACCACCCGGTTGGTCGGCATGTAGGCCACATAGGCCTTGCCCAGGAACGGGGCCATGTGGTGCTCGCAGTGGCTCTCCACCTCGATGTCGCGCAGCATGACGATGTCGTCGTAGCCCTGCACGTCCTCGAAGGTCCGCGACAGCTCCTTGGCCGGATCGAGGTTGTAGCCCTCGAACCACTCGGCATAGGCGTCCACCACGCGCTTGGGCGTGTCGATCACGCCTTCGCGCCGGGGGTCGTCGCCGGCCCAGGCGATGAGCGTGCGGACGGCCTCCATGGCCTCCTCGCGGGTCGGGCGCGTCACGGGTTCGAGGTCGTCGGACCCGATCAAGGTTCGGTCGCGGGCAGGAGCATCCATGCGGGCTGGGTCTTTCCAGGGCTGAGTTGCGCCGGGACGACGGTCCCGGAAATGACGCGTGGCCACCCTTGTACGGAAGCTGAGCCCTGGCGGATGCAACGCCGTGGCCTCAGGTCCGGGCGATCTGTATATGGGCAGGCCGCCGCCGGCGGCAACTGTCACGCTACGTCACGAAGTCACCATGACCCTGAAGCTCTACGACACCATGACCCGCGAGAAGCGGGCCTTCGTCCCCCGGGATCCCGAGCGGGTGACGATGTATGTGTGCGGGCCGACGGTCTACAACTACGCCCACATCGGCAACTTCCGCCCGGTGGTGGTCTTCGACCTGCTCTACCGGGTGCTGCGCCATGCGTTCGGGCCCGAGCGCGTGCTCTACGCCGCCAACGTCACCGACGTGGACGACAAGATCAACAGGAAGGCCGCCGACGAGGGCGTGCCGATCGCCACGATCACCGAGCGCTACCTCGCGGCCTACAACGCCGACGCCGCGGCGCTCCTGGCGCTCCCGCCCACCTTCCAGCCGAAGGTGACGGAGACCATGGACGCCATCGTCGCCATGATCGCCCAGCTCCTGCAGAACGGCGCGGCCTACGCCGCCGAGGGGCACGTCCTCTTCGACACCCAGGCCTATCCCGACTACGGCAAGCTGTCGGGCCGGCCGATGGACGAGATGATCGCCGGCGCCCGGGTCGACGTCGCCCCCTACAAGCGCCACCCCGCCGACTTCGTGCTCTGGAAGCCGTCCAAGGAAAACGAGCCGGAGTGGGAAAGCCCGTTCGGCCCGGGGCGCCCCGGCTGGCACATCGAGTGCACCGCCATGATCGACCAGGCGCTGGGCCTGCCGATCGACATCCACGGCGGCGGCATCGACCTCGTCTTCCCGCACCATGAAAACGAGCGGGCCCAGGGCGTCTGCGCCACCCACGACCACACCTACTCGGCCTTCTGGCTCCACAACGGCTTCCTGAACATGGCCGAGGAGAAGATGAGCAAGAGCGTGGGCAACGTGGCGCTCGCCCACGACCTCCTGAAGGAATACCCCGGCGAGGCGCTCCGCTGGGCGCTGCTCGCCGGCCAGTACCGCCAGCCGCTGGAGTGGAACGGCGAGCTGATCGACCAGGCGCGCAATGCGCTGGACCGGCTCTACCGCGTGCTCGACGACACCGCCCGCTTCCTGTCGGGGACGGGCGAACCCCCGGCCGGCGGGCGCGAGACCGACGCCATGCGCGCCGCCTACGACGCCGTCTTCGCGGCGCTGGAGGACGACCTCAACACGCCCGGCGCCTTCGCCGCCCTCTTCCAGCTCGCCGACCAGGTCCGCGCCGCGGTGATGGCGAAGAACGGGGCCCAGGCCTCGGCCGGGCGCGACCTCCTCGTGCAGGCCGGTGGCCTGATGGGCTTCCTGCAGGGCGACGCCCAGGCCTGGTTCCAGGGCGGCGCCGACGAGGCCTTCAAGGCGAAGGTGGAAGAGTTGCTCCAGGCGAGGCAGGCTGCGCGCGCCGCCAAGGATTGGCCGCAAGCCGACCTTATCCGTGGTGAGCTGGCGGCGCTGAACGTCGAGGTCATGGATGGCCCGGCCGGCGCCACCTGGAGGATCAAGGACCCGTCGTGATGGGATTCACCCCGCCCCCGCAATTGAAGTCAGGCATGTTCGGAACCCGCGGCCCCCAGGCCGGACCCCAGCCCACGGGCGTCGTCAAACCGCCGAAGCCCAAGGGCCCGGGCGGCATCCGCATCGAGCACCGGATCGGCATCCAGGCGCCGGCCGAGGTGATCTGGGAGGCCGTCTACGACCTCGACCGCTGGCATGAATGGAACCCGCTCTATCCGAAGGCTTCCGGCCGGATCGGCATCGGCCAGGTCCTCGACCTGACCCTCGTCATTCCCGGCCAGCCCGAGCGCCAGATCCAGCCGGTGGTGCTGGAGTGGGTGCCCCACGAGCAGCTCCACTGGAAGCTCACCCAGATGGGCGGCCTCGTGAAGGCGATCCGCTACATCGAGATCGACGCGCTTTCCGAGACCGGCTGCATCGTAAGCAATGGCGAGCTGTTCCAGGGCCTGCTGGCCAAGACCGCCCTGCGCGGGATGGGCCGCTCGGTGTTCCGCGGCTTCGCGGCCATGAACGAGGCCCTCAAGGAACGCGCCGAGGCGGTCTGGCAGGCGAGGCGGCAGGGCTAGGGCGCCAAGGCCTCTCCCTACCCTCTCCCTCTCCGCTTCGCGGGGGGAGAGGAGGTTATGGCGCAGGCCTCGCAGCTCAACTCCTCTCCCCGGGCGCAGCCCGAGAGGGAGAGGGTAGGGGAGAGGGCAATGGCCGCCGCACCAGGCCTTCGCCGAGCCATCACAACTGTGAGTCCGTGACCTTCGTCACGTGCATTCCAGGTTGCACAGGTGGATTCTCTCGCCCAGCGCTCGGCGTCCCCGCGTCGGGCCTCAGCGAAGAGGCTTCCCCATGCCCAGCAAGCTTGACGAAACCCTCCAGGCCGCCGGCTACGCCAAGGTCCTGGTCACCCTGGCCGACGGCGCCGCGACCGCGCTCGACGACGCGGCGCAACTGGCCGACAGCTTCATCCTCCCGCCGCAGGCCGAGGAGATGGCCGCCGCCGCCGCCGAGGTGGCGCATCTCAAGGCGCTCCCGCCGACCCCCAGGCTGAAGGTCTATCCGAACCTCGGCCTCGCGCTCGGCTATGTGGACGGCGTGGGCGCCGCGGCGCTCCGTGCGAGCGCCCGGGTCCATTCGGTAGACGAGGCGCCGGAGATCAGCCTGATCCGCCCGGTGTGGAGCGGACCGGCGGAGGAGGGCGCCGCCGCCGCCGCCGAGACCTGGGGCCTTCGCCGGATCCGCGCGCCCGAGCTCTGGGCCCGCGGCTTCACCGGCGCCGGCGTCCGCGTCGCCCACCTGGACACCGGCGTCGACGGGACCCACCCGGCCTTCGGCGGCGGGGCGATCGCCGCCTTCGCGGAGTTCGACTGGGCCGGCAACATCGTGCCCGACGCGCCGGCCACGGACAGCGGCGACCACGGCACCCACACCGCCGCCACCATCCTCGGGCGCGGCGCCGGCCCCACCGGCCGGTTCGGCGTCGCCCCCGACGCCCTGCTGGTCTCGGCCATGGTCATCGAGGGCGGCCAGGTGATCGACCGCATCTTGGGCGGCATGGACTGGGCCGTGGGCCAGGACGTCCGCATCCTCAGCATGTCGCTGGGCCTGCGCGGCTACACCTCCGCCTTCCAGACGCTGATCGATGCGCTCCGCGCCCGCAACGTCCTGCCGGTGATCGCCGTCGGCAACGAGGGCCCGAACACCAGCCGCTCGCCCGGCAACTACGCCAATGTGCTCTCGGTGGGCGCCATGGACAGCGCCGACCATGTGGCGGCCTTCTCCGGCAGCCAGACCTTCAACCGGATCGACGATCCCCTCGTGCCCGATCTCGTGGCGCCGGGCGTCGACGTGGTCTCCCGCCGTTCCGGGCGGCGGCTACGCCCGCATGAGCGGCAGCTCCATGGCCACGCCGCACGTCGCCGGCCTCGCCGCCCTGCTGGCCCAGGCGGCGCCCGGCGCCACCGCCACCCAGCTCGAACGCGCCATCCTGCAATCCTGCGTGCGGCCCGCTACAATGCCCTCCGGCCGCGCGAACCGCGGCGTTCCCGACGGCGTCCGCGCCCTCCAGGCCCTGGGGGTGGTCGGGGCCGCGGCAGGAGAGATGGCCGATGAGCCCGTCGCATGACCCGCCGGAAGACAAGGCCCTGGATGACAAGGCCGAGGTGATCCGGCGCCTCTGCGAGCACACGCCGGCGGGGGCGACGGCCAAGGCCCACCTCTTCCTCGACGTTCCCGACGACCAGGTGGAGGCGGCCGTGCGCCGCCTCTTCCAGGCGGCCGAGGCGGCCAGCCCCGCCCGGCGCGCCGCCGAAGCTGGGCCGCATCCACACCCTCGCCCGCTCGGTCTCCATCGAGGCCGAGCCCAAGGTGTTGGCCTCCATCGTCGAGGCGCCGGACGTCCGCGCCGTCCTCCCGGCCGAGGTCGACGACATCCTGCCCAGGCCGGTCGACGTCCGGCGGGTCGACTAGCCCCCCTCCCCAACGGCGAGTGGGGTGGGCGCGTCGCGCCCGCCCCAGGCCCTCTCCCTACCCTCTCCCTCTCGGGCTTCGCCCGGGGGAGAGGAGTGGAGCTGAGAGTCAAAGCCATCACCTCCTCTCCCCCGCGAAGCGGAGAGGGAGAGGGTAGGGGAGAGAGCCTGCGGCGCGAAAAAACCTTGACTTGCCGCGCCCGGTATGTTCTCTTTTCGTTCTCATGTCCGTCGATCCCGAGCACATGGCCGAAGACCGTCACACCGTGACGCTCCGCGCGCTCGCGGGGATGAGCCTGGAGCTCTGCCGCGACCTGCAGCAGCGGGCGCTGGACGCCGAGAACCCCGAGGACGCCGTCCGCCTCGCCACCGCCTTCCACCGGGTCAGCCGCGGCCTGCGCCAGACCCTGGCGCTCGAACTGAAGCTGGTCCGCTACAAGGACGATCTGCACTTCAAGGCTCAGGAGAAAGCCGACCTCGCCGAAGCCAAGGCGAAGGCCGAGGCCGAGACCCGTGAGATCGCCGTCGACCAGCGCCGCGACGGCGTCTGGACCCGGGTCGGCGACTGCTTCTGGACCGAGCACGAAGGCGCCGACTGGAACCTCCCCGACGACGGGATCGACAGACCCGACCGCCCGCCGCCCGAAGACCCCATGTGGGACAGGCTCGAGGCCTTCCTCGACGACGCCGAACAGCGCGACGACTTCCTCACCCGCGACTTCGACCTCCTCGTCATCGAAGCCTGCGACGCCATCGGCGCCGACCCCACCCTCATCTACGACATCCGCGGCCGCGAACGGGCCGAGCCCGAGCCCGAAACCGCCGACTCCAGCTAACCCCCCTCCGCTCATCCCGGCGAAAGCCGGGATCCAAGCCGAGGCAAGCCGCGCTGCGCGCGGAAGACGAACCACAGAACCACACAGAAGGCGGGCCACCGGATGGCTTGGCGCCTCGATCATGCTTGCGCGCCTTCCAGGCGCGCGATTCACGCTCGCCATCTCACCGACCTCAACCCGCTCTCCTCTTCTGTGTGGTTCTGTGTGTTTCTGTGGTTCCAAACCCCGACCGCACCGAGCCCGCCGGCCCGCACCCGTGAAACCCGTGGTTCAAACCCACCCTCAGCCTGGATCCCGGCTTTCGCCGGGATGAGCGGAGGAGGGGCGGATCAAGGTCGTGTCTTTCGTGGCTTTCGTGGTTCCCAACCCGGACCGCCCCACCCCCGCCTGTCATCCCGGTTGGGGCGAAGCCCGAGACCCTGACCCAGTCCTCACGGCGGCGCAGGTCGAGCCCGGCCCCGCCGCCGCGACACCCCGCCATTTGACACGCGGCTCCCGAAACCCGACCTAAGTCCCCGATGATCGACGACCTCTATTCGGCGAAGCTGCTGAAGCTCGCGGCCAACCTGCCGCGGGTCGGGCGGCTCGACGCGCCGGACGCCACGGTGGAGAAGGTCGCCAAGCTGTGCGGCAGCCGGGTGCTCGTCGACGTGAAGGTCGAGGACGGCGCCGTCGCCGACTTCGCCCAGGAGGTGAAGGCCTGCGCGCTCGGCCAGGCGGCCGCCGCCGTGCTGGGCGCCCAGGTGGTCGGCGCCACCCTGCCGGAACTCGAAATGGCCCGCGACCAGTTCCGTGCTATGCTGAAAGCGGGTGGTTCGCCGCCCGCTGGACGGTTTTCGGATCTTGAGATGCTCGCGCCCGTGAAGGACTACCCGGCCCGCCACGCCTCGACGCTGCTCGCGTTCGAAGCGGTGACCGAGGCTGTCCGCCAGGCCACAGGCGCCCCGGGCGGGCGAACTAGCCCCGCCGGCGCGGCTTGATCCTCTCGTGGCCGGGGCCTAAACCCCGGCGCGACCCCAAGTCCTCCATCCCGTAGCCGGCATGACTTTCTACGAGAGGTGCGTCAGGGGCGCGCTGCGCGCCTACAAGCTGACGCTTTCGCCGCTGATCGGGCGGCAGTGCCGGTTCCTCCCGACCTGCTCGGAGTATACGGCTGAGGCCCTGATCAGCCACGGTCCCTGGCGGGGCGCCTGGATGGGCGTCCGCCGGGTGTGCCGCTGTCATCCCTGGGGCCCGGCGGGCTACGACCCGCCGCCGCCCGGACCGAAACGAACGTAGAAGACCATGATCGACCTGATTTTCCCCGACGGCTCCAAGCGCTCCTTCGACGCGGGCGTGACGGGCCGCGACGTGGCCGCCGGCATCTCCAAGTCGCTGGAGAAGAAGGCCGTGCTCATCAAGCTCGACGGCGAGCTGCTGGACCTCGACCGCCCGCTGGAGGCCGGCGGCAGGTTCGAGATCCTGACGCGCGAGAGCCCCGAGGCGCTCGAGACCATCCGCCACGACGCCAGCCACGTGCTTGCCGAGGCCGTGCAGGAGCTGTTCCCCGGCACCCAGGTGACGATCGGCCCGGCCATCGAGGACGGCTTCTATTACGACTTCGCCCGCGACGAGCCCTTCAGCCTCGACGATCTCGCCCGGATCGAGCAGCGCATGAAGGAGATCGTCGATCGCGACGAGCCCATCCGCCGCGAGGAGTGGGACCGGGACGAGGCGATCCGCCACTTCCGGGAGATCGGCGAGGAGTACAAGGCCCAGATCATCGAGGGCATCCCGTCCGGTGAGAAGATCACGGTCTACAAGCAGGGCCAGTGGAAGGACCTCTGCCGGGGCCCCCCACCTGCCGTCCACCAAGGCGGTCGGCAAGGCCTTCAAGCTGACGAAGCTGGCCGGCGCCTACTGGCGCGGCGACCACCGCAATCCGATGCTGCAGCGGATCTACGGCACGGCCTGGGCCAGCGAGGCCGACCTCGAGGCCTACATCCACCGCATCGAGGAGGCCGAGAAGCGCGACCACCGCAAGATCGGCCAGGCCATGGACCTGTTCCACATGCAGGCCGAGGCCAAGGGGATGATCTTCTGGCACCCCAAGGGCTGGACGCTCTACCGCACGGTGGAGGCCTACATGCGCCGCCGCCTGGACGCCGACGGCTATGTGGAGGTCAAGGCGCCCCAGCTCATGGACCGGACGCTCTGGGAGAAGTCCGGCCACTGGCAGAAGTTCGGCAAGAACATGTTCACCTGCGACACGGAGGAGGGCGAGGTCCTCGCCGTGAAGCCGATGAACTGCCCGGGCCACGTGCAGATCTTCAACCACGGCCAGAAGTCCTACCGCGACCTGCCGCTGCGCATGGCCGAGTTCGGCTCCTGCCACCGCTATGAGCCCTCCGGCGCCCTGCACGGCATCTTCCGCGTCCGCGCCTTCACCCAGGACGACGCGCACATCTTCTGCCGCGAGGACCAGATCGAGGCGGAGAGCACGAAGTTCGTGCAGCTCCTGGAGAGCGTCTACCGCGACTGCGGTCTCGAGCTGCACGCCGTGAAGCTGGCGCTGCGCCCCGAGGAGCGGTTCGGCACCGACGAGATCTGGGACGTGGCCGAGGCCAAGCTGGAGCGGGCGGCCCGGGGCGCCGGCATCGCCGAGGTCGAGATGCTGCCGAGCGAAGGGGCCTTCTACGGTCCGAAGCTGGAGTTCCACCTGCGCGACGCCATCGGCCGCACCTGGCAGTGCGGCACGCTGCAGCTCGACTACGTCCTGCCCGAACGCCTCGACGCCGAATATGTGGAGGAGGACGGCTCCAAGCAGCGGCCGGTCATGCTGCACCGGGCGATCTGCGGCTCCATGGAGCGCTTCCTGGGGGGTGATGATCGAGAACTACGCTGGCGCGTTCCCCCTGTGGCTGGCGCCGGTCCAGGTGGTCGTGACGACCATCACGTCCGACGCCGACGATTTCGCCCATAAGGTCGCCGCCGACCTGAGGGCGAAGGGACTGCGTGTGGAGACCGACCTGCGCAACGAGAAGATCAACTACAAGATCCGCGAGCACAGCCTGGCCAAGGTCCCTGTGATCGCCGTCGTCGGCCGCCGCGAGGCGGAAGAGGGCAAGGTCGCCCTCCGGCGCCTCGGCTCGGATCGTCAGGAGATTCTCACGCTGGAGGAGGCGGCGAACCTGCTTGCCATGCAGGCGCTTCCGCCGGATGTTGCCCGGGCGCAGTCCGCGCTGGAGAGCATCGGGGCGAAGGAGGCTGGATGAACGGCGTCGCCGCTCCGATCGTCGCGCTTGAGCCTGCACCCATGCCGGCCGACGTGCGCCTGAACCGCGCCGTCTCGGTCGTCATGGTCGTCTACATGACCGGCGAGGCGCTCGACGAGAGCCTGGCCTGCGTGCTCGCCGACCGCGAGGTCTCCGAGTTCGTCATCGTCGACAACGGCTCCACCTGCGAGGAGAGCGCGGTCCTGAAGACCGTCGCCGCCCGCGACCGCCGCGTCCGGCTGATCTCGGGCCAGGGCAACGTCGGCTTCGCCAAGGGCGCCAACCTCGGCGCCCGGGCGGCCACCGGCGAGGTGCTGATCTTCCTCAATCCCGACGCCTTCCTGCAACCGGGCTGCGTCCGCGAGCTGGTCCGCGCCATCGAGGGCCGCCTCGTGCCCTGCGTGGTCGGCGGCCGCATCCTGAACGCCGACCGCACGGAACAGCGCGGCGCCCGGCGCGGCGACATCACGCCCATGTCGGCGCTCATGTCGCTCTCGCGCCTCGCCCAGAAGATCCCGGCGCTCCGCCGCTTTGAGGTCCACTGGGAGGGCGACGCCACTCCCGAGCACGTGGCCGCGGTCCCGACCATCTCCGGCGCCTGCTTCTGCATGCGCCGCGAGGACTTCGAGGCCGTGGGCGGCTTCGACGAGAAGTACTTCCTGCACGTGGAGGACGTGGACCTCTGCTGGCGGGTCCGGAAGCACGGCGGCCTCGTCCTCTTCCACCCGAAGGCCGAGGTGGTCCATCTGGGCCACACCAGCCACACCAGCCCGCTGAAGGTGGAGTTCCACAAGGGGATGGGCCTCGCCCGCTACTTCCGCAAGCGCGCGTCCGGCCTCGGTCCCCGCGCCCTGGCCCTGCTCCTGGCCCCCGTCGTCATCGGCGCCGCCATCGCCCGCCCGCTGATGTGGCGGCTGAAGGGCCGCGGTCTGTAGCGGGCCGGATGCGCGCGCTGGTCCGCCGCATCGCCCGCCTCGCCCCGCCCTCGGCGCGCCGCGCCGTCGCCGGCCTCATCGTCGACCTCAAGAGCCTGCCCGGCCGGTTCTCGGACGCCGAACTGCGCGCCGAGCCCTGGGCCTTCCGCCACAACGTCGGCGGCGGCCGCTACAACGCCGTCGGCGACCAGATCCTCCGTATCCTGGAGGCCCAAGCCGACCTGCGGCCGGACGACGACGTGCTCGACATCGGCTGCGGGACCGGCCGGGTGGCCCGGCCGCTGGCGCCCGTGCTGGCGGCGGGGGGCGGCAGCTACCTGGGCTTCGACGTCGCCAGGGCCGCGATCGCCGGCTGCCGCCGTCGCTTCGCCGCCTGGCCGGCCCTCCGCTTCGAGCACCTGGACGCCTGGAACGGCGACTACAACGCCACCGGCCGGGTCTCCGAGTTGGACGCGGTCTTCCCGGCGCCGGACGCCTCGATCGACCTGGCGTTCGCCACCTCGGTCTTTACCCACATGCGGATGGCGCCGGTGCGCCGCTACCTCGCCGAGTGCGCCCGCGTCCTGCGCCCGGGAGGCCGGCTGGCCTTCACGGCCTTTGCCCTGGAGGCGGGGCGCACGAGCGCGCCGACCCTGCCGTTCCAGCGCTTCGACGCCACCTCCTCGGTGGTCGACCCGACCTGTCCGGAGACGGCGATCGCCCATGACCGGACGGCCCTGGAGGCGGCGGCCGCGGACGCCGGCCTTGGCGTGTCAGCCTACCGCCGCGGCGACTGGGCCTACCCGCCCGACTACGAGGGCCATCAGGACCTGTTCGTGGTCACGAAGCCCGGGCCAGGGAAAGGGCCCGGCCCGCGTGACCGAGGCGGTGGGCGTCTTGCCGAGCAGGTCCGAGATCCACTGGCCGATGCCGATCAGCTTGCCGAGGTCGTAGCCGGTCTCGAAGCCGGCCCGCTCCAGCATGTACACCAAGTCCTCGGTGCCGATGTTGCCGGTGGCGTTCGGCGCGAACGGGCAGCCGCCCAGTCCGCCCACCGAGGCGTCCAGCACGTCGACCCCCCGCCTCCACGCTGGCGAAGGCGTTGGCCAAGCCGGTGTTCCGCGTGTCGTGGAAGTGCATCCGGAGCCGGGTGTTCGGCGCGGCCTTCTTCGCCGCCTCGATCCGCCGGCGCACCGTCCAGGGGTCGGCCACCCCGATGGTGTCGGCCAGCGCGATCTCCGCGACCCGCAGGTCGGCGGCGGCCGAGACGATCTCGATCACCCGGTCCTCCGGCACCTCGCCGTCGAACGGGCAGCCGAAGGCCACCGAGACCGTCACCGTCACCGGCGGGTCCTCCTTCTTGCGGACCGCCATGATCCCGCGCAGCGCGTCCACCTGCTCGGCCACCGAGGCGCCCTGGTTGCGGATGCCGAACCCGTCCGAGGCGCAGACCACGACATTGGCCTCGTCGCACTTCGCCTCGACGCAGCGCTCCCAACCCCTGAGGTTGAGGACGAGCCCGATCCGCGACTTGCCGGCCTCGTGCGGCAGGGCGGCCATGATCTCTTCGGCGCCGGCCATCTGCGGCACGCGCTTGGGATTGACGAAGGAGACCACCTCCATCCGCTTCGCGCCGGCGTCCTCCAGCCGGTGGATCAGCTCCAGCTTCTGGCCGACCTCGAGGGCGACCTTCTCGTTCTGCAGGCCGTCCCTCGGCCCGACTTCCACGATCTCGATCCGGCGGCTCATCGCGGGCCTCCCCTATCTCGAGCCACTGCGGGCCGACTGGTACACGCGCAGCGTCATCTCATCGCCGTTGGAATAGTCCAAGCCCCTGATCTCGCGCACGAGGCGGACCGGGGCGTTCACCTGGGCCAGGGCCTGGCGGAAGGCGGCCTCCTCGCGGGCCTCGACCACGGCCGGGCGCCCTTGCGCGATGGCCTCGGCGGCTTCTGCGGGCCCCTCCAGCTCTGTGGGGGTGCCCAGGGCGAAGACCAGGCTGGGCTCGGCGTAGCCGGCCACCGCCACCGGCGCCTCGGCGACCCCCTGGCTCGGCAGCAGGGTGGCGTCGGCAAGCGCCTTCTCCGTTCGGTCGGACAGCCAGAGCGGGTCGAGACGGGGCGCGACGGTCGCGGCCAGCGCGCCGTGGCCCAGCACGCCCAGGACCGCCGCCGACGCCCAGGCCTTGGGCGCCTCGCCCCGAACGAGGAGGTAGCCGCCGATCAGGCCCGCGGCCGACAGCAGGACCCCGGTGACGACGCCGGCGGCCAGGTCCGACGGATCGCCGTATTCGGAGAGCAGGTAGGCCACGCCGCCCGCCAGCGCGACGCCGGCGAAGGCGCCCAGCCCCGCCCCGATCCAGCGGACGCGAGGGCCGAGCGGCGTCGTCATCGCCGCGGCGGCCAGCCAGGCGAGGGCGCCATAGGTCAGCAGCGGGTAGTGCACGAGCTTGGTCGGCAGCAGCTCGAAGAACAGGAAGCCCGGGACGAACCAGGCGATGGCGAACTTCACGCCGGGCTCGCGCCGGCGCTGCCAGGCGACCATGGCCGCGGCCGGCAGCAGAAGGGTCGCCGGGAACATCAGCAGCGGCAGGAGGAGGGTGTGGTAGCCCGGCGGCGCGCCGTGGGTCTCCTGGCCGCCGGCCAGCTTCGGCGCCAGGTCGCCCTGCAGCGCCGTCAGCCAGAAGCCGCCGTCGGTGGCCACGGTGACCGCGCCTGCCCACGGGCCGACGATCAGGGCGACCAGCAGCAGGCCCCAGTACCAGTTCAGCCGTGCGAGCCAGCGCGCCCGGCGGTCGAGAAGACAAAGGGTCACCAGCGTGAGGCCGACGATCAGCGGCCCAACTGGGCCCTTGATCAGGGTCGACATGCCGACGCCGATCCAGAACAGCAGCGCCGCCCGCTTGCCGGCCGGGGGACCGTCGCGCGCCTCGGCGTAGAGCCGGGCCAGCGCGGCCAGCGCCAGCACCGTGAAGCCGCAGAGCGCGGCGTCCGTTTTGGCGATGAAGGCTTCGGTGGACAGCAGGAAGGTGGAACCCAGGATCGCGCCGGCGATCAGTCCGGCCGGCCCGCCGAAGAAGGCCGCCGCGCCCCAGGCGCAGGCCGCCGCCGCCAGCATGGCGCCAAGCAGTGAGGGCACGCGGTAGGCCCAGATTTGCCGGGCCTCCGGACTCGACAACGTCGAGACGCTGACCGCCTGCAGCCAGTGGATGCCAACCGGCTTCTTGAACCTCGGCTGGTCCTGGAAGCGGATCACGACGTAGTCGTCGGTCTCCAGCATCTGGGCCGTGGCTTGGGCGAAGCGCGATTCGTCGCGGTCGAGCGGCGGCATGGCGAAGACGCCGGGCAGGCCGGCCAGGAAGGCGATGAGCGCGGCGACCGCCGGGGCGCGCCAGCCTCGGCTCCAGCGGGCGAGTTCATCGTTCAGCGTCATTCGGTCCTGATACCATGATCCTTACGCGTCGCTGCTTTTCCGCTATGGGAGGCGCATGGCTCGAGCCGCCAAATCCTCCGCGCCCCTGATCTCGGTGGTCGTCCCGGTCTTCGACGAGGAGGGCGCCGCGCCCGGCCTCGCCCGGGAGATCGCCGCCGCTTTCGAAGGCCGCAATCACGAGATCATCTTCGTGGACGACGCCAGCCGCGACGGCACCCGCGCGGCTCTCGGCGCGCTGAAGACGGAGATCCCCCCAACTGCGCGTCCTGGCGCATCGCAGGAACTCCGGCCAGAGCCGCTCGGTCCGCACCGGGATTCTGGGCCCCGGGGCGAGGTGATCGTCACCCTCGACGGCGACGGCCAGAACGATCCGGCCGACGGGCCGAAGCTCGTCGACGCTCTGCTGGCCGGCCCGCCTGACCTCGCGCTGGTCGGCGGCGAGCGGGTGAAGCGCCAGGACAGCCACGCCAAGAAGTGGGCGTCCAGGGTCGGCAACGGCGTGAGAAAGCGGCTGCTGAAGGACACCGCCAACGACACCGGCTGCGGGCTGAAGGCGTTCCGCCGGGACGCCTTCCTCAGGCTCCCCTATTTCGACCACATCCACCGCTACCTGCCGGCCCTGATGCTGCGCGAGGGCTACCAGACGGCCTTCCTGCCGGTCCATCACCGCAACCGCGAGACCGGGGTCTCGAAGTACACCAACCTCGGCCGGCTCTGGGTCTCGCTGTCGGACCTCTACGGCGTCATGTGGCTGCAGTCGCGCTCGCGCCTGCCGGGCCAGGTGGACGAGATCTAGCTCACCCGCCGATCAGGGCCGTGAAGATCAGGGCCACGACGGTGACGTCGATGAGGCGGAAGCTGAACTTGCCCATGGCGGTCCCCGTGGCCGGACTGTGCGATCCTGGGCTAAGCAAGAGCTGCGCCAGACCTGCCCGGAGCCGCCATGGCCCTCTTCTTCGACGCCGAATGGTTCGACGCCCGCCTCGCGGAGCGGGGGCTGTCGCGCCAGGTGCTAGCCGCGGCGGCCGGCATGGCGCAGGGGGACCTGGCGCTGGTCTTCAAGGACCAGCGGGAGCTTTCTGCCGGGGAGGTGGCGGTCTTCGCCGAGCTCCTGGGCGTGGACCCCCGGGAGATCGCCGATCGGGCCGGGATCTCGACGCCTGTGCCGGGCCAGGCCTCCCCGGTTGAGGCCCGGCTCGCGGCGCTGGAGCGGCGGGTGGCGGTCCTGGAGGCCGAACTCGCCCGGCTGAAGCGGGCCTAGACCCGGGGTCGGCGAAGCCCGCGGAACGCGCCGAACCCCGCGACGACGGCCAGCATCAGGATCAGCGGGGCGGCGGGCATGGCGTAGACCGGGTTCGCGGCCGGGAACGACAGGGCGTCGATCAGGGCCAGGATGAGGACGCGGGCGGCGACCGCACCGGCCAGCGCCACGCACAGGACGGCGAGCGGCGTGATCCGCCGCGCGAGGAGCGAGCGGATCACCACGACGATGGCGGCGAGCACGCCTAGCACGGCGACCACCCGGAACAGCGGGTTCAGGCCGCGAGCCACCGCCATCCAGCCGTTCGAGAAGCGGGTCTTCAGGAGCGGCCTGGCGGCGTCAGGCTCCACGGCGTCGACGTAGAACGTCCCCAGGCCGGCCGGCCAGCCGCCGGGCTCCAGCGCCTTGAGGTCGACCGTCACGCCCGGCGCGTCCTGGAATCGCAGGGCCGCCGCGCAGCGCTCGACGGGGCAATCGACCTCGAAGATGAACCGCTGGCGGGCCATGCCGGGATCCTTGAAAGCGATCGCGATATCGGGGCTGTCCGTCCGGTCGAAGCGGGTGACCGACCCGTCTTCCACCTCGACCTCGAACCAGCGGTCGCCACGCCCGGCATACCAGCCGGTAACGCTGCGCTGGACGCGCGGGGCCACATAGTGCGGCCGGTTCAGGAAGTCGTAGAGCGCCTCGCCGTCCGGCGCGCCGAGATCGGAGGGCAGGGCGTCGCTCCACACGGGCAGGCCGAACGTGACCACGTTCACCACGGCGCCCAGGGAGGCCTCCACATCGTCGATCTGGCTTGCCTTCATCGGCGGCGCCAGGGGCACCGGCCAGTCCTTGCACTGGAGGCGGCCGTCCTCGCACGCGCCGCGCACTTCGTCCTCGATGCGGCCGTAGAAGGCCGCGGCTTCAGCGGGCGACCGGTGGTGACCTTGGGCGGCCGTCACGTCGCGGAGCGCCCAGAAGAACCAGCCGCCGCCGATGTCGCCGCAGATCCGCCGGTCGACCTGGCAGCCCACGTCGAGGAAGCCCTTGACCATGGGGCCGTCGAGGCCGGCGGCACGGAGCTCCGCGAAGGCCGGGCTCACCCGGTAGATCTGCGCCCGGGCGTCGGCGGGGACGGGCACCCGCTCGTCGGCGTAGGGGGCGGCGGCCGCCTGCAGGGCCTCCAGGGCGCCCTCGAAATTGTCGTCCTGGACCTCGTTGACGACGAAGCGGCCGTAGACGGCGGCGTTGACCGCGCCGACACCGGTGATGAGCAGGGCGGCGATGACCAAGGCGCCGCCCGCCGGCGCGAGATTGCGCAGCATCGGCCTGACCCCCTTCGGCCGGGGCTGGCCGTCGAAACCTCCGGCCAGCGGCAGGAGCGCGATGAGCAGGAGCGTCGGGATCAGCCAGACGCCCTCCTCGCGGGTCAGCCACCACCAGGCGCCGAGCCCGCCGGTCAGGCCGATCGCGACGGGCCCGGGAAGCGCCTTGCGGCTGGCGAGCGTCACGGCGGACGCGACCAGGGCCAGGGTCAGGCCGGCGTAGAAGACGTCGCGGAACGCGCGGGTCTGGTCGCCGAAGTAGAGGGTCGGGAGGAAGACCAGGAGCGCCAGGAGCAGGAGGCCGGCGATCCGCGACCCGGTGATCCGGCGGACGACCCAGGCGGCGAAGCCCGCGCAGGCGGCGTGCCAGAGTGCGAGCGACAGGGTGAAGGGCAGTCCGGTCACGTTGGCGATCGCCAGGAAGGCCGGGAAGCCCATGCCCTTGGCCAGGGTGTTCTGGTTGTAGGGACCCAGCCACTCGCCGGCCGCCAGCGACTGACCGAGCCGCATGAAGAGGGCGTCGTCGAGGCCTGCGGTCGAGAGCACAACGGCCGGCCGGGCTCCGAACGCGATCACGAAGCCGACGAGGAGGGCGACGGCCGAGATCCAGAGCGCGGTGTCGCCGGCGCCGGCCAGGCGCGAGGCGGCCCGAGACCGCGCGTTCACGGCGCGTCCCGGCGCAGCTTCGGGATGGCCAGCGTGCCCAGCAGGAAGGCGGAGAAGAAGGTCTGCAGCGCCACCGCCACCGCCGCGAGGCCGGCGACCACCAGGCGCGGAATCCGCGGATCGGCGAGGGGGCCGAAGTCGCGCTCCGCCCACTTCACCAGGGCGTAGCCGAAGGCCGCCAGGCCGGCGACGGCCAGTCCGAGGCTGATCAGCGCGAGCCGGTCGGTATTGGCGTGGCGGGCGAGGGCGTTCGAGCGCGGCGTCGCCGGCAGGAAGCCCGTCATCGCCGCATAGACCCGCGACAGCACCCCGAAGGTGATCATCTGCACCCCGGTCAGCAGCATGAAGCAGGCGGCCACGAAGGCGTTGAGGTCGAGCGTCGCGCTGGCGACGGTGACGGGGCCGGGGAACAGCAGGGCGGCCAGGCCCGCGCCGAGGCCGGTCATCAGGAAGCCTGGATAGAAAAACAGCCAGCGCGGGCTGTACATCAGCAGGAACTTCAGGTGCCGCCACCCGTCGCGCCAGGTCTTCAGGTGCGGCGGACGCGACCGGCCGTCCTTCTGGAGCGTGGTCGGGGTCTCGTCGATGCGCAGGCCGGCGATGGCGGCGCGGACCACCATCTCGCTGGCGAACTCCATGCCGGTGGTCTGCAGGCCAAGGCCGCGGATGGCGGCGGCGTCGAAGGCGCGCAGCCCGCAATGGAAGTCGCCGACCGGAATGCCGAAGAACGTCCGGCCAAGGAGGCTCAGCACCGGATTGCCAAGGTACCGATGCAGGAAAGGCATGGCGCCCGGCCCGATGCCGCCCTCGAAGCGATTGCCCATGACAAGCTGGCCGCCAGCGCGCAGGCCTTCGAGGAAGCTGTCGAGCCGGCTGAAATCGTAGCTGTCGTCAGCGTCGCCCATGACGATGTAGCGGCCGCGCGCGGCGGCGATGCCGCCCAGCAGCGCGGCCCCATAGCCCTTCGTCGGCACCGGGATCACCCGGGCTCCCATGGCTCGCGCGATCTCCTGGGATCCGTCCGTGCTGCCGTTGTCGGCGATCAGCACCTCGCCGGCGACACCGGTCCGGGCGAGGAAGCCGTTGGCCTTCTCGATGCAGACGGCAAGCGTCTCCGCCTCGTTGAGGCAGGGCATCAGGATAGTCAGTTCGAGCTCAGCCGCCGTCCCGCCCGCGAACCCGTCGTCCATACGCCCCCCGTCCCGGCGCGTCCTCAGCCGACAGCACGGATCGTCACGCCACCCAGTCATGTTTCAAATAAACTGTACCAATAGCCGGCGAACGACGCCAGCCGCAGCCGTCGCTCAGATATCAGTATTCGTCAGACGACCCTTGCGGGCGCGGCGGTCATAGGACCCCGACCATTCGGTGCGCACATAGCTGGTCTTCGCGTGGTCGATCAGCTCGGCGCCGGCCCGGAGGCCGCGCTTCTGGCCGTCCTGGCCCATGAGCTGGGCGGCGAAGGCGGCCTCGCCCTGCGGACCGCTGTTCCGCGGCGGGACGGTCCGGGGCGCGTCCACCGGAACCGGGAGGTTCGCGCTGTAGGCCTTCGGCGCCTCGTCGACGTCGTCCGTCTCCGGCCGTACGGCGCGGCGGAGGAGGGCGGCCCTGCGGATCGGATCAATTCGGGACATCATGCTTACCGAACTGCAAACCACGAGCCAGGTTCACAACTAGCGCTTTGCGAGCCGCTCGATCTGGGCCTGCATCTCTTCCATGCGCTTGCGGAGCTCGTTGAGCGCCTCGTCGGAGGCCGGCGGGGCGGCCTCGGCCTTCGGCGGCGGCGCGGCGGCGGCGGCGGCCGGCTCATCGGGCTTCGCATAGGCGAAGGGCGAGAACATCTTCATCGCCCGGTCGAAGAGCTGCATGTTCTGGCGGATCTGCTCCTCGTAGCCCGGTAGGCCCGCCCCGAGGCCCGAACCCTGGCCCAGGACCTGGAACTGCTGCCGCATGCGCTCCTGCTGCTGGGCGAAGCTCGCCAGCGACAGCTCCAGGTAGCTCGGCAGGAAGGCCTGCATGGAGTTGCCGTAGAAGCCGATGAGCTGTCGGAGGAACTGGATCGGCAGGAGCGACTGCCCCTGGCTCTCCTCCTCGAAGATGATCTGGGTGAGGACGGTGCGGGTGATGTCCTCGTTGGTCTTGGCGTCATAGACCACGAAGTCGACGCCCTTCTTCACCATCTCCGCGAGATGTTCGAGCGTGACGTAGCTCGAGGAGGCGGTGTTGTAGAGCCGCCGGTTCGCGTACTTCTTGATGACGACGCGCTCGCCCGCACCCGCGGCGCCGGTCCCTTCGGTGTCGGCCATCCCTGATCCTTTTTGGACCCGGCCGGGGGCCGGCGGGCCATTGTTCTGCACCGCAGTATCGCGGATGCGAGCTTAATGGCAAATGGCTGTCGATTCCGGACTCTTGTGCTTGCTCAAGCGTCACACCGGTCCGATAGAGAATTGAGGGCCTCCCCGCCGAAGTTCAGGAGCCGCCGCATGAGCGACGTCGTCATCGTTTCCGCCGCCCGCACCCCCGGTGGGGGTCGTTCAACGGAGCCCTCTCCAGCCTGCCGGCGCACGAGCTGGGCAAGGTGGCCATCCAGGCGGCGATCGAGCGGGCGGGCATTGCGCCGGCCGATGTCGATGAAGTGATCATGGGCCAGGTGCTGCAGGCCGGCGCCGGCCAGGGCCCGGCCCGCCAGGCCTCGGTCAATGCCGGAATCCCGAACGAGGCGCCGGCGTGGAGCCTCAACCAGCTCTGCGGCTCGGGCCTGCGCGCCGTCGCGCTCGCCGCCCAGCAGATCCAGGACGGCTCGGCCGAGATCGTCATCGCCGGCGGCCAGGAGAGCATGAGCCAGTCGCCGCACGCGGCGAACCTGCGCAACGGCCAGAAGATGGGCGACCTGGGCTTCGTCGACACCATGATCAAGGACGGGCTGTGGGACGCCTTCCACGGCTACCACATGGGCCAGACCGCCGAGAACATCGCCGCCCGCTGGCAGATCACCCGCGAGGACCAGGACAGGTTCGCCGTCGGCTCGCAGAATCGGGCGGAAGCCGCCCAGAAGGCCGGCAAGTTCGCCGACGAGATCGCGCCGGTGACCATCAAGGGCCGCAAGGGCGACACGGTCGTCGACCAGGACGAATACATCCGTCACGGGGCGACCCTCGAGGCCATGGCGGGCCTGAAGCCCGCGTTCAACAAGGAAGGCTCGGTCACCGCGGCCAACGCGTCCGGCCTGAACGACGGCGCCGCGGCGCTGGTGCTGATGAGCGCCGACGAGGCCAAGAAGCGTGGGTTGAAGCCGCTGGCCCGCATCGCGTCCTGGGCCAACGCCGGCGTCGATCCGGAAATCATGGGCACCGGCCCCATCCCGGCCAGCCGCAAGGCGCTGGAACGGGCGGGCTGGTCCGTGGGCGACCTTGATCTGATCGAATCCAACGAGGCTTTCGCCGCGCAGTCGATCTGCGTGGTTCGCGACCTCGGCCTCGATCCGGCGAAGGTGAATGTCAACGGCGGCGCCATCGCCATCGGCCATCCGATCGGCGCGTCGGGCGCGCGGATTCTGACCACCCTGCTGCACGAGATGAAGCGCTCCGGCGCGTCCAAGGGCCTGGCCACGCTCTGCGTCGGCGGCGGCATGGGCGTCGCGATGTGCGTGGAGACGGTCTGAGGCGTTCTGAACACGGAGCGTCGGATCAACCGGCGTATCGCAGGACATTAGGGAGCATCGGATGGCCAGGGTTGCGCTGGTCACGGGCGGGACCCGTGGCATCGGTCGGGCGATCGTCGAGCGGCTGAAGGCCGATGGCATGCAGGTGGCTGCGGGCTACTCGGGCAATGACGCGGCCGCCCAGGCCTGCGCCGCGGAGCTCGGGGTGATGGTCGTGAAGGGCAATGTCGGCAACTTCATGGACTGCAAGCACGCCGCCGAGGCCGTGGCCGCGGAACTCGGCCCCATCGACGTCCTGGTCAACAACGCCGGCATCACCCGCGACGGCGTCTTCCACCGGATGAGCTCCGAGCAGTGGAGCGAGGTGATCCGGGTGAACATGGACTCCCTGTTCAACATGACCCGCCAGGTGATCGAGGGCATGCGCGAACGGGAGTGGGGGCGGATCATCAACATCTCCTCGATCAACGGGCAGAAGGGCCAGATCGGGCAGACCAACTACTCGGCCGCCAAGGCCGGGATGATCGGCTTCACCAAGGCCCTGGCGCTCGAGAACGCCAAGAAGGGCATCACGGTGAACTCGATCGCGCCGGGCTATATCGACACCGAGATGGTGCAGGCGGTGCCGGCGAAGGTGCTGGAGGGCATCGTCGCCCAGATCCCGGTGGGCCGGCTGGGCCGCGGCGAGGAGATCGCCGACATGGTCTCGTTCCTGGCCGGCGAGCATGCCGGCTACGTGACCGGCTCGACGCTCACGCTCAATGGCGGCCAGTATATGGCTTGAGGCGCCGTCCTGACGTCCAAAAAGCGCCCCGATCCCGCGGCATCAGATTGTCGGTCATGACGGGCGAGCCAACGGCGTATCGGAGGACGGTCATCGCGTTGGCGCTCTGCGTCGGCGCGATCGCCTGCGCGCATCCCGTCGACGCCGCGCCCCGCCTGAAGGATGGCCTGTTCGGCCGCAAGGCGCCCGACGGGCGCCAGTTCTCCGCGCCGCCGGTCGCCCGCTACGTCTCCGAGGACGGCGTCGGCTTCACCCTCGATCGCACCCAGCCGCGCCCGCTGCTCAAGTTCGACAACAGCGGCGAGGTGTGGGCGCTGAACCCGCAGCCTGCGCCGCGCGGCGACGTGATCTACAAGAACGACCTCGGCCAGCCGGTGATCCGCGCCACCCGGCTGGGCGGGGTGACCGTCTTCACGCCGGACCGGCCGGCCGGGTCGGCGGTGGCCCTGGCCGGCGAGGCGCCCCCGCTCCGTCTGGGGCCGCTCAGCCCCCAGGCGCTCATCGAGAAGCTGTTCCTGGCGAGCCTGCGGGCCAGCCGGGCGGCGCGGCGGCAGATCCCCTTCCAGGCCGAGGCCTCGCCCGCGTCCTCGGCGCTGATCGGCGACGCCGCCATGGTGACCAGCGAGGCGCTCGTGCGCATGAGCCGGGGGCCGAAGACCCGCGCCCTCCTCGACCGGGTGCGCCGGGTGCAGTTCAAGGAAGGCCGCCGGGCCGGGGCGGAGATCAGCCAGGGCGCCTTGATCATCACCGTCGCCCCGCAGCAGGGCATGGCGGGGCGGCCCTCGTCGGAGCGGATCGTCGCCGTGACCAACACGCCCGGCGACCGCTAGCTCATCCCTTGAACATGTCCTTGGCCTCGCGGACCGCGGCGAAGGCCTCGTAGTCCGGCTTCCCCACCGCTCCGACCCGGCCGGCGAGGAGCGGGGCCCGAGGAACGGGTTGGTCGCCTTCTCCAGTCCGATGGTCGTCGGCACAGTCGGTTCGCCCCGCTCGCGGGCCGCGAAGATCTCGGCCGCGCGGGCCGCCAGCGCCGGGTCGTCATCGACCGAGAGCGCGAAGCGCGCGTTCGACGCGGTGTATTCGTGCGCGCAATAGACCTGGGTCTCGTCGGGCAGGGCGGCGAGCCGCTGCAGGCTCGCCCACATCTGGTCGGGCTTGCCTTCGAAGAGCCGTCCGCAGCCGAGCGCGAACAGCGTGTCGCCCACGAAGGCGATCCGGTCGGAGGCGTCGTAATAGGCGATGTGGCCAAGCGTGTGGCCGCCGGTCTCGATGACCTCGAAGCGGGTTTCGCCCAGCAGGACCGCCTCGCCGCCGCGCACCTCGCGGTCGAAGGGCGAGATGCGGGTGACCTCGCCCGGGCCGACGATGGTGGCGCCGGTCGCCGCCTTGATCTCGGCGTTGCCGCCGGCGTGGTCGGGATGCCAGTGGGTGTTGAGGATCAGGTCGAGGGTCCACCCGAGCGTCTTCAGCTCCCGGAGGATCGCCCCGGCCTCGGGCGTGTCGATGCAGGCGACGCGCCCCGTGGCCTCGTCCCGGGCCAGGAAGCCATAGTTGTCCGAGAGGCACGGGAACTGGTGGACGGTGAGCGGCATCGGACCCTCCTTGGCGACAAGGCCATCCGCATCGATCTAAGGTCGCGCAAACGTTTGGTCGAGCATAGCTGCCCGAGAAGATGCGCCGCGACGTCCTGGAACTCCGACAATTCTACGCCTCGCCCCTGGGCCAGGCGGCGCGCGCCATGGTCACCCGCAAGGTGCTGGAGGCCTGGGGGGACGCCCATGGGCTCGACGTCCTGGCGCTGGGCTACGCCACGCCGTTCGTGGGCCACCTGCAGGGCGTCGCGCGCCGGGTGGTGGCCGCCATGCCGGCCCAGCAGGGGGTGGAGATCTGGCCGGCGAGCCGGAACCTGGCGACGCTGGCGGCCGAGGACGCCCTGCCGTTCGCCAACGCGCTCTTCGACCGCATCCTCCTGGTCCACGCTGTGGAGGAGAGCCCCGATCCGGTCGGCCTGCTGCGCGAGGTCTGGCGGGTCCTCGCGCCGTCGGGGCGGGTGATCGTGGCGGTGGCCGCCCGCAACGGCCTGTGGGCCGACGCCGAGAAGACCCCCTTCGGCCACGGCCGGCCCTACAGCCGCAGCCAGCTCGCAGAGCTGCTGCGCGACGCCGAGCTGGAGCCCTCCGGCTGGACGCGGGCGCTCTACGTGCCGCCGGTGGGCTGGATGGCCGGCTGGGCGGAGGGGTTCGAGCAGGTGGGCTCCCGCATCTGGCCGGGCTTCGCCGGGCTCGTTCTCATGGAGGCGGTGAAGCAGACCTTCGCGGTGAAGCCGCGCGGCGTTCGCGTGCGGGCGGCCCGGCCGGTGCTGGTTCCGGCGGGCGGCGTGGCGCCGGCGTCGCGGTCCCTTAGCGGAGAGGTGGAACGGCCGGGGTGATCTGAGGGTTTCTGAGAGACGTGAGGGAGCCCCCCGATGCGACCCATGGAAGAGCGCCGTTTCGACGGTCCCGGCGACATCGACCTCGGCGATCCGGACGAGGTCAGCTACTGGATCGAGCGTCTCGAGGCCACGCTGGAGGAGCTGGCCGAGGCGGTGGAAAAAGGTCGGCCCCAACCGCACGGCCGTTGGCCTCTATCTGGCCGTCCAGCCCTAGCCTGTCCGGAAGGTCCGATCGCCGCGGGCGGGGGTCGCGCCGCCCGCCCGCTGCGACCTTGAGGCCTAGCCGGTGCGGGTCGCCCCGTCCGGCACGCCGTTCCTCATCGGCGGCGCCGCGCATTTCCCGGCGCGGCCCTGGACCACGTAGAACAGCGCGCGGTCCTGGGCGTAGCGGTAGCGCTCGGCCATGGCGTTGGTGTCCTCGCCGGTGATGAGGCTCTGCGCCTCCGAGGGCGGCGCCCCGCCGGTGGGCCCGGCGGTCGGGGCCAGCGACTGCTGGTTCCAGCGCGTCAGGGCCGGCATGCAGGCCGCGACGACCGCGCCGGCCACCTGGTCCGCCGGGTCGGAGGACCCGGCGAGCGCATAGCCCCAGCGGTGCAGGCAGTCGTCCATGGCGGCCGACGGACCGGCCGGCGCGACGGGCGCCGCGTTGGCGTCCGTCGTCGTCGCCCCGGCGAAGGGGATGCAGAGGCCGGCCACGGCGCCGGCCCGCCGCTCGCTCTCGTTACAGGCGGCGAGCGCGAGGGTGGACAGCGCCAGGGCGGCGGTCAGCTTCAGGGTGCGCGCCATCGGCGATCACCGGCAGACCTGGGTGGGCGCGTAAACGAGCTCGCCCCACTGGTTGTAATAGGCCCGGGTCTCCATGCGGCACGAGGGCTGGTAGCTCGCGTAGCGCACGTTGCTCGGCGCCGCGCGATAGCTGCGCGAGCTGGCGTAGGTCTTCTTCTTGCCGCAGGTGCTCTTGGCGACCTGGCGGCCGACGAGGGCGCCGACGCCGGCGCCCAGGACGGTGCCCTCGGTGCGTGCGCCGCGGCCGGCGACGCTGTTGCCCAGCAGGCCGCCCGCGAGGCCGCCGACGACGGTCCCGGTGGTCTTGCAGGCCGCCGCCGCCGGGGTGGCGATGGGAGCGGTGATAAGGGCCGCGGCGCCCGCGGCGATCAGGATACGGCGCATGTTTCTCTCCTCTATTTGGAGCCTCGCGCCAGGAGACTCAGCGGGGAGAAACGATTCAGCGGCAGGTTTTGTGCCCGGCCCTAGGTCGGCCAGTCGACAATCGCGTACTTGGCCATCCAGGCGAGGCTGAGGTGGATCGCCCGCCGCCTGGCGGTCGGAAAGGCGAGCAGAAGCTCCCGGACGGTGTGCGGCGCGCCGTCCGCCAGGAGCTCCAGAATCCGGCGGTGATCGTCATGATCGCCCCGCCAGCGGCCGAAGGCCTGGTCGAGGCCCTGGTTCGTCGCCAGTTCGAGCCGCGCGGCGGCGTCCGGCGCGGCGGTGAGGGGGGACGTCCAGGCCCAGCGGGCGGCTCGCGAATCCGCGGAACGCGCGGAAGGGGTCGCCCTTCACCGGGTTCATGGCGTGCCGCGCCGGCGGGTCGAGGGCGCCGTTGCGGATCGCCGCCAGGTCTTCGAACAGGGCGCGGTACTGGCGGGCGACCATCGGCCAGTCGAAGACCGCCCGGACCCGGCTGCGGCCGGCCGCGCCCATCCCTCGGCGAAGATCCGGGGCGCGGATCAGGTCCGCGAGGGCGCGGGCTGCGCGCGGGATGTTCACCGCCGTGTGCTGGGCCACCGTGCCCACATAGCTCTGGTAGCTCTCGGCTTCCGTCGTGTGGTGCAGGACCATGGAATCGCCCATCCCGCCGCTGGGCGCCAGCAGGGTCGGGATGAGGAAGCCCTCGGCCCCGTTGCGCACGGTGAAGCGGTAGCCGTCCCAGTCGCTGGCGACGACCGGCAGGCCCGCAGCCATGGCCTCGACCGGGGTGATGCCGAAGGTCTCCTGGATGTTGTCCACCAGCGACAGGAAGATGTCCGACGCCGCCCAGAGCTCGCCGACCAGCTCGCGGTCGTTGCCGTCCAGGAAATGCACGCCGACGTCGGGCGCGCAGGCCGCCGCCGCCTCCCGGAACAGCTCGGCGTCGCGTTCCCCCGGGAACCAGCCGGCCAGAGCGAAGGCGACCTTGACCCCGCTGTCCCGGGCGGCCGCCTGCACGGCCTGGAACATGGGCTGGGGGAAGGCCTTCTCGAAGTAGGAGAGGCGGCCCACCCAGAGGATCACGATGTCGTCCTCCCCGACGCCCAGAGCCGCCCGGCGGCTGGCCCGCGCCTGCGGCCGGTCGGCGAGGCCCGCGAAGCGTCCGGCGTCCACGCCCAGGGGAATCACCGGCAGGCTGGGATGCGCCGGCGCCGCGCCGCCCGTCCGGTCCGCGAGGTGCTCGCCCCACTCGGCGAACATCTCGGCGAGCGCGGCCTGCATGCTGGGCGAGGTGCAGACGATCGCGTCCCAGGGATGGGTCGGCCCCACCGAGGCCATGGCCATGTAGTGCCGGACCGCCGGCGGGGCGAGGGTGTGGCCGAGGCCCACCAGGCTGTAGCCACGGTCGCCCACCGCGCGCCGGCGCAGCCATGCGAGGTCGTAGATGTCGGGCTGTCCGCGGAGCAGGGTCCCGGCTTCGGCGACGACGCCCTGGTTGAGCAGGACGCCGGCCTTCACCCGCGTAGGCGTCGGCCGGCCCTCCAGCAGGGCGGCGGCAAGCTCTTCGTCCTCTCCCTGACGGCGGCTGACGAAGGTGAGCTCGTCTAGGCCGGCGTGCAGCGCCAGCGCGCGGAAGAGCTCCAGATTGGCCACGTCCTTGCCGAAGGGGTTCCCTCTCAGCCCGATGCGTCCGGAGGGATTGTAGATTGCGAGGCGGCCGGTCATCGGTCCCCGTATGCCCGGCCCGCGCCCGTGCGAGAAGGCTTTTGCGGGAGACGGCGAGCGGCTAGGCAGGGGCGCATGCCGCAAGCGAGGGGTGAAGACTTGAGCCTGCCGTCCCTGACGCACACGGACTTCCCGACCGGTCTGGGGACGATTCCGCTGTGGCATCGCGCGGGGGCGCTGGATTCGGCCAAGCCGGTGATGCTGACGGTGACGGGGACGTTCGCTCCCATCACGACCATGAGCAAGATGCAGCAGGTGGTGGGCGACGGGACCGACTGCTTCCTGATGCACCTACCGGGCAACCACTCGCCGCCGCTCGCCGAGGCGACGGTGGCGGCCTACGCCCGCGCCCTTTCCGAGGTGATCGATCGCGAGTTCGCGGCGCGGCCGGTGGTGCTGGCCGGCGTCTCCATCGGGGCCCTGGTGGCGCTGGCGGTGCGATCCGCGGCGGTCAGGCGAATCGTGGCGATCGAGCCGCCGCTGCTCACCGCCAAGCTCTGGCCGATGCTGGGGCCGCTCGCCCAGAAGCTGAAGGCCGAACCGGACGACCGGGGGCTCCACGATTTCGTGGAGGGCGTGTTCGGCGTCACCGCGGAGGGGCGGCGCGACATCGACTACCGGCCGCTGCTGGACGGACTGGCGGTCCCGGTGGACGTGGTCATCGGTGACCGCCCGCTGATGCCAGAGCGCAAGCAGGAGACCTATCCGAGCTTCGTCGACCAGGCCGAACGCGACTGGCTTGCGGGACTGCCGAACGTCGAGCTGCACGTGGCGCCGGCCGCGGGCCACAATATTCCCGTGCAGGCGCCCTTCTTCCTCAAGGCGATCCTGCTGGACGCATTGCTGTCGGTCGGTGGTACGGCGGAACTTACGGCCGCCGACCGGGACCTGCTGAGCCGCGCGCCGGTCGCCGCCGACCGGGTGCTCTACGTGGGACCGGCCGAAGCCGCCTTTCGGACCGCCTATCTCCGCCGCAATCCGAGGGCCCGGTTCTCGTCCTGGCCGACGCTCGCCGAGGCGGCGGCGGGCCCCTACGATCTCGTCCTCCTGAGCCGCTTCACCGCCCAGGACGCCGCGGGGCTGTCCGACCTCGTGGCCGACGGGGGCGCGGTGGCGGCCGTGGGCGAGCCGGCGGCCCTGCCGGCGCTCGACCGCGCGCCGTTCAGCCTCGTCCGGCTGCTGCCGCCGGCCGCGGACGGCCAGGCCTTCGACGACCGCCGCGCGGAGCCGGGCGCCCCGGCCTGGCCGCGCGTCGCCGTGGCCCGGAAGGCCGCGGCCGCCACGCCGCTCTTCGTGCGCATGGCGAGCTTCGCGCCCAGGCTGATGGACGTGCGCACCCGCCTGCCGGCCCAGGGCCTGCGCACCGATCCCGAACTGGTGGCGGCGCTGAGCGGCCCACAGTTCATCCTGACCGACGAGCCCGTCGACCGGCCGAAGGTGCTGATCCTTCAGCGGCCGGCCCTCCTGGGCGCCGAGGCCTGGCGCAAGGCGGTGGCCCAGAGCCTGGTGAACGGCTGGGTCGTGGTGATGGAGGCCGACGACCATCCGGAGCTGGTCGCCGAGGTCATGGGCGAAACCGCCGCGCCCGAGGCCTGGGAGCGCTTCGGCTACGTCCACGCCGTACAGACCTCGACGCCCCAGCTCGCAGAGGCGTTCGGGCGCTACAATCCGGAGGTGAAGGTGTTCGCCAACTGCGCCTTCGACCTACCGCCAATTCCCCGTAAGGCGGGCGCCGCGTCGGGTGTTCTATGGCGCGGTCACCCGTGGGCCGTTCGCCACCCAGGTGGCGGCCTCGCTGGGACCCGCCGCCGAGGCCCACCCGGAGGTGGAATGGCTGGTGCTCGGCGACAAGCAGGTGTTCGAGGCCCTGCCGGCGCGCAACAAGCGGTTCGTCTCCTACGTGGACTACGACGAGTACCTGCGTCTCATGGGGACCTGCGCGGTCTCGCTCTCGCCGATCGAGGGCCGGCGCTATCAGGACACCAAGAGCGACGTGAAGTTCGTCGAGGCCGCCTCGCGGGGGGCGGTCACGCTGGCCTCGCCGACCATCTACGAAGGCACGATCCGGCACGGCGAGAACGGCCTGATCGCCCGCAGTGTCGAGGACTGGGCGCCGATGCTCGCGGGGCTCCTGGCCGACGAGCCGGCCCGCCTCGCCATGGCCCGCCGCGCCTGGACCGACGTCCGTGACGCCCGGATGTTCGCCCAGCAGCTCCCGGATCGCCGGGCCTGGTACCAGGACCTCTGGACGCGCCGCGAGATCGCTGACCGCGGGCCTCAAGGAACGCCTGCCGGGGCTGGCGGAGGCGCTCGCCTAGGCCCGCACCGCGGCGGCGACCGCCGCCACGTCGTCCGGCGACATCTGCGGCCAGAGCGGCAGGGACAGCACCTCGTCGGCCAGGGCCTCGGCCAGCGGGAAGTCGCCCCGCCGGAAGCCCAGGTGGGCGAACGCCGGCTGCAGGTGGCAGGCGATCGGATAGTGGATCAGCGTGCCGATCCCCTGGGTGTCCAGCCGGGCCTGCAGGGCGTCGCGTTCCGGCGAGCGGACCACATAGAGATGGTAGACGTGGCGGGCCCACTCGGCCTCGACCGGGGTGGTGAGCCCGTTCGCGCCGGCCAACGCCTGGCCGTACTGCGCGCAGCGCGCGCGCCGGGCCTCGTTGGCGGCGGGGAGGCGGGCCAGCCGCGCGCGGAGGAACGCCGCCTGGATCTCGTCGAGCCGCGAGTTCACGCCCGCCGCCTCGTGCCGGTACTTCTCCCGGGAGCCGTAGTTGCGGAGCATCCGCAGCTTCGCGGCGATCTCCGGGTCGGAGGTCGTCACCGCGCCCGCGTCGCCGAGCGCGCCGAGGTTCTTGGTCGGGTAGAAGCTGAAGGCCGTGGCGTGGGCCAGCGAGCCGGTCGGGCGTCCGCGATAGAGCGCCCCGTGGCTCTGGGCGGCGTCCTCCAGCACGAAGAGGCCGTGGCGCTGCGCGGTCGCCAGGATCGGGTCCATGTCCACGGGATGGCCGTAAAGCGAAACCGGAATCACCGCCCGCGTCTTCGGCGTCACCGCCGCCTCAACGCCCGCCGGATCGAGGGTGAAGGTCGCCGGATCGGGCTCCACCGGCACGGGCCGCGCGCCCACCGCCTCCACCGCCAGCCAGGTCGCCGCGAAGGTGTGCGAGGGCACGATCACCTCGTCGCCGGCGCCTATGCCCGCCGCCCGCAGGGTGAGGATCAGGGCGTCGAGGCCGTTGCCGACGCCGATGGCGTGGTCCACGCCGCAGAAGGCCGCGAACTCGGTTTCGAAGGCCTCGAGCTCGGGGCCGAGGATCATCCAGCCGCTGTCGATCACACGGCGGGCGGCGGCCTCCAGCTCGGCCTTCAGCCCCGGTTCGTCCAGGCCGAGGTCGAAGAACTTCATGCGCGCGCCCGGGCGAGGAACTGGTCGAAGTCGCGGATGTAGTCGGCCTCGTCATAGACCGTCGAGGCGAGCACCAGGCAGACCGAGCCTGAGGAGAAGTTCTCGATCTCCCGCCACAGCATCGGGCCGATGTGCAGGCCGCGGTTCGGGCGGTTGAGGGTGACGGTCTCCTCGCGCGTCCCGTCGTGCAGACGCACGTCGAAGCTGCCGGCCACCGCGATCAGGAGCTGGTTCAGGGCGAGGTGCGCATGGCCGCCGCGCTCCGAGCCGCTCGGCACGTCGTAGAGGTAGTAGACGCGCTCGATCCCGAACGGGATGTGCCGGTTGGCCTCGATGAAGGAGAGGTTGCCCCTCGGGTCGGCGACCACCGGGAGGTCGAGGAATCTGGCGAGCGGCTGGGTCATCTGTCCCGAACGGTCTAGTGGAGCCCGCCCGGCCGCGCCAGAGCCTGCTTGTCGGCCACGTTCCGCTCTGTGCAGCCGGAATCCCATCCGCTAGGTACGATGGAGGCGCGGAAGGTGGCCGGTTGCGACACGTCTACGAAAACCCGGAGCTGCAGCAGCAGATCGAACGCGCGAAGAGCTTCGAGGACCTCGACGCCGCCCTCGTTGCGCTCAGCAAGCTGGTGCCGTCCTTCGTGGCGCCGCAGATCCGCGGCCGGCAGATGTTCGCGCCGGGCCTCGACGCGGCGGTCACCCAGCTCCCGCGCCGCCTGGGCCTGAAGGACGTGCCGCTGACGCGCGGCAACAGCAACGCCTGCATCGTCGCCACGCGCTTCTACGGCACCGGCGGCCACAGCAAGGTGGCGGCGGACATCACCAGCATCCTCGGCGCCGAGCGCATGACGCTGCTGTTCACCGACATCTATCGCCAGCTCAACGTGCGCCAGCTCCCCGCCGCCCTGGGCCGCGACGTCCCCTACAAAGCCCGGGCCGTGCAGATCATGACGGCGCCGACGCTCGTGGAGCGGGTGATCGAGCTCTACATGGCGCTTGCCGCCATCCGGCCCGACCGCATCTTCCTGATCCAGAACCACATGGACGCCGTCGCGGTGGCCGCCACCTGGCCGTTCCGCGACGTGGTCGAGTTCGTCCACCACGCCGACCACATGCCGACCCTCGGCGCGACCCTGAAGTACCCAGCGCACCTCGACCTGACCTACATGTGCCACGCCTCCTGCCGCGAGGCGGGGGTGGAGCCGGAGTACGTCGGCATGACCATCCCGGGCCTCGACGCCGCGCTCGCGCCGCAGGCCAAGGCGGCAGGCGAGCCGTTCCGTTTCGCCACCTGCGGCGCGCCGCACAAGTACCGCCAGCCGGCCGGCCACCGCTGGACCGACTTCGCCGCCGCCGCCCTCCGGCGGCCCGGCTCGGAGCTGCTGCATATCGGCCCCTTCGACGAGGGCTTCCAGGCCGAGGTCGCCGAGGGTCTGACGGCGGCGGGCGTCGACCCGGCGCGCTACCGCTTCCTGGGCGCCGCGCCCGATCTGAAGGCGGCGCTCATCGAGCACGGGGTGGACGCCTACCTGGCGAGCTATCCCGACACCGGCGGCCGGGCGAACCTGGAGGCGGTCGCCGCCGGCCTGGCCCCCATCGTGCCGGTGCCTTCGGAGGCCGGCGAGCTGCTGCAGTTCAACCTGCCGCTGCCCTACTGGGTGCGGATCGAGGAGCCCTCCGAGGTGGCGGACGCCGTCGACGCGAGCCTGCGCCTGAACGCCGAACTGCGGGCGCCCGCCGGCCGCGCGAGGCTCGCCGCGGAACTCGGCCGCTTCGAGCGGCGGATCGCCGACATCGCGCGTCTCGAACCCCTGCCCGAGGAGGTCTGACGTGGAGATTCATCCGACCGCGCAGGTGGCCCAGGGCGCCCAACTCGACGGCGTCGCCGTGGGGCCTTTCGCCATCGTCCATGCGGGCGTCCGCATCGGTCCGGGATCGAAGATCGGCGCCTATTGCGAGATCGGCCATCCCACCGCCGGCGAGGCGTCCGGCCTCGTCATCGGAGCCAACGCGAACATCCGCTCCCACAGCGTGATCTACCAGGGCGCCGAGATCGGCGAAGGGCTCGCGACCGGCCACCGCGTCGTGATCCGGGAGCGCAGCCTGATCGGCCGTAACGCCCAGATCGGCTCCAACGCGGACATCCAGGGCGACTGCCGGCTCGGGGACTTCTTCCGCAGCCAGAGCAACATCTTCATCGCCAAGGGCAGCCGGGTCGGCGACTTCGTCTGGATGCTGCCTTACGCGGTGCTCACCAACGACCCGAGCCCGCCCAGCGAGCTCACGGTCGGCTGCGAGATCGGCGACTACGCCGTCCTGTCGGCCGGGGCGATGGTCCTGCCCGGCGTGAAGGTCGGCGCGCATGCCGTCATCGCCGCCCAGAGCCTGGTCAGCCGCGACGTGCCGGCCGGGATGCTGGTCATGGGGACCCCGGCCCGGGTGGTCGGCCCGGCGGACGAACGGCGCCTGCCGGACGGCTCGGGCCGTGCGGCCTATCCCTGGCCCGGCCATTTCCGGCGGGGCTATCCGCCGGGGACCTTCGACTAGGCCTGCGAAGGCGTGGCGATGAACCGCTCGGCGCTCTCCCACAGCACCAGGTCCGCGGCGTGCTGGTCGACCAGATCCCAGACCACGTTCTTGGACCAGACGAACACCACCTTGGCGAACACGGCCGAGAGCGCGGGCGTCAGGCCGGCGTCGTAGGCGAAGCTGTCGCCGAACAGGATCAGGGTCCTGGAATCTGGCGCGGCGGGGTTGCCGAGGCCGTAGATCGAGCCCGCATGCTTGCCCGTCGTCTCGAGGTGCCGGTTGTCGAACAGCACCTCGCCCGGCGGCGCGAGGAAGGCGGCCTGCTCGGCGGGCGCCGGCTCGAAGAAGTGGACCGAAAGGTCATGCGGCCCGTCCACGCGGCGGTAGGCGAAGCCCAGCGTCTCGACGTCCACGGCGATCCCCATCTCGCCGAGCAGGGCCGCCACGGCGGCGCAGCAGCCGGATGGGGTCCAGTGCGAGTTGTGCCGGAAATAGGCGGGCGCCCGCTCCCGGGCGGCGGCGAGCGCGGCCTCCGGATAGGTGAAGTTCGCGGGCTTCAGGCGGTCCAGCATCTGGCGCACGGGGCGCTTCCCGCCGTCCGCGCCCTCGGGCCAGCGCTTGTCGCCATAGACCACCTGCTTCTCGGGCACGACGAGGTTCCAGAGCGGCTTGCCCCGCCGCTCCGCTTCCGCGGCCCGGGCGTCCAGCACCTTCGACCAGGCGCGGAACCAGGTGTCGTCGATGGCCAGCTCGCCCAGGAACTGCCGCTCCCAGCGGTTCGCGCCGTTGCCGATGAAGAGGTAGCCATCGGTTCCGGCCACGGCGACCCCGTGCGGCGACAGCGCGCCGGCCTTCAGGGCGCTGACCGGGTGGCCCGGCCCCGCCGCCGCGTCGAGCTCGGCGTCGAGGGCCCGGATCTCGGCCAGCGTCGCGGGAATGGAATCGGTCACCTGCGCCCTGGCTCCTGGATCGTCTCCGCGCCCTAGCCTCGCCCGGACGCGGGCTCAAGCGCAATCGGCGCGGGGGTTTGCCCTCAAGGCTCGGCGCGGTAGGAGCAGGCGAGCCCTGAGCCCGGATGGCGACCCTGCCCAACGACACCTTCCACTACCTGCTCGATCACCCGGAGAAGCGCAGCTACGACCTCCTGGCGCGCAACGTCTCCTACATGACGCCGCGCTTCGACCAGGCGACCTACGAGCGGGCCCGGGGCCAGAGTTTCGCCACCCGCGAGGCGGCGTATCAGGACTGGATCGACCACGGCCTGCGCCTCGGCCTGGAGTTCGCGCCGGGCAAGGACACCGTTCTCAAGATCGTCCTGAAGGTGAAGGACGAGCCCGAGCTGCTGCAGCGCTGGATCGACTACCACGCGGCCATCGTCGGCCTGCACAACTTGGTCATCATGGACTGCGGCTCTCAGGATCCGGAGCACTGGGCGATCCTGAACCGGCATCGGGGCGAGATGCTGGTCCTGCCGTTCCCGGACGCCTACGACCGTCTGCACTCGGTCGGCCGGCACAAGTACCTCTACTACTGGCTGTCGCGGAGCTGCCGCTACCTGACCGTCATGGACGCCGACGAATTCCTGTTCGGCTTCGACGGCACGACGATCGCGCCGCGCCACGCCGTCGACATCCTGCGCGCCTCCGAGGAAGCGGTCTTCGCCCCGGCCTGGATCAGCAACGCCGCGCCGCCCGCGGAGACCGACGGCCGCATCGACTGGTCGCAGCCGATCCGCTTTGCGCTCGATCCCGCCTCGCTGGAGGCGGGGCTGGTGGCCGGCAAGTCGGTGATCCGCGGCGCCGACCTCATGCAGATCGGCTACATCGGCCACAACCTGCACGTCGGGCGCGTCACCACGCGGATGACGCCGGCCTCCTTCGGCCGGATCTTCCAGTTCCACCTCTCGACGCTCGGCCCACGGATCAGCCGCCGCCGCTTCGCCACCCATCTCCGCACACGCGGCGCCCTGCCGGCGGACGTTGTCGACGAAGGCGCGATCGCGGCGCACCTGCGCGGCGTGCTTGCGGCCGGCCACCCCGACCCGCAGGTCCCGACCTATATCGAGAAGTACCTGGCCGCGGACGCCGCGCCGCCGCCGGCGCCCGGGCCGACCTTCGAGACGCGCCTGATCGGCAGCGGCGACGCCGAGGATTCTGGCGGCGTTCCGCGAGACCGCCGGCGCCTTCGACTTCGCCCGCGTCTGGCGCGAGACCAAGCCCCGCGTCTGAGGCGAACCGCCTCAAGACCGGCGGGGACGGTTGACCTCGCCGCGCTCTTTCCCGATAGCCCGCCTCTCGACCAAGGAGCGCATGCGTCATGGGTATCGTTCGGCACGGCCCGCCCGAGGACTTTATCCTGGCGCTCGCCCAGCGCGGCGGCATCCGCCGGTTCGTCGAGACCGGCACCTTCCAGGGCGACACCGCGCTCTGGGCCAGCCGCCACTTCGAGGAGGTGGCGACCGTCGAGGCCGCACCGGCGATCCACCGGACGACCAGCGAGCGGCTGGCCGGCCACGCCAATATCCGCTGCCTGCTGGGCGATTCCGGCGCCCTGATGGGCCAGCTCGTGGATCCCCACGAAGCCGACCATCTTCTGGCTCGACGCCCACTACAGCGGCGGCGAGACCGCCGGGGTCGAGGCCGAATGCCCGCTGCTGGCGGAAATCGAGGCGGTCGCGCCCCACCTCGACAGGCAGATCATCCTGATCGACGACGCGCGCCTGTTCCTGGCCCCGCCGCCCCGGCCGCACAAGCCGGACCACTGGGCCAACATCGCCGAGGTCGTGGAGGCGCTGCGCAAGCACCACCCCTGCTACGTCTGCCTGTTCGAGGACATCATCGCCGCCGTGCCGGCGTCGATGCAGGACTTCGTGGTCGAGCTGGTGCGGAGCCGCCGCCGCTAGAGGCGTTTGCGCAGCCAGTAGCAGCCGCAGCCGTAGCGCTCGCGTGCGAGCTGGTCGACGGTCGGAGACGGGACAAGGCCCGCC
The DNA here is from genome assembly GCF_024699985.1 of Phenylobacterium sp. J367. Classification (GTDB taxonomy): domain Bacteria; phylum Pseudomonadota; class Alphaproteobacteria; order Caulobacterales; family Caulobacteraceae; genus Phenylobacterium. The sequence continues at coordinate 722,017 of NZ_JAJONA010000001.1, read as the reverse complement.
GGGCCCTTCTCCGGGATCAGCACCTGCTCCACCACGTCGAAGTCGCGGGCGAAGATCTCCGGCACGTCCGCGAAACGGTAGATCCGGTGGGCGTTGAACTGGATGACCGCCGCCGCGCCGACCGGCACGACCACAAGCAGGTCGCCGCCGGGCGCCGTCACGCGGGCGAGCTCCCGCATTCCCTTGAGGTCGCCGTCGTAGTCCAGCGGGTCGCCGTAGCGGCCGAGACCGACGTGCTCCAGCACGTGCATGCACGAGACGCTGGGCAGGCTGCCGTCGGCGAACGACAGCTGCATCAGGTTCTCCTTGCGCAGCGTCAGGCCGGGCAGCTCCAGCTCCGGCGGGCGGATGTCGCAGAACTCGATCTCGTGCCAGGCCGAGGCCATCGCCGGGAAATAGAGCGAGGAGGAGAAGTCCACGTGCCGGCGCGGGTTCAGCCGCCGCATCAGCCTGACGGCCCAGGCCAGGTGGTAGATGTAGTGGCGGTCGAACTCGGTGTTGGCGGTGTCCTCGCGCAGGATCGCCATGCGGTTTTCCCAGCGCAGGTCGAAGCGCGGACGCGTCGTCTGGGCCTGGGCGATCAGGGCCTTGAACTGCTCGGTGTAGGTTTCCGGGGTCACGTGCTGGGCTCCGTCGCGCCGGTCAACGGATACGCCAGCGCATGTCGCGCAGGAAGCAGTCGGGGATGCTGGTCCCGAACGCTGCGGTCCAGTCGAGGCGCCGGCCTTCGCGATAGAGCCGGTTCAGGGTCTCGGGCGCATAGTCCGCGCCGCCGACCGCGTAGTTCCTGTACTCGGCCTGGACCATGTTCACGTCCTGGGCGGCGGCGTAATTGTCGCTGTTGAACATCGCCATCTTCGGCGTCCGTCCGGGCAGAATCTGCTGGGCTGCGATGACGCCAAAGTGCTCCAGGTCGTTGGGCGTGCGCATCTTCTGCGCCACGGCGCCCAGCACCTCCTTCACCAGGCCGGCGCGATAGACCGACGCCATCAGCTCGAAGGGATAGCCCCAGTGCCAGGGGGCGCCGACCCAGCGCCACTTGTAGACCATGGCCGACGAGCCGGGCTGGGCCGGCGGCCGGTGCTTGATGTTCAGGCCGAGCCGGAGGGATACCCCGATCAGCTCCGGATCGGCGTTCAGGATCGCGGGGGCCGGCGCGAGCGTGAACGGCCGGAGGAACACCACGTCGTCGCAGCCGAAGAAGATGAACTCGTCGTCCGGCAGCCCCGCCACCAGCTCGCGGACGGTGGCGTCGAAGCCGCGCTCCCCCTCCTCGACGAAGCTCGGCCCGACGCCGTGGATCGCCAGGAGCTCGCGCTCGACCTGGCGGTAGTCGTCGCTCAGCGCCGGGACCACCACCCGCGTCCGGGCAAGCTGCTCGCGGCCGCCGAGCGCGGCCAGCGAGTCCAGGTAGCCCATCAGCTGGAGGGGGCGGTCCTTGGAGAAGACGACGCCGTGGATCATCGGACCTCGATCGGGGTGAGGGACCGGACGCGCCGGGCCGCAAGGGCCCGGCTAGTAGCATCAGCCCACGCTGGCCGTCACCTGGCGCAGCCCCGACAGCACCTGGTCGCGGTGGGTCTCGTCGTGCTCGTCGGGGGTGCGGAGCAACTTCAGGCCGTCGAGGTGCACGTCGACCATGGCCCGGCTGAAGCGGCCGCCGGCCTGGAAGCGGCTGATCAGCTCGCAAAGGCTGTAGGCCGCCTCGCCGAGCTGGCCCAGGCCGAACACCCCGCCCACGGCGACGATCCGGTTGGCTTCCTGGTACATGGACTGGAGGGCTGCGGCGTCTCCGTCGCCCAGGCGCTCGCGCAGGGCCGCGATCTCGGCGAGCCCGCGGTCGAGATCCTCCAGGGTGGGCTGGCGCACCTCTTCCACGCGCGCCTCCGCGGCGGCGATGGCGTCCTCGGCGGACAGCCCGCCCTTGGTCACCACCGTCTTGGCCAACGGGTTCTCGTACTTGAAGAATTTCGCCGCCTTACTCACGCCACGGCCCTCCTCGGATTCATCAATGCGTCGATCTCGTCCTGTTCGAGGTCCGGCCCGATGGGCAGCCCCACCTCCAGACCCAGGTCGTCATGGCGGCGGCCCTTCTCGCCGGCCGGCGGGCCGAACGCCTTGTGCCGCCGGTCGGGGCCCACATAGCCCTCGGCCTCCACCCACTGGCGCTGCTCGCGCGCCATCCACATCAGGCGATCGTAGACGATCGGCGGGGTCAGCGGCTTGGCGACCACGAAGTTCGCGCCGCAGTCCCGCGCGCGCTCCACATTGGACGGCGCGGCATGGCCGCAGACCAGCATGATCGGGGCCAGCCGGTTGGCGTTCTCCTCGGCCCTGCGCAGCCGCTGGACGAAGTCGTAGCCGGCGCCGTCGGGGATGTCGCAGTCGACCACCATCAGGTCGAACGGCTGGGTGGCTGACACCGCCTCGGCGTCCTCCACGCTGGTGCACTTGCGGATGCCCTTCACCCCGAAGCCGATGAACATCTGCCCCAGGATGTCGAGCTCGGTGGCGCTCGCCTGGACGAGGAGCACGGTCGCCTTTCCGAGGTTCAGGCGCGGCTCCGCCACCGGTCAGCCTCCGAAGAGATCGAGTTCGCCTGTCTCGGCGGCGGCCTGGCTATCGTGGCCGGTGAGGGACCGGGCGAGGTCGGCGAGCGTCACGCCCTGGGCGGCGGCCAGCGAGTCCACCCGCCAGTCGGACGGCAGCTCCCGACCGAGCGCGGCGAGGAACTGGGCTAGGCCGGCGGCCCGCTGGGTGATCAGGTCGAGGGCCTGACCGTCAGCCAGACCGGCGGCCATGGCGTCGGACAGCGCCGTCTGCAGGACCTCGCACGCGCCGGCGAGGTCGGCCAGCTCCGTGGCGCAGGCGGCCATGACCTCGGTGATCGGCTGGGTCTTGGCGGCCATCAGAAGAGCTCCAGGGCGCCGGTCTGCGGCGCGGGCTTCGGGACCGGCAGGAAGGTCTCGGCCTCGAAGGCCTTGCGGTCGTCGCCCAGGAACACCTGGCGGGCCCGTCCGCTGACCGGCCAGTACTGGATACGCCGTCCCGAATCGCCGCGCAGCGAGCCGCCCACGTGGTTCAGCTTCTCGGCGGCGAGGAATTCCTCGGCGAACCTGGCGTTGGACGCGCCCACGTCGGTGAGGCCCTTCACCAGCCGGCCGCCGCCGAACAGCTTCACCTCCAGCCGTTCGCGCCGGGCGCCGCGGGCCAGCAGTGCGTTGACCAGCAACTCCATGGCGTGGACGCCGTAACGGACGGATTCGCCGTCCGCGCCGTCGGCCTTCGGACCGCCCGGCAACAGGAAGTGGTTCATGCCGCCGATGCGCGCCACGGGATCGCGCATGCAGGCCGCCACGCAGCTGCCGAGGATCGTCGTCAGCACGATGTCCGGGTCGTCGGAGATGGCGTGCTCGCCCTGGACGACATGGATCGGCCGCTTGGCGAGGTCGGCGTAGCGGGAGGCGGCGACCGCGCTCATGTCAGTCCGCCGAACACCGCCTCGATCTTCCCCTTCAGGGTGGCGACCGTGAACGGCTTCACCAGGTAGTTGTTGACCCCGTACTGGACGGCGCGCTGCACCAGCTCCTTGTCGGCCCGGCCGGTGAGCATGATGAAAGCCGTCGAGCGGATCGGCTCGTGACTGCGGATGGCGCGGAGCAGGCCCAGGCCGTCGAGCTTCGGCATGTTGTAGTCCGAGATCACCAGGTTCGGCTTCTCGGTCAGCACCTGGCGCAGCCCGGCCTCGCCGTCCGGCGCCTCGGCGAACTCGCGGAAGCCGAGCTGCTCGAGCCCGTTGCGGACCAGCGACCGCATGGTCTGCTGGTCGTCGATGATCAGGACCTTGATGGAGGACGCAGCGGGCATCAGCTTTTCTCGACTGCAGAAGTAGCGGGCGCTTTCAGCATCTCGGCGGCGAGCTTATCGAGCGGCGCCTGGCGCTCGACGGCTCCGATCTCGAAGGCGGCTTTCGGCATGCCGTAGACGACCGAGGTGGATTCATCCTGGCCCAGCGTCCGGGCGCCCGCCTGGCGCATGGCCAGCAGGCCCTGGGCGCCGTCACGGCCCATGCCGGTCAGGATCACGCCGACGCCCTTGCGGCCATAGACCTTGGCCATGGAGCCGAAGAGGACGTCGACGGAGGGGCGGTGGCCGTTGACCCGTTCGCCGGCGCGGATGCGGCAGCGGTGGCTGTCGGTGACCTCCAGGTGGCAGTCGCCGCCCGGGGCCAGGTAGACGTGGCCGGGCTCGAGCGGGGCGCCGTCCTGCGCTTCGGCGCAGGTCGGCGCGCAGAGCCGGTCCAGGCGCTCGGCGAAGCTCCTGGTGAAGGTGCCCGGCATGTGCTGGGTGATCACGGTCGGCGGGCAGTTGGCCGGGAAGCGGCTGAGGATGGTGATCAGCGCCTCGACCCCGCCGGTCGACGAGCCGATGGCGATGACCCGCCCGTCCGGGGCGTGATCAAGCCGCTCGGGCGCCTTGGGCGCCGGTCCGCCGGCCGGCCGCACCCGGGCGCGGGCGGCGGCCTTCACCTTGGCCGGCAGGTCGTCGAAGGAGTCGGCGCCGCCGGTGACCGGCTTGGCCACGCAGTCGATAGCGCCTAGCGCCAGGGCCTCTAGCGTCGCCTCGGCGCCGCGGACGGTCAGGGTCGAGACCATGACCACCGGCATCGGCCGCAGGCGCATGATCTTCTCCAGGAACTCGAGGCCGTTCATGTTCGGCATCTCGACGTCCAGGGTGATGACGTCCGGATTGAGCTGCTTGATCGCCTCGCGCGCCTCGTAGGGGTCGCCGGCCTGGCCGACCACCTCGATCTCCGGGTCGCGCTTCAGCGTGGCCGAGATCAGGCTGCGCATGGTGGCGCTGTCGTCGACAACCAGAACGCGGATCATCGGCCGGCCCCCGTCAGCCTGTAGGTGGTCACCCCGTCGGTGGCGAACCTGGCGGTGTCCGGTCCGCAGACTCGCTCGGAGTGGCCGATGTAGAGGCGCGCGCCCGGCGCCATCAGCGGCACGAAGCGGCTGAAGATCTTCGCCTGGGTCGCCTCCTCGAAATAGATCAGGACGTTCCGGCAGAAGATCGCCTGGAACTGGCGCTTCATCGGCCAGTCGCCGATCAGGTTGAGCTCGTTGAACACCACCAGGCGCTTCAGCGGCTCGGACGCGCGCCAGGCGTCGCCCTCGCGCTCGAACCAGCGGGTCCTGAGGTCGGTGGGAACCGGGGCCATGGCGGTCGCGCCGTAGAGCCCGGCCCGGCCCTCGGCCAGCATCTTGGTGTCGATGTCGCTGGCCAGGATCCGGATGTCGGCGTCCGGCGCGTCCGGCATCAGCGACAGGATGGTGAGCGCGATGGAATAGGCTTCCTGGCCGTTGGACGAGCCGGCCGACCAGATGCGCAGCGAGCCGCCGCGGCGGACGTCGGCCAGCAGGCCGGGCAGGACCTGGGCCTTCAGGTGCTCGAAGTGGTGCGGCTCGCGGAAGAAGCGGGTGACGTTGGTGGTCAGCGCCACGATCATCTGCTGGCGCTCGTCCAGGCCGTCCTTGCCGGACACCAGGGCGCAGTAGTCGCGGAAGCTTTCCAGTCCGAGCGTGCGCAGCCGCTTTGCCAGGCGCGAATAGACGAGGGTCGCCTTCGACTCGGGCAGGGCGATGCCGGCCGCCGCGTGCAGCGTCTCGGCGATCATGCGGAAGTCTTCGGCGGTGAAGGTGAACTCGCCTTCCACCAGTTGGGCGTGGCGGCTCTCTCGGACAGTCATCTGGGCGGCGGCCTGGCTCATGCGGCCGCTTCGAGGTCGCTCTCGGGCAGCACCCGGTCGAGCGAGATGAAGGAGACCATGCGTCCGTCGATGGCCAACAGGCCGCGGACGAAATTGCGGACCATCTCGGACGCCACGTCCGGCGTCGGCTGGATCATGTCGTCGCTGACCGTCAGGATGTCGGAGACCGCGTCGACCAGCAGGCCGACGATCTGCTTCTCCACCTGGGCGACGATGATCACATGGCGGGCCGTGGGCTCGGCCGCGCCGAGACCCAGGCGGGCTCCCAGGTCGACGATCGGCAGCACCGCGCCGCGCAGGTTGATCACGCCACGCACGAAGGGCGGCGCCTGCGGCAGGGCGGTGGCCGGCGTCCAGCCGCGGATCTCGCGCACCGACATGATGTCGACGCAGAATTCCTGGGAGCCGATGCGGAAGGAGATCAGCTCACGGCCCAGGCCGGCGGAGGAGGGCTCGCTCATGGGGGTCATCCTGCGGCTTGCATGAGGCGCGGCGCCTCGGTGGTGCGGGAGGCCGCGACCAAGGCGTCGATGTCGAGAATGAGGGCGACGCGGCCGTCGCCCAGGATGGTGGCCGCCGCGATGCCGGGGACGCGGCGGTAGTTGGCCTCCAGGCTCTTGATGACCACCTGGCGCTGACCCTGGATGGCGTCGACCAGCAGCACCGCGCGGGCGCCGCCCTCGCCCTCGATCAGCAGGGCCACGCCCTCTTCCGGCTCCAACGGCTCGGTGCGGTAGCCGAGCGACAGGCCGACATCGACCAGCGGCACATAGGAGCCGCGGATCGAGATCACCCGCGCGCCGCCGCCCAGCGCGTGGACCTCGACGGACTTCGGCTGCAGGGTCTCGACGATCGCGGTCAGCGGCGCGACCAGGGTCTGCTCGCCGGACGACACCACCATGCCGTCGAGCACCGCCAGCGTCAGCGGCAGGCTCATGGTGAAGGTGGAGCCGAGGCCGGGGCGCGAGGTGATCGAGATCCGCCCGCCCAGCTCCTGGATCGAGCGCTTCACCACGTCCATGCCGACGCCGCGGCCGGAGATGTCGGAGACCTCGCTCGCCGTGGAGAAGCCCGGGGCGAAGATCAGGTTGTCGGTCTCTTCGTCGGTCAGGGCCGCGTCGGGGGCGATCAGGCCCTTGTCGATGGCGATCTGCTTCACCCGCTCGCGGTTGATGCCTGCGCCGTCGTCAGCCACTTCGATGACGATGCGGCCGGACCGGTGCAGGGCCGACAGGCGCACCACGCCTTCCGGATCCTTGCCCGACTCCTTGCGCTTCTCGGGCTTCTCCAGCCCGTGGTCGATGGCGTTGCGGATCATGTGGGTCAGGGGATCGGCGAGGCGCTCGATCACCGTCTTGTCCACCTCGGTGCCTTCGCCCTCGGTGATCAGGCGTACCTGCTTGCCGGTGGCGCTGGCCACTTCGCGCGCCAGCCTGGGCATCCGCTGGAACACGGACTTCACCGGCTGCGCGCGGATCGCCATGACACTGTCCTGGATCTCGCGGGTGAGCTGTTCCAGCTCGTCCAGCCCCATGGCGACGCTCGAGGCGCGGGCGAGGCCGGCCTCCGTGACGCGCTGGGCCAGCATGGCCTGGTTGATGACCAGCTCGCCGACGAGGTCGATGAGCCGGTCGACGCGGTCGAGGTCGACGCGGATGGTCGGGGCCGCCTGGGCCGCGGCCGCCGGAGCCTGGACGGCGGCCTTGGCCGGCTGGGCAGCCGGGGCAGGCGCGTCCGGAGCGGCCGCAGTCATGGGCTCAGGGGCCGGCTTAGGGTCCCCGACGGCGGCTTCCTGCGCCTTGGCGATCAGGGCCGAGATGTCGAGTTCGGGCTCGGCGGCGGCTTCCGCCGCGGGGGGCCTCGGCGGCGAGAAGGGCGGCGACCGGATCATCCCCGTCGCCGACGCCGCCCGGGCGCACGTCCAGCTCGCAGTCGCCGTCGACCCATTCGAAGACCTCGCGCACGGCGGTCTCGGTGGCGTCGCCGGTCAGGCGGACGGTCCAGGAGAGGTACGAGCCCTCCGGATCGAGGTGCGGCAGCAGCGGCAGGGCGGAGGCGTCGAGTTCGACCTCCACCTGGCCCAGGCGCGACAGCTCGCGCAGCAGCAGGACGGTCTCGTTGGCCTTGGCGTAGAGGTCGGCCCGCGGCTTGAAGTGCACGCTCCAGCCCCCCGCCCGAAGCGGGCGCCGCGACGACCGGCGCGGCGTCGAAGGCGGCCAGCGGCTGGAAATCCAGGTCGCCCATGCCGTCGTCGTCGTCGACCACGGCCTCGCCGCCCACGAAGGCCTTCAGCTCGCCGGCCAGCTCCTCGCAGCGCGCCTCGTCGACGGTCCCGCCGTCGCGGGCCGCGCGGACCAGGTCGGTCAGGACGTCGGCCGAGCGCAGCATGACCTTCATCAGGTCGGGCGTGGGGGCCAGTTTCTCGCTGCGGACCTGGTCGAGGGTGGTCTCGAAGACGTGGGCGAAGCGGACCAGGTCATCGAGGCCGAAGGCCCCTGCGCCGCCTTTCACCGAGTGCACCGCCCGGAAGACGGCGTTGACCGTCTCCGAGCCATGGTCGCCCTCGTCCATGGCCATCAGGCCCGATTCCAGCTCGGCGAGTTGCTCCTCGCACTCCTGGAAGAAGGTCGCCTTGATTTCCTCCATCGGATCCACGGTCAGGAATCCTCAGGCTGCGACGCGGCGGATCGCGTCCACCAGCTTCTCTGGGTTGAAGGGCTTCACGATCCAGCCGGTCGCGCCGGCGTCGCGCGCCCGCTGCTTCTTCTCGGGGTCGCTTTCGGTGGTGAGCACCAGGATCGGCACGGCGCGGTGGCGCTCGTCGGCGCGGACGCCTTCGATGAAGCCGTAGCCGTCGAGCCTGGGCATGTTGATGTCGGTGACGATGACGTCCGGCGTGGCGTCGTCGAGGACCTCCAGGCCGTGCTGGCCGTCCTCGGCCTGCAGGACCGTGTAGCCGGCCTGGACCAGCGCCAGCCTGAGCATGTCGCGCATCGTGCGCGAATCGTCGACCGTCAGGATGGTCAGGCTCATGCCGCAAGCTCCGAAGGTTGGAAGTAGGTCGGGTAGGGCGCGCCCAGCAGCGCCAGGGTCTCGACGAAGGTTTCCGAGGGCTCGGTCACCGCGAATTGCGCGCCGTCCTCGGTCCAGGTGTTGCGGGCCGAAAGCAGCACCTGGAGGCACTGGGCCCCTAGCCGCTCCACCGCCGCGGCGTTGACGGTCACGTCGCGCCCGCGCAGCGCAAGCAGCGCCTGGGCCAGCGGCGTCGCCGCCTTGAGATCGAGGACCGGAGCCAGTTCGAGGCTCGCCGGTCCGGCGTCCGAAGGAGTGGTCATGCCCTAGAGTTCTTCCCAGTTGTCCACGTCCGAGAGCGGAGGGGCGCAGGCGTCGTGGCCACATCGGCGGCGTCGGCCGTCAGCGTTCGGGAGTCGCTCAAGAAGAAGGTCAGCACCGGACACAGCCCCACGTCGGCGGAGCGTTAGGGACCGCTGACCCTCGACTTTTGATCGTTCGGTCCTTGAAAAATGATTACTTCATTGTTGAGTAGAAGTGAATATAAAAACCACAACATGCATATCATTAGCGTGCTAAGTTGGGAAAATCCGTTGTTTTGGTGAGCGATTCCCGTTCGCAGATCGTGTTTTTCCAAGTTGCGAGCGGTTCACAAGTAAGCAAAGACAAGCTTTGGACACATTGTCGCATTGCAGCATTGGCGGCGCAGGTTAGTTTCACCTTGCATACGATTACTCAGATTACGGAATTCCAGCCGCATTCCGCGATCCTCCCCGGAGCCTGTTGATGTCCCAGAGTCACCGCGCCGATTCCGACGCTGACGTTCGTGCGGCCCTTGCCCAGGGCTTGCTGCTCGCCGGCCGTCGCTGGCGCGCCCGCCTCAACGAGCGCCTGAAGGTGATCGGCCAGACCGACGCCCGCTGCGCCGCCCTGGCGGAGATCGCCGGCGCCCAGGATGGCGTCGTGCAGCGTGAGCTGTCCCAGCGCCTCGGTGTCGAGGAGCCGACCGTGGTCCGCCTGATCGACGCGCTGGAGGCCCAGGACTGGGTCGAGCGCCGGGCGCACCACGGCGACCGCCGCGCCAAGGTGGTGCGGATCAAGCCGGGCGCCACGCCCGTGCTGGAACAGGCTCAGGAGATCGTCGCCGACCTGCAGGAAGAGCTGTTCGCCGACATGAACCCGGCGGACCTCGACGCCTGCCTGCGCGTGCTGGGCCAGCTCTCGGATCGTCTCGACCGCAATTGATAGCGGTCACCTGACCAAGAATTCGCTGGAAGGCCCGCGCCGCCCGTCGCATTGACCCTGCAAAGACGAAACGCAGGGGAGACGAGGCGATGGACCTGATCACCATCGAGCGCCACGGCAAGGTGGCCGTGCTGACCATCAACCGGCCGGACGCCATGAACGCGCTGGGCGCGCCGGGCGACGGCGACCAGGTGGCGGCGGCCTGCGCGGCGATCAACGCCGACCCCTCCGTCCGCTGCGTGGTTCTGACCGGCGCCGGCCGCGCCTTTTCCGCCGGCGGCGACGTGAAGGCCATGCAGGCCCGCACGGGCGCCTTCGGCGGCTCCGGCGTCGAGATCCGCGAGGGCTACCGCGGCAACATCCATCGCGTCGTCCGCGCCATCTACGGCCTGGAGGTCCCCTCCATCGCAGCGGTGAACGGCGCGGCGATCGGCCTTGGCTGCGACGTGGCCTGCATGACCGACATCCGGATCGCCGCCGAGGAGGCGAAGTTCGGCGTCACCTTCCTGAAGCTCGGCCTGATCCCCGGCGACGGCGGCGCCTGGCTGCTGCCCCGGACCATCGGCATGAGCCGCGCGGCGGAGCTGTTGTTCACCGGCGACGTCATCGACGCCAAGACCGCCTGCGACTGGGGTCTGGTCTCCAAGGTGGTGCCGCGCGAGGGCCTGATGGACGCCGCCCTCGAACTCGCCAACCGGATCGCCGAGCAGCCGCCGCATGCGCTCCGCCTCGCCAAGACCCTGCTGAAGCAGGGCCAGACCGCCAGCTACGACACCCTGATGGAGATGAGCGCGGCCGCCCAGGCGATCGCTCACCTCACCGACGACCATATGGAAGGCGTCAACGCCATCCTCGAAAAGCGCAAGCCGCGGTTCGCCGACTAGGCCGGGATGCCGCCTGCCGCAAAGCAACTGGCCGCCGACGCGCTGGCCCAGGCCCGCGCTGGGCGGCTGGCCGAGGCCGAGGCGACCCTCGGCCGGCTGCTGCAGCTCGAGCCTCGCAACGCCCGCGCCTGGGCCATGCAGGGGTCGCTGCGCCTCGACCTCGACCGTGCGACTGACGCGCTCGCCGCCTTCGACCGGGCGCTCGCCCTCGATCCCAGGGCGGCCGCCGTCCACGTCAACCGCGGCGCGGCGCTCGGCCGGCTGGGTCGCCTCGAGGAGGCGCTGGCCGGCCTGGACGCCGCGCTCGCCCTCGATCCGTCCCTGGCGCTGGCGCACGCCAACCGCGCCAGCCTGCTGAACCGGCTGGAACGCTGGGAAGAGGCCGTCGCCGCGGCCCGGCGCGCCACGTCCCTGCAGCCGGCCCTCGCCGCCGCCTGGACCCACCTCGGGGCCGGCCTCTACGACCTCGGGCGCCTGGACGAGGCGCTCGCCGCCTTCGAGACGGCGCTGGCCCGCAGCGCTCCGCAGGAGCGCGCCAAACGGCTCTGCGACCTCGGCATGGCGCTGGCCGCCCAGCAGCGGTTCGAGCCGGCGCTCGCCGCCTTCGACGAGGCCGCGGCCCTGCGGCCCGACGACGCCCTGCCGCGCTATCGCCGCGCCCACGCCCGTCTGGTCCGTCGCGACTTCGCGGGCGGCTGGGACGACTACGAGTGGCGCTGGCGCGCGGCGCTCTTCACCGACCATGCGTCCGGCCGGATCACGCCGGAGCTCCGCCGCCGCCTGACCATCGCTCCGACGCCGGAGGCCCTCACGGGCCGGGTCCTGGCGATCGCCGAACAGGGGATCGGCGACGAGATCATGTTCGCCAGCATCCTGCCGGACCTGGCGTCACAGGCGAAGGTGACGGCGGTCGTCGATCCGCGCCTCGTGCGCCTGATGTCCCACTCCATGCCGCAGGTCGAGATCCTGCCCGGCCCGAGCCTCGCCGGCCTCGACTTCGACGCCTTCGACCATGTGGTGGCGCTGGGCAGCCTGGCGCACGCCTTCCGGCGCTCGGGCGACGCCTTCCCAGGGACGCCCTTCCTCGCCCCGCGGGCGGAGGTCGTGGCCGCCTGGGCCGACCGCCTCGGCCCGCGCCGGGCCCCGCTGCGGATCGGCCTCTCCTGGCGGGGCGGGGTGCGCCGCACCCTCGCCTCCGAGCGGTCGATGCCTCTCGCTGCGCTCACGCCGCTGCTCGTCCGGCCCGACTGCGAGTTCGTCAGCCTGCAGTACGGCGAGGCGGCCGACGAGATCGCGGCCCTCAACGCCGGCCTCGAGCGTCCTCTCGCGGCCTTCCCCGGCGCCGACACCCACGACTTCGAGGATCTCGCCGGCCTCGTCGCCAACCTCGACCTGGTGGTCACCGTCCAGACCGCGCTCGCCCACCTGACCGGCGCCCTCGGCAAGCGCGGCTTCGTGATGATCCCGGAGCGCGCCGAGTGGCGCTACACGGCCGCCGGCGAGGACATCCCCTGGTACGGATCGCTCCGACTCTTCCGGCGTGGCGCAGGCGAGGCGTGGGGCCCGGTCGTGGACCGCATCGCGGCGGCCCTGGCGCCTTAGGGGGCTCTCCGGCCGGATGAGACGACGGATCATGCCTCCGTCCCCCCAGGATCATGGCCGGCCGGCAAAGCTGAGCCTTAAGGTCGCGGCATGGGTCCCTCCCTCTCCGGCCTGACCTTGCGCGCGGCGGACGCCGCCGAACCGGCCGTCGACGGCGGTCCGGCCTGGCTCGCCGTCGATCCGCGCCCTCTGGACTGGAACGGTCCGGCGGCCCGCCCTTTCGTCCGCTTCCGCGACGAGGACCTCGCACGGCCGGTCATCGACCTCCTGCAGGCGATCGCCCGCCGCCAGCCGGACCGGATCGCCGTCACCGCTACGGACGGCGCCCTCACCTTCGCCGAGCTCTGGGCCAGGCTCTCCGGCGTCGCCCAGGCCGTCGCCGCCCGCACCCAGCCGGACGACCTCGTCGGCCTGCTGCTGCCCGCCTCGACGGCCTTCCCGGTCGCCGCCCTGGCCTGCCTGGCTGCGGGGCGTCCGTTCGTCGCCCTGGACCCGCACTATCCCGAACAGTGGCTGTCCGACGTCCAGACCGAGGCGCGGCCCGCCATGCTCCTTCGCCCCGACGAGGTCCGGGACCTCGCCCGGGCGCCCGTCTCGGACGCCTGGCGCCCGACCCCCGCCGGCCCCGACGAGCCGGCCTGCGTCCTCTTCACCTCCGGCAGCACCGGCAAGCCCAAGGGCATCGTCAACAGCCAGCGCAACCTGCTGCAGCGCGTGGCGCAGTCGGTCAACGCCGCGCACCTCAATGCCGACGACCGGTTCCTGACGCTCGCGTCGCTTTGCACCATCGTCGGCATCCGGGACCTGCTCACCGCGCTCCTGGCCGGCGGGAGCGTCCGCCTGGTCGATCCGGGCCGTCTAGACGCCCGCGAGATCGTCGACCTCGTCCGCGCGGACGGGATCACCGTCCTCTTCGCCTTTCCGGCCCTGCTGCGGTCGGTGCTGGAGGCCGGGCCCGGCGCGGCCGGCGAGACCCTGCGCCTGGTCCGCGTCGGCGGCGACACCACGCTCTGGAGCGATATCGACCTGATCCGCGGCTGGCTCCCGCCCGGCGCGGCCATCCAGTCGATCTACGCCGCCACCGAGGCTCCGATGATGCAGTGGTTCGCGGGCGATGCGGCGCGCGCCGACGACCTCCGGATCCCCATCGGCTATCCCCTGCCGGGCAACCGCCTGGCGATCGTCGACGGCCGCGGCCGCGCCGTCCGCCCGGGCGAGGTGGGGGAGCTGATCGTCGCCAGTCCCTATGTCGCGGTCGGGCGCTGGACCGGCGGCCGCTTCGTGGCCGACCCCGCCGGGGACGGCAGGACCTTCCGGACCGGCGACCTCGTGCGCCAGAGGCCGGATGGCCTGATCGAGCGGATCGGCCGCCAGGACCGGCAGGTGAAGATCCGCGGCGCCCGGGTCGAGCTGGATGGCGTCGAGGCCCTGATCCGCCAGCATCCCGGGGTCCGCGACGTCGGCGTCCTGGTCCGCGTCCGCCGGCCGGGCGCCGCCGCGACCCTCGTCGCCTGCGTCCACGCGCAGGACAGTGCGCCGGCCGGCCTGCTGCAGGACCTGCGCGCGCGGATGGCGTCGGCGCCCCCCGCCATGCGGCCCGGCCGCTACCACCTCGTGGACGAGGTGCCCCGCCTGCCGAGCTCGAAGCTCGACACCCGCGCGCTCGCCGCCCTGGACGCGGCCCGCGCGCCCGCTGCTGCAGCGCCCCGCCCGAACCCCGCCGCGGGCGGCGATCCCATCGCGCGGACGGTCGCAGAGGTCTGGCGCTCGGTGCTGGGCGCGCCCGTCCGTGGTCCGGACGACGACTTCTTCGAGGCCGGCGGCGACTCCTCATGGCCCTCACCTTCGTGCTCGAGCTCGAACGGGCGCTGGGCGTCGCGCTGTCGGTCGGCCTCATCGGCGAGGCCCCCCGCTTCGGCCAGCTCTGCGCGGCGCTGCGCGCGCCGGGCGGGGCGGCCTCGGCCGCGCTCGTGACCCTGAAGCCGGGCGAGGGGGCCGCGCCGGTGTTCGTCGTCCCGGGCCTGGGCGGCGCCGTCTCGGCCTTCCTTCCGATGGCCCGGCGGATGACCTGGCCCGGCGCGGTCCTGGGCTTCCAGGCCCCGGGCCTGGCCGGGAAGGCGAAGCCCCACGCCAGCGTCGGCGCCATGGCTGCCGACTACCTGCGCGAGCTGAAGGCGCGGCAGCCGGAGGGCCCCTACCACCTCTGCGGCTATTCCTTCGGCGGCCTCGTCGCCTTCGAGATGGCCTGCCGGCTCCGCGAGGCGGGCGACGAGGTCGGCCTGGTCGCCCTCTTCGACACCACGCGGAGCCCGCTGACCCTGGCCCGCCCGCGCCTGGGCGGCGATCCTTGGCCGGCGCCTCGCCGCGCTGTGGCGGCGAAGCGAAGGCCGCACGCCGCACCCGCCCGTCTCCCTGCGCCTCCTCGACGTCTGCGCGCACGCGCTCCTCGCCTCGGCGCGATACCGCCCGGGCGTCTACGACGGGGAGCTGACCCTCTTCAGCCCGGCCGACCGCGAACCCGGCCTGCCGCCCCTGGAGACGGTCTGGCGCCCGCACGCTCGCGAGGTGGTGGTCGCGTCCACCGGCGGCAGCCACCGGACCATGCTCTCAGGCGCCCACGCCGCGTCCACGGCGGCCCTGCTGACGCAGCGCCTCGCCGTGGCCTAGAGGCTTCAATTCATTGGGAAGAAATGGCGCGCCCGGAACGATTCGAACGTCCGACCCTCAGATTCGTAGTTTTTGTTAGCACCCTCGACGGGTTCCGCCGGACGCACGCTAGAGCACGCTAAACCTATTGTTCTTGCTCATGTTTTTCGGGTGTGGTAGGGTCTCTGAGTGGCCCGACCTTGAAACTAGGTTGGGGCAAACCCCAACCTAAACCCCAACCTAATTCGTCCATGAGCGACCTCAAAGCCACCCTCAGCGACAAGGTCATCAGCCGCCTGCCGCTGGCCGACAAGGGCCAGTACGAAGTTCGGGACACCGAGCTTCGTGGCTTCTTCGTGCGGGTCGGGACCAAGACGAAGGCCTTCGCCGTCCTCGGCGAGCACTGGAAGGACGGCAAGCGTCACGCCAAGAAGGTCACGCTCGGCACGACTGACGATCTGACCACCCGCGACGCCCGCGCGAAGGCCAAGGATGTCCTAGCGAAGATCGCTAAGGGCGAATATGCGGAGGAGGCTAAGAAAGCCCCCGACGCCCCGCCCACCGCCAACGTCACGCTGGGGCAGGCCTGGGCGCGCTATCGCGTTTCGCACCTGGAGCGGAAAGGCCGCAGCGCGGGGACGATTGCGGGCTACGCCGATCACGTCGAACGGATGCTGAAGGACTGGCTCGAAAAGCCGCTAAGGGAGCTCGGCGAGAACCCGGGTCTGGTCTCGCAACGTCACGATGAGCTGACGAAGAGCGCAGGACCTTACGCCGCCAATGGCTGCATGCGAACGCTGCGCGCCATCTACAACCACGCGCGGCGGGGCGTCCGCGGCCTGCCCCCGGAGAACCCGGTGATGGCCGTGGACTGGAATGAGGAGAAGCGCCGCGACGTCGCCATGGGCGCCGTCGACATCAGCGGCTGGATGATCGAGGCGGGTCGACTGCGCAATCCGATCCGCCGCGAGTTCCACCTGTTCACCGTCCTCTGCGGCAGCCGTCCCACCGCGCTGAAGATGGCCAAGGTCGAGCACCTGAACTTCAAGGATCGCATCTTGCACATCCCCTCGCCCAAGGGCGGGGCCAAGAAGGCGTTCGACATCCCGCTGTCGCGGCCGATGATCCGCTGCCTGGTCCGGGCCATGCGCGCCGGCAGCATCCTCCATCCGGACGCGGCGAAGACCTGGATCTTCGCGGCCGACAGCGAGGAAGGCCACATCGTCGAACAGAAGGAGAGCCGCAGCACGCTATCGAAGTGGGGCAACGACCTGCGCCACACCTACCGCACCCTCGGCCAGGCCGCCGGCCTCTCCCCCGTCGACATGCACCTGCTGATGAACCACAGCGTCAAGGGCGTGAACGAGGGCTACATCACCCGCTCCAAGCTGCTGAACGATCACCTGCGCGCGTCTCAGCAGACCCTGTCGGACTTCATCATTAAGTCCGGCACGGCGCCGCCGAAGGATGGGTCCAACCGGGAACGGGTCTGGCCTCTGCTGGCCGCACGTCGAATTGGCGACGATCAGCTTGATCCCACCCCGCCAGACCCGCGCGAAGGCAAGCCGCTGGGTCCGCGAAAGGCAAGGACGGCCGAAGCGGTCGAGCCGGCCAAAGCCGCGTAGACAGGGCCACGTGTCGATGTGTTCGCACGTGGACACCCCGCCGATTTCTAACCGAACCTACGATATCCTTCGACGGGGGCGCTGAGCCCCTGGTCCTGCTGACCCAGCCTGTTCACATGTCCGCGTGTGCGGAGGTGAACATGCGGACCATAGCCATCGTGAGCCAGAAGGGTGGTGCGGGTAAGACGACCCTTGCGGTCAACCTCGCCACAGAAGCGGCGAGATCCAGCGTCTCCCTCATCGTCGACACCGACCCGCAAGCGACCGCCAGCCGGTGGGGCCAGTGGCGTGGCGGCGGCGACCCGGAAGTCGTCGATTGCGGCGCGCCGACCCTTCTCGCGGGCAAGCTGGCCAAGGCGGCCGCCCTTGGCGCCGAGGTCGCTGTGATCGACACGCCGCCGCATGCCGACGCAATGGCGCGCCAGGCCGCGCAGCTGGCGGACCTGCTCCTTATTCCCTGCCGTCCCAGGGCCTTCGACCTGGCTGCTATCGAGGCGACGGCGGAGTTGGTTCGGTCCAGCCGGAAGCCCGCTTTCGTGGTCTTCAACGCCGGCCCTCCGCGAGCGCCTCATATCTACCGGGACGCCGCCAATCTGATCGGTGGGGAGTTCGGTCTTGAGATCGCCCCCGTCGTCCTGCCCGAGCGCGCCGCCTTTCATCACAGCGTCGCCGTCGGTCTGACGGCAACGGAACACGGCCTTGAGGGCAAGGCGGCTTGCGAGATGCGGGAGCTTTGGGCGTGGACATGCGAACAGCTTGGCATGTCCACGCCGGTCCAGGCGGTGCCGGCATGAGCCGGTTCGACGCGATCAGGACGGAGCGGGCGAAGCCTGAACCGGCGTCCGATCCCGCTGTCACGGTCGCGCCTCAGGGCCGACCACTGGCGCGGGTCGGCAAGAAGGCGGTTGGGGGCTACTACAGCCCCCAGCTCAGCCAAGCCCTAAACATCCTCGCCTTGGAGCAGAACGCCACGCTTCAGGCTCTGCTGGGCGAGGCAATCGACGACCTGATGCGCAAGTACGGCAAGCATCCGTTCGGCGAGCGCTGACACGTCCGCACTTCGTCGTGCCGACAGTGGTCAGGCGTGGTGCGCAACGGCCTCCTCATCATAGCGGCGCGCGGCGCGGACACGCCCGCCATCGGGGTCGGTCGTGGAAGTCTGGGCGCCCTGATCAGCCCAAGCCTCCAGATCGCTCAGGGCATAGACGACCCGCCCGCCGATCTTCCGGTAGCGGGGGCCCGTGCCGTAGGTGCGATGCTTTTCCAAGGTGCGCCCAGACAAGCCAAGGTGACGGCCTGCTTCGGGGGTCCGCAGGTAGCGGTTGGGAGCTCTGGATGTTTCCATGACGGCGATACCTCTGCGCAGGGAGCTCGCCCAGAGACGGACCGCTCCATCATCGACTCAGCGTAGGCGGGTGGGACTCCGGCGGGAAAGGCGTAAGCCTACCCATCTCAGCGAGCGACGGCGTGGCGGAGACGGAACCTGCGGGTTCCAAGTTCGCCCAATTCGATAACCTGCAGGTTCCGGTTCGAGGAAACAGCCGCGGCCCTCCATGCACCATAATTCGTGCGTTAAATGGAATATTGCACGATTTATGATGCAACCGCTTGACCGTTAGGCTTGCATATAGAGATATCGCACCATAAATCGTGCGTTATCTGGGATAGCTCCCTGTTTCTGGTGCAGCCATGAAGGCCTCTAAAGCCCAATCCGCCTTGCCGCTCTCCGTCCGCCGCGGACTTACGAAGCTTGGCGGCGACATATCGACGGCTCGCAAGCGCCGGAACATGACCGTCGCCATCCTGGCCGAGCGGGCTTTCGTCGGCCGTAACACCATCACCCGCGTGGAGCGTGGCGACCCCGGCGTCGCCGTCGGAATCTATGCCACGGTGCTGTTCGTCCTTGGGTTGGCCGACCGCCTCAGCGCACTCGCTGACCCCGCCACCGACCAGGTTGGCCAGACCCTCGCGGAGGAGCAATTGCCTAAGCGCGTCCGGACCAAGGCGGAGGCCCGCTGACATGGACCGGGAGATCGAAGTCCATATCGACTGGGCTGGCGCGACCCGTCCGGTTGGCCGGCTATGGGCCAGGGCCAAAGGCGCTCGCCAGACCTGCTCCTTCGCCTACGATCCGGCTTGGCTAGGCTTGGCGGGCGCGTTCCCGCTTGAACCCAACCTCCCCCTGGTTCGAGGCGACGCCCACTGGGACGGCGGCCTCTTCAACGCCTTCAGCGACCCCGCGCCGGACCGCTGGGGCCGCAATCTGATGGGCCGCCGCGAACGCCACCAAGCCAAGGCGGAAGGCCGAGCGCCTCGCACCCTGCTGGAGGCGGACTTCCTTATGCTGGTCGAGGACCAGACCCGTCTCGGCGCCCTGCGCTTCCGCGATGTCGGCGCCGAAGGCTTCGCGGCAGCTGGCGCCCACCCTGTCCCGCCCCCTCGTCGCCTTGCCCCGGTTACTGGGGGCGGCGCGCCGGATCGTCGATGATCGCGAAACCGACGAAGACCTACGCCTACTCCTGGCTCCGGGCAGTTCGCTCGGTGGCGCCCGCCCGAAGGCGTCCGTGAGGGACGCCCAGGGCGAGCTCCTGATCGCCAAATTTCCGAGCCAGACGGACGACTGGCCGATACCGACGTGGGAGTCCGTAGCCATGACGTTGGCCCAGCAGGCCGGCGTCTCCGTGCCTGCGTTCCAACTGCGCCAGGTGGCCAAGCGGCCGGTGTTCATGATGTCGCGCTTCGACCGTATGGCCGATGGCGGCCGCCGGCCATTCCGCTCGGCGCTGACCGCGCTCGGCGCCGCCGACGGCCAGGTCCGAAGCTATCTGGAACTGGTCGACGTCCTGCGCCAGGACGGCGCCGACGCTCCGGGTGACGCGGCCCAGCTCTGGCGACGGATGGTGTTCAACATCCTGATCTCGAACACCGACGACCACCTGCGCAACCACGGCTTCTTGCGCGAGCCCGGTGGTTGGCGCCTGTCTCCAGCCTACGACCTCAACCCCATGCCGACGGACGTGAAGCCGCGCATCCACGCTCTGGCGCTCGACGAGACTGACCAAGATGCCTCACTCGACACGGTGCTTGGGGCGGCCGCCTACTTCAGGCTCGGCAAGTCGGAGGCCTTGGCCATCGCCAAGGAGGTCGGGATCGTGGTCGCCACTTGGCGCGAAGTAGCTGGCCAGCACGGCCTGACCGCCAACCAGATCGATCGCATGGCCAGCGCCTTCGAGCATGACGACCTCGCCCGCGCCATCGCCTGAAGCCCGCAGGGCTCAAGCTGGGTGAGCGGTCACCGACCTCGCTCTTTGCCCGTCTCGGGGTCGCTGCGGCCAAGCCTGGTGTTCGCCATGCGTAGCTCCCGAGCCAAAGCCAACCGCTGGGTATCGGGATGGGGCATGCTCCGCACGAAGGCCTCGACCTTGGCCGCCAAAGCGCGATCCGCCGGATCGCTCGACTTTCCGAGCAACTGGGCCTGGGTCAGGTAGAGCGTGCGCACCGCCTGCTGTCGCGCAACGATCCGTTGATCCCACGGCGTCCGCTCGGTCCGCCCCTGAAAGGCCGTCGCTGCTGCTTCGCGGTATGCCGAGCGACGCACCCGCGCCATGGGTCCACCACCCGCCTCATGTCGGTCGCGGATCTTCCGCAGCGGTGTCCGTTCGGCCTTCCGCGTCACCCCCCGTGCACGCCGCGGCGTCGCTTCAGCCTCAACGCCACGATCACGAAGCGCTTGGGCGAAGGTCTGGCGCCAAAGCTCGAGGTCGGCCTTCTTCGGGTTCAGGCGCTCACCCATGTGGCCACGTGAACATATGGCCAAGTGAACGTGTGGACGCGGCGTGTCAGTGTGGAGCGTGAACACGTAGTCATGCCGACCTGCGAACATGTCGGCCGCAAAGGATCGCGCCGCATCCCGCACCGCGATCTCGTTCGTGCCGGCCGGCATCGACAGGATGACCGAATGGCTTAGGGGCGAGTCCTTGCGACGGGGCCTATCGCCCAAGGTCGCAGCGGCCCAGGAGTCCGCCAGGTCCGCCACGTCGCGCCGGTCGACGATCAGGGCGCCGTCAGGACCTTCCAGTTCGAGCCGGCCGTTGCGCGAAATGTAGTCGAGGTGCGCACGAAGATGGGCGCCATCTCGGGTGCGACCCGTGACCTTGACCATCACCTCAGGCGCGCCGGCGACCACGCGCTCCAGGCGCACCCGCGCCCCGGCCCCGACAGCCGATGAAGGTCTCAGGACAGAGCGCGGGCGGACGATGCGCTGCCGGACAGGCGGTCGCCAGACATCCTCGAAGCCCCCCACCATCTGAAAGTCGGTCATAGCTCGACCGCCCAGTAGGCGAGATTGCCCTCGAACGCCTCGCGCAGTGTGGACATGTGCGCACGTAGTTCTGCCTGCAGGTCGGCGAGATAGGCGACCTCCAGGTCGAGAACCTTGCCCTCCATGACGGCGGTGTTCAGGGCGCGGGCGATCTGGTTCACGTTCACGCCAATCCTCCGGACTTCGCCCTGGATGGCGAGGAGGGCGACCCCATCCGGAGGCCGGAAGGTTGGCCTCCCGTGAAGGCGGTGGCGGATGAGTGCGGCAGCCCAGCCGTTGGGCGTCAGTCCCATGGCCGCGGCCTCGCGCGCCAGGCCGGCACTATCCTCTGCCGCCAGCCGAACTGTGAGCTTCGAAGGGCGCGTCGGGAGACGCCCCACCGGCGCCGGCGCAGTGGCCGCGACCTGATCCATGAGGCGGCGCAAGGTCGGGGCTCGGCCGCCCTGGTTGCCTGCAGCGGCATCAAACCGGGCAAGGAGGTCGTCGGCCACCCGAATGCTGAGATTGGCCACCGGGCCGCTCCACGTAGTGATCCGCCGCCGCGAAGGCTATCCTGCCCTAGACAGCGACGAACCCAGACTGGCCCCTCCCCTCGGCGCGCGCGAGGCGTAAGCCTACGCCCCCCGTCGCGCGCTCGCCCGCCGCCCCTGCGGGACGCCCCAACCGGGCCCAGACCCATGGAACACCACAAACCGCGGCAGCAGGAGCGGACCATTCGAGGCAATTCTGAATCCGGCAGTTAGGCTGTCGCTCGGGGCCCTTAGTCCGCCGCGGCTAGTCCACAACAAAAGACGGCTGATAGGTTTTGAAACCCCGCCGGTCGAAGTCAAATTCGTAGACGATGCACGGCGCTATCGCCCTGTGCTGCTGACCCAGAAAGAACATCAGTGCGTTTGGACACGCGGCGAAGATGTGGGCCATCGCGTCAGGGGTGTTCACCTTCAATGCCCTTACGGCGTTGGATACCTGCTCGGCCAGCGCGGCGGCATGAGTACCGCCAGCAACGGTTTGCCCGCCAGGGCCAGCGGGAAGGGTAAACTGCACCACCCTACCGACGGCCGGCAGGTGCGCTTTCACATAGGCCAGGGTTTGGGCTTCGGTGGATTGCGAGACGCTAATCGCAAGGGCGATTTCCGCGCCGGACCCGACCTCCTGTTCCGTGACAGTGAATGCGGCGCCTGTTGACGGAGTACTGCCGCTGGCACGCCAGGTGCGGCTTCCGACGCGGCCCTTCTGAACCAGTTCGACCTCGACCCCGCTCTTCGAATCCAAGACCGAGCCTGCGAGGAAAGCGATCGAAGCATGAGCATCGAGCACCAGGCGCAACTGGGCGGAGCGCTTGACCGCCGCCAAGAGAAAGGCCTCAACGCGGGGCCGGATATCGATCTGCCAGTCGCGATCATCGCGCAGGTAGCGCTCGCGGAACTGGTCCACTAGCAGCAGCGTATCGTCGGGCGCGGCACCGATAATGTCCGCCGCCGGTCCCAGGAAACTGCGGATGGCGATAGGCAGAAACGGATCGACCGCCGCCGCCACCGGGGCCATCAGGCCCTCCTCCTCGCAAAGCTTGAGGAAGGTCTCCCGGGTCAGGCCGTTCAACTGTCGAACCTTCAGGGCGCGTGCGAGTTCGTCGTATCGAAACTCCGACGCGGTTTCACAGGCCAGCAAGCCGACCACCCGGGCCTTGACGTTGATCTCAGATCTCAGGTCTTCGAGCGTGCGATGGCCGTCCAGGATCCGTAGGCCTGTGACGACGCGCTTCAGCTCCTCGTCGCTGGCCAGCTTCAGGTGCTCTCGCCAAAGCTTGCGCACCTTGCCCATCCGGCTCCGATCCGTCGTGCCGTCAAACAGTCGCTCAACAAGCAACGACCTGTCAGTCCCCGAGATCAACGTTCCCAGAGGATCGCCATCCTTCACCCGATAGGTGGTCATGAAGGCGAACCGGGCGGAGGTGGGCGCCGTCTCCCGGGCCTGCTTCAGCCGTTCAAGCAGCGAGACGCTCTTGGCACCGATGAATTCCGGATCGATCAGATCGGCGTAGCCGAAGCGGCCATCAAGGGCCACGTGCCATTTGACCTGATGGTACTCCGCTGAGACCCGTTCGGGACCACCTCGTGGGACAGCCGGATCATACTTCACCACCACGTCATCGAAGGCTTTGGGACCGTTGGCCTCGAACGTCACTTCCACGACGGAGGAGTTCGGCAACAGGAGATTGAAGGCGTTCTCCCAGAACACCCGTGCCTGATAGTTGTCCCCATGCCAGCGGGCCATGACAGCGTCAGCCATGATGCTGGTCCTGATCGCTCGGGTGGGAATCGGTGGCGGTCACGACAGGGGGAACTTCGGGCCGAACAGGGCGCGCCAAGCCTTGAGCGCCTCGCCGTTGCGACCTTGACGGACATGGTCGATGGCGACGCTGGCCTCGCGGCTGGCCGCCCGCAATAGCGCTTGAGCGCGCTGCTTGCGCGCTGCATCCATGCCGTCGCTGATGGGCGGGCCGAGACCGGCAGGGTCCGGCCATTCGTCGAGGATCCGGTCAGCCAGGGGTCGAGAGGAAGCCCTGGATCTCGTAATCGAACCGACCCTGCCAGCCACCATAAAGGCACTGCAGCGCCATGACCTCGATCAGGAACGACGGCTTGACCGGCTTTTCGCCGTGGCGCGGGTTGTTGTTCCAATACTTGACCATCCGAACCAGCCCCTTCCATTCGCTGGAGAAAGCCTGGTGCGCCTCGGTGGCTTTGCGCGCATGAATTTCCGGATTGGTCTTGATCCATTTTCCGGTGTCGGTGTCGGGAATCTCGTAGTCGTCGCCGAGCGGAAAGGCGGGCACCACATCGACGCTGACGACGCGATAGTCGGTGTTGTCCTCGGCATCGATCACCACGCCGAAATCCACGTTCACCGACCGGCCCTGCTTGCGGACGGCCTTGGCGCCGTACTTCTCCACCAAAGCGTCATAAAACGCGCCGATGACGACCGAGGGCGCATTAGAGCGATAGTCCCGCTCCGACTCGGCCAACACGAAAAAGATGTCGATGTCCCGCAGCGGCTTGGTCTTGGTGTGGCGCTTGTAGGACCCGGTCAAGAAGCTGCGGGCAATGGTGAACTTATTCACCAAATAGTCCCGCACCTCGTTCTGGCGGTCAGACGCGTTCTTTTGTTCCCGGTCGTTAAGCTCCAAACGGCTCTTGAACTTGCGGAAGGCTTCTTCGACGGTCAGCACTAGGTTTGCCTCCAGTAGGCCGTATTGGCGCCCAGACCGCTGTGTTCGATTGTGGAGCCGAGGCTTTGGCGGGTCATGCCCGCGGTGGAGCGATAGGGCGAGGTGCTCCATCCAGAGACGTCCGGCGCGCCGGGTTTGTGCTTGAGCAGCAGGCGATAGTCGGCCGCGCTGGGCGCGAGCCCTGCCTTGCGAATGTGATAACGGAGCTGATCGGTATCGGTCCAGAAGCCGCCGTCGCCAGAGCTCCAGTTGTAAACGATGTCCATGTCCCAGCGCAGCACAAGCGCATCGGTCTTGGGATTGAAGATCTCGAGCACCGCGCGCTCCAGATATTGGCCGTCGAGCCACACCTTCAACGCCCGCATGTAGTCGTCCCAGCCTTCAACGAGCTTGGACGGGTCAAGGCCGCTCAAGCGGATGATGTCCTTGATGCTCTTGAGGATGTTGTCGGCGACGTAGGTGACCGAGTGCGTGTAGGTGTTGACGGCGACGGTGGTCATTGGCCCAGGAACCCTTTCAGGTCGAGGGTCAGCCCCGACGAGGCTACCGCTGATTTCGTCGAATCCGCCGATGTGGCTGCGGCCTTATCTCGCGCGGTGATCCGGCTGCTGTGTTTCTTCAAGGCGCCCTGAACCCAGGTCAGATCCTCGGCCTCGCAGGGCAACGAAATCTGCCAGTCGCCCTTCAGCGGATCGAAGCCGAGCGCCCCTTCGTTGGCGTCGGACCCATCGACGGCGTCTTCATCGTAGACGCAATAAATTCGGGTCCGCGGACCATCGCAGGTCACGACGATCGCCGCGCCCTCGGGCACCTTGTCGGCGATGATGCTCGCCGCCACACCGGCGACGGCGAACAGTTCGTCGCGCACAGCATCCGTCCTGCCCTGGAGCAACAGGTCCACGATGGCGCGCCAGGTTGCGGCGGCGTCGCGCTCAGGCGTGCTCTTGAACGTGCGGCTGGCGACGGTGCTCATTTCGAACGCGCCTCCGGCGAACGGTTGGCCTTGGCGGACTTGGCCGCGGCGAAGATGTTCTCGAGCGTGACCTGATCCGGATTGACGGCGGTCTGCGGGCTGCTCGCCAGGGCGTTGGCGACCATCTTGCGGATGGCTCGGCCGTCCAGCCCGACACATTCGGCCGCGCAGCGATCGAAGCCGGGTGCCGATGCTAGCCGACCAATGCTCGGAAACGTCTGACCGAGCCCGGCCAAGCAGTCTTTGAGAATGCGCCCACAGGCCTCCCGGTCGGGAAGTGGGATGCGCAGAACCAGATCGCAGCGCGACGTAAAGGCGCTATCGACGGCGTCAGGAAAGTTGCTCGTGGCGACGAACAGCAGCTCCGGGAACCGATCCGCCAGCGCGTCCAGTTGAACAAGCACCGCATCGGTCGCGCGGTGGATGTCGATGGGGTTAGCGTCCAAGCTCATCTTAGAGCGGTCGGCGGCCAAGGTCTCGACTTCATCCAACAAGACGATGGTCGGGCCCTGGCTGGCAGCTTCTGCAATAGCCTGGGAGAAGAGGTCCGATACCGCCCGCTGGGTCTTGCCCATCGCCGAACTGGTCAGGGTGTGCGGCTCCACCTCCAGCAAGCGGAAGCGGCCACCTTGGAAGGCGAGCGCTGTCCGGTGAGCGAGGCCGCGGGCCAGCGAGGTCTTCCCCGTCCCCGGCTCGCCCACCAGCAGAATGACACCGTGGAGCGGCAGAACGGTACGGCTGACTTTGCCGCGAATGGTGAAGTTAAGCACCGCCTGCGATAGCAACTGCGTCTTCAAGCTATCGGCGAGGATGATCGAGATCCCACAGGGCTCCCAGGCCTGGGTCCGGTAACGGACGGCTCCGCTGGATGCCCTTGGGCAACTCCATCCCGTCGCCCTGCAGGGCCGCCAAGTTCCGCATCACCGTCCGCCTTTATCTCCGGGCCTTGCCCGTCACCGTTGATCAGTTTGCTGCTGGAAGCGCCGAAACACCGGCCCCTTAGGCCTTGTCCTTCGGGGGTTTGGGTCGTGGCCGTGGCTGTCGCTCTGGGCGATCCGGCCGTCGAGATTGTGGATTCGGAACTCCGTGCCCTGATTTCGGCTGATCGCACGGCCTTGGTCGATCGCCTCGCGCTTGGTGTCGAAATGGCCACTGGCGCGCTCGCCGCCGCCCCGCTTCACATCCCATCCCCCGTTGGGGTTCGGCACCACATGATGTGTGTCCGGCCCTTTGCGTCCCGCCATATCTATGATCCCTTCCGCTTCTAAAAAATAAAAAGTGCGCCTACTCCGAACTTATGGCTACGACCGCTCATGCGCGTTGTCAAGGCCGTCACGTGCGCCTACTCTGAACTTCAACGATTCAGTAGGAGGAGCGTTAGTGTCCACCCCTCTAGGCGAGAAAATCCGCACTTTGCGAAAAGCCAAAGGTTATACGCTTGAGAAGCTCGCGGAACTTTCCGAGTCTAGCAAGAGCTACATCTGGGAACTGGAGAACAAGAACCCGCCCAGGCCGTCAGGTGAGAAGATAGCCAAGATCGCTGCTGTCTTGGGTGTGACAGCCGATTATCTGATCGATCAGACGGAGACTCTGAAAGTGGAAGACGCGGCCGACACCGCCTTCTATCGAAAATACCGGAAGATGCCTGACGACACGAAGGAGAAGATCCGTCGGATGGTTGACCTATGGGGTGATGACGAGTGAGCGGAGCGTTTACTCCTGAGCGCTGGGCCTTCGAGATCACCCACGTGCTCAACACTGTATTCGGAAGTGATCGCTTCCCGGTCGATATCCCCGCAGTGGCCCAGGAGTATACGCGTCAGAAATATCCCGGCGACGCCATTACCCGCGTCGTCGGCGCCGATCTTCCGGGGTTCGACGGCGCCTTGTTTCGGGCGCCACAGGGTAAGCTGGGCTGGGGGATTTTCTACAACAGCCGGATCAGTTCGCAGGGGCGCATCAACTTTACGCTCGCACACGAACTTGGCCACTTCCTTCTTCACCGCGTCGCCCATCCCGATGGGATCAAGTGCGGAGAGCAGGACATGGTGCGTTGGGATTCCGACTATGCGCAGCTCGAACAGCAGGCCAATACGTTCGCCGCGAACCTGCTTATGCCGCTGGATGATTTCAGGCGCCGGGTCGCAGCCGCCTCGAAGGTCGATCTCGACCAGATCTCCGACTGCGCCGACCGATACAAGGTGTCCTTGATCGCCGCGACGCTGCGATGGCTGAGCTACACGGACCGTCGGGCGGTGCTGGTGGTGTCCCGCGACGGCTATATTCTGTGGTCGCGAGCGAGCCCTTCGGCCCTAAAGACCGGCGCCTTCTTTCGCACCTCCGGGGCGCCCATCGAGGTTCCGCCCACCTCCATCGTCGGTCGCCAGGACCTTCTCGTCGATGGCAAGGTCGGAATCGACCACGACGCCGGGGTCTGGTTCCGCGAGCCTGTGCGCGAAATGACCATTTTCGCGGAGCAATACGACTTCGCGGTCTCGCTTCTACTGCTGGAGGACCAGACGCGCTTTTTTCATCTCGACTCTGAGGCAGAGTCCGACGCCTTCGACCGTATGTCGCGGACGCCAGCTCGCCGCGAATGGTAGCAATCACGCTTACTTGCGACCGCGAAGGCCACCAGGGGCGAGCGCACCACGCTCGCCCCCCCTTTTTGCTAGACGGCCTCGGCCTTCTGCCGCTGATGCAGGAAGTCGGCCGCCCGCTGGGCGTGGGCGGCGGCCGTGAAGATGAACCGCCGGTCGTCCTTCAGCACTTGCAGCCAGCTGTCGATGTAGCTGGCGTGGTCGGGCCGGGGCTCAAGCTCCAGCCCTAGATCGGCGCAGAGGAAGGCGGCGCCCAGTTCGGCGACCAGCTCTTCGCGAGCGTAGCCGTCGTCGCCCCAGCGCTTGCGGCCGAAATCCCGGTCGAGCCGGGTCGGGTGCCGCGTCCAGTGGGTGCATTCGTGGGCGAGGGTCGCGTAGTAGGCCTCCGGGTCCTCGAAGCATTCGAAGGGTGGCATCTGCACGTGATCGGGCTGCAGGGCGTAGTAGGCCTGATTGCCGCCGTGGCGGACGTCGGCGCCGGTCGCCGCAAAGAAGGCGTCGGCATGCTCGATGCGTTGGGCGGCGTCGAGCTTCGGCTCCGCGACGGCGTAGAAGTGCGCGGGCAGGCCCTCGACCTGGTCGACGTTGAAGACGGTGTAGACCTTCAGGAACGGGATCTGGCGCTCCACGTCCTGGCCATTGTCGCCGGCCTCGGTGCGGCTGATCCGGTTGGCGTAGACCACGGTCGAGCCGTGCTCGCCCTTGCGGACGTGCCCGCCGAGCGCCAGCGCCTGGCGGAAGGTGATCCAAATGGGCGCCGTGAAGCCGCGGGCGACGGACTCCGCCCAGAGCAGGATGACATTGATCCCGCTGTAGGGCTCACCGGTCGAGCGGAGCGGGCGACTGATCTTCCCGGCCAGGTGCTCGGCGGACCAAGGCTTGGTCCAGGGGCGCACGCCGTTTTCGAGGTCGGCGACGATGGCGTTAGTGACCCGGCTGTAGATGTCCGGGCGCGAGGTCTCGGATGCGCGCGTCATGGCGGCCTCCTGCGATGTGAATTTGGGGAAGCGGCGCCCCGCCGGGTCGGCGGGGCGCTCTGCGGGAGGTCAGTCGGCCTGGCGGCTGCGCGACCAGATCAGGCTGTAGCCCTCATCGGCGTCGACCAGGCTGGCGTAGATCGGAGCGTGGAAGCTCGGGTCGTCCAGCTTGACCGAGAGGTAGGCCCGGTCCTCCTTGGAGGTCTTCATCCAGGCGGCGCCGAACTCGGTCTGGCCGGAGAAGATGCGGAAGTCGGGGGCCTGGTCGTTGGTCTTCTCGACCTTGCGGAAGGTGGCCTTCTTGACGTCGAGGGTCAGGGTTTTGATCGAGCCGTTGTAGTTGCCGGCGTCGTCCTTGGTGAAGGTGCCGATGGTCGCCATGGTGAAGTCTCCTGGTTTCTCGGACCGCGCCCATCGCGGCCTCGATGGCGATTTCCAGGACGAGGGGCGCTGAGCGCCGCAGCCGCAGGCCCGAAGCGCAGCGGAGGACGCCGGCGACGACTTGCTTGTCGCGCGAGGAATGGCGCCGCAGGGGCCAGGGGAAAGAAGTCGAAGAGCCGGCGTTGCGGCGATCAGCGGGGCCGGTACGGCCTGAACCCCTCGGCCCTATCAGGCCAGAGAGGCGGCATGGGTCGGTGCGAAACGGGAGGCTTTGAACCTGACAACCGGGACCATTCCCGACGCGACGGATCACAGCACGCAGAAAGAAGGGCCGCCCGCCTCGTCGGCGAACGGCCCCAAAGTCAGGGATCAGGCCGCAACAGGCGGCCCGCCGCTAGGCGGCTTGTTCGGTCAGCACCGGCGCCTCGGCGTGAGCCGCAAGCTCCATGGAGACAGGGGCGCGAAGCAGGCTAGGTAGCCACCCCTTCCCGACGAGCAACCCCTCGGCCTCCGACGCCATATCGGGCTTCTTCAAGCCGCCGATCCGCTCGGCGGCCTCGTCCGACACCGCCTCCCGCACCGCCTCGCTGATCCTCGCCTTGGTGACCCGCCCCAAGTAGCTCGTCACGGTCGGCGTCCAGTAGCCCGTCATGTCGAGACCCACCGCCTCGGCCAGTCGGTCGGCATGCGCCCACGCTGCAGGTTTGCGGTCGAACGGCGTGCGCACGGCATTGACCGTCAGGCTGGCGCAGTGCGCCAGGAGGTCCAGTAGGTCCGTGGCCGCGAGCCCCTGCACAAAAGCCCAGAGGTCCGCCGCCGACTTGGGCAGGCGCACCGCCCAGCGCTCATGGCGTTCTGCGATGCTGCGCCCGGCGCGGGTGTCGTCGATGCCCGGCGCGTGCCCGTCGAGATAGGCGGTGACACCCTTGATCTCCAGACAGGAGGCGCGGTCGTAGGGCGGGTAGAAGGCGAACAGCGCCAAGCTGTGAACCACCGCCGACAGGGCGACGGTGGGGTTGGCCCCCCAGAGCGTCGCGCAGCGCCAGGGTACGGTGAGCGGTGAGGTCCAGGACCAGCCGCTCCGACAAAGGGGGGCCCGCATCCTCGTCGGCCTCGTCCGTCCCGTCCCCCTCGACTGGCGCGCCGTCCTCGACGATAGCCGACCCGCCAGCGTCTTCGCTCTCGGGCTCCGGCTCGAGGACCGGGACGTCTTCGGGCCGGATCAGGCCGCGCTCGATGCGGGCTACGCCATCCTGGCCGAGGATCACGAACACACCCCCGCGAGCGATCTCATCGGGGTCGAACGCGGTCCCATCGCTGAAGGCCTCAAGAGCCGCGTTGATCTCGGCGAAGCGCGACTCGATCTCAGGCGGCAGTTCCTCGACCGCGTCCCACTCGCTCACCAGGGCGTCGTATTCCTCGGAAAGCGCCGCCGTGCGGGCCGCCTCGTCCTCCGGGCGCTCGACGCGGTGCGGATAGACCCGGGCGAGCCCCAGCGCGCGGGGGTAGTCGACATGGGCCTCTGCCCACTTCCATCCTTCCTTCTGCCGCACGTCTTCGGCGATCATGGCCAGCTTCTCGGCGGCCAGCCGGTCCAGCAGGGCTGGGTCTTCCAACCAGCCGCCGCCGTCCTCAGTGAAGAGGTCGCGCAGGATGGCGCCGCCCGCCTCGCCATAGGCTTCGGCGCCGACGAAGATCGCCCGCCGGTCGGTGGCGGACACCTTCGCCTCGGTCATGGCGCGGCGGATCAGATAGGGAGGCCGGTGCGCGCCCAACTGCTCCAAGACCTGCGCCTGCCTCGCATGGTCCTCGCTGACCGCGAAGGCCATCATCTGGTCCAGGTTCAACTCACCCGCCCGGTAGAGCGCCATCAGGTCGGGGTTGACGGCGCCCAGCCGAAGCCGCTGACGCACCACCTGGGCCGACACCCCGAACCGGGCGCCGATCTCCTCCGCCGACAGGCCGCGCTCCTCCGCGAGCCGCGCGAACGCCTCGAACTGGTCCGCCGGGTGCATGCCCGCGCGGGTGACGTTCTCGTCCAGGCTGATCTCGTGCGGGTCGTTGCTGAGGTCCACTACGCAACGCACCGGCTCGGTCTTCTTGATCCGCTTGCGCTGGCCCAACAGGCGCAAGGCCAAGCGGCGGCCCTCGCCGATGGTGACCAGATAGGCGCCGGTGGGCGCGCCGTCCGCGTCTGTCTCGGGCTCCACCACCGGGGCCTGAAGGACGCCCTTCACCGCGATGCTGGCGGCCAGCGCCTCGATGTCGGCATCCGCATGCGGGGTCCGCCGCGCATTGCGCGGCGACTTCTTCAGCTTGTTGAGCGGCACGTCGATGATGTCGCCGTCCTGATGGATGACTTTGGTCTGCTGGGTCATGGTCCTGCTCCTTTGGGGCATGGCTGGCAGGCGCAAGGCGCGCCTGCAGCCTTGCCCGTCGGCGAGACCGGGGGTGCAAGCGGAGGGGCGGCTTCGCGGGGAACCGGCTGCAGGGCTGCAAGTCCTGCGAACCTGCCGGTCCTGCCCAGCCCGAAGCTGGGCGGAAGCCGCTCCGAAGCGCGCCGGGGGCGGAGCCCCAAGCCACGGCCGCGCTAGCGCGGCGTAAAGAAGAAGGCTGCAAGGCGCCTGCGCGCCGAACGGCGCTGCACGGCGGGACGCGCCGTCGAGCGACCGGCGGCGCCGAAGGCGCCCGGAGGGGCGGACCCGTAGGAGCCGCGGAACGCGGCGGGACCGAGCACGCCCGCCGGCCGCTCTCCGAATCGTCCCCGGGGGGTTGCGGTAGGCCGTGGGAAAACTTCAAACGATGGGGAGGTGGCCCAGCCCAGTCGCTTCAGAGCATGTAGCCTACGTCCGAGGCTCCGGTCGGATAGGCGAACATCGTCGACCGAAGGTCGGCGGCTGTGAGTCCGTGCCGGATCGCCAGCCCGAACAGGTTGATCACCTCCTCGGCGTGCGGGCCCACGAGATGCGCGCCAAGAATTCGGTCGGTGCCCTCTTCGATCAGCACCTTGTGGCCGTAGACCCGTTCGGCCAGACGGCGGGCGGTGAACCACTGGGGCGTCGAAGCGGCGTTGACCCGGAACTTCAGGCCTTGGCGGCTCGCCTCATCCTCGGAGAGCCCGACGGCGGCGATGGACGGCACGGTGAAG
This sequence comes from Phenylobacterium sp. J367, assembly GCF_024699985.1. Classification (GTDB taxonomy): domain Bacteria; phylum Pseudomonadota; class Alphaproteobacteria; order Caulobacterales; family Caulobacteraceae; genus Phenylobacterium. Next base: position 689,601 of record NZ_JAJONA010000001.1, on the reverse strand, counting down.
GCGACACTCGGGACCCCGCGATAGTCCGGCCTGTGAGTTGGGCCGTCCAACAGGTTGGCGGCCACGACCTTGGCGTCATGGCTGGAGACCGGCGTCAGGGGCGGGCCGACGGCCGCCGCGTCGCCGGCGGCGTAGACTCGCGGGTTGGAGACGCTTTGCAGGTGCTCGTTCAGCTGCAGACGGCCGTCGCGCACGGTGACCTGGCCCGCGGCGAGGTTCAAGGCGTCGAGGTCGGGCCCGCGGCCGGCCGCGTGGACCACCAGGTCGGCCGCGACGGCGAGGTCCGGCGCGCCCGGACGGCTGGCATGGACGATCAGGCCGTCCTGCACCCGCTCGACGCGGGCGACCGTGGCGCCAGTCTCAACGGTGATGCCGAGTTCCTCGAACCGCGGCATGAGCCATCCGACCAGCTCGTGATCGAAATTCGGCAGGAGCCGCGGCGCGCGCTGCAGGATGGTGACCTCCGCGCCAGCGCGCGCCGACAGGTGTGAGAACTCGGCCGCGACATAGCCGCCACCGATCAGCACGATGCGGCGCGGGAGGCGCTCAAGCTCCAGAAAGGCGTCGCTGGTGCTGACCAGCTCTTCGCCGGGGATGCCGAGCGGGACCGGACGTGCGCCGGTGGCGATCAGCACGTGGCGGGCCTGCAAGGCGCGGCCGTCCACCTCGATCGTCTCCAGGCCGGCGAAGCGGGCGAGCCCGTGGAAGGCGTCGACCCCCCAACTCGGCATAGCGATGTTCCTGCTTCGCCGGGATCGGGTCGGTGAAGCTCCGCTTGAAGGCCATTAGCGCCGGCCAGTCGATCGCCACGGCGCCTTCGACGCCGTGCCCGGCCATGCGCCGGGCCGCATCGATGGCTTCTTCGCCGCTCACCAGCATCTTCTTGGGATCGCAGCCGCGCAAGGCGCAGGTGCCGCCGAACGGCCGGTGATCGATCACCGCAACGGACCAGCCGGCGGCGCGGACCTTCGCCACGGCGACCTGGGCCGCCGTGCCGCTGCCGATGACGATCAGATCGTAGGAATCCATGGCGATAGCTCCATCCGCATCGGCGCAAAAATCGCGACGCCAACCTCCAGCGCCTCGGCCAGGCTCAGGCGGACGCCTTCCCTGCTGGCGGCCGGGCTGTTCGCGCGCCAAGCCTCCAGGTGAGCGTCGTCGCAGAAGAAGGCCTGCACGGTGCAGAGCGACGAGGCCGCACAGCCGGCGGCGTAGCGATGGCCGGACCACACCACGATCCCCGACGGCTCGACCTGATCCACCTCACGACCGTAGCATCGCGTGCGGATGGTGAGCGGACGCGCGCAGTGACGGCAGGCCGAGTGGATGACGACATCGCGCTCCAGCATCGCGCCGATGCCGAGCGCATCGATGGCGCACATGGCGCCCAGCGTGAGCCCATTCGCCTCCACATGATGCTCTGTCGGACCATCGGTGAACGGATAGGCGCCGCTGATCCGGCCGCCAGCGTCGAGGATCAGCAGATCGCGTCCGCTCAGACGCCGCAGCACGCTGGCGGCTCCATCGAGGGTAAGCCCGGCCGCTGCGGCGACGTCCGCCGTCGCCGGCGCCCGCCCGCCTGCGGCGTAGCCGCTCAGGACGATGCAGTGGATTCGGCCCTCTATCTCATCCAGCTTGTCCCACTTCGGACCGATGAAGGCCTCGACGATGGCCGTCAGGGCGTCTTGGGCCTGCGGCGTCGTGACCGCACCCCAGTCCGGAATGGTCATGACGCCTGGAAACGCGACGGCGGGCCATCCGGAGGCTTCAGCGTCTGAGGTGGGAGTCACCATCGTGCGCGCGCCCTGTCCGCGTTCTCAGTTGAACCTTCAACCGGCGCAGCAGGAGAGCTGCGTCACATCCTTGGAGAAGGTCTGCGCCGCGAGCTTCAGGCCTTCCACCATGGTCAGATAGGGGAACAGCTGGTCGCCCAGCTCGCCGACGGTCATGCGCGCGCGGATGGCGAGCGCGGCCGTCTGGATGATCTCGCCGGCCTCCGGGGTCACCGCCTGGACGCCGATGAGCCGGCCGCTGCCGGCCTCTGCGACCAGCTTGATGAAGCCGCGCGTGTCGAAGTTGGCGAGCGCGCGCGGGACGTTATCCAGGGTCAGGAGCCGGCTGTCGGTCTCGATGCCGGCCTGGTGGGCGTCCGCCTCGCTGAGCCCGACCGTGGCGACCTGCGGGTCGCTGAACACGACCGCCGGCATCGTCGCCAGGTCGAGGACGGCCTCGCCGCCGGTCATGTTGATCGCCGCCCGGGTTCCGGCCGCCGCCGCGACATAGACGAACTGCGGCTGGTCCGTGCAGTCACCGGCGGCATAGATGTTCGGGACGCTCGTGCGCATGGCCTTGTCGATGACGACGCCGCCCTGCGCGTTGACCGCGACGCCGGCTGCCTCCAGCGCGAGGGCCTGGGTATTGGGCGCGCGGCCCGTCGCGACGAGCAGCCTGTCCACGCGCAGTTCGCCCTGGCCGGTGGCGAGCGCGAACTCGCCGTCGGCGTAGGTGACGTTGCTCGCCTGGGTGTGCTCCAGCACCTTGATGCCCTCGGCGCGGAAGGCGGCGGTGACCGCCTCGCCGATGGCCGGGTCCTCGCGGAAGAACAGGGTGCTGCGCGCCAGGATGGTGACCTCGCTGCCGAGCCGGGCGAAGGCCTGGGCCAGTTCGACGGCGACGACCGACGAGCCGATCACCGCCAGGCGCGGCGGGATGGTTTCGCTCTCAAGGGCTTCCTGCGAGGTCCAGTACGGCGCGCCTTGCAAGCCGGGGATGGGCGGTATGGCGGGGCTGGCGCCGGTGGCGATCAGGCAGCGGTCGAAGACGACGTGATGCTCGGCGCCGTCCCGCTCGCGGACGAGGAGGCTATGGTCGTCCTGGAAGCGCCCCTCACCGCGCAACACCGTGATGGCGGGCGTGTCGGCCAGGATGTTCTCGTACTTGGCATGCCGCAGCTCGTCGACGCGGGCCTGCTGCTGGGCAAGCAGCCGGTCGCGCCGGATCGCGGGTGAGAACGCCTCGATCCCATCGTCGAACGGACTTTCGCGGCGCAGGTGAGCGACGTGCGCGGCGCGGATCATGATCTTCGACGGCACGCAGCCGACGTTGACGCAGGTCCCGCCGATGACGCCGCGCTCGATCAGCGTGACCCGCGCCCCCTGCTCGACGGCCCGTAGCGCCGCCGCCATCGCCGCGCCGCCGCTGCCGATAACGGCGACGTGCAGCGGGACGCCGGTCCCGCCGCGTTGCATATCCTCCCCCGAGGAAGCCCGGCGCCTTGTCGAGGCCACCCGTGGCCGGCGCGCGCGCGTCGGCGATCGAGGCGCGATAGCCGAGCGTCGCGACCGTGGCCGCCAGGGCCTCGGAGTTCACCCCCGCATCGGCCGAGATTTCCGCCCGTGCGTCCGGATAGGACACAGCAGCCGAGCGCACGCCTGGGACGCGCTCCAGCGCCTCCCGCACGTGCGCGGCGCACGAGTCGCAGGTCATTCCGTCAATACGCAGGGCGATCGCGGTCACGGGCGCAGGCTCCTCAGCGCTTGACGGTGGACGGGTAGCCCGCGCCCGCCGTCGCCTTGGTCAGAGCAGCGACCGTGGTCTTTGCGTCATCAAAGGTGACGACCGCCTCGCGCTTTTCGAAGCTGACGTCGGTCTTCTCGACGCCAGCGACCTTGCCGAGCGCGGTCTTGACGGTGATGGGGCAAGCCGCGCAGGTCATGCCGGGCACCGCAAGGGTGACCGTCTTGGTCGCGGCCCAGGCCGGCGTGCTCAGCGCGGCCGTCAGGGCGATCAGGGAGACGAGCTTCTTCACGGGGATTTCCTCTCAGTAGAACAGGGGCAGGACGTAGGGGAACGCCAGCGCGACAAGGATGAGCGCCGCGACGGCCCAGAAGACGACCTTGTAGGTGGTCCGGACCTCAGGCACGGCGCAGACGTCGCCAGGCGCGCAGGCGCGGGCGGGGCGGAAGATACGGCGGTAGGCGAAGACCATGGCGACCAGCGCCGCGCCGATAAACAGCGGCCGGTACGGCTCCAGCACAGTGAGGTTGCCGATCCAGGCGCCGCTGAACCCGAGGCCGACGAGGACCAGCGGGCCCAGGCAACAGGTCGAGGCCAGGATGGCGGCCAGGCCTCCGAGCGCCAAGGCGCCGCGGCTGTCTTTGGATTCCGACAAGAGTCGTCTCCTTCCGATCAATCCCGCCATGACGCTAGCGAACAGCCTCTTGGCCGAGTGGCGAGGGCGCGTTGCGGGCCGGGCGCCGCCAGATCCCAGATCGCGACGATCACCATCAGGGTCAGACCGGGATAGAGAAGCCACGCCGTCGGCCAGCCGCGGGTGGCCATGAGCACAGCCGCTGCGAGAACCAGGATCGGGCCGATGACGCTCAAGGCCATTCGCCCCCACCGCCGATGGCGAAGCCCGGCGACCGTGTTGGCGATCAGACCGATCACCGCGAACAGCGGCAGGAGGTACCGGATGAAGACGCCTTCGTATTGGCTCAGAAAGCCCAGACCCAGCGCGGCGGCAAGGCTCGCTAGAGCCGGGAAGCAGGCTGCGCACCCCATGGCGGTGACGATCGAGCCGATGACGCCCGCCTTGTCGGCGGCGCGCGAGGGGATTCTGGATCGGCATTCGCAATGGCCTCGGCGACTTCGGTGGAACCGTCAGAGCGATGCTGCGGGCAGGACCGCCGCTTGCCCGTGAGAGCTGAGGATCGTTAGATACCGTCTGTAGGGGCTACAGACTCAAGCTCGAAATTAGAGGCGCGGAAGATCATGGCGGATACCGCGATTCAGATCGGCGAACTGTCCCGGCGCACGGGCTGCAACATCGAGACGATTCGCTACTACGAGCGCATCGGCCTGATGCCTGCGCCACCGCGGCGAGGCCGCTACCGCAGCTATGGCGGGGCGGACGTCGACCGGCTCGGATTCGTACGCCGCGCTCGCGAACTCGGCTTCACGCTTGATGAAGTTCGGGCGCTGCTTGGCCTGGCGTCCGGCGGAGACGCCACCTGCGCCGAGGTGCGCGATTTGGCCGCCGTCCATCTGAAAGACGTCCGGGCGCGGATCGCCGACCTCCGACGCATGGAGCGCGTCCTTGCGGACGCGGTGCGGGCCTGCGATGCCGGGCAAGATCCCGGCTGTCCGCTGATCCACACCCTCTACGCAGATCAAGATCGCGGTGTGTGAGGCTGCAAGGAGCCCCCCCACCTGGCAGGCGCGGCATGGTGAGACATGCCGACGGGCGGCCCAAGGCGCTGGAAGCGTCCGCAAAAGTCGACCGCGGGAGCCGCGAAATACGGCACATCGAGCACGCCTGCCGCCGGCTCTCAGCCAAGCCGACAGGGCGAGGAGCTGGCTGGCCTGACCACCTCGCCGTCCTCCTTGGTGAAGGTCTCCGGCTGACGCTCAAGCAACTCCAGCACCACTTCAGATGGGCGGCTCAGCTTCACGCCCTTCGGCGTCCCGACGATCGGCCGGTTCACCAGGATCGGGTGCTGGACCATCGCCTCTAGCAGGGCCTCGTCGCTGACGGCTGGATCGAGCAGGCCGAGCTCCGCGGCCGGCGTGCCCTTCTCGCGCAGGATATCGCGCGGCCGCGCACCCATGCGGGCGAGCAGGTCCTCGAGCTGCGCGCGCGTCCAGCCGGCCTTCAGGTACTCGACGACGTTCGGCGCGTAGCCGGCCGCCTCGATCATGGCGACGGTGTTGCGCGAGGTGCCGCAAGCCGGGTTGTGGAAGACGGTGATCGGAAACTCGTCGCTCATGGCGCGGTGCGCTCCTTGAGAAGCCAACTGAAGAGAGCCCAGGCGGCCAGCGCGCCGGCGAGCTGAGAGATGATGAAGCCCGGCGCGGACGTGGGTGCGATGCCCGCGAAAGTGTTACTGAGCGCGCGCGCAACGGTCACGGCGGGATTGGCGAACGAGGTCGACGCCGTGAACCAGTAGGCCGAGGTGATGTAGAGGCCGACGGCCAGCGGCGTCGCCTCCGGCCGGAACCGCACGGAGCCAAGGATGGTGGCGATCAAGCCGAACGTGGCGATCGCCTCGGCCCACCACTGCGCGGGCCCATCGCGCAGTTTCGTGGAGAGCTGCCACACGGGCTCGGCGAACATCAGGTGCGCCGCCCACACGCCCAGGACGCGGCCCAGGACCTGCACCGCCGCATAGGCGGTGTCGGTGCCCCAGCCCAGCTCCCGTCGAATGGCGAACACCAGGGTGACGGCGGGGTTGAAATGCGCGCCGGAGATTGGACCGAAGATGGTGATCAGCACCACGAGACCGGCGCCCGTGGAGACGGTGTTGCCCAAGAGGGCGATGGCGTCGTTCCCGCCCGCCAGGCGCTCGCCCATGATCCCGGAGCCGATCACCACCGCCAGCAGGAGCGCCGTGCCGAGCGCCTCGGCGGCAAGCCGGCGCGAGGTCGAGAACGGATGAAGCGGTGGCTCGAGACTGGCCGCGCGGGACTGGGGTCGGCTCATTCCGCCGGGGTCGCCGGCGCGGGCTTCGCCTGACCGATCTCATTGAGGCGGCTTTGCAGGGACATCCTGTCGAGCTTCGCCATCGGCAGGTTGAGGAAGATGCCGATGCGATTGTTGAGCATGCGATAGGCGTCGGCGAAGGCCAGTCCGATTTCGGCTTCGCTGCCTTCGGCGCGCGCCGGGTCCGGCATTCCCCAGTGCGCCGTCATCGGCTGGCCCGGCCAATAGGGGCAGACCTCGCCGGCCGCGTCGTCGCAGACCGTGAACACGAAATCGAGTTCCGGGGCGTCAGGGTTGGTCTCGCGGGAGAACTCATCCCACGCCTTCGAACGGTAGGTGCTGACCGGGTAGTTGAACTTCTTGAGCAGGGAGAGCGCATGCGGATTCACCTGCCCCGTCGGGTGGGAGCCCGCCGAAAAGGCGACGAACTTGCCCTGACCTTCCCGGTTCATGATCGCCTCAGCGATGATGGAGCGGCACGAGTTTCCGGTGCACAGGAAGAGCACGTTGAAGGGACGACGATCATGGTCGGCGCTCACGGGAAAGTCCTCCTAAGCAGGCAGAGATTGCGGCACGCAGCAGGCGGCCCGCTGGGCGAGTTCGGCCAGGGGCGCGCAGATCTCGGGTGAGCCCGCGCAGCAATCCTCCATCAGGAAGGCCAGCAGGTCGCGCATCCCGTCATAGTTGGCGGTGTAGATGACGGAGCGGCCTTCGCGCCGGGCGGAGATCAGGCCGGCATGGCTGAGGACATTCAGGCTGGCGGAGAGCGTGTTGGGAAGCATACCGAGCCGCCGCGCGACTTCGCCGGCCGCGAGACCGTCAGGACCCGCCTGGACGAGGAGGCGGAAGGTGGAGAGACGCCCCTCGTGGGCCAACGCGCCCAAACTTGCGATCGCCGACTTCATTTCCATGTTTCTACGATATAGGAACTGCGCGACAGTTCAATGACGCGGCGCCTGCCCGACACCCGAGGTTCAATGTCCGATTTCCCCGCCCTGGCGCCCCCAGTTCGTGGACCCGCCCACGCTTGCGAAGCTCGAACCGCCGGCCGTGTCGACCCACCCGCCGAGGATCCTGCTGCTCTACGGCTCGCTCCGCGAGCGCTCTTACAGCCGACTGCTGACCGAGGAGGCCGCCAGGATCCTCGAACGCTTCGGGGCGGAGACCCGCATCTTCGATCCGCGCGGCCTGCCGCTCCCCGACGCCGAATCCCCCCGACCACCCGAAGGTGCAGGAACTGCGGGCGCTCTCAGCCTGGTCTGAAGGCCAGGTCTGGTGCAGCCCCGAACGGCATGGCGCAATCTCGGGGATCATGAAGGCGCAGATCGACTGGATTCCCCTGGAGATCGGCAGCGTCCGCCCGACTCAGGGGCGCACCCTGGCGGTGATGCAGGTGAGCGGCGGCTCGCAGTCGTTCAACGCGGTGAACACCCTGCGCCTGCTCGGCCGCTGGATGCGGATGATCACCATCCCCAACCAGTCGTCCGTGGCCAAGGCCTACCAGGAGTTCGATGAGGCCGGCCGAATGAAGCCGTCCGCCTACTATGACCGGGTGGTCGACGTCATGGAGGAGTTGATGAAGTTCACGCTGCTCACGCGTGACCGGTCCGATTACCTCGTCGACCGCTACAGCGAACGGAAGGCCGAGGGCCGTGAGACGGTCGGCGCGCAATTGAGCGCGGAGGCTATGCGCCATGAGCGCAAGGCGGGCTGATCGGCCAAAGCCTCGCAATTCGGGGGCGTTGCGGGGTCTCCCCGCAGGAAGGGGTCGGACGAGACATCGGGCTCGGCCGCAGGGGAAGGCTTTCCCCTATATGCGGAGCTAGGTCTCCAGCTTCAGGCGGACTCCAGCCCCACCTTGGTAGACCTCTTTCGGGCCCAGGAAGAGGACGCCAGCTTCCTCTAGTGCTCGTTGGACCGCGCTCACGTTGGCGGCCGAACTGCGGCCTGGCCCCAGATCGCTCTCCATACGTCGGATGGTCTGGAGGGACACCCCGGCAGCTTCCGCCAGCCGGGCTCCATTCCACCCAAGGAGCGCTCGCGCCGCCCTGATCTGCGCGGCCGTCACCATGTCGTGATACTTTTAATGACTCTCATGGTACTTTTAGATTGATATCGCCGGCCCCGAGGTGGTACTAAAAGTCTAACACAGCCGGAGAAGCTTAGTCATGGGCTCACGTCGACAGGCGGAGGGCGAGGGCGCGCGTCTGCCTGCGCTCTCCCGACGGGCCGTCATTGCAGGCACGTCAGCGGCCGTTCTTCCCGCGCCCAAGCTGGCCGCGTCGCCTGTCGCCGCCGCGACCATCAGTGAGGGGGCGAAGCCCTACCGGCGCTGGCTCTATGTCAATGCGAAGATCGAACGGCTGCAGACGCGCTGGGCGAAACTGGAGACCTGGCTTGTGCGGGAGCATTCCTGGTTTCAGCTGAGTCTGGCCGAGCAGCAGGCACTGCCCTGGGCCCGGGAGTTGCGGGACATCGACGGCTGCCTTGATGTCCTGTTCGAGCAACGCGAAGCGCTCTTGGAGACCTTGCCGACTCATGGATCGACCACGCTGGAGGCCGTCGCGGCCAAGCTCGAGGTCATCGAACGGCTGGTCGAACGCGACGACCACCCCGAGGCCCACGCGATGATCGCCGGGGCGCGACAGGACCTGGTTGCATGGCTGCACAGGCGTCGTCAGCCCACAGCTTAGCCCGATGAAGCCCCGCTTGGAGGAATCGCTCGCCTACCTGCTAGACCTGCGGCTGCGATGTCGGGGGAACCCGGACGGGATAGCGCTCGTCGACCGTTGCCTTGCGCTGCTGGCGCGAGCGGAGACGGCCGACACGACGGAGTTGCAACAGTTGGAGGTGGAGATCGAAGCGCTTCGCGTCGAACTCGCCGACAGGTTTGGGCCACCGCGGGGATTCGCCCGCCACTGACGCGTGACGCCCCGGCCACGGTGGAACACGCAGGAGTTGCGTGGCCGTGGGATCGAGCGGGGGCCGCCGGCGCCGCCGAGCCTCTCTGCTCTCTAATGTTTCGGCTGAGGCGGCAACATCGCCGCGACCGTGTCGGACCACAGCGCCAGGATCTCGGCCTGCTCCGCATCAGTCTCACCGACGGTGTCGGCGAACACCTTCAGCAGGCGCGCGAACTCATCGGTCGTGGTGACGCCCGAGGCCTGTAGGACGCTGGCGACCAGGGCCACCATCTTGCCGTGCGCGCTGATGAGGTCCCGATCCATCGACCCTAGTCCTGGGAGGGATCAGTCGCGCGGGCGCCGTCCGCTGCGCAGGGGTTGCGGCTTGTCCGCGTCCGGGTCCGGTTCGGCCAGAAGGGCTGCGACTGGCACGCCGAGCGCCTCGGCCAGGCGGTCGAGCAGATCGACGGAGGTGTTGCCCTGTTCCCGTTCAAGCTCGCTCACCCAGGCTCGGTCGACTCCAGCGTCGGCCGCCAGCCGCTCCTGCGAAAGCGACCTGGCGGTGCGTAACGCCCGCAGATTCCAAGCCAGAAGCGCCCGTCCCTTCATGGAAGAACGGGGACACTTCTGTCGTCAATGAAACCACGGTCTGTAGACTACATAATAGGAACGGCCGCTCGCCCTCAACCCTACTCTCACGACGGGCGCCGGCGTATCGTTTGCTAACGGCTGCGTTGCCGTTCTCGCGATCGCAGGGAGTCCTGCTGTACGTGGGAGCGGGCGACTTCGACCGGCTGCAACCGCGCGCCCTTCTCCAACCATGACGCCAGCCGTTCGCGGGCGGCCGACAGAATACGATCCTGCGACGGCCGGTCGCCGATCCTCGCGCGCACCACGGCCTCGACGATCCGCATACTGCCCTGGCCAGCCGCCCCGCCGTCGCGAGGTTCGCGGTCTCCCCGCTCGTGCCCCGCTTCGGCGGCGCGGGCCGTCTTGCGGACCAGGGCCGCCTGCCGGCGTTCAAGCTCCTGCCGGTCCCTTTCCGTGGGCTGATACCCGCGCGCCTCCAGGCCAAGAGCGCTGGCCGTAAGCCAGGCCTCCCGCCGGAAGTCCTTCTCGCCGTGGAGGACGACGACAGTCCAGCCGCGATGCTGGGCGACGGCCGCCATGTCGCGGATGGCGTTGGGGTCGGACCTCGGCGTCACCAGCCGAGCGCCAAGGTCGCGGAATGCCGCCGTCTGAATGCGCGCGTCCGCATAGAAGCCAAGCCCGGGTCCGCCGCGCTCGTCCGTGAAGTAGCGTCTGCGCAAGAGGTCCGGGACGTCGCCCTTGCTCACCGAGCGCCCGCGGCCCTCGCTGTCGATCTGATTGCGATCCATCTCAACGGGCATGATCGGCCTCCTGTCGTGTCGCGGACGCGTCGATGAAGCGCTCCACCCAGCTCTCGACTTCGGCATCGGTCGCGCCTTCTGGCGGCAGCGGCTCGAACCCCGCCGCCTCCAACGCGGGAATCACCAGATTCAGGCTGAGATCGTCCTGACGCGGCGCCGCGCTCGCCCGCGGCATGGTCGGGGCCGAACCCGTCGTTGCGATCGCGGGGTGCGACGCAACAGTCGGCGGGTCGACGACCCGCTGCGTGAACGCCTTCTCGCGCCAGTATTGGATCTTGCGGCCGCGGACCGGCGGCATGCCGGCCCGCAGCAGGATGAGCTGGCCGGGGTCCATCTGGATCAGTTCCTGCGGCATCATCAGCGCGCGGCGCTGGTCCGACTCCGTCGTGCTGCGCCGGCCACTCGACAGCAGGGTGGGCCGGCTGTGGGACCGGCTCGAATAGGTCCAGAAGCCCAAGCGTTCCGAGAGGTCCTGGGCGACCTTCAGCTCCTTCGGCGCGAAGGCGATCTCCAGACCGCAATTGGCCATGATCTCCTCGGCCAAGTCCGGGCCGTATTCCGCCCGCAGCTGAGCTGGGCTCTGCAGGACCGGGAGCAACCGCAACCCGTAGCCGGCGACATAGGAGAAGCCGTGCGCGATGACGGCCGCGTGCCCGAGACGCGCGAATTCATCCATCACCATCAGCACCCGCACCTTGTGCCGGTCGGCGGTTGGGCGCTCTCGGGTGTTCAGGTCCACCAGTTGCTGCAGCAGCAGATTGTAGAGCGGCGCCACCCTGGCCAGGTTGTCGGGCGAGACGCCGAGATAGAGCGACATCCGGCGCTCCCGCAGGTCCCGTAGATCGAAGTCGCTGGCGTCGGTCGCCGCGCAGACCCGCGGGTTCAGCCAGAGGTTCATCCGCGCCGTGATCGTCTGCTTGATCGAGGCGAAGGTGTTTTCCGAGGCCGAGCAGAAATCCGAGAGGGCGCTGACGCAGCCGTAGGAGAGGGCCTTGCCGGCTGATGCACGGTCTTGGACCTGCGCCGGCAGCCGGGTGCGAGGATCGCCGTGGGTCAGCTCCCGATAGATGGCGCCAAGGCTGAAGGGCAGCTCCGGTGTCTCCGCGACGTAGGCGCCGACGCCGATTAACCCCGTTCGCGCCGCCTCGGCCCAGAAGGGATCGCCGTGTTGCGGCGGCGGAAACAACATGACCGCGAGCTTCTGCAACTCGTCGAGCACGGCGATCGGGTCGTTGCGGTCGATATGACCCAGGGGATTGAACCGGGCTGTGCGGCCCTCCGGGTCCAGTGGATCGAACAGCACCACCTCCTGGCCGTGGGCGGCGCGGAAGCCGGCGCTCGCCTCCCAGTTCTCGCGCTTGACGTCGAGGACGACGACGGAGTCCGGCCAGGTCAGCAGGTTCGGGATGACCACCCCGACGCCCTTGCCGCTGCGGGTGGGCGCATGCAGCATGACGTGCTCGGAACCGCCAAAGACCAGCAGCCGGCCGCCTCTGCGTCCGAGCACGATACCCTGGGGGGACCGCAAGCCGGCCGCGACGAGCTCCGCCTCGCTCGCCCAGCGGGCGGCGCCGTGCAGCGGCGGCCGAAGATTGCGGATGACGCCGATAGTGACGAGGCCGGCTCCGCCAAGCGTCGACAGCAGACCGATGCCGAGCCACTTGCGGACCTGGGGATCGTCGCGGAAGTACCAGAACCAGGCCGGGATCTGCGCCGGGTCGATGTCGGGCGACAAACGCCCCAGGCCCGCCAGGGCGACCGCGACGGCGAGACCGCCGAGCAGGCCTGTGCCGGCCGTCGCCAGCGTGGCGACATAGGCGGCCCTAAGCGGCCAGGGTGCGCTTGCGAAGCGGGTCATACCAGACCTCCGTCATGCGGAAGCGGCCGTCGACGCGGCGCAACTGCACCACCACGTCGACCAGCATGTGGAGAAGCGAGCGGATGTCGTTGCGGGCCAGGTCCCGGCCGCCTTCGGACTCCTTCACCAGCAGGGTGAGTTGCTCGAACGCCAGGGTGGCGCTGTCGGCGTGAATGGTGGTGATCGAGCCGGGGTGGCCGGTGTTGACGTTGCGCAGATAAAAGAAGGCGGTCCCGTCGCGCAGCTCCTGCAACAGGATGCGGTCAGGGCGCATGCGCAGGGCGCTTTCGAGGAGTTGCTTGGCCCCGACCTTGGCCAGGCCCTGACCATCCTTGGCGTAGAGCAGGTGGACGGCGTTGCGGTGTGGGACGGTGAGTTCGCGAGCGTCCTCGATGGTCAGCAGCCGTTCGCCATCGGGGATCAACTTCACGAGCCCCTTGGCGAAGGTGGTCTTGCCGGAGCCCGTAGCGCCGGAGATCAGCACGTTGCGCCGGCTCTGGACCGCTAACCGGAAGAAGGCCGGCCAGTCGCGGGCGTCCCGCAAGGCCAGGAGCCGCGTCTCCTCACCCGAGAGGCCGTTTGTCGCCAGGGCCACGTCATCGAACAGGCCGGCGCGCTCAAACGCGTCGAGATCCAAGGTCGCTTCGGACGGCTTGCGCAGGGTGAGCGACAGTCGCTCGGCGGCCGGCGGAATGACAATCTGGCAGCGCTCCCCGCCCGGCAGCACGGTCGAACAGATCGGCGTTTCCGGAGTCACGTCCTGCGCCGTGAACGCGGCGGCGGCCTTGGCCAGGGTCGAAAGCCACGACTCGGTCAGATCCGGCGCCGCACGCCATTCCCAGCCGCCCTCATGCTCGATGCCGAGTTCGCCTGGACGGTTGACGACGACCTCGGTGACGCCTGCGGGCTCGAGGCAGGCCTGGAGCGGCTTCAAGTAGTGCTGCAGGACGGCGGCGTCGTGGGCCATGGCTCACCGGCTCTTGAGGCCATAGACGCCGGAGAAATCGAAATCCTGCGCAACGAAGATCGAGACCTCGGAGCCCTGCGCCTTGCGCAGTGACGGCGGGATGTTGATCGAGTTCTGCACCGCAATCCCAGCGGCGTCGGACGGAAGGCGGGTGATGTTGGAGCCGTTGTTGGGACCGGCGACGGCATAGGCGGCGTCATCGACGATGCTCAGGAGCAGCGCGCCGCCGAACCGATCCCAGAAGTGGGTGTCGACCTCGCCGTCGAAGCCCGCGCGCCCAACCGGATCAGCGGCCGGCGATCCCAACGCGATGGCGACGCCAGCGGGCGTCACCGCCCGGGTCCACAGCACGAACAACCGCCGCTGCCCCTGCCGAAGGCTGGAGCGGTACTCGCCCAGCACCTTGGTGCCCTTCTCCATCAGGACGACGGCGCCGTTGTCCGACAGCACGTCGCGGGGGATGAGGCAGCTGACATAGCCGGGCGTCGTCGTGTCCATCGCCGTCTGCAGGAGGCAAGGGATGTTCGCGCCCGCGACGATGAGAAAGTTGCGGTCGGGCAGCCGGGCGGCCCGCGACTGGCCGATCGACGAGCCGCGCCGAAGCTGGTCGAGCTCGGTCGACTCCCGCGCCGATCTGTCTTGCGCCTCCAGGACGGCGGGCATAACAGGCCCGGCGCCGCCACTGCCGCCCCGCGTATAGGCCAGGATCGGCGCACCGCGGATGGCGCTGACTTCCGCCTGGCGGCGGCTCGCGGCGTCCGCCGCGGAGGGCGGGCCGCCGGCCGTGGGCTGGAGCGCCGGAACCGAACCGCCAGCCTCGGTCGGACCTAGGTTGGGCGCATTCGCGCCCGGCGCAGCCAAGGTCGGGGAAGCTGACTTCATCGCCGGCTCGAACGGCACGACCTGCCGCGCTGGCTCATCGCGCGGGGGTTCGGCCTTGGGCCTGTCATGGCCCCAGGTGGCGGCGACGAAGACACCGCAGCCGGCCACCAGCGCGGCGACCGCGACGCCCTTGCCGGCCAGGCCGGAACCGAGGCGCCCGGCGATCGGCGAGATCGATCGCTCAAACGCGGGGGCCGTCCGGCCCTCTGCCGATGCGGCTACGGTTTCATACGGTTCGGCGGCGTCGGTCATGGCTTGGCCGCTCCCTTGTCGGTCCGCTGGACGTCGGGCGCGGCTGTGCCGGTGGCCGGATTGACGCCGTAGGGCTCGAAGGCCTGGTTGTAGATGCAGAGGACATCTCGTCCCCGCCGCAGGCGCAGCTGCTGGACGACCGCGTGGACGACGACGAATTCGCCGCGGACGTCGAAGGGGATCAGGCTTTCCGTGCCGCTGGATTCCACCTGGTAGATGGCCGGCACCTGCTGATTGCCGGGAAACCGCATGAGCGTGAACCGGCCGTTGTCCGAGACCTCGGACGGCTGCAGAGCGGTCGCGCCCTGTACGGCGTAGTTGAGGTTCCGCCGACCCTCTACGGCGGCGCGGTCGAGCTTCAGCTCGACGATGCGCCGCTCCAGCGCCGCGGCCTGGGCGGTGAGCGCCGACGTCGCCGCCGCCTGCTCGTCCTGCGGATAGCGGAAGCGCAGGCCGAAGACGGTATCGCGCGTGTTCCGCGCCGAGGAGCCGGACCGCGTCGAGAGTTCGAAGGTATAGTTGCGGGTCTCGCCGCCGCGGCTGGTCGTGACGATCAGGTTGGTCGGCGGCCGCGCCGCCTTCGGCTTGACGAAGAGGATGTTCTTTTCGGCCGCCACGTCCCAGCCGGTGGCGTCGCCGACGGCCACGTGAAGAATGGTCTCGTCCGGCCCCAAGAGGATTTGGGTCGCCGTCCGGAAGACGCCGGTGATCTTCACCACCGCCCATGGGTCGTAGTCGATAACCTTGATGCGCGGGTCGGACGGTCCCGATTTCGGGGTGTCCAAGGCTGAGGCGGGCGAAGCGCTCACCAACGCGGCCGCGATGACAAGGGCGCCGAGCGTTCTCATCGCACCACCTCCGGATCGGCCCGGTAGCTGGTCACCTGGAAGCCGAGCGGATTGCGGAGGCGGTCGGCTTCGCCCATCGGGGCGCGGGTGTAGCTGTAGGCGACCGTCGCAATCCAATCGGTCTCGGTGATCTGCTGGCTCTGGCGCACGGTCCGATGGAAACGGACGTTGGCGACACCGTCGGCGACAAAGCTCACGGCGCGGATGTCGATCTGGGCCTCGCCAGTCGGACCGAACACCACCTGCGGGCTCTGCGGATTGGCCGGGCGGAAGGCGTCGGCCCAGCGCTGTTGCTCGGCCGGGGTCGACATGATCGAGACTTGGCGGAAGTTGGCTTCGGCGGCTGGAGCCAGCCAGCCCTCGCGGGCCCGGACGTACTGGGCCAAGAAGTGCTTGGTGACCGCCTCGTCATAGGACAGCGGCTCTTCCGACTTCAGAGCCGTCATGACGTCGACCGCGCCGGTGCTGCGGTCCACACGAACCACGAACGGTTCGACGCTCTTCAGTGGAGCCAGGGCGGCCACGGCGCCGACCGCCGCGGTCGCCACGATGGATGCGAAGGCCGCCACGCCCCAGGCGAGACGGCGTGAGCGTTCGGCGCTGCGGATCTGATCCGCGTTCCAGCTCTTCGCCTCAGCAAAATAGCCCTTGAGATCGGCTTGAGCGTTCATGCGCAGCTCCCGAATGAGCTGTTGGAAGCGGCTGACGAGAGCTTCCTGGGTTTGGCTTCACCACCGGCAGCCGGAGGGGGTAGCGCTTGGCCAGTTGGGGTCGGCGCGAGGACTGAGCCGTACGAATTGGCGGGACGCAGATGCTTGCCGTCACAGACCGCGAGCTTGCCACCGCCGGTCGTGGCGCATCCGGCCAGGGCCAACATCGGCAGAAGGGTAAGAACACGCATGCGCATCAGGCTCGACCTCCAGCGGGGCGGATAGAGCCGCCGCCTCGCGGGGCGCTGCGGCTGGCCTCTTGCGGACCCTGTGGTGCGCCCGGGCGGGGCACGCCGCTGAGCGAGGCGGCGTTGGCGAAGTCGGCGAGGCTCGCGCTGGCCCCGCCGGCGATCCCGGCGGCGATGGCGGGGGTCTGCAGGAAGAAGATCGACCCGAGCAGGCACAGGGCGACGAACAGCAGCCCGCCAGCCATGGGATCGGAGCCTTCGATGCTGCCCCACTGCTGGGCGACCAGCGACAGGATCAGCTGGAAGACGGTGATGATCAGGGCGAACAGGACCAGATAGTTCACCGCCTGACTAAGCCAGCCGAAGAAGAACCTCCGGGTGGCATCGAAGAGGGCGCAGGCGACGAAGATCGGACCCAGCGCGATCAGCAGGGCCAGCGCCACCTTGGCGATCAGCACCACACCGAAGCCAATGGCGGCCGCGAGCGCGCCGACGATGTAGACCACCGCGCCCAGGATCCAGGGTCCGAAGTCAACCGGGCTCGCCTCCTTGGTGATCTTCTCGGCGAGGTAGGCTGCGCGGTTGAAGAAGTTATCGAAGGCCGAGCCAACATCCGGAACGCCAGACCCGCTGATCGCCTGGGTCAGCGTGTCGGGCAGGACGTGGAATAAGGGCTGCGTGATGTAGGTCGAATAGGCGACCGTCGTGGCCAGCATGTAGATGAAGGCCAGCTTGATGCTGCGCACGACGAAATCCATGAACGGCTCCTGGATGGCGCCGCGCAGGATCGCGAACCCATAGAGCAGGACGTAGAGCACCAGAGCGGCCCGCAGCGGGCCCGAGACCTCAGCCATCACCGAGCTGGCGCGCTCATTCAGGAAGACGTCGAGCTTGCTGTCGACGAATCCATAGGCCGGCTGGAAGATGTGCAGGGTCTCGGCCACGACGGATCAGAACCCTTTGCGGTAGGCGTCCATGCGGGCATCACGCTTGGCAGAGGCGACCGCCGCCTGGGCGTTTGTGCACTCTTCGCCTCGGTGAGCACCGGTCTTGCAATCGCTGACCACCTTCGCAGCCTCATCCTGGTGGGCCTCGAAGTAGCTGGAGCTCCGCGGTTGCGGTGAGCAGGCCGCTAGGCCGGCGAGTGTCAGGCCGAGAACGAGACGACTCATCATTGGAATCCCTGCTTGTAGGCCGCCATGCGCGCCTCACGCGCCGCCAACATCCGTTCGCGATCACGCTGAGCCTGCAGCCGATCCTCGGCCGCCTGAGCCATGGCGATACCTTGCAGCCTCATCTGGTCGTTGGCGATCATCGCCTGCTCGGTGGTGGCGCGGGCCTGCAGGTCCATGACGGCCCGGGCGTTTGGCGCAGTGTCGATCGCGGCTTGGAGATCCTTCAGCCCTTCGAGCCGTCGGGCGCCGGCGTCCGTGACGCTCTGGCCCAAGGCGAGGTCGCGGGCGGCGCGCTGCCCGGCCGCTTCGAGATCGGCGCCGAGCGGATCGCCGGCCGGGGCCGTGTAGAGTCTGTTCGCGGAGCGGATGGCGTCTGCCTTGGCGCCGATCGCACCCAGCGCCGTGAAGTCGCCCTTGGCCGCTGCTGTGAAGGCCGAGGTGTCCGGTAGGATGGATCGCAGCGAAGGGACTCCGAGCGCGCTGGCGATCTTGCTGACGCCCGAGGGGTCGTTGAGGCTCGAGAAGAGCTGCTGGCCCTGCGTGACCTGCGCCTTCAGCTCGTTCAGCTGGCTCACAGCCGTGGTCGCCTGCTGGATCAGCTTGGCATAGCTGGCCGCGTCATAGACCGCGAGTTGGGCATGGGCGGCCGATCCGCCGAGCGTGACGGCGCCCACAAGGGCGATGGTGATCAACGGGCGCTTCATGGGATCGTCCTTCGTTCGCGGTGAAAGGGCTCGAGCCAGTTGTTCGGATCGTCGCCGACGCGCGCCCGGATCCGGTCGAGGAGATCGACCGTTTCGGTTCGGCCCGAGAGAACGGCCAACTCGTCGTCCAGGCCGTCGAGACGCAGCTCCGCGACCACGGAGTTGAGGCCTTGCTTGATCAGGAACTGGCGGGATTCCCGGCGCCAGTTCTTCGCGGACTAGGGCGAACTCGCGCCGGGTGAGGCCGAAGCCTTCAACGTAGTCGCGCTCGGCGGCGTGGGCATTGGGCAGGAAGATCTTGGTCGCGCACTGCTCGAGAATGGTGTGGGCGATGGGCGAACGCAGGACGTCGGCCGGCGACTGAGTGCCGAACACCATGAAGGCGTTCTGCTTGCGGTAGGTCTTCAACCCGTCCTGGGCGAGACCGCGGAACGCCTCATCGCCCAGCGCCTTCCAGAATTCATCGATGTCGATAACGAGCCGACGCCCGTCCACCAGCGCGGCCAGCCGATGGAAGAGGTACATCATCATCGGCGTGCGGACCTCGGCGTTGTCCAGCACGTGGGTCATGTCGAAGCCCAGGAAGCGGGCGTCGAGGCCGAGGGCGTCTTCATCGTTGTCGAGCACCCAGCCGAGCGCTCCACCACGACACCACTTCTCAAGACGCGCCCCGACGCCGCCGGCGTCGCGCTGTCCGAGCAGCGCTCTTAACGCCGAGAGGGACCGCTGTGCGGGCGGTAGCGGGCCGAGCGCCACAATGGCCTCGTCGATCGCATGCTCTTCCTGGACGGAGAGCGGGCGTTCGCCTGCACCGACCAGTTGGCGGATCAGCTGGCCGAGGAAGGCTGCGGCGCCCGGGGTGAAGTCGAGGGCCTTGAGCGGCGCGAAACCGGTCGGCTCACCGTTGCGCAGGGTGAGGTATGTTCCTCCGCACGCGCGCACGAAGATCTCCGCGCCCCTGTCTTTGTCGATAAAGACCTGCTGGGCGCCAAACTTCTCCAGCGCGGCCAGCATGAAGTTTTGGACCACCGTCTTGCCCGAGCCGGACGGGCCGCAGATGAAGGTGTGGCCGAGGTCGCCGACATGGAAGTTGAAATGAAAGGGCGAGCCGGCGGAGGTGCGCAGGAGCGCAACCGCTGGGCCCCAATGGTTGCCCTCAGCCCGGCCCGCCGGGTGCGTGTGGAAGGGCGCCAGCGCTGCGAAATTGCGTGAGGTGATCGCCGCCGGCCGGACCCGCCGGCCGAAGTTGCCGGGAAACTGCGCCCAGAAGGCGGCTTCGAGCGCTAGGTCCTCGCGGGCCGTGACGAGACCAGAGTCGGCGAGCATGGCGCGAGCGCTGGAGAGGTTGTCGGCGAGTTGGCGGGGGTCGTCGCCATAGACCAGAACCGACGCCTGGTGGTCGCCCATGGCAAAGCGGTTGGACATCAGATCGTCGAGCGCGTCGCCGAGGCCGGCGATCTGGGGAGGCCGCCCGGTCTCGCGCCGAGAGCATCTGGTTCTGCTTGCGCTCCATCACCGCGCGGGCGGCGGCCTTCGACAGGAAGCTGAAGGATTGGCTGGCCACGAAGGCGAAGCGGGCCGACAGCAGGCCATTCCAAAGTCCGGGACGGGTGACCGCCGGATATTCCTTCACCCCGAAGATGCCAGCGAACCTGGCGTCCGCAGCGTCGCGGATCTCCAGGGCCTCTCGACCAAAAATGACCCTCGCCGAGTAGACCGCCGAACCGAGGTGCCCGCGGATCAGGGGCACGCGCTCGCGCCGTCCGGTCAGGATGAGCCGCAGCACTTCCAGAGGCTCGGAGAACCAGCCGCCGTCCCGCTCGTAGAGGCCGAGCGTGCGGACGCCATAGCGGCTGAGGTATTGCGCCAGGTCGCGGCCGGCGTCCTGCAGCCGCTTGACCGCTTCCTCCTCATCGTCTTCCGACCGACGGCGCTTGACGATCCAGGCGCCGGCCCGTTCGGCAGCATCACGGCCAGGATGCAGGACCAGGGTGAGATAGAGCTCGTTGACGAACATCTTGGTCGTGCCGAGGCGGGCCCGGTATCGGGCGTCAAGCTCGACGGCGAATTTCGAGCGGAAGCTACCCTCGGGATATCCCTCATGGCGGCGGCGCACTAAGTGATGCCAGACCGCCAGATGGTCGTTCGCGAGGTTGCGCCAGGCGCTGTTGAGCTTCGCGTGCCAGTCGTTGAGGTCGCGCACATCGGCCGTCTCGAAGCTGGCCCCGTCCAACTGGAAGGTCATCATCAAGGCCTGGGTGTCGAGGCCGATGATCTCGCCGGTCACATGCCGCGCGTAGGGCAAGGCGCCGCGAGGATCGAGGTCTCGCCCGAGCGTGGAGGCCGCCGCGCGCGGCTGGAGCAACAGGCTAGCCACGGATCACCTCTGCGGCGACGTAGCGGCGCTTCAGGGGAAGCGGCGTCGATGAACTGCCGCCCCAGGTCGCGCCGTTGCGGGCGCGGCCCTTGGTGTCGACGAACATCCACAGCACACGGAACGCGTTGTGGTCGTGCTTGCAGATCGCCTGGAAGACGACATGCACCGCTGGCGCGATCAGCAGATAGGCCGGTGAGTGCGCGGCCAGGAAGACCGTCCCCGTGACCATCAGGTTAAGGCCCATGGCCTCCATGGGCACGCCCGCGACCATGGCGGGGCGAGTGCAGGCGAGGAACAGGGGGTCCTCAGTCAGGCGTTCGTCGGACTCAGCGGACATGAGGTCATGCCCCGCCGCTGCCGCCGGTGATCAGGTCGACGATCCCCGCTGCGCTGAAGATGACGATTATGCCGACGACGACGGTTCCGGCGCGCCGCATGTCCAGATGTCCAAACATCCAGGCGATCCCGGTGATGATGATGGCGATGACCGCCAGGCCCCGGATCACGTTGCTGTTCAGCAGATCGATGATGTTCTGGATGAAGGTGCCGATGTTGCCGCCGACGCCGGCCGACTGGGCGAAGGCCGGGCTGGCGCTGGCGAAGGCCATGACGCCGACCAGGGCCAGGCGGCTGATGAGGAGCTTCTTGCCGCGCACGCTCACTGGAAACCTCCGGATGTTGTGGTGGAGACGGTGGTGACGAAGCTGCTGCGGGCCCGATGGACCTCGCCGAAGACATCCCAACTCGGCGGGATTTCAGGCGGTGCTGAAAGCGAGGGTTCCGAAAGACTGGCTGGGCCTGCGCCGCCAATCGCTGGCACAATTTGGTCAGCGGCGCTGGCGACCTTCGCGACGTAGCCGTTCCTGAACCCGCGGGCGGGATGCCCAGTGTTGTAGTAGGAGAGGGCCGTCTTCAGGGCAGCCTGCTCGCCCACGCGGGCGGCGTTGCTGCGCCCGTAGCCGTCCTGAAGAATTCGGGCGGCGGCTCTCAGGTTCGTGCAAGGCTCGAAGACTTCCTCCAGACTGAGGCCGAGCCAGGACAGGTTCTTGCTATTGATCTGCGCCAGGCCAAGGTCGATGCTCCGGCCGGCCTTGATGAGGGCCGCAGCCTTAGCAACCGCGTCATCGACCGAGGTGGGCTTGACGGCGATGCGCGGTACGCCGTTGACGCCGATGGCCAGAGGCTCGAACCCGCTTTCCACCTGAACCACTGATAGGAGCGTCTCCGGCGCGACGGCCGGCGCGCACTGCGCGGCGAGGGCAAGGGCGGCGGTGAGCGTGAGAGCCATGGGGAACGCCTGGCGGTGTGGGCTTCGACAGAGAGACCGCTCCTGGGCCTCGACTGCGATGTTCACCGGAGGGCGTGCTTGTCGCGAGGCGCAAGCCTACCCACTCGGAGGGGGTAGGCTTACGGTGCGCTTGCGGTGATGAGGCCCAGTTCGCGGGCGCGAACGACGGCTTGAATGCGGGTCTTCACACCGAGATGGCCGCAGACCTTGATGATGTGCTTCTCGACGGTCCGCCCCGACAGGCCAAGAATGCTGCCGATGTCAGTGGCGCTTTTGCCCTGCTGGACCCAGGACAGACACTCAAGCTGTCGTTCAGTGATCAGCCGAGAGGCGATCAACCGATCTTCGCGATCGGTTGTCGGGCGAAACGAACGGGGCTCAGCCCGCCGTGCGTAGTCGGAGCGGTTGGCCAAGGGACCGACCTCCTAGCTAAGGTTTGCCCCCCTAACTAGACCGGTGATCGGATGCAGCTGGCCAACTGAAGTCCCAGGACTTCGCAAGCTACGAGACTGACACCACTACTAATTGATTCCAAACCACTGCGTGCTGGGTCAATTCCGCAGAATCTCGGACCGCACTTTTACGGAGGTGAACCTGAGAGGAGCCCCAATTCCGTCGCCCTTGCCACCGCTTGTGTTCGGTTGCGAACCTTCAGGCGCTCGCAGGCCTCGCCCACATACTGGTCGACTGTTCGCGATGACAAACCAAGCGTTGCCGCGATCTCTAGGGAGGTCTTCCCGGCAGCAGCGTGGCGCAAGCATTCGATCTGGCGAGGGCTTAGACTTGGTGCGGCATCGTTAGGCACTGGCGCACCCACAGCACTTAACGCGCATAGAATCGCTTCCTCAAGGCCTTCTTTTGCTTCGCAAATGATGTAGCAGCATACCGGTTAAATCAACCTGAAGCTGTCCTCGCGCAGCCTCTCGCCTGCAGTCGCCGCGCGTGACAGATGCAGCGCTCAGAACCCTGGGATAGCGGGCTCGGCGCGGGCGATCGCTTCAGATCCAGCGGCGCGTCTTCGAGCGGTAGGCTTGATAGGCTTCGCCAAGCTCCCGCTCCAGGTGTTGCTCCTCCAGGCGCACCTGGACCTGCATCAGCACCTCGCCTAGCAGGCAGGCTGACAGCGTCATCGCGTTGGGAAAGACGAGAAGAAGTCCCAGCAGGTTGACTCGCATTCCAAGGAAGATCGGGTTGCGCGAAATCCCGAAGAGACCCGTCGTCACGAGCGGCGGCTGGGCCAGCGTATCGATTCCGATGCGCCAGGACCGCCCCATTTGGCGCTGGGCGAGCACGATCCAGCCAAGCGACAGGAGCAAGACGGCCCACCCAAGACCCGACATGACCTCGACCTGCAGCCATGTCAGCGGGCCCAAGAGCTCCGTCGGCAGGCCGAAGGCGACCGCGGCCAAGCCTGCGAACAGCATCAGGAGCAGAAGCCGGAACCAGTTGCCGACAAAGCCGTGCGGGCTGTCATCGCGCGGGAGGACGAGCGCGTTCACCCCGTCCCGGCGCCAGAGCCGCCAGGTAGGCCAGACGAACGCGACAGCGAAGAACAGGACGTAGAACAGGAACAGGGCAATGCGCATGGCGAGATCTCCTCGCCGGCAAAGCTAAATCCTCTAGAGACTAGAGGATCAAGGCCAAGCTGCGTCGTCTCGGGGGAGCGTCAGCGCCCGGAAAACGCCAGCCCGCCCGCTAGCAGGAGGGCGGCGATTGTTGGAGCCGCAGTCAACACCATGCCGCCGGCGCGCCCGGGCGCCTTCCGACGATAACCCAAGGCGAACCAGATGCGGCCGGCCAGGAAGAAGGCGACGAGGATGGGGATCAGGATGAGTTCGCGCCCGCGTAGTGTCACGGCGAGCGCCAGGTAGGCGCCCACGGCCAGGACGGTTTGCTCAAGCGAATTCTGCAGGATCGCGCGCGGCACGGCGATGGCCTCGCTTGCTGCCGCGAAGGCCGAGCCATCGATGTCGGCGGGTGAGTTGAAGCGACCTCGGCTGACCTGACGGATGCAGACGGCGAGCCAGAGGTGGATCGGGATGCTCCACTTGAGGGCGTAGGCGAGATGGTCTCCGACCTCACCACTGAGCGGCGCCCCAACCAACCATAGTGGAAGCCAAGCATAGGCCGGAGCGCCGATCAGCACCGTGATGGCAAACGCCAAGGCGCCGCCGCGCAGCACACCTTTCTGGTCTGCGCTGAGTTGCTTCATGTCAGCGCCGCTGCTCGATCATCGCTGCTCGCCATCGTCATCAATAGCGCCGTCAGTCTTGCGGGCGTCCTCCAGAATTTCCAGCCCGCCCTTCACCGCGATGATCGCCACGATCACACCGACGACGAGGTCGGGCCAGGCCTGGTCCAGCCACATGACCATTCCCCCGGCGACGAGGATGCCGCCGTTTGAGGCGAAGTCGTTGAAGCTGAAGGTCTCGGCGGCGCGCATGTTGACGTCGTCGCTTTGGGCGCGTCGGATTAGCATCAGGCAGACGAGGTTGATGACCGCCGCCACGACGGCCATCGCCATCATCGTCACGCCGAACGGCTCCGCCCCGAACAGCCACCGCCGCCCGACGTCGAGGATAACGGCCCCGGCGAAGACCAGGAGCAGGATGCCCGAAAGCCGCGCCGCGCGCCGCTTCCAGAGGAGACCGCGACCGACGGCGAGGAAGCTCAGCAGGTAGACCACGGAGTCGGACGCATTGTCCGCCGCATTGGCGATCAGGGCGCTGGAGTCGGCGAGCAGCCCGCCGACGCCCAGCCCCACGAACAGGAGCGCGTTGAGGATCAACACCACGAGCAGCGTGCGTCGCTGCGCATGGTCCCGGGCGGAGAACTCGGTCATGTGGTCGCCTCAACGAGCTTGCGGCGACGTGCGAGGGCCCGGCCCGCGAAGGCCGGCAACACCACGAGCGTCAGGAGGGTCGCCGTCAGCAGCCCCCGATGACGACGGTCGCCAGCGGCTTCTGCACCTCAGCGCCGGCGCCGTGCGCGATCGCCATGGGCATGAAGCCCAGGATCGCAACCAGCGCCGTGGTCAGCACCGCCCGCAGCCGCTGCATGGCGCCTTCCACGGCCGCGTCGTCTGGCGAAAGGCCGGCGTCGAGGCGCTCGCGGATGGCTTGCATCAACACGAGGCCGTTGAGCGTGGCCACCCCCGAGACGGCGATGAAGCCCACAGCGGCCGAGACGGAGAACGGCATGCCTCGCAACAGCAGGGCTAGCGCGCCGCCGACCAGCGCCAAGGGCACGCACGCGAACACCAGGGCGGCCTGGGCAGCCGATCCCAGCGCGAAGTACAGGAGCACCGCGATCAGAACGAAAACCACCGGGACGAGCACACCCAGCCGAGCCTCGGCCCGCTGCAGGTTCTCGAACTGACCGCCCCAGTCCAGCCAAACCCCAGCCGGGAGCTGCACGTCACCGACCGCGGCTTGGGCGTCACCCACGAAGCCGCCAAGGTCTCGGCCCCTGACGTTCGCCTGGACGACGATCCGCCGTTTGCCGTTCTCCCGGCTGATCTGGTTAGGCCCCTCGCCTTCCCGGAACCGCACGACGGACCCAAGGGGCACAAAACTGGCGCCGTCGTTCACCGCAAGCGGCGTCTGGGCCACGGCCGCGAGGTCGTTGCGGGCGCTGTCGGGCAAGCGCACGACAACATTGAACCGTCGGTCTCCTTCAAAGACGCGGCCTGCCTCCCGGCCGGCCAGCGCGATCTGGACGGCGTCGGCCGCATCGGCCGCGTGCAGCCCGTAGAGGGCGGCGGCGGCGCGATCGACTTCTGCGGTGATCATCGGCAGGCCGGACACCTGCTCCACCCGGACGTCGGCGGCCCCGCGGATCTTGCGCAGCGCGTCGGCGATCTGGTTGGCGGTGCGCTCCATCTCGGCGAAGTCGTCGCCATACACCTTGACGGCGACGTCGGACCGGACGCCGGAGACCAGTTCGTTGAACCGCATCTGGATCGGCTGGGTGATCTCGTAGGCGTTGCCGATCTGAGTGGCGGCCGCCTTCTCGATCTTCTCCACGACCTCGGCCTTGGAGAGGCTGCGGTCAGGCCAGTCCTTCTCGTCCTTCAGCACCACGAAGGTGTCGCTGATGCTGGGCGGCATGGGGTCAGTCGACACCTCCGCCGTGCCGGTTTTCGAGAAGACGAGCGCGACTTCAGGGACGCGCATGAGCGTCTTCTCCAGCCGCGCCTGCATCTCGATGGACTGCTCAAGCGAGGCGCTTGGCACGCGCAACGCCTGCACCAGCACGTCCTTCTCATCGAGCGTGGGGATGAACTCCCGCCCGAGTGCGAAGAAGGTCAGGAGGCCAATCAGCACGGCGACGCCTGCGCCGGCGGCCACCGACATCGGCCGCGCCACGGCCCAGCGGGTCGCCGGCTCGAACCAGCGGCGGGCGAGCTTTTCGGCCTTGGTCTCGTGCGCGGTAGCCGGAGCCTTCACCAGCAAGGCCGTCATCGCTGGCACAAACGTGAAGGTCAGCACGAACGCGCCGGCGAGCGCCAGCATGACCGTCGCCGCCATGGGCTGGAACATCTTGCCCTCAACCCCTTCCAGAGCGAGCAGCGGTGCGAACACGAGCAAGATAATGGCTTGGCCAAAGGCGGCGGGTCGCACCATCTGTTTGGCGGCGGCCGTGGCCTCCTCGAGCCGTTCGGCCAGCGTGAGGTCGCGCCCTTCAGTCTGGCGCCGCAGGCCCATGCGGGTGAGCGTGTTCTCCACCACCACGACGGCGCCATCGACCAGCAGGCCGAAATCCAGCGCGCCCAGGCTCATCAGGTTTCCGCTGACGCCGAAGCGGTTCATCCCGATGACGCCGAAGAGAAAGGCCAAGGGGATCACCAAGGCGGTGATGATGGCGGCCCGCACGTTGCCGAGCAGGAAGAAGAGCACGGCGACGACGAGGAGCGCGCCCTCCGCCAGGTTCGTCTGGACGGTGCGGATCGTGCGGTCCACCAAGTCGGTGCGGTTCAGCACCTCCTTCACCGCCACGCCCGGCGGGAGCGAGGGGGCGATCGCCTCAAGACGCTCGCTGACCGCCTGAGCGACCGTTCGGCTGTTTTCGCCCGCGAGCATGAGGGCGGTGCCGATGACCACCTCGACGCCATTCTCCTGCGCCGCGCCGAGCCGGACGGCTTGCCCAAGCTCGACCTGCGCGACGTCGGACACGCGCACGACCAGGCCGTTGCGGTTGGTCACGGGCGCTGAGGCGAGGTCCGCGAGGGAGGTGACGCGCGCGTCGGCGCGGACCACGAAGGCTTCGCCGCCGCGAGAGATATATCCCGCGCCGGCCACCGTGTTGGCGTGCTCGACCGCCTCCACCAGCTCGTTCAGGCCGACCCCGTAGGCCGACAGCCGGGCGGGGTCGGGACGGACGGCGTACTCTTTCACATAGCCACCGATGGTATCGATGCCGGCGACCCCGGGGGTGGTGCGCAGCTGGGGCGTGACGATCCAGTCTTGGACGGTGCGCAGGTAGGTCGCCTTTTGCCGCTCCGTGACCAGCCGCTCGCCCTCCGGCGTTAGATAGGACCCGTCGGGCTGCGGGCCCGGGACGCCGGCGCGGGCGGCCTTCGAGGGGCGGAACTCGACGGTCCACATGAGGACCTCACCCAGTCCTGTGGTGATCGGCGCCATCTCTGGTCGAGCGTCGGCCGGCAGATCCTCGCGCACGGCTTCGATGCGCTCGTTCACCTGCTGACGGGCGAAGTAGACGTCCGTGCTGTCCTGGAAGACGGCCGTGATCTGGCTGAAGCCGTTCCGGGAAATGGAGCGCGTCTCCAGCAGGCCGGGGATGCCGCCGAGGGCCGTTTCCACCGGGAAGGTGACGCGTTGCTCGATCTCCTCCGGCGACAGTGCGGGCGCGATGGTGGTGACCTGCACCTGCTTGTTGGTGATGTCCGGCACCGCATCGATGGGCAACCGGAAGAGCTCGGAGACGCCGAAGGCGCCCACCAGCACGGTGACGAGCACGACAAGGATGCGGTGGCGCACCGAGAGCGCCACGAGTTTGCTCAGCATGGCGTCAGTCCTCGTGCTCGGCTTCGCCCTTGGAGAGCTCGGCCTTGAGGACAAAGGCGCCGCGGCCGGCGATGCGCTCGCCACCCTTCAGCCCCTGCACGATCTGGGTGAAGCCGGCGCCGGAGCGTCCGGGGGTTACCGGCTGCGCTCGGAACCCACCGTCCTCCGCGACAAAGACCACGGAGCGGCCGGCGACCGTCTGCACAGCTTCCGAGGGGACAGTCGGATAACCGCCAGCTTCCGTCGCGATGGAGGCGCTCACGGCCGCGCCGGGCGTCAGCCGCCCGCCGCTCGGCCGCGCGCGGACCACGGCCGCGCCAGTCGCGCCCTGCGCCAGGGGCGCAATGCCGACGATGACCGCGTCCGCTTCCGACCCGTCAGAGCCGATGACCTTGAGCGGCGCGCCGACCCGCAGCTTGGCGGCGGCTTCGGCCGGAGCGTTGAACACCACCTCCACCTGGTTGGGGTTCGCGACCTCGGCGACAGGACCGCCCTGGCTGACGAAGCCGCCCGGCGCGACCTGCAGGCCCGTCACGATCCCGGGGATGGGGCTGCGGACCGTGGTCTCGCCAGACGCGGCCGGCGTGCCCGCCGCAGCCACCTTGGCTCTAGCGGCGACCGCCTCGGCGCCTGCGCGGGCCGAGGCCGCGCGGGCCGCTTCAAAGTCCTGCCGCGCGGTAACGCCCGCCTTGAACAGACGCTCCTCGCGCGCGAGCGCCGCCCGAGCGGCTTCGGCCTCCGCGCCGGCGGCCACCGACTCTGCCCGGAACGCGGCGCCCTCGGCGCTTCGAATCACAGCCAGACCTGACCCGGCGCCGACGTTGGCGCCGGGCGCCACCAGCACGCGCACCACGGCCCCGGACACCGGAGCGGCCACCGCGGCGCGCGCGCTGGGGGAGGATTCCACACGCCCGGTAAGGCGCAGGTCGCCGGCTCCGCCACGCGACACTGTGACCACCGCGATGCCGGCGGCGCTTGCCTGTTGCGGGGTGAGCTTGACCTCGGAGCCGCCGCCTTCGGCGTGCTCACCTTCCTCTCCGTGCTCTTCTTCAGCCGGGGCTTGAGGTCGGTTGATCACCGTGGACAGCGCGAAGCCGCCGACACCGGCTAGCACGACGGCGGCCGCGACGGCGCCGTAGAGACGCTTATCGTCCCTCTTCATCATTGTTCTCCCGGGGTGGCGACGCCGCTCAGCCGCGCCAGGGCGGCTTGGGCGCTGATCCGCTCAACGGCGGCTGCGATGGTCTGTTCGCGCGCCTCGGCAAGCGCGCGGCGGGCGGCGACGAGTTCGGAGAGCGGCAGCCGACCGGCCTCGTAGCCAATGCGGGCGAGACGATAGGCCTCCTGGGCGGTGCTCTCGCCCTGCCGCGCGGCCGTAAGACGGCTGCCCGCCGCGGCACTCCGCGCCGCGCTTGTGCGGACGGCGGCCTCCGCTTCAAGGCGAGCCGCGTTGAGCCGCGCCTCTGCGACGGCGGCCTCGGCTCGCGCCGCGGCGATATTACCGCGGTTCTGGTCGAACAACGGCAGGGGCACGGACACGCCGGCGACCAGCGCCGAGGCGTCGTCCTCCTCGAAGCGCCGGACGCCGATGGAAACGGTCACGTCTGGAACGGCGCGGCGGCGCTCGACGCGTAGACGGCGGGCTGCGGCCTCGCGTTCCGCTTGAGCCGCGAGATACGACGTAGTCGCCGACGCGGCCGGGTTCGCCCCTGGGAAGATCGGCGCTGTGGAGTCCAGCAGGCTTGCCGGAATGGAGGTGATGGGAGCGGCCGCTCCGGCCAGGGCCGTGAGGTTCCCGAAGGCGGTTGCGCGAGCCGCTTGGGCCTCCTCAACGGCCGCCCGGGCCGCCTGCACCGCCGCCTGCGCCTGCAGACGGCGAAGCTCAGCTTCCCGTCCGGCATCGACCAGCGCTGAAGCGATCCGGCCGTCCTCCTCCGCCAAAGCGAGGGTCTCGCGTGCGAGTTGAACGCGTCGTTCCGACGCTTCGGCCTCGGCATAGGCGGAAGCCAGGTCGAACGCATATTCCGCCTCGGCACGCCGCGCCTGAGCGCGCGCGGGCGCCGACCTCGGCGCGACCGGCGGCCAGCCGAGCGGAGCGCTTTCCGCCGAGCTCAAGCGTCTGGCCAACCCGCGCGGTCGTTTCTGACAGGCTCGTACCCCGGAAGGGTCCGGAGCCGGAGAAATTCTCGACCTCAAGCTCGAGGGTCGGATTGGGCAAGGTCCCGGCTTGGCGAGCGAGTCCTTCGGCCCGTGCGATGTTGGCGCGCGCTTCGGCCAGTCGGGGGGCTGTGGCCTGCGCCCGGGCGAGCAGTGCGGCGAACGGCGGCGCAGGTTCGGCCATGGCGGCGCCGGCTGCGCCGATGCTGGCCAGCAGGAGCAGTCCCGCCAAAGGCGGCCTGCGGAAGTCGGGTTTCATGTTGTCCCTCTTGAACGTGACGGATGGGGCGCGTCAGCGCGCGAACCGTCAGGCTCTCGGAGGTCGAATCAGGCCGAACTTTGGATCGGAGGTCGGCACCCGGTCACGCGCGAGCGGGTGAGCCACCGCCAGCAGTGGGGCAGAGAGCTCGTTCACGGCTGGCGTCGCGGTCACGTAGGGCGCGCTGTGATGGCAGTGTCCGTGGACGCAGATCCCCGGGCCCTCGTCGAGGGGCTGCGGATCCAGATGGTCGGCGGCGACAGCGGCGACGGGCATCTCGGCCGCCACGGCGCTGATGCTGCCTTCATCGCGGCAGAGAAGGCCATCCAGACCCGGCCCCAACGTGAGCACGGTCAGCACGAGCGCGGCGAGCGCCATGCCGACCTTGCGCCACCAGGGTGAGGTTCGTGCCATCGCGCCGGACCTATACCGAGGCCGATGACTGACGGGAATGCGTTATAACATCCGGCCCGGCGGTGGCCGCCTTCAGCTCCTGGCGCGCCTGGACGGTGATTTGCCAGGCCGAGCGTAGGAAGATCGCGGCCAGCAGCACGCCGACGACCAGGTCAGGCCATCGGGAGCCTGTGATCATGACAGCGACGCCGGTCGCGGCCACGGCCAGGCACTGGATCAGGTCGTTGCGCGTGCAGAGCCAAACCGAGCGCACGTTGGCGTCGCCTTCCCGATAGCGGACCAGCAAAAGGGCGGCGAAGAGATTGGCAGCCGCGCCGAACAGGCCGAGGCCCGAGATCGTCGCACCTTCGG
The DNA here is from genome assembly GCF_024699985.1 of Phenylobacterium sp. J367. GTDB lineage: Bacteria > Pseudomonadota > Alphaproteobacteria > Caulobacterales > Caulobacteraceae > Phenylobacterium. Next base: position 658,370 of record NZ_JAJONA010000001.1, on the reverse strand, counting down.
GCGGTGCGCCCACAAAGGCCCGCCACACAGCGAACCCGAGGATCGCGAGCGCCATGGCTGCCAGGCTACCGCTCTTGATGAAGGCTGCGCCCGACCGAACCTGCACGCTCTTACCGATCGCCCAAAGGCTCAGGCCGTAGGTCGCCGCATCGGCGGCGAAGTCCAAGGTGTTTGCCGCGAGCGAGGCTGAGCCGGCCCAGACGCTGCCGAGCGCCACCACTACAAAGCCGACCGCATTGATGGCGATGACACCGCCTAGCGCCCGCTTGTAGCCGGCGGAGGCGCCGTCAAAGGCCACGGCTTGGCCACAGCCGCAGCCGCCGGAGACGGCGGGCTGGGTTTCGGACGAAGTGGAACAGCTGGACATAAGGCGAATGTGCATCCTCTAGCCGCTAGAGGATCAAGAGCCTATTTTGCGGAGTCAGCAGCGGAGACCACGAATGCCGGCGCACACCATTGGGAAGCTCGCCAAGGCCACGGACGTGAAGGTCCCGACGATCCGCTTCTACGAGCAGATCGGGCTACTGCCGGAACCTAAGAGGACCGAGAGCGATCGTCGCGTGTACGACGACAAGGCCGTCCGCCGCCTCGCCTTCATCAAACACGCCCGCCAGCTCGGCTTTCCCATAGAGGCGATCCGCATCCTTCTCGACCTCTCCGACCATCCGGATCGTGCATGTGACGACGCCAACGCCCTGGCGCAGGATCAACTGACGGCGGTGGAGGCCAAGATCGCGAAGCTTCAGGCGCTGCGAGCCGAACTGCAGCGCATGGTGGACGCAGGCTGCCAAGGACAGGCCGCCGAATGCCGTGTGATCGAAACTCTGGCTGACCACAGCCTCTGCCAGCATGACCACGCAGCGCCTGAGCGGATGGCGCCGGTATGACCATGTCTTGTTCCCATGTACGCGGAGCCGAGCCGGCGACGGGGGCGGTCGCGAAGGCGGTGGCAGCGGCCGAACACAAATGCGTTGCGGCAGGTGAACGCTGGACGGCTTCCCGCCGACGCACTTACGAGCTCCTCATCAGGGCGGGCCGGCCAGTCAAGGCCTACGACCTAATCGCTGGATATGCGGATGCAGGTGAGACTGCAGCCAAGCCTCCGACAATCTACCGGGCCCTTGATTTCCTCGCCGCGCATGGGCTGATCCATCGCATCGAGAGCCTGAATGCGTTCCTCGCCTGCAACGTAGAGGGCCACGCTCACACCGCGCAGTTCCTGATCTGCGATTGCTGCGGCCGGGCGGAAGAACTTGATGCCGGGATCGAGACCATCGTGGCTTCGGCGGCGAACCGACGCGGCTTCACGCCCACGCGGGTCATAATGGAGGTGCACGGAGCCTGCGCCGACTGCACCTAGCCTCCTCAGTGCGCCGCAAGTAGGCCGCGCCGACCTCGAACTGCAGCGAATATCCGCCAGTCACAGCGTGAGAACGGCGGCGTTCTCCTGCCGTTTCCGCTCAAACCCCAACCTAAACCCCAACCTAAAGGGCTTCCTAGGTTGGGGCGGACGTCACAGCCAGCCCCTAACGCCTGGTTTTGCTAGAGAAAATGGCGCGCCCGGAACGATTCGAACGTCCGACCCTCAGATTCGTAGTCTGATGCTCTATCCAGCTGAGCTACGGGCGCGCATTGCCTTACGGCGAGGGCGCGGAACCTAGTCAGGGCGGATCGAAAGCGCAACCCCCCTTCCGGCGCCTTTTGGCGCACGGCCTCAGGCCGGCAGATCGCGCCAGCAGGGGACCTCCGCGCCCGGCCAGGCCGTGGCTTCGTAGACGCCCCGGGCGACCGCCCGGGCGAGCGCATCGGCGGCCAGCGCGCCCAGGCGGGTGAGGGTGAAGTTGGCGGGCTCGGCGAGCGGCCTCGCGCCGGTCGAGAGTGCGAAGACCACGTCGCCGTCGAACATGGCGTGGATCGGCCGGATGGCGCGGGCCAGCCCGTCCTGGGCCATGACCGCCAGCCGCCTGGCCTGGGCCGGCGTCAGCGCCGCGTCGGTGGCCACACAGGCGATGGTGGTGTTGCGCAAGCTCCCCGGCGCCTTGGCGAGGCCCCAGTCCTCAGGCGGCGCGACAAGCCCGCCCGGACCCAGGCCGCCGAATTCCTGGCCGATCTCGTAGGGGCGCCGCCCAGAACGTCCGTCCGCCGGGCGCCACCGCCGAGCCGAAGCTGTTCACCGCCGCGAGCGCGCCCACCGTATAGCCGTCGTGGCTGACGATGGAGGCCGAGCCCACCCCGCCCTTCAGGGCGCCCGCCATGGCGCCGTAGCCCGCGCCGGCCGTGCCCAGTGCGAAATCCTCGGCGGCCGCCGCCACCGCCGCGCGGCCCAGCGCCCGGTGCGGCGGGCTCTCGCCCCAGGCCTTGTCGCCGCCGTTGGCCATGTCGAACAGGATCGCCGCCGGGACCACCGGGGAGGGCGGCACGGCCGGGTCGGGCGAGAGGCCATAGCCGCGGCCCCGGGCGCCCAGCCAGGCGACCACGCCGTCCGCCGCCGCCAGGCCGTAGGACGAGCCGCCGGAAAGCACCACGGCGTCCACAGCGTCCACCAGGTTCTCCGGCGCCAGCGCATCGGTCTCACGCGTGCCGGGCGCGCCGCCGCGCACATCGACGGCGCAGACCGCGCGCTCGTCCGGCAGGATCACGGTCACGCCCGTCCGGACGCGGACGTCTTCCGCCTGCCCCACCTTCAGGCCGGGGACGTCGGTGATCAGGTTGCGGGCGCCGGGACCGGGAGTCTGCATGGGATCAAGGGCTCGCACGCCTTGGCGTTTGTTGTCCACGCACGCGCACCGTAAAGGTGGCCCCTCAGACCCCGGAGCCCGCCCGCCAGTGCCGATCGTCAAGCGTCTCACCGCCGTCGCCCTCGCCGGGCTCCTTGCCGCCTGCAACACCACCTCCGCCACCGCTCCCCCGCCGCCGGCGCCGGCCGCGGACCTGCCCACGACCGAGGGGACCGCCGCCCACGCCATGGTCGCCGCCGCCAATCCCATGGCGGTGGAGGCGGGCCTCAAGGTGCTGCGCGAGGGCGGCTCGGCGGTGGACGCCGCGGTCGCCGTGCAGGCGGTGCTGGGCCTCGTGGAGCCGCAGAGCTCGGGCCTCGGCGGCGGCGCCTTCATGACCTACTACGACGCCCGCACGAAGACGGTGACCGCCTACGACGGCCGCGAGACGGCGCCCAAGGCCGCCACGCCCGAGCTGTTCCTGGGCGCCGACGGCAAGCCGATGAACCGGATCGAGGCGATCCTGTCCGGCCGCTCCACCGGCGTGCCGGGCGCCGTCGCCATGCTGGCCATGGCCCAGGCCGATCACGGCAGGCTTCCCTGGAACCGGCTGTTCGCGGAGGCCGAGCGCCTGGCCGACCAGGGCTTCGTGGTGCCCCGGCGCATGGGCGAGGCGGCGAACGGACGCTCGGCCCAGGCCCGCACCGCCGACGCTGCCGCCTATTTCACCAAGCCCGACGGGACCCGGATCAAGCCCGGCGACACCTTCCGCAATCCGGCCTACGCCGAGACGGTCCGGAAGATCGCTGCCGAGGGGCCGAAAGCCCTCCTCGAAGGTTCGATCGCCGAGGCGATCGTCGCCAAGGTGCGCGAGGGCGACAAGCCCGGGGCCATGACCCTGGCCGACATGCGGGCCTACAGGCCCCGCAAGGGCGCCGCGCTCTGCCGGCCGTTCCGGGTCTATGTGGTCTGCACGCCGAACGCCCCGTCCGGCGGGCCCGCGGTGCTGGAGGGCCTCGGCCTTCTGGAACGCACCGACATCGCCGCCCACGGGCCGGACACTGTCCAGGGCTGGTACCTGTTCAGCCAGGCGAGCCGGCTGATGTACGCCGACCGTGACCGCTACATGGGCGACCCGGCCTTCGTGGACGTGCCGGTCGAGGGTCTGCTGGACCCGGCCTACCTCGATGCCCGCGCGAAGCTGATCAACCCCGACCAGGCGGGGCCCGCGCCGCCGCCCGGCAATCCGCGCGGCGCGGGCGTGCGGGCGCCCGACGCCACGAAGGAGGTCGCCGGCACCACCCATTTCGCCGTCGTGGACGCGGAAGGCAACGCGGTCTCCATGACCACGACGGTCGAGAGCATCTTCGGCTCGGGCCGGATGGTCGGGGGCTTCTTCCTCAACAACCAGCTCACCGACTTCTCGTTCGCGCCCGCGAACACCGACGGCGCGCCGGCGGCCAATGCGGTGGCCGGCGGCAAGCGGCCGCGCTCGTCCATGGCGCCCGCCGTGGTGCTCGACCGCCAGGGCCGGTTCGTGGCCGCCGTCGGCTCGCCCGGCGGCCCGGCGATCCTCGCCTACAATCTCAAGGCCCTGACCGCGACGCTCGACTGGAAGCTGCCGATGCAGGACGCCCTGGCGCTGCCCAACCTGATCGCGTCGGGGACCTTCTACGCCGCCGAGGTGGACAAGTTCGCCCCCGGCGTCCGCGATGGCCTGGCCGCCAAGGGGGTGCAGCTCAGGTCGGGCGCCGGGGCCGAAGGCTCGGGCCTGCACGGCATCGAACGGCTGCCGGACGGCTCGCTTCGGGGCGGGGCCGATCCCCGGCGCGAGGGCGTCGCCCTCGGCTACTGAGGCTTCTTCGCCGTCCGGGAACGGGGCGCCACGGCCGGCGGCGGGGCGCCGGGCAGGCGCAGCTCGAAGGTGGAGCCCGCCAGACCGGTCTCGATCAGGTCGACGTCGCCGCCGTGGCCCTGGGCCAGCTCGCGGGCAATGGCCAGGCCGAGGCCCGCGCCCTCCGGCCGTGCCGAACCGGAGAACGGCTGGAACATCCGCTCGCGCATCCGCTCCGGCACGCCGGGTCCGTTGTCGGCGATCCGCACGAGGCTGGCGGCCTCGGCCTGGACCAGGCTGACGCGGATGCGGCCCGCCGCCTTGCGGCCTTCCTGGTGCTCGATGGCCTCGCGGGCGTTGCGCAGCAGGTTGACCAGGATCCGGTGGAGCTGGTCGGGGTCGGCGATCACCTGCTCGGCCTTACCCACCTCGTTGACCAGGCGCACGCCCTCGTCCGACAGCCGGGCCTCTTCCGCGGCGGCTTCCACGGCGGGCGCCAGGGGCAGGGCGCGGGGCTCGGGCGCCGCCTCCTGGGTCTTGCCGTAGGCCAGCACGTCGGTCGCCAGCTTCACTGCCCGGTCCAGGGCGCGCTCGAGCCGGGGCAGGGCCTGGCTGACCTTGGGGTCCTTCAGCGCCGCCAGCCGTTCCGACGCGATCTGGGCGCTGGTCAGCATGTTCCTGAGGTCGTGGTTGATCTTGGCCACCGCCTCGCCCAGCGCCGCCAGCCGGGCGCGCGAGTTCAGCGCGGCGCGCAGGTCTGCCTGCATGCGGTCGAGCTCGGCCTCGGCGCGGCCGATCTCGTCCCGGCGGCCCGAGAGCTCGATCTTCGCGGCGGGGTCCTCGGGGTCGGCGCGGAACCGCTCCATGGCGTGGGTGATCTTCTGCATGGGCCGCACGAGGAACAGGTTCAGCGACAGATAGACCAGCACGCCGGCCAGGCCCGAGACGAAGGCCACGATGATTACGACTCGCCAGAGGTAGCCCCAGAGCTCCTGCTTCAGCTCGGCGTCGGGGGCGACGACCTCCACATAGTCGGCCTGGATGAACCGCGGCTCGGCCCGCACACGGACATAGCGGCCGTCGCCGCCGAACAGGGTGTTGAACGGCCCGCCGAGCCAGGACGCGGGCCCCTGCTGGCGCAGGTCCACGAGATAGGGCCGTTCCGGCCGCCTTGCGCCCTGCAGCACGAGCCGCAGGCCTACGTCCTCGGTGGAGATCGCGACCCACTCGACGCCGGCGCCCTGGAGGAGCTGTTCCCGCTGGCGCAGCGTCATGCGCTCGGGCGCGATGTCGGAGATCCGGGAGATGGTCTCGGCGGCGCGGACCCGGTCGAGCAGCCAGCTTTCCTGGTAGGCGGCGAGCGCGGGCGGGAGCGCCATCATGCCGCCGGCCGCCACGAACAGGATGGTGAGCGTCAGCAGGCGGGCCGAGAGTCCGCCCGGCCAGAAAAGTCGGCGCCCTCGGCGGCGGGGGAAGTTCCTGCGACGTGGGCGCGTCCGCCATGACACTCCCGTTAAATCACAGAACAGCCTTGGGCAACGCAGGGTCCCCTAAAGCAGAGCCTCATAGCGAAATGGCTAATTCGCGCCCACCGCTTCACCCAACGCGCGAAAACCGTCGGCGCGCAGGCGTTCGGCCAGCTCGCGCTTGATCCGGCCGACCAGGCCCGGGCCCTCGAAGACCAGGGCGGAATAGAGCTGCACGGCGGACGCGCCGGCGCGGATCTTGGCGTAGGCCTCGGCGCCCGAGCCGATCCCGCCGACCCCGATCAGCGTCACACGGCCCTGCGCGATCTCGGCGAACCGGCCGAGCATCATGGTGGAGAGCCCGGTCAGCGGCGCGCCGGAAAGCCCGCCCGCCTCGTCGCGGAAGCGGGACTTCAGGGCCGGCCGGCTCACCGTCGTGTTGGAGACGATGATCCCGGAAAGCCCGTGGGCCACGACGCAGTCGGTGATCGCCTCGGCCTCGCCGTCCGCCAGGTCCGGCGCGACCTTCAGGAACATGGGGACGAGGCCCTCGGCCGGAAGCGCGTCGCGGGCCTCGGCGAGGCGGCCCAGCAGCTCGTCCAGCGCCGCCCGGGTCTGCAGGGCCCGGAGCCCCGGCGTGTTCGGCGAGGAGATGTTGATGGTGAAGTAGCTCGCCATCCCCCCAGAGGCGCCTGAGCCCGGTCACATAGTCGCCGACCCGGTCCTCGGAGTCCTTGTTGGCGCCGATGTTCGCGCCCACCACGCCCCGGACCGGCCGTGAGAGGCGGGCGGCGAAGGCGTCCAGGCCATCGTTGTTGAAGCCCATGCGGTTGATCACCGCCCGGTCCTCGCTCAGCCGGAAGAGCCTGGGCCGAGGGTTGCCGGCCTGGGGCAGGGGGTGACCGTCCCGCACTCCACGAAGCCGAAGCCGGCGCGCAGCATGGGACCGAACGCCTCGGCGTTCTTGTCGAAGCCGGGCGCCAGGCCCACCGGATTGGACAGCTTCAGGCCGCAGAGTTCGGTGGCCAGGATCGGGTCGTCCCTGCCGGCGACCGGGCCGAGGCCGGCCTTCAGCGCCTGGATCGCGAGCCCGTGGGCGTCCTCGGGATCGAGCCCGCGGAGGGCCCGGGTGGCCAGGGCATGGACGAAGCTCACCCGATCACCGGCGCGCCGTCGGGCCCGAGCGGCGCCTCGGCGACGCTCAGGACGCGGGCCGTCTCCAGCGGGCCGTAGAGGTGCGGGAAGAGGTCGCCGCCGCGCGACGCCTCCCAGCGGAGCGCGGGCCCGAGGTCGTCGGCCTCGATCTCCAGGACGACCAGGTCAGTCTGGCCGGCGAAGTGGCGCCTCGCCGTCTCCTGGGCCTGGGCGGCGGTGGAGAAGTGGATGTAGCCGTCCTTGAGGTCGACCGCGGAGCCCTGGAAGCGGCCGGCCGCCTCCGCCGCCGTCCACTCCGCGCGGGAAAGGATCTTGTAGATCCTCACGCCCGGCCGTCGGGGTAGAACAGGCCGTCGAAGGCCGGGCGGCCGTTGTCGTCGATCAGGAAGACCGCCGCCGCCGCCGGCGGAAGTGCCGTGCGGCCCGGGCGACCAGCAGCGGCTCGCACCCGCCCTGCTGCAGAAGCTCGACCGCCAGCTCCTGGAGGCCCGGGTTGTGGCCCACGACCATCACCGTCCGGTGCTCCCGCCCGACCTTCTCGGCGGCCTGCCGGATCGTCCCCGCGTCGGCGAGGTAGAGTTCCTTGTCGAAGTGCGCCTGCGCGCCCGGGAAGTGCGTCTCGGCCTGGCCCCAGGTCTCCCGCGTCCGCGCCGACGGCGAGACCAACGCCACGTCGGGCGTCATCCCGAGGTCGGCCAGGTGCTCGCCCATGGCCGCGGACTCCCGCTGACCGCGCGGCGCCAGCCGGCGGTCGAAGTCGTCGCCGCTCGTGGAGTCCGGTTCGGCCTTGCCGTGCCGGAGAAGGATCAGGCGTTCCATGAAGATTCGAAGTCCTTGGCCCGACCCCATAGCGGACGGACGCTCGCCTGCGAAGCCATTGACAGGGGTAGGGGTTCGCCCTCTTGAAAGCTCATGGACGACGCGTCCCCCTCCGGCCCGGCGATCGGGCCCCAGGCCATCGAATCCGGCGGCGGAACCTGGAAGTTCCCCGCCGCCCGGCCGCTGCGCCTGGATTCCGGCGCGACGCTCAGCCCGCTGGAGATCGGCTACAAGACCTACGGCGTCCTCAACGAGACGAAGTCCAACGCCGTCCTCGTCTGCCATGCGCTGACCGGCGACCAGCACGCCGCCTCGCCGCACCCGATCACCGGCAAGCCCGGCTGGTGGGACCGCGTCATCGGCCCCGGCCTGCCCCTCGACACCGACCGCTACTTCGTCATCGCCACCAATGTGGTCGGCGGCTGCATGGGGTCCACCGGCCCTGGCTCCACGAACCCGGAGACGGGTGAGCCCTACGGTCTGAGCTTCCCGATGATCACCATCGCCGACATGGTCCGCGCCCAGGCCATGCTGATCGACGCGCTGGGGATCGAGACCCTGTTCGCCGTGGTCGGCGGCTCGATGGGCGGCATGCAGGTCCTGCAGTGGGCGGCGGACTATCCGGAGAAGCTGTTCAGCGCCGTCTGCATCGCTTCGGCCGCCCGCCACTCGGCCCAGAACATCGCCTTCCACGAGGTCGGCCGCCAGGCGATCATGGCCGACCCCGACTGGCAGGGCGGCGCCTACGAGAAGGCCGGCGTCAGCCCGTCGAAGGGCCTGGCCGTGGCCCGAATGGCGGCGCACATCACCTACCTGTCGGAAGCCGCGCTGCAGCGGAAGTTCGGCCGCGAACTGCGCCGCGACGGCCTCTCCTGGGGCTTCGACGCCGACTTCCAGGTGGAGAGCTACCTCCGCCACCAGGGGGCCAGCTTCGTCGACCGGTTCGACGCCAATTCCTACCTCTACATCACCCGCGCGCTCGACTACTTCGACCTCGCGGCCAGCCATGACGGCATACTGGCCCAGGCCTTTCAGAAGGCCCGCGGCGTGCGCTTCATGGTGCTCTCGTTCTCGTCCGACTGGCTCTATTCCACCGCGGAGAGCCGCGACATCGTGCGCGCGCTCAACGCCGCCGGCTGCCGGGCCAGCTTCGTGGAGATCGAGACCGACAAGGGCCACGACGCCTTCTTCCTGGACGAGCCGCAGCTCGACGCCACCCTTCGCGGCTTCATCAGCTCCGCCGCCCAGGCGAGAGGGCTTGCGTGACGGTCATCCGCGAGGACTTCCGCGAGATCCTTCGCCTCGTGCGCCCCGGCGCGCGGGTGCTCGACGTGGGCTGCGAGGACGGTGAGCTGCTGGAGCTGCTGACCCGCGAGAAGCGCGTGGACGGCCAGGGGCTGGAGATCAGCCCGGAAGGCGTCGCCGCCTGCCTCGCCAAGGGCCTGGCGGTGGTGCAGGGAGACGGGGACCGCGACCTCGACCACTTCCCGACCCGCAGCTTCGACTACGCCATCCTGTCGAAGACCCTGCAGCAGATGCGCGAGCCGAGGCACGTGCTCTCCGAACTCCTGCGCATCGCCGACCAGGCGATCGTCTCGGTGCCGAACTTCGGCCACTGGCGGATGCGGCTCTCCCTGATGACGCGGGGCCGGATGCCGGAGACCCGGGCCCTGCCCGACCCCTGGTGGTCGACGCCCAACATCCACCTCTGCACCCTGCGCGACTTCACCGACCTCTGCGAGGACCTGGACCTCAGGATCGACGCCTGTGCGGCGCTGACCAACGGCAAGCCGGCCCGGGCCATCGACCCGGTGAAGGGCCTGGAGAACTGGCGGTCGGAATCGGCGCTCTTCCTGCTCAGCCGCCGGGCCGAGGATCGTCCGGACGCCGTGCCCACCGACCTCTTCGGCGAGGTGGCCCTTCCGAAGGCCGAGGCTCCGGCCAGGCCGAAGCGGCGCGGAAAGTCGAAGGCCGCAGAGCAGCCGGACCTGCTCTAGCCCGCGATGGCGGCGGCGTCGCGGTCGCCGGTGCGGATGCGCAGGGCCTGTTCCAAGTCGAGGACGAACACCTTGCCGTCGCCGATCTTGCCGGTGTTGGCGGTCGTCGCGACGGCCTCCACCACCTTGTCGGCGATGTCGGTCGGCACGGCGATCTCCAGCTTCACCTTGGGGAGCAGCTTCACTTCGTACTCCGCGCCCCGGTAGACCTCGGTCTTGCCGCGCTGGCGGCCGTAGCCGCGCACCTCGGTCACAGTCAGGCCCGAGGCGCCCGCCTCGGTGACGGCCTCGAGAACCGCATCGAGACGGCTCGGCTTGATGATCGCGATGATCATCTTCATGCGCATGGACTCCGGTCTTGCGAGCCCTGGAAGCTAAGGCTTTCGCGGGCCCGCGCCTAGTGGTCCCGCTGGAACCGGGCTCGATCTGCCCGGGTTGTGAGCGGTCCCTGCCGCCATACCGGCGGCAGGCGTGCCGGAGGTGTCCCGTGTCGCCAAGAATGCGCGCCGTCAAGGTGAAGCAGACGCCCGACGGAACGCGGGTGGAGGTCTACACCCTGCCCAGCGGGTCGCGGCTTTACGTGCCGCTCGTGGCGTCCTGGAACTTCAAGGCGGCCCGTACGGCGCTGGCGCGGGCCGAGGCCGGCCGGTGAACCGCAACGACCTTGTGGTGGCCCCCGCCGGCGACCGGTGGGGCGTGAGCTCCGGCCGCGAGCTCCTGGCGCTCGCCGAGACCGAGCAGGACGCCCAGCGTCTGGCGGCCGAGGCGTCGAAGATCCTGCGCGCCAGCGGCGGCGATTCCCGCGTGGTGGTGAAGCCGGAGCGGCGGAGCTTCCGGAAGGAGGACTAGCTGGCCTTGGCCACCGGCCAGACCTCGAACACCTCGAGACCGCGCGGCAGGCGGGCGGGTCTGCGGCCGGCGGCCAGCGCCATGGCGCACGGCACGGTCGCGACGAGGGATCTGAAGCTGAAGGGCTTGGTGAGCACCCCGAGCGCGGCGTCGCACGCCTGCCGGGCCTGGGCATGCTGGCCGGTGACGAAGATCACGGGCAGGCCGAACCGGGACTTCAGGGCGCGGGCCAGTCCGATCCCCTCGTCGTGGCCGGCGAGGTTGATGTCCACCAGCGCCAGGTCGGGCCGCGCCCTGGCCGTCAGCGCCTCGGCTTCCGCGACGCTGCCCGCCGGGCCCAGCACCTCGTAGCCGGCGTCCACGAGCTCCCACTCGATGGACGCTGCGATCATGGGTTCGTCTTCGACGACGAGAACAAGCACCAGCCCGCCTCCACTCTGCGAACCGCCCCCTGGCCAATTGATGGCCCAAGCCGACTGATCGATCCACAGGCGCGACCAATTCGCCCCTGCGGCAGAATAGCGCAGACGGTCAGTCAGTTGAAAGATGTAATCGAACCTTGGCTGTAGAGCGAACGGCGATTTCCCAGTATTTATAGGCTGTCGGCGGACCGAATGCGGACGGCGGGAAGCAAAAGCGGCGAACAAGCGCTGCCATTCTATTGTCAAGCTTCTCGCGAAATGGCCGCCGGTTCGCTTCCCCGGGGAGGTTGGGCGGCGCCTTGGCGCCGCGTCCGTCGGCCCGCCGCCTTTGCGCCCGGCGAGAGGTCTGGTAAGCGGCCCCATGCTCGCCGCCACCCCGGAGAAGCCCCCCGCGTGAGGGCCGAACGGCGCCCCGCGCGCCCGTCCCCCCAGCGAGGCGGAGATCCTGCGGCGCAGGCTCGAGACCGCCGAGCGCCAGATCGCCGTGCTCCGCAACGAGATCGCCATCCTGCAGGACGTCCGCCGCGAGCAGGCGATTCGCCTGGACGCGGTCCTGCGCTCCACCTCCTGGCGGCTGACGCGCCCGCTGCGCGGCGTCATGATGCTGCTGCGGGGCGAGCTGAGCCTGGGCGGCGTCCTCCGCCGCCTGGGCCTGCGCAAGGCGCCGACGCCCGCGACAGGGGCCGTGTGGATCGCCCGCCCGGCGCCCGCCGGCGCGTCCCTCCCAGCGCCCGCGCCGGTCCCGTTCGTGGCGCCCGCCGGTCCGCTGCCCGCGCTGCCGGCGCTGAGCTTCCCCATCGAGGGCGACCTCGCCTGGCTCCCCCGAGCTCACCGGCGAGGCGCTGGAGCCGCTCGACGCCGTCGTCTCGGTGATCATCCCGACCTACAACGCCGGGTCGGAGTTCTACTGGCTGCTCCGCAAGCTGAAGGCCCAGAAGGGGCTGAAGGGCGTCGAGGTGGTGGTGGTCGATTCCGGCTCGTCCGACGGCACCGACACGCTCGCCGAAAAGCACGGCTGCACGGTCGTGCGGATCCCCAACAGCGAGTTCTCGCACAGCCACGCGCGCAACCTCGGCGCCGATGCGGCCTCGGGCGACCTCTACCTGTTCACCGTGCAGGACGCCTATCCGGCCAGCGATACCTGGCTCTACACGCTCGCCCGCCCGCTGCTGCGGCCGGCCAGCGAGGACGAGCGGGTCTCGGCCCTTTCGGCCACCGAGTTCCCGAGGCGCGACAGCGAGCTGCTCTACAACGCCGGCGTCGACACCCACTATTCGTTCCTCGGCTGCCGCCACAACGACCGCCTTGGGCGGATGGTGGAGCGGGACCACATGTCCCTGCGCTCCCAGGGCCAGCTCAGCGACGTCGCCTGCCTGATCCCGGCCGAGACCTTCCAGTCCTACCGCTACGAGGGGCGCTACGCCGAGGATCTGATCCTGGGCGTGCGCATGATCCGCGAGGGTCACCGCCTGGCCATGGTCTCCTCGGCGAAGATCATCCACTCCCACAACCGCCCGGCCCGCTACCACCTGAAGCGGACCTTCGTGGACGTGCTCTTCCTGCTCGACGTCTTCCCGGACTTCAGCATGCCGGTGGTGGAATCGGTCCGCGGCATCGTCGGCGGCGCCTCGGCCCTGCACGCACTGTTCCAGGCCTGGACCCCGCCGACGGGCGCGCCGGCCGGCGAGACCATCGCCGAGTTCGCCCGCCGCGCGCGGCGCCTCGCCGTCGACGACGCGCCGGCCCAGCCGATCCACTTCGGCTTCGAGCCGCTCGGCCCCTGGCTCGCCGAGGCGATTCCCGCCGACACCCATGCCTCGCGCTGGGACGCCGAGCTGATGCGGAACATGTTCGCCGACCGGCTGGAGGGCCTGGCCGCCTTCGCCGGCCGGGTCTATGGCCCGATCGACGATCACCTGGCCGTCGAGATGCGCCACGCGGTGGAGAAGACGCTCGCCTCCACCATGGGGGCCCTTCTCGCCTACGCCTACGCCGGCCAGTCCGACGCGCGGCGGCCCGAACGGATGAAGGCCCTCTACGACATGATGCTGGCGGGCGTCTGATGCGGATCCTCTATGTCGTCCACCAGTTCTTCCCGGAGTTCTCGGGGGGCACCGAGCAGGTCACCCTGAACCACGCCAAGGCGGCCCAGCGCGACGGCGCCTATGCCGAGGTCCTCACCGTCACCGTCGGCGAGGCGCCGAAGGTCCCGGCCTACACCGTCGACGGCGTGCCCGTTCACGTGATCGGCCAGGCGGTGGGCGACGCCCTGCTCCAGCTCGGCTACGGCGAGGAGGCGGCCCTGAAGCGGCGCGTCGAGCGCTACCTCGACAGCCGCCCACCGTTCGACGCCGTCCATGTGATGCACGCCTTCCGCCTCGTCGAGGCCGTCGAGGTGCTCGCCGAGCGGCGCATCCCCTACGCGGTGACGCTCACCGACTTCTTCTCGATCTGCCACCGGATCAACCTGATCCGCGTGAACGGCGACCTCTGCGCCGGGCCTGAGGGCGGCGCCGCCTGCGCCGCCTTCTGCACCATCCCGGAGGCGGCGCCGGAAGCCTATGCCGCCCGCTACGAGCGCCTTACAGGCCTGCTGCGCCAGGCCTCGGCGGTCGTCGCGGTCTCGGAGTATGTCGCCGGGCGGATCCGCGACCAGGTCCCGGGCCTGAAGGTCCTGGTGGTCGGCAACGGCGTCGACCTGCTGCGCTTCGGCCCGCCGAAGAAGCGGCCGGCGGACCGCCCGCTGACCTTCGGCTATCTCGGAACCGTCTCGGAGGCCAAGGGCGCCGGCGTGCTGGCCGAGGGCTTCGCCCGCGCGGCCCCCGAGGGCGCCGTCCTGCGCATCGTCGGCCCCTGCTACGACGACGCGCTCGCCGCCCGCCTGCGCGGTCTCGGCCCTTCCATCTCGCTGGAAGGCCCGGTGAAGGCCGACGACGTGCCGGACGTCCTCGCCGGCTTCGACATCCTCTGCGTGCCGAGCCAGGTGCCCGAGGCCTTCTCGCTGTCGCTGCACGAGGGCTTCGCCGCCGGTCTGCCGGCGCTTGTGTCGGACATCGGCAACGTCGCCGCCGTGGTGGCGAAGCACCGCTGCGGTCGGACCGTGAAGGCGACCAGCGTCGAGGCCTGGGCCGAGGCGATCACCTTCGCGGCGAGCAAGCCGAAGACCGTCGCCAACTGGCGAAAGGCGCTCCCGCTGCCGCTCCGCAGCGAGGAGGAGGCCTTCTTCTACAGCCAGATCTACCGCGGGCTGGCGAGGCTCCGCGCAGCTGCCTAGGCGGCGAGCAGCTCGTCCATCTTGCGGATGTCGGTGACCGGCGAGGCGACGCCGCCCTCCAGCCGCATGACCTTGTTGCAGTAGCGGCGCAGCAGCTCGGTGTCGTGGCTGGCCAGCACCAGGATGCCGGCGTGCTCCACGAGCTTCAGGAGCCGCTTGTGGGCGAGCTTCTGGAAGTCGGCGTCGCCGACCGCGATCCACTCGTCCATCAGCAGCACGTCGCATTCGACGGCGGTGGCCGCCGCGAAGGCCATGCGCGCCTGCATGCCGGCCGAATAGGTCTTCACCGGCATGGCCAGGAACGGCCCCAGGCCCGTGAACTCGGCGATCTCGTCCATGCGCTCGTCGATCTCCTTGGAGGACATGCCGGAGATCCGGCCGCGCAGGCGGATGTTGTCATAGCCGGTGGCGGTGGAGTCGATGCCGAGGCCGAGGTCGAGCAGGGCGGCGATGCGGCCGCGCACCTCCACCTGGCCCTCGTCCGGCTCATAGGCGCCGGAGAGCGCGCGCAGCAGGGTGGTCTTGCCCGAGCCGTTGTGGCCGATCAGGCCCAGCCGGTCGCCGGCCTTCAGCTCGAGGTTCAGGCCCTGCAGGGCGGTCACGTCGGTGGAGCCGTGGTGCTCGCCCAGCCGTCCGCCGACCGTGATGTTCGCCAGGTGCTTCTTCAGCGACTTGGCGTCCACCCCGTAGACGGGGAAGCGGATGGTGAGGTCCCGGCAGGGAGACGGAGACGGGGGGCGGCTTCATAGGTAGTGCACGATCCGGCGGCGGGTCACCGCGAAGATGCTGAAGGTGACGGCCCAGCCCGCCAGCGCCATCACCGACAGCACCGTATAGCTGAGCGCATCCACCGGCGCGCCCAGCAACGGGGCGCGGACGGCCTCCAGCATGTGGAAGAAGGGATTCACCGTCAGGAAGACGTGCTTGTCGCCGAACTTGCTCGCCTGCCAGAAGACCGGCGTCATGAAGAAGGCGAACTGCATCACCGACTGGACGATCTGCGGGATGTCGCGGAAGCGGGCCGACGCGATGCCGGCCAGCATGCTCATCCAGGAGACGTTGAGCACCAGGAACAGCAGGCCGACGAGGGCCAGCGCCGGATCTGCCTGCTGCCAGGTCCCGAACCAGAGGAGCACCGCCACCACGATGACCACGTGGTGGCCGAGGTTGATCAGGTTCCTGAGCACCGTGCGCCAGACGAAGGTGAACATCGGCAGGCTGGTCTGGGAGAGAATCCCCGCGGCGTTGACGAAGGTCTCGCAGCCCTCGTTCACCACCCCGTTGATCACGCCGAAGAACACGATGCCCAGCGCCACGTAGGGCATCAGCTCGGCGAGCGGGATGTTCAGCAGGCGCGAATAGAGGAAGCCGATCCCCAGGACCATGAGGCCCATGGAGAGCGTGATCCAGAAGGGGCCCAGGATCGAACCGCGGTAGCGCGAGACGATGTCGTGCCAGGCCAGCGACCAGGCCAGGCCCAGCCGTTCGACCGAATTGCGCAGGTCGCGCATCGCCATCTGGAACTCGAACAGCGGCCCGCGCCGTCCGGTCCGCAGCATGTGGGTGGCGGTTTCCATCAACACTCCCGACGAGAGGGCGCGGAGGTATCAGCCGGGGCGGTGGCGCGCAACACGGCGGCTTGCCGCGCCGGCGGCCTTTTGCCAGCCCCCACGCTTCCGTGTTAGCCCGCCGGGCAGGGGGCCAGACCGGTTCGTATGACGTCCTTCGACAACATTGCGCGTGAGGCGCCGCTGTCTGCGGACGAGCGGCGCGGCCTTTGCGGGTCCTGCCGCCGAAGCTCGACGGCGCCGGCGTCTGGCTGGTGGTGCCCTGCTTCAAGGTCACCGCCCACATCCTCAAGGTGATCGCCAAGGCGCCGCCGTGGATCGAGGGCATCGTCTGCGTCGACGACGCCTGCCCGGAGGGGTCGGGCGATTTCATCGAGGCCAACAACACCGACCCGCGCGTGGTCGTCGTGCGCCTGCCGCAGAATCTCGGCGTCGGCGGCGCGACGCTCGCCGGCTATCGCGAGGCGGTGCGCCGGGGCGGCCAGGTGCTGGTCAAGGTCGACGGCGACGACCAGATGGACCTCGGCTACGTTGCCCATCTCGTCGCGCCGATCCTGCTGGGCGAGGCCGACTACGCCAAGGGCAACCGCTTCACCTCGATCAGCCACCTGCGCGCCATGCCGTCGGTCCGGGTGTTCGGCAACGCCGCGCTCAGCTTCGCGGCCAAGCTCTCCACCGGCTACTGGAACATCTTCGACCCGACCAACGGCTACACGGCCATCGAGGCCAATGTCGCGCGCATGGTCATGGAGAAGCGGGTGTCGAAGCGCTTCTTCTTCGAGACCGACCTGCTCTACCACCTGGGCACGCTGCGCGCCGTGGTCCGCGACGTGCCCATGCCGGCCCGCTACGCCGACGAGGTTTCGAACCTGCGGATCGGCGCCATCGTCGGGCCGTTCGCCTTCAAGCACCTCAGGAACTTCTTTCAGCGGGTGATCGGCCAGTACTTCGTGCGCGACTTCCACGCCGCCAGCCTGGAGATGGTCTTCGGCCTCTTCGGGGTGCTGTTCGGCGTCGGCTACGCCGCCAACTACCTGGCCAACCGCACGCCGGGCCAGGCGGCCTCGGCCGGCGTCGTCATGGCCGCGGCCCTGCCGATCATCCTGGGCGCGCAGTTCCTCCTCCAGGCCATGAACTTCGACGTGCTGAACGTGCCGACCCGGCCTATTCACCCGTACCTGCGGACCATCGCCCGGATGGAGCAGGAAGAGGACGCCGCCCGTTGACGCCCAAGGACATCGCGCTTTGCAGCTTCTTCGCGTTCGCCATGCCGTTCGGCCAGGCGCTCTTCAAATGGGGCGCGGTCTATAACGAGCGGCTCACCGGCCCCCTTCGCGCTGCGCATTCTCCAGAACTGGCCGCTGATGGGCGCCTTCGCCTGGTACGCCATGACCGCGCTGTTGTGGTTCTACGTGCTCACCCGCGTGCCGCTGTCGACCGCCTACGCCTTCTCGCTGGTCGGCGCCTGCCTCGTGCCGCTGATCGGCTGGGCGGTGTTCAAGGAGCAGCCGTCGCTCTCCATGGCCGCCGGCTACGCCCTGATGCTGGCCGGCCTCTACCTGATCCTCGGCCGTCCGGGAGCCGCCGCTTGACCGCCCTGAAGCTCCGCCTCGAAGCCGCCGACGTCACCCGCTGGGCGCTGGTCGCCGGCTACCTGCTGGTGCTGGCCCTGAACCTGCCCGGCCACCTCTCGGTCGACCCGGTGCTGTCGCTCTACGAGGGCCGCTTCCACGAGCGGATCACCTGGGGCCCGCCGTTCCACGCCTGGGTGCTGGGCGTGTTCGACGCCCTGCTGGCCGGGACCTCGCTCTATGTCGTGGCCACCAGCCTGATGCTGTTCGGCGGCTGGATGTGGCTGGTCCGGATGTCGGGCCGTGTCTCGTGGTTCGCGGTGGCCGCGGCCATCGCCGTGGTGCTGACCCCCAACGTCCTCGTCTATCAGGGGATCGTCTGGAAGGACGTCTTCTTCGCCAACACCGCGACGCTCGGCTTCATCTGCCTGATCGGCGCCTCGCGGGCCTGGGCCGAAGGACGCCGGCCGCTCATCGCGCTCGGCGGCGCGGCCCTGCTGTTCGCCATGGCCAGTCTCGTGCGCCAGAACGGCCTCGTCGCCTGGCTGCCCGCCGCCGCCGTCATCGCCTGGGCGCTCCGCGACAAGGGCTGGCGCACCGCCGCGAGCTGGGCCGGCGGCTGGCTCGTCCTGGTGGCCCTGATCGCCCAGACCCTGTCGGTCAGCGCCATCCCGGGAGAGAGCGACAACAAGGCGATCTCCCGCGGTGTCCGCATCGTCCAGCACTACGACCTGGCCGGCGCCATCGCCCACGACCCGACCCTGCCGCTCAGCCATATCGACGCGGCCAATCCGAAGGCCGACGACATCCTGCGGGCCCGCGCCGGCCAGCGCTGGTCGCCCGACCGGGTCGACTGGCTGGGCGCCGATCCGGTGGTGGGCCGCACGCTCTGGAAGCTGCCCGACGAGACCGTCCGCGCCGAGTGGCTGGACCTGATCCGCGAGCATCCGGGGACCTATCTGCAGGTCCGCCTGGCCGACTTCCAGTGGGTGTTCGCGACCCCGATCATCGACCGCTGCCTGCCGGTGCACGTGGGCGTCACCGGCCCGCCGGAGCGGATGGCCGCCCTGAAGCTGGCCGAGCGCCGCGATCCGCGCGACGACCAGCTCTACAACTACACGACCTGGTTCCTGGACACGCCGGTCATGTCCCACGTGGCCTATGGGCTTCTCGCCCTGATGGTCGCCGGGGCCCTGCTGGTCCGCCGCCGGCCGGAGGACATCCCCGTCATCGCCCTGCAGGTCGCGGCCCTCGGGTTCACCGCCAGCTTCCTGGTGATCTCCATCGCCTGCGACTACCGCTACCTCTACTTCCTCGACGTGGCGGCGCTGACCGGGCTGCTCTACCTGTCGCTCGATCCGACGGGCTGGCGCCGGTCCGCCCGCAGCGCCTGAACCCGCGCCGCGAGGCGCCGGCCGACGGCGGCGTAGGAGAGCGTCTCGCGGATATGGGCCCGGCTCCGTTCGGCCAGGGCCCGGGCGGCCTCGGGATCGTCGATCAGGCTCTCGATCAGCCGTGAGGCGTGCTCCGCCGAGGGTTCGGCCCAGACCTGGCCCTCGCCGTGCGGATAGGCGCCCGGCGGCACGGGGACGAGGGTGAAGTCCACCTTCAGCCCGACGCCTTCCGGCATGAAGTCCACCGTCCCGGAATAGCCGGTGGCGATCGCCGGGCGGCCCAGCGCCATGGCCTCCGCCGGCCCGCGCCCGAAGCCCTCGGAGCGGTGCAGGGAGACGAAGGCGTCGCAGGCGCCGACGAGCCCGCGGATCTCCGCGTCGCTGAAATCGCCCTCCAGCAGCCGGGCGCGTTCGCCCAGCGCCGCGATCCGCGCCTGGAAGGCGTCGCGCTCGCTCCGGCTGGCGGGTGTGCCGCGGACCTTGACCACGGCCAGCAGCCGCGCCTCGGGCCGTCGCGCCGCCAGCCGCTCCACCGCCGCCAGCACGCCCTCCGGGTTCTTCCGCGCTGCATGGGAGGCGAAGTCGAAGAAGAACAGCACCGCGAACGCGTCCTCGGGAATGCCGAAGTGGGCGCGGCCCAGCCCGGGCTCGGGCTCCGGCTGCACGGCCAGCGGGATCACCTGGACCGGGCGGTCCACGGCGCCGGCGATGGCGTCGCGCACGAAGGCGGAGGGCGCCCAGATCTCGTCGAACGGCGCAAGCGCCCGGGCGTAGGCCGCCGGATAGCGCGCCAGCTCCCAGGCCGGATAGACGACGTTCAGCGCCGCCTCGAACGCCCCGCGGCCCAGGCGGTCGACCACGCGCCCGATCTCGTCGGCGTTGACGCAGAAGACGTTGAGCGGCCCGAGATCCTCGGCGACCAGCGCCCGCAGCGGCGCCCAGGCCGGGTCGGCGATGACGGCGGTCCGGGCGACGTCGACGATCCGCACCCCGACGCCCGCCGCCTGCAGCGACCGCAGCGTCACCCGCAGGTGCTCGCCCATGCCGGTCGGGCTGAACGGATAGCCGACCAGAGTGACGGCCCGATCCGCGGGCGGGGCTGCGCCGACCGGCGGCGCCGGGCTGTGGCGAACCCGCGCCGCGCCCTGGGTCACGTGGTGCAGCAGCGGCGCGATGCCCGCCTCGGCGGCGCCGGGCGTCCGGTTCAGGTAGGCGCCGCCCGCGAAGTCCGGGTGCGGGTCCAGGCCTGCGCGCCAGCCTTCCCGCAAATAGTGGCTGAGGGGGTTCTCGCCGGTCCGCGCCACCGCCTCGCACTGGCCGACGTAGTGCCTGAGGTAGAACAGCGGGTGCGGGTCGCGGCCCTCGGCGGCGCCCTCGAACAGGAAGTCCTGCAGGGCGGTCAGCCGGCTGCCGGGCGTGCGCACCCGCTTGGGCTCGACCAGCGGATGCGGCCACCGGCCCTCCAGGTCGCCCTGCACCAGGTAGTGGGCGAGCGGGGCCCAGCGCGTGCCGGCCAGTCCCGGCGCGCGGTCGAGATACCAGGCCTGGTCGAACAGCGCCTTCGGCTGGACCGCCGGATCCGGGCCGGCGCGCACATAGTCGAGGAGGCCGTGCGGCTCGTCCGCCACGCTGCCGAGCGCGGTCTCCAGGTCCATGTGCCAAGCCCCGGAACTCGCCAGCAGCAGGGTCCGCCCCGGCGTCTTGCCGCGTGCCAGCAACTTCAGGATCCGCTCGGGCGGCACGCGGCCCGCCCGCGCGGCATAGCGCCGGCGGTTGGCCGCCTGGAACCGCCGCCAGCGGTCTTCGGCAAGGGATGCGGTGTCAGTCATCGGCGCGCCGTTCGCGCCGCTCAGGTCTCGGCCAGCAGAGAATCCAGCCGGCGCGTGAGCTCTTCCCACCGCCGCCGCATGGCCTCCAGCGCCTGCTCCGCCGCCTGGCGCTCGGCGTCGATCCGCACGATATCAGCTTCCAGCGCGGCGCGTACGGCCGCTCGGTCGGCCTCCAGCGCTTCCCGCTCGGCGACCCGCTCGGCGATCAACTGCTGGCGCTCGGTCGCGAACTCATGCTCGAGCGTGAGCCGCATCGTCTCCCGCTCGATGCGCAGGTTCCGCAACAGCGTCTCGCGCTCGAGGTCGAGCTTGACCTCGTGGGCTTTCCAGTCGGCCTTCTCGCGCTCGTGGGTGTTGCGCAGCACCACCTCCACCGCGCGCTGGTGCCGCAGCTCCGCGCGGGTCACGTCGAAGTCCCGGGTCATGGGCGACACCAGCCGCTCCACCTTCGCCCGCCAGTCGGCGTATTCCGCGGCGAGCGCGTCGAGCGTCGAGGCTGCGGGCGCCTCGCCGGCCGCGGCGGCCTCGAACCAGGCCAGCACCCGGGCCGTCAGGTCGCCGGCCCAGCCGAACCGGCCGAGGTCGCCCGAGCCCGCGTTGTGGCGCAGGTCGGGGGAGAGGAAGCTGTCGATCTGCTCGGCGCTGTGGGCGCCCAGGCTCGGCAGCGGCGCGCCGTGCGCCGCCTCGATCTTCGCCACCTCGGCCCGCCAGTCGCTGAGCAGGCCGTCGTAGCTGACGAAGGCGCGCGCAACGTCACGCGTATAGGCCTCGGCGCCGAGCATGTAGGACGTCCAGATCAGCAGCGACTTCTCGGTGGAGAAGTTGTCGCGCCGCGCCAGCGAGCCCGCCACCGCCAGGGGATGGCGCACCGGGATCACCGCGCGCAGGCCGAAGCCCAGGTCGTCCAGCACCGTGCGCCAGAACGGCATCAGCACGCTGGCGCGGGGGTCCTTCATCAGCGGGAAGCGGGCGAAGCGGTATTCGGTGTCGAACAGTTCGGTGGCCCGGTTCAGCCAGGCGCGCTCGTCCTTCCGGGGCAGCGGGCGGAACGGATAGGCGAAGGCGTCGTCCCAGGCCGATCCGCCGATCCGCAGGCGCTCGTCGTTGAGGATCGCGATCTTCCAGGGCTCGAAGTAGCCCTTGGCGTTGTGCTCGTCGCCCGGCATCACGTTCTCGGGCAACTGGCAGCCCGCCGCCGCCAGGACCTGGGTCGTCGCCGAGGTGCCGGAGCGGTGCATGCCGAGCACGAAGTAGGCGGTGCGTCCGTCGGCCGTCTGGCGGGCGCTGTCGGGTCGATCCTGGGTCGTCATTGCTCAGTCCGCGGCGGCGATAGGGTCGGCTGTAGCGGCCGCCGCCATCCGTCACAAGCGCCGGGCGGCGGTTGCCCATGACGACCTTCTGTTGCACACAAGCCCCCGACGACGCGAAGGGAAGTTACGCTGCATGGCCGTCGCGGCCCCAGAGGATGAAGTCTACCGGGTCGTCTCCACCGCGTTCGACAGCGCCTTCTACCGGGCGACCTATGCGGACCTGGCGGGGCTCGACCTCGACTTCGTGCGCCACTACGTGACGTCCGGCTGGCGCGAAGGCCGCGATCCGGCGCCCTGGTTTTCCTCCAAGGCCTATCTGGACGCCAATGGCGACGTGGCCGAGGCGACTTACGAGCCGCTCTTCCACTATCTGACGCTCGGCCGCCACGAGGGCCGCGAGGTCTATGCCTCGGAGCGGGCGACCGCCTGGGCCCGGAAGGTCGCGGGGATCCCGGACTTCCCGCCGCCGCCGCCGCTGGCGGAAGCCGAAGCCCCGGAGCCGGAAGACAAGGAAGCCGGTCCAGCCGGAGCGCAGGCCGCGGAACCGGATGTCACCGGGCCGGCGGCGGACGCGGAAGTCGCCGAGGAGGCGCCAGCCGAGCCGGCTGAACCGCCTGCGCCGCTTGACCCCGCCGTCGAGGCCGCCTTCGCCGAAGCCGAGCGGGCGATCGCCGAGCAGCGCGTGCTGGTGGAGCCGGAGTTCGACGCCGGCTACTACCTCGGGGCCTACAAGGACGTGGCGGCGGCCGGCGTCGAGCCGCTGGACCACTTCCTGCGCTTCGGCTGGCGCGAAGGCCGCGATCCGAACCCGCGCTTCTCGATTCTGCGACTACCAGGACCAGGTCCCGGACGTCGTCGAAGCGGGCCTGAACCCCTTCGTCCACTATCTGAGGATCGGGCGGGACCTCGGCTTCAGCCCGCGCCAGGAGCTCGGCTTCCGCTACCACATCCTGCGCGAGCGCCGGCCGATGGCGGCGCGGGTGGAGCACGCCCTGAAGGTGGCCGCCGAGGTGAAGGCCAAGCCGGCCTCGGCCCTGGCCAGGGCGTTCGCGAAATCCCGCACCGGGCTCGCCGACCTGCACGTCACCTTCAGCCACGACGACTATGTGGCCAACACCGGCGGCGTGCAGCTCTGCCTGCAGCGCGAGGGCGCCCACGTCGCCCAGATGGGCCGCGACCACCTCCACATCTTCCCGCCGGGCCCCTGGCCCACCGTCCGCCCCGCGTCCGAACCCAGCCTGATGGGCGTCCTGCTGAACGGACGGCTGGTGGGCTACTTCCCGCCGGCGACCATCGTGGAGACGCTGCGGGCCCAGGCGGCGACGGCGCCCCCGGCGCGCGGACCTTCGCGATCCACAGCCTGCTCGGCCACACCACGGACGAGACCGTGGAGATCCTGAGCGCCGTCGGCCTGAAGTCCGGCTGGTTCTGGCTGCACGACTTCGGCAGCGTCTGCGCCGGCTTCCACCTGCTGCGCAACGACGTCCAGGACTGCGGCGCGCCGCCGCCGGACAGCGCCGCCTGCGGAATCTGCCTCTACCTGCCGTACCGCCGTCTGCACCTGGCCGAGCACGAGCGCCTGTTCAACCGGCTGGAGCTGACGGTGGCCGCGCCGTCCCAGGTCACCCTCGACTTCTGGCGGCGGAGCTGGAACCACCTCGCCGCCGGCGAGGTCGTCCTGCCGCACGCCCGACTGGCCCCGCGCGGCCCGGCCCCGGTCCCGCCGATCGAGCGCCCGTTCCGGCTCGCCTACATGGGCCACGCGGTGGACCACAAAGGCTGGTCGATCTTCCGCGAGCTCCTCCTCAAGCACGAGGGCGACAGCCGCTACGAGTTCCTGCACCTGGGCATCAAGACTCCCGGCGGCCTGCCGCTGTCGTTCCACGAGGTCCGCGTCACCGACGAGCATCCGCGGCGGATGCAGCAGGTGCTGGAGGAGCTCGAGGTCGACGCCGCCCTGGTCTGGCCGATCTGCCGCGAGACCTTCTCCTTCACTGCCTACGAGGCGGTGGCCGCCAGCCGCCGTGATCACCAATCCCGACACCGGCAACGTCCAGGCCTTCGTCAGCGACGGCGGCCACGGCTGGGTTCTGGATGACGAGAAGGCGCTCGCCGAGGCCTTCGACAGCGGCCGGATCCTCGACCTGGCTAGGCGGCGGCGAAATCCACTGGTCCACGACCTGGAGTTCAGCGCGCTGTCGGCCGATCTGATGAGCGCGGAGGCCGCCCGGTGAAGGTCCTCTGCTATTCCAGCTTCACCTTTTCCTACCTGAACCGCGCCCGGGTGCTCTACCGGACGCTCCGGCGCTTCCATCCCGACTGGGAGCTGGTGGCGCTGATCACCGACGAGCCGCCGGCGGACTTCGTCTTCAAGGCCCCGGACGAGCCCTTCGATCGGGTGGTCTGGGCCCAGGACCTCGGCATCCCCGACTTCCGCAGCTGGCTTTTCAAGCACGACGTGGTCGAGGTCTGCACGGCGGTGAAGGGACCCTTCATCCACCAGGCCTGCGCGTCCGGCGCCGACGCGGTGATCTACCTCGATCCCGATACCGCCCTGCTCGCCGACCTCGATCCGCTGGTCGACGGGCTGAAGACCCACGACATCGTCCTCACCCCGCACCTGATCGAGCCCAACACCACGACCGAGGCGATCCTCGACAACGACCTCTCGGCCTCGCGCACCGGCATCTTCAACCTCGGTTTCGTGGCCATCCGCACGACGGGGAGGGCGCCCGCTTCGCGAAGTGGTGGAACGATCGCCTGCTCGACTGGTGCTACGACGACATGCCGGCCGGTCTCTTCGTGGACCAGCGGTGGTGCGACCACGTGCCGGCCCTGTTCGACAAGGTGAAGGTGCTGCGCGACCCCGGCTACAACGTCGCCAGCTGGAACATCAGCACCCGCGAGGTGGCGGTCCACAAGGACGGGCAGGTCACGGTGAACGGAGTCCCGCTGCGCTTCTGGCACTTCACCAAGCTCGGCCCGACCGCCGACCTGATGACCAAGCGGTACGCCAAGGACAATTTCCCGGTCTATGAGATCTGGCACTGGTACCGCGACGCCGTCGAGGACAACTCCGAGCCGACGATCCCCGAGCGCTACTGGGCCTATGACGCCTATTCGGACGGCCGCAAGATCGAGAAGCCGCACCGCGTCCTCTACCGCGAACGGCGGGATCTCCAGGCGCGCTTCCCCGACCCCTTCGCCTCGGGACCGGGAAGCTATCAGGCGTGGCTCGAGGCCGAGGCCGCGATCCCCGCGCCTTGACAGGGCGCTGGCGGGGTCGGAGACAACGCACTCTTGAACCATGGGAGGGGCTGCGGATTCCGCGCCCGCAGTCTTGGCCGGATCAGCCGCTAACGACGAAACCGTCTTCGCCGAGGCGATGGCCAGGGTCGATGCGCTCGCGGGGCGTCTGGCGGACCTGAAGGCGACGACGGCGCTCGGCCACCAGGGCCAGGTGCGCGAAGCCTTGACGCGCAGCGAGCTGACCGCGGCGCTGACCGCCGCGCTCGTCGGACGCGCCGACACCGAAGCCGCCCTGCGCGCCGCCGCCCACCGCCAGCTCCAGGGCCCGCCCACCCGCAGGCCCGCCCCGCCCGTCCGGCTCCGGCGCCTGGACCGCGCGCTGGCCCGCCTGGGCTCCTTCGGCCAGGCGGCCCTGATCGCGCGCTCGGGCCTCTGGCGCGGGACCGGCCGCACGCTCTTCGACCTCCGGCACATGGCCGCCTATGCCCGGCGTGGCGCGGCGCCCGAGATCGTCCCGCCCGCGCCCTTCGACCAGGCCTGGTACATCGCCAACGGCGGCTCCGGCGGCCGGGCCCCGATCGTCCACTACCTGCTCGCCGAGCGCCGCCGCAGGCCGCAGCCCGCACCCGCTGTTCGATAGCGCCTGGTACGGCAGCCGCTACGCCGCCGAGATCGGCGACAGCGGGCTCACCCCCGCTGCAGCACTACCTGCGGATCGGCGCGGACGCCGGCTTCGATCCCCACCCGCTGTTCGACGTCGTCCGCTACCGGACGCAGGCGCACGACCTCGCCTTCGACGAGGAGCCGATCACCCACTACCTGCGGACCGGCGGCGCGCAGGGGCTCTCGCCGCACGCCCTGTTCGATGCGGAGGGCTACATCGCCCGCACGGGGCCGGTCGCCTCCACCGCGCCCCTGCTGCACTACCTGACGGCGGGCTGGCGGGAAGGCCAGGTCCCCCACATGCTGTTCGACCCGGCCTGGTACCTGGCCCGCAATGAAGACGTGGCCTCGATCGGCATCGAGCCGCTGACCCACTACGTCGTCTCCGGCGGGCTGGAAGGGCGCAGCCCCCCATCCGCTGTTCGACGTGCCGTTCTACATGGCCCAGCGGCCGGCCCTGGCCGAGGGCGAGAACCCGCTGGCCCATTACCTGCGCGCCGGCTGGATCGAGGGGTTGTCGCCGCATCCGCTGTTCGATCCGGCCTGGTACGCGGAGCAGGTGGACGAGGAGATCGGCGCGCCGCCGATCCTGCACTACCTCACCGTCGGCTGGCGGCGGGGGCTTTCGCCCCATCCGCTCTTCGACACCCCCTGGTACCTCGAGGAGAACCCGGACGTGGCGCGCCTGGGGATCGAGCCCCTGACCCACTTCGCCCAGACCGGCGGCGCGGAAGGGCGCAGTCCGTGCCCGTGGTTCGACACCGGCCACTATCTCGCGGCCCGTGGCGATCTGGCGGGGGGCAACCCGCTGATCGACTATCTGCAGGGTGGCGCCTGGCGGATCGCGGAATCCCGGCCGGGCTTTCCCAACGCGGCCTATCTGGCCTCGAACCCGGACCTGGTGGCCTCAGGCCTCACGCCGCTGGAGCATTGGGCTCGACGAGCGCGGTGACGCCCAGCGCCTCGAGCTGGCGCCAGATCTCTGCGTAATAGGCCGGCACATAGTGGAAGGGGCTGAACCCCCCACTGGTGCGCATCGTCGGCGATCCGCGCGTCCGGCGCGGCCACCACGTCCACCGGCGGCATGAGATCGAGGAAGTCCGCCTCGTAGCGGGCCAGCAGCGCGTTGTGGGCGCCAGCGTCGCCCCAGTCGCCGCCCATGATCTCGACGCCGTCCACCGGACGCAGCGTCCCGTCCTCGGTCCGGCTGGCGGTGGCCCAGCGCGCGCTGTGCAGGATCAGCCGGGCGTGCGCGAGCGGCGTGGCGCGCACAAAGGCGGCGAACTCCGCCAACGCTTCCAGCCAGAGCCGGTCGCAGGCCGCCGACAGGCGGGGAATCCGCCGGCGGCCGGCGAACGGCGCCTGGGTCAGATAGCCGCTTACCTCCAGCTCCCAGCTGCGGGTGACGATGGCCCGGGACGCGGCGTAGAGGTCGAACCGCTCGTCGATGAAGTCGAAGATCACGTGGGTCGGACGGAACGCGACGAGCTGGGCCAGCGCGGTCTTCCGGAGGTCGGCCACGACCGCCCGGTGCTGGTGCTGCTTCAGGGGTTCGGGCGGCGCGGCCGCCGGCGCGAAGCCGGGCACGGGCCGCGACATCAGGCTCGGGAAGCTGGTCCGGGAGACGTAGGCAAGGTCCTTCAGCCCGTCGCCGCGGATCGGCCACAGGTCCCGCGTGATGCAGCTTCCGACGATGGCCACGCGTGGCATGGACGCTCCCTGGCGCGCCGGAATCGCCCCTGCGGCGTCCTGGCAGTGCCATTGACATAAACTAGGTGCGCAAGCATCTCTCCCGCCGCTCCGGGCGTTCCGGGCGAGAGCGAAGTGGGCCTTCGGGTTCAAAACGCATTCACCGCAATTAAGCCACCTTTGGGTTATCTTGGGCGGCACGGACGGACGACGGCGCGGCGCACATGAAGATTTTGACGTTCTTGAGGGACCTGCCGGATAACGTGCTGAGCCACGCTATCCGCGGGGCGAAAAGGCCGTTCCTTGTCGCGTTCGCCTTCAGCTTCTTCTCGAACGTCCTCTACCTCGCCCTGCCGCTCTATACCTTCCAGATTTATGGCCGGGTGCTGATCAGCCACAACGAGGGCACCCTCTGGGGGCTGACCCTCGTCACCCTGTTCGTCTTCGCCGTCTCCAGCGCCATCGACGACTTCCGCGCGCGGATCCTGATCAACTATGGCGTCGTGCTCGACCAGCAGGTCTCCGGACGGCTGTTCTCCGGCCTGTTCGACGCCGCCGTCCGCGGCGAGCCCAGCGCCCGGTCGCAGGCGCTGCGCGACCTCGACACCTTCCGGCAGACCATGACCGGCATCGGCGCGGCGGCCTTCTTCGACGTGCCCTGGATCCCGGTCTTCCTGGGCGTCCTGTTCATCATCGATCCCCTGGTCGGCGTGGTCACCTTCGTCGGCGCCTGCGTGCTGCTCGGCCTGGCGATCTGGCAGCAGCGCGCGACGCATCCGCCGATGAAGGAAGCCAACGACGCCGCGCTGCGCAGCTACGCCTTCACCGAGGCCGCGCTCCGCAACAGCGAGGTCGTGCGCGCCATGGGCATGCTGCCGACCCTGGGCCGCGCCTGGGCCGGGCACCGGGCGGTGACCATCGAACGCGGCGCCGTCGCCGCCGAGCAGTCGAACCTGTTCACCGACATGATCAAGGCGGTGCGGATGGGCATCCAGGTGCTGATCATCGCGATCGGCGCCTTCCTGATCATCAAGGGCGAGCTCCACATGGGGATGCTGTTCGCCAACATGATCCTGGCGAGCCGCGCCCTGCAGCCGATCGAGAAGATCGTCGGGTCGTGGGAACCGCTGAACAACATGGTGCGGGCGCACGAGCGCCTGAACCAGCTGCTCGCCAAGGCCGAGCCCCCGGTGCTGGCCACCTCGTTGCCCCGGCCGACCGGCCGGCTGAGGCGTCGAGGGCGTGAACTTCGCCCCGCCGGGCGCCGGCAAGCTGGTGCTGGGCAACGTCAACTTCGCCATCGAGGCGGGGGAGGTCCTGGGGATCATCGGACCCTCGGGGGCCGGCAAGTCGACGCTGGCGCGCCTGCTGGTGGGCATCTGGAAGCCGATCAACGGGGCGGTCCGCCTGGACGGCGCCGATGTCTTCACTTGGGACCGCGCCGATTTCGGCCGCCACGTGGGTTACCTGCCGCAGGACACCGAGCTCTTCGCCGGCACGATCCGCAACAACATCGCCCGCTTCCGCGAGGACGTGACCGACGAAGAGGTGGTCGCCGCCGCCAAGCTGGCCGGCGTGCACGAACTCATCCTTCGGATGCCCAAGGGCTACGATACCGAAGTGGGCGAGGGCGGCGTGGTCCTGTCCGCCGGCCAGCGCCAGCGCATCGGCCTGGCGCGGACCATGCTGGGCGAGCCGGCGTTCATCGTCCTCGACGAGCCGAACGCCAGCCTGGACGCCGAGGGCGAGGAGGCGCTGATGCGCGCCATCGACGCCATGAAGGCCAACAAGTCGAGCGTGGTGATCATCTCCCACAAGCCGGGCGTGTTCCGCTCGGCCGACAAGATGCTGGTGCTGCGTGACGGCCGGGTCGAGCTGTTCGGCCCGCGCGACCAGGTGATGGCGCGCCTGATGAAGCCCGCCGGCGAGGTCCGTGCGGTGGAGGCCGGTCGATGAAGCTGGATCTCGGGCCCGTCCGCCCGTCCTATGTCGCCCCGACGTTCGGCGGCGACGAGAAGCGCCCGATCGATCCCACCCTCGAGCAGCGGATGCGCAAGCCGATGGTGGTCGGCGCGGCGATCATCGGCACGCTGGTCATCGGCCTCGGGCTTTGGGCCTCCTTCACCACCCTGCCGATCGCGGTCACCGCGCCCGGCGAGGTGCGCATCGAGTCCAACCGCAAGACCCTGCGTCACCGCGAAGGCGGTACGGTGCGGCAGATCTTCGTCCGCGAGGGCCAGCGGGTCCGGGCCGGCCAGCCGCTGATCACCTTCAACGACGTCGAGGCCCGCGCGGCCGTCGACGTCTACCAGAATCAGTACGACGCCCTGCTCGCCGAGAATGCGCGCTTCGTCGCCGAGGCGATGAACCGGCCGGCGCTGGCCTTCCCGCCGGAACTCACCGCCCGCAGCGCCGATCCTCGCGTCGCGGCGCTGATCCGCGACCAGGAGTTCCTGTTCGCCACCCGCCTGCAGCTCTTCCAGAGCCAGTCGGCGGTCATGCAGCAGCGGCTGGAGCAGATCGAGACCCAGATCCAGGGTCAGCAGGCCCAGGTGGAGTCCGTCGAGGTTCAGAAGCGCCTCACCGAGGAGGAGCTCGCCGGCTACAAGATCCTCAACGAGAAGGGCTACGCGCCGAAGACCCTGATCCTGCGCTACGAGCGCACCCTGGCCGACCTCAACGGCCGCCGCGGTTCGCTGGTCGCCGACATCGCCCGCCTGCGCCAGCAGATGGGCGAAACCCGGCTGCAGCTCGCCAGCCTCCGCGATCAGCGCGAGAGCCAGGCCGCCGAGGGCCTGGGCCAGAGCCAGTCGCGCATCTCCGACACGCTGCCGCGCTTGACCACGGCCCGCCAGACGCTGGAGGGCACGGTCGTCCGCTCGCCGGTCGATGGCTACGTCTTCAACCTCACCCAGTTCACCATCGGCGGCGTCACCGGCGCAGGCGAGGTGCTGATGGACATCGTGCCCTCGAACTCGCCGCTCCTGGTCTCGGTGATGATCCGGCCCGAGGACGTGGACAACGTCCATGTCGGCCTGGACGCCACCGTGCGCATCACCGGCGTCAATCAGCGGTGGCAGAGCCCGCTGCCGGCGAAGGTCGTGGTCGTCTCGGCCGACCGGATCACCAACAAGGAAGCCGGCACCGCCTTCTATCGGGTGGACCTGCGATCGATCCGAAGGACATCGCCAACCTCAAGAACGTCACCCTGCAGCCGGGCATGCCCGCGTCCGCCTCGATCCTGACCGGCGAGCGCACGGTGATGGGCTTCCTGATCTCGCCCATCAAGGACACGCTGAGCGGGGCCTTCCACGAGGAGTAGTGGCGCCCGCGCGACACCGCCGCGCACCCCGCGGCGGGGCGGCTTTTGGGAGTTGCGAATTTGGCGCGCTTCCGATACGTCTTCCCTCGGGCTCGTTTAACCTTCGCCGCAGCCATGCTGTGGCGCTTGGGGTAATGGACCGCTGGGACTGCTCCGTCGGGGACGGAGGTCAAGCGTGCCGGGGGTCCGTGTGACACAGACTGGAGAGATCTATGGCGACCTATTTCTTTGAGACGATCACGGCGGCGCAAGCCCTCGCGTACGACGCCACTGCGGACCAATTGGTCTTCAGCGGCGCCGGTGCGAGCGCTCCGGCGACGACCGTGATCTACAACCCGGCGACCGCCACCTCGACCGCCACGGTCTCGGTGACCTCGGTCGGCCGCACGGTTGTGTTCGGCACGGGCATCTACGGCGAAACCGACTCGGTGTTCCCGGATTCCTCGCGCCTGTTCGTCGGCGGTGGCAGCACCGACGGCTTCACGGGCACGTCGGGCGCCGACGCCATGTACGGCGGCGCGGGTGACGACACCCTCGTCGGCGGCGAAGGCGGCGACTACCTGCAAGGCAACGCCGGCAACGACACGCTGCAAAGCGGCTCGGGCGCCGACACCGTTTACGGTGGTCAGGGCGGTGACAACATCACCCTCGGCAACGGCGCCGACTTCGGCCAGGGCAACCTGGGCGACGACACGATCGACGGCGGCAGCGGCGCTGACACCATCGAGGGCGGCCAAGGCGCCGACATCCTGCTCGGCGGCACCGGCGCTGACTACATCAGCGGCGGCCGTGGCGATGACTCGGTTGCGGCCGGTCTCGGCAACGACAGCGTCTTCGGCTTCGAGGGCAACGACACCCTCGGCGACACCGGCGGCACGAACAACGTGGACGGCGGCGTCGGCAACGACATCGTGACCATCAGCGGCACGGGCAGCAACACTGTCCTCGGCGGCGACGGCAACGACACCGTGACCGTCTCGGCCACGGCCGACACCGCGGTCCAGTGGATCCACGGCAATGCCGGCAACGACCTGCTGAGCTCGGCGTCCTCGGGCACCGACTCGATCTACGGCGGTCAGGGCGACGACACCATCGCCTCCTCGGGCGCTGGCAACGACTTCCTGAACGGCAACGCGGGCGACGACCGCATCACCTCCACGGGCACCGGCAACGTGTCGCTGTACGGTGAAGGCGGCGACGACACGCTGATCTCGGCTGGCGGCAACGACGTGCTGGTCGGCGCTGAGGGTGACGACAACATCCAAGGCGGTGGCGGCAACGACAACATCCAGGCGGGTGAAGGCGTCAACACCGTGGACGCGGGTGCTGGCAACGACGTGGTCACGGCCCTCAGCGGCAATGACAACATCACCGCTGGCGACGGCAACGACAACATCGACGCGGGCGCGGGCGACAACACCGTCGCCGGTGGCAGCGGCGCCGATACGGTCGTCAGCCTCGGTGGCGAAGACGTCATCACCGGCGGGTCGGGCAACG
The DNA here is from genome assembly GCF_024699985.1 of Phenylobacterium sp. J367. Lineage (GTDB taxonomy): Bacteria > Pseudomonadota > Alphaproteobacteria > Caulobacterales > Caulobacteraceae > Phenylobacterium. The sequence continues at coordinate 625,745 of NZ_JAJONA010000001.1, read as the reverse complement.
ACAACATCAGCGCTGGCGCGGGCGACGACGACGTCAACGGCGGCAACGGCAACGACACCATCGTCGCCGATGCGGGCAACGACGTGGTCGCTGGCGGCGCTGGCAACGACTCGATCAGCGCGGGCGAAGGCGTTGACGCGATCACCGGCGGCGTCGGCACCGACGTCCTGCTCGGCGGTGGCGGCAACGACACCTTCACCTTCATCTCGGGTGACTCGGGGACCACGGCCGGCTCGCTCGACCAGATCCGCGACTGGTCGTCGGACGACAGCCTCGACTTCGTCACGTCGCCGGCGGGCACGGTCAGCAACTACACCGAGTTCACGGCCTCGACGTACGAAGAAGCCCTGTCCCTGGCGAACACCCAGATCGGCGGCGGCGTGATCAACTACGTCTCGATCCAGATCGGCTCGGACGTGGTGGTCTTCGCCGACAGCTCGGACAACGACGGTAGCGCTGACGACGCGGTGGTCCTCGTGGGCCGCACGCTGGACGATATCGGCTTCACCGACATCATCTAAGGCTTAGGCTTCGGCCAAAGCTGAGGGCCGCCCTTCGGGGCGGCCCTTTTCTTTGGGCTTTTCGTCGGCGGGCTTCGCCGCCTACAAGCGCCTGCGACATGTCCAACGCTGCGATCTATCTTCACCCCAACGGCTTCGACACCACGGGCTCCCAGCTCCTCGGCCGGCACTCGGCCGGCGAGAGCTTCCTCCGCGGCTTCCTCCGTCACGCCGACGTCGATCAGTTCCACTTCTGGAACGTGGCCCATCGTCCGCAGGCGGAGCTCGACGCCCTGGTCGGCCGGATCGGCGAACTGACCCGGCCTGTGAACTGGATCGCGCCCCGCAACCGCCCGGGCCTCGGCGCGGCGGGCGTGCTCAACATGCCCGGCCCCGACATCGGCGGCGAGGCCTGGCACCGGCGGCCCACCGGCTCGCGCGCCTACTCGATCTGCGGCATCACCCACACGACGGCGACCGCCAATGTCATGCGGCTGCTGCCCGACCTGCTGATCGCGCCGACCGAGGATTTCGACGCCCTGATCTGCACCTCGACCGCGGTCCGCGACAGCGTCGAGACCCAGCTCTCCCAGGTCCGCGACTACCTGGAGCGCGAGCGCGGGCCTCGCCGCCGCGGCGAGCTCCAGCGCGCGACCATCCCGCTCGGCGTCAACACCGAGGACTTCCGGACCACGCCCGAGGACCGCAAGGCCTGGCGCGAGAAGCTCGACATTCCCGAGGACGCGGTCGTCGCCCTCTACGTCGGCCGCTTCAACGTCCGAGCCAAGATGAACCCGGCGTTGATGGCGCTGGCGCTCGAGAAGGCCGCCCGCCGCATCGACAAGCCGCTCTACTGGGTCAACTCCGGCCACGGCGCCAACGCCGAGGAAGAGGCGACCTTCCACGCCCAGACGCGCGCGCTCTGTCCCTCGGTGCACTATCGCAGCGTCGACGGACGTCCGTCGGACGTCCGCTTCTCGATCTGGTCGGTCGCCGACCTGTTCATCAGCTTCTCGGACAACATCCAGGAGACCTTCGGCCTGACGCCGATCGAGGCCATGGCCGCCGGCCTGCCTTGCGTCGTCACCGACTGGAACGGTTACAAGGACACCGTCCGCCACGGCCTGGACGGCTTCCGGGTCCCGACACTCGCCCCGCCGCCGGACAACGGCGCGGACCTCGCCTTCGCCTTCTCCAACAGCTGGATGAACTACGACAACTATGTGGGCGCGGTCGGGCAGTTCACGGCGATCGACTACGAGGAGGCCGCCGCGGCGATCACGATCCTGGCGAACAACGCCGAGTTTCGCCGCAAGCTCGGCGAGAACGCCCAGCGGCGCGCGCGCGAGGTGTTCGACTGGTCGGTGATCATTCCGCAGTACCAGGCCCTGTGGGGCGAGCTGAACGCCCGGCGTCTCGCCGCGGCCCCGGAGGCGCTGTCCTCGCGCAATCCCTTCCGCCCCGACCCGTTCACGCTCTTCAAGGCCTACCCGACCGCCCACAGCAACGCGGCGTACATCGCCTCTTTGGCGCCGGGCATGGACTGGCCAATGGCCAAGGCGGTGCTGGAAAGCCCGCTGGCCACCTACAGCTCCTACAACCGGCCGACGCTGGAGGAAGCCGAGGCGATCGTCGGCTGGCTGGCGGAGCATCCGGCCGTTCCGGCTGGCGAGCTCGTCGCCGCGGTCGCGCCGGCCAGGCGCCGGGCCATCCTGGTGCGGGGTCTGCTGTGGCTGGCGCGGTACGGGGTCATCACCCTGACGCCGCCCCGCACGGCCTGAGGCCCGAAATGCAACGGCCGGACACCAAACCTCGCGGTTCGCTGCCCGGCCAATGCGACACAGCCCTGGAGAGCTAGGCTGACGACGCAGCTTACCGCAAAGCGCTACCGCGCGGAAGCGAATCCCTCATCCTGCCGGTCGGCAGGCGCGCCGCGCTGAACCCCGGACGGCAGGCTTGAAGATCGAGGTCGCCACCACGCTGGGCCCCATCTGGTTCCACGGTGAACTGACCCAGTTCACCGATCGGCCGATCCTGCTGGTGGTCACGGGGACCTTCGCGGAAGAGGACGTGCTGGAGCACCTGGACGAGATCTTCGTGGCCCACGACGTGCTCCGCGTCCACCTTCCGGGAAACCACTGCCCGCCGCTGATCGCCACGTCGGTGGGGGCCTTCGCCGCGGCGCTCACCGAGGCGATGAACACCCTCTTCTACAACCGCCTGGTCGTCGCGGTGGGCCTTTCCGTCGGCGCCCTCGTGGTCCTCGGCCTCCGCTATCCGGGCGTCCGCCGCAATGTGGTCGTGGAACCGCCGATCTTCACGCGCCACCTGTGGCCGCTGGCCGAGAGCTTCCGTGACCGCGAGCTCACACCGGACCAGGCCGAGTTCCTCTGGAACGTGCTTGGCATCCGGGACGGCGACATCGAGCCCCGCGACTACAGCGCGCTCCTGACGCAGCTCCGCACGCCCACCATCGCCCTGCTGGGCGACGAGCCGCTGTTCCCGCGCCGGGCGCTGACCGCCTCGCCCAGCCTGGTGGACGACGAGGCCCGGGCGCTGATCTGCAACCACCGCCTGATCAAGTACTTCATCCTCGCCGGCGTCGGCCACAACGTGCCGCGCCAGTCCACGACGGCGTTCATCAACGCCATCAAGCAGGCGGTGAACGAGGCCGGCGGCTACTACGGCGCCCCCGCGACCTGACCCTCAGAGGCGGGTCTCGACCGTCCGCTCCGCCACCGGCTGGCCGCCGCGCAGGATCCTGGTCGTGACCATGTAGCGGCCGGACGGCCACGCCTGGCCCGGCCGCCGCTTCCCCGACCATCTGGAAATACTGCGCCTTGTTCCGGTCCATGGCCGGCGAGGTCACATTGGCCACCACCTCTCCGCCGGGCCCCCGGACGGCGATGTCGAGCTGGTCGCCGCCGCGCAGGTTGATGGCCCGCACATAGCCGATGAGATAGGGCGAGGCTGCGGTCGGCGGCGAGACGTCACCGGCCTCGATGGCCGTCATGTCCACCGGCTGGGCCGCGAAACCGGCGTTGAGGATCGCGCCCGGCTTGTAGGCGAGCTGCCGGGCCGCGTCGGGCGTCCAGAGGCTGGCCTGGCCCTGGCAGGCCGCCGCCGCTGTGGCGTCCGGCGCGAAGGGGTCGACCACCTTGCCGTCCTTCCAGACGGTCACGTGCACGTGCGGGAACTCCGTGGCGCCCGACAGGCCGACGTGGCCGATGGGCTGGCCTGCCTGCACCGTCTCGCCCGGACGCACCCGGACGCTGCCCAGCGCCATGTGGCAGCTCTGGGTGACCCACCCGCCGCCGTGGTCGATCGCGACCCCGTTGCCGCACATCTTGGCCCCCACCGGCGGCGCGCCGGGCGCGTTCATCAGGATGTCCTGGATCTCGTCGCGGACGCCGGTGACCTTGCCCGGGGCGACCGCCAGGACGTCCACGCCGCGGCGCTGGGCGGCGATGTCGAGGATGCGGATATCCACGCCGGTGTGCTTGTCGTAGGTCGCGCCGGCGCAGCGGTAGTCCTTCACGCCCGGGCCGGGGTCGAGGTCCAGGTAGTTCTGCACCTCGCAGGTGCGCCCCACCTCGCAGGCGATCGGCATGGCCATCTGGAAGCCGCCGCCGGCCGCGGCCGGCGTGACCGGCGAAGCGGCGGAGGGGGCCGGCGCTGCGGCCGCCGGGGCCGCCTGGGCCTTCGGCGGGTCCGCGTCCGGGCTGCAGGCGGCGAGGAGGGTGATCGCGGCGAGGGCGGAGGATCTCATGGCGGCAAGCCTCCAACGCAAATGTGGCTAGTCGAAGCCGATGCCGGTGAGTTCGCGCAGGCGGACGTTATCCCGGGCATACAACCCGCGCAGGAACGCCACGTCCTCGGCGGTCAGCTCCGAGGGGTAGTCCATCTCGCGGCCCACGTGGACGTCGCGATGGGCGGGCGCGGCGCCTCCGGCGCGCCGATGAACCGGCGGACCTCGGCCAGGGTCGCGCCGGGGTCAGCGCGCAGGTCCTCGGCCCGGAGCACCAGCGCCTGCGCCTTCGGGAAGAGCCCGAAGAGCCGCTCGAGCTGCTCGGCGTAGTAGCCGCGCTCGACGTAGGAGAACTCCCGGTGATGGCCCCAGGGCTCGGCGTCGAACAGCCGCTGGCGGCCCTCCCGGATGCACCAGGCGAAGGGTTGGGTCTCGGCGCCCGCGGGCGTACTCCATCCGCCAGTGCGACCAGGCCCGCTGCACGGGATCGCGCAGCAGGACGATCAGCTTCATGGCCGGGTTGTAGGCGGCGATACGCTCCAGGCTGTTCGGCCAATAGACGTAGATCGGCGTGGCCTCGCCGCGCGGACGGCCATCGGGCGGGGCGTCCCAGTGGGCATGGTAGGCGCCGTAATCCGGCTGGGCCCAGTCCTGGCCCTCGTCGTCGAAGAAGTGGACTTCCTTGACGCGCGGCAGCGCGATCCTCGGCTCGTCCGACAGATAGTCGAAGAGCGCCGTCGTGCCGCCCTTCTGGACGCCGGCGATGATGAAATCGACCCTGGGTTCGTCGGCCATGGCGCCGTCATTCACCCGCGCGCGCGCCCTGCAAGCCCCCGCTTCGCGCGCGGGGGACGACGCGGTAAGAGGGTGGTCGATTCCGGGGGCGGCAAGCCCGAAGGTCGTAAGGTCAAGATGAAGACAGTGATCCTGGCGGGCGGCCTCGGCACGCGCATCTCCGAGGAGAGCCACCTCAAGCCCAAGCCGATGATCGAGATCGGCGGCCGGCCGATCCTGTGGCACATCATGAAGCTGTACTCGCACTATGGCTTCAACGACTTCATCGTCTGCCTCGGGTACAAGGGCTACGTGGTGAAGGAGTACTTCGCCAACTATGTGCTCCATAACGCGGACCTGACCGTCGACCTGGCGAACCGCTCCATCCAGTACCACGCCACCAACCACGAGCCCTGGAAGGTGACCCTCGTCGACACGGGCGAGCAGACCATGACCGGCGGGCGGCTGAAGCGGATCGCCCCCTACCTGACCCCCGGCGAGCCCTTCTTCCTGACCTATGGCGACGGCGTCGCCGACCTCGACATCCGGGCCCTGGCCGACTTCCATGAGGGCCACGGCAAGGCCGCGACGGTCACCGCCGTCGTGCCGCCCGGCCGCTATGGCGCGCTGGAGATCCAGGATGGCCAGGTCCAGCGCTTCATCGAGAAGCCGCCGGGCGACAATGGCCTGATCAACGGCGGCTTCTTCGTCCTCGACCCCAAGGTGGTCGACCGGATCGCCGACGACGGCACAATCTGGGAGCAGGAGCCGCTCACCGGCCTCGCCGCCGACGGCGAGCTGATGGCCTTCAGCCATACCGGCTTCTGGGCGCCCATGGACACGCTCCGCGACAAGAACCTGCTCGAGGGCCTGTGGGCCTCCGGCGAGGCGCCGTGGCGCAGGTAGATCCCGGCTTCTGGGCCGGCAAGCGGGTCCTGCTCACCGGCCACACCGGCTTCAAGGGCGGCTGGGCGGCGCTGTGGCTCCACCGCATGGGCGCCCAGGTGACCGGGCTCGCGCTGGAACCGGACCAGGACCCCAGCCTGTTCGAGCTCGCGGCCCTGCCCGATCTGGTGGACTCCCAGTTCGTCGACCTGCGCGACGCGGGCGACGTGGCCGCCGCCCTGGCCGGCCGGACGTTCGACATCGTCCTGCACCTGGCCGCCCAGCCGATCGTGCGCACCGCCGTCGCCGATCCGGTGGCGACCTTCGCCAGCAACGTCATGGGCACGGCCCACCTGCTGCAGGCGCTGCGCGGTCAACCGGCGCTGCGGGCCGTGCTCGTGGTCACCTCCGACAAGGTCTACGCCAACGCCGAGACCGGCCGCGCCTTCCAGGAAGGCGACGCGCTCGGCGGCAAGGACCCCTATTCGGCCTCGAAGGCGGCCGCCGAGATCGTCGTGGCGAGCTTCGCGCGCAGCTACTTCGACAAGGCCGGCGTCCCCGTCGCCACGGCCCGGGGCGGCAACGTCATCGGCGGCGGCGACTTCTCGCCCGACCGGCTGGTCTCGGACATCGTCCGCGCCGCCCGCGGCCAGGAGCAGGTGGTGCTGCGCCATCCGGAGGCCACCCGGCCCTGGCAGCATGTGCTGGACTGCGTCGCCGGCTACCTCGTCCACGCCCAGGCGCTCGCCACCCGGCCCGACGCGCCCCGCGCGCTGAACTTCGGCCCCCGCCCCGGCGGCCCCGAGGTGACGGTGGGCGAACTCGCCACGCTCGGCGTCGAAGCCCTGGGCGCCCAGCCCTGGCGTCACGAGCCCGATCCGAATTCCCTCGAGGCGAAGTCCCTGGCCATCGACGCCAGCCTCGCCCGGCAGGCGCTCGGCTTCGAAAGCCGGCTCGACGCGCCGGAGGCCGTGCGCCTGACCATGGACTGGTATCGCCGCCAGGCGAACGGCGAGGACGCGCGCGCCCTTTGCCTGGACGAGATCGAGGCGTACGAAGCCCGCGCATGACGACGTCCCCGCCGCCCTGCCGCTTCTGCGGCGCGCCGCTCACCCACACCTTCCTGGACCTCGGCCGCCAGCCGGTGGCCAACGCCAACCTGACCCGCGCCCAGCTCGACGCCGGGACCGAGCAGGCCTGGCCGCTGCACACCCGCGTCTGCGCCGAATGCTTCCTGGTCCAGGCCGACGACAGCGTGCCGCCGGAGGCGATCTTCGACGCCGACTACGCCTACTTCTCGTCGTTCTCGCCGAGCTGGGTGGCGCATGCGAAGCGCTACGCCGACGCCATGGCCGAGCGGTTCGGCCTGGGTCCCGAATCCCTGGTGGTCGAGGTGGCGAGCAACGACGGCTACCTGCTGCAGCACTTCCTGGCCAGGGACATCCCTGTCCTGGGCGTCGAGCCCACCGCCAACACCGCAGAGGCGGCCCGCGCGAAGGGCGTCCGCACCGAGGTCACCTTCTTCAACGCCGAGACCGCGCCGGCGCTCGCCGCCCGCTACGGACGCGCCGACCTGATGGCCGCCAACAACGTCCTGGCCCACGTGCCGCGCATCGGCGAGTTCGTGGCCGGCTTCCGCCACATGCTGAAGGCGGACGGGGTCCTCACCTTCGAGTTCCCGCACCTCCTCAACCTCATCGAGCTGGTGCAGTTCGACACCATCTATCACGAGCACTACTCCTACCTGTCGCTGCTGGCGGTGGAGCAGGTGCTGCGGGCCAACGGCCTGCGCCCGTTCGACGTCGAGACCCTGCCGACCCACGGCGGCTCGCTGCGCCTGTTCGTCTGCCACATGGGCGCCGGCTTCGAAGAGACCGGAGCCCTGGTCGCCCTGCGCGCCCGCGAGCACGCGGCCGGCCTCGACCGTATCGAGACCTACGGCGGCTTCACGCCCCTCGTGGAGGCCGTGCGCGACAGCTTCCGGGCGTTCCTGGCCCGGGCGAAATCCGAGGGCAGGTCGATCGCCGCCTACGGCGCGGCGGCCAAGGGCAACACCTTCCTGAACTACTGCGGGACCACGGCGGACGACATCGTCGCGGCCTTCGACGCCAATCCGGCCAAGCAGGACCGCTTCCTGCCGGGCAGCCACGTGCCGACCTTCGGCCCAGACGCGGTGCGCGAGGTCCGCCCGGACTACGTCCTGATCCTGCCCTGGAACCTGAAGGACGAGATCATGGGCCAGCTCGGCTACATCCGGGAGTGGGGCGGCCGCTTCGTCGTCGCCTCGCCGGAGACGAGGGTCCTCGACTGATGCGCTTCTCGCAGACCGGCATCGCGGGCGTGGTGGTGGTCGACGTGGAGCCCCGCGGCGACGATCGCGGCTCGTTCGCCAGGCTGCACTGCCCGGACGAGTTCGCCGCCGCCGGCCATCCCTTCGCACCGGTCCAGACCAGCCTGTCGCGCAATCCGACGGCGGGCACGCTGCGGGGGATGCACTACCAGCCGGCGCCGCACGGCGAGACCAAGCTGGTCCGCGCCGTCCGTGGCCGGATCTACGACGTTGCGGTGGACCTCCGGCCCGACAGCCCGACGCACCGGCGCTGGGTGGCCGCCGAGCTTTCCGCCGACGACGGACGGGCGCTGCTGATCCCCGAGGGCGTCGCCCACGGCTTCCTGACGCTCGAGCCGGACACCGACGTCCTCTACCAGATCACCCCGGCCTACAGCCCCGGCCACGAGGCGGGCGTGCGCTGGGACGACCCGGCCTTCGGCATCGACTGGCCCGCGCCGCCGGCCCTGATCGCGCCCAGAGATAAGGCGTACCCGGACTACCTCTGAGGCCGTCGCGGCCGCCCGGAAGCGCTGCGTATCCGTCGTGCCGAGCCGCGCTTCCGTCGACGAATTGCGGTCAAGGCCGGAACCTAAGGGCCGGTTGCATGTTCGTGTCGCGGTCCAGTCCGATTGGTGGAGAACGATCGGGCCGGCCGCTTCCGAAGACGCTAGCTGGTACGCATCATGACAACGATCACTGGGACGGCGGCCGCTGAGGCCCTCGTCGGCACGAACGACAGCGACATCCTCGTCGGCCTGGCGGGGAACGACACCCTGGACGGCGGCGCAGGCAGCGACCTCGCCGACTACCGCCAATCGCCCGCCGCGGTCATCGTCAACCTGGCGGCCGGCACGGCCTCCGACGGCTACGGCGGGACCGACAAGCTCATCAGCATCGAGCAGGCGGTGGGGTCGGAATACGACGACACCCTGACCGGCGACGCCGCCGGCAACTACCTCGCCGGTTTTGGCGGCAACGACAACATCGTCGGCGGCGACGGCGAGGACGTGCTGGCCGGTCAGTGGGGCGACGACACCCTGGTCGGCGGCGCCGGCCATGACGTCCTGCTGCCGGGCGACGGCCGCGACGTGGTCGACGGCGGCGACGGCTTCGACACGGTCGACTACGGCGACCTCGCCTTCGGCATCGGCGCCGACCTCTACAGCGGCAGCTGGAAGGACAGCTTCCGCTCGATCGAGAACATTAACGGCTCGGCCTATGCCGACAACTTCCTCGGCGACTGGACCGACAACGTCCTGAACGGCAACGGCGGCGACGACTCGCTGAACGGCCGGGAAGGCGGCGACCGGATCAGCGGCGGCGACGGTAACGACACCATCGAGGGCGGCGACGGCCAGGACTACCTGCGCGGCGACGCCGGCGACGATGTCATCACCGGCGGCGCGGCTTTCGACGACATCAACGGCAACATGGGCTCCGACACCGCCAACGGCGGGGCCGGCGATGACTGGGTGGTCGGCGGCAAGGACAACGACCTGCTGTTCGGCGACGAAGGCGACGACATCGTCTACGGCAACATCGGCGACGACACCTGCCAGGGCGGCGTGGGCGCCGACCTGCTGCGCGGCGGCCAGGGCAACGACACCGTCTCCGGCGGCGACGGCGCGGACTGGGTCTCCGGCGACCGCGGCGACGACACCATGTCCGGCGGCGCCGGCGCCGACATCTTCCATACCTTCGGCGACGCCGGCCTCGACCGCGTGATCGACTTCAACTTCGCCGAGGGCGACCGGGTCCAGCTCGATCCGGGCACCACCTACACCTATGCCCAGTCGGGCGCCGACGTCGTCATCACCATGGGCGGCGGCGGCCAGATGATCCTGGTCGGCGTCGACGTCGGCACGCTCGGCAGCGGGTGGATCTTCGGCGCCTGACGCCGGGCCCACCGGTCCCGTGACTTGAGCGACGCCGCGGCCCCCGCCGCGGCGTCGTTTGCCGTGGGCGCGCCCGCGGACGATCTGCTAGGAAGCGCGCGGACCAATACGACAGGTACGCTTTCATGGCTCAGGACAAGGCGCAGGACGCGCTCTCGCGCATCGCTGAAAACGAGGATTGGCGCCAGGCCCTCATCCGCCAGCTCATCGCCTTCGAGCACGAGATCGACGCGCCGGGCGTGGACGTCCGCGAGGTGCTGACCGGCCCGCTGGTGGACGCCCTCTACGACGACGACCAGGTGGTCCGGAAGACGCTCTCGAACGGCGTCACCTTCGAATTCCTCTACCGCTCGAAGATCGCCCGCGACTTCGTGATGTCCGAGCCCCAGGCCCCCGACCACGCCTGGGAGCCGATGACCAGCCGCATCCTGGTGGACCTGGCGAAGCGCGCGCAGCAGGTCGTCGTCGGCGGCGCCTACTTCGGCGACCACGCCGTGCTGATCGCGAAGGAGATCGCCCCCGCGGGGCGGCGTCGTCCACGCCTTCGAGCCGAACAGCCAGCAGCGCGCCATGCTGGCCCGCAACGCCGAGATCAACGGCCTGACCAACATCCGCCCGCGCCCCGAGGGCCTCTGGCACGACAGCACCACCAACCTGAAGCTCGTCGGCTACGACAGCTTCGCCAGCGCCGAGGCCGCCGACGCCGCCGACGACGACAGCTTCCGGACGGTGACCATCGCCGACTACCTGCAGGCCGCCGGCGTCGACCGCCTCGACCTCATCGTGCTCGACATCGAAGGGGCCGAGATCGGCGCGCTCAAGGGCGCCGAGCCCTTCCTCGCCCAGCCGGCCGGCCAGGCGCCGGACATCCTGTTCGAGGTCCACCGCCACTACGTCGACTGGACGAACGGCCTGCTCGACACCGACATCGCCCGCCTGCTCACCGGCCACGGCTACACGCTCTTCGCGCTCCGCGACTTCAACTCGAACTATGATCTCTCCGGCAAGCCCGTGGAGCTGATCCCGGCCGACGCCATCCACCTGGAAGGCCCGCCGCACGGCTTCAACATGGTGGCGGTGAAGGACCCCTCGGTGTTCGACGGCCCCGGCTACCGCATCGTCCGCGACGTCAGCCCGAAGTACCTGCGCCACAAGGACCCCGCCCTCCACCATCCCGTCGGGGGGCCTCTGAGGCTTGGTCGGTCCGGCGACCATCGTCGGCGCGCAGGGTTTCGTCGGCCGGCGCCTGCATGAACGCCTGCTGGCCGAGGGCCGCCGCGTCTGGGCGCCCGAGCGCGGCGAGCCCGGCCTGCTCAGCCGCTCGCTGGGCACGGTCTTCTACTGCGCGGGCCTGACCGCGGACTACGACGCCCGCCCGTTCGACACGGTGGAGGCCCACGCCAGCCTGGTCAGCGCCATCGTCCGCGCCGGCCGCTTCGACCGGCTGATCTACCTCTCGTCCACCCGGCTCTACGACGGCCAGACGAAGGCCGAGGTCGGCGAGGACGAGCCGCTGGTCTTCGACCCCGCCGACCCGCGCCGGGTGTACGACCTCTCCAAGGCGCTGGGCGAGAACCTGACCCTGGCGCGCACCGGCGGCCGCGGCGCCGTCGCCCGCCTGGCCAACGTCTACGACTGGGAGGACGGCGCGCCGGGCTTCCTCTCCGAATGGCTGATCCGCGCCCGGACCGGGCGGTCGATCACGCTCCAGTCCAGCCCGCATGTCCGCCGCGACTACATCCACCTCGACGACGTGGTGGCCGCCCTGGTCGCCATGGCCGAGGGCGAGCCGGCCGGCATCGTCAACCTGGCGAGCGGCGAGCTGGTCTCCAACGGCGAGATCGCCGGGGTCTTCCGCGACGCCGGCTGGGAGGTCGCCTTCACCGGCGACGCCGCGCCGTCGCCGCCGCCCAACGCCCGCATCGGAAAGCTCCGCGCCCTTGGCGTCGCCCCCGCCCGGTGAAGGATGTGGTCCGGGGCTACCTGGAGGGCCTGAAGGCGTGAAGCTCGTCGACCACACCCGCGAGAGCCTGCTCGACTACACCGTCCGCCAGTGCGCCCACGTCGTGCCGGACGGCCGCGAGGCCGCCTTCCGCGCCATCGCCGACGCCCATCTCGACGCGGCGCTGGAGCGCCTGCACCGCTGCATCAACGGCTGCTCGCCCTGGCGGCTGGACCAGTTCAACGTCCTGCAGTCCTCGCAGCACTGCATCTATCTGTATTATCTCGCCAATACGATCTGGAAGGCGTCGGGCGACACCGCCGCGCCGACCCGCCTCTTCCTGATGAACAAGGCCTTCAACGGCATCGACCTCTTCTACGAGATCGCCATGCCTGAGGTGTTCTACATCGGCCACAGCGTCGGCATCGTGCTCGCCAAGGCGACCTACGGAAACCACCTCGTCCTCTACCAGAACTCCACCGTCGGCCGGCACAAGGACCAGATCCCGGTCCTCGGCGACCGGGTGGTGCTCTACCCGAACACCGCCGTCATCGGCCGCTCGGTCGTGGAGAGCGACACCGTCGTCAGCCAGGGGACGTCGATCATCAACAGGCGCGTCCCGGCCGGTCAGATGGCGTTCCGCGGCCCCGACGGCGGCCTCGCCTTCAGCCCCCGCCCCGACGACCTCCTGGCCGAGTACTTCCGCCTCTAGCGCCGGCTCTCCACCGCGCCCGCCACCATGTCGTAGAAGTCCCGCGCCCAGACATCGGTGCGGCCGAGCGGGCTGTTGCGGATCGTCTCGCGCAGGCCGGTCCGCAGCGCGCGCCGCCGTTCGCGGTCGCCGGCCAGGCCCACCGCCAGGTCGCGATAGCCCTCCAGCGTGGTGGCGCAGAGGTCGCCCAGGCCCGCGTTCGACAGGATCGAATAGCTCAGCCGCTCGAAGAACGCCTCGCCGCGCAGGCTGACCAGCGGCACGCCCATCCAGAGCGACTCCGTGGTCGTCGTGCCGCCGGTGAGCGGGAAGGGGTCCAGGGTGATGTCGATCTCGTTGTAGAACGGCATGTGCCGGCCGCGGACGGCGTGGAAGATCACCCGGTCCTCCGGCACGCCCTCGGCCGCGAACTCCTTCAGGACGTTCTCCCGGAACGCCGAGGTGCCGCCCTCCGGCCGCACGAAGGCGAAGCGCGCGTTCGGCACGGACGCCGTGACCTTCGCCCAGGTCCTGAGCACCTCGCGGCTGTACTTGTGCGGGTTGTTGGCGGTGCCGAAGGTGATGAAGCCGTTGCGGTCCTCGGGCAGGCCGTCCGTCATCGGATGCTGGTCGGAGAACACCGCCCGGCCGAGCGCCAGCCAGGTGTGCGGCATGACCAGCGGCTGCTCGATCAGCAGGTCCGGCTGCTCCGGCTTCGAGTAGGGGTCGCAGACGAAGTAGTCGATCGTCGACAGGCCCGCCGAGTGCGGATAGCCCAGCCAGCTCGCCTGCAGCTTCGCCGGCCGCCAGGCCATCACCTCCAGCTTGTTCATATAGGTCGAGCCGCCGAGCTCGATCAGCATGTCGAGCTGGTCGTCGGCGATCGCCTGGGCGGCGTCGCGGACCGAGATGTCCGGCCACCAGCGGTAGGCCTCCACCTGGCCGGCGATGTACTCCTGGAGCGGGTCGGACTTGCCCAGGTTGTAGGAATAGACGAACACCTCGAACCGCTCGCGGTCGACGTGGTCGAAGAGCGGCAGGGCGAAATATCCCACCGGGTGCTGCCGCAGGTCCGAGGACATGAAGCCCAGCCGGATCTTGCCCCCGGCCGGGCGGGGCGGCGGGCGCGTGATCGGCGCGGCCTTGGCGGCGGCCTCCACCGACCGCCCCCAGATCCGGTGCTGCTCGACGAGCTCCACCCGGTCCGCATGGGTCTTCACCCGGGCGAGCTGCTTGAGGAGTGCGGTGTGGCGGCCGGTCTCGGCCCACAGGCGTCCCAGCGTCCGGAAATCGCTCAGCCGATCGAGCTCGTCGAAGGCGCAGACCCGGATCAGCGTCTCGTTGGCGATCTTGAAGTGCGGCGCGGTGAACTGGTCGACCTGCGCCAGCGCCCCGCGGACGAGCTGGTAGGCCTCCTCGATGTTGGCGCCTCGTCGCCGGTGCGGGTCCGCTCCAGGCTCTCGATGAGGCTCATGCGGTAGTCGAGCCGGGCCGGCTCCAGCTCCACGGCGCGCCGCAGATGCTGGTTGGCGCGCTCGCGATCGGTGTCGCCCAGCACCAGGCCGATCTGGGCGTGCAGCCACGCGGCCTCCGGGAACCGGGGCAGCAGTTCGCCGAGGAAAGCCTCGGCCCGCTTGGTCTCTCCTGACCGGCGCAGGATGATCGCCTTGCCTTCCAGCAGCTTCGGATGGTCCGGATTGGCGGCCAGCGCCTTGTCCATCGCCTCCTCGGCATCGCGGCCGCGCATCAGCTCGTCGAGGTGGCCGGCCATGTCCAGCCAGGCCTCGACCGCACCCTTGTCCAGCGACACGGCCTGGCGCAGCCGCATCAGGGCGGCGTCGGACTTGCGCTGCTTCAGGAGCGCGCGGCCATAGAGGCGCTGCGCCTCGGCGTCGCGGGGCGTGAGGCGGACGATCTTGGCGAAGACGGCTTCGGCGCGGGCGAAGTCGCCCATGTCCAGCAGCACATTGCCGCGGTTGATCTGCGCCGAGGCGGCCTTGGGCGCCTGCTTGATGGCCTCGTCCAGCACCTTCAGCGCCTCGGGATAGCGCTTGAGCTGGCGCAGGAAGACGCCGCGGACGTTGAGGATGTCGAAGTCCCGCGGGTGGCGCTGCGCGGCCTTCGCCGACCACGCCTCGCCGTCCGCGGCGCGGCCCAGGCGATAGAGCTGCACGAGCAGGACGCGGTAGACCTGGGCCGGGCGGGCGGGGTCCTCCTCGATGGCGGCGATCAGGTGCTCCACCGCCTCGGACCCGCGTCCCGCCTTCAGCGCCGCCTCAGCCGCGTCCAACCTGCCGCTCATGCCACTCGCGTCCCGCCACGCGCCCGCGCGGGCGCCGTAAGGCTGGGAGGGATAAGGCCCCGCGCCGGTCGTGGCTAGAGCGCGAAGCCTCAGCCGCGCCGGCTGAACTTCCACTTCAGGGCGAGGATGGTGGCCGACAGGATCAGGCAGACGATGTTGGAGCCCGCCACCGGCCAACTGCCGATCAGGAAGCCGTAGGCCGTCCACAGCGTGAAGCCGGTGACGGTCAGCAGGAACATGCGGATCGAGATCGACGAGGCGTCGCGCTCCTTCCAGATCTTCACGATCTGCGGCGTGAAGCTGAGCATGGAGCAGAGGGCCGCCGCCGTGCCCACGAAGTTGGCGAGATTCTCCAACCGTCAGGCCGACAGCGCGTAGTCGGCGCCCCAGCGGCGGACGTAGTCGGGCGAAAGGTGCAGGCCGAGCGGCGGCGGGCCGGGCGCGCGGCCTTCCCGCAGGCAGACCTCCAGGTAGGCCAGCGCGGTCTTCACCGCGTGCTCCGAATAGGGCTTGCCGACGACGCCGCACGCGCCCGCGAAATCCTCGGGCAGACGCAGCACGTTGGCGGTCATGAAGAGGACCACGGCGCCGCAGCTCTCGGCGATATGGCGCGCGGCGTCCACGCCGGTCGGGCCGTCCTGCAGGGTGGACGTCCACCAGGGCGAGGTCGGGCGTCAGCTTCCGGGCCAGCTCCACCGCCTCGTCGGAGCTCATCGCCAGCCCCACGTCCCGGCAGCCGACCTCGCGGACGATGAACTGCAGTTCGACCGCCAGGAGGACCTCGTCCTCCACGATCAGCACGTCGAGCGGATTTCCGGGGATCATCGGCTTCATGTGGACATCGGAAGCGTAACGGTCGCCCGGAGGCCGGGTTGCATGTCCTCCAGCGACAGCCGCGCCCTCAGTTGCTGGGTCAGCAGGTTGACGATGGTCAGGCCGAAGCCGTTGCGGTCCTCGGCCGGGGGCAGGCCCTGGCCGGCGTCGGCCACCACCAGGTCGAACTCGTCGGCCCGCGGGCGCACCGCCACCGTGATGGCGCCGGCCTGACCCTCCGGATAGGCGTGGCGAATGGCGTTGGACAGCAGCTCGTTGGCCACCAGGGCGAAGGGGGCCGCCTGCGCCGCGGCCACGGCCACGGGCTCCAGCTCCAGGCGGATCTGCAGGTCGTCGCGCTTCGCGGAGGCCGCGAGGTCGGCGGCCAGGTCGCGCAGGAAATCGGCCACGTCGAAGCGCTGCACGTCGCCGCCCTGGAACAGCCGGCGGTGGACGGTGGCGATGGCCCCCACCCGCTCCAGCATGCTCCGCAACGCCCGCCGCGTGCCCTCGTCGGCGGTGCGCCGGGTCTGCATCAGCAGCAGGGAGGAGATGAGCTGCAGGTTGTTCTTCACCCGATGGTCCACCTCGTGGAGCAGGCTGGTCTTCTCGGCCAGCGCGGCCTCCAGCTCGCGGGCGTGGACGTGGATGTCCTCGAAAAGGTCGTGCCGCTCCGTGTCCCGGGCGGTGCGCGCCGCGGTGACGTCCTGCA
Source organism: Phenylobacterium sp. J367 (assembly GCF_024699985.1). Lineage (GTDB taxonomy): Bacteria > Pseudomonadota > Alphaproteobacteria > Caulobacterales > Caulobacteraceae > Phenylobacterium. The sequence goes on along the minus strand of NZ_JAJONA010000001.1, from coordinate 609,151 downwards.
TGGCGCCGAGGAAGTAGGCGGTCTTGTCCGCCCCGGTCCGCACCGGGACGACCGAAAGCTGGTTCCAGAACGACGTGCCGTCCTTGCGGTAGTTCACGATCTCGCAGCGCAGCTCGCGGCCGTCGCGAACCGCCGCGCCGATCTGCGCCACCGTCTCGGGATCGGTGCCATCGCCCTGCAGGAACCGGCAATTGCGGCCGGTCACCTCTTCGCGGCGGTAACCCGTGAGGTTGAGGAAGGCGTCGTTGGCGAAGACGATGGGATGGTCTCCGGCGCGCGCGTCGGTGAGGACGAGGGCCAGGTGCGCGCCGCGCATCGCTTCGGCGAGCGGCGCGTCCGAGGCGAGGCCGGCGGGGGAAGGGGCGTTCAGATCATCCATGGGTGTCCCGGAGGACAGGAACGGCAATGGCTAAGGTTGGTTCCTGGGCCCCCTGAATCGCCCATGGTGTCATGCCGGTGACACACGCGCGCTGATGCTGGACAGTTCCCCGCGGAGGATTCGCCTTGCCGTCGCTGCCTTCGATCGCGCCGATGTCGCTCCGCGCCGCCCGGCGCGGCCCCGGCCCGGCGCTGACCGCAGCGGCCGCCGGCGTGGCGGTGATCGGCCTGATCGCGTTCGCCGGGCGGATCTCGCCGTTCGAGGGCGTCGCGGCCATGGCCTTCGTCCTCCTGGCCACCGCGCTCGCCCTGCTGGGATCCCGCCGGTCGGTGGAGCGGCAGGAGGCCTTCCTGGCCGTGGCCGCCGAGCGGGCCAGCGACGCGCCGCCCTATCCGACCCTGATCAACGCCCTCCCGGACCCGGTGCTCGTGATCTCGGCGACCGAGCCGGACGACCTGACCAGCCGGCGCTACATCTTCGCCAACTCCGCGGCCCGCGAACTCCTGCGCATCGAGCTCGGCGAAGGCCTGCTGGTCAGCGCGATCCGCGACCCCGAGGTGCTCCACGCCGTCGACGAGGCGCTGTTCAAGGGCCTGGACGCGGAGGCTGTCTACGAGACCGCAGGGGTCCAGGAACGGATCCTCCGGGCCTATGCCCGGCCGCTGGGCCTGGCGCTCGACGGCCGCCGGCTGGCCCTGCTGGTGTTCCGGGACGAGACCGAATTCCACCGGGTCGAGCGCACGCGCGTCGATTTCCTGGCCAACGCCAGCCACGAGCTCCGCACGCCGCTCGCCTCGCTCTCCGGCTTCATCGAGACCCTGCGCGGCCATGCCAAGGACGACATGGGGGCCCGCGAACGCTTCCTCGGCATCATGCAGGCCCAGGCCGAGCGCATGCGGCGGCTGATCGACGACCTGCTGTCGCTGTCGCGCATCGAACTCAGTGAGCACATCGCCCCGTCCGAGCGGGTGGACCTGGCCGCCGCTGTCCTCGATGTGGTCGATGCGGTCACCCCCTGGCGCGCGAGCGCGGCGTCACCCTCGACACCCGTCTTCCGCAGGGCGGCGCGCCGGTCATCGGCGAGCGCGACCAGCTCATCCAGGTGGTCCAGAACCTCGTGGACAATGCGCTGAAGTACTCGACCGCGGGCGCCGTCGTGACCATCGGCGTCGAGACGCACCTGACGCCGGAAGCCGCCGCCGGGCCGCGCCGTCCGGACCTCGTCCGGCTGGCGCTGCTGACGCCCGACATGGCCCAGGGGCTCTACACCGCGATCAGCGTCGGCGACGAGGGCCCGGGGATGGCGCGCGAGAACCTGCCCAGGCTGACGGAGCGTTTCTACCGCGTCGAGGGCCAGAAGAGCGGCGAGCGGTCCGGCACGGGCCTCGGGCTGGCGATCGTCAAGCACATCGCCAACCGCCACCGCGGCGGCCTCTCGGTGGAGAGCGGCGAGGGGCGAGGCACGACCTTCACGGCCTATTTTCCACAGGCGGTGGCCGACGCCCCGGCCGCTGTCGCCAAAGTGTCATAGAAATGTAGCATAGCGGCGAGGTCCGGCGGGCAGGATGTCCCGCAAACCTTGGGACCCCGTATGATCATCTGGGCGGCGCTCGCTGCGCTCCTTCTCTTCTCCGCCGGGACCTACGTCGTCGGCCGCCGACGGCTCACGGCCGCCGGCGCCGGGACGACCCACTCGCGTCCGGGCTACCATGGGGCCTATGTGGCGCTGTGGGCCTGCGTCCCGGCGCTGATCCTCCTGGTGCTCTATGTCGCCTTCTCGGGCCGCATCGAGACCGCCGTCCTGCGCGCCGAGACCCCGGCCGCCGTGGCCGGCATGTCGGCGCCCCAGCAACAGGTCTTCTACGACGACGCCCGGGCGCTGGCCCAAGGCGCCTCGCGCAGCGAGACGATCTACGATCCGGCCCAGATCGCCGCGCTTGAGGCCAAGGCCGGCCAGGCGTTCAGGCTCGCCCAGGCCTTCCGGCTGGGCGCGCTGGGCGGAGCCGTCCTTCTGGCCGTGGGCGGCGCGGTCCTGGCCTGGCGCCGGCTGACACCGGAGTTCCGCGCCCGAAACCGCGTCGAGACCTGGATCGCCGGCCTGCTGCTCGTCTGTTCGGTCCTGGCCGTGCTCACCACCGTCGGCATCGTCGCTTCCCCTGGCCTTCGAGAGCTTCCGGTTCTTCCAGGCGGTGTCGCCGCTCGACTTCCTGTTCGGGACCACCTGGGACCCGCAGATCGCCATCCGCGCCGACCAGGTCGCCGCCAAGGGCGCCTTCGGGGCCGTGCCGCTGTTCGCCGGCACCTTCCTGATCATGCTGATCGCCATGTCGGTGGCCGCCCCGGTGGGCCTGTTCTCGGCCATCTACCTGTCGGAGTACGCCAGCGGCTGGACCCGGGCGGTGGTGAAGCCGCTGCTCGAGGTGCTCGCCGGGGTGCCCACCGTGGTCTACGGCTTCTTCGCCGCCCTGACGGTGGGTCCGCTGTTCCGCGGCTTCTTCAACGCGGTCGGCGCCGAGCTTGTCGGCGGGCCGCTCGACGGGCTTGGCCTCTATCTGATGCAGGTCCAGAACCAGATGGCGCTGGTGGCCGGCGCGGTCATGGGGATCATGCTGATCCCCTTCGTCTCCTCGCTCTCCGACGACATCCTGAACGCCGTGCCCCAGTCGCTCCGCGACGGCAGCCTGGCCATGGGCGCGACGCGGTCGGAGACCGTGAAGAAGGTGGTCCTGCCCGCGGCCCTGCCGGGGATCATGGGCGCGCTCCTCCTGGCCGTTTCCCGCGCCGTCGGCGAGACCATGATCGTCACCATGGCGGCCGGCCTGCAGGCCAAGACCACCCTCAACCCGCTCGACACGGTCACCACCGTCACCGTGCAGATCGTCACCCTGCTCACCGGCGACCAGGAGTTCGACAGCCCCAAGACGCTGTCGGCCTTCGGACTGGGGCTGGCCCTCTTCGCGATCACCCTGGCGCTGAACGTCGTCGCCCTGCGCATCGTGCAGAAATACCGGGAACAGTATGACTGACGCGGTCCTCTCTCCCCCCGCCGCCGGTCAGGCTGACCGCAACGCCGCGATCGCCGCCCGGCTGAAGCGGCGCCGCGCCCAGGAAAGGCGCTTCCGCTGGTATGGCCGCGCGGCCATCCTGGTGGCGCTCTCCTTCCTGGCGATCCTGCTCGGCCGCATCGGCCTGCAGGGCTATTCGACCTTCGTGGACTATCGGATCACGGTCCCGGTCTATGTGGACCCCGCCCGGGTCGACCGTGCCGACATCACCGGGGCCAACTACGACCAGCTCATCGCCGAGGCCGTGCTGGCCAGGCTCGGCGAACGCGACGACGAGTTCGGCCGGACCTCCGGCAAGCTCCGCGAACTGCTCTCCAACGACCTGGGCTTCCAGGTCCTGGACATCGTCCGCGCCGACCCCGCGAAGATCGGCCAGACGGTCAGCGTGACCGGACCGGTCGGGGCCGACGCCGGCCTGTACTTCAAGGGCCAGATCGATCGCGCCGCGCCCGAGAGCGACCGCAAGCTCGACGATCAGCAACTGGCCTGGCTCGACCGGCTGAAGGCCGACGGCCTGATCTCCTCGGGCTTCAACACCAGCTTCTTCACCAAGTCGGATTCGACCGAACCGGAGCAGGCCGGGGTGCTCGGCGCGGTGGTGGGCTCGTTCCTGATGCTCATCGTGACGGCGGGCCTGGCCGTGCCGATCGGCATGCTGGCGGCGGTCTACCTCGAGGAGTTCGCGCCGAAGAACCGCTGGACCGACCTCATCGAGGTCAACATCAACAACCTGGCCGCCGTGCCCTCCATCGTCTACGGCCTGCTGGGCCTGGCGGTGTTCATCAACTGGCTGGCCGTGCCCCGGTCCTCGCCGCTCGTCGGCGGCCTCGTCCTGGCGCTGATGAGCCTGCCCACGGTGATCATCGCCACCCGCGCGGCGCTGAAGGCGGTGCCGCCGTCGATCCGCGAAGCGGCTCTGGCGGTGGGCGCGTCCCGGACCCAGACGGTCTTCCACCACGTCCTGCCGCTGGCCATGCCCGGCGTGATGACCGGCGCGATCCTCAGCCTGGCCCACGCGCTCGGCGAAACCGCGCCGCTGCTGATGATCGGCATGGTGTCCTTCGTGCCCGGCGTGCCCGGCGGCTTCACCGAATCCGCCACGGTCCTGCCGGTGCAGATCTTTATTTGGGAAAACGCGTCCGAGCGCGCGTTCCACGAACGGACGGCCGCGGCGATCCTCGTCCTGCTCGTCTTCATGATCCTCATGAACCTCGCGGCGATCCTGTTGCGCCGCCGGTTCGAACGCCGCTGGTGAGCGAAATGAACCTCAATCCGCACATTTCCGTGGACGTGCAGCACGCCGTCCTGCCCTCACGGGCCGTGAAGGTCCGGGCCCGGGACGTGAATGTCTTCTACGGCGACAAGCAGGCCCTGTTCGACGTCTCGCTCGACATGCCCGAGCGCTCGGTCACCGCCCTCATCGGCCCGTCCGGCTGCGGCAAGTCGACCTTCCTGCGCTGCATCAACCGGATGAACGACACCATCGCCGGCGCCCGCGTCGAGGGCTCCATCGAGCTCGACGGCGAGGACGTCAACGATCGCAGCCTCGACCCCGTCCTGCTCCGCGCCCGGGTCGGCATGGTCTTCCAGAAGCCCAACCCGTTCCCGAAGAGCATCTACGAGAACGTCGCCTACGGTCCGCGCATCCACGGCCTGGCCACCTCGAAGTCGGAACTCGACGCCGTCGTGGAGCAGTCGCTGAAGCAGGCCGGCCTGTGGAACGAGGTCTCCGACCGCCTGCAGCAGTCGGGCTCCAGCCTCTCCGGCGGCCAGCAGCAGCGCCTGGTGATCGCGCGCGCCATCGCCGTGCGCCCCGAGGTGATCCTGATGGACGAGCCCTGCTCGGCGCTCGACCCCATCGCCACGGCCCGGGTCGAGGAGCTGATGGACGACCTGCGCCAGTCCTTCACGATCGTCATCGTCACCCATTCCATGGCCCAGGCGGCGCGCGTCTCGCAGAAGACCGCCTTCTTCCACATGGGCAAGCTGGTGGAGGCCGGGCCGACCGACGAGGTGTTCACCAACCCGCGCGACACCCGCACCCAGGATTACATCACCGGCCGGTTCGGCTGAGGAAAGCGCCCGCCATGAACGAGCACATCGTCAAATCCTTCGAGGACGAGCTGAACACGCTCACCGCCGAATGCGCGCGGATGGGCGGCCTGGCCGAGGCCCAGGTGGCCGACGCCATCCATGCCGTGGGCAAGCGCGAGCAGGCGCTGGCCGCCGGCCTCGTCGAGCGGGACGAGCAGCTCGACGTCATGCAGCGCGACATCGAGCGCCGCGCCATCCGGCTGATCGCGCTGCGCCAGCCCATGGCCAACGACCTGCGCCGCACGGTCGCCGCCATGAAGATCGCCGCCGAACTCGAGCGCACCGGCGACCTCGCCAAGAACATCGCCAAGCGCACCCTGGTGATCGTCGAGTCCGAGCCGATGCAGCCGCTGACCCGCTCGCTGGAGCGGCTGGGCAAGCTGGTGCTCACCCGGCTGAAGATCGTCCTCGACGCCTACACCCGCTCGGACGTGGAGCGAGCGCTCACCGTCTGGTCGCAGGACGACGAGGTGGACGAGCACTACAACAGCCTGTTCCGGGAACTGCTCACCTACATGATGGCCGACCCCCGGACGATCACCGCCTGCGCGCACATGCTGTTCGTGGCCAAGAACCTCGAGCGCATCGGGGACCACGCCACCAACATCGCCGAGATGGTCCACTACGAGATCACCGGCGAGGAGATGATCCAGGCGCGCCCCAAGACCGACGCCTTCACCGTCTGACGGAGATCCTGACTTGCAGCCGCACATCCTGGTGGTCGAGGACGAGGACAGCCTGGCCACGCTCCTGCAGTACAACCTCGAGAAGGAAGGCTACGACGTGGCCGTGGCCGGCGACGGCGAGGAGGCCCTGCTCCTCGTGGACGAACGCCTGCCCGACCTGATCGTCCTCGACTGGATGCTGCCGAAGGTCTCCGGCATCGAAGTCTGCCGCCGCATCCGCCAGCGGCCCGAGGCCCGCAACGTGCCGATCATCATGCTCACCGCCCGCGGCGAGGAGACCGACCGGATCCGCGGCCTCGACACCGGCGCCGACGACTATGTGGTGAAGCCGTTCTCGATGACCGAGTTCGCCGCCCGCATCCGCGCCGTGCTCCGCCGCCTCCGCCCCGGCCTCGCCGAGGACCGGGTCCGCTGCGGCGACATCGTCATCGACCGCGTGGCGCACCGCGTGAAGCGCTCGGGCTCCGAGGTCCACCTCGGCCCCACCGAGTTCCGCCTGCTCGACTACTTCATGCAGCACCCCCGGCCGGGTGTTCAGCCGCGAACAGCTCCTCGACGCCGTCTGGGGCTCGGACGTCTATGTGGAGGCCCGCACCGTCGACGTGCACATCGGCCGCCTGCGCAAGGCGCTGAACGCGTCCGACGGCGGCGATCCGATCCGCACTGTCCGCTCCGCCGGCTACGCCCTCGACGTGGACGCCTGACGCGGCTCCCATCGCTCGTCCTTGACCAAAGGGCCGGCGCGGGCGAAAGCGCCGGCTCATGAACATCCTCCTCGTCGGCTCGGGCGGGCGCGAACACGCGCTGGCCTGGAAGATCGCGCAGTCGCCTCTGGTCACCCGGCTGGTGGCCTCGCCGGGCAACCCCGGCATGGCGAAGATCTGCGAGCTCGCCCCCTGGAAGCCGACCGAGGTGGCCAGGCTGGTCCAGCACGCCCGCGAGATGGTCGCCGACCTGGTGGTGATCGGCCCCGAGGTCGCCATCGCCGCCGGCCTCGCCGACGCCCTGGCCGACGCGGGCATCCCCTGCTTCGGCCCCACCGCCGCCGCCGGCCGGCTGGAGAGCTCCAAGGCCTTCACCAAGGCCTTCGCCGAGCGCCACCACCTGCCCACCAGCCGCTACCGGATCTGCGAGGACCGCGAGACCGCCCACGCCGCGCTCGCGGACTTCGACCCGCCCTATGTGGTCAAGGCCGACGGCCTGGCGGCCGGCAAGGGCGTGGTCATCGCGCCGGACCGCGCGGCGGCCGAAGCGGCCATCGACGACGCCTTCGCCGGCGGCTTCGGCGAGGCCGGCCAGATCATCGTGCTGGAGGAGTTCCTGGAGGGCGAGATCGGCTCGCTCTTCGCGCTCTGCGACGGCAGGACCTCGAAGCTGTTCGGCTGGGCCCAGGACCACAAGCGCGCCTTCGACGGCGACGAGGGCCCCAACACCGGCGGCATGGGGACCTATTCGCCGGCGCCCGTCTTCGACCTCGACCTCGTGGCCCAGACCGACGAGCGCCTGGTGAAGCGCGCCTTCAAGGGCATCGCCCAGGACGGCGCCCCCTACCGCGGCGTGCTGTTCGTGGAGCTGATGTCCACCCGGGACGGGCCGAAGCTGGTGGAGTTCAACGCCCGCTTCGGCGACCCGGAATGCCAGGTCCTGATGCTCCGGCTGGAGAGCGACCTCGTCCCCTATCTCGTCGCCTGCGCCAATGGGACGCTCGCCGACCTGCCTGATCCCGTCTGGCGCGACGAGGCCGCCGTCTGCGTCGTCCTGGCGACCAGGGGCTATCCCGGCAAGGCCGAGGCCGGCAGCGTGATCCGGGGCGCCGACGCCGACTTCGGCCCGCACGTCCAGGTCTTCCACGCCGGCACCTCGACGGACCCCGACGGGACCATCCGCGCCGGCTCGGGCCGCGCCCTCAACGTCTGCGCCACCGGCGCAGACCTCGCCGAGGCCCGCGAGCGCGCCTACGCCGCCGTCGCCCGGATCGACTGGCCCGAGGGCTTCCACCGCACCGACATCGGCTGGCGGGCATTGGCCCGCTAGAGCGCGTCAGGCGAAAGTGTGACGCGGTTTCGCCGCCCGGACGCGCGGCATCATCCGGCTGGCCTTCCCCGCTTGGCCGCCGCTGGGTAAGGTGGTTTCAAACAAGCGTACGAAGTCCAAGGGGAGACGCCATGTCCGTGACCGCAGACATCGCCGCCGAACAGGCGCGCGAGCAGGCCAACACGGGCACCAAGGAGGTCGCCGAGTCCCACCGCTTCGACGAGGCCGCGCTCGAGGCCTGGATGCGCGCCAACGTCGAGGGCTACGCCGGCCCGCTGGAGGTCCGGCAGTTCAAGGGCGGCCAGTCCAACCCGACCTACCAGCTCATCACGCCCACGAAGAAGTACGTCCTGCGCCGCAAGCCGCCGGGCAAGCTGCTGCCGTCCGCCCACGCCGTGGACCGCGAGTTCCGGGTGATCAGCGCCCTCTACCCGACCGGCTTCCCGGTGGCGAAGCCCTACGGCCTGTGCACCGACGACGGCGTCATCGGCACCTGGTTCTACGTCATGGACATGGTCGAGGGCCGGGTCCTCTGGGACCAGAGCCTGCCGCAGTGCGAGCCCGCCGAGCGCAACGCCATCTTCCGGGCCAAGATCAAGACGCTCGCCGACCTGCACAACACCGACTACGTCGCCGTCGGCCTCGAGGACTACGGCAAGCCCGGCAACTACATGTCCCGCCAGGTCGACCGCTGGACCAAGCAGTACAAGGCCTCCGAGACGGTCCACATCCCCGAGGTCGAGCGCCTCATCGAGTGGCTGCCGAAGACCGTGCCGGCCCAGGAGCGGACCTCGATCGTCCACGGCGACTACCGCCTCGACAACATGATCTTCCATCCCACCGAGCCCCGCGTGGTGGCGGTGCTGGACTGGGAGCTGGGGACGCTCGGCGAGCCGCTGGCCGACTTCACCTACGTCCTGATGAACTGGATCAACGGGACCATCTCGACGATCCCGGACCTGGAGGCCCACGGCATCCCGACCCTGGACGAGGCGGTGGCGTACTACTGCAGCCTGACCGGCCGCACCGGCATCCACGACCTGAACTGGTTCTTCTCTTACAACGCCTTCCGCCTGGTCGGCATCCTGCAGGGGATCCTGGGCCGCGTCCGCGACGGCACCGCCAATCACCCGGACGCCGCCAACATGGCGCCCCGCGTCGAGGCCCTGGCGAAGATGAGCTGGGCCTATGCCGAGAAGGCCGGGGCGAGCGCCTAGTACTCGACGATCCGGCGGCGCTGGCCGTCGGCGTTCGTCTCACGGTCCACGAGCGGCGCGGCGCCCGTGGCCCCGCGGCAGGCGCTGGCGGCGTGCGCCGCGACCATGCAGACGGCCTCGACCCGCACCCGCACCGTCATCGGCTTGGACACCGTCAGCGGCGGCGCGGCGAGGGCCAGGGTGAGGGCGGCGATCAGCATCTCTCAGAACACTACGATGACCGCGACGGAATCAAAATAGTCGCCGGCCGGCAGGAACTGTCCCGCCGGGATCTCGCCATAGAAGACGAACCGCTCGATGGGCCGCAGGTCGCGCGTCTTGGCGCGGCTGACCAGCACGGTGGTGCCGGAGCTTCCGTCGCCGGCGATGTGACGGAAGGTGGGGTCCGCATAGATGTTGTAGTCGAGCGAGGGCGCCGCCGCTGGCCAGATAGCGGCGGTGATAGTTCCCCGACTGGCCAGTCGAGAGCGCCACGTGCTGGACCGGTAGGCCCACGTCGCAACGGACCCGGATCTGGCCCCGCACCCGGTTCGGCTGGGCGTGGAACGGGTCGTAGCGCTCGAAGTCCAGGGGATCGACCTCGATCGTGCAGCTCTGCTGGGCCTGCGCGGCCGGGGCCCAGGCCGCGCCGAGCGCCAGGGCCAGAAGCATGGCTGTCATTCGCATGGCGTGGCCCTCACGCGGGGCACGGTGTCCGCCCCGCCCTGGATGTCGAACGTGGCCTCGCATTGCCCGTCGGGCCAGCGCACCGTGACCCGGTTCTCTCCCGGACGAACGCCGCGCAGATAGGCCTCGCCGCCGTAGCCCACCGCGGCGGTCTCGTCGCCGCCCGCCAGCCGCACCTCGGCGCCGAGCGGCAGCGGCTTCTGCGCTCGATCCGCCAGCACGACCACGGCCGACATCTGATGGTCGATCCTGAAGCGGGTGACGACGCCGCTGCCGCGGCGGGGCGCGGCCGTCTTGGCGAACGCATCGGCCTGGGAGGTGATCGGCAGGTCGAGGGCGGCGATCGAGATGGCGTTGGCCTCGCCGCCCTGCAGGCGGTTGATCAGCAGCCGCCCGTTCCGCCCGGTCCGGCCCGCCGGGCGGTTCTCCAGGAACACCTCGACGCCCGGCGTGTCCGGCAGTTCGACTACCGTGAAGGCGTCGTCGATCCGCGAGGCGAGGTGCAGGCCCCCGTCGATGAACACCAGGGACTGGCCGAGCTGCGCCTGGACGGCCTGCGAAGGGCCCACCCGGCTGTAGCTCGCATAGGCGTCGAGGCGGGCGCCCTCCCAGACCGGGTCCACGTTGCCGCTGGTCTCGGGCCCCCGCGCGTAGCGTCCGGACCAGCTGAACCGCGGATCCTTCCCGTCGCCGTTGGCCGTCACCGCATAGGTCGTGAAGTCGGGCGTGGGGGCGGCGCTCACCGTCGCCATGGCGCGCCGCCCGAGCGGGAAGGACAGCATGAGGCTCGCGCCCCATTCGCCGCGCTGGGTCAGGTCCGCGTAGCCGCTCAGGTCGGCGCGCAGCCGGCTGCGCCAGAAGCTGCGGCCGAGGTTGGCGGTGATCACCTCGGACCGGAACCCCTTCCCCCGATCCTGCAGCACATAGGTCACGTTCGCGGATTGCCGCGCGGACATCTGCCAACTCCCCGACGCGACGAGGCTCCGGCGCAGCCGGGGTTGGCCGAACCGGGCCGCTAGGTCCTCGAAATCCTGCGAGGCCTCTTCGTAGCGGACCGTCGCGCTGATCCGCGGGCCGGTGCGCTCGACGCCGAGGCTCCAGAGGTAGCCGTCGCCGGCCGGCCCGCGGCTGCCGGCCACGATGCCGGAGAGGATGACCGCGTCCCAGAGGGCCAAATGGCCGCCGGCGCCGGCCATGGCGAAGTCGTCGGCGGCTTCCGCGTGAAACTCCGCCGTCAGGGTTTCGCTGACCCCGTGCCGGATCGACCCGGAGGCGAAGCTGTCGCCGTAGCTGGCGCTCTTGGTAGCGTAGTCGCGGCGTTCCGAACCGGCCTCGAGGGTGAAGTCTGTCAGGCCCGGGGCGAGGAGTTCGGTGCTCACATAGAAGGGCAGATAGACCTCGCGGCGGCGGCCGCTGGGATCCGTCAGCACGATCCGCACCTCGTTGGCGCCGGTGGTCACCGGCATGTCGCGCACTAGCAGTGAGCCCGGCGCCGCGCTGGCCGCGAACCGCTCGACCCCGTTGACGTAGAGGTCGAGGGCCGAGGGCGCCGTCACGCCGGTGCTGAACTGCGGCATGGGCTGGGTCACGAGATCGGGTCGAAGCCCGAAGTCCCGCCGGTACTGGGCGCCGCCGAACCTGAGCGACCGCGTCCAGCTCAGCGCCCCCGAATAGCCGTCGCCGAGCATCAGCGAGGTGGCGTCGTCCGGCCGGTCGAAGGTCAGGGCGGTCTCGAGCCGGATCAGCCCGGCCGACTCCGGCCCGGGCGTGACGAAGCCTGCGCTGCCGAAGGTGAACCAGGGCGCGATCAGCCGCGCCTCGAGGTCGACGGTCCCCGTGCGGGTGAACAACTCGTCCTTGCTCTCGGCGGCCCACTCGCCGAAGGCGTCGTAGCTGAGGAAGGCGCTCCAGTCGGCGCGGCTGTCGACCCGCTCCGGCGGCGGGCTGATGGACAGCCGCTCCGGCGTCAGGGCCTCGACCGGCGCCTGCAGGTCGATGGTCTGGGCGGCCATGTCGATGCGCCAGGTCAGGCCGGCGATCCGGTCGAGGAAGACGCGCGGCTCGCCGTCCACCGTCTCCACCTGGCTGGGATCCAGCGCGAAGCCCAGGCCGCTGTACTGGTCGGCGGGCAGCGACAGGCGCTCCCCGTCCTGCCGGAAGGCGGCCACTAGGTTCCGCCGCCAGCCGTTCACCGACACCTCCAGCAACAGGATGACCGGCTCGGGCCCGGGCGCCTCGGCCGGGCCGGGGGCCAGGGTCACGGCCGCCAGGGTGCTCGTGCCCAGGGCGGCGGCCAGGACGGCGCCGGTCAAGGCCTTCCACCCGCGGGCCCGCCGGCGCACATCGGCCTCAGTTGGCGACGGCGACGTCGGCCTTCACGGGTCCAAAGGCGCCGTCGCCGCGGAGCGACACCGCGCCCTCGGCCCCGGCGGCGGGAACGGACCAGGTGCGGCTCGTCCCGCTCAGCACATAGCCGAAAAGCGGGTCCGGGCCGCCCACCGGCTTGCCGCCGGATGTGAGCTGCAGGCCGATCAGGCGCTCGTGGACGGGACCGCTGTTGGCCACGTTGAGGCGTAGCTGTCCGTCCTGGCTGGTCGCGCTCCAGGCGAGCTTCGGCCGCGCCGCCAGGCTGGGCGCCAGGAACACCGGCACCAGGGCCCGGATCGGCACCACGACGCCGGCCACGCCGCCGGCCTTGGCGGGGGGCAGTTCGTCGATGATCAGGCGCCAGGCCCGCTCGGTGGTCGGGGTCTTCGGCAGGTTCACCACCAGCCGCACCGTCTGGGCCTGACCGGGCGCGACGGTGAAGAACGGAGGACTGACGACCAGGGTCTCGGACGGCGTGTGCACGTCCTGGCCGTCGGCCTGGGTCCAGTCCACCGGCCGGATCTGGACGTTCAACGGCTCCGTGCCCGGGTTGCGCACCTGGACCGTGGCGGTCCGCTCCCGGCCGATCAGGCTGACGTTGACGGGTCCGATCTCCAGGGAGGCGGCCTGGGCGGCCGGCGCGATCGCCAGCGTCGAGGCCGCAAGGACCGCGGCGATGAGGGGGGCGGCGAAGGCTCTCATGGGCGGCTCCCGGGTCAGTACTGGACCGTCACGCGGACGGTGTCGGTGTAGTTGCCCGCCGGCACGGCCTGTCCCGTGGGGATGTCGCCGTAGACGTTGTAGGTGACCGTCTGGCCGGTGTTTTCGGAGTTCGACAGCTGCCAGGTCGCGCCCACGGTGTTGATCGGGTTCTGGTAGGCCGCGTCCTTGTAGAGCTGGTAGCCCAGGTTCGCGCCCTGGCCGGTCATCGTCCGCTGCTGCGGATTGCCCGACTGGCCGCCGTCCAGCGAGATGGTCACCGCCGAGCCGGCGGTGCAGCGCACGTCGAAACTGGTGTTGGCCCGCGTGTTGCTGGCCGCCGCGTAGCTCCCGAAGTCGAGATCGCGGGTGGTGATCTGGCAGTCCGCGTTGACCGACGCGCGCACGGCGAACTGGCCGGTCTTGGTCTGGGCGAACGCCGGGCCGGAGATCGCCAATGCCGCGAGCGCGAGAAGGGCGGTTCTCATGCAAGCCTCCATCAGTAGGTGAGGGTCATGGTGACGGTGTCGTAGAAGCCGCCGGGCGGCGGGGACTGCCCCTTCGGCACGCTCCCGTAGACGTTCACCCGCTGCCACTTGCCGTTGGCCTCCATCGAGACCGTCTCGCCGCCGGTGGCGTCGCCGAAGATCCGCCGGTGGGAGGCGTCGACGTAGAGCTGGTAGGAGAGCTCGCCGGCGCCGGTCATTCGGCGCAGGTCCGCGTCGCCGGCTCCGCCGCCGTCGAGGGCGACGTTGAACCGGACGCCGGGCGTGCAGCGGACCTCGATCACCGTCTTCACCTGGCTGGCGGAGGCGGCGCGGTACTCGCCGAAGTCGAGATCCTGCAGCGTGACGCTGCAGCTCGCCTCCAGGCGCGCGCGGACCTGCAGGGTCCCGACGGCGTCAGGCTCCTGCCCGGCGGCGGGTTGCGCCAGCGCCAGTCCCAGGCTCATGGCCGCCAGGATGGTCCCCATCCGGAAGCACGTCGGCATCGACCCTCCCCCTTCCGGCGGAGGATGGCGGCACGCGCCGTTCGCCTATATCCGAAGAAACCCGGAGTTCCCCTAAGGCGTCGGGCCGAGGGCGCGGGTCAGGGCGTCCAGCGCCGCCGTGTCGTCGAACACCGCCTGCACGGGCCAGGGCGTCACCCGGGCCCGCCACGCCGGCGGCAGGCGGACCCAGTCCTTCTCGGTGGTGATCAGGCCCGCGCCGAACGCCGCCGCGCGGTCGGCGAGCCGCTGCAGCGTCCGGGCGTCATAGGCCGCATGGTCGGGGAACGCCGCGAAGTCGGCGAGCTCGCAACCGGCCGCGACCAGCGCCCGCTCGACCTTCCAGGGTTTGCCGACCCCCGCGAAACCCACCTGCGGACCGGCCGGCGGCGGCGTTACGGCCCCCAGGTGGGCGCAGAGCACCGGCCTGGCCTGCAGCGTCCGGAGCAGCTCGCCGTCCGCCTCGGCCAGGTCCGCGGGCAACAGGACCACCGCGGCGTCCGCCCGCGCCAGGCCGGCGGCCAGCGGCTCGCGCATGGGCCCGGCGGGGAACACCCGCCCGTCGCCGAACGGCCATTCCCCGTCCCGGGTCTCGCCATCGACCACGACCAGCGACAGCGCCTTCCGCAGCGAGGGGTTCTGGTGGCCGTCGTCCATCACCACCACGTCGGCGCCCGCCTGCGCCGCGGCCTTCGCCCCCGCCGCCCGGTCGCGCGCGACCCAGACCGGAAAGTCGCGGGCTAGCATCAGCGGCTCGTCGCCCACCTCGGCGGCGGTGTGGACCTGCGGATCGACCCGCACCGGCCCCTTCAGGCTCCCGCCGTAGCCGCGGGACAGCAGGTGCACGGCCTGGCCCTGGTCCGCCAGCCGCTGGGCGATCGCGCGCACCACCGGCGTCTTCCCCGTGCCGCCGACGGTCAGGTTGCCCACGCAGATCACCGGCGCGCCCGGATCGGTTGGTGTCGTCCCCGCGATCCGCCGCGCCGTCGCCGCGGCCCAGATCCACGACAGCGGCGTCAGTAGCGCCCGCGTCACCGGCATCGACGCCCGGTCGCGGTCTCTCCGATACCACCAGCGGGGCGTGGCGAGCTTCACGGCAGCAGCGGTTCGATGAGCGCGAGCGTGCCGTCAAGCGCCGCGCCCTGCCGCTCGGCATAGGCCTGCGCCGCCTCGCCCATGCGGCGCGCGATGTGCGGATAGGTCAGCAGGCCCTGGAGGTGGCGCGCCAGCGCGGCCCCGTCCCTGGCCTCGATCGCCGCGCCCTCGGCGAACATCGCCGCATAGACGTCGGCGGCGTTGAACACCTCCGGCCCGGTGACGATGGGCTTGCCGTGCCGCGCCGGCTCCAGCGGATTGTGCCCGCCGACCCCGGGCGCGAACCCGCCGCCCATCACCACCACGTCGGCCAGCTCCAGGAAGACGCCCAGCTCGCCCAGGGTGTCCACCAGATAGACGCCGGTCCGGGGGCTCACGGGCTCGCCGCGGGACCGCCGGGCGATGTCGCCGGGGCGGGCGCCGGCGAGCTGGGCCGCGATCTCGTCGGCCCGCTCCGGATGCCGCGGCGCGATCGCCAGCAGCAGGCCGCCGGGCGCCGACTCGGCGATCAGCCGCTCCTCCCCCGGATGCGTGCTGACCGCCACCACGACCGGCCGCCCCTGCGTCCGGCTGCGCAGGTCGGCCAGTTCCGCGGGATCGAAGGGCAGCCGCCCGCCGATGTGCTTCAGGTTCAGCGCCGGTCCGACCGTCGCCCCCAGCCTCGCCAGCCGCGCCGCCGTCGCCGCATCCTGCGGCATGACGAGGTCGAACGCCGACAGCAGCGCCCGCGCGCTCGCCGGCGCCCGGGCCCAGCCCCGCGCGCTGCCCTCGGTCATCCGCGCCGAGAGCAGCGCCAGCCTCACGCCCCGCGCTTTCGCCGCCTGGATCAGGTTCGGCCAGAGCTCGCTCTCCACGAACACGCCGAGGTCGGGCCGCCAGTGGTCCAGGAAGCGGCCCACCGCCCCCGGCGCATCGACAGGCGCGAACTGGTGGACCGCGCCCGCCGGCAGCCGCCCGGCCAGCACCTCCGCCGAGGTCACGGTCCCGGAGGTGACGAGCAGGGTCGCGTCCGGGCGCCGGGCCTGCAGCGCCTCGACCAGCGGGACCAGCGAGAGGCTCTCGCCGACGCTCACCCCGTGCAGCCAGACCACGGGCCCCGCCGGCCGGGCCGCGCCCGCCCGGCCCAGCCGTTCGGCGAGCCGCGCGGCGTCCTCCTTGCCCCGCTTCGCCCGACCCTTGAGCAGCGCCGGCGCCAGCGGCTCGGCGAGCCCCGTGGCCAGCCGGTAGAGCGCGAGCGGAACGGTCACACCACCTCGGCCGGGGCGAGCCGGCAGGCGTGCGCGGCCCCGGTCTCCACCTGCAGGGTGGCGTGGCCGATGTTGAACCGGGCGTGCAGCCCCTCGCAGGCGTCGTGCAGGAAGCGGTCGGCGTCGCCGCCGGCGGGCCGCACCAGGTGGACGGTCAGCGCCGTCTCGGTGGTGCTCATCGCCCAGATGTGCAGGTCGTGGACCTCCTCGACGCCGGGCAGGTCGGCGAGCCAGGCGCGGACGGTCTCCACGTCGATCCCGCGCGGCGCGGCGTCCAGCGCCAGGTCCACGGAATCCCGCAGCAGGCCCCAGGTGCCGATGACGATCACCACCGCGATCAGCAGGCTCAGCGCCGGGTCGATCCACAGGAAGCCGGTGAACATGATCGCCGCCGCGCCCACCACCACGGCCAGGGAGACCGCCGCGTCGGCCGCCATGTGCAGGAAGGCCCCGCGCACATTGAGGTCCGAATGGCTGCCGCGCAGGAAGAGCAGCGCCGTCGCCGTGTTGATCACCACGCCCAGGGCGGCCACGGCTATGACCACGGTGGTCTCGACGCTGGCCGGCGCCATCAGCCGGTGGATGGATTCCGAGACGATCGCGCCGACCGCCACCAGCAGCAGGACGGCGTTGGCCAGCGAGGCCAGGATCGTCGCCTTCCGAAGCCCATAGGTCCGCCGCCCGCCCGGCGCGCGCCTCGCCAGCACCGCGGCGCCCCAGGCCAGGATCAGCGACAGCACGTCGGAGAGGTTGTGGCCGGCGTCGGCCAGGAGCGCCATGGAGCCGGCCCAGATCCCCGCGCCCGCCTCGGCCAGCACGAAGACCGAATTCAGCGCCACCCCGATGGCGAACGCCCGGCCCATGTCCGCCGGCGCGGGATGGTGATGCCCATGGCCGTGCGAATGCCCGTGCCCGTGCCCATGGTGGTGGCCGTCGTGGTGGTGGTGCGCGTGGGCCATGCGCCTATCTCTCACCGGCCGGCGGCGCGATCAATGCGGACGCCCCACCATCGCCTCGGCCCGGCGCGTGGCGGCCGACAGCCGGGCCGACCAGTCGGCGATCAGCCCCTGGATGGCGTCGTCGTCGGCGTCCGCCGGCACATAGAGCGGTCCTTCCCAGACCACCGCCCCTTTGCCGAACGGGGCGGCGAACATCACTTGGTCCCAGGTGTTCCGGAGCTGCCAGGCCGGGGTGGCCGCCAGGCCCATGAGGAACACCGGCTGGCCCGACCGCCTGGCGATCTGCAGGGACCCTGCGGCGATCACCTCGTTCGGCCCCCCGGGGCCCGTCCGGCGTCACCACCAGCGCCCCGCCGCCGGAGACCCAGGCCACCGCCTCGCGGATCGCCGCCACCGCCGCCCGCGCCTTGGCGCTGTCGCCCTTCTTGGCCGACGAGGCGCGGATCGCCGGGAAGCCCGACATGGCCAGCGCCTTGGCGATGAACTCCCCGTCCGCCGAGGGCGACACCAGCGCCCGCGTCGGCTTGCGCCCCCATTGCGGGGCGGTGGCGAGACTGAGCGGGATGCGGCCGTGCCAGAAGAGCGCGATCGCCCCGCCGTCGCCGGCCAGCACCGGCTCCACGCAGGCGACGTTCTCGTGCGTCCAGCGCACGGTCTTCAGCACGATCTGGAGGTAGGTCCCCAGCACCCAGCCGAGCAGCGCCTGGACGCCGTCGCTGCGCAGCAGCCGCTTCAAGCCGCGGTCTCCGGCTCCAGGTCCTGGCTCTGGGCGAGCCGGGCGTAGAGCCCGCGCTTGCGGACCAGGCCCGCGTGGTCGCCGGTCTCCACGATCCGCCCGTTGTCGATGACATAGATTCGGTCGGCCCCGCGCACGGTGGACAGCCGGTGGGCGATCAGCAGCGTCGTGCGCCCGGCCATCAGCCGCCGCAGCGCCGCCTGCACCTGGGCCTCGCTCTCGGTGTCGAGCGCGCTGGTCGCCTCGTCCAGCAGCAGGATCGGCGCGTCCTTCAGGAAGGCGCGGGCGATGGCGATCCGCTGCCGCTGGCCGCCGGAGAGCCGCGCGCCGGCCTCGCCCACGGTGGTCTCGTAGCCATGGGGCAGGGCCATGATGAAGTCGTGGGCCGCCGCCGCCTTCGCCGCCTGCTCCACGGCCTCGAGGCCGGCGTCGGGCCGCGCGTAGCTGATGTTCGCCCGGATGGTGTCGTCGAACAGGAACGGCTCCTGGGTGACCAGCGCCACCTGCTCCCGCACCGAGGCCAGCGTCACGCTCTTCAGGTCCTGGCCGTCGATGGTCACCCGTCCCGAGGTTGGATCGTAAAAACGCGGGATCAGGTTGAGGATCGTCGACTTGCCGCCGCCCGACGGGCCGACCAGCGCCACCGTCTCGCCGCGCCGGGCCTCCATGGCGATGCCCGACAGGGTCGGCGCCCCCTCGCGGCCGTAGGTGAAGCCCACGTCCTCGAAGCGGATCGTGCCCTCGCCGCAGGCCAGCGGCCGCGCGCCCGGCGCGTCGCGTACCTCCGGCTCCACGTCCAGCGCCGCGAACAGCCGCCGGGCCGCCGACATCCCCTCGGCCATCACCGTCTGCAGGTTGGCGAGCTGGCGCAGCGACTGCGACGCCAGGCCCAGCGCGCCGATGAAGGCCACGAACGCCCCCACCGTCATCGCCCCCTGCTGCGAGCGCCAGCCGGCGTAGGCGATCACCGCCGCGGTGATCAGGGTCATCACCAGCTCGGTGGACGGGGCCGCCCGGGCCCGGGCGTTCGCCCCTTGATCAGGTGCTCCTGCCGGCGGCGCACCACCTCGGCGACGCGCGCCTCCTCATAGGCCTCGCGGTTCTCGATCTTCACCACCCGGATGCCGTCCAGGCTCTCCATGATCGCGGTGGACAGGGCGGAGGTCTCGGCCATCGCCCCGCGCGCCGCCTTGGTCGTCCGCTTGGAGAACCGGCGCATGATCCAGCCCGAGACGGGCAGGGCGACGATCAGCACCCAGGACAGCGCGCTGTCGTTCGAGACCATCACCGTGATCGCCCCGATCACGGTCAGCAGGTGCTGGGTGTAGTTGATCACGCCCGCCGTCGCCGCCTCGCGGATCAGCCCGGCGTCGTAGAGCACGGAGGAGACGTAGGCGCCGGAGTGCTGGCTGCGCAGCCGCGCCAGGTCGGCCCGCACCAGCCGCCCGAAGAGCTGCACCTGCACGTCGCCCACCACCCCGTTGCCGATCCGGTTGACCAGCGAGGCCTGCACGATCTGGGCGATCGCCCGGCCGATGGCGAGCGCGGCGATGGTCAGCGGCAGCGCGACGAGCGCGCCCGGCTTGTGGTTGACCATCAGGTCGTTCACCGCCGGCTCCAGGATGCGGATCAGCTCGGCCGACAGCGCCGCCACGCAGATCGCCGCCACCAGCGCCGTCAGCCAGCCTTTCCACCGCGGCGCCATGTACACGCGCGCCACGCGGGCCACGACTTCGCGGCCGGACAGCTCCTGTTTGGCGCCGGGGCTCATGGGCGAGGCGTCGGCTGTCGCGGCTCCGAAGTCAAGCGCCCCCCGCGCCCCGGCGCACCCGGCCGACGGCCTCCGCGCTCGCGCATAAGTCGTGTTGTCGACAATGGCGGAATTAAGGTTGCAATGTATCAGATTTGCGGCAGTGTGACATCTCCAGCCTGGGGGCATCCAGTTGAGTTTGGGCGGATTTTCGCGGCGGCCGTGATGGCTGTTACGTCTGCGACCGAGGCGTCCGCGCCCCCCGCCGGCCTGGCAGGGCGCCCAGCGCCTCGCCATCCTCTGCAACTTCGCCGGCGGGCCCGGCGTCGACCATCTGGCGCTCGGCGGCGAACTCTGCCGCCAGGTCGCCGGGCTGGCCTCGCGGGGCCCCCATGCCGGTGCACGTCGTCACCTTCGGCGATCCTGCGATCGTCTCCCCCGACGCGGTCGTGCTCCTCGTCCACGCGGCGATCGACGACGCCGGCGGTTCGCGCCGCCTGCTCGTCACCCTGCGCGCCATGCGGCCGGGGACCGGCTTCGACGACAGCCTGTTCGGGTCGACGCCGCGCGCCGCGGCGCTGCCCCCCTCCGGGCCTCGGCGGCCAGGCCCTGCCCGCGGCGCTCGAGGCGGCGCTCGACGAGACCCTGCCCTGGCGCGGCGGCCCCCCGCCGCGCCCGCTTCGATAACCCACAAAAACCCGATCATTAGGAGGGGCGCGTGCCCGAGATCCAACTTTCCCCGTCCGGCCATTTCATCGACTTCCACGACATCGAGGACGCCTCGCTCGATCCCGCCGCCGGCGGCACGGCGAACGGCAAGCCCATCTGGACGGCCGACCAGATCGCCGACCACCTGAACCGCACCGGGACCGCCTGGGGCGACACCGGCGTCCCGCGCGACGGCGACGCCTCGGTGCTCACCTACGGATTCTTCAACAGCCAGGCCGATCTGGTCGCGAACGGCTACGTCTATGAGCTGGGCGGGACCTACTACGGCCTCTCCGAGTACTTCGGCTTCGCCGCCTTCAACGAGGCCCAGCGGGCCGCGACGCGTGAGGCCTTCCAGTACTGGGACGACGTGGTCGCCGTGTCCTTCCAGGAAAGCAGCGTCGACCAGGGCGACATGAACTTCGGCAACCTGACCAACCGTCCGGGTACCCAGGCCTATTCCCGCCTGCCGTCCGACATCGTCAGCACCAACCCGCACGTGAACGCCCAGGCCTACAACATCGTCGGCGACGTCTGGGTCACCGCCACCACCGCCTCGAACTTCCAGCTCGACGAGGGCGGCTACGGGATGAACACCCTGGTGCACGAGATCGGCCACTCGCTCGGCCTCTCGCACCCCGGCGCCTACAACTTCGCGCCCGGCTTCGCGGTCACCTACCTGAACGGCGCGGAGTACGCCCAGGACGCCCGCAACTACACCATCATGTCCTATTGGAACCCGCGGGACCTCGGCGCCACGCCCGACGGCGTGCCGACCCGCGACTTCGACTGGAGCCTGATGAACATCGCCTACGGGGCCACCCCGATGGTGCACGACATCCTGGCGATCCAGCAGATGTACGGCGCGGACATGACCACCCGCACCGGCGACACCACCTACGGCTTCAACTCGAACGCCGGCCGCGACGCCTTCGACTTCACCAAGACGCCCTGGCCGACCATGACCATCTGGGACGCCGGCGGCATCGACACCCTCGACGCATCCGGCTACGCGGTCACCCAGGTGATCGACCTCACCCCGGGCTCGCTCTCCAGCATCGGCGGCATCACCCTCGACCAGGCGCCGACCATCGAGCAGGTGAACGCCAACCGCGCCGCCGCCGGCATGGCCCCGGTCACCCAGGCGACCTACGACGCCAACATCCAGGCGCTGCAGGCCGATCCGGAATGGCGCGGCCGCCTCACCGACAACGTCGGCATCGCCTACGACGTGACGATCGAGAACGCCAAGGGCGGCTCGGGCTCCGACCTGATCAACGGCAACGGCGCCAACAACCACCTGTGGGGCAATGCGGGGACGGACACCCTGCTCGGCCGTGCGGGCGCCGACACCCTGGACGGCGGCGCGGGCGCCGACATCCTGGTGGGCGGCGACGGCGTGGACGTCCTGGTCGGCGGCGCGGGCGCCGACACCTTCGTGGGCGAGCTCGACACCGTGCTCGCGAGCGGCAAGAAGGGCCCGCTGTCGGTGGACGTGATCGTCGACTTCCTCTCCGGGACCGACATCATCGACCTGCGCGGCATCGACGCCGACAGCTCGCTCTCCGGCGACCAGGCCTTCGCCCTGATCAACGGGGCCAATCCGAAGGGGATTGGCGAACTGTCCATCCGCACCTTCGGCAACCTCAACGCCGCGGAGAACGCGCTCGGCTTCGACATCGACGCGCCGAGCTCGGGCCACGTGACGGTCATTCTCGGCAACGTGGACGGCGGCGATCCCGACTTCGCCCTCATCCTCCTCGGCACGAAGACCGTCGTCGCCGGCGACTTCCTGTTCTAGCGCCGAACGGGGAGCCTGCGCGTCCGCGCGGGCTCCCTACCGGCCGGGCTTGTCCTAGGCCGCCACGCCCTCGTGCGACCGGGCGTAGGCCCGCTTGTAGGCCTCGCGGCCCAGGGTCCGGTCCAGATAGGCCGTCTCCGCCTCCCCAAGGTCCAGGCAGGCCTGCCGCCGGCCGAACTCCAGGGCGTAGGTCACCGAGATGTCGGCGGCGGTGAACGCCTCGCCGGCCATGTAGGGCGCACGGGCGAGCTGCGCGCGCACCAGCCGCATCCGCTTCTCGGCCCAGGCCAGCCCCTGCCGGGCGCTCCAGTTGTCCCGCTCCGACTCGGGGGCCATGAAGCGGGCGACGACCGGGGTCATCAGCAGCGTCGCCAGCCCGGCCTCGCCCAGATGCAGGAACTGCAGATAGGCCGGGAAGCCCGGATCGTCCGGCGCGGGCGCCAGCGGCGTCGGCCCGTAGCGGCCCATCAGGTACTGCAGGATCGCGATGGACTCGACCATGGTGACGTCGCCGTCCACCAGCACCGGGATGTAGTTCGCCGGGTTCGCCGCCAGGAACTCGGTGTCGGGCACGTCGGACAGCATGTCCACCTGCCGTACCCGGTAGGGCAGGCCCATCTCCTCCAGCAGCCACACCACCCGGATCGATCGCGACGTCTGCCCGCCGAAGACGGTGATCATGGGCTATCTCCCTCGCGCGGATTGCGGCCGCGACGGCGCGGCCGTGTCAACCCTGCGCCAAGGACGCGGAAGCCTTTCGCGTCCCGACGCGCCGGACGAGAATTCTGCGGCCTGGCTGCGGCTTTCGCGCGACGCCCGAAACGCCTAGATGAGCGCCATGAGCACCGAGCCCGTGCACAATCCCTACGACATGAAGAGCGCCGCCGGGCGGGCGAAGGCCTATGCCGACTACCTGTGGCGCGACCACGCCTACCTGCGGCTCGGCTTTTCCAACGCCCACTGGATCTCCGACGAGCTGGTCCGCACCAACCAGCCCTGGCCGCACCAGCTCGCCGCCTGGAAGGCGCGCGGCATCCGGACGGTGATCAACCTGCGCGGGGGCTTCGACGCCAGCTTCCATGCGCTGGAGAAGGACGCCTGCGAGAAGCTCGACCTCACCATGGTCGACTTCACCATCACCTCGCGCGAGGTGCCGAGCGTGGCCCGCGTCCTGGGCGCCAAGCGGCTCTTCGAGACCATCGAGTATCCCGCCCTGATGCACTGCAAGTCCGGCGCGGACCGGGCCGGGATCATGAGCGTGCTCTACATGCACTTCCGGAAGGGCAAGACCATCCGCGAGGCCATGGACCAGCTCCACCTGCGCTACCTGCACGTGAAGCAGGGCAAGACCGGCGTGCTGGACTACACCTTCGAGCGCTACCTGGAGGAGGGCGAGCCCGCGGGCATGAGCTTCCTCGAGTGGGTCCAGAGCCCGATGTACGACCCCGCCGGCATGAAGGAAAAATTCCGCGCCGGCATGCTCGGCAGCGTCCTCACCGAGAAACTGCTCCGGCGGGAGTAGAGCCGCCGCACCCGGTCCTCCCCCAACGGGGGAGGACGAGCGCCGGAGACTCAATGGTGGTCGGGGTCGGTGTCCGGGTTCAGCAGCCGGTGGGCGTGGATCACGAAGTAGCGCATCAGGGCGTTGTCGACGGTCTCCTGCGCCTTGGCGCGCCAGGCGCGGACGGCCTCGTCGTAGCTCGCATAGGCGCCGACCAGGTCGACCTTCTTGAGGTCGCGGAACTCGGGCGGGCCGTCGAGGGTGGTCATCTCGCCGCCGATGACGAGATGCAGGAGCTGCTTTTCGGACATTTTCGACCTTGGTTGAGGGGATTCAGGGTCAGCTTGCCGTGGCGATATGCCGGACGCGCTCCAGGATCAATGGGGCCAGCGCCGGCGTCGCGCAGATCAGGCTCGCCTGGATGGGCGAGGGGCCGTTGTAGCGGAAGGTCCTTCCCAAATGGTCGCCGACCCAGCAGCCGGCCTCGGTGGCGATCAGGTCGGCCGCCGCCACGTCCCAGTCGTGCTTGGCCACCGGCGCCACGGCGGCGTCGAAGGTCCCGCCCGCCACCAGGCACATGCGGTAGGCGGTGGAGTTCCGCTGCTCGACCCGCATGGCCGGCCAGGGGATCGGCCAGCTCGGATGGGGGAAGACCCGCGGGTCGCCCGCCATGGCGCAGTCCTCCAGCGCGCAGACCCCGCTGGCCCCGATCGGGGCGCCGTTCAGCGTCGCGCCCTGGCCGGCCCGCGCCGCATAGGTCTCGCCGACCTCAGGCGCGAACACTACGCCGGCGATCGGCCGGTGGTCCTCGACGACCGCGATGGAGACCGCCCACCAGGGCTTGTCGTTCAGGAAGGCCCGCGTCCCGTCGATGGGATCGACCACGAACAGCCGCCTGCAGGCGAGCCTCGCAGGCTCGTCCGCCGTCTCCTCCGACAGCCAGCCGTAGTCCGGCCGGGCGCTCCCCAGCCGTTCGCGCAGCAGGGCGTCGGCGGCCAGGTCGGCGTTGGTCACCGGCGAATTGCCGGCCTTGTACTCGACCTCCAGCCCCCCGCGCCCGAAGGTCGTGGGCCAGGCGTCCCGCCTCGTGGGCGGCGTCGAGGATCAGGGCGAGGTCGGCGTCCGCGGTCATCGCCCCGCGATGGCGAGCCCGTCGATCAGCAGCGACGGCGCATTGGCCGCCCCGCGGATCTCCAGGTCCGAGCCCGGGACCAGCCGGGCGTAGATGTCGATCAGGTTGCCGGCGACGGTGATCTCGTTGACCGGATAGGCCACCTCGCCGTTCTCGAACCAGAAGCCGGAACAGCCCACCGACCAGTCGCCGGTGTTGCCGTTCAGCGAGGGGCCGAACATCGAGGTGACCAGCAGGCCGTTGCCGGCGTCGCGGATCAGGGCGGCCTGGTCCCGCTCGCCGGGGCGCAGGGTCAGGTTCGAGGGCCCGACGCCGGGCGGGCCGGCCAGTCCGCGCGAGGCGTGGCCGGTCGTGGTGAGGCCAAGCTGCCGGGCCGACGACGAGTTCAGCAGCCAGGTGGTCAGCACGCCGTCGTCGATGATCGCCGTCTCCCGGTTGGCGACGCCCTCGTCGTCGAAGGGCGAGGAGCCCAGGCCGCGCTTGCGGTGCGGATCGTCGACGATGGAGACGCCCTTGGCGAACACGGCCTCGCCGAGCTTGTCCTTCAGGAACGAGGTGCCCCGCGCGATCGACGGGCCCGAGATCGCCCCGATCAGCGGCCCGAGCAGGGAGGCGGCCAGCCGGTTCTCGAAGATCACCGGGGCGGTGGTGGACGCGATCTTGCGCGCGCCGAGCCGCTGGGCGGCGCGGCGGCCGGCCTCGGCGCCGATGACCTCCGGAGACGGCAGGTCGGACTGCCAGCGGACCGAGCGGCCCTCGTAGCCGTTCTCCATGCCGTTCTCGTCGCCGGCGATGGCCGAGGCGCCGGTGGAGAAGCCCGACGCCCGGTGGACGCCCGTGAAGCCGGCGCTGGTCACCATGGTCCAGGCCGAGCTCGACCAGGAGGCCGAGCCGCCGTCGGAATTGGTCACCTTCGGCACCGCGCGGGCGGCGGCCTCGGCGATCCGGGCGCGCTCCTCCAGGGCCTCGGGCGTGGGCTCGCTGGGGTCGTGGATGTCGAGGTCGGGCAGGGGGCCGCGCGCCAGTCGGTCGGGATCGGCGAGGCCGGCGTAGGGGTCCTCCGGCGCGAGCCGGGCCATGGCCACCGCCCGCTCCACCAGCTTGGCGCGGGCCTCGGCGCTGACGTCCGAGCCGGAGACCGTCGCCTGCCGCTTGCCGACGAAGACCCGCAGGCCGAGGTCGCGGGCCTCCTCGCGCTCAACCTCCTCGAGGTCGCCCAGGCGGACGCCGATGGACAGCGCCCGGCGCTCCGCGCCCACGGCCTCGGCGGCGTCCGCCCCGGCCTTCAGGGCGGCGTCGACGACTTCTCTCAGCAGGTTTTCATCCATTCCGGGCATATGGCCGACCGGGCACGCCCCGGCAAGCGACCGGGCCGAAATCAGGGGATGGCGTAGAACAGCAGCGCCACCGCCGCCGCCAGGTAGGCCAGCCAGGTGAGGGTCACCCCGATGCTGCGCGGCAGGGACGCCTCGCCGCTGCGCGACAGGCCGACGGCATGGGCCACCCGCCCGGCGAACAGCACCAGGCCCACGCTATGCACCACCATCGGCGGGGCGCCCGCGAAGGCCAGCACCACCAGGCCGACGAGGCCCGCCGGGATGTACTCGCTGGCGTTGCCGAACGCCCGGATCGCCTGGATCAGGGTCGGGACGCCGCCGTCGCCGAACACCACATGGTGCAGCCGCCGCTGGCGCACGACCCTGGCCGACAGCACGAGCAGCAGGATCAGGTGGAGACCGGCCCAGAGGGCCGCGGCGTGCGCCGATGCGGAGATGTCCATGCCCGAAGCTCCTCGAAGTCGGGCAGTTGCGCGCGCTTCGCCGGACGATGCAAGGGCGGGGCGCTTTCCCTCGCCGCTGGGGGCCGGGGCCCCGCCGCTACCGCGCGGCGGCGGAGTTCACGTCGCTGAGGTTCCGCCGCATGGCGGACCGCAGGATCTCGGTCTCCAGCATCAGGTCGCTGACCATCTGGCGCAGCCGGATGTTCTCGGCCTCGAGCTGCTGGGCGCGGCTGGCGCGCATGGCCGGGCGGAAGGTCATCTCGTTGGAGGCGTGCGGCGGGGGCGGGCTCGCGGCGACCAGGCGCGGCGGCTCGATGCGGGTGTCCGCCTCGCCCCTGTCCATCGTCTGGACGAAGGCGCTGACCGACGAGACGACCTTCGGCGGCTTCCGTTTCCGGAAGACTCGAACAGCCAGCCATGTTCCGACCGAGGCGGCATCTGACCCCCGACGTGCATGTCCCATGGCAAAGGCGGGTCTCGGAGCCCGCCGTTCGCCCCCCGAGGTTGAGTATCCTGAATTACAGTGAAGCTTTCAACCCATGCGGGCGAAAACTGCTTATCCGGCTCAGGTTTGCCGCAGGTTCCTCTCGGGCGCCGTGACTTTGGTCACCATCGGAGGTGGAGTAACCTAGTCGACAGAGCGGCCGTCGCCGGGCAGGCCGAGCCTGGCCCACTTCTCCGTCACCGCGTCGATCACCGCGCGGTCCATGAACAGCTTCTCGCCCCATTCGCGATGGGTCTCCGGCGGCCACTTGTTGGTGGCGTCGAGCCCGATCTTGGAGCCCAGCCCGCTCTCGGGCGAGGCGAAGTCCAGGTAGTCGATGGGGGTGTTCTCGACGACGGTGATGTCCCGGGCCGGGTCCATCCGCGTGGAGACCGCCCACATGACGTCCTTCCAGTCGCGGGCGTCGATGTCGTCGTCCACGACGATCACCCACTTGGTGTACATGAACTGCCGAAGGTAGCTCCAGACGCCCAGCATCACGCGCTTGGCGTGGCCCGGGTAGGCCTTCTTCATTGAGACCACCGCGATCCGGTAGGAGCAGCCCTCCGGCGGCAGCCAGAAGTCGACGATCTCCGGGAACTGCTGCTGGATCAGCGGGATGAACACCTCGTTCAGCGCCTCGCCGAGCACGCTGGGCTCGTCCGGCGGCCGGCCGGTGAAGGTGGTCAGGTAGATCGGGTCCCGGCGCATGGTCACCGCCGTGATCTCGAACACCGGGAACCGCTCCACGGAATTGTAGTAGCCGGTGTGGTCGCCGTAGGGCCCCTCGTCCTCGTAGGCGTCCAGGTGGACGTGGCCCTCCAGCACGATCTCGGCGTGGGCGGGGACCATCAGGGGCACGGTCTTGGCCGGCACGAGGTCCAGGGCGCGGCCGCGCATCAGGCCCGCGAACTGGTATTCCGACAGGGTGTCCGGCACCGGCGTCACCGCCGCCAGGATGGTCCCCGGATCGGCCCCGATCACCGCGCAGGCCGGCAGCGGCTCGCGCTTGCCCCCGGCCTTCCAGCGGCGGTGATGCTGCGCCCCGCCGCGGTGCGCCAGCCAGCGCATGATCGTGCGGTTCTTGCCCAGCACCTGCATCCGGTAGATGCCGAGGTTGTAGTCGTCCTCGCGGGCGTCCGACGGCCCCTTGGTGACCACCAGCGGCCAGGTGATCAGCGGCGCGGGCTCGCCCGGCCAGCAGGTCTGGATCGGCAGCCTGGAGAGGTCGATCTGATCGCCCGTCCAGACCACCTCCTGCACCGGCGCCTTCTTCACCGTGTTCGGCCGCATGCCGAGCACGGTCCGGGCCAGCGGCAGCATGCCCATGGCATCCTTCAGCCCCCGCGGCGGCTCGGGCTGGCGCAGGAAGGCCAGAAGCTCGCCCACCTCGCGCAGCTCGCCGGCGGTGGTGCGCGCCTTGCCCTCGAGGGTGACGCCCATCGCCACCCGCTTCACCGTGCCGAACAGGTTGACCAGGCAGGGCATCGACGACCGCTCGCCGTCGGCGCGGATGACGTTCTCGAACAGCACCGCCGGCCCGCCGGTCGCCAGGAGGCGACGCTGGATCTCGGTCATCTCCAGGACGGAGGACACCGGCTCGGTGACGCGGACCAGCTCGCCC
Source organism: Phenylobacterium sp. J367 (assembly GCF_024699985.1). Classification (GTDB taxonomy): domain Bacteria; phylum Pseudomonadota; class Alphaproteobacteria; order Caulobacterales; family Caulobacteraceae; genus Phenylobacterium. Next base: position 580,139 of record NZ_JAJONA010000001.1, on the reverse strand, counting down.
GCGGCTTCCAGCTTCGAAAGGAACTCGCGCAGCGATCGGTAGGCCATGCGGCGGGTTTACCCGGCAGGCGGCTGACGGTCTAGGATGCCCACATGACCGTCCGGATCGACCTCGACGACCTGCCGCCGAAGCTCGCCGCCGCGCTGACCGGCGCCGATCCCGGCGAGGACGTCCTGCTCGTCCAGCACGGCGTGGTCGTCGGCCGCCTCACCGCCGCGGAGGCCGGGCCCGAGCCCGAGCCGCCGGCCTCGCCCGGCCAGCATCAGGCCGAGGTGTTCGAGAACTTCCGCGCGGCCATCGAGGACGAGTTCTAGGCCGGCACCAGCCGCACGCGGGTCCCGCAGAGGACGACCTCGCCGGCCTCGTCCACCAGGCCGAGGCTATCGGCCTTGCCCCGCACGCCCTCCACGTCGTCGCGCACGGCCACGTCGAACGCCGCCAGGCCCTCGCCGCGCCCGTCGTGGTCGAGCACGAAGCGCAGCTCGCCGCCCTCCAGCGGCACGCGCCAGCCCTCGTCGGTCTCGTGCGCCTCGCGGCCCAGCACCTCGCCCCACCGCTGCGCCATCCGCGCCGGCTCGGGCCCCTGCAGCTCGGCGGCGACGATGGCCGCGGCCAGCCCGCCCTCGGCGTGGTCGCGCCACGCCGGTCCGCCCCAGCGCCAGTCGCCCCAGGTCGGCATGGAGTCCACCGACAGGATCGCCCCGCCGATGTCCTTGGGGTGCACATGGCTCATCACCACGCCCTCGAAGTCGGCCGCCTCGATGATCCGTGCGCCGGCGGCCCTGGATCTGGGCGCGGGCCGCCAGCCCGTCGTCCACCTGCAGGATCACCATGTACCCGCCGTCGCCGCCGCGCTTCTCCAGCAGCCGTCCCGCCGTGGTCCCCTCCGCCTTCGGCGCCACCACCTCCAGGAAGGTCTCGCCGATCGGGAAGACCGCGTTCTTCAGCCCGAACTTGCCGACGCCCGGATCGGCCCAGGCGTAGGTCAGGCCGAGCAGGGCCCGGATGTCCGCCTCGGCCTTCCCGAGGTCGCGCGAGACGAGGGCGATCTGGCGCAGCCGCATCAGGCTTCGGCCCCGGCCTTGCGCGCCTTCACCAGGCTCTTCGGCGCGATCTTCATCCAGCGCCGCTCCAGGAAGTTGCGGAACGAGCCGGCGTGCAGGCTCTCCATCCGGGCCAGCACGCACGGATAGTCCTTGTAGTGCGCGGTCAGGTGGAAGGTGCCGGGCTCGGCCTCCATCAGCATCTCCCGCTCGTCGAACGACACGTCCATCAGCACCAGGCTTGCGTCGTCGCGGCGCAGGCGCGTGAAGAACTTCCCCGCCACCTTGTAGGCCGGCGCGCCATAGCTCATGCCCTTCTCCGCACCCGGAAAGGACATGACGATGGCCTCCATCTCCTCATGGGTCATGGCGCACTCCCTCGTCCGGCGCGGACGTTAGCAGAGGCCGCCGGAGCGGCGCCTCACTTTCCGGTCAGCCCGAGCCAGATCACGTGCCGCGCCCCGCGCCGCCCGCCGGTGGCCCGCACGCGCGCCTCCTCCACCGTGAAGCCGGCGTGCCGGAGCCGGCCGGCGAACCGCTCGTCCGGCCCCGCCGACCACACCGCCAGCACGCCCCGGGGCTTCAGCGCCTTCCGCGCCGCCGCCAGCGCCGGGACCGCATAGAGCCCGTCGTTCGCCGCGGTCACGACCCCGCCCGGGCCATTGTCCACGTCCAGCAGGATGGCGTCCCACCCGCCGGGCGTGGCCCTGATCAGGGCGCCCACGTCGCCCTCGTGCACCGTCACCCGCGGATCCTCCAGCGAGCCTGCGAAGATGTGCGCCATCGGCCCCCGGGCCCAGGCGACGACCGCGGGGACCAGCTCGGCCACCGTCACCTCCGCGTCGGCCGGCAGCACGGCCAGCGCGGCCCGCAGCGTGAACCCCATCCCCAGGCCGCCGATCAGCATCCGGGGCCCCGGCCGGCCGGCGATCTTCGCCCACGACAGCGTCGCCAGCGCCGCCTCCGACCCCGACAGCCGCGAGTTCATCAGCTCGTTGCCGCCGACCATGATCGAATATTCCGCGCCCCGCCGCATGAGCTTCAGCGTCTCGCCGTCCGGCGCCCGCGCGCTATCCAGATGCTCCCAGCGGATCATGCGCTGGCTCTAGCGGAGGGAAGGGCGCGGCTCCACTCCTCCCGAAAAATACGCCGTCATCCCGGCCGGAGCGGAGCGGAGAGCCGGGATGACGGGAGGAGGGGCCTCAGTACGCCAGCGCCACCCCGTCCTTGCGCATTTCGGTCGCGGCCGCATAGCGCCCCGGCCAGCGCTCGATGGCCTGGTAGCCGCCGAAGCCGCCGTCGCTGGCCCCCAGCTTCCAGCCCAGCGCCGCCAGCGCCGCCTGGGTCTTCGCCGGCACCCCGGTCTCCAGCCGGAGCACGCCCTTCACGTCGAGCTGCTCGCCCGTCGGCTCCATGCCGCCCTCGTGGTGCCAGCGCGGGCTGTCCCCGGCCTCCTGCACGCCCAGGCCGAAGTCCACCATGTTGGAGATGATCTGTGCCTGCCCTTGAGGCTGCATGTCCCCGCCCATCACCCCGAACGACAGCCAGGGGTCGTTCCCCTTCGTCGCGAACCCCGGGATGATCGTCTGGAACGGCCGCTTCCCCGGCGCATAGACGTTGGGGTGCCCGTCGGTGAGCGCGAAGAGCTCGCCGCGGTCCTGGAGCATGAACCCCAGCCCGTCCGGCATCAGGCCCGAGCCCATGCCGCGGTAGTTGGACTGGATGATCGACACCATCATCCCGTCGGCGTCGGCGGTGGTGAAATAGGTGGTGTCCCCCGCGGCTCGGCGCCTGGCCCGGATAGATCGGATCGAGGATGCGGTCCGGCCGGATAAGCCGCGCCCGTTCCTTGGCGTAGTCCGCCGAGATCAGCCACTCGATCGGCGCCTTGTAGAACGCCGGGTCGGCGTACTGCTTCGCACGGTCCTCGTAGGCCAGCCGCTTCGCCTCCACCGCATGGTGGATCGCCGCCGCCGACTGGAAGCCCATCGCCTTCACGTCGAACTGCTCGAGGATCTTCAGGAGCTGCAGGGTGGCGATCCCCTGGCTGTTCGGCGGCAGGCCCCAGACGTCGACGCCCCGGTAGTTGATGCTCGACGGCTCCACCCACTCGGTGCGGTGGGCGGCCAGGTCGGCCCGCGTCATCCACCCGCCGATCCGCTTGAAATAGGCGTCCATCCGCGCCGCGATCTCGCCCTCGTAGAAGGCCCGCCCGCCGCCCTGCGCGATCTGCCGGTAGGTCCAGGCCAGCGCCGGATTCTTGAACACCTCGCCCTCGCGCGGCGTCCGCCCGTCGAAATCCTTGGTCCAGACGGAGAGGAAGTTCTGCACCTCCTCGATCCCGGAGCCGGAGCGGGTGAAGTTCTTCTGCGACCGCTCCAGGTAGTAGGCGACGTTCTGGGTCACCGGCGCCCCGTCCTCGGCGTGCGCGATGGCCGGCGCGAAGAGGTGCGCCCACTCCAGCTTGCCGTAGCGCTGGTGCAGCGCCCACCAGGCGTCCACCGCGCCCGGCACCGAGACCGAGATCGCCCCGTGGCTCGGGATCATCCCGGCCTTGGTCGCCCGGGCCCGCACGGTCTCCAGCGACAGCCCCCGCGGGCTCCGCCCCGAGCCGTTCAGTCCCACGACCTTCCGGGTCTTCGGGTCCCACAGCATGACGAAACAGTCGCCGCCGATCCCGCAGGCGATCGGCTCGGCATAGCCCAGCACCGCATTGGCCGCGATCGCCGCATCCACCGCCGACCCGCCCGACTTCAGCATCTCGATCGCCGCCAGCGTCGCCAGCGGATGCGCCGTCGCCGCGGCGCCATGCACCCCCAGGCCGCCGAGCGGCTGGCGAAGGTCGCGCCGTCGATGCGGTCCCCCGGATGCACGTCGGGGCGGTTGCGGTTGGGGTTCTCGCTGCGCGCGTCCGCGAGGGCGGGAAGCGCGCCGGCGGCGAGCGGTGCGGCGGACAGGGCGGCAAGGAAGCTGCGGCGGCGCATGGCGGTGGGCCCTCGGATTACGCGGAGGGCGGAAGGCTTAGCAGGTTGGTGGGGAGGGGGAAGGGGAGGGCTTCACCTCCCCTGGCGCGCCACCCGAGCTTCGCCATAGTTCGGCCATCGGCGACGCTCCCACTGGAGCTCCGGGCACGGAGTTCCATGGCAATCTTCCTTGCAGCCTTGTGGGCCGCGGCGGGCCAGGCCGCTGCGCCCTCCGCGGCGCCCGGTCCCGCCGGCGCGCCGCCCCCCCCGCGGCCGCCGCCGGCCCTCGTGGACGAGCTCGTGGTCACCGCGCCCAAGGCGCGGCAGGCGCCCGACTGGGCGGACAGGCTGAACCTCGACCCGAAGGGAAAGTTCTCCGCGCCAACCGTGCCCTATCTCCGGGAGCCGCCGGTGAACGGCTGCAAGGTGATGGCCGGCGGCGCCACGAGCGCGATGGGAGAGTCGGGCGTGGCCGGGGGCCTCGTCTGCGCCAAGCGGTTCTGAGCTTGGGGCCGGCGGCCCTTCGCCCCCAACACGCGGAAGGTGAGGGGCAGAAACCCTCTTCCGACCCTCTCCCTCTCCGCTTCGCGGGGGAGAGGAGGGGAACACCGAAGCCGCGCCATCACCTCCTCTCCCCCGACCCCGGCGAACGCCGGGGAAGAGAGGGAGAGGGTAGGGAGAGGGGCCTAGCGCAGCCACCCCTCCACCATCACCCTGAGCGGGTTCTCCGGATCGCTCAGCAGCTTCATCGCCAGGGCCACCACCGCCCGCAGCGGCCGGATCAGCTTCGGGCCGAGGGAGCCGCCGTAGACCGCGAAAGCCCTGGCGCAACAGGTTCGGCGAACGTGTTATATCTGATGGATCGTCAGAGGACGTACAATCTCCCGGAGAGGTTTCGAACCCCATGGCGACCGGAGATTGTGCGTGTGACCGTCCGGACGAACTGCTAGGGTTAGGGCAGTTGAGGAGTGGGTGATGGACGTTGCGCTTTCCCAGCGGCTCAAGGTTTCCCTGGTGGAAGCCGACAGGGCCGCCGTCCGGCAGATCGAGGCCGGCGTCCCCTTGAGCCTCATTCTCGATGGGCTGCTCCGCGCGGTCGAGGGCGAGTGCGCGGACGACACCCGGACCTCGATCCTGTTGCTGGACCCCGAGGGCCGGCGGCTGCTGCACGGCGCGGCGCCCAGCCTGCCGGAGGCGTACAACGCCGCCATCCACGGCATCGAGATCGGCCAGGGCGTCGGTTCCTGCGGAACCGCGGCCTACCTCGGCCACCCGGTCTATGTGACGGACATCGCCACCGATCCGCTGTGGGTGAACTTCAAGGACCTGGCCGGCGAGCACGGCCTGCGGGCCTGCTGGTCGACGCCGGTCGAGGGCGAGGACGGCCGGCTGCTCGGCACCTTCGCGATCTATCACCTGACCCCGCGCAGCCCGACGCGGGATGAGCTCGACGCCATCAACCTGGTGTCGCGCAGCGCCGCCCTGGCGATCTCGAAGCAACGGAAGATCAATCCGAGGTGCGCGTGAAGAAGGCCTCGGAATACCGGGTCCACGCCGCCGAATGCCGCGCCCTCGCCGCGGGCATGCCGGGCGGCGCCCAGCGTGACCAGCTCATGGCGATGGCGGAGAACTGGGACGCCATGGCGTCCGAGCGCGTGCGGCTGATCGAGCGCTACCCCGAGCTCGCCCTGGCCGGCGAGATCGAGGAGGAAGACGCCGCCTGAGGGGCCGCCCTCTCCCGGCGCCGGAACATCATCAGCCAGGCGCGGAGACTTGGGGGCGCAGGGGTAAGCGCCGCGGCGGCCACCCCACAAGGGACGGGAGGGGGCCGGCGCACTACTCGCTCCGCGAGGGCCGCCGCGACCGGGACCTTATGCCCGCCCCCGGCTGAACGGCGCGCCCGAGCTGCGTTCACGCCGGGTTCAGGCGACGCCGCCCCATGCTCAAGCTCCGTCTCTCCACCCATCCCGGATTGGCGTAGCCCAAGACCGGGACCCATACGCTCCGCGCCCGCTCTGAGCCCTCTCCCTACCCTCTCCCTCTCGGGCTTCGCCCGGGGGAGAGGAGGCTATGGCTCAGACTCGCAGCTTCCCTCCTCTCCCCCCGCGAAGCGGAGAGGGAGAGGGTAGGGAGAGGGCCTGCGGCGCGAAAAACCTTGACTCCGCCGGCTCCATATGTTCTTGTTTTGTTCTCATGCCCGTCGATCCTGAGCACATCTCCGAAGACCGTCACACCGTGACGCTCCGCGCGCTCGCGGGGATGAGCCTCGAGCTCTGCCGCGACCTGCAGCAGCGGGCGCTGAACGCCGAGAGCCCGGAAGACGCCGTCCGCCTCGCCACCGCCTTCCACCGGGTCAGCCGCGGCCTGCGCCAGACCCTGGCGTTGGAACTGAAGCTGGTCCGCTACAAGGACGAGGTGGCGGAGAAGGCCAAGGCCGCCGTCGCCTTGGCCGAAGCCCGGGCGACGGCCGAGGCCGAGACCCGTGAGATCGCCGTCGACCAGCGGCGCGACGGCGTCTGGACCCGGGTCGGCGACTGCTTCTGGTCCGAGCACGAAGGCGCCGACTGGAACCTCCCCCGACGACGGGATCGACAAGCCCGACCGCCCGCCGCCCGAAGACCCTATGTGGGACAGGCTCGAGGCCTTCCTCGACGCTGAGGAAGCCAAGCCCGACTTCCTCACCCGCGACTTCGACCTCCTGGTCATCGAAGCCTGCGACGCCATCGGCGCCGACCCCACCCTCATCTACGACATCCGCGGCCGCGAACGGCCCGAGCCCGAACCTGCCGAGCCCGAGCCCGAACCTGCCGACTCGGACACCTCCTAACTCCGCTCATCCCGGCGAAAGCCGGGATCCAAGCCGAGGATCCGCAGCCGCGCTGCGCGCGGAATGAACCACAGAACCACACAGAACCACACAGAAGGCGCCACCGGATGGCTTGGCGCCTCGATCATGCTTGCGCGCCTCCGGCGCGCGATTCACGCCCGCCATCTCACCGACCTCAGCCCACTCAGCCCCTTCTGTGTCCTTCTGTGTGGTTCTGTGGTTCCAAACCCGGACCGCACCGAGCCCGCCGGCCAGCACCCATGAAATCCGTCGTTCAACCCGACCCAGCCTGGATCCCGGCTCTTGCCCGGATGAGCGGAGGAGGGGCGCCGCCATCCGTGAAATCGTGGCCGCCCGCCCTTGCCCCGCCGAACCATCCGCCTAAGGTCGATCGCGAAACGTTCTCAAGGGGCTCACGATGCATCGATATCTCGGGTTCGCGGCCGGCGCCGTGGCGGCGCTGATGGCCACGAGCGCGCTGGCCCAGGCGGCCAAGGTCTATCCGACCCGGGCCTTCTTCGAGACCACCCGCTATTCCCTGCCGACCCAGGACGGCCACGCCTTCTCGCCGGACGGCACGAAGCTGCTGATCTCGTCGGACAGGACCGGCGTGTTCAACGCCTACGTCCTGCCGGTGGCGGGCGGGACGCCGACCCCGCTGACCACGTCCACGACCGACGCCACCTTCGCCGCCTCCTGGTTCCCGAAAGACGAGCGCGTCCTCTTCACCGCCGACCAGGGCGGCAACGAGCTCAACCACCTCTATGTCCGCGGCCTCGACGGGCAGGTGAAGGATCTCACCCCCGGCGACAAGCTGAAGGCCGAGTTCGCCGGCTGGAAGGCCGATGGCTCGGCGTTCTACGTCTCCACCAACGAGCGCAACCCGCAGGCCTTCGACCTCTACGCCTATGACGCCACGAGCTACGCGCGGAAGCTGGTGTTCACCAATCCGGGCGGCTTCAACCTCGGCGACCTCTCCGACGACGGCCGCTGGCTGACGCTGGTCAAGGAGCACTCCAGCGCCAACTCCGACGTCTATCTCGTCGACCTCTCCCAGGCGTCGCCGCAGCCGAAGCTGATCAGCGAGCACAAGGGCAATGTCGAGCACGGGGTCTATGAGTTCACCCCCGACGGCAAGGCGCTGATCTACTCCACCAACGAGACCGGCGAGTTCAGCCAGGCCTGGCGCTACGACCTCTCGACCGGCGCGAAGGCCGCCCTGGTCGCCGAGGCCTGGGACGTGATGAACGTCGCCTTCTCGCCCAGCGGCCGCTACCGCGCCGACTACATCAACGCCGACGCCTCCACCGTGCTGAAGGTCCACGACCTCCAGGCCGGCGGCGTGCTGAAGCTCTCCGGCCTGCCGGCCGGCGACCTGACCGGCGTGCGCTTCGACGCCCGCGAGAAGGCCGTCGCCATCGCGGTGGCCTCCGACACCTCGCCGGCCGACATCTTCGTGGCGGACGTGGCCACCGGCCAGGCGCGCCGCCTGACCACCGCCCTCAATCCGCAGGTGGACGAGGGTGACCTCGTCGAGGCCACGGTCGCGCGCTTCAAGAGCTACGACGGGCTGGAGGTGCCGGGCATCCTCTACCGGCCGAAGGGGGCCAGCGCCGCCAACCCCGCCCACGCCATCGTCTGGGTGCACGGGGGGCCCGGCGGCCAGAGCCGGCGCGGCTATTCGGCCGACATCCAGAACCTGGTGAACAAGGGCTACGCGGTCTACGCGATCAACAACCGCGGCTCGTCCGGCTACGGCAAGACCTTCTACCACCTGGACGACAAGCGGCACGGCGACGTGGACCTCAAGGACGTGGTCGCCGCCGGCCGCTGGCTGAAATCGCTGGACTGGGTGGCCGACGACAAGGTGGCGGTGATGGGCGGCTCCTACGGCGGCTACATGACTGCGGCCGCTCTTGCGTTCGAGCCCGAGGCCTTCGACGTGGGCATCAACATCTTCGGCGTGACCAACTGGGTGCGCACGCTGGAGAGCATCCCGCCGTGGTGGGGCGCGGCCCGTGACAGCCTCTACGACGAGCTGGGCGACCCGAAGACCGACGGCGAGCGCCTGCGGAAGATCTCGCCGCTGTTCCACGCCAAGAACATCAAGCGGCCGCTGCTCGTCGTGCAGGGCAAGAACGACCCGCGCGTCCTGCAGGTGGAGAGCGACGAGCTGGTCGCCGCCGTGAAGGCCAACAATGTGCCCGTCGAGTACATCGTCTTCCCCGACGAGGGCCACGGCTTCCAGCGCCGCGAGAACCGCGTCACCGCCTCGGACGCCTATGTGAAGTTCCTCGGCCAGCACCTGAAGTAGGCGAGGAGAGGGGAGGGCCTAGGCCATCCCCTCCGCCACCGCGTGCAGGCGGGCGTAGGCGCCGCCGCGCTTCACCAGGTCGGCGTGGCGGCCCTCCTCGACGATCCGGCCGTCCTCGAAGACGAGGATGCGGTCGGCGCCGCGGATGGTCGACAGGCGGTGGGCGATGACGATGGTGGTCCGCCCCATCATCAGCTCCTCCATCGCCGCCTGCACCTGGCGCTCGGTCTCCACGTCCAGCGAGGACGTGGCCTCATCGAGCACCAGGATCGGCGCGTCGGCGAGGAAGGCCCGGGCGATCGCCACCCGCTGGCGCTCGCCGCCCGAGAGCTTCACGCCGCGCTCGCCGACGAGGGTGTCATAGCCCTTCGGCAGCCGGGCGATGAACTCGTCGGCCCGGGCCCGCTTCGCCGCGAGCTGGATCTCCTCGGGCGTCGCGTCCGGCCGGGCGTAGCTGATGTTCTCGGCCAGCGTCCGGTGGAACAGCGCCGGGTCCTGCGGCACGACCGCGATGGCGCGCCGCAGCGAGCCTTGGGTCACCGCCGCCACGTCCTGGCCGTCGATCAGGATGCGGCCGCCCTGGATGTCGTAGAGCCGCTGGATCAGCTTCACGAACGTCGACTTGCCGGCGCCCGTGGGCCCGACCAGCGCGACGCGCTCGCCCGGCGCGATCCGGAGCGAGAATCCCTCGTAGAGCGGCTGGTCCGCCGACTTGTAGCGGAAGGTGACGTGGTCGAAGACGATCTCGCCCAGGTCCGGCCGGAAGGCGCGGGCGTCGGGGATGTCCAGCACCTGCGGCGCCGTCTGGCTGTAGCGGGCCACGTCCTCCACGTCGTCCATGCCCCGCTGGGCCATGCGGATGTTCTCGCCGATGTTCCGGAGGTAGCCGGTCATCAGCATGAAGGCGGTGATCGCGAAGGCGAGGTCGCCGGCGTCCGCCCGGCCCTTCGACCATTCGAGCAGCAGGATGCCGGTGAGCCCCGCCTGCAGGGCGACCAGCAGCATGTTGTGCAGCAGCCAGAGGTCGGTGAACCGGCTCCAGCTTCGGATCGTCGCCTTGCGCCAGAGCTCCGTGACCTCGCCGATCCGGCCCTCCTCGCGCGGCTCGGCGCCGAACGCCTTCACCGTCGCGTTGGACGAGATCGAGTCGGCCAAGGCGCCGCCGATGCGGCTGTCGAGCGCCACCGACGTCTGGTTGGCCGGCCGGGCGTAGGCCGAAGTCAGCACGATGTTGGACGCGATGTAGAGCCCGACCACCGCGAAGGCGAAGAGGCCCACCGGCGGCCAGCGGACGAGCATCATCGTGCAGAGCCCGCCCAGCACGATCAGCGCCGGACCGAACCAGATGACCGCCGCGTCGGTCACCGTGTCGTAGCCCCACATGGCGCGGGAGAGCCTGCGCACCGTGGCGCCGGCGAAGGTGTCGGCGTGCCAGTCGGAGGAGAACGACTGCACGCGCCGGAACGCGTCGTCGGTCATGTCCTTCATGTTGTTGGCCGACATCGGGATCAGGAAGCGCATCGACATGTTCCGGATCACCGAGAAGGCCAGGTAGACGCCGACGAACAGCATCCAGGCCTGCCAGGCCGGGTCGGGGTCCGCGGGACCCTTCGTGACCGCGTCGACCAGCCGGCCGGCGGCCCAGGGCAGCGCCAGGTCGAAGCCCACGGCGATCAGCGTCAGCGCCACGGTGCCGGCGAGCAGCCACGGCCGCTGTCGCCAGTAGCGGGCGATGAAGCCCAGCACCTTGCGGTTGGAGAGCACCCGCTTGCGGGTCTCCTCGGCGTCCTCGTAGTGGTCGGTCATGACACGGGTCTCGGATGGCGCCGGCGGGGCCGCCTCCGTGCGAAACGGGCGGCGCGCGCATCCGGCGCTTGGCGAATGGAATGGGGTGGATCGGGGGCTCAGGAGCCCCGGCGGACCACGGGCGCGAGGACGCTCTCTGCGCGAACGGCCAGTGAGGCCGTCAGGCGGAGGATCCGGAGTGAGTTAGCGCGGCGGCGGCCCGGCGAACCGTTTGGGAAAGGTCGGTGCAAACGCGAAGTTCGTCATCGTCCCTCCTTTCGGGTCGGCCAAGGCCGCGGAAGCTAGGCGTGGTTAAGGAAGCCGTCAACGGCCCCGGAGAACGCGGGTTGCGAAGCGGCATTTCGGCCACACCGCCACCTCTGCTAAGGCGTCGCCCATGACCTCCGCCGCGCCCCTGCCTGACGCCGCGCCGACCAACTGGGTGGACCGCTATGCGCCGGCGTCGCTCCGGCCGTGGCTGAAGATCGGCCGGTTCGACCGGCCGGCGGGGATCTGGCTCCTGATGCTGCCGGGCTGGCAGGGCGTGGCGCTGGCGGCGGCGCAGCAGGGGCTGCGGCCCGACTGGAAGCTGCTGGCGTCGTTCTTCGTCGGCGCGGCCCTGATGCGGGCGGCGGGCTGCGCCTACAACGACATCGTCGACCGCGACATCGACGTCCAGGTGGCCCGCACCGCCGGCCGGCCGATCCCGTCCGGCCAGATCAGCGTGAAGCAGGCCTGGGCGTTCATCGCGGTCTGCTCGCTGATCTCGTTCGCGATCCTTCTGACCTTCCCGCCGATCGCCATCGGGCTGGGCGTCGGCTCGCTGCTGCTGGTCGCCGCCTATCCGTTCATGAAGCGGATCACCTGGTGGCCGCAGGCGTGGCTCGGCCTGACCTTCAACTGGGGCGCGCTGCTGGGCTACGCGGCGGCGACCGGCCATCTCGGCTGGCCGGCGGTCCTGCTCTACGCGGGCGGGCTCTTCTGGACGCTCGGCTACGACACGATCTACGCGATCCAGGATCTGGAGGATGACGCCCTGGTCGGCGTGAAGTCCTCGACGCGACGGCTCGGCGGCTCGGTCCAGGCAGGCGTGGCCGGCTTCTACGTCATGGCCGTCGTCCTGGCGCTCGCCGCGGGCTGGGCGGCGCACCTGGGGTGGGCCTTCTATGCCCTGACCCTGCTCTATGCGGTTCGGCTGCTCGACCAGGCCCGGCGGGTGCGGACCGACCGGCCGATGCTGGCGCTGAAGCTCTTCAAGTCCAACGCCTGGGCCGGGCTGATTCTGTTCGCGGCGATCGTGCTCGGCAGCTTCGGGGAAGCGCTCTTCTAGGCCACACGCCGGCCGCGCGTCGCGCGGGCCTTCACGCCGTCCAGGACGGCGACCAGTTCGGGAAGCTGGATCGGCTTGGCGATCACCCCGTCGACGCCGGCGGCGCGATACTCCCGCTGCTGGTGCGGCAGGACGTTGGCCGTGAGCGCCAGGATCGGGGTCTTGGGCAGCCGCTTGCGGCGCTCCAGCTTGCGGATTTCGCGGGTGGCGGCGACGCCGTCCATCACCGGCATCTGGATATCCATGAGGACGAGGTCGAAGCCGCCGGCCGCGTAGGCCTCGACGGCGAGCGCGCCGTCGTCGACCACGCTGGGGTCGCAGCCGATCGCCTGGAGCACGCTCTTCACCACGAGTTGGTTGGTCTGGTTGTCCTCAGCGACCAGGACGCGCAGCGGGCGGCCGCCGCCGGCGGCGTCTGCGCCGCCGGCCTCGCTCAAGGCGGCCTTGGCCCGCCGCAGGGGAAGGGTGACCTCGAAGGTCGCGCCCTTGCCGCGCGCGCTCCGCACTTCGATCCGCCCGTCCATGAGCTCGACGAGCTTCTTGCAGATGGTCAGGCCGAGGCCCGCGCCGCCGACCTTGCGGGTGGCGCCCGGATCGCCCTGGACGAAGCTCTCGAACAGTTTCGGCAGCCGGCGCGGGTCGATGCCCGGCCCGGTGTCGGCGACGGTGAGCACGAGCTCGCCTTGCGGGCCGCGGGCGGCGGAGACCTGGACCTCCCCGGCCTCGGTGAACTTGAGGGCGTTGCCGGTCAGGTGGAACAGGATCTGGCGGACGCGCGCCGGGTCGCCGATCCAGCTCCCGCGCGCCTCGGGCTCGAATGCGGCGGTCAGGCTGAGCCGGTCGGACATCTCCAGCGCACGCGCCGCGTCCACGGCCTCGGCGACCAGGGCCTCCAGGTCGAAGGACTCGGTGTTGAGCGCCATCCGGCCGCTCTCGATCGCCGAGAGGTCGAGGATGTCGCTGAGGACGGAGAGCAGGGCGCGGCCCGAGGCGTCGATCACCTCGATCCGCTCGCGCTGGATGCGGGTCAGGCGGTCCATCAGCAGGACCTGGGACATGCCGATCACGCCGTTCAGCGGCGTGCGGAGCTCGTGGCTCATATTGGCCAGGAAGTGGGACTTCAGGGCGTTGGCCTGCTCGGCGGCGTCGCGGGCCTGGGTCGCCTCGGCGAGCGCGCCCTGCAGGCTGGCGTCATACGTCTCCAGGGCCGCCAGCAGGCGGTTGAAGTTGGCCGACAGCTGGCCGACCTCGTCGTCTCGGGCCACCGGCGCGCGGGCGCTGAAGTCCCGGGACGCGGCCGCCGCCTCCATGGCCGCGTTCAGCGCGCACAGCGGCTCGAGCGCCCGGCGGGCGAGGCGCTGGGCCATTACGCCGGCGCCGATGAGTCCGAGGACCGAGAGGCCCACGGCGATGGCGATGTTGCGGAGCCGCGTGACGACGATGCCGTGGTCGTCGGCCACCAGCACGACCTCGCCCACCTTCTGGCCGTCGACGATATGCGGGGCGAAGGCGATGACCCCAGGGTCGCGGAACACCTGGCTGGGCTTGTCGTCGCCGGACGGCGGCGGCGGGACGATCTTTGCTGCGGCGGACGTCGAAGATGCGTCCGTCGCGGTGGTAGTAGGCGAGGGCGACGGCGGCGTGCTCGGCGTGCATGACCGCCTGCACCTCGGACGCGGCGATGGGGTCGCCTTCGACGGCCGCCCGGGAATCGGAGGCGAGGAGCTGGGCGAGCACCCCGGCGCCGCGGGCCAGGTCCGCGCGGTCGCTGCTCCAGTTGCTCCATTGATAGACGGCGAACACCGCGGCCAGGGCGGCGATGGTCGCCATAAGCGCCACGCCGACGAACCGACGTTCGAGGGCGCGCGGCTCGACAGCGGCGTCCTGCCGCCCGGCCTCGTCCGCCTTACCCGCCCACATCTGCTCCCCCCGGTTGAGCCAGCACTCACATTTCGCGTGGATGGCTTAACGTTCGGCGAACGCCTGGGACGGAATGGTGAAGCGGCTCAAAAGCTTAGCCGGGCAGGGATTGCGGCGACCCGACGCTGTTCCCGCGGCTTCGCCCGGCGTACAATGAGGCGTTATGCCCGTCGCCGCCCGTGTCGATCCCAAGGTCTATTTCTCGCCGCCCGAGTGGAATCCGCTCGCCCGCCGCTCGCCGTGGAAGGGCCTGGCGCTGGTCGCCCACGCATGGATCGTGATCGGGCTGGCCATGGCCATGGCGGTGGCGTGGCCGATCACCATTCCGCTGGCCATCGCGATCATCGGCGCCCGCCAGCTCGGGCTCGCCATCCTGATGCACGACGCGGCCCACGCCTGCCTGCACCCGAACCTGAAGGTCAACGACTGGGTGGGGAACAACCTCACGACGGGCGACCTGAAGCCCTACCGGAACTACCACCTCACCCACCACAAGTACGCCCAGCAGGCGGAGGACCCGGACCTGGTGCTGTCGGCGCCGTTCCCGATCACCCGCATCTCGCTGCGCCGGAAGATCGTCCGCGATCTGACGGGGCAGACCTACTACAAACAGAAGTGGTCGGGCCTGGTGAACCGGCTGAGCGAGCGCAAGGCCGGCGAGCCGCTGTGGCCGATCCTCAAGGACGCCGTCGCCCGCCGGAAGCGGTTCCTGATCGGCATGGTCGTGACCGTCGCGGGGACCGCGCCGTTCGGGCTCTGGTGGGTGTGGCCGGTGCTGTGGCTGGTGCCGCAGGCCACCTGGCTGCCGATGGTCACCCGCCTGCGCAACATCGCCGAGCATGCCTGCGTGGCGAAGGACGAGCCCGACCCCCTGCGGCACGCACGCACCACCCACGCCAACTGGCTGGAGCGGGCGTTCATCGCGCCCTACTACGTGAACTACCACTGCGAGCATCACATGTTCATGCATGTGCCCTGCTACAACCTGCCGAAGGCGCACCGCCTGCTGAAGAAGGCCGGGACCCTGGACCGGATGCTGACCGCGCCGGGGTATCTCAGCGTGCTCGCCATGGCGTCCAGCAAGCCCGAGGCGAAGGCGGCTTAGGCGCGCTCCACGAACACGCGCTGCGCGCGCGAGGAACCACGGAATACACGGAGGAGGCCGGCGCTGACGGGGTCAGCCTGGCGATGTCGACTGACATCTCGCGCACCTCCGGCGCGCAAGGGATTCCTCGCTCAGCATCTCGTTTCCGTGTGGTCCGTGTATTCCGTGGTTGTTTCCTGTTCGTGTGGTTCGCGGGGGGCGGGGACCTCTATAAGGCCGCATGATCGTCGACACGCCGGAGGGTCGCCGGGCCTTCATCATCGAGAACACGCGACCGCAGCATCCGCCACACACGCCGGAGCTCGTGCTGCAGCTCGCCGACGAGATCACGCCGATCTGGCGGATGACCGAGGAGGCGCTCGCCGAGATCGGCCTGCCGCCGCCGTTCTGGGCGTTTGCCTGGGCGGGCGGCCAGGCGCTGGCGCGCTACGTCATCGACCACCCGGAGATCGTCGCCGGCAAGCGGGTCGTGGACTTCGCCTCGGGCTCCGGGATCGTCGGCATCGCGGCGCTGAAGGCCGGCGCGGCCCAGGTGCTTTGCGCCGACATCGACCCGTTCTGCGACGCGGCCCTGACCCTCAACGCCGAAGCCAACCGGGTCTCGGCGGACTTCACCGACGCCAACCTGCTCGATGCGCCGCCGCCGCGCTGGGCCGACGTCCTGCTGGCCGGCGATATCTGCTACGAGAAGCCGCTCGCCGACCGGGTGCTGGCCTGGCTGGCCGAGGGCCGGGCGGCCGGCGCGGACGTGCTGATCGGCGATCCCGGCCGCAGCTACTTCCCGCGCGCGAAGGACGGATACGGCGGCCTGGTGAAGCTCGCCGAGTACCAGGTGGCGACCACGCGCGAACTGGAGGACTTCGAGGTGAAGAAGACCTCCGTCTGGCGGCTGCCCTGACCTCCGTCCGGGCGCCGGCTTGACCCGGCGCCCGGCACGGCGCCACTTCCGCCCATGACCGACACTCCGCCCGCCCCCGCCGACCTGCAGATCCTGTGGCGCGATGGCGCGCTGGCGCTCCGCCAGGGCCGGCCCGCCGAGGCCCTCCCCCCACTTCCGGGCGATCGTCGCCACCGGCTCGGCCAACGCGGCCGTCTGGATCGGCATCGCCCTGGCGGCCAAGCAGACGGGCGACATCCCCGCCCATCGCGAGGCTCTGGCGGCCGCGCTGACGCTCGACCCGCGCGACATCCGCGCCCTCCTGATGACCGCCGACAACCACGCCGCCGACGGCGACGCGCGGGCGGCCTCGTCCTTCTACGACGCGGCGGTGAAGGTGGCCGTGGCGGCGGGGACGGTGGAGAAGTCCCTGGAGGCCGAGATCGGCCGCGCCATGCACATGCGCGAGCGCTACGCCCGCCAGTACGAGGCGCACCTGGAGGCCGAGCTCGGCCCCAAGGGGCTGAACGGGCCCGAGGGCCGGCGCATCCGGCGCGCCGTCGACCTGCTGCTCGGCAAGACCCAGCTCTACGTTCAGCAGCCGAAGAACTTCTACTTCCCCGAGTTGCCCAACATCGAGTGGGCGGACCGGGCGGCCTTCCCGTTCCTCGACAAGGTCGAGGCCGCGACGGCCGACATCCGCGCCGAGCTCCTGGCGGTGATGGAGGAGGACGCCGCCTTCACCCCTATGTGGAGGCCGAGGCCAACCGGCCGTTCTTCGACGACCACGGCATGCTGGGCAATCCGAGCTGGAGCGCCTTCTACCTCTGGAAGGCCGGCGCGCCCGTGCCCGAGAACGTCGCCCGCTTCCCCAAGACCATGGCCGCGCTGGAGGACGCGCCGCTCTGCCGGATCCCCGGCCGCACGCCCTCGATCCTGTTCTCGCTGCTCCGGCCCGGCGCGCACATCGCCCCCCACCACGGCTTCATGAACGCCCGCTACATCTGCCACCTGCCGTTGATCGTGCCGGAGGGCTGCGCCATGCGGGTGGGCGGCGAGACGCGGGCGTGGGATGAGGGCAGGGCCTGTGTGTTCGACGACAGCATCGAGCACGAGGCGTGGAACCGGAACCCGGACAAGCTCAGGGTGGTGATGATCTTCGACATCTGGCGGCCCGAATTGAGCGCCGAGGAGCGCGAACTGGTCGGCTCGGTGCTCCAGGCGGTGGACAGCTTCGGCGGCGGCGGCCGGGTGACCCTGCCGGACGCCTGATGTTCCGTCTTTGTTCTTGACGCTGGGCGAGAGCCGCATAGGCTGCGCGCCGGACGAAGGAGCAGCCCATGCGCGAAGACGGCAAGATCGACTATGTGGAGTTTCCGGGCGGCGACCTGATCCCGCTGAAGCGGTTCTACGAGACGGCGTTCGGCTGGAGCTTCACGGACTACGGGCCGTCCTATTCCGCAATGAGCGAGGGGCTGGACGGCGGCTTCGACGGCGACGCGGCGAACCAGCCGGCGAAGCCGCTCGTCGTGCTCTACGCCCACGACCTGGAGGCCATGGAGGCCAAGGTGCGCGCGGCGGGAGGGGCGATCGTGAAGCCGATCTTCGAATTCCCCGGCGGGCGGCGCTTCCACTTCACCGACCCCAGCGGCAACGAACTGGCGGTGTGGAGCGAGGGGTAGGCGGCTTCGGCGATTTCTTCTTAAGGTTGCGTGCGATAGCGTCTGCGTAGCGACGTTCGGGGGGACTTGAGATGCGCTTCGGCTTGGGGATTGTGGCGGCGCTGTTGATGGCGGGATCGGCCGCTGCGCAGGCGGCCCCGGTGAGCTTCGCCAAGATGGTCGTTCGGATCCCGGCGGGAACCCCGTGGGCGCAGGTGCAGTACGACAACTTCCCGCTCCCATGCGCCAACAGCAAGACGCTTACCTGGGAGTCCACTGACAACGAGGTCGTGAAGGACCCCGAGTTCGAACGGACCTTCCGCAGCGAACTGTTGAAAGGCGGATTCGCCGTGGCCGGCGATCCCAACAATCTTTTCGAGGAGGATCAGAAGTCGTCGGACCTGCAGGTCGGCGCGCTGGTCAACGCCATCGAGGCGAAATTCTGCGCGACACAATCCTTCAAGGATGCGCTGCTCGAGAACGACCGGGTGCTGTTCAAGGGGTTCCGTCAAGATGAAGGTCGAGTGGCAGGTCTACTCGACCTCGCAGGCCAGGGTTGTGGCGCGCGTGCCGACGGAAGGCGAGCACCTGCTCGTGAAGGCGGTGGACGGCGGCAATCATGTCCTGCTGCAGGGCGCGTTCGCGCAGAACGTCCAGAAGCTGGTCGCGTCGGAGAGCTTCCGAAACGCCCTCTCCGGCCCGACAGCGGCGTCCATTCCGCCGCCGGGCGCGGCGCTGGCGGCATTGCGCGTGGCCTACAGGCCGGCGGCGGCGCCAGTCGCGTTCGACCAGGCGGCGCGTGGGGTGGTGTCGATCTTCGCCGGTCAGGGGATGGGCAGCGGGGTGCTGATCTCCGCCGATGGCTACATCCTGACCAATCACCATGTGGCCGGTGAGGCCGGGCGCGTGCGGGTGCGCTGGGCCGACGGCACGGACACGCCGGGCGAGGTGGTCCGCGCCGACCGCGGCCGCGATGTGGCGCTGATCAAGACCACGGCCAAGACGGCGCCGCTGGGGATCCGCACGGCCCCCGTGAAACTCGGCGAGACGGTCTACGCCATCGGCACGCCCAAGGAGCGGGACTTCGCCGGCACCCTGACCCGCGGCGTGGTCTCGTCGCCGAAGCGGGTGCTGGACGGCCGCAGCTACATCCAGAGCGATGTAGCCATCACCAACGGCAACAGCGGCGGAGCCCTGATCGACGAGAAGGGCGGGCTGGTGGGCCTCTCCGTCGCCGGCTACGCGCCCGGCGGGGTTCCGCTGGGGATCAACTTCTTCATCCCGATCGAGGAGGCGCTGCAATCGCTGGCGCTGACGCCCGCCGGCTGAGGCCAAGCTCCCGTTGACCTCCGTCGGCTGAGCATTCCACTCTGGGGCATGAGCCTTTCCCCGGACCACGCTGCCCTGCTCAGCACCTACAGCCAAGTGGCCGTCGGGTTCGCGGGCTTCGCCGGCGTGATCGGGGCCTTCAGCCGCTTCCGGATGCACGCCGAGGCCACCGCATTCCGCGTGCGGGCGATGGTGGCCACCGCATTGATGGAGGTGTTGTTCGCGCTGCTGCCGCCGCTGGTCGGTGCGTTCGGATTGCCCGAGGCGCTGGTCTGGCGGATCTGCGATGGCGTCCTGGCCGTGGCGGGAACGGGGCTCCTGGTCGTCATGGCCTGGCAGGCGAGCATCCTCTACCGGGTCGGCCGCCTGATGCGGAACGCGGCCTATGTGCTCTGCGCCGTGGCGGTGGTGCTCATCGTGCCGCTCTATGTGGCGGCCTGCGGCCTCTGGGACGCCCAGGCGGCGGCGCTCTACATGGCCATGCTGTTCTTCGGCATGGTGCTCTGCGCCTACCACTTCCTGCTGCTAATGGTGGCGGTGCAGCTCGACGACAGTGAGGCGGTGTCGGGAGCGGCCAAGCCCGCGAAGACGAGGAAGAAGGCGCAGGGCGCCTGAGCTCAGTAAGGCTCGAACGTGTCGGGCTGGATCAACTCGTAGACTTCCGCAACGGAGCGCGCCTTGCCGACGCGCGCCAGCAGCGACTCGAACTCGGCCTCGTCGCCTCCGAAGCCGGTGTAGTCGACGCGGAACTTCTCCAGCGAGTCGCGAGTCCTCCGACGCAAGTCCTCCAACGAGAGCGCCGGCAGTGGCTCGAGTTCGTGCTCGACACGTGCTTGCGGTGGACCGAAGCCTGGGATCAGCGACAATAGCGAACCGGCACGTCCGGTTCGCCGTACGCTCAGGACCCGCCAGCGCCTTAGGTCGGCATCGATGAGTTCCATGCCGTTCTGCACGTCGTCCTTCAGCGTGCGGGGTCCACACCGGGTCAGGCGGTCGAGGTCGGGAAAGCCCCAGTTCTCAAGGTCCGGCGTGAAGCCAAGAACAGGGGAAGGCGAAGTCTGCCTCGCTGGATTTCACTGGCACGTTCTCCAAAGGAGCTGAAACCTACGCTGGCCCAGCGAGGCAGAGGAAGCTGAAGCTATCGCTGTGTCCGAGCTGAGGGGGATGGCCGCTCCGGGCGTTGCGTCAGATTCTGACCTGCGTCGGCCGCATAAGAGCCGAGCGCCGTCGGAACGGACTTTTGCCAGTCGGTGGTCCCATACCAGATCCGACGGACCGGATCGTACTTTGGTTTGCCGTCCCAACTACCTGTCAGCCGACGATGCTGTTCCTTGGGCAACGTCTTGAGGAACGCGAAGTGATTCCTCGGATCCTGCGCTGTGCGACTCTTTCCATTGAGCGGATCGTGTGATGGATCTCCTCACCCTTTCCCGCCAATCCGGCTCTCCAGAATCTGCTTGCTAGCCGCATTCGCAGTGACGGAGCCCTTCTTGAGAACTCCGACGCCCTTGCTTGCAGCGCGGAGCCCCTTCACGACCGCGCCCGCAGGCAACGCGTCACCAACTGCCATGGCGGCATTGAAGGCCGCGCCCCCGTAGTTTCCATCTTGAAGGTCAGCGACCGCTTCCCACGCAGGACCAACAATAGGGATGAACGACTGCGCCAAGCTCGGCCGTTCGATCCTTGGGCCTTTCTGGAATTCCTCCAGCATTTCTGCTGGCGAACGAAGGCCACGATCCTCGGCCTCTCGTTGCGCTCGAACCTTGGCCATCGCCCTGTCGTACATTTCACCTTCAGGGTCCGGCACGCTCCGCGGCTCGCCGCGAGGCATTCTCGCCATCAATTGCCTCCTTGAAAAGATTTGAAACGCCGCAAAAAAAGCGGTGCCATTCACCGGCGCCCGCCGCCGAGCTCAAAAAGCTTCACAAGATGATCGGAAAATTGATGCCAAGCGTGTCCGCACGCGGGTGATCGGCCGCCTATCCGACCATTCAAGTATGCCATTGCGAGTTTCGCGAGTCAAGAACAAAGCGCGAACAAATGCACTCGCTCGCAACGCTCAGACCACCTCGCCGAGCGCTGCCGCCAGATCGCCCTTGGACTGGACCTGGACGCGGTCCAGCCCGAGCCAACCGGCCATAAGCTTCAGCTCGGCGGCGAGGCGTTCCGGGGCCTCGCCGGTCGCCCAGGGCTCGGCGTGGGCCGCCTGGACAAGCAGGGCCGAGGCCTTGCGGTCGGCCTTGAGGTCGACGCGGGCGGTGATCGCGTCGCCCTCCAGGAACGGCAGCACATAGTAGCCGTGCTGACGCTTCTCGGCGGGCGTGTAGATCTCGATCCGGAAGCGGACGCCGAACATCCGCTCGGTGCGCTCGCGGAACCAGATCAGGTTGTCGAAGGGCGAGAGAAGCGCGTGGGCCTCCACGCGCCGGGGCGTCCTGGCGGCGGGGTCGAGATAGGCCGGTTCGCGCCAGCCCTTGACGGTGACGGGGAGGAGGTCGCCGGCCTCCACCAACTCGGCCAGCCTGACCTTCGCGTCGCCGACCGGCAGGCGGAAGTAGTCGCGCAGGTCGCGCTCGGTGGCGACGCCCATGGCGCGGGCCGCGATCTTCATCAGGCCGCGCTGGGCCGCGTCGCGCGGCGGGGTCGGCAGGTCGAGGATCTTCGCCGGGATGACCTTTTCGGGCAGCCCATAGACCCGCTCGAAGGTCCCGCGGCGGGTGGCGGTGGTCAGCTCGCCGGTCCAGAACAGGCCCTCGACGGCGCGCTTGGCCTCGCTCCAGCCCCACCAGCCGCCCTCGCCCTTGTGGCCGAGCTCCAGCTCGGAGGCGGGGAGGGGCCGCGGGCGGCGATCTCGTCCAGCACCTTCTCCACGAAGTCGCGCCGTTCGCGCAGGAACTTCGCGATGCCTTTCCAGACCCCGACCCCGTCGTGGGCGTCCTGCATCCGCCAGCGCAGCAGGGGCTGGCTCTCCAGGGGAACGAGGCTCGCCTCGTGCGCCCAGTATTCGAACAGGGGCCGCTTCCTCGCCCAGGCGAGCTCCTCCAGCAGCGGGCGCGGGTAGGCGCCGAGGCGGGAGAACGCCGGGAGGTAGTGGGTGCGCGAGACCACATTGACGCTGTCGATCTGCACGACGCCGAGCCGCTCGATGGTCTTCAGGAGCTCACGCCGGCCAGGCGCCGCCGGTCGCGGGCGGGCGAAGCCCTGGGCGGTGAGCGCGATCCGGCGGGCCTGGGCTGCGGTGATCGTCTCAGGCTTCAATCCACCCCTCCAGACGCACGTGCTGGCCAGGACCCTACCGACCGAACAAAGAAAGAACAATGGGTTGTAAACGTATGGTTAACGCCGGGACTCGCCCCTCGGGGTGAGCGGAACAAAGGCGGATTTGGGGGCGTTTAGCGCTCCAGGCGGCCGTCAGTGAGGGCGGCGACCTCGAACTCGAAAAGCACCTCCGGATCGGGGTCGCGGACGCCCCGGGCGATGCCGTGCGGGGCGAGCACCTTTTAGGAGGTAGCGCATGATGTTGAGCCTCGCCTCCTTCTTGCGGTCGGTGTGGACGATGATCCAGGGCGCCTCGGGGCAGTGGGTGCGGGTCAGCATCTCGTCCCGGGCCCGGGTGTAGGCGTCCCACTTCTCCTGGGCGACGGCGTCGAGCGGGCTGACCTTCAGGGCCTTCAGGGGGTCGGAGCGGCGCTCCTCCAGGCGCTTGGCCTGCTCCTTCCGGGAGATGTCGAGCCACAGCTTGACGATCTGGAGGCCGCCGTCGCGCAGCATCTTCTCGAAGGGGGTGACGTCGCGCAGGAAGATTTCCTGCTCGGCCTCGGTGGCGAAGCCCATGACGCGCTCGACGCCGGCGCGGTTGTACCAGGAGCGGTTGAGGATCACGAGCTCGCCGGCGGCTGGCAGGTGGGGCGTGTAGCGCTGGAAGTACCACTGGGTCCTCTCGCGCTCGGTGGGCTTGGGGAGCGCGACCACCCGGGTGTTGCGGATCGACAGGTGCTCGACCACGCGCTTGATGGCGCCGTCCTTCCCGGCCGTGTCGCGGCCTTCGAAGATGACGAGGTCCTTCTCGCCGGCCTCGATGGCGTACTGCTGGAACTTCACGAGCGCGACCTGCAGCTCGTACTCCTCGGTCTCGTAGGCGTCGTCGTCGTGGGCCATGGGGACTGAACGTCTCACTCCACAATCCGCTCTTCCCGGCGAAAGCCGGGATCCAAGCTGAGGCGCAGACAAGCACAGTACGGCGGCGAGGGGCACGGCCAATCCACCTCCGCTCGGATCCCGGCTTTTGCCGGGACGAGCGGCGGAGGGGATGGCGGGGGGATGACGGCTCCGAGCGCGGAGGGGTAGAGAGCGCGCATGATCCGCCTGCACGTGACCCACGACCTGGCCGCCGGCGCCGAGCTCACCCTCGACGAGGCGCAGAGCCGCTACCTGGGCGCGGTGATGCGCGCGAAGCCGGGCGACGAGCTCCGGGTCTTCAACGGCCGCGACGGGGAATGGCGGGCGATCGTCGGCGCGGTCGGCAAGCGGGCGGTGGTGCTGCAGATCATCGATCCGGCGCGTCCACAGGCGGCGGGGCCCGACCTCGACCTCCTGATCGCGCTCGTGAAGCGCGGACCGCTGGAGACCATCGTGGAGAAGGCCGCCGAACTGGGGGTGCGCCGCATCCGGCCGGTGATCACCGAGCGCACCAACGCCGATCACACCCGCGTCGACCGGCTGCGGGCCATCGCCACCGAAGCCTCCGAGCAGACCGGCCGGCTTGACGTGCCGCAGGTGCTGGAGCCCGTGAAGCTGGAGACGCTGATCGGCGGCTGGGAGCCGGGCCGCCGGCTGCTGTTCTGCGACGAGGCCGGCGACGCCAAGCCGGTGCTGGCGGCCGTAACGGAGCGCGGGCCCTGGGCGGTGCTGGTGGGGCCGGAAGGCGGGTTCTCGCCCCGGGAGCGGGAGCTCCTCAGGAGCCTGTCCTACGCGGTGGCGGCCACGCTCGGTCCCCGCATCCTCCGGGCCGACACCGCGGCGATCTCGGCCCTTACCCTTTGGCAGGCCGCGGCGGGCGACTGGAACCCTTGAGCGGCGCAGCAATTGCACCCATGTGATCTTACGACGTAAGGATGCCGGCCGCGCGCCTCCTTTTGGGAATTGGGGCGCGGCTCCAGGTTGGGACGGGGAAGGAAATCGATATGGCCGAAGTCGCCTGCGACGACCGCCCCCTTGTGTTCGGCGATTTGGTCCGCTGGTTCGAGCAGGGCGCGAAGCCCGCCAGCGCATGGCGCGTCGGCGCCGAGCACGAGAAGTTCGTCTTCCAATTGGGCACGCATGCCCCCGTCCCCTATGAGCCGAACGGCATCAAGGCGCTGCTCGAGGGCCTGACCCGCTACGGCTGGGCTCCGGTCTACGAAGGCGAGAACGTCATCGCGCTGGAGCGCGGCATGGCCAACGTCAGCCTCGAGCCCGGCGGCCAGTTCGAGCTCTCCGGCGCGCCGCTGGAGACCATCCACGACATCTGCGAGGAGACCGGCGGCCACCTGCAGGAGGTGAAGGTCGTCGCCGACGAGCTGGGCCTGGGCTTCCTGGGCCTCGGTTTCACGCCGATCTGGACCCGCGAGCAGATCCCGGTGATGCCCAAGGGCCGCTACAAGATCATGCGCGAGTACATGCCGAAGGTCGGCTCCATGGGCCTCGACATGATGTTCCGCACCTGCACGGTGCAGGCGAACCTCGACTTCGGCTCGGAAGCCGACATGGTCGCCAAGTTCCGCACCTCCCTGGCGCTGCAGCCGATCGCCACGGCCCTGTTCGCCAATTCGCCCTTCAAGGAGGGCAAGCCGACGGGCTTCGTCTCGGCCCGGGCGAACGTCTGGACCGACACCGACCCCGACCGCACGGGCATGCTGGACTTCGTGTTCCGCGACGGCTTCGGCTTCGAGACCTACGCCAACTACGCCCTCGACGTGCCGATGTACTTCGTGAAGCGCGACGGCCGGTACATCGACGTGGCGGGCCGCTCGTTCCGCGACTTCATGGAGGGCAAGCTCGCCGAACTGCCGGGCGAGCGCCCGACCCTGAAGGACTGGGCCGACCACACCACCACGATCTTCCCCGAGGTGCGGCTGAAGCAGTACCTGGAGATGCGCGGCGCGGACTCCGGGCCCTGGAGCCGGCTCTGCGCGCTGCCGGCGCTGTGGATGGGCGTCCTCTACGACTCAGCGTCGCTCGCCGCCGCCTGGGACCTCTGCAAGGACTGGGCGATAGACGACCACGAGCGCCTGCGCGCCGACGTGGCCCGCCTGGGCCTCAAGGCCGAGGTGGCCGGCCGCTCGGTGCAGGACGTGGCCAAGGACATGCTGGCCATCGCACGCGAGGGGCTGAAGCGCCGCAACCGGCTCTCCGGCGGCCTGGTCGACGAGAGCGGCTACCTCGCCGAGCTGTTCGACATCGCCGAAAGCGGCGTCACCCCGGCCGAGCGCCTGCTGGAGCTCTACAACGGGCCGTGGGCGGGCGACGCCAGCAAGGTCTTCGAAGCCTTCGCCTACTGAACCAGCCAGCCCTCGGGCAGGGCGGAGAGCTGCACGCCGGCAAGCACCATCCGACCGCCGCCGGCCAGGTCGATCACCGTGTCGGCGCCCTCCTGGCGCGCCTCGAAGGCGACCCCGTCGGCGAGCCGGATGCGGTCGCCCTGCGTGGCGTCGAAATCCAGGACCACGTCCCGCCCGCCGGCGGCGAGGGCGACGAAGACGTCGGCGCCGAGGCCGCCGGTGAGGGTGTCGTCGCCCAGGTCGCCGAGCAGCAGGTCGTCGCCTGCGCCGCCGTCCAGGTGGTCGTCGCCCTTGCCGCCCTGCAGGACGTCGTGGCCGTCGTCCCCGGAGACGCTGTCGGCCCCGGCGTTGCCGTGCAGGTAGTCGTCGCCTGTCCCGCCGAACACCCGGTCCTGGCCGTCGCCGCCAAACAGCCGGTCATCGCCGCCCTGGCTTCCCACCGTGTCGTCGCCGCCGCCGCCGTGCAACTCGTCGTCGCCCTCACCGAGGATCA
Organism: Phenylobacterium sp. J367; assembly: GCF_024699985.1. Lineage (GTDB taxonomy): Bacteria > Pseudomonadota > Alphaproteobacteria > Caulobacterales > Caulobacteraceae > Phenylobacterium. Next base: position 553,953 of record NZ_JAJONA010000001.1, on the reverse strand, counting down.
TGGACTGGGCGGCGCCGTCGCCCATGACCATCTGTTTCCCGCGGCCGCCGACCAGACTGACCGTGCCAGTGACGAGGGCGACGCTGACGCCGTCCAGGTTGACCTGTGTCCCCGGGAGCGCGCCGGAGCCGTCCAGGAAGAGCGCGGTCGCCGGACCATCGGCTCCGCGGACGACCAGCGGACCTACCGACTTGCCGGCCGGGCCCATCCCCATCTGGATGGCCAGGGGGACGACCCCCTTTCCGGCGGACTCGCTCAGGTACTCGGCGAGCGCACGCTCCAGGAAGGTCGTCAGGGGCGCCGGACTGGCCGACGCCGACCCCCATGCTCTCCATCTGGCTGCCTAGGAACCCCGCGGCGGCGGCGGGGCCCACCGGGCCGCCGACCCCGAACAACTGACCGCTGAGGGGGCCCAACGCGCCGGCCGGGCCACCAAGGCCGCCCATCCCGAAAAACTGGCCGCCCATGCCGACCGGAATGTCGATGCCGCCGGCCAATGGCACGGTCAGCGGATGGTCGCCGGTCAACAGGGAACTGAGGATCGGGACGCCATAGCTCACGACCGTCCCCTGCGTGCCGAAGAGCAGATCGAAGGTCACGGGAACGCCCCCCACGATCACGGAGGTATCGTCCTGCGCCGCCGGGTCGGGGTCCGGAGACGAGGTGTCGATGGTCAGGTCGAGCGGATCGGAGGCTACGCTGTCCACGCCGGCGAGCGTGGCGACCGCCGTGAGACTGTGGCTGCCGTCCGACAGCGTTCCAAGTGTCACGCTCCACGTGCCGTCGCCACCCGCGGTGGTCTGTGCGATCTGGGTGGCGCCGTCGTAGATGGTGATGGTCGCGGTGGCGTCGGCGACGCCGTTCAGGGTCGGCGTGGCGTCGTTCGTGATGCCGTCCTCGGCGACGCCGCTGTCCGACGCCGGATCGAGGTTGAGACTGGGTTGGGCCGTGGGCATGGCGTCGCGCGTCCTCCTGGAGTGCGACGCTCCGAACTGGGTCGCCGGCCACCGATATATTCCGCCTGCGGAACTGTATGTGACCGCGGACGCCGCGACCATGGAGAAGCTGGCCGTGCGCTGCAAGACTCAGGCGGGGAGGCGTCATGCCGCACCCAGCTCCACCATCGCCATGAACAAGCTGAACAATTCGACCGACGAGCGGGTGGGCAGCTGACGGCCTGATGACGGTAACCCGTCAGTCGGCGTCGGATTTTCCGGTCAGCCGGGGCTACCGTACTCCGCCGTCGGGCTGGCTGACGTTGGGCTCCCAGTGCTCGCGCTGGGAGCGGCCGTCGCCGGCGTCGGTGTGCTGGATGATCTCGTCGACTTCGGACCGCGGCATGGCCTCGGCCTCGCGGGCGCGGACCTCTTCGTCGTGGTGGGGATTCACGGCGGCGTCGTCGACTTCATAGACCTCGATCTGGTCGGTGTAGAAGGCGAGATGCCCGGCGATGCCGCCGACCGACGGGGCGGCGTCGTCATAGGTCCACACCGCGTTCTCGGCGAAGTGGCCGTCCATCAGCAGGGTGTAGTAGCCGGCGTCGCCCTTGTAGGGGCAGTGGGTCTGGCGGTCGGTGCGGCTCATGTACTCCATGGCCACGTCCTCGCGCGGGAAATAGACGACCGGCGGATAGCTCGCCTCGCGCAGGATCAGGGCGCGGTTGCTGTCGGCGATCACATGGCCGGCGAACAGGGCCCGCCAGCGGCGCGTCGCGGGCTCGACGGTGATCGGATGATCGGGTCCGGGTGTCATCATGGCGGGATCCTCCTGCTGTCGTGATCAACGCCCGAAAGCGGGGCGCGGGTCCCGACCGGAGGCTTTGGGGCACGCCTTTGCTTGTGCTGGCCAAGCCCGCGTGATTTTCTCCCGCGCAATTCGGCCCGGCCGGGGCGAAAGCGCTCTCAAGGCCACGGAAGCCATAGGGAAAACACCGGACGCCCACATGAACATCGTCCTCCTCGTAGGCATCGTCATCACGCTGCTGACCGGCATACCGGTCCTGATCCAGCTCATGCGCAATCACCCGCGCGGGCTGATCATCCTGTTCTTCGCCGAGATGTGGGAGCGCTTCTCCTACTACGGCATGCGCTCGATCCTGATCTTCTACCTGACGCAGCACCTGCTGTTCGACCAGGAGACGGCGGGCAACCAGTACGGCTCATACACCTCGCTCGTATACCTGCTGCCGCTGATCGGCGGCCTGATGGCCGACCGCTGGCTCGGCACGCGCAAGGCCGTCGCCTTCGGCGCCCCTCCTGCTCGTCGCCGGCCACCTGACCATGGCGGTCGAGGGCGCGGGCGCACGGGAAACCCTCACCTACGCCGGCCAGCAGTACGAGGTCGTCGCCGAGGGTCGGATGGAGAACCGCACGGTCAACCTGATGGTGGGCGGCCAGCCCTACGCCTTCGGCCCGGCGGCCGGCGGCGGCATCGAGATCAAGAATCTGCCGGCCACCGCGCCGCTGCCGGCGGTCCTGCCGGCGGGTTCCTACGAGCAGACGGTGACCACCGATCCGCTCGCCAAGAACGCGTTCTTCCTGGCGGTCAGCCTGATCATCATGGGGGTCGGCTTCCTGAAGCCGAACATCTCGACGATCGTCGGCCAGCTCTATCCGCAGGGCGATCCCCGGCGGGATTCCGGCTTCACGCTCTACTACTACGGCATCAACCTCGGGGCGTTCTGGGCCTCGGCGTTGTGCGGCCTCCTGGGCGTGCAGTTCGGCTGGTGGGCCGGCTTCGGCCTGGCCGGCATCGGCATGCTCGCCGGCTTCGTGGTCTTCGTGCTCGGCAAGAAGCACCTGCAGGGCAAGGGCGAGCCGCCGAATCCGGTGGCGCTCACCGAGAAGGTGGTCGGTCCGATCAGCCGCGAGTGGCTGATCTATGCGGCCGGCGTGCTGGGCGTGATCCCCATCTTCTTCCTGGTGCAGTCGAACAGGCTGGTCGGCTGGGCGCTCGGGGTCTCGATCGTGGCCGCGCTCGTCTATGTCGGCTTCATCATCGCCAAGTGCACCAAGGTCGAGCGGGAGCGGATGATGCTCGCCCTGGTGCTGATCTTCGGCTCGGTGGTGTTCTTCACCCTCTTCGAGCAGGCCGGCACCTCGCTGAACCTGTTCGCGGCGACCAACGTCGACCTGATGGGCGTCTCCGCCGCCCAGACCCAGTCGTTCAACGCCGGCTACATCCTGATCTTCGCCCCGGTCTTCGCGGCCATGTGGGCCTGGCTCGCCCAGCGCGGCCGCGACCCCAATCCGACCCTGAAGTTCGGCCTCGGTCTTCTCCAGGTTGGCTTGGGCTTCCTGATCGTGGTCTGGGGCCAGGGCTTCGCGAGCCCAGAGTTCAAGATGCCGCTGGTCTTCCTGGGCCTGCTCTACCTGTTCCACACCACGGGCGAGCTCTTCCTTTCGCCGGTGGGTCTGTCGGAGATCACCAAGCTGTCGGTGGCCCGCGTGGTCTCCTTCATGATGGCCGTGTGGTTCCTGGCGTCCTCCATCGCCCAGTACGTGGGCGGCTGGATCGCCGGCGCCATGGGCACCGAGACGGTGGGCGGCCAGGTCCTCGACCCGGCGGCCGCGCTCGCCACCTCGCTCGACGGCTTCAACAAGCTGGGCTGGGCGGGCGTCGGCGTGGGCGTCGCCTTCGTCGTGGTCAGCTTCTTCATCAAGGGCTGGGCGCACGGGGTGAACGACCCGTCGAACCACCCGCAGCCGGAGCCGATCGCGCCCACCCTCGACGGTGAGCGCCAGGCGGTGAACCCGGCGGCGATCCGGGCGGACAAGGCCTGACAACAAGCCTTCTCCCCTTGCGGGAGAAGGTGTCACCCGCAGGGTGACGGATGAGGGGTCGCACGAGAGATCGTGCGGCCCTTCTTCGTGTCTGGCAGGAGAAGCCGGTGGGACCCCTCATCCGGTCCCTTCGGGCCATCTTCTCCCGCGAGGGGAGAAGGAGATCAGCTCCCGAACGTCTTTCTCACCCGGATGTAGAACATCTGGCCGAAGGTCAGGTCGCGGTCGTCGGTGTAGGCGAGCGGCGCAGTGTCCCTCGGGCCGGCGTACTGCTCGCGGGTAATGCGGATGCCGCGCGAGATCAGGTTCGGCGCCTCCATCCGGAGCGACAGCGAGGGCTGGATCCGCCACTCGGCGAAGGGCCGGATGTAGGCGTCCTCCAGCTTCACCGTGTTGACGCTGTCGAAGCGGTAGTCGCGCTCGCGCCAGCCGGAATAGACGTCGACGCCGTAGCTGAAGCGCCAGCGCGGGATGTCGTGGGTGAAGTTCGCCGACCATTCCAGCGGGCGCAGGTCCGAGATCTCGCGCGTCTCGCCGGTGGTGGGGTCGGTGACCTCGCTGCGGCGCCAGGTGCTCTCGGCGCGGAAGGTGGCGCCCTTCAGTCCGATCCGGTCGAAGGGGAAGCTGATCGAGGCGATCAGCTCGTCCTTGGTCCCGTCGCCGATGTTCATCGGCTGGTCGAAGTAGCTGACCGTGCCGTCCGGCGCGACGGCCTCGGCCGGGCCGCGGTCGTTGACGTCGGAGATCGCCGAGTGGCGGACAGTGACGACCACCACGCCGCCGCCCCAGAACCGCTGCTCGACCGACGCCTCGCTTACCCAGGCTTGCTCCGGCGCCAGGTCCGGGTTGCCGGCGGAGACGCCGCTGCCGGTGTTGAAGTTTGCCGAGGCGACGAAGTCGTCGAAGTTGAGCTGGCCGACCACCCGCTCGAAGCTGGCGCGCAGCTGGGTGGAGGTCGTGGGGTTCCAGCTCACCGCGGCGCGGGGCTTGGCGTAGTAGAGGGTCTTCTCGAGGATCACGTCGCCGTCCGACGAGATCTGCGAGGCCTCGTATCGCAGGCCGCCCTCGAAGGTGAGCTTGTCGGTGGTCCGCCAGGTGCCGCGCGCGAAGGCTTCGCCGCGCTTCTCCTCCACGTGGACGTTGGCGGCCGGCAGCGGCACGTCCTCGCCGTCGACGGAGAGCGTGGTGCCGCTGTCGAGCTGGTTGAAGGCGCCTTCCATGCCGGCCTCGAAGGACAGCCGGTCGTTCCACTTGTACTTCAGCACCGCGCGCCCGATCGTCTCGCTGGACTCCCGGTCGAGGAAGAAGCCCTGGCTGAAGTCCGGGGCGGCGAAGTCGGAGCGGATGGTCTGGTCGCGGGTCTGCCGCAGCGCAATCGCCTCCAGGCTGGTCCTCGGCCCGAAGTCGCGGTTGAACCGGCCGCCGAGCTCGGTGTCCTTGCGCAGGTAGGTGTCGTCGGTGGTCTCGGTCCCGAGCTCCGGCGGCAGCTCGTACCGGTTGTCCTCCTCGAACTTCCAGTGGTCCCAGAACATCCGGCCGTTCACCCGCGCGACCCCGCCGAAAAGCGGCTGCTGGTAGGCCCCGGTGAGAGTCTTCTGCAGGCCGTCGCTCTCCGAGCGCACGTCGGAGCGGCGCTGGATCTCGCCGTTCGGCCCGATGCGCACCTGCGGGCCGTAGTCGCCGCCGTCGTCGTTGCCGTAGCCGTAGCGGGCGGACCCCTCCCACTGGCGCTGGCCCTGGCCGCCGGACAATTCGAGGCGCATGCCGTGCATGTTGCGGCCGTCGTAGAGGTGGTTGTTGGCCACCGCGATCAGGCCGCGCAGGCCGCCGCCGGGTTTCTTGATGACGTTGGCGATCACCGCCTTGCCCTGCATGTCGATGCCGGGCGCGCCGCCGCGGATCAGGTCGATGCGCTCCACCTGGCTGGCCGGAATGCGGCGCAGGATTTCCTCGAGGTTGTCGGTCTTCGACACCGGGCGCTGGCTGTCGATGAGGGCGTTGCCCCCCGCCGCCCTCGAAGCCGCGCACGGTCGCGCCGGTGTCGAGCGTGAAGCCCGGCAGGCGCAGCAGCATCTCCCAGGCGTTGGCCGGCTGCTGGGCGGCGAAGAAAGCGGGCGGATAGCTGATCACGCCCTGCTGGGCCTCTGCGGCCGGAGCGGGCGGAGCGCCCTGCGCCGCGACGTCCGCAGGCACGGCAGGTTGCGGCGCGGCGGCGACGGCCGCCTGGGCCAACAGGTGAACGATCAACATGAACAGAGGTCTCCCAGCAGCGGTCGCAAGTGACCTGCGCCGGGGCTCGGGGGCCAATTAAATGCCCGTAAGGTGGATTAAATCGGCGAAAGGTTTCCGCTGTCTTGCGCGGCGGCGGGCATGGCCTGCCCGCCGCCGCAACGCGCGTCCGTTATTGGGCGTCAGCCGCCGAGCGTCTTGCGGATGCGGACATAGAAGTAACGGCCGACCTGCAGGTCGCGGTCGTCGGTGTATTCCAGGCCCGCCTGGCCGCGGACGCCGCCGTAGCGGTAGCGGGTCTCGCGGAAGCCCCGCTCGGTCAGATTGTCGATCTCGGCGCGCACCGTGATGTCCGGCCGCGGCTTCCAGTCCACGTAGGTGACCACGAAGGTCTTCAGCTTGCGGTTCTGGATCTCGTTGAAGCGGTAATAGGTCTCCCGCCAGCCGCCGTAGGCCTCGGCGCCGAAGGCGAGCTTCCAGGCCGGCAGGTCCTGGGTGAAGCTGGCCTCCCACTCCACGGGGCGCGAGCCGGAGATGCGGCGCTTCTCGCCGGTGGTCGGGTCGGTGACCCGGCTCTTCTCCCACTCTACCTCGCCCTTCAGCTGGGCGCCGCGAAGGCCGATCCGTTGCAGGGGAAGGGTCAGGTTGATCTGGAACGCCTGCTCGTAGCCGGAGCCGATGTTCGCCGGGGCGTCGAAGGCGTCGCCGCTGGGCGAGAAGACCGGCGCGCGGTCGACCACATCGCTGAGCTCGCTGTGCGAGACGGTGAGCACCAGGGCGCCGTCGCCCAGGAAGCGCCGTTCGAAGGCGGCTTCGAAGACCCAGGCCTGCTGGGGCTCGAGATCCGGGTTGCCGGCCTGCACATCCCCGCCGGAGTTGAAGTTGGTGTCGGCGACGAAGTCGTCGAAGTCGAGCTGGTCGACCTCGCGCTCGACGCGCAGGCGAAGCTGGTTTGCCGGGTTCGGCGCCCAGGTGACGGCCAGGCGCGGCTTGGTGAAGTAGAGTGTCTTCTCCAGTTCCACGTCGCCCTCGGAGGAGATGCGGGACGCCTCCTGGCGCAGGCCCGCCTCGGCGGTGAGGGTCGCCGTCGGCCGCCATGTCGCCTTGCCGAACAGCTCGCCGCGGGCCTCCTCGACCCGGACGTTGGCGGCCGGCAGGTCCTGCGCGACGTCGTTGACGACGAAGTCGGTCTCGCTCTCCATCCAGTTAAAAGCGCCTTCGCCGCCGGCCTCGAAGGACAGGGTCTCGGAGCGGCGATGCTTCAGGACGGTGCGGGCGATGCTCTCGCCCGTCTGGCGATCGAGGCTGAAGAGGACGGTGCTGCCCGGCTCGCGGAACGTCTCGCCGAAATGGCGGTCCTGGTTCCGTTGCAGCAGGACGGTCTCGAGGGACGTGCCGGGGCCGAAGCTGCGGGTGTCGCGCGCGCCGACCTCGATCTCCTTGGTGTCCTGGCCCCACTGGTCGAGGGCCTTCTCCACGACCGGGAAGCTCTGGTAGTCCTGCTCATCGAAGTTGAACTCGTCGAGCAGGATCCGGCTGTTGAGCCGCAGGCGGCCGCCGGCGAAGGGCGTCTCGTAGGCTCCGGTGAACACGCCCTGGAAGGTGACGACGCCTTCCGATTCCACGAAGGACCGGGCGATCTCCCGCCCGCTGGCGTCGAGGCGGACGTGGGGACCGTCCCCCCGCGCCGTCGTCGAAGCCCTGGGCGATGAGGGCGCCGGCTTCCCAGTTGCGGCCGTTCGATCCGCCGGAGCCCTCCAGGCGGAAGGCCGGCGCGATGATCCCGGTGTCGGCGGAGAGCTTGCCGGACGCGGCGATCAGGCCGCGGAAACCGCCGCCCGACTTGCGGACCACGTTCACCAGGACGGTCTTGCCCTGCATGTCGATGCCGGGCGCGCCGCCGCGGATCAGGTCGATGCGTTCGACCGAGCCGGCCGGGATACGGTTGAGGATTTCGCCCAGGCCGTCGCTCTTGGCCGCCGGCCGCTGGCCGTCGATCAGGACGTTGCCGGCTGCGCCCTCGAGATCCGCGGACGTCGTCGCCCTCGTCGAAGGTGAAGCCGGGAACCCGCTCGACCATCTCCAGCGCATTGGTCGGCCGAAAGCTGTCGAAGAACGACGGCGGGTAGCTGATAACGCCCTGCTGCGGGGCCGCGGCGGCCTCCGGAACCGCGGCCGCGACCGCCTGCGCCAACACATGAATGAGCAGCATCTACCTCTCCCCAGAGCGGCCGCAGGTGACGGCGTCCGTTACGGGAGGGCCAGTTAAATGCCTGTAACTTGGATTAAATCGCCGACATGTTTGCCGCGGCGATTGCTCCGTGGTCGGGTCAGATGCTCGTTCCGCCGACCGTCAGGCCGGTGATCTTCAGCGACGGCTGGCCGACGCCGACGGGCACGCTCTGGCCGGCCTTGCCGCAGACGCCGATGCCGGGGTCGAAGGCGAAGTCGTCGCCGATCATGGTGACGCGGGTCAGCGCAGAGGGGCCGTCGCCGATCAGCGTCGCGCCCTTCACCGGCACCGTCACGCGGCCGTCCTCGATCAGATAGGCCTCGGTGCACTGGAAGACGAACTTGCCGTTGGTGATGTCCACCTGGCCGCCGCCGAAGTTGGCGCAGTAGAGGCCGCGCTTGGTCGACGCGATCATCTCCTCGCGGTTGGAATCGCCGCCCATCATCCCGGTGTTGGTCATCCGCGGCATGGGCATGTGGGCATACGACTGCCGGCGGCCGTTGCCGGTGGCGGTCAGGCCCATCAGCCGCGCGCTCATCCGGTCGTGCATGTAGCCGACCAGGATGCCGTCCTCGATCAGGATCGTGCGCTCGGTCGGCGTGCCCTCGTCGTCGACGGTGAGCGAGCCGCGGCGGCCGAGGATCGAGCCGTCGTCGAAGACCGTGACGCCCGGGGCGGCCACCCGCTCGCCGATCTTGCCCGAGAAGGCCGAGGTGCCCTTGCGGTTGAAGTCGCCTTCCAGCCCGTGGCCGACCGCCTCGTGCAGCAGGACGCCGTTCCAGCCGGGACCCAGGACCACGTCCATCTCGCCGGCCGGGCAGGGGACGGCCTCGAGGTTGACCAGCGCCTGGCGAAGCGCCTCGTCCACCGCCGACTGCCACTTGTCGGGGGTGATCCAGGTCTCGAAGCCGGCGCGGCCGCCCTGGCCGGTGTAGCCGTTCTCGCGGCGGCCATCCTTCTCGACGGTGACCTGTACGTTGATGCGGGCGAGCGGACGGACGTCGCGGATCAGCCGGCCGTCGGCGCGCAGGATCTCCACCGTCCGCTGCTCGCCGGCCATGGAGGCCATGACCTGAACCACGCGCGGGTCGCGCGCGCGCGCCCAGGCGTCAATCTCTTGAAGGAGCGCCACCTTGTCCGAGAAGCCAGGGGAGGCGAGCGGATTGTCCTCGCTGTAGAGCCTGGCGTTGGTCGGGCGCGGACCTTCGGCGGCCACGCCGGCGTAGCCGCGCTTGGCCAGACGGGCGCTGTCGGCGGCGCGGCGGATCGCCGCCTCCGAGACCTCGCTGGCGTGGGCGTAGCCGGCGGTCTCCCCCGCCACCACGCGCAGGCCGAAACCCTCGGTCGAGTCATAGGCCGCCGATTTCAGGCGCCCGTCGTCGAACAGGAAGGATTCGCTCTCGCTGCGTTCGACGAACAACTCGCCGTCGTCCGCGCCGGCCAGGGCGTCGCCGAGGATTTCCCGGGCGCGGTTCGGATCGACGCCGGCGGCGTCCAGGAGCGAGGGGCGGGGGCGTGGGCGTTCATGGGGCCAAGATAGGGAGGCGGGCGGCGCGCGTCACCCGCCCCCGTGCTCAATGGGGCGGCCTTTCAGGGGATCGTGACCCCAGTTCATCAGGCTCCAGCGCCAGCGGGTGTCGGTCACATCCCCCCAGGGACGCTGCGCGAGATGGCGGCGGCAGTAGCCGATGACCTTCTTCATATGGGCGTAGTCGGCGTCGGTCAGGTCGGCGACCGCCTTGGCCTTGATGGCGAGGATCTTCCGGGCCGACTGGCGGCCGACCGATTCCGTCTCGCCGCGGCGGACCATGCCGACCTTCTTCGACTCCACGGTTTCCAGCCAAGCCTTCAGCTCCGAGGGGCTGAGGTTCACCAGCCGGCCGAACTCCCGGCGGATGGCCAGTTCCTCGTCCGGGCTCAGGTGCATGCGAATCCCTTGCGAACGCCATTCGCCGGAAGCGGCTCACCGGCGCATACAAATACGGCCCGAGGCGGCCCGCGGATGCATCCTCTCCCTTGGACGATGGCAAGCGCTTGGCAAGCCAAAGCGATGCGCGTATGCACGCGCCCGAAGGGCCGGGCAGCGTGCGTCAGCACGCCTGCGCGCGCTTTTCTGACAGTCGGCGGGGGCGATCGTCAGTTTCGCGAGACGCGGCCGGCCAACCAGACCGAGGGGACATGAAGTCGAGGTTTCAGGGTATGCGGGCGCTGACGGCAGGCGCCGTCGCGGGCGCAATGTCGGCGTTCTGGGGCGCTTCCGCCCTCGCCAATGACCTGGTGGGGCAACCCACGCCGGGCGCGATCGACCTGCAGCCGGGCGTGACCCCGCTCCGGGACGACGCCATCTGGTTCCACAACTGGATCCTGCTGCCGGTCATCACGGTCATCACGCTGTTCGTGCTGGGCCTGCTGGTCTGGGTGATCGTCCGCTACAACAAGCGGTCGAACCCGGTGCCGGCGCGCTGGAGCCACAACACCCTCATCGAGGTCATCTGGACCCTCGCCCCGGTCCTGATCCTGGTGGTGATCGCGATCTTCTCGTTCAAGCTGCTGTTCGCCTACCACGACATGCCAAAGCCGGACCTGACGGTTAAGGCGACCGGCTACCAGTGGTACTGGGGCTACGAGTATCCCGACCAGGAGATCTCGGAGTTCGTCTCCAACATGCTGCCCGAGGACCAGGCCAAGGCGAAGGGCGTCCCCTTCCGTCTGGCGGCCACCGAGCCGCTGGTCGTCCCGGTGAACAAGACCGTCCGCGTGCTGGTCACCGGCGCCGACGTGATCCACGCGTTCGCCGTGCCGTCGTTCGGCATCATCACCGACGCCGTGCCGGGCCGGGTCAACGAGACCTGGTTCAAGGCCGACCGCACTGGCGTCTTCTACGGCAACTGCCGCGAACTGTGCGGCGTCGACCACGCCTTCATGCCGATCGAAGTCCATGTGGTGACGCAGGCCGAGTTCGACGCCTGGGTGGCCGCCAAGGGCGGCAGGGACCCGGCGGCGACGCCGACCACCCTCGACGCCGCGGCCGACGCCGCCACCGCCGCGCCGGCCGCCGCCGATGCGGCGCAGCCCGCCGCCGCCACGGTCAATCCGGCTGCGACGGCGCCTGCCGCCACCGCGCCCGCCGCTGCGACCACCGCCACGCCCGCGCCCACGGCGCCGGCCGCGAAATAAGCCAGGAATAGCGTTCAGATGGCCACGTCAGCCGCTCACGACCACCACGACAGCCACGACCACAAGCCGGGCTTCTTCGTGCGGTGGTTCTTCTCCACCAACCACAAGGACATCGGCACGCTCTACCTGCTGTTCGCCATCATGGCGGGCCTGGTGGGCGGGGCGCTCTCCGGCCTGATCCGCTGGGAACTGGCCGAGCCGGGCATCCAGGTGTTCCGCGACGGCAGCCTGCTCGCGCAGACCGGCCTGATCGAGCCCTCCAAGCACGGCTACAACGTCGTCGTCACCGCCCACGCCCTGATCATGATCTTCTTCATGGTCATGCCGGCGCTGATCGGCGGGTTCGGCAACTGGTTCGTGCCGCTGATGATCGGCGCGCCGGACATGGCCTTCCCGCGGATGAACAACATCTCGTTCTGGCTGCTGGTGGCCGCGTGGGTGCTGCTCTGCACCTCGATGTTCGTGGACGGCGGCCCCGGCCTCGGCTTCGGCGGCGGCTGGACGGCCTATCCGCCCTTGTCCACCTCGGGCCACGCCGGCCCGTCGATGGACCTGGCGATCCTGTCGCTCCACCTCGCGGGCGCGAGCTCGATCTTGGGCGCGATCAACTTCATCACCACCATCTTCAATATGCGCGCGCCGGGCATGACCCTGCACCGGATGCCGCTGTTCGTCTGGTCGGTGCTGGTCACCGTCTTCCTGCTGCTGCTCTCGCTGCCCGTCCTGGCCGGCGCGATCACCATGCTGCTGACCGACCGGAACTTTAACACCCACTTCTTCGACGCGGCCGGCGGCGGCGACCCGATCATGTACCAGCACCTGTTCTGGTTCTTCGGTCACCCCGAGGTGTACATCCTGATCCTGCCGGGCTTCGGCATCATCAGCCACATCGTGTCGACGTTCTCGCGCAAGCCGGTCTTCGGCTACCTCGCCATGGCCTACGCCATGGTGGCCATCGGCTTCATCGGCTTCGTCGTGTGGGCCCACCACATGTACACCGTGGGCATGAGCATCAACCTGCGCGCCTACTTCGTGGCCGCGACGATGGTCATCGCCGTGCCAACCGGCGTGAAGGTGTTCAGCTGGATCGCGACGATGTGGGGCGGGTCGATCGACTTCAAGACGCCCATGCTGTGGGCGATCGGCTTCATCTTCCTGTTCACCGTCGGCGGCGTGACCGGTGTGGTGCTGGCCAACGCCGGCATCGACTACAGCCTGCACGACACCTACTACGTGGTGGCGCACTTCCACTATGTGCTGAGCCTGGGCGCCGTGTTCGCGATCTTCGCGGGCTTCTACTACTGGTTCGAGAAGATCTTCGGCGTGAAGTACCGCGAGTGGCTGGGCGCCGTGCACTTCTGGATCACCTTCATCGGCGTGAACCTGATCTTCTTCCCGCAGCACTTCCTGGGCCTCCAGGGGATGCCGCGCCGGTACATCGACTATCCGGAAGCCTTCACCTACTGGAACCAGGTCTCCTCGCTGGGCTACGTCGTGACGCTCGTGGGCGTGGGCGTGTTCCTGGTGGTGCTGGTCGACGCGATGGTCTTCCGCCGCAAGGCCGAGGCCAATCCGTGGGGCGAAGGCGCCACGACGCTGGAGTGGACCCTGTCCTCGCCGCCGCCGTTCCACCAGTTCAACGAACTGCCGGTGATCAAGCCGGACGCCCACCACTAGGCGTCGGGCTCCTCCGGGACCAACTCAAATTGGGGGCGCGCTCCGCAAGGGGCGCGCCCTTCGAACATTCCGAGTATTCTGGCATGGCCATGGCTACGGCCCATTCCCCCGAACGCACCCCGGCCAGGTGGCAGGACTTCCTCCTGCTGCTGAAGCCGCGCGTCATGAGCCTGGTGGTCTTCACCGCGCTCACCGGCCTCGTCGCGGCCGAGACGCCGGTCCACCCGCTGCTGGGCGCCGTGGCGATCCTCTGCATCGCGGTGGGCGCGGGCGCGTCCGGCGCGCTGAACATGTGGTACGACGCCGACATCGACGCGAAGATGCGCCGCACGCGCGGCCGGCCGGTGCCGGCGGGCCGGGTCCAGGGTTCGGACGCCGCGGCGCTGGGGATCGTGCTGTCGCTGTTCTCCGTCATGCTGATGGGCATGGCGCTGAACTGGCTGGCGGCGGGCCTGCTGGCCTTCACCATCGTCTTCTACGCCGTCGTCTACACGATGTGGCTGAAGCGGTGGACGGCGCAGAACATCGTCATCGGCGGCCTGGCCGGCGCCCTGCCGCCGGTGATCGGCTGGGCGGCGGCTTCCGGGACCGCGCCGCTGAACGCCTGGCTGCTCTGCGCGATCATCTTCATGTGGACCCCGCCGCACTTCTGGGCGCTCAGCCTCTACACCTCCGAGGACTATCAGAAGGCCGGCGTGCCGATGATGCCGGTGGTGGCGGGCGCGGCCTCCACCCGCCGGCAGATCTGGATCTACAGCCTGCTGTTCGTCCCCTTCGCCCTCGCACCGGCCTTCACGGGCCTGGGCGGCGGCGCCCTACCTGGCCGTGTCGGGCGTCGGTGGGCTCGTGTTCCTGCTGCTCGCCTGGCGGCTCTATCGCAGCCGGGCCGGCGAGGCGGCGGGCCAGCGCAACGACGACGGGCTCTACGACGTCCGCGCCGGCGCGAAGGACGCGCGCAATCTGTTCGCGTTCTCCATCCTCTACCTGACGCTTCTCTTCGCCACCCTTCTTGTGGAACACCTGGCGGGCCTGCCCGCCCTGGAGGTCTTCTAGATGAGCGATCCCGTCCGCGAGTCCCCCGACCAGGCGAAGGCCCGGCGCGGCCGGAATATCGCGCTGGCCCTGGGGCTGGTCCTGTTCATTGTCCTGATCTTCGTCGTCACCATCGTGCGGCTGGGCGCCAATGTCACCGAACGTCCCTTCTAAACCCCCGATCACGCCGGAGCAGAGGCGAAACGCCAAGGTCGCCCTGATCTGCGCGGCGGCGTTCTTCGGCATGACCGGCATGGCCTTCGCGTCCGTGCCGCTCTACCGGGCGTTCTGCCAGCTCACCGGCTTCGACGGCACGACCAAGCGGGCCGAGGCCGCGCCCGACACCGTGCTGGACCGCAAGCTCACCATCCGCTTCGACGCCAATGTCCGCGACCTGCCCTGGACCTTCACGGCCGAGCAGACCTCGCAGCCCGCGAAGATCGGCGAGACCAAGCTTGCGCTCTTCACGGTCAGGAACAACAGCGACCAGGCGATCACCGGCCGGGCGGTGTTCAATGTCGTTCCCGAGCAGGCCGGCCCCTATTTCCAGAAGCTCGACTGCTTCTGTTTCTCCGACCAGACCATCGGCCCGGGGGAGACCGTGGAGATGCCGGTGCTCTATTTCGTGGACCCCAAGTACGCCACGGACTTCGAGACCAAGGGCAAGCAGGAAGTCACGCTTTCCTACACCTTCTTCCGCTCCGTGGACGCCCCGCCGACGCCCGAGACCGCCCAGGCGCACAAGCCGGCGAACGCGGGTTAGGCTTTCCCCCTTGGCGGGAGGCGCTGGCGAAGGCTATAGCGTCCCCGATTTCCGCCGCGCGCGCGACTCATGGGCGCGCGGTGACTTGCGAGGGTGTAAGGCGCAATGGCCGCTGGCGTGAAGCACGACTACCATCTGGTCAATCCGAGCCCGTGGCCGCTGACCGGTTCCATCGCCGCCGTCGTGATGGCGATGGGCGGGGTGGCCTGGATGAAGGGCCTGTTTGGCCTCGACAAGGGCACCTGGTGGCTGTTCGCCGCCGGCCTGGCCGGCGTCCTCTACACGATGTTCGGCTGGTGGCGGGACGTGGTGAAGGAAGCCAACCAGGGCGACCATACGCCTGTGGTCTCCATCGGCCTTCGCTACGGGATGATCCTGTTCATCGCGTCCGAGGTGATGTTCTTCGTCGCCTGGTTCTGGATCTTCTTCGAGATGGCGCTCTTCGGCGAGCACCGGACCCTGTCCTCGATCGAGGAGGTCCGTACCGCCTGGGCCACCTGGCCGCCGCACGGCGTCGAGACGGTGCCGGCCTGGGAGCTGCCGCTGCTCAACACCCTGACCCTGCTGCTCTCCGGCACGACGGTCACCTGGGCGCACCATGCGCTGCAGACCGGCGACCGCAAGGGCGCCAAGCTCGGCCTGATCCTGACGGTGATCCTCGGGGTGCTGTTCACCGCGATCCAGGTCTACGAGTACCACCACATCCTCGAGCACCAGTACTTCTTCAACGAGGAAGCGGCGAACTCGGGGCTCTACGGTTCGGCCTTCTTCATGGCCACCGGCTTCCACGGCTTCCACGTGCTGATCGGGACCATCTTCCTGATCGTCTGCCTGATCCGCCTGATGAACGGGGCCTTCACCCCGCAGAAGCACTTCGGCTTCGAGGCGGCGGCCTGGTACTGGCACTTCGTCGACGTGGTGTGGCTGTTCCTGTTCGCCTTCATCTACGTGGTCTTCGGCGGCCCGGCCCACTGACCGTGCCCGCGGCCCGCAACCCGCTGCTCGCGGGGGTGGCGGGCCGCTGCCCGAACTGCGGCGAGGGCGCCTGTTCGAGGGCTTCCTCAAGGTGTCGCCTCGCTGCGAAGCCTGCGGCTTCGACCTGGCCCGCGCCGACTCCGGCGACGGGCCAGCCGTCTTTGTGATCCTGGTCGCGGGCCTGCTGGTGGCCTTCGGCGCGCTCTTCACCGAGATCGCCTTCGCCCCGCCGGTCTGGGTGCACCTGATGGTCTGGTTGCCGGCCACGCTGATCGTGGTGCTGGCTTTGCTCCGGCCGATGAAGGGGCTGATGCTGGCCGCGCAATTCAAGAACAAGGCTTCCGAAGCCCGGCATGACTGAACAGTGGGATCCGGAGGTCCCGATGGGGACCCGTGAGCCGTCGACGCGCGGCTTCCCCGTGGGGCTTACCCTGGTCACCGCCCTGGCCATGCTGGTGCTCCTGACCCTGGGCGGCTGGCAACTGCAGCGGCTGGCCTGGAAGCGCGACCTCCTGGCCCGGATCGAGATGCTGCAGGCCGCGCCGGCCCGGCCGATCGGCCCGGTGCTCGACGCCCTCAACGAAGGACGGGACGTCGATTTCACGCGGGTCTCGGCGACCTGCCCGGGCCTGGCCGCCGCGCCCTTCGTCGAGCTCTACGGCCTCCGCGACGGCCGGGCCGGGACGCGGCTGATCTCGGCCTGCAAGGTCGACGCCCTGCGATACAGGACGGTGCTGGTGGACCGCGGCTTCGTCGCGGACATCGTCTCCGCGCGTCCGCCGGTCGATCCGGCGGCCACGGCCCCGGTGACGATCACCGGCCTCCTCCGCTCCCCCGAACCGGCCAGCTTCGTCACGCCCCCGAACCGCGCCGACCGCTTCTTCTCCCGGGATGTGGAGGCCATGGCCGCGGTGCTGCGGGCCGAGCGGCCCGCGCCGATCTTCCTGATGGTTGAAACCTCGTCGAACCCGGAGTGGCGGGCGCTGACTCCGGCGCCGATCCCCACCAGCATTCCTAACCGCCACCTGGAGTACGCCGGAACCTGGTTCGGCCTTGCCGGGGCTCTGGCCGCCGTCTATGCCGCCATGCTCTGGAGACGGCGGAAAGCGTGATGCGTTACATCTCGACCCGTGGGCAGGCTCCCGCGGTGGGGTTCGTCGATGCGGTGCTGGCCGGGCTCGCGCCCGACGGCGGCCTCTATGTGCCCCAGACCTGGCCGAGCTTCTCGGCCGACGAGATCGCCGCCTTCGCCGGCAAGCCCTATGCCGAGGTGGCCGCCGCGGTGATCGGCGCCTTCGCCGGCGACGAGATCCCGAAGGCCGACCTGCTGGAGATGTGCCGGGAGGCCTACGCCACCTTCAACCACCCGGCGGTCGTGCCGCTGGTCCAGATCGGGCCGAACGCCTTCCTGGCCGAGCTCCACCATGGTCCCAGCCTCGCGTTCAAGGACGTGGCCATGCAGATCCTGGCCCGCCTCTACGAGCACATCCTGGGCAAGCAGAAGCGCCGCCAGACCATCCTCTGCGCAACCTCGGGCGACACCGGCGGCGCGGCCGTGGAGGCCTTCCGCGGACGCAAGAACGTCAAGGTGATGGCCCTCTTCCCCGAAGGTCGGATCAGCGAGGTCCAACGCCGGTTCATGACCGCGGCGGTGGAGGACAACGTCGCCTGCGTCGCCGTGGCCGGCACCTTCGACGACTGCCAGGCGGTTGTGAAGGCGACCTTCCAGGACGAGGTCCTGCGCCAGGCGGTGGACCTCTCGGGCGTCAACTCGATCAACTTCGCCCGGATCGCCGCCCAGGCGGTCTATTACTTCACCAGCGCCGTGGCGCTCGGCGCGCCGCTCCGGCCGGTCAGCTTCTGCGTGCCCTCGGGCAACTTCGGCGACGCATTCGCCGGCTATGTGGCCAGCCGCATGAGCCTGCCGATCGGGAAGATCATCGTCGCCACCAACTCCAACGACATCCTGGCGACCGCCTTCGAGACCGGCCGCTATGCCCGCGGCTCGGTCCATGCGACCATCTCGCCGGCCATGGACATCCAGTCGGCGTCGAACTTCGAGCGGCTCTACTTCGAGGGCGTCTCCCGCGAGGCCGTCGAGACGGCGCGCGCCTTCGAGGCCTTCGCCACCGCCGGCGCCATCGACATCCCGCCGTCGGCCCTCGCATCCATGCAGGCGCTGTTCCGCGGCGTCGCCGTGGGCGAGGACGAGACCCGCCGGACCATCGTGGCGACGCTCAACGAGACCGGCGAGCTGATCGACCCGCATACCGCCGTGGCTGTGGCGGCCCTGAAGCGGAGCCCGGACGTGCCGGGCCCTGTCGTCGTGCTCTCCACCGCCCATGCCGCCAAGTTCCCGGAGGACGTGGCCGCCGCCAGCGGCGTGACCGCCATCCTGCCGCGCGGGGCTGCGGACCTGGCCGGTCGCCCCGAACGTTTCGACCGTCTCCCCGCCGAGACGGAGATGATCAAGGCCCATGTCCGCGCGTTCGCCGAAGCGTAGGGCGCAGACCCCGGCGGAGACGCCGCGGGTCCACAGCCTGTCCAACGGCGTGCGCGTCGTCTGCGACCCCATGCCCGGCCTGCAGACCGTGGCCCTGTCGGTGGTCGCCGGACGCGGCGCGCGGTTCGAGGACGCGGAACGCTCGGGCTGGTCGCACCTCCTGGAGCACATGGTCTTCAAGGGCGCCGGCGGCCGCTCGGCCAAGGGCATCGTCGAGGTGATCGAGGCTGAGGGCGGCCACATCAACGCCGCCACCGGCTATGAGCGCACCAGCTTCCAGGTGCGGGCGCTGAAACACGGGCTGGACCTTGGCTCGCGGGTGATCTCCGACCTGGTGCTCCGCCCCCACATGGACGCCTCGGACCTGAGCCGAGAGAAGCAGGTGGTGGCCCAGGAGATCGCCGAGGCGGCGGACGCGCCCGACGACCTGGTCTTCGAGCTGGCCCAGGGCGCGGCCTTCGCCGAGCAGTCCCTGGGCCGACCGATCCTCGGCACGACCGAGTCCATCGGCCGGGCCGCGCCCGACAGCCTGTCGGAGTGGCGCGCGGCGCTCTACGGTCCGGGCTCCCTGGTGGTAAGCGCGGCCGGCGCCGTGGACGAGGACGAGTTGCTGAAGCTCGCCGAGCGCGACTTCGGCCAGGCCGAGGGGCCGTCCCTGCCGTCGCCGGAGCCGGCCAGCTTCACCGGCGGCGCGAACACTGTGGCCAGAAGCTGGAGCAGGCGAACGTCGTGCTCCTGCTGCCGGCGGTGGGCGTTCTGGACCCCGACTATTTCGCGCTGCGCCTGCTGGCCGAAATCCTCGGCGGCGGCATGGCGTCCCGGCTGTTCCAGGAGGCCCGGGAGAAGCGGGGCCTCGCCTACGCCATCGACGCCTATTCGGAGACCTATGCGGACGTGGGCGTGCTGGGCGTCTTCGCCGGCTGTGCTGCGACCGACGCCGAGGAACTGGCGCGGGTCACGGCCGGCGAGATCATCGAGCTCTTGAAGCCCGTGCCGGAGGCGGAACTCGCCCGCGCCAAGGCACAGGTGAAAGGTTCGATGTTCATGGGCCGCGAGGGCGCGCTGGCCCGCGCCGAGCAGGCGGCGGGCCAGGTCCTGCTGTTCGGCCGTACGCTGCATCCGGACATCGTCGCCCGCGAGGTTGACGCGGTCACCGCCGAGGACATCTCGCGGCTGGTCGAGTGGATCCTGCGCTCGCGTAAGTCGGCCGTGGCGGTGCTGGGGCCGAAGGCGGCCCTGCGGGCAGCGCCGGTGTTCGAGGCCTCCCTGTTCGGCATGGGCGCGATCGCCTTTTCACCGACCTATTGACGCGCCCGCGTTTTGCGCGAGGCTCGGCGTCCATGGCGCTGCTGGACTGGATCACGCCGGAGAGCGGACTGCGCGTCGAAGGCGACGGCGTCGTGCTGCGGCCGCCGCGCGCCGCGGACTATCCCGAATGGCGGGAGCTGCGCGCCGCCAGCCGCGCCTTCCTGCAGCCGTGGGAGCCCACCTGGCCGGCCGACGATCTCAGCCGCGCCGCCTTCCGCCGGCGGCTGATCGCCTATCAGCGCGACCGGGACCTGGGCGCGGCCTATCCCTTCTTCGTGTTCCGCGCCTCGGACGGGGCGCTGACCGGGGGCATCACGCTCTCCAACGTCCGCCGCGGCGTCGCCCAGATGGCGTCCGTGGGCTACTGGTGCGGCAAGCCCTTCGCGCGGCAGGGGCTGACGCTGGCGGCGGTCCGGGCGCTGACCGACTTCGCGTTCCGCACCCTGGGGCTTCATCGCCTTGAGGCGGCCTGCATCCCGGAGAACGGGCCGTCGCGCCGGCTGCTCGCCCGGGCCGGGTTCGCCGAGGAAGGCTACGCCAAGGCTTATCTGAAAATTAACGGCGTCTGGCGAGACCATGTCCTGTTCGGACTGACGACGCCTTTCAGCGCGCCGGAAGGCCCGGACGAGGGCGTGTCGGTCTGATCCGACGTATTTTCTCAGGCGGCGTAATCCATGCCAGCGGGCCAATGGACGTGGGACGCGACGGCGACGCTCGAAGCCCTGGGTGCGGCTGACGTCGCGCTCTGGCTGTTGGAGCCCGACGCCGACCGTCTGCGGCTGACCGGCGCGACCCGGCCGCTGGGCCTGGGACCGCTGGCCCCCGACTGCTCCTCCGCCGCGCTGCGCGCGCTCGCCCTGCCGCAGGACCGGGCGCTGGCCGAAGACCTGCTCACCGTGGCGGCGCCCGGCGCCGAGGTGGCCATCCGCATGCGCATGCGTGGCGGTGAGGTCTGCGTTTGGCGCGGCGTCTGGCTGGAGGAGGGCCGCCGGGCGGCGGGCGTGGTGGCGCTGGAAACCCGGTTCGCGGCGGCGGAGCGGGACACGCTGACCGGCCTGCTGGACCGCAAGAGCTTCATTCTCCGCGCCCGCGAGCGGCTGCAGCAGGACGGCGAGCACGAGCTGATCGTCGCCGACCTTGACCGCCTGCGCCGGCTGAACGAGGCCCTGGGCCACGAGCGGGCCGACCTGGTGCTGGCCGCGTTGGGATCGAGGCTGGCCGCCGCCTTCCCGCCGGGCGCCCTGCTGGCGCGGATCGGCGAGGACGAGTTCGCCGCGCTCGCGCCCAAGCCCGTTTCGCCGGGCCCCGATGCGCTGCGCCATGCGCTGGAGCAGCCGCTGCGCGTCGCCGGCTTCGACATCCACCCGACGCTGTCGATCGGCGCCGTCCTGGCCCTGGGGGGCGATGCCGCGCCCGAAGCCGCCGAGCTGCTGCGCCGGGCCGAGCTCGCGGTGGAAGCCGCCCGCAGCCACGGCCGAGGCGGCGGGGCGGCCGCCTATGGCCGGGGCATGGAGACCGACGGCCTGTCGCGCCTGGCGCTGGAGAGCGACCTGAAGGGCGCCCTGGTCCGCGGCGAGGTGGTGGCCTTCTACCAGCCGATCGTGCGCCTCTCGACCGGCGCCCTCTCCGGGTTCGAGGCCCTGGTCCGCTGGCGCCACCCGCGGCGCGGCCTGCTGCCGCCCGAGCAGTTCCTGACCCTCCTCGACGAGATGGGCATGATGGGCGACCTCGGCGCGCTGATGATGCGCGACGCGGCGCGCCAGCTCGCCGCCTGGCGGATGAAACACAAGGCGGCCGGCGAGCTGACCGTGGCCGTGAACCTCTCCACCGGCGAGATCGACCGGCCGGGCCTGGTGGCCGACGTCGCCGCCATCCGCGAGGAGACCGGCCTGCCGCCGGGCGCGCTGAAGCTCGAGGTCACGGAAAGCGACGTGATGCGCAATCCGGAGCGGGCGGCCAAGGTGCTGCGCGACCTGCGCAAGGCGGGCGCGGCGCTGGCCCTGGACGACTTCGGCACCGGCTTCTCGTCGCTCAGCTACCTGACCCGGCTGCCTTTCGACACGCTGAAGATCGATCGCTATTTCGTGCGCACCATGGCCACCAACGACGGCTCGGCGAAGATCGTCTCCTCGGTGGTGAAGCTGGGTCGCGACCTGGCGCTGGAAGTGGTCGCCGAGGGCGTCGAAAACGCCGGCATGGCCCGCCAGCTCCAGTCGCTGGGCTGCGACTACGGCCAGGGCTTTGGTTATGCGCCGGCGCTGTCGCCGCAGGAAGCCGAGGTCTATCTCAACGAAAGCTATGTGGAGGGCGTGGCCCCGGTCATGGCCCGCGGGACGCGCGGCTAGGCGACCTTCTCAGGCCCGGCCCGCGGCGAAGCTCAGCCGCTCCGGATCAACGCCCAGCTTGCCGAGCGCCTGGGCCCATTTGTGCTCGTGGTCGTCGCCGAAGACGAGCCGGTCGTCCGGGTCGCAGGTGAGCCAGACGTTCTCCTTGATCTCGTTCTCGAGCTGGCCCGCGCCCCAGCCGGCGTAGCCGAGGGCCAGGAGCGAACGCCGCGGCTGCCCGCTGGCCTGGGCCATGGCCTCCAGGGCGTCGCGGGTGGGGGGTGAGCGCCAGGCCGGCGCCCACGTCCAGGCTATGCTCGGCCTGGTAGTCGTCGGTGTGCAGGACGAAGCCGCGCTCCTGCTCCACGGGCCCGCCCATCAGCACGAGGTCGGGCGGCGCCTTGATCTCCGACTTGATGTCGAGACGGGCCAGCAGGTCCGGGACAGTCAGGCCGTCCACCGGGCGGTTCACGGCCAGGCCCATGGCGTGGCGGTTGTCGTGGGCGCAGATCAGGATGAGGGAGCGTTCGAACCGGGGATCCGAGATACCCGGCATGGCGATCAGAAGCTGACCTGCGAAGAACCCGTGATCCATTGTCCCTAAGCTTCGGACCGGATCGCGGCGCTTTCAAGGTCCGTTCGCACATGCTTGGTTGCGCCGCGCGGAGTTGTCGCTATCTCCGCCGAGATCAGACCTTCAGGAGGACGCCCCCATGACCATCAAAGTCGGCGACAGGCTGCCGGACGCGACGCTCACCCAAGCCACCGCCGAAGGCCCCCGGCCTGTCTCCGTGCAGGATGTGTTCGGCGGCAAGAAGGTGGCGCTGTTCGCGGTGCCGGGGGCGTTCACGCCCACCTGCTCGGCCAAGCACCTGCCGGGCTTCAAGCAACTGGCCGGCGACCTCAAGGGCAAGGGGGTCGACACCATCGCCTGCGTGTCGGTGAACGACGCCTTCGTGATGCGCGCGTGGTCCGAAGACCAGGCCGTGGGCGATGACATCGTCATGCTGGCCGACGGCGGCGGCGACTTCACCAGGGCGCTGGGCCTCGAGTTCGACGCCTCGAAGTTCGGCATGGGCGTGCGCTCGCAGCGCTACTCCATGGTCGTCGACGACGGCGTGGTGAAGGAGCTGAACGTCGAGGCGCCGGGCGAATTCAAGGTGTCCTCGGCCGACTACCTTCTGGCCCAGCTCTAGCGCGACCTGGGAAAGGGCCGGCTCAGGAACCTCGAGCCGGCCTCCCCGAAACGCCAGGGCACTTCGGCGGCCTTGGTGATGCCGATCCGCGGGCCCGCGACGATCCCCTTCGCGGAGCCTGGCCTCAGGGCGAACGGAGCCTGGTCCAGTGGCAGGCCGTCGTGTCCGCGGGTGACGGCCAGGGCCTGGCAGAGCTTGCCGGGGCCGGAGCACAGCGCGCGGGGATCGCTGAGGCCGCGCCGTTCGTGCATTTCCTGGAGGCCCTGGGTTGGCTCGAGGGCGCGGATCAGCACCGCGCTGCCGGGGGTCTCGCCGCAGACGAAGTTTAGGCACCAATGGATGCCGTAGGACCTATAGACGTAGGCCCGGCCCGGCTCCCCGAACATCACCGCATTGCGCGGCGTCTTCCCAGTGAAGCTGTGCGAGGCCGGGTCCTCGTGGTGGTACGCCTCGGTCTCGACGATCCGGCCGCCGACCCCGTTCACCAGCACCTCCCAGCCGATCAGCGCCTCCGCGGCGGCCGCGGGATGCATCCGCCACACGTCGTCTTGCCCAGCCTTGTCTTGACGGGCGGGTTTTCGAAGCGGCGGAATGTTCCCAGAAGAAGAGACCATCAGGGAGGATGTGGCATGCCCTACGCCGAGGGCCAAACCATCCATGACGCCGACAGCCACATCATGGAGCTGCCCGGCACCATCAACCGCTACCTGGACCCGCGCTTCCGGGACGACTTCGTGGCCAAGACCGGCCGCAAGGACGTCCTGCCCGAGTGGTTCGCCAACGCGGCGGCCAAGCACGAGGACGCCGAGTTCCGCGCGGGCGCCGAGGCCAACATCCTCCTGCGCAAGAACTACGAGGCCCTGGGCGCATTCCGGGCCGACGACCGGCCGAAGACCCTCGACTACCTGGGCTTCGCGAGCCAGCTCGTCTTCACCACCGCCTGCCTCTCGAACTTCGGCCTGGAGCAGATGGGCGAGGTCGAGCTGGCGATCGAGGCGGCCCGCGCCCACAACCGGATGATGACCGAGTTCTGTTCGGTGGACCGCCGGCTGCTGGCCACGGCTTACGTGCCGCTGATCGACCGCCAGCGCGCGCCGGAGATCGCGCGGGAGGCCATCGCGCTCGGCGCCAAGGGCCTGATCATCCCCTCGCGCCACCCGCCGGGCTTCTCGCCCAGTCATGTGGAACTCGACCCGCTCTGGGCGCTCATCGAGGAGGCCGGCCTGCCGGTGCTGTTCCATGTGGGCGGCGAGGAGAAGATGGCCCACGACTACCTGGAGAACGGCCTGCCCTATGTGAAGGACTTCCACGGCGGCGACGAGAACTTCACCTCGCTGACCTTCATGGCGATCCCGCTCAGCGTCTGGCAGACCCTCTCGGCTCTGGTCATCGACGGCGTGTTCGACCGCTTCCCCCGGCTGAAGTGGGGCGCCATCGAGCTCGGCGCCTCCTGGCTGCCCAGCCTGATGAAGTTCCTGGATTCCGGCGTCGCCGCCTTCGGGCGCGAGGCGCGGCTGCAGACGCTGTCCGGCAAGCCCAGCGAGATCCTCCGCCGCCAGCTCCGCGTCACGCCCTATCCGCACGAGGACGTCCGCTGGATCATCGAGAACTCCGCCGAGGAGATGATCCTGTTCTCCTCGGACTTCCCGCACGTGGAAGGCGGGCGCAATCCGCTGAAGCGGTTCAACGACAGCCTGGAGGGCGCGAGCCCGCGGGCGAAGCGGGCCTTCTACCGCGACAACTTCATCGACCTGATGGGGCGCGGCCTCGATCCGGCGCTGCACGACCTGCCGCAGGTCGCGGCGGCCTGATTGGCCTTCGCCCTCGACCACGTCTGGATCGCTACGGCGGACCGTGACGCGGTCCTGGACCGGCTCTCCCGGATCACCGGCCTGCCGGTGCTGGACGCCTGGGCGCCGGCGGGCGTGGTGCAATCGCGCGGCGTCCGCTTCGCCAATGGCCCGTTCCTCGACGTGCACGGCGCGGAGTCTGGCGCGGGCGCCGTCGTTCTGCTGCGGGGCGGGATCGCGGAGGCCGAGGAGTTGGCCGCGCAGCACGGCTGGGCGGTGAAGGCGCAGCGGCGCGAGGACGCGCCGGCCGACCGGCGGCCGCCGTGGTCGCTGCTGTTCTTCCGGCGCGGGCAGGGCGCGCTGAGCGGCATCGCCATTATCGAGTACGAAATCGATCCGCAGGGCTACGCGCTGGCCGAGTACGACCAGCCGCTGCTGTTCCTGGACAGCGCGCCGTCAGACGGACCTAGGCTGGCGCGCGTCACGGTGGGCGGCGGGGGCGATCTCGCGGCGCTGGGCTGCCCGGGCCTCGCGGCGGCGGAGGGGCAGGGCGTCCATCTCGAGATCGCCGGCGCACGCGGACCCCCGATACGTCTGGGCCACGTCGAGGCGACCTTCACCGACTGACGGGGCGGCTGTAAGCAGGGCGAAGGCCATCGCGGAATCACGTGGAAGAATTCCCCCACTCCCGTGTCTTCGAACACTCGCTGCTGAAGATCGCGGCCAAGCGCGCCATGCTGCGCAAGTCGATCGGGCAGATCACGACGCTCGCCCTGGGCTCCTCGCACGGGGACTTCGGGTTCGACCCGGAGTTCTGCCCGGGCGCGTTCAACCTCTGCTCGCGGTCGCAGGACCTTCGGCACTCCAACGCCATCCACCGCCGGATCGCGCCGATCATGCCGAAGCTGAGGAACGTCGTGGTGTTCTATTCGGTGTTCTCGCCGGGCAGCGTGCTGGAGCAGTCGAAGGGGGAGCTCGACATGTGCCTCGCCCTGCACGAGATCCTCGACCTCAACCTGACCTACAGCGATCCCTACCTCGTGGCGCATGCGGGCAAGCTGCGGGACCAGTACGCCCAGTACCGGCCCGAGGTGGAGGGGCGGCTGGGCTTCCTGCCGAAGCTGCAGAAGCCCTTCTTCCCGGAGAGCTACGGCGCGGAGCGCCGCGCCCAGGAACACCTCAAGCTCAACGGCCGGCGCGAGGCGAACCTCTATCTCGTCTCGCTGCTGCTGAGGGCGCAGCGTCTGGGCCATCAGGTGCTGGTGGTGATCCCGCCGGCCCGGGAGGACTACCGGCGCGGATGTGGCGCGCCGTCCGGCGTGCTCTTCCGGGGGCTGGCCGAAATCCGCTCGGAACTGGAGGTCGAGGCGCCGTTCGGGGTGCTCGACCTGTTCGCCGACCCGGACTTCCGGCCGGAGCACTTCGGCGACTTCGACCACCTGCTGCCGCTGGGGGCCGGGACCGAGATCCTGTCGCGGAAGGTCTACGAGGCGCTGGCCACGCCCTCATAGACAGCGCCGTCGGACGCGGCGGAGAGCGCGCGGACGCAGACCTCCAGCAACTCCTCGACCTGGATCGGCTTGGAGGCGTGGTCGGTGAAGCCCCCGTCCAGGTAGGTCTGGCGGCCGCCTGAGGTGACGTCGGCGGTGAGCGCGACCACCGGGGCGTCGCGGTTCGGCCCGCTGTCGCCGCGCAGTCGTTTGAGCACGTCGAAGCCGCTCATGCCCGGCATCTGGATGTCCATCAGCACCAGGTCGAACGGCTGGTGGTTCAGCAACTCAAGGGCCTCCTTGCCGCCCCCGGCGCGGACCACCTCGTGGCCGAAGCTGCCCAGCAACTGGCCGATGACCTGCAGGTTCACGGGGTTGTCGTCCACCGCCAGGACGCGCAGGGGGAACGCCCTGCGGCGCGGTGTCGACGACCTCGGCGGGCCGCGGCCGTGCGGCCACCTCGACGGGCAGCTCCACGTGGAAGGTCGCGCCGGCGCCCAGCTCGCTCTCCACCGAGATGCGGCCGCCCATCAGCCCGGTGAGCTGGCGCGCGATGGCGAGGCCGAGGCCCGTGCCGCCAAACCGGCGGGCCTCCGAAGTGTCCGCCTGGGTGAACCGCTCGAACAGGGTGGCGAGCTTGTCGGCCGGGATGCCCGCGCCGGTGTCGCGGACCGAGATCGTCAGCCAGACCGCGCTCGTGCCGTGGGCGCGTCCGGAGACCAGCACGTCGACGGCCCCGCGGTCGGTGAACTTCAGCGCATTGCCCATCAGGTTGAACAGCACCTGGCGAAGGCGCAGCGCGTCCATCAGGACGAATTCGGGCAGGCCTTCCTCGACCTGCAGGCCGAGGCGCACGCCCTTCTCCTGGGCGCGGCCGCCCCAGAACCCGACCAGGCGGTCGAGGAACAGCTGCAGGTCCTCGGCGCCCCGGACGATCTCCATGTGGCCGGCGTCGATCTTGGAGATGTCCAGCACGTCGTTGAGGATCGCCATCAGGTACTTGCCGCTGTCGATCAGGGTGTCGATGCGCTGGGCCTGCTTGGGATCGGCCTCGTCGCGCTTCAGCAGTTGGGCCATGCCGAGCACGCCGTTCATCGGCGTGCGGATCTCGTGGGACATGGTGGCCAGGAAGTTCGAGGCCGCCTTCTGGGCCTGGCGCGCCTCGTCGCGGGCCGCGGCCAGGTCGGTGACCATGGCCACGTTGGACATATATGCCCCGTGCCAGGCCCGCACCGCGCGGGAGTTGCCACTGGATATCAGCGCCATAATGAGTGTGAGCGAGGCGAGGCTGGCCAGAACGGCGAACGCCACCCCGGGCGTGAGCAGGAAGACCGCCAGCGCACCGGCGAGGACCAGCGGCGGGCCGGCGAAGCCCCAAAAGATTTGCCGCGAGAAGGCGCCGGCGGGAATGCCGATGGCGACCATGCCGGCGATCTGGAAACCGAAATAGAGCAGTTCGCCCTGGCCGCCCTGGGCCGCGATCAGGAAGGCGGGGAAGGTGTAGATCGAGATGCGCGCGGCGCTGAGCAGCGCCAGGCGTCGGAATCCGCTCGCCTCGGGCGTCACGTCGGCCCGCGCGCCCCAGCGCCGCAGGACGGACTGCAGCACGACATCGAAGGCGCTGGACGTGAGGAACAGGCCGGCGGCGACGTAGGGATGGCCGAGGGCCCAGACCGCCATGGCCGATATGGCGTTGAAGCCCAGGTGCCCCCAGACGGGCAGCATCAGTCCGGCCAGCGTCAGCTGATACCCGTTCGGCCCGGGCCCCAGCCCGCTGGCTGGACGATCGGACCTCGTCTGCGTGCTCATAGCGCCCTCATCCCCAGGAGCGCTCTAGCCGCGAATGGTAAAGCTTAGGAGAACAAGGGTCGGGAATCTCAGCCCGCGATGGCCGACGCCTGGATGGCCTCGAGGTCGCCGGGCGCCGTCGCAGACGCTGTCGGCCAGACCCGGCGTGCCGGTCAGCACCTGGGCGGCGAAGAACCGCGCCAGCGCGGGTTTGGACTGGAGCCAGGGATCGGACGCGCCCGCCGCGGCCAGCGCCTGGCGCCCAGAAGCCAACCGCCGATCACGTCGCCGGCCAGCTTGAGGTAAGGCGTCGACGCGGCCTGGGCCGGTGGCCCGCCGTTGGCCAGCACCCAGTCCGTCGCTCGCTCCAGGGCGGCCACGCCGGCGGCGAGGCGGCGGCCGACCCCGACCAGTTCCGGAACCTCGGTGAGCGTCTGGGCGGTCAGCGCGATCTCCGCGCAAAGCTCGCGCATCACCGCCCCGCCGGCCATCGGCGCCTTGCGGCCCACGAGGTCGAGCGCCTGGACGCCGTTCGTGCCCTCGTAGATCGGGGCGATGCGGGCGTCGCGGTAGTGCTGGGCCGCGCCGGTCTCCTCGATGAAGCCCATCCCGCCGTGCACCTGCACGCCGAGCGAGGCGACCTCGACGCCGATGTCGGTGGACCAGGCCTTGGCGATCGGGGTGAGCAGCTCCTGGCGGGCCTTGGCGGCGGCGCGCTCCTCCTCGCTGTCGGCCAACCGGGCGAGGTCGGCCAGCACGCCGGTCAGCAGGCAGATGCCGCGCGCCGCCTCGATCTTGGCCTTGGAAAGGGTGAGCATCCGGCGCACGTCCGGGTGGCCCCAGATGGCGCCTTCGGCATCCCAGGACGCACGGCCCTGGCGGCGTTCCTGGCTGAACGCCAGCGCCTGCTGGAAGGCCCGCTCGGCGATGGCGACGCCCTGGACGCCGACCTGCAGGCGGGCGGCGTTCATCATGACGAACATGTGGGCCAGGCCCTGGTTCGGCTCGCCGACCAGTTCGGCCTCGGCGCCCTCGTAGAGCATCACGCAGGTGGGCGAGCCGTGGATGCCGAGCTTGTGTTCGATGGAGGCCGGCCGGAAGTCGTTGCGCGCGCCCGGCTTGCCGTCCTCATCCAGCTTGAATTTGGAGGTCAGGAACAGGCTGATGCCCTTCACGCCGGGCGGGGCGTCAGGCAGGCGGGCCAGCACCAGGTGGCAGATGTTGTCCGTGGCGTCGTGGTCGCCCCAGGTGATGAAGATCTTCTGGCCGTAGAGGCGGTAGCCGCCCTGGCCGTCCGGCTCGGCGCGGGCGGTGAGCGCGGCGAGGTCGGTGCCGGCCTGGGGCTCGGTGAGCACCATGGCGCCGGTCCATTCGCCCGAGACCAGCTTCGGCAGGACGAGGCGCTTCTGCTTCTCGGTGCCGTGCAGGGTCAGGGCCTCGATGGCCGCCTGGGTCAGCATGGGGCAGAGGCCGAAGGCCATGTTGGACGCATGCACCATCTCGAAGACGGCGAGTTCCATGGCCTTGGGCAGACCCTGGCCGCCGAACTCCGGATCGGCGGCGAGCGAGTTCCAGCCCTGGGCGGCGAACTGTTGGTACGCATCGCCGAAGCCGGGGGCCGCGCGGACCACGCCGTTCTCGAACTTCGCGCCTTCCAGGTCGCCCTTGCGGTTTAGCGGCGCCAGCACGTCGGTGGTGAAGCCGCCGGCGGCCTCCAGCACGGCGGCGATGGTGTCGGCGTCCAGGTCCGGGAAAGCCCGCTGCACCAGGGCGTCGTGGCCGACGGTCGAGAGGGCGAAGGCGAGATCGCGGACGGGCGCGCGGAAGGTCATGGACGAAGGCTCCGAGTTCCGCCGCTGTTTAGGCCAAGGCGCCGCCGCGTCATAGATGGGCTCACCCCGCGGGAGGGGTGGGACAATGGCCGGTGCGGGATGATATCGGGGACGGGCTTGGACGAGACCGCCGCCCATACCCTTGCCGACGCCGTCGCCGCCCTCAAGGCCGGGCGGCTCGTGCTGATGCCGACGGAGACCGTCTATGGCCTGGCCGCCGACGCCAGCAACGCCCGGGCAGTGGCCAAGGTCTACGAGGCCAAAGGCCGGCCGAGCTTCAATCCGCTGATCGCCCATGTCGCCGACCTTGCGGCGGCGCAGAAGGTGGCCCGGTTCGACGACCGGGCGCGGGCTCTGGCCGAGCGGTTCTGGCCGGGACCCCTGACCCTTGTGCTGCCGGCCGCCGACACACAGGCGGTCTGCGACCTGGCGCGGGCCGGGCTGGACACCGTGGCTGTGCGGGCGCCTGGACACCCCGTCGCCAAGGCTCTCCTCGAGGCCTTCGGCGGGCCGGTGGTGGCGCCCTCCGCCAATCGTTCGGGGCGGCCGAGCCCGACCACCTTCGCCGACGCGTTGGAGGAGACGGGAACCGCCGCCGCCGCCGCGCTCGACGGCGGCCCGTGCGAGATCGGGCTGGAATCCACCGTGGTGGCCCTGCTCGACCAGCCCCGCCTGCTTCGGCCGGGCGCGGTGACCCGCGCCGAGATCGAGGCGGTGGTCGGGCCGCTGGCCGAAGCTGAGGCCGACGCCAAACGCTCGCCGGGGAGGCTGACGCGGCACTATGCGCCGAACTCACCGGTGCGGCTGGACGCCCCGTCGCCCCGGCGCGGGGAGGCCTGGCTATCGTTCGGGCCGGGCGGACGCGGCCGCTGGAACCTCTCGCCGACCGGCGACCTGTCGGAGGCCGCCGCCAACCTCTTCGCCTACCTGCGCGCCGCCGACCGCACCGAGCCGGTGGCGATCGCGATCGCCCCGATCCCCGACGAGGGCCTGGGCGAGGCGATCAACGATCGGCTGAGGCGGGCCGCGGGGTTTGTGGGGTAGGGCGCAGGCGCTATCCTCGTCCCATGACCGTCTCCGTCCCCGCCGACGTCCTCTCGCGCCTGAAGGCCGTGCTCGGCGAGGGCGGCTGGAGCCAGGATCCCGACCGGCTGGCGCCGAAGCTCGTGGAATGGCGCGATCGCTGGGTCGGTCACACGCCATTCCTGGCGCTGCCCAAGACCACGGCGGACGTCGCCGCGGTGGTCGGCATCTGTTTCGAGGCCGGCGTGCCGATCACCCCGCAGGGCGGCAATACCGGCCTGGTCGGCGGCCAGATCCCGCAAGGCGAGATCCTGCTCTCCACCGAGCGCCTGCGCGCCATCCGCGACCTCGACGCGTACGACGACGTGCTGGTGGCCGAGGCCGGGGTGACGCTGTCGGCCGTCCACGATGCCGCCGCCGCCGCCAACCGCCGCTTCCCGCTCGGGCTCGCCTCGGAAGGCTCGGCGACGGTCGGCGGCTTCGTTTCCACCAACGCCGGCGGCACCCAGGTGCTGCGCTACGGCATGGCCCGGTCCCTGGTGCTGGGCCTCGAGGCGGTGCTGCCCAACGGCGACGTCTGGGATGGGCTGAAGCGCCTGCGGAAGGACAACACCGGCTACGACCTCAAGCAGCTCTTGATCGGGGCCGAGGGCACGCTGGGCGTGGTCACCGCCGCGGCGCTGAAGCTGCACCCGGTGATGGCCAGCCGGGCGGTGGCGATGATCGGGATGGCGACACCGGAAGCCGCGCTGAAGCTCCTGGCCCGGGCCCGGGAGGAGACCGGCGGCGCGGTGGAGGCCTTCGAGCTGATGGCCCGCATCGGCATCGACTTCGCGCTGCGCAACATCGCCGGGACCCGCGATCCGCTGTCCGGACGCCACGCCTGGTACGTGCTGGCGGAGTTCGCCTCGGGCGAACCGGGCTCGGCGGAGGCGGCCATGGAGCGGTTCCTGGCCAGCGGCGCCGAGGAGGGGCTGATCGAGGACGCGGTGGTCGCCCAGTCCGACACCCAGGCCAAGGCGCTCTGGGCGATCCGCGAGAACCAGTCGCCGGCCCAGAAGCCCGAAGGCGCCACCTGGAAGCATGACGTCGCGGTGCCGGTGAGCCAGGTCGCCGCGTTCCTGGCGGAGGCGACGGAGGCCATGCAGGCCTTCGCACCCGGCGCCCGCATCGCCGCCTTCGGCCACGTGGGCGACGGCAACATCCACTACGACGTGCTCCGGCCCGACGGCGGCTCGGACGCCGAGCATTCGGGCAAGCGCGACGCCGGCAGCCGCAGGGTGCACGACATCGTGGCGAGCTACGGCGGCTCGATCAGCGCCGAGCACGGCCTGGGCTCGATGAAGACGGCGGAGGCCGAGCGCTACAAGAGCCCGGTCGAGGTGGCTGCGATGCGGGCGATCCGCCAGGCGCTCGACCCCAAGCGCATCATGAATCCGCGGGTGCTGTTCTAAACCCCTGTGAAGGGGTTGGCGGCCGGGTCAGGGGCCCGTAAGAGGCGGGCAAGATGCTCATCGTCCTCTCGCCGGCCAAGGCGCTCGACTTCAGCGCCGGACCGGATTTCGCGCCGCTCACGGCCCCGCAGCTCGCCGACCAGACGGCGGAGCTCAGCAAGACCACGAAGAAGCTCCGCGCCGCCGATCTCAAGACGATGATGGCGCTGTCCGACAACCTGGCGAAGCTGAACCGCGAGCGCTTCCAGGCCTTCGACCCGGCGTCCGAGGACGGTCTGCAGGCGGCGTTCGCCTTCAATGGCGACGTCTACACGGGCCTGAAGGCCCGTACGCTGGACAGGAAGGGCCTGGCCTGGGCGCAGGACCACGTCCGCATCCTCTCGGGCCTTTACGGCCTGCTCCGGCCGATGGACGCAATCCAGCCCTACCGGCTGGAGATGGGCGTGCGGATCAAGACCAAGCGGGGCCAGAGCCTCTACGACTTCTGGGGGAGCCGAATCTCGGAGGCGCTGAACGAAGAGGCGCGCGGCCACAAAGACAAGACCCTCGTGAACTGCGCCAGCGGCGAGTATTTCGGCGCCGTCGACCGCGCGGCGCTGACGCTGCCGGTGGTGACCTGCCGCTTCCTCGAGGAGAAGGACGGCGAGAGCCGGATCATCTCCTTCTACGCCAAGCGGGCCCGCGGCCTGCTGGCCCGCTACGCCATCGACAACCGGATCGCCAAGCGCGACGACCTGAAGGCCTTCGACGTGGACGGCTACCGGTTCGTCCCGTCACAGTCGAGCGACGAGGAGTTCACCTTCTCCCGCCCGCAGCCCCCGCCGCCGTCCGCCGCCAAGAAAGCCTGAGCCATGCCGCAGCCCTACAACCTCGAAGGCCAGGCCGCGGTGATCACCGGCTCGACCAGCGGCATCGGTCAGCACCTGGCCGAGGCGCTGGCGAAGCAGGGCGTGAACGTGATCCTGAACGGCTTCGGAGATGCGGCCCAGATCGAGGCCGACCGGGCGCGGATCGCGGCCGAGACCGGGGTGAAGGTGCTCTACCACGGCGCCGACATGACCCGGCCGGAGGAGATCGCCGACCTGGTGGAGACCGCGCGCCGCGAGTTCGGCCGGTTGGACATCCTGGTCAACAACGCCGGCATCCAGCACGTCGCCCCGGTGGACGAGTTCCCGCCCGAGAAGTGGGACGCGATCATCGCCATCAACCTGACCAGCGTCTTCCACGCCACCCGCGCGGCGCTGCCGCTGATGAAGGCGGCCGGACGCGGGCGGGTGGTGAACATCGCCTCTGCGCACGGGCTCGTCGCCTCGCCGTTCAAGTCGGCCTATGTGGCGGCCAAGCACGGGGTCGTCGGCTTCTCCAAGTCGGCGGCGCTGGAGGTGGCGAAGCAGGGGATCACGGTCAACGCGATCTGCCCGGGTTATGTGAAGACCGCGCTGGTGGAGGCCCAGATCGCCGACCAGGCCAAGGCCCGCGGCATCGCCGAGGACCGGGTGGTCGAGGATGTGATCCTGGCCGTCCAGCCCAGCAAGAGCTTCATCACCTACGACCAGCTCTCGGGCCTGCTGCTCTACCTCGTCTCGGACATGGGCGGGGGCACGACGGGCGCGGCCTACACCGTCGACGGCGGCTGGACGGCGGCTTGACGAACCCGCCGTAACCACGGCCTTTCGCTCCCCAACGATCGTTTGAAATCGAGGAGACGGAGCCCATGGCGTTCAAGCCGTTCGACCTGACGGGGAAGGTGGCGCTGGTCACCGGCGGCAACGGGGGCATCGGGCTCGGCATGGCCGAAGGCCTGGCCTCGGCCGGCGCCAAGATCGCCATCTGGGGCCAGAATCCCGAGAAGAACGCCAAGGCGGAAGAGGCCCTGAAGGCCTACGGCGTCGAGGTGCTCGTCCAGAAGGTCGACGTGGCCGACGAGGCCGCCGTCGTAGCCGCCGTCGCCGAGGTGCTGAAGACCTTCGGCCGGCTCGACTTTGTGGCGGCCAACGCCGGCATCGGCGGCGGCGCGCCGTTTGAGGAGATGACCACCGAGAAGTGGCGGCGCGTCACCACCGTGAACTTGGACGCCGTCTTCTGGACCTTCCGCGAGGCCGCCAGGCACATGATCGAGCGCGCCAAGGCCGGCGACCCCGGCGGCTCGCTGGTCGTCACCTCGTCCACCTCGGCCATCCACGGGGGCGCCGCGCAACCAGGCCTATGCATCCACCAAGGGCGCCGTGCTCTCCATGGTGCGTGGCCTGGCGGTGGAGTACGCCCGCTACGGCATCCGCGCGAACTCCATCCTGCCCGGCTGGATCGCCACCGACATGACCGCCGGCCTGCAGGCGTGGGATACCTTCAACGAGAAGGCCATCGGTCGGGTGCCCATGCGCCGCTGGGGCGAGGGCGACGACTTCTCCGGCATCGCCGTCTACCTGGCCTCGGACGCCTCGAAGTTCCACACGGGCGACAGCTTCGTCATCGACGGCGGCTACACGATCTACTGAGGTTCCCTCGGGTCACAGTTTCCATCGATAACCCGCGGCGCCATCCTCACGGCAACGAGACATCGGGAGGACGCCATGACCCTGCACACCAAGCTCTGCGACCTGCTGGGCGTGACCCATCCGATCATGCTGGCCGGCATGGGCGGGGTCTCCTACGCGGAGCTCGTGGCGGCGGTGTCGAACGCCGGCGGCTACGGCGTGCTGGGCATGGCCGGCCGGGGTCCCGACTTCATCCGCGAGCAGATGCGGCAGGTGAAGACGCTCACCGACAGGCCGTTCGGGGTCGACCTGCTGGCCGCCAGCCCGGAGAGCCTGACGGCGTCCGTGGACGTGATCATCGAGGAGGGTGCGTCCAGCTTCGTGGCCGGCCTCGGCGTACCCATGCCCATCCTCGAGAAGCTCAAGAAGGGCGGCCTGAAGGTCATGGTCGTCTGCGGGGCGGTCAAGCACGCCGTGAAGGCCGAGCAAGCCGGCTGCGACGCGGTGATCTGCCAGGGCGGCGAGGGTGGCGGCCACACCGGCCTCGTTGGCACCCTGCCGCTGGTGGCCCAGGCCGTGGAGGCGGTGAAGATCCCGGTGGTGGCGGCCGGCGGCCTCTATGACGGCCGTGGCCTGGCGGCGGCGCTGAGCCTGGGCGCGGTGGGCGTCTGGATGGGCACCCGGTTCATTGCTTCGCTGGAAGCTCATGCCGGCGACCTCTACCGCCAGACCATCGTCGAGGCGGCGGACGAGGATACGGTCCGCACGCGCTGCTATTCCGGCAAGCCGATGCGGGTGAAGAAGAACCCCTATGTCGAGGACTGGGAAAGCCGGCCGTCCGATATCCAGCCCTTCCCCATGCAGGCCATGGTCTCGCACCAGGCCGGCGTCATGGGCGGCATCGGCGGCCAGATCGAGGGGCTCGATCCAGACAAGTCGTGCTTCGCCATGGGCCAGTCGGCGGGCGGGGTGCACGACGTCCTACCGGCCGGCGAGATCGTGCGGCGGATCATGGCCGAGGCCGAGGCCGCCATCGACCGCGTCGCCGCGATCCGCGCGAAGTCGTCCGTCGCGGCCTAGGGCGCGGTCGCGAGGTAGCCCGGCGGATCCTTCAGGAAGGCGCCGAAGTCGCCGAGACAGGCGCGCCAGGCGGCGATCTGGGTCTGCATCTCCTGGCGCGTGTCGCCGGGAAACAGCAGGGTCGAATAGATCACATGCGGCCGGCTCGCCCGGTCCTGGACGATCCGGCAGGTCAGCGAGCTCTGGTTGAAGGCGTTGGTCTGCACGAGGGTCGGCGCGCTGCGGTCGGCGGCGGCGTCGAACTGTAGCGCGCGGCAGGCGCGGCCCTGGGCGTTGCAGCCCGCGTACTCGGCGACGAAGCCGCCTGCCGGCGAGGTCACCCTCAGGCGCACGCCCTCTCCGTCGCGCTGGACGATCTCGGCCTTGGCGTCGAGGCTGGCCAGAAGGGCCACCAGGCTCGCCGGGTCCTGGGCGTTGAAGTCCGCCGGGGCGGCGGGGGCGGCCTTCGCCACGGCCGCCTTGGCGGCGGGGGGCCTTGGGAGCCGGGGCCTGGGCGGAGACCAGGACGGCGAGGGCGGCGAGCAATAGGGTCTGTCGGATCATGGCGCTGCGCTATCAGGCGCCGGACTGGGGCGCCAACATGGCTGGGCGCTCGCAAGCGCTGCCTTAATTCCCATATCATGGTCGTCCGGCCGCCGATAATCTGGTGCGGCAACCTGGAGGAGACCGAATGGAACTGGCAGTCGCGCTGGTCTTCCTGGCGCTGGCGATCATCATCGCGCTCAGCGCCATCAAGATCGTGCCGCAAGGGCGCGAATACACGGTCGAGCGGTTCGGCCGCTACACCCGCACGCTGAAGCCCGGCATCAGCTTCCTGACCCCGTTCGTCGAAGGCGTCGGGCGCAAGGTCAACATGATGGAGCAGGTGCTGGACGTGCCCCGCCAGGACGTGATCACAAAGGACAACGTGTCCGTCCAGGTCGACGCCATCATCTTCATCCAGGTGATGGACGCCGCCTCGGCCGCCTACCGCGTCGACAACCTGCACTATGCGATCTCGCAACTCGCCATGACCAACCTCAGGACCGTGGTGGGCTCCATGGAGCTCGACGAGGTTCTGAGCCAGCGGGACCAGATCAACACCCGGCTGCTCAACGTCATCGACGACGCCACTACGCCCTGGGGCGTCAAGGCCGCGCGCATCGAGATCAAGGATCTGCAGCCGCCGCCGGACATCACCAACGCCATGGCCCGGCAGATGAAAGCCGAGCGCGAGCGGCGCGCGGTGATCACCGAGGCCGACGGCGAGAAGCAGGCGGCGATCACGGTGGCAGAGGGCCAGAAGCAGTCGGCGATCCTGCAGGCGGAGGGCCGCCGCGAGGCCGCCTTCCGCGACGCCGAAGCCCGCGAGCGGGAAGCCGAGGCCGAGGCCAAGGCCACGGAGCTGGTGTCCAACGCCATCGCCCGCGGCGACGTGAACGCCATCAACTACTTCGTCGCCCAGAAGTATGTGGAGGCGTTCGGCAAGCTGGCCGAGAGCCCGCAGCAGAAGACCGTCATCGTGCCCGCCGAGATGAGCGCGCTGGTCGGCTCGATCGGCGGGATCGGCGAACTCGTGAAGGCGGTGCAGGCCGACGCTCCGCCCGCCTCGCCGCCGCCGCCGCGCCCGCGCGCCGCGGGCCGCGCCTCGGCGGTGCCGCCCACCGGAGGGTAAGACATGGAAATGGCCTACGACCTCTACACCGCCCACCCGTTTTGGGCCTGGGCGGCGCTCGCCGCGGCGATCCTGGCGGTGGAGATCCTCACCGGCTCGGGCTGGTTGCTCTGGGCGGCGGCCTCGGCCGGGGTTGTCGGTCTGCTGGCGCTGACCGGCATCTCATTCCCGGCGGCGCTCCTGGTCTATGCCGGCCTGACCGCCGCCTCGACGCTCGCGGCCCGGCGCTACCTGCCGCGCTCGGTGGTCGCCGAGGGCGACGACATCAACGACAACATCGCGCGGCTGGTCGGCCAGAACGGCCAGGCCGTGGCGGCGTTCGAGAACCGCTCGGGCCGGGTCTCCATCGACGGCAAGGAGTGGGCCGCCGAACTGGAGGCTGGCGAACGGCTGAAGGCCGGCGCCCGCGTCCAGGTCGTGGGCGTCCACGGCGCCCGGCTCCGGGTCCGCGAAGCCTAGCTGAGCCGTAACGAGGGTGTGCGGAATGCCGCCCGGGAGGCGCCCGGGCGCGTCCTAAGCCGTTGGATCGATGTCACACTTCGGCCAGCATCTCGGCTCATCTTGACCCTTCGTATTATGCGGCGCTTATGTGCGCGCCGAAGGAAACCCCAGGAGAGATTTCTAAAGATGAGGTCCAGAGCAATCGGACTGGCGGCGGCGCTGGTGGCGGCCGTGCTCGTCCCGGCGGCTGCGCTTTCGCAAGCCAAGAAGGGCGGCGGAGAGATCTCCGAGGCCCAGCGCAAGCAGGGCATGGCTGAGGCCCCTGCGGTCGTCCAGTCCCTGGGGCTGGCCTGTACGGTCTCCGACGCCCGCTATGTCGGCAAGCAGGAGGACAAGAAGGCCAAGACCTCCACCAGCTTCTACGAAGTCGCCTGCTCGCAAGGCATGGGCTTCGTGCTGCAGGCCCCGACCGGCGGCCAGGCCACGGCCTTCACCTGCATCGAGGCCAACACCCCGCCGGAAGGCGCCAAGGAAGCCGCGCTTCCCTGCAAGCTGCCGGCGAACAGCGACCCGAAGGCGGTCCTGACCCCCATGCTCCAGCAGGCCGGCGCGGCCTGTACGCCTGAGCGCGTCCGTGGCATCGGCCAGGGCAAGACCCAGTCGTTCTTCGAAGTCGCCTGCCAGGGCGGCGAAGGTTACGTCCTGATCACCGCCTCGCCCTTCGACAATTCGAAGCCGGCCACGGCGCAGAACTGCCTGAACTTCGATGACGCCGCCGGCAACATCAAGTGCACGCTCAGCGACGCCGCCACCCGTCTGGCCGTGGTGGACAAGTACGCCGCCACCACCCAGTGCGCCGTGAAGGACCGCCGGTTCGTCGGCACCTCCAAGGACGGCGACAGCTTCTTCGAAGCGTCCTGCCAGGACGGCAAGGGCTACATCTACAAGGTGAAGAACGGCGCCGTGACCCAGAACTGGGACTGCGCCAAGGCCCAGGGCGTGCTCGGTGGCTGCACCCTGACGGACGCCCGTCAGGCGCAGAGTGAACAGGCCGGCCTCTACACCCGTCTGGCCAAGAACGCCGGCGGCAACTGCGAGGTTGAGAAGTACGCGATGTTCCCGATGCGCGGGCAGGAAGAGGTCGTCGAGCTGGTCTGCAAGGACGGCACCGGCGGCGTCGGCATCTTCCCGGCGAGCGGCAAGGGCCAGTTCCTGGGCTGCGGCCACGCGCTGGTCGCCGGCTACAAGTGCGGTCTGACCACCAACGTGGACTACTCGGGCCTCACCGCCGACCTGAAGAAGAACAATGTCGCCTCGTGCGTCGTCTCGAACTCGCGCCTGATGGCCAAGACCCAGAAGGGCACGACGCTCGTCGAGGTCGCCTGCGCCGACGGCTACAAGGGCTATGTGCTCGAGTACAACACCACGCCGACCGTGACCGCCATCGGCGCCACGGGCTGCGCCTTCGCCGGCGGCTGCAAGCTGCCCGGCAACGTCTGATCCCCAGCCCAGGCTGACGGACGAGGCCCGCGGAGCAATCCGCGGGCCTTTTCTTTGGGCTCTAGATCGCCGCCTCGATGAAGGTCGGGCCCTTCTGGGCCATGGCGGCGGCGAAGGCGGCATCGAAGGCCTCGGCGGTCTCGCAGCGCACGGCGGGCAGGCCGAAGCCCTTGGCCACCGACACCCAGTCGATCTTCGGGTCGCCCAGGTCGAGCAGCTTCGACGCCTGGGGACCGGCCTTGCCCGCGCCCGTCCGGGTCATCTCGACATTGAGGATCCGGTAGGTGTGGTTGGCGAACACCACCACGGTGATGTCGAGGTTCTCGCGGACCATCGTCCATAGCGCCTGCACCGTGTACATGGCCGCGCCGTCGCCGTTCAGGGACAGCACCTTGCGGTCCGGGCAGGCCACCGCCGCGCCGACCGCGATCGGCAGGCCGATGCCGATGGCCCCGCCGGTGAGCGCCAGCACCTCGTGGGCCCGGGCCGTGGCCGTGGCGAAGCCGACGCCGGTGCCGGACGTCACCGCGTCGTCGCAGACGATGGCGCCTTCCGGCATGTGGCGGGCGATGGACGTGCCACAGTGGTAGGCGTTGAGCTGGCCGTCCGGCGCGGCGTCGGCGATGGCGAGCGTCTGGACCGGCCCTTCCGCAGGCGCGCCCAGGGCGTCGGCCAGAGCCACGAGGCCGGCGATGGAGTCCTCCGAACGTTCGGCGAGCGTCAGGGTCTCGCACCCGTCGGGGACCAGCACGCTCGGCCGGTCGGGATAGGCGAAGAAGGCCACCGGCAGGGTCGTGCCGACGAAGACCATCAGGTCCACGCCTTCCAGCTCGCCCAGGGCCATCTCGCCGAAATAGGGCATCTTCTTCGGCAGGAAGACACCGGCGCCGCGCGGCTGGCGCGGCACGAAGGTGTCGGAATAGACAGTGACGCCCGCCGCCTCGAGCCGGGCGGCCGCCTTCAGGCCGTCGGCCAGGCAGGCCTGGCCGCCCAGCAGGACCACCGGCTTCTTCGCGGCCTTCAGCGCGCGCGCCGCGGCGTCGACCGCCGAGCCGGCGGGCGCGGGCCGCGTCGGCTTCTGGGCGATCACCGGCTCGGTGGTGGTCGGCAGCCACGCGGAATCGGCCGGCAGCACGAGGCTGACCGGGCCGCCCGGCGGACCGTAGCTGGCGGCGACGGCCTCGGCGGCGAGGCCGGCCACGCTGTCGGCGCTGTCGGCCGACTTCGCCCAGATCGAATTGGGCTTCACAAGCGTCGCGATGTCGGAGTTCAGCGGCGCGTCGTACTGCCGGTGATAGGTGGCGTGGTCGCCGACCACGTTGACGATCGGGGTGAAGGCCCGCCGGGCATTATGCAGGTTGGCCACCCCGTTGCCGTAGCCGGGGCCCAGGTGCAGCAGCGTGCAGGCGGGCTTGCCGGCCATCCGGCCGTAGCCGTCGGCGGCGCCGGTCGCCACCCCTCGAACAGGCAGAGCACCGGCCGCATCGCCGGGACGCCGTCGAGCGCCGCCACGAACTGCATCTCGCTGGTGCCGGGGTTGGCGAAGCAGGCGGTGACCTCGTTGGCCACCAGGGTCGAGATCAGGGCGTCGGCGCCGTTCATTCAAACACCATCACATCTGGGGAAGGGGGATCGGCGAACAGCCGCCGGACGGCCTCGCCATGCTTCGTGCGGGCGAGGCTCTGGGCGATGTAGCCCTTGTCGGTGATCTCGCCCGAATGCGGATCGGGCGGGCTCTCGAGCAGGATGGCGCGGGCGACCTTGCCGGAGGAGCCGAGGCCCCGGCTGTTGAACCGGTCCAGCCCGGCGCGCACCGCCGCCTCGACCTCGCCGCGGGGCAGGGTGGGGTTGGGGTAGAGCAACAGGCCCACGCTATCGTGGCCCTCGCCGCAGACCACGGCGTCGGTCACCGCCCCGCCGATCGCGCCGACCGCGCCGATCCGCAGGTCGCCGACGCTGACGAAGGCGCCCGAGACCAGCTTGAAGTTCTCCGACAGCCGGCCGTCGTAGACCATCCCCTGGCGCGGGTCGGACGGATCGACGAGCCGGGCGGCGTCGCCGATCACATAGAAGCCCTCGTCGTCGAAGATCTGGGCGTTCAAGTCCGGCCGGCCGAGGTAGCCTTGGGTGATCTGCGGCCCCTTCACCCGGAACTCCAGCTTGCCGGCGTTCGGCATCAGCCGGACCGAGGTTCCCGGGATCGGGAGGCCGATCATCCCCATCCGGGCGTTCGGCCAGTGGACGTTGCAGGCGGTAGGGCCGGTCTCCGTCGCGCCATAGCCCGAGCCGAAGCTGATCCGCTCGCCCACCGTGCGCACGGCGACGGCCTGGATGCGGTCGGCGGTGGCCTGGCCAAGCGCCGCGCCGCCGTACTGCAGCAGGCGCACGCGGGAGAAGAAGGTCCGGGCCAGGGCGTCGTCGCGCTCGAGCGCATCGACCAGCAGCATCCAGCCGGCGGGCACCATGTTCTGGTAGGTCGGCGCTACCTCGTGGAGATTCCGCAGCGTTTCGCCGAAGCGCGCCGCCGTCGGCTGGCCGCGGTCGATGTAGAGCGTGCCGCCGCGGTGCAGGCCCATGTGCAGGATGGCGTTGGCCCCCAGGCTGTGGCTCCAGGGGGCGGAGTGCAGCATCACCGGCGGGTCGGGATCAGCGAAGCAGGCCTCGATCTGGGCGGCGTTCAACGAGGTCGCCCGGTGGGTGCAGATCACCGCCTTCGGATGGCCGGTGGAGCCGGAGGTCAGCAGGTACTTGGCGTGGTCCTCGGGCCGCGCCGTGAAGGCCGCCGTCCCCGCGCGGTAGAGGCTGTCCAGCGGCACGTCCCCCGGCCGCGGATTGGCGCCTGCGATCACCGGCAGGCCGGCGAGGCAATCCGCCGAGAGGCCATGGGCGAAGAGCGCTGCATCCTCGGTGTAGACCGCCGCGGGCTTCAGGATCTCCACGGCGTGGGTCAGGCGCGCGAGGTTGGCGCCCGCCAGGCCGTACTGCGCGGAGACCGGGGCGGCCGGCATCCCCTGGCTCATGGCCGCGTACTTGATCAGCGCGTGGTCGATGGCGTTGCCGGAGAGGATCAGCAGCGGCCGCTCGCCCACCACGCCCAGGTCGCGCAGGCCGGCGGCCAGGGCGGCGATGCGCTCGCGGGCCTCCCGGAAGGTCAACGTCCGCCAGCCCTCGCCCGAGCGCTCGGCGAGCCAGGTCCGCTCCGGCGCGGCCGCCGCCCAGAAGTCCAGCGCCTCCCAGAGGGTCTGGAAGCGCTCGGAATAGGGAGTGGAGTTGGTGAGCACGAGCTCGCCGCCCGGGCGCGCGTCCACGTCCAGCCGGCGCGGGGCGTAGAGCGGGTCGCGGAAGGGCGCGGTGTCGGTGCGGAGCTCGGCGTCCATGCCTGCCCTTATTCCAAGCGCCGGAAGGGAAGGGAAGCCTCAGGCCAATGCGTGGCGGCGGCGTTCGAGGTAGAGCCGCTCCGCGGGCGGCGGCTTCAGGGCCAGCGCCGCGTCGTAGGCGGCCCGGGCCTCGGCGGTCCGGCCGGCGGCGGCGAAGAGGGCGGCGCGGGCCGCGTGCCACGGCAGCCAGTCGGCGAGACGGTCGGTCGCCACCTCGGCCAGGGCGGCCAAGCCCTGCTCCGGCCCGGACGCCTCGCCCACCGCGACGGCGCGGTTCACCGCCGTCACCGGCGTCGGGCGCAGGGCCAGCAGGATGTCGTAGAGCCGCACGATGTCGGCCCAGGGCGTCAGGCCGGTCTCGATCCGCGACAGGTGCGCCCCGTGAATGGCGGCGAGGATCTGGCGGGGGCCGCTGCGGCCCTGGTCGGCGGCGCGATCCAGCAGGCGGGCGCCCTCGGCGACGAGGTCACGGCGCCAGAGGGTCATGTCCTGCTCGGCAGGCGGGACCATGGCGCCGGCGGCGTCCAGGCGGGCCGGGCGGCGGGCCTCGGCGTAGCGGACGAGGGCGGCCAGCGCGAGCGCTTCGGGATCGTCCGGGACGAGTTCGGCCAGCAGGCCCGAGAGCCGCAGCACCTCGGCGGCGAAGCCGGCGGTCTCGCCGGCCAGGGCGGCGTCCTCATAGGCCTGGGCGTAGGCGATCTCGAGCGTGGCCAGCACGGCCTCCATCCGCTCCGGCCAGGCTGCAGGGCCGGGAACCTCGAAGGGCACGCCGGCCTGGGCGATCTTCTTCTTGGCTCGGGTGATCCGCTGCAGCATGGCGGGTTCGGCTACCAGGAACGCGCGGGCCAGCCGCTCGGTGGAGAGGCCGCAGACCACCTTCAGGGTCAGCGCGACCCGCGCCTCCGGACCGATCGCCGGGTGGCAGCAGACGAAGATCAGCCGCAGGCGTTCGTCGGGGATCGGTTGGTCGGCGGCCATCAGGGCCTCTTCCGGCGTCGGCGCGGGCTCCGGCGCGTCGACGACAGCCCGCTCGCGCACTGCCGCCCGGCGCTTCGCGTCCAGCGCCTTGCGGAGCGCCGCGCGCCACAGCCAGGCGGCGGGGTCGCGCGGCGCCTGGTGCGGCCAGGCCACGAGGGCCGAGGCGCTGGCCTCGGCGAAGGCGTCCTCGGCGAGATCCAGGTCCCGCATCCGCGCGGCCAGGGCCGCCACGACCCGCGGCCGGGCCGCGACGATCGCCTGGGCCGCCTGGGCGTCGATCATGCGTAGTCGGCGTGCGGCCGGACCTCGATCTTGCCGCCGGGCATGACCGGGATCTGGCGGGCCCAGTGGATCGCCTCGTCCAGGTCCTTGAGCTCCATCTCGTAGTAGCCGCCCAGGTGCTCGCGGGTCTCGGCGAACGGGCCGTCGTGCAGAGTCTGGACGCCGCCCTCGCCGGTGGCGACCGTGGTGGCGCTGGAGGTCGGCTGCAGGGGCGCCCCGATGTAGCTCACGCCCTGGGCGCGCAAAG
This sequence comes from Phenylobacterium sp. J367, assembly GCF_024699985.1. Lineage (GTDB taxonomy): Bacteria > Pseudomonadota > Alphaproteobacteria > Caulobacterales > Caulobacteraceae > Phenylobacterium. Next base: position 509,344 of record NZ_JAJONA010000001.1, on the reverse strand, counting down.
CCTCGCCGAGCTGCATGTGGCGTCCGACGATCTCCATCAGCGCCTTCTCCCCTTCGGCACCCTCGTAGACGTTCTCCGGCTCGTAGATCAGCATCAGGTATTTCATGGCGCTCGCCCTCCCGGCGGCTCGAAGCTTGGCCGACGCCGATGCGGGCGTCACCGGGGAGACGCGCCGTTGGACGCGGATTCGACAGGGCTCGGCGATATTCTCTATGGCTTGCCCCGAACCCAGGGGGAGCTCCCGCATGCGTCTCGTGTCTCTGGCGGCGGTGGCCGCGCTCGTCCCGGCGGTGGTCCAGGCCCAGGCGCCGAGCGCGCCTGACGCCCACACCCGGGCCCTGGCCGCGGGCTACAAGGCGGCCTTCCTCTGCAGCGACGTCTTCAACGCGGGCCAGACGCCGGAGCAGATCGCGAAGGACGACCTCGACGGCATCTACCCGCAGTACCAGCAGGACGTCCGCGACCTGGAGGCCGTGATCGACTTCGAGACGAAGCAGGTCAGTGTCCGGTTCGACCGGCACATGGCGCCGCGGGTCGCCGCCTGGCGGCCGAACCTCGGCTGCGCCCAGCTGCCGATCGGCGCCGAGCCCGAGGCCGTGGCGAACCTGCCGCGGTTCGACGCGGCCGCGCCGGCCACCGAGGCCCGCAAGTGGCCGGACGGCGACGCCACGACGCGGATTGCGACGCCCGCGAAGCTGGCCGCGGCGGCGGAGAAGGCGTTCGACGGCGCGACCTACGGCGAGGGCTCGAAGACCACCGCGGTCCTGGTGCTCAAGGACGGTCGGATCGTCGCCGAGCGCTACCGCGCCGACTTCGACATGCACACGCCGCAGCGGACGTGGTCGGCGGCCAAGAGCCTGACGGCGACAGTGGTCGGCCGCGCCGTGCAGCAGGGCCTGGTGAAGGTCGAGGCGCCGGCCGACATCCCGGAGTGGCGGACGCCCGGCGATCCGCGGGCCCGGATCACGCTTCAGAACCTGATGCACATGGGCTCGGGCCTGTGGACCGATGGGCCGGGCAACCGGACGGACGAGGTCTATGTGGGCGGCGGGGCGGTCACCGAGTGGGCGACGCGGATGCCGCTGGAGGTCCGGCCGGGGATCCGGTTCCGCTATGCGAACAATGACACCCTGCTGGCCCAGCGGGCGGTGCGGGCCGCACTGGGCGATGGGGACAAGGCGCTCGCCTATCCCTTCCAGGAGCTGCTCTGGAAGATCGGCATGACCCACACGACGCCGGAGACCGACTGGCAGGGCAACTTCATCCTCTCGAGCCAGGTCTGGACCACGGCCCGCGACCTCGCCCGGCTGGCGCTGCTCTACCAGAACGACGGCGTCTGGAACGGCGAGCGCCTGCTGCCCAAGGGCTGGGCGAAGTTCGTGGCCACGCCGGCTCCGGCCCAGCCGGCGAGCGGCCCGGGGTACGGCGCCTTCTTCTGGCTCTACGGCCCGGCGCAGGGCCTGCCGGAAGGCGTCTACGGCATGAACGGCAACCGCGGGCAGTACGTGCTGATCGTGCCCTCGAGGAAGGTGATCGTCGTCCGCCGCGGCTACGACCCGGCCGGCAAGCGGTTCGACGAGGCGAAGTTCGCCAGGGACGTGCTGGCGGCGCTGGACTAGGCCGGGTTCAGGGTCTCCTGGAAGCGGACCGGCTGGCCGAGGCTCGGCGCGACGATCTCGTCGTCGCGCATGACCACGGTCCCGCGGATGATGGTGGCCATCGGCCAGCCCTTGGCCTCCATGTCCACGAAGGGCGTCCAGCCGACGCGGCTGGCCATGTCCTCATGGCGGAAGGTGCGCTGGGCCTTCAGGTCGACGATGGTCAGGTCGGCGTCGTAGCCGACCGCCAACCTCCCCTTGTCCGCCATGCCGAAGATGCGGTTGGCCCCATGGCTGGTGAGGTCGACGAGGCGCTCCAGCGTGAGGCGGCCCTCGGCCACGTGGGTCAGCATGACGGGAAGCAGGGTCTGCACGCCGGGCATCCCCGAGGGCGAGGCCGGGTAGGGGCGGGCCTTCTCCTCGGCGGTGTGCGGCGCGTGGTCGGAGCCGAGCACGTCGGCGACGCCGTTGGCGACGCCGGCCCACAGGCCGGCGCGGTGGTGCGCGTCGCGGATCGGCGGATTCATCTGGGCGTAGCCCTTCAGCCGCTCATAGGCCTCGGGCCCGGCCAGCGTCAGGTGCTGCGGCGTCACCTCCACCGAGGCCACGTCCTTGTGGGCGGCCAGGTAGGCGATCTCGTCGGCGGTGGTGACGTGCAGGATGTGGATCCGCTTGCCGAGGCTCTTGGCGATGCGGATCAGCCGCTCGGTGGACTGGATCGCCGACTGGGCGTCGCGAACCTCGGGGTGGCTCGTCCAGTCGCCCTCACGGGCCAGCGGCCGGCGGTCGGCCAGGCGGTACTCGTCCTCGGAGTGGAAGGCGGCGCGGCGGCTGATGTTGCGCAGCACGGCCTCGACGCCGGCGTCGTCCTTGACCAGCAGGGTGCCGGTCGAGGCGCCCATGAACACCTTCACCCCGCAGCAGCCGGGCAGGCGCTCCATCTCGCCGAGCCACGGCGTGTTCTCGTGCGTGCCGCCCACATAGAAGGCGTGGTCGCAGTGCATGCGGTTGGCGGCGCGCGCCAGCTTGTCGGCGAGCTGGTCCGGGTCGGTGGTGGTGGGCTCGGTGTTCGGCATCTCGAACACCGCGACGACGCCGCCGAGGACCGCGGCGCGTGACCCGGTCTCCAGGTCTTCCTTCCACTCCAGGCCCGGCTCGCGGAAGTGGACCTGGGTGTCGATGACGCCGGGCATCACGGTGAGCCCTGTCGCGTCGAACACCTCGCCGGCGCTGGCCTGGGAGAGGTCGCCGATGGCGGCGAACTTGCCGCCGCGGACGCCGATGTCGGCGATCCCGCGCCCCGCGTGGTTCACCACCTCGCCGCCACGGACGATCAGGTCGTAGGTCTCAGCCATGCTTGGTCTCGCGGCGGGTGGGTTCGGTGGCGGCCAGCAGGGCCTCGGCGGCCTTTGCCACGGTATCCACGGTGAGGTCCATCATGTGGCAGACCTGCTGGCTGAGCGTGGGGTCGGCGTTCCTCACCTGATCGAAGGTGCGGGGCCCGCGGACCACCCGGGTGTGCTCGCCCCACGGCGCGTAGAGCCGCTCGTCCGAGGGACCGAAGAGGGCCAGCGTCGGGACGCCGGCGGCGGCGGCGAGGTGCGTCGTGCCGCTGTCGTTGCCGATGTAGAGGCGCGCGTGCTTCAGCGCCGCGAAGGAGGTCAGCAGGTCGGTGCGGCCGGTCAGGTCGATGAGCTGCTTGCGCATCACCACGTCCTTGAGCTGGGCGGCGACCTTGGCGTCCTCGGGCCCGCCGAGGATCATCAGCCGGCCGCCGCGCATCGGACCGTTCGGCCCCAGCAGGCGCATGGCCACCTGGCTGAACCGCTCCACCGGCCAGGTCTTGCCGACCCAGTTGGCGGCCGGCGCGATGGCGAGGATCGGGCCGAAGCCCTGGGTGATCTCGGCGGCCAGGGCCTCGGTGGCCTCGGAGGTGAAGAGGTACGGCGCGGCGGGCTGGTCCTCGATCTTCAGAGCGCGGGACGCCTCGATGACCTTGTGGACGGTCTCGCCCGGGACCTTGCGGAACACCGCCCGGCGCCGGCGGCGCAGGAAGCTCGAGATCGCCGAGCCGCGCAGGTCGACGATCAGGCCCCACCTGCGGCCTCGCACCTGGCGCCACAGGTCGAACCAGTGGGAGCCGTCCTTGGCCTTCTCGAAGACGATCAGCCGATCGAGGTTGGGGACATCGGCGAACAGCGGGGCTGCGGCCGGGCCGGCGACGATGGTGAAGCGGGCGCCGGGGATCTCGTCGGAGAGCCGCTTCACGAGGCCCGACGACAGGACCGCGTCGCCGATCCGGGTCGCGGTGATGAACAGGATAGGGAAGGACCCGCGCGCCATCGCCCCTCTATAGGCGCAGCGCCGCTGGCGCTCCACCGCGCGAGCGCCCAAATTGCCGGCATGAGCGTCTTTGCCCCCCTGTCCTCCCGCGCGGTCATCTCGGTCACCGGTCCCGACTGGCGCAGCTTCCTGCAGGGGCTGATCACCCAGGACGTGGAGACCCTCGCCCCCGGCGAGGCGCGGTTCGGGGGCGCTGCTCACGCCCCAGGGCCGGCTGCTCTACGACCTGTTCGTGGTCGGGACGGAGGACGGCGCCCTGCTGGACGTGGAGGCCGAGCACCGCGAGGCGATCCTGCAGCGGCTCGCGATGTACAAGCTCCGGGCGAAGGTGGAGCTGGCGCTTTCCGAACTCGTCGTTTCGGCCCTCTTCGACACGGACGAGGGCCCCGGCGCCGGATGGGTGCGCGATCCGCGGCATCCGGGCCTCGGTTTCCGCGGCTATGGGGCGGAGGCGCCGGCGGGCGCGGCGCTCGCCACCGAGGCCGAGCGGGAGAGGCAGAAGCTGGCCCTCGGCGTGCCGGGCCCGGCCGACTGGGGCTCGGACCGGACCTATCCGATCGAGGCCAACTTCGACCTGCTGCATGCCATCGACTTCAAGAAGGGCTGCTTCGTCGGCCAGGAGACCACCTCGCGGATGAAGCGGCGGGGGGCAGATCAAGACCCGCATCCTGCCGATCGTCTTCGACGGCCCGGCCCCGGCCTTCGGGACCGAGGTGCTGGCCGGCGACCTGCGCGCCGGCCAGGTGCTGTCCGGCGGCGAGGGGCGGGCGTTCGCCCTGCTGCGGCTGGACCGGGCGCTGGGCGCCGCGCTCACGGTGGACGGCCGGCCGGCCCGGGCCGAGATCCCGGCGTGGATGGCGGCGGCGGTGGATGCGGCCGCCGCTCACGCCGGCGAAGGCCAGGCCTGACCGGGGGGCGGAGACGGGCAGCCTTGGCTCATCCCCGGGATGACACAGTGGGGGTGGGTGCGGGCGCGAAGGACGCGACATTGATCCGCCCCTCCTCCGCTCATCCCGGCGAAAGCCGGGATCCAGGCTGGGTCGGTTGGGAACCACGGGTTTCTCGGGTGCTGGCCGGCGGGCGCGGGTGCGATCCTGTTTTGGAACCACAGAAACACACAGAACCACACAGAAGGGGCGAGCCGGCCGAGGTCGGTGAGGGTTGAATCGCGCGCCTGGAAGGCGCGCAACGACGATCGAGGCGCCAAGCCATCCGGGTGGCCCGCCTTCTGTGTGGTTCTGTGTGGTTCTGTGGTCGCGCGCAGCGCGCTTGCTGAGTCAGCCTGGATCCCGGCTTTCGCCGGGATGAGCGGAGTTAGGAGGTGTCCGTGGTTTCGAGTGCGGGCTCGGGCTGGGGCGCCGGCTCTCTTCCGCGGATGTCGTAGATGAGGGTGGGGTCGGCGCCGATGGCGTCGCAGGCTTCGATGACGAGGAGGTCGAAGTCGCGGGTGAGGAAGTCGGGTTTGGCTTCCTCGGCGTCGAGGAAGGCCTCGAGCCTGTCCCACATAGGGTCTTCGGGCGGCGGGCGGTCGGGCTTGTCGATCCCGTCGTCGGGGAGGTTCCAGTCGGCGCCTTCGTGCTCGGACCAGAAGCAGTCGCCGACCTGTTCCCAGACGTCCTTCCGGCGCTGGTCGACGGCGATCTCATGGCTCTCGGCTTCGGCCTTCGCCCGGGCTTCGGCGAGGTCGACCTTGGCCTTGGCCTTCTCGGCCACCTCGTCCTTGTAGCGGACAAGCTTGAGTTCCAGGGCCAGCGTCTGGCGCAGGCCGCGGCTCACCCGGTGGAAGGCGGTGGCGAGGCGGACGGCGTCCTCGGGGTTCTCGGCGTCCAGCGCCCGCTGCTGCAGGTCGCGGCAGAGCTCGAGGCTCATCCCCGCGAGCGCGCGGAGCGTCACGGTGTGACGGTCTTCTCCGAACTGGGCTGCATCGTCGGTCATGAGAACAAACAGGGAACATACGGAGCCGGCGGAGTCAAGGTTTTTCGCACCGCAGGCCCTCTCCCTACCCTCTCCCTCTCCGCTGCGCGGGGGAGAGGAGGTGATGGCTCTGAGTCTCAGCTCCACTCCTCTCCCCCGGGCGAAGCCCGAGAGGGAGAGGGTAGGGAGAGGGCCTGGGGCGGGCGCGACGTCCCGACCCGTTCGCCTCGCGGCGACCCTCCCCATGACGGGCGGGATCAGGCCGGGAGCTGGCTGCGGACCTTGGCGCGGAGGACGTCGATGGGGGCGAGGCCCGCGTCGGACTTGAAGTGCCAGTAGGTCCAGCCGTTACAGGCGGGCGCCGACTGGACCATGGCGCCGACCTTGTGGATCGAGCCGGCCATGTCGCCGATGATCAGGCTGCCGTCGGCGCGAACGCGCGCGGCGTTGCGGCCCTTGGAGCAGTAGAGCACGTCGCCGGGCCGGAGCAGGCCGGCCTCGACGATCTGGCCGAACGGGATGCGCGGCTCGGACTTCTTGGAGCCGGTGACCATCACCTCTTCCGGCGTGGCCGGGATCACCTTGGCGATCCGGTCCTTGGCGAGCCTGGCGTACTCTTCCTCGCGCTCGATGCCGATGAACCGGCGGCCGAGCCGCTTGGCCGCGGCCCCGGTGGTGCCGGTGCCGAAGAACGGGTCGAGGATGACGTCGCCGGGCCTGGTGGACGCCATGATCACCCGGTGCAGCAGGGCCTCCGGCTTCTGGGTCGGGTGGGCCTTGGCGCCGGTCGCGTCCTTCAGCCGTTCCTCACCGGTGCACAGCGGCAGGGTCCAGTCCGAGCGCATCTGCAGCTCGTCGTTGGCCATCTTCATGGCGTCGTAGTTGAAGGTGTAGCGCCGGCCGCCACGGGCCTTGGCCGCCCAGATCAGCGTCTCGTGGGCGTTGGTGAACCGCGTGCCCTTGAAGTTCGGCATCGGGTTGGCCTTGCGCCAGACGATGTCGTTGAGGATCCAGAAGCCCAGGTCCTGCAGCGTCGCGCCGACCCGGAAGATGTTGTGGTAGCTGCCGATCACCCACAGGGCGCCGTCGTCCTTCAGGATGCGGCGGCATTCCTTCAGCCAGGCCTTGGTGAAGGTGTCGTAGGCCTCGAAGCTCTCGAACTGGTCCCAGTGGTCGTCGACCGCGTCGACCTTGGAATTGTCCGGACGCAGCAGGTCGCCGCCGAGCTGGAGGTTGTAGGGCGGGTCCGCGAAGACCAGGTCGACCGAGCCGTCGGGGAGCTTCTTCAGCTCCTCCAGACAGTCGCCCAGGATGATGGTCTCGGCCGCAAAGCCCATGGGACAGCCTCATGGAAACAGGAGTCTGAATCCTCCGGCCTCATGGTGAAGGCTCGGTTGAGGTTTATGGTCAATGGGAAGTTAAGGCGAGGTTTCGGCCGGCCGGTCCCGGCGCCGCTACTCCACCGCGTCGAACGGCAGCTCGTCCTGCAGGGCGTCGCCGAAGGCCATGAGCGGGTCCTTGCCCATCAGGGCGAGCTTCACCGGTCCCCAGGCCATGCGATGGATCGGCGAGGGGCCCAGTTCGAGCAGGGCCTGGGCGTGGACCGGGGCGCGATAGCCCTTGTGGCCGGCGAAGCCGTAGCCCGGATAGACCTGGTCCATCTCGGCCATCAGCCGGTCGCGGGCGACCTTGGCGAGGATCGAGGCCGCGGCGATCGACTTCGACTTGGCGTCGCCGCCCACCACCGTCTTCACCTCGCAGGGCAGCTTGAAGCGGTAGTTGCCGTCGACAAGGGCGTGGGTCGGCTGCACCGCCATGGCCTCGATCGCCCGGCACATGGCGAGCCCGGTGGCGTGCAGGATGTTCAGGCTGGCGATCTCCTCGACGCTCGCGAAGCCGACGCCCCAGGCCACCGCCCGCGCCTTGATCTCGATCTCCAGGCTCTCGCGGGTCTTCGCGTTCAGCTTCTTGGAGTCGTCCAGGCCCTTGGGATGCCTGCGCGGATTGGGGTCGAGGATCACCGCCCCGGCGCTGACCGGCCCGGCCCAGGGCCCGCGCCCGGCCTCGTCGACGCCGCAGACGATGGCGTCCACGAACGCCCGCTCCAGCAACATGGTCGGTCCGCGCGCCATCAGCGGGCTCCCTCGTGGCGTTGCGGCGGCGTCTCGGCGAGCCCCGCGTCCATCGCCCCATAAAGGTGTTCGCAGCCGGCGAGGAGGGCGCAGGCCAGCAGCAGGGCGGCGAACCTCATCGCGCCTTCTCCTTCACGTCCTCATGGCGGAAACAGCCGGTCAGGTGGTCGTTCACGAGGCCGGTGGCCTGCATCCAGGCATAGACGATCACCGGGCCGACGAACTTGAAGCCCCTGGCCTTCAGCGCCTTGGACATCTCGACCGCCAGCGGCGTCTGGGCCGGCACCTGGCCGATGCCGTCCCAGGCGTTCTGGATCGGCTGGCCGCCGACGAAGCCCCAGCAGAAGTCGGAGAAGTCCTCGCCGCGGTCGCGCATGGCGAGATAGATTCGGGCGCCCCCGATGGCGGCGTCGATCTTGGCGTTGGAGCGGACGATGCCGGCGTCGGCCATCAGCCGGGCGCGGTCGGCGTCGCCGTAGGCCGCCACCTTCTCGGGATCGAAGCCGTCGAAGGCCGCCCGGAAGGCGTCGCGCTTCCGAAGGATGGTGATCCAGGCCAGCCCGGCCTGGAAGCCGTCGAGCACCAGCTTCTCCCAGAGCGCGCGGGAATCGTACTCCGGCACGCCCCACTCGGTGTCGTGGTAGCGCTCGTAGAGCGGGTCGCCGGCCATGCCGCGCCAGCCGCACCTTTGGAGGGGAGCCGTCATTCGGGGCCACCTTCAGCCGAGCGCGCGCGGAACCTCAAGGGGCGATGCGGCCGCAGCGGCGGAAATCGGCCGGCTTATCCCCAGCCCGTTCCGGTCGAGCTTCGACAAACCGCCTCGCCAAACCCGGCCACTGGACCGACGCCGCATTCGCCCCCACCCTGGGCGGGAGGATCGCCGGGGAAGGGCGCTGACGTGGACGGACGAGGATCGTGAACCCGCGCATCTTCGTGCTGACCATGGTGACCTTCGCTTTCGGGTCGAGCGCCTTCATCTTCGCAGGCCTGCTGGAGGTGATGGCCGCCGACCTCGGCGTGACCACCGCCGTGGCCGGCCAGCTGCAGACCGCCTTCGTGCTGACCTCGGCGGTGCTCGGGCCGTTCGTGGCCTGGGCGCTGGGCCGCCTGGACCGCAAGCTGACCATCGTCCTGGGCCTGAGCCTCGGCCTGGCGCTGCACCTGGCCTGCGCGTTCACGCCCGACTTCGGCACGCTGTTCATCCTGCGCGCGCTGGCCGGGCTGGCGGGCGCGATCTCCGGACCCTCGGCCAGTGTCGCCGCCGTCCAGCTCGCCCCGCCCGAGCGGCGCGGCTCGGCGCTGGCGATGGTCTCGGGCGGCATGACGCTGGCCTTCGTGCTCGGCATCCCGATGGGCAGCGTGGTCGGCTCGGTGTTCGGCTGGCGGGCGACCTTCGTGTTCGCGGCCCTGCTGTCCGGCCTGGCTCTGGCCGGCGTGCTGATCTTCATGCCGCGGGTCCCGGCGCCGCCGAAACGCGAGGGCGGGCGTGTCGCGGTGGCGGCGATCTGGCCGCTCTATGCGACGACCTTCCTGACCTTCGCCGCCAACATGACGCTCAATCTGTACATCGCCCCGATCGTCCGGGTGGGGGCGGGGGTGACCGGGGCCGGGGTCGGGATCTTCCAGGCGATGATCGGCGTGGGCTCCATCGCCGGCCTGTGGCTGGGCGGGCGGGCCGCCGACCGCGACGCCGGCAAGGCCTGGGTGATCCAGGGCTTCCTGATCCAGGCCTGCGCCATGAGCACCCATTTCGCGGCGACCCACCATGCCGCGCCGCCGGGCCTGCCCAGCCAGATCCTCGTGGCGTTCGCGATCTTCCTGGCGGCCACCGCGCTGTTCTCGATCACCCCGGTGATCCAGAACCGGCTGATCCGGATGACCGAGGGGGCGCCGGTCGCCCTGGCGCTCAACGGCTCGGTGATCTCGGTCGGCCAGGCGCTGGGCTCGGCGCTCGGCGGGGCGGCGCTGGCGGCGTTCGGCGTGCCGGCCATCCCGGCGGCGGCGCTCGCCATGTCGCTGACGGGCCTCGTGATCCTGGTCCTCGTCTTCCCGCGGGCGCCGAGAGCCTAGAGCAGGTTGGTCAGCCCGGCGCGGGCGGCCTTCAGGAAGACGGAGGGCAGGGCGTCGAGGTCGCGGCGCGGGCTCCAGATCACCTCGCCCCCGGCGACGTCGGGGGCCTCGCCCTCGGCGCGGAGCAGCCGGAGCGTCAGGGTGAAGTGGGTGAAGCCGTGCTCCACCTCGCCGACCCCGCGCCAGGACGCCTCCGCCGGGGCCGCGGCGATGGCCTCGGCGTCGCTCCAGCGGTCGGCCCGCCAGTCGGAGGTCGGCAGCGCCAGCATCCCGCCCAGCAGACCCTTCGGCGGCCGGCGGACCAGGGCCACCTCGCCGCCGCGGGTGAGGACGTAGGCGACGCCATGGCGGTGCGGCCGCTCGGCCTTGGCGGTCTTCCGCGGGAAGGTCTCCGGGGCGCCGGTGGCGAGGGCGGCGCAGTGGGCCGCGATCGGGCAGCGGTCGCAGAGCGGCGCCTTCGGCCGGCAGACGGTGGCGCCGAGGTCCATCAGCGCCTGGGCCCAGTCGCCGGGCCGGTCGTCGCGGACCAGGGGCGCCGGCCAGCCGCTTCAGCTCCGGCTTGGCGTCGGGCAGCGGCGCCTCGACGGCGAAGAGGCGGCTCATCACCCGCTCGACGTTGCCGTCGACCACATTGGTCGGCCGGTCGAAGGCGATCGCGCCCACCGCCGCGGCGGTGTACGGCCCGAGGCCCGGCAGGGACCTGAGGCCCTCCTCGGTGTCCGGGAAGACGCCGGCGTGGTCGTTCGCCACCGCCCGGGCGCAGGCCAGGAGGTTTCGGGCGCGGGCGTAGTAGCCGAGCCCCGCCCAGGCCGCCATGACCTCGCCGTCCGCCGCGTTCGCGAGCTCTGTGACGGTCGGCCAGCGCTGGGTGAACTTGAGGAAGTAGGGCGTGGCGTGCGGCACCGTGGTCTGCTGCAGCATCACCTCGGAAAGCCAGACGCGGTATGGGTCCGCCCGCACGCCCGCCGCGTGCGCCGCGGGCCTCACCCGCCAGGGCAGGTCGCGGGCGCCTGCGTCGTACCAGGAGAGCAGGGCGTGGCGGATCGTCTCGGCGGTCACCCTTCCCCCTTAGCGTCGCCCGCGCGCAGCGGCTATGGTGACGCGATGTCCCGCCGGCCGCTCCCGACCAGCCAAGAGGCGCTGCAGATCCTGTCTGCGAAGCGCACGCGGCCGCAGCGCCGGCCGCCGCCGCCGGCCGGCAAGGGGCTTGGCAAGCTGGTCCGCGACCTGGACGAGAAGTTCGGCAAGGGTCCCGGCGCGCTGCAGGCCCGCTGGCGCGAGATCGTCGGCGCGGAGATCGCGCGCAGAACCGAGCCGGTGAAGCTGGTGAAGGGCCGCAACGGCGGGGCCTCCTCGCTGGAGATCCGCGTGGCCGGGCCGTCGGCGGCGATCATCCAGCACCAGGCGCACGATATCCTGGCGCGGGTGAACGTGTTCCTGGGGCCGGACGCGGTGCAGAAGCTGCGGATCGTGCAGGGCCCGCTGCGGCACGTCCCGGAGCCGCCCGCCCCCAAGCGCCGGTCCCAGCCGCTGGACGCCGCCCAGGAGGCGGAGCTCGCGAAGAGCCTCGCGTCGGCGTCGGACGGAAAGCTCAAGCAGGCGCTCCTGGCGCTGGGCCGGGGCGTGCTTCGGCGGGAACGCTAGTTGACTAAAAATCGCCGCCGTCCCATCGGCTGATGGGCAGTTCGCCGCCGTGCGGGGAATCGCGCTTTAATCCTTCCTTCACGCTTCAAGAGGGCGTTTGAACATGCTTAGCCGTCGTCTCCTCCTCGCCGCTGCGGCCGTCGCCGGTCTTGCGCTGGCGGGCTGCAACACGGGCGGGGCGTCCGGCCCGGCCGAGGGCGACATGTCCATGGGCGATCCGAACGCGCCCGTGAAGATGCTGGAGTACGCCTCGGCGAGCTGCAGCCACTGCGCGACCTTCAACAACGAGGTCTTCCCGGCGTTCAAGGCGAAGTACATCGACACCGGCAAGGTGCACTACACCCTGAAGGAGTTCCTGACCCCGCCGGAGCAGGTGGCCACCGCCGGCTTCCTGGTCGCCCGCTGCGCCGGCAAGGACAAGTACTTCAGCGTCATCGACGCGGTGTTCCACAATCAGGCCGAGATGTTCCAGACCGGCGACGTCCGCGGCGTGCTGCTGCGCATCGCCCAGTCGGCGGGCCTGACCGAGGAGCAGTTCAACGCCTGCCTGACCAACGAGGCCGAGATCAAGGCGCTGGACGAGCGCGTCACCCGCGCGGTCCGCGAGGACAAGATCACCGGCACGCCGACCTTCGTGATCAACGGCAAGCAGGTGGCGTCCGGCGAGGTCACCCTGGCCCAGCTCGACGCCGCCGTGGCCGAGGCGATGAAGAAGTGATCCTGACCCGCCGCCGCGCCGCGATCGCGCTCGCCGCCTCCGCCGCGGCGCTGGCGGCTGTCCCGGCGTGGGCGGCCGGCGGCCCCGGGCGACATGACCATCGGCGACCCCAAGGCGCCGGTGCACATCGTCGAGTACCTCTCGCTGACCTGCCCGCACTGCGCGCACTTCAACGAGGAGAGCTTCCCGGCGCTGAAGGCCAAGTACATCGACACCGGGCAGGTCCGTTACACGATCCGCGAGCTGCTCACCCAGCCGGCGCAGGTGGCCGCGGCGGGCTTCATCATGGCCCGCTGCAACGCCGCCCCGCCGCAGCGCTACTTCAAGGTCGTGGACGAGGTGCTGCGCAGCCAGAAGCGCTGGCAGGGCGGCAGCATCAAGCCGATCTTCGTGGAGATCGCCAAGGCGAACGGCATGACCGAGGCGCAGTTCGAGGCCTGCCTGACGGACGAGAAGGCCCAGGCCGACCTGCAGGCGCGCATCGAATACGCGGTGAACACCGACAAGGTGAGCGGCACGCCGACCTTCTTCGTCAACGGGGTGAAGGTGGAGGACGTCCACAGCCTCGCCGAGCTCGAGCCGGCGATCGCCAGGGCCAAGGGCGGGAGGCGCTAGACGACGGTGCACTTCCAGCGGCTGCGCCTTTCCGGGTTCAAGTCCTTCGTCGATCCGACCGAGTTCCGGATCGAGCCCGGAGTCACGGGCATCGTCGGGCCGAACGGCTGCGGCAAGTCGAACCTGCTGGAAGCGCTGCGCTGGGTGATGGGCGCCAACTCGGCCAAGTCGCTGCGGGCCGGCGGCATGGACGACGTGATCTTCGCCGGCGCCGACAAGCGGCCCTCGCGCAACCACGCCGAAGTCTCCCTGACCATCGACAACGCCGACCGCACGGCGCCGGTGGCGTTCAACGACCACCCGGTGATCGAGGTGGTCCGCCGGATCGATCGCGGCGAGGGCTCGACCTACAGGATCAACGGCCGCGAGGTGCGCGCCCGCGACGTCCAGCTCCTGTTCGCCGACGCCTCGACGGGCTCCAATTCGCCGGCCCTTGTCCGCCAGGGACAGATCTCCGAACTGATCGCCGCCAAGCCGCAGAACCGGCGGATGATCCTGGAAGAGGCGGCAGGCGTCTCCGGCCTGCACACCCGCCGCCACGAGGCCGAGCTGCGCCTGCGCGCCGCCGAGACCAACCTCAACCGGCTGGAGGACGTGGCCGGCGAGTTGGAGAGCAACCTCAACCGGCTGAAGCGGGAGGCCAGGCAGGCGGAGCGCTACAAGCGGCTGTCGGCCGAGATCCGCGCGTTGCAGGGCGCGGTGCTGGTCGCCCGCTGGAACGAGGCCCGCGAGGCGGCCGAACGTCTGCGGAGCGAGGCCGCCGAAGCGGTCCGCGCCGTGGAGGAGACCGCGCGCGCGGCGGCGGCGGCCACCACCCGCGCCGCCACGGCCGAGGAGGCGATCCGGCCGCTGCGCGAGGCCGAGACGATCGCCGCGGCCATCCTGCACAAGCTGGCCATCGACAAGGACCGGCTCGACCGCGAGGACGAGGCCCACGCCGCCGAGCTGAAGCGGCTGACCGACGACCTGGCCCGCATCGACGCCGACAAGGCCCGCGAGGCGCACATCGTCGAGGACGCCGACGCGGCCCTGAAGCGCCTGGCCGAGGACCTCTCCGCCGTCGAGGCCGCGATCGCCGCCGCACCGGAGCGGACGCCGGAGCTGGAGGCCGCCGTGGCCGCCGCCGAGGCCGCCCGCGCCGCCGCCGACGCCGAGGTCGAGCGGCTGGCCGCCGAGGCCGCGGTCGAGGAATCGCAGCGCCGCGCCGCGACCCAGCGGGTGGAGGAAGCCCAGGCCCGCTATTCGCGGACAAGGCGCGCGCTCGACCAGGCCAAGTCCGAGCGCGCGGCGCTGGACGCGCAGGCGAGCCCGCAGGCCGCCGAGGCCCGCGCCGAGCTGGAGCGGGTGGAGGCGGCGCTGGCCGCCGCCCGCGCCGCCCTGGAGGCCGCCGAAGAGGAGCGCGCCCAGGCGATCGAGGCCGAGACCGCCGCCCGCGATGGCGGCCGGAAGCTGGAGGAACAGCTCGGACGGCTGACAGCCGAGGCCCGCGCGCTGGCCGGTCTCGTCGCCCAGGCCCGCCGGGGCGGCTTCGCGCCGGCGCTGGATTCGGTCGCGCCCGACCGCGGCTACGAGAAGGCGCTGGCCGCCGCCCTCGGCGACGACCTCGACGCGGCTCTGGATCCCAAGGCGCCGTCCTTCTGGGGCGGCCGCGACGCCGCCGCGCCGCAGTGGCCGGATGGCGCGACCCCGCTGGCGCCGCTGGTGAAGGCGCCGCCGGCCCTGGCGGCCCGGCTGAAGTACGTGGCCCTCGTCGAGCGCGCCGACGGCGACCGGCTGCAGGCGGCGCTGCCGCCGGGCGCCCGCCTGGTGTCCCGCGAAGGCGACCTCTGGCGCTGGGACGGATTCACGGCCCGGTCGGAGGCGCCGAAGCCGGCGGCCGTGCGCCTGGAGCAGAAGACCCGGCTGGCCGAGGTCGAGGCCGAGATCGAGAAGCTCGAGCCGAAGGCCAAGGCCGGGCGCGAGGCCATGACGGCGGCGCAGGCCCGCCTGCGGACGGCGGAGGAGGCGCTGCGCAATGCCCGCCGCGAGCCGCCGCCGCTGGAGCAGCGGCTCGGCCAGGTGCGGTCGAACGTCGAACGCTTCGAGCGCGAGATCGCGCGGCGGGAGGCCCACGCCGCCTCGCTCGACGACGTGATCGCCCGCTTCGAGACGGAATATGCGGAAGTCGCCGCGGCGCTGGCCGCCGCCACCGAGGCGGCGTCCGGCGCGGCGGAAGCGAGCGACCTCGCCGGGCGCCTGGCCGCCGCCCGCGCCGCCGCCGGCCCGGCCCGCGAGGCCGCCGCCGCGGCCCGCTCGGCGCTGGAGCTGGAGGCCCGCGAGCGCCACGGCCGCCAACGGCGCCTGGAGCAGCTGGCCCGGGAACGGGACGACTGGGCCCGCCGGACCGGCGTGGCCGCCAAGCGCCTGGAGCAGCTCGACGACGCCCGGGCGAAGGCCCATGCCGAACTGGAGCGGGTGAAGGCCCAGCCCGACACCCTGGCCGACCGCCGCGCCACCCTGCTGGACGAACTCGCCGCCGCCGAGGCCCGTCGGGCCAAGTCGTCGGACGCGCTGGCCGCCGCCGAGCACGAGCGGGCGGAAGCCGAGCGCGGCCTGCGCGCCGCCGAGGCCCAGGCCTCCGAGGCCCGCGAGGTGCGCGCCAGCCTGGCGGCCCACGCCGAGGCCGCCATCCAGCGCCTGACCGAGGTCACCACCCAGATTCGCGAGACGGCGCAGATCGAGCCCGGCGAACTGGCCCGCAAGCTGGCGGACGAGGCGGTGGCCATCCCCGGCGACGCCGGCGGGATGGAGGCGCACCTCTTCAACCTGGAGCGTCAGCGCGAGCAGATCGGCCCGGTGAACCTGCGCGCCGAGGAGGAGGCCGCGGAGCTGTCCGCCCGCCTGCAGGTCATGCTGACGGAGAAGGCCGACCTCACCGGCGCCATCGCGCGGCTCCGGCAGGGGATCGACGAGCTGAACCACGAGGGCCGGGAGCGGCTGGTGGCGGCCTTCGAGGTGATCAACGCCCACTTCAAGACGCTGTTCGAGGCGCTGTTCCAGGGCGGTCAGGCCGAGCTGCGGCTGGTCGAATCGGAAGATCCGCTGGAAGCCGGACTGGAGATCTATGCCTGCCCGCCGGGCAAGCGGATGGCCACCATGAGCCTGATGAGCGGCGGCGAGCAGGCGCTGACCGCGTCCGCCCTGATCTTCGCGGTGTTCCTGGCCCAGCCGGCGCCGATCTGCGTGCTGGACGAGGTCGACGCCCCGCTCGACGACGCCAACGTCGACCGCTACTGCAACATGATCGACGAGATGCGCCGCCGCACCCAGACGCGGTTCATCGCCATCACCCACAATCCGGTGACCATGTCGCGCATGGATCGGCTGTTCGGCGTCACCATGGCCGAGCGCGGCGTGTCGCAACTGGTGAGCGTCGACCTGCTGCAGGCCGAAGCCATGGCGGCCCAGTAGCCGGCCTGTCCCTGCGGCAATGTCGCGACGGGACTAAAATAGAAGCAAAATCAGTGAGATACGAAGCCGTCCGCCAGCCTTGACGCACCGCAGCGCGGTCTATAGGTTCCGCGCGACTTTCAAGCCCCCTCCGCCGTGGAGACACGGCGGTCCGTTGGCCTTTCGCTCATGTCGCACCCGGACGAATCGCGCGAAGAGGCGATCAAGCGCCTGAGCGCCCGGGCCGATGCGCTGAAGGCGCGGCAGGCGCAGGCCGTCAGCCATGAGGCGGCGGCCGCCAAGGTGTCGGGCTATGGGTATCGCCTGATCGGCGTGCTGATCGGCGGGGTGTTCGTGGGGCTGGCGTTCGGTGCGATCGCCGACGCGCTGCTGAACATCCGCCCCTGGGGAATGATCGTCGGAGTCCTTCTGGGCTTCGGCGTGTCGATCTGGATGGCGGTCCGCTCTGCGCAGCAGATGACGGCCGAGGTCGCGAAGGAATACGGTCCTCCCAAGGACCTGCCCTTCGACGACGAAGACGAAGATTGAGGAGTTCGAGGCGGCATGGCCGACCCGATGCACCAGTTCGAGGTCACGAAGATCGTTGACCTCCCGGATTTCACGATCCCCGGCCTCGGGACGATCGACATGGCGTTCACGAACTCGACGCTGGCGATGACGCTGGCGGCGGGGCTCATCGTGGCGTTCTTCGCCCTGGTCACCGCCAAGCCGGCGGTCGTGCCCGGCCGCCTGCAGCTGATCGGCGAAGGCGTCTTCGGCTACATCGACAATCTGACCGAAAGCATCATCGGGCATGAGGGGCGGAAGTTCTTCCCCTATGTCTTCACGATCTTCCTGTTCGTGCTGGTGATGAACCTGCTGGGCATGTTCCTGGTGTTCACCGCCACGTCCCAGCTCGCGGTCACCGCCACGCTCGGCATCATGACCATCCTGCTGGTGCTGATCGTCGGTTTCCTCCGCAATGGGGCCGGCATGTACAAGCTGTTCGTCCCCTCGGGCGTGCCCTGGTACATGCTGATCCTGGTCACGCCGATCGAGTTCATCTCCTTCGCGCTGCGCCCGGTGACCCTGGCGCTTCGTCTCTTCGGCAACATGCTGGGCGGCCACGTGGCGCTGAAGGTGTTCGCCGGCTTCGTCGTCTCGCTGGGCCCCTGGCGGCCGGCGGCGGCCTGGGCCTCCTGGCGATCCCGGCGGCGGGCCTGTCGCTGGCCGGCGTGGTCGCCCTGACGGCGCTGGAGTTCCTCGTGGCCTTCCTGCAGGCCTTCGTCTTCGCGGTTCTGACGTGCGTCTATCTCAACGACGTGGTCAACCTCGGCCATCATCACTGACGGCCGATCCCAACCCTCAACTTTCAACTTTGATCTAGGACTAGGACACCATGGAAGCGGAAGCGGCTAAGTTCATCGGCGCTGGCCTCGCGACCCTCGGCATGATCGGCGCGGGCATCGGCGTGGGCACCATCTTCGGCGGGTTCCTGCAAGGCGCGACCCGTAACCCGTCGGCGGCCGGCGGCCAGTTCACGAACCTGATCCTGGGCGCGGCTCTGACCGAAGCCCTGGGCATCCTGGCCTTCGTGCTCGGCCTGCTCATCCTGTTCGCCGCCTAAGACAGACCCGCAGAACGGCGGCTCCCTCCGGAGCCGCCCGCCCGCGGCCTAGGATTACTTGCCTCCGATGGCTACGACCCCCCACCCACCCGGGTGATCACGCGGCGCCGGCCGGAACGACCGAAGTCGCCCAGCACGGCGGCGAAGGCGGCGGCCTGCCGCAATTCCGGTTCGAGTACTGGGGCGGCCAGATCATCTGGCTGCTCATCCTGTTCGCGATCCTCTACGTCCTGCTGGCGAAGGTCTTCGTGCCACGCCTGCGCAAGGTCGTGGACACGCGGGCGGAGACCATCGCCGGGGCGCTGGCGGAAGCCCGCCGCGTGCAGGCGGAGGCCGACGCCCAGGCCGCGGCCGCCCAGGCCGAGATCGCTCAGGGCCGCGCCGAGGCGCGACGCGTGGCGTCCGAGGCTCAGGCCAAGGCGGCGGCGGAGTTCGCCGCCCGCCAAGCGGCCGAGGACCAGCGCCTCGCCGTCCAGATGGATGAGGCCGAGGCCCGGATCCGCGCCATGCGCGACCAGGCAATGGGCAATGTCGACGGCATCGCCACCGACACGGCCCAGGCGATCATCCAGAAGCTGACGGGCGCCGCCCCGTCGGCGGCGGAGATCAAGGCCATGGCCGTCCGCCAAGGAGCTGTGTGATGCCCGCCTTCCTCGACTACGGCCAGGCCGAGTTCTGGGTTTTCGCCGGCCTGCTGATCTTCCTGGCGATCGTCATCTTCTGGGCCAAGGCCCCAAGGCCGTCGCCGGCATGCTCGATGCGAAGGCCCAGACGATCCAGACGGACCTCGACGAGGCCGCGCGGATCCGCGAGGAGGCCGAGCGCCTGCTGGCGGAACTGCGCGCCGAGCGGGCGAAGGCCGAGGCCGACGCCAAGGCGATGCTCGAGCAGGCCCAGGTCCAGGCCAAGGCCTTCGAGGCCGACGCCAAGGCCAAGCTGGAGGAAAGCCTCCAGCGCCGTCAGGCGATGACCGAGCGCAAGATCGCCGAGGCGGAGCGCCGGGCCATGGACGACGTCCGCGCCGCCGCCACCGACCTGGCGGCGCAGATGGCCGAGCAGGTCCTGGCCAGCCGCGTCGCCGGCGCCCAAGACCGACCCGCTCATCGACCGCGCGATCGGCCAACTGGCGACGAAGCTCCAGTAGCTTCGACGGGCGACCTGAAAAAGACGAAGCCCCGGATCGCTCCGGGGCTTTTTCTTTGGGGCTAGGCTTCGTTGCCGCCGAACTTGCGCTTCACGAAGTGGCGGCCGCGGACGCCGAGGCGATAGCGCTTCGGCAGCGCGAACCGCTCGACCCGCAGATAGGCCTGCCAGAAGACCGGGGCGATCTCCGGCTCCTTGCGCATCAGCCGCCGAAGCGGGTGCACGACCGTCGGCCAACGCCGGTGGGCGCGAACAAAGGCCTTCTTGGCGGCATAGGAATTCCGGAGCACCACCACGAGACCCAGGGCGATCACCGGGATGCCCCCGGGCCCGGCAGGGGCGCGATGATCACGCCCGCAACCACGATCACGCCGCCCAGCACGACCAGGCCGCCCCGGACGAGGCGGCTGACGATCTCGGGCGCGAGATCGGCCGTGGCGCGACTCGCGCGCGGAGAGGGCATGGCCAGAGACATGTTGGTACCCGAGAGCGCGCGGGGGCTGGGGGAGGTTCCACCCGCATCGCTCTGCCGATATGCGAACGCCCGGCCCGATCGTAAAGGCGCGGGCGCGTTAAATTTTACTAACGTGGACCCTTTCGCCGCGGCATGGCGGAAAAGCCACAGAATGCGTTATGCGACTGACACACGCAGCATCGCGCAGGTTGCGGCGCGCGACCGTGACGCGTGTCACTCCCCAACCCTACTCGGCCGCCTGGGCGGTCTCCGACTCGGGCCGCCAGGTCAGCTTGGGTTTCCGGGCCGCCTGGGTTTCGTCCAGCCGGCGCAGCGGGGCGAGGTAGGGGGGCGCCCTTGAACCGCTCGGCGTCGCCGGCCTTCGCCGCCTGGGCCAGCAGCAGCAGGGCTTCGCAGAACCGGTCGAGCTCGGCCTTGGATTCCGTCTCGGTCGGCTCGATGAGCATCGCCCCGTGGACGACCAGCGGGAAGTACATGGTCATCGGGTGGAACCCCTCGTCGATCATCGCCTTGGCGAAGTCGAGGGTGGTGACGCCGGTCCCCTCCAACCAGGCGTCGTCGAACAGGGCCTCGTGCATGCACGGACCGTCCGGGAAGGCCGGGGTCATCTCCTGGCTGAGGCGGGCCTTGATGTAGTTGGCGTTCAGCACCGCGTCCTCGGCGACCTGGCGCAGGCCGTCGGCGCCGTGGCTGCGCATGTAGGCGTAGGCGCGGACGAACATGCCCATCTGGCCGTGGAAGGCGGACATGCGGCCGAAGGCCTGGGCGGCCTGGTCCTTGGCCTCCTCGACGAGCTCCAGGCCGGAGGGGCCGGAGACGACCCAGGGGGCCGGGGCGAAGGGGGCGAGGGCTTCGGAGAGCACCACGGGGCCGGCGCCCGGACCCCCCGCCGCCGTGGGGCGTGGAGAAGGTCTTGTGCAGGTTGATGTGCATGGCGTCGACGCCGAGGTCGCCGGGGCGGACGCGGCCGACGATGGCGTTGAAGTTCGCGCCGTCACAATAGAAGTAGGCGCCGGCGGCATGGGTGAGCCGCGCGATCTCGATGACGTCGCGTTCGAAGAGGCCGCAGGTATTGGGGTTGGTCACCATGATGGCCGCGACGTCGGGGCCGAGCTTGGCCTCGAGGTCCGCCAGGTCGACGCGACCGTCGGGGGTCTGGGCGATTTCGGTGACGCTGTAGCCGACGAAGGCGGCGGTGGCCGGGTTGGTGCCGTGGGCCGAGGTGGGCACCAGGACGCGGCGGCGGTGGCCCTGGCCGGCGGCCTCGTGGGCGGCCTTGATGCAGAGCAGGCCGCAGAGCTCGCCATGCGCGCCGGCCTTGGGCGAGAGCGCGACGGCGGGCATGCCGGTGAGCGTCTTCAGCCAGTGGGCCAGGCGGTCCATGAGGGCGAGCGCGCCCTGGGTCGTCGACTGCGGCTGGAGCGGGTGCAGGTCGGCGAAGCCGGCCAGGCGGGCCATGCGCTCGTTGAGCCTGGGGTTGTGCTTCATGGTGCACGAGCCCAGCGGATAGAGCGCCAGGTCGATGGCGTGGTTCTTCTGGCTGAGGCGCACGTAATGGCGGACGGCCTCGGGCTCGGAGAGGCCGGCGAGGCCGATACGATCGCGGACCAGGTCGCCGAGGTCCGACGCATCGTGGTCGGGAAGAGGCAGGTCGACGCCGGTCTTCTCCCAGCCGCCCAGCTCGAACAGCAGGGGCTCGTCCTGCAGCAGGCCGCGGCCGCCGGAGAGCGATTGGTGCGAGGCGGAGGCGGCGGCGCCTTCCGGGACGGGTCGGGCGACCCACGCTGGACATGCTCATCGGGCGATCTTCGCGTTCAGGGCGCCCACGAGGGCGGAAATGTCGTCGGAGGTGGTGGTCTCGGTGGCGGCCAGCAGCAGGACGTCGTCCAGGCCGGCGTGCGGGTCGATCCGCGAGAACGGGACGCCGGCGACCACGCCCTCGGCCAGGCAGGCCTCGACCAGGGCGGCGGCGTCGCCGGGGACGCGCACGGCGATCTCGTTGAAGAACCGCGGCGTCAGAATCTCGACGCCCTTCACGCCGGAGAGCGCCTGCTTCAGCTCCCGGGCCCGGCTGTGGTTCAGGGCCGCGAGCTGCTTCAGGCCCACCTCGCCCAGCAGGGAGAGGTGGATGGTGAAGGCGAGCGCGCAGAGGCCGGAGTTGGTGCAGATGTTCGACGTCGCCTTCTCACGGCGGATGTGCTGCTCGCGGGTCGAGAGCGTCAGCACGTAGCCGCGGCGGCCCTCGGCATCGACGGTCTCGCCGCAGAGCCGGCCCGGCATCTGGCGGACCAGCTTCTCGCGGGCGGCGAAGAGGCCGACGTAGGGGCCGCCGAAGTTCAGGCCGTTGCCGATCGACTGGCCCTCGGCGACGGCGATGTCCGCGCCCATGGCGCCCGGCGACTTCAGGAGGCCGTAGGAGACCGCCTCGGTGGTCACGACGATGAGCAGGGCGCCCTTGGCGTGGGCGGCCTCGGCGATCCTGGAGACGTCGGTGACCACGCCGAAGACGTTCGGCGTCTGGACGACCACACAGGCGGTGTCCCCGTCGATGGCGTCGATGACCGCGGCTTCCGCGTCGACGGCCGCGGCGAGGCGATCGATCTGCATGCCCTCGGCGTGGGCGATGGTCTGGGTGGTGGCGGCGTAGTGCGGGTGGAGGCCGCCGGAGAGGATGGCCTTCTCCCGGCGGGTGACGCGCTTGGCCATCATCACGGCCTCGGCGGTGGCCGTGGAGCCGTCGTACATGGAGGCGTTGGCCACATCGAGGCCGGTGAGCGCGGCGACCTGGGTCTGGAACTCGAAGAGCACCTGCAGCGTGCCCTGGGCGATCTCGGGCTGGTAGGGCGTGTAGCTGGTCAGGAACTCCGAGCGCTGGATGATGTGGTCCACGGTCGCCGGGACGTGGTGCCGGTAGGCGCCCGCGCCGCAGAAGAACGGGCCGGCGCCGGCCGGACGGTTCATCGCCGAAAGGGCGGAGAGCTCGCGCTCCACCTCCAGCTCGCCGGCGTGCAGGGCCAGGTCGAACAGGTCCTTCTTCCGGGCCGCCTCCGGCACGTCGGCGAAGAGGGCGTCGATGTCGGGCGCGCCGATGACGCCGAGCATCTCGGCGCGGTCGGACGGGGTCAGGGGGAGGTAGCGCATGGGAACTGTTCCTTGGCCCCTTGCTCCCTCTCTCCGCTCGTCCCGGCGAAAGCCGGGATCCATGCGGGCGAGTCGGCTTGGGCCCCGGCTTTCGCCGGGGTGAGCGGAGTTTGGGTTGGTCTAGAGCGTCGCCAGGTAGGCTTCGTAGGCGGCGCGGTCCATGAGGGCGTCGAGCTCGGCGGGGTTGGAGATCCTCACCTTGGCGAACCAGCCGCCGGCTTCCGGCGTGGCGTTGACGGTCTCGGGCGCGCCGGAGAGCTCGCCGTTGGCTTCCACGACCTCGCCGGACACCGGGGCGTAGACATCCGAAGCGGCCTTGACGCTCTCGACCACCGCGAAGCCGTCGCCGGCCTTCACGGTCCTGCCCACGTCGGGCGTCTCGACGAACACCACGTCGCCAAGCTGTTCGGCGGCATAGGCGGTGATGCCCACGGTGGCGACGTCGCCGTCGAGCTCGACCCACTCGTGGTCCTTGGTGAACTTCATGGGCTTTCTCTCCTAAGCCGAGGGCGCGTCAGCGCCGCTGTTTTGGGAACCACGAAAAACACGAACAGGCACGAAAAGGGCTTTCGTGTTTTTCGTGCCTTTCGTGGTCGATCTGATTGCGCTGCGCGCGGGCATCAGGACTTCCGGACGTAGCGGTGGGGGACGAAGGGGCTCGTCACGACCTCGGCGGCCTGGGGCTTGCCGCGGACGATGACCTTCAGCTTCGTGCCCGGGGCCTTGAAGGCGGGGGGCACGAAGGCCAGCGCGATGCCGGCCTTGAGGACCGGGGAGAAGCCGCCGGAGGTGACGACGCCGATGACGGTCCCGGCCTCGTCGGCGACCTCGGCGCCCTCGCGGGCCGGCGCGCCTTCCAGCACCCGCAGGCAGACCTTCGTCCGGGCCGGCCCCTCGGCCAGCTCGCGCACGATGCGGGCGGCGCCCGGGAAGTCGCGCTGCTCGCGGCGGTTCTTGTTGATGGCGAAGGTCAGGCCCGCCTCGACCGGCGAGACGGTCTCGTCGAGGTCGTGGCCGTAGAGCGGTAGGCCGGCCTCGAGGCGGAGGCTGTCGCGGGCGCCCAGGCCGATCGGCTTCACCCGGTCGTCCGAGAGCAGCAGGTTCCAGACGCGGACGGCGTCGGCGGCCGGCACGGAGATCTCGTAGCCGTCCTCGCCGGTGTAGCCCGAGCGGGAGATGATCAGGTCGGTGTCGAAGCCGCGCATGGACCGGATGTCCATGAACACCATGTCGGCGGCGGCGGGGACGTGCTGCTGCACGACCGCGGCGGCCTCCGGGCCCTGGATGGCGATGAGCGCGCGGTCCTCCAGGCGCTCGATGCGCACCTGGCCGGCCAGCTCCTCGTCGATGACCTTGAAGTCGTTCTCCTTGCAGGCGCCGTTGACCACCACGAACAGGCTGTCGGCGTCGGGACGGCCGGCCATCAGGTCGTCGACGATGCCGCCCTGGCGGTTCAGCAGGACGGAGTACTTCTGCTTGCCGGGCTTCAGCCCGATGTAGTCGCCGGGCACCACCTCCTCGAAGGCGGCGAGCGGGGCGACGCCGCGCAGCCGGGCCTGGCCCATGTGGGAGACGTCGAACAGGCCGGCGTGCTCGCGGGTCCAGAGATGCTCCTTGAGCACGCCCTCGGCGTACTGCACGGGCATGGAATAGCCGGCGAAGGGGACCATGCGGGCGCCCAGCGCGATGTGCGTCTCGGTGAGCGGGGTGGTCTTCAGGTCGGTCTGGTCTTCGGTGGACACTTGCGGACTCCGGCTGACGCGCTTGCGGGCCGCCGGGCGCAAGCCTGGCATTCCACGCGCCCCCGCTGTCCTTGCGGCCTGAGAGATTTCGAGACCGGTCCCCGATGGTCCGGGGCGTCCCTTGCTCCTTCGGCGTCCTCCGAAGCTCCGTCAGGAGCGAAGGCGGATCTTTCCAGCGTGCCTTGGCCCGTCGCGGTCCTTTTGCCTGAGCGTTTCCGGGGCGGTTGCGCCTTCGGCTCCGGGAGAATCCCCGGTCTCTCCCGCGAGAGTTGGCCGACCGTGTAGCCGAGGAGCGGGGGGAGTCAACGCGGGAGTGTGGTGGAGGTTGGGGGAGGTTGGATTTGGTCCACGAACCACACGAACCCCACGAACGGGCGCCTTCACCGCCGCTCCTCCCGGCGAAGGCCGGGACCCAGGCGGAGGTCGGGCTGCAACCACGGATTTCGCGGAGGGCGCGGATCGGCGGGCGTGGGTGCGGTCCGGGTTTGGAACCACAGAAATACACAGAAGGACACAGAAGGGAGGCGCCCATGCCCGACGAGCGAGTTCGACTTGCGCAAGATCGGGAACCTCGCGCACGCTGAAGCTAGAAGAACCGGGAGGCTACGTTGGGCTTAGAGATCGCACTTGCCCTCTTGGGCATCATCGTATCGGTGATCTTGGGGCTATTCGCTAAAAAGGTCATTGATAGGCGCCAGCGTCAGACGGCTGGCCGACCTTCCAGGCACCTCTCACAATTTGGGTGTCGTAGCGTTCCTGTTTTGTTCTTGACATTTGCGCGCGTTTCCGGGAGAGTTCGGGCAGCGTTGAGTGGTGTGTCCGGCGGGCTTTGGCCCGCCGCTTTTGTTTTCCCTCCCCTTCATGGGGCGGGTGGACGGCGCGTCAGCGCCGCCGGGTGGGAAGTGTAGGCTGGGGCTCGGAGTGACGGGGAAGGGTGATCCTTCCGACGGGCTCTGAGCCTGGGCGTGACTTCCCCCACCCTGGCCGCTTCGCGGCCTGTCCCTCCCCATTAAGGGGAGGGAGGGGCGCGGAGCTCGGCCCCTTTCCCTCACCTCAAGCCTCTCCCTCTCCGCTGCGCGGGGGAGAGGCGGCGCCGGAGCGGGCTTCGCCTGCGATCCTTTCATTTCCGGAGTTTTCCGATGGACGACGACAACGCGCCGGGGCTCCCGGCCGGCAAGCAGAAGCATGTCCGGTGGTCGGAGGGGCTGGGGGAGGCGATCTGCCGGCGGCTGAGGGACGGCGAGCTGCTGCGGCACATCTGCCAGGAGCGGGACATGCCGTCGGACGTGACAGTGGCGAACTGGGCGCGCGAGCGGCCGGACTTCGCCCGCGCGCTGGCGGCGGCCAGGCGGATGGGGTGGCGGCCGGATGGGGCGCATCGCGGGCCGGCGTTCAGCTTCTGCCCGGAGATCGCCGACGAGGTGTTCGAGCGGCTGTGCGAGGGGGAGAGCCTGACCCGGATCGCCGCCGACCCGACCCTGCCGTCGCTGTCGACCTTCTACTACTGGCGCCGGAAGATCCCGGAATTCGAGGCGGCGGTGAACGCCGCCCGGCGCATCCAGGCCGACCGGTTCTGCGACCTGGGCTGGGCGCTGTGCGAGGGGGCGACGCCGGAGACCGCCTACCTGACCGACGTGAAGCTGAAGCAGCTCCGCTGGATGGCCGGGACCATGGCGCCCAAGACCTACCGCACGAAGCTGGTCGAGCCGGCCGAGACGGACGAGCCGATGCGGATCATCTGGCGCCACTTCATGGTCGAGGAGGACCCGGAGACCGGCGAGCGGCGGCTGGCGGTCTATGTGCCCGACCCGGAGACCGGAGGGATCATGCGCGAGGACGATCCGGACTATCGGCCGCCGCGCGGGCTGCACATGCCGGGCGGGGTGAGTTGGTAGGGAGCCTGCGGTCAAGCTTTCGCCGTGATGCGGCGGGTGAATGCGGCGTGGGCGGAGGAGATCGGCGGATGAAATGGTTGATCGGGCTGGCGGCGGCGTGGGCCGTGGCGGGGGCGGCTGGCGCGCAGCCGCTGGCCGACCCGGAGGCGAACCTCGTCGAGGAGCTCGTGGTCCAGGCGATCGAGCCCGGGCCGGCCTGGTGGCGGGTCGTGGACGGGGACACGACCGTCTACGTCCTGGGCGTCGCCGAGGACGACGTGCCGAAGGACATCGCCTGGGACCGGCGCGCGCTCGAGCGGCGGATGAAGGGCGCCAACGTCCTGATCGCCGGCAACCGGGTGGCGCTGCAGGGGGGCTTGCGGGACATCCCGGCGCTGCTTCGGGCCCGCAATTCGCTGAAGTCGAAGACGCCGCTGGAAGCGACCCTGCCCGAGCCGCTGCGCGTGCGCTTCGTGGCGGCCCGCGAGAAGGCCGGCAAGCCGGCCAGCCGCTATGCCGGGTGGCAGCCGCTGATCGCCGGCGAGATGCTGGTGGCCGACGTGCGCGGCGCGAAACAGGCGGTCTCGGTGACCGGTACGGCGGAGAAGCTCGCCAAGGCGGGGAAGGTGAAGGTGGTGACGCCCGCCACCTACCAGGCCCTGCCGTTCGTCCGCGAGGCGCTGGGCGGGCTGACGCCGGCGGTGCATCGCCAGTGCCTGGAGGGCGCGCTCGCTGACGCCGAGGCGCCGCCCGCCCGCCGGCGTGGCGCGCTGCAGGGCTGGGCGCGCGGGGACACGGCGGCCGCGGTCAGCGAGCCCCGGAGCTTCGACAAGTGCGTGCTGCTGCTGGGCGGCGGGCCGGCGCTCTGGACCCGGGCGGTGGGCGACCAGGCGAAGGCGATCGAGGCGGCGCTGGGCGCGCCGGGCCATGCCGTGGCGGTGGTGAGCCTCAGGCCCTGGCTGGCGGAAGGCGGCGTGGCGGCGCAGCTAAAGGCGCGGGGCGTGCGGGTGCTGGGGCCGGGGGAGGCGGAGTGAGGGCCCGAGCCCTCTCCTCAATCCTCTCCCTCTCGGCTGCGCCGGGGGAGAGGAGGCGAAGGGGCGGGCTTTCGCCCGCGCTTCTCCGTTCAGCCCACGATCCACCAGGTCTTGCCGGCGAGGCTCGACATCTGGACGCCCTCCAGCGTGACGGAGTTGGAGAAGTCGTAGGTGATGACGGTGTTCGCGCCGACCTGGCTCATGGTCAGGTTGGACGGCGAACCGCCTTCCCAGCGGATGAGGTCGCCCTCCATCAGGCTGAAGTCAGTGATGCGGTCGTCGCCGGAGCCGTTGAACAGGTTGAAGGTGTCCGCGCCGAAGCCGCCCGTCATGGTGTCGTTGTCGCGATCGCCGGAGAGCCAGTCGTCGCCAAAGCCGCCGTTCAGCTTGTCCGACTGCTGGCCGCCGCGGACCCAGTCGGAGCCTGAATCGCCGTTGAGGGTGTCGCGGCCGAGGTTGCCGTAGACGATGTCCCAGCCGTCGCCACCTTGTTGCAGATCGTCGCCCTGGCCGCCGACCACCCAGTCGTCGCCAAATCCGCCGGCGACGGTGTCGTTGCCCTGGTTGCCGTGCACGTCGTCAAACCCGAGTCCGCCCGAGAGGCTGTCGTCGCCTTCGCCGCCGCGCAGATAGTTCGAGCCGTCGGCGTCGGAGATCACGTCGTCGCCGGCGCCGCCGAATACGCTGTCCTGACCGTCGCCGC
The DNA here is from genome assembly GCF_024699985.1 of Phenylobacterium sp. J367. GTDB lineage: Bacteria > Pseudomonadota > Alphaproteobacteria > Caulobacterales > Caulobacteraceae > Phenylobacterium. Next base: position 481,142 of record NZ_JAJONA010000001.1, on the reverse strand, counting down.
CTTCCAGTGTGTCGGCGCCCGAGCCGCCGTCGATGGAGTCATTGCCCCCGACCCGCGGATGCGGTCATTGCCGTTCCAGCCCCAGAAGATGTCGTCCGAGAAGGAGCCGTTCATGGTGTCGGCCCCGCTGAAGATCGTCTGGACCGCGGTCGCGTCATCGTCGTTGGCGATCCAGGTCAGGAACTGGCTGACGGAGACGGAGGATCCAGTGACCTCGAAGGTCGTCACGCCGTTGTAAGTCTGCTTCCAGCCGGTGATCGTGCCGCTGCTGAGCTGGTTGTTGGTGTAGAAGAACGATCCCGTGAAGCTGTCTAGCCAGGCGCCGGTCTGCAGCACGAGCTGGGTGGAGGTGGCCACGGTCACGACGCCGTCCACGAGGGCGCCGATCTCGGGGGCGTTGGAATCCACGCCGTAGATGCCGGCATTTAGGGTCGCCATGGGGATTTTCCTCCGCACACGGCGACGCCGCCGCACTGTTGACGTCCCGCGGGCAAGCGCGGGTTGCGGCCATCCAAGACAGGCGGGGCGGTACAGTCAAGTTACACGTCCGTAAGCGGACGATGTGTCGGAAAGCCGACGATCCCTCCCCTGAAGGGGAGGGATGAGGGCGTGCGGCGCCTGGCCCTCTCCTCAATCCTCTCCCTCTCCGCTTCGCGGGGGAGAGGAGGCGAAGGGCGGGCTCGCGCCCGCGCTTACATTCTTTCCGGGACTTCGATGCCGAGGAGGTCGAGGGCCTGGTCGAGCTGGCGGAGCGTGGCCTGGGCGAGGGTGAGGCGGCTGGCGCGGACCGGGGGCTCGGCGATCAGGATCGGGCAGGCGGCGTAGAACTTCGAGAAGCTCTGGGCCAGGCGGTAGGCGTGCTCGGCCACCGCGTTGGGCGCGTAGCGGTCGTAGGCCTCGGCGAGCGCGGTGTCGAAGGCGTCGAGGGTGAGCACGAGGTCGCGCTCGGCGGGCTCGGCGACGGTGACGGGCCCGGGGGCGTGGCCCTCGGCCTCGGCCTTCCTGAGCAGGCTCTTCACCCGGACCGCCTGGTAGAGGAGGTAGGGGCCTGTCTTGCCCTCGAAGCTGGTGAAGCGGTCGAGGTCGAAGACGTAGGAGGTGCCGCGGAAGTTCTGCAGGTCGGCGAACTTGAGCGCGGCCACGGCCACGCGGGCGGCGATCTCCTCGAACTCGTCGGCCGGCAGGTCCTCGCCGAGGCCGGCCTCGTGGAGGCGCTCGCGGGCCTTCTCGCGGGCCATCTCGATGAGGTCGTTGAGCTTCAGGACGCCGCCCTCGCGGGTCTTGAAGGGCTTGCCGTCGGCGCCGTTCATGGTGCCGAAGCCGATGTGGACCAGCTGGCCTTCCTGGGCGTAGCCGGCCTTGTAGGCGGCGCGGAAGACGATCTCGAAGTGGTCGGCCTGACGCTGGTCCACGCAGTAGATGACGAGGTCGGGGCCGAAGCTGTCGCGCCGGTCGAGGATGGTGGCGAGGTCGGTCGTGCCGTACATCGCCGAGCCCTCGGAGGAGACCACGAGGAGCGGGGAAGCTCGCGCTTGTCGCCGTCCCTGGCCACGCGGACGATGCGGGCGCCCCTGGTCGTCCTCCAGTAGGCCCTTGGCGGCGAGGTCCTCGACCATGGCCGGGATCAGGGGATCGACGTCGCTCTCGCCCTTCCAGAGGTCGAAGTCGACGCCCAGCGCATGGAAGTCTCGCTCGAGCGCCACCTGGGTGACGCGGGCGAAGCGCTTCCAGAGCAGATAGGCCCCGGCGCCTTGGCCTGCAGCTCGGCGGTGAGCTTGCGGGCGCGGTCGCGGTACTCGGGCTCGGCCTTGCCGCGGGCGGCGGCCAGCGGATAGAGCCGGTCGAGGTCGGAAAGCTCGATGATCTCGAAGGGCCTGGGCTCCAGCGCCTGCCAGTCGGACGGGAGATCCGTCGCCGCGTTGAGGCGCGCGACCTCGGCGGCGATGGCCGGATGCTCGTCGCAGACCGCGCCGATCAGCAGCCCCATCTGGTAGCCCCAGTCGCCGAAGTGGGCGTCGCCGACCACGATGTCGCCGCGGAAGCGGTAGAGGCGCTTGAGGCTCTCGCCGATGATCGAGGAGCGCAGGTGGCCCACGTGCATCGGCTTGGCGACGTTGGGGCCGCCGTAGTCGACGAGCACGCGCCGGGGCTCGGGGACCAGGTCGGCGCCGGCCCGCGGATCGGCGGCGACGGCGTTGGCGCGCTCGGAGAGGGCGGCGTCGGCGACCTTCAGGTTGATGAAGCCCGGGCCGGCGATCTCCACGGCGGCCAGCCGCGGGTCGGCCTTCAGCACCTCGGCGACGGCGGTCGCGATCTCGCGGGGGTTCTTCCCCGCGCGCTTGGCGGCGGCGAGCGCGCCGTTCGACTGGAAGTCGGCGAGGTCGGGGCGGTCGGAGGGGTCACCCGGCCCAGCTCCGCGGGCAGGTCAAGGCTCGCGAAGGCGGCGCCGACCGCTTCGCTGAACGCCGTCTTGAGGTCGCTCATTGCGGGGTCGTCTGGGTCCCGGCCTGGGCCTGCTGGGCGCCGGCGTTCAGGCGGAAGCGCTTGCCGTCACGGTTGAAGGCGGCCATCTCCGGCGTCACCTCGAAGCCGATCAGGATCTCGAAGTTCGAGCCCGAGGTGGTGAGCGCGGCGCGCGGGATGACGATGTCGTGCAGCTTCTCGGTGACGAACACCCGGTCCTTGCCGGACGGGAAGGTGACGGGCAGGTCGAAGGTCTGCTTGGCGATCACCGAGCGGTTGCGGTCGGTGACGGCGACCCAGTAGCGGTAGGTCTTCTTGTCGCCCTGGGCCTGCGGGCCGCGGCCGAGCTCGAAGAGCACGTCCATGGCCACCTGGATCGGCTGCTCGTCCTTGTACTGGCAGCCGGCGGAGATCGACTGGATCTCGCCCGAGAAGCCGACGTTCGCGCTGGCCTCGCGGCCGTCCTTGAACTCCACGTAGCGGGCGGCGTCGTAGAGGGTCTTCACGAACGGGCAGGGGCCGGCGTTGCGCAGAGCGGGAAGCGCGGCCTGGTTGTTGCCCCACTCCTCGTCGCGCTTGCGCTTCTTGGCCGCGTCGTCGCGCTGCTGCTGCTCGGGGTCGCCGCGCTGGCGGCCTGCGCCTCGGCGGCGGGCGGGACGGCGGTGACGGCCGCGGCGAGGGCGGCGGCGACGAGGAACAGGCGGCGCATGGGAGGTCTGGCGTCCAGAGTCAGAGAGGCAGGCGCGACGGGCCGCGCGGGGCCTAAGTACAGCCTTGAGATTGCGGCGGCAACGCGGCTGGCGGGACGGGCCCTAAGCCACTAGGTTCCGGCGCGAGATGAACGCCGTCCCCACCAAGCCCACCCTGACCGTGCTGCTCGCCGCGCCGCGGGGCTTCTGCGCCGGCGTCGACCGGGCGATCCAGATCGTCGAGCGGGCGATCGAGAAGTACGGCGCGCCCGTCTATGTGCGCCACGAGATCGTCCACAACCGCCATGTGGTGGACCGCCTGCGCGACCTGGGCGCGGTTTTCGTGGAGGAGCTGGAGGAGTGCCCGGTGGACCGGCCGGTGGTGTTCTCGGCCCACGGGGTGCCGAAGGCGGTGCCGGCGGAGGCCAGGAGCCGGAAGATGCTCTACCTCGACGCCACCTGCCCGCTGGTCTCGAAGGTGCATGTGGAAGCCCAGCGGCACCATGACGCGGGGCGCGAGATCGTGCTGATCGGCCACGCCGGCCACCCGGAGGTGGTGGGCACCATGGGCCAGCTCCCCGCGGGCGCGGTGCGGCTGATCGAGACGGTCGAGGACGCCAGGGCGTTCACGCCGGCCGACCCGGCCAACGTCGCCTTCGTCACCCAGACGACGCTGTCGGTGGACGACACCGCCGAGATCGTGGCGGCGCTGCGCCAGCGGTTCCCGGAGATCGCCGCGCCGCACAAGGAAGATATCTGCTACGCGACGACGAACCGCCAGGAGGCGGTGAAGGCGATCGCCGACAAGTCCGACGTGCTGCTGGTGCTGGGCAGCCGCAATTCCTCGAATTCGGTCAGGCTGGCGGAGGTCGGCCGCCGGGCGGGGATCGAGGCGCACCTGATCGACGACGCCTCGGGCCTCGACCTCGGCTGGCTGGCCGGGGCGCGGACGGTGGGGGGTGACGGCGGGGGCGAGCGCGCCGGAGGTGCTGGTCCAGGGGCTGATCGACCGGCTGGCGGAGGCCTTCGACGTCACCGTCCAGGAGGTGGAGGCGGCCCGCGAGACGGTGACCTTCAAGCTGCCCCGGGCGCTGGCCACCTAGGCGCCGGCGGGCCGACGCCGCCCAAGGTTGTGCAGGGCTCAACTCAAAGCTTAGAGTGGACCCTTCCACGGGCGCGGGCGGGGGCTTGCTGATGGGGATGCTGGGTGTCGCCGGCGCAGTGGTGGCCGGGGTCGCGGTCGGACTGGCCGCCACCACGGCCTGGGCCGGGGGCGCGGTCCCCGACGACCCGGCGGCGTTCGGCCGGACCCGCAGCCTGGGTGACGTGATCGCCGCCAGCGACGCCGCCGACCGGCCGGTGCACATCCTCTACGTCCACGGGATGCGGGCCGAGGGGCCGGACTTCTCGAAGGCGTTCCGCCAGGCGATCTGCGAGCACGTGGCCGGCGCCTGCATCACCGCGCCCCGCGAGCCGCCGCCATTCCGCGTGGACCTCGGCCCGCGGCCGGACCTGCGCGTCGCCGGACGGCCCGTGTGGGACTCCGACGCGGCCTGGACGGCCAGCGCGCCCTTCGTCGACCGCTACGTCTTCGAGCGTACCGGCCGGCCGCCGATCGTGGTGGACGAGGTCAACTGGTGGCCGCTGCTCTTCCCGCTGAAATGCCGGTTCATCGTCGCGCCCGAGGGCCGGCTCTCGGGGCCGGACAGGCGGCGGCTCGAGCTCTGCGTCGAGCGCGGCGACCCGGCGCATCCCTGGCTGACCCCGGCCGAGATGGCGGAGTCGCTGAAGGGGCCCCGGCTCCGCGGCGGCGGGGCCTATCTCAACCGGCTGGGCAAGCGGGAGATCATGAACTTCGGCCTCGCCGACGCGACGATCACGCTGGGCCCCCTGCGCGACTACCTGCGCGAGGCCATGGACCAGGCCTTCGGCTACGCCGCCCGGTTCGACGGCGGGGCGACGGGCCAGGAATTCGTGGTGATCTCGGAATCGCTCGGCAGCTTCATGGTGCTGGACGCGGCGCGCGGGGGCGGCGCCGCCAAGGCGGTGATCGACCAGACGGCCAACTACTACTTCTTCGCCAACCAGTTCCGCCTGCTGGAGCTGGCGCGGGTGGAGGATCCGTCGTCGCTGAAGGCCGGGGAAGCCGCCGACGCCTCGCCGCTGGGCGTGCTGATGGCGCCGGTGGCGGACAAGGCCGGCCTGGCGGTCCCGCCGACCCGGCAGGTGATCGCCTTCAGCGACCCGAGCGACCTCTTGACCTTCGACATGCCCAGGCTGATCCGGCCGGACGGCAGCGAGGCGGCTGTGGTGGTCAATGTCCACACCCGCAACGCCACGAGCTGGCTGGGCCTCTTCGCCGATCCGCTGAAGGCCCACACGGGGGGCCAGCGCGAACAAGCGCGTGCTGAGGATGATGTTCGAGGGGGCGGCGCGTTAGGTGCTCAGCCAGACCGGCTCCATGGCCGGACTATTTCGCGAGCGCCTGGAATGTCTTGTCGTAGCGTCGAAGGAACGCGCGGCCGCGTTCCCGCCGGGCTTCGAACGACATGTCCAACGGAGCCATGACGAGTTCGCCCCGGTCCGAGAGCTCGAGCGCAATCTCCTGGCCGTCCGCCACGCCGAGAACCTGTTCGGCTTCCGGGCTCAGTTGGATGGCCAGCCCTTCCTCGGTGCGGGTAATCTTCAGGATGATCATGTTCGGCTCCGCCGACAGCGTAGCACGAAGTGGTCCGAAGTCCGCCTCGATCCCGTTAGCCCGTCCTGCGCCGGGATGAGCGCAGCTACTGCGGCTCCAGCCGCTGGAGGCTTCGGGTGTAGCGCTTCAGGAAGGCCCGGCCGCGGGCGTGGTGGTCCTCGACCCAGGTCTCCTGGGTGGTGGCGAGGATCACCCCGTCGCGGGAGGGTTCCAGGCGAAGCGTGCCGCCGACCTCGGTCCCGAGGACCTGGAGGGCTTCCTCCGTGAGCACGATGGCGACCTGCTCGCCGATCTTCTCGACCTTCAGCGCGATCATGGGCTCCTCCGTGGAGAGGCCCACAACCTAGCACGATAAGCCCGCTTGACCGACTCCGCGCCGTCCCGCACGGACGGGGGCATCATGGCGGTCTATACGGACATCACCGACGAGGAGCTGGCGAGGCTCCTGGCCGACTTCGACCTCGGCGAGCCGCTCAGCCTGAAGGGCGTGGCCGAGGGGGTGGAGAACTCCAACTTCCTGCTGGAGACCGAGCAGGGCCGCTTCTTCCTGACCATCTACGAGAAGCGGGTGAAGGCGGACGAGCTGCCGTTCTTCCTGGAGCTGCTGCGCTGGATCGCCGGGCGCGGCTACCCGAGCGCCACTCCGATCGCCGACCGCAACGGCGAGCTCCTGAAGACCGTGCGCGGCAAGCCCTGCGCCATCGTCTCCTTCCTGTCGGGCATGTCGGTCCGCCGGCCGGGCGTCGCCCACTGCCGGGAGGCGGGCCGGGGTCTGGCCGAGCTGCACCGGGCGGTCGAGGGCTTCCCGATGCGCCGGGCGAACGACCTCGGCCAGGCCGCCTGGGCGCCGATGTTCGCGAACCTGCACGGCCAGGCCGAGGCCTTGAAGCCCGGCCTCGCCCAGGTGATCGAGGCCGATCTCGCGAGCCTCGCCGCCCGCTGGCCCAAGGGCCTGCCGGAGGGCGTGATCCACGCCGACTTCTTCCCGGATAACGTGTTCTTCAAGGGCGGCCAGTTCGCGGGCGCCATCGACTTCTACTTCGCCTGCAACGACGCCTTCGCCTACGACATCGCGGTCGCCCTGAACGCCTGGTGCTTCGAGCCGGACGGCTCGTTCAACATCACCGCCGCCCGCGCCATGGTGGCGGGCTACGAGGCGGTCCGGCCCCTGGGCGACGCCGAGCGGGCCGCCCTGCCGGTGCTGGCCCACGGGGCGGCGCTGCGCTTCTTCCTGACCCGGCTGCACGACTGGTACGCGACGCCGGCCGGGGCGCTGGTGAAGCCGAAGGACCCGCTGGAGTATGAGCGCAAGCTCGCCGTCCACCGCTCGTCGCCGGACCTCGTGCTGTTTGGAGCCGCCGCGTGATCCTGCTTCGCCAAGGCTACGCAGGACCGGTCCTGCGAAGCTCCGTCAGGAGCGTAGAAGGATGACGCCGCATGTGATGATCCACACCGACGGCGCCTGTTCGGGCAATCCGGGGCCGGGCGGCTGGGGCGCGATCCTGCAGTGGAGCGGGAAGGAGAAGGAGCTGAAGGGCGGGGAGCCGGCAACCACCAACAACCGCATGGAGCTGATGGCGGCGATCCAGGCGCTGGAGGCGCTGACCAAGCCCTGCCGCGTGGAGCTGCACACCGACAGCCAGTACGTCCAGAAGGGCATCCACGAGTGGATCCACGGCTGGAAGCGCCGCGGCTGGAAGACCGCCGACGGCAAGCCGGTGAAGAACGACGACCTCTGGAAGCGCCTCGACGCCGCCCGGGCCCGTCACGAGGTGAAGTGGCACTGGGTGAAGGGCCACGCCGGGCACGAGCTGAATGAGCGGGCCGATGCGCTGGCGCGGGCGGGGCTGAAGGAGGCGTTGGAGGCCAGGAAGGCGGGTTAGAGGGACGTCAGGGGTGAGCTGCGCGAGGCGCGCAGATCTCCGCCCCCCTTCCCGAAGGCGCCGGAACCGGCGGCTGCGCCGTGCATTCGAGCCCTGCTTTCATGGGGCCTTGGCATGTATCTGGACGCGGGAACCACCTGCTGGCGCATCGAGACGGCTGACCGCGCGGCGGTGATCCTGGACATGGCCGACTACTTCACGGCCGCCAAGGCGGCGATGCTCAAGGCGCGCCGGTCTATCCACCTGCTGAACTGGGCCTTCGATCCGGACACTCTGTTCGAGCCCCAGCCCCATCCCGAGCCGAAGGGCGGGGGCCGCGACGACGACACCCGGATCGGACCGTTCCTGAAGCGGCTTTCGGAGGAGAAGCCGGACCTCGACATCCGCATCCTGTGCTGGAAGGCGTCGCTGCCGATCTCGGCGACCCAGAACTTCTTCACCCTGAAGGATCGCCACTGCTTCGCCGGGAGCAGCGTGAACATGAAGCTGGACGGCCGCCTGCCGTTCGGCGCGAGCCATCACCAGAAGATGATCGTGATCGACGACCGCGTCGCCTTCTGCGGCGGCGGCGACATCGCGCCGGACCGGTGGGACACCGCCTGCCACGAGGACCATGACCCGCGGCGCTTCCGCAAGAAGGGCAAGTGCTATCCGTCGCGCCACGAACTGATGAGCGCGGTCGAGGGGCCGCCGGCCGCCGCGCTGGGCGAGCTGTTCCGCGATCGCTGGGTCAGGGCCACGGGCGAAGCGCTGGCGCCGGTCGAATCGCCGCCCAAGGCCTCGCCCTGGCCGGCGTGCCTCAAGGCCGAGTTCCAGGGCGTGCGGACCGGGCTCTCGCGGACCCAGTCGGCGTTCCAGGACGCGCCCGAGCTTAGGGAGAACGAGGCGCTGTTCCTGGCGCTGATCGCGGGCGCCAAGCGGCTGATCTATATCGAGAACCAGTACATGACCTCGCCGATCATGGCCGAGGCGCTGGCCGCACGGCTGGAGGAGCCGGACGGGCCCGAGGTGGTGCTGGTCTCGACGCTGCACTGCCCGAGCTGGTTCGACCAGATGACCATGGACCGCACGCGCAGCGCGTTCATGAAGCGGCTGGAGCTGGCCAACAAGCATCGGCGGCTGCACGCCTTCTGTCCGGTGACGGCGGAAGGCAACATCATCATCGTGCACGCCAAGCTGGCGATCATCGACGACGACCTGGTGCGGATCGGGTCGACCAACCTCAACAACCGGTCCTCGGGCTTCGACACGGAGTGCGACCTCTCGATCGAGGCGGCGCCGCCGCAGGCGGCGGCGACGCGGCTGGCGATCCGGGGGCTTCGGAGCCGCGTGGTCGCGCACTGGCTGGGCGTGAAGGAGACGGCGGTGGAGGCCGCGGTGGAGAAGACCGGCGGGCTGGGCCCGGCGATCGCCCTGCTCCAGGCCGGCGGCCGGCCGCGCCTGCAGCCCCTGGAATCGCAGGACCTGGGTCCGCTGGCGACCTTCGTCGCCGCCCATCACATCGGCGACCCGATCGGGCGCGCCGACGCCTGGCGGCCGTGGCTGCGCAGGCGCGCCATGGCGCGGAAGCTTGCGGAGCAGAAGCGGGCGCTCGCCGACGCGGGGTTGAAGCGGCCGAACACCGGGCGGATCAGGCGGGTGGTCTAAGGTCGCGTTCAGAAGGGCGCGGCGCCCGATCCGTCCGGCGCTATTCCACGCGGTAGAAGCGGATGCGCACGGCGCGGGTCTGGCCGACCCGGGTCTCCTCAAGGTAGCCGACGAAGGCCGCCTGGCCGAGCCAGGCGTAGGGGCCGAGCGGCGGCTCGAACACCGGCTGGGTGCGGATCGGCCCCAGCCGCCCGTCGGGCCCCGGGCAGGCGGTCCCGGTGTTGACGACGTTGATGATCGCGCCGTCGTCGGTCCGCAGCATGTAGTCGGCGCGCAACTCGAGGCAGCCGTCCGCGCGCCACAGTTGCCAGTCCCAGCCGCCGGGGACGACGGTTCCGCTCAGGCCGGGACCGGAGAACGTCCCGCCGGTGATCGGGATGATGTTGCGCCGGCCCCGGGCGGTCAGGCCGACCGGGATCTCCGCGCCGAGGGTGACGATCTCCTCGAAGGCGAAGCGCAGGCCGGGCGGCTCGGCGGCCGGGGCGGAGACCGCGCCGAGGCCGGCCAGGGCCGCGGCGGCTCCGGCCCATCGAAAAGGCTTCCAGGGCGGCATGGCTTGGTCTCCGTGGCGACGGCGCGGCGGGTCAGCCGACGCCGATGGGCTGGGTGGCGGTGAGGAACCAGGTGAGCAGAGATCCCGCTGAGCACCGCCCCCGGGCCGACCGTCCCCAGGCCGCGCCGGCTGGCGACGGCGAGCGCCGCGAACAGCAGCATGAGGGGGGACGAACAGGATCGCCATGATCACCCGCAGGCCCTCCGCCGGAGAGGCGAGGGCGCCGGTGGCCCAGAGCGCCCCGTACTGCACGGCCAGGAACAGGGCGAACGGTCCCGCCAGCACGGCCGAGGCCCTGGCGAAGGCTCCGGCTGCGCGCCCGCGCGCCAGGGGCGTGAGTCCGTCCAGCGTTCGCAGGGTGACCAGCATGAACAGCAGGAAGGCGGGCAGGTAGAGCACGAAGTCCCGCGCCCGATCGGGCGACAGCGGGCGCCAGATGAGGATCCAGAGCTGCGGGCTGACATGCCAGAGCCGGTCGCCGAGCGCGATCGGCAGATAGAGGCCCGCGGCGACGGCGGCGGCGAGGGCGAGGGTCCGCAGCGGCCGGCCCAGCCGCAGCGGGCCGGGCTGCCGCGTCAACCGGGCGAGCGCCAGGGCGAGCAGGCTGTTGGCGAGCGCCCAGACGGCGAGCTGGTTGGTGAAGGTCTGGCGGAACAGTCCGTTCTGGCCCAGGCGCTCGGCGAGCGCCATCAGCGGCAGGTAGGAGAGCACCGGAACGGCCGCCGCCAGGACCAGCCCGAGGCGCCGGGCGCGGGGGGAGATCCCGTCCCCGGCGAAGGCTTCCGGAGCCGGGCCGGGGGCGAACGGCGCGCGCCGGCCGAGCGCGACCAGGAGCCCGACGAGGAGCAGCGCGACGCCGATCCAGGCGACCGCCCCGGCCGCCTCCTTCCACGGCCAGATCTGGTCGCGCGGCGCCAGGGTCCGCCCGCCGTCCAGCGTGCGGCCGAACCAGTCCAGCGCGTGGCCGATGGCGGCCCTGGACTGGTGGGCCCAGGGATGGGTGATGGCGGGCGTCTCGAGGATGCGGGCCGAGCCGGCCGCGATGTCGCCGTAGAGCCGTCCGGCGACGACGGGGTCCTTGGTGCCGAACAGCGCCCTCGCCTTCTCCGTGGCGCCGGTCGCGGTCGGCGCCTCGGGGCCCCACATGAAGCCGCCGAACTCGTCGTGGGTGGCGAAGACGACCATCAGGTTGCGCGGGAAGCGCGGGTCGCCCGGCGGGGCGAACGGCGGCCCGACGCTCGAGCCTTCGAGGACCATGGCGCGGTAGCCGTCGGGCCGGGCCCTGGCGGCGGCCTGCACCGCCCAGCCGCCCATGCTGTGGCCCTCCAGGCCGATGTTCGTCCGGTCGACGAAGGGCAGGCTCCGGAGGTAGGCCAGGGCGTCGGGACCGCCGAAGCCGTCCGCGAAGGTCGCCGGCGTGCTGCCGCCATGTCCGCGCTGGTCCGGCGCCAGCACGACATACCCCCGCCGGGCGAACTCGATCGCGAAGTTGGACTGCATCTCGGCCGAGTTGAGATAGCCGTGGACCGCCAGGACGCCCGGCGCGGGCCGCTCAGGGCTCGCGCCGGGCGGCCGGAACAGCAGCGCCCGCATCTCCGCGCCGGAGGCCCCGCGGAAGCGCACCGCCTCGACCGTGACGCCGCCGGACGACTGCACCTGGCCGGCCGCGAAGAGGCCGCCGATCATCAGGACGGCGCCGGCCAGGACCGCCGCCCACAGCCGCCCGGGCGGGACCAGGAGCCGGGGTCGCGGCATCCCTCAGAACTTCGCGCTGATATCGACGCCGTATCGGCGCGGATACGGCACGGTGGTGAAGAAGGTCAGCGTGCCCTGGTCGGTCCCGGCCCCGGTCGGGACGTCGTTGTCCGTCAGGTTCTTGCCCCACAGCCCGACCTCGAACCGGTCGCCCGGGGAGCGGTAGGCGATGCGGGCGTTGACCTCGGTGAAGGCGTCGGCCTGCTGCAGCGACTCCGGGAATTTGTCGGCGTTGAAGGCGCTGAAGTACTGTTCGGACTTGTAGACCATGTCGGCGTGGAGCCGCAGGCTGCCGCCGCCGCTGAGCGGAGCGGTGTAGTCGGCCGACAGGTTGAAGCTGACCTTCGGCGACTCCAGGAGCTCGTTGCCCGACAGGTCCAGGCCCGACAGTTCCAGCTCGGTGTATTTCGTGTCGAGCAGGCCCAGGCCGGCGTTCAGGTTCAGCCTCGATGTGGGACGCGCCGTGACCTCGATCTCGAGCCCGTTGAGCCGCGAGCTGCCGGCGTTGACGAGCTGGGTCTCGGTGAGCGAGATCGAATTGATGAACTGCTGATCCGTGAACCGATAGTGGAAGGCGGCGACGTTGAGCAGCAGCCGGCGATCGAACAGCTCCGACTTCAGACCGGCTTCCCAGGCGTCGAGAAACTCCGGCCGGACGATGTTGAGGTCCCCGGGGAAGGCGACGGCGCCGCCGTTGAAGCCGCTGCTCCGATAGCCCCGGGCGTACTGGGCATAGCCCATCAGGTCGGCGTTGAAGGCGTAGCGCACGCCGAGCCGCCCGCTGGGCTCGGTCTCGTCGTAGCGGAGATCCGTCGACGGGATGCCGAGGCCGGGGATGTTGATGATCGACTGGAAGTCGTCCAGCCGGCCCTTCTCCTTGGTGAGCCGAAGGCCGCCGTAGAGCGTCAGGTCGGCGGTCGCGGCGTAGGTCCCGTCGACATAGGCGGCATAGCTGTCGCGCACCTGGCGGAAGGTCTGGTCGGCCGTGAAGCCGCCGCCGAACTGCAGGATGCGGAAGATGCTGTCGAGCTCGTCGCGGAAGTAATAGAGGCCGGCGATGAAGTTGACCGGGCCCTCGAGATCGGTGGCGATCCGCAGGTCCTGGCCGTACTCGCGGACGTCGGCGATAAAGTCGAGGTGAAGCAGCGGCGCGCCCGTGCCGTCGCCGTCCACCTCGTTGAGGAAGTAGCCGTCGAGATAGGACGTGATCGACGTCAGGGTGAGCGCGCCGAAGTCCTGGTTGATCGTCAGGTAGCCGCCGTCGCCACGGACCCGGATCCGGCCCTGCCGGTCGTAGACCCCCTCACGGCTCGAAAGCCGCTCGCCGGTGGCGGGATCGATGCGCGGATCGGCGCCGAACGCGTTGGTCCCGCCGGGGCCGAAGCCGTAGGTGATCGGGCCGATGGCGTCCGGCGAACTGCGGGTGTGGAAGAGCCGGAAGGTGGCGTCGAAGCCGCTGTCGTTGGCGTAACGCAGCGATCCCCTGAGGGCGACCTTGTCGATGCTCGACTTGTCGCGGCCGCCCGGGAAGCGGTTCTCCACGAAGCCGTCGCTGGACGCCAGGTTCGCCGCGAGGCGCACCGCCAGCCGGCCCGGGACGAGCTCGCCGTTCACCGCCCCGTCGAGCCGATAGTAGGCGTTGTCGCCGAGTTCCGCGGCGGCGTAGCCCTCCGTCCCGAACACCGGCGCCTTGGTGATGTAGCTGACCGCGCCGCCGACCGTCTCCCTTGCCGAACAGGGTGCCCTGGGGGCCGCGCAGGATCTCGACCCGTTCCATGTCGAAGAGCTGGGCCCCGCCGAGGAACGACGAACGGACGAAGACCTCGTCGTAGAAGATGCCGGTGGGCGACGAGGCGTTGAGCTGGAACTGGGACTGCGACACGCCCCGGATGGCGAACTTCGGCTGGTCCTCGTTGCCGAGCACCGAGACGTTCAGGTTCGGCGTCTGGCGGGCGATCTCGGTTCCGCTGTCCATCTGCAGGCCGCCCAGGTCGCCGCCCTCGAGCGCCGTGATGGCGATCGGCACGTCCTGCAGGCTCTGGGCGCGCTTCTGGGCGGTGACGATGATCTCCTCCAGCGCCGCGGCCTCCTGCGCCACGGCCGGCGACGCGGCGAGCGCGGCCACGATGGCCATCGGTGACGCACACAGCAGCGCTTTCCTGATCACGGCTTTTTCCCCCTGTCCGCGGGCGCGCGTCCCGGCGCCCTTCCGGGGCGGTTATGCGGAGCCTTCCACCGCGAAAAAAGGAATCGCATTCGCGGCGGCCGGTGGGATCATCGCGCGCGAGAGGCGATGCATCGCCCGAAGGGGAGGCCCGGTGAACCAGGCTCTGCCGTCCTGGCGCGACGAGACGGTCGAGCAGCGGTCCTGGCTGCTGTTCGACGAGATTTTGGGCGGCGGCGGCCGCGCCACGCCGCTGCGGGGAATCCAGGTCGCGGACCGGATCGAGCGCTACGTCTGGGACTGCGGGCTCCCGCCCGGGCGACGCCCTGGGGAGCGAGCGGGACCTCGTCGAGCGGTTCATGACCAGCCGACGACTGATCCGCCAGGCCAGCCGAACCTTGCTCGCGCGAGGGATGATCGCGGTCCAGCGTGGAAAGGCCGGCGGGCCGGTCGTGGCGGCGGTCGAACGCGGCCAGGCCGTGAGCGCCCTGCTGGGGGTCAGCGCCAGTCCGCAAAGCCGCGGTCAGGGGGCCGAAGCCCTCGCTCTGGTGGGGCCCCATCTGGATGGGGAATCAGGACCGGCGGCGTCGCTCGTCCGCGAGACCCTCGCCGGCCTGGCGGCCGGGCGCGGCGGCGACTCCGCGTCCGCGGGCCACTCCACACTGGCCGCCGCGACCGCGGCCCGCATCGAAGCCGACCTTCCGCGCTGGCTGTCGACCGCGCAGGGGCCGCGCTCCGGCGCGCTGGAAGCCATGTGCGACAGCTACGAGGTCAGCCTGCCGGTGGTCGTGCAGGCGCTCAGGCTGCTGGAGGACGCGGGCGTCCTGCGGCTCAGGCGCGGCCGGTCCGGGGGGGATCCAGGCCAATCCCGACCCGTCGGTGCGGGCCATCCGCGTCGTCCATGCCCATCTCGCCAGCGCCGGGGCCTCACTCGGCGAGTGCGACCGGCTCGTCCGCCTGATCAACGTCGCGCTGATCGAGCGCGCCAGCCGCACCGGGATCGCCTCGCCGGAGCTGGACGAGGCGCTCGCGAAACTCCAGACCGCGAACGAGGCCACGACGGTCGGGATGCGGTGGTACGGCCTGCAGAGGGTGGTGTCGAACCTGGGGGCGAACCCGCCGCTCCACCTGCTGGTGCGCTGCCTGGCGGGCTTTGTCGTCCGGGTGCGGACGCGGCGGCCGGATCTCGACGATCACCAGGCCCGCGTCCTGATCGGGGCCAGCGAGCACATCGTCGGCAACATCCGGCGCGGGCGGAACGACGGCAACCTGAGCGCCCATGTGCGTTGCCAGGAGGCGCTGAAGGCCAGCTGGTGAGCCGTCCTCGCGGGAGGTCGCCGCCGCCGGTCAGAACCGCTTGCGAAGCGCGCTGCCGAGGGTGAATTCCTCGCGGCGGAGCGTGCCGCGGATGGTCGCGCCGGTCGCGGCCGGGGTGCCGCCGTAGAACACCAGGTCGCGGTGGAGCCGGGTGTCCTCGAAGCGCGCCAGCGAGGCGGCGAGGTCCAGGGACAGGCCGGGGGTCAGGTCGACGGTGGCGCCCGCCGCCCAGGTCGTGCGGTCGGAGTCCGGCACGCCGGGCTCGCGCATCGCCGCCGGGGTCGGGGTGGGGTCGTACTGCACGCCGCCGCGCAGGGTCCAGGTCGGGCTCGCCCGCCACTCGGCGCCGGCCGCGACGCTGGTGGTGTCGCGGTAGCCCTGCACGATGGCCGCGCCCTGGCCCGCGAAGGCCAGTTCGATGGTGTCGTACTTGCTCCATCCCGTCCGCGCCACCTGGGCGTAGAGCGCCAGGGCGTCGGTCGCCGCCCAGCGGCCGGCGACGGTGAGGCTCCAAGGGGTGGCGAAGGCGACATCGGCCGGCGCATCGAAATTCGCCCCGGCCAGCGGGCCGGTCAGGCCTCCGAGCCGCAGCCGCCCGTCGAGGTTCCGGTCGATCGCCGAGCGATAGCTGGCGCCCAGCTCGAACCTGTCCCAGCGGGCCTGGGCGCCGGCGGCCCAGCCGAAGTCCCAGCCCTTGGCGGTGAGCTGCTGCAGGCCGTCCGCCGAGGCCGGAGTGATGTTCGGCGAGGCGGCGTCGAGGAGCGCGCGCGTCTCCTGTCCGTCGACGGACACGCCGACGTCGAGCCAGGGCGTCACCGAGGCCGCGAGGGCCCCGCGGACCTCGGTCATCTCGATCCGGTTGCGGGTCAGGTCATAGCGGCTGAAGGCGTCGGCGGGATACTCCAGCCGCAGGTGGAACGGCTTGGTCACCGACACGCCCGCGGCGAAGCGGTCGCCGAGCGGCAGCGTGAACGCCAGGCTGGGCGCCGTGAAATCCTCCGCAGGATCGTGCAGTTCGGCCTGCCCGCCGGCGGGGAGGGTCGCCTGGCCCGGACGGGTCAAGGTCGAGCCGTCGTCCGAGAGATCGAGCGACGTGCGACGCCAGGAAGCGCCGACTACGCCCTCCGCGCCGGTCCCGGCGATGGCGGCCGGGTTCCAGGCCAGGGCGTCGGCCCCGCGCAGGACCGCGGCCCCGGCGTTGGCCATACCGTTGGCCCTGACGCCCAGCTCCGGCGCCTGGAAGCCGCCCGCCTGAGCCGCGCCCGCGGCGCCCATCATCGCGAGGAGGGCCGATCCGCCGACGGCGGCCTTCGTGCTCAGGCGCATACGCAGACTCCAGAAGCGAGACATGATCGGCGAGGCTAGCCGCCAAACCGTGTCGTCGGCGTTAACGCAAAAAGATCAGCCTCCTGACGATCCGGTGAGAAGATCGTAAGCTTTCCCATGCTCTCCTCACGGCCTGAACCGGGGGCGCTTTCACAGTGACAGTCTTGCTTTTCGGCGGCGCGATCGCCGCGGTGACGGTGATCATCGGGATCGTCGTGCTGCGCCGGCCGCCGTCCGCCGCCGACGCCTCCGGGGAGACGGAGACCGGCGACGGCGCGGCCGGATCGGATCCGGACGCGCGGGGCTGACGGACGTCAGCCTGGAGACGCCTCGCCGAGGGCGTCCTCCCTATCGGGTCGGCTCGCCGCCGGCCGCCTCGGGGTCGGCGTCGGTCGCGGCGCGGGCCAGCCCGGCCAGGACGTCCCTGAGGTCCTCCGGCTTGTAGGGCTTGACCAGCAGGCGGGCCCCAAGCGCGACGGCGTCCGCCTGGGCGGCGTCGTCGCCCGTGGCGAACACCACCTGGAGATCCGGCCGCCGCGTTCGGGCCTCGCGCGCCAGGGTCAACCCCGGAGACCCGGGGCAAGCCGACGTCGGCGAGCAGCACGTCTACGGGACAGGCCGCCAGCGCCTGGAGGGCCGACTCCGCGTCGTGCGCCTCGACGACCACATGGCCGGCGTCGGTGAGCGTCTCGGCGGTGGTCGAGCGGATCAGGTCGTCGTCCTCCACCAGCAGGATGGTGAGGCGGCCGGCGGCCGGCGCCGGCGGCGGCCGGGACCGGGCGGCGGCCTGGGCGAGCTGTTCGGCGGCGATCCGATGCTGGGCCTCGTTGCCGAGGACGTGGCGCACCTTCCGGGCCAGTTGCTCGCGCGTGTAGGGCTTGCCGAGCAGTTCGACGCCGGGGTCCAGGCGGCCGCCGTGGACGATCGCGTTCTCCGTGTAGCCCGAGGTGAACAGGACGGCCATGTGCGGCAGCCGCTCCTTCGCCTTGCGGGCCAGCTCCGGACTGCGGAGCGGCCCCGGCATCACCACGTCGGTGAACAGCAGGTCGATGGGCATGCCGCTTTCGATCACGCTGAGCGCGCTGCTGGCGTCGCGGGCCTTCAGCACCCGGTAGCCCAGCTCCGAGAGCAGGCCGACCGCCGTCTCGCGGACGCTGTCGTCGTCCTCCACCACCAGGACCGTCTCGGTGCCGCCGCGCACCGGCAGCCGGCTGGTGTCGGTGAGCACGTCCTCGCTCTGCATCACCCTGGGCAGGTAGAGCTTGACCGTCGTGCCCTCGCCGACCTCGCTGTAGATCTTGATGTGACCGCCGGACTGCTTGACGAAGCCGTAGACCATCGACAGGCCGAGCCCGGTCCCCTTGCCCTCGGGCTTGGTGGAGAAGAACGGCTCGAACACCCGCTCCAGCACGTTCTGGGGAATGCCGCCGCCAGTGTCGGTGACGCCGACCATGACGTACTGGCCGGGCGTCACATCCTCGTGCTGCCGGGCGTAGTCGTCGTCGAGCGACGCATTGCCGGCCTCGATGGTGAGCTTGCCATGACCGTCCATGGCGTCGCGGGCGTTGATCGCCAGGTTGAGGATCGCGTTCTCGATCTGGCCGGGGTCGACGAGGGTGTTCCAGAGGCCGCCCGCGACCACGGTCTCGATCTCGATCTCCTCGCCGAGCGCGCGCCGCAGCATGTCGTCCATGCCCTTGATGAACCGGCCGACGTTGACGACTTTCGGCTCCAGCGCCTGGCGTCGGCCGAAGGCGAGGAGCTGGGACGCGAGCTTGGCCCCGCGGGCCACGCCGGCCATGGCGTTCTGGACCCGGGTCTCGGCCCGGTCGTTGCCGGCGACGTCCTTGGACAGGAGCTGCAGGTTGCCGCTGATGACCTGCAGCAGGTTGTTGAAATCGTGGGCGACGCCGCCGGTGAGCTTGCCCAGGGCCTCGATCTTCTGCGCCTGGCGCAGGGCGTTCTCCGCCGCCTCGCGCTCGGCCGTCTCGCGCCGCAGCCGCTCCAGGGCGTCCGCGAGGGCCTCGGTGCGCTCCTCGACCCGATGCTCCAGCGTCTCGTTGAGCTGCTGGAGCTGGTCCTCGGCCCGCTTCTGGTGGGTGACGTCGAAGCCGTTGACGAAGATCCCCGAGGCCGTGCCGTCCGCCTCCAGGATCGGCTGGTAGATCAGGTTGACGAACCGCTGCTCCGGCCCGGTGTCGGCCCGCGGGCGGAGCTCCACCGGCATGTGGCGGCCGACGAACGGCTCACCCGACGAAAGCACCTTGTCCAGCAGCTCGAAGTAGCCCTGGCCGGCGACGTCCGGCAGCGCGTCGCGCACCGCCCGGCCGAGGATGTCGCGGCGCCCGACCAGTTGCAGGTAGCTGTCGTTGGCCAGCTCGAAGACATGCTCGGGACCGCGCAGCACGGCCATGAAGCTGGGCGCCTCCTCGAAGAGCTGGCGCAGGCGGTCGCGCTCGGCGGTGCGCTGCTCGACCTCGGTCGCGAGGCGCCGGTTGGCGACCCTGAGGGCCTCGGCGGCCTGCTGGCGCATCTGGACGGCGTCGGCCAGGGCGGCGGCCCGCTCGCGCTCGGCCTCGTAGGCCCAGGCGCTGGAGAGGCTGGAGGCGATCTGGCCCGCCAGCAGCTTCAGGAACGGCACATAGCCGTCGTCCTGCGGCCGGTAGGGATTGAGGCCGACGATCAGGGCGCCCAGGGGGCGCTCGCCGCCCTGGCCGACCAGGGGCACGATGGCGGCCCGGTCCGGCGGTCGGTTCCAGGCCCCGCTCGGCAGCGTCTCGTCGGTGCAGAGGTCGAAGACGTGCTCGACCTCGCCGTTCCAGATCGCGTCCAGGTTCCATGCCCCGCCAGGTCCTTCCAGGGACAGCGGAGCGCAGCCGTGGCCGGGGACGATGCCGGTCGCGCAGGCGAGCTGCGCGCGTCCGTCCTCGTCGAACAGATAGGTGAGGCTGAACGGCAGGTCATGCAGGTTGGCCTCCAGCTTCCGCTGGACGGCGTCGAACACCGCCGCCTGGCTGTCGGCGCTGGCCAGGCCGGACGCCAGCTCGCGCAGCGACGCCAGCCGCCGTTCGCTGATCACCCGGTCGGTCTCCTCGGAGACCGCGCAGAAGACGCCCTCGACCTTGCCGGTGTCGCCGATCAATGGGCTGTAGGAGAAGGTGTGGTAGGTCTCCTCTGGATAGCCGTTGCGCTCGAGGAACAGCAGCAGCGCGCGGTCCCACGTCGCCTCGCCTTTCTCGTAGACGGTCTCCAGGCGGCCCTTGATGTCGTCCCAGATCTCGGCCCAGAGCTCGCGGGTCGGCGTCGCCAGCGACCGCGGATGCTTGATCCCGAGCGTCGGGCGATAGGCGTCGTTGTAGAAGAAGTTGATGTCCGGGCCCCAGCCCAGCCACATCTCGAAGCGCGACGTCAGCAGCAGGCGCAGGGCGACCTTCAGGGCGTTCGGCCAGGCTTCCGGCGGGCCGAGCGACGTCGAGGCCCAGTCGTGGGCCCGCATCAGCCGCGCCATCTCGCCATCACCGACGAAGATGTCGCCGTGGGGCTCAGAAGATTCCGATGTTACGCGCGGCACTCTGACCTCTCGGGCTAGAACTGCGCGGTTTAGTCGCGGGCAGCCGGGCTTTCCAGCCGAAAAGAACAAGCTTTGCCATAGTAAGCCGGACGCGATCAGGCGTGAGATGCTGATCAGGTATGTCCGCAGACCTGTATAGTGGCGTTACCGGACTGTCGGCGGCGCGGCCGCGCCGTCGGATCGCCGTGCGAGGTCCGTGCCGGATTCCGCATACCTGATCGCCGCCCACCGGTGCGGATTTCCCCGCACGATGCGGGATTTCGCATCCCGGAGTTCGTGGATCGTTAGTATGCGAAGTTTCCGTTGGCGGAGGGCCGCGACTATGTACTGATCGGTCCAAATCGGCGGGAATCCGCCAGCCGGGGGGCTCCAGAAATGTTCCGTATAAGCGTCTTCGCGTCCGTCCTGATGGCGGGCGTCTCACTGGCCTCGCTGGCCTACGCCCAGACCGGCGCGCCGGCCGACGCTACGGAGACCGAGCTCGACGAGGTGATGGTCACCGGCTCGCGCATCGTGCGCGACGGCTACGAGGCGCCGACGCCGACCACGGTGGTGGGGGCCGAGGAGATCCAGGCCCGCTCGCCGGCGAACATCGCCGACTACGTGAACCAGCTTCCGCAGTTCGGCAACGCCACCTCGCCCCGGACGACGCTGCAGAGCTCGTCCACCATCGGCGGCGGGGCGAACCTCCTGAACATGCGGGGCCTGGGCACGGCCCGGACGCTCGTGCTGCTGGACGGCCGGCGCGTGGTCTCGGCGGGCCTGAACTCGGCCGTCGACATCAACCTGCTGCCGACCAACCTCGTGAAGCGGGTCGACGTGGTGACCGGCGGCGCGTCCGCGGCCTACGGCTCCGACGCGGTGGCCGGGGTGACCAACTTCATCCTGGATCCCGAGTTCACCGGCTGGAAGGGCTCGATCAGCGCCGGCGTCACCGACCGCAAGGACGGCGAAAACTGGAACGGCGACCTGGCCTACGGCCGGGCGTTCGCCGGCGGCCGGGGCCACATCCTGCTGAGCGTCCAGGGGCTGCAGCAGTACGGCATCGACGACATCCGCAGCCGCGACTGGTACCGGCCCGGCTACAACTTCATCGCCAACCCGGCCTACACCACGACCAACGGCCAGCCGGCGCGGATCCTGCGCACGGACGTGGGCTTCACCAACGCGACCCTGGGCGGCCTGATCACGTCGGGCCCGCAGCGCGGCCTGGTGTTCCTGGAAGGCAATGCCCGCGGCCGCTTCGTGTGGGGCGACATCCTGGCCGGCACCAGCCAGGCCGGCGGCACGCTCGAGGACCCGGCCTACATCTGGGGCCTGCTGCCGGACCTGAAGAACTGGAGCACCTTCGGGCGCACCACCTACGAGTTCACGGATTCGATCCGCGGCTACGCCGAGTTCGGCGGCGGCGGCTCGGACAGCGACAACTGGTCGGCGCCGACGACGCGCTTCGCCAACATCACCATCCGCAACGACAACGTCTTCCTGCCGGCCGACCTCAGGACCAGCGCCTTCGCGCCGGGGGCGACGACCTTCACCATGGGCCGGCTGAACTACGACCTGCACGAGCCCGGCGACCACCACCAGACCGAGATCGGCTACCATCGCCGGCAGAAGCGCTACCTGGTCGGCGCCGAGGGCGACTTCCTCGAGACCGGCAAGTGGAACGCCTACTACCAGCGTGGCGACAGCGACGTCTGGTACACCTACTCGAACATGCTGATCCCGGCCTATTACGACCTGGCCGTGGACGCGATCGCCAACCCGGCGGTGGGCGGCGTGGCGGGCGTGGCCGCGGGCGCGCCGATCTGCCGCTCGACCCTGACCAACCCGACCAACGGCTGCGTGCCGGTGAACATCTTCGGCATCAATGCGCCGAGCCAGGAATCCATCGCCTACCTGACCGGCGTGACCAAGGGCTTCGCGCCGGCCCGCCAGGACATCGACATCAAGCAGGAGGTCTGGGCGATCGACGGCCAGATCGAGCCGTTCTCCACCTGGGCCGGGCCGGTGTCGGTGGCCGCGGGCTTCGAGTACCGCAAGGAAGGCTACACCGCCGTGGTCGACGAGGCGTCGAAGCAGCGGCTGTGGTTCGGCGGCGGGTTCACGCCTTCGGCCGGCGACTTCACCGTGAAGGAGTTCTTCGGCGAGACGATCGTGCCGCTGCTGGCCGACGTCCCGTTCATCCAGCGCCTGGAGTTCAACGGCGCGGCGCGGCGGACCGACTATTCCACGAGCGGCAAGGTGACCACCTGGAAGGCGGGCCTCGCCTGGGAGGTCTATGACGACCTGCGGTTCCGCGGCACGCTCTCGCGGGACATCCGGGCGCCGAACCTGCTGGAGCTGTTCAACGGCGGGGTGGCGACGGTCGGCCAGACGCGGGACCCGACCCAGGCCGGCAGCCCGAACGTCTCGACCCGCCAGATCACCGGCGGCAACCCGAACCTGACGCCCGAGATCGCCAAGACGCGGACCTTCGGCGCGGTGTTCCGGCCGAGCTTCGTGCCGGGCCTCAGCGCCTCGGTGGACTACTACAAGATCTCGGTGAAGGACGCGATCACGACGGTCAGCACCCAGCAGATCGTCGACCAGTGCTTCGGCGTCGGCGTGCCGGTGAACGCGGCGGCCTGCGCCTCGATCGTGCGGGCCAACCCGAACAACCTGATCGACGCGACGATCTACACGGGCGGGATCAACGCCCAGAAGCAGGTCGTGGAAGGCGTCGACTACGAGCTCTCCTACCGGGCGCCGATCGAGACGCTGGGCGTGCCGCTGCCGGGCCAGATCGACCTGCGCGCGCTGGGCTCCCAGCGGCTGACCAGCGAGACGATCCTGGCGGGCGCGCTGACCGACATCCTGGGCACGCCGGCCGACGGGCCGGAATGGCGCTGGCTGTTCAGCGCCAGCTACCTGCAGGGCCCCAGCCGGACGACGGCGACGGTGCGCTACTTCGGCTCGGGCGTGATCAACAACTGGCCCATGGGCCACCCGCAGAGCGTCAACGTGAACCGCTTTGGCGAGGTCGCCTATCTGGAGCTGGCCCAGAACTACGACGTGTACATCGACGACCGGAAGGTGACCTTCTTCGGCGTGGTGGAGAACGTCTTCGACCGCGATCCGCCGAGGGTGCCGGGCCAGACCTATGGCGCGAGCTCGCTGCACGACCTGCTCGGGCGGTCCTACCGGGTCGGCGCGCGGTTCGCGTTCTAGGCAGGCAACACAGGTCGGGAGGGTCGGTCATGCTCAGGAACACTGTCGGACTGGCCTTCGCGGCCAGCCTTCTCGCGA
This sequence comes from Phenylobacterium sp. J367, assembly GCF_024699985.1. Classification (GTDB taxonomy): domain Bacteria; phylum Pseudomonadota; class Alphaproteobacteria; order Caulobacterales; family Caulobacteraceae; genus Phenylobacterium. The sequence continues at coordinate 457,788 of NZ_JAJONA010000001.1, read as the reverse complement.
CCGCCGCGGCCGCCCAGCCGCAGCTCTCCGAGGAGACGCTGAAGTACGTGTCGGTGAACGCGCCGGTGGTGGCGATCACCCACGCCAAGCTGGTGGACGGGACGGGGACGGCGCCGAAGCTGAACCAGACCGTGGTCATCCAGGGCGGGGTGATCGCCGCCGTCGGGCCGGACCGGAAGGTGAAGATCCCCAACGGGGCCCAGGTGATCGACGGCACGGGGAAGACGGTGATCCCCGGCCTGGTGCACATGCACGAGCACCTGTTCTACCCGATGCTGCCCGGCAAGGCGTACGGCTACGAGGCCGAGACCTTCTCGAAGCTCTACCTGGCGGGCGGCGTCACTTCCATGCGGACGGCCGGCGCCATGCACTTCGCCGGCGACCTGCACGTGCGCGACGCGATCAACGCCGGGCCCAGCCGGGGCCGTGGATCGACGTCACCGGGCCCTACATCAACCGGCCAGGCTCCGTCCCGCAGCTGATGACCATCGGCACGCCGGAGGCGGCGGCCAAGGCGGTGGACTTCTACGCCGACCAGGGCGCGACCTCGTTCAAGGCCTACACCAACCTGACGCGGGCCGAGCTGGGGGCGGCGATCCAGGCGGCGCACAGGCGCGGGCTGAAGGTCACGGGGCACCTCTGCTCGGTGACGCTGCGCGAGGCCGCGGACCTGGGGATCGACGACATCGAGCACGGCTTCATGGCCGCCTCGGACTTCAAGGCGAACAAGCAGCCGGACCTCTGCCCGGGCGGCGGGACGTCGGAGGCGGAGCTGGCCGCCGACCCCGCGAAGGCCGACGCCCTGCTGGACTATCTCGTGCAGAAGAAGGTCGCCTACACCTCCACGCTTGCGGTCCGGGACACCGCGCGCAATTCGCCCGGGATCGAGGTCTATGCGCCGGACGTCCGCGCGCTGTTCGAGAACAACCGCCGCCAGCCGAAGTCCTCGCCGGACGCCCCGATGCCGTCCGGGCTGAAGCAGCTCGTGGGCTTCGCCAAGGCGTTCTACGACAAGGGCGGGCTGCTGCTGGTCGGCACCGATCCCACGGGGGGCGGCGGCGTGGTGCCGGGCTTCGCCAACCACACCGAGATCGAGAACCTGGTGCAGGGCGGCTTCAGGTTCGAGGAGGCGATCAAGGCCTCGACGCTGAACGGCGCTGCATACCTCGGCCGCGCCGAGAAGATCGGCACGGTCGCCGCGGGCAAGCAGGCCGACCTGGTGCTGATCGCCGGCGATCCGTCGACGGACGTCCGCGACGTCCGCAAGGTCGAGATCGTGTTCAAGGAAGGGGTCGGCTACGACCCGAAGAAGCTGATCGACGCGGTCCGCGGCAAGGCGGGCCTCTACTGATCATCTGCAGGGGGACTGCGCGATGCTGAACCGTTGGATCATCGGGGGCGCCGCCGCGGCGCTCATGGCCGGCAGCGCGGTCGCCGCGCCCCCCGGCCATCCTGGCCCCGCCGCCGAAGATCGACCCCGTGCTGCAGCAGTACGTGAAGGTCGACGCCCCGGTGGTCGTGCTGCGCGGCGTGCGGGTGATCGACGGCACCGGGGCGGCGGCGCGCGAGAACCAGACGGTGGTGCTGGACGGCGGCAAGATCGCCGCCATCGGCCCCGCCAGCCTGAAGGCGCCGAAGGGCGCGACGGTGCTCGACCTCGCCGGCCACACGGTGCTGCCGGGGCTGGTGGGGATGCACAACCACCTGTTCTACACGGCGTCCCCGAACCTCGACGCGCATGGCCATTCCGAGCCGCCGCGGGTGATCCCGGAGATGCCGTTCACCTCGCCGCGGATGTACCTGGCGGCCGGGGTCACGACCATGCGGACCACGGGCAGCATGTCGCCCTACGCCGACCTGGGCGTGAAGAAGCTGATCGACACCGGCAAGATGATCGGCCCGCACCTGGACGTCACCGGGCCCTACCTGGACGGGGCGGCGACGCCGTTCTTCCAGATCCACCCGCTGACCGGCCCGGACGATGCGCGGCGGATGGTCAACTACTGGGCCGACATGGGGGCCACGTCCTTCAAGGCCTACATGCACATCAGCCGCGCCGAACTGGCCGCGGCGATCGAGGAGGCCCACAAGCGCGGGATCAAGGTCACGGGCCACCTGTGCTCGGTGAGCTATCCGGAAGCCGTCGCCGCCGGCATCGACAACCTGGAGCACGGCTTCACGGCGAACAGCCAGCTCGACCCGGACCGCAAGCCCGACGTCTGCTCGCCGGGCGCCACGCGGCGCACCCTGGCGGCCATGCAGCCGGACACGCCCGAGGCCGACGCGCTGATCAAGCTGCTGGTGGACAACAAGGTGGCGGTGACCTCGACCCTGCCGGTCTCGGAACAGGGCGTGCCCGGCCATGCGCCGCTCGACCCCCGGGCCATGAAGGCGATGACCGCGGAGGCGCGCGAGGCCTATCTCTACAACCGCAACCTCCGCAACACGGCGCCCGGCAACCGCGGCGCCGCCGACTCCGACCGCCAGCTCAGGACCGACATGGCCCTGCAGAAGAAGTTCTTCGAGGCGGGCGGTCTGCTGGTGGCCGGACCCGACCCGACGGGCAACGGCGGCGTGCTGCCGGGCTTCGGCGACCAGCGCGGCGTCGAGCTTCTGGTGGAGGCCGGCTTCACGCCCCTGGAGGCGATCAGGATCGCCACCCTGAACGGCGCCACCTACCTGGGCCTCGCCGACCGTATCGGCTCGCTGGCCGTGGGCAAGAACGCCGACCTGGTGGTGGTGAAGGGCGACCCGTCGAAGACCATCGGCGACATCTCCAAGGTCGAGATCGTGTTCAAGGACGGGGTGGGCTTCGATTCCAGGCGCGTCCTCGATTCGGTGACCGGACGCTACGGGCAATACTGAGCGGACCGCGCCGCCGCCGAACGGCTTTCCTTACCTCGCACGTCATGGCCCGGCGGCGCCGGGCCGGCCATGCTGCACGCCCGTGCTGAGGACAGGCGAAGATGTTTCGGAAACAACCGGCAATTGCATCGTTCGATTTCAAACTTGACCGTTCGCGGAACGATGGTCTAGCTTCGTTCGATATCGAATGGAGAGGGCCTATGCCTCCGCTGCCGGAGGATCACGCGGACATCCAGGTGTTCGACGAGATCCGGTACATCGAACATCTGGTGAGGACCTCGATCACCCGCAAGCTGCCGGTGGGTCTGAACTACCCGCAGTGGGAGGTCCTGAACCTGCTCTCGCGGCGCGGGGACGGCTCCTCGCCGGCCCAGATCGCCGACGCCCTGCAGATGACCCGCTCGGGCCTGACCAACACCCTGCAGCGGCTCTGCGCGCGCAAGCTGATCGAGATCGAGGACAACCCGACCGACGGCCGCAAGAAGCGCATCTGGCTGACGCCCGGCGGGCGTCAGGCCTACGCCCAGGCCATGGCCAACCTCCGGCCGAAGATGGACATGCTGCGCGAGGGGTTCACGACCAAGGAGTTCCGCGAGGCCCTGCCGTTCCTCCGCGCGCTCCGGGAATGGCTGTCCGACAAGGACCCGATGCCGGCGTGAGCGGCGACGTGACCGGGGCGCTGGCGGCCAAGTTCGCCGAGCGCAAGGCCGAGGCGCTGGCGGCGCTGGGCCCGATGGCCGCCGCGCCCGGGCCGCTGTCGCCGGAACAGGTCGCCGAGGCGCAAGGGGTGACGCACCGGCTGGCCGGCGTGGCCGGGATGTTCGGCGAGGCGGACCTGGGCGACCTGGCCCGGGCGGTGGACGACGCGACCCGGGAGACGCCGGTGGACGTGGCCGACGTGGCGGCGCGGCTGCGCGCGGTGGTGGCGGCGCTGGAAGCCGCTTAGAGGCCGGCGACCTTGGCGAGGTTCGGCTTGGGGATGGCCGAGCGGAAGGCGCCCGTGGCCTTGGCCTTGTCGGAGGCGAGGTCGGCCCAGGCCTGGGCGAAGGCCAGCGGCGTGCCGGCCGGATCGGCGAGCTTCACCAGCCGGAGCGGGCGGCCCTTCAGCGCGGCGACGGCCGGGGCGTAGGCGGCGGGGTCCACGTCCTTCGGCGGCTCGCCGCCGGCCAGCGGGGCCAGCAGGACGGCGTCGGCCGCGGCGAGGTGGAGGACGGCGTCGCCCAAGGGCTGGTCCTTGAGGGCGTCCACGAGGCCGGCGACCAGCATGGCCAGGCGGTTCGTGCGGCGGTCGCCGCCGGCCACGCCGGAGCGCTCGGCGCCCGCGGCGCGGACGAAGGCCCAGCCGCCGTTCAGGAAGGCCTTGTGGTGGGCGGCGCAGAGCCAGAGGCGGAGCGGGGAGGACATCGCGCCGCGCCTAGCACCGACCGGCCGCACTTGGAACCTTGCCGGGGCCTCCCCAGATGTCGCCGCGAAAGAACGGAGATACCTGTGATGGGCGAAGCCCTCCACGTCGTCTGCCCGCACTGCGACGGAACGAACCGCCTCCCGGCCGAACGCCTGGGTGAGCAGGCCAAGTGCGGCCGCTGCAAGGAAGCCCTGTTCACCGGCCAGCCGGTGGACCTCGACGGGGCGCGCTTCGACAAGCATGTGGCGAAGAGCGACCTGCCGCTGATCGTGGACTTCTGGGCGCCATGGTGCGGGCCCTGCCGGGCGATGGCGCCGATCTTCGAGCGCGCCGCCAAGGGGCTGGAGCCCAAGGCGCGGTTCATCAAGGTGGACGTCGACAAGAACCCCGAGCTCGCCCAGCGCTACGGCATCCAGGGCATCCCCGCCCTGTCCGTGATCCAGGGCGGCAAGGTGGTCGCCCGCCAGTCCGGCCTCGCCCAGGAATCGCAGCTCAAGGGCTGGGTGGACCGCTTCGCCCCGAAGCTGGCGGCGTAGGGATTTCCTCTCCCCGCGGCCCTTTCCCTCTTCGCTAGGCGGTGGGAGAGGGAGATGCCGACAGCGCCGCCACTTCCGCCAGCGCCTTCTGCAGCACGGCGCGTTTGCCGGGGCCGCCGAGGGAGATGCGGAGGCCGTTCGGATGGGCGTCGCCGACAGCGAAGGCTTCGGCGGTGACCAGGGCGAGGCCGCGGCCTTGTGCGGCGGCGCGGACGCGGTCGGGGCTCCAGGTCTCGGGCAGGTCCAGCCAGACATGCAGGCTTTCCGGTGCGCCGCGGGCCGCGGGCAGGACCTCGGCGGCGATGGCGCGCCGGGCGAGGGCTTCCTTGCGGACGCCGGCCAGCAGGGCCTCGGCCTGGCCCTCGCGCATCCAGCTCGTCACGACGGCGGCCATCAGCGGCGCGGGCATCAGGGTCAGCGCGCGCAGGCTCTGCTCGACGGCCGAGGCCATCCCCGGCGGGGCGACCACATAGGCCAGGCGCAGGCCGGGCGAGAGCGTCTTGGCGAGGGTGGCGATGTGGTAGCCGAGGTCGGGCGCGAGCTGGGCGAGCGCGGGCGGCGGCGCCTCCAGCAGGCGGCTGTAGGGATCGTCCTCGACGAGGGCGAGGCCATGGGCCGTGGCGACGGCGGCGACCTCCCGGCGGCGGTAGTCCGGCATGGTCCCGGCGGTGGGGTTCTGCATCGTGGGCACGACGTAGAGGGCGCGGGGCCGGGCCTCGCGGCAGAGGCGGTCGAGGGCGTCGGGCCGGACCCCGTCGGCGTCGACGGGGCAGGGCGCCAGCGTCAGGCCGAGCTCGGCGGCGGCGGTCCGCACGCCCGGGTAGGTCAGGGGCTCGGTGACGACCGTGTCGCCGGGCCGGGCGACCGTGGAGAGGACGGCGCAGAGCGCGGCCTGGGCGCCGGCGGCGACCAGCACCCGTTCGGCCGGGACCTCGCCCAGAACCGGGGCCAGCCAGGCGGCGCCGGCGGCCCGCTGGCCGAGCGCGCCGGCGCCGGGGTGGTAGGCCATCAGGGCGGCCGGGTCCGTGCGGCGCAGCACGGCGGCGGCGGTCTCCTCCAGCAGGCGGGCGAGCGAGACCCCCTCCGGCGGGGGCGGCAGGTTCATGGTCAGGTCGACCAGGCCCGCCTCGTCGTCGGCGGCGCGGGCGCGGACGAAGGCGCCGCGGCCGACGGTGCTTTCCAGCAGGCCGCGGTCGCGGGCCACGGCGTAGGCGCGGGTGACGGTGGTGAGGTCGAGGCCGAGGCGCTGGGCCACATCCCTCTGCGGCGGCAGCCGGTCGCCGGGCTGCAGTTCGCCCTCCCGGATGGCGGCGGCCAAGGCGTCGGCGAGGGCGAGATAAACCGGGCCGGCGTCGCGGCGGACGCGGTCCAGCCAGCGGGCGGTCTGGTCGTGGCGGCTTGCGGCCTTCATGGCGGATGCATACATTATGCGCAGATTGTATGGATCACAAGCCGGATTGTCGGGACCCATGACCCAATCCTTCAACGCGCCTTCCACCCTCCGGGCGGGCCTGACCTGCCGCTGCCCCCGCTGCGGCCAGGGCAAGCTGTTCTCGGGTTTCCTGCGCATCGCGCCCGCCTGCGAGGCGTGCGGCCAGAGCTTCGCCTTCGCCGATCCGGCGGACGGCCCGGCGTTCTTCGTCATGACGGCGGTGGGCGTGGTGGTCACCGGCCTCTGGGCGTGGTGGGCGGTGGTCGCCAAGCCGCCGGTCTGGGCCCAGATCGCGCTCGTCATCCCGGCGATGATCGGCGGGTGCCTGGCGTGCCTTAGGCCCGTGAAGGCCTGGCTGGTCGCCGAGCAGTTCGTGCACAAGGCCGGCGAGGGCGAGTGGACCAGCCTGGGCAAGCACGGCGAGGGCGGCTTCGTGTTCGACCGGCGCAAGGCGTCGGGGGCTGAGGCAAGCCCTATCCCTCTCCGCTGCACGGGGTAGGTCGGGAAAGGCCAAACGGCGTTGCATCCCGTCGCGGCATCGGCCGACAATGGCGCCCGAGTACGGGAGTAGGGATGTGCGGGACGGGATCGAGGAAACGGTCGCCAGCGAGGCGGGGGCTGAGCCGCACCGGCCGAAGCTGACCTATCCGTTCGAGCAGGCGCCCGGCCCCGGGGAGGCGATCGACATCGCGCCGGGGTCAAGTGGCTGCGCATGCCGCTGGGCGGGGCGCTGGCCTTTATCAACGTCTGGGCGATCGAAGACGTGAGTCCTGAAGGGGTTCGGGGCTGGGCCATCGTCGACACCGGCATCGCCGGGCCGGACACCGCCAACGCCTGGCGCGCGGCGCTGAAGGGCCCGCTGGAAGGCAAGCCGGTGACGCGGGTGTTCGTCACCCACATGCACCCCGACCACATCGGCATGGCCGGCTGGCTGACGCGCAAGTTCCAGTGCCGGATGTGGATCACGAGGCTCGAGTTCCTGACCTGCCGGACGCTGGCGGCCGACAGCGGGCGCGAGGCGCCGGCCGACGCCATGACTTTCTACAAGGCCGCCGGCTGGGACGAGGACGCGCTGGAGACCTACCGCTCCAAGTTCGGCGGCTTCGGGCGGGGCCTGCACGCCCTGCCGGACAGCTTTCACCGCCTGTCGGACGGCGACACGGTGCGGATCGGCGCCCACGACTGGCGGGTCGTGGTGGGCTCGGGCCACAGCCCCGAGCACGCCTGCCTCTGGTGCCCCGAGCTGAAGCTGCTGATCTCCGGCGACCAGGTGCTGCCGAAGATCTCGTCCAACGTGGCGGTCTTCCCCACCGAGCCGGACGGCGACCCGCTGGCCGACTGGATGGGCTCGCTGAAGGGGATCAAGGCCCGGGTGCCGGACGACGTCCTGGTGCTGCCGGCCCACAACGACCCGTTCCGCGGCCTGCACGCCCGCATCGACCACCTGGTGCAGGGCCATGAGCGCGGCCTGGCGCGCCTTCATCAGGAGCTGGCCGAGCCGAAGCGGGCGGTGGACGTGTTCTCGGTGCTGTTCCGGCGCCGGATCGACGCGGGCCTGCTGGGGCTGGCCACCGGCGAGAGCCTGGCGCACCTGAACTACCTCGTGGCCCGGGGCCAGGCGGTGCGCGAGCGCGACGCCGAGGGCGTCGACTGGTACCGCACCCCGGCGTGACAGCGTCTCAGACGTCATCCTAGGCCTTGTGCCTAGGATCCCTGTCTCGACAGCGCGGAGCCTGACAGGACGAGCTTGGTCCCCGGGCGCGTTCTGCGGAGCCCTGCAGCGGCAAGAGGGATCCTAGGCACAAGGCCTAGGATGACGGTCGCGAAGTCACTGGCCCAGGTGTCAACCGAGGCGCTAAGCTTGACGATGTAAGTTCAAGGGAGGTCCGCGATGACCGAGCATGTGCGCGCCGAGCTGTCGGGCGGAGTCCTGACGCTGACGCTCAACCGACCGGAGAAGAAGAACGCGCTGACGCGGGCCATGTACCAGGCGCTGGCCGACGGCATCGACCGGGCCGACGCCGAGCCGGCGATCGCCTGCGTGCTGATCCAGGCCGAGGGCGACATGTTCACCGCCGGCAACGACCTGGCCGACTTCGCCGCCGTGAACCGGGGCGACGGCGACGCCAACCAGGCGCGGGAAGGCGGCAATCCGCTGCTGAATGCGCTGGAGCGGGCCAAGACCCCGATCGTGGCGGCGGTGAACGGCCGGGCCGTCGGCGTGGGCGTGACCATGCTGATGCACTGCGACCTGGTCTTCGTGGCCGAGGACGCGCTCTTGACCACCCCGTTCGTGAACCTGGCCCTGGTGCCGGAGGCGGCGTCGTCCATGCTGCTGCCGGCCCGGATCGGGCACGCCCGCGCCTTCGCCATGTTCGTGCTGGGCGAGGCGGTGGACGCGAAGAAGGCCGAGGCCTGGGGCATCGCCAATGCGGTCGTGCCGAACGGCGAGCTGCGCGCGAAGGCGCGGGCGGCGGCCGAGGCGGTGGCGGCCCGGGCGCCGGCGGCCGTGGCGGCGACCAAGGCGCTGATGCGCCGGCCCGCCGAGCCGATCAAGGCGCGCTACGCCGAGGAGGGCCGGCTGTTCGCCGCCCAGCTCAAGACGCCGGAGGCGGCGGAAGCCTTCGCGGCCTTCGCCGAGAAGCGGGCGCCGGACTTCAAGAAGCTCCGGGAGCCCGCGTGATGAGCCTCGCCGGCAAGACCCTGTTCGTCACCGGCGCCAGCCGCGGCATCGGGCTGGCGATCGCGCTGCGCGCCGCCCGCGACGGGGCCAACATCGCCATCGCCGCCAAGACCGCCGAGCCGCATCCGAAGCTGGAGGGCACGATCTACACCGCCGCCGAGGAGATCGAGGCGGCGGGCGGCAAGGCCCTGCCGCTGGTCGTCGACGTGCGCGACGAGGCCAGCGTGCAGGCGGCGGTCGAGCAGACGGTCGGCCAATTCGGCGGTCTCGACATCTGCGTGAACAACGCCAGCGCCATCCAGCTCACCGGCACGCTTCAGACCGACATGAAGCGCTACGACCTGATGCACCAGATCAACACGCGGGGGACCTATGTCACCTCGCGGGCCTGCATCCCGCACCTGAAGCGCAGCGCCAACCCGCACGTGCTGAACCTGTCGCCGCCACTGGACATGTCGCCCAAGTGGTTCGGGCCGCACGTGGCCTACACCATGGCCAAGTTCGGCATGAGCATGTGCGTGCTGGGCATGGCCGAGGAGTTCAAGGCCGACGGCATCGCCTTCAACGCGCTCTGGCCCCGGACCGGGATCGCCACGGCGGCGATCAGGAACGCCCTGGCCGGCGAGGAGGGGATGCGCCGCTGTCGGACGCCCGAGATCATGGCGGACGCGGCCTATGCGGTGTTCAACAAGGACGCCCGCAGCTTCTCGGGCAACTTCCTGATCGACGACACCTTCCTCTACGACGAGGGTGAGCGGGACTTCGACAAGTACCGGGTGGATCCCAGCGAGCCCCTGATGCCGGACTTCTTCGTGCCCGAGCAGATGCCGCCGCCGCCGGGCGTCAGCCTGGCGCCGGCCAAGGAATCCGCATGATCCTCCTTCGCCAAGGCTTCGGAGGACGGGTCCTGCGAAGCTCCGCAGGGAGCGAAGCAGGATGAGCGTGACGATCCGGGTGGCGACGGTCTCGGACGTTCCGACCATCGTCCAGTTCATCCGCGACCTGGCGGACTATGAGCGGCTGCTGCACGAGGTGGAGGCCACCGAGGCCGACATCCGCCGCGACCTGTTCGGCGAGAACCCGCGGGCGTTCTGCGACATCGCCGAGGCCGATGGGCGGCCGGTGGGCTTCGCGCTGTGGTTCTACAACTACTCGACCTTCCGGGGCCGGGCGGGGATCTACCTCGAGGACCTGTTCGTGAAGCCGGACGCCCGCGGGCTCGGGGCCGGCAAGGCGCTGCTGCGCCGGCTGGCGCAGCGATGCGTGGAGGCCGACCTCGGCCGGCTGGAGTGGGCGGTGCTCGACTGGAACGCGCCCTCCATCGCCTTCTACGACAGCCTGGGCGCCAGCGCGAAGACCGACTGGATCACGCGACGCCTCGACGGGGAGGCGCTCCTGCGCCTCGCCGGCGAAGAGCTGGTCGAGTGAGCGCGCCGCCGAAGACCGTGATCCACGCCTCCCACGAGGAGGCGGAAGCCATCCGCGACGCCGTGCGCCATGCCGATCCCGCGAGCCTGGGGATGGGCCGGGCGCATGCCGAGCTGAAGCATGTGCCGGGGCTGGTCGAGCTCCTGGCCGACGAGCGGGTGTCGGGGCCGATCTACGACCTGCCGCGCCCGATCACCGCGGACAGCGTCACCCGCTGGGTGACCGAGAACCAGGCCCGGCGGCTGGCCGGCGAGGCGCTGCTGTTCGTGACCCTGGACGACCACGGCAAGGTCGCCGGCTACTCCCACATCGAGGTCTGGCCCGAGCGGTCGGCCGCCGAGCTGGCGGGCGCGATCCGCGCGGATCTGCAGAACCAGGGGCAGGGCGGCCGCGGCATGGCGCACACCTTCGGCTGGATCTTCGAGACCCTGGGCGTGCGGCTGATGTGCCTGACCGCGGCGCTGGACAACGTCCGCTCGCAGAAGGGCATCGACGCGGCCGGCTTCCGCCGGATGGGCGAGCGCGATGTGGTGAAGCCCGACGGCACGACGCGGGCCAGCGTCTACTGGGAGATGACCCGCGACGAGTGGCGGCAGCGGCATCGGCTGTGATCCCTCCCCCTTCAGGGGAGGGACAGCGCGCGAAGCGAGCAGGGTGGGGAAGCCGCGACCGGGCTCCGTGCGGGCCGGAAGGGCGCCCCTTCCGACCTAAGCGGAGCCTGAACCTGACTCCCCCACCCGGCGGGGCTTCGCCCCGTCCACCCTCCCCTGGAGGGGAGGGATGGGCGGCGGCTCAGGCCGGTTGCGCCTGCTTCGGCTGGGCCGAGGGCGGGGCGCGGTTCAGGTCGTAGAACTTCGGCGCCATCTGCGGGACGGCTTCCTTGAGGATGCTCTCCACCGTCCAGCTTTCGCCCTCCGGCTTGGTGCAGGTCTCGATCGGCCGGGGCTGGGAGTAGAGGATGATGTTCTCGCCCGAGACCCCGAAGATCTGGCCGGTGACGTGCTTGGCCTGGTCCGACGCCAGCGCCACGGAGAAGCGGGCCGGCTGGTCGGGGCGGATCTTCTCGGCCATCACGGCGCGGCGCGCGGCCTGGGCCTCGTCCTTGATCGGCACCGACTGGGTCATGCGGGTCCAGGCGACCGGCGCGATGCAGTTGGAGCGCACGTTGTTGCGGGCGCCCTCCATGGCGATGATCCGCGAGAGGCCGGCGATCCCCATCTTGGCCGCGCCGTAGTTGGCCTGGCCGATGTTGCCGAACAGCCCCGAGGTGGAGGTGTAGAACATGTAGGAGCCGTCGTTCTGCTCGCGGAACAGCTCGATGGTCGCGCGCGCCACGTTGAACGAGCCGCGCATGTGGACGTCGATGACCCGGTCCCAGTCGTCCTCGCTCATCTTGTGGAACATCACGTCGCGCAGGATGCCGGCCGGATTGATCACCGCGTGCAGGCCGCCGAAGGTGTCGCGCGCCTGCTCGACCATGCCTTCCACCGCCTTCAGGCTGGTGACGCTGTCGGAGTTGGAGACGGCCTCGCCGCCGGCCGCGCGGATCTCCTGGGCGACCTTCTCGGCCGGACCCGCGGAGCCCTCGTCCTCACCCTTGAGCCCGCCGCCGAGGTCGTTGACGACCACCTTGGCGCCTTCCTGCGCCGCGATCAGCGCGCAGTCGCGCCCGATGCCGTTGCCGCCGCCCGTGACGAGGACAACCTTCCCTTCCAATGCGCCCATAACGTTATCTCCCAAATGAATGGCCGAACGCTATTCGAGGCGATCGGCCTTTCGCAAGGAAGGAAACAGCACTGCCCAGAGGCCGGTGACGGCCATGGCCCCGACCCCGCCGAACACCGCCGCGCCGACCGGGCCGAGGATGCGGGCGACGACGCCGCTCTCGAACTCGCCGAGCTCGTTGGAGGCGCCGATGAACACCGAGGAGACGGCGGCCACCCGGCCGCGCATGTGGTCGGGCGTGACGAGCTGGACGAGCGTCTGGCGGACATAGACGCTCAGCATGTCCGCCCCGCCGAGCACGGCCAGCGCCGCCACCGACAGCCAGAGCGACTTCGAGAGGCCGAAGACCACGGTGGCCGCGCCGAACAGGAAGACGCCGCCGAACATGTAGGCGCCGGCCTTCTGGCGGATCGGGTTGGCGGCGAGCCACAGCGCGATGGCCGTGGCGCCGACCGCCGGCGCCGCGCGCAGGATGCCGAAGCCCTGGGCGTCCACGTGCAGCACGTCGCGGGCGAAGACCGGGAGCAGGGCGGTCGCGCCGCCCAGCAGGACGGCGAAGAGGTCGAGGCTGATGGCGCCGAAGACGATCTTCTGGCGCCAGACGTAGGCCAGGCCCTCCTTCATGAGCTGCCATCGCGAGCCGGGCTGGACGTCGGGCCTGGCGTTCTTGCGGATCGCCAGCACGCAGACGACGGCGCCAAGGTAGAGGAAGAAGGTGGTCGTGTAGGCATGCGCCGGAGACGCCATCAGCAGCAGGCCGCCGACCGCGGGGCCGGCGATCGAGGCGCTCTGCCAGGCCAGCGAATTCCAGGCGATGGCGCGGGGCAGGAGCGGGCGCGGAACCAGCATGGGGCCGAGCGCCGTGTTGGCCGGGGCGAAGAAGGCGCGGCTCGCGCCGAACAGGGCGGCGACCACCAGCAGCAGGCCCACGGAGGCCGTGCCGCGCCAGGCGGCGATGGCCAGCGTCAGCACCGAGGCGATCTCGCCCGTGAAGCAGATCAGCAGGACCTTCTTGCGGTCGTAACGGTCGGCGGTCTCGCCGGCCGGCAGGGTGAGCAGCAGGACCGGCAGGAAGGCGGCCAGCCCGATCATGCCCACCATCAGGGCGCTTTCCTCGACCGAGCGCGTGTGGCGGGCCAGCACGTACATGTGCCAGCCCATGGCGACCGACTGGATCTGGGCGGCGAAGCTGCCCATCCAGCGGGTGGCCCAGAAGAACAGGTAGTCCCGCTCCCGGAGGAGCGCACGAGCGGAGGGAACCTGGTCCAGCGGCGTCTCGGTCGACATGCGCGCCGGACCCTGCCTTGCGCCGCCTTTCGCCGCAATGGCGTTGACGCGAGGGGGCCGGGGTCCTATTTGCGCCGCTCCTGAAGGTCACGGCGAGGTCCCGACCGATGCGAGTGCGACGAACCTGCTGCGCCTGAGCGCGCAACCGAAGTGCGCGGCAAGCCGCTTTGAGGCTCCGCGTCGTCGCCACCTCCGCAACATCGAGACCTGAATGTCCGTCGACTTCTGCCCCCCGCCGCCGTCGCTCACCCTGAAAAACGAACAGCTCGCCTGGTCCGACCGGATCGAGGGCCTGCTCGACCGCGCCTTCGGGCCGGGCCGGTTCGTGAAGGTGTCCGAGCGCGTCCGCGAGATCGCCGAGTTCGCGCCCGAGCTGTCGTTCTGCGCCTTCGACGGCGAGACCCTGGTGGGCGTGGTGCGCATGTGGCGGGTGAAGGCGGGCGGGGAGACGGTGGTCTTCCTGGGCCCGCTGGCGGTCGATCCCGACCAGCAGAGCGCCGGGGTCGGCGGCCTGCTGGTGGAGAAGGCCTGCGCCGCGGCGAAGGCGGCCGGGGAGGCCTGGGTCGTGCTGGTGGGCGATGCGCCCTACTTCCAGCGGTTCGGCTTCACGGCGGCCGATGCGGCGGCGATCAGGCTACCGGGGCCGGTGGACCAGACGCGGGTGCAGGCGCTGAAGCTCCGCGCGGACGCCGCGCCGCTGGCCGGCCCGATGAGCCGCGCTTGAGGCCCCTGCGGCCGAAGCCTACCTTCGCCTGAGATGGCGGACATCCGGGATCAGAAGGCGCTCGACCGCGTTGCCGAGGCCGCAGGCGGGGCGCAGGGCGCGAAGCGTGGCCTGCCGCCGGTGCACCTGTGGAATCCGGCGCACTCGGGCGAGATCGACATCGTCATCCGGAAGGATGGGAGCTGGGTCCACGAGGGCGGGGTGATCGGGCGCGAGGCGCTGGTGCGGCTGTTCTCGACCATCCTGCGCAAGGACCCGGACGGGACCTACCTGGTGACCCCGGCCGAGAGGCTGAAGATCAGCGTCGAGGACGCGCCGTTCGTCGCGGTGCGGGTGGATGCCGGCGACGGCGGGCTGACCTTCACCACCAACGTCGGCGACGAGGTGACGGCGGGGCCCGAGCATCCGATCCGCGTGGAGACCGGCGCGGACGGCGAGCCGCGCCCGTATGTCGAGGTCCGGCGCGGGCTGGAGGCCTTGATCACGCGGGCGGTGTTCTACGAGCTGGTGGAGCTGGCCGAGGCGCGGGACGGCGTGCTGGGCCTGAACTCGGGCGGCGGCTGGTTCCCGATCGGGGCGGCGGCATGAACGCGGCTTCCTCGTCCTACGCCGAACTGCGCGACTGGATCAGCAGCCACCTCGATCCGCTGGAGGCCGGCGATCCGGCCAACGGGTTGACGCGCTCGGACTTCGACCTGACGCCGGGCTGGTCCGCGCCGGACCAGACTCTGACGCCGGCCGCCGTGCTGGTGGGCCTGGTGGAGCGGGAAGCCGGCTATTCGGTGCTGCTGACCCGGCGCTCGGACACGCTTCGCCGCCACACCGGCCAGATCGCCCTGCCCGGGGGCGGCAGGACCCGGGCGAGACGCCCTGGCAGACGGCGTTGCGCGAGGCCGAGGAGGAGATCGGGCTGCATCCCCGCCACGTCAGCCTGGCGGGGCTGTCGACCCCGTACCGCACCGGCACCGGCTACCTGATCGTGCCGGTGGTGGGGTTCGTCTCGGCGGGCTTCACCCTGCAGGCCAATCCGGACGAGGTGGCCGACATCTTCGAGACGCCGTTCGGCTTCCTGATGGACCCGGGCAACCACGAGGAGCATGAGAGGGAGCTTCCCACCGGGGAGAAGCGCAGGTTCTACGCCATGACGCACGAGAACCGCTTCATCTGGGGCGCGACGGCCGGGATGCTGCGGGCCCTCTACGACCGGCTCTACGGAGCCGCCGTTGCTTAGGCTGTTCATCACCCGGGCGGTGCTGGTCGCCGTCCCCTTCCTCTTCTGGTTCGCTTGGGCCTGGTGGGCGAAGCGGACCGGCCGGCCGATGGGGGCGACGCCCTGGGGCTGGCTGGCCGGCGCGGGGCTCGTCCTGGTGGCGCTGTCCTTGCTCGCGACGCCGCTGTTCCATAGGGACAACCGCGGCGAGGTCTATGTGCCGGGCGAGGTGACGTCCGACGGCCGCGTCACGCAAGGCCACTACGAGCAGCAGGTCCCGGCCCCGAAATGACCGACACCATCGGCGAGCGCCCCTGGATGACGACCCCGGAAGCCCGCCGGGTGATGGACGCGCTGGAGGCCGCCGGCGGCCCGGACAGCGCGCGCTTCGTGGGCGGCTGCGTGCGCAACGCGGTGATCGGGCGGCCGATCAGCGACGTGGACATCGCCACGACCCTGACGCCCGACGCGGCGACGAAGGCGCTGGAGGCGGCGGGCGTGAAGGTCGTGCCGACCGGCGTCGAGCACGGCACGGTGACGGCGGTGGCCGACGGCAAGCCCTACGAAGTGACGACGCTCCGCCGCGACGTGGAGACCGACGGCCGCCGCGCGGTGGTGGCCTTCACCACGGACTGGCGGGAGGACGCCGAGCGGCGCGACTTCACCCTGAACTCGCTCTACGCCCGGCGCGACGGCACGCTCTACGACCCCACGGGCCACGGCGTCGCCGACGCCAGGGCCGGCCGGATCGTCTTCGTGGGCGACGCCGAGATGCGGCTGCGGGAGGACTACCTGCGCTCGCTCCGGTTCTTCCGGTTCCTCGCCTGGTACGGCAAGGGCGAGCCGGACGCCGCCGCCCTGGCGGCCATCGCCAAGTACAAGGACCAGGTCTCGACCCTGGCGGCCGAGCGGATCTCGGCGGAACTCCTGAAGCTCCTGGCCGCGGACGATCCGCGCGAGGCGGTGCGGCTGATGGCGGAGACCGGCGTGCTGGCGGTGGTGCTGCCCGGGCCGCTGAACCTCGCGCGGTTCGAGGGGCTCGTGGCCATCGAGAGCGAACAGCTTTTCGAGGCCGACGCGGTGCTGCGGCTGGCGGCGCTGCTGCCGCAGGACCAGATCGCCGCCACGGGGATGTCCGAGCGGCTCCGGCTGTCGAACGCCGACCGCGACCGGCTGGTGGCGGCCGCCGCGCCGACCCCGAAGCTGAAGAGCTGGATGAGCCCGCGCGAGATCCGCCGGGCGGTCTATCGGCTGGGCCACGGGGCCTTCCGCGACCGGGCGAAGCTCGCCTGGGCCGAGGCCAACCGCACGGCGGTCGGGCCGCAGTGGCGGGGCATGATCGCGCTCGCCGAGGGATGGCAGGCGCCGGCTTTCCCGCTGACCGGCGAGGACGTGCTGAAGTCGGGCGTGCCCAAGGGGCCGCTGGTCGGCCAGGTGCTGCGCGAGGTCGAGGACTGGTGGGTCGACCACGACTTCCTCGACGACAAGATGAGCGCGATCGAGAAGCTGAAGGCCATCGCCCAGGGGATGGTCTATTGAGCGGCGCCAAGTTGAGATTGGGTGTCCTGAAGACCGGCCGGCCGCCGAAGCCGGCGATCGAGCGGTTCGGGACCTACCCGGACATGTTCATGCGCCTGCTGGGCCCCGACGCCTACGCCTGGCGGACCTATGCGGTGGACGAGGGCGAGCTGCCGGACAGCGTCGGCGAGTGCGACGGCTACATCGTCACCGGCTCGTCGTGCGGGGTCTACGACCCGGAGCCGTGGATCCAGCCCGCCATGGACTGGCTGAGGGCCGCGAAGGGCCAGGCGGCGCTGGTCGGCGTCTGCTTCGGGCACCAGCTCATGGCCGAGGCCTTCGGCGGCAAGGTGATCAAGTCGCCCAAGGGCTGGGGCGTCGGCGAGCACGAGTACGAGGTGCTGAGGCCTCGGCCGTGGATGGATAGCGCCCAGTCGATCCGCCTGCCGGCCTCGCACCAGGACCAGGTGGTCGAGCCGCCGCCCGGCGCGGAGATCTTCGCGGCCAGCGAGTTCTGCACCATGGGCGGGCTGGACTACGGCGACCGGGCGATCTCGCTGCAGCTCCACCCGGAGTTCCTGCCGGAGTACGCCATAGCCCTGATCGAGCACCGGCGCGGCGACCGCTACACCCAGGAACAGGCCGACGCGGCGATCCACACCTACGGCCGCCCGGACGACCGGGAGCGGGTCGGCGGCTGGATCCGCAATTTCCTCGCAACGGCCTAGCCGGGTTCGGGGTTAGGGGTCTTCGAAGGGAGCCCCCCTATGATCCGCCCCATGAAGACCCGCGCCTGGCAGGCCCTGATCGTCGCGGCGAGCGCCGCCGCCGCCCTGGCCGTCGGCCTGGGCGCCCAGGCCGGCGTGATCCTCCCCGGTTAGGGCCAGGCCACCAGCGGCGGCATGGACGACAGGATCGTGTCGACGTTGCCGCCGGCCTTCAGGCCGAACATCGTGCCCCGGTCGTAGAGCAGGTTGAACTCCACGTAGCGGCCCCGGCGGACGAGCTGGGCGTAGCGGTCCTCCTCGGTCCAGGGCTCGTCCATGCGGTGGCGGACGATCTTCGGGTAGACGTCCAGGAAGGCCTCGCCCACGGCGCGGGTGAAGGCGAAGTCGCGCTCGAAGTCGCCGGTGTTGTGCCGGTCGTAGAAGATGCCGCCGACGCCGCGCGTCTCGCCGCGGTGCGGCAGGAAGAAGTACTCGTCGCACCAGGCCTTGTAGCGGGGGTACCACTCGGGATCGTAGGCGTCGCAGGCGCGCTGCATGGCGGCGTGGAACAGCTTCGCATCGTCCGCCTCCTGGCTGCGCTGCTCGTCCAGCATGGGCGTGAGGTCGGCGCCGCCGCCGAACCAGCTCTCCGCCGTCGACAGGAAGCGCGTGTTCATGTGCACGGTCGGCACGCGCGGGCTGACCGGGTGGACGATCAGGCTGATGCTGGCCGAGACATAGGACGGGTCCTTGTCGGCGCCCGGCATCTGGGCGGCCATCTCGGGGCTGAAGCGGGCGGTGGCCGCCGAGGTGTGGATGCCGGCCTTCTCGAACAGCCGGCCGGAGAAATGGCCGCCGATGCCGCCGCCGACGCCGGTCTCCCGCGTCCAGGGGCGCGTCTCGAAGCGCCCGGCCTCGCCCGGATAGAGCTCGGCGGGCGCCTCCTCCTCGAGCTGTTCCAGGGCGGCGAAGATGCGGGTCTGCAGGGCTTCGAACCAGGCCTTGGCCCGGTCGCGGCGTTCGAGGATCTCGGGAGGGAGCGACATGCGGCGGGCTTAGACGCAACGCCCGCGGCGCGCAAACCTGGGACGATTGCGTAGGATCACGACGGCCGCGGGAAGCCGTCGGTCTGGCGCAGCGCCTCGCCGAGCGCCATCGCCGCGGCGTTGACGACGTTCAGCGAGCGGGCGCCGGGAGCCAGCGGGATGATCAGCCGCGCGTCGGCGGCGTCGTGCACCTCGTCGGGGACGCCGGCGCTCTCTCGGCCGAACAGCAGTACGTCAGACGGGCGAAAGGTGAAGGTGTGGTGCGGGCGCCGCGGCCCTCGTGGTGAAGAGCACGATCCGGCCGCCCGCGGCCCGCGTCTGCGCGAGGAAGCCGGCCCAGCCGGAATGGCGTTTCACCTCGGCTTTGGAGGCGTAATCCATCGCCGCGCGGGCGATCGCGCGGTCGGAAAGCGGGAAGCCGCAGGGCTCGATCACGTCGATCGCGACCTCCAGGCAGGCGCCCAGTCTGACGGCCGCGCCGAGGTTTTGCGGAATGTCCGGTTGAAAAAGGGCCAAACGCATTCTAAGCGAACCGCCACGGGATAGGCCGGGGCTTGATAGACGAATCGCGGAGAGTGTTTGCGAGGATTCGCAAACGGTTCGGCGAAACCGCTTCTGCCCCGACGCCTCGCCCGGCGAGCGGCCTTACCAGGCGACTGGTCGGGCCCAAAAGGCTGGGCGCCCTTAGCTAGGTATCAGGGCGTCCGAATACGAAGGGTAGCTTTAGGTGGCCGACACCGTCGTGGGCGCTAATCCCGATCCGCACGCTCCGGGCGAAGACCCGAGCCGTCGCGACTTCATCCATATCGCCGCAGGCGCGGCCGCAGCCGGCGCCGTGGGCGCCCTGGCCTGGCCGTTCATCGACCAGATGAACCCGTCGGGCGACACGCTGGCGCTCGCGTCGGTCGAGTTCGACCTGAACAAGGTCACGCCCGGCCAGCAGGTGGTGCTGAAGTGGCGCGGCAAGCCGCTGTTCGTGCGCAACCGCACGCCGGCCGAGATCGCCGCGGCGGTCAAGGACGACACCGCGGCCCTGCGCGACCCGCAGACCGACGAGGAACGCCACAAGCCCGGCAAGCCCGAGTGGCTCGTGCTGATCGGCACCTGCACCCACCTGGGCTGCGTGCCGACCTTCGGCGGCGGCGAATACGGCGGCTGGTTCTGCCCCTGCCACGGCTCGCACTACGACACCTCCGGCCGGATCCGTAAGGGCCCCGCGCCGCGGAACCTCGAAGTGCCCGAATGGGCCTTCCTCACCGACACCACGGTCAAGATCGGCTGATATCGATGAGCGGACACTCCACTTACGAGCCGAAGACCGGCTTCGAACGCTGGCTCGACATGCGCCTGCCGGTCATCCGGATGGCCCATGACACGGCGCTGGCCTTCCCGACCCCGAAGAACCTGAACTACTGGTGGACCTTCGGCGGCATCCTGGCGGTCATGCTGGTCGTGCAGATCGTCACCGGCATCGTGCTGGTGATGCACTACGTCCCGCACGTCGACTACGCCTTCAACTCGATCGAGCGCATCATGCGTGACGTCAACTACGGTTGGCTGATCCGCTACATGCACGCCAACGGCGCCTCGATGTTCTTCGTGGCGGTCTACATCCACATCCTGCGGAACCTCTACTACGGGTCCTACAAGGCCCCGCGCGAGATCCTCTGGATCCTGGGCTGCGTGATCTACCTGCTGATGATGGCCACGGCCTTCATGGGCTACGTCCTGCCCTGGGGCCAGATGTCCTTCCACGGCACCGTCGTGATCACCAACCTGTTCGGCGCCCTGCCGATCGTCGGCGAGCCGATCACCACCTGGCTGTGGGGCGGGTTCGCGGTCGACAATCCGACGCTGAACCGCTTCTTCTCGCTGCACTACCTGCTGCCGTTCATGATCGCCGGCGTCGTCGGCCTGCACATCTGGGCGCTGCACGTGCCGGGGAACAACAACCCGACCGGCGTCAACGTGAAGTCCGTGGACGACACCGTGCCCTTCCACCCGTACTACACGGTGAAGGATGGCTTCGCGATCGCGGTGTTCTTCCTGATGTACGCCTCGTTCGTGTTCTACAACCCGAACATCCTGGGCCACGCCGACAACTACATCCCGGCCAACCCGCTTGTGACCCCGACGCACATCGTGCCCGAATGGTACTTCCTGCCGTTCTACGCGATCCTGCGGGCCATCCCGGACAAGCTGGGCGGCGTGCTGGCCATGTTCGGGCGCCATCGCGGTGCTGTTCGTCCTGCCCTGGCTGGACACCTCGAAGGTCCGCTCCATGCGCTACCGCCCGACGGCGCGCTGGTACTTCCTGATCTTCGTCGTGGTCTGCCTGATCCTCGGCTTCTGCGGCGCCAAGCTGCCGGACGATCCGGTGATCCCGGGCGTGGCCTCCTTCCAGCTCCTCGACGCGCAGCTCAACAGCTTCGTGTGGCTGAGCCGGATCGCCACCGCCTACTACTTCGCCTATTTCCTCGTCATCCTGCCGGTCCTCGGCCTCACCGAGACCCCGCTGCCGGTCCCGGAGTCGATCTCGGCGCCTGTCCTGTCCCATCCCGCCACAACGCCGGCCGGCGCCCGTGGCGTCGCCTGAAAAGAGGGGTTGAGCCTAAGATGCTGCGCAAAGTTTCCGCGCTGGCGGCGTTTGGGCTCGCGCTGCTGACGGCCGCCCCGGCGCTGTCGGCAGGCTATCCCGAAGAGCCGAAGAACGTCGCCTGGGGCTTCGAGGGGCCGTTCGGCCGCTTCGACAAGGCCCAGCTGCAACGGGGCTACAAGGTCTATCGCGAGGTCTGCGCGGCCTGCCACGCGATGAGCCTGGTGTCGTTCCGCAACCTCGGACAGAAGGGCGGCCCCTTCTATGACGAGAAGTATCCGAACCCGAACGACAACCCGTATGTGAAGGCCCTGGCCAAGGACATCCAGGTCGCCGACGTGGATTCCGAGACCGGCGACGCCATCCAGCGCCCGGCGACCTCGGCCGACCGCTTCCCGTCTCCGTTCCCGAACGAGGCGGCGGCGCGGGCGTCGAACGGCGGGGCCTATCCGCCGGACCTGTCGGTGATCGCCAAGGCGCGCGCCGGCGGGCCCCGGTACATCTACTCCGTGCTGACCGGCTACGAGAACCCGCCGGCCGGCCTGACGCTGGGCGCGGGCACCTACTACAACCCGTACTTCCCGGGCGACCTGACCGCCTACTGGAAGGGCGACCACCACAGCGTGCCGAAGGGCGGCGCGATCGCCATGGCGCCGCCGCTGGGCACCGACAAGGTGACCTTCGACGACGGCACCAAGTCGACGGTCCACCAGCAGGGCATGGACGTGACCGCCTTCCTGATGTGGGCCGCTGAGCCCAAGATGGAGGAGCGCAAGGAGTTCGGCTTCGGCGCGATGATCTACCTGCTGATCCTCACGGTCCTGCTGTGGTTCAGCTACCGCCGGATCTGGCGCAACGTCGCCCATTAGGGCGACCGCCAGGACGATCCGAAGAGGGCCCCGGTGCGAACCGGGGCCCTTTTTCATGGCGGGCCAAGGATCAGGGCGCCGGCCGGGAAGTCGAAGCGGACGCGCCAGCGGGCGAGCACGGGGGGCGCCCAGGACGCCGGCGATGACGTCGGGGTCGGCGGGCGCCAGCCCGGCCGGAACCTGGCCGATCAGCTCGCCGGCGAAGGAGAGCGTGGCGAGTGTCGGCCTGAGCACGCCATAGGGCTGGAGCTCGGCGGGCTTGGCAGCCCCGGGGGCGGCCGCCAGGGCCTCGGAGAGCCGCACGGGCGCGTCCAGGCCCGTGGACACCACGAAAGGTCCCCGAAGGGCCGTGGCGCCGTCCGCAGCGCCCGCCAGGACCACCGGGCGGCCGGCGGCCCAGGCCAGCGGCAGGCGCTGGCCCCGGAAGGCCGGCGCGCGGCCCGGCGCGGAGAGCCGCAGGCGGCAGGGCGCGAAGCTCACGTCCACCACCTGGCCCTTCAGAGCGTCGGCGCCGATCACGCCCGCGATCGGCGTGGGGAACAGGCCGGTGCGGACGTCGAGGTCGGCGATGGGGACGGCCAGCGGCCCGACCGTAACCCCGGCGACGGTGACGTCCGCGGTCACCTCGGGGTCGAGGTAGCCCATCTCCTGGGCCTGGGTCTCGGCGAGCTGGGTGCGGGCCTGGCCGGTGTCGAGGATGTAGTCGCCCACGAAGCCGGCGACCTCGGCGGTGACCACCACCACCCCGTTCTCGTACCAGCAGGTCGCCTCGCCCGCGAAGGCCGGGGCGGGAAGCGCGCTGAGCGCCAGGGCGCCGAGCGCGAGGGCAGGGAGGCGAGTCACGGATTGATCATGCCGCCCGGCGCACGCTTCGCCTATGGTGACAGGCGAGATGCCCGAGAACAGCGAAGACCTGCCCAAGGCGCGAGCGCATCGGCCCTACCGGCCCTACTGGGCGTGGCTGATGGGCGCGGCGCTCATCATCTGGGTGCTGATGTCACTGGGCGAGGCGATCGCCGTCGTCTTCACCATGTTCGGCGTGGCCTTCGTCGCGCCGATCCTGCTGACCGCCGGCCTCGTCTGGATGGCGGCGGACGCCTGGCGCGGGCGGATCCCGCGGCTGCTGATCTGGCTGCCGGCGGCCTATTTCGGCGGCTATGCGATCGCGCTCGCGCTGAGCTGGGGCGGTTATGCGCAGCGGGCGGCGGAGGTGGAGCGCGAGAACGCGCGGTTCGCCGTGCCCTTCCGCGCCGAGGCGGACGACCTGGTGGAGGCGCAGCCCGACCTCGAGTACGGCGGCCCGGTGGCGCCCGAGCTCGTCGCCCGCTTCGACCTGCCGTCGGTCTATGGCCGCGAGCCCAGCATCACGGGCGGCATGGCCGAGTGGCGGGTGGCGCCGGGCGATCTCTGCAAGGCGGTGCCCACTATCCCCGGCAAGGTCTGGAAGACCGGCCATCGCCTGCCGTTCGGGCCGGGCTCGGCGGAGGCGGCGCAGGCCTGCGTGGTGGCGGTGCGCGGCGCGCCCAGCCGCCCGCAGGTGACGATCCGGGCCGGGCTGGAGGAGGAGCGCCGGCTGGGCGGCCGTGTGCTGCTCGATTCCATCACGGCCGCCCGGACCGGCCAGCCGGCCCAGACGCTGCGCACCGGCCACGCCGAGGTGCTGTCGCCGTTTCCGTTCCCGCTCTACGTCTGCTGGGTCGAGGGCTGCCGGTTCCACTGGTCGACGCTCGAGCGGCCGATCGCCGGCGGCTCGCCCACCGAGACGGGCCGGACGGTGGAGCGGCTGGGCGAGGCCTGGGGGGCTGGTCCCGCGGACGGCGGCGCCGGACCTGGACGAGCCGGCGATGCGGACCCTCGCGGCCAAGGTCGAGGCCGAGGCGGCCGCGGAGCGCGCCGTGGTCGAGCGCGCGCTGGCCGATCCCGAGGCGGGGCTGCCGCTCTACTTCTGGCCGCTGATCGACGCCGATCCGGAGTGGGGGCGGCGCATGGCGCCCGAGCTGCGCCGGGCGCACGCCCAGGCGCAGGCGAGCGGCCGCAAGGACCGCTCCGAACCGATCGGGGTCGCGCTGAAGACCCTGGAGCGCCAGACGCAGGCCGCCCGGCCCTGAGGCGCCTTACGCCCGCCGCAGGCGGCGCCAATATGGAGGCCATGGCCTACGCGCGCCTGGACCAACTTCAAACGGATGCAGGACCTGACGGTGGCGGCCGCCTCGCTGATCTACGCCGGGGCCGTGGTCCACGCCTTCGGCCGGCTGCCGGGCGGTTTCCCGCTGATCGCCGAGCGGACCATCATCTGGCCGGCGGGCTTCCTGTTCCTGTCGCTGACCATCCCGCTGCTCGTCGGACCGATGCGGCGGACGCTGACGCGCTACGTCTGGATGAGCTTCCGGGCGGGCTTCGGACAGACGGCGGGGTCGGTCCTGACCGGCGTCGGCCTGCTGCTCGGCGCGGCGCTGTTCATCTACTGGCAGGTGGCGGGCGCCAGCGCCGGCGGACGCTATCCGGCGGGCGTATTCTCCGGCTACGCGGCCGGCATCGGCATCCTGGCGGCCCAGGCGGCGCTGGTGCGGGTCCTGGAGCAGGTTCCGGAGGTGCGGAAGCTGATCGAGGTGGGCGGGCCTACATCTCGCTCCTGATCCCGGCGTTGCGGGCGAAGAGCTGGAGGGTGCGCAGGCGGGCCAGGCGGGCGCTGTCGGCGTGGTAGTCGCGGCGGCGGTCGGAGTTGAAGCCGTGGCCGGCGTCGTAGAGGTAGATGGCGACGTCCGGATGCCTGTCGCGGATCTCGTCCACCTTCTCCAGCGGGATTGAGGCGTCGGTCTTGCCGAAATGCAGGATCGTCGGACACCTGGGCGTCTCGTCGACCAGTTCGCTGATCCGGCGGCCGTAGTAGCCGGCGGCGGCGGCCACGCCGTCGCACCGGCAGGCGACCAGCCAGGCGGCCGCCCCGCCCCAGCAGTAGCCGGTGACGAAGACGGGGCTTGAGAGCGCGTCGATGGCGGCCTGGGCGTCGCCGGCCACCTGATCCCAGGGCGTCGCCTGGCTGTACTCGACGCCCTTCTGGATCGACTCCGGGCTGTAGTCGGCGGCGAAGCCGGGCTCCAGGCGGTCGTAGAAGGCCGGCGCGATCACCTCGTAGCCGTCTTGCGCGAAGCCGTCGCAGAGCTCGCGGATGTGGTCGGTGACGCCGAAGATCTCCTGGATCAGCACCAGGCCGCCGCGCCGGGCGTCGGTCGGCTTGGCGTGGTAGGCGGCGAACTCGAAGCCGTCGTGGCGGCTCTTCAGCGCGATCGTCCCGCCCATGGCTCAGGCCTCGTCGAACAGTTCCAGGGTGCGGTGGCGGGCGAGGTCGGCGGCCTCGGCGTTGTAGCGCTCGGGGCTCTGGTTGTTGAAGCCGTGGCCGGCCCCTTCGTAGATGTAGACCGGCACGCCCGGATTGGCCGCTCCAACCGCGGCGGCGACCTCGTCGGCGTGGATGCCGGGGTCGGTGCGGCCCAGGTGGACGATGGTCGGGCACCGGGGCGCCTCGCCGGCGAACTGCTTCACCAGGCTGCCGTAGTAGCTGGAGGCGGCGGCGAGGCCTTCGAGCCGGCAGGCGGCGAGCCAGGTGAGCGAGCCGCCGTAGCAGTAGCCCACCACGCAGACCTTTTCCCCGCGGGTCTTCAGGAAGTCGCGGGCCGCGGCGATGTCGCCCAGCGCCTGGTCGAAGGGGGTGGCGCGGGCATGCGCGATGCCGGCGGCGATGCCCGCCTCGTCGTGCTCGGCGTGGAAGTCGCGCTGGCGGCGGTCGAAGAGGGCGGGCGCGATGGCTTCGTAGCCCATCTTCGCCCAGCGCTCGACGTCGGCCCGGACGTGCCGGTCGATGCCGAAGATCTCCTGCAGGATGACCACGCCGCCCTTTCGGGGCGTGAAGGCGGGCTCGTGGTAGGCGGTGAACTCGAAGCCGTCGGCCCCTGCGATCCTGATCGTCTCACCCATCCCAGCCCCTCTTTCGTTGGCCGCCCGCGAAATCCGACGGATCGGATCTCGCCATCAAGAGTGGCGCATTTTCTACGCCGAACCGGCCTCCACTTCGGCGGAAAATGCTTAGACGTTGAAGCGGAAGTTCATCACGTCGCCGTCCTTGACGACATATTCCTTGCCCTCGGCCCGGAGCTTGCCGGCGTCCCGCGCGCCCGCCTCGCCGTTCAGCCGGACATAGTCCTCATAGGCGATGGTTTCGGCCCGGATGAAACCCTTCTCGAAGTCGGTGTGGATCACGCCGGCCGCCTGCGGGGCGGTGTCGCCCTTGTGGATGGTCCAGGCGCGGGCCTCCTTGGGACCGACCGTGAAGTAGGTCTGCAGGCCGAGCAGGTGATAGGCCTCGCGGATCAGCTTGTTGAGGCCGGGCTCGGTGAGGCCGAGCGTTTCCAGGAACTCGGTGCGCTCCTCGGGGTCGAGGAGGGCGATCTCGCTCTCGATCTGGGCGGAGATCACCACATGGTCGGCGCCGTCGCGCTTGGCGCGCTCGGCCACCGCGTTGGAGAGTTCGTTGCCGGTGGCGGCCGAGGCCTCGTCGACGTTGGAGACGTAGAGCGCGGGCTTCGAGGTCAGGAGCTGGAGCATCCGCCAGGCCTTCTCGTCCTCGGGAGAAACCTCGGCCTTGCGGGCCGGGCGGCCCGCGTTGAGGTGGCTGAGCGCGAGCTGGACGAGGCGGAGCGTCTGGGCGCTCTCCTTGTCGCCGGTCTTGGCGCGCTTCTCGAGGTTCGTGACCCGCTTCTCCAGGCTCTCGAGGTCGGCCAGCATCAGCTCGGTCTCGATGGTGTCGAGGTCGGCCAGCGGATCGACCTTGCCCTCCACATGGGTGATGTCGTCGTCGATGAAGCAGCGGGCCACGAAGGCCACGGCGTCGCAGTCGCGGATATTGGCCAGGAACTGGTTGCCCAGGCCCTCGCCCTTCGACGCGCCGCGCACCAGGCCGGCGATGTCCACGAAGTTCATGCGCGCCGGGATGATCTCCTTCGAGGGGATGATCGCGGCCAGCTTCTCCAGGCGCGGCTCGGGCACGGCCACGTCGCCGGTGTTCGGCTCGATGGTGCAGAACGGATAGTTCGCAGCCTGGGCGGCGGCGGTCTGGGTGAGCGCATTGAACAGCGTCGACTTGCCCACGTTGGGCAGGCCGACGATGGCGACTTTCAGGGCCATGGGTAGGTCGGGTTCCTCTAAGAGCGGCGGGACCTACCACGGCGGCCCGCCACCTCAAAGGGATGCGCGCCCTAGTGCGGCCAGCGGCCCTCCAGCACCTTCGCCTGGCCGGACTCCCACTGGACCTCGATGGCCGGGTCCTTCGGCTGGCCCTCGGCGAAGAGCTCGTAGATTACCGAGCCGTCGGTCTGCTTGCTCTCGATGACGCGGACGGGCCTGGCGGTGGGGACGGCGGCGCGGACCGGCGCTGGCGCGGCCGCCCAGGGGATGTCGCGCTGGATCTCCACGACCTGCCAGCCCTCCGGCGTCTGCAGCATGTCGAGCTCGATCTCGGAGCCGTCGGGCAGCGTGCCCTCCACATCGTAGTAGCGGCGGCCGTCGCGCTCCTTGAGCTCGGCCTCGGTGATGGTCATGCGGGGCTCGGCCGCCTTCACTGCGGCGGCGACGTCGGCCGGGACCGGCGCGGCGACGGCGGGGGCGGCGGCGGTGGCGAGCAGCAGGGCGAGGACGGCGGGGCGCATCGGTGTCTCCAGAACATGACACCGGTATCATAGGCCTTGGATGGCGCCGGGCTCAATCGCCGCGGGCGAGCTTGCGGGGGTCGAGCTTTTCGGAAGGGGCGAGGCGCATGACCTCGTTCTGGTACTTCTCGTCTTCCCCGGCCGCGAGGAGGGGGCGGCGTCGGCGCAGGCCTCCAGGAGCGGCGTGACCCACTTCATCTCGGCCTTGTGGAAGTCGGAGAGCACATGGCCGTGGACCAGGGCCTTGTCGCCCGGGTGGCCGGTGCCGAGCCGGGCGCGGCGGAAGTCGGGGCCGACCTGGGCGGTCACCGAGCGGATGCCGTTGTTGCCGGCCGCGCCGCCGCCGGTCTTCATCCGGAAGCGCCCGGGGGCGAGGTCGATCTCGTCGTAGAAGACCACCAGGTCGGCGGGCTTCAGCTTGAAGAACTTCAGCGCCTCGCCGACCGCGCGGCCGCTCTCGTTGTAGAAGGTCTGGGGCTTCAGGATCAGGGCGCGGACCGGGCCGTCCGGGGTGTCGATCTGGCCTTCCTGAGCGATGCTCTGGAAACGCGAACGCGCCGGTGAGAAGCCCCACCGGCGCGCGATCTCGTCAACGGCCATGAAGCCGATGTTGTGGCGGTTCTTGGCGTACGTCGGGCCGGGATTCCCCAGGCCTGCGATGAGCAGCATGTGCGCTCCGCCGTCGAACCGGGGAGGATTACTCCTCGCCGCCTTCGGCCGCTTCGGTTTCGCCGCCTTCGGCCTCTTCCGAGACCTCGGCCATGGCGCCGGCGATGCTGGCGACCACGAGGTCGCCGTCAACGGCGGCTTCGACGCCCTTCGGCAGCTTCAGGTCGGAGACGCGGATGGACGTGCCGATCTCGAGGCCGGTCAGGTCGATCAGGATCTCTTCCGGGATGTGGTCGGCGGCGCAGGCGACGTTCACGCTGTGCAGCGAGACGTTCAGGGTGCCGCCGCGCTTCAGGCCCGGGGACTCGTCCTGGTTCGCGAAGTGCACCGGCACGTCGATCTTGATCTGCTGATGCTCATCGACCCGGTAGAGGTCGAAGTGCACCGGCTCGTCGGTGACCGGATGCATGTCCACGGCCTTGGCGATCACCGGCTGGGATTCCTTGCCGTACTTCAGGGTCACCAGGTGGCCCAGCAGCTTGCCGGTGTAGAGCGCCTTGCGGAACTCGTTGGCCTTCACGGAGATGGCCACGGGGTCCTTGTCGCCGCCGTACAGGATGCCGGGGACCAGGCCCGAGCGACGGGCTTCGCGCGCGCCACCGGTGCCGGTCCGCTCGCGCACTTCAACGTTCAGGATGATCTCGGCCATCGCCATGCCTCAAAACGAAGCCGCCGCGCGTAGACAGCGCGGCGACGCAAATCTGCGACCCGGGGGGTCAATAGGGTGCGCGTAGATACACAAAAGCCCCGCCCCATGCAACGGGGCGGGGCCGTTGTTTTAACGAGTCTTCCTCAGCGCTTGCGAGTCGGCGCCGCCTTGGGCTTGGCGGTGGAGACCGGCTTCGCGGTCTCGCTGGAGACGATGATCATCCGGCCGTCGGTCGGGGCCGGCAGGCCGACGCCCTTGATCAGGCAGGCGCCGGTGTCGATCAGGATGTGCTGGCCCAGGCAGAAGACATCCTCGTAGTGCGGCTTGGCCACGGCCAGGCACTGGTAGAGGTTCAGCTTGGACATGTTGAGGCAGCTGCCCGAGGTGGGGTCGGCGAGGAGCGGCATGACCTGCTCCATGGCGTCGTCGCCGCCGTAGCCGAGGTTGGCCAGAGCGGCCACGGCGAGCGCGCGGACGACCACCGGCGAATAGGGCGGGCTGGCGGGCGATCCGGTGAGGCCGAGCGCCGGGGCGCCGACCGCGGCGGCCTGGAGGCGGGAGGTCTCGCCGATGTCCGGCAGGACCGGGGTGGTGGAGAGCTGCTTGGCGAGCAACAGGCGGGCCTCGCGGCCGGAGACGTCGCCCTTGGACCAGGAGGCCCGCTGCACGTCGTAGGCGGCCTGCTTCACGAGGCGGCCCTGTTCGAGCAGCTTCTGGCCGTCGCCGCCGAGGGCCGCGATCACCTGGCCCGCGGCGCTGGACGCGCCCTGGATGCCGACCACATAGGCCGGATCGCGCATGATGTCGTAGGCGACCTTGCGCCGGCCCTCGGGATCGGCGGCATAGACGCGGACGCCGGCCACGAAGGCCTGGTCCTGCATGGCGGCCACGGCGCCGTAGGCGATGGCGCCGCGGACCATCTGCTGGGGCTCATAGGCGGCGCCCACGCGCACGGCCTCGGCCACCGAAGGTCCATTGGTGAAGGCCGGCGAGATCTGCTGGGCCTTCAGGACATAGGCGCGGTAGGCGCCGGCCTGCTCGATCACCTTCGGCGACAGGCTGGCGGCCGGCGGGGGCGCCGGGGGCGGCGCGGGCGGCGGGGCTTCGGCGCAGGCGGCAAGAACGGCGGCCGCGGCGAGCGCGGCGAAGGACAGGACCCGTCGGATCCGAAGCGCGGACGTCATGTGCGGAGACTTTCCCCCTGATACCCAGTGGAGCCGAAGATACATCCCCCGCGGGCGAGAATGTGGCCCGGTATGGTAAACTCTTCCTGACCGGCCGCGACCATTTGACCGCGCCGCAGGAAAATCCTCAGTCGAAGAGCTTCGAGACGCTCTCCTCGTTGGCGATCCGGCGGATCGCCTCGCCGATCAGCGGCGCGCAACTGACCACGCGCACCTTGTCGCTGCGGCTGACCTCGTCGTTGGCCTCGATCGGATCGGTGACCACGAGCTCGCGCAGCACGGAATTGTTCACCCGCTCTACCGCGGCGCCCGACAGCACGCCGTGGGTGACATAGGCCGAGACCTCGGTGGCGCCGTGGTCCTTCAAGGCCTGGGCGGCGTTGCAGAGCGTGCCGGCGGAATCGACGATGTCGTCGTAGAGGATGCAGTGGCGGCCCTCGACGTCGCCGATGATGTTCATCACCTCGGACTGGCCGGGACCCGACCGGCGCTTGTCGACGATCGCCAGGTCGGCGCCCAGGCGGCTGGCGAGCGCGCGGGCCCGCACCACCCCGCCCACGTCGGGCGAGACGATCATGATGTTCTCGGTCTTGCGGTGCTGCTCGCGGATGTCGTCGGCCATGTGCCGGGCCGGCAGCAGGTTGTCGGTGGGGATGTCGAAGAAGCCCTGGATCTGGCCGGCGTGGAGATCCATCGTCAGCACCCGGTCGGCGCCCGCGCGGGTGATCAGGTTGGCGACCAGCTTGGCCGAGATCGGCGTCCGGCCGCCGGTCTTCCGGTCCTGGCGGGCGTAGCCGAAGTAGGGGAGCACGGCGGTGATCCGGCGGCCCGACGCGCGCTTCAGCGCGTCGATGCAGATCAGCAGCTCCATGAGGTTGTCGTTGGCCGGGTAGCTGGTCGACTGGATCACGAACACGTCCTCGCCGCGGACGTTCTCGTCGATGGTCACGAAGACCTCGTTGTCGGCGAACCGGCGGACCTGGGCGCGGGTCAGGGGCACATCCAGATAGTCGGCGATCGCCTGGGCCAGCGTACGGTTCGAGTTGCCGGCCAGCAGCTTCATTTTGGAGGTCCCGTGGCGATGTCGCTATGGGCGGGCCTTGTAGCAAAGGCGGGCGCTGAGTCTATCCCCCTCAGGGCTCCAGAACGATCGCCGAGAGCAGGCGGCCGTAGTCGGGTTCCGCCGCCTTGAAGGCGCGGCGGTTGGAGAAGAACCAGTCGGGCTCGGCGCAGGTGTCGCGCCCGACCCATTCCGGGCCCCTGACTCCGGCGGCCTCCAGGCGGCCGAGCACGAAGGCCGGCAGGTCGAACATCCGCTTGTCGTCGCTTGCGGCCGCCGTGAAGTAGCGGCCGTAGGCGCGGTCGAAGTGCACGAAGCGCTCCAGGAACTCGACGCCGACCTCGTAGGAGGCCGGGCCGATGCAGGGGCCGATCGCCGCGCGGATGCGGTCGCGCCGGGCGCCCAGCTCCTCCATCCGGGCGACCGCCGATTCGGCGACGCCGGTCAGCGCGCCCTTCCAGCCGGCGTGGGCGGCGGCGACCACCCGGGCCTCGGGATCGGCCAGCAGGACCGGCGCGCAGTCGGCGGCCAGCGCTCCGCAGACCACGCCGGCCGTGGCGCTGACCACCGCGTCGGCCTGGGGCGGGCCGGCGGGCCAGGGGCCGTCGGCGACGAGGGCGGTGGGGGAGTGGACCTGGTAGGCGGTGACGATCTGCTCCGCGCCGAAATGGGCGGCGGCCCGGCGGCGGTTCTCGGCCACGGCGTCGGGATCGTCCTTCGAGCCGACGCCGACATTCAGGCTGGCGTAGAGGCCCGCCGACACGCCGCCCTGGCGCGTGAAGAAGGCGTGGCGGACGCCCGGGAGCTGGAGGACGGGCGCGGTGATGACGGGAAGGCTCATGCGGTCCTATTCGGCCTCGAACGCGGGCGGCGTCCAGCCCGGGGAGTGGATGACGCCGGCCTTGAAGAGCTCGCCCATCTGGTCGGCGGCGACCAGGCGGTTGAGCTGGCGGCCGAGGACGGCGCTCTTGTCGGGCCGGGCGCGGACCAGGGCCTCGGCGCGTTCGCCGATGCCGAGCCGGGCCAGGAACTCGCCCTGGGTGAGGATGGCGGTGCGGGCGCCCTCCGCCTGGGCGGCGTCGAGCACGGCGGGGAAGTCGGCATGGACGGTGATGTCGGCCTCGCCGGGACCCTCGAGCGGGTCCACCTTCTCGTGGCGCAGGAGCGCCTGGAGGGTGTCGCCGAAGCCAGGCCGGTCGCGGCCGTAGTCGATCAGCAGGGCGGCGCCGCCGTCCTGGACGATGCGGGCGGCGAGCGCACGGCCGAGGCTCTCCTGGGCGGCGGACTGCTCCCAGACCGCGCCCTCGGGCGCGTCGGGGAAGGGAAGCTGCGGGGCGTTGGCCAGACCGAAGGTGAGCTGCCCCTCGGCGTCGAGGCCGACGACCTGCTCGGCCCAGCCGGTGGCGGTGCGGACGAACTGCCGGGCCGGCAGGCAGTCGAGGAGCTCGTTGGCGACAAGGATCAGCGGCGCGCCGCCCGGGACCTCGTCGAGGGACGCCGCCCAGCGGACCCGGTCGCCGAGCAGCCGGCGCTGCTTCTCCCTGAGCGGCGGGGAGGTCTCCACCAGCCAGGTGTCGGCGGCGGCCACGAACGCCGGGGCCATGCGTGCGGCGCGCAGGAGGTCGCTCATCAGGGTCCCGTCGCCGGGGCCCATCTCCACGAGGCGCAGCGCGGCCGGCTCGCCCAGCGCCTGCCAGCAGGCCACCGCCCAGACGCCGATCAGCTCGCCGAACATCTGGCTCACCAGGGGCGCGGTGATGAAGTCGCCTTCCGGGCCGAGCGCCGGGCGCGTGGCGTAGTACCCGTCCTGCGGATCGTGCAGGCAGCGGGCCATGAACTGGGCCACGCTGATCGGTCCGCCGGCGGCGATCTCCGCCGCCAGCCGGTCACGCAGGCTCATCGGCCGTGCGGGTGGACTTCGGCGGGACGCGGTCCGCGGCGGCAAGCGCCGGGGGCAGGGGCTCCTTCAGGCCGCGCCAGATCAGCCAGACGCCGAAGGCGATCATCGGGATCGACAGCATCATCCCCATGGTCAGGCCGAGCGGGAAGTCGGGCATGTAGGCGTCCGGCTCGCGGACGTTCTCCAGGCTGGCGCGGACGAGGCCGTAGCCGGCTACGAACATCCCCATCACCACGCCGCGGCGGTTCAGGAGCTTCGCGCCATAGACCGCCCAGGCGAGGAGGGCGAACAGCAGCAGGCCCTCCAGCGCGGCCTCGTAGAGCTGGCTCGGGTGGCGGGGTTCCGGTCCGGCGCCGGGGAACACGAAGGCCCAGGGGACGTCGGTGGGCCGGCCCCACAGCTCGCCGTTGATGAAGTTGGCGATGCGGCCGAAGAAGAGCCCGATCGGCACGACCGGCGAGACTAGGTCGCCTAGCCGCCAGAGGTCGATTCCGTTGCGCCATGAGAAGACGATCATGGCGATGAACACGCCGATGGCGCCCCCGTGGAAGCTCATGCCGCCCTCCCAGACCTTGAACACCTGCAAGGGGTCCTGGGCCAGCATGCCGGGCGTGTAGAACAGGACGTGGCCCAGCCGGCCGCCGGCGATGATGCCGATGGTCACCCAGAGGATCAGGTCGTCGACCTGTTCGCTGTTCACCGGCGGCGGGCGGTTGACCCAGAGGCGGCTGTCGCGGATGAGCGCCACGGCGTAGCGCCAGCCCAGCAGGATGCCGCCCACATAGGCCAGCGCGTACCAGCGGATGGCGAAAGGCCCGATCTGCACAAGAACGGGGTCGAACTCGGGAAAAGGCACGGTTCCTGCAGCTCCAGCGTTCAGGGCATCAGGGTTTAGACGACTAACCCTAGGCTTTCGACCCCCAGGGGCCATATAGGAGTGAGTAGGCGGCCAGTCCCGGCCGCTCTCAGAGCGTAAGATGCAGACCCAGAACCCGTTCCTCGACGAGATGGCCAAGCTCTCCACCGCCGCCCTGGGCCTCGCCCAGGCCGCAAGCGAGGAGGCCCGCGCCGCCTTCCGTTCCCAGGCCGACCGCGTCGCCGCCGAGCTCGATCTCGTGCGCCGCGAGGAGCTGGACGCGCTGAGGGCCGAGGTCGCGGCGCTCCGGGCCGAAATCGCGGCGCTGAAGGGCGAGACCGCCCCGAAGCCCAAGGCGCCGCCCAGGGCCAAGCCGGCGCCGAAAGACGCCCCCTGAAGGCCGAGCCGCTGACTTACCCACAACCCCGGGTGCGAAAGCGCGTCGCAGGCCACAAGATCGTGGTGACGGCCGCGCCACAAACCAGACTAACTTCGATATCGCAGGCGATTCGAGGACGGCTCTCTGTTCTCCGCCCCATGCGAAAGGACCTCGGTTCTCATGGACATCACCCCCTCTGACGACAACGTCCTCCTGGGAAACGATCCCCTGGACGTGGTCGAGCATGTGCTCACGGCGGAAAACCTGCCGTTCGACCGGACAGAAGACGGGGATCTCGCGTTCGCTCTCGCCGGCGACTGGAAGGACTATGAACTCTGGTTCGCCTGGCGCCCGGAAGCCGATTGCCTGCAGCTCTGCCTCTCCATGGACCTGACGGTCGAGAAGGAGATGCGTCCCCAGGCCCAGGAGCTGATCGCCGCCATCAACCCGCGCGTCTGGCTCGGCCACTTCGAGCTGTGGGAAGACGGCGAGATCATCTTCCGGCACGGCATGGCGCTGATGACCGGCGAGCAGCCGAGCCTGGCCCAGGCCGCGGCGATGATCGACGTGGCGGTGGAGGCGGGCGACCGGTTCTACCCGGCGTTCGACTTCCTGGTCCGCGGGGCCAAGTCGCCGCAGGACGCCATCGCCGCCTGTATGTTCGAGACGGTCGGCGAGGCTTAACCACCTCTAAGGGTTGTCAGCGGCGCGGTCCTAGCTAAGGGTCGCGCCCATGATCACGCCCATCCTGATGCTGGGCGCCGGCCGCATGGGCGGCGCGGTGCTCGACGGCTGGCGGCGCGCCGGCGCCTTCGAGGCTTCCGACCTGATGATCCGCGATCCCGCGCCGGGCGCGCAGGTCGCCGCGCTCGAGGCCGAGGGCGCGCTGGTCAATCCCCCCGACGCCGAACTGGCCCGGGCCAGGACCGTGCTGCTCTGCGTGAAGCCGCAGCTCTGGCGCGACGTGGCGGCCGAGACGGCGCCCTGGCTGGCCTCGGACGCTGTGGTGGTCTCGGTGGCCGCCGGCGTGAAATCCCAGGACCTGAGCCGCGAGTTCGGCGGCCGCTGCGTGGCCCGGGTGATGCCGACCACGGCGGCGGCGATCGGCCAGGGGACCGCCAGCCTCTTCGCCGACGACCCCGCCGCTCTGGCCCGGGCGCATGCGCTGTTCGAGCCGCTGGGCGCCGTGGTCGACCTCGCCGACGAAAACCTGATGCATGCGGCCACCGCCGTCTCCGGCTCGGGCCCGGCCTACCTCTACGCCTTCATCGAGGCCCTGGAGGGCGCCGGCCAGGCCGCCGGCCTGCCGGAGAAGGAGGCCAGGCGGCTGGCGCGCTCGACCCTGATCGGGGCCGCCGCGCTGCTGGCCGAGACCGGCGAGGAGCCGTCGGAACTGCGCCGGCAGGTGACCTCGCCGGCCGGGACGACGGAGGCGGCGCTGAACGTCCTGCTGGGCGCGGACGGCCTGCCCAGCCTGCTGCGCGAGGCGGTGGTGCGGGCGGTGAAGCGGTCGCGGGAGCTGGGCGCCTAGGACCAGTGTCGCGCGTCCGGGCGGCGAAACCGCTTCACACTTCCGCCTGACGCGCTCATGCCGCCCGGCGCCAGGTCTGGGCCTGGCAGATCATCAGGACGCAGCCTTCGAGCTTGAGCGAGCCGTCGCCGTTGAGGCGCAGCTTCGAGTCGTAGGTCTTGCCGCTCTCCGGGTCGTAGATCTTGCCGCCGGTCCAGCGGCCGGGCTCGGCGCGCTTGAAATCCCTGAGGAACGGCAGGCCGACGATCCCGCGGGCGCGGAGCTTCGCGTCGGGATTGTTCACGTCCTTCTTCGGCTGTCCGGCGGTGTCGTTGGGGGCCTTCAGCCAGACGATGGTTCCGCAGAGCCGATCGGCGGACCCGGCGCAGGGCGCGAGCTTCACCCGAGCGCTGGCGTCCTTGTTGAACCAGTCGCCCTCGACCGGATCGGCGGCCAGGGCCGGCGTGGCGACGAGGGCGAGCGCGGCGGCCAGCATCAGGCGCATGGAAGGTCTCCCCGGATGAGGTCAGGCTTCACCTTAGCGCGTGAACGGCGACTGAACGATGTTGGGTGAAATTCCTATCCCGGGAGCCGCACCGTGGCCCGCAGTCCGCCGAGCGGGCTCGTCCCGAGCTGGATGTCGCCGCCGTGGCCGCGGGCGATGTCGCGGGCGATGGCGAGGCCCAGCCCCACGCCCTTGGTGTTCTGGTTGCGGGCCTCGTCGAGCCGCCCGAAGGCCTTGAAGGCGTCCTCGTACTGCTCGGCCGGGATGCCGGGGCCGTCGTCGTCGACGAGGATCTCCACGCCGCCGGAGGGGATCGCGTGGGCGGCCAGCTCCACGCGCTCGCCGTGCACCGCCGCGTTCATGACGAGGTTGGAGAGCGCCCGCTTGAGCGCCGTCGGCCGGACCGCGGCCACGAGGTCCGGATCGACCGTCAGCGCCACCTGGGCGCCGGCCCGCCGCGCGCCTTCCGAGACCTCCACCAGCAGGTCGCGCAGGCGCACGGTCTCGACGGCCTCGCCGCCCTCGCCTCTGGCGAAGGCCAGGTACTCGTCGATCATGTGCTCCATCTCGGCGAGGTCGGACTTCATCGCCTGGGTGCGGGCCGACGGCTCGGCCAGGGCCAGTTCCAGCTTGAGGCGGGTGAGCGGGGTGCGCAGGTCGTGGCTGACGGCGGCCAGGAGGGTGGTGCGCTGGTCGATGTGCCGCTGGATGCGGCTGCGCATGTCGATGAAGGCATGGGCCGCCCGGCGGACCTCGCGCGCGCCGTGCGGCTTGAAATAGGGGACCTCGCCGCCCCGCCCGAAGGTCTCGGCGGCGTTGGCCAGGCGCTCGATGGCGCGGACCTGGTTGCGGATGAACAGGATGGCGATGGTGGTCAGCAGCACCGTCGCCACGGTCATCCACAGGACGAAGATGTGCCCCTGGGTGGCGAAGGCCCGGTCGCGGGGCGCCAGCACGCGCATCACCCCGCCCGGCACGGCCACGCGGATGTCGACGTAGGCCGGGTAGCGGGTGGTGTCGAACCAGTAGGGGGCGTCGAGCCGGGTCTCCAGGGCGCGCTCCAGCGAGCGGTCGATGGGCGCGAAGAACGGCTCCAGCGCCGCCGGCGGGTCGCGCCGGCGCTCGGGCAGGCGGCGGCCGGGCTGCAGGGCGACCGACAGGCCCATGGATTCCTCGGCCCGCTCGGAGAGCCGCGCGAAGGCCTCGGGCGTCGGGTCCTCCTGGTAGCTTTCCACCGCCCAGGCGATGTCGCCGGCCAGGCCCTCGGAGAGGCGCGCAGTGACGGTCTGCCAGTGGGCGTCGAAGAAGATGTAGGTCACCGCCACCTGCATCAGGGCGACGGGCAGGACGATGATCAGCAGGGAGCGGCCGAACAGGCTGGTCGGCAACTGGCGCTTCAGCCAGCGCGCCAGCACCCGTGACGGCACGAGGCGCATTTCACCTCCCCCCACGAAGTGGCGGGAGGGGGACCGCCGGCCGAGCGCAGCGGAGAGCCGGTGGTGGAGGGGCAAGCCCCACGCACTGCCGGCCGCTTGCCCCCTCCACCACTCGCTCTGCGGCGAGCGGTCCCCCTCCCGCCGCTGGCGCGGGGGAGGTGAAGGGAAGACGTGACCGCATCGGGCGCATCAGTCGGGCGCCAGGCGGTAGCCCACGCCGCGGACGGTCTGGAGGTAGCGGGGGGCCTTGGGGTCGTCCTCGATCTTGCGGCGCAGGCGGGTGACCTGGACGTCCACGGCGCGGCCGGAGGGATCGACCGTGCCGCTGGCCAGTTCCAGGCGGTCCACCGGCTCGTGCGGGGTGCGGGCGAGCTGGCGGAGCAGGGCCACCTCGGCCTCGGTGAGGCGCACCAGTTCCCCGTCGCAGGTGAGCTCGCCGCGGTCGGCGTCGAAGGCGCAGCGGCCGAGGGAGAGGGGGCCTTCGCCGGAGGGCTTGTCCTTGGCGCGCCGCAGGATCGCCTCGATCCGGAGCAGCAGCTCCTCGGGCTCGAAGGGCTTGGCGAGGTAGTCGTCGGCGCCCGTGCGCAGGCCCTCGATGCGGTCGCCGGGCTCGCCCTTGGCGGTCAGCATCAGGACCGGCGTCCGGCCGGCGGGCCCGCGCTGGTCGCGCAGCCAGCGGGTGAGGGAGAAGCCGTCCTCGCCGGGCATCATCACGTCGAACACCGCCAGGTCGAAGTCGAGGCTCTCGATCAGCTTGCGGGCGGGCGCCCCGCCGTTGGCCGCGGTCACCCGGAAGCCGGCGCGGGCGAGGTACTCCTTGAGGAGTTCGCGGATGCGGTCGTCGTCGTCGACGACGAGCAGGTGGCGGCCCCGGCGGGCCGTCTCGGTCATGGTCATCCCATCGCTCCGCTCGATCCGGGACTGCGGGTGCGGCCGCCGGCCAGGGCGGCCAGGATGCGCCTCGCGCCCGCCACCCCGTCCAGCCCCGCCGTACGATAGGCCCGGCCGAGCTGGGCCCGAAGCCGTTCCGTGATCGCGCCCTCGAAGGCCAGGCCGGCATCGGTGAGGGCGGCGCTGCGGCGGCGGCCGTCGAGGTCGCCGGCGGTCTTCTCGACGAGGCCCTTGCCGGCCAGGTCCACGAGGATCCGGCTGGCGGCCTGTTTGGAGAGGCTCGTCAGGTGGGCCAGCTCCTGCACGCCGACGCCCGGCCGGCGGCGCAGCAGGAAGGCGGCGCGCCAGTGCGAGCGGCCGAGCCCCAGGCCGGCGGCGTCGAGCCCGGCGTCCACCTGGGCCCAGAGCGAGGCCTCGGCGAGCATCATGAGCTCGACGCCGGCGTCGAGCTCGTCCTCCCTGAGGATCAGGCGGGGATCAGC
This sequence comes from Phenylobacterium sp. J367, assembly GCF_024699985.1. Lineage (GTDB taxonomy): Bacteria > Pseudomonadota > Alphaproteobacteria > Caulobacterales > Caulobacteraceae > Phenylobacterium. Next base: position 418,534 of record NZ_JAJONA010000001.1, on the reverse strand, counting down.
CGGCGCGCTCATGTCAGGCGGCCAAATCGTTTGACTGGGCGACGGCGGGCGGGTTCAAGGGGAACCCCACGAAAGGAGGTTTCACCCTCATGTCCCTCGTTCCCTTCGACGATCGCGACGGTTGGATCTGGCTGGATGGCCAGTTCGTGCCCTGGCGCGAGGCGAAGGTGCACGTACTCACCCACGGCCTCCACTACGGGTCGGCCGTGTTCGAAGGTGAGCGGATGTACGGGGGTGAGATCTACGAGCTGACCGCGCATACCGAGCGTCTGTTCAAGTCCGCCGAGATCCTGGACATGGAGATCCCGTTCACCGTGGCGGAGATCGACCAGGCCTGCAAGGACACCTGCGCCAAGAACGGCCTCACCGACGCCTACATCCGTCCGATCGCCTGGCGGGGTTCCGAGATGATCGGGGTCTCGGCCCAGAACACCAAGATCCACGTGTCGATCGCGGTCTGGGACTGGCCGAGCTACTTCAAGCCGGAGGAGAAGGCAAAGGGCATCCGCCTGACCTGGGCGAAGTACAAGCGCCCCTCGCCGGAGACCGAGCCGGTCCACGCCAAGGCCGCCGGCCTCTACATGATCTGCACGCTCTCCAAGCATGCGGCGGAGAAGGACGGCTACACCGACGCGATGATGCTCGACTACCGGGGCTATATCGCCGAGAGCACCGGCTCGAACGTGTTCTTCATCCAGGACGGGGTGATCCACACCCCGGTGGCGGACTGCTTCCTGAACGGGATCACGCGCCAGTCGGTGATCAAGTTGGCCCGGTCCAAGGGCTTCGAGGTGGTCGAGCGCCACATCAAGCCGGAGGAGCTGTCGGGCTTCACCGAATGCTTCGTCACCGGCACGGCGGCCGAGGTCACCCCGGTGGCCGAGATCGGCGAGCACACCTTCCGGCCGGGCAACATCTCGCTCAGCCTGATGGACGACTACGCCAAGATGGTCCGCCGCGAGCTGGTGGCGGCGTAAGACGGCGATCCCTCCCCTTCAGGGGAGGGAAAGTCCGCGCATGCGGACAGGGTGGGGAGTCGCGTCCAGGCGCTCGCCTCAGAGACTGGATCACACTTCCCCGCCCGTCCCGTGCTGCGCACGGTCCACCCTCCCCTGAAGGGGAGGGATGATCGCCTTAGGCCAGCCAGGCGTAGGGGCGGGGGTAGGGCTCGTCGCGGGCGAGGTAGATCACGCCGAGGATGCAGCGCAGCGCCCACCAGACGCCGACCACGCCCATGATGAAGACGCCGATCGCCAGGAACGGCAGGCCGATCAGGATCACCGAGAACACCGCGCCCCAGATCGCCAGGCAGCCGCCGATGATCCACCAGGCGATGGACATCCAGAAGGTGCGGATCAGGAAGGTGTAGTGGCTGCGGGTCCTGGGCCCGGCCGAGTCGCGCTGGGCGTAGGCGATCACCAGGCCGATGAAGGCGGTGACCACGGTGGCGAAGGCCAGCAGGTAGAGGCCGTAGACGACCGCCGGCATGGTCCGGTCCTCGACAGCGCCATAACCCAGACGATCGCTCATCGGCATCTCTCCCGGGTGAGTCCCTTCACCACGGGGATGATGTGCTCCTTCCGCGGCGGATTTCAACGCCCGCGGATCAGCTGCGGACGACGGTGATCTCCACGCCGGCGCCGGTGGCGTGCGGGGCGAGCGCGAGCGGCTTCTCCACGCGGACCCGGGCCCGGGTGACGCGCGGGTCGGCGAGGCAGCGGCGGGCGAGCCGCTCGGCGAAGGTCTCCACGAGGCCGATGTGGCCCTCGCCGGCGACGGTTCGCGCCGCCTCCAGGATGGTCTCGTAGTTGAGGGTGTCGGCCAGCCGCTCAGCCCCGGCGGTGGGCACGTCCAGCTCCACGTCGACCACCAGTGGCTGCAGACGGCCCACCTCGTGGCGGTAGACGCCGATCTCGGCCTGCACCTCGACGCCGGTGACGAACACCTTCGTCATCACCACGCGCGCCTCGGGCGCGGTCTCGGGAAGGGTGTCGGGGTGAGGTGAGGCAGCCATTACGCGCGCCCCTTCAGCTTTGACGGGCCAGGTGCTGGCCGGCGTCGACGGCGATCATCTGGCCGGTGACCGAGGGCGCGTCAATCAGGTAGCGCAGGGCCTGGGCGATCTCGGCGGGGTCGACGGCGCGGCCCATGAGGGTCGTGGCGACCTCGGCGTCGAAGGCCGCCTGGTCCTGGTGGATGGAGGGCAGGGTCGGGCCGGGGCCGATGCCGTTGACGCGGACGTGGGGAGCGAGCGCCTGGGCCATCATCCGCGTGGCGTCCCAGAGCGCGGCCTTGCTCAGCGAATAGGAGAAGAACTCGGGCGTCGGGGCCAGCACCCGCTGGTCGAGGATGTTGACGATCAGGCCGTCGCGGTCGGCGGGCAGGCGCCGGGCGAACACCTGCGAGAGCACCAGCGGCGCGCGCAGGTTGGTCTCCAGGTGCAGGTCCCAGGAGGCCCGGTTCATGTCGGCGAAGGCGTCCTCCTCGAAGACGCTCGCGGAATTGACCAGCAGGGTGACGGGCCCGAGTTCGGCCTCGGCCTCGCCGACGAGGGCGACGGTCTTGCCCTCCTGGCGCAGGTCGGAGGTGACGATGGCGGCCTTGCGGCCGCGCGCCCGGACCTCGCCGGCGGCGGCCTCCGCGTCGTCGTCGACGGCGCGGGCGTGGATGGCGACGTCGTAGCCGGCCTCCGCGGCGGCGCGGACCAGCGCCCGGCCGATCCGGCGCGAGCCGCCGGTGATCAGCGCCGCGCCGCGGCTGGCCATCCGCCGGCGGCCTTAGTCGATGCGGCCGAACTCGAAGACGTTCAGCGCGACCATGACGGCGAGGAAGATGGCGATGGTGGCGATCCCGATCATGGGGCGGCTCCGTGAAACTGTCGCCCGGGCTTTAGCGAGGCCCGGCCTCCGTCGCAAGGACGCTTGTCGAACGGCCTAAGGCGCCGTCAAGCTTGGAAAAACCCAGTATCCGGGACGAAACCCATGCCGCTTGCGCCCATCCCGATGTCCGCCTTCGAGAAGATCGCCATGGGCATCGACCGGCCGGAGGACGTGGTCGTGGCCCGCGACGGCCGGGTGTTCGCCTCCGACCATCGGTGCGCGGTGGCCGAGATCCTGCCCGGCGGGGGGATCAAGCGGATGGGCGTGAAGGGCGGCGCGCCCAATGGCATCAACATCGACGCCGAGGGCCGGATCGTCATCGCCAATTTCGGCATCTACGACGGGGAGCCGGGACCGCTGCAGCGGTTCGATCCGGCGACGGGGATGCACGAGATCCTGCTGAGCGAGGTCGAGGGCCGGGAGCTGACGTCGGCCAACTATCCGGTGATCGACAGCGCGGGGAACATCTGGTGCGCCAACTCCACCCACGCCGAGACCTGGCCGCAGGCGCTGGACGGGCGGGACGATGGCTTCCTCTTCGTGCTGACGCCGGATGGGGGAGGCGAGGATCGTCGCCGAGGGTCTCAAGTTCCCCAACGGCCTGGCGCTGTCGGCCGACGAGACCAAGCTCTACTGCGCCCAGACCAGCGCCGCCGACGTGCTAGTGTTCGACATCGGGCCGGGCGCGACCCTGGGGCCCGGCCAGCGCTACGGACCGCAGCTCGGCGAGCTGATGCGGCCGGGCGAGCCGGCGCAGGAGCCCTCCACCCTGGGCTACACGGACGGCATCGGCTTCGACGTTCAGGGCAACCTCTGGGTCTGCCTGCCGGGCGCGAACCGGATCGTGGCGATCACGCCGGCGCTCAAGGTGGTCAGCCTGGTCCACGACCCGTCGGGAAAGATCGTCAACCATCCGACCAACATCACCTGGGGCGGGCCGGACCTGATGGACCTCTACATCGGCTCGATCCGGGCGGACTATGTGCTGAAGGCCCGTTCCCCCGTCGCCGGCCAACCCCATATCCATCAGCGCTGAGACGCTTCCCTCGCGGCGCCCCTTCCCACGTGATCGCCGATCATTAAAATGACTGTTTGAAGCCGGGGCGACGCGCCCGGCAGAGTGCCAGAGCCAACAAGCCAATCCGGTCCGGGAGGCCCCATGCGCGAATATCTGCAATTCTATATCGACGGCCAGTGGGTGGATCCGGTCGAGCTGAAGACGCTCGACGTCGAGAACCCGGCGACCGAGGAAGTGGCCGGCAAGATCGCCATCGGCTCGGCCGCCGACGTGGACAAGGCCGTGAAGGCCGCCCGCAAGGCGTTCGCGTCCTGGTCGCAGACCAGCCGCGAGGAGCGCCTGGAGGTGCTGGGCCGCATCCTCGCCGAGTACCAGAAGCGCTTCGGCGACCTGGCGACCGCGGTGACCGAGGAGATGGGCGCGCCCGCCAGCCTCGCCCAGCGGGCGCAGGTGCCGATCGGCATGGGGCACCTTTCCACGGCGATGGAGGTCCTGAAGACCTTCAAGTTCGAAGAGGACCGCGGCCCGACGATGATCGTCAAGGAGCCGATCGGCGTCTGCGGCTTCATCACCCCCTGGAACTGGCCGCTGAACCAGATCGTCTGCAAGGTGGCCCCGGCCATCGCCACAGGCTGCACCATGGTGCTGAAGCCGTCGGAAGTGGCGCCGTTCTCGGGCCAGATCTTCGCCGAGATCATGCATGCGGCCGGCGTGCCGGCGGGCGTGTTCAACATGGTGCAGGGCGACGGCCCCGGCGTCGGCGCGGCGATCGCCAGCCACCCGGACGTGGACATGGTGTCCTTCACCGGCTCGACCCGCGCGGGCATCGAGGTCGCCAAGGCGGCGGCCCCGACGGTCAAGCGCGTGGCCCAGGAGCTGGGCGGCAAGAGCCCGAACATCGTCCTGGACGACGACGCGTTCGCCAAGGGCGTGGGCCGTGGCGTCGCCACCATGATGACCAACTCGGGCCAGTCCTGTAACGCGCCCACCCGGATGCTCGTCCCCAGCAAGCGCATGGACGAGGCGATCGCGGTCGCCCGCGAGGCGGCGGAGAAGGTCACGGTGGGCGACCCGAACGGCAACGCCCAGCTGGGCCCCGTGGTCTCCAAGGTGCAGTTCGACAAGATCCAGAAGCTGATCCAGGCCGGCATCGACGAGGGCGCGACCCTGGTGACCGGCGGCGTCGGCCGGCCGGAAGGGCTCGACAAGGGCTACTTCGTGAAGCCCACGGTGTTCGCCAACGTCACCAACGACATGACGATCGCCAAGGAAGAGATCTTCGGCCCGGTCCTGTCGATCCTCGGCTACGACAGCCTCGAGCAGGCCATCGAGATCGGCAACGACACCGAGTACGGCCTGGCGGCCTACGTCCAGGCCGCCGACCTGCAGCGCGCCCGCAAGGTGGCCTCCCAGCTGCGGGCCGGCCAGGTCTCGATCAACGGCGGCGGCGGCGACCTGATGGCCCCGTTCGGCGGCTACAAGATGAGCGGCAACGGGCGCGAGTGGGGCGACTTCGCCTTCCATGAGTTCCTGGAGACCAAGGCGGTCCTCGGCTACGCGCCGAAGGAAGCCGCGGAGTAAGCGCCAGTCCCTCCCTTAATGGGGAGGGACGACTCGCCGTGAGGCGAGCGGGGTGGGGAGGACATGGCCGGGCGCAGTGCCTGGACATGACCCCCACCCGTCCGGCGCTACGCGCCGTCCACCCTCCCCATTAAGGGAGGGACGAAAAACTGAACGGGGAGGGCCCTGCCATGGCCGCGATCGATCCGGACTTCGGGCTGTTCCTGGAGGCCCAGGCCGAGGCCTTGAAGGCCAATCCCATGCCGCCGCTGGACCAGGTCCCGCCCGAGATGCTGCGGGCCGGCTACCGGATGCAGCGCCAGTCCCAGGACCAGAACGCGCCGAAGGACCTGGACGTCCGCGACTTCACGGTTCCGGGGCCGCACGGCGACATCCCCGTCCGCTTCTACGAGCCGCATGGCCTGGCGAAGCCGTCGGGCCTGCTGGTCTATTTCCACGGCGGCGGCTGGACGATCGGCGACCTGGAGACCCACGACGGCCACTGCCGGCGGATGGCCGCCTGGGGCGGCTGCCGGGTGATGGCGGTGGACTACCGCCTGGCGCCGGAGCACCCGTTCCCCAAGGGGCACGACGACGCCCTGGCGGCGACCCGCTGGGCGTTCGACCACGCCGCGGAGATCGGCGTCGATCCGGCCCGCATCGCGGTCGGCGGCGATAGCGCCGGCGGCAACCTCGCGGCCTCGGTGGCGCTCGACCTGAAGGACGACCCGAAGCGCCGCCTCGCCTTCCAGCTCCTGCTCTATCCGGCGACCACGGCGGAGTGGAAGACAGAGAGCCGCCGGACGCTGGACGGACCGACCCCTGACCTTCGAGGTGATGCGCTGGTTCGAGGCCAATCTCGCGGTCGGCGGGCACGCAGACGCGCACCGCCTGTCGCCGCTGGACGCCGCCGACGTGACGGGCGCCCCGCCGGCGCTGGTGGTCACCGCCGGCTACGACTGCCTGAAGGACGAGGGGCTGGCCTACGCCGAGCGGCTGCGCGCGGCGGGGATCGCGGCGGAGCACGTGGAGTACGCGGCCCTGCCGCACGACTTCTTCATCATGGCCGACGTGTCGCCGGCGGTGATCCCGGCGGCGCGGGCGACGGCCGCGGCCCTACGCGCGCGGATCGGCTGACCGCCGCGCATTGCTCCAGGCCAGCACCGCCCAGCCCAGCAGGGCCGAGGCGACGGAACCGGCCAGCACGCCGACGCGCACCTTGGCCTGGGCGAGATCGTCGGTGGCCGGGAAGGCGCGTTCGCCGAGATAGAGGCTCATGGTGAAGCCGATGCCGCAGAGCACGGCGACGCCATAGAGTTCGAGCCAGTGGGCGCCGGTCGGCCGCCGGTCGAGCTTCAGGCCGATCGCCAGGGCCAGCGCGCCGAAGACGCCGATCTGCTTGCCCAGCACCAGGGCCAGGGCGATGCCCAGGGCCACCGGGGCGGTGGCGACTTCGGCGCGCAGGTCGGCCAGGGTCACGCCGGCGGCGGTGAGCACGAACAGCGGCAGGACGAAGAAGGCGACATAGGGGTGCAGGGCCTCGATCAACTCGTCGAGCACGCCGGGTCCGCCGGGCCGCTTGGCCCGCAGCGGCACGCACAGGGCGGCGGCGAGGCCGGCGGCGGCGGTGTCGATCCCAGCCTTCAGGGTGAAGCCCCAGAGCAGGATGAAGCCCAGCGTCCAGAAGACATAGGGGCAGGTGCGCCAGCGCGACATCCCCACCAGCAGCGCCAGGGTGGCGACCGCCCCGGCCAGCATCCCGGGCCGCAGGTCGCCCGTGAACAGCACCGCGCCGAGGGCGATGGCGGCCAGCAGGTGGACAAGGGTCACGGTGAGCAGCAGGACGCGGAGCGAGGACGGCAGGCGCGGGCCGGCGACGGTGAGCACGGCGAGCGCCACGGCGATGTCGGTGGGGGCCGTGGCGGGCCAGCCCTGGGCCACGCCGCCTTCGCCGATGTTGACGGCCAGATAGATCAGCGCCGGGACGAGGATGCCGCCCGCCGCCGCCATCAGCGGCAGGGCCAGGCGCCGCGGATTGGCCAGCTCGCCGCGGACCATCTCCTCCTTGATCTGCAGGCCGGCCACGAAGAAGAACACCGGCATGAGGGCGGTCTTCACCCAGCCGGCGAAGGTCATGGTCTCGGAGAACGGCCCGAACTGGACGACGATGTCGCGGCCGATCAGCCGCGCGTAGCCGCCGGCCCACGGCGAGTTCGCCCAGACGAGCGCCAGGAGGGCGACGAGGCCCAGGAGCAGGCCGGCGCCGGTCTCCGTCTTGAGGAAGGCCAGTCTCGAGCGGGTGGACATCGGGCCCCTGCGTAGCAACAGGCCGCCCCGCCCGCCAACGAATCCGGGTGGAGCAGGGCGGGGCTCGCCCGCTAAGGTTCGAAGGATGGGTTCGGAGAAACCCGGGAGGGACGACCATGAGACTGAGCCAGCCGCGTATCGCGCCAATGAGCGACGCCGAGATGGGGCCCGAGCAGAAGGAGGCCCTGAAGGACTTCGGCGACGGTCCGCTGCTGAACATCTTCCGGACCCTGGCCCGGGCGCCGAAGGCGCTCAGCCGGTTCAACGCCTGGGGCGGATACGTCCTGTCGCGCCGCAACGACCTGCCGGCCCGCGAGCGGGAAATCGTCATCCTGAGGATCGGCTACCTCTGCCGATCGGGCTACGAGTTCACCCAGCACACCCGGATCGGCCTGAACTCCGGTCTCTCGGCGGACGAGATCGAGAAGATCAAGCGCGGGGCCGACGCCGGCTGGAGCGACGCCGATGCGGCCCTGATCCGGGCGTCGGACGAGCTGCACGCCGACCAGTTCATCACCGAGCCCACCTGGACCGAGCTGCGCCGTCACTTCAGCGAGAAGCAGGCGATGGACGTGGTGTTCACGGCCGGCCAGTACACCCAGGTCTCGATGATGCTGAACACCTTCGGGGTGCAGCTCGACGCCGGCCAGACCCTCGATCCCGAGCTGAAGGCCTACTGAGGTGCGGCTCGCGGGCAAGACGGCGGTGGTGGTCGGGGCCGGCCAGACGCCGGGCGAGACCCTGGGCAACGGGCGGGCCATGGCGCTGCTGTTCGCCAAGGAGGGCGCCCGCGTGCTCTGCGTCGACCGGTTCGGGGCGCGGGCCGAGGAGACGGCGGCCATGGTCGCCCGCGACGGCGGCGAGGCCCACGCCCTGGAGGCCGACATCACCCGGGCCGAGGACTGCGCCGCGATCGTCGCGGCGGCCGTCGCGCGGCTCGGCGGGATCGACGTGCTGGTCAACAATGTGGGCATCGGCGGCGGCGGCGACGGGCCGGCCCACAAGCTCACCGAGGAGGCCTTCGACCGCATCCTCGACGTCAACCTGAAGGGCATGTGGCTGACCATCCGCGCGGCCCTGCCGGTGATGCGCGAGGGCGGCGGCGGGTCGATCGTCAACACCTCCTCCCTGGCCGCGGTCGGCGGCGGGAACCAGACCGCCTACGAGGTCTCCAAGGCCGCGGTGAACCGGCTGACCACCAGCGTCGCCCAGGCCAACGCCCGCTACCGGGTCCGCTGCAACGCCGTGCAGCCGGGCCTCATGGACACGCCGATGGCGGTGGCCGGCATCGCCCGCGGCTCCGGCCGCCCCGAGGCCGAGGTGCGCGCCGAGCGCAACGCCCGGGTGCCGCTCGGCGAGATGGGCACGGCCTGGGACACCGCCTATGCGGCGCTCTTCCTGGCCTGCGACGAGAGCCGCTTCGTCACCGGCGCCATCCTGCCGGTGGACGGCGGAATGGGCGTCAGGATCGGCTAGTCCCCGCCTTCGCCCTGCAGGTCCGCGACGGGGTCGGAGGTCGGCGTGCGGCCCTGGCGCTCGAGCTCGCGCGCCCCGCCGAGGATGCCTTCGAGGGCGTAGTTCCCCTCGTGGCAGGCGTATTCGTAGATCGGCCCCTTGGTGGCGTTCATCGCCACCTCGCCGGTGAAGGGCGCGGTGTAGGTGGCCGGGTCGTCGATGGTGAAGCGGTAGAGGATCTGGGTCGGCGAGACGCGGGTGAAGCGCTCGGTGATCTTCTGGGTCCCGCCGGTGGCGCCCCGCAGGCCCTGCTCCGGGCGCATGTTGAAGGTCTCGACGACCAGGGTGTCGCCCTCCCAACGTCCGATCGAGTCGCCCATCCACTGCTTGACCGAACTGGGCAGGGGCTTGGCGTTCAGCCGCACGATGCGGACGTCGTGGACCATCTCCACGAGGATGGCGATCTCGTCCTTGGACTGAACGATCTGATAGGTGTTGTTGTAGAGCAGCGGCAGCATGGGCGGCCCGGCGCTGGTGCCGAAGGAGAGGATGCAGCGCTCGCCCAGCGAGCGGCTCTCCGGCCCGTCGAAGGCCTTCGGATTGTTGCGCCCGAACCGTTGCGCCATCGCAGCCCGCGCCCTGTCGGTCATCGGCGGCAGCTTGCCGTTCGGCGGATCGACGATGATCGAGGAGCGCGCCTCGCCGTTGATGCGGATCACCTGGGTGCCGGGATCGACCCAGAAGCTGTTGTAGCCGCAGTCCGTGCCGCGGAAGCCGCGGCCGCAGTCGACCGGCAGGTCGCCGACCTTGGCGTTGGGATCGGTGGGCTTCGCGCCCTCCGCGTTGGACTGGGCGACGGCCTGCTCCATGGCCTTCGCGTCCGCCTCCGGGATCACCAGGCTGGAGAACTGCGCAGGGCGTTCGAGCGGGGTGATGGTGGCGTTGGTCCAGATGCCGCCCAGGTCCGGCTGGCCCCAGGCGTTGCGCGGCGCCGTGTACGGAGCCTTCGGCTGGGCGGCGGAGATGGCGGGGACGGCGGCCAGCGCGGTCAGGGCCGTGGCCGCCAGCGCGAGCGCGAGGCGCGAAGGCTTCATGTCTTTCCTCCCTTGAGCGCGCGGTCTTCGCCGCATCGCCGGGGAAATCGTACCGCTGGTTCGAAGCGCCGAGAAGGGGCTCAGCCGCCGCGCGGGGCCAGTCGGGTGCGCAGGAGCTCGCCGGACGCCTCCAGCACCGGATAGGCCGCCCCCTCGACCAGGTGGGAGTTCACCCGCTTGAGGTCGCGCAGCGCGTCGAGGTGCAGCGAGCTGGTGTCGACGGTGTCGGCGTTGCCCGACTGCAGGCGCTGGAAGTGGGCCTGGACGGCGTCGGCCTCCACCTCGCGGAAGGATTCCTTCTCCGCCACCAGCAGCCGCGCGGCGGCGGCGTCGCCGCTGACGAAGGCGGCCGCGGCCAGGCGGACGTTGGCCAGCAGGCGGTCGACCAGGGCCACCAGTTCGCCCTCGCCCTCGGCGGAGAAGTTGACCCCGCGCTTCAGCCGGCGCGTGGCCACGCCCAGCAGGTTGCGGTCCACCAGGTCGCCGGCGTGCTCGACGTTGGTGGCGAAGGCCAGGATGCGGGCGACGCCGGTGCTCTCCTCCGGGGTCAGGCCGTCGGGCGGGATCGAGATCAGGTAGGCGCGGATCGCGGTGTTCAGCCGGTCGAGCACGTCGTCGAGCAGCTTGGTCTCCTGGATCGGGGTCTTGCTGGGAGTGGTGAGGGCCTCGCGCAGGCCCTTCAGCATGGCCTCGAGGGTGTCGGTCATCCGCAGCGCCTCGCGGGTGGCGAAGCCCAGCGCCAGGGACGGCGTCGCGCGGGCCTCGGGGTCGAGGTAGAGCGGCGCGCCCGGATCGACCACCGGCCGGGCCGGCAGCAGCTTCTTGATCAGCCAGGCATAGGTGCGGATCCACGGCAGGAAGAGCGCCGCGAGCCCCAGGTTGAAGAGCGTGTGGAAGTTGGCCAGCGCCCGGGCCGGGTCGGGGCCGAGGCGGGCGACCAGCGGGACGATGAAGCCGAACAGCCCCATGACGATGACCAGGCCGGCCAGCCGGTTCAGGAAGTTGCCGAGCGGCAGGCGCTGGCCGACCGGATCATCGCTGTGCGCGCCCTCGAGCAGCGGGTTCAGCGCCGAGCCGAGGTTGGCGCCGACGATGAGCGCCACGCCGGTTTCCAGCGGGACGACCCCGGCGGTGGCCAGCGACATGGCGAGCAGGACGGTGACGACGCTGGAATGCGCCGCCCAGGTGAGCGCCGCGGCGACGATCACCGCAGCCGGCGTGTAGCCGCCGACCTGGGCCAGGAAGGCCTGGCCGGCCGGGGATTCGACCAGAGGCTCCAGCAGGGCCAGGAACTGGTGCAGCGCCGTCAGCACGAGGCCCAGGCCGATCAGGGCGCGGCCGAAGGTGTGGGCCTCGTCCTTCGCCCGGCGGAACAGGATCACGCCGCCGAGGATCAGCAGGGGCGCGACGACGGCGACGTCGAACGACAGCACCTGGACGACGAGCGTCGTGCCGACATTGGCTCCCAGCATGACCGAGAGGGCGGGCGCGAGGCCGACCAGGCCGCCGGCCTGGAAGGCGGTGAGCATCATGGCCGTCGCCGTGCTGGACTGCAGCGCCACGGTCACCGCCGCGCCGGCCGCGAAGGCCTTGAACCGGTTGCGCAGCGCGCTCGCCAGCAGGCTCTTGAGCCGGGGCCCGAAGGTGCGCGTCACCCCGGTCTGCACCATGTGCACGCCCCACAGCAGCAGGGCCGCGTAGCCGGCGAGTTCGAGCAGGATGAGGGTCAGGTCGATGGCGGTCCCACTCCCAAGGGCCGGGCGCTCAGCGCCGCCGGACCTGGAATTGAGACCCTGTTCGCCCGGAAGGGCAATCCGTGGGCGGTCTAGCCTGGCTTGAAGCCGGCGATCAGGGTCTGGAGCTCGGGCTCGTTGACGAGCTGGGCGGCGTCGGCGGGCAAGATCCACCGCTTCTCGCGCTGGCCCTGCTCGGGCCAGGCGTCGGCCTCGAACGTCACCCGCAGGGCGTAGACGTTGACGCGGACGTGCTGGACGCGGCCGGAGGCCAGCTTCTTGTCGTAGTGGAAGACGCCGATCTTCTTCTTGCCCGGATCGCCGGTGACGCCGGCCTCCTCGAAGGCCTCGCGGGCGGCGGACCGGGGCGCCTTCAGGCCCTTGATCGGCCAGCCCTTGGGGATCACCCAGCGCCGGGTCTCCCGCGAGGTGATCAGCAGCACCTCGACGCCGCCGTCGGCCGTGCGCCGCCAGGGCAGGGCGGCATGCTGCTGGCGCGGCTCGCGATCCGGCTCGGCGGAGAGCGGCGGCTTCTTGGGCATCAGCCGAACAGCCGGTCGCCCAGGCGGGCGAGGAAGTAGAAGACCGCGCCCATGATGGCGGCGGCGGGCAGGGTGATGATCCAGGCCCAGACGATCCGGCCGGCGACGGTCCAGCGGACCGCCGACATCCGCCGTGCGGCGCCGACGCCGACGATACAGCCGGTGATGGTGTGGGTCGTCGAGACCGGGATGCCGAGGTTGGTGAAGAAGAACAGGGCGATCGCCCCGCCGGTCTCGGCGCAGAAGCCCTGCTGGGGCGAGAGCCGGGTGATCCGCGAGCCCATGGTGTGCACGATGCGCCAGCCTCCCATCAGCGTGCCGAGCCCCATGGCGGCCTGGCAGGTGATCACCACCCAAAAGGGGATCTGGTCCACCTCGGCGATCTGGCCGTGGGAATAGAGCAGGACCGCGATGATCCCCATGGTCTTCTGCGCGTCGTTGCCGCCGTGGCCAAGCGAGAACAGCGAGGCCGAGACGAACTGCAGCCTGCGGAAGGCGGAGTCCGCGAAGGCGGGCGTGGATCGCAGGAACAGCCACGAGACCAAGAGCACGAGGGCGAGCGCCAGCATGAAGCCCAGGGTCGGCGAGATGAAGATGCCGCTGGCGGTCTTCAGCACGCCGGACCAGACCACCGGATCGAGGCCCGCCTTGGCCATGCCCGCGCCCAGCAGCCCCCGATCAGGGCGTGGGACGAGGACGACGGGATGCCCAGCAGCCAGGTGAGCACGTTCCAGAAGATCGCCCCGCCGAGCGCGCCGAAGATCACCGCGTCGGAGATGATGTCCGGATGGATGATCCCCTTGCCCACGGTGGTGGCCACGTGGAGCGGGAAGACCAGGAAGGCGATGAAGTTGAAGAACGCCGCCCACATCACCGCGTAGTTGGCGGGCAGCACGCGGGTCGAGACGATGGTGGCGATCGAGTTCGCCGCGTCGTGCAGGCCGTTCAGGAAGTCGAACAGCAGGGCGACCGCGATCAGCAAGATCAGGAGCAGGGCCGGATCCAAGGCGCGGGGGCTCCTAGAGGTGTTCGATCAGCACGCCGCTGATCGTGCTGGCGACGTCCTCGAAGCGGTCGACCACCTTCTCCAGGTGGTCGTAGATCTCGGCCCCGACGATGAAGGCCATCGGATCCTGGCGGGCCGGGCCGCGGTAGAGCTCGGACATGCCGCGGTCGTAGAGGCCGTCGGAGTCCTCCTCGAGCCGCGCGATCTGCTCGGTGATGGCGTTGATCGGCGCGGCGTTGTTGCGGAGCTGGCGCAGCAGCGGCACGGCCTCGGCGGTGAGGTCGGCGGTCTTGACGATCACGTCGCCCAGCACCGGCATCAGCGGCTGGAATTCCCGCTGCTCGAACAGGGTCACCGCCTTGGCGGTCTTGTGCATCTGGTCGATGGCGTCGTCCATCGAGCCGATCAGCTGGCGGATGTCGGACCGGTCGAAGGGGGTGATGAAGGTCCGGCTGACGGCCAGGGTCACCTCGCGGGCGATCCGGTCAGCCTCCTCCTCGTGGCGGGCGACGGCGGCGCAGTGCTCGGCCACGTCGGGCCCGCCGTCCAGCATGAGGCGCAGGGAGCGTGCGCCGGCGCACAGGGTGCGGGCATGGGCCTCGAACAGGTCGAAGAAGCCCTCCTCGCGGGGCATCAGGGCCTGGAACCAACGGATCATCTTGCGCGCAGCCTTGTCGAGCGGAAGCTGGCCTCTAGGCGTTTGTGACGGTTTTGTGAAGCACGGCGGCGCGCTTGCCGCCGCCGGGCCTGTGGGCCATGTGGACGCCATGCCGGTCTCGCCCGCCTACCGCCCCGACCCGAGGTTCCCGGAACTCGGGGCCGAGTTCGCCGATCCGGTGCATGCCGAGGCGTTTCCCAAGACGATCCTGCGCTTCCGCAACGACCGGGCGGCGGCGAGCATCGGGCTCGACACCCTGACCGACGACGAATGGGTCGCCCACTTCGGCCGCTTCGAGCCCCTGCCGGGCAACATCGACCCGCCGCTGGCCCAGCGCTACCACGGCCACCAGTTCCAGGTTTACAACCCCGAGCTCGGCGACGGCCGCGGCTTCGTCTTCGCCCAGATGCGGGAGGCGGGCACGGACCGCCTGCTGGACCTTGGCACCAAGGGCTCCGGCCGCACGCCCTGGTCGCGCTCCGGCGACGGGCGCCTGACGCTGAAGGGCGGGGTGCGCGAGGTGCTGGCCACCGCCCTGCTGGAGGCGCTGGGCGTGCCGACCTCGCGCTCGTTCTCGCTGGTGGAGACCGGCGAGGAGCTGGTGCGCGGCGACGAGCCGTCGCCGACCCGCTCGGCGGTCCTGACCCGCCTGTCGCACAGCCACATCCGCTTCGGGACCTTCCAGCGCCACGCCTTCTTCGAGCGCGCCGATCGGATCACGGCCCTGATCGACCACGTGATCGCGGTCTACTACCCCGAGCTGGCGGAGGCGGCGGACAAGCCGACCGCCCTGCTGACGGCCGTCAGCGAACGGATGGCGCGGCTGACCGCGCGCTGGATGGCGGCGGGCTTCGTCCACGGCGTGCTCAACACCGACAACATGAGCCTGACCGGCGAGAGCTTCGACTACGGACCCTACCGCTTCCTGCCGAAGTCCGACCCCAACTTCACGGCGGCCTATTTCGACCATGCCGGCCTCTACGCCTTCGGCCGCCAGCCGGAAGCGGTGTTCTGGAACCTGCAGCAGCTCGCCGGCGCGCTGACGCTCGTGGCCGAGACCGACCCGCTGGTCGACGCGCTGAACGTCTTCGGCCCGGCCTACCGGCGCGAGCTGGTGGCGGCGATGCTGCTGCGGCTGGGGGTGAAGCCGCGCGAAGCCGAGGCCGACGCGGCGCTGGCCCAGGCGGCGTTCAAGGCGCTGGCCGAGGGCGGCGAGGCGGTGCGCTGGGAGCCGTTCTTCTTCGACTGGTTCGGCGGCGGCGCAGACCGGGCGCTGGCCGGCCGGCGGGCGGAGACCTACCGCGGCGGCGACTTCGACGAGTTCCGGATGCTGATCGGGCCCTACGAGGCCGAGCGGCCGGAGCGGCTGGCCCACCCGTACTTCGCCCAGCCCGAGCCCGAGGAGCTGCTCTACGACGAGATTGAGGCGATCTGGGCCCCGATCGCCGCCCAGGACGACTGGGCGGCCTTCGAGGCGAAACTGGCGCGGATCGAGACGGCGCGGGTCGCCTGGGGCCTGCCCGCCCAGGGAACCTGAGCTGTCCGCACCCCGTTGGCCCCGGAAGGGACCTCACCGGGAGACAGCCGTGCGCAGCCTCCTCCACTGGATCGCCACCGTGCCCCTGCCGATCCTGATCGTCGTCTATGTGATGGGGCTGACCGCCAGCTCGCGCTAGGCGGCGGGCCTGGCCGATGAGGTCGGCGAACCGCCCGGCGGACCGCCCTGCCGGTCAGCGAAATCCCAACTCCTGCCTGAGGTCCGCCGCGGTGACGCCCCGGGCGCGGAGCTCGCGCAGCGTCTCCGCCCGGTCGCGCTTGGCGTAGCGCCTGCCGTCCGCGCCGGTCAGCAGGTGGTGGTGGCGGTAGAGTGGGACGGGGAGGCGCAGCAGGGCCTGCAGCAGCCGCTGGACGTGGGTCGCCTCGAACAGGTCCTCGCCGCGGATCACGTGGGTGATCTCCTGCAGCGCGTCGTCGATGACCACGGCCAGATGGTAGGCGACGCCCACGTCCTTGCGCGCCAGGACCACGTCGCCGCCGAGCTCGGGCCGGGCCTGGACCCGGCCGCGCGTCTCGTCGGTGAAGGTCAGGGCGCCGAAGCCGCCGAGAGCCTGGGCGGCGGCGTCGAGCGACAGGCGCCAGGCGAAGGGCTCGCCGGCCGCGAGGCGGCGGGCCTCCTCGTCGGCGGGCAGGGGCTGGCCGCGGAAGGTCTCCATGGCGCCGTGCGGGGCCCGGGCGATCTCCTCGGCGACCTCGCGGCGGGTGCGGAAGCAGCGGTAGAGCAGGCCCCGCGCGGCGAGGCCGTCCAGGGCGCGCTGGTAGTCGTCCATGTGCTGGGACTGGCGGCGGACCGGCGTCTCCCAGTCGAGGCCGAGCCAGGCCAAGTCCGCGAAGATCGCGGCGTCGAACTCCGGCCGGCAGCGGGTGCGGTCGATGTCCTCGATCCGCAGGATGAAGCGGCCGCCGGCCTCGCGGGCGGCGTCGAAGGCGGTCAGCGCGGAAAACGCGTGGCCCCGGTGCAGGTACCAGGTGGGCGAGGGGGCGAAGCGGGTGACGAAGGCTCCGGTCACGGAGCAGCGTCTAGCAGGCCGGACGCGTCCCGGGGAACAGGCCCAGGTGGTTGAGGACGGCGCGCAGGAACGGCTCCTCGCCGCCCAGGGCCTGCTTCAGGTGGTCGAACTGCCGGAAGCCCGCCATCTCGGCGAGGCCGTGGGCGCCGCACCAGGCGGCGATGGTGGCGAGCTCGAGGTCGGTTTCCATGCCCGGGTCGGCCCCCAGCTCGACCATGGTGTTGCGCACCTTGCAGTAGGCGGAGTCCTCGCCGTCTTTCGTCTCCATCGGCAGGGCTTCCTTGTCCCGCGCCGCGTCGTACATCACCCGATAGAGCGCCGGGTTGTCGCGAGCGAAGCAGACGTAGGACAGACCGATGGCGGTGAGCTTGGCCGGCCCCTCGGCGGCGGCCTTGGCCGCGGCCATGGCCTGGTCGAGCATGAGCCAGCCCTCGTGCGCCACGGCGTCGAGCAGCTCGCCCTTGTCCTTGAAGTGGTGATAGGGCGCGGCCGGGCTGACGCCGGCCTCGCGGGCCACGGCCCGGAGCGACAGCGCAGAGGGGCCCTCGTTTTCCAGCAACCGGCGTGCGGCGTCCACGAGCGCACGGCGCAGATCGCCGTGGTGGTAGGGCCGGGGCTCGGCGGCTTGGGACTCTCTCATCGCGCGCACTGTATGACTCTATCTGATCGCCGTAAAGATCATCTTGACACCGCTCAGATAGCCGCTATCTTAGCGGTGTTCAAATAAGAAAACGCCCCCGCTCCCCCGGGGTTCAAACTGAAAGGTGTGTGTTCTCATGTCTCTCGCGATTCAAAAATTCGAACGCCTCTTCGACCGGATCGCCCCGGCCTTCCTGCTGTTCCTCGGGTTCACCGCGGCGGCGGCGACGGCGGGCCTGGTGGCCTAAGGCCTCCATCCCGGTCGAGACGGAGAAGGGCCCCCCTCCCCGGGGCCCTTTTACGTTGCGTCGCCCTCGTCGCGGGCCGCGCTCTCCATCATGCAAAAACGCATAACGGTACGGCGTAAATCGTCATCTAGGCAGCGTTTAGATGTGTGCTATCTAAACATCGTCCAGATGGCGCTGCCGGACGGACAGGGCGACCGGATCCCCGGCCGCCGAACCCAAGACAAAGGACCTGAACATGTCGATCCTGATGAACCGCCTGCTCGACGTCGTCGCCTCCTACGCGATCGTGGCGCTCAGCCTCACCGTCGCCGGCGCCGCCGTCCTCGGCGCCTGAAGCATGCGCCGCGACTGAGCCTCGCCCGCGCTCCACAGCCGGGCGAGGCCAACGGCCCTGCGACACCTTTGCCGAGGGCCCATGTCATGGAGATGCCACCGAATCTGCGTTATCGTCGTTCCCGTAGCCAACTGGGTTTGGCGCGTATCGCATAAGGGGCTCGGTCTTCAGTCCACAGGCGTACGACATAGGCGCTGCGCGCCGCGGGAGGTCCGACGATGCAGGTGCTTAGCCACCCGCCGTCCGGCTGGCCCGCCCTGGTGCTGAACGCCGACTTCCGGCCGCTCAGCTATTATCCGCTGTCCCTCTGGCCCTGGCAGGAGGTGATCAAGGCGGTCTTCCTCGACCGGGTCGACGTGGTCTCCACCTACGACCAGAAGGTCCACTCTCCCTCCTTCGAGATGCGCCTGCCGAGCGTCGTGGCGCTCAAGAGCTATGTGGCGCAGGACCGGCCGCCGGCCTTCACGCGGTTCAACCTCTTCCTCCGCGACACCTTCTCCTGCCAGTACTGCTCGGCCTCCGACGACCTGACCTTCGACCATGTGATCCCGCGCTCGCGCGGCGGGCGGACCACCTGGGAAAACATCGTCACCGCCTGCGCCCCCTGCAACCTGCGCAAGGGCGGCCGCACCCCGGCCGAGGCGCACATGCACCCGCACCACAAGCCCCGCCGCCCTTCGGCCTTCGAGCTGCAGGAACGCGGCCGCCGCTTCCCGCCCCATCACCTGCACGAAAGCTGGCTCGACTACCTCTACTGGGACATCGAACTGGAGGCGTGATCGTTTCCGATCCGGCGAAAGTCCTTTCCGAAGACGGTGGATTATCGCCGCACCGGATGGGGCGCATGTTTAGGCGGCCGGCCGGTGAGCCGGCCGTTGCCGTTTCAGCCGAGAGATCCTCCCGCATGTCCCGTTCCCACGCCTTCGCCGCGGCCGGCCTCGCCGCCGTCCTCACGCTCAGCGCCGCCGCCGTCGTGCAGGCGCAGGACGGCTTCAGCCGCGCCCCCGCCGAGGTCCGCGCCGGGACCTACACGCTCGACCCGGGCCATTCGCGGATCACCTGGTCGGTCAGCCACTTCGGCTTCTCGACCTATGTGGGCCAGTTTCCGGCCGTGACCGGCGAGCTGACCATCGATCCGAAATCGCCGGAGGCCGCGCAGCTCGCCGTCAAGGTCGACACCGACAAGGTCGGCACCCTCGACCCCGCGCTCGACAAGCACCTCAAGAGCGCCGACTTCCTGGACACCGCCAAGTTCCCCGCCGCCACCTTCAAGGCCACGAAGGTCCAGCGCACCGGCGAGCGCACCGCCAAGATCACCGGCGACCTGACCCTCCACGGGGTGACCAGGTCCATCACGCTGGACGCCGAGTTCAACCAGGCCGGGGTGAACCCGATCGACAAGAAGTACTCCCTGGGCTTCGACGCCGAGGGGAAGATCAAGCGCAGCGACTTCGGCATCACGACCTATGTCCCGGGCATCGGCGACGAGGTTGAGCTGGAGATCGAGGCCGAGCTGAAGCTGGCCAGCTAGAGGCCGACGCCTGGCGTCGACGGGCGGGGGAAAGGAGCCTAGACCTTCGGCCATGGCCGACGATCCGCACCCCAACTCCGCCCAGATGGCCTCGCCGTCCTACCGGCTGGCCGTCCACGACCGCGACTTCCTGTTGTCCGACGGGATGCGCGGCGTCCGCTTCCTGCTGGAGTTCGCCAAGGCGGACCTGGCGCTGAAGGCCTGGGGCGTACGCTCCACGATCGTCGTGTTCGGCTCGGCCCGCATCAAGGAGAACGGCGACGGCGAGCATAACCGCTGGTACGCGGCAGCGCGGGAGTTCGGCAGGATCGCCTCGGAGCGCGGCGGGGCGTTCCTGGAGGGCGCGCCGGTGCGGGACAATGTCATCGCCACGGGCGGCGGCCCGGGAATCATGGAGGCGGCCAACCGGGGCGCGACGGACGTCGGCGCACCGTCGATCGGCCTGAACATCACCCTGCCGCACGAGCAGGAGCCGAACCGTTTCTCGACGCCGGAACTAACCTTCCGCTTCCACTACTTCGCGATGCGCAAGATGCATCTCGCCATGCGGGCGAATGCGCTGGTGGTCTTCCCGGGCGGCTTCGGGACGCTGGACGAGCTGTTCGAGATCCTGACGCTTCGCCAGACCGGCAAGTCCCCGGAGATCCCGGTGGTGCTGTTCGACGAAGCCTATTGGCGCTCGGTGGTGAACTTCGACGAGATGGTCCGGCACGGCTTCATAGCCAAGAAGGACCTCGACCTGTTCGGCTTCGCCGAGACCGCCGAGGGCGTCTGGGAGGAGCTGACGCGTCGGGGCCTGAAGCCCCACACCGACATCGAGAGCCTGACGCCGACGCCCTAGGCGACGGCGAAGCCCGCCGCCGAGAAGGGCAGGGACCGCACCCGCCGGCCGGTCGCCTGGAAGATCGCATTGGCGAGGGCCGGGGCGACGCCCGGAACCGGCGGCTCGCCCGCCCCGCCCAGCTTGGCCTCGGGCGTCTCGAATAGCAGGACCTCCACCGCCGGCGCCTGGGCCATGCGCAGGATCGGATAGGCGCCGAAGTTGGTCTCCACGGCCCGGCCGTCCCGGAACGTCATCCGCTCGCCGAGCGCCGCGGAGACGGCCATCAGGCCGCCGCCTTCGAACTGGGCCTTCACCTGCTGAGGATTGACCGCCG
Source organism: Phenylobacterium sp. J367 (assembly GCF_024699985.1). GTDB lineage: Bacteria > Pseudomonadota > Alphaproteobacteria > Caulobacterales > Caulobacteraceae > Phenylobacterium. The sequence goes on along the minus strand of NZ_JAJONA010000001.1, from coordinate 397,806 downwards.
TGCCGAGGTCGGCGGCGGCGACCAGGCGCTCGACGCGGAGCTGCCGACCGGTCACGCGGACCTCGACGGCGTGGGCGACCACAGTGTCCCACTCGTGGAGGATGGCGAGGCCGCGGCCCCCGCCGGGCTCGCGCGGCCGGTCCCATCCGATCGCTCCCGCGGCGGCGCGCAGGACGCGGAGCGCCCGCTCGTTGCCGAGCAGCAGCCGCTCCCGATAGGCCAGGGGATCGGCGCCGGCGAGATGGGCGCACTCGTCGATGAAGCTCTCCTTGGCGAAGAGCGCCATTCCGGGATCGACCGCCCGCCAGGCGCCCACCGGCACGCCGGCCTTCACGGTGGAGAGGGTCGCCGCATAGTCGCCCACCATGTAGGGCGCGGGGCCATGGCCGCCCGTCCGGTCGTCGGCGGTCGCGGCCACCACCTCGTAGCCGGCGAGCCCGCCGTCCTCGGCCAGGTTCGCGCGCATAGACAGCCGCATGGCCGGCCGGTGCCAGCCGTGGGCGAAGTCCTCCTCGCGGGTCCAGACCACCTGCACGGGGAGGCCGGCCGTGTGCTGGGCCACCTGGGCGGCGCGCGCGGCGTAGTCGCCCTTCAGCCGCCGGCCGAAGCCGCCGCCCATCAACAGTGGATGGATGATCACCTTCCTCCTTGGCGAGCCCGGTCATCTCCACCACCTGATCGCGGCACCAGGTGGGCGACTGGCAGGGCGCCCAGATCTCCACCCGGCTGTCGGGCAGGACGCGGGCCGTGGCGTTCATCGGCTCCAGCGGGGCGTGCATCAGGTACGCTATCTCGTAGCTGGCCTCGTGCGTCCGGCCGGTGGCGGCCCGCAGGCGGGCGCGGGCCTCGGCGCCGCCCTGGCGGGGGATCACCAGGGCGTCGGGCGCGTCCAGCGCGGCCTGGAGCCGGCGACTAATCTCGGGACTGTCGAGGGCCGGTGTCGCAACACGCCATTGCGGGTCCAGCGCACGCGCCGCCTTGAACGCGATCCAGGTCGAGTCGGCGACCACGGCGACGGCGTCCTTCAGCCGTACGACCTGCTTCACGCCGGGGACGGCGCGCGCCGGCGCCTCGTCCACCGAGGCCAGCTCGCCGCCATAGGCCGGACAGGCGCGGATCGTGGCGAACAGCATGCCGGGCAGGCGGAAGTCGATGCCGTAGCGGGCCTTACCCGTCCCCTTGTCGGCCTGGGCGAGGGTGGCGACCGGCTTGCCGATGTAGCGGCGCTCGGCGGCGGGCTTCAGGGGCGGGTTGGCCGGCGCAGGTATGGCCGCGGCCTCGGCGGCGAGTTCGCCATAGGTTGCGACGCGACCCGAGGCGGCGTGGGTGACCCGCCCGCCGGCGGCGTGGCAGGCGTCGGGCGTCACGTCCCAGCGACGCGCGGCGGCCTCGCGCATCTGCCAGCGGACGCTGGCCCCGGCCTTGCGCAGCAGGTCCCAGCGGGTGCGTACCGTCTCGCTGCCGCCGGAGAACAGCGCGCCCTCCACCAGATAGGGCTCGGTCTCGGGCGCCTGGACGGTCTCGATGCTCTCCCAGGGGACGCACAGCTCGTCGGCGAGAATCTGCGCCTGGCCGGTGCGCGAGCCCTGGCCCATCTCGAGCGCGGTGGTGACGAGGGTGACCTGGCCGTCCGGGGCGATGGTGATCCAGGGGAGAGGGGGCCCGCCGCCGAGGCGCTGCGAGGGTAGAGGGCGAGCGCCAGGCCGCCGCCCAGGGACCAGCTCAGGAACGCCCGTCGATGCATGGCTCGGTCTCTCCCGGGCCGACGCTAGGGCTGGGCGCTCCGGCCGCGCCAGTTACATCGCGGCAATGCGACGGGCGGTCGCTCAGGCGCGATGAGACGGTGGAGCGGTGTCAGTAGAAGACGTAGATGCCGCCGGTGACGCCCTTGGGCGCCTCGGCCAGGCCGTGGACCTCGAGCCGCACGCGGCGCGCGCCGCAGACGCAGCGCAGGCGGGTCTCCAGGTGCTCCACCGGCTGCCGGGCGAGGCCCTGGCAGATCCAGGGCGCCGGGTCGATCGCCGCGGTCCGGCCGCAGCGGCACATGGCCCAGAGGCTGGCGCGCGCCTGGGTGGCCTGCGCGAGCCTCGGCGTCGCGAAGATCCTTGCGATGTGAGCTGTTCCGTCCGCCATGGCGCGCCTCCGTGGATAGAACAAAAGCAGAACTCCAGCGCTCATGCGACTCCCCGGAAGCTGTGCTTTCGGGGCGGTGCAACCTGTGGGGAGGGCGCTTGGGGCGCCCACGGCCAGTAGCGGGCGATTCCGACGGCGCTGTCGACGGGCCGGGCGTCAGTCGCCTGTGGATGGCGCTAGCCGACGATCACCCTCTCCTCGCCGAACCACAGGGGGGATCGGGGCAGGTCGATGAACTTCCGCTCGTCCTCCAGCAGGAGGGCGCCGGCGGCCTGGGCCTCAGGGCGACGGCCGTTGGCGACGATGGCCTCAAGACTGTCGAACCACAGCTCGGCCACGCCGTCGAAGTCCTCCGGCGCCTGGCGCGCCTCGCGGATCCCGGCGCTCATCTCGGCCGGCAGGCTGTGCATCTGGACGTAGCGGCGGATTTGCAGGGTCTCGGCGACGCTGGCCACCAGCGGCCCGTGGGTGTTGACCCAGTAGTCCTGGAACTGCTCTCGGCTGAGGTGCGGCAGGCGGCGGAGGCAGAAGGTCAGCTTGATCATGGAGGGAGCGTGCGCGCCCGACGCCGGGTCAGCCTAGAGCTTCTCGCTGATCTTGATGGCCGCGCGGCAGCCGTTGCGGATCACGGCGGCGAGGAGCGGGTAGCCCGGGGCCTCGCGGGCGCCCTCGTCGACGGCGAGGTCGCGGTGGAAGAGCTCCTCCTGCCGGAACTGCTCCAGCTCGGCGGCGAGTTCGGGCTCGAGCTCGGCGAGCTCGGCCACCTGGCCGGCGTAGTGTTCCTCGATCACCGTCTCCACGGCCTCGGTGCAGGCGTGCGCCGCCTTCTCGCCCATCAGCGCGGTGCCGGCGCCGAGCGCGAAGCCGGCCAGCCGCCAGAGCGGGGTCAGCGCCGTCGGCCGCACCCGGCGCTCGGTGAGCAGCCTGTCGAAGCGGGCGAGGTGCTCGGCCTCGTGGGCCTCCATCTCGGCGAGCTGGCCGGCGATTCGCTCGCGGCCGGGCGCCTGGCCCAGCACCGCGCGCTGGCCCCGGTAGATCGAGACGGCGCCCAGCTCGCCCGCGTGGTCGACGCGCAGGATCTCGGAGAGCCGCTGCCGGAGCGCGCCCTGACCGGGCTTCGGCGGGAGGGGCCGGGCGTTCACCGCTTGGCCCGCTCATGCAGGGCGGCCAGCACGCTCAGGCCCGCGAGGCCGAGCGAGATCAGCACGTTCCAGCCGGCCATGGAGAGGCCGGCGAACACCCAGGCGGCCTCGTCGCAGGCCGGCGGCCGGACCTCTTCGCCGCCCAGGAAGGCTTCCATATCGGCCGCCGTGATCCCGCCGCCGGCCGACGCGCAGGTGGTCGGCCCGGGCCAGAACTTCCACTCGGCGCCCGCGTGGTAGGCGGCGACGCCGACGCCCACCAGGAACACGAGGCCCAGCACCCAGCAGGTCAGCTCCCGCCAGCGCGGCCCGCCCGGCAGGCGCACGAGGACCATGAAGCCGACCGCCAGCCCGATGGCGGTCCAGTAGACCTCGCGCTGGCGCAGGCAGAGCGTGCAGGGCGCATAGCCGCCGAAGGTCTCGAAGGCGTGGGCGATGGCCAGCATGCCGGCCGAGGCCAGGAGGGCGACGAGCCGCCAGCGGTCGAGGAAGGGCTTCAGCATCTGGCGCGATATGACCCCAACCCGGGGCCTACAGGAAGGCCTTCACGGCCACGAAGCCGCCGATCAGGATGGCCAGCAGCAGGATGGAGTAGAGGTTCATCCGCCGCTCGAACTCCTTCAGCATGGCCGGGCCCGCGTACTTCAGGATCGCGGCGACGAGGAAGAACCGCGCCCCGCGGGTGACCACCGAGGCCCAGATGAAGGTGAAGAGGTCGAAGCGGGCGAAGCCGGCGGTGATGGTCACCAGCTTGTAGGGGATCGGCGTTAGGCCCTTGATGAGGATCACGCCCAGGCCCCACTGGTCGAACCAGTGCTGGAATTCCTCACGGCCCTCCGGGTGGCCGAACAGCTGCAGGATGAACATCCCCACCGGCTCCAGGAAGACGCCGATGGCGTAGCCCATGAGCCCGCCCAGCACGGAGGCGAGGGTGCAGATCCCGGCGTAGACGAAGGCCTTGTTCGGCCTCGCCAGCACCATCGGCCCCAGCATGACGTCGGGGGGAATCGGGAAGAAGCTGCTCTCGGCGAAGGAGATGACCGCGAGCGACCGCGGCGCGTGGCGTGACGCGGCCAGCCGCATCACCCAGTCGTACATCTTTCGGAACATCGGCGATCCGTGTGGGGAGGTGAAGCGTTGTTAGCAGGGGCCGAACGCGCTGTCTCGCGCCCCGCTCTTTTCGCGATGACGGGGCGCCGTCGCGCCCCGCTAGAATAAACTCGTTTCAGATGATACGACCTGCGGCCGAAGGAGACCTGGCCATGACCATGCAGACCGAAACCGCCGCCCGCGACCTCTTCGAGAACCCGCTGGGCACCGACGGCTTCGAGTTCGTGGAGTTCACCTCCCCCGAGCCGGAGCGCCTGAAGGGCCTCTTCGAGCTGATGGGCTTCACGGCGGTGTCGAAACACCGCTCGAAGAACGTGCTGCGCTTCCGCCAGGGCGACATCAACTTCATCCTGAACATGGAGCCGCAGGGCCAGCCCGCCGAGTTCCGCCAGGCCCACGGGCCGTCGGCGAACGCCATGGCCTTCCGCGTGAAGGACGCCGCCAAGGCGCTGAAGCTCGCCCTGGAACGCGGCGCCAGGCAGGTCGTGGGCCCGGTCGGCGCCATGGAGCTGAACATCCCGGCGATCGAGGGGATCGGCGGCTCGAACCTCTACCTCGTGGACCGCTACGGCGCGCAGGAGATCTACGACATCGACTTCGTCCCCATCGAGGGCGCGGCCGAGGCCGAGAAGAAGAATGCGGTGGGCCTGACCTACCTCGACCACCTGACCCACAACGTGTTCCGCGGCAACATGGCCAAGTGGGCGGAGTTCTACGAGCGCATCTTCAACTTCCGGGAGATCCGCTACTTCGACATCGAGGGCGCCCAGACGGGCCTGTTCTCCAAGGCCATGACCAGCCCGTGCGGCAAGATCCGCATCCCGCTGAACGAGAGCCAGGACGAGCACTCGCAGATCGAGGAATTTCTCAAGGACTACAAGGGCGAGGGCATCCAGCACGTGGCGCTGGGGACCGACGACATCTTCCACGCGGTGGAGACGATGCGCGGGCGGGGCGTGAAGTTCCAGTCGACGCCCGAAACCTATTACGAGCAGCTCGACGCCCGCGTGCCGGGCCACGGCGAGAACCTGCAAAGGCTGAAGGCCGACAGCATCCTGGTGGACGGCGCGCCCACGGAAGGCCAAGGACTGCTCCTGCAGATCTTCACGGAGAACATGATCGGTCCGATCTTCTTCGAGATGATCCAGCGCAAGGGCAACGAGGGCTTCGGCGAGGGCAACTTCAAGGCGCTGTTCGAGTCGATCGAGCTCGACCAGATCCGCCGGGGGGTGCTGCCCGCCAAGGAGGGGTAATGCGGCGTATTGCGGTTCTTCTGTCGGTGGCGGTGATGGCGATGGGTGGTGCGGCGCAGGCCAAGCCGAAATGGGCGCTGGTGGTGCACGGCGGGGCCGGCGTCATCGAGAAGAAGGACCTCAGCCCCGAGCAGGACAGGGCCTATCGCGAGGCCATGACCCGGGTCGCCAATACGGGCGCCGACGTCCTGAAGAAGGGCGGCTCGGCGCTGGACGCCATCGAGGCGGCGGTCCGGATCCTCGAGGACGACCCGCTGTTCAACGCCGGCCGCGGGGCGGTCTTCACCGCCGAGGGGAAGAACGAGCTCGACAGCTCGGTGATGGACGGCTCGAACCTGATGGCCGGCGCGGTCGCCGGCGCGACCACCACGCGCCACCCGATCAGCCTGGCCCGCGCGGTGATGGAGAAGTCGCCGCACGTCATGCTGATGGGCGAGGGCGCCGACGAGTTCGCCCGGACCCAGAATCTGGAACAGGTCGACCCGTCGTTCTTCTACACCGAGCGGCGCTGGCAGGGCCTCGAACGGGAACTGAAGCGCCAGGGCCTGCCGGTCCCGGCCAAGCCCGCGGGCGCGAAGCCCGGCGCCATGGCCGAGCTGGTCCACGACGAGGACGGCGGCCGCAACGCCGACCTGATCGACCTCAAGAAGAAGTTCGGCACCGTGGGCGTCGTCGCCCTGGACAGCCGCGGCAACGTGGCGGCCGGCACCTCGACCGGCGGGACCACCGCCAAGCGCTGGGGCCGGGTGGGCGATGCGCCGATCATCGGGGCGGGCACCTACGCCTCCAACCGGTCCTGCGCGGTCTCGGCCACGGGGACGGGCGAGTACTTCATCCGCCTGACCGTGGCCCGGAAGATCTGCGCGCTCGTGGAATACAAGGGCCTCAGCCTGCAGGCCGCCGCCGACGAGGTGATCCAGAAGGACCTCACGGCCCTGAAGGGCGACGGCGGGGTCATCGCGGTCGCCCCGAACGGCGACATGGCCTGGAGCTTCAACACGTCCGGCATGTACCGGGCGAAGATCGCCGACGGCCAGCCGCTGACGGTCGGCATCTACAAGGACGATCCCTGACATGGCGAACCGCAACTGGATCCCCGTCCGCGCCGCGCAAGGCGTGCACTCCAGGCAGGCCCACGCCGACCTGCCCGAGGGGACCTACGAGCGGGAGATCTCCAAGGAGGGCTTCTTTGGGCCGGCCGCCTTCATCCACCATCAGCGGCCGCCGACCGGCTGGACGAGCTTCGAGGGGCCGCTCCGGCCCCGCGCCTTCGACCTCGCCCGGCTGAACGCCGCCGAACCCAGCCCCTGGGCGGCGGGCGTGGTGCTGCACAACGCGGCGACCGAGGTGCGCTTCTGGAAGCTGGCCGAGGCCATGCCGTCGCTGGCCCGCAACGCCGACGGCGACCAGCTCCTGTTCGTGCACCAGGGGACCGGCGACCTCTTCTGCGACTACGGCCGGCTGGCCTATCGCGCCGGCGACTACCTCTACCTGCCGCGCGGGACCATGTGGCGGCTCGCCCCCGCCGAGCCCACCGCGATCCTGATGATCCAGGCGACGAACACCCACTTCGGCCTGCCGGACAAGGGGCTGCTGGGCGGCCACGCCCTGTTCGATCCGGCCATGCTGGAGACGCCGGCCCTCGACGAGGCCTTCAAGGCGCACCAGGCCGAGGCCGGGGACTTCCGCGTGGAGATCAAGAAGCGCGGCCAGGTGTCGGTGGTGACCTACCCTTACAATCCGCTGGACGCCGTCGGCTGGCACGGCGAGCTCGCGCCGGTGCGCCTGAACGTCAAGGACATCCGCCCGATCGCCAGCCACCGCTACCACCTGCCGCCGTCGGTCCACACGACGTTCCTGAGCGACCGGTTTGTGGTCTGCACCTTCACGCCCAGGCCCTTCGAGACCGATCCGGGCGCGCTGAAGGTGCCGTTCTTCCACAACAACGACGACTTCGACGAGGTGCTGTTCTACCACGCCGGCGACTTCTTCAGCCGCGACCACATCGAGGCCGGGATGATGACCTTCCACCCGTCCGGATTCACCCACGGGCCGCACCCGAAGGCGCTGAAGAACATGCTGATCCAGCCGAAGCCGGCCACGGATGAATACGCCGTGATGATCGACACCCGCGATCCGCTGGAGGTTGGCGAGGCGGCCGCGTCCGTGGAAAATCCCGCCTACGTGGACAGCTGGAAGACCGCCCAGCCTTGAGGCCCGGGCGGGGAGGGATCTTGGACCAGTTCGAGACCGACATGGACGCCGCCGCCCGCGAGGAGATCGACCGGGCCTGCACGCTCGGCTGGCGCCAGCTCCGCGACCACACCCCCTGGGGCGACACCTTCGAAGGCTTCACGCCGGAGGGCCGCGCCGTCTGTTTCGAGCGCAGCTACCTGTGGGAGGGCGACCCCGGCGGCGACATCCGCGTCGAGGTCACCGTCTATGAGCCGCAGGCCTATGAGGACGGCGTCAGCGTCGTGCGCACCATCCACCGCGAAACCGCGTAACGAGAAAGAGTAGGCGAGGACATGAAGCTTGCGTCCCTGAGGGGCGGCCGCGACGGCCGTCTGGTGGTGGTCTCCAACGACCTCGCCTGGTTCACCGACGCGAGCCACATCGCGCCCACCCTGCAGCACGCGCTGGACCACTGGTGGCGGATGGAGCCGGACCTGCGGGGTCTCGCCGAAAGCCTGGAGCACGGGGCGGTGCCGAAGGAGCGCTTCCACGAGCACGCCGCGGCGAGCCCCCTGCCGCGCGCCTACCAGTGGGCCGACGGCTCGGCCTATGTGAACCACGTGGAGCTGGTGCGGAAGGCGCGCGGCGCCGAGATGCCCGAGAGCTTCTGGACCGACCCCCTGATGTACCAGGGCGGCTCGGACGGCTTCCTGGGCCCGCGCGATCCGATCCCGCTGGCCGACGAGGCCTGGGGCGGCGACATGGAGGCCGAGATCGCGGTGATCACCGGCGACGTGCCGCAGGGCGCGAGCCGCGAGGAGGCCCTGGCCGCCATCCGGCTGGTGCTGCTCTGCAACGACGTCTCGCTCCGCAACCTGATCCCGAACGAGCTCGCCAAGGGGTTCGGCTTCTTCCAGGCGAAGCCCGCGTCCGCCTTCTCGCCGGTGGCCGTGACGCCGGACAGCCTGCCGGGCTGGAAGGACGGCAGGCTCTCCGGAAAGCTGGAGGTCGAGCTGAACGGCAAGCCGCTGGGCGAGGCCGACGCCGGGGTCGACATGACCTTCGACTTCGGGACCCTGATCGCGCATGCCGCCAAGACCCGCAGCCTGTCGGCCGGGACGATCATCGGCTCGGGCACGGTGTCGAATCGAGGACCGGACGGCGGTCCAGGGAAACCTGTGTCCCAGGGTGGTGTCGGCTATTCCTGCCTCGCAGAGTTGCGGACGGTCGAGACCCTGCTCGAAGGCGCGGCGAAGACGCCCTTCCTCAAGCACGGCGACGTGGTGCGGATCGAAATGCGCGACGCCAAGCGCCACACGATCTTTGGCGCAATTGAGCAGGAGGTACGCCCGGCATGAGCCAGGCGAAGGCCAGCGACCGGAAGGCCAGCGATGGGGACGAGGCGGAGCTCCGGCTCGACGCCTATCTGCCCTACCGGCTGTCGGTGGCGTCGAACGCCGTCTCCGGGCTGATCGCGCGGGCCTACCAGGACCGGTTCGCGCTGACGATCCCGCAGTGGCGGCTGGTCTGCGTGCTCGCCGAGGACGGTCCCCTGACCCAGGGCCAGATCGTGGCGCGCACGGTGATGGACAAGGTGACGGTCAGCCGCGCGGCCCAGGGCCTCGTGAAGCGGCATCTGATCGGCCGGACCGACCATGCCGCCGACGGGCGCAGCCACGTGCTGGCGCTGACGCCGCAGGGGGTCCGGCTGCACGCCGAGATCGCCCCCTTGCGCTGGCCTACGAGGCGGCGCTGATCTCCGGGCTGTCGCCCGAGGACGTCGCGTTGCTCAAGCGGCTGCTCGGGCGGCTGCAGACGGCGGCGGGCCAACTGGCCGGCGAGGCGGAACCGCCCCGTCTTGCCTGAAGACCTCTGGCCTGACGGCGCCCGGACCCGGTCCTAGTGGACGAGGGCGGACGCGTCCCGGCAGCCCCAGCGGTGCGAGCCTTCGCCGAACGGCAAGTGGAAGCCGTAGGCGGCGCGCCGACGCTCATCCCGCCAGTTCTCTTCGAACGTGTGGATGAGGGCCGATTGCAGCTCCTCGGGGGATTTGACGGACGTCGTGGCCAAGCGTGCGGGCCACTTGCTCGATCACCAGAGCCCGGTGCGCTTCGCCGCCGAGCATCAGGAGCACCTCACGCACATGCTTGGCGAGGGTCTGATTGACCCGCGCCGGCTTCTTGCCGGTTTGCACGTCGGAGGACATTTCCAGGTTCTTTCCCATGGCATAGCCAAGCTGCCACGGACGTCTTTACTTGCGCGTTAAGCGGCAAGGCGAACGTTTGGTTAATTGCATCCCTGGGTTTCATCCCGGGATGGAACAGGTGTCCCGGAGCGGCCCCCCTGCCATGGGAATCCCGGATCGGTACGGGAAAGGCGCGCCCTTTGGGCCCTGGCACGGAGGGCTGCAAGACCGGGGCCAAGTCGGCGGCTCGGGGGCTAGCCCCCAGCCGAGCGCCACCGCCCCGTGATAGACGATCAGCGAGGCGAGGTAGGCCAGCGCCAGCATGTAGCCGAACATCACGCCCATCCAGCCCCAGGAGTTGGTCTCCCGCTTCACGACGCCGAGCGTCGCCACGCACTGCGGCGCGAAGACGTACCAGGCGAGGAAGGAGAGGCCGGTGGCCAGGGACCAGGTCTCCGCCAGCCGGGCGCCGAGCGCGCCGACGTTGGCCTCGGCGTCGCCCACCGCATAGACGGTGCCCAGCGCCGCCACCGCCACCTCGCGGGCGGCGAAGCCCGGGATCAGGGCGACGACCATCTGCCAGTTGAAGCCGATCGGGGCGAACAGCGGCTGGATCGCGTGGCCGATCATGCCGGCGAAGCTGTAGTCGATGGCCGGTTCCGTCGCGCCCGGAGGCGGCGAGGGGAAGGTCGAGAGCACCCACACGAGCACCATTAGCGGCAGGATGATGCGGCCGGCCCGGCCGATGAAGATCTGCGCCCGCAGCAGCAGGTTGCGCGCCACGTTCGCGGCGCTGGGCATCTTGTAGGTCGGCAGCTCCATCAGGAACGGCTCGACCGCGCCGCGCCAGAACACCTTGCGGATCACGAAGGAGACGGCGAGCGCGCTCGCGATGCCGGCGCCGTAGAGGCCGAACATCACCAGGCCCTGGAGGTTCAGGCCCGGGCCGACGGTCCGGTCCGGGATGAAGGCCGAGATGATCAGGGTGTAGACCGGGATCCGCGCCGAGCAGGTCATCAGGGGCGCCACCAGGATGGTGGTCATCCGGTCCCGCTTCTGGTCGATGACCCGGGCCGCCATGATCCCCGGGATCGCGCAGGCGAAGCTTGAGAGCAGCGGGATGAAGGCCCGCCCGTGGAGGCCGGCGCCGCCCATGATCTTGTCCATCAGGAACGCGGCGCGGGCCATGTACCCGAAGTCCTCGAGCAGGATGATGAAGAAGAACAGGATCAGGATCTGCGGCAGGAAGACCAGCACACTGCCGACCCCGGCGATCAGGCCGTCGACGATCAGGCTGTGCACCAGGCCGTCGGGCAGGACGCGGCCGACCAGCTCGCCCAGCGCCACGAAACCCGCGTCGATCAGGTCCTGGGCCGGTCCGGCCCAGGTGAACACCGCCTGGAACATCACGAACAGCAGGGCCAGCAGGATCGCCAGGCCCGCCACGGGATGCAGCAGGACGGCGTCGACCCGGCCGGTCAGGGTGTCGGGATGCTCCGGCGGCCGGACATAGGTCTTGAGGATCCGCTGGGCCTCGCGGTGGGCCAGGCGGATCTCGGGGGCGGTGGGCTCGCGCCAGATGTTCTCGCCGGTCAGCGCGCCGGCGGCGGCCAGCGCCTCGATCTGGCCGACCAGCTCGTCGATGCCGCGCTTGCGGGTGGCGACGGTGGTGACGATCGGGCAGCCCAGCTCCTTCTGCAGGCCCTCAAGGTCGATCCTGAGGCCCTGGCGCTGGGCGATGTCGTACATGTTGAGCGCCAGCACCATCGGCCGGCCGACGGCCTTCAGCTCCAGGATCAGGCGCAGCACGAGGCGCAGGTTGGTGGCGTCGGCCACGGCCACCACCACGTCCGGCGGGACCTCGCCCGACAGCCGGCCCAGGACCGCGTCGCGGGTGACCGCCTCGTCGGGGCTGCGCGCACGCAGCGAATAGGTGCCCGGCAGGTCGAGCACCGACAGGCTGCGGCCTGCGGCGCTGGTGACGAAGCCTTCCTTCCGCTCGACGGTGACGCCCGCGTAGTTCGCCACCTTCTGGCGGGCCCCGGTCAGGGCGTTGAAGAGGGCGGTCTTGCCGGTGTTGGGATTGCCGACCAGCGCCACGCGCGCGGAGGGCAGGACGCCTTCACTCATTTGGACTCCAGTTGAACCCACACGTCGTGGGCGTCGCGGCGGCGCAGGGCCACGCGCATGTCGTCGAGGCGCAGCGCGATCGGGTCGGCGCCGAACATGCCCTCGTGCAGCACCTCGAAGCGGGCGCCTTCCACGAAGCCGAACTCCAGCAGGCGGCGCTCCAGCTCGTGGACGTCGACCCCGTGGTGGTCGGTGGCGTGGTCCGCGCGGACGTCGACGATCACGCCGCGGTCGCCCGGCTTCAGCTTCGACAGTCGTGTCTGTCCCGCTGTGGAGAGGGCCTCGGCGTCGACCGCCTCGGCGAGCATCTCGTGCATTCCGTACTGACCCCGGACTCGTTCTTGCGAACGATTATCAGGTGCGCATCCCCGCGTCCACGCGCAAGGCGCCGCGTCGCGGCGCCTCGGCGCCGGCGCCGCAGGCCTCAGGGGAATCCCGATGGGGCGGCCCGGCGCGCGATGAGAGGGTTGCGCCGAGTTGGGCGCAACGAGGGTGGGGCTATGACGAGATATGGATGGAGACTGGCGGGACTGGCCGCCGCGCTCGTGGCGGCGCCGCTCATCGCGCTGGGCCAGGCGGCCGAATACAAGGGCTCGATCATCGCTAGCGAGGCCGGAAAGATCGTCGTCCGGACGGCCGAGGGCGACAAGACGGTGCGGGTCGGCCCCGGCACCAAGATCGAGCGGCAGCAGGGGCTTGGCCTGCGCCGCGACACCCGCACGCCCGACGACCTGCTGCGCGGCCTGCGCATCGAGTTCAAGGCGACGCCGGCCCCCGAGGGCGGCGATCTGGTGGCCAGCGACATCACCTTCAAGGACGAGGACCTCCGGGTCGCCCGGCAGATCCAGGCCGGTGTGTATGGCACCGAGGAACGGCTCGCCGAGGCCGAGAAGCGCCTGGACAATGTCGGCGAGCTCGCCGCCTACGACCGCGCCAAGGTGTTCTTCGCCAGCGGCAGCGCCACGATCAACGCCCAAGGCAAGGCCGACCTGAAGGCGGTGGCGGAGAAGGCCAAGGCCACGACCGGCGGCTTCCGCCTTGCGGTCGTCGGTCGCGCCGATCCCGTCGGCGACGCGGCGGCCAACGCGCGGCTCAGCGCCAGGCGCGCGAAAGCGGTGCGAGACTACCTGATCCAGTCCTGCGGCATCCGCCCGGGCCAGATTCTGCCAAGCGAGGCGTTAGGCGAATCCTCGGTCGCCGATGATCCCGACCCGCCGAAGAACAATGCCGAAGGCCGTCGCGTCACGGTGACCATCCTGCTCAGCAAGTCGAACCCGGCGGTCGCCGGCCGCTGAGCCGATTTTCGGTGGGCGGCTCCGGTCCTTCGCTTAAGAAAGACGCATGACCGCCCTGCCGTCGTCGTGCGACCTCGCCGCCGCCCATGCCTGCGGGCCGGGTGAGACGACGCGACATCCCAGGCTGGTGCTCGCCGCCACGGTGCTGGCCTCCAGCCTGGCGTTCGTGGACGGCTCGGTGGTCAACGTCGGCCTGCCGGCTATCGGGAAGAGCTTCGCGGCCGACCCGGCGGCGCTGCAGTGGGTGATCAACGCCTACCTGCTGCCGCTCTCGGCGCTGCTGCTGCTGGGCGGGGCGGCGGGGGACCGATATGGCCGCCGCCGCCTGCTCGTCGCGGGCGTGACGCTCTTCGCGCTGGCCTCGCTGGCCTGCGCCTGGGCGCCCAGCCTTGTCCTGCTGCTCGCCGGCCGGGCGGCCCAGGGCGCGGCGGCGGCGATGGTGCTGCCCAACAGCCTGGCGATCCTCGGCGGGGCCTTCACCGACGAGGCCAAGGGGCGGGCGATCGGCACGTGGGCGGCCGCCGGCGCCGTGGCCGGGGCGGTCGGGCCGGTGCTCGGCGGCTGGCTGATCGACACGGTGGACTGGCGGGCGATCTTCCTGCTGAACCTGCCGCTGGCGGCCGGCGCCGTCCTGTTGGCGCTCCGGGCGGTTCCGCCGGACAAGCCCGATGCGGACCAGCCCCTGGACTGGCGGGGCGGCGTGCTGGCGACGCTCAGCCTTGGCCTGATCACCTGGGCACTGACCCTCGGAGCCGGCGAGGCCGGCTGGACCGTCGTGACCCTGGGCGGCGTGGCCGCGGGCGTCGCGCTGTTCGTGGCGTTCCTCGGCGTCGAGCACAGGCGGGGCGAGCGGGCGATGATGCCGCTCGCCATGTTCGCCTCGCGGGACTTCATCGGGCTGACCCTGCTGACGCTCACGCTCTACGGAGCGCTCGGCGGGATGATGGTGCTGGTCCCGTATCTGCTGATCGAGACGGCCGGCTATTCTGGGACGGCGGCCGGCGCCCGCCCTGCTGCCGTTTCCGCTGATCCTGGCGGTGCTGTCGCCGCTCGCCGGCGGCCTCGTCGCCCGCGTGGGCTCCCGGATGCCGCTCGGCCTGGGGCCGCTGGTGGTGGCGGCGGGCTTCCTGCTGGCGCTGCGGATCGGGCCCGCCGCCGACTACTGGACCGAGGTCCTGCCCTGCATCGCGGTGATCGCGCTCGGCATGAGCGCGGCGGTCGCGCCGCTGACCACCGCCGTCCTGACCTCCGTCGAGCCCAGCCACACGGGCTCGGCGTCCGGCTTCAACAGCGCGGTGGCCCGGGCCGGCGGGCTGGTGGCCACGGCCCTGCTGGGCGGGGTTCTGGTCGCCCGGGGCGAGGCGCTGCTCGCGCCGTTCCACCTCGCCATGGCGGTCGGCGCAGGCGCCTGCGTGGCGGCCTCGGCCAGCGCGCTGCTGCTGATCTCGGGCGGGGCGGATCGGGAAGCGGGGCGACGCCCGTGAGCCATGACGTCCGCCCGAAGAGAGGATGGGTCCGGGCCCGGGCGACGGTGATTGCGGCCGTCGCGGCGCCGGCGATCACTGTGGCGCTCCTGTCCTTCGCCAGCATCGTCACGAACCTCGCCTGGACGCTGCAGCAGCTTTCGGACGGGAGCCGCCCGGTGGGCGGCCTTGCGGCGTGGTTCTGGAACAGCCTCGGCCAGCTTCTCTTTGCACCGCTGTTCGCCATCCCGTTTGGCTTCGCCGGCGCGCTCGCGTTCCTCGCCGTGGGTTTCGCGCTCGCCCGCAGCCGAGGCGCCGGCCGCAAGGGCTATGTGGTCGCCGGCGCGCTGGCCGGGGCGGCCCACGCGGCAATTGGCCTGTCCTTCCGGGGACTCGACCTGCTCCCGCTGGAAACCATGCCGCCGCTGGAGGCGGCCCTTGTCGGGCTGGCCTGGATCGGCGGCTTTCAGATCACGGCGGGCGCCCAGCCGGCCTATGCCCTGATGACGCCTCCCGCCGCGACCCTGGCGGGCGCGGTCGCGGGCTGGCTCTTCGCGAGGATGACGCTCCCGCGCCCGACGCGCTGAACGCCGTGGTGCCCCAGGCCGGACTCGAACCAGCACGCCTTTCGACAGCAGATTTTGAGTCTAACACGCCACTACTTACCTATTGATTATGCTCGAGAATTCCGGGCGTGCAAGCGATCTGTGTAAGAAACTGTGTAAGTTATCGTCGATCATACAGTGGCGAGCGGACATCGGCATGAGTGCTGGAGGCAGTCGTTGCGCGGCGCTGCCGACAAGTCTCTTTCGGAAGGTTACGTTGCCCACCTGCGGTAGATATTCAGCGCGGCACGTACGGGGGGCGCTGGTGGGAGGCCTGTGAACGCCTGCTCCGGAGCGCCGTCAATGTCAGGTGGCGCGTAGCGGCCTGGTGACTCATGGCTCCACCTTGAAGGACCTCTCAAACCCGGTTACCGACAGGCGTCGGGAGTCTCATGACGTCACTGCGCCTCAGGACCGTGCGGGTGTTCATGGCCATGCTGTTGCTGGCCCTGTGCGCCGTCGTATCCCTACAGCGGGCGCAGGCGGCGGTGAACGACGTGCAGCATGGCCTCGCGATCGCACACGCCGATCCGGCCATCGAGAAGGCGACGGTCGCAAACGATCCGCACGACCATCATCATGACGCCGACCACGACCACGATGATCCCGCGGCAGAGGCCGACGGCGACGATGACCGCAGCCTCGGCTCGCATCACCATCACGCGGAAGGTCCGCAGGTGGCGAGCCTGCCGACGCCGGTCCTGGAGCATATGGTCGCCAGCCATGCGGAACGGCCGCTCGTCGCCAGCGACCGCGGTGCGCCGCCGACGCTGACATACGGCGTGGAACGGCCGCCCAAATCCCGAAGCGCTGACCGAGCCTAATCCGCGCGGCTGATCCGGCCGCGCGCCCGATCACGCTTCGAGAGAAACCATGCATCATCGTAATTGCGGTCGCGCCCTTGCGCGGCCCGGGCTGGCGTTGATCGCCGCCCTGTTCCTCGCCGTGGGGGCCACGTCGGCCGCCGCGCAATCCCCGACGCCCGCGAGCGGCGTCGCCCTTGACCTCGCCGAGGCCCTCAGCCGAGCCAGTGCAGCGGATCCCGCCCTGGCCGGATGGGACGCACGAACCCTCGCTGGCGAAGCCGCCGTCCGGCAGGCCGGGGTGAAGCCCAATCCGTCGCTCGGCGTGGAGCTGGAGAACTTCGCAGGCTCCGGCGCCTATTCCATGCTCGACCGCACCGAGGCGACCCTCAGCTACCAGCAGACCCTGGAGCGCGGCGGCAAGCGCGAGGCCCGCGTGGGCTTGGCGCGCGCCAACGCTGAGGTCGTCCGCCGCCGCCGCGAGGTGCGCCGTCTCGACATGCTGCGAGACGTCCAAGTTGCTTATGCGGAGGCGCTGGCCGCGGAGGCCGAGCTGCTGGTGGCGGAGGCCCGCCTGGTGGCGGCGCATAGCGCCCAGCGGGACGTGATGCGCCGGGTACGCGCAGCGCGCGATCCGCTGTTCGCCGGCTCCCGCGCCGAGGCGACCACCGCCGAGGCCGAGATCCAGCGCGATCAGGCGAAGTCCGCAGCCGAGAACGCCCGGGCGAATCTAGCGCGGTTCTGGGCGGGCGCGCCGGCCTTCTCGCTGGACCTGGAGACCTTCTTCGCGGTCTCGGCCGCGACGTCCGGGCCCCGCTCTCCGTCGCAGGCCGACCTGGCCCTGCTGGAGGCTGAACGCGACGTGGCCATGGCCAACGTGCGGGTCGAGCAGTCGCGCGCGGTCACCGACCCCACGGTGCGCGGCGGCATTCGTTACTTCGGCGACGGCAACGACGTGGCCCTGGTGGTCGGCGGCAGCATCCCGCTTCGCGTGCACGACGCGAACAAGGCGGGGATCGAGCGGGCTCGCGGAGCGCAACGCCGCGGAGGTCGACATCGCCGCCGAACGGATGGTCAAGGAGCGGGAGATCGCCCGCCTGACCGCCAAGCTGGCGGCTTCGGCCACCGAGTCGGAACGGCTTCGCGCGGAGGTGATCCCGAGCGCTATCCGGGCCGTCGAGCAGGTGCGCGAAGGCTTCAACCGCGGCGGCTTCCAGTACGCCAACGTCGCCGACGCCGAGCGCGCCCTCGCGGACGCCCGGGCCCGCCGCGTGGCGGTGCTCCGCCAATTCCATCTCGACCAGGCGGCGCTCGACCGCCTCACCGGGCGCCACGCGGCGCTCGCCTCGTCCAACCTCAATGCGGAGCGTCGCTGATGCGCGCCAACATCCCCTGGCGGCCCGTCCGCCTGTGCACAGCCCTCGCGCTCGCCCTGGCCGTCAGCGCCTGCGGCGACCGCGCCGAGAAGGCGGCCGAGGGCGAAGAGCCCGCGACCGCCGCAGCCGACTACGAGCGGGGGCCGCACCGCGGCCGCATGCTCCGTGACGGCGACTTCGCGCTGGAGATCACCCTCTATGAAGAGGGCCCCGCGCCGCTCTTCCGGCTCTATCCCTACATGAAGGACAAGCCGCTCGATCCGAAGGACGTGCGGGTGGCCATCGAGCTGCGGCGCCTCGGCCCGAAGATCGACAAGTTCACGTTCACGCCGGAAGCCGACTACCTGGCCAGCCCGGCGATCGTGCACGAGCCGCACTCCTTCGACGTCAGCGTCACGGCGCGGGAGGGCGGGCGGAGCCACGCCTGGAGCTATGCCTCCTATGAGGGCCGCACGACCATCAGCCCCGACGCCGCGCGCGCCGGCGGGGTGACCACAGCCCGCGCCGGCAGCGCCATCCTCGGCGAGTCCCTGCCGCTCAACGGCCGGGTGGAGATCACGCCCGAAGGCAAGAGCGACGTCATCGCGCGCTACCCGGGGCGGGTGATGTCGATGAATGCCGAGCTCGGGCAGCGCGTCCGGCGCGGCCAGGTGCTGGCGCGGGTGGAGTCCAGCGAGAGCCTGCAGACCTACAGCGTGACCGCGCCGATCGCCGGCGTGATCGTCGAGAAGAACGTCACGGTCGGCGGCATCACGGGCGCCGAGGCCATGCTGGTCATCGCCGATCCGACCCGGCTGCACGCGGAGTTCTTCCTCTATCCGCGCGACGCCGAACGGGTGCGGGTCGGCCAGCCGGTGGAGATCACCAGCCTGGCCGGCGACCACCGCCTGGTCAGCCGGATCGAGGCGATCCTGCCCACCGCCGACCTCACCAATCAGACCCTGGTGGCGCACGTGCCGCTGACCGGTCCGGCGGAGACCTGGCGGCCGGGGCTGGGCGTGAAGGGCACGGCGTCGGTGGGCGCCACGCCCGCCGCGCTGGCGGTCCACACCAAGGCCATCCAGCCGTTCCGCGACTTCGAGGTCGTCTACCAGAAGGTGGGTAACACCTATGAGGTGCGGATGCTGGAGATCGGCCGCCGCACGCCCGAATGGACCGAGGTCCTGGGCGGCCTCGATCCGGGCGCCGAGTACGTCGTCGACGGCGCCTTCCTGATCCGCGCGGACATCGACAAGTCCGGCGCGAGCCACGACCACTAGGGAGCGCCGAGACATGCTCGAACGCATCATCGCGCTCTCGATCCGTTTCCGATGGATCGTGCTCGCGCTCGTCCTCCTCCTGGGGGCGATCGGGGTCTGGAGCTTCCAGCGCCTCCCGATCGACGCCACGCCGGACATCACCAACGTCCAGGTGCAGATCAACACCGAGGCGCCGGGATTCTCGCCGCTGGAGTCGGAGCAGCGGATCACCTTCCCGGTGGAGACGGCGATCGTCGGCCTGCCGGGCCTGCAGTACACCCGCTCGGTCTCGCGCTACGGGCTGTCGCAGGTGACCGTCGTCTTCCGGGACGGGACGGACATCTACTTCGCCCGCCAGCTCGTCAACGAGCGGCTGCAGGCGGCCCGCGGCCAGCTTCCGGAAGGCCTCACCCCGACGCTCGGTCCCATCGCGACCGGGCTCGGCGAGATCTTCATGTACACGCTGGAAGCCCGGCCCGACGCCCGCAAGGCCGACGGGACGCCCTACACGCCTGAGGATCTCCGGACCCTGCAGGACTGGGTGATCCGGCCGCAGCTCCGCAACACGCCAGGCGTCACCGAAGTCAACACCATCGGCGGCTTCCAGCGGCAGTACCACGTCACCCCGATCCCGGAGCGGCTCGCCGCCTTCGACATCGGCATGGACGAGGTGATCGACGCCCTGGAGCAGAACAACGCCAACGTCGGGGCCGGCTATGTCGAGCGCTACGGCGAGCAGTACCTCGTCCGCGTGCCCGGTCAGGCCACCACCCGCGAGGACCTGGGCTCGATCCTGATCGCCAACCGCAACGGCGTGCCGATCCGCATCGCCGACGTGGCCGACGTGATCATGGGCGAGGAACTGCGGACCGGCGCCGCCACCGAGAACGGCCAGGAGGTCGTGCTGGGCACGGTGTTCATGCTGGTCGGCGAGAACAGCCGCACCGTGGCCCAGGCCGCGGCCCAGCGGCTGGAGGAGGCGGCCAAGGCCCTGCCGCCGGGCGTCACCGCCGAGGCGATCTACGACCGCACCGACCTCGTCGAGCGGGCGATCGGCACCGTCGAGAAGAACCTCATCGAAGGCGCTCTCCTGGTCGTCGTCGTGCTCTTCCTGTTGCTCGGCAACATCCGGGCGGCGCTGATCACCGCAGCGATCATCCCGATCACCATGCTGATGACCATCACCGGCATGGTGCGGGCGGGCGTCTCGGGCAACCTCATGAGCCTGGGGGCGCTCGACTTCGGCCTGATCGTCGACGGCGCGGTGATCATCGTCGAGAACTGCCTGCGCCGGTTCGGCGAGGCCCAGCACGGCCTGGGACGGCTGCTCACACGTCAGGAACGGTTCGACCTGGCTGCCGAGGCGTCCGGGGAAGTGATCCGGCCGTCGCTGTTCGGGGTGCTAATCATCACCCTCGTCTACGTCCCGATCTTCGCGCTCAGCGGCGTCGAGGGGAAGATGTTCCACCCGATGGCGATCACTGTCGTCATGGCCCTGACCTTTGCGCTCATCCTGTCGCTGACCTTCGTGCCGGCGGCGGTGGCGCTCTTCGTTACTGGCAAGGTGGAGGAGAAGGAGTCCTTCCTGATGCGCGGCGCGCGACGGCTCTACCAGCCGGCGCTGGAGATGGCGCTGCGGCTGCGGGTCGTCTTCGTGGCGGCGGCGGTGGGCCTCGTGCTCGTCGCCGGCTTCGCGGCCAGCCGCATGGGCTCGGAGTTCGTGCCGAACCTCGACGAGGGCGACATCGCGCTCCACGCCCTGCGCATTCCGGGCACCAGCCTGACGCAGGCGATCCAGATGCAGACCGCGCTGGAGCGTCGCATCAAGGCGTTCCCGGAGGTCGAGCGGGTGGTGGCCAAGATCGGCACCGCGGAGGTGGCGACCGATCCCATGCCGCCGTCCGTCGCCGATACCTTCGTCATGCTCAAGGATCGGGAGGATTGGCCTGACCCGAGGAAGCCGCGCGCGCAGCTCGTGGCCGAGATGCAGGCCGCCGTCGCCCAGGTGCCGGGCAACAACTACGAGTTCACGCAGCCGATCCAGATGCGGTTCAACGAACTGATCTCGGGCGTCCGGGCGGACGTGGCGGTGAAGGTGTTCGGCGACGACCTCGACCAGCTCCTGGCGCTCGGCAACGAGATCAAGGGCGCGGTCGAGGGGATCGAGGGGGCGCAGGACGTGGGGGTGGAGCAGGTCACCGGCCTGCCGGTGCTGCAGATCACCCCCCGACCGCGCCGCGTTGGCCCGCCACGGGCTCAGCGTGGCCGACATCCAGTCCGTGGTCTCGGCCTCGGTGGGGGGAGTCGTCGCCGGCCAGGTGTTCGAGGGCGACCGCCGCTTCGACGTGGTGGTCCGGCTGCCGGAAACCGTGCGGGAGAACACTGACCTGATCGGCCGCCTGCAGATCCCGGTGCCGACCGGCGGCGGGCCCCGCGCCTTCGTACCGCTCGAGGAGGTCGCGACGATCGCCGTCGAGAAGGGGCCGAACCAGATAAGCCGCGAGGACGGCAAGCGCCGCGTCGTGGTCACCGCCAATGTGCGTGGCCGCGACCTGGGCTCGTTCATCGCCGAGGCCCAGGCCAAGGTCGGGGCCGAGGTGGAGGTCCCGGCCGGCTACTGGGTCAGCTACGGCGGGACCTTCGAGCAGCTGATCTCGGCGGCCAAGCGGCTGCAGCTGGTCGTGCCGGCGGTGTTGCTGCTGATCTTCGGCCTCCTGTTCGCCCTGTTCCGCTCGTTGAAGGACAGCGCCATCGTCTTCTCCGGCGTTCCTTTGGCGCTGACGGGCGGCGTCGCGGCGCTCCTGATGCGCGGCATGCCGCTCTCGATCTCCGCGGCGGTCGGCTTCATCGCGCTCTCGGGCGTGGCGGTGCTGAACGGCGTGGTGCTGGTGAGCTTCATCCGGAGTCTCACCGAGGCGGGCCGGGCGCCGGCCGAGGCGATCCGGGAAGGGGCTCTCACCCGCCTCCGCCCGGTGCTGATGACGGCGCTTGTGGCCAGCCTGGGCTTCGTGCCCATGGCGCTCAACGTCGGGGCCGGGGCCGAGGTGCAGCGGCCGCTGGCCACCGTGGTGATCGGCGGCATCATCTCCTCGACGCTTCTGACCCTGCTCGTGCTGCCGGCGCTCTACAGCCTGGTGCACGGCCGCGAGCGCAGCGCGGAATGGCCTGGCCCGGCGTGGCTGGACCACCTGCCGTTCCGCAACCCCCGAAAGGCGGTGTGAGACGCCATCCCCTTCACGCCGCCCAGGCGGCCGCCCCTCGCGGGCGGCCGCCGTTCCTTCCGACCGACAGCTAGCCGAGAGTTCGTCGATGCTCAGCGTCCTCGCCGACCGAACCTACCGCCACCTCTTCCTGGCCCAGGTGATCGCCCTCGTTGGGACGGGCCTCGCCACGGTCGCGCTCGGCCTGCTGGCCTATGACATCGCCGGCGCGGACGCCGGCGCCGTGCTGGGCGGCGCGCTGGCCATCAAGATGGTCGCCTACATCGGGGTCGGGCCGGTGGTGAACGCCTTCGTCGACCGGCTGCCGCGGCGGGCCTTCCTGGTGGCCATGGATCTGGTGCGCGCGGCGGTGGCCGTGCTGCTGCCGTTCGTGACCGAGGTCTGGCAAGTCTATCTGCTAATCTTCCTCCTGCAGTCGGCGTCGGCGGCGTTCACCCCGACCTTCCAGGCGACCATTCCCGACATCCTGCCGGACGAGCGGGACTACACACGGGCCCTGTCGCTGTCGCGGCTGGCCTACGACATGGAGAGCCTGGTCAGCCCGATGCTGGCCGCCGCCCTGCTGGGGGTCATCAGCTTCCACGGCCTGTTCGGCGGCACGGTGATCGGCTTCCTGGCCTCGGCCGCGCTCGTGGTCTCCGTGGCCGTTCCGCAGCCGAAGCCCGCGCCGCGGACCGGCGGGATCTATGCCCGCACGACCCGGGGGACCCGCATCTACCTGGCGACGCCGCGGCTTCGCGGCCTGCTGGCCCCTCAACCTGACCGCGGCTGCGGCCGGCGCCATGGTGATCGTCAACACCGTCGTCTACGTCCGCACCGGCCTTGGCCGGGGGAGAACGACGTGGCGATCGCGCTCGCCGCGTTCGGCGGCGGCTCGATGGCGGCGGCCCTGATGCTGCCCCGGGCGCTGGAGCGTCTCGACGACCGTCCGGTGATGCTGACGGCCTCCCTCCTGCTGACCGTCTCGCTGTTGGTCATGGCGGCGCAGACCTTCACGCCGCTTGTCGATCCGTGGTGGGGGTTACTGCTCGGCTGGGCTGTGATGGGCGTCGGCTATTCGGCGACGCTCACCCCCTCAGGCCGGCTCCTGCGCCGCTCGGCCAGCGCGGAGGACCGGAGCGCCGTCTTCGCCGCCCAGTTCGCCCTGTCGCACGCCTGCTGGCTGGCCACCTACCTGATCGCCGGCCAGTTCGGCGCGCGCTTCGGCCTGGGCTGGACGATGCTCACCCTCGCTGGCGTGGCGGCGATGGGAGTTGTCTGCGCCCTTGTCCTCTGGCCGAAATCCGATCCGGAGGTCGTGCCACACAGCCATGACGACTTACCGCCGGACCATCCGCACCTGCAGGGCGGGCCGCACCACAGCCACGCCTTCGTCATCGACGACCTGCACACCGCATGGCCGAGGTGACGGTATGACCGGGCGGAAACACGCACGGCCAAGCTTCGCTGCTAGATGTCCCGCATGAGTGTTCGTGCAACCCTTGCCCTAGGCCTTGCGGTGCTGGCCGGCATGGCGCTTGTGGCGTCGGCGGCGCCCGCCCTGGCGCACAATATCGGCGGGACGGACGCGGCGTTCGTCGCCGCGACCCAGGGGCCTGATCCGCTGCCCTTCGCCTACCTCGGCGCTAAGCACATGGTCACGGGTTACGACCACCTGCTGTTCCTGGTCGGCGTGATCTTCTTCCTGTTCCGGCTCCGGCAGATCGCGCTTTACGTCAGCCTGTTCTCGCTCGGCCATTCACTGACCCTGCTGGCCGGCGTGTTCTTCGACATCCAGGCGGACCCGCACCTCGTGGATGCGGTGATCGGACTCTCGGTGGCCTACAAGGCGTTCGACAACTTCGGCGGCTTCCGCACGATGTTCGGCGTCCAGCCGGACAACAGGGCCGCCGTGCTGGGCTTCGGCCTGATCCACGGCTTCGGCCTGGCCACCAAGCTGCAGGCGCTCGATCTCCAGCCCCAGGGCCTCTTGACCAATCTCGTGTCGTTCAACATCGGCGTCGAGATCGGCCAGGTGGTGGCCCTCACCCTGATCCTGGCCCTGATGACGCTCTGGCGGCGCACCCGCGCCTTCGAGCCGACCGCCCAGGGCGCCAACGTGCTGCTCATGCTGGCGGGCTTCGTCCTCGCCGGGCAGCAGATCGCAGGCTACGTCTTCGGAGGACCCGTCGGATGAGCACGAACGAACAGGCCACGCGACCCATGCCGCGCGGCCGGCTGATCGTCGCCACCCTCGGCGCCCTCGTCGTGGCGATCCTCATCGTCTTTGGCGCGATCCTGCCAGCCGAGTTCAACCGTGACCCGCTCGGCCTCGGCCGTCTGTCGGGTCTCGCCCGGCTCTGGGCGCCGGAGGAGAAGATGGCCGACGTGAACGACGGGGCTGGGCCGGCGGCGCGCGAATACGACATCCCGTTCCGCGAAGACGTGGTCGAGATCCCGCTCGGCGGCTTCATGACCGGCGCCGAGTTCTCCGAGCTCGAGTACAAGGTCCGGATGAAGAAGGGCGCGGTGCTGACCTACAGCTGGACGGCGACGGGCGCCGATCGGCCTGACGACCTCTTCTTCGACCAGCACGGTCACACCACGCCGGCCCAGGGCGAAGCCATGACCGTCTCCCAGTTCCGCAAGGGGGCGGGGGTGAAGCAAGAGGGCTCGGTGGTCGCGCCCTTCGACGGCATTCAAGGCTGGCTGTTCCAGAACAGCGCCGAGAAGACGGTGGTCGTCCGCCTGAAGCTCGCAGGCTTCTACGAGCTCGTGCCCGGCGGTCAGCCCGGCAACGAGGCGAGCGTGGTCGCCAACGTCCCGGCGGCCCAGGCCCGGCCGAACGCGACGTCCGCCCTGAAGCTAACGCCCTAGCCGGCGAAACCCCGATCGCGGCTTGCGGGGCGGCCGCGGCAGGCCTAGCGTTCCGTCTCCGGGCCACGGCAGACGCCCGGCACCCAGACGGTCTCCGTCCAAGCGCTGCCCTGACCTCGATCTTCGGGGCAGGGTCGTTTGCGCCCGCTTCCGAAGGTCGGAACGACGGAGGATTGTCATGTCCAACACGTCGACCCGCGTCGCCATCGTCACCCGCGACGCCGTGGCCGATCCCGGCTGGGGGCGCTTCGCCGCCGTCGCCCAGGCCTGCGCGCCGAGGGCCTCGAGCCCGTCGGATGTCGCTACGACGAGGATCGCCTCGTTGATTTCCGCTCGGAACTCGCGACCTGCCAGGCCGCCCTCGTGTGGGTGAACCCCGTGCAGGACGGCCGCCGCCGTCACGCGCTCGACGCCCTCCTGCGGGAGGCGGCCGCGCAGGGTATGCAGGTCGGCGCCCATCCCGACGTGATCGACCGCCTTGGGGTGAAGTCGGTGCTGGTGACCACCCGCGCGCTCGGCTGGAGCGGCGACGCCTGGGCATGCCCGAGCGAAGCGGCCCTGCGCAAAGACTTGCCGCGGCGCCTCGCTAGCGAACCACGCGTGCTCAAGCCCAACCGCGGCAATGGCGGCGGCGGGGTGTGGCGCATCGAGCGGATCGGCGGCGGCGAGGTCGAGGTGATGGCGGCGGCGTGCGGCGCGCCGCCACAGGCCATGGACCTCGACGCCTTCCTTGCGGCCCGCTGCGCCGAGATCGCCGACGCCGACGGCTTCGTCGACCGTGGCAGGCGCGGCTCGGCGAAGGGATGATCCGCTGCTACCTCTCGGCCGACCGGCTGGTGGGCTTCGGTTGGCAACGCGTCACCGCCTTGCTGACGCCGGACCCGGCACCGCCGCGGACCTACTCCGGTCCGGACGACGCGCGCTTTCAACGGCTCCGCGCGAAGATGGAGGCCGACTGGGTTCCCCAGCTGGGGCAGGTCCTCGGCCTGTCTCGGGATACGCTGCCGGCGATCTGGGACGCCGACTTCCTGCTGGGCCCGCCCGATGCGGACGGTGCGGACAGCTACGTGCTGTGCGAGATCAACGCCAGTTCGGTGTCGCCCATGCCCGACGCGGCGCCCCGCGAGATCGCCCGAACCCTGGCCGGACGCCTGGCGACCGCGCCGCTGTCCCTGCTCCAACAATGAGGAAGACCGAGATGACCGGACCATCCACCGACCGCCGCGCGCTGCTGGCCGCCGGGGCCCTGATCGCCACCGCGGGTCTCGCGGCCCCCGCCGCCGCGGCGCCTCGCCAAGCCGCAGCCGAAGCCGCTGCCCTTCGATCCGACATCGGTCCCGGGGCTGTCGGAAAAACTGCTCGTCTCCCACCACGACAACAACTACGTGGGCGCGGTGAACCGGCTGGGCGCGATCGCTGCGGAGATCGCCGGCCTCGATCCCGCGACCACGCCGGGTTACCGGCTCAACGGCCTGAAGCGCGAGGAGCTGATCGCGTGGAACTCGATGATCCTCCACGAGCTGTACTTCGCCGGGTTCGGCCCCGCCGCGCGGCCCGACGCCGCGCTTTCCCAGGCGATCGAGCGCGACTTCGGCAGCCATGACCCGTGGGCCGCCGAATTCTCCTCAATGGGTAAGGCGCTGGGCGGCGGCTCCGGCTGGGTGCTGCTGACCTGGAGCCGCCGCGATGGGCGGCTGGTCAACACCTGGGCGGCCGACCACACCATGACCCTTGCCGACGGGGCGCCGCTGCTCGCGCTCGACATGTACGAGCACGCCTACCACCTCGACTACGGCGCCAAGGCCGGCGCCTACGTCGACGCCTTCATGAAGGCCGTATCCTGGAGGGCGGCCAATACGGCGTTCAGGATGATGGCGCCGGGCTAAGGCGACTGGAGGTCGGCTCGCGGGCATAAAAACGCTCCACGGCGAGCGAGGGGTGAGGCCTCGCGATGCGTATTCCTGTCGCGGACGCAGTGTTCCACGCGCCGAACGCGGCGGTGTGTGCGTCCACGTTCACATGCGCTTTGGTGTATGCGGCGCGTGCTGTCGTCGAGACCTTAAGTGTTGGCATGAACTGATTGCATTGCGACACGCGGGAATCATGGAAAATCGCCCGAGGGTAGCAGTCGCGCGTTGATACAACACTAGATATGGCTCCGCTTCAGGTGGGAGCGCTCCGGCGTCGCAAGTGTTGGATTCTTTGGCACGGGGTGCAGCCTTCCACGGCAACCCAGCGCCACTGAAGCGTCAAACGACGACGATAAAAATAGTTCAAAAATCTCCTGCCCCACAGACAATCGTGGAAAGAACGTGCGTGAATGCGCTCATCCGTCGATGGGGCGAGCGAGAAGGGCGATGACACGGGAGAAAACTGCCGCCTACTGCAGCCTTTTATGTATATACATGACTTGACGGCGCCTGGCGTTCGGCGACCTCATTCCGTCCACGGCGACGCCTTGCGGGGGCCGACGCCGCATGACGAAGGGGGCAGGTATGAAGCGGTTCACCAAGCAATTGCTGCTGGCCAGCGCCTGCGCCGCCGTGGCGGCGGGCCCGGCGCTCGCCCAGAGCGGCGACGTCGATGAAGTGATCGTCACTGGCAGCCGGATCAAGCGGGCGGACATCGAGGGGGTTGGCCCCGCCACGGTGGTGCAGGAGAAGCAGATCGAGGCGACGGGGATCGTCAACGTCGAGAACCTGCTGCAGCGTCTGCCGGCGGCCGCCGGCTTTGGGGGTAACCAGACGAACGCCTACTGGAGCTCGCGCGGCTGGGGCACCGCGACGATCAACCTGCGGGGCCTGGGTATCAACCGGACGCTGGTGCTGCTGAACGGCCGGCGCCTCGTGAATGGCGGGACCGGCGCCAACAGCGCGCCCGACCTCAACACCATTCCGGTCGCCATCATCAGCCGGATCGAAGTCCTCAAGGACGGCGCGTCGGCGATCTATGGAAGTGACGCGGTGGCCGGCGTGGTCAACGTCATCACGCGCGACGATTACGACGGATTCCAGATCAGCGCCCGCTACGCGATCTCCGACGAATGGGACGGAGATGACCGGGTCATCGACACGTCCTACGGCTGGCAGGGCGAGCGGGCCAGCCTGGCGCTGGCCGCTACCTGGCAGAAGACCGACGCGGTCAACATGGCGACGCGGGCCCCATGCCCCCTGAGCGGCGCGAGCGGCCAGCTGGTCTGCTCGGGCAGCGGCGCTACAGCCGGCGGGCGCGCCTCGCTACCGAACGGACAGGTGGTCAACTTCACCGGCGGCAACAGCTACGCGCCCTACAGCGCGGCGCTGCACGGCTACAACGCCAATCCGTTCCTCAATGCCGTCAACCCCATCGAGCGGATCACCACGGGCGCGTTCGGCAAGTTCGACCTGACGGACAATGTCGAGCTGTTCGCCGAGGCGCTCTATACGTGGCGGGAAACCCATCAGCTCTCCTCGCCTGGAACACTGACCAACCTGGCGATCGCCACCTCGAACCCGACCAACCCGACCGGCCAGAACATCAACGTCATCCAGCGCCGGCTGGTGGAGGGGGGGCCTCGCGTCGCCTTCCAGGAGACCGACACCTATCAGCTGACCGGCGGCGCGCGCGGCAAGCTGTTCGCCGACTGGACCTGGGAAGTGGCCGCCAACTGGGGCCGCAACGAAGGCATCGACGGCTTTACGAACATCGCCAACCGGCAACGGGTGGCCCAGACCATCAACACCGCAGTGTGCAGCTTCGCCGCCGGCGCGGCGATCCCCTGCGCAGACTACCTGGGGGCCGGCGACGTCAGCCCCGCGGTGGTCAACTACATCCTGACCACCACCGTCGACCATGGCGGCAACGAGACCCTGAACATCACGGGCGACGCCACGGGTTCGATCTACGAACTTCCGGCCGGCGCTGTGCAGGCGGCGGTGGGCGTGATGTACCGCGAGGACAAGGGCTGGCGCGATCCCGATCCGCTGATCGTCGCCGGCATCGCCAACTCAAACCAGCAAAGCCCGATCGACGGCGCGGTCAAGGCCAAGGAGGCCTACGCCGAGATCACCGTCCCGGTGGTTCGCGACCTGCCAATGGCCGAGATGGTGCGGGTGGACGGGGCGATCCGCTATTCCAACTACGAGCGGTTCGGCAGCGACACGAACTACAAGCTGGGCCTCGACTGGACGATCGGCTGGGGCCTGCGCGCCCGGGCGACCTGGGGCACGGCTTTCCGGGTGCCGAACGTGGCGGAACTGTTCAGCGGCGTGACCCAGGGCCAACTGACCACCACCGACCCCTGCAGCCGCTATGCCACCAGCACCAACGCCACCCTGCGCGCCAACTGCCAGGCATCGGGCGTGCCGGCCAACTACATCCAGCCGAACAACGCCATCCTGACGACCACCGGCGGCAACGAGAACTTGCAGCCGGAGTCGGCTGAGACCTTCACGCTCGGCGGAGTCTGGCAGCCGACCTTCGCCCCGGGCCTGTCGCTGACCCTCGACTACTGGAAGATCGACATCGAGGATGCGATCCGCTCCATCACCGGCTCGACCAAGCTCTCGGTTTGCTACAACACGCCGAACCTGGCGCACCCGTTCTGCAGCCCGGACAACTTCACCCGCAACACCCTGACCGGCGAGGTGAGCTTCCTCTCGTCGCAGCAGGTGAACGTCGGCGCCGAGACCATGCGCGGCATCGACGCCGCGGCCCAGTACAGCTGGGACATCCGCGGGGTCACGGCCGGTATCGATGTCGGCGTCACCTACCTCAAGGAATACACCATCATCCCGTATCCCGGCGGCGCGCCGATCATCTATCGCGGCTTCGTGGGCGGCGGGAACGGCGGCTATCCGAAGTGGCGCGGCCTGGGCAACTTCTCACTCGACCATCCGAAGTGGAGCGCCAACTGGTCGATCCAGTGGATCGGCAAGGCGCGCGATTTCAACGCCGCCCCCCACCGCCATCGGCGGAAAGGCCCACGACGTCTTCTACAACAACGCCCAGTTCCAATACCGGGTGACCGATCAGGCGCGCGTCGCCGTAGGCGTCGACAACATCTTCGAGCCCGATGTCCCGTACGTGGCGAGCTACACGGACGGGAACACCGACACCATGACCTACGACCTGCTTGGCCGGCGCGGCTATGTCCGCCTGACCTACGAGTTCTAACCGGCCCCGCGGGGCGCGCTGCGGCGCCGGCCTGCGGTCCCCATGCTTCCCAATACGACCGTCCGCCTGTCAGGACGGCGTCCAGACCGAAAGGGTGATCACGTGAGGCTAGCTGCTTTTCTGACTGCGCTTCTCCTGCCCGCGGCCGCCATGGCTCAGCCCGCCGGCCAGCCGCACTCGCACGGCGGCGGCGCGCCGCACGTCCACGGCGCCGCCGAGGTGGGCAACACGCCGCTTCCGGGCGCGAAGCCGAAGACGGTGGTCCCGGCGACGCCGATCTCGCCGTCGTGGGTTCAGCTGGCGACCAACGTCGAGATCATCCCGAACCTCGAGGCGGTGGTGAAGTCGCCGCCTGGCGTGATGACCCACGAGGGCCTGTTCGGGCCGCTGCTCTTCGCGGAAGAGACGCGGGCCTTCTTCATCGAGCTGCAGCCGGGCATGTTCCTCGAGGAGCATCCCCACGACATCGGCAGCATCATCTACACCGTGCGTGGCAAGTGGGTGCTGGCCAGCGAAGGCAAGCGTCACGTGATGGAAGCCGGCTCCCTGTTCCGCTTCGGCGACAAGATGCCGACCGGCTGGGAAGCGCCGTTCAACGAGCCGGCCCTGCTCCTGGTGGTGAAGCCCAAGGGCCCGACGACCAGCTACGACATCTTCAACCGCGGCATCAACGCGATGCGCACGTCCGTCGACAAGGATCGCAAGGGCGGCATGGCCTTCTATTACAACGAGCTGAAACCCGACCATTCAGCCATCAAGTTCGCGCGCAGCGTCAATCCGAACTTCGATGCCGTGCTGAAGATCAAGTACCCGTAACGGAGCCCCCAGGTGCAACGCTCCCGCGTCCTGCTGGCGGCTCTCGCGGCCGCCCTCGTGCAGTCGGCGAATGCGGTTCCCGCTGACGCCCATCCGAGCCACTCGAAGGCCAAGCCGGTCGCCTGGACGCCGGTGGCGTCCGTCGACCTCGCGGCCTTCAACCGCGACCTCGTGGCCGGGCGGCCGACGATGGACGTGGTGATCTACATGCCGTCGAACTTCGATCCGGCCTTCAACAAGCTCACGCTCGACCAGCTGCTGCAGGGCGTACGTGCGGCCAAGGAGATCTACGGGCGCGTCGGCGTGCAGATCAATCTCGTGGCGGTGAAGACCGGGGCCGTCGATCCGCGCTTCCTGGCCATCCAGGCGAACGAGATCCCGCGCGTTCCGGACACCGAGTACATCAACATGTACGAGGGCAACACGCGCCATCCGAGCGAGCCGACCGAGATGGCGCTGGGCGCCTTCCAGAGCATGATCGAGCCCCGGAAGGACAGCGACCGGACGATATACCTCGTCGGTCTGCAGGACGTCGTCATGCCCTTCCTCGATCGTTCCGATGCGCGGAACTGGACGGTGAAAATGGTCCGCACCGGCGGGCTCTCGTTCCCGTCCTATTCCTACTGGAACACGATCCCGCGCGAATACCGTGGGGTCATCACGATCGACAACCTATCGACCCCCAGCCGGGCCCGGCGCACCATCGCCCACGAGATTGGCCACAAGGTCATGAACGTGAGCCACGAGTACAAGGAGACCAGTCCGGCCCACGAGGTCTTCGCTGATGGCGGGCTGATGCTCTACGGCTCCGGCGAGGACATCCCCTCTGGCAAGGTAGGCCGGTGGCACCGGGAGCGGCTGTTGATGTCGCCCTACCTCTACCGTCTGAAAGCCGACGGCACGAAGCAGTGGAACCCGGACTACAAGGACGGCGGCCACTATTACGACCCGCTCTACGGCGAAAAGGTGATCCGCTTCCCGGGTACGCCCAGTATGGATCCCAACTGGTGAGTACGCTCCGCTCCAGAGTCATCGACCGCGCGGCCCCCGCCGGCCCGATGGCGCGGGAGCGGGCCTTCCGGGACGCCATCGTTCGGACGCCCGTGGCGTCGGCAAATCTGTGCAGGGCGGCCTCGGCCAGGACGTTGCGGCGCGGACAAGGACCAAGGAGCAGGAGCGGCCTGCGCGTGAAAGTCGAAAACCCCGAAAGGTCCCTGATGCGGCGGATCCGTGCGGAGATCTCCGATCGGATCCTGTCCGGAGCCTGGCCGCCCGGTCACCGCATTCCTTTCGAGCACGAGCTCACCGAGCAGTACGGTTGCTCGCGGATGACGGTCAGCCGCGCGCTGGGCCCGCTCGCGGATTCCGGCCTGATAGAGCGTCGGCGGCGTGCCGGGACGTTCGTCGCGCGCCCGCGCACCCATTCGGCGGTTATCGACATCCCGGACATCGCCGCCGAAGTCGCCTCCCGCGGCGAAGCCTATGGCTACGAGCTTCTTTCCCGCGCCATCCGCCCGGCCACGCGGGCTGAACTCACCCTCCTCGACCTCGACCGTACCGTCGAGATCCTGTCTCTGCGCTGCCTGCACCGCGCGGCCGGTCGGCCCTACGGACTCGAGGAGCGACTGATCAACCTCGAGGCCGTTCCGGAGGCCGAGCGCGTGGACTTCGGCGTACTTCCGCCGAACAGCTGGCTCCTGGCGCATGTGCCTTGGACGGAAGCCGAACACCGCATCAGCGCGGCGAACGCTTCCCGCGCCACCGGCGCGATCCTCGCGATCGACACCGTCACGGCCTGCCTGATTGTCGAGCGCCGGACCTGGCGCGGCGCCGACAAGATCACCCATGTCCGTCTGACCTATCCGGGTGACGCCTACGACCTCGTCGCCCGCTTTGCCCACCGGCCCAGCACGCCGGCGGTTTGACCCCTGATCCTTCTGGAGTTTCCGATGCGCAAGCTTCTCGCCCCCCATCGTCGCCGTTACCGCCCTTCTGGGCGTGGCGCTTCCGGCCACCGCCCATGACGAAATGCCGGTCGCCGGTCAGGTCACCGCGGTCACGGCCAAGACCATCCAGGTCAAGATGAAGGACGGCAAGGTCGTCACCCTTGAGGTGGACGGCAACACCCGCGTCGCCAAGAGCGGCCAACGCCTCGGCATCAAGGACGTCAAGGTCGGCCAGACGGTGAACGCCATTGGCTTCGGCGACAACATGAGCTCGCTGATCGCCATCGACGTGAACATCACCGCCCCCTCCAAGGGCGGCTGAACCCGCTCACACCCGAACCCCGGATCCATCTGTGAAACCACCCCGTCTCACTGCGGGCCCCGTCGCGCTGGGCGTCTGTCTGCTGCTGGCAATGGCCATCGCCGGCCCTGCAGGGGCGCACGGCCTGGGCGGCAAGGACGCGGCCTTCGTGGCCGCCACCACCGGCCCCGACATCATCCCGTTCCTGTACTTGGGCGCGAAGCACATGGTCACGGGCTACGACCACCTGCTCTTCATCCTGGGGGGTGATCTTCTTCCTCTACCGGATGAGGGACGTCGGCCTCTATGTGACGCTCTTCTCGGTCGGCCATTCGCTGACCCTGCTGGCCGGTGTTCTGGGTCGTATCGAGGTGAACCCCCTACTTGGTCGACGCCATCATCGGCCTGTCCGTGGCCTACAAGGCGTTCGACAACCTGGGCGGCTTCCGCACCCTGTTCGGCGTCCAGCCGGACCAGCGAGCCGCGGTCTTCGGCTTCGGCCTGATCCATGGCTTCGGCCTGGCGACCAAGCTGCAGGCGCTGGAGCTGCCCAAGCAGGGCCTGCTCACCAACATGCTGTCGTTCAACGTGGGCGTGGAGATCGGCCAGCTGATCGCGCTCACCTTCATGCTCGCCCTGATCCTGGTCTGGCGGACGCTGCCCGGCTACCGCGGCATGTCCACCGCCGCCAACGTCGTGATCATGCTGGCGGGCTTCCTGCTGATCGGCTTCCAACTCGGAGGCCTCGCCTATGGAGCACCGGCCTGATGTCGGACCTCAAGACCCCCCGCCGCCGGCGCGCCCGATCCCGCCACGCCCTCCAGGCGCACCCTGCTGCTGTCCGTCGGCGGCGCGGCCCTGGTGGCGGCCGTGATCACCTTCGCGGCCATCCTGCCGGCCGAATACAACCAGGACCCGCTGGGCCTTGGGCGCGCCACCGGCCTGTCGCGGCTATGGGCCCAAGGAGGAAGTGGTCGCCACGGACGCGGCCAGCGGCCCCGTCGCGCAAAAGCAGGCCACGGCCTTCCGGACCGACACCTTCGAGATTCCGCTCGCCGCCGATGGCGACGAGGCCCGCCGCAACGCCCTGGAATTCAAGGTCCGCCTCCCGAAGGGTGCGGCCGTGCTCTACAGCTGGCAGGCCGAAGGGCTGGGAACGCCCGAAGACCTGATGTTCGACTTCCACGGCCACACCGAGGCGGCCCAGGCCAAGGGCGGCCCAGTGAGCGTCGCCGACTACGAGCGCGGCAGCGGCGCCGCCGCCAATGGCTCGTTGGTGGCTCCCGTCGACGGCATCCACGGCTGGTATTTCCGCAACCGCTCGGGCCAGCCGATCAAGGTGCGCCTGAAGCTGTCGGGCTTCTACGAACTCGTCGCGGCCGGCGAGGAGGGCAACCTCGCGGGCATCCAGCCCACCGCCGCCGCCCCGCCGCGCTAGACGCCCCCCGCAGCGAGGAACCCCGATGATGCGCCAGACCCTGACCCTCTTCGCCCTCAGCCTCGGCGCAGTCTTCGCGCTCCCGCTTTCGGCCAGCGCGCACGAGATGTTCCTGAAGCCGGCGCAGTTCGAGCTGGCGCCGGGCGCCAAGACCACCATCGCGCTCTTCAACGGGACGATCGACAAGAGCGAGAATCCGATCAGCCGCGATCGCATGACGTCCGTCATGGTGGTCGGGGCCGGGGGGTCTTCGGCCCCGGACCCGGCGCAGTGGCGGGACGACAAGGCGACCTCCTACCTTGACCTCACAGTGGGTGGCCCGGGCAGTTACGTCGTCGGCGTCTCGACGGCGCCGCGGATCATCGAGCTCTCTGCCGACAATTTCGAGGAATACCTGCTGCACGACGGCATCGAGGATACGCTGAAGGCGCGCCAGGCCGCCAACGTCCCGCGCACCCCGGTGAAGGAGCGCTACTCCAAGCATGTGAAGACCATAGTCCAGGTGGGCGGCGCTCAGACGGACGACTACGCCCGGCCGCTCGGCTTCCCGGCCGAGATTCTGCTCGGGAAGAACCCGGCCGCCGTGAAGGTCGGCGACACCCCTCGACTTCCAGGCGCTGATCAAGGGCCAGCCCATGGCGGGCCAGCTGGTCTACGCCAGCTTCGAAGGCTTCAAGGGCTCGGGGCCCGAAGGTCAGACGCAACGGGCTGTCCGCCTGCGCACCGACGAAACCGGCAAGGCCGCCTTCCAGGTCACCCAGCCCGGGCGCTGGTTCATCACCCTGATCAACATGCAGCCCGCGACAGGTGATGCGACCTACGAATCCAATTGGGCGACGCTGACGTTTGGGATCGACTGACGGCTGGCGAGGGGCAGGCGCTCAGACCGCCAAACGTGCCGTGACGCTTCTCGACCGCCTTGGGAGCGGAAGCGGTTGAAGGCAAAACCGAAGGCTACGGGCGCGTACGACTTATGCGCATGCTGATAATCAAACGGCAGGCTGGCGATCTGGGCGAGACAGCGCAGAGCCTCAACCCTCGTTGAGGAGGCCGAGCTGACGAGCCCGCACGACCGCTTGGATGCGCGTGCGAACGCCCAGGGTTTCGTAGGCCTGCTCCAGGTGCTTCTCCACCGTGCGCTGGGAAATGCCGAGGATCTGGCCCGTGTCGCGAGCGCTCTTGCCCGCCTCCGCCCAGCTTAGGCATTCGATCTGGCGGCGACTGAGAACAACCAAGTCACGCTTGGAAGCGAGAGAGGAGTCTTCAAGCTTAAGCATACGCATTTGGTGGCCGCGTACTCTGCAAACTCAGCGACAACGCTACCGCAAGAAGCATCGACCGACAAACACAACCTGTAGGCGCCAAAAAATGGCGGGCTGCTCGCCATTTTATTGCGCACGCCGCGCCGATCAGGAGCGCCCAAGCTTGACCGTACATGTCCGGCGCCGGGTCTCTGTCGGCCGGGCCAGGCAGCCCCGCAGCGCCGCCCGTTCGGCGGCGGGCAGCGCCCGGGCGATCTCCAGGGCTTCCCAGATCTCGGGCTCGCCACGCCGCAGCAGTCTCTCTCCAGCCGGCGCCAACGGCAGGTCCAGGGTGGCGGCCGCCAGCCGCTCGGGGACGCCCCAACTGCTCGGCAGCAGCCGCGTCAACGGGCCCACCAGGACGCTGCAGAGCAGGAGGCCTACGACGGCGCCGCACCCCAACAGGGCGGCCGTTCTCCGCCAGGATCGCGTCCTCGCCAGGGAGGCCTGGTGCGCGGCGGCCACGGCGTCGGTCGCCCGGGCAAGCGCGATCTTCTCCCGTTCGAGTTCCGCGACCGGTCTGGCAAGGACCTTGGCCGCTGCGATCTGGAATAGGGACCCCAGTTGATCCGGCGCGAGCGCCAGGACCGGACGCTCGCCCAATGCCGTGGCTTGGGCGCCCACCTCAGCGATGGCGTCGGACAGTTCGGCGAGGGTCGGGCTGTAGTCGACCGCCTCCGGCCCGCCCTCGGCGGCCAGGCCCTCGACCGCGCGGCGCAGGAGCGCCACCTCGGTCCGGAGGCGCTCGAAGGCGTCGGCCGCCGCATCGTCGGGCTGCAGGCTCATCGCTCAAGTCCGGGGTCGCGGCGGAGCCCGCGGTCGAGGTCGACCGACGTCTGGACGTCGAGACCTGGGCCACGCTCGGCGGCGCGGAGAAGGGCTGACGGGCGTCCGCGCGCGGCGCTCGTGGCCAGCGTCGGATCATGCTCCAGCGCCGCGGCGACCTTGGCCGCCACGCCGGGGCTCACGCGGTCCAGCGCGCCGGCCGCCCGGTCAAGCGCAAGCCGCTGGTGCGCCAGCGGTTCACGGCCGGCCGCACGCATGCGCGCGCCGTCCTGCCAGGCGCGGGCGTAGGCCTGGACGTAGGCGAGCTCATCCTGCCGGGCTTCGCGGCTGACAGATGGAGTGGGCGACGGGGGCGGAACCCCCGGAACAGGCGGCCCGCAACCACGCTGAGGCCGCGCCGCTCGGCGAAAAGTTCCGGATAGTCCAGGGTCGAGTCCTTGCCGCGCTCGCGCGACAGGGCCCGGCCGAGCGCACCTAGATCGGCGTAGGTCTGCCGGTCATAGTGCAGCGCGACGGCGTCGCGATGGCGCGAAAGCGCCACGTAGGTCGCATGCCGGTCCATATAGCCGCCCGCCAGCACGTGCGCCCTGTCGACGGTGACGCCCTGCGACTTGTGGATGGTCGTCGCGTAGCCGTGGTCGAGGTCCGTGTAGGCCTTGTGATCGAAGGCCACGCGGCGGCCGTCGTCCAGGCGCACGGTCATGCGCGTGGCGCCGACCTCGTCGAGCGTCCCCAGCGTCCCGTTCTTTACGCCGAGCTCGCGCTCGTTGCGGAGGAAGACGATCCGTTCGCCCGCCGCGAAGAGACGTGCGCCGCGCGTGGTCTCGATCCTGTGGTCCGGCCCAAGCGCGCCCGCCGCCTGCATGCGGCCTCGCGCGAGTCCGTTGAGGGCCGCCACGTCGTCGCGCGTGTAGGCGAGCATCACCTGCGAGGCGGCCGGCGCCGTCTGCCGGTCGCGCCACCAGCCCGCGACCACCCCTCCCCGCGCACCTTCGGCATCATCGTGGCCGTGCACCGCGCCGGCGGCCGCGTAGGCCGAGAGGGCCTGCACCGTGCGCCCGGTGGCAAGCTGGCGCGTGGCGTCGCGCTGCCAGTCGATCCGCTGGCGGCGCACTTCCGTCAGTTCGTGGGCCCCGTGCCGTTCGGCGAGCGCCCGAAACGCGGCGCCGGCCTCGATCGCCTGCAGCTGCTCGGCGTCGCCGACCATCACCACCTTCGCGCCGGCCGCGTGAGCCTGGGCCAGGACGCGAGCCATCTGCCTAGATCCGACCAGTCCGGCCTCGTCGATCACCAACACGTCGCGCGGCCCCGGCATCTCGCGGTCGCGGGCCCACGCATGTTCGAGGCTGGCGAGCGTCCGCGAGGCAATGCCGGAGCCGGCCTCCAGGCTTTCGGCCGCCATGCCCGACAGCGCCGCGCCGC
Source organism: Phenylobacterium sp. J367 (assembly GCF_024699985.1). Lineage (GTDB taxonomy): Bacteria > Pseudomonadota > Alphaproteobacteria > Caulobacterales > Caulobacteraceae > Phenylobacterium. The sequence continues at coordinate 359,657 of NZ_JAJONA010000001.1, read as the reverse complement.
GGACGCGATAGCCCTGCGCCTCCCAGGCGTCCCGCGACACGCCCAGGAGGGCGCTCTTGCCCGTGCCGGCGTAGCCGATCAGCAGCGCGAGATCGCCTCGGCGGGTGACATGCGCCAGGGCGTCGCGTTGCGCGCTCGACAGGTCCAAGCCGGCGGTCGTCGACCGCGACAGGGCCGCGGCCTTGCCGGCCTCGGTGACCGCATGCCCCGGGCGTGCCGCCATCCGGTCCGCCTGGCTCTCGAGCCCACGCTCGATCCGCAGCATCTCGCGGCTGGTGAACCGTTCGCGGCCTCGCCCGTCGCGGCCCAGGCGTACGATCTCGTCGCTCGCCCGCACCCTGGCGAGCACGGCGTCGAACTGCGCGCGGCCGTCGCTGTGGCGATGGGCGAACCGCGCGAGATCGTGGTCGGTGAAGGTCGCCTGCTGATGGGTGATGGCCGACAGCGCGATCCGCGGCTCGGCGAGGATCCGCTCGCCGTTCCGCCGGGCGATCGCGCGATGGTCCTCCACGCGTTCGGCCGCATCGCCGTGGATCTCGCGCCGCGCGCCCGAAGCACCGATCTTGTTCTGCGGCTCCAGGTCGACGCCCTGGTCCTTCAGGGCGCGCGCGTCGATGCGGGTGTCGAAGCCGAGTTCGGCGAGCCGCCGGTTCGCGTGGTCCGCCCACGCCTCCCGCCAGGCCACGAGCCGGTCGGTGGCGTTCCAATCGCGGACCTTGCCGCCGAACCCGTCTGGCCCGGCCGAGCGCAGCGCGAGCATCACGTGGGCGTGCGGCTTGGCCTCGCCGTCGGGGCCGACATCCCAATGCACGTTGAGGTCGGCGACCATGCCCTTGCCGACGAGCTCGCGCTGCACGAACGACCGCGCGAGCTCGACGCCGTCGGCTTTCGAGAGTTCGCGTGGCAGCGCGAACTCCACCTCGCGCGCGAGCTGCGCATCCTTGCGGACCTCGCGCCCCTCGACCTCGTTCCAGAGCGTCTCGCGGTCGCGCCAGCGCTCAGGCGCGCCCTCGGGCAGCAGGACCTCGGAATGGACGACGCCGGCCTTGGCGGAGAAGTCGTGCGCCCGATCCAGGCGTTCGTCGTGCAGCCGCGAGGCCGAGCGGTAGGCAGCGGCCGCGACCGCCGACGAGCCCTTGGCCCGCGAGACCACCTTCGCCGAGAAGTGATAGATCGCCATGCGATCCCTCCCCGCCCAAGCACGTCGCGCCAGCGACGTATAAGCGCGCACTCAGACCTTCGGCCGTGAGTGACGGGCGGGCCATGCGTAAGCTTACCCATGGCCCGCCGGACGACGGCCGCGCAGGGTTCGGGCTCCGAGTGCTCGGAGGAGTCCGTCATGAAGAAGCCGCGCGACCTCGACGCCGAACTTCAGGCCCTGCAGCAGCGCGCCAAGGCGCTGAAGGGCCGGCGCGTCACGCAGTTCGGCGAGCTGGTGATCGCCAGCGGAGCCGACAAACTCGACATGGAGATCCTGGCCGGCGCCCTGCTCGCGGCGGGGAAGGCCGATGCGAGCACGCGTGAGGGATGGCGACGCGCTGGGGCCGCCTTCTTTCAGGGACAGGCCAGGTCTCAGCCGAAGTCTGCAGGGGGCGGCGAACGCCGCGCGGCGGACGGCGGCGGCGCTGCACCGGGCTGAAGCCGCACACGCACGGTCGGACACGAGGACCTGGGTCGTGCAGCGCCGCGAACGCACTCGACAGCTGATCGAGCTGGGCGGCCTGGTCGCCAAGGCCGGCTTGGTCGATCTCGCGGGCGATGATCGCGCGGCGCTTTACGGCGCCTTCCTGGAGCTTGCCGACCGCCTCAAGGCGGCCGACGGCGAGGGGACGCGCCTGCTGTGGCGGCGCCGCGGCCAGCGCGCCTTCGCGAGCGAAGCGGAGGCGCAAGGTTGAGGCTCGCGCTCGGGGCGATCTGGCCGACACTGGTCGGGGCCTTCTGGGGCAATGTCCTGGCTTGCCTGCCCTTCCTGATCGTCCGCGACCACTTCGGCCTGCCCGCCTTCCTCGCGGAGTGGGTGATCCCGCTCGCGGGCATCGTCGTGGGCGGGCTTCTCGGCTTCCTGCGCTGGAGGGGTCGCTATGGCGGTCAAGGGCCGGTGACGACCCATGGCAGCGCGCAATTCGGGGACGAGCGCCGCGCCCGCGGCGCGCTGGGCGGCGCGGACGGACTCATCATCGGCCGCGCCGCGGGGGCTGGCTGATGCGCTACGAAGGCCCCGGCCATCTGCTCACCTTCGCCCCGACCCGCTCGGGGAAGGGCGTCGGCGTCGTGCTGCCCAACCTGCTGCTGGCTGACCGCGCGGTGCTTTGCGTCGATCCGAAGGGCGAGAACGCGCGCGTCGCCGCCCGCGCGCGGGCGCGGTTCGGACCCGTGTATGTGCTCGATCCGTTCGAGGTCTCCGGACAGCCCACCGCATCGTACAACCCGCTCGCGGCCCTGGACCCCCCTCGGCCTGGATTTGGCCGAAGACGCGGCCTTAATCGCGGAGGCGCTGGTCTGCGATCCGCCGGAGCAGGTGAGCGAAGCCCATTGGAATGAAGAGGCCAAAGCGCTCATCGCGGGCGTCATCCTGCACGTCGTCACGCACCCGCCGCCAGAGGGGCCAACCCTGGCCGTCGTGCGCGATCTCCTGACGGCGGCGCCGGCGCGGTTTGCCGCGACGTTGAAGGCGATGCAGGCGAGCCCGGCGGCGGACGGGCTGGTGGCGCGCGCCGCCAACCGCCATCTGGGCAAGGCCGACCGCGAGGCCACCGGGGTGCTCTCCGCAGCTCAGCGTCACACCCACTTCCTCGACAGCCGCCGCATCACCGACAGCCTCGCGCGCCCGGACTTCGCGTTCGAGGACCTGCGCGACCAGCGCGTCACCGTCTTCCTCGTTCTGCCGCCCGAGCGGCTCGGCACCCACGCCCGCTGGCTTCGCCTGCTGGTCGCCCAGGCCCTCCACGCGCTCGCCCGAAGCCGCGCCGGCGCTCGGGTCGCCCCATCCCCGATCCTCTTCCTGCTCGACGAATTCGCGGCTCTCGGCCGCCTCGAGCCTCTCGCCCAAGCCTACGGACTGATGGCCGGCTACGGCGTCCAGCTGTGGGCCATCCTGCAGGACCTGCACCAGCTGAAGGCGCTGTATGGCGAGCGCCATGGGACCTTCCTCGCCAACGCCGCCGTCACCCAGGTCTTCAACGTGGCCGACATCGACACCGCCCAATGGGTGTCGCGAACGCTGGGCGTGACCACGGAGACCTTCATCGCCCAGGGGACAACCACCAACTCGGGCTCGACGTCGTCCCTGAAGGGGGGATCGAGTTCGTCGGGCGAAGGCGAGTCCTGGAGCGAACAGCGCGTACGCCGCGATCTGCTGACGCCCGATGAGGTCATGCGCCTTGCCGATCACATGATGCTCGTGCTGAGACCCGGTCGCGATCCGCTCGTCGCCGGTAAGGTCCGCCACTACGCCGACCGCGAGTTCGCCGGGCTGTACGACGCCTGAGCCAGGCGACCTACGCGCCGGGCGTTCGGCGGAGCCGAACCGTGGCCTCGCCCACATCGTCGGCCGGCAGGAACACCACCCCCCGCTGCTCGAACACGTCCTGCAGGCGCGCGAGGTTCGCGGCATGCACACCGCCCCGGCCGAGTTCGAGCCGCGTGATCGTGTTGGGCGCGAGCCCTGTCGCGGCGCCGAGGTCGCGCAGGCTCAGGCCCAGCGCGGCGCGCGCGAGCCGGGCCTGCAGCGGCGTGATCGGCGGTGGGCTCAGGACGCACCTCGCTTGACAAAATTGCGCGAATGGCGCGAGATTGCGACGTTCACGCAACTTCTGACCGCGACGCCCAGGACGCCGCCGGGAGCGACGATACATGTCCGATTCCGAACCCGCGACTACCCGTTCCCCCAGCCGTCGCCGGCTGCTGCAAGGGGTCACCGCGCTCAGCCTTCCGATCCCGTCGCTGACCGGGGCGACCGACCCCGGCAAGGTCGTCGCCGAGCGCTATTGCGCGCTGGAACAGGAGCAGCGGCGGCTCCACACGGCCTGGTCGGATGTCGAGTCGTGGCTGCACCGCCACCGCAACTGGCCTAGGCTCACGCAGGCTGAGCAGGCCGCTGTGCCGGAGGCCGCGCAGTTCGCGGTGATCGAGGCCCAGCTCGACGCGATCGACAAGCAGTATGACGCGCTCGTGCCGCTGCTGAAGACCACGTCCGCCTGCACGCGCGATGGCGTCATCGCCCGCCTGGACGCCCTGCTGTGGTTCCTGAATCCCTACGACAACGCGGACGCCTACCCGCTGCTGCAGAGCTGCCAGGACGACCTCAAGCGTCTCTGGCTGTAGGCGAGACGATCACGTGGCGGGCCACCGCGGCGAGAGAAAGGAATGTCCCATGTCGCCAAAGCCGGGCTCAGGACCTGACCCCATCGACGTGTCGGTCGGCGCGCGCATCCGTCTGGCGCGCAAGACGCTCGGGATGTCACAACACGCGCTGGCCGAGTCGGTGGGGATCACCTTCCAGCAAATCCAGAAGTACGAGCGCGGCGCGAACCGCGTCAGCGCTTCCATGCTTGCTAGGATCGCCCACACGCTGGGCACACCCGTCGCGGAGCTGTTCGGCGCCAACGATGGCGCGCGCGGCCTGTCGGACGAGTTGGCCGACCTGCTGGGCGAACCGGGCGCGTTGGAGCTCCTGCGGGCCTTTGCCCGAATGCCACGCGCCAGCCGGCCGGCTCTGGTCACGTTTCTCGCGGCATTCGGCAATTCGAGGCCGGACGGGCCGGAGGACCGGCCATGCCCGTGACGACCCGGATGAACCGCCGCGGCCGCCGCTACCTCGACCGGGCGCGCGCCTACGGTCGCGCGGCCGGTGCGCTGGCATCCGTGGGGATGGTGGAGGACGCGCGGCCGCCGTTCTTCATGTTGATCGCCCACGCCATGGAGCTGGGGCTGAAGGCCGTCATCGCGGGCGGGGCCGTCGACGATGAACGGCTGATCATCATCGGCCACGACCTGCCGCTGTGCCTGCGGCTGGCGAGCGACGGCGGGCTCGATCTCGAACCGGCCGGAGCGGAAATCGAGACCGTGCTGGAGGCGCTGGCGATGCCGCATCTCGCCCAGACCCTGCGCTATCCGGCCTATCTGTCTTGGCCGCTGCCGGATCCCCAGGCGGCGCTAAACGCGCTCGAGGGTCTGCTCTCACGGGTCGCGCATCTTCTCGAAGCGCCGCCGCGATCCGCCCTGAACTAGGCGAAGGCGGCCGGCCAGCAGGCGCTGGCCGGCCTTCAGCGGTCATGCGGGCTGCCGCGCGTGCAGGAAGTCGATGGCGCGTTGCGCGTGCGCGGCGGCGGTGAAGATGAAGCGGCGGTCGTCCTTCAGCGCCTCCAGCCAGCTGGCGATATAGCTGGCGTGGTCCGCCCTGGGCGTCAGCTCTAGCCCCAGGTCGGCGCAAAGGAACGCCGCGCCGAGTTCGGCGACCAGTTCCTCGCGCGCATAGCCCTCGTCGCCCCAGCGCTTGCGGCCGAAGTCGCGGTCGAGGCGCGAAGGATGCCGCGTCCAATGCGTGCTCTCATGCGCCAGGGTCGCGTAGTAGGCCTCCGGGTCGGCGAAGCACTCGAACGGCGGCATCTGCACGTAGTCGGGATGGAGCGCGTAGTAGGCTTGGTCGCCGCCATGCCGGATGTCGGCGCCGATCCCTGCGAAGAAGGTCTCGGCGTGAGCGATCCGCTGGAGAGGATCGAGCTTCGGCTCCGCCGCAGCGTGGAAGTGCGCCGGCAGGCCTTCGACCTGTTCGACGTTGAAGACGGTGTAGGCCTTGAGGAACGGGATCTGCCGTTCGACATCCTGGCCGTCGTCGCCGGTCTCGGTGCGGCTGATCTTGTTGGCGTACACGACGGTCGCGCCGTGCTCGCCTTTGCGGACGTGGCCGCCCAGCGCCAGCGCCTGGCGGAAGGTGATCCAGATCGGGGCGGTGTAGCCCCGGGCGACGGCTTCCGCCCAGAGCAGGATCACGTTGATGCCGCTGTAGGCTTCGCCGGTGGAGCGGAGCGGGCGGCTGATCCGGCCGGCCAGGTGCTCGGCGGACCAGGGCTTGGTCCAGGGGCGGACGCCGGCTTCGAGGTCGGCGACGATGGTGTCGGTGACCCGCGTATAGAGGTCGGTCTTGGCTTGCGAGCGTGAGGTCTCGATGAGCCGCGTCATGGCGGCCTCCTGTGAGAATGAGGTTGTGGGGAAGCGGCGCCCCGCGGTCGCGGCGGGGGCCGCCGGCTGCGGTCAGTTCGAGCCGTTGGCCCGAGACCAGATCAGGCTGTAGCCTTCGTCAGCGTCGACGAGGCTGGCGTAGATCGGGGCCGGGAAGCTCGGGTCGTCCAGCTTGACCGAGAGGTAGTCGCGGTTCTCGCGGGAGGTCTTCTTCCAGGCCGCGCCGAACTCGGTCTTGCCGGCGAAGATGCGGAAGTCGGGGGCCTTGTCGCTGTCCTTCTCGACCTGACGGAAGGTGGCGGTCTTGACGTCGAGCGTCAGGGTCTTGATCGCGCCGTTGTAGTGGCCGGCGTCGTCCTTGGTGAAGGTGCCGATGGTCGCCATGGGAAGTCTCCTGAGGTCTGTCGGACCGCGCCCATCGCGGCCTCGATGGCGATCCCAGGCCGAGGGCGACGGCCGCCGCAGCCCAAAGGGCCCGCAGCGCAGCGGAGGACGGCGAAGCGGCGACTTTCTTGGTGCGCGAGGAAGACCGAAGGTCGGGGAAGAAAGTCGCCGCTGCCGTTGCGGCGGACGGCGGGGCCGCCCTGGCGGCCCGCCCCCCTCGGCCAGATCAGGCCAGAGAGGCGGCGATGGGCGGGTGCGATGCTCGGGAGTCGCCCTGGCGTTCCGGCGCGGCCAAGCCTGACGACCGCGCCTACGGCCCACGAAAGAGGGCCGCACGCCTCATGGACGCACGGCCCTCAAGATCAGTTCGGCGGGACCGCTGACGCGGCCCTTCCTCAGGCGGCTTGTTCGGTCAGGGTCGGCGCCTCGGCCGGAAGCTCAGGCTCGCCAGGAACCGGGACCGGCCTGCGCAGCAGGCTGGGCAGCCAGCCTGTCCCGGCCAGCAACGCCTCGGCCTCGCTGGCCATGTCGGGCTTCTTCAACCCGCCGATCCGCTCGGCGGCCTCGTCCGAGACAGCCTCCCGCACCGCCTCGGCGATCCGGGTCTTGGTGACGCGGCCCAGGTAGCTCGCCACGGTGGCCGTCCAGTAGCCGCTCATGTCAAGGTCCACAGCCTCCGCCAGCCGGTCGGCATGCGCCCAGGCGCCCGGCCTGCGGTCGAAGGGCGCCCGCACCGCATTGACCGTCAGGCTCGCGCAATGCGCCAGGAGGTCCAGCAGGTCCGTCACCGTCAGGCCCAGGACGAAGGCCCAAAGGTCGTCGGCGTCCTTGGGCACGCGGCTCGCCCAGGCCGCATGCCGCTTAGCGACGCTGCGCGCGGCGCGGGTGTCGTCGATGCCCGGCGCGTAGCCGTCGAGGTAGGCGGACACGCCCTTGATCTCCAGGCAGCTGGGCCGCTCGTAGGCCGGATAGTGGGCGGACAGGGCGAGCGCATGGACCACCGCCGACAGCGCCACCGTCGCGTTGCCCGCCAGGGCGTCGCGCAGCGCCAGGGTCCGATGCGCCGTCAGGTCGAGCACCAGCCGCTCCGGAAGCGGTGCGCCGGAGGCCTCCTCCGGCGCACCGCTCTCCGGGTCGGGATCGTCCGTTTCGACCTCCGTCCGAACGTCGGTGTCGCCCGTTCCGGACTCCGGCTCCGGCGGCGGCAGGTCCTCCGGCCGGATGAAGCCGCGCTCGATGCGGGCCACACCGTCCTGGCCCAAGACGACGAACACGCCGCCCCGCGCGATCTCGTCGGCGTCACAGGCCGTGCCGTCGCCGAAGGCTTCAAGCGCCGCGTCGATCTCCTTGAACCGGGCCTCCACCTGCGGCGGAAGCTCTTCGACCGCGTCCCACTCGCTGACCAGGGCGTCGTATTCCTCGGAGAGGGCGTCGATCTGCGCCTTGTCCGCCACCGAGCGCGCCACAGGATGCGGGTAGACCCGTGCCAGCCCGAGCGCGCGCGGATAGTCGATGTGGGGCTCCGCCCACTTCCAGCCCTCCTTCGCCCGGACCTCCTCGGCGATGGCGGCCAGCTTCTCGGAGACCATCCGGTCCAGCAGGCCCACGTCCTCGAACCAGCCGCCGCCGTCCTCGGTGAAGAGGTCGCGCAGGATCGTCCCACCTGCCTCGCCGTAGGCCTCGGCGCCGATGAAGACGGCGCGCCGGTCGGTGGCCGACACCTTGGCCTGGGTCATGGTGCGGCGGATCAGATAGGGCGGCCGGTGCGCGCCCAGCTGCTCCAACACCTGCGCTTGCCGCGCGTGGTCCTCGCTGACCGCGAAGGCCATCATCTGGTCGAGGTTCAACTCGCCCGCCCTGTAGAGCGCCATCAGCGCCGGGTTGACGGCGCCCAGGCGCAGCCGCTGGCGCACCACGCCCGCCGATACCCCGAACCGGGCGCCGATCTCCTCGGCCGACAGGCCGCGTTCCTCGGCGAGCCGCCGGAACGCCTCGAGCTGGTCGGCCGGATGCAGGCCCGTCCGCGTGACGTTCTCGTCCAGGCTGATCTCGTGGGGGATCGTTGTTCAGGTCCACCACGCAGCGCACGGGCGCGGTCTTCTTGATCGTCTTGCGCTGGGCGAGCCGCGTCAGCGCCAAGCGCCGCCCCTCGCCGATGGTCACCAGATAGAACCCGGTCGGCGCACCCTCGGCGTCCGTCTCGGGCTCCACCACCGGGGCCTGAAGGACGCCTTTCACCGCGATGCTGGCGGCCAGGGCCTCGATGTCGGCCTCGGCATGCGGGATCCGCCGCGCGTTGCGCGGCGAGGCCTTCAGCTTGTTCAGCGGCACGTCGATGACGTCGCCGTCCTGATGGGTGATCTGAGCTTGGTCGGTCATGGTCCTGCTCCTTGGGGCATGGCTGGCAGGCGCAAGGCGCGCCTGCAGCCCTGCCCGTCGGCGAGACCGGGGGTGCAAGCGGAGGGGCGGCTTCGCGGGGAACCGGCTGCAGGGCTTCCAGCCCTGCGGACCCGCCGGCCCTGCTCAGCCCGAAGCTGGGCGGAAGCCGCTCCGAAGCGCGCCGGGGGCGGAGCCCCAAGCCCCGGACGCGCGTCCGCGCGTCATCTAAAGGAGAACTGGCGCGCGCCAGCGCGGCGCAAAGGAAGGCTGCAAGGAGCCTGCGCGACCCGACCCAAAGGAGGGGGCGCTGCACGGCGGGACGCGCCGTCGAGCGGCCGCCGGCGCGAAGCGCCCGCAGGGGCGGACCCGTAGGAGCCGCGTCAGCGGCGGGACCGAGCCCGCCCCGGCGGCCGCTCTCCGTTTCCGGGGGCGTTGCGGGGACCTCCCCGCTCGAAGGGGTCGACCGAGACACCAGGCTCGGGCGCAGGGGAAGGCCTTCCCCTTCAACCCTTCCTGCCGAGTCAGACTAGGCTCGCCGCCATGTGGATGGACACCGCTTGCCGCGCCCTGCGCGAGCGCCGGGTGCTGGAGCTCCGGTACGACGGCTACAGCCGCTGCGTGGAGGTCCATGCCGTGGGCTACACCCAGGTCGGCGAGGCGATGATGCGCGCCTGGCAGGTGCGCGGCGGCAGCGCGAGCGGTGAGAAGGTGGGCTGGAAGCTCATGCGGCTCAGCGAGGCGCTCGGCGCCGTCCTCTCCGACGAAGCGTCCCAGGCGCCCCGCAAGGGGTACAAGCGCGGGGACCCCGCCCTGGCGCGCATCGTGTGCGAACTCTGACCAAGCAACCCAGAGAGCGAGCTATACTCCCCGCAAAAGGACTGGGCATTTCTCGGTCGGCGTAGGGGTCGTGGGCCAACTCGCGGGCTGTGCGGCTATCCGGCGAGGGGTTCATCGATAGGGTGGTGCCCCCGGTCGGGCTCGAACCGACACTCCTCTCGGAACCGGATTTTGAATCCGGCGCGTCTACCAATTCCACCACAGGGGCCGCGGCCGTTGGTTACACCGGGTCATGGTGCCCGCGCAATCTGCGCGCGCTCATCCAAACCGCTCCAAGGCAAGCTCGGCAAACCGTTGCAGATCGCTCAAAGACCGGGCGTAGAGATGGCCAAGCCCGTCTCGGGCTTCGAGGCCCAAACCGGCGCCTTCAGCGAGCTGGAGAAGCAGGTCGGATGACGCCTCTGACAGGTAGAAGCCGACATAAGGATAGCTTGCGGCGTGCGGCGCGCCGAAGGCCCCCGTTGCAGCTGATGGTGGGCGTGGCGCCCAAGGCCGAAAGGGCGGTGACCGCCGCGCCAACGCCCACGTCCAGGCCGCGCAACCCTTCGACGGAGTCCTCGTCGATCTCCCGCTCTTCCTCGAACGTCTGCTCCGCGGCGGCGGGATCGGGCGCCGACAGGATCTGCCCAATCACGCCCGCTTCGTAGTCGAGCATGGCGCGCACGTCGCTCCACGACCAGCCGCGCAGGTCGCGGTAGTAGTGATTGCCCGCAAGGTACCCTTCCTCATCCGCCGCCTCCGCCTCGGCATCAGTGAGCACGTCCAAGGCGTCCACCTCCAGGTGGCGGCGGATTTCAACATCGAACGTGCGGACGCTGGCCGGCACTCGCGGCGACCTCCGACTCGGTTGTGACCGTCCGACTCTAGGAGGATTTGACAGGAACGATGATCGGAACAAAAATGGAACACTAGACATGGCGCCACGGCGGCGCCAGCGTGGCGCCATGAGTGATTCTGCGAGCGGCAACGTCCGCGACTTCGACCGTCTGAACCTGCGTCTGCCGGCGGCGACCTTTGCGGCGATCGACCGCGCGATCGCCGCCAGGGCCGGGCATGTCTCCCGGAACACCTGGTTAACCGAAGCGGTCGCAGAAAAGCTCGCGCGCGACGCTGCAAATGACACCTCGGCGGAGGATCGGCGGCATGGCTAGTTTCTATGAGTTCTTTGCCGGCGGCGGCATGGCCCGAGCCGGCTTGGGACCTGAGTGGACCTGTCTCTTCGCCAACGACTTCGACGCCAAGAAGGGCTTCGCCTATCAGGCCAATTGGGGCACAGGCGGCGAACTGAAGATCGGCGATGTCCGGGCGATCACAACGAAGGATCTGCCGGGCCGGCCCGATCTCGTCTGGGGCTCGTTCCCCTGCCAAGACCTCTCGCTGGCGGGCGTCGGCGCGGGGCTCGACGGTGAGCGCTCCGGCACGTTTTATCCCTTCTGGAAGGCCATCAACGGCTTGGTCGAAGACGGGCGCGCGCCGAGCATCGTGGCCGTAGAAAACGTCTGTGGCGCGCTGACCTCCCACGGCGGCAAGGACTTCGAGGCGATCTGCCAGACCTTTGCGAAGGCCGGATATCGGTACGGCGCCCTGGTCATCAACGCCGACCTCTTCGTGCCTCAGTCGCGGCCTCGCCTGTTTGTCGTTGGCGTGGCGAAGGACGTGGAGATCCCGCCCGAGTTGCTGTCGCCTGAACCGCTAGACCCGTTCCACACGCGTGCGCTTTGCCGGGCGGTCGAGGCCCTGCCGGCGGAAACCCGTGAGCTTCTGGTCTGGTGGAACGTGCCGACACCCAGTCGTCGAAGCGAGACCTTCGCCGACGTGATCGAGGAAAGCCCCGACAGCGTGTCGTGGCACAACCAGGCGGAGACCAAGCGACTGCTCGACATGATGTCGGCCGTGAACCTTGCGAAGGTCGAGGCTGCGAAGCGCGCGGGCCGTCGCATGGTTGGCGGCGTCTACCGGCGCACGCGCTTGGACGAGCAAGGCCACAAGGTGCAGCGAGCCGAGGTGCGCTTTGACGAGGTCGCGGGATGCCTGCGCACCCCCGCCGGCGGCTCGAGCCGCCAGATCATCCTCGTGGTGGAGGGCTATCGCGTCCGCTCGCGGCTCATTTCGGCACGGGGAGACCGCGAGGCTGATGGGCCTTGAGGACAGCTACGTCCTGCCGCGGAACTACAACGAAGCGTACCACCTCACGGGGGACGGGGTCGCCGTGCCAGTGGTCAGGCATCTGGCCCACCACGTCTTCGAGCCGGTGCTCGCCGCCTCGGCTCGCGCCGCCAAGGCCGCCTAACCCTACGCATGGCAGGCGCCGCGAAAGCTCCCGACGCGACCAATACGCCGCCGTTCGAGACCGAGGACCTGCGCGCCAACCTCGCGGCGTTCCTCGATGCGCCGTTCCAGGATCCGAGCGGCCAAGCGGTTCGGGTGGGACACTACCGCTGGGGCGTCTACGCCTTCTTCGACTACGACGGCGAACCGATCTACGTCGGGCAGACCAACGAGCGTTTGCGGACCCGTATCCGTCGGCACCTCACGAACCAGCGCACCGACGCCGTGGCAATGTCGGTGCTCGACCCGTTCGAGGTCTTCGAGATCGAGGTGTGGCCGCTGCCGCAGTTCGAGCAGACCGACAAGTCGAGCAAGGAGGCGCGGGCGCACCTCGACGCGCTCGAGCGGCTGATCACTCAGAAGGCCGTGGAGGAGTCCCGGTTCAAGGCGATCCTGAACGAGAAGGACCCACCGCCGGGAGACCTCATGGTCGGCGCCCCACCTTCCTACCGCGCCCGGATCGTTTCCGACCGCGTGTTCGAGCTCCGCTCGCACCCGGACTTCCGGATTGCCCGCCGCGCGCTGATCATTTCACGCCTCGCGCAGGTGATCTCCGAGCGCAAGGTGCAGGGCGGTCTGCGCCGGGTGCTGCTCACCCAAGCCAAGCGGATCGAGTGGTTGGCCGAGCGGCGGTACCTGGCGCTTGGCGGGGCGGCGTCGGTCGCTGTCGAAACCGAGGACGAGGTCTAAGGCTGAGGGCGCCGCCGCCACTGGACCGATACAAGGCCCGAAGCCCGCCCGCGCCTTCGGCTTCACGGCGGTGCGGACATTGAGGGCCATCCATCACACCCAGCGCCTTTAGGCGGGGAACGCACCCGCGCGTTCGTTAAGCCGCAGCCTTAAATCGCTCGAACCTCAGGGCCAGCCGGTCTCGATCCGGGCAGTCTTGCGGGCGCTTTGGCAGCCGCAACAAGCCGCCGTCGAGCCCCTTGATAGCCTCCAGCATCGGTCCGTCGTTTTGAGTCAGCAGCCGCTCAGACACATGCAGCCGGTAATCCGGGTCGATCCCGATGAGATGCGCATCGAAAGCGGCGTGATGTATCTTCGACAGCGGAATGCCATTGCGCACGATCGGCTGACCGAGTCGTTCATCGCGATCCTCGATAATGTGAGCAGCATCCAGCAACATGGGTTCGGGCAATCCGGACAAGGCGCACCGGCCTCGATAGGCGCCGATCACGGCCTCCCTAAAGGAGGCCTGATGCAAACGCTGCTTTACCGCCCGCAAAGCGTAGCGCCGTTCCACCTCAGTCTGAGGAGGCGACAGAGCGCTCTGCCCAGGAAGCCCGAAGGCGATCCGCGCCCGCCGTCCCGCCGCGTCCCACCCCCGATGAAGGCCGGCAAGATCGCCTGATAGCGGCCGGGAGCGATCCCGAGGAAATAGATGACGGGAATGTTGTTTTCGAACGCTTCCCGTAGCCAACGATTGTCAGCGGAGTCCGGATTCTCACCCATGAAGGCGTAGTCGACCATCTCGTCGCCGTCGAAGATCTGACGGTGGACCTCGCGCTGGTCGTCGTACCAGACGCGGTTGCCCGATTTCGGGAACACGGTGTTGACGGACAACAGGAAGCGCATCTGAGCCGGCTTGAAGATGCCCCGCCGCGGATTGACGAGCGGATAGCGCTGGCCGTCTACGTAGAAGCCCTCTCCGAGCTGCTGCGCCGTCAGATGATCGTGGACTTCGCACAGCGATTGAACCCGCTCGAAAGCCGCGGCGCGCAGGCGGGTTTCAAGATCCAGATCTGGCATTCCCTCCCCGCGTGGCGATCTGGGTGACAGTCTATCGGATCAACGCGCCGCGTCTTGACGAATTGGGGCTTGCCCGCGGCCCTCGCGACAGCCGTCCGACCTGCGCGGTCACGCTTACTAGTGAGATGAGACCGAGTTGCGCCGTAAGCCGACCTTGGGATCGGGTCGAGAAACAGACATTGCGGCGGCTGGGCGGTGAACCGACCGGGCGACTAGTTTCGAACCCTCACCTTTTCGTATGCACCCTGAGGATCGCGGGTGTGCTTGCGCATGTAGCCGCTCCCACTGCGGCTGTCGTAGACGACACCGCCGGGCCGCCACTTGATCAGGGAGGGCCATCGCGTCGGCGTCGGCAATCGCATCTGAGTGTGCACCATGGAGCGCTGATGACCTCGCGCCTCCTCGGCGCTCACGGCCCGAAATGTGACGACACCTGCCTTTTCATGCTCGAACACAGCATAAGTGACGTCGAACCGCCTCGAGAGGCGACCTCGTGCCGCCGTCTCGGCGAGGCTTCGCACATTCTCGCGCTCCTCCCATCGCCGGAAGTAGAGGTTGGCCTGGCAGTGCAGGACCTGCTGCTCATTGAACGCATCCACCTCGTGGGTGGACTGGATCTCAGCCCAGCCAGAACTGTGATCAATTCGATAGAGGTCGGCGTCGTAGAGGATGCAAATCACGTCAGGCGATAGCGGCATGAGCCCGGTCATGCCGGCGCTATGGACGCCGGGTCCGATCAGTTCGGTACGTCGGTCGGTCAAATGCCATCGATTGGTCATCACCGCGGGATTGTCGGAACTGATGAAGCTACGGTCGGTCCGGTTGCGGACGAGTCGCACACTGAGGTCCGACACCGCGTCCGGATGGTCGAAGAAGATGCTCATCGCGGTCTGCACGGCATCCTTGACCGAGATCAAGTAACCTGGAGGCAGCCCTCCGGTGTCTTTGTCGATCTGCGCGACTAGCTCGACCTCGGCTCGCGCCGCGGCCTCAGTCCGCAAGTACTGCAGAAGCCAGAACGCCTTCAGCAGTCCTGCATCATCAGTGGTCAGCTTGTAGCCGGGCGCCAGGATGACCTTCAGCCGCGATGCGTAGTGCCCCTCGAAAGTCTGTAGCCGACGCTCCAGCACAAGATCGTCGCCATAGAAATAGTCTCCAGCGCATTGGTTCTTCACAGGCGCGCCACGGATAGGCTTGCCGAGCTTCAGGTTGAACAGGTTGATGGCCTTGTTGTCGCAGCCCACCGTGAACGGCCGTAGCTGACAGCGCGGCACAAAATGTTGGCTCTTGTTGGCGGGCATGAGATTTGAAGTGGAGCTTCAACCACGCCGGTTCAACGCTACGCTACGTTGTGGCCGCGCCACATCGGCACTGAGTCAGCACGACGGCACCATGATCGCCTCCGTCGCCGAGGCTCATGCGACCCCTCGATCCCCAAGCCGCTAAAAGCGTCCAAGGCCGGCCGCCGGTCTGCAAACGGTGTCGCGCGCGGCGGGCGGGGACAACCGAGAACACCCACAGAACATCCGAGCTGCAAGGCGCGCGGGGGTTGTGCTAGCGTTCGCGCGCAAGGGGCGACATGAATCAGCCAGACGCGCATAAGCACGCCATCGTCCGGAAGCTATCGATCCGCAGATATCGCGGTCTGGAGTCGTTGGACTGGTTACCCGATCCAACCCTGAACCTGATCCTCGGTGGCGGTGACGTCGGCAAGACCACAATCCTCGACGCCGTAGGCCTGCTCCTCAGCGCGTCCAATGCGACGACGGTATCGGAGACCGACTACTGGCGGCGCGACAACACCACGGAGTTCTCGATCGAGGGCGTCGTCTCCTTGCCGGAGGGCGTCGACCCCAACAGCCTCTCGGTGCTTCTCATGCCCTGGGAATGGAACGGCAAGGACGCGGTCCTTCCCGGCAATCCGCAGGACGGCGACGTCGCGGAAGCCACAAACCCTGTCTACCGGCTTCGTGTCCGAGGAACCGCCGACCTGGAGCTGGTGTGGGAAGTCGTCCAGCCCGACGACAGCACCATTCCGTTGTCGGCGGCGTTCCGAAAGAAGATCGGCCTCATCCGGCTCAGCGCTGACGACCGCAACGACCGTGATCTGCGCCTGGTGTTCGGCTCGGCGCTGGACCGGCTTCTGGCGGACCCGGCGATCAAGGCGCGCATTGCCAAGGAGGTCTCCGAGCAGGACTTCGCCGCCCCCATCGGGGGCGATGGGCGGAAGGCCCTGGAGCGGCTGGACAAGCGGCTGGTCGCCGCCTCGCTGCCGCACGGCGTCCAGCTGGGCCTGACATCGAGCCAGGGGCTCTCCATCGGCGCCTTGATCGGCCTGCTCGCGGATCGTGACGGCGTCGCCTTGCCGCTGGCCAGCTGGGGCGCGGGGACGCGTCGGATGGCAGCGTTGGAGATCGCCTCAGCAACCCAGGCCGACAACTCGGTCACCGTTATCGATGAGATCGAGCGTGGCCTTGAGCCGTACCGCCTTCGCCAGCTCGTCGGCGTACTGCAAAGCACGTTCGGCCAATGCTTCGTCACGACCCATAGTCCAGTCGCGATCCGTTGCGCTCGATGGGGGAGGATTTGGTATCTCGGTTCGGCGGGGCGGATTGGCGAGCTGGCGCAGGACAAGATCGCCGCCCAGCAGCAACGCGACCCCGAGACCTTCCTGGCCAAGCTGGCGGTGATCGCCGAAGGGCCGACCGAGATCGGCTTTCTCTGGCGTCTGCTTGAGCTGGCCTTCAAGGACGACCACCAGAACCTCGGCGTCCGGCTCTGCGACGGCCAGGGAAATCAGCAGACCCTTGGCCTGCTCGAAGCCCTGGGTGAGGCGCGTCTGAGTTTCGCCGCTATCGCCGACGACGAAGGCAAGCAGGCCGGTCGGTGGACCACGATTAAACAGGCCATGGGCGACCGCCTTCTGCGGTGGGATGGGGCTTGCACCGAAAAGGTGGTGATCGACCTCCTGCCGGAAGCCCGGCTGCCGGACCTTCTGAAGACGCCCGACGGCGTCTGGGACGGCGAACGCCTTCGTACCCTGGCGACGCGGCTCGGCATTGAAGACAAGTCGCTCCCGGCCATCCGCGCGGCCTTGGAAGCCAACGGCGGATCGCTGCGGCAGGTGATGGTCGCCGCCGCCATCGGCGATCGAGCGGAGCGCCCGAGGGCGCGGAGAAGGAGTGGAAGGCTCACGCCGGGCGGTGGTTCAAGTCGAGGCCGGGCGGCTACGACCTGGCTGGCCACGCGCTGGCCGATGATGTTTGGCCGAAGCTGGAGCCGACGGTCCTGCCGCTCCTCAACGCCATCCTGACCGCGGTGGCAATGCCGGCGATCGAAAGCCTCGACCGTGTCTGACGCTTCCGTCGCGGCGCTGTTGAGATCGGACGAGCCGCTGGTCGTCATCGAGGCGCCGGCTGGGTGCGGGAAAACCTTCCAGGGCGCGGCCTATGCGCGGGAGGTGTCGCAGGCCTTGGGCCAAGGCCGGCTGCTTATCCTCACGCACACTCATGGTGCCTGTGGCGTCTTCGCCGAGCGCACCCGCGGCATGTCCGGGCGCGTGGACATCCGGACGCTCGACTCGCTCATCGGCCAGGTCGCGACCCTCTATCGCCGAGCGCTTGGCCTGCCGGACAACCTCTCGACCTGGGCCTATCAAGACGACGGCGCGGGCTTCGAGATCATGGCGGAGAAGGTCGCCGGCTATCTGGAGCGCCATCCGATCATCCGACAGGCGCTCGCCCGCCGGTATCCGATCATCGTCTGCGACGAGCACCAGGACGCCAGCGAAGCGCAGCATCGCACCATCATGGCGCTGCGACTGGGAGGGGCGCGCTTGCGGATTTTCGGCGATCCGCTCCAGGCCATCTTCGCGAACGCCAAGTCCGACAACGCCATGGCCGCGGCGCTTGCGCAGTGGGAGGCGCTGAAGGCGAACGCGGCGTTCGACGAACTCGCTCACCCCCACCGATGGCAGGCGGGAACCCCCGCGCTCGGTCAGTGGATTCTCGCCGCCCGAACCGAGCTGAGGGCGGGTCGGTCCATACCGCTGAACGGCCCGGCCGTGCAGGGGCTGCGGATCGTGCGCGCCGATAACCTTTCGCCCGCGCGCACGGCCTACCAGCTCAGCCCCGCGCACCGCACGCCGATCGACGCGGCGGTGCAGGGTCCGGTGATGGTCCTGGCCGCCAGCAACGAGCGTGTCGGCGCCTTGAGCGCGTTCTGGGGGGCGCCGCATTCCGATTTGGGAAGGTCACACGCGATCGGCCCTGGCGGAGCTGGTGCAGACCGCCAAGGCCCACAAGGGCGACGCCGACCAACTCGCGCAGGGCGTCGTGCGGTTCGCCTCGTCCATCGCGGGCAGCGGCTTCTCGGCCGGCAGTCACGGCGAGCGCTTGCTGAAGGAGGTGCGCGACGGGTGCGCCAAGCCGGCGCGCGGCAAGCCGGGCAATATCCAGCGGCTCGCGCGCCACCTTCTGGCGGCACCCGACCATCAGGGCGTCGCGCTCGCCCTGAACGAGTTGAGCGATCTCGTGGAAGCCAAGGCCGATGGCTTCGGCGACATCAAGGTGGTCCACCGCAGCGAGCTTCGTGATGCGATCCGCCTGAAGGCCTTCGCCTGTCCGGATGAAGGCTACGCGGAGATCGCCCGGCGCCGGTCGCACGCGATGCCGGCGCCGCCCGCCAGGACGATCAGCACGATCCACAAGGCCAAGGGTCTGGAGTGCGACAACGCCGTGCTGATCGCCGGCGACCGGGACCAGTTCAGCGGAACCCGGTACGCACGCTGCAAGCTCTACGTCGCGCTCAGCCGGGCCAAGCGCTCGCTGACCATCGTCGTGTCTAAGAACAATCCCAGCCCGCTGTTCAACGCCGCCTGACAGGGGCTTCCGGCGGGCCGCACGGCTGAACGGCGGAAAAATTGGCGAACCCCCAGGACATCGAAGACCAGGGGTCCCTCCGTTATACCGTTCTGTCCTACTGACCGTCATCCTGGTCAGCCGGTCGTCCTTAATCGGTGGCCGCCGGCGCCCAGGAGCCCAAGCCACTTGCGTCCTGGGGCCTGGACGTATATGTCCACCCCCCCAACGCTTCTCGCGTGGCCTGCATGGCGTCATGATGGGCGGTGAAAGGACTGCCCGATGACTGACGAAACACATACCACGGAGGCTGCCGAAACGCCAGACGCCGAGCCCGAGGTCGAGACCCCGCAGGCGCCGGCGAAAGCGGCGAAGCATTTCGAGAAGCGCTGGGGCGTCGCGAAGGACCCAGGCTTCGTCTATCTGCCCTCCGTCCTCCTGCGCGGCCAGGCGCGGCTGAAGATCAATGCGATCGAGCTGGCGGTGCTGATCCACCTGATCGACCACTGGTGGTCGTCGTCGGAGATGCCCTATCCCTCAAGCGCCGGCTTGCCGAGCGCCTGGACGTCTCGGACAAGACCGTCCAGCGCGCGATCGCCAAGCTGGAGGCCGAGAAGCTGGTGCGCCGCGTCGCCCGCCACTATTCCGCCGGCGGCCAGGCCAGCAACTATTACGACCTGTCGCCGCTGGTGGACCGGCTGAAGGACATCGCGGGCGATTTCATCGAGGCGCGCGAGGAAGCGCGGAAGGCTAAGCGCAAGGCCGAGCGTCCGGGTCTGCGGAACCGCAAGAAGGCGGCGGAGGTCGAGTCGTGACCGCCGAAGTCAAGAAGGCGACCTTCGCCTTGGATTACGAAGGCAAGGCCCTGGACTTCAGCCACCTGGAGCCGATGGACCTGGCGTGCCCCACCCAGGCTCGCCCGAACGGCGTGCGCATCAACGTCCGCTTCTCGTGCCACTGCTTCACCGAGGCCTACGACGCCGCCAAGCATGACGGCCGCCCGATGATGATGGATCGCGGCAAGCAGCGCGCTTTCTGTCCGGCGCGGTTCGAGCTGTCCCAGCAGTTGCCGGACCTGATCCGCAGCCTGCCGGACGCGCATGTCTACATGACGCCGGAGGCGAACTTCGTGCGGCTCGCCCTGAACGAGGACGTTGAGTACCGCATGTACTTCAACGTCCGCCGGTTCGCGGAAAGCGGCTACGATCTGCAGATCTTCGTCGAGAGCGCCTACCGGCCCGACACGCCCGGCCTCCCGCCGGAGAAGATGCAGAAGGTTCGCTTCAAGGTGCTGGTGGACAAGGTCCTTACCAACCAGAAGCTCAAGTTCCACAGGCGGTAAAAGAAAACGGGGCGCTCGTGCGAGCGCCCCGTTTGGAATATCTCGGTACCCACTTAGATCGTCGCCGATCTTATCTCGCTCACGCGTGGACCCCTCGCGGGGCGGGGGAACGCTGTTGGTGCAAGCACCTCAACCGATCTGTCGCTCCTATCGTGCTTATGCGCCTAGGAAGACCGTTTTGGCAAGCCCTCCTGGACATTTAGGACCAGGGGGGCATCGGCTACCCGGCGCACTCACGATGTTACCTTAACGGAAACAGAGACATAAGGTTGCGACGGGCAGCCTTCAAGGGGCCGAAAACGGCCATTGAAGACGCCAAAAGCTGGCGAATCTGCGCTGGAACGCCTGGACACGCGCGCCCCCGGCGGCTGGACACCCGCTACCGGGCTTCGGCGTGCAAGCAGGCTTCACGGCGTCCTTACGGGCCAAGCCCGCCGCATATAGGCCAGGATCGCCGCAAGATGGCCGGCGGCCTCGTTCTCATAGGCGTCGAGCATCTGGCCGAGGTCAATGCGCGGGAAGGTCGTGCGGTCCGCGTCGGCGTCCCACAGCTCATAGGTCAGATAGCGGTAGGACTTCGGCTGACGGCCCATGAAGGCGCGGCGCGCGGGCTTGGACGGCGCGCCCCTGTTGACCGGATGGCCGACCAACTGGTTGCGAAGATCGCGGATCGCGCGCCACTCGGCCCCGGTCGCGGGCTTCGGCGCGCCGATGGCGGCAGCCAGCTCCAGCAGCGCGTCCTGCTGGATGATTACGGCCTGCAGGACGCCCCACACTTCGATGTAGGCCTCCATCGCGTCCAGCGAGAAGTCGCGCCTTCGGTGGGTCCACAGGGCCTCGACCGTGTCCTGCATCAGCAGCATGGCCGTCTCGTATTGGGCGAAGCGGTCACGGTTTCCGGGCGCGAGGAACAGGCCGTCCCGGATCTCGGAGGCGTGGAAGTGGTCGTAGACCTCGCTGCGGAGGCTCATCAGTCGGTCCATGGCCAAGGTATGTCTCGTCCCTAGTCAGCAGGCGAGGCCTCTCTGCCGCGCGTGACGCCCCCGGCACCATGACGGGGACTCGCCGCATAGTGCCGGCATGGACATAGAGCGCTACGCACGCGCCAGGCAGATCGCCTTGGCGCAATCCATGGCCGGCCGCGCCAAGGTCTACCTCGACCTGCGCTTCTGGATCATGGCCCGGGAGGCGGAGGCCGGGACGGAGATCGACCCCGATGTGATCGAGCTGCTGCGGCTGCTTCGCGAGGGCGTGGTCGCGGGCAAGCTGGTCTGTCCGGTGGGCGCCAGCACCTTCATCGAGGTGATGAAGCAGGCCAACACCCAGACACGGCGCCTGGCCACGGCCCGGCTGGTGGACGAGCTGAGCCTGGGCTTGAGCATCACCGAGAGCCGCGGCCGGATCGGCACGGAGATCGCCCACTTCTTCTACAAGAGCGCGGGCGGCCACGACCTTCACGCGATGGCGGACCTGATCTGGACGAAGCTCAGCTACGCCCTGGGCTACGTCTACCTGAACCCCGAGGGCTTCGATCCCGAGACGGGCGGCTACCTCCAGAAGGAAGCGTTCGACGAGATCTGGAATGCGTCGCTGACAACCATCGTCACCCAGATCGGCGACCGCTGGGAACGCTCGGACGACCTGGTCAAGGCAGCCCAGCAGATCAACGCCGACATCAAGACGCACGCGCCGAAGCTCGTCAGCTATCCGGCCACGTACCGCGACGAGATCGTCGGCTGTCTCGACGTCTGCCAGGACATGGCCGCCGAGGTGATGGCCGCTATGGCAACGCGCCAGGGGGTGACGCCGCCGGCGCGGGGCTCGGCGCAGTGGAATGAGGCCGGGCGGCTGTGCCGGAACCTCCTGACCCTGGCGTTCGAGAAGCCGGAGACCCGCTACGCCCTGAGGACCATCCATGCGCAGGCGTCCTGTCATGCGGGTCTGCGTTGGGATCGCGGGACAAACTTCACCGAGAATCACATCTACGACTTCGAGCACGCCTCGGCCGCGGTTGCCTACTGCGACGCCTTCCTGACCGAAGGCTTCCTATCGAAGCTCATCAACGACGGGCATGTCCGGCTGACCGAACTGAACGGCTGCCGGACAACGGCCGACAAGACGGAGGCCGTCGCCATCGTCCAGGACCTCTTTAAACACTAAGCCCCTAGGTCCCCGAGGTGGGGACTTACATCCGGCTCGAAATCCGCGGGACCTGAAACAGACTCTCCGAACGTCCGCGGTGAGTCACGTCCGGTCTAAGGGCACGTGGCGTTCGCCATGGAGGCGCTCGGGCGTTCGCCCGCGCCTCGGCGCGGAAGGTGCCTTCCGCGGTTTGGGGGGTTTGCGGACGTTGATAGCGCTGGCGTCGAGAGTGTTCTTGATGTGCGAGGCGTAGAACTTCTCGATCATCTCCACACTGGTGCGGCAATTCTTCGCGATCTGGTAGATGTCGGCGCCTTCCATGAGCCGCAGGCAAATGTAGGTGTGCCGCAGGCTGTATGCGGTGCGGGCGTTGCCCTCCCGGTCCGTCTTCAGACCGAGCTCGTCCAGAATGGTGTTGAGCAGCTCCCGCTGCACCTTGCCGAACACGAGATCGGTCTGCTTTGGGTCATGCCGCTTTCGAAGCCTTAGGAACGGTTGCACCGCACCAGGCATGCTCTTGCAGTAGCCAACGCCGCGCTTGCCTCGCACCTCGATCTCCAGGATCCGCTGGTTCGTTTCGTCGTCAAGGACGACGCTCACGTCCCGGTATTCGAGCCGCGAGGCCTCGTCCGGTCGCAGCCCGGTGTTGACCATGAAGAGCACGTAGTCGTGCAGTTGCTCGCACTCGCCGCGCCAGCGCTCCTTCTTCGGATTGCGTGCGCGTTCACGCGTCGCTTCGTAGAGCCTCTTGTACTCGTCCGGCGAGAACCAGGCGCGGTGCGAGATTTTGCCCGACGCCTTGTACGGGGCGGTCATGTCCGGAAGCGCGGCGATCCACCCCTTGCGATCCGCGGTCTTCAGAACTTGGCGGAGCGTCACCAACTCCTGGTGCATCGTACTGCGCGCTGGGCGCTTCGGCAGCGCCTTCGCGCGACCACGGCTGCGCTTCTCGGCAGGCGCCTCCGGCGGGTTGAGCCGATGGACGCGGTACTCCTGGATCAAGCCGGCCGTGATCTCGCTAAGGGGTCGATCACCAAAATACGGGAGCAAGTACAGTCGCAGGTGCCGCGACTTCCCCTCGACGTAGGTGGCGTTCCGCTCGCCGTGCGTGATGACCCCGTACTCGGCCACGAACACGTCGGCCGCCTCCCGGAACGTCGGACCCGCGGGCTTTGCCTTGGGCCTCGGCCGCAGGAACAGCGGCTCGCCGGCCGCGGCGCGCTCGTCGTCGGTGGGTATCGGAAGGCCGCGCCGGCGTAGCCGCTCGTCCGCATACCGCTCCATGTACCATTCGCGGGCGAAATCCATCGCGAGGGCGAGACTCTTCTGTCGTGTCGTCTGGCGGTGGTTCCGTCCGCCCAGGAAAACCGCGCACTGCCAGAAGCTGCTGTTTGCGCGGCGGTACACATGGACTTTCCCGTCCATGAGGGTGTGGCTTTCCATAGGCCTGCCTCACTTCCCGGATCACGGGGATTATGTGTAAGGCATGTGTAAACTCGGCGCACTACGTTAAGTCACTGAAATGACTACGTAAGTTTACGACCTGATGGCCCGAAATGCGCTTTTGAGTCTGCCGCGTCTACCATTTCGCCACTGGGGCACAGGGGCGGGCGCGCAATCTAGCGGCGGCCCGCCCAGGGTCAACGCGGCAGGCCGATCAGAACTGCACGAAGCTCTTGAAGCCGCCGTAGATCATGCGCTTGCCGTCGAACGGCATGCATTCCGCGTCGCTGCTCAGGCGCGGATCGGCCATCACCTTGGCGTTGATCTCGTCGCGCTGCTCGCGGCTTTCGTAGGTAATCCAGGAGAAGAAGACGACCTCGTCGTCCTTGGCCATCACCGCGCGGGGGAAGGACGTCAGTTCGCCGTAGGGCGTGTCGTCGCCGACGCACTCGACGTAGGACAGCGCGCCGTACTCCATCCAGATCTCGCCGGCCTTGGTGGCGATCTTGCGGTATTCCTCGAGCTTGTCCTTCGGCATGGCGAGCACGAAACCGTCGACGTAGGGCATGGGGTGACCTCCTCATTCGTCCTTGTTCCGCCCAAGGACGGCGGCGGGGAGGCCGATCCGACACCGGCCGGCGGAAAAAGGGAAGCCGGCTAGGTTTGCCGCTTCTGGGCGATGCCGGCGAGCATGGCCTTCAGCCCGAACTCGAAGAACGGCTCGGACTCCTCCGGCGCGCGCATGGCCATCTGCTCGTCGAGGACCCAGCCCACCGCATAGCGGCCGAGCGCGCGCAGGCTGGCGGTGGCGTCGGCGCGGCTGAAGCCCTCGCGCTCCAGGCGGGCGACCATGTGCGGGAAGGAAAGCACCGTGCTCGTGCCGGTGGGGCGGGCGCCGGCCAGGATGCGCGCGCCGTCGCGGCGCGACAGCGCCACCCGGCGGATGTTGCGGGCCCCGGCGCCCAGCCAGGCCTCCCAGTCGCCCGGATAGGCCTCGGGCGCGGGCAGCGCCTGCTCCAGCATGGCCTCGGCCATGTGGTCGTAAAGCTCGCGCATGTTCCGGAAGTGCCAGTAGAGCGACGGCCCCTTGATGCCCAGCGCGTCGGCGAGCCGGCGCGTCGAGAGGCCGTCGAAGCCCACGTCGTCCAGGAGGTCGAGGGCCGCGCGGACGATGGCCGGGCGGTCGAGGCTGCTGGCGCGAACGGGTGAATCGCTTGACATCTCGCGCCACCCTAGCACTGCTAGGGCCGACCGGCGCAAGACCGGATGGGGAGGACCAGATGAAGCTGACCAACACCCTGGCCGCGCTGGCGGCGCTGGCCGCCGGCGCCTTTGCGGCCCCCCGCCGTGGCGAAGGACATGGGCGGCGTCGCCTGCACCACGCCGCCGCCGGCCCGCTGCGTCGGCGAGGCCTGCGCGACCAGCGGCGACCTCGCCAACCTCGGCAACGCCACCGACGCCAGGACCGGGCGGAAGTTCTTTCTCGACTACCCGTGCGACCTGAAGCCGAACGAGAAGGTGGTGTTCATCCTGAACCTCCACGGGGCGGGCTCGGTCGGCAACTGGCAGCGGCACTACTTCCCGGCCGCCGACTTCAAGGACAAGTACCGGCTCGTCGTCGCGACCCCGACCGCGGCGACCCTGGGCAGCATGGGCGGCTCGGGTCCCGGCGTCCGCCGGTGGGACGCCGCGGCCGACGACGCCCACCTGCAGAACATCACCGACTTCGTGCTGGACACCTTCGGCCGGTCGAACATCCGCAGCTTCTGGCTGGCCGGCCACAGCCAGGGCGGCTTCACGTCCAGCCGGATCGTCTGCACCGGCTATTTCAAGGACAAGGTCGACGGCTGGCTCTCGCTCTCCGGCGGCCGGGTGGGCCAGGCGCCGTTCGTCGCCCAGTTCGGCCCGCCGCAGGCGGACGGCTCGCCGCCGGCCCCGCGCGCCCGGCCGCCCCTGCCCAACACCCTGCCGGCCTGCGACTACTCGCACATCTTCACGGTGGGCCAGTGGGAGATCGAAAGCCTGCCAGAGACCTCGCCGCTCGCCGAACGGTTCGGCTGCGCCGCGCGCGTCCGGCGCCAGGACATCGTCGACGACAAGGCCGGCTACGTCTGGGACTACGCCCGGGCCGGCTACCGCGTCTGGGGCCTGAAGGCCCGCCCGGGGACCGCCGAGGCGTTCGTCTATCCGAACTGCCGCGAAGGCCGCGTGGTCGCCGACGTCGTCCGCATGGACAAGGGTCACACCGAAGGTCTCGAGCCGAAGGTAACGGAGGAACTGGTCCGGCTGATGGTCTCCGCGACCGGCGGCAAGCTGCAGCGGGCGTCCAGCCAGGCGGACCAGTAGCCCCTCGACTCCGTCCGCGGCCTCGGGCCGGCGGGCGAAATGGGGCGCATGTCTTGCGCCCCGCGCTCTCCTTCCCTGTCCGGGGGCGGGGGAGGAGAGCGACCTTCCTTGACCGTCGCGGCGACCCGCCTCACACCGCCTTCCGTGTCCTCCCTCGCGACCCAGAACATGGCGCTCGGCATCGCCTACCGGGTGCTGGCCATGGCCTGCATGGCCTGCCTGGCGGCGATCGTGAAGTGGACCGGCTCGCGCGGCGTGCCGGTGTTCGAGATCATCCTGTTCCGCAACGCCTTCGCCTTCGTGCCGCTCGGCCTCTACATCTGGCGCACGACCGGGTTCGAGGTGCTGAAGACCGACCGGCCGGTCGGCCACCTGATCCGCTCGGCCATCGGGCTGACCGGCATGGTCTGCGGCTTCACCGCCGTGCAACACCTGCCGCTCACCGAGGCCACCGCCCTGCAGTTCGCCTCGCCGCTGTTCATGACCGCGCTGTCGGCCCTGATCCTCGCCGAGCCGGTGGGCCGCCACCGCTGGGGGGCGGTGATCGTCGGGTTCGTGGGCGTGCTGATCATGGCCAGGCCCCAGCCGGGCCACTTCAACCTGATCGGCGTGTCGCTGGGCCTGGCGAGCGCGCTGGGCGCGGCCGGCGCCATGGTCGCGATCCGCCAGATCGCCGACACCGAGCGGGGGCCGACGATCGTCTTCTACTTCACCCTCGCCGGCACCGTGCTGGGCCTGCTGGGCTCGCTCGCCTTCGGCTGGATCGTCCCGGACCCGCTGACGCTGACCTTCCTGATCCTCGCCGGCCTGATCGGCGGCGTGGGCCAGCTCTTCCTCACCGAGGCGCTCCGCCAGGCGCCGGTGGGCGTGGTCGCGCCGTTCGACTACACCCAGCTCCTCTGGGCGGCGGTAATCGGGCTCCTCGTCTGGGGGAGCTTCCCCGGGCGACGACCATCGTCGGGGCGATCCTGGTGGCCGGCAGCGGGGTCTATATCCTGCACCGCGAACTGCGCCGCTTCGGCGCGCGCGATTGACAGCGGCCCCACTCCGGGAGGATTCTCCCAAGGAACGCCGATACGCGGCGGCGCTCTTCGTCGCGCGGCGAACGGATGGAGCGGATCATGCGCAAGGGTCTGGTCGGCGTCTTGGCGCTCACGGGCGGGCTCGCCCTGGCGATCGTCGCGAGCGACGCGCACGGCGCGATCACCGTGCTGGGCGGCGGCCTCGCCGAGGCCTGTTCGAAGGCGGCCCGCGCTGGCGAGCGCGACCTGCAGTACGAGCGCGCCTGCACCCTGGCGCTCGAGACCGAGGCCCTCAGTCCCCGCGACCGGGCGGGCACCTATGTGAACCGCGGCGTTCTCAAGCTGCGCCGGCTGAACTGGGACGCCGCCACCCAGGACTTCAATCAGGCGGTGCGCATCAAGCCGGATCTGGGCGAAGCCTATGTGAACCGCGGCGCCGCCGCGATCGGCGACAAGCGCTATTCGGAGAGCCTGCCGGACATCAACCGCGGCATCGAACTCGGCATCGATGAGCCGGCCAAGGCCTACTACAATCGCGCGCTCGCCTACGAAGGCATGGAGGACGCGAAGGCGGCCTATTTCGACTACCAGAAGGCCCTCGAGCTCAATCCGGAGTGGGGCCTGCCGCGCGAGCAGCTCGCGAGGTTCACCGTCACCCGCCGCTGAGGCTGGCGCGTTCGGGTGACGCGCCCCATCTCACGGGGCGGAAGGAGTTCGCCCATGCGCGTCCCGATCGCCGCCGCCCTGCTCGCCGTCGCCGCCGCCCTGCCTGCCGCCGCCCAGGTGGCGGTCCCCGGGGCGGAGACGCTGCGGATGCAGGAACTGCAGATGCAACAGGACATGATGCGCCAGCGGATGCTCGCCCAGGAGCTGGAGCTCAATGCCCTCGACAACCGGCTGCGCACCCAGCAGGCCGAACAGGACCTCCGGGTCCAGCGCGGCCAGCCCCTGGTCCCGCTCCGGCCCTACGAGCCGGGCCGTCCGGCGGCCACGGTCGGGACCGGCGGCTTCGCCAGCATGCCCGACGACCGCCTGGCCGCCTCAAACGCCAGGGTGAAATCGGTGACCGGCGAACGCCAGTAGTCCGCGCGGAGCCGGAGCGCCCGCCCTGCGTTATGGCGCCGGTCATGAGGTGAAGCGGAGGTTCCCATGCGCTGGTCCGGCGGTCGCGGCGGCGGCAATATCGAAGACCGTCGGGGGCTCGGCCCGGCCGGCGCCGTGGGCGGCCTGGGCGTCGGCGGCGTGGTGCTGGCGCTGATCGGCTACTTCGTCTTCGGCATCGACCCCTCGACCACCATGAACGCGGTCGGCGGCGGCCAGCAGGTCGAGCAGCAGGCGGGCGTGCGCGGGCCTCCCGCCGACGAGGCCGGCCGGTTCGTGGACGTGGTCGCCACCAACGTCGACGACGTCTGGACACAGATGTTCCGGCAGCAGGGCCAGACCTACGAGCCGGCCGCCGCCGTCGTGATCTACGACCAGGCCACCGGCACCGGCTGCGGCATGGGCCAGTCGGCCATGGGGCCGTTCTATTGCCCGTCCGACCGCAAGGTCTATCTGGACCTGGCCTTCTGGAACGACCTGGAGACCCAGCTCGGCGCCCGCGGCGAGGCGGCGCGGGCCTATGTCATCGCCCACGAGATCGGCCATCACGTGCAGAACATCACCGGCGCCGCGGAGATGTCGCGGCGGATGGGCTCCAAGGGCGCCGAGAGCGGCGCGGTGCGGCTGGAGCTGCAGGCCGACTGCTACGCCGGCGTCTGGGCGGCGCACGCCTCGGCGGTTTCCGGCGGTCAGGTGGCGCTGGATCCGAAGGACATCGAGGACGGGCTGCGCGCCGCCGCCGCGGTCGGCGACGACACCCTGCAGCGGAAGTCCCAGGGCCGGGTCATGCCCGACGCCTTCACCCACGGCAGCTCCGAACAGCGGATGCGCTGGTTCCGCACGGGCGTGCAGTCCGGCGATCCGGCGGCCTGCGACACCTTCCGCGCCGCGCGTCTCTGATCCCCGCTGGAAGGGTGGGGCGGTCCCCGGGTCCAGGGACCGCCCCGTGCCCCCGGCGCGGCCGCAAGGGGCGCGGGGACAGCCGTCCGGCAGCGCGACCAGCGTCCGCCGAATGGACCTCGAAAGACCCTCTCCAGAAAGGTCCGTGGACGCTTGATGCCATGCCGCGGATGACCCGATGATGAACCATGGCGGCGCTTTGCCTTGCGGGCGCGGCGGCGTCGGACTCTCCGCCTTTCGTGAACGGGTCGGCCCGGAACGCTGGGGCCGGGCGGCTGTTGATGCGACATCCCCCATCGCAACAAGGAGTCCCGGCATGCACGCGCACGAGATGATCGCCACGCATCCGCACGTCCGCGGCGACACGAACGAGGCCCTGATCCGCTGCATCGAGGAATGCTACGACTGCGCCCAGACCTGCACGTCCTGCGCCGACGCTTGTTTGGGTGAGGAGATGGTCCAGCACATGGTCCAGTGCATCCGCACATGCCTGGACTGCGCCGACGTCTGCACAGCCACCGGCCAGGTGGCCACGCGCCGCAGCGGCAGCAACGAGCTTCTCATCGCCAGCCTGCTCGCCACCTGCGAGGAGGCCTGCCGCCTCTGCGCCGAGGAATGCGAATCGCACGCGGACCGGATGGAGCACTGCCGGATCTGCGGAGAAGCCTGCCGGCGCTGCGAGGCGGCATGCCGTGAGGCCCGCGCGACCCTTGGCGGCGCCCCTGCAGTAGCCTTGCGCCTGGCGCAGTCCGCTGCGCCGCCGTGACGCATAGCGAGCGAACCGTCCCCCCCGGCTATCTGAACGCCTGCATCAATCGCCAGGTCGTTGGGGGCGCTCCGCCATGAACGTCACGTCTAAGGAATTCGCCGAGTGGGGCTCGGCGCTCCTGGTGTTCGGGTGCGGCGGCGCGGCCGGCCACTATGCGGCGCTCGGCATGACCCCCGTTCCAGTGGCTGGGCGCCGCGGCGGCGGTCCTGGGCTCGGTGACGGTCGCGGTCTGCGTCCGGGTCTGGCCGGCGCCCGTCAAGGCCAAGGCCGAACAGGACTGATCCGGCGCCAACGCCGATCGGCCAGGGCCCGCCTCGGCGGGCCCTTTTGCTGTCTGCCTACTCCGCCGGCTCCGGCGCCACCGGCACCAGGATCTCGCCGCCGGTGTCGCGGAACTTCCGCGACATCTCGGCCATGCCGGTCTCCACCTCGTTCTGCTGACGCGCGGCATCGCGGATGTCCTGGCTGATCTTCATCGAGCAGAACTTCGGGCCGCACATGGAGCAGAAGTGGGCGGTCTTGTGCGCCTCCTTCGGCAGGGTCTCGTCGTGGTAGAGGCGCGCGGTCTCGGGATCGAGGCCGAGGTTGAACTGGTCCTCCCAGCGGAACTCGAACCGGGCGCGTGACACCGCGTCGTCCCACATGGCCGCGCCCGGATGGCCCTTGGCGAGGTCGGCGGCGTGGGCGGCGAGCTTGTAGGTGATGACGCCCGTCTTCACGTCGTTGCGGTCGGGCAGGCCCAGGTGCTCCTTGGGCGTCACATAGCAGAGCATGGCGGTGCCGTACCAACCGATCATCGCCGCGCCGATGGCGCTGGTGATGTGGTCGTAGCCGGGCGCGATATCGGTCGTCAGCGGGCCGAGCGTATAGAACGGCGCCTCGTGGCAGTGCTTGAGCTGCTCCTCCATGTTGGCCTTGATCTTGTGCATGGCCACGTGGCCCGGGCCTTCGATCATCACCTGGCAGCCGTGCTTCCAGGCGACCTTGGTGAGCTCGCCGAGCGTCCGCAGTTCGGCGAACTGGGCCTCGTCGTTGGCGTCCGCCGTCGAGCCGGGCCGCAGGCCGTCGCCGAGCGAGAACGACACGTCGTAGGCCCGCATGATCTCGCAGATCTCCTCGAACCGCTCGTAGAGGAAGCTCTCGCGGTGGTGGGCCAGGCACCACTTGGCCATGATCGAGCCGCCGCGGCTGACGATCCCCGTCACCCGCTTCGCCGTCAGCGGCACGAAGGGCAGGCGGACGCCCGCGTGGATGGTGAAATAGTCCACGCCCTGCTCGGCCTGCTCGATGAGGGTGTCGCGGAACACCTCCCAGGTCAGGTCCTCGGCGACGCCGCCGACCTTCTCCAGCGCCTGGTAGATCGGCACCGTGCCGATCGGCACCGGGCTGTTGCGGACGATCCAGTCGCGGATGTTGTGGATGTTGCGGCCGGTGGACAGGTCCATGACCGTGTCGGCGCCCCAGCGGGTCGCCCAGACCAGCTTGTCGACCTCGTCGTCGACGGTCGACAGCACCGCCGAGTTGCCGATGTTGGCGTTGATCTTCACCAGGAAGTTCCGGCCGATGGCCATCGGCTCCAGCTCGCCGTGGTTCACGTTGGCCGGGATGATCGCCCGGCCGCGAGCCACCTCCTGGCGGACGAATTCCGGCGTTACGAAATCGGGGATCGAGGCGCCGAAGTCCTCGCCATCACGGACGCAGGGGCTCGACTGCTCGCGGCGCAGGTTCTCGCGGATGGCGACATATTCCATCTCGGCGGTGATGATCCCGGCCCGGGCGTATTCGAGCTGGGTGACCATGGCGCCGGACTTGGCGCGATAGACCTTGCGGCCCTCGTCGGGGAACTGCGGCGCCAGGTATTTGCCGGTGGCGCCGCCGTTGTCCTCCGGCCTCACCTGCCGCGGCTCGGCCACCACCTCCACGTCGCCGCGCGCCAGGACATAGGCGTCGCGCGGCCGCGGCAGGCCCTTCCGGATGTCGATCACCGCGTTCGGGTCCGTGTACGGCCCCGACGGGTCGTAGATCGTCACCGGCGGCTCGTTGGCGCTCGGGTGCACGGCCACCTCGCGGAACGGCACCCGCAGGTCCGGGAACAGCTCGCCCGCCGCATAGACCTTGCGCGAGCCGAGGCGCTCGCCGGTCGGGATCGCCCCAGCGGTTTCCGGGGTCGGGTCGAGGGGGGCCGGTGGGCTTGTTCATGGCGCGCGCATCTCCGTTCTGGACGGATCACGGGCGTCAGGTCGGACGGGCCTTCCCTTCGCCGGCATGACCCGGATCAGGTTCGACGGGTCGTGGGCTCACCCACCTCTCAGCCGCTCATGCGCGGCCCCCCGAGGACGGCGGCGACGCTACGCCCATCGATCCGGCGGCGCCACCGAATTCCGTCGCGGGAACACCGGGGGCGGTCGTATGCTTCAGACAGGAGGAGGAATGCCGATGAACCCCGCCCCGACCCTGGCTCAAGCCCTCGCCCTGGCGCTCGCCGCGGGACTCGGCGCCTGCGCCCCGACCTCGCCCCCCGCGCTCCGTGCTGGCCGCGGAGGCCGCCGCCGTTGCGCCCGCGCCGCCGCCCGGGACCCGTCTCGCGTCCGGCGACTGCTTCCGCACCTCGGACATCCGCAACCACACCATCGCCGACAACCGCACCCTGCTGATCGACGTCCAGGGCCGCGGCGCCTACCGGATCGGTATGAGCGGCGCCTGCCTGGCCGGCGCCACCAGTTCCGACCCGCTGATCATGCGCTCGCCGCCGGGCAGCACGATCGCCTGCGCCCCCATCGATCTCGACATCGGCGTCCGCCACGTCGGCGGCTACACCAGCCCGTGCATCCCGGAATCGGTGATGAAGCTCAGCGAGGCCCAGGTCGCGGCCCTGCCGGCGAAGCTCCGCCCGTAGATTTCCTCCCCCGTCCGCTGTCGTTCACAGGGGCGGTAAGGGCTCGCGCGGCGCGCGGGCGAGTGCTAACCCGCGACCATGCATCTCGCCCGCTTCAATCCCGTCCGCTTCGCCCACCTGCCCACGCCGCTGGAGCCGCTGCCCCGCCTGACCGAGGCGCTGTCGGGCTCGCCCGGCGGCGGGCCGATGCTGTGGATCAAGCGCGACGACTGCACGGGCCTCGCCGGCGGCGGCAACAAGACCCGCAAGCTCGAGTACCTGCTGGGCGACGCGCTCGCCAACGACGCTGACACCCTGGTGACCCAGGGCGCGGTGCAGTCCAACCACGTCCGCCAGACGGCGGCGGCGGCGGCGAAGTTCGGCCTCGCCTGCGAGATCATCCTGGAGCACCGCACCGGCTCCCAGGCCCAGGACTACAACCGCTCGGGCAACGTCCTGCTGGACGAGCTGCTGGGCGCCAAGGTCCGCCACGTGCCGGCCGGCACGGACATGAACCAGCAGCTCGCCGAGGTCGCCGCCGAGGTGGCCGAGCGCGGGGGGCGGCCCTACGTGATCCCGGGCGGCGGTTCCAACATCATCGGCGCCCTGGGCTATGTGGAATGCGCCATGGAGATCGTCATGCAGGCCAATGAGCTCGGCCTGGAGGTCGACCGCATCGTGACCGCCACCGGCTCGGCCGGCACCCACGCGGGCCTGGTGGCCGGCCTCGCGGTCATGGGCGCGGACATCCCGGTGCTCGGCATCGGCGTGCGCGCGCCGAAGGAGACCCAGGAGGCCAACGTCTTCAAGCTCGCCCAGGAGACCGCCGACCTGCTGGGCCATCCCGACCGCGTCACCCGCGACATGGTCGTCGCCGACTGCAACTACGTGGGCGCGGGCTACGGCCTGATCGACCAGGCGGTGATCGACGCCCTGACGCTGGCGGCCCGCACCGACGGCATCCTGCTGGACCCGGTCTATTCCGGGAAGGCGATGAAGGGCCTGATCGACCTGGCCGGCCAGGGCGCCTTCGACGGCGAGAACGTGGTCTTCCTGCACACCGGCGGTGCGCAGGGGCTGTTCGGCTACCAGACCGAGCTCGAAGGCAGGATGGGATGAGGGAGCGCCCGACGCTCGGCGTGGAGGTATTTCGTGGATAGTCACGCCTCGCTGACCCTCGGCGTGCTGGGCGGGATGGGCCCGGCGGCGACGCTGGATTTCCTGGCCCGGCTGCAGGCCTACACCCCGGCCGAGCGCGATCAGGACCACATCCGGGTGCTGGTGGACATCAATCCCCAGGTGCCCGACCGCAATGTGCCGGGCTCCGGCGCGGGCCCGGTGCTGGCCGAGATGGCCGGGGCGCTGCAGGGCGCCGGCGCCGACGTGCTCGCCATCGCCTGCAACACCGCCCACGCCCATGCCGACCTGATCCAGCGGGCGTCGGGCCTGCCGCTGATCGACCTGATCGAGACGGGCGCCCAGGCGGCCCACGCCACCGGCGCGGTGCGGGCCGGCGTGCTCGGCACCAAGGGCGCGCTGCGCCTCTATCGCGAATACCTCGCCGCGCAGGCCATGGGCCTCGTGGCCCTGCCGCCCGAGCGGCAGGAGGCCTTCATGGCGGTGCTCTACCGCATCAAGGGCGGCGACGTGGGGCCGGACGTCCGCCGCGCCATGCAGGGGCTGGCCGAGGACCTGATCGCCGACGGCGCGGAATGCATCGTGGCCGGCTGCACCGAGGTGCCGCTGGTGCTCGGGCCGGAGGACCTGAAGGTCGAGTTCATCGATTCCGGCGACCTGCTGGCGCGCCGCTGCGTGGCGGTCTGCCTGGGCTACGAACCCGTGCCGCAGGTGCCGGTCGGCTAGTCGGCCCTAGCGCATCATCGTGAACTGGGCGGGCGTCAGCGCCCGGGGCGTGAAGCGGGCGACCGCGATCGCGCCCTTGAACCAGTCGACATGGTCCATCCTGACGCCCACCGAGCTGCGGCCCGGGCCCTGGGGCGTGAAGGCGACCTCGGCCTCCGCCTCCAGCTCCCCGTTGACGAAGGTGGCGTAGCGCCGCCCGTCGCACACCTGGGCCACATGGTGCCAGCGGCCGAGCTGGCGGACCTTCTCCGGCCGGGCCAGGGTCTGGCTGTAGCCGGGGCCCTTGATGAAGGCGTCGAGATACCAGCCGGCCGGCGTCGTCCGGGTCTCGAACATCATCCGCGTCCCCCCGAGACGTCCGCCGAGGCCGGCAAGGCGGGGTCCTCGGCGAGGTGCAGCCAGCGCTGCTCGGTCGCCCCGCCATCCGGACGGATGACCGCCTCGATGGTGAAGGCCGCCGCCCCGGCCAGGGGGTGCTGGGGCACGAGGATGCCGTCGCCGACGCCGTCGAAGCCGACCGCCCGGCCGAACGGACCCGCCGCGAAGTCGGGCGAGCCGATCAGCTCGATGGGCAGGCCGCCCAGGCGCTTCAGGTTGTCGAACCGCCAGACGCTCGGGCGCGGCGCCTGGGCCAGGGCCGGACCGGCGAGGAGCGCGCCCGCCGCGCCCGTCAGGACGGCGCGGCGGTCAGGGATGGAGGCGGGGGCGAAAAGGGTGGGGCGCGGAGCGTTTTCCATGACCCGAAGCCAACCCCAGCCGCGCCGCCTGTCAAGCTTGGCTCAGCGGCGGAGCTCGATCAGGTCGAGGGTCGATTCCTGTTTCGGGAAGGGCAGGACGAGGCGCCAGGTCCGCTCGCCGATCCGCTCGACGACGCCCACCTGGTCCCGCTCGGGATCGCGGCCATAGGCGGCGCGCCCCTCGGTCCCCCAGGCCACCGCGCCCAGGTAGACGAGGGCGCCGGCGGCTGTCCGGATAGAGGTGGCCCATGGGCCGCTGCGACCCCGTGGTCTTGGTCAGCGTCAGGTCCCCGCCGGGCGAGAGGTCCACCTTGCAGGCGAACCAGCCGTAGGCGACGAGGCCCAGTCCGCCGGGACGTCCGCCGGACCCGAGCTTGACGGTCCGGCAGCGGTAAGTTCCCGGCGTCGGCTCGGGCCGCGAGGCCAGGGCCGCCTTCGGATCGGCGAGCCGGCCGAGCGCGGCGAGCGCGCGGCCCTGGCCGGCCCGGCGGGCCTCGGCGGTCGCCTGGTGCCAGGCCTCGTCCAGCCGTTCTAGGCGGCGGACGTCGGCGGGCTTCGCGTCGTGCCGCCAGCTCGCCGAGGCGGCCAGGGCGGGGAGGGCGGCGGCGGCCGTGACGGCCAGGGCGATGAGCGTGGGGCGTCGCATGGGACCTCCGTTTCGCGGCCCATGCTCAAGGACGCGGCCTGAACCGCGGATGACCTCGGGGGCGTCAGCCCAGAACGCGCAGGGCGGCGTCCGAGAGCCCGAGCCAGAAGGCGCCGCACAGCGCCATCGCCACCAGGAGGGCCAGCAGGCGCAGCAGGCGGACCGACGGACGCCGGCGGGGGTTCCTGCCGTCCAGGGCCATGGACGCCAGCACCTCCGGCCCCACCGAGGTGGAACGCGCGGGGCCGCGGCGTGCGGCCAAGCGCGCGTAGGCGTGCCGCGGCTGGCGGGCGACGGCGGAATACGGCCGGGGCATCGGGTCCATCCTCGATCAGGACCCTCCCTATGGCGCAGGATGACACCGGTTGCGCCTACGCAAAACTACAGTGGGCGAGCGGCGGTATGGCTAGAAGTCGACGTCAACGGCCACGGTGACGGTGTCGCCGGCAGAGATTTTTTTCCCTCGTCCGCACCTCGGCCTTGATCGGCAGGAGGAAAGAGCCGGAGCGCTTTTCCGGGAAGACCGAGGTCTTCCAACTCGTCCCGCCGATCGTCGCGGTGATCCTGACCGAGCCCCAGCCGCGCCGCGGCCCGGCGGTCAGCGCCCGGATGCCGTCGGCCACGTCCTTCGGCAGGGTGACGAAATGCCAGGCCGCCGTCTCGGCGGTCCACAGCCAGACCTCGCACTCGGCTTCGTAGCGCATCTGTGGCCCTCGCCCCTTCTGACCGTCATGGCGCGGGCCTGGGCAAAGAGAAGGGCGGCCCCGGTGCGGGACCGCCCTTCATCCCCAACGGAAAGGGGTGGCCTTACGGCGTGGTCGTCGTGGCCGGATCG
Organism: Phenylobacterium sp. J367; assembly: GCF_024699985.1. Classification (GTDB taxonomy): domain Bacteria; phylum Pseudomonadota; class Alphaproteobacteria; order Caulobacterales; family Caulobacteraceae; genus Phenylobacterium. The sequence goes on along the minus strand of NZ_JAJONA010000001.1, from coordinate 322,917 downwards.
GCCGGGATCGGTTCCGGGATCGGGACCGGGGTCACGACCGGCGGGCTGGCCGGGGCGACGGGGGCCGGGGTGACGGCCGGCGGGCTGTCCACGGTGGCCGTCGAGGGCGTGGCCGCGCCGGCGTAGGGCTGCGGGCCGGCCGGCAGTTCGGCGGTGCCGCTGGCGTCGATGGCCGTCTCGCCCGACGTGGCGCTGGCGGCGGCGGCGGGACGGGTCCGCGGGGCCTGGGCCGTGCGGATCGGAGCCGTGCGCTCGGCGGCGGCGGCGCGCTCGGTGGCGCCGGCGTTCACGGCCGGCGGGGCCTGGGCGGTCTCGAGCGCCGGCGTCGAGGTCATCGGCGCCATCGGCGCGGCGGGGGCGGTGGCGACGGCGGTCGGCTCACCGGGGTTCAGTTCGGCCATGCCGGTGTCGCCCGGACGGCTCATGTACCAGCCGGCGGCGGCGAGGCCGACCAGCGCCACGGCGCCCACGGCGACCGCGGCCACCGGGATCGGCGACTTCTTCACCGCGGCGGCGCGGGCGGCGGGGGCGCCATCGGCTCGGCCTCGGCCCGGGTCGTATAGACCGGCTCGGCCGTATAGGCCGGCGCGGCGGCTGCGGCGGCCGGCTCGGCGACGTACGGATCCGGCGCCGGGGTCATCGGCCGGGTGGTGGTCACCGGCGCGTCGAGCGGATTGACCGTCGAGGTCGGGGCGGTCGTCGCCCGCGCCGCGATCGGCGCGTCGAGCGGATTGACGCCGGACGCCACCGCCGACGGCCTGTCGAGCGGCGCGTCGAGCGGATTGGGGCCCGACGGGGCGGCGCCGGTCACCGGGCGGTCGAGGGGCGCATCCAGCACGGAGGCGCCGGTGCGCGGGGACGTGGTTTGGTTCATGGACATGCTCAGTCCCTCCAGGAAATCTCGTGGAGCGGTGAACTCGGCCATGCCCGGGCCGGTTCCCAAATCGTGATCCGGCGAGCTTGACTATTGGAGACTGTCGTCCGTCTTCCTGCGTCGGACGTATCGACCTGCAATCTCTGAAAATGCCTTTGAATACACGCACGTGGCGGCGCGAATGCCTGTGGCGTCTTCGCCAGGGTGGCGGAATTCGGGCAAGCGGCGCCGTGCAATGACCTTATTCTGAAGCTGGTCGATCCTGACCGCTCGCCTGTGGCGCGAACGCCGCGCCCTGGACCCCGCGTCGCAGATGTGACCATCGGTGTCGCCACGGTTGCTTGACCGGCCCCGGCGGCCCCCTCCAAGCTCGCCCCTCAGGTCGGAGGATTGGATGCGCCTTAAGGCACGGCTGCAGCGCGAGTGGCGTTTTCTGCGCGGGCTGAACCGCACGCTGAAGGGGGTGAAGTCCATCGCCCCCGACAGCCCCAACCTGATCTGCGACGACGTCCAGGCGGCGGTGGAGCGGTGGCGCGAGCGGCCGGCCATCACCTTCGAGGGGCGCACCGTCACCTATGGCGAGATGGACGCCATCGCCAACCGCTTCGCCCACTGGGCCAAGGGGCTGGGCATCCGGCGCGGCCAGACCGTGGCGCTCTTCATGCCGAACCGGCTGGAGTACTTCTGCGTCTGGTACGGCCTCTCCAAGGTCGGCGTGGTCACCGCCCTGATCAACAACCAGCTCGCCGGCCTGCCGCTGGCCCACTGCCTGAACATCTCCCAGGCCCAGCACGTGATCGTCGACGCCGAGACCTCGCCGGTGTTCGAGCAGGCGAAGCCGCTGCTCGACCGCACCCTGCAGCAATGGGTCCTGGGCCCGGCCCACGGCGACCAGCGCGATCTGGTCCAGGCGCTGAAGAGCTGCAGCATGCTGCCGCCCGACAAGGGCGTGCGCGAGGACATCCGGGCCCGGGACACCGCCCTCTACATCTTCACCTCGGGGACCACCGGCCTGCCCAAGGCGGCGAAGATCACCCACCAGCGGGCCCAGCTCTACATGCGCGGCTTCGCGGGCTCCACGGGGGCCAAGGCGTCCGACCGGATCTACATCACCCTGCCGCTCTACCACGCCACCGGCGGCCTCTGCGCGGTGGGCGCGGCCCTGCTGAACGGCGGCTCCCTGGTGCTGCGCCGCCGCTTCTCCGCCAGCCACTTCTGGGAAGATGTGGTGGCCGAGAGCTGCACCATGTTCGTCTATATCGGCGAGCTCTGCCGCTATCTGGTGAACGCGCCGGAGAGCCCCTACGAGACCCGCCACAAGATCCGCCTGGCGTTCGGCAACGGGCTCAGGCCCGACGTCTGGCCGGAGCTGAAGCGCCGGTTCCGCATCCCCGAGATCCTGGAGTTCTACGGCTCCACCGAGGGCAATGTCTCGCTCTTCAACTTCGACGGCCGCGAGGGCGCGGTCGGCCGTGCGCCCAAGTGGCTGCGCAAGCGCTTCAACGTGCGGCTGATCCAGTTCGATGTGGAGAACGAGAAGCCGATCCGCGGGACCGACGGCTTCTGCATCGAGGCCGGCCCCGGCCAGATCGGCGAGTGCATCGGCAGGATCGGCGGCGACGCCCGCAGCGACTACACCGGCTACGTCGACAAGGCGGCGTCGGAGAAGAAGGTGCTGCGCGACGTCTTCGAGAAGGGCGACCGCTGGTTCGCCACCGGCGACCTGATGAAGACCGACGCCGACGGCTATCTCTACTTCGTCGACCGGATCGGCGACACCTTCCGCTGGAAGGGCGAGAACGTCTCCACGAACGAGGTGGCCGAACGCCTGCTGGCCGCGCCGGGCGTCGAGGAGGCCAATGTCTACGGCGTCGAGCTGGCCGGCGCCGACGGCCGGGCCGGCATGGCCGCCCTGGTGGTCAACGGCGACTTCGACATCGGGACGTTCGGCGAGCATGTGGCCCGCGAGCTGCCGACCTACGCCCAGCCGCTGTTCGTCCGCCTGCTCCCGGGCCTGGCCACCACCGGCACCTTCAAGCTGCGCAAGTTCGACCTGGTGGCCGACGGCTTCGACCCGGCCAGGATCAAGGGCCCGCTGTTCTTCCATGACCCGAAGAAGGGCTATGTGAAGGTCACCAAGGGCGTTTTCGAGAAGCTGTCCAGCGGGGGCGTGAAGGTCTGAACCCGCCTGGCTGTCACCTCATGCCATCTCGTGAAAAAGCACTTTACAACACAAAGTACTTTTGCGAGAACGCCGTCATCAGAGACGGGAGCGGCTGACATGGCCCAACAGAACCAGAGCGTGAACGACGATATCGCCTTCCTCCGCGACCTCGCGGAGGCCGGCCGCGACCGGCCGATGGTCGGCGGGTCGATCCTCCTGACCGCCGGGGCGCTCTATGGCGCGGCCAGCCTGGCGATCTGGGGTCTGCTGACCACGGGGGCGATGGAGAACTGGATGTATGGCGGGGTCTTCCTCGCCGCGACGGTGGTCTATCTGGCGGCCCTGGTCTGGCTGCTCCGTGGCATCCCGCAGACCGGCAGCCCCTACCAGGTGGCGACCGGCGTCGCCTGGTCGGCGATGGGCTGGGCGATCTTCGTGATCGGCGTCAGCCTGGGCGTGGTGACCTGGCGGCTGCAGGTCCCGAACCTGATGTCGGCGTTCCCGTGCATTCTCATGGCGCTCTACGGCTCCTGCTGGCTGCTGGCCGGCACGCTGATGCGCCAGGGCTGGATGAAGGCGGTGGCCGCCGGGCGCCTACCTGACCGCCCTGGCCTGCGCCTGGTTCGTCGATCAGCCCGTGGAGTGGCTGCTGTTCGGCCTGGGCCTGATCGGCCTGCTGGCTATTCCTGGGGCCGCCCTGATGCGCCAGGCGAAGCAGGCCGCGTGATGGCCGACGACTTCGACATCGGCGAGATCGACGAGGTCATCCACGGCCGGATGCGGCTCGGGATCATGGCCTACCTCGCCAGCGGCGGGACCGCCGACTTCAACGATCTGAAGGCCCGGCTGCAGGCCACCGACGGAAACCTCTCGGTCCATCTGCGGAAGCTCGAGGAAGCCGGCTACGTCGCCATCGACAAGACCTTCGTGGGCCGGAAGCCGCTCACCCGGGTGGCGCTCACCGGGCCCGGCCGCGCCGCCTTCGTCCGCTACCTCGACGCCATGGCGCGGCTGGTGAACGGCTAGGGCGCGTCAGGCGATCGCGCTGATCAGCGGCAGGGTGACCCGGCACACCAGGCCGGCCGGCGCGAAATCGAGGACGGCCTCGCCGCGCATCTCGCCCTGCAGGCTGCGCTCGATGAGCCGGGAGCCGAAGCCGCGGCGGGTCGGCGGGGTCACCGGCGGCCCGCCCCGCTCCTGCCAGGTGAGCTTCAGGCGGCTGTCCTCAATCGTCCAGCGGATCTCCACCGACCCCGTCGCCACTGTCAGGGCCCCGTACTTCGCGGCATTGGTGGCGAGTTCGTGGAACAGCAGGCCCAGCGTCAGGGCCTCGGACGGGGAGAGGTCGGCGTCGGGACCCGCGAGGGTGTAGCGCTCGGCGCCGTAGGGCCGGAACTCCAGCTGCACCACGTCGCGCAGCTGGGCGCCGCGCCAGTTGCTGGCCGTCAGCAGGTCATGGGTGGCCGAGAGCGCCAGGAGCCGCGCCTCGAAGGTCTCGCGGAAGGACTCGGGATCGGGACTGGTCCGGAGGGTCTGGGCGGCGATCGCCTGGACGGTGGCCAGCGTGTTCTTCACCCGATGGTTCAGCTCCGCGACGAGCAGCTTCTGCTGCTCCTCCGCGTGGACCCGGGCCGTCACGTCGCTGCCTTCCACGAAGACGCCCCAGGCCTCGCCGGCCGCGTTCAGGATCGGCTGGTAGATGAAGTCGACGAACCGTTCCTCCAGCGGGGCGTCGGGCGTGCGCTGCAGGAAGACGCTGGCCGCCTGGCCGATGAACGGCTCGCGGCTGTTCATCACGCCCCGCAGCAGGGACGTGAAGCCCTGGCTGCGGATCTCCGGCAGGGCCTCGTCGATCGGCTTGCCGATGACCTGTCGGTGCCCGATGAGCTGGAGATAGGAGCGGTTGGCCAGGACGAAGGTCAGGTCGGGGCCGGTCAGCACCGCCATGAAGCCCGGCGCCTGCATGAAGAGGTCGCGCAGGCCCTGGGCCTCGTCGAGCAGCGCCCGGTTGATCTCCTCGGCCTCGAGGGTGCGCAGCAGCAGGTCCTTCTCGCCGGGCCGGATCGGATCGACGCCGGGGCCGTAGGCGATCTCCTTCAGCTTCTGCAGCTCGGTGACGTCGACGGTGTTCTGGATGATGAACTGCGTCTGCCCGTCGGGACCCAGCAGGGGCACGTGGGCGGCGGACCAGTAGCGCATCTCGAAGCCGCCCCCCGCGGCTCGCCGGCCGTTCGATGGGGTAGGGGATCAGCGGGATGGAATGCGGGCGGCCGGTCGCCAGCACCAGCTCGAAGGATTCCCGCAGCCGCCGCCCGCTCTCGCCGGGATTGGGGAACACCTCGAACAGATCGCGTCCGATCAGCGCCTCGCGCGACCGCTCCAGCGTCGCGCAGTAGGCCTCGTTGACCTCCACGTAGCGCAGGTCCCGGTCGAGGATCATGTAGGGGCTGGGCAGGCGCATGAAGGCCGCCGCGTAGTCCGGCGGTGCGCCGGGCTCCGCGCTCTGGCGCGCCTCGATATCGTCCATTCGCGCCCCGGGGCCCTTTTCAACAAGCGGTACGGATAATCACATACCGCGATCTGCCGCAAACGTCGCGCTGCCAGCCGACACAAACCATCCTATATGTGCCGCCATGCTCGATGCTCCGGCCCTCAAGGGCGCCGCCCTGATCAAGGATGAGGTCAAGCGCCTGCCCGATCGGCCGGGCGTCTACCGGATGTACGGCGACGACGGCGAGGTGCTCTACGTCGGCAAGGCGCGCAGCCTGAAGAAGCGCGTGCTGCAGTACGCCCAGGGCCGCTTCCACACCCAGCGCATCGCGCTGATGGTCGACCTGACGCGGTCGATGGAGTTCGTCACCACCAAGACCGAGACCGACGCGCTCCTGCTCGAGATCAACCTGATCAAGCAGCTGAAGCCGCGCTTCAACGTCCTGCTGCGCGACGACAAGAGCTTCCCCGAGATCGTCATCCGCCGCGAGCATCCGGCCGCGCAGCTCCGCAAGCACCGGGGCGCCCACACCATCAAGGGCGAGTATTTCGGGCCGTTCGCCAGCGCCTGGGCGGTGAACCGGACGCTGAACACCCCTGCAGAAGGCCTTCCTGCTCAGGTCGTGCTCGGACAGCGTCTACGAGAGCCGCACGCGGCCGTGCATGCTGCACCAAATCCGCCGCTGCGCCGCGCCGTGCACCGGCCTGATCAGTCTCGAGGACTACGACGGCCTGGTGGACCAGGCCCAGGCCTTCCTGCGCGGCAAGAGCCGGGCGGTGATGTCGAGGATGGCTGCGGAGATGCAGGCCGCCTCCGACGAGATGGAGTTCGAACGCGCCGCGCGCCTGCGCGACCGCATCCGGGCGCTTGCCTCCATCGCCCAGGAGCAGCAGATCAACCCCGACACCGTGGACGAGGCCGACGTCTTCGCCCTCCACGCCGAGGGCGGTCAGGCCTGCGTGCAGGTGTTCTTCTTCCGCGCCGGCCAGAACTGGGGCAACCGCGCCTACTTCCCGCGCGTCGACAAGGCCGACGAGGATGCGGACGTCATGGGCGCCTTCCTGGGCCAGTTCTACGACGACAAGCCGATCCCGCGGATGATCCTGACCAGCGTCGAGCCGGCCGAGCGCCAGCTGCTCGCCGAGGCCTTCGCCCAGAAGGGCGGGCGCAAGGTGGAGATCGCCACCCCGCAGCGCGGCGAGAAGCGCCAGCTCGTGCAGCACGCGCTCACCAACGCCCGCGAGGCGCTCGGCCGCAAGCTCGCCGAGAGCAGCGCCCAGTCGAAGCTGCTGGCCGGGGTCTGCGAGGCCTTCGGCCTGGAGGGTCCGCCCGAGCGGATCGAGGTCTACGACAACAGCCACATCCAGGGCACGAACGCCGTCGGCGGGATGATCGTCGCCGGGCCGGAGGGCTTCCAGAAGAGCCAGTACCGCAAGTTCAACATCCGCTCGACGGAGATCACCCCCGGCGACGACTTCGGCATGATGCGCGAGGTGTTGAAGCGCCGCTTCTCCCGGCTGGTGAAGGAAGAGGAGGAGGGCCAGGGGGCCGTCCGCCCCGACCTCGTGCTGATCGACGGCGGGGAGGGGCAGCTTGCCGCCGCCGTGGAGATCATGGCCGACCTGGGCGTCGACGACATCCCGGTGGTGGGCGTCGCCAAGGGCCTCGACCGCGACGCCGGCATGGAGCGCTTCTTTGTGCCGGGGAAGGCGCCGTTCCGCTTCGAGCCGAAGGACCCGGTGCTCTACTACCTGCAAAGGCTGCGCGACGAGGCCCACCGCTTCGCCATCGGCAGCCACCGCACCCGCCGCTCCATGGACATCAAGAAGAACCCCCTCGACGAGATCGAGGGCGTGGGGCCGGGCCGCAAGCGGGCGCTCCTGCACACCTTCGGCTCGGCCAGGGGCGTCTCCCGGGCCTCCGTGGAGGATCTCGCCAAGGTCGAGGGCGTCAGCCAGCCGCTCGCCGAGCGCATCTACGCCTTTTTCCACAAGGCCTGAGCCGGCGGAAAAGACGCCGGTTCGACGAACCGAATTAACCCAATTCCCAGAGTTTGCCCGGCATCTTCCCCCGTCGGCGGGGGCGTCGAGGCGTTGCGGAAGGGTCGGCTGCTGATGGTTGGGGAACTCGCGCGCGCGTCGTTTGCGCCGGTCCGAGCGCTCCGGTTGGCCGCTTTCGCCGCGCTCATGGCGGTCGTTTCCCTGGTGGGCGTGGCCTCGGTCGCGGCGCTCGGTCAGGCGGCCCCGGTATGGCCTGCCAACGGCGTGGCCCTGGCCATGCTCCTGGCTGTATCGCCCCGCCATTGGACGCACTGGGCGATCGCCGCGTGGGTGGGCAGCGTCGCCGCCGGCGTCGTGGGGGGCGTTCCCCTGCCGGTCACGGTCGTGCTCGGGCTTTGCAACCTCTTTGAAGTGGCCTTCGCATACCTGCTGATCCGACGCTTCGTCGGGCGGTTCGATCCCGGCCGGGTCTTGGATCTCTCCCGCTTCTTCGGCCTCGCGGGCGTCCTGGCGCCGCTGGTTGCGTCCTGCCTCGCCGCTGTCGCCGTCCATTTCCTGCGAGGCGGTACGACGTTCGTCGAGGTGCTGAAGTGGGCGGCCGCGGACGGCCTGGGCATTATGATCATCACGCCCCTGATGCTCACGCTTCGGGATCTGCGCGAACGGCTGCGCAGCACGCCGATGACGGCGCGGGCGGCCGTCTCGCTGCTCGGCGTCGTCGCCGTGGGCCTGGCGGTCAGCCTCTCAAGCCTGCCGCTCTATTTCCTCCTCGCCCCGGCCATGCTGCTGGCCGTCTTCCAACTGGAAGTGGCCGGTGCGGCGCTGGCGGTGCTGACGGTCGTGGCCATGGGCTTCGCCATGGCGGCGCTCGGACACTATCCGCTCGTCCAGATGGGCGTGCCGCTGGCCGACCGGTTCATCGTCGGGCAGGTGTTCCTGGCCTGCCTGGTCCTGACCAGCTACCTGACCGCCGCCGTGCTCGCCCAGCGCCGCGAGCTGAAGGGCAAGCTCGACGAGCAGTACCGCCGGGTGAAGCTGGCCGAGGAGATCGCCGGCGTCGGCTACTGGCGCTTCGACTACCAGACCCAGACGCTGGACTGGTCCGACGTGGTGCGCCGCGCCTACGGGTTCGATCGCGACGCCACCGGCGCCGAGGCTGTGGCCGGCCTGCATCCGGACGACCGCGAGGAGGTCGTGCGCCTGATCCGCGAGGTCCGTGAGACCGGCGAGGAGCGTGCGCTGGAGTACCGGCTGGTCAGCCGCACCGGGGAGGTGCGCCAGGTCGTCGGTAGCGCCGCCCGCGAGGTCGCGCCGGACGGACGCGGCGTCGCGGTCATGGGCGCCTTTTTCGACGTCACCGAGCTGCGCCAGGCCCAGGAGGAGGTCGTCGAACGCGAGGCCCGCTACCGCCTGCTCGCCGACGCCGCCACCGACGTGGTGCTGAAGGCCGACAAGGACGACGTGCTCAGCTACGTCTCGCCGGCCGCGCGCCGCTACGGATACGAGCCCGAGGACCTGATCGGGGTCAGCGGCTACAGCCTCGTCCACCCGGACGATGTCGGGAAGCTTCGGGCGATCGTCGCCGACCTGTTCTCGGGCCGGCCGGTGGACCCGACGGTCGACCGGACCTACCGCCTGCGCACGGCCGACGGCCGCTATATCTGGATGGAGGGCAATCCGGCCATCATCCGCGACGAAGCCGGCCGGCCGGTCTCCATCGTCTCCCAGCTCCGCGACATCACCCAGCGCAAGGCCATGGAGGCCGAGCTCCACGCGGCCCGCGAGGCGGCCGAGGCCGCCGCCGCGGTGAAGGCCGACTTCATGGCCAACATGAGCCACGAGCTGCGCACCCCGCTGACCAGCGTGCTGGGCTTCACCAATCTGGCCCTAAACCAGCCCGACCTTTCCGACACCACCCGCCGCCACATCGAGAAGGCGTCCAACGCCGGGGCGGCCCTGCTCACCATCGTCAACGACATCCTCGACTTCTCGCGCCTGGAATCGGGCCGCCTGCAGATCCGGCCGCAGCCCTGCGACCTCGACGCCCTCTGCCGCTCGACCCTGGAGCTGTTCGGCGCCCAGGCCGAGGAGAAGGGGGTCCAGCTTCGCTACGCCGCCGAGGGCCTGCCGGCCCACCTGACCCTCGACCCCGAGCGTGTCCGCCAGGTCCTGCTGAACCTGGTCGGCAACGCCGTGAAGTTCAGCGACCGGGGCGCCGTGCGCCTGACCGCCTCGTGGCGCGCCGGCCGGCTGCGCATCGCCGTCGAGGACGACGGTCCGGGCATCGCGCCCGATCAGCAGGCGCTGCTGTTCCGCCGCTTCTCGCAGGTCGACGGCTCGGCGACCCGCCGGCACGGCGGCACGGGCCTCGGCCTCGCCATCTGCCTGGGCCTCGTGGAGGCCATGGACGGCGAGATCGGCGTCCGGAGCGAGGTGGGCGAGGGGGCGACCTTCTTCTTCGAGCTGCCGGCCGAGGCCGCGGCGGCGGAGGCCGAGGACGTCTCCGAGCTCCCGGCCATCCCGCCTGGCGTGCGCCTGCTGGTCGCCGACGACCATGCGGTGAACCGCGAGCTGGTCCGCGCGATCCCTCACACCGCTGGGCGTGGAGATCACCGAGGCCGCCACGGGCGCCGAAGCGGTCGCCGCCGCCAAGGCCGCGCCGTTCGACCTCATCCTGATGGACCTGCGGATGCCCGAGCTCGACGGCCTGGGCGCCATGACCCGGATCCGCGCCGGCCGTGGTCCCAACCGCAACGCCCCGATCCTGGCGTTCTCCGCCGGGGCCGACGCGCCGGGCGCCGAGGACCGCCGTCAGGCGGGCTTCGACGGCGACCTGGCCAAGCCCCTCATGCCCCTGGACCTGATGGCCGCGGTCGCCCGCTACGCCGTCCCGGCCCAGGCCCAGCCCGCGCCCCGGAAGCGGCGACGCGCGCGCAGGGGCTGATCCGCCGGCGGATCGGGAGTCTACCGGAGGGACCCGGCCCCTCAGCCAACCTTAGTGTGCCCGCCTGAGGGTGGGAGCGCGCGATGAGCGGTTGGTCCTTCGACAATCTCCTGGCTTACCTTCCGATCTGGGCGGTGGCGCTGGTGAGCGTCGTCCTGGCGACGGTCTTCTGGGCGATCGGCGAATGGGCCGCCGACCGGATCCGTCCGCGCCTCCCCACCCATTCGGCCGCCGCCGAGAAGATGCGCGACCAGGAAGGCTTCATGGTGGGCTCGGTGCTGGGCCTGCTCGCCCTGCTTCTCGGCTTCACCTTCGCGCTCGCCGTCGACCGGTTCGACGCCCGCCGGGCCCTCGTCCTGGAGGAAGCCGACACGATCGGGACCGCCTATCTGCGCGCCCAGCTCCTGCCGGAGCCGCATCGCGCGCAGATGTCCCGGCTGCTGGTCGCCTATACGGACAACCGCCTGGTGCTGGCGACCGCCCGCCCCGGTCGCAACGCCGAGCTCCTGGCCGCCAACGACCGGCTGGTCGCCGACATCTGGCGCGCGACCGCCGCGGCGTTCCCGGCCGTGCAGCATCTCGACTTCTCGTCGACCTGGCTCGACACCATGAACCGGCTGATCGACCTCGACATGGACCGCAAGGCCGCGCGGCTGGCCCGCGTGCCGGGCGGCGTCTTCCTGATCCTCTACATCTACTTCGCCGCCACGGCCGGACTGATGGGCTATGTGATGGGACCAACGCTCAGGCCGGCCGGCGGCGCGCTCCTCGGCCTCTTCGCGCTGGCGCTGCTGCTCGTGGTGGACATCGACCAGCCGACCGCGGGTCTCGTGAACGAGAGCCAGACGCCCATGCGCCTGCTTCGCAACAACATGAGCTCAGCCCACATAGCGCCGCCGCGCCCGGACCTGTAAGGAACGAAGCGCAGCAGAGAGCGCTCGATCCTCCATGAAGTCCCTGCCGAACATCCTGACGTCGCTGCGCCTGGTCATGGCGCTGTTCATGTTCCTGGCGCTGGCCGCCGCGGCGGGGGCGATCCCCTACGTCTCGGAACGCCTCGATCCGCTGGCCCAGTTCGCCCTGCAGCGCTGGGCGGTCTACGCCTTCGTGATCGCCGCGGTGACCGACTTCTTCGACGGCTGGCTGGCCCGCAGGTTCAACGCCGAGAGCGTCTGGGGCGCGATCCTCGACCCGATCGGCGACAAGGTGCTGGTCTGCGGCGCGATCCTCGGCCTGCTGTCCATGGGCCCGCAGCCGATGGTGGTCGTGCCCGCCGGCCTGATCCTGTTCCGCGAGTTCACGGTCAGCGCCCTGCGCGAAGTGGGCGCCGGCAGGGGGCGTGAAGCTGCCGGTCACCCTGCTCGCCAAGTGGAAGACGACGCTCCAGCTCACCGCCCTGGCGCTGGAGCTGATCGTGGCCGCCTGGGGCGCCTTCAGCCTGCCGGAGGCCGCCGGCATCCGCTCGGGCTTCGCCATCGGCGCCCACACGCTGTTCTGGATCGCCGCGGTCGTCACCCTGATCACCGGCGCTCAGTACTGGGAGCAGACCCGCAAGGCGCTGGCGGAGTAGGCCGCTAGGCTTCGGCCTTCGGCGCGCGCTCCCGCTGGGCGTCGCGCCATTCCTTCTCCTGGGCCATGACCTCGTCGGAGACCAGGCCCTCGAAGGCTTCCGGCTCGTGGTAGGGGCGCAGCTCGACCTCGCCGTCCTCGAACGGCACGCGCCGGGCCCAGGACAGCGCCTCGTCCATGTCCTTGCACTCGATCACCCAGAAGCCGGAGATCAGCTCCTTGGTCTCGGCGAAGGGGCCGTCGGTGACCGTGGTGTTCCCGCGGCCCTTAAAGGCGATCCGCTTGCCGGCCGAGCTGGGCTGCAGGCCCGCGCCGTCCAGCATGATCCCGGCGGCGATCATCTCGTTGTTGAACTCGGCCATCTCGGCGAACAGCTTCTCGGCGTCCGGCGGGAACTCGCCGCGCTCGGACATCTCGGTCGCCTTGACGATCATCAGGTAGCGCATCCGGGGCTCCTTTCCTTAGGGTCCGTACCTCAAGGACGTGACGCGACGCGCCTTCCCGACATCAGCATTCCGCGAGGTTGACCGCCAGACCGCCGAGCGAGGTTTCCTTGTAGATATGGCTCATGTCCTCGCCGGTCCGCTTCATGGTGGCGATGACCTTGTCGAGGCTGACCGTGTGCCGCCCGTCGCCCAGCAGCGCGAGCCGCGCGGCGTCGATGGCCTTCACCGCCCCCATGGCGTTGCGCTCGATGCAGGGGATCTGCACCAGGCCGCCGATCGGGTCGCAGGTGAGGCCGAGGTTGTGCTCCATGGCGATCTCGGCGGCGTTCTCGATCTGGGCGTTGGAGCCGCCCATCACGGCGGCGAGGCCCGCGGCGGCCATGGAACAGGCCACGCCCACCTCGCCCTGGCAGCCGACCTCCGCGCCGGAGATCGAGGCGTTCTTCTTGTAGAGCGCGCCGATCGCCGCCGCCGTCAGCAGGAAGGTCCGCCGCCCCTCCGGCGTGCCGTTCATGAACCGCTCGTAGTAGCGCAGCACCGCCGGCAGCAGGCCCGCCGCCCCGTTGGTCGGCGCGGTCACCACCCGGCCGCCCGCCGCGTTCTCCTCATTCACCGCCAGGGCCCAGAGGTTGACCCAGTCCAGCGCCGCCAGCGGGTCGGCGATCCGGCGGTCGGCGTCCGACATCAGGTTCTGCCAGACCTGGTGCGCGCGCCGCTGGACCTTCAGCCCGCCCGGCAGGACGCCGTCGACCCGCAGCCCGCGGTCGATGCAGGCGTACATGGCCGCCGCGATCTCGCTCAGGCCCGCGTCGATCTCGGCCTCGGTCCTGCGGACCTTCTCGTTCTCGAACATCAGCTCAGCGATGGTCAGGTTCGCCATGGCCGCCCGCTGCAGCAGCTCGTCGCCGGAATCGAACGGATAGGGGACCTCGGGGCCCTCGTCCGCCGGGGCGTTCTGGCCCATCTCGTCCTCGGCCCGGACGAAGCCGCCGCCGATCGAGAAGTAGGTCAGCTCGCCGATCGGCGCGCCCTCGGCGTCGAAGGCGGCGAACTTCAGGGCGTTGGGATGCTGCGGCAGCCGCTGGCGGCCGGCCCACACCAGGTCGCGGTTCGCCTCGAAGCCGATCTCCCGCCGCCCGCCGAGCCTCAGGCGTCCCCGGTGGACCACGTCGACCACCGTCCGCTCGGCCTCGTCGGCGTCCAGCGTGCGCGGCTCGAAGCCGGCCAGCCCCAGGATCACCGCCCGGTCGGTGGCGTGGCCGCGGCCGGTCAGCGCCAGGGAGGCGTAGAGCGTCGCCTCGACGCGTTCGACCCTGTCGGCCGCCTCGCCCAGCCACTCCAGGAACCGGCAGGCGGCCGTCATCGGGCCCATGGTGTGCGAGCTCGACGGACCGATGCCGAGCTTGAAAAGGTCGAAGACGCTGACGTTCATCGGCCCCATAAGCGCCCGATCGGGGGCATGTTCAACCTCGGTGGGCCGACGCCGCACCTGATTCCTGCCTCCCCCTCTTCGTCATTCCCGGCACAGGCCGGGAATGACGAGCGGCGGCTAGCTCATCGGGTTGGCCGGCGGCGGCGGATCGCCTGGCAGCGGGATGAACTCCTGGTCGTCGGCGTCGGGCAGCTTCATCCGTCCGGCCCGCCAGTCGGCCTTGGCCTGCTCCAGCCGGTCCTTCGAGGAGGAGACGAAGTTCCATTCGATCAGCCGGGGTCCGACCGGCTCGCCGCCCAGCAGCATGACGATGGCCGGGGTCACGGCGGTGAACAGCACCGGCTGGCCGGGCTCGAAGACCAGCATCTGGCCCTCGTGGAACTGCCGGCCGTCCACCTCGACGACGCCCTGGGCCACATAGGCCGCCCGCTCGGGATATTCGGCCGGGAGCGCGGCCTGGCCGCCGGCGTCCAGCCGCCAGTGGACGTAGAACAGCGGCGAGTGGACCTGCACCGGCGACTTCGCCCCGAACGCCTCGCCGGCGATCAGCCGGGCCCACATGCCGTTCGCTTCATAGGTCGGCAGCTCGTCCTGGGCGTGATGGAAGAAGGCGGGATCGGTCTCCTCGTCCTCGACCGGCAGGGCGATCCAGCACTGGATGCCGTTCATCTTCCCGCCGTGGGCCCGCAGGTGCTCGAACCGCTCCGAATGGGTGATGCCGCGGCCGGCGGTCATCCAGTTCACCTCGCCCGGCCAGATGTCCTGGTGCGCGCCGACGCTGTCGCGGTGGGTGATCGAGCCCTCGAACAGGTAGGAGAGGGTGGACAGGCCGATGTGCGGATGCGGGCGCACGTCGACCTCCCGCCCGAAGCCCGGCTTGAACTCGGCCGGGCCCATGTGGTCGAAGAAGATGAAGGGCCCGACCATGCGCCGGGGCGCATAGGGCAGGACGCGGCCCACCTCGAAGCCCCCGAGATCCTTGCGCCGCTGGTCGATAACGAGCTCGATCATGGTGGGTCTCCGCGTTCAGGTCCGTGCAATATGGCGAGCCTCGCCGCCGATGGCGACGGTCGTTTGACGGCCGGGCGCACCGGTCTATCGTGGCGCCTCGCCAGGGGAATTATCGTATGCGGACGATCATCATCGCCGCCGGGGCGCTCGCCCTGGCCACCGCCGCCCAGGCGGCCGCCGACTGGCCGATCGCCGCCGACGTGCCGAAGCCCGCGCCCGTCGCCCTGGGCCTGGCCGGGCGCCGACGTGGACATCACCCGCTACCTGCTGGTCCGCGGCGCGAGCAGCTTCGATCTTTCGCCCGACGGCCGGACCCTGGTCTATCAGTCGAACGTCACCGGCGACCCGCAGGTCTGGAGCGCGCCCGCCGCGGGCGGCTGGGCGACGCAGCTCACCTTCGGCTCCGGCGTCGATTCCAGCCGCACCCTGCCGGACGGCTCGGTGCTCTATGGCGCCGACAGCGCCGGCGACGAGCGCCAGGGCTACTATGTCCTCTCGCCGGACGGCCGCCGCGAGCGGCTGCTGATCGCCAAGTCCGAGGCGTTCCGCGAGATCGGCGACGTCTCCACCGACGGCCGGGTGGTCTATGCCTCCACCGAGCGCAACGGCCGCGACTTCGACATCCACGTGGCCGACCTGGCCACTGGCGCCTCGAAGCTGGTCTATCAGGGCGCGTTCGGCTTCTTCCCGGTCGCCTGGCAGCCGGGCGGCCCGCTGGTGGTGGTCGCCGAGACCCGCGGCGAGGACGCCAACGACCTCCACCTGCTGAACGTCGAGAGCGGCAAGCTGGAGACCCTCTTCAAGCCGAAGGTCGCCGCCGCCTTCGACGGGATCGAGTGGCTGCCCGACGGCTCGGGCTTCTATGTCGCCACCAACCTCGACCGCGAGTTCTCGAACCTCGCCTTCTACGACCTGAAGACCCGCAAGCTGCGGTTCGAGGCCACCGAGCCGCACGACGTCACCGGCGTCTCGCTCACCGGCGACGGCCGCTACCTCGCCTGGGTGACCGAGGTGGAAGGCTACAGCCGCCTCACCGTCCTCGACCGCACCACGGGCCGGAAGCTGCCCGCCCCGGACCTGCCGGCGGGGGTCTACGGCATCTCCTTCGCGAAGAAGGCGCCGGTGCTGGGGATCATGGTCCGCGGGGCGCAGTCGGCGGGCGAGGTCTTCACCTGGGACCTTTCGAGCGGCGCCCTGGCCAGGCCGGTGGCGGCGAGCTGGGCCGGCCTCGACCCGGCGTCGATGGTCACGCCCGAGGCGGTGACCTTCAAGGCGCGCGACGGGGGTCACCCTGCACGGCCTGTTCTACGCCCCGAAGCTCGCGCCCGGCGCGCCGAAGCCGCCGCTGGTGCTCCACCTGCACGGCGGTCCCAGCGTCCACGCCGTCCCCGGCTTCTCACCGCACCTGCAGTATTTCGCCGCCCGCGGCATGGCCGTGCTCGACCTCAACTACCGGGGCTCCACCGGCTTCGGGAAGGCCTTCGCCCGGCTCAACGACAAGCGCCTGCGGGTGAACGAGCTCGGCGACGTGGCCGACGCCGTGGCCTGGATGCGGTCCACCGGCCGGGTCGATCCGGCCAAGGCCGCGGTGATGGGCGGCTCCTACGGCGGCTACCTGACCAATGCGGCGGTCGGCGCCTATCCCGACCTCTTCGTGGCCGGGGCGTCCTTCGTCGGCGTCAGCGACTGGGTGAAGGCGCTCGAGGGCGCCTCGCCGGCGCTGAAGGCCTCGGACCGCCAGGAGTACGGCGACATCGACAATCCGTCCGACCGGGCGTTCTTCGCCTCGATCTCGCCGATCAACAATGTGGCCAGGATCCGCACGCCGCTCCTGGTCCAGCATGGCGCCAACGACCCGCGCGACCCCGTCGCCGAGGTCCGACCGCTTCGTCACCGAGCTGCGCAAGACCGGGACCGAGGTCGTCTATCTGCGCTTCCCGGACGAGGGCCACTCGGTGACCAACCTCGCCAACCGCGTCCACATGTGGCGCCAGGTGGCGGCCTTCCTGGAGGCGAAGTTCGGGATGGCGAAATAGGCGGGCGCTCGATCCCTCCCCTCCAGGGAGGGCGGACGGCGCGCCAGCGCCGCCGGGTGGGGATGTCAGGTTCAAGTTCCGCGACGAAGTGCAGGGCGCGATTCCCCACGCCGCTCGCGACGCGAGCTGCCCCTCCCCTGAGGGGGAGGGATTGCACCTACCCCTGCGCGCTCACATAGGGGCTGACGAGGCCCAGCGGGGCGGCGGTGGTGTGCTTCACGGAGCGGATGACGATCCGGCTCTCGATGTTGGAGACCAGCCCGAGGCCGAGGATCTTCTCGCGCAGGAAGTCGTCGAAGGCGTGCATGTCGCGGGTGACGATCCGCAGCTCGTAGTCGGCCGCGCCGGTGACCGTGGCGCACTGCACCACCTCCGGCAGCCGGCCGATCGCGGATCCGAAGGCGTCGAGGTTGTCCTTGGTCGGCAGCGACAGCTTGACGGTGCAATAGACCTCGAAACCCAGCCCCAGCCGTTCGCGGTCGAGGATGGTCACGCGCCGCTGGATGACGCCGGCGTCCTCCAGGCGCTTGATGCGCCGCCAGCAGGGGCTCGAGGACAGGCCGACGCGTTCTGCGATCTCGGCGACGGACAGGCCGGCGTCGTGCTGGATCAGATCCAGGATCTTGGCATCGACGGCGTCGAGCACCTCGGACAACTTTTCCTCCTTCTCTCGGGCCTTGCCGGCGTCTTTCTTGCCCCGGAACCGCAGGGCAGGGGCACGCTTTTGGCAAGCAATTGCTGCGATCTTATATGATCTTCTAAGCCCTTAGGGAGCCCTCGAAGGATAAAAATTGCAATGCGGCACCAGGAAGTGACGCTCGACGACAAATTTCTCCTCACCGAGGGCCGGGTTTTCATCACCGGGGTCCAGGCGCTCCTGCGTGTGCTGCTCGACCAGCACCGGCTGGACCAGGCGGCGGGGCTGAACACCGCCGGCTTCGTCTCCGGCTACCGCGGCTCGCCGCTCGGCGGTCTCGACCAGCAGGCCGGCCGCGCCGCCAAGCACCTGAAGGCCGCCGAGGTGGTGTTCAAGGGAGGGCCTGAACGAGGACCTCGCCGCCACCGCCGTCTGGGGCTCCCAGCAGGCGATCTGTTCCCGGGCCCCGCTACGACGGCGTTTACGGCATGTGGTACGGCAAGGCTCCTGGCGTCGATCGCACTGGCGACGCCTTCAAGCACGCCAACTTCGCCGGCGTCTGGCCCAAGGGCGGCGTGCTCGCCGTGGCCGGCGACGACCACAACTGCAAGTCCTCGACGCTGCCCTCGCAGTCCGAATACGCCTTCCAGGACTTCGAGATGCCGGTGCTCGCCCCGGCCGACGTCCAGGAGGTGCTGGACTACGGCCTGATGGGCTACGCCATGAGCCGGTTCTCCGGCCTCTGGGTCGGCCTGATCGCCGTGGCCGACACCATGGATAGCGGCGTCACCATCGACGTCAGCCTGGACCGCCACAGGTTCGTCACCCCGGACAATTTCCGCCTGCCCCCGGGCGGGCTCGGCATCCGGCTGAAGGACCAGCCGCTCGACAAGGAGCGGCGCCTCCGCACCCAGAAGCTGCCGGCCGCGCTGGCCTTCGCCCGGGCCAACAAGATCGACCGCATCGCGCTGGGTTCGCACCGCCCGCGGCTCGGCATCGTCTGCCAGGGCCAGGCCTACAAGGACGTGCTGGAAGCGCTCACCGCCATGGGCATCAGCTCGGCCCAGGCCGCCGACCTCGGCGTCGCCATCTACAAGGTGGGCATGCCCTGGCCGCTGGAGCCGACCGGCATCCGCAGCTTCGCCGCCGGGCTCGAGACCATGATGGTCATCGAGCACAAGCGCCCGCTGATCGAGACCCAGGCCCGGGCCGCCCTCTACGACCTGCCGGCGCACGCCCGGCCGAAGATCATCGGCAAGGTGGACGAACAGGGCCATCCGCTGCTGTCGGAGCTGGGCTCCCTGTCGGTGGCCGAGATCGCGCTCGCCATCGCCGACCGCCTGCCGCCCGGCCCGCACATGGAGCGGGTCTATGACTACCTGAACCGCGTGTCGGCGGCCTCCATGGCCGCGGTGACGCTCTCCGCCGACCAGCAGCGCAAGCCCTTCTTCTGCTCGGGCTGCCCGCACAATTCGTCCACCCGTCTGCCGGAAGGCAGCCGCGCGCTGGCCGGCATCGGCTGCCACTACATGGCCAGCTTCAACGACCCCTCCACCGACCTGAACAGCCACATGGGCGGCGAGGGTCTCTCCTGGGTCGGCTCCTCGCCGTTCACCGAGGAGAAGCACGTCTTCGTCAACCTGGGCGACGGCACCTACAACCACTCGGGCTCGCTCGCCATCCGCGCCGCCATCGCGGCCGGGGCGAACATGACCTACAAGCTGCTGTTCAACGACGCGGTCGCCATGACCGGCGGCCAGACGGCCGAGAGCGGCTTCACCGTGCCCCAGATCACCCGCCAGCTCGCCTCGGAAGGGGTGAAGAAGGTCGTCGTCGTGGCCGCCGAGCCCGAGCGCTACGAGACGGTCACCGACCTGGCCCCTGGCGTCGAGGTGAAGCCCCGCGCCGAGCTGATGCAGGTCCAGCGGAGCCTGCGCGAGACCCCCGGCGTCACCGTCCTGATCTACGACCAGGTCTGCGCCACCGAGAAGCGCCGGAGGCGCAAGCGCGGCAAGATGGCCGCCGCGCCCAAGCGCGTGATGATCAACCCGCTGGTCTGCGAAGGCTGCGGCGACTGCTCGAAGACCTCGAACTGCGTCTCGGTCGAGCCGCTGAACACCGAGTTCGGCCGCAAGCGGAGGATCAACCAGTCGAGCTGCAACCAGGACTACACCTGCCTGGAAGGCTTCTGCCCGTCCTTCATCACCCTGGAAGGCGCGGAAAACCCGCACAAGGAGGCCATGCCGGCCCTGACGGTGGACTCGACGCCCCTGCCGACCTTCGAGGCCTTCACCGGGACCCAGAACATCGTCTTCACCGGCGTCGGCGGCACCGGCGTCACGACCGTCGCCTCGATCCTCGCCATGGCCGCCCACGTGGACGGCCGCGCGGGCAGCGTGGTCGACATGACCGGCCTCGCCCAGAAGGGCGGCGCCGTCTTCAGCCACGTCCGCATCGGCGAGACCGAGGACAGCCTGGTGGGCGGCCGCGTGCCGGCCGCCTCGGCCAACGTCCTCATCGCCTGCGACCTCCTGGTGGCGGCGGGCGCGGATGCGCTGGCGCTCTACGCCAAGGACCGCACGGTGGCGGTCGGCAACGCCGACTTCTCGCCCACCGCCGACTTCGTCACCGATCGCGACGTCCGCTTCGACGCCGACGCCCAGGCCCGCCGCATCGCCGCGGCCGTGAAGTCCTACGACGCCATGCCGG
Source organism: Phenylobacterium sp. J367 (assembly GCF_024699985.1). Lineage (GTDB taxonomy): Bacteria > Pseudomonadota > Alphaproteobacteria > Caulobacterales > Caulobacteraceae > Phenylobacterium. The sequence goes on along the minus strand of NZ_JAJONA010000001.1, from coordinate 302,604 downwards.
CCCAGCACCTGGCGGTGACCAGCCTCGGCGACGCCATCTACTCGAACATGATGATGCTGGGCTTCGCCTGGCAGAAGGGCGTGATCCCGGTCTCCAGCCGCGCGCTCTACCGCGCCATCCGGCTGAACGGCGTGGACGCGGAGGCCAACCTCCAGGCCTTCGAGCTGGGCCGCAAGGCCGCCCACGACCCGTCGAGCCGGGGCCTGCGCGAGGACGACGTGCCGACGCCGGAGACCATGCCGGTGGACGAGTTGATCACCGCGCGCGCCAAGGAGCTCGAGGCCTACCAGGACCGCGCCTACGCCCAGCGCTTCCTCGACCGCGTCCGCCGCGTGCAGGAGGCCGAGAGCGCGCTTGGCTCCGACCGCCTGACCCGCGCCGTCGCGATCAACCTCTACAAGCTGATGGCCTACAAGGACGAGTACGAGGTCGCCCGCCTGCACACCGATCCGCGCTGGCGCGAGTACCGCAACTCGGTCTTCAAGGGCGGCAAGGAGAAGCTGTGGCTGGCCCCGCCGATCCTGTCGCCGAAGGACCGGAACGGCCGCCCGACCAAGATGGCCTTCGGCCCGTGGATGCGCGAGCTGGCCTTCCCGATGATGGCGAAGATGAAGGGTCTGCGCGGCACGCCCCTCGACCTCTTCGGCTACACGGCCGAGCGCAAGATGGAGCGCGGCCTGGTCACCGACTACGAGGCCGGCGTCGACCGCCTGCTCGGCAGGCTGGATGCGGCCCATCTGCCGACGGCGGTGAAGATCGCCGCCGTCCCGCAGCAGATCCGCGGCTTCGGCCACGTCAAGGAAGCCAGCCTCGGCCCCGCCAAGGCCGAGGAGAAGCGCCTGTGGGCGGAGTGGGAGAAGGCGGGTCAGCCGGCGATGGCGGAGGCTTAGGCCTCCGCCGCCCTAGCTTGTCGGCGGCGTTTCCAGCTTCGCCAGGCTGTCGAACAGCTCCAGCAGGCCCCGGATCTCCTCGGAGTCGACGCTGAACTGGCCGGCGTAGGGCCGCTCGACCGACAGGATGAAAAGGAAGATCAGCCCGAGCGACACGGACAGGCCCGCGATGATGATCGAGTTGGGGATCGTCGGCTTGAAGACGAAGGTGTAGCCGACCATCACCATGGTCCCCATCAGGATCACCCCCCAGAACATCGGCGGCAGCTCCGAGCGGCTGGTGATCAGCCGCTCGCGCCTGAGCCCCACCACCTCGTTCAGCTTGCCGAAAGCCTCGGCGTAGATCGCCGTCTGGCGGTTGGTCTCCGGCTCGATGCGGCCGAACTCCCTGAAAATCTCGGCCAGCGCGGCGGCGGTCTTCGGGCTGGCCGCGCCATGGGTGAGGTTCGGCCATTCGTCGTGCAGGACCGAATTCACATAGGCCCGCACCTTGGCCCGCGCCGGGATGGTCTCCGGGCCGTAGGTGGTGAGGTCGCGGTAGAGCTCGGCGGTCGCCGCCGCTTCGTGGGCCACCGCATCGTCGGCCGTCTGGTAGTCCTGCCAGACCTCGACCGCCGCGAAGGCCAGCATGATGCCGATGAAGGCGGCCACCACCTGCATGATCGCGGTGGCGAGTTCGGTCGCGTCCTCGCCTTCCTTTGCCCGCTTCGGAAGCACCCACCGGGCGAACTGGTGGCCGCCCACGCAGATCACCAGCGACGCTCCCATGACGAGCGCCGCCAGCCCCCAGAACGGGAGCGACATCAGAAAGTCCTTCATTCCCCAGCGCCCCCCGGCGTTGCCCGCAGGCGTCCGTTTGGCGAATCCCTGTTCGCTGGACGCTCAGCAGACTGATTAGCGGCAGCGAGGGAAGGGGGCTAGCCGCTCAATAGGTCTGCCAGTTCGCGACCGTCTTCGAGAAGTCGCCCGCCCGGGCGTGCGTCTCCTTGATGAACACATAGAGCCGGCCGGCGTCGCCGAAGTTCATCCCGAGCGCCGGATCGGAGTCGATCTGCAGCAGGAGCCGCCAGTCGCGGGCGGCGTCCTCGATTTCAGCTGAAACCTCGGCGCTCGCAGGCAATCCCCTGGCCAGCAGCTCCGCCGTGATCGACATCCGCTCGTCCTGGATCTCAGACGGATAGCCGCCGATGCGGTGCTGGCGCTCGTCGTGGTGAGGTCCCTGCGGCGCAGCCGCAAGTTCGCTCTCGCTCAGACGGCTGATGTCCAACTCTCGCGAATCCACGCCGAGCCACTCCAGGCTGGGTCCGACGATGTCCAGGCGAAAACCGACCCGCTGCTCGCCGAAACGATGACGCTTCCGCAGATCGTCGGGAAACGCATGTCGGACGGTGGCTGCATCGGATGCCGCGTGCACGATGCGCACGTGATCGGCCATCCCGTAGCGGTCATCGTCGTTGAACGCCCAGAGTCTGCCTTCGCCGGGAAGCCAGTCCGGTCCTCCGGCGCTGCGAACCTCCTCGAGGTCGAGCTGCGCCAGGAACGCCAGTGCGCGGCCCTCGGCGCGTGGCCACTCCACGTCAGGCGGCAGATCAGGTTCACCGCCGAGTTTCGAGAAGCCGGCCGGCTCCGCTGGAACGAGGGTCAGCGCCGGCTGGGCGAGGCGCTGCATGTCCCCGATCACTTTCCGGGTGTATTCCGCCCGCGAGGCCGCAAGCGCTTCCCTCTCTTCCGCACTCGGCGCGCTGAGGCGGCGTACAAGCCACAGCCCAAGGGCGGCCATCACGATGACGAAGGCGACAGTTGCGCCGATCAAGGCCGGCGCGCCTTCCTGCCTTTGTCGGGGACCAGCCCAGGCTTTTCGCCGCGCGTATTGGGCTCATAGGTCGCCACCACTCATTCTCCCGCTTGGTTCGCCAAACGAGGGTATCTCACGGATTTACGAAATATTCGAACAAAAAGCGAACAAAGCGCTGCGTTATTTCATCCTGACGCTCACTCGCCCCTCCGCGTCCTCCGCGACCTCGATCCGCGCCGCCGGGTCGATCTCGCCGAGGTCGATCTCTTCCTTCGGGGTGATCAGCCAGGCCCGGCGGCCGGCGACGGCCATCACCACCTTGCCGGTCCCCCAGTGGTCCTGGGCGTAGCCCTTCAGCGCCGCATGGATGGGCGCGCGGCGCCAGGCCAGCGGGTTGGCCGGGTCGCAGCGGGCGATCAGGCGGCGGCCGTCGTGGTCCTGGTCGAGCACCACCTTCGTCTGGTCCGGCCGGAAGCGGTGCGGCATGTCGGCGTCGAGCAGCCAGAGGCAGGCGAAGCTGCGGCAGCTCGCCGGCCGGGTCTCGTAGATCCCGCAGCCGCGGCCTGGACGCGCGTGGGCGCACATCGTCCCGCCGGGCTTCGAGAGCTCGTCGACGCGCATCACCTTGCAGCACATCGTGCAGGGGCCGCAGCTCTTCTCCCGCTCGGCCATGACGCTCCGTCTCAGGTGGGGGCGAACACCTCCAACGCCCCGGGCCGGATCGTCAAGGCGAGCGGCGTCTCCGTGGCCAGTTCGCCGTCCAGGTTGACCGGCATGGGCGAGGGCGTGCGGATCTCCACCTCGCGGGCGCTGGCGGTGCGGACCTCGCGCCAGCGCACATGCCGGCCGCGGCGGAACAGCGGGGCCAGCAGCACCAGCTTCCAGAGGCTGCCCGGCTCCAGGCTGTAGAGCGCCAGTCGCCCGCTATCGATCTCCGCCTCGTCGGTCACCGCCGCCCCGCCGCCGTGGTAGCGGCCGTTGCCGACCGCGACCTGGTAGCTGCGGGTCCGCAGCGCCTGGCCGTCGGCGGCGATCGCGGCGCGGAAGGTCTCGGCGCCCAGCAGCACCCTGAGCGCCGCGAGCGCATAGGACAGCCGCCCGAACCGGTGCTTGGCGCCCTCGCCGAGGGTCTGGGCCAGCTTCGCCGCCAGGCCGATGCTGGCGACGTTGAAGAACGGCCGGCCGTTGGCCAGGCCGACGTCGATCCGCCGCGTCCGCCCGGCGGCGATCACCTCCGCGGCCGCCTCGATCCCGGTCGGCAGGCCCAGGGTGCGCGCCAGGTCGTTGGCCGTGCCGAGCGGCAGGACGCCGACCGGCTTGCCGGCCTCCAGCAGGGCGGGCGCGACGCCGTTCAGGGTCCCGTCCCCGCCGGCCACCAGGATGAGGTCCGCCGACGTCTCGGCGATGGCGGCGCAGGCCGCCTCGACGTCGCCGGTGGGCGTGTCGATGACCGTTATGCCGGCCTCGCCGAGCCGGTCTCGGACGGCGGCGAGCCAGTCGGCGCCCTTGGCTTCGTTGCGGATCAGGAGCGCGCGGCGGGGCGGCGGGCTCAATGTTGCGGCTCGGTCATGCGTGCGAAACGACCGCCGCTCACAAAAGGCTCAATTGACGCCCGCACGGGGCAGGGCGTTCCTCAGTGGCCAGGCCATTGCCGGACGCGCCCATTATTCGTAAGTTCGGTATGAACGTCGGCCTGGAGTCGGCGAAAAGTCATTGGGGAGCCACACACGTGAACCGCGCCGTCTTCTTCGTCGCCACCGCCCTCTGCGCCGCGCCGCTGGCGCTGGCCGCCACCTCGGCCGCCGCCGCCGAGGCCAAGGCTCCTGCCGCCGCCAAGTCCGCCTACAAGGCGCCGAAGACCGCCTTCGGCCAGCCGGACATCTCCGGCTACTGGTCGAACTCCTCGATCACCCCGATGGTCCGGCCCGCCAAATATGGCGATCGCGCCGTCCACACCGAGGACGAGGTGAAGGCCCTGGAGCAGGCCGTCGTCGAAGAGGTGGAGGAAGGCAACAAGCCGACCGACCCGAACGCCCCGGCCGAGGCGCCCAAGGTCACCGGCAACGTGCGTCCCGAATTCGCCGCCGCCGGCGGCGACGTGGGCGGCTACAACCGCGGCTGGCTCGATCCCGGCCACCTGGTGATGCGGGTCCGCGGCGAGCCGCGCACCTCCCTGATCACCACGCCGAACGGCCAGATCCCGCCGCGCAAGGCCGGCGCCCCGGCCGGGCCCGGCTTCGGCCGGGGCGGCGGCGGCGGCGGCGGCGCCTTCGACAATCCGGAGAACCGTTCGCTGGGCGAGCGCTGCATCATCGGCTTCGGCCGCAACGCCGGCCCGCCGATGTTCTCCAACGGCTTCTACAATAACAACTACCAGATCGTGCAGACGCCGGACGCCATCTCCATCCTCGTCGAGATGAACCACGACGTCCGCACCATCGCCCTGAACGGCAAGCACCGCACCGACAACATCCGCCCCTACTTCGGGGACTCCATCGGCTGGTGGGACGGCGACACCCTGGTCGTCGAGACCACCCACATCCCGCAGCGCCAGGCGTTCATGGGCTCGTGGGAGAACCTCAAGGTCACCGAGCGGTTCACCCGCGTCGCCAAGGACCGGCTGCACTACGCCTTCCAGGTCGAAGATCCGACGCTCTGGGACAAGCCCTGGGGCGGCGAGTACGAGATGAGCCCGCTGAACGGCGTGATCTACGAATACGCCTGTCACGAGGGCAACTACGCGCTGGAGGGCATCCTGGGCGGCGCCCGCCACGAGGAGAAGCTGGCGGCGGAAGCCGCGGCGGCGGCCAAGGCCTCGGCCAAGGGCGCCAAGGGCGGCAAGGCCTCCGACTAGGCCCCGGCGAGCGGCCGGAAGGCGCGGCCGGAATGGGCGGCAGGCGGACGGTCCGCCGCCGCCCGCTGTTGCGTTTCGCCCACACTGGGCCACGCGCGACGTCCGGTCATCTTGCGTCAACCGCCGCTGCGCTTAAATCGGCGTTATGCATCGTCGAGTTCTCGCCGCCGCCGTGGCCGCCACGGCGTTTGTGATGTCTGCGGCCGCCGCCGGCGCCCAGACCCCGCCCGCCGAAACCTTCGGCGTGTGGCGCAATCCCAAGGACAACGTCCGGGTCGAGATCCGCCCGTGCGGCGACGGCGCCTGCGGCACCATCGTCTGGGCCTCGCCCAAGGCCCAGGCCAAGGCCCGCGACGCCGGCACCGCCAACCTGATCGGCACCCAGGTGTTCCGCAACCTGGAGCTGGACGACAACGGCGTCTGGCGCGGCAAGGTCTTCGTGCCCGAGCTGCGCCGCAGCTTCTCCGGCACCGCCGAGCCGGTGGACGCCGGCAAGCTCCGCGCCAAGGGCTGCGTGATCGGCGGCTTCTTCTGCAAGAGCCAGGTCTGGACGAAGATCGCCTGATCCGGGCGACGGCGCCTGCATCCAAATCCGCCTGCCACGGCCTCTAAGGTTCTGAGAGGTGGAGGCAGGGTTGTCGCAACGGACCTATGAGGCCGGCATCGTTCGCGGCCTGCTCAAGTTCGCGGTCAGCCGCGGCGCGAGCCAGGCGGCGCTCGCCGAGGCCTCCGGGATCGACCCCGCCGACCTCGAGGACCCCGACCGCCGCGTCCCCTTCGGCGACTACGTCAGGCTGATGCATGCGGCCAAGCGGCTGACCGGCGACCCGGCCCTCGCGCTGCGCTACGCCCAGCACGTGGACTTCTCCGAGATCTCGGTGGTCGGCCTGCTCGCCAACGCCTCGCGCGACATGACCGAGGCGCTCGCCCAGATGAACCGCTACGGCCGCATCGCCGTGGAGGTGGACGGCGTCGGCCCGGCCGCCGACCGCTTCGTGCTGCGGCGCGAGGCCGACGGCTCCTGGCTGATCGACCAGCGGCAGAACCCGAACCTCTTCCCCGAGCTCACCGAGACCACCTTCGGCCGCATGGCCTGGGGCCCGCGCCAGTTCGGCGTCACCGGCTTCGTTCAGGCGGTGCAGGTCACCCATCCCGACCCCGGCTATCCCGAGGTCTACCAGGAGATCTTCGGCGCGCCGGTCACGTTCGACGCGCCGCGCAATGCGCTGCGCCTCAACCCCGCCTTCGAGCACCATCCGGTGCGCGCCATGCCGGTCTATGTGTTCGGCGTGCTGTCGGAGCGGGCCCAGGCCCTGCTCAGCCGGCTGGAGACCTCCGACACCATCCGCGGCCGGGTCGAGGCCCTGCTGATGCCGGTGCTCCACCGCGGCGAGGCCAGCATGGACGCCGTCGCCGGCCACCTGGGCGTCAGCCGCCAGACCCTGTTCCGCAAGCTGAAGGCCGAAGGCGTCACCTTCGAGAAGGTGTTCGACGACCTGCGCCACCGGCTCGCGCTGCACTATCTGGCGAACCCCAAGGTCTCGGTGAACGAGACCGCCTACCTCGTGGGCTTCTCCGAACCGGCCGCCTTCTCGCGGGCCTTCAAGCGCTGGACGGGCGCGAGCCCCAGCGAGTTCCGCGCCCGCAAGCCCGACGCCGCCTAGGGCCCCTTCGCCGCCGCCCGCACCGCCTCGACGAAGGCCGTGCGCGCCAGCGCCAGGTCCTGGCCGGTGGCCCGGGGCCAGGCGGAGTTGAGCACGATGATCAGCCCGTCCTCCCGGAACGTGACGATCGCCTGGCCGAAGATGCCGGAGGCGTCGTAGCTGCCGTTGTCGCGCATCCACCAGAAGTAGCCATAGCCGCGCTGCGGCGCCCGTTGGTAATCTGCGGCGTGGTCGCCTGGCCGACCCACCAGTCGGGTAGCACCTGCCTGCCGCCGGCGTTGCCGCCGTCGAGGATGAACTGGCCGACCCGACCGTAGTCGCGCAGCGTCATGGATATGCAGCAGCCGCCGCGCTCGTGACCGCCCAGGTCGGTGGCCCAGATCGCGTCGCGCTCCATGCCGTAGGGCTTCCAGAGCTTCTCCGAGGCATATTCCGAGATCGGCTTGCCGACCGCGTTGGAGACCAGCACGCCCACCAGGTCGGTCTCGCCGGTGTTGTAGGTGAACATGGTCCCGGGCTCGTGGGCCCGGGGCAGCTTGCGCATGTAGCTGACCAACGGGTTCACGCCCGGCTCCGGCATCGTCGCGCCGGCGCGCGCCACGTCGGAGTTCGGGTCCGTGTAGTCCTCGTTCCAGCGGACTCCGGAGCTCATCATCAGGAGCTGGCGGACGGTGACCCCGTCGTAGCCGGAGCCCTTCAGCTCGGGGATGTAGTCGGTGACCGGCGCATGGATCGACTTGATCTTGCCGTCCTGGATCGCCGCGCCGACCAGGGTCGAGGTCACCGACTTGGCCACCGAGAACGAGGTCCAGCGGTCCTCCGGCTTGCGGCCGAGGCCATAGCGCTCCAGCAGGATCTTGCCGTCCTTCAGCACCAGCACGCCGGACACGTTGTAGGCGTCCATGTAGCTCTCGACCGTCCACGCCTTGCCCGCGTGCGTCCAGGTGGGCGCGATCGTCGTCGCCGCCTTTGGCAGCGGATGGACACGGTCGCCGCGCGCGATGGTGCGCACCCGGTAGACGCTCTCGATCGCCGGATACCAGTCGCGCTGCTGCTGCGGCGTCCACGTCAGGATCGACGGCAACCCCGGCTTCAGCGGCGACTGGGCCTGGGCCCCGGTGGCGGCCAGCACGCCCACGGCGGCGGCGATCAGGACCTTGCGCATGGATTTCCCCCTCGTTGTTGCGGGGGACTGTAGCGGGTGGAGCGCATGGCCTCCAATCCCTCCCCTTCAGGGGAGGGCGGACGGCGCGCCGCGCCGCCGGGTGGGGAGTCACGTTCAGGCGCGGCGGCGGCCGGAAAGGCGCCTCACCGGCTCGAGCGGGGTCTGGTCGTCACCTCCCCACCCTGGCCGCCGGCGTGGCTTGTCCCTCCCCTGAAGGGGAGGGATGGTCGCTCACGCCGCCAACCGCCACACGTCCTTCACCAGCGGCTTGGCCGCGGCGCGTTCGGCCAGGAGCGCCTGCTCCAGGCTGACGTCGCCGCTCTTCCCCCGCCGCCGCGATCAGCGTCAGGTCGATCAGGTCGCGCTGGGCGTGGCTGCCGCCGAAGCGGGCGGAGCGGTTCCGCACCGTCCGGAGCAGGTCCACCGTCCGGGCGTAGTCGCCGCGCCCGTAGGCATAGACCGCCTGCATGACCGGCAGACCCACCTCGGCGGTGAAGCCGGCGTTGTCGCCCGGGCCCTCGATCACCTGGGCCTGCAGGCCGATCAGCGCCTCCGCCTCGGCCATCCGTCCGGCGCCCACCAGCGCCAGCATGGCGTGGGTGTCGTCGAAGGCGTAGAGCCCGCGCGGCTGGGTGGCGTAGAGGTCGGCGAGCGCGTGCCAGCGCCCGCCGGTGTCCAGCCCGCGCAGGTGCAGCCGCCAGAGCAGGGCGGCGGCGTCGACCATGTCGAAGGCCGCGTCCGACCGGGGCCCGAACACCGGGCCGTCCAGCAGGTCGTAGACCTCGTTGATCTCGCCCAGCCCCAGGTGGAAGAGCGCCAGGTGCCACCAGTTGTGGATGGCGAAGAAGCTCTCGTGCGCCCAGGGCGCGCCGTCCTGCAGCATCCAGGCGACGCCCTCGCGCCGGCGGTCCTGCATCTCCAGAACGTGGGCGACCGCGTGCTGCGCCCAGTTGTTGCGCGGCTCCAGGTCGATGGCCTCGCGCCCGGCGGACTCGGCGCGGTCGTAGTGGCCGCACTCCTCCAGCCCGAACGCCAGCATGCCGAGCACGGCATGGTAGTCCGGCATCCCGCTGGACCAGGCCGGCAGCGCCCGGCCGATCCGGTCGCGCAGCATGCGGCTGTCCCCCAGCAGGAAGTCGAGCGTCTGACCGGCCTGCAGGGCCAGCACATCCGTCGGATAGGCGATGGCGACGTCCTCCATCACCCGCGCCGCCCCGCGGATCTCGCCCGCCAGATAGCGGTCGAGCGCCGCCAGGTGGCCCGCCTCCCGGTGGTTGGCGGCGAGCCCCTTCGCCGCCTGGAAGGCGGCCGCGCCCTCCATCGCCATCTGCACATTGCCGCCCAGCAGGTTCATCCAGGCCTTCAGCACATGGGCCATGACGAAGCCCGGGCTGTCCTCGATCGCCGCCGCCACGAACCCCGGCGCGTCGCCCGCATAGCAGTGGTATGCGTGCAACGCCGCGCGGTAATTCTCCGCGGCGGCCGGACTGGCGCCTGACAGGCTGAGCCCGTGATGGTCTTTGACTGACATCGTTCTTCTCCTCGGTGGGGCGGGGAGGGGTAAATCGTTCCAGCCATTGGCTCTAGCGGCTGCGCGGTCGGTTCGCCGAACGGTGAAATTCGGTCGTCTTTTTCAGTATGCTGGCGCCGATCGAGACAAGGAGGCCGCCCCATGGCCGGCCGGGAAACAGTAAAAACTGTACCTGCGGTGCAGTCGGAACCGCGTTCCAAGGGCGAGCGCACGCGCGAACGCATCCTCGACCTGACCTACGACAGCGTCATCCGGAAGGGGTTCGCCTCCACCTCCATCGAGGAGATCGTGGAGGCCGCGGGCATCACCAAGAGCGGCTTCTTCTACCACTTCAAGGACAAGACCGACCTCGCCCGCCAGCTCATCGAACGCTACGCCGACGAAAACCGCAGCTTCCTCGACGACATGTCGGCCCGGGCGCGCGAGCTCTCCGACGACCCGCTGCACAGCTTCCTGATCTTCCTGAAGCTCTATGCGGAGGCCATGGCCGAGATGGCCGACACCCATCCGGGCTGCCTCGTGGCGACGGTGACCTTCCAGGACATGAGCTGGGACCACGCCACGCGCCGCATGACCGTCGACAACGTCCTCGACTGGCGCGGGCGGTTCCTCGCCTGGCTGGAGGAGATCGCCGAGGTCTATCCGCCGAAGGGCAAGGCCGAGCTGGCCGACCTGGCCGACGCCATCCTCGCCTTCACCTATGGCGGCATGACCCTGGCCAAGGCCCTGCAGGACAACAGCGCCATCGCCCGCCAGGCCCTGATGTTCCGCGAGACGGTGCGCCTGCACTTCCTGGGCTGAGATCCCGCCAAGCTTGGTTCCCAATCGCCGCAATGCGCGTTAGCCAGGGTCGATGGCCGACTTCGATTTCGACGCCGTGGTCGTGGGGGCAGGCGCCGTGGGGCTGGCCTGCGGCTACGCCCTTGCGCACCGCGGGCTGACGGTGGCGGTCCTGGAGCAGGACGCGGCCATCGGCCAGGGCGTCTCCTCCCGCAATTCCGAGGTGATCCATGGCGGGCTCTACTATCCGACCGGCTCGCTGAAGGCCCGGCTCTGCGTGCAGGGCCGCCGGCGGCTCTACGCCTTCCTCGACGCCCACCACGTGGACTACGACCGCTGCGGCAAGCTGGTGGTAGCCACCACGCCCGACGAGATCGCCCGCCTCGACGCCATCTACGACCAGGCCATGACCAACGACGTCGAGGGGATGGCCCGGCTGACCAAGGCCGAGGCCCTCGCCCTGGAGCCCGAACTCTTCTGCGAGGCGGCGCTGCTGTCGCCCGAGAGCGGGGTCTTCGACAGCCACGGCTACATGCTGGCGATGCAGGGCGAGATCGAGCAGGCCGGCGGCGCCGTCGTGCTCTCCACGCCGTTCGAGGGCGCGACCCCTCTGGACGGCGGCGGCTTCGAGGTCCGCGCCGGCGGGGCCGAGCCGACGGTGCTCACCTGCCGCTTTCTGGTGACGGCGCCGGGCCTCTCGGCCCAGGACGTGGCCGGCCAAATCGACGGCTTCCCGAAGGACCTGATCCCGAAGGCCTTCTACGGCAAGGGCATGTACTTCCGGCTGATGGGCAAGGCGCCGTTCGCCCGGCTGATCTATCCGCCGCCGATCCCCGGGGCGCTCGGCACCCACTACCGCCGCGACCTCGGCGGCCAGGCGGTGTTCGGCCCGGACCTCACCTATGTGGACGCGCCGGACTACACGGTCGATCCGGACGCCGCGCCCGGCTTCTACCGCTACATCCGCAAGTTCTGGCCGGGCCTGCCCGACGACAGCCTCTCGCCCGACTACGCCGGGGTCCGCCCGAAGATCCACGGGCCGGACGACCCGCAGGGCGACTTCCGCATCGACGGCCCGGAGGCCCACGCGATCCCCGGCCTCGTCACCCTGTTCGGCATCGAAAGCCCCGGCCTGACCTCGTCCCTCGCCATCGGCGAAACCGCCGCCGAGCGCCTGGGGCTCTGAGGCCCTCTCCCCTACCCTCTCCCTCTCGGGCTTCGCCCGGGGAGAGGAGTGGAGCTGAGAGTCAAAGCCGTCACCTCCTCTCCCCCGCGAAGCGGGGAGGGAGAGGGCAGGGTGAGGGCCTGCGGTGCGAAAAACCTTGACTTGTCGCGCCTGGTATGTTCTCGTTTCGTTCTCATGCCCGTCGATCCTGAGCACATGGCCGAAGACCGTCACACCGTGACGCTCCGCGCGCTCGCGGGGATGAGCCTCGAACTCTGCCGCGACCTGCAGCAGCGGGCGCTGAACGCCGAGAGCCCCGAGGACGCCGTCCGCCTCGCCACCGCCTTCCACCGGGTCAGCCGCGGCCTGCGCCAGACGCTCGCCCTCGAACTCAAGCTCGTCCGTTACAAGGACGAGGTGGCCGAGAAGGCCAAGGCCAAGGCCAAGGCCGACCTCGCCGAAGCCCGGGCGAAGGCCGAAGCCGAGACCCGCGAACTCGCCGTCGACCAGCGCCGGAAGGATGTCTGGGAACAGGTCGGCGACTGCTTCTGGACCGAGCACGAAGGCGCCGACTGGAACCTGCCCGACGACGGGATCGAGAGACCCGACCGCCCGCCGCCCGAAGACCCCATGTGGGACAGGCTCGAGGCCTTCCTCGACGCTGAGGAAGCCAAGCCCGACTTCCTCACCCGCGACTTCGACCTCCTGGTCATCGAAGCCTGCGACGCCATCGGCGCCGACCCCACCCTCATCTACGACATCCGAGGCAGGGACCGGGCCGAGCTCGAGCCCGCAACCGCCGACTCCAGCTAACCCCCCTCCGCTCATCCCGGCGAAAGCCGGGATCCAAGCTGACTCAGCGACCGCGCTGCGCGCGAACCACAGAACCACACAGAACCACACAGAAGGCGGGCCACCGGATGGCTTGGCGCCTCCATCACCATGCGCGCCTTCCAGGCGCGCGAGCCACGCCCGCCATCTCACCGTCCTCCGCCCGCTCAGCCCCTTCTGTGTGCTTCTGTGTGTTTCTGTGGTTCCAACCCCGGACCGCACCGAGCCCGCCGGCCAGAACCCGCGAAATCCAGTGTTCCAAACCGACTCAGCCTGGATCCCGGCTTTCGCCGGGATGAGCGGAGAAGGGGCGGATCAAGGTCGTGTCCGAGCCCGCCCGTGACGCCCAGCGTCCCCGCCCGCAGGAGGCTTTGTGCCGGGATGGAAGTTGGCCCAATCTCCCGCCAAGGGAGAGACGCCATGAAGAACCGCATCACCGATCTGCTCGGCGTGACCTATCCGATCGTCCAGGCGCCGATGGGCTGGATCGCCCGGGCCCAGCTCGCCAGCGCGGTCTCCAACGCCGGCGGACTGGGGATCATCGAGACCTCCTCCGGCCGCCTCGACGAGGTGCGCGAGGAGGTGAAGGCGATGAAGACCCTCACGGACAAGCCGTGGGGGATCAACGTCGCCCAGGCCTTCGTCCGCGACCCGGACATCGTCAGCTTCGTGGCCGACCAGGGCGTCCGGTTCGTCACCACCTCGGCCGGCGACCCGAACCGCTACTGCGAGGCGCTGAAGGCCAAGGGCCTGACGGTGTTCCACGTGGTCCCGTCCCTGGCCGCCGCGGAGAAGGCGATCGCCGCCGGCGTCGACGGCCTGGTGGTCGAGGGCGGGGAGGGCGGCGGCTTCAAGAACAGCCGCGACGTCGCCTCCATGGTGCTGCTGCCGCTGGTGGCCTCGAAGACGGATCTGCCGATCATCGCCGCGGGCGGCATCACCGACGGCCGGACCATGGCGGCGGCCTTCTGCCTGGGCGCCGAGGGCGTGCAGATGGGCACCCGCATGGTCTCCGCCGCCGAGAGCCCGGTGCACCGGAACTGGAAGGACAGGATCGTGGGCGCGAAGGAGACGGACACCGTCTTCCTCAACCGGCAGGGGCCGGGACCGGCGCTGCGGGCGCTGCGCACCGAGAAGACCAGCCGCTTCGAGCTCGAGCCGCCGGCCAACATCATGGCCGAGTTCGGCAATGCGCTGGCGCTCTACTTCGGCGGCGACATGGAGGCGTCCATCGCGCTCTGCGGCCAGGTCGCCGGCCGCATCGACAGCGTGAAGCCGGTGGCCGAGATCCTTCAGGAGACGGTGCGCGAGTTCGAGACCGTCATGGCGGAGATGAGCCGGCGCTACGTCCGCGCGGCCGAGCCCGCATGAGCGCCCGGCTCGCCGCCCTGGTCTTCGCGGCCCTGATCGCGCTGGTGGCGGCCTTCCAGCTCGCGCTCGCGCTCGGCGCGCCCTGGGGCGCCTACGCCATGGGCGGGGCCTTTCCGGGCGTCTATCCGCCGGCCATGCGGGTCGCGGCCCTGGTCCAGATCGGCGTCCTGGCGCTGATCGCCGCCGTGATCCTGGCCCGCGCCGGCGTGGCGCTGCCGCGCTGGCGCCGGGCGGCGCGCCCACTGGCCTGGGGCGTCGTCGCCTTCACCGCTCTGGGCGTGATCCTCAACCTGATCACGCCCAGCGGCGGGGAGCGCCTGGTCTGGGCGCCCGTGGCGATCGTCCTGTTCCTGGCGAGCCTGCGGGTGGCGCTGGCCCGCTGACTATCTCGGCGCGACCCGCAGCACGCGGCCGTTGTCGTTGTCGGTCGCCACATAGAGCGCGCCGTCCGGACCCACGACCACGTCGCGGATGCGCTCGTTCTGGTCGGTCAGCAGCCGCTCCTCGCCGACCACCTTGTCGCCGTCGACCACCAGCCGGACCAGGGACTTGGTCCCCAGGCCGCCGACGAACACGTTGCCCTTCCAGGCCGGGAACAGGTTCGCCTGGTAGAAGGCCATGCCGGACGGCGCGATCACCGGGTCCCAGTAGTAGGCCGGCTGCTCGGTCCCGGGCAGTTGCGTCTTGCCCTCGAGGATCGGGGCGCCCCGGTACTCGATGCCGTAGGCGGCGTGCGGCCAGCCGTAGTCCTTGCCCTTGCGGATGATGTTCAGCTCGTCGCCGCCCTTGGTGCCGTGCTCGATCTCCCAGAGCTCGCCGGTCGCGGGATTGAGGGCCGCCGACTGGCTGTTGCGGATGCCGCTGGCGTAGATTTCCGGCAGCGCGCCCTGCCGGCCGACGAAGGGATTGTCCTTCGGGATCGAGCCGTCGGCATTGATCCGGATGATCTTGCCGAGCGCCTTGTCGAGGTTCCGCGCCTCCATCCGGCCGCTGACCACCGAGCGCTCGCCGGTCGTCACATAGAGCGTCCCGTCCCGCGCGAACACCAGCCGGGAGCCGTAGTGCATCGTCGATTCCCACGACGGGGTCTGCCGCCAGATCACCTGCACGGCCTCCAGCTTCGGCTGCCCGCCCTGGGCGACGAGCCGGCCGCGGGCGACGGCGGTGTTGGTCTTCCCGTCGGCCTGACCCTCGGCGTAGCTCCAGTAGATCAGGCCGTTCCTCGCGTAGTCGGGATCGATCGCGAGGCCCAGCAGCCCGCCCTGGCCGCGGGTGTCGATGGTCGGCAGGCCGGCCACCGGCTCGGACAGCTTGCCGTCCTTGAAGACCCGCAGCCGGCCCGGCTTCTCACTGATCAGCAGGCCGCCGTCCGGCAGGAAGGCCAGGCCCCAGGGCTTCTGGACGCCGGTGACGTAGTCGCTGACCTGCAGGGCGACGTTCGACTTCACCTCCGGCGTCCGCGTCTGGCCGGCGAAGGCGGGCTTCTGGTCCGGCGCGTTCGGGGGCGCAGTGGCCACCGGCGCGCCGCCGGCCGGGGCGGCGGCGGGCGTCTGCGCCTGTCCGTCGGTCCCGCCGCACGCGGCGAGCAGGGCGGCGGCGGCGGCGGTCACGAAGAGCTTCGTCATCAGGGTCTCCCGGCTATGGCTTCCAGCGCCTCTGTACGTGAGGCGCCCTGCAGGTGGATCAAGGCCCAGACGGCGAAGAACAGCAGCGGCCAGCGCTGTCCCTCCCCGCCGGCGGCGAAGATGGCTTCGGCGTCGGGCCGGACGCGGCGCACGGCCTCGACCCGGCTGAGCCGCGGCGCGATGTCGGCGGCGCGCGGCGCGATCCAGGCCTCCACCGGCACGGTGAACCCCTGCTTGCGCGCCCACGGCTCGGCCGCCGGGCAGGTCCGCCCCAGCCACTTGCGCAGCAGCCACTTGCCGTAACGCCCGCGCACCTTGAAACGGTCGGCCAGCGGAAAGGCGAAGGCCGCCACCTCCGGGTCGAGGAAGGGCGTGCGGCCTTCCAGGCCATGCGCCATCAGGCAGCGGTCGAGCTTCAGCAGCAGGTCGTTGGGCAGCCAGGTGGCGACGTCGCTCCACTGGGCCTGCTGCAGCCGGGTGAGCCCCTTCGGAGCCCGGGCCGCCTCGCGCCAGCGCGCCAGCACCGCCGGGTCGCCGGGCCGCGGCTCCGCCGGCCGGCCGCCCAGCCAGGCGGGGCGGAGCGCCCGGCGATAGCGGCCGTAGCCGCCGAACAGCTCGTCGCCGCCCTCGCCGGTGAGGACGACGGACAGGGTCCCCTTGGCGGCCTCGGCCAGCTTCCAGGTGGGCAGCGTCGCGTAGTCGGCGGTCGGATCGTCCAGCGCCCAGGCGACCTCCGGCAGGATCCGCCAGAAGTCGGCTTCGCCGAAGCTGGTCTCCCGCCAGTCGAGGTTCAGGGCCGTGGCCACCTTCTCGGCCTGGGCCCGCTCGTCCTTCGCGCCGGGGGCGTCGAAGCCGCAGGTGAAGGCGGTCACCGGCCGCTCGTTGAGCCGCGCCATCAGGGTGGCGATCGCCGCCGAGTCGATGCCGCCCGAGAGGAACAGGCCGTAGGGCACGTCGGACCGCTGGTGAACCCGCACGCTGTCCTCCAGCACGGCGTCGAGCTGGGCGATGAGCTCTCCCTCCCCTTTATGGGGAGGGGCAGACGGCGCAGCCGTCGGGGTGGGGATGTGTAGGCCGGGCTCTGTGCTCATGGCGGCCCTCCCCACCCTGATCGCCTTCGGCGATCTGTCCCTCCCCATTAAGGGAGGGACGCGTTTGCTGTAGGCCACCCGCCCGTCCTTCACCTCCACGACCTCGCCGGGCGCGAGCTTGCGCACCCCCTTGAAGATCGCGGCCTCGCCCAGCGTGTAGTTGAAGCCCAGCAGTTCGGCGGCCCGCGCCTCGTCCAGCTCGGGCCTCAGCAGCCCCGCCGTGACGAACGCCCGCGGCTCGGAGGCGAAGGCGAGGCCGCCGTCGAGCTCCAGCAGGTAGAGCGGCTTGATCCCGAACGGGTCGCGCGCCAGCCAGGTCCGACCGTCGCCGCCGATCAGGCAGAGCGCGTACATGCCGCGCAGCCGGGCGAAGGCCGCCGGGCCTTCCTTCGCATAGAGGTGCAGCAGCGGCTCGAAATCCGAGCCGGTGGCGAGCTGGCCCGCGAGCTGGTGCTCCTCGGCGAGCTCCACATAGTTGTAGATCTCGCCGTTGCCGATGACCGTCGCGCCCGCCGCGTGCAGCGGCTGCCAGCCGCCCTCCAGGTCGATGATCGAGAGCCGGGCATGGGCCAGGCTGGCGCCCGGCAGGTCCTCGACCCGCACGCCGTCCGGACCGCGGTGGGTGAGGGCGGCGATCATGGCCCCGGCCGAGGCTCCGGTGCCCAGCACGCCCGCGATGCCGCACATTCAGGCGGCCCCGTAGTCGGCGAAGAGGGTCTTCCAGGCGGCGACCACGGCGGCCTCCGAGAACTCGGCCTCCACCCGCGCCAGCCCCCGCTGGGCCAGCCGGACCTTCAGCAGCGGCTCGTCCATCAGGCGGCGGACGGCGGCGGCCAGCGCCGCCGGGTCGTCGATCGGGACCAGCAGGCCATCCTCGCCGGACCGGATCAGCGCCTTCGGCCCCTGGCTCTCGGCCGCGACGACGGGAAGCCCGTGCGCCCAGCTCTGGATGACCACATTGCCGAGCGGCTCGTACCTCGAGGGGGAAGACACAGACGTCCGCCGCCCGATAGAGCGCCGAGGCGTCGCGCCGCCAGCCCAGGAACCGCACGCGCTCGGCCACGCCCAGCGCCTGGGCGAGGCTCTTCAGCTTGCCCTCCTGGGCGCCCACGCCGGCGATCCACAGCCAGGCGCCCGGCAGTTCGGTCAGCGCCTGCAGGCTGACGTCATGGGCCTTGGCCTCGTGCAGCCGACCCATGGCCAGCAGCAGGGGCGCGTCCTCCGGCGTGTCCAGGGTAGTCCGGTCGAGCGGCGCGGCCTCGTCGGGGACGGCGGCGAAGTTCGGGATGCAGCTGACCCGGCCGGCCGGCCAGCCCTGGCCGACGATCCACTCGGCGATGTCCTCGGTGTTGGCCACCAGGTGGTCGAAGCCGCGGTAGTACTTGAGATTGTAGTAGCCGCCGAGGCGGCCGATCCGCGCCCAGGGGCCCTTCGGCGTATGTCGCGCCGCCCGGTTCATCCAGGCGAGCGCCACCTTCGCGTCCTCGGCCTTCGCGAAGGCCGCGGCCTTGCGCCGGGTCAGAAGATCGAGCGGACCGCCGAACGACAGCGTCTTCACATGGACGCCCGCCGCCGTCAGCGCCGCCTCGCGCCCGGCGTTCGGCCGGATGGCGCAGGCCTGGGCGACGCCCGCGCGCTGCAACGCCGCGACCAGGTCGACGAAGTAGGTCTCGGCCCCGCCTTCGCCCGCCGTCCCCAGGAGATGAAGCACGCTCATCGGCCGCGGACCCTAGCGGCTAGACGCCGCGATCCCAAGCCGCTTGAAGCAACGAAAATCAGTGCCTATAACCCGCGCCTCTCGCGAGACCCGTGGCTGGGTAGCTCAGATGGTTAGAGCGGTGGATTCATAACCCACAGGTCGGCGGTTCGATCCCGCCCCCAGCTACCACTCGTGAAGACCGAGCGTTCTCCGAATAGTGATTTGGGTCTCATCGGCGCGCTCCCGAGCGCGTGGCGTGATGATCAGGCCTCGATGGCGAACACGGCGTCCACCTCCACCGGCGCTGACAGGGGCAAGGATGTCACGCCGACCGCCGCGCGGGCATGGCGTCCGCGATCGCCGAGGGCGAGACCGATCAGTTCCGAGGCTCCGTTCACGACCCTGGGGTGATCGCTGAAGCCGGCGTCCGCCGCCACATATCCGGTAAGCTTGAGGCAGGCGCGGATGCGCCTCAGGTCGCCGCCGAGACCCAGCTTCGCCGCCGCGAGGATGTTGACCGCGCACTGGCGCGCGGCGGCCTGGGCCGCCGCAATGTCCGTGCGGGACGGCACAGGTCCGGTGGCGGTGAGCGCGCCGTCCTTGAGGGGGAGTTGACCGGCGATGAACAGCAGGCGGCCATCGATGGCGAACGGCGCATAAGCCCCCAGCGGGGCTCCCAGGGTCGGCAGGGTGACGCCCGCGGCGGCGAGCCGGGCCTCGGGGTCCAGATCGGCCGCCCACGCTCTCGGCGGGATCGCCAGGAGGCCGAGGCTCATGGCCAGCGCGCGACGACGGTCGGTAAGGGGCATCAACGCATCCTTTGTGGGGGCGAACACCTTGATCGGCCACCGCCTGCCACCTTAGCCGCGGGCCGGGACCCGCGCTCCGGCCGGCGCGGATCGGGGCGCGGCATCGGGCCTGGAGCCTGTTCGTTGGGCGCCCAAGACAGGTACCGGGGGTTCCGTGCGCAGGCGGATGATACCGCGCCGCCCGGCTCAGGGCGCTGGCCGTCACCCGGTCCTCCGGGGTGGCGCTCTGCGGTCGGCCTAAGCCAGGATCAGCGCGTCGGGCACGCGTCCACCTGGAAGGCGACGGTCCCGAGCGGGCCGTAGTTGGCCAGGTAGGCGCCCGGCGGCAGCCAGGGGCGGGGTCCCATCCGGCCGGTCAGGACCACATCGCCCGGCGAGATCGTGCGCCCTTGCGCGACGATCTGGCGGACCACCTCCAGGAGGCCTTGCCATTGGCCGTCGAAGGAGTCCCGGCCGACGCCCGCCGCCACGGGCTGGTCGTTGTGGGTGATTGAGACCTTCAGGGCGTCGAGATCCAGATCCGGCGCGTGGCCCTTTCCGCGCACCCAGCGGGCGGCGGTGATGTTGGCGGCGATCATGTCGGCGGCGCCGTACTTGTCGGGGTCGCGGTAGGCGATATCCGGCAGATCGACCACGGGGACCACTTCGCCCACGGCCGCCTTGATCGCGTCTAGGTCGGCGGGGGCGGCGGTGAGCCGCTTGCCGAACACGAAGCCGAGTTTCAGCTCCACGATGGGCCGGCGGTAGCTGCAGAGGTCGAAGCGCTGGCCGCTTTCCGTACGGCCCGAAGCGAAGAGCACGCCGACCAGCGGGGCGGTGACGCCGCGGCCCTTCATCGACGCCTGGGACATGAGCCCGCCGCGGTAGCCGGCCACCCGGTCGCCGGCCGCGCGCCGCCGCGCGATCAGCCCGTCCTGCAGGCGGTAGGCGTCGGCGAGGGTGACGTCGGGCCGGGTGTCGGTGATCGGGGCGAAGGGCGTCGCCGCGGCCTCGGCGGCCACATAGGCATCGAGGTAGGGATCGGCGGGCGGCGGTCCCGCCGTGGCGCAGGCGGAAAGGCCGAACGCCGCGGCTAGGGCCGGGAACAGGACCCGGCTCACGTCGGGATGATCCAGGGGATCAGGTACTGCTGGGCCATGACAATCAGGCCAAGCAGGAAGGCCAGGAAGATGCTGTGCTTGAAGGTGATGGCCAGCACCTCGCCCTCGCGGCCCTTCAGCTCGGTGGTGGCGGTGCCAGTGACAATGTTCTGCGGCGAGATCATCTTGCCTAGCACACCGCCCGAGGCGTTGGTCGCCGCCATGAGAACGGGGCTGAGGCCCAGCTCACGCGCGGCCACGACCTGAAGGTTGCCGAAGAGCGCGTTGCCGGAGGTGTCGCTGCCCGAGAGGAACACGGCCAGCCAGCCCAGGAAGGCCGAGAGCAGCGGGAAGAGGAAGCCGGCCGAAGCCACGCCGACGCCCAGGGTGTAGGCCATTCCCGAGTAGTTCATCAGGTAGGCCAGGCCGACGATGATCATGGTGGTGATCAGCGGCAGGCGGATCTGCTTCAGCGTTCCGGCGAGGGCCCTCATCAGCTGGTCCGGCGACAGGCGCACCAAGGCTGCGAAGATCAGGGTCGCGACCAGGATGGCGGTGCCGGTGGCCAGCGGCTGGAAGGTCCAGATCGCGGCGTAGGGCTTGCCGTAGGTGGTGATGAACACCGCGTTGTGCAGGCCCGGCCATTCGACCTTGATCTCGCCGATGGCGTTCACTTTGAAGTGCACCCAGACGATCACGGTGACGGACAGGATCAGCCAGGGCATCCATCCGCTCCAGCCGGCGCCGCGCCCGACGGGAAGCGCCGCAGGTGCTGCGGCAAGGGTCGCGCCGGAGCCGCCGGCGGTGTCGGCGCGGAGCGCGTATTCCGGCTGGGGGCCATCTTCCACATCTTCACGAAGAGCAGGGTGGCGCCCAGGGAGGCGAGCGATGAGAGGACGTCGGTGAGCGCGTAGCCGAGGTAGTTCGAGGAGATGAACTGCATGATCGCGAAGGAGCCGCCGGAGACCAGCAGCACCGGCCAGACGCCCTTGATCGCCTTCAGCCCGCCGTAGACGGCGATGACGTAGAAGGGCAGCAGCAGGGCGATGAACGGCAGCTGGCGACCGACCATGGCGCCCAATGTCACGTCCGAAAGCTGTGTCACTGCGCCCAGGGTGGTGATCGGGGCTCCAGCGCCCCGAAGGCCACCGGCGCGGTGTTGAACATCAGGGTGAAGACGATGGCGTCGATCGCCCGGAAGCCGAGCGCGATCAGCAGGGCGCTGGTGATGGCGATCGGCGTGCCGAAGCCGGAGATGCCTTCGAGCAGGCAGCCGAAGGAGAAGCCGATGACCACCAGGACGACGCGGCGGTCGTTGGGAAGGTGCTCGACCATCCAGGCGCGGAAGGCGTCGAACCGTCCCGAGACGACGGCGATGTTGTAGAGCAGCAGGGCGTTCAGCACGATCCACATCACCGGCCAGGCCGCGAAGGTCGCCCCGGCGGCGATGCTGCTCAGCGCCAGGCCGGCAGGCAGGCCCCAGACGGTGCAGGCGAGGATAAGGGCGACCACGAGTCCGGCGGTCGAGGCCTGCCAGGCAGGGCGCCGAAGCAGCCCGAGCAGCACCAGAACGACGGCGATCGGCACCGACGCCACCAGGAACGACGCCGCGAGGTTGCCGGCGACCGGCGTGACCAGCTGATGGAACATGCTCCCCCGTATCCGCCGACTGCGCCGGCTCTGCTTGCCCACGTGGATATCCGAAGGGGCCAGGATATTCAACTGGTCAAAACTTCTTGCCGAACTCTAGTTGATGGCGTCTCAAGGTCTTCTCCAAAGCGTTGGGGCTTCCTGCTCTGGGTCCCAAACGTCGCATCGCCCATATGGTCGATGTGGCTACAGAAAATCGCCATTGTGCATCATGGCAAAAAATAATAGCCAGAAGACGGCGAGCGCCAAACGGCGTCATTTGGGGGGAGCGTGATGGCGAGCTCAACGAGCCGAGAAGAAGCCGTGCAGGCCGGCTGTTCATGCGGCGCGGTCAGCGTCTCCAGCGCGGCGGCGCGCGGTGCGCGCGGCCGCGACGAGCGGCTGACCCCCGCCATCCGGGGCGCGGGCCGCTGGCTGGCCGAAGGCCCCCGTCTGTCCGTCGCCGCCTGAGCATGTTGTTTCCCGGAGCTTACGCATGATCCCCTCCGCCCTGGCCTGGAGCGACGCCAGAGCGCGCGACCTGCTACGGCGGATGTTCGACGCCGCCGTGGGCGCGGCGGATCCGGCCAGGATTCTCGCCGGCCATCTGCCGCCGCCGCCGAAAGGCCGCTGCGTGGTGGTCGGCGCCGGCAAGGCGGCCGGCGCCATGGCCGCAGCCGTCGACGCCGCGTGGCCGGAGGTCGATCTCGAAGGCGCCGTCGTCGCGCCCTACGGCTATGGCCGCCCCGCCCCGCGCATCCGCGTGCTGGAGGCCGCACACCCCGTCCCCGACGCCAACAGCGAGATGGCGGCGCGCGAGATGATGCGCCTAGTCCAGGGCCTGACGTCCGACGATCTGGTGCTGTCGCTGATCTCCGGCGGCGGCTCGGCGGTCATGGCCCTGCCGGCCGATGGTCTGACGCTGGCCGACAAGCAGGCGGTGAACCGGGCGCTGCTCGCCTCCGGCCTCGACATCCGCACGATGAACGCCATCCGCCGCCGGCTGTCCGCGATCAAGGGCGGCAAGCTGGCCGCCGCCGCGTCGCCGGCGCGTGTCGTGACGCTGTGCATCAGCGACATCCCCGGCGACGACGTCTCCGCCATCGCCTCGGGGCCGACCATCCCGGACCCGGAGGCCGGCCGTGACCTCAGCGAATTCGCCGACCTGCTGAAGGACCGTCTGCCGGCCGCCGCCTACGAGCGGCTGCGCGCGCCGGCCGTCCCCGCGCCGCCGTCGCCGGCGGTGGACGTCCGCCTGCTGGCCACGCCCGGCGGCTGCCTGGAGGCGGCGGCGGCCGTGGCCCGGGCCGAGGGCATCGAGGTGGAGATCCTGGGCGACGACCTCGAAGGCGAGAGCCGCGCGCTCGGCGTCCTGATGGCCGCCTGCGCGCGCAGGCCAGTGTCCCGGCCGCAGGTCCTGCTCTCCGGCGGCGAGACCACCGTGACGCTGGCCGGCAAGAAGGCTGGGCGGGGCGGCCGCAACACGGAGTTCGCGCTCTCCCTCGCCCTGGCCCTGCAGGGCTCGGCCGGCGTCTGGGCGCTGGCGGCCGACACCGACGGCGAGGACGGCGCGAGCGGCGGCTCCGCCGGCGCGGTGATCGCCCCGGACACGCTCGCGAGGGCCAAGGCCGCGGGGCTGAGCGGCGGCGTCCATCTCGAGGGCCACGACAGCGGCGGCTTCTTCGCCGCCCTCGACGACCTGCTGGTCACCGGCCCGACCTGCACCAATGTGAACGACTTCCGGGCGATCCTCGTGACGCCCAGGGACGTCTGAGGTGGGCGTCCCGCTCGCCTGGTCCCGCCGGCCCAACCCGGTCTTCGGCGACGAATACGCCGAACTGCGCGAGGTGCTGAAGGCCGCCCGCGTGGCCGCGGGGCTCAGCCACCGCTCCCTGGCCCGCCGGATCGGCAAGCATGCCTCGCACATCTCCAAGATCGAGTCGGGCCAACGCCGGGTCGACGTGCTGGACCTCTACCGGATCGCCAAGGCCGTCGAGGTCGCGCCCGAAGCTCTCTTCCGGCAGATCGCCGGCCGATCTGATGCGATCTCCGAGAGCGGGGCCGAAGCGTGATCCGCGACCGGCGCACCCGCATCGTTGCGACCCTGGGCCCGGCGTCGTCATCTCTGGAGCGCGTGCGAGCGCTGATCGTCGCGGGCGTCGACGTCGTCAGGGTGAACTTCAGTCACGGTGAGCACGCGGCGCACGCCGACGCGATCCGCACCGTGCGCCAGGCTGAGGCCGAGCTGGGCCGGCCCGTGGCCGTGCTGGCCGATCTCCAGGGGCCGAAGCTCCGACTTGGCCGGTTCGCCGAGGGCTCCATCGACCTTACGGCCGGCGCTAGCTTCCGCGTCGATCTCGACGCCGCGCCCGGCGATGCGGCGCGGGTGCAGATTCCGCACCCGGAGATCTTCGCCTGCCTTCGGGATGGCGAGCCTATCCTGCTCGATGACGGGCGCGTCCGGCTGCGGGTCGTGCGCCATGGACCCGACTACGCCGATACGATCGTCGAGGCCGGCGTGAAGCTGTCCGACCGCAAGGGTGTCAACCTGCCGACGGCGACCATCCCGATCCCGGCCCTGACCGCCAAGGATCGCCGCGACCTGGCCTTCGCCCTGACGCAGGGCGTCGACTGGGTGGCGCTGTCCTTCGTCCAGACCGCGGCCGACATGGCCGAGCTGCGCAAGCTGGTGGACGGCCGCGCCGCGGTGCTCGCCAAGATCGAGAAGCCTGCCGCCCTCGACCGACTGGACGAGATCCTCGACCTCTGCCAGGGCGTCATGGTCGCCCGCGGCGATCTCGGCGTGGAGCTGAGTCCCGAGGATGTGCCGGTCGTCCAGAAGGACCTGATCCGCGCGGCCCGCGAACGCGGCATTCCGGTCATCGTCGCGACGCAGATGCTGGAATCGATGATCGCCTCGCCCAGCCCGACCCGCGCGGAGGCCACCGATGTGGCCAACGCGGTCTATGAGGGCGTCGACGCGGTCATGCTGTCGGCCGAGACTGCGGTCGGCGCCTATGCCGCCGAGGCCGTGGCGGTGATGGACCGGATCATCGCCCGGGTGGAGCGCGACCCGCGCTGGCCGGAACTGATGCGCGCCGAGCACCGTGTGGAGGAGAGCGACGCCTTGATCGTCGCCGCCGTACGGGCGGCGGAGGCCTCTTCGGCCGCCTGCATCGCCGCCTTCACGGCCACCGGCCAGACCGCGCTGCGCCTGGCGCGCGAACGGTCGCTGACCCGGATGGTGGCGCTGAGCCCGCGACTCGCCACCGCGCGGCGGCTGGCGCTGGGCTGGGGGATCGAGACCCGCGTCGTGCCGGACATCCGCGACCTGGACGCCATGCCGGACCTGGCCGTCGAGGAGGCGTTGCGGAGCGGCCTGGCCAAGCCGGGCCAGACGCTGCTGGTCGCGGCGGGCGTGCCGATGGGGTCGCCGGGCGCCGTCAACTACCTCCGCATCGTATACGCGCAGCGCCGATGACAGGACCGAATCCGTGCTGGTAAACAGAATGCGCCATCGTGGGGGTGGAGGATCGCGTTTGGGGCGTGCGGCGTCGCGGCCGATCGTCGCCAAAAAGGAAAAGCCCCTTCGGAAGAGATGTGGCTTCTACGCTGGGCGAGAGGTCGCTAGCCCCCGCTACAGCATGGCGGGCGGGCACAAACTATAACCATTGTAAGGTCTGGTAAAAACGTTTATCCAAACGTCAGACCCGGCGCGAGTTCGGGGTGGCGAACAATGCATTAGGGGAGGATCATGGGGTACCGGTCAAAGATCATCGCACTCATGTCGGGCGCCAGCCTTGCGGCTCTGGCCGCGCCGGCCTTCGCTCAAGCTGCGGATCCTGCCGCAGAGGCTGCCGTCGAGGAGGTCGTCGTCACCGGCAGCCGCATTGCGCGCACCACCTTCGAGACGCCGACGCCGGTCACGGCCGTCACCGAACAGCAACTCGAAGCGAAGGCCGCCTCGACGGTCGTCGAACTGCTGCGGGACGTCCCGGCCCTGCGGCCGAACCAGATCCAGGGCGGCGGGCGCAGCATCGGCGTCAGCAATTTCAACATGCGTTCACTGGGCGCCTCACGGACGCTGGTCCTCCTCGACGGCCAGCGGTTGATGGACACCAGCCCGGTGGGCGGCTTCGACGTCAACGTGATCCCCGCGCCGCTGATCTCGCGCGTCGAGATCGTGACCGCCGGCGCCTCCTCGGTCTACGGCTCGGACGCCGTCACGGGCGTCGTCAACGTCATCCTCTCGAACAACCTCGACGGCGGGAAAGCGGAGTTCCAGTACGGCATTTCCTCGCGCGGCGACCAGGAGACGGTGACCGCCAGCCTCGCGCTGGGCGACACCTTCCACGAGGACCGCGGCCGCTTCCTGTTCGCGGCCTCCTACACCGACCGGCCGGAGATCCTCTACCAGGGCGCCCCGTGGGTGGGGCGACGACGGCGTCACCCTGATCCCCAACGCCGCCTACACGGCCACCAACGGCCAGTACCGGCAACTCATCGTGCCGGGCGTGACCCTGTCGCGGATGACCATGGGCGGGGTGATCACCACCACCAACCCGGCGGTCCGCAACATCCAGTTCGGCCCCAACGGCCAGCAGAGCCTGTTCCAGCAGGGGACCAACGTGGGCACCGTCTGGATGCAGGGCGGCGCGGGCCTGATGACCCAGCCCGACTTCGGCGTGATCATCCCCTCGGTCAGCCAGCAGAGCGCGTTCGGCCGGGTGACCTACGACATCACCCCGGACATCGAGGCGCGGATCGACCTGCTGGCGTCCCGGTCGCGCGGGGAATCGACGAACAACTTCAACTATAACAACGGCGACATCACCGTCCGGCGCGACAACGCCTACCTGCCGGCAAACATCCTGGCCCTGATGGTCGCCAACAACCTGCAGACCATCAGCGTCGGCCGCCTGAACCCCGAGACGGGGATCAACTACAACACCTCCAAGAACCACTACTACCGCCTGGCCGGCGGCCTTACGGGCTCGTTCCTGGACGGCTGGACCTGGGACGTCGGCGCCAACTACACCTATGCGCTGGCCGAGAACTACGGCGAGGACAACCGCATCCAGGCCAACTGGGCGCTGGCCCTCGACCCCGTGCGCGCGCCGGACGGGCGCATCGTCTGCCGCTCGACGCTGACCAACCCGAACAACGGCTGCCAGCCCGCCAACATCTTCGGCGAGGGCGCGCTCTCCCAGGCGGTGGTCGACTATGTGACCGGCACCTCGTTCCAGCGGGCCTTCTCGCGCAGCATCAACGTCAACGCCAACGTCACCGGCGAGCTCGGCGCCACCTGGGCCGGACCGATCAAGGTCGCCAGCGGCGTGGAGTTCCGGAAGGACAGCACGAACCAGAAGTCGGACCCGATCTCCGACATCAACGGCTGGCGACAGGGGACGTTCGCGTCCTACCGCGGCGAGGTGAAGGTCTGGGAAGTCTACGGCGAGGCGAGCCTGCCATTGGCGCGCGACGCGGCCTTTGCCGAGAGCATCGACCTGGATCTCGCGGCGCGGTTCGTGGACTATTCGACCAGCGGGTCCACGGACGTGTGGAAGGCCGGCCTGAACTGGGCGTTCAACCGCCACGTCCGTCTGCGCAGCACCTACTCCAAGGACTTCCGCGCGCCGAAGCTGGACGACCTGTTCTCGGCCTCCTCCCTGCGCGCCGGGACCACGGTCATCGATCCGACCACCAACCGGACGGCGAACATCAACACGCTTGCCGGCGGCAACCCGGACCTGAAACCGGAGGTGGCCCACACCTTCACCGCCGGCGTCGTCCTCCAGCCGTCGTTCGCGCCCCGACTGCAGTTCTCGGCGGACTATTTCGACATCGAGCTGAAGGACGCCATCACGGTTCCGAGCGCCCAGCAGGTGGTGGACCGCTGCTTCGCCGGCGACCAGACCTTCTGCGCCGGCGTCACGCGCGACGCCTCGGGCCAGATCACCCAGGTGCAGGTGACGTCGTTCAACACCCAGGTCCTGAAGACCCGCGGGTTCGATTTCGAAGGCTCCTACAGCCTGCCGCTGGACAGCTTCCAGGACACCTGGGGCGGCGACCTGACGTTCCGGGTCGTGGCCACCTATGTCGACCGCCTGCTGACCTCCACCGGCGAGACCACCGTGGATACAGCCGGCCAGTTGCAGGGCGGTTTCGCCACCCCGCATTGGCGCGGCGTCGGCACGATCATGTACGCGAACGGCCCGCTCAATCTCCGCGCCCTGTTCAACTACGTGGGCTCGGGCAAGTACGACAACAACTACGGTCCGCTTGACATCAGCAAGAACGACTATCCGGCGTACCTCTATACCGACCTCACGGCTCAGTACGACGTCACGGAGAGCACCCAGGTCTACGCCAAGGTCGAGAACCTGTTCGACAAGGACCCGCCGCTGATCGCCAACGGGACGATCACCATCGCCTCGTCGTCGGGCTCGAACTTCTACGACCTTCGGGGCCGCTTCTTCGGCTTCGGCGTCCGTTACCGCTGGTAGTTCCCCCGGAATGGGCGGCGGCCCCGCGGCCGCCGCCCGACTTTTTACGTCGCGCGCGTGGAGTTTGAGATGAAGGTCGGCTTCGTCGGAACGGGCATCATGGGACGCCCAATGGCCGGCCATCTGCAGGCGGGGGGCCACGAACTGCTGCTTGTCACCCACCGATCCCCGGCCCCCGAGGAGCTGGTGTCGGCGGGGGCGACGGTCTGCGGCTCGCGGACGGACCTGGCGGCGGGGTCCGACATCGTGATCCTGATGCTGCCGGACACGCCCGACGTGGAGTCTGCGCTCTTCGGACCGGACGGGGTGGCGGCGGGCCTGAAGCCCGGGACCACCGTCGTCGACATGAGTTCGATCGATCCGATCGAGACCCGCGCCTTCGCCGGGAAGGTGCAGGCGCTGGGCTGCGACTACGTGGACGCGCCGGTGTCCGGGGGCGAGGTGGGCGCCAAGGCCGCCAGCCTCACCATCATGTGCGGCGCGTCGGAGGCCGCCTTCGAGCGCGTGCGTCCGCTGTTCGAGCTGATGGGCAAGAACATCACGCGCGTCGGCGAGGTGGGCGCAGGCCAAGTGGCCAAGGTCGCCAACCAGATCATCGTCGCCCTCAACATCGAGGCGGTGGCGGAGGCGCTGGTCTTCGCCGCCAAGGCCGGCGCCGATCCCGCCAAGGTGCGCGAGGCGCTGATGGGCGGCTTCGCCGCGTCGCGGGTGCTGGAGGTGCACGGTGAGCGGATGATCAGGCGCACCTTCAATCCGGGCTTCCGGATCGGGCTGCACCAGAAGGATCTCGGCCTGGCGCTGGGCAGCGCGAAGGCGCTCGGCCTCGCCCTGCCCAACACCGCCATGGCCCAGCAGCTGTTCAGCGCCTGCGTGGCGCGGGGCGGCCAGGACTGGGATCATTCGGCCATGGTCCGCGCCCTCGAGGCGCTGGCCGACACGGAAATCGCCAGCCCGGCCGCCTGAGGCGGGCCAATCATAACTGAAAAGAGGAGGAGCAGGGGTGAGCGACCAGGAGACGAACGGATCGGCGACGCGGCGCGGCATGCTGCAGGCGATCTCGGCCGCGGGCCTCGTGATGACCCTGCCGTCGGCGGCGTCGGCGCAGCGCCGGCGCAGGAGCGGCGCACCGGTGAACCGCTGGTGGGAGAAGGATTACCGGATCGTCCAGACCAACCTTCGCGAGATCGACGTCCTGCAGGATCCGAGGCAGATCTCGCGCGACGTAAAGGCGTTCGGGGGGACCGCCATCGTCTCGAACATCGGCGGCATCGTGGCCTTCTATCCGACGAAGCTCGAGTACCAGTACAAGAACCCCTACCTGAAGAACGACTTCGTCGCCGAAAGCATCAAGGCCGCCCACGCCGAGGGCCTGGTCTATCTCGGCCGCTTCGACACCTCGAAGGCGCTCAAGCCGGTCTATGACGCCCATCCGGATTGGTTCGTCGTCAACCGCACCGGCGGCCCGACGGAATACGCCGGCACCTACCAGGCCTGCCCGAGCGGCCCGTGGCTGCAGGACTATGCGCTGAAGATGCTGCGCGAGGCGCTGACCGTCTACAAGCCCGACGGGGTCTTCTTCAACGGCGTGGGCTTCGGCCAGAACGACTACTGGGGCCGCAATCTCGGCAGCTGTGTCTGCAACAACTGCAAGACCCGCTTCCGCGAGATGTACGGCCTGGAGCTCCCGAAGGTGGAGGGCTTCGCCGACCCCAGCTGGCGCCAGTACCTGGAATTCCAGGAGCGCGTGGTGGGCGACATCTACAAGCGCATGTATGCGCTCGCCGACGAACTGATCCCCGGCGTGCCGATCTTCCGGGGCGACGACTACACCTATGTCGGCCGCAGCGAGCTGCAGCGGCGCGTGCGCCGTCCGGCGCCGGAGTGGCCCTACCAGGGGGGGCGAGCAGGCGCGCAGCGCCCTGGCCCGCAATCCCGGCAAGCCGTTCTCCTCCACCTCGACGGCGCACATGGACTACCCCTGGCGGCAGGTGAAGGAGACCGCCGACTACCACATCCTCCGCTTCGCCCAGCAGCTCGGCAACGGCGCGCGGCTCGACCTCTACTGCATGGGGACGCTGGCGGATCAGAACGAGCGGACCTACCTCACGCCGGTCTCGAACCTCTTCAAGTGGGAGGCGGCGAACACCGCCCACTACGAGAAGACCGCGCCCAACGCCCGCATCGGTCTCTGGGATACGGAAGCCGCCCAGAAGTTCTCCGCAGCGACGCCCTGGGGCAGTTACCGCGCCGGTTCGATCCGGGGCGCCTACGCGGCCCTGATCGACACCAGGATCCCGTTCCGTTCGGTGAATGGCGAGCGGGTGACGGAGGGCGTGACGAAGCTCTCGGATTTCGACGTCATCCTGGCGCCGCACGCCCTGTGCATCTCCGACGCCGAAGCGGCGGCGCTGGACAGGTTCGTGTCCGAGGGCGGCCTGCTGATCGCGTCCGGGATGACGGCCGGCTTCGATCCGGTCGGCCGGCCGCGCGCCACCGTGCCGCTCGCGTCCTTCCCGCTCGAGGCCTATGGCGAGCCGCAGAAGGCCGAGGGCTGGACGCTCGACCCCTCGCGCGGACCGTTCAATTTCACCACCAACCGCGTGCCGATCGACGCCTACTACTTCGGCGGCCGACTGCGCGCCGACGTCACCGACCTCGCGCCCTTCGCACCGGACCAGCGCTGGGGTCCGCCGGAGTTCAGCTACGTGATCCCGGGGACCAAGCCGCTGACCATCCCCGGCGTCGCCGTCCGCGCGCATGGCAAGGGCCACGCGGTGCACATCCCCTGGCTGAACGAATGGCAATACAATCGCGACACCATGCCGATGCACCAGCAGCTGATCGCGGCGCTGATCGAGAAGTACGCTCCGGCCCAACCCTATGTCCTGAGCGGCCGCGGCCCGGTGGAGCTCACATCGCTCAGGAGCGGCGACCGCAACGTCCTCCTGCACGTGATCAACTACGCCGGCCAGCGGAACGGCCGCTACGATACCCCGCCGGATCTGCACGGGCTGAAGATCGGGGTGAAGGGCGGCTTCGGGAGCGCGCGGTCGCTGGTCAGCGGCCAGGCGCTGCAGGCAGCGCCGGGGGGATGGCGGGCGCACCTGGATCGCCCTGCCGCCGCTGGGCGCGTTCGATGCGATCCTTCTCCAGGCGTAGGGCTGCGCGCGGTCAGAAGTCCTTTCCATGCCCGCGAGCTGGTCCAGCAGACTCGCTCGCGGGCCGTGGGATGCGCTAAGCTGCGCGACGCCCCCGTGACCCCACACGACAGATTCCGCACCCGATGAGCACCTCCTCGATCCGCCCCGCCAAGCTGGCGGACGCCATCGCCGACCATATCCAGCAGATGATCCTCGAAGGTCTGCTGCAGCCTGGCGAGCGGCTCCTGTCCGAGCGGGAGCTGTCGGCGAAGCTCGACGTCTCACGGCCCTCGCTGCGCGAGGCCCTCGACAAGCTCATCGACCAGGGACTGCTGACCACCAACGCCCAGGGGGTGGCGCACGTCAGCGAGAACGTGGGGCGCAGCCTGCGCGATCCGCTGGTCCAGCTCATGGACACGCCCGAGGCGCGCTTCGACGTGCTGGAGCTGCGCTCCATCATGGAGGCCGCCGCCGCCGGTTTCGCCGCCGAGCGGGCGTCCGAGGTCGATCGCGAGGTGATCACCGAGCGCTTCAAGGCGATGGTCGCGGCACACGACGAGGGCGACGTCGACAGCATCGCCAAAACCGACGCCGAGTTCCACCTGGCCATCTACGAGGCCAGCCACAACCTGATGATGCTGCACTTCATGCGCAGCCTGGAGGGCTTCCTCCGCTCGAATGTCTACCTCAACCGCAAGAACCTGTTCGAGCACCGGCCGATGAAGGAATCCCAGCTCAGCGAGCACCGGGCAATCTTCGAGGCGATCATGGACCGCGATCCCGAGCGGGCGCGGGATGCGGCGCGCACCCACATGACCACCGCCATGCAGACCCAGCGGGAAATCTACGAGGCCGAACGCCGGCTCGAGGCTTCGATCCGGCGGCTGTCGCGCAGCGATCTCGTCGCCGAGCGTAAGGTCCGGGCGGCCGGCTAACGCGCCGCGACCGGCAGGGCTGGCGCAAAGCCGAAAAGGCGCTCAATCTTCCTTGCAGGGAGGAATGGGATGGCGGCGCAACCGTCATCTGGACGTCGCGAAGCCGTGACGCCGTTGACATGCGGCCAACCTAAGGACCCTCCCGACAACGAGACGGGGGTCCAATGAGAATCGATCGTAAGGCGGCCAGTCCGCTGGCGCTGGCCATCGCCATGGCCTGGGGAACCGCGGCCGCGGCCCAGACGGACGGCGCGGTTGAGGAGCTGGTGGTCACGGGCCAGCGCCTGTCCCAGCAGCGGGCCATCGAGACCAAGCGCGAAGCGGTGACGGTGGTGGACGCCATCTCCGCCGACGAGATCGGCCGCCTGGCCGACAAGAACGTCGCCGAGAACGTGGAGCGCCTGCCGGGCGTGGGCCTGGCCTACGACCAGGGGGAGGGGCGCTACGTCTCGATCCGCGGTACGCCGTCGGCCCTGAACAACGTGACCCTCAACCACGTGGAGGTCGGCAACCCCGACGGCGACAGCCGCGCCCTGCCGCTCGACGTGGTCTCGGGTCAGCTCCTCGGCCGGGTCGAGGTGGTGAAGGCGGTCACGCCCGACTACGACGCCCAGGGGATCGGCGGCACCATCAACCTGGTCAGTCAGTCGCCCTTCGACTTCGGCAAGGACCGGATCGCCCGCGCTACGCTGCAGGTCGGCTACCAGGAATTCAACGACAAGACGCCGATCCAGGGCGACGCCACCGTCGGGGCGGTGTTCGGCGAGGGCCGCTTCGGCGTGCTCTTCGGGATCAACGGCTCGTCGCGGGACTACCGCTCGGACGGGCTCTACCCCGACGACTGGCGCACCGTCCCCGGGGTCGCGCGGGGCGGCCTGCCGACCAATATCAAATACACCAACTACCGCCTGAAGCGTGAGCGGATCGGGGCCGCCGGGACGTTGGAGTTCCGTCCGACCGACGACGACCGCCTGTACCTGCGCGGCCTCTATTCGAGGTTCACCGAGGACGAGTACCGCCAGCGCTGGCGCCTCGACTTCGCGGCCAACCTCGCGAACGTGACGCTCAATTCGGACGGGGCGACCGGCGTCGCGCGCAACGTGGACGCCCGCCAGGACCTGCGGCTGGAGTACAAGGAGAAGAGCATCTCCTCGTACTCGCTCGGCGGGGTGCACGAACGCGGCCCGTGGTCGGCGGAGTACGACCTCTCCTACGGCTACAACAAGCTCGTGGAGCCGAACGAGCTCTGGCAGTTCCGCCAGACCACGGCGAACCTGATCGTCGACTTCGACATGCGGCCGCTGCTTTACACGGCGGAGGCGCGCAACGCCTCGCCGGCCGGCCTCGGCTTCCGCCAGCACACCCGCCAGGACGAGAGCGGCGAGGAGACCAACATCGCCGGGCGCCTCGATCTGCGCCGCGAGCTCGATGTCGGCGTCGGCAGCTACCTGAAGTTAGGTGTGAAGGTCCGCGACACCGACAAGGCCTTCGACGGCCGGACCGACCAGTACGATCGCGCCGGCGCCGGGCCGAACCGGTTCACGCTCGCCGACTTCGGCCTGCAGGGGCCGGTCATGGAGGTGGACACCGGCGACTACGTCTACTTCAACCGCTACACGATCGACGCCGATGCGATCCGCGAGTTCACCGCCGCCAACATCAACGGGCCGCGGTTCGTCCGCAACACCGCCACCAGTCTCTCCAACGACACGCTCAACGACTACGACCTGAAGGAACGGGTCAGCGCCGGCTACGTCATGGCCGACGTGGACTTCGGCGGCTGGCGGCTGATCGGCGGCTGGCGGGTGGAGCACACCAGGACCGAGGTCGACGGCTTCCGCCTCAGCGGCTCGACGGTCACGCCGGTGGGCCGGGAGAGCACCTACACCACCTTCTTGCCCAACCTGCACCTCAGGTTCGAGCCGCGGGAGGACACGATCCTGCGCGCGGCCTACACGCGGACCCTCGGTCGCCCCCAGTATCCGCAGATGAAGCCGGGCGGCGCGCTGGTCTCCACCCCCCTCGACAACGGCACGTTCGAAGGCGAACTGGGCGAAGGCAACGTCGACCTCAAGCCCTACCTGTCGGACAACTTCGACCTGACGGCGGAGTGGTACTTCGCGCCGGGCGGCCTGCTGGCGGCGGGGGGCCTTCTGGAAGAAGATCCAGGATCCGATCTTCAGCTTCGAGGACACCCTGACCGGCGTGGTCATCGACGGCCGCACCTACTCGCGGCTCGAGTACACCCAGCCGCGCAACGCCGAGGAGGGCGAGATCAAGGGGATCGAGCTGCAGTACCAGCAGCAGTTCACCTTCCTGCCGGGCTTCTGGAGCGGCTTCGGCGTCTCGGCCAACGCCACCTTCACCGACTCCAGCCTGACCGTGCCGGGGCGCGGCGAGCTGCCGTTCCCGGCCCAGTCCAACCTGCTCTACGGCGGCCAGGTCTTCTACCAGGCCGGCCGGCTGGAGGCCGCGCTCTCCTGGCACCACACGGGCAAGGCGGTGCAGGGGCTCGGGGCCAACGCCGACGCCGACACCTTCGACGACGACTACGAGCGCCTGGACGCCAAGGCGAGCTACCAGCTCACCGAGAACCTCGAGGTCTTCATCGACCTGCAGAACCTCAACGACGAGGTGCTGCGCGAGTACCAGGGCGGGCGCCGCGACTGGCTGACCAACTACGAGCACTACGGCCGGACTTACTACCTGGGCGTCGCTGCGCGATGGTAGGCGCATGAGCCTGATCCGCCGCCAGCTCCTCGTCCGCGCCGCCGGCCTTGCCGGCGCCCGCGCTCCTGCCCGGAGCCTGGACGCCCGCGCTTGCCCAGGCGCGGCTCGCCGAGGACCCGTTCACGCTCGGCGTGGCCTCGGGCGATCCAATGCCGGATGGCGTGGTCCTGTGGACCCGGCTCGCGCCGAGGCCGCTGCAGGCCGACGGCGGTCTCGCGCCGGCCCCGGTCGCTGTCCGCTGGGAGGTCGCCGAGGACGAGGGCTTCCGCCGGATCGTGCGGTCGGGCGAGGCCCTGGCGGTCTCCGAGGCCGGGCATTCGGTGCATGTGGAGGTCGAGGGCCTGCGGCCCGACCGCGGCTACTGGTACCGCTTCACCGCCGGCGGCCACCGCAGCCCGGTGGGCCGCACGCGCACAGCGCCGCTGGCCGGAGCGGACGTCGGCAGGCTCCGGATCGCCTACGGGTCCTGCCAGAAGTATGAGGCCGGATTCTGGACCGCCTACGACCAGATGGTCGAGGACGATCCCGACCTGATCCTCTTCCTCGGCGACTACATCTACGAGCAGTCGCCGACCGACCGGGCGTGCGCCGCCACGCCAATCCGGAGCCGAAGGACCTCGCCGGCTACCGGGTGCGCCACGCCTCCTACAAGGCCGACCCGAAGCTGCAGAAGGCGCACGCCGCCGCGCCCTGGATCGTGACCTGGGACGACCACGAGGTGGTCAACGACTACAGCGGCGAGCAGGACCGGCCGGACAACGACCGCGCGGCCTTCATCCGTAGACGGGCCGCCGCCTACCAAGCCTATTACGAGCACATGCCCCTGCGCCGCCGCTCGAAGCCGGTGGGGCCGGACATGCTGCTCTACCGCAGCCTCGACTGGGGGAACCTCGCCCAGATCCAGGTGCTGGACACGCGGCAGGACCGGCCGCTCCGGACCTGCGATGCGCTGGCCGACGCCAAGTGGATACCGGACTGCCCGGAGCGCTCGGCCGAGGGCCGCTCCCTGCTCGGCGACGTCCAGGAGCGCTGGCTCCTCGAGACGTTGGGCGCAAGCCGCGCCCGCTGGAACCTGCTCGCCCAGCAATATGTGATGGGCGAGGTGATGCGCCCTATGCCGGCCGGCATCCGTTACTCCAATGATGGCTGGGGCGGATACGCCCAGACGCGCCGGCGCGTGGTGGAGCGCTGGCGCGACGCCAAGGTGTCGAATCCGGTGGTGCTGGGCGGCGACATCCACAGTTTCATCGCCGGCGACCTTGGGCTGGAGCCCGGCAGGACGATAGCCACCGAGTTCGTCGGCGGTTCGATCAGCTCGCTCGGCACGCCGAACAAGGACCTCCAGGCCCTGATGACCGTGAATCCCAACCTGAAGTTCGCCGACGGCGAGCGCCGCGGCTACGGCCTGGTGGAGATCACGCCGAAGGGGGCGGACATCCG
The DNA here is from genome assembly GCF_024699985.1 of Phenylobacterium sp. J367. GTDB lineage: Bacteria > Pseudomonadota > Alphaproteobacteria > Caulobacterales > Caulobacteraceae > Phenylobacterium. The sequence goes on along the minus strand of NZ_JAJONA010000001.1, from coordinate 265,875 downwards.
CTTCCGCGGCGTGGAGAACGCCCTTGTGCCGGAGAGCGCCGTGGCGGACGTCGTCCGCTTCCATGTCGAGGATGGCAAGGCGGGCGTTCAGCGTGCGTAAGGCGTTGCTTGCGCTCTTCGCGGCCCTCGCCGGGGCCGCCCAGGCCCAGACGCCGCCGCCAGCTCTGCCGGTCCTGCAGTCCGAGGTCATCCGCCGCTACAAGGCGCCCGAAGCCACCCAGGGCGTGGCGGTGGACGCGAAGCACTTCTACGCCGTCGCGAACTCGCGCATCGCCAAGTACGACAAGGCGACCGGCGAGAAGGTCGGCGAGTGGGCGGGCGAGCGTGCGCGCTTCCCGCACATCAATTCCTGCGAGGTGATCGGGAAAGAGCTCGTCTGTGCGGCGTCCAACTACCCGCAGGTCCCGATGTCGAGCTCGGTGGAGATCTTCGACCCGGGAAAGATGGTCCATCTGCGCACCGTCTCGCTGGGCCAGCAGATCGGCTCCCTCACCTGGGTCGACCGCAAGGACGGTGTCTGGTGGGCGACCTTCGCCAACTACGAGCCGCGTCCCGACGGGCAGCCAGGCCGCGGCGAACCGGGCCGCGGCAGCGTCTACACCCAGTTCGTGCAGTTCGACGACCAGTGGCGGAGGATGCAGGGCTGGTCGTTCCCCGAGACGGTCCTGGAACGCTTTCGGCCGATGAGTTCGTCGGGCGGCGGCTGGGGGCCAGACGGCCGGCTCTACATCACCGGCCACGACCATCCCGAGCTCTACGTCCTGGCCCTGCCGGCGGGGGCTCGAAGCTCGACCACCTGGCCACCATCGAGGTCGCGATCGAGGGCCAGGCCATCGCCTTCGACAAGAGCCAGCCCGGGGTTGTGTTCGGCATCAGCCGACCGAACCGCGAAGTCGTGGTGATGCGGCTGCCCGCCGTCCCCTGACGCTCAGGCGGGCGTCGCTGCGCCCCACTCGTTCCAGCCGGCCCAGCGCGGGGTCTTCGGCAGGTACATGGTCTCGACGCCCTCAAGCCGGAAGCCGGCCGCGGCGATCGCCTTCGAGACCGGCCGCGAGAGATGGCAGCCGCCCGCGATGCGCTTCCACACCGGCTCGATCCGCCGCTGCCATTTCACCACGTCAGGGTCCGGCGCGAGGCCATGCTCACAGAACAGGAACCGGCCGCCCGGCTTCAGCACCCGGCGCGCCTCGGCGAGCGCCGCCATCGGCGTGCAGACCGAGCAGAGGGTGAAGGTGCAGACCACGGTGTCGAAGCTGCCGTCCTCGAAGGGCAGGGCTTCGGCGGTCCCGTCCTCCACGCGCACGGCCAGCCCCGGGGGCGCTCCGCGGCCTCGGCCCGGGCGCGCAGTTCCGCCGCCGGATCGACGCCCAGCACCTCGCGGACCTTGCCGGGATCGTAGAACGGCAGGTTCAGGCCCATGCCGATGCCCAGCTCCAGCACCCGGCCTTCCGCGCGCGGCACGACCTTGGCCCGCTGCTTCATGATCGGCGGCGACGAGCAGGCGCACGTCAGGAGCTTCGGCAGAATGAAGCGGTCGTAGAGCGATGCCATGTCGTCCTCCCCGAAGGCCGAGCTTCGCCCGCCCGAGCGCGGATTGCCATCGCGAACCTGTGAGCGGACGGCGCGCGCCAGCGGCGTAGAGTTGAACCGTGCAGCCGGGGGACGCGCGGGAGGTGCGACGATGGCCGATCTGAAAACCTATCCGATTTCGGACCTCAGGATCCGGGTCGAGGTGCAGGACCGGCTCTGGCATGCCCACGGCCTCGATACCGCCGACGTGACGGTGAAGGTCGAGCGCGGCGAAGTCCGGCTCACCGGCGTGGTCTGGTCCTCCGACGCCTTCCGTCGGGCCGAGCACGTGGCCGGCGCCGTCGAGGGCGTCCGCCGCATCCGCAATCAGTTGCAGGTTCGCACGCGGCCGACGGCGGCCGTCGCGGGCCTCGAGCTCTAGCGGACCTCGTACACCTTCGGCGCGGGGCCCACCGCCACGGGACCAAGCGTCGTCTGGCCCGCCTGGAAGTTGATCGTCACCCGCGCCACGTCGCCGGCGCCTTCGCGCGCCTCGGCCACCGCAGCGGCGGCGCCGGCGGCTTCGGGCTGGATCACGCCGGTCTGGCTCATCGCCCCCAGCGCCCGCGGCGCCTGCTTCAGCGTCACGTCGAGCATTCCGCGCAGCCGGCCGTCGGTCCCGACGTTCAGCAGGCCCGAGTTCGAGCCCAGCAGGGCGTCGCCGGCGGTGACGCCGGCCTGGACCACACGCATCTGTCCGCCAGCGTCGGACCAGCGACGGACCGCAGTCGGCCAGTCCGAGCCCTCGAAGCTGCTCATCTTCGTGAGCCGCGAATTCCAGATGATCTGCACGGGCTTGTCGGCGGCGATGCGGCCGAGCAGTCCCGACAGACGCGCCTTGCCGTTCTTCACCTCGGCGGCCAGCAGGCCCTCGTCGTCGGGGCCTGGACGGAGGTGGAGCTCCACCAGCTCGGCGGCCTCCAGGCCGAAGGGCTGGGCGCCGGCCGTCGGCTGGAAGATGAGCTTGGCGCCCTGGAGCGAGAAGCTGGGCGGCCGCTTGTCGAGGTCCTTCAGGCTCGCGCGGATCACCTCGCCCTTCACCACGACCGGCCCACCGATCGGTCGCACGAAGGTCAGGCCCTGCGGCGCAGCCAGCATCCAGTGCGTCGGGGCGTGCATATAGGCCTGACCCTCCAGCACCGGCGCCTCCAGACCCCAGCCCGAGGGTTCGCGAACCCGGGCCTCGGTCAGGGTGATGTTGAGGCGCAGCGGGTAGCCGCCGATGCCGCGCTCCTTCCAGCTGACGTCATAGCCGGCCGCCTTCAGCTGGGCGACGGAGGCGTCCATCCGCGCCCGGGCCTCGCCGCGGGCCCAGAGCCACAGGACGCTCCAGCCGATGACCACCACCAGGGCGATGGCGAAGGGAAGATAGAGCCCGAGGCGGCTCCGTTTGCGGGGCGGCGGCAGATCGTGCAGAGACATGGCCATCGGTTTAGCGCGGGGCGGGATGTCGGGCGAGCGTTGGGTCTTCGGCTATGGCTCGCTGATGTGGCGGCCGGGCTTCGACTTCCTCGAGCGGACGCCCGCCACCCTGCACGGCCGCCGCCGGGCCTTCTGCATCTATTCCGTCCACCATCGCGGCACGTACGAAAGGCCGGGGCTGGTGCTGGGCCTCGCGCCGGGCGGGACCACGCGGGGCATGGCCTACCGGATCGCCGAGGCGATCTGGCCCGAGGTGTACGCCTACCTCGTGGAGCGGGAGCAGCCGACCGAGACCTACGTCGAGGCCCGCCGGCACGTGCGGCTGGCCGACGGCCGACGGGCGGAAGCGCTCGTGTTTCTCTCCGACGTGCGCCATCCGCAGTGGGCCGGCGCGCTCGGCCTCGTCCGCCAGGCCGAGCTGATCGCCGGCGCGAAGGGCCTCTCCGGCCGCAACGTCGACTACCTCCGCGACCTGGTCGAACACCTCCGCGAGGAGGGGTGCGCGACCACGCCATGGAAACCCTGCTGAGCCTCGTCGAGCAGCGGGAACTGGGCGCAGGCTAGAGCGCCAGGAGCTTCGCCGAGGCGGTTTCGATCCGCTCTTCGAGCGTGCGCATGAACTCGGCGCGCTTCAGGCCCGGCGGGATCGGCTCCAGGTATTCGAAGACGATGGTGCCCGGAACCCGCAGGAAGCTCTGCCAGTGGACCCCGGAATTGGTCGCCACCGGGATCACCGGCACGTCGAGCTCGCGGTAAAGGGCGGCGATGCCGGGCTTGTAGTCGGTCTTCGCGCCCGGCTTGCCGCGGGTCCCCTCGGGAAAGATCACCACCTGACGGTTCTTCTCGAAGAGCACCTTGGCGCGGCGGACCATGTTGCGCAGCGCCGTCGAGTGGCCGGAGCGGTCGATGTCGATGGTGCCGACCTTGGCGGCGTACCAACCGAACCACGGGATCCAGGCCAGTTCCTTCTTCATCACGAAGACCGAGCCCGGCAGCCAGGTGAACTGGGCGAAGACGTCGAACATGCACTGGTGCTTGGGCGCGACCAGCGCCGGGCCCGTCGGAATGTACTGACGGCCGCGGACCTCGACCCGGATGCCACAGATCAGCCAGAGCAGAAGGACGTTGCCGCGGCCCCAGGCGTGGAACATGGCCAGGGTCCAGCGCGTGGGGCCCAGCAGGATCGGCGAGCAGAGCACCGCGACCAGCGCCGTCCAGAGATAGAACGTCACGTGGAAGAGGAGCGAGCGGATGGCGGTCACGTCGGGGCCTTCTGTTGCGCCGGGTCGCGGTCGCGCGGGCCCAGGCCCAGCACCGCCTCGCGGCCGAGGATCGCCAGATACTTGGAGTACTCCACCACCATCAAGCGCGCCGCCCTCGGGCTGCGCCACCAGCCCCTGGCCTTCAGCGACGGCGTCGGCACGGGGTAGGGGTGCAGCGACACCTCCGGCTCGCGCAGGACCGCGCGCAGCTCCAGCATGGCGCGGGGCATGTGGTAGTCGGCGGTGACCACGATCAGCGAGCGGTAGCGCATGGCCTGCGCCCACTCAGCGGTTTCGCGGGCGTTGCCGACGGTGTCGGCGGCGGTGAACCCGAGGTCCACGCAGCAGTCGTAGAGGCGGCGCACGGCGCGGGAGACGGTGCGGATGTCCTCCCGGCTCGCCTCTCGGTTCACGCCTGAGACCAGCACGCGGTTGCCGAGATCGCGTTCCAGGAGCGCGATGGCGGCGGCGATCCGCTGGTTCGAGTTCGCGCCGGTGAGGGTCACGATCCCGTCCGCCGGCGCGGGCAGGGGCGCCGGCGTCGACTGCTGCACGCGGTGGGCGAAGGCGAACAGGCCCGCCGTCCAGATCAGCGCCAGGACCAGGAAGGTCGCGACGGACTTCATTGCATCTCCCGGATCAGCGCCCCCGCCGTCAGCCGGGCCGCCAGCGCCGCGACGAGCGCGGCCAGGATGGGACAGGGTAGCACCGCCAGCAGGTCGATCCAGGCGATCGGCAGGGCCGGCGTCAGGCCCGCACCGCCGCCCGCCAGCCTGGCCATGGCGCCGGCCGCCGCCGCCGCCGCCGCGCCCAGCAGACCCGCGAGGCCGGCCACGCGCGCGAAGCGCAGCTGGAACAGGCGGGCGATGAAGGCGTCCTCCGCGCCCGAGAGATGCAGCACCTCGACCACTTCCTTGCGCGCCGCGAGGCCTGCGCGCGTCGCGAACGCGACGACGGCCGCCGCCGCGCCGGCGATCAGCAGGAAGACCGCGGCGCCCGCGCCACGGACCACGCCCGCGGCATTGCGGATATCGTCGATCCAGACGCTGTGGTCGTCGACGACGGCGTCGATGCCCTGGGCCTTCAACGCCCGGTCGAGGGGCGCGGCCGCTCGCGGGCTGGTCGGGGTCGAGCGTTACGGCCACGAGCCTGGGCACGGGCAGGTCCTCGAGGTCGGCGACGTCGCCGAGCCAGGGCTTGATCAACTCGTAGGCCTTCTCGCGCTCGAGGGCGCGGGCCTCGCTGACGCCCGAGACGCCGGCCAGCGTCTCGGCGGCCCGGGCTGCCGCGGCGTCCGGCGTCTCGCCGCCACGGGCGCGAACGATGACCGTGGCCTCGCCGGCAAGCTGGCCGCTCCAGCCGTGGGCGGCGCGGTCGGCCGCCAGCACGCCCAGGGCCGTCAGGCAGGCCAGGAAGCACAGCACGGCGACCACGAAGATCAGCGCCCCGTCGCGGGCGTCGCTCTCCGGCAGGAAGGGGGCAGGCCGCCAGCGGGCCGGATCGAACAGCGGCTGGCTCATGGCGCGGCCCCGCTGGTCGGGCCCTGCGGCCCGCGCGGGGTCAGCCGGCCGTTCTCGAGGTGCAGGACCGGCCGGCCGGACCGGGCGACCAGATCCTGGTCGTGGGTGGCGATGACGATGGTCGTGCCCAGCCGGTTCAGCTCCACGAACAGTCGGAAGATCCGCAGCGCCATGTCGTGGTCGACGTTGGCCGTCGGCTCGTCGGCCAACAGGATCTCGGGCCGATTGACCACCGCGCGGGCGATGGCGAGGCGCTGCTTCTCGCCGCCAGCCAGCGTGGCGGGCATGGCGTGCATCCGCTGGCCGAGCCCGACCCACGAGAGCAGCTCGGCCACGTCGTTGCGATAGTCGCCGGGCTTCGCGCCCGAGATGCGCAACGGAATGGCGGCGTTGTCGAACGCCGACAGGTGCTCCAGCAGCAGAAGGTCCTGGAAGACCACCCCGATCCGGCGGCGCAGGTGCGGCCGGGTCCGCGCGGTCTCGTGGGCCACGTCATGCCCGAACAGATGGATCAGGCCCTTCGATGGGCGCGCCGCCAGGTAGATGAGCTTGAGGAGCGAACTCTTCCCCGCCCCGGAAGGGCCGGTGATGAAATGGAAGCTGCCCGGCGCCAGGCCGAAGTTGAGGTCGCTCAGCACTTCCGGCCCGCGGCCGTAGCGCATGGAAACGTCGTCGAATCGGACGACCTCGTCGGCGGCGTCTGTCGCCGCAGCGACGTTGGGGTTTCTGGACATAGAGCCGGAAATCGGCGACCTCGGAGGGGGTTGCTGGAGCGTCGCGATTCGGCCGTCATGATACTGACCTGTCCAGAGTGCGCCACCAGCTATTTCGTGGATGACTCGCGCATCCCCGAGGGCGGCCGGACGGTCAAATGCACCGGTTGCGGCGCCCGCTGGCACACGGCCCGGGAGGCCGAGCCCGTCGTCGATCCGGAAGACCGCGAGCTCTTCGAGGACGTGGCCGCCGAGGCCGCGCCGGAGCCCGAGGCGCCCGTCGCCGCCGCTCCGCAGGACGACCTCGAGGTCAGCGGGCCCGATCCCGCCGAACGGCCGCGTCCGCGCGCCGCGCCGCGGCCGCCGCCCCCGAAGAAGCCGGTCGGCGCCATCATCGCCTGGGGATCGGTCGCCGCCGTGGCCGTGCTGCTGGTGGCCGCGGCCCTCATCTTCCGGGACGCCATCGTCCGCCTCGCGCCTCAGACCTCCGGCGCCTATGCCGGGCTTGGCGTGCCGGTGAACAGCCTCGGGCTGGTCATCGAGGAGGTGGTGGCCAGGCCCACCTTCCAGGGTGGGCGTCCGGTGCTCGCGGTGACCGGCCAAATCCGCAACCTGCGGGAGGACGCCGCCCAGGCCCCGGCCATCCGTATCGATATGCTGAGTCGCACCGGCCAGCCGCTGGCGGCCAAGGTCGTCCGACCGATCGACCCTCATGTGCCCGGCGGATCGAAGCGCCACTTCGCCGTGGCCATCGCCGACCCGCCCTTGGCCATCGCCGAGCTCGCGCTCGCGTTCGAGGCGCGCGCCGGACAAGCCGGACCCGCGCCGGTGCACGCGGCGGCCGACAGCCACGGCGCTCCAGCCCACGGCGACGGCGGCCATGGCGCCCAGCCGGAGGAGGCGAAGCCGCTTCCCGCCGATGCCCCGGACGCGCTATCGGACCACCATGGCTGACGAGATCAAAGAGATCCTGCTCACCGAGGCCGAGGTCTCGGAGCGGGTGGAGGCGCTGGCGGCCCGCGTGGCGCCCCGGCTGGACGACGATACGGTGGCGGTCTGCCTGCTCACCGGCGGGCTGTGGTTCTGCGCCGACCTGATGCGGGCGCTCGCCCGCCACGGCCGGCACGTGCGCTTCGATGCGCTGTGGCTCGCCTCCTACAAGGATCAGCGGGTTTCGACGGGCCGGTGCGAGGTGCGCGCCGACCTGCAACGGCCGCTGGTAGGCCAGAAGGCGCTGATCGTCGACGACGTGTTCGACACGGGCCTCTCGCTGACCGAGGCCGCCCGGCTTGTCCGCGACGCGGGCGCCAGCGAGGTGCTGACCGCGGTCTTCGCCTCCAAGCCCTGGCCCACCGAGCGGGGGCTAAAGCCCGACTTCGTGGCCTGGGAGGCCCCTGGCCGCTTCCTCGTCGGCTACGGCATGGACGTCGCCGGCCAGTATCGCGGCCTGCCGTATATCGGGGCGATGGACTAGGGGCGGGCCGGCCGCTTGACCCGGCCCCTGGGGCCGCGCCCACTGATCCCGGGATCACCGCAAGGGAGCCCGAATCACATGGCCGCCGAATTCCTCAACCCCGCCGAGGCCGCCCGCCGGCTGGGCGTCTCGGCGAAGGCGCTGCGGCTCTACGAGGCGCGCGGCCTGCTCGCGCCGCTCAGGACCGCCGCCGGCTGGCGCGCCTACGGGCCTGATGACATGGCCCGAGCGCGCGAGATCGCGGCGCTCCGGGCCCTGGGGTTCAGCCTCGCCCAGGTCGCCCGGGTGCTGAAGGGCGACGCGTCCGGCCTGGAGCCGGCGCTTGCCGCGCACCAAACGGCGCTGGAGGTGCGGCTCGCGGAACTCTCGGGCGCGGTGGAGGCCGTCCGCGGCCTGCGGCGGCGGCTCGCGGCGGGCGAGGCGCCCAGCCTTGCCGAACTGGCTTCGCTGGCGTCCCCAGGCTCCGGCCTAGCCGCCGCCTTCGACCTGCCCTGGCCCTGGGGCGGCGAGCGGTTCGAATTCCGTGACGCGCCCGCCCTAACCTACGTCACCGGCCCGCTCGGCAGCGGCAAGACGCGGCTCTGCCTGAAGTTGGCGGAGGCGATCGCCGGCGCGGTCTTCCTGGACCTCGACCGGAAGGTCGGGGGCGACGCCGATCCCGCGACACTCGCCGCCCTTGTCGCCGACGGGGCGACGGATACCGAGGCCCTGCGGCGCTTGCTGGCCGGTCTGGAGCAGCCGGCGTCGGCGGTCGTCGCCGATCTTGTCGAGGACGGCCTCGACGAACCCACCCAGGAGGCGCTGATCGCCCACCTGCGCCGGCGCGGACCGGCCGCCCGGCCGCTGATCCTGATGACCCGCTCGACCGCGATCCTCGACCTCAGCGCCGTCGGCTCCGACGAGGCGATCCTCTATTGCCCCGCCAACCACAGCCCGTCGATGTGGGTGCGTCCGTGGCCCGGCTCACCCGGCTACGAGGCGGTGGCGACCTGCCTGGCGGCGCCCGATGCGCGGGCCCGGACCGCCGGCATGATCGTGGTGATGGCCTAGACCCCTAGAGCCAGGGCGCGGGCTGCTCGCGGTCCAGCATGTCCTGGTAGGTCGGCCGCGGACGGACCACGGCAAAGTCCGCCCCCCGCACCAGCACCTCCGGCGCCAGCAGGCGGCTGTTGTACTCGCTGGACATCGCCGCCCCGTAGGCGCCGGCGCTCATGAAGGCGATGAGGTCGCCGGCCTCCAGCGGGGGAAGCTGCCGGTCGCGGGTGAAGGTGTCGCCGGTCTCACAGACCGGACCGACCACGTCATAGGTCTCGGGCGCCCCGTCGCGCGGGCGCAGCGGCCGGATGTCGTGATAGGCGTCGTACATGGCCGGTCGCAGCAGGTCGTTCATGGCCGCGTCCAGCACCAGGAAATTCCGGCCCTCGGGCCGGCGGTTGACGTGGAGCACCCGGGCCAGCAGGACACCGGCGTTGGCGGCGATCATCCGGCCGGGCTCGAAGGCGAGCTGGACGTCGAGGCCCTGCAGGGCGCGGCCGATCATCTGGGCGTAGTCGGCGGGCGAGGGCGGTTCGGGCTGGTTGAAGTAGGGGACGCCCAGGCCGCCGCCGAGGTCCAGCCGCTCCACCGAAAGGCCCTCGGCGCGCAGGCGCTCGACGAGGCCGCGCATCTTGCGGAAGGCGGCCTCCATGGGGGCCAGGTCGGTGATCTGGCTGCCGATGTGGCAGGCGACGCCCACCGGGGTCACGCCGGCCATGTTCGAGGCGTTGGCGTAGAGCCGCTCGGCCTCGGCGAAGGAGACGCCGAACTTGTTCTCCGCCTTGCCGGTGGCGATTTTGGCGTGACCGCCGGCCTCCACGTCCGGATTGACCCGGATGGCGGCGCGGGCGCGTTTGCCCAGCCGCTGGGCGACCGTGTTCACGAGGTGAAGCTCGGGTTCGGACTCGACGTTGATTTCGGCCACGTCGACTTCCAGCGCGAAGGCGATCTCCGCCTCCGTCTTGCCGACGCCCGAGAAGACGATCCGCTCGCCCGGGATGCCGGCGGCCAGCGCCCGGCGGATCTCTCCCTCGGAGACGACGTCGGCGCCGGCGCCGAGCCGGCCGAGCGTGCGCAGGACCGCCACGTTCGAGTTGGCCTTCACCGCAAAGGCGATCAGCGGGTCCTTGAGGCCCGCCCCGACCAGGCTGTCGCGCAGCACCGTGTAGTGCCGCTCCAGGGTCGCCGAGGAATAGACATAGACCGGCGTGCCCACCTCGTCGGCGATGCGGGCCAGGTTCACGTCCTCGCAGTGGAGCTCGCCCCCGCGGAGCTCGAAGTGATTCATCGGCGAGGGTTGGCGTACGGGTCCGGCAGCGCGCCCTGCGGCCCGGGCGCGATCGGGTTCGGCGCCTGGCCCTGGATCGGGATGGTCCGTTCGGGCGCCGGATCGGAGACGCGGTCGCGCGGGTCGATGGTGTTCACCGGCCGGCTCGGGTCCTGCGCCTGGCGCTCGGCCTCGTCGGCGCGCTTGGTCGTGGAGCCCTCGTTTCCGTAGAGCGGGCCGGGCCGCTCGAGCGCGCCCATCTTGCCGCAACCGGCCAGCAGGGCCGCGGTCCCGAGAAGCGCGATCAGCGCAGGCGTGCGGATGGTCATCCCAGAAGTTCCTTCCAACGCTGAATCTGCGCGCGCACCTGGTCCGGAGCCGTGCCGCCATAGCTCTTGCGGCTGGCCGCCGAAGCCTGCGGCGTCAGCACCTCATAAACACCCGCGGTGATGCGCGGGTCCAGAGCCTGAAGCTCGGCGAGCGGCAGGTTCGGCAGGTCGACACCCAGCTGCTCGGCGCGCTTCACGGCCGCCCCGGTCACGTGGTGGGCGTCGCGGAACGGCAGGTTCAGCTCCCGCACCAGCCAGTCGGCGAGGTCCGTGGCGGTGGAGAACCCCGCGCCGGCCGCCGCGGCCATCCGATCCGTGTTGGGCTCCAGGTCGGCCACCATGCCGGCCATGGCGCGCAGCGAGAGCTCAAGCGCGTCGAACGCCTCGAAGGTCGGGACCTTGTCCTCCTGCATGTCCTTCGAATAGGTCAGCGGCAGGCCCTTCATGACCACGGCGAGCTGGGTGAACGAGCCCAGCAGCCGGCCGACCTTGGCGCGGATCAGCTCGGCCGCGTCGGGATTCTTCTTCTGCGGCATGATCGAGGAGCCGGTGGTGAAGGCGTCCGACAGGCGGATGAAGCCGAACTGCGGCGTCATCCAGATGACGATCTCCTCCGCGAGCCGCGAGAGATGCGTGGCGCAGATGGTGGCCGCGGCGAGGGCTTCCAGGGCGAAGTCTCGATCGGCGACGCTATCCAGCGAATTGGCCGTCGGCCGGTCGAAGCCCAGCGCCTGGGCGGTCATGTGCCGGTCGATGGGGAAGGGGGACCCCGCCAGGGCCGCGGCGCCCAGCGGGCTCTCGTTCATCCGCGCCCGGGCGTCGGCGAAGCGCGAGGCGTCGCGCCCGAACATCTCCACATAGGCCATCAGGTGGTGGCCGAACGTCACCGGCTGGGCCGGCTGCAGGTGGGTGAAGCCCGGCATGATGGCGCCGGCGTGCGGCTCGGCCTTGGCCAGCAGCGCGGCCTGCAGCGCACGGATCTGGACGCCCGTGCGGTCGCAGGCGTCGCGCACCCACATCCGGAAATCGAGCGCCACCTGGTCGTTCCGTGAACGGGCGGTATGCAAACGGCCGGCCGCCGGGCCGATCAGCTCGCGCAGCCGGGCCTCCACATTCATGTGGATGTCCTCGTACTCCTCGCGGAACTGGAAGGTCCCGGCGTCGATCTCGTCACCGATGGTCTGGAGGCCGCCCTGGATCGCGGCCTCGTCCTCGCTTGAAATGACGCCGGCCTTGCGCAACATCGCGGCGTGCGCGCGGGACCCGGCCAGGTCCTGGGCCGCCAGCCGCTTGTCGAAGCCGATGGAGACGTTGATCGCCTGCATCAGCTCGGCGGGCTTGTCGGAGAAGCGGCCGCCCCACATAGCTTGGCCCGTCTTGTGAGTGTCGGAGGAAGAGTCAGTCATATGAGCGATCAGTCCGCGGCGAAGGCCAGAGGCGGTATCCTGAAGGGGGCGCTCTGGGGCGCCGCCCTCATCGGCGTCGCGGCGGTTCTCTACATCATCGCCCAGTCGACATTCAAACCTCAGCAGCAGGGCGGGCTCGCTTCGGCGGCCAAGGGCGAGATGGCGAAGCTCGTCGTGCCCGAGGAACCCACCGCCGCGCCCACCAACGTCTTCTACGATTCCTGAGGGCGGGGAGGTCCGGCTCGCGGACTTCAAGGGCAAGGTCGTGGTGATGAACGTCTGGGCGACCTGGTGCGGTCCCTGCGTCATCGAGATGCCAACACTAGCCAACCTGCAGGCCGCCTATGCGGGCAAGCCTGTCGAGGTGGTGACCATCAGCATCGACAGCGAGGACTCGGCCGAAAAGGCGAAGCTGTTCATCGGCAAGCATCCGCCGCTGAAGTTCTACCATGACCGCTCAATGAAGCTGCCCTTCGCGCTCAAGCCTGCGGCCGCCGGCATGCCGACCACCGTGATCTATGGCGCCGACGGCCTCGAGAAGGCGCGGGTCTCCGGCGAGGCGGACTGGGCCGGCCCCGACGCCCGGGCCGTCATCGACCGCGTGCTCGCCGGCGACTGAGGCCTCAGGCGACCCGAGCCGGGGCGTCGGCGGCTTCCGCCGCGATCGAGCGCAGGAAGCTGACCAGGGTGCTCCGCGCCTCCTGAGGCAATCGCTCGTAGGCCGACAGCAGCTCCAGCGCGCCGGGCGTCCGCATGCGGCTGAGCATGTCGAGGTCGCCGGGCGTTTCCCGGTCCGGGGCGTCGAGGACATCCATCAGGTCGACGACCCGGCACTGCAAGGCGCGCGCGATCTGCACGAGCCGTGAGAACGATATCCGGTTGGTGCCGTTCTCGTACTTCTGGATCTGCTGGAAACTCACGCCGCACTGTTCGGCCAGCGCCTCCTGGGACAATCCGATCGTGCGTCTGCGGATGCGAACCGCGGCGCCGAGCGCGATGTCCATCGGATCCGGCGCCTTTGTGGACGGATCTGCCAATCTAACCTCCCGAGCCCCGCCGAGGTCAGTTGGTTCGCGACTCTTTTTGAGCGATCGGTCGCGCGCCTCGGCTCAAAATGAGTAAAGGCCCAGATTGCCAATTTGAAAAGCGCCGTTCTCCGAGATGTTCTCCGAAAGATGAATTCCGCAACCGAGCTGCGCCTTGGGAGTTCCGGGCGAATGGGGAATCAACCTGAGTTGGATGAGGACCGTCCGGAAGCTCCGCGGAGCCGGATCCGACCAGCAGGTTTGCTTGCCGGGGTCTTCGCGGCCGCCGCCGTCGGGACGTTGGCTTGGTGGTTGGCCGGCGACGAAGGCGAAGTCACGCGCAGCGTCAGCGCCGCCCAGGTCGCCCAGGCCGGGACCCCGCGCCCAGACCTGATCCAGACCGCCTCGGCGTCGGCCGACCCCGCCCAGGTCCGCCGCGCCTACGAGCAGTTCCAGGTGACCTATGCCGATCTCGGCGTGGAGGGCCTCGAGGCGTTCTCCAGGAGCTGCGCGCAGGCGCTGGCGCGCGACCCGCGGATCATCGACTACTGCGTGGCCTTCGACACCTTCGCCGGGGCGGTCGCCTCGGGCGCGCCCTGGTTCGGCGACGCCGACGGCCGCCATGTGGAACTGGCTCAGGCCGCCCTGCCGGCCGGCGTCGACGCGCCTGCCCGGATCGCCGAGGTTCGCCGCCTGACCCGGCTGGCGTCCGGCATCTCCGAGCCGGTGCAGGTCGCCGAGGCCGCGCCCCCCTGCGGCCCCGCCCGCCGTCGCACCGCCGGCGGCTACGGTCCAGGTGGCGTCCGCGCCCGCACCCGCACCCGCACCCGCACCCGCGACCAAGGCCGCGGCGCCTGCGCCAGCCCGTGTCCAGAAGGCCGCCGCCCGTCCCCCGGCGAATCGCCCGGCGGTCCGCCGCGTCGCCAACCCTTGCGCGCGCGAGCCCACCGCCGCGGCGCGTGCGATCTGCGCCAACCCGGACCTGCGCGCCGCCGACCGCCGGCTCAAGCAGGCCTATGAGCGCGCGATCGCCGCCGGCGTGGATCCGCTGGAGCTCGACCGCGAGCAGGCGGAGTGGCGGACGGCCCAGAGCGCGACCGCCGCCGGTCGGGACGCCATGGCCCGCGCCTACGAGCTGCGCATCGGACAACTCGAGGCGCACGCGCGAACCGGTGAATGATAGCCGGTTAAGGTCTTGGTGACCGAAGCAGTTCGGAACTGGCCCTTCCCCGTTCGGACACTCCTCGTCAGGACCCATGCGCGTCGTTCAGCTCCATCCCCCTTCGACCACGGCGCAGCCCTGCGTGTGCCGCCGCCGCAAGACGCGAAGAGCTGGCGCATGCTGTGGAGCTGGCTGGGCGACGACGCCCAGGTGGTGGCCGAGGCCTCGGCGGTGCAGGTGCGCACCCCGGAAGGCCCGGTGATCGCCCATTGCGGCGACTGGATCGTGCTCAGCCACTCGGGCTCGTTCCACGTGGCCCACACCGTGCGGATGCACGACGCCTGATCCGCCGGGGCTGACTCCTCACGACGACAGGGCCCGCCCTGCGGCCAAGCCCCTGTCGCCACGGCGGGGTTTCACCTGATTGCCGTGCTCCGCCGTTGGCGGACGATCCGGGGGTCCGGAGAGCCCCTGATGCGTCTGTCGATTCCGATCCTCGCGGGTCTCGCGTCCGTCCTCGCCCCGCTGGCGGCGGGGGCCGAGGCGGCGTCCGGGGCGGCAGGGGGCGGGGGGGCTGCGCCCGAGCTTCGTGGTCGCGCCGATCCCGATCTCGGACCCGGCGATCGGCAACGGCTTGGCGGCGGCCGGACTGGCGCTCTACTCCCCTCGCGGATCGGAGCGGCCGTGGACCACCGGCGTCGGCGGCCTCTACACCGACAGCAAGAGCTGGGCGGCCTTCGCCGGCCAGAAGGCCTACCTCGACCGCGATCGGTTCCGGGTCACCGCGGGTGGCGGAGGCGGAGTCTTCAACGTCGACTTCTACGGCATCGGCCCGGGCGCAGGGGATCGTGGCCGCTCGATCCCCATCGAGCAGAAGGCGGCCGGTGGACTTGCCGAGGCCCTGATCCGCGTCCGGCCGCATATGTACGCCGGCCTCGAGTACCGGATCATCGACATGCGGACGACGGTGAAGCTGGACGAGCTGCCGTTCGAGGACCTCGAGATCCCTGGCGTCGAGCTTCGCAGCAGGACCTCCGCCCTCGGCCTGGCCGGCGAGTACGATACGCGCGACAGCGAATACCAGCCGACGCGCGGCCTCTATGCCACGGGCATGTGGCTGCAGGCGGCCGAGGCCCTGGGTGGCGACTTCGACTACCACCGCGCCGAGTTCGCGCTGAACGGCTATCGGGCGCTAGGCGGGGACGCCACGCTCGCCTGGCGGGGATCGGTCTGCTCCGTCGGCGCCGGCGCGCCGTTCTACGACCTCTGCAATTTCGGCAGCCAGAGCGACCTGCGCGGCTATGTTAACGGCCAGTACCGCGACCAGGCGATGTTCGCCGTCCAGGCCGAGTACCGGCGGCCGCTGTTCTGGCGGTTCGGCGGGACGGTGTTCGCGGGCGTCGGCGAGGTGGGACCAGGCTTTGGCGACATGAACGCCGACAACCTGCTGCCGGCCGCCGGCGTCGGCCTGCGGTTCAAGGCGTCGGAGGAGTACGGCGTGAACATCCGGCTGGACTACGCCTGGGGGAAGGACAGCGAGGCCTTCTACGTCTCCATCGGCGAGGCGTTCTAGCGGCTAGGCGAGCCCTGGCAGGCCGAAGACGATGCTGGCGATGGCGGCGACGCCAAGCAGCAGCAGGGCCAGCGCCACCACGAAGGTCACCGAGATCGGGAAGGGGCTCTTCCCGTGGATCAGGCCCCCGCCGGCCATCGCCGCCCGCGTGTGGCGGAGGTCGAGGGTGTAGCGGAGGTGCTGAATCAGACCGCCTGCCAGGATCAGTATGCCGAGCGCGATCAGGATCACACCGAAGTTGCGGGGAGCCGCAGCGTGGCGGATGACCTCGGCTTCCCGGAGCTTCGAGAACGCCTGGTAGATCGTAAAGCCGAAGCCGATCAGCGACAGGGACGTGCGGATCACCGACATCAGGGTGCGGTCGGCGCTCATCCGGCTGCGCTGGAAGGACATGCCCGTCCGGCGCATCGACAGTTCCGTGCGCCGGTCGGAGAGGTCGGTGCGGTATTCCGACAGGCCGGTGCGATGCTCCGAAAGCACGGTCCGATGGTGCGAGAGCTCGGTTCGATAGCGAGAGAAGCCCGTGGAGGCCTCGTCCGCCGGCTTGCCGCTCATGTTCGGGATCGGCGGAATCTCGAACTCGGGAAGCCGCTCGGGCCGATTTGACGACGTCTGCGACATGGCCCAGGTCCCTCTGGGGCGCGAGGATGGAGGCGCCGGGCGGGACGGCGCCTCGGGCTTCAGGTCAGGACGCTCCGGCCGTCGCGTCGGCCATCTTCACCAGGGCGTCGTCGATGGTGAAGCTGTTGGGATGCTGAACCGGCGGGAAGTCCTCGAAGGTCTCGACGAACTTCGCCACGATCGCCTGCGCGGCCATGATGAAGAACCCGTTCTTGAAGTACCAATCCCAGTAGGTGTTCGAGGTGGTGTCGGCGAACTCGTAGGGATCGGTCCGGAGGTTGAAGATCTTCGGCGCCCGCAGGCGGACGAACGGCTCCGCCCAGAGCTGCAGGCTTCCTTCGACCCGCTGCTCCATGAAGACGACCTTCCAGTTGTCGTAGCGCACGCCGAGGACGTCGCCGTCGTCCGAGAAGTAGAAGAAGGCGTTGCGCGGGCTCTCCTTCGACTTGCCGGTCACGTAGTCCAGCAGGCTGAACCCGTCGATGTGGTTCCTGTAGGTCCGGCCGCAGGCCTGGTAGCCGCTCTTGAGCTTGCCGATCACGTCTGGGGCGCCGGCCATTTCGAGGAAGGTGGGCAGCCAGTCGTGGTGCTGGACGATGCCGTTGGCCACCGAGCCGGCCTCCACCTTGCCGGGCCAGCGGATCAGCAAGGGCACGCGGAAGGCGCCCTCCCAGTTGGTGTTCTTCTCGCTGCGGAACGGCGTGGTGCCGGCGTCCGGCCAGGAGTTGCAGTGGGGCCCGTTGTCGGTCGAGTACTGGACGAAGGTGTCGTCGGCGATGCCGAGCTCGTCCAGCAGGCCGAGGATCTGGCCGACGTTCCGGTCATGGTCGATCATCGTGTCGTGGTAGTTCGACTGCCACCGACCTGCCTGGCCCAGACTCTCCGGCTTCGTATGGGTCACGAAATGCATATGGGTCGTGTTCAGCCAGACGAACCACGGGGTGCCGGCCGCGTTGGCGCGCTTGATGAAGTCGGCGGCGGCCGCCACGAACTCGTCGTCGCAGGTCTCCATCCGCTTGCGGTTCAGCGGACCGGTGTCCTCGATCCTCTGCTTGCCGACGCGCCCCCAGCGAGGCTGCTCGGTGGAATCGTCGGTGTCCGTGGCCCAGGAGTGGATCACGCCCCTTGGGCCGAAGGTCTCGCGGAATTTCGGGTCGGTCGGATAGTTCTCCTGCTCCGGGTCCTCCTCGGCGTTCAGGTGGTAGAGGTTGCCGAAGAACTCGTCGAAGCCGTGGTTGGTCGGCAGCATGTGGTTCAGGTCGCCCAAGTGGTTCTTCCCGAACTGCCCGGTGGCGTAGCCCTGCTCTTTCAGGAGCGCGGCGATGGTGACCAACTTCTCGTTCATGCCGATCGGCGCCGCAGGCAGGCCCACCTTCGACAGCCCCGTCCGATAGACGCTTTGACCGGTAATGAAGCTGGACCGGCCCGCCGTGCAGGACTGCTCGCCGTAGCTGTCGGTGAACAGCATTCCTTCCCTGGCGAGGCGGTCGATGTTGGGCGTTCGGTAGCCCATCAGGCCGTGCGTGTAGCAGCTCAGGTTCGACTGTCCGATGTCGTCACCCCAGATGACCAGGATGTTCGGCTTGCCCTTGGGCATGGTTACGCTCCCTGCGGTTGCAGGCCCGATCCTCGCTTGACCGTGGGTCGAGTTTGATCCGGTGAACCCCCCCAGAAAACCTAAGGGATTGCCCCGCGGTTCGGGGAGTGCGGACGCCGGACGCGTGAGGGCGCGAAAGCCCAATCTGGGCGCCAAGCGGGCCCCTCGAAGGGTGCGGCATGCGACCGAATCGCCGGAGCGTCGGTTCCACAGCGCAGGGGGCGCGACAGGCGAGGAAGACCAATGGCGTTCGATGCGGTCCCGGGGGGCGATCCTAGGGGGCCCTGGTGCCCCGGCTGTGGACGGCCCGTTCAGACGGACGAGCCTTCCACACGGATGCACTTTGCGGAGGATCCCGACGGCCGCCTGGGCAAGAGCGGCCTCTGGCACGGGGAATGCGCGCGGCCCTACTGGGACAAGATCACGCCCGCGCTCGAGAGACTGCGGCGGCTCGGCTTTTAAGTTCACGTGGCAGCGGCCGGAGTCTGGCGCTTCAGCCAGAGCTGATAGGGGAGCGCGACGACCAGCCCGACCAGCAGGAATCCCAGGATCGCCGCCACGATCCGCCTGTCGGCCTGGTTCAACGACACGATCATCATGGCGATGCCCGGATGCCGGGTGGCCGCGGTCATGGCCAGGCCCGCGCGGTCCTCCAGCGCCGGCCCGCCCAGGAGGTGCCCGACGGCGAGGGCGACCGCGCTGACCAGGGCCATGGCCAGGATCGTGCCGTTGCCGATCAGTTCCATCATCACTGGCCAGACGCCGATCATCATCGGCACGAAGGCCGCGAACACCAGGATCACCCCGACGATCCGCAAAGGCGCGACAGCCTGGGCCGCAAACCTTGGGGCGAGCCGCCGGACCGCCAGCCCGAGCACCAGCGGCGCCAGCACCGTCAGGGCCACGTTCCTCGCGACGACCGCCGGCGGCAGCACCACGTCCACACCGTATGCGCGGCCCAGGAGGACGACGGTGACCGGGACGATGACGATCGCCAACAGGATCAGGGCGGCATAGACGCCGTAGGCCGACGCCTTCGAGGCGCCCACCTTGATGCCCTTGCCGGGCACGAGCGGCGGGACCGGCGAGACGGCCATCAGCAGGATGCCCGCCTTGGCGATCGGGCTCAGCGGCAGGAACTGCACCACCGCCACGGCGGCCAGCGGCACCGCAACGTTCACCGCCAGCACCGCCCGGACCAGCCGTCCGGGCTGGCGGAACGCCGACGTCAGTTCGTCGAGCTCCGCATCCAGGCCGACGGCGACGATCAGCAGGGCCAGACTTACGGTGAGCACCGCGGGGATCAGGGCCTGGAGCGCTTCCATCGCGCCAGAATGGGATCCGCCGCGGATGCGCGGCATCGGGCGAAACCCGCACCCCGAACCCTGGAGCGCCCGGCAAAATCCCCGCGCGCCTGGCAGGTGCGCGCGGGGAGGCGCCACGGGGAGAACGCTTGCGCGCTCCGTGGTTCCGTCCGCGGCTGGGCCGGCCGCGGATGGAATGCCCCATCAGACCGCAGGCGCGGGGGCCCGGCTATCGGCCCGAATCCCGAGGAAGCCCTAGGGGCGCACCACGCAGCGGAAGCCCACATGTGAGGTCGAGGTGTCCACCGGCTGGGCGTGGCGCGCCGCCGGCCGGTAGCGGCGGCAGTAGCTCGGCGCGCAGAGGTGCGAGCCGCCTTTGAGCACCTTGCGCGGGATGTGGATCTCCGGTTGGCAGGGGTCGTAGCTGTCCTCGGCCGCGCCCCCGAGCGGATTGCGCGGCGCGCACGCAGGGGGGAGGCGGCCGGCGGATGCGCGCCCCACCAGTCCTTCGTCCACTCCCAGACGTTGCCGATCATGTCGTGGAGGCCGTAGCCGTTGGCCGGGTGCACGCCGACCCGGGAGGTGCGGAAGGCCCGGCCGGGCTTCGTGCTGCGGTAGGGGAAGTCGCCCAGCCAGGTGTTGGCCATCACCCGGCCGCGCGGGTTCAGCTCGTCGCCCCAGGCATACTCGGCCCCGTCCAGGCCGCCGCGTGCGGCGAACTCCCACTCCGCCTCCGTGGGCAGGTCTTTGCCGGCCCAGCGGGCGTAGGCCTCCACGTCGGGCCAGGCCACGTGCACCACCGGGTGGTCGCCCAGGCCCGCGAGGCCCGAACCCGGTCCGAGCGGTTGCCGCCAGTTCGCGCCGGGCGTGTAGCGCCACCAGTGGGTGATGTCGTTCAGCGGCACGGGCCCCTCGGTCGGCATGAACACCAGCGAGGCGGGGTGCAGCATCTCGGGCAGCGCGCCGGGATACTGGACCGGGTCCGGCGCGATCTCGGCGAAGGTCGTCCAGCCGGTCGCTTCGACGAAACGGGCGAACTCGCGGTTGGTCACGGGATGGGTGTCGATGAGGAAGCCGTCGACGCGGACCGGCCGGGCCGGCGCCTCCTCCGGATAGTGATCGTCGGAGCCCATGCGGAAGGTCCCGCCCTCCAGCCAGACCATGCCGCGGTGAACGGGACGCGGCGGCTCGCTGATGGTCAGCATGGCGACGCCGCGGGCAGGCGGCCTCCCTGATTGGCGGAGGGGCCCGCGGGTCCGGCTGGGGAGGGCGCAGACCCGGGGACCCCGGACCCGGCCGCGGCGACCGCCGGCCGAGCCCTTCCATCAGCCCACGTTCCGAACGCCGCGGGCATCCGGTCAGGACCTGACGTCGGCTCCGGCGCGGGCCGGATGCGCCGGAGGCCCGGACGCTGGTCGGATGCGGCGCGAAGGAGATGCCCATGGCTCGGAAGTTCGACACCTCAGGCTGGGCGGAGATCGCCAGCGCGATCGTCCTGTCCGTGGCGGCGCTGGCGTCGGCCTGGGCCAACTACCAGGCGGGCCTGTGGGACGGGGAACAGGCGGCCAGCTACAGCCGCGCCAACGCCTACCGCATCGACGCCACGCGCGCGGCGCTGGAGGGGGACGCCCTGACCTCCATCGAGGCGGAGATGTTCGGCCACTGGCTCGACGCCGAGGCCCAGGACGAGGCGCCGCTCGCCGACTTCTACCGCGCCCGCTTTCCCAGCGGCCTGAAGCCCGCCTTCAACGCCTGGCTGGCCGAGCGGCCGCTCGCCAACCCCTCCGCCGCGCCCACGCCGTTCAGCCACCCGGCCTACGAGCGTCCCGGACGCCGGGAGACCGCGCGGCTCGACCGGCTGGCCAACGACACCTTCGACAGCGGCCAGGGCGCCAACAACATCTCCGACGCCTTCCAGCAGGCGGCGGCCATCCTGGCGCTGGCCATGTTCTTCGGCGGCATCGGCCAGGTGTTCCAGATACCGGCCGCCAGGATCGGGCTGATCGCCGTGGCCGGCGTGACGATGGTGCTGGGCCTCCTGCGGCTCGTCAGCCTGCCGCTGCAGACGCTCAGCCTCTGACGGCCGGTGCGCAGGCCGCCCGTTGCGAACTCAGATCCCGAGGGCTATCGATTCCGTGCCCGACCGACCCAGAGGTCCTGTCCCGCCATGGCCGACGCGCCGAAGCTGCTCTCCGGCGGCAATCCGCAGATCCCCAAGGGCGACGGCGACGGGCCGGTCCAGGCCTATATCGCCGCCATGCCGGGTTGGAAGAGCGCGGCGGCGAAGTCGCTGGACGGCCTGATCGAGCGCACCGTCCCGGACGTCTGCAAGGCGGTGAAGTGGAACTCGGCGCTCTACGGCGTGGAGGGCCAGGGCTTCTTTCTGGGCGTCCACGTCTTCGCGAAGTACCTGAAGCTGGCGTTCTTCCGGGGTGTGGAGCTCGACCCGCCGCTGCCGGTCGGCTCGAAGGACCCCAACACCCGCTACGTCCACATCCTCGAGGACCCGCCGGTCGACGAGGCGCAGCTCGCGGACTGGATCCGCCAGGCCGCCGCGATCCCCGGCTGGACCCCCGGCAAGCCCTGAGGACCCCGCCATGCAGAGGACCAGCGTCACCCCGGCGCCGGGCGCCTCGGCCGCCGACCTGATCGACGCCCGCATCGCCGAGCTCAACGACTGGCGCGGCGAGACCTTCGCCCGCCTGCGCCAGCTGATCCACGAGGCCGATCCGGAGGTGGTCGAGACCTGGAAGTGGCGCGGCACCCCGGTCTTCGAGCACGCCGGCATCCTCTGCACCGGCGAGGTCTACAAGCAGGTGGTGAAGCTCACCTTCGCCAAGGGCGCCGCCCTGCCGGACCCCACGGGCCTGTTCAACGCCAGCCTGGACGGGAACACCCGCCGCGCCATCGACATCCGCGAGGGCGAGGCGATCGACGCGGCCGCGCTGAAGGCCCTGATCCAGGCGGCCGTGGCGCTGAACACGGCGAAGCGGCGGTAGCCGACCCCCGTCCACGTGAACATTGACGAGGGTTATTGGACCCCGTGGCCGAGGGTCGCCGGACGCGGCGAAGTTTTTGATTCAACGAAGAGAAAGACCGACGCCGAACGAACCGCCATGGTCTCACGGCCCCCCGGAAACCGGCAAATTTTTTCAGGTGCGGCGAATCGGCCCGCCCGCCGGCCGGACTTATCGGCGTTGTGCACGCCGCCACGCTCGGGCTATCACCCGCTCCGCGTGGCCCGGTAGCTCAGCCGGATAGAGCAGGGCTTTCCTAAAGCCAAGGTCGGGGGTTCGAGTCCCTCCCGGGCCGCCACGCGCCGCCCCGGCGGCCGGATCGGGTCGACGCCGGGCGGGCCGCGGTGCAGGCTCGCCCGATGAGCGACAGCTTCTACCACCCGGGCCAGCGGTGGCTGCAGGACAGCTTCGGCAGCCGCCGGCTCGCCGACCGGCTGGGCGAGCGCACCCGCCACGACCGGTTCACGGACGCCGACGCCGCCTTCATCGCCGCCCAAGGCTTCTTCTTCCTGGCCACCGCGGACGCCGAGGGCCGGCCCGACTGCTCCTTCAAGGGCGGGCCGCCGGGGTTCGCGAGGGTCGCCGCGCCGGACCGGCTCGTCTTCCCCGACTACGACGGCAACGGCATGTTCCGCAGCCTGGGGAACATCGGCGCCAACCCGCACGTGGGCCTGCTGTTCATCGCCATGGGGCCCGCGCCCTGGCGCCTCCGGGTGAACGGCCTGGCGAAGGTGTTCGAGGACCACCCCGACCTGGCGTCCACGCCCGGCGCCCAGCTGATCGTCGAGGTGACGCCGACGGACGTCTTCCCGAACTGCGGGCGATACATTCCGACGGCGGAGGGAGTGAGGGCGTCGGGGGATGTGCCTGAGGCCGGCGTGGCGGCGGTGGAGCCGGCGTGGAAGGGGCTCGCGGCGTTCGCCGATGTGCTGCCGGGGCGGAGGCGGGGGGTAGGGGGGCGGGGGGCGCCTCCGTTGCGCCATGTGTGGACGGCTCCCCATTGGCAAGGGTGTTCTGGACTTCCGCTGAGCTGGTCGGTGCGGCCATGTGTTCGACCTGTTGGTGCGGCTCACGTGGCCGCTGGCCATAATGCCTTCCGCGAGGACCGGTCCCGACCAAAAGCACGCGCTCGAGGCGCCCTGGCGCAACTGGGTTTTCCTGTCCTTCGGTATCGACCGGCTGGATGCGTTAGTCTGTCACCGCCCTTCCCAAGCTTGGTGCGCCGAGGCGCTGGTTTCTAGGCCGCTCGGAGTTCCGGCTCGCGGTAGCCCTGGCCGCTGGTCATGATCGCCCAGGCCATGCGGGCCATCTTGTTGGCGAGCGCCACGGTGGCCACCTTCGTCGGCCGCCTGGCGAGCAACTGAACCAGCCACGGCCGCCGTGTCCCATGCCGCTCGGCATAGCGGACGACGGCCAGCGCGCCGACCACCATCAGTTGGCGCAGGTACCGATCTCCCTGCTTGGTGATCCCGCCCAGCCGCTCCTTGCCGCCGCTGGAGTTCTGCTTCGGAACGAGTCCGATCCAGGCGGCCAGGTTGCGGCCAGACTTGAACGCCGAGGGTTCAGCAACCGTGGCGACGAGGGCGCTGGCGAGCAATGGCCCGACGCCCGGAATGCCCATCAGCCTGCGCCCGACCTCGCTCGCTCGGACGCTTGCCCGGATCTGGCGGTCAGTCTCAAGGAGTTGCTGGTTCACCAGGCTTAGCTGCGCGGCCAGCATCTCCAGACAAGCCCTCGCCTCCTCAGGGATCGACGGGTCACCCGCTTCGACCAACCTGATCAGGCTCTGCAGGCCCTCCCGCCCGATCGGCGCCACCAAGCCGAACTCGGCCATGTGGCCACGAATGGCGTTCGACAGCTGGATCCGCTGGCGCATCAGCATCGTGCGCACCCGGTGCAGGACCATGACGCTCTGCTGCTCTGGGCTCTTCACCTCGACGAAGCGCATCGTCGGCCGGGTGACGGCCTCGCAGATCGCTTCGGCGTCGGCCGCGTCGTTCTTCTGCCGCTTCACGTAGGGCTTCACGTAGCTGGGCGGCATGAGCCGCACGGTGTGGCCCAGCCGGCTCAGTTCTCGCGCCCAGTAATGGGCTGTTGCGCACGCCTCGATCCCCACCAGGCAGGCCGGTTGATCCACGAAGAACCGCAACAACTGCGCTCGCCTGATCTGCCGCCGGAAAACGACCTCGCCGCCTGCATCAACCCCGTGCACTTGGAAGACGGACTTGGCGATATCCAGACCGACCGTGACGACCGGGCCCATGGCTTGCTCCTCCTGCTCTGCAGAAGCTCACGCTCCCGCGGTGGCGGGGAGCCGTCCACAGCATCAGGAGCGGAGCTTAGGACCGCGCCAGACCGCGGACGTTCGAACCTTCCTCGGCGAACCTCTCAAACAGCCGCCCATGCGAGGACAGCCGGTCCGGCTCGCAGGGTCGACGGACCAGACGCAGTGCTGCGATATTGGAGGCTGGCCCCCTCACCGCTTGGCACTGCGAGTCGAAGCTGACCGACATACGCCCTCCCATGCGACCGCACTCTTCGATGATCTAACCACGACGCCCATCGCGATCACTCGCCATGGCAATCGTGACTGTAGTATTGCTACATCTCAATCTGCAGCCTCTGGCTGCGATCGCTATCTAAGGCGAGCATGTCCGCGACCAACTTCAATACGCGCAACGATACCTACCGCAAGCTCGTCGGAAACGGCCTGACCTACCGGGTCCCACGTTTTCAGCGGGATTACAGCTGGGGCGAGGATGAGTGGGACGACCTCTGGCAGGACATACTCGGCACCATTTCTCCCGACGGAGAGCCCGCCCACTACATGGGTTACCTCGTGCTGCAGACGTCGGATGACAAAACATTCGATGTAATTGACGGGCAACAGCGCCTCACGACCCTCAGCATCATAGTGCTGGCCGCCCTGCGGAACCTGAAGCGATTGATCGCAGAGGGGCGCGAAGTGGAAGCCACCAAGCAACGGCTAGAGGGCTTGCGTCAGAGCTACGTCGGCTACCTTGATCCCGTCACGTTGGTGCCTCGATCCAAGCTGACGCTCAATCGCAACAACGATGGCTACTATCAGACCTATTTGGTGACCCTCGCAGACACTCTGCCGCAGCGCGGATTCAAGGCGTCAGAGCACCTGCTGCGGAAAGCCTACGAATGGTATGATCGCGGCATCCGTGAGTACCTCCGGACGGCAACGGATCCTGGCCTCGCCGTAGCTCAGCTCATCGACACCATGAGCGATCGGCTCTTCTTCACGGTCATTACCGTGACCGACGAGTTGAACGCCTATAAAGTCTTCGAGACCCTCAACGCCCGCGGCGTTCGCCTTTCGGCCACGGACCTGCTGAAGAACTACCTCTTCTCCGTCCTGCACCGCGAGGGCCAGCACGAGCACGAGCTATCCGCCCTGGATGACCGCTGGGAGCGGATTGTCGGGCGGCTGGGTGCCGAAAGCTTTCCCGACTTCCTCCGTGTCCACTGGATCAGCCGCCGGACCTTCGTCCGTCAGGCGGACCTCTTTAAGACGATCCGTGGACACGTTCGCAGCCGCGGCGATGTCTTTGGTCTACTCCAAGGCATGGAGGAGGACATGGACACGTATCTTGCGCTCATCAGTCCCGACGCCTCAGGCTGGCCGCAGGCGTGGCGCGATCATGCCCGAACGCTGCGGATGTTTAGCGTTCGCCAGCCTCTGTCACTACTGCTTGCGGGTAGGCGGGTTCTTGGCAATAGCGACTTTGAAACCCTGCTGCGTTCAGTGGTTATGATCTCCTTCCGCTACAACGTGATCGGGAACTTCCAAGCCAGCGAACAGGAGCGCACCTACCACGCCGAGGCCGATCGCATTGCAAGGGGCGAGCATACGACCCTTGCGCAAATCCTCGAAGGCGTTCGCGCCGTCTACCCCGGCGATGATGCCTTCCGCGGTGCATTCACCGAGAAGGCGATTGGGATAAGTCAGAACCGAAACAATCGGATTGTCCGCTACATTCTTTGCGAGCTGGAAGCACGCGCCACTGGTGCGCGGCCTGACGCGGAAAGTCCCCAGCTATCCATCGAGCACATCTGCCCCTCGAACCCTGACGGTGGCTGGCAACAGTTCACAGACGAGGAGGTCGAGGCCCTATCTCCGCGACTGGGCAACATGATCCTCTTAGAAACGCCGATTAATCGCCAGCTCGGCAATGCGGAATTCGATGTGAAGCGAACAGCCTACGCGCAAAGCGACTACGAAATGGCGCGTGAAGTGGGGCAAAACCTAACATGGGCACCGGGAGACATCGATCGCCGGCAGCGCTCTATGGCTCGGGAGGCAACCACAATTTGGCGCGTGCCCCAACTCGCCAGCTAGGCTCGCCCTAGGCGGAGATCGGCGGCTTCGCCGCCGACTGGAACGATGGTCGCTGTCCACCTCCGAGCCTCGGGCATCGTTTCAAACACGAACTGGGTCGGGTTGAGGACGCCGAAGTTCGCGAGGCGATCGGCCGGCTTTCCTACGCCCTCTGACCTCGCGATTGATGTCGCTTGGTGATGTCGATACCGCATCACGAGGCGCGTATTAGCTCTAGCGAGGCCGGCGCCTTGTTTCCCGGATCGCGCTGAAGGCACCTGTGGACACAGAGCTGCGCCTTCCACCGTCGCGGCTAGCGGACCTTCCGAACGTCTCTAATGAGTCAGCACCGGACGTGCGGATCGCTCCCGACCCCTCATCCGGGGCGGACGCTCGCGCGACGCGGCCCGTCAGCCCACCTTCTAACCCTCAGAGCAACGGGCCTACCCCCTGAGCCCGGCTTCGAGCTGCGTACGGCTCACGGCCTTTCGAGGACGGCCCGGGGGGCCGCCGCGGGGCGGCCGGGCGGGCGCACGGGCCCTGACAGGCCGTGAGCCGCAGGCGGTTGGGCCGCCATGGGCTTGAGGGCGGGTTTGGGCTCGGGGGGCGCCGGGGCGGGCGTCCGGGGCGCGTCGCCTGGGGGCGGCGCGGGCGGTGCGAGCGGATTTCTTCTCGGGGGGCGGGGAGGCGGAGCCCCCTCTCCCTGCCCTCTCCCAGGGGGGGGGGGCTCCCTATTCGGCCTCTCCCGGCGTCGCCTCCGGCGCCCGTCAGGCGGGACGTCGGCGGGCGGGCCGCCTGGGGGCGTCGGCCAAGAGGGTGTTCAGCCGGTCGTGACGCGGAAGCGGCTCAGTTCGGCGGCGCTCAGCCAGTGGACGCGCTGCGGCGGCGTCCTGAGGGCCACGGTGAGCACGTCCACGGTCGCGCCCATCCGGCGGAGATGGGCGGCGATCCGGGCGAGCAGGGCCTGGCCTTCGGCGGCGGTCGCGGCAGGCGCCCCCACGTCCTGGCTCATCTGGTGGACGCCGATCCGGCCGCCCCCGCCGACCGTCCGCTCATGGCCGCCGAGGAACGCATAGACGCACGCCGAGGCGCAGCGGCGTCCGCACCCACGTGGGTGGAAAAGCCCTTCCGCCGGATATAGGCGCCCAGTTCGAGGCCCTGGCTGACGATGCCGCCCCGCGAGTCCAGCACGACGCGGGGCCCCGCGGGATCTGGTGGCGGCGCACGAAGGCCCTGAGCTCGTCGGCCGAGCGTTCGTCGATCTCGCCCCGCGCCACGACGCAGGCGCGGACGGCGCAGTCGCCCTCCGCGCCGAGGCCGAAGCTCATGCCCGTGGCGGGGGTGGCTGAGGCGGCCAGGCTCCAGACCGCCGCCGCCGCGAGGGCGATGTGGGAGGCGAGGGCGCGCATGACGGTCAGTCCGCCCGCAGGACGCCGTATCGGCTGAGCTCGGCGGTCGAGAGCCAGCGCATCCGCGGGGCCGGCGTATCGAGGCCGACGACGGCGATCTCGGGCGTCACGCCCATGGCGCTGGCGTAGGTGGAGATCAGCCCGACCAGCCTCTGGGTGTCGGCCAGCTCAGGCTCGCCGCGGGGGCCTGCGGGGCTGAACTGATTGAGCCCCAGCCTGGCCCCCGTGCCGACCGTCCGCTGCACGCCGCCGACGAAGGCATAGACGCAGGCGGAGGTGCAGAACCCCCGCGCCCGCGGCGGCGCCCGTCCGGGGGTCGTAGGCCTGGACGCGGGTGGAGAGGCCGGCGCGACGCAGCGACAGGCCGAGCTTCATGGCCTGGACCGGGTCCCCGCCCTGGAGTTCAGCAGCATCAGCGCCCCCGGCCTGACCGGGGTGGTCCGGGCGAAGGCCGCGAAGTCGCGGACCGCGTCGGGGCCGATGACGCCCGTGGCGAGGATGCAGCCGCTCGCCGGACACGGGCCGCCGCTGACGTGCTGAAAGGTCATCGCGCCCTGCGGCCTGGCGGCGGCGGAGCCGGCCGGCGACACCGCCGCGGCCAGGGCGGCGATCGACGCCGCGAGGGCGGAGACGCCGCGCGCGCCGCGCCCGGCCGTGGGGGCGATCCTGTGGTGGGCGGGCCTGGCCATGGGGGAGATCCCTCCTCCCCCAAGGATGCAAGCGTGGGGCGCGGCCTCGCAGCGAAGCGGCCCCCCCGTACGGCTACGGGGTCAGGCGGCACCGCCGCCCAGCGCCCGGTAGAGCTCGACGCGGTTGGCGGCGCGGGCGAGTTCGGCGAGGAGCAGGGTCTGGCGGGCGGCGTAGTGGGTGCGCTGGGCGTCGAGGAGGGCGAGGTAGCTGTCGACCCCCTGGTCGTAGCGGGCCTGGGTGAGGCGCTGGGCGGCGGCGGCGGCCTCGACCAGGCGGGCCTGGGCGGCGACGCGCTCGTCCGCCGTGGCGCGGACGGCGAGCGCGTCGGAGACCTCGCGGAAGCCGGTCTGGACCGCCTTCTCGTACTGGGCGACCGCGGCGTCGCGGGAGGCCTCGGCGCCCCGGAGGTTGGCGACGTTCGCCCCGCCGGCGAAGATCGGCAGGGAGACGGCCGGGGCGAAGCTCCAGGCCTCGGAGCCGCCGGCGAAGAGGCCGCCGAGCGCCGGGCTGAGCGTGCCGGCCGCGGCGGTCAGGCTGATCCGCGGGAAGAAGGCGGCGCGGGCGGCGCCGATGTTGGCGTTCTGGGCCCGGAGCCGGCGCTCGGCGGCGGCCACGTCGGGGCGACGGACCAGGACGTCGGAGGCGAGGCCGGCCGGCACGTCGGCGAGCGCGGCGGCGGCGTCGGCGAGGCGGGCGGGCGGCAGGAGGTCGGCCGGGACCTCGGCGCCGGCCACGAGGCGCAGCGCGTTGCGGTCCTGCTCCACCCGGGCGCGGGCCACGGCCACGTCGCTGCGGGCCTGTTCGGCGAGCGTCTGGGCCTGGCGCAGGTCGAGCTCGGAGGCGGCGCCGGCGTCGAAGCGCTGCTGCACGAGGCCCTGGGCGGCGTCGCGGGCGGCGAGCGTGTCGGCGGCGATGGCCAGCAGCTCCTGGTCGGCGGCCAGCGACAGCCAGGCGTTGGCGGTCTCGGCGATGAGGCTGATCTCGACGGCGCGGGCGTCCTCCTCGGTGGCGAGGTAGGACTGGAGGGCCGCGTCGCTCAGGCTGCGGACCCGGCCGAAGAGGTCGAGCTCATAGGCCGCGAAGCCGGCGGTGACGCGGTACTGGGCGGTCGTTTCGGCGCGGCCGGTCTGGGTGAGGGCGGCGGGGGTGCGGCCGCGCTCGCCGGCGGCGGTGGCGTCGAGGGCCGGCAGCAGCTCGGCGCGCTGGACGCCATAGGCGGCGCGGGCGCGCTCGATGTCGGCGACGGCGACGCGCAGGTCGCGGTTCTGGTCGAGGGCGAGCGCGATCACCCCCTGCAACCGGGCGTCGCGGAAGACCTCGCGCCAGGCGAGGTCGGCGCCGGAGCGGTCGCCCGCCGGCGGGTCGGCGGCCGGGTCGGCGAACCGGCCCGGGACCGGCAGGGCGGGGCGCTCATAGGTGGGGGCGAGCGTCGCGCAGCCGGTGAGCGCGGTGGCCGCCAGCAGGGCGACGGCGAGGGATCGGAACGGCATGTCAGGCGGCTTCCTGCGCGGTCTGGCCCGCGGTCTTGGGATCGAGCTGGGGGTCGCTCTTGCGGCCCAGGTGGCGCTGCACCAGGACGAAGAACAGCGGCACGAAGAAGATCGCCAGGGCGACCGCCGAGACCATGCCGCCGATCACGCCGGTGCCGATGGCGTGCTGGCTGCCCGAGCCCGGGCCGTTGGCGATGGCCAGCGGCAGAACGCCGAAGATGAAGGCCAGCGAGGTCATGATGATTGGCCGGAGCCGGATGCGGACCGCTTCCAGGGTGGCCTCCACCAGGGTCTTGCCCTGTTCGAAGCGGCCCTTGGCGAACTCGACGATCAGGATGGCGTTCTTGGCCGCCAGCCCCATGGTCGTGAGCAGGCCCACCTGGAAGTAGATGTCGTTGGAGAGGCCGCGGAGCGAGGTGGCCAGCAGGGCGCCGACCACGCCCAGCGGGATCACCAGGATGACGGCGAGCGGGATGGTCCAGCTCTCGTAGAGGGCGGCCAGCAGCAGGAAGACCACGACGATGGAGATGGCGTAGAGCGCCGGCGCCTGGGCGCCCGCCTCGCGTTCCTGCAGGGACAGGCCCGTCCATTCGTAGCCGATCCCGGCCGGGAGCTGGGCGGCGAGCTTCTCCATGGTCGCCATCGCCTGGCCGGAACTCTGGCCCGGGGCGGGGGCGCCCTGGATGTTGACCGCGGGGACGCCGTTGTAGCGCTCGAGCCTCGGCGAGCCGACGGTCCAGTCGGTGGTGGCGAAGGACGAGAACGGAGCCATCTGGCCTGAGCCGTTGCGGACGTACCAGCGCTGAAGGTCCTCCGGGCTCATGCGGAAGGGGGCGTCGGCCTGGACGAAGACCTTCTTCACCCGGCCGCGGTCGATGAAGTCGTTGACGTAGGCCCCGCCCAGCGCCGTCGACAGCGTGGCGTTGATGTCGGCGGTGGTCAGGCCCATGGCGCCGGCCTTGGCCTGGTCGACCTGGATGGCGAACTGGGGCGTGTCGTCCTGGCCGTTGGGGCGGACGCCGACCAGGGTCGGGTCCTTGCCGGCCATGTCGAGGAGCTGGTTGCGGGCGTTCATCAGGGCCTCGTGGCCGACGCCGCCCACGTCCTGGAGCTGGAAGTCGAAGCCCGACGCGTTGCCGAGCTCGGGCACCGCGGGGGGCACGACGGCGAACACCTGGGCCTCGCGGATCTGGCCGAACCGCTGCATGGCGCGGCCGGCGACGGCGTCGACCTTGCGGTCGGCGGCCTTGCGCTCGTCAAAGTCCTTCATGGCGACGAAGGCGAGGCCGGCGTTCTGGCCGGCGCCGGCGAAGCTGAAGCCGGAGACGGTGAACACCGACTTCACGGGAGTCCGCCTCCTCGGTCAGGTAGTAGTCGGCGACCTGCTTGAGCACCGCCTGGGTGCGCTCCTCGGTGGCGCCGGGCGGGAGCTGGACGAGGGTGTAGATCGTCCCCTGGTCCTCCGGCGGCAGGAAGGCGCTGGGCAGGCGGGCGAACAGCAGCACCATGACCACGACGATGGCGCCATAGACCGCCATCCAGCGGCCGCCGCGGCCGAGGATGCGGCGCACGCCGCCCTGGTAGCGGGAGGACGCGTTGTCGAAGTTGCGGTTGAACCAGCCGAAGAAGCCGCGCTTGGCGAGGCCGTGGCCGGCGTCGACGGGCTTCAGCAGCGTGGCGCAGAGCGCGGGGGTGAGGACCAGGGCGACGACGACCGACAGGGCCATGGCCGAGACCAGGGTGATCGAGAACTGCCGGTAGATCACGCCCTGCGACCCGCCGAAGAAGGCCATGGGGATGAACACCGCCGACAGCACCAGCGCGACGGCGACGAGGGCGCCGGTGATCTCGTCCATGGAGCGGCGGGCCGCTTCCTTGGGCGAGAGGCCCTCCTCGGTCATCAGGCGCTCGACGTTCTCGACGACCACGATGGCGTCGTCGACGAGGAGGCCGATGGCCAGCACGAGGCCGAACATGGTGAGCGTGTTGATCGAGTAGCCGAAGATCGCCAGCACGCCGAAGGTGCCCAGGAGGACGACCGGCACGGCGATGGTCGGGATCAGCGTGGCGCGCCAGTTCTGCAGGAACAGGAACATCACGAGGAAGACGAGCACGACGGCCTCGGCGAGCGTCTTCACCACCTCGTGGATCGACTGCTCGACGAAGGGGGTGGAGTCCACCGGGATCACGTAGCCGATGCCGGGCGGGAAGGCCTCGGAGAGCTCGGCGACCCGTTCCTTGACCGCCTCAGCGGTCTCCAGCGCATTGCCGCCGGGGGCGAGCTTGATGGCCAGGCCGGCGGCGGACTTGCCGTTGAACTTGGCGAGCGAATTGTAGTTCTCGGCGCCCAGCTCCACCCGGGCCACGTCGCGCAGGTAGACGTGCGCGCCGTCGCCGGTGTCCTTCAGGATGATCTGCTGGAACTGCTCGGGGGTCTGCAGGCGCGCCTGGGCCGAGATGGTGGCGTTCAGCATGGTGCCGGGCACGGACGGCGTGCCGCCGAGCTGGCCGGCGGAGACCTGGGCGTTCTGGGCGCGGATGGCGGTGATGACGTCGGCCGGGGTCAGGCTGCGGGCGGCCAGCTTGTCCGGGTCGAGCCAGATGCGCATGGCGTACTGCGCGCCGAACAGCTGGACGTCGCCGACCCCGTCCACCCGGCTGATCGGGTCCTGCAGGTTGGCGGCGAGGTAGTCGGCGAGGTCGGAGTTGGTGGCCTTGCCGTCGGTGGCGTAGAGGCCGACGACGAGCAGGAAGTTGCGGGTGGACTTCACCACGCTCAGGCCCTGCTGCTGGACCTCCTGGGGCAGCAGGGCGGTGGCGGTCTGCAGCTTGTTCTGGACCTGCACCTGGGCGATGTCGATGTCCGTGCCGCCCTTGAAGGTGAGGGTGACGGTGG
This sequence comes from Phenylobacterium sp. J367, assembly GCF_024699985.1. Classification (GTDB taxonomy): domain Bacteria; phylum Pseudomonadota; class Alphaproteobacteria; order Caulobacterales; family Caulobacteraceae; genus Phenylobacterium. Next base: position 232,749 of record NZ_JAJONA010000001.1, on the reverse strand, counting down.
CCGCGCCGCTGCTGTCGCTGGCCGATGACATGTAGAGCAGGCCGTCCAGCCCCTTCATCTTCTGCTCGATGACCTGGGTGACGCTGTCCTCGACCGTCTTGGCCGAGGCGCCGGGATAGACCGCGTTGATGGCGACCTGCGGCAGCGCGATGTCGGGATACTGGGCCACCGGCAGGCTGCGGATCGCGAGCGCGCCGGCCAGCATGATGATGATCGCGATGACCCAGGCGAAGATCGGCCGGTCGATGAAGAAGCGCGACAGCATGGGGGGGATGCTCCTAGCGGGCCGCGACCATGGTGGACGGCTGGACGGCCGCCCCCGGGCGCACCCTCTGCAGGCCTTCGACGATGATCCGCTCGCCGGACCGGAGCCCGCCGCTGACCAGCCACTTGTCGCCGACCGTGCGGTCGGCCTGGATCGGGCGGAGCTCAGCCTTGCCCTTCGGATCGACGACGTAGACGGTCGCGCCGCCCTTCGGATCGCGGCTGACCGCGGCCTGGGGCACGAGGACGCCGCGCGTGGCCACGCCCTCGTCTAGCCGGGCGCGGACGTAGAGGCCGGGCAGCAGGGTCCCGCCGGGGTTGGGGAACACGGCGCGCAGGCCGACCGAGCCGGTGCCGGGATCGACGGTGATGTCGGAGAATTGCAGCGTGCCGGGCGTCGGGTAGGTGGAGCCGTCCTCGAGGATCAGCTGCACGCGGGCCGACTGCGGCGCGCCGAGCGCGCCCGAGGCCATGGCGCGGCGGGAGCTTCAGGAGGTCGGCCGCCGACTGGGTGACGTCCACATAGATGGTGTCGAGGTTCTGGACGGTGGCGAGCGGCGCGGCCTGGTTGGCGGTGACCAGCGCGCCGGGCGTCACCGACGACTTGCCGATCCGGCCGGACACGGGCGCGGCGACGCGGGTGTAGTCGAGGTTGATCTTCGCGGCCCGGACGGCGGCGCGCTGGGCCTGGACGTTGGCGGCGGCCGCCTGGGCGGCGGCCTGGGCGTCGTCGTTGTCCTGCCTGCTCACCGCGTTGATGGCGGCGAGCTCGCGGTAGCGGTCGGCCTTCAGCCGCACGGCGGTGGCGGTGGCCTGGGCCTGGGCCAGCGCCGCCTGGGCGCTGTCGAGGGCCGCGCGGTAGGGCGCGGGGTCGATCTGGTAGAGCGCCTGGCCGGCGCGGACCACGCCGCCTTCCTGGAAGAGGCGGGCCTTGATCACCCCGTTGACCTGCGGGCGGACCTCCGAGACGAGGCTGGCCGAGGTGCGGCCGGAGAGCTCCATGGTCAGGCGCACCGGCTCGGGCGTCGCCACCACCACGCCCACGGGGGCCGGCGCGTTCGGATCGGGACCGGCCGGCGCCTTGTCGCCGCATGCGGACAGGAAGACGGCCAGCGCCACGGCGGCGCCGGAGAGGACGGGACTGCGCATATTCAGCACCTGATGGCGGGTGTCGGGGCGCTGCAGCCTTGACGGGGACCCGCTGGGTTCCTATTGAGAATGAACGTTCATTCTCGTTTGCCCAATTAAGGGCGCCGTTCCGCCGAGTCAATCGGCTAAGATTGTTTTTTTGTGCAGTGCAGCAGAGGGGCCATGAGCGACCCGGGAGCCAGACGGACGGACGTGGAGACGCGGCGGCAGCAGATCGTCGACGCGGCGTCGGCCTGTGCGCGCCGGGCGGGCTTCCACGGCTCCAGCATGGCGGAGATCGCCCAGCAGGCCGGGATGAGCGTCGGCCAGATCTATCGCTACTTCGACAGCAAGGAGGCGATCATCGCCGCCATCGTGGCGCGCGACATGGCCGAGATGCGCGACAAATACTGCGAGCTGCAGTCGAGCGGCGTGCCGGTGCGCGACGCCATCCTGAACAAGTGCGTCAACGCCATCGACGACCTCTATGCGTCGGACCGCGCGGCCCTGATGCTCGAGGTGGTGGCCGAGGCCGCCCGGAACCCCGACGTCGCGGCCATCCTCCAGGCGGCCGACGCCGAGGAGCGCAAGATGCAGCAGGCGCTGCTGCGGCAGGCCTTCCCCGCCGATCTCGACGACCGCGAGCGGGCCGCCCGCGGCGAGGTGATCAGCATGCTGTTCGAGGGCCTGCCCTGCCGGGGCGTGAACAACCCGGGCGGCGACCGGGCCGCGATCTCGGCCGAACTGCGCTCGGTCCTCCACCACCTGATGACCAGGCCCGGCGGGACGCCCAAGGGCTGAGGACGCGGCGGGGCTGGCCAAGCCGTCGCCCGCGAGTCATGCTCGCCTGAAGCGCACGTCCCCCTCCGAGAGCGGACGGCGCGGGAGGAGACGATCGCATGGCTGTCCATCAGCTCGCCCCGGCCGCGCGCAAAACCATCGCCGAGAGCGCCGTCTGTTTCGGCTGCGCGCTCGGGGGCCTCGCCGCCGTGGCGGTCGTCCTGCAGTGGCTGATGGGCCTGATCGGCTGATCGGCTGATCGGCCGCGTTCCCGCCAGGGCCGGCAGACCGCAGAGATCCTGTCGAGCAGCGTGAAGAGCTGGGTGCGCTCGGCGCGGGTCAGGACGGCGCTGAAGCGCGCCTCGACCTGGAGCGCCACGGCGCGGAGCTGGTCCAGTCCGCGTTCGCCGTCGGCGGTGATGCGCTGTTCATTGTAGCGACGGTTGCGGCGGGAACAGCCGCGAACGATCCACCCGCGGGCCTCCAGATCGGCCAACAGGGGCAGGACGTGGGTCTTGTCGTAGCCGATGGCGCGGGCGAGGGCGGCGGCGGTGAGGCCAGGATTGGCCTGGATGACCGCCAGCGTGCTGAATGCGCCCAGCCGGAAGTCCGGCCCGACGCGGTCCGCGAAGTCGCGGAGGATATGGTTCTGCAACCGGCGGAAGCGGAACTGGACGATGTCCGCGAGCCCGCCGAGATCGACAGGCTCGACCGGTTCCAGGTCCGGCGCGGGACGGGCGGGATTCGCCGCAGGGACCATGAGATGCTCTGCAGCGCGGGCCGATCGGCTCTCCTTGGGCATCGCGGCGCCCACGTCAACCGGTGGCGGCCGGCGCGGGAGCGCCGGCCGCACTGGTGTTCGCTACCAGCTCTTGGTGATGTCGATGGCCATGAACCGGCCGATGGCGTTGGCCGTGGTGTTGTCCCAGGCGTTGCTGGTGTTCAGCACGATCGGCGGCTTCTCGTCGAAGACGTTCTGCACATTGAGCCCGACGCGGACGCCCTTCAGGAAGGCCGGGCCGTCGTCGCTGCGCCAGATCAGGCCGACGTCCACGGTCTGCTGCGCCTCGGCCTTCACATTGGGGACGATCGCCGTGTTCCGGTAGGCACCGCCGTAGTTGTAGTAGAGGTTCGCCGCCCAGGGGCCGTTGGCCCACATGACGCTCGCCCGGCCGCGGGAGCGGAGCGGGTTGCCGAAGGTGTCCACCACGTCGATCGGCGCCGCCGTGGGATTGCTGGCCTGCTTGATGTGCAGGATCTCGCTGTGGGCGACGCCGACGGTGACGTCGCCGAAGCTGGTGGCGAACCGGTAGCGGGCGTCGATGTCGATGCCGTCCTGGGTCAGCGTGCCGATGTTGTTGCGGCGCTGGTCGATAAACACGCCGACCGTCGCGGGATCGATCGGGGTCGAGACCAGCCAGCCCGAGTTGAACAGCGACTGGATGAAGGCCGGGTCGGGGTTCCGGGTCACGAACTGCCGATAGGTGTTCTCGGTGGCCAGCGAGGCGGCGATGCCGAGGATGCGGTCCTTGTAGTCGACCTTGTAGTAGGTGGCCGAGACGCGGAGGTCGGGCAGGAAGGTGGGCTGGAAGTCGAAGCCGACGGAATAGGTCTCCGCCTCTTCCGGCTTCAGGTTCGGGTTGCTGCCGGTGATGTTGACCTGGTTGATCAGCCGGTTGCCGTTGGCCGGGTCCGGCACCGCCGACACGAACACGAAGTTCAGGTTGCCGGTGTCCACCAGCGAGGGTGCGCGGAACGAGGTGCCCCAGGTGCCGCGGAGCGAGAGGCCGTCCACCGGCTCCCCACACGAGCGCGGCCTTGGGGTTGGTGGTGCGGCCGAAGTCCGAATAGTCGTCGATGCGGGCGGCCAGCGACAGGTCGAGCCGCTGGACGAACGGCATGGCGTTGGCGCCGGATACGATCGGCACGAAGAGCTCGCCGTAGGCCGAGCTGATCTGGCGGTGGTTCTTGCGGTCGTTCGTGGTCGACGGCGTGTTCGTGGCCGAAAGGACGCTCTGGTACTCCTGGTAGCGGAACGAGGCGTCCTCGTAGGCGACGCCGACGGCGCCGCGGACCTTGCCGGCCGGCAGGTCGAAGAGCGGGCCGTCGAACTTGGCCTCCACATGCTCCTGCAACGCGTCGGTCTTCTGCAGGCGGAAGCCGATGATCCGGGAATAGACCTCGTCGCTGATCGGGCCGCCGAAGACGTTCAGCGCCGTCGCCGGACTGGAATCCCGGAGCGCGATGGGGATGGCGAAGTTGTTGAGCTGCTCGGCGCCGAGGCCGGTCACCGCCTCGTCGTAGCTGCGGGCGTAGTAGGCGTTCGCCTGCCAGTCGGCCGGCAGGTCCCACTGGACGCCGACTGCGCTCTGGGCGCCGACCTCCTTGCCCTCGCTCTTCGCGCCGGCGCGGGGCAGGCGGTACTCGACGGTCAGGTTGGCGTTGGGCGCCACGCCCGGGACGCCGCGGACGTAGAACGGGTTCGTCGAAGGGACGCTGAAGCTGCCGCCCAGCGGCGCGTTCTCGGTGATGATCCGGCGCCGGGAGAAGAAGCCCTCGTACCAGACCTGGATGTCGTCGCTGACGTCCTGGCGGACGGAGAGGAAGCCGTTCAGGCGCTTCTGGCGCGGCAGGAAATCGCCGTCCATGGTGTCGTACCGGTTCGGCGCGCCGGTGAAGGTCGGGTAGGGCAGGCGCACGCCGCCGACCACGATGTTCGGGACATAGGCCTGGGTGGACCGCTGGTCCGTGCCGCCGTAGGGCCGCAGGTCCTGGGTGAGGAACTCGCGGTCGGCGCGCGCGAGGTTGCTGCGGTCGTAGGCCTCCAGGGCGATGAAGACGTCGCCCGTCGACCAGGTCTTGCCGAACGTCTGGGACAGGGATTTCTCGTCGAGGCCGTCGCCCGCGCCGTAGCGGGCCGAGGTCTCCGCCCCGTCGAACCGGCGCCGCGTGATGATGTTGACCACGCCGGCCACCGCGTCGGCGCCGTAGACCGCCGAGTTGCCGTCGAGCACGACTTCCAGCCGTTCGGTGGCGCCGCCCGAGATCATGCTCGGGTCGGACAGCGCGCGGAGCACGCCGCCGGGCCATGCGGCGGCCGTTCAGCAGCAGCAGCGTCGCCTCCGGGCCGAGGCCCCGCAGGTTGATGGCGGAAATCCGCGAGGAGTTGGCGGCGGCGTCCTGCGCCCCGCCGGTGCGGCTCTCGTCGGCGCCGAGGTTCATCACCACGGGCAGGGTGCGGGCCGCCTGGGCGAGGTTCGCCGCGCCCACGGCCTTGATCTCCTCGGCGCCCAGGCCGGTGACCGGCTGACCGACGACGGCGACGCCGCGGATGCTGGTGCCGGTCACCACGACCTCCTCGACCTCCTGGTCGTCGGCCGGGGCGGGGGCGGTCTGCGCCTGGGCGACGCCGGCCAGCGCCAGGCCGGCGGCGATGGCCAGGGCCGAGCTGCGGGCCATCCAGGTGCGGTCGCGGTGTCGTTTCATCACAGGTTTCCCCCTTGTTCGTCGCTTCGGACGTGTTGTCTGGCGGCTGCGCTTCAGCGGAAGGGCAGCGGTTTGCGTGGATCGGCCTTGAGCTTCTGGCGCTCGAAGAACTCGAAGATGGACGGCAGGCTGGCCCCGAAGGTCTGGCCGTGGTTGACGCCGGCGGTCTCGAGGTAGGTCACGCCGATGCCGCGCTTCAGGAGATCGGCGGCGAGCTGGCGGTCCGGCTCCAGCGACGGCGGGTCGGCATCGCCCTGGGCGATCAGCAGCGGCAGGCCGCGCAGGCGCTCGAAGTCGTAGCCGTCGATGAAGAAGGGCCCGGCCGAGGCGGCCGCCCCGGCCCAGAGCTGCCGGTGCTGATGGGCGAGGTACCAGGTCCCGCCGCCGCCCATGGAGTGGCCGGTCAGGAAGACGCGGCTGCGGTCGGCGCCGTACTCGCGGGCGGTGAGCTCCAGGACGTTCAGCACGTCCTGCTCGCTGAGCTTCAGCATCCGCGCGCGCTCGGGCCCGCCGACGTCGCGGCCTTCCCGGGTGGGATTGCCATAGACGGAGGGCAGGCGGATCGGGCTGCCGTAGGCGCCGACCGGCCGGTAGCCGAAGGGCGCGACGACGATGTAGCGGTACCGCTGGGCGAGCTTGCCGAGCTTGCCGTCGTCGAGATTGAACATCTCGTTCTCGTCGCCGCCGCCGCCGTGCAGGACGACGGCCATCGGCAGGGCTTCGCGGCCGTCCCAGTCGGTGGGGACGTAGAGGCGGTAGGGCATGATCTCGCCCGCCTCGGCGAATTGGTAGTGGCGCGCCTGGTCGCCGGTCCCGCGGACGACGATGTCCTGGCCGCGCTCCAGGCCGGCGAGCACGGCCTCCGAGCGGGCGAGGCGGGCGGCGAACGGGAGCCGCTCCGGCTCGCGCCGGCCGGACTGGACGAAGCCGGCGAGTTCAAAGGGATAGAGGACGCTCGCCCGGGCGGCCTCGCCGGCGGTCACCGTGGCCAGCCGGCGGCGGACGGCGGCCTCGCGGCCGCCAAGGTCGGCGACAAGGTCGAGGGTGGAGGTTGCGGTCGCCAGCACGGTCCCGCCGTCGACGACCTCCGCCAGCAGGGTGCGGCGGCCCTCGCCCGCGCCCGCCAGGGCGACGGGGAGGGTCAGGGCCTGGCCGCGCAGGCGGGGGGCGGGAAGGTCGGCCAGCGGAGCCGGCGCCTCGCCGGGCGCCTGCAGGCTGAGGCGGAGCCGCAGGCCGGGGGCGGGCGCCTGGGGGAAGGCCTGGCTGATGCGCAGCGGCAGCGGACGGGCCGTGTCGACGATGGCGGCGCCCGCACGCAGGTCGAGGGACGAGGCGAAGGCCTGGGCCGGGGTCCAGGCCTGGCCGCGGAGGATGGCGCGGGCCTCGACGAGGCGGCGCTGGGCCTCGGGACCCTGGCCGCGGCCGGCGAGGGCCTCGGCCTCGAGCAGCAGGGGTTCGACGCGGTCCTTGAGCGCGGCGGCGGCGGGGTCCTGGGCCAGCAGGCTGCGGATCGCCCGCACCGAGGGGCCGGGCTCGGCGCGGCGCCAGGCCGCCTGGCGCATGAATTCGAGCGGGAAGGCGGGGGCGGCCGACGCGGCGGGCGCCGGCTGGGCGACCGTCGACGCGCCGCCGCCGAGGACGAGCAGCGCGGCGAGCGCAGCGGGCCACAGGAGTCGCGGCATCGTCACCTCCCCAATTGGTTTGCGCGGCCCTTTAGTCCATCGGGCGCACTATTTTCTAAGACATACTGTTTGTTGTATGTACGATTTAGAAAACCACCTTCGAGGGGATTCCACAAGGGCGTCCCGTGCGGGAGAGTGGGGAATGGGGAGAACGCCAATGAGACGTCTCGGACTTGCCCTCGTCGCGGCCGCCCTGCTGGCGGCGCCGGCCCACGCCCAGCCGCCGGCCGCGCCGGCGGACCCTCCGGCGGGGACGCCGCTGGGTGGGGGGACCCTACAAGGCGGTGATGAGCGAGGAGCCCAGCCTGGCCGGGCACACGGTCTATCGGCCCGCGGACCTCTCCAAGCTGGACGGGCGGAAGCTGCCGGTGGTGGTCTGGGGCAACGGCGCGTGCGTCAACGCCGGCAACAGCTTCCGGAACTTCCTGACCGAGATCGCCTCGTACGGCTATGTGGTGGTCGCCAGCGGGCCGATCGATCCGGAATGGCCGAAGTCCATGCGGCCCCCGACCGTCGGGCCGGACGGCCGGCGCGTCCTGCCGCCGCCGGCCACCAAGTCCGGCCAGCTCGTCGACGCCATCGACTGGGCGACCTCGGCGAAGAACCCCTATCTCGCCCAGACCGACGCGGGGAAGGTGGCGGTGATGGGCCAGTCCTGCGGCGGGGTGCAGGCCCTGGAGGCCTCGGCCGACCGTCGCACGACCACCACGGTGATCTGGAACAGCGGCATCCCGATCGGCGGCACCAACATGGCCGGCGGCAAGCCCTTCCTGACCAAGGAGGACCTGAAGGCCCTGCACGCGCCGATCGCCTATTTCGTCGGCGACCTGTCGGACCAAGCCCATCCCAACGCCCAGGACGACTTCGACAAGCTGACCCTCCCGGTCTTCCTCGGCTGGGAGCGCGGGGTGCCGCACGGCGGGACCTATCGCCAGCCGAACGGCGGCGAGTTCGCGGGCGTGGCGGTGGCCTGGCTGAACTGGCGACTGAAGGACGACGCGCGGTCGAAGAAGATGTTCGTCGGCGACGACTGCGGGCTGTGCGTCAACCCGCGCTGGGTCGTGCGGCAGAAGAACCTGAAGTAGGGCTATTTCTGTGGGCGCGCGTCGGGCGCTTGAACCGGCGTCCACTTCAAGCTGACGCGCGTCCGGAAAGCAGAACGCCCGCCGGGTCTCCCCGGCGGGCGCTTCGCGAAGTCCGAGGGTCGGCGGGAGCCTTAGGCGGCCACGGCCTTGATCAGGGACTTGTTCAGGATGCCGATGGCGGCCTCGCGGTCGATGCGCTCGATGGCGGCGACCTCGCGGGCCATGCGGTCCAGCGCGCTCTCGTAGAGCTGGCGCTCGGAGTAGGACTGCTCGGGCTGGTTCTCGGCGCGGTGCAGGTCGCGGACGACCTCGGCGATGGAGATCAGGTCGCCCGAGTTGATCTTGGCTTCGTACTCCTGGGCGCGGCGCGACCACATGGTGCGCTTCACCCGCGCGCGGCCCTTCAGGGTCGTCAGCGCCTGGGAGACGGTGTTGCCTTCGGCCAGCGGACGCAGGCCGGCGGTGCGCGCCTTGGCGGTGGGAACGCGGAGCGTCATCTTCTCGTGGTCGAAGGTGATGACATAGACCTCAAGCTTCAGACCGGCGACTTCCTGGGTTTCGATCCCCTGCACCTGGCCCACGCCGTGGGCCGGATAGACGACGTGATCGCCAACCGAGAAATCCGTACCGTTCTTGCTCATCGCGCAACCTCTCGAAAAATTCCGTTCGACCCTTCGGAACGCCTGGACGCGGGGCGTCCACCAAGCAACAAGACGACGCTCTCCGCGAGGACGGCGGCGGCTTCTCGACTGGCGGAAATGTAAGACCTCTAGGACACCCTTCGCCTTTTCCCGGGATGTCCGCCGGGACGGCTTTCGTTCTTCAGGATGACGGGCAGGCGAAAAGCCTCATCGCCACGTCTTCCATGACGTTAGCATAAAATTCAGCCGAAAGAAAGGCTTGGGCGGGCGCCGCCGAGACCCAGGCTGGGCGCGGTCAGGATCCGCGGCCGGGCTTTTCCGAGAAATACTTCTCGAACTTGCCGGTTTCGCGCTCGAACTGTTCCTTGTCGGCCGGCGGCTCGCCCTTGACCGTGATGTTCGGCCAGACGCGCGAGTACTCGGAATTGATCCGGAGCCACTTGCCGTCCGGATCGTCCTCGGTGTCGGGCTTGATGGCGTCCACGGGGCACTCCGGCTCGCAGACGCCGCAGTCGATGCACTCGTCCGGATTGATCGCCAGGAAGTTCTCGCCTTCGTAGAAGCAGTCGACCGGACACACCTCCACGCAGTCCATGAACTTACATTTGATGCAGGGATCCATGACGATGTAGGTCATCGGAAGAAAATCTGGCTCCGGCCCGACGCATGAGGCGGGCGGGTTTTCGGAGAGGGGCGGCGCAAAGTCAATGCCGCCCCGTCCCGCATCGGGGCGAGGATTTCTGACAGCGGGATCAGCGGCCGCGGAACATGTGCCGCCAGCCCGGCTGCGGCGGCGGGCCGAAGCGGTTCTCCTGCGACTCACCTGGAATGATGCCCAATACGATGATCGGAACGAAGGTGACCAATATGCGGGCGACGGTTCCGCCGGTCGTCTCGCCGACGGTCAGATAGGCGATCAGGCCCAGGGCCAGCTGCGCCAGCAGAATGGCGGGCGACCACCAACCGGAACGCCCAAGATCGTGGAGGCGCGGAATCCAGACAACCACGAGGCAGCCGACAAGGCCCCCTCCGGCGACCTCCAAACCCACTTGATCAAGCGCCAAGATCGCCGCGAAGAGCACCGCAAAGTACAGCCAGTACTCCTTGCGGTTGGCGCGGCCAGTGAACCAGTTTCGTCGAGACCCTGCCCCGGTCGCCGGTTGCGGCGTATCGGTCATGCTTCCCCCACCTCCAGAGAACGTATTAAGAACTCAGTGGCGCGTCCAGCGTCGAGTAGAGCGTGCGCGCCTCGGCCGGCGGGCCGCGGCGCTCCCCGAGCGCGTCCACGGCGACGGCGATGAGCCGGCCGCCGACGGCGAAGACCAGGTGGTCGCCGGGCTTCACGGCCCGGGACGCCTTGTCGAGCCGGACCTCGGCCTGGCCGGGGCGGGTGAGGCGGACGCGGCCGTCGTCGACGAACTTCGCCGAGAGCGAGCGGGTCTTGAAGAACCGGGCGCGCCACAGCCAGACGTCGATGCGGCAGGCGTCGTCGCTCATGCGGTGCGCACGGCCTTGGGCTTGCGGCGGCGCGGCCGGCGGGGGCGGCGCTCGGCCGACGGCGGCGGGGCCGGCTGGGCCTTCAGGGCGGCGAGCGCCGCGAACGGCGAGTGCGGCCGGTCGGGCTCGGCCTTGGGCGGCGGACCGCGCTCGCCGCGGCGGCGCCAGGCGACCGGCTCGCCGGCCTTCGGGCGGTTCACCGGGGCGAAGCCCAGGCCGCGCAGGATGTCTCTCGCGTCGGCCTCGCTCCAGCCCAGCGCCTCGCGGGCCTGGTCGGAGAGGACGGCGCCGCCGGCGAGCTTCGGGCCTTCGCGCAGGAGCTCGTCGAGCTGTTCGAGCGCCTCGACCGGCACCCCGAGGCCGCCGACGGCGCGCAGGCCATAGGCCGAGAGGGTGCGCGCCGACGGGGCCGGGTTCGGCAGGCGGACAACGCCGTCGGCGGGCTTCCAGTCCGGCGTCTCGCGGGCGGCGTAGGCCTGGGCCAGCGCCCGGGCGTCGGGCTTCAGGACCGCGGGGAGGACGATCGAGAAGGCGCCGAGCCGGACGCCCAGGCCGCGCAGCACCCGGCGCTCCACTTGGCTGAGCTGGCGGGCCTCCTGCTTGACCAGCGCCCGGTCGAGGACGCCGCCGTTCTCCACGAGGCGATAGGCGATGCCGCGGGCGAGACCCTTGACCCGGCCCTCGGCGACGGCGGCCTCCAGCTTGCGGAGCGCGCCCAACCGGCGGCCGGCCTCGGCGGCGGCGAAGGCCTCCAGGCGGCGCTGGGCGCGCTGGCGGGCGGCGTCGGGGCCGAGGTCGCCGAACAGGCGGACGCGGGGGCCGAACGGCTGGCCGCCGGCGATGGCGCCGGCCGCCTCGCCGCGCCACAGCAGCACGCCGTCGGGCGTGAGCTGGAAGGCCTCGTCGGGCTCGCCGGCCAGGCGGCCGAGGCGCCGGGCGATCTCTGGGCCGACGGCATGGGTGGCGGCGGCGCGCAGCGCCTTCTCCTCCAGCACGGTGGCGCCATGCGCCGGCTCGAAGCGGACGCCGGTCAGCTTGCCGACGTAGTGGCCCTCGACCGTGACCGCGCCGTCCGGGGCGACGCCGGCTAGCATGTCCTCGCGCACGCGCAGGCCGCGCATGAGCGCGCTGGTCCGGCGGTCCACGAAGCGGGCCATCAGCTTCTCGTGGAGGGTGTCGGACAGCCGGTCCTCGAGCTGCCGGGCTTTGCCCTGCCACTCGGCGGGATTGACCAGCCAGTCGGGCCGGTTGGCGACGTAGGAGAGCGTGCGGACGCTGGCCAGCCGGGCGGCCAGGGCGTCGATCTCGCCGTCGGTGCGGTCCAGGTGGGCGTACTGGCGGGCGATCCAGTCGTCGGACATCCGTCCGCGCTTGCCGGTGAGCTGGAAGAAGAAGTCCTTCACCAGCGCCACGTGCTCGTCGGCCGCCACCTTGCGGAAGTCGGGCGTCTGGCAGACGTCCCACAGGCGCATGACCGTGCCGCGACCGCGGGCGCGGTCGGCGACCTCGGGGTCGGAGGCCAGCCGGCGGAGCGTCGTCTCGTCCAGCGCCTCGGCGGCGAGCTTCAGCCCCTCGCGCTCCGGCAGCTTCGCCAGGGACTTCATCAGGGCCTGGACGCTGTCCATGTCGAGGCGGTGGTTGCGCCATTCCGCGCCGTGCACCGGCTCGAACTCGTGGTTCTGGACCGCCTCGACGAGATCGGCGTCGAGATCCTCCGCCTCGCCGGTGACGCCGAAGGTGCCGTCGCGCATGTAGCGGCCGGCGCGGCCAGCGATCTGGCCGATCTCCTGCGGGTGCAGATGGCGGGTGCGCTTGCCGTCGAACTTGCGGAGCCCTGCGAAGGCCACGTGGTCGACGTCCATGTTGAGGCCCATGCCGATGGCGTCGGTGGCCACCAGGAAGTCGACCTCGCCAGACTGATAGAGCTCGACCTGGGCGTTGCGGGTGCGCGGGCTGAGGCTGCCCATGACCACGGCCGCGCCGCCGCGCTGGCGGCGGATCAGCTCGGCGATGGCGTAGACCTGGTCGGCGCTGAACGCCACGACCGCCGAGCGGCGGGGCAGGCGGGTGAGCTTCTTCGGGCCGGCGTAGGTCAGGGAGGAGAACCGGTCGCGCGACGTGATCTCCGCATGCGGCAGCAGCCGGCGGACCAGCGGGGCCATGGTGGCGGCGCCCAGCAGCATGGTCTCGCAGGTCCCGCGCGCATGCAGCAGGCGGTGGGTGAAGATGTGGCCGCGCTCGGGGTCCGCGCAGAGCTGGATCTCGTCGACCGCCAGGAACTCCACCTCGCGGGAGAGCGGCATGGCCTCGACCGTGCAGACGAAATAGGCCGGCCGCTCGGGGATGATCTTCTCTTCCCCGGTGATCAGCGCCACCGACCGGGCGCCCCTGGCCTTGACGATCCGGTCGTAGACCTCGCGGGCCAGCAGCCGGAGCGGCAGGCCGATCATGCCGGACGCATGGCCCAGCATCCGTTCCACGGCGAGGTGGGTCTTGCCGGTGTTGGTGGGGCCCAGCACCGCGACGAGCTTCGGGGGAGCCCTGCCGGAGGGACGGTCGCTCATGACAGGAAGGTGGGGTGGCGCGGAGAGTCGGGCAAGAGACGCGGGGCGAGGAAGGCCAGGGCAGGAACAGCCTCGAAACCGGTCAAGTCGCCCGTACTCCTACGCGACGGAACCTATGCAACAGGACGCGCGAAGGCCGGGCTGCGTTCCGCGGGCCCATCAAAGGTGAAGGCTGTCAGCCGCGCTCGAGCCGAAACCCCAGGGGCAGCAGTTCCTCGATGGTGTGGGTTTCGGCGGCGCCGTCGGCGGCGACCGAGACGACCTCGCAGCCGGGCTCGGCGAATTCCCAGATCTTCTGGCGGCAGCCGCCGCAGGGCCAGATGAAGCCCGGAAGGTTCGAGGCGACATAGATCCGGCGGATCCGCTTGCCGCCCTTCGTCACCATGTCGGAGATCGCGCTGGCCTCGGCGCAGACGCCTTGCGGATAGGCGGCGTTCTCGACGTTGACGCCCTCGTGCCGCCGGCCGTCGGCGGTCTCGACGATCGCGGACACGTGCACGCCGGAATAGGGGGCGTGCGCATTGGGGAGCAGGCGGGCGAGCGCGTCGGCCAGGGCGGGATCGGCAGGCGGGGTCATGCGGGAAGGGCGTCCCAAGACATTCGAGGGACGGCGGAGAGTAGCCGCCCTGCGACCGGCGTCTACTGCCGTCTCGCCGCAAGCTCCTCCAGGACCAGGCGGACGTCGTCGAGGCGCGAGGCGCCTTTGGGGGCGGGCTTGAGCCAGACGAGGCGGCCGTCCTTCACGGCGGCGTCGGGGGCGCACTTCAGCCTGGCCGGCGGCCGGCCCTGGACGGTGAGGGCGACGGCGCGGGGGCCGGCGTCGACGCGGATGACGCCGGCGGCCTGGGCCAGGGTGCGCAGGCGGGCGCGGTCCAGCAGGGCGACGGCGGCGTCGGGCAGGACGCCGAAACGGTCCTCCAGCTCCTCGGCGAAGGCCTCGACCGCATCGGGCTCGCCGATCCGGGCGAGGCGGGCATAGAGGTTCAGGCGGATGGTGGGGTCGGGGACATAGGCCTCGGGAATGGCGCCCTTCAGGTCGAGGTTCAGCTCGGGGTCCCAGTCGGGGCCGGAGATCTCGCCCTTGGCCACCCTGACCGCGCGGGTGAGCAGGCGCTGGTAGAGGGCCGCGCCGATCAGCTTCACGTGGCCCGCCTGCTCGTCGCCGATCAGGTCGCCGGCCCCTCGCAGCTCCAGATCCCGGGCGCTGATCGCCAGGCCCGAACCCAGCCGGTCGAGGGCGACGAGGGTGGAGAGCCGGGCCCGGGTGGCCTCGGCGATCTCCTCGTCGGGGTCGGTGAGCAGGTAGGTGATCCCCTGGGTGCGGCCCCGGCCGACCCGGCCGCGCAGCTGGTGGAGCTGGGCCAGGCCGAAGCGGTCGGCGCGCCAGACGATCATGGTGTTGGCGCGCGGCACGTCGAGGCCGCTCTCGATGATGCTGGTGGCCAGCAGGACATCGCCCTCGCCGCTCGCGAAGCCGACCATCGCCTCGTCCACCGCCTCGGGCGGCAGGTCGCCGTGGGCGGTCCGGGTGGTGAGCTCGGGGACCAGCGCCTTGAGCTGCCCGGCGACCGGGCCGATGTCCTCGATGCGGGGGACGACGACGAAGCTTTGGCCGCCGCGCCGGCGCTCCCGCAGCAGGGCGGTGCGGACCGTGGCGGCGTCGAAGGGGGCCAGGAAGGTGCGGACCGGCCGCCGGCGGGCCGGCGGGGTGGCGATGACGCTGACGTCCTCTACGCCGACCATGGCGAGCTGCAGGGTCCGGGGATCGGCGTCGCCGTCATGGTCAGCAGGTGGACGTTGGGGGGCGAGGCCGCGGAGCTGCTGCTTCAGCCTGGCGCCGAACCGCTGCTCCTCGTCGACGATCAGCAGGCCGAGGTCGGCGAAGGCGACATCGTCGGCCGCCAGGGCATGGGTGCCGATGACGATGCGGATCGAGCCGTCGGCCAGGCCGTCCTTCACCGCCCGGGCCTCGGCCGGGGAGGCCAGGCGCGAGAGCCGCCCGACCTTGAGATCGAACCCGGCGAACCGGCGGCGGAAGCTCTCGAAGTGCTGGCGGGCGAGCACGGTGGTGGGGGCGACGACGGCGACCTGCTTCCCGGCCAGGGCGGCCGCGGCGGCGGCGCGCAGCGCCACCTCGGTCTTGCCGAAGCCGACGTCGCCGCAGACGAGCCGGCTCATCACCCGGCCCGAGGCCATGTCGGCGAGCACCGCCTCGATGGCGGCGGCCTGGTCCGAGGTCTCGGGGTAGGGGAAGCGGGCGGCGAACCGGGCGAGCGCCGGGCGGGACGGCTCCAGCACCTGGCCCCTGGTCTCGGCGCGCGCGCGGGCGACGGCCACCAGGTGTTCGGCGGTCCGGTCGATGTCGGCGCTGAGCTCGACCCGGCGCTTCGCCCAGGCGTCGGTGTGCAGCCGGTCGGGGGTGACGGCCTCGGCCTCGCCGCTGTAGCGCCAGAGCTTGCCGAACTCCTCCACCGGCGTGATCAGGCTGGCCCCGCCGTGGTAGGCGAGCCGGACGGCGTCGCGGGTCTCGCCCGCCACCTCGAGCGTCTCCAGGGCCTCGAGCACGCCCAGCCCATGGTCCTCGTGGATCACGGCGTCGCCGACCCTCAGGTCGGGGTCGGACAGCAGGCTCTCGGCGGAGGGCCCGCCGCGGGTGGCGACCCGGCCGCCCAGCACGTCGGAGGCGGTGACGACCACCAGCCCCTCGTCGGGGGCCTCGAACCCGGCTTCCAGATCGACCGGCAGGGCGAGCAGCTCGCCGGCCTTCGCGCGCCGCACCGCCTCCCAGTCAGCGGCCGGCTCCGGCGTGCGCGCCGCGCCGCGCTGGATGGCGCGGGCCAGCGGGCGCAGCTCATGGGCCAGGCCGGTGAGCACGATGCGCGCGCCGGCCTCCAGGCGGGCCTGGACGAAATCCGAGAACGCCCGGCCCGGGTTGCGCTCCAGGGCGAAGCGGGGCGTGCGCTCGGCCGCGCCGTCCAGCGTGCGCCGCGTCAGCTTTCCGAGCGCGCGGTCGAAGTCGCGGGCGGAGAGGTAGAGGTCCTCGGGCCGGGGCGCGGGGGCCTCGCCGGGGCCGGACAGGCTATGATGGGCGTCATAGGCCTCGGCGATCTGTTCGCTGAGGCCGGCGACGCGGCGCTCGACCTTGTCGTCGACGAAGGCCACGGCCTCGCCCAGCAGGGCGAAGACGGTCGGCATCCGGCCGTAGATCGACGCCGCCCGGTGCTCGAGGCCCGGTGTGCGCTCGGTCTCGTCGTCGAGCAGGACCTCGGAGGCCGGGCCCAGCACCACGTCGTCCAGCTCCTCGTCGGTGCGCTGGCTGACGGGATCGTAGCGGCGGATGGCGCTGACGGTGTCGTCGCCGCCGAGCGCGATGCGGACCGGGGCCTCGGCGGCGGCCGGGAAGACGTCGACCACCTCGCCCAGCAGGGGCGATCTCGCCGGGCTCGTCGATCCGGTCGTCGACCACATAGCCGGCCCGGCGGGCGAAGCCTTCCAGGGCCTGGCGGTCGAGGCGTTCGCCGACGCGCACGGGCAGGAAGGCGTGCTTCATTGCGGTCTTCGGGGGGCACGCGCTGCAGCAGGGCCTCGGCGCTGGCCACCAGCACGCGCGGGCCCTCGGCCGCCTCCGTCAGCCGGGCGAGCACGGCCATCCGCCGGCCCATGGCCTCGCGGGACGGCGAGGCGCGGTCGTACGGGAGGCAGTCCCAGGGCGGCAGCACCAGGACCTCCGCCTGCGGCGCGAACTGGCGCAGCGCCCGGCCGATCTCGTCGGCGCGGCGCTCGCTGGAGGCGACGTAGAGGAGCGGCGCCGTGGCGCGCCGGGTCTCCCGGCTCAGCCGGTCAGCGATCCAGGCGGCGGACGGCTGGGGGTTCTCCTCGGGCGGCCGGGCCGGCTCGGGCGCGGCGGCGGGCGCGGGGGCCAGGGCCGCGTCGGCGTGGGCCGGATGCTGGTCGTTGAAGGCCGCGCCGTCGTCCATCTGGTCCCCCGCCATGTGCGGGAGGCCAACTCATGGGCGGGGAAGCCGTTCCGGACTATCGGACGGCCATGACCTCGACCTCGGCGCCGTTGACCTCGGCGACGTCGCCGACCGCCTTGCCGAGCAGGGCGCGGGCGAGCGGGGAGGCGTAGAAGATCGTGCCCTTGGCCGGGTCGGCCTCGTCCTCGCCGGTGATGCGGAAAGCCTGCTTGCGGCCGTCCTCGCGCTCAATCTCCACAGTGCGGCCGAACTGGACCTTGCCGGCCTCGGGCTCCGGCTCGGTGAGCTGGGCGGTGGCGCGGCGCTGGGACCAGTAGCGCAGGTCGCGGGTGGCCCGGGCCATGGCGGTGCGGTCGGCGCTGACGTCGCCCTGGGCCTGGGCGGCCTGGTAGGCGGCGCGCGCGGCCGCCAGCTCCGCCTCGATGGAGGCGAGCCCCGAGGCGGTGACGAGGTTGGGATGCGACGAGATCGGCCGGTCGGGAAGGTCCGCGGCCTGGCTCTCGTAATCCTCTTCCTTGGTGAAGGCGACGGCCATCCCGTGAAGGTAGGGACGACGGCGGCCTCAGTCGAGGGCCGGGACCTGACGTAGCTTGTTGACCCCTGGGCTTGCGATGCTCACCACTTCCGTCAGTGAAGCTTGCTTTAGGACAAAGATATAAGGCCATGGATTCCAGCACGCGATCGGCCGCACGGCGGAGCATGTGGCTGAAGATTCTCGCCGTGGGGTTGCTCAGCTCGGTCGGGCTTTGGCTGGCTCGCGTGTTGGCTGACGCTGGTGTGCCCATCGTCGTGGTCGCTGGCTATGTCTTGGCCATCAACGTGGCATTGATCGCCGGATCGATTTGGGCCGCCAGGGACCTGTTTCGATTGTTGCGCGCAACGTCGACACCGGTCGAGCCCGCTCTCCAGGGGCGTGAGCAGCGTGCCTTCGCGATCGGCGCAGCGGTCTCTGTGGTCCTCGTGGCGGCACTAGCGTTCGCCAGAAGTGGGTTCGTGTTTGATGGCGAGTTTTGGTTTACCGCGGTCGTCGGCTGCGCAACTACGGCAGGTTGTTTCCTGTTCGTGAGAAGGGCGCTAGCGCGGCGAGGGAACTGACACTCCGGCCAACTCGCCCACGAGTCTCAATCCAGCGTGCGCCGGTAGCGGGCCATGGCGAGGGCCGCGACGACGCAGACGAAGGCGGTGAGCGCCAGGAGCTCGCGCCACATGTCGCTCAGGTCCTGGCCCTTCAGCAGGGCGCCGCGGACCACGCGCAGGAAATGGGTCACCGGGATGATCTCGCCCAGCGCCTGGGCCCAGCCGGGCATGCCCTTGAACGGGAACATGAAGCCCGAGAGCAGGATGGAGGGCAGGATGTAGAAGACGCTCATCTGCATGGCCTGCAGCTGCGACCGGGCCACGGTGGAGATCAGGAAGCCCAGCGACAGCGAGCCCACGATGAAGAGGGCGATGCCGAGCGAGAGGCCGGGCCAGCCGTCCTGGAACGGCACGGCGAAGAGCAGCCGGGCGAGCGTCAGGATCAGCGCCGTCTGGATGAGGCCGATCAGGACATAGGGCGCGAGCTTGCCGACCATCACCTCCAGCGGCTCGACGGGCGTGGCCAGCAGGCTCTCCATGGTGCCCCGCTCCGTCTCGCGGGTGACCGAGAGCGCGGTCATCATGACCAGCGTCATGGAGAGGATCACGCCCAGCAGGCCGGGCACGATGTTGTAGGCGGTGACCGCCTCGGGATTGTAGCGGCGGTGGACGACCACCTCGAACGGCGGCGGCGCCTGTGTGCGGGGGGGCGAGCGCGCCCTTCATGTCCTGGGCCAGGGCCTGGGCGGGCAGGGCGGCGAGCGCCGCCGCCGCGCCGCCGGTCGCCGTGAGGTCGGTGGCGTCGGCCTCCACCAGGATCTGCGCCTGGTCGCCGCGCGCCACGCGCCGGGTGAAGTCGCCGGGGATGGTCACGGCGAACAGCACGTCGCCCCGGCGGATCATGGCGTCGAGCTCGGAGGCCGAGCGGGCCTGGGCCACGAGGTCGAAGAAATCGCTGCGCTTCAGGGCGCCGACCACCGAGCGGGCGAAGACGCTGTCCTCCTGCACCAGCACGGCGGTGGGCAGGTGACGCGGCTCGGTGTTGATGGCGAAGCCGAACAGCAGGAGCTGGACCACGGGCAGGGCTAGCATCATGGCGTAGGTGACCCGGTCGCGGGTGAGCTGCTTGAACTCCTTGATCATCACCGCGGCGACGCGGGTGAGGGAGAAGCCGGTGCTCATCCTGCTTCGCTCCCGAAGGAGCTTCGCAGGACCGGAGTCCTCCGTAGCCTTGTGCGAAGGAGGATCATCGGAAATTGTCCTCAGAGCGGTCCATGAGCTGGATGAAGACGTCCTCCAGCGTCGGCTCGACCTCCGCCCAGCGCCAGGGCTCGCGCTTCCAGGGCTGGATGGCGGCCTCCAGCGCCTTGCGGTCCGTGCCGCTGACGTGGAGGGCCGGGCCGAAGAGGGCGGCGGTCTCGACGCCGGGGCGGGCGGCGATCTCGCCGGAGAGCCGGTCGATGCCGGGGCCCTCGCCGCGCAGGGTGATCAGGTTGGAGCGTTGGACCACCTCCTCGGCCGTGCCGCGGGCGATCAGCCGGCCGTAGGAGATGTAGGCGATCTCGTGACAGCGCTCGGCCTCGTCCATGTAGTGGGTGGAGACCAGCACGGTGAGGCCCTCGGCGGACAGCGCGTGGATCTCGTCCCAGAAGGTGCGCCGGGCCTTGGGGTCGACGCCGGCGGTGGGCTCGTCGAGCAGCAGGAGCCGGGGCTCGTGCAGGGTGGCCGAGGCGAGCGCGAGGCGCTGCTTCCAGCCGCCGGAGAGCGTGCCGGCGAGCTGGCCCCGGCGCGCCGTCAGGCCCAGGCGTTCGATGGCCGCGTCGACCCGCTCGCGCCGGCGGTCGAGCTCGTGGATGCGGGCGGCGAACTCCAGGTTCTCGGCGATGGTCAGGTCCTCGTAGAGCGAGAACCTCTGGGTCATGTAGCCGGTGCGCCGCTTGATCTCGGCGGCGTCGCGGATGATGTCGAAGCCGAGCGCCGCGCCCTGGCCGCTGTCGGGCGTGAGCAGGCCGCAGAGCATCCTGAGCGTCGTGGTCTTGCCCGAGCCGTTGGGACCCAGGAAGCCGCAGATCCGGCCTTCCTCGACGGCGATGTCGACATCCTGGACGACGTGCTTGTCGCCGAAGCTCTTGTTGAGCCCGTGGACGTCGATGGCGAGGGTCACTTCAGCGGCTCCACGTCCACCGGCTGGCCGGGGTTGAGGCGGACGCTGGGGCGGGCTTCGACGAGGTAGACGAGCCGGTCGCGGGCGTCCTTGGAGTAGATCACCGGCGGGGTGAACTCCGGGCGCGGGCTGACGTAGTCGATCTTCGCGGTCATGCCCCGGTCGCAGCCGTCGCAGGCGAAGCGGACGGTGGCGCCCGGACGGTATTTCGAAAGGTCGGCCTCGGGGACGAAGAACCGCACCTTGATCCGTTCGTCGGGCAGCAGGGAGAGGATCGGCTGGTTGACGGCCGCCCACTCGCCCTGCTGGTAGAACACCTCCTCCACCCGGGCGGCGGCGGGGGCGGTGGGGGGCGACGTCCATCAGCCGGGCCTCGGCGCCGGTCAGCGCCGCGCGGGCCTGGGCGACCCGGCTGTCGGCGGCGCGAACGAGGTCGTCGCGGGCGCCGAGGGTGGCGGCGTCGCGCTGCCTGCGGGCGGCGGCCACCTGGGCCTGGGCGGCCTGGGCGGCGGCGCGGGCCTCGTCGAGGCGGGCCGGCGCGTAATATCCGCGGCCGGTCAGGGGCTCGACCCGGCGGAGCTGGGCCTGGGCGTCGCGGGCGCGGGCTTCCGCGGCGGCGAGGTTGGCCTCGAACACCGCCAGCTCCACCGGCCGGACGCCCTTGCGGGCGTCGACCGCCTGGGCCTCGGCGGCGGCCACTTCCGCGCCCGCCTGGTCGCGCTGGGCGGCGAGCTGGGCGGGATCGACCACGAACAGCTTCTGGCCGGGCGCCACCGCCTGGCCGCGGACCACGAGCATCTGCTCCACGCGGCCGGCCACGGGGGCGGCGAGATAGAGCGGTTCGCCCTCGATGTAGCCGGTGAGGGTCTCCACCCGGCCGAACCGCGGCATGACGACGAGGACGGCGACGATCGCCAGGCCGGCGAGGGCGAGGACGGCGACCAGGGCGCGCTGGCGGGTCATGGCGCTATCCCTCCGAGGTAGGTGTCGACGTGCTGGGCGATGAGGGCGGGCAGGTCGAAGGCCGGCGCGCCGACGGGGGCGAAGGTCTCGCGCCAGATGACGCCGACGAGCAGCGGGGCGACGAGCTGCAGGGCGTAGGCCCGCGGGTCGCCGGGGCGGACCTCGCCGCGGGCCTGGGCGGCGGCGATGACGCCGGCGAGCGTGTCGAGCATCGGGCCGACCAGGCGGTCGTGCCAGATGCGGGCGAGTTCGGGGAAGTTGCGGGCCTCGCCGATGACCATCTTCGCGACCCCGCCGATCGAGGTGGTCTGGATCACCCCACCCACGTGGGCGGCCAGCGCCCGGATTAGGTCCGGGAACGGGCCGGGATGGGCGGCCAGCATGGCGCGGGCGAGCTGGACGTTCGGCGCGATGGCCTGCTCGACCACGGCCCGGAAGATGTCGTCCTTGGTGTCGAAGTAGAGATAGAGCCCGCCCTTGGAGACTCCGGCCCGGGCGGCGATGTCGTCCAGCCGGGCGGCGGCGAAGCCCTTCTCGGCGAACACCTGCATCGCCGCCTCGACGATCTCGCCGGGGCGGTCAGCCTTGCGGCGACGGAATTTCGGTTCGCCGGCGGGGAGCATCGGAACGTCCTAATAACTGACCGGTCAGTTATTTACGCTTCCTGGCGCCGCTTGGCAAGACGCCGATATGCAGGCGGCATGGTGTCGCGACAGGACGGAAAAGAACGCGCCCATATTCCGCCCGGAAGCGCCGTTAACTAAGACAGGCGTCCCCGAGCGGACCCGCGGCCGTCGCCACAGGCGGCCGTGACAGAAAACGAGACAGCATCCTCGCGAGCCAGGAAGCCGGCGTCTGTCCGGTGGGCCGCATCCGATCGAGAGAAGGGCGTACCCGAATGATGCGCATCCCTGTGCGCGCCGTGGAAACGGCGAAGGAACGGTTGGGCCAGACGGTGGCCGTCCTTGCGATCCTCGGCGGCACGGCGGCGCTGGCCATGCCGGCGGCGCACGTGGGCTACACGGCGGCGAAGAAGGCCGAGGCGCAGCGGATCGACCTGCGGGACACGATCTTCCCGGCGGCCGAGGCCACCCGGATCGTCTGGCAGGGGCTCGACGTGGACGGTGACGGCCAAGCCGACTTCGCCAATCCCACCGGCCAGGAGCCCAGGGGCCACGACGCCTATGGCCAAGGCGCGTTCGGCGCCCGCCGCGACGGCGGCTCGCGCCGCCACGAGGGCGTGGACTTCGTCGCCGACGCCGGGCAGGCGGTGGTGGCGCCGATCTCCGGCTATGTGACGAAGATCGGCTATGCCTATGCCGGCGACGCCGACCTGAAGTTCGTGGAGATCACCAATCCGGCGCTGCGCTACGCCGCCCGCGTGTTCTATGTGGAGCCGGCGGTCGAGGTGGGCGACGCGGTGGCTGTGGGTCGCCCGATCGGCGAGGTTTACTCCCTGCAGGACAAGTATCCCGGCGGCATGACCGACCACGTGCACCTGGAGATCCTGGACAAGGGGCGGCGGATCGCCGCCACCGAGGTGCTGGTCGCCCGCGAGCAGCGGGTGGCCGACGTCCACATGGCCGACTAGGCGGCGTTCCGCCTCGTCCGCCACCTGGCGTCGCAGTCGTTAAGGGGCGGCGGGAACTTCCAGAACGGGCGCGAAACGGATCAGGACCGAATCGCTGACATGCCGCGATTCAGCCTTTGTTCCCTACAACCCATTGTATTTGAGTCGCTTTCGGCCACAACGAGCTTCGCCGTTCCGTGGGGATCGGGCCGCACCCGGGGGCGAGATTTGCTGCAGCGCCCGGGTTGACGCGAAGGGCCCGCTTCCTCTATATCGCCCCCTCCTCGCGCGGGCCGGCTGGTCCGCCGATCCCATTTCCACGCGAAGGTTACCTCGCTATGTCGCGTCGCTGCGAACTCACCGGTGTCGGCCCGATGGTCGGCCACAATGTGAGCCACTCGAACATCAAGACCAAGCGCCGCTTCCTGCCGGCGCTGCAGCCGGTCACGCTCCAGTCGGACGCGCTCGGCCAGTCCTTCAAGCTGCGCGTCCGCAACGCGGCGCTGCGCACGCTGGACTTCAAGGGCGGCCTGGACGTGTTCCTCCTGAAGGCCCGCGACGAGGACCTCTCGGCCCGCGCCCTGAAGATCAAGCGCCAGGTGAAGGCCAAGCTCGCCGAGCAGGCCCCGGCCGCCTAAGCCTGAGCTTACAAGAGTGTCGTTCCGAAAGGGCCGCCCTCCGGGGCGGCCCTTTGCTTTGGGGAGAGGGTCTACGGCGTCCAGTCGAACGCCATGAGCAGGGTCCGCTGGTCGGTGGGGGCGCCGGCGAAGGCGCCGAAGTTGTCGTCCGAGATCAGGTAGAAGCGGATCCGGCCGGCGGGGCCGGGGACCGCCGCCACCCCCCTCGAAATTGTCGACGGTGAGCGGGCGCTCCATGTCGAAGCCGTCGATGCGCCGGCCGTCGCGGTCGAGGATCTTCAGCTTGATCGTGTTGCCGCGCAGCGGCGTGAAATAGCGCAGCAGCACGGCCATGCCGCCGTCCGGCAGCATGTCGATGCCGGTGAGCTCCAGACCTTCGAGATCGACGGTGAAGCCCGGCGTGCAGCCCGTCGCCAGCCGGCACAGGAAGGTCTGGCCCGTGCCCTCCAGCGCCACGCGGTAGGCGTCCGGCCCGCGCGCCGGATCGGCGGCGAGCGCCTCCAGGGACTTGTTGAACTGGAAGGCTGTCTGCGGGATCGGGGCGGCGACCGGCGGGCCGCCGGCGGCCGGGTAGCGCAGGATGCGCTCGTGCTGCTCGAAGCTCACCAGCAGGTCGCCGTTCGGCAACTCGGCGACGCCTTCGGAATCATATTCCTTCTGGCCGCCGGCGTAGAGGTCGGCCCCGTTCCCGTCCTTCAGGGCGGCGAGCCGGGCGTCGGCGATCCCGGCCAGGCGGCCCGCGGCGTCCAGGACGATGCGGGCGGTAAGCAGGTCGGACTGGTCGCTGGCGGCGACGAGCCGGCCGTCGGGCCGGACCTTCAGGTCGGAAAGGCCGTGCAGGCGGGCGGTCTGCGTCGAGGTCAGGTGCAGGCCGCCGGCGTAGGCGAAACGGCCGACCGCGATCTTCGCCGGATCAGACGGGTCGAGCGGGACGGGCGCGCCGTCGACGGCGATCGCCGCGGCATAGGGCAGGGGGCCGGCGGCAGGGACGCGTCCGGGCTGACGCAGCCGGCGAGGGCCAGCGCGAACAGCGGCCCCGTGAGTTTCCTCAAGCCACCGATCTCCGGACTTCCTTGAAGGTCGAGCGGCGCATGCCGCCGGAGGGCCCCTGGGTGTTGGGCGGCGGCTGCAGCAGGCCGGCGGTGCGGCGGGTGAGCTTGCGCGGCTCCTCGTCGAACAGCGCGGCGAGCTGGTCGGTGATGGCGCCGGCGAGCTGCTCCACGTCGACGATGGTGACGGCCCGGCGGTAGTAGCGGGTCACGTCGTGGCCGATGCCGATGGCGATGAGCTGGACCGGGCTCTTGGCTTCGATCTCGGCGATCACCTCGCGCAGATGGCGCTCCAAGTAGTGGCCCGAGTTCACGCTGAGGG
Source organism: Phenylobacterium sp. J367 (assembly GCF_024699985.1). Lineage (GTDB taxonomy): Bacteria > Pseudomonadota > Alphaproteobacteria > Caulobacterales > Caulobacteraceae > Phenylobacterium. The sequence goes on along the minus strand of NZ_JAJONA010000001.1, from coordinate 207,862 downwards.
TGGAATCGTCCACCGGCGCGCCGTCGGAGATGACCATCAGGATGCGGCGCTGCTCCGGCCGGCCGATCAGCCGCTGGTGCGCCCACATCAGGGCCTCGCCGTCGATGTTCTCCTTCAGAAGCCCCTCGCGCATCATCAGGCCGAGGTTGCGCCGGGCGCGCCGCCAGGGGGCGTCGGCAGCCTTGTAGATGATGTGGCGCAGGTCGTTCAGGCGGCCCGGCTGGGCGGGCTTGCCGGCCTTCAGCCAGTCCTCGCGCGCCTGGCCGCCCTTCCAGGCGCGGGTGGTGAAGCCGAGGATCTCGGTCTTCACGCCGCAGCGCTCCAGCGTGCGGGCCAGGATGTCGGCGCAGACCGCGGCGACCATGATCGGCCGGCCGCGCATGGAGCCGGAGTTGTCGATCAGGATGGTGACCACCGTGTCGCGGAACTCGGTGTCCTCCTCCTCCTTGAAGGCCAGCGAGGCGGTGGGGTCGGTGATCACCCGGGTCAGCCTGGAGGTGTCGAGCAGGCCCTCCTCGAGGTCGAAGCTCCAGGCGCGGTTCTGCTGGGCGAGCAGCTTCCTCTGGAGACGGTTGGCCAGCCGCGAGACCACGTTCGACAGGCTGGCGAGCTGCTGGTCGAGGTAGGCGCGAAGCCTCGTCAGCTCCTCACCGTCGCAGAGCTCCTCGGCGGCGACGATCTCGTCGTGCTGGGTCGTGAAGACCTTGTAGGTGGCGACCTTGGCCTCGCCCTTGAAGTCGGGACGCGCCGGCTGTTCGCCCTCGCCCATCTCGGGGGGCTCGTCGGTCTCCTGGCTGTCGGGGTCGTCCTCCGCCTGCATCATCTGGCTGTCGGCGTCGTCGCTCTCCTGGTGGGTCGCGTCCGACTCGTCCATGGCGGTCTGCTGCGGCGACTGGCCGTCGCCGTCGCCCTCGTCCTTGTCGTCGCTGGCCTCGGGCTCGCCGTCCTCGCTCGAATCCTCGTCCTGCTCGGGCTGGTCGAGGGCGTCGGAGAGGTCGTCGCCCATCTTCAGGTCGCGCAGGATGGCGCGGGCCACCTTGGCGAAGGCCTTCTGGTCGTGGATCAGGTCGGACAGGCGGTCGAGGTCGGCGCCGGCCTTGGCCTCCACCTCGTCGCGGAACAGCTTCACCAGCGGCTCGGCCATGGCCGGCGGGGGCTCGCCGGTCAGCCGTTCGCGGACCATCAGCGAGACCACCTCGGCCATCGGCGGATTGGCCAGGGCCTCGATCTGGTTGAACGAGCGCTTGGCCCAGGCCTGGTCCATGACGGCCTTCAGGTTCTCGCGCACGCCGCCCATGGCGTTGGCGCCGATCGCCTCGATGCGGGCCTGCTCGATGCCGTCGTAGATCGGCTGGCCCATGGCCGAGGCCGGCCGCGCCTTCGCATGGGCGGCGGGGTCGTGGTGGGCCACGCGCAGCGCCATCTGGTCGGCGAGGCCGCGGATCCGCGCCGCGTCCGCGCTCGTCAGGTCGCGCGGCGGGTGGGGCAGGACGGCCCGCTTTCCGGAGAGCTGCGGGCCCTCGCCGGAGTAGACGATCTCCAGGTCGGGCGTCTCGGCGAGCGAGCGCGCCGCGTGCGCCAGCGCACGCTTGAACGGCTCCAGGGGGCTTTCCGGGTTCTTCGCCATGACGACCGTCTTAGATCAGGGGTGACGTGGGGCGAAACAAGGAAGTGAGGGCTCCGCCGCCGGAACAATCATGGCGAAGCCGTGTTCATCCGACCGGGCCGGTTGCCGGCCTGTAGTCATGAGGAGAGTGAGCGCCATGCTGAAGTGGGCTCTGATCTTCGCGATCGTCGCCATCGTAGCCGGCGCGCTCGGCTTTGGTGGCATCGCTGGCGCTTCGGCCGGCATCGCCAAGATCCTGTTCTTCCTGTTCGTGGTGGGCTTCCTGGTCTTCCTCGTCATGGGCCTGATGGCCGGGCGAAAGATGACCCGTTAGCGACGCTTCGAACGTCGGAAAGAAAGAACGCCCGCCCTCGAAAGAGGACGGGCGTTTTTCTTTCTCCATTCCTCCCCGTCGGGGGAGGTGGCCCGAAGGGCCGGAGGGGGTCATCCCCGGTGTCGCGGCGGACCCCCTCAGTCGGCTGCGCCGACAGCTCCCCCGATGGGGCGCAACTATTGCTTCGCCTTCGCCAGATACGCCTTCGACTGCTGGCCCACGATCTCCACCAGGTTGCCCATGGCGATGTTGGCGTCGACGAGGTGGAGGCCCCAGTCCTTCATGACCGCGCCCAGGGCCACGACGTCGCCGGAGATGTCGTCGGTGCGCGGGTCGGCCGGGTCGGCGTTCACGCGGGCCTCCAGGTAGTTGAAGCCGTCCTTGGAGACGCACTGGCCGGTGATCAGCCCGGGCGTGGCGACGAACGGCGTGGTCGGCTGGGCCTTGCCCTTCACCCAGGTCGGCGGGGCCACCGACGACGAGGCGATGGCCGCCCCATTGCTGTGGTAGGCCTTCAGCTCGCCCCTGGCCGCCGGCGAGGTTCGCCGGGTTGGTGCAGGCGGCCTCCATGTTCGCGGCCTGCACCTTGCCGAAGCGGCTGTTGGCGGGCGGCGGGATGGTGTCGCGGAAGGTGACGTAGGAGATGGCGCAGCCCGTCTGGCTGGCCGACTTGCAGAGCGGGATGGTCTTGAACGTCCCGGTGTCCTTGCCCTTCTCGACGGCGAGGTTGGAGCCGAGGATCAGGGCGGAGATCAGCTGCTTCTGGACGGGCTTGCCCTCGATCACGGCGGGGATCACCCGCTGGAGGACGCCCGAGCCCTGGGAGTGGCCGATCAGGACGACGCCGCGGCCCTTGTTCTCGTGCTGGAGGTAATGGTTCCAGGCGTCGACTACGTCATTGTAGCCCACCTGGCGGACGGCCGGATCGGCGGAGCCCGGCATCGGGTTGCCGGCCGAGGCGGCGCGCAGCGCGGTCAGGGTGAACTGTCGGTAGAGCGGGGCGTAGATCCGGCATTTTGAGCCGAAGCGGGCGAGCTGCTGCCGCACCACGTTCAGCTCCTCGGGGCCGGCGTTCATGTCCGACGTGATGCCGGGGTCGTTGGAGACCGTCGGATAGACGTAGAAGCAATCGATGGGGGCCTTCGGATCGGCCTTGAAGGTCTCGACGCTGGTCGAGCCGTCGGCCTTGACGACCGTGGCGGTCATGTCGACGGCGCAGGCGTCGCCGGACTTGCCCGGGAAGCACAGCCAGGCGGCCTTGTCTGCGTAGTCGTTCCTGGCCGGTGCGGTCTGGGCCTGAGCGCCCGAAGCGGCGGCGAAGCCGGCGGCGAGCGCAAGCGCCGCCAGAGTGGTCCTGATCATAGTTTCCCCCAGCAATATTGTTCGAAGAATGGGTTTGATGATCGCGCTTCGCAGAACCCGGGTCCAGCCCCCAAACTCCGCTCATCCCGGCGAAAGCCGGAACCCAGGCGGACGTTCGGCAAGGAAAAGCCCCGGAGGTTCGCACCGCCGGGGCCTTCGATCTGATTCAGCTTGGTTCCCGGCTTTCGCCGGGATGAGCGGAGGTTAGGCGGCCTAAGCCACCCGCACCCGCGCCGTGCTTTCCGGGAGGTCCTGGCCGAAGGCGCGCTGGAAGAACTCGGCGACGGTGCCGCGCTCCAGCTCGTCGCACTTGTTCAGGAAGGTCATCCGGAAGGCGAGGGCGATGTCGCCGCCGAAGATCTCGGCGTTCTGGGCCCAGGTGATCACCGTCCGCGGGCTCATGACCGTCGAGATGTCGCCGTTCATGAAGGCGTTGCGGGTCATGTCGGCGACCCGGACCATGGCGTTGATCGTCCGGCGGCCCTCGGCGGTCTGGTAGTTCGGCGCCTTGGCCAGAACGATCTCGGCCTCCACGTCGTGGGCCAGGTAGTTGAGCGTGGTGACGATGGACCAGCGGTCCATCTGGCCCTGATTGATCTGCTGGGTGCCGTGGTAGAGGCCGGTGGTGTCGCCGAGACCGATGGTGTTGGTCGTCGAGAACAGCCGGAACCAGGGGTTCGGACGGATCACCCGGTTCTGGTCGAGCAGGGTCAGCTTGCCCTGCGCCTCCAGCACCCGCTGGATCACGAACATCACGTCCGGGCGGCCGGCGTCGTACTCGTCGAACACGAGGGCGATGGGCCGCTGGATCGCCCAGGGCAGCATGCCTTCGCGGAACTCGGTGACCTGCTTGCCGTCCTTCAGGACGATGGCGTCCTTGCCGACCAGGTCGATCCGGGAGACGTGGCTGTCGAGGTTCACGCGGATCAGCGGCCAGTTCAGGCGCGCCGCCACCTGCTCGATGTGCGTCGACTTGCCGGTGCCGTGGTAGCCCTGGACCATCACGCGGCGGTCGAAGGCGAAGCCCGCGAGGATCGCCCGCGTGGTCTCGGGATCGAACTTGTAGGCCGGGTCCACGTCGGGAACGTGGGGGTCGCGTTCCGAGAACGCGGGCACGTCCATGTCGAAGTCCACGCCGAACGTGTCGCGCGAGGAAACCTTCCGGTCCGGGACCAGGGCGATGAGCTTGTCTTCGGTGGTGTCGAAAGCGGCCATGACGGGGCTTCGATTACAGTCTTGCCCGAGCGGAAGCAAACCTCAGAGTGGAGGAAACCCGGCGCCCGAAGCCGGGGCCTGCGCGGGAGGGACGACCATGAGCGACAACGAGACCGTGATCCGGGATTTCATCGCCGCCTGGTCGCGGCTGGACCCGGACGAACTGGCGGGGTTCTTCGCGCCGGACGGCGTCTACCACAACATGCCCGCCCGGCCGGTGGCGGGGCGGGAGAACGTCCGGGCCTTCATCGCCGGGTTCATCAGCAGCTGGACCTCGACCGAATGGGACGTTCTGAACCTGGTGGCCCGGGGCGACGTGGTGATCGCCGAACGGCTCGACCGCAGCCAGGTCGGCGACCGGCCTGTCGACCTGCCGTGCTGTGGGGTCTTTGAGATGGAGGCCGGAAAGATCAAGGTGTGGCGCGACTACTTCGACATGCAGACCTACATGAAGGCGCTGTCGCCGCCGCCCGCGAAGACCGGATGAGGGGAGGCCGCCGTGCTGGCCGAGCAGAAGACCGCCATTGAGGTGACGCCGGAGCCCACGGGCTTCGGAGCGGAGGTGAGGGGGCTCGACCTGACGCGGCCGCTCCCGCCCGAGACCCTGGCCCAGGTGAAGGCGGCCTGGGCGCGGCATGGCGTGCTCGCCTTCCCGGACCAGCCTCTGAGCCTGGAGCAGCTCGAGGCCTTCACGCTCCAGATCGGGCCGTTCGGCAAGGACCCCTTCATCAAGCCGATGGCCGGGCACCCCAATGTGCTGGAGCTGCGCCGTGAGCCGGACGAGCGCGCGACCAACTTCGGGGCCGGCTGGCACTCCGACTGGAGCTTCCAGGCGATCCCGCCGGCGGCCACCCTGCTGCATTCCGAGGTCGTGCCCCCGGTGGGCGGCGACACCCTGTTCTGCGACTGCGCGCGGGCCTACGAGACGCTGTCGCCGGTGATGCAGGCGATGCTGGCGCCGCTGAAGGCCGTGCACTCGGCCGGCCGGGCCTACGGGACCAAGGGCGTCTTCGCCCGCGAGACCGAGAAGCGGACCATGGAAATCATCGTCTCGGCCGAGGCCGACGAGACCCTGACCCACCCCCTGGTGCGCACCCATCCGGTGACGGGCCGCAAGGCCCTGTTCGTCTCGCCGGTGTACACCCTGGGCATCGAGGGGATGACGCCGAAGGAGAGCCAGGCGGTGCTGGGCTTCCTGTTCGGCCACATGACCCAGGACGAGTTCATCTACCGCCACCGCTGGCGGCCCAGGATGCTGCTGATGTGGGACAACCGCTGCACCATGCACCTGGCCGAGGGCGGCTACGACGGGCACCTCCGGGTCATGCACCGGACGACCGTGGCCGGCGAGCCGCCGGCCTGAGCCACGCGGTGTGACCGCGGTCACCTGAGGCTGGCCTGCCCCGTGCAGTTATCCCCCTCGCCAAGGGGGAATGCGTCCTATGCCGAGACTCGCCGCGATCGCGGGAGCCCTGATGCTCGCCGCCTGCCGGACGACCGGCGAGACGGGCGGCGCCAATGCGCTCTACGGCGAGGAGCTGGACGCCGCGCTCGGCCTCTACGGCCCCTACGCGGAGTACCTCGTGCTGGACGGCAGGCCGACCTATGTGTGGCGGCGCAACTTCCGGACGGCGGAGCAGAACTATTTCTGCGAACTGCGCGTGGAGACCGGCTTCCGCCGGACCATCAGCCGTGCGGAGATGCAGGGCTTCCCGGACGCCTGCCGGCTGTTCTCGGTGAGCTACAAGGCCGCCCGCAACAACTAGCGGTCGCCCCGCCGCTGCCAGGTGGAAACACCCGCCAGGGTGAGGATGAAGACCGCAAAGCCGGCGATCACCATGCCGAGATAGAGGGTCTGGACGGTCGTCATCTGCAGGCTCCGTGAATGGGGCCGAAACGATGCCGCCGGGCGGCGTCGGGCGAAATTCCGTGCACCCACCTAAGGGGGACTACGTAGGTGTTCCTCCCGAATGTCGGACGGGGCGGGAGGGGGCTATCCCATCGCTCATCGGGCCGCGCATCGCCGGCCTCCCGTAGAGCGTAAGAAAGCACAGACCGCCATGACCGCCCCCCTCGTCGACCTCGCCGTCCACCACCGGCCCCGCGGCCTGTCCGACCGCGTCGCCTACGGCTTCGTCAAGGCGCTGCGCTTCTTCGCCGACACCTTCTTCGCCAAGCGCTACGGCCACCGCGCGGTGGTGCTGGAAACGGTCGCCGCCGTGCCGGGTATGGTCGGCGCGACGCTGACCCACCTGAAGTGCCTGCGCCGGATGGAAGACGATCGGGGCTGGATCAAGACGCTGATGGACGAGGCCGAGAACGAGCGCATGCACCTGATGACCTTCATCGAGGTGTGCAAGCCGACCCTGTTCGAGCGCTTCGTGGTCGTCGCCGTCCAGTGGGTCTTCTACCTGTTCTTCTTCGGCCTCTACCTCGCCAGCCCGAAGACCGCCCACCGGGTGGTCGGCTACTTCGAGGAGGAGGCGGTGATCAGCTACACCCACTACCTCAAGGAGATCGACGAGGGCCGCAGCCCGAACGTGGCGGCGCCCGAGATCGCCCGGCGCTACTGGGACCTGCCGGCCACCGCGACTCTGCGCGACGTGGTTGAGGTGGTCCGTGCCGACGAGGCTCACCATCGCGACGTGAACCACGGCTTCGCCAACGAGATCGCGGGCCTTCCGCAGCTCAAGATCGCCCCGTGCCCCCGCACGCGGCGCTGGAACCGAACTGGAAGCAGGCGGCATAACTTCCCCCCGACACCTGCCGCCTGAGGGGCGGAGCCGCGAGGCTCCGCCCGTTTTTCGCACCGTCCCGCACCATATCCACACGAACATTCCGGTTAATCCAGGATTAAGCGCATCAGCTCTATCAACGCCAAGTATCCGTAAATGGAGTTGGTTGCGTGGCTAATGATTGCGCAGTGGATGAACGGCTTGAATTCTTAGGCCTGGACCCGGACGCCCGCCGCCGGCTGAAGGCCCTCCAGCCGCTGGTCGCCGCCGAGATCAAGCCGGCGCTCGACGCCTTCTACGCCCAGGTCCGCGCGACGCCGCAGACGCGCGCCTTCTTCACCGACGACAGCCACATCGACGGCGCCAGCCGGGCGCAGGAAAAGCACTGGGCGCTGATCGCCGAGGCCCAGTTCGACACCGCCTATGTGGATGGCGTGCGGCGGATCGGCCAGGCCCACGCGCGGCTGGGCCTGGAGCCCCGCTGGTACATCGGCGGCTACGCCCGGATCCTCGACGGCCTGGTTCGGGGCGTGATCGAGGCCCGCTGGCCGAAGGGGTTCCTGGCCCCGAAGGGCGGCGCCGAAGCGGTCGGGGAAGACGTCGGCGTCCTCATCCGCGCGGCCATGCTCGACATGGACTTCGCGATCTCGATCTACCTGGAGGCGCTGGACGAGGCGCGTCAGCGCCTGGAGGCGGAACGGCGGGCGAGCGAGGCGCGGCAGGCGCATCTGGTGGAGGTGCTCGGCGCGGCGCTGGCGCGGCTCTCGGCGCGCGACCTGGGCGTCCGTGTGGTCGCCCCGGTGGGCGAGGAGTTCCAGGCCCTGAAGGACGACTTCAACAACGCCGTGGCGGCCCTCGAGGCGGCCATGACGGCCGTGTCGGACTCCACGGAGTCCGTCGCCGGCGGCGTTGTGCAGATCGGGGCCGCGGCCGACGATCTCTCGCGACGCACCGAGCAGCAGGCGGCCAGCCTGGAGGAGACCGCCGCGGCCCTCGAACAGATCACCGCCACGGTCCAGAAGAGCGCGGAGGGCGCGCGCCAGGCGAGCGAGGCGGTCGCGACCGCCAAGGCCCAGGCGGAGCGTTCGGCGGCGGTGATGACCGAGACCCAGGGCGCCATGGGCGAGATCGAGCATTCCGCGTCGCAGATCAGTCAGATCATCGGGGTGATCGACGAGATCGCCTTCCAGACCAACCTGCTGGCCCTGAACGCCGGGGTGGAAGCGGCCCGGGCGGGCGACGCCGGCAAGGGCTTCGCGGTCGTCGCCTCGGAGGTCCGCGCGCTCGCCCAGCGCTCGGCCGACGCCGCCAAGGAGATCAAGACTCTGATCAGCGCCTCGACGCAGCAGGTGGAGCAGGGCGTGGCGCTGGTCGCCCAGACCGGCGAGGCCCTGACCGGCATCCTGGAGCAGGTCGCCGAGATCGATGGCCTGGTCTCGGAGATCGCGGCGTCCTCGGAGGAGCAGTCCGTGGGCCTCGCGCAGGTGAACACGGCGGTGAACCAGATGGACCACCTGACCCAGCAGAACGCCGCCATGGTGCAGCAGACGACCGCGGCGACCCATACGCTCAAGAGCCAGGCGGACGACCTCGGACAGCTGGTCGGCGCGTTCACGGTGGCGGCGCCGTCGCAATCGCGCGCGGCCTGAGCCACAATCCTCCGGCAACCGCCGGAGCCTGTGAGATGGCCGCGAGACCGACCTCCGAGACCCTAACGCTGGGCGGGACCCCCGTGCTGGCGCTCGCCGCCGCCGGGCCGCCGATCGCCGGGGAGCGCGACGCAACGGACGTGATCGGGGACGCCTTCTCGGTCGGCGCCAAGCTGGTGGCGATCCCGCTGGCGCGGCTTACGCCGGAGTTCCTCGACCTGAAGACCCGCGTGGCCGGGCTGATCCTGCAGAAGTTCGTCAACTACGGCTTGCGGGTGGCGATCGTCGGCAGCATCGCCGCCGAGTTGATCGGCAGTTCGGCGCTGACCGACTTCGTGCGCGAATCCAACCGCGGGAAGACCGTCTGGTTCGTGGCCGACCTCGCAGACCTCGAAGCGCGCCTGGTCTCCGCCTAGGCCGCCCGCACCGGCAGCCTGAGGAAGACGTTGCCCTGGGGGGTCGGCGGGGGCAGGGCGCCGGCGCGGATGTTCACCTGCAGGGACGGCAGGATCAGGGTCGGCGCCGCCAGGGTGGCGTCGCGCGCGGTCCGCATGGCGACGAACTCGGCTTCGCCGACGCCCTCGTGCACATGGACGTTGCGGGCGCGCTCCTCGGCCACGGTGGTCTCCCAGCGGAACTCGTCGCGGCCGGGCGGCAGATAGTCGTGGCCGACGAACAGCCGGGTGTCGCCGGGCAGGGCGAGGATCTTCCGGATGGAGCGGTAGAGCTGGCCGGCATCGCCGCCGGGGAAGTCGGCGCGCGCGGTGCCGTAGTCCGGCATGAACAGGGTGTCGCCCACGAAGGCGGCGTCGCCGATCCGGTAGGTCACGCAGGCCGGCGTGTGGCCGGGCGTGTGCAGCACGCCGATGCTCTGCTCGCCGAGCGGCAGGGTGTCGCCCTCGTCCAGCAGGATGTCGAAGACCCCGCCGTCGTCGGCCACGTCGTCGGCCTCGAACAGCGGGATGAAGGCCTTCTGCACCTCGCGGATATGGGCCCCGATGACGATCTTCGCGCCGGTCCTGCGGCGGATGTGGTCGGCGGCGGAGAGGTGATCGGCGTGGGCGTGGGTCTCCAGCACATAGGCCAGGGTCAGGCCCTGGTCGGCGACGGCCTGCAGCATGGCGTCCGCCGAGGCGGTTGAGAGCGTCGCCGCCTTGGGCTCGAAGTCCAGGACCGGGTCGATGATGGCGGCCACGCCCGTCGCGGGGTCGGAGACGAGATAGCTGGCGGTCGAGGTGGCGGTATCGAAAAACGCTTGAATGCGCGGTTGCATCGGGAGCCTCCTTCTGGCGTCCGGCGCTACATAAGCACTTGCTAATTTAGAAACAACTAATATATGGCGTCCATGTTCGATCTCGCGAACTTCGACATCGCCCGTTTCGAGGCCAGCGCCGCAGAAGCCGCAAAGCTCCTGCGCGCCCTCGGCAACGAGCGCCGGTTGATGATCCTGTGTCAGCTCGGTGAAGGCGAGCGGTCGGTGGGGAGCTTCAGCCCCTCGTCGGCCTCTCGCAATCGGCGCTCTCGCAGCACCTGGCGGTGCTGCGCGACGAAGGCGTCGTGGCCACGCGCCGCGAAGGCCTGACGATCTGGTACCGGATCGCCGACCCGGCGGCCGTCAAGGTGGTGGAGACCCTCGCGGAGATCTTCTGTCCTCCAGACATGAAGGCGCGACCATGACCGCATCCCTGACCACCCTGACCCCGAAGGACGTCGCCGACCGGCTGAAGGCCGGCAAGGCCGTCCTCGTCGACATCCGCGAGCCGGACGAGTACGCCCGCCGGCACGTGCAGGGCGCCCTGTCGCGCCCGCTCTCCGGCTTTGAGACGGCGCACCTCGGCCTGCATCCCGACCGCGACGTGGTCTTCACCTGCCGCTCCGGCATGCGCACCCAGGCCAACTGCGACCGCCTCGCCGCCCGGGTCGATGGACCGGCCTACATCCTGGAAGGCGGCGTGGACGCCTGGTCCGCCGCCGGCCTGCCGGTGGTCGAGGACCGCAAGGCGCCGCTCGAGATGATCCGCCAGGTGCAGATCGGGGCCGGCCTGCTGGTGCTCACGGGCGTGGCCCTGGGCTTCCTGGTCCACCCCGGCTTCTTCGGCCTTTCGGCCTTCGTCGGCGCGGGCCTCACCTTCGCCGGCGCCACCGGCTTCTGCGGCATGGCCAAGGTGCTGGCGCTGGCGCCCTGGAACCGCCGGGCGGCGTGATCCCATGGACCTCGCCTGGACGCTCGGCGCCGCGGCGTTCAGCGGCGCGCTGGTCGGTCTGTTGCTTACGGTCTTCGGGGGCGGCGGCTCGGTGCTGGCCACGCCGCTCCTGATCTACCTGGTGGGCGTGCGCGATCCGCACGTGGCGATCGGCACCTCCGCCGCCGCCGTGGCCGTCAACGCGGCCATGGGACTGGCCACCCAGGCCCGGGCGGGCCGGGTGAAGTGGCCCTGCGCCCTGGTGTTCGGCGGGGCAGGCCTGGCCGGCTCCCTGCTCGGCGCGCACCTGGCCAAGCAGATGGACGGCGAGCAGCTCTTGGCCTGGTTCGCGCTCGCCATGGCCCTGGTCGGCCTCTCCATGCTGGCGCCGCGCAAGTCTGAGGGCGATCCTGCGGTGCGCCTCACGCCCGGACTGACCGCCAGGCTCGCGCCCGTCGGCCTCGCCACCGGCTTCGCGGCCGGGTTCTTCGGGATCGGCGGCGGGTTCCTGATCGTGCCCGGCCTGATGGCGTCCACCGGCATGACGCTCGCCCACGCCGCCGCATCCTCCCTGGTGTCGGTGACCCTGTTCGGGGCGGCGACCAGCGCCAGCTACGCCGCCGCGGGCCTGGTGAACTGGCCGGTGTTCGCCGCCGTGGTCGCGGGCGGCGCGGTCGGGGCTGCCGCCGGCGCGCCGAGCGCCAAGGCCCTGGCCGGGAGGGCCGACATGGCCCGCCGCGGCTTCGCGCTGATGGTGATCGCCACCGCGGCCTACGTCGCCTGGCGGGCGCTCGGCTAGGTCGTCCGCGCGCGTCGCGGGCGCGGAACCGGCGTCCACTTCCGCTCGACGCGCGCCTAGACCATCCCCGCTTTGCGCAGGGACTGGTAGGCCTTGATCACCCGCTGGAGCTTGTGTTCGCCGGACCGGTCGCCGCCGTTGGCGTCCGGGTGCAGGCGGCGGACCAGCTCGGTGTAGCGGCTGCGGATCTTCGGGCCGTCGGCGTTGGCGTCGAGGTCGAGGTCGGCGAGCGCGTTGCGCTCGATCTTGCCGAGGTGGCGGGCCTCCGGCTCCGGCTGGCGCGCCTGGGCGCCGCCGCCGCCGAACATGTTGAACGGGTCGCGGTAGCCCTGGCCGGTGCCGAATCGGCTGGAGAAGGCGGCCGCCTCGCGGCTGAACCGGCCGGCCTTCATCTCCCAGGTCGGCCGCCCGCCGGTGAACAGCTCGTCCTGCTGGCGGCGGCGGACCTCGCCCTCGCTCATGCCGGCGAAGAAGTTCCAGTTGCGATTGTACTCGGCGGCGTGCGGCTGGCAGAACCAGTAGTGCTCGTGCAGCATGTCGCGCGATTTCGGCGCCCGCGCGGTGGCCGCGCGGCGGCAGCCCGGGTGGTCGCAGGCGCGCTCGCCGGGCTTCAGGGCATGGACGTCGTGCTCCCGCGCATCCTCCTCCTCGGAGGGCGGGCGAACGCGGATATCCTTGAACTTGGGCTTGTATTGAAACGCGCCGGGCATCCGCCAAGTATGGGGGTAACAAATCCCCCTTCAAGAATTGAAGACGAGACAGATGGGCGCTATCCTCGAAGGCATCCGCAACAAGCTGACCGACGCGTTCCAGCCCATCCGGCTGGAGATCGAGGACGATTCCGCGCGCCACCACGGCCATGCGGGCGCGACGCCGGGCGGCGAGAGCCACTTCAACGTGACCATCGAGGCCGAGGCGTTCCGCGGCGCGAACAAGGTCATGCGGCAGAGGCTGGTCTACAAGGCGCTGGCCGAGGAGCTCGCCGGGCCGGTGCACGCGCTGTCGGTGAAGGCCCTGGCGCCGGGAGAATAGCCCTCGGCTCGAACGGCGTTTGCCGAGCGGACTTCCGGCGGCTTAGACTAAACGCACGTTTGAAGAGCCGCCTTCCTTGTGCGGCCGGGAGGGGCGCGCTTGCGGACCACGATCACCGTCAACGGGGACGTGCGGTCGCTCGACCTCGACCCCAGGACCACCCTCCTCGACGCCCTGCGCGAGCACCTGAGGCTGACCGGCTCCAAGAAGGGCTGCGACCATGGCCAGTGCGGCGCCTGCACGGTCCTGGTGAACGGGGTGCGGATCAACGCCTGCCTCTCGCTGGCGGTGATGCACGACGGCGACGAGGTGACCACGATCGAAGGGATCGGAACGCCGGACCGGCTGCATCCCATGCAGAAGGCCTTCCTGGAGGAGGACGCCTTCCAGTGCGGCTACTGCACGCCCGGCCAGATCTGCTCGGCGCTGGCGATGCTGACCGAGGTCGAGGCCGGCTGGCCCAGCCAGGCGACGCCCGACGTGGCCGGCAAGCCGGTGCTTTCGGCCGAGGAGATCCGCGAACGGATGAGCGGGAACATCTGCCGCTGCTCGGCCTATCCCCAGATCGTCGACGCGATCCGGTCGGCGGCGGAGGAGATGGCGTGAAGGCCTTCACCTACGAACGCGCCGCCGACGCGCTGTCCGCCGTGCAGGCGCACGCCCGGACGCCGAACGCCCGCTACATCGCCGGCGGGACCAACCTGCTCGACCTGATGAAGCTGGAGATCGAGCAGCCGGCGCACCTGATCGACGTCTCGCGCCTGCCGATGGCGGGGATAGAGGAGGCGGGCGACGGCGCCCCTGCGCATCGGGGCCATGGCCACCAACAGCCAGGTGGCGGCGGACGCCCGCGTGCGCAGTCGGTTTCCGGTGCTGGCCGAGGCCATCGTCGCCGGCGGCTCGCCGCAGCTCCGCAACAAGGCCAGCGTCGGCGGCAACCTGCTGCAGCGGACGCGGTGCGCCTACTTCTATGACCCGTCCAAGCCCTGCAACAAGCGCGAGCCCGGCTCCGGCTGCGGGGCGCTGGAAGGACTGAACCGCAACTCCGCGATCCTAGGCGCCAGCCATGCCTGCATCGCCACCCATGTCTCCGACATGGCCGTGGCCCTGGTGGCGCTGGACGCGGATGTGGAGGTGCTCTCGCCCACCGGCGCCGAGCGCCGCTTTCCGCTGATGGAGCTGCACCGCCTGCCCGGCGAGACGCCGCACCTGGAGACGCATCTGGCGCCCGGCGAGCTGATCACCGGCGTCATCGTGCCGAAGGCGGCCGAGGGCGGACAAGTGTATCGCAAGGCGCGCGACCGGGCCTCGTTCGCCGCGGGCCTGGCCAGCGTGGCGGTGGCCGGCGGACGGATCGCGCTCGGCATGGTGGCCCACAAGCCGTGGCGCGCCGCCGACGCGGAGGCCGCGCTGGCCGGCGGGGCGACCGCCGAGGAGGCGATCGCCGCGGAGCTGGCGGCCGCCTCCGACAATGGCCGCAACGGCTTCAAGATCACGCTCACCGCCCGCCTCGGCGCCGCGGCGATCGACCAGGCGCGGGGGAGGGCCCGATGAGCTCAGTGCACGACTGGGAAGCCCCCAATCCGGTCAAGGAGAACCGCTCGGGCCTGATCGGCAAGGCGGTGGACCGCTACGAAGGGCCGCTGAAGGTGACGGGCACGGCGCCCTATGCCTACGAGGTCGAGCCGCCCGCCCCGCCGGCCTACGGCGTCATGGTCCCGGCGACCATCGCCTGCGGGCGGATCGTGGCCGTGGACACCGCCGCCGCGGAGGCGTCGCCGGGCGTCCACCTGGTCTGGACCCACCGCAACGCGCCGGAGCAGGGGCGCCAAGGGGACCCGCGTCCACCCCCGCTCGACCTCGCCGGCGCGGCCCGCGCTGGAGGACGACCGCGTCCTCTACTTCGGCCAGCCGGTGGCCTTCGTGCTCGCCGAGACCCTGGAGCAGGCCCAGGCCGCGGCGGCGCTGGTGCGGATCGACTACGACGCCCGGCCGCCGGAGGTGGACTTCCGCGAGGCCCTGTCGAAGGCCACGGACCCGCACGGGGAGGAGGACGTCCATATCGGCGACGTCGAGGCCGCCCTGGCGAGCGCGCCGGTGACCCTCGACGACACCTGGTTCACGCCCATTCAGAACCACTGCCAGATGGAACCCTGCGCCACGACCGCCTGGTGGGAGGGCGGGACCTGCGTGGTGCACACCTCGGTCCAGATGGTGAAGCCGGCGCAGCACGGGCTGGCCGAGACCCTGAAGATCGGCCGCGACGACGTGCGGCTGCTGACCCGCTACATCGGCGGCGGCTTCGGGGGAAGGGCCAGACCTACGACGAGCTGACGCTGGCGGCGCTGGGCCCCGGGCGCTCGGGCGGCCGGTGAAGGTGGCCTTCAGCCGCCAGCACATGATGCACGGCACCATCCACCGGCCCGCGACCCTGCAGCGGGTGCGGCTGGGCGCGACGCCGGACGGCAAGCTGACCGCCATGTCGCTGATGACCACGACCCACTGCCACCGGGACGGCCAGTTCGTGGAGCACGCGTCCAACTTCGCGCGCAGCCTCTACGCCGCGCCGAACCGGCTGACCGGCCACCGGCTCGTGAAGCTCGACCTGCCGGGCGCCGGGCCCATGCGGGCGCCGGGCGAGGCCTCGGGGATGCTGAGCCTCGAGGTCGCCATGGACGAGCTGGCCGAGAAGCTTGGGATCGATCCGGTGCAGCTGCGGCTGATCAACGAGCCGGAGGTGGATCCGGAGACCGGCAAGCCGTTCTCGATCCGCCAGCTCGCCCGGTGCCTGAAGGAAGGCGCCCAGATGTTCGGCTGGGACCGCCGCCTGCCGCGCGTGGGCGAGGTCCGCGACGGGCGCTGGCTGGTGGGCATGGGCATGGCCGCCGCCATCCGCGGCAACTTCCTGCTGCCGGCCAAGTGCAGCTTCACGGTGGACGCGGACGGCGTGATCACCGTCAAGCAGGGCATGACCGACATCGGCACCGGCACCTACACGGTGCTGGCCCAGATCGCGGCGGAGACGCTCGGCGTGCCGCTGAAGGACGTCCGCGTGGAGATCGGCGACAGCGAGCTGCCGCCCGCGCCGGGGTCCGGCGGCCAGTTCGGGGCGGCGACCGCGGGGTCGGCGGCCCTGGCGGCGGGGATGAACCTGCGCAAGGCCATCGCCGAGCTGGCGGCGAACGATCCCGGCTCCCCGCTGCAGGGCGGTCCGGCCGAGGAGGTCACCTTCGAGGACGGGGTGATCGCGATCGGCAACCGTTCGGAACGCATCGCCACCCTGATCCGGCGGGCTAAGCCGGATGGTTTGACCGCCGAGGGCGAGATCCGGCCGGCGGCGGACGCCCGCAACTGGAGCCAGCACACCTACGGCGCGCACTTCTGCGAGGTGGGGGTCGATCCGATCACCGGCGAGACGCGGGTGCGCAGGATGCTGGGGGTGTTCGCCGCCGGGCGGATCCTCAACTGGAAGACGGCGCGCAGCCAGCTCACCGGCGGGATGATCTGGGGCGTCGGCTCGGCCCTGCACGAGGGCAATGCCGTCGATCCGCGCTACGGCAGCTTCATCAACCAGGACCTCGCCCAGTACCTGGTGCCGGTCCAGGCCGACATCGGCGAACTGGACGCCATCATGCTCGACGAGGTGGACGACAAGGCCAATCCGATGGGCATCAAGGGCGTCGGCGAGCTCGGCATCTCGGGGGCCGGCGCGGCGGTGGCCAACGCCATCTACAACGCCTGCGGGGTGCGTGTGCGGGAGTACCCGATCACCCCCGACAAGCTGCTGGAAGGGTTGGTCGCGAAGGGGCTCTGAGCCACCATTTCCAATCCCGCAGAGCAGTTCTGCGGAAATAACCTCTACCGTGACGTCGGACACGCCCTATCTCCCGCGTCCTTGCTGAAGTGCGAGGACATCGAGGAGACGGGAAAATGAAGATCCTGCTGTCGCTGACCTTCCTGGCGGGCGCCATCGGCGTCGCGCTCGTGGACGGCAGCGCCCGCGCGTTCGGCTACCTGTAGCCGAACGCGCTCATTCCCAGGCGATATTGGGCGTTCGGCTACCTCTAGCCGGACGCGCCCCCGTCCTCAGCCGACCGCGGCCCGGAGCTCGCCCAGCACGCGGGCCAAGTCGCTCTCGCGGAACGGCTTCTGCAGCACCGGCGAGCCCCGATCCACGTCGCGCAGACCCGCGTCGCCATACCCCGTCGCGAAGGCGAACGGGGCGCCCTCTTGGCGCGCAGCAGGTCGGCGAGCGGGAAGATCGGCTGACCGCCGAGGTTCACGTCCAGCACGGCGCAGTCGAGTTCGGCCCTGTTGACCAGCTCGATGGCCTCGTCCAGCCGCGAGGCGGGGCCGATCACCGTGCAGCCGAGGTCGCCGAGCATGTCCTCGATCAACATCGAGACCATCATCTCGTCTTCAACCACCAGGACGCGCAGGCCTTCCAGCTTCGCAGTGTCCGTCATTCAAAGGGCTCCAACGCGGGCGTTACTGTGCGCGATGCGACAAGACCGGGCTCCTGCGCGCCATGCAAGCGGCCACCCGTAAGTTCGGGGGCGGACATATGGCGTGAACGCAGGTGAATGGACGCTGACAGTCGGCCGCTCGCCGTGGAAACGGGGTACAGGCAGCCCGCGCTCCCGGTCGAGGAGGCGGTCTCGTCGGCAAAAGACATCAGCGGGACGATCCCCGATCGCAAGCTTGACTACAACCCGCGCCGTCCCTCGCGGTTCCCTGACCAGACTTTGTTTTGGCGCGCGACGCAAGCGTGGCCGCTATTCCGGCAGCGCTTCCGGCGCCGAGATCTGCAGGACTGTGATCTGATTGCCCTTGCGCTCCACCACCCGGAACTCGTGGCGGTGGAAGGCGAACACCTGGCCGACGTCGGGGATATTGCGCGCCTCGTGGATCAGCAGGCCCGCCACCGTCACCGCCTCGTCGTCGGGCAGGTTCCAGTTCATGGCGCGGTTCAGGTCACGGATGGTCACCGATCCGTCGACAATCACCGAGCCGTCCGGGCCCGGCCGGACGCCCGGGACCACCACGTCGTGCTCGTCCTCGATCTCGCCGACGATCTCCTCGAGGATATCCTCCAGCGTGATCAGGCCCTCCAGCGCGCCATATTCGTCGACCACCAGGGCGAAGTGGTTGTGGCGCTTCAGGAAGGCGCCGAGCTGGTCCTTCAGGCTGGTGGTCTCCGGGATGAACCACGGCGTGCGCATGATCGCCTTCACGTCCAGCGCGTCGATCTTGCCGTTGGCGTCCGCGAGGGCGCGCAGCAGATCCTTGGCGTGCAGGACGCCGACGATGTTCTCCGGGTCCTCGCGGTAGAGCGGCAGGCGGGAATGGCCGCTCTCCAGCGCCTGGGCGAGGATCTCGCGTGGGCTGAGGTCGGCGTCGATCATCGAGATCGCCTTGCGGTGGACCATGACCTCGCCGACGTCCATCTCGGCCAGGTCGAGCACCCCGCCCAGCATGTAGCGGTCGCCGGTCTCCACCAGCCCCTCGGAGTGGTGGTACTCCACCGCGCCGCGGATCTCCTCGTGGGCGGCCAGGACGTCGACGGCCATGTCGAGCCGGATGCCGAAGGGCCGGAGGGTCTGGCGCACGATCCACTGGGCCCCGTTGGCCAGCGGGCCGAAGATGCGCACGGTCCAGTAGGTCGGGATCGACAGCGCGCGGGCCACGTCGTCGGCGCGGGCGATGGCGAGCGTCTTGGGCAGGATCTCGGCGAAGACCACGACCAGCACGGTCATCACCCCGGTGGCGATCAGCGCGCCCGTCGGGCCCGGGAAGGCGGCGGTCAGCACGCTGGTGGTCAGGGCCGAGGCGCCGATGTTGATGACGTTGTTGGCCAGAAGGATGGCCCCGATCATCGTCTCCTGGTTGGAGAGCAGCCGGTTGATCCGCCGCGCTGCGCGGTCGCCCTCGCGCTCGAGCTGGTGCAGGCGCGCGCGGCTGGCGGCGGTCATCGAGGTCTCGGCCGCAGACAGCAGCCCTGACAGCGTCAAGAGGATGATCAGAGAGGGCGCGAGCGCCCCGATCAGGGCGAAGATCACGCCTTGGCTCCCTCGGCGAGCAGGAAGTCCCGCACCTGATAGGCCGGCACGTCGCGAGCGACGTAGGCCTCGCCGAGACCCCGCGCCAGGATGAAGGTCAGCCGGCCGCCCTCGGCCTTCTTGTCCTGGGCCATGTGGCGGACCAGGCGCTCGGCGGCGAACGGCGCCCCGGGCACATCGGCGAGGCGGGTGGGCAGGCCGGCGGCGGCGATGGCCGCCTGGGCGCGGACGGCGTCCCGGGCCTCGCAGGTCCCCTGCGTGGCGGAGAACCGATAGGCGAGCGCCATGCCGGCGGCCACGGCCTCGCCGTGCAGCAGGGCCTCGCCGTAGCCGGTCTCGGCCTCCAGGGCGTGGCCGAAGGTATGGCCGAGATTGAGGAGGGCGCGGCGGCCCTGCTCCTTCTCATCCTCGGCGACGATCTCGGCCTTCATCTCCACCGACCGCGCCACGGCGTGGGTCAGGGCCGCCGGCTCGCGGGCCAGCACTGCGCGGCCGTGGGCCTCCAGCCACTCGAAGAAGCCGACGTCGCCCAGGAAGCCGTACTTGATGATCTCGGCGTAGCCGGCGCGCATTTCCCGGTCGGGCAGGGTGTCGAGCACGTCGAGGTCGGCCAGGACGAGCCTGGGCTGATGGAAGGCGCCCACCAGGTTCTTGCCGCGCGGGGTGTCGATCGCCGTCTTGCCGCCGACCGAGGAGTCCACCTGGGCCAGGAGGGTGGTGGGGATCTGCACGAAGTCGATCCCGCGCTTGTAGATCGCCGCGGCAAACCCCGCGAGGTCCCCGACCACGCCGCCGCCGAAGGCCACGACCAGGTCGCCGCGGTCGAGCTCGAGCGCCAGCAGCCGGTCGGAGACGTCGGCCAGCCCCTCGAAGCTCTTGGTCTGTTCGCCGGGCGGCACGATCACCGGCGCGACGTCGATTCCCGAGCGATCGAGGATGGCGGTCAGGCGCGCGCCATGGAGCGCCCAGACCGTCTCGTCGCTGACGACCGCCACGCGCCGGTTCTTCAGGAACGGCAGCAGCCGCCGGCCGGCCTCGTCCAGCACGCCCTGGCCGATGACGACCTCATAGGCGCGCGCGCCAAGGCCCACGGGCACGATGCGGGGCTCAGGCGGGGTCATTGGGCGCGGGTCTCCAGGTGCTCGCTGAGCGCCCGGATCACCTGCTCCACGGTCACATGGTGGGCGGCGTCGCCGGTCTCCACCGCGATGTCGGCCTCGGCGTAGACGGGGTAGCGGGTCTCCGCCAGGTCCTTCAGGACGGTCAACGGGTTCTTGCCGGCCACCAGCGGGCGGGTGTCCTTGCGCGCGATGCGCCGGGCCAGCAGCTCGAGATCGGCCTTCAGCCAGACCGAGACGGCCTTCGACTTGATCAGCGCGCGGGTCTCCGGGTTCATGAAGGCGCCGCCGCCGGTGGCCAGCACATGGGGCGGCTGGTCGAGCAGGCGGGCGATCACCCGGCGCTCGCCTTCGCGGAAGGCGGCCTCGCCCAGGTCGGTGAAGATGTCCGAGATCGACCGGCCGGCGGCGGCCTCCACCTCGTGGTCGGCGTCGCGGAAGGGCAGGTCGAGGGCGCTGGCGAGCCGGCGGCCGACGCTCGATTTCCCCACGCCCATCAGTCCGACGAGGGCGATGGTGCGGCGGCGCAGCGGGTCGAAGCGGTCCATGGAGGCTGCCACGCTTACACGAGGCGCCGCCCTCGCGCCAACTCCCGCGCTTGGCTATGCTCGCCGCATGGTCCGGATTGCCCTCGCGTTCGCTGTCGCCGCCTTCCTCGCAACAGGCCCGGCGGCCGCCCAGGTGGAGGTGGCGCCGCTGGCCGCCCCCGACGCCTTCTCGGTCTCGGGACGGGACACCGGCCTGCCCCCCACGCTGTGGCGCGGAAGCTCCGTGGAGCTGCAGAAGACCCTCCTGCCGATGCTGACGGGCAAGCCGCTGTCGCCGGCCGCCCAGGCCCTGGCCAGGCGCGTGCTGGCCACCGGCGCGCGCGGCCCGGACGGGGCCGACGACCCGTCCCTGCTGGGCGCCCGGGCCGGCGCGCTGCTGGCGCTGGGCGACGGCGTCGCCGCCGCGGCGATCCTGGAACGCGCCGCGGGCCTGGAGCGCAACGCCGACCTCTCCCGCGCCGCCGCCGAGAGCGCGCTGCTGGCCGGGGACAATGCGCGGGCCTGCGGCATCGCCGAGGCGCTGGGGATCGGGAGAGAGCAGACCTACTGGCTTCGCCTCAGGGCCTTCTGCCAGGCGTTGGCCGAACAGCACGCCCAGGCTCAGCTCACCTTCGACCTCGCCCAGGCGCAGGCGAGGGACGCCACCTACGGCCGGCTGATGGGCGCCAAGCTGGGCCTTGGCCAGCCGGGCGCCGCGTCGGCCCGCAACGGCCTCGACTATGCGCTGTCCCGCAACCTCGGCCTGGACGGCGCCGAGGCGCCGGCGACGGCGGTGGCGGAACCGGTCTTCGATCTCTCCGGCCTGACCGGCGGCGTCGCGGAACTCGCCCAGGCCGTGGCGGCCGGGCAGCCGGTCCCCGCCGACGGCGTCTCGGCCCTGGTGGCCGCGGCGGCGGAGGCCGACGCCAAGACCCGCGGACGGCTGCAGGGCCAGGCCCTGCTGATGGCCGCGCTGAAGCCCGAGCTGACCCCCGCCGAACGCCTACGGCTCTCCGGCTTCGCCGCGCCCGAGGGCAAGGGCGCCGGCCGCCCGCAGCCTGGCGCTCGGCGACGCCGCCGGGCGCAATCTCGTCGGCGAGACGGCGCTGCTGGCGCTCTGGACCGCCGCCGACGCCGGCGCCGCGGGGCCGGCCCTGGCCGACCGGGCGCGGATCGTGCGGGCCCTGATGCGGGTCGGGCTGGAGGCGGACGCGCGCAACTTCGCCCTCGAGGGCCTTGTGGGCCTGAAATGAGCGACCAGGGCGCGGCCTGGGCCGAGGCCTTCCTCGAGATGATGGCCGTGGAGCGCGCCGCGGCGAAGAACACGCTGACGGCCTACGGCAGGACCTGGCGGACGCCGCCGGCTTCCTGGCGGCCCGCGGCGGCGACCTGTCGAAGGCCTCGGCGGAGGACGTGGAGGCCTATTTCGCCGCGCTCGGCGCGCGGGGCCTGTCGCCGGCCACGGCCGCCCGCCGGCGCGCCGCGGTCCGGCAGTTCTACCGCTTCGTGCTGGGCGAGGGCTGGCGGGCCGACGACCCTTCGCGGCGGGTGGAGGCCCCCAGGAAGGGGCGCGCGCTGCCGAAGGTGCTGAGCCGTGACGAGATGGACCGGCTGATCGCCGCCGCCTCGGCTCGCGATGGGGCCCAGGGGCTGCGCCTCGGCTGCATGGTCGAGCTGGCCTATGCGTCCGGGATGCGGATTTCGGAACTGACGTCGCTGAGCCTCGCGGCCCTGGCGCGCGACCCGGCCTACCTGATCGTGAAGGGCAAGGGCGGCAAGGAGCGGCTGGCCCCGCTGAACGAGACGGCGCGGGCGGCGGTCAAGGCCTACCTGGAGATCCGCCCGCAGTTCCTGCCGAAGGGGGAGCGTTCAAAAGATGTCGGGGCCAACCCCTGGCTCTTCCCGTCGCGGGGCAAGGGCGGGCGGCTGACGCCGCGCCGCTTCGCCCAGCTGCTGGACGAGGCCGCGGCCGACGCCGGCATCGACCCGGCCCGGGTCAGCCCGCACGTCCTGCGCCACGCCTTCGCGACCCACCTGCTGGAGGGCGGCGCGGACCTCAGGGTCGTCCAGACGCTGCTCGGCCACGCCGACATCGCCACGACCCAGATCTACACCCACGTGGCCGGGGACCGCCTGGCCCAGGTTGTGGCCACCAAGCACCCGCTGGCGAAGAAGAGTTAGGCCTGGGCCGTCCTGCCGGCCGCCTTTCCCTCTCCCTACTACCCTCTCCCTCTCTTCCCCCGGTGTTCGCGGGGGTCGGGGGAGAGGAGTGCTTGGTTCGGCCGCTCAGCTTCACCTCCTCTCCCCCGCGAAGCGGAGAGGGAGAGGGGAGGGAGAGGGCTTGGCCTACGAAAAAGGGGCCGCACCGTCGCCGGCGCAGCCCCAATTTTCGCTCAGGTCAGACGGCCGTTAGCCGGTGATCCGGTAGCGGCCCTGGTTGTCCGGGCAGACGCGGACGTAGCGGTAGTCGTCGCCGTAGTTGCTGGCCGGCGCGGGGGCCAGGCGGCAGCGCTGGCTGGTGTAGTAGCTGTAGCGCGACGAGCGGTTGCCCACGGCTTCGCGGTACGGGACCGTCTCGTTGTAGGTGAAGTACGGCCCGCGGTTGTCGCACTTGTACTTGTCGTTGGCGTTGCCGACGGCCGCGCCAAGGCCGCCGCCGACCACCGCGCCGAGGACGGCGCCTTCGGTCCGGGCGTTGCGGGCGGCCACGTTGGAGCCCAGCACGGCGCCGGCCAGGGCGCCGATCACGCCGGCGGTGACCGTCGAGTTGTTGTTGCACTTCACGGTCGTGGCGCTGGCGTTGGCGCCATAGTAGCCGGCCGAGGGGGCCGGGTAGCGGTTCGACCAGTAGGCCTCGTCCCAGGTCGGACGCTCGTAGCGGCGGGCGTAGGCGCCGTAGCCGTAGCGGGCGTCATAGCGGGCGCGGTCGCGCTCCCAGTTCGCCAGGCGGCGGTCATACTGGGCGCGGGCGTCACGATAGTCCTCACGGGACTGGTAGTAGGCCTCGCGGCTGTTCTCGTACTGGGCCCGCTGGGCGTCGTACTGCGCCTGGGCGGCCTGGTATTCCGGTGTGGGGCGGTAGTACTGGGCGCCGGCCGGCGCAGCAATCGCCAGCGCCAGAGCCGAGGCCGTCCCGATCTTCAGGGTGGCGTTCATGTATCTGCTCCGTTTCTCCTCAGAGCGTGGGGCCTGTGTCAGGGGCGTTTCCCACGCTTTGCACTTCGAAGGCGCGTCCAAGATCCCTCCGACGAGGGGCCTGTTCGACCTCGGGCGTTCAAACACCCGGAGAAGCTGGAGGTTGCACGGCCAGCGTTCCGGCCGGTGACGGTTGCGTGACCTAGTCCGTGCCCGTCTGGTGGTGCGGGGCGGCCACGGGCTTGCTCTCGGGCGAGCCGCGCTCGCGCAGGAAGATCGCCAGGACCACCAGGAGCGCGGTCGACAGGAACTCGCTCTGCCAGTTCTGGAAGGACTCGAACCAGAACTGGGAATTGGCAAGGTAGGCGATGAAGGTCGGCGCCTGGATGCCATGCGTGTGGGCTTCCTCGGTCGCCTGCCGGAAGCTGTTCACGTAGTGCAGGACGAAGGAGACGAGGAACAGCGCGGCCAGGGCGAGCCCCAGGGAATGAGCGTAGAGGGCGCGCGCCAGGCCGCCGGCCCGCACAGGCCAAGGCGCGTTGGGCTTGTCCTGGTCCAGCGCGGGGTCGCGGTCCTGCGGCGCGGGCTTGTCCGGGTCCTTGGATTCCGGCGAGCCGCGCTGGAACAGATAGGCCGTGAGCATCACGAAGAACCACATCTGCAGGAACTCGCTCTCCCAGTTCTCGAAGAGGGCGGAGAGGAAGGCCCCGCTGGAGAGGTAGGCGCCAAGGACGATCGCCGCCCGGCCGTGCTCGCGCAGCTCGTGGTTTTCGTGGAGGAAGCCGGCGACGATCTGGCCCGCCAGGCTGGCCAGGAAGAGCGCGGTGAGCGCCAGCGTCAGTCCGTTGTCCCGGAGAAGCTTGCCCATGGCCCTCTCAAGGTTCGATACGGGGCGAGGTTCCGCCGCTTGCGGAACCGCAAGTCACGCGAGGCCGTACTTGTGAGCGCGGGTGAACCCGCCTAATTTCCGCCGCCTCCGTTTCCGGCAGGAGCCGCGCCCCAGCATGGTCGCCCACTATCTCGAGTTCGAGCGTCCGATCGCCGATCTCGAAGCCAAGATCGAGGAGCTGTCCAAGCTGTCGGAGACCGCGGGTCCCGGCGCCTTCGACGCGGAAATCGAGGCCCTGCGCACGCGCGCCCAGGAGCTGCGCCGCGACGCCTACTCGAACCTCGACGCCTGGCAGAAGACCCAGGTGGCCCGCCACCCGGACCGGCCGCACTTCGTGGACTACTGCGCCACCCTGATCGAGGAGTTCCAGGAGCTGCGCGGCGACCGCGCGTTCGGGGACGACCAGGCGATCATCGGCGGCCTGGGCCGGTTCCGCGGGCGCCCGGTGGTGGTCATGGGCCACGAGAAGGGCCGCGACACCGTCACCCGCGTGAAGCACAACTTCGGCTACAGCCGGCCCGAGGGTTACCGCAAGGCGATCCGGCTCATGGAGCTGGCCGAGCGCTTCAAGCTGCCGGTGGTGAGCTTCATCGATACGGCGGGCGCCTATCCGGGCATCGCGTCCGAGGAGCGCGGCGTGGCCGAGGCCATCGCGCGCTCCACCGAGGCCTGCCTGATGCTGGGCGTGCCGAACGTGGCCATCGTGACCGGCGAGGGCGGTTCGGGCGGGGCCATCGCCATCGCCGGCGCCAACCGGGTGCTGATCCTGGAGCACGCCATCTATTCGGTGATCGCGCCGGAGGGGGCCAACTCGATCCTCTGGCGAGGCGCGCGCACCGGGGCCGACGCCGCCAAGGCCATGAAGATCACTGCCCAGGACCTGCTGGGCGTGAAGATCGTCGACCGGGTCATCCCGGAGCCGCCGGGCGGGGCCCACTCCGATCCCGAGACCGCCATGGCCACGGTCGGCGACGTGCTCGAGGAAGAGCTGAGCGGGCTGGAGGGGCTCTCCGCCGATGAGCTCCGAAAGCGCCGCGCGGACCGGTTCTACGCCATCGGCCGTTCGGGCCTGCAATAAACCAGAGCGTGGCAGCCTGAAGTGGTCGCCGGTTCAGGCGCCCGCCACGCTCCACCTTCTGTTTTCGAGCCTTTCCTATTCGGAAAGGCTCTGGGGGTTGCCTGACGCCGCGTCGGGCTGTTGAGTTCGTCCAAACGATCGTTTGGAGGAACGTCGCATGGCGCTGAAGACGCGATTCACCGAGACCTTCGGGATCGAGCATCCCATCGTCCAGGGCGGCATGCAGTGGGTCGGACGGGCCGAGCTCGTCGCCGCCGTCGCCAATGCCGGCGGGCTGGGCTTCATCACCGCCCTCACCCAACCCACGCCCGACGACCTGCGGCGCGAGATCGACCGCTGCCGGAAGCTGACCGACAAGCCGTTCGGCGTGAACCTGACGATCCTGCCGGCGATCACGCCGCCGCCCTATGCCGAGTACCGGCAGGCGATCATCGACGGCGGCGTGAAGATCGTCGAGACGGCGGGCTACAAGCCCCAGGAGCACGTCGACCACTTCAAGGAGCACGGGATCAAGGTGATCCACAAGTGCACCGCGGTCCGCCACGCCCTGTCGGCCGAGCGGATGGGCGTCGACGCCATCTCCATCGACGGCCTGGAATGCGCGGGGCACCCGGGCGAGGACGACGTCGGCGGTCTGATCCTGATCCCGGCGGCGGCCAACAAGGTGAAGATCCCGATGATCGCCTCGGGCGGCTTCGGCGACGCCCGCGGCCTGGTGGCCGCCCTGGCGCTCGGCGCCGACGGCGTCAACATGGGCACCCGCTTCATGGCCACGGTCGAGAGCCCGATCCACCAGAAGGTGAAGGAGCAGATCGTCGCCAACGACGAGCGGCAGACCAACCTGATCTTCCGGACCATGCACAACACCGCCCGGGTGGCGAAGAACGCGGTCAGCGACGAGGTCGTGGCCATCGAGCGCCGGGGCGGGGCGAAGTTCGAGGACGTGAAGGACCTAGTGGCCGGCGTCCGCGGGCGGGTGGTCTATGAAGAGGGCGATCCCGACTACGGCATCTGGTCGGCGGGGCAGGTCCAGGGCCTGATCCAGGACATCCCGACCTGCGCCGAGCTGATCTCGCGCATGGTCCGGGAGGCCGAGGAGATCATCACCGGCCGGCTGGGCGGCATGGTGGTCAGGCGGGCGTTCGAGACGGCCTGAGCCTTTCCTCCCCTGCGAAGCGGGGGAGGGGGGACCGCCCGCCGAGGCCGGCGTGAGCCGGCCGAAGAGCGTGCGGTGGAGGGGGCGAGACCGGGCGCCGAGCTAGCGGTCGCCCCTTCCACCATCCGCTCTACGGCCTGCGGCCTCGGCCGACAGTCCCCCTTCCCCGTCAACGGTGAAGGAAAACAAAAGAAAAGAGCCGCCGGGGCGACCCGGCGGCTCTTCCTTTGCAGTTCCGATCGGCCCGCCCAGGCCCGGAGGCCTGGGCGGGTCCGCGTCCTAGAACCGGGCGGTGAGGCCCAGCACGTAGTAGCGGCCGATGAAGTCGTAGGTGCCGTAGGCGTTCGCCGAGTTGGTGGCGCCCAGCGGCGGCTTCTCGTCGAACACGTTGCGGATCACGAGGCGGGCGCGGACGTTGTCCAGGCCCATGCCCCAGCCTTCGACCACGTCGGCCAGATCGTAGGTGATGCTGGCGTCGTGCAGGAAGTAGTCGTCGACCTTCAGCGGGTAGCGGCTCTCGATGTTGAAGTCGTTGTTGAACCGCGACTCGTCGACCCAGTTGACCGTCCAGTTGATGCCGAGCGGGCCACGATCGTAGTTCGTGTCCAGCTTCCAGCGCCACTTGGCGTTGCCGATCTCGCCGTGGTCGCGGTTCAGGTCGAAGCCCAGGCCGGTGACCGAGGTCTCCTGACGCTCCACATGGTAGAGGTCGAAGTTGAAGTTCAGCGAGCCCGGCTCGCCGCCCATCCAGCCGCCGAACGCGCCGCCCAGCCAGTCCGAGAGCTCGATGCGGTAGTCGACGCCCGCCGTGAAGCCTTCGAAGTTGGTGTAGCCGGCGTTGATGTAGCCGGTGGAGGGGCCGGTGGCCGTGCCGCCGCCGCCCGTCGGCGCACCGTTGGTCAGGATCTGGCCCTGGCCGTTGGTGGGATCGGTCGAGCTGTTGCCGCGGGTGAAGCGGCTGCAGGCGTCGGCCGGGCTGTCCGGGGAGTCGTAGCAGACCTGCAGGATCGAGGTCAGGGTGAAGTTCGAGATCGCGCCTTCGAGCTGGATGTTCACCCAGTCGAAGTTCACGGCCAGGCCCGGGATCTGCGAGGGCTGGTAGACGAAGCCCGCGGTCCACTGCTTGGCGATTTCGTTGCCGAGGTTCGGATTGCCGGCCGTCGTGCCCTGAACCGTCGCCGCTTGCACGTTCGAGGTCAGGTTGAAGTTCGCCGGCAGGCCGAGGGCCTGGAACGCCGCCTGGCAGTTCGCGCGACGGGTGGCCGGGTTCGGGCCGCCGCCGATGTTGCGGAAGTCGCAGGGGTCGGTGGCGGTCATGAAGCTGGTCGCCGTCGGCAGGAACAGCTCGGTGATCGCCGGAGCGCGGAACGAGCGGGCCTTCTGACCGCGGATCATCAGGTCCGCGATCGGGTACCAGCGGCCGCCGTAGCTCCAGGCCTTGTCCTTGCCGGCCTGGCTGTGGTCGACCTTGCGGTAGGCGCCTTCGAACTCAAGGCGGTTCAGCAGCGGGAAGGTGAAGTCGCCG
Organism: Phenylobacterium sp. J367; assembly: GCF_024699985.1. Lineage (GTDB taxonomy): Bacteria > Pseudomonadota > Alphaproteobacteria > Caulobacterales > Caulobacteraceae > Phenylobacterium. Next base: position 179,460 of record NZ_JAJONA010000001.1, on the reverse strand, counting down.
CCGAACACCGGGACCAGGGTCTCGGCGTACCATTCCTTGGTGTCGAACTTGCCGGACAGGGCCGTGATGGCGGCCGAGCGGCCGACACCGGCTTCCTGCGGAGCGTTCGGGTTGAAGTCCGACTTCTCGTAGCGGGCTTCCACGCCGGCCGCGAACGACCAGGCGCCGGCCGGCAGATCCACAATGTCGCCGCCGAAGTTGGCTTCGTAGACAGTCTGCAGGATCTTGTATTCCGACTCGAACTGCACGCCGACGTAGTCCAGCGCGGCTTGGCTCGGGGCGCCGAGGCCGAACAGGTTCAGCGGCTGGCAGCCGCCCGCCCGCGCCGCGGCGCTACGGCAGACGATGGCGCCCGAGGAGTCCCGCACCACGTCGATCGCGTCGGCGAAGCGGGTCTGGATGATGTTCGGGCTCTGGAAGCTGCCGCTGCCTTCGCCTTGCGTGAACGACGCCCCCCAGAAGAAGTCGCGGTCCAGGAAGTTCAGGTCGCCGTCGACGGCCAGGACGCCGCGCCAGGTGTCACCCTCGGCGGTGGTCTTGTTGGTGCCGATGTCGATCGAGGCGCGCGACAGGAAGAAGATCCGCTCGCCCGGGTTCGCCGGGTCGGCCGGCAGAGGCGTCGGCTGCGCGAGGAGGATCGCGCGGCTGGCGGCCGGCAGGAACGGGTTGGCCGTGGACATCCGCAGCGCCGACGACGTGCCGCCGAACAGCGGGGCGTTGTAGATCGGCTGGTTGTAGGGCTCTTCCGCGTCGAACTGCGACCAGAAGAACTCACCGTTCACGCGGATGCTGTCGGTCACCTCGTAGCGCGCGAAGGCCGTGGCCACGTGACGCTTCACCGGCGACTGCAGCGAGGACAGCTCGGCCAGGTTCAGGCCGTCGCCGCCGGACGCCACCGACGAGGAATAGAACGTGCCGAAGTTGTAGGGCACGAGCGCGCCGCCCGGGGCGAACTGGGCCAGGCTGCCGTCCGGCATGCGGATGACGTTGGCCGAGGAGGTGCCGGCGATCGCCGTGCCGGCGGCGTTGGCGCGGAACGGCAGGCCGCCCAGCGTCACTTCCGGAATACGGCGGTTGAAGATGATGATCGAGCCCGGGATGTTGTCCGTGCCGCTGGTGTTCGCCGGGTTGCTGGCGAAGGTCAGCTGCTCGGCGGTCCGCTCGCGATCCACGAAGCCGAGCGTCGAGGTCTCGTTGTACTCGTAGCTGCCCGAGAGGCTCAGGCGGTCGTCGAAGAACTTCCGGCCGGCGGTGATGCGGCCGCGCCATTCTTCGGCGTCATTCTCGCCGGAAACGCCGTACTGGCCGTCGATCTCGACGCCTTCGAAGTCGGTCCGGGTGATGACGTTGATGACGCCGGCGATGGCGTCCGAGCCGTACACGGCCGAGCCGCCGGCCTGGATGGTCTCGATCCGGTCGACGAGGCCGGTCGGGATGACGTTCAGGTCGACCTGGCCGCCGGCGGCGGCGCCGGTGAAGATCGAGGCCGGGTTGCCGCCCACGAAGCGGCGGCCGTTGACCAGCGTCAGGGTCCGGTTGGAGCCCAGGTTGAAGATGTTGATGAAGTTACGGCCGACGCCGAACGAGCCCTGGTCGCCGATCGGGCTGATCGGGATGCCCGAGGAGGGCAGGTCGTTCAGGGCGTCCGCGACGTTGGTGAAGCCGCGCTCCTCCATCGTCTCGGTGTTGATGACCTGCAGCGGCTGGACCGAGGTCAGTTCCGGACGGCGGATACGCGAGCCGGTGACGACGATCTCGTCGACGGCGACGTCCGAGGCCTGGGCTTGGGCGAAGGTCGGCAGGGCCAGCAGGCTGGCGGCCGCTGCGGAACCGAGCAGCGCGGTTCGGAGCATGTTTCTCATCACAACTTTCATTCTGCGGCCCCCGGGCCTGGTCGATGTTTTGCGCGCGCCGAAGGCCACTCCAGCACGCATTTGGCCGTCCACGGGCTTCAGGGGCCCGCCTGCTACCGGCAAGCGCGCATCCCCAACCGCCTGAAAACGGCGAGCCGGCAAGCTGTCATGCGCGCGACAGGCGAGCAACGAAAAGCCGCCACAATGTTACCCTGGAGGTTACAGCTGTTTCATATTTCCGGGCGAGTGCGCCCAAGGCGCCACACATGGGCGCAAGTATAGGCAAACTTGACCCTTTTTCCGGTTCGCCGACCCCGTTTTGCGGCGGGAATCAGGCCAGCCGTCGGAGCGTTTCGCCCAGTTCGTCGACCGCATCGGGCGTCGTGGCCCACGAGCACATGAACCGGACCGAGCCGTCGAGGAAGCGGTAGGCGAACCAGCCCGAGGCGTGCAGCGCCGCGAGCCGCCGGTCGTCCATGTCCACGAACACGCCGTTGGCCTCCACCGGATGCAGCACCTTGAACGGCATGAGGTCGGCGAGCCGCCGGGCCATCCGGTTGGCGTGGGCGGCGTGGCGGACAAAGGCCCCGTCCTCCAGCATGCCGATGAACGGCGCGGCGTAGAACCGGCCCTTGGACGGCAACTGGCCGGCCTGTTTGAGGCGGGCGTCGAACCGGCGGGCCAGCGCCCGGTCGAAGATCACCAGGGCCTCGGTGGGCGGCATGCCGGCCTTGGTGCCGCCGACCACCAGCAGGTCGACGCCCAGGTCCTTGATCCGCTTGAGATCGAAGCCGCCGGCGGCGGCGTTGGCGAGGCGGGCGCCGTCCAGGTGGACGCCGTAACCCTTCGCCTTCACCGGCGCGGTGAGCGCCGCCAGGGCGTCGTGGCTGTAGACCGTCCCGTACTCGGTGGCGTTGGTCAGCGACAGGGCGGCCGGCGACTGGCGGTAGGAGACGTCCGGCTGGGCCAGCGCCGCCTCCAGGGCCGCGGGCTCGATCCTGCCGGACGCGCCGGGCAGGCCGATCAGGCCGACGCCGTGGCCGAAGAGGCCGGGGGCGCCGGTCTCGTCGGTGCAGATGTGGGCGTGCTCGTGGGCCAGCATGGCCTCGAACGGCCGGGCGAGCGCGGCCACCGAGATGGCGTTGGCCGCCGTGCCGGAGGCCACGAACCGCACCTCGGCGTCCGCGTCGACGAGCGCGCGCACCAGGTCGGCGGCCCGGGCGGTGACGGGGTCGGTCCCGTAGCCGGAGGTGAAGCCGGCGTTGGCGGCGACCAGGGCCTCCATGGCCTCGGGCGCGGCGGGGGCGGTGTTGTCGGACGCGAAGTCGTAGCGGGCCATGGCGGCTGATTAGCCGTCAGAGTCCCTTCGCCCAAGCCCTGACCTCGTCGACGAACAGCTCCGGCTCCTCCATGGCGGCGAAGTGGCCGCCCCTCGGCATGTCGGTCCAGCGGACGATGTTGTAGGCGCGCTCGGCGAAACTGCGGGGCGGAGCCGAATAGAGCGGCTCCCCGGGGAAGTTCGCGAAGGCGGTCGGGGTCTCGCAGCGCTCGCCGGGCTCGAAGGCGAGGCCGCCTTCCTCCACGAGGCCCCGGTAGTACCAGGCGCCCGTCGCGAAGCTGTCGGTCATCACATAGAGCATGATGTTCGTGAGGAGCCGATCCTGCGGATAGACCGCGTCCATCGGCTTTTCGCGCAGGTCCGACCAGTCGTGGAACCGCTCGGCGATCCAGGCGGCCTGGCCCACCGGGTTGCCGGCCCCCCATCCAGGCGATCGACTGCGGCTTGGAGACCTGCAGCCGGAAGTAGGCGCCCATCAGGTCCATGGCGCCGGCCGAACGCTGGGCCCAGGCGATCTCGTCCGGGGTCTGGGGCCCGCCGTGCGGACGGAAGCCCAGCATGTTGAGGTGGATGGCGCGCGCGTTGGCGCCATGGTCGCGGCCGAGCCAGGGAGGTGACCATCGCCCCCCAGTCGCCCCCTGGGCGAGATAGCTGGAATAGCCCAGGACTTCGGTCATCAGGGTGTTGAACAGCCGCGCCGTCGTCCGCTGGCCGATCGGGCGCCGGGGCTTCGAGGAGAAGCCGAAGCCGGGCAGGGAGGGGATCACGAGATCGAAGGCGTCCTCCGCCCGGCCGCCGAAGCGGGAGGGGAAGGCCAGCGGCTCGATCGCCTGCCAGAACTCGTAGTGGGACCCCGGCCAGCCATGGGTGACGATGAGGGGCCGCCGTCCTTCCGCCTCACCCACGACATGCAGGAAGTGGAGGTCGAAATCCTCGACCCGGGCGGTGAACTGAGGGAAGCGGTTGAGGTCGTCGACCGCCGCCCGCCAGTCGTAGGCGGTCGTCCAGTGCTCGCAGAGCCCCTTCAGCCAGGCGCCGTCGCAGCCGTAGGCCCAGCCGTCCGGGACATCCGGGATCGGCGGCCAGGGATAGTCGCGCACGCGGTCGAGCACCGCCTGGACCTGCGCCTCGTCCCAATGGACCTTGAATGGCTTCGGCTCCGCCATCGCACCCTCCCGTTTTGCGCAGGACTTGGCGCGCCTGCCCCGGCGGCGGTCAAGCGCCCTGGCCTAGCTCTGGGCGCGCAGGCCCTTGCCCAGCGTCTGGGCGATGGTGTGGTGCATCCTCTGGGCCGTGCCCGGCGGCAGCTTGCCGGCCATCTCCAGGACCACGAGGCCGTGGACGGACGACCAGAACATCAGGCCGATCTGCTCCGGGTCGCCCTGCATGACGCCTTCCGCCTTCTGGTCCTCGACCCAGGCGGTCATGGTCTCGCGCGCCCGCCGCGCGGCGCGGACCAGCTCGGGGTAGTCGCCCTCGATCGGCTGATTGAGGTCGAACATCAGCTTGTAGGTGTGGGGGTGCTCGAAGGCGAAGTCGACGTAGGCCTGGCCGACAGCGGCCCCCTTGGCGCGGGCGCCGGTGGCGCGCTCGCGGGCCCGCTCCAGGGCCTCGGCGAACCGGTCGAAGCCGTTCGTCCGGATCGCGGCCAGGATGTCGTCCTTGTCCTTGAAGTAGCGGTAGGGCGTCATCGGCGAGACGCCGAGCTCGGCGGCGAGCTGTCGCATGGTCACCGCGTCGGGTCCGCGCTCCACGAACAGCCGCTCGGCGGCGTCGCACAGACGCTCGCGGAAGTCGGCGACATCGGCTTCGGAGAGGACACGAGGCATCGAATCCCTCGGGACGCGAACAAAGGACTTGCCAAGGGCTACCCCTTACGAAATAAATTTACAACGTAAGTTTCATGCCGGGCGCGATCCGCAAAAGTGGGCTCCGGTCTTGCGACCAGGACGCGCCCAATTCTGAATCAAAATCTGGGAGAAGCGCGATGGATGGCGACGTTCGGATCAATCCGTATCTCTCCGGCAACTTCGCGCCGGTCCGCAGCGAGGACGACTTCGACCTGGTGGTGAAGGGTGACATGCCCCGCGAGCTCCGCGGCGCGCTCTTCCGCATCGGGCCCAATCCGCAGTTCGACCCCCGCGACCCCAACCACCACTGGTTCGCCGGCGACGGCATGGTCCACGGCTTCTATGTGGCCGACGGCAAGGTCAGCTACCGCAACCGCTATGCTCGGACGCCCAAGTGGGAGCTGGAGCACGAGCACGGCCGTTCGCTGTTCGGGACCTTCGGCAATCCGATGACCACCGACCCCCTGGCCCTGGGCAACGAGGGCGGCGTCGCCAACACCAACATCGTCTGGCACGCCGGCCGCCTGCTGGCGCTGGAGGAGGGCCACCATCCCTTCGAGATGGAACGCGACACCCTGGAGAGCCGCGGCTATGTGCGGCCCTACGGCGGCCGGGTCACGGCGCACCCGAAGATCGACCCGGCGACCGGCGAGATGGTCTGGTTCGCCTACGGCGTGGGCCAGATGCCGCTCTCGGCGGGCATGAGCTATGGCGTGACCGCCGCCGACGGGACGGTGGTCCGGCGCTCGGAGTTCCAGGCCCCGTTCGCGTCCATGGTCCACGACTTCATGGTCACCGAGAACCATGTGCTGTTCCCGGTCCTGCCGCTGACCGCCAGTCTGGAGCGGGCCATGTCCGGCAAGCCGGCCTTCGCCTGGGAGCCGGAGAAGGGCAGCCATGTTGGCGTCATGCGCCGCGACGGCGACGTGGCCGACATCCGCTGGTTCAACACCGAGGCCTGCTACGTCTTCCACCCGCTGAACGCCTGGGAGGCGGACGGCAAGCTCTATGCCGACGTCATGCGCTACGACACCGCGCCGCTGTTCCCGAAGGCCGACGGTTCGCCCGGCCAGAAGTCGGCCGCGCGCCTGGTGCGCTGGACCTTCGACCTGGCCGGCGACAGCGACGCGATCCAGGAGACGCCGCTGGACGACCTGGACGGCGAGTTCCCCAGGGTCGATCCCCGGGTCGAGACCCGGCGGCACCGGCATGGCTGGTACGCCGCCGACCCCACGTCCTCGGGCACCATCAAGCAGTGCGCCATCGCCCACATGGATTTCCACACCGGCAGGCGGCAGGTCTATCAATTGAACGGCGGGGACCTGACGTCGGAGCCGGTCTTCACCCCGCGCTCGGCCGACGCGCCCGAGGGCGACGGCTGGCTGACGGCGGTGATCTGGCGGGCCGCCGAGAACCGCTCCGACCTCGTGGTCTTCGAGGCCCAGGACGTGGAGAAGGGGCCGATCGCGGTGGCCGAGCTCCCGCGCCGCGTGCCCTTCGGCTTCCACGGCAACTGGGTCAGCTTCTAGGCCGGCCCCGGCGAAAGCCGGGATCCACCCCCAACTCCGCTCATCCCGGCGAAAGCCGGGATCCAGGCTGAGTGGGCCCCGGCCCAGTCCTGTGTTTGCATCTACCCCTTCCTGACCTCGCGGAACCTGTGATCTTGGTGGCCAAGCCGCGGATTCAGCTTGGGTCCCGGCTTTCGCCGGGATGAGCGGAAGGGGAGGGTGAGATGCGACGGATGATGGCGCTGGCGGCCGGACTGAGCCTGTTGGCAAGCTCGGCCCACGCCGCCCCCAACTTCCAGGACCGGCAGGATTTCGACTTCGCCGAGCGCGGATTCGTCGGGACGCGGGCCGATCCGAAGATCCTGCGCGCCGACGGCGGCGTCGCCTGGGACCTGACCGCCTACGACTTCCTGAAGGGGCCCGCGCCGGCGAGCGTGAACCCCAGCCTGTGGCGGCAGGCGCAACTCCTGTCCAAGCACGGCCTCTACAAGGTGGCCGACGGCGTCTGGCAGGTCCGCGGCTTCGACATCGCCAACGCCACCTTCATCGCCGGCAAGACCGGCTGGATCGTCATCGACCCGCTGACCGCCACCGAGACCGCCCGGGCGGCGCTCGACCTCGCCAACGAGAAGCTGGGCGCCCGCCCGGTCGTGGCGCTGATCTACACCCATAGCCACGTGGACCACTTCGGCGGCTCGCGCGGCATGGTCGCCCAGGCCGACGTGGACGCGGGAAAGGTGCAGGTGATCGCGCCGGCCGGCTTCCTGGAGCATGCGGTCAGCGAGAACGTCATCGCCGGGGCGGCCATGAGCCGACGCGCGCTCTACCAGTTCGGATCGCTGCTGCCGAAGGGACCGACCGGCCAGGTCAGCTCCGGGATCGGCCAGGCGGTGGCCGCCGGGACCCAGACCCTCGTTCCGCCCACGGTGGACATCGTCCGCACCGGCCAGGAACTGGTCGTCGACGGCGTCCGCATCCAGTTCCAGCTCACGCCGGCCACCGAGGCGCCGGCGGAGATGAACCTCTACTTCCCCGACCTAAAGCTGCTGGACCTGGCGGAGAACGCCAACGCCACGATGCACAACGTGCTGACGCCGCGCGGCGCCCTGGTCCGCGACGCCAAGGCGTGGGCCGACTACCTCACCGAATCCATCCGCCTCTACGCCGACCGCACCGACGTGATGATGACCAGCCACGCCTGGCCGCGGTTCGGCCGGAGCGAGATCGCCGGCTTCATGGCCAAGCACCGCGACGCCTACAAGTTCCTGCACGACCAGTCGGTGCGGATGATGAACGATGGCCTGACCGGACCGGAGATCGCCAACCGCCTGAAGCTGCCCGCGGCGCTCTCCGACGAGTGGTACAACCGCGGCTACTACGGAACCCTCAGCTTCAATTCGCGCGCCGTCTATCAGCGCTACATGGGCTGGTACGACGCCAATCCGGTGAACCTCGCGCCGCTGGAGCCCGCGGACGAGGCGGGGCGCACCGTGGCGCTGATGGGCGGCGCGGAGCGCGTGCTGGCCGAGGCGCGCAAGGCGTTCGCGGCGGGCGACGACCGCTGGGCCGGCGCGCTCGCCAATCGCGTGGTCATGTCCGACCCGAAGAATCAGGCGGCCCGCGACTTCCTGGCCGGCGTCTACGAACGGCAGGCCGCCGGGGCCGAGAGCGCCATCGGCCGCAACATGTACCTGACCGGCGCCCTTGAGCTGCGGAACGGGATCACGCCGGCCCGGGGCGGCGGGGCCGCCGTCGACCTGATCCGTTCGACGCCGACGCCGATGCTGCTGGACCTGATGTCGGTCTGGCTCGACCCGGCCAAGGTGGGCGACGCCGCCTTCGCGCTCGACCTGGCCTTCCCGGAGCGCAAGGAGCGCTTCCGCGTCACCGTCCGCAACCAGGTGCTGACCTACGAGGCCGATCCCAAGGGCGGGAAGGCGGACGCGGCGGTGTCGATGCCGCGGGCCGCCTTCCTGGCCATGTCCCAGGGGATGCCCATGCCGCCCGGCGTGGAGGGCGACGTGGAAGGCCTGAAGCAGCTGATGGGCTGGTTCACCCCGCCCCGGGCCAATTTCCCCATCGTCTGGCGGTGATTTGCGCTGACGTGAGGGAATGACGTCAGCCTGACCGGAAGAGAGAGTCCCGCGAAGACGGACTCCGGGAGGAACGCATGACGGTCGCCTTGCCCAAGGCCTGCATCATCGGCGCGGGCTGCTCGGGCTTCACCACGGCCAAGCGCCTGCAGGACCTCGGCGTGCCGTTCGACTGCTTCGAGATGTCGGACGACGTCGGCGGCAACTGGTACTTCAAGAACCCCAACGGCATGTCGGCCTGCTACGAGAGCCTGCATATCGACACCTCGAAGTGGCGGCTGGCGTTCGAGGACTATCCGGTCCCCGCCGACTGGCCGGACTTCCCGCACCACGCCCAGCTCCTGCAGTATTTCCGCGACTACGTGGACCATTTCGACCTGCGGCGGCGGATCACCTTCAACACCCGGGTGGAGCGCGCCGAACGCCGGCCGGGCGGCCACTGGTCGGTGACGCTGTCGACCGGCGAGACGCGGCGCTACGACGTGCTCTTCGTCTGCAACGGCCACCACTGGGACGCCCGCATCCCGGACTATCCGGGCCAGTTCGACGGGCCGCATTTCCACGCCCACGACTACCGCGGGCCGTTCGATCCGGTGGACATGCGCGGCAAGAACATCGTCGTGGTCGGCATGGGCAATTCGGCGATGGACATCGCCTCCGAGCTCTCCCAGCGGCCGATCGCCAGGACGCTCTGGGTCGCCGCCCGGCGCGGCGTCTGGGTGCTGCCGAAGTACATGGACGGCAAGGTGGCCGACAAGGCGGTGATGCCGGCCTGGATGCCCCGCAAGCTCGGACGCGCCATCGCCCGCAAGAAGATCAAGAGCGCGATCGGCCGGATGGAGGACTACGGTCTGCCGAAGCCCGACCACGAGCCGCTGGAGGCCCACCCGTCTGTGTCCGGCGAGTTCCTGACCCGGGCGGGCTGCGGCGACGTGAAGTTCAAGCCGAACATCGCCGAGCTGATGGGCCGGCAGGTGCGCTTCGAGGACGGGTCCGTCGAGGACGTGGACGCCATCGTCTACGCCACCGGCTACAACATCAGCTTCCCGTTCTTCACCGACCCGGACCTGAAGCCCGACGCCGAGAACCGCTTCCCGCTGTTCAAGCGGATGATGAAGCCGGACGTGCCGAACCTGTTCTTCATGGGGCTCGCCCAGCCGCTGCCGACGCTGGTCAACTTCGCCGAGCAGCAGGCCAAGCTGGTGGGCGCCTACCTGACAGGCCGCTACCGGCCGCCGCCGGAGGCGGAGATGCGCAAGGTGATCGCCGCGGACGAGGCCCTGCACCTCGGGCCCTACTACAAGGCCGCCCGGCACACGATCCAGGTGGACTTCTCGATCTACGTCCGTGACCTGATGAAGGAGATCGCCGCCGGCGAGAAGCGGGCCAGGGCGGCGGGCTACGCCCTGCCGGTCCCCCGGGCGTGTGGCGGCCGAGGCCGCCGCGGCGGCCTAGCCGCTCAGGCCGCGCCGTCGCCTTCTTCGCACTCGATCTCGTCGACGAGGCGCGTGGCCTGCCAGATCTCGACGCTGGGAATGTCGTCCTCGCAGAGGTCCTCAGCGGCCTTCGCCTTGGCCTCGGCGTCGTTGTCCGCCTCGACCCACGTGGCGCTCATGATCCGCCGACGTCCGTCCAGCTGATAGGCCCGATAGCTGGTCATGTCTGAGATCCCCCCGCTGAAGCTTAGCGCTTAACGAGCGTGGCCTCAGCGGGTTGCATGAACGGGACCGGATGTGCGGCGCTTAGACCAGCGCCCCGTGGCAGTGCTTGAATTTCCGGCCCGAACCGCACGGACAGGGCGCATTGCGGCCGGTGTCCTCCCAGCCCTGGGGCAGGGACGTGACCGGAAGCGCCGCGCGCTGGTCGGCCGGCAGGCCGTCGGGCAGGGCGCCCATCTGGGCGGCGTTCTCGCCGGTCAGCGGATCGAGGTGGATTTCGGTGAAGTCGCCGGCCGGCAGGGGCGCGGGCTCCTCGAAGGTGAACTCCACCGTCATCAGCCAGCGGGTCACGTTCTGGCGCAGATCGACGAGCAGCTTCTCGAACAGGGAGAAGGCCTCGGTCTTGTACTCGTTCAGCGGGTCGCGCTGGCCGTAGCCGCGCAGGCCGATGACGTTGCGCAGGTGGTCGAGGTGCATCAGGTGCTCGCGCCACTGCAGGTCGATCATCTGCAGCAGGAAGCTCTTCTCGACGTTGCGCATGTGGTCGCCCACCTGGGCCTCGCGCTCGGCGGCGCGGGCCTTGGCGGCGTCGTTGATGCGCTCCCTCGATCTCCTCGTTGGCGATGCCTTCCTCGGCCGCCCATTCGCGGACCGGCAGGGTCAGGCCGAGGTACTGCTGCAGGTGCTGGTCGAGGCCGTCGATGTCCCACTGCTCGGCATAGGCCTTGGGCGGCAGGTGGCGGTCGACGAAGTCGGAGATGGTGTCCCGGCGGAACTCGGCGATGATCTCCGAGAGGTCGGCCGCCTCCATGAACTCCTGGCGCTGCTCGAACACGGCCTTGCGCTGGTCGTTCACGACGTCGTCGTACTTCAGCAGGTTCTTGCGGATCTCGTAGTTCCGCTGCTCCACGCGCTTCTGGGCGGTGGCGATGGCGCTGTTCAGCCACTTGTGGGTGATCGCCTCGCCTTCCTGCACGCCGAAGGTCCGCATGATCGCGTCCAGGCGCTCGCCGGCGAAGATGCGCAGCAGGTCGTCCTCGCAGGACAGGAAGAACTTCGAGCGGCCGGGGTCGCCCTGGCGGCCGGTCCGGCCGCGGAGCTGGTTGTCGATCCGCCGGCTCTCGTGGCGCTCGGTGCCGAGGACATAGAGGCCGCCGGCGGCCAGCGCCTCTTCCTTCAGGTCCTTGATGTCGGCCTCGACCTCGGCGCGGTGCGCCTTGGCGTCCTCCGGCGTCGGCTCGACGCCCAGCGCGCGCTGCTCGTCGCGCCACTTGGCGACCCGCATGTCGACGTTGCCGCCGAGCTGGATGTCGGTGCCGCGGCCGGCCATGTTGGTGGCGATGGTCACCGCGCCGGGCACGCCGGCGTCGGCGACGATGCCGGCTTCCTGCTCGTGGTAGCGGGCGTTCAGCACGTTGTGCGGGATGCCCTTGCCCTTGGCGACGGTGGTCTCGAACGCCGTCTCGCCGAGCGCCAGGAGCTCCTGCTTGGCCGCCGCGGCCGCCGCCGGGTCGGCGACACGGGCCCGGGCCGCCAGGCTCCAGTACTCGCGCTTCAGCTTCTTCACCGGGACTTCCCAGTCGTAGGTCTTCAGAAGCTCGGAGAGGTGCTCCGACTTCTCGATGGAGACCGTGCCCACCAGGATCGGCTGGCCGTGGGCGTGGCAGTGGGCGATCTGCTTGAGGATCGCCTGGTTCTTCTCGTTGGAGGTCCGGTAGACCTCGTCGTCGTCGTCGATCCGCGCCACGACGCGGTTGGTCGGCACCTCGGCGACGTCCATCTTGTAGATGTCCAGGAATTCCTGGGCCTCGGTGGCGGCCGTGCCGGTCATGCCGGACAGCTTCGAATAGAGGCGGAAGTAGTTCTGGATGGTCACCGAGGCCAGGGTCTGGTTCTCGGGCTGGATGACCGCGCCTTCCTTGGCCTCGATGGCCTGGTGCAGGCCCTCCGACAGGCGCCGGCCGTGCATCATGCGGCCGGTGAACTCGTCGATCAGGATCACCTCGCCGGCGCGGACGATGTAGTCCTTGTCGCGGGTGTAGAGGACGTTGGCGCGCAGCGCCTGGTTCACGTGGTGCACCACCGAGACGTTGGCGGCGTCGTAGAGACCGGTGCTGTCCTCGGCGAGGTGGCCGTTGGCCTGGAGGATCTCCTCGATCTTCTCGGCGCCCTCCTCGGTGAGGATGACCTGGCGCTGCTTCTCGTCGAAGTCGTAGGTCGCCGGGTCCTGGACGAGCTGCTTAATCAGCGCGTCGATGATCTTGTAGAACTCGGAGCGGTCCTCGGTCGGGCCCGAGATGATCAGCGGCGTGCGCGCCTCGTCGATCAGGATCGAGTCCACCTCGTCGACGATCGCGAAGTTGTGGCCGCGCTGGACCATCTCGTTGACGTCGTAGACCAGGTTGTCGCGCAGGTAGTCGAAGCCGAACTCGTTGTTCGTGCCGTAGGTGATGTCGCTGTTGTAGGCCGCCTGGCGCTGGCCCTGGCTGAGGCCGTGCACGATCACCCCGACCGACAGGCCGAGGAAGCGGTAGATCTGGCCCATCCACTCGCTGTCGCGCTGGGCCAGGTAGTCGTTGACCGTGATTACGTGCACGCCCCTGCCGGCCAGCGCGTTCAGGTAGACGGGCAGGGGTGGCGACGAGCGTCTTGCCCTCGCCGGTCCGCATCTCGGAGATGCCGCCCTGGTGCAGGATCATCCCGCCGACCATCTGCACGTCGAAGTGGCGCAGGCCGATCGTCCGGCGCGAGGCTTCGCGCACGACGGCGAACGCTTCCTCGATCAGGTCGTCCAGGCTGGCGCCGCCGGCCAGTCGCTCACGGAACGCCTGGGTCTTGCCGCGCAGCTCCTCGTCGGTGAGCGCTTCGATCTTCGGCTCGAGGGCGTTGATCTTCGCGACCCTGGCCTGCATGGCCTTGACCTTGCGGTCGTTGGAGGAGCCGAAGAACCGTTGGAAGATGGTCAAGGGGAGGTGTCCGGTCTTTGCTTTGGGCCAGGCGCGGCCCGAGGCGCGTCGCCTGCCCGGGAAAATAGCTCTTTCGGGGCGCGCGAGACTTAAGCAGCGCCCCTGCCAGTGTCAACGTAACGCCGTCCGGACGTGGCGTCGCTGTGTTGGCCGCGAGACACGAAAAATCCCTCCCCTTCATGGGGAGGGACAGGCCGCGGAGCGGCCAGGGTGGGGAAGTGGCGTTCAAGCTCCGACGTTCGGGCCCGGCCCCCCACTTCCCCACCCGGCGGCGCTGTCGCCTCCCCATGAAGGGGAGGGAAAAGGCTCAGTAGACCTCGAACAGCCCCGCAGCCCCCATGCCGCCGCCGATGCACATGGAGACCACGACGTTCTTCGCGCCGCGGCGCTTGCCTTCCTGCAGGACGTGGCCGGCGAGCCGGGCGCCCGTCATGCCGAAGGGGTGGCCGATGGCGATGGAGCCGCCGTTGACGTTGTACTTCTCCGGGTCGATGCCGAGCTTGTCGCGGGAATAGAGGCACTGCGAGGCGAACGCCTCGTTCAGCTCCCACAGGTCGATGTCGTCGACCTTCAGCCCGTGACGCTCCAACAGGCGCGGGATGGCGAACACCGGGCCGATGCCCATCTCGTCGGGCTCGCAGCCGGCCACCGCCCAGCCCTTGAAGACGCCGAGCGGGGCGAGACCCGCCTTCTCGGCGGCCTTGCGCTCCATGATCACCACGGCGGCGGCGCCGTCGGAGAGCTGAGAGGCGTTGCCGGCGGTGATGTACTTGCCGGGGCCGCGGACCGGCTCGAGCTTGGCGAGGCCCTCGAGGGTGGTGTCGGGGCGGTTGCACTCGTCCCGGTTCACCACGTAGTCGACGATGGATTCCTCCTTCGTCTCCTTGTTCACGACCTTCATCTTGGTCTTCATCGGGACGATCTCGTCCGCGAACCGGTTCGCCTGCTGGGCGGCCGCCATGCGGCGCTGGCTCTCCAGCGAGTACTCGTCCTGGCTCTCGCGGCTGACCTTGTAGCGCTCGGCCACGATGTCGGCGGTGTCGATCATCGGCATGAAGATCGCCGGATACATCTCGGTGAGGCGCGGGTCGAAGTTCTCGCGCGGGCCCGTGCCGGGGTTCGGCATGGAGATCGACTCCACGCCGCCGGCCACCACCACGTCGGCGCCGTCCTCGCGGACATAGTTGGCGGCCATGGCGATGGTCTGCAGGCCCGACGAGCAGAAGCGGTTCACGGTCACGCCCGAGGTGGTGATCGGCAGGCCGGCCAGCAGGGCGGCCTGGCGGCCGACGTTGCCGCCGCCATGGGCGACATTGCCCATGAACACGTCCTCGACCGAGGCCTTGTCGATGCCGGCCTTCTCGACCGCGTGCTTGACCGCATGGGCGGCCATCGAGACCGTCGGCGTCATGTTGAAGCCGCCCCGGGCCGACTTCGCCAGACCGGTGCGGGCATAGGAAACCACAACCGCTTCGCGCATTTTCAATGATCCTCCCGAAATATCGATAGTGGCGGGGGACGCCATCGAGGGCGCCCCGCCCAAGTCGGGCGCAACCTTTGCACTCCGCGGGTTAGTTGGCTAGGGACGGGCCGCGCCCCCAATGCGCTCCTGGGGGTGCGCCCCACTTTCGAGGGACGATCTCCGCATGGCGGCAGCCAGACCCTTCGCTCCGACCCTGATGGCCGCGCTCGCGGCCCTCGCCCTGACGCTGGCCGCCTGCGGCCGGGAGGGGGCCGGGGAACAGGCGCCGGAGCGCGGCGACCAGGCGGTCGCCCGCGTCGACGGCAAGACGGTCTGGTCCTCGGACGTGAAGCGCGAGGCGATCGCCCAGGGCAAGATCGGCGAGGGCGAGCCGCTGGACGTCTCCTCGCCGCTCTTCCAGCAGGTGCTGGAGGAGGTGGTCGACCAGAAGCTGCTGGCCTCCGAAGCCCTCAAGCGCAAGCTCGACAAGGACCCTGTCGCCCAGCGTCGGCTGGCCGCCGCCCGCGACCGCATCCTGGGCGACATGCTGGTGGAGACCGTCGTCACCGACGCGGTCAACGAGAACGCGATCCGCGGCCTCTATCAGGAGCAGCTCAAGCTCGCGAAGCGCTCGGAGGAGATCCGCGCCCGCCAGATCCTCGTGCCGACCCAGGCCGACGCCGAGCAGATCCGCAAGCTGTTGGCGACCGGCGCCTCCTTCGAGGCCCTGGCCATGGAGCGTTCCACCGACGCGGCGAGCCGCTTCAACGGCGGCGACCTCGGCTACTTCACCACCGACGTCATGCCGCCGGCCTACGACGCGGCGCTGAAGGATGCGAAGCCCGGCCAGATCGTCGGGCCCTTCCTCACCGAGGGCGGGCATGCGCTGCTGAAGGTCGAGGACCGCCGCCTGGAGCAGCCGATCACGCTCGAGGCCGCCCGGCCGCAGATCGTCCGCTTCCTCACCTATGATCAGATCCGCGACCTGCTGGAGAAGCTGCGCGGCAAGGCGAAGGTGGAGATGCTCGTGAAGTCCGACGGGCCGCCGCCCGCGCCGCCGGCCGATGCGCCGAAGGCCGCCCCGGCGCCCGTCCCGCCCCAGGCCCAAGGGGGCCACGTCATGACCAAGAAGCCTGCCAAGACCGCCGCCTCGCGCACCCGGAAGGCCGCCGCCAAGCCCGCCGAGGTGGTGAGCCAGACCCTGGAACGCGCCTTCGATCCGCTGACCAGCGCGCTGAAGCGCGCGGCCCTCAAGCGCGCCGACAAGCAGGCCGCCCAGTTCGCCGCCCCGCCGCCGCCGGCTCCTGCGCCGTCCGCGCCGGGCAAGGCCATGCCGGTCTCGCCGCTCGCCGTGCCGTTCCCGAAGATGCCGCCGATCGGCGGCGTCGAGATGGCGACCGGCCGGGCCGGCTTCTACAAGTACGACCGCGAGGACCTGCTGCTGTTCCACTTCCCGGAAGGGGCGAGCTGCGCGGGCGTCTTCACCCGCAGCACCGTGGGCTCGGCCCCGGTGGACTGGTGCCGGCGGCACCTGGAGGCGACGAAGGGCGAGGGCGTCCGCGCCCTCGTCGTCAACGCCGGCTGCGCCAACGCCTTCACCGGCCGGCCGGGCGCCGACGCGGTGCGCCGGGTGGCGTCGGCGGTCGGCAAGCGCTTCGACTGCCGCCAGCGGGACGTGATGACCGCCTCCACCGGCGTGATCGGGGTGCTGCTGGACGACGGCAAGATCACCCACCGCCTGCCGGAGGTGGAGCACCGGCTGACCCCCGACGGCTGGGCCGGGGCGGCGCGCGCCATCATGACCACCGACACCTTCCCGAAGGGCGCCTACGCCGAGGCCGTGATCGACGGGACGAAGGTGCGCATCGGCGGCATCTGCAAGGGCTCGGGCATGATCGCGCCCGACATGGCGACCATGCTGGCCTTCGTGGTCACCGATGCGGCGATCACGCCGGCGGCGCTGCAGGCCCTGGTGAACCTCTACACGCGCTCCACCTTCAACGCGATCACGGTGGATGGCGATACCTCCACCAACGACACCCTGCTGCTGTTCGCCACCGGCGCGTCCGGCGCCCCGAAGATCAGCCGGGCCGGCGACCGCAGGCTCGCCGACTTCCGCGACAAGCTCGAAGGCGTGCTGATGGACCTGGCGCACCAGCTCGTCCGCGACGGGGAGGGAGCCACCAAGTTCATCAAGGTGACGGTGACCGGCGCGGAGACCGCGGCGTCGGCCCGCAAGATCGCCCGCACCATCTGCGACAGCCCGCTGGTGAAGACCGCCTTCGCCGGCGAGGACGCCAACTGGGGCCGGATCGTCATGGCGGTCGGCAAGGCCGAGGAGCCCATCGACCGCGACAGCCTGTCGGTGAAGTTCGGGCCCTACTGGGCGGCCCAGGACGGCCTGATCTCGCCCGCCTACGACGAGGGCAAGATGAGCGCCTACATGAAGCGCCAGGACCTGGAGGTCACGGTCGACGTGGGCATGGGCCGCGCCACGGCGTCGGTCTGGACCTGCGACCTCACCAAGCGCTACGTCGAGATCAACGGGGATTACCGGTCGTAGTCATCCCTTCTCTTCAGGGGAGGGTGGACGGGGCGAAGCCCCGCCGGGTGGGGATGTGTGGTTCCAGCCCTGAAGCGGGCGCCTGAACGCGGTTTCCCACCCCGGTCGCGTTCCGCGACCTGCCCCCCTCCCTGAAGGGGAGGGATGAGGAGCGCCATGATGCAGGCCCTGATGATCCAGACCACCACGGCCACCGAGGCCGACGCCGAGACGATCGCCGAGGAGCTGCTGGCCGAGGGGCTGGCGGCCTGCGTGCAGATCGCGGCCATCCGCAGCCGGTACGTCTGGAAGGGCGAGGTCCAGCGCGAGGCCGAGCAGCTTCTCTCGATCAAGACCCGCGCCGACCTCTGGGAGCCGGTGCGGGCGCGCATCCGGGCGCTGCACAGCTACGAGGCCCCGGAGGTGATCGCCCTCCCGGTCACCGACATCGACCCCGACTACCTGGCCTGGGTCGAGGGCGTGACGCGCCGCCCATAAAAATCCGCTCATCCCGGCGAAAGCCGGGACCCATGCTGACTGGCAGGATGGGCCCCGACGCCGGGATGGCGGATGCGCCGCTGGGTCCCGGCTTTCGCCGGGATGAGCGGAGCCTAGTGGTTCGACCAGACGCCTTCGCGACGGCCGCCGCCGCCACCGCCGCTGCGGCCGCGGCGCGGGCCCTTGAAGCCCTGGCCGCCGGCCGGCTTGGCCTGGGCCGGACGTTCGCCGCCGCCGCTGTTGGAGCGGGCCGGAGCCCCCTCGTGGCGGTGGCCGGGCTTGGCCGTCGAATGGTTGCGGTTCGGCTTCTGCTGGCGCTGGCCGCGATGCGGCTGCGGGCCGCGCTGGCCGCGGGTGTCCTCGCGGTCCGGCTTGCCGACCTCCGGCATCACCGCGGTGGCGGCGCCGAGCTGCTTGTCGTTGCGGCGGTCGAAGGACGGGATCCGCTGGCGCGTCACCTTCTCGATGTCCTTCAGCAGCGGACGCTCGTCGTCGGCGCAGAACGCCACCGCCGAGCCGTCGGCGCCGGCCCGGGCCGTCCGGCCGATCCGGTGGACGTAGGCCTCCGGCACGTTCGGCAGCTCGAACTGCACCACGTGGCTCACCGCGTCGATGTCGATGCCGCGGGCGGCGATGTCGGTGGCCACGAGGGCGCGGACGCGGCCGGCCTTGAATTCGGCGAGCGCGCGCTCGCGCTGGCCCTGGCTCTTGTCGCCGTGGATGGCCGCGGCGTCGACGCCCACCTGCTCCAGCGACTTGGCCACGCGGTCAGCGCCGCGCTTGGTGCGGGTGAAGACGATGACGCGCTTGAAGCTGGCGTCGTCGAACAGCTCGGCCAGCAGGGCGCGCTTGCGCGTCTGCTCGACGAACAGGACCTTCTGGTTGATCCGCTCGACGGTGGTGGCCGCCGGCGTCACCGACACCTTCACCGGGTTCGGGTTCAGGGATCTCGGTGGTCAGCTTCTCGATCTCGCTCGGCATGGTGGCCGAGAAGAAGAGGTTCTGGCGGTGCTTCGGCAGGAACTTCACGATCCGGCGGATCGGCACGATGAAGCCCATGTCCAGCATCTGGTCGGCTTCATCGAGGACGAAGGTCTCGACGCCCTGCAGGTTGATGGTCTTCTCCTGCATGTGGTCGAGCAGGCGGCCGGGGGTGGCGACCAGCACGTCGACGCCGGGCTCCAGCGCCTTCATCTGGGCGCCGTACTTCACGCCGCCGAACACCACGGCGACCGTGATGCCCATGTGGCGGCCGTACGCCTTGAAGCTCTCGCCGATCTGGGTGGCGAGCTCGCGGGTCGGCGACAGCACCAGGACGCGGGCGCTCTTGCGCGGCGCCGGCTTACGGTCCTCGGCCAGGCGGTGGATGATGGGAAGGGCGAAGGCGGCGGTCTTGCCGGTGCCCGTCTGGGCGATGCCCAGCAGGTCGCGGCCGGCCATCACGCCGGGGATCGCCTGCGCCTGGATCGGCGTCGGCGTGGTGTAGCCCTGGTCGGCCAGCGCCTTGAGGAGCGGCTTGGCCAGGCCAAGATCGGTAAACTGGGTCAAACGCAGTCTTTCACGTATGCGCCGAACGCGCCCAGTCGGTGACACCGAGGGCGCGGGACGCGGGTCTTTGGGGAAGCGCCCCGCGTGATGGGCGATCATATGAGTCCGTTGCACTCGACAGGCTGAGCCTCGGTTAGGAGGCCCCACGCGGCTGGAGCGCGGACATGCGCCGTTTCAGAGGCGCGAGAGGCAGATGGCTGCTGCAGCGCAACAAGTCAACCCACGTTCGACGATTGTTCCGCAGCCGCTGCAATTTCTCCTCTCCCCCCGCGCAGCGGAGAGGGAGAGGCCGGGAGAGGGGAAAGGCGGCGGCAAGCCCTCTCCTCAGTCCTCTCCCCTCTCGCTTCCCAACCTCTCGCTTCTGGGGGAGAGGAGGCTATTCGGCGAACATGCCTGGAAAACCCACCGTCCTCGTGGCCGCCGCCGCCCTGATCGACACCGACGGCCGGGTGCTGATCTGTCAGCGGCCGGAGGGCAAGCAGCTCGCCGGCCTGTGGGAATTCCCGGGCGGCAAGGTCGAGGCCGGCGAGACGCCCGAGGCCTGCCTGATCCGCGAGCTGAAGGAGGAGCTGGGGATCACGGTCAGCCACGCCTGCCTGGCCCCCTTCGTCTTCGCGAGCCACGAGTACGAGAGCTTCCATCTGCTGATGCCGCTCTACCTCGTCCGCCGCTGGGAGGGGCCGGGTGGAGAACCTGGAGCACAAGGCCATGGCCTGGGTGAAGCCGGTGAAGCTCGGGGACTATCCCATGCCGCCGGCCGACGCCCCGCTGGTCGCCTGGCTCAGGGACCTGATCTGATGCGCCAGGCGGCCCACACGCTGGAGATCCGCACGCGCGGCCAGGGCCTGCACGAGTTCACCCGCGAGGCCGCGGCCTGGGCGGCGGGGCAGGGGATGGCCACGGGCCTCATGACCCTCTTCTGCCGGCACACCTCGGCCAGCCTGCTGATCCAGGAGAACGCCGACCCCGACGTCCGCCGGGACCTGGAGGACTATTTCGCCCAGATCGCCCCGGAGAGTCCGGCCTACCGCCACCAGGACGAGGGCCCGGACGACATGCCGGCCCACCTGCGGACCGCCCTGACGCAGGTGCAGCTCTCCGTCCCCCTGGTGGGCGGCCGCCTGGCGCTCGGGACCTGGCAGGGCCTCTACCTCTTCGAGCACCGCGCCCGCCCCCCACCGCCGCGAGGTGGTCCTGCACCTGCTGGGTGAGTGAACCTCCCTCCCTTGATGGGGGGCGTGTTCCTGTTTTATTCTCCGCTCATCCCGGCGAAAGCCGGGATCCAAGCGGGGCCTGCCGACGCCCATGAGCTTCTTCGTCTACATCATGGCCAGCAAGCCATACGGCACGCTCTACACAGGTCACACCGATGATCTCGCGCGCCGTGTCCATGAGCATCAGGAGAAGCTGCGCCGGGGGTTCACCGCCCGATACGGCGTCGACAAGCTCGTCTGGTTCGAGACATTCGAAGAGCGCGAGAACGCCTTCCGCCGCGAGCGCCAGATAAAGGAATGGCGGCGGACGTGGAAGATCGCACTGATCGAAGCCGAGAACCCCACATGGCGGGACCTCGGCCTCGAGTTGAACAATCTGCTCGGCTTTGCCGGCTGGTAGTCAGCTTGGATCCCGGCTTTCGCCGGGATGAGCGGCGTTTGTGTGCGGACAGGTCGACATCACCGGCTGTAGCTCGCCTTCACGACCCCGCTCTTCGCCGGCTTGACCGCGTCCGTCACGCAGCTCGCCGGCTCCAGCATGGCGTGGGTGGCGAGGCAGTAGATGTCCTCGTAGTGCGGGCCGGCGCTGGCCAGGCACTGGTAGAGGTTGAGCTTGGCGACCTTCAGGCAGAAGCCGCTCTTCGGCTCGCTCATCAGCGCCTTGCCGCGCGCGGTCTCGCCCAGCACCGAGAGCGCCGCCAGCGCCACGCCGCGCTGGACCACGGCTGAGGCGGCGCCGCCCTTGCGCCCGCCTTCCGAGACGGCGCGGTAGAGGTGCGCCTGGTCGCCCGCCGCGGGGCTGTAGCCCGCCGCCGAGATCGATTTCACCCGCGCCAGGCGGCCGGGCGCGTTCGGTACCTTCTGCTTCGACCAGCCCTGTTTCTGGAGGCTGTAGGACGCCTGCTTCACCCGGCGGCCGTCGGCGGCCAGGGCCTCCCCCTGCCGGGCCAGGGCGCCGGACGCCCGGGCCGCCGCGGCCTCGGCGCCGGGAATGGCCATGACGGCGCCCGGATTGGCGGCGATCCGGCGGGCGAGGTCGCCCTTGCCGGCCTTGCGCACCCCGTCCACGAACCGCGGCTCCTGCAGGGCGGCGATAGCCGCATAGGCGACCATTCCGGACTGCAGCTCCCTGGGCTCATGCCCCGCGCCGACCTGCAGCGCGCTCGCCACCGCGCCCGGACCCGAAGCCGGCGTCGATGCCGCCCGCCTTGCGCATGAAGCTCTCGAAGGCGCTGGCCTGGGTCTCGATGGCGCGGTCGGCCCGCGCGCGCCGGTGGGCGCCCGCTCGGGCGTGGACGGCGCGGAGACGCGCGCGCCGACGCTGGCGCAGCCGGCCAGGATCACGGCCGGCGCGGCCGCGGCGGCCAGGGCAAGGCCCCAGCCTCGAATGTTTGATAGCACCTAACTGACCCCCGACTTGGGAGCCCCCCGAAGCGCAACCTTAGGCAGAGCCTGGCGGAAGCGCCGCCGTGGCCCGTTGTCGCGGCAGATCTTCCTCCCCCGTTCACGGGGGAGGGGACCACCCGCCGCAGAGCGGGTGGTGGAGGGGGCGAACGACGGCACAGCGCGGAACCCGCCCCTTCCACCATCGGCTCTTCAGCCTCCGGCTTCGGCCGACGGTCCCCCTTCCCCATGAATGGGGAAGGAAAACTACCGCGTCCCGGGCACCCGGTGCTCGGTGGTCCCGAGCGCGTCGGCCAGGCGCATCCTGGCCGAGCCGGGCTTCAGCGGCTGCTGCTGGCTCTCGTGCGGCGCCCAGCCGGTGAGGGTGATGATCTCGAAGGTGGCCGGCACGCGGCCGTCGGGGCCGGCGAAGCGCTCGGCGTAGAGCTCGAAGGTCCGCTCCAGGATCGCCCGCGTCAGCTTCTTCGGGTGCCGCTCGGCGAGCACGCTGGTCTCGCCCATCCGGCGCAGGTCGTAGAGCAGCTTGATCGGATGGTCGTAGGTCACGTTCACCCGGTCCACGTCGGCCACCGGCAGCGCGAACCCGGCGCGCTGCAGCAGGCCGGCGGCGTCGGAGCTGTCCGCGAACGGCGAGACGCGGCTTCCGGCGCCGCCCAGGATTTCCGCCTCGGCGGCGACCAGCGACTGCCGGAGCTCGGTCAGCGTCTGCCCGCCCAGGAAGGCGCCGATGAACAGGCCGTCGGGCCTAAGCGCCCGGCGCACCTGGATCAGGGCGCCCACCACGTCGTTGGTCCAGTGCAGGCCGAGCGTCGAGACCACGAGGTCCAGGCTCTGCGGGGCGAAAGGCAGGCGTTCCTCGTCCAGCGCCACGCGGGGCCGTCGCGGCCGGCCAGCATCCGGGGCGACAGGTCGGCCTCGATCAGGGTTCCGACCCGCTGCGCCGCCGGGCTCTCGGCCAGGGCCTCGCGGAACGCGCCGCCGCGCGCCGAGAGGTCGACGGCCAGCGGGAAGTCCCGCATGATCGCCTCCAGGCGCTCGGCCACGTCCAGGGCCGCGCGGCGCTGGAGGAAGTCGGCGTCCGCATAGTCGCGGGCCGCGCGGTCCAGGCGCTTGCGATGCAGGGCGCGGTCGAAGAGGCGGGGCAGGTCGGTCGTGGCGGAGGGCATGCGGGCGGAACATGGTCTCTTCGCCGGCGGATTGAAACCGGGTCCGCGCGCAAAGGCGCTGTGGCGCGGCGCCCTCGACCTGGTCTTCCCGCCGCAGTCGCTGGACGGCGGCGAGGCGCCGATGGCCGGCGGGCTTTCGGCGGAGACCTGGAGCCGCATCCACTTCCTCGACGGGCCGGTGTGCGACGGCTGCGGGGTCCCCCTTCGCGTTCGATCCGGGCGACCGCTGTCCCGCCTGCCTGGCGAAGCCCAGGGCGTTCGACGCGGCCCGCGCCGCCTGCCTCTACGACGAGCTGTCGCGCGAGCCGATCCTGAAGCTCAAGCACGCCGACCGGCTGGACCTCGCACCGCTGTTCGCCCGCTGGCTCTCCCGCGCGGCGCGTCCGCTGATCGAGGACGCTGACGCCATCGCGCCGGTGCCGCTACACCCCTTCCGCCTGCTGCGGCGCCGCTACAACCAGGCCGCCGAGATCGCCCGGCCGCTGTCGGCGCTGAGCGGCGTGCCCTACCTACCTGCCGGACGCGCTCGTCCGGAAGCGGGCGACGGAGAGCCAGGGCGGCAAGTCGGGCTCGGGCCGCAAGCGCAACGTGGCCGGCGCCTTCCACGTGCCGCCGTCGCGGGCGGCCCAGGTGGAGGGCAAGCGCATCCTGCTGATTGACGATGTTCTGACCACCGGCGCCACGGCGGAGGGCTGTGCGCGGGCGCTGAAGGCCGCCGGCGCGGCCCGCGTCGATCTTGCCGTCGTCGCCCGGGTTAAGGAACGCCGGGGACTCACTATATGAAACCGTCCAAGACCGGCTTTTGTTAGAGCGCCATGGCCCAAGTCACCATCTACACGAAACCCTATTGCCCCTACTGCATCCGCGCGGTCTCGCTGCTGGAGAAGAAGGGCGTCGAGTTCGACGAGATCGAAGCCGCCTTCGATCCCGAGAAGCGCCAGGAGATGATGCAGCGCTCCGGCCGCGCCACCTTCCCGCAGATCTTCGTGGGCGAGCAGCACATCGGCGGCTGCGACGACATGATGGCGCTCGAGCGCGAGGGCAAGCTCGACCCCCTGCTGCAACAGGCGGCCTGAGCGCCCGACGCCGCGAAGCGGACGCCGGGGCCCAGGCCACTAGTCCGTTCGCTTAGGGCGTCGTGGCCGCTGCGTCGGCGGCCGCGTCGGCCTTGCGGCCGGCGGTAGCCGCAGCGTCGGCCGTGTTCGCCGCCGCCGTGTTGGCGGCCGCGGCGGTGTTGTCGACGGCGGAATCCACCGCGGCGGCGGTGTTGGCGGCGGCCGCGTCGGCGTTGGCCGCCGTGTCCTGGGCCGCCGAGCTGGCCGCTGCGCCGGCCTCGTCGGCGGCGGCTTCGGCGTGGTCTTCAGTCTTTTGCGAGCAGGCGGCGAGGGACAGCGCGGCCGCGGAGGCGGCCACGAGGATCATCAAACGCATCTTGTTTCCTCCCAAGTGGAGAGGCCATCAGGACGCAAGCTTCCGCTCGGCGCAAGCCGTGCTTGGCCTATGATAGGACCATGAAGGTCGGCCTGATCCAGACCCGCACGCCCGCGACGCACGCCGCCGCGCTGGCCCATGTCCTGCCGCTGATCCGCGAGGCGGCGGCCGGGGGCGCGGGCTTCGTGGCCACGCCCGAGGGAACCAACATCCTGCAGCGGGACCGCGCGGTCCTGCTGCCGCAGCTGCGGACGCTGGGCGAGGATCCGGTCGTCCAGGGCCTGCGCGAGACGGCCCGCGAGCTCTCGATCTGGCTGCTGGTCGGCTCGGCCCTGATCCGCCGCGAGGACGGCAAGGCGGCCAACCGCTCGCTTCTGATCGCCCCCGACGGCGCCGTCGCCGCCACCTACGACAAGCTGCACATGTTCGACGTCGACCTGCCCACAGGCGAGAGCCCGCGGGAGAGCGCCGCCTACGAGCCCGGCGACCGGGCGGTGGCGGTCGAGGCGGGCGATCTGAAGCTCGGCCTCACCGTCTGCTACGACATGCGCTTCCCGGCGCTCTACCGGGCCCCTGGCGCTGGCCGGCGCCGAAGTGATGACCGTGCCGTCCGCCTTCACCCGGCCGACCGGCGAGGCCCACTGGGAGGTGCTGCTCAGGTCGCGCGCCATCGAGACCGGCAGCTTCGTCCTGGCCCCGGCCCAGGGCGGATTCCACGAGGACGGCCGCGGCACCTGGGGCCGGACGATCGCCGTCGGACCGTGGGGCGAGGTGCTGGGCGTGCTTGACCATGACGAGCCCGGCGTGCTTCTGGCCGACCTCGACCTGGAGGCGCCGGCCAAGGCCCGCGCCGCCATCCCCGCGCTGAAGAACGCCCGCGAGTTTTCCGGCCCCGCATCGCTCCCCAAATCCCAGGCATGATCAAGTACGCGCTTACCTGTGAGCACGAGCACGCCTTCGAGGGCTGGTTCGGCTCGTCCGCCGACTACGACGACCAGCAGGCTGCGGGCCTGCTGGAATGCCCGATGTGCGGCACGAAGCATGTCCGCAAGCAGATCATGGCCCCGGCGGTCGCCGGCACCAAGAAGACGGCGCCCGCCCGTGAGGCCGCGCCGCAGATGCAGGCGATGATGATGGAGGCCATGGGCCAGATCCGCCGGCACGTGGAGGAGAACTTCGACGACGTGGGCGACGCCTTCGCCCGGGAGGCCCGCGCCATCCACGAGGGCAGGTCGGAACAGCGCGGCATCTACGGCCAGGCGACCCCGAAGGAGGTGCAGGGCCTCGTGGAGGACGGCGTTCCCGTCGCCCCCCTGCCGCCCGAGCCGCCCAAGAAGACCGAGGTCAACTAGGGCGCTGCGCGGCGTCTTGCGCGCCGGGCATTTCTTCGGTCACTCTCCGGTTGTGCATCCGGGGGAGCAGCGTGATCCGTATCGTGAGTATGGCTGCGGCGTTCGCCGCCTTCGTCGTGACGTCTGCGGCCGCGGCGCCGCTCGAGGCCTACGGCAAGCTGCCCACCATCGAGGACATCGAGATCTCGCCCAGCGGCCACGCGATCGCGGCCGTCGTTTCCGACGGCAAGAACCGCGTCGTCTCCGTCCAGGACCTGGCGAGCGGCAAGATCCTGATGAAGGTCGGCGCCGGCGACGTGAAGGTCCGCGGCGTCGAGTGGGCCGGCGACAAGCACATCCTCGTCGTCGCCACCGCCACCGCCGCGCCGCTGGGCATCGCCGGCGGCCGGCGCGAGTGGATGGTCGCCTACAGCTACGACCTCACGTCGCAGAAGCCGCAGCGCGTGCTGCGCGGCGTCGAGCAGACGCTGGACACCCTGTTCGACGCGCCGGTGGTGCGCACCTTCCGCGGCGAGCCCACGGTGTTCGTCCAGGGCGTCCGTTTCTTCAGCGGCCAGAGCCGCCTGACGCTGTTCCGCTACGACCTCGACACCGGCAAGAGCGTGCTCGTCGACGAGGTGGGCGAGGACGTCCGCGACTGGGTCGTCGGCCCGGACGGCAAGGCGGTGGCCCACGAGGTCTATGACAGCCGCAGCGGCCGGTGGGCGCTGAAGATCCGCAACGGCGGCGGCTGGCGCGAGGTGCGCACGGCCGTGGCGCCGCTGGAGCGGCCCTACCTCTCCGGTCTCGGCCGGACGCCGCAGACCGTGCTCTTCGCCGAGTACGACGACGACGGCCGCTCGGTCTGGCGCGAGGTGGACCTGGCGACCGGCGCCATCGGCGAGCCGATCCCGCGCATCGACAGCCAGGGCTCGGTGCGCGATCCGGTCGACGGCCGGCTGATCGGCCGCGCGGCCCTGGTCGGGGACAAGCTGGTCTACGACTTCTTCGACGAGGCCGACGCCCGGGCCTGGCGCTCGGTGCAGGCGGCGTTCCCGGATTCGCTGGTCTCGCTCGCCTCCTGGTCGGCGGACCGGAAGAAGATCGTGGTGATCGCCGACTCCCCCCGCCGAGGGCCCGGCCTATGCGCTCGTGGACATCGCCACCAAGAAGGCCACCTGGCTGGGCGCGGTCTACAACGACCTCAACCCCGAGGACATCGCGCCGAAGAAGCCGATCCGCTTCAAGGCGGCCGACGGCCTGGAACTCACCGGCTACCTGACCACGCCGGTCGGCCGCGCGGCGAAGGGGCTCCCGCTCGTCGTGATGCCGCACGGCGGCCCGGCGAGCCGTGACGAACCGGGCTTCGACTGGTGGTCCCAGGCCCTGGCCTCGCGCGGCTATGCGGTGCTGCAGGTCAATTTCCGCGGGTCCGACGGCCTGGGCGGCGACCTGCTGGAGGCGGGCTACGGCCAGTGGGGCCGGAAGATGCAGACCGACCTCTCCGACGGCGTCCGCCACCTCGCCGGCCAGGGCGTCATCGACCCGAAGCGGGTGTGCATCGTCGGCGCGAGCTACGGCGGCTATGCGGCGCTGGCCGGGCCGATCTTCGATCGTGGCGTCTACCGTTGCGCGGCCTCGGTGGCCGGGGTCTCGGACCTCAAGAAGCAGATCTCGTTCTCGCGTGAGCGGGGCGGCTCCGCGACGTTCCGCTACTGGACCCGCTTCATGGGCGCCGAGGACCTGGGCGATCCGGTGCTGGCGGCCTACTCGCCGGCCCTGCATGCCGACAAGGCCGACGCCCCGATCCTGCTGGTGCACGGCCGCGACGACACCGTCGTCCCGCTGGACCAGAGCCGCACCATGGCCGAGGCCCTGGCGAAGGCCGGCAAGCCGCACGAGCTCGTGGTGCAGGCCGGCGAGGACCACTGGCTGACTCGCGGCGAGACCCGGCTCGCCATGCTCAACGCCGTCGTGACCTTCCTCGAGAAGCACAACCCGCCGAACTGAGCGCGTCCTGGGGAGGAAACGCATGGTCCGCCTTCTGAGCCTTCTCGCGGCGCTTGCGGCGCTCGTGGCCGCGCCCGCGGTCGCCGCGCCGCTGGAAGCCTACGGCAAGCTGCCGACGATCGAGGACGTCTCGCTGTCGCCGAGCGGCCATGCCTATGCAGTGGTCGTGTCCGATGGCGTCCAGCGCATGGTCGTCGTCAAGGAGATCGCCACAGGCAAGTTCCTGCTGCGGGCGGCCGCGGGCGCGGTGAAGGTGCGCGCCGTCCAGTGGGCCGGGGACCGGCACATCCTCATCGTGCACTCCGCGACCGCCATGCCGGTGGGCATCGTCGGCGGCCGGCGGGAATGGCTGATGCTCTCCGCCATCAACATCGAGACCCAGAAGGGCCGGCCGTTGATGCGCGACGTCTACTACGGGATGAACACGATCTTCGACATGCCGGTGGTGCGCACCTACCGGGGGAGCCGACGGTGTTCGTCCAGGGGTGAAATTCGCCGGCGGCCGCGGCCGCCTGTCGGTGTTCAAGATCGATCTCGACAGCGGCCGCAGCGCCCTGGTGGCGGAAGGAACGGATCACACGCGGGACTGGCTTGTGGGCGCCGACGGCGAGCCCATCGCCCAGGAAGTCTACGACCCGCAGTCCGGCCGCTGGGCGCTCCGGGTCCGCAACGGGCTCGGCTGGCGTGAGGTCCAGACCGTCATCGCGCCGATCGAGCGGCCCTACCTGGTGGGCCTCGGCCGGAAGGGCGACAGGCTGGTGTTCGCGACGCACCAGGACGAGCGGCCCGTGTGGCGGGAAGTGGACCTCGCCACCGGCGCCGTGGGCGAGGCCATTCCGCTCCGGGACGACCAGGACGCCATCCGCGACGCCCAGGACGGCACGCTGGTGGGGCACCGCGCGCTCGTCGGCGACGAGGATCGCTATGTGTTCTTCGACGACAGGGACAGCGCCATGTGGCGGTCGGTCACCCGCGCCTATCCGGGACAGCGGGTCTCGCTGCGCTCCTGGTCGGCGGACCGTCGCAAGATCGTGGTGCTGGTGGACTCGCCGGAAGAGGGGCCGGCCTACGCCCTGGTCAATCTCGACGCCGGCAAGGCCACCTGGCTGGGCGGCGTCTACCAGGGGCTGACGCCCGACGACATCGCGCCCCGCAAGCCCATCCGGTTCAAGGCGGCGGACGGCCTCGAGCTCTCGGGTTACCTGACACTCCCCCGCGGCCGGGACGGCCGGAACCTTCCTCTGGTGGTGCTGGCCCACGGCGGTCCGGCGAGCCGTGACGACCCCGGTTTCGACTGGTGGTCCCAGGCCCTGGCCTCCCGCGGCTATGCGGTGCTGCAGGTCAACTTCCGCGGCTCCGACGGGCTCGGCGAGGCCCTGCTCAAGGCGGGCTACGGGGAGTGGGGCCGCAAGATGCAGACGGACCTGTCCGACGGCGTGCGCCATCTCGTCGGCCAGGGCGTCGTCGATCCCAAGCGGGTCTGCATCGTGGGGGCGAGCTACGGCGGCTATGCCGCCCTGGCGGGGGCGACCCACGACCGGGGCGTCTATCGCTGCGCGGGCTCCGTCGCCGGCGTCGCGGACCTGCGCCGGCAGGTCAGTCACTCCCGCCGCCAGTCGGGATCGCAGGCGACGACCCGCTACTGGAACCGGTTCATCGGCGCCGAAGACCTGGGAGACCCGGTGATGGCGGCCTATTCCCCGGCCCAGCACGCCCGCAACGCCGAGATCCCGATCCTGCTCGTGCATGGCAAGGACGACACCGTGGTGCCGCTCGACCAGAGCCAGGTCATGGCCGACGCGCTGAAGCGGGCGGGCAAACCCTACGAGATGGTCGTCATGCCCGGCGAGGACCACTGGCTGACCCGCGGCGAGACGCGGCTGCAGATGCTGACCGCCGTCGTGACCTTCCTGGAGAAGCACAACCCGCCGAACTGAGCCGTTGCGGCGAACGGTCGGGCGGTGTTCCGCGTTCAGACCGCCATGCAGAGCCGCTTCAAGATTGAGCAGCTGAAACGCTACAGCCTGGAGCTCTACGGGCCGGGCGGCGCCGAAGACCTGCTCTGGAAGGTCGACAGCGACGATCCGTTCACCCCGATGAACAAGGGGGGACCGCCTCCAGCCGCTGGACCTGGAGGGTTCCCACCCGGGCCTCGTCCACGAGATCACGGGCATCGAGCACGTGATCTGGAGCGCCGGCGAGCAGGTCCGCTACGTCACCCGCGTCTTTACCCGTCCTACCGCCCCGCTGGGCTGATCAGAACCGGGCCCGGACGCCGGCCGAGATGATGAAGCCCCGGCCCTGGACCTCGCCGTCCAGGCGCGTGGTCACGGCGGCCGGCGTGCCGGCGTAGAACACCGTGTCGTGGCGGATGCGGCTGTTCGCGAAGTCGATGTAGCCCGCGCCGAGGTCCACATCGATCGTCGGGGTGACCACCGCGCTGGCGCCCACGCCGTAGAACCAGCGGTCGCCGTCGGGCACCCGGGCGGTGCGCTCGTCGTCAGGCGTCGGCGTCGGGTCGTACTGCACGCCCGCCCGCAGGGTCAGGCGTTCGTTCACCGCATAGTCCAGGCCGACGCCGCCGGTGGTCACGTCCCGGTAGTTCTGGTCCAGCGCCTGGGTCGCGCCGGCGGCGGTGCGCACCTCGATCTCGTCGAACTCGCCCCAGCCGATCCGCTGGACCTGGGCGTTGAGGGTCAGCCGCTCGGTGGCGCGGACGCGGGCGCCGAGCGCGGCGATCCAGGGCGTCGAGAAGCTGGCGCTTCCCGGTCCGCCGGTATTGGCGGCGGCCAGCGGGCCCAGGAGGCCGCCCACGAAGATGTGGCCGTCGAGGTCGTGGTCCATCTTCGAGCGGTAGCTGGCGCCGAGCGTCACGCGCTCGAAACGGGCCTGCGCGCCCAGCGTCCAGCCATAGGACCAGCTGTCGCCGGCGAGCTGGGAGACGCCGTCGGGCAGCAGGGGCGAGAGGTTAGGATAGGCGGTCTGCAGCTTGGCGTCGGCGTACTGGGCGCTGACGCCCAGGCCCAGGTCCAGCCAGTCGGTCGCCCGCCAGGCGCCGGTGAGCTGCAGGTCGGCGGTGGTCAGGCGCGAGGTGAGCGCGTCGTACCGGGCCCAGGCGCCGGTCCGGTATTCGGTGGTGAAGTTGTAGGGCGCGGCCAGCGAGAGGCCGACGGCGAAGCGGTCGCCCACCGGCGTCGTGGCCGCGAGGTTGGGGGCCACGCCGTCCTGGATCGGGTTGAAGGCGCGGGCCTCGCCGCGGACCGGCAGGGTGGCGCCGCCCGGGTAGGTGATGGTCGAGCCGTCGTTCGCGACCTCGGCCTCCACGAACACCCCGTGGGCGCCGGCGTAGACCTCGCGCGGGCTGCGCGCGATGGCGGCGGGATTCCACCAGAGGGAGGCGGCTCCCTGGTCGGCGACCTCCCCGGAATAGGCCCGGCCGAGGCCGCGCACCGACTGTTCCTGCAGGTAGAAGCCGCCCGCCAGGGCGGGGGCGGCGGAGGCGACCAGGACGAGGCCCGCGGTGAGGAGGATACGCATCTGGACTCCGGAGGCGGACGGGAGCCTATGTCCCAGCGTCGCCGCATCTCAATTGGGTGGAGTCCTAGGTTGGATCGGCGGGTGTCCGGGCCTTGTGTTGCTCATCGGCAACACCAAATTGGGGGTGGCCCAGGTCGTGCTTCCAGGAGGCGACCCGGGGCCATCCGCCTACGAGGGGACCAGATTTGAACATCGACATCTATTCCGACCGCGCCAAGCAGGCGATCCAGTCGGCCCAGAGCCTGGCGCTGGCCAGGCGCCACCAGCAGCTCGCGCCGGAGCACCTTCTGAAGGTGCTGCTGGAGGAGCGCGACGGCCTGACGCGCGCCCTGATCCAGAGCGCCGGCGGCCGGCCCGACGAAGCCGACAAGGCCGTCGACGCCCAGCTCGGCAAGCTGCCGAAGGTCGAGGGCGGCTCCGGCCAGCTCTACATGAAACCCGAGACGGCGCGCGTGTTCGCCGACGCCGAGGCCGGCGCCAAGGCGGCCGGCGACGCCTTCGTCACCACCGAGCGCCTGCTGATCGCCATTGCCAAGGAAGGCGGCGAGGCCGCCGCCGCGCTGAAGTCCGCCGGCGTCGACACCAAGGCGCTGGAAGGCGCCGCCTCCGACCTGCGCAAGGGCAAGACCGCCGACAGCGCCTCGGCCGAGGAGGGCTATGACGCGCTCAA
Organism: Phenylobacterium sp. J367; assembly: GCF_024699985.1. Classification (GTDB taxonomy): domain Bacteria; phylum Pseudomonadota; class Alphaproteobacteria; order Caulobacterales; family Caulobacteraceae; genus Phenylobacterium. The sequence goes on along the minus strand of NZ_JAJONA010000001.1, from coordinate 147,380 downwards.
GCGCTACGCCCGCGACCTGACCCAGGCCGCCCGCGATGGCAAGCTCGATCCCGTGATCGGCCGCGACGAGGAGATCCGCCGGACCATCCAGGTCCTGTCGCGGCGCACCAAGAACAACCCCGTCCTCATCGGCGAGCCCGGCGTCGGCAAGACCGCCATCGTCGAGGGCCTGGCCCTGCGCATCGTCAACGGCGACGTGCCGGAGAGCCTGAAGGACAAGCAGCTCCACGCGCTCGACATGGGCTCCCTGATCGCCGGCGCGAAGTACCGCGGCGAGTTCGAGGAGCGGCTCAAGGCCGTGCTCAACGAGGTCACCCAGGCCGAGGGCTCGATCATCCTGTTCATCGACGAGATGCACACCCTCGTCGGCGCCGGGAAGACCGAGGGCGCCATGGACGCCTCCAACCTGCTGAAGCCCGCCCTGGCCCGCGGCGAGCTGCACTGCGTCGGCGCGACCACGCTCGACGAGTACCGCAAGCACGTCGAGAAGGACGCCGCGCTCGCCCGCCGCTTCCAGCCGGTGATGGTCCAGGAGCCGACCGTGGAGGACACCATCTCCATCCTGCGCGGCCTGAAGGAGAAGTACGAGGTCCACCACGGGGTGCGTATCTCCGACAGCGCCATCGTCGCCGCGGCCACGCTCTCGAACCGCTACATCACCGACCGCTTCCTGCCGGACAAGGCCATCGACCTCGTGGACGAGGCCGCCAGCCGCGTGCGCATGGCGGTGGACTCGAAGCCCGAGGAGCTGGACGAGATCGACCGCCGCGTCGTGCAGCTCAAGATCGAGCGCGAAGCCCTCACCAAGGAGACGGACGCCGCCTCCAAGGCCCGGCTGGAGAAGCTGGAGGAGGAGCTGCGCGAGCTTGAAGGCGAAAGCGCCGAGATGACCGCCCGCTGGCGCGCGGAAAAGGAGAAGGTCGGCGCCGCCGCCCAGGCCCGCGAGGCCCTGGACCGCCTGCGCGCCGAGCTGGTCAACGTCCAGCGCCGCGGCGACCTGCAGCGCGCCTCCGAGATCGCCTATGGCGAGATCCCGGCGCTCGAGAAGCGCCTGGCCGACGCCGAGGCCAATGCGGAGGCCGACGCCGTCTCGCCCGAGGTGGTCGACGCCGAACAGATCGCCGCCGTGGTCTCCCGCTGGACCGGCGTGCCCGTCGAGAAGATGCTCGAGGGCGAGCGCGAGAAGCTGCTCCAGATGGAGGACAAGCTGCGCGACCGCGTGGTCGGCCAGGAGGAGGCGCTGCTGGCCGTCTCCGACGCCGTGCGCCGCGCCCGCGCCGGCCTGAAGGACCCCAACCGTCCGATCGGCTCGTTCCTGTTCCTCGGCCCCACCGGGGTCGGCAAGACCGAGCTGACCAAGGCGCTGGCCGAGTTCCTGTTCGACGACGAGACGGCCGTCACCCGCCTCGACATGAGCGAGTACATGGAGAAGCACTCGGTCAGCCGGATGATCGGGGCGCCCCCCGGCTACGTCGGCTACGACGAGGGCGGGGCGCTGACGGAATCCGTTCGCCGCCGGCCCTATCAGGTCGTGCTGTTCGACGAGGTCGAGAAGGCCCACCCGGACGTCTTCAACGTCCTGCTGCAGGTGCTGGACGACGGGCGGCTGACCGACGGCCAGGGCCGCACGGTCGACTTCCGCAACACGCTGATCATCATGACCTCGAACCTCGGCTCGGAGTACCTGGCCAACATGGCCGACGGCGACGACGTCGAGACGGCCAGGCCCGCGGTGATGGACGTGGTGCGCAAGCACTTCCGGCCGGAGTTCCTGAACCGGATCGACGAGATCATCCTCTTCAAGCGGCTGGGCCGGGCGGAGATGGACAATATCGTCCGCATCCAGCTCAAGCGCCTGGAGCAGCTCCTGGCCGACCGCCGCATGGCGATCAGCCTGGATCCGTCCGCCATGCACTGGCTGGCGGAGCGCGGCTACGACCCGGTCTACGGGGCAAGGCCGCTGAAGCGGGTGATCCAGAAGGAACTGGTGGACCCCATCGCCCGCAAGCTGCTGGCCGGCGACCTGCACGACGGCCAGGTGATCGAGGTCGGCTCCACCGGCGACGGCCTCGCCATCGGCCGGGCCAAGGTGCACTGAGTGCTGGAGGCGCGGAAGTTTCTTTGCTGGATTTCCGCGCCCTCCAGAACTGTTTCAGGTCCAGACCCTCGTGACAATTCGCACGCCCGAGACTGCTTTCAATCAATCTGACAAGGAGCTTCTCGCGCTTCTTGCGCGACTGCTCCTGGAGAACATCGGTGAGCCGTTTCCGGGCGCGAATTCTCCACATGATGCGGTAAGGTTGTCCGATGGAGAGGCGGACAGGCTCGCCGCTCTGCTAGAGCGGCTTGTCGACGATCCAGGCTTCCAACGGCGCGCATACTTTGTCGAGGCGATGACCGATCGGAATGAGCGGAATGCGCTCCATGTCCGCGAACTCTATTTGTCCGAGCGAAAGCGTAGAGGAAGGGTCCGAGCCCTTTCATCCATCAAGTGGGCCGAGTTCAAAGCGCGGCTTGGCTTAGGCCCAGCAGAACACCCTTATGCGGCGGTGCCGCCGATGGACTACGAACATTTCATGGCGATGGAGAATAAGCTCCTGACCGCGGCAGGGATCCACCCACGCGTCGTCGATCTCGTTCTAGCTAATGCTCGAGCTCAGGAAATCAGAGTGGAACGCGTGGTGCGCGGTAGTTCAGTCATTCCGCACGGCTTTGTTCGAAGGCACATTGTACAGCCGTTGCTCGATGCGTCCCGCTATCATGATCTCGCGTTTAGAAGCGCGAGCCTCTCGCGCGGACAGATTACCGCAGCTGTCACACTCATCGCGGATTTCTCGGTGATTTTTACGACCCGTGATTGGGACGTAGCAGGTACTTTGTCTGGAATGGCCGCTGCTGCCACAGCGCTCAGCGAGAGCGACTAATAGCAAAACGCCCGCGGAGCGATCCGCGGGCGTCTTTCTGTGTCGCTTCCGAAGCCTACCGGCTCCAGCACTCCCGGCGGGTCACGTAGCCGTTGTAGTACCGGTCGTAGGTCCGGCGGAGCTTGCATTTGATCTTCCGGCCGTCGGGGCCGATCATGCCGTTCGGGTCGGGGCCGTAGCGGTCCACGGGCACGCCGTATCCATAGCCGCCGCCGCCGTAGGCGCCTTGCATGTTCAGCCCGAGCACCGAGCCCAAGGCGGCCATGCCGGCGGCCACCGGATCGTTGCCGTTGTAGCCGTAGGGCTGGCCGTAGCGGTTGTAGTCGTAGGGGCGGTTGTAATAGTTGCCGTACGGGGTCGGCGGGCCGTAGTAGTAGCCGCCGTACCGCTGGGCTTCGGCGGTGGTGGCGATCGCCGCCGCACCGCCCACGACGGCGAGGCCTGCGACCGCCGCGCTCATCAGCTTGCGCATCATTCTTCTCCTCGGCGCATCCCTCAAGGCGCGGGAAAGCGAGGAGACGGCTTCGGGTTCCTAAGGCGGAGCTTAGAGCTCGACGGCGACCGTGCGGCCGCCGCGGGTGACCACCTTGCGCATCAGGGCCAGGCTCGCGCCGCCGGACTGGCCGGCCGGGCGGGCGGTGGTGATCACGTACCAGGTCCCGTCGGGCAGGCCGGAGAAGCTGAACCGGTCGGAGGCGTCGCAGGTGGCGCGCTTCACATAGGGCCCGGCGTCGCCGGCCGGCGCCTGGGGCGTGCGGGCCCGGACCGCGTCGGTGGGCAGGGCGGCCCGCTCGGTGGAGCCGTAGAGCGCGGCCATCCGCGCCCGCGACCAGGGCGTGTCCGGGGTCAGCACGACGCCGGCGCCCGCGCAGCTGTAGCGGATCTGGCCCTGGCGGTAGGACACATGGCCGGCCACGCCGTTGCGGCCGGACCCCTTGCGACCAGGCGAAGGCGTCGGCGTTGAAGGTCGGCGGCCCGCCGGTCATCGCACCAGGCGGCGGCGGCCCGAGGCTCGGCGCGCAGGCCGAAAGGGCAAGGGCGCCGAGAGCGGCGGCGGAGATCGAGCTAAGCTTCCACATCGGCTCCAAGCCTATACGCCATTGCGGCGGAATGAGGCCATAGGAAGCCGGCGATACGGCGTTCTCCCCAGTCCCTCCCTTAATGGGGAGGGCCGACTCGCCGCCAGGCGAGCGGGGTGGGGGAATCGTGCTCAAGCTCTGACTCCGGGTTTGCGCCCTCACATCCCCACCCTGGCCGCTCCGCGGCCTGTCCCTCCCCATTAAGGGAGGGACTCTCAATCCTCCCGCCCGGGCCGCCCGCGCATGGCCTTCACGCCCGACCGCTTCGACTTGCCCTCCAGGCGCCGCAGCTTGGACGCATAGGTCGGCTTGGTCTTCTTGCGGGGCGGGGGCGGCGGCTCGGCGGCCTTGCGGATCAGCTCCAGCAGCCGGTCGTAAGCCTCCTGCCGGTTCAGCTCCTGCGACCGGCGGCTCTGGGCGACCAGCACCAGGACGCCGTCCTGCGTCAGCCGGCTTCCGGAGAGCTTGTAGAGGCGGGCGCGCACGGGCTCGGGGAGGGACGGCGAGCCGCGCACGTCGAAGCGTAGCTCCACGGCGGTCGAGGTCTTGTTGACGTGCTGCCCGCCGGGCCCCGACGCGCGCACGGCCTTCCAGACGACCTCGTCGTCGGTCAGCGAGATGGCGGGGGTAACCTCGATCATCGTCCTGCTTTGCCAAGTTTCGGCGCTGCGGTTAAGGTCCGTGCATGCGCAGCGGCTTCGCCCAGCAGGTAAACCTTATCACCGACACCGCCTCCGGCGGCTCGGGACGGGAACGCGCGCGCTAGGCCCCAAGGGTCAACCTCGACACCCACACCAGCCCCGCCGGAGACGGACGGGGCTTTTTCATGCGCTCCGTCCGTCTCCCCGCCCGAAGGAGACAAGCCATGACCGATCCGCCCGCGAAGCCGCCGCCCGACATCGTCGTGCGCGCCGCCGAGCCCGCCGACATCCCGGCGATGACCGAGGTGCTGAACCAGCCGCGCGCCGTCTGGGGCACGCTGCAGACGCCGCTGATGTCGGCGGCCATGCGCGAGGACAAGGCGTCCTTCACCGACCTCAACCGGCGCCAGCTTGTCGCCGAGGCGGACGGCCGGGTGGTCGGCACGATCGGGCTCTCCCGGGAGCCCTACCACCGGCGCAGCCACACCGCCTCGATCGGCATGGCGGTGCACGACGCCTTCGCCGGCCGCGGGATTGGCACGGCCTTGATGGCCGCCGTCGTCGACCTGGCGGAGCGCTGGTGGAACATCCGCAGGCTGGAACTCAACGTCTACGCCGACAACGCCCCGGCCATCGCGCTCTACGAGCGCTTCGGCTTCGAGCGGGAAGGGCTGCTGCGGGCCTACGCCTGGCGCGACGGCGCCTATGTGGACTCCTGGCGATGGCGAGGCTGCGGTTATGACGCATCGCAAACTCTCGCCCTTGGGACGGCCTTCCCTTGACCTGCGCGCAAAAAACCGCTGTGAAGCGCGCGCTTTGCTGCACCTGCGTTGCGCGCAGGGGCGATTTCTGACCGTCTAGGAGAACATTCATGCGCGTCTACTACGACCGCGACGCCGACCTTTCCCGCATCCTGGACAAGAAGATCGCCATCGTAGGCTATGGCTCCCAGGGCCGCGCCCACGCGCTCAACCTTACGGATTCCGGCGCGAAGAACGTGGCCGTGGCGCTGCGTCCCGGCTCGGCCACCGCCAAGAAGGTCGAGGCCGACGGCCTGAAGGTGATGAGCGTGGCCGAGGCCGCCGCCTGGGCCGACGCGATCATGATCCTCGCGCCCGACGAGCTGCAGCGCGACATCTACAAGGCCGACATCGAGGCCAATATCCGCGACGGCGCGGCCCTGATGTTCGCCCACGGGCTCAACGTCCACTTCGGCCTGATCGAGCCGAAGGCGTCTGTCGACGTGCTGATGGTGGCGCCAAGGGCCCCGGCCACACGGTGCGCGGCGAGTACCAGAAGGGCGGCGGCGTGCCGTGCCTGATCGCCGTCCACCAGGACGCCACCGGCAACGCCATGGACCTCGGCCTCGCCTATGCCTCGGCCATCGGCGGCGGCCGCTCCGGCATCATCGAGACCAACTTCCGCGAGGAATGCGAGACCGACCTGTTCGGCGAGCAGGCCGTGCTCTGCGGCGGCCTCGTGGAGCTGATCCGCGCGGGCTTCGAGACGCTGGTCGAGGCGGGCTACGCCCCCGAGATGGCCTACTTCGAGTGCCTGCACGAGGTGAAGCTGATCGTCGACCTGATCTACGAAGGCGGCATCGCCAACATGAACTACTCGATCTCCAACACCGCGGAGTACGGGGAGTACGTGACCGGCCCGCGCATCGTGACGGCGGAGACCAAGGCCGAGATGAAGAAGGTGCTCGACGACATCCAGTCGGGCCGCTTCGTCCGCGACTGGATGACCGAGAACGCCGCCGGCCAGGCCAGCTTCAAGGCCACCCGCCGCCGGGGCTCCGAGCACCAGATCGAGGAAGTCGGCCAGCGCCTGCGCGCCATGATGCCGTGGATCACCAAGAACAAGCTGGTGGACACCGCCCGCAACTGACCGAGCGGGCGACGCAAGCGATCAGGGCCTCGGGGAAACCCGGGGCCCTTTTTCGTTCACGCCGCCTGGGCCTCGCCGACGATCGCCCGGATCACCGCCTCGCCGACCTTGATGCCGTCGACGCCGGCCGAGAGGATGCCGCCCGCATAGCCGGCGCCTTCTCCCGCCGGGAACAGCCCCCGTACGCTCAGGCTCTGGAAGTCCGCCCCGCGGGTCATGCGGATCGGCGAGGAGGTGCGGGTCTCGACGCCGGTCAGCACGGCTTCGGGGTCGTCGTAGCGCGGGATCTTCCGGCCGAAGACCGGCAGGGCCTCGCGCATGGCGTCCACCACATAGTCCGGCATCAGGGCGGCGAGGTCGGTGGGCGTGACGCCCGGCTTGTAGCTCGGGACCACGCCGCCCAGCGTCGTGGAGGCGCGGCCCGCCAGGAAGTCGCCGACGAGCTGGCCCGGCGCGAAGTAGTTCGAGCCCCCGGCGACGTAGGCCGCGCTCTCCAGCCGCCGCTGCAGCTCGATCCCGGCGAGGGGATGGCCGCTGCCATAGTCCGAGGGATCGATCCCGACCACGAAGCCGGAGTTGGCGTTCCGCTCGTTGCGGGAATACTGGCTCATGCCGTTGGTCACCACCCGGCCGGGCTCCGACGTGGCGGCGACCACCGTGCCGCCCGGGCACATGCAGAAGCTGTAGACCGTCCGGCCGTTGGCGCAGTGGTGGGAGAGGGAATAGGCAGCCGCGCCGAGGCCCGGGTGGCCGGCGCAGGGGCCGAACAGCGCCCGGTCGATCCACGACTGCGGGTGCTCGATGCGGAAGCCGATGGAGAACGGCTTGGCCTCGATATGGACGCCGTGGCCGTGCAGCATCTCGAAGGTGTCGCGCGCCGAGTGACCGACGGCGAACACCGCCTGGTCGGTCTCCAGGAACTCGCCGGTGTGCAGGTGCAGGCCGCGCAGGCGCTTCGTTCCGTCGGGCGCGCGGTCGAGCGCGATGTCGGTGACGCGATGGCCGAACCGGTATTCGCCGCCCAGGGCCTCGATCTTGGCGCGCAGGCTCTCGACCATGGTCACCAGGCGGAAGGTGCCGATGTGCGGATGCGCCTCGGTAAGGATCTCGGCGGGCGCGCCCGCCTGGACGAACTCGGTCAGCACCTTGCGGCCGAGGAACCGCGGGTCCTTGATCTGGCTGTAGAGCTTGCCGTCCGAGAAGGTGCCGGCCCCGCCCTCGCCGAACTGGACGTTGGATTCCGGGTTCAGCTCGCCCCGGCGCCAGAGGCCCCAGGTGTCCTTCGTCCGCTCGCGCACCACCTTGCCGCGATCCAGGATGATCGGCCGGAAGCCGGCCTCGGCGAGGATCAGGCCGGCGAAGAGGCCGCACGGCCCGGCCCCGATCACCACCGGCCGCAACTGCTGCCCCGGCGGCGCGGCGCCGACCGGCCGGTAGGAGGTGTCCGGTGTCAGGCGGACATGCGGATCGCGGGCCAGGCGCTTCAGGACGGCGGCCTCGTCCTTCACCTCGGCGTCGACGATGTAGACCTTGAGGATCGCCGCCTTCCGCCGGGCGTCGTGCGCCCGCTTCCACACCGACCAGCCGAGGAGATCGCCGGGCGGCACGCCGAGCCGCGCGGCGATCGCCGCCGGCAGTTCCTCCGGCGCGTGGTCGAGGCCGAGCTTGAGTTCCGAGATCCGCAGCATTGCGGGGCCTATGTAGCGGGTCGGGCGCGGCCTTGCATCGGGGGCCGCGCCGTCCGTGCGATCAGTCCTCGTCCGGCCCGCGCCGTTTCTCGCGCGTCCGCGCCCGCCCGGCCTTGTGGATCGCCGCCCAGCGCTTCTGCTCGGCCTGGCGGGCGATCGGGTCCTCGCGCCGCCGTTCGTGGGCGAGCTCCTTCTGCAGCTTGCGCCAGCTCTCGAGCCGCTCGCCGTCGAGGTCGCCGGCCTCCACCGCCGCTCGGACCGCGCAGCCCGGCTCGTTGCTGTGGCCGCAATCCGAGAAGCGGCAGCCTTCCGCCAGGACCTCCAGGTCGGCGAAGGTCGTCGCCAGGCCTTCGTCGGCGTCGAAGAGGCCCAGCTCGCGCATGCCGGGCGTGTCGAGGATCAGGCCGCCGGACGGCAGGAGGATAAGCTCGCGGTGCGAGGTCGTGTGCCGCCCGCGCGCGCCCTCCGCGATGACCCCCTGCGTGGCCATCCGCTCGGCGCCGGCTAGCGCATTGACGAGGGTCGACTTGCCCACGCCTGATGAGCCCACCAGCACCGCCGTCCGGCCGCGCGGCAGATGCGCGGACAGGGCGTCCAGCCCCTGGCCCGTCCGCGCCGAGACCGCCAGCACCGGCGCCCCGGCGGCGATCGCCGCGACCTCGGCCACGCGCGCGTCCACGTCCGGGCAGGCGTCGGCCTTGGTCAGCACGATCACCGGCTCGGCCGCGCTCTCGTAGGTCATGGCCAGGTAGCGCTCGAGCCGGCGCAGGCTGAGGTCGGCGTTCAGGGAGGCGGCGAGGAAGGCCACGTCCACATTGGCCGCCACCACCTGCCGGCCGCCGGCCGGTCCCGAAGCCCAGCGCAGGAAGGCCGTGCGGCGGGGCAGGAGGGCGCGGATGGTCGCCTGGCCTTCGTCGGGCCTGAGGTCGGCCGCCACCCAGTCGCCGGTCACCGGATGGCCGCCGTCGTCGGCGTCCGCCCGGAAGCGGCCGGAAACCCGCGCGTCCAGTTCGCCGGCGTCGGTGACGATGCGCCAGACGTCGCGCCGCTGCACCAGGACGCGTCCGGGCTGCAGGCCGTGCGCCGCGTGGGGCGCGAAGTCATGCCGGAGCCCGTCGCTCCAGCCGTATTGGTCGATCAACGGAGGAAATCCTCGAAAAAGGTCGCAGAGCCGTTCAGGCGCCGACCCCGGATTCCCTGGCTATGGAGAGATCTCGGTCCCGCTCAGGCGGGCTGCACGTCGGCGCGGCGAAGGGCTGTGCGGACAATGGGCGTCGACATCGCTTCCTCCTTCTTTGGCGCGGAACGTGACGGCCGGAGCTTGGCGGACGGCGCCGCCCCGGTCAAGAATGGCGGCCACAAGGAGTAACCCCATGTCCGAAGCCGCCCCCGTCAACGTCGTGATGAACGAAGCCACCCGCCAGTTCGAGGTGACACTGGATGGCGAGACGGCCTTCGCCGAGTACCGGCTGGTCGACCACGGCATCATCCTGCCGCACACGGTCGTGCCGGAGAGCTTCGAGGGGAAGGGCGTGGGCTCGGCGCTGGCCAAGGCCGCGCTCGGCTACGCCCGCGAGCAGGGGCTGAAGGTGATCCCGCTCTGCCCGTTCATCGCCGCCTACATCACCAGGCATCCCGAGTGGCACGACATCGTCCACGACACCTACAAGGCCCAGCTCGGCATCGAATAGGGGGGACCGATGGTCCAGTCGAAGGCGCCCAGCGTCGAGGTCTGGCTCGCGGAATCCGATCCGAAGCGGGCGCCCTGGCTGCAGAAGATCCGCGAGAGCGCGCTCAGCAACCTGCCGGGCTTCGTGGAGGACATGCGCTACGGCATGCCGACCTATTCGGCCGGGGGCGAGGTGACCTTCGCCTTCAATTCCCAGAAGCAGTACGTCTCCCTCTATGTCCCGCCGGAGGTGCATGCGCTCAACGCCGAGGCGATGCAGGGCCTCGACGCCGGCAAGAGCTGCATCCGCTTCAGGAAGCCCGAGACCATCGACTTCGCCCTGCTGGGCAAGCTGCTGCGCGACACCGCCGCCCGCGCTTCGGGCTAGAGCCAGCTCAGCGCCGCTTCGCCGCGCAGGATCGCCTCGACCTGCGGCCGGTGGCCCGTCTCCCCGCGCTCGTGCAGCACCAGGGGCGGCAGCATCCTGAGCGGCGCCTTGCCGGACTTGATCGCCCGGACCAGCACCCGCTTGGCCGGCGCGTCCTCGAACGGATGCACGGGCAGCACCTGCACCGAGCCGGCCTTCGGCGCCAGGAAGCCCAGGATGTCGGCCAGCCGGTCGGCGCGGTGGATCAGCACCAGCGCGCCGCCGGGCCGCACGCCCTTGGACAGGAAGGTGATCCACGCCTCCAGGCCGTCGTCGGCCATCCAGGCGGCGCGGCGGGCCGCCGCCGGGCCGCGGATCGCGCCGGCGTCGTCGAAGAACGGCGGATTGGCCATGGCGGCGTCGAAGGCCGGCAGCCTGAGCCCGGAGAACCTCAGGCCGACGTCGCCGGCGATCGCCTCGACACGGTCCTCGAGCCCGTTGAGCGCGATGTTCGCCTGGGCGAGCGCCAGGGCGTCGGGGGCGCGCTCGACGCCGGTGAACCGCGCCCCCGGCCGGCGCACGGCGGCGGCGAGCAGGGCCCCGCCCGGCCCGCAGCCGGCTTCCATCACCCGCTGGCCGGGCCCGGCGTCGCATGCGGCCGCCAGCAGGGCGGCGTCGAGCCCGGCGCGGTAGCCTCGGGCCGTCTGGCGCAGGCGCACCCGGCCGTCCAGCAGCAGGTCTTCGGTGATCTCGTCCATGCGTCGGGGTCTGGCTTATCCTGGCCGGGGAGGCTATGCCCCGCGCTTGACCGTGCCCTAGCGCGTCACCATTGTCCCGGCAAACGGCGGCGGGTTCCTCCCCGAAGGCGCCAGGCCGTTTCAGGAGCGTAGTAACCGCGTGGAAGCCGCCCGCACGGCCGTTGTCGAGAAGCCGCCGTCCCTCGACGCGCTGATCGAACTCGCCGCGCCCGACATGGCGGCGGTCGACGCCCTGATCCGCCAGCACATGGACAGCCCCGTGCCGGTGATCCCGGCGCTTGCCGACCACCTGATCGCCGGCTCCGCCAAGCGCCTGCGCCCGCTGCTCACCGTGGCCGCCGCCCGGCTCGCCGGGGCCCGGGACGACGCCTGCCTGAAGCTCGCCGCGGCCGTGGAGTTCATCCACACCGCCACCCTGCTGCACGACGACGTGGTGGACTCATCGCAGCTCCGCCGCGGGCGCGTCGCCGCCCACCTGATCTGGGGCGCGCCCTCGTCGGTGCTGGTCGGCGACTTCCTGTTCGCCCGCGCCTTCGAGCTGATGGTCGGCGCGGGCTCGATGCCCGCCCTGGATATCCTCGCCCGGGCCAGCCGCGTCATCGCCGAGGGCGAGGTGCTGCAGCTCACCCGCGCCCACGACATGGACCTCAGCCGCGAGGTCTATCTGGAGATCATCGGGGCCAAGACCGCCGAACTGTTCGCCGCCGCCGCCGAGGTGGGCGCGGTCAGCGCCGGGGCCTCCCCGGAGCGCTGCAAGGCGCTGCGCCGCTACGGCCAGGACCTGGGCGTCGCCTTCCAGCTCGTCGACGACGCGCTCGACTACTCCGGCGACGCCGGCACGCTCGGCAAGAACGCGGGCGACGACTTCCGGGAAGGCAAGGCGACCCTGCCGCTGCTGCTGGCCATGCAGCGCACGCCCGGCGAACGCGACTTCTGGGTCCGCACCATCGACCGGCGCGAGCAGACCGACGCCGACTTCGACCGCGCCCGCGAGCTGATGCGCGAGACCCGCGCGCTCGACGACACGCTGGCGCTCGCTTCCGAGTACGCCGAGACCGCCAAGGCCGCGCTGTCCGACTTCGGCGGCAACAGCTGGCGTCCGGCGCTCGCCGACCTCGCGGACTTCGCGGTGCGCCGCCGCGCCTAGGCCGTCCCGCGCCACTCCCGGCGCCGGACCTCCGGGTTATCAAAAAACCGGGCTGGGAACCCCGCCATCCGTTTGCGCGCTTCATGCGCCCTACGGGAGAGTGTGTATGTTTCCAGGAATGAGATTGGCGGCGCTTGGGCATTTCACGCCGGAATTCCCCGACGCCGAGACGCTTCACAGGGGCCTCGCCCACTGGAACCACCGGCGGCTGGCGGTCCAGACGCCGCATGGCGACTGGCAGACCGACCTCTCCGCCGACCACCGGATGCTGCGCCTGGAGGGCGCCTGGATCGAAGCGTTCCGCGCCCACATCGCGCCGATGGTCGAGGCCGTCCCATCGGATCCTGAGGGCTTCATCGCCTGGTTCGAGGACCTCAAGGAGAGCGGCCCGGGTCAGTACGACCCGCTGTTCGCCTGGCTTGAGGGCGAGGCCGACCTCGACCAGCTGAAGTGGTTCCTGACCCAGGAAGCGGCCGGCGAGGCCGGCTTCGACGACCTCGTCGCCTACACCCAGGTCAAGCTGCCGGCCCGGCCGAAGATGGAGCTGGCCCGCAACTACTGGGACGAGATGGGCCGCGGCAGCCTGGGCGGCATGCACGGCCCGATGCTCGACCGCACGGTCCAGGGCCTCGGCCTCACGCCCACCATCGAGGGCACGGCCTGGCAGTCGCTGGCGCTGGCCAACACCATGACCGCGCTCGCGACGACGCGGCGCTACACCTACCAGTCGGTGGGGGCGCTGGGCGTCGTCGAGCTGACCGCGCCCACCCGCGTCGGCTGCGTCGCCGAGGGGCTGAAGCGCCTGGGCTGCCCGCCGGAGCAGCGGAAGTACTTCGTGCTGCACGCCCAGCTCGACATCGAGCACTCCCGGGCCTGGAACGCGGAAGCGCTGATCCCGCTGGTGGAAGAAAACCCGGCCTGCGCCCGTCACATCGCCGAGGGCGCGGTCATGCGCCTGGTGCTGGGCGAGCAGTGCTTCGAGAGCTACCGGGCGCACCTGTGGGCGCACCACCACCCGCTGGTCTACGCCGCGGAGTAGTCGGCCCCTCAGCTCATGGGTCCAGGGCCGTCCAGCCACGGCCCCGAAACCGAGCCCGGTCCAGAACGCCGGCGCCAGCGTGCTGGCGGCGTTGATCGTCACCAGGCCCACGCTGTCGAACGCCTCCTGCACGAGCGCGGTGACCAGGGTCGCGCCGACCCCGGACCGCCGCGCGTCTGGATGCACGTAGGGCCGGCGGATGCGCATGGCGGGCTCGCCCTGCGGCTCCGGCTCGGCGGTCAGCCCGCCGATCGCCAGCAGCCCGCCCGTCGGGCCCGGCGCCGCCAGCAGGCAGGCGAACATCTCTGGCGTCTGCGCCCACTCGCGGGCCAGCCTGGACATCGCCCCAAAGCCCTCGGCGTCCGCCGCCGCCCGGAGCGCCTCGAAGCCCTCCGGGAGCTCGTCGGTGACCCGGACGAGCTGGACCATCAGCCCGGGCTGATCATCTTCTCCGGCCGCACCCACTCGTCGAACTCCTCGTTCGTCAGGTAGCCGCCGCCGACCGCCTCCTCGCGGAGCGTGGTGCCGTTCTTGTGCGCCGCCTTGGCGATCTTGGCGCAGTTGTCGTAGCCGAGCTTGCCGTTCAGCGCCGTCACCAGCATCAGCGAGCGCTCGAGGTTGTGCTTGATGTTGTCCTCGCGGGCCTCGGTGCCGGCGACCATGTTGTCGGTGAAGCTGATCGAGGCGTCGGCCAGCAGGCGGCAGGACTGCAGGAAGTTGTAGGCCATCACCGGGTTGAAGACGTTCAGCTCGAAATGGCCCTGGCTGCCGGCGAAGGCGATCGCCGTCTGGTTGCCCATGATGTGGGCGCAGACCATGGTCAGGGCCTCGGCCTGGGTCGGATTGACCTTGCCCGGCATGATCGAGGAGCCCGGTTCGTTCTCGGGCAGGGCCAGCTCCCCCAGGCCGGCGCGCGGGCCGGAGCCCAGGAAGCGCAGGTCGTTGGCGATCTTGAAGAGCGCGCCGGCTGCGGCGGTGAGCGCCCCGTGGCTGAACACCATGGCGTCGTGGGCGGCGAGCGCCTCGAACTTGTTGGGCGCGGTGATGAACGGCAGCTTGGTGATCGCCGCGATCCGCTCGGCCACCTTCTCGGCGAAGCCGACGGGGGCGTTCAGGCCGGTGCCGACTGCCGTGCCGCCCTGGGCCAGCTCGTAGAGCCCGTAGAGGGTCTCCTTGATCCGCCGGACCGACATGGCGACCTGGTGGGAGTAGCCCCCCGAACTCCTGGCCGAGCGTCAGCGGCGTGGCGTCCTGGGTATGGGTCCGGCCGATCTTGATGATGTGGTCGAACTCCACGGCCTTCTTCTTCAGCGCCGCGTGCAGGTGCTCCAGCGCCGGCATCACCGAACGGGCGACCTCCTCGGCGGCGGCGATGTGCATGGCCGTCGGATAGGTGTCGTTCGACGACTGGCTCATGTTGACGTGGTCGTTGGGGTGGACGGGCGTCTTCGAGCCCATCTGGCCGCCCATCATCTCGATCGCCCGGTTCGAGATCACCTCGTTGGCGTTCATGTTCGACTGGGTGCCGGAGCCGGTCTGCCAGACCACCAGCGGGAAGTGGTCGTCGAGCTTGCCGTCGATGACCTCCTGGGCGGCGGCGACGATCGCGTTCCCGATCGTCGGATCCAGCTTGCCCAGCGCCATGTTGGCTTCGGCCGCGGCGCGCTTCACCACGCCGAGCGCCCGGATCACCGGCTTGGGCTGCTTCTCCCAGCCGATCTTGAAGTTCTGGATGCTCCGCTGGGTCTGGGCGCCCCAGTAGCGGTCGGCCGGCACCTCGATGGGGCCGAAGGTGTCGGTCTCGGTGCGGGTCGCGGTCATCCAGGGGCTCCAACAAATTCGCGGGGCCGGTTTAGCGAGACGCTGCGCCCGTGCAAAGGCTAAGAGGCGGGCGATGGATGACGGCTGGACCTCTCACGGCAAGGTGCGCGCCCGGGAAGGCGAGGGCGCGATCGAGGTGGTGATCGACGGCCTGACCACCCAGGCCAAGTACTACAAGCCCCTGATCTACGAGTTCTTCCGCAAGGTCTGGCGCGGCTCGCGGCCCGCCTGGGGCGAGTTCGCCGTCGAGATCCGCATGGAGTATGTGGGCGACCCGCCCTGGCTCGACCTCGACAACCTGGCCAAGGCGATCCTCGACGCCATCAAGGGCTACGCCTTCCACGACGACGCCCAGGTGGCGCGGCTTTTGGTGGAGCGGGCGGCCGGCGAGCGGGAGCGGATCACCGTCACCGTCCGCAAGATCTCCGACCTGCCCATGGGCCGGCCGTTTCACCCCTAGGCGTCAGGCGACGCCACAAAAAAAGAAAGCGCCCCCGCGCTGGAGGGAGCGCGGGGGCGATACTTCGCGAACCTGTCCGGGGGAGGAGAGAGGCTCAGCGATACTGTTGGAGGCGCGTCGTCCGAAGGCCCGCCATGCCATGGCGGTCGATCGAGGCCATCCACGCCGTGAACTCTTCCGACGTCAGCCGGTAGCGCTCCAGGGCGTCTTCCAGAGAGATCAGACCGCCGCGAACCGCGGCCACGACCTCCGCCTTGCGGCGGATGACCCAACGGCCGGTATTGGCCGGGGGAAGATCCTTGATCGTCAACGGAGCCCCCGTGGGCCCGATGACGTAGGCTTCGCCGCGGCTGTTCGTGCGCGTCTGCTGCTGTTGCTGCAACATGGCTTTACGCCTTTCCCACCATCACTGTTGATGGGAAACATAAGCGGCGGCTCCTAACGGCCGCTGAATCGCGATAGTAAAAAAAGGACTAACCATCACCCTCCCCGTGTACTAAATCGGTACAGCAATAGAAGTCATTGGCCGTTAACCGTAGTTAAAGGCCAAGTCTTATCGCTTAATGTTGATCAATTCTTCCAGCATCTGGTCGGCGGTGGTGATGATCCGCGAAGACGCCGAGTAAGCTTTCTGGGTCTGGATGAGGCCCGTGAACTCCGCCGACAGGTCGACGGTGGACGCCTCGAGGGATTGCGGCGAGATCTGACCCGCGCCAATCCCCGGTTCCTTTATGACAAGCTGCCCGGATTTTCCGGAGGCGCGGTAGGCGTTGCCGCTCACCGGCGTCAGGCCGTCCGCGTTCGGGAAGGTGGCGATGGCGATCTTGGCGATCTTCCGCACCTGGCTGTTGTCGAAGATCGCCGAGACCACGCCCTCGGCGTCCACCTGCACGCCGACGACGTTGCCGACGCCCGCGCCGTCGGCGGTCACCGAGCGGACCGTGGAGGGCTCGGAAAGCTGCGACAGCTTGGCGAGGTCGAGGTCGACGGTCTGGCCCAGGATGCCGATGCCGGTCGCCCACTTGGGCGCCGCCAGGGTCGGGGCGGCGGGATCGTCCGACGCGGCCAGCACCAGCTGCGGCGTCGTCGAGCCGCCGAACAGGGTCGAGCCGGCCAGGTCGATCGTCCCGTCAGCGTTGAAGTTCACGAGCCCCGCGGCGAGCTGGCCGGGAGGCGCCGCGCCGCCGTTGTCGATGTCGGTCGCGGGGACGGCGTACACCTCGGCGTACCACTGGTTGGGCGCAGCGTCGTCGCGCAGGAAGGCCATGGCGATCTTGTGGTTGCCGCCCGTGGAGTCGATCACGTTCATTTCGAGCGTGAAGTCGGGCCGCGTGCCGGTCGCCGGGTCGTCGGCGTAGTCGGCCATGCTGTCGCCGGGCGTGGCGGCGTAGGTCAGGGCCGGGGCGATCGCCGGCGAGTAGGGCGTCTCCTTGTTCAGGTTCGCGCTGACCTTCACCTCGGTGGTCTGCGAGACCGCCGAGCCCAGGCCCCGGACGTTGATCGGGTCGAGCTTGTTGAGGTCCGAGGGGATTGATGTCGAACGAGCCGTTGTCCTGCACCAGCCAGCCCTGCAGGTAGAGGCGGGCGTCGTTGACCAGGTAGCCGTCGGCGTCGACCGTGAAGGAGCCGGAGCGCGTGAACATGCGGGCGTCGGCGCTCGTCAGGTTCGAGCTCTTCTGGGTGGCGATGAAGAAGCCTTCCCCCGAGATCGCCAGGTCCGTGGGCGAGCTGGCGGCCTGCACGAGGCCCTGCTGGCTGATGAAGTTGCGGTTCACGCCCTGCACGCCGCCGGCGGAGTAGCGGCCGGCCATCTGGGCGGTGACCACGCTGCCGAAGTTCACCTGGGTGCGCTTGTAGGCGACGGTGTTGACGTTGGCGATGTTGTCCGAGATCGCCGCGAGGGCCGAGGAGTTTGAGACCAGCCCGGACACGCCGGCCAGCATTGCGGAATTGATGCTCATGGGTTCGTTCCGTTCTGTCTTTCTGGTGATCCGCGTACTGCGGATGCGGAACGGCGCCTTTCTGCCGTCGCGTCCACTGGCGTTCAGCCGGTGGCGTTGATGTCGGGATCCTCGGACGTCTCGTCGCCCGAGGCGGTGTTGGTGGAGCCTGTGCCGGCGGTGTCGTCGTTGGCCGGTGCGGGCTGGAAGATGCTGGCGACCCTGTCCCAGGCGACCCGGGCGCCGTTGACGGTCAGCATGGTCTGGCCGTCCTGCTGCTCGACCCCGGCCACCAGGCCCTGGATGTAGGTCGAGGTGGGCACGGCCGTGCCGGTGGAGTCCTTGGCGGTGACCTTCAGCGTGTAGGCGCCGCCGTTCGGCAGGGCCTGGCCGGAGAAGTTCTTGCCGTCCCAGGTGAAGGTGTGCTCGCCGGCCTTCAGGTCGTCGCCCGACAGGGTCTTCGAGGCGACCCGGTTGCCCTGGGCGTCGAGGATTTCCATGGTCACGCTCTCGGCCTCGCGGTCGAGGTCGTAGATCCACTGGGCCTTGCCGCCCTGGATGGCGGCGGTGTCGCTGACCGCTCGCACCTCCTTGCCGATCAGGCTGACGGCCGTGGAGATGCCGGAGTTGGAGTTGGCCACCAGCTTGCCCAAGAGGTCGTTGGTCAGCAGCTGCTGCTCGACGCCGGTCATCTGGACCATCTGCTGGGTGAACTGGTTGGAATCCATTGGCGACAGCGGATCCTGGTTCCGGAGCTGGGTGGTCAGCAGGGTCAGGAAGGTGTCGAAGTTCTCGGCTAGCCGCGTGCGCGAGCCGGCGGTGGTGGCTGTGCCTGTGGCGTCGACGTTGGAAATGGCCATGGGCTTGGTCCCTAGATCCGCACGTCGAGGCCGGCGGTTACGCCGCGCCGGAGCGTCAGCGGCCCGGCGGCGACGGTGTCCGCCTGATCGGCGGTGTCGAGCGCGGCGCGGAACGCCTTGCCGCGGAACGCCGCGCCGGTGTCGGGCTGGTTGTCGCCGCCCAGGAAGCCGTGGCTCGGCCGGCCCTGGTCGCCGGCGACGTCGAAGCTCATGCCGCCGGAAAGGTCGAACCCGGCCTGTTCCAGAGCCTTCTGCAGGTCGTTGGCCCGGGCCTTGAGCTCCTGGGCGGCCTGCGGGTTCTCGAAGGCGAGCGCCGCGCTCACCCGGCCGTGCTGGCCGATCTCCACCCGGACGTCGACCATGCCGAGGCCTTCGGGGGTGAGCTGCACGTCGAAGCGCGTCGTGCGGCCGTCCAGCTTCTTGAGGATCTGGGCCGAGAGGCTGGCGACGGTCTCCGGTGAACCGCGCACCTGGGCCGCGGCGTGCGCGCTGGCGGCAGCCGCCTGCGCCGGGCGCTCCGTGCTCGGGCTCTCGTGGGCGATGGCGCTGTCCGCGTGGTCGGCGGCGGCCGGCGCGGCCGTGGGATCGGCGGCGGCAGCGGGCGTCGGGATGTCATTGGGCCGCTCGGCGCCCGGCTTGGCGGCTTCGGCCTTGGCGTTCACCGGGGCGACGCGCGGCGCCGCGGACGCCTGGCCGGGCTCGGCGGCGGCGAAGGCCTCCACGCGGTCGCCGCCCTTGTCGGAGCGGGCCTCGGCCTTGCGCGGCTGGGCCGCTTCGGCGGTGCGGGCAGTGGCCGGCGCGCTCGCGGCGGCGGCGGCCTGGGCGGTGTCGGCGGCCGGCGTCGCGGCGGCGTCCGCCGCCTCAGCCGTGACGGCAGGATCATGGGCCTCGGTCGGCGCGGCCTGGGCCTGGGCCTGGACCTGCGGGGCCGCCTGGACCGGGGCCTGCGGGCTGGCCGGCGCGGCCGCCCGCGGCGGAGCGGCGTCGGGCAGCTTCACCGGCCGGGCGGTCTCGGGCGCCGCCGCCTCGGTCTCGGCGTCGGCCGCGACGATCTCGCCATCGGCGCTCGCGGCCTCGATCGGCGCGCTCGCGTCCGGCAGGGCCTCGGCGGGGACGGGGGCGCCGACCGGCTGGCCGGACGGCCTCGTCCGGCCCTCAGTCGGCAGGGCCTGGGCGGCGACCTCGGTCGCCGCGGGCGCGGTCGCGGCCGTGGCGACGATGGGCTGGACGGGGGCAGGGGGCGTCTCGACGAGGGCGGCGACCACCGCGGCGTTCACATCCACGGCGGCCTCGGCGGGGACCGCCTCGCCGTCGCCCTCGCTCTCGCCTTGGCCTTCGCCCTCCGTGGCGGCGTCGGCGTCGACGACGAGGGGCTGCGCGACCACGGCGGCGGCCATGGGCTGGGCCGCGGCCTGGCCCTGGGGCGCCGCCTCGGGGGGCGGTGATCTGGCCCAGGAAGGCGGCCATCATCGCCTCGAACGCCTGGGCGGGATCCTGCACGCCGGCGGCACCGGCGGCGGCGGCGGCGAGGCCGGGCTGGGGCATGGAGCCCGCACCGGTCAGGGCGGAGACATTGAGCAGGGACGCGGTCACTTGCGGGCCTCGAGGTGGACGGCTTGCGGTCGAGGCGCCTGCTGCGCCGGAATCGTTCGGAGTTTCCGGAGCAACCTTTGCGCCACACTGGCACGGCGTTGTTTTTGCGGAAGAAAACCACCTCTCGGGCGCCCCGGCGCCAACCGGTTTCGGCGGAAATTGCCGGGCCAGACTTGCGCTGCTGGTGCATTCCCTGCCGCCCCGGTTGTGGGCCTTTCCGGACTGGCATCCCTCTTGCGCGGTTAACCACGTTGATCATCGGCGCCTGAAAGGCAGACGTTGAAAAACAAGGACTTTTCCTAGCGCGGCGCGCGTGTGTTCCGAGAAAGTCCCGGCAGAAACCGCCGGGGCGCGCAGGCTTTGCCGGGCTTGGGGGTTAGAGCATGTCGATCAATATGACCCTGCGTACCGCCGGCTCGGGCCTGATGGCCGCGCAGACGGGGCTGCGCGCGGTCTCCGACAACATTTCGAACGTCAACACGCCCGGCTACGTCCGCAAGGAGGTCGAGCAGCGCCCGATCGTCGTCAATGGCGTGGGCATGGGCGTCGAGGTCACCGCCATCAAGCGGGTGACCGACCAGTACCTGCAGCTCGCCAGCTACACGGCCAATTCGGAATCCTCCCGGTGGGGCGTGTTCTCCGAATACCTGGACACCGCCCAGGCCCTATTCGGCGACCCGTCGGACGAGAACTTCTTCTTCAACCGGCTCGACAAGGCCTACGCCGCCTTCGCCGCGGCGGCCGACGATCCGTCGTCCAGCCTGCTGCGCAGC
Organism: Phenylobacterium sp. J367; assembly: GCF_024699985.1. Classification (GTDB taxonomy): domain Bacteria; phylum Pseudomonadota; class Alphaproteobacteria; order Caulobacterales; family Caulobacteraceae; genus Phenylobacterium. Next base: position 126,731 of record NZ_JAJONA010000001.1, on the reverse strand, counting down.
CAGTCGATCGGCAACATCGAGGACTTCCTCTCCGAGGCCAACCGGATCAACACCCAGATCGACGAGCTGGGGAACACGATCGAGACGCGGATCGGAGGCAACGTCGAGCGCGTCAACGAGCTCCTGGGCCAGATCAACCGGCTGAACGGGGACATCAGCCGCGCCTGGCTGATCGAGCAGGACAGCTCCGGCTCGGAGAACATCCAGTCGGGCCTGGTGGACGAGCTCTCCGGCCTGATGAGCGTCCAGGTCACCAAGCGCCCCGGCGGCGGCGTCGACATCCGCTCGGCCGAGGGCGTGAAGCTGGCCGGCGACGGGGCCGCCACCCTGTCCTACGTGCGCACGGACACCACGCGCGGCTATATCAAGGTGACGCCGGCCGGCGGCATCGGCTCGACCCAGGCGATCCAGGTGCCGGGCGGCGAGATCCGCGGCCTGATGGACCTGCGCGACACCAAGCTGCCGGAGCTCTCCAACCAGCTCGGGGAGTTCGTGGCCCGGGCCAGCGAGCGGCTGAACGCCGCCCACAACGCCTCGTCCTCGATCCCGGCGCCCTCGTCGCTGAATGGCCGTCTGACCGGCCTCGACCTGGCCACCGCCGTCAGCGGCTTCACCGGCAAGAGCACGGTGGCCATCGTCGACGCCACCGGGGTGGTGCAACACAAGGTCGAGATCGACTTCGACACCTCGACCTTCACGGTCAACGGCGCGCCCGGCGGGGCGTTCTCGTCCGCCACCTTCCTCGCCGACCTGAACATCGCGCTCACCCCGGCCGGTTCGGCGACGTTCACCGATGGCGCGCTCTCGATCGCCGCGGTCGGCGCCGGCCGCGGCGTGGCCGTCGACGAGGGCACCTCGATGAAGGCGGGACGCCAGTTCTCGCACTTCTTCGGCCTGAACGACATCGTCCGCTCGACCGGCTACACGACCTACGAGACCGGCCTGAAGTCCACCGATCCGCACGGCTTCATCCCCGGCGACCAGATCAAGTTCACGCTCGCCCAGGCCGACGGCAAGCCGCTGCAGGAAGTGGCGGTCACCGTCCCGGCCGGCGCGACCATGGCCGACCTGCTGACCGCCCTGAACGACCCCCTCACCGGCGTCGGCGGCTACGGGTCCTTCACCCTCGACGCCAACGGGGCGATGAGCTTCAAGGCGCTCGCCCCGATCAACGCGAACCTGTCGGTGAACACCGACGCCACCCGCCGCGGCGTCGGCGGCCCCTCGATCAGCCAGCTCTTCGGCCTCGGCGTCGCCGAGCGCACGGCCCGGGCCGACCGCTTCGAGGTCAACGCCAGGCTGGTGGCCGACCCCACCAAGCTGGCCTTCGGCAAGCTCGACCTGACGGTCGCCGCCGGCCAGCCGGCGCTCCGGCCCGGCGACGGCCGCGGCGCGCTGGCGCTCTCGGCCTCCGGCGACGTCAGCCAGCTCTTCCAGGCCGCCGGCTCGCTGGGCGACGTGACCATGACGGTCAGCCGCTACGCCTCGGAGTTCGGCGGCTCGATCGGCCGCGACGCCGCGTCGGCCCAGACCCGCAAGGAGAGCGCGAAGGCCGTGCTCGACGAAGCCAGCGCCCGCCGCCAGGCGGTCGAGGGCGTCAATCTGGACGAAGAACTCGTCCGGCTCACCACCTACCAGCAGGCGTTCAATGCGTCGGCTCGGATGATCCAGGCCGCGAAGGACCTCTTCGACGTCCTGGTCCAGATGGTCTGAGGAACGAGTTCAGATGGTCACCCGCGTTTCCACCAGCGGCAGCTATTCCGCCGTCCTGCAGAATCTCCTCGCCGCCCAGGCGCGGCAGGCCGAGGCCTCCGATCAGGTCGCCACCCAGAAGGTCGGCAAGGACCTGAAGGACTATGCGCGCAAGGCCGAGATGCTCACCGCCATGCGCTCGGTGCAGACGAGGCTCGACGTCTACGCCGAGCAGCACATGATGATCGCCGACAAGCTGACCACCCAGGACACGGCGCTCAACCAGATCACCGACGCGGCCGGGGCGACCCGGCAGGCGGTCCTGGATTCCATCGCCGCGGGCGACGCCGGCACCCTGATGGAAGAGCTGGAGGCCCAGCTTCGCAACGGGCTGGAGGGCATGAACGCCCGCTATGGCGGCAAGTACCTGTTCGCCGGCGGCCAGGTGGACACCAAGCCCGTCACGGCGACCAAGCTCGACGACCTGGTCGGCCCGCCGCTGCCGGCCATCGCCAGCTTCTTCAGAAACGACAACTTCCAGGCCCAGGCCAAGCTGGACGACAGCACCGTCGTCACCACCGGCATGCTGGCCTCGGACCTGGGAACCCAGATGCTCGCCGCCTTCCAGGCGATCAAGGCCTTCCACGAGGGCCCCTCCGGCCCGCTGGACGGCAAGCTCACCGACGCCCAGCAGACCTTCCTGGAAAGTCAGCTCGGCCCCTGGGAGACCATCCGCTCCGACCTCACCGTCCTGACCGGCCGCAACGGCCTGGTGCAGAAGCGGGTCGACGATGTGAAGGACGATGTGGCGACGCGGGCCAACACGCTCGCCGGCATGGTGGGCGACATCACCGACGCCGACATGACCAGGGCCGCCACCGAGCTCTCCGCCGCCCAGATGTCGGTCCAAGCCGCGGCGCAGGTGTTCATCACCCTGCAGAACACCTCGCTGCTGAAGCTGCTTCAGTAGGCGCGCGCGCGCCGTTCCCTAGTCCAGGTCGAACGGCGCGCCCAGGCGCGCGACCAGCCGATCGCCGTCATAGACCTCGGCGGCATAGTGGCCGGCATAGGCGTCCTCGGCCTTCTCGAGCGCGGCGTTGTCGTTGCAGAAGGCCTGTTCCAGTTCGGCGGCGACCCGCTCGTCCTGGTTCAGCACATAGATCCGGTAGTCGGTCATCGCGGCTCCCCTTGATCGTGGCCGGCAGCATGGCCGGGCAATGCGGGTTTTGTGTGACGGCGAGGCCGCCGCGCGGCCGGGCGGCTGCGGCCCGGCGCCTCATTCGCGGGCCCGCCCCCTCGCAAACCCCTGACGCCACAGCTAAATAGGGCCCGATGAACGCGCCCCTGGCCCCTCTTGACCTCGCGGCCGGCGACCTGATCCAGGTCGTCCGCGACGCCGTGCGCCTGCCGCAAGGCGCCCGGATTGTGGCGGCCATGTCCGGCGGGGTGGATTCCACCGTCACCGCCGCCCTGCTGGCGAAGGCCGGCTACGACGTGGTCGGCGTGACGCTCCAGCTCTACGACCACGGGGCGGCGATCCAGAAGAAGGCGCCTGCTGCGCCGGCCAGGACATCCACGACGCCCGCATGGCCGCCGACGCCATCGGCATCTCGCACTACGTCCTCGACTACGAGAGCCGGTTCCGCGAGCAGGTCATCGAGGACTTCGCCGACGCCTACCTGCGCGGCGAGACGCCGATCCCGTGCGTGCGCTGCAATCAGACCGTGAAGTTCCGCGACCTGCTGGACGTGGCCCGCGACCTGGGCGCCGAGGCCATGGCCACCGGCCACTACGTGCGCCGCGAGATCGGCCCGAACGGTCCGGAGCTGCACCGCGCCGCCGATCCGGCCCGCGACCAGAGCTACTTCCTGTTCGCCACCACGGCCGAACAGCTCGCCTTCCTGCGCTTCCCGCTGGGCGGCCTGCCGAAGCCCGCCGTGCGCGCCGCCGCGCTCGACCTTGGCCTCTCGGTGGCCGACAAGCCGGACAGCCAGGACATCTGCTTCGTGCCCGAGGGCCGCTACACCACGGTCATCGACCGCCTGCGCCCGCACGGCGCGGAGGCCGGCGACATCGTCCACCTCGACGGCCGGGTGCTCGGGCGCCACGAGGGCGTCACGCGCTACACCATCGGCCAGCGCCGGGGGCTGAACGTCGCCGTGGGCGACCCGCTGTTCGTGGTGAAGATCGACGCCGACCGCCGCCAGGTGATCGTCGGCCCGCGCGAGGCCCTGCTGACCCACGCGCTGACCCTGAAGGAATCAAGCTGGATCGGCGATGCGCCCTCCATCGAGGCCGCCTGCGAGCAGGGCCGCCCGGTGCTGGCCCGCGTCCGCTCCACCCGCGAGCCGGTCCCCGGCCGCCTGGCCCTGGTCGACGGCCGCCCCGGCGTCGCCTTCGACCGCCCGGAAGAAGGCGTCGCCCCCGGCCAGGCCTGCGTCCTCTACGCCCCGGAAGCCGACACACGCGTCCTCGGCGGCGGCTTCATCGACGGGACCGTGCGCTCCCTCCCTTAATGGGGAGGGAAGACTCGCCGAAGGCGAGCAGGGTGGGGCTGTCGCGCTCAAGCTCTGACTCCGAGATCCAGCCCCGAACTTCCCCACCCTGGCCGCTGACGCGGCCTGTCCCTCCCCATTAAGGGAGGGACGTTCACCCTGCGGCCCCTCCCGCTTCACAACCCGCTGAATTATATCTCGCGGCATGACCCAAGCCTCCGACCCCGTCGTCATCGCTTCCTATGCCCGCACGCCCATGGGCGGCTTCCAGGGCGCCTTCGCCGGTGTGAAGGCCACCGACCTCGGCGCCGCCGCGGTGCGCGCCGCTGTCGAGCGCGCCAAAGCTCCGGCCGACCAGGTCGGGCAGATCTTCATGGGCTGCGTGCTGCCCGCCGGCCTCGGCCAGGGCGCCGGCCCGCCAGGCGGCGATCGGGGCGGGCCTGCCCACCTCCGTCGAGGCGACCACCGTCAACAAGATGTGCGGCTCGGGCATGCAGGCCGCGATCATGGCCCACGACGCGCTGGCCGCCGGCTCCGCCGACATCATCGTGGCCGGCGGCATGGAGAGCATGACCGGCGCGCCGTACCTCTCGAAACAGCACCGCGCCGGCGCCCGCATCGGCCACGACCAGATGTTCGACCACATGTACCTGGACGGGCTGGAGGACGCCTACGAGCCCGGCCGGCTGATGGGCTCCTTCGCCGAGGAGACGGCGAAGCAGTACCAGTTCACCCGCGAGGCCATGGACGAGTTCGCCATCTCGTCCCTGAACCGGGCCCGCGCCGCCACCGAGAGCGGCGCCTTCGCCCGCGAGATCGTCCCCTTCGAGGTGGTCACCCGCAAGGGCGCGGTCCTCGTGGAGCACGACGAGCAGCCGCTGAAGGCCGACCCGGCGAAGATCCCGACGCTCAAGCCCGCCTTCGCCAAGGACGGCGCGATCACGGCGGCCAACGCGTCGTCGATCAGCGACGGCGCCGCGGCCCTGGTCATGACCCGCGAGAGCGTGGCCAGGGCGCCTCGGCATGAACGTCGTCGCCCGCGTGGTCAGCCACGCCGCCCACGCCCATGAGCCCGGCCTCTTCACGACCGCCCCGGTCCCGGCCGTCCAGAAGGCGCTGAAGAAGGCCGGCTGGAGCGTGGACGACGTCGACCTCTTCGAGATCAACGAGGCCTTCGCGGTCGTCGCCATGATCGCCGAGCGCGACCTCGGCATCCCGCGCGAGAAGCTGAACGTCAACGGCGGCGCCTGCGCGCTCGGCCACCCGATCGGCGCCAGCGGCGCGCGCGTCCTCGCGACCCTGCTCAGCGCCCTCGAGGCCCGCGGCGGCCGGAAGGGCGTCGCCGCCCTCTGCATCGGCGGCGGCGAGGCGACGGCCATGGCGGTGGAGCTGGTGTAGCGATCATCCCTCCCCCTTCAGGGGAGGGCGGACGCGGCGAAGCCGCGCCGGGTGGGGAGTCACGTCCAGGCGTGGCCTGCGATCTGGCCCACGCTTCCCACCCCGGCCGCTTCGCGGCCTGCCCCTCCCCCTGAAGGGGAGGGATCAAACCCCGCCGCCGCCTCGTTCCAGGGATGAGGAGTTTCAGATGACCGAGCTTCGCAACGACACCGAGAACCGCCGCTACGAGATGGACGAGCAGGGCGAGACGTCCTGGGCCGACTACCAGCTCCGCGACGGCCGCCTCTACATCCTGCACGTGGAGAGCCCGCCGGCGCTGCGCGGCACCGGCGCCGCCGGCCGGCTGATGGCCGCCATGAGCGCCGACATCCGCGCCCAGGGCCTGCAGGTCACCCCCATCTGCGGCTACGCCGCCGCCTGGCTCCGCCGCAGCCACGAATTCCGCGACCTGCTGGGCTAGCGGGCGCGGAGGTCCGCGCGCCCTGGCCCCACGCGCCGTAGGGCCCGGCTCTAGAACCACAGAAATACACAGAACCACACGGAAGGTGGGACGCGCCCTGGCGCGGCGCCTCGATCATCCCTGCGCGCCATCGGCGCGCGAGCCCAGGTTGGCCCCATTCGCCAGCATGACCGACGCAGGCCCCTTCCGTGTGGTTCTGTGGTTCATCGCGCGAAGCGCGCCTGCCGCCTCCGCCTGGATCCCGGCTTTCGCCGGGATGAGCGGAAAGGGTGTGGGCCAGAACCAAACGGCCCGCGGCGTCCCCGCCGCGGGCCGTTCATACTTTAGAAACGCAGTTAACCGGTGCGCCTGTGGCTCTTGGTCCTCGACGGGAGCGGGGGATCAGCGCTCCGTCGGACCGGCCGTCCAGGCCTCTGCGGTCAACCTGCCCCGGATCGGCACATGCCGTTCCGGGATACCGCCGGTCCCCGACCGGCCGGACCCTGCCTCAATGAAGTGCTCGGGGCCCGGCCGTGTTTGGCGGGGATCGCGGTCGAAACTCTTGGCCGCCGCCCGCTCAGGTGCGGGCGACGATGGCCTCCAGGGTCTGCACGCGGGCCTCGCAGTCCTCGACGAGGCGGCGGGCCAGGTCGCGCACGCCCGGCGGATAGGCGTCGCCGCCGTCGGCGATCTCGGCCGCCAGCGTCTCGACGTCCACGATCGCCTGGTTCAGCGCGCGGATGTGGTCCTTGGCCAGCGTCTTGGCTTCCGCCTGAAGGCGGCGCACGCGCTGGGCGACGGTCTCGGCCTTGGCAGGCGAAGACTTGATATCGTTATCGGCAACAACACTGAGAGACGGTGACATTCTGTAGTACCTCAAATCCCCAACCCAGGTTCTGGAAAGCCCGCGGTCCCCTATGGACTGCTTGGAAGGCTTCCGGCCCTGCTGTCCCGTTAAAGAACGAGAACAGCCCAGGTTCCCTGACTGGCGCATGAACGGCGCCAGCACGGCCAAGGTGGGGGATTTGGCGCCACGCTGTGTAGTTAAGCTGTGACCTGCGGCGCCCTGAAATTTTCGGGGAGGGGGAGGTCAGGGGCGCTCATTGCGCGCGGTCAGCTTCATGCGGCGCGAAAGGGGTCTGAGCGATCCGGTTGTTTAGCTCTATGACAGAACGGTTCTCGACTCCGATCCTTTCTTCGAGGTCTTGAAAACATCGCGCGCTCCACAGCCTCAGCTGCGGTTTGATGGCCGCCAGTATGCTGTAGGTGGGGTCGGCTCCCTCTGCTTGGCGAGCAGCAGCAAATGCGATCGCCTCTGTTGGGCAGTAGATCAGGTGGTGAGGCCACTCTTTTGAGGTGGCCCAACATCCGTGAATGACCTTGTTTCGTTCTCCTGCACGGGATCGGAGGCGGCTCATCAGCGCTCCGACTTCCTCCGCGAAGTCAGGACGCGCCGCTGATGCGGCCGCCGCGATCAGTTCTAATCGAGCAGTAAAGTTGACCACGCTGGCGAGCGTCGCCACCGCGACGGAGTAGCGGGTATTGAGCAGGGTTCCGAGAAGGACGCCCAGCGTACCCTCAAGCTTGTTCCATTCGTTCAGAACCGCGGTAAGTCGAAGGGTGAGTTCCGGCCAGTCCGCTAAGCCGAGACTGTTGAAGGTCAGCTGCTTGAGAGGTTTCTTCAGCGGCTGAGGCAATTGCCTACACCCCCTCCGCCGCCTTCAGGTCCACCCGCCCGTCCACTGCCACGAAGCTGTAGCTCCCCAGCGCCAGCGGCCCATACGACGGCTTCTTCGCGCGGTTGCAGACCAGGGCCACCTCGCGCCTCGGGTCGAAGGCGTGGGACCAGCTCGCGGCGGGTTTCAGGCGGACGTTGGTGTAGAGGCGGGCGTCGACCAGGACGGCGCAGTAGACGAGCAGGCCGGAGCCGTTGGTCAGGCTGAGCGGCTGCGGCGCGGGCGGTTCCTGCGCCAAGGCCGCCCCTGCGGCCGCCAGAGCGGCCAGCGCCGCCATCGCTCCCACGACCTTGCCCATGCGCGCTCCCCGCCGAGGCCCGCACGCTGCCGCGCGCTCCGTTCACGGTCAAGGCGTGACCCCGGGCACAGCGGCCGGCCGGAAAGCCGCGCCACGGTGAAGCTGCATCTGGGGAGGTGCAGCATGTTGGGGCACACGCTGGACGCCGCCGAACGCCGGGCGGCGCAATCGGGCGATTTCGGGGATCTGCTGGGCTACCTGGCCGCCTGCGAGCTGGCCGGCCAGCCGCCGGCCTGGACCGGGCCGGTCGTGCGCCAGCTCGTGCAGGTGCTGGAGGTCCGCGCCGCCCAGCTCCGGGCCCGCAGCGCCGCCGAGGTCTGGCCGCGCTACCGGGCGCTGCGGGCGCTCAGCCTGGCGGCCCCGGCGCTCAGCGAGGACAAGGTCGCCAACCGCGCCGCCGAGCTCTGCCTGCTGCGCTCGGAGACCCGCGTCTGGCTCGCCCGTTTCCTGCGCTACGTCCGCGCCTCGGCCCCGGCCGCCCGGCCGTTCCTGCGCCAGCTCTTGGTCTCGCCGGCCGATCCGGGGGCCGGGGCGTCGGCGACCGTCCTGCTGTTCCTGGGGGCGGCGGGACCGGGGCGGCGCGGCGCGCGGCACGCCCGGCCCCGGCGGCTGGCGGTGGTCCTGGGCCTCGCGATCCTGGTGCTGACGCTGAGCCTCGCCTGGCAGATCGCCCGCAACGGGACGGGGGGAGGCGCAGGCCCGGGACAGGCTCACCCTGGTCGCCGGGAACCCGTGAGCCCCGGCCCTGAGCGACGCCCCGCATTGACGCGGGGCCTCGCCCTTGCTCCCTTGCGCGACTTTTCGAGGGAAGGGAGTCGATGACCGACCGGAGCCGAGACCTGCCGGGGCCCGAGCCGCTGAAGGGCCTGCACCTGGCCGCCGGCGCCTGGCGGTCCATGCAGGCCAACGCACGCCCGATGCTCGTCCTGGGCGTGGTCGTCGCCGTCGCCACCCTGGTCGTCGAGCAGGGGGCGGCGACCCTCGGCGTGGACATCAAGACCTCGACGCCGGCCTTCCTGGCCCTGGCCCTGGTCACCGGCCTGATCGGCGCGACGGTTTCGGGCATGGCCACGCGCCTGATCCTGCAGCCGGAGGCGCCGCGCTGGCGGGTGGACGGCCGGCTGGTCGGCTATGTGGCGGTGATCCTGCTCCTGTCGCTGGTCGGCAACCTGCTGCTGGCCTTCTACATGAGCTTCGTGCCGGTCGGTCCCGACGGCGCGCCCGCCAATCCGCCGGTGCTGACGCCGGCCCAGGCCAGCCAGATGTTCCTGGTGATGGTCGCCATGATCGTCACGACCTGGGTCACCATCCGCCTGATGCTGTGGCCGGTGGGCCTGCTGGTCGGCGACCGCGACATGCGGCCCAGCCGCTCCTTCAGCCTGATGCGGCGCGGGGTGTTCGCGGTGATCCTGGCCTATGCGGTGCTCGCGACCGGCCCGTTCTTCATCTACGCCGCCCTCGCCGGCCAGGCGGACCCCTGGGGACGGCTGATCGGCGCGCCCTTCGCGGCCTTCATCTCGCTGGCCATCGCCGCCATCCAGGCCGAGGCCTACCGCCAGCGGACGCGCGGGTAGGGCAGGACCCTACCGCCGCTTCTTGCGGAACCGCTCCTGGGCCTCGGCGCGGGCCTCGGCGCGGACCTGCTTCACCGCCTGCCGGTCGCCGGTCTGGCCCTCGCCGGCCAGGGCGTCGGAGGCGAACTCCAGGTCGAGCAGCTTCAGCCGCTTGATCTCGTCGCGCAGCCGGGCGGCGGTCTCGAACTCCAGGTTGGCGGCCGCCTCGCGCATCTTGTTCTCGAGGTCGCGCAGGGTGGTCTTGAAGTTGTCGCCCATGAACGGCTTGCCGTCCTCGGCGATCGGCACCGGCACGGTGACCCGGTCCTTCTCGTAGGGGCTCGCCAGGATGTCCTTGATCTGGCTCTTCACGCTGGCCGGCGTGATGCCGTGCTCCAGGTTGTAGGCCTCCTGCTTCTCGCGCCGCCGCCGCGTCTCGGCCATGGCGCGCTCCATGGAGCCGGTGATGCTGTCGGCGTAGAGGATCACCCGGCCGTCCACGTTCCGCGCCGCCCGGCCGATCGTCTGGATCAGCGAGGTCTCGGAGCGCAGGAAGCCCTCCTTGTCGGCGTCGAGGATGGCGACGAGGCCGGTCTCCGGGATGTCCAGGCCCTCGCGCAGCAGGTTGATGCCCACCAGGATGTCGAAGGCGCCGAGCCGGAGGTCGCGGATGATCTCGATCCGCTCCAGCGTCTCCACGTCGGAGTGCATGTAGCGGACCCGCAGGCCCTGCTCGTGCATGTACTCCGTCAGGTCCTCGGCCATCTTCTTGGTCAGCACCGTGACCAGGCAGCGGTAACCCTGCGCAATGGTCTGGCGCGCCTGGTCGATGACGTCGTCCACCTGGCTGAAGCCGTCCTTGGACGCCGGCCGCACCTCGACCGGCGGGTCGATCAGGCCGGTGGGGCGGATCACCTGCTCGGTGAAGACGCCGCCGGAGCGGTCCATCTCCCACGGGCCGGGCGTCGCCGACACGTGCACCGTGTCGGGCCGCATGGCGTCCCACTCCTCGAACTTCAGCGGCCGGTTGTCGATCGCCGAGGGCAGGCGGAAGCCGTACTCGGCGAGCGTGAACTTCCGGCGGTAGTCGCCCCGGTACATGCCGCCGATCTGCGGCACGGTCTGGTGGCTCTCGTCGACGAACAGGATGGCGTTCTCGGGGATGTACTCGAAGAACGTCGGCGGCGGCTCGCCCGGCCGGCGGCCGGTGAGGTAGCGGCTGTAGTTCTCGATCCCGGCGCAGGAGCCCGTGGCCTCGATCATCTCGATGTCGAAGGTGGTCCGCTGCTCCAGCCGCTGGGCCTCCAGCAGCTTGCCGTTGGCCACCAGCCAGTCGAGCCGCTCCTTGAGGTCGACCTTGATCTCGTTGATCGCCTGCCGGAGCGTCGGCCGGGGCGTCACATAGTGGCTGTTGGCGTAGATCTTCACGCCCTGCAGGTCGGCGGTCTTCTTGCCGGTCAGCGGGTCGAACTCGCTGATCGCCTCGATCTCGTCGCCGAACAGGCTGATCCGCCAGGCCCGGTCCTCGTAGTGGGCCGGGAAGATCTCGATGGTGTCGCCGCGTCGGCGGAAGCTGCCGCGCTCGAAGGCCTGATCGTTGCGCTTGTACTGCAGCGCGACCAGGTCCCCCATCAGCTTCTTCTCGTCCAGCCGCTGGCCGGGCTCGAGGCTGAAGGTCATGGCCGTGTAGGTCTCGACCGAGCCGATGCCGTAGATGCAGCTCACCGAGGCCACGACGATGACGTCGTCGCGCTCCAGGATCGCCCGGGTCGCGGAGTGCCGCATCCGGTCGATCTGCTCGTTAATCGACGAGTCCTTCTCGATGTAGGTGTCGGTCCGCGGGACGTAGGCCTCGGGCTGGTAGTAGTCGTAGTAGGAGACGAAGAACTCGACCGCGTTCTCGGGGAAGAAGCTCTTGAACTCGCTGTAGAGCTGGGCCGCCAGGGTCTTGTTGGGCGCCAGGATCAGCGCCGGCCGCTGGGTCTGCTCGATCACCTTGGCCATGGTGAAGGTCTTGCCCGAGCCCGTGACGCCCAGCAGGACCTGGTCGTGCTCGGTGCCCGCCAGGCCCGCGACGAGGTCCCGGATCGCCGTCGGCTGGTCGCCGGCCGGCTCGTACTCGGAGACCAGCTTGAACCGCCGCCCGCCCTCGGACTTCTCCGGGCGCGCGGGTCTGTGGGGCTTCCACAGCAGCGGCATGGTGTTTTCGTCGTAGTCGAACGCCGCGGACATGTCCGAGACGCCGCCAGACGCGGGGGTTGCCGGAGGGGCTTCGATTGTACGGGCCATCAGGGGCTACAAGGTAGGTCCTCGGGCGGTCGGTTTCCACCCTCTACGCCGTCCCTGCTGACAGCTGTCTGGCAGCAGCGGTAAGGTCGCGGCTGTGTAACGAGGAGAAGGGGAGGGGACATGGCCACCGACCACGCCACCGCCGAAGCCATCCGCGCGGCCCAGCAGGTGCTGGACGACTTCATGGCGGCGTTCAACGCCCGCGACATCCCGGCCTTCGAGGCGACCTTCAACTTCCCGAGCGTACGGTTCGCCTCCAACGCCCTGGTGATCCTCAACGCCGGCGACATGACCCCCGACCGCTTCACCACCGGCGCGCTCGCCGACTGGGACCACTCGGCCTGGGAGCGGCGCGAGGTGATCCATGCCGGGCCCGACAAGGTGCACATCGACACTCGCTTCACCCGCTACCGCAAGGACGGCAGCGTCATCGGCGGCTTCGACTCGATCTATGTGATCTCCAACCAGGACGGCCACTGGGGCGTGAAGATCCGCTCCAGCTACGCGCCCTGAGGCTCAGGCCGCCCGCTTCACCCACAGCATCCGCCGCAGGGTGGCGTCGCGGTCGATCACCAGGTGCTTCACCGCGCCCAGCACATGCAGGCCGAGCAGCGGCCAGAACAGATTTGCGGTGAGCTTGTGTACGCTCTCCGCGCCCTCATGCAGCCATTCGACCGCGACGGGGAACGGGCTGGCGATGGCGAACCAGCCGAAGACGTCCAGAGGCCGGGCGTTGGACCAGACCACCAGCGGTCCGCTGACGATCTGCACGGCGATCATGGCCAGGAACAGGAACTGCACCAGGTCGGCGAGCCGCCGCATCAGCCGGTTGGCCTCCAGCGGGGCGGGGCGGACCTGCGAGGCGCTCCACAGGATCCGCGCCGCCAGGAAGGTGATGAGCAGCACGCCCAGCCCGACGTGCTGGCCCATGGCCGCCAGCCGGGCCGGCCGGCCCGCAGCCTCCTCCATGGCCTCGCCGGTGAGGTAGAGGGCGACGACCCCGGCGGCCGAGATCCAGTGCAGGAGGATCGCCGCCCAGCCGTACCCGGCGCGGGTGTTGGTCAGGCTCATGCTCGGCCTCTCCGGGGATGGGAGCCGAAGCTTCGCCGGCCGTCGGCCGGGCCGCGTTGATCTATGTCACCTCAGGGCCGCGCCTTCAGCCAGTCGACGACCGTCCGGTTGACCTGGTCCTTCGCGTCCCACTGCACGAAGTGGCCGGCCTGGGGGAACATGACGATGGTGGTGTCGGCCTCCACATGGTCCCAGGTGCCGGAGTGGCCGGCGGCGTTGAGGGCGGTGTCCTTCACTCCGTGGATGACCAGCGTCGGGGCCTTCACCTTCTGCTCGGTAGCGACGCCCGCCGGGGCCGCGGCCTGGGCGCCCGTGCCGCTCGGGTAGTTGGCCCGGTAATAGTTCAGCATGGCTCCGAAGTCGGACCGCTTCAGGGCTTCCAGGTAGGGGGCCTTCTCGGCGGGGTCGGTCTGCCAGCCGGCCAGGCCTTCGGCGGTGAGGTTCTTCTCGAAGCCCGGCTGCTGGAAGTTGCGGGCGTACTGGCTGTTCCTCTGCTGGTCGGCGTTGGTCGCCATCTCCCGCCGGAAGTTGGCCGGGTGCGGGACGCTCATGATCACCAGGCGGCGGACCAGGTCCGGCCGGTTCATCGCCACCTGCCAGGCGATCGCCGCGCCCCAGTCGTGGCCGACAACGATGGCGTCCTTCGCCTGCTCCGCGCCGATCACCGCGGCCACGTCGCCCACCAGGTTCGGCATGGCGTAGGCGGCGACGCCCTCCGGCTTGTCCGAGAGGTTGTAGCCGCGCAGGTCCAGCGCCGCGGTGCGGTAGCCGGCCGTGTTGAGCGCCGCCGTCAGCGGCTTCCAGGTGCCGGAATAGTCGGGGAAGCCGTGCAGCAGGACGACCAGCGGCCCCTTGCCGTCGGCCACATAGTGGATCTTCACCGCGCCGTTCTGGGCGTAGCGGTCCTGCGGTTTCGCCTGCGCCGCGCCGGCCAACGCCAGCACAGCCAGGACCGCCATCATGGCGCGGATCATCGGAGCCTCCCTCGTTTGCTTACAGTGTAGGCGAAACCGGTCGGCCGCTAAGTGGTGTGTGCCGCACAGTATGCGCTAGACAGTGTGTGTCGCACAGTATATGACGCACAGCATGAGCACGGAAGACGCCCTTTTCGAGAGCCTTCGCCTGGAGCTGCGCCGGGGGTCCCTGATCCTGGCCGTGCTGGGCCAGCTCCGCGGCGAGCACTACGGCTACACCCTGCGCAAGGCGCTGGGGGAGGCGGGCGTCGAGATCGACGAGGGCGCGCTCTATCCGATGCTCCGGCGCCTGGAGGCGCAGGGGCTGCTCACCAGCGAATGGCGGGAGGAGGAGAAGCGCAACAAGCGCTTCTACCGCCTCTCCGGCGAAGGCCGGGCGGTCCTGGACCGCCTGGTCGCGGAATGGCGGGGGCTGAACGCCGCCGTCGACAGCATCCTGACGGGAGACGCGTGATGAACCTCATGGAGCGTTACCTGGCCGCCGTCGGCCGGGACCTTCCCGAAGCCCAGCGCGCCGACATCGTCGCCGAGCTCCGGGATGAGCTGCTGTCCAAGGTGGAGGAGCGGGAGGCCGAGCTCCGCCGGCCCCTGGAGCGTCGGGAGCTGGAGGCCCTGCTGATCGACTACGGCCACCCGCTGGTGGTCGCCGGCCGCTACCGGAAGATCCAGCACCTCGTGGGGCCGGAGGTCTTCCCGTTCTGGTGGGCGGGGCTCAGGGCCGCGCTGGTCATCGGCGCAGGCGTCTATTTCGTGCTGGCGCTCATCCGGTTCCTGGTCCGCGACGACCTGTCGGGCCTCATCGCCGGCGCCATTCCCGACCTGTGGGAAGGCTTCCTGATCATCTTCGCCATCGCCACCCTCATCGCCGTGGCCGTCGAGCATTCGGGCGGCATGGGCCGCTTCGCCCGCTGGCGGCCGTCCGAGCTTCCGCCGGTGAAGGCCAGGCCCCGCTCGCGGTTCGACACGGTGGTCGAGGTCGGTCTCGGGGTGGTCTTCATCCTCTGGTGGGTCGGCGCGATCCGGTTCCGCGACTTCGCCCCGGGCGAGCTGCAGATGACGCTGGGGATGGCCGCGACCTGGGACGCCTGGCGGATGCCGGTGCTGGCCTATCTGCTCTTCGAACTGGGCGCCAACCTCCTGGCGCTGCTGCGTCCGGCGTGGGTCAGGGCGAACGCGGCGCTCCGGCTGGTCCGCAACGCCGCCGGCGCCGGCCTGCTCTACGGCATCGCCCAGACGGGCCCGTGGATCGTGTTCTCCGACCCGACCCAGCACTCGGTCACCGAGGCGACGCTCAACCGCGGCTTCGGGATCGGCCTGGCGGCCGCCAGCGTGGTGATGGCGCTCATGGCGGCGCACTCGGCCTGGCGGCTGGTGCGGGCGCTGAGTCGCCCCGACGGGGCCGGGACGCCCGCCGCGGCCTAGCTATCCTTAAGGCGGCCGCGCGAGCCCGACGCCCGCGCGGCCGTCCCATTCCCGGATTGGGTCAGTTCTTGCCGTCGGTGGCCTTGCCGACCACCGTGCCGGCCGCGCCGCCGGCCGCCGCGCCCACCGGACCGCCGACCACCGCGCCGGCGATCGCGCCCGTGGCGGCCTTCTGTTCGGTCGTGTGACCACAGGCCGCGAGGGTGACCAGAAGGCCGGCGGCGGCGAGCAGGCTGAACGTCTTGCGCATGGCGTTGTTCTCCAGTTTTGAGATGTCCGCGAGCAAACGAAAGCTGTGTGGCTGAGGTTCCTGCGCCCGTGCAGTTGGCGCGGGTCTTGCGGCGGTTCAGGCTGAATGGTCCATAAAGGGAATTAACCAGGCTCAGCCTTAAATCTGATGCTGCATTGCGGTATGGGCTTGCCAAGCGCCGCTTCCGCCTTCATAAACCCTTCACCATTTGCCGTCGCTTGCCCCCCAGACGTGACCCGGGGCAGGCCAGCCGGCGGAGCGCTTCCAGCAAGAGCAGGGGCGACCGCGGCGACAATTGTTCGGGGGCATGTCGCCCTCGTCGTTCAGGACACGATCCTCTTGAGTATTGGAACGCAGGCCCGCGCCGAATGGCGCGTGCTGATGAGCGCCGCATTGATCGGTTCGGGCGTGGGCCTGGCGCTGGGCGCCGGGTACATGGCCGGGGGCATGGCTGACGCCGCCGCCGACCATGCGCGCGCCGAACGCATCGCCATGGCCACCGCCGGGGCCTTCTCCGAGTCCGTGTTGCATCGCAACGCGGCCGGGATGGACGCCGGGGTGATCGCCGTGGCCCGTAACCATGATCCGCTGGCCGCGCCCGGCCCCGACCGCCAGGTCGAAATGCTGGCCCAGGGCCTCGACGCCAAGTACGCCGACAGCCTCGCGCTGCAGGCCAAGCTGACCGCCGCGGGCGCCCGCCCGCGCTCCGGCCAGGAGGCCATGCGCGAGCTCGAGTGCCTGACCCAGGCGGTCTACTTCGAGGCCCGCGGCGAGACCTCGCGCGGCCAGGCCGCCGTCGCCCAGGTCGTGCTCAACCGCGTGAAGCATCCGGCCTTCCCGAAGACTGTCTGCGGCGTGGTGTTCCAGGGCTCCAACCGCCGCACCGGCTGCCAGTTCAGCTTCGCCTGCGACGGCTCCATGCGCGGCCGCCGCGAGGCGAGCGCCTGGGAGCGGTCGCGCAAGGTCGCCGCGCGCGCCCTGTCCGGCCGCCTGCTGGGCGAGGTCGGCTCGGCGACCCACTTCCACACGACGGCCGTCTCGCCCTACTGGGGCCCGCAGATGCGCCGCGTGGCCCAGGTGGGCATGCACGTTTTCTACAAGTTCCACCCGCGCGGCATGCGGCCGGTTCAGACCGCCCCGGCGATCGCCGACCACGTCATGCTGGCCGCCCACAACGGCCCGGCTGCCGACGAACTTCGCCTGGCCAACGCCGTGGTGGAGACCGCCGCGGACGCTGGCCAGGCCACCGCGCCCGAGGCTCCGCAGCCGGAGGCCAAGCCCGCCGCCCAGCCCACCCAGGTGAGCAAGGCCGCCGACGTGGCGCCCGTCGCCGCCGACGCCTCGGCGACGACCGCGTCCTAGAGCGCGTCAGGCCGCCGAGACCGCGTCAGGCGGTCTCGGCGGCCTTGCGCCGCCCGCCCAGCGCGGCGCCGACCGCACGGCTGAGTTCCGGAAGCTGATAGGGCTTGGCGAGGATCGGGAACTCCTCGCCCATCGCCTCGGCGGCCTGGCTGTAGCCGGTCGCCAGCAGGATCGGCAGGTTCGGGCGCTCGGCCCGCAGGCGTCTGGCGAGCGCCAGTCCGTCCAGGTCGCCGGCCATCACGATGTCGCTGAACACTAGGTCCGGCTCGTCGCCGGCGGCGAGCGCGTCCAGCGCCGCCTCGGCGCTGTTGACCACGCGCGTGCGGTTGCCGAGCTGCTCGAGCAGGCCCGCCACCACCTCGGCGACCTCCGGATTGTCCTCGACCACCAGGATTTCCGCGCCCCGGGGGCCTCGGCCGGCGCCTCGTCCAAAGTGTTCCGCGGCGCGCCCGTGCTGCGCGGCAGATAGAGCGTAATGGTGGCGCCTTCGCCGAGCTGGCTCTCCACGGTCACCCGGCCGCCGGACTGCTGAACGAAACCGTAGACCTGCGAGAGGCCGAGGCCCGTGCCCTTGTCCACGTCCTTGGTCGTGAAGAACGGTTCGAACACCCGCGCCAGGATGTCGGGCGGGATGCCGACGCCGGTGTCGCGCACGCTCAGGGCCACGAAGTCGCCCTCCAGGTCCGGATCGATGTCGCCGGCCTTCAGCGTGCAGTTGCGGGCGCTGACCGACAGCGTGCCGCCGGCCGGCATGGCGTCGCGTGCGTTCACCGCCAGGTTCAGCAGCGCGAGCTCGAGCTCGCTCGGGTCCGCCTCGATCGGCCAGACCTCATCCGGCAGGGCAAGCTGCAGGGCGACGTTGGAGCCAAGGCTGGTGCCGAGCAGCTCCCTCAGGCCCTCCAGCCGGTCGGCGAGCGAGATCGGCATGGGTTGCAGCCGTTGGCGCCGGGCGAAGGAGAGCAGGTGCCGGGTGAGATCCTGGCCGCGCCGCGAGGCGGCCTCGATGGCGTCCAGCGCCCGGAGCGCGCGCGCATCCTCCGCCACGCGCTTGCGCAGGAGCTGCGCCTGGCCGCTCACCACCATCAGGAGGTTGTTGAAGTCGTGGGCCACGCCCCCGGTGAGCTGGCCCATGGCCTCCATCTTCTGGGCCTGGGCGAGCCGCTCGTGCGCGCGCTGCAGCTCCAGCTGGGCGTTGCGCCGCTCGGTGATGTCCCGGGTGATCTTGGCGAAGCCGACGAGGATTCCGCCGTCGTCGCGGATCGCATCGATGACCACGCTCGCCCAGAAGAGGCTGCCGTCCTTGCGCACCCGCCAGCCCTCGGCCTCGTAGCGGCCCCGTGACCGCGCCGTCTCCAGCGCGTGGGTCGGTATGCCCGCGGCCCGGTCGGGGTCGGTGTAGAAACGGGAAAAATGCTGGCCGACGATCTCGGACGCCGCATAGCCCTTGATGTGCTCGGCCCCGGCGTTCCAGTTGGTCACGATGCCGTTGGGGTCCAGCATGTAGAGGGCGTAGTCGACGACGCCGCTGACCAGCAGACGGAACTGCCGCTCGCTGCGCGCCAGCGCCTCCTCGGCGACCCGCTTCTCGGACACGTCGCGGGTGATCTTGGCGAAGCCGATGTGGCGGCCGTCGTCGTCGCGCACGGGGTCGATGACCACGGTGGCCCAGAACCGGGTGCCGTCCTTGCGGATCCGCCAGCCCTCGTCCTCGAAGCGTCCCTCCCGGAGCGCCGTCGTCAGGGCCCGCGCGGGGAGCCCGGCTTCCCGGTCCTCGGGCGTGTAGAAGGTGGAGAAGTGGCGTCCGACGATCTCCTGGGCGGTGTAGCCCTTGATGCGGGACGCGCCGGGGTTCCAGTTGCTCACCGTCCCGTTCACGTCGAGCATGAAGATCGCGTAGTCGACGATCGACTCCACGAGCAGCCTGAATCGCTGGTCTTCCGTGATGGGTGGGACGCTCACGGCGCCGCTATCCGCGGCCATGCGCCGGCGCCGCCCCGTCCGCCCTGAAAAGGCGCAACCAATTGATCAATGGGCTTCCCCGCAGTCCCAGCGACTCTATGTAATGTGCAGCTCTGCCGAAAGGTTCCGTCAACGGCGTGTCCGGCCCCGGTTCATGGCCGTCGTAGATCGGGAGGTGGCGTATGGCGAGCGATAAGCGGCAGCAACTGTCCCAGGATCTCCTGGGCGCGTCCTATGAGACGCTGAGCGACATCCAGCGCAGCGTCATCGACCTCATCGCCACCGAGGCTCCCACGGGGGTCGACCAGCGGCTGCTCCTCGACGATCGCAGGCCCAGTGAGCGGGTTGCGGACAAGGTGGCCGAGGTCGGCGGGTCGTGGGCCTTCATCATCGGTTTCGCGACCGCCCTCCTGCTCTGGATGGGCTGGAACGTGGCGACCAAGGGGTTCGGCCTCGACTTCGACCCCTATCCCTTCATCTTCCTGAACCTGCTGCTCTCGACGCTGGCGGCCGTCCAGGCCCCGATCATCATGATGAGCCAGAACCGCGCCGCCGCCCGCGACCGCGAGGCCGCCGAGCACGACTATCTGGTCAACCTCCGCGCCGAGCTCGAGATCATGCACCTCCACGACAAGATCGACCGGCTGCGCCAGCGCGAGATCCTGCAGATGATCAAGCGCCAGAACGAGACGCTCAGGATCCTGCGGGCCGAGATCAGCGAGGCCTTCAGGCCCGCGCCGCCCGGCGGAGCGCCTGCGGCGGCTGGCCGTAAGCGCGCAGGAAAGCGCGGCGCATCCGCTCCGGATCGCTGAAGCCGGCGGCCTCGGCGACGCGTTCGATCGGCTCGCGCCCGCCCTCGACCCGGGCCCGGGCCGCCTCCAGGCGCAGGCGCTCGACCGCCTTGGCGGGCGTCGCTCCGGTTTCGGCCCGGAAGGCGCGGGCGAAGTTGCGAGGGCTCATCGCCGCCTGCTCGGCCAGCCGCTCCACCGGCAGGGGCTCGTCCAGGCGCTCGCGGATCCAGTCCATCAGTTCGGCGAAGCGGCCGTTCACCCCGCCGGCGTCCAGCAGGGCCGAGAACTGCGACTGCCCGCCGGGCCGGCGCTGGTGTACGACAAGCTGCTGCGCGGTGCGCTTGGCGACGGTGGGGCCGAGGTCGTCCTCGATCAGGGCCAGGGTCAGGTCGATGCCGGCGGTGATGCCTGCGGAGGTCCACACGTCCCCGTCCCGGACGTAAATCCGATCCGCATCCAGCCGGGCCTTCGGATACCGGCGCACGAAGTCGTCCGAGCGCCCCCAGTGGGTGGTGCAGCGGCGGCCGTCGAGCAGGCCCGCCTCGGCGAGGACATAGGCGCCGGAGCAGACGCTGGTCACCCGCCGCACCTCCGGCGCGATCGCCTTCAGCCAGCTGATGATGCGCCCCAGCTCCGGCAGCGACCGGGTGCCGTCGCCGCCGACCACCATCACCGTGTCGAACGGGCTGTCGTCCAGCGGATCGGCGGCGAGCGCGACGCCCGACGAACTCTCGACCTCGCCGCCGCCCGGCGCCACCACCCACAGCTCGTAAGCCCCGGGGCGGAATCGCTCCGCGATTTCGAAGGTCGAGATCGGGCCGGCGGCGTCGAGCAGCTGGAAGCCCGGGAAGATCACCACGGCGATACGCTTGGTCATGGCAGGATCAGAGGGATCATTGTCGTTCAGGCCAGGCCGTAAGCTTGGCAGTATATGTTGGAAACCGCAAGGAGAGACATACATGGCCGCCTTCCACGTCGTCTTCCCGCTCTATCCGGGCGTCACCCATCTCGACTTCACCGGCCCGCATCAGGTGCTGAGCCGCCTGCCGGGCGCGCAGGTGCATGTCGCCTCCATGGGCGGGCAGGACATCGAGGCCGAGGGCCTGGTGTTCACCCGGCTGGAGGACCTGACCCAGGTCGGGCGCTGCGACCTGATCTGCGTGCCGGGCGGCTTCGGCACGACCGACGCCATGCTCGACGAGGCCTTCGTCGCCGAGATCCGCCGCCTGGCGTCGGGCGCGAAATACGTCACCTCGGTCTGCACCGGCTCGCTGCTGCTGGCCGCCGCCGGCCTGCTGCAGGGCCGCCGGGCGGCGACCCACTGGGCGTGGCGCGAACTGCTGCATCCGTTCGGCGTGACCGTGGACGAAGGCCGCGTGGTCCGCTGCGGCAATGTCTTCACCGGCGGCGGCGTCACCGCCGGCATCGACCTCGCCTTCACCATCGTCGCCGAGATCGCCGGCCAGGAGTTCGCCCAGGCGCTGCAGCTCGGTCTCGAGTATGCGCCCGAGCCGCCGTTCCAGAGCGGCCGGCCGGAGATCGCGCCGGAGGCGGTGCTCGACAGCGTGCTCGAGCGCCTCGGCCCCCTTCGCCAAGGGCCGGATGGCCGCCGCCGAGCAGGCCGCGGCCCGCCTGCGCCAGACGGCTTAATTCTACCTCCCCCACGAAGTGGCGGGAGGGGGCGACCCGGCTACTTCCTCGGCGCGTAGGCGATCATCTGGATCTCGACCACGCCGTTGTCGGTGAGCAGGCCGCTGGTCCCGACCGCCGTCCAGGCGGGGTAGGGCTCGCTCATGAACTCGTCCTTCACGGCGCTGAAGGCCGCGAACTGCTCGTCGCGCGTTCCGGTGAAGCCCGGGCCGTTCCAGACGTGGAAGGTGTTGATCATCACCACGTCGGCGAAACCCGCGCCGCCGGCCTCCAGCGTCCGCTTCAGGTGGGCGAAGGCCCGGCGCGTCTGGGCCTTGAACGCCTCGGCGTCGCGCTTCTCGTCCGGGGCCGGGCCGGCGATGACGCCGGAGATGTAGAGCCAGTCGCCGGCCCGGCGGGCGGGCGAATAGTGGAATTCCGTCACCGCCCGCTCGGCGCCGGCGGTCGGCACGATCACCGAGCCGCCGGGGGCGGGCGCCACCTTCGGATAGGCGGGCGCCGCCGGCTGCGCGGCGCAGGGCAGGGCGAGGACGGCGCAGAGCGCGGCAAGGCGGAGCTTCATGCGGTCCGCCTACGCCAATCCAGTCGAGCTTGCATGCACCCTGCGACGAACCTGCCGTGCGGCGCGCTGAATACACGAACGGCCAGGGCGAACCCTGGCCGCTGCGCGAAGCGTGGTGAGTCCTGGGCGGGCTCCTGCGCTTCTGAACCAATCAGTGCCGGCGCGGCTGCTCGCCGTCGTGCTTGCGGCGTTCCTCCGAGCTCTGCTGGGTGTCGCGCTTGCCCTCCGCGTCGTGGGCGTGGTGGCGGTCGCGTTCGCCGCCGCCGCCGGAGACGCCGCTGAACGGCGTGTTGGTGGGTTCGCCCGGGGCTCGCGGGTCACGCTTGGCGGGCTGGGTCTCGGTGCGGTCCTCGTGGCTCGCGCCCGGGCCGCCCCAGCGTTCGGTGTTATCGTGCTTGTCGGGCATGGCTCAGCGGTCCTGGACGCGGCGCTGGACGTCGTCGACGTTCTGCTTGCGGTTGCCGAACCGGCCCTGCTCGTCGAGGTTCACGTCGCCGTCGCCGGGCTCGTTGGACTGCAGGCCGGTCTTGGAGTCGCGGCGGCCGATGCCGTCGTCATGGCCGGGACGCTGTTCCGGCGGGATGGGGGGCTGACCTGAGGCCATCTGGGTCTCCTTCTCCGTAGGGAAGGTGAACCCGGCCCGCCGAGCCCGGTTCCTACGGCTCAGATCGCGTCCAGGCCGATGTCCAGGACCCCGACCGAGTGGGTCAGGGCCCACGCTGATCACGTCGACGCCGGTTTCGGCGATGGCGCGCACGGTCTGCAGGTTCACCCCGCCCGAGGCTTCCACCGGGATCCGGCCGCCCACTCGGCGCACGGCCTCGGCCAAGTCGTCCAGGCTGAAGTTGTCCAGCATGATCACGTCGGGACCGGCCGGCAGGGCCTCGTCGAGCTGGGCGAGCGTGTCGACCTCCACCTCGACCTTCATCAGGTGGCCGGCGAAGGCCTTGGCCCGACGGACCGCCTCGCCCACCGAGCCGCAGGCGGCCACGTGGTTGTCCTTGATGAGGATGGCGTCATCGAGCCCGAAGCGGTGGTTCACCCCGCCGCCGCAGCGCACGGCGTACTTCTCCAGCGCGCGGAGGCCCGGCGTGGTCTTCCGCGTGTCGACGATGCGGGCCTTCGTCCCCGCCACCGCGTCCACATAGGCACGCGTCAGGGTGGCGACGCCCGACAGGCGGCCCAGCAGGTTCAGCCCCGTCCGTTCCGCCGAGAGCAGCGCCCGCGCATTGGCCTCGACGCGGGCCAGCACCGCGCCGGCGGCGACGCTGTCGCCGTCCGCCACCACCGCCTCGAAGCGGGCGTCCGGGTCGAGCTCGGCGATCGCGATGCGGGCGCAGGCGAGGCCCGCGATCACCCCGGGCTTCCGCGCCGCGAAGACCGCGGTCAGCCGCGCGTCCGCCGGGATGCAGGCCTGGGCGGTGACGTCGCCGGCGCGGCCGAGATCCTCCGCCAGCGCGCCCTTCACGACGGGGGCGATCAGCAGGTCGGGCAGGGGCGGGATCATTCGGCGGCGTACCTCAGGTTCGGCCGCACGTCGGCCAGGGTGACGAAGGTCCGCTCGGCCGTCTCGGCCGGGACGGCGTCGGCGCGGAAGTGGCCGCCGCGGCTCTCGGTGCGGGCCAGCGCCGCGTGGGCGGTCAGGCGCGCGGCGATCAGCGCGGCGCTGGCGCCATGCTCGGCCTCCAGGGCGTCGATCAGGGCCAGCAGCCGGCCAAGCCCGTCGGCGTCGCGGACCACGCCCGCGTCGCGGCTCATCGCCTGGCGCAGCGTCTGCAGCGCGGCGTGCGGCAGGATCGGCGGGACCTCGCCCCGGAGCGGCGCGGGCGGCAGGACCGCCTCGTACCGGGCGGCGCGGCCCGCGCGGGCGCCGAACACCGCGGCTTCCAGCAGCGAGTTGGACGCCAGCCGGTTCGCTCCGTGGACGCCCGTCGAGGCGCACTCGCCGGCGGCGTAGAGGCCGGCCAGGGGACGTGCGGCCCTGGGCGTCCGTGGCGATGCCGCCCATGTGGTAGTGGCAGGCCGGCGCCACCGGGATCAGCGCCCGGCGCGGATCGACCCCGCCGCCCAGGCAGGCGGCGAACACCGCCGGGAACTCGTCCGGGAAGTGTGCGCCCACCGCCTCGCGGGCGTCGAGGAAGGCGCCGCGGCCGGCCTCGCGCTCGGCGTGGATGGCGCGGGCCACCACGTCGCGCGGCGCGAGCTCGGCGTCGGGGTGGTAGCGGGCCATGAACCGCTCGCCGTCACGGTTGACCAGCACCGCGCCCTCGCCGCGCAGGGCCTCGGTGGCCAGCGGCGCGGGATCGCGGCCGATGTCGATGGCGGTCGGGTGGAACTGCACGAACTCCGGGTCGGCGATGGTCGCGCCGGCCAGCGCCGCCAGCCCCAGGCCGTCGCCCACCAGCTCCGCCGGCGTCGTGGTGACGGCGTAGAGCCCGCCGATGCCGCCGGTGGCCAGGATCACCGCGCGCGCCGTGATCTCCACGAGCGCGCCGTCCTGTTCCACCACGACGCCGCGCACCCGGCGTTCGGCGTCCTGCAGCAGGCCGCGCAGCGTCGCACCGGTGCGGACCTCGACGTGGCGCGCGGCGAGCACCGCCACGGTCACCGCCTCCATGATCGCCCGGCCGGCCTGATCGCCCTTCACGCGGGCGACGCGGGCCTTCGAGTGGGCGGCCTCCAGGCTCTGGGCGAAGGCGCCGTCGGCCTTGCGATCGAACGGCGCGCCGAGCGCCGCCAGCGTGCGGACGGCGGCCGGGCCCTCCTCGGCCAGCAGCCGGGCCATGTCCGGATCGACCAGGCCCGCGCCCGCCATCACCGTGTCGGCGGCGTGCAGCTCGGGGGTGTCGTCGGCGGCCAGCGCCGCGGCCATGCCGCCCTGCGCCCAGGCCGACGAGCAGCCGTGGTTCAGGGGCGCGCCGGTGATGAGCAGGACCTTGGCCGGCGCCGCGCTCAAGGCCGCGGTCAGGCCCGCCAGGCCCGCGCCCACCACGACGACGCCGTCGTGGACGAGGCGCTTCATCAGATCAGCTCCACGTCGACGTGGTGGCGGGCCTTCACGAGGTCGTAGCGGGCCGGGACCGCCGGGGGCGGCAGGTCGACCATCCGCTGCACCGCGAGCCGCGCGCGCTCGGCGATGGCGGGATCCACCGTCACCTCGTAGCGGTCGTGCAGCAGCGCCTCGTGGATGTTCTCCAGGCTGATCCGCTTCATGTGAGGGCACAGGTTGCAGGGCCGCACGAACTCCGTGCCGACCGCGTCCGCGGCGACATTGTCGGCCATGGAGCACTCGGTGATCAGCACCACCCGCTTCGGGCGCCTCTGGATCACATAGTCGTTCATGGCCGCCGTCGAGCCAGCGAAGTCCGAGACCTCCAGCACCTCGGCCGGGCATTCCGGGTGCGCCAGCACCTCGGCGCCGGGGTAGGCGGCCTTGATCTCCAGGATGTCCTCGGCCGTGAAGCGCTCGTGCACCTCGCAGCGGCCCTTCCAGGCGATGATCCCGATGTGGGTCTGGCGGGCGACGTTGCGGGCCAGGAATTCGTCCGGGATCAGGATCACCCGGTCGACGCCCCACAGGCGCGCGGCCTCCTCGACCACCTGCACGGCGTTGGCGCTGGTGCAGCAGATGTCGGTCTCCGCCTTCACGTCGGCGGTGGTGTTCACATAGGTGACCACCGGCAGGCCCGGGTAGCGCTGCTTGATCAGGCGCACGTCGGCGCCGGTGATCGAGCTCGCCAGCGAGCAGCCGGCCCGCAGGTCGGGGATCAGCACCCGCTTCTCCGGCGAGAGAATCTTCGAGGTCTCGGCCATGAAGTGCACGCCGGCCTGGACGATGACCTTGGCGTCCGAGCGCGCGGCCTCCTTCGCCAGGGCCAGGCTGTCGCCCACGAAGTCGCCCACGCCGTGGAAGATCTCCGGCGTCATGTAGTTGTGGGCCAGGATGACGGCGTCCTTCTCCCGCTTCAGCCGGTTGATCTCGGCGATCAGCGGGGCGTGCAGGCGCCACTCCATGGGCGTGACGTGCCCTTTCACCTTCTCCCATGCGGGCTGGGTGAGGGCCTCCACTTCAGGCGTGAAGTCGAGGGTGAAGCCGTCGGCCGCCATCAGAACCTCCCTTATGCTCCAATTGAGCATATGTAGGGTCCAAAAACACGCCTCGGGCTTCGGGCCTCCGGCGTCACTTTTGCTCAGATCGAGCAAAACTGGTCCAAATATAACCCGCGGAAGCGGCTGCGCAAGGCCGTTTCCCTGAACGCGGTTCGATTTTCCCTGAGGGCGGGTGGCGCCGCGGACCGCGCCCCCTAAGTACCCGGGCCGCCCGGGTGGCCCACCTTTCGCCGAATTAAGGACCCATCCGCCTGATTTCCTGCGACAACCCCGCCGCAGAACGAGAGCCCAGACCCCTGACCTCCGCCTCCGCCTTCCTTCGCTGCGCCGTCCCGCCGGCGGCCGCCGCGCTCCTGGCGCTCGGCGCCTGCGCGCCTGAGCCGAAGGTGACGCACGAGCAGAAGGCCTGGGCGGCGGCCGGCATGTCGCCCGAGGCGCTGAAGCTGCTGACCAACAGCATGGCGCCGTCGAGCCGGACGCTGGCGCTCCGCCACGATCCCTTCCTGCGCCAGGCCGACGGCTGGAACCGCCCCGAGGGGTGGGAGAGCCTCGACCTCCGCAAGGTCCCCGACCTCGGCCTGCCGCCGACCGGCCGGACGGCGCAGGAGATCAACGACCTGCAGCCCTTCGCCGACCTGCCGATCCGGCCGATGAAGGCCTTCGTCCTGAAGGCCGGCGGCCAGGACCGCGCCCGGGCGGTCGAGTGCCTGGCCCAGGCGGTCTACTACGAGGCCGCGCGTGAGCCCGGGCCCGGCCAGGGAGGCGGTGGCCCAGGTGGTGCTCAACCGCGTCCGCCACCCGGCCTATCCGAAGTCGGTCTGCGCCGTGGTCTACCAGGGCGCCGCCCGCGCCACCGGCTGCCAGTTCACCTTTACCTGCGACGGCTCGCTCCGCTGGAAGCCGGAGCCGGCGCTCTGGAGCCGCGCCCGCAAGGTCGCCGAGGCCGCGCTGGCCGGCCATGTGGCCAAACAGGTGGGATCCGCCACCCACTACCACGCCGACTACGTCGCCCCGTACTGGGCCCCGACGCTGGTCAAGATGACCAAGGTCGGCCAGCACATCTTCTACCGCTGGACCGGGCCCTGGGGCGAACCCGCCGCCTTCACCGGCCGCTACGCCGGCCGCGAGGCGGACCTGACGCCGGCCATCCTCACCGGCCTCGACGCCCGCACCCAGGGCGGCCTGCTGGCCCCCGAGGCCCAGGACATCCCGCCCGCCCGCACGGTGAACCTCGCCGTGGCCGGTGAGGTCAGGACCTACACCGTCGCCGATCCGGCGACCGCGGACGGCCTGCGGACCCGGGTGAAGGGCACGATCTACGCCGCCCGCCGCCAGCCGACGCCGGAAGAGGTGAAGCAGATCAACGCGCGCCTGGCGGCGGTGGAGCGCGACCTCGATGCGCCCAAGGCCCAGGACGTGGGGCAGGCGGCGCAGCCCGCCGCCGCCCAGTAGCTCAGCCGCCGAACGCGTCCGGGTAGGCCACCGTCATCGGCGCGTCGAACACGCCGGGCTCCAGCGCCAGCGCCATGAAGGCCGGCGAGCCGGCGTAGGGCGCCTTCACGGTCCTGGCGGTCTCCGCCGAAAATCCGAACCTGGGGTAATAGGCCGGATGGCCCAGCACGATGACGCCGTGCGCCCCGAATTCCCTGGCGCTCTCCAGCCCCGCGCGCACCAGGGCCGAGCCGAGCCCGTCGTTCTGCCGTCCGGGCTCCACCGCCACCGGCGCCAGGGCCGCGATCAGCTCGTAGCGGTCGGCCCACAGCCGGCTGAACAGGATGTGGCCGACGATCCGCTCGGCCTCTTCGGCCACCAGTTCGAACAGCACGTCCCCGTCGGCCCGCAGCCGGTCCACCAGACGGGCCTCGTCCGGCTGCCCGAACGCGGCCGCCACCACCTCGGTGATGGCGGCGTGGTCGGCGGGCTTGGCGTAGCGGATCATCCGCCGACCTTAGCCCGGAACCGGATCAGTCCCAGGCGCCGATCTTCTGGGCTTCCTTGTGGGAGATCGGATGGTGGGCGCGGGCGTGGTCTTCCTCGGCCAGGAACCGCACCGCCTCCAGCGCCGCCATGCAGCCCATGCCCGCCGCCGTCACCGCCTGGCGATAAACGTCGTCGGTGACGTCGCCGGCCGCATAGACGCCGGGGATCGCGGTGGAGGCGGTGCCGGCCTTCACCTTCAGATAGCCCGAGCTGTCCATCTCGAGCTGGCCCTGGAAGAGCTGGCTGGCCGGCGCGTGGCCGATGGCGATGAAGACGCCGTCCGCCGGGACGGTGGTGAGCTGGCCGGTCTTCACGTTCTTCAGCCGGACGCCGGTGACGCCCATGGGATCGGTCTCGCCGATGACCTCGTCGATGGCGTTGTCCCAGATCACCTCGATCTTCGGGTGGGCGAACAGCCGCTCCTGCAGGATCCGCTCGGCGCGGAACTCGTCGCGGCGGTGCACGACCGTGACCTTGGCCGCGAAGTTGGTGAGGAACAGGGCCTCCTCCACGGCGGTGTTGCCGCCGCCCACCACGACCACGTTCTTGCCGCGGTAGAAGAAGCCGTCGCAGGTGGCGCAGGCCGAGACGCCGAAGCCTTGGAATTGCTGCTCGCTCTCGAGGCCCAGCCACTTGGCCTGGGCGCCGGTGGCGATGATCAGGGTCTCGGCGAGCCAGACCTGGCCGCTATCGGTCTCCAGCCGGAACGGGCGCTTGGAGAGGTCGGCCTTCAGGACGATGTCGTTGACGATCTCCGTGCCCACGTGCTCGGCCTGGGCCTGCATCTGCTCCATCAGCCACGGGCCCTGGATGACGTCGGCGAAGCCCGGATAGTTCTCCACGTCCGTGGTGATGGTGAGCTGGCCGCCGGGCTGGATGCCCTGGATCAGCACGGGCTTCAGCAGCGCGCGGGCGGCGTAGATGGCGGCGGTGTAGCCGGCGGGGCCGGAGCCCACGATGAGGCAGCGGACGGAGCGAGGATCGGACATGGCGGCAATGTAGTGACGATTCCGGGCCGGTGCGACCTGTGACCTTCGGTCAGGGCAGGCTCAGGCCTCCGCGGCGATGGTGCGGAGCGCGCGCTCGAAGGCGTCGGCGGGTTGGCCGCCGGAGATCAGGTATTTCCCGTCGATGATGATGGCCGGCACCGAGCTGATGCCCGCCTCGTACCATTGGCGCTCCAGCGAACGGACGTGGTCGGCGAAGCGGCCCGACGCCAGCACCTCGCGGGCCTCCACGGGGTCGAGTCCGACGCGCTCGGCGGCGGCGACCAGCACCTCGTGGTCGCCGGGGTTCTCGCCGCGGGTGAAATAGGCCTCGAACAGCGCCCGCTTGAGGGGCAGCTGGCGGCCCTCCAGGCCTGCCCAATGCAGCAGGCGGTGAGCGTCGAAGGTGTTGTAGATGCGGCTGTCAGCCGTGGTCGCGATGGTGAAGCCCACCTCGGCGGCGCGGGCGCGGATGTGCTCGCGGTTGGCGGCCGACTGCTCCGGGGTCGCGCCGTACTTCTGGAAGACGTGCTCGCCCAGGTTCTGCCCTTCGGGCGGCATGTCCGGATTGAGTTCGAACGGCTGCAGAGTGATCGTCGCGTCGACCAGGTCGCCGACCCGCGACAGGGCTTCTTCCAGCCCGCCGAGGCCGATGATGCACCAGGGGCAGGAGACGTCGGAGACGAAGTCGATCTTCATGGGCTTGGTCACGCGGTCGTCTCCGTGGAGGGCTGGTGGGGTCTCGGCGTAGAGATAGCGCTCCCGAGGCGAATTCCAATTCGCCGTCTCCCGTGGACGTTCGGTGGGTTGGCGCCCCGTGGTTCGAGTGGCTAGGCTCCCGCCAATCGGGGAGGCATCCATGAACCGGCTTTGGGGCGCGGCGCTCGCCGTGGGGTGGGCGCTCGGCGCCGGGGCCGCCCTGGCGCAGGGGCCGGCTCAGCCCGTCGATCCGGGCCCGCCGCTGAGCGGCTACCCCCGCAATGCGCTCAGACTTCCGACGCCCGCCGAACTGGAGACGGCCACCTACGTGCGCGACGTCGTCTACGGCCACCGCGACGGCATGGCGCTCACCTACGATGTCTTCAAGCCCGTGAAACGCGCCAACGGCGCGCTGGTGGTCAACATGGTGTCGGCCGGCTGGCGGTCGTCCTGGGGGCCGCCGGAGGAACGCCAGGCCCGCTACCAGGCGCTGCTCGACAAGGGCTTCACCGTGGTGGCGCTCTACCATTCCTCGGCGCCGCGCTTCCAGGTTCCGGACGCGGTGGCCGATGTCCGGCTGGGGATGCGCCACATCAAGCTGCATGCCCTCGACTACGGCGCCGACCCCGCGCGGATTGGCGTTTGGGGCGCCAGCGCCGGGGGTCACCTCGCGCTCGTCGCCGGCATGATGGCCGATGACGGAGACGCGGGCGCCGCCAACCCGCTGGAGCGGTACGGCAATCGCGTGGCGGCTGTCGTCGCCTACTTCCCGCCCACCGACCTGGCCGTCCTCCTGCAGGGCCGTCCGAAAGGCGGCGCCATCGCGTTTGACGACAAGCTCTATCCGTCGGTCTCGCCGATCCTGAGCGTCGATGGGCGTGACCCGCCGACGCTGATGCTGCACGGCGATGCCGATCGCGGCGTGCCGCCCGCTCAGTCGGAAGTCATGAAGGCGGCCCTGGACAGGGCCGGGGTCAGGAACGAGCTCAGGATGTTCGCCGGCGCCGACCACGACTTCTACGTCAAGGGCGACCCGGCCAGGACCGACGCCTACGCCACCGCGGCCATGAACGCGATGGTCGCCTGGTTCGAAGAGCATCTCAGAAAATAGTCACCGCCGGGCGCCCGCATGAGCCGCCCCGGCCGCCGCATGGCGCCGCCAACGGCGACCGGTCAGGGCCCCCGTGCGGCGATCAGCTTGAGGAAGGCCTCGGCCGTGCGGGCCGCACCCTGGCCGTCGCAGATCTCGGCGCTGGCCTCGGCGAGCCGGCGGCGCAGGTCGGCGTCCTTCTGCAGGCGCATCAGCGCCCGGTCGAACTGGGCGTCGAAGTCGGCGGCCCCGGGGTCGAGCACCAGGGCGGCGCCGCGCGCGGCCATGGCCTCGGCCGCCGCTCGCTGGTTCTCCGCCAGCACCAGCACGACCGACGGCAGGCCGAGCGTGCAGCGCTCCCAGGTGGCCGAGCCGGCCGCGCCCACGCCCACGTCCGCCTCGGCGGTCAGCCTGGCCATGTGCGGCGTGTCCACGTGCAGGGCGAGGCGATGGTCGCGCTTGGCGACCTTCTGCAGGCCGGGCAGGCTGGGGGCGCTGCTCCCCAGCACCACGTCGATACCGGCTTCGCCGACCCGCAACCGCAGGCGCTCGACGATCCGGGCGGTGATCCCGCCCACGTCCGTCAGGCCCAGCGAGACCAGGTAGCGCTGCACCGGCTCGCCGCGCCAGGCGAGCGCGGTCTGGCGGAGCGCCGCGAATTCCGGCCGCACCGGCGCGTAGTTGGGCCCGAGCAGCAGGCGGGCATGTTCCGGCGCCAGGCCTTCGTAGTCCTGGGCGCGGCGCTCGGGGCCGGAATCCAGCACCAGGTCGCCGCCCAGAGGGCGGTCGGCCAGGTCGTCGACCACCAGGACGGGGCGGCCCTGGCCCATAGCGCGGTGCTCGCGCTCGGTGAGCCCGTAGTGGTCGAAGACGATGGCGTCGAAGGCCTCGGCGCCGATCGCCGCGGCGAGGTCCCGCGGCGCGGTGGAGGCGGCGGCCAGTTGCCGGGCGTCCGGCGCGAAGGCCTCCAGCACCGCCGAAACCGCGGGCGGTCCCATGAAGGTGCAGCTCGCGCCCTGGGCCTCGAGCGCGCGCGCCAGCGTCAGGCAGCGCATCACATGCCCGCCGCCGACCTTCTGGCCGGCGTCGACGACGAACAGGATCCGGGGGCCGCTCATGCCTGCCGATCACCCGGGATTGGGGCGCGAACGGGGCAGGGGGCGGGGGTATGGGTCATGGCGGCGCAAGAAACCCCGGCGCGGTCGAAAAGCAAAGGGGCCCTGAAACGCAAAGGGCCGCTCCGAAGAGCGGCCCCCGCAGGTCTGGGTTGGCGGCTTCGGCTATTCGATGTTGCCGAAGTCGATGTCCGTGAGCGCCCGGCCGGTGAGGATCACCGCCGAGTCCGCGGTGCCGTCGCCGTTGGTGTCGGCGAACACCGCGACGTCGGCGCCGATGTCGACGGCCACGTAGAGGGTCGTGCCATCCATCTCGGTCGTCGCGCGCGCCAGGCCCGCGGCGAAGTCCGCCTCGGTGAACTCCTCGTAGTTGCCCGCCGTGCCGGCCGTCATGCCGAACTCCAGGGAGTCGTCGGCGCTGGTCCAGTCGGAGATCGTGTCGGCGCCCGACGAGGTCGCCGGGGAGTCCACGGCGCTGAACACGAAGGTATCCGCGCCCGAGCCGCCGTTCAGTATGTCGGCCCCCGCGCCGCCGGTGAGGGTGTCCGCCCCGGTGCCGCTGTCGGTCAGGGTGTCGTTGCCCGCGCCGCCGAACAGCGAGTCCGCGCCGAGACCGCCGATGATGCTGTCGGTCCCGTCGCCGCCGGTCAGGACGTCCGCGCCGGTGCCGCCGGTGATCGTGTCGGTCCCGGCGCCCGTGGTCAGGGTGTCGGCGCCATCGCCGCCGTCGACGACGTTGTTGCCATCGCCGCCGTCGACGCTGTCCGCGCCGTCGCCGGCCTGGATGGTGTCGTTGCCCAGGCCGCCGAACAGGGTGTCGGCCCCCAAACCGCCGAGCACGCTGTCGGCGCCTTCGCCGGCGGTGACATAGTCCGCGCCGGAGCCGCCGCTGATCGTGTCGGTGCCGGAGCTGGCGGTGATGGTGTCCGTGCCGGACCCGCCGTCGATGTTGTTGTTGCCCGCGCCGCCGTCGAGGCTGTCGGCGCCGCCGCCGGCCACGATGGTGTCGTTGCCCTCGCCGCCCCAGATGGAGTCGTCGCCGACGCCCATGGTGATCGAGTCGGCCCCGGAGTTGCCTTCCACCGCCGAGGCGATGGCGCCGCCGGTGATGGTGTCGCCGTCATCGCCGCCCTGGACGATGGCCCGGCCGGCGAAGGTGATCGAGTCCGTCCCGGCGCCGCCGACGATGATGTCGCCGCTCGACGAGCTGCTGTCGTGGTTGGCGCTGTTGATGACGTCGGCGCCGGAGCCGCCGTTCATGCTGTCGTTGCCGGAGCCCGACGAGGTCAGGGTGTCGTTGCCGTCGCCGCCGAACACGGTGTTGTTGCCCGTGCCCACGTCGACCGTGTCGGCGCCCGCGCCGACCGTCACATAGTCCGCGCCGGTGCCGGCGGTGACCGTGTTCGCGCCGCCGGTGTCGGTCAGGCTGTCGGCGCCTTCGCCCAGCGTGATCAGGTCAGCGCCGGAGCCCGAGGACACCGTGTCGGCGCCGGAGCCGCTGACGATGGTGTTCGCGCCGCCGCCGGCCGTGATCGAGCTGCCGCCCGAGCCGCCGGTGATGTTGTCGCTGCCGTCGCCCGCGGTGATGGTCGCCGCGCCGCCGCCCGTCAGGCTGATGGAGTTGTTGCCCGCGCCGGCGTCGATGGTGGCCAGCGCCGAGGTCCCGGTGATGGTGTCGTCGCCGGCCCCGCCGAAGGCGTTGTCGTCGCCGGCCCCGAGCGCGATGGAGTCGGCGCCGTCGCCGCCCGTGACGATGTCGTTGCCGTCGCCGGCCGTCAGGATGTCCGCGCCGTCGCCGCCGTTCAGGGTGTCGGCGCCCGAGCCGGTGGTCAGGGTGTCGTCGCCGGTCCCGCCGAACACCGAGTTCGAGCCGTGGCCGGCGTCCACCGAGTCGTTGTCGGCCCCCGCGTCGATGCTGTCGTTGCCGGCGCCGCTGGTGATGACGTCCGCGCCCGCGCCGGAGGAGACCGTGTTCGCGCCGATCCCGGCGTCGATGACGTCCGCGCCGCCGTCGGTGACGATCTGGTCGTTGCCCGTGCCGCCGTTGACGGTGTTCGCCCCGTCGCCGCCGGTGATCGAGTCGTTGCCGTCGCCGCCGGTCAGGCTGTCGGCGCCTTCCTGGCCGCCGATGGTGTCATTGCCCGTGCCGCCGGAGACCGTGTCGTCGCCGAGGTTGCCGAGCAGGTAGTCGCTGTCGTCGCCGCCGGAGAGGTTGTCGTTGCCCTGGCCGCCGAGGATCAGGTCGTAGGCGCTGCCGCCGGTGATCGTGTCGTCGCCCTTGTTCCCCTGCGAGGTGTTGGCGCCGCTGCCGAGGTCGATGTTGTCGTTGCCCTGGCCGCCATAGACCACGTCGCCGCCGGCGCCCGCGCTCAGGCTGTCGTCGCCCTGGTTGCCCTGGAGCAGGTCGTCGCCCCCTGCGGCCTGCAGGGTGTCGGCGCCGTCGCCGCCATAGAGGCCGTCGCGGCCCGCGGTCCCCGTGTAGCTATTGTCGCCGATCGTGCCCGCGAACAGCTTCGAGCTGTCCGGGAAGAGGATGGCGTCGGGGTCGTTGCGCAGGACGTTGTCGTCGAAAACCAGCGACTTGCCGGGGGCCTGCAGAGTGACGCTGGCCGGGCCGTTGATGCTGAACGGGGTGAAGATCACCGCCACGTCAGCCGCCACGCCTGTCGAGAAGACGATCAGGTCGCTGGTGGTGAAGGCGCTCGCTTGCGCCTGGGTCATCTCATCCCAGAAATACGTCGCCACGTGTGGGCCCCCGACTCAGAGTCAAAAAACAGACTGCAACCCCTAGGATAAGGGTATTGCGATTTCCTTGCTAACCTTGATCGGCGTTAACCCCTTTGAGCAAGCTCGCCTTCTGGGCGAGCGCCGTCAAACCTGCGCGTCATATCGGCGCAGAAGTTCGCGCGCGGAGCGTTCCGTCTCGGCGAGGGGCGCGTAGCTCCAGCTTTCCAGCGACCCCGTGAACGGCCGGCTGATCCCCCGTCCGGCCAGGTCGGCGTGGAAGCGGCGGAACTTTTCGCTGCCGGCGCCGGCCATCGGCAGGATGTGCACCGGCCTGCCGGTCGCCGCCGCGTCGGTGGCGAGGTTCGTGGAATCCTCGGTGACCAGCACGGCGTCGGCCAGGGCGAGGAAGCCGAAATAGGGGTTGTCGCCCCGGTCGTCCCAGATCAGCCCCGGCAGACCGCCCAGGACCTCGCGCATGGCCCGGCGGGCCGGCTCGGGCGTGCGCCGCGTGAAGCTGAGCAGCAGGGACCCGCCAGCCGTCTCCACGGCCCGGCGGATCCTGAGCGCCAGGTCGCGGGCGTGGGCCTCCGGCAGGTCGTGGGCCTTCGAGCGGCCGCCGATGATCGCGGCGACGCGCGGGCGAGGCAGGGGGCCCAGGCGCTCCGCCCAGACGCCGGCCGCCTCGGCGAGCCGCTCGGCGGTCAGCCGGGTCGGCGCGCCGGCGATCGGGAAGACGCTGGGCCCGGAAAGCCCGTCGTGCAGGGGCGGAACGACCAGGTCGAAGTCGGCCAGCCCGCCGCGCGGGTCCTGAGTCTGGACGACGAAGGTCCGGCCGGCGGAGCGCGTCCGCATCCGGCGGGACAGCGGCAGGGTCGCGCGGCCGGCGGCGATCCAGATGTCGGGCCAGGGCGGCGCGATCCCGCTCCCGGGCGCCAGGGTCCAGGGCAGGCCGGGGTTCAGCGCCGCCGGCAGCTGGCCGAGGCCCCACCGCCAGCCGATCCGCTTGACGGCGACCTCGGCGGGCCGCAGGCGCGCGACCGCCTCGGCGAGGCCCAGGGCCTGGGCCTCGATACCGGCGCGGCCGTCCGAGACGGCCCAGAGGGTCAGGGGTGGCTGGGAAGCCGCGCCCATGCGGGGTGGGTCAGACCCACTCCACCTTGAGGATCTCGTAGGCCTTCACGCCGCCCGGCGTGGTCACCTCGACGACGTCGCCCGTCTCCTTGCCGATCATCGCCCGCGCGATCGGCGAGGTGATCGACACCCGGCCACGCTTCACGTCGGCTTCGTGCTCGCCGACGATCTGGTAGCGGGCCTCCTCCTCGGTGTCCTCGTCGACGACCGAGACCGTGGCGCCGAACTTGACCTGCGTGCCCGAGAGCTTGGAGACGTCGATCACCTGGGCGCGGGCCATCTTGTCCTCGATCTCGGCGATCTGGCCTTCGATCCAGCCCTGCCGCTCCTTGGCGGCGTGGTACTCGGCGTTCTCGGAGAGATCGCCATGCGATCGCGCCTCGGCGATCGCGGCGATCACCGCCGGTCGCTCTAGAGTCTTCAAACGCTTCAGCTCTTCGTCGAGGGCCGTATAGCCCTCGGCGGTCATCGGAACTTTTTCCATAGAGGTGATGACTCGGGTCCGCCCTAAGTGAGTGTCCGT
This sequence comes from Phenylobacterium sp. J367, assembly GCF_024699985.1. GTDB lineage: Bacteria > Pseudomonadota > Alphaproteobacteria > Caulobacterales > Caulobacteraceae > Phenylobacterium. The sequence continues at coordinate 90,429 of NZ_JAJONA010000001.1, read as the reverse complement.
CCTGGTACCGGCCGCGGGCGCAGGCGTCCGGGGGGAAAGAAACTATGATTGTGCGGCGCAAAACTCAAGAGCGCCGGTATCAGGACGTCAAAAGACACTCGGCGGAGCGCCCTCAGTCCCCCCTCGATGATCACCGCGCCCTCGAGCTCGAACGGCTCGGGGCCCTCGAACACGCCCTCGACGAACTCGAACATCTCCGGCGTCACCTCGATGGCGAAGTTCTCGCCGCGGACGACGTTGCGCTCGGCGACGCGGGCCCGGCGGGCCTCGGTCGAGGCGGTGACGAAGTGCCACTGGATCGGCAGCCCCGTCGCCTCGGCGATCTCGCGGACCCGGGCCCGGTCGGCCCGGCGCATCAGGCCGATGTCGAGGATGACGGACGTCCCCGCCGCCAGGGCGCCGGCCGCCGTCGACCAGATCTGCGCCTCGCAGCGGGCGACCCGGTCGAGCATCCATTCGTACTCGATCTTCTCCGGCATGTCGGGGGCGAACAGCCGCGCCATCCACTCGTCGAGGATGAAGGCCACGGCCTTCTCCCGCCGGGCGAAGGCGTGGGCGTAGGTCGTCTTGCCGGCCCCCGAGGGGCCGAAGATCACGTGCAGGGTGGAGGACATGGCGGCCCGTCTAGCGGACGGACAGGCCCCCCGTCGATCACCAGCTCCGCGCCGGTGACGTAGCGGCTCTCCTCGGACGCCAGCCAGAGCACGCCGTTGGCGATGTCCAGCGGCACGCCCTTCACGCCCAGCGGCACGGCCAGTTCGGACATGGCGTCGAGGTCCGGCGGCGCGTTCACGCCGGGCTGGCCGCCCATCACCGTCGTCCAGATCGGCGTCTCGATGATGCCGGGGTGGACCGAGTTCACCCGGATGCCGTCCTTCGCCGCCGCGCACTCCATGGCCACCGCCTTGGTGAACAGGCGCACGCCGCCCTTGGTGGCGCAGTAGCCGGCCAGCCCCGGCGCGCCCTTCAGTCCCGCCACCGAGGACATGTTGATGATCGAGCCGCCGCCGCCCTCGCGCATCAGCGGGATCGTGTGCTTCACGCCCAGGAAGACGCCGTCCAGGTTCACCGCGGTCTGCCGCTGGAAGTCCTTGAGCGTCATCTCCAGGATCGGGCCGCCCAGGCCGATGCCGGCGTTGTTGACCAGGATGTCCAGCCGGCCGTGCTTCGCCTTCAACTGGGCGACCACGTCGACCCAGGCCTGCTCGTCGGTGACGTCGTGGTGGAGGTAGTCGGCCTGGCCGCCCGCCTGGCGGATCGCGGCCACGGTCTCGTCGCCCTTCAGGTCCTGCAGGTCGGTGACGACGACGATCGCCCCTTCCTGCGCCAGCCGCTCGGCGCAGCCGCGGCCGATCCCGCTCGCCCCGCCCGTGACCAGGGCGACCTTGCCTTGAACGCGTCCCGCCATCCGTCCCTCCCGCCGTTTTGCCGACGCTAGCGCCGAGGCCGTCGCGGGGCCAGAGCGACCCAAGGTCAACCGTGCTAAGCGGAGCCGTATGACCTTCGACGTGACCATCCGGCCCGCCGGGCCGCAGGACGCGGCGGCCCTGGCGCTGGTGGGGCAGGCGACGTTCCTGGAGAGCTATGCCGACGTGCTGCCGGCCGCCGACATCCTGGACCACTGCCGGGGCGAGAACGGCGAGGCCCGCTACGCGGGCTGGCTCGGGACGCCGGGCTACGCCTTCTGGCTGGCGCAATGCGCCCAGGGCGCGCCGGTGGGCTTCGCCATGCTGTCGCCGCCGGACCTGCCGGTGCCCACCGACGACGGCGACGTGGAGCTGAAGCGCCTCTACCTGCTGCACCGGTTCCACGGCGGCGGCCTGGGCGCACGGCTGATGGAGACGGCGATCGCGCACGGGCGCGCCGTGGGCGCGCGGCGTCTGCTGCTGGGCGTGTTCGGCCTCAACACGAACGCCATCGCCTTCTACGCCCGCCAGGGCTTCAGCCAGGCGGGCGTGCGCAAGTTCAGGGTGGGCGCGAACGAGTACGACGACCTCGTGCTCGCACGCTCCCTGCAGGCCTGAGGGGGCCGGCCGGCGCGCTCAAGCGCCGCCCCAGCCCCGGGGACGGCCCCTCCTCAGGCGGAATGTGTCCCGGCTACTTCAGGTAGCTCGGGGTGGCGCCGTTCATCAGGCCCCAGATCAGGAACACGCCGAGGATCGCGACGGCAATCAGCATCAGGACGGGGATCACCCCTTCCAGCTTCTCGGCGGTGTGGCGATTCTTGTGGTGGCGAACGTCGCCGTGGTGCTCAGTCATGCCGGTTTCCTCACAGTCTGCCGGGACCTTCCCCTCTCGGAACGAGGTCCCTGTTGGCCGAACTGCGGCAGACGCCATGGCGCCCGTTCCGGCTAGTCATAAGGGGCCGCCGGAGCGCGCCCATGCCGCCTGTGTCAGTCAGGCGATGCGGGAAGTCTGCGCCCCGGAAGAACAACGGTCAATTAACGCCGACGCCGCGCTCACGGGCTCGTGAGCGCGTCAGGCGGCGACGCCGAACAGGGCGCCCACCCCGGCCGTGGCCGCCAGCGCCAGGGCGCCCCACACCGTCACCCGGGCGACGGACTTCCAGATGCTGGCCCCGCCGGTGCGCCCGCCGAGCGCCCCCAGCACGGCGAGGAACAGGATCGAGGCGGCCGAGACGATGGGCACGATGCGCCCGGGCGGGGACAGGGCCACCGCGGCCAGCGGCAGGCCCGCGCCGACCGAGAACGTCACGGCCGAGGTGATCGCCGCCTGGATCGGCCGCGCGGTGGTGATCTCGGAGATGCCGAGTTCGTCGCGGGCATGGGCCCTAGGGCGTCCCTGGCCATCAGTTGATCGGCGACCTGCAGGGCAAGGGCATGGTCGAGGCCCCGCGCCACATAGATGCTGGCCAGTTCCTCGCGCTCGAAGGCCGGCTGGGTGTCGAGCTCGGCGCGCTCGCGTGCGAGGTCGGCCTTCTCCGTGTCCGCCTGGGAGCTGACCGAGACATATTCCCCGGCCGCCATGGAGAAGGCCCCCGCCACCAGCCCTGCGGCGCCGGCGAGCATGACCTCCGAGCGGCCCGCGGAGGCGGCCGCCACGCCGACGATCAGGGCGGCCGTCGACACGATCCCGTCGTTGGCCCCGAGGACGGCGGCGCGGAGCCAGCCGATCCGCTGGACCGCGTGACGCTCCAGGTGACGTGGCGCCATGGGCATGACCTCGCTACGGGCGGCGCTCGGAGGTGAGCGTCGGACACGACCCTCCTACGAGCCTCCGGACCGCGCCTTGATCGTTGTCAGGCCAGGCGCGGCCGCAGGTCAGGCGTAGCTCTGCAGCGGCCGCACTTCCAGCGGCGCCCCCGCGGTCTCCACGATCGCCTGGGCCGCCGCGAGCGCGCCGGCCGTCGTCGTGAAGTAGGGGATCTTCATCATCAGGGCCGAGCGGCGGATCTCGAAGCTGTCGACCAGCGACTGCTTGCCCTCGGTGGTGTTGAAGACGAGCTGCACCTCGCCGTTCTTCATGGCGTCGACGATGTGCGGCCGGCCTTCCAGCACCTTCTTCACGACCTCGACCTGCAGGCCCTGTTCCTCGAGGAACTTCGCCGTGCCCGAGGTGGCCAGCACCCGGAAGCCGTGGCCCAGCATCAGCCGGGTCGGCTCGACGATCCATTCCTTGTCGCTGTCCTTCACCGACACGAACACGCAGCCGGCCTGCGGCAGGGTCACCCCGCCGCCGAGCTGGCTCTTGGCGAAGGCGCGGGCGAAGGCGGGGCCGAGGCCCTCGCCGGGCCGCACCCAGTCGAGGCCCATGACCTCGCCGGTCGAGCGCATCTCGGGGCCGAGGATCGTGTCCACCCCGGCGAAGCGGGCGAACGGGAAGACCGCCTCCTTCACCGCGATGTGGTCGTAGGGCGTCTCGGTCAGGTCGAACTCGGCGAGCCTCTTGCCGGCCATCACCTTGGCGGCGATGGAGGCCAGCGGCCGGCCGATGGTCTTGGCCACGAACGGCACCGTGCGGCTGGCCCGCGGGTTCACTTCCAGGACGTAGATCCGCGGGCTCTCCGAGTGCGGCTCCTCGATGGCGAACTGCACGTTCATCAGGCCGCGCACCTGCAGCGCGCGCGCCATCGCCTCGGTCTGGCGCTTCAGCTCCTCGATGGTCTCGGGCTTCAGCGAGAAGGGCGGCAGCGAACACGCCGAGTCCCCGGAGTGCACCCCGGCCTCCTCGATGTGCTCCATGACGCCGGCCACGAACACCTGGCCGTCGGCGTCGCAGAGCGCGTCCACGTCCACCTCGGTGGCGCGGGAGAGGTACTGGTCGATCAGCACCGGGCTGTCGCCCGACACCTGCACGGCGGTGCGGATGTAACGGTCGAGCTGTTCGTCGTCGCGGACGATCTCCATGGCCCGGCCGCCCAGCACGTAGGAGGGCCGGATGACGATCGGGTAGCCGACCTTGTGGGCGGCGGCGAAGGCCTCATCGCGGCTGCGCGCGATGCCGTTCACCGGCTGCTGGATCTCCAGCCGGTGCAGGAGCTGCTGGAAGCGCTCGCGGTCCTCGGCCAGGTCGATGGCGTCCGGCGAGGTCCCGAGGATCGGGATGCCGGCGTCCTCCAGCGGCTGGGCGAGCTTCAGCGGCGTCTGGCCGCCGAACTGCACGATCACGCCGAGCAGGGTCCCCTTGGACTGCTCCACGTGGATCAGCTCCAGCACGTCCTCGGCGGTCAGCGGCTCGAAGTAGAGACGGTCGGAGGTGTCGTAGTCGGTCGACACGGTCTCCGGGTTGCAGTTGACCATGATCGACTCCACGCCGATCTCGTCGAGCGCGAAGGCCGCGTGGCAGCAGCAGTAGTCGAACTCGATGCCCTGGCCGATCCGGTTCGGCCCGCCGCCCAGGATGATCGCCTTCTTCCGGTCCGACGGGTCGCTCTCGCAGTCCGGGGCCTGGCCGAGCGCGCCGGTCTCGTAGGTCGAGTACATGTACGGCGTATCGGCGCGGAACTCGCCGGCGCAGGTGTCGATGCGCTTGAACACCGGGCGCACGCCGAGCGCGCGGCGCGCCTCGCGGACGGCGGTCTCGGTCGTGCCGGTCAGCTTCGCCAGCCGGGCGTCAGAGAACCCTTGAGCCTTCAGCTTGCGGAAGCCGTGCGCGTCGGTGGGCAGGCCCTCCGCCGCGACCTTGGCCTCGACGGCCATCAGATCCTGGAGCTGGCGCAGGAACCAGGGCTCGTAGGAGCAGGCGGCGTTGACCTCCTCGACGGTCAGGCCCTCGCGGAACGCCTGGGCGATGACCCGCAGCCGGTCGGGCGTCGGGATGCCCAGCGCCCGGATCACGGCGGCATGGCCGGTTTCCGGATCGTCGGCGCCCTCGATGGCGATCTCGTCCAGGCCGGTGAGGCCGGTTTCAAGCCCGCGCAAAGCCTTCTGCAGGCTCTCGGCGAAGGTCCGGCCGATGGCCATGACCTCGCCCACCGACTTCATGGAGGTGGTCAGGTACGGCTCCGAGCCCGGGTACTTCTCGAAGGCGAAGCGCGGGATCTTGGTGACCACATAGTCGATCGAGGGTTCGAACGAGGCGGGCGTCGCGCCCGTGATGTCGTTCATCAGCTCGTCGAGGGTGTAGCCCACGGCCAGGCGGGCGGCGACCTTGGCGATCGGGAAGCCGGTGGCCTTGGACGCCAGCGCCGAAGACCGCGACACCCGCGGGTTCATCTCGATGACCACCATCCGGCCGTCGGCGGGGTTCACCGCGAACTGTACGTTGGAGCCGCCGGTCTCGACGCCGATCTCGCGCAGCACCGCGATCGAGGCGCGGCGCATCCACTGGTATTCCTTGTCGGTGAGCGTCAGCGCCGGGGCGACCGTGATCGAGGTCGCCCGTGTGCACGCCCATCGGATCGATGTTCTCGATGGAGCAGATGATGATGCAGTTGTCCGCCTTGTCGCGGACGACCTCCATCTCGTACTCCTTCCAGCCCAGCACGCTCTCCTCGATGAGGACCTCGGTGGTGGGGGAGAGGTCGAGGCCGCGCTCGACGATCTCGCGGAACTCCTCGACGTTGTAGGCGATGCCGCCGCCGGTGCCGGCGAGCGTGAACGACGGGCGGATGATCGCCGGCAGGCCGACGAACTCCAGGCCCTCCAGCGCCTCGTCCATGGTGTGCGCGGCCTTGGACTTCGGGCTCTCCAGGCCGATCGCGTCCATGGCGTCGCGGAATTTCTGGCGGTCCTCGGCCTTGTCGATGACGTCGGCCCGCGCGCCGATCATCTCCACGCCGTACTTCTCCAGCACGCCCATGGATTCCAGGGCCAGCGCGGTGTTCAGCGCGGTCTGGCCGCCCATGGTCGGCAGCAGCGCGTCCGGGCGCTCCTTGGCGATGATCTTCTCGACCATCTCCGGCGTGATCGGCTCGATGTAGGTGGCGTCGGCGACGTCCGGATCGGTCATGATCGTCGCCGGGTTCGAATTGACCAGGATGATCCGGTAGCCCTCGGCGCGGAGCGCCTTGCAGGCCTGCACCCCCGAGTAGTCGAACTCGCACGCCTGGCCGATGACGATCGGGCCGGCGCCGATGATGAGGATCGAGGAGATGTCGGTGCGTTTGGGCATCTTCGTTTCGCGCGCGAGGGCGGCCGCGCCGCGAAAGCGCGCCGATCCCGATCAGGACTGCAGGTTAAAGGCGCCCACATAGAGGGGAGGGACCCCATACGCAAGCGGGGAGACTCCCTGCCTCGCCGGAGGGGGGGCCATGACCCTCCCCGGAAGACGGCCGCCCACCAAAAGCATCTTGATTCGGCGCAACTTTTTCCCGGCTGAGCCGTATTGGATGGGACGGCGGGCCCTCCCCGGCCCGCCCTCCAGTTGGAGAGCCAGCGTCCGATGTCCCTGATTGAAAAGCTTCCCCCTCCTCAGCGACGAGGAGGTCATGAACCTTCTTGCCAATGCGCGCCGCCTGCAGTCGGTGGGCGACGAGAAGCAGCAGGCCGCCGCGGCCGAACTCCTCCCGCGCCTGGAAGAGGTCGCCGAGGAACGCCGTACGGCCCGCCAGCAGGCCATCCAGGCCAAGCGCGCCGCCTCCCGCAAGCCCCGCGTCAAGGCCGCGGCTTAAGACTCACCGCTCATCCCCGCGAGAGCGGGGACCCAGGCTCTTTTTGTTCGGGCCGACCGGACAGGGCTGGGCAGCGGGACGTCCACAACGAAAACCCCTCGGTCCCCGCTTTCGCGGGGATGAGCGGGTGTCGGATAGGATGACGCCTCGCCCAAGCTGGGCCATCGTCCCGGCATGAAGCCCGCCCTGATCCTCGTCGCCGCGCTCGCCGCCGGCCCCACGCTCGCCCAGCCCGCGGCCACCTCGCGTCCGATCTCGGTGATCGACCGGACGTTGTCGGGCCAGCCGATCGCCCTGCCGCAGGGCCAGGTCGTAGTGACCTTCTCCGAGACGGTCGTACCGGCCGGCGGGGCGATCCCGCCGCACAAACATCCCTATCCCCGCTACGCCTATGTGGTCTCCGGCCGGCTGAAGGTGACCAACCTGGTCACCGGCACGGTCTCCGAGGTCAGCGCCGGCCAGCTCGCCGTCGACGCCATCGACCAGTGGCACGAGGCGGCCGTCGTCGGCGCCGAGCCCGTGCGCATGCTGGTCATCGACCAGGCGCCTCCAGGGGTACAGAACAGCGTTCGCAAGCCTTGATCCCGAGTAATAGGCAAGCCTGACTGTAAATCTGTAGTCGAGCGTGACGGGAAAGCTACAGCCTTGCGTAGCAATTGCTGCAGATATGTAACGTCCGCGTACCTCGCGGCCCTTCTGCCATTTGATGGGGCTGTTCCATGTTCTGCCGTTCCCGGCTTCTTTGCTCGACCCTCCTGACCACTGCCGCCCTTGCGGCCTCCATTTCGGCCGCGCCCGGCCTCGCGCATGCCCAGGAAGGGGCCGTGGACGTCGACGAACTGGTCGTCACCGGCAGCCGTCTTCGGGTCGAGGACTATGTGGCGGTGAACCCCGTCACCACCCTGGGGGCGGACAACCTGGAGCGCTCCGGCGTCACCAATGTCACCGAGTACCTGACCGACATCCCGGCCCTGACCGCCTCGCAGGACCTCTCCGACGGCGCCGACACCAGCACGCCGTCGCAGGCGGGCCTCAGCCTGCTGAACCTGCGCAACCTCGGCACAGACCGGACCCTCGTCCTGGTCGACGGCCGCCGCCACGTCTCCAGCGATCCCGGCACGGCCGGCGTCGACATCAACGCCATCCCCGTGGCCCTGATCGAGCGGGTTGAGATCCTCACCGGCGGCGCCTCGGCGGTCTATGGCGCCGACGGCGTCTCGGGCGTGGTCAACTTCATCCTCAAGAAGAAGTTCGAGGGCGTCGACTTCCGCGCCCAGGGCGGCGTCTCCGACGCCGGCGGCGGCGAGAGCCAGTTCGTCAGCGCCCTGGTCGGCCAGAACTTCTCCGGCGGCCGCGGCAACATCACGCTGGGCGTCGAATGGGCGAACGACGAGGCCCTGAAGATCAACGACCGCAAATATACCCGCGTCGGCCAGCGCCGGATCGTCATCAGCAACCCGGACGACCCCGGCACCTTCGACGCCGACCTCGACGATCCGAACATCCCGGACAACATCCTGGCCAGCAATGTCCGCTACATCGACACGTCGCGGGCGGGCTCGATCTACACCAACTTCTACACCGCCGAGTCCATCGCCGGCGTCAGCTTCCTCGGCAACGGCCAGCCGTTCGTGAACGGCGAATACGCCGGCGGCTTCTTCATGATCGGCGGTTCGGGCACCCTGCTCGACGAGTACAACGACGACCTGCTGCCGGGGCTCGAGCGGATGACCGCCAGCCTTAACCTCGGCTACGACCTGGCCGACAATCACCGCCTGTTCGGCGAGCTGAAGTACAACAAGAGCGAGACCGGCTTCTCGGCCCAGCCGAGCTACGACTACGGCCTGTTCGTCTCCGACGAGAACCCGTTCATCCCGGCCAACGTCCTGGCCGACGCCCGCACCGAAGGCGGGCTGGCGACCCCGGAAGGCGCCGCCGACTTCGGCCTGCCGACCGGCGTGCTGGTGGCGCGCGACAACTTCGACCTCGGCACCCAGAGCTACGACATCGAGCGCGAGGTGTTCCGCATCGTCGGCGGCATCGAGGGCGATCTCTCGCCCAACCTGCACTACGAGGCCTCCTATGTGTACGGCGAGGCCCGGCAGGACCTGTTCGCCTACAACGTCCGCCTGAACGACCGCTACTACGCGGCCACCGACGTGGTCGTCGACCCGGCCACCGGCCGTCCGGTCTGCCGCTCGAACCTCGACGCCGGCGCGGTGCCGATCGGCGACGTGTTCGGCCAGTTCGGCTTCCCCGAGGAGGCCTTTGGGGCGACCTTCACGCCGGGCGCCAACTCCGGCTGCGTGCCGCTGAACATCTTCGGCGAGGGTGCCGCCAGCCCCGAGGCCATCGCCTGGGTGAACGGCTCCGGGACCCAGCGCTCGAAGATCGACCAGCACGTGGTCAACGCCTTCATCAGCGGCGACACGACCGACTGGTTCTCCCTGCCGGCCGGGCCGATCGCCTTCGTGGTCGGCGCCGAGTACCGGCGCGAGGGCAGCGACTTCAAGCCGTCGGACCTCGAAGTCCTCGGCGAGGACCTGGAGTACCCGATCTCCGGCCTCGGCCGCGGCGTGCGCACCAAGGGCCACTTCGACGTGAAGGAGGCCTTCACCGAGGTCTCCGTCCCGCTGCTCAGGGACATGCCGTTCGCCCAGGAGCTGACCGCGCGCGGCGCCTTCCGCTATTCGGACTATTCCACCAGCGGCGGGACCAGCACCTGGAACCTCGGCGGCCAGTGGCGGCCGGTGCAGGACCTGATGTTCCGCGCCACCAAGGCCCGCGCCGTGCGCGCGCCCAACATCGTCAACCTGTTCCAGGCCAATGTGCAGACCTTCGGGACCTTCGCCGACCCCTGCTCGGCGGAGAACCTGGGCCTGGGCGAGAACCCTTCGCTGCGCCGCCAGAACTGCGCCGCCGCGCTCACCGCGCTCGGCGTCACCGACCCTAGCAGCTTCATCAACAACAGCTCGGAGGCGGTGGCCGGCTTCATCTCGGGCAATCCCGACCTGAAGCCCGAGAAGGCCGACACCTGGACCATCGGCGGCGTCCTCACGCCCCGGTTCATCCCCGGCCTGTCGATCTCGGTGGACTACTACGACATCGAGATCAACGACGCGATCCAGAGCTACACGTCCCAGACCATCGTCAACAACTGCTACGACCTGCCCCAGCCGAACACCTTCTGCGACCTGGTCACCCGGACCGCCGGCGGCTTCAACCCGGGCCGGATCACCTCCTTCCAGCAGGTGCCGGGCAACATCGCCCGCTACGAGACCGCGGGCTACGACTTCACCGTGCGCTACCTGCTCGACCCCGCCGACTTCGGGGTGCAGCGCGACGTCGGCACGCTGCAGTTCAACCTGATCGGCAACCGGCTCGAGAAGCTGGTCTTCGTGGAGACCTCCGGGGCCGAGCCGGACGACGACCTGGGCGAGCGCGAGGCGCCGAAGTGGCAGGTGAACCTCGACGTCACCTGGCAGTGGAAGCAGCTCTCGGTGAACTACGGCCTCAACTACTTCGACGAGACCCTGCGCTATCCGCAGCGCACCCTCGACAACGAGCCCGACTACATCGATCCGGCCTACTTCAAGTACGACGCCCGCATGACCCACGACGTGCAGGTCCGCTACGAGGTCCGCGACGGCTTCAACGTCTATGGCGGGATCAACAACGTTGGCGACCAGAAGCCGGAACCCAGCGACTACATCTATCCGGTGAGCCCGCTCGGCCGGTTCTTCTACCTGGGCGTCCGGGCGAGCCTGGACTCGCTCTAGCTAAGGAGGCCGCCGGTGTCGGGACATAAGCACCTCGCACCGGCGGTCGCCGCTCTGGTTCTTGCCGCCTGCGGCCCTCCGACCAGCCTCCCGCCCGTGGAGCTGTTCGGGAGCCTGCAGGGCGTTCCGGACAGCGGAGCGGTCATCCGCCAGCGCATCCTGCAGCGCTTTCCGTATCGGGTGGCCCCGAGGCCGGCCTGGGCGGGAACAGCTAAGCCAGGGCTTAAGGACGGAGCGCCGCATCACCCCCGACGCGCCCTATGCGATCAATGGCAGCGCCGGGCTGGAATACGGGACGGCCTTCCGGACCAATCTCGTGCATGTCGGGTGGCTCGGCGACAGTGAGGGGCGGCTCGTCCGTCTGGATGTCTCTCACGAGGCGGCAAGCTCTAGGCTCCGCGCTTGCCGCCATCCTCGTCCGTGTGGTTCGTGGACGGTGTTATTCGCCCAGCGAAGCGATCCAGCCCGGCAGCTCGCGGATCGAGGCCAGCCTCCCGGGACCCGGGGGTCCGGTCCCGCCGGCGCAGTCTCGTGGGCCCAGGTGAGCAGGTAGGGGCGTGGGCGGCGAAGGCCCCGCCCTCCAGCGCCGGCAGGATGTCGGAGCGCATGGATTTGCCGCACATCACCGCCTCCCCGGCGCCCGTGCCGTGGCGGGCGAACACCCGCTCGTAGGTCCGGGCGCGTCCTTCTCGAGACGATCTCCACCGCCGCGAACAGGTCGCCCAGCCCCGAGGCCGCCAGCTTCTGCTCCTGGTGCAGCAGGTCGCCCTTGGTACGCGCCATCCGCAGCCCAGCCTCCGAAGCCGGCCAGAGCCTCCGTAGAGGCCGGGCCCGACTCCGGGCCGCTCATCACTTTGCCGCCGGCAGCAGGATGCACGGCGCTCGCCGCCACGGCCGCGGTCGTGTCATCCGTGGCGTAGTCGGCGAGATCCTCCCGCGGCTCGTTGTTGGCTCTCCATCACCGTCTCCAGGCAGGAGAGGGTGAAGCCCTTCACCCCCATAGCCGTAGAGCCTGAGGTTCCGCTTCTCGATCTCGGCCAGCCGGGCCTCCAGCACCTCGGGATCGGCGTGGTCGGCCATCAGCGCCTTGAACCGGTCCTGGGTCAGGCGGAAGATCGTCTCGTTGTGCCATAAGGTGTCATCGGCGTCAAGTCCAACTGTGGTAACAACTTTTCGCAACTCGATAGTCTCCGCTTGCGCCTACTTGCGCCGTACTGCGTCGAGAACACGCGCCAAATCCTCCGGCTGGTGCTTGGCGTATCGCTCGGTTGTGGACGCCACGGTCTGTCCCAGCGCCTTCCCGAGAAGCCAAATCGGCACGCCCTTCCGCGCGCCCCAGGTCGCGAAGGTGTGGCGCAGGACGTGGGGGCTGACGTCCTCCAGCCCTGCCTTCTCGGCGTGCGCGATGACCGCCTTCGCCACGCGATCGACCCCCTTGCCTGCCCAGCTCACCACAAAGTCCGACCGCCTGTGCTTGTGGGCGTGCATCAGCATCCGCCGTATCTGCGGGGTCATGGGCGTGACCGTCCGGCGCTTCCTGGTCAGCTTTCGGCCCGGCTTGTGGAAGTCGATCCGCCCGGCTTCGAAGTCCACCCGGTCCCACGTCAGGTCCAGGATCGCGCCGGTTCGGGCGCTGGTGTAGAGCGCCAGCCGGGTGAACAGCAGGACGTGGGCGTGCCGCTTGCCGCGGTGGCGCTTACGCATCTGGCGGAACAGCTTGGCGACCTCGGCCCGCGTCAGCCAGCGCTCGCGCGGCGGGGCGGGGCTCAGGGATAGCGCAGGCGGCGCGCGGTCGATCCGATTGAACTTCTCGGCTCGGCGAAGCGCGGCGGAGAGGACGGACAGGTCCCGGCGGATCGACTCCTCGCCCGCGCCGTCTTTGCGCCGGGCCTCCACGAAGGCTTGTTGCTTGGCGAGGGTGAGTTCAGAGACGAGGAGCGCGCCGAGGTAGGGGCGCAGATACCGGATGCCGAGTTCGGCGTTCGACGGTCGCATGGTGTTCTTGGCGTGGCTGTCCCAGTACCAGTCCAGCGCCTGCCCAACGGTCAGATCCGATAGGGGCTTGTCGGCGCGGACTAGGCGGAACGCCGCAAGGACTTGTTCTGCCGCGCCGCGATCTGCCGTGCGAGTTGAAGCGCGTCGCGAATGTCCGTCCTCGAACCACTGGATGTACCAGTTGGGCGAGTTTCCGATCTTGGTGAGGCTGTAGTCCGGCATTCGATCAGGTAGGTATCCAGGTCTTCGCGCCGGTACTTGACCAGCCGAGGGCTCACCTGGCTAGCCGGGATGGCGCCACAGGCCCGCAGGCGATCAAGCGTCGCCAGCGACACGCCGAGATAGCGGGACGCCTCCAGGCGCGAAAGGGTGGCGACCCCACTCATGTGCGGCCTCGATGGAGGCAAGGCGTCGCCGCGCGGGAGGCTGTAGGTCCCTCCCGCCGCATCGGTGGCGCCCGGTGTTCCGGGATACGGCAATCCTCCCTTCTCCGAAGGCAATGCGTCGGAGGTTGTCTCATCCTCCACCCCCATTCGTGCTGGGGGGCGGGGAGGAGGGGACGCGCGTGACGGGAAGGCCGGGCGCTGGCGGATAGCCGAAGTCGCGAGGCTCGGTGACAGGGACGCCTTCGGCCCCGCACCAGCCGCACTCGCCTTCGTGGTAGGTCGCAAGCTTCGGGATGCGCGAACCGCACTGTTCGCCGCAATCGCAGCAAATCCAAGCTGGGTAGGTCTCCACCATCTCAGCCCTCCCCACCTTCTCTCTGGGCGGTAAAGGCGGAGCGGGCGGCCCTGATCGCGGCGATCGTGCCTTCTCGGCTCCTGATGCTGGCCGCGTAACCGGCGTGGTCGGCCGCGACGCAGTAGTTCCAGCCCCGCTTCAGCCCGGCGAGATAGTTGCTGTCGCACAACGCCTCTTGGACCCCGACTTGGCCTCTCAGCCTTCCTATCTCTGCTTCTTGCTCCTTGAGGAGGGAGATCAGACGAAGGACGGTGGGCGGGTCGAAGGTGGCGATGTGGCGAAGATTCGCCATGACGTCTTCGCCGCGGCCAGCCCCCAGGTCCGGGTGCCGGTCGTAGGGGTGGTTCGTCGGGCACAGCACGTTGCCGCTGTGTCCTTGCGTCCCGATCCGACGCCACGAACAGCCGTCCTGAACTTCCCAAGGCCCCGGAGTAGCCGCCCGAGCGATCTCCTCCAGCCTTTCCAGATCAAGGGGCTAGTCATTGGGGGAGGCCTTGAGTTCATCTTGAGCAAAATTGCCGGCACTCGCTTCGCTCGGACTGCTGGCGCTGCCCTCCGCTGGAGGGGCGGCGGCTTCAACGCGCGTTGAAACCCACGCCTCCTGAGCGGCCTTGATGTAGTTCTTCGCCATCTGACGGAAGCTAATCGCCAAGGGGCCGTCAGCGTTGAACGAGACGTTTTGCCCGTCGGGCGACCAGTTCACATACGCGCAGAAGCGCTCCGCCCACGCATCGTCAGGCTCGGATAGAAACCCCGCAACGTTCCGCGAGGACAACTCCCGCAAATAGCCTTCGCAGTGCGGTGAGCAAGGATAGTCGAGCTGAGCGACCCGCGCCCGGAGACACTCCAATTCGTGCTTTTCCGCGATGTTCATGGGAGCCTCGCCCAGTGATCAATAATGGTGTCGGAGACGTCGGCGAACTCGCGGATGAGTTCGCGCTCGGCCCCGTCGAGCCGCTCAACAGAGACGATGACGTGAGCGCCACCGCCGCTCGCCGTCGGCTGCGTGAAGAGCCGGACGGCCGACCACGCGCCCCCTTCCGACTTGCAGAGCCCATCGGACTTGACCGGCTCTTGAGCCGGGCTACCGCCTATCTGGGCAACGGATGAACCACCTTCTCTCTGGGCGGTAAGGGCGGAGCGTTCCTTTGCCCAGTCAGGCAATTCAGCGTCACCGCGGCACGTCGGGCACAGGGCCTCGAACGCTGCGATGCTGCCTTCGCGATAGCGGTCCAGCGCGCGGCGAAGCCTCTCATTCTCTCCCTCTACCTCTGAGAGGCGGGAGGAGAGCGAGCGGACAAGCTTGGCGATGTCGCGGTCTAGTTGCGCGTCGTGGCTGTTGTAGGTGATGCCGCCGACCAAATCGGCGTGAACCTTCGGGCGAGCTTCAAGCCGCTCGACCAACTTCGCCACATCCACCTCTACGGGTTTGTTGGGGGTTGCTTCGCTCACGTCCGCTTCCTCCGGTTGTCTCGTGGGAAATCCCGAGCGCTCTCGAACCCTCGGCTCTGGAGGGGGCGCTTGGCCCGTGGGAACACGCCCAGGTGCTTCGCGCGGATGCGGTCGGCCTTGGCCTTGGCGCTCACGTCGGCCTTGGTCTTCTCGCGGTGGGCGTCTCGTAGGACCGGCTGCAGGTTGTCCTCAGCGTGACGGCCTCCGAGAATGAGCGGCACGCGGTGGTCAAGATCCCACGCGTCTCCCGGCATGATCTTACGGCCGGAGAGGGCGCAGACCCCGCCATGGCGCTCGAACACCCGCAAGCGAACCCGCGTGGGGATCGCGGCATCGTCGGTGGAGCCGACCCAGATTTCGACGGTACGGCTCAAGCGACCTTCCCCATTGCCCGCATGTCGGATTGCTGGGTGCGCCACGCGTCGATGACGGCCGACGCCGCGTCCCGGCGGTCGCGTTCGAGGTAGTAGGCCTCGGCGATCATGCGGAAGGTCTTGGTGGCGGCCTCGTATTCGTCGGAGGTGAGGGCGGTGGCCTCCCGCTCG
Organism: Phenylobacterium sp. J367; assembly: GCF_024699985.1. Classification (GTDB taxonomy): domain Bacteria; phylum Pseudomonadota; class Alphaproteobacteria; order Caulobacterales; family Caulobacteraceae; genus Phenylobacterium. The sequence goes on along the minus strand of NZ_JAJONA010000001.1, from coordinate 74,845 downwards.
CCCACGGTCTTGCCGTTGGCGGTGAGCTGAGCCTTCGCCAGAACCACCTTCAGCCGCTTCTCCGCGTACTCGTAGGCCGCGCGAGCCTTGGCGTGCGCCTGGTCGTGGAGGACGTCGAAGGCCTCCTGCACTTGGCGGTCGCTGATGAACATTATCGGGGTTGCGGGCGCTTGTTGGGCTGACCCCGCTCCTCTCCCGGTGGATTGCGTAGGGTGATGACGGTCCCCGGCCAGACGCGGAGGACGGCGCGGCAGCACTCGCGCAGCTCGCCCTCTCGCCAGATCGGGGCGGGGCGCATTAGACGCGGGTCTCCTCGACCACGTTGAAGCCGGGGATCTGGCGCTTGCCCTCGCGCACATCGACGTCGGCGAGGCGGCAGAGCAGACCCACGATGTCGTCGGGGCGCGTCTGGGCGTAGTGGAGGAGGGCGGCCTTCCGATCCACCAGCTCGGCCCGGTAGAACTTCCGCAGGCCGATGGCGCGGCCTTCGCCCTTCGCGTGGGCCTTGTCCTTGGCGAGCGCGTTGGCGGCGGCCTCGGCGGCTTCCGCATCGGCGACCAGGAGTTCGGCGGCTTCGGTGTCCTCCAGGTTGGAAGCGTCCCGCGCCCGCATGGCTTCGGCGGCGGCCCGCGCCTTCTCCTCGGCTTCCCGCCGGGCGGCTTCCTCGGCCTCGCGGCGCTCCCGCTCCAGCTTCTGGAGCCAGGGCGTCAGGGTCGCCTTCAGCGCCTCCAGTGCCTTCACGATGGCGCCCTTGGCGGTCTTTGTGTCGGCGATCAGAACCGCGTACTTCTCCTGCACCGCCGCCTTGCCCTCATCGAAGGGGCGGGCCTCTTCCTTGCGGGCCTCGTCCGCGGCCTTCTGGGCGGCGCGGAAGTCATCGATCAGCTTGGCGACCATATCGGCCTGCTTCTGGTTCTCGATGGACGAGCCGTCGCACCAGTTCTTGGCCTCAGTCATCAGGTCATCGACGTGGACCTTGATCGCGAGGAAGGGGTCTGGGGGGTTGTTGTGGCCCAGCGGGGCCGTTGCGCCGTCCGGCATGGTCAGCTCCTCAGAAGGGGATTTCGTCGTCGGCCAGGCCGAAGTCGTCGGCCGCCGGTTCTTCTTTCGGCGGTTCGGGCTCAGCGGGGAGGGTGGCGGCCAGCCGCTTCATCTCCGCGACCACGCGGGCATAGGCGGCGCGATCCAGCGCGGCCTCCCAGCCGGCCTTGTTCTTCTCCCAGCCATCCTTGAAGGTCGCCCGGTCGATGGCGCACGCCTTCAGGTGCGCGACGGCGCGCTCCTCCAGGCTCGGCGTGGGCTCTTCCTCGTGGGCGTGCAGATCGCCCTTGTGCCAGAGGTCCAGGGCGGCCCCGAAGCGCATGGCGGCATTGCGGAGCGCGTCGCCGATGACCTCCTTTTCGCGGGCGCCCGGGTCCATGTTCGGCTTCCCGGCGGCGTGGCCGTAGCCGAGCCGGGTCACGCCGCACACGGTCAGCTTGATCCAGAGACCCCCGGTCTGATCGAAGGCGGGGAGGCCGTCGCGGAACGCCACCGGCTCCCACGACCACAGCGGATCCACGTCCAGCAGCCGATCCGTCAGCGCGGCGTGGCCCACGTAGTCGAGATGGATGGTGTTCTTGTGGTGCCAGCCGCCGCAGATGTTGCAGTTGATGCCCTTGGATCGGTCCTTCTCGCGCTCCTCCTTCTGGGCCTTCGTCTCCTTCGGGAGCTTGCTGACCTGGTTGGGGGGGAACGGATCGCGGAGCTTGGCGAGCGGATCGAGCGAGACTTCGCTTTCCGGCTCCAGCTTTGCGACAGGCTTGTTCATTGGCAGACGCGAGCGGTCAGCTCGTCCTCAATGCATTGGGTGCAGGTGAGAAGGCCGTCGATCCGGCCCTCGGCGAGGCAGTGTTCGGGGACGCTCATCACCCCGTCGCAGAGGTCGCATTGGACCCGGTGCGCGACCGGAGCATATGGCTGGGCGGTCGGTGGGAGCGCGGCTTCGCGTCCCCGCACGACTGGCACGGGAGGAACCATTTCCTTCATGCCACCCTCCTGATCCCAGCCCGGATAGCCCTTAGCTCTCTCCTGAGAGCCGGGGCTTCATCCTGAAGGCGGGTAAGAGCAGCCAGGGCCTGTTCAATCCCACCGGCTGTCGTGAAGCCTCCGCTCAGTGTGGAAGCGACAGACCTCATATCCGCCTGCATGGCGTCGAAGAGGGTGGAGGCGTTGGGGGGTGATGGGGAGGCGGGTCACTTGGTGGTCACCGCGACCTTGACGCCCTCAACTGCCTGGGCGAGTGAGACCTTCACCGCGCCGGCGAGACCGCTCGCGATGCTGGAGTTGAGGTTTCCGATCGCATCCTTAAGGGCGACCGAGATTTCGTACTGGATGTGTTTGTCGACCTCGTAGGCGATCCGCGTGGTGTTGGGCCGCCAGTTGTACGAGTCCTGCGATTTGGCCTTGCCGTCGTAGCTGACGGGCTCCTCGATGTAGGCTTGGGCGCGCTCGATCACCATTTCGCGGAACGTCAGCGTTTTGCCGACCTTCTCGCCCCAGCGGTTGGTCTCTTCAAAGACGAGCTTCTCGATCTCCGAGGAGAAGTAGGGCTCCACGTGCTTGGCGATGGCCGCGTCGATAAGCGGCGTGATCGCTTCGTCGATGTGGGCCTTGATCTTGCGGTCTACTGCCGACAGGGCTTCCTCAGCGTAGTCGGCCGTGTCAGCGCCCAGCACCTCGGCGCAGAGCTTGTCGGCGGCGCGCTCGATGACGAGCGTGCGGAGTTCGTCGGCCGTGAAGCCGAGGTCGGTGACATTCATCAGGATCTCTCCCTGTGCAGAAGGCTTTGAGGAAGGGGTTCATCCCGGGGCTGTTGAGACACCGGTGCGCCCTCGGGTGCCGTTGCCCCTCGGGTCTCCAAGGTTCGTGAGATCTCCCGCGTGGGCTCCCAGCAGCGGTTATGCTCGCTCCAGGTCGGCAGGATCGCCGTGCCCATTTCCCAGCTCCGAGGGCTGGGCACGAGCGGCAGCGCCGGCCCGGTCAAGCAACGGCACGCGTTGTACTCGGCGACCCAACCGCAGCGTGGACAGGCGGCGTAGGGGTCCCACTGGCGGTAAGGATCGGTCAGGGGCGAATACGTCATGCTGCCAGGTCCTGTCCGTTGATGTGGCAGAGGAAGTCGCAAGCGGGTGCGACCGGGTTGAGCGTCGGCCAGTCGGCGGGGATGTCGTCGATGAACCCGCGGATGTTGTGGACTCGCCCGTCTGGAAGCGTCTCGCGGTCCATGATGACCAACCGGACGTTCAGCTCGCGTGCGAGCGCCGCGGTCTTCGCGAAGCGATCCGGGAAGACTTTGCGGAACAGCGCCCAGTAGTCGGGACTGGTCGCCTTCACGCAGCCGGTCTGTAGGCAGTTAGCGTTCGGGAAACCCATCGCGTACGTGCGCGGCGGCTCAATACCGGTGTCCTGCATCATCGCCAGGCAGTTCGCCTTGGTGATCTCTCGCTCGATCAGCGGCGCGCGGGCGATAAGGTCGGGGTAGTTCTTCTGGAAAGCCTCGAAGCGCGCGACGTCCAGCTTGTCCCAGGTGTAGCCGAAGACATGCACGTCGCCCGGCTGCTGGAAGGCGAGCCTCGGCGTAACCTTCTGCTCCATGGTGCACGGCGCACCGGCTATGCCACTCATGTACCGCCGCTTGGTCCAAACGGCGTAGTTGTCCTCGAACTCCGGGTTCTTAAGGATTAGGATTTCGCGGTTGAACCAGCGCGCACACTCTGCCCGAAACCGTGCGTTATCTTCGTCCTCGGAGCCCGTGTCGCACTTAACGATCAGGGCTTCGGGTTCCTCCCTGAGGAGGTACTTGCAAGCAATGGCGCTGGCGATGCCATCCGAGTACCAGCCGATATGCCTGGTCATCCGTGCGCGTCCTCTTGCTGGCGAACCCAGGCCGCCTCGTCTTCGTCGGCGAAGAGTTCGTCCACGCGCGCCCATGCCGCCGCATTGCGCGCTGCCCACCCCGGGCCGCCGCCCGTCAGGCACTCGTATTCGTGGCGGAGCGCGCGTAGGTCAGCGAGTGCTTCCTTGAACTCAAGGAATTCCTCTCCTGCCGCAGAAGGCTCGGCGTCGCCGCGCGAACGGGCTACGGCACCGTTCGCTTCTGGGCTGGCTCCGGGATGAACCATCTCTATTTCTCCTCAGAGGATTTGGAGAGGGCGGGGGGAGAGGCTTTGGCGATGGCGGCTCGAGACAGGCGTTCCGGCCCAGCCTCGTTGATCATGGTCGCGAGGATCGCGGCGCGCGCCTTGCTCAGCCCGCAGTCGAGAAGATGTCCGTCCGACAGCAGGACCATCCAGACGGTCGCGTTACCTTGCTCCGAGTTGATCTCTCGCCGGCAGACCAGCGCCATGTCGCTCGAAAGCTCAGCCCATGTATGCTTGACCTCTTCCATCAAGCTCTCTCCCTCTCGATCAAGGCCTCGATCTCTTCCTCAGAGGCCTGGGTGATTTGCTTTGCGAGTTCCCGAAACGACGGCCTCTCCCAGATGGAAGGGGAAGCTTCGGGCTCGTTCTGGTTGGCGGGGGTGGGGAGCATCAGGACGGCTCCCGGAGGCTCAGCCAGTCTTCAAGCGCCGACTTGCCGTCCGCGTTGACCCGGTACGTGACCATCCGCGCCTCGGAGCCGGTGATGAGGTCCCAGAGGCCGCTAGCCTCCGCGCGCTTGGCCCACTCGGAGCCGCGCTCGGTGGCGTAGAAGTTCCGGTAGCACTCACCTTCGCGGAGCGTGCTGAGGTCCGGCCGCCCGAGGGCGTGGTGGAGGTCGTCGAAGTCGGCGTCGGTGATCTCGATGCAGGGCATCACTGGCCCTCCGCGCGGGCAAGCTCAGCGGCTTGGCGAAGGGCGGCGACGACCTCGGCCTGGGTGCGGTTGGGGCGGTCGTTCCAGTAGCCGACCTCGTCCAAGCGGATGACGCGGCGGACCCAGCGCAGCGCTGGGTGTGCATACGGCGTGTAGGCGTATTGGGGCGAGACCCGCTCAACGGCGCCCACCGCACACCAGCACACCGCGTCTTGCTCGACGGGTTCGATTGGAAGGCCGGTCGCCGTCCTCGCGCGAATGCCCGTCGTCCAAGCCCCTTCCGGCTCGATCAGCGCAGCAGCGGCTTCGAGCACTTCGCTCGGCTTCTTGGGGGCTTCCATCACGCGCCCTCACGCAGGTAGATCAACCCGTCGTCGCCGAGCGTGACGGTGAGGGGAGGCCAGTCGGCGTAGATGCCGTTCTGACGGTCGGCCCAGAAGTAGCGCCCCCAGGTCGCGTCGCTGCCGGTGAGCTGCATCGCGAGGTAGCGGCCTTGATACGCCTCGCAGTCCTTCAGGATGCGCGCCAGCGTCTCGGGGGCGAGGTGGTGGAAGCCATACGGCACATCCCGCCAGCCGGCTTCGCGGGTCGCCCTCGCAGCAATGCTCGCAAACAGCGCCTCCACGTACCCTTGCTGGAAGGGGGTGAGGTCGGACCACGAGAAGGTGAAAGGTCCGCCGCTCGTGGCCCGCTGGGCCGTCACGTAGCCGCTCGTATCGAGCGTGAAGGCTTCCATCTCAGCGATCCTCATTCCGAAGCCGATGAGCCAGGGCCGCGCCCATGCTGTCGGCGAGCCCGTCCAGCGGGCCGGTGTAGGTGGCGGAGCGGGGGTGCTTCCCGAACGCCGCGTTGATCTCGGCGAAGGCGGCCGGCAGATCGTCCAGCGCGCTCTTGAGCACGAAGGGCTTCTTCGGCGAGGCGGCCTCTACGCCCTGGTCTTCCACGAGGACGCGGAAGGCCCGGATGCAGGCCAGCTCGGCGGGGGTGTGGGCGTGGGCCATGGGTCAGGCCTCGGCCTTGGAAAGGGCGGCGCGGATTTCGCCAGCCGTGATGATTTCGCTGACCGAGCGCGACCAGTGATGGTTGTCCGCGGGGTTCTGCGCCTTCACCAGAAGGCGCGCGCTGTCGGGCAGGCCGTCCAGGCGAACGCGCCGCAGCAGGCTTTCCGGGGTGATCTGCGCCAGACGCAGCGCCTCGCGAAGATCGGCCGCCTCTTGGCGCGCGCTATCGCGTTCCTGCCGGGCTTCTCTGAGAAGCGCCGCGGCTTCATCCATCAGGAGGCTGGTAATTGCGCCCATCTCTCGCTCCTATCCAGAGGAGCTAGCCAGCGGCTGGCGTCCTCGTTCGATGGGAGGACTATGACAGAACCTCATAGCTAGTCAATGACAAATTATCCAAGGACGTCATATGCCGTTCGCGGACACACTGAAGCTTCCCCAGACAGCGGAGGCTTTAATGAAAGCTATGATTGTGGGGGGCGGCATTCCTCGCCTCAGTGGCGACCGCGGCGGTCGCGCAGGGCTACAAGCCCTATCAGCCGTACAAGCCATACTCTCCGCCGGCGCCCGCGCAGCCTAAGACCAGCTACGACTGGCAGTCCGGCAACCGCATCACGGCGACCCCCAACCAGGACGGCTCGACGTCTATCCGGGGCAGCAACATGAACACCGGGGCAATGTGGCGCTCGACCATCGAGGCGAACGGCGACCAGCGCGGCGTCGATAGCCGCGGCAACATGTGGCGCTACAACGAGAGCACCGGATCATACATGAGTTCCGATGGCACGACCTGCATCGGCAAGGGCGCGCTTCGGACCTGCAACTAGTCCGGCTGGAAAGAGTACATCACCGTGCCAACGATCCGCACGGTCACGCCGTCGAGATCCTTGTGGGGGATCGGCGTCTGATGGGCGGGGTGCGTGGACCGGGGCCATAGTTCCAGGTCGCCCCGTCCATTCACCACAAGCTCTTTGACCGTCGTCTCTACGAGGCCGTCGGGGCGCGCCCTCTCAACCACGACACGCTTGCCGATGGGCAGCGGGCCGCCGTGCCAGGGCTGGACGATCACATAGGAGCCGTCCGGGTAGCGCTGGTCCATGCTGGGGCCAGACACGCGCAGGGCAAAAGCACCAGAGTCCACGACTGATTTTGGCGCAGGTAGCGTTTCCGGCTCGTGTTCCAGATCGGTAAACGCCACTTCCCGCCAGCTCCCCGCCTCTACGGTGCCTTTGATCGGTAACCCTACGGCGGCCTGCGGCTTAGGCGATATGTGCGGTATCGTCGCGCCGCCTGGGGAGGTGGCGGCCAGGTAAGCGCGGATCTTGTCGGCCTCATCGGCTTGTATCCGGCGCGAGCCCGCGCACATGCGGTTCACCTGCTCGGCCGCCAGACCCATAAACCGCGCCAAGGCGCTCTGAGAGCGCCCCGGCTTCGCCAGTTCCGCCTTCAGCCAAGCCGGATCGATACCCAAGGGCTGTGTCCCATCCATGGGTAGGACAGAAACTATGTCCGGCATGGAGTCGCCTATAGCGGATGCATCATAGTTTCCTGCGCCTTTGTCATTGACGGAACTATGAGGAAGCGTCATAGTTCGACCATGACACCGGCTTCGGAGATCGTGGAACGGCTCGGCGGCTTCAAGGCCGTGGCCGACCAGCTCGGCATCACTCGCAACGCTGTCCAGCGGTGGACGTACGACGCGCCGCGCGGACACAACAACCGCGTCCCCCAGAAACACTGGGCGACGTTGGTCGAGAAGTCGGGCGGAAAGGTCGCGCTCTCCGAGCTGATGACCGACGAGGTCGCGCAGATCGTCGCGGTCGCTACGGCCAAGCCGAAGCGGCGGAAGGCCGCCTGATGGCGCGCGAAATCCCACTCACCAAGGGCTTCGTCGCCATCGTGGGCGATGAGGACTTCGACTGGCTGAACAAGTGGAAGTGGCACGCGGTCGTGCCGAAGGCGGGCTTTGTCTATGCCCGTCGCCGCGCGGATTGTGCCTACGTGCTGATGCACCGCCTCATCCTGAATGCCGATCTCGGCTTGGTGGTCGATCATATCAGCGGCGACACCCTCGATAATCGGCGCAGCAATCTCCGACTAGCAACGCGCCGCCAGAACAACGCCAACAAGCATCGGGTTTGGTCCGCGGCCGGCTTCCGCGGCGTCTGCCACACGCCGCTGTCGCGAGTGCGGCCCTTCAAGGCGCAAATCAACTCGCAGTACCTCGGACAGTTCGAAACCGCCGAGGCGGCGGCGCGCGCATACGACAAGGCTGCGCGCGAGCTGTACGGGGAGTTCGCCAGCCTCAACTTCCCGGAGGCTGCATGACCTCCGCATCACTGAACACGTTCGCGCGTCTCCTCCCCCCAAAACGCGCGGGAGCGGGCTGGCCTGGATCTCCAGCCGGGCCGCCCGCTCCAACCTATCGCGCTGATGGTACCGGAGCGCCGCTCGCCAAAGCGCCACTCGGGTTTCCACATCCTCGCCTTCCATCGCGGCCAAGCACCGGAAAGCCTGGGTAAGTCCGTCCGTCCGTCCAACCTCCGTCATGTCCATCCGTCCGATTGCCCCAGCGGCCCCGCGCCGCAAGCGAGGCAACGATGGACGTAACGATGGACGAGATCACCTCCCTCGGAGGGACCATTTTACCCCTCAACCGCCGGCGCCGTGATGCGCTGATGGTGTTCGCGAGCCGGTCTGCGGCGAAGGCTGACAAGGCCCCCCAGGCTTGGGTTCGCGAGACGTGGGATCTCGAAACGTACGAGGCGAAAGACCTTCTGAAAGGCAACGCCTCGGAGGCTGTCTGGGAAAAGATCATCCGTCACCGCAACGGCGGCTGGCGTGTGGTCCTGCCGATCATGGGGAGCGTGATCGGCCACAGCCTCGAAGACTTCATCGAAGCTGAGAGAAGGGAGCTTGAGCATGAAGCTCAGGCACGAGAGCGGCGAGCGCGTGAACTCGCCGATGCCGAGGCGTTTCTACGCCGCCGCCCTGTGGCTGCTGTGGGGGCTGGGTCTCGCCCTCCAAATCCTCGGGTTCACCTATAAGCCCGGGTTCGCCGCGCGCCTGACGGCTGCAAAGCGCCTCGCTGATCTGCGGGGAGGGCGATGATGGAAGCCTTCCTCGGCGGCGTCCTTATCGGGCTCGCAACGCTCGACATCAACCGGCTCTGGCTAAGCGCTTGCCGCGGCGTGGCGCTTGGCGGTGGCATCTATCTGGCCGTGCGGGTGTTCGCATGACCGACCTCACCAACCTCAAACCCTATGACGCCATAGGCCTTGGCATTGCCTCTGCCCTGGTGGTGATCTTCTGCACCCCGTTCGGATGGATCGGGGTGGCGGTTGCGTTCGCTTGCTGGAGCTTCCTCCGGTGACCCGCCCGTTCAGCCCCCTCAAGACGCTTGGCGAGCTGGCGGATCACGACGCCCGGCGGAAGACCAAGTACGGCAACCGCAAGACCACGGTCGGCGGGATCGAGTTCGATAGCGCCAAGGAAGCCAAGCGCTGGGGCGAACTTCAGCTCCTGGAGCGCGCCGGCCAGATCACCAACCTCCGCCGCCAGGTGCCCTATCCGCTGACCGTGGACGGCGTGCGCGTCGCCAAGCTCATCGTGGACTTCGAGTACCGCGAGAAGGGCGAAGTCGTGGTGGAGGACGTGAAGTCCGCCTACACCCGCACTCTACCTGTTTGGCGGCTAAAGTCCAAGCTTTTCAAGGCCATCTACGGCTTCCCGGTGAGGGAGGTCTGAGATGATCGACGTCCAAGATCTCCACGACCGCTCCAGCGAGGAGCTGCGCGAGATGGCCGCGCACATCGCCGGCATCCTCGCGCACCGCGACGGCGACGGCGGCGCGCAGACCGCCTCTGCCTATCAGCGCATCGCCGACCGCCTCACCGGCAAGCCCAGGAGGGCCGCATGAAGACCGTAAGCGTTCCCTCGCGCCCTCGTAACGGCTGGACCGCGGAGCGCGTCATCGCGCTGAACGCGATGATCGAAGCTGGCGCGACCGTAGAGGAGATGGCGGCTGCGCTCGGCCGAACCACGAACTCTATCCGGGCAAAGCTCGGCGCAGAGCACATCCCGGCCCGCGCGACCGCCGCCGCTGCCGCCCTGAGCAGTCGGCCCGACCCGGTGCGGTCCAGCGACGACGTTCACCTCATGCAGGTGGCGCGCGCTAACAACGGCAAGGGGTTTCCCTTCTACGACCTGCGCGCGGCCTATCGGGTGGCGGCATGAGCCGGATCACCGCCGAGGTCGTCAACCTCAAGCGCACCGACGGCTGGTACGCGGGAACCGTTCGGTTCTCGCACGGCGTCGAGCTGGAGTTCTTCGTGAGCCCGAGTGGGCGCGAGGTGCGGTTCTACAAGGCCGATGGCGTCGGTGGCGGCATTGGCGGCGATCGAGCGTATCCGCATCGCCGGGCCCTCCTGGTGGCTCTGGGCCTGCCTGCCAACGCGGCCGGCGACGAGCCCAAAAGGAGGCGGGCCGCCCCGCTTCACCTTTCCGCCATCGAGGCGCGAATGCCGGACAGGCGGATGGAGGACATCGCCGATCTTGTGGCTGAGCGGTACGAGATCAGCGTCAAGGAGATGAGGTCTCCCGGGCGCCAGCCTTACCTCGTCGTTCCGCGCCAAGAGGCCATGTCCCTGATGCGTCAGGTCGGCTGGAGCACGCTCCAGATCGGCAAATTCTTCAACCGTGACCACAGCACGGTCTCATGGGCCGACGCGGCGCACCGCAGACGCCTGGACGCATATCGGGCCCAGGCGTCCGTCACGTTGGAGGCGGCGGAGTAGTGTTCCTTTCCGACCGCACCATGCGCCTCCTCATGGAGATGGATGCGCCGACCGAGGCCAAGGTTGCGCTGTTGAACTCCATGCGCGCCGACGAAGAGGCCGCCGCCGCCACGCAGCGCCGCCGCGCCGTCGACCGCGATCGACAGGCGAGGCACCGCGAGCGGACGACTGCCGACGTCACGCCCGAGGACGTGACAAAGCGTGACAATGCCGACAATGCCGTGACGAAGCGTGAGGAAGCGGACGTCGCCCCTCGTACGTACGCGCAGGTAGTTAACCCTATCTCTTCTTCACTTCGTTCAGAAGAGGTTGGTGGTGGTGATGGTGGTGAAACGCGCGAGCGTGCTCAGAAACCCGCCGATGACTGGCCCAAGGGCAACGGTCCCCACCTCGCCAAGCTGCTGGTCGAAGCCGCCGCAAGCCCGCACCTCGACCTGAACCGCTCGCCGGACCTGCACACCACGGTCGGCCGGCTGATCGCCTGGAAGCGGGAGGGCGCAAGCTGGGAGCACGACGTCCTGCCGGTCGTGACCGGCGTGTGCGCCAAGCAACGCTCCCGGATCAGCACCTGGAAGTTCTTCGACGCGGCCATTGCCCGCTCCATCGCCGAGAACCGCGCCGCGCTGGAGATCCCCGAAGCCCGGGTTGCGCCGAGGGGGCAGGGGCCTCCGGGCATGGTCGCCCAGATCGCCGCCGACCACGCCGAAGCCCGCCGCAGAGCCCTCGAAAGCTAGACCCCAATGGCCGAAAAGACCGAAGTTTACGACGCCATCGAAGCCCTCGCCGTCCACTGCCGCCCGCCGCTGATGAGCGTGGAGCAGCGGACGCTCTGGCTGCGGGACTGGGCGAACGACCTGGCCGAGTTCCCGCTGGATTCGATCAACACGGCCTGCCGGAAGTGGCGGCACTCGGGGACGGCGAAGTTTCCGACCGCCGGCCAGCTCCTGCCGCTGATCCGCGAAAGCCTGCCGGTGCAGGGCGAGCGGGTTCAGATCTGGCGCCCGGCGACGGCGAGCGAGTACGCCGCCATGAGCCTCCGCGAGAAGATCCGGGAGCACACGATCCTCGCCCACGAGGCGGGGTCCAAGGCCGGGCCGATGTTCCGCAACACCTCGCAAGGCAAGCGGATGATGGGCGTTCACTTGGATGCCGAGGAGATGCCCGACAACTGGCGCATCTGGAAGGCCGAGGAGAAGCGCCACCTGGAGGAGGCCTCACGCCTCCGGTCGAAGCTGTTCGAGGCGCAGCGCGCGCCCATGGCGGCCGAGTGATGCTGCGGGTCGCTGATCTCTACTGCTGTTCGGGCGGAGCGACGCGGGGCATCCAGCGCGCCGCGTCCCGGGCCGGTGTCCGCATCCACGTCACCGGCTTCGATATCAAGCCGCAGCGCCGCTATTGCGGCGACGCCTTCGAGCAGCGGGACGTGCTGGCGATCACCGCTGAAGAGCTGCGCGAGCGGTTCGACTTCGTCCATGCCTCGCCGAAGTGTCAGAAGTTCACGAAGCTGAAGCACGCGCCGGGCGCCAAGGGTGACGAGCACCCGAACCAGATCCCCGATACGCTGGCTATCCTGAAGGCCAGCGGCTGCGACTGGACCCTGGAGAACGTCGAAGACGCCGCCCCGTGGATGCCCGGCGCGATCACGCTTTGCGGCACGATGTTTGGCCTGGGGGCGCAGGGCTGCGAACTCCACCGCCACCGCCTCTTCATGGCGAGCTTTCCGATCAGCGCCCCCTGCCAGTGCGCTCACTCCGGCGGCCCCGTCATCGGAGTCTATGGCGGCCACGGCCGGAAGCGCTCGGCCAAGTTCGGAGGCCGGGGCACTCGCGACGTCTGGGAGGGCGGACACCGCGCCGCGTGCTCAGAAGCCATGGGTATGGATTGGGCGACGCTCAACGAACTGAGTGAAGCGATCCCGCCGGCCTACATGGAGCACCTGTGGCTGCAATACCTGGCCTACCGGGTGGGCGAGCTCGCCGCATGACCCGCCACGCCCCCGACGCCCTCGGATCGGCCGCGAAGGCTGTTGCTGTGATCGCTGGGAAGCTCTCGTTCCACGGCCACGGGGCTGCGTCTGGTGATCTCTCCCGGGAAGACCGGGCCTACAACATCGAACGCGCCTCCTCCTGCTTCCGGGCTCTGTGTGAAGCCTGGAAGGCTGTTGAGGAAGCGGCTCCGAACAGAACTCAGGCCGGATACGAACACCATGCCGCGATGGCTGTGCGAGCCGAAGAGCTTCGATCTGGATCTGGTCACGACCTTACAGCAGCTCTGGTTCTTGGAGATCAAAGACCAGATGGAGAAGGAGAGGGGTGAATGATGCCTGATGTTGGGCCGCTGATTAGGGCGCTTTGCGTCCTGTCCGTCATCGGTGTGGTGGCTAGCCTCGGCTGCCTGCTTGCCGGGGTGTTGTGGCTCGCCGAGCACGTGGTGATCCGGTGAGGATGCTCACCTACTTGGCGCTCGGCTTCGCCATGCCCCAGACGGCGCTTGCCGGGGAGTGGCCAGCCTTTGTCGCCGTGCTCGTAGCATCGCTGGCATTGCTGGCGGAAGCCAGCTCTGCAGCGCGTTCAGAATAGCAGAAACACTAGACAAAACAACCCACTTAGCGCATTATCGAGGAACAGATGGACGACGCAGCCGAACAGCCGAAATGGTACGCCGTCCGAACGGCGACCCGGCAGGAGCAGAAGACCGTTGCCAGCCTCCGCGAACTCTATCGCGAGCGCGGCTGGGGATCGGGCGACTTCGACGTGTATCTCCCCTGCGAACGCCGCTGGGGGCCTTACAAGCGGGACGGCAAGACCCGCGAGGTGAAGGAGCGCCCGCTGCTGGTCGGCTACCTCTTCACCCGCGTAGAGCCCCGCGAGCTGTGGCGCGTCGAGGACGTGTTCGGCGTGTACAAAGTTCTGGATCACGCCCGCGAGGACGGCCGGCGAATCCCGACGCCGATCCCCGACGCCTTCGTGGACAAGCTCCGCACCGCAGAGGACGCAGGCAAGTTCGACCGCACGCTCAGCCGGACCCGAGCCAAGGGCGCAGAGCGAAGCACCTGGCAGAAGCTGGAAGACTTCAAGGCCATGAGCGAGGAAGAGAAGCTTCGGGCCTTGGGCGCGTTCCTCGGGGTGAAGGTCGAGCCCGAGCCGGACGAAGAGCCCGACTACAGCGGCGCCATGGACGAGAAGAGGGCGGCATGAGCTACGTTCCCAAGCCCGGCACCGGCACGCTGTTCAAGAACGATCGCAAGGAGAAGGATCACCAGCCCGACTATAAGGGCACGCTGACCCTGCCCGACGGCTCCACCATGCAGCTCGGCGGCTGGATACAGTCCAACGCGAAGGGCAAGTACCTGTCGCTCCGGGTGAGCGCCTTCCTGCCGCCGAAGGGCGACGCCGAATAGCACATCTAGCGGACTCACGCACACGTGACCGCTATTAGTTGTTGCAAAGCTCGCGCGCCCGCGTTATAAGCGCAGTTGGCCACTGTCCGCGTTCCGTGCCGTGCCGGCCGGGCAACCCAGGCGCTGAGTTCGACTCGCGCCACGTTGGGAAGGCCATGCCCACTTCGCCGCTTGCCTGCGGCAACCCAACGCCCGCCCAGACACACCCGCCAACATTGTCTGTACGCAAGAGGTCTGCGAGCGGGCTCCTTATTCGCAAACCCGCATAACCAAGCGGTATGCGCTCTACCGCATAAGCGGCTCACCCTCACGCGAGGTCACGATGACCGGGAGGCGGAAGCCCTACACCGCGCGCGGCATCCATCGGGTGCCCTGTTCTCGTTGTGGCTCGCCGTCCCTCCACCAGTGGCAGGTCTGCGCCAACGGAAACCGCTGGCTCGGCGTGTGCCTGGACTGCGACATCGCTCTCAACCGGCTCTCCTTGGAGTTCATGGCCGTCCCCAACGCCGATGGCTTGATGGCGGCGTACGAGGCCCGGGCGCGGGGGAGGGCCTGAGGCCGTGTCGGAGCAAGTCCTTCACGGCCTGATCCAGCAAGCCCTCAAGGCCCACGAACAGTCCCGCGCCTGGGTGGTGGTCGGAGACGACGGCGCCATCTGGAAGCACATGGGCGGCGGGTCCTACATCAAGGTCGGCTGGATCAAGGACGAAGAACTCGCCAACGCCCTGCGCTTCAGCCAGGTGCCGCAAGAGCAGATCTAACCAACCGACGCCGCAACAGAAACCGAGCGGCAGAGGAGGGGATATGGCCCAGGTCGGGCGCCCAACGAAGTACGACCCCTCCTACTGCGAGGGCGTGAAAGAGTTCATGGGGCAGGGCTACAGCCTCACCGCCTATGCCGGCGAGATCGGCGTGGCGCGCTCTTCCATCAACGAGTGGATGGCTGCGCACCCCGACTTTTCGGAAGCGGTAAAAGTCGGCCAGGCCAAACGCACGGCGATCCTGGAGCGCGGGCTTCTGGACGGCGACAGCGGGCCCAAGGTGACGGCGCGCATCTTCGCGCTGAAGAACGCCGCGCCCGAGGAGTGGAAAGACAAGATCGCGCACGTTGGCGGCGACGACGCCGATGCGCCGATCAAGTCGGAACTGACGGTCAAGTTTGTCTGAGGTGAAGATCCCGGGCGCGTTCCGGGAGCTGTTCGACCCGCAGCACCGGGACTACGCCTACTACGGCGGCCGGGGCGGGGCGAAGTCGCACAGCATCGCTGGGGCGCTCGTGATCCAGGCCGCGGCAAGCCCGCTGCGGATCGTCTGCGCCCGCGAGATCCAGGAGAGCCTGCGGGACTCGGTCAAGCAGCTCATCGAGGACAAGATTGCCGACTATGGGCTCGAGGATCACTTCGAGAGCCTGAGGGACGAGACCCGCGCCAAGAACGGCGGCCGGTTCGTCTACAAGGGCATGTGGCGAAACCCCGACGCGCTGAAGTCGCTCGAGGGCGCCGATGTGTTCTGGGGCGAAGAGGCGAACCGCTTCTCCGGCCGCTCCATCCGCCTGATCCGCCCGACGATGCGGAAGCCCGGATCGCGGATGATCTGGTCGTGGAACCCGGAGTTCGACCACGACCCGGTTGACATGCTGTTCCGGGGTCCAGCGGGGCCACCGCCCAACAGCATCGTGCGCGAGGTGTCCTGGAAGGACAATCCGTGGTTCGCCGATACGCCGTTGCTGGCGGAGATGGAGAACGATTACCGCGTTGACCCGGCGATGGCCGCCCATGTGTGGGGTGGCGAGTACGTCTCCGCGGTCGATGGCGCCTACTACGCCGCCCAGCTTGCCGCGGTGCGGAGCGAGGGCCGGATAACGGCGCTGGCCCGCGATCCGCTGATGCGGGTTCGGGCATTCTGGGATCTGGGCTGGCGCGACGCGACGGCCATCTGGGTTGCGCAGTTCGTCGGGCGTGAAATCCGCGTGCTCGACTACATCGAGGGCCGCGGGCAGGAGCTGGGTTACTACGTCAGCGCGCTCCGGGCCGGCGGATGGGACCAGGCCCTGATGGAGCTTCCCCACGACGGCCAGAACGTGACGGTCACGTCGTCGGGTTCGGCGCAGCAGCAACTGCGAGCGGCGGGCTTTGAGGTCAACGTCACGCCCAACCAGGGCAAGGGCGCGGCGCTCGAGCGTGTGGCTGCGGCGCGGCGTCTGTTCCCGCGCATCTGGTTCAACGACACGCCCACGGTGGCGATCGGCATCAAGGCGCTGGCGGCCTACCACGAGCGGCGTGACGACCGGCGCAAGGCTGGGCTGGGGCCGGAGCACGACTGGGCCTCGGACCCGGCGGACGCCTTCGGGCTGATGTGCATCGCCTACCAAGAGCCGGGCGGCACCTACGACGACGAAGAGGAGTGGCGCGACGATGCAGGACGCAACAGCGCCACGGGGTACTAGACGGTGAGCGAAGCCTTCGACACCGAAGCCGAATTGCCCGAAGAGGAGATGGCCGAGGAGCAGCCGCGCGGCTTCGACCTCGCCGCGGCGATCAACAGCCCGAACCTCGCCTTCGACCTGGATGAGAACACGCTCGCCCGCATCGGCGCCAAGGTCTGCGAAGAGTACCGGATCGACGTCGATAGCCGTAAGCGCGAAGGCTGGGACGAACGATACGAAGAGGCCATGAAGCTCGCCCTCCAGACGAAGGAGGAGAAGAGCTATCCCTGGCCGAAGGCGTCGAACATCAAGTTCCCGCTGATCTCGACGGCGGCGATCCAGTTCAACGCCCGCGCCTACCCGGCGATGATCGACGGCCCGAACATCGTCAAGGGCGCCATCAAGGGCCGCCCGACGCCTGAGAAGCAGGACCGCGCCGACCGCATCGGCAAGCACATGTCCTGGCAACTCTTGGAGGAGATGGACGACTGGGAGGAGGACACCGACCGCCTTCTGATCCAGCTTCCGATTGTGGGCTGTGCGTTCCGCAAGACGTGGTTCGACCCGCTGAAGGGCTACAACTGCTCGCATCTCGTCTCGGCCGGCGACTTCGTGGTCAACTACTGGACCCGCGACCTGGAGACCTGCCCGCGGGCGACGCACGTCCTGCCGCCGATGTACCCGTACGAGGCCGAGGAGAAGATGCGCTCGGGCCTGTGGCTGCGGGTGGATCTGGGCCGGGCTCCGGACGCGGCGAACGACGACGACGCGCCGCACGTGTTCCTGGAACAGCATCGGCTGTGGGACCTGGACGAGGACGGCTATCCCGAGCCGTACATCGTCACGGTGCACAAGGAGACCGAGCGGGTCGTTCGGATCGTCGCGCGCTACGACGAAACAGGCGTCGAGATGAGCGAGGAAGGCGAGATCGTCCGGATCACGCCGACGCGCGCCTTTACGAAGTACGGTTTCATCCCGGCGCCGGATGGCAGCTTCTACGACATCGGGTTCGGGACCCTGCTGGAGCCGCTGTCCGCCACCATCAACTCGACCATCAACCAGCTCATGGACGCGGGCCACCTGGCCAACGTGCAGGGCGGGTTCATCGGCGACGGCGTGTCGATCAAGTCCGGCAACCTGCGCTTCAAGCCGGGCGAATGGAAGCGGGTCACGTCAGCGGGGGCCAACCTCCAGCAGAGCATCGTGCCCTTGCCGGTCAAGGAGCCGTCCGCGGTCCTCTTCCAACTCCTCGGAATGCTGATCGAGGCGGCGAAGGACGTCACGGCGACGCAGGACATTCTGGGCGGGGACGCGGGTCGCGGCACGATGCCGGTGGGCACGGTCTCGGCGCTGATCGAACAGGGCCTGAAGACCTTCACCGCCATCGTGAAGCGCCTGCACCGAGCGCTGAAGAAGGAGTTGGCGATCCTCTACCGGCTGAATGGCCGGTTCCTGCAACCCGAAGCGTACTTCACGTTCCAGGACGTGGAAGGCGTGGTGGCGCAGGCCGACTACCAGGCGCGGGATATGGACGTCGTGCCGGTGTCGGACCCGAACATGGCGACGGACATGCAGCGCATGGCGCAGGCGCAGTTCACCATGCAGTTCATGGGTGCGCCGGGGGCGGATAGCCGGGCCATTGCCCTGAGGGCGCTGGAAGCGGCCCGCGTGCCGGAGCCCGAGGAGCTGTTCCCGGCTCCGCAAGGCCCGCCGCCGCCCGATCCGAAGCTCCTCGTCGAGAAGGCCAAGGCGGACGCCAAGGACCGCGAACTGAGCATCAAGGCGGCGGAGGCCGCGGCGAACATCGCCCAGACCAACGCCCAGACCGAGAAGACCGAACTCGAAACCCTGATGATGGCGCCGCAGTTCAAGGCGGCCATCGACGCCGCTGTGCAGCAGGGCGTGCGTCAGGCCATGGAGATGATGGCGAATGGCGGAGCCCCGGAGGTTCGACCGCAAGACGTTCGAGGCATGGGCCAACCACCCGCTGACCCCGCTCCTCCTCCAGTTCTTCAAGGACCGGCAGGAGGCGGCGGCCCGCCTATGGGCGAAGGGAACCCCGATGTCGGAGGCGGAGCAATGCTCGGCCCGCCTGATGGGGGAACTGGCGTCCCTGGAATGGGCTGACGTCAGAGACTTCTACGAGATCCCGCCCGAGGCGGACGAGACAGAATCTGGCGCGCAGTAGCGCCCGATAGCCCGCAGGAAACCGGGCTCAGCACCAGCACATAGGCAAGCATGGATAACGCCAGCGGGCATGTCCCCGTTGACCAGCGGATTCTGGTCAAGCCGGACCCGGTGGAGGAAGTGTCGAAGGGCGGGATCATCCTCGCCGACACGACCCGCGACCGCTCCAAGTACGCAGCCACCAAGGCCACCCTTGTCGCCGTTGGCTGCAATGCGTTCCGAGATTGGGGCGACCACGCCCGCAAGCCGATGCCCGGGGAGAGGGTGCTGTTCGCGCAGTACACCGGCGCCCGGGAGAAGGGGGCGGACGGCGAGGACTACATCATCATGAACGATGAAGACCTCCTCACCGTGATCGAGGGGGCGTCCGAATGAGCGAAGCCCCGGAGCACATCGAAGGCGAGGAGTCGCAGGTCGTCGGCGCGGAAGCGCAGGGCGGCGAACAGGATCAGGGCCCATCCGTCGAGGACCGCGCCCTTGCGATGGGCTGGACCCCGCAGGGCCAGTTCAAGGGCGACCCGGCCAAGTGGGTCGATGCGGAAACCTTCGTCAAGCGCGGCGAGGAGTTCCTGCCGTTCCTGAAGGCCAACAACGCCCGGCTGGAAAAGGCGCTGGATCGCACCCGTGCGGACCTCGCCAAGCTCGCCGAGCACCACTCGAAGACGGCGGAGCGCGAATACCAGCGCGCCCTGCGGGACATCGAGGCGCGCATTGCGGAGGCGACCGCGGCGGGCGACGCCCAAGGCGTCATGGATGCGGCGGACGAGCTTGCGGACCTCCGCGCCGACGCCAAGGCGGGCGCCAAGCCCGCCGAACAGGGTCCGAACGAGGAGTTCAAAGCCTGGCAGGCCGAGAACGAGTGGTACGGAACCGACAGGGCGCTCTCCGCCGCGTTCGACGCCCTGTGCAAGGACGTTCTGGAGGAGGGTTACACCAAGCCCAAGGCTGGGCTGAAGGAGGCGACGAGCCGTCTGAAGGCCGCCTTCCCCGAGAAGTTCGCCAAGCCCGCCAACCCGAACCGGCAGCAGGCCGCAGCGGTGGAGGGCGGCGGAGCGCCGGCCCGACGCGGCAGCAAGTCCCGCGCCGACCTCCCTGCCGATGCGCGCTCCTTCATGGACCGCATGGTGAAACAGGGCCTCATGACCGAGGCCCAATATCTGAAAGATTTCTTCGGACAATGAGCACGCAGGAAAACCCCGCTCAAACGACCGCCGCCACCCAACCGGAAGGTGGGGCCGTCCCGAAGTCGCAGCGCCGGCGCAGGGCCTCCACGGGAGGCTTCAAGCAGAAACTGGATGCGCCGCAGCGCAAGGGCTACGTCCGCCGCTGGGTGGACAACGACCCCTCCCGCATCATGGCGATGGAGGAACTGGGCTACGCCCTGGCCGCCGAGAAGGCCGGCAGTGATGAGGCCCGCACGGACGGGATGGGCACGCGGATCGCCCGCCACGGAGGAAAGCGTGGCGACGGGCAACCGCAGCAACTCGTCCTGATGGAATGCCGGGCCGAAGACTACGCCCTCGGCGTGAAAGAGAAGGAAGACGCCCTCAAGCCGTTCGAGGAAGCCCTTCGGGCAGGGACGGATACGACCGGGCGCATGACCGACACATACGAGCCGCGCGACCGCAGCTCGATCTCCCACCAAACCGGCTGACGCCCTGACGGGGCGCCGCCGAGAGGATTTTCAACATGGCAAACGCTGATACGCCGTTCGGGCTCAAGCCCGTCCGGCATCGGAACGGTGCGCCCTACAACGGGGCGTTCCGCGTCTATTCGGTGGCCGCCGGCAACGCGACCGCCATCTTCGTCGGCGACCTCGTGACCGGCGCCGGCACCGCCCAGACCATCGACGGGGTCGTGTACTCCGACGTGGTGCAGTCCGCCACCGGCGACATCTTCCAAGGTGTGGTCGTGGGCGTCCTGCCCGTCACCCAGGACTCGCTGAAGTACCGGGCCGCCTCGACCCAGCGCCTGCTGGCCGTCGCCGACGATCCGGACCTTCTGTTCGAGATCCAGGAGGTGTCCGGCGGCACCCCGCTCGCCGCGAACGACATCGGCTTCAACGCCAACGTCGTCGTGGGCTCTGGCAGCACCGTGACCGGCCTGTCCGGCATGGAGCTGAACAACGCCACCGAGGCCACCACCAACACCCTCGACGTCAAGATCGTGGGTCTCGTCAACCGCGCTGACAATGAGGTCGGCGAGCACGCAAAGTGGCTCGTCGCGCTCAACCGTCACCGCTTCGCCAACCAAGTCGCGGGGGTCTGATCCATGAGCACGATCAACACCGGCTCCATCGCGAAGCTTCTCTGGCCCGGGCTGAACGCCGTCTGGGGCAAGGAGTACATGGAGCACCCGCAAGAGTGGCGGGACATCTTCGCTTCCGAGTCGTCCACCAAGGGCCGCGAGGAAGAGGTGCTGATGCCTGGGTTCGGCCTTGCGCCGATCAAGAACGAGGGCGGCGGCGTCTCCTACGACACGACCAGCCAGGGCTACACCTCGACGTACACCCACGTCGAATACGGCCTGGGCTTCATCGTGACCCGCAAGGCGATCGACGACAATCAGTACGAGAAGAAGGCCCTGGGCTCGACCCGCGACCTCGCTTTCTCCTTCCGTCAGACGAAGGAGAACGTGGCTGCGAACATCCTGAACCGCGGCTTCAACTCGTCCTACACCGGCGGCGACGCGAAGGAACTGCTGGCGACGGATCACCCGATCCAGGCCGGCACGTTCCAGAACGAGCTGACCACCCCGGCCGACCTCTCCGAGGCCGCGCTGGAGGACATCTCCGTTCTGATCATGAACGCCGTCAACGACCGCGGCCTGCGCATCTCCCTGATGCCCCGGGCGCTGGTCGTGCCGCCGGCGCTCATCTTCGAAGCCACCCGCATCCTGAAGTCGCAGCTTCAGAACGACACCGCGAACAACGCCGTCAACGCTCTGCGGACGATGGGCATGTTCCCGGAAGGCCCGAAGGTGAACCACTACCTCACGGACACCGACGCGTGGTTCGTGAAGACGAATGCCCCGAACGGCCTGAAGCACTTCGAGCGGATCTCTCCGGAGTTCGCGCAGGATAACGACTTCGACACGTCGAACCTGAAGTACAAGGGCTACGAGCGGTACAGCTTCGGCTGGACCGACCCTCGCGGCATCTACGGCTCGGCCGGCGCCTGATCCGGCATCGACTAGGGGCGGGCCTTCGGGCTCGCCCCACCTCCTTTTCCAGCCCGTCAGACGCCTAAGGCGACGCCTAGAGAGACGGACGGGCGCACCCTCTAGGGGACACCCCACATGGCCACCACGAAATTCCGCGGGTACGTGCAATCGACCCTCGGCTTCATCGGCAACATCGTCGGCGACGTGACCGGCGCCCCTGGCCGGCCTTCAGGTCAAGTCCGTTGCGACGGTCGTCGCCGCGGGCTCCAACAGCCAGGCGAACGCCACGGCGCTCACCGCCTTCCACAACATCGTGACGACCGTCTCGGCCACGACCCGCGCCGTGAAGCTGCCTACCGCGGCGACCGGCAAGGTGGTGTCGATCCATAACGACGCGGCGACCGCCGTGAAGGTCTATCCGCAGACCGGCGGCCGGATCAACGCGGCCTCGACCAACGCGGTCGGCACGCAGACCATCGCCCAGAACAAGGGCAACATCTACATCGCGCAGGACGCCACCCGCTGGCGCGTGGTCGCCGGCGCCTGATGCTCGGCATCATCGACTTCGACGTTCGGGTTCCCTATCCGGACGATGTGTTGGCGAAGCGCGTCGTGGAGAACACGGCGCGCGGCCTTCCCGAAGCGAAACCCGAGGCCGACAAGCCCGGCGTCCTGACGATCATCGCCAACGGCCCCAGCGCCGTCGAGGCGATCAACCGCTGTCAGCACCAGACCACTCTCGCGCTCAACGGAGCGCTGAAGCTTGGGACGCCGACCTACTGGGCGGGCTGCGATCCGCAACCGCTCGTGGCGAGCTTCCTGAAGGGCGCTCCGGCGTCCACCACCTACTTCGTCGCCAGCAAGTGCCACAGCGACGTCTTCGCCGCGCTGGAGGGCCGGGACGCCCGCCTCTGGCACATCGGCGACAGCCACCCGGCCGGCGTGCCCACGGCGTGCAGCATCACGCTGACGGCGATGAGCCTCTTCCGGATGATGGGCTGGAGGCGCTTCCGCACCTTCGGCTGGGACGGTTGCTACATGGATGGCCGCGACCACGCCGTCAGCCAGCCCCACAGCGGGCAGGACGTGACCGTCGAGGTCGGCGACCAGGAGTTCCGCACCACCACGACGTGGGCCTGCGAGGCGCAGGACGCGGTGAACCAGCTCAGCTTCGCCGACTACGAGGTGGAGGTCATGGGGGGCGGCATGATCGGCGCAATTCTTGCCATGAAGGGCCTCGCGCATGTCGGATGAACAGCGCATCGGCGACTGGAGAGTAATCTGCCAGCGGAGCGGTTTTAAGGCGTGGGCCTCGGACTGCGTGAAGCAGTGGGACGGGGCCTATGTGCTGCGCCGGTTCGCTGACCAGCGCCACCCGCAGGACTTCGTGCGCGGCATCCCCGACAACCAGCGGGTTCCGTGGGCGAGCCCTGAACCGACCGACACCTTCCTGTCGCCCGGCGACGTGACCCAGAGCGACCTCTGATGGCCACGTCAGGTTCGGTCGATTTCACCCGCACGGTTCGCCAGATCGCCACGGCGGCGTTGATCCTGATCGGCGCGCGTGCACTGGGTGAGGACCCCGACGCCGAGGAGATGGACAAGGCGCTCGAGCAACTGAACCTCATGGTTAAAACCTGGGGTGCGGACCCGGCGCCGAAGCTCTGGCTGAAGACCGAAGCCGCCGTGACGCTGGTGGCTTCGACCGCCTCCTACACGTCGTCTCCCGTGACCCTGATGCGCAAGGTTCTGTCCGCCCGCCGCCGGATCGGCTCGGGGACGTCGCAGAACGACCTGCCGCTGGAGATCTACAGCCGCGACGAGTACGAGGAGCTTCCGAACAAGCTCTCCACCGGCTCGCCGCTGGGCGCCTATTTCGACCCTCAGCGGGCCACGCGCACGCTCTACGTCTGGCCCGTGCCGGACGCGACCATCGCAGCCTCCACCACGCTCCGGGTGACCTATCTCCGGGTGATCGAAGACCTCGACGCGCTGGAGAACGACTTCGACCTCCCGCAGGAATGGCTGGAAGTCCTGCAATACGGCCTGGCCGCCAGGCTGGCCCTTCCGTTCCGAATGCACCTGACCGACCCGACCGGGTACGCGGAGATCAAGGCCCGCGCCGGCGACCTCTACGCGCAACTCTCGTCCTGGGACGAGGAAGAGGCGTCGGTCTTCCTCTCACCCTATCACTAGCAGGAGCCGTCATGGGCAAGAGCACCGGCACGTACAGCGCCAGCAGGGCTGTGGCGGTTACGCAGAGTGATGCGACAATCATCCCGGCAACTCGCGCCCTGTATGTCGGCACGGGAGGCCCTTTGACCGTCACCATGGCAGAGGGCGGCAACGCCACGTTTGCCAACGTACCGTCTGGCGCTGTTCTTCCAATTCAGGTGACTAAGGTGCTCGATACGGGCACCGACGCCACAGACATCGTGGCGCTGTACTAGGTCGATGGAAATCGGGCTCTCGCTGGGGCTGACGGGGCAGGGACAAGCGCCCGATGCCTGGGTTCTGCGCGACGACCAGGGCGACGCTTTCCTGTGGGACGCGGATTTTGTCGCCGGGCGGTACTACTACAACGGCACGCTCTATCCGACGCTGAGCGGCTGGCTGACGGCCATCGGAGCCACGTTCGGTCGCGCCTCGGCGGCGGGCTACCGCGACAGCACCGGGGCGTGGGCGGTGGCCTCCAGCGGCACGCTCCGCCAGCACCGGACGGCGGCGGCGAAGGGCCTTGGCCTCGTGCTGGAAGCCAACCGCGCGCAGTTCCTTACGAGCCCGACCGCACCGGCCACGCAGACCCAAAGCCTCGCCGCAGCCACCTACGTCTGCTGGCTTGAGGGCGCGGGTTCGGTTGAGCTGTCGGGCGGCCCAACCGGCACCGTGACGGAAGGCAACCCCGTCACCTTCACGCTTGGCGGCACGACGGCGGTCACGTTCACGGTCTCGGGCGACGTAACGCGCTTCCAGTGCGAGCGCGACTATCCCTCGACGTTCATGGCGACCAGCCGGACCGCGGCGGACAGCCTGGTCATCGGCCCGAATGGCTCCTCCAAGCCCTTCACCGGCTGGAGCGACACCGAAGGCACGCTGGTCGCGTGGGCTCGCACCGCGCAGGGCTTCCGCACCTCGGATCAGATGCTGGTCCAGATCGATGACACCAGCAACAACGAGCGGCTGGCGATCTATCGCTCTTCGGCGGGCGCGAACCTCTCGGCAATCGTCGTGGATGGCGGCGTTACCCAGATGAACCCGAGTCTCGTCGGCATCCAGTCCGACGAAGACCAGGGGATCGCACTGGCCTGGAGAGCCAACGACATGGCCGCGTCCTTCAACGGGGCGGCGGAGACCGGCGCGACCAGCGCCACGGTGCCCTCTCCAACCCGGCTGGTGATCGGCAACAAGATCGGCGGCGACCAGTGGTTCGGGACGGTTGCCCGGCTGGCCTACGCGCCCCGGCGCATCCCGGATCTGAGCGAGCGGGCCACCCTGTTTCCCGTGCGCACGCGAGCCATCCACGGGCTGGGCGACAGCTTCGCCTCCTCCGGCTGGCGCTCGGCGCTGGATTCGCTTCTCACCGTCCCGCTCAGCATGGATGGCGTCGGGGGCTCGACCCTCGTTGAACAGGCCGCGCGCTGGGCGCTGACCCCGGCCTTCTGGCGCGACACCCTGATCATGACCGACGACATGTCGGGCATGGATATTTCCACGATCCTCGCGACCTACGCGGAGATCATCGGCCGGCTGAACCACAGCCGCTTCCTGATCATCGAGCCGGGTATCGGGGTGGGCGAAACCACGGGCTCGGCGGGCCGCATCGCCCGCGACGCCAAGTGGAACGCCATCGTGGCGGCCTACCCGAACAACACCGTGCCGGTCCTGGCCTACATGCAGTCGCTGAGCGACGGCGGGGTGGACGATACGCAGTACGTGGCGGATGGGTTGTGGCCGCTGTCTTGCCTGACTTCCGCCGCCGATTACCATCCGAACACCAAGGGCAACACCGGCTACGCGCAGGTCACGTACGATGCTCTGGTCGCGCAGGGCTGGGCGTAGCCGTTGTCCCGGCGCCTAAACAGTAATACGGTTCCGGAATGCAGTGGATCGAATTGCGGGCCTGCCCAGCCTGCCAGGAACCAGCGTCCGCTAAGATCGGCAAGCTAAGGGCAAAATACTATAGCTTTGGGGGCAGTCGCCGTCCGATGCCGAGGGGCGGCGTTGCTTTACATAGGTGTGTAACGTGTGGGCTTGTCTTCAAGGCCGTCGTTCCAGCACCGCAAGAACTCACCGACGCGACGTCCGATGCCGAGGGGTCGCTGTGGGGCGGCAACTATGACTACGCCGACGAGATCGCCTGCCTTGAGGCGCTTGATCTTGTCGGGGCTGACATCCTCGATGTCGGCGCGGCGGGCGGAGAGTGGCTGGCGGCGCTGCCCGCGGGCGGGCGGCGATCAGCCCTTGATATTGTTCGGTTCAACCGGCTCGACACCGCCGGTGGCGGCGAATTCATCGAGGGCTTCCTCGACAGCTCTGAACTCATGTGGAGCGGAAGGCCTTACGACGTCATAACCGCATTCGATATCTTCGAGCACCTGTACGACCCGTCCGCCGCACTGGGTAACTGCCGATCCATGCTCAAGCCTAGCGGATGGCTCGTCATTGAAACCGGCGACGCCGACGCAATGCGACGACGCCCCGGGGACTGGCCTTATCTGAATCTTTTTGAGCATCACATCGCATGGAACCGTCAGTCGCTCGCCGCAGCAGCGCGAGCGCACGGTTTCGAAATCGTAAGCTTCGAGCAAAAGGCGCACAAGGGGCCAGCCGGTCCGCAATCGCTTTCATGGAGGGCGCGCACTGCGCTCTATCGGCTGCTTCCGGAACTTTATGTGCAGGCAATGAACGCGGCCGGAGCGAGGAGCAACCCACCGGGCGATCCGGCGTCAATTGATCACTTTCGCGCCGTCCTGAGGCGCACCTAGGCGAACGCGCTCAGCGCGCCGCCTGCGCGCATCTGGGAGCGGTGTTTGATGGTGGACGACCTGACCCCGAACTCGCCTTGGCGGAAGCGGCGGCTCGCTCAGATCGACTCTCGCTACGAGCGTTTCCTGGCCGGTGGCTTCCCGGCCCCAGCCCTCGGCGAGGGGGAAACCCTTCAATGCCGCAACGAGCTGGATCGGACGAACTGGCTGGCGATGCTCGGCATGTGCGTCGAGGCGGAGGCGATCGGCCTGGGAGATGAGCCGATCCCGATAGGCTTCCGGGCGACCTCCAACCGCTCGTTCGTGGTGTCGTTTTCCGAGGCGTCGCTGATCCTTCGGGCGCTGCGGGCGTGGGCGGCGGTCGCACAGGCCAACTGGTGGCGGATGAAGGATCTGGTGCGGAGCGCCGAGACCCGGGCCGACCTCGACGCGATAGACCTTGATGCGGGGTGGCCATGAGTGAGATCGCCTTGGGATTCGGAGCCTACGAGCGCACCGGCAATCCGACGCTGGTGTGCAAGAACCTCTACGCCGAGAGCGTGCTGACGCCTTCGGGCTCGCGGCTGCAACTCCGCGCCCGGCCCGGTCTCGCCAGCTTCAAGACGGTGGGCTCCGGCCAGCTTCGCGGCATCGGCTTTCGGGACGGACTGTTCGACAACAGCGCCATCGTGGTCTCGGGGGCCGCCGTTTACACCCTGACGGCCGCCGGGGTCCTGACCGCGCTCACCGGAGCGGTGGCGGGCGATGACCTGGTGGATATCGCGTTCGGGCAGGACGCCGACCTCAACAGCGTGGCCTACATCGCCTCGGGCGGCGCGCTCTACAAGGTTCTGAACGGCCTCGTCACGCAGGACACCAGCTTTCCGGAGGCTGGGGCCTCGTCGGTGGATTTCATCGCCGGGAACTTCGTCGCCTCCGCGTCGGGCACGGACAAGTTCTATTACCTCGCCCCGGCGGCGGTTTCGTGGGAACCCCTCGACTTCCAGTCGGCGGAATATGCGCCTGACCCGCTGGTGGCGGTGCGGACCCGGGGCGATCAGCTCGCCATGCTGGGCTCCAGCACCTTCCAGGTGTTCGCGCTGAGCGGCGACGGCAACAACCCGTTCGCGCCCTATGGCGGGCTTGACGACGATTTCGGATGCCGGGCGCGGGCGACGGCGGTCAACTGCGTCGGGACGCTGATGTTCGTGGACAGCCGCTGCAACGTGCGGCGGTGGGATGGCGGGGTTCCGGGCATCGTCTCGGCCCCGGGCCTCGCCAAGCTGATCGCCGAGGCGGACAGCATGGATCTGGTCGCCTGGACCTTCACCATCCCGGGCCACCGGTTCTACGTCCTGCGCCTCTCGCAGTCCTCGACCTGGGTCTATGACCTCGACGGGGAAGGGGGAGCGCTGGACCACCTTCGAGAGCTACGGTTACGACTACTGGCGGGCCAACCTCGGCTGCAACATCGGCGACGTGGTTCTGGCGTGCGATGCGCTGGCCGCCACGGTCTATCGGCTGGACGAAGATCGGCGGACGGACGTCTCTGATCCGGTCATCACGCAGGGCTGCGCACTGATCGAGGCGGCGGAGGTTCCGCAGCCGATCGCCAGCCTGACGATGATCTGCGACCTCGGCGATGCGCCGCGCGACGGGGACGGCTCCGACCCGAAGATTCAGCTCCGCATCTCGCGCGACACCGGCAAGCTGTTCGGCGCCTGGAAAGAGCGCCCGATGGGGGCGACGGGCGAATACAAGACCTTCCCCCGGTTTAACGCGCTTGGCTCAGTCCCGGCGCACCAGATGGCGGTCGTTCAGTTCCGAGTGTCCGACCCCATCGGCCGGGTGTTCAAGCGGCTGGTGGCGAACGCGGCATGAGCATCCGTTCCGCGCGCCTGTTCCTTGATGGGGGCCTGCCCGCGCCGCTTCTCCTCGCCCAGTGGCGGGCCAAGGGCGCGGAGCGGGCGCTTCAGGCGCGCACCCCGCTGGTTTCCGCCGGCCTCGCCACCAACGAGTTCCGTTCCGTCTGGGCCGTCGCGTTCCCCGCCCGCCAGCCGCTTCCGAGCGGCCCGCTCGCCAACCGCGACGGGACCGGGACGGACCTGTTCTGGGAAGCCTTCACCTAAAGGTCTCTACGCATGGTTTTTCCTTGGGTCGCTGCCGCAGTCGCGGCCAGCGCGGTCGGCTCTGCGCTCATCAACCGCTCGGCGACGAACCGCGCCTCCGACGCGGCGGAGAGCGCTGCCAACGCGAACGCGCAGGTCAATCGGGAGATCTACAACCAGACGCGCTCCGACCTGTCGCCTTACCGCGATGTCGGGAGCGCGGCGGTCTCTCAACTCGGCACGCGCGTCCTTGGCCCGACTGCGGCGCCCGCAACGGGTGGCGGCCCGGCCACCGGCGGTGGCTCGACGGCTTCGCCCAGCGGGCCCGACTGGAACGCCTACCTCCAGGCGAACCCCGACGTCATGCGGGAGTTCCAGGAGGAGAGCGCCAAGGCTGACCCGAACAGCCCGGCCTTCCGCCAGCACGGCCTCCAAAGCCCGGAAACCTTCGCCCAGTGGCACTACCAGACCTATGGGCAGAACGAGGGGCGGCAACTCCCGCAGACCCAGTCCACGCCGGCACAGCCGACGACTCCGGCCGACCCGAACGCCCCGCCGCCGGCCCAGACCGGTGCCGGTGGGACCCCGACTGACCTCATGACGGCGACGCGCCCCGACGCGCAGCCTGCGCCGACGTTCGAGCGCCCGGGGACCCAGCCGCCGCCGGACTACACGCGCCCGGATCAAGGCGTTTCGCCGGAGTTTGTCAGGCCCGACCAAGGCGTTGCGCCCGAGTTCGTCCGCCCAGACCAGCCGGACTTCACGTTCGATCAATCGGCGCCGTCGTTCAGCTCCTACTTCGACCCGAACAACATCCAAGCCGACCCCGGCTATCAGTTCCGCCTCAAGGAGGGGATGCGGGGCGTCAACCAGGGCTACGGCGCGCGCGGCCTCCTGAAGTCGGGCGGGGCGCTCAAGGCGTTCAACAACTACGCCCAGGAAGCCGCCTCGCAGGAGTTCCAGGCCGCCTTCGACCGTGCGATGCGCCGATACTCGGCGGATCAGGCGCAGTTCAACACGGATCGCGGCTTCTCGCGCAACGTCTTCGAAAGCGACCGCAACAATCTGAACAACAACTTCGCGAGCGACCGCACCTATGGGCGGAACGTCTTCGAGAACGACCGGAACAATCTGAACGACAATTTCGAGTCCGACCGCGGGTATGGGCGCAGCGTCTTCGAAAGCGACCGGAACAACCTAAACAACAACTTCGAGTCTGACCGCTCCTACGGCACCAACCTGTGGGCCGACCAGCGCGACTTCGCGAACACCAACTTTAACCTCGACCGGAACTACGCAACGGACGCCTACCGCTGGGGCGTGAACCGCTCGGACAACGTGTTCGATACCGACCGCGGCTACCAGACCCAGCGCTACGACCAGCAGACCGCCGACATGTTCAACCTGACCAACATCGGCCAGAACGCGGCGGCCGGCACGGCGAGCGCGGGCAACGTCTATGCCCAGAACACGATCGCCAACAACAACAACCGGGCCAACACCACGGCGAACGCCGCCATCGCGAATGCGAACAACTTCACCAACGCGGCCGGTCAGGTCGCGCAGGCCGCCGGCATGTACTACGGCGGGAGGATGTACTGATGGACGGCATAAACTGGGGCGGGCTTCAGCAGCGCAACGTCTTCGCCGACTTCCCGGCGGGACAGGAGTTGGGGCGTGAGCGGGCGGAGGAAAACGCCCGGCGTCGGGCGGCGAACCTCTTCGCCACGGACCCCGCCGCCGCTGAGCAAGAGTTCCTGCGCATCGGGGACATGCGCTCGGCGGAAGCCGTGCGCAAGCGCCGCGAGGAGCGCGAGACCAAGGATCGCCAGGGCCTCGTGAACGTCGTCACCCAGACCAAGGGACCGGGCGTCGCGGCGCAGAAGGCGGCGCAGGTCGGGGAGTTCGACCTCGCCAAGAGCCTGATGGAGATGGACAAGGCCCAGCGGGCGCAGGTCGCCGAGATCACCGACACCGCCGCCGCGATCCTGTACGCCTACAAGGACGCAACGCCGGAGCAGATCGCCGCCGCCAAGCCGCGCATCGACGCTCAGCTCCAGGCGCGCGGTATCGACCCGGCGAAGTTCGACTACACGGCGCCGGGCGCGGTTCAGGGCCTGATCAATGAATCGCTGGGCGTGAAGGATCTGATCGCCCAGCTCGACCGCCAGCAGGACAACGCCCGCGCCGACGCCCAGTTCGAAGAGACGAAGCGGAGCAACCGAGCCCGCGAAAGCGTCGCCGCCGGCAACCTCGCCGAGCGCCGCGCCGCAGGGGCCAGGGCCACCGGCCGCGGTGCGTCCTCGCCGACCGCCAAACTTCCCCCCGGCTTCATTCTGGACTAGCGCCCATGTATCGCGAAGGCCAAACCGCCACGAACCCGAAGACCGGCCAGAAGCTCATCTACCGCGGTGGTCAGTGGGCGCCGGTCGGCAGGCTCACGCAGCAAGAGGAGATCCAGCTCAAGGAAGCGCGCGAGTCCGCCAACGTCTTCGCCGACATCACGGACCAGGCGACCCGCTTCCTTGAGCTGAACAAGAAGGCCTCGACCGGCCCCGTGTACGCGGTCCCGGGTGCGTCGGAAGTCATGGGCATCTTCCGTCCCGAGATCGCCCAGATGGACGCCCTGACGGCGCGCATGGCGCCTGCGCAGCGGGTTCCCGGCTCCGGCACCACCTCTGACCGCGACCTCGCCCTGTTCCTCAAGGCGATCCCCTCCACCTCGCGGATGGGCACGGCCAACCAGGGCATCGTCAAGGACATGCAGTCGCTGACGACCAAGCGGCAGCAGCGCGCCTACTTCCTCGACCGCTACGCCCAGGAGAGGGGCACGCTCAAGGGGGCCGAGGAGGCGTTCCAGACCTACTGGCGGCAGAAGCAAGCCTCGGAAAAGCGGCCCGCCCCGGGCCCGAAGACCGAAGGCGCTGGCTGGAAGATCGTCCCGTAATGCCCGTCTTCAAAGTCCAAGCGCCGGACGGCTCGATCATCAAGGTCGAGGCGCGGGACCAGGCGACCGCGATCCGAGGCGCGCAGGAACACTACGCGTCGCGCCCGAAGCCGAAGCGCACCTTCGCCGACAAAGCCAAGGTGTTCGGCGGCGGCGTGGCCGAGGGTGTCGCTGGCCTCGCCGATATGGTCATGACCGCGAACCCGTTCGCGAGCAGCCTCGCCATGTTCGAGGATGCCGCCATCGCCGCGGATGTCCTGAAGGGCAAGCTGCCGACGCGGGTGACGGGCAACCCGTTCTCCGGGTTCGCCGAGGCTGCGCAGCGTGGGGCGCCCAAGCCGCAGACCAAGGAAGAAGAGTACCTGCGGACCATCGGCCAGAATGTCCCGAACGCCTTGGCTCCTGGCGGAGCGGCCCAGCGCGCGGTGAACGTGTTCGCCCCCGCCATCGCGTCGGAAACGGCGGGTCAGGTGGCGCGTGAGGCTGGAGCCGGCCCCCGCGGCGAGACCGCTGCGCGTGTTGTCGGCGGGCTGGCCGGCAGCGCGGTTGCGAGCGTGCGCGTCCCGGCTCGCCGTGCGCCCCCGACGCCAGCGGAGACCTTCGCCACCCGCGCCAAGCCGGACGTTCCGGCGATGCGTCAGCGCGCGGAGGAGATGCGCGCGGCTGGCGTCGAGCCGACGCTGGTCGATGTGGCCGGCGAGCGCGGGCGCCGCATGATCCGCGCCGTTGGCGTGAAGGGCGAGGAGGCGGGCGAAGCCCTGACGGCCAATGCCTCTACGCGCTCGGCTGATGCCAAGCCCGCGTCGATGGCCGCCGCCCGGCGCCTGACGCCGGACCAGCGCTCGGCCAACCAATACGCCGACGACATGGAGCGAGTGCGCGGTCAGCAGGCGGCAGAGAACTACGGCCAGTTCGACGCTGACCAGATCGAGGTGCCGGATACGGTGCTCGACATGCTGTCGGACAGCGCTGGCCGCAGCATCATCGCCCGCGCCCGCGCCGACGCCATTGAAAACCAGGACTGGGGCCGCCAAGTCGAACTTGACCGGCTCCTGCAAATGCCCGACCGCGGCGGCGTTGGCCCGATCCCGCGCGTCTCGGCCGGAACGATTGACCGCCTCGTCATTGCCGCCCGGGAGCGGGGAGCCGCCTTCGCGCGGCGTGGCAACAACAACCGAGCCCGGGGCGCGCTCGCCCGGCGCGACCAGCTCGACCAGACGCTAGAGGGCGTCGAGGGCCTGCGCCCGGCCCGGGAGACCTATCGCAACCAATCGCGCGCCATCGAGGTCGCCCGCGGCGAGAACCGCCTGGACCCGCTCTCCACCGACCCTCGAGACTACGCCGCGTGGGTTCGGAGCCTTCCGCCTGAAGCGCAGGAAGCCAACCGCGTCGCCATCCGCCAGCAGATCCTGGACACGCTCGGAAAGCAACGCGAGAACAGCTTCGGCGCTCTGGATCAGCTCACCTCCTCGCAGTACGCCCGGCAGAACCTGAGCGCGGCGTTTGGGGACGGGGCGGATCGGTTCCTGAACGAGGTGGGCGCGCGGGTCGCTCAGGCCCGGAACGCCCAGTTCGTGCAGCCAAACGCGGGGTCGCGAACCGCCGTCCTCGCCAACGACGTCGGCAACCAGGCGCAGCAGACGGTTGGGGCGGTGCGTCAGGGCCTTTCGGGCGATGTGATCGGCCTTGCCGCGCGTGCGATCGACATGTGGCGGGGCCGCGGGTTGTCGGAGCAGCAGGCGCGGGAACTCGCCATGATGGCGGTCGATCCCAACCAGACCGACGCGGCCATTCAGGCGATTGCGGCCCGGCTGGCTCCCCGCGAGCGGCAGGAGTTCTTGTCGCTGCGGAACGCCATCGGCGTCGGCGCCATCGCAGGCGCTACGGCGAGTCGCCCAGCAGCAGCCGAAGAGCCGCGGCGGCGCTAAGTCCGCCGACCAACAGGAAGTTTCGCCAGTCGAACCAGATGCCCCGCTCATGCCGGGGGCGTCGGACAACCTTGAACTTGGCGTCGATCACGTTGGGGTCGCGCATCCCCTAACGCATACCACAGCCGCGCCTACAGCGCGCGCAAAATCCAGCATGTGAGGTCCGCCCTTGGCCGCATTCACGCGGACGCCGCTGCGCGTCACCGACTCCGCCAACGCCGTCATCTCGGGCGGCAAACTCCGGCTCTACGATGCCGGCACGACGAACCTGACGCCGGTCTTCTCCGACGCCGGCCTGACCACTCCGCTCACCAACCCGGTCGTCGCCGCCTCCAACGGCTGGCTTCCGATGATCTATGCCGCCGAGGGCACGGCGGTTGATGGGGCCTTCCTCGACGCCAGCAACAACGTGCTGTCCGGCCAGAGCTTCGAGGATTCGGTCTTTGTCGGCGACAACTCCGGCGACATCGAGCGCGACTTCGGCGCCAACGGGCGGTTCTCGGTCAACGCCGACACGGGCGGTATGCCGAACGTCGAGTTCGGCGATCCGACCGGCGATGACACCGGCGGGGAAGGGCGGATCGGCGGCTGGGCGGGGACCCAGGGCGACGCGCTGGAGCTGGACTTCGCAACGGTCAGCTCCACGGGCGCCCTGAAGGAGCGCGGCAAGAAGCTGACCGGCGTCGTTTACACCGAAGCGACCACCTTCTCCGCCGCCTCGCAGGTCGATATCCCGCTCACCGAGAATGTGGATGGCGTCCGGGCCTGGGACATCGACGTCTTCGACCTGTACCTCGGGGCCACGACCGGGAATGTTCGCGCGCTTCTCAGCTATGACGGCGGCCTGAGCTACAAGAGCGGCGCGTCGGACTATCAGGGGATCATCTACCACACCAATTTCACGGCGGCTGGTGGGGGTTCGCCGGACGCCTTCATCGACATCGGCGTTTCGCCCGAGACGGCGACCAACAAGCCCGGGATGCTTCGTCTCCGGATCATCACCCCTGACAGTGGGGCCTCCGCCACCCGGCTCGCCTGGACGCTCGACGCACTCTTGAACGGCGGGACCGCGCCGGAGACGCAGATGGGAAGCGCGTTCGGGCTGGGGGGTTACGGGCGAGCGACGCACGTCCGCCTGTATCTCGTCAGCTCGACCATCACGGGCGCGTACCGGGTGACGCCGCTTTACGGCTACGGCGAGTAGCCAGACCCGGCGGTGCACACGCAGGCGCGCCGCCGCCTCACTCCACCCTCCAGCGCGAGCGCTACCGAATGACTGAACGCCCCTCCGCGGCGAGCGCGCTCGCACGCGCCGACAGCGCACACCAGAAGATCGAAAGTCACGAGGAACTGTGCGCAGAGCGGTACCGGGCGATCAACGACACGTTGGGGGAACTGAAGTCAGGCGCGACCTGGCAGAACCGCTGGCTGCTGGGGCTCCTGATCGCCCTAGTAGGCTGGATGGGGGTTCAGCTCTGGAACGGGCGGAACGACGAAATCAAGGCTCCGGTCCATGCGTCCGCTGGTCGTTAGCCTCGGGTGGCCGTTTCCACCAGCGGCGCGGTCTCCTTGTCCCGGCCTTTAGGCCTGCAATCGCCTCTTCAACCGTCTGGCCGAGCCGCACGCGCCGTCGCAGGCCGGTTGCCCCGACACCATGCTGCCGCGCCAACTCGGCAAAACTGCCGGCGCGGGTCGCTGGACCGGCCCGCTTGTTGTTCGCCTGCTCCAGAATTGTCGCCCAGCGACAGTTCTCCGGGGTGTAGTCTCCCCAAGGATCGATCCGATCCAGCGACATCCCTGGGGGGCGCTCCCCCATATCCGCCAGAAAAGCGTCGAAGGACATCCACCGCTCGCACACCTTGGTGCCCCGCGCTCCGTAGAACCGAAATCCTCGGGAGGCTGGGTTCTGGCAGCGCGCCTTCATTGTGCACCAGATCGCATAGGTAGAGGACTTCCGCCGGCCTCTAATGTGGCCGTGTTTGCGGCGCGCATCACCTCGCGCGCAGCCGCAGCTCTTCAGGGTCCGGCGCTTATCGCGCAACTGCATCCCTGACACCACCACTGACCGCCCGCAGTCGCAGACGGCGGTGAACATTCGCACGGGGCGCGTCGTGCCCACAGCGTGTCCGGCGTCCGCCGTCACGGTGAGCCTCCCAAAGCGCCGACCAATCATTTCGACGGGGTTTGGCATGCCCAGAACAATAGCGGAACACGCTATCGCTGTCATCCGCGTAACACCGTGCGCGTTCCTCATGGTGACCTGCACAGCTCCGTTTGAGTACAGGTCTGTTCCGAGGAGCTTTCCGGCGCTCAAGCTGGATAGGTATGTGAGCCCGCCTGAACGGCGTCACGGCTGGTCGTCTTCGATCAAGAATTGCTATCCGGGCGTGCCGTGCCTCGGGCCGAATGGCGAGGTGGTGGCCTAGGCAGCAAAAAGGCGGCGCGCCGGGTGCCCGGCTCAAAGCGCCGCCTCGCTAAATCAAGGTGCTGCGCGCCCCGCGCTGCGGTCTACATGGCGGTCTCCAAGATTGACTCAGTTGAGCCAAGAAATGGAACCCCGATGATGCCACTGCCCCCGAGCATTCGCAACAACGATTAGTCCAAAAGCGAGTCGATCCGCCATGATGGACAACGCACTCCCGGCGGTCGCTCGGCTGCTCCAGCGTCGGTATCTCGACGCGCGCCGCGCCTACGTGGCCGACCCCGCCAACGGCCTGCGCCCTTGGCCGAAGCGCCCCACCAAACGCAAGCCCATCCCCGGCCTCTATGAGGCGCCGCAAGAGGTCGAAGGCTGATGCCCCAGCGCCCCCACACAGATGCGGAGCTGAACGAGGCTATCCGCCTCGTCGTCACCGAAGGCTCGATCATGGCCGCCGCCCGCAAGGCCGGCGTCAGCCGAACGACGATGCAGAACCGCATCAGGGTCGCGGAGGAGAGGGGGCTGACAAAGCGCCTGACCGTCGAGTCCACGCCGTCACGCTGGCGGCCCGGCGCTGAGATCGTCGCCGCCCGCAAGGCCGAGTTCGAGCGCCTGGACCGCTCCTTGCGCCACAACGGCAACGTCATCCATCTGCCCGACGACACGCCGTTCATGCTGGTCCCGCTGGGCGACGAACGCCTCGACAACTCCGGCACGGACCTGAACCTGTTCGAGCGCTGGATCGCCGTGCTGGACCGCTCCAAGCGGATCACCGGCTGGTCCATGGGCGACGTCCTGGACAACTGGGTGAAGCCGCTGGCCCACCTCTACGGCAACGCGGAGACCGCGGCGCCCGAGGGCTGGATACTCCTGCAACACTACCTCGATCAGATCGGCCCCGACCTCGACTGTTCCATCGGCGGCAACCACGACGCATGGTCAGGCCACTCCGATGTGCTGGCGATGCTCATGGAACAGCATGGCGTGCTGCACCGGAACAACTCGCTCCGCGTCCGCTACCGCTGCCCCTCCGGCCGGGAGATCACCGTTCACGGCCGCCACTCGTGGCCGGGCCGGTCGCAGTGGTCGGAAGTCCATGCGCTGAAGAAGGCGGCCCGCCTGGGCGTGCGAGATACGATCCTGCTGGGCGGCCACACCCACGTCTCGGGCGAGAGCGTCGAGCGCGACCCGGTGACCGGCAAGTACACGTTCGTCTATCAGCTCGCCTCGTTCAAAATCCACGACGACTACGCCGACACGCTGGGTCTGCTGGACCGGCACACATCCCCGGCGCTGGCCCTGGTCATCGACCCCCGCCGGCCGGACACCGACCCTGAGCTGGTGAAGCACTTCTACGAGCCGGAGGCGGGGGCCGACTACCTGGCCTTCCTGCGCCGGAAGAAGGCCGCCTAGCCCGTCATCACACGTCTATACGCGAGGACACATGAGAGCGCTCGCCACCGGCCTTGCGCGCCTGCTTCCGCTTGCCGGAGGCGTGGGCGTTTCCATGGCCTACCTGCACACCATCGTCGGAGCGGTCGCGGCTGTGGCCTCGGCCATCTACACCGTGTTCCTGGCTGCTGAGAGCGGGTTCAGGCTGTGGAAGGCGTGGGAGGCTCACAAGGAGGCCAAGCGTTCCCGTTCGCCGCGGACCCGGCAGGATGAATAGCTATCGCCGCCAGTAGTGCTGTTCCCGCGCCACGAAGCGGCCCGCGTCATCTCTCGCGTTCTGCGCTGACGGCCGGCGCTTGCCGAGGGGCCATGTAGCGGCCATTTCCGGGGGCCAGCCGCCGGAATTAATCCGATTGATGAGGACGCGCCCGGGAATGCCGTGGGCTTCCGCCACCGCTGACCACGCCACGCCATCCGGCGTCTTCCTCACGAAGCGGCGGTTTCTGGATTGTGTCTTCGCATCGGCCCACGCGCAGTTTTCCGGGGTGTAATTCCCGTCCACGTCGATGCGCTCAATGCTCAAGGTGTCTCCATAACCGTTCGCCAGCGCCCAATCGCGGAACGGTTCAAACTTGCTCCAAGCCGCACAGACGGTAATCCCGCGCCCTCCGTAGCTCGGGTAACGCGGGTTGCGCGGGTCCCCACACCTCCTACGCATATTCTGCCAGGCCCGGTAGATGCGCTGACCTGTCTGGCCGTGTGACCTCCGAAGGTCGCCCAGCCGCTTCCGGTTCGCGCAGCCGCAGCTAGCGGACCTTCCCGAGCGGAGATCTCCGCCGAGCACTGCTCTCTCGACGCCACACTCACAACGGCAGAGCCACAGCGCCGCGCCCCGGGGCTTGTTTCCGGCCTTCGCCAACACGACCCAGCGCCCAAATGAGCGCCCGGACAGATCAATCAGTCGGGGGTTCTTTGCCATGCGCAATTATACCACGACGGCGTAGGGGTAAAAGGGGAACGCTCGCGATATGCAAGTAAAAGGACCCGCTGCCAAAGTCGCCGCAATTCTCGCTGCGGCGGCGATTGCTGTCCCGGTGATCGCTCACTTCGAAGGTTACGAGCCGGTCGGCTACCGAGATCCTGCTCCCGGCGCGTTCGAGACTATCTGCTACGGTCACATGGAGCGCGGCGTTCTCGGCAAGCGCTACTCGCCAGAGAAGTGCGCCGAGCTATTGGCCGAAGACGCCGTTAAGCACGGCATAGATATAGCCGCCTGCCTGCCTGAGAAGCTTCCGAACAAGACCCGGGCCGCCTTCACCGCCACGGCCTACAACATCGGCGTGGGTGGGTT
Organism: Phenylobacterium sp. J367; assembly: GCF_024699985.1. Taxonomy (GTDB): domain Bacteria; phylum Pseudomonadota; class Alphaproteobacteria; order Caulobacterales; family Caulobacteraceae; genus Phenylobacterium. The sequence goes on along the minus strand of NZ_JAJONA010000001.1, from coordinate 35,933 downwards.
CTGTGGCTCGTCCATGGCCCGGAAGGCGAGGGCAGGGGACCTGCGCGGGGCCTGTGACGCCCTGATGCTCTGGACGAAGGCCGGCGGGAAGGAGCTTCGCGGCCTTGTCCGTCGCCGCGCCGCAGAACGTGAACTCTGCCTGCAAGGGGTGAGGGAAGGATGATCACCGCGGTCGTCATCGGTATCGGCTTCTGGCTGGCCTCGATCTGCGCCTTGATCGTGTTCGCTGTCGTGGCGGCTAAGAAGTGGCTGCGGGGGGAGTGGTGAGGGCGGCGTCGATGAACGCCTCCCAATCGATCCGAGCTCGCAGCCTTCCTCGCCCGGACGCATCCAGCATCGCCTCGGTAGGCTCGCGCATGGCCTCGATGGCGGCGCGGGCATCGCCCAGATAGGGCTCCTGATGCGACCGCGGAAGGCGCGACCAGGGCGTGCAGCCAGCGCCGTTGCGCTTCTCGTAGATGCGTCGGGCGACGGTCTGGATCATGTGCGGAGAGTCCCACTCTCCCATTGAATCTGCAAGGGAAATCGTTAATGTGGCAGAGGCTTCTAGCGCCGGTCGCGCCGTACCTGATCGGAGCCGCCCTGATCACGCTCGCCGGGCTCTGGCTCATGCTCGACCGCGCCAACGACCGGGCCGCGAAGGCCGAGGCGGCGGCCGAACTCGCGCGGGACGATGCCGCCATCAAGGGCGCGACGTCCGAAAGCCTCGACGCCTACGCCCGCTCCTCCCGAACCCTCGAAAAGCAAGCCCACGAGGCCCACGATGCCATCCGCAAGGACCCCGGCTCCCCTGACGTGTTCGAGCCTTCTTCTACTGTCTGCGCTGAGCTTGAGCGGATGCGAGGCTCACCGGCCTGCACTGAAGGTTGAGGTTCCCCAGATCTACCGGGAAGCCTGCGATGCGCCGACCGGCTCCCTCGCCACAGACGGAGACGCAGGACGCCTGATCGTGGACCTGGAGAAAGCCCGGATCGACTGCGACAAGCGAAGGGCGGGGCTCGTGGATATCCTCGATGCGCTTAACGAGGCTTCGGGGGAGAGGAAGAAGAGGTGGTCTCCATCCTCCCTCTACAGGGATAGTGGTGTGGTCAGACATCGGCGCGCTCCATCGCGGAGCGGTAGCGCCGATAGGCAAACACCACGCGTCGCATCTTCATCTCGTCGCGCGCGCACCGGCATCCGCCGTTGGTGTGCATCCCGATGGGCTTGATGATGATGCAGTGGCCGTCGCTGCATCCGCCAAGCTCGCGCAGGTAGGCGTCGAGTTCTGCAGCAGGCGTGGCAGGGATAGTGGTGTGGTCGGTCATTGGGGTGGTTCCGCATTTGAGAGGGCGGCGAGCACAGCGCGGGAACGCAGCTTCGCCTCGATGTGCTGCTCAGTGAGCACGATGGTTTCGCAATGGCCTTCGCGGATTGCGCCTTCGTCGTAGATGTCGAGAAGGTCCAGAGCCCACGCAAGGCAGCGGGCGGCTTCGTCCATGTCGGCGGCGGCCTTGCGCAGGAGCGTGGCCCTGGCCCTCCACCGTTTGATGTCGGGCTGGTTCTCACCCCATGCTGGATCGAGAGCCTTGGCGTTCCCTTCCAGGCGTAGGGCTTCGCTGATGAGGGCGGCACGGGCAGTCATGACAGCCCCTCCGGCGGGGGAGGAAGCGGCATCCAGTGCGTGGGCGATGGTTCGATGAACTCAGTGGTCTCATCGACCCAAAGCGGATCGTCTTCATCCGCGTAAGGCGGGTTGAAGCGGCCGACGCCGCGCCAGTGGCCGTTCCAAAGCAGGACCCAGGCGGTCTGATCCCTTGGCGCAGTCTCGATAGGCTGCCAGCCGCTCATCAATACCCCTCCGCGTTGTCGATAGCGGCTTTCGCGGCAAGGCTCGCATTCGCCAACCGCTCGACCGAGGACCCGCCGAGGTGTGCCCAGCTGAGCTCGCTTTCGGCCGCCTTCAGCGCTCCAAGCAGGCGCTCTGTTCTGGCGGTCAGCGCCAGAAGCGCATCGCGCTCTGACAGGTCGAGCGCGCCGCCAGCAACGGCGTAGCCGCGCACCTCTCGGATCAGGGCCGCTAGGTCATCCCCGTCGCGCCGCGATGCTGATGGTGAGCCCGGGGCCGCAGGAGCCGTAGGACACCCCGCCATCTTGCAGTACCCTGCCTGCGGAACAGCCTGACAGGCCTTGCAGTAGTAGGGGGCGGGCTTGCCGACTTCGAAGGCGCTCATCACTTTGCCTCCCGCAGCTTGAGGATGCACAGCGCTACGCCGTCACGGAAGCCGCGGTCGTAGTCATCCGTGGCGTAGGTCGGGATCGAGCGCAGAAGGCTGATCATCCACTCGCGGTCAACGCTGCCCCGCTCTTTCACCTCACCCGAGGCGGGGCTTCCGGGCTGAACGCGCTCCTCCGCTCCAGGAGGGTTCGCGGGGTGCGCTGGGTTCTGGATCATCTTGCATCCTCCGGCTCGCGCCGCGCCCGTTCAAAGGCGCAAGTTGCGCTGTGTTCCCGCTGCGTTCACGGGTTTTGCGCCGACTTCTGCGGACTTAGTCTCAGAAAAGCGCGAGCAAAATCAACGCCGTGAGGCAGCGAATGCTTAGTTGTGCCATAAGGTGTCATCGGCGTCAAGTCCAACTGTGGTAACAACTTTTCGCAACTCGATAGTCTCCGCTTGCGCCTACTTGCGCCGTACTGCGTCGAGAACACGCGCCAAATCCTCCGGCTGGTGCTTGGCGTATCGCTCGGTTGTGGACGCCACGGTCTGTCCCAGCGCCTTCCCGAGAAGCCAAATCGGCACGCCCTTCCGCGCGCCCCAGGTCGCGAAGGTGTGGCGCAGGACGTGGGGGCTGACGTCCTCCAGCCCTGCCTTCTCGGCGTGCGCGATGACCGCCTTCGCCACGCGATCGACCCCCTTGCCTGCCCAGCTCACCACAAAGTCCGACCGCCTGTGCTTGTGGGCGTGCATCAGCATCCGCCGTATCTGCGGGGTCATGGGCGTGACCGTCCGGCGCTTCCTGGTCAGCTTTCGGCCCGGCTTGTGGAAGTCGATCCGCCCGGCTTCGAAGTCCACCCGGTCCCACGTCAGGTCCAGGATCGCGCCGGTTCGGGCGCTGGTGTAGAGCGCCAGCCGGGTGAACAGCAGGACGTGGGCGTGCCGCTTGCCGCGGTGGCGCTTACGCATCTGGCGGAACAGCTTGGCGACCTCGGCCCGCGTCAGCCAGCGCTCGCGCGGCGGGGCGGGGCTCAGGGATAGCGCAGGCGGCGCGCGGTCGATCCGATTGAACTTCTCGGCTCGGCGAAGCGCGGCGGAGAGGACGGACAGGTCCCGGCGGATCGACTCCTCGCCCGCGCCGTCTTTGCGCCGGGCCTCCACGAAGGCTTGTTGCTTGGCGAGGGTGAGTTCAGAGACGAGGAGCGCGCCGAGGTAGGGGCGCAGATACCGGATGCCGAGTTCGGCGTTCGACGGTCGCATGGTGTTCTTGGCGTGGCTGTCCCAGTACCAGTCCAGCGCCTGCCCAACGGTCAGATCCGATAGGGGCTTGTCGGCGCGGACTAGGCGGAACGCCGCAAGGACTTGTTCTGCCGCGCCGCGATCTGCCGTGCGAGTTGAAGCGCGTCGCGAATGTCCGTCCTCGAACCACTGGATGTACCAGTTGGGCGAGTTTCCGATCTTGGTGAGGCTGTAGTCCGGCATTCGATCAGGTAGGTATCCAGGTCTTCGCGCCGGTACTTGACCAGCCGAGGGCTCACCTGGCTAGCCGGGATGGCGCCACAGGCCCGCAGGCGATCAAGCGTCGCCAGCGACACGCCGAGATAGCGGGACGCCTCCAGGCGCGAAAGGGTGGCGACCCCACTCATGTGCGGCCTCGATGGAGGCAAGGCGTCGCCGCGCGGGAGGCTGTAGGTCCCTCCCGCCGCATCGGTGGCGCCCGGTGTTCCGGGATACGGCAATCCTCCCTTCTCCGAAGGCAATGCGTCGGAGGTTGTCTCATCCTCCACCCCCATTCGTGCTGGGGGGCGGGGAGGAGGGGACGCGCGTGACGGGAAGGCCGGGCGCTGGCGGATAGCCGAAGTCGCGAGGCTCGGTGACAGGGACGCCTTCGGCCCCGCACCAGCCGCACTCGCCTTCGTGGTAGGTCGCAAGCTTCGGGATGCGCGAACCGCACTGTTCGCCGCAATCGCAGCAAATCCAAGCTGGGTAGGTCTCCACCATCTCAGCCCTCCCCACCTTCTCTCTGGGCGGTAAAGGCGGAGCGGGCGGCCCTGATCGCGGCGATCGTGCCTTCTCGGCTCCTGATGCTGGCCGCGTAACCGGCGTGGTCGGCCGCGACGCAGTAGTTCCAGCCCCGCTTCAGCCCGGCGAGATAGTTGCTGTCGCACAACGCCTCTTGGACCCCGACTTGGCCTCTCAGCCTTCCTATCTCTGCTTCTTGCTCCTTGAGGAGGGAGATCAGACGAAGGACGGTGGGCGGGTCGAAGGTGGCGATGTGGCGAAGATTCGCCATGACGTCTTCGCCGCGGCCAGCCCCCCAGGTCCGGGTGCCGGTCGTAGGGGTGGTTCGTCGGGCACAGCACGTTGCCGCTGTGTCCTTGCGTCCCGATCCGACGCCACGAACAGCCGTCCTGAACTTCCCAAGGCCCCGGAGTAGCCGCCCGAGCGATCTCCTCCAGCCTTTCCAGATCAAGGGGGCTAGTCATTGGGGGAGGCCTTGAGTTCATCTTGAGCAAAATTGCCGGCACTCGCTTCGCTCGGACTGCTGGCGCTGCCCTCCGCTGGAGGGGCGGCGGCTTCAACGCGCGTTGAAACCCACGCCTCCTGAGCGGCCTTGATGTAGTTCTTCGCCATCTGACGGAAGCTAATCGCCAAGGGGCCGTCAGCGTTGAACGAGACGTTTTGCCCGTCGGGCGACCAGTTCACATACGCGCAGAAGCGCTCCGCCCACGCATCGTCAGGCTCGGATAGAAACCCCGCAACGTTCCGCGAGGACAACTCCCGCAAATAGCCTTCGCAGTGCGGTGAGCAAGGATAGTCGAGCTGAGCGACCCGCGCCCGGAGACACTCCAATTCGTGCTTTTCCGCGATGTTCATGGGAGCCTCGCCCAGTGATCAATAATGGTGTCGGAGACGTCGGCGAACTCGCGGATGAGTTCGCGCTCGGCCCCGTCGAGCCGCTCAACAGAGACGATGACGTGAGCGCCACCGCCGCTCGCCGTCGGCTGCGTGAAGAGCCGGACGGCCGACCACGCGCCCCCTTCCGACTTGCAGAGCCCATCGGACTTGACCGGCTCTTGAGCCGGGCTACCGCCTATCTGGGCAACGGATGAACCACCTTCTCTCTGGGCGGTAAGGGCGGAGCGTTCCTTTGCCCAGTCAGGCAATTCAGCGTCACCGCGGCACGTCGGGCACAGGGCCTCGAACGCTGCGATGCTGCCTTCGCGATAGCGGTCCAGCGCGCGGCGAAGCCTCTCATTCTCTCCCTCTACCTCTGAGAGGCGGGAGGAGAGCGAGCGGACAAGCTTGGCGATGTCGCGGTCTAGTTGCGCGTCGTGGCTGTTGTAGGTGATGCCGCCGACCAAATCGGCGTGAACCTTCGGGCGAGCTTCAAGCCGCTCGACCAACTTCGCCACATCCACCTCTACGGGTTTGTTGGGGGTTGCTTCGCTCACGTCCGCTTCCTCCGGTTGTCTCGTGGGAAATCCCGAGCGCTCTCGAACCCTCGGCTCTGGAGGGGGCGCTTGGCCCGTGGGAACACGCCCAGGTGCTTCGCGCGGATGCGGTCGGCCTTGGCCTTGGCGCTCACGTCGGCCTTGGTCTTCTCGCGGTGGGCGTCTCGTAGGACCGGCTGCAGGTTGTCCTCAGCGTGACGGCCTCCGAGAATGAGCGGCACGCGGTGGTCAAGATCCCACGCGTCTCCCGGCATGATCTTACGGCCGGAGAGGGCGCAGACCCCGCCATGGCGCTCGAACACCCGCAAGCGAACCCGCGTGGGGATCGCGGCATCGTCGGTGGAGCCGACCCAGATTTCGACGGTACGGCTCAAGCGACCTTCCCCATTGCCCGCATGTCGGATTGCTGGGTGCGCCACGCGTCGATGACGGCCGACGCCGCGTCCCGGCGGTCGCGTTCGAGGTAGTAGGCCTCGGCGATCATGCGGAAGGTCTTGGTGGCGGCCTCGTATTCGTCGGAGGTGAGGGCGGTGGCCTCCCGCTCGCCCACGGTCTTGCCGTTGGCGGTGAGCTGAGCCTTCGCCAGAACCACCTTCAGCCGCTTCTCCGCGTACTCGTAGGCCGCGCGAGCCTTGGCGTGCGCCTGGTCGTGGAGGACGTCGAAGGCCTCCTGCACTTGGCGGTCGCTGATGAACATTATCGGGGTTGCGGGCGCTTGTTGGGCTGACCCCGCTCCTCTCCCGGTGGATTGCGTAGGGTGATGACGGTCCCCGGCCAGACGCGGAGGACGGCGCGGCAGCACTCGCGCAGCTCGCCCTCTCGCCAGATCGGGGCGGGGCGCATTAGACGCGGGTCTCCTCGACCACGTTGAAGCCGGGGATCTGGCGCTTGCCCTCGCGCACATCGACGTCGGCGAGGCGGCAGAGCAGACCCACGATGTCGTCGGGGCGCGTCTGGGCGTAGTGGAGGAGGGCGGCCTTCCGATCCACCAGCTCGGCCCGGTAGAACTTCCGCAGGCCGATGGCGCGGCCTTCGCCCTTCGCGTGGGCCTTGTCCTTGGCGAGCGCGTTGGCGGCGGCCTCGGCGGCTTCCGCATCGGCGACCAGGAGTTCGGCGGCTTCGGTGTCCTCCAGGTTGGAAGCGTCCCGCGCCCGCATGGCTTCGGCGGCGGCCCGCGCCTTCTCCTCGGCTTCCCGCCGGGCGGCTTCCTCGGCCTCGCGGCGCTCCCGCTCCAGCTTCTGGAGCCAGGGCGTCAGGGTCGCCTTCAGCGCCTCCAGTGCCTTCACGATGGCGCCCTTGGCGGTCTTTGTGTCGGCGATCAGAACCGCGTACTTCTCCTGCACCGCCGCCTTGCCCTCATCGAAGGGGCGGGCCTCTTCCTTGCGGGCCTCGTCCGCGGCCTTCTGGGCGGCGCGGAAGTCATCGATCAGCTTGGCGACCATATCGGCCTGCTTCTGGTTCTCGATGGACGAGCCGTCGCACCAGTTCTTGGCCTCAGTCATCAGGTCATCGACGTGGACCTTGATCGCGAGGAAGGGGTCTGGGGGGTTGTTGTGGCCCAGCGGGGCCGTTGCGCCGTCCGGCATGGTCAGCTCCTCAGAAGGGGATTTCGTCGTCGGCCAGGCCGAAGTCGTCGGCCGCCGGTTCTTCTTTCGGCGGTTCGGGCTCAGCGGGGAGGGTGGCGGCCAGCCGCTTCATCTCCGCGACCACGCGGGCATAGGCGGCGCGATCCAGCGCGGCCTCCCAGCCGGCCTTGTTCTTCTCCCAGCCATCCTTGAAGGTCGCCCGGTCGATGGCGCACGCCTTCAGGTGCGCGACGGCGCGCTCCTCCAGGCTCGGCGTGGGCTCTTCCTCGTGGGCGTGCAGATCGCCCTTGTGCCAGAGGTCCAGGGCGGCCCCGAAGCGCATGGCGGCATTGCGGAGCGCGTCGCCGATGACCTCCTTTTCGCGGGCGCCCGGGTCCATGTTCGGCTTCCCGGCGGCGTGGCCGTAGCCGAGCCGGGTCACGCCGCACACGGTCAGCTTGATCCAGAGACCCCCGGTCTGATCGAAGGCGGGGAGGCCGTCGCGGAACGCCACCGGCTCCCACGACCACAGCGGATCCACGTCCAGCAGCCGATCCGTCAGCGCGGCGTGGCCCACGTAGTCGAGATGGATGGTGTTCTTGTGGTGCCAGCCGCCGCAGATGTTGCAGTTGATGCCCTTGGATCGGTCCTTCTCGCGCTCCTCCTTCTGGGCCTTCGTCTCCTTCGGGAGCTTGCTGACCTGGTTGGGGGGGAACGGATCGCGGAGCTTGGCGAGCGGATCGAGCGAGACTTCGCTTTCCGGCTCCAGCTTTGCGACAGGCTTGTTCATTGGCAGACGCGAGCGGTCAGCTCGTCCTCAATGCATTGGGTGCAGGTGAGAAGGCCGTCGATCCGGCCCTCGGCGAGGCAGTGTTCGGGGACGCTCATCACCCCGTCGCAGAGGTCGCATTGGACCCGGTGCGCGACCGGAGCATATGGCTGGGCGGTCGGTGGGAGCGCGGCTTCGCGTCCCCGCACGACTGGCACGGGAGGAACCATTTCCTTCATGCCACCCTCCTGATCCCAGCCCGGATAGCCCTTAGCTCTCTCCTGAGAGCCGGGGCTTCATCCTGAAGGCGGGTAAGAGCAGCCAGGGCCTGTTCAATCCCACCGGCTGTCGTGAAGCCTCCGCTCAGTGTGGAAGCGACAGACCTCATATCCGCCTGCATGGCGTCGAAGAGGGTGGAGGCGTTGGGGGTGATGGGGAGGCGGGTCACTTGGTGGTCACCGCGACCTTGACGCCCTCAACTGCCTGGGCGAGTGAGACCTTCACCGCGCCGGCGAGACCGCTCGCGATGCTGGAGTTGAGGTTTCCGATCGCATCCTTAAGGGCGACCGAGATTTCGTACTGGATGTGTTTGTCGACCTCGTAGGCGATCCGCGTGGTGTTGGGCCGCCAGTTGTACGAGTCCTGCGATTTGGCCTTGCCGTCGTAGCTGACGGGCTCCTCGATGTAGGCTTGGGCGCGCTCGATCACCATTTCGCGGAACGTCAGCGTTTTGCCGACCTTCTCGCCCCAGCGGTTGGTCTCTTCAAAGACGAGCTTCTCGATCTCCGAGGAGAAGTAGGGCTCCACGTGCTTGGCGATGGCCGCGTCGATAAGCGGCGTGATCGCTTCGTCGATGTGGGCCTTGATCTTGCGGTCTACTGCCGACAGGGCTTCCTCAGCGTAGTCGGCCGTGTCAGCGCCCAGCACCTCGGCGCAGAGCTTGTCGGCGGCGCGCTCGATGACGAGCGTGCGGAGTTCGTCGGCCGTGAAGCCGAGGTCGGTGACATTCATCAGGATCTCTCCCTGTGCAGAAGGCTTTGAGGAAGGGGTTCATCCCGGGGCTGTTGAGACACCGGTGCGCCCTCGGGTGCCGTTGCCCCTCGGGTCTCCAAGGTTCGTGAGATCTCCCGCGTGGGCTCCCAGCAGCGGTTATGCTCGCTCCAGGTCGGCAGGATCGCCGTGCCCATTTCCCAGCTCCGAGGGCTGGGCACGAGCGGCAGCGCCGGCCCGGTCAAGCAACGGCACGCGTTGTACTCGGCGACCCAACCGCAGCGTGGACAGGCGGCGTAGGGGTCCCACTGGCGGTAAGGATCGGTCAGGGGCGAATACGTCATGCTGCCAGGTCCTGTCCGTTGATGTGGCAGAGGAAGTCGCAAGCGGGTGCGACCGGGTTGAGCGTCGGCCAGTCGGCGGGGATGTCGTCGATGAACCCGCGGATGTTGTGGACTCGCCCGTCTGGAAGCGTCTCGCGGTCCATGATGACCAACCGGACGTTCAGCTCGCGTGCGAGCGCCGCGGTCTTCGCGAAGCGATCCGGGAAGACTTTGCGGAACAGCGCCCAGTAGTCGGGACTGGTCGCCTTCACGCAGCCGGTCTGTAGGCAGTTAGCGTTCGGGAAACCCATCGCGTACGTGCGCGGCGGCTCAATACCGGTGTCCTGCATCATCGCCAGGCAGTTCGCCTTGGTGATCTCTCGCTCGATCAGCGGCGCGCGGGCGATAAGGTCGGGGTAGTTCTTCTGGAAAGCCTCGAAGCGCGCGACGTCCAGCTTGTCCCAGGTGTAGCCGAAGACATGCACGTCGCCCGGCTGCTGGAAGGCGAGCCTCGGCGTAACCTTCTGCTCCATGGTGCACGGCGCACCGGCTATGCCACTCATGTACCGCCGCTTGGTCCAAACGGCGTAGTTGTCCTCGAACTCCGGGTTCTTAAGGATTAGGATTTCGCGGTTGAACCAGCGCGCACACTCTGCCCGAAACCGTGCGTTATCTTCGTCCTCGGAGCCCGTGTCGCACTTAACGATCAGGGCTTCGGGTTCCTCCCTGAGGAGGTACTTGCAAGCAATGGCGCTGGCGATGCCATCCGAGTACCAGCCGATATGCCTGGTCATCCGTGCGCGTCCTCTTGCTGGCGAACCCAGGCCGCCTCGTCTTCGTCGGCGAAGAGTTCGTCCACGCGCGCCCATGCCGCCGCATTGCGCGCTGCCCACCCCGGGCCGCCGCCCGTCAGGCACTCGTATTCGTGGCGGAGCGCGCGTAGGTCAGCGAGTGCTTCCTTGAACTCAAGGAATTCCTCTCCTGCCGCAGAAGGCTCGGCGTCGCCGCGCGAACGGGCTACGGCACCGTTCGCTTCTGGGCTGGCTCCGGGATGAACCATCTCTATTTCTCCTCAGAGGATTTGGAGAGGGCGGGGGGAGAGGCTTTGGCGATGGCGGCTCGAGACAGGCGTTCCGGCCCAGCCTCGTTGATCATGGTCGCGAGGATCGCGGCGCGCGCCTTGCTCAGCCCGCAGTCGAGAAGATGTCCGTCCGACAGCAGGACCATCCAGACGGTCGCGTTACCTTGCTCCGAGTTGATCTCTCGCCGGCAGACCAGCGCCATGTCGCTCGAAAGCTCAGCCCATGTATGCTTGACCTCTTCCATCAAGCTCTCTCCCTCTCGATCAAGGCCTCGATCTCTTCCTCAGAGGCCTGGGTGATTTGCTTTGCGAGTTCCCGAAACGACGGCCTCTCCCAGATGGAAGGGGAAGCTTCGGGCTCGTTCTGGTTGGCGGGGGTGGGGAGCATCAGGACGGCTCCCGGAGGCTCAGCCAGTCTTCAAGCGCCGACTTGCCGTCCGCGTTGACCCGGTACGTGACCATCCGCGCCTCGGAGCCGGTGATGAGGTCCCAGAGGCCGCTAGCCTCCGCGCGCTTGGCCCACTCGGAGCCGCGCTCGGTGGCGTAGAAGTTCCGGTAGCACTCACCTTCGCGGAGCGTGCTGAGGTCCGGCCGCCCGAGGGCGTGGTGGAGGTCGTCGAAGTCGGCGTCGGTGATCTCGATGCAGGGCATCACTGGCCCTCCGCGCGGGCAAGCTCAGCGGCTTGGCGAAGGGCGGCGACGACCTCGGCCTGGGTGCGGTTGGGGCGGTCGTTCCAGTAGCCGACCTCGTCCAAGCGGATGACGCGGCGGACCCAGCGCAGCGCTGGGTGTGCATACGGCGTGTAGGCGTATTGGGGCGAGACCCGCTCAACGGCGCCCACCGCACACCAGCACACCGCGTCTTGCTCGACGGGTTCGATTGGAAGGCCGGTCGCCGTCCTCGCGCGAATGCCCGTCGTCCAAGCCCCTTCCGGCTCGATCAGCGCAGCAGCGGCTTCGAGCACTTCGCTCGGCTTCTTGGGGGCTTCCATCACGCGCCCTCACGCAGGTAGATCAACCCGTCGTCGCCGAGCGTGACGGTGAGGGGAGGCCAGTCGGCGTAGATGCCGTTCTGACGGTCGGCCCAGAAGTAGCGCCCCCAGGTCGCGTCGCTGCCGGTGAGCTGCATCGCGAGGTAGCGGCCTTGATACGCCTCGCAGTCCTTCAGGATGCGCGCCAGCGTCTCGGGGGCGAGGTGGTGGAAGCCATACGGCACATCCCGCCAGCCGGCTTCGCGGGTCGCCCTCGCAGCAATGCTCGCAAACAGCGCCTCCACGTACCCTTGCTGGAAGGGGGTGAGGTCGGACCACGAGAAGGTGAAAGGTCCGCCGCTCGTGGCCCGCTGGGCCGTCACGTAGCCGCTCGTATCGAGCGTGAAGGCTTCCATCTCAGCGATCCTCATTCCGAAGCCGATGAGCCAGGGCCGCGCCCATGCTGTCGGCGAGCCCGTCCAGCGGGCCGGTGTAGGTGGCGGAGCGGGGGTGCTTCCCGAACGCCGCGTTGATCTCGGCGAAGGCGGCCGGCAGATCGTCCAGCGCGCTCTTGAGCACGAAGGGCTTCTTCGGCGAGGCGGCCTCTACGCCCTGGTCTTCCACGAGGACGCGGAAGGCCCGGATGCAGGCCAGCTCGGCGGGGGTGTGGGCGTGGGCCATGGGTCAGGCCTCGGCCTTGGAAAGGGCGGCGCGGATTTCGCCAGCCGTGATGATTTCGCTGACCGAGCGCGACCAGTGATGGTTGTCCGCGGGGTTCTGCGCCTTCACCAGAAGGCGCGCGCTGTCGGGCAGGCCGTCCAGGCGAACGCGCCGCAGCAGGCTTTCCGGGGTGATCTGCGCCAGACGCAGCGCCTCGCGAAGATCGGCCGCCTCTTGGCGCGCGCTATCGCGTTCCTGCCGGGCTTCTCTGAGAAGCGCCGCGGCTTCATCCATCAGGAGGCTGGTAATTGCGCCCATCTCTCGCTCCTATCCAGAGGAGCTAGCCAGCGGCTGGCGTCCTCGTTCGATGGGAGGACTATGACAGAACCTCATAGCTAGTCAATGACAAATTATCCAAGGACGTCATATGCCGTTCGCGGACACACTGAAGCTTCCCCAGACAGCGGAGGCTTTAATGAAAGCTATGATTGTGGGGGGCGGCATTCCTCGCCTCAGTGGCGACCGCGGCGGTCGCGCAGGGCTACAAGCCCTATCAGCCGTACAAGCCATACTCTCCGCCGGCGCCCGCGCAGCCTAAGACCAGCTACGACTGGCAGTCCGGCAACCGCATCACGGCGACCCCCAACCAGGACGGCTCGACGTCTATCCGGGGCAGCAACATGAACACCGGGGCAATGTGGCGCTCGACCATCGAGGCGAACGGCGACCAGCGCGGCGTCGATAGCCGCGGCAACATGTGGCGCTACAACGAGAGCACCGGATCATACATGAGTTCCGATGGCACGACCTGCATCGGCAAGGGCGCGCTTCGGACCTGCAACTAGTCCGGCTGGAAAGAGTACATCACCGTGCCAACGATCCGCACGGTCACGCCGTCGAGATCCTTGTGGGGGATCGGCGTCTGATGGGCGGGGTGCGTGGACCGGGGCCATAGTTCCAGGTCGCCCCGTCCATTCACCACAAGCTCTTTGACCGTCGTCTCTACGAGGCCGTCGGGGCGCGCCCTCTCAACCACGACACGCTTGCCGATGGGCAGCGGGCCGCCGTGCCAGGGCTGGACGATCACATAGGAGCCGTCCGGGTAGCGCTGGTCCATGCTGGGGCCAGACACGCGCAGGGCAAAAGCACCAGAGTCCACGACTGATTTTGGCGCAGGTAGCGTTTCCGGCTCGTGTTCCAGATCGGTAAACGCCACTTCCCGCCAGCTCCCCGCCTCTACGGTGCCTTTGATCGGTAACCCTACGGCGGCCTGCGGCTTAGGCGATATGTGCGGTATCGTCGCGCCGCCTGGGGAGGTGGCGGCCAGGTAAGCGCGGATCTTGTCGGCCTCATCGGCTTGTATCCGGCGCGAGCCCGCGCACATGCGGTTCACCTGCTCGGCCGCCAGACCCATAAACCGCGCCAAGGCGCTCTGAGAGCGCCCCGGCTTCGCCAGTTCCGCCTTCAGCCAAGCCGGATCGATACCCAAGGGCTGTGTCCCATCCATGGGTAGGACAGAAACTATGTCCGGCATGGAGTCGCCTATAGCGGATGCATCATAGTTTCCTGCGCCTTTGTCATTGACGGAACTATGAGGAAGCGTCATAGTTCGACCATGACACCGGCTTCGGAGATCGTGGAACGGCTCGGCGGCTTCAAGGCCGTGGCCGACCAGCTCGGCATCACTCGCAACGCTGTCCAGCGGTGGACGTACGACGCGCCGCGCGGACACAACAACCGCGTCCCCCAGAAACACTGGGCGACGTTGGTCGAGAAGTCGGGCGGAAAGGTCGCGCTCTCCGAGCTGATGACCGACGAGGTCGCGCAGATCGTCGCGGTCGCTACGGCCAAGCCGAAGCGGCGGAAGGCCGCCTGATGGCGCGCGAAATCCCACTCACCAAGGGCTTCGTCGCCATCGTGGGCGATGAGGACTTCGACTGGCTGAACAAGTGGAAGTGGCACGCGGTCGTGCCGAAGGCGGGCTTTGTCTATGCCCGTCGCCGCGCGGATTGTGCCTACGTGCTGATGCACCGCCTCATCCTGAATGCCGATCTCGGCTTGGTGGTCGATCATATCAGCGGCGACACCCTCGATAATCGGCGCAGCAATCTCCGACTAGCAACGCGCCGCCAGAACAACGCCAACAAGCATCGGGTTTGGTCCGCGGCCGGCTTCCGCGGCGTCTGCCACACGCCGCTGTCGCGAGTGCGGCCCTTCAAGGCGCAAATCAACTCGCAGTACCTCGGACAGTTCGAAACCGCCGAGGCGGCGGCGCGCGCATACGACAAGGCTGCGCGCGAGCTGTACGGGGAGTTCGCCAGCCTCAACTTCCCGGAGGCTGCATGACCTCCGCATCACTGAACACGTTCGCGCGTCTCCTCCCCCCAAAACGCGCGGGAGCGGGCTGGCCTGGATCTCCAGCCGGGCCGCCCGCTCCAACCTATCGCGCTGATGGTACCGGAGCGCCGCTCGCCAAAGCGCCACTCGGGTTTCCACATCCTCGCCTTCCATCGCGGCCAAGCACCGGAAAGCCTGGGTAAGTCCGTCCGTCCGTCCAACCTCCGTCATGTCCATCCGTCCGATTGCCCCAGCGGCCCCGCGCCGCAAGCGAGGCAACGATGGACGTAACGATGGACGAGATCACCTCCCTCGGAGGGACCATTTTACCCCTCAACCGCCGGCGCCGTGATGCGCTGATGGTGTTCGCGAGCCGGTCTGCGGCGAAGGCTGACAAGGCCCCCCAGGCTTGGGTTCGCGAGACGTGGGATCTCGAAACGTACGAGGCGAAAGACCTTCTGAAAGGCAACGCCTCGGAGGCTGTCTGGGAAAAGATCATCCGTCACCGCAACGGCGGCTGGCGTGTGGTCCTGCCGATCATGGGGAGCGTGATCGGCCACAGCCTCGAAGACTTCATCGAAGCTGAGAGAAGGGAGCTTGAGCATGAAGCTCAGGCACGAGAGCGGCGAGCGCGTGAACTCGCCGATGCCGAGGCGTTTCTACGCCGCCGCCCTGTGGCTGCTGTGGGGGCTGGGTCTCGCCCTCCAAATCCTCGGGTTCACCTATAAGCCCGGGTTCGCCGCGCGCCTGACGGCTGCAAAGCGCCTCGCTGATCTGCGGGGAGGGCGATGATGGAAGCCTTCCTCGGCGGCGTCCTTATCGGGCTCGCAACGCTCGACATCAACCGGCTCTGGCTAAGCGCTTGCCGCGGCGTGGCGCTTGGCGGTGGCATCTATCTGGCCGTGCGGGTGTTCGCATGACCGACCTCACCAACCTCAAACCCTATGACGCCATAGGCCTTGGCATTGCCTCTGCCCTGGTGGTGATCTTCTGCACCCCGTTCGGATGGATCGGGGTGGCGGTTGCGTTCGCTTGCTGGAGCTTCCTCCGGTGACCCGCCCGTTCAGCCCCCTCAAGACGCTTGGCGAGCTGGCGGATCACGACGCCCGGCGGAAGACCAAGTACGGCAACCGCAAGACCACGGTCGGCGGGATCGAGTTCGATAGCGCCAAGGAAGCCAAGCGCTGGGGCGAACTTCAGCTCCTGGAGCGCGCCGGCCAGATCACCAACCTCCGCCGCCAGGTGCCCTATCCGCTGACCGTGGACGGCGTGCGCGTCGCCAAGCTCATCGTGGACTTCGAGTACCGCGAGAAGGGCGAAGTCGTGGTGGAGGACGTGAAGTCCGCCTACACCCGCACTCTACCTGTTTGGCGGCTAAAGTCCAAGCTTTTCAAGGCCATCTACGGCTTCCCGGTGAGGGAGGTCTGAGATGATCGACGTCCAAGATCTCCACGACCGCTCCAGCGAGGAGCTGCGCGAGATGGCCGCGCACATCGCCGGCATCCTCGCGCACCGCGACGGCGACGGCGGCGCGCAGACCGCCTCTGCCTATCAGCGCATCGCCGACCGCCTCACCGGCAAGCCCAGGAGGGCCGCATGAAGACCGTAAGCGTTCCCTCGCGCCCTCGTAACGGCTGGACCGCGGAGCGCGTCATCGCGCTGAACGCGATGATCGAAGCTGGCGCGACCGTAGAGGAGATGGCGGCTGCGCTCGGCCGAACCACGAACTCTATCCGGGCAAAGCTCGGCGCAGAGCACATCCCGGCCCGCGCGACCGCCGCCGCTGCCGCCCTGAGCAGTCGGCCCGACCCGGTGCGGTCCAGCGACGACGTTCACCTCATGCAGGTGGCGCGCGCTAACAACGGCAAGGGGTTTCCCTTCTACGACCTGCGCGCGGCCTATCGGGTGGCGGCATGAGCCGGATCACCGCCGAGGTCGTCAACCTCAAGCGCACCGACGGCTGGTACGCGGGAACCGTTCGGTTCTCGCACGGCGTCGAGCTGGAGTTCTTCGTGAGCCCGAGTGGGCGCGAGGTGCGGTTCTACAAGGCCGATGGCGTCGGTGGCGGCATTGGCGGCGATCGAGCGTATCCGCATCGCCGGGCCCTCCTGGTGGCTCTGGGCCTGCCTGCCAACGCGGCCGGCGACGAGCCCAAAAGGAGGCGGGCCGCCCCGCTTCACCTTTCCGCCATCGAGGCGCGAATGCCGGACAGGCGGATGGAGGACATCGCCGATCTTGTGGCTGAGCGGTACGAGATCAGCGTCAAGGAGATGAGGTCTCCCGGGCGCCAGCCTTACCTCGTCGTTCCGCGCCAAGAGGCCATGTCCCTGATGCGTCAGGTCGGCTGGAGCACGCTCCAGATCGGCAAATTCTTCAACCGTGACCACAGCACGGTCTCATGGGCCGACGCGGCGCACCGCAGACGCCTGGACGCATATCGGGCCCAGGCGTCCGTCACGTTGGAGGCGGCGGAGTAGTGTTCCTTTCCGACCGCACCATGCGCCTCCTCATGGAGATGGATGCGCCGACCGAGGCCAAGGTTGCGCTGTTGAACTCCATGCGCGCCGACGAAGAGGCCGCCGCCGCCACGCAGCGCCGCCGCGCCGTCGACCGCGATCGACAGGCGAGGCACCGCGAGCGGACGACTGCCGACGTCACGCCCGAGGACGTGACAAAGCGTGACAATGCCGACAATGCCGTGACGAAGCGTGAGGAAGCGGACGTCGCCCCTCGTACGTACGCGCAGGTAGTTAACCCTATCTCTTCTTCACTTCGTTCAGAAGAGGTTGGTGGTGGTGATGGTGGTGAAACGCGCGAGCGTGCTCAGAAACCCGCCGATGACTGGCCCAAGGGCAACGGTCCCCACCTCGCCAAGCTGCTGGTCGAAGCCGCCGCAAGCCCGCACCTCGACCTGAACCGCTCGCCGGACCTGCACACCACGGTCGGCCGGCTGATCGCCTGGAAGCGGGAGGGCGCAAGCTGGGAGCACGACGTCCTGCCGGTCGTGACCGGCGTGTGCGCCAAGCAACGCTCCCGGATCAGCACCTGGAAGTTCTTCGACGCGGCCATTGCCCGCTCCATCGCCGAGAACCGCGCCGCGCTGGAGATCCCCGAAGCCCGGGTTGCGCCGAGGGGGCAGGGGCCTCCGGGCATGGTCGCCCAGATCGCCGCCGACCACGCCGAAGCCCGCCGCAGAGCCCTCGAAAGCTAGACCCCAATGGCCGAAAAGACCGAAGTTTACGACGCCATCGAAGCCCTCGCCGTCCACTGCCGCCCGCCGCTGATGAGCGTGGAGCAGCGGACGCTCTGGCTGCGGGACTGGGCGAACGACCTGGCCGAGTTCCCGCTGGATTCGATCAACACGGCCTGCCGGAAGTGGCGGCACTCGGGGACGGCGAAGTTTCCGACCGCCGGCCAGCTCCTGCCGCTGATCCGCGAAAGCCTGCCGGTGCAGGGCGAGCGGGTTCAGATCTGGCGCCCGGCGACGGCGAGCGAGTACGCCGCCATGAGCCTCCGCGAGAAGATCCGGGAGCACACGATCCTCGCCCACGAGGCGGGGTCCAAGGCCGGGCCGATGTTCCGCAACACCTCGCAAGGCAAGCGGATGATGGGCGTTCACTTGGATGCCGAGGAGATGCCCGACAACTGGCGCATCTGGAAGGCCGAGGAGAAGCGCCACCTGGAGGAGGCCTCACGCCTCCGGTCGAAGCTGTTCGAGGCGCAGCGCGCGCCCATGGCGGCCGAGTGATGCTGCGGGTCGCTGATCTCTACTGCTGTTCGGGCGGAGCGACGCGGGGCATCCAGCGCGCCGCGTCCCGGGCCGGTGTCCGCATCCACGTCACCGGCTTCGATATCAAGCCGCAGCGCCGCTATTGCGGCGACGCCTTCGAGCAGCGGGACGTGCTGGCGATCACCGCTGAAGAGCTGCGCGAGCGGTTCGACTTCGTCCATGCCTCGCCGAAGTGTCAGAAGTTCACGAAGCTGAAGCACGCGCCGGGCGCCAAGGGTGACGAGCACCCGAACCAGATCCCCGATACGCTGGCTATCCTGAAGGCCAGCGGCTGCGACTGGACCCTGGAGAACGTCGAAGACGCCGCCCCGTGGATGCCCGGCGCGATCACGCTTTGCGGCACGATGTTTGGCCTGGGGGCGCAGGGCTGCGAACTCCACCGCCACCGCCTCTTCATGGCGAGCTTTCCGATCAGCGCCCCCTGCCAGTGCGCTCACTCCGGCGGCCCCGTCATCGGAGTCTATGGCGGCCACGGCCGGAAGCGCTCGGCCAAGTTCGGAGGCCGGGGCACTCGCGACGTCTGGGAGGGCGGACACCGCGCCGCGTGCTCAGAAGCCATGGGTATGGATTGGGCGACGCTCAACGAACTGAGTGAAGCGATCCCGCCGGCCTACATGGAGCACCTGTGGCTGCAATACCTGGCCTACCGGGTGGGCGAGCTCGCCGCATGACCCGCCACGCCCCCGACGCCCTCGGATCGGCCGCGAAGGCTGTTGCTGTGATCGCTGGGAAGCTCTCGTTCCACGGCCACGGGGCTGCGTCTGGTGATCTCTCCCGGGAAGACCGGGCCTACAACATCGAACGCGCCTCCTCCTGCTTCCGGGCTCTGTGTGAAGCCTGGAAGGCTGTTGAGGAAGCGGCTCCGAACAGAACTCAGGCCGGATACGAACACCATGCCGCGATGGCTGTGCGAGCCGAAGAGCTTCGATCTGGATCTGGTCACGACCTTACAGCAGCTCTGGTTCTTGGAGATCAAAGACCAGATGGAGAAGGAGAGGGGTGAATGATGCCTGATGTTGGGCCGCTGATTAGGGCGCTTTGCGTCCTGTCCGTCATCGGTGTGGTGGCTAGCCTCGGCTGCCTGCTTGCCGGGGTGTTGTGGCTCGCCGAGCACGTGGTGATCCGGTGAGGATGCTCACCTACTTGGCGCTCGGCTTCGCCATGCCCCAGACGGCGCTTGCCGGGGAGTGGCCAGCCTTTGTCGCCGTGCTCGTAGCATCGCTGGCATTGCTGGCGGAAGCCAGCTCTGCAGCGCGTTCAGAATAGCAGAAACACTAGACAAAACAACCCACTTAGCGCATTATCGAGGAACAGATGGACGACGCAGCCGAACAGCCGAAATGGTACGCCGTCCGAACGGCGACCCGGCAGGAGCAGAAGACCGTTGCCAGCCTCCGCGAACTCTATCGCGAGCGCGGCTGGGGATCGGGCGACTTCGACGTGTATCTCCCCTGCGAACGCCGCTGGGGGGCCTTACAAGCGGGACGGCAAGACCCGCGAGGTGAAGGAGCGCCCGCTGCTGGTCGGCTACCTCTTCACCCGCGTAGAGCCCCGCGAGCTGTGGCGCGTCGAGGACGTGTTCGGCGTGTACAAAGTTCTGGATCACGCCCGCGAGGACGGCCGGCGAATCCCGACGCCGATCCCCGACGCCTTCGTGGACAAGCTCCGCACCGCAGAGGACGCAGGCAAGTTCGACCGCACGCTCAGCCGGACCCGAGCCAAGGGCGCAGAGCGAAGCACCTGGCAGAAGCTGGAAGACTTCAAGGCCATGAGCGAGGAAGAGAAGCTTCGGGCCTTGGGCGCGTTCCTCGGGGTGAAGGTCGAGCCCGAGCCGGACGAAGAGCCCGACTACAGCGGCGCCATGGACGAGAAGAGGGCGGCATGAGCTACGTTCCCAAGCCCGGCACCGGCACGCTGTTCAAGAACGATCGCAAGGAGGAAGGATCACCAGCCCGACTATAAGGGCACGCTGACCCTGCCCGACGGCTCCACCATGCAGCTCGGCGGCTGGATACAGTCCAACGCGAAGGGCAAGTACCTGTCGCTCCGGGTGAGCGCCTTCCTGCCGCCGAAGGGCGACGCCGAATAGCACATCTAGCGGACTCACGCACACGTGACCGCTATTAGTTGTTGCAAAGCTCGCGCGCCCGCGTTATAAGCGCAGTTGGCCACTGTCCGCGTTCCGTGCCGTGCCGGCCGGGCAACCCAGGCGCTGAGTTCGACTCGCGCCACGTTGGGAAGGCCATGCCCACTTCGCCGCTTGCCTGCGGCAACCCAACGCCCGCCCAGACACACCCGCCAACATTGTCTGTACGCAAGAGGTCTGCGAGCGGGCTCCTTATTCGCAAACCCGCATAACCAAGCGGTATGCGCTCTACCGCATAAGCGGCTCACCCTCACGCGAGGTCACGATGACCGGGAGGCGGAAGCCCTACACCGCGCGCGGCATCCATCGGGTGCCCTGTTCTCGTTGTGGCTCGCCGTCCCTCCACCAGTGGCAGGTCTGCGCCAACGGAAACCGCTGGCTCGGCGTGTGCCTGGACTGCGACATCGCTCTCAACCGGCTCTCCTTGGAGTTCATGGCCGTCCCCAACGCCGATGGCTTGATGGCGGCGTACGAGGCCCGGGCGCGGGGGAGGGCCTGAGGCCGTGTCGGAGCAAGTCCTTCACGGCCTGATCCAGCAAGCCCTCAAGGCCCACGAACAGTCCCGCGCCTGGGTGGTGGTCGGAGACGACGGCGCCATCTGGAAGCACATGGGCGGCGGGTCCTACATCAAGGTCGGCTGGATCAAGGACGAAGAACTCGCCAACGCCCTGCGCTTCAGCCAGGTGCCGCAAGAGCAGATCTAACCAACCGACGCCGCAACAGAAACCGAGCGGCAGAGGAGGGGATATGGCCCAGGTCGGGCGCCCAACGAAGTACGACCCCTCCTACTGCGAGGGCGTGAAAGAGTTCATGGGGCAGGGCTACAGCCTCACCGCCTATGCCGGCGAGATCGGCGTGGCGCGCTCTTCCATCAACGAGTGGATGGCTGCGCACCCCGACTTTTCGGAAGCGGTAAAAGTCGGCCAGGCCAAACGCACGGCGATCCTGGAGCGCGGGCTTCTGGACGGCGACAGCGGGCCCAAGGTGACGGCGCGCATCTTCGCGCTGAAGAACGCCGCGCCCGAGGAGTGGAAAGACAAGATCGCGCACGTTGGCGGCGACGACGCCGATGCGCCGATCAAGTCGGAACTGACGGTCAAGTTTGTCTGAGGTGAAGATCCCGGGCGCGTTCCGGGAGCTGTTCGACCCGCAGCACCGGGACTACGCCTACTACGGCGGCCGGGGCGGGGCGAAGTCGCACAGCATCGCTGGGGCGCTCGTGATCCAGGCCGCGGCAAGCCCGCTGCGGATCGTCTGCGCCCGCGAGATCCAGGAGAGCCTGCGGGACTCGGTCAAGCAGCTCATCGAGGACAAGATTGCCGACTATGGGCTCGAGGATCACTTCGAGAGCCTGAGGGACGAGACCCGCGCCAAGAACGGCGGCCGGTTCGTCTACAAGGGCATGTGGCGAAACCCCGACGCGCTGAAGTCGCTCGAGGGCGCCGATGTGTTCTGGGGCGAAGAGGCGAACCGCTTCTCCGGCCGCTCCATCCGCCTGATCCGCCCGACGATGCGGAAGCCCGGATCGCGGATGATCTGGTCGTGGAACCCGGAGTTCGACCACGACCCGGTTGACATGCTGTTCCGGGGTCCAGCGGGGCCACCGCCCAACAGCATCGTGCGCGAGGTGTCCTGGAAGGACAATCCGTGGTTCGCCGATACGCCGTTGCTGGCGGAGATGGAGAACGATTACCGCGTTGACCCGGCGATGGCCGCCCATGTGTGGGGTGGCGAGTACGTCTCCGCGGTCGATGGCGCCTACTACGCCGCCCAGCTTGCCGCGGTGCGGAGCGAGGGCCGGATAACGGCGCTGGCCCGCGATCCGCTGATGCGGGTTCGGGCATTCTGGGATCTGGGCTGGCGCGACGCGACGGCCATCTGGGTTGCGCAGTTCGTCGGGCGTGAAATCCGCGTGCTCGACTACATCGAGGGCCGCGGGCAGGAGCTGGGTTACTACGTCAGCGCGCTCCGGGCCGGCGGATGGGACCAGGCCCTGATGGAGCTTCCCCACGACGGCCAGAACGTGACGGTCACGTCGTCGGGTTCGGCGCAGCAGCAACTGCGAGCGGCGGGCTTTGAGGTCAACGTCACGCCCAACCAGGGCAAGGGCGCGGCGCTCGAGCGTGTGGCTGCGGCGCGGCGTCTGTTCCCGCGCATCTGGTTCAACGACACGCCCACGGTGGCGATCGGCATCAAGGCGCTGGCGGCCTACCACGAGCGGCGTGACGACCGGCGCAAGGCTGGGCTGGGGCCGGAGCACGACTGGGCCTCGGACCCGGCGGACGCCTTCGGGCTGATGTGCATCGCCTACCAAGAGCCGGGCGGCACCTACGACGACGAAGAGGAGTGGCGCGACGATGCAGGACGCAACAGCGCCACGGGGTACTAGACGGTGAGCGAAGCCTTCGACACCGAAGCCGAATTGCCCGAAGAGGAGATGGCCGAGGAGCAGCCGCGCGGGCTTCGACCTCGCCGCGGCGATCAACAGCCCGAACCTCGCCTTCGACCTGGATGAGAACACGCTCGCCCGCATCGGCGCCAAGGTCTGCGAAGAGTACCGGATCGACGTCGATAGCCGTAAGCGCGAAGGCTGGGACGAACGATACGAAGAGGCCATGAAGCTCGCCCTCCAGACGAAGGAGGAGAAGAGCTATCCCTGGCCGAAGGCGTCGAACATCAAGTTCCCGCTGATCTCGACGGCGGCGATCCAGTTCAACGCCCGCGCCTACCCGGCGATGATCGACGGCCCGAACATCGTCAAGGGCGCCATCAAGGGCCGCCCGACGCCTGAGAAGCAGGACCGCGCCGACCGCATCGGCAAGCACATGTCCTGGCAACTCTTGGAGGAGATGGACGACTGGGAGGAGGACACCGACCGCCTTCTGATCCAGCTTCCGATTGTGGGCTGTGCGTTCCGCAAGACGTGGTTCGACCCGCTGAAGGGCTACAACTGCTCGCATCTCGTCTCGGCCGGCGACTTCGTGGTCAACTACTGGACCCGCGACCTGGAGACCTGCCCGCGGGCGACGCACGTCCTGCCGCCGATGTACCCGTACGAGGCCGAGGAGAAGATGCGCTCGGGCCTGTGGCTGCGGGTGGATCTGGGCCGGGCTCCGGACGCGGCGAACGACGACGACGCGCCGCACGTGTTCCTGGAACAGCATCGGCTGTGGGACCTGGACGAGGACGGCTATCCCGAGCCGTACATCGTCACGGTGCACAAGGAGACCGAGCGGGTCGTTCGGATCGTCGCGCGCTACGACGAAACAGGCGTCGAGATGAGCGAGGAAGGCGAGATCGTCCGGATCACGCCGACGCGCGCCTTTACGAAGTACGGTTTCATCCAGGCGCCGGATGGCAGCTTCTACGACATCGGGTTCGGGACCCTGCTGGAGCCGCTGTCCGCCACCATCAACTCGACCATCAACCAGCTCATGGACGCGGGCCACCTGGCCAACGTGCAGGGCGGGTTCATCGGCGACGGCGTGTCGATCAAGTCCGGCAACCTGCGCTTCAAGCCGGGCGAATGGAAGCGGGTCACGTCAGCGGGGGCCAACCTCCAGCAGAGCATCGTGCCCTTGCCGGTCAAGGGCCGTCCGCGGTCCTCTTCCAACTCCTCGGAATGCTGATCGAGGCGGCGAAGGACGTCACGGCGACGCAGGACATTCTGGGCGGGGACGCGGGTCGCGGCACGATGCCGGTGGGCACGGTCTCGGCGCTGATCGAACAGGGCCTGAAGACCTTCACCGCCATCGTGAAGCGCCTGCACCGAGCGCTGAAGAAGGAGTTGGCGATCCTCTACCGGCTGAATGGCCGGTTCCTGCAACCCGAAGCGTACTTCACGTTCCAGGACGTGGAAGGCGTGGTGGCGCAGGCCGACTACCAGGCGCGGGATATGGACGTCGTGCCGGTGTCGGACCCGAACATGGCGACGGACATGCAGCGCATGGCGCAGGCGCAGTTCACCATGCAGTTCATGGGTGCGCCGGGGGCGGATAGCCGGGCCATTGCCCTGAGGGCGCTGGAAGCGGCCCGCGTGCCGGAGCCCGAGGAGCTGTTCCCGGCTCCGCAAGGCCCGCCGCCGCCCGATCCGAAGCTCCTCGTCGAGAAGGCCAAGGCGGACGCCAAGGACCGCGAACTGAGCATCAAGGCGGCGGAGGCCGCGGCGAACATCGCCCAGACCAACGCCCAGACCGAGAAGACCGAACTCGAAACCCTGATGATGGCGCCGCAGTTCAAGGCGGCCATCGACGCCGCTGTGCAGCAGGGCGTGCGTCAGGCCATGGAGATGATGGCGAATGGCGGAGCCCCGGAGGTTCGACCGCAAGACGTTCGAGGCATGGGCCAACCACCCGCTGACCCCGCTCCTCCTCCAGTTCTTCAAGGACCGGCAGGAGGCGGCGGCCCGCCTATGGGCGAAGGGAACCCCGATGTCGGAGGCGGAGCAATGCTCGGCCCGCCTGATGGGGGAACTGGCGTCCCTGGAATGGGCTGACGTCAGAGACTTCTACGAGATCCCGCCCGAGGCGGACGAGACAGAATCTGGCGCGCAGTAGCGCCCGATAGCCCGCAGGAAACCGGGCTCAGCACCAGCACTATAGGCAAGCATGGATAACGCCAGCGGGCATGTCCCCGTTGACCAGCGGATTCTGGTCAAGCCGGACCCGGTGGAGGAAGTGTCGAAGGGCGGGATCATCCTCGCCGACACGACCCGCGACCGCTCAAGTACGCAGCCACCAAGGCCACCCTTGTCGCCGTTGGCTGCAATGCGTTCCGAGATTGGGGCGACCACGCCCGCAAGCCGATGCCCGGGGAGAGGGTGCTGTTCGCGCAGTACACCGGCGCCCGGGAGAAGGGGGCGGACGGCGAGGACTACATCATCATGAACGATGAAGACCTCCTCACCGTGATCGAGGGGGCGTCCGAATGAGCGAAGCCCCGGAGCACATCGAAGGCGAGGAGTCGCAGGTCGTCGGCGCGGAAGCGCAGGGCGGCGAACAGGATCAGGGCCCATCCGTCGAGGACCGCGCCCTTGCGATGGGCTGGACCCCGCAGGGCCAGTTCAAGGGCGACCCGGCCAAGTGGGTCGATGCGGAAACCTTCGTCAAGCGCGGCGAGGAGTTCCTGCCGTTCCTGAAGGCCAACAACGCCCGGCTGGAAAAGGCGCTGGATCGCACCCGTGCGGACCTCGCCAAGCTCGCCGAGCACCACTCGAAGACGGCGGAGCGCGAATACCAGCGCGCCCTGCGGGACATCGAGGCGCGCATTGCGGAGGCGACCGCGGCGGGCGACGCCCAAGGCGTCATGGATGCGGCGGACGAGCTTGCGGACCTCCGCGCCGACGCCAAGGCGGGCGCCAAGCCCGCCGAACAGGGTCCGAACGAGGAGTTCAAAGCCTGGCAGGCCGAGAACGAGTGGTACGGAACCGACAGGGCGCTCTCCGCCGCGTTCGACGCCCTGTGCAAGGACGTTCTGGAGGAGGGTTACACCAAGCCCAAGGCTGGGCTGAAGGAGGCGACGAGCCGTCTGAAGGCCGCCTTCCCCGAGAAGTTCGCCAAGCCCGCCAACCCGAACCGGCAGCAGGCCGCAGCGGTGGAGGGCGGCGGAGCGCCGGCCCGACGCGGCAGCAAGTCCCGCGCCGACCTCCCTGCCGATGCGCGCTCCTTCATGGACCGCATGGTGAAACAGGGCCTCATGACCGAGGCCCAATATCTGAAAGATTTCTTCGGACAATGAGCACGCAGGAAAACCCCGCTCAAACGACCGCCGCCACCCAACCGGAAGGTGGGGCCGTCCCGAAGTCGCAGCGCCGGCGCAGGGCCTCCACGGGAGGCTTCAAGCAGAAACTGGATGCGCCGCAGCGCAAGGGCTACGTCCGCCGCTGGGTGGACAACGACCCCTCCCGCATCATGGCGATGGAGGAACTGGGCTACGCCCTGGCCGCCGAGAAGGCCGGCAGTGATGAGGCCCGCACGGACGGGATGGGCACGCGGATCGCCCGCCACGGAGGAAAGCGTGGCGACGGGCAACCGCAGCAACTCGTCCTGATGGAATGCCGGGCCGAAGACTACGCCCTCGGCGTGAAAGAGAAGGAAGACGCCCTCAAGCCGTTCGAGGAAGCCCTTCGGGCAGGGACGGATACGACCGGGCGCATGACCGACACATACGAGCCGCGCGACCGCAGCTCGATCTCCCACCAAACCGGCTGACGCCCTGACGGGGCGCCGCCGAGAGGATTTTCAACATGGCAAACGCTGATACGCCGTTCGGGCTCAAGCCCGTCCGGCATCGGAACGGTGCGCCCTACAACGGGGCGTTCCGCGTCTATTCGGTGGCCGCCGGCAACGCGACCGCCATCTTCGTCGGCGACCTCGTGACCGGCGCCGGCACCGCCCAGACCATCGACGGGGTCGTGTACTCCGACGTGGTGCAGTCCGCCACCGGCGACATCTTCCAAGGTGTGGTCGTGGGCGTCCTGCCCGTCACCCAGGACTCGCTGAAGTACCGGGCCGCCTCGACCCAGCGCCTGCTGGCCGTCGCCGACGATCCGGACCTTCTGTTCGAGATCCAGGAGGTGTCCGGCGGCACCCCGCTCGCCGCGAACGACATCGGCTTCAACGCCAACGTCGTCGTGGGCTCTGGCAGCACCGTGACCGGCCTGTCCGGCATGGAGCTGAACAACGCCACCGAGGCCACCACCAACACCCTCGACGTCAAGATCGTGGGTCTCGTCAACCGCGCTGACAATGAGGTCGGCGAGCACGCAAAGTGGCTCGTCGCGCTCAACCGTCACCGCTTCGCCAACCAAGTCGCGGGGGTCTGATCCATGAGCACGATCAACACCGGCTCCATCGCGAAGCTTCTCTGGCCCGGGCTGAACGCCGTCTGGGGCAAGGGTACATGGAGCACCCGCAAGAGTGGCGGGACATCTTCGCTTCCGAGTCGTCCACCAAGGGCCGCGAGGAAGAGGTGCTGATGCCTGGGTTCGGCCTTGCGCCGATCAAGAACGAGGGCGGCGGCGTCTCCTACGACACGACCAGCCAGGGCTACACCTCGACGTACACCCACGTCGAATACGGCCTGGGCTTCATCGTGACCCGCAAGGCGATCGACGACAATCAGTACGAGAAGAAGGCCCTGGGCTCGACCCGCGACCTCGCTTTCTCCTTCCGTCAGACGAAGGAGAACGTGGCTGCGAACATCCTGAACCGCGGCTTCAACTCGTCCTACACCGGCGGCGACGCGAAGGAACTGCTGGCGACGGATCACCCGATCCAGGCCGGCACGTTCCAGAACGAGCTGACCACCCCGGCCGACCTCTCCGAGGCCGCGCTGGAGGACATCTCCGTTCTGATCATGAACGCCGTCAACGACCGCGGCCTGCGCATCTCCCTGATGCCCCGGGCGCTGGTCGTGCCGCCGGCGCTCATCTTCGAAGCCACCCGCATCCTGAAGTCGCAGCTTCAGAACGACACCGCGAACAACGCCGTCAACGCTCTGCGGACGATGGGCATGTTCCCGGAAGGCCCGAAGGTGAACCACTACCTCACGGACACCGACGCGTGGTTCGTGAAGACGAATGCCCCGAACGGCCTGAAGCACTTCGAGCGGATCTCTCCGGAGTTCGCGCAGGATAACGACTTCGACACGTCGAACCTGAAGTACAAGGGCTACGAGCGGTACAGCTTCGGCTGGACCGACCCTCGCGGCATCTACGGCTCGGCCGGCGCCTGATCCGGCATCGACTAGGGGCGGGCCTTCGGGCTCGCCCCACCTCCTTTTCCAGCCCGTCAGACGCCTAAGGCGACGCCTAGAGAGACGGACGGGCGCACCCTCTAGGGGACACCCCACATGGCCACCACGAAATTCCGCGGGTACGTGCAATCGACCCTCGGCTTCATCGGCAACATCGTCGGCGACGTGACCGGCGCCCTGGCCGGCCTTCAGGTCAAGTCCGTTGCGACGGTCGTCGCCGCGGGCTCCAACAGCCAGGCGAACGCCACGGCGCTCACCGCCTTCCACAACATCGTGACGACCGTCTCGGCCACGACCCGCGCCGTGAAGCTGCCTACCGCGGCGACCGGCAAGGTGGTGTCGATCCATAACGACGCGGCGACCGCCGTGAAGGTCTATCCGCAGACCGGCGGCCGGATCAACGCGGCCTCGACCAACGCGGTCGGCACGCAGACCATCGCCCAGAACAAGGGCAACATCTACATCGCGCAGGACGCCACCCGCTGGCGCGTGGTCGCCAGCGCCTGATGCTCGGCATCATCGACTTCGACGTTCGGGTTCCCTATCCGGACGATGTGTTGGCGAAGCGCGTCGTGGAGAACACGGCGCGCGGCCTTCCCGAAGCGAAACCCGAGGCCGACAAGCCCGGCGTCCTGACGATCATCGCCAACGGCCCCAGCGCCGTCGAGGCGATCAACCGCTGTCAGCACCAGACCACTCTCGCGCTCAACGGAGCGCTGAAGCTGGGACGCCGACCTACTGGGCGGGCTGCGATCCGCAACCGCTCGTGGCGAGCTTCCTGAAGGGCGCTCCGGCGTCCACCACCTACTTCGTCGCCAGCAAGTGCCACAGCGACGTCTTCGCCGCGCTGGAGGGCCGGGACGCCCGCCTCTGGCACATCGGCGACAGCCACCCGGCCGGCGTGCCCACGGCGTGCAGCATCACGCTGACGGCGATGAGCCTCTTCCGGATGATGGGCTGGAGGCGCTTCCGCACCTTCGGCTGGGACGGTTGCTACATGGATGGCCGCGACCACGCCGTCAGCCAGCCCCACAGCGGGCAGGACGTGACCGTCGAGGT
Organism: Phenylobacterium sp. J367; assembly: GCF_024699985.1. Lineage (GTDB taxonomy): Bacteria > Pseudomonadota > Alphaproteobacteria > Caulobacterales > Caulobacteraceae > Phenylobacterium. The sequence goes on along the minus strand of NZ_JAJONA010000001.1, from coordinate 6,838 downwards.
CGGCGACCAGGAGTTCCGCACCACCACGACGTGGGCCTGCGAGGCGCAGGACGCGGTGAACCAGCTCAGCTTCGCCGACTACGAGGTGGAGGTCATGGGGGGCGGCATGATCGGCGCAATTCTTGCCATGAAGGGCCTCGCGCATGTCGGATGAACAGCGCATCGGCGACTGGAGAGTAATCTGCCAGCGGAGCGGTTTTAAGGCGTGGGCCTCGGACTGCGTGAAGCAGTGGGACGGGGCCTATGTGCTGCGCCGGTTCGCTGACCAGCGCCACCCGCAGGACTTCGTGCGCGGCATCCCCGACAACCAGCGGGTTCCGTGGGCGAGCCCTGAACCGACCGACACCTTCCTGTCGCCCGGCGACGTGACCCAGAGCGACCTCTGATGGCCACGTCAGGTTCGGTCGATTTCACCCGCACGGTTCGCCAGATCGCCACGGCGGCGTTGATCCTGATCGGCGCGCGTGCACTGGGTGAGGACCCCGACGCCGAGGAGATGGACAAGGCGCTCGAGCAACTGAACCTCATGGTTAAAACCTGGGGTGCGGACCCGGCGCCGAAGCTCTGGCTGAAGACCGAAGCCGCCGTGACGCTGGTGGCTTCGACCGCCTCCTACACGTCGTCTCCCGTGACCCTGATGCGCAAGGTTCTGTCCGCCCGCCGCCGGATCGGCTCGGGGACGTCGCAGAACGACCTGCCGCTGGAGATCTACAGCCGCGACGAGTACGAGGAGCTTCCGAACAAGCTCTCCACCGGCTCGCCGCTGGGAGCCTATTTCGACCCTCAGCGGGCCACGCGCACGCTCTACGTCTGGCCCGTGCCGGACGCGACCATCGCAGCCTCCACCACGCTCCGGGTGACCTATCTCCGGGTGATCGAAGACCTCGACGCGCTGGAGAACGACTTCGACCTCCCGCAGGAATGGCTGGAAGTCCTGCAATACGGCCTGGCCGCCAGGCTGGCCCTTCCGTTCCGAATGCACCTGACCGACCCGACCGGGTACGCGGAGATCAAGGCCCGCGCCGGCGACCTCTACGCGCAACTCTCGTCCTGGGACGAGGAAGAGGCGTCGGTCTTCCTCTCACCCTATCACTAGCAGGAGCCGTCATGGGCAAGAGCACCGGCACGTACAGCGCCAGCAGGGCTGTGGCGGTTACGCAGAGTGATGCGACAATCATCCCGGCAACTCGCGCCCTGTATGTCGGCACGGGAGGCCCTTTGACCGTCACCATGGCAGAGGGCGGCAACGCCACGTTTGCCAACGTACCGTCTGGCGCTGTTCTTCCAATTCAGGTGACTAAGGTGCTCGATACGGGCACCGACGCCACAGACATCGTGGCGCTGTACTAGGTCGATGGAAATCGGGCTCTCGCTGGGGCTGACGGGGCGGGGACAAGCGCCCGATGCCTGGGTTCTGCGCGACGACCGGGGCGACGCTTTCCTGTGGGACGCGGATTTTGTCGCCGGGCGGTACTACTACAACGGCACGCTCTATCCGACGCTGAGCGGCTGGCTGACGGCCATCGGAGCCACGTTCGGTCGCGCCTCGGCGGCGGGCTACCGCGACAGCACCGGGGCGTGGGCGGTGGCCTCCAGCGGCACGCTCCGCCAGCACCGGACGGCGGCGGCGAAGGGCCTTGGCCTCGTGCTGGAAGCCAACCGCGCGCAGTTCCTTACGAGCCCGACCGCACCGGCCACGCAGACCCAAAGCCTCGCCGCAGCCACCTACGTCTGCTGGCTTGAGGGCGCGGGTTCGGTTGAGCTGTCGGGCGGCCCAACCGGCACCGTGACGGAAGGCAACCCCGTCACCTTCACGCTTGGCGGCACGACGGCGGTCACGTTCACGGTCTCGGGCGACGTAACGCGCTTCCAGTGCGAGCGCGACTATCCCTCGACGTTCATGGCGACCAGCCGGACCGCGGCGGACAGCCTGGTCATCGGCCCGAATGGCTCCTCAAGCCCTTCACCGGCTGGAGCGACACCGAAGGCACGCTGGTCGCGTGGGCTCGCACCGCGCAGGGCTTCCGCACCTCGGATCAGATGCTGGTCCAGATCGATGACACCAGCAACAACGAGCGGCTGGCGATCTATCGCTCTTCGGCGGGCGCGAACCTCTCGGCAATCGTCGTGGATGGCGGCGTTACCCAGATGAACCCGAGTCTCGTCGGCATCCAGTCCGACGAAGACCGGGGATCGCACTGGCCTGGAGAGCCAACGACATGGCCGCGTCCTTCAACGGGGCGGCGGAGACCGGCGCGACCAGCGCCACGGTGCCCTCTCCAACCCGGCTGGTGATCGGCAACAAGATCGGCGGCGACCAGTGGTTCGGGACGGTTGCCCGGCTGGCCTACGCGCCCCGGCGCATCCCGGATCTGAGCGAGCGGGCCACCCTGTTTCCCGTGCGCACGCGAGCCATCCACGGGCTGGGCGACAGCTTCGCCTCCTCCGGCTGGCGCTCGGCGCTGGATTCGCTTCTCACCGTCCCGCTCAGCATGGATGGCGTCGGGGGCTCGACCCTCGTTGAACAGGCCGCGCGCTGGGCGCTGACCCCGGCCTTCTGGCGCGACACCCTGATCATGACCGACGACATGTCGGGCATGGATATTTCCACGATCCTCGCGACCTACGCGGAGATCATCGGCCGGCTGAACCACAGCCGCTTCCTGATCATCGAGCCGGGTATCGGGGTGGGCGAAACCACGGGCTCGGCGGGCCGCATCGCCCGCGACGCCAAGTGGAACGCCATCGTGGCGGCCTACCCGAACAACACCGTGCCGGTCCTGGCCTACATGCAGTCGCTGAGCGACGGCGGGGGTGGACGATACGCAGTACGTGGCGGATGGGTTGTGGCCGCTGTCTTGCCTGACTTCCGCCGCCGATTACCATCCGAACACCAAGGGCAACACCGGCTACGCGCAGGTCACGTACGATGCTCTGGTCGCGCAGGGCTGGGCGTAGCCGTTGTCCCGGCGCCTAAACAGTAATACGGTTCCGGAATGCAGTGGATCGAATTGCGGGCCTGCCCAGCCTGCCAGGAACCAGCGTCCGCTAAGATCGGCAAGCTAAGGGCAAAATACTATAGCTTTGGGGGCAGTCGCCGTCCGATGCCGAGGGGCGGCGTTGCTTTACATAGGTGTGTAACGTGTGGGCTTGTCTTCAAGGCCGTCGTTCCAGCACCGCAAGAACTCACCGACGCGACGTCCGATGCCGAGGGGTCGCTGTGGGGCGGCAACTATGACTACGCCGACGAGATCGCCTGCCTTGAGGCGCTTGATCTTGTCGGGGCTGACATCCTCGATGTCGGCGCGGCGGGCGGAGAGTGGCTGGCGGCGCTGCCCGCGGGCGGGCGGCGATCAGCCCTTGATATTGTTCGGTTCAACCGGCTCGACACCGCCGGTGGCGGCGAATTCATCGAGGGCTTCCTCGACAGCTCTGAACTCATGTGGAGCGGAAGGCCTTACGACGTCATAACCGCATTCGATATCTTCGAGCACCTGTACGACCCGTCCGCCGCACTGGGTAACTGCCGATCCATGCTCAAGCCTAGCGGATGGCTCGTCATTGAAACCGGCGACGCCGACGCAATGCGACGACGCCCCGGGGACTGGCCTTATCTGAATCTTTTTTGAGCATCACATCGCATGGAACCGTCAGTCGCTCGCCGCAGCAGCGCGAGCGCACGGTTTTCGAAATCGTAAGCTTCGAGCAAAAGGCGCACAAGGGGCCAGCCGGTCCGCAATCGCTTTCATGGAGGGCGCGCACTGCGCTCTATCGGCTGCTTCCGGAACTTTATGTGCAGGCAATGAACGCGGCCGGAGCGAGGAGCAACCCACCGGGCGATCCGGCGTCAATTGATCACTTTCGCGCCGTCCTGAGGCGCACCTAGGCGAACGCGCTCAGCGCGCCGCCTGCGCGCATCTGGGAGCGGTGTTTGATGGTGGACGACCTGACCCCGAACTCGCCTTGGCGGAAGCGGCGGCTCGCTCAGATCGACTCTCGCTACGAGCGTTTCCTGGCCGGTGGCTTCCCGGCCCCAGCCCTCGGCGAGGGAAACCCTTCAATGCCGCAACGAGCTGGATCGGACGAACTGGCTGGCGATGCTCGGCATGTGCGTCGAGGCGGAGGCGATCGGCCTGGGAGATGAGCCGATCCCGATAGGCTTCCGGGCGACCTCCAACCGCTCGTTCGTGGTGTCGTTTTCCGAGGCGTCGCTGATCCTTCGGGCGCTGCGGGCGTGGGCGGCGGTCGCACAGGCCAACTGGTGGCGGATGAAGGATCTGGTGCGGAGCGCCGAGACCCGGGCCGACCTCGACGCGATAGACCTTGATGCGGGGTGGCCATGAGTGAGATCGCCTTGGGATTCGGAGCCTACGAGCGCACCGGCAATCCGACGCTGGTGTGCAAGAACCTCTACGCCGAGAGCGTGCTGACGCCTTCGGGCTCGCGGCTGCAACTCCGCGCCCGGCCCGGTCTCGCCAGCTTCAAGACGGTGGGCTCCGGCCAGCTTCGCGGCATCGGCTTTCGGGACGGACTGTTCGACAACAGCGCCATCGTGGTCTCGGGGGCCGCCGTTTACACCCTGACGGCCGCCGGGGTCCTGACCGCGCTCACCGGAGCGGTGGCGGGCGATGACCTGGTGGATATCGCGTTCGGGCAGGACGCCGACCTCAACAGCGTGGCCTACATCGCCTCGGGCGGCGCGCTCTACAAGGTTCTGAACGGCCTCGTCACGCAGGACACCAGCTTTCCGGAGGCTGGGGCCTCGTCGGTGGATTTCATCGCCGGGAACTTCGTCGCCTCCGCGTCGGGCACGGACAAGTTCTATTACCTCGCCCCGGCGGCGGTTTCGTGGGAACCCCTCGACTTCCAGTCGGCGGAATATGCGCCTGACCCGCTGGTGGCGGTGCGGACCCGGGGCGATCAGCTCGCCATGCTGGGCTCCAGCACCTTCCAGGTGTTCGCGCTGAGCGGCGACGGCAACAACCCGTTCGCGCCCTATGGCGGGCTTGACGACGATTTCGGATGCCGGGCGCGGGCGACGGCGGTCAACTGCGTCGGGACGCTGATGTTCGTGGACAGCCGCTGCAACGTGCGGCGGTGGGATGGCGGGGTTCCGGGCATCGTCTCGGCCCCGGGCCTCGCCAAGCTGATCGCCGAGGCGGACAGCATGGATCTGGTCGCCTGGACCTTCACCATCCCGGGCCACCGGTTCTACGTCCTGCGCCTCTCGCAGTCCTCGACCTGGGTCTATGACCTCGACGGGGAAGGGGAGCGCTGGACCACCTTCGAGAGCTACGGTTACGACTACTGGCGGGCCAACCTCGGCTGCAACATCGGCGACGTGGTTCTGGCGTGCGATGCGCTGGCCGCCACGGTCTATCGGCTGGACGAAGATCGGCGGACGGACGTCTCTGATCCGGTCATCACGCAGGGCTGCGCACTGATCGAGGCGGCGGAGGTTCCGCAGCCGATCGCCAGCCTGACGATGATCTGCGACCTCGGCGATGCGCCGCGCGACGGGGACGGCTCCGACCCGAAGATTCAGCTCCGCATCTCGCGCGACACCGGCAAGCTGTTCGGCGCCTGGAAAGAGCGCCCGATGGGGGCGACGGGCGAATACAAGACCTTCCCCCCGGTTTAACGCGCTTGGCTCAGTCCCGGCGCACCAGATGGCGGTCGTTCAGTTCCGAGTGTCCGACCCCATCGGCCGGGTGTTCAAGCGGCTGGTGGCGAACGCGGCATGAGCATCCGTTCCGCGCGCCTGTTCCTTGATGGGGGCCTGCCCGCGCCGCTTCTCCTCGCCCAGTGGCGGGCCAAGGGCGCGGAGCGGGCGCTTCAGGCGCGCACCCCGCTGGTTTCCGCCGGCCTCGCCACCAACGAGTTCCGTTCCGTCTGGGCCGTCGCGTTCCCCGCCCGCCAGCCGCTTCCGAGCGGCCCGCTCGCCAACCGCGACGGGACCGGGACGGACCTGTTCTGGGAAGCCTTCACCTAAAGGTCTCTACGCATGGTTTTTCCTTGGGTCGCTGCCGCAGTCGCGGCCAGCGCGGTCGGCTCTGCGCTCATCAACCGCTCGGCGACGAACCGCGCCTCCGACGCGGCGGAGAGCGCTGCCAACGCGAACGCGCAGGTCAATCGGGAGATCTACAACCGGGCGCGCTCCGACCTGTCGCCTTACCGCGATGTCGGGAGCGCGGCGGTCTCTCAACTCGGCACGCGCGTCCTTGGCCCGACTGCGGCGCCCGCAACGGGTGGCGGCCCGGCCACCGGCGGTGGCTCGACGGCTTCGCCCAGCGGGCCCGACTGGAACGCCTACCTCCAGGCGAACCCCGACGTCATGCGGGAGTTCCAGGAGAGCGCCAAGGCTGACCCGAACAGCCCGGCCTTCCGCCAGCACGGCCTCCAAAGCCCGGAAACCTTCGCCCAGTGGCACTCACCAGACCTATGGGCAGAACGAGGGGCGGCAACTCCCGCAGACCCAGTCCACGCCGGCACAGCCGACGACTCCGGCCGACCCGAACGCCCCGCCGCCGGCCCAGACCGGTGCCGGTGGGACCCCGACTGACCTCATGACGGCGACGCGCCCCGACGCGCAGCCTGCGCCGACGTTCGAGCGCCCGGGGACCCAGCCGCCGCCGGACTACACGCGCCCGGATCAAGGCGTTTCGCCGGGTTTGTCAGGCCCGACCAAGGCGTTGCGCCCGAGTTCGTCCGCCCGAACCAGCCGGACTTCACGTTCGATCAATCAGCGCCGTCGTTCAGCTCCACTTCGACCAGAACAACATCAAGCCGACCCCGGCTTCTATCAGTTCCGCCTCGGAGGGGATGCGGGGCGTCAACC